>NZ_GG657757.1:4184308-4298634 GCF_000158955.1 Streptomyces viridochromogenes DSM 40736 | reverse complement strand
CAGCAGGCGCAGGAGGGAGCGGGGGCAGGGGGCGGGAGCCAGGTGGGCGGTTCCCGGGGCCGCGGCGTACACGCCCTGGCCGGTGCGGGAGCCGGGCCCGACGAGGTAGCCGCCGGCGCCCCGGATGTCGATGCCGGGGGCGAGCCGGCCCGCCGAGTTGGGGACGACCACCTCGGACGGGCCGCTCAGCCAGAGGTGCCGTCCGCCGGACGGGGTCACGATGACCACGGTCGGCGGAATGGTGAACAGGTGCCGCAGGGCCAGCTCGCGCAGGGCGGCCGAGGAGTCCGTGCCGGTCTTCACGTCCAGGTCGAGGCCGATCAGATGGTGCGGGGGCAGTCCGCAGGCGATGCCGTACCCGGTCGCCCAGGGTGCGGCGGCGAACAGTTCGCGGATGCGGGCGGGGTCGCTGGAGGCGTCGTGGACCCCGTGGCCGAGGCGGCCGCACTCGCCGTGGCAGGGGGCGGGGACGGGGGCGTCGCGGTGCGGGGAGCGCAGTGCCGGGAGCTTGGTGCGGGACAGGGGGATGACGGCCAGTCCGCGTTCGGCGGCTGACAGGGCGTGTGCGAGGGCCAGCGTCGTGGCCTGCCGGTCGGTGGTGGCCATGACGCCATTTTCGTACGTGCGTTCGAAAAAAGAAAGAGGGAACGGGTGTGACCCGCCGGGCGGGAGGGTTCCAGGGGAAAAGTGCCGGAACGCTTCACCCCTTGTGGCGCTTGGATGTGAACCGCCCCTTGTGTCCCCATCGGGGGCGGAAATGGCGTGAAGGGGTTTATCGACTTGTCATCACGCTTGCGTGCGAATAGCGGCTTCCGGTGTGGTTCGCCGCCGGTCCGCCGGGCAACTCTGGACTCGCGACGTCGAGCAACGGACCAGGGCGGCCGGCCAACCTCCCTGGTGGCAGCAGTACTTGATCTTGATCTGCAGTCCTGGAGGGACAACACATGGCAAGCATCCGTACCGCCCGCGTCATCGCGGCCGTCTCCGCCCTTCCGCTCGCAGCCGCCCTCTTCACCGGTGTCGCGACGGCGGACAACGGCGCCATCGCGGACAACGGATCGATCGCGTCCGTCACGGAGGCCGAGTCGGGTGTCCTCGGCAGCGGCGTCGGCGGCGACAACTTCGGCACCGTGGCCACCACCAACCAGCAGGCGGTCGGCGAGGGCGCCTCGAACCAGAGCAACACCGCCCAGGTCAACGGCTCGGAGTTCGCGGCCGTCTACCAGGGCAACGACAACACCGCCGTCAACTTCACCCCGCTGTGGTGGTGAGCTGAGCGGGCCGGTGCACCGGCATCGGCCCGCCGTGCGTGGGGGTGTGCTTCGTGGGGTGACAAGCGTCTGAGCGGCGGTACTCCGGTACCGCCGCACAGGCGTTTTCGCGTCCCCGGGCCACGACGTCTTGACGGACCAGCCGATCTGACGGACAGTCAGAAACCGTGAGTGGTGAGCCGGAGGTCCACGAGGAGTTCGAGGCGCGGCTGAAGACCTACGAGGGCCGGCCCGCCGCCGAGACCGGGGTCGGCCGGGACCCCGTCAACGAGCCGATGATCAGGCACTGGTGCGAGGCCATGGGCGACACCAACCCGGCGTACACCGGACCGGACGCCATCGCTCCGCCCACGATGCTCCAGGCGTGGACGATGGCAGGCCTCACCGGCCGCCCGGAACGCGCCGCGGCCTACGACGAACTGCTGCGCCTGCTCGACGAGTCGGGCCACCACGCCGTCGTCGCCACCGACTGCGAACAGGAGTACCTCCGCCCCCTGCGCCCCGGGGACGCGATCACCTTCGACTCGGTCATCGAGTCGGTGTCGGAGCGGAAGACGACGAAGCTGGGGACGGGATACTTCGTCACCACCCGCACCGACGTCAGGGCGGGCGGCGAACTCGCCGGCACCCACCGCTTCCGCATCCTCAAATACGCGCCCGCACGCCGGCCCCGCCCGGCGCCCGCACGCCGGCCGGGGCAGCCGGGGGAACGCCGGCCCCGCCCGGTCGTCAACCGCGACAACGCCGGCTTCTGGGAGGGCGTGACCCGCCACGAGCTGCTGATCCAGCGCTGCACCGACTGCCACACCCTGCGTTTCCCCTGGCTGCCGGGCTGCAACAGCTGCGGCTCCGCGCAGTGGGACACCGTGGCGGCGAGCGGCGAGGGCACGGTCTGCTCGTACGTCGTCATGCACTACCCGCCCTTCCCCGCCTTCGATCCGCCCTACGCCGTCGGGCTGATCGAGCTCGCGGAGGGCGTGCGGATCGTCAGCAACGTGGTCGGCGTGCCGTACGACAAGGTCCGGATCGGCATGCCCGTGCGGCTGGAGTTCCGGCGGTACGACGAGGAGCTGGTGCTGCCGGTGTTCCGGCGGTACGACGAGGAGCTGGTGCTGCCGGTGTTCGAGGGGGTGCCGGAATGAACGTCGGTGACCGCCTCCCGCCCCTGGAGATCCCCGTCACGCGCACCCTGATCGTCGCCGGGGCGATCGCCTCCCGCGACTACCAGGACGTCCACCACGACCCGGAGCACGCCCGGCACAAGGGCTCCCCCGACATCTTCATGAACATCCTGACCACCAACGGCCTGGTCGGCCGGTACATCACGGACCACTTCGGCCCGCGGGCGGTGCTGCGCCGGGTGGCCATCCGGCTCGGCGCCCCCAACCACCCCGGCGACACGCTGGTACTGACCGGCACGGTCGAGGCGGTCGACGGCGACACGGCGACGGTCCGGGTCGTCGGCGCGAACGGCATCGGCAAGCACGTCACCGGGACGGTGACGGTCACCGTGCCCGCAGGAGGCCCGGTATGAGTCTGCGCCGGCGCGACACCCTCGGCGGCCGGGCGGCCATCGCCGGCATCGGGGCCACCGAGTTCTCCAAGGACTCGGGCCGCAGCGAACTGCGCCTGGCCGTCGAGGCGGTGCGCGCGGCCCTGGACGACGCGGGACTCACCCCCGCCGACGTGGACGGCATGGTCACGTTCACCATGGACACCAGCCCCGAGATCACCGTGGCCCAGGCGGCCGGCATCGGCGAGCTCTCCTTCTTCTCCCGGATCCACTACGGCGGCGGCGCGGCCTGCGCCACCGTCCAGCAGGCGGCCCTGGCGGTCGCCGCGGGCGTCGCGGACGTCGTCGTCTGCTACCGGGCCTTCAACGAGCGCTCGGGCCGCCGCTTCGGCTCAGGGGTGCGGCACCGGGAGCCGTCGGCGGAGGGCGTGGCACTCGGCTGGCCGCTGCCGTTCGGCCTGCTCACCCCGGCCTCGTGGGTGGCGATGGCGGCCCAGCGGTACCTCCACACCTACGGGCTGACGCCGGAGGCCTTCGGGCACGTGGCCGTCGTCGACCGCGGGTACGCGGCGACCAACCCGGCGGCGTACTTCCACGGCAGGCCCATCACCCTGGCCGACCACGCCGCGTCCCGCTGGATCGTTGAGCCGCTGCGGCTGCTGGACTGCTGCCAGGAGACGGACGGCGGCCAGGCGCTCGTCGTCACCTCCGCCGAGCGGGCCCGCGACCTGCCCCACCCGCCCGCCGTGATCGCGGCGGCCGCCCAGGGCGCGGGCCGCGCGCAGGAGCAGATGACCAGCTTCTACCGGGACGACCTGGCCGGCCTGCCCGAGAGCGCGGTCGTGGCCCGGCAGCTGTGGCGGACGTCGGGGCTCGCGCCGGCCGACATCGACGTGGGGATCCTCTACGACCACTTCACCCCGTTCGTGCTGATGCAGCTGGAGGAGTTCGGCTTCTGCGGCCCCGGCGAGGCGGCGGACTTCGTGGCCGAGGGGCGCCTGCCGCTCAACACGCACGGCGGACAGCTGGGGGAGGCGTACCTGCACGGGATGAACGGGGTGGCGGAGGCCGTCCGGCAGATCAGGGGCACGGCGGTGAACCGGATACCGGGGGCGCGACGGGTCCTGGTGACGGCGGGGACCGGCGTACCGACGTCGGGTCTCGTACTGACGGCCGACCCTCAAGGGTGAACCCGCAGTACCCCGGGCCCGCCGCTCCACCTACAGGAGGTGCGGTAAGCCCTACCCCTACAACCTGAGGGGGACCCCGCTTCGGGACCTGCGGCCGATCCGCAGGTGGGGGCGCCGCTCATAGCGTTGAGCCATGACCACACTCGTCTGCACCAGCGCGTCGAGGGCCGCTGCACCAGCGGCGCAGACCCTTCCTTACCCGTCGTTCTCGTCGTACGTCAAGGCCCGTCAGCCGGTGCTGCTGCGTACAGCGCGCTCGCTCACCGGCAACCAGAGCGACGCCGAGGACCTGTTGCAGACCGCACTCACCAAGACGTACGTCGCCTGGGAGCGCATCGAGGACCACCGCGCCCTCGACGGCTATGTGCGCCGGGCGCTGCTGAACACGCGGACCTCGCAGTGGCGCAAGCGCAAGGTCGACGAGTTCGCCTGCGACGAGCTGCCCGAGCCGGAGCCGGTGGTCGGCGCCGACGACCCGGCCGAGCAGCAGGCGCTGCGCGACGCGATGTGGCGGGCGATCATGCGGCTGCCCGCCCGGCAGCGGGCGATGGTGGTCCTCAGGTACTACGAGGACCTCAGCGAGGTCCAGACGGCCGAGGTGCTCGGCGTCTCGGTGGGCACTGTGAAGTCGGCCGTCTCCCGCGCGCTGGGCAAGCTCCGCGAGGACGCTGAGCTGGGACTTGTCCGCACGTGAGCGGATGTGTCGGCTGCCGGTGAGCGATCGCGTCGCCCGACGTGCACTGATCGATCACCCGGTCCTAGTGACATACCGCGCGGTATGTGCGCAGAATCAGCGCAACCCTTACCACCGCGTAGGCAATGTCGCCCCCGGGAGGACGCCGTGCTGAGCACGATGCAGGACGTACCGCTGCTGATCTCGAGGATCCTGACCCACGGGTCCACGATCCACGGGACATCGCAGGTGACCACCTGGACCGGTGAGGACGAACCGCACCGCCGCTCCTTCGCCGAGATCGGCGCCCGCGCGGCCCAGCTGGCACACGCCCTGCGCGAGGACTTCGGGGTCGTAGACGACGACCGGGTCGCCACCCTGATGTGGAACAACGCGGAGCACACGGAGGCCTACTTCGCGATCCCGTCCATGGGCGCGGTCCTGCACACCCTGAACCTCCGCCTCCCACCCGAGCAGCTGGCCTGGATCGTCAACCACGCGGCCGACCGGGTGATCATCGTCAACGGTTCGCTGCTCCCCCTGCTCGCCCCGCTGCTCCCGCACCTGAAGACGGTCGAGCACGTGGTCGTGAGCGGCCCCGGAGACCGCTCCCTGCTCGCGGACGCCACCGCCCAGGTGCACGAGTACGAGGACCTGATCGCCGGGAAGCCGACGTCGTACGACTGGCCGCAGCTGGACGAACGCCGGGCCGCCGCCATGTGCTACACCTCCGGCACCACCGGCGACCCCAAGGGCGTGGTCTACAGCCACCGCTCCATCTACCTGCACTCCATGCAGGTCAACATGGCCCAGTCGATGGGCCTGACCGACCAGGACACCTCGCTGGTCGTCGTCCCCCAGTTCCACGTGAACGCCTGGGGCCTGCCGCACGCGACCTTCATGACCGGTGTGAACCTGCTGATGCCGGACCGGTTCCTCCAGCCGGCGCCCCTCGCCGCGATGATCGAGGGCGAGAAGCCGACCCACGCGGCGGCCGTCCCCACCATCTGGCAGGGCCTGCTCGCGGAGCTGACCGCGCACCCCCGGGACGTCTCGTCCCTCACCCAGGTGACCATCGGCGGCTCGGCCTGTCCGCCCTCCCTCATGGATGCCTTCGACAAGCTGGGCATGCGGGTCTGCCACGCCTGGGGCATGACGGAGACCTCCCCGCTCGGCACGATCGCCCGCCCGCCGGCCCACGTGGTCGGCACGGAGGAGGAGTTCGCCTACCGCCTCACCCAGGGCCGCTTCCCGGCCGGCGTCGAGGCCCGCCTGACCGGACCCGGCGGGGAGCGCCTCCCCTGGGACGGCGAGTCGGCCGGCGAGCTGGAGGTGCGCGGCACGTGGATCGCCGGGGCCTACTACAACGGCCCGGACGGTGAGCCCCTGCGCCCCGCCGACAAGTTCAGCGAGGACGGCTGGCTCAAGACCGGTGACGTCGGCACCATCTCCCCCGACGGCTACCTCACCCTCACCGACCGGGCCAAGGACGTCATCAAGTCCGGCGGCGAGTGGATCTCGTCGGTGGAGCTGGAGAACGCGCTGATGTCCCACCCCGACATCGCCGAGGCGGCCGTCGTCGCCGTCCCCGACGAGAAGTGGGGCGAGCGCCCCCTGGCCACGGTCGTCCTCAAGGAGGGCGCCACCGCCACCTTCGAGTCCCTGCGCGCCTTCCTCGCCGACGAGGGCAAGATCGCCAGGTGGCAGCTCCCGGAGCGCTGGACGATCATCGAGACGGTCCCGAAGACGAGCGTCGGCAAGTTCGACAAAAAGGTGCTGCGCAGGCAGTACGCGGAGGGGGAGCTGGACGTGACGTCCCTGGGCTGATCCGGCGGGGCCGGCGTTCGGACGACTCACCTGCCTCGACCCGTCGCGTCTGGTTGGATTGAGGGACCGGGCGCCGGGCCGGGGACGGGGGACGGTCATGCAGTTGGGTGCGGCTCTTGCCGTGGTGACGGCGGCCGAAGGTGTGCTGTCCGAGTTCCAGCAGAACCTCGTCGTCGCCGTCGTGGGCGTGATCCTCGGCATCCTGGGAACCGTCGCCATCGAGCGCATGAAGCTCCGCCGCGAACCGACCAAGCGGCTCTCCTGGGACGCCGAGGTCCACAACGCCATGGTGTCCACGGACGACACGCTTCGCCGCCTGCTCCGGCTGAGCTACAACGACTACCCCATCGAGGGCCTGAGTTCGGTCGAGTTCCGGGTCGAGAACAGCGGCAACCGGGTCGTCAAGAACGAGCGACTGCGCTTCTGCTTCCCGCGCGGCGCACAGGTCATCGAAGCGGTGCCGACCTCGCAGCCCGAGCGTGAGATGGGGGTGTCCAGGCGCCGGGATCTCGAGCAGGACGCGAGCGAAGCCGTTTTCGTCATCGGCCATCTCGAGCGGGGCCGGTCGGTGACGCTGCGGCTCTCCGTCGCCGCCCGGGACATCACCGGCTGGGAGGTCGTGGATCACAACGAGGAGGGGGACGTCGACTTCCATGAACGCACGGCCGCCCGCAGGAAGGAAGACCGGGAACACGTCCCCACCTTCTTCGCGCTGGCGTTCCTGACGTTCACCGTCCCGCCCCTGGCCGCCCTGCTCGGCTATGTCGGGCAGCTGGCCGCCGTGGTGCTCGGCGTCGCCCTCCTGATCAGCGTCGCCCCGCACATCGCCCCTGTGGGCCGCACCCTGCGGGACTTCCTCACCAGGCCGGAGCCGCCCCAGGCCGGCATCCACATCGGGTCGGTCGACTCGTCCACGTTCGCGATCGGCGAGCGCAGCTCGGCTTCCTCCGAAGTGCCGCGCCAGCTGCCTCCCCAGCCGTCCTGACGCCCGAGCGGCCCCTCCGGTGGCCTGGCCTTCACCGGCGCACGGCGGTCAGCCCCCACCCCAGCACCAGCCACACCCCGGCCACCGCGCACACCCCGCCCCAGCCGTAGTGGCTGTAGGCGAACCCGGCGAGGGCCGAGGCGGTTGCGCCGCCCGCGAAGCCCGCCACCACGTAGGCGGTGTTGGCGGTGGCCGGGGCGGACGTGGCCGTCAGGGCCAGGGTCTGGTTGGCGACGTGGGACGCGACGAGCGCCGCGTGGATCGCGATCGCGGCGGCGAACAGCGCGCCCAGCACGTGCCCGCCCAGCCAGAACAGCGGCACGGACACGGCGGCGAGCAGATACGCGGACCGCACGACCCGTGCCGCGCCGAACCGGTCCACGAGCCCGCCGGCCAGCGGCGCCACCGCGCTCGCCGTCAGCCCGAAGAGCCCGAACAGCCCGGCGGTCGCGGTGGAAAGGCCGTACTCCGGGCCGGTCAGCAGCAGCGCGAGCGAGGTCCACAGCGCGCTCCAGGCGCCGAACATCCCGGCCTGCCGCACGCAGGCCCGCCACAGGTCGGGCGAGTGCCGCAGCACCGAGGGCAGGGCGACGAGGCCCGCGAAGAGCGGGCCTTCCCGCCGCCGCTGCGACGGCAGGACGAGGGCGGTCGCGAGTCCGAGCACGAGGGTGAGCACGGCCGCGCCCCCGAACACCCACCGCCAGCCGAAGGCCTGACCGGCCAGACCGCCCAGCACCCGGGCCGCGACGATGCCGGTGAACAGTCCCGCGATGACGGCCGCGACATGCCGGGCCCGCCGCTCGGCGGGGGCGCGTTCGGCGACCAGCGGGACGAGCAGCTGGGGGATCACGGTCGCGGCCGAGGCGACGAAGACGGCGACCGCGAGGGTGGCGGCGCCGGGGGCGGCCGCACTGGCGGCCAGTCCGATCGTGGTGACGAGCGTGAGTCCGGTGACCAGCCGGCGCCGGTTCGCGCTGTCGCCGAGCGGGGCGAAGAAGAGCAGGCCGACCGCGTAGCCGAGCTGGGCGACCGAGGCGATCCAGGCGAGGGCCGAGGGGGCCGAGCCGAAGTCGCGGGCCATGAGCGAGAGCAGCGGTGCGGCGAGGTAGATGTTGGCGGCGGTGACCGCGCTGCACACCGCGAGCAGGGTGAGGAAGAGGCCGGGGGCGGGCGTACGGGTCTGCCGCACGGGGGTCGCGGCCCGGGCGGCGGTGGTGGTCGCTGACGGCATGGGAGGGGACTCCTTGGAGTCGGCTCTAACAACTAACTGGTTGGTTGGCTGGCGGGGGAACAGTCTGGGCCGCCCCGCCATTCCCTGTCAACCAAACAGTTGGTTACCCGGCGCGCTACCCTCTCCCCCATGGCACCAAGGGACCCCGAGGCCACCAAGGCACGGATTTTCGAGGCGGCGGTCGCCGAGTTCGCCCGGCACGGGATCGCCGGGGCCCGCATCGACCGCATCGCCGCCGAGGCGAAGGCCAACAAGCAGCTGATCTACGCCTACTTCGGCAACAAGGCGGAGCTGTTCGCGATCGTCCTCGAGAAGAAGATGCTCCACCTCGCCGAGGCCGTCCCCATCGACCCGGACGACATCGAGGCCTGGATCGACCGCCTGATGGACTACCACGCCGCCCACCCGGAGCTGCTGCGCCTGCTCTTCTGGGAGGGCCTGGAGTACGGCAGCTCCGAACTGCCCCACGAGTCCGACCGCCAGGAGCACTACGCCCGCAAGGTCGCCGCCCTCCAGGACGGCCAGGACCGCGGCGTCGTCACCGACGCCATCCCGGCGGCCGACCTGCTGTTCCTGCTGACCGCCCTGGCCAACTGGACCACCGTCGTCCCGCAGATGCGGCGCATCCTGGTCGGCACCGGCGAGCCCGACCGGGACCGCCTGCGCGCCTCGGTCAAGGAGGCGGCGCGCAGGCTGACGGCACGCTAGTGCCGCGGCAGGCAACGTTTGCCCGTCAAGGGCCGGGCGTCGCGACGGGGCGAACGTTGCCTGTCGAGGCACTAGGGCCGGCCGGTCGCGTCAGTTGGTCCCGATCCGGCTGAGCAGTTCGACGATCCGGGTCTGCACCTCGGCGCTGGTGGAGCGCTCCGCGAGGAAGAGCACCGTCTCCCCGGAGGCCAGCCGCGGCAGGTCGGCCTGGTCGACGGCGGCGGTGTAGACGACGAGCGGGGTGCGGTTCAGCTGCCCGTTCGCCCGCAGCCAGTCCACGATCCCGGCCTGCCTCCGGTGCACCTGCGTCAGGTCCATCACGACGAGGTTCGGCCGGAAGTCGCTCGCCAGCGTCACCGCGTCGGTGTCGCTCGCGGCCCGCGCGACCTGCATCCCACGCCGCTCCAGCGTCGCCGTCAGCGCCAGCGCGATCTCCGCGTGCTCCTCGATCAGCAGCACCCGCGGCGGGTGCTGCTCGGTGTCGCGCGGCGCCAGCGCCTTCAGCAGGACGGCGGGGTCGGCACCGTAGGCCGCGTCCCGCGAGGCCTGCCCGAGCCCGGCCGTGACCAGCACGGGCACCTCGGCGGCGACGGCGGCCTGCCGCAGCGACTGCAGGGCCGTACGCGTGATCGGTCCGGTCAGCGGGTCCACGAACAGCGCGGCGGGGAAGGCCGCGATCTGCGCGTCGACCTCCTCGCGCGAGTTCACGATCACCGGCCGGTAGCCGCGGGTCGCTCAGCGCCTGCTGCGTGCTGACGTCCGGCGCCGGCCACACCAGCAGCCGCCGCGGGTTGTCCAGCGGCTCCGGCGGCAACTCGTCGTCCATCGGCTGCGGTCGGGGCGGATCGGCCACCTCGACGGCACCGCCGGGCCCGTCCAGCGGCTCGGGCCCCTCGGCCGCGTTCACGTCCGGCGCGCCTATGGCGTACGACCGTCCGTTGCCCTCGGTCATCTGCGCCAGCCGCGACTGGCCGGCCAGGGACGGCTGGCCGGGGACCGTTGCGGGAGTGGGCGTGGGGCCGGGCGCGGGGGCCGGGGCACCCTGCGGCGGCGTCGGCTCGGCCGCCGGATGCTGCCGTGCGGCCTGCTCCGGGCGGGCGGCCTGCTGCGGGCCGGGTGCCTGCGGCGGGCGGGGCGCCTGGCCCTGGCGGGAGGGCTGTTCGGGCGGTGAGGGCTGTTCCGTACGCGCGGCCGGGTCGGGCGGCGTGCCGAGCTTGCGGCGCCGGCCCGAACCGCCTGACTGGTGCGGGGGAGGCGTCGCCGGGCCCTGGGGTCCGGCGGAGGGGTGCGCGCCGGGCAGGCCCGACGGCTGCTGGACCTGGGCCGCCTGCCGGTTGAACGGCACGCCCTGTCCCAGCGTCCGGACGCTGATCGCCCGCCCCTGCGTCGAGTTCGGATCGACGGGCGCGGTGGCCTCCGCGGGCAACGGCTGCGCCGCCCGCTGGGCCGGCGCCATGCCCTCAGGCGGCAGCGGGGTGCCCGGAGCCGGGGTGCTCGACTGCGGGGCGGCCTGGGCCGCTGTGCCGTTCGCGGGGGGCTGGTGGTGCCCGGTGCCGTGGGGAGGCACCGACTGCGCCACACCGTTGGGCGGCAGGGCGACACCGACCCCCGTGCTGTCGTCGGCGGCGGGCCAGGGCTGGGGCCGGGGGGCGGGAGTGCCCTGGGCCGGGGTCATGTGTGCCGGGGCGCCCGGAGCCGGTGTTCCCTGGGCCGAGATTCCGGGCGCCGGGGTGTCCTGCCCGGGGGCTGCCTCGGCGGGCAGCGGCAGGCCGGTGGAGGGGTGCTGCGGCTGGGGCTGCGCGGCCTGGGGCTGCGGCTGCTGGGCCGGGGACGCGGGCGCGGGCGCGGGCGCGGGCGTGGGCTGCACGGCCTGACCGGGTACGAAGGCCTGCACGCTGTCCCCCGAGACCACCCGGGGCGGGGCATGGACACGCCCGGTGCGGGGTACGGCGACGCCTTGCGGAGGCACGGCGGCACCCTGGGGCGGGACAGCGGTGCCCTGCGGAGGCACGGCGGCACCCTGGGGCGGGACAGCGGTGCCCTGCGGGGGTACGGCGGCACCTTGCGGGGGTACGGCGGCAGCCTGGGGCGGGACAGCGGTGCCCTGCGGGGGTACGGCGGCACCTTGCGGAGGTACGGCGGCGGCAGCCCGCGGCTGGGGGACGTTCCCCTGCGGGGCGATCTGCTGGGGAGGTACGGCGTTGCCCTGCGCCGGAATGGCCACGCCCTGCGGCGGCACGGCGATGCCGGGCGCGCCCTGGCCCGGTCCGGCCTGGCCCACGGGGACCTGACCAGCGGCCTCGTGCTGCCCGGGCGCCATGGGCCCGGGCCCCGTGGGGACGGCACCGGAAGGCGCGCCCGGCACGGGAACCTGATGTCCGGGCACCTGCGCCGCGGCCTCTTCGGCAGGCTGAGGCGCCGCCACGGCCCGCCGCCGACGTCCCGTGGGAGCACTGGTGGGGTGAGGCTGCGGTGGGGTGTGGTCGGCGGACTGGTCGTGCGGAACGGCGTCGTGCCGCCCCTCCTCGACCGCCGCCGTACCGGGGGAAGCCGAACCGGGAACGGCTACGGCCCCCTGCCCCGGTAGGCCCTGCCCGCCAGGCACGCTCTGTCCGCCAGGCACGCTCTGTCCGGCCTGAGGGTTCTGCCCGGCCCCGGGGGCCTGAGCGGCCCGGGGTGTCTGATCGGCCTCGGCCGGCGGCAGGGCGAACACCGGACGCGGTCCCGCCGCCCCCTGCGCCGCCGCCCGCTCCTGAGCGGCGGCCAGCGCCCGCCGCCGACGCCCCGTCGGCTGCGGAGCCTCACCGGCACCGGAACCGGAACCGGCACCGGCCTCGCCGGACGGCGCGGGCAGCGCCGGCGGCAGTGCGTGCTGCGCGGCGGGCTCGGGCCGGGCCAGCCCCGCGGCGCCCACGGGCACGCCCTGCGGCGGCACCGTCCCGCCCAGCCCCGTACCCGAGGCGGCGGTACCCGCCGCGTGCTCGGCGGCCGTCATGACGGCCCCTTCGGCGACACCTTGGACGGCACCCCCGACGGGCAGGGCCGCAGGCGCGCCGGCGTCCTCGGCCGCACGCCCGCGCCGCCGCCCGGTACCGCCCGACACGGCCGCGCCCTCACCAGAGGCCTGCGCGGGCAGGGCGGCCGGCGCCCCGGCGGCCCGTCGCCTGCGCCGCCCGGTGGGCACGGCCCCCTCGGCACCAGGCTCACCGGCACCAGGCTCACCGGCACCGGACTCACCGGTACCGGCCCCGTCCGCGGCCTCACCCGCGACGTCACCGTCGAGGAAGGCGTCGGTGGTGGCCCGCCGGGCCCGCCGGCGCCCCCCACCGGAGGTCTGCCCGGCAGCCTGCCCGGAGGCCTGCTCACCGGAGGCGGCGTCAGCACCCTCGCCGACCGCCGGAACAGCGGCATCCGCGGCGACGGCCCCGGCCCCACCGCCGATCGGCACCTCGAGGACGTACGCGTTGCCGCTCATCCCCGGCACTTCGTGCGTCTGCAGCACACCGCCGTGCGCCCGGACGATCCCGCGCACGATGGGCTCGTGCACGGTGTCGCCGCCGGCGTACGGCCCGCGCACCTCGATGCGTACGACCTCGCCGCGCTGCGCCGCCGCCACCACGACGGTGTTGTCCAGGTAACCGCCCGCCGACACGGGCGTGTTGCCGGTCGCGTCGACCCCCGCCACGTCGGCGACCAGATGCGCGAGGGCGGTGGCGAGCAGCCGGGCGTCGACCTCGGCCTCGATGGGCGGCGCGTGCACGGCGAACTGCACCCGCCCGGGCCCGATGAGCTCGACGGCCCCGTCGACCCCGGCGGCGACGACGGCGTCCAGCATCACCTTGGTACGGGAGACGCTCTCCCCGCCGGTGTCGAGCCGCTGGTACCCGAGGACGTTGTCGATGAGCGTCGTGATGCGGGAGTAGCCGGCGGACAGGTGGTGCAGCACCTGGTTGGCCTCGGGCCACAGCTGCCCGGCGTCGTCCGCGGCCAGCGCGGCCAGCTCACGGCGCAGCTCCTCCAGCGGCCCGCGCAGCGACCGTCCGAGCAGGGTCAGCAACTGCTCGTGCCGGGCGGCGAGCGCCTCGTAGCGGTCCTTCTCGCGCTCCCCGAGGGCGGCGTACCGGTCCTCGTTCGCGCCGAGTTCCTCGGCGTGCCGCTCGCGCAGCTCCTCCAGTTCGGTGACGTGCTGCTGGCGCAGTGCGGTGAGCTCGGAGGCGTGTTCCTCGGCGACCCGCTCCAGCTCCTCCTCGTGGCGCTTGTCCGCCGCCTCCTTCTCCTCGACGACGGCGTCGTACGGCCGCCGGTCGGTGAAGGTCATCACGGCGCCGACGAGCTGCTCGCCGTCGCGCACGGGCGCGGTCGTCAGATCGACCGGCACCTTGCCGCCGTCCTTGGCGTACAGCACCTGCCCGCGCACCCGGTGCTTGCGCCCGGAGCGCAGGGTGTCGGCGAGCGGCGACTCCTCGTACGGGAACGGCGAGCCGTCGGCACGCGAGTGCAGCACGAGGTCGTGCAGTTCCCGCCCGCCGAGATCGCTGGCCCGGAAACCCAGGATCTGAGCGGCGGCCGGGTTGACGAGCACGATCCGTCCGTCGGTGTCGGTCCCGACGACACCCTCGGACGCGGCCCGCAGGATCATCTCGGTCTGCCGCTGCGACCGCGCCAGCTCCGCCTCGGTGTCGACGGTCCCGGACAGGTCGCGTACGACGAGCATGAGCAGCTCGTCGCCGGTGTAGCCGTAACCGTCGTAGGCCTGCTGCCCGTTCTCGAGATTCGCACTGGTGACCTCGACGGGGAACTCGGTCCCGTCCGTCCTGCGCGCGATCATCCGGGTCGGCTTGGTCCGGGCGTGCGGGTCGAGGTGCTCCGGCCGCCGCATGGAGCCCGGGATGAGCTTCGAGTCGAACTGCGGCAGCAGGTCGAGCAGTCCGCGCCCCACCAGAGCGGTGCCCGGAGTCTCGAACGCCTCGAGGGCGATGGTGTTGGCGTTGACGACCGTCCCGTTCGCATTGACCAGCACCAACGCGTCGGGAAGGGCGTCCAGTATGGCTGCGAGGCGAGCAGCGCCTCGGGATGGCCTGCTGCTCACGAGACGCTTCCTCCCTGTTACCGCACCTTGCCGACCGCTCGGGCCATCTTGCCAACCGGCCCGCGGCGTGTCACGCGAGGGAGTCTAAGGGCTGCGGTTGCGCTCGCGACGCCGGATGCGGGCGAGGTCGCACGAGCAAGTGACCCCGAACTGAGGACCGAGTAACCGCCGAACGCCCGCCCTCCTGCAAGGACGTCGCGGGACCTTCGCGGGACCTTTACGAGGGCAGGGTTTCTGTACCTTTTTGCCCGGGTGGCCGGATGGTGGCCGCCGGTGGCCGGATAGAACTCAGTGACGGACTCAGTGACGTTTCCCGGACCCCACGGCCGGCAGCAGGGGTACGAGCCGGTCCCAGCGGGAGATCTGGCAGCCGTCACGACGGTCGTACCGGGCGTCCACAGGGCGCCCGTCCCAGGTCCCGGTGATGTGCGCGGTGGCCGGTCCGCCGTACTGCATGGTGCAGAAACCGCCTTCCGGCGCGGGCGCGAAGACCTCCGTCCCCCACCGTGTGTCGCGCTCCACGGCGGCGCAGGCGCCCTGCGGGTCGGGGTGGTTGCCGCCCTCGGGCCCGCAGTACAGCTCGAACGTCCCGTCGGCCCCGCCGCCGGCGTTCCGCACGGTCACGGTGAGGTGGTTGCGCTCCTCGCCCGGGGCGAGGCCCACGCGCTGCCCCTGCCGCAGGCTCGCGTCGAGCCCGGCAGTGGACCGCCCGGCGTCGGCCCGCCCGGAACCGGACTGCCCTGCCTGGGCGTACGCGACCGGGGACACCGCGGTGAGTGAACCGAGGGCGGCGACGGAGGCGGCGGCCCCGACGACGAGACGCCGCAGACCGGGACGAGGGGCGATCCGGGGTGCGGTCCGGGGCGCACCCCGGCGAATGGTGATCAGCATGCCCTGACTAACGCCGGGCGGCCCACTACGTTGCGCGCCGGTACCCGGGCGCCGTACGACTGCCGCGCACGCCCCGCCACCGGCCGCACAAGGCCTTTGCCCTGCGACCTTCCCGCCTAGTACCGTGGGGGTCGATTGGTGACAGCACGCTCGACTGTGTCATCATCGGCAGGCACCGACTCGCGCTCGCGCGGGGTATGTGCACTGGAGGCGTCGCCTAGTCCGGTCTATGGCGCCGCACTGCTAATGCGGTTTGGGTCTTAAAGCCCATCGAGGGTTCAAATCCCTCCGCCTCCGCACCCGATCACGAAGCCCCGGTCATCCGACCGGGGCTTCGCTGTCGTTGCACCTGTTTCCGCAGGCCACAAGGGGTGCGGGGAACGGATTTCACATGGCGGCGGCAGTCATGTAATGTTCTTCCTGTCGCCGCGAGCGAGCCGGAAGGCCCGGGAGCGGCGATAAAACAGAACAAGCACTCGTAGCTTAACGGATAGAGCATCTGACTACGGATCAGAAGGTTGCAGGTTCGAATCCTGCCGAGTGCACACAGAGCAGAGGCCCCGGAGAGATCCGGGGCCTCTGGAGTTTCCGGGATCTACAGATCCTCCTCGTCGGTGGTCGGGCGCGTTCGGCCGGGCTCCGGGGCCTCGTGCAGCTGCGCGCGGACGTGGAGAGTGTCGCCGATGAACAGGTCGTACACCAGCACACCGATCACACCGCCGATGAGCGGCCCGACGATCGGGATCCACCAGTAGCCGCTGAACGCCCCTGACAAGCTGCCTGGGAAGGCCAGACTCTCCCATCCCTCCATCCAGGTGAACAGGCGCGGACCGAAGTCACGGGCCGGGTTGATGGCATACCCCGCGTTCGCCCCGTAGGACATGCCGATGGCCGCCACGACGAACCCGATGATGAGCGGGCCGAGGTTCGCCTTCACGGCCGTGTTGCGCAGGTCGATGATCGCCACCACCAGCAGGACGAGGAAGAATGTGCCGACCATCTGGTCGATCAGCGGGCCCCAGATGCCGCCGTGGAAGTACGGCGCCGGGAAGGTGGCGAAGATCGAGAACGAGGCGAGGGTTTTCCCGTTCGTCTTCGGGCCTTTCGACGCGTCGTCGAAGGCGTTGATGGCGTCGTGGTACACCCAGTAGACCAGAGCCGCCCCGGCCAGGGCGCCGGCGACCTGGGCCACCCAATAGGGGAGCACCTTGACCCAGGGGAATTTACGGCGCACGGCGAAGGCCAGGGTCACCGCGGGGTTGATGTGGGCTCCGCTCACACCGCCGGCCACATAGATGCCGGCCATCACGGCAAAGGCCCATCCAAAGGTGATCAGCAGCCAGTCTCCGGCAGCGAGGAAGATGACGGTGGGCCCCTCGGTACGACCCGACCCGGGCAGCGCTGCCACTGCCATGGCCACCACGCCGCAACCGAAGGAAATGAGGACGAAGGTCCCCAGGAATTCCGCAATGCATTCGCCCAGCAAGCCTCCGCGGCGCCTGAGCCGTGAGGGCTTCAGAAGGGGCTGGATCTCGACGGCCATGTGATCCTCCCAGACACTCGTGTGGCCGCGTCCGAGCGCGGCTGCCCGTGCCTTGATGCAGCGGGGAAAACGAGACGCCTGGGGTTCCGCTTTCCTGCCGCGCTGTCGAGCGTCATTCCGTGTCGCTACCGTAAGTCCGCTCTGCGGCTACCGCGAGTCGACACCGGTGTGGCCAGGGCGGGGCCCTGTCGGAGCGGGCGAATCCCCGGCCTGATCATGGAGGACGCTGCTCAGGCGGCGCCCACGCACGTCGCGTGGCCATGGGGGGCGTCACGACCTTCACTCCCCGGGCGCCGACCCCACGGCTATGCCGTCGCCCCGGCACCCACCGCGGGGATGAAGGCCATGGTGTCGGCGCCCGGCGCGGCCGGAAATGCGGGCTCGGCCTCGAATGCGGAAGGTATTGGTGAAATGGTCAATGACCCCGGCATGTAGTTGCTTGCATTGTGTACGGCAAGGGCCTTTTCTTTCTGGTACGGGACGCGGGGGCTAGGTTCAGCCGGTTCCGCAGTGTTCCTCCAGATAGTTCGCCGCCAGGGTGCTCGCCCGGGTGAACCAGTCGGTCAGGACCGCGATCTCGGCGGGGGAGTAGTCCGCGAAGAGTTCGGTGAGACGGGCGTAGTACGGCTCGTAGACCTCTCGGACGCGGGCGACCGCGTCCGGCTGGGCGGCTACGCGGACGCGTCGGCGGTCGGCCGGGTCGGGGCGGCGGGTGATGTAGCCGGCGCGCTCCAGGCGGTTGAGGATGCCGGTGACCGCGCCCGTCGTGACGTGGACGCGGGCCGCCAGGTCGCCGGCCGTGGGCAGGTTCTCCCCGGCCTCGATGACGTAGGCGAAGCAGGTGAGGTCGGTCACACTCAGGCCCACCTGCTGGGCGATCTCGTGCTGTCCGACCAGGTGAGTGGCGATGAGGTGATCCATCGCCGCCAGTGCCTGCTCCGGCGTGGCGGCCGGGCGCGGCTTGTCTTGCATTCCCAGATCCCTTAGTTCGTGAGACGTTTGGGTTTGTAACTTCTTAGTGGGTGAGGGGTTCGGGGCGCGTGTCCATGAGCCCTGGCGTGAGGGGGCAGCACATGAGCGCACATCAGTATGACCACGGGCACACGGTCGCCGGCTGGGTCGGATTCGGGATCGCGAGCGTCGGGGCAGGTCTGGTGGGGGCGGGGGTGTGCTTCGTCTCGGGTCTGCTGATCGCCGGTGGGTTTGCGGTCGCTGTGGTCGCTCTGCTCGTCACCTGGGCGCTGCACCTCGCCGGCTGGGGGAAGGGCCCGGGGACCCGGCCCCGGGACGAATGGGGGTGGCGGGTGCGGGAGTCGGGGGCTTCGGCCGGGCATGCCGGGTGCCTCGGGTGCCGGCTCGCGGGGCGTGGGCGTACGGCGCCCTCGTCCCGTACGGCGGAGGTGGCCGCGGGCGGTTCCGCCGGCGGTTCCGTGGACGGTTCCGTGCGCGGAGAGGTGAGCGTGGGCGGGGAGTCCGAGGCCGCCACCGCGGGGGCCGAATCCGGGCGTTGACGGCGTTGGCGGCGATGACGGCGTTGGCGTCGCCCCACCGGGACGCCGTTGTCAGTGGTGCCCTCTACTCTCGGCAGAGATGGCACGCACATGGAAGTGCACGGGGCTGCGGTGGTCGGCGGACGGTCCGGTGCTGGTGTGGGAGGGCGGTCGGCGCAGCGCGCTGACCTGGGGGAAACGGGTGGCCTTCGAGGTCCCGGAAGGGGGTGGGCGGACATGCGTGGGGGCTCGGGGGCATGCGTGTCCGGTCGGGGCGGCCGTGCCGGGGCGCAGTACGGGGGCGCGGTGCGAGGAGTGCGCGCGGCTGGACCGGGCGCGCTCGGTGGCCGCCGACACGATCGCGGACGACCCACGGCCGTACCACGTGTATCTGGCGTGGTTCGGGCCCGGGATGACCAAGGTCGGCATCACGGCGCAGGAACGGGGATCGGCCCGGCTGCTCGAGCAGGGTGCCGTCTGCTTCACCTGGCTCGGCGTCGGGCCGCTGATGGCCGCGCGGCGCACCGAGGAGCTGTTGCGGGCCGCGCTGCGGGTGCCCGACCGGATTCCCTACGCCGAGAAGCGGGCCGTGCGGGCCGCGTTGCCGGAGGCGGCCGCTGACCGGGCCGGGGAGGTCGCCGAGCTGCATGCCCGGGCGGTGGCGCTCGGCGGCTGGCCGGAGTCGCTCGTGCGGGAGCCCCTGCGCGTCGTCGATCATGCCGAGGTGTTCGGGCTTGCCGGGTTGCCCGTCGCGGTCGGGGAGGTGAGCGAGCTCGCCGCCGGTGGGTCCGTCAGCGGGGAGCTGGTGGCTGCCGCCGGGCCGGATCTGCACCTGGCGACCGGGGGTGGGGTCGTCGTGCTGGACACGCGGCTGCTGACGGGGTGGGGGCTGGTGCCCGCCGCGGGTGGTGAACTGACCGTTCCTGTAAGGGAGTTCAGGGAGGTCCCAGGCGTGCAGGACGGGTTGTTCTGAGCGCGGGCGTTCCCAGGCGTTCCCTGGGAAGCGCCTGTGTGTTTCTCAGGCAATTCACAGGTTGTCGAAAGGGCGCTCTCAGAGGTCCTCGACATCGTGTTCGCATGACCACGACCTCGCCCCAGGGGCGCACCGAACTGCTGAGGCCGGACGGGAGCCCCGTCCGCGTGCTTGTGGTGGACGACGAACTGTCGATCACCGAACTGCTGTCCATGGCCCTGCGCTACGAGGGATGGCAGATCCGGAGCGCGGGAGACGGCCAGGGCGCCATCCAGAGCGCGCGCGACTTCCGGCCCGACGCCGTCGTGCTCGACATGATGCTGCCCGACATGGACGGGCTGGCGGTGCTCGGGCGGCTGCGCCGCGAACTGCCGGACGTGCCGGTGCTCTTCCTCACCGCCAAGGACGCGGTCGAGGACCGGATCGCCGGGCTCACCGCCGGTGGGGACGACTACGTCACCAAGCCGTTCAGCCTCGAAGAGGTCGTCGCACGGCTGCGCGGGCTGATACGCCGGTCCGGCGCCGCCGACCGGCGCTCCGAATCCATGCTCGTCGTCGGCGACCTCACCCTCGACGAGGACAGCCACGAGGTGACGCGGGCCGGGGACAACATCCACCTGACCGCGACCGAGTTCGAGCTGCTGCGGTTCCTGATGCGCAACCCGCGGCGTGTGCTCAGCAAGGCGCAGATCCTCGACCGTGTGTGGTCGTACGACTTCGGCGGCCAGGCCAACGTCGTCGAGCTGTACATCTCCTACCTGCGGCGGAAGATCGACGCCGGGCGCGAGCCGATGATCCACACCCGGCGCGGTGCCGGTTATCTGATCAAGCCCGCGGTGTCATGAGCGGACGACGACGGCCGCGTACGCAGCAGAGAGCGGGCAAGCAGGCGCGAGCGGGCAGGCCCCGCACTCTGCGGACGCGGCTCGTCGTCGCGTCCGTGGTGCTGATCGCCGTGGTGTGCGCGGTGATCGGAACCGTGACGACGCTCGCGCTCAGGTCGCATCTGTACGAGCAGTTGAATGAGCAGGTCGACGACACCGGCAAGCGTCTGTCCGGGCCCATGAAACCCCGTGGCGAGAACGACGTCGACGTGACGGACAGGATCACGGGCTACCTCAGTGGCCCGGCGCAGCCGGAGACCATCGCCGCCGAGCTCGGCGCCGACGGGACGATCACCCGGGCGGCCTTCGCCAAGCAGGCGTCCAACGTGAACGGCCCCTTCCAGAAGAACATCCCCGTCGACCTCACCGACGAGCAGAAGGCCGCCCTCGCCGAGGTGCCGACCACGGGCATGCACACCGTCGACATCCCCGGACTCGGCGAGTACCGGGTGCAGTACGTCAACGGGAAGGACGGCGGCCGCTACTACGTCGCCCTGCCCACCGAGTCCGCCAACAACACCATCAACACCCTCATCCTCGTCGAGGTGAGCGTCACCGGCGCCGGACTGGTCGCCGCCGCCATCGCCGGATCCGTCCTCATCGGCGTCGCCACCCGCCCCCTCCGCCGGGTAGCCGCCACCGCCACCCGCGTCTCCGAACTCCCCCTGCACACCGGCGAGGTCAATCTCAGCGAGCGCGTCCCCGACTCCGAGACCGACCCGCACACCGAGGTCGGGCAGGTCGGTGCCGCGCTCAATCGGATGCTCGACCACATCCACGGCGCCCTGCACGCACGGCAGCAGAGCGAGACGCGGGTCAGGCAGTTCGTCGCCGACGCCAGTCACGAGCTCAGGACCCCGCTGGCCTCCATCCGCGGGTACGCCGAGCTGACCCGACGCGGCAGAGAGAAAGTAGGGCCCGACACCCGGCACGCCCTCGGGCGGATCGAGTCCGAGGCGGGCCGCATGACCCTGCTGGTCGAGGATCTGCTGCTGCTCGCCCGGCTGGACGCCGGACGGCCGCTGCAGTTCGAGCAGACCGACCTCGTGCCGCTCGTCGTCGACACCATCAGCGACGCCCGAGCCGCCGGCCAGGACCACAACTGGCGCCTCGACCTGCCCGACGAGCCCGCGCTCGTGTCGGCGGACGCGGCCCGGCTCCAGCAGGTCCTCGTCAACCTGCTCGGCAACGCGCGCAACCACACCCCGCCCGGCACGACCGTCACCGCACGCGTCCAGCGGCGCGGAACGTGGCTCTGCGTGGACGTCGAGGACAACGGGCAGGGCATTCCCGCCGAGTTGCTCCCGCACGTCTTCGAACGGTTCGCGCGCGGCGACTCCGCGCGGTCCCGCGCCACCGGCTCGACCGGACTCGGCCTCGCCATCGTGCAGGCCGTGGCGACCGCGCACGGCGGTGCCGTCACCGTCGACAGCGTGCCCGGACGGACCGTCTTCACGGTGCACCTGCCCGCGTCGCCGCCCCAGCCGCAGCCGGAGATGAGCTGGCAGCAGCACTCACAGGCATGCCACAGCGTCACCACATGGGTGCGACAGGGCGCCTGACGACAGTCGGTTCCATGCGAACCGACTCTTCTCCCGGCACCCTGCCGGCGCGGGAGCACCTCCCGGCCGCACCAGCCGGTACGCCTGTCCTGGACGTAGTGATCCCCGTCTACAACGAGGAGAAGGACCTCCAGCCGTGCGTCCGCAGACTCCACGAGCACCTCGTGAGGACGTTCCCCTACGCGTTCCGCATCACGATCGCGGACAACGCCTCCACGGACGCCACCCCGCAGGTGGCGGCGTGGCTGGCGGCGGAACTCCCCGAGGTCACCACCTTTCGGCTGGAGCAGAAGGGCCGTGGCCGGGCCCTGCGGGCCGTCTGGTCGGCCTCGGACGCCCCGGTCCTCGCTTACATGGACGTGGACCTGTCCACCGACCTCAACGCCCTGCTCCCGCTGGTGGCGCCGCTGATCTCCGGCCACTCGGACCTCGCGATCGGCTCCCGGCTCGCCCGCAGCTCGCGCGTGGTGCGCGGCCCCAAGCGGGAGTTCATCAGCCGCGCCTACAACCTCATCCTGCGCGGCTCGCTCCAGGCCCGCTTCTCGGACGCCCAGTGCGGATTCAAGGCGATCCGCCGTGACGTGGCGCAGGTGCTGCTGCCGCTGATCGAGGACACCGGCTGGTTCTTCGACACCGAGATGCTGGTGCTCGCCGAGCGCGCGGGGCTCCGTATCCACGAGGTGCCGGTCGACTGGGTCGACGACCCCGACTCGACCGTGCACATCGTGAAGACCGCGACCGACGACCTCAAGGGCGTGTGGCGGGTGGGCAGGGCCCTGGCCACGGGTTCGCTGCCGCTGGACCGGCTCACCCGGCCGTTCGGCGACGACCCGCGCGACCGCGAGATCAAGGACGTGCCGAGGGGCCTGGCCCGGCAGTTGGTCGGCTTCTGTGTCGTCGGCGGTCTGTCCACCCTCTTCTACCTGCTCCTCTACAGCGGCTTCCGGGTCTTCACCGGCTCCCAGGTCGCCAACGCCCTCGCCCTGCTGGTCTCGGCCGTCGCCAACACGGCCGCGAACCGGCGGCTCACCTTCGGGGTGCGCGGGAGCGGCGGGGCGGTGCGTCACCAGGCGCAGGGCCTGGTCGTCTTCGGTATCGGGCTCGCCCTGACCAGCGGTTCGCTCGCCGCCCTCGGCGCGGCCACGACCGAGCCCGCGCACTCCACCGAACTGGCCGTTCTCATCGCCGCCAACCTCGCGGCCACCGTGCTGCGCTTCCTGCTCTTCCGGGCGTGGGTGTTCCCCGACCGGCGCGAGGACGACTCGCCGGTGCTCGCCTCGTACGACACCACCCGGTTCCGCGCCGGTGAAGCCGCGGACGGCTCCTGGCGGGACGTGACCGTGCAGCTGCTGCCGGTGCGCCCGCACGACACCGATTCGAGGGACCTCCGATGACCGTCCACTACGACCGGCAGACCTACGACACCTCCGACAGAGCGTCGAGTCCCGAGACCTGGACCCGTCGTCCCCCGGCACCCCCGCCCTCCCTCGACGCGGGCGACCCCAAGCGGCCCCTCCCGCGGCGGCTGTGGCGCGGCCGGCCCGAGGACCCCCGCTGGGCCCGCCCGGCCTTCCTCGGCCTGCTGCTCGCCACCCTCGTCCTCTACCTCTACAACCTGAGCGCCTCCGGCTACGCCAACTCCTTCTACTCGGCGGCCGTCCAGGCCGGCAGCCAGTCCTGGAAGGCGTTCTTCTTCGGCTCGCTGGACGCGGCGAACGCCATCACCGTCGACAAGCCCCCGGCCGCCCTGTGGCCGATGGCCCTGTCGGTGCGGCTCTTCGGCCTCAGCTCGTGGGCGATCCTGGCCCCCGAGGTCCTCATGGGCGTCGGCACGGTGGCCGTCGTCTACGCCGCCGTACGCCGCCGGTTCAGCCCCGCGGCCGGACTGATCGCGGGCGCGGTGCTCGCGCTCACCCCCGTCGCGGCGCTGATGTTCCGCTTCAACAACCCGGACGCGATGCTGGCGCTGCTGATGGCCGTCGCCTGCTCCCTCGTCATCCGGGGGCTGGAGGACGGCCGGACGAAGTGGCTGGTGTGGGCCGGCGCCGCGATCGGCTTCGCCTTCCTCGCCAAGACCCTCCAGGCGTTCCTGATCCTGCCGCCGCTGGCACTCGTGTACGCGGTGTGCGCGCCGGTCCCGGTGAAGAGGCGGATCGGCCAACTCGCCGCCGGACTGGCCGCGATCGTCGTCTCCGGCGGCTGGTGGGTGGCGATCGTCGAGCTGTGGCCCGCGTCCTCTCGCCCGTACATCGGCGGCTCGCAGAACAACAGCTTCCTGGAGCTGACCTTCGGCTACAACGGCCTGGGCCGTCTCAACGGCGACGAGACCGGCAGCGTCGGAGGCGGTGGTGGCGGTGGTGGCGGCAACGGCGGCGGTGCCTGGGGCGAGACCGGCTGGGACCGGCTGTTCGGCTCCAGCATCGGCGGCCAGATCTCCTGGCTGATCCCGGCCGCGCTGATCCTGCTCGTCGCCGGTCTGGTCGCCACGCTCCCCCACGCTCGGCTTCGCTCGAGCGGGGGGACCCCCATGGCCCGGCGCACGTCGGTGACCCGCGGTGCGTTCCTCGTCTGGGGCGGCGCGCTGATCACGACCATGCTGGTCTTCAGCTACATGCAGGGCATCTTCCACGAGTACTACACGGTCGCCCTCGCCCCCTACGTCGCGCCGCTGGTCGGCATGGGCTCGGTGCTGCTCTGGGAGAAGCGCGACAAGGCATGGGCGTCGCTGACCCTGGCGTCGGCGATGACCGCCACCGCGGCCTGGGGCTACGTCCTGCTCAACCGTTCCTCCGACTACCTGCCCTGGCTGAAGTGGCTGGTCCTGGTCGGCGGCCTGACGGCGGCCCTCGGACTGATCTTCGCCGGCCGGCTGGGACGCCGACTGGCTCTGGGCGCGGCCGGGCTGGGCCTCGCCGCCGCGCTGGCCGGTCCGGCGGCGTACACCCTCACCACGGTGAACGAGGGCCACAGCGGCTCCATCGTCACCGCGGGTCCCGCGGTGGCCGGCGGTCGCGGCGGACCGGGTGGCGGTGGCGGTCCCGGTGGCGGCTTCCCCGGCGGTGGCGGGTTCCCCGGCGGCGGCCAGAACCAGCGGAACGGTAACGGCAACGGCCAGGGACAGAACCAGAACCAGAACCAGAACCAGAACCAGAACCAGCAGGGCAACGGCTTCCCCGGTGGCGGGTTTCCGGGCGGCGGCCAGAACCAGCAGGGCCAGCAGGGCCAGCAGGGCCGGAACCAGCAGAACGGCGACGGAGGCCGTGCGGGCGGCGTGGGCGGCGGTGGCGGCATGGGTGGTCTGCTCAACGGCGCCAGTGTCAGCTCCGAGGCCAAGAAGCTGCTGGAGACCGACGCCGACCGGTACACCTGGGCCGCGGCGGCCATCGGTGCCCAGAACGCGGCGAGTTACCAGCTGTCGACCGGCGACCCGGTGATGGCCGTCGGAGGCTTCAACGGCACGGACCCGTCCCCCACGCCGGCCCAGTTCAAGCAGTACGTGACCGACGGGAAGATCCACTACTTCATCGCGTCCGGCTCGGGCGGTGGCATGGGCGGCAGCAGCGACGGCACGTCCTCCCAGATCACCTCCTGGGTCGAGGCCAACTTCAAGAAGGTCACGGTCGGTTCGGCCACCTTCTACGACCTCACGCAGAAGACGAGCAGCTGACAGTCGCACGAAGCGGGGAAGGGCGGTGACCGAAGCGGGGAAGGGCGGTGGCCGAGAGCCGCCGCCCTTCGTCCTGTCCCGGGAAAACTCGGTTGTACAGCGTATGGGGATCATTCTACGGTGTACAGCATGACGACGTCCCCACAGGAAACGGCTCTGCCCGAGACAGCCCCCGGCGGTCATCCCCAACGCTGGCTGATCCTCGGTGTCATCTGTCTCGCGCAGCTCACCGTGCTGCTCGACAACACGATCCTCAACGTGGCGATCCCCTCGCTCACCCGCGAGATGGACGCGACGACCGCCGACGTCCAGTGGATGATGAACGCCTACTCACTGGTGCAGTCCGGCCTGCTCCTCACGGCGGGCAACGCCGCCGACCGCTACGGCCGCAAGCTGATGCTGATGTCGGGCCTGGCCGTCTTCGGCGTGGGCTCACTGGCGGCCGGCCTCTCCCAGAGCCCGGCCCAGCTGATCGCGGCCCGTGCGGGCATGGGCGTCGGCGGTGCCCTGCTGATGACCACGACCCTCGCGGTCGTCGTGCAGATCTTCGACGACAAGGAGCGCGTGAAGGCCATCGCGCTCTGGTCCACGGTCAGTTCGCTCGGGTTCGCGGCCGGGCCGCTCATCGGCGGCGTGATGCTGAACCACTTCTGGTGGGGCGCGATCTTCCTGATCAACCTGCCGGTCGCCCTGCTCGGCCTGATCGCGGTCGCCGCGCTCGTACCCGAGTCCAAGCACAAGGCCGGTGACCGGCCCGACCTGGTCGGCGCGGTGCTGTCGACCATAGGCATGACGGCCGTGGTGTACGCGATCATCACCGGCCCCGAGCACGGCTGGACCTCCGCGCAGGTGCTGGTCTCGGCCCTGGTCGGCCTGGCCGTCCTCGGTCTGTTCGTGACGTGGGAGCTGCGCACCGAGCACCCGATGCTCGACATGCACTTCTTCCGCAACCAGAAGTTCGTCGGTGCGGTCGCGGGCGCGATCCTCGTGGCGTTCGGCATGACGGGCTCGCTGTTCCTGCTCACCCAGCACCTGCAGTTCGTGCTCGGCTACGAGCCGCTGGACGCCGGGCTGCGGACGGCACCGCTGGCGCTGACCGTCGTCGTGCTCAACTTCACCGGGCTCGGGGCGAAGCTGGTGCTCAAGGTCGGCACGCCCGGGGCCATCGCCTTCGGCATGACCCTGGTGTCGGCCGGGCTCGCGGCCATCGCGCTGCTCGGCGGGCACGGGTACGAGGGGATGCTGCTCGGCCTGGTCGTGATGGGTGCGGGGGTGGCGCTGTCCATGCCGGCCATGGCCAACGCGATCATGGGGGCGATTCCGCCGGAGAAGGCGGGTGTGGGAGCGGGGATCAACGGGACGCTCGCGGAGTTCGGGAACGGGCTGGGTGTCGCCGTCCTGGGGGCTGTGCTCAACTCCCGTTTCGCGTCTCTGGTGGCTGTTTCGGCGGCGTCGTTGCCGGCGGCGCTGGCGGGGGCGGACTCGGCTGCGGAGAAGGCGCGGATCGCCGACGCGTTCGCCTCCGGGTTGGAGACCAGTCAGTTGGTGGGGGCGGTTGCCGTACTGGCTGGTGGACTGGTCGCGGCCGCGTTGCTGCGGAGGGCTGAGCGGGCAGAATCCGCCTAGGAGCTCGGGGTGTGCGGTCGTGGTGTGTGTGCGGGCCGGTCGTGGCTGGTCGCGCCCACGCGGCGGAGCCGCACGTCGGCACAGTCCCGCGCCCCCGAGCAAAGAATGGCGCCTGGCATGATCGGCGTTGAATGTTGAGGAAGGTGCGCCATGGGGAAAGCGGCTGAGCGTCCGCCGCGGACCAGTGTCTGGCTGGAAGGCAAGGCGCACCGGCGTCGGGGCGGGGGGCAGCCGTCGGGGCTGGACCGGGAGCGGATCACCGAGGTGACGGTCCGGTTGCTGGACGCCGAGGGGCTGCCGAAGTTCTCGATGCGACGGCTGGCCGGTGAGCTGAACGTCACCGCGATGTCCGTCTACTGGTACGTCGACACCAAGGACGACCTTCTCGAGCTCGCCCTGGACGCGGTCATGGGCGAGATGGTCCTGCCCGACCCGGAGGCCGCCGACGCGGACTGGCGCGACCAGGTGCGGGCGCTCGCCCGGGAGTACCGGGCCCTGCTGGTGCGGCACCCCTGGGTGTCCGCGCTGGTCGGCACCTTCCTCAACATCGGCCCCAACAACCTGGCGTTCTCGCGGGTCGTGCAGCGCGTCATGCGCAGGACGGGGCTGCCCGCGAAGCGGCTCACGAGTGGGATCTCGGCCGTCTTCCAGTTCGTCTACGGCTACGGCACGCTCGAGGGCCATCTCTCCACCCGGGCCGCGGCCACCGGCATGACCATGGACGAGTACTTCCAGGACGCCGTCAGCACGGTGACCGAGGCCCCGCAGGCCGCCGACGTCATGCGGGAGTCGCGGGCGCTCATGGAGGCGCGCGGCGGGGAGACGGTGGAGGAGATGCTGGAGCGGGACTTCGAGTTCGCGGTGGAACTGCTGATCGCCGGCATCGAGACGATGGTCGCCCGGGAGTGAGCCAGGCGCCGGGCACGCCGCCGGCTACTCCCCTTCGACCAGCCGCGCCGGGAACCCGCCCGTCGCCACCGGGCCCCACCGCTCCGGCGTGATCCGGATGATCGACTTGCCCTGCTTGGCCATGGCCGCGCGGTACTCGTCCCAGTCGGGGTGTTCCCCGGCGATGTTCCGGTAGTACTCCACGAGCGGTTCGACGGAGTCGGGGGCGTCGACGACCTCGGCCGTGCCGTCGATCTGGACCCAGGGGCCGTTCCAGTCGTCGCTGAGCACGATCAGGCTCACCCGGGGGTCCCGCTTGGCGTTGCGGGTCTTGGCGCGCTCCGGGTAGGTGGAGACCACGATCCGGCCGGAGTCGTCGACGCCGCAGGTCAGGGGGGAGCCCTGGGGGTCGCCGTCGGCGCGTCGGGTCAGCAGGATCGCGTGGTGGCGGGGGCGCACGAAGTCGAGCAACTCGTCGAGGGAGACGCGGGTGTTCGTCGCGATGTTCGGTGCCATGGCGCCAGCCTACGACGCGAGGGCCTCCGCGAGATCGTCGTACACGGGGACGTCGCGGCGCAGCCCGGTCAGCTCCAGGACGCGGCTCGCGACCCCTTCTGTCCGGGCCACCAGGCGCACCTGAGCCCCGGGGCGCAGCCGGTGGCGTATGTCGTTGACGAGGCGGACGCCCTGGGAGTCCATGAAGGAAGTCGCGGTCAGGTCGAGGACGAGCACCTCCAGCCGGTCACCGCGGGCCCGGGCCTCGGAGAGCACAAGCGGAAGCAGTTCCGCCGCGTTGCAGAAGTCGATCTCCGCGGGCATGGTGAGGTGGACGCGACCCGGCAGGCCCCGCGGTTCGGTGGGATTCGGGAGGAAGGTCACAGCACTCACCTGGCAGACGTTCGTCCGGATTCCGGTAAGGCCGCTTCCTGACCCGCGGCCATTCCATCACGCCGGGGGCGTGGGCGGAAGCGCCTGGCGCGCCCGTCGGCCGGACGTCACTTCGAGGCAACCGAGCAGTTAGAGTGCTGTCCGTCCTGTGCTCGCAGTCGGGAATGTGCTGCGGAGCTCTCCTGCGCACGGCCATGGCCGTGCATGCCGAAGAGGTTCGTGGTGGCTGCGTCCGAGTTTCCTGATTTGCCCCGTTTTCCGGTCGGTTTTGAGCTGGCCGAAGCGCTGACGGTGGCGTCTCAGCAGCTCCACGAGGCACCCACGCCGCACGGCACGTTGCGTACGGCGGCCCGGCTGGCCGTCCACATCCTGCCGGGGGCCGAACACGCCGGCGTCTCCGAGATCGACCGTGGCAACAAGATCCGCACCCTCGCCTGGACCGACGAGGTGGTGCGCGCCGCCGAGGCCCGGCACGGCGGCCGCGAACAGCACGGACACTGGGAACAGCTGTGGCACAGCCCGGTGGCGCGGATAACGGACAGCGAGGCCGACGGCGGCTGGGACGTGCTGGCGGCCCTGGGGCTGCGCTCGGCGCTGTCGCTGCGGCTGCGCACCGACCGCCGCCGGCTGACCGTGCTCACGGCCTACGCGCGCAAACCGGGCGCCTTCGACGAGGCCGCTACGCGCATCGGCCGGCTGTTCACCGCGCACGTCAGCATCGCCCTGGACTCCGTGAGCGTGCGTGAGCAGCTCACCGAGGCCATGCACACCCGGGACCTGATCGGCCAGGCCACCGGCATCCTCATGGAGCGTCAGGGCATCGACGCGGCCGCCGCCTTCGAGAGCCTGGTGCGGGCCTCCCAGCGGGAGAACGTCAAGCTGCGCGACATCGCCCGCCGGATCGTCGACACCCACAACACCTCCTGAGGCGGGCCGGGTCACGTCAGGGGGGCGTGTTCGGGGAGCGACGGGATACCCGTACGGTCATGAGTTCCGAGACGTCCGACACGCTGGACCAGGCGATGGTGCGCAGCAGTGGTCTCGACACCCTGCTGCGCGATCTGACCGACCGTGCGGTGCAGGAGGTGCCCGGGGCCGCCGCGTGCAGCATCACGGTGAGCCGGGCGGGCCGGCTGCTCACCCTGGCCGGCAGCGACGGCCTGCCGAGCGGCCTGGACCAGCGGCAGTACGAGAACGACTCGGGCCCCTGCGTCGACGCCGCCGAGACGGGTGAGGAGCAGTACGCCCCGAACCTGGCGGAGGAGTCCCGCTGGCCCTCGTACACGTCGTACGCGCTGTCCACGGGCGTCCGGTGCGTGCTGGCGGTGCCGCTGGCCGTCGAGGACGCGGCGGGCGCGGCGATCAACTTCTACGGCGTCCGGGCCGACGCACTGGGCACGGGCCGGGACACGGCCCGTACCTTCGCCGCACGAGCGGGTGACGCGATCGACGTGGCCCTGCACATCGAGCGCCGACGCCAGTCGGCGGCGGACGTGCGCACCGCGCTGCTCTCCCGCAGCGTCATCGACCAGGCGATCGGCATCCTCATGGCCCGGGAACGGATCGACGCGAACCTCGCACTGGAGCGGCTGCGCCGCGCCTCACAGAACCGCAACGTCAAGCTCCGTGACCTGTGCGGCCAGTTGGTGGCGAGGATCTCCGCCCCGGACTCAGACCGCCGGAAGTGACTCGCCCTGCACGGCCTGGATGTCCAGCTCCACCTTGAGGGTCGTGCCGATGGCGGCGATGCCGGCCTGGAGGACCTGGTTGTAGTTCATCGCGAAGTCCTCGCGGTGCAGTTCGGTCGTGGCGCGGAACGCCGCTCGGGTGCCGCCCCACGGGTCCGGGCCGGTGCCGAGGTAGGCCAGGTCCAGGTCGACCGGCCGTACGACGCCGTGCATGCCCAGCTCGCCGTGGACCGTCCACCGGTCGGACCCGGTCGCCGTCAGCCCGGTCGACCGGTAGGTGATCTCGGGGAACCGCTCGACATCGAGGAAGTCCGGTGACTTCAGGTGCCCGTCCCGCATGCCGTTGCCCGTGTCGACGGACGCGGCCCTGATCACCGCCTCCACGCGAGACTTGGTGACGTCGTCCGGGGCGATCTCGAACGAGCCGGAGAACTCGGTGAACCGCCCGTGCACGCTGGAGATGCCCAGGTGCTGTGCCACCGCGGCCACGCTGGAGTGCACCGGGTCGACGGTCCAGGGGCCCGGCGGCGGCAGCTCGGTGCCGCCCTGCCGGGCCAGCGTCACCGTGCCGACCTCGGCCCGGCCGCTCGCCGTGACGATCACGCTGGACGCCGCGGGCGCGTACCCGACGGCCGTGACGATGACGGTGTACGCCCCCGGCTCCAACGACGTCGTGTCCCGTACGGCGCCCTCGGCGTCGGCCTCGGCACGCAGCACCTGCGCGCCCCTCATGTCCGCCACCGTGACAACCGCGTGCGACACGGCCCAACCGTCCCGGGTACGGATCCTCGCGGTCAGTCCCATCTCAGCTACTCCTCGATAAGAAACCGGCCCGCGACAGGGGGCGCACCTCCGCTCAGAGCGCGCCCACCTGCCACGGGCCGGGGTCGGACTACTCGCCGGGGTGGGCGAGCTCGATGTCGTGCGCGTCGGTGCCGGCGCCCGTCACCGTCAGGGCGGTGGCCACCGGCGGGTAGCCCGTGGCGATGACCGTGTACTCGCCGCCGTCCAGGTCGGTGAAGGCGTACGCCCCGTCCGTGCCGGTCGTGGCCGAGCCGACGACGTTGCCGGCCTGGTCGACCAGCGTCACCCGGGCGTCGGCCAGCGGGCCGTGCGGGGCGCGGACGACGCCCTGGACGCTGGCGCCCGAGTCCAGGTCGATCTCGACCCGGGTGACCCCGGTGCCGCCCACCTCGACGGGCAGGGCGCGCGGCCGGTATCCGGCGGCGTTCACCGCGACGGTCACGGCGCCCGGCACCAGCTCGGCGAAGGAGAACTCGCCTTGCTCACCGGTGGCCCCGGTGGCCAGCAGGTCCCCGCGCACATCGGTCACGATGACCATCGCGTCCTTGACCGGCTGCCCGCTCCCGGCGGCCCGCACCAGGCCCGTGAGCCCGCTGGTGCCGCTGAGCAGGATGTCGTAGGCGACCGGCTCGTCGTTCACCACGACCGTGGACGCCTGCGGCTGGAAGCCGTCGGCCGAGGCGATCAGGACGTACGACCCGGCGCCCGGCGCGTCGAGGGTGTAGGACCCGTCGGCCTGGGCCACGGACCGGCCCAACTGCCGTCCGGCCAGGGAGATCAGGGTGACGGCGGCCTGCGGCACGGGTGCGGACTCGGCGCCGCGCACGAAGCCGCGGACCGGCACACCGCCCCCACCGGACGCGGGCTGCTCGGCCCGGGCCACGGTCGCGACGGCGGCGAGCCGCTGCGTCCCCTCGGGCCCGGTCTCGCCCGCGGCCTCGGTCTCCGACACGGCCCAGCTCGGCACGGCCTTCTCGCCGGCGGGAGTCTCGGCGGGAACCTCCACGGGGGCGTCCGCGGCCGGGGCGTCCTTCTCCGCCGCCTGGGCCAGCCCGCCCTTCGTCTTCAACGGGACCTCCTTGATGAACAGCGACACGAGCAGGGCGAGCAGCGCCAGCGGAGCCGAGTAGAGGAACACGTCCGCGACACCGTGGCCGTAGGCGCTCTCCACGACGGTGCGGATCGGCGCGGGCATCGCGTCGAGGTCGGGGATGCCGCCCCCGCCGGTGCCGGCGTGGCCCATGGCCGCGCCCTTCGCCCCGAGGCCGGCGAGGCCGTCCTTGACGTAGTCGGTGATCTTGTTGCCCAGGACCGCGCCCAGCGCCGAGACGCCGACGGCACCGCCCAGGGACCTGAAGAAGGTCACCGTGGAGCTGGCGGCACCCAGGTCGCCCGGCTCCACCTGGTTCTGCGTGCAGAGCACCAGGTTCTGCATCATCATGCCGATGCCGAGACCCATCAGCGCCATGAAGATCGCTATGTGCCAGTACTCGGTGTCGTACCGGATCGTGCCGAGCAGCCCGAGGCCGGCCGTCACCAGCACACCGCCGCCGAGCAGCCATCCCTTCCAGCGCCCCGTCCGGGTGATGACCTGGCCGGAGAGGGTGGAGGAGACGAACAGACCCGCGATCATCGGGATCGTCATGACACCGGACATCGTCGGCGACTTGTCCCGCGCCAGCTGGAAGTACTGGCTGAAGAAGACGGTGCCGGAGAACATCGCGACGCCGACGAACAGGGAGGCCACGGAGGCCAGCGTGATGGTGCGGTTGCGGAACAGCCGCAGCGGGATGATCGGCTCGCTGGCCTTCGCCTCGACGAGGACGAACAGCGCCAGCAGCGCGATAGAGCCGCCGACCATCGCGTAGGTCTGCCAGGAGACCCAGTCGTACTTGTCACCGGCGAAGGTGACCCAGATCAGCAGCAGGCAGACGGCCGCGGTGATGAAGAAGGCGCCGGCCCAGTCGACCTTGACCTTCCGCTTCACCACGGGCAGGTGGAGGGTCTTCTGCAGCACGATCAGGGCGATCACGGCGAAGGGCACGCCGACGTAGAAGCACCAGCGCCAGCCGAGCCAGTCGGTGTCGGTGATGACACCGCCGACCAGCGGACCGCCGACCATGGCCGTGGCGAAGACGGCGCCGAGGTAGCCGTTGTAACGGCCGCGCTCACGCGGCGAGATCATCGCCGCCATGATGATCTGGGCCAGCGCGGACAGGCCGCCCATGCCGATGCCCTGGACCGCGCGGAAGGTGATGAGCATGCCGGGGTTCTGCGACATGCCGGCCGCCGCCGAGCCCAGCACGAAGATGACCAGCGCGAGCTGGATCAGCAGCTTCTTGGAGAACAGGTCGGCGAGCTTGCCCCACAGCGGCGTGGACGCGGTCATCGTCAGCAGGGACGCGGTCACGACCCAGGTGTAGGCGCTCTGGCCGCCGCCGAGGTCGCCGATGATCCGGGGCAGGGCGTTGGAGACGATCGTCGACGACAGGATCGCGACGAACATGCCGAGCAGGAGGCCGGTGAGGGCCTCCATGATCTGCCGGTGCGTCATCGGAGCGCCGCCGCCGGAGGGGCCGTGGGAGCCTCCTCCGTGCTTGGCATGAGCCCGCACACCGGCTGGTGTGGTCGTTGCCATGGGCTTCCTTTTCTTACGTGCTTGCGGGTGTACGGGTGGTCTGTTCGACAGCGGGTGGTGCCGCCCGGGCCGCGGGCCGGCAGTCGAAGCTCTCCCGCAGCCGTGCCATCAGCTGCGTGAGCCGGCGGACGTCCTCGTCGGACCAGTCGCTCAGGCGCTCTTCGAGCACCTCGGTGGTCCGCCGGGACAGCTCGTCGAGCTGCGCGTGGCCCGCGGGGGTGAGGCGCAGGATGCGCGAGCGCTTGTCCGCGGGGTCGGGGGAGCGTTCGATCCAGCCGCGCGCCACGACGTGCGCGACATGGCGGCTGGTGACCGACATGTCCACCGCGAGCAGCTCGGCGAGCTTGCTCATGCGCATGTCGCCATGGCGGCCCAGCAGGGTCAGCACGGCCGCCGACCCGCCGGGGCATTCGGCCGGCATGATCCGGCCGAGTTCCCGCTTCACGGCGCCGAAGGCACTGAACTGGCGGACCAGCTCTTCGTACTGCGCCCTCTCGGCCATGACACCTCCCGCTTTCGTTGCTTAGGGCAACCATAGAAGCTGTTGGTTGCTGAAGGCAAATAAAAGAGGTGGGTGCAGCATAAAAACTTGGCAAAGGCAAGTATTGCGACAGTAAATGTGCAGGTGGCGAGCCCGGCAGTACGGGTCAGGCGGGACCAAACGGAACGCCAACCCCCACTTGGGGAGCCCCGGCGTTTTCGCTAGGGTCTCGGGCCATGGCTAACAACCAGGCCCCGCAGGGCAATCACGACCCCGCCGGCAGCACCCAGATGTTCCGCGCGTTCGTCGACGAGGAGCCGCGGGGGCGGCAGGCGGCGGCGACCGGCAGCAGCGGTCCGCGTGTCGGTCTCATCCTCGGCGTCGTCGTCGCCGTCGCGGTTGTCGCGGCGGTGGCGTGGCTGGCGCTGGCGTAACGCGCCAGGGCTGTGACAAGTACGGCGGGTTTTCCGGAACCCGGCGTTGGTGCTGGGGGCAGGTGGGTGCGCAGCCCGGCGTAGCGGGGTGCCGCTGCGCCTACCCTCCCCCAAGCTCTCGGCTCCGCTCGAGCAGGGGGGACCCCCATCGCCCCAGCGGCACGATTGCCCGCAGCGAGGGCAGCTGGGCCGCGCGTGTGATGCCAGTCAGCCGGTAGGTGACCTGGTCGCGCCGTTCCGAGGACGGACACCCCCCGGCGCGGCCCCGACCCACACGCACGCTCGCGCCTGACGGCCAGGCGCGAGCGGCGGTGCGTGCTCAGTCCGAGATGAGGCCTTCCCGCAGCTGCGCCAGCGTCCGCGTCAGGAGACGGGAGACGTGCATCTGGGAGATGCCCACCTCCTCGCCGATCTGCGACTGCGTCATGTTCGCGAAGAAGCGCAGCATGATGATCCGCCGCTCACGGGGCGGCAGCTTGGCCAGCAGCGGCTTCAGCGACTCCCGGTACTCGACGCCCTCCAGGGCGGTGTCCTCGTACCCCAGCCGGTCCGCCAGCGACCCCTCGCCACCGTCGTCCTCCGGCGCCGGAGAGTCCAGCGAGGACGCCGTGTACGCGTTCCCCACCGCCAGCCCGTCGACCACGTCCTCCTCGGACACCCCGAGCACGGAGGCGAGTTCGGTCACGGTCGGAGAGCGGTCCAGCTTCTGCGACAGCTCGTCACTGGCCTTGGTCAGCGCGAGCCGCAGCTCCTGGAGCCGGCGCGGCACCCGCACCGACCACGACGTGTCGCGGAAGAACCGCTTGATCTCACCGACCACGGTTGGCATCGCGAACGTCGGGAACTCGACGCCCCGTTCGCAGTCGAACCGGTCGATCGCCTTGATCAGCCCGATCGTGCCGACCTGGACGATGTCCTCCATCGGCTCGTTGCGGGACCGGAACCGCGCCGCCGCGTACCGCACCAGCGGCAGATTGAGCTCGATCAGCGTGTCCCGGACGTAGGCACGCTCGGGGCTGTCCTCATCCAGCGCGGCCAGCCGCAGGAACAGGGAGCGGGACAGGGTGCGGGTGTCGATGGCGCCCGCGGCCGGAAGCACCGGGGCGGGCTCGGTCGCGAGCTCGGCCGGAGCATCGTCGATGGGGCCGAGTGAGTCGAGAGCATGGGGAGCTGACTCGCTCTCCGCGAGCGTGAGCACCTTCGAGCTGCCCTGTTCTGCGGACATGCCACCCCCTTTGGGTCGCGGGACGGTCGCGGCGACGCCCCCTTCAGAGGAACGCAGCCTTCACCTGAATACCGGCGCCGAAGCCCCGGCAAACGCGCTTCCCGCAGAATGTCACATGTCGGCAACACGCTGTAGTGACATGTCGACATCTGAGACGCGAATCCGCCCTGCAAACAAGGGGTCTGACGCCGCGTCGGCCAAAAAAGGCCGCGAACGGCTCTGACCAGCGATTCCCCCACCCTGGTGACCTTTCGAGCAGGTGTCCGGTTAGGCGTCGATCCTGTTGGCAGACCGCAATCGCTGGAAGCTACGCGCGAGTAGCCGCGAGACATGCATCTGCGAGACACCGAGTTCCGCGCTGATCTGAGACTGCGTGAGATTGCTGTAGTACCGCAGCAGCAGGATCCGCTGCTCCCGTTCGGGCAGTTGTACGAGAAGATGCCGTACGAGATCCCGGTGCTCCACCCCGTCCAGCGCCGGATCCTCGTAGCCGAGCCGGTCCAGCAGCCCCGGCAGCCCGTCGCCCTCCTGCGCGGCCTCCAGCGAGGTCGCGTGGTACGACCGCCCGGCCTCGATGCAGGACAGCACCTCGTCCTCGGTGATCCGCAGCCGCTCGGCGATCTCCGCGGTCGTCGGGGTCCGCCCGAACGAGGTGGTCAGGTCCTCGGTCGCGCTGTTGACCTGCACCCACAGCTCGTGCAGCCGGCGCGGCACGTGGACCGTGCGGACGTTGTCGCGGAAGTACCGCTTGATCTCCCCGACGACCGTCGGCATCGCGAACGTCGGGAACTGCACGCCCCGGTCGGGGTCGAAGCGGTCGATGGCGTTGATGAGCCCGATCGTGCCGACCTGGACGACGTCCTCCATCGGCTCGTTGCGGGAGCGGAAACGGGCGGCCGCGTAGCGGACCAGCGGCAGGTTGGCCTCGATGAGCGCCCCGCGCACCCGGTCGTGCTCCGACGTGCCCGGCTGGAGCTCCTTGAGCTGCCCGAACAGCACCTGCGTGAGGGCACGGGTGTCGGCGCCCCGGCTCCGCCGGGGAGCCGCTTCCGAGGACTGTTCCTGAGGTGAGGACTGTTCCTTAGGCGAGGACGGTGCCTGAGGCGAGGACGGTGCCTGAGGTGCGGTACTGGCCAGCACGGTCAACTCCACCTCGTCATCCGACAACTCACCCGTCCACGCTCTACCAAAAGCGGTCATAGCATCACAAGAGATGTGCACTGTGTGCAAGCACCTCATAACTACGTGTTGAGGGGCAAGCGCAGAGCCCCCGTCGGAATGACGGGGGCTCGAAGCGCTTCGGGACTCAGGGGGTCGGAACGCGTCGGAACGCGCCGGAACGGGTCAGAACTCGTAGTCGGCGATCACCCAGGTGGCGAACTCCCGCCACAGCGCGACACCCGCCTGGTGGTCGGGGTGCTCCACGTACCGGCGCAGCGCCTCCGCGTCGTCGAAGGCCGAGTTGATGGCGAAGTCGTAGGCGATGGGGCGGTCGCTGACGTTCCAGCCGAGCTCCCAGAAGCGGAGCTCGGGGATCTTGCCGTCGAGCGAGCGGAAGGCCTCGACGCCGTTCACGACCCGGGGGTCGTCGCGCTCGACGCCCTCGTTGAGCTTGAAGAGGACCAGGTGGCGGATCATCACTTACCTCCGTTGGCGACCCACGTGGCGAAGTCGCCGAGGGCCTGGGCGGCGTCCGATACGCCCTGGAACCCTATCTGCACGTAGTCGGCGGCCTTGGCCGGATCCGTGACGATCACGTACAGCGCGAAGACCACGAGCACGTAGACGGCGACCTTCTTCGCGTTCACCGCCATCGCGGCCTCCCCTGTCACTGGTGTCTCAAACAGCGCACATGATCGCACGAAGGTCCGAGGACACGAAGGGGCAGATCGCACGAAGGGCCCCGTCCGGAGACGGGGCCCTTCCCAAGCGGTAGCGGAGGGATTTGAACCCTCGGTGACTTGCGCCACACTCGCTTTCGAGGCGAGCTCCTTCGGCCGCTCGGACACGCTACCGAGGGAGACCTTACAGCAAGGTGCCACGTGCTTTGAAATCGGTATTCAGCGGGCCCGGAAGAACTCGGTGAGCAGCTGGGCGCACTCCTCGGCGAGGACGCCCTCGATCACTTCGGGGCGGTGGTTGAGCCGCCGGTCGCGGACGAGGTCCCACAGGGAGCCGACCGCACCGGCCTTCTCGTCGCGGGCGCCGTAGACGAGCCGGTCGACGCGGGACTGCTGGATCGCGCCCGCGCACATGGTGCAGGGCTCCAGCGTCACGACGAGGGTGCAGCCGGCGAGTCGCCACGTGCCGAGTTCGGCGGCGGCCCGCCGGAGGGCGAGGAGTTCCGCGTGGGCCGTCGGATCGCCGCCGGCCTCGCGTTCGTTGTGCCCGGACGCGAGCACGGTCGTGCCGTCCGGGGCGAGTACGACGGCGCCGACGGGGACGTCCCCGCCCCGGACGGCCCCGGCGGCCTCGTCCAGGGCGAGCCGCATCGCGGGCCGCCAGGGGTCCCGTACGGGGTCCGGCGGTCCTGGGGTGGCGGGAGCGGTCAGCGGACGGTCTCCAGGGTCTCCGAGGCGCCGAGCAACTCGGCGATCTCGGTGACGGCGTCCGCCGACATCGAGCGCAGTTCCTTCTCGCTCACGCCGACGTCGTCGAGGATCTGGGCGTCGCCGACCGGGCCGTGCGGCACGAGCTCGGCGGAACCGGCGGCCCCGTCACCTGCGTCGGACTCGTCGTCCCCGTCGGGTTCACCGTCCTCGGTGCCGTCGAGGTCGAGGGCGTCCAGGTCGTCCCCGTCGTCCGGGTCGCGGCCGAGCAGCTCGTCGGTGAGCAGGATCTCGCCGTAGCTGCTGCGGGCAGCGGCGGCGGCGTCCGAGACGTAGATGCGAGGGTCTTCCTCGCCGTCCACGCGGACGACGCCGAACCAGGCGTCCTCCTGCTCGATGAGCACGAGCACCGTGTCCTCGTCGGGGGAGGCTTCACGGGCCAGGTCGGCCAGATCCGACAGGGTCTCCACATCGTCGAGCTCTGTGTCGCTCGCTTCCCACCCGTCTTCGGTGCGCGCGAGCAGTGCGGCGAAGTACACCGTGACTCTCCCACTGGTCATAGGCGTGCCGGTTGGGGGTTCCCCCGGCGGAGGTTGTGGGCGGGGAGTGCTGCTCCGAGCCCCGCCCACTCGGAATCGTGGCAGAAACAAGGCGTTCAGGGGACGTCTTCGGCTCCCTGTGTCCGGCAGTTCTGCTCGCACGCTCGTTGCCGCCACCAGCGGATCGTACGCGGCTTTCCCCTGCTCCACGCACGGTCAGCCCGACAACGTCCACGCGGTTCGTGATCTTCCCCGCGCGTTTCCTCACTCGTTTCCTACCAGCTTTCCTACCAGCGGAACGTGCGCATGCGCATGGCGTGCCGCAGCCGGGCCACCTTGACACGGCGCGGCTGGACGCGGTCGCGCAGCTCCCGGGCCTCGGCGAGGTCGCGCAGGAACCGGGCGCGGCGCCGGCGGCGCTCGGCGTCGGTCTCGCCGGTGTCGTCCGGCCCGGCCCGTCCCGCCCGTCCGGTGAGCCCGGTCAGCGAGGCCCGGATGCTCTCGTCGGGCCGGGCGGTCTCCCCGCTCCGGCCCCTGTTGTCGGACGTCGGGTCCGTCCCGGCTCGTGCGCGCGGCGTCGGATCGTCTCGGTAAGCCCGGTCGGGCATCAGTCTCACCACCCCAGTGCGTCCTTCTCGTTTTCCCCCGGTCGAGCGGTTGACGCAGGCGAACGGGTGGCGACCGAGCGGGGGGCTTGCCGTGCGGCCGGCGTCAACCGGCCCGGTTACTGTTGTGGACATGCGTCTCCACGTCGTCGACCACCCCCTGGTCGCCCACAAGCTCACCACGCTGCGCGACCAGCGCACCGACTCCGCGACCTTCCGTCGTCTCGCCGACGAGCTGGTCACCCTGCTCGCCTACGAGGCCACGCGCGACGTACGCACCGAACAGGTCGACATCCAGACGCCGGTGGCCGTGACCACGGGCGTCAAGCTGTCCCACCCGCGTCCGCTGGTGGTGCCGATCCTGCGGGCCGGCCTCGGCATGCTGGACGGCATGGTCCGGCTGCTGCCGACCGCCGAGGTGGGCTTCCTCGGCATGATCCGCAACGAGGAGACGCTCGAGGCGTCCACGTACGCCACGCGTATGCCGGAGGACCTGTCGGGCCGTCAGGTGTACGTGCTGGACCCGATGCTCGCCACCGGCGGCACGCTGGTCGCGGCGATCCAGGAGCTGATCCGGCGCGGCGCCGACGACGTGACCGCCGTGGTGCTGCTGGCCGCGCCGGAGGGCGTGGAGATCATGGAGCGCGAGCTGGCGGGCACGCCGGTGACGGTCGTGACCGCCTCGGTCGACGAGCGCCTGAACGAGCACGGCTACATCGTGCCGGGCCTCGGCGACGCGGGGGACCGGATGTACGGGGCGGCCGAGTAAGCCCCCTGGGGCCGTAAACCCCCTCGGGCCTGATGTCAGGCCCTAGCAGTTCTTCTTCGACGTGGGCGCCGGCTCGGGACTGGCCAGTTTGGTCAGGGCCCGGTCGGCGTCCGGCTGTTTCGCCAGCGTCTTGAAGGCGTCGCCGATGACGAGGTCGACGGCGTCGCCCTCGCGGGCCGCCTCGGTGCGGTGCGCGGCGCCGGGGAGCTGGGTGCCGAGGACGGGCAGTGAGGTGTCGAGGGCGGAGGCGGGGCCGAGCAGCATGCCGGCGCCCTTCACCTTCTTGTCGTACTCCTTGGGCGCGTTGCCCACGTCGCCGATCTTGAAGCCGCGCTTCTTCAGCTCGTCGGCGGTCTTCTTCGCCAGACCGCTGCGGGTGGTGGCGTTGAGGACGTTGACCGTGATCGTGCGCGGCTCGGGCAGGGGCTTCGCGCTGGGCGAGGGGCTCGGGCTCGCCTTGGTCGTGGGCGCGCAGTCCGTGGCGTCGGCGGCCGCCGACGCCTTCCTGCCGCCCCCGGTGAAGACGTCGATGAGCTGCAAGGTGCCCCAGCCGCCCACGCCGAGCACAGCCGCGGAGGCGACGACCAGGACGACGAGCCTGCCGTGCCGCCGGGGACTGCGCATCCGGGGGTACTTGTTGCCCGTGATGCGGTACTTGCCGCCCATGCCGGGGGGAGTCAGCATGCTCATGAGCGCAGCGTAGTGCGCCCGGGCGACGATGCCTACTAGATGATCATTCGACGTCGCCCAGCAGAACCCGAAAGGGCCAACCCGTCACCGGCGAGTGTCAGTCGAGCTCGAGCACGCGCGCGTGCAGCACCTGGCGCTGCTGCAGCGCGGCCCGCACCGCGCGGTGCAGGCCGTCCTCCAGGTACAGGTCGCCCTGCCACTTCACGACGTGCGCGAAGAGGTCGCCGTAGAACGTCGAGTCCTCGGCGAGCAGGGTCTCCAGGTCGAGCTGCTGCTTCGTCGTCACCAGCTGATCGAGGCGGACCGGGCGCGGCGCGACGTCCGCCCACTGCCGGGTGCTGTCCCGGCCGTGGTCGGGGTACGGCCGGCCGTTTCCGATGCGCTTGAAGATCACACGGAAAGCCTACCGGGCGGGACCTTCCGGGCGCAGCCGTGGCGACGGAGTGCGACGCTGAAAAAATACCCACAAGGCGGTACGAACCGGGAACAGAGGCGTGACATGCCTGACCGTGAGACCGCGTCGCCGCCCCCCGCACCCGAGGTGTCCGCCCGCGCGGCCGCTCTCCCCCAGGAGGTTCTGAGGATCGCCTCGGGCTACAGCTTCTCCGGCCCGGCCCTGCATCTGGGCGCCCTGCTGTGGGACGGGCGGTGCCTGCCGGACGCGCGGATCCGGGTGCCGCTGGCGATGCTCAACCGCCACGGACTGGTCGCGGGCGCCACGGGCAGCGGCAAGACCAAGACGCTTCAGTTGATCGCCGAGCAACTGTCCGCCCAGGGCGTGCCGGTCTTCCTCACCGACATCCGGGGCGACCTCTCCGGGATCGCCGCGCCGGGCCGCGCCGACGCCCGGGTCGAGGGCCGGGCGCGGGACGTCGACCAGCGCTGGACGGGAACCGGGTTCCCGGCCGAGTACTACGCCCTCGGCGGCATCGGCCGGGGCATCCCGATCCGGGCCACGGTGACCGGGTTCGGCCCGGTGCTGCTGGCCAAGGTGCTGCGGCTGAACCGGACCCAGGAGCAGTCCCTCGCCCTGATCTTCCACTACGCCGACAGCAAGGGCCTTGAGCTGGTCGACCTCAAGGACCTCAGGGCGGTGGTGACCTTCCTGACCTCGGACGAGGGCCGGCAGGAGCTGAAGACCATCGGCGGTCTGTCGGCCGCCACGGCCGGGGTGCTCCCGCGGTCCCTCACGGCCTTCGAGGCGCAGGGCGCGTCCGGTTTCTTCGGGGAGCCGGAGTTCGACACGGCCGAGTTGCTGCGGACGGGTGAGGACGGACGCGGCCTCGTCTCGGTCCTGGAGCTGAACGCCGTACAGGACCGGCCGCAGTTGTTCTCGACCTTCCTGATGTGGCTGCTCGCCGACCTCTTCCACGATCTGCCCGAGGTCGGCGACGTCGACAGGCCCCGGCTCGTCTTCTTCCTCGACGAGGCCCACCTGCTCTTCGACGACGCCTCCGAGGCGTTCCTGGAGTCGATCACGCAGACCGTGCGGCTGATTCGCCCGAAAGGGGTCGGCGTCTTCTTCGTGACGCGGACTCCGAAGGACGTACCCGCCGACGTCCTCGCCCAGCTCGGCAACCGCGTCCAGCACGCGCTGCGCGCCTTCACGCCCGACGACCAGAAGGCCCTGAACGCCACGGTGAGGACCTTCCCGAAGTCGCCCCACGACCTCGAGGAGGTGCTGACGAACCTGGGGACGGGCGAGGCGGTGGTGACGGTGCTCGGTGAGAAGGGCGCCCCGACGCCGGTCGCCGCGACCCGGCTGCGGGCGCCGGAGTCCCTGATGGGGCCGGTCGGGCAGGAGGCCCTGGAGCGGGCGGTGGCCGAGTCGCCGCTGTACGGGCGGTACGCGCGGGCCGCGGACCGGGAGTCGGCCTACGAACGGCCGGCGGGTGGCGGCCGGGGAGCGAAGGGGCCGGACGAGATGCGGGACGCCGCGCGGCGCGAGACGCGCGAGGAGCCTGCGGAGGAGCAGCCGTCGGAGGCCGAGCAGGTGCTCGGCAGCGGGGTCTTCACCTCCCTGGCCCGGTCGGTGGGGACGCAGATCGGGCACGAGATCACCCGGTCCCTGTTCGGGACCGCGCGGCGTTCGGGGCGGCGGAGGCGCTAGGGCCGGTCGTCCGGGCGCGCCCTGGGGCAGGCGCCTCCGTCCCCGTAGGTGGGTCAGTCGCGTTGCTGTTTCCTGGCGGGCTGCTGCTCGCGTGTGTCGCGTTCGGGGCGGGACGGCTTGGGGGCGCTGCGAACGGCCTCCGCGCGCAGGAGGGCGCGCAGGACCGCGTACGGGTCTTGAAGCATGGCGTGTCGTTCCTTCTGGTTCCGTGCGGGAGTGTTGGACCGGTGGCGGGTCCGGTCAGCAGCGCAGGACCTCGGAACGCGGGGGACGCAGGGCGTGCGGCGTGCCCGGCGGTACGGGCACGGCGCGCCGCGCGGTGTACGCGGGCCCGGGGGAGGTGAGTAGGGCGGGACGCAGGGGGACGGCGGTGCGGCGGACGACCCGGGCCGGTGGGCGCGGGGCGGTGTCGAGGACGTCGCACTCGACGGCCGTGCTCTCCCCGGACACGGCGGCCACCGCCCCCGTGTGCGCTTCGGCGTGCGCACCGGGCACGAGCAGGGCGAGCAGCAGGACGAGCACCCGCAGCCACGCGTTCGGGCGTGTGCCGCGGGGGACCGGCTGCGGTGCGGGGCTCACGGGAGGTCAATCCCCGTCGCGCGGGGGTCGTTCATCCCCCGTGCCGCGAGATCCGCCCGGTCGGCCCAGGGCGGCCCCGGGCGTGCGGGTCCGGGCAGCCGGGTCCGCCACCTCCGGACGGGTGTCGCCGGGGCGTGGACGGCGGCCAGCGGCCGGGCACTGTCCGCGGGACGGCCGGTCGCCGACGGCCCGGAGGCCGGGCAGGAGCGGTGGTTCGCGGCCGCTGACGACGAGGACGCGGAGCGGGGCCGTGGGAGGGGGCTCGCCCCGGCCCCGGGGGGAGCCGCTCGGTGGCTCGATCATGGTCCATGCTCGGACCGGGCCGGAGGGGCCCGCCACCCGGGGTGGGCCGCGTGGCTGACACCGGTGCGCCGGTGTCCGGTGTCCTATGCGCCTGGCGGAGGCCTGTTACCTGCCGGCGGCCTTCGCGGCCTTGGCCGCCGCCTTCATCTCCTGCTTGTGCGCCCGTACCTTGGCCAGCGACTCGGGGCCGGTGATGTCGGCGACCGAGCGGAAGGACCTCGGCTCGCCGTAGGAGCCCGCGGCCTCCCGCCATCCGGTGGGCTGGACGCCCAGCTGCTTGCCGAGCAGAGCGAGGAAGATCTGTGCCTTCTGCTTGCCGAAGCCCGGCAGCTCCGCCAGTCGCTTCAGCAGCTCCTTGCCGGTGCCGACGTCCTTCCAGACGGCCTCGGCGTCACCGTCGTAGTGCTCGACGAGGTACTGGCACAGCTGCTGGATCCGCTTGGCCATGGAGCCCGGGTAGCGGTGCACCGCGGGCTTCTGGGAGAGCAGCGCCGCGAAGGCCTCGGGTTCGTGCAGGGCGATCTCCTGCGCGTCCAGGTCGTCCGCGCCGAGCCGCTGGGCGATCGTCGCCGGACCCTTGAACGCCCACTCCATCGGGACTTGCTGGTCCAGCAGCATCCCGACCAGCGCGGCGAGCGGACTGCGGCCGAGCAGCGCGTCGGCCTCGGGGTCCTGGGCGAGGTAAAGAGTGACGTCCATGCCCCGATCATCCCCCGGGGCGGGCCCGGCCGCGTCCGGAGCCCGGCCCCCTCAGGTGGCCCGCCAGTACCCCTGCGCGAACCACAGGCGGACCCACAGGGTGGGATGGACGCCGGTCGCCGCGAGCAGGCCGCCGTCGGTGAAGCGTGCACCTGCCCGAGAAGAAGGCCCAGCTCGCCTTCCTGGACCGGGAGATACTCTTCCCCGGGTGACGCCCGACGACCTCATCGCGCACTACGGCCTGGAGCCCATCCCCCGCGAGGGCGGCCTGTTCCGCCAGACCTGGGCGGGCCCCGAACGCCCCGACGGCAGGCCGGAGGGCACGGCGATCGTCGCCCTCCTCACGGCGGACGACTTCTCCGCCCTCCACCGCCTGCCCACGGACGAGATCTGGCACTTCTACCTGGGCGATCCGCTGGAGCTCCTCCTGCTCGCCCCGGACGGCAGCACCCGGACGGTCGTACTGGGCCCGGACGTCCTCGGCGGCCAGCACATCCAGTTCACCGTCCCGGCGGGCACCTGGATGGGCGGCCGCGTACGCGGAGGAGGGCAGTGGACCTTGTTCGGCTGCACGATGGCACCCGGCTTCACGTTCCAGGGCTACGAACACGGAGACGCAAGGGACCTGACGGCCCGCTACCCGGCAGAGGCAGACAAGATCCATGGGCTGTGCCGACCCGTCTTTTGAGGGGCGCGGGGCTCTATCGATGTGCGGCTCCGCCGCGCGGGCGCGATCAACCCCCACGCACCCGCACTCGCCGCACAACACACCCCGTCCTCCGGTGAGCGCTACACCGATCTCGCCCGTACATAACCCGGAGCCGTACAGCCCGACCCCGGAGACCCACGTGGACCAACGGCGGAACAAGGAGCGCAATGTCGGACGAAACCGGCGACTTCAAGTCCTGGTGCTGCTCGGCACCCTGCTGGTCCTGCTCCTCGGCGGAGCGACCCCCGCCTCGGCCCACGCCGCCCTCCGCAGCACCGACCCCGACGACGGATCAGTCGTCCAGCGGGCTCCCGGCCGCGTCACCCTGACCTTCACGGAGTCCGTCGGCCTGCTCGACGACTCCTTCCGCGTCTTCGGCCCGGACCAGCGCCGCGTCCACACCGGCGCGGCGCGGCACGCGGACGGCCGCTCCGACACGGCCCGGGTCGGCCTGCCCGGGAAGCTCGCGCAGGGCACGTACACGGTGGCCTGGCGGGTGGTGTCCGCCGACAGCCACCCGATCTCCGGCGCGTTCAGCTTCTCCGTCGGCAAACGGTCCGCGACCAGCGCGCAGATCGACACCGGCCCCGCCGAGGACCCGCTGACCGACGGCCTCCACGACGCCGCCCGCTACCTCGCCTACCTCGCCGCCGCGCTGCTCGTCGGCACGGTGGCGTTCGCGCTGCTGTGCCGGCCGGCGGACACCTCCCCGCTGCGCAGGCCGCTGGTGGCGGCCTGGTGGACGCTGCTGGGCTCGACGGTCGTCCTGCTCCTGCTGCGTGCCCCGTACGAGACGGGCGCGGGCCCCGCAGCGGCGTTCGACGTCTCGGCCGTCGAGCGCACCCTGAGCAGCCGCCCGGGCCTCGCCCTGCTCGCCAGGCTGGCCGTCCTGCTCCTGACCGCCGCGTTCCTGCTCCGGCTGGCCAAGCGCGAAGAGCCCCGGCAGCCGACCCCGGCCGTGCTCGCGGCCGGCACGGCCCTGGCCGTCGCGCTCGCACTGACCTGGGCGGCGGCCGAGCACGCCTCCGCCGGGATCCAGGTGCCGGTGGCGATGACGTCGTCGGTGCTGCACCTGGTGGCGACCGGGGTCTGGCTCGGTGGTCTGGTGGCGCTGCTCCTGACCATCCGCAGGGCGTCCGGCGACGCCCTGCGGGAGGTCGTGCCCCGCTTCTCCCGGATCGCCTTCGTCTCGGTGACCGTCCTGGCGGTGACCGGCCTCTACCAGTCCTGGCGCGGCCTCGGCTCCCTCGACGCGCTGACCGGCACGTCGTACGGGCGGCTGCTGCTGGCCAAGCTGGTCGCGGTGACCGTGCTGGTGCTGGCGGCCGGCTACTCGCGGCGCTGGACGGCCCGCCTCGCGCTACCGGCGGCCGTCACCCGGACGGCAGCCGCGACCGTACGGGAACGGGTGCCGCAGCCGGTCGGCGCACCGGCGCCCGGGGAGGACAGGGAGCCGGAGGAACAGGTGGAGTCGAAGGAGTCGGTGGAGTCGGTGGAGCCTTCGGAGTCGGCAGAGCCTTCGGAGTCGGCGGAGTCGGCGAAACCGGGTGATCGGGACGGGGCGCCGGAGGCGGTTTCCGCGGGTACCGGCGGGGACGCCGAACGTCGCGGTCTGCGCCGCTCCGTCCTCGTCGAAGTCGCCGTCGCCGCCGTGGTGTTGCTGATCACCACCCTGCTCACCAGCACGCTGCCCGGCCGTGCGCAGGCCGAGGCGGCCCAGCAGGCCCCGGCGGGCGCGCTGCCGCCCACGACCCTCATCTCGGTGCCCTTCGACACGGGAGGAACCACCGGAACCACGCTGTCCGGACGCGGCAAAGTGGAGGTCACCCTGGACCCGGCCCGCGTCGGCGAGAACGGTGTCCAGGCCGTGGTCTTCGGCGGCGACACGGGCCTGGTCGTGGTCCCCGAGGTCCGCATCACCTTCACCCTCCCGTCCCGGAAGGTCGGCCCGATCGACGCCGAACTCACCGACGTGGGCGGCTACTGGAGCACCAACTCCGTCAATCTGCCCCTCGCCGGGACCTGGACGATGAAGACGACCGTGCGGGTGTCGGACGTCGACCAGGTGACGGTGTCGAAGCAGGTGCGGATCGTGCCCTAGGCACCCTCGGGACCGCCGTCGGCCGGGCGCCGTCGCTGTCGCCGTCGAGGAGCCGCGTCATGTGCTCGGCGGCGCGTACGGCCGCGTCGCCGCAGCAGTTGTTGAACAGCACGTGCACCCGTTCGGCCCGCTCGGCCAGCCGCCGCACCCGGGGGAGCCACTCGGCGAGCTCGTCCTCGCCGTACTCCCAGCGGAACCGGTCCTCCTTGCTCCCGGTTCCCCACGCGGCGCTGCGCCCGTGGAACCGTACGACGGACAGCCGGGGCGAGGTGACGGGCGTGACCGGCGGGACGGAGGAGGGCAGCGTCTGCGTCATGTCCACGGCGACCGCGGCCATGCCGTACCGGGCGAGCAGCGCACACGTCGCTTCGGCCCGGTCCGCCTCCCACCACGAGGGGTGCCGGAACTCCACGGCGACGGGCCAGCCGTCCGTCCGCTCGGCACACTGCCGCAGAAACGACTCCGCCCGCTCCCCGGGCCGGAACCACGGCGGGAACTGGAACAGCACGCTCCCGAGCCGCCCGGCCCGCCGCAGCGGCTCGATCCCCGCGCGGAACCGGGCCCACACCTCGTCCAGCACCGCCGGGTCCCGGTGGTCGGCCGGCAGCCCGCCCGGCATCGCCGCCTCCCTGGTGGGGTGCCCGGTGAGCAGCGAGAACGCCTTCACGTCGAACACGAACCCGTCCGGTGTCCGCTCGGCCCACAGCAGGCTGTTCCGCTCGCCCGGCAGCGCGTAGTAGGACGCGTCGACCTCGACGACCGGGAACCGCTCGGCGTAGTGCCGTAACCGTCCCTCGGCGTCCCGCCGCCCCACCGGATACCAGCCGCTGCCGACCAGCGCCCGGTCGGTCCACGAACACGTGCCCACCAGGATCTCGCCCATGGGGGACCGGTTACCCGGGCCGGGCCCCGGCAGGCTCACCCCCCCCGGGCCGACGGCGACACGCGCCGCCCCCGCCCGCTGGAGTTGACACTTCACTCAATCGGGGTAATCAGGGAGATAGCGCACCTCTTCCGGTCATGGCTGAAACCTCCGCGAGAGCGAGATGACCGATCATGGAGCAGCCCGTCACCGTCGGCCGGGTCACCCGGTCGGGCGGAGAGGGACCCGAAGCCCCGCAAGCCCTCACCGATCTGGTCGGTGAAGCCCTCACGGCCCGCGTCGCCCTCGACGAACAGGGCAGGGTGACCGGCTGGAACGCGGGCGCCGAGCGTCTGCTCGGGTACGCGGCCGGGGAGGTGACCGGCCGCCGTGCCGGGGACCTGCTGGCCGAGCCGATCCCGGTGCGGGGCGGTCTGCCCACCCTCGCCGGGCTGCCCCGGTGGAGCGGCGACATCGCGCTCAGGCACCGCGACGGCCGGAAGCTGACCGTCCGGGTCCTCGCCCACCACCGGCCGCCCGGCACCGACGCCCCCGCATGGCTCCTGCTCTCCGCCCTGACCCGCCGACAGCCCCGCCCCGAGGTCGACGCATCACTCGTGAGCTGGAGTTTCGCCCAGTCCCCGTGCTGTGCCCTGGCGATCTACGACACCCGGCTCCGGCTGGTGCGGGCCAACACGGACATGGAACGGGCCGCGGCGCTCACCGAGGCGGAGATGCTGGGCCTGCGGGTCTCCGAGATCGTCGACCACGAGGCCGGCGAGCGGGCGGAACGCAGCATGGCCCGGGTACTGCGCACCGGCGAGCCCCAGTTCGAGGAGAACTTCGTGCTCGCCCCCGGGGAGACCCGCGAACACGCCTGGTCGGTCTACACGTCCGCGCTGCGGGACGCCGAGGGCACGATCCAGGGCATCTGCCTGTCCGCGCACGACATGACGGAACAGTTCTGGGCCCGCAGACGGCTCCAGCTGATCGGCGAGGCCGGCCGCCGCATCGGCAGCACGCTCGACGTGACACGCACGGCCCAGGAGCTCACTGACGTGACCGTCCCGGCCCTGGCCGACTTCGTCAGCGTCGATCTGCTGGCCGAGCTGGACGATGTGCACGAACCACCCGTGCACGCCCTTCCCGCGGACGGGCCGCTGATGCTGCGGCGGGTCGCCATGCGATCCGTGACCCCGGGCACGCCGGAGGCCGCCGTCGAGGCCGGCCAGGTGGCGTCCTACCCGGAGGGCTCGACGCCCTTCGAGAGCCTGCGCGCCGGACGGGCCACCCTCCACGAGACGACCGACCCGGCGTTCGCCGCCTGGCTCGCGCGCGACCCGGCGCGCGCCGCCCGGGTCCGGGCGTTCGGCATCCACTCGGTGATGACCGTGCCGCTTGCCGCCCGCGGCACCACCCTGGGCGTCGTTTTCTTCCTCAGGTACGCCACCGCCGAGGCCTTCCGCCACGACGACCTGGTCCTGGCGGGCGAACTGGCGGCCCGGGCCGCGGTCAGCATCGACAACGCCCGCCGCTACACCCGGGAACGCGCCACGGCGGTCACGCTCCAGCGCAGCCTGCTGCCACAGCGACTGCCCCGGCAGGCGGCGGTGGAGGTCGCGTCGCGCTACCTCCCGGCGGGCGGACACGCGGGGGTCGGCGGGGACTGGTTCGACGTCATTCCCCTCTCCGGGGCGCGGGTGGCCCTGGTCGTCGGTGACGTCGTCGGCCACGGTCTGCACGCCTCCGCGACCATGGGCCGGCTGCGGACGGCCGTACGCACCCTCGCCGACATCGACCTGCCCTGCGACGAACTCCTCACCCACCTGGACGACCTGGTCGCCCGGCTGAACCTGGAGGAGGAGGGCGAGGAGGGGACCGGGCCCTCGGAGGTCAGGCAGGCCGGTGAAGTCGGCACAGTCGAGGAACGCGCGGCGGCCGCCGGTCATCTGGACCCCACCGGTCACATGAACCCCACCGGTCACATGAACCCCAGTGGTCCCATGAACCCCAGCGGTCGCACCGACCCCGCCGGACCGGCGGAAACCTCCGGGGACGTGGGCGCGACCTGCCTGTACGCCGTCTACGACCCCGTGTCGCGCCGCTGTTGCTTCTCCGGAGCCGGGCATCCCGTGCCGGCCCTCGTGAGTCCTGACGGGGGCGTCGAACTCGTCGGCCTGCCTGCCGCGACGCCCCTCGGTGTGGGCGGCCTGCCGTACGAGGCCACCGAGGTGGACATCCCCGAGGGCAGCCTCCTCGCGCTCTACACCAACGGCCTGGTCGAGACCCGGGACCGGGACCTCGACACCGGGGTGCACCGGCTGCGGGAGGCCCTCGTCCGCCCGGCGCCCTCGCTGGACGCCCTGTGCGACACGGTGCTGGCCGACCTGCTGCCGCAGCGCCCGGCCGACGACGTGGCCCTGCTCATCGCCCGCACCCGGGCGCTCGACGCGAGCCAGTTCGCCACCTGGTCGGTGCCGGCCGACCCGTCGGCGGTCGCCCAGACCCGCAAGGACGTGGTGGCGCAGATGGAGAGGTGGGGGCTGTCCGACGCGGTCTTCGTCACCGAACTGGTCGTCAGTGAACTCGTCACCAACGCGATCCGCCACGCCGAGCCGCCGATCCAGCTCCGCCTGATCCGCGACACCGCCCTGATCTGCGAGGTCTCCGACGGCGGCAACACCGCACCCCACCTGCGGCGCGCACGCACCTACGACGAGGGCGGCCGCGGCCTGCTCCTCGTGGCCCAGCTGACGGACCGCTGGGGCACCCGCCAGAGCGCCACGGGCAAGACCATCTGGGCGGAACAGGCCCTCCCCACGGGCGCGGCCCGCTGACCCGGGGACGACGGCGTGCAGACGTTCCTCCCCTACCCCGGCTTCCGGGAGTCGGCCCTGGTCCTGGACCGCCGTCGGCTCGGCAAACAACGGGTCGAGGCCCTTCAGGTCCTGCGCGGCCTGGTCGTGCCGGGCTACGGGTGGCGAAGGCACCCGGCCGTACGGATGTGGGCCGGGTACGAGGAGGCCCTGGTCCGCTACGGCCTGGAGATCTGCCGCGTCTGGCGCGAGCTGGGCCACCAGGACAGCTGCGCGGCCACGCTGGTCGCCGACCTCGCGACGGCCCGCCCGCACGCGCCGGTCCGGGACCAGCCGGTACTGGCGGCCGAGGGCGAGCTGCCGCCCTGGCTGGGCGACGACTCCTTCCACCGCAGCCACCGCTCGGCCCTGGTCCGCAAGGATCCGACGACCTACACGCGGCACTTCCCGGAGGTTCCGGGCGACCTCCCCTACGTCTGGCCCGCCTCGGACCGGCAGGTGTAGCCGGGGTCGGCCCGAGGCGGGCCGACAGGTGTAGCCGGGGTCGGCCCGCCTCGGACCGGCAGGGTCGCCGGGCTCGGCTGGGACCGGAGCGGGCAGGCGTAGCCGGGGCCGGTCGGGACCGGAGCGGGCAGGGGTCGCCGGGGTCGGCTGGGATCGGAGCGGGCAGGGGGCGCCGGGGTCAGCTGGGACCGGAGCGGCCGGGATCGGCCGGGACCGGAGCGGGCGGTCGTCGCCGGGATCGGCCCGGGAATTTTTCGCAACTTCCTTCCATGTAGCCCCCGTTGTCCGACCGGATGATTCCGTGTTCCACTGGATCTTTTCTGGCACATCGGTCACGGTCACCCGCCCCGGGCGGGCAGGCACACCATGGGGGGTCCGTGTGTGAAGAACTGGGGTTCGAGAGACTCCTCGACGAGGACGGCTTCTTCGCCCGTCTGCTCGGCCGGGCACCGTCGGGTGCCGGCCGGGAGCCGCTGTACGGTCCCGACCTACCCGTCGTGCTGCTCACCGGCGGCCCGGGCATGGGCAAGGGACGGCTGCTGCGGGCCGTGCGGGACCGTTTCGCCGCCAAGGTGCCGTTGATCCACCTGGACTGCGCCTCCCCGGTGTTCGCCGATCGCGCGGACCCGGAGCCCGGCGCCCGCTCGGCCGCGACCGAGGCCCTGGTCGAGGTGGCGCGGCGGCTGTGCACCTGGCAGGGCACGGGCGGCTCGTTCGCCTTTCCGCGTTTCTTCGCGGGCGTGGCCATGATCGCCACCGGCGTCGCGGAGGGCACGCCCGAGGCGGTGGCGACGGAGGCCGAACGGTACGAGGGCCTCGCCCAGAGGCAGCGCCTGCGCGGTCTGGGCACCGGCGACTTCTGGCGCGGCGTGCTGCGCGGCACCATCCGCAATCTGCTGACCACCCTGTCCGGGCAGGCCTTCGACCCGTACTCGGCGGCCGTGAGCAACGCCCTCCTGGACGCCCTCTTCGAGCGTCTGGCGCCCCGGGGCAGGGCGGAACTGGAACGGATCTACGGCGCGTACCCGGGCGCGGCCGGCCAGCCCCGGATCGGCCTGCGTATCCTCGCCGCCGACTTCCGGGCCGGCGGCGAGGCCCGGGAGGTGGCGGAGAGCTTTCTCTTCCGGGCCCTGCGCGAGGACCTCGAGGCGGCGTACGCCTCGGCCTCCGGCTGGCTGCGCCGGGTCGGCCGCCCCGGCCTGCTGCTGGACCACGCCGAGTCGCCCCTGGGCGAGCAGGTGCTGCGCGCCGTGCTCACCGACCGCCGGGCCGGGCAGCGCGACCGCGTGGTGATCGTCGGCACGGCACGCCGGCGCGACGGCGGTGCCTTCCTGCACGGTGGTCTGCCGTCCCAGGAGGTGACACCACCGGCGGAGTACCGCCCCGCCGACGGCGCCCCGCCCGCCTGGTCCCGCCGTACCGACGCGGGCGCGGACCGGGCCCCGCTGGCCGACGGCGTGCTGCTGCTGCGGATGCCGTTGCTCACGGGCGACCAGCTCCGCCGGGAGACGGTGCGAAGACAGCGGCGCGCCGAGCCGGAGGGCGGCACGAACCGCCGCCGTATCGACGCCGCCGTGGCCCGGCTGAGCGGCGGCCGGCCCCACACGGTGATCCGGCTGGCCGCGGCCGCGGCCGAGTTCCGCATGCCGGCCGACGCCAATGACCGGGACATCCTCGACGCCCGCTTACGGCTGCCGGGACTCCCCGGCGACGGCGCCCCCGAACACCCGGTCGCGGACGTGCTCCTGCGGGAACTGATCCTGGACCAGTTACCGGTACGTCTCCCGACCGAGCACCACGCCCACTGGCTCGACCTCCTCACCCACCTGTCGGTGGCCCACGACACGGAGTGCGCGGACGTCCTGCTGCGTCATCACCAGTCGGGCCACGTCCACCACCTGACCGCCCATCACGTCTCCCAGCTCCTCATCGACACCGGCTGGCCCACCTGCGAACGCCACTTCATAGGCGACTTCGGCCTCCGCCAGCTGCTGGTGCACCGGCTGTACGGACTACGCCCCGGCGGCGCCGCCTGGTACGCCGACCACCACCTGCTGCGCGACCACTACGCGCGGCGGGCGGCGGGGGAGGGAGGCGTTCAGCGCGACGGGGGCCCGGACCACGGGGTCTCGGACAACGGGGTCTCGGGCAACAGAGGCCCGGACGAGGGGGCCTTCCGATCCCTCACCGCACACCGGATGAACCATCACCTGGTCTCGGGCGGCGCGGACGACGTCGTCAGCCACCTCGCCGCGACCCTGCCCGGGCGCCCGCGCGAGTGGTGCGCCGACCTCCTGGAGATCGCCCAGGCGCCCTACCCGGGCGGGGCGGACGCCCGGCGGGACCGCGCCCAGGGCCTGGTCACCGTTGACGGCCCGCCTCTGCGCCGCACGGTCGACCAGCTGCTGCACGCCGTATGGCTGTGCGAGGAACGCACCCGTCCTACCGGCAAGGAGACGGCCCGCACGCTGGCCAAGCTGCTGGACCTCCTCTCGATCATGGACTTCGAGGGCGCGGGTCGGCTCAGCAGGACGGCGACGGACTGGAGCGGCCTCGCGGAGAACGAACAGCCCCTGTTGCGCTGCACCTGCACCGAGCAGCTCCGGCGAAGGAGATAACGGGCATGCCCAGATGGCGGAAGATCCTCTTCTCACTGCTGGCCGCGGTGGCGATCGTCGCGGGCGTGGCGCTCACCACCTCCCTCATCCGCAAGCCGGACACCTGCGCCGACGGTGTGGAGCGGATCGAGGGCGAGTGCGTCGGCGTCAACGGCGAGGGCTACGACTTCGGCACGAAGGAGATAGCCGACGTGGCCCGGGCCATCGCACGCGAGAACGAACGGATCGCGAAGCAGCCGCATGTGACGGTGGCGATGATGCTGCCGCTGCAGTCGGACCGGGAGGCGCTGCGCCGGCAGATGCGCAGCGACCTCCAGGGCGCGTACCTGGGGCAGCGGCAGGCCAACGAGGGCGAGGGCGAACCGCCCAAGATCCGTCTGGTGCTGGCCAACCCCGGGCAGGACTACGGCCGTCAGGACAAGGTCGTCGACCAGTTGCTGCGCATGGCCGCCTCGTCCGAGGACCGGCTGCGCGCGGTCACCGGCTTCAATCTGAGCCTCGCGGCCACGGAAGCGGCGGTCCGACGCCTGACGGAGAACAAGATCCCGGTACTGGCCGCCCGCATCAGCGGCGACCGGATCGCGAACGAGGACCGGCCGGACGGCATGGCCAAGCTCCGCTTCCCCGGCCTGGCCCGCATCCTCCCCACGAACTACGACGCGGCTCAGGCCCTGGCCAACTTCAACGGTGAACGGGGTCGGCGGAACCTCAGGACGGTCCTGGTCTACGACAAACGCCCCGACGGCTACAACGAGTCACTGGCGAAGGCGTTCAGCAGGATCGAGGAGAAGGGCCCGGCCGGTCCGGCGGCGATGTCGTTCGAGTCCCCGTCGATCGACGAGGCGGGTTCGACCGGCAACCAGTTCACCCAGACGGCCAACAACATCTGCGACTCCGAGGCCGACACGGTCTACTTCGCAGGCCGCACTCTCCACCTGCGCATCTTCGCCCTGAAGCTGGCCCAGGTCGGCTGCAAGGACCGCCACTACACCATCGTCAGCGGCTCCGACGCCGCCTCCCTGCGCCAGGACATGACGGACAAGGACTGGGCCCGGCTCCGCGGCGCCGACGGCAGGCCGAAGGTGACGGTGCAGTACGCGGCCCCCGCCCACCCCGACGCCTGGACGACGGAACTGAAGGCCTGGACGAAGCGCTGGACGGCGGCTCACCACAGGAAACCGGCCGAACGGGACCTCCCCCAGTACCTCACGGAACCGAAGGCGGCCCTGGACACCCTCAGGAAGCTGATCGACGCGACGACGAACGAGGGCACGAAACTGGGCTCCGTCCCCGCCCTGGACGACTCCCGCACGATGCTGGTCCACGACGGCCTCCTCACCATCGGCAAGGCCCTCCACCAAGCACAGAAGAGCGACCCCGAAACGGTCCCCAGCCGCGAGGACGTGGGCCGTCAGTGGTCCCTCCTCCAGTCCCGCCACCGCGTCCAGGCCACCAGCGGCCTGATCTGCCTCACCACAGGCGGCAACGCCTACGACAAACCGGCCGCGATCGTCGAACTCGACCCGGGCCGTCAGGGTCCCGGCACCCTCAAGTTCGTGGGCCTGGGCTGGCCTACGGGCAAGCCGCAGCCGAAGAACTGCGTGATCCCGAGCACCTCACTGCCGTGAATGCCGGTGCGACCGTCGGCGCACGGTGACGACACAGGCGAGCATGCCGAGCCCCCAGGCGATCAGGAGCGCGCCCCACAGCGGCATGGTCACCAGCGGAATGAACAGGCGGATCTGCACATGCGCGCGGTTCTCGAAGATGAAGATCAGAGCGACCGCGGTGATCAGGACGAACGGTGCGGCGCGGCGGACGCCGGGGCGGGAAAGGAACGGCGTGCGCGCCCTGTGGTGCGGGGTGGTCTGTGCCATGGGGCGTGTCTCCCTCAAGGTTGCCCCCGCACCCAGCGTCCTCTCTCACCAGGTGGCGCGCCACCCGCGCCGTGCGCGGGCGGCCGCTAGGCAGCCTTGGACCGAGCGGCACGTGTGCCGCGGTCGGGCACCTGCGCGTCCTCGGACGCGTCCCCGGACCGGAAGATCTCGTCCTGTCCGAAGTCCGGGGCCTGGAAGGGGTTGGTCGCCGGAGGCGGCGACGCTGCGCTGGAACGGCGCGGTTGCCCTTCCAGGGCGGAGAACAGCGAAGTCGGTTCGATGAGAGGTCTGCCTTTCGTTACAGGTCCCCGATGGGACCTGGCGTGCCCTGAGCAGGCACGACGGTCCTACAACTTGGTCATCTTGGCGTACGGGCTCAAGATCCGCATCTGCGCCGAGCCGAAATCCACGAGCGCCGCGATCCCGTCCTCGATACCGATCACCCGGCCGAGGCCGTAGACGTCGTGGGTGACCTGATCGCCCATGGCGAAGTGCTTGGGGGCAGGTGCCACGGGGGCCTTGAAGGGGCTGGTGGGCAGATGGCGCTTAGGTGCCGCAGACTTTGTCATGGCTCAGTATGCGCCTCCCCGCCCCCGTCCCGCTGTGGCCGCCGGCACAGATCGGGCCGATAGTCACCACGACACACCCCCGACCTGGGAAGACACCAGATTCGAACTCGTTCGTCCCGACTGAGACCAGGGCGCCGGGTCACACCTTCCTCTACTACGGCAGTTGCGACGGAAGCGGGGTGCGCCGCCATTCCCCAGATCCCGACCCGCCTCGCCGCCCTGTGGGACGACTGCCGATCCACGGCGGGCCAACAGTGACCTGATCCCCATAATGGAAAAAATGGTCGAAATGCACGCAAAAACTCGGAGGCGTGGCGATGCGCGACAACGCCGAGAACGACGAGGGCTTGGCCGAGGAGTACGACGACGCACTCGACGCCGGAGACGGTGACGAGTACGCCGATGCCGAGGCTTACGACGAGGAGGACGCGGCCGGTGCGAGCCCTGACGTCTTCCTCGATGTCCCGGTCCTGAAGGTCGACGAGATCGACCTGGACGTCGAGGACCTGCGGGCGCGTGTCTCGCTGCAGGCCGAGGTGTTGGACCTGCTCAGACTGAATGTGGGCGCCGACGTCACCCTCGGCAAGGTGCACCTGGGCATCTCGGGCGTCGAGGCCCAGGCCCAGCTCAAGGTGCGTCTCCACCACGTCGCCGAAATCATCGACCGAGTGCTCACCACGCTCGACCGCAACCCGGAGATCCTGCACGAGCTGGCCCGCGGAGTCGGGTCCGCCGTGCAGGACGTCGGCGGCGGAGCCCGTCAGGCCGTGGGGGAGGTGGGTGCCGGTGCCGGAAGGGCCGTCCAGGACGTCGGCCAGGGCGCGGGGACCGCCGTCCGGGACGTCGGTCAGGGCGCCGGGTCCGCGGTACAGGATGTGGGTCAGGGCGCCGGGTCCGCGGTACAGGATGTGGGGCAGGGTGCCGGAGGCGCTGTCCAGGGCGTGGGCCGGGGCGTCGGCTCCGTGGCGCAGGACGTCGGGCAGGGAGCCGGGAGGGCCGTCCAGGACGTGAGCGGTGGTGCCGGACGCGCGGTGGAGGACGTCGGCCGCGAAACGAGCCGAACCGTCGAAAGCGCCGACGAGGCGGTGCGCGGCACCGCCGGAACCGTGGCCGAACAGGCCGCGGGTGAGACGAAAGCGGTAGCCGGCACGGAAGGGGCCGAGCCGGCCAAACGGCGTCCGGCACGCAGCGCCCGCACGCGCCGGGTACGCGGAGAGGACGGCAAGCTGCCACCAAGGTCCGGTCGCCGTCAGGCGGCCAGGGAGCCCGAGGAACCGCCCTGAACGCGAGGCGCGAGGGCCGGGAGCCCGGTGGTGGGGGACATCTCGTTCCGGTCGACGGTCCACGCCGAACGGCTCCGCTTCACGCAGGAACCCCAGACAGCCGTCCGCTTCCCCGGCACCGGAAACCGAGAGTCGACGAGCCACAGCGACCGCACCCACCTACCGGCCCCGGTCACCCCCGGCCAGGACTACCGGGACATCACCGTCACCTACCACCTCGCGACCCGCCTCACCGTGGGCTCCGGGGAGCCCACGCGAAGCGGACCACGCGGTCGGCGAGGGAGCGGACCCCTGCGTAGGGGGCGTCGGCGGTAGCGGCGCCGACTACGTGACGATGAGCAGAACGATCCACATGACGGCGGAGAGCGTCGGAAGCGCATAGGCGATCAGCGGCATCGCGCTGGGACCAGCGATGCGACTGGCTGTATAGGTCTCCGCGTAGTCCGCCAGACGCTCGGCAGTACGTCTTTGGATGGCCCGGTTGTAGCGGTGATAGCGGTGTCCCACGTATGCCCAGACGGTAGTGAGAGCGAGCCCGAAGCCGGCCAGGACACGTGCTGCCGCGTGCGCGGTGCCCGATGTGGCGGTGCTGCTGTAGGCCACAGCCAGCAGTGTTTGCGCGACGAGGAACAGGTTGCCGCGCTGAAAGAGCATGGTGTCGGTGTGGAGGTGGTGCTCCCACAGGCGGGCGTCTGCGTCGCGCCGCTGGTCGTCGTTCTCTGGCGTCGCCATGCGGCAGGTCTGCCCGCGGCTTCAGGGGAATAGTCGACTCCGGCAAGGCGCACAGAAGTCCACAAGGCCGAGAGGCCGACTGAGACGAAAACCGGGACAGACCATGTCGAAGGGCCCCCACCGCAAGCGGTGGGGGCCCTTCGACATCGTGCCCGGTGAGGCACTGGCGGGGGCACCTGGGTTCATGGGCGGCCGTTTGCCTGAGCGGCTAGGTGTATTGATCACGAGCGTTGTTGACGCCTGCACCCCTTCGCCGGTTGCGGTCATCCCTTCCGAGCCGAATCGGAGTCCGTATGCGGCTCAGCCGACGACCGTCAGCCACGACGGCGAGTGCGCCCACCGATTACGCACGCGTGTGCCTCGCTGCACCCCCACCGGCCTCGGCCTCACTGTCGGCCTGCTGCGGGTGGCTGTTCGCTACCTGGGCGAAATGGAGGGATTCGTTACTAAAATGCGCATACCTGTTGACTCGCGTGTGCTTTGAGAGAGAGCTGACGTGACCACCGAGAGCAGACCCGCAGGACAGCCCGTGCACCGGGGAAAGGTCATGACCTGGCTGTCGAAGGTGTTCCAGCTCAACCCCGAGGGGCTGAACTGGCCACGAGCGGTGGCGTTCCTCGACGCCGCGCTGGTGCCGATGTTCGTCTTCTGGGCGATCGGGCACGAGGTATACCTGCTCAGCGCATTGTTCGGCCTCCTGTTCGCGGCGCTGGCCGACCCCGGAGGCAGCTACGGACATCGTGCGCTCTACACCTCCGTCTTCGGGCTGGTCGGCGCCGGGGTGACCGCGCTGGCCTTCGGTATCGGCTCGGAAGCCTGGGGCTGGCTGGTACTCGCGGCTTTCGCTGTCACTCTGGCGGCCGGGCTGGCGGTCGCGTTCGGGGTGCGGCGGTTCGTCAACGCGCTGCTTCTCAACATCTGGTTCATCGTCGCCGTCGGATTCGAGTTCAACATCCACCAAGCGGGCCACGTCACCAGCTACGTCTGGGCTCAGGTGGTCTCCTGGACCGGAGGGGTGGCGCTGTGGATCACGGTGACCTTCCTCTGGTGGCTCATCCGGGGACGCACGGACCAGGACCAGCCCTTCGCGGAGCTCCCCGGGGACACTTCCCGAAGGAAGCTGACCCCTCCGCTGATCCTGTTCGCGGTGGTCCGGGCCGCGGTCATCGCCGGAACCGTCGCGCTGGCGTTCGGACTGGATCTCTCGTACGGCTCTTGGATCCCGATCGCGGCCATGATCGCGATGAAACCGAGTCTGGAACAGGCCGTGCTCGCCAGTGCACAGCGCCTCACCGGTGCGTTGATCGGCGCCGCCGTGGCCGCGCTGCTGCTGTGGGTGCCCGCGAGCGAACACGGGCTCAAGCTGTTCGCCGTGCGTCGCGGACTCGAAGTGGTGGCGCTCGTCCTGCTGATGCACGGCGCGGCGATCCGCTTCTGGAACTACGCGCTGTACTGCGCGGCCATCGCCGCCGGGGTGCTCATCCTCGTGGGCCTGCCGCAACCCTCCGACAATGCCGCCGAGGGCTACCGGGTGCTGTGGACGCTGTGCGGCGTAGGCATCGCGCTGATCGTCATGTTGCTGGCCGGGCTGCTCGCCAAACGCACCGCCAAGACACCGTCACAACAAGCTTGACGTTGTCACTCAGTCGGCCACGCCTCATGGCGGCGTCCGCCGGCCGCTGGCCTGGTGTGGGATCAGTGGGCCGCATGAACGCCGCGCATCTGGCAGTGTCGGCCCGCATGTCAGGGGGTGGGAGCCCGGGGGACCGGCCCGGATGCGCGCCCGCTACATGCATGTGACGGGGACCATGCTCCGCAAGGTCGCGCAGCAGGTCGGCGACGCGCTGTGGGAGCTCCCGGGAGCCAACTGAGACGAACAATGTCGAAGGGCCCCACCGCGAACGGTGGGGCCCTTCGACATCGTGCCCGGTGAGGCACTGGCGGAGGATACGAGATTCGAACTCGTGAGGGGTTGCCCCCAACACGCTTTCCAACTGTGTTGGTGGGGTGCGGGGCGGTGTGCAGGGGCGTTCACCTGCGTTCATGGGTGATCGGCCACCCCCGTGGCAGCGCCCCAGGTCTGATCTGAATGGCAGTGAACGACGGTGAATGAGACGGAAACTGAGGCGGCCAGACGCGGTCGCGATCACCCGTTGGCTAGGGCTCACCGCTCACCGTGGTAGCCCAGTCGCGGAACAGGCGCAGCACTTCCCCTAGGTTGAGCGGACCGCAGGACGCCTGGAAGACATCGTCCGAACACCGTCGCCATCACCCAGTCGGAATCGCTGCGCCGGATGTCCGTCCTCTCGTAGGGCTGACCAGACAGCGTCGTCTCCTCAAGACCGATTGCCACTGTCCAGCCTGGATTGTCGAGCGTTGCAATCCGAACGCCCCATTCGTGCTCCCAGTCACCGTCGCACTGGGCGCGGTACCACTGCTCCAGCCAACTGAGTTCTCCGCCTGTCTCTGCCATGAAGGCTGATCGTACGAGGTCATGCCCGGTGCGAACGCGGTGGAAGCCACTGGGCCCTCAGCTTGGGAAGCTGAGGTGATCTACGTGAGGTTGTCCGACTGACCTGGACAGGAGCACCGCCGGCGCCTGACCGTCGGGTCGATACCCGGTGTTCCCCGCACGATCTGGCACGGGTCTGGCACGTCTGCTTCCTACGGACGGCAGAGCCGGAGTCGCAAGGCCCCCCGGTTCGGGTCTGGAGTGCCTCTCGCCTGCGCTGCTCTCTTGTTGCTCTGACGGCGGTTCTTGCCAAGGAGATGAGCCGCGTCTAGGTCATCAACTGACCGGTTCCGTGGTAAGCGGCCCGCTTGGTGACAGGCTTCCTGGCACAAAGCGCCCACAAACCCGGCTTCGATGTCCTATGCTGCAGGTTCACGTGGGGGTGGGGCTATGACGGCGTCTAATGAGCCTGGGCCAGAATCAAGTGTTGTGGGAAATGAATTCGCGATAGAGCGATATCGCTATATCTTGCAGCAGATTCACGCGGTCAACGAGAACGCCTACCGCTTTCTCGCCATCTATCAGGCGCTTGCTACTTCTCTTGTCGGCGCGGCCCTTGCGCTCTTCGTCGGGTATCGCAAGTGGCAGGTAACCCCAAGCACTGCACGTGACGGGGTCATTGGGTTATTGATACTCGCTACAGTCGTGGCAGCTTTTACCGTACTGTTGATAGTTGTAGGCGCTTTAGCCTGGCTCGATTACAGAAACGAAGAATGCGATATCACGGATGAGATGGTCAGGCCAGGCTTCCGTAAGCGTCCAATCACCAGAAACCTGTTGCGTTGGTATGAAACATACATGGTGCTCTTTATTGCGGTCTCTGTGATCGTGATGTGGTTGATTGCGAGCACCTTAGTTCTGCCGAAAATGACCTGACTGCTTGCTAGGAGGTGCGCTCAGCATGGTGCTAGATGAATCGTCCCGACCTGAGCTATGGTGTAAGGCTTTCGGTCAGGAAGCCTTTACCGAGAACTGCACCGCTCGTGACAGGTTCAAGCAAAGCCTTCTTAACATGGAGGAACGGGCTGGCCAGCTCGCGAGTGAGATTGCCCGAGATCTGCCTGAATTCACTCAGCACGACATTACCCATGCATACGCTCTTTGGGAAATTGCTAATCATATTGCAGGCCCAGAAATTTGCCTAAATCCGGCTGAGGCGTATGTGCTCGGAGGGGCCATTCTTGTGCATGACCTCGCTATGAGCCATGCCGCGCACCAGCTGTCGGGGAAAAAACTGCGACAACGCAGAGAATGGCCTGACGCTCTAGCGAAGGAAGTGAGGGAGAAGTGGGGTCGCCCGCCTCATCCTTTGGAACTCGCATCTCCTCCCGAGGATCTCGCAGTTGAGGCCGACAAGCAATTACTCCGTGCGTTGCATGCAGAGATAGCAGAGGATCTCCCTCTGGCTTCCTGGGAAACGCTGGATGGCAGTACGGCCTACCTCATGGGTGATCTGGAACTAAGGCAGGCGTATGGGCGCATAATTGGTAGGGTTGCAGCCAGTCATCATTGGAGTACGGACGAAGTCACTAAGATCCTTTCTTCGCCAGTCGGAGCACCAGCCTTTGCGCCAATCGATTGGCGCGCCGATACGCTGGTGACGGCACTTTTGCTTCGTACAGCAGACGCTGCCCACCTGGACGCCACTCGCGTTCCTTCCATCCTTGCTGCGGTTCGGAATCTCTCCTCCTTTTCCAAGGAGCATTGGCTATTCCAGACTCGCGTTCAACGGCCTTACCTTAAGAACGGCAGACTAGTCTTCACCGCTCCTGATGGCTTTGCATCTGATGAGATGGGGGCGTGGTGGCTTGCCTATGAAACACTTTCAATGGTTGACGAAGAGTTGCGCAATACCGATAGTGTACTCTCCGATAATAGGCGCCCAACGTTTTCTGCGCGTGGAGTGGCTAACGTCGAGTCACCTAAAGCGTTCAGCGCGGTTACCCCATGCCGTGACTGGGAACCGGTCGAGGCTAAAGTCAAGGTAGGCGATGTCGCCGGTCTAGTTCGACGTCTCGGTGGAAACGAGCTCTACGGGGAGAATTGGATCGTAGGGCTTAGAGAAATCGCGACCAACGCTTGCGATGCCGTGAAGGCTCGGGAGTCTCTGGCCGCATATCGCGGCGGACGCCCCTTCATGGGGCGTGTGCATGTATGGCTTGAGAAGAAGGAAGAAAAAATCTGGTTGGCATGCAGCGATAATGGAATTGGGATGTCCCCTGCAATTCTCGGTGGCAAACTGCTGGACTTCGGTAACACGTCTTGGCTTAGCTCAGATGTTGTTCGTGAGAACCCTGGCTTGCTGGCCAGTAACTTTGAACCCGCGGGGCGGTTCGGTATTGGGTTCTTCTCCATCTTCATGATGGGAAAGGAAGTCCAGGTCACCTCTCGCTCCATCTCTGGGGGGCCATCGGACACTTGGGTCCTTGAGTTCAGTCATGGGGTGGAACACCGCCCAATTTTGCGGAAGGGGAGCCATGAGGAGGAACTAGACGAGCCCGGTACGACTATAAAGGTGCGGTTGGATGAAACTTTGTGCGAGGCCGTTTCAACTGCTGCAGAGGGTAGAGTTCTCTTGCGCACCCGCATTTCTAGGATGGCGTGGAGAGTAAACGAACGAGTCTCGCTCGTCACGCTTCTTCGGTACCTCATGCCAGCCTCTGAAATTGATATCTGGGCTAGCGATCATATTGGAGGAGAGGAAGCGCAGTGCGCGGTGTCGAAGCAGGACTGGATGACAATGGACGGCGCCAAGCTAATGCGCCGCATGTTTGCCCTGCCAGAGGATGGTCTTACTGATTTCCCTGAGTCAGCTAATCAAGATGACCCATGGGACGGGAAAGGTTTCGCCGAGGATATCGCTTTCGATGTCGGAGAGCGGCTTCAAGTAGTCCATGATGCTGAGGGTAAGCCTGTGGGGCGCATCGCTGTCATCAATCCAGAACTTATGGATGACGACCTGTCTTACCCGACTGCTTCAATTGTCACAGCTGGACCCGCCAGAACCGACACGGAGTTGCGACAGGTGGCTGGCCTCCTGATTGGTCGGCCCCATGGAGCTGCTAGAGAGTTCGCCGTTCCTATGGCTAGCTATTCATCTATGGGTGACTGGGTCGAATCACAGAAAGAACAAGTGACTCGTCTCGAGTTTGATGCTGCTGATGGTTGGCCGATTGCTATCGCAGAAATGGCTTGGAAGTTTGGCAGGGACGCTAGCGATCTGCGTTGCTGGCGGGTTAAGGATGGATGGATTGATTATCGTGCCCTTGTTCGATGGGTGGAAAAGAGGACTTCCTTTAGGGTCGCTGACCCGATCAACTTCCGAGTAGAGATTGGCGGGGAATCCTTCTTCGCAGACTTGGATGAGGATGTTCTAGTGTTTGACCTGTCGCGGAGTTTTTACATTTCGGGGAAGGGGGCTACCATGTATTGGCCGCAGGCCCCCGAAGTTTCGGATGATAGGCCGTTTGTTTCCGTCTTTGGTCGCGCGCTAGAAGAAGCGTGGGGAGTCCCGGCCGGAAGTTCTCATCAGTTCTTTAAGCGGTCCAGGATCGAGTACGTGGCGGCTGGTAGGTTTCAGGACAGGCCCATCGTGGCCACCACTTATCCGATCAGTCGCGCATCATAGGAAAGCCATTTTTCGAAACGATGACGCAAGGGGCACCTTCTCAGGTCGGTGTAGCGGCTTTGGGGTGGCGCTGCTTTGGCGCGAGTGATCATGGCCACGTAAGCTTCCGGCGCGTCGGGCAGTCTGTGGACCTGCCCGGTAAAGCACGACGTTGGGGCCATGATCTTCGATGCTCGCGCCAAAGTGGCTCCGTAAAGCCGCGGAGCCGACCGCCCCAGCCACGATGTCCCCCTTCTCTGGCATCAGGCGACTGAATGCTGTGCACGCGGCACGGGCGCCGGCCGGGCTGGAGCGGGACGGAGGCAGGAGCGCAGGCCCGGCCGGGGGCCGGGCCGCGCGCGGGGAGCGGAGCGGGCCGCACTTGAACCCGTAGTGAAAGTTGTAACTCACCCCGTGGTGTGAGGCTCCTCAGTCGTGTTCTCGTAGGGCGGCGACCAGTTGGTGTCCTTCCCTGGCTCGGTGCCGTAGGAGGACCGCCGCCGTGGTGTGGAGTTCGTTCCAGGAATGGGGGCGGCCGATGGCTGCCGCGTCGGGGACGGTCATCACGGCCACCGAGAGGGCTTGGGGTGCTTCACCGGCGGCGGCGAGGGCGTGTGCGAGGCAGGACTGGTACCAGGTTCTGTCGCGTCGGTACTCCTCCGGCAGGGCGTTCAGGCCGGTCGTGAGGTGGTCGATGGCTGTCTGCCAGTTCCGTAGGTGGAGCGCTGCCATGCCGCGTTGCAGGGTGAACCAGTTTTCTCCGTAGAAGTACATCCACGGGGGTTCGTCCTCCGGGTGTTCGGCGGCCGTGGAGATCAAGTGCTGCGCGTCGTCCAGGAGACGTTCGGCGTGGTCGGCGTCGCCGCCCAGGGCGTGGCCGCGGGCGGCCATCTGGGCGGCCATGCCCTGGACACCGAGGGATGCGCCGGGCGCTGACCAGCGGGCGGCTTCGGCGAGCCGTACGCAGCGGGTTCCGCGTCCGCCGGACCAGGCCATGTGCGCCTTCATGCTGAGCGTGGTCGCGGCCATGTTGGCGTCGCCTGCTTCCAGGGCCCATTCGTGGCTGCGGTCGTACCAGGCCAGCGCGGCCGCCGTTTGGCCTTGGTCCTGGGCCATCCAGGCGAGGAACTGGGTGTGTTCGGCGGCGAGGCGGACCACGCGGTCGGCGAGCGAGCCGCGGGCGCCTGCGTAGAGGTCTACGACGGTGTTGAGTTGTCGGCGCATCACTTCGACGAGTGGGCGGGAGCCGATCACGTCCTCCGCGCGCCGGTGTTCGGCGAGCAGGCGGTCCAGCCAATCCAGGGTGGGGGCGTCCACAGGGTGCGTTGTGTCGACGACGCTGGTGACGCGGGCCAGGAGGTCCTCGTCGGGGTCGGGAGCGGCCGGAGAGAGCGCGGGGACCGGTGCGGTCTTCGGTTGCTCCCCTGGATCGTGCAGGAACGGTGGGATGCCGAGGCCGGTCGCAATGCGCCCTCGTACTTCGAGGGAGGTCACTCGGCGCCGGCCGCGTTCGATGTCGGAGACATCGGGTTGCACCAGGCCGACGAGTTCACCGAGCTTCGTCTGGCTCAGGCCGGTGAGCTTCCTGTAGGTGCGGAATACCTGGCCCCAGTCTTCGTCGGTGACGGCTGAGGCGAGTACGGGATGGGACCAGAGGCCCGTGCGAAAGTCCCCCATAGTTCCAATATAGGGCGCTCCTATAGGGCTTGGGATGGGAGTAAGTGGCGCCTGGCGCAAGGGTCTTCCTGCAAGGACCCCGGCGACCGTGCGACCGGTCCCGGGGCGTGGCCGACGCTACTGAGGAGCGCCGACGTGAGAGAGATTAGGTTCCCGGGACCCGCCTGCCCACCCCCGGCGAGTCCGCCGGTCTGTGGGACGGTTGAGCGGTGGCTGGCATCCGCCCACCCGTCCCCCGACACCATGCTGGGGGAGTGGAGTAGCGCTGCCAAGCTCGCCGTGCTTCCGTTGGGGACGGCCTTCGAGGCGGTTCGCCTGCCCGAGCGGATCGTGCATCGGGCGGTGGCCAGCGTTGATCCGTACACGGTGAGCGATCGGCTGGCCCGGTGTCTTGCCGGCGCCCCGGTGATCCGTGATCCCGGCTTCCGCCGCTACTACGCCCTTGTCCCGCCCGGCACCTCACAGACATGGTGCGAACCGGCCGCCCAGTGCCTGGGCGAGGGCACCTATCTCGGTGTGCCGCGAGGTGACCACACCGAGTTCGATGAGTGGACGAAAGCGTCGTACTGGGCGGTGCCCATGGTCCGGCCGGGTCGGCTGTGCACGGCAGCCGACGTCCTGGCTTTGGCCATGACGGGGCGATGCCTCGAAAGCGAGGGCGAGGCATGACCACGGACGTGGCCCAGGGCTGGCCGCTGGACCTCCACACCATGCGGGCCTGTGCGGAACGTCTCCTCGCGCACGACGTCGTGAAGCCCTCCCCGGAGGAACTCGAGACGCTCACGCTTCAGCTGCGAGGACACGTCCTGGTGGCGCTTCCGGAGGTCGAAACGGCTGTGCTGGCCCTGCCCGAAGACGCGGTGCCGCGCGCGTGCGGCCTTTTTTGCATCGCTGAGGCCCGCTTGCGGCTCGGCGGCGAGCCCGGTCTCGGCCACCTTGCCCGAGTCGCTTACGCGCAACGCCTCGCCCGGTCCGTCCGTGTTCTTTGCGATCACTACGCGGACAACGACCACCAGTGCCCGAGCGGTCCCGAGCGAGCCGTGTATCTGCGGATGCTGCAGCACTACCCCGCATGTCCGGACTGCCGGACCGTAGGCGACGGCGGTGGCGGCCTCGTCGGCACTTGCACGGTCGGCGTCCGGCTCTACGAGGAGTACCGGCAGGCGCGGCGACGCCCGTCGTAGATCGGCCGGGACCGGCAGGGATCGCCACAGGTCGGCTGAGACGGAAACTGAGACGAACAACGTCGAAGGGCCCCACCGCAAGCGGTGGGGCCCTTCGACATCGTGCCCGGTGAGGCACTGGCGGAGGATACGAGATTCGAACTCGTGAGGGGTTGCCCCCAACACGCTTTCCAAGCGTGCGCCCTAGGCCTCTAGGCGAATCCTCCGTCGAAGACATTACATGACCGGAAGGAGTGCTCGCGAACTCGTTCCCCGCCCCTGACATCAGGTAGCCTTGGCGCAGCCCCTCACGCGGCGCTATCTGACTGAACTCCCCCAGGGCCGGAAGGCAGCAAGGGTAGGTTGGCTCTGGCGGGTGCGTGGGGGGCGTCTGCGTTCCCGGGACGCGGCCGGGCCGGGTACCTCGGGCGGGTTCCGTTGTCAGTGGGCGCCTATAACCTCGTAAGCGTGTCGTCTCTCGCTCTGTACCGCCGCTACCGCCCGGAGACCTTCGCCGAGGTCATCGGGCAGGAGCATGTCACCGACCCGTTGCAGCAGGCGCTGCGGAACAACCGGGTCAACCACGCGTACCTGTTCAGCGGGCCGCGTGGCTGTGGCAAGACGACCAGTGCGCGGATCCTGGCCCGGTGCCTGAACTGCGAGCAGGGGCCCACACCCACACCGTGCGGCGAGTGCCAGTCGTGTCAGGACCTCGCGCGCAACGGACCCGGTTCCATCGACGTCATCGAGATCGACGCCGCTTCACACGGTGGCGTGGACGACGCCCGTGACCTGCGCGAGAAGGCCTTCTTCGGACCCGCCCGAAGCCGGTACAAGATCTACATCATCGACGAGGCCCACATGGTCACGTCGGCCGGCTTCAACGCGCTGCTGAAGGTCGTCGAGGAGCCGCCGGAGCATCTCAAGTTCATCTTCGCGACCACCGAGCCCGAGAAGGTCATCGGGACGATCCGGTCGCGGACCCACCACTACCCGTTCCGGCTCGTCCCGCCCGGGACCCTGCGGGACTACCTCGCCGAGGTGTGCCAGAAGGAGAACAACCCAGTCGAGGACGGTGTGCTCCCGCTCGTCGTGCGGGCCGGCGGCGGGTCCGTGCGTGACTCCATGTCCGTCATGGACCAGCTGCTCGCCGGCGCCGCGGCGGACGGTGTGACATACGCCATGGCCACCGCCCTCCTCGGGTACACCGAGGCTTCCCTCCTCGACTCCGTCGTCGAGGCCTTCGCCACCGGAGACGGGGCTGCCGCCTTCGAGGTCGTCGACCGCGTCATCGAGGGCGGGAACGACCCCCGTCGGTTCGTCGCCGATCTGCTGGAGCGGCTGCGCGACCTGGTGATCCTCGCCGCAGTGCCGGACGCCGCGGAGAAGGGGCTGATCGACGCCCCCGCCGATGTCGTCGAGCGCATGCAGGCCCAGGCGGGCACCTTCGGTGCCGCCGAGCTGAGCCGGGCCGCCGACCTCGTCAACGAGGGGCTGACGGAGATGCGCGGCGCCCACTCGCCCCGTCTCCAGCTGGAGCTGATCTGCGCCCGCGTCCTGCTCCCCGCCGCCTACGGCGACGAGCGGTCCGTCATGGCGCGTCTGGATCGGATCGAGCGCGGTGTGAACTTCTCCGCCCAGGGTCCTGCTGGTGTGCCCTCCATGGGGTACGTGCCGGGGCCCGAGGGGCATGGTGCGGCGGCCGCCGCCGCTCCGGGAGGCGCGCCCGTTGCGCCGGGTGGTGGTCCGGCCGCGGCCCGGGCGGCCGTCCGTGCCCCCGCTGCGGCGGCGGGGCCGGGTGCGTCGCCGTCGGCGCCGGGCACACCTGCGGGACACGCCCCGGGAGCCTCGGATACGCCTAGCGCTCCCAGCGCTTCCGCCGACGCCCCGGGGGTCTCCGACCCCAGCACCAGCGGGGCCAACCAGCCCGCCCATCCCGCCCAGCCGTCTCAGCCGGCGTCCGCCCCCGCCGCCGCGTCCGCCCCGGCACCGGGCGCCTGGCCCACCGCGGCCTCCGCAGGCAGCGGCCGTCGCCCCGGTGGCTGGCCCACGGCCGCCCCGGGCGCACCCGGCGCGAGCGCTTCGGCCGCGAATGCACCGGCCCCCTCTGCCCCGAGCACCCCCGCACCCAGCACCCCACCGGCCGCCGCCCCGCCCCTCACCCTCGACCCCGGCCCCGGCGGCCCCCGCCCCCACCGGCGGTCTCGACCCCCGCCAGCTGTGGCCGAACATCCTGGAAGCCGTCAAGAACCGCCGTCGTTTCACCTGGATCCTGCTCAGCCAGAACGCCCAGGTCGCCGGCTTCGACGGCACGACCCTCCAGATCGGCTTCGTCAACGCGGGCGCGCGTGACAACTTCCTGAGCAGCGGCAGTGAGGACGTGCTGCGGCAGGCGCTGGGCGAGCAGTTCAACGTGCAGTGGAAGATCGAGGCGATCGTCGACCCCTCCGGCGGCTCCGCGCCCGCCCCGGCCCAGGGCGTCGGCCCCTCCGGTTTCGGCGGTGGCCAGGGTGGAGGAAACGGCGGTGGCTACGGCGGTGGCGGTGGCGGCTACACCGGCACCGGCACCGGCAGCGGGAGCGGCAGCGGGAGCGGCAGTGGGGGCGGCTACAACGCCGGCGGTGGCAGCGGCACCGGCGGCGGTACGGCGACCGCCCAGCGCCCGGCCCCGGCTCAGTCGACGGCCCCGTCGGCCCCCGCCCAGGAGTCGAGCAGACCCGCCCCCGCCCCGACCGCACCACCCGTTCCCCAGCCCTCCCCTCCGAAGCCACGGCACGTGTCCGTCGAGGACGACATCCCCGAGGACGACGACCCCGACCTCGACGAGTCGGCCCTCTCCGGCCAGGAGCTGATCGTTCGGGAACTGGGCGCGACGGTGGTCGAGGAATTCTCGAACGAGTAGCCCGGCGCGGGCGAGTGGCCCAGCTCGGCCCCACCCCCTTGGAGGAACCTCCAAGCCAACACCCCCACCTCCCTCGGAAGCCCGCACAAAGGAAACCCGGCGTCTCCCGTTAGGCTGACCCCGTGAAGGTCCTCGTCATCGGCACCGGCGCCCGCGAACACGCCCTGTGCCACTCCCTGTCCCACGACCCCGACGTCACCGCGCTGCACTGCGCCCCCGGCAACGCCGGCATCGCCGAAGTCGCCACGCTGCACCCGGTCGACGCCCTGGACGGCACGGCCGTCACCGCGCTGGCCACGAAGCTCGGCGTGGACCTCGTGGTCGTCGGCCCGGAGGCGCCGCTGGTCGCCGGTGTCGCCGACGCCGTGCGCGAGGCGGGCATCCCGGTCTTCGGCCCGTCCGGCCGGGCCGCGCAGCTCGAGGGCTCCAAGGCCTTCGCCAAGGACGTCATGGCGGCGGCCGAGGTGCCGACGGCACGGTCGTACGTCTGCACCACCCCGGAAGAGGCCGCCACGGCCCTCGACGCCTTCGGCGCCCCGTACGTCGTGAAGGACGACGGACTCGCCGCCGGCAAGGGCGTCGTCGTCACCGACGACCTCGAAGCCGCCAAGGCGCATGCCGCCGCCTGCGAGCGCGTGGTCATCGAGGAGTACCTGGACGGCCCCGAGGTCTCCCTGTTCGCCGTCACCGACGGCGAGACGGTCGTGCCGCTCCAGCCCGCCCAGGACTTCAAGCGCGCGCTGGACGGCGACGCGGGCCCGAACACCGGCGGCATGGGCGCGTACTCCCCGCTGCCCTGGGCCGACCCGAAGCTGGTCGACGAGGTCCTCCAGACGGTGCTGCAGCCGACCGTGGACGAGATGAGCCGCCGAGGCACGCCGTTCTCCGGTCTGCTCTACGCGGGACTCGCGCTCACCTCGCGCGGGGTCCGCGTGATCGAGTTCAACGCCCGGTTCGGAGACCCCGAGACCCAGGTGGTCCTGGCCCGGCTGAAGACGCCGCTCGCCGGTGTCCTGATGGCCGCCGCCACCGGCAACCTCGCCCACCTGGAGCCCCTGCGCTGGAGCGACGACGCGGCCGTGACGGTCGTCGTCGCCTCGCACAACTACCCGGGTCCTCCCCGCACCGGCGACCTGATCACCGGTCTCGACGAGGTCGCCGCCCAGGACGCCCCGCACGCGTACGTGCTGCACGCCGGGACCAAGCGGACCGGCGACGCGATCGTCAGCGCGGGCGGCCGCGTCCTGTCCGTCACGGCCACCGGTCAGGACCTCGCCGAGGCCCGTGACCGCGCCTACACCGCCCTCGGCCGCATCCGCCTCGACGGCTCCCAGCACCGCACGGACATCGCCGCGAAGGCGGCAGGCGCCTAACCGGCAGGCGCGCAACCGGCAGGCACCCGGCCGGCAGGCGCGTTACCGGCCATTCGCGCGGCAGTTCGCCCGTCGCCCGGAAGGGGTAAACGCCCCGGTTCGATGAACCTCACAGGCCCCGGATCCGTCTCAGGATGCGGGGCCTGAAGTTTTCGGTATGCGTGGGCCTGACCTTCGCTGTCCGTCATTCACCTCTCCCCAAAGCCATTCCATCGAGTGACCGATGTCCTATCCGGCTGACGGGGGGCGAGGCCCCAACTAGGGTGCCGCGCAAGCGTTCCGGCACTTGGCCCATCGGCATTGCGATGTCAGTGGCGGGTGCCACAGTGGGGGAGTGAGCAAGGCAAGGGTCAGGTCAACGGGGAGGGGGTGAGGTCGGTCGTGACCGGTATGGGTGTGGAGGTAGGCGCGCAGGTCGCGCGGGCGCGTGCGCTGATGGTGCTGCGCATCCGCAGCCGCGCGCTGGCCGTCGCCCTGCTGCCCGCCGCCGTGGCGGTGATCCTGCTCGTGGGCCCCGCCACCGGCCGTCTCGTCGGCCCCGGCTGGGACGCCGCCCGCTGGGTCGTGACGCCGCTCGCCGCGCTGGTGCTGCTCGCCGCCGCCGGTGTCGCCCTGGTCATCGCCCGGGCCCGTCCGGCCATGAGCCCGACGGTCACGATCGCCGAGGAAGCGGCTCCCGACCTGTACCGGATGGTGCGCGACCTCGCCGACCGCCTCGAGGTCCCCGCGCCCTCCGCGATAGCGCTCACCCCGGACTGCGACAGCTGGCTGGAGGACCGCACCCACCGGGCCCACGGGCCGCCCCCCGCCGAGCATCACGACGAGATAGCGGGCGCGGGGAGACACCCGCACCGCCGGCACCCCGTCGCGCCGGTCCTGGTCATCGGCTCCCCGTTCCTGTGGTGGATGCGGGTCGGCGAACTGCGCGCGGTCCTCGCCCCGGTCGTGGCCGGTACGGGCCCCTCGGCCCACCCGGACATAGCCGCCGCCCGGCGCTTCATCCGGGGGCTGGACGCCGCGGTCGCCGTGGCCTCGGCACCCCACCGCGGACCGGTGTCGCGGGGCGCGCTGGCCGGGGTCGGCTGGGCGGCCCGGTTGCTGCTGCGGGGCTGTCGCGTTCCTGCCGGCGAGATGGAGCGGGGGGTCGCGGCCGCGGCCGCGGAGCGTGCACAGGCTGTGGATTACGGACTGCGGATCGTCGCCCAGGAGCAGGTGGGCCTGGCGTACGCGGGCTGGGACCGGCTGCTGACCCGGGTCGCGCTGCCCGCCTGGCGGATGGGCCGCTGGCCCTCCCGGCTGGACGCGGGTGTCGTGGCGGCGCTCACGGAGCTGTCCCGGCGCGACCGCCTGGCCGAGGGGTTCGCGTCCCGGCTCGGGGAGCGGCCCGCCTGCGATCTGCTCGAGGAGCCGGGCACGATCGACGAGGCCGCCTCCCTGCTCGCCGCCCGCCTCTTCCACGGCGGCCCGGCCGGACCAGGACCCGACTGGTCGCCGGTGGGCTGGAGCGAGTATCCGGACGAGGTGGTGGACCGCAAGTGGCGCATCGACGCGGCCCGCCTCCACCGCGTCCTGGACGCGATGGGTGTACGCCCGGCCCCGGGGGGCGCGGCATCGGACACCGGCGGCCCGACCCTGTCCCGCGTCCTCGACCACCTGACGGACCGGACCGACCACCTGACGGACCGGACCGATCGCCTGACAGGCCGGATCGACGACCTCACGGACCAGACCAGTCACCTGACGGACCGGCCCGACCACACCCCCTTCCCCGCCAGATCCCCGGAGCCACCCCTCGACGACGAGGAAGACCTCTCCGGTCCCACCCCCCACAGCGCCGCCCTCGCCGCCGGACTCAGCGCCGAGCTGGCCCGCGAGGAGGCTGCCGCGACGACCGGCCGGTCCACAGCCTCCGCCTCTTGCGCCGTCTCACCGCCCACCGGCTCCCAGACCCACTCGGACCCCGCCCTCTGGGACGACCGGGACCTCCCCCTCTTCCCCCTCCAGCCCCCGCGTACGGCCCGCGAACTGCTCGCCGACCACCTCACCGCGATGGTCTGCTGTGCCGCGATGGACACCGCCGACGCGACGCCGGGCCTGGACTGGCTGGACGGCCCGACCCTCCTCCACAACGGCGAACGCACCGCCGATCTGACGCCCAAGGTGCTCACCCTGATCGAGGAGGGCGACCCCACCCCGTTGCGCGCCTGGCTCGCCGAACTGGGGATACGCCCGGAGAAGCCGGTCCGGCTCGCCTGACCGCCCCCGGCCGAGCCGCCCCGGCCCCCCACCCCAGGCCCCCACCCCAGCCCCCGGAGCTGCAGCTTCCGCTTCTGGCCAATTCGAAACGAACAGTAACGAAGTGCGCGCGTTATGTGATGTGCTTGGACCGTTCTCGTGCATGGCAAAGGCGTGCGACATACGACAAACACATAAGCGCGCCACTACCGCTCGGACCGCAAGACACCGCAGACACCGCAGACACCGCACACAGCACGTACAGCGCACACACCACACACGTACGCACACCACACGAGTACGCACCACCACGGGGGCGAAGGGGAGGGGAAGCAACCATGGGCTCGGAGCAGAGCACTCGCCGCTGGGAGTCGGGAGCGCTGGCGCACGCCGTGACAGATCCCTTCGGACAGGGCCCCGTCCCGTGGCTGCGCGGCCATGTGACGTACTTCGACGACACCGGCCAGGTCGTCCCCTGGTACGTGGACCAGGACCAGCCCCACGCGTCGAAGAAGGGCAGCCGCTCCGGCGGCCCCCGCGCGGCCGACGACGTCCACCGCCAGATCAAGGGCTTCACCTCGACCGGCGCGGTCGCCCCCGGCGAGGCCATCGACTTCCACATCACCGTCGACCCGCCGCAGGAGTTCGGCGTCGACATCTACCGCATCGGCCACTACGGCGGTGACGGCGCCGCGAAGATCACCACCAGCCCGCGGCTGTCCGGCATCGTGCAGCCCACGCCGCTCACCGCGGACCGCACGGTCTCCTGCCACCACTGGTGGCTGTCCTGGCGGCTCCAGATCCCGTCGTACTGGAACGTCGGCGCGTACGTCGCCGTCCTCACCACCGCCGACGGCTACCGGTCCCACGTCCCCTTCACGGTCCGCCACGACCAGCCGGCCGACCTGCTCCTCGTCCTGCCCGACATCACCTGGCAGGCGTACAACCTCTACCCGGAGGACGGCCGCACCGGCGCCAGCCTCTACCACGCCTGGGACGAGAAGGGCCGGCTGCTGGGCGAGGCCGACGCGGCGACCACGGTCTCCTTCGACCGCCCGTACGCGGGCGCGGGCTTCCCCCTGCACGTCGGCCACGCCTACGACTTCGTCCGCTGGGCCGAGCGCTACGGCTACGACATCGCCTACGCCACCGCCGGCGACCTGCACGCGGGCCGCGTCGACCCCACCCACTACCGCGGTCTGGTCTTCCCGGGTCACGACGAGTACTGGTCGGCCGCGATGCGCGACACCGTGGAGCTCGCACGCGACGCCGGCACCTCGCTCGTCTTCCTCTCCGCCAACTCCATGTACTGGCAGGTGGAACTGGGCCCTTCCCCCTCAGGCGTGCCCGACCGCCTGCTGACCTGCCGCAAACGCAAGGGCCCGGGCAAGCCGGTGCTGTGGCGGGAGATCGACCGGGCCGAGCAGCAGCTGATCGGCATCCAGTACGCGGGGCAGGTCCCCGAGCCGCACCCGCTGATCGTGCGCAACGCCGGCCACTGGCTGTGGGAGGCGACGGGAGCGGAGGAGGGGGACGAGATCGAGGGTCTGGTGGCGGGCGAGGCCGACCGCTACTTCCCGCGCACCCCGCTGCCCGAGCACGAGGAGCGCGTGCTGCTCGCCCACTCCCCGTACTCCGACAAGGATGGCGCCGTTCGCCACCAGGAGACGTCCCTGTACCGCGCGCCCTCCGGCGCCTGGGTCTTCGCATCCGGAACGTTCGCCTGGACGCCCGCCCTGGACCGCCCCGGCCACGTCGACGCCCGCATCCAGCGCGCCACCGCGAATCTGTTGGACCGCATCTGCAAACGCGACTGACTTCGACCGCCGCACGGTCCGCGACCGACCCCGCTGTCCGCGATCGCCCCCCGCATACGGGAGAATCGACCCATTGGACAGAACCACGGGGAGGAACCGTGTCCGGATTCGTAGAAAAGCCCGAGCCGCTCCAGGTTCCGGGCCTGGTGCACCTGCACACCGGCAAGGTGCGCGAGCTGTACCAGAACGAGGCGGGCGACCTCGTGATGGTCGCCAGCGACCGCATCTCCGCGTACGACTGGGTGCTGCCGACCGAGATCCCCGACAAGGGCCGGGTCCTCACGCAGCTCTCCCTGTGGTGGTTCGACCAGCTCGCCGACCTGGTCCCGAACCACGTCCTGAGCACCGAGCTGCCCGCCGGTGCCCCCGCCGACTGGGAGGGGCGCACGCTGGTCTGCAAGTCCCTCCAGATGGTCCCCGTGGAGTGCGTGGCGCGCGGCTACCTCACCGGTTCGGGCCTGGTCGAGTACGAGGAGACCCGGACGGTCTGCGGGCTCGCCCTCCCGGAGGGTCTGGTCGACGGCAGTGAACTGCCCGCCCCGATCTTCACCCCGGCCACCAAGGCCGCCGTCGGCGAGCACGACGAGAACGTCTCCTACGAGGAGGTCGCCCGCCAGGTCGGCGCGGACACCGCGGCCCGGCTGCGCCAGGCGACCCTCGCCGTCTACTCGCGGGGCCGGGACATCGCCCGGGAGCGGGGCATCATCCTCGCGGACACCAAGTTCGAGTTCGGCTTCGACGGCGACGACCTGGTCCTCGCGGACGAGGTCCTCACCGCGGACTCCTCCCGCTTCTGGCCGGCCGACCAGTGGCAGCCGGGCCGCGCGCAGCCGTCGTACGACAAGCAGTTCGTGCGGGACTGGCTGACCTCGGCGGAGTCCGGCTGGGACAGGAAGAGCGAGCAGCCGCCGCCCGCGCTGCCGCAGCAGGTCGTCGACGCCACCCGCGCCAAGTACGTGGAGGCGTACGAGCGCCTGACCGGCACCAGCTGGAGCTAGGACACGGAGAAGCCCCCCGGCCGGAGCCGGGGGGCTTCTCACTGGAGCGAACGACGAGGTTCGAACTCGCGACCTCAACCTTGGCAAGGTTGCGCTCTACCAACTGAGCTACGTTCGCATGCGCCGTGGCGCGAGAACCACTATACCCAACCTCGCTCCCGTGCGAGCCGCACCGCCGCATGCCGGTTCTCCGCCCCGAGCTTCGACACCGCCGACGACAGGTAGTTCCGCACGGTCCCCTGCGACAGCGCGGCCCGCTCCGCGATCTCCGCCACGGGCGCACCGTCGGCGGCCAGTTCCAGCACCTCGGCCTCCCGCACGGTCAGCGGTGAGTCCCCTGCGGCGATCGCGTCGGCGGCCAACTCCGGGTCGACGTACCGGTTGCCCGCGTGCACCGTGCGGATGATCTCCGCGAGCCGCTGCGCGCTCACGGTCTTCGGCACGAACCCCCGCACCCCGGCCTCCAGCGCCCGCTTCAGATGTCCGGGCCGCCCGTGACTGGTGACGATGAGCACCCTGCAGGCGGGCAGTTCGACGCGCAGGGATGTGGCGACCTTCACACCGTCGGCGCCGGGCATCTGGAGATCCAGTACGGCGACGTCGGGCTTGTGCGCCCGGGCCATCGCCATGGCCTCCGGCCCGGTGGCCGCCTCGGCGACGATCATGAGGTCGTCCTCCAGCGCCAGCAGCGCGGCGAGCGCCCCACGGATGAGGTGCTCGTCGTCGGCGAGCAGCAGCCGTACGGGCTCCACGGCCGTCATGGAGTGACCTCACTCACGGATCGCACGGCGGCGGCGGACGGGACAAGGCCGGAAGGGGCAGGCACCGACGGCAGGGGAATCTCCGCCGTCAGCCGGAAGGTCCCCTTTCCCGCAGGCCCCGCCTCCAACGTCCCGTCGATCTCCGCCAGCCGCTCCCGCAGCCCGGCGAGTCCCGAGCCGGAAGATCCGGACACCCCGGCCTCAGCCTCCGGGAGCACCCCGTCGTTCTCCACGGACAACACCACCCGCTCCTCCGACACCCGCAGCCGTATCCCGCACCGTCGCGGATCCCCGTGCCGCAGCACATTCGTGGCCGCCTCCCGGACGACCCACCCGAGGGCGGACTGCACCCCGGCCGGCAGCCCCGCCGGCACCCGCCCGGTGACCGTGCAGTCGATGCCGGCCGCGGTCAGCACACCCTGCGCCCCGGCCAGTTCCGCCCCGAGGTCGACCTCGCGATAGCCGCGGACGACCTCCCGTACCTCCCGCTGCGACTCGTGCGCGAGCCGCTGCACCTCGACCATCTGCGCCACGGCTTCCGGCCGCCCCCGCTGGGCGAGCTGCACGGCCAGTTCGCTCTTGAGCGCGATCACGGCGAGGTTGCGTCCCATGACGTCGTGCAGATCCCGCCCGAACCTGAGCCGCTCCTCGGCGACGGCGAGCCGGGCCCGGGTCTCGCGGGCCTCGTCGAGTTCGTAGACGGCGTTGAGCAACCACACGGAGAAGACGGCTACGAAGGCGATGAACGTGCCGCCGAGCAGCACGATCAACGCGGTGACGAGCGCCGCGAACGGGGAGGCACCGAATGCGAAGGCCACGGCCCAGGCGCCCGCCGCGAAACCGCCCGCGATCCCGAAAGCGCGCCGCCGGTTGCGGACGCCGAGCGCGATGATGCCCGGACCGAAGATCAGGACGACGCCGAAGACACCACCCGCGGCGGCGTCGACACCCTCACCGCCCGGTCCGTGCTCGGCGATGCCGAGCGCGGCGGCGGAGATCGCGGCGGTGACGGCCGCCAGGGTGCACAGCAGTCCCACGGGCTGGGGCCTGCGGCCACGCGTCCAGTCCAGCGCCCGGGACACGGTGGCGAAGCACATCACGGCGTGCACGCCCACCATCAGCAGGACCCAGCCGCCCAGCCGTGGCCCGAGGGGAGCGAAGGACGTGACCCCGGCGGAGAGGAACTCCATCACTCCGAAGAGGTGGAACGACCACCGCGTGTATGTCTCGACCTTCTCCGGCGTGGTCTTCCGCCGCCACCACCTGCCCGGCCCGCGCATCAGCCCGACCCTCCCCCTCCGGTCTCAGCGCCGCGGTTCCCAGCGGAACCGCCGCTGTACAGCAAACACGGCGATGGCGATCCAGGCCACCGCGGTGGCGACGGCGCCCAGTGCGTCGGAGGCGGACAGGTCTCCGGTCCAGCCGCCGCGCACCAGGCTGACGACGGGCGTCAGCGGCAGCAGTTCGCAGACGGAGGCCAGCTTGTCCGGCAGCAGCTCCAGCGGGAAGAACATGCCGGAGCCCATCATCGAGACGAGCATCAGGGGCATGGGCGTGGCCTGGGCGCTCTCGCCGGTCCGGGTGAAGGCCGCGGTGGCCGCGGCGAGGGCGGCGCACAGCACCAGCCCCAACAGCACGCCGGCGACGACCAGATGGGGCGCGGACGGCGCGGACATGTCCAGCAGCGTGGTGCAGGCCGCCGTCAGCAGCAGGCACTGCCCGAGCCCGGTGAGGACGGCGGGCAGCGCGGAGCCGGCCAGGATCTCGAAGTCCCGCAGCTCACCGGTGCGCAGCCGCTTGAGGACGAGTTCCTCGCGCCGGACGACGTAGCTGCCGACGAGCACCGAGTAGACGGCGAACAGCAGGGAGAAGCCGATCGAGGCGGGCAGCACCAAGGTGCCGGTGTTCAGCCCGGCTGCGGCGAGGTCCATGTCCTTGGCCGCCGCCCGCACGCTGACCGGCATCACCAGCGGCACGAACACGGCGGCGACCAGCGCGCCCTTGGTCCGTCCGAGGAGGGTCAGTTCGGCGCGCGCCAGAGCCGTCATCCGGCTCAGCGCAGTGGTCGCCGCCGATGCCGGGCGGGCCGTCGTGTGGGTGGCGCTCATGCCGCGTACTCCTTCACGTTGCTGCCGGTGTTCCGCTCGGCGGAGACCTCCTTGGCGATCCCGAGGAACGCCTCTTCCAGGGAGGCCGACCGCACGTCCAGGCGGCGCAGTTCGACCCGGGCCTGTGCGGCCCACATCAGCAGTCCGGTGGCCGTCCGCTGCAGTTCGTGGGTGCGCAGCCGGACGATCCGGCCGTCGGTGTCGTGCCCGCCCACGCCCAGCTCGTCGAGCGGCGGAAGGTCACCGACGAAGTAGCCCTCGGGGAGCTCGAAGGTGATCCGCGACGGCTGTGCGGCGGTCACCTCGGCCGGTGTGCCGGTGGCGGCGATCCGGCCCTCGTGCATGATCGCCAGCCGGTCGGCGAGGTGCTCAGCCTCCTCCAGGTAGTGCGTGGTCAGCAGCACCGTGGTACCGCCGTCGCGCAGCGCGCTCACCAACTCCCAGGTGTCCCGGCGGCCTTCGGCGTCCAGGCCGGTGGACGGTTCGTCCAGGAAGAGCACCTCGGGGTCGCCGAGCAGGGCGAGCGCCAGGTCCAGGCGGCGCTTCTGGCCGCCGGACAGCTGCTTCACCCGGACACGGGCCTTCGACTCCAGGCCGACCAGTGCCAGCACCTCCGCCGGAGGCCGGGCCCCGCTCACGCAGCCCGCCCACATCCGTGCGGTCTCCGCGACGGTCAGCTCGGACGGAAAGCCGCCTTCCTGGAGCATCACGCCGGTGCGGGGCCGTACGAGGGCCCGCTCGGTGTACGGGTCGTGCCCGAGGACCCGCACCCGGCCGTCCGCCGGTGCCGCGAGGCCCTCCAGCAGTTCGACGGTCGACGTCTTTCCCGCGCCGTTGGTGCCCAGCAGGGCGAAGATCTCTCCGCGTCGTACGGAAAAGTCGATTCCGCGTACCGCCTCGAACCCGCCCCCGTAGACACGTCGCAGGTCAGTGACCTCAATCACGTGTTCGTGTTCGTTCGTCTCCATGCCTTCAGCGTCCCGGCCCGCCGGGGCCGGTTGCAGTGCGCGCTGTCATCACTCGGCATGACAAATGTCAGACGGACACGCGAAGACATCCGAGGGACACCCGAAGACATCCGCGGGCACTCGGGGGGCACTCGGGGGACACGAAAAGACCCCGGTCCATCAGGACCGGGGTCTGATTCCCGAGCGGACGACGAGGTTCGAACTCGCGACCTCAACCTTGGCAAGGTTGCGCTCTACCAACTGAGCTACGTCCGCATTTTGCCCCCGACCAGCTTTCACTGGCCGGTGCGCGCACCAGCCTACCTGATCCACAAGAGTGGTCGGTACGGCGGTGCAGAGCGGGTGACAGGAATCGCACACTGCGCCTTCCCCCTGGAAGGGGGATGTTCTACTACTGAACTACACCCGCATGTCTCCGTGAGCTGGGCCTTTCGACCTCGCCCCTCGGCGTGCTCCAGACTCTAACTGATCAGCAGGGGTGCTGCGCAAGTCGGTTGCCGCGAGGGGCGGGTGACCGGCCGTGGGTCCGGGCTCTCCGGACCGTCACTGCGCGGCGGTGAACGCCTCGTAGACCCTCTTGGGGATGCGCCCGCGCGCGGGGACCTCCATCTTGTTGGCCTGGGCCCAGGCCCGTACGGCCGACGGGTCGGGGGCGACCTCCGTCTGCCGGTACGCCCGGCCCGAGCGGGACCGCTTGCGGCCGGCCTCCACGTAGGGCGCGAGCGCCTTCCGCAGTTCTCCGGCGTTGACTTCGCTCAGGTCGATCTCGTACGACTTGCCGTCCAGTCCGAAGGCGATCGTTTCCGTCGCTTCCGAGCCGTCGATGTCGTCAAAGAGAGTGACCACGACCTTCTGCGCCACGAATATCGGTCCCTTCATGCGGCACTTTGCCAATTAGTTTGTACAGTGCCCGGCAATGCATTGTGAAGCCCGACTAAATCCTTCCGCGTGTCCGAACGCAATAGGTTTCGGGTGTCGAGCCGGAATCTTTCCCGGAAATTCTCGTGTGTGCCCCCGTCGATGCCGGATCGTGATGACGGTCACGTAGATTCCTACAAGTCGACGCGCGTAGAAATTTTGTGCGGGTAGTCTGAAGGAACCTGCTCAGCACCACACACCGGGAGTGCCAGTGGCACGCGTCGTAGTCGACGTCATGCTCAAGCCGGAGATCCTCGACCCCCAGGGCCAGGCGGTGCAGCGCGCACTGCCGCGGCTGGGTTTCGACGGGATCTCGGACGTCCGCCAGGGAAAGCGTTTCGAACTGGAAGTTGACGGGCCGGTCGACGAGGCCGCCCTCGCCCGCATTCACGATCTTGCGGAGTCCTTCCTCGCGAACACCGTGATCGAGGACTTCACCGTCCGGGTCGAGGAAGTCGCGGAGGCCGCGAAGTGACCGCTCGTATTGGCGTCGTCACTTTCCCCGGCAGTCTGGACGACCGCGACACGCAGCGCGCGATCCGGGTCGCGGGCGCCGAGCCGGTCGCCCTGTGGCACAAGGACAAGGACCTCAAGCAGGTCGACGCGGTGGTGCTGTGCGGTGGTTTCTCCTACGGCGACTATCTGCGCGCCGGGGCCATCGCCCGCTTCTCGCCGGTGATGGAGCCCCTGCTGGAGCAGGCGAAGGCCGGTCTGCCGGTACTCGGCATCTGCAACGGCTTCCAGATCCTCACCGAGGCCCACCTGCTGCCGGGCACGATGCTCCGCAACGACCACCTGCACTTCATCTGCCGCGACCAGAAGCTGCGCGTGGAGAACGCCGAGACCTCCTGGACCACCGACTACGCGGCCGGCCAGGAGATCTCCATCCCGCTGAAGAACAACGACGGGCAGTACGTCGCCGACGCGTACACGCTCGACAAACTGGAGGCCGAGGGCCGGGTCGCCTTCCGGTACCTCGTCCACGGCGAAGCCGCTGACGGATACGGCAACCCCAACGGCTCCCAGCGGGACATCGCCGGCGTCAGCAACGAGGCCGGCAACGTGGTCGGCCTCATGCCGCACCCCGAGCACGCCGTCGAGCCGCTGATCGGTACCGGTCGTACCGACGGTCTGCCGTTCTTCACCTCGATCCTCAAGAAGCTGGTCAACGCATGAGCCGGACGCCTCTGGACACGGTCGAGCACGCGGCCGCGACCCCCGACGTCGAGCTGCCCTGGGCCGAACTGGGCCTGAAGAAGGACGAGTACGAGCGGGTCGTGGAGATCCTCGGCCGCCGGCCCACCGGGGCCGAGCTCGCCATGTACTCGGTGATGTGGTCGGAGCACTGCTCGTACAAGAGCAGCAAGGTCCACCTGCGCCAGTTCGGTGAGAAGGCCCCCGAGTCCGACGCGATGCTCGTCGGTATCGGCGAGAACGCCGGTGTCGTCGACGTCGGCCAGGGCTACGCGGTCACCTTCAAGGTCGAGTCGCACAACCACCCGTCGTACGTCGAGCCCTACCAGGGCGCGGCCACGGGTGTGGGCGGCATCGTCCGCGACATCATCGCCATGGGTGCGCGGCCCGTCGCCGTCGTCGACCCGCTCCGCTTCGGCGCGGCCGACCACCCCGACACCAAGCGCGTGCTGCCGGGTGTCGTCGCCGGTATCGGCGGCTACGGCAACTGCCTGGGTCTGCCCAACATCGGCGGCGAGGTCGTCTTCGACGCCTGCTACCAGGGCAACCCGCTGGTCAACGCCGGTGCCATCGGCGTCATGCGGCACGAGGACATCCACCTCGCGAAGGCGTCCGGCGCGGGCAACAAGGTCATCCTGTACGGGGCCCGGACCGGCGGCGACGGCATCGGCGGCGCCTCGATCCTGGCCTCCGAGACCTTCGACGACGCCAAGCCCTCGAAGCGCCCGGCCGTCCAGGTCGGCGACCCCTTCCAGGAGAAGCTCCTCATCGAGTGCACCCTGGAGGCCTTCCAGGAGAAGCTGGTCGTCGGCATCCAGGACCTCGGCGCCGCCGGTCTGTCCTGTGCCACCTCCGAGCTCGCCTCCAATGGCTCCGGCGGCATGCGCGTCACCCTGGACGACGTCCCCCTGCGCGACTCCACGCTCTCGCCCGAGGAGATCCTCATGAGCGAGTCGCAGGAGCGCATGTGCGCGGTCGTCGAGCCGGAGAAGGTCGACCGCTTCCTGGAGATCTGCGAGAAGTGGGACGTCATCGCCACCGTCATCGGTGAGGTGACCGACGGCGACCGCCTGGAGATCTACTGGCACGGCGGCAAGATCGTCGACGTCGACCCGCGCACGGTCGCCCACGAGGGCCCGGTCTACGAGCGCCCGTACGCCCGCCCGTCCTGGCAGGACACCCTCCAGGCGGACGACGCGAACAAGCTGCCCCGCCCGGTGACCTCCGAGGAGCTGAAGGACCAGGTCCTGAAGCTGGTCGGCTCCCCGAACCAGGCCTCCAAGTCCTGGATCACCTCGCAGTACGACCACTTCGTGCAGGGCAACACCGTCCTCGCCCAGCCCGAGGACTCCGGCATGATCCGGATCGACGAGGAGTCCGGCCTCGGCGTGGCCATCGCGACGGACGGCAACGGCCGGTACGCCAAGCTCGACCCCTACCACGGCGCCCAGTTGGCCCTGGCGGAGGCGTACCGCAACGTCGCCACGACCGGCGCCAAGCCCCTCGCCGTCTCCGACTGCCTGAACTTCGGCTCGCCCGAGGACCCCGCGGTGATGTGGCAGTTCGCGGAGGCCGTGCGCGGTCTGGCGGACGCCTGCCAGCAGCTCGGCACCCCGGTGACCGGCGGCAACGTCTCGCTCTACAACCAGACGGGCGAGGCGGCCATCCACCCGACCCCGGTGGTCGCAGTCCTCGGCGTGATCGACGACGTGGCCCGCCGCACGCCCGTCGCCTTCCAGGAGGAGGGCCAGCTGCTCTACCTCCTCGGCGACACGCGTGAGGAGTTCGGTGGTTCGGCCTGGTCCCAGGTCGTCCACGACCACCTGGGCGGACTGCCGCCGCAGGTGGACCTGGAGCGTGAGCGGCTGCTGGCCGAGATCCTGATCTCCGCCTCCCGCGACGGCATGATCGACTCCGCGCACGACCTGTCCGACGGCGGTCTGATCCAGGCCGTGGTCGAGTCGGCGCTGCTCGGCGGCAAGGGCGCCCGCCTGATCGTCCCGGACGGTCTGGACGCCTTCACCTTCCTCTTCTCCGAGTCGGCGGGCCGTGCGGTCGTGGCCGTGCCGCGCTCGGAGGAGGTCCGCTTCAACGACATGTGCGGGGCGCGGGGCCTCCCGGCCACCCGTATCGGTGTCGTGGACGGTGACGCCGTGGACGTCCAGGGCGAGTTCGCGCTCTCCCTGGCCGAGCTGCGCGAGACGCACGAGGCGACGATCCCGGCGCTGCTGGCGTAGCCACCGAGGCGGTTCGACGACGAGGCCCCGCACGGTGACGTGCGGGGCCTGTTGTCGGTGCGGGGCGTCCTCCACGAGGAGACCTTCGAGAAGCCCTCCGGAGCCGCCGTCCTAGGCTGACCCCCATGCCACCGGCCAAGAAGCGCACCCGTAGTTACGACCCCGCCAAGATCCGCGCGGCCGTGCTCGCCCAGTTCGGGAACGTACGGGCCGCCGTGGCGACCCTGACGCCCGAGCAGCTCGCCCTGCCCACCCGGCTCGGCGACTGGACGGTCCGGGATCTGGTGGCGCACCTCGGGATGACACTCCGGGCGGTCTCCCGCCTGGTCGGCCTGCCGGAGCCCGCCCAGCAGGACGGCACGCTGCTCGACTGGCCCTTCGCGATCGCCGCCGAGGCACCGGACATCGCCGCGTATGCGAAGGAACTGGCCGAACGTCACCCGGACCCGGATGCCTACCTCGCCGCCACCGAGGAGCGCTTCACCGCCGACCTCGACGCGCACCCCGGCACCAGGCTGCTCGCCACCAGCGCCGGCGCGCTCCCCCTCGCCGACTACGTCGTCACCCGGACCGTCGAACTCGTCGTCCACACCGACGACCTCAACGCCGCCGTCTCCGGCCTGGACATCCGCTACGACCGTCAGGCCCTGGCCGCGTGCACCCGGCTGCTCGCCGACGCGCTGGCCGCGAAGGCGCCCGGCGGCTCCACCGAGGTGCGGGTGCCGCCGTACGCGGTGGTGCAGTGCGTGGCGGGGCCGAGACACACCCGCGGCACCCCGCCCAACGTCGTCGAGACGGACCCGCTCACCTGGATCCGGCTGGCGACCGGGAGGGTGACCTGGCAGCAGGCGCTCCAGGACGCCGCGGTCAGCGCGAGCGGCGAGCGCGCGGACCTGTCGGCCTACCTGCCGCTGATGACATAAGGGGAACCGATCCCCCCGGGTGCCCCGTCGAAGTGGCATGGACAGGCAGAAGCAGCGCATCACCCTGACGGCCGCCGCCATGCTCGTCCCGCTCGTGGCGGCCTGCGGCAGTGAGAAGGCGGACGGCGGCAGCGCCTCGGTCGGTGCCGGGAAGCCGGTGACCGGCGTGCGGTGGAACGTGGACAGCGTCACCGCCGACGGCAGGACCCAGAAGGCCCCGACCGGCGCCCACATGACCATCGACAAGGGCCGGGCCGAGGGCAGTTTCGGCTGCAACAACTTCGGCGCCGAGGCCACCGTCGACGGCGACCGCGTCCGGCTCAGCAAGACCAGGGCCACGGAGATGGCCTGCGAGAACAAGCCCATGGAGTTCGAGGCGACCCTCGCGCGCACGCTCTCCGACCAGGAGTTCAGGGCCCGGGTGGCCGGTGACCGCCTCACCCTCACCACCGAACGCGGCGACACCGTCCGCCTGACCAAGGCCGGGGACACCCCGCTGAGCGGCACCAGGTGGACCGTCACGACCCCGCGCACCGACGGCCGCGCCCACCTCACCTTCGACGCGAAGAAGGGCACCGTCTCCGGCAGCCTCGGCTGCAACAAGGTGAACGCCCAGGCCACCGTGCGCGACGGGGACATCACCCTGGGCCCCCCGGCCACGACCCGAATGATGTGCGAAGACTCACTCATGGCCGACGAGAAGACCCTGCTGCGTCTTTTCGACGGGAAGCTGAAGTACGAAGTCGATCACCACACCCTCACGCTGACCAGCCAAAACGGCACGAGCGTGCGAGCCGTCGCCGAGCAGTGAGCCACGAAAAGTCCGGAATCCCCAATTCGGACCAGTGGTCGACCTCGCCTACACTCGGTGGCGTGCCACGTGGTGACGGACGACTCAACCACGACCTGCTCCCCGGTGAGAAGGGCCCCCAGGACGCTTGTGGCGTCTTCGGTGTCTGGGCTCCGGGCGAAGAGGTCGCCAAGCTCACGTACTTCGGGCTCTACGCCCTCCAGCATCGAGGCCAGGAATCCGCGGGAATCGCGGTCAGCAACGGCTCACAGATCCTCGTCTTCAAGGACATGGGCCTGGTCTCCCAGGTCTTCGACGAGACCTCCCTCGGTTCGCTCCAGGGTCACATCGCGGTCGGTCACGCCCGCTACTCGACCACCGGCGCGTCCGTATGGGAGAACGCCCAGCCGACGTTCCGTGCCACCGGGCACGGCTCCATCGCGCTCGGCCACAACGGCAACCTCGTCAACACCGCCCAGCTCGCCGAGATGGTCGCCGACCTGCCCAAGCAGGAGGGCGGCCGGACGCCGCGCGTGGCGGCCACCAACGACACCGACCTGCTGACCGCCCTCCTCGCGGCCCAGACCGACGAGGACGGCAAGCCGCTGACCATCGAAGAGGCCGCTCACACGGTCCTCCCGCAGGTCAAGGGCGCCTTCTCGCTGGTCTTCATGGACGAGCACACCCTGTACGCGGCCCGCGACCCGCAGGGCATCCGCCCGCTGGTCCTCGGCCGGCTGGAGCGCGGCTGGGTCGTCGCCTCCGAGTCCGCGGCCCTCGACATCTGCGGCGCCAGCTTCGTCCGGGAGATCGAGCCGGGCGAGTTCGTCGCCATCGACGAGAACGGTCTGCGCAGCTCCCGATTCGCGGACGCGAAGCCCAAGGGCTGTGTCTTCGAGTACGTGTACCTGGCCCGCCCGGACACCGACATCGCCGGCCGGAACGTCTACCTCTCCCGCGTGGAGATGGGCCGCCGCCTGGCGAAGGAGGCCCCGGCCGAGGCCGACCTGGTCATAGCGACCCCGGAATCGGGCACCCCGGCCGCCATCGGCTACGCGGAGGCCTCCGGCATCCCCTTCGGCGCCGGCCTGGTGAAGAACGCCTACGTCGGCCGTACGTTCATCCAGCCCTCGCAGACGATCCGCCAGCTGGGCATCCGCCTGAAGCTGAACCCGCTGAAGGAAGTCATCAAGGGCAAGCGCCTGGTCGTCGTCGACGACTCGATCGTGCGCGGCAACACCCAGCGGGCCCTGGTCCGCATGCTTCGCGAGGCGGGCGCCGCCGAGGTCCACATCCGGATCTCATCGCCGCCCGTGAAGTGGCCCTGCTTCTTCGGCATCGACTTCGCCACCCGCGCCGAGCTCATCGCCAACGGCATGACCGTCGACGAGATCGGCACCTCGATGGGCGCCGACTCCCTGGCGTACATCTCCATCGACGGCATGATCGAGGCGACCACCATCGCCAAGCCGAACCTCTGCCGCGCCTGCTTCGACGGCGAGTACCCGATGGACCTCCCGGACCCCGAGCTGCTCGGCAAGCAGCTCCTCGAGACCGAGCTGGCCGCCGGCCCGGCCGCCACGGCCGCCGCCGACGCGATCCGCCGCCCGTAGTCAGCCCGTATCACCTGCCGTACGACACGAAAGCTCTCACAGCCATGTCTGAGAACCCCAGTGCCGAGGGCGGCGCCAGCTACGCAGCCGCGGGCGTCGACATCGAAGCCGGCGACCGCGCCGTCGAGCTGATGAAGGAGTGGGTCAAGAAGGCCCAGCGCCCCGAGGTCCTCGGCGGCCTCGGCGGCTTCGCCGGACTCTTCGACGCCTCCGCCCTGAAGAACTACGAGCGGCCCCTGCTCGCCTCCGCCACGGACGGAGTCGGCACCAAGGTCGACATCGCCCGGCAGATGGGCGTCTACGACTCCATCGGCCACGACCTGGTCGCCATGGTCATGGACGACATCGTGGTGTGCGGCGCCGAGCCGCTGTTCATGACCGACTACATCTGCGTCGGCAAGGTCCACCCCGAGCGGGTCGCCGCCATCGTCAAGGGCATCGCGGAAGGCTGTGTGCTGGCCGGCTGCGCCCTGGTCGGCGGTGAGACGGCCGAGCACCCGGGCCTGCTGGGCGAGGACGACTTCGACGTCGCCGGCGCCGGTACGGGCGTCGTGGAGGCCGACCGGCTGCTCGGCGCGGATCGTATCCGGACGGGTGACGCGGTGATCGCCATGGCGTCCTCCGGTCTTCACTCGAACGGGTACTCCCTCGTCCGGCACGTCCTGCTGAACCAGGCCGGTCTCGCCCTGGACACCCACATCGACGAGCTCGGCCGCAGCCTCGGCGAGGAGCTGCTGGAGCCCACCAAGATCTACTCGCTGGACTGCCTGGCCCTGATGCGCACCACCGAGGTGCACGCCTTCAGCCACGTCACCGGCGGCGGGCTCGCGGCCAACCTGGCCCGGGTCATCCCCGACGAGCTGCACGCGATCGTCGACCGCTCCACCTGGACCCCGGGGCCGATCTTCGACCTCGTCGGGCGGACGGGCGACGTCGAGCGCCTGGAGCTGGAGAAGACCCTGAACATGGGCGTCGGCATGATCGCGATCGTGCCGCAGGAGTCCGTGGACGTGGCCCTGGCGACCCTGGCCGACCGCGGCGTGGACGCCTGGGTGGCCGGAGAGATCACGGACCGGGGCGAGCACACCACCGGTGCCGCCCTGATCGGTGACTACGCGAACTGAGGTGACTGAGCCCGCGGGGTCGTAACCCTGCGGGCAGCACAGAACCCGGTCGGTGACCGGAGTCACCGACCGGGTTGATGCAGTGCAGGGTCAAGCGCCGCGACGGTGTTGTGAGGACTGGTCGTCCTCGTCCTCGTCGTCGTCCTCATAGAGGTCGGCGTACCGTGCGTACAGGTCCTCGTCCTGATCATCGTCTTCGAACGGCTCGCCGTTAGGCGGCTGCGGATTCGAAGGCGATGCACCCAGCTCCTCGGCCAGGCGTGAGAGGTCAGTCCCACCGCTGTTGTACTTCAGCTGGCGGGCGACCTTCGTCTGCTTGGCCTTGGCCCGGCCGCGCCCCATGGCTCGACCCCCTCAACGACGGGGCTCGACGGCCCCAGAGTCTTGACACGCGTTCATGGTCCGGCACGGACTCTCCGCGGAGAGACCGGTCCGTAGGGCTTCCACGGTACCTGAGCCCGCGCCCATACGGTACGTCGCCCGCATGACGTGCCCGTGCCCAGGACCTTCGAGGCGCCCCGTCCTCGCTGGTCAACCGCGATTTTAACCACTTATCGGCGGTCGACCCGCCGGTAGAAGTGAGAGTTCTCTCTAACTGCCCACCGACGGGTACCGGCCAAACGTGCGCGGGCCCCGCGGATGCGATCCGTGTCAGCGCGCCCGGCGCGCCCTCGCGGCGTCGTGCATCCGCTGCTCGGCGATCCGGTCGGCCGCGGCGGCCGGCGGAATGCCGTCTTCCTTCGCACGTGCGAATATGGCCAGCGTGGTGTCGAAGATCTTCGCCGCCTTCGCCTTGCACCGCTCGAAGTCGAAGCCGTGCAGCTCGTCGGCGACCTGGATGACACCGCCGGCGTTCACCACGTAGTCGGGCGCGTAGAGGATCCCGCGGTCGGCGAGGTCCTTCTCGACGCCCGGGTGGGCGAGCTGGTTGTTGGCGGCGCCGCAGACCACCTTGGCGGTCAGCGCGGGCACCGTGTCGTCGTTCAGGGCGCCGCCGAGTGCGCACGGGGCGTAGATGTCGAGGCCCTCGGCGCGGATCAGGGTGGCCGTGTCGGCGACGGCCGTGACGCCCGTGGGGTGGGCCGCGAGGATCCGGCCCACGGCCTCCTCGCGCACGTCCGTGATGACGACCTCGGCGCCCTCCGCCCGCAGGTGCTCCACCAGGTGGTGGCCGACCTTGCCGACGCCGGCGATGCCGACCCGCTTGGCCCGCAGCGAGGGGTCGCCCCACAGGTGCTGGGCGGAGGCCCGCATGCCCTGGTAGACGCCGTAGGCGGTGAGGACGGAGGAGTCACCGGCGCCGCCGTTCTCGGGGGAGCGCCCGGTGGTCCAGCGGCACTCGCGGGCCACGACGTCCATGTCGGCGACGTACGTGCCGACGTCGCAGGCGGTGACGTACCGGCCGCCGAGCGAGGCCACGAACCGGCCGTAGGCGAGGAGCAGCTCCTCGCTCTTGACCGTGTCCGGGTCGCCGATGATCACGGCCTTGCCGCCACCGTGGTCGAGACCGGCCATGGCGTTCTTGTACGACATCCCGCGTGCGAGGTTCAGCGCGTCGGCGACGGCCTCCGCCTCGTTCGCGTACGGGTAGAAGCGCGTACCGCCGAGCGCGGGGCCCAGCGCGGTGGAGTGGAGGGCGATGACGGCCTTGAGGCCGCTCGCGCGGTCCTGGCAGAGCACGACTTGCTCATGACCCCCCTGGTCCGAGTGGAACAGGGTGTGCAGTACATCAGCAGGCGCGCCGGTTACGTCGGTCACTGTGGTGACTCCTGAGTAGGTGCGGCGGGTGAGACGAGCTCCCGTGGGGGTCCCCCCGCGCTTTTGGCTGTGGGGGAGGGTGGCGGGAACTGTTGAGCATGAGATTAGGGCCTGGCCGCCCCGCCGGCCGCACAGTGCTCAGGATCACCTCCTTCCGGAGTACACCCGTGCGACGATTTGCATAGATTTCCCGCGCGTTTGTGAGTGGGTTCCGCAGGTTTTCCCGTCGGAGCGCGGGGGAGGGAGCAGGCGTGCCCAAGGTGTCCTCGGTGATCGTCCCCTACGCGACCTACCTGCGCGTGTACGAACCGCTGGCCGCCTTCCCCGAGCCGGAGCGCAGCCAGTGGGACCGTTACGCCCGCCGTCCGGACCGTCCCTCGTACCAGGACGAACTCCGCAGCGCCCTCGCCGCCTTGGCACCCACCCCGCCGGTCCCGGTGCCGGTGCACGAGAGCGAGGACGCCTTCGTGCTCGAGGTCGACGGTGTCGTCTGCGTCTGCCCCTGGCGCACCCGGCTGCGCGGCTGGCTGGCCCTGGACGAGCTCTCCGAGGAGCTCCCGCCGCCGGTCATGGACGCGGTTCTGCCGCCCGTCCTGCGCAACCAGGCCGCCCAGGACTACGAGCGCTGGCTGGCGATCAACCCGGACGCCCGGCCGTGGATCCGTACGGCGACCTGGCAGGTGCCGATCAACTGGTTCGTGCTCGTCTCCGACGAGGAGCGTGAGTACGACAAGGGCGACAGCGCGGACAGCCCGCCGGTGCTGCGCTACCGCACGCCCATGGTCCAGGCCCGGCGGCGCGTGGCCCGGGGCCTGCGGGCCCTGAAGGAGGCCATGGACGAGGGGCCGCTGATCGACGGCCTGGTGGACGTCGGGCGCTGGCTGGAGGAGTTCCACCCGCGCTCGCTCGTGGAGCTGGACTACGGCGGCCTCGTGCACGCCCTGCCGGCCGGGGCGCTGGAGGAGGACCATTCGGCGGCGGACGTGGCCGAGGGCATCGCCGCGCTGCGCAGGGGCGACGGGACGGCGGCGGGGGCGGCGTACGCCCGGCTCGTGGAGCGGTGGCGTTCCGTACGGGATCTTCGCTCGGCGAACTGACCTCTGACCTTCGGCTCCTACGGAACGCTCCCGGTCGGTCACGAACTGACGTTTGACGTACCGCCCGTTTTGGGGTTTCGTCCTCGCACCGATGTTCCTGAAGAGCGCTCTCTGTTCGCTGAGGCCTCGTCAACATCGGACGTAGGTCCCGATCCGGGCGTACCTCTCAAGTAGGCCAAGCGTGACGGACTACACGTACGCGGCCCTTGCGCCCCTTGCCCCCCCTCATGCCAAAATAGGACAAGGAGTCCGGGGGGCTCCTTCCGTCCCGTTGCGTAGCAGTGTGGGCGGAATCTCAGCATTGCACGCTTTGGGGGGACTGGTGCCTCCTGATCGCCCTGTGACTGATCGTCACAGCGGCGTGACTGTCCGCTATGGCATGGTCCATCGGCTTCCGTCGCTGATGAACACCTGGGAGGGCAATTCCATCGGTTTGGCCGACGCGGCTGGACAGATGGTGTAGTTGTAGTGCCGAGGACAAGCCGTTCGTCCTATAACCGACTCGACTCGCGTCCGCCATTTCGGGCAACGCGGGTCAAGGTGCAGAATTTAGAGGAAAGAACCGAGAAGGTTCGGTTCTCCCGAGGAGGCCGCTCATGACCGCTCGCACCCCTGATGCCGAGCCGCTGCTGACCCCGGCTGAGGTCGCCACCATGTTCCGCGTCGACCCCAAGACGGTCACGCGGTGGGCGAAGGCCGGCAAGCTCACGTCGATCCGCACGCTCGGCGGGCATCGCCGCTACCGCGAGGCAGAGGTCCGCGCTCTGCTCGCGGGCATTCCGCAGCAGCGCAGCGAAGCCTGAACAACTGAATAACCGGGCAAACCGGCTGGTTCCCCCAACTGGCCGAGGTGTCCGGCACCACAGCTCCAAGCGACGCGGGTCCTGCCCCAACAGGCCCCACGCCCACGCAAGTCAGAGCTACTCAGACACATAACAGGGTGCGTCGTCGGTCGCGCTGGACTCCGCCGGGTCCAGCGCGATCTTTTTTGTGCGCCGACCGTGTGCCTGCCGGGTCGTGCTGTGAGCGGCCTTGTCGGAGTCTGGGGGAGGGTGTCGGATCCCCTATGGGCGGCACCGCAGGTGAGGGTGCAATTGCACATATAAAATTGACCCGTTGTAGGCGGGGAGTAAGTACCGCACTTTCCAAAACTCATGCAGTGACACCCGTCACATACCAAGCGGCTTGTTAGCGCCGACGGCGGTGCGGTAGAGGAGCTTCCGGTCTCCAGCGACCCACGTGTGGACGGGTGTTGGGGCCGGGTCTCCCGTCACGCCCGCGCCGGGCTCTCGTCCTCGATGACCTCCTCGGAGGCCTGCGCGGCGCGAGGTGTGGATTCCAGCGTCAGGCGCAGCAGGTGGTGGCAGATCGGGCAGTGACGGGTGAGGTGCCGGTACGACGACGCGGCCGCCAGGTGGGCGCGCAGCAGGGCCCGCGTCTCGTGCCTAGCCGATGCCGCCATACGCCACCTCCAGGGGCCACACGGGGAGCGGTCCTGGTTTCTGGGTACCGAGCGAATGAGAGCCCGTCAAGACGGCGCGAGGGCCCAGGGAGGGACGCACAGAGCGCCGGGCGGGGGGTGGCCTCCACCTTGACGGGGTGGCGAGGGCGCGTGGTTGAGGGCATGCAGAAGGGCCCGCGTCCCTCGCGGGATGCGGGCCCTTCTGTCTTCACTGCGGTCCTGACGGGATTTGAACCCGCGGCCTCCACCTTGACAGGGTGGCGAGCACTCCAAACTGCTCCACAGGACCAGGTTTCGCGGCGCCATTCGTGCGTTGCGCTGCGAGAAGAGACTGTACAGGAGGGTGGGCGCCTGGTCGAACTCACCCTGGGTGCTCGTGCCGTTACGGCGCCACCGCGTCGATCGCCTTCACGATCCGCTTGTCGGAGACGGGGTACGCCGTGCCGAGCGCGTGGGCGAAGTAGCTGACCCGGAGCTCCTCGATCATCCAGCGGATGTCGAGGACGGCCGAGGGGACCGGCCGGCCCTGCGGCATCTGCTCCAGGAGCCAGGCGTACTCGTCCTGCATCTCCTGGACCTTCTGCATCCGCGTCGTGTCCCGCTGGACGTTCGTCGGCATCTGCTGCAGACGGCGGTCGGCCGCGACCAGGTAGCGCATGAGGTCCGGCAGCCGGCGCAGACCCGCCTCCGTCACGAAGCCCGGCTTCACCAGGGCGTCCAGCTGCCCCCGCACGTCCTGGAGGTTCGGCAGCAGCGCGGGGCTGCGTACGGTCTTCAGACGGCGCTCACAGGCCTGCCAGGCGGCCAGCACCTGCTGCACCTGCCCCACCGTACGGACGGTCGTGTCGACGATCTCGGCGCGCACCTTGTCGTACAGCTTCCGGTACGACTCCTCGTCCCACGCCGGCCCGCCGAAGTCCGCGATCAGCTTGTCGGCCGCCGCCATCGCGCAGTCGTCGAACAGCGCCTGGATGGAGCCGTGCGGATTCGAGGACAGCGCCAGCTTCTGCGCGTTCGTCAGCTTCTCGGAGGCGAACTTCGCCGGGTTCACCGGGATGTTGCGCAGGATCAGGCGGCGGGTGCCCTTCCACATGGCCTGCGCCTGTTCCGCCTCCGTGTCGAAGAGGCGTACGGAGACCGTGTCGCCGTCGTCGACCAGCGCCGGATACGCCTTCACCGGCTGCCCGGCCCGCCGGGTCTCGAAGACACGGGTGAGCGTGCCGATCGTCCAGTCGGTGAGGCCCTTGCGCTCCAGCGACTCGCCGCCCCGGCGTTCCGCGGTGGCCGCGGCCGCCTGGGAGAGGGCCTTGCGGGCCTTGGGCCGCAGCTGCAGCTTCAGCGCCTCCAGGTCCTTGTCCTCCGCCAGCTTCCGCCGCCGCTCGTCGACGATCCGGAAGGTGACCCGCAGATGGTCGGGGACCTTGGCCCAGTCGAAGTCGTCCGCCTCGAAGGGCACGCCGACCATGCGCCGCAGCTCGCGGGTCATGGTCGTGGTCAGGGGCTCTTGATGGGGGTCCCCCCGGTCGAGCGAAGCCGAGACCGGGGGAGGTGCCGCCTTGTCCAGGAACGCCTTCGCGTAGTTCGGGGCCGGGACGTAGTTCCGGCGGATCGGCTTCGGCAGGGACCGGATCAGCTCCGTCACCAGCTCTTCGCGCAGGCCCGGGATCTGCCAGTCGAAGCCCTCATCCGTGACCTGGTTGAGGACCTGGAGCGGGATGTGCACGGTCACGCCGTCGGCGTCCGCGCCCGGCTCGAACTGGTACGTGACTCGGAACTTGAGGTTCCCCTGGCGCCAGGAGTCCGGATAGTCGGCCTTGGTGACCTCGCCCGCCTTCTCGTTGATGAGCATCTCGCGCTCGAAGTCGAGGAAGTCGGGCTGCTCGTGCCGCTTGCGCTTCCACCAGGAGTCGAAGTGGGCTCCGGAGACGACGTGTTCGGGGATCCGCTGGTCGTAGAAGTCGAACAGCGTCTCGTCGTCGACCAGGATGTCCCGGCGCCGGGCCCGGTGCTCCAGCTCCTCGACCTCGGTGAGGAGCCTGCGGTTGTCCGAGAAGAACTTGTGGTGGGTGCGCCAGTCCCCCTCGACGAGCGCGTTCCGGATGAACAGCTCGCGGCTGACCTCCGGGTCGATCCGCCCGTAGTTGACCTTCCGCTGCGCCACGATCGGCACGCCGTACAGCGTGACCTTCTCGTACGCCATCACCGCGGCCTGGTCCTTCTCCCAGTGCGGTTCGCTGTAGGTGCGCTTGACGAGGTGCTGGGCGAGGGGTTCGACCCAGTCGGGCTCGATCTTGGCGTTGACGCGGGCCCAGAGGCGGGAGGTCTCGACGAGTTCGGCGGACATCACGAAGCGCGGGGGCTTCTTGAAGAGGGCCGAGCCGGGGAAGACCGCGAACTTGGCGTTCCGGGCGCCCAGGTACTCGTTCTTCGAGCCGTCCTTCACGTCCTTCATGCCGATGTGGGAGAGCAGGCCGGCGAGGAGGGAGACGTGGATGCGGTCGGCCGGGGCGTCGTCCTCGTTGAGGTGGATGCCCATCTGCTTCGCGACCGTGCGCAACTGGGAGTAGATGTCCTGCCATTCGCGGATGCGAAGGAAGTTGAGGTACTCCTGCTTGCACATCCGGCGGAAGGAGGACGAACCCCGTTCCTTCTGCTGCTCGCGGAGGTAGCGCCAGAGGTTCAGGAAGGCCAGGAAGTCGCTGGTCTCGTCCTTGAACCGGGCGTGCTGCTGGTCCGCCTGGGTCTGCTTGTCGGCGGGGCGTTCCCGCGGGTCCTGGATGGACAGCGCCGCCGCTATGACCATGACCTCGCGGACACAGCCGTTCCTGTCCGCCTCCAGGACCATCCGGGCCAGCCGGGGGTCGACGGGCAGCTGGGCGAGCTTGCGGCCGGTGTCCGTCAGCCGCTTGCGCGGGTCCTTCTGCGCCGGGTCGAGGGCGTTCAGCTCCTGCAGCAGCTGGACACCGTCGCGGATGTTGCGGTGGTCCGGCGGGTCGATGAAGGGGAACTTCTCGATGTCGCCGAGGCCGGCCGCGGTCATCTGGAGAATGACGGAGGCCAGGTTCGTCCGGAGGATCTCCGCGTCCGTGAACTCCGGGCGGGCGTTGAAGTCGTCCTCGCTGTAGAGGCGGATACAGATGCCGTCGGACGTACGGCCGCAGCGGCCCTTGCGCTGGTTGGCGCTGGCCTGCGAGACCGGCTCGATGGGCAGCCGCTGGACCTTGGTGCGGTGGCTGTAGCGGGAGATGCGCGCGAAGCCCGGGTCGATGACGTACTTGATGCCCGGGACCGTCAGGGACGTCTCGGCGACGTTCGTGGCCAGAACGATCCTGCGGCCGGTGTGCGGCTGGAAGACGCGGTGCTGCTCGGCGTGGGAGAGCCGGGCGTAGAGGGGCAGGATCTCCGTGAAGCGGTAGTTCTTCTTCGTGAGGGCGTCGGCCGTGTCGCGGATCTCGCGCTCGCCGGAGAGGAAGACCAGGATGTCGCCCTTGCCCTCTTTCTGGAGCTCTTCCACGGCGTCGGTGATCGCGGTGATCTGGTCGCGGTCGGCGTCGTCGGAGTCCTCTTCGAGGAGCGGCCGGTAGCGGACCTCCACGGGGTAGGTCCGGCCGCTGACCTCGACGATCGGGGCGTCGCCGAAGTGCCGCGAGAAGCGCTCGGGGTCGATGGTGGCCGAGGTGATGACGACCTTGAGATCGGGGCGCTTCGGCAGCAGCTGGGCGAGGTAGCCCAGCAGGAAGTCGATGTTGAGGGACCGCTCGTGGGCCTCGTCGATGATGATCGTGTCGTAGGCGCGCAGCTCGCGGTCGGTCTGGATCTCGGCGAGCAGGATGCCGTCCGTCATGAGCTTGACGAAGGTGGCGTCCGGGTCGACCTGGTCGGTGAAACGCACCTTCCAGCCGACGGCCTCGCCCAGCGGCGTGTCCAGCTCCTCCGCCACGCGTTCGGCGACGGTACGGGCGGCGATCCGTCTCGGCTGCGTGTGCCCGATCATGCCGCGCACGCCCCGCCCCAGCTCCATGCAGATCTTGGGGATCTGGGTCGTCTTGCCGGAGCCGGTCTCGCCGGCCACGATCACGACCTGGTGGTCGCGGATGGCGTCGGCGATCGCGTCCTTCTTCTGGCTGACCGGCAGCTGCTCGGGGTACGTGATCGCGGGCACCCGGGCTTGCCGCCCGGCCATCCGCTCCTCGCCCTTGGCGACCTCCGCCTCGATCTCGGCGAGCACGGCGGCCCGGGCCTCCGGCTTGCGGATCTTGCGCGCACCTTCGAGCCTGCGCCCGAGCCGGTGCGCGTCGCGCAGGGACAGCTCGGTCAGGCGGGAGGCGAGGGCGCCGAGTGCGGGGGCGGATTGCGTAGACATACGCGATCCAGGATCTCATCCCCGGGAAATCCGTGGCGAACGCTTTTGTCTCGGCGGTGCGCGGGGCGGGCGGCGGGGGTCATGACGCGTGGCGACGCTGCTCGGCAGCGAACTGGCCCGCAGCGCGAACCGTGGTTCCCGTTCACGGCGGAGCGGCGGGGACGAGTAGTCGACCGACACGAAAACGGCCCCACCGATGATTCTCGGTGGGGCCGCATGCCCTGCTAGGGCGGCGGTGGCTGGGGCCGGGGTCGAACCGGCGACCTTCCGCTTTTCAGGCGGACGCTCGTACCAACTGAGCTACCCAGCCACGAGGTTTCACGTGAAACCTCAGCGGTCCTGACGGGATTTGAACCCGCGGCCTCCACCTTGACAGGGTGGCGAGCACTCCAAACTGCTCCACAGGACCAAGCTTCGTACGACAGTGTCGCACAGGGTGATGCGTGCCCCCAACGGGATTCGAACCCGTGCTACCGCCTTGAAAGGGCGGCGTCCTAGGCCGCTAGACGATGAGGGCTATCGGCCCGCCTGCGCGCTTCTCAGCGCGTCGGGGACGTGAGAAGCATATGGGATGGCGGGACCTATCGCCAAAACGGTTTAGGGGGAGGGCGACGCGGTGCCCGTCGTCGGGGTGCTCGGGGACGCAGCGCTGGGGGACGGGGTGCGCGGGGAGGGGGACGCGCCCGGCTGGTTCTCCTCGGGCAGGTGGCGGCTGACCTCCGCTGTCGTGAGGCCGAGGCCGCCCAGTTCGATCTCGTCCCAGGCCTGGAGGTGCCGGGTGTCCCGGTCGAAGTAGAGGATCGACGCCTCGATGGGGTCCGGATGCTTGCCCTCGATGGCGCGCAGGCCGCTGCCGCCGGTGGAGCCCTCGATGCGCAGGCGGGTGCCGTACTTCAGGACTTCCGTCTCGTCGTGGTGGATGTGCCCGGCCAGGACCAGGGGGACCTCACCGTCGACCTCGCGGGCGGCCGACGGCTCGTGGGCGACGGCGACGTCCACCGGGGTGCCGGCGGTGCTCTGGTCGCGCAGGGCCGTGGCCAGGCGGGCGCCCGCGAATTCCTGGGACCGGCGGGCTCCGGCGCTCTTGGAGCGGTCGGGGGTGAACTGCGGGTCGCCCATGCCCGCGAAACGCAGGCCCTTGATCGTCTTCGCCCGGCCGTTGTCCAGGACGTGGACGTTCTTCAGGCCCTCCATGTAGTCCTGGGTGATCGTCGAGTCGTGGTTGCCGCGCACCCAGACGTAGGGGGCCCCGAGGTCCTCGATGGGGTCCAGGAAGCCGTTCTCGGCGGCCGTGCCGTGGTCCATCGTGTCGCCGGAGTCGACGATCACGTCCACCTTGTACTGCTCCACGAGCGAGGCGATGATCTTCCAGCTCGCCGGGTTGAGGTGGATGTCGGAGACGTGCAGGACCCGGATGGTGGACGGGTCGGGCGCGTAGGCGGGCAGCGTCGAGGTGGCGTCGTAGAGCTTGGTCACGTTGGTGACCAGGCGGGCCAACTCCTTCTGGTACACGTCGAATTCCGTGACGATGCTGCGGGCGTTGCCGACCAGGGAGGGGGCCGAGGTGAGCAGGCCGGAGAACTTGGGTTCCAGGACGGAGTCGGGGCGCCAGGTGGCGTACGCCGTGCCGCCCGAGGCGGCGAGGAGCGTGAGGGCGAGGCCTCCGGCGGCCAGGGCGCGGCGGGGGCGGCGGTAGACCGCGAGACCGAGGGCGGTGGCACCGCCGACGACGGCGACGCCGGAGCGTACGGCCAGGTCGAGGGTGCCGCGGCCGACGTCCTCGGTGACCTCGTCCTGCAGTCCGGAGAGGCGTTCCGGGTGGTCGACGAGGGCCTGGGAGCGCTCCGGGTCGAGCTGGTCGACGTTCACGTCCAGCCGGACGGGGGCGACGTGGCTGTCCAGCTGGAGCGCGCCCAGCGGCGAGATATTGATCTTGGTGCCGCCGGTGAAGGAGGGGCGCAGGGTCATGGTGGTGTTCATGGGGCCGACCGGGACCCGGACATCGCCCACCACCAGCAGGCCCAGCCAGGCGCCGAGCAGGACGACGGCCACGAGCCCGGCCGCGCGGGCCCACGGGTGCGGCTGCGGCACGAGCGCGATCGTGGCCGGGGCCTGTCGGGAGCGGTACCGGCGGGCGAGGGCGCGCGGGGCCTTGCGGATCGGGTTCAGGACACTCAGGACAGCGGCGGGGACGCGGGCCATTGGTCCCGTATGCCCATGTGCCCGGCCGGATATGCGACGTCGGATGGCTCTCGTACGGGCGGGCCGTGGCCGACAATGGGCCTGTGCTGGAGATGACGCGCGAGGAGTTCGAGGAGCTGGTCGCCGAGGCGCTCGACCGGATCCCGCCCGAGCTGACCCGACTGATGGACAACGTCGCGGTGTTCGTCGAGGACGAGCCGCCGACGGAGGACCCCGAGCTGCTCGGGCTGTACGAGGGGACTCCGCTGACCGACCGGGGTGAGTGGTACGCCGGTGTGCTGCCGGACCGGATCACCATCTACCGGAATCCGACCCTGAGGATGTGCGAGTCGCGGGAGGACGTCGTCGCCGAGACGGAAGTCACCGTGGTGCACGAGATCGCACACCACTTCGGCATTGACGACGCGCGCCTTCACGCCCTGGGTTACGGCTGACCCTGATGTGAACGCGGGCGGCGTGTCCTCTTGCGGGCGGCGGGAGTTGGAGGTGTTGACTCCATCACCCCTTTCGGAGGTGGCCCCGTGCGCCCCTTGTACGTACCCGTCCGCCTGGCCGCCACCTTCGTGGCCGTCGCCGCCGCCGCCGGCTGCATGAGCGTCGGCGACGACGGTGCGGGCGGGAGGGCCAAGCCGTCGCACTCCGCCGGGCAGCGCGGCGGGGAGGCGCCCGACGGCGGGTCGGGGGTGTCGGGCGGCGGCACCGGGATCGGTGTCGCCTCGGCCGGTGGCGAGCGCGGGCACGGCAAGGGCCGGAAGGGTGCGAAGGGCAAGGACGGCAAGCGGGGGGAGTCGGCGTCCCCCGAGGCGTCGCCGACCGCCGCGGCGAGCGCGTCCGCGCAGGGGCGTGAGCCGGGGAAGCCGGGCAAGCCGGACCGGCCCGTGCCGAAGCCGCCGGCTCCGCCCACTCCCACCCGGACGGACGATCCGGAACCGACGCCGACGCCGCCGGAGCCGACGACGTCCCCGGAGCCCACGCCGGAGCCGTCGTCGTCGGCGCACGAGCCACCGGAGCCGCAGCTGGAGCAGCGGGAACCGGCGCCGGAGGCCGGGGCGCCGGCGTAGTGTCCGTCCCGGGCCGCGCGGTGGTGCGGCACGGCCGGGCAGCCCCGTTGTGGCCCGGCGGTGTTGCGGCGGTCACACGAGCGGACCGTTGTTCGTGCCGCGGGAACATTTCCGGGCGATGGCCGGTTGTCAGCACACGGGACGTGCCTCGGCGCGCTCCCACTGTCGCCCGCACCATTCGGTTTGCCTTGACGGGGCCGGACTGCGTATGGTGGCAGATCGTTTGATCCCATCTTGCCCGGCGCCACCGCAGAGCGCGCCGTGTGGCGCGTACTCTCCCTTGCCGTGGTGGACCGCATTGAGGCGGTCGTATTGCGAATCGCGAATCACGGAGTTGACGGGCGCGTGCCGACGAGACTCCGGAAGGTTTCGCATTCGCATGTCCATCGCCAGTACTGATCACGTCGTCGTGCCCGAGAACGAGGCAGTCGAAGACACCCCCAGCGTCACTTTCGCCGACCTCGGCCTGCCCGAAGGCGTCGTGCGCAAGCTCGCGCAGAACGGCGTGACCACCCCCTTCCCGATCCAGGCCGCGACCATTCCGGACGCCCTGGCCGGAAAGGACATCCTCGGCCGTGGCCGCACCGGCTCCGGCAAGACCCTGTCGTTCGGTCTGCCGACCCTGGCGCGTCTCGCCGGCGGCCGCACCGAGAAGCACAAGCCCCGCGCGGTCATCCTCACCCCGACCCGTGAACTCGCGATGCAGGTCGCGGACGCCCTCCAGCCGTACGGCGACGTCGTCGGCCTGAAGATGAAGGTCGTCTGCGGCGGTACGTCGATGGGCAACCAGATCTACGCCCTGGAGCGCGGCGTCGACATCCTCGTCGCCACCCCGGGCCGGCTGCGCGACATCATCAACCGTGGCGCCTGCTCCCTGGAGAACGTCGAGGTCGCCGTCCTCGACGAGGCCGACCAGATGTCCGACCTGGGCTTCCTGCCCGAGGTCACCGAGCTGCTCGACCAGGTCCCGGCCGGCGGTCAGCGGATGCTGTTCTCGGCCACGATGGAGAACGAGATCTCCACGCTGGTCAAGCGCTACCTGAGCAACCCGGTCACGCACGAGGTCGACAGCGCCCAGGGCAACGTCACGACCATGTCGCACCACATCCTCATCGTGAAGCCCAAGGACAAGGCGCCGGTCACCGCCGCGATCGCCTCCCGCAAGGGCCGCACGATCATCTTCGTCCGCACCCAGCTGGGCGCCGACCGCATCGCCGAGCAGCTGTGCGACTCCGGTGTGAAGGCCGACGCGCTGCACGGCGGTATGACGCAGGGCGCGCGCACCCGCGTGCTGGAGGACTTCAAGAAGGGCTACGTCAACGCGCTCGTCGCGACCGACGTCGCCGCCCGCGGCATCCACGTCGACGGCATCGACCTGGTCCTGAACGTGGACCCGGCCGGCGACCACAAGGACTACCTGCACCGCGCGGGCCGTACGGCGCGTGCCGGCCGCACGGGCACGGTCGTCTCCCTCTCGCTCCCGCACCAGCGGCGGCAGATCTTCCGGCTGATGGAGGACGCGGGCGTCGACGCCACGCGCCACATCATCCAGAGCGCGGGTGCCTTCGACCCGGAGGTCGCCGAGATCACCGGCGCTCGGTCGATGACCGAGGTGCAGGCCGAGTCCGTGGGCAACGCCGCGCAGCAGGCCGAGCGTGAGGTCGCTCAGCTCACCAAGGAGCTGGAGCGGGCCCAGCGGCGTGCGAACGAGCTGCGCGAGGAGTCCGACCGGCTGCTCGCCCGGGTCGCCCGTGAGCGGGGCGAGGAGCCTGCCGCGGTGGTGGCCGGCGAGTCCGCCGAGGCTCCGGCGGGCGTCGAGGTGTCCGTGCCGGAGCAGCCGACCGCGAAGGACGTCGAGCGCGAGGACCGCGCCGAGGCTTCCGCGCCGTACGAGCGGCGGGAGCGGCGCGAGGACCGCGGTGGCTTCCGTCGTGACGACCGTGGTGGCCGTTCCTTCGACCGCGACCGTGACCGGGACCGTGACCGTGGTGGGCGTTCGTTCGAGCGTCGTGACGACCGTGGTGGCTTCAACCGGGACCGTGACCGGGACCGTGACCGTGGCGGTCGCTCCTTCGACCGTGACCGTGGCGGCTTCCGCCGGACCGCGACCGCCGGGACGACCGTCCGGGCTACCGCTCCGGCGGCCACGACCGTCCCTACGGCCGTCGTGACGACCACCGTGGCGGCGGTTCCTTCGGCCGCCGCGAGGACAAGCCGCGCTGGAAGCGCAACGGCTGACGCTCCGCGTCAGTGACCCGCACCGGGCCTGTTTCCCCCTTCGGCACGGCCGGGTCCCCGATACCCGATCGGAGACTCGGCCACCTCGGGCTATGCTCGTGGGGGCAACATCGCCTGGGGCCCTTAGCTCAATTGGCAGAGCAGTGGACTTTTAATCCATTGGTTGTGGGTTCGAGTCCCACAGGGCCTACCTGAGGCAGCGCCCGAGTCGACTCCGGTCGGCTCGGGCGCTGCCGCGTTCTCCGGTTCTCACGTGCCGGTCGTCAGCCGCCGTGGAGCAACGGGAAGCCCTTCAGGAGCTGCTGGAGGTGCATGACCTGCCGGGGGATGAACTCGGCGATGGTGAGGCCGAGCCCGCTCTCGTCGCTGTCGACGTGCTGCGGATGCATGGCTCCCCTTTCAGGAGGGGGCGCGGCGTACGGAGTTGGCGGGGGCGCGGGTGGGCCACGACGACCTGCGCGACCTCGTCCCAGTGTGTGTACAGCTCGTGGGCGGCGGGGTCGAGGAGGACGTAGCGGGCGAAGTTGCGTTCCCGGTACGGCAGTCCGTCGCAGTCGGTGGTCAGGGCGCGGGCCAGGTGGGTGGCGGCCGGCACGTCCTGGCGGTGGTTGACGACGAAGGCCGGTGAGACGCCGCCCAGGATGTCCAGCATCTGGTGGACCTCGGGGCGTACGCGCGGCACGCGCTCCGGGCGGCGGGACCGGGCGAGGTCGAAGAGGTGGCCGCGTTCGTCGTCCTCCAGTCGCAGGGCACGGGCGACCGCGTCCAGCACCGCCTCGGACACGTTGGGGTGGCGGCCCTGTTCGAGGCGGGTGTAATAGTCCGTCTCACCCCGGCCAGGTGCGCGACCTCCTCGCGGCGCAGGCCCGGCACCCGGCGGACGCCGCCGCACGGGGCCACACCCGCCTCGCCCGGGCTCAGCCGGGCCCGGCGGCCGCGGAGGAAGTCTCCCGGTTCGGCGTTCCGCTCCGTTTCTCCAGCATTCGCCCGGACGGCGCCGGCCGTCCGGGCGAGGGTGGCCCAGGTGGACCCAGGCTCGGGCGGTCTCTCCGGTGGACCGCGCCGCCGCCCGGGCTCAGCCCGTCGCGAGCATCCCCGACCGGAGTCGCGCCACGGTCCGGGCGATCAGCCGGGACACGTGCATCTGGGAGATGCCGAGGCGCTTGCCGATCTCCGCCTGGGTGAGTTCCTCCACGAAGCGGAGGTGGAGGATGAGGCGCTGGCGTTCGTCGAGTTCGGCGATCAGGGGGGCCAGCGCGTGGAAGTCCTCGACGAGTTCCAGGCCCGGGTCCTCCTCGCCGATGAACTCGGAGAGCGTCGAGTCGCTGTCCTCGGAGTCGCCGCTGATCGTGGCGTCCAGGGACGAGGACAGGTAGCCGTTCGCCGCGACCTGGGCCTCGACGACCTCCTCCTCCGACAGGTTCATCAGCGCCGCCAGCTCCGCGACTCTCGGTGCGCGGCCGAGGCGGGAGGCCAGTTCCTCGGTGGCCTTGGCGAGTTCCGTACGCGCCTCCTGGAGGCGGCGCGGCACGTGCACGGCCCAGGACGTGTCGCGGAAGAACCGCTTGATCTCGCCGACGATGTACGGCACCGCGAAGCTGGTGAACTGGACCTCGCGGGAGACCTCGAAGCGGTCGATGGCCTTGATGAGGCCGATGACGCCGACCTGGACGACGTCCTCCATCGCCTGGCCGCTGCTGCGGAACCGGCGGGCCGCGAACCGCACCAGCGACATGTTCATCTCAATAAGCGTGTTGCGTGCGTACTGGTGTTCGGGCGTGCCCTCCTCCAGTACGGCGAGCCGGTCCAGGAACTGTCCGGTCAGCCCGCGCGCGTCCTGCGGGGCGAGCTTCTGCGGCTCCGCGATCTGCGGCAGGTCCTCGCCGGTGGCGGTGGAATCCGTCGTCGTGCCGATACGCGTGGTCGCCGTCACGGGCCCTCCCTCTGGTTCCGGCCCGCTCCCATCCCCCGACAGGCCACCTCCCGCCCCGCTACCCGCGCTTGCCGGGCTCATGCCCCGGGCACCCCGCGCAGAGACGTAGACCACAGTCGACGCAGGTCGGCGCGTTGTCGGGGTACTCGGACCAGGAATGCGGAGAGGAGGTCGAGGGATGCGAGGAGCGGACAGTTGTCGTTTGACAACCATAGTCGCACAGCAACAAAGTAGCCGTGGCGGACGGGCACGGGGAAGGATCCGGAATGTACAACCCGGTGCCACGACGGGCAGTTCAGGCAGTCCGGGTGTCGGACGCGGGGACGTCGTCGGAGTCGTGGTGTATCTGGGCCGCCGCCGCGTCGCAGAACGCCTCCAGCCCCTGGAGCAAGGCCACCCGCTTCGCCGCGGGCATCTGGTCGAGCACCGCGCGCAGCGCCTGCTCCCGGCGGATACGCAGGTCGGCCAGGAAGGCCCGGCCCCGGCTGCTGAGCTGCAGGCGCACCTCGCGCCGGTCCACCGCACTCACCACACGCTCGACGAACCCGGCCGCCTGCAACCGGTCGCAGAGCCGGCTGGTCGAGGGCGGCGTGGAGGCGAGGGAGTCGGCCAGGGTGCGCAGGTTGATGCCCTCGTGGTGTTCGAGGATGAGCAGCACACGCAGCTGGGACGCGGAGGCGGGTGCCGTCGAGGCCCGGCCCCAGAGGACCTCCAGCAACTCCGCAGCCGTGGAGGTCACACGAGCGACCTCTGCTGGCTCAGGGCGGGGTCGGAGGGAAGTCACAGTCACACTCTCGCAGGCACCGGGGTGGCCGTCAGCGTACTAGGCGTGCGGGCGGCGAGGGCCGAAGCCGGCGCGGGGGCGGCCGTCGCCCACCGCGCCCGCGGCCGCGCGCGCCCGCCCCGTACCGGATGACCTGCGCTCCAGGATCCGTACCCCTTCATTCGTAGACGACCGATCAGAGATAGGTGTTCTGACCGAAATGACCATTCTTGTGGACAGATTCGTGGCCGCCGAGCGCGCGTTGCGCACGGCGGCCCCCCACCAACTGCTGGACGCGGTCCGTCGTGTACTGACCGATCAGTACACGGCGGACTCCGTCGAGCTGTTCCTGGCCGACTACGGACTGACGGTGCTTCAGCCGGTGTCCGTGCTGCCGCACACCCTGCAGCCGGTGTCCGTGCACAACAGCCCGGCGGGGCGGGCCTTCGGCGCGCAGGAGCCGCACCTGGAACCCCTTTCGGACAGCCGCGTGCGCGCGCATCTGCCGGTCACCGTGCGCGGCGACCGGCTCGGCGTACTGACGGTGACCCTGCCCGGCGGTGCGCACCTCGACGACTGCCTGGGCGAACTGACCGAGATCGCCGAGGTGCTCGGGCACGAGGTGGTGGTGGCCGAGCGGGACACCGACCTGTACCTCCAGGCGCGCCGCAGGGACCGGCTGACCCTGGCCGCCGAGATGCAGTGGCAGTTGCTGCCCGGCCGCTCCTGCGCCCGCCCCGAGTACGAGCTGGGCGCGCAGCTGGAACCGGCGTACGCGATCTTCGGCGACAACTTCGACTGGTCCGCCACGGCCGACCGGCTCAGTCTCTACGTCACCAACGGCATGGGCGAGGGCATAGAGGCCTCCCTGCTGACGAACCTGGCGATCAGCGCCCTGCGCAACGCACGCCGGGCCGGCCTGCCCCTCGCCGACCAGGCGGCCCTGGCCGACCAGGCGGTGTACGCCCACTACCGGGGCCGCTGCTACCTGTCCATGCTCATGCTCGACTTCGAGCTCGCCACCGGGCGGGTCCGGGCCGTGGACGCCGGTTCCCCGCAACTGCTGCGGCTGCGCCGGGGCGTGGTGGAGCGGGTGTCCTTCGAGGCCCAGCTGCCGCTCGGCATGTTCGAGGAGACCGACTACGTCGTCCAGGAGTTCTGGGCCGAGCCCGGCGACCGGCTGGTCTTCGTCAGCGACGGGGTGTACGACGTGGCCTCGCCGGGCGGAGAGGCGTACGGGGACGCCGCGCTGGCCCGGGCGATCCAGTCGACCCGGCTGCTCCCGGCCGCCGAGGTGCCCCGGGCCATCCTGCGCGAACTGACCGGCCATCGCGGCGGATCCGTCGCGGACGACGACGCCCTGGTGGTGTGTCTGGACTGGCGTGGGAGGCAGGGGATGGGGGAAGGCGCAGGTCGTGAGAGTTGACGAGGACTTGTTTGGTGGTGTCGCCCGTCGGCACTAATGTTTGTCATACGGCAAGTAACGGCGGAGGCGCCGCGGCGCGACCTCGGTCCTGCCCGTGCAAGGGAGCGATACAAGTGACGGTGTCGGAAGAGAACGCGGACCAGGAGCCGGTCGCACAGCAGGTGAGCGCCTTCCTCGAACGGCGCCGGGAACAGATCGCCCAACGCTGGGCGGACGCGGCGCTGTTCCGCACGGTCTTCACCGTATCCCGCGACGAGGCGGTCGAGGCGGGCAGGGCCGTGGCGGCTGCGCTGGCCGCGGTGGCGGCCTCCGGGCGGCTGGAGGACATCCGGGCGTCCGGCTTCGAGGCGGTGCGCGACCAGTTGGGGCGGATGGCGGCCTCCCGCGCCCGCACGGGCCTCGACCCGGACGGCGTCGCCAGGGAGGTCGCCGCGCTGCGCGAGCCGGCGACGGAGGTGCTGCGCGCCGAGTTCCCGGACCCGCACTCCCCCGAGGCGCAGGAATGCGTGGTGGCGCTGACCGTGCTCCTCGGCACGCTGCGCCTGGTCGTGTTGGAGACCACGGTCAGCGCGGGCGAGGAGGTCATCGCACGACAGCGCGAGCAGCTGCACGAGGTGGCCACCCCGGTGATCAAGCTCTGGGAGAGCACGGTCGCCGTTCCGCTGATCGGCACGCTGGACAGCGCCCGCAGCCAGGTCGTCATGGAGAGCCTGCTGGACGCGATCGTCGCCGAGCGCGCCCGGTACGCCATCCTCGACATCACCGGCGTGCCCACGGTCGACTCGCTGGTCGCCCAGCACCTGATGAAGACGGTGGCGGCGGCGCGCCTGATGGGCGCCGAGTGCATCGTCTCCGGGATCCGGCCCGCGATCGCGCAGACCATAGTCCACCTGGGCATCGACCTCGGTACGGTGCTCACCCGCGCGAGCCTGGCGGACGCCCTGGCCTACGCGCTCAGCCGGCAGGGCGTCGCCATCGGGCCGGTCCCGGCGGCGGACGCGGGAGCGCGGTGACCGGGGCCGGGGGCAACGGGCCCGCCGGGTACGGACACCCGGTGGCCGGGGCCGCGGGCGGGCACGCCTTCACGGTCCCCGTCCTCAAGCTGGGCGACATCCTGCTGGTCACCCTCCAGGGGGAGTTGCACGACGGCATGGCCGAGCAGCTCCAGCAGGACATCACGGACCGGATCGCGCACACCCGGGTGACCGGTGTGGTCATCGACATCTCCGGCGTGGAGATCGTCGACTCCTTCCTGGGCCGGGTCCTCGCCGAGATCGCCGCGGGAGCCGAACTGCTGGCCGCCCGTACGGTGCTGGCCGGAATGCGCCCGGCGGTGGCCATCACCCTGGTCGAGCTGGGCCTCACCCTGCCCGGACTGCTGACCGCCCTGGATGTCGAACGCGCGATGGAGATGCTCACCGCCGGTGAGCGGCAGGGCGAGGGGAGTCCGTGATGCAGGCCTCGCGCCATGCCGCCCCGGCCAGCCTGCCGATCGGCTCGGACGCCGACCTGGCCTGGGTACGGCAGCAGGTCCGGCAGGCCGCCGCCGAGCTCGGCTTCGGGCTGGTGCAGCAGACCAAGCTCGTCACCGCCGCCAGCGAGCTGGCCCGCAACACCCTCGTCCACGGCGGAGGCGGCCATGTGATGATCACCCCGCTGGACACCGGGCAGTCACACGGGCTGCGGCTGGCCTTCGTCGACGCCGGGCCCGGGATCAGGGATCTGGACCAGGCGATGACCGACGGCTACACCAGCGGCGGCGGGCTCGGCCTCGGTATGAGCGGGGCGAAGCGGCTGGTCCATGAGTTCGACGTGGAGAGCCGGCCCGGCGAGGGGACCACCGTCACCGTGACCGCGTGGGCGACCGCCGTGCCGCCGTCCCGACCGGGGGTGTGATGAGCAGGGTCTGGGACGTGCCGGTGGACGACTCGACCCGGGTGCGGGACGTCCGGGTGGCGGCCGAGGAGGCCAGTGCGTGCGCCGGGCTCGGCACCCACCGCACGGCGACCGCGGCGCTCGTGGCGACGGAACTGGCGACCAACCTGATCCGGCACGCGGACGGCGGGCACATGCTCATCAACCTCGTCGAGCGCGCGCACAGTGGCGGCCCTCGCCAGTCGGTGCAGCTCGTCTCGCTCGACCACGGCCCCGGCATCCCGGACATCGCGGTGGCGATGCGTGACGGCTACACCACCGCGTCCTCCCTGGGCGCCGGCCTCGGCACGTGCCGGCGCATAGCGAACGACTTCGACCTGCACAGCGCACCCGGCCGGGGCACCGTGGCCGTGGCGCGCATCGACCACGAACCGCCCGCCGGCCGGACGGGGACTTCCCCGCGGGGCGGGCCGAGCGCGGGTGGCGTCAACGTCCCGCTGGGCCGGGCCGAGCACTCCGGCGACGCCTGGAGCCACGTGGGCGACGGCGACCGCCTCACCCTCCTGCTCGCCGACGGGCTCGGTCACGGGGCCAAGGCCGCGGAGGCGTCCGACGCCGCCGTGAAGGAGCTGCGCGGGGCGGCGGGCCTGCCGCCGGCCGAGATACTGCGGCACCTCGGCCGGGCCCTGCGCCCCACCCGGGGCGCGGCCGTCGCCGTGGCCCAACTCGACCTCGCGTCCGGGCGGTTGCACTTCGCCGGGATCGGCAACGTCGGTGCCCGCCTGCGCACCGGCGGTACATGGAAGCCACTGCTGTCCCAGCCCGGCATCGTGGGCGCCCAGGCCCCGGCGTCGGTGCCCGTGCAGCGGGTGCCGTGGCAGGACGACAGCCTCCTCGTCCTGCACAGCGACGGCCTGCCCGGCCGCTGGACGTCCCCCGAGGACACCGTGCTCCTCGGCTGCGACCCGGCGCTGATGGCAGCGGTGATCCTCAGGGACGCGGGCAGCGCGGCCCGTCCGGTGAGCGACGACACGTGCGTGGCGGTACTGGGCGGCGGGGGCCCCGCGGCGCGCCGCGCCGACTCGACGGGCTGACAAGCACCGGGGTTTCGAGGACCGACCGGGCGTGGGGCCGGTTCGCCGGTGAGTTGTTCCGCTGTCGTCGTCCGCCGTCTTGGGGCGGGGCCTTGTGGCGGGGCCGTCTCCCGGTCTCCGGTGGGGTTTCGGGATCGTCTGTCGGCTTGGTGGCGGGGCTTTCTGTCGGCGGCGACCTCCGGTTCGCCGGTGAGGCGTTCCGCGGTCGCCCTGGTGGACGTGGCCGCAGACCGCGGCAACATTGCCGCGGGCGCAGCGCTCGGTGGCCGGGGCGATGCCGGCGGCGTGCAGCTCGTCGTCCGCCGGTTCGAGGGCGGGTCTTCTGGCGGTCGCCCGGGCCCGCCGTGCCGTCCCCCGGCTCAGTGGCCGGGCTTTCTGCCGGCACCGTCTCCCGGCCCACTGGCCCGGATTCGTCATCGCGCCCGGCCCGGCGCACGCGCCCCGGCGCCGTCAGCCGGTTCCGTTCGTTCCGCCCGGGCGGGGCACGTTCGCGTCCTGGGCCGCGAGGAACCCCCGCAACCCCGTGCTCAACGCCGCCCGTTCCGCCGGTCGCATCGCTGCCAGGGCCGTGGTCAGGGCCTCGGCGCGGCGGCCCGCGACCTCGCCCAGGACATGCTGTCCGTGGGTGGTGAGCCGCAGCTGCACCTCACGGCGGGTGTCGGGGTGCGGGGCGCGCTCCAGGAGGCCGGCCGCCGCGAGGCGGTCGCAGAGGCGGCTGGCCGTCGGGAGGCCGATGTCCAGCCGGTCGGCCAGGGTCGTGAGGTTCAGGCCGGGCGCCGCCTCCAGTGTGCGCAGCGCGCGCAACTGGTGCAGGGACAGACGCAGGGACGCGTTCTGCGCGGCGACCGACCACAGGGCCGCCAGGCTGTCCACCGCATCGGCGATCTGTGACGCGACGGCCTCCGGGCCGTCGCCCGGTCTCCTCGCCCGGTGGTCACCGGGGCCGCCGAGTTCGGTCACGAAACGGTCACTTTCCATAAGCTCCGGGTACTGCTGAGGTCGCCCTCTTTCAAAGGCTGTACCCGATGAGCCGAAGGGCAAGCAGTTCCGTTCGCCGACCGGCAGCGGCCGGGAAGCGTCAGCCGGCGCTCAGCTCCGTCAGCGCGGCGAGCGGCAGCGTGTGCTGCGTCTGGAGGACCTTCGCGCGCAGGTAGCGGACGTTGTGCGCGGTGGTGAAGACACCCGTGGGGATCCGGTCGCGGACATCGACGCCCAGGGTGCGCAACTGGTCCGCTTTGTCGGGGTTGTTGGAGAGCAGGTCCAACTCGCCGATGCCCAGGGCCCGCAGCATCTGGGCCGCCGCCGTGTAGTCGCGGGCGTCCTCGGGCAGCCCCAGGGCCGCGTTCGCCTCGTACGTGTCGAGGCCCTGGTCCTGGAGGGCGTACGCGTCGAGCTTGTTGTAGAGGCCGATGCCCCGGCCCTCCTGGCGGAGGTAGAGGAGCACGCCGCCGCGGTCGGCTATGCGCTCGACGGCCTCGCGCAGCTGCGGACCGCAGTCGCAGCGGGCCGAGCCGAACACGTCCCCGGTCAGGCACTCGGAGTGCAGCCGCACCAGCGGAACCGGTCCGGGCTCGCCCAGGACGACGGCCACGTGCTCCTGGCCGTCGGCCAGACCGTGGAAGGTGACGAGCTCGGCGTCGGCCTCGTAACCGTCCTGGAAGCGCAGCGGGACCCGGACGCGGGAGCGCGGGGTGGCGACGACGGTGGGAGTGTCGGGCATGCGGGGCCTCCGGGTTCCGTTCCTGTTCGGCTGCACAGCCGTGCTGGACTGCTTCAGATTTGAAGCAGATCCACGATCGGAACCCTACTCGTGCTTTAAATTTGAAGCAACGACCGCCGGGTCCTTGTGACGTCCCTCACGAACAGGCCGTCGACGACCTCCGCCGCCACGGCACGTCGTCCGACGCCGGCCGCGCCCCGTCCTCCTGGAGCCCCTGCGCGATCGCCGAGGAGATCTCCTCCAACTGCCCCACCTGCTCCTCGCTGAGCCGGTCGAAGAGGAAGCTCCGCACGGTCTCGACATGCCCGGGCGCGGCGCGCTCCAGTACGGCGAACCCCTCGTCGGTCAGGGCCGCGATGCTCCCCCGCTTGTCGTACCGGCAGGCCTCACGCCGCAGCATGCCGTCCTTCTCCAGCCGCGTCACCGCGTACGTCAGCCGGCTGCGCGTGATCTTCAGCCGCTCGGCGAGGTCGGTCATGCGCAGCCGCCGTTCCGGGGACTCCGACAGGACGGACAGGATGGAGTAGTACAGGTGGGGCATGCCGGCGTCCTGCTGGAGCTGCCGGTCGATCGCGTCCTCCAGGAGCAGCGAGGCGGCGATGTACGCGCGCCAGGCGCGTTGCTCCTCGGGGGTGAGCCAGCGATTCGTCATGCCACCAGTGTAGGTTTGTTTCAAACTTGAACCAAGCCCGCAGTTTCGGTCCAGCCCGGTCCAGTCCAGCACAGCCCCGCCTCCGTGACCCGAGCCTCCGAGGAGCGCGTCGATGCCCCACCCGTACGTCCTGCTGTCCGCCGCCGTCTCCCTCGACGGCTACCTGGACGACACCGGCCCCGAACGCCTGCTCCTCTCCAGCCCGGCCGACTTCGACCGGGTCGACGAGGTCCGGGCCTCCGTCGACGCGATCCTGGTCGGCGCGGGGACCATCCGCGCCGACAACCCGCGGCTGCTGGTCAACTCACCCGGGCGGCGTGCCGCCCGCACGGCCGCCGGCCTGCCGGAATACCCCCTGAAGGTCACCGTCAGCGGCACCGGCGACCTCGACCCGGAGGCTCGGTTCTGGCACACCGGAGGCGAGAAGGTTCTCTACACCACCGACGAGGGCGCCGAACGCGCCCGTGCCCGAGGCCTCGCCACGGACGTCGTCCCGCTCGGCGCCGGCCTCGACTGGCGGAGCCTCCTCACCCACCTGCACGACGTACGCGGAGTGCGTCGGCTCATGGTCGAGGGCGGCGGCCTGATCCACACCCAGCTGCTCACCCAGGGCCTCGCCGACGAACTCCAGCTGGTCCTCGCCCCGCTCTTCGTGGGCGACCCCGCCGCCCCCCGCCTC
>NZ_GG657757.1:4168797-4183943 GCF_000158955.1 Streptomyces viridochromogenes DSM 40736 | reverse complement strand
TGATCCTCGACGCGGGCGTCCGCCGGGTCGTCACGGCCTGGCGCGAGCCGGACACCTTCGTGGCGGGGGCCGACGGCAGCGGCGTCCTGGCGGCGGGGGGAGCGGAGGTCGTTGTCCTCGCTGAGCACGAAGGGTCGGCGAAGGCTCCGAACCGCCACCTGCTGAGCTGAACCGGCGGGTGTGCGCGAGCGGTCCCGCGGATGGCGTACACTGGTGACACAACGACGCGGGGTGGAGCAGCTCGGTAGCTCGCTGGGCTCATAACCCAGAGGTCGCAGGTTCAAATCCTGTCCCCGCTACTGAAGGCCGAGGGCCGGAATCCGAAAGGGTTCCGGCCCTCGGTTCATGTCGGGCCCCCGTCGTCACGGGTAGTGAGTGAACCGCCCCGCTCCGCTGCCCAGCTGACGCGCCGCCAAAACCCGTGAGTCACCTGCGAAGCGGTCAACTCGCCCGATTTAAGCCGGTCGTGGCAGGTAAGTCCGCGCGAAAAAGGTTAATGATCAAGTGGAATCGCTGGAATACCCACCGCGCGTCTATTAACGTTCGATAACGCAGCGCGGTCGTCCCAGCCGTCACAGAAGGCGGCTCCGTGCGCACGCGCCGAATCCCGAAAGGGAACCGGGGAACCACCACTTGGGGTGAATCGGGCGGATATCGCCGTGGAAGCACGGTTGGTATACGCGCGTAGGAGACCTTCCTGCTCCGAACCCGTCAGCTAACCCGGTAGGCGAGAAGGAGGGAAAGGAGTACGCCCACGTGGCGTCCAACCGGCCTGCCCCCGCGGCCCCGTCCGCGCCCCACCAGCGCGACACCGAGACCTTCGGCTTCGGCGGTCACCGCACCGACGAGGGCCCGTTCCAGGAGTGGAACCCCACCGCGGAGTCCATCCGTCCCGTCCGTGGCCGGCATCGCGTCACCAAGCAGCGCGGCGGAGGGCTCGCCCGCAGCTCCACCGTCCTCGGCGTCGGCGTCATAGCCGCCGTGGGTGCGGGCGGCATCGCCAGCGCCCAGACCGGCAAGCCGCCGGTGTCGATCTCCGTGCCGGACCTGCCCTCGGTGGGTTCCCTCATCTCGGACGACGACACCCCCGAAGGCTCCTCCACCGCGCTCAGCGCTCTCGGCACGGCGTCCGCCGACGCCGACCAGGGCGGCTCCGGCGCCGGCGAGGCACTGCGCGCCCGGATCATGGCCCAGGTCGAGCACCAGCAGGAGCAGATCGAGACCAAGGCCGCACAGGACGCCGCGAAGGCCGCCGAGAAGGCGGCCGCGGAAGCCGTCGCCAAGGCGGAGCAGGAAGCCAAGGCCAAGGCCGCCGAAGCCAAGAAGAAGGCGGACGAGGAGGCCCGGAAGAAGGCCGAGGCCGAGCGGCTCGCCGCCCTCGCCAAGCAGTACACGCTGCCGACCTCCTCGTACACCCTCACCTCGACCTTCGGCCAGGCCGGCGCCTACTGGTCCTCCGGCTACCACACGGGTCTGGACTTCGCCGCGCCCACGGGCACCCCGATCAAGGCGGTGCACAGCGGCACCATCACCGAGGCCGGCTGGAACGGCTCCTACGGCTACAAGACGGTCCTGACCCTCGATGACGGCACGGAGATCTGGTACGCGCACCAGTCCTCCATCGGCGTCAGCGTCGGGCAGAAGGTCAGCACGGGCGACGTCATCGGACGCGTCGGCGCCACCGGCAACGTCACCGGCGCACACCTGCACCTCGAGGTCCACTCCGGTGGCTCCTCGAGCGGCATCGACCCGATGGCGTGGCTGCGGGGCAAGGGCCTCACTCCCTGAGCCTCACCCTCCGGGCAGCGCACGCCAGTTGAAGCACCGGCGGTCCTGATGACGACCCCCCGACGTCAGGGCTGCCGGTTTTCGGCTGTTCGCGGTCACGGGACTTTGCGGTCACGGGACTTCGCGGTCAGGGGACTTCGCGTGCACGGGACATTGCGTTCACGGGAGTTTTGCGTCCGTTGCGGAATGGCCCCTCCCGTACGGTCGTTGACGTGGAGCATGACTTCTCTTCGCAAGCTCGGCTCCTCAGACCTCGAGGTCTTCCCGCTCGCCCTCGGCGGCAACGTCTTCGGCTGGACCGCCGACGAGGACCGGTCCTTCGCCGTCCTCGACGCGTACACCGCCGCCGGCGGCAACTTCGTCGACACCGCCGACGTCTACTCGGCGTGGGTCGACGGCAACCAGGGCGGAGAGTCCGAGACCATACTCGGCAAGTGGCTGGAGGCGCGCGGCAACCGCTCCGACGTCGTCGTCGCCACGAAGGTCAGCCAGCACCCCGAGTTCCAGGGCCTGTCCGCCGCCAACATCAAGGCCGCCGCCGACGCCTCCCTGCGGCGCCTGCGGACCGACTACATCGACCTCTACTACACCCACTTGGACCAGCCCGACGTGCCCGTCGAGGAGATCATCGGCGCGCTCGACGAACTGGTGAAGGCCGGGAAGGTGCGGCACATCGCGGCCTCCAACATCTCCGCGGAGCGGCTGCGGGCGTCCCTGGAGTTCTCCGACCGCGAGCGCCTCGCCCGGTACGTGGCCCTCCAGCCCCACTACAACCTGGTCTCCCGCGACACCTACGAGGGCGAGCTCCAGGACCTGGCCGAGCAGGCCGGCCTCGCGGCCGTCCCCTACTACGCGCTCGCGTCCGGCTTCCTCACGGGCAAGTACCGGCCCGGTACGACCGTCGAGAGCGCACGGGCGGGCGGTGCCGCCAAGCACCTGGAGACCGAGCGGGGCCGCCGGGTCCTCGACGCCCTCGACGAGATCGCCGCGGCCCATGACGCCCCCGTCGCCACGGTCGCCCTGGCCTGGCTCGCCGCCCAGCCCACGGTGGCGGCGCCGATCGCCTCGGCGCGGACGGTGGAGCAGCTGCCCGCGCTGCTGGAGGTCGGGCGGCTGACCCTGACGGAGGCGGAGGTGGGACGGCTCACCAAGGCCTCCGCCTGAGAACGCCCGCCTGAGAACGCCCGCCTGAGAACGCCCCGGGCCTGGCTCGGTGCCCTTCGGCTACGAGCGGTACGGGTTGTACTTTTTTTTTTTGCGCCGGATGGCCGTACCCGTACGCCCCGTAGACCGGCCAGGGCGGTGCCGCCACCGGGACCGGAGGGGCCGTGAGCCGTGCCGCGTGGTCCAGCGCGGGGCGGGCGGCCTCCCGGCGCCGCCACAGCTCGTCGAGCAGTTCCCGTTCCCGCACGACGAAGTCGACACCACCGGTCCGGCCCCTGCGGCCCCGGTGCCGCAGGAACGCCAGGGACGTCGCGTACCCCTCGTACTGCGCCACCGCCCGTGCCGCCGCCTTGCCCGCGTGGCGGCGGGCGTACTGGCGGGCGATCCGCCGGGCCCGCATCGAGCCGAGCGCGTACGGCTCCGCCGGGGAGAGCCACCCGGCCACGGCGTACGCGGGCAGTTCCGTCTGCACGGTCCGCAGCTCCCGCTGCCGTGTCCAGACCACCAGCCACGTCAGCAGCCCGAAGATGGGCACCATGAACGCCGCGTACACGGCGAAGAACCCGTACTCACCGAACGAGGACGAGCCGTTCCACATCGCGTGCATGCCCATCGCGAGCAGCAGCCCGGAGAGCGGGAAGGCGACCCGGCGGATGTGCCGGCCGTCCGCCGAGAGCGCGGCGACGCCGAAGCCGATGCCGGTCAGCACGGTGAAGAGCGGGTGCGCGAACGGCGACATGATGACGCGCACGAAGAAGGTCGCCGCCGTGACGGAGGCGATGCCGCTGCCGCCGGTGAGCTGGTCGGTGCCGAAGGCCATGCCCAGGTAGAGGATGTTCTCCGTGAACGCGAAGCCGGTCGCGGTCACACCGGCCACCACGACCCCGTCGACGATGCCGGTGAAGTCGCGGCGCCGGAAGAGGAAGACCAGCAGGACGGCCGCCGCCTTGGCCGTCTCCTCCACCACGGGGGCTATCACGGTCGCGCCGAGGGTGTCGGCGCTGGACGGGTCCGCCGTCGCCGTCGCTATCCATCTGGTCGCGAAGCTGTTGGCGACGATCGCTATCAGCGCCGCCGCGCAGGCGCCCCAGGCGAAGCAGAACAGCAGGTTCCGCCACGGGCCCGGTTCGACCCGGTCCAGCCACCGGAACGCGGCGATGAGCAGCGGGACCGGGAGGGTGGCCAGCCCGAGCCCCACCAGGAACCCCTCCGTGCCGGTCTCCTGGCGGACCAGGGCGAGGATCACGAGGCCGGAGATCGCGAGGAGCGTCGACAACGCGGCGTAGCGCACCCAGGTGTGCTGCCACCAGTGGGCGTGCCGCAGGGGGCCGCCGGGGTGCGACGGGAGTGGGGGGCTGGTGGCCACGGCTTCGACCCTAACGACGGATGGGCGCTGTCCGCAGGGCGGGAGAGGTGCGGGTGCGGTCAGGCGCCGACGGGGGGTTGCTCCACGTGCTGTACGCGACGGAAGAGGAGGTCGTTCACGACATGTCCCTTGTCCAGTCCCTGGCCCTCGAAACGGGTCAGTGGACGGAAGTCGGGACGCGGCGCGAAACCGCCGTCCGCCTGCGTGTTCTCGAAGTCGGGGTGTTCCGTGAGCACCTCGAGCATCTGCTCGGCGTACGGTTCCCAGTCGGTGGCGCAGTGCACGATGCCGCCCGGCCTGATGCGGGTGGCGGCGAGGCTCAAGAAGTCGGGCTGGATGAGCCTGCGCTTGTGGTGCCGCTTCTTGGGCCACGGGTCGGGGAAGTAGACACGGAGGCCGTCGAGGGAGTCCGGGAGGAGCATCTCGCGGAGCAGGATGATCGCGTCGCCGTTGCCGACCCGGATGTTGGACAGGCCGTTCCGGTCGGCGAGATTGAGCAGGTTGCCCTGGCCGGGGGTGTGGACGTCGACGGCGAGGATGTCGGTGCCGGGGTCGGCGGCGGCCATCTGGGCGGTGGCCTCGCCCATGCCGAAGCCGATCTCCAGGACGACGGGGTTGTCGTTGCCGAACAGGTCGGCGAGGTCGAGGGTCCGGCCGCCGTCGATGTCGAGGCCCCACTTGGGCCACAGCCGCTGGAGCGCGTCGGCCTGCCCCGCGGTCACCCGGCTCCGCCGCGGTTGAAAGCTCCGGATCCGCCGCTCGAAGTGCGACCCGGCCGGATCGGCCTTCGGCCCATCGGGGAAACGCGGCTCTCCCTTGGCCCGGGTATGCCGGACGGCCACACCGGGCACGTGCTGCGGGTACTCGCCGCCGGGGGTGGACTGGGGGCTTCCGGGGGTGTTAACGGAGTCAGACACAGTGCCCCCGATTTTACGACCCCACCCAGCCTGCGGGCAGCCGTGCCGCCGGAGCTGCGGGCAGTGGTGCCGCCCGAGCTGCGGGCAGTCGTGCCGCCGGAGCTGCGGGCAGTCGTGCCGCTTGGGGCGGCACGGGTGGGCGCAGCGGCACCTCGTCACGCCGAGCTGCGCAATGCCCCGCCCCCAGCACCAACACCGAGCACCCCACACACTCACAGCACCTGCAACGCCCGCCGAGCCACCTCCCTGCCGATCGGCAAAGAAGCCGTAGCCGCAGGAGACGGCGCGTTCAGCACATGCACCGTCCGCTCCCCCTCACGTATCAGGAAGTCATCCACCAGCGTCCCGTCCCGCAACACCGCCTGAGCCCGAACCCCCGCCGCCGCAGGCACCAGATCCCCCTCCGACACCCCGGGCACCAACCTCCGTACCGCTTCCGCGAACGCCCCCTTGGACAGCGACCGCCGCATCTCCCCCGCCCCGTACCGCCAGTGCCGGCGGGCGATCCGCCAGGAGCCGGGCCAGGTCAGCGTCGCCCCCAGCTCCCGCCACCGGACCGTGCCCCACCCGTACCCCTCCCGGGCCAGCGCCGGCACCGCGTTGGGACCGATGTGCACACCCCCGTCGATGCCGCGTGTGAGATGCACCCCGAGGAAGGGGAACGCCGGGTCGGGCACGGGGTACACCAGCCCCCGCACGAGCTCCGGCCGGGCCAGTTCGTAGTACTCGCCGCGGAACGGCACGATCCGGACGTCCGGGTCGTCCCCGGTCAGCCGGGCGATCTCGTCGGAGTAGAGGCCCGCGCAGTTCACCAGCACCCGGCCGCGCACGATGTCGCCGGACGCCGTGAGCACGGCGACCCCACGCTCGGGCCGGCGGTCGACGCGGACGACCCGCGTGCCGTACCGGATCTCCGCCCCCGAGCCGCGGGCCAGCTGCCGCGCGACCGCGACGAAGTCGCAGATGCCGGTCGTGCCGACGTGTATCGCCGCCAGGCCCCGCACCTCCGGCTCGTACTCCATGATCTGGGACGGGCCCAGTTCGCGCACCGGGATGCCGTTCTCCCGGCCGCGCTGCACGAGCGCGTGCAGACGGGGCAGCTCGGAGCGGTCGGTGGCGACGATCAGCTTGCCGGTGACGGCGTGCGGGATGCCGTACTCGGCGCAGAACTTGACCATCTCGGCGGCGCCGCGCACCGCGTAGCGCGCCTTGAGGGAGCCGGGCCGGTAGTAGATGCCGCTGTGGATGACGCCACTGTTGCGGCCGGTCTGGTGCCGGGCCGGGCCCGGTTCCTTCTCCAGGACGGTGACACGTGTGCCTGGTGCGGCGCGTGTGATCGCGTACGCCGTCGACAGCCCGACGATCCCACCGCCGATCACCAGCACGTCACAGTCGTACGCGGCCCGCACCAGCACCACCTCCCGCTACCGATAGTGCACTGCACCACTGACAGCACGCTCAAACGCCGAGATGAGTGACGCCCCAAGGGGCGCGGGGAACCGCGCGATCAACCACGGACCGCCCGCAGTCGCAAGATCACGCAACCCGGCAGACGGCTCACGCGGGCGTCATCAGCAGAGGCCGAGCACGCTCACGGAGCTCCACCACCCGCGGCTCGTCGCCGTACGGCTCCAGCCGGTGGAGAAGATCCTTGACGTACTCCGTCGTCCGGGCGGACGAGATCCGCCCGGCGACCTCCACCGCCCGCACCCCCTGCTCGCACGCCGCGTCCAGGTTCCCCGACTCCAGTTCGGCGACCGCCGAGACGACCAGCCGCAGCCCGTGCGAGCGGACGAACTCCTCCGTCGGCTGGGACAGCGCCTGCTCGGTGAAGCGGCGGACCTGGCGGGGGGCCTTGAGGTCGCGGTAGCACTCGGCCGCGTCGGCGCAGAAGCGGTCGTAGGAGTAGAAGCCGAGCCAGCTCGGGTCGTTGTCGCCGGGGCGGGCCCTCTCCAGCCAGCTCTCGGCCGCCTTCAGGGCGCCGCCGGCCGCCTGGGCGTCGCTCGCGCGTGCGTGCGCGCGTGCCTCGACGAGGCGGAAGAAGCTCATGGTGCGGGCCGTCGCGAGGCCGCGGTTGCGTTCCAGGGCGGCCTGGGCGAGGTCCACGCCCTCGTCGCCGAAGCCGCGGTAGGTGGCCTGGAGGGACATGGAGGCCAGGACGTAGCCCCCGAGGGGGACGTCCGCCGCGGCCCGGGCCAGGCGCAGGGCCTGGATGTAGTAGCGCTGGGCGGCTTCCTGCTGGCCGGTGTCGAAGGCCATCCAGCCCGCGAGCCGGGTGAGTTCCGCGGAGGCGCCGAAGAGGGCCCGGCCCACCTCGTCGGAGTAGGAGCCGAGCAGCAGAGGGGCCGCCTCCACCCTTAAGCACTCGGGGACCATCGACGAACGCCAGTCGCCGCCGCCGTACTTGGAGTCCCAGCGCCGGGCGTCCTCGGCGGCCTCCCGCAGCTTCTGCACATCGCTGTGGCCGACTTTGAGCGGTGCGCCGGAGCCCTCGCCGGGGCCCACGTCACGCGCTACCGAACTGTCGGCCGGGGTTATCAGCCATCGTGAGGCGGGCGTTGCGTACGCGCTCACCGCGAACGAACCGGCCAGCGACTGCCAGATGCCGCCGGACCCGGCGCGGCGGCCGGCGAGGTCGAGGCGGTACAGCTCCGTCGCGGACGTCACCGCCTGCCCGACGTCCCGCGGGAAGGCGAGGCCGACTTCGGGGGCGGGGTCCGCGTCCGCCAGGCCGATCTCGTGGAGCGGCACCGGGCGGCCGAGCTTCTGTCCGATGGCGGCGGCGATCAGGTGCGGGGCCGCACCCTGCGGCACCATGCCCTTCGACACCCAGCGCGCCACCGACGTCTTGTCGTAGCGAAGCGTTAGACCGCGCTGGGCGCCGAGGTCGTTGACCCGCCGCGCGAGGCCTGCGTTGCTGATTCCCGCGAGGGCGAGAACGGCGCCGAGTTTTTCGTTCGGCCCGCGTTGCTCCCTGGACATGAGCCACCCCTCGACACAGACGGCTGCCGCGCTGGCATAACCATGCGGCATTCGTAAACCCAGCGTAGTTCGCCGCATCCCAAGCGTTAAGGGGCATTGTTCCGGTTGGCGGGATTGTGGTCCGTACTGAAGTACGGGTCGGATACGGGCAGTTGCGACGTGCTCCCACTGTGTGGCCGTGCGCCCGCCCGTGCGCTCTTCTCCGGCCATCACGGGAGCGGTTCCATGGTTCATGCGTGGGTCGGCCCGCTGTACTGGATCCAGTGGGCTGGGGGACACCGCCGCCTACATCCCCGCGGGCGGCGGAACGGTCCGGGAGGCGTGTCCCGTCTCCCGGACTGCGCGGCCGGGTGAGGGCGTGCGGAGTCTGTACGGAGAGTGTTCGACACCGTCTGCGTGAAGCCGATTTGGCTGAAAATCGACCCCGGTGGTCGGGCGGTCTCAGGGCTCCGACCACGGCGATTGAGGGCGCACCAGGCGTATTCGAGGCGCGCGTCGGGGGCGCATTCGCGTCGCGGTTCTGCCGACTCCCTTTTCTTCTCCCCTCGCTTGGCCCTTCTCTCCGCCGGCGCCGTCCGTATCTTCCTGTCACGCTCGGGTGTTCGGGGTCGTTCGGGACGGCGTGGGTGTCTCCGCCGGGGCGCATTCAGCGGAGCGCAAGCGGCGCGGGCACCCTCTGGAACGCTTCCTTCATGGCAGCATGGTGAACCGGTTCGTGCGGTGCACTGGTTGTCCACAGCCTGTGGAGGCGGCGATGCGGTGGTTGGTGGGGTGGAGCAGCACCGCCGCGGGAGCCGTCGCTGCCGGTTCGGCGGGGGCCACGGGACCCGACGGCGAGACCGTGCACCCGGTGGGTTCCCACCTCCTGTGGGGCGACCCCGACCCGCTGTGGGCGGTCGGCGACTGGCGTCCCGACGAGGTGCGGGTCGTGAAGGCCGACGACCGTACCCGTATCGCCGTCCTCGGCATCTGCGGCGCCACCGACGAACAGTTGCGCGTCGCCCTGTTCGCCGCGCGCGGCGGGGCACTGAGGCATCTGACCGCCTGGCCGGGGAGCTACACCGCGATCGTGCAGGTCGGCCGGAGGGTCACCGTCTGCGGCGATCTCGCGGGCGCACGGCCGGTGTTCCACACGCCCTGGGCCGGCGGCACGGCGTACGCGACGGCCGCGCTGCCGCTGGCCGACCTCATCGAGGCCAACCTCGACTTCGGCCACCTCGCCGCGCTGCTGGCCGCCCCTGACGTGCCGGCCGCGCTCCACGACTCCACCCCGTACGACGGCGTGAAGCGCGTTCCGCCGGGGCACGCACTCATCCTGCGCGCCGGGGCGCGCGAGATCGCCGGGTACGAGCCCGTCGCCTCGCTGGCGGTGGCCGCGCCCGCGACCGTTCCCTTCAGCGCGGTCGAGGCGGTGCGCGACGAGTCGTCGAAGCCGACCACGGAGACGTCCTTCGGCACGTCCAGACCGCGCTGCCGCGCCGCCCGGATCGCGCCCAGCGCCATCATGTCGCTGGCGCACACCACGGCCGTGCAGTCCCGCTCGATCAGTGCCGTCGCCGCGGCCTGACCGCCCTCCAGGGTGTAGAGGGCGGTCGAGGCGGTGCGCGACGCGCTCGTCGAAGCCGTACGGACGCGTCTGTCGGCGCCGCGGCACGTGCCCGGGGCGGACATCGACCCCGGGCCGGTGCCCGGCATGGGACCCGCCGAGCGGCGCGCCGCGCGCGGGATGCCCGTGCCGGGGATCGGGGCGGACCTGTCCGGCGGGCCGGCCTCCGGGACGCTGGCGCTGCTCGCCGCGGGGCTGCCCGGGAGGCCGGGCACGGTGCTGGGACACGGCACGGGCGCGGGGGAGCGGCTGCTGGCCGTCACGTTCAACGACCTCGCCGTCGGCGGGCGGGAGGCCGAGCTGGAGCGGGCGGGCACCCTGGCCGCCAACCCGAGACTGCACCACGTGGTCGTGGCCGGCGGCGAGGAGACCCTGCCCTACGCCGACCTCGACGGCCCGTTGACGGACGAACCGGGCGCGTCCCTGGTGACGGCGGCCCGGCACCGGGCGCGGCTGGCGGCCGGCAGCGCGGACCACTTCACGGGCTACGGCGCGCGCCAGGTCCTGGACGCGCACCCGGCCCGGCTGGCCGACCTGCTGATGGACCGCAAACGGCGCCACCTGGTGCGGCCCGTCGCCGCGCTGGCCAAGGCGGACGGCTCGGTGCTGGTGCCCGCGCGCGTGTACGCGGCGGCTCGCCGGCTGTCCCGTACGCCGTACCGGGCCGGGCTGGAATCCCTCGCCGAGCGCCTGCTGGAGCACCGTACGGACGACGGTCTCGACGCGCCCGGCAACGCGGTGGAGGCCTCGCTCGCCGCGCTGACCTGGGGCAGACCCGGGCCGGCGGCGCGCTGGCTGACCGGTGAGGCGCTCGCCGAAGTATCGGTTCGTCTTCAGGCGGCCACGCACCGGTCGGAGGCGGTGGGGCCGGGGCAGCGGCCGGGTGACTTCCGCGCGCGTGCGGCGCTGGCGCGGCAGGCGGCCGACCTGCGGGTGCTGGAGCAGGCGGCGGAGATCCGCTTCCAGCGGCTGCACGCGCCGTTCCTCGACAACCAGGTCGTGCGGGCGGCCCGGGCGCTGCCCGAGGCGTTGCGGGTGCGGCCCGGGGCACGGGCGGCGATCCTGCGGACGGTGCTGGAGGGCGCCGGAGTACGGGAGCTGCCGCCCGGGTGGGGCGCCCCGACCCAGGCGACGACGGCGGCCGTGGCCCGTACGGGACTGAGGGTGGCGGCGGACTCCCTGGTCACCCTGTTCGACACGCCGCTGCTCGCGGAGGCCGGCCTGGTGGAGGCCCGGGTGGTCCGCAAGGCCCTGCGCGGCGCGGCAGCCGGCGAACCCCTCCCGCTGGACGGCCTCGCGGACCTGGTCTCCCTCGAACTCTGGCTCCGCCGCCTGCTCTCCCGCCGAGGCACCTGCTGGACCGGGACCCCGGCCCGCCAACGCGCGGTACCAGCAGGCATCGCCCCTCAGCGGGGTGCGTTGGGCGCGGGGGCCGGAGTACGGCGAGTATGACGCGTACTTGAGCTGCGGGCAGTCGTGCCGCTTGGGGCGGCACGGGTGGGCGCGGCGGCACCTCGCCACGCCGAGCGGCGCAACACCCCGCCCCCAGCATCCACGCCGAGCACCTGAAGCCCCCAACTCCCGCAACACCCCACCCGAAAACCCCCTGGCCTTCCCACCCACCCCGGCCACAATGACCCAGTGCGGTACAGAATCCTGGGCACCACCGAGGCAACAGACGAGCACGGCAAGCCCATCCCCCTGGGCGGCCCCCGTCTCCGCGCCCTGCTCACCGCCCTCGCCCTACGCCCCTCCCACGCCACCACCCCCCACACCCTGATCGACGAGGTGTGGACGGACACCCCGCCCCAGGACGCCCCCGCCGCCCTCCAGGCCCTCGTCGCCCGACTCCGCCGAGCCCTCGGCAAGGACGCCGTGACCTCCCACACCGGCGGCTACCGCCTCGCGGCCACCCACGACGACATCGACCTCTTCGTCTTCGAACGGCTCGTCCGGCACGGCACCGACGCCCTCACCGCCGGCGACCCCGCCCTCGCGGAACAGCACCTCGACGCCGCCCTCACCCTCTGGCGCGGCCCGGCCCTCGCCGACCTCCCCGACCGCTCCGCCGCCACCCGCCCGGAGGCGGCGCGCCTGGAGGCGACCCGGGCCCGGGCGGAGGCCCGCCTGCGGCTCGGCCGCGCGCGTGACGTCGTACCGGAACTGCGCGAACTGACCGCCGTGCACCCCTACGACGAACCGCTGCACGCCCTCCTCATCCGCGCCCTGCGCGACACCGGCAGGGAAGCCGACGCCCTCGCCGCGTACGAATCCGCCCGCCGCGCCCTCGCGGAGGGCCTCGGCACCGACCCCGGCCCCCGACTCCGCACCCTGCACGCCGACCTGCTCACCTCCTCCGAGAACGACGGCGGACCGCCACCCGCACGGCCCGGGCCGCCTGCACACCCCGCGCCACCCGGACGCCCCGGGCCACCCGGACACCCCGGGCCACCCGGACACCCCGAGCCGCCCGGACACCCCGAGCCGCCCGCACGCCCCGCGCCGCCCGAGCGCACCGGGAACCTTCGCCCCCGTCTGACCTCGTTCGTCGGCCGGGAACCAGAGATCGACGCCATCCGTTCGGACATACACAGGGCCCGCCTCGTCACCCTCACCGGACCAGGCGGCTCCGGAAAGACCCGTCTCGCCGAGGAAGCCGCCGCCGGGCTCCCGCAGGCGTGGCTGGCCGAGCTCGCCCCGCTCGACCGGCCGGAGGCGGTGCCGGGCGCGGTGGTCAGCGCACTCGGACTGCGCGAGACCGTGCTGATGACCAGCGAGCTGACGGCCGTGCAGGACGACCCGGTCACCCTGCTCGTCGAGTACTGCGCCCCGCGCAGCCCCCTCCTGATCCTCGACAACTGCGAGCATGTCATCGGCGCCGCCGCCCACCTCGCCGAGACCCTCCTGACCCGCTGCCCGGGGCTCAGGATCCTCGCGACCAGCCGCGAACCCCTGGGCGTGTCGGGGGAACTGGTGCGGCCCGTCGAGCCCCTGCGGCCGGACCACGCCCGGCGGTTGTTCGCGGAGCGCGCCGCCGCCGTCCGGCCCGACGCCGACGCCGTGCTCCGGGACGAGCGGGCGGTGGCGGAGATCTGCCGCCGCCTGGACGGACTGCCGCTCGCCATCGAACTGGCGGCGGCCCGGCTCCGGCTGCTCACGCCCCGCCAGATCGCCGACCGGCTCGACGACCGCTTCCGCCTCCTCACCTCCGGGAGCCGTACGGTCCTGCCCCGTCAGCAGACCCTGCGTGCCGTCGTCGACTGGTCATGGGACCTGCTCGACGAGGCCGAACGGACGGTGCTGTGCGAGGTGTCCGTGTTCGCGGGCGGCTGGGACCTGGAGGCCGCGGAGGCCGTCTGCACCGGGGCCGCGGCCGAGCTGCTCGGGTCGCTCGTCGACAAGTCCCTGGTCGTGGCCGCCCCCTGCGCGCGGAACGGCTCCGGCGGCATGCGGTACCGGATGCTGGAGACCATCCACGAGTACGCCGACGAGCGCGCCGCCGAGGCTCCCGGGCTGCGCGCGAAGGCCGAGCTCCGGCACCGGGCGTGGGTGCGGGCGCTCGTCGAGCGGGCCGATCCGCTGCTGCGCTCCGCCGGGCAACTGCCGTGGATATCCCGTCTGGAGACCGAGCTCGACAACATCCGTGCCGCCCTCGGCCGGATCCTCACGGATGGGGACGAGCGCGAGGCCGGTGCCGTCGCCCTGGCCATGGGCTGGTTCTGGTGGCTGCGGAACTACCGGCACGAGGGCATGGAGTGGCTCGACCGGATCCTGCGCCTGGGAGTGGGGAACGACGTGTCGGGCCGGGTGCCGCTCCCCGGGGAAGCGGACCAGGGCCTGCCCGATCCCGTCGAGCACTTCCTCGCCGCGCCAGACGCGGAGGCGGGGCACCCGCTGCGCGCCCTGCGGATGGATCTGCGCATGCTGCATCTGTTCTTCATGGCCGAGGCCGCGCCCATGGAGGCGTTCGTGGAGGAGCGGCGGTCGTACGTGACGCGCCTGTGGGCGTACTTCGAAGCGGGCGGACCGCAGGCGGCCCGGGTCCCGGGGCTCGTCTGGCCGGTGATCTCCCCCTTCGTCGGCCGGCAGGGCGACATCCGGGACGTCATGGACTCCGTCGTCGCCAACTGCCGTGCCCACGGCGGGGACTGGGAGACCGCCGTCGCCCTGATGTTCCGTACCCACATGGTCATCGACTCTCCTGGCGACCTGGCCGGCGTCGACGACGACCTCGCGGAGCTCCGCCTGCTCAGCAACCGCTCCGGGGACCGCTGGCTACGGGCGCAGGTGTGCAGCGCGGCCGGCGAGACGGCCATGGCGCGCAGCCGCTTCGAGGAGGCCAAGGGGGAGTACGAGGAGGCGCTGCGGCTCGCCTACGAGGTGGGCGCCCACGCCGAGTCGCCGTTCCTCATCGCCCGGCTCGGCGAGATCGCCTACCGCGCGGGAGACCGGCCGGCCGCGCTGACGGCGCTGGACGAGGCGAGCGCCGCCGCCGACCGGTACGCCGTGGCGGACTCCAAGGCGTTCGTCCTGCTGTTGCGGGCCCAGATGGCCTGGGACGAGGGACACATCGTGCGGGCCCGTGCGCTGTGCGAGGAGGCGCGCGCGGAGACCGGGCGTGGCACACCGCCGCCCCAGTTCATGGTGATGCTGGATCTCATCGACGCCGTGATCACGGCGAGTGAGTCCGGTCCGGAGCCCGCGCTGGTCAAACTGGCCGGGGCCCTGCGTGAGGCCGTGGAGAAGCGGTGCTCCGACACGATCCGGGCCACGGTCGTGGACAGCGCGGCCTGGCTGCTGGCCGACTTCGGCGACTTCTCGCGCGCGGCCCGGCTGCTCGGTGCCGGGGACCACTGGCGGGGAGGCCGCCCCCGCCCCATGCCGGAACGCGCCCACGCGGAACGGGCCACGGCCGCCGCCCGCGCCGCCCTGGGCAGCGTCCGGTGCGAGGCGGAGCAGGCGCGGGGCGCCGGGCTCACCGCCGACGACGTGCTGCGCGAGCTGGACGACGCACGCGGCTCGTGCGCTGCTGGACCCGGCAGCCGCTAACCGCAGGTGAACCTCGACTCGGCCCAGTCCGCCAGAGCCACGCCGTCGAGGACGCCGTGCGGTTCCACGACGAGCCGTACGGTGCTGCGACCGGTGAGGTCCACGTGCACCGGCACCGCCGGGTCACCCCCTTCGACCAGGGTGGACCGCCACAGCAGGGTTCCGTCGGCGTAGACGGAGAAGGCCACCTTGCCGAGCCTCAGCGTCATGTCGTCCACGCCGATGAGCGCCTCGTACGAGGAACAGTCGCGGTTGAGGTCGATGGTGACGGAGG
>NZ_GG657757.1:4159723-4168538 GCF_000158955.1 Streptomyces viridochromogenes DSM 40736 | reverse complement strand
AGGAGAAGGGGGAGAAGGGGGCGAGGGAGCGGGAGTGGGATCGCCCGGCTGGACCGCTGGCGACGACGGGGAGGGAGCCGTCTTCGCCTCGCCGCCGGGCTTGTCGTTCGCCGCCAGTGCCAGCACGACGGCCACCGCAACGCCCACGGCGACCACACCGGCCGCGATACCGGCCTTCAGGGGCGCGCCCACCCCCTCGGATGCCACCGCACCACCACCGCCACCGACACCTGCGGACGAACCGGCACCGGCCGCCGCCGTCCCGCCGGCCGCCCCGCCCGAGGAGACTCCGCCCGCCGAGGCCGCCCCCGCGGCACCGGCGGCGCCCGCACCTCCGGCGATGAGCCCGGCCGCCTTGGCGTACCCGGCGGCACCGAACCAGCCGATGACGGCGACCGGCACCACGGCGGGGATGCCCCCGGCGACCTCCTCGATCTGCAGCGCGGCCAGCCGGCACCTGGCGCACTCCTCCAGGTGCTTGCGCAGTCCCCGCTCGGCGCGGGTGCGCAGCCGGCCGCGGGCGTACGTGCCGAGCCGGTCGGCGTAGCGCGCGCACCCCTCGTCGTCGGTGAGCGTGGCGCTGACATGGGCCTGGAGGTAGGCCTGCTTGAGGCCCTCGCGGGCCCGGCTGGCGAGGACGCGCGTGCCGTTGGCGTCCAGCCCGAAGAACGTGGCGACCTCGCTGGGCGACTCGTCCTCGACCTCGGTGTGCCACAGCACGGCCTGCCACCGCTCCGGCAGCGAGCGGAACGCCCGCATGGCCATGGACCGATCGGCCTCGTGCATCGCCCGGACGTCCGCGCCGAGTTCCGGCGCGTCGTCGTCGGAGACGTCGGAGCCGTGTGAGGACTGGGCGGCGAACACCGCGAAGTCCTCGACGAGCTGCTCCCGCCGCGCCGACCTCGTCCAGGAGGCGGCGACGCGGCGTAAGGAGGTGAGCAGGTACGCGCGTACGGCCTGCTCGGGGCCGGAGCCGCCGCGCACCGCCTGGAGCATGCGGGCGAAGACCTCCGCGGTCAGGTCGTCCGCGGTGTGGGCGTCACGGCAGCAGGTCCGGGCGTACCGGCGCACGGCGGGCGCGTGGCGCCGGTACAGCTCCTCGTACGCCGTGTCGTTGCCCGAGCGCATCCGGTCGATGAGCTCGGCGTCGGAGGACGGCAGCTCGCGCGGCGGCAGGACGCTGTCCTCGTGCCATGCGCGCTGCGGCGGCACCGAGCCGTCGGCGGGGTGGCCTCCCGACGGGACGCCCGCGCGTCCGCCCTGGCTCGGCACCTGCGGCGGGACCGGGTCGCCGGTTGTGGCGTCGCCGCTGCCGCTCGACTCGTCCCGCCCGTCAACGCTCATCGCGGAAAGCCCCCGCCAGCCGCCCAACACGTCCAGACCACCGGGTCAGAGTGCCATATCGGCTTTTGGTCAGGACCCCGAAATTCGGATCATCACTCATCCGTGGGGATGTGCCGCACGCCAGTACTAGCCATCACTCGTTCGGGGAATGATCCCCGTCGCCCCGGGCCCGGAAGTCCCCCTCCGAGCCCGGAAGCTCACGCCGGGCGTGACCGCAGGCCCTCCAGCAGGATGTCCAGCAGCCGGGCCGAGGCGGCCGCCTGCTGTGCCGCGTCCGGCAGCGAGGGCGCGGCCGTCGCGATCACCAGCAGGACGTCCGACACCGACACGTCCGGCCGCAGCTCACCCGCCGCACGCGCCCGCTCCACGAGCTGACCCACGACCTCGAGCAGCGCCGACGCCCCGGCGTCGTCGTCCGCGCCGACCACGGGCGCCGGCACCGAGGCGACCGCCACCGGCTCCTCGGGAACCAGCCGCAGCTCCGTGGAGACCGGCTGCGTCCGCTGCTGCGGCACCCGCGGGCCGCCGGCCTCCTCCTCGCCCACCGAGACCCGCAGCACCTGCGGCGGCAGCAGCCGCCCGGCACCCGAGGCCACCGACGTGCGCAGGAAACGCGACAGCGCCGACCACGGCTCGTCCTCCTGCCCGAGAGCCGCCCGCGCCTGTTCGGTCAGCCGGGAGGTCTCCTCCTCGGCTATCCGCCGCACCAGGACGTCCTTGCTCGGGAACCGCCGGTACACCGTGCCCACACCGACCCGCGCGCGCCGGGCCACGTCCTCCATCGGCGCGCCGTACCCCAGCTCGCCGAAGACCTCGCGCGCCGCCCGCAGGACGTGCTCCAGATTGCGCTGTGCGTCCACGCGCAGTGGCGTCGTCCGCGCTCCGTGCCCGCGTCCGTTGTCCGTCGCCGCGCTCATCGTCACGCCACCCGCCGCGAGAGCAGATGCGGACGACCAATGAGAATCCTGAACATGCATACGCATTCCCCCGGTAATGACGTCTCCCCCCGGAGACTCTCCCCGCCATTCGATGCCGGGACGTGGGAACGGGCCCCGTTCCGCGGCCCGCCGTCGCGGACCCGGTGAGCGCATCCCCCTACACCCCGTCGACACACGAACATAGTTGAGAGGGAGTCAATTCAGAAGGGGCACGTTCCGCACGGAGCGCCCACCGATCGGAGTACGGGCCGCATACGTCCTGAATGTGCCCCCTCACGCGCCCCGCACCACCCCTGCTGACCTGCACAAATCGATCGAGGCTTGCTATTCCGGCCAACTCCGCGCGCTCTCCCGCTCCGGTCACACAATTCGTCGAGGCTGTGGACAAACGCAAGCGACGGGTGCGTCATGGGATGGTGAAGGAACGTGCGCGCATTCTCGTTGTCGGTGGTGGCTACGTCGGGATGTACACGGCCCTGCGCCTCCAGCGCAGACTGAAACGGGAACTGGAGCGCGACGAGGCCGAGATCACGGTCGTCACCCCCGACCCGTACATGACCTATCAGCCGTTCCTCCCCGAGGCCGCCGCCGGAGCCATCTCACCCCGCCACGTCGTCGTACCGCTGCGCCGCGTCCTCGACCGGTGCCGCATCGTCATCGGCGAGGCCACCGCCGTCGACCACGCGAAACGCACCGCCACCGTCGCCACCCTCGCCACCGCGGAGGAGGGCACGGGCGGACAGCTGCTCCCGTACGACGAACTCGTCCTCGCCCCCGGCTCCGTCTCGCGCACCCTGCCGGTCCCCGGCCTCGCCGAACACGGCATCGGCTTCAAGTCCCTCGAGGAAGCCATCGGCCTGCGCAACCACGTCATCGAACAGATGGACATCGCCTCCTCCACCCGCGACCCCGCGATCCGCGACGCGGCCCTCACCTTCGTCTTCGTCGGCGGCGGCTTCGCGGGCGTCGAGGCACTCGGCGAACTGGAGGACATGGCCCGCTACGCCGCGCGCTACTACCACAACGTCCAGCCCGAGGACATGAAGTGGATCCTCGTCGAGGCCTCGGACCGCGTCCTGCCCGAGGTGGGCGAGGAGATGGGCCGCTACACCGTCACCGAACTGCGCCGCCGCAACATCGACGTACGCCTGCGGACCCGTCTGGACTCCTGCGCGGACCGGGTCGCCGTGCTCAGCGACGGAGCCCGTTTCCCCACCCGGACCGTCGTCTGGACGGCCGGCGTGAAACCCCACCCGCTGCTCGCCGCCACCGACCTGCCCCGCAACGACCGCGGACGGCTGAAGTGCACGCCGGAACTGACCGTCGAGGGCACCGCGCACGCGTGGGCAGCGGGAGACGCGGCCGCCGTCCCCGACGTCACCGCCGCGGAGGCCGGCCGCGAGTGCGCTCCCAACGCCCAGCACGCCCTCCGCCAGGCCAAGGTCCTCGCCGACAACATCGTGCACACCCTGCGCGGTGAGCCCCTGACGACGTACGAACACGCCTACGTCGGCTCGGTCGCCTCCCTGGGCCTGCACAAGGGCGTCGCCCACGTCTACGGACGCAAGCTCAAGGGCTACCCCGCCTGGTTCATGCACCGCGCCTACCACCTCAGCCGCGTGCCCACCTTCAACCGCAAGGCGCGCGTGCTCGCCGAATGGGCCCTGGCCGGGCTGTTCAAACGGGAGATCGTCTCGCTGGGTTCACTCGAACACCCCCGGGCGGAGTTCGAACTCGCGGCCGGTGGAAAGCCTCCCCAAGACCCCTCGCACAACCCGAAGGGGTCGTCCTGACCGGACCCAGGAACTCCACCGGCCGGCCCGGCGTCTGACGGATGCTGGCCCGGTCGGCACACTGCCAGACTGGTCCTCCACCGCGGGCGTGCCACCGCTCGCCCCGGTGCGGGCCCCCGGGGCCCCGGCCGGTTCCGGTGCCGGCCGCCGACGACTACACGAGGCAAGGATTCGTGAACTTCACGCGCTGGAGCGCCCGGCTCCCCGGAACGCAGCGCCGCGCCGCAGCGCGGACCGAGCAGACGGCCTCCCCGGACCGGCAGGGGGAGGGCTCCGTGCCCGCCGCCCGTGCCGAACAAGTGACCGACGAGGCACCGCCCGTACCCGCCGTCGACGAACTGCGGGTGCGCGAGGTCCTCGACCGGGTCCCGTCCCTCGTCGCCCTGGTCCACGGCCCCGACCACCGCGTCGCCTACGTCAACGACGCCTACAGGACCACTTTCGGTGCACGCCCCCTGGGCGAACGCGCCCGCGACGCGCTCCCCGAACTGGACGCCCTCGGCCTGTTCCCCCTCCTGGACCAGGTCCAGCGCAGCGGCAAGCCGCGCACGGTGAAGTCCCGCAAGGCCCCCGACGGCCGCTCCTACACCTTCACCTGCACCCCGGTCGCCCAGGGCGACCGCAAGGGCGGCAGCGACGGCCGCGGCGTCCTCGTCTTCGCCACCGACGTCACCGACCACGCCGAAGCCGCCGAACGCCTGCGCGCCAGCGAACGCCGCCAACGCGAAACAGCGGTGACCCTGCAGAGATCCCTGCTCCCCCAGGAACTCGAAGAACCGGACGACCTGCGCATCGCCGCCACCTACCACCCCGGCGGCACCGAGGCCGCGGTCGGCGGCGACTGGTACGACGTCATCACCCTGGGCGGCGGCCGCACGGCCCTGGTCATCGGCGACGTCATGGGCCGCGGCGTCCGGGCGGCAGCCGTCATGGGCCAGCTCCGCACAGCGGTCCGCGCCTACGCCCGCCTCGACCTCCCACCCCACGAGGTCCTCCAGCTCCTCGACGGCCTGGCAGCCGAGATCGACGCCAACCAAATCGCCACCTGCGCGTACGCGGTCCACGACCCGAACGAGGGCAAGCTGGTCTACGCCTCGGCCGGCCACCTCCCGATCCTGGTCCGCGACGAGAACGGCACGGTCCTGCGCGCCGAGGAACCCACCGGCCCCCCGCTAGGCACCGGCGGCTGGATGCACACCTCGGGCTCGATCCCCCTCAGCCCCGGCTCCACGGCCGTCCTCTACACGGACGGCCTGGTCGAGCGTCGCGACGCCGACCTGGACGAGGGCATCGCCGCCCTGGAACGCGCCCTGTCCGGCGCCACCGGCACCCCCCAGGTCGTCTGCGACCGCCTGGTCCGCTCCGCCCGGCGTCACCCCCGACCACGACGACGACGTGGCCGTCCTGGTCCTCCAGCACCCCGCCCGCACCGGCCCCGAGGGCGAGCTCTTCCGCAACGCCGCCCTGGAACTCCTCGGCGGCGTCGAAGCGGCCCCCCGCGCGCGTGCCTTCGCCTCCGGCGTCCTCACCAGCTGGCGCTTCCCCGCCGACCTGCACGACCTGGGAGTCCTCGCCACCAGCGAACTGGTCGCCAACTCCCTCCAGCACGGCACCCCGCCGATGCGGCTGCGTCTGCGCCGCACCGACCGCCGCCTGATCATCGAGGTCACCGACGGCGACGACCACCTCCCCAGACGCCGCCGCGCGGAACCGGGCGACGAATCGGGCCGCGGCATCGCCATCGTCGCCACGATCGCGTCGAACTGGGGATGCCGCCGGACACCCGGCGGCGGCAAGGCGGTCTGGTGCGAGTTCGCCCTGCCGCGCACCCAGCTGCCGTAGCGGGGTGGGGGATCAGGTGAGGGATCGGCGGTGGGGGATCAGACGTCCGCCGAAACGGGCGCCCCACCCCGCGCCACGACCCGGCTCTTCGCGACCCACGGCTGATCCTGCACGTCCGTGAGCTGCCGCCCCAACCGCACGGCAAGGACGGTGATCCCCAGCGAGAACACCAGGAACGCCACGATGTACGGCGCGTGCAGCGAGGCCCCGAGCGGCCCGCCCACGGCCGGCCCGACGGCCAGCGCGAGCTGCTTGACCAGGGCGAACGCGGAGTTGTACTGCCCGGCCATCCCCTCCGGCGCGAGATCCGCGACCAGCGGCGCGATCGTCGGCGACAGCATCGCCTCACCCAGCCCGAACAGGGCGTACGTCGAGACGAACGCGGCGGTGGCCATCTCCTGGCTCCCGTGCCCGAGCCCCGCGTACCCGGCCACGGCCCACGCCACGGCCCAGATCAGCCCCACGACCGCGATCACCCGCGACCGCCGGCGCCGCTCCACGAACCGCAGCACGGCGAACTGCGCCACGACGATCATCAGCGTGTTCGCCGCCAGCGCGGTCCCCAGCGCCGACGTCGATATCCCGGCGGCCTCGACCCCGTACGCGCTCAGCCCCGACTCGAACTGCCCGTAGCAGGCGAAGAACAGCACGAAGCCCAGCACGCACAGCTGCACCATGGCCCGGTTGCCCAGCAGCTGCTGCCAGCTGCCCCGCCCGGCCGCCACGGGCGCGTCCCCGATCCGCGGCGCGTGCGGCATCCGCACGGTCGTCATCACCACGACCAGCAGCAGGAACATCGCCGCCTCGATCGCGAAGAGCAGCGTGAAGGAGGCAGCGCTCGTGGTGTCGACGAGATGACCACCGATGAGGCCACCGACACCGAGGCCGAGGTTCTGCAGAAAGAACTGCATGGCGAACGCCCGCGACCGCGTCTCCGCCGACGAGCAGTCCACGATCATCGTCGCCAGCGCCGGCTGCATCACGGCCTGCCCGGCCCCCAGCAGCGACGCCGACACCAGCACGGCCGCCGCACTGCTCGCGAGCCCCAGGCTCAGCGCACCTACGGCGGCGGTGACCAGGGCGGCGAGCAGCACCGGAAGCGGGCCACGCCGGACGATGGCCCGCCCGGCGAACGGCAGTACGACCAGCGCGGCCACAGCGAAGACGGCGAGTACGAGACCCGCCGTCATGGCTCCCAGCCCCCGCACCTGCGCCACATAGACGTACAGGTAGGGGACCGTGAAGCCGAGCCCGAACGCGCTGAGTGCGTTGCCCACGTGAATCCGGCGCATCGCTGCGCCCATCGCCCTGGTCACGTTCACCTCTCTCACAAGTTAGGAGTGAAGACTTCGAAACTAAACTTCGAAGCTAAAGAGTACATACCCAAGGACTTCAAGGCAAAGAAGGAGCGTGCGATACTGCCGTCATGGGCGACACCTCCGGCCCCAGCGAGCCGACCCTCGAAGAACAGATCGCCGCGTACCAGCGCGAGTTCCAGGACCTCGACCCCCAGGTGGAGCAGATCGTCTCGGCCCTCTCCCGCCTGAACCGCCGTATGAACGTCGCCTACGGCCGTCAGACCTCGGCCCTCGGCATCAGCAACGCGGAGTGGGAGGTCCTCAAGGCCCTCGTCCTCTCCGGAGCCCCCTACCGCCTGGGCCCGAGCGACCTCGCCAAGCGCCTCGGACTGACCCCGGCCGCCATGACGCACAGGATCGATCGCATGGTCGGCGAAGGGTTGGTAACCCGGGAGCGAGACGAGACGAACCGCGTACGAGTCATCGTGGAGCTGACATCCGAGGGGCGTGAGAAGTGGCTGGAGGCAATGCGCCTGGCGACGGTCTTCGAGGAGGACCTGCTCCAGGACCTGGCCCCGAAGGAGCGCGCCGCGCTCGGCGAAGTCCTGACCCGCCTCCTGCGCCGGGTGGAGGACGACCAGCCGGACGCCGGCGGCCGCCTCTCAGACCTGGACTGACGCCGCCACAAAAGATCTTGACAGGGGCCGCTTGACACTCCCCTGCCCGATCCGTATAGTCCTTCGGGTTGCCGCGGAGCCGTAACGGTTCTTCGGCAGCACTTCCGCCGCACTAGCGGCACCCAACCACCAGCAAGATCACTCCCAGCGGGGTTGATTTCGGCGTGTCCGAATTCAATTCGAATTGGGACTCGACGACCTGATTTTGGATTCGCCGAGAGAGCGCGCTAAGGTTGGACACGTCGGAACGGCCCAACAGCCGCAAAGACAAGCCCCGCTGACTGGGGATCAGGTCCGAAAGGATCTGATAGAGTCGGAGCCGCCGGAAAGGGAAACGCGGAAGCGAGAACCTGGAAAGCACCGAGGAAATCGGATCGGAAAGATCTGATAGAGTCGGAAACGCAAGACCGAAGGGAAGCGCCCGGAGGAAAGCCCGAGAGGGTGAGTACAAAGGAAGCAACCGTTCCTTGAGAACTCAACAGCGTGCCAAAAGTCAACGCCAGATATGTTGATACCCCGTCTCCGGCCATCAGGCTGGGACGAGGTTCCTTTGAAATAAACACAGCGAGGACGCTGTGAACGGTCGGGCTTATTCCGCCTGACTGTTCCGCTCTCGTGGTGTAACACCGGATTACCGGTACACATTCACGGAGAGTTTGATCCTGGCTCAGGACGAACGCTGGCGGCGTGCTTAACACATGCAAGTCGAACGATGAAGCCCTTCGGGGTGGATTAGTGGCGAACGGGTGAGTAACACGTGGGCAATCTGCCCTGCACTCTGGGACAAGCCCTGGAAACGGGGTCTAATACCGGATATTGACCATCGCGGGCATCCGTGATGGTGGAAAGCTCCGGCGGTGCAGGATGAGCCCGCGGCCTATCAGCTTGTTGGTGAGGTAATGGCTCACCAAGGCGACGACGGG
>NZ_GG657757.1:4155861-4157029 GCF_000158955.1 Streptomyces viridochromogenes DSM 40736 | reverse complement strand
CTGGTTCTCCCCGAAATGCATTTAGGTGCAGCGTCGTGTGTTTCTTGCCGGAGGTAGAGCACTGGATAGGCGATGGGCCCTACCGGGTTACTGACCTTAGCCAAACTCCGAATGCCGGTAAGTGAGAGCGCGGCAGTGAGACTGTGGGGGATAAGCTCCATGGTCGAGAGGGAAACAGCCCAGAGCATCGACTAAGGCCCCTAAGCGTACGCTAAGTGGGAAAGGATGTGGAGTCGCAGAGATAACCAGGAGGTTGGCTTAGAAGCAGCCACCCTTGAAAGAGTGCGTAATAGCTCACTGGTCTAGTGATTCCGCGCCGACAATGTAGCGGGGCTCAAGCGTACCGCCGAAGTCGTGTCATTGCAGCAATACGGCCAACGCTGGCTGTGATGGGTAGGGGAGCGTCGTCTGCCGGGTGAAGCAGCACCGGAAGGTAGTTGTGGACGGTTGACGAGTGAGAATGCAGGCATGAGTAGCGATTCACACGTGAGAAACGTGTGCGCCGATTGACTAAGGGTTCCTGGGTCAAGCTGATCTGCCCAGGGTAAGTCGGGACCTAAGGCGAGGCCGACAGGCGTAGTCGATGGATAACCGGTTGATATTCCGGTACCCGCTGTGAAGCGTCAAACATCGAGCATCGTGATGCTAAGGCCGTGAAGCCGCCGGTGATCCCTTCGGGGTGAGTCGGAGTGGTGGAGCCGCTGAACCAAGCGGTTAGTAGGTGAGTGATGGGGTGACGCAGGAAGGTAGTCCATCCCGGGCGGTGGTTGTCCCGGGGTAAGGGTGTAGGACGTCAGGTAGGTAAATCCGCCTGGCAATAGTCTGAGACCTGATGCCGAGCCGATTGTGGTGAAGTGGATGATCCTATGCTGTCGAGAAAAGCCTCTAGCGAGTTTCATGGCGGCCCGTACCCTAAACCGACTCAGGTGGTCAGGTAGAGAATACCGAGGCGTTCGGGTGAACTATGGTTAAGGAACTCGGCAAAATGCCCCCGTAACTTCGGGAGAAGGGGGGCCACACCTGGTGATCCGTTTTACACGGTGAGCTGGGGGTGGCCGCAGAGACCAGCGAGAAGCGACTGTTTACTAAAAACACAGGTCCGTGCGAAGCCGTAAGGCGATGTATACGGACTGACGCCTGCCCGGTGCTGGAACGTTAAGGGGACCGG
>NZ_GG657757.1:4125391-4155119 GCF_000158955.1 Streptomyces viridochromogenes DSM 40736 | reverse complement strand
GTAGGAATATTTGAGAAAGGGCTGTCCCTAGTACGAGAGGACCGGGACGGACGAACCTCTGGTGTGCCAGTTGTTCTGCCAAGGGCATGGCTGGTTGGCTACGTTCGGGAGGGATAACCGCTGAAAGCATCTAAGCGGGAAGCCTGCTTCGAGATGAGTATTCCCACCTCCTTGAGAGGGTAAGGCTCCCAGTAGACGACTGGGTTGATAGGCCGGATATGGAAGCACGGTAACGTGTGGAGTTGACCGGTACTAATAGGCCGAGGGCTTGTCCTCAGTTGCTCGCGTCCACTGTGTTGGTTCTGAAACCACGAACGGCCCCACGCTGCCACGCGTGGTGCGGCTGAACAGTTTCATAGTGTTTCGGTGGTTATAGCGTAGGGGAAACGCCCGGTTACATTCCGAACCCGGAAGCTAAGCCTTACAGCGCCGATGGTACTGCAGGGGGGACCCTGTGGGAGAGTAGGACGCCGCCGAACAATTATTGGGAAAACCCCCGCACCTTACGGTGCGGGGGTTTTCTGCGTTCTACGTCGGCTCCACCAGTTTCGTGTCGTACGCCAGGATGACCGCCTGAATGCGGTCGCGGGAACCGGTCTTGGCCAGGATGCGGCCCACGTGGGTCTTCACCGTCGACTCGGCCAGGTGAAAACGTGTGGCTATCTCCGTGTTCGTCCAGCCCCTGCCGATGACGGTGAGGATCTCGCGTTCCCGGTCGGTGAGGGAAGCGAGGCGCGGGTCCTCCTGGGGCGGGGTTTCCGCGGCCGAGTCGGTCGGCAGGTGGTGGACGTAGGCGTCGAGGAGCCGGCGGGTCAGGCTGGGGGCGACGACCGCGTCGCCGGTGGCCACCGCGCGGATGCCGGAGAGGAGTTCCTCCGGCTGGGCGTCCTTCACGAGGAAGCCGGAGGCGCCCGCCCGGAGGCCGGCGTAGGCGTACTCGTCCAGGTCGAAGGTCGTGACGATCAGGATGCGGGTGCGGTCACCGGCCGCGGTGATGCGGCGCGTCGCCTCGATGCCGTCCAGGCCGGGCATGCGGATGTCCATGAGGACGACGTCGGGGTGGAGCTCCGCCGCCAACCGGACCGCTTCACTGCCGTTCGCCGCCTCGCCCACGACCGTCATGTCGTCCTGACTCTCGAGGAGCATGCGGGAACCGAAGCGCTGCAGGGGCTGGTCGTCGGCGATCAGGACCGTGGTCACTGCGGGTTTTCCTCCGGGAGGTGTAGGCGGACACACCAGCCCTGCTCCGGGTGCGGGCGGGCGCCGGCCTCAAGTGTGCCGCCGTACAGGGCGGTTCGCTCGCGCATTCCGGGGAGTCCACGACCGCCTCGGGCCGTTCCCTCGGGGCGGCTGCCACTGCCGGTGTCCGTGATCGTCGCGGTGACGGCCCCCTTGTCCTCGTAGGACAGCTCTATCTCCGCGGTGGCGTCCGGGCCGCCGTGTTTGAGGGTGTTGGTGAGGGCTTCCTGGACGACGCGGTAGACGGCGAGCTGGCGGCCCGGGGAAAGGGTGGGGGTGCCGTGGACGGTGGTGTGGACGGGGAGGCCGGCGGAGCGCACACCGTCGAGGAGGGGGCCGAGGTCGGTGAGGCCGGGCTGGGGGGACCGCGCGGCCTGGTCCTGCTCCTCCTCCCGCATGACGTCCAGGAGGCGGCGGAGTTCCGTGAGCGCCTGGCGGCTGGTGGTGGCGATGGCGTCGAGGGCCTGGGCGGCGCGTTCCGGGGACTTGCCGGCCGCGTACCTGCCGCCGTCGGCGAGGCCTGTGATGACGGAGAGGTTGTGACCGATGATGTCGTGCATCTCGCGGGCGATGCGGGCGCGTTCCGCGGCGGTCGCGAGCTGGGCCTGCTGGTCGCGTTCGATCTCCAGGCGGCGGGCGCGGTCCTCCAGGGCCTCGGTGTAGTTGCGGCGGGTGCGGACCGTCACGCCGATGAGGACGGCCACGGTGACGGACATGAGCTGCGAGCCGATCTGCTGGTCCCAGGTGCCCTCCCCGTGGCGGGTGATCGACACGAGGACCGGGGCGATCACCAGGGCCGTCGCCCACCACAGGTTGCGCAGTGGGCGGCGCAGGGCGAGGTGGTAGACGGGGACCAGCTGGAGCAGGGATGCCTGGAGGGCGGCGCCGGTCCACGCGTTGACGAGGGCGAAGGGCGCCATGGCGGCGAGGACGGCCGCGGGGTGGGTGCGCCGCCGGAGCAGGGGGACCGAGAGGCCGAGGCTCAGGGTGAGCAGGAGCCAGCCGGGGACATCCAGGTTGTGGGCGTTGTGCCGCCAGCCGCCGCCGGCGTAGTCGATCAGGGCGGCCGTCACCCAGAAGCCGGCGAACTGCAGGTCCCACAGCAGCGGGTGGCGTCGGTCGAAGGCGCGTACGCGGCTCGTGAGGCGGTGGGCGTACTCGGTGAGGGGCTCCGGTGCCCTGGCTTCCGTCACGGGGTCCATCGTGCTGGGTGCAGCGTCCGGCCGCCGAGGCGTTGGGTGAGTTCGTGTGCCGTCAGCATGCTTCGATGCTCGTGCGTGCGGGGGCCGCGGGCGTCGGACCGGTGGCGGTAATCGGGGTGAGGGGCGTCGTACCCGGGTACTACCGTGGCCCGCATGAGCTATGTGATCCGGTCCGTCCGTGCAGATGAGTGGGCCGCGGCGAAAGAGCTGCGGCTCGCGGCGCTGCGGGACCCGGTGGCGCACCTGGCCTTCCTGGAGACGTACGAGGAGGCCGTGACTCAGCCGGACTCCTTCTGGCAGGAGCGGACGGCCGGTGCCGCCGAAGGGATGGACGCGAGGCAGCAGATCATCGCCGAGGGGCCGGACGGGCAGTGGGTCGGGACGCTGACGGTGCTCGTGGAGGAGCCCGGGACGACGGACTGGGCCGGGTTTCCGGTGGAGCGGAAGCAGGGGCACCTGGTCGGCGTGTTCGTACGGCCCGAGGAGCGCGGGAGCGGGCTGACCGAGGTGCTGTTCGACGCGGCTCTGGAGTGGTCGTGGGGGCAGGGTCTCGAGCGGGTGCGGCTCATCGTGCACGAGGAGAACGGGCGGGCCCAGCGGTTCTATCGCCGGGTGGGGTTCGTGCCCAGTGGGGTGACCGTGCCGCTCGGGGAGTCGGGGGAGCGGGAGCTGGAGTTCGTGCTCGAGCGGGAGTGACGGGGCGGGCGGGCGACGGGTCCTAGGCGGGCAGCTCGTCGTGCGGCCAGCGGGCTCGGCCCTGTTCGCGGGACCGGAGCAGGGCCAGGGTCGGCATGCCCCGGTCCGCTCCCGTGGCCAGGAGTTGCGGGAGCTGGGGGAGCGGGGCCACGGCCGCGACGTCGTCGAGGACGAGCGTCAGTGGTGGGTCGAGGCGACCGGAGGATGACCGTTCGGCCATGCGCCGGCCACGCTCGACCACGCTGGAGACGAGGGCCGTCAGGAGGGGCATCGCGCCCGGATTGGTCCTGGGGTCCTCGATGGACTCCCCCACGACATAAAGCGTGCCCCCTTCGTGGACGAAGGAATCCAAGGTGAGGGCATCAGTTCGGTTGGGAGTGCAGGCCTCGCGGATGTTGACCGTGGAGAGGGCCGCGAGGGCACGGGTCGTCAGCTGCTGGGCCATGTCGCGGCGTTCGGGGTGAGCGGTGAGGGCGCCCTCGAGTTCGCCGGCCGCGCCGGGGGCGGCCTTGGGGTTCGTACGGAGGGTGCGTACGGCGTCCTGGATCTGGGTGCCCTGGGCCCAGCGGTGGACGTGGCGGATGGTGCGGCCGTCGATGGCGGCGGCGTGCAGGTAGCTCCGCAGGAGTGTCTCGGCCGTGTCGCCGAGGGCCTGGTCGAGTTTGGCGGTGGGGCGGACGGGGGCGAGGACGGCGGTGGCCCTTGCCCGTGCTGTGTCCTTGTCCTCGCAGCCGGCTGTGGGGGACCAGTGCAGGCGGGACGGGGTGTCGCAGAGGTGGGTGGGGTCGAAGAGGAGGGTGGGGCCCAGTTTGGCTCTGGCGTCTTTCGTGTCGTGCCAGAGGGCTGGGTTCGAGGTGACGACGAGGGCGGGGCCTTCCGCGTCGCGTACCGCCTGGGTCGCGGTGGTGTGGCGGGTTTCCCTCGGGGCTACGAGGACCTTTTCCCACCCGCCCACCCGTTCCTGGGCGAACAGAGATGCCGGGGTCGCGGGGGCCGTTGGCGGGGGTGTGGTGGTGGTTCCCGGGTGCGGGGGGTGGGCGGGGTCTGCCGCCGGGTGGGGGAAACCGGCCGGGCTCGCCGTCGGGTCCAGGGGGCTCGTGGGGTCGGAGGGCGAGCGTCGGGGCGTCGGGACCTCGTGCTGCGCCACCGGAGACACGGGCGCTTGTACCGGTGCCTCGTGCTGCGTCGGCGCCGGTACCTCGTGCTGCGCCGGTGCCCGTACCTCGTGCTGCGCCGGTGCCGGTACCTCGTGCCGTGCCGGCCCCGGAACCTCGTGCGCGGCCCGGGCCGTTGGCGCCGGCCGTTTCTCCGCCGCCAGGATCCGCTCCTCCCGGCGCCTCGCCCGGACCGCCTTCCAGCGGGCCAGTGTGCCCATCACGAACACCGTCAGGACGACCAGGATCATCAGCTGGCCGATGAACAGGCCCCAGAACAGGCCGTAGCCGGAGAGTTCGCCGGGGAGTGTGTCCGGCCAGGCGCCGGGGATGTCGTGGGGGCTCGCGATGAGGCCGCGCATGGCGAGGGGCGTGCGCGCGAAGGTGACGCCGGACGGCCAGGCGCCGTGGGCGAACCAGGCGGCGAGGCCGGTGGCCGTCCACACCATCAGGGTCATGCCGAGGAGGAACGCGAGTACGCCGACCAGCAGGCCGTCGGGGATGCCTCTCTGGTGGTCGCGCTGGGGGCGACGGTCGTCCGGTCTCACGCGTTCTCCCCTACGCCACCGTCGATTCGGAGTCGCCCAGGTGGTGCTCCACGAAGGCCGCCGCTCGTTCCTCCGCCTCGAGTTCGGCGGCGCGCAGGGCGTCGTCGTTCAGGTCGGTGGAGGACTCGGTCATCGCGCGGTCGGTGAAGACCAGTGGGCGTTCGGTCTCCGTGACCAGGTGTTTGACGACCTGGACGTTGCCGTTGACATCCCATACGGCGATGCCGGGGGTGAGCGTCGGGATGATTTCGACCGCCCAGCGGGGCAGGCCGAGGACACGGCCGGTCGCGCGTGCCTCATCCGCTTTCTGGGCGTAGATCGTCCTCGTCGAGGCCATCTTCAGGATCGCCGCGGCCTCCTTCGCCGCCGCGCCGTCGACGACGTCGGAGAGGTGGTGGACGACCGCCACGAAGGACAGTCCCAGGCGTCGGCCGAACTTCAGCAGGCGCTGGAAGAGCTGGGCGACGAAGGGGCTGTTGATGATGTGCCAGGCCTCCTCGACCAGGAAGATGCGCTTCTTCCGGTCGGGGCGGATCCAGGTGTGCTCCAGCCACACGCCGACGATCGCCATGAGGATGGGCATGGCGATGGAGTTGCGGTCGATGTGGGACAGGTCGAAGACGATGAGCGGGGCGTCCAGGTCGATGCCGACCGTGGTGGGGCCGTCGAACATGCCGCGCAGGTCACCGTCGACGAGGCGGTCCAGGACCAGTGCCACGTCCAGGCCCCAGGCCCGTACGTCGTCTATGGCGACGTTCATCGCCTCGGCCGACTCGGGTTCGGGGTGGCGCAGCTGCTCGACGATGTCGGTGAGGACCGGCTGGCGGTCGACGATGGTCTCGTTGACGTAGGCGTGCGCGACCTTCAGGGCGAAGCCGGAGCGCTCGTCCAGGCCGTGGCCCATGGCGACCTCGATGATCGTGCGGAGCAGCGCCAGCTGGCCCGTGGTGGTGATCGCGGGGTCGAGCGGGTTGAGGCGGATCCCCATGTCCAGGGCCGCCGTCGGGTCCAGGCGGATGGGAGTTATCCCCAGCTCCTCGGCGATGAGGTTCCACTCGCCGACGCCGTCCTCGCCCTGGGCGTCCAGGACGACGACCTGGCGGTCGCGGAAGCGGAGCTGGCGCAGGACGTACGTCTTCTCCAGCGCCGACTTGCCGTTGCCGGACTCGCCGAGGACCAGCCAGTGGGGGGCGGGGAGCTGCTGGCCGTACAGCTGGAAGGGGTCGTAGATGTAGCCCTTTCCGGAGTACACCTCGCGGCCGATGATGACGCCGGAGTCGCCGAGGCCCGGGGCGGCGGTCGGCAGGTACACCGCCTGGGCCTGGCCCGTGGACGTGCGCACCGGGAGCCTGGTCGTCTCGACCTTCCCGAAGAGGAAGGAGGTGAAGGCGTCGGTGAGGACGGACAGCGGGTCCCGCATCTGGTCCTACCTCCGAATGCCGGTGGCGAAGGGAAGGGTGTTCACGAAGGCGCGGTGGTGCTCGCGGTCGCACCACTCCAGCTTGAGGTACGACTTGCCGGCCGAGGCCCTGATCGTCCGCTTGTCGCGGGCGAGGGCGTCGGGGGAGCGGGAGGAGACCGTGATGTAGCCGACGAGGTTGACGCCGGCGGCACCGCTGGCGAGGTCCTCGCCGCGCTGGTCGAGCCGGGAGTTCGCGGCCGCGTCGCGCGGGTCGACGGTGCGGTTCATCTTGGCGGCGCGGGACGCCTCGGCCTCGTCGTTGGTCTTCTCGGTGAGCATGCGCTCGATGGCGACCTCGGTGGGTTCGAGGTCCATGGTGACGGCGACCGTGCGGATGACGTCCGGGGTGTGGACGAGGAGCGGGGCGAGGAAGTTGACGCCGACGGGGGTCATCGGCCACTCCTTCACCCAGGCGGTGGCGTGGCACCAGGGGGCGCGGGTGGAGGACTCGCGGGTCTTGGCCTGGAGGTAGGTGGGCTCCATGGCGTCGAGCTCGGCCGGCCAGGCGTTGCGTTTCGTCATCGCCTGGATGTGGTCGATCGGGTGGTCCGGGTCGTACATGGAGTGGACCAGCGAGGACAGCCGTCCCTGGCCGAGCGGCTGTCGTACCCGGATGTCGGCCTCCTGGAGGCGCGAGCAGATGTCGGTGAGCTCGCGGGCCATGACGACGGCGAGTCCGGCGTCCCGGTCGACCTTGCTGCCGTGGGCGCGGGCGGCGCGGGCCATGGCGCCCGCCTCCGCGGCGAGTTCGCGCGTGTAGTGCATGCAGGCGACGAGGTAGGCGCGGTGCTGCTCGCTGCTGGTGGACACCATCGACTGGAGCTGGTCGTAGGACTGCTGCAGCCACGGGGGTGCCTTGTCGTCGCCGCGTACGGAGACGTCCTTGGCGTGGGCGTCCGGGTCGGCGGGGAGGGTGCGGGCGAGCATCTGGAGGCGGGTGACGAAGCCGTCGCCGTTGGCCACGTGCTTGAGCAGGGTGCCGAAGCGGTCGACGAGGGCTTCCTGGTCCTCGCTGTCGCGCAGGCCGACGCCGGGGCCCTCGATCTCGATGGCGGCGGTGACGGTCTTGCGGTCGGCGTGCAGGAGCACGGCGATCTCGTCCGGTCCGAAGGGGGCGGACAGCCAGGTGATGCGGCCGATGCCCGGGGGCGGGCCGATCTCCACCTCACGGCCGTCGAGCCGGGTGCCGGCCTCGACGGCGGTGGAGCGGTAGGTGGCGCCCTGCTTGACGGTGCGCTTGAAGCTGCGGTTGATCTCGAACCACTTGTAGAAGGTGCGGTGCTTGTACGGCACGTACACGGCGGCCAGCGCCAGCATCGGGAACCCGGCGAGCAGCACGATGCGCAGGGGCAGCACCGGGACGAGGAGACCGGACATCATGCCGAGGAACGCGCCCACGACGATCAGGGCGATCTCTCCGGTCTCGCGGTTGCGGCCGATGATCGCGTTCGGCCGGGCGCGGCCGATCAGATATGTACGGCGGGGCGTGACCGGATGGGACACGTGGGACTCGGTCGTCAACGCCCTTCACCTCCCGTGCGATTGGTACTGCTGTTGCGGGTGCTGCTGGCGTGGGGAGTGTTGACGGGGCTGCTCGAACGGGGTGCGGGTGCGGCGGAGGGGACGGATCCGCCGCCGTTCGAGGTGCGCGTGCCGTGCGCGGCGACTCCGCCGGAGGCGGGGTTGCTGGGGCGTGGGGCGGAGGACTGGCTGCCTGAGCCGCTGTTGTTGTCCGCGCGGGAGCTGTGGGTCTTGATGCCCTGCGCGACCAGGCTCGCGGGGGAGCTGATGACCGCGGCGGCCTTGCTCTCGGCGCCCTGCATGAGGCGGTTGTTGCGGGAGCCGGCGATCTCGTCGCCGAAGCCGGGGACGAAGCGGTAGATCATCGCGCTGGCGAAGATGGCGAGCAGGATGATGGCGAGGCCGGAGACGACGGCGGAGAAGGCGTCGGGGCCGTCGCCGGTGGAGAGCGCGCCGGCGAGGCCGAGGACGATCACGATGACCGGCTTGATGAGGATGACCGCGATCATGATGCCGGCCCAGCGGCGGACGTGGCCCCAGAGGTTCTTGTCGACGAGGCCGGCGTAGACGACGGTGCCGAGGAGGGCGCCGACGTAGAGGAGCGCCGCCCGGATGACGAGCTCCAGCCAGAGGACGCCGGCGGCGAGGATGCTGACCAGGGAGACGACGATCAGCATGATCGGGCCGCCGCCGATGTCCTCGCCCTTCTTGAGGGCCTCGGAGAAGGTGCCGAAGAAGGCGTCGGTCTGGTCGCCGGTGGCTTTGGCGAGGACCTCGGTGACGCCGTCCGTGGCGGATACGACGGTGTAGAGGATCAGCGGGGTGAAGGCGGAGGCCAGGACGGTCAGCCAGAGGAAGCCGATGGCTTCGGACAGGGCGGTGGTGAGGGGGACGCCGCGGACCGCCCGCTTGGCGACGGCCAGGAGCCAGAGCAGGAGCGTGAGGATCGTCGAGGCGGCGAAGACGACGGCGTACTGCTGGAGGAACTTGGGGTTGGTGAAGTCGACGTTGGCGGTCTCCTTCACGGCGTCGCTGAGCTTGTCGACGGTCCAGGAGGCTGCGTCGGCGCAGCCCTTGGCTAGGGAGGAGAGGGGGTCGAGGGTGGAGGTGGGGTCGAGACGGGAGGTGCCGCCCCCACCGCCTCCGCCGACGCTGCCGGTGTCGCCCTCGCAGATTTCCCTGGCCCTGCCCGAGAGCAGGGAACAGTTGTCGTCGCTGGGTGTGGGCGACGGGGTGGGGGCGGCGGCCGCCCGGGTGGCGAGCAGGACGACGGTGGTCTGTACGGCTGTCAGGGTCGCGGCGAGTTTGACTGCGCGGCGCGGGCTACCGGGCATATGTGAACCCTCCGAACTCCTGGACGGCCTTGGTGATGTCGTCCGACGTCGACACCTTGTTGTCGCCGTTGACCGGCGCGGGGCCTTCCTTCTGGGAGAAGCTGTCGACCTTCCAGTCGCCGTCGGTCCAGCGCAGCTGGAGGGTCATGGTGAACCAGTCGCTGGTGACCGGGTTCTCCGAGCTGTCCCCCGTCATCCCGTACACGCCCGTGCACCAGACCTCGACGGTGGCGGCGTTGCCGGAGTACTCGGTGGCCTTGGTACCGACCGGCATGGTGCGGGAGACGTACGTGCTGCCCTTCGGGGCGTCGCCGTTCTGGTCCAGGCCGACCTTGTCCAGGAACGCCTTGTCGTACACCCGGTCGAAGTTTCTCTCCAACTCGGAGACTCTGCCGGCGTCGAACACCTGGCGGAGCATCTCGGGGCGCCGGGCGGGCTTGAGGATGTCGGCCGAGACCAGCACCACCGCGTAGTTCGCCGCCGCGCTCTCCGCCCCCTCCTGGTCCTGTGCGAAGCCCGACGGGATGCCGCCGCCCGACTTGGTCTGGACGGGGCGTTTGCCGGAGGGCGCCGTGGCCGCTGTGTCCGGCTTGTTGGTGCCTGAGTCGCTGGTCTCGGTGGTGTCGTCGCCGCGGTTCGCGAAGGCGATGGCTGCGATGAGGAGGACCACCACGCCGACCACGGTGACCAGGCTGCGGGACGACGAGCGGCCGCGGCGGGTGCTGCCGTAGGGGTCGGTTCCGGTGTCGGGCAGGCGGGTGCGGGTCTGGCCCGTGCCGCCGTAGCCGCCGGAGGCCTCGTGCTCGTCACCGAGACTCATGCCGCGTACGCCCCCTCGACGTCGTGCGGAGACACTTCGTACTCCTCGTACGACGGTAGCCGTGCTGGTTCCCGCGCGGGCGCGGTGTGGTGACTCGACATCAGGGAAACGCAACCTCAGCCGGTGGGCACGACGGGCGGGTGGGATGGAGGGGAGCCGGGCGTGCCCGGCCGGGGCGGGTGGTGCCCGGCTACACGGCCATGCCGTACACGATGGTGAAGAGCGTGCCGAGGGAGCCGATGATGAAGACTCCTGTGAGGCCGGCGATGATGAGGCCCTTGCCCTGTTCGGCGCTGAAGGTGTCCCGGAGGGCCGTCGCGCCGATGCGTTGCTTCGCCGCGCCCCAGATGGCGATGCCCAGGCAGAGCAGGATGGCGACCGCCATCACGACCTCGATCATCACCTTGGCCTCGTTGCCCAGGCTGCCGAAGGGGCCCCAGTCCGGAGCGATCCCGCCGATGATGGTGTTGATATCTCCCTTGTCGGCCGCAAAGAGCATGTAAGTCACCGCCCCTGGTGGGTAGTTCCGCATCCTCTGCGGTCGTGCAGAGGTCAGGCCTCATTGTCGCCGACAATGACGCTGCCGCATGTCGACTTGGCGTCATTGATTGGCGGGTTTCGTACGAATACCTTGCCGGGATCGTATGGTCACTCTGTGTATCACGGCGGGTCACCCCGGGCAATGAGGCCTGAGCGAAACCTGTCGTGTGGTTCCGTCGTTGTCCCCTCTTACGCCCTGCGTCACCTTTTCGGGCCGTTTTTGACGGTCGGTCGGGTGAGTGGTCGCGCCGGTGTTCCCCGGGTGAAGGCTACCTAACACGGGGAACGGGCCGTGGTTGGGTGCTGCGGCTTTCCTTGGTCGATGACGTTCGTCGGTGATGCTCCTCGTGACGGTCTGTCACTGGGAGAGTCGTCAGCCGGTGGGGACGCGCCCGTGCGCCGGTTGCCCCTGGTGTGTCGGGCTGTGCTTTCGGACGTTCTTCTTTTGCGCCGACTCTCCTCCTCGTGATCATTCCCGAGGTCGGCGGGCGCCTCTACACTGGCCGGGCGGTGGACTCCTTTGGGGTGAGGGGCGGTTGACGGTGCGTAAGGCTTGGGTCGTGGCGGGTGTTGCGATCAGCTCCGCGCTGGCCTTCGTGATGCTGCTCGTGGTGGGCGTCTACATCGTTGCCGGGAACCTGGTCAACGGCGTGGGCGGTGGGGCGAAGGCGCTCGCCAAGGGGGCGGTGCCCGCCGCGTACTCGGCCCTCGTGCAGAAGTGGGGCAACCTGTGCCCCGCCATCAGCCCGGCCCTGCTGGCCGCCCAGCTGTACCAGGAGAGCGGGTTCAACCCGAAGGCGCAGAGCCAAGCCGCCGCACAGGGGATAGCGCAGTTCATTCCCGGCACCTGGGCCTCGCACGGCATCGACGGGGACGGGGACGGCGACCGGGACGTATGGGACCCGAAGGACGCGATCCCCTCTGCCGCGTCGTACGACTGTGAGCTCGCCTCGTACGTGAAGGGCGTTGGCGGGAATCCGACCGAAAACATGCTGGCCGCGTACAACGCGGGGGCGTACGCGGTGATCAAGTACAAGGGCGTGCCGCCGTACAGCGAGACGCAGAACTACGTCAAGACGATCACGACGCTCTCCCAGAGCTTCGCGGCGCCCGTCGGGCGGGTCGACCCCTCCGAGCAGGCCGCCGGCGCCATCGAGTACGCGCAGAAGAAGCTCGGCACGCCCTACCTGTGGGGCGGGACCGGTACCGCTGAGCAGGGCGGACGCTTCGACTGCTCCGGGCTGACGCAGGCCGCGTACGAGAGTGTGGGTGTCCGGCTGCCACGCGTCGCCAACGACCAGTACAACGCCGGACCGCACCCCAAGCGGGATGAACTGCTCCCCGGCGACCTGGTGTTCTTCTCGGACGACCTCACCAATTCCCGGACCATCCGGCATGTCGGTATTTATGTCGGTGGGGGGTACATGATCGACGCGCCGCGAACGGGCGCCGTGATCCGGTTCGACCCGATCGACACCCCTGACTACTTCGGAGCCACCCGGGTCACCGAAGATGGCGCGAAAGCGCTGCCCACGACGGTGTGAACCGCGCGTGAACCCGCCCCCTGAGCTGCGAAGACGTATCTCTCTTCGATAACGTCTACGTGATCATTCGGTGGAGTGTGGAACGTATCAACGGGGACCGTGCGTTCCTGGTGACGTAGCCGAGCGGACGTCAGTGCAGCGGAAGCGGATCTACAAACCACGGGGGTGGCAGGAACGGCGCACGCACAGGTGCGCCGAGAGAGACGACGAAGGGGCCGCAGCACCATGGCTGGACTCGCCGAATCCGGGTCGAACCCCGACGTCGACCTGCTCTACGACATCAATGGCCTGGCCAAGGACGCACCGCCGTGGTTCGACCGGGTCATGGAGTTCGTGGGCGAATACGGGCTGTTGCTCGGCATCGTCCTGCTCGTGCTGTGGTGCTGGTGGACCCTGCGGCGCAGGGGCGACGAGGACGCGGCGTCCTCCGTCGCGGCGCTGGCCTGGGCGCCGCTCGCGGCGGGCATCGCCGTGCTGGTCAACGTGCCCATACGCGGGTTCGTGGAACGGCCCCGGCCGTTCCTGGACCACCAAGGGCTCGAGGTGCTGGTCAGCGGGAAGACCGACTACTCGTTCGTGAGCGATCACGCGACGATCGTCATGGCGATGGCGGTCGGACTGTTCGTCGCGAACCGGAAGTTCGGGCTGGTCGCGCTGGTGCTGGCGGTGTTCGGCGGGTTCATCCGGGTTTACATGGGTGTGCACTATCCGACGGATGTCATCGGCGGGTTCGCGCTGGGGACGGCTGTGGCGTTGCTGCTGTCGCCGGTGGCGATGGCCCTGTTGACGCCGGTTGTGCGGGCTGTGGAGCGGTCGGCTCGGGTGGGGTGGGTCGTTCGGGCCAGAGGGCGGAGTGCCGGGGCGGGGGACGCGGTGATTCCCGGGGCCCGGAGTGAGCGTGCCGGGGCTTCCGAGAGGGACCTTGCTGCGTAGCGCCGCGCGTCGTCCATGGACCGACCTTCCGAGTGCGGGGGTTCTTCGGAAGGCTCGGCCAGCACCTCCGCACTCTCGTCACCGGGCTCCCGCTGGAGGAACGTCAGAACGAAGTCGACGATTTCCCGTCATGTGGGCGGGCGTGGGCGAGACGGCTCGTACGCTCTGGTCGTTGCCCCGGAAGGACAGAAAATCGTCGCGCTGCTCGGCCGGAACGCGACCGGCGGCACCCCGGCGGATGCCGAGCACGGACCTAAAGCGCCTGTGGGTGGGTGAAGAAGCGGTTTGGGTCGTACTGGTGCTTCAGTTTGGTCAGGCGGGTCGACGCTTCGCCGTAGTACGCCTTGCGCCAGTCGGTCAGGGTGGGGTCCGTGTAGTTCTGGTAGGCCGCGCCCGAGGCGTGGGGGCGCATGGACTTGTGGGCCGAGGCCAGCCAGTCGCGGGCCGTCGAGCCTGTCGTGCCCGGCCGCCAGGCGGCGATGTACTGGGCCAGCATGCGCGAGCGGCGGTGGACGAAGGCCGTGGAGGTGGGGGACACACGGTTGATCGCCCCGCCCAGGGCGGTGAGCGCGATGCTACCGGTGCCGCCGCGCACCGACTTGATCTGGGACAGCAGGGTGCGGATCCCGGCCGCGGAGAGGGAGCGGTCGAAGAAGTCCGACGCCGCGGCGTAGGTCTCGCGGCCCAGCGCGCCCTTCGGGGAACGGCCCGGGGTCGAGCCGGGGAGGTGGCACTGGGCGTCCGTCGGGAACGAGGAGCAGCCGGCGTAGACCTCCATCGACTCCTCGTACGAGCGGCGCTTCAGGGAGACGCTGCGGGCCGGGGCGCCGACGCGGTCGGCGAGGCGGTCGACCGCGTTCTGCAGTTCGCCGTAGGTGCCGAGGGAGAAGGCCGCCACGGAGACGGTCGGGGTGCCGCCGGCGGCGTTCGCGAGGTGGAGGGACGACCAGATCTCGTCGGGCTGTGACGGGCCCCACTCCTGCCAGGCCTTCACCACCGCGGCCGCCTTCGACCAGGGCCAGGACAGGTACGCCGAGACGCCCTGCGGGGCCGGGTGGGTCTTGAAGTGCAGTTCCGTGACGACGCCGAAGTTGCCGTTGCCGGCGCCGCGCAGGGCCCAGAAGAGGTCCTTGTTCTCGCGGGCGTTCGCGGTGAGTTGCTTGCCGTCCGCGGTGATCAGGGTGGCCTGGGTCAGGCTGTCGCAGGTCAGACCGTAGGCGCGGGAGACCACGCCGTGTCCGCCGCCGAGGGTGAGGCCGGAGACGCCGACGGTGGGGCAGGAGCCGGCGGGGATCGTCACGCCCTTCGCGGCGAGGGCGCGGTAGACGTCGATGAGCTTGGAACCGGCGCCGACCACCGCGGTGTTGCCGGTGGCTCGGATGCGGTTGAGCTTCGAGACGTCGATGATCAGGCGGCCGTTGCCGGAGGACCAGCCCGCGTAGGAGTGGCCGCCGTTGCGGATCGCCACGTGCAGGGCGTGGGCGCGGGCGTAGGCCAGGGCGGTGCGGATGTCGTCCGGGTGGGAGACGTAGGCGACCGCGGCGGGCTTCAGGGTGTCGAAGCGGGTGTTGTAGAGCTGGTGGGCCGTTTGCCAGGCGGTGTCGCCCGGGCGGACGAGGGGGCCGTCGAGGTCGCGGGCCAGGGCGGACCAGTTGGCGGCGGTGGTCTTCGTTCTCGTGGCCGTGGTGGTGGTTGTGGTCGCTGTTCTGGTGGTGGGTGAGGCTCCGGAGCGGGTGTCGGACTGTGTGCACGCGGCGGTGAAGGGTAGTGCGGCCGTGGCTATGCCTGCCGTGCCGGCTGTGAGGAATGTGCGCCGTTCCATGGGGCCTCCCGGTGGTTCCGTCGTGGGAGACGGGGTGGTGGGCGCGGGGGTTCCATAGTGCCGGGGGGCTGGAGCTCGGTGTTCGGGAGGGTGCTGTGTGTTGGGGCCGGGGGCGGGGGGTTGCGCAGCCCGGCGTGGCGGGGTGCCTCCCCCAAGCTCTCGGCTTCGCTCGAGCAGGGAGGTGCCCCCACCGCCCACCCTCCCCCAAGCTCTCGGCTTCGCTCGAGCAGGGGGGACCCCCATCGCCCCAGCGGCACGACTGCCCGCAGCTAAGGCGCCCACCCGGCGGCACGACTGCCCGTAGCTAGGTCGGGTTCTCGTGTTTTTGCGCGTCTGTGCGGGCCTGGCTTCTTGCTCTTCTGGCTGGGCCCTGCCAGCCGCAGGTGCAGGTGGCCATGGAGAAGCGGCCCTTGTCCGTTGTTGCCGTGCGGTGTTCCGGACCGTCCTGCTGCGCCACGCCGACAACGTTACCCAGGCCGGGTAAAGGCTTTGTATGCCGGCTCTCGAGGCCTCGCGTGACGAGGGCACATACCGGTCGTTAACCGGAACAACGAGGGGGCCCGTGACGGACGTACCGGCTGGGGGTAGGCAGGCGATGACTGGGCGGCAGCGGGAACGACGGCACAGGCGGACGGGTGCGGCGGTCGTCGCGGCCGGGATCGTGGCCGGGGTGGGGCTGGGGGCCGGAGGGTGCGCCGGGGGTGACGCCGTGGCCGGGGATTCCCGTGGTGGGGACGCCGTCGTCGTGTTGCGGCGGGCCGCCGACCGGCTGGTGGAGGCGGGGAGTTCGAAGGCCCGTACGTCGATGGAGATGGCCACCGGCGGGACCCGGGTGACCATCCGGGGCGCGGGGGTCTACGACTACCGGAAGCGGATGGGAAGGCTGCGGGTGTTGCTGCCGCAGGATCCCGCGGGCGCCACCGAGCACCGGCCCATCACCGAACTGCTCGCGCCCGGGGCGCTCTTCATGAAGAACCGGGGGGCGGGTGTGCCGCCGGACAAGTGGGTGCGGGTGGAGACGCGGACCCTGTCCGACGGAAATCTCGTCACCGGCGGGGCCACCGATCCGTTCGCGGCGGCCGAGGTGCTGCGCGGGACCCGGTCGGCCAGGTATGTCGGAAGGACCGAGGTGGCGGGCACCGGGGTGCGGCACTACAAGGGGACGGCCGATCTCGGTGATGCCGCGAAGCGGGCCTCCGACGGCAACCGGACGCCGCTGAACGCGGCGGCACGGGGGTTCGCCACGGCCGAGGTGCCGTTCGACGTCTACCTCGACGACGAGGGGCGCATCCGCAAGGTCCGGCACCGGTTCAGTTTCGTGGGCGGGCAGCAGAAGAGCCCGGTCGCCGTCGCCTCGACGACGTTGCTCTACGATTTCGGGGCCTCGGCGCGTGTACGGCTGCCGGACACCGACGACATCTACGCGGGCGAGATCGCCGAGGGGTGACCGGCGCGAACTAGCCCGTCCGTGCCATGCGCGGTGTGTAGGCCGCTCCCTACTCTAGGAAGTCGGCAACGGCAGAGATGAGGTGATGCACGTGGCTCCGGTCGGCGGTACGGCAGTTCAGGACCACGTGGCCCTCGCCGAGATCGAGCTGTGCGGAGAGCTGATCATCGCGGCCTCGGCCGCTCAGGAGCGGCTCAGCCTGGAGAGCATCGACGAGGTGCTGAAAGTGGCCGAGGAGCGGGACGCCTCCGGCGGATGAACCGGGCCGGGCTCATGTCCGCAGCATGCGGGCGATCGCCTGGGTCGCCTCCTTGACCTTCGCGTCGATCTCGTCACCACCCTTGAGGGCCGCGTCGGCGACGCAGTGCCGCAGGTGCTCCTCCAGCAGTTGCAGGGCGAAGGACTGCAGGGCCTTGGTGGAGGCGGAGACCTGCGTGAGTATGTCGATGCAGTAGACGTCCTCGTCGACCATGCGCTGGAGGCCGCGGATCTGGCCCTCGATACGGCGCAGGCGCTTGAGGTGTTCGTCCTTCTGCTTGTGGTACCCGTGGACGCCGCGGTCATGGTCGGTCACGATGTCCGTACCGGCTGTGGTTTCGGTGACGTTCGCGACATCCGAGGCATCCCCGGCGTTCGTTACGTCGGTCACGTCCGTCATCGTGTCCTCCTGGTGGGCAGTGAGCCGACATATACCCCTGGTGGGTATATGGTACCGAACTTTGCTGGGTATACGCCTCTTGGCCGAAGCCCTGCGCAACGGCCTGATCCATACCCTGGACCGCCCCCGTGCTCAGCACCTTGCCCGATGGGCGACACTGGGGGACGGCCCGATAGCCGTGGCCGAATGATGCGCCTAGCATCAGCCAGACCGAAACCGAAGCACCCCGAGGACCCCACGTGCGCTTTCGTCTGACCCCCAGGGAGACGAGCTTCTATGACATGTTCGCCGCCTCCGCGGACAACATCGTCACGGGCTCGAAGCTCCTGATGGAACTGCTCGGAGCGGACACATCCGCCCGGGCCGAGATCGCAGAGCGTATGCGGGCAGCGGAACACGCAGGTGACGATGCCACGCACGCGATCTTCCACCAGCTGAACTCCTCGTTCATCACGCCGTTCGACCGCGAGGACATCTACTCCCTCGCCTCGTCCCTCGACGACATCATGGACTTCATGGAGGAGGCCGTCGACCTGGTCGTCCTCTACAACGTCGAGGAACTGCCCAAGGGCGTCGAGCAGCAGATCGAGGTCCTGGCGCGCGCCGCCGAGCTGACCGCCGAGGCCATGCCGCACCTGCGGACCATGGAGAACCTCACCGAGTACTGGATCGAGGTCAACCGGCTGGAGAACCAGGCCGACCAGATCCACCGCAAGCTGCTCGCGCACCTCTTCAACGGCAAGTTCGACGCCATGGAGGTCCTCAAGCTCAAGCAGATCGTGGATGTGCTGGAGGAAGCGGCGGACGCGTTCGAGCACGTGGCGAACACGGTGGAGACCATCGCCGTCAAGGAGTCCTGAGCCCTTCATGGACACCTTTGCTCTGGTCGTGACCATCGCGGTCGCGCTCTTCTTCACGTACACCAACGGCTTCCACGATTCGGCGAACGCGATCGCCACGTCCGTCTCCACCCGGGCACTGACGCCGAAGGCCGCGCTGGCCATGGCGGCGGTGATGAACCTCGCCGGTGCGTTCATGGGCTCCGGCGTCGCCAAGACCGTCAGTGAGGGGCTGATCCAGACTCCCGTCGGGTCGAAGGGGATGGGGATCCTCTTCGCCGCGCTGGTGGGGGCGATCGTCTGGAACCTCATCACCTGGTACTTCGGACTGCCCTCGTCCTCCTCGCACGCGCTCTTCGGAGGCATGGTCGGCGCGGCGCTGGCCGGCGGGACGACGGTCTACTGGAGCGGGGTGCTCGACAAGGTCGTCATCCCCATGTTCGTGTCGCCGGTCGTCGGTCTGCTCGCCGGTTATCTCGTGATGACCGCGATCATGTGGATCTTCCGAAAGGCGAACCCGCACAAGGCCAAGCGGGGCTTCCGCATAGCCCAGACCGTCTCCGCGGCCGGAATGGCGCTGGGGCACGGTCTGCAGGACGCGCAGAAGACCATGGGCATCGTGGTGATGGCGCTCGTCATCGCGGATGTCGAGGACTACGGCGATCCCATTCCGGTGTGGGTGAAGATCGCCTGTGCCGTGATGCTGTCGCTGGGCACGTACGCCGGTGGATGGCGGATCATGCGGACGCTGGGGCGGAAGATCATCGAGCTCGACCCGCCGCAGGGGTTCGCCGCGGAGACCACGGGGGCGTCGATCATGTTCACCACGGCGTTCCTGTTCAAGGCGCCGATCTCGACGACGCACGTCATCACGTCGGCGATCATGGGCGTGGGGGCCACCAAGCGTGTCAACGCCGTGCGGTGGGGTGTCGCCAAGAACATCATCCTGGGGTGGTTCATCACGATGCCGGCCGCGGCGATCGTGGCCGCCGCGTCGTTCTGGGTCGTGAATCTGGCGGTCCTCTGAAAACTGGCGTCCCTCCGGGAAGCCGAGGACGACAGAAGCCGCACACACGAAAAGGCCCGCCCCTGGGAGAGGGGCGGGCCCTTTTTCGGCCTCGCGGTGGCACCGCCATGCAGCACCGCGAGGAGTCTCGGATGACTCTCGGCGGATCAGCCGAAGCGGCCGGAGATGTAGTCCTCCGTGGCCTGGACCGACGGGTTGGAGAAGATCCGCTCCGTCTCGTCGATCTCTATGAGCTTGCCGGGCTGGCCGACCGCCGCGAGGTTGAAGAACGCCGTGCGGTCGGAGACCCGCGCCGCCTGCTGCATGTTGTGCGTCACGATGACGATCGTGAAGCGCTCCTTCAGCTCCCCGATCAGGTCCTCGATCGCGAGGGTGGAGATCGGGTCGAGGGCGGAGCAGGGCTCGTCCATGAGCAGGACGTTCGGCTCGACCGCGATCGCCCGCGCGATGCACAGACGCTGCTGCTGGCCGCCGGAGAGGCCCGAGCCGGGCTTGTTCAGGCGGTCCTTGACCTCGTTCCAGAGGTTCGCGCCCTTGAGCGAGCGCTCGACGACGTCCGCCAGCTCGCTCTTCTTGTAGCTGCCGTTCAGCCGCAGGCCCGCCGCCACGTTGTCGAAGATCGACATGGTGGGGAACGGGTTCGGCCGCTGGAACACCATGCCGACCTCACGGCGCACCGACACCGGGTCGATGCCCGTGCCGTAGAGGTCCTCGTCGTCCAGCAGCACCTTGCCCTCGACCCGGCCGCCGGACGTCACCTCGTGCATGCGGTTCAGCGTGCGCAGGAACGTCGACTTGCCGCAGCCGGACGGGCCGATGAACGCCGTCACCGAGCGCGGCTCGACGGTCATCGAGATGTCCTCGATCGCCTTGTGGGAGCCGTAGTAGGCGGTGAGTCCGCTTACGTCGATTCGCTTGGCCATTAGTACTTCACTTCCAAAGTCTGGGGGTCGCTGTGGGGCCCCGCGCGGCGGTAGCCGCATATTGACGTCTTAGCGACCGGTCTTCGGGGCCTTCCAGCGGGCGATCCCGCGGGCCACCAGGTTGAGGATCATCACGAAGGCGATCAGCGTGAGGGACGCGGCCCACGCGCGGTCGTACGCCGTGGCCTCGCCCGACCCGTACTGCTGGTAGATGTACAGCGGGAGCGACGCCTGCGCACCTTCGAAGGGGTTGGCGTTGATGAACTTGCTGCCGAACACCAGCAGCAGCACGGGCGCGGTCTCACCGGCGATACGGGCGATGGACAGCATGATGCCCGTGGTGATGCCGCCGATGGACGTCGGCAGGACCACCTTCAGGATGGTGCGCCACTTGGGCACGCCGAGCGCCAGAGAGGCTTCGCGCAGCTCGTTCGGGACGAGCTTCAGCATCTCCTCCGTGGAGCGGACGACGACCGGCATCATCAGGATCGCGAGGGCGAGCGAGCCGGCGAAGCCGAAGGGCTCCATGTCGAACATCAGCATGAGGCTGAGGATGAACAGGCCGGCGACGATCGACGGGATGCCGGTCATGACGTCGACGAAGAAGGTGACGGCCCGAGCGAGGTTGCCGCGCCCGTACTCCACCAGGTAGATCGCGGTGAGCACACCGACCGGCGCGGCGATCAGCGTGGCGAGGCCGACCTGCTCCAGCGTGCCGAGAATGGCGTGGTAGATGCCGCCGCCCGGCTCCGAGTCGGCGATCACGCCCATCGAGTGGCTCAGGAAGTAGACGTCGAGGACCTTCACACCGCGCTGGACGGTCGACCACACCAGAGAGGCCAGCGGCACCACGGCGAGCAGGAACGCGACCCACACCAGCGAGGTGACCACGCGGTCCTTGGCCTGGCGGCGGTTCTCGACCCGGGCCGCGATGACGTACGTCCCGAGGACGTGGAGGATCGCGGCGATCAGTGCCCACTGGATGTTGCTGTGCAGGCCGGCGGCGGCGCTGATGCCGACTCCGAGGGCGACGGATCCGGCGGCGATGGCCCACGGAGCCCACTTGGGCAGACGGGCGCCGCGCAGGGTGCTGGGGTGCTTGGCGGTGAGGGAGGATGCGGTGCTCATGCGTTGGCCCCCGAGTACTCCTTGCGGCGGGCGATGATCGCGCGGGCCGCGCCGTTGACCAGCAGGGTGATGACGAACAGGACCAGGCCGGAGGCGATCAGCGCGTCACGGCCGAACTCGGTGGCCTCGCTGAACTTGCTGGCGATGTTCTGGGCGAAGGTGCCGCCGCCCGGGTTGAGCAGGCTGCCGTGGATGAGGAAGTCCGGGGAGAGGACGGTCGCCACGGCCATGGTCTCGCCGAGGGCGCGGCCGAGGCCGAGCATCGACGCGGAGATCACACCGGAGCGGCCGAAGGGCAGGACCGACATGCGGATCACTTCCCAGCGGGTGGCGCCGAGCGCCAGGGCCGCCTCCTCGTGCATCTGCGGGACCTGCCGGAAGACTTCACGGCTCACGTTGGTGATGATCGGCAGGATCATGATCGCCAGCAGGATGCCCACGGTGAGCATGGAGCGCGCGGCGCCGCCCTGCCAGGAGAAGATGCCGGTCCAGCCGAGGTAGTCGTTCAGCCAGCCGAACAGGCCGTTCAGGTTCGGGACGAGGACCAGGGCGCCCCACAGGCCGTAGACGATGGACGGCACGGCAGCGAGCAGGTCGATCACGTAGGCGATCGGGCCGCGCAGCCGGCGCGGGGCGTAGTGCGTGAGGAACAGCGCGATGGCGACCGCGACCGGGACCGCGATGACCATGGCGATGATCGAGGAGACGACCGTGCCGTAGGCCAGGACCGCGATGCCGAAGACCGGCGGGTTGGCACCGGTGTTCCAGTCGAGGGTGGTCAGGAAGTTGCCGTGGTCCTTGCTGATGGCGAGCACGGCGCGGTAGGTGAGGAAGCCCGCGATCGCGGCCATGATCACCAGCAGCAGGATGCCCGAACCACGGGAGAGACCGAGGAAGATCCGGTCTCCGGGCCGGGTGGCTCCACGGGCCGCGCGCTTCTGCTCGGCCGCGGACGGCGGGGTGGGGGGAGGTGCGTCAGCTATCTGTTGTGTGTCCATCGGGTTCTCCGGTCTGCGGAACCGCACGTGCTGTGCGGTTCCTGGCGGCGGTGCACCGGACGGTGCGGTCCGGTCCCGCGGGGGTGACCGGACCGCACCCTGAGATCAGCTCAGGCTCTCGACGGTCGTGCGGACCTTGGCGATGATGTCGTCGGGCATGGGCGCGTAGTCGTTCTCGGCGAGGATCTTCTGACCGTCCTCCGAGGCCGCGTAGCGCAGGAACGCCTTGACGGCGGGCAGGGTGTCGGCCTTGTTGCCCTTGTCGCAGGCGATCTCGTACGTCACCAGGACCATCGGGTAGGCGCCGTCGGCCGTGGTGCCGTAGTTCAGCTGCAGCGCCAGGTCCTTGCCGGTGCCGACGACCTTGGCGTCCGAGATGGCCTTGGTGGCGTTCTCGACGGTCGCCTGGACCGGCTTGCTGGCGCCGGTGTCGATGGCGACGGTCTTGATGCCGTCCTTGGCGTACGACAGCTCGAAGTAGCCGATCGCGCCGGCGGTCTGCTTGACCTGCGCGGCGACCCCGGAGGACTGCGGAGCGGACTGGCCGCCCTTGGCCTGCCAGGCCTTGCCGCCCTCGTAGGGGAAGTCCTTCTTCGCGGTGGCGATCAGGTACTTGGTGAAGTTGTCCGTGGTGCCGGACTCGTCCGAGCGGTGGAACGCCTGGATCTTGAGGTTGGGCAGCTTCGCGTCGGGGTTCAGCTTCGCGATCGCCGGGTCGTTCCAGTTGGTGATCTTGCTGTCGAAGATCTTGGCGATCGTCGGGGCGTCCAGGACGAGGTTGTCGACACCCGGGACGTTGTAGCCGACGGCGATCGGGCCGCCGACCATCGGCAGGTCGATGCCCTGGCCGCCCTTGCAGACCTTCTTGGAGGCCGCGACCTCTTCCGGCTTCAGTGCCGAGTCCGAACCCGCCCACGGGACCTGGCCCTGCGTGAACGCGGTGACACCGGCACCGGAACCGCCGGCCTTGTAGTTGATCTCCACCTTGCAGGCGGCCGAGAACTGCTTGACCCACGCGTCGACCGCGTTCTTCTGAGCGGAGGAGCCGTCGGCGAGAACCTGGCCCGAGGCGTCGTCGCACTTGATGTTGCTGGCGTCGGCGGCGGCGGAGGAGCCGCCGCCGCCGGTGCCGGTTTCGTCGGAGCCGCACGCCGTGAGGGTCAGGGCGCCGGAGACGGCAAGAGCACCGAGAGCGAGGGCCCGCCGGTTCATGCGCTGAAGCTTCACTTGAGTTCCTTCCGAGAGCCGCCGTCCTGAATCGGCGGCGTGCGAAAGCGGGGTGACATGGAGCGCGCACCGTGGGCGCGGCTCACGTCGCGTAAGGCTGAAATTAGGCAGATCAGGTGAAGCCGCCGATGGCCGCGAATGAACGGGGGGTGAACCCCTGCCGACGGTGTGGTTAGGTCACGGAATGCTCACGGGGAGAGCACGTGAGGATTCCGTTTCGCCCGCGTGTCCCTCCGGTGAGGGTGGAGGGCGTCAGTCCGGTCTGCCGGCGGGCTGTGGCCGGTTCAGTACGGTGAGCAGCGCGTCGACCAAGGGACGGTCGTGGGGCTGGGTGAGGCGGGCGCGGGCGGCGGCCGGAGTCAGCCACAGGACCCGGTCCACCTCGTCCGTCGGGGAGAACGCGCAGGTCGTCGCCTCGGCGGCCCAGTAGCGGACCTGCTTGGGGCGGCCGTTCGCCAGATAACGCAGGGTGTGCAGCTCGGGTCCCGGCACCGCCTGGCAGCCCGTTTCCTCCGCCACCTCACGCAGGGCGCCGGCGAGGGCCGCCTCGTCGCGCTTCAGCTTGCCTTTTGGCAAGGACCAGTCGTCGTATTTCGGCCGGTGGACGAGGCAGAGTTCCAGCTCGCCGGTGACGGGAGAGCGGCGCCACAGGACGCAGCCGGCCGCCTGGACGGTGGTGTCGTCGGGGGAACCGGAGGAGCCGGTGGAGCTCGGGCTCATCGGGTGCTCACCGCCTCCTTCTGCCAGCACTGCTGGAAGGTGAAGCGCGCCGCCTCCACCTCGTGCCGCTGGTCGGCGTGGAGCACGCCGAGGGCGTAGGCCGTGGCCGGGGCGATGCGGGGGGTACGGGCCGCCTGGGCCGCGGCCGCCGCCGCCTCCGAGGCGTCCCGGTGCTGGTTGAGGGCCTGGCCGGCGGCGAGCAGGCGCAGGTCGGAGGTGCCGTCGGGCTCGCCGAGGACGACCTCGCGGGCGTAGCGGTGCAGGCGCAGGAGCAGGCGGACCTGGTGCCACGGGGCGTCCTGCGGGTGCGGGACCGTGTCCGGGGACAGGCCGTGGATGAGCGCGGCGGCGTTGTAGGGGTGGCCTGCGGTGATGAGGGGGAGGGCGGTCACGGCGTCGGTGAGGCGGTCGTGGGCGGCCGTTGCCAGGGGGCGGAGGTCGGTGGTGGTGGCGGTCTTGGTGAGGGGGACCTCGCTGGCCAGGACGGCGACCTTGTCGGCGATGGCGTGGAAGCGGCTGGAGCCCATGGCCTGGAGGGCTGTGGAGTGGGCTCGGGTGCGGGCGAGGGTGAGCTGGCGGTCCAGGAGGGCGCCTGCTTTTGCCGCGCCCACTGTCAGGTTGCTGCGCTCCGGGGTGCTGGGCGGGGGGTTGCGCAGCCCGGCGTCGCGGGGTGCCGCTCTCTGTGGGACGGGTGCCGCCCCAGCGGCACGACTGCCCGCGGCTGCGTCGGCACGCGCGCCCGCGGCTGTGCCGGCACGACTGCCTGCGGCTACGTCGGCACGACTGCCCGCGGCGGGGGCGACGCGACTGCCCGCGGCGGGGGCGGTGGGGTCGGTGCCTGAGAGGCGGTGGAGGGCGGTCAGTAGGCGTTCCAGGCGGGAGGTGTAGGCGTGTTCCATGGCCAGGGTTCCCGAGACCCAGGCCAGTTCCGGGCGCATGCCCTCGGACCAGTCCGTGTCGAGGAGGGGCTGGAACGTGTGCAGGGTGGCGCTGATGCGGCGGGCGGCGCGGCGCAGGGCCAGGGCCGCGTCGACGGACCCCTCCGAGCCGTTCGCGCCCGAACCGTTCTCCCGGTGCAGACGCAGTGCTCGGAGGAACTCCGTGGCCTGGCCCCGCAGGTAGCCCGCGAGGGCGTCCCCGGTGGGGGCGGGACCGGCCACGTGGTCCGTCGGGTCAAGGTGTCGCTGTGCCACGCCGGCGCCTCCGGGCGTCTATGAGCATCTCCTGAATGTTGCGCAGGGGCTGGCCGTCCGCGTCGGTCGCATGCCGGGTCCAGTCGCCGTCCGGGCCGAGGTGCCAGGAGGCGGTGGTGTCGGACATGCCGGTCTCCAGCAGCCGGTTCAGGGCCGCCCGGTGTGCCGGGTCCGTGACCCGGACCAGGGCCTCTATCCGGCGGTCGAGGTTGCGGTGCATCATGTCGGCGCTGCCGATCCACACCTCGGGCTCGCCGCCGTTGCCGAAGCCGAACACCCGGGAGTGCTCCAGGAAGCGGCCGAGGATCGAGCGGACCCGGATGTTCTCCGACAGGCCCTCCACGCCCGGGCGCACCGCGCAGATGCCGCGTACCCAGATGTCCACCGGCACGCCCGCCTGGGACGCGCGGTAGCAGGCGTCGATGACGGCCTCGTCGACCATCGAGTTGACCTTGATACGGACGTACGCGGGCCGCCCGGCGCGGTGGTGCTGGATCTCCTTGGTGATCCGCGAGACCAGGCCGTCGCGCAGCGACTTGGGGGCGACCAGGAGACGGCGGTAGGTCTCCCGGCGCGAGTACCCGGAGAGGCGGTTGAAGAGGTCCGAGAGGTCCGCGCCGACCTGGGGGTCGGCCGTGAGCAGGCCGAGGTCCTCGTAGAGGCGGGCCGTCTTCGGGTGGTAGTTGCCGGTGCCGACGTGGCTGTAGCGGCGGAGCGTCTCGCCCTCCTGGCGGACCACCAGCGACAGCTTGCAGTGGGTCTTCAGCCCGACCAGGCCGTAGACCACGTGGCAGCCGGCCTCCTCCAGCTTGCGGGCCCACTTGATGTTGGCGTGCTCGTCGAAGCGCGCCTTGATCTCGACCAGGACCAGGACCTGCTTGCCGGACTCGGCGGCCTCGATGAGGGCGTCGACTATGGGGGAGTCGCCCGAGGTCCGGTACAGGGTCTGCTTGATCGCGAGGACGTCCGGGTCCCCGGCCGCCTGCTCCAGGAAGGCCTGGACGGAGGTGGAGAACGAGTCGTACGGGTGGTGCAGCAGGACGTCCCGCTCGCGCAGCGCGGCGAAGATGTCCGGCGCGGACGCCGACTCGACCTCGGCCAGGTCACGGTGCGTGCCGGCGACGAACTTGCGGTACTTCAGCTCCGGCCGGTCCAGCGAGGCGATCCGGAACAGGCCGGTGAGGTCCAGCGGGCCCGGCAGCGGGTACACCTCGGCCTCGCTGATCTTCAGCTCGCGCACCAGCAGGTCCAGGACCTCGCGGTCGATGGACTCCTCGACCTCCAGGCGCACCGGCGGCCCGAAGCGGCGCCGCATGAGCTCCTTCTCCAGGGCCTGGAGCAGGTTCTCGGCGTCGTCCTCCTCGACCTCCAGGTCCTCGTTCCTGGTCAGGCGGAAGGCGTGGTGCTCCAGGACCTCCATGCCCGGGAACAGCTCCTCCAGGTGGGCGGCGATGACGTCCTCGATGGGGACGTAGCGGCCCGGGGAGCTCTCCAGGAACCGGGACAGCAGCGGCGGCACCTTCACCCGGGCGAAGTGCTTGTGGCCGGTGACCGGGTTCCGTACGACGACGGCCAGGTTCAGGGAGAGGCCGGAGATGTACGGGAAGGGGTGGGCCGGGTCGACCGCCAGCGGGGTCAGCACGGGGAAGATCTGGTGCCGGAACAGGGTGAACAGGCGGGCCTGCTCCTTCTCCTCCAGCTCGCTCCAGCGGACCAGGTGGATGCCCTCCTCCGCGAGTGCGGGGGCGACGTCCTCGTGGTAGCAGGCGGCGTGCCGGGCCATGAGCTCGCGGGAGCGGGCCCAGATCATCTCCAGCACCTCGCGCGGCTGGAGGCCGGAGGCGGAGCGGGTGGCCACGCCGGTGGCGATACGGCGCTTCAGACCGGCCACCCGGACCATGAAGAACTCGTCCAGGTTGCTGGCGAAGATCGCGAGGAAGTTGGCCCGCTCCAGCAGAGGCGTGTTCGGGTCTTCAGCGAGTTCGAGGACGCGCTCGTTGAACGCGAGCCAGCTGCGTTCCCGGTCGAGGAACCGGCCCTGCGGCAGCTGGGGCCCGTCGTACGGCGATTCCTCGTACGCGTCGAGGTCGGCATCGATGTCGGGTTCCAGATCGGAGACCGCTGCCGCGACCGTGTGCGGGCGGTGGGCCGCGATGGAGCCCACGGACGGCTGTGCGTGCTGGACCTGCGCCTGGGCGTTCGGCTGGTTCATGGACCCATTCTTCCGCGCCGCGAGCATCACGGGCGCGTCGGAAAGCGCGGGCGGGAGCGGGGGCGTCACATGAGTGTTCCCGTTCCTCCCGTGTCCCTCTCGGGGCGGTGAAGGCTCTGGCACGGCGGGATTCATTGGCCGAGCCTCGCAAGCTCGTCTGAACCGATGGTTACGGAGACATGACGTGTGGGACAGCGGGGGGCGGCTCGCGGGGGTGCGTCTGAGGGGCACGGGCCGGTCCGGGCGGTTGCCCACAGGCTGTGGATGAACTTTTCTCGCGGCCTCGCGGCCTCGCGGCCTCGCGGCCTGTGGCCCAGTGGTCCGTGACTCGGCAACTCGGCGACTCGGTGGCCTGGCGACTCGGTGGCCTGGCGGCTTGGCGGCCCGGTGGCCCGGTGGCCCCGAGAGGCGGGCCCGAGGTAGGCCCGTGGCAGGCCGGAAAGTCATGCGTGGTTCCGTGAACCGTTCGCCCCCGGCGGTCCGATGAGGGGACGTGAGCGAAACGAGAAGCGACGGGGAGCTGCTGCGGGCCATTGCCGCGGACGCCGACCGGCGTGCCTTCGAGGAGCTGTACCGGCGGTACGCGCCGTGGCTCCGTGCCCGGCTGCGGGGTCGGTGCGCCGACGTGGGCGTCGTCGACGACGTCGTGCAGGAGACGTTCCTCGCGGTGTGGCGGGGCAAGGCCCGTTACCGGGAGGACGGTGACGTGGCCGGGTGGCTGTGGCGCATCGGGTCGCGGCGGCTGGTGGACGCGCTGCGCGGAGACGGGGCGCGGGGGCGGCTGCGGCAGGCGCTGGCACGGCTGCGGCACCGGGACGAGGCGTCGGCGGAGGAACGCGTGCTCGCGGGGGTGGAGCACGGGGACCTCGCCGGCGCCCTGGTCCGGCTGTCGCCGGAGCTGCGGGCGGTGCTGCAGGCGACCGTGATCGACGGGCTGACGACCCGGGAGGCGGCCGTGCTGCTCGGAATTCCGCCGGGGACGGTCAAGACACGGGCGATGCGCGCCCGGAAGCAGTTGCGGGAGGCGTTGGCATGAGTTGGCACGTGCCCGAAGAAGATCTGCGCGCCTATGCGCGGGGGGAGTTGGCCGTGCCCGCGGTGTGGTCCGCCGACGCCCATCTGACCTCGTGCGCGCGGTGCCGTGAGGCGCTGGCCGAGGTGAGTGACCCGGTCGCGCTCGACGCGGGCTGGGAGCGGCTCGACGCCGAGCTCGACGCGCCCCGGGTGGGGATGCTGGAGGCGCTGCTGGTGCGGTTCGGGGTGGCCGGGCACATCGCGCGGTTGCTGGCGGCGGCCCCGGTGCTGCGGCGGTCCTGGCTGGGGGCCGTCGTCGCGGTGCTGCTGCTGAGCGTCGGGGCGGCGCACGCCGTCCAGGGCGGGGAGTCCCCGACACTGTTCCTCGCCCTCGCGCCGCTGCTGCCACTGGCCGGGGTGGCGCTGTCGTACGGCCCCGCGCTGGACCCGACGTACGAGATGGCCGTCGTGGCGCCGATGCCACGATTCCGACTGCTGATGATCCGACGGTGACGTGCTGAGCGTGATGCTGAGGATGAACGAGCTGTCACGCTGGCCCTGCCCGAGTACGAGCTGCGAGCCCTGGCCTGGCTGCTGCCCGCTCTCGCGCTCACGCGGCCGGGCTGGCGCTGACGCCCCGGCTCGGGCCCGTGCTCGCGCCGTCGCTGGTCGGCGGGGCCTGGATCGGGCTGCTGATCACGGCCGACGCGCTGCGAGCCGGGGCCGAGGTGCCGCTGGCGCCGTTCACCCCGGCCGGGCAGGGCGTGGCGGCGGTGGTCACCGCGCTCGGGGCCGGGCTGCTCTTCCTCCTCCGTGACCGTTTCGATCTCTTCCAGGGACGTGCCGTATGACTCCGACCGTGTCCGCCTCCGGGCTCAGCCTCCGCTACGGCGGCACCCACGCCCTCGACGACGTGTCGCTGCGGCTGACCGGCGGCGTCACCGGGCTGCTCGGGCCCAACGGCGCCGGCAAGACCACACTGCTGCGGGTGCTCGCCACGGCCCTGCCCGCCGACCGGGGCGCCTTCACCGTGCTCGGGCACGACCCGGGCACCGCGCGCGGACGGCAGGAGGTACGGCGGCGTCTGGGCTACCTGCCGCAGACGCCCGGGCTCCACCCGGACTTCACCGCCTTCGAGTTCGTCGACTACGTGGCGATCCTCAAGGAGATGACCGACCGGGCCGCCCGGCACCGCGAGGTGCGGCGGGTGCTCGACGAGGTCGGACTGGCCGAGGTGCGGGGCAAGCGCATCCGGAAGCTCTCCGGGGGGATGCGGCAGCGGGTCGCCCTCGGGGCCGCCCTGGTCGGCGATCCGGGATTCCTGGTGCTGGACGAGCCCACCGTAGGACTGGACCCCGAACAGCGCATGCGGTTCCGGGAGCTGATCGCGGGGGCCGGGGAGGGGCGCACGGTGCTGCTCTCCACCCACCAGACCGAGGACGTGGCCATGCTCTGCAACCGGGTGCTGGTCATGGCCGGCGGACGGGTCCGCTTCGAGGGCACACCGGCCGAGCTGACGGCCCGGGC
>NZ_GG657757.1:4123480-4125291 GCF_000158955.1 Streptomyces viridochromogenes DSM 40736 | reverse complement strand
ACCGGGACCGGGGCCTTCCGCAACGTCGGGGATTCCGCCGGACGGGGCCGAGCTGCTCGAACCCACCCTGGAGGACGGCTACCTGCTCACCCTCGACGGTGCCGGAGCCGACGGTGCCGGAGCGGAGGTGGCCGCATGACCGCCGTCGTGGAGAAGCCGGTCCCGACGTCCGCGCGGGCCGAGTCGGGAGGCTCGTGGTCCGCCGTGTTCGCCCTGGCCCTCTTCGAGACGCGCCGGCTGCTGACCAGGGTGCCGGTGATCATCGCCTTCCTGCTGTACATCGCCTGGACCGTGTGGCGCACCGGCCGGGACTCGGACGGCTTTCCGGCCCTCCAGGACGCCGACCGCGCCACCCAGAGCGCGCCGATGCTGGTCGGCCTCGCGGTCCTGCTGTCCGTCAACCTCGCCGCGCTGCGCTCGCGACGGCACGGCACGGAGCCGCACTTCGCGGTGCTGGTGCTGCCGCCGTGGCGGCGTACGGCCGCCCATGCGCTGTCGGCCGGGGCCGCGGCCCTGCTCGTCGCCGGGTGCGTGGCCGTGCAGTTCGGCCGGGAGGCGCTCAGGCCCGGGGCGATCGGCAACGGCTCGGTGGGCGAACTGCTCGTCGGACCGCTGACCGTGCTGCTGTCGGGGCTGCTGGGGCTGCTCGTGGCCGGGCTGGTGCGGTCGGCGCTCGCGGCCCCGCTGCTGGTCGTGTTCTCCCTCTTCCTGTTCCTCTTCTTCTGGGGCACGAGCGACGACGCGAGCCGCTGGCTGATGCCGGTCGTCGACGAGGCCACCTCCAACACCCTGCCGTCCGATCTGATGGGCCGGCCCGCCGGCTGGCACGCCCTGTACCTCGCCGGACTGGCGCTGTCCCTGGGCCTGGCGGCGGTCCTGGTCGCCGGTGGCCGCAAACCGGTCGTCGTGGCCGGGGTCGCCGGAGCGGTGGCCATGACCCTGGTGGGCGGCGTGGCTCAGGCGCAGACGGGCGACGACGACCCCGAACTGGTCCGGGCCCGGGAACGCGCCACCGTGCACCCCGAGCAGGTGCAGTCCTGTGTCCGCCGGGACGGATCGACGTACTGCGCGTTCCCCGAGTGGGGACCGCGGGTCGACGACTGGGCCGGGGTGGTGGACCGGGTGCGGTCCCTGGCCGGCGGCGGCGCGGACGAGCAGGACGTCGTCGTACGGCAGCGGGTCGAGGCCCGTTACGGACTCTCCGGCGACAGTGCGCTGATGCCGCTGGAGCGCCCGCACGAGGTGACCGTGGGCACCCGGTGGGGCGGCAACCGGGTCCCCGAGTTCTCGGTGGCTGTGGCCGGAGTGCTGGTGACGGGGAACGAGAAGGCGTCGACCTCGATGTGCGACGGCCGTATGGTCACCGTGATGTGGCTGGCCCTGAGCTGGGAGCCGGACCCGGTGGCCGCGTTGCGGCGCGTCCGCCTGGACGACAGCGTGACCGGCTCCTCCCTCGTGCTCCAGCCCACGTCCGGGATGTACATGACGGACGCCCAGACCGAGGTGCTGCGCGAGCTGCTGGAGCGGCCCCGGGGTGAGGTCACGGCACGCGTGAAGGACCACTGGGCCGAACTGACCGCGCCGAAGGTGACGGCGGCCCGGGCGGCCGGGCTGCTGGGCGTCAAGGCACCCGAGGGAGACGACAAGTGCCTCGACTGAGCGGGGAGTTGATCGTCGCCGTCTGCCGGACCCTGCCCCTGGGCCCGGTGGGGGCGGCCGGTGCGACGGGGTTGCTGATCGCCGGGTTGTCACGGGCGACCGGCGAGGCGGGGGAGTGGCTCGCGCTGCCCCTGCTGCGCGCGGCGGTCCTG
>NZ_GG657757.1:4040814-4122899 GCF_000158955.1 Streptomyces viridochromogenes DSM 40736 | reverse complement strand
CGGGGGGTTTCGCAGCCCGGCGTTGCGGGGTGCCGCTGCGCCCACCCGTGCCGCCCCAAGCGGCACGACTGCCCGCAGCTGGGGTGGCGTCATGTGAGGCCCAGCCAGGCGTCTGCGCCGAAGGTGCCCTTTACGTCGGAGGCGACGGTGGTCGGGTTCACCGTGGTGTCCAGGGCGTACACGGTCGTCGTGCGGGAGCCCCGGACCCGGAGCTGCACCGGAGTGTCCCCGGGATGGTCGGCGAGGATCCGCTTCAGTTCGCTCACGGACTGCCGGGTGATCCGGTGCGCGGGCAGGGCGAGATGGACGGGCGGCCTGCTTCCCTGGTCGGCCGAGGCGACGTCCAGGACGGCGAGTTCCCTGCCGAACAGGTTCAGCGTGCCGTCCCGGTCCTCGATGCGGCCCCGTACGGAGACGACGTCGTCCTCGGTCAGCGCGTGCTGGACGAGCTGGTACACGGCGGGGAAGAACAGCACCTCGATGCCGGCGTCCCGGTCCGTGAGCTGGACGACCGCCCAGGCGTTGCCCTGCTTGGTCACCTTCCGCTGGACGCCCGTGATCAGCCCGGACAGCCGTACCTCCCCGGACGTACGGCCGGAGGCGAGGAGCTCGGCGACGGAGCAGTCGCGGGCGGCGGCGAGGATCCGCTCGGCGCCGTCCAGCGGGTGGGCGGAGACGTAGAGCCCGAGCATCTCCCGCTCGGTCGCCAGCAGTTGACGGCGCGGCCACTCCTCCTCGGCCACGGCGAAGTCCAGGCCGAAGGCCGGGGCGGCGTCCGCCTCCGCCCCGCCGAGACCGGCGAAGAGATCGTCCTGGCCGAAGCTCGCCGCCTTCTTCACCGGGATCACCGCGTCCACGGCGGCCTCGTGCACGGCGGTCAGGCCCTTGCGGGAGTGCCCGAGCGAGTCGAAGGCGCCCGCCTTGATCAGTGACTCCACCGCCCGTTTGTTCAGGGCCGGCAGGCCGGCCTTGTGCAGGAAGTCGGAGAACGAGGTGAACCGCCCCCCGCGACGACGGGCGTCGATCACGGCCTCGATGACACCGTCCCCGACATTGCGCACGGACCGCAGCCCGAACCGCACGTCGTCGCCGACCGCCGTGAACTCCGCGACCGACTCGTTGATGTCGGGCGGCAGCACCCGGACGCCGTTGGCCCGGGCGTCGGCGAGGTACAGCGCGGCCTTGTCCTTGTCGTCGCCGACCGAGGTGAGCAGGGCGGCCATGTACTCGGCGGGGTAGTTGGCCTTGAGGTAGGCCGTCCAGTAGGAGACGAGGCCGTAGCCGGCCGTGTGGGACTTGTTGAAGGCGTAGCCGGAGAACGGCAGCATCACGTCCCAGAGGGCCCTGACCGCCTCGTCGGAGTAGCCGTTCGCCGTCATGCCGCCGTGGAACTTCTCCCACTCGGCGGCCAGCACCTCGGGTTTCTTCTTGCCCATCGCCCGGCGCAGCATGTCGGCGCCGCCCAGGGTGTAGCCGGCGAGCTGCCGGGCGACGGCCATGATCTGCTCCTGGTACACCAGCAGGTGGTGGGTGGGGCCGAGGATCGGTTCCAGGGCTTCCCGCAGCTCCGGGTGGATCGGGGTGGCGGCCTGCTTGCCGTTCTGGCGCAGGGCGTAGTTGGTGTGCGCGTTGGCGGCCATCGGGCCCGGCCGGTACAGGGCGTTGGCCGCGGCGATGTCCTCGAACCGGGTGGGAGCCATCAGCTTGAGCAGGGCACGCATGCCGCCGCCGTCCAGCTGGAAGACGCCGAGGGTGTTGGCCTCGGCCAGCAGCCGGTAGGTGCGGGCGTCGTCCAGTGGGATGACGACGGTGCCGGGGTCGCCGCCCGGATCGCCTCCGGCGCCGTCACCGGGGTCGACGGTGGCCAGCCGGACGCCCCGGTTCTCCCGGACGTTCTCGATGGCCTGGTCGATGACGCCCAGGTTCCGCAAGCCCAGGAAGTCCATCTTCACCAGGCCCATCGCCTCGCACGACGGGTAGTCGAACCCGGTGATCCTGGCCCCGTCGGAGGCCCGCAGATGCAGCGGGATCCGGTCGGTCAGCCGCGTCTTGGACAGGATCACGGCGGCGGCGTGCACACCGGTCCCGCGCGTCAGCCCCTCCACACCCCGGGCGGTGTCGATCACCCGCGCGACGTCCGGCTCGCTCCCGTACATCTGCCGGATCTCACCGGCCTCCGGATACCGCGCGTGGGACGCGTCGAAGAGGGCGTCCAGCGGGGCGGACTTGCCGTTCTGGTCGGGCGGCAGCGCCTTGGTGATCCGCTCGCCGTGCGCGTACGGATACCCCAGGATCCGCGCCGAGTCCTTGATGGCGTTCTTGGCCTTGATCTTGCCGAAGGTGTTGACCAGGGCCGTGTACTCGTCGCCGTACTTGTCGATGACGTACCGCACCATGCGGTCGCGCTGCCGGTCGTCGAAGTCGAGGTCGACGTCCGGCGGGTTGATGCGCTCGGGGTTCAGGAACCGCTCGAAGAGCAGCCCGTGTTCCAGCGGGCACAGCTCCGTGATGCGGGTCGCGTACGCGACGAGCGACCCGGTGGCCGAACCGCGCCCCGGGCCGAGCGGGATGCCGTTGTCCCGGGCGTACCGGCAGATGTCCGCCACGACCAGGAAGTAGGAGCTGAACCCCATCGGCCCGATGACCGCCATCTCGGTCTCGAACCGCTCCAAGGACGTGCGCGGGGACCGGGTCCCCGTAGCGGAGGGCGAGCCCCGCGCGGACCTCCTTCCGCAGCCACGACTCCTGCGTGTCCCCCTCCGGAACATCCGGGAACCGGGGCATCTCATCGACATGGTCGAAGACCTCGGCGTACGACTCGACGCGCTCGGCGATCAGCAGGGTGTTGTCGCAGGCGCCGGGCAGGTCGGCGAAGAGGGCGCGCATCTCGGCGGCCGACTTCAGGTAGTAGCCGGTCCCGCTGAACCGGAAGCGGCGCGGATCGTCCTTGTTCTTGCCGACGCCGATGCACAACAGGTTGTCGTGGGCGTCGGCCTGGTCCTCGGTGACGTAGTGCGCGTCATTGGTGGCCAGCAGGGGAAGACCGAGCTCCCGGGCGAGCCGCAGCAGCCCGTCGCGGACGTCGCGTTCGATGGCCAGCCCGTGGTCCATCAGCTCCAGGAAGTAGTTCTCCCGCCCGAAGATCTCCTGGTAGGCGGCAGCGGCTTGCTTGGCCTCCTCGTACTGACCGAGTCGCAGCCGGGTCTGCACCTCCCCGGAGGGACACCCGGTGGTGGCGACGATGCCCTCGGGCCACCGGCTGATCAGCTCCCGGTCCATCCGGGGCTTCCCGGCCGGGAACTGCCCCTCGTAACTGGCCTGTGTACTCAGCCGGAACAGATTCCGCAGCCCCGTCGCGCTGTACGCCCACATGGTCATGTGGGTGAACCGCCCACCGCCGGAGACGTCCTTCGACCCCTCCCCGTCCTCCCCGACGGCCCGCCGACCACCGGGCCCCCAGAACTCCTGCTTCCGCGAGAACCGGGAGGAGGGAGCGACGTAGGCCTCGATCCCGATGACGGGCTTGACCGCAGGGTGCTCCTTCGCGGTCTGTGCGAACTCGTGGGCCCCGAACATGTTCCCGTGGTCGCTCATCGCGATCGCGGGCATGCCCTGCCGCTCCACCTCGGCGAACATCGGCCTCAGCTTCTGCGCGCCGTCGAGCATGGAGTATTCCGTGTGGTTGTGCAGATGAACGAAGGAACTCGGCATCCTCGATATGTAATCGGTCTGACCTCGGCCGATCAAACAACCTCGACGTGGTTGCAACAACTACTGTTTGTACTACTAGGCTGCCGCCGTGGACCTCAAAGCAGTACGGGCATTCGTCGCGATCGCCGACGCCGGGCAGTTCCAGAAGGCCGCCGTGGATCTGTCGCTCACCCAGCAGGCGGTGTCCAAGCGGATCGCCGCGCTGGAGAAGGACCTCGGTGTGCGGCTGCTGGTCCGAACCCCGCGAGGAGCGGACCTCACCATCGACGGACAGGCACTCCTGCCCCACGCCCGGGCGCTGCTCCAGGCGGAGGAACGCGCGCTCGCCGCCGTACGCCCCGGGGACCGCGCACTACGCGTGGACGTCGTGGGGCGCCGGGCCGCCACGGCCGGTCTGGTACGGGACTTCCACCGCGCGCACCCGGAGATCGCGCTGGACATCGTCGCCCTGTTCGGCGCGGACGCGGCGGTGACGGCTGTGCGCGACGGCGCGGTGGACGCCACGTTCCGCGCGACGACGATGCCCGGGCACCGGCTCCCGGACGGCATAGCGGCCGTCTCCGTCCTGGACGAACCACTGCGCCTGTGCGTAGGCCCCGACCACGAGTTCGCGCGCGCACCCTGGGTCACGCCGGCGCAACTGGCCGGGCACCGGATATGGATGCCCGGCAACACGCCGGGGACGGAATGGTCCGCCTACTACGACGACCTCGCCGCGACCTTCGGCCCGACCATCGACGCGATAGGGCCCAACTTCGGCGTCGAAGCCCTCCTCGACACCATCGCGGCCTCCCCGACCCTGTCGACGTTCCTCAGCGAACGCACCCCCCTGGTCTGGCCGGCCGACCACGACCTCCGCCTCGTCCCCGTACTGAACCCGACCCCGGTCTACCCCCACTCCCTCCTCTGGCGCACGGACAACCCGCATCCGGGCCTGGCAGCACTCCGCGACCACCTGGTGGCTACACGCCCACGGTTGACGGAGGGGGAGGTGTGGAAGCCGGCTTGGGCAAGGTGAGGTGCTGCGTCCGTCGGCTGTCCGTAGCACGTCTCTTCGCTGTCAGAGGTGGCCACCCGGCGCACTCGCCGTGGCCCAGAAACTCAGGACAATACGCTCGAGTGGTTTACCCGGCGCACCCGTCCGCAGAGCACCTGACCTCAAATACCTTCATTCCGTAGTCATTTGACTACGTTGAGTGAATGGAGATCGCGGATGCGTTCGACGTTTATGGGGGCACTGGCCGTGGGGCTCACGCTGGCGGTGTCCGCACTTGTGCCCTCGGGCTCCGCTGGTGCGGCTGATCAGTATGAGTGGGCCGCGCTGGGCGACTCGTACACCGCCGGCGGGTTCGTCGGAGACCCGCAGCCCCCGCTCGGCGATGCGACACGGGACGGCTGTGACCGCACCACCGACGCCTACCCCGGCGTTGTCGAGAGGGAGCTCGACGAGTTCCCGCCGGGCAAGTACGTCCACCTGACCAACGTCAGCTGCGGCAACGCCACCATCGCCGAGATCGCCGACACCAAGCAGACGCCGATCAGCCCGGTCCAGCCCCCCGCCGAAGGCTGGCCCGCAGTGGACCCGCAGATCCAACGAGCGAAGCTCAACGACAAGACCGACATCGTCACCATCGGCGTCGGCGGCAACAGCCTGCCCTTCGGCGGCATGCTCCTCAAGTGCCTCGAACTGGGCGCGACGCCCGGCAAGTCCTGCCGCGAGTACTACACCAGTCCTCCCGAAGGCGAGGAGAGCATCCAGGACAAGCTCGCCAGGGTCCAGGACGAGTACATCCACATGCTGGCCAAGGTGCACGAGGCCGCACCCAACGCCAAGGTGATCACCGTCGGCTATCCGGCCGTCCTGCCGCAGGAGGGCAGTGCCTGCAACCGCCTCTCCCTCACCGAGCTGGGCGCGATCAAGCACGCCGACGTCGACTGGCTCCGTGACAACGTCCTCAAGCCGCTGAACAGCACGATCCAGCGGGTTACGTCGTTCTTCGGCGACCGCTACGTCGACGTCTACTCCTCCAGCGTGGGCCACGACGCCTGCCAGCCCGCGGGCACCAAGTGGGTCGAGGGAATCTGCGGCGACGCCGAGGACTACTGGCCTGACAGGCTCCCCGGCACCCTGCTGAACTGCGCTCCCATCAACAAGCGTGTCACCCTGGTCCACCCCAACACCCAAGGCCACGCCAACACCGCCGCCCACGTCGAACGAGCCATCCGCATCGCCCTCCTCGACCACTGACCAGCAGGCCGAACCCGGCAGGTGCCAGAGCCACGGCACCTGCCGGGTGCGGCGGTACTTGCCGAAGACGTAGCCCCGGTCGGCGTCCAGCCGCCGGGGTCCGCGTCGGGGAGTCGGGTGCCATTGGAGCACTTGGGCCACAGGCTCCAGCCCGCCCCAGAGTCCTGCGCCAAGGCCTTGACCCAAACGCTCCACTCTCCACCCCAAGCGCTCCGCTCCCGCCCCCGCACGCGTGAACCAGCCGTGCTGTTCGTCGTCGGCCCCATCGGTAGCCGGGCGCCGTCGGCAGGCATCCGATGATCCGCCGGGCGCACTGCCTGGCCTCGCCCTACAAGGCGTTGTCCAGCGTCAGGGTGAGCTCGGCGATCCGCCACCTACCGTCGGACCGTCGCAGGCTGAACGTGTAGACCCCGGTCGAGATCATCTGGATGCTCTCGCCGGTGTTCCTCGTCTGCAGCAGATGGGCCCGCACCTCGGCGGTGGCGGCGTCCGTCGTCGTGACCACGACGCTACCCAGGTGGTGCCGCACCCTTCCGGTCTGGGCCGTGTGCCCGTCACGGATGAAGTCGAGCACCGCCGCGCGTCCGGCGACCGGGCCGAGCACCCCCTGTCCGGGCATCGTGAAGGTCCAGGTGGTGTCCTCGGTCAGGACCGCTTCCAGCTCGGGCACATTCAGCTCGTCCAGGGCGTGGGCGTAGTTCGCCACCGCCTGCTGGAGTTCGGCGATCACGAGGCCACCGTCAGCACGATCTTGCCCTGGATGTGGCCCTGCGCGGCTCGCGTGTGTGCGCTGACCGCTTCGGACAGCGGGTAGGTGCTGTCCACCCCGACCTGGAGCTTGCCCTCATCGAACAGGCGCCCGATCTCGGCGAGCTGAGGGCCGTTGGAACGTACCTGAATGTTCGAGACGGCGATGTCCAGACGCGCCGTCTCTTCCGGGTCGTACTGGGCGAAGAACACCGGAAGCATGGTGCCTCCGCGCTTGAGCACGGTCAGGAAGCGTGAGCTGTCCGGGCCACCGACGGTGTCGATCACCAGGTCGACGCCGCTGACCACGTCCGCGGCCCGTGTCGTGGTGTAGTCGATGAACTCATCGGCGCCGAGCTTGCGCAGGAACTGCTCGTGCCGGCTTGAGGCCACCGCGATGACGTGTGCCCCCTTCCATTTCGCCAGCTGCACCGCGAAGTGACCCACTCCACCAGCGGCCCCGTTGACCAGCACGGTCATCTCTGGCGTGATCGGCACCGGCTGGTGCACCTGGCCGGTGAACGGAGACGGCACGTCGTGGCCGAGATCAACCAGGTACTGCCAGGCCGTCAGCACGGCCATCGGCGCCCCGGCCGCCTGTACGTGGTCGATACCGGCCGGCTTGTGAGCCAGGTCCGAAGCCGGCGCGGCCACGTACTCGGCGTACGTCCGGCCGTCGAATCCCGGGAACCGCAGCATGCCGAAGACCTCGTCACCGACGGCGAACCCCAGCACGTCCGGAGCGACCGCCTCGACCACGCCCGACATGTCCGTTCCAGGGATCAGGGGGAACTCCAGCGCCGGCCTCATCTCGGCCGGCATGACCTTCATCCCCTCACGCAGGTACCAGTCCGGCGGGTTGATGCCCGCCGCGTGCACCCGGACGAGCACCTCGCCCGGGCCGATCTCGGGAACCGGCACCTCGTCGTACCGCAGAACTTCCGGCCCGCCCGCCTCGTGGAACTGGATCGCCTTCATCGCGCCTATCGCTTTCTCAGGGAAACGTTGCTCCTTCAGTCAAAGCCCGGGATGGCATGGCCGTCCAAGACCGGTTCGGCAACCTGATCATTCCGAAACGGCATGACGCGTACCCTGCAAGGGTGAACGATCTCGGACAGGACCTGGAACTGCGGCTCGTGCGCTACTTCACCGTGGTGGCGGCGCACCAGCACTTCGGCCGGGCCGCCGCCGACCTGCACGTAGCCCAGCCGGCGCTGAGCCGCCAGATCCAACGGCTCGAGAAATATCTCGGCACACGACTGCTGGACCGCACCCCCCAGGGCACCCGGCTCACTCCGGCCGGCCAGACATTCCTCCCCCGGGCCCAAGCCCTGCTGCAGGCCGCCCGCCAGGCCGAACTGGCCGTGCGTGAACAAGCCCAGACCGAACGAATCACCATCGGTTACGTCGAAGACCTGGTGATCACTGCCGCCGTACGGGAACTGCGCCGCCGTCACCCGGACGCCGAGATCGCCACCCGGTACATGAGCTGCGGCGACGTCGGCGCACTGCCCGACAAGCGCGTCGACGCCCTGATCGCGCGGGCCCCGCTGCCGCTCGCCGCCGACGACGTGTTCACCACCCCGCTGTACGAGGAGCCCCGGATGCTTGTGGTCCCCCGCGGCCATCCCTTGGCCGACCGCGCGTCGGTGACCGCGGAAGAACTGGCCGGCGAAGAGGCGGCGCCGTGTGCGTTCGAGACCGCAGACTGGACTTCCTACCGGATCCTCGGGGCCGGCGTGCCGCCGATCGAGAGCTACGAGGACAAGCTCGAACTCGTCGCGAGTGGCGAGGCGATCGCCGTCCTACCGGTCGGCGATCGGCGTAGCTCACTGCGTCCCAACCTCGTCACCGTCCCGATCGAGGGCGCTCCCCCCAGCCAGGTCGTCCTGGTCAGCCGCAAGGGCGACCCGAACCCAATGATCAGGAATCTCCGGCTGGCCGCCAAGGCCGTCCTGGCCACCCCGGCAGCCTGACCGGAACCAGGCCGGGCGATGACCACGGGCGGCAGGTCTACCACGCAGCACCGAGCTCTCGTCCTTGACGCCGGCCAGGAACGACGCCCAGGGGCTCGTGCCGAACACGAGTATCGGGCTGTGGGGGAGTTTGCTGTCGCGGACCGGGACTATGCCGGGGTGGTCGTCGGAGACCTCGAGGCAGTTGTTGTCGCCCCCGTCGCTGTAGCTGGACTTGCGCCAGGTGAGCTTCATGATCTGTGCTCCTCCAGTACGTCCCTGATGAACGTCAGCGAGTCCGACGGGACAGCGCCAGATCCCGCAGCAGATCGTAGGACAAGCGGTGGTGCAGAACTTCCTCTGGATCGTCCAGCAACAGCCCGCTGCTGTCACCCTCCGTGTAGGCCACAGCACTGCCGTCCTCCTGCCACAGCAGGGTCCGATAAGGCAGGACATGACCCCCTCCCAGCTGTCAATGTCCTGTCGTACCCATCAGTAGCGCAAACTCCTGCCCCTGCTCTGACATCTTCACTGCCGTCACAGAACCGCAAGCAGGAGTGAGCCCCCCACATGCGTCTCATTCGCACGTCAACTCTCAAAAAAATCAGCACAGTTGCAGCCACCACCGCCCTCGCCATAACCGGTCTCCTGGCCGGCGCGGGGACCGCCACCGCCGGCCCCGCCGGGGCGACCGACATCCGGGGTGTCGACCCCGGGGACACCGACCGGATGATCGAGCGGCTCTGCGGTCAGGAGACGAGCCTGACCGGCGTCTACGGCGCCCTGAACGTCGACACCGGTGAGTTCAAGACCCAGGACGAGTACCTGCGGGACGTCTTCGGGCTGTGGAAGCCCGCCGGGCCCTGGGAGCTGTTCCGGGGCTGGTGCGGGTACGCCGAGGCGTCCACCTGGTCCATCAAGGGCGACACCGTCCGTACGTCCCGGTGGATCGGGAACAAAGGCTCGGCCGACGACAAGGAGACCTTCGTCAGCAGCTACAGCACCAAGACCTTCGCCAAGAAGAGCGTCGGCGGCACCATCAGCCTCTCCCTCGCCAAGAGCATCTTCAGCGGAACCGTCGGCGGCAGCGCAGGGTACGAGTGGGGCTGGGAGAAGGAGTCCAAGTTCGAGACCCGGAGTGAGAAGACCATTCCGCCCTGTCGGCAGGTCGCCGTCACCTGGACGCCGTACCAGCGCGTGGTGCGCGTGAACCCCGTCTTCCAGGTCGAGGACTACCAGTGGGACAAGGGGGACGGGGAGAAGACCGTCCACAGCTGGCGTGACCGGGGTTACCAGACCATCTACTCGCACGGGTATTACATAGACGGCATCTCCGACAAGCTCCTCCCCGACGGCCAGCCCGACGGCCGGGAGGACAAGGTCGAGGAGAAGCTCGATCCGAAGTCCTGCACCCAGTAGGTGAGATACCCCGGCAACCTTTCCGTGTGGGGCGGCGACTGGTCAGCGGTCATTCCCCCACACGGATCGGATCGCCGCATGAGTGAGCCGCGCAGCAAGGCCCGTCATCGTCACCGCAGAAGCCGCACCGCCCTGGCGGCCGGAGTCCCGCTGGCCCTGACCGCCGCCGGCGCCCTCGCCTACGGCATCACCGACCTCGGCGTCCTCGGACAGGCCTCGGCGGCGGAAGCCGTCCCCACCTGGGCCGCCGACACCGCCGACGGGTTCGCCTCCGTCAACTCCCTCGGGCAGAACGGGACGTACGGCGGCCGGGGCGGCAAGACCGTCACGGTGAAGACGCTCGCCGACCTGGAGAAGTACGCGACCGCCGCCGAGCCGTACGTCATCGTCGTCGCCGGGACCATCGACATGAACCCGGTCGGCAAAGAGATCAAGGTGCAGTCCGACAAGACCATCGTGGGTCAGGGGACCTCCGGGCACCTCGTGGGCGGCGGGTTCTTCCTCGGCCAGGGCGTGCACAACGTGATCATCCGGAACCTGACCATCCGGGACTCGTATCAAGGGATCTGGAACGACAAGGATCACGACTTCGACGCCCTCCAGATGGACGGCGCGCATCACGTCTGGATCGATCACAACGATCTGCGGCACATGGCCGACGGGCTGATCGACGTCCGCAAGGACAGCACGAACGTGACCGTCTCCTGGAACAAGCTGAGCGACAACAACAAGACGTTCGGCATCGGCTGGACCGAGAACGTCAAGACGGACATCACCATCCACCACAACTGGATCCGCGAGACCGAGCAGCGCAACCCGTCCACCGACAACGCCGCCCACGCCCACCTCTACAACAACTTCCTCGAGGACGCCCCGGGCACGGACATCGGCTCCTCGTACGGCAACTACTCGCGCGGCGCGACGAAGATGGTCCTGGAGAACTCCTACTTCCAGGGCATCAAGAACCCCGTCATCAAGGACGGTGGCGCGGCCGTCGTGCAGCGCGGCAGCGTCTTCTCCGGGACCAGCGGAAGGAACGAGAGCGGCGGGACCGCCTTCGATCCCAAGGCCTACTACGCCTACGCCCTCGACCAGGCCGCCGATGTGCCGTCGGTCCTCAGGTCCGGTGCCGGGCCCCGTGCCACCATCGGTACGACGGCCGCCGCCACCAAGGCCGCTGCCGCCACCACCCTGACCGTCGCGGCGGACGGCAGTGGTCAGTACCGCACCGTGCAGGCCGCCGTGAACGCCGTGCCGGCGAACAATCCGTCGCGGGTCGTGATCGCCGTGAAGCCGGGGACGTACCGGGAACTGGTGAAGGTGCTGGCCAACAAGCCGCACGTCACCATTCAGGGCACGGGCGGGAGCCGCAAGGACACGACGATCGTCTACAACAACGCGGCCGGTACGCCCAAGCCCGGTGGCGGTACGTACGGCACCGGCGGCAGCGCCACCGTCGCCGTCGAGGCCGACGACTTCCAGGCCCGGAACCTGACCATCTCCAACGACTTCGACGAGAAGGCCAACCAGAGCCTCAGCGGACACCAGGCCGTCGCGCTGCGGACCGCCGCCGACAAGGTGTTCCTGGACGGGGTCATCGTCAGCGGTGACCAGGACACGCTGCTCGTCGACACCGCCGCCAAGGACAAGCTGGGCCGGGTCTACGTCAGCGACTCGTACGTCATCGGGAACGTCGACTTCATCTTCGGGCGGGCCACGGCCGTCGTCGACAAGTCCGTCATCACGCTGAAGAAGCGCTGGGACGGCACCTCGGCCGGGTATGTCACCGCTCCGAGCACCGCCGCCAACCGCAAGGGCATCCTGATCGCCAACTCCACGGTGAACGGCGACGTGTCGAACGGCAGCTTCTACCTCGGCCGGCCCTGGCACGCGGGCGGTGACGCCTCGCTCGACCCGCAGACCACGGTCCGCAACACGAGCCTCAGTGCCGCGGTCAAGTCCACGCCGTGGACCGACATGAGCGGTTTCTCGTGGAAGGACGACCGGTTCGCCGAGTACAGGAACACCGGCGCCGGGGCGGGGAGTGCGAGCAGCAACCGTCCGCATCTGAGCGATGCGCAGGCCGCCGACCAGGAGGTCGCGGACTGGCTCGCGGGCTGGACGCCTTCGGCGTCCTGACGGCTCCCTTCCGGGTTCGGCTGACGAGCGGCGCCGAACCCGGAAGGGCCACCATGGTGATCCTTGGAGATCCTTACTGCTTCCAGGCGTAGTGCAGCCGGTCCAGGCCGCTCTGGTTGTTCACGGTCAGGCTGAGGTCGGTGCCCGTGCCCTGGAGCGTGGTGAGGGAGTAGGTGTCACCGTTGCGCAGGCCGGGCCAGTAGACCGAGCCGAGGCCCAGCTCCCGGATGGTGTCGGTCGCGGCCTGTATGTAGGCGATCTCGTTGGAGCTGCCCACCGGGCCGTTGTAGTCGAGGCCGGTGGTCATCGAGGCGCCGAACTCGTCGAGGATCGTGCGCGAGGCGCAGTCGCCGATACGGGACTTGAAGTCCGCCTTCCACTGGTCGACGCTGGTCCAGTCGGTGTGCCAGAAGCCGTAGTTGTGCAGGGCGAGGCGGACGCCCTTGAGGCGCGGGTCGGCGCAGACGGGCTTGACGTCCTCGCTGTACTTGTAGCCGCCGATGAGGACCCGGTCGCGGGGCACGTTGGCGTGGGCGGTCACCCACTTCGCGGCGATGTCGGTCCACTCCTCGGCGGTGTAGCCGAACGGCTCGTTCATCGGCTCGAAGTACACCTTGGAGTTGCCGTTGTAGGCGGAGGTGATCCGCGCCCACATCTGGTTCCAGGAGGCCTGGTCGTCGATCTTGCCGTCCTTGGCGTTGTCGGCCTCCCAGTAGCCCAGGATGACCTTGAAGCCCTGGGCGGTGGCGGCGTCGATCGCGCCCCGGTACGACTTCCAGAAGGGTCCGTTCACAGAGGTCGGGTTGACCGGGAGGCGGACCGTGTTGGCGCCGAGCTCGGCGAAGCCGCCGATGATCGCCTTGGACTTGGCGTAGGTGGTGGCGTAGCTGTCGGAGGTGGCGAGGCCCGAGGGCACGACCGCGTCATGCGCGTAGTTGTCGCGCGGGTCGGCCCAGTTGACGCCCTTGAAGTCGCTGACGGGCGGCGGTGTGGCGGGACGGGAGGCCGGCGAGGCGGCAGCGGGGGAAGCGAGAGCTCCGCCGAATGCCGTGACGCAGGCCAGCAGCGCCCCCGCGCAAGCTGTCCCGCGATGGTTCTTTTGAGACACGACATCCCCTTCTGAGCAGTGCGAAGGCGAGCGGTCACGGTCGGACCGCTCAGTGGAGCACGAAACTAGAAGGGGACTCGAACAGAGGTCAACACTTCTGCACACAAAGTTTCACCCAGGGACCCGCGGGGCCCAGCGGCCTCAGGAGGACTTCTCTCCGTCCGAGGACGACGACGACATGTCCTCCAGGTTCTGGCGGGCCTTCTGGGAGAGCTGCTTCTTCCCGGCCAGCACGTCCTCGTAGAAGCGCGCGCCGCCGACCTTGGCCATCGGGAAGTCCTCGTCGAACTCCTCCGCCTCGTGGTAGGGGTCGCCCTGCTTGGTCAGCGCGCTGCGCATGGCCTTGCCGGCCCCCGGGAACCTGCGCTCCTCGGACTCCTTCATGACCCCGTAGAGCATGGCGGCGGCCCGCTTCTGCGTGGCGCTCATGCCGGCGAGGAGTTCCTCGTCCAGGGCTTCGCCGCGCACGGCGGCCGCGACCATGGGCTCGTGCTCGGCGTCCAGGGCCTGGACGAGCTCGGTGTACGTGGTCCCGAGGTCCTCGCTGCCCGGGTGCTGGGTCTTCTTGTTCGACGTGATGTACGGGCCGGCGCCCCGGCCCTTGTTCACGGTGTACGGGCCGAAGGGGCTCTGTCCGGGGCCGTACGTGGGCGCGGCCTGACCGCGTTTCTTCGCCCGCTCGTTGGCCCTCCGCAGCCGGCTGAGCCCGTCCATGGGCTTCTCCTCGGCGGGGCCGGCACCGTTGCCGCCCTGGGGGCTGCGCTGGACGGCCACGAAGGCGGCGTTCCCGGCGGAGTTCTGGAGGGACATGGCCGCGTCCGGCGTCATCCGTCCCGCGGCTGCCAGCCGGGCCGCCTCGGGGCCGGTCGCACCCGGCCGGAGGAGGGGCCGGTGGTCGTGCGCGTCCGCTTCCGACTCGGGAGACCGGCCGTGCCTGCGCATCCGCATCATCCTCATCTCGGTCCGGGCGTACCCCGCCAGTCTCCGCGGCGGGTGCGGGGCACGGCAGTGCCCGGGGGCCAGACTTTCGGGCACGCTCCGCTGCGCGAACGGCCGTCCACGCACGGCGTGCGGCTCAGCCGCCCACGGACAGCCCCGAGCCCGACACCCGCACCCGGATGCCGTCCTTCCCCACCCGCACGTCCTGCAGCCGCACGTCCCCCTGCTCCGGCTTCGGCAGTTCGAACGCCAGGGACAGCCGGTCGGCGAGGACCGGGCGGGTCAGGCCGGACAGCTCGTCGAGGAGGTCGGGGTCGAGACCCAGGCGGCGCATCACGTCGGGGTTGCTCAGGGCCAGGTCGATGAGGTTGAGGCGTTCGGCCTGGCGGGCGAAGCGCGGGGTGCCGGTCAGCTCGGCGAGCTTGCCGTCGTCGGCGAGGGCCTCCTGCACGGTCGCCTCGGGCACGCCCATCCGCTCCACGATGGCCGGGACCGACAGCAGCGCCTTGGCCTTCCGGGTCTCGCGGGCGAGGTCGGCGCCGGCCTTGGGCGTCAGGTGCAGGCCCTCCGAGGCGCGCTTGCCGGGGCGGTAGGTGGCCAGGTCGCCGATGTCGAGGCGCATCCCGCCGATCTCCGTGGCGATGCCCCGCTCGCCCTGGCGCTGGATCCGGGCCTCGGCCCGCAGCCGCAGGTCGTGGCCGGCGACCGGCAGGGTGCCGTCGGCGTGCACCCGGTCGCGGCCCTCGCCGGTGAACGTCACCTGGGAGGCACCGAGTTCGCGGTTGAGGTCCTCGAAGGACAGCACGACGTCCCCGTCGAACCGGGGGATCTGCGCGCCGCGCACGGAGGTCAGTCCGTCGGCGTTCAGCCGGATGTCGTGGGCGGTGGCCGACACCTTGGCGAGCGAGACCCGGTCGGCGGCGACGTCCGGGACGGTCACCTTCACCGAGTCCAGCCGCTTGTCGGCGAGTTGGGTGAGGAAGGGGAAACCGCCGATCTCGACCTCGGGCGCCGCCGCCAGGTCGAGGCGGTCCTTGAGCGTGTCCGCGGCCCGGTGCTCGGCGTACAGCAGGGCCCAGCGGTCGCCGAGGGCGGCGAAGGCCGCGATCACGAGGAGGGCCACCACCGCCTTCACGGCGAGAGGCAGTCCGGCGAAACGATTCCGCTTACGCCGTCCGCCCCGGCGGTGGTCGGGTGGCGACCACTGAGGCTCCTGCTCGTCCGGCTGCTCGGCGTCCTCGCCGAGGAACTCCTGCAGAGGGGTCGCCTCCAGAGGTCCGTCGTCGAGGGCGCCGAGTTCTTCGTAGGGGTTGTGAGCTCCCTCGGAGGGCTGGTCGTGGCGGTGGTGCGTGTCCATGCGGTGGGGGGTGCGCATCGTCTCATCCGAACATGCGCACCGCCCCCGCTCGCAACCTGAACCACAGGTATGCGATTTACTTCACGATCGCGATGCGGTCCGCCTTCGGCGGCGTCATCGGGTTCGTGGCCGAGGAGTTGGCCGTCATGTACTGCTCCAGCGCGGTCAGGTCGTCGGCGCCCACGACGTCTCCGGTGCCCTGGCCCAGCGTCGGGAAACCGTCGCCGCCGCCCGCGAGGAAGCTGTTGGTCGCGACGCGGTAGGTGGCCGCCGGGTCGATGGCCGCGCCGTTCAGCTTGACGCTGTCGGTGACCACGCGGTCGGCGCCGGACTTGGTGAGGTCCAGCGTGTAGGTCAGGCCGGAGGACACCTGGAGCACCTTCGGGGCCGCCGCGTTGGCGCCGCTCACCTGCTCCTTGAGCACCTGGATCAGCTGCGCGCCCGTGAAGGTCTGCAGATTCACGGTGTTGGCGAACGGCTGCACCGTGAAGCCCTCGGCGTACGTCACGACACCGTCGCCCTCACCGGCCTTCGCCGCGTACGTCAGCGGCGCCCGGATGCCGCCGGGGTTCATCAGCGCGAGGTCGGTCTCCGGGTCGAGCTGCTTGCCGTGGGCGAGCTGGGCGTCGGCGATGAGGTCGCCGAGCGGGGACTCGGTGCCGGTGTTGCCGATGTCGCCGGAGATGTAGCCGATCGCGCGGTTGCCGATGGGCGCGGCCAGGGTGTTCCACTTGCTGATCAGCTGCGTCATGTCGGGCGCCTTGGGGACGTCCCGGGTGACCACGCGGTTCGCCGACTTCACCGCCGTACGGGCGATGTCACCGGTCTTCCGGTCGTACGTGAGCGTGGTGTCCGTGTAGAGGCGGCCGAAGGACGCGGCCGAGGTGACCATGCGGGGCTTGCCCGCCGGGTCGTCGATGCTGCACACGTACGCGTTGTGGGTGTGGCCGGTGACCAGCGCGTCCACCTGCGGCGTGACGTTCTTGGCGATGTCGACGATCGGTCCGGAGACGCCGTCGCCCGCGCCCGGGGAGTCGCAGTCGTAGTTGTACGACGACGAGGCCGGGAAGCCGCCCTCGTGGATGAGGGCGACGATCGACTTCACGCCCTGCTTCTGGAGCACCTTGGCGTACTTGTTGATCGTCTCGACCTCGTCCTTGAAGGCGAGGCCCTTGACGCCGTCGGCGGAGACGATGTTCGGGGTGCCCTCCAGGGTCACGCCGATGAAGCCGACCTTGACGCCGTTCTTCTTCCACACCCAGTAGGGCTTGAGGATCGGCTTCTTCGTCTTCTCGTCGAGGACGTTGGCGGCCAGGTAGGGGAAGTCGGCGCCCTGGAACTTCTCGTCCGTGTAGCAGCCGTCCTTCGGGTGGCAGCCGCCGTTCTGCAGGCGGGCCAGCTCCCCCGCGCCCTCGTCGAACTCGTGGTTGCCGACGGAGGTGACGTCGAGGTCGAGCTTGTTCAGCGCCTCGATGGTCGGCTCGTCGTGGAAGAGCCCGGAGATCAGCGGGGAGGCGCCGACCATGTCGCCGCCGGCCGCGGTGACGGAGTACTTCTGGCCCTTGCGGGCCTCGCGCAGGTGCGTGGCGAGGTACTCGACACCGCCCGCGTCGATGGTCTTCGTGGTGCCGTCGGGCTGGTTCTCGGTGACCCGGCCGGAGGAGCCGGCGGGCGGCTCCAGGTTGCCGTGCAGGTCGTTGAAGGACAGCAGCTGGACGTCCTGGTAGCGGCCGGGCCAGTGGCCGCCCTTGCGGTGGTCCTCGCCGGCGGAGGCCGACCCCGGCAGCGCCGCCGCGGCCAGGACGCCGACGGTGGCGGCACCGGCGGCGAGAGCGACGAGACGGGCCGTACGACGTCTGCGGCGCTCCTGGTGCGCCGACGCCGCTGCGGGTGAAGTGGCTGGCATTCGCCCCCCTGGGTGACTGCTGGGACAGTGATGTCGTCCGGCGCAGCCTAGAGTCAACGCGCGTAGCGCGACAGGTGTTTCGTGGTTACATCCTGGTTGCCTTTTGCCGCCGATTTGCCCGTGGGGCCCCGTACCCTCGTACGCATGACCAGCGACGACACCGTACGGCCCGGCCGTAACCGCTCGATCGACACGTATGCCGCGCTCTCCGCGGAACAGACCGAGGCCGTCCTGCGGCTGCTCGACGAGGCCGCCGCCACCGACGGTCAGCAAGCGGTGTCCGAGCAGGGCCGGTTGCAGTTGCGGGGCGGGGAGCGCGAGGGCGTGTCCCACCTGCTGCTCACCGTCGAGGCCGGCGAGGGACGCGAACTCGTCGGCTACGCCCAACTGGAGGACACCGACCCGGTGGAGCCGCCGGCCGCCGAACTGGTCGTGCACCCCGGACACCGGGGGCAGGGGCACGGGCGGGCCCTGGGCTCCGCGCTGCTGGGCGCGTCCGGCAAGCGGTTGCGGGTGTGGGCGCACGGCGGGCACTCCGCGGCCCGGCATCTCGCCCAGGTCCTGGGGCTGACCCTGTTCCGTGAACTGCGTCAGATGCGGCGCCCGTTGGCCGACTTCGACGCGCCCGAGCCGGTCCTGCCCGAGGGCGTCACGGTCCGTCCCTTCGTCCCCGGCCGGGACGACGCGGCCTGGCTCGCGGTGAACGCCGCCGCCTTCGCCCACCACCCCGAGCAGGGCTCCCTCACCCAGCGGGACCTCGACGACCGCAAGGCCGAGCCGTGGTTCGACCCGGCGGGTTTCTTCCTCGCCTTCCGCGGCGACGAACTCGTCGGCTTCCACTGGACGAAGGTGCACGCGCAGGAGGGCCTCGGGGAGGTGTACGTCCTCGGCGTCGGCCCCGGCGCCCAGGGCGGCGGACTCGGCAAGTCCCTCACGACGATCGGCCTGCGGCACCTGGCGCGGCGGGGGCTGCCGACGGCGATGCTGTACGTCGACGCGGACAACCTGGCGGCGGTGTCGGTGTACGAACGGCTGGGGTTCGTGACGCACGAGGTGGATCTGATGTACCGGACGGAGACGTGAGGGGCCCGGCCCGGCTCAGCCCACAGGGGCCGGGCGCTCCGCCGCGACCCGTGCGACGGACTGCCTGACCTGGTCCAGCGCCGCCGCTCGTTCCTCGTCGGTCATGCGGGCCGGGCCGTAGGTGATCACCGGTTCGAGGACCTCGAAGCCGACGAACTCCAGCATTCCGCGGTGGATGTGGAACAGGAAGTCGTCCATCGGGCCGAAGGCGCCACCGGGCCGGAACGACTCGGTGGGCCCGCCGGTCGTGAACAGCAGCATCGCGCGCTTCCCGGCGAGCGCGGCCTGCCCGAACAGCCCGTGGTCCCCGCCGAAGACCCCGCCCATCACGAAGACCCGGTCCACCCATCCCTTGAGGACGGCGGGCAGCGAGAACCACCACAGCGGGAACGACAGCACGAGCAGGTCGGCGGCGAGCAGCCGGTCGAGATGGGCCCTGACGGCCGCGTCGAGGGTGCCCTCCCGCACCGCGCGCATCTGCTCGGCCTGCGGCTTGAACGGGCCGTCCACCGGCGCGAACTCCTCGCGGGCGAGGACCGGGGCCCAGCCGTCGGCGTAGAGGTCCAGCACGTCGACGCGGTACCCGGCCGCGCGCAGGGACTCGGTCGCGGCCGTCATCTGGGCGGTGCTGAAGGAGCGGGGCTCGGGGTGGGCGTGGACGATCAGCGCGGTAGGCGCAGCGGAGAAGGTCGACATGATGAGATCATATCGACGTATCGCGATTCGTCAATTTGTTTAGCGGGGTCGCTCAGGTCAGAGGCTGGTGCCGATCTCCCGCGCCAGCTGTGCCACCCGCTCCTCGTCGCGCCGGTAGTGGGTCCACTTGCCCACCCGGGTGGGGCGCACGAGTCCGGCACGCTCGAGCGTGCTCATGTAGCTGGAGACCGTCGACTGCGCGAGTCCCGCCTTCGCCTGGATGTGCGTGACGCACACGCCGACCGACCGGCGGTCCGCGATCGGCTCGTACTCGCCGAAGTGCGCCTCGGGATCCTTCAGCCACCGCATGATCTGAAGCCGGGCGGGGTTGCCTAGGGCCTTGAACACCTCGATCAGCTCACCTTGGTCCAGTCCCGCCGTCGCGGCCATGCGTCACCCTTCTCGCCCGGGAGCCGGAGAGTCCGACATTCCGACACACCACGATATCTCGATGCCGGATCCGTCCTATTCCGCGGCGAGGGCCGGGTCCTCCGGCGGCGGCAGAGGTGCCCCCGGAAGCCGTACCGTCGCCACCGTGCCCCCGCCCTCGGCGCGGGACAGCGACACCTCGCCCCCGGCCTGCTGCACCGTCCGCGCCACGATCGACAGGCCGAGCCCCGAGCCCGGCATCGCCCGTGCGCTCGGGGAGCGCCAGAAGCGGTCGAAGACGTGGGGGAGTTCGTCGGCGGGGATGCCCGGGCCGTGGTCGCGGACCGTCAGGACACCCTGGGACAGGCGCACCTCGACCGTGCCGCCCTCCGGGCTGAACTTCACCGCGTTGTCCAGGATGTTGACCACCGCCCGCTCCAGCGCGGACGGCTCGGCGCGCACGAACCAGGGCTGGACGTCGGCCGTGATCGTCAGCTCCGGGCCCCGCAGCCGCGCCCGCCGCAGCGCCGACTCGACGGTGTCGTGCCAGGCGACGATCTGCGTCCGGCCCGCGTGCTGGCCGGTGTCCGGCCGGGACAGTTCCTGGAGGTCGCCGATGAGCGCCGCCAGCTCCGTCATCTGTGCCTTCACCGACGCGAGCAGGGCCTTGCGGTCCGCCTCGGGGATGGGGCGGCCCGTCTCCTCGCTGCGGGTGAGGAGTTCGATGTTGGTGCGGAGCGAGGTGAGCGGCGTACGGAGTTCGTGGCCGGCGTCCGCGATGAGCTGTTGCTGGAGGTCGCGGGAGCTGGCCAGGGCGGAGGTCATCGAGTTGAAGGAGCGGGACAGGCGGGCCACCTCGTCCTCGCTGGCGTCGTCCACGGGGATGCGGACGTCCAGATCCTCCGTGCGGGCCACGTGCTCGACGGCCTCCGTGAGTTTGTCGACCGGGCGCAGACCCGCCCGGGCCACCATCAGACCGGCCGCCCCGGCGCCCATCACCCCGACGCCGGAGACCAGCAGGAGGATCAGCGCCAGTTCGTTGAGTGTGGACTCCGTTCCCTTCAGGGGCACGGCGATGACCAGGGCGTAGTCGGCGGCCACGCCCTGCTGGAACGGGCCGTCCTTGACGACGACGGCCGTGGTCAGCACGCGCACCGAGTTGCCGTCGCTGTCGGTGCCGTTGCGCAGACTGATCTTGGTGGGGTCGGGGTTCTTGGCCACGTTCTTGTCGCTGCTCGTGACCTTCACCTGGGGCATGAGATTGCTGAACAGGCAGACCCTGCCGTCGGACCTGACCACCTGCGCGTAGGTCTGCGGCCGCGGCGCTCCGCCGAGGGTGTTCGACGGCTTCTGGGGACACGTCTTCGTCAGCGCGTCGAAGTCGTCCGCCTGAATCGTGCGGAACGACGACTTCAGGTCCCCGTCCACCTGGTCGTACAGCTTCCCCTGCACGATGAACCAGCAGGTCACCGACACCGCCGCCACGGCGAACGCCACCGCCGCCGCCACCAGCAGCGCCAGCCGGGACCGGATCGGCAGGGAGCGGAACCGGCGTACGGCCTTGTTCACTCCGCGCCGCCCTGCCGCAACACGTAACCCACGCCCCGCACCGTGTGGACGAGGCGCGGCTCACCGCCCGCCTCGGTCTTGCGGCGCAGGTACATCACGTAGACGTCGAGGGAGTTGGACGACGGCTCGAAGTCGAAGCCCCAGACCGCCTTGAGGATCTGTTCCCGGGTCAGCACCTGGCGCGGGTGCGTCAGGAACATCTCCAGGAGCGTGAACTCCGTGCGGGTCAGCTCCACCTGGCGGCCGCCCCGCGTGACCTCGCGCGTCGCGAGGTCCATGCGCAGGTCGGCGAAGGTGAGGGCGTCCTCGTCGGCCGGGCTGCCCGCGCCCATGGCGGCCGCGTAGGAACTGCGGCGCAGCAGGGCGCGGATACGGGCGAAGAGTTCGTCGAGTTCGAAGGGCTTGACCAGGTAGTCGTCGGCGCCCGCGTCCAGTCCGGTCACCCGGTCCCCGACCGTGTCGCGGGCGGTGAGCATCAGGATGGGTGTCGTGTCGCCGGTGGCGCGGATGCGGCGGGCGGCGGTCAGGCCGTCCATGCGGGGCATCTGGATGTCGAGGACGACCAGGTCGGGCCGGTAGGCCGCGGCCTTGTCCAGGGCGTCCGCGCCGTCGACGGCGACCTCCGTGCCGTACCCCTCGAAGGCGAGGCTGCGCTGGAGTGCTTCGCGTACCGCCGGCTCGTCGTCGACGATCAGGATGCGCTGGGGGTCACGGTCGCCGTCTGCGGGGCTCATGGGTCGGGGTCCTCGGGGTGGGAAGGGGAGGGGCGCACTGACGCTCTCAGCCTCGCACGGCGGCGGGGTGAGCCGGGAGGAGTGTCAGCCGCGTGCGCTGCGGCGCCTGGCCCGCTTCGCGGTGGCGGCCCTGCGGGGCGCGCGGGGCGCGGCGGGCGCCACCTCCGGAGCCCGCCCCGCCGGCGCGTGCAGCTCGTACGCCACCGCCAGTGCCAGCCTCACTCCCGCCGCGTCTCCGCCCGGCTCCGTGTGCGCGACCTGCTGGATCATCGCCTTGCTCCTCGCTCCTGGGGCCCGTGGTTCTCAGTCGGTCGCACCGGCCCGCAGCTTCGCGAGGTCGGCCTTGACGGTGTTGATCGGTATGGCGAAGCCCAGTCCGACGCTGCCGGCGCTGGAGGACGAGGAGGCCTGGCCCGTCGGCGAGTACATCGCGGAGTTGATCCCGATGATGTTGCCGTTCATGTCGATCAGCGCGCCGCCGGAGTTGCCCGGGTTGAGTGACGCGTCGGTCTGGAGCGCCTTGTACGTCGTCGTGTCGGAGCCGGTGTCGCCGTTGAACTGCCGCCCGCCGAACTCGAACGGCCACTGGTCACCGCCCTGCCCCTGTCCCTGGCCCTGCCCCCACTGCTGCTGGCCCTGCCCCTCGTCGGTGGGGACCGTGACGTCACGGTCGAGGGCCGAGATGATGCCGCTGGTGACGGTGCCGGACAGCCCCTCGGGGGAGCCGATCGCCACGACCTGGTCGCCGACCTGGAGACCGGAGGAGTCGCCGAGCGTGGCCGCCTTCATGCCGGAGGCGTTCTCCAGCTTGATCAGCGCCAGGTCCTTCTTGCTGTCGGTGCCGACTACCTTCGCGGTGTACGACTTGCCGTCGTTGGTCGTCACCTTGATCTGGGAGGCGCCGGAGACGACGTGGTTGTTGGTGACGATCTCGCCGTCACCGGTGATGATCACGCCGGAGCCGGTGGAGGAACCGGCGTTGGAGTCGGCGCTGATCTCGACGATGCTCGGGCTGACCGCCTTGGCGACGCCGGACGTGGTGCCCTTCTGGCTGGACGGCACCACGTTGGTGCTGGTGGAGCTGGAGGCGACGGTGTCGTTGCCGGTCAGCTCCTGGATGCCGTAGGCGGTGCCGCCGCCGACCGCCGCGGCGACGATCGCCACGGCGGCGAGCAGGGCCACCGGGCCCCGGGGGCGCTTCCTCGGAGCCGGAGCCGGAGCCGGAGCCGGAGCCGAAGTCGAAGTCGGAGCCTGTGCCGGGGTGTACGCCGGCGGGGGCGGCCACTCGGGGTTCACCGGGGCCTGCTGCTGACCCTCGTAAGGGTTCTGGTTCTCGCCACTGCGGTGGAAGCTCTCGGTCATGTCTCAGAGCTTGTCGCCCGACCATGAGAGCTTCCTGAGTGCTCCCTGAGAAGCCCGACAGAACCTCGTATGCCCGATATAAAGCCGCCCGGGCGGGGTCCTCGGGCAGGGTTCTAGGGGCAGCCGCAGGACCGGCGGATCACCAGGCGTGACGGGAACACCTTCAGCCGCTCCCGGCGTGCCCCCGCCACGCGCAGACCGTCGTCGAGGACGAGGTCCACCGCCGAGCGGGCCATCGCGGAGCGGTCGGAGGCGATCGTCGTCATGGGCGGGTCGGTCAGCGCCGCCTCCTTGATGTCGTCGAAGCCGGCCACCGCCAGCTCGCCGGGGACGTCGATGCGCAGCTCGCGCGCCGCGCGCAGGAGGCCGATCGCCTGGTCGTCGGTGGAGCAGAAGATCGCCGGCGGCCGGTCGGGGCCGGAGAGGATCTTCAGGGCGGTCTGGTAGGCGTCGTAGCGGTTGTAGAGGGCCTCGAAGAGGCGGCCCTCCGTGGAGACGCCGGCTTCGTCCATCGCGCGCCGCCAGCCCTCGACGTGGTCGGAGACCGGGTCGCCGACCGCGGGGGTCTCGGCGATGCCGCCCATACAGGCCACGTACGCGTGGCCGTGCTCCAGCAGGTGACGGACGGCGGCCTGGGCGCCGCCCAGGTCGTCGGTGACGACGGCGACGTCGTCCATGGCCTCGGGCCGCTCGTGCAGCAGCACGACCCGGGCGTCCCAGGCCTCGATCTCGGCGGCGGCCTGGTCGTTCAGCGCGTGGCTGACGAGGATCAGTCCCGAGACCCGCATCCCCAGGAAGGCGCGCAGGTAGTGGACCTCGCGCTCGCTCACGTAGTCGGTGTTGCCGACGAGGACCATCTTTCCGCGCTCGGAGGCGGCCTGTTCGACCGCGTGCGCCATCTCCCCGAAGAAGGGCTGGCGCGCGTCCGGGATGATCAGGCCTATGAGGTCCGTACGCCGGGACGCCATCGCCTGGGCGACCCGGTCCGGCCGGTACCCCAGCTCCTTGATCGCGGCGAGGACACGCTCGCGCGTGGCCGGGGCGACCGGCCGGGGTCCGTTGTTGATGACATAACTGACCACGGCAGTGGAAGTCCCTGCCAGTCTCGCCACATCATCCCGAGTCACCTTTGCCACGCGCGGAGTCTACGCGGATATACCGGGCCTGGGCAGGGCGGAAAGGAGCTTCCGTAGGATTTCCCGGCGATATTGAGATTACCGTTCGATCCTCATGCCGCGTTTTCGCGTCTCTTTAAGCCTCGGCGCGGGATTTCCCGGCGTCCAGGGCGGCCGACTCGTCCGCGTCGTCCCGCTTCGCCATGGCGGCCTTGGCTTTCGCCTCCTCGGCGGCGCGCTCCACCTTCTCCGGCGTAACGAATCGATAACCGACGTTCCGGACGGTGCCGATCAGCGACTCGTGCTCGGGCCCGAGCTTGGCGCGCAGGCGTCGTACGTGCACGTCGACCGTGCGTGTACCGCCGAAGTAGTCGTAGCCCCAGACCTCCTGGAGCAGCTGGGCGCGGGTGAAGACCCGGCCGGGGTGCTGCGCGAGGTACTTCAGGAGCTCGAACTCCTTGAAGGTCAGGTCGAGGACCCGGCCCTTGAGCTTGGCGGAGTACGTCGCCTCGTCGACCGACAGGTCGCCGTTGCGGATCTCCATGGGGGAGTCGTCGCTGACGATCTGCTGCCGGCCCATGGCCAGCCGCAGCCGGGCCTCGACCTCCGCGGGGCCCGCGGTGTCGAGGAGGACGTCGTCGATGCCCCAGTCCGCGGTGACGGCGGCGAGACCGCCCTCCGTGACGACGAGGACGAGCGGACAGCCGGGTCCGGTCGAGCGCAGCAGCTGGCACAGGCTGCGGACCTGTGGCAGGTCGCGCCTGCCGTCGACGAGGATGACGTCGGCACCCGGGGTGTCGACGAGCGCGGGGCCCTCCGCGGGGGCCACTCGCACATTGTGCAGGAGCAGGCCGAGCGCGGGGAGCACCTCCGTCGACGGCTGGAGGGCGTTGGTCAGGAGCAGCAGAGAACTCATACGTCTGGTTCCTCCTCGGTCCCTGCGAGGACGTTTGTTGGCAACAGCACAGCTCTGCGATCCCGAAGGCCCCGTACACCTGCGGTTTCCCGCTTCGTATACAACGCTTCCGAAAGCACAAAAGGACCCGGGGGCTACGTTGCCCGAGTCCTCTGCCCAGCAGAATAGCCCACATGAGCTCTGGACCGGCAGGTCATGTGGCGCGATCCACGGTTCGTCCGCACTGTGAGACAACCGGGGGAACGCATGTGCGGACACCTTTGCGGACTTTTCTGCGCGCCTCCGACGGCGTGACGATCGACGCCGTATACGACCCGGGCACCGTCGTGCGCGACGCCTCCCGGACGCCTGCCGATCACTCCGTGTTCGTCGTCGCCCACGGTTTCACCGGCGCGGTGGACCGGCCGCACGTGCGGCGCGTGGCGCAGGCCTTCGCCCGGTACGGGGCCGTCGTCACGTTCTCCTTCCGGGGGCACGGGGCGTCCGGCGGGCGGTCCACGGTCGGGGACCGGGAGGTGCTCGACCTGGCGGCGGCGGTGCGGTGGGCGCGGGAACTCGGGCACGCGCGCGTGGGCACGGTCGGGTTCTCCATGGGCGGCTCGGTGGTGCTGCGGCACGCGGCGCTGCACCCCCGGGACACGGACGCGGTGGTGTCGGTCAGCGCCCCGGCCCGCTGGTACTACCGGGGCACCGCCCCCATGCGGCGGCTGCACTGGCTGGTGACGCGGCCCGAGGGGCGGATGGTGGGCCGGTACGGCTTCGGTACGCGGATCCACCACCGGGACTGGGACCCGGTCCCGCTCTCGCCGGTGCAGGCGGTCCCGAGGATCGCACCGACCCCGCTGCTGATCGTGCACGGCGACGCCGACGGCTACTTCCCCCTCGACCATCCGCGGATGCTCGCCGCGGCCGCCGGTGACCAGGGCGAACTGTGGCTGGAGCCGGGCATGGGGCATGCCGAGCACGCGGCGAGCGACGGCCTGCTGGAGCGGATCGCGGCGTGGGTCGTCGGCCGGGCGGGCTAGCCTGACGGGGTCCACCGTCAGGTGAGTCCCTTGTGACTGTGCGATTGAGGAAGCAGATGCCAAAGGTCACGGTGCGCTACTGGGCCGCCGCCAAGGCCGCGGCCGGGGTGGCCGAGGAGCCGTACGAGGCGGCCACGCTCGCCGAGGCGCTCGACGGGGTGCGCGGGCGACACCCCGGTGAGCTGGAGCGCGTGCTGCGGCGCTGCTCGTTCCTCGTCGACGGTGACCCCGTGGGCACCCGCGGGCATGAGACGGTACGGCTGGCCGACGGCGGCACGGTCGAGGTGCTCCCGCCGTTCGCAGGAGGGTGACGATGACCGACCAGCCGTATGGGAACGGCGGACCGTACGAGGGGTACGGGCCGAACCAGGCGTATCCCCAGCAGCCGTACCCGAACCAGGGGTACCAGCAGCCGTACGAGGATCCGTACGCCGCTCAGCAGTACACCCAGCAGTGGCAGGGGCAGACCTGGGAGACCCAGACGCACCAGCCGGTGTCCGCACCGGTGACGTCGGCGGAGGAGACGGCGTACCTGCCGCCGCAGGGATACGCGGCTCCGCCCGCCGGTGAACCCGCTCCCGCTGCCGCCCCCGCCCCCGATTCCGAGTACGGTCCCGCCACTGTCGGCGGGAACGCGCGGATCACGGACGCCCAACGGGCGCGGGCGGAGGGGCGCTCGCCGATCATCGAGCCGGGGATGCAGCCGGCCGCGCTCACGGCGCTGCTGGGGCTGCTGCTGGCGGGCGCGGCGGCGGTCGGGACGTACGCGCTCCTCGTGCCGCTCGTCGCCCTCCAGGCCGTCACCGCGGCGGGCTGGTTCCGGCTGAACGGGATGTGGCCGGCCCGGCAGGGCATCGCGCTGGGCTTCGCCGGGGCGCTGGCCGCGGACGCGGCACTGCTCGTGTCGGGCCGCTCGCCCGCCGCGATCCTGGGCACGCTCGGGGTGTGGGTGCTGCTGGCGCTGGTCCTGCAACTGCGGTCGCACGCCGACCCGGACGAGCGGATGTACGGCCTGATGGCGACGGTCGCGGCGTCGGCGCTGGCGATCGTCGCGGGCGGGTACCTGGCGGCGGACGCGGACGCGGTGACCGTGGGCGCGGTCGGCGTGGCCGTCGCGGTCCTGGCCCGTGCCCTGCCGCTGCCGACTCCGGCGTCGGTGGTGGTGGCACTGCTCGCGGGCGCCGGCGCGGGCATCGCGGTCGGCACGCTGACGGACCTGGGCACACCGGCCGCCCTCCTCGGCGCGGGCGCCGCGGCCTGCGCCCTGATCGGCCACCGGGTCGCCAGCTACGACTACCCGTCCCGCTTCGTCCACTTCACCGCAGGCGTGGCCCTCCCCCTGGCAGCGGCGGCCCCGGCGGTCTACATCCTGGGCAGGGCGCTGGCGTAGACCCAGCTGCGGGCAGTCGTGCCGCTGGGGGCGGCACGGGTGGGCGCAGCGGCACCCTGCACCGCCGGGCTGCGCAACCCCCCGCCCCCAGCCCCAACGCCGTGCGCCCCCTGTCACAGATGATCCACAATCCCGACCCCCCACCCTCCACAGGGTTACCCTCACGCAAGGGACGGCCACCGGGTCGTCGAACACCGGACCGGTGGGGGAAACACCGCATGCGCGCACTGCGAATACTGCTGATCGTCGTCGTGATCCTGGGCGGACTCTTCGTCATCGCCGACCGCGTCGCCGTCAACTTCGCCGAGGACGAGGCCGCGGACCGCCTGAAGACCACCGAGAACCTCGCCAGCACCCCCGACGTGTCCATCAAGGGCTTCCCGTTCCTCACCCAGGTCGCCGGCGGTTCCCTCGACGACATCCAGGTCGGCATCCAGAACTACGAGGCCGCCGCGGGCAACGGCGACAGCGCCCAGAAGATCCGTATCGACGACCTCCGCGCCGACATGAAGGGCGTCGAGTTCTCCGGCGACTACAGCTCCGCCACCGCGACCAGCGCCACCGGCACCGCGACCATCGCCTACGACGAGCTGCTGAAGACCGCGAAGTCGGAGCCCACCCAGGTCGCCCCGGGCGTCACCGCCAACGTCGTCGGCCTCTCCGACGGCGGCAACGGCAAGATCAAGGTCACCGTCGAGGCCACGGTCCTCGGCACCAAGCTGCCGGAGCCGGTCTCCGTGCTCAGCACGGTCACGGTCGTCGACGGCACCGTGCGCGTGAAGGCCGACGGCCTGCCCAAGTTCGGCGGTGTCGACATCGCCGAGAACCGCGTCCGGGCGATCACCGACTTCCAGCAGAAGATCGACGGCCTGCCCGGCGGCATCGAGCTGGACAAGGTGCAGGCTGCGCCGGACGGCGTGGAGATCACCGTGAAGGGTTCCAACGTCCGCCTGGCCGGGTAGGAAGGCGCAAGGCGGCGGACCAGCGGTGTCCGGTGGGCGAGACAGTGGCGTCCGCAGCTCAGATGTGACGGCCGATACGTTCGGCGACGATCCTCGTCCTGAGCCCCCGCATACCCGTCTGATCCCACATCGCGGACCATCCCGTCTCAATATGCGACACAACGGTGACACGTGCGCCTGACCGTCCCTACGATCGAGGGCATGAAGCGACAGGCGGATCTCACGAAGCGGCGGGCAGTAGACCTGTGCCGCGTCGCCGCCATGCTCTGTCGCACCTTCTGAGCGACCGCGTCGGCTGCTGCGCCGGCGCGCGCATCCCCCAGCCCCGCATCACGGGCACCCGTGCGCCGCCCTGCCTCAAGGGTGCGCCCTGCAGATCTCGCACGCCCCGCCGTAACTGCCCCGGAGGAGAAGAAGCATGAGCCGCAACGACGTCCTGGTTGACGCCGACTGGCTCCAGGAGCACCTGGACGACCCGACCATCGCCATCGTCGAGGTGGACGAGGACACGTCCGCCTACGAGAAGAACCACATCCGCAACGCCATCCGGATCGACTGGACCCAGGACCTCCAGGACCCGGTCCGCCGTGACTTCGTCGACCAGGAGGGCTTCGAGAAGCTCCTGTCGGAGAAGGGCATCGCCAACGACCACACCGTGGTCCTGTACGGCGGCAACAACAACTGGTTCGCCTCGTACGCGTACTGGTACTTCAAGCTGTACGGCCACGACAACGTCAAGCTCCTCGACGGCGGCCGCAAGAAGTGGGAGCTCGACGCCCGCGAGCTGGTCGCCGGCGACGAGGTGCCGGAGCGCCCGAAGACGGACTACAAGGCCAAGGCCCAGGACACGTCCATCCGCGCCTTCCGCGACGACGTCGTGGCCGCCATCGGTTCGCAGAACCTCGTCGACGTGCGCTCGCCCGACGAGTTCTCCGGCAAGCTGCTCGCCCCGGCCCACCTGCCGCAGGAGCAGTCCCAGCGCCCCGGCCACGTGCCGAGCGCCCGCAACATCCCGTGGTCCAAGAACGCCAACGACGACGGCACCTTCAAGTCGGACGACGAGCTCAAGGAGCTCTACACCGAGGAGAGCGTCGACCTGGCCAAGGACACCATCGCCTACTGCCGCATCGGTGAGCGCTCCGCGCTGACCTGGTTCGTGCTGCACGAGCTGCTCGGCGTGGAGAACGTCAAGAACTACGACGGCTCCTGGACCGAGTACGGCTCCCTGGTGGGCGTGCCGATCGAGCTCGGCGCCAACAAGTAAGACCTCCCGACCGACCTCTCATCACCCCCTTCAGGAGAACGACATGTGTGGAGCGAAGGCCGGCGGCCCCGACGCCTCGACGATCAAGCCCGGTGAGACCACGATCCAGGGTCAGGTGACCAAGGACGGCGAGCCCGTGGTGGGCTACGTCCGTCTGCTGGACTCGACCGGCGAGTTCACGGCCGAGGTGCCGACCTCGGCGACCGGACAGTTCCGCTTCTACGCGGCCGAGGGCACCTGGACCGTCCGTGCCCTCGTGCCCGGCGCCACCGCCGACCGCACGGTCGTCGCCCAGCAGGGCGGACTGGCTGAGGTCGCGATCGCCGTCTGACGGCGACAGGGCCAGGAGGGGCCGCACCCCCCGGGTTGGACACCTGGGGTGCGGCCCTTCGGCGTGCCCGGACCTACGCTGGAAACATGTACGCACGACGCCGGCGCACCTATTTCGCGATGATGGGCGGCTGCATCGGGCTGTTCGTCCTGGCCTGGGGCGTCGTGCGGCTCTGGTCGATCCCCGTGGCCGTCGGGATGTGCGTCGTCGCCATGGTCATCCCGCCCCTCGCGGCGATGGTCGCGAACCGCCGGGGCCCCGACGACCGCTGGTGGGACGACCCGTCCGGCGACCCCCAGTCCGACGAGTGGTGGGACGAACTGGACGGCAAGAAGCGGCCGAGGTGACCGGCGTCTTCTCTCGTCCGGCGGGTATCCCGGCCCCATGAGACTGACAGCGGCGACCCTGGACGCACCGAACGCCCGCGCACTGGCGGACTTCTATCTGCGGCTGCTGCCCGGCTGGCGGGTGTGGCGCGGGGAGGAAGGGCAGGACTGGGTGCACATCCGGCCGCCCGACGGCGGTACGGGGCTGTCCTTCCAGACGGAACCGGCCTACCGCCCGCCGCTCTGGCCGAGCGCGCCGGACCGGCAGCAGATGATGATCCACCTCGACATCGAGGTCGACGACCTGGCGGCGGAGACGGCCCGTGCGGTCGCCGAGGGGGCGAGGCTCGCCGCGTTCCAGCCGCAGGCCGGTGTCCGGGTGCTCCTGGACCCGGCGGGCCACCCCTTCTGCCTCCACACGGAGACGGACCGGCAGACTCAGTAGACGAGCGCCTGGGTGTCGTCCGCCAGGGACTCCTGGACGAAGACCTGCGCGCCCGCGATGCGGACGCCCTCGATGACGTCCTTCTCCGTGATCTCCCGGCGGGCCGCGCACTGCGTGCACAGGGTGATGCGGCCGGCCGCCATGACCGACTCGATCAGATCGGGCAGCGGGGCCGCGTGCGGCAGCTCGAACTCGGCCGCCCGGCCGGGCAGCGCGAACCAGGCGGACTCGCCGGTCAGCCACAGGGAGACGTCGACACCACTGGCCACGGCCACCGCCGCCACCGTGAACGCCTGCGAGCACCGCTCGGGGGCGTCGGCCCCCGCCGTCACCTTGATCACCAGCTTCTTCGCCATAGCCGGAATCGTAGTGCCGAAAGCGCCCGCGTAAGCTGGGGCCGGCCCTGTGCACACATCCGCACCCCGCTCAAGGAGCACCCCGTGGAGCTTTTCTTCGAAATCCTGTTGGTCCTGGTCGCCGTCGGCGTCATCGCCTTCGCCGGACTGACCGTGAAGAAGCTGTACCAGGGCCAGCGCTGACCCACGTCTAGGAAGTTCCCATGATCGAGATCCCGTCCGACCTTCACAAGGACCTCGTCCCGCTCGCCTTCCTGCTCGGCAACTGGGCGGGTGCCGGCGTGCACGACTTCCCCGGCTCCGAGAAGTGCAACTTCGGGCAGGAGGTCACGTTCACCCACGACGGCCGGGACTTCCTGGAGTACCACTCCCACTCCTGGGTCCTGGACAACGACGGCAACAAGGTCCGGCCGCTGGAGTCCGAGTACGGCTTCTGGCGGATCGACGCCGAGCGCAAGGTCGAGGTGACGATGACCCGCGACGACGGCGTCATCGAGATCTGGTACGGCGAGCTGGCCGACCAGAAGCCGCAGATCGACCTGGTGACGGACGCCGTCGCCCGGACGGCCGCCTCCCAGCCCTACAGCGGCGGCAAGCGGCTGTACGGCTACGTCAAGAGCGACCTGATGTGGGTCGGCGAGAAGCAGACCCCCGAGGTCGAGCTGCGCCCCTACATGTCGGCCCACCTGAAGAAGGTCGTCACCCCGGAGGACGTCGAGCGCTGGGCCAAGGCCCTGCCCGACGACATGCCGGACGACGGCATCGCTTTCTTCAAGTAGTCCTAGACTCAGGGGTGTGGTGAGCACCGACTGGAAGAGCGATCTGCGGCAGCGCGGCTACCGGCTGACCCCGCAGCGGCAACTCGTGCTCGAAGCCGTGGACACCCTGGAGCACGCGACCCCCGACGACATCCTCGTGGAAGTGAGGAAGACGGCGTCGGGGGTCAACATTTCCACGGTGTACCGGACGCTGGAGCTCCTGGAGGAACTCGGGCTGGTCAGCCACGCGCATCTGGGGCACGGGGCGCCGACGTACCACCTCGCGGACCGGCACCACCACCTCCACCTGGTGTGCCGCGACTGCCAGAACGTCATCGAGGCGGACGTCTCCGTGGCCGCCGAGTTCACCGACAAGCTGCGCCAGACGTTCGGCTTCGACACCGACATGAAGCACTTCGCGATCTTCGGCCGGTGCGAGGACTGCACACTGAAGGCTTCAACTACCGAGTCGTAGGCTTAGAAGTATGAAGAGCCCCCTGCTGACCCTGCCCGGCGCCGTCCCCGCCGAGGGCGCGGACGAAGGTGTCGCGGCCCACTACGGTGACCTGTTCCGCGAGCAGCGCGCCCTCGCCGACGGCACCGGCTTCGTGGACCTCTCGCACCGCGGAGTCGTCGCCGTCACCGGCGACGACCGGCTCGCCTGGCTGCACCTGCTGCTCACCCAGCACGTCAGCGAGCTCCCGGTGGGCCGGGCGACCGAGGCGCTGATCCTCTCCGCGAACGGCCACATCGAGCACGCGCTGTACCTCGTCGACGACGGCGAGACGGTCTGGGCCCATGTGGAGCCGGGCACCCAGGAGGCGTTGATCGCGTACCTGGAGTCGATGAAGTTCTTCTACAAGGTCGAGGTCGCCGACCGCACGGCCGACACCGCGGTGGTGCACCTGCCGGCCGGCTCCATCGCCGACGTCCCGGAGGGTGCCGTCGTACGGGAGACGCCGTACGGCCGTGACCTGTTCCTGCCGCGCGCCGACCTGGAGGCGTTCGCCGAACAGGCCGGGCCGCCCGCCGGGATCCTGGCCCACGAGGCGCTGCGCGTGGAGCAGCACCGGCCCCGGCTCGGCTTCGAGACCGACCACCGCACCATCCCGCACGAGCTGGGCTGGATCGGCTCGGCGGTGCACCTGCAGAAGGGCTGCTACCGGGGCCAGGAGACGGTCGCCCGGGTGCAGAACCTGGGCAAGCCGCCGCGCCGGCTGGTCTTCCTGCACCTGGACGGCAGCGAGGTCCATCTGCCGACCGCCGGCACCGAGGTCCGGCTCGCGGACGACGGCCCTGACGGCCGGAAGATCGGCTTCATCACGACCTCCGCACGCCACCACGAGCTCGGTCCGGTCGCCCTCGCCCTGGTGAAGCGGAACGTGGCCGTGGACGCGCCCCTGGTGGCCGGCGACACGGCCGCCGCCCAGGAGGTCGTCGTCGAGCCGTAGCGCTTTGACGCTTGTAGACCTTTCGGGTCAGATTTCGATCTGCACGGTGAACGGGCCGTCGTTCGTGAGCGATACCCTCATCGCCGCGCCGAAGCGGCCCGTCGCCACCGTCGCGCCCAGCGAGCGCAGCTGGGCGACCACCTCGTCGACCAGCGGTTCGGCGACGTCGCCGGGGGCGGCGGCGTTCCAGGTGGGGCGGCGGCCCTTGCGGGCGTCGCCGTAGAGCGTGAACTGGCTGATCACCAGGAGCGGGGCGTCGACGTCGCTGCACGACTTCTCGTCGTGCAGCATGCGGATCGACCAGAGCTTGCGGGCCAGCTGGGCCGCCTTCTCCTTGGTGTCCTCATGGGTGACGCCGACCAGGACGCACAGCCCCTCGCCCTCGATCGCGCCCACCGTCTCGCCGTCCACGACGACGCTCGCGCCGTCCACCCTCTGCACCACTGCTCGCATGGGTCCATCATGCAGGGCGGTGAAAGTCGGGCCGCGGGCGGTTCGCGCATGGCACGAACGGGTGGTTTGCACCGGACGCCAACGGACCGCGCTGGGACGTATTTTGCTGCCTATCCGCCCATCTGGGGTCTATCGGGGGCACTCGTTCCCATAGCGGCCACTTGGGGTGGCACGATGCTTTCACGCACCGGTCGAGGGGACGGTTGAGGCACATGAGCACATCAAGCACCGGGCAGCAGTCGGGGGCTGTCTGGTCGGCGTACACGGGGATCGCGGCGACGGAGTACCACCGGCCGCCCACACAGCGCACCGACAGCCCGCGGCTGCCGTCGGACGCTCCCGAGGACGGGCCGGCCGCGCGGAGCCTGCCCGAGCTGCGCACGCAGCGCCGCGAGGCCCAGCGCGACGAGGCCGACCTCAGCTACGTGCGGCGGCTGCTGCAGGGGCGGATCGACATCCTGCGGGCCGAGCTGGCGCGGCGCACCCCGGCGGAACCGGTCTGCGTCGCCGTGCCCGCGGAGACGTCCGTGGTCGAGCGGCTGGCGGAGATCCTGCGCGACGCCCCCGCCCGCACCCGCTCCTCCGCACGGCACCTGACCCTGGGCACACCGCAGGGCGAGGAGTACCGGCGGCTGGCCGCGGACATGCTCTCCGAGGTCGAGCTGTCCGATCTCCAGGCGCGCACGGACGAGGAGCTGACCACCGCGATGGGGCGGCTCGTGCGCTACGAGCAGCAGGTCTCCCGGCGGCGGCAGCGGCTGCAGCGCACGGCCGACGAGTGCAGCGCGGAGATCACCCGCCGCTACCGCGAGGGCGAGGCGCAGGTCGACGACCTGCTGGTGTGAGCCGCCCCCTGGGGTGGGGAGGGCCGGTGCGCGGAAATCCGCGCGACACCGACCGGCCCTCCGCCTAGCGTGAATCCATGACCCCCACGCCCCGAGCCGACGGCATCGACATACGCCCGATCACCGAAGCCGAGTTCGACGACTGGCTGCGTGCCGTGAACACCGGTTTCCTGCGGGCGTCGGCCGTCTCCGACGAGGAGCGCGAGGAGCGTCGTCGCCGGAGGTTCGTGCCGGGCCGCTACCTCGGAGCCTTCGACGGGGGACGGTGTGTGGCGACCTTCAGGTCCTTCGACCAGGAACTGACGGTCGTGGGCGGGGCGACCGTCCCGGCCGACGCCGTCTCGGGCGTCACCGTCACCGCCACCCACCGCCGCCGCGGGCTGCTCAGCAGCATGATGGCGCGGGACCTGGCGGCCGCGAAGGAGCGGGGAGACGTCGTCGCGACGCTGATCGCCGCCGAGTACCCGATCTACGGCCGGTACGGCTTCGGGCCGGCGACCTGGACGGCCGAGTGGACGGTCGACGTGCCGCGGACCGGTCTCGACGCCCGCTGGGCGGGCCCGGCGGACGGCGGGCGGATCGACCTGGTGGACGGCGAGGAGGTCCGCAAGCTCGGCCCCGAACTGCACGACCGGCTGCGTCGTACCCAGCCGGGCATGATCGACCGCGACGAGCTGTGGTGGCAGCTGGAGACCGGCGCCGTGCGGTTCGGCCCGTCGTGGAAGCCGCGCTTCTTCGCCGTGTACCGCTCGGCGTCCGGCGAGGTCGAGGGCCTGGCAGCGTACGAGGTGGACGACAACTGGGGTGACGCCAAGCAGCCGTTGAACACCGCGACCGTGAACTGGCTGACCGGCGTGACACCGGCCGCGGAGCGGGCCCTGTGGCAGTACCTCTGCTCGATCGACTGGGTCGTGAAGGTGAAGAGCGGCTACCGGGCGCCGGACGACCTGCTCCCGCACGTCCTGCCCGACCCGAGGGCCGCCAGGATCACATCGCTGGCGGACTGGCTGTGGGTGCGGATCCTGGACGTCGAACGGGCCCTTGAGACGCGGACGTACGAGGGGGAGGGCGCGCTGGTGCTGGAGGTCGCCGGGGCGGACCGGCTGACCGGCGGGCGCTACCGCCTCGACGCCTCGGCCGACGGGGCGTCCTGCACGCCGACCACCGAGACCGCGGACCTCGCCGTGGGGCTGGGCGACCTGGGGGCGCTGTGGCTGGGGGACGAGTCGGCGGTGCGGCTGGCCGCGCTGGGCAGGGTCCGGGAAGAACGAGCGGGCGCCGCCCGGAAGGCCGACGCCCTGCTGCGTACGTCCAGGCGGCCTTGGTGCCCGGACCTGTTCTGAAGCGCTCCCTTCTGCCGACGACGGGGACCCGCATCCGTAGCGAGCTGTTCGGTTGTGGTTGTCGTGCGGTGCTGTTCCGGTCGGGCGGGGCTCCCGGCTCCCCTCCGGAAGGGAGCCCCGTGAGTGGATGGCCAACCTCCTGAAGGGCTGACCATGTCGCTCAAGTTGGCGACCAACTTCTCTGTACTTATCTCCGCTTGGAAGCGGCTCATAACCACCTCGTCCTGAACTGCCCAAAGATGGCGGGAAGTTGTACCGTTCAGAGGTGGACCCGGAACACGCCTCCGTCACTGGACGGAAGAGGTCGCAACGGCCACAGAGGACACATCGCGAGGTGGCCGAAGAGCTGCGCGCCCGGATCAGGTCAGGAGCGCTGCGGCCGGGTGAACGCATGCCCACCCAGGCCCAGCTGGCCCACGAGTTCGGGGTCGAGCGCGGTGCCGTGCGCCAGGCGCTGCGCATCCTGCAGTCCGAGCGGTTGCTCACCCATGTGTCCAAGGGCGCCCCCGCGATCGTCGTCGCCGACCTCACCCGGGCGCTGACCGGGCCGGAAGCGCCGCCGCTGCCGACGACGGTGGCCCTCGCGCCCCGGATCGCGCAGGCGTTCGCGGCGGAGCACGTCGAGATCGACGCCGTGTGCCTGACCTCCATCTCCCTCACGCTCGCCATCGGTGAGCCGCTGCGGCAGATCCACGCCGGGCGGCTGAAACCGGCCAAGGTCGACGTCCGTGTCCTGCTGCCCAGCCGGGACATCGACCTGGCCTTCCCGGTGCCGGTCGAGGGGCGCCGGGACGACTGGGTGCACGAGCGGTGGGTCGCGATGCGCAACGCCCAGGGGCAGGTGCTGGAGCACAACCTGCTGGCCCTGCGCGCCACGCACGGCATCGACGTGCACGTCACGTTCCGCGCGCTGCCCTTCACGCCGCCGGTGAAGCTCTACCTCCTCAACGGCGCGGAGGCGCTGTTCGCGTACTACACGCTGGCCCGCCGGGAGACCGAGATCGACCACGAGCAGCTGGAGATGTACGACGCCCAGGGCACCCGGTCGATGCTGTTCTCCTTCCGGCAGGGCCCGGGCCTGCGCGACACCACGTTCGTGGAGCAGTCCCACCTGTGGTTCAACGCGCTGTGGGAGACGATCAGTTCGGAGCTGGTGCTCACGGGCTGATCAGCGGGCGGGCCCCGTCATCAGCAGAGCGAGCACGACCGCTCCGGCGGAGCTGACCGCCGGGCTCTTGGCCTTGATGCCCACGGTGAGCAGGAGCAGGCCGACGATGCCCGCCGGGCCGTACTTCCACTGGACGAGCTGCTCGAAGGCGACGACGAAGACGGCGGAGAGGAGAGCGAGGGCGGGCATCGGGGTTCCCCCTTCGGAAGTTCGGAAGCAAAACTTCCGCCAACTCCGAGAAGTTGGCAACCAACTCTGATTAAGTTGTCCCCACTTGTCCCCTAGCAATAAACAACTTTCAAACAACTCCCGCCAGATGGATCAGAGTTGTAGCGTTTGGTCGTGACTCAGAAGAGCGTGGGGGGAACGTGGCGGAGAACGTGGCAGTGAACGGCAGCAGAAGGCTCACGCCTCAGGAGATCGCCGACCGCCTGCGGGAACGCATCCGCGCCGGTGAGCTGAGGCCCGGGGACCGGCTGCCCACCCAGGCCGAACTCGCGGAGGAGTTCGGCGTGGAACGCGGCACCGTCCGCCAGGCCGTGCGGGCGCTCCAGGAGGACGGCCTCCTCGCCAACGTCAGCAAGGGCAGCCCGCCGCGGATCGCGGCACCGGCGCCGGCGCGGGGGGAGCCGCAGCCGACGATGGTGGGGCTGGCGCCCCGGCTGACCGAGGCGTTCTCGGCCCGGCGCGTGCGGGTCGACGTCGTCTGCCACACCGCGGAGACGCTGATGGTCGCCATCGGCGAACCGCTCCGCCTGATCCACGAGGGCCGCCTCCACCCCGAGTCGATCGACGTCCGCATCCTCGTCCCCTCCCGGGACATCGAGCTGGCCTTCCCCGTCGCCGTGGAGGCCCACGGCGACGACAACCCCGTCCACCAGCGGTGGCTGGCGATGCGCAACGCCCAGGGCCAGGTCCTCCGGCACAACCTGCTGGCCCTGCGCTCCACGCACGGGATCGACGTCCGCGTCACCTTCCGCGCTCTGCCGTTCACGCCACCGATGAAGCTCTACGTGCTCAACGGCGAGGAAACGCTGTTCGGGTACTACATGCTGACCAGGCGCGCGGAGGAGTGGGGCAGCCAGACCCTGGACATGTACGACGCCCTGGGCTCCCAGTCCCTGCTCTTCTCGTTCGTGAAGCGGGCGGGACACCGCGATGCGGCGTTTGTGGAGGAATCCCAGAAGTGGTTCGACGCCCTCTGGGAAACCATCACGACGGACCTGACACTCTCCTAGTGACTTCTGATACGACGCAGACCGAACCGGTGGCATCCAAGACCGAGATCGACCCGGGGCAGCAGCTCGTGGATCTGATCAGACCTGCCCGCGTGGTGCTCTGGGACTTCGACGGACCGATCTGCCGGCTCTTCGCCGTCCGCAAGGCCGAGCAGGTGGCACGTGACCTGGTGGAATGGCTCGAGTCGCAAGGCCTGCACGGCCTGATGACGCAGGCCGAGCGCGAGTCGCTGGACCCGCATGTCGTGCTGCGTGCCGTCTACAGCCGGCATCCGGGCAGCGACCTGGCCGCGCAGCTGGAGAAACGCCTCACCGATGAGGAGTTGCGGGCCGCGGCCACGGCATGGCCCACCGCGTGGGCCGACCCCCTGATACGCACCTGGACGGCGGTCGGTTCCCGGCTGGCCATCGCCAGCAACAACTCCCCGCGCGTGATCCGTGAGTACCTCACGGGCCGGGACCTGCTGTCCTGCTTCTCCCCGCACGTCTACGGCCGGACCGAGAACCTCCAGCAGCTCAAGCCGGACCCGCACTGCCTCAACCGCGCGCTGAACGCCATGGGCGCCGCCCCGGGCTCCGCCCTGATGATCGGCGACACACCCTCCGACCACCGGGCCGCCCAGCTCGCGGGCGTACCGTTCCTCGGCTACGCGCGGGGCGACCGGAACGCCAAGCTGCTGCGGGAGGCCGGCGCCGAGGTCGTCGTGCAGTCGCTGGAGCCGTTGCTGGCACTGTTGCGGCGCTGAGGTCCGGAGCGCGGTTCAGCCCTTCGTCATGAGGAGCAGCAGGATCACCGCTCCCAGGGACGCGCAGGTCGAGTTCCGCGCCTTCACGCCGACGCCCAGCAGGAACAGGGCGACCAGCCCCATCGCTCCCAGCTTCCACTGCACGAGCTGTTCACAACCGAGCGCGAGTACCACGCCGACGAACTGCAGAGCTGGCGTTGCCACCACGATTCCCCCTCTGGGCCGTCAACTCGTCCGCCAATTGGACTGGTTGCCTGAAAATGGTCTAACCGTGGGTCAAGATTTCTAATCCTCGGTCTCATTGGTCGTTCAGTGGTTGGAGGGAAGTTGACTGACAGTGGTGTGAATCCGGCAGGGGGGCGGTAGGTTCTGAGCATGAGCAGCTCAGCACGCGCGGATGGCGCCGGCCGTAGGTTCCTGCAGGTGGCGGAGCTCCTGCGGGATCGCATCAAGGACGGGACGTACCCTGCCGACAGCCTGCTGCCACCCCAGCGGGAGCTGGCCGCCGGCCTCGGTGTCTCCAGGGACACGATCCAGCGTGTCCTCAGGCAGCTCAGCGACGAGGGGCTGCTCGACATCCGCCAGGGCAGCGGCAGCCGCGTGCGGGGCGGACCGCCCGGGGCGCCGCCGGAGACGGCCGCGCACGTGGAAGCGGGCCGGCCCGCCCTGGGGGCGTGGATCGACCGGGCCTTCCAGGAGGAAGCGGAGGTGAGCCTCGATGTCTTCTCGCTGACCTCCGAGACCCTGGTCGGCCATCTCACGAGGCAGGCCGAACGCATCATCGTCGAGCAGAAGACCCCGCCGCGTGCGCTGCGCGTCCGCATGCTGCTCCCGGCCGAGGACGAACCGCTGGCCTACCCCCGGGCGCAGGACCCCGACGACCCGCGGATCCACGAGCGATGGCGGATGATGGCGCGCCGGTATGTCCGGGAGACGCGCGAGCTGGTCGCCAGGCTCGGGGACGCGGGAGTCGACACTGACCTGCAGGTCAGGCGCGTACGGCTGACGCCCACGTTCAAGCTGTACGTCCTCAACGGAAAGCACATGCTCTACGGCATGTACAAGCCGGAGAGGACCGTCATCACGCTCGACGACGAGGAGGAGACCCAGGTCGAGGCGGTGGATGTGCTCGGCGCCTTCTCGAAGCTCCACTCCTTCCATGCGTCCGGGGACGAGCGCGATGCCGCCTTCTTCGAGGAGAAGCGTGACTGGTTCCAGTCGACTTGGGACGTTCTGGGGTCGACGGCGCGACGAGAAAAGTGAGGCGTCCGAGCACCCAGTGTGAAGAAGGCTGTCCGAATAGTGACACGCGGTGAGTCACGCCGGTCGCCGTACTACTGTGTGCGCCCATGTCGTCCCCTCTGCACCGCAGAGCGTTCCACTCGCTGGTACGCCGACTCGCGGAGGCGCGGCGCCGCAGCCCCGACGGGGAGGTGGTTTCCGGCCATCACAACACGAACCTCGTCATGTCCCTGGGAGCTCCGCTGGCTCTCGTGCTGGGGCAGCGGTCCGGGGGCGTCCTCGCCAAGTTCCGTACGCCCCTGCGGGCGGTCGAAGTGGTGCCGCGGATCTGGCGGCGGGAGTCCGAGCTGCTGCGGGCGCTCGACGGCCGGGTGCGTCATGTGCCGCGCTGCCTGGCGGACTTCGGAGAATGGTCTCTGCACGAGTACCTGCCGGGCCCGACCCTCGCCGAGGCGGCCCCCGAGGGACAGCGGATCGGCCCGGACCGGGTGGTCGCGCTGGCCGGGTTCTTCGCGGAACTGGCCGGGGTGCCCGAGCGTGATCTGCCGCCGTTGCCCGCCGACTGGCCTGACGACGGCGACAGCGAGGGCTTCCTGGGCTGGCTGGCCCGTTTCGCCGAGCAGCAGGTGCACCAGTCCAATCGGCCGCGTTTCGGCCTGCTCTTCGACGCGGTGGGCATCCCCCGCGACGCCGTCGAGCGGTTCGTGAACACCCTCCCCACACCGGCCCAGCGCCCGTTCGCCCTGCTGCACACCGACGTCCACCGGGCCAATGTGCTGGTCCTGCCCGGGTCGGCCGGCGAAAACCTCGCGGTGATCGACTGGGAACTCGCCCTGTACGGCGACCCGTTGCACGACCTCGCGACACATCTGGTCCGGATGGACTACGACAAGGACGAGCGCGAGCTGATGATCGACCTGTGGACCCAGGCGATGCGCCGCTCGGGACACGGCGAGATGACCGCCGACCTGGACCGGGGGCTGCGCGCCTACCGTGACTTCGAGTACGTCCAGTCGCTGTACCCGGATGTGATGCGTGCCGCGCTGTACCTCCCCGAGCACCCCGGCGAACGCGAACTCGCGGAGGCGGCCGACCGGGTGTGCCGGGCGCTGCGCCGGGCCTGGCGGCCGCTGCGGCTCACGGGTGACCCCCGGGACGAGAACGAGGTGCGCGAGGCGCTGCGGCGGTGGCATGCCGGGGACCGGGAATGGCGTACCCGGTCGGGCGCCGACGGACCGGGCGGGGACGGGCCGCAGCAGGGGGACATAACCTGGCTCCCCCGGGTGCGGCGCTGGCGTACCCGGCAGGCCCGTCCGGCTCAGGCGGAACGCAGGGAGCCGACGGGCGCGCGGAGCTGAGACGGATCCGGGCGGGGAAGGCGGGCGGAGACGACATGGCCGTAGCCATCGACGCGTTCACGGACGTACGCACGCTGCTGGCCGGTGCCCGGGGCGTGCTCTTCGACTTCGACGGGCCGATCTGCCGGCTCTTCCCCGAGGACGGCTCCCGGCCGATCGCCGACGAACTCCGGGACGTGATCGACGCGTTCGGCGCCGGCCACGTCCTCGGCGAGGCCGAGCGCGCCGACAAGGATCCGCACGTGGTCCTGCGCGCGGTGCACGAGCGGGGCGGGCCCGCCCTGCGGGGACTGCTGAGCGACCTGGAGGGCCGGGTCACGGCGGGCGAACTCGCCGCCGCCGAACGCGTCGCCGCACAGGAGAAGTGGCACACCCCGTACGTGGACGCCCTCATCCGCACACTGTCGGGGAGGGGAGCCCGCCTCGCCGTGGTCACCAACAACTCGCCCCTCGCGGCCGAGGCGCACCTCGACAGGCGCGGACTGCTCCGGTACTTCACCACGGTCCAGGGCCGCCGCCCCGACGACCCGGGCCTGATGAAGCCCCATCCCGACGTTCTCTCCCGCGCCCTGCGCGAACTGCGCCTCGGCCCCGAGGACGCGGTGATGATCGGCGACACGGGCACGGACGTGCGGGCGGCCGCACGGGCGGGCGTGGACTTCATCGGCTACGGACGCGACGAACGCAAGATCGACGCCCTGCGCCGAGCGGCGGCCGCGATGGTGATCACCTCGTACGAACCGCTGGCCGAGAGCGAGTGGGCGGACGGATCGTAGGCTCGCCGCATGAGCGAGATCGGGCTGCGGGAGCGCAAGAGGCAGCGGATGTACCAGGTCGTGTCGGACATCGCGATCCGGCTCTTCCTGGAGAAGGGGTTCGACGCGGTGTCCGTCGCCGAGGTGGCGGCGGCGGCCGAGATCTCGAAGCCGACGCTGTTCCGGTACTTCCCGGCCAAGGAGGATCTGGTGCTGCACCGGATCGCCGACCACGAGGGGGAGGCCGCGCGGGTGGTGGCGGAGGCGGAGGAGCCCCCGGTCGAGGCGTTGCGGCGGCACTTCCTGGACGGACTCGAACGGTCCAATCCCGTGACCGGGCTCAGCGATGACCCTCAGGTCCTCGCCTTCCACGGCCTGCTCTACGAGACGCCCTCCCTGGTCGCCCGGGCCCACACGCACCAGGAGCGGTCCGAGGCCGCGCTCGCGGAGGTGCTCGGCGGTGATCTGGACGCGCGGCTCGCGGCCGGGCAGATCATGGCGGTGCTGCGGGTCCTCGCGATGGAGAACTGGCGGCGGATCGCGGCGGGGGAGCGGGTGGCGGACGTACGGCCGGACGCGGTGGCGGCGGCCGAGCGGGCGTTCGGATGGCTGGCGACCGGACTGCCGCCGGACCTCCAAGGTGATACACAGTAATAAATTTAACTCGGTTGCGTTTTCGCTTATGCTCGGTGGAATGACGTCGACCGAGCCTGCCCTTCACCACGTACTCGACCGGGAACGCGCCCATCACGAGCGCTGCCGGGACGCCCTCGCCGCCATGGTCGAGGGCGCCGGTGAACAGGTCGTCATCGGGGAGGACGTATCCGCCTCCGGTGCCGACGCCGAGGTCCTCGGACACCGGCTGCGCAGCCAGGCCAAGGCGCTGCGCGAACTGCCCGAGGGGCCGTTGTTCTTCGGGCGGCTGGACTACACGGGGAGCGACCGTCCGGGGAGCGAAGCGCAGGCGCTGCACATCGGGCGGCTGCGCATCACCGAGCACCCGGCCGAACCGCCCCTCGTGGTCGACTGGCGCGCTCCCGTCTCGCGCGCCTTCTACCAGGCCTCCGCGCGTGATCCGCAGGGCGTCGCCGTGCGCCGGCGGTTCGGCTGGGCGCCCGGCAGCCGGGGCGACTCCGGCGACCTCACCGGCCTGGAGGACGAGCACCTGGAGCAGGGCGAGGCCCGGGCCAGTGAGATCGTCGCCCGCGAGATCGAGCGGCCACGGGTCGGACCCATGCGGGACATCGCCGCGACCATCCAGCCCGAGCAGGACGACCTCGTCCGGGAGGACCTGACGGTGTCGGTGTGCGTGCAGGGGGCGCCCGGCACCGGCAAGACCGCCGTCGGGCTGCACCGGGCCGCGTACCTGCTCTACACCCACCCACAGCGCATCCGCCGAGGCGGTCTGCTGATCCTCGGGCCCAACCGCACCTTCCTGTCGTACATCGCGGAGGTCCTGCCGGCCCTCGGCGAGAGCGGGGTGCGGCAGTCGACGCTCGCCGAGGAGATCGCCCGGCATCCGGTCAGGGGCGCCGACGAGCCGGCGGCCGCCGTCGTCAAGCACGACGCCCGGATGGCCGAGGTGCTGCGGCGGGCGCTGTACGCGCGCGTGCGCACCGAGGGGGCCGGCTCGCTCGCCGTGCCGGACGGGTCGTACCACTGGCGGGTCCCGGAGGCGGAACTGGCACGGATCGTCGCGACCGTACGGGAGGAGGAACCCCCGTACGAGGTCGGGCGGGAGCGTGTGCGGGCGCGGATCGTGAGGTGTCTGCGCGAGCAGGTGGAGCGGCGGGCCGGGCCGCCCACGAACGCCTGGGTGCGCCGGGTCGAGCGGGCGCGGCCCGTGTCCGCGTACCTCGACGCCGTCTGGCCCCGGGTGCGGCCCGAGGAGGTCGTGGCCGGGCTGCTCGGCGGCCACGGGGCTCTGGCGGAGGCGGCCGACGGGTTGCTGGACCCCGCCGAGCAGGAGGCGCTGCGCTGGCTGAAGCCGCCCCGGTCGTGGAAGTCGGCGCGCTGGTCGGCCGCCGATCTGGTGCTCCTCGACGAGGTCGCCGGGCTGCTCGAGCGCCCGGAGGGGTACGGGCATGTCGTCGTCGACGAGGCGCAGGACCTGTCACCGATGGAATGCCGGGCCATCGCCCGCCGGGCCTCCTTCGGTTCGCTGACGGTGCTGGGCGACCTGGCCCAGGGGACGACGCCGTGGGCGGCACGGTCGTGGCGGACGGTCCTCGCGCACCTGGGGAAGCCGGACGCGCCCGTGATCGCGCTGACCACCGGCTTCCGCGTGCCGCAGGCGGTCGTCGGGTTCGCCAACCGGCTGCTGGAGCGGCTGGACGTGGACGTGCCGGCGGCCCGTTCGCTGCGCGGGGACGGGGAGTTGCGGATCCGGGAGACCACCCGGGACAGCGTGCCCGCGGCGGTCGTGGACGCCGTACGGGACGCCCTGCGGCGCGAGGGCTCGGTCGGAGTCGTCGCGGCGGACGCCGACGTCCCCGGGGTGCGGGCCGCACTGGAGGCCGCCGGTGTCGAGGCGGCGGGCCACGAGGAACTCGGCGCGCGGCTGTCGCTGGTGCCGGCGAGCGTGGTCAAGGGACTGGAGTACGACCATGTCGTGGCCGTCGAGCCGGCGGCGATCGCCGAGGCCGAGGAACGGGGACCGCACCGGCTGTACGTGGTGCTGACGCGGGCGGTGTCGCGGCTGGAGGTGGTGCGGGCTCGGCCGTTGCCGTTCTGACGCCCGGCGTCGGTGGTTGGATCGGTGTCATGGCTGACGTCAACACCTTCACGGACATACCCACGACCACACTGGCCGACCTGCTGGGCCGCGAGCAGGTCATGGACATCGGGATCCGGCCGCTGTGGGGACCGGTGCCGCGCGTGGCCGGACCGGCCTTCACCGTGCGGTGCCCGCCCGGCGACAACCTGATGCTGCACGCCGCGATCCACCGGGCCGCCCCCGGCTCGGTCGTCGTCGTGGAGTCGGGCGACCTCGACTACGCGCTGGCCGGAGGCCACGTCTGCGCCGTCGCCCGGCGCCGGGGCGTCGCCGCGTTCGTCGCCGACGGCCTGATCCGCGACCTCGCCGAGGTACGGGAGATGCGCTTCCCGGTGTTCGCCCGCGGGGTCATCCCCATCCCGGGCGCCAAGTCGGCCGTCCGGCCGCTGGGGGAGCGGGTGCGCTGCGGCGGGGTCGCGGTCGACGCGGGCGACGTGGTCGTCGCCGACGAGGAAGGCGTCGTGGTGGTGCCCGCCGCCCGCATCGAGGAGACCCACACCGCCGCCCGCGCCAAGCTGGCCAAGGAGGAGGCGGAGACCCTGGACACCTGGGAGTCGGCCCACCGGGCCCGCATCGACAAGATTTTGGCGGACCAGGGGTTCGAGGACTGACGGTCAGTTCCGTACCGCGAAGGGACCGCCCTCGGTGAAGACCAGTTCGCCGAAGCGTTCGCCGATGTGGCGGTGGGTGGCCGCATCCGGGTGGACGTTGTCGGGGAGCGGGAGTTCGGCCGCGTCGGACGCGCCGTAGAGCTCCAGGCCGTCGAGGTAGTGGAGGTTGGGGTCGTCGGCGGCGCGCTGCCGCACGATGCGGGACAGTTCCTCGCGGATGACGGTGAGGGTGAGCTTGCCGGTGGGCGTCTCCGCGGGGTCGCCCATGGCGGCGAAGACCAGGCGGCCCTTGCCGAGCTCGTCGATCTCGGGGGCGGTGGGGCCGGGCGTGTCCTCGTGGATGGCGCAGTGGACGGGGGAGACGAGCAGCAGCGGGGTGTCGGGGTGTCCCTCGCGGATCGTGTCGAGGAAGCCGTGCACGGCCGGGCCGAAGGTGCGCAGCCGCATCGCGTCCTGGTTGACGAGGTTGATGCCCATCTTGACGCTGATCAGATCGGCCGGGGTGTCCCGCATGGCGCGCGCGGTGAACGGGTCGAGCATCGCGCTGCCGCCCAGGCCGAGGTTGATCAGCTCCACACCCCCGAGGGACGCGGCGATCGCCGGCCAGATGGCCGTGGGGCTCGCGGCGTCGGAGCCGTGGCTGATCGAGCTGCCGTGGTGCAGCCACACCCTGCGGCCCCGGTCCGGCAGTGGCTCTACGGGCGCGTCGGTGCGCAGGGCGACGAGCTCGGTGGTCTCGTTGTGCGGCAGCCAGATCTCGACGTCCTTGTCGTGCGCGGGCAGTCCGGTGAAGCGGACCGTGCCGACCGGGCCGGGCTCGACCTCGCCGTCCCAGGTGGCCATGTCGATCGTGAGGACGTTGCCGCCGGTCCCGGAGGCCTGGCCGGCCGGTCGGCCGTCGACGAGCAGGTCGTACAGGCCGTCCGGGCGCGGCGGGAAACCGGCGTAGTCGCGCTTGGTGCGCAGGGTGTCCAGTTCGACGGCGGTCGCTGCCGTACGGAAGACCAGCCGTACGCCGGAAGGCTGGGCCTCGGCCATCGCCAGCTGCGCGTTGGTGTTCTGCGCGCGGGCCCGGGCGGGCAACCGGTGCGGGAGCAGGCCGTGCTCGGTGCGCTCCAGGTCGAGGGCACCACGCAGCAGGTCCGCCGTGAGGGGGGTGGTGATCCAGTCGTGCTCGGTGTGCATGGGTGTCAGCCTCGGGGATCGGTAGGGGCCGCGGGCCAGTTCCGCAGCAGCGTGTCGAGGGCGTCGAGGATCCGGGCCCACGTCTCCTCGGTGTCCGGGGCGCTGTGGCTGAAACCGCCGCCCAGCTCCAGGCTGACGTAGCCGTGGAAGACGCTGCCGAGCAGCCGGACCGCGTGGGTCTGGTCCGGTTCCGTCAGGTCGTAGCCGCGCAGCAGCGCCCGGGTCATCCGCGCGTGCCGGACACCGGCGCTCGCGGCGGCGGTCTGCGGGTCGAGCCGCAGTTGGGCCGCGGCGTAGCGGCCGGGGTGTTCCCGGGCGTAGTCGCGGTAGACGTTCGCGAGCGCGGCCAGGGCGTCCTTCCCGGCCCGTCCGGCCAGGGCCTCGGCGGCCCGGTCGGCCATTTCGGCGAGGGCGAGCAGGGCGATGCGGGTCCTGAGGTCCTGGGAGTTCTTCACGTGCGAGTACAGGCTCGCGACCTTGACGTCGAACCGGCGGGCCAGCGCCGAGACGGTGACCTGGTCGAAGCCGACCTCGTCGGCGAGCTCGGCGCCCGCCTCGGTCAGACGATCCGGCGTGAGTCCTACGCGTGCCATAAGGGTCCTCCCTCTTGCCTGAAGGGAGTGTGCATCTTCCTAAAGCTTTTAGGCAAGTGGCTTACTCAGACACCTCAGACGCTCTCGGGTGCCCGTCGTGCGGACGCCCGCAGGCGCCTCCCTCTCCGGGTCAGCCCCCAGGGCTTGAGGACGGAGATCACGGTCATGAAGGTGTAGGCCGACAGTGAGACGCTCGGTCCCATCAGCACCTCGTGGGTCTCGGGCAGCGGTCCGCCCGCGGCGACCGCGGAGTTCACGGCGGGGCGCAGGACGAACGCCGTGGCGGCCGTCGTGGCGAGGGTCAGCCAGAACTTCGTGTACACCCAGCGGTACCGCGCGAGCCCCCAGGGCGTGCCCAGCGACAGGACCAGCCCGCTGGCGAGCGTGAGGAACGCGACGGGAAGCAGCAGCCAGTCGGCGAAAAGCTTCATGGCCCGCGCGGAGGCCTCCACGGTCACGGCGGACCCGGTGACGGCCGCGGTGATCCCGAGCGCGAGCAGCCCGAGCGTGAGCCCGAGCCAGCTCGCGGAGGCGGTGACGTGGACGACGAGAAGGGCCCGGCGGACGGGGCGGCTCAGCTTCGGGTTCGGCTTCACGCTGTCACCGTGCCGGGGGAGGGGTGGTGCCGGCGTCTTACGGCGGGAGTAAACCGGCGTACCGGCGTCGGAGTACGAGGTGTGTCAGTGCTCTCGCCTAGCTTCATGGCATGACCGAGCCCTCCCACGTCACCGCCGCCCGCGAGTCCTACGACACCGTCGCCGCCGACTACGCCCGACTCGTCAAGGAGCCGGCCGAGCTGGACCCGGTGTCCCGCGCGATGCTGGCGACCTTCGCCGAGCTGGTACGGCCCCCTCACCCGGGGCCGGTCGCCGACCTGGGCTGCGGTCCGGGCAAGGTGACGGCCCACCTGGCCGCCCTGGGAGTGCCGGTGTTCGGCGTGGACGTCTCACCGAGGATGGTCGAGCTGGCGCGGACGGCGTACCCGGAGCTCCGTTTCGCTGTCGGCTCGATGACCGCGCTGGACATCGGCTCCGGCGAACTCGGCGGCATCCTGGCGTACTACGCCACCCACCACACCCCACCGCAGTGGCTGCCGACCGTGTTCGCGGAGTTCCACCGCACCCTCGCCCCCGGCGGCGTGCTGATGCTGGCAGGCCACGTGGGCGACGACGAACACCTGCGCCCGACCCACGCCTACGGCGGCCACCCGGTGTCCTACGAGTGGTACCTCCTGCCTCCGGACCGGATCGCCGAACTCCTCCACGGGGCCGGGCTGGTCGTCACCGCGCGCACGGTGCAGGAGCCCGAGGAGGGGGCCAGACGGCAGACGGGCACGTTCCTGGCGTACAAACCGCGGTAGGCCCGGACCGATTGCTGGCGTCGCGGGTCAAATCGATGGCCAGCCGGGTCCGTTCACCGATTTGATCGGTGCCGAGCCCTGGAACTGCTGGAAGGACACCACCCTGTGCCCGTTGCCCCCGCGGCCTCCGGCCCTGCTGTCGCGCTCCTGCACGAACTCGGCGCGGCGGACCTCGCCCACCCGGGCGGCACCCTCATCGCCCACCTTCAGCGCGTCCAAGGGCAACTCGCCGCCTGGGACGCCCGCCCGGCCCTCCAACTCGCGGGCCTGTGCCACGCGTTCTACGGAACCGACGGTTTCCCCGAGGCCCTGCTGCCCCTGGACCGCCGTAGCGAACTCACGGCGGTGGTCGGCGCCGAGGCCGAAGCGCTGGTGTACCTGTACTCCTCCTGCGATCGCGGGGCCACCTATCCGACGCTCGCCGACCCCGACGGGCCCTTCCACGACCGGTTCACCGGCCTGAGCCACACCCCGGAGCCGCAGTCACGGCGGGACTTCGCCGAGCTCTCCGCCGCCAACGAACTCGACCTCGCCCGCATCGACCCCGCCTTCCGCGACCGATGGGGCCCCGAACTCCTCACCCTCTTCACCCGCATCCGCCCCCTGCTGAGCCCACCTGCCTGGTCGGACTGTCAGGAGGTGCTCGCGGGATGAAGTTGAGCGCGATCACCCTGGACTGCGCCGACCCGCTGGCGCTCGCGGCGTTCTACCAGCAGGCCACCGGCCTGGACCTGCATCCGAAGTCGAACGCCGAGTTCGCCTCTCTGGGCAGCGAGGGCGACATCTCCATCGGCTTCCAGCGCGTCGACGACTACCGCGCACCGAGCTGGCCCGACCAGGAGGTGCCTCAGCAGCTGCACTGTTGTTTCAGGGTCGCGGACCTGGCGGAGGCCGAGGCACGGCTGGTGGAGCTGGGCGCGGGCAGACCGGAGTACCAGCCGAACGCGGGCAGGTGGCGGGTGCTCACGGACCCGGCGGGGCATCCGTTCTGCATCGTCGGGGGCTGAACGACGACGCGCGGCCCCTCTCAGGCGTTCGGTTCGCCCTCCTCGGGTGCGTCGCCGGCCCGCTGTTCGACGACGAAGGAACCCTTGCCTCGCACAGTGACGATCAGGCCGCGCTCGCGCAGTTCCTGTGCGGCCCGCCGCGCGGTGAGTCGTGCCACGCCGTATTCGTCGGCGAGGTGGTTCTCGGAGGGGATGGGCCTGTCTGGGGCCAGCTCCCCGGACGCGATCTTCCCGGCGATGACGTCGGCCAACTGCACGTAGAGCGGCCTGGCGCTCATAGGGTCCAGTGAGGTCTTCGGCGCTTCGGTATCGCTCATACGTCCAACGTAGAGCGGTAGCGACCTCCTCGATCGTGTGGATCCCTCTGTACTTGTATATAGAGGGCTGCATCCCGGTGTAGCGTCGAAGACGGAAAACCCCGGCGAGGTGGCTAGACCTCCCGGGGCACGGCCAACGCTGCTCAAGGAGCGTCGACATGCACGACCTTATCCCCCGCGCCCTCGAATGGCTGCGCCTTCTCTTCGCCCCGGGGACCGGCAAACGACGCCGCTGCCTCCGCTGCTCCCCACACCTCCGCCTCACCCCCGTACGTCCCGTCTCCCAGCCTGAGCCCTCACACCTCCCACGACACCGCTCCCCCTACGGCCTCCCCACCCACCTCGACGGCACCGCTTCCGCCCTCGTCCGCCCCTATCTCGCCGCCCACGAAGCACTCGTCGGCGACCAGAAGGCGGCTGCCTGATGGAACACGTGGACGGCCCTGCTCACGACACACTCACCCCCCGGCTCCTGCCCTGGCTCTCCCCGGAAGGCAAGCCCTGCTACCTGAGCACCGGGAACGGCGGCGGTTACCTCTCCCGTCTGGCTGACGAACTGGAGGACCTCCAGCTGACCACCGGGACCGACGTGCTCGGTCTGGCCCGCAGGGTGCTGGAGGACCCCGAGTCGCCCTGCACCGAGGTCCGCTACGCCGGCCTCCGTCTCGCCGAGTGCCTGACCGACGCCCTGCGCGTCGCAGAGTCCCGCGGCATGCGCCTGCCCGCGCCGGGCACCGAGGACACTGCGGGTGGCGAAGGCGCCCGAGGGCAACTCACGCGCAACGCAGGGAGCGGGGCCCTATCTCCTCGGACGTGCGCGCAGAGGCAATGAGTCGTCGTCGAAGACCCTCCGGAGGATGGCGAGCCGACGATGCTGCTGCAAGGTTCCGGGTCCTGGCTGATGGCCGTGGGCGGCAGATCGAGGCGGGGCATCCGGCCGGTGGTCCACAGCGTGCGGCGGCGGACGGCAGCCATGCCCCACCGTTCCGGTCTCCTCTCGTGTCCTGTCCTAGGTCCACATGCGCGCCGCAGGGGATTGGTGTAGTTCTCGAAGGGAGAGAAAGCACCACACTCGGCCCGCCGGCGACGTCCGCGCGGCTCGCCCCCGGACTCGTTCACCGTCATGTCCAGCTTCGTACGAGACGGAGGCCGCCGCCATGCAACCAGTCGTCACCGTGGGCCTCGACGGCTCACCGGAGAGCCTCACCGCCGCCCGCTGGGCCGCCGACGAGGCCGAGAAGCGCAAGCTCAGCCTGCGGCTGCTGCACGCGTGGCCGATGCTGGTGCCGGAACCGGCCCGCGGGCCCTCCGAAGTCGACCAGAACTACTGGGCGAAGCGTCTGGTCCACACCGCGCAGTCGGAGCTGCAGACACGCCATCCGGGTCTGACGGTCGTGGGCAGCCTGGTCGCCGAGGACGCCCGGGAGGCCCTGCTGCGGGCGGCATCGGATTCCGAGATGCTCGTGCTCGGCTCCCGGAGGCTGGAGACCTTCTCGAGCTACTTCCTGGGCGACGTCAGCCTCCCGGTCCTGGCACGCGCCGACCGGCCCGTCGTCGTGGTCCGCACGGCCCCGGGAAAGGAGCACCCGCCTCCGGCGACCGCGAGCCGCGTGGTCGTGGCGGTGGAACCGCGCGGGTCCAGCGACGAGTTGCTCGACTTCGCCTTCCACACCGCCGCCGCGCGGGGCGTTCCCCTGCTGGCCGTCCTCGGCCGCAGCGTGCCGCTCCACGCGCGCACCCCCTGGGGTGTGGACCACGACGCCACCGAGGAGATGACGAGGAACGGCCACAAGGAACTGGGCAAGGCGCTCCGCCCCTGGCAGGAGAAGTACCCGGGGGTGGAGGTGTCCGACAGTGTCCGTCTCACGAGCCCGGCCAAGGCCGTCGTGCAGGCCACCGAGGACGCCGGGCTGCTGGTCGTCGGCCGGCGCGTGCACCGGCACCCGCACACGGGACCGCTGCTGAGCCACGTCGCCCACGCCGTCCTCCACCACGGACGCTGCCCCGTGGCCGTCGTCCCCCATGCCTGAGTCCGACTCTCCGCCCCTCATAACCCGCCGCACCGTACCGCCATGATCAGCAGGTCGTATGGCCTTGCGGGTAGGGGGCCCGGGCGATGCGTTCGGCTGCTTGGGAGGCGCCCATGCTCAGCCGCTTTCCGACTGGCCGGTGAGCCGTCTCCGGCGTGACACCGGAAGCGAGACCAGCTCGTTGGTGACCAGCTTCGGGGCCTTGGCGCCGGGGATCAGCACCGCACCGGCGTCAGTCCGCGGAGTCCCTCTCCGGCGTCCCATCGCCCACGGTGTCCGGATGTGAGACGCGGCTGGCGGACCGGTCGTCGGTGCGGTCCGCCCCTTGCGGGTCGATCGTGGCCGCCCAGCGTTCCGCCCAGTGGGCGAGGGGGTTCAGGGCGTGGCGCGCCTCCTGTCCCAGCGGGGTGAGCTCGTAGCGGCTGTCGGGTAGTTGGTGAATCACCTGGGCATCCAGCAGTTCGGTCAGGCGCTGCCGCATCACGCTGGAGGACATGTCGTCGCACCGCTTCTGCAAGGGGCGGAATCCAAGCGGACCCGCGCGAAGCTCCCACAGGATGCGCAGACTCCACCGCCGCCCGAACAGATCGAGTGCGGCCATGAGGGGGCGGCCGGTGGTCGAGCCGCGAACAGGACTGCCAGGTCTGGGTGTTGCCATGTCGCGATGTCCAGCTCTCCAGGGTTGTTGCTTCGAATTCCGACACGCTAGCATCGGTGACCGCTTCGGAAATCGAAACGGAGGGGGCTGTTGTGGCACCTGCCCTGACGACCTGGGTGAGAGGCGTTCCTGAGAGCCCGCGCCGACGGAGGCGAGTACGCGGTCACCGCCGGCGGCGGCCACAACCACCGCCTCGAACTCGCGGCGATGGTCCTGCTCAAGGAGAACCACATCGCCGCGGCCGGCGGGGTGACCGCCGCGATCGAGGTCCAACTGCTCCGGTGAGAGCCCGGCCAGTTCTGGCGGCATCTGTGGCAGGGGCTCAGGGTTGATGGCCGATCACGCCGTACTGGTGCGACTCCTCCCTACTAGTCGCTCCTCTTCGTTCCAGTTCCGCCGCCGCCCTTCCGGCGAGGCCGGTCATCGACTCGACCGGCTCCGACCACAGCCCCAGCCGGTTGATCGAAGCCGTCCGACTTCGACGCCGTCTCCGTCGGCTCGCTGACCCACAGCGCGCCGGCGATGGATCTGAGTATTTATCTGGTGATCAGTTCCGAACACAGGAGGAACCGTGGCCAAGGGCTACTGGGTCAGCGTCTACCCCACCATCACAGACCCTGAGGGGCTTGATGTCTACAACGCACTGGCCGGTCTGGCCGTCAAGGCCGCAGGCGGGCGGGTGCTCGCCAGCATCGGCAGCCGGGTCGTCGCACACGAAGCCGGAATCGCCGAGCGCGTTGTCCTGATCGAGTTCGACAGCTTCGAACAGGCGGTCGCCGCATACGAGAGTGCGGCCTATCAGAAGGCGCTGGCCGAACTCCCCGACGGCTTCGAGCGCGACTTCCGCATCATCGAAAGCCTCGACTGACGACCGATGCCGCGTCAGGGAGGAACACGATGCCGACTGCGGAGACCACCCCGGCTCGTCAGCGCACCGAACCGTCGCGAAAAGTGCGGACTCGATGAGCGCGGCCTAGTGGGCGATCTTGTTGCGGCGATCGCCGGCGCAGACCGCGCGACCGCACACGGCTACTTCGACGACTTCACCCTCCGCCGACTGCCGCCGCGCTCGCCACGGCCCGGACGCCTGCTTGCGGCCGACGCGCCACCGACAACGTCGTTTCTCGGCGACTCGCGGAGGCCGGTCCCAAAACACCTGCACCAGGAGGCCGCACGCGGATGACGACAGTTGTCGTGCAAATACGACACCTATCGTGCTCAGGCTCACTCGGCCGCACGGGTGGTGTGGCGCACTATTGCAAGCAGGTGCTTGCAATAGTTAGCGGGGTGGTGCACTGTGGAGCCATGGCAACCCTGAACGTCGGCAATCTCGGTGACTACCTGCGCGAGCAGCGGCGCAACGCGCAGCTGTCGCTGCGGCAGCTCGCCGACGCCGCGGGGGTGTCCAATCCGTACCTGAGCCAGATCGAGCGCGGGCTGCGCAAGCCGAGCGCGGAGGTGTTGCAGCAGGTCGCCAAGGCCCTGCGGATCTCCGCCGAGACGTTGTACGTCCGGGCCGGCATCCTCGACGCCGAGCGGGACCGGGACGAGGTCGAGACGCGTGCCGTGATACTCGCGGACCCGACGCTGAACGAGCGGCAGAAGCAGGTGCTGCTCCAGATCTACGAGTCCTTCCGCAAGGAGAACGGGTTCGGGACGGAGGATGGGGACGCGGACGTGGTCGTCGAGATGGCCGCTCCGGAGAGAGTCCTCGGCAGTGCGACCGGCGGTGCCGCCGGTGCCGGTGCCGAGATACGTCCGACCCTCGCGGCCGACGACGACGCCCGACCGGCCCGTCGTTCCCGTAGCACCGACGGCGGTACGTCCGCCACCCGCCGCACCCGCAAGGACAGCGGCCGCAGTGACACCGACCCGCAGCAGACGGCCGGCTGAGCCGGACCAGGGCACCGGCCGCCCGCTGCGGATCACACCACCCTCAGCCGAACTCTCAAGCGAACAGAATCCGGGAGGACCATCACCATGGCCATCACCGACGACCTGCGCAAGACCCTCAGCGACCCGACCCCGCTCTACTTCGCCGCAGGCACCGCCGACCTCGCCCTCCAGCAGGCCAAGAAGGTCCCGGCCCTGGTGGAGCAGCTGCGCAACGAGGCCCCGGCGCGGTTCGAGGCCGTGCGCAACACCGACACCAAGGCCGTCCAGGAGAAGGCGTCCGCCCGGGCCAAGGAAGCTTCCGCCCGCGTCCGCGAGACGCAGGAGACGCTCCAGAACAAGGTCACCGGATTCCTCGGGTCCCTCGACACCGACATCAAGAAGCTCGGCAGCAACCTCGACGCGGACCTGAAGAAGTTCGGCGAGAGCGCCCAGGACTTCGCGCTGCGCGGGGTCGGCGTGGCCGCCGAGTACGCCGTCAAGGCGCGGGAGACCTACGAGAAGGTCGCCGAGCACGGTGAGCAGGCGGTACGCACCTGGCGCGGCGAGGCCGCCGAGAGCATCGAGGACGTCGCCGAGGGCGTCGAGGAGCTGGCCGTGGCCGTCGAGCCGAAGGCCAAGCCGAAGCCCCAGCCGGTCGAGGTCAAGACCGAGCCGGCGAAGCCCGCCGGTACCTCCGCCGCCACGGCGAAGACGGCGCCCGCCAAGCCGGCCCCCGCCAAGAAGGCCCCGCCGGCGCGCAAGCCCACCAACGACAGGACCACGGCCACGAACGACAAGACCACGGCCCCCAGCGGCAAGACCACCGCGACCAACGGCAAGACCACCGCCAAGAAGACCACCCCGCCGGCCAAGTAGGACGGCGGAAGGCGGAGAGCGGCCATCGGGCCGGGCACCCTGGGGGTGCCCGGCCCGTTGTACGGGTACGGTGACCGCGTAGGACGAGCCGAGTCAGGTGGTGGACGTTGTGCTGATGCAGGGCTTCGCAGGGTTGATGTGGCTTCTGAGCATGGCCCTGATCGTTTTCAGTGGCTTCGCGTTGATCGACGCCGCTGTGCGCAGGGAGGACGCCTACCGGGCGGCCGACAAGAAGACCAAACCGTTCTGGCTGATCGTCCTCGGGATCGCCTTCGTGGTGAACCTGCTCTTCCCGATCCTGTCGTTCCTGCCGATCATCGGACTCATCGCGACGATCGTGTACATGGTCGACGTACGCCCCGCCATCCGCGCGCTCCCGGGCGGTGGCCGCAGCCACCGCGGCTCCAGCAGCGACGGTCCGTACGGGCCCTGGAACGGCGGCCGGTAACAGCCCCCTCAGGTCCGAGGGAGCCCCCTCAGGTACGAGGGAGCTAGGGCACCCGGTCCAGCAGCAGTACCGCCACGTCGTCCGTCAGCTCGCCACCGTTGAGGTCGCGCACCTCGTTCACCGCCGCCCGCAGCAGCGCCTCGCCCCGCAGCCCCTCAGCGAGCTGGCGGCGGACCATCTCCGTCATGCCGTCCTGGCCGAGCCGTTCCCGGCCCCGGCCGATATGGCCCTCGATCAGGCCGTCGGTGTAGAGCATCAGGCTCCATTCGGCGCCCAGCTCCACCTGCATCCGCGGCCAGCGCGCGCCCGGCAGCAGCCCGAGGGCCGGGCCGTTGTTGTCGTACGGCAGCAGGCGGGCCGGTTTGCCCGGGCGCGCCAGCAGCGGCGACGGGTGCCCGGCCAGGCACAGGCCGGCGCGGCGGCCGTCCGGCGCGATGTCCACCGTGCACAGGGTCGCGAAGATCTCGTCGTCGGCACGCTCGTGCTCCAGCACCTGCTGGAGCGTGTTCAGCAGCTCGTCGCCGCACAGGCCCGCCAGCGTCAGCGCGCGCCAGGCGATCCGCAGCTCCACACCGAGCGCGGCCTCGTCCGGGCCGTGACCGCAGACGTCACCGATCATGGCGTGCACGGTGCCGTCCGGCGTGCGCACGACGTCGTAGAAGTCGCCGCCGAGCAGGGCGCGCGAGCGGCCCGGGCGGTAGCGGGCGGCGAACCGGAGCGGGGAGCCGTCCAGCAGCGGCGTCGGCAGCAGACCGCGCTCCAGACGACGGTTCTCCTGGGCCCGCAGCCGGCCCTCGGCAAGCCGCCGCTCGGCCGACTCGGAGCGCTTGCGCTCGACGGCGTAGCGGATCGCGCGGCTCAGCAGCCGGCCGTCCAGCTCGTCGCGGAAGAGGTAGTCCTGGGCACCCACGCGCACCGCCTCCGCGCCGCGCTCGGCGTCGCCCGACGCGGTCAGTGCGAGGACGGCGTGCCGGGGCGCGATCTCCAGCACGTGCCTGAGCACGGCGAGCTCGTCGTCGGTGTCGCCTCGGCCCGGCGCCGGCAGTGCGAGGTCCAGCAGGATGCAGTGGACGTCGTCGGTCAGCAGCCGCCCGGCCTCGGTCAGGTTGCGGGCCGTGCGGACGCGGATCGGCTTGCCTGCCTGGTCCAGCATGTCCGGCACGATCGGCGAACCGGCCGGGTCGTCCTCGATCAGCAGCAGCGTCAGGTTGGTGTGGGTGGTGGTGCTCTCCACCTTCTCCGTGGTGTTCCCGGCGTTGTCCGGGGTGCGCGGGGCCGCTGCCGAGGCGTCCGTCACGGAGTCCTCGGCCGGGCGGCCGCACGGGGACGCGGCCTGCGCCTGACCACTCTCCACGGCCGGGATCGCTCTCTGCCGCGGTATGGGTACGGGCATCGTCTTGGGTTCCTTCCCTCCCCCCGAGGGCACGGTGGGGCGAGGGACCTCGACCCACCGACGGGGACCATAGCGGGTGTCGGCGCCGCATTGGAATGGTGTGAGCCACGCCGCCGCGCCACCGGCCAGCGTCATATGCCGCGATATGTGCAGCAGTTGGACAGGGCCGGGATGCCGCGGGGATGACGAACGTCACGCCCGCGCATGGTTGGGCCGGGGGTGCGGGGTGGGGCGGGTCACGTGCTCCAGGTCACCGGCCGGTTCGCCGCGCGCGGGTGCCGCGACGCGTTGTCCGATATCCGGTGTCCGCTCGTCGTATCCGGTGACCGCTCGTCGTATCCGGTGTCCGCGCGGCCGGTGCGGGCGGCACGGGCTCAGTCGGAGTCGGCGGCGTCGGCGCCGGTGTCCGGCCGTACCACCCCGAGGATGGGCATCGACCCGGCCCCCGCGATCGTCACCGTACGCCCGGGCCGGGGGGCGTGCACGATCGCCCCGTCGCCGACGTACATCGCGACATGGCTGGCGTCGTCGAAGTAGATGATGAGGTCGCCCGGGCGCATGTCCCGGACGTCGATGTGCCGCAGTTGCTTCCACTGCTCCTGCGAGGTGCGCGGGATGCCGCGGCCCGCGGAGATCCAGGCCTGTGAGGTCAGCCCGGAGCAGTCGTACGTCCTCGGGCCCTCGGCGCCCCACTGGTACGGCTTGCCGATCTGGGCCGTGGCGTACGCGACGGCCTTCTTGCCCTGCTCGGACGCCTTGCCGCTGATGTCCTTGAGGATGCCGGAGCCGAGCCAGGCGGTCTGTGCCTTGTCGGCGGCCTCCTTCTCCAGCTCGACGAGGCGCTTCTGTTCCTCCTTCTGAAGCGCGGACTCGAGCTTCTCGGCCTGCGCGATCTGCTTCTCGATCTTCTTCTGCGCGGCGGCCTTGGTCTTGCGGCCCGACTCCAGCTTCTTCCACTGCGCGGAGGCGTCCTTCGCGTACTGCTCCAAGTCCTCCTGCGTCCGGGTCAGTTCGCCGAGCAGTCCCTTGGTCGCGTGCTGGCCCTGGCGGACCCGGCCCACCCCTTCGAGGAACTCCTGCGGATCGTCGCTCAGCATCAGGTGGGCCTCGGGCGGCAGTCCGCCGCCGCGGTACTGGGAGGCGGCCGCGGCCCCCGCCCGTTCCTTCAACTCGTCCAGCCGCTCCTGGCCCTTGACGATCTTCTTGGCCAGTTTGACGATCTCGGCGGACTGTTTGTCGGCCTTCTCCTCGGCGGCGTTGTACTCGTCGGTGGCGCGGGCCGCCGCGCGGTAGAGCGTGTCGAGCTTCTGGCGTACGGCCTCGAGATCCTTGCTGGGAGCGAGCGGCGGGCTCGCGCTCGGCGTCGGTGTGGGGCTCGGGCTGGCGAACGCCGTGCCCGGAGCCGCCAGCACGGTGATCGCGCAGACCACCGTCACGGCCGTCGCGATCAGACCCCGCTTGCCCCTGCCCATACGTCAGCCCCCAGCTGATTAACCGTCAGTAACATCCGGCCGCTTGGGGATGCTGCCATGTCGGCCCGCGAAACGACAGGGGTAGTGCTTCCCGCCGTTCCCTCCCAGGTATGCCTCCGGCATGACGATCTCCCCGCCTGTGTGACGAACAACTCAAAGAGATCGTTCCCGGCGGCCCGTGTCGACCGGCCACGCCGAGGAGGTCAGCCGGTCGGCCGGTCGGCATGTCAGCCCCGTGGCGCCAACGCCGTCCACCGCACCGTCACTTCGCCCTGCCGCCACCGCGCCGGCCCGTCCACCACCGGCCAGTCCGCCGTCAGGTCCCGTACCGCACGGATCCAGCGCTGGCGGGCGCCGTAGGAGGCGTAGGGCGCGGCGGCGGCCCAGGCGCGGTCGAAGTCGCGCAGGAACGCGTGCACCGGTTCGCCCGGGACATTGCGGTGGATGAGCGCCTTGGGCAGGCGTTCGGCCAGGTCCGAGGGGCGTTCCAGGGAGCCGAGCCGGGTCGCGAAGGTGACCGTGCGCGGGCCCTCCGGGCCGAGCGCGACCCAGACGTGCCGGCGCCCGATCTCGTCGCAGGTGCCTTCGACCAGCAGCCCGCCGCGCGCACCGGTCGCCGGATCGGCCGGCGCGAGCCGGGCGCACAGCCGCTCCCACACGGCCGCGACCTCGCCCTCCTCGTACTGCCGCAGCACGTTCGCCGCCCGGACGAGCAGGGGGCGCTGCGGGATCGGGATCTCGAACCCGCCGTGCCGGAAGACGAGCCCCGCCCGCTCGTACGGCAGTGCCGCCGCGACCCGGGCCGGCTCGATCTCGACGCCCACCACGCGCGCGCGGGGGGCGACCGTACGGAGGCGGTGCAGCAGTTCGACGGCCGTCCAGGGGGCGGCGCCGTACCCGAGGTCGACCGTCACCGGGTCGGCGGCACGGCGCAGCTCCGCGCCGTGCGTGGCCGCGATCCAGCGGTCCATACGACGCAGCCGGTTGGGGTTGGTCGTCCCGCGCGTCACCGTTCCCACGACCGGGGTCCCCGCGCCCGGGCGAAGCCGGGAGTGGGGGCGGGGCGCTGCGCGGGATGTCATGCGTACGAGGGTAAGCGGCACCTGAGCCCAGGCTCCCAGCTCCCGGCTTCGGCCCCCGGCTCCCGGTTTCGGCCCCCGGCTTCGGCCCCCGGCCCCGGCTCCCGGCTTCGGCCCCCGGCTCCCGGTTTCGGCCCCCGGCCCCGGCCTCGGTCCCGGCCCCCGGCCTCGGCCCATCGGACTGCTGGGCGGTGCCGGTGCTGTCCGGGCGGGCCGTGTCCTCGGCGAGCCCGACGCGCAGATCGTCGAGCAGGAGCGTGCCGTCGGGCCCGGTTGCCCGGAGTGCGGGAGCCGCCGACCTTTTCATGACCAGGACAACCGGAGTGACCTGGCTTTTCCGGTCGAGTTCACCCGCCCGTCGCGCGCCCCGGGGCATACCCCCACACGTCGAACGGTTGAGCGAGGACCGGTAATGATTCGGTAAAAGTCGCGAACCGGGAAATGGAGCGCCCCCTTCCGGTGTTTCCGCCTCGGAGGGCACGTGCGCCCTGCGAAAGGCATGCCCGGAGCGAGGAGGAACGCCACGTGAGCCAGTACATCGGCAGGCTCGGGCGGCGCTCCGCGTCCGCTCCCGCGCGCCTGAGGCTGCACCGCAAGCCCCGCCGGGTGGCCATGCTCTCCGTGCACACGTCCCCGCTGCACCAGCCGGGCACCGGCGACGCCGGCGGCATGAACGTCTACATCGTGGAGCTCGCGCAGCGCCTCGCCGCGATCAACGTCGAGGTCGAGATCTTCACGCGCGCGACCGCCGCAGCCCTCCCGCCGACCGTCGAACTCGCCCCCGGCGTCCTCGTCCGGCACATCGACGCCGGCCCCTACGAGGGCCTCAACAAGGAGGACCTCCCCGCCCAGCTGTGCGCCTTCACACACGGCGTCATGCAGGCCTGGGCCGGTCACCGCCCCGGCCACTACGACCTGGTCCACTCCCACTACTGGCTCTCCGGCCACGTCGGCTGGCTCGCCGCGCAGCGCTGGGGCGTCCCCCTGGTGCACGCCATGCACACCATGGCCAAGGTCAAGAACGCCAACCTGGCCGACGGCGACACGCCCGAGCCGGCCGCCCGCGTCATCGGCGAGACCCAGATCGTCTCCGCCGCCGACCGGCTCATCGCCAACACCACCGAAGAGGCCGACGAACTCGTCCGGCACTACGCGGCCGAGGCCGACAAGGTCGCCGTGGTCCACCCCGGCGTGAACCTCAGCCGCTTCTCGCCCGCCGACGGCCGCGCCGCCGCCCGGGCCCGTCTCGGCCTGCCCCAGGACGCCCTGATCCCCCTCTTCGCCGGCCGCATCCAGCCCCTGAAGGCCCCCGACGTGCTGCTGCGGGCCGTCGCCGTCCTCCTCGACGAGCGCCCCGACCTGCGCTCCCGCATCCTCGTCCCCGTCGTCGGCGGCCCCAGCGGCAGCGGCCTCGCCAAGCCCGAGGGCCTGCAGAAGCTGGCCGCCCGCCTCGGCATCGCGGACGTCGTACGGTTCCGCCCGCCGGTCGGCCAGGAACAACTCGTCGACTGGTTCCGCGCCGCCTCCGTCCTGGTCATGCCCTCCTACAGCGAGTCCTTCGGCCTGGTCGCCATAGAGGCCCAGGCGGCGGGCACCCCGGTGCTCGCGGCATCGGTCGGCGGCCTGCCGGTCGCCGTCCGCGACGGACACACGGGCTTCCTCGTGCAGGGCCACGACCCGGCCGCGTACGCGCGCGTGCTCGGCCACTTCGCCGACGACCCGCAGCTCGCCCCCCGGCTCGGCGCACAGGCCGCCCGCCACGCCCAGTCCTTCGGCTGGGACACCGCGGCCGCCGCCACCGCGGACGTCTACACGGCCGCGATGCAGGCACACCGCCGTCGCGTACGCTCGCAGCATGGGTGAAACCGATCAGCAACAGCGCGCGGCGCAGGTCGTCGAGGGAGCGCTGAAGGAGGCCGAGCTGGAGTGGGAGAGCCCGGAACCGGGCACCTATGTCGCCCAGCTCCCCGGCACCCGCAAGCTGAAGACGACGGTCTCCCTGATCGTCGGCCGCCACTCCCTCTCGCTGAACGCCTTCGTCATCCGCCACCCCGACGAGAACGAGCAGGGCGTCCACCGCTGGCTCCTGGAGCGCAACCTCAAGCTCTACGGCGTGAGTTACGCCGTCGACCAGCACGGCGACGTCTACGTCACCGGACGCCTCTCCCTGTCCGCCGTCACCGCCGACGAGATCGACCGCCTGCTCGGCCAGGTCCTGGAGGCCTCCGACGGTGCCTTCAACACCCTGCTGGAGCTGGGCTTCGCCTCGGCGATCCGCAAGGAGTACGAGTGGCGGGTGGCGCGCGGTGAATCGACGCGGAACCTGGATGCGTTCAGCCACCTGACCCAGCGGCCCGCAGGCTGACTTCAGGTCCGCACCAAGACGTTTGACCCAACCCCTGCGCACCCTCTTCCCGGCGTAGGGGTCCCATGGCATGCTCACCAACCGACGCAATTCTGAACGTCGTTCACATCCATGACGAGCCGCATGGAGGGCGTACGGACATGGGCAATGCGCATCTCACCAGACGGGCCCTGCTCGGCGGGACCACGGCCGTGGCGCTCGGCGCGATAACGGGAACGACGACCGGCACGGCACAGGCGGCCCCCGTCGAAGGCCCTTCAGTGCCTTCAGCCCTACCCGTCCCTTCAGTGCCTTCAGTTCCTTCCCTCTGGCGCGAGTTCACCGGACACCCCTTCACTCACCCGCAGATCCCCTTCGTCGGCCGGGCCGGTCACCGCGGCGGAACCCGCCGCTTCCCCCGCCGCCCCGTCGTGGCCGACGTCCGTGACTTCGGTGCCGTGGCGAACGGCACGAGCGACTCCGCCCCCGCGATCAACCGCGCCGTCGCCGCCGCCGGAAGGGCCGGCGGCGGCACGGTCACCATCCCGCCCGGCACGTTCCGTATCGACGACGTGATCCGCGTCGGCCACTCGAACGTGGTCCTGCGCGGCGCCGGAAGCGGCCGTACGACACTCCTCGCGACCAAGAACCTCACCGAACTGATCGGCGTCTACGGCTCCCGCTACGGCGGCGACAAGTCCTCCTGGTCCTGGGCGGGCGGTCTGATCTGGCTGGCCCCCGAGGCCCGTTGGGACTCCCTCGTCGCCGCGATCAGGGCGAAGTCCTGGCCGTTCGAGGGCTGGACGGGCAACCGGCGTGACGAGTGGCGCACGCTCACGACGCTCGCCCCGGCACGCCGTGGGTCCTGGACGGTGACGGTCCAGGACCCCTCGGCACTGCGCCCCGGCGCTCTGGTCCTCCTCCGCCTCGCCGACGACGCCGGCCACACGCTGCTGGAGCACATGTCCGGCGGCGGCCCCGGCCCCGAGGCGTACACCTGGGACGACAAGACGAAACTGACCTCGTACGTCCCCTACGAGTGGCCGGTGCGCATCACCCGCGTCCGAGGCCGCCAGGTCACCCTCGAACGCCCCCTCCCGCTCGATGTACGCCCCGAGTGGGACCCCAGACTGACCACCCACGTGAGGGAGTTGACCGGATCGGGCGTGGAGGGACTGACCCTTCAGGCCGTGGAGACCCCGCAGCAGCCGCACCTCCTCGACAAGGGCCACAACGGCGTCGTCTTCCAGTGCGCCTACGACTGCTGGGCCGACGACGTCACCGTCCGCCACGTCGACAACGGCTTCGGCCTGGTGGCCGCCTCCGCCTGCACGCTCCGGCACACGCGCGTGGCGGGCCGAGGAGTCCACCACCCGTACTTCTGCCGCGAGGGCTCGCACGACAACCTGATCGAGGACTTCACGATCGAGGCCCGCACGACCCCCGCCCCCGCCGGCACCCAGCTCCACGGCATCAACGTGGAGGGTCTGTCCTCCCACAACGTCTGGTCCCGCGGCGACATGCGGATGGGCACCTTCGACAGCCACCGCGGCCTGCCCTTCGCCAACGTCCGCACCGACATCACCGTCCACAACGACGGCCGCCACGGCGGCGACGCCAGCGCCGGGCCGCTGTTCGGCGCGCGTTTCACCCACTGGAACATCCGAGTGACCAACGGCCGCGCGGGCATGATCCGCCTCGACGGCCTCGCCCCCCACTCCGCGACCGTGGGCCTCAACGAGGTCACCGAGTTCGACCAGATCGACGTACCGGACTTCACCGGCGACCTGCACTCGCGCCTGGAGCTGTACGGCACGACGGACGCCGTACGGCCGCGCAATCTCCACGACGCTCAGCGCGCGCTGCTGCGATAGCGCCCCGGCGGCACACCCACCAGCTTCCGGAAGTGCCGGGTGAGATGCGACTGGTCGAAGAACCCGGTCGCCACCGCCACGTCCCCCGGCGCGCGCCCCTCCAGGAGCAGCCGCCGGGCGCGCCCCACGCGCAGGGACGTGAGGTACTGGTGCGGGGCGATGCCGTAGGCCGTGCTGAACGCCCGTACGAGATGGGCGGGATGGACGCCGAGCAGCCCGGCGGCCTCCCGCAGCGCGACGCCCTCGACGACCCGCTCGTCGAGGAGCTCCCGCAGCCGCCGCGCCAGGACGGGATCGGCGGGACGGGGCGCGGCACCCTCGGTGCGCAGGTGCCCGCGCAGCCGCTCCCCGACGAGCAGCAGCCTGCTCTCGGCCTCCAGCTCCTCACCGGGCCGCACCAGCGCGCCGTGCAGCTGCCCGACGCGCCGCCGCAGCAGCGGATCGCGCAGATCGGGCCGGTCGACGGCGGCCCCGATGAGCTCGTCCCCGAGATACGTCCCGTCGAGATACAGCACCCGCTTGCGGAAGCCCTCCGGGCTGACCGGGGAGCCGTTGTGCGGCACGTGCGGCGGCAGCAGGGACACGGTGTCGTGCGGGGTGCCGTGCTCATGCCGGTCGAGGTCGTACCGCACGGCGCCGGTGTCGACGATCAGCAGCGTCCAGGCCTCGTGGACGTGCATCGGATACGCGTACTCGGTGAAACGGGCGTGGAAGACCTCGACGACACCGGCGACGGGGGGCCGCCAGGCGGAGACGGTCCGGGAGGACCCGGATGCGGACCCGGACGAGGACCCGGACGAGGGCTCGGAAAGGCGCTCTGCGGCCATGCAAAGAACGTACAAGACCCCGGCGGGGCCTGCCGGGCACGCTCGGATCATGAACACCGCATCACCCCTGGAGCCGATCCGCTTCGACACGAAGATCGCCGTACTGCTGCGTGCGGACCTGGAGCCGTGGCAGCGCCTCAACGTGACGTCGTTCCTGGTCAGCGGCCTCGGAACGCAGATCCCCGAAGTGATCGGCGACCCGTACGAGGACGCGGACGGCGTGCCCTACCTGCCGATGTTCCGCCAGCCGGTCCTCGTCTTCGAGGCCACCAAGGAAACCCTGACCACGGCCCACACCCGCGCCCTGTCCCGCTCCCTGCCCCGCTCGGTCTTCACCTCCGACCTGTTCGGCACGGGCAACGACCGCGACAACCGGGCGGCCGTACGGGCGGTGCCGACGGCGGAGCTGGACCTGGTCGGCCTCGCGGTGTACGGCCCGAAGAACGCGGTCGACAAGGTGGTGAAGGGGGCGCGGATGCACCCGTGAGACGGTGCGCTGCCCTGAGGCGACCAAAGTCGCGGACGTGTAGACCAACGGCTGACGACAGAGCACGCCGTTCCGGCCGAGACTCGCTCCATGGAGGACGCGAGGCACGTGGACATGGGCGAGCGACCCGATCCGCCGACGGGCGGTTCGGCAACGGAGCTGGCCGAATCGGCCTGGGCGATCACCCTCTTCTGCACAGGGGTGGGCGCCGGCATCGGTGCCGCGCTCCCGCTCCTCGCCCGCTGGCTGCTGTCCCTGCCGTGGGCACCGCTGGAGGGCCCGGCCGAACTGCTGACGTCGGTCCCGGAACCCGCCCTCACGCTCGGCACCGTCGCGGTGGGCGCGCTCGGCGGCCTGCTGCTGGGCCTGACCGCCGTGCACGAGTCGCTGTCCGTCCGGGTTTCCGGCACCCACGTGACCCTGACGATCAGGGACAGCGTGCAGGAGTTCGCCCGTGAGGAGATCGCGGCGCTCTCCCGGGACGGCAAGCACCTCGTGGTGCTGGCCCCGGACGGCCTGGAACTGGCCCGGGAGCCTTGCGGTCTGCCCTGGCGCCGCCTCACGGACGCGCTCGCCGAGCACGGCTACGAGTGGGCGGCGGAGGACCCGTACCGCGCCGAGTTCCGCCGCTGGGTCCCCGGCACCCCCGGCCTGCCCGAGGGCGCGGACGCCCTGCTGAGGGCACGCGCACAGGCCCGCAAGCACGAGGGCGACGCCGATGACGCCCGTGAGTTGCGCGGGGAGTTGCTGCGGCTGGGGGTGGTCGTACGGGACGAGGGTGGGCGGCAGTACTGGCGGTCGGTGCGGAGGGGTTGATGTGACGGGTCGATGTGCCCCGCCGGGATCGGTGACTAGACTCCGCGCGGAGGTCTCCCGTGACAAAGGCCCGAATACCTGGATTAATCGCTCCGCTCGCGTTGCTCGTCGCCCTGTCGGTGATCACAGGGTGCGCCGGCCGAGCGCCGGACGCGTCGCCGGACAGAAGCCCGGCCGTATCGGCACCACGTCCCGCCATCCACCTGGGCGAGAGAGACTCACTGGTCCCCGGCGGCCCGCCGCTCCCCTTCCGCGTCTCCGTCGAGGGCCGCCTCACCGACGCGCAGGCGGCCCAACGCGTCCTGGGGCTCTACACCGGTCTGACCCCCGACCGGCTCCAGGTCCGGGAAGACGGCGCGTGGCACGACGTTCCGCTCCAGTGGACCAACGAGCAGGACGACAACGGGGAGTTCGTCGCCGTACTGCCCCTCGCGCACCACGGCAAGGCCCGGAGGGCATTCGATTTCCGGCTGTTCACCGCCGACAGGGAGCGCGGCTCCGGCGAAGGCCCCACCTCCACCGTCGCCGCGCAACTGGCCCGGAAGGGCTGGACACCAAGCGCCCACGCGGCGGCATCGGCACCGCGGCTCCGGCTGCCGATCGACCCCACGCACCTCGCCATCGAGGCACCGGACGTGCTCAGGGCGACGGAGGGCGGCCCACCCGTGGAGTGGAAGGTGCGGGTCCGTAACGCGGCAGGCAAGCTCACCCGCTCCGGCCTGCGCATCGCGATCACCCTCGGCCCCGGCGCGGCCGGCCAGTCAGTCAGCGGCCTGCCCTGGTCGGTGGAGGACCAGGGGGACAGGGGGGACAAGGGCCGCTGGACCGACCTGACCGGCCGAACGCACATCGAGACGGACGAGTTCGCCCTCGCCCCTGGCCAGTCCCGAACCGTCCGCGTCCGCCTGGCGCTGCCACGTGCCGCGCCCGGCTACAGCGAGGTCGGCGCGGTGCTGTCCGCGGCGGTCACGGCCCCTTGGTGGCCGTCCGACCCGGAGGAACCCTCGGGCGTCTCCAGCGGCGCGGAGTCCACGAACGTCCTGGTCGAGCGGTAGGACGTGGTCACCGACCGCAGGCCTCGGCGATCTACAGGCTGTTCTCGTAGAGGTGGTGCCGGGTGATCCGCCCGTCCTCGACGGTGAGCCGCAGGGCGAACGGCCCCTCGAAGGACTTCCCGGTCGCCCGCACGGTCCCCGACAGGTGCCCCGTGAGGACGGCGTCGTTCCCTTCCACGAGAAAGGCGTCGACGGAGGCGCGAGCCTCCTCCGGCACGGTGTGTTCCATCAACTCGTCGAACTGCGCGGCACATTCGGCGGCCGTGGACCGCGGCCGGATCCACGGCACCCCCGGATTCTCGGCGAGCACCCAGTCGACCTCGTCGGCGAAGAGCGCGGTGAGTCCGGCGGTGTCCCCGGCGAGACGGAGCTCGAGGAACTTCTGAACGGTGGCGCGGGTCGCGTCCGAGGTGCTGGTAGGCGTCATGAGGCTGAGCTTGCCGGGGCACTGCGGGCGCGTCGATTACCTCACGGGTAAGGAAGCCCGCTCACTGCCCGACCCGGCCGTCGACCCGCTCCCGCAGGAGGTCGGCGTGGCCGCAGTGGCGTGCGTACTCCGCGATCTGGGCGAGCAGCACGTCACGGAGCTGGAGCCGGCCACCGGGCTCGGGGCCGAGCTCGGAGAAGCCGGTGTTCGTGGCGGCGAGATCGGTGGCCCCGTCCAGGTACCGGTCGGTCCTCTCCACCTCGGTCCGCCACTGCCGCCAGGCCTCGTCCACGACCGCTTGGTCGGCGACCGCGCCGTTCCAGTCCCCGTCGCGATCCTCGTCGGTCCGGTACAGCTTCGGCGCGTCCTCCCCGGCCATCACCCGCCGGAACCGCCGCTCCTCTTCGGTCAGATGCCGCACCAGCCCGAGCAGCGACATCGTCGACGGCGGTACGGACCGCTGAGCCATCTGCCCGGCGTCCAGTCCCGCGCACTTCATCTCCAGCGTGAGCCGAAAATGCCGCAGACAGTCGAGCAACGCCCCGCGCTCGTCGACGACTTCGACATCGGTCTCGCGGGGGTCGTCACCCGGATCCACCCACATGTCGGGGTGGACGCCCGCCCGCGTCCACCGAGTGGGCGCTGCATCACTGGTGTGCTCGTCCGGGGCCATGGGGGCATGGTGGAGGGGGCGGGGAGGCTCCGCCACTGAATTTGGCCCCTCAGCTGATCCCTTCAGCCGATCTGCTCGGCCGGCGCGACGATGAGGCCGCCGGGGACGCGCCGACGTAGCCGCGATGACGGTCTCTCAGCCTCCGCCTGGAAAGCCGCGGACGTCGAGTGCCTGCTGTCGACGCTGAACTGCTCGGCGTGGAGTCCGTGGTCGTGGTTGCCAGCGGCCTCATGTGTGCGTGCCGCTGGATGATCGAGCAGCGTTTCGCCAGGCTGCACGCTTCCGACGACTGAGCCCTGCGACGGCCCCAGGTTGCCCGAGCCGCAGCCCCAAGCGAACCTGGGAGAAACATTCCCCTCGTTTCGGTTACCCCGCAGCCCGCCTTGGTGAGCGGCGCTGTACCTCCGGCCCGCGGGAGGAGCATATGAACGACGCGGATTTCCGGGCACCGAAAAAGCAGCATAGAGAGCCGGGGGCGATCCACCGGACACTCAGGCGAGTAGTAGGCGGCGTTCGTAATTTCCTTGCCGACACACAGGAGCGGGCCAGACGTTCCTACTGGTCCTACCGCGACCGCCACTACGTGCGCAATTGGCCGCAGGTGATTGGTCGCTCGATTTCAGGTGTTCTGATTTTTGTCCTGGCAATGGCGTTCGTCGCCTGGATGGCCTGGGGTATCGTCGAATTGCTCTCTCCAGCCCCAAGAAATCCCGGACCCTTTGAAAAGGGGTGCACAGGGCACCCGCTTGCATGTAGTGGTCTCGCCAGTGGGCTCACAACATTGTTCTTGTTCGCTTTGACTGCCCTTCTCTTCCTCGTGGCGGCCTATTGGCCGGTCAAGCGGAAGTACTTGAAGACGGTCAGGAACAACCCACACGGAGTCGTCCCTACGGCAGGAAGAATATTCGGCGAGGTCGTGGGTCGTGACGCGCTTTGCCACACCATTCTCAAGGAGGTGACCGCCAAGGAGAACCCCCGGCCGCAGCTGATCATGGGAGGCGCCGGCGCGGGGAAGACGGCCGTACTGCTGAAACTGGCAGAGAAACTGGCAAAAGAACGTTACATCCCGGTGCCCATCCGGCTTCGTGAAAAACAAGCACGGGAGACGAAGGACAGGGAGAACCTCGACTTCGAGGCGCTCGGTGAACAGCGTTTCTACGAGATCATCAGGACTCGTTCTCGCATCATGCCCTTCACGGTCGACCCGAAGAAACTCTGGCAGAAGTTGCGCAACAACGGCAGGATCGTTGTGCTGGCTGACGGTCTTGAGGAACTACTGATCAGTGATGGAATCGGGTCCGGGCGTGACATATTGATCCGGGATGCTGTACAGCGTGCGAATGAGCAAAACCTTCCTCTGGTCATCGCATCGAGGCCACATGACCCCATCCGTGGCATCAACGCTTCCCTTATCGACCTGGAGCCTCTGAACGAGGAAGAGGCGCTTGATTACCTCAGATCGAGCCAAGACCACTCCACTGAGGACGAACAGCGACTCAAATATGTAGTGCGGGTGGCAAGAGTAGTCGAATCCCCCCTTTATCTACAGCTCATGAAAGAACTCTGCGACCAGGGTCTGACGAAACATCTCCGCTACAGGGATGCAGACACCGACTTGGACACACGAAGCCACGAAATACTTACCAATCAACGACTTCACCTGCTCAAGACATGGGTGACCGCCGTGAGTGACGGCATGCTGCACCGCCACGTGCAAATCTCCACGGACGTCAGACGCAAAGTCATCGACCAAATATCGCTCCTCGCTTGCATTGGGTTGCAGCGAGACTCCGTGGTCGTAGAATTCAGATATCTTTTCGAGGGACGGCCGGAAACCCATGAACCGCTTGAAGACTGCACAAAGGTAAAGGACAAGCTGAAAAAGCTCCAAAGCGCATCGGGAATCGGCCGTGAGCTGGCAACGACGCTTGGCGCGAAACTGGGCCTGGTGGAGCCCTACGGTGACGGTCTTCGCTTCCCGCACAGCATCATGCAGGCATATCTCGGATCCCGAATGATGCATATTGCGCTGAGTCCCGAATATATACGAGACGCGATGTGGAAGCGGGTGGAAGGAGAAGAACATCTTGACGTCGGCAACGAGTTCCTCCTCGCGCTTTCGATGTATGCCTATAGTCACGGAACTTCGTTCAGCGCCGCTGGAGAAATGCTGGACAGGGAAAAGGAAGACCTGCTTCTGAAACTGGAACCCTGGTACAAGAGGTTGAATTTCGATGAGGGGTTCGATACTTTCGAGAAGGCAATGCGGGGTGCCGACCCGAGTAAGGTGCTCGAGGTGTTTATTCATGCGTTTGAGATAGATAGCGAAATGGGCGGAGCGCGTTTTGCTGGTATCGCGGAGAGGCTGGTTGGCTGGATCAAAAACAAGCAGGGCGAGGAGAAGATCGTCACCGATCAGTGGACTATTGGGCAAGCTAAATTGCGCCTTGCTCGATCACTGGCCACCACCCTTCACAACCTGGAGGACAGTCGGGCCCTGTATAAGGGTATGCCGCAAAGGAACCAAAAGGCAGAGGTGCTGGAGGAAGGTCTGAGAAAAGGGTACGAAGCACTGAATGCGATCGCGGGAACCGACCGTTCACACGGAATCAGGCTTGCCGCGGTGCAGGAATTCGCCGACAGCGGAACAAAGGGCATAAGTACGCTGCGCAATCTTGATGAGCGGCGCGAAGAGGAGAAAGACTCCCCTGGTGAGTGGGAAGAAGTGGCGCGATCGTGGCTTCTCCCCATGCTCTTTGGGAGTGCATCAGTGTGGCACAAGCAGTACACGGGAGATAATTCGCAACACTCGCACAACCTGGAATGGGTCAATGAGGAATTTGAAAGAGTGCTGCATGGGGCAATGGGCGGCGCGAGCCCAGAAGGTGAAGGAGGGTGCCTGGTAAAACAGGTTGCTTTGGCGCAAGGATTCAAATATGCAGCCAATCGGCGTCGCCAGCACCGACATAATACGCCGGAATGTGAAAGCTATCTGATCAGTCGGGCCAATTCATTGCTGCGCCGGACGGACTTCTGGTTCACTCAACTCACTCTCATCCAGGCGCTGTGCCTTTGGCATATGCCTGATGCGGACAGCGAGCATCCGGAGCCAGAGCGGCTGACCTACTCACAGGCGCGGTCCAAGGTGAACGCTTGGCTCGACACCGCGGGCACCGAGGCTCGTTCGCCACTGGCGGTAACCAACGGACGGAGGGTGCATCATCCGTTCGTGACTGCCGGTGCCGACATGGCAGTACTCGCTCTTGAGCATCACGCGCCGGAACGGTTCCTGTGGATAGACGAGTTCGGCGTCGTGTCGAGAGTGGGCTCCGAGTCCAGGCACCTTGACCGGATGAACACTATTGATCACCTGTGGGTTCCGCCCTCAGCGGGTTGGAGCCTGCTCGACCCGCGAGCACGGAAGCTTGTGGCCGACGTGCTGCTCCTGCTCAACCTGGCCGACCGAGGGGACCCGCCTTCCTCGAAGGACTTCGAAACGCGCCTCAAACAGACCGGGGGCACCGACCTGCCCTCGTGCCTCCGCGGCGACCGAGGGTGGCTCGACCCCTGCCGTCCCGGTTCGACAGAGAAGTTGACCCTGGGGCGCGAGAATTGTGCCTCAGGCTGTCCGGTACAACTCTGCCCCTATCCGCCTAAGTCCGACAATATTCATCAATCCGAGATGAGTGAGGCCTTCTGTCGAAAGCAGCGTGAACTCGTTGCGAAGCATAGGTTCCTCAACTTCCGGCAGACCATGTGGTGGCAAGGAGCCTCGCTGCCGAACATGAGGAGTTTCTGGGAATCCATGGAGGACCGAGCCCAGGGCCGCCGGCCCCGCAGTCAGTAGCCGCGCCCGCACGCTCGCCGGGCTGCGAGGCCGCCACAGCGGGCATAAAGGTATGCAGCGTCCCTGGGGCAGTCGCTGCCGGAACCTCACTTCGCGCCTCGGCGGCCGTACGGTCGAACCCGTCACCGAGGAGGTCTTCCGATGCGCAGCGTGACCTATTCGATGGGCATGTCACTCGACGGCTACATCGTCGGGCCGGACGGCCGCTTCGACTGGACGGTGCCCGACGAGGAGGTCTTCCGCTTCTGGATCGACGATATTCGTCAGGTCGGCGTCCACCTGATGGGACGACGGTTGTACGAGACGATGCTGTACTGGGAGACCGCCGACCAGGATCCATCGCTCGACGACTCAGGGCACGAGTGGGCCGCGCTCTGGAACCCGCTCCCGAAGGTGGTGTTCTCCACCACGCTGTCGGAGGTGCAGGGCAACGCCCGACTGGTCTCCGGCGGTCTGGTGGAGGAGATCGAGCGGTTGCGAGCCGAGCCGGGGGAGGGCGAGATCGCGATCGGTGGCGCGACGCTCGCCGCCGAGGCGGCCGCTTCGGACCTTATCGACGAGTACCGGGTCATGGTCCACCCGGTGCTGGTCGGCGGCGGCATCCCGTTCTTTCCCCAGCACGAGCGCCGGGTGGATCTCGACCTCGTCGAGACCCGCACCTTCGGCTCGAAAGTCGTCTACCTGCGCTATCGAGTGGCGCGCTGAGGGTCGTTCCTTAGAGTACGCAGCATGACGCTGCAACTAGTTCAGGTGAACTTCAAGGCCCGGGACGACTCGGCGCTCGGTCACTTCTGGGCGGAGGTGCTCGGCTGGGGTGTTTCCAGTGAAGGCCCTGGAGTCACCAACCTGGAGCCTGTGGGCTTCGACTGGCCGGACCCGTCCGCCGTCTGCATCGATCTCGTCCGCGTCCCGGACCCGGAGACGGTGAAGTGCCGCGTGCACCTCGAGCTCGCGACCACCTCCGACGCCCATCGGGCGGAGCTGGTAGCACGCCTGAAAGACCTCGGGGCGACGACCGTCGACGTGGGCCAGGGCGACGTGCCGGGGACGATGTTGGCCGACCCGGAGGGCAACGTGTTCAGCGTTCTGGAGCCCCGAGAGCTCTACCGGGACACCGGCCCCATAGCCGCCGTGGTCGTCGACTGCGCCGACCCACGCGCCATGGTCCGGTTCTGGGGCGAGGCGATCGACTGGACCGTCCATGAACTGACCGACGACCGCGCCCTGCTGCGCTCCGTCAAGGGCGTCGGGCCGTACCTGGAGTTTCGCCGCACGCCGGATGACAAGGTCGTACGGAGCCGCATCCATCTCGACGTCATGTCCAACCCTGTGGAGGACCAGGCGAAGGAGGTCGCCCGGCTCGTAGCTCTCGGCGCGACACGGGCCGACGTGGGTCAGGGCGACGTCTCCTGGGTGGTCCTGGCCGACCCGGAGGGCAACGAGTTCTGCGTCCTCGGCCGCGGCTGACATGGCTCAAGTACTCGGACAGAGCTGAGTACTTGAGCTCTGTCCGGTGGTTGGGTGAGCCGAAACGCTGGGGATATGCGCCGAGGACTACTGAAACCCCTACCCCAGTTGTTGCCGATCCTCGTGTTGGCCGGGGTGTCGGCAGCGATGTGGGCTGCCTGGCTGGGCTGGGACCAGCATCGTGACGTGCAGCCTGATGGTTCGACGACCGGCCCGTACGAGGCGTGGCAGGTGATCGGGCTGGTGCTGACCCTGCTCGTACCGGTGTGCTGGGCGGCATCCCGGCGCCACATCGCAGGTGCAGTGCTCGGCACCACGGTGGGCCTGACCGTCGCCGCCTTCTACGACTGGTCGGACGACGCCAGCGGCCTTTTCGTGGTCGGCGTGGTGCTGGTCATGTCGGGGACTCTGGGCGTGACCGCCCTCGTTTCCGTCGTGACCGCCTCCGTGAAACGAGACGGACGACCCCGTCCGGGAGGAAACCCGTCCTGAGCCGGCCCTGCGGCCTCCGCTGACCAAGTGGCTGATCTTCGGTGCTCTTGGAGGCCCGGGGAGAACAAGGCCGTGGCCTCCCTCTTCGAAGCAGCCAAGCCGACGCGACACGACGGTCGAGGGCTCGTACGCTCTGAGGAGGAGAGGTGCGGGAGTGGCGATGGCAGACGAGTACGTCTTGTCGGTGTGCGACGACGTGCCCCATGACGTGGTGCTCACTGAGACCGGCGTCCGTGTGCAGGACGTCGTTCAGGTCGTTCGTCGGTTGACGGGGCTGAGCCTCTGGCGCAGCAAGGTCCTTGCAACAGAGGTCCCAGCCGTGATCCTCGTCGGCGTGCCTCAGGAAGACGCTGAGGAAGCCGTCACGGCCCTGCATGAGGCGGGAGCACAAGCAGAAGCGAGGCAACAGCCGGAGCCGGGCTTCCCCGGGAACTGAGCACGGCCCGACCAAGCAGCTGACGGCCCACGGACGGCCCCCCAGCAACAAGGCCCCTGCCAGCGGAGAAACCGCAGGTAGGGGCCTTGAACAGTGCTGCTTACTTCTTCTTGCCCTGGTTCTTGACCGCCTCAATAGCCGCCTTGGCCGCCTCGGGGTCGAGGTACGTGCCGCCCGGGTTCTGGGGCTTGAAGTCGGCGTCGAGTTCGTAGGACAGCGGGATGCCCGTCGGGATGTTGAGGCCCGCGATGTCCGCGTCGGAGATGCCGTCCAGGTGCTTGACCAGGGCGCGCAGCGAGTTGCCGTGGGCGGCGACCAGGACCGTCTTGCCTGTCAGCAGGTCCGGGACGATCGCGTCGAACCAGTACGGGAGCATGCGGACGACGACGTCCTTGAGGCACTCCGTGCGCGGGCGCAGCTCCGGCGGGAGGGTCGCGTAGCGCGGGTCGGAGAACTGGGAGTACTCGGCGTCGACGTCCAGCGGCGGCGGCGGGGTGTCGTAGGACCGGCGCCACAGCATGAACTGCTCCTCGCCGAACTCGGCGAGCGTCTGGGCCTTGTCCTTGCCCTGCAGGGCGCCGTAGTGGCGCTCGTTCAGGCGCCAGGAGCGGTGGACCGGGATCCAGTGGCGGTCCGCGGCCTCGAGGGCCAGCTGGGCCGTGCGGATCGCGCGCTTCTGGAGGGACGTGTGGACCACGTCGGGGAGAAGGTCGGCGTCCTTCAGGAGCTCGCCACCGCGGACTGCCTCCTTCTCGCCCTTCTCGTTGAGGTTCACGTCCACCCAGCCGGTGAACAGGTTCTTCGCGTTCCACTCGCTCTCGCCGTGGCGGAGGAGGATCAGCTTGTACGGTGCGTCGGCCATGCCCCAGAGCGTAATCCACGCATTCGCCCGTTCGCGTGGCTGCCCGGCAGGCGGACGTTTGACGGGTTCTGCTAATTGAGTGGCCGCTGTCAATCGGCCACTTGTAACTTGTGGTCGCCGGGTGCGCCACTTACATCCAGCGTTCTCGTGACTCGTTCACGTCCTGTGCCGCTCTGGGGGAGTCCATGCCGTCCATGCCGTATGCGTACGCCCTGCGCGCCAGACATGCCGTCCGGGAGACGGTCTCCGGACTTCCCCGCGCGTTCTGGTGGCTGTGGACCAGCACCCTCGTCAACCGGCTCGGCGCCTTCGTCGCCACCTTCATGGCGCTGTACCTGACGCTCGACCGCGGCTACTCCGCCTCGTACGCCGGTCTGGTCGCCGCGCTGCACGGGCTCGGCGGTGTCGTGTCCTCGCTGGGCGGCGGGGTGATGACCGACCGGCTGGGCCGGCGGCCGACCCTGCTGATCGCACAGGCGTCGACCGCGGTGTCCGTCGCGCTCCTCGGGTTCGTGCGCGACCCGGTCGCGATCGCCGGTGTGGCCTTCCTCGTGGGCGCGGCGAGCAACGCGTCCCGGCCGGCCGTGCAGGCGATGATGGCGGACATCGTGCGGCCGGAGGACCGTATCCGGGCCTTCTCCCTCAATTACTGGGCCCTGAACCTGGGCTTCGCGATCTCCTCCATGGCGGCCGGGTTCATCGCCGAGTCCAGCTATCTCGCCGGGTTCCTGATCGAGGCGGCGATGACGATGGTCTGCGCGATCGTCGTCTTCCTGAAGCTGCCGGAGTCCAAGCCCGCCGAGACGGCGAACACGGCGGCCCGGGACGACTCCGTCGGCCTCGGCACCGTCCTGCGCGACGGGCGCTTCATGAGCGTCGTCGGGCTGTCCTTCCTCGTCGCGCTGATCTTCCAGCAGGGGTCGGTGGGGCTGCCGGTGGCGATGGGCGACGCCGGGTTCACGCCGGCCGAGTACGGCATGGCGATCGCCGTCAACGGCGTACTGATCGTGGTCCTCCAGATCCCGGTCACGCGGTTCATCGAGCACCGGGATCCACGGCGACTGCTCGTCATCTCCTCGCTGCTCGCCGGGTACGGCTTCGGGCTCACCGCCTTCGCCGGGTCGGTCGGCGTCATCGCCCTCACGGTGTGCGTGTGGACGCTGGCGGAGATCGTCAACGCGCCGACGCAGACGGGGCTGGTCGTCCGGCTCTCCCCGCTGCACGGCCGCGGGCGCTACCAGGGCATGTACACCATGTCGTGGTCCGTCGCCGGCCTCGTCGCCCCCCTGTTGTCCGGGTTCGTCATCGACCGGTTCGGGGCGGAGTGGCTCTGGGGGCTGTGCGCGGTGGTGGGGACGGTGGCCGGGCTGGGGTACGGGGTGCTGATGCGCCGGCTGGACGAGCGGCCGCAGGAGGAGAAGGGGGCGGCGGTGGCCGGGCCCGGGTCAGGGGCGCGGTCGCAGCCGGAGGTCGGTGCCGGGTGAGCCGGAGGGCTCACATCGGCAGGGAGAACAACCGCACCGGCCCGGGAGGCCAGGCCGCGTCGTCGCGCAGGGGCGTCACCATGGTCCGCAGCGGCATGGTCACCAAGCGGGATCCGGGCTGTTCGACCCGTACGTCCGTGTCCAGCGGATGCCATCCCAGGCGCTGGTAGAGCGGCAGGAGCGGAGGGCGGCAGAACAGGAGCGCGTGCCGGGGACCCATCGTGCGCGCGTGGTCGAGGGCCGCCCCGAGCACGAGACGTGCCAGGCCCCGGCCTCGCTGGTCAGGTGCTACGGCCACGCCACCGACGCCGGCCACCTCTGTCTCCACGTCGCCGATCGCGATCGGAAGCCGGAGCAGACCGGCATGCGCCACGAGCCGGCCGCCCTGGTCGCCGTGTCCGTGTCCGTGTCTGATGCCGAAGTGCTCGTCCTTGGGCAGGAAGGTGAGGCCGGTGTCGGCGACGCCGAAGGGATCGTCGCCGTCGCCGAGGATCTCGGCCTGGTCGGCCTTCGTGTAATGGGGGAGGCGTACGGCGGTCGGTGCCGCGAGGGGCGGGTTCGTCGCGGAGGACTCGTTCGCAGGCATACCCGCATCATGATCTCGCCGGCGAGGGCCGCCAAGTGCCTACTCGGCCGACCCTCGCGACGTCGACGGCCCGCCCGCGCCACGTCACGGGCGGCGTCCTCGGCTCACTGCACCGTCAGCGGCACCGGGTGAATCTCGTCCGCCTTGTGCCCCGCCCGCTCGTGAATGCGCTGGACCGCCTCCGCCGAGGGGGCCTCCGAGAGGCAGTAGACGCGGCCGGACTCCGGGTCCGCCCAGGCCATCTCGAAGTGGACCTGCTCGTCCTTCTCTATGGCGAGGTCCGCGTTGTGGGCCTCGCGCAGTTTCTCTTCGGTGATGCCCTTCATGCTGTGGTGGACATCCATGTACTTGGCCATGGCCCGCGGCTCCTTCCGTGAGAACCCTCGCGTTCCATGTTCCGCCCGTACGCGCACGTCGGCGACCCCGCAATAGGGGCCCACACAGCCGTAGGGCCCCGGCCGGGAAAGCCGGAGCCCCACAGGGTCGTACGAACGAGGTGCAGGCGTCAGCCGCACTGGCAGGGACTGCCCGACTGGCACCCGCAGCCACAGCCCGAGCCGCAGCCGCACGCGGCGATCAGGGTCAGGTTCCTGATCTCGGCGGGCTGCTCGGTCGGGCGCTCCTGCGCGGGGTCGGGCGTGGTGCTGGGGGAATCGGCCATGGGTTCCTCCTCCGAGGCTGGTGCCTGTGCCCATTGGACGCCCGTAGTGCTGGGCGCATCAACGGCGCACGGAGGCGTCCGCGCGCCTCAGCCGAAGTCCACCGCATCCGCCGAGTCGCACCCGGCCGCTCAGCCGAATCCGCCGAGTCCCACCCGGCCGCTCAGCCGAATCCGCCGCGTCGCACCCGGCCGCTCAGCCGAGTCCCACCCGGCCCGCTCAGGCGCTGTCCGCCCCCGTCACGGCCTGGATCTCCGGCTGCACGTCCGCCTGGATCTCGTCGGCGTGCTCGCCCGTCACCAGGTACACCACCCGCTTGGCGACCGAGACCGCGTGGTCGGCGAAGCGCTCGTAGTAGCGGCCCAGCAGCGTCACGTCCACGGCCGTCTCGATGCCGTGCTTCCAGCGGTCGTCCATCAGGTGCTGGAAGAGCGTGCGGTGCAGCAGGTCCATCTCGTCGTCGTCCTGCTCCAGCTGGAGCGCCAGGTCGACGTCCTTGGTGATGATCACCTCGGCGGCCTTCGCCATCAGGCGCTGGGCGAGCTGGCCCATCTCCAGGATGGTGGCGTGCAGGTCGCTCGGGACCGCGCGGTCCGGGTAGCGCAGGCGCGCGAGCTTCGCCACGTGCTGGGCGAGGTCGCCGGAGCGCTCCAGGTCGGCAGACATGCGCAGCGACGTGACGACGATCCGCAGGTCCGTCGCCACCGGCTGCTGCCGGGCCAGCAGGGCTATGGCCCGGGCCTCCAGGTCGTGCTGGAGCTCGTCGACCCTCTGGTCGGCCTCGATGACGTTCTCGGCCAGCTTCAGGTCGGAGTCGAGGATGGCGGTCGTGGCGCGCCCGATCGCCGACCCGACCAGCCGGGCCATTTCCACCAGACTGTCGCTGATCGAGTCCAGTTCCTCGTGGTACGCGTCCCGCATCAGGCTTCCCTCTCGTGCGTCTACTTCGGGGGTCCGGGGGGCCGGGCCCACCGGACAACCGGCGGTACGACCGTCGTATCACCAACGGTCCGCACCCCACGCTCCCACGATCCGACCCGTACGCGTCCGTTTCCGTCACCCCAAATGAACCGGTACTGGCTCCAAGGTGAACTCTGGGCGACGAGTGTTCGAGCTCGCACTCCGACGGCTGTGGCCCGCGCCCGAGCCATGCCTAACCTGGGTGCATGGACGTGAACGCGGCGGTCGCCGCAGCGGCTGCGATCGCCGGGGTACTCACCGGTGTCATCGCCATGCTGGCGTTCCGCTGGAGCGAGCGCGAGCAGAAGCGCCCCACACGTACCTCCCTGCACACGGACGCCGTGCTTCCACCGGGCGTGGACACCGTCCTGTCGGTCCTCAGGTCGTCCGCCGTCGTCCTCGACGAGGCGGACGCGGTGGTCAAGGCCAGCTCGGCGGCGTACGCCCTCGGCCTGGTCCGCGGCGGCAAGCTGGCCGTCGAGCCGATGCTGCAGATGGCCCGGGACACCCGGCGCGACGGGGAGATACGACAGGTCGAGCTGGACCTGCCGCGGCGCGGTACCGGACGCGGGGACGCGCTGGCCGTCTCCGCGCGGGTCGCGCCGCTCGGCTCCCGGCTGGTGCTGCTGCTCGTGGAGGACCTGACCGAGGCCCGCCGTATCGAGGCGGTCCGGCGCGACTTCGTCGCGAACGTGAGCCATGAGCTGAAGACGCCCGTCGGTGCCCTCTCGCTGCTCTCCGAGGCCGTCATGGACGCCTCCGACGACCCCGAGGCCGTGCAGCGGTTCGCCGGGCGCATGCAGATCGAGGCCACCCGGCTGACCAGCCTCGTGCAGGAGCTCATCGACCTGTCGCGGGTGCAGAACGACGACCCGCTGGAGGACGCCGAGCCGGTCCGCGTCGACGAACTCGTCGCCGAGGCCATCGACCGCTGCCGGCACCAGGCCGGCACCAAACAGATCACCATGGCCGCGGGCGGCACCGCCGACCTGCACGTGTGGGGAAACCGCGGCCAGCTCGCCGCCGCCCTCGGCAACCTCGTCGAGAACGCGGTCAACTACTCGCCCGCCCGCACCCGCGTCGGCATAGCGGCCCGCAGGGTGAACGCGCCCGGCGGGGAACACATCGAGATCGCCGTCACCGACCAGGGCATCGGCATCTCCGACAGGGACAAGGAGCGCATCTTCGAGCGCTTCTACCGCGTCGACCCGGCCCGCTCCCGTGCCACCGGCGGTACGGGACTGGGGCTGGCGATCGTGAAGCACGTGGCCGCCTCGCACGGCGGGGAGGTCACGGTGTGGAGCGCCGAGAACCAGGGCTCCACCTTCACGCTGCGGCTGCCGGAGGCCGGTGTGGCCCGCGACCGCGCACATCAGCAGTCCGCCCGAGAAGAACGCGCGCCAGGCGCGGGCCTCGACGAAGAGGCCGGGCGGTCCACCCCAACATCCCCCGATTCATCCGCGTACGAAACGCTTCCCGCCCCGGAGGTCCTTCCGTGACCCGAGTGCTCGTCGTCGAGGACGAGGAGTCCTTCTCCGACGCCCTGTCGTACATGCTCCGCAAGGAGGGCTTCGAGGTCGCCGTCGCGACCACCGGGCCCGACGGACTCGACGAGTTCGAGCGCAACGGCGCCGACCTCGTCCTTCTCGACCTGATGCTGCCCGGCCTGCCGGGCACCGAGGTGTGCCGCCAGCTGCGCGGCCGTTCCAACGTCCCGGTCATCATGGTGACCGCCAAGGACAGTGAGATCGACAAGGTGGTCGGCCTGGAGATAGGGGCCGACGACTACGTCACCAAGCCGTTCTCCTCGCGCGAGCTGGTGGCCCGTATCCGGGCCGTGCTGCGCCGCCGCGGTGAGCCGGAGGAGGTGACTCCGGCGGCGCTGGAGGCCGGTCCGGTCCGTATGGACGTCGACCGGCACGTGGTGACCGTCGGCGGCACCAAGATCGACCTGCCGCTGAAGGAGTTCGATCTGCTGGAGATGCTGCTGCGCAACGCCGGCCGGGTGCTGACCCGGATGCAGCTCATCGACCGCGTTTGGGGTGCCGACTACGTCGGTGACACCAAGACCCTGGACGTCCACGTCAAGCGCCTGCGCGCCAAGGTCGAGCCGGACCCGGGTGCCCCGCGCTACCTGGTGACGGTCCGCGGTCTGGGCTACAAGTTCGAGCCGTAGGCCGGCCAGGGCTACGCGTTCGAGCCGTAGACCGGCCTGGGCTGCATGTTCGAGCCGCAGACCGGCCCGCGGGGCGAGAACCGGACACCGGACAACAGAAGGGC
>NZ_GG657757.1:3940453-4040714 GCF_000158955.1 Streptomyces viridochromogenes DSM 40736 | reverse complement strand
TACGGCTGTTCCGACGGGTCAGTGCCCGGCGTCCGCCTCGTTCGAGGCGCTCGCGGACGCCGCGTCGGTCGGCGTGGCCGGCGACTCGTGGCCGCCCGGGGTCTCGCCACCGGCGGGGCTCTCCGTCCCGGCCGGCGAGCCCGAGGCGCTCTCGGCCGGAGAGCCGGACGGGGTGCCCGACGCGCCCGGCGCGGCCGGGATCTCGCTCGGGCCCCACTCCTTGAAGTAGCTCTCGGCGGGGACGACGAACGCGCGCAGGCTCACGTCACCGGTCTTGCTGAAGGTGAAGGTGACCTTCTGGGCGTTGCCGTCCTGGACGGCCTCGCGGCTGCTCGGCAGCATGGCCGTGGCGTTGCCCTTGCCGCCCAGGATCAGCCGGCCGCCGGCCGGGATGCTCAGGCTGCCGCCCTTGGCGGGCTTGAGCTCGGCCTTCTTGCCGGTGCCGGGGATGGTGATGGACTCCAGCGTCTGCGCGGTGCTGCCGGAGTTGAAGAAGGTGGCGGAGATCGCGGCCGGGCCGGTCGACTCGAGGTCGGGCTGCGTGATCACGATCGCGTTCTGGACCTTGATGTCGCCGACGCTCGTCGCCGCGTTGTCCGGCTTGATCTCCAGCGTCTGGGCGTCGTTGCCGGCACCGCACGCGGCGAGCGAGGCGATCGAAAACGCGATGGCGGCCGCGGCGAGGGCGCCGCGTCGAAGGCTGCTGCTCACGGCGGCGGCAACTCCTTGACTCGAGCGGAGCGGCCGGAAAAGCCGCCCTAAGTGTCTGTCAGCGGGCCTTAGGTTACCGAGCCGTTCCCGCGCCGCCGCACCCGACCCCCCGGGCCCCTCCGATCCCACCTGCGTCACTGGTGGATCCCACCTGCGTCACTGGCGGCTCATGGGTCACAGGTGACTGCCGAGTCACATTGACCGTGCACTCGTCCGGCATTCATATAAGACCCCCCGGCGGCAGCGAAAATTTTCCGTGAAGGAATGTGCGGGCCACCGGAAATTGATCACCGAGGACTCCACCGGACGTCGTGTGATCAATTCCGGATTCGGCCGGAAGCCGGGTGGGGCCGCCGAACGGAGTAGCGGAAGTCGCTCACACGCAACCGGACATATGGGGATGTTTGGCCCTCTGAAGGCGGCCCCGGATGCGTGTAACGTACGCGTTTCGCTCGCCCCGGAGAGCCGCTCCGACCTGCGAATACCTTCTTCCACTCCCTGTCCGAAGCACGTTCCTGTCGGACTTGTCAAGCCCCGAGATATGCCCTGACCTGCGAAAACGCCATTCAGAACCCGCAGTTTCCGTGTTACCCTGGATAGCCACGGAAGGGGTACCTGTCACATGACGTTCAAGGTTGGCGACACCGTGGTCTATCCCCATCACGGGGCCGCGCTGATCGAGGCTATCGAAACTCGCCAGATCAAAGGCGTGGACAAGACCTACTTGGTGCTGAAGGTCGCCCAGGGTGACCTGACAGTGCGTGTGCCAGCGGACAATGCGGAGTTCGTCGGCGTGCGTGATGTGGTCGGTCAGGATGGGCTGGACCGGGTCTTCGAGGTGCTGCGCGCACCGTACGCCGAGGAGCCCACGAACTGGTCCCGTCGATACAAGGCAAACCTGGAGAAGCTCGCCTCCGGTGATGTCATCAAGGTCGCGGAAGTGGTGCGTGACCTGTGGCGTCGTGAGCGTGAGCGCGGACTCTCCGCCGGTGAGAAGCGCATGCTCGCCAAAGCGCGCCAGATTCTGGTGAGCGAGCTCGCCCTCGCGGAGAACACCAACGAGGACAAGGCCGAGGCCCTGCTCGACGAGGTTCTCGCCTCCTGAGGCGGAGCCTGTCGCTCAGCACTCTGCAGATCAACGCAGCAGTTCAACGCAGATCAACGCTGCACATCGAAATGCCGCGGTGCCCGATGACGATTTTTCTGTCGCCGGGCGCTGCGGCATGTTCGTACTCGGTCGCCGAATGCGCCGTCACCGCCGGATGTGTTACCACTCACGATCCGGTGTTTGGCGTGCCGGGCCCGGGCAGCCGCCTCGACCAGCGTCACGGAAGGGGCCGGTCGAGCGCGTCGCGCCCGGCACTCCTCCAGGCCATACCCACGCCAGGCCAGCACACAAACCTGACAGGAACCGATGTCTGACGATTCGCGTCCCTCGCCGCACGACGGCCCCGCCGCGGCCCGTACCGCGGCCGTGATCCCGGCCGCCGGCCGTGGCGTACGGCTCGGCCCGGGCGCCCCCAAGGCGCTCCGCGCGCTGGGTGGCACCCCCATGCTCATCCACGCGGTCCGCGCGATGGCCGCCTCCCGCGCCGTCTCCCTGGTCGTGGTCGTGGCCCCGCCCGACGGCGCCGCCGAGGTCAAGTCGCTGCTCGACGTGCACGCGCTGCCCGAGCGGACCGACTTCCTCGTCGTCCCGGGCGGTCGGAGCCGCCAGGAGTCGGTGAAGCTCGGCCTCGACGCGCTGCCGCCCGGCCACGACATCGTGCTGGTGCACGACGCGGCCCGGCCGCTGGTGCCGGTGGACACCGTCGACGCCGTGATCGAGGCCGTCCGTGAGGGCGCCCCCGCCGTGGTCCCGGCCCTGCCGCTCGCCGACACCGTCAAGCAGGTCGAGCCCGCCGGGACGCCCGGCGAGCCGGAGCCGGTCGTCGCGACGCCGGAGCGTGCGCTGCTGCGGGCCGTGCAGACGCCGCAGGGCTTCGACCGGGCGACGCTGGTCCGGGCGCACGAGACGGTCACCGGGGACGTCACCGACGACGCCGGCATGGTCGAACAGCTCGGCCTCACGGTCGTGGCGGTGCCCGGCCACGAGGAGGCCTTCAAGATCACCCGCCCCCTGGACCTGGTCCTCGCCGAGGCGGTCCTGGCCCGCAGGAGGCTCAACGATGGCTTCTGACGCGTCCACGCCCGAGCCCCTGCTGCCCCAGGTCGGCATCGGCACCGACATCCACGCCTTCGAGGAGGGCCGCGAGCTCTGGTGCGCCGGCCTGAAGTGGGAGGGCGAGGGCCCGGGCCTCGCGGGCCACTCCGACGCGGACGTCGTCGCGCACGCGGCCTGCAACGCCCTGTTCTCGGCGGCGGGCCTCGGCGACCTCGGACAGCACTTCGGCACGGGCCGGCCCGAGTGGTCGGGCGCGTCAGGCGTCACACTCCTCACCGAGGCCGCCCGCATCGTCCGCGAGGCGGGCTTCCGCATCGGCAACATCGCCGTACAGGTGGTAGGCCCGAGACCGAAGATCGGGAAACGCCGGGACGAGGCCCAGAAGCTGCTGTCGGAGGCGGCGGGCGCACCGGTGTCCGTATCGGGTGCGACGACGGACGGCCTGGGCTTCCCGGGACGCGACGAGGGCCTGATGGCGGTGGCGACGGCCTTGGTCGCGAAGGTGCGATGACCGGTCCTGTCCTCCTGGGGGCGCAGGGCTGTGTGTGACATGCGGCTCCGCCGCGTGGGCGCGATCAGCCCCCACGACCCGCACACGACAACGAAGGGACTGCCCCACGCACCCCCCACGGCCTACTACCCTGGTCCCGTGACTATTCGCCTGTACGACACCAGCGCCCGGCAGATCCGTGACTTCACCCCGCTCCAGCCGGGTTGTGTCTCGATCTACCTGTGTGGTGCCACCGTGCAGGCCGCCCCGCACATCGGGCACATCCGCTCCGGGCTGAACTTCGACATCCTGCGCCGCTGGTTCGCGTACCGCGGCTACGACGTCACCTTCGTGCGGAACGTCACCGACATCGACGACAAGATCATCGCCAAGTCGGCCGACCAGAACCGCCCTTGGTGGGCCATCGGCTACGAGAACGAGCGCGCCTTCAACGACGGCTACGACGCCCTCGGCTGCCTGCCGCCGACCTACGAGCCCCGTGCCACCGGCCACATCACCGAGATGATCGAGATGATGCGCGGCCTCATCGAGCGCGGGCACGCCTACGTGGCGGACGGCAGCGTCTACTTCGACGTCCGCTCCTTCCCCGAGTACCTGGCGCTGTCCAACCAGGACATCGACGACCTGCGCCAGCCCGACGAGGGGGTCTCGGGCAAGCGCGACCCGCGCGACTTCGCGATGTGGAAGGCCACCAAGCCGGGCGAGCCCGACTGGGAGACGCCCTGGGGCCGCGGCCGCCCGGGCTGGCACCTCGAGTGCTCGGCGATGGCGCACAAGTACCTGGGCACCGCCTTCGACATCCACGGCGGCGGCCTCGACCTGGTCTTCCCGCACCACGAGAACGAGATCGCCCAGGCCAAGGCCTACGGCGACGACTTCGCCCAGTACTGGGTGCACAACGCCTGGGTCACCATGAGCGGCGAGAAGATGTCCAAGTCGCTCGGCAACTCGGTCCTGGTCAGCGAGATGGTCAAGCGCTGGCGGCCCATCGTGTTGCGCTACTACCTGGGCACCCCGCACTACCGCTCGATGATCGAGTACAGCGAGGAGGCGCTGCGCGAGGCCGAGTCGGCGTTCGCGCGGATCGAGGGCTTCGTGCAGCGCGTGGTCGAGAAGGCCGGCGTCGTCGAGCCCGCCCCCGAGGTGCCGCTCGCCTTCGCCGAGGCCATGGACGACGACCTGGGCGTGCCGCAGGCGCTCGCCGTCGTGCACACCACCGTCCGGCAGGGCAACAGCGCGCTGGCCGCCGACGACAAGGAAGCCGCGGTGGCCCGGCTCGCCGAGGTCCGCGCCATGCTCGGCGTCCTCGGGCTCGACCCGCTCGACGAGCACTGGGCCGGGGAGAGCGACCGCGGCGACGATCTGCACGGCGTGGTCGACACGCTGGTCCGCATGGTCCTCGACCAGCGCGAGGCCGCCCGGGCCCGCAAGGACTGGCCCACCGCGGACGCCATCCGCGACCAGCTGAGCCAGTCCGGCCTCGTCATCGAGGACAGCCCGCAGGGCCCGCGGTGGAGCCTCGGCCCGCGCTGAGGCAAGCGCTGGGGCGAGAGCCACAGCTGATCGATTGTGCCGCCCGGGCCTCCGGGCGGCACACTGCATAGACGTACGTACGAACGCTCACACAGACAGGTAGGTCATGGCCGCAAACAACCGCCGCATGTCCGGCAAGAAGGGCGCGCAGGTCGGCAGTGGCGGCAAGCGGCGCCGGGGCCTGGAAGGCAAGGGGCCGACGCCGCCCGCCGAGGCGCGCAAGGGGCACGTCAAGCAGCGCGCCGCACAGGCCAAGTCGCGCCGTGCCCAGAGCCGCACCAAGGGCCCGCGCGCCAAGGGCACCTCCGAACTCGTCGTCGGGCGCAACTCCGTCGTCGAGGCGCTGCGCGAGGGCGTGCCGGCCTCCACGCTGTACGTGCAGCAGTTCATCGACAGCGACGAGCGGGTGCGCGAGGCGCTGCAACTCGCCGCCGAGCGCGGGGGCATCAACCTCATGGAGGCGCCGCGCCCCGAGCTCGACCGGATGACGAACGGGCTGAACCACCAGGGTTTGGTGCTCCAGGTCCCGCCGTACGAGTACGCCCACCCCGAGGACCTCGCCGCTGCCGCCGCCGACGAGGGCGACGACCCGCTGATCGTCGCGCTCGACGGGGTGACCGACCCGCGCAACCTCGGCGCGGTCGTCCGGTCCGTCTCGGCCTTCGGCGGCCACGGCGTCGTCGTACCCGAGCGGCGGGCCGCCGGCATGACGGCCGGTGCCTGGAAGACGTCCGCCGGCGCCGCAGCCCGTACGCCCGTCGCCCGCGCCACCAACCTGACGCGCGCGCTGGAGGCGTACAAGAAGGCCGGCATCGTGGTCGTCGGCCTCGCCGCCGACGGTGAGGCCGAGCTCGGCGATCTTGAGGCCCTGGGCGGGCCCGTCGCCATCGTCGTCGGGAGCGAGGGCAAGGGCCTGTCCCGGCTGGTCGGCGAGACGTGCGACTACCGCGTGCGGATCCCCATGCCGGGTGGCACCGAGTCGCTCAACGCCGGTGTGGCGGCGGGGATCGTGCTGTACGAGGCGGCCCGCCGACGCAGCTGAACAGGCGTCCGCCACTTCACCCGTACGGGGTAATTCCGGGGGCATCGGGGCGACAAGGACAAGCTTGACGGGGTCCGGACAGATCCGGCCGGTCAAAGCAGTGTCCTATCCCGACGTCACTCGGTTAGATGAGTGTGGACACCAGAACACCCCGCACACCCACGGGGGACCGCTCGTCGGGACTCGACGACGCTCCCGCGCTGAGCATGGTGAAGGTGCCGAGCGACCCGGCGCAGGTCATCGTCAACCACGCGAGTTTCCGCGTGCAGTTGGGCGTCTCGACGCGTCGCGTGCAGTCCCCACGGGTCGCACGGCACATGACCGCCACCGAGGACACCGCCCGCATCCCCGTCGCCACCGCCGGGGGCGCGGCGGACGGTGGCCCCGCCCGCCGCCGTCCCGTCGTCTGGAGCGGCAGATCCGCTCCGGACGACACCGGCGCCCACCGGCTCCTCCAGGCCGTGCGGCACGAGAGCGTCCGCCACCCCGACGAGCCCGCCGCCGACGCCGGAGCCACCCAGGTGATCTCCCGTGTGGGCACCGAACCGGGCACGGACCACGGCGCCGGATACGACCACGGCGGCTACGGCGGCACCGGATACCAAGGCACCGCATACCAAGGCGACGGCTACCAGGGCGACGGCTACGAGGACGAGCTCACCCGGACCGTCGAGACCCCGATCGTCGGCCACCAGCGCACCCGCGAACAGGCCGACGGCACCCGGCTGTTGCCGCCCATGCGCACCGTCGGCAGCGTCTACGACGAACCCGCCTACGGAGACGGCGAGTTCGAGGACCTCGCCGACGAACTGGACGAGACCCGGCGGCCCGTCAAACGCCACGGCGACGACCCGGCCCGGCACGCCTACTACCCGGGCCGCCGGATGAACCTCGGCGTCGTCCTGCTCCCGCTGCGCGTCTTCCTCGGCTTCATCTCCGTCTACGCCGGCATGGGCAAGCTGTGCGACCCCGTCTACTTCGACGGCGGCGAGCGCGGCTCCATGGTGAAGTGGCTCAACACCCTGCATCCCTGGGAAGTCGCCGAGCCCCTGCGCCAGTTCGCCTTCGCGCACCCGATCGGCTCGGGGCTGGTGATCGCCTTCGCGCAGGTCGTCGTCGGCGTCCTGACGGTCCTCGGCTGCTGGCAGCGCGTCGCCGCCTGTCTGGGCGCCCTGCTCTCGGCGGCGCTGCTGGTCACCGTCAGCTGGAAGAGCGTTCCCGTCTACGAGACCCCCGACATCATCTACCTCGCCGCCTGGTCCCCGCTGATCATCGCCGGCGCCCCCGTCTACTCCGTCGACGGCCGCCTCGCCGGCAGCGCCTGGCGCCACCTCGGCCCCCGCGCCGACATCTGGGACCTGCGCCGCTACGTGCTGCGCCGGGGCGTCCTCGTCACCGCCGTCGCCACCGGCCTCACGCTGCTCGTCGGTTCGCTGCTCGGCGGCGCCGTCCGCGACGCCGACCGGGTCGTCGTCCCCGGGCCCGGCGAGGCCCCGCGCAACGAGCTGCCCGGCTCCCCGCTCCCGGAGGAACCGGGCAAGCGGCAGCACAAGCGGACCCCGTCGGCCTCCTCCACGCCCACCCAGGGCGCCACGTCCGGCTCGGCCGGCCCCAGCGCGGGCACCACGTCGAGGCCGGGCGCCACCCAGGAGTCCGGCACCGTCACCGGGGGCCGGCCCAGCCAGACCCAGGGCAGCGCGGGCCAGGCCCCGCCCCGCCAGTCCTCCCCGGCCGGCCAGGCCCCGAGCACCTCGTCCGGCCCCACCTCCGGCGGCGCCACGACGGGCGGCTCCGGCTCGACCCGCGGCACGGGCGACGACTCCTCGTCCTCCGGCCAACCGGGCCTGGTAGGCGGCCTCCTGGGCTGACCCCCACCGGCCGGCACGACAGAGGGCCCCGCACCGTTCGAGGTGCGGGGCCCTTCTGACGCACGGGGGTGCAGCGGACTCAGGGGCGCGGGGAACTGCGCGACAAGCCACAATGAGCCCGCAGCCGCGAGAAGACGTCAGCCCCCGAGCTCTCAGCGCCCCGAAGCCGCCAGCTCCTTGGCAGCCTCCGTCAGATCCTTCGCCGTATCGATCGCACGCCAATACGACCCCTGCGGAATCGTGAACCCGGCAAGCCGCTGCTCCCGCGCCAGCCGGGGAAACGTCGTGCGCTCATGATCCCCCCGATCCGGCAACAGCCCGGCGAACTCGGGGGAGAACACATACACACCCGCGTTGATCTCGAACGTCGACGGCGGCGCCTCGATGAAGTCGGTGATGTGCCCGAACCCGTCGGTCTTCACCGCCCCCCACGGCAGCCGCGGCCGCGCCAGCGCCACCGTCGCGATCGCGTCGCGCTCAGTGTGGAAGTCCGCCATGTCCCGCAGCGAGAACCGCGTCCAGATGTCACCGTTGGTGGCGTACCAGGGCTGGTCCGGGTGGGGCAGATGCGTGGCGGCGTACTTGAGGCCGCCGCCGCGGCCGAGGGGCTCGGACTCCACGACGGTGGTGACGGAGACGGGCACATCGGCCGTCTCCAGCCACTTCTGGAGCACCTCGGCGAGGTGGCCGCAGGAGACCACCACGTCCGTCACGCCCTCCTCGGCGAGCCAGGAAAGCTGATGGCCGATGATCGGAGTCCCCGTCCCGGGGATCTCGACCATCGGCTTGGGCCGGTCGTCGGTGTACGGGCGCAGCCGGGAGCCCTGGCCTCCGGCCAGTACCACGGCTTGCACGGGGCGGGACGCGGCGCTCGGATCGCTCATGGAACCGAACTGTACGTGGCGTCCCGCCCGGGCATTCGGCTGTGGGCGCGCGCTCAGCTCCGGGCGCGCGCTCAGCTGTGCGCCGCCGCGACCCCCGTGGCGAAGGCGGTGTCGCAGACCGGGCGGGCGTAGGACTGGGCGCGGGTCGGGCCGTAGACCCGGACGGCGGCCTGGCCGAGGGCGCGGGCGATGGACGCGCAGTGCTTCGCCAATGACGGGCGGTCGTTGACGGCCTGCTGGAGGTGGGTGAGGGCGGCGCCCGGGTCCTCTTGCTGGAGCTCGGTCAGCAGCCTGTCGCGCAGAACCTCCTGTGGGGCGCGCTTGACGGCCCGCGGGGTGCCGGCGGACGTGGCGGTGTCCGCGGCGGTGAGCACCGGGTCGGAGGGGCTTCCCGACCAGTTGACTCGGGTGACCGCGAGGGTCCCGGAGAGCACCAGGACGACGGGCAGGACGAAAGCGAGGGTGCGGCCGATCCGGCGGGCGGGGCCCCGGCCGCGTCGCGTCTGTTGGGTGTTGGAGTGCTTCACGCGAGTGAGGGTAGCGCCCAGTGATGGTTTGTAGACATTTAGTCACCGGTTCGGGGGATGAGGGAGCCTCCTTTTTTGGGTAGGGCGTTGACGCACAACGCTCGAAATGTCCGGTCTGCCGGGGTATCTCGCGACAGCGAGAAGGGCCCCGCAGCGCTCTGCGGGGCCCTCTTCGTCAACCGGGTGGATCACCCGGGGTGGTGCGTCTCGCGGTTGCCGTCGGACGTCGTCGGCTGTCGGACATCGTCGGCTGTCGGACGTCGTCGGCTGTCGGACGTCATCAGTCGGAGAGGCGCGCGCCGGTGGAGGTCGAGAACACGTGGGTCTCGCCGGAGCGGGGCACGATGTGCAGCTGGCTGCCCTTCTCCGGGACGTCACGGCCGTTGACCCGGACCACGAGGTCCTTGGAGTCGTCGCCGACCTTGGCGGTGCCGTAGACGTAGGCGTCGGCGCCGAGCTCCTCGACGACGTTCACGGTGACCGCGAGGCCCTGCTCGGCGTCGGAGATGTCGAAGTGCTCGGGGCGGACACCGACGGTGACCGTCTTGTCGCTGGTGGCGTTGAGCGCGTCACGCTGCACCGGCACGACCGACTTGCCGAACTTCACGCCGCCGTCGGTCACCGGGACCTCGACGAGGTTCATCGCCGGGGAGCCGATGAAGCCGGCCACGAAGAGGTTGGCGGGCTTGTCGTACATGTTGCGCGGGGTGTCGATCTGCTGGAGCAGACCGTCCTTGAGGACCGCCACGCGGTCGCCCATCGTCATGGCCTCGACCTGGTCGTGGGTGACGTAGACGGTGGTGATGCCCAGGCGGCGCTGGAGCGACGCGATCTGCGTACGCGTGGAGACACGGAGCTTGGCGTCCAGGTTGGACAGCGGCTCGTCCATGAGGAACACCTGCGGCTCACGCACGATGGCGCGGCCCATCGCGACACGCTGGCGCTGACCACCGGAGAGCGCCTTCGGCTTGCGGTCCAGGTACTCGGTGAGGTCGAGGATCTTCGCGGCCTCTTCGACCTTCTGCCGGATCTCCGCCTTGTTGACACCGGCGATCTTGAGCGCGAAGCCCATGTTGTCGGCGACGGTCATGTGCGGGTAGAGCGCGTAGTTCTGGAACACCATGGCGATGTCCCGGTCCTTCGGCGGCAGGTGCGTGACGTCGCGGTCGCCGATGCGGATGGCGCCGCCGTTCACGTCCTCGAGCCCGGCGAGCATCCGGAGCGAGGTGGACTTTCCACAGCCGGACGGGCCGACCAGGACGAGGAACTCCCCGTCCTCGATGTGGATGTCGAGCCCGTCCACGGCGGGCTTCTCGGTGCCCGGGTAGATCCGGGTCGCCTTGTCGAACGAGACAGTGGCCATGATCAGTGAACCCCTTCTACCGGCAGGAACGTGCCGGACGATCCGAGTAGGAAGGTGGTGCCACGACGGTTTTCCGTTGTGGTGTAGTCCACGCGGGTGAACTGGCTCAGGACGGTACCTGGCGTTCACCTCGTCTGTCAGTACCTCCGGGCCCGTGAACTTCGCGGAAATTTTCGGGTCCCTGGTCGCGGCACCGGTAGCGGTCCGCGAGGGCCGCCACCGCCGTCATGACGGATCGCCGCAGCTCAGGAGGGTCCAGTACCTCCGCCTCCGCCCCGAGCCGGAGCAGGTCACCGACCGCCACGGCCTCCGCCTCCACGGCCAGCTCCACCTCCACCCAGCCGTCCTCGTCCGGCGCGCCCGCGGCACGCAGCGCCTCGGTGCCCGCCGCCCCGAACTGCATCGGCAGCAGCCGCTGCGCGCGCGGGGAGATCCGCAGCCGTGCGACGCCTTGCCGGAGAGCGGCTTCCATCCGCCGGGAGGACTCCTCCCAGTGGGCGCCCAGATCGAACCCGGCCGGACGCTCGAAGACCTCCCCGGTCTCCTCCACGGCCAGCACCCGCGACACCCGGTAGGTGCGGACGGTCCCCTCCGCCAAGGCCACCAGGTACCAGATGCCGCCCTTCAGGACGAGTCCCATCGGCCACACCTCCCGGCGCACCTCGCCCCGCCACCGCCGGTAGTGCACCCGCAGCACCCGCTGTTCCCACACGGCCGCCGCGACTGCCTCCAGGTACGGCACCGGATCGGCCTCCCGGAACCAGGCGGGCGCGTCCAGATGGAACCGCTCCTGAACCCGCCGTGCCTGCCCGGCAGGCTCGGCGGACAGCGCCGCCTGCACCTTCAGCTGGGCGCTCGCCAGCACCGCCCCCAGCCCCAGATCCCGCGCCGGCCCCGGCATCCCGGCGAGGAACAGCGAACCCGCCTCGGCGTCGGTCAGCCCCGTCAGCCGCGTCCGGTACCCGTCCATCAGCCGGTAGCCGCCCTCCGGCCCCCGGTCCGCGCACACCGGCACACCCGCCGCGCCCAGCGCCTCGACGTCCCGGTAGACGGTGCGCACCGACACCTCCAGCTCGGCGGCGAGTTCGGACGCGGTCATCCGCCCGCGGTTCTGGAGCAGCAGGAGCAGGGAGAGGAGCCGGTCGGCGCGCATGAGGGCCATTGTCGGGCGTACGTCGCCGTACCTGACAGGAGATGTCAGGTACGGCCGCGAAACTCGTCTCACCAGGCCGAACGGGGCCACACACCGTGCCCCCGAACCGAGAGGACCCCACCCATGCCCGCCTCCCAGACCACCACCACGACCGGTCAGTTCACCTTCGCCGACTGGCAGGAAAAGGTGATCGGCCCCGGCGAGGACACGAACCCCCGCCTCGCGCACGCCTCCGTCCGGAACACCTTCAGCGGGGGCGTCGAGGCGGCCGGGACGATCTGCGAGTACTCCATCGTCTACGTCACCGCCAAGACCGGCTCCTTCAGCGGCATGGAACTGATCACCGGCCGCGTCGACGGACGCGAGGGGAGCTTCGCCGTCGAGGAGCGGGGCTGGTTCGACGAGGACGGCACCGTGCACTGCGCGTTCGAGGTGGTGCCGGGGTCGGGCAGCGGGGAGCTGGCCGGACTGAAGGGGAAGGGCGGCTTCACCGCACGGCACGGTGAGAAGGCGGTGGCGTACCGCTTCGAGTACGAGGTGGACTGAGCCCGGCCCGAAGGGAACTTCGTGGCTCGGGGCAACGGGCTCTGTGTACAGTGGTGGCGCCCTCGCGTACGGCGTTGCAGTACGCGGCGCCTCCTTAGCTCAGCTGGCCAGAGCAACGCACTTGTAATGCGTAGGTCGTCGGTTCGAATCCGACAGGGGGCTCTGCTGAAACCCCAGGTCACACTCCTCTGACCTGGGGTTTCGTGGTAAGCGGAGGCGGCAGCGGCGCACGTTGCGGGCCGCGGTCTCAGATGTGGTCTCCGATGCGGTTCCGGGGCGGGGGCCCGGGCCGGCTTGAGGGTGTCGAGCTCCGTCACCGGCTGCGGACCGGGGCCGAGGACCGGATCGGCAAGCCCGGAACACCGGGCTGCGCACCCTGGCGCCTTCCGGAGAAAAGACACCCCTTGAAGAGTTAGAGCGCCCAAATATCTTCTATTCATCTGTCGACGCGTCAACTAAAGGGGGGTGCTCCGATGGCGTGAAGGCCGCAGAAGTGTTGGAATGGAGTTGTGGCTTGAACTCCGAAAGAACCCGGCTGCGGGAGATGTATAGCGATGACTTCCGCTGAACATTGCATAGTTGTGTCTGGGGACGCGGTCATAGGGTGGGCGCTGACCAGTGCATCGAAGAAAGAATCACTGGGAGACCCGGTGGGGAAGTGGTACAACCAGGACAGAGTAGGCGTCAGGCCTCTGGAAGGCGGGGCATGGCTTTTGGACAACATTATTCGAGAAATCAAGCCCACAGAATTCGAGGTGGCGTCGCCAGAGTGGGGGGAGCATTTCGAAGACAAGAGCTTCAATAAGTATCATCACTACTTCGTGACCATCAAGAAATTGGAAGCGCAGGAGGGCGCGAAGGGCTGGCGGCAAACACAGATTCAGGGTTACAGTCCCCGGCCAACAAAATGCGGTGGCCTGAGTCCCTCCTCACCGGAGGAGGAGCATCTCGATTACGAGATCAAGAATGATATAGACAACCCGGACGTAGTCGTAATCGAAGATGCGGGGGTGGGCTACAGGTCCAGCCATAAGGCTCAATGTTGGCCGCTTTCGATAGAGAATGAAGGGGGGACCGTCCCGTGGGTGATTGTTGAAATGGGACACGGCGAGGGAGACAGGGGTGATGCCGGCATAGCCAGGGGAGAACTGTGGGATAGGCTCAGCAGCAGCGAGGCACGCCTTGACAGGTTGATTGTTGTTACCACCGCTGAAGATCTCCGGTATGACCCGACGATCGAGATCAGCAAGAATCTTTCATGGGAAAGGACAGCTGAGGATTGTGCGACAGCGATCCTCAGCAATACCGGACTCCCTGCATGTCGATATGTTATTGCCTCATTTGGGCCGGTCGGTGCGCTGCTCTACGATCGTGACCGGAATGACTTCGCGCTGTACTTTGACCGCAAAGGGATGGAAGACACGTCAGAGTTCAAACAGGGAGGTATGTGGGGCTTTACGACCACACTCACGGCGGCACTCGCCAAGAGAGTCATGGACCACTGCTTGGAGGGTGATTCGAACCTTCGTGTCGATATCGCAGTTCAAGCAGCTCTTGAAGCCATGAGAGCGGCCTACCGGAAGGGGTACATCACCAGCCAGACCATGAGTGGGATGCCGGCAATCAGCTTCCCGATATCAACTGTGAAGGACAATATAAACAAGGTCTTGGATGATGGGTGGCACAGCGGGAATTTCGGTATGGCTCGCGTACCGAATCCGACTCGGCGTCCGCCCGAGTTCATCCCGACCAAGTGGTCAATACTGGGAAGTCTTCCCGAAGACGTTCAAACAGTGGCCGAAAACATCGTCAGATACGGTGTCGACATAGCGTTGCCCAACGTTCCGGTTGGCGAGTACGGCGACCTGCTGACAGTTGACCGGAAAGAGATCGAGAGCTTTGAGTCCATACGCAATCTCGTTCGAGGATACTGGGGGCGGGCGACAGCGGCAAAGCCTCGACCGATATCCATAGCCGTCTTTGGGGCGCCAGGGAGCGGGAAATCGTACGCTGTGAAGCAGGTAGTGAAATCGCTAGATTTCCGTCACGAGTTTCGAGAGTTCAATCTTTCGCAATTTGGGTCTGTTGATGATCTGTGGGATGCCTTGCATGTCGTCAGGGATGACGGACTTCGCGGTCTGTTCCCCATCGTTTTCTGGGATGAGTTCGATTCGGAGTATGGCGGGGACTTGGGCTGGCTTCGTTACTTCCTGTACCCCATGCAAGATGGGAAGTTCAGGGAAGGTGAGGTCGAGCATCCAGTCGGTCAGGCATTGTTCGTGTTTGCTGGAGGAACCTCGGACAGCTTGCTCTCTTTTGAGAGGAAACCACGGTTTAGGGATGCGAAAGGGCCGGATTTCCTCAGCAGGATACGGGGTCACATAAATCTGCTCGGTACTGATCCGCAGGGTGAGGATGATCGCTACTATATTATCCGGCGTGCAATTCTCCTCCGCTCGTGGCTTGCGGACGAGAAGCTCAAGCTTGAGCGCGATGGTGTCATCAACATTGACGACGGCGTACTCAACGCCTTCTTGCGAGCTCCTCGGTACAAGCACGGAGTTCGCTCGATGCAAGCGATCGTGGAAATTAGCGAGTTGTCGCGCGCGAGTCAATTCGGGCGATCCAACCTTCCCTCTCCTGGCCAGCTGGACCTTCATGTCAACGAAAGGGAATTCATGTCACTTGTTCGGGCATATGGTCAAAGTTCAATTTCCCTCAGAGTGTGACTGGCTCTACACCGGGCCACGGCTATTTCAGTCTGCGGGCGATTTCCAGTTGGTCGTCGTCGATGGGGCGGCCGTCCTCGATGTCCCACAGGGCGTTCTGGAGGAGGCGGCCGAGGGTCCAGGCCCGGGCGCGGGGGCGGTCCAGGGCGAGGGTGTCGGTCATGGCGTCGAAGCGCCAGAGGATGTCGTCGGGGTCGTAGCGGTTGTCGATGGCCGGCCAGAGTTCGAAGCCGGGGTCGCCCACCAGGGGTTTGGGGTCGATCGCGAGCCAGGGGGCGCGGTCGGAGGCCAGGACGTTCTCGTCGTGCAGGTCCCAGTGGAGGAGACGGTCGCCCGGTTCGTCGACGACCTCGCGTACGGCGGCGGCGCAGTCGGCGACCAGGCGGCGGGCCTCGGGGTCGGGGATGCGGGCCAGTGCCCGCGGGGTCTGGTCGAGCATGGCCCGGGCGATGTCGCCGAGGTGGCGCAGACCGGGCGGGGCGGGGAAGGAGGTGAGGTGGGCGAGGAGTTCCGCGATGGTGACGACCGCCCGGTGGGGGTCCGGTTCCTGGGACAGCATGCGCCTCTCGTCCAGGCGTTCCAGCAGCATGGTGCCGGTGGGCTCGTCGTGGTCGAGCAGACGGACCGCTCCGTCGCCGTTCCAGGCGCGCAGGGCGACCGGTTCGCCCTCGCTCTCCTCGTCGAGGATCTGGAGCTTGAGGACCGCGGGGGTGCCGTCGGGGCGGAGGACCGGGAGGACGAGGGCGCAGACGCCGTGCATGGGTGGCCCGTCGGGGGTCAGTTCCCAGCGGTCGAGGAAGCCGGCCGTCAGGTCCGGCAGTCCCGCGATGAAGGCGCGTCCCGCCTCGCCGTTGTACTTCTCCTGTGATGCCGCCAGTTCCCGGGGAATGTCGATCACTCTCGGCACGGTAGTCGGGGTGTGCCAGGTGGGTCATGCGGGTTTTTCACGGCTCCAGGACGACCTTTCCCGTCGTGCCCCGGCTCTCCAGGGCCCGGTGCGCGGTCGCGGCCTCGCGGAGTGGGAAGCGGTGTACGGCGGGGGTGAGGCGGCCGGCCGCGGCCTCGGTCAGGGCGCGCAGTTCGAGGGTGCGTACAGGGTTGGGGCCGCCGGCCTTCTGGAGCATGACCGGGCCGAGGACCTGCTCGGAGAGGCCCTCGACGAGGTAGGGCTCGCCGTCGTGGATGCCCTCGCCGGACCAGCCGAAGACGATGTGCGCGCCGCCGGGCCCGAGGAGGGCGACGGCTTCGCGGGCCACGTCGCCGCCGACGCCGTCGAAGACCACGGTGGCGCTCTTGCCACCGAGGTGGGCACGGACCTTGGCGGGCCAGGCCGGGTCCGTGTAGTCGACGGCGAGATCGGCGCCGTTCGCCCGCACACGGGCGACCTTCTCCGGCCCGCCCGCGAGACCGACGACGGTGGCGCCGGCGTTCTTGGCGTACTGCACGAGCAGGGTGCCGATGCCGCCCGCGGCCGCCGGGACGACGGCCACCGAGTCGGGGCCGAGGTCGGCGAACTGGAGGATCCCCAGCGTCGTACGGCCCGTGCCGATCATGGCGACGGCCTCGGCGAAGTCCAGGTTCTCCGGGATCTCGTGCAGCCGCTCGGCCTCGGTGACGGCCAGTTCGGCGTAGCCGCCGGGGACGAAACCGAGGTGCGCGACGACCCGCTTGCCGAGCCAGTCGCCGGTGACTCCCTCGCCCAGGGACTCGACGACTCCGGCGACCTCGCGGCCGGGGACGGTGGGCAGGGGAGTCGGCTCGGGCGCCGGTCCCTGTGCGCCCTCGCGCAGGGCGGTGTCCAGGAGGTGGACGCCCGCCGCCCGTACGGCGATACGGACCTGGCCGGGGCCCGGACGGGGGTCCTCGACCTGCTCGTAGGTGAGGTTCTCGGCCGGGCCGAAGGCGTGCAGGCGTATGGCGTGCATACGAGGCTCCTCGTGTCGTCGTGGTCTGCGCCCCAGCCTTCAACCTCAAGCATGCTTGAGGTCAAGTTCCCGTCGGCCGAGGGCCAGGGACACCGCCGTCAGGGCGCTGTTGAAGGAGACCTCCGACAGCACGCCGGGGGCCGCGACCTGGTCACCGGCGAGGTAGACACCGTCGCCCCGGTTCACGGCGGGCCGGTCGCGCCAGCTGGTGCCGGGCGGGTCGACCGCGCCCGTACGGCCGCCCGCGACGGACTCGCGCCGCCAGGTGACCCGCTCGCGCCAGCCCGGGAAGCCCAGGTCGAGCAGCTGCTCGGCGCGGGCGGTGCCGTCGGCCTTCGACTCCCCTGGGGCGAGGGGGATCTGACCCTGGATGAGCTGCTCGCCGGCCGGGGCGAGGCCGTGGTCCTGGGCGGTGAACCGTTCGAGCCAGCCGGGCGTGTCGAGGTCGGACACCGCGAACGCGTCCCCGCGCCGGGTGCGTACGGCGAGGTCGACGAGGGCGGTACGGCCGCTCGGCCAGGTGAGCGAGGAGTCCTGGAGGAGGCGCCGGGCGGCGTCGAGGGAGGTGGCGACGACGACCGGTGTGTCGGTGGGGAGCGTGTCGACCCGGGACAGGGTCTCTATCCGGACGCCCAGGTTCCAGGCGCGGGCGGCCATCCGGTCGATGAGCGTCGCCCAGCCGCCGCGCGGGTAGTGCGCCTCGGGCGGCAGCTTGGTGGCACGGCGCAGTCTCTCCTGCACGAACGCGGCCGACAGGGAGCCGGGGTCGTGGTGGAAGAGGGCGACGGCCGAGTAGTTGGCGGCGGCCCGGGCGCCCTCCTCGCCCGCGACGCCGGTCGCCCAGGTCAGGAAGTCGGCGTCCACGGGCGCCTGCCGGGCCGTCCGGCGCAGCAGCTTCAGCATCGGGAAGGGCGGGGTGCGGCGCAGCACGCCGTGGTGCCGCAGCCGGAGCCGGGCGGCCTCCAGGGGCGGGAGCGGCGCGAGCGGTCCGATGAGGTCGCGCTGCTTGAGCCAGGTCCAGTGCGGGCCGCCGTTGTAGAGGGCGTGCGGGCCCTCGTTCGTGCGGTACGGGCCCTCGGCGGTGCGGGCCCGGCCGCCGAGCGTGTGGTGGGCTTCGTGGACGGTGACCTCGGCGCCCACCTCGGCGGCGGTGATGGCCGCGGTCAGGCCGGCGAAGCCGCCGCCGATGACGGTGATGCGGTGCATGGCTGGGGGTCTCCCTGGTTGGTCGGGTTCGCCTTCTGGGAGTACGACCGCGCGGGGGCACCGGAATGTGACATGGCTTGGGTTTGTGCAGGTCGAGGGCTGTTGTCAGGGGCGGGGTGCAGCATGGGGGGCATGGCGAGGAGAGCGGCGGGCGGTACGGGTGTGAAGGGCGCGCGGCGACCGGAGGTGCGGCTGCCGGTGCTGGAGCCGTACGGGGGCGGTGCGCTGGAGCCGGACGGGGACTACGACGGGCTGGAGTTCCGGGACGCGGATCTCGGCGGGCAGGACGGCTCGGGCGCCCGCTTCATGGACTGCGCGCTGACCGGCTGCGCCCTGGACGAGACCCGGTTGCGGCACGCCCGGGTCCTGGACTCGGCCCTCACCGGCGTCCGGGGCGTCGGCACCGACCTCGCCGAGGCGACCCTGCGGGACGTGGAGCTGACCGACGCCCGTCTCGGCGGACCGCAGCTGCACGGGGCGGTGCTGGAGAGGGTGCTGATCCGCGGCGGCAAGATCGACTATCTGAATCTGCGCACGGCGCGGCTCAGGGACGTCGTCTTCGAGGGCTGCGTCCTCGTCGAGCCGGACTTCGGCGGCGCCCGCCTGGAGCGCGTGGAGTTCGTGGACTGCGCGCTGAAGGGCGCCGACCTCCACGCGGCGACCCTCACGGAGGTGGACCTGCGCGGGGCCGCGTCCCTGGAGATCAGCCGGGGCCTGGACCGGCTGGCGGGGGCGGTGATCAGCACGACGCAGTTGCTGGATCTGGCGCCGGTGCTGGCGGTGCAGTGGGGGATCCGGGTGGAGGACTGACCCTGACCGACCGCGTTGTGTCCGCGTTCTACGGGAGGCGGGGAAAGCGCGCCTGAAGGGTCCAGATCGCCGGGTTCTCCGCGAGGTCGTCGTGCAGGTCGGTGAGGTCGGCGATCAGGTCGTGGAGGAAGTCCCGGGCCTCGCGGCGCAGTTCGGAGTGGGAGACGGTGAGCGGGGGCTCCTCCGCGCGCATCCAGTCCGCCTCGATGTCCACCCACCCGAAGCGGCGCTCGAAGAGGAGCCGGTCGGTCGACTCGGTGAAGTCCAGCTCAGCCCGCTGCGGCCGGGACGCCCGGGAGCCCGCCGGGTCCCGGTCGATCCGCTCCACGATGTCGCACAGCGCCCACGCGAAGTCGAGCACCGGCACCCATCCCCAGGCTGTGGACACCTCGTGGTCCGTCTTGGTGTCCGCGAGGTAGACGTCACCGCAGAACAGGTCGTGCCGCAGGGCGTGGACGTCCGCGCGGCGGTAGTCGGTCTGCGGCGGGTCGGGGAAGCGGTTGGAGAGGGCGTAGCCGATGTCGAGCACGGGGGTGATGCTGTCACGCCCCCCATAAGATCGAGAGCGTGGCCCGGTCCGTACGTCTTGTCCCCGCCCTGCTCGTCTCCGCTCTCGCCCTCACGGCCTGCGCCGGGGTCCACGGCACCCCGGGCGGCTCCGGCGTACAGGACCCGTTGTTCCCGAAGGCCGGCAACGGCGGCTACGACGTCTCCCACTACGGCCTGCGCCTCGCCTACACCCCGGGCACGCGCCTCCTCACCGGCACGGCCACCCTCACCGCCCGGGCCACCGAGGACCTCTCCGCCTTCGACCTCGACCTGCGCGGCCTGGAGGTCGAAAAGGTCACCGTCGGCGGCGAGACGGCCCGCTGGAACCGGGCGGGGCAGGAGCTCACCGTCCGGCCGCACGACGACATCCGACGGGACGAGACGTTCCGCGTGACGGTCCGCTACTCCGGTGTTCCGGAGACCGTCACCGACCCGGACGGCTCCGAGGAGGGCTGGCTGCGCACCACCGACGGGGTGCTCGCGCTCGGCGAGCCGGTCGGGTCGATGGCGTGGTTCCCCGGCAACCACCACCCCTCCGACAAGGCGGCCTACGACCTCACGGTGACCGTGCCCCGGGGCCTGCGGGCCGTGTCCAACGGGGAGTTGCGGAGCGAGACGAGCGCGGGAGGCCGTACGACCTTCCGCTGGCACAGCGGCGAGCCGATGGCGAGCTACCTCGCCGTGCTCGCGATCGGCCGCTTCGACATCGGCCGCTCCAGGACGGGGGACGGCCTGCCCGTGTACACGGCCGTCGACCCGGCGGAGGCGGAGGCGAGCCGGCCGGTGCTCGCGCGGATCCCGGAGGTGCTGCGCTGGGCGGAGCGGAGGTTCGGCCCGTACCCCTTCTCCGCCACCGGCGCGATCGTCGACCACGCGCCCGACGTCGGCTACGCCCTGGAGACCCAGAGCCGCCCCGTCTTCCCCGGCGCCCCCGACCTCACGCTCCTCGTCCACGAACTCGTCCATCAGTGGTACGGCGACTCCGTGACGCCCGAGAGCTGGCGGGACATGTGGCTCAACGAGGGCTTCGCGACCTACGCGGAGTGGCTGTGGCAGGAGGACCACGGCGGCGAGAGCGCGCAGGAGACCTTCGACGCGCTGTACTCCGGCGACTACTTCGACAGCGAGGGGGCCGCCGAGGCGATCTGGGAGTTTCCGCCCACGGATCCGCCGGACGCCGCGCGGATCTCCGACCCGCCGGTGTACCTGCGGGGGGCGATGGTGCTGCAGAAGGTGCGGCAGGCCGTGGGGGACGAAAGCTTCTGGCGGATCCTCCGGGGATGGGCCAAGCGGTATCGGTACGGGAACGCCGATACGGCCGACTTCACGGCGTACGTCGAGAAGCAGGCGCCCGGGGAGGACTTCGAGGGAATCTGGGAGGACTGGCTGTACGGGGCGGGGAAGCCGCAGCGGGGGTGAGGGGGAGCGCCGCGGCGGTGACCAGCGTTGTCGGGTGCGGGTGGTTCGTGGCTGGTCGCGCCCACGCGGCGGAGCCGCAGATCGATTCAGCCCCGCGCCCCCAAGGGCATGCCCTTGCGGGCATGCCCCTGAGTGCAGGAGGTTCGTCAGACGTTGACGCCGAAGTCCTGGGCGATGCCGACCAGGCCCGAGGCGTAGCCCTGGCCGACCGCGCGGAACTTCCACTCGGCGCCGTTGCGGTAGAGCTCGCCGAAGACCATGGCCGTCTCCGTGGCGGCGTCCTCCGACAGGTCGTAGCGGGCGATCTCCGCGCCGCCGGCCTGGTTGACGATGCGGATGTAGGCGTTGCGGACCTGGCCGAAGTTCTGCGAGCGGTTCTCCGCGTCGTAGATCGAGACCGGGAAGACGATCTTCTCGATGTCGGCCGGGAGCGCGGCCAGGTTGACGTTGATCGCCTCGTCGTCGCCGGCGCCCTCGCCCGTGCGGTTGTCACCGGTGTGGACGATCGAGTTGTCCGGGGTCTGCTTGTTGTTGAAGAAGACGAAGTGGGCGTCCGAGTAGACCTTGCCCTGGTTGTTCACCGCGATCGCGGACGCGTCGAGGTCGAAGTCCGTGCCGGTGGTGGTGCGGACGTCCCAGCCGAGGCCCACGGTGACGGCGGTCAGGCCCGGAGCCTCCTTGGTGAGCGAGACGTTGCCACCCTTGGACAGGCTTACAGCCATTGTTGGGAGTCCCTTCCCTCGTATACGTACGGCAAGAAGCTACAGCTATCCCTATGAACGTCGAGGGACGTACGAGAGGTTCCAGGTCCCTTTACTTTCTTTACCTCGGATATTCGGGTGACGTGGACCGGACAGGAGCGGGAACATGGATGACATGTCTGGTCCCCACGTCATCCGCGGCTCCGTCTCCCTGCCAGAGGCCGAGCTCATGTGGCGTTTCTCGCGGTCCTCGGGGCCCGGCGGACAGCACGTCAACGCCAGTGACTCGAAGGTCGAGCTGAGTTTCGACCTGGCGAGGACCGAGGCGCTGCCGGAGGTGTGGAAGCAGCGGGCGCTGGAGCGACTGGCCGGGCGGCTGGTCGACGGGGTCGTCACCGTACGGTCCTCCGAGCACCGCTCCCAGTGGCGCAACCGCGAGGCCGCCGCCGTACGCCTCGCCGCGCTCCTGGCCGAGGCCACCGCACCCCCGCCCAAGCCCCGCAGGGCGACTCGGATCCCACGCGGCATCAACGAGCGGCGGCTGCGCGAGAAGAAGCAGCGCTCGCAGACCAAGCGGGGGCGCTCCGCGCGGGACTGGAGCTAGGTCAGGTCCAGTACCCCTACCGTCTGGCCCCCGCTGGTCTCCCCGTTCGTCCGGAAGCCGAGCCCCAGATAGAAGCCCTCCGGGCCGTCCGGGCCCGGGTGCCAGGTGACGTAGAGCTCCTTGGTGCCGCGCCGGCGCAGTTCCCCGGCGACCGACTCGACGGCGAAACGGCCGTACCCCCGCCCCTGCTCCCCGGCCGCGATGTTCAGCCGCCACAGGCCCGAGCGGAGCACGCTGCCGTCCTCGTGCCAGTCGATGTCGAGGAAGGCCATGAGGAAGCCGACCGGGCGGTCGCCGTCGACGATCAGCCGGGGCCAGGCGACGCCGGGATGGACATAGGCCTCGGCGAGCGACTTCACGACCGGGGCGACCGCGTGCTCCTGGCCGGGGCGGACGCGGATGCCGAGGGCGGCGTCGAGGTTCCCGGGGGTGACCTCTTCGAGGCGCGGGCCGGTCGTCGTCATGCGCGCACCCTAGGCAGGCGGTCCACCCCCCGGCGAACGGTTTCTTCAGGCCACTTCCTCAGGCCAGGTGGCGGTACCGGCCCCGGAAGTACGTCAGCGGCCCGCCGTCCGCGCTCGGGACGCGGGCCGTCAGGACGCGGCCGATCACCAGCGTGTGATCGCCGGCCGCCACCCGCTGCTCGGTGCGGCACTCCAGGACGGCCAGGGCGCCGCCCACGAGGGGCGCGTCGGTGTACTCGCCGCGCACGTACGGGATGTCCGCGAACAGCAGGCGGTCGCTGACCCGGCCCTTCATGGCGAAGCGGCCGGCGATGTGCCGCTGGCTCTCGGAGAGGACGGAGACCCCCCACAGGGGCTGCTCGTCGAGCAGGTCGTCCATGCGGGAACCCTCGCGCAGGCTCACCAGCACCAGGGGCGGATCCAGGGACACCGACATGAAGGCCGTGGCCGTCATGCCCACGTCCTCGCCGCTCGGCGCGCCGGGGTCGTCCGGGTCGAGCGGCGCCTCCCGCGCGGTCACCAGGACCACGCCCGAGGCCAGCCGGGACATGGCGGCGCGGAACTCGTCGTTGCTCACCCCCTCAGCATGCCCGGAGGCGGACGACGGAATGATCGGGGACGTGGCAGGGGGAGTGTTCAGCACACCGGAAACGCTAATCTCCGTCCCGCGCGTCCCGCATCGGGCTCCCGGCCGATCACGGTCTTAGGACCCGCGACCGATCTCTCGACCGATCTCTCGTGACGTTGTGCGCAACGCCATAAAAAGTGGGCTCACTGCGCGCACCGGGAAAACGCAGAAACTCCACTCAATTGTTCAGGTTTGCATGTGACTTGAGTCACAAGGGGTAGGAATTGTTGACCCTGTGTACCGAGTGAGCAGCGCGCTGTGATTCAGTGGCGGGGAAGCTGCCAGGACGTACGCCGATGAGAACCCTTGATTCTTGATTCGCTGCGAGGTACTCGGGGGGAGGGCGAGCATGGAGACCGAGTCGGAGCCTTACGTCCGTCTTGCGTCCCTGCGACAACTGCACCAGGTCATGGCCGACATGAACACGGCCCGCAGCCTGGCGGACACACTGCAGACCGTCGCGGAGGGCGTGGTCACCGCCCTCGGATACGAGCTGGCGTGCGTGAACCTCGTACGGCCCGACGGCGACCTCGTCGTCGCCGCCTTCGCCGGGAACTCCGCCGCCGAGGCCCTCATCACCGGCCGCGTCGGCTCGCGCGAGTCCTGGGACCGCCGTCTGAACATGGGTGAGCGCTGGGGTGACCTGGTGTTCATACCGCACACCGAGGGCTGGGTCCTCGACGACGACGACGTCCCGCAGTGGTACACCGACGGCCCCGCCCCCCGCTTCGAGGACGAGTGGCATCCGGCCGACCGGCTCTTCGCGCCCATGTACGCGCCCGGCCCGCAGGGCAGCGGGACGTGCGGCGAGCTGGTCGGCGTGCTGTCCGTGGACCGGCCGCGCAACGGCCGCCGCCCCGGCGCGTGGGGCCGCGAGGCGCTCCAGATGTACGCCTTCCAGGCCGCCATCGCGATCAGCAACGCCCGGCTGCGCGCCAACATGCAGCGCGCCCTCGTCCGGCTGGAGCGCGAGCAGCAGGCACTGCGGGCCAGCGAGGAAAGCTTCAGGCAGGCCTTCGAGTACGCGCCCTCCGGCATGGCCATCGCCGAGATGGGCGGCGACCAGCACGGCCGGATCCTGCGCACCAACGACGCCCTGTGCCGGCTGCTGGGCCGCCCGGCGTCCGCGATGCGCCGCTACTCGTTCTCCGACCTGGTCCACCCCGAGGACATAGGCACCCTGCTGCGGACCTCGGCGGAGGGCGGCCGCGCGGAGCTCCGACTCGGCCGCCGGGACGGCACCTACGTCTGGGTCAGCCTGCGCAACAGCGTCGTCGCCGACGCCGCCGACGGCCCCCGCTTCCTCCTCACCCACGTCGAGGACATCGAGGAGCGCAAGCGCCGCGAGCTCCAGCTCGCCCACCGCGCCTCGCACGACTCGCTCACCGGCCTGCCGAACTCCGCCGAACTGCGCTCCCGCCTGTCCGCGAGGCTGTGTCGGCGCGCCGCATCCCCTTACTCCGCCGTCGCCGAGTCCCACGACGCGGCCTACGGTCACCCCGCCTTCGACGCGGTCGGGCACAACTTCGACCTCGGGCCGGGCGCCGAGCCGTACGACGCCTACGACCACCACGTGCACACCGTCGCCCCGGACGGCGACCACGACGACGGCACCAAGGGCCTCGCCGTGCTCTTCTGCGACCTCGACGGCTTCAAGTCGATCAACGACCGGTTCGGGCACAACGCGGGTGACGCGGTTCTCATCGAGGTCGCCCAGCGGCTGAGCAACGGCGTCCGCGACGGCGACACCGTCGCCCGGCTCGGGGGTGACGAATTCGTCATCCTGGCCGACGGGCTCGGCCGGGCCGATGCCCAGGACCTGGCGGTCCGCCTCCGCAACGAGATCATCCAGCCCATCCGCGCCGAGGGGCGGGCCGTCCGGGTGGGCGCCAGCTTCGGCATCGGATGGGCACACTGTGGAATGACGGCGGACGAAGTGTTGAAATCCGCTGACGAGCGGATGTACGTCGAGAAACGATCTCGTCCCAAACAACACAGACGCGCCGGTTGAGTCCCAGGTCAGTGAGTGGATGCGGTCTGAGTCACCCGTTTGGGTCACTGGGAGCGGGTAGGCTCGCTTTCTCTGCTCGTACTTCTTTGCACCGCACCTGACTGAGGAGACCAAGGGATGACGCCCGGCAACAACGGCGCGAGCACGCCCGAGGACGACGACCCGTTCGGCTATCTCTACGCCGACGGGCAGGCCAACGGGGCCCAGCCGCCGTCCGGGGGCTACGGCTACCCGAACTCGGTCAACCGGGTGCGGGCGGTCGGCACGCGTCAGTACGGCCAGCAGCCGCAGGCCACCCAGACCGCGGCGTACGGCCAGGCTCCGCCGCAGGGCGGCTACGGCCAGCCGAACGCGCACTACGCGGCGCCGGAGACCCTGCCCGGCGGTGCCCCCACCGCCCAGCAGCAGATGCCGGCCGGCGGCGGTGGCGGCCGGGGTGGCCGTGGGCCGAACACCAAGGGTCTGCTGATCGGCGCCATCGCGGTGGTCGCCGCGGTCGTCATCGGCATCGGCGTGGCCATGCTGGGTGGGGACAAGGACGACGACAAGCCCGAGGACCAGGCGGGCACGACCCCGACCCAGTCCCAGGAGTCGAAGCCGAGCCCGTCTGCGAGCGGTAGTGGCGCGGCGAGCGAGGAAGATCTGCCGGCCGCCGACGCCAAGGCCCTCAGGCTCTCGCCCGGCATGACCACCGCCTCCGACATCAAGGGGGCCAAGGCCGACGGAGGTGTCTACGTCACCGGGTTCAACCAGGTCGGCGCCTCGGTCACCTGGAGTGTCGACGGCATCCCGAAGGCGGGCAAGTACACCGTGTACGTCGGTTACAGCGTGCCCGGCAAGGACCAGAACGCCACTCTCACGGTCAACGGCACGCCTTCCAAAACTCCGGTCGACCTGAAGAACTGGACGGGCGGCCCCGAAGGCGACTTCGAGAAGGGCTGGACGAAGACGTACAACTACGTCCAGCTGAACAAGGGCACCAACACGATTAAGGTTTCGTGCGAGCAGGGCAACCAGTGCGATGCCCTCCTTGACCAGATGTGGCTGGTCAAGGGCTGGGTAAAGAGCTGATCTCGCACAACGCAGCTTCGGGGCGGGGTTGCCGGCGCTCAAGGGGGCTCCGCCCGTGACGGGTGGAGCGCCGTCGGCACCTCAGATCTGCCAGGCGTAGTCGGCGAGGGTTGCAAAGCCTTCAGGCCGCCGACGCCTCGCCGGTCACCGTCACCTTTCCCTGCAACTCCTCGTAAAGTCCCGGGTCGAACTCCCCCGCCACCGGCGCCTGCACCGTCGCCGCCGACAGGGCCGTCGCTCGGGCCAGGCGGTCCGGCCAGGGGAGGTGTTCGACCAGGGCCGAGAGCAGGCCCGCTGCCGCCGAGTCGCCCGCGCCTGTCGGGTTGCCCCGCACCGGGGCCGGTGGGGTGGCGTGCCAGCGGCCGTCCCGGGTGGCGGCGAGGAGGCCTCGGGGGCCGAGGGAGGCCACGACCGCGGCGGCGCCCCGGCGGCGGGCGTCCTGGGTGGCGCGCAGGGGGTCGTGGGAGCCGGTGAGTTCGGCCAGTTCGTCGGCGTTCGGCTTGATGATGTCGGGGCGGGCCGCGACGCCCCGGCGCAGGGGTTCGCCGCTGGTGTCCAGGAGTACCGGGACCCCGTAGGAGCGGGCCGTGCGGACCAGGCCCGCGTAGGCGCCGACCGGTACGCCCGGTGGCAGGCTGCCGCACAGGGCCACCGCGGAGGCGGAGGCGAGCAGGTGCTCGTAGGCCTCCTGGAAGGCCGACCACTCCGACGGTGTGATGGTGGGGCCGGGTTCGTTCAGCTGTGTCGTGTCGCCGGTCTGTCCGTCGACCACCGCGACGGTGCGGCGGGTCGGGCCCGCGACCGGGACCAGCGCGTCGACCACGCCCGGTACCGATGCCAGCTTCTCCTGCACGACCCGGCCGGTCGCCCCGCCGGTGAACCCGGTCACCGTCACCTCGTGCCCGAGCGCCGCGAGCACCCGGGCCACGTTGACGCCCTTGCCGCCGGGGCGTTCCGTCACCTCGGAGACGCGGTGGGAGGCGTGCGGCCTGAGGGACCGTACGCGATAGGTGATGTCGAGAGCGGTGTTCAGCGTGACCGTGAGGATCACCGGGCCGACCTCCCCCAGACGCGCTTGTTGCCGTGAACGTTCCCTGATCATGCCAAAGAGACGGCGGTCGGCCCAGTCCTGAGTCGGCCACCGTCCCTCGACTGCGGGATGGATCAGCCCAGTTGGGGAGGGACCACCCATTCGCCCCGGCGCATCACGCCCTTCAGCTCGAACTCCGCGTCCAGGACCACCAGGTCCGCGTCCTTGCCCGGCTCCAGGGAGCCGATCCGGTCGTCCATGCCGAGGAGGCGGGCCGGGTTCGCGGAGAGGGCCGTCACGGCGTCCTCGACGGAGAGGCCGTCGACCGTGACCGCCCGTTTGAAGGCGCGGTCCAGGGTGAGGGTGGAGCCGGCGATCGTGCCGTCCGCCACCAGGCGGGCCACGCCGTCCGCGACCTCCACCTCCAGCGGCCCGAGCCAGTAGCGGCCGTCGCCGAATCCGGCCGCGTCCATCGCGTCCGTGATGAACGCGACCCGGCGTGCGCCCGCGTGATGGAACGCCAGCTGGAGTGCGGCCGGGTGCAGGTGCGTGCCGTCGTTGATCAGCTCGACCGTGATCCGGTCGTCCTCCAGGAGCGCGGTGATCGGGCCGGGGGAGCGGTGGCCGAGCGGCGGCATCGCGTTGAAGAGGTGGGTGGCGACCGTCGCGCCCGCGTCGATGGCCTCGACCGTCTGCTCGTACGTCGCGTCCGTGTGGCCGATCGCCGCGATCACGCCGTGGTCGGCCAGGAGGCGTACGGAGTCCAGGCCGCCGGGGAGTTCCGTGGCCAGCGTGAGCATCTTCGCCCGCCCCCGGGCCGCGTCGACCAGTTTGCGGACCTCCGCGGGGTCCGGGTCGCGCAGGAGCTCCTCGGAGTGGGCGCCCTTGCGGCAGGGGGAGATGAACGGGCCCTCGAAGTGGATGCCGGCGATCTCGCCCTGCTCGGCCAGTTCGCTCAGCAGGCCCGCGCGCCGGGCGAGGAAGTCCATGTCGCCGGTGACGGTGGAGGCGACCAGGGTGGTCGTGCCGTGCAGGCGGTGGGTGTGGATGCCCTTGAGGATGTCGTCGACCGACCCGGAGGTGAAGGAGGCTCCGCCGCCGCCGTGGTTGTGGAGGTCGACGAAGCCGGGGAGGACGTAGTGGCCGGTCGCGTCGATGAACCGGGCGTTCTCGGGGGCCGTGTCGGTGATGCGGGTGCCGTCGATGGCCAGCTGCCCGTTGCTGACCGTTTCTGTGGGGAGTACCACGGTCGCGCCGGTGAGCACCGTGGGGCGTCCGGCCGTCGCGGGGTGCTGGTGCGTCGTGGTCGGTCGCGCAGTTCCCCGCGCCCCTGGGTGGGCTGCCATCAGGGCGTTACCTCCGTACGGTCGGTCGATGCCAGAAGATCCCAGGCCAGCAGGCCCGCCCCCAGGCAACCGGCACCGTCCCCCAGGGCCGCGGGGACGAGCGGTGGCTGTTTCTGGAAGGTGATGCGGCTGCGGATCGCTTCCCGCAGGGGGGTGAACAGGGTCTCGCCGGACTCCGCCAGGCCTCCGCCGATGATCAGGACGCGGGGGTCCAGCAGGGTCAGGGCCGTGACCAGGCCGTCGGCGAGGGCGTTCACGGCGTCCTGCCAGACCGCCCGGGCCTCGGGGTCGCCGGAGACGACGGCTTTCGCGCAGTCCGCCGCGTCCGCGCCCGGGTCGCCGGAGGCCGCGGCCCATGCCTCGCTCACGGCCGCCGCCGACGCGAAGCGTTCCAGGCAGCCGCGCTGCCCGCACGGGCAGGCGGTGCCGCCGGGGCGTACGACGATGTGGCCGATCTCGCCCGCGAAGCCGTGCGCGCCCGCCTCGACCCGGCCGTCGACGCCGATGGCGCCCGCGATGCCGGTGCCCAGCGCCACGAACAGGAACCGGTCGGCGCCCCGGCCTGCCCCGACCCGGCCCTCGGCGAGACCGCCGGTGCGCACGTCGTGGCCGAGGGCGACCGGGGCGCCCAGCCGCTCCGCCAGCAGGTCGCGCAGCGGGACGTCGCGCCAGCCGAGGTTGGCCGCGTAGGCGGCGACGCCCCGGGCCTCGTCGACGATGCCGGGGACGGCCACGCCCGCGGCCTCGGCGGGTGTGCCGAAGTGCTCGGCGCCGTACGTGCGCAGCTCGGCGGCGAAGTCGAGGATGCTCGCGACGACGGCCTCCGGGCCCTGCTCGCGTCCGGTGGCCCGGCGGGCCCGGTGCAGTACCTCGCCCCCCGGCCCGGCCAGGGCGGCCTTCATCCCGGTGCCGCCCACGTCGAGGGCGATGACATGTCTCACGGAGAACAGTGTGACCCGGGGACCCGCAAGAGGTCTAGTCCACTCACGTGGTGTAGACCTTATTCCGAATATCGAAAACTTTTCGGTGGCGGCGACGCCACGGTTACGGCGGCGACGCCAGGGTGGGGAAGAACAGCGGTGCAGCGGCGGTGGATGGCAGGGACGATCGCGGTGGTGTCCGCGCTGGGCATGACGGCGGTCCTCGGCGGCTGCGGCATGACGGGCGGATCCGCCGGCCTGACGCTGAAGCTGGTCGCCGCCGACTACGGCGACAACGCGGCCAACAGCTCGCAGAAGTACTGGGACAAGCTCGTCAAGGAGTACGAGGCCGAGCACCCGGACGTGGAGATCGACGTCAGCGTCTACTCCTGGAACGACGTCGACCGCAAGGTCCGCGAGATGGTCGCCGCCGGTGACCCGCCGGACATGGCGCAGATCGGCGCGTACGCCGACTACGCGGCCCACAACCAGCTCTACAAGGCCGACGACCTGCTCTCCATACCCGTGCAGGCCGATTTCGTCGGGCAGCTGGCCACCGCGGGACAGGTCAAGGGCGTGCAGTACGGCTTGCCGTTCGCCTCCTCGACGCGTGTGCTCTTCTACAACAAGACCCTCTTCGACAAGGCCGGCATCACCCCGCCCGAGACCTGGGAGGACCTGGCCGACGACGCCGAGGCGCTCAAGGCCGAGGGAGTGGAGTACCCCTACGCGCTGCCCCTCGGCCCGGAGGAGGCGCAGGCCGAGACCATGCAGTGGATGCTCAGCGGCGGGGGCGGCTACACCGACAGCGTCGACAGCTACGGCATCGACTCCCCGGAGAACATCGACACCTTCGCCTGGCTGAAGGACGACCTGGTCGGCAAGGGACTGACCGGGCCGGTCGCGCCCGGCGAGCTCAACCGGGCCGCGGCGTTCGCCGCCTTCGCCAAGGGCGACGTCGGCATGCTCAACGGGCACCCGTCCCTGGCGAAGATCGCCGCCAAGGCGGGCGTGAAGTACGGCATGGTGCCGACGCCGGGCAAGGAGGGGACGACCAGCTCCACGCTCGGTGTCGCCGACTGGATGACGGCGTTCCGTAAGAACGGGCACCGCGACCAGGTCGGTGACTTCCTCGACTTCGTCTACAGCGAGAAGAACGTGCTGGCCTTCTCCCGTGAGTACGACCTGCTGCCGGTCACCAGCTCCGCGTCCTCGGCCATGGCCGCCTCGGGCCAGGACCGGCACCTCAGGACGTTCCTGGACGAGCTGCCGTCCTCCGAGCTCTACCCGGCCGGCAAGACCTCCTGGGCCGACGTCAGCGCGCAGGTGAAGCAGCAGATCGGCAAGGCGGTCGCCCCCGGTGGCAGCCCCTCGGGCGTCCTCAGCCGGCTCCAGGCGGAGGCGAGCCGGGCGGAGAGCGCGGAGTAGTGCCGCTGTCGGTGCGGGGCGTTACCGTGCCGGGCATGGACGAGGAGTACGACGACGGGGTGGGGCTCGGGCGCGGGGAGCGGGAGATTCTCGCGCTCGAACGCCGTGGGTTCGCCGGGCCCGGGGCGAAGGAGCGGGCTGTGCGGGAGGAGTTGGGGCTGGCGCCTGTGCGGTACTACCAGCTGCTGAACGCCCTGTTGGACGATCCGCGGGCGTTGGCCCATGACCCGGTGACGGTGAATCGGTTGCGGCGGGTGCGGGAGCGGCGCCGGGGGGAGCGCTGAGGACCGTGAGTGTCCGGCCGTTGACAGGTGCTGCCGATGCCCTGCGCCATGATCCAAACGACCAGCCCTAGCCGAGCCGCTCCGCCAGTGCCGCCAGCAGGCGTACGACGCCCTCCGGGCCGTCCACCACCAGGTCCGACCGGTCCCTGAGCTCGGTCACCTCGTCGCTGCCGCTGCATACCAGTAGGCCCGGGGTGCCGTTCGAGCGGAGTTTTTCGATGGCGGCGTAGGCGGGGAGGTCGCCGAGGTCGTCGCCGGCGTAGAGGACGGATCCGGCGGCGATTTCCCGGGCGAAGGCGGTGAGCGCGACGCCCTTGTCCATGCCGGGCGGGCGGAGTTCGAGGACCATGCGGCCGGGCTCGACGATCAGGCCGTGGCGGGCCGCGAGGCCGGCGAGCGGTTCGCGCAGGGAGTCCAGGGCGGCCTGCGGATCGGCGGCCCGGCGGGTGTGCACGGCCACCGCCCGGCCCTTCTCCTCGATCCAGGTCCCCTGCGAGGCGCCGAGCCGGTCGAGGAGCTCGGGCAGCTCGGCGCGGGTCGCGGCGACGCCGGGGTGCGGTTCGGGGGCGCTGGTCTCGCCGCTGCGGGCTTCCCACCGCTCGGCGCCGTAGTGCCCCAGGACGACGAGGTTCTCCAGCCCGGGAACGTCCGCGAACCCGCCGTTGCGCACCGCCACCTCGGCGGGCCGCCCCGTGATCACCGCCACGGCGGCGACCTTCGGCGCGAGCGCGGCCAGCGCGGACAGGGCCTCGGGGTGGGCCCGGGCCTTCTCGGGGTCGGCCACGATCGGGGCGAGCGTCCCGTCGAAGTCGAGCCCGATCAAGGCCTTGCCCGGATGCGCGAGGAGGGCGTCGAGACCTTCGCGTCCGGGCTGTGTGGTGGGTTCCGGCAGGGCGGAGCCGGTGGCACGGGAACCGGTCATCGGTGATCAGCCCCTCAACGCGTCGAGCTGGTCCAGGAACCACTGCCCGGGCGGGAGTGCGGTCGCCGCCGCCGCGAGGCGCTTGCTTCGCTCCGCGCGTTCCGCCGGGCGCATGGACAGGGCCTCGTGCAGGGCCGCCGCCGTACCGGTGATGTCGTAGGGGTTCACCGTGATCGCGTCCTCGCCGAGCTCCTCGTACGCACCGGCCTCCCGCGACAGCACCAGCGCGCAGCCCGAGTCGGAGACGACGGGGACCTCCTTGGCGACGAGGTTCATGCCGTCGCGGATGGGGTTGACGAGGGCCACGTCGGCCAGCCGGTACGCGGCCAGCGAGCGGGCGAAGTCGTCCTTGAGGTTCAGGACGACCGGGGTCCAGCCCGGCGTCCCGTACTCGGCGTTGATCTCGTCCGCCAGCCGCCGCACCTCGGCCGTGTAGTCCCGGTACACCGCGAGGTCCTGCCGCGACGGGTACGCGAAGGCCACGTGCACCACGCGCTCGCGCCACTCGGCGTGCGTCTCCAGGAGCCGCCGGTAGGCGAGCAGGCCGCGGACGATGTTCTTCGACAGCTCGGTGCGGTCGACCCGGACGATGGTGCGACGGTCCTCGCCGATCTCCTGGCGCAGGGCGACGATCCGCTCCTCGACGTCCTGCTCATGGGCCCGCTTGCGCAGGAAGTCCGCGTCGGCCCCCAGCCCGTGCACGCCGATCCGCGTGCCGCCGAGCCCGCCGGCGAACCGCTCGGCGCACGCCTCGAACGCGTCCGCCCAACGCCGCGTGAGGAAGCCCAGCCGGTCCGCGCCCAGCATGCCGCGCAGCACCTGCCCGGCCACGTCGTCCGGCAGCATCCGGAAGTACTCGGGCGGTGCCCACGGCGTGTGCGAGAAGTGGCCGATGCGCAGGTCCGGCCGCAGCTCGCGGAGCATGCCCGGGACCAGCGTCAGGTGGTAGTCCTGCACCACGACCGCCGCGCCCTGCGCGGCCTCCTCCGCCAGTGCCTCGGCGAACGCCCGGTTGTACGTCTCGTACGACGTCCACCGCCGCCGGAACTCCGCGTCGAAGACCGGCTCCAGAGGCGTCTGGTACAGCATGTGGTGCACGAACCACAGCACCGAGTTCGCGATGCCGTTGTACGCGTCCGCGTGCACGTCGGCCGGGATGTCCAGCATCCGTACGCCGTCCTCGCCGACGCCACGCCGGACCGCCTCCCGGTCGCCGTCGGACAGCGCCGAGCACACCCACAGCGCGTCCGCGTCCGAGCCGATCGCGGAGAGCCCGGAGACCAGCCCGCCGCCGCCGCGTTTGGCGTTCAGCGAACCGTCCTCGCCGAGCGCGTAGGAGACCGGGCCGCGGTTGGAGGCCACCAGAACCTGGGCAGCACCGTACGTCGAAGCCATAAACCTCAACCTAGCCCGGCCCGGAAACGCTCAAACGTACGGACCTGCCCCACTCGGCCGAAAACGGCCCCGGTCAGGCCGCCCGCCGCGCCTGGTACTCGGAGATCTCCACCATCGGCGGACGCTCCTCGGTGTCCACGGAGTAGGTACGCGGCTCGAAGCCGTCCTCGCCCCGCTCGAACTGGGTCAGGGACGGCCGGACCAGATGCCCGCGGGCCAGCCGCAGCTGGGCCGTGCGGTAGATCGCGGCGGCCATCCGGCCCAGCGCCTGCCCGTCCTGGTGCCGGTGCTTGCGCACCCCGACGTCCACCTGGGCGAGCGCGTCGAGCCCCACCAGGTGCAGGGCGTCGACCAGCATGCCCAGCTCGACGCCGTACCCGACGGGGAACGGAAGCTGCTCCAGCAGTGAGCGACGGGCCGCGTACTCGCCGCCGAGCGGCTGCACGAACCCGGCCAGCTGCGGCCAGTGCATGTTGAGCAGCGGCCTGGCCATCAGCTCGGTGACCCGGCCGCCCTGCCCGCCGGCGCCCGCCAGGGGGCGGTCGTACATGGCCTTCACCAGGTCGACGCCCGGATCGGTGAGCAGCGGGCCCACGATCCCGGAGACGAACTCGGACGAGAAGTCCCTCAGGTCGGCGTCGACGAAGCAGACGACGTCCCCACGGGTGGCGAGCAGCGCACGCCACAGCACCTCGCCCTTGCCGGGCACGGCCGGCAGGCGCGGGAGTATCGCGTCCCGGTGCACCACCGTCGCACCCGCGGCGGCGGCCACCTCCGACGTACGGTCGGTCGATCCCGAGTCGACGACGACGAGCTCGTCGACGAGCGGGACCTGCCGCATCAGGTCGTGGCGGATGACGGCGGCGATGTCGCCGACGGTCTCCTCCTCGTTGAGCGCGGGCAGCACGACGCTGACCGTCTGGCCCGTGCGCTGCTTGGCGGCCAGTATCTGGTGGAGCGGGCGATCAGCCGCGGACCAGGAACGGGTGCTCAGCCAGCGCTCGACTTCTTCCAGCACCGTGGCGCTCCTCTGCGTTCTTCGGCGGGACGGACCTGTGATCCATCTCGCGGTTCGGACGACTATCTCAACTGTCCTGGTCGTCGGTTACAGTCTTGAACAACGCGGGTGACCAACGCATGTCCGGGGTCAACCGCTGTTTACAACCACATACAGCTCATCCAGAGGGGCAGAGGGAAACGGCCCGATGAAGCCCCGGCAACCCTCCAGTCGGTACTCGTAGGTCACTGGCGACCACTTCGCGAGGCTCCCGACTAGGGAAGGTGCCAAATCCGTCTCACGGCGAGATGCGTCGTGAGGAAGATGAGGAGAAAGGGCCTCGCCTCATATGGCTGCGCAGACTGTTGCAAGCACCGAGAACTCCACCGTCGACCTCGGCCCCGCCGCCGCCCTGAGCTGCCGCGAGTGCGGCCACCGCGTGCCCCTCGGCCCGGTCTTCGCGTGCGAGGAGTGTTTCGGTCCGCTGGAGATCGCCTACGACTTCTCGGCCTACGAAACCGAAGAGCTCCGCAAGCGCATCGAGGCGGGACCGTCGAACATCTGGCGCTACGCCCCGCTGCTGCCGGTCCCGGCCGACGTGGCGACCAAGCCGAACATCAACCCGGGCTGGACCCAGCTCGTCCAGGCCGACAACCTGGCGCGCGAGCTCGGCGTCGACGCGGGCAAGCTCTTCATCAAGGACGACTCCGGCAACCCGACGCACTCCTTCAAGGACCGCGTCGTCGCCCAGGCCCTGGAGGCCGCCCGCGCCTTCGGCTTCACCACGCTGTCCTGCTCCTCCACCGGCAACCTCGCCGGAGCGGTGGGCGCGGCGGCGGCCCGCGCCGGCTTCCGCTCCTGCGTGTTCATCCCGCACGACCTGGAGCAGGGCAAGGTCGTCATGGCCGCGGTCTACGGCGGCGAGCTCGTCGGCATCGAGGGCAACTACGACGACGTGAACCGCTTCTGCTCCGAGCTGATCGGCGACCCGGCCGGCGAGGGCTGGGGCTTCGTCAACGTCAACCTGCGTCCGTACTACGCGGAGGGGTCGAAGACCCTCGCGTACGAGATCTGCGAGCAGCTCGGCTGGCAGCTCCCGGACCAGCTGGTCGTGCCGATCGCCTCCGGCTCGCAGCTCACGAAGATCGACAAGGGTCTTCAGGAGCTGATCAAGCTCGGTCTCGTCGAGGACAAGCCGTACAAGATCTTCGGTGCGCAGGCCGAGGGCTGCTCGCCGGTGTCGACGGCGTTCAAGGCGGGGCACGACGTGGTCCGCCCGCAGAAGCCGGACACCATCGCCAAGTCCCTCGCCATCGGCAACCCGGCGGACGGGCCGTACGTGCTCGACATCGCGCGCCGTACGGGTGGGGCGGTGGAGGACGTGAACGACGAGCAGGTCGTGGATGCGATCAAGGTGCTCGCGCGGACCGAGGGGATCTTCGCGGAGACCGCCGGGGGTGTGACGGTGGGTGTCACGCGCAAGTTGATCGAGAGCGGGGTGCTCGACCCCGGCAAGACCACCGTCGTGCTCAACACCGGGGATGGTCTGAAGACGCTGGACGCGGTGGCGGGCACGGGGCTGACTGCGACCATTCGGCCCAATCTGGACTCGTTCCGTGAGGCCGGGCTTGTCTGATCGTTGTCGGCTGCGGGCCCGTGGGGGCTGGTCGCGCCCACGCGGCGGAGCCGCAAATCGACACAGCCCCGCGCCCCTGAGGGTGCGCCCCAGCCGTAGCTTCAACAAAACCGGAGGTCATGTTCCGATGAGCGTCACCGTTCGCATCCCCACCATCCTGCGTACCTACACCGGCGGGCAGGCCGAGGTCGCCGCCGAGGGCGCGAACCTCGGCGAGGTCATCGCCGATCTGGAGAAGAACCACACCGGGATCGCCGCCCGCGTCCTGGACGACCAGGGCAAGCTGCGGCGGTTCGTCAACGTGTACGTGAACGACGACGACGTGCGGTTCGAGCAGGGGCTCGAGACGGCGACGCCGGACGGTGCCGGCGTGTCGATCATCCCGGCGGTCGCCGGTGGCTGAACCGGCCGACCGGTTTAATTGTTACCCGGAGTAACGCCGGTCACCGAGAGTTCATCGAATTGCCCCCTCCGTGAGAGAAGCGGAGGGGGCAATTCTGTGTGATTGAGCGCGGTACAGTTGGGGAACGCGATCCCGATCCCGTGATCGGGCGCCCTGAATTCCTGCCGCGCGCCCGACAAGATGTAGCCAAAGTGTGCGTGTCTTTCGCGGCTTTTGTTCCCTTTGTGTGGCCCGACTTGCCCTGAAGTCGCACGAATTCTCCCCACATTCCGGATGCCGCGCGTCCGGAATTCTCGTCCGATTGACCTGTTGCAGACGGCAGTTGGACAGATACATTCAGCCGCGGTCGACGCGTTCCGGCGCACGCCCCCAATCCGTGGGGGGTGAGGTCTGACCCGGATCCGCGAAGTGCGGGTCTGTGCAAGGGCCAGTAATAGGGGAGTTAGGCATGGCTCAGGGCACCGTCAAGTGGTTCAACGCGGAGAAGGGGTACGGCTTCATCGCGGTCGACGGTGGTGCGGATGTTTTCGTCCACTACAGCGCGATCCAGATGGACGGGTACCGCACCCTTGAAGAGGGCCAGCGGGTCGAGTTCGAGATCTCGCAGGGCCAGAAGGGCCCACAGGCCGACATGGTTCGCGTGGCTGCCTGAACGCGCGACCACGACAAACCGCAAGCGGCAGGTCTTCTCTGAAGGGCCCGTACCCCCCGGGGTACGGGCCCTTCGGCCTGTTCGAAAGCCCTGCCGGGCGGTGTTCGCGGGCGGCTGACGGCACCGCCCGATCCCGGGGAGGCGCTTGCGCCCGCCCGTCACCCGACCGCCACCCCTCAACGAGCTCCCGCTTCGCGAGAGCGCCTTGCACTCAGCATGCCCGAGTGCTAATCATTGCGTTAGCACTCTGAAGGTGAGAGTGACAACGTAAGGACCGGGTCGGTGAGGCCCGCAGGCCGGGTGGGAAGGAACCACGAGGCTGGCGAGCCGTCCGTCGCGGGCGCGGGCGCGGTCCGAAGTAATCACCCCCAGTCCTGGAGGGACCACTTCACATGGCCAAGATCATCGCGTTCGACGAGGAGGCGCGGCGCGGCCTCGAGCGCGGCATGAACCAGCTCGCGGACGCCGTCAAGGTGACGCTCGGCCCCAAGGGCCGCAACGTCGTCCTCGAGAAGAAGTGGGGCGCCCCCACGATCACCAACGATGGTGTGTCCATCGCCAAGGAGATCGAGCTCGAGGACCCGTACGAGAAGATCGGCGCCGAGCTGGTCAAGGAAGTCGCCAAGAAGACGGACGACGTCGCCGGTGACGGTACGACCACCGCGACCGTTCTCGCCCAGGCCCTGGTCAAGGAGGGTCTGCGCAACGTAGCCGCCGGCGCCAACCCGATGGCCCTGAAGCGTGGCATCGAGCGCGCCGTCGAGGCCGTCTCCGCCGCCCTGCTGGAGCAGGCGAAGGACGTCGAGACCAAGGAGCAGATCGCCTCCACGGCCTCCATCTCCGCCGCCGACACCCAGATCGGCGAGCTCATCGCCGAGGCCATGGACAAGGTCGGCAAGGAAGGCGTCATCACCGTCGAGGAGTCCCAGACCTTCGGTCTGGAGCTGGAGCTCACCGAGGGTATGCGCTTCGACAAGGGCTACATCTCGGCGTACTTCGCGACCGACATGGAGCGTATGGAGGCCGTCCTCGACGACCCGTACATCCTGATCGCGAACTCCAAGATCTCGAACGTCAAGGACCTGCTCCCGCTCCTGGAGAAGGTCATGCAGTCGGGCAAGCCGCTGCTGATCATCGCCGAGGACGTCGAGGGCGAGGCCCTGTCGACCCTGGTCGTCAACAAGATCCGCGGCACCTTCAAGTCCGTCGCCGTCAAGGCCCCGGGCTTCGGCGACCGCCGCAAGGCGATGCTGCAGGACATCGGCATCCTCACCGGCGGCGAGGTGATCTCCGAGGAGGTCGGCCTCAAGCTGGAGAACGCCACGCTCGACCTGCTGGGCAAGGCCCGCAAGGTGGTCATCACCAAGGACGAGACGACCATCGTCGACGGTGCCGGCTCCGCCGACCAGGTCCAGGGCCGCGTCAACCAGATCCGCGCCGAGATCGAGAACAGCGACTCGGACTACGACCGCGAGAAGCTGCAGGAGCGCCTGGCGAAGCTCGCCGGCGGTGTCGCGGTCATCAAGGCCGGTGCCGCCACCGAGGTGGAGCTCAAGGAGCGCAAGCACCGCATCGAGGACGCCGTGCGCAACGCCAAGGCGGCCGTCGAGGAGGGCATCGTCGCCGGTGGTGGCGTGGCCCTGCTGCAGGCCTCCCAGGTCTTCGAGAAGCTGGAGCTCGACGGTGACGAGGCGACCGGCGCCAACGCCGTGAAGCTCGCGCTGGAGGCCCCGCTGAAGCAGATCGCCGTCAACGGTGGTCTCGAGGGCGGCGTCGTCGCGGAGAAGGTCCGCAACCTCCAGGTCGGCCACGGCCTGAACGCCGCGACCGGTGAGTACGTCGACATGATCGCCGAGGGCATCATCGACCCGGCGAAGGTGACCCGTTCCGCTCTGCAGAACGCCGCCTCCATCGCCGCGCTGTTCCTCACCACCGAGGCCGTCATCGCCGACAAGCCGGAGAAGGCCGCCGCGCCCGCCGGCGGCGGCATGCCGGGCGGTGACATGGACTTCTGATCCGCCTGACGGCTGATCAACGTCCTTGCCGAGGGCGGCACTCCCTGTTCCGACAGGGGGTGCCGCCCTCGGGCGTGTGCGGGATCACAGCACGGGCGGGATGCCGTGGGCGGGACCGGGCTGTTGGAATGTGCATCCAATGCGTATGCACATACTGACCGGTACCTCCCGAGGAGTCCCCACGTGACCGCCGCCTCCGCCGCATCCCGCGCCGCCGAGATCCTGTCCCGACCCGTTTCGCTGGGCGGCCTGACCGTCCCGAACCGGATCGTGATGGCACCGATGACCCGCATGTTCTCCCCGGGCGGCGTCCCCGGTGAGGACGTGCTGTCGTACTACGCGCGCCGCGCCGCCGCCGGAGTCGGCCTGATCGTCACCGAGGGCACCTACGTCGGCCACGACTCGGCCGGCCAGAGCGACCGCGTCCCCCGGTTCCAGGGCGAGGAGCAGCTCGCGGGCTGGGCGAAGGTCGCCGAGGCCGTGCACGCGGCGGGCGGCACGATCGTGCCGCAGCTGTGGCACATCGGCATGGTCCGCAACCAGGGCGAGCCGCCCATCGCCGACGCCCCCGCCGTCGGCCCCTCCGGGCTGCGCATCGGCGCCACGGAGCCCACCGGCAAGGCCATGACGCAGGCCGACATCGACGCCGTCATCGGCGCGTTCGCCGAGGCCGCGGCCGCTGCCGAGCGCATCGGCTTCGACGGCGTGGAGCTCCACGGCGCCCACGGCTACCTGCTCGACCAGTTCCTCTGGGAGGGCACCAACCGCCGCACCGACGCCTACGGCGGCGACCGGGTCGCCCGCGCCAAGCTCTCGGAGGAGATCGTCGTGGCCGTCCGCGAGGCCGTCTCCGCCGACTTCCCCGTCATCTTCCGCTACTCCCAGTGGAAGCAGGAGGCCTACGACGCCCGTCTCGCCGAGACCCCCGAGGAGCTGGAGGCCATCCTGACCCCGCTCGCGGCGGCCGGCGTCGACGCCTTCCACGCCTCCACCCGGCGCTACTGGGTCCCGGAGTTCGACGACTCCGACCTCAACCTCGCGGGCTGGACCAAGAAGCTCACCGGCAAGCCCGCCATCACCGTCGGCTCGGTCGGCCTGAACGGCGGCGACTTCCTCAAGTCCTTCCAGGGCCATGGCGCCGAGGTCGGTGACCTCGACAACCTCCTCGACCGCTTCGAGCGCGACGAGTTCGACATGGTCGCCGTCGGCCGCGCCCTGCTCCAGGACCCGCTGTGGGCCCAGAAGGTGCTCGACGGCCGCTTCGAGGACCTGACGCCGTACGACGCGGCGGCGCTGAAGTCCCTCAGCTGACCCCGGAACCGGTCACTCTGGATCTGCTTGCGTCAGTCAAGGACACTGGCTGAGCGCCTGTTCACCGGCATCAGCGAGGAGATCCAGATGACGACGACCGAGTCCCGCCCGTCGACGGGCGGTTCCTCCGAAGAGCCCGCACCGGTGGTCCGGACGACCGCCGGTGCGGTGCGAGGCCGCAGGGAGGAGGGGCTCGCCGTCTTCCGAGGCATCCCGTTCGCCGCACCGCCGGTGGGCGAGGCCCGCTTCATGGCCCCGCGCCCCGCCCGCCCCTGGGACGGCATACGCGACGCCCACGCCTTCGGCCCGCCGCCCCCGCAGGACCTCGGCAACCTGGGCGGCCCGGGCCTGCTCGACGTCCCCGAGGGCGACGACTGGCTCACGGTCAACGTCTGGACCCCCGAACCCGACCCGGGCGCCCGCCGCCCGGTCATGGTGTGGATCTACGGCGGCGCCTACAAGCTCGGCCACTCCGGCAGCCCCGGCTACGACGCCCGGCACATCGCGACCGACGGCGATCTCGTGGTCGTGTCCCTCAACTACCGCGTGGGCATGGAGGGTTTCGCGTTCGTCGAGGGCGCGCCCGCCAACCGCGGCCTGCTCGACCAGGTCGCCGCGCTGGAGTGGGTGCGGGACAACATCGAGGCGTTCGGCGGTGACCCGGAACAGGTCACGGTCTTCGGTGAGTCGGCGGGGGCGGGTTCGGTCGCCTCGCTGCTGGCCATGCCGCGCGCGACCGGTCTGTTCCGGCGGGCGATCGCGCAGAGCGTGCCCGGGACGTTCTTCTCGGACGCGCTGGCCCGTGACATCGGTCTTTCCCTGGCCGCCGAGATGGGGCTGCGCCCGACGGTCGCCGACCTCGCGACGATCGCTCCGCACCGGCTGACGTCGGCCGGCGAGACACTGAGCGCGAAGATGCTCCAGTACGTCGACCGCTGGGGCCGGGCGGCGCCGACGGTGACGCCTTTCTCGCCGGTGGTCGACGGTGAGGTGCTGCCGACGACGCCGTGGCAGGCGCTGGCGGCCGGTTCGGCGAAGGACGTCGACCTGCTCGTCGGCCACAACCGGGACGAGTACCGCCTGTTCGCCGCCATGGCGGGCCGGCTGGGCCAGATCACGGACGAGCAGGCGAGCTCGGCCCTCCGCCTCTTCGCCCCCTCCCGCGACGGTGAACAGGCGTACCGCGCCGCCTTCCCCGACGCCTCCCCGAGCGAGCTCTACGAACGCGTCCAGACGGACTGGCTGTTCGCCATGCCCTCCCTGCACCTGGCCGAGGCGCACCGCGCGGGCGGCGGCAGCGCCCACGTCTACGAACTGACGTGGCCGGCCCCCGGGAACGGCGGCGCGCTCGGCGCCTGTCACGGCCTGGACATCCCCCTGCTCTTCGGCACGTACGGGGCAGACCTGGGGGCGCTGCTGTTCGCGGGCGTCGAGCCGTCCGCGGAGGCCAGGGCCCTGTCGTCCCGCTTCCGCTCGTCCTGGACGTCCTTCGCACGATCGGGCGACCCGGGCTGGCCGGCGTACGACGACGAGCGGCGGCTGGTGCAGGTGCTGGACACGGAGCCCGAGGTGAGGGCGTACCCGGAGGAGGCGTCGCGGCGACTGTGGGAGGGGTACGACTTCTCCGCCCTCCCTCTCCGCTGAGCTAAAGGTTGCCCATCGGCTCGATGTCGACCCGTACCGGTGTCCCCCACACCCGCAGCACCTCGTAGTCGGTGAACTCGTGCACCAGCCGGTACGCCATGGCGGCCCGGGGGGCGCGGCGCTGGGCGGCGATGAACAGCTCGGCCTCCCGGCGGTCCCGGCGCGGGGTGCCGCACAACTGCCAGGCCTGGCCGTTCCACAGCTCCGCCAGCCAGCGCTGCTGGGGCTGGGGGCGGTCGCCTCGTACGCCGTAGCGGGACTGGACGGGGCCGGTCTGCGGCTGCTGCGGGGCGGGCCCGTTGAACTCGTCCCGGCGGGCGGCCCTGCGCCGGGTCTCGCACAGCAGGCACAGGTCGGGGGCGTTCTCGTCGACCGGGCCGTTCGGATGCTCGGGGCAGCGTGTCGTGGGCTTGGCGGTCGTGACGCTCTCGTCCAGCAGCTCCAGGGCCCGCTTCAGATCCGCTTTGACCTCGTGCAGCTTGGCCTCCGGAGTGTCGGAGGTGAGGGACTCCCCGTGCTCACCGAGAAGACGGAGGGCACGGCCTAGGGCGGTGAGCTGGGCGTGGTTCATGCGTCCATTGTCGTCAGTCGGCGTAGTCCTTGAGCTTCTCGGTGTCCAGGGTGATGTTCACGGGGGCGGGGAGCTCGACGGTCGCGCCCCAGGGGTGCGGCGAGACCTGCTGGTAGCGACCGTCTTTCGGCTCGCTGTAGACGGTGATGGTGTTGTTGTCGCGGTCGATGAGGAGGTACACGGGGATCTCGGCCTCCGCGTAGCCGATGGGCTTGTCGATGCGGTCGCGTTGATCGGTGTCACGGTCGTGGGACGCCATGGGGTGCGCGGACGGGGAGGCAGCACTAAAGTTGGTGTCATCCATGGGATCGACGTTCCTCGATCTCGTTGGTAAGCCCCCGCAGGTGTTGGCGCACCGGGCGGGGGCTGTTGCTTGTGCACGAACGTTAGAGGTCTGTAACTGTCCGTGGCAAGCCGGACGCGTCAAGTCAACACGCGGGGTGGGAGGGCGGGTTGAGGCCCTCCACCCGTTCCTTGAAGAGAGGGCTCGAAGCCCGGATCCCGAAGCTCAGGCCGTCTCGTCTCCGGCCGGAGAGGCGCTGTGGGTTCGCGTCAGGCAGCTCGATCGGGAGATGAAGTCACGGTGAAGTAATTGCCAACGGTGGATGTACAACCATTCACCTCCCCTCGTCGTCGAACTGGCGTATCGCGCATACAGCGGCGTACGCCCCACCGCACGCCACCCCACAAGACACGTCCTTTCCTCAGAGGAAGCCTGTTCATGACGTTCCGTTGGTGGTGCGGTGTCCTGCGCGTGCGCGGGAAGACCGACCTGTTTCTCGTGTTCCTGTTCGCCGCCGGTTTCGCCGCACTGCCCGTCTTCGCGCTGCTGCCGTCGCTGTGGGGTTTCGCCGTGGCGTCGGCCGTGAGTTACGCGGCCGACGAGGTGCTGCACACGCGTGCTCCCGCCTTCGTACGGCGCCTGGCCGCCCTGCAGTTGACCCGCACGCTGCGGTTCGCCGTGCGGACGGTGATGCTGCTCGCCCTGGCCGACCGCATGGACGCGCCGGGTGCGGTGCTGGTGGCCGCGCTGGCCGTGTTCAGTGCCCACTTCACGCTGGTGGTCCTGTACACGGCGGTGCATCACGCCATCCGGCGGCGCCGCACCCTCCCGGTGGTGGTGCGCAACCTCGACATGAGCGGCGCGGGCATCCCGCAGACCCCGCCCGCCTTCCTGTACCGGCGTTTCCTGCGCAAGTCGCTGCATCTGGACGTGCCGGCCCACGCGGGGCTGCTGGCCGCGCTCGCGGCCGGGGTGTGGCAGCCCGTGGGGATCGGCTTCGCACTCACGGCAGGGCTGTCCGTCGCGGCCGTCGTGGCCCTGCTGGGGCAGCTGCGCCGGGCCCGCCGGATGCCCTCGCGGGACGAGGTGATCGGCGAGGTCAACCGGCAACTGGCCGGGTACCGGCCGGAGGTGGCGCTGTACTTCAGCTTCGCTTCCGTGTCCCGGGACTTCATGTACCAGGTCAACATGTGGATCGAGACGCTGGAGCAGCTCGACCGACGGCCGCTGATCATCCTTCGGGAGCGGGCCTCCTTCCGCTATCTGGGCCGTACGCGGATCCCGGTCGTGTGCGTGCCGAAGGCCGACGACGTGGCGCAGCTGGAGCTGCCCGAGCTCCGGGTCGTGCTCTACCCGGGCAACGCGGGCAAGAACGTGCACATGCTGCGCGTCGCCGAGGCCAAGCACGTCTTCATCGGGCACGGCGACAGCGACAAGCTCGCCAGCAGCAACCGGGTGAGCAAGGTGTACGACGAGATATGGGTCGCCGGGCGGGCCGGGCGCGACCGGTACCAGCGGGTGCGGCACGCCATCAACGACGAGGCGATCGTCGAGGTGGGACGTCCGCAGCTGTCGTCGATCCGGCTGCACAGCGACCACGTGCCGGGGCCGTTGCCGACCGTGCTGTACGCGCCGACCTGGGAGGGCTGGAGCGACGACGACTGCCACACGTCCCTGATCCCGATGGGCGTGCCGCTCGTGGAGAAGCTCCTCGCGGAGGGCGTACGCGTCATCTACAAGCCGCATCCGCTCACCGGGAAGCGCTCCCGCGCGGCGGCCGAGGCCGACCGGACCGTGCGCGCGTTGCTGCGTGCCGACAACGAGCGGCGGGACGCGGAGCGTGCGGAGGCCGCGGTCGCGGCGGCCCGGCCCCGGCTCGCGGAGATCAAGGCCCGGCTCGGCGAGCTGTCGGGACGGCTCGGTGGTGACGACGCGCAGCAGACCCGTGAGGCGCGGGTCCCCGACCGGGACGGCGAGGGCGAGTGGCGGGCGCTGCGTGCCGAGTGGCACCGCATCTTCTGGGAGAGCCGGGGTCAGGTCCGGCACCACGTGGTCCTCGCCCAGCTGCCGACGCTCTACGAGTGCTTCGACCAGGCCGACATGCTCATCAGCGACGTGTCGTCCGTGGTCGCGGACTTCGTGGCGAGTCTCAAGCCGTACGTCCTGACCAACGCGAACGGCCTGACGGACGAGGACTTCCGGGCCGCCTACACCACCGCCGGTGGCGCCTATCTGCTCGACCGGGACTGCGCCCGGCTGCCGGAGATCCTGGACGCGGTCCGCGCGCCGCGCCGCGACCCGATGGCACCCGAGCGCCGGATTCTCAAGGAGTACGTCCTCGGCCCGGACCACCCCACTTCCCTGCGGCGCTTCAACACGGCCGTGAACGCCCTGGCCGAGCGGGCCGCCGCGGAGCGGTTCGCGGAGGAGCAGGAGGTGGTCGTCGAGCTCTCCGGGCGATCGGCGTAGATCCAGTATCCCGTCTCCGGCGGTCGTGCGTCACCGTCCTCCGGAATGATCTTTTCGGGTCGAATGCGGCTTTAGGGTTCTGTCAACCAGCCTCATCAGCAGGGGAGTTGACCATGAACCGCGACCTGACGGCCCTCTCGGAGGAACTGACCGCCATGGCCGCCGCCGACCACGAGAAGGCCGTCACCGGGGCCGCGAACAGCGACGACCCGGCCGAGCGGCTGGCGTGGCGGCGGCTCACCGCCGGGCACGGGGACCGGCTGAACGAGATCATGGACGAGGTCGGCTGGCCCACCGCCGGCCTCGTCGGCGAGGACGCCGCCCGCGCGGCCTGGCTCGTCGCCCAGCACGCCGACCGGCAACTGGACGTGCAGCGACGGGCGCTGCGGCTGCTGGAGGAGGCCGTGGCGGCGGGGACGGCCGGCGCTCGTGAGCTGGCGTTCCTGCGGGACCGCACGCTCGTGAACGAGGGGCGCGAGCAGGTCTACGGCACCCAGATCGCCGGTGTCCGCGGCGACGGTTCGCCGATCCCCTGGCCCTGCCGGGAGACGCCCGAGCGCGTCGACGAGCTGCGCGCGGGCGTCGGTATCGAGCCGTTCGCGCGGTATGTGGCGCGATACTCCTAGGAGCGTGCGTCGAGGGCCGCGCGCAGGTGCCCGTCGGATTCCTCCAGCAGTCGCGCCGCCGTCGGGCCGTCCACGTCGGCCAGGATCGTCAGGATCGCGTTCTTCACCTCGCCGTCGGTGGCGGTGAGGGCCTCTTCGATCTCCTTGTCGTCGGCGCCGGTCGCGAGGGCGACGATGCGGTGGGAGCGGGCGCGGAGTTTGTCGTTGGAGGCGCGGACGTCGACCATCAGGTTCCCGTACGTCTTGCCCAGGCGGATCATCGTGATCGTCGAGATCATGTTGAGGACGAGCTTCTGGGCCGTGCCGGCCTTCAGGCGGGTGGAGCCGGTGAGCAGTTCCGGGCCGACGACGATCTCGATGCCGTGGTCGGCGGCGGCCGCGAGGGGGCTGGCGGCGTTGCAGGCGAGGCCGATGGTGAGGGCGCCGCGGCCGCGGGCGTGGTCGACGGCGCCGATCGCGTACGGGGTGCGGCCGGAGGCGGAGACGCCGACCACGGTGTCGGCCGGGGTCAGTCCGAGGCCGTCCAGGTCGGCCCGGGCCAGTTCCCGGGAGTCCTCCGCGCCCTCGACGGAGGTGACCATGGCGGGCGGACCGCCCGCGATCAGGCCGACGACCCGGGACGGGTCGGTGTTGAAGGTGGGCGGGCACTCGGAGGCGTCCAGGACGCCCAGCCGGCCCGCCGTGCCGGCGCCCGCGTAGACCAGGCGGCCGCCGCGGGCCATCCGCTCCGCCACGGCGTCGATCGCGGCGGCGATCTCCGGCAGCCGCGCCGCGACCGCCCCGGCGACGGTGGCGTCCTCGCCGTTCATCAGCCGCGCGATGTCGAGCGTGGGCAGCCGGTCGATGTCCGCGAGCTCGGGCCGGAAGGCCTCGGTGGTCAGGGACTCCAACTCGGTTCTGAGGTCGCGGGGGGCGCGGGGGTCGGAGGTGGAGGTCATGGACGGCTCTTTCCGTGTCTTTCCGGTGCTGGGCGTGGCGGCGGCCTCAGGAACGGTGCCGGTGGGCCAGCGCCTCGTACGACGCCGAGAGCGCCGGCGCCGCCGTCTCGTACGTCCGCTGCGCCACCCCCACGAAGAGGCAGTCCACCACAAGGAGCTGACCGGTCCGGGACGACATCGCCGCGGGGCGCAGCTCGCTCTCCCGCGCGGTGGAGGTGGTGAGGACGTGGTCGGCGTACTGGGTGACCGGGCCGTCGGGGCGGCCGGTGATCGCCACCGTCGTCGCCCCGCGCTCGAAGGCGACCCGCAGCGGCTCGATGACGTCCCCGGTCGAACCGGAGTGCGTGATGGCGATCGCGACGTCGCCCGCGCGCAGTTGCACGGCGTTGGTGACCGCGAGGTGCGGGTCGCTGTGGGCGTGTGCCATCAGTCCTATGCGCAGCAGCTTCTGCGTGAGGTCCTGGGCGACCAGGCCGGACGCTCCGACCCCGTACACGTCGGTGCGGCGGGCGCCGGTCAGCGCGGTGACGGCCGCGCCCAGTTGGACGGTGTCGAGGCCGGCGGCGGTGTCGGCGAGGGTCTGCTGCTCGTCGTAGGCGAGCTTCGCGACCACGTCGGCGATCGGGTCGTCCACCGCGATGTCCGTCGTGATGGCCGGGGCGCGGCCGGACTGCTGCTGCGCGGCGAGGCCGGCGAGGGCCAGGCGCAGGTCCCGGTAGCCCGGATAGCCCAGCAGCCGGGCGGTGCGTACGACGGTCGCCTCGCTGGTGCCGGTGAGCTCGGCGAGGCCGGTGACCGTGAGGGCCGCGCAGCCGGCCGGGTCGCCCGCCACGGCCTCGGCGACGCGCTGCATGGAACGCGTCATCGACGGGCCCAGGGTGCGGACCTTGGCCGCGAGGGCGGCGGGCGCGGGCGGGGTGCCGAGCGTGCCGACCATGGGCCGGGGACCACCTGAGAAAGTTTCCTTCACGTCACGGGTCACCCCTGAAAGATATTTTCGGCTCGGTGTCCCGGTCAAGAGTGCGCACAATGGGGGCATGGACCCCACTAGCCCTCTGGAACAGGCGCTGCACGCCGCGCGCGCCCTCGTGCTGGCCGACCTCGTGGCGGGACGCGTCGCCGACGCGGATGTCGTGTCCCTGGTGGAGGAGTCCGTCGTGCAGCGGCGCTGGTGGGTCGAGCAGTGGCCGGAGGGCGCCCCGTACGTGGCCGGTCTGGTCGCCCAGGACGTGCAGGACGCCCTGCTGGAGCGCTACGGCCGCTGGCCGCTGTGCCCGGTGTGCGGCACCGGCGACCCGCACGCGCTGGACGTACAGCCGGAGTTGGGGCCCGACCCGCACTGGGTGTGCGGCGAGGCGGGCGTGAAGGTGGCCGCGGTGGGATCGCTGGGCGAGGCCATCGGCGGGGCCGCGTCCTCGTGAGGTCCTGGTGACGATCTACATCGACCCGCCGACCTGGCCGGGCCACGGCCGCATGTGGTCGCACCTGGTCAGCGACGTCTCCTACGACGAACTGCACACCTTCGCCGAACGCCTCGGCGTGCCCCGGCGGGCCTTCGAACGCGACCACTACGACATCCCCGCCGGGCGGTACGCGGACGCGGTGGACGCCGGGGCCGTGGAGGTCAGCAGCCGCGAGGTGGTGCGGCTGCTGCACGGGGCGGGGCTGCGTCGGCCGAAGGGGCGGGCTCAGACGCCGGGTTCGCGCAGTTCGTAGGTGACCTGCTCGTCGTCCTCCGCGACGGCCTTGAACCCGGCGCGGGCGAGGACGTTGTGCGAGGGCGTGTTGTCCCGCTCGACGTTCGCGACCACGATCCGCACCTCCTCCCGGCCGAGCGCCCACGCCGACAGCGCGATCAGCGCCTCGGTGGCGTAGCCGTGGCCCCGGGCCGCTTCGACCAGGTCGTAGCCGACCTCCACCCGGCCCGACTCGTCCGGGACGCTGTGGAACCCCATGGCGCCGAGCGCGCGGCCGTCCTCACGGCGGACCAGCGCGTAGGTGCCCCACTCCGGCCGGTGGACGCCGTCCTCGTACTGCTTGAACACCAGGCCGCAACCCACCCGGGTGCCCTCCATCGGGCCGCCCTCGATCCACTCGAAGCCGCCGTCGCCGACGGTGGCCAGGTCCTTCGCCGCCGCCGGGGTGACGCCCTCGAGCGTGAGCCGGTCGGTGGGGATCACGTGGTTGTTGCTCCACTGCCACGCGGTGATCGGGTCGCGGCCGGGCAGGTCACCGCGACCGGTGGCCCACAGCAGGGTCGCCCACGGGCTGGGGCCGGGCTGCGCGTGCGGGAAGATCCGGGTCAGGACGAAGTCGCACAGCTCCGGGTCCGGTTCGAACGCCACACCCAGCCCCCCGGCGATGTCGTGGGTGTGCAGCAGCAGCTCGGCCACGGCCATCGCCGCGTACCCCTCACGGTTCGCGCTGCGGAAGGGGAACGGGTGGAAGCCCCGGACCTCGCGGGGGGTGGTGCGGATGGCGGCGGTGAGCAGGGCACCGGTCGTCTCGATCACCTGCAGGACACTGTCGTTGCCGGTGCCCTCCTCCAGACCGAACGCGAGAGGGATACGACCCTCCGCGCGTGCGGCCAGGTGGCCGGCGTACCTGAGCAGAGCGACGCAGACGTGCACCGCCGTCTCCCGGCAGTTCCACTCCAGCCGCCCGGCCCGCACGTTCTCCCAGTCCCGGTCGGTGACCGTCCCCAGCAGCCCGACGCACTCGTCGACGGCCCGCTCCACCTGTTCCGCACCCGTTGTCCACATGGCGGGCAGGTTACGAGGGGTCGTGGGGTCCGGGCGACAGCATTTCCAGCTCGGCGGCCAGGTTGTAGCGGGCCGTCGCCTCCCACTCCGCCGCTCCGTACGGGGTCCTGAACAGCCTGGGCAGGTCGAGCAGTTGGCGCAGGATCGCGGCGCGGCCCGTGCGGAAGGCATCGCTCGGGACGAAGTGGTACTCCTCGCGGACGGCGGTGGTGTAGGCGGCGTACGCCGACGGGGGCGAGGCGAGGATCGCCAGGTCGGCGTCGCACAGGACCTGGCCGTCGGGGTCGTCGTCGGCGGGGTCGTGGCTGACGGTGAGCCGGACCAGGCGGGCGACCTCGGCGGTCTTCGGGTCGGGAACTCCGGCTTCCGCGAGGGCGCGTTCCGCGAGCCGGGCCGAGCGTTCCTCGTTCTCCGAGCGGTCGGGGAGGTAGACCGCGTCGTGGAACCAGGCGGCCAGCCGGACCACGTCCGGGTCCGTCGCGTACTTCTCCAGTAGGTCGACGCGGTCGAGGACCGCCGTGAGGTGCTCGACCGTGTGGTACCGGCGCTGTGGCTCCTGCCAGCGGGCCAGCAGGTTGTCGGCGTAGGGCGCCGGGTCCGGACCGGCGGCCGGGCCCCTGGCCGCTTCCAGGGTGCGGGTGAAGCGGGCGCGGAGGGCGTCGATATCGGCCATGGGGGCATTCTCCCGCCGGCCCCGGTGTGGGACCTAGCGTGGAGTGCATGACGACTCCTGCTGATGTGCCTGACGTACGGGACCCCGAGCAGCCCGGGCGGCTGCTCACGATCGAGCGTGACGCGCTGATTCCGTTGCTGCGGAGCAGGGCCGACGAGGACTTCGCGCTGCCCGTGGCGGCGTGTCCGGGCTGGTCGGTGCGGGCGCTGCTGGCGCACTGTTCGGCCGCGCTCACCCGGGTGGTGGAGAACCGGTTCGAGGAGGGGGTGTTCTCGCCCGCCGCGAACGACCGGGACATCGCCGAACGCGACGGCTGGACCAACGCGCGGGTCGTGGACGAGCTGGAGCGCGGTCTGTCCGAGGCGGGGCCCGTGATCGCCCGTGCGGACGGGAAGCTGGACGGTCTCGCGCTGGGGGAGTGGGTGCACGCCGGGGACGTCCGCGAGACCTTCGGGGAGCCCGGGGCGTACGGCGGGGCCGGACTGCCGGACGCGCTCGCGCTGCTCGCCCGGCTCACCCGGGAGCGGGGACACGTGCCGCTGCACGCCGACCTCGACGACCAGGACGAACCGCTGCGGCTGGGGGAGAGCGGCGGCGAGCGGCCCCCGGGGCGCTTCATCGGGGACGGGCCGACCCTGGTGCGGCTGTGCACCGGGCGGCCGGTCGACGGGGCGCCGGGCTTCGAGCTGGCCGGGGTGGAGGCGAAGGAGCTGAACATCTTCGCCTGAGGCACCCCACCGGGGCGTGGGAGGCGGCGCGACGGGGCAACGTAGTCTTTGATTGGACTAGACCTGTCGCCGAACGCCGACTCCATGCCGACGAAGGGGCCCCATGAGCAAGCGTGCAGTCCTGGAGGTGATCGCCCTCGACGTCGAGGACGCGGTCGCCGCCCAGGCCGGAGGCGCGGACCGGCTGGAGCTGGTCACCGACATGGCGGCCGACGGGCTCACCCCGCCGGCCGCCACCGTCGCCGCGATCCGCCGGGCCGTCGACATCTCGCTGCGGGTGATGCTGCGGCTCGCCGACGGCTTCGCGGCCGGGGACGTCGACCGGCTGGTCCGGGTGGCCGCCGAGCTGCGGGAGGCCGGGGCCGGGGAGTTCGTGCTCGGATTCCTGAACCCGGACGGCGGGGTGGACCTGGGGGCCGTGGAGCGCCTCGCCGGGGCGCTGGACGGCTGCCCCTGGACGTTCCACCGGGCGATCGACCGGGCCGCCGACCGCGACGCCCTGCGCAAGCAGCTGGACGGGATGCCCGGACTGGACACGTATCTCACCGCCGGGTCGGCCGACGGGGTCGACGAGGGGCTCTCCGTACTGATCGCGGAGGCGGCCCGCCGAGGAGAGCCGGGGTACGAGCAGCACCTGCTGGTGGGCGGCGGGCTCCGGCTCGACCACGTGCCGACGCTGCTGGCGGCCGGGGTCGACGGCTTCCACATCGGCGGGGCGGCCCGGCCGGGGGGCTGGGAGGCGCCGGTGTCGGCGGAAGCCGTCGCCCGATGGCGGACCGCCCTGGACGCCGCCCCCGCGTGACCCGGAACCGTCGGTCGAACTCACCGGCGTCGTACGGGGAAGCAGGGGATGTGCCGGTGCGTTGTGCTGCTGCATGAGCCTGCGCTTCTCACTGATGGGTCCGGTACGAGCCTGGCGCGACGAAGAGGAGATCGGACTGGGGCCGCGCCAGCAGCGGGCGGTGCTGGCGGCGCTGCTGCTGAACAACGGCATCCGGCTGAGCAACGACCAATTGATCGACATGGTCTGGGACGACCCGACGCCGAGCGCGGTGATGGCACTGCGGACGTACGTGTACAAGATCCGTAAGGCGCTGCCGGAGCTGAACCTGACGTCCAGGGACGGCGGGTACACGGTCCGCGCGGAGATCGTCGACGACTGCCGCGGCGAGCCCTTGGAGGGCCTCAGGAGTGCCTACTTCGACGCGCAACGGGTGCGGCTCGGCGACCACCGGCTCAAGGCACGGGAGGACTGCCTCGAACGCGAGCTCGACGTGCTGGAGCTGCAGAAGCACGTCGCCGCCTTCCCGCTCAGGGAACGACCGCGCGCCCTCCTGATGCGCGCCCTCTACCTGGAGGGCAGGCAGGGCGAAGCACTCGACCACTTCCACCAGGTGCGCGCACTCCTCATCGAGGAACTCGGCCTCGAACCGGGGCCGGAGCTGCGCAAGGTCCACGCGCAGATCCTCGACGGCGACCTCACCCTGCCGCGCAGGCCGGAGCAGCTGCTGCCGGATCTGCCCGACTTCACCGGCCGCGCCGAGGAGATCGCGCAGGCCCTCCGGACGCTGCCGGGCACCGTGGGCATCACCGGTATGCGGGGCAGCGGCAAGACCGCGCTGGCCACCCGGATCGGCCACCTCGTCAAGGGCCGCTACCCGGACGGGCAGATCTTCGTCAGGGGCAGGGACGTCGCCGGCGAGCTGTTGCGCGCGGTCGGCGTGGAGAACCCCGTCGGCGACAAGGCCGTGCTGTGGCGGGAGAAGGCGCGCGGCAAACGGTTCCTGGTCGTGGTCGACGACGTGCAGGACGCGGCGGCCGTGCGGGATCTCGCCATGCCCGGCTCGGCGATGATCCTCACGAGCGTCCGCCGGTTGAACGAGCTGCCCGGGGTGACCTGGCTGAAGATCGCCGGACTGGCCGAGCGGGACGCGCGGGAGTTCTTCCGCAAGATCCTCGGCGCCGTACGTGCGGACGCGGAACCCGAGCACGCAGGGGTGCTGCTGGAACGCCTTTCGCGACTGCCGCACCCGATCAGGGTGATCGGCGGCAGGCTCGCCTCGCGTCCGCACTGGACGATCGAGATGATTCTGCTGCAGATGGAGCGGGACAGCGGGCACGCCGACGTGATCCCGCCCGACTGCGCCGCGATGCTGGCCCCGTTGATCGAGGCCGAGAAGCAACTGAGCGATCCGGAACGACACATGCTCGCGTGCTTCGCGCACCAGGACGCCGAGGTGATCGACAGTCACAAGGCGGCGGAGGTGTCCGGGGCCGACCCCGGTGACATCGAGCTGGTGCTGGAGTCACTGACGGGCGTGCACCTGATCGAGCCGCTCGTACTCGGCCGCTACCGGCTGCCGCAGTTCGTGCGCTTCTTCTTCGGGCTGCGCACGGCGGCTTCCTCGCGACCTGACCAGGCCGTACCTGACCAGGCCGTATATGCGGAAATTATGCGCTGACGATCTGGCGCGGCGAAGTTGGCAGACATGACAACCAAGGAACTCCAGGACAAGAAGGCACTCGTCACCGGCGCCACGTCGGGCATCGGCCGCGCCATCGCGGTCAAGCTCGCGGAGGCGGGTGCCATCGTCTACGTGACCGGGCGCAGGGCCGAACTCGGCAAGGAGACCGTCGAGCTGATCGAGCAGGCGGGCGGGACGGGCCACTTCGTCGTCGCGGACGTCGCGAACATCGACGACGTGCGCAGGCTCGCCGAGGAGGTCGGCGAGGTGGACGTGCTCGTGAACAACGCGGGCGTCTTCCCGTTCTCGACGACCCCCGAGCAGCCGCTCGACAGCTACGAGCGGGTGTTCGACATCAATGTCCGTGCGGCCTACTTCCTGACGGCCGCCCTCGTGCCGGCCATGGTGGCCAGGAAGAAGGGCGCGATCGTCAACGTCTCGTCGGTCGCCGGGCAGATCGGCACCCCGGTCGGCTCCGTCTACAACGCCACCAAGGCCGCGATGGACGCGCTGACCCGGTCGTGGGCCGTCGAGTTCGGCGCGGCGGGCGTGCGCGTCAACTCCGTGGCGCCCGGCCCGATCCGCACCGACATGGCCGTCGAGACGGTGGGCGAGATGTTCGACGAGTTCAGCCGGAACACTCCGCTCACCCGCGCCGGCGAGCCCGAGGAGGTCGCCGAGGCCGTGGTGTTCCTGGCCTCCGACAAGGCCAGTTACATCACCGGCGCGGTGCTCGCCGCCGACGGGGGCTACGTCGCGACCTGAGCGGTCACGCCAGTTGTGGCGGCAGCGGCGCCGTATACGTGACGACCAGACCCGACACCGCTCGCGTCAGCGCCACGTACAGCCGCCGCAGCCCCGTCCGTTCGTCCGGCTCGCCGTCCACCACGGCCTGCGGCTCGTCCAGGACCACGTAGTCGTACTCCAGACCCTTGGCGAGTGACGCCGGGACCAGGGTCAGGCGGGTCTCCTGCGTGGTCTCCTCGCCCGGGCCGAGGTAGGCAATCCCGGCCTCCGCCAGGGCGCGGGCCAGCTCCGGGACCCGGGCGTCCGCCGCGATCAGGCCCGTCGAACCCTCGCGGCGCAGCGACTCACGGCAGGCGTCGACCACATCGGCGGTGCCGGTGACGTTCCGGACCTCGAAGTGGCCCGGGTTCTCGCGGATCGACACGACCGGTGTGAGCCCCGGGGCGATGTGCGGCAGCAGCCGGGAGGCGTAGGTGATGACGTCCGTCGGGACGCGGAAACCGGCCGTCAGCTCCTCGATCACCGCGTCCCGCTTGCCCAGGTGGGCCAGGGCCTCCTGCCAGTCGCGGGTCGCCCACGGCGTGGTGCCCTGCGCCAGGTCGCCGAGGACGGTCGCGCTGCCGGTGGTGCACCGGCGGCCGACCGCCCGGTACTGCATGGGGGAGAGGTCCTGCGCCTCGTCGAGGACGACGTGCCCGAGGGAGTGCGTGCGCTGGATCAGGTCGGTGGCCTCGTCGACGAGGACGGCGTCGGCGGCGGACCACTGGGCGGACTTGACGCTGCGCGCGGGTTTCGCCCACAGGACCGCCTTCTGCTCCTCCTCGTCGAGGATGCCCTCCGCGTGTTCGGCGAGGAACTCCGCGTCCGACAGCAGCCGCAGCACCAGCTTCGCCGGGTCGACCGGCGGCCAGACCGCCTTGACCGCCGCCTTGACCGCGCCGCCCCGGGCCACCGCGTCCTGCACCCGGTCGTCCGGGGCCTCCCCCGAGCGTTCCATCTGCACCAGCACGGCGTGCGCGACACGCTGCGGCAGGGCCTCGCGGGCGGCCCCGTAGCGGATGTCGCGGTCGAGCAACTGGCGGACGATGTCCTCCAGTTCGTACGCCGCGACGCGCCAGCGGCGGGAGCCGCGCACCACCACGACCGGTTCGGACGGCATCGTGACGTGCGAGTAGAGGGCCTTGCGCAGCACCCGCGCCATCCGGGCGTCGCCCTTGACGACGGCGGCCGTCGCGTCGTCCGTGCCCTTGATCTCGACATGGGCCACGAGGTCCTCGACGGTGGCCTGCTGAACGGTCAGCTCGCCGAGGGCGGGCAGCACCTGCTCGATGTAGTGCAGGAAGGACCGGTTCGGTCCGATGACGAGGGTGCCGGTGCGGGCCAGCCGCTCGCGGTGGGCGTAGAGGAGGAAGGCGACCCGGTGCAGGCCGACGGCGGTCTTCCCGGTGCCCGGACCGCCCTGCACACACACCGTGCCGGACAGGCCGGAGCGCACGATCTCGTCCTGCTCGGGCTGGATCGTCGCGACGATGTCCCGCATCGGGCCGACGCGCGGACGCTCGATCTCCCGCTGGAGGAGTCTGCTGGTCTTGGCCGCCTCGGCCGGGTCCGACAGGTGCTCGTCCTCGTACGCCGTGAGGTCGCCGCCCGTGTAGCCGAAGCGGCGGCGCAGCGCGACGCCCATGGGGTCCTTCTTGGACGCTCGGTAGAACGGCTGCGAGACGGGTGCGCGCCAGTCGATCACCATGGGGTCGCCGTCGGCGTCGTGCACATGCCGCCGCCCGATGTGCAGTGTCTGATAGGCGGCCTCCGGCTGCGGGCGCTCGCCCTCCGCGCCCTCGGCCTGCTCGGCACCCGGCGCGTGCAGGTAGTCGAGGCGGCCGAAGAACAGCGGGGTGTCGCTGAGGTCGGCCAGGGCCTTGATGCGTTTCTCGATCTGCTGAGCCAGCACCTCGGCGTTGACCCAGTTCGCGCTGACGTCGCTGATGTCGAGGGCCTCGACGTCCTCACGCATGGCACGCAGGGCGGAACGGGAGGCGGCGAGGTGGGAGCGCTCGCGGGAGAGGGGGTCGTCGACGTGCGTGGACACGGGGGTGCCTCCGGAGGACCTGCTGAAGAGATGGCGGTGAGATGCCGGCCGGTTTCCGTCCGGTCGGCGGCACTCCCTCGGGGAGGCGGGCAAGAGCGGAGATCCTAGACGGGCGGGGGAGGCGGCCGCCAACGGTTTTTCCCGCCCCCTGTTCCTCATCCCCGTTCCTCATCCCCTAGGGGGCGAGGGCCTCCTCCGGGAGGGGCAGGGGTCGGCCCGCAGGCGTACGGGAGGAGGGGGCAGGTTCGGTCCAGAGACCGACGCGGGTTTTACGGGAGGAAACGCACCATGGAGACATGAGCGCAGCAACCGTCTCCCCCGCCCCGGGCCCGGGCCGCCCGCCCGGCGCCACCGCAGTGACGGGCAGCCACCACCACCGCCTCGGCGACGCCCTGCGCGCCGTCAAGGTCTTCGCGGGCGCCGCCTTCGACGTGATCATCCTCGGCCAGTACGGAGAGGAAGTGGGCGTGGTCCGCCGCAAGTGAGCCGGCGGACCCGCCGTCCTCAGCTCTCGGCCAGCAGTTCGTCCGCGTCCACGATCCGGTACGCGTACCCCTGCTCCGCCAGGAAGCGCTGCCGGTGCGCGGCGAAGTCCTGGTCGATGGTGTCCCGGGCGACCACGGAGTAGAAGTGGGCCTGGTGGCCGTCCGACTTCGGGCGGAGCACGCGGCCCAGACGCTGGGCCTCCTCCTGGCGGGAGCCGAACGTCCCGGACACCTGGATCGCGACCGTCGCCTCCGGCAGGTCGATCGAGAAGTTCGCGACCTTGGACACCACGAGCACGCTGATCTCGCCCTCCCGGAAGGCGTCGAACAGCTTCTCCCGCTGCGCGTTCGACGTCTCGCCCTTGATCACGGGCGCGCCCAGGTGCTCACCCAGCTCGTCGAGCTGGTCGATGTACTGGCCGATGACGAGGATCTGCTGCCCGGCGAAGCGGCGCACGATCGCCTCGGTGACCTTCCGCTTGGTGTCGGTCGTCGCACAGAAGCGGTACTTCTCCTCCGTCTCGGCCGTGGCGTAGGCGAGCCGCTCGGCGTCCGTCAGGCTGACCCGGACCTCCACACAGTCGGCGGGCGCGATGTAGCCCTGTGCCTCGATCTCCTTCCAGGGCGCGTCGAACCGCTTGGGGCCGATCAGGGAGAACACGTCCGACTCGCGGCCGTCCTCGCGGACCAGGGTGGCCGTGAGGCCGAGGCGCCGACGGGCCTGGAGGTCGGCGGTGAACTTGAAGACCGGCGCCGGCAGCAGGTGCACCTCGTCGTAGACGATCAGCCCCCAGTCCCGCGAGTCGAACAGCTCCAGGTGCGGGTAGACGCCCTTCCGCTTCGTCGTCAGCACCTGGTACGTGGCGATCGTGACGGGCCGGATCTCCTTCCGCGTCCCGCTGTACTCGCCGATCTCGTCCTCGGTGAGCGACGTCCGCCTCACCAGCTCGTGCTTCCACTGCCGGGCGGAGACGGTGTTGGTGACGAGGATCAGCGTCGTGGACTTGGCCTGCGCCATCGCTCCGGCGCCGACCAGCGTCTTGCCCGCACCACACGGCAGGACGACCACGCCCGACCCGCCGTGCCAGAAGTTCTCCACGGCCTGCTTCTGGTACGGCCTGAGCGCCCAGCCGTCCTCGGCCAGCTCGATCGCGTGCGCCTCGCCGTCGACGTACCCGGCGAGGTCCTCGGCCGGCCAGCCCAGCTTCAGCAGGGTCTGCTTGATCTGCCCGCGCTCGGAGGGGTGCACGGCGACCGTGTCCGGGTCGATCCGGGTGCCGACCAGCGGGGCGATCCGCTTCGAGCGCAGGACCTCCTCCAGCACCGGACGGTCCGTGGTGGTCAGGACCAGGCCGTGCGCCGGGTGCTTGGACAGGGTGAGCCGCCCGTAGCGGTCCATCGTCTCGGCGATGTCGACGAGCAGCGCGTGCGGCACCGGGTAGCGGCTGAACTGCACCAGCGCGTCCACGACCTGCTCGGCGTCATGGCCCGCCGCACGGGCGTTCCACAGGCCCAGCGGGGTCACCCGGTAGGTGTGGATGTGCTCCGGCGCCCGCTCCAGTTCCGCGAACGGGGCGATGGCCCGGCGGCAGTCGTCGGCCTGCTCGTGGTCGACTTCCAGCAGCAGGGTCTTGTCGGACTGGACGATCAGCGGACCATTCACGCGCGGCACCCTTTCCCGTGGCCGGACGGCTCGGACGGTTCGAACGACTCGGCCAAACGTCCAGTGTGCCTGATCGTCCGCCTCGGATGGTGTGATGTGCACGGCCGAGGGACCCGGCTCCAGTCGGCAGGCTCGACGAGGAACCGGCCGCTCTCGACGCGCACCCCCTGCTGATCGTCGACGAGGTCGGCTACACGCCCTTCGACGCGGCGACCGCGGGCCTGTTCTTCCAGCTGGTCGCGCACCGCTACGAGCGGGCCTCACTGATCGTCACCAGCGACCGGCCGCTCGGCCGCTGGGACGAGGTCTTCGGTGCCTCCGCCCCGGCGCTCACGGACCGCCTCGCCCACCACGCCGAGCTCGTCCGGCTCGACGGCGACAGCTACCGGACACGCCGTACTACTTCGGCATGGGCAGAGTGACGTTGTTGATCAGCGGGCCCTCGACGGAGACCCCCTCCGTGACCAGGGACTCGGGGCCCGCGCCCGGCAGGGGCAACGGGAGCGCGGGCGGGGCCGCGGCGGCGGAGGGCGCGAGCACGGCCACGAGGGCGACGGCGAGCAGAGCGACGACGGGGAGCTTTTCACGCATGGGGACGACAGGCCCTTTCACGTAAGACCCTTTCACGTACGGATGCACCTACGGAGCGGCGGGGGACGCCGCACCGCGGGCCGGCCCGGAAGGCGGGGACCGGCCCCGGCGGGTGCGCGCGGGCGGATCAGATCTGCGGCGTCTCGATGACGAGGCCGGCGACATCGATGCCGACCGCCGCGGCCGGAGTGGCGAGTCCGCCGAACATCATCAGGGCGGCGGTGGCCAGGACGGCGGCGACTCGACGGGCAGCACGCATGCGGGGACTTCCTTTCGGCAGCACTCACAGGACACCCGGTGGCTGCCCCCGAGCACCCGGCGCGATGCGACCCGCCCGGCAAGCTCGCCCAAGGGTGGGAACTCCCCGGCGTGGCGTGCATGAACATCGGCGTGCACCCGAACGGGTGAGACACGCCCGGCCGGTGGAGCGGCCGTCAGCCCGCGTCGTCGGCGAGCTCCGCGACCCCCGTGACCCGGTGCAGCGGATACGTACGGACCTCGTCCGCCGTGTGGTCGTACGCCGTGACGAAGCCGCCCTCGACGCGGATCGGGGCGATGACCCGCTGGCTGGCGGTGCCCTCGGCGTTGACGTAGCCGATCCACACGGCCTCGCCGGTCAGGACGGCGGCCTGCATGGTGGCGAGGGTCTCGGCGGAACCGGTGCGGGGCAGCTCACCGCCCGCCGTGGGCGCCGTGCCGGGCTTGCGCGGGGTGGTGGAGGCCAGGTCACCCGCCCGGATCGCGCGCAGCGCCGCCGCGAGGAGGGTGTCGTCGGGGACCGGCGGGCCGTCCGGGACCGGCTCGGGCGCGCTGCGGGGCGGGGTGCGGTGGGCGAGGGCACGGGTGATCAGCACATCGCCCTCGGCGGACTCGGCGGCCGGCGCGAACCCCATCGCGCGCAGCCCCTCCAGCAGCCCCGCGGGGTCGGCCTGCGCGGCCAGCACGGTCGGGGCGAGCCGGCGCAGCCCCAGCGCCGCGGCCCGCTTGTCGGCGAGGATCTCGCTGAGCACGGCGTCGTCGTCGCAGCGCACGTACGCCGAGGCCGCGCCCACCCGCAGCTGCCCGTGCCTGCGGGCCACGTCGTCGATCAGGTAGGCGAGCGGCTGCGGCACCGGTGTACGGGAGTGCGCGGTGAGGAAGGCGTGCAGGTCGGAGGCGGCCTGCCCGGCGTCGAGGGCGCGCCGCACCGAGCCGGGCGTGAACCGGTAGACGGTCGCCCCGCCCTTGGACTCGACGTCCGCGAGCACCCCGAGCATGTCGGCGAGGTGCTTCTCCAGCGGGCCGGGCGCGACCGCCGTCAGGTCGGCCTGGAGCAGCACGTGATCCAGCGGTTCGGGCAGCAGGGGCGTGAGGAGCCGGACCGCGGCGGCGGAGGCGACGGCCTGTTCGGCCGGGGAGAGCCGGGCGCGCGGCGGGGCCGGCCGGTGGTGGACGGGGAGCTTGTCGCCGGGACCGGAAGGTGCCTCGCCCGGGCCGGACGGCGCCGCCGGGGCGCCCAGCAGGGCCCGGCCGTGCGCCGACAGCGCGCCCCGGCCGGTGACACCCAGCAGCTCCGCCTCGGACAGCGCCCACTCGGCGAGACGGCCGCGCAGGTCGTCCTCGCGCCGGTCGCCGCGCAGGGGCCGCTCCCAGCGCAGCCGGGCCAGGACCGACCCGGCGTCCGGCGCGGCGCCCTCGGGCAGCCCGGCCAGCAGCCCCAGCACCCGGTGCCGTACCTCGGGCGCCGCCGAACGGTCCAGGCCCGGCCCGAGCGCCGACAACGTACGGTCCTTCGCGTCCCGCCCGCCCACCAGACCCGCCGTCCGGGTCGCCGCGAGCCACGCCGTGGCCAGCCGCGACCACCGTTCGGCGGCGGGCAGCTCCCGCCACTCGTCGTACTCCGGGGTCGCCGCGTACCGCTCGTCGGCCTCACCGTCCGAGGCGATCAGGCCCGCCGCGTACGCCAGTTCCACCCAGAACGCGGCGACCGGCTCCGACGCGTCCAGGGCGACGGAGGTCCGCTTCAGGTCCCGCACGCTCAGCCCACCGGCCCGCAGCACCGCCGGGCCGCCCTCGTCCCAGTCCTTCAGCAGCTCCTCGACGGTCGCGAGCGCGGTGTACGCCTGCCCGGCCGCGGTGCTGTCCACAACCTGTGGACGATGAACGGCTGCGGCCTCGACCACCGGCGGCACCGGCTCCGGCGTCCGGTGCGCGAGCCCCCGCCGCAGATGCAGGGCCACCTCACGCGGCAGGACGACCGTCCCGGGCGCCGTCGGCAGCAGCAGGCCCCGGTCCAGCAGCCAGCGCAGCCGGGGCGCCGGGTCGGGAGTGACCTGCCCGTACGGCGGCCCCCACACCAGACGCTCCAGCACCTCCAGGGAGTCGGCCGGAGCCCCGGCGAGCAGCGCGGCCATCCGCTTCCGGTGGGTGAACAGGCCGGAGAGGGCGGTCACCGCGGAGACCGAGTCGTGGGTCGAGGGCAGCCCGGCGGCCACGACGATCTCCTGGATCCGCCCCGGCGACATCCCGGCGGTGGCCTCCTGGACCGTCGGACCCAGACCCGTCGGCGAGGGGTGCTGCGGAGCGGGAGCCAGCAGCTCACGGGCGGTACGGACCAGCCGCAGCCGGTCGTCGCCGCCCCAGACCAGGGCCTGCTCGCGCAGGGTGTCCAGGGCGTGCGGCAGGGCTGCGACGACGGCCGGGTCGGCCTCGTCCCCGGCCATGAGCCCGAGCAGCTCGTCGTAGGTCGCCGGGTCGGCCGCCACGGCCAGCGCCTCCGCCGTCTGGAGCGCGAACCGGTCCAGCCGCTCCAGGGCCCGCACGACCGAGGCCCGGGTGCCTGCCCGGGTCGCGAGCTGTGTGAGGTCGGTCGGCACGGGCGTGATGAGATCCGGTCGGCTGCGCAGGAGCCCGCCCAGCGACACGTCGTCCCGCCCGCGGAGCGCTTCCGCGAGGGAACGGGGGGCCGGGGGCCTGTCCTCGGTGCTCATCCGGTCCACGTTAGCGGGTCGCCTCCGGCGGGTGAGCCGACCGACCGCTGCCGGGCGCCGGGGCGATGCCGGGGCGGTAGCCGGGACGGTGTCGGGGCTTTTGTGCCACCCGCGCGCACTCGCGGTACCGTCGTCCGACGGCGTCAGCCAACGCACACGCCCCGGAGGGGACTTCGTGGGGATTGAGAGCGACCAGGTCGTTTACGAGTATCTGAGCCGTGTCGGCGACGTGGCCCAGCAGCGGCAGTTGTCGTCGGCCACCCGCATGCGCCTGGTCGCGGACCTGCGCGACGAGATCGACAAGCGCCGCGCGAAAGCCACCGTCGACTCGCCCGCCGCCGTCCGCCGCATCCTGTCCCGCATCGGCAGCCCCGACGATGTCGTGACGGCGGCCGCCGACCGTACCGGCACTGCTTATGGCACTTCTTCCGGCGGTGCGCCGGAGAGCGCGCCCGCCGCCGTCCCCGTGCAGCGCGACCGGGAGCCGCGCGCTGCGGAGGACGAGCGCGGTGAGCGTCCGAGGGGGGTGCTCCGGCGCGTCGTGCCGCGTCCCCGCCCGGAGCGGTCCGCCGAGGAACCGCGTCCGGCCGCCTCCGAGGGCGCGGCCCCGCCGCACCTGGCCGCCGGGCACGAACTCGGGGACGGCGTGGTCCAGCCGGACTGGTGGCGGGTGGACAGCAGCCCGTTCGGCGTGGGCGACGAGGTGCCGGGCTTCGTGGGCGGTGTGGAGCTGCCGGACCTGCTGAAGCCGCCGCAGCAGCGAAAGGTGGAGAAGGAGGCGGGGAAGGGCGCTGAGAAGGACACCGTCCCTGTGGTCGAGGCGGTCGAGGCGGCCGAGGTGGCGGAGAAAGCCGGGGGCCGGCGGCGGCTTCCGCGTCTCCCGGCCGGCGGGTGGAGCAACCCGCTCCTGCTGATCGCCGCGGGCCTCCTCGTCGCGGGTGCCGTTGTCGGCAACTGGTTCGTCCTGCTTCTCGGCTGGCTCATCGCGTACGCCTCCCGTCGTCTGACCCAGGCGGAGACGAAGTGGGCGGTGGTGATTCTGCCGAGCCTCGCCGTGGTCGGGGGGCTGGTCTGGCTCTGGGGGAGGATGAACGACCGCTGGGGTGCGCCTGTCGCCGAAGGGCATGTGAATGCGGCGGTGGCGGAGACGTGGCCATGGGTGGTGCGGGGGGCGGCGGTGGCCTCGGCGTTGTTCCTGGTGTGGAGGTCTCAGCGGCAGCGGTGACGGCCGCCCCGGGGCGTGGGTGCTGGGGTGTTGCGCAGCCCGGCGGTGCGGGGTGCCTCCCACCCTCCCCCGAGCTCTCGGTTTCGCTCGAGCAGGGGGACCCCCATCGCCCCGGCGGCACGACTGCCCGTAGCTCGGGGCGGGCAGAATGGCGGAGTGGCTATTACCGTCGGCTTCGACCTCGACATGACCCTCATCGACTCCCGCCCCGGCATCCGCGCCTGCTACCAGGCACTGTCCGAGCGGACGGGGACCTACATCGACGCCGACCTGGCGGTCACGCGGCTCGGGCCGCCGCTGGCCGAGGAGCTGATCAACTGGTTCCCGGAGGAAGAGGTCGCGACCGTGGCCGACGTGTACCGGGAGATGTACCCGGCCATCGCCGTCGCCAAGACCCCGGCACTGCCCGGCGCCCGGGAGGCCATAGCGGCCGTACGGGAGGCCGGCGGACGCGCGATAGTCGTCACCGCCAAGTACGAGCCCAACGCCAAACTGCACCTGGCCCACCTCGGCATCGAACCCGACGCCGTCATCGGTGACCTGTGGGCCGAGCAGAAGGCGGAGGCGCTGCGCGAGCACGGCGCGGGGGTCTACGTCGGCGACCACGTCGGAGACGTACGCGGCGCCCGGGCGGCCGGCGCGCTGTCGGTCGCCGTGGCGACCGGCCCCTGCTCGCCGGAGGAACTGCGCGCGGCGGGCGCGGACGTCGTTCTCACGGACCTGACCGAATTTCCCGGCTGGTTTTCGGACTACCGTCCCGCACGCGCCTGACGCCGTCCGGCTGCCACGGAACGCAGTACTCCCGCGCCGGCCATCAGGAATCCGACTGCCATGAGCATGCTCAATCCGAACATGTACGTCGGAAAGGGCGTCGTCCCGAGGAACAGCGGGGCGACCGTGACCAGTGTGGCCACGGCACCGATGAAGAACACGACGGCGCCGGCACGGACCAGACGGTCACCGGGAGCGGCGGAATTCGTTTGGGTTTTGTCACGCACCCGACCAGGGTAGTTCCCAGCGCGAAGGAACAACCGGGTGACGTCTTGTCACCGGCCTGAAGAGCATTAGCCTTGGTACCGGCGGGTCCGTACGACCCGCCCGAGTGCTATCAAGAGCCGTTTCAGAAGCAGTTTTCCGACGAGTACGAGGACGAGGACAGACGTGCCTACCGGCAAGGTCAAGTGGTTCAACAGCGAGAAGGGCTTCGGCTTTCTCTCCCGCGACGACGGCGGTGACGTCTTCGTCCATTCCTCGGTCCTCCCCGCCGGAGTCGAGACGCTCAAGCCGGGCCAGCGGGTGGAGTTCGGTGTCGTCGCCGGACAGCGCGGCGACCAGGCGCTGTCCCTGGCGATCCTGGACCCGACCCCGTCCGTCGCCGCCGCGACCCGCAAGAAGCCGGACGAGCTGGCCTCCATCGTCCAGGATCTGACGACGCTCCTGGAGAACATCACGCCGATGCTGGAGCGGGGCCGCTACCCCGAGAAGACCGCAGGCAAGAAGATCGCCGGCCTGCTGCGCGCGGTCGCCGACCAGTTGGACGTCTGAGGCCCTGAGAGCCTCCTACGGGAAACGCAGCCCGTTCGGGCCGAGGGGCGGTACCAGTCCCTCGGCCGCCGCGCGGGTCAGCAGCCCGCGTACGGCGGCGTAGCCGTCCTCGCCGAGGTCGGCGGTGAACTCGTTGACGTACAGCCCGATGTGCTGGTCGGCGACGGCCGGGTCCATCTCCTGGGCGTGTTCCATGACGTAGGGGCGCGACGCCTCGGGGTCGTCCCAGGCGGCCCGCACGGACGTCCGGATCGAGTCGGCCAGCAGCCGCAGCTTCTGCTCGCCCAGCGACCGCTTGGCGATGATCGCGCCCAGCGGGATGGGCAGCCCGGTGGTGTTCTCCCAGTGCTCGCCCATGTCGGCGAGCTTGTGCAGCCCGTAGTTCCGGTACGTGAAGCGCGCCTCGTGGATGACGAGCCCCGCGTCGACCTTCCCGTCCCGCACCGCGGGCATGATCTCGTGGAACGGCATGACGACGATCTCGCCGACCCCGCCGTCCAGGGTGTCCGCGGCCCACAGCCGGAACAGCAGGTAGGCGGTGGACCTCTCGCTGGGCACGGCGACGGTACGGCCGGCCAAGTCGACGTCCGCCTCCCGGGTCAGCACCAGCGGCCCGCAGCCCCGCCCCAGCGCGCCCCCGCAGGGCAGCAGCGCGTAGTCGTCCAGAACGTACGGCAGCACGGCGTACGACACCTTCAGCACGTCGAACTCGCCGCGCTCGGCCATGCCGTTGGTGATGTCGATGTCGGCGAAGGTCACGTCCAGCGCGGGGGCGCCGGGGACGCGGCCGTGCGCCAGGGCGTCGAAGACGAAGGTGTCGTTCGGGCAGGGGGAGTACGCGATCTGCAGCTGCTCAACTGTCATGCCTGTTCCAACTCTCCAGTACGGGCACGAGCTTCCCGAAACCCCCGGTCAAAGCGGCCAGGGCGTCCCCGATGCGCCAGGCGGCACGATCCCGGGGCCCGACGGGGTTGGAGATCGCCCGGACCTCCAGCACGGGCACTCCGTGCGCGACGGCGGCCTCGGCGACCCCGAACCCCTCCATGGCCTCGGCGAGCGCGGTGGGGTGCCGCTCGCGGAGCGCGGCGGCCCGGCTCGCGGTCCCGGTCGCGGTCGACACGGTGAGCACGGCCCCGGGGCGGGCCCCGGCCGCGTCGGCGACCAGCCGAACGAGGTCCCCGGGCGGCTGATGCCTGACCGTCCCGAACCCGAGCTCGGTGACCGACAGGAACCCGTCCTCGGTCTCGGCCCCCAGATCGGCCGCGACGATCTCATCAGCGACGACGAGGGACCCGACGGGCGCGTCGGGCAGAAACCCCCCGCCGATCCCGGCGGAGACGACGAGGTCGTACGGGTGGCCCTGGAGGGAGGCGGCGGTGAGCGCAGAGCCGGTCGAAGCACCGGCAAGCCCGGGCCCGACCCCGACGACGATCACGTCGACCCCGCCGCTGCCGTGAGCAGCCGAATCGCTGCTCCCGACGTGGGCACGGCCCACAGCGCCGAGTACCTCGGCATCGGACCCCGGCGACAACCCGCCGAAGGCCGACACCACCGCATCCCTCTCCACAGGAACCGCGGTGGCGACAAGCACCCGGCTAACCCCAGCGGCAGCGATCAGGCGTCCTTCTCGAGCTTGAAGTTCCAGAGCCCGGAGGTGTCCTTCGCGCCCTCCTTGATGGACACCAGCGTCGAGTTGCCCTGCGCCCCGTACTGCGCGTTGAAGAACACGCTGCCCGGAATGGTGCGGTACGTCTTCGTGCTGGAGTCGGTCAGTGGCTGACCGTTCATCAGGATCGTCCAGCCCTCGTCGGCGATCTCCGGGTCGACGCCGAAGCGCACGGTCTCGTCCGGGTCGACCGAGATGGTCTTGATGCCCTTGTCCTTCAGGCACTGCGTGAGGTCGGACGGCTTCAGGGCGTCGCCCTCGCCGCCACAGGTGGCCTCTGAGTTCACCGAGTCCTGACCCACGGTGACCGTGGCGATCGGAGTCGGCTTGTCACAGGCCGACAGGACGAGCAGTCCGGCGGATACGACGCCGGCGGCGGCGACGACGCGGCGGCGTCGCACAGCACGGAATCCATCAGCGGCTTCGCCGCGGGGCAACCTGGTCATGGGCGAAGGCTATCGGGCACGCGCGTCGGACCGCCCACGCGGGGTGCGGCTCGACGGAGATCCACCAGGAGATCCACCAGGAGACCCACCAGGAGACCCAACAGGAGATCCGCCAGAAGGGCGCTACGCCACCCGCGTCCGCGTCGTGCCGCCGCGCCGGGCCGAGTCGATCAGCCCCCGCACGGTCGTCACCCAGCCCGCGCCGACGATGGCCGCGCCCACCGCCAGCCCGGCCGTGCCGTTGAGCGGCATCACGATGCCGATCGCCCCGCCCAGCACCCAGGACATCTGCAGCAGGGTCTCGGAGCGGGCGAAGGCCGACGTACGGACCAGCTCGGGCACGTCCCGCTGGATCAGCGCGTCGAGGGACAGCTTGGCCAGGGCCTGCGCGAACCCGGCCACCGCGGCCAGAGCGGCCACCAGGACGGCACTGAAGAACAACGCCGCCAGGATCGCCACACCGAACACGCACGCCACGACCGTCACGATGATGATCTCCGGCGCCCGGGAGCGCAGCCAGGCCCCGACGGCCGTGCCGAGCGCGTTGCCCGCGCCCGCCGAGACGCCGACTATCCCGAGGGACACGGCCGCGCTCTGGCCGGAGATCGGGTGCTCGCGGAGCAGGAAGGCGAGGAAGAAGATCAGGAAGCCGGTGAGACAGCGGATGGAGGCGTTGACGGCCAGGGCATGGGTGACGGCCGGTCCGACCGTGCGCAGCCCGGGGCGCTTGACGGGCCGGCGGTGCGGTCCGTGCAGGTGCTGTTCGTCGGCGGCCAGCAGGGCGCGGTCCTCGCCCTTGGCGGAGTCGACCTTCGGCGGCAGCCTGAACGACAGGAACGTTCCCGCTACGAAGATCACGAAGGCGCCGATGAGGGGCCAGCGCGGTCCGATCTGCTGGAGCCCGGCGCCGACCGGCGCGGCGATGCCGGTGGCGAGGAGCCCGCCGAGGGTGACGCGCGAGTTGGCCTTCACCAGGGAGAAGCCGGGCGGCAGCAGCCGGGGCACGACGGCGCTTCTGACCACCCCGTACGCCTTCGAGGCGACGAGGACGCCGAGTGCCGCCGGGTACAGCTCGATGCTGCCGCTGACGACCGCGCCGGACAGGACGATCGCGAGCAGCGCCCGGGCGAGCATCGCGCAGGCCATCGCCGCGCGGCGGCCGTGCGGGACGCGGTCGAGGAGGGGGCCGACCACCGGCGCGAGGAGGGTGAAGGGCGCCATGGTGATGGCGAGGTACAGCGCGACCCGGCCCCGGGCCTCGTCGGTCGGCACGGAGAAGAACACGGTCGACGCGAGGGCGACGGTGATCATCATGTCTCCGGCGCCGTTCACAGCGTGCAGCTCGATCAGCTTGCCGAGGCCGGACTCGCCGGCGCCGTGCGCGTGGGTGGCCTTGCGGATGCCGCGGGCGGTGCGGGTCACCGGGAAGTGCAGGGCACGGCCGAGCCGGCGGAAGGAGCCGCCCAGACGGCCCGTTCCGCTCAGTCGGCTGTTTCCCTTGACCCCTTTCGACCCACCGGTCCCGGTGGCGCCCGGGGGCGTCTTCGCGGCTGCCACGTCGTCATAGTGCCCCGTGAAGGCCGTGGGTAGTGCCGTTACCGCTTGTATTAGGGCCTGTGGGGTGACTGTCCGATTGGTCGGGTCATGGCACCGTCGGTGTACGCGAAGGAGGGCGGAAGGGTAGCGTTCGTATCTCGGCCATCCCGCAGAATGGATGAAGGACGTCGACGCGGTCCCCTGGTCCGCTCCGTCCGCCCTGGCGCTGGGAGTGGCGCACTCGTGAGACGGCGTATGGAGAGAAGCGATACCTGTGAGCGCAGCGACAACGCGAAGCCGCACCCCTGACCGTCTGTGCGCCGAGGCCGTCGACCTCGCGCGCAGCGCCGCCGAGGAGGCCGCCGCGCCCGGTGTGGTCGGCGAGCACGTGGGTGTGGTCTCCGAGGGGGACCGCGTTGTCACGCACTTCTTCGAGTGCCGGGAGCTCGGGTACCGGGGCTGGCGCTGGGCCGCGACGGTGGCCCGGGCGTCCCGCGCGAAGATCGTCACAGTGGACGAGGTGGCGCTGCTGCCCGGCCCGGACGCGGTGCTCGCGCCCGAGTGGGTGCCGTGGAGCGAGCGGCTGCGCCCGGGCGACATGGGCCCGGGGGATCTGCTGCCCACCGACGCGGAGGACCTCCGGCTGGAGCCGGGCTACTCCGGTGAGGACGAGCCGGCGCCGAACTCGGCCGTGTCGCACGAGATGGCCGACCTGGTGGAGGCGGAGGACGCGGACGTCACCTCCGGCCCGCCGGCGCGCCTCCCCACCCCGTCCCGCGGCTCCGTCGCGGCGGTGGCGGAGGAACTGGGCATGCGCCGCGCCCGGGTGCTCTCCCGCTACGGCCTGCACACCGCGGCCGACCGCTGGGAGGAGGCGTTCGGCGCCAAGACCCCCATGGCCCAGTCGGCCCCCGCGACCTGCGCCACCTGTGGCTTCCTCGTCCCCATCGGAGGCTCCCTGGGCCAGGCCTTCGGCGTCTGCGCCAACGAGTTCTCCCCGGCCGACGGCCGTCTCGTCTCCCTGTCCTACGGCTGCGGCGCCCACTCCGAGGCCGCGGTCATGCCCCGGCCCCCGCGGCCGGCCCCGCCGGTGATCGACGAGACCCGGGTGGACCCGTTCCCCCTGCGCCCGGCACCCGACTCGGGTTCGGTGCCGGCGACGTCGGACGAGGACACCGAGGAACTGGGCCACTCCTGAGGGACGTGGCGGACACCCCCCGCTCCCCAGGCGGTACCTTCGTCCTCACGTCGACGAGGAGAAGGAACGGAACGTGAGCAGCAAGTTCGTGCGGCCCGCCGCCGAGGGGGCCGACCCGTTCGGTACGGCCCGCCTGCGGCGCGGTGTCCTCGACGCCTGGGCCACCAGCCCCGCCCGGTTCCGTGAGGACGCCAACGCCGAGGAGGACCTCGTCCTCGGCGGCTACCGGGACCGGCTCGTCGTCGAGCTCGCCCAGAACGCCGCCGACGCCGCCGCCCGGGCCGGGGCGCCGGGGCGGTTGCGGCTCACCCTGCGGGAGGGCGTCCTCGTCGCCGCCAACACCGGGGCGCCGCTGGACGCGGCCGGTGTCGAGTCGCTGTCGACCCTGCGGGCGTCGGCGAAGCGCGAGACCAACGAGCACGCCGTCGGGCGTTTCGGCGTCGGCTTCGCCGCCGTCCTGTCCGTCACCGACGAGCCCGCCCTCGTCGGCCGGCACGGAGGGGTCCGCTGGTCCCTCGCCGAGGCCCGGGAACTGGCCGCCGACACCGCCCGGCACAGCCCCGGCCTCGGAGACGAGATCCGGCGACGCGACGGGCACGTACCGCTGCTACGGCTGCCGTTCGCCGCCGAGGGCTCCGCGCCCGGCCCGTACGACACCGCCGTCATCCTCCCCCTGCGCGACACCCCCGCCGCCGACCTCGCCGAACGCCTGCTGCGGGCCGTGGACGACGCCCTGCTGCTCGCCCTCCCCGGCCTCGAAGAGGTCGTCGTGGAGATCCATGACGAGAGCCCCCGGACGATCTCCCGCCGCACCGACGGCCCCTTCACCGTCGTCGACGACTCCCTGGACGGCGTCACCCACTGGCGCACCTCCGCCGCGCACGGCCCCCTCACCCCCGAGCTGCTCGCCGGCCGGCCCGTCGAGGAGCGGCTGCGCCCCCACTGGTCGGTCACCTGGGCCGTGCCCGTCGACGCCGACGGCAGCCCCGCCCGGCCCCGCACCAGCCCGGTCGTACACGCCCCCACGCCCAGCGACGAGCCGCTCGGCGTCCCGGCCCTGCTCATCGCCTCGTTCCCGCTGGACTCCACCCGCCGGCACGCCGCCCCGGGTCCGCTGACCGACTTCCTGGTCCAGCGCGCGGCCGACGCGTACGCCGAACTCCTCGGCGGCTGGCGGCCGGTGACCGCGGGACTCATCGACCTCGTGCCCGGCCCGCTCGGCCAGGGCGAGCTGGACGGCGTCCTGCGCCAGGCGATCCTGGAGCGACTGCCCCGGACCGCCTTCCTGCCCCCCGCCGTCCCGCCCGCCGCCCACGACGGTGACGACGAACTGCCGGAGTCCCTCCGTCCCCGGGACGCCGAGATCGTCGAGGGCGCGGGCGCGGACACCGTGCGGGTGCTCGCCGAGGTGCTGCCCACCCTGCTGCCCGCCGGGCTGGAACGGCGCGCCGAGCTGCGCACGCTGGGCGTGGCACGCGTCCCGCTGACCGACGCGATCGACCGGCTCGCCGGGCTGGAGAAGGAGCCCGGCTGGTGGCGGCGGCTCTACGACAGCCTGGCCGGGGTGGACCCGGACCGGCTGTCGGGACTGCCCGTGCCGCTGGCGGACGGCCGTACGACCATCGGGCCCCGGCAGGTGCTGCTGCCCAGTCCGGAGGCCGCCCGGATCGACCCGGAGGTGCTGGCCCGCCTCGGCCTGAAGGTCGCGCACCCGGACGCCGCGCACCCGATCCTGGAGAAGCTGGGCGCCCTGCCCGCGACCCCACGGGCCGTCCTCACCACCCCGCAGGTGCGGGCCGCCGTCGCCGCGTCGCTCGACGACGAGGGCGGCGTGAACTGGGAGGAGGACGCGCTCGACGCCGAGGAGCTGGCCGACACCGTGCTCGCGCTGGTGCGGGACGCGGGGCTGGAGCCCGGTGACGAACCCCTGGCTCGGCGCGCTCGCCCTGCCCGACGAGGACGGCGAACCGGCCCCGGCCTGTGAACTCGTCTACCCCGGCGGCCCCTTCGCCCAGGTCATGCGCGAGGGCGAACTGGCCGCGGTGGACGCCGAACTGGCCGGCAAGTGGGGCGAGCAGCCGCTGGCGGCCTGCGGGGTGCTGGTGACGTTCGCGCTCGTCCGGGCGACCGATGTCGTCCTCGACCCCGACGAACTGGAGCCCCGCGAGGGCGACTTCGCGGAGCCCGACGACCCGGGCCTGCTCGACGCGGTCGACGTGTGGTCGGAGGACGTCCTCGACCGTTTCCCGGACAGTCCGGTACCGCCGGTGGCCACCGAGATCATCGCCGTCCGCGATCTGGACCTGGTCGACGAGGACAAGTGGCCCGAGGCCCTGTCCCTGCTGTCGCGGCCGCCCCTGCGGGACGCGATCGTCCAGCCGGTGCGGATCCTGCTGCACGACGGCACGCACGAGGCCGTCCGCCCGTACACCGCCTGGTGGCTGCGCGGGAACCCGGTCCTCGACGGCCGCCGCCCCGCGGGCCTCCGCTCGGCAGGCGGCGACCCCCTCCTGCGCGGTCTCTACGACGAGGCCGACGCCACCGGGTTCGAGGACGAACAGGTGCTGCGGGCCCTGGGCGTCCGGACGTCCGTCGCCGCGCTGCTCGACGAGCCCGGCGGAGCCGCCGAACTCCTCGACCGCCTCGCCGATCCCGAGCGCGAGGTGACGGACGCGCAGCTGCACGCGCTGTACGGGGCCTTGGCCGAGCTGGACCCGGAGCAGGTGACCCTGCCGGACGACCTGCGCGCCGTCATCGACGGGCGGGTCGAGGTCGTGGACGCGGCGGAGGCCGTCGTGTGCGACTCCCCGGACCTGCTGCCCTTCACCTCCGGGGTGCCCCTCCTCCCGGTCCGCCCCTCCCGCGCCGCCGAACTGGCCGAGCTGTTCCAGGTGCGGCGGCTGAGCGAGTCGGTGACGGGGGAGGTCACGTCCGAGGGCGTGGAGCACGGCGTACCGGACGCCGTCCGTGCGCTGCTCGGCTCACGCACCCCCTCCTCCTACGTCGAACACGAGGAACTCGTCGTCGACGGCGTGGAGATCGACTGGCGCCTGACGGAGGACGGCGTCCTGCACGCCGCCACCCTGGAGGGTGTCGCGGCCGGGCTCGCCTGGGCGGCCGGGCAGTGGCCGCGGCGGTTCGAGGTGGCGGCCCTGCTGGAGGACCCGTCGCGCACGGAGGAACTGGCGCGGGACCGGTGGTTCGACTGACGGCGAGGTCGTGCGAGATCTTCACACGAATTATTCACCTCCCGTACAACCTTTCCACCGCCTTGCGGATCTGATCGCGTGAGTCACCAGACTCCACGATCACCTGGGCCCCGAGAGCCGACGAAGAGCACCGGGGCCCCTCTCCACCTGGGGAACGCATGCGCATTCGAGCCACCGTGGCCGCCGTCACCGGCGCCCTGGCCCTCTCCGCCCTCGCCGTGCCGGCCGCGCAGGCCGACGGCGGATTCGGCGACACCCGGATCACCAAGGTCGTCGTCGACGGCGACAACAAGGTGTCCGTGGGCATATCGAGCCCGAAGACGATCACGGTCAGCGTGACCGCCACCGACGACTCGGGCATCCTGGGCGCTGAGGAGTTCTCGCTGGAGGGCCCCGACTACGGGTACTTCTCGACCGGCAAGCCCACCTGCAAGGCGTCGAGCTCCACCACCTCGACCTGCACCGCCTCGGTGCTGGTGGACCCGAAGGTGGACATGCTCAGCAACGCCAACGCCGGTACCTGGTACGTCAGCGCCTGGATCGATGCCAAGGACGACGACTACATCTGGAAGGACAAGGCCGGTTCCTTCCAGTTCCAGCGCGCCTCCCAGCTCACGGTCAACGCCTCGCCCGAGCCGGTGAAGAAGGGCAGGACCATCACGGTCACCGGCAAGCTGTCCCGGGCCAACTGGGAGACCCTCAAGTACGCCGGTTACACCAACCAGTCGGTGAACCTCCAGTTCCGCAAGAAGGACAGCAACACCTACAGCACGCTGAAGACGATCAAGTCCAACTCGACGGGCAACCTGAGCACCACGGTCACGGCCTCCACGGACGGCTACTTCCGCTACTCCTTCGCGGGCACCACGACCACCCCGGCGATCAACGCCGCGGGCGACTTCGTCGACGTGCAGTAGAGGAACGTAAGGGGCGCGGGGCTGTTGTCGATATGCGGCTCCGCCGCGCGGGCGCGACAAGCCACGACGGCGCAGCGCTCAACCGGAAAAGCGGCGGTCCACCCACCTCCACACGACCTCCAGGGCGACCGCCGCCACCGCCGCCACCCCCACCCCCGCCCACGGCAGGGTCACCCCCACCAGCTTCAGCGCGAAGAAGTGCTGCAGCGACGGCACCATCAGCACCACCAGGAACGCCCCGCCCATCGAGGCGACCAGGCCGAGCCGCCACCAGGTGTACGGGCGGGCGATGATCGCCAGGACCCACATGGAGATGAGGAACAGCGTGAGCGTCGCGACGCTGGTCTCCGCGTCCAGGGCGCCGGGGCCCGTGTAGTGCTCCCGGGCGATCAGGTACGTCACGAAGGTCGCCGCCGCGGCCACGACTCCGCCCGGGATCGAGTACCGCATCACCTGCCGCACGAACTGCGGCTTCGCGCGCTCCGTGTTGGGCGCGAGCGCGAGGAAGAAGGCCGGGATACCGATCGTCAGCGTGGACAGCAGGGTCAGGTGGCGCGGCAGGAACGGGTACTCGACCTGTGAGCAGACCACCAGGACCGCCAGCAGCACCGAGTAGACCGTCTTCACCAGGAACAGCGTCGCGACCCGCGTGATGTTGCCGATGACGCGGCGCCCCTCGGCCACCACCGACGGCAGCGTCGCGAAGCTGTTGTCCATCAGCACGATCTGCGCCACCGCCCGGGTCGCCTCCGAGCCGGAGCCCATCGCGACGCCGATGTCGGCGTCCTTCAGGGCGAGGACGTCGTTCACGCCGTCGCCCGTCATCGCGACCGTGTGCCCGCGCGACTGCAACGCGCCCACCATGTTCCGCTTCTGCTGCGGCGTGACCCGGCCGAACACCGTGGCCTCGTCGAGTGACCGCGCCATGCCGTCCTGCTCGGCGGGGAGCCGGCGGGCGTCCACGGTGGTTCCGGCCAGGCCCAGCTTGGCGGCGACCGCGCCGACCGACACCGCGTTGTCGCCGGAGATGACCTTGGCGGCCACGTCCTGGTCGGCGAAGTAGCGCAGCGTCTCGGCTGCGTCCGGTCGCAGCCGCTGTTCCAGCACGACCAGGGCGGTGGGGCGTGCCCCCTTGGCCACCTCGGGGTCGTCGAGGTCCCGGTCGACCCGGGCGAGCAGCAGCACCCGCAGACCCTGCTCGTTCAGCCGCTCGGTCTCGGTGAGGGCCGGGTCGTCGCCGGGCAGCAGGACGTCCGGCGCGCCCAGCAGCCACGTGGTGCTCTGCCCGTCGCCCTCGCTGAACGCGGCGCCGCTGTACTTGCGGGCCGAGGAGAAGGGCAGCGCCTGGGTGCAGCGCCAGCCCTCGACGGCCGGGAAGCTGTCGATGATCGCCTTCAGGGAGGCGTTGGGCCGCGGGTCCGACTCGCCGAGGGCGCCGAGCACCTTGCGTACGTACGTCTCGTCGGCGCCCTGGAGGGGCCGCAGCTCGGTGACGTCCATGCCGCCCTCGGTGAGGGTGCCGGTCTTGTCGAGGCAGACCGTGTCGACCCGGGCCAGCCCCTCGATCGCGGGCAGCTCCTGGACGAGGCACTGCTTGCGGCCCAGCCGGATGACGCCGATCGCGAAGGCGACGGAGGTGAGCAGGACCAGTCCCTCGGGAACCATCGGGACGATCCCGCCGACCGTCCTCGCCACGGAGTCCTTGAAGTCGTTGTTCTTCACGAACAGCTGGCTGATGATCAGGCCGATCGCGGTCGGGACCATCATCCACGTCACGTACTTGAGGATCGTGGAGATACCGGAGCGCAGCTCGGAGTGGACCAGGGTGAACCGGGACGCCTCCTCGGCGAGCTGCGCGGCGTACGCCTCCCGCCCGACCTTGGTGGCCTGGAAGGCCCCGCCGCCCGCCACCACGAAGCTGCCGGACATCACCTGGTCACCGGGGCGTTTGACGACCGGGTCGGCCTCGCCGGTGAGCAGCGACTCGTCGATCTCCAGACCGTCGGCCTCGACGCAGACGCCGTCGACGACGACCTTGTCGCCGGGCCCGATCTCGATCAGGTCGTCGAGGACGATCTCGGAGGTGCTGACCTGTCCGGAGGTCCCGTCCCGGCGGACGGTGGGCCGCGCCTCGCCGATCAGCGCGAGCGAGTCGAGCGTCTTCTTCGCCCGCCACTCCTGGACGATCCCGATGCCCGTGTTGGCGAGGATCACGAAGCCGAACAGGCTGTCCTGGATCGGCGCGACGACGAGCATGATCAGCCACAGCACGCCGATGATCGCGTTGAACCGGGTGAAGACGTTCGCACGGACGATGTCGACGGTGGAGCGGCTGCTGCGCACCGGCACGTCGTTGACCTGTCCGCGTTCCACCCGTTCGGCGACCTGAGCACCGGTCAGGCCGGTCACGCGCGAGGTGACCGCCCCCGGCCGCGTGGAGTCGAGCCGGGCACCCGCGTCGAGATGCGTCATGCATTCGACGGTACGTGCGGATTTGCCGCGTCACCTGCCGAATGCGGAGAAGATCCGACCTGGGGAGGACGGCCGTCGTGCCCTGGTCGTACGGCGGTTGTGGGCCCGCGGATCACCGTCGGACCCTGGTGCCACGGCGGGGAGGTCCTACTGGGCCGAGGGTGTCGAGGGGGCCGGAGGAGTCGCCTGCGCGTCCTGGGCGGCGGCGCGCTTGATCGCGGCATCGCGCCTGCGGACGTACCAGATGCCGATGAAGCCGAGCCCGCCCCCGGCCAGGCAGGTCCACAGCCACCAGGTGTGGCCGTGGTCGTCGAACCAGCCGTAGAAGGGGAGCTGGACCAGGAAGAGGACGAACCAGAGGATCGTGCCGCCGGTGATCGTGGCGACCACGGGGCCCTCCAGGGGCTCCGGCGCCTCGTGTCTGGGGGTCCATTTCGCCATGGGGACAGCTTACGAGGCGATCAGGTCTACGCGCGGAGATGGCCGATTGGGAGTTTATATGTTCATACTGAAACGGTTTGTGTCTGACCACTTCTCTTCGTAGGAAACACCAAACACATGTCGTCCTCGGCTCCCGCCAAGGCCCCCGCCCCTGAACAAGGGGGAGCCGGGCCCACGTACGGCGCACTCGACCGCTTCTTCCGGATCTCCGAGCGGGGCAGCACCCTGTCCCGTGAAGTCCGGGGCGGCCTCGCCACCTTCTTCGCGATGGCCTACATCATCGTGCTGAACCCGATCATCCTCGGCAGCGCGAAGGACATGTACGGTCACCAGCTCGACAACGGGCAGCTGGTCACCGCGACGGCCCTCACCGCCGCGCTCACCACCCTGCTCATGGGCGTCATCGGCAACGTGCCGATCGCGCTGGCCGCCGGTCTCGGCGTGAACTCCGTCGTCGCCCTCCAGCTCGCCCCACGCATGTCCTGGCCGGACGCGATGGGCATGGTCGTCCTCGCCGGGTTCGTCGTCATGCTGCTGGTCGCCACCGGGCTGCGCGAGCGCGTCATGAACGCCGTCCCCTACGGGCTGCGCAAGGCCATCTCCATCGGCATCGGCCTGTTCATCATGCTGATCGGCCTCGTCGACTCCGGCTTCGTCTCCCGGATCCCGGACGCCGCCCACACCACCGTCCCGCTCCAGCTCGGCGCCGACGGTCACCTGGACGGCTGGCCGGTCCTGGTCTTCGTCCTGGGCGTGCTGCTCACCCTCGCCCTGATCGTGCGCAAGGTGTCCGGCGCGATCCTGATCTCGATCGTCGCCATGACCGTCGTCGCCGTGGTCATCGAGGCGGTGGCGAAGGTGCCGAGCTGGGGTCTCACCACCCCGAAGTGGCCCGGCAACCCGGTGGCCAGCCCCGACTTCGGCCTGGTCGGCCAGGTCAGTCTCTTCGGCGGCTTCGGCAAGGTCGGCATGCTGACCGGTGTGCTCTTCGTCTTCACCGTGCTGCTGTCGTGCTTCTTCGACGCGATGGGCACGATCATGGGCGTCTCCGACGAGGCGAAGCTGACGGACGCGCAGGGCCAGATGCCCGGTATCAACAAGGTGCTGTTCGTCGACGGCCTCGCGGTCGCCGCCGGTGGTGCCAGCTCCTCCTCCGCCACCACCGCCTTCGTCGAGTCCACGGCCGGCGTCGGCGAGGGGGCCCGCACCGGCCTCGCGAACGTCGTCACCGGCGGACTCTTCGCCGTCGCCCTCTTCCTGACCCCGGTCGCCACGATGGTGCCGTCCCAGGCGGCCACCCCGGCCCTGCTCGCGGTCGGCTTCCTGATCATGGCCGGCTCGGTCAAGGAGATCGACTGGGCGGACTACACGATCGCGATCCCGGCGTTCGTGACGATGGTGATGATGCCGTTCACGTACTCGATCACCAACGGCATCGGCATGGGCTTCGTCACCTTCGTGGTGCTGCGCCTGGCGGCCGGGCGGGGCCGGGAGGTGCCGGTGGCGATGTACGCGGTGGCGGCGGTGTTCGCCTTCTACTACCTGATGCCGGCGCTGGGTCTCACGTGATCCTGATCCACCGGGCCGTCAGGTGACGCCGTAGAACTTCTCCGACTCCTCGACGGCGGCCTGGAACCGCTGGTCGAAGTCATCTCGAACGAGCGTCCGGACGACATAGTCCTGGACGCTCGTTCCTCTTTTGGCGGCGTGATGCCGGAGCCGTTCGAGCAGTTCGCGGTCTATGCGCAGGCTGAGCACACTGGTCCCCATGACCATGAGGGTCGCGGCATCCTTCGGTGCGGTGTATCCCGTTCCGCCACCGGATCACCCATACGAGTGGTGTCACGGTTCCGTGGCCGACGTCACGGGTGTTCTGTGTGTCCCCGGTTGGTATTTAGGTAGGGTAATGAGTTACTCTAAAGAACATGCCGGACCTCAGCCATGGCGACGACGTAGCCGCCGTGAACTCCCTCCGATCCGCCGTGATGCGGCTGTCCCGTCGGCTCAAGCACCAGCGGGTCGACGAGTCGCTCAGCCCCACCGAGATGTCGGTGCTCGGCACCCTGTCCCTGTGCGGCAGCGCCACACCGGGCGAGCTCGCCCGTAAGGAGCATGTCCAGCCGCCGTCGATGACCCGCATCGTGGCGCTGCTGGAGTCCAAGGGACTGGTCCGTCTGGAGCCGCACCCCGAGGACCGGCGCCAGAAGGTCGTGACGCGCACCGAGCAGGCCGAGGTCATGCTCGAGGAGAGCCGCCGCAAGCGGAACGCGTTCCTGGCCTCGCTGGTGGAGAACCTCGACGAGGACGAGTGGGCGAAACTCCGCGCCGCCGCCCCCGTGCTGGAGAAGCTCGCGCATCTGTAAGCCGTAGTCGTCGCAAGGAGGCGAACCCTTTTGAGTACGGGACCCGGAGCAGCTTCCGCCCCCGCACCTGACCCCCACGACTCCCCGCCCACCTCCGACGCACCCGCCGCCCGCCCCGCGCGCAAGTCCTCGATGTTCTCCTCCCTGAAGGTCAGGAACTACCGCCTGTTCTTCATGGGACAGGTCGTCTCCAACATCGGCACCTGGATGCAGCGCATCGCCCAGGACTGGCTGGTCCTCAGCCTCACCGGCTCCTCCGCCGCCGTCGGCATCACGACCGCGCTGCAGTTCCTGCCGATGCTGCTCTTCGGCCTCTACGGCGGGGTCCTCGTCGACCGGCTGCGCAAGCGGCCCACGCTGCTCGTGACGCAGTCGTCGATGGGCGTCACCGCGATCGCCCTCGCCGTCCTGACTCTCACCGGCCAGGTCCAGGTGTGGCACGTGTACGTCGCCGCCTTCGCCGTCGGTCTCGCCACGGTCGTCGACAACCCGGCCCGGCAGTCCTTCGTCTCCGAGCTGGTCGGCCCCGGGCAGCTGCAGAACGCGGTCGGCCTGAACTCCGCCAACTTCCAGTCCGCCCGCCTGGTCGGCCCCGCCGTCGCGGGCCTGCTGATCACCGGCGTCGGCACCGGCTGGGCGTTCCTCTTCAACGGCCTGTCCTTCGTCGCGCCGCTCGCCGGCCTGCTGCTGATGCGGGCCCGCGAACTGCACGTCGTCGAGCGGGCCCCGCGCGGCAAGGGGCAGCTGCGGGAGGGCGTGCGCTACGTCACCGGCCGGCCCGAGCTGATCTGGCCGATCGTCCTGGTCGGCTTCGTCGGCACGTTCGCCTTCAACTTCCCGGTCTACCTCTCGGCCTTCGCGGACGACGTGTTCCACGCGGGCGCGGGCGCGTACAGCATGTTCAACACGCTGATGGCGGTCGGCTCGGTCGTGGGGGCCCTGCTCGCCGCCCGGCGCGGCACGTCCCGGCTGCGGCTGCTGATCGCGGCGGCGCTGGTCTTCGGCGCCCTGGAGATCGTGGCGGCCACGACACCCACCCTGTGGATGTTCGCACTGCTCATGGTCCCGCTGGGCCTGTTCGGCATGACGGTCAACGTCACGACGAACACCAGCATCCAGATGTCCACGGACCCGGCGATGCGTGGCCGCGTCATGGCCCTCTACATGATGGTCTTCCTCGGCGGCTCCCCGGTCGGCGCCCCGATCGTCGGCTGGATCACCGACACGTACGGCGCCCGGGTGGGTCTCGCGACCGGCGGTGCGGTGGCGGCGGTGGCGGCGGCCGTCATCGGCCTGATCCTGGCCCGCGTGGGCAACCTCCGCCTCTCGGTCGGCTGGCACCGCGGCCACCCTCGGGTGCGGTTCGTGCCCCGGGAGCATGAGGCACTGGCCCCGGCGGCGTAGCCGGGCTCAGTCGCGGGGGAACTCGCCGGTCTCGAGGACGAGGCCGACCACGGTGCCGGTCAGGTCGACCTCGTCCCCGAAGTCGAGACTCAGCTCACCCCGGTACTCGCCGTCCTTGGGCTTGGTGTGCAGGTGCCAGCGGCCGGTGTACGGATCCACGATCAGGTACACCGGGACGCCGGCCGCGGCGTAGGCGTCCTTCTTGGGGCCGTAGTCGTTCGCCGCGGTCTTCCTGGAGATCACCTCGGCGACGAACTCGACGTCCTGGTAGCGCCACAGCCCCTTGGAGTCCTTCACCGCGCCCTCCGCCATCACCGTCACGTCGGAGGCGAAGCCGTTGAGGTGGCCCGGGTAGTCGACGCGGACGTCGGACTTCACGCGCTTGCGCGAATACTTGGCGCGCAGCTGGTCGTAGATGTCCGCGATGATGTCCCAGTGGGTGTCCCGCTGAGGAGCCGTGAAGATGTGCCCCCCGACGATCTCGACCTTGTACCCCTCGGGGACGGGCATCGTCTCCACCCACTCGAACATAATGTCGAGGGTGAGTTCGCCGCTGCTGTCGGCCATCTCGATCCTGTCGTCAAGGACGGTCATCGTGGCGCTCCTCCCCGGCCGCACCCTTGGATGGAAACGACCGCGCAGTACAACGACACGTACGGCGACCGGGACACGCCCGGACCTGGCGGCCGCCTACACCCGCCGCGCCAGCAACTGCCCCGGCCAGTCGTTCTCGCCGAGCGTGAAGGCCTCGGTGCGGGTGAAGCCGTTGGATTCGTAGTAGCGGACGAGTTTGCCGTCGTCCCCGGCGTAGCAGTCGACGCGCAGGAGGGAGATCCCGGCGCGGCGGGTCTCCTCGGCGGCGTGGGCCAGCAGGGCGCTGCCCACACCGTGCCCCTTGAAGCGGCGGTCGGAGGCGAGCCAGTGGATGTAGCGCTCGGGCTCGCCGGGGTGGGGGAGGTGGGACAGGTAGGCGCCCGGCGAACCGGTGAGGGTGAGGGTGCCGGCGGGGACGCCGTCGACGTCGGCCATGAAGACGCTGCCCTCCGCCAGGTACCGGCCGACCGACTCCACCGTCTTCGGGCTCTGCGACAGGGGCTGCGTCCCCCACTGCCCCGTGCGCCCCTGGGATACCAGCCACTCCACACAGCTGTCGAGCATTCCGAGTATCGCGGGAATGTCGTCGGGCCCGCCGTCCCGGATGGTGATCCGCATGGGCTCATGGTGCCAGGCTGGACTCATGAGACTCTTCGCAGCCGTACTGCCCCCGGACGAGGTGTGTCGTGAACTCGGCGCCGTGGTCGACGAGTTGCGCGGGCTGCCCGGCGCCGACGGCATGCGCTGGACCGGTCGTCCTGGCTGGCACTTCACGCTCGCGTTCTACGGTGAGGTCGACGACGGTCTCGTCCCCGAGCTGTCGGAGCGGCTGGAGCGCGCCGCGCGCCGCACCGAGCCGTTTCCGCTGGCCGTACGGGGTGGGGGGCAGTTCGGGCGCGGCAAGGCGCTGTGGGCCGGGGCCGAGGGCGATCTGGCGACCCTGCGGCTGCTCGCCGGGCGGGCGGAGGCGGCGGCGCGGAAGGCGGGGGTGCCGATGGGGGAGCACCGGCGGTACAAGGCCCATCTGACCGTGGCCCGTCGGCGGGAGTCGGGGAATGTGCGGGCCTACCTGGACGCTCTCGACGCGTTCACCGGCCGGACCTGGACGGTGGACGAGCTGGCGCTGGTGCGGAGCAACCTGCCGACCTCGGGGGTTCCGGGTGAGCAGCCCCGGTACGAGGCGGTCGGGCGCTGGGCGCTCGGGGGTGCCGGTTAGGCTCGATGTCGTGGACCCGAAAACCCGCAACCGGATCATGGCCGGTGTGCTTGTGCTGATGTTCGTCGTCGTTGCCCTGGCGGCCGCGCTCGGGAAGTAGAGCGCCGGGGAACTGCGGCCGCCTTCCGGCTGCGGGCCGGTGGGGGCTGGTCGCGCAGTTCCCCGCGCCCCTTCAGGGCGTCACCAGGCGAAGGCCTCCGGAGACGGGCCCGGGCCCGGGAAGATCTCGTCCAGGCCGGTAAGGAGCTCCTCGGAGAGTTCCAGCTCGCAGGCGCGGACGGCGGAGGCGAGCTGCTCGGCGGTGCGGGGGCCGACGATCGGGCCGGTCACGCCGGGCCGGGTCAGCAGCCAGGCCAGCGCGGCCTCGCCGGGCTCGACGCCGTGCTTGTCGAGCAGATCCTCGTACGCCTGGACCTGCGCTCGGATGGCGGGGTCGTTCAGGGCGTCGGCGGCACGGCCGGAGGCGCGGCGTCCGCCCTCGACCTCCTTCCTGAGCACACCGCCCAGCAGACCGCCGTGCAGCGGCGACCAGGGGATGACCCCGAGCCCGTACTCCTGCGCGGCCGGGATGACCTCCATCTCCGCGCGCCGCTCGGCGAGGTTGTACAGGCACTGCTCGCTGACCAGCCCGATGGTCCCGCCGCGCCGGGCGGCGATCTCGTTGGCCTGGGCGATCTTGTAGCCGGGGAAGTTCGACGACCCGACGTAGAGGATCTTGCCCTGTTGGACCAGGACGTCGATCGCCTGCCAGATCTCGTCGAAGGGGGTGTCCCGGTCGATGTGGTGGAACTGGTAGACGTCGATGTGGTCGGTCTGGAGCCGCTTGAGGCTGGCGTCCACGGCCCGCCGGATGTTGAGGGCGGAGAGCTTGTCGTGGTTGGGCCAGGCCGGGCCGTCGGCGCCCATGTTCCCGTACACCTTCGTGGCGAGGACGACCTTGTCGCGCCGGCCCTCGCCCTTGGCGAACCAGTTTCCGATGATGCTTTCGGTACGGCCCTTGTTCTCGCCCCAGCCGTACACGTTGGCGGTGTCGAAGAAGTTGATGCCCGCGTCCAGCGCCGCGTCCATGATGGCGTGGCTGTCGGCCTCGTCGGTCTGCGGTCCGAAGTTCATGGTGCCGAGGACGAGCCGGCTGACCTTGAGTCCCGTGCGTCCGAGCTGCGTGTACTTCATACCGCCAAGCCAACGTCTTGAAGTGCGCTCCAGGCAAGCGGTCACGTCGATGCGCCGTGCATCAGTACGTCGGTACGGGAGTCACCCCTCGTAGGGCCCCGCCAGGTCCCAGGCCTGGTACATCGCCTCCGCGAAGGCCGCCGCGATCTTGTGTTCGCCGCTCGCGCTCGGGTGGGTGCCGTCGTAGGTGTCGGTGTGGACGGCGTACGACGAGGGGAGCGAGGCGAGAAGGATGGGGGAGCCGGGCTCGTCGAGGTCGGCGGCCGTCTTCGCCAGCAGTTCGTTGAAGCGGGCGACCTCGGTGGCGAAGGGCGGGTCCGTCTCGGCCCGCACGTTCGGTATCACCGGCAGCCACACCATCCGCACCCGCCGGTTCGCCGCCCGCGCCTCGGCCACGAAGGCCCGGACGTTGTCGGCGGTCTGCTCGGCGTTCGTGTAGAAGCCCAGGTCGATGAGGCCGAGCGAGACCAGCAGGATGTCCGCGCGGCACGAGCGCACCGCCTCGCCGATCAGCGGCGCCATGTGCAGCCAGCCCTCGCCCCAGCCGGCCAGGTGGGCGCGCGGGAAGTCGGGTTCGGCGTACGCGTACGACTCCGGGGCCTCGGCGCGCTTGTCGTAGAGCGTCTCGCGCGGGCCGACGAGGGTGCAGGGGCCGCCGTGGGACCGGGACAGGTGCTGCCACAGCCGGTAGCGCCATGTGTGTTCGCCCGCGCTTCCGATCGTCATGGAGTCACCGACGGGCATGAACCTGAGCATCCGCTCATGATGCTGGATCAGGGCGCCGGATGGGGTGTGAGCCGGGCCACGCGCGGGGGCCCGCCATCCGCGCCACGCCCGCTGAACCGCCGAGCGGGATGGCAGGCTTGGGGCATGCGCAGACCCTTCGCCCTCCTCGCCGGGGCCCTCCTCGTGGGCGCCCTCGCCGTGCCCGCCTCCGCCGCAGACGCCGACGAGGACTTCACCATCAAGGACCCGCGCATCACGGAGTCCAGCGGACTGGCCGCCTCCCGCCTGCACCCCGGCATCTACTGGACGCACAACGACAGTGACGACGGCCCCTACCTCTACGCCGTCGACAGCAGGACCGGCGAGACCGTCGCCCGCCTCACCCTCACCGGCGTCGGCACACCGAGGGACGTCGAGGCCATCTCCATCGGCCCTGGCAACCGGATCTACGTCGGCGACATCGGCGACAACCTCGGCGGCGGCTGGCCCCACGTGTGGATCTACGAACTGCCCGAGCCGAAGACGCTGAAGGACCAGACGATCCGGGCCACGCAGTACGTCGTGAAGTACTCCGACGGGCCCCGCGACGCCGAGTCCCTCGTCGTGCACCCGAAGACCGGTCGCGCCTACATCGTCGACAAGAACGAGAAGGGCGGACACCTGTACGAGGGGCCGGCCGAGCTCTCCGCCTCCGGGACCAACGTCTTCAAGCCCGTCGCGGCCGTCCCCGACCTGGAGGCCACCGACGCCACGCTCTCCCCGGACGGCGAACACCTCGTCGTACGCAGCTACTTCGGCGCGATCGCCTACGACTGGAACGGCGGGAAGATCAAGCGCGAGAAGCGGCTCGGCGTGCCGTTCCTCGGGCAGGGCGAGTCCGTCACCTACACCGCCGACGGCAACCGGCTCATGTACGGCGCCGAGGGGGCCGACAGCTCCGTGGAGGGGCAGGACGCGCCCGGGGGCGGGAACGCCTCGTCCGGCAGCGGGAGTTCGGCCGCACGGGACGGCGGCGACAGCGGCGGCGGACTGAGCGGCAACCTCAAGACCGGCGCCATCGCCGTCGCCGTCGCCTGCGTCGCCCTGCTCGGCCTGCGCGGGCTGCGGCGCCGGAGGTAGGCCACCAGGGCGGGCCGGCCTACCGGTCCGACGTGGTGCCGCGGCGGCCCGCGACCTGTTCGGGACGCCGGTCGGCGGTGGCGACTCGTGGGTCGAGCAGCACGCGCTGCTGATGGCCTGGGTGTGGCCGGTGATCCTGACCGCGATCTTCCTGCCGCTCGCGGTAGGGCGGTTTCAGAAGCTGAGCCGTCAGCGAGCGGAACGCGCACCTCCCAGAGGCTTGACGTGCTCATGGCGCGTCAGTTTCCTGGGAGGTGCGCGGCGTTATGGGAGCGCTCCCATAGTGGTTCCGGTGCCGCGCCTCCCCCCTCCCCGGAGGAACCCGAGAGGAAGCAGCCACATGTTCCGCACTCTGCGCAGAGCGCTGTGTGTTGCCGCGGCGCTCCTGTTACCGCTGGCCGGCGTGCAGTCGGCACAGGCCGACGTGGGCGCGAAGGCCGCCGGCGCCGGCTACTGGCACACCAGCGGCCGGCAGATCCTGGACGCGGCCGGGCAGCCGGTCCGTATCGCCGGCATCAACTGGTTCGGCTTCGAGACCGACAGCCACGTCGTCCACGGCCTGTGGGCCCGCGACTACAAGAGCATGATCGACCAGATGAAGTCGCTGGGCTACAACACGGTCCGGATGCCCTACAGCGACGACATCCTCAAGTCCGGCACCGTCCCCGAGAGCGTCAACTACGACGGCAGGAACACCGACCTGCGCGGGTTGACCTCGCTCCAGGTCCTGGACCGGATCGTGGCGTACGCCGGGCAGGCCGGACTCAAGATCGTCCTCGACCGGCACCGCCCGGACTCGGCGGGCCAGTCCGCGCTCTGGTACACGGCGTCCGTCCCCGAGTCGACGTGGATCACCAACCTCAAGTCCCTGGCGGCGCGTTACAAGGGCAACCCCACGGTCGTCGGCATCGACCTGCACAACGAGCCCCACGACCCGGCCTGCTGGGGCTGCGGCGACACCACCCGGGACTGGCGCCTGGCCGCTCAGCGCGCGGGCAACGCGGTGCTCTCCGTCAACCCCGATCTGCTGATCATGGTCGAGGGCGTGCAGTCGTACAACGGCACGAACGGCTGGTGGGGCGGCAACCTGATGGGTGTCGCCCAGTACCCGGTCCAGCTCGACGTCCCGAACCGGCTGGTGTACTCGGCCCACGACTACGCCACGTCGGTGGCCCAGCAGCCGTGGTTCAGCGATCCGGCCTTCCCCTCCAACCTGCCGGGGATCTGGGACAAGTACTGGGGGTACGTCTTCAAACAGAACATCGCCCCGGTGTGGCTCGGCGAGTTCGGTACGACGCTCCAGCCGGCGGTGGACCAGAAGTGGCTGGCGGAGCTGGTGAAGTACCTGCGCTCGACCTCGGCGTACGGCGCCGACAGCTTCCAGTGGACGTTCTGGTCCTGGAACCCCAACTCCGGTGACACGGGCGGCATCCTGAAGGACGACTGGCAGACCGTGGACACCGTGAAGGACGGGTACCTGGCGAGCATCAAGGCCCCGGGCTTCGGGGGCGGCGGCTCCGGTCCGGGCCCGGGCGACCCCGGGGACCCCGGCGGCGGCACGGCCACCTGCGCCGCGGCGTACACCGTCAGCAGCGACTGGGGCGGCGGCTTCAACGCCGAGGTGAAGGTGACCAACACGGGCACTGTTCCGCTGAAGTCCTGGAAGGTGAGCTGGACGTGGAGCGGGTCCCAGAAGGTCACGAGCATGTGGAACGCGTCGCACACCCAGAGCGGGGCGACCGTCACGGCGGTGAACGCCGCGCACAACGGGAGCGTGGCGGTGGGAGGTTCGGCGAGCTTCGGCCTGGGCGGTGCGCCCGGTGGCGGGGGCGCGCCGAGTGTGAGTTGCACGGCGACCTGATCACGGGGTGACGTGGGGGCGCCCGGTGCTCGCCGGGCGCCCCCACGGCGGCGCTCTCGTCCGCATTGTTGTGAAATGCCAGAACTCCCCATGTCTGAGGGGAGTCTGAGAACAGGCTATGACTCGATTCGGTCAAGTCTTGGTCGAAAACGTACGTGCGTGGCGCGCTCTTCCGAAACGATGCGGCACGGCCCGTGTCACTCGCGGGCCTGACCCCCCTCACCGTTCTGAGAGAACTCCATGAGAAGAAGCGCAGCCGTACTGTGCGGCGCGACCGTCGTACTGGCCGGGACGCTCACCGCCGTCCCCGCCAGTGCCGGCGCGTCGCACTCCGCGAACACCGCCCGGACCGCCGCCGCGAAGGTCACCTGGAAGAAGTGCGGTACGGACGACGTCCCGACGCTCCAGTGCGCGTCGGTGAAGGTGCCGCTCGACCACGCCAAGCCGCGGGGGAAGCAGATCACGCTCGCGCTGTCCCGCGTGCCGCACACCGCGTCGAAGTCCCAGGGCCCGCTGCTCGTCAACCCCGGCGGCCCCGGCGGCAGCGGCCTGTCCCTGGCCGGGTTCGTCGCGTCCTCCCTGCCCAAGGAGGTGGCCGCCCAGTACGACGTCATCGGCTTCGACCCGCGCGGCGTGGGCAAGAGCCAGCCCGCCCTGGACTGCAAGCCGGGCCACTTCGACCCGGTGCGCCCCGACTCCGTGCCCAGCACCCCGGCGCTGGAGAGTGCCAACCTCGCGCGCGCCAAGTCCTTCGCACAGGCCTGCGGCAGGAAGTACAAGGACGTCCTGCCGTACATCGACACGGTCAGCGCCGTGAAGGACATGGACTCGATCCGCAAGGCCCTCGGCGCGTCGAAGATCAACTACTTCGGCTACTCGTACGGCACCTACCTCGGCGCGGTCTACGCCAAGCTCTACCCCGAGCGCGTGCGGCGCCTGGTGCTGGACTCGATCGTCGACCCGACCGGCGTCTGGTACGACGACAACCTCCAGCAGGACTACGCCTTCGACAAGCGCCACAAGGCGCTCATGACCTGGATCGCCAAGTACGACTCCACGTACAAGCTCGGCACGAAGCCGGCCGCGGTCGAGGCCAAGTGGTACGCCATGCGGGCGGCCCTCGCCAAGAAGCCGGCGGGCGGCAAGGTGGGCGCCTCCGAACTGGAGGACATCTTCATACCCGGCGGCTACAACAACGCCTACTGGCCCACCCTCGCGCAGACGTTCGCGGCCTACGTCAACGACCACGACACCGCCGCGCTGGTCAAGGCGTACGACGACATCGCCGCGATCGACGCCTCCGGGGACAACGGCTACAGCGTCTACACCTCGGTGCAGTGCCGTGACGCGTCCTGGCCGCGTGACTGGAACCAGTGGCGCAAGGACAACTGGGCGGTGTACGAGAAGGCGCCGTTCATGGCCTGGAACAACGCCTGGTACAACGCGCCGTGCGCGTTCTGGCCGACGAAGTCGCTGAAGCCGGTGAACGTCTCCAACACCAAGCTCCCGCCGGTGCTGCTGTTCCAGGCGACGGACGACGCGGCCACCCCCTACGAGGGCGGTGTCACCATGCACCGGCTGCTGAAGGGCTCCAGCCTCGTGGTCGAGCAGGGCGGCGGCAACCACGGCATCACCCTGAGCGGCAACGCCTGCCTCGACAAGCACCTCGCCACGTACCTGACCAACGGCAAGGTGCCGCACGGCAGCGGTGTGGCCGACGCGGTGTGCAAGAAGACCGCCGACCCGAAGCCGCGGGCGGCGGCGCGGAAGACGGCGAGCACGCAGCAGCCGGCCGTCGCGACGGTCGGTGACAGTCTGCGCGGGATCCTGGGGTCCGGCCGGTGAGGGTGCCTCTCCTGGCCCTTGCCCGAGCATGAGAGAGGGCGCCCCGCACACGCGGGGCGCCCTCCGTCACGTGTCGGTCACGTGCGGGAGAAGATCACAGCTTCTCGATCACGTAGTCGACGCACTTCGTGAGCGCCTCGACGTCCGCCGGGTCGATCGACGGGAACATCGCGACGCGGAGCTGGTTGCGGCCGAGCTTGCGGTAGGGCTCGGTGTCGACGATGCCGTTGGCGCGCAGGACCTTGGCGACGGCGGCGGCGTCGACCTCGTCCGTGAAGTCGATCGTGCCGATGACCGCCGAGCGCTTGGCGGGGTCGGTGACGAAGGGGTTCGCGAACTTGACGTCCTCGGCCCAGCCGTACAGCGTCCGCGCGGAGGTGGCGGTGCGGCGGACCGACCAGTCCAGGCCGCCCTGGCCGTTCATCCACTCCAGCTGCTCGTTGAGGAGGAACAGCGTGGCGAGGGCCGGGGTGTTGTACGTCTGGTTCTTGCGGGAGTTGTCGATCGCCGTCGGCAGCGAGAAGAACTCCGGGACGTGCCGGCCGGACGCGTGGACGCGCTCGGCGCGCTCGATCGCGGCCGGGGAGAAGACGCCGATCCAGAGGCCGCCGTCGGAGGCGAAGGACTTCTGGGGGGCGAAGTAGTAGACGTCCGTCTCGGCGATGTCGACGGGCAGGCCGCCGGCGCCCGAGGTGGCGTCCACGAGGACCAGGGCGCCCTCGTCGGCACCGGCCACGCGCTTGATCGGCATGGCGACACCGGTCGAGGTCTCGTTGTGCGTGAGGGCGTAGACGTCGACGCCCGCCTCGGCGACCGGCTCGGGGTGGGTGCCCGGGTCGCTGGAGACGACGTCCGGCTCGGCCAGCCACGGCGCGAGCTTCGCGGCCTTGGCGAACTTGGAGGAGAACTCGCCGAAGCTGAGGTGCTGCGACTTGTTCTCGATCAGGCCGTGCGTCGCGACGTCCCAGAACGCGGTGGAGCCGCCGTTGCCGAGGACCACCTCGTAGCCGTCGGGGAGCTGGAACAGCTCACGGATGCCCTCGCGCACCTTGCCGACCAGGTTCTTGACGGGTGCCTGGCGGTGGGAGGTGCCCATGAGAGAGGTGCCGGTGGCGGCCAGCGCGTCCAGCGCTTCCGTCCGAACCTTGGAGGGGCCCGCGCCGAAACGTCCGTCGGCGGGCTTGATGTCAGCGGGAATCTGGATCTCAGCCACGGAGGGGAGCGTAGCCGTTTCCAGAAACCTGGGCGAAACCTCGTCCGTCCGGTGAGACGGAGAGTGGACGGCGGTGCGACCGGTGCGCGGGCGCGGGGTCGTCACTGTCAGTGTTCGCGTGCATGCTTGAGGCATGACGGATCTTCGGCACGGCACGGATCTGACGGCTCTCGAAGGCGAGTTGCGCGAGGCCGTCCGCGGTGACGTCGGCTTCGGGGTCACCGCGCGGGCGCTGGTCACCATGGATGCCTCCAACTACCGGCGGGTGCCGCACGGGGTCGTGGCGCCGAGAGACGCCGATGACGTGGCGGCGGTACTGGAGGTCTGCCGGGAGCGGGGCGTGCCGGTGGTGGCGCGGGGCGGGGGGACGTCCATCGCGGGGCAGGCGACCGGTACGGGGGTGGTGCTGGACTTCACCCGGTACATGAACCGGCTCGTGTCCCTGGATCCCGGTGCGCGTACGGCCGTCGTGCAGCCGGGGCTGGTGCTCGACCGGCTCCAGGAGGCCGCCGCCCCGCACGGGCTGCGGTTCGGTCCGGATCCGTCCACGCACAGCCGGTGCACGCTCGGCGGCATGATCGGCAACAACTCGTGCGGCTCGCACTCGGTGGCGTGGGGCACCACCGCGGACAGTGTGCGCGAGCTGGACGTGATCACCGCGCGAGGGCGGCGGCTGCGCCTCGGGCAGGACTGGGCCGGAGCGCCGGACGGGCTGCGGGAACTGGTGGACGGTGACCTGGCCCGGCTGCGTACGGGCTTCCCGGAGCTGCCCCGCTGTATCTCCGGGTACGCGCTGGACGCCCTGCTGCCCGAGCGGGGCGCCGACGTGGCCCGGTCCTTCTGCGGCTCCGAGGGCACGCTGGGCGTGCTGACGGAAGCGGTCGTACGACTGGTCGAGGCGCCACGCGCGCGTGCGCTGGCCGTGCTGGCGTACACCGACGAGAGCGCGGCGGCGGAGGCAGCCGCCGGGCTGCTGCCGTTCGGGCCGCTGACGGTGGAGGGCATGGCGGCGGACCTGGTGCCGTCCGCGGTCGCGCTGCCGCGGGGCGGGGCCTGGCTGTTCGTGGAGACCGGCGGGGAGTCGGCCGAGGAGGCACGCGCGCGTGCGGAGGCGATCGTGCGGGCGGCCGACGTGGTGGACGCGCTCGTGGTCACCGACCCGGCGGGGCAGCGCGCGCTGTGGCGGATCCGGGAGGACGCGAGCGGCACGGCGACGCGGATGCCCGACGGAAGTGAAGCCTGGCCGGGGTGGGAGGACTGCGCGGTGCCGCCCGCCCGGCTCGGGGCGTATCTGCGGGACTTCCGGGGGTTGCTCACCGCGCACGGGCTGCGCGGCACGCCGTACGGGCACTTCGGGGACGGCTGCATCCACGTCCGGATCGACTTCGACCTGCTGACGGAGCCGGGTGTCGCCCGTTTCCGCCGCTTCTCGGAGGAGCTCGCGGAACTGGTGGTGGCGCACGGCGGTTCGCTGTCCGGGGAGCACGGGGACGGGCAGGCGCGGGCGGAGCTGCTGCCCCGGATGTACGGGCCGGAGATGGTCGGCCTCTTCGAGCGGGTGAAGGGGGTGTGGGACCCGGACGACCTGCTCAACCCCGGGATGCTCGTACGCCCCGCGCCGCTCGACGCCGGCCTCCGCTTCTCCGTCCTGCCGCGCGAACCGGTCGATGTCGCCTTCGGCTACCCCGCCGACGGCGGTGACTTCTCGGCGGCGGTGCGGCGCTGCGTGGGCGTCGCCAAGTGCCGTACGACCTCGGTGTCCGGCTCCGCCGTCATGTGCCCGTCCTTCCGGGCCACCGGCGAGGAGGAGCACTCCACGCGCGGGCGGGCCCGGCTGCTGCACGAGATGCTCGCCGGTGAGGTCGTGACCGACGGCTGGCGCTCGACCGAGGTACGGGACGCCCTCGACCTGTGCCTGTCCTGCAAGGGCTGCCGGTCGGACTGCCCGGTGGAGGTCGACATGGCCACGTACAAGGCGGAGTTCCTCCACCACCACTACGCGGGCCGCCGCCGTCCGGCCGCGCACTACGCGATGGGCCGGCTGCCGCAGTGGCTCCGTGCCGTGTCCCGCACGCGCACGGCGGCGCTGGTCAACCTGCTCGCCCGGATACCCCCCTTCGCGTGGACGGCGAAACGGCTGGGCGGCATCGCGCCCGAGCGGAAGATCCCGCGGGTGGCGACGCGCACGTTCAGCAGCTGGTGGGAGCGGCGGCGGGGTGCGGGGGAGGTGCCTCGCGGTGACCTGGTCGTCCTGTGGCCGGACACCTTCACCGAGCATCTCTCGCCTTCCGTGGGGCAGGCCGCCGTGCGGGTGCTGGAGGCGGCCGGGCTGCGGGTGGCGCTGCCGCCGACCCTGCGTCTGGTGAAACCGCCGGTGGGTGACGGCAGGACGGTCGCTCTCGACCCGCTGTCCCTGCTGCGGGGCCGGGGCCGGGTCTGCTGCGGGCTGACGTACGTGTCGACGGGCCAGCTGGACCAGGCCCGGGCCGTCATGCGCCGCACGCTGGACCTGATGGAGCCGGTGCTGGAGACCGGCGCCCCGGTGGTGGTGCTGGAGCCGAGCTGCGCCGCGGCCCTGCGCACCGACGTCCCCGAGCTGCTGCACGACGACCCGCGCGCGGCCCGCCTCGCCGCGAAGGTCCTCACCTTCGCCCAGACGCTGGAACGCCACGCGCCGCACTGGACACCGCCGCGTGTGGACCGCCCGGTGGCCGGCCAGACCCACTGCCACCAGCACGCGGTGCTGGGCGACGCCGCCGACCGCCGGCTGCGCGGGTCCGCTCACCTCACCGGCGACCTCAGCGGCGGCTGCTGCGGTCTCGCGGGGAACTTCGGCTTCGAGAAGGGCCACTACGAGGTGTCCGCCGCGTGCGCGGAGGACCAGCTCCTCCCGTCGGTGCGGGACGCCCCGGACGGCACGGTGATCCTGGCGGACGGCTACTCCTGCCGTACGCAGCTGGAACAGCTGGCGGGGGTGCGTGGGAGGCATCTGGCGGAGGTGCTCGCGGACGCGCTGGACGCGGAGCGCCCAGGCGCTTGAGGCGTTCGGGCCACCGGACGGGCGGACGCGAGTGTCTCGGCCCGGGGACGGCCGGAACCGCTCCTAGGCTCTCGGCACCAACCGAGCGAAGGAGCCCCGCCCATGCCGCCCACGAACGTCCGCGTCCAGCCGATCACCCGCGACGAGCACCTCGCGTTCGTCAGGGCCCGCTCCTCCGCCAGCCACACCCAGGTGCCGTCCTGGGGCGAGGTGAAGCCCGACTGGAGGGCGGAGAGCCTGGGCTGGTTGGACGGGAGCGGGCAGCTCGTCGGCGCGGGCCTTGCCCTGCTGCGCCCGCTGCCCGGCCCGAGCCTGCCCGGCCTGCGGCGCTACCTCGCCTACCTGCCCGAGGGCCCGCTGATCGACTGGCACTCGCCCGGCCTGGATCTTCTGCTGCGGCCGATGCTCGAGCACCTGCGGCGGCGCGGCGCCTTCGCGGTCCGGATGGGCCCGCCGGTCGTGGTGCGCCGCTGGGACGCCGAGGCGGTCAAGGCCGGGATCGCGGATCCGGCGGCCCAGCGGCTGCGTGACGTCCGGGCGACGTCGTTCGAGCCCGGCGCGGACCAGATCGCCGACGCCCTGCGCCGGATGGGCTGGCGGCAGGCCGAACCCGGCGGCGAGGACGGCTTCGCCGCGGGACAGCCCCGGTACGTCTTCCAGGTGCCGTTCGCCGGACGCTCGCTGGACGACATCCGCGGCGGCCTGAACCAGCAGTGGCGGCGCAACATCGGCAAGGCGGAGAAGGCCGGAGTGAAGGTCGTACGCGGCGACTACGAGGACCTGCCGGCCTTCCACGAGCTGTACACCGAGACCGCCGAGCGGGACCGCTTCCTCCCGCGCCCGCTTCCCTACTTCCAGCGCATGTGGCACGCGCTCACCGCCGAGCACCCGGACCGCATGCGGCTCTATCTCGCGTCCCACGACGGCGAGGTGCTCGCCGCCGCGACCATGCTGACCGTCGGCGACCACGTCTGGTACTCCTACGGCGCCTCCACCGGCCGCCGGCGCGAGGTCCAGGCGAGCAGCGCCGTGCAGTGGCGCATGATGACCGACGCGCACGAACTCGGCGCCGCCGTCTACGACCTGCGCGGCATCACCGACACCCTGGAGGAGTCCAGCCACCTGCTGGGCCTGCTCCGGTTCAAGGTGGGCACCGGCGGCGAGGCCGTCGAGTACCTCGGCGAATGGGACTTCCCGCTCAACCGGCTGCTCTACAAGGCGCTGAACCTGTATCTGGCGCGGCGCTGAGAAGCCCGCATTCCGAGACAGTGGCATAAACGGTTTACGCCCCTGACCGAGTCCATTACTCTGGACTTGACAGTACATCTGGATGTACGCCACCGTGCACCATGGTGTACATACGCATCTGAACCGAGCACACATCCGAACCGAGCACAGGACCGCCCCGTGACCACCCCCGGCAGCGCCACCACGTCCCAGCCCGCGACCTCCGTCGCCCCGGCACCGGCCGGTGCGCCGCGCCGCCTCGGCCCCCTCGGGTCGCCGGGCTCCCTCGGGCCCGTGGGCCTGGTGCTCGCGGGCGGGATCTCGGTGCAGTTCGGCGGCGCGCTGGCGGTGACGCTGATGCCGCGGGCCGGTGCCCTCGGGGTGGTGGCGCTGCGCCTGTTCGTGGCGGCGGTCGTCCTGCTGCTGGTCTGCCGTCCGCGGCTGCGCGGCCACTCGCGCACCGACTGGGGCACGGTCGTCGTCTTCGGCATCACCATGGCCGGGATGAACGGCCTCTTCTACCAGGCCGTCGACCGCATCCCGCTGGGTCCCGCGGTCACCCTGGAGGTCCTCGGCCCGCTCGCCCTCTCGGTCCTGGCGTCCCGCCGGGCGATCAACGTCGTCTGGGCGGCGCTCGCCCTCGCCGGTGTCTTCCTCCTCGGCGGCGGAGGCTTCAGCAGCCTCGACCCCACAGGGGCGGCCTTCGCCCTGGGCGCCGGCGCCATGTGGGCGGCATACATCGTCTTCAGTGCCCGTACGGGGCGTCGCTTCCCGCAGGCGGACGGCCTGGCCCTGGCGATGGCGGTGGGCGCGGTGCTCTTCCTGCCCCTGGGGATCGCCGAGTCGGGTACGAAGCTGGTCGACCCGGTGACGCTGGGCCTGGGCGCGGCGGTGGCCCTGCTCTCCTCGGTGCTGCCCTACACCCTCGAACTCCTCGCCCTGCGCCGCCTGCCCGCCTCCACCTTCGCGGTCCTGATGAGCCTCGAACCGGCCGTCGCCGCGACGGCCGGCTTCCTCGTCCTCGACCAGGCCCTCACCGCCATGCAGTCCGCCGCCATCGCCCTCGTCATCGCGGCGAGCATGGGCGCGGTACGGACCCAGGTGGGCGGCGGCCGCAAGAAGACGGCGGCACTGGAGAGCACGGGGCTGGAGGGCTAGACCCCCGGTTCAGGGGCCCTGCGGCTCAGAAGCCCTGAGCCGCGCCGCGACGGAGCCGTCAGAGGGGGTTGAGGCGGGCCTTGAGCAGGCAGAACTCGTTGCCTTCGGGGTCCGCGAGCACGTGCCACGGCTCGTCGCCACTCTGGCCGATGTCGGCCGGGCGCGCCCCGAGCTTCAGGAGGCGTTCGAGTTCGGCGTCCTGGTCGCGGTCGGTGGCGTTGACGTCGATGTGCAGCCGGGTCTTCCCCGGCTCCGGCTCGTCCCTGCGGCTGAGGATGATCGTCGGCTGCGGGCCGCCGAACCCTTCGCGCGGCCCGATCTCGAAGAATTCGTTCCCTTCGCTGTCGAGCACCACGAAGTCCAGGACCTCGCACCAGAACCGCGCCAGCACCTGGGGGTCGCGGCAGCCGAGCACGAGTTCACTGATCCGACATGCCATGGACGAAACCTACTCTCCGTGGGAACTGCCCGGCGGTGGGCACACGTTCGAGACCGTACCGGGCGGGGCGGAAGGATGCGACGGGTTTGGCCGGGCGGCATCCTGGCGGCAGGAGCGCGCGCCGCGAAAGCTCACATCGTCGAAATATCCGAACCAGCACCCGAGTTGACCTGGTCATGACTCAAACACCGGGCCCTCGCCCCCTGTCCGACGAAGCCCTCTCCCAGCTGCTCGGCGCGCAGCAGTTCGGCACCCTGGCCACCGTCAAACGCAATGGCCGTCCCCATCTGACCACCATGCTCTACAGCTGGGACCCCGAGGCACGCGTCGTGCGGTTCTCGACGACAGCCGACCGTGTCAAGGTCAGGCAACTGCGGAACGACCCGAAGGCCGCGCTGCATGTGCAGGGCGGGAACGTCTGGTCGTTCGCCGTCGCGGAGGGCGAGGCCGAGGTCTCCGACGTCACGACGGTTCCCGGTGACGAGGTCGGACGGGAACTGCTCGGGATCGTCCCGGAGGGGGCGCGGCCGGAGGACGAGGACGCGTTCCTGGAGCAGTTGGTCGCCGAACGCCGTGTGGTCGTCCGGTTGAAGGTGGACCGGCTGTACGGGACGGCCCTCGACATCGACGGGTAGCACTCGACGGCCGGTGCCCGGCTGTCAGACGGTCTCGTCGAGCAGGCGGCGGTGTTCGGCGGGCAGCCGCAAGCGAGCTCCGGCGAGTGCCTCGTCGAGTTGCTCCGGTGTGCTGACACCGACGATCGGGGTGGCGGCCGGCTCACCCCCGGTCAGCCAGGACAGGACGACCTGGTTCCGGCTCACTCCGAGGTCCCCGGCCACCTTGTCCAGGGCCGCGAGCCGCCGGGAGGTGCCGGGGTGGTCGTAGGCGTCGGGGAGCGGTTGGTCCGGGCGGCTGTAGAAGCCGTTCAACAGGGCCGTGTACACCCACAGGGAGAGGTCCGGTTCGCTGTCGACGTAGTCGATGACCTCGTCGGTGACCCAGCCGAACCGGTGGGCCTGACCGGGCACGGGCACGCCGGGGCGGGGCTGGAGGTAGGAGTGGCGCAGTTGGAGCGCGGTGTATCCGGCCCAGCCGTTGTCCCTGGCGATCTGCCGGGCCCGTTCCACGCGCCACACCGGGTGGTTGGAGCAGCCCAGCCGGCCCACCGTCCCCTCGGAGACCAGTGCGCCGAACGCCTCGGCGGACTCGGCCAGAGGGACCGCGCGATCCTCCATGTGGGCCCAGTACAGGTCGATCCGATCGGTACCCAGCCGGCGCAGGCTGCCCTCGACAGCGGCCTTGACCGCCCGTGCCGACAGTCCCTGACGATTGGCCGGCCAGTCGCCGGGGGCGACGGGTTGGGCACCGACCTTGGTGCTGAGGTACATCTGGTCGCGCCGGCCGGGGCGGCGGGCCAGCCACCCGCCGATGACCTCCTCGCTCTGACCACCGCGGCTGTCCGGGTCGGACCAGAAGGCGTAGCAGTCGGCCGTGTCGAGGATCGTCCCGCCGGCGTCCGCGAACCGGTCGAGCAGATGTAAGGACGTGGCGGCGTCCACCGTGGTGCCGAATTTCATCGTTCCCAGCGCGAAGTTCACATCGGGCATGGCTCAGGTCCCTCCCTGGCGAAGGCGAAGACTCGCGGTGCGCGTCGGGCATCCTGGCAATTGAAGTGCGCTCCAACGCAAGGAGGTTGTTCGTCCCTCGCCTCCGGCCGGGGCGGTTCCTAGCGCACCAGCACACCCCGCACCGAGATCCCGTAGAGGGTCCGCAGCCGCCGCAGCTCCCACAGCGCCACCGCCGTCACCGAGACCGGCGCGCCGATCACGAACACCACGCGCACCGGCACGGGCACGCCCGCGTACGCCCCGGTGAGCAGGTCGATCAGGGCCATCTCCCACACCAGCGTCATGGCCAGCAGCGGCGGCATCGTCTGGTGGATGTCGGCCGTGCGGAACACGTGGATCAGGGCCAGGCCGATGCCCCAGATGATGAACGGAAGGACCCAGAAGAACGTGATCGCCATACCCAGGCCGGTGACCACGGCCATCACCGGGTTGGTCGCGAACTTCCCGTCCATGAAGCCCGTGAGCACGGACGCGGGGAAGACGAAGACCGCCGCGACGAGGGCCACCATCGCGCCGAACGACTTGCCGGCCCGGCGCAGGAGGTCCCGGCGGGCCGAAGGAGCCGTCAGGGCCAGCAGGACGCCCACGACGACCGGGAGCGTCACGCACAGCACCAGCACGCTGATCCACGACTGGTCGAGACGGTCGCTCGCGACGTCCTCCACGGAGTGGGCGATCTTGTAGGCCACCGACATCCACACCACCGCGGCGAGCCCCACGAGCGTGCGGATCTTCTGCATCCGCATGACGAAAGGGTCCTCGACGAGGTCCGGCCGCGACGGCTTGAAGACCCGGCGTGCGGTGTGGATGGGACCGATCCGCCGCCGCAGCCGGGTGAAGGGACCGGGGGGCGGGGCCTGCGGTGGCCAGGGGTGGGGCGGGTGGCCGCCGCCGGGCTGCGGCTGCGGTGGTACGTAGGGCCCGGGCGACGGTGGATACGGTCCCGGAGGGGGCGGTGGATACGGTCCCGGCGGGTACGGCCCGGGCGCGGGCGGTGGGTACGGCTGCCCGCCGTGCGGGTGATGCGGCGGCTGACCGCCCCCGTTCCAGTTGCTCATCCTTGTTCTTCCCCCGATACCTGGCCCATGGAACGCCCTTCATGACACGTTTCCGGCCGCCGGAACAGTTTCATGCAAGCACGCTTGATTGTTTCTGGCGCCGCTGCCATGCTCCTCAGCACGCCGCACCACCCCGCATCACCCCGCACACCGCCGTGCCCCGAGGGGAGCGCCCGTGTCCGATCCGACGACCGTGATCGACGATCTGCACGAGGAGAGCGAGGAACTCGACCGCCTCGTGGCCGGGTCGAGCGCGGAGCACTGGGCGCTCGCGACCCCCGCGCCCGGCTGGACCGTGGCCCACCAGATCTCCCACCTCGCCTGGACGGACCGCTCGGCCCTGCTCGCCGTCACGGACGCCGACGGCTTCCGCGCGCTGGTCGAGAAGGCCCTCACGGCACCGGGCTCCTTCGTCGACGAGGGCGCCGAGGAGGACGCCGGGCTCCCGCCGGCCGAGCTGCTCGCCCGGTGGCGCGACGGGCGTGCGGCGCTGGAGAGGGCGCTGCGGGCCGCCCCGCCCAAGGCGCGCTTCCCCTGGTACGGCCCGCCCATGTCGGCCGCCTCCATGGCGACGGCCCGGCTCATGGAGACCTGGGCCCACGGCCAGGACGTGGCCGACGCCCTGGGTGTGGTGCGCCCACCCACCGACCGACTGCGGCATGTGGCCTGGCTCGGGGTGCGGACCCGGGACTTCGCCTACGGCGCGCACGGGCTGATCCCGCCCACCGACCCCTTCCGCGTCGAACTCCGCGCACCCTCGGGTGACGTGTGGACCTACGGCCCCGAGGGCGCACCGCAGCGCGTCACCGGCCCCGCCCTCGACTTCTGCCTCCTCGTCACCCAGCGCGCCCACCGCTGCGACCTCGCTCTGCACGCCGACGGGCCCGACGCCGACCGCTGGCTGGACATCGCCCAGGCATTCGCGGGGCCGCCGGGGAGCGGTCGCAAGCCGGGGGGAGAGACGTCGTGACCCTCCGCATAGGCAACGCCTCCGGCTTCTACGGAGACCGCTTCGACGCCCTGCGCGAGATGCTCACCGGCGGAGAGCTGGACGTCGTCACCGGCGACTATCTCGCCGAGT
>NZ_GG657757.1:3937097-3939428 GCF_000158955.1 Streptomyces viridochromogenes DSM 40736 | reverse complement strand
GGGCTCCCCCTATGGGGTCTTCGAGGATGTGTACGTCCCCCATGGGGCCGTCGACCATGTGGCGGTCCTCGACGACGGACGCCGGATCTCCGTACCGCCGGCCCACGACACCGCCGTACTGGACGAGGTGCCGGAGCCGCCCCTTCCCGAGCCGCTGCCACCCGGACCCACCCGGCGCGGCCCCCTCGGTCTGGTCGCCGGTGCCCGCAGCGGCGACAAGGGCGGCAACGCCAACGTCGGAGTGTGGGTGCGCACGGACGACGCCTGGCGGTGGCTCGCGCACGAGCTGACGGCCGACCGGTTCCGGGAGTTGATACCCGAGAGCCGCGGGCTGAAGGTCACCCGGCACCTCCTGCCCGACCTGCGCGCCCTCAACTTCGTCGTCGAGGGCATCCTCGGCGCGGGCGTCGCCGCCCGGCACCGCTTCGACCCACAGGCCAAGGCTCTCGGCGAATGGCTGCGCTCCCGCCACCTGGACCTACCGGAGGCCCTCCTGTGACCGTCCTGACCTCCGCGCTCGACACCGGCGGCCCCGAGTACCGGGCCAACCGCGAGGCGATGCTCGCCAAGCTGGCCGAGCTGGACGCCGAACACGCCAAGGCCCTCGCCGGCGGCGGCGAGAAGTACGTCGAACGGCACCGGGCGCGCGGCAAGCTTCTCGCCCGCGAACGCATCGAGCTGCTCCTCGACCCGGACACGCCCTTCCTGGAACTCTCCCCGCTGGCCGCCTGGGGCAGCGACTACACCGTCGGCGCCTCCCTCGTCACCGGCATCGGCGTCGTCGAGGGCGTCGAATGCCTGATCACCGCCAACGACCCCACCGTGCGCGGCGGAGCGAGCAACCCCTGGTCGCTGAAGAAGGCCCTGCGCGCCAACGACATCGCACTCACCAACCGGCTGCCCTGCATCAGCCTGGTGGAGTCGGGCGGCGCCGACCTGCCGTCCCAGAAGGAGATCTTCATTCCGGGCGGCGCGGTCTTCCGCGACCTGACCCGACTGTCCGCCGCCGGCATCCCCACCGTCGCGGTCGTCTTCGGCAACTCCACCGCCGGGGGCGCCTACGTCCCCGGCATGTCCGACCACGTGATCATGGTCAAGGAGCGGGCCAAGGTGTTCCTCGGCGGCCCGCCGCTGGTGAAGATGGCCACGGGGGAGGAGAGCGACGACGAGTCCCTGGGCGGCGCCGAGATGCACGCGCGCGTGTCGGGCCTCGCCGACCACTTCGCCGTCGACGAGCACGACGCGCTCCGCCAGGCCCGGCGCGTGGTCGCCCGCCTCAACCACCGCAAGGCGTACGACGACCCGGGCCCGGCCGAGTCCCCCAAGTACTCCGCCGACGAACTGCTCGGCATCGTCCCCGGCGATCTCAGGACGCCCTTCGACCCGCGCGAGGTCGTCGCCCGGATCGTCGACGCCTCCGACTTCGACGAGTTCAAACCGCTGTACGGGACGAGCCTGACCACCGGCTGGGCCACGCTCCACGGCTATCCCGTCGGCGTGCTGGCGAATGCCCAAGGCGTGCTGTTCAGCGAGGAGTCGCAGAAGGCGGCCCAGTTCGTCCAGCTCGCCAACCAGCGCGACATCCCCCTGCTCTTCCTGCACAACACCACCGGCTACATGGTCGGCAAGGAGTACGAGCAGGGCGGCATCATCAAGCACGGCGCGATGATGATCAACGCGGTCAGCAACAGCCGCGTCCCCCACCTCTCCGTCCTCATGGGCGCCTCCTACGGCGCCGGCCACTACGGCATGTGCGGCCGCGCCTACGACCCCCGCTTCCTCTTCGCCTGGCCCAGCGCCAAGTCCGCCGTCATGGGCCCCCAGCAGCTCGCCGGCGTGCTCTCGATCGTCGCCCGCCAGTCGGCGGCCGCCAAGGGACAGCCCTACGACGAGGAGGGCGACGCCGCGCTGCGCGCCATGGTGGAGCAGCAGATCGAGTCCGAGTCCCTGCCGATGTTCCTGTCCGGGCGGCTCTACGACGACGGCGTCATCGACCCGCGCGACACCCGCACCGTCCTCGGCCTGTGCCTGTCCGCCCTCCACACCGCCCCGTACGAGGGCGCGCGCGGCGGCTTCGGCGTCTTCCGGATGTGAGGGACCTTCCATGATCACTTCTCTGCTGGTCGCCAACCGGGGCGAGATCGCGTGCCGCGTCTTCCGCACCTGCCGCGAACTGGGCATCCGCACCGTCGCCGTGCACTCCGACGCCGACGAGAACGCCCTCCACGCGCGCGTGGCCGACGCGAGCGTACGACTGCCGGGGGCGGCGCCCGCCGACACCTATCTGCGCGGCGACCTGATCGTGAAGGCCGCCGTCGCCGCCGGTGCGGA
>NZ_GG657757.1:3916177-3936389 GCF_000158955.1 Streptomyces viridochromogenes DSM 40736 | reverse complement strand
CGCCGTCGAGGCCCGCCTCTACGCCGAGGACCCCTCCCGCGACTGGTCCCCGCAGACCGGCCGCCTGCACCGCCTGGCGATACCGGACGGCGTCCGCCTGGACACCGGCTACACCGACGGCGACGACATCGGCGTCCACTACGACCCCATGCTCGCCAAGGTCGTGGCGCACGCCCCCACGCGCGCGGAGGCCGTCCGCAAACTCGCCACCGCACTGGAACGCGCCGCCATCCACGGCCCCGTCACCAACCGCGACCTCCTGATCCGCTCCCTGCGCCACCCGGAATTCACCACGGCCCGCATGGACACCGGCTTCTACGACCGCCACCTGCCGGCCCTGACCGCTCCGTCCCCCGACCTCCACGCCCCCCTGGCCGCCGCCTGCGCCGACGCCGTCGGACGCTCCCGCTCCCGCTTCGGCGGCTGGCGCAACGTCCCCTCACAGCCGCAGGTCAAGCGGTACGCGATGGCGGGGGAGGAGCACGAGGTCCACTACCGGCACACGCGCACCGGCCTGGAGGCGGACGGGGTGCGGGTGGTGCACGCCGACGCGCGTCTGGTCGTCCTCGAAGTGGACGGCGTGCGGCGCCGCTTCGAAGTGGCGCGCTACGGCGACCGGCTGTACGTCAACACCACCGCCCTGACGGCCCTGCCCCGCTTCCCCGACCCGACCACCCAGCACGCCCCGGGCTCCCTCCTGGCCCCCATGCCCGGCACGGTCGTCCGAGTCGCCGAAGGACTGACAACAGGGGCCCCCGTGAAGGCCGGAGAGCCCCTCCTCTGGCTGGAGGCGATGAAGATGCAGCACAAGATCACAGCCCCGGTCACGGGAACCCTGACCGAACTGCGTGCGGTACCAGGCCAACAGGTGGAGCCCGGCTCTCTGCTGGCGGTTGTGACGGAGACCTGACGGGGCGCGGGGAACTGCGCGATCAACCCCATCCGGCCCGCACCCGAAAGGATCCCGATGGACACCGAAGACCACAAGGCACTGCGAGAAGCGGTCTCCGCCCTCGGCAAACGCCACGGCTCCACCTACGACCGCGAAACACTCTGGTCAGACGCGGGCAAGCTCGGCTACCTCGGCGTCAACCTGCCGGAGGCCTACGGTGGCGGAGGCGGCGGAATCACCGAACTCTCCCTCGTGCTCGAAGAACTGGGCGCCGCCGGCTGTCCGCTCCTGATGATGGTCGTCTCCCCCGCCATCTGCGGCACAGTCATCGCCCGCTTCGGTACGGAAGAACAGAAACAGCACTGGCTCCCGGGCTTCGCGGACGGGACCCGCACCATGGCCTTCGGCATCACCGAACCGGACGCCGGCTCCAACAGCCACCGCATCACCACCACCGCCCGCCGCGACCAGGACACCGGAGGCTGGATCCTCACCGGCCGCAAGGTCTTCATCTCCGGCGTCGACCTGGCGGACGCGACCCTCATCGTCGGCCGCACCGAAGACGCCCGCACCGGCACCCTCAAACCCTGCCTGTTCATCGTCCCGCGCGACGCACCCGGCTTCACCCGCCACCCCATCGACATGGAACTCCACGCCGCGGAGAAGCAGTTCGAGCTGACGCTCGACGACGTACGGCTGCCCGCCGACGCACTCGTCGGCGACGAGGACGCCGGCCTGCTCCAGCTCTTCGCCGGCCTCAACCCCGAGCGCATCATGACCGCCGCCTTCGCGATCGGCATGGGCCGCCACGCCCTCGCGAAAGCCGTCGAGTACGCCCGCGACCGACAGGTCTGGAACACCCCCATCGGCTCCCACCAGGCCATCGCCCACCCCCTCGCCCAGGCACACATCGACCTCGAACTCGCCCGCCTGATGATGCAGAAGGCCGCACAGCTGTACGACGCCGGTGACGACATGGGCGCCGGGGAGGCCGCCAACATGGCGAAGTACGCGGCCGGGGAGGCCTGTGTGAAGGCAGTGGACCAGGCCGTGCACACCCTCGGCGGCAACGGCCTCACCCGCGAGTTCGGCCTCGCCCGGCTGATAACGGCCGCGCGCGTGGCTCGTATCGCCCCGGTGAGCCGGGAGATGATTCTCAACTACGTCTCCCACCAGACCCTGGGCCTGCCCAAGTCGTACTGAGACGGCCCGCGCGCGAGGAGGAACCATGTTCCGCAGCGAGTACGCAGACGTCCCGCCCGTCGACCTGCCCATCCACGACGCCGTCCTGGCCCGGGCCGCAGAGTTCGGCGACACCCCGGCCCTGATCGACGGCACCGACGGCACCACCCTCTCCTACGAGCAGGTGGACCGGTTCCACCGGCGTATCGCCGCCGCCCTCGCCGAGGCGGGTGTCCGCAAGGGCGACGTCCTCGCCCTGCACAGCCCCAACACCATCGCCTTCCCGACCGCGTTCTACGCCGCCACGCGCGCGGGTGCCACCGTCACCACCGTGCACCCGCTCGCCACCGCCGAGGAGTTCGCCAAACAGCTGACGGACTCGGCGGCCCGCTGGATCGTCACCGTCTCACCCCTGCTGGAAACGGCCCGCCGGGCCGCCGAACTCGCGGGCGGCGTACAAGAGATCTTCGTGTGCGACAGCGCGCCCGGCCACCGCTCCCTCATCGACATGCTGGCCTCCGCGGCCCCCGAGCCGCGGATCGCCATCGACCCCGCGACGGACGTGGCGGCCCTCCCGTACTCCTCCGGGACCACCGGCATCCCCAAGGGCGTGATGCTCACCCACCGGCAGATCGCCACCAACCTCGCCCAGCTCCACCCGGCGATACCCGCAGGCCCGGGCGACCGCGTCCTGGCAGTTCTTCCCTTCTTTCACATATATGGCCTCACCGCCCTGATGAACGCACCGCTCAGGCAGGGCGCCACGGTCGTCGTCCTGCCCCGCTTCGACCTGGAACAGTTCCTCGCCGCCGTCCAGAACCACCGCATCACCGCCCTGTACGTGGCCCCGCCGATCGTGCTGGCCCTCGCCAAACACCCGGCCGTCGCCCAGTACGACCTGTCGTCCCTGAAGTACATCGTCAGCGCCGCCGCACCCCTCGACGCCCGCCTCGCCGCCGCCTGCTCCGAACGGCTCGGCCTGCCGCCCGTCGGCCAGGCCTACGGCATGACGGAACTGTCGCCCGGCACCCACGTCGTCCCCCTGGACGCCATGCGCGACGCACCGCCCGGAACCGTCGGCAAACTCATCGCCGGCACCGAGATGCGCATCGTCTCCCTCGACGACCCCGGCAAGGACCTGCCCCCCGGCGAATCCGGCGAGATCCTCATCCGCGGCCCCCAGGTCATGAAGGGCTACCTCGGCCGCCCCGACGCCACCACCGCCATGATCGACAGCGACGGCTGGCTGCACACCGGTGACGTCGGGCACGTCGACGGTGGGGGAGGCTGGCTGTTCGTCGTCGACCGCGTCAAGGAACTCATCAAGTACAAGGGCTTCCAGGTGGCCCCCGCCGAGCTGGAAAGCCCTCCTCCTCACCCACCCGGGCATCGCCGACGCCGCCGTCATCGGCAGGTACAACGACGACGGCAACGAGGTCCCGCACGCCTACGTGGTCCGCCAGCCGACCGCCACCGACCTCACCGAGGGGGACATCATGATGTTCGTCGCCGAACGCGTCGCGCCCTACAAACGGATCCGCCACGTCACCTTCATCGACGGCGTCCCCCGGGCGGCCTCCGGCAAGATCCTCCGCCGCCGGCTCAGGGAGCGCGCATGACCCTCGTGACCCGCACGCGCGCGCGTGCCGTGGAAACCCTGACGCTCGACTCACCGGACAACCGCAACGCCCTCTCCGCGGCCCTCGTCGGCGAACTGGCCGACGCACTCACCGACGCCGGCAAGGACACCGACGTCCGCGCGATCGTCCTCACCCACACCGGCAACACCTTCAGCGCGGGCGCCGACCTCCGGGACCCACCACCCCCGCAGGCACTCACCGGCCTCCTGCGGCAGATCGTCGAACTGCCCAAACCGGTCGTCGCCCGGATCACCGGCCACGTCCGCGCCGGCGGCCTCGGCCTCCTGGCCGCCTGCGACATCGCGGCCGCCTCCACCGAGGCCACCTTCGCCTTCACGGAGGTCCGCATCGGAGTCGCCCCCGCGGTCATCTCCCTCCCGCTCCTCCCGCGCACGGACCCGCGCGCCCTGGCCCGCTACTACCTCACCGGCGAACGCTTCGACGCGCCCGCGGCCACCACGACCGGCCTGCTCACCACCCACGGCGACGACGTGGACGCGACCCTGGCCCCCATCCTCGACGGCCTGCGCCGAGCGGCCCCCGACGCCCTGGCCGAGACGAAACGGCTGCTCACGGCTAAGGTGCTGGAAACCTTCGACCGGGACGCGGCGGACCTGACCGCGCTCTCGGCCCGGCTGTTCTCCTCCCCGCAGGCCCGCGAGGGGATGACGGCCTTCCTCGAACGACGGGATCCGGCATGGGTGGTGTGAGTACGGCGGACCGGGCGGAGCGAGTCCCCAAGCAGGACCGCAGCCGGGCCACCCGGCAGCGGCTCCTGGAAGCGGCCGTGTCCTGCCTCGCCGAACACGGCTGGGCCGGCTCCACGGTCTCCGTCGTCGCCGAACGCGCCGGCGTCTCCCGCGGCGCCGCCCAGCACCACTTCCCGACCCGCGAGGACCTCTTCACGGCGGCCGTCGAGTACGTCGCCGAGGAACGCTCCACCGCCCTGCGCGCCCTGTTCCCGCAGGGCGCGGCCGGAGACCGCCACGCCGTCGTCGCCGCCCTGGTCGACCTCTACACCGGCCCCCTCTTCCGCGCCGCCCTGCATCTCTGGGTCGCCGCCTCCAACGAGGACCAGCTCCGCCCCCGCGTCACCGAACTCGAATCCCGCGTGGGCCGCGAGACCCACCGCATAGCGGTCGACCTCCTCGCCGCCGACGAGACCCTCCCCGGCGTCCGCGAAACCGTCCAGGGCCTCCTCGACATGGCCCGCGGCCTGGGCCTGGCCAACCTCCTCACCGACGACGCCGCCCGCCGGGAACGGGTGGTGGCGCAGTGGGCGGATGTACTGGAGGAGGCGCTGGGCTGACCATGCGCGACCGCTGCCCGGCCGACGGGGCTCCGGCGGTCAGGGGCTGAGCCGCTCCACCCGCCAGCTCCCGTCGGACCGCTCCGTGTACCGCAACCGGTCGTGCAGCCGGTTCTCGCGGCCCTGCCAGAACTCGACCGTCTGCGGGGCCACCCGGAAACCGCCCCAGTTCGGCGGCACCGGCACCTGCTCGCCCTCCGGATAGCGCGTGGCCAGCTCGGCGTACGCCCCGTCGATGTCGGCGCGCGTGGCGATCACCGAGGACTGGGCACTGGCCCACGCGCCGAGCTGCGAGCCGTGCGGGCGGGTGCGGAAGTACGCCGCCGTCTCGTCCCGGCCGGTGCGCCGCGCGACCCCGGTCACGATGACCTGCCGGGCCATCGGATGCCAGGGGAACAGCAGCGAGACGTAGGGGTTCTCTCCCAGGTCACGCGCCTTGCGGGAGTCGTAGTTCGTGTAGAAGACGAAGCCCTGCTCGTCGAAGTGCTTCAGCAGCACCGTACGGGCGCTGGGCCGCCCCTCGGCGTCGGCCGTCGAGACGACCATGGCGTTCGGCTCGAACAGTCCGCCGTCCGTGGCGGCCTGCTTGAACCAGCGCGCGAACTGTTCGACGGGGGTGGCGGCCAGCTCGGTCTCGGAGAGCCCCTCGGCCCGGTACTGCTTGCGCATCGAGGCCAGGTCGAAGGGGACGGCGTCGCGGTCGGTCACCCGGTCATCTTGCCGTATGGACGGTGTCCTTCGTCACTGAGTGGCACTGAGTGCCGCGAACCCTCCCCAACGGTGGCACTCAGGGATATCGTTCTGGTGCCGTTCCGGTTGGGTGACCGCCAGCCGTACGGGGCATCACAGGGGGAGACCGGCCAGGACCGCGAGCCGCGCACACGACCGCGGATCCATCGGACGGCAGCCCGCTTCGCAAGCGACTGACACATGGTTCGTACGTCTCACCCCACATCAACACCATCTGTCACTTACATCACGAGGAGCCGCCTGATGTCCGACTTCGTACCCGGACTCGAGGGAGTCGTCGCGTTCGAGACGGAGATCGCCGAACCGGATAAGGAGGGCGGCGCACTCCGGTACCGGGGCGTCGACATCGAGGACCTCGTCGGCCACGTCTCCTTCGGCAACGTCTGGGGCCTGCTCGTCGACGGAGCCTTCAACCCCGGCCTGCCGCCCGCCGAGCCGTTCCCCATCCCCGTGCACTCCGGCGACATCCGCGTCGACGTCCAGTCCGCCCTGGCCATGCTCGCCCCCGTCTGGGGCCTGAAACCCCTCCTGGACATCGACGCCGAAGAGGCCCGCGAGGACCTGGCCCGAGCCGCTGTCATGGCCCTGTCCTACGTGGCCCAGTCGGCCCGCGGCCAGGGCCTGCCCATGGTCCCGCAGCGCGAGATCGACAAGGCCCACTCCGTCGTCGAACGCTTCATGATCCGCTGGCGCGGCGAGCCGGACCCGAAGCACGTCGCGGCGGTCGACGCGTACTGGACCAGCGCCGCGGAACACGGCATGAACGCGTCCACATTCACAGCACGCGTGATCGCCTCGACCGGCGCGGACGTGGCGGCGGCCCTGTCCGGCGCCGTCGGCGCCATGTCCGGCCCGCTCCACGGCGGCGCCCCCTCCCGGGTCCTCGGCATGATCGAGGAGATCGAGCGCACGGGCGACGCGGAGGCCTACGTGAAGAACGCGCTCGACAAGGGCGAGCGCCTCATGGGCTTCGGTCACCGCGTCTACCGCGCCGAGGACCCCCGCGCCCGGGTCCTGCGCCGCACCGCCCGCGAACTCGGCGCCCCCCGCTTCGAGGTCGCCGAGGCCCTGGAGAAGGCGGCCCTGGCCGAGCTCCACGCCCGCCGCCCCGACCGCGTCCTCGCGACGAACGTCGAGTTCTGGGCGGCGATCGTCCTGGACTTCGCCGAGGTCCCGGCCCACATGTTCACGTCCATGTTCACCTGCGCCCGCACGGCCGGCTGGTCCGCCCACATCCTCGAACAGAAGCGCACCGGCCGCCTGGTCCGCCCCTCGGCCCGCTACATCGGCCCCGGCTCCCGCGACCCGCGCGAGATCGAGGGCTACGAGGACATCGCCCACTGAGCCCCGCACACGGACGGCAGCCCGCGAACCCACCCGGCACCGCGCACTGCCGTCCGTACCCGCCTCAACCCGAGAGCCGGTCCAGTTCCTCCCCGACCACCCCCGAGAACGCAGACGACCCGCGAGCCTGGTCCTCCGGAGGAGGGCCGGCCGGACGTACCGGCGGCTCGCGGGTCGGGTGACTGCTGGAGATTGGGCCGGCTGCGCGTTTCGCTCACGCGCTGGTCCGGCACCGCACTGTGCGTGGTGTCGGGCCGCTAGCCCGCAGCCACCTCACGCGTCCGGGATTCATACATCTGCCGGATCACCTCCTTTCCAGTGTGAGCCACACCTTAGGAACCGGTCGGCCCCCGGCTCAACCCTTTTTTCGGGAGCTTGACCGACCTGGCTCCGACCGCGAGCTGTACGCGTAACCGTCACCCCGCTGCAACAGCCGCAGATTCCGGAAGGAGACGCTGATTCGGCCCTCCGGCGTCGTAAGACTGTGCTGCCCTCTCGCCCGGACCGAGACCCGGCCGGTCCACGTTCCTGCCCACTTGCCGGATGGCACGACGGCTCGGACCAGGTCTCCGGTGACGTAGCCGAAGTGCTGCTTCCTGCGGGGCCGCAGCAAACGGGGAAACCCGTATCGGTCCGGAGTGGTGCGGGCGTAGGAGCCGCGTCCGGTCGATTTCGCGATCAGTGCACGCCCGGTGAACCGCACGATCCGGTCGCCGCTCTCGTGATCGAGACGTCCGACGGACAGGGCGTCCAGGGTATGTGTCTTGTGCAGGCCCATGGCATGCCGATTCCTCCTGGTGAGCGCACCGGACCAGGCGTGCAGTGGTCTGCCGAGGGCGGCGAGCCTGTCTGTCAGCTCCCAGCAGGTCGCGTTCATGGCGGCGGCATCACTGAGGGGTGCCCTGGCCTGCTGCAGAATCCTCGCGAGCAGCTCGGGCCGGTCGGTCAAAAAGACGTCGACCGGTTTGCTGGCCTTGGCCCGGTTGCAGGGAGCACAGGCGAGGACGAGGTTGGAGATCCGGTCCGAGCCACCTCGACTGCGCGGCCGGAGGTGCTCGATGTTCAGGGGCACATTCGAGGCGCCGCAGTATGCGCAGGAGCTGTTCCACCTGCCGCGTAGTTGAGCACGAGTGCTGGTTCCCGCGAGGGCACCCTGCTGGCGCTCGGCTGTTCGGAGAAGCGTGCCCGCAGTCATGGAGTGGGTGTCGAAGGCGACGCGTTCCAGGTGGAGATCGGTGACGGGCGCGTAGCGGCACAGACGGCCGGCCAACGAGAACGTGGTGTCGACGCGGTGGCGCAGGGAGGGCGGGAGCCATCCGGGCGGGCGCGTGCGGTTCCTCGATCGGGGTGCCCGATAACGGAGGTTGGCCGAGCGTCTCCGGCGTCGGTACGCGGCGCGCTGGCGCACGTAGCCGCGGATCTGTTCGCCGCGGTGCCACAACTCCACCGAGAAGAGGCCACGCCGAACTGTCACGACGGCTCCTCGGCCGTCGGTTTCCTTCTTCTCGTCGGTGAGGACGAGTCCGGTGCCTTTGGAGCCGGGATCGATACGCAGTTGCACGCCGTCGACTTCCGACTCGGCGCGTGTACGGTCCTTCAGCCGGATCACGAAGGGCACCTGCCGGGCGACGACAGCCCGGCCCCTACCCAGAAGCTCACGGGCCCGGGCGGGGTGGCATGGCATGAGAGGGTGCCCGTCCCTGGACAGCACGAGAACCCTGCTCGTGCCGACCCCGCCTGCGTACGACGGCTCGGGTTCGTGTGGGGGAGCGTCACCGCTCCCGGTCTCTGCCGTCGGTGCCGCCGTGACGGCGCGCTCGGCGTGACGCCGACGGGCCGGGGTGTCTCGCCCGTCAGTCTCCCCTCGCCCATGTTCCCTGCCGGCGCCCCGCGCGGTGGCGGAGTGTCCGCGAGCCGTTTCGTCCCTGCTCCCAGGGGTGTCTGCTCTCGCGGATTCCAGAGCAGGCTGCTGAGGAAGCACAGCCTGGTGGGTCTGCTCGCCCACAGGAAACGTAGCCATCGGGTGCACCTCCCTGATCCTCGGATCGTGATGACTCGGGCTGGTCACTCGACGACCTTGCAGTCGGGGAGCGAGTGACCTCCCCTCTCGTTGTGCGGCTGAGGCTATGGGCGACGCTGGTCAGAAGGCGTGCCAGACATCGGAATGCGCTCATACGTGCCAAAGCGTCTGTCTTTCTCGAACGACCACCCGATCTTCGTGCTAAGAGCCGTTGAACGTATGACCGCAGGCCACCTACCGTTCGGCACATGACGCAGCGGCGGGCGATTCTCAGTGGTTCGGTGTTCGAGGAGCGGATCGGGTATGCCCGGGCTGTGGTGGACGGGGACTGGATCCATGTGTCGGGGACGACCGGGTTCGACTACACGGACATGACGATCTCCGAGGACGTGGTGGAGCAGGCCGAGCAGTGTCTGCGAAATATCGGGGCGGCGCTGGAGGAGGCCGGGTCCTCGTTCGCGGACGTCGTGCGGGTGCGGTACCTGTTGCCGGAGCGGGAGGACTTCGAGCCGTGCTGGCCGGTGCTGCGCAAGTGCTTCGGGGAGGTGCGGCCGGCCGCCACCATGCTGGTGTGCGGGCTGGCGGATCCCCGGATGAAGATCGAGATCGAGGTGTACGCGCGGCGGGGCAGCGGTGGCGGGGGCCGTTCTTCGGGACATTGACGAGGGGATCGTCCGCGTACAACGATTCCTTCAATGTTGTGGGAACTCGGTGTGCGCTGGGTCACGTTCCAGTTGAATGATTGCAAGTAGCGAACCGACGTGCGGTACGTGCGGACGCAGCCTGCAGGGGGTCCAGGTGAGTGCTTCCCGGCGTAGTGGGACCACCGACGAGCTGGGGCCCGACGAGCCCGAGCGGGACGGTGCGGCTGCGGGCGGTTCGGCCTCGGACGGTTCGGATCTGCTCGCCGCCCTGTTGGACGGTATGGACGCGGCGCTGTGCGCCTTCGACGCCGACGGGGTCGTGACGCACTGGAACCGTGAGGCCGAGCGGATCCTGGGGTGGAGCGCGGACGAGGCCGTGGGGCGGCGCGGGCTGGCCGGGTGGGCGGTGCGCAGCGCGGACGCCGAGGAGGTGGAGAGCCGGCTGTTGTCGGCGATGCACGCTCCGGGGCGTCAGGTGCACGAGTTCGCGTTGCTGACGAAGGACGGCGGGCGGGTGCTCGTGCGGACTCAGTCGGCGGTGGTGCTGGGGCCCGACGGGAAGCCGGCGGGGGTGTACTGCGCCTTCAGCGAGGTGCACGCGCAGATCGATCTGGAGCGGTCGATCGCGTTGAGCGAGGCGCTGTTCGAGGACGCCAGCTGGGGTGTCGTGCTCGTGGACGTCGACCTGCGGCCGGCCGTGGTGAACGCGCACGCGGCCAAGGCGCTGGGTACGGGGCGTACGTCGGTGCTGGGGCGGCCGCTCGGGGACCTGCTGGCGCAGGGCGTGGAGGAGCTGGAGAGCGCGCTGCAGCATGTGCTGGCGGAGGGGGCGCCGCCCGCGCCGGCCGAGGTGTGGGTGAGCGTGCGTACGCCGGAGGGTGAGCGTCGGCGGTGCTGGCGGAGCGGGTTCCTGCGGCTGGCGTCGCCGCTCGCGGAGGAGCCGGTGCCGCTGGGTGTGGGCTGGCTGTTCCAGGACGTGACGGAGTCCAAGCAGGTCGAGCAGGAGGCGTCGCTGCTGCGGTTCCGTGCGCAGCAGCTGCACCGGGCGTCGCGGGCGGCCGCCGAGTGCGAGGATCCGGCGGAGGCGGCGACCGTCCACCTGGACTTCGCGCTGGCCGGGTTCGCGGACCACGCGTTGATCGACCGGGTGTCCGGGGGTGCGCTGAGCGATGCGGAGGCGGAGGGGCCGGTGCGGTTGGTCCGGGTCGCCGCGACGCCGTCCGGTGCGCCGGGGCCGAGCAGGCTCGCGGGCCGGGCGGGTCTGCCCGTGCGGTACGCGGAGGGGCATCCGGCGTTGCAGTGCGTGGAGCGTGTCGGCGCGGTCCGGGCGAGTGCGGGCGCGATATCGGCGGAGGAGGCCCGGGGCTGGGCCCTGGCCCGGCAGTGGCCGCAGGACGCGGTGCACGCCCTGTGCGTGGTGCTGCGCAGCCGGGGCCGGACGCTGGGCGCGGTGACGTTCCTGCGGGGCGCGGGGCGCAGCGCCTTCGAGCGTTCCGACGCGGTGTACGCGGAGGACGTGGCGGTTCGGATCGCCGCGGCGCTGGATCTCGCGGGGCTGGCCGAGGAGGAGTGAGGGCCTGGCCGGGGCCGCCCCCGGCCGGAGAGCTCAGTGTCGGTAGAAGATGCGGTCCGCGTACTGCCGCATCACGCGGTCGTTCCAGTCGTGGCCCCCGTCGACGTTGCCGGAGCGCAGCAGCGGGGGGTCGATGCCGCGGTCGGCGAGGGTGGCGGACGTGGTGGCCATGACGGCCTGGAGGAGGGCCGAGGTGACGACCGTGGAGGCGGGGGCGAAGGGGGCCGGGACGTTGTCGAGGGTGAGTTCCGTGTCGCCGACCGCGATCTTCGAGTCGAGGACGAGGTCGCAGTGGTCCTTGAGGTAGGTCCCCGAGGTGTGCCGGGACGTCGTCTGCGTGGCGTAGGCCACCGAGGTCACGCCGATGACCTTGACGCCGAGGGCGCGCGCGTGCAGGGCCATCTCCACGGGGAGGGCGTTGCGTCCCGAGAGGGAGATGATCAGCAGGGCGTCGCCCGCGCGGAGCGGGGAGCTGTCCAGGACGGCGCGTGCGAGGCCGTCGACGCGTTCCAGGGCGGAGCCGAGGGGTGCGGGCATGACGTCGACGCCGACGACGCCCGGCACGGCGAGCAGGTTCATGAGGGCGAGGCCGCCCGCGCGGTAGACGAGGTCCTGCGCGGCGAGGGAGGAGTGCCCGGCGCCGAAGGCGAAGAGGCGGCCCCCGTCGGCGACGGTGTCGGCGAGGAGCGCCCCGGCTGCCGCGATGCTGTCGGCCTCCTCGTCGCGGACCCGCTGCAGCAGGCCGATCGCGGCGTCGAGGAACTGGCCGGCCGGCGCGCGGTCGCTCATTCGGGGTGTCCCTTCGGGCTGGCCTCGGTGGGCTCGTGTCGCGCATCACGGTGCGGTCTGGACCATGGTGGTGTCAATACGGCCGTTGGAGGGGCCGCGGGCGCGGTCGGTACCCCTCCGCGGGGTCGTGTAATCCCCTGCTTCGGCTCCGGCGGCACGGTTGTCGGTGGTATCCGGCAGAATTGGGTGCAGGGCCAGCGCACGCGCCGGTGAGCCGTCCAGCCTCCGGCAGAACTCATTCGAGGGGCACGTATGTCCGGACTGATCGACACCACGGAGATGTATCTCCGCACCATCCTCGAGCTGGAGGAAGAGGGTGTGGTCCCCATGCGCGCCCGTATCGCCGAACGGCTCGACCAGAGCGGGCCGACGGTCAGCCAGACGGTGGCGCGGATGGAGCGCGACGGTCTGGTGTCCGTCGCCAGCGACCGGCACCTGGAGCTGACTGACGAGGGGCGTCGTCTCGCCACGCGTGTGATGCGCAAGCACCGGCTCGCCGAGTGTCTGCTCGTCGACGTGATCGGTCTGGAGTGGGAGCAGGTCCACGCGGAGGCGTGCCGCTGGGAGCACGTGATGAGCGAGGCCGTGGAGCGCCGTGTGCTGGAGCTGCTGCGGCATCCGACGGAGTCGCCGTACGGCAACCCGATCCCGGGTCTGGAGGAGCTCGGTGAGAAGGACGGTGCCGACCCGTTCCTGGACGAGGGCATGGTGTCGCTGGCCACGCTCGACCCGGGTGCCGAGGGCAAGACGGTCGTGGTGCGCCGGATCGGTGAGCCGATCCAGACGGACGCGCAGCTGATGTACACGCTGCGCCGGGCGGGTGTGCAGCCCGGCTCGGTGGTGAGCGTGACGGAGTCGGCGGGCGGTGTGCTGGTGGGCAGTGGTGGCGAGGCGGCCGAGCTGGAGTCGGACACCGCGTCCCACGTGTTCGTCGCCAAGCCCTGAGCAGCCGACGCGCCGGGCCTTCCGCCGACCGGAGGCTGGCGTCAACTCCCGCTGGGCTCGGTCGGGTTGGTGCTTTGGCGTGATCCTGTCGGATCGGGTGTTCAGTCCGTCGAATGGCAGCGCTCGTACGCTTCCCGTGCGACGCTGTCGCGTGAGGCATATGACCTGAGGGCGCTTGGCCGCGGCTCGGCAGTGATGTCGCCCGGCCGGGGAAGGGGCGGGGAGGATGTGCCGTGAAGACGCGGAGGGCCCCGGCGCCGTGTGGCGCCGGGGCCTGTCCTCCCCTGTGCTGACCCGGAGCCCCGAGCTCTCAGGGTCATTCCCCTCGGACCGGTTTCCCCGAGCGGTCCGCCTCCCGCTGAAGATCTCCCCTCGGCAGCGGCGATCAATCCTCGGGGGTGGTCACTCGAACGAGGGGTGTTGTCCGCGGGAACGGCTTCTTCGAATGCCCATTCGATAGTCTGCTGGTGGTGGCACCACACCGTCACACCATCAGCTGCACCAAACGGGTACACCGGGTACACCACCAGTCACAGCAAAAGGCACAGCAGGCAGAACACGGTTCACAGGACCGACCGGCCCGCGACGGCCGCGGTCCGCGCGAAGCTTGGGGGGTGCCAGGACATGGCGCGACGCATCGACGTGACCGGGACGGGCGGCGTACGCCTCGCGGCCTGGGAGTTCGGCGACCCGCCCAAGCCCGATCCGGCGCAGGACGCCCACGGGCCGGGGGACACCCACGGCCCGCAGGACGAGCACGGGCCCCAGGACGGCCAGGACAGCCGAGACCGCCGGGACCCGGAGGCGGAGGACGGGCGAGCCGCACCGGCCGGGCAGCAGGTCGCAGCACCGCCCGCGTCGAACGGCTCCCCGGGCGTGCTGTTACTGCACGGCCTCATGGGCCGGGCCTCGCACTGGGCCTGCACCGCCCGCTGGCTCTCCGGCCGGTACCGCGCGGTCGCCCTCGACCAGCGCGGCCACGGCCGCAGCGACAAGCCCCCGCGGGCGTCCTTCACCCGCGACGCCTACGTCGACGACGCCGAGTCCGCTCTCGAACAGCTCGGCCTCTCCCCGGTCGTCCTCATCGGCCACGCCATGGGAGCGCTGACCGCCTGGCAGCTCGCCGCCAGGCGTCCCGACCTGGTCCGCGGCCTGATCATCTGCGATATGCGCGCCTCCGCGCTCGGTGCCGCGTCGCAGCGCGAGTGGGCCCAGTGGTTCGAGTCCTGGCCGCTGCCGTTCGCCACGCTCGCCGACGTCCGCAAGTGGTTCGGCGAGGACGACCCCTGGGTGGAGCGGCCCAATCCGGCCCGCGGCGAGTTCTACGCCGAGGTGATGGCCGAGTCCCCGGACGGCTGGCGCCCCGTCTTCGACCCGGACCAGATGCTCCGCTCCCGCGAGACCTGGGTGTACGACGCGCACTGGGAGGAGCTGGCCCAGGTGCGCTGCCCGGCCCTGGTGGTGCGCGGCCTCGACGGCGAGCTGGGCCGCGCCGAGGCCCAGGAGATGGTCCGCGTCCTGCCCCGCGGCCAGTACGCGGAGGTCGCCGACGCCGGCCACCTGGTGCACTACGACCAGCCGGAGGCCTGGCGCGCGGCCATCCAGCCGTTCCTGGACGCCCTCGACACCGACTGACGCGGGCGGCGGTCAGCCCTTGCTGACCGCCCCCAGGATCTCCGGCAGCCGCCGGGCCGTCCGCGGAGCGGCCAGCCGCAGCCCCGCCGCCGTGAGCACCGCCCCGTACACCGACCCCACCGGAAACAGCAGCCACGTCCAGTCGCCGCCCCACGCGCTCACGTTCAGCCAGATCGTGAGCGCGATGACGGGTGCGCACAGCAGGGCGGCCGCGATCATCCCGCCGAAGATGGAGATCCAGGCGAGCCCGGTCTGCCCGGGGGCGACGTTCTTGTAGCCCTCCTGCGGGATGGAGTAGGGGAAGCGGGCGGACGTCCAGGCGCCGGTCGCGAGCATCGCGCCGAGCAGCGCGAAGGACAGCCCCAGCGCCTCGGGCAGCCGCTCCCAGTCGCCGAGGAGGGCGGTCGTCACCACGGTGACGAGCGTGGCGTACGGAAGGGTGATCAGCAGCAGGGCCAGCGCCCGGGCGCGCAGCTCGACGTAGGCGTCGCGGGCCGAGGAGATCGTCATCGCGACCATCCAGAACGCGGAGGTGTCCTGGCCGAACTGGTTGTACATCTGGATGCCGAGCATCCCGGCGGCGAAGCAGGCGAAGTACACGGACCCGGTGCCCTGCCAGGCGTTGAACACCGGCACGATCAGGCCGATGGCCAGCGACGTCACCCACGCGGCCTTGGTCTTCGGGTCGCGCCACACGTACCGCAGGCTGCGTTCCATGACCGTGCCGGTGCGGCCGGAGGGCAGCAGCCGTCCGAGGCCGGTCGAGGTCCGCTGACGGGCGGCCGTCCCGGCGGTGGGCAGGGTGGATCCGTCGGGCGAGGTCATCAGCCGGGTCAGATGCCGGGACCACACCGCGAGCAGCGCCACCAGGGCGCCCGCGGTCAGTGCCAGCTGGGCGGCGGCGAGTCCGTACGATCCCTCGCCCACCGCGTGCACGGCCCCGACGGCTGACGCGGGCGGCACCCACCGCAGCACGTCCGCCGCCGGGTCGAGCTCGCCGAGCCCCGAGGCGCCGAGCCGCTGCAGGCCGAAGTTGACGACCTGCGCGCCGATCGCGATGACGAGTCCGCTCAGCACCGCGAGGTCCCGGCCCTTGCGGCTGGTCAGCAGCCGTACGTTGGCGGCGGCGACGGCCCGCGCGAGGGCCACGCACACCAGCAGCGCCAGCACGACGGCGACGACCCCGACGGCGAACGCCGCCCCGCCCCTCGCCACCGCGACCACGGAACCGATCAGCAGACACAGCGTGAACAGCGGCCCGATCCCCACCAGCGAGGCCGTGAGCAGGGCCCGCACCAGCGGCCGGGGCCGCAGCGGCAGCATCACCAGCCGGGTCGGGTCGAGCGTCTCGTCACCGCTGGGGAAGAACAGCGGCATCACCGCCCAGCCGAGCCCCAGCACCGCCACCGCCAGCACGACCACCGCATCGGCGTGCGCGTGCCCACGCAGCGCGATCAGGCCGATCAACTGCAGCGCGGCGAACAGCAGGGCGGAGACGGCCGAGGCGATGTAGGCGGCCTTCCGTCCGCCGGACTGCCGCAGCCCGCCCCGCAGCAGCGACAGTTTCAGCCGTACGAAGACGGGGGTGATCGCGGGGGCGCTCACCGCGACCCGCCGCCCAGCCAGTCGAGGTCGGACCCGGCGTCCCGGCTCTGCGCCCCGACGAGTTGGAGGAACGCCTGCTGCAACGAGGGCGCGTCCCCGCGCACCTCGGCGAGGGTGCCGGTGGCCCGGATCCGCCCGGCGGCCATGACGGCCACCCAGTCGCACAGCGACTCGACGAGCTCCATGACGTGGGAAGAGAACACGACCGTGGCGCCCGAGGCGGTGTACCGCTCCAGCACGCCCCGGATGGTCTGGGCGGAGACGGGATCGACGCCCTCGAACGGCTCGTCCAGGAACAGCACTTCGGGGTTGTGGAGGAGGGCGGCGGCGAGCCCGATCTTCTTGCGCATGCCGGTCGAGTAGTCGACGACGAGCTTGTGCTGGGCGCCGGCGAGATCGAGGACGTCGAGGAGCTGCGTGGCCCGCTTGTCGACCTCGGCACCGGGCAGCCCGCGCAACCGCCCGCTGTACGCCAGCAGTTCCCGCCCCGACAGCCGCTCGAACAGCCGCAGCCCTTCCGGCAGCACCCCGATCCGGGCCTTCACCTCGACGGGGTCCCGCCACACGTCGTGCCCGACCACCTCGACGGTCCCGTGGTCGGGCCTGAGCAGCCCGGTCACCATCGACAAGGTGGTGGTCTTCCCGGCTCCGTTCGGCCCGACGAGCCCGATGAACTTGCCCGCGGGCAACTCGAGATCGACCCCGGCAACAGCGACCTGCTCCCCGAACCGCTTCCAGAGCCCCCGCACCCGCACCGCGCTGGATCCCACCGCGCCTCCCTCCGTCACCTTGCACCCTACGGTGGGGCGACGCCCGTCTTTCAGGGGCGCGGGGAACTGCGCGAACAACCACGGACGGCCCGCAGCCGCCGCACAACGGCAACCAGGCAGACGAAGGGGCGCCTACCTGTCCCGCCCGCACGCGTACGCCAACGGCGAGATCAACTCCTCCGCATCGGGCAGCCACCGATTCGCAGGCGTAGGCCGACACGCCCACTGCACAGCCCCCCGCGACCCGAACCGAGTAGGCGGCGCGGCCACGTACGCCCCCTCGCCCAGCACGGTCAGATCCAGCGACGCAAGCGACCACCCCAGCTTCCGCACCAGATCAGGCACCTTCACGGACGCCCCCGGCAGCACGAAGAACTCCATCCGGCGATCCGGAGTGAGCGTCACCGGCCCCAGCGTCAGCTCCATCCGCTCCATCCGCGCGAGCGCCAGGAACCCCGCCGTCTCCGGCACGGAGATCGCGTCGAACGTCCGCCCCGTCGGCAGCAGGATCGACGCCGTCGGCTGCTTCTGCCACATCCGCCGCGCGACGGTCGCACTGCCCGTCGCCTGCGTCGCCCAGTCCGGGCGCGCCGGGTGCGAGCCGGGGGCCGGACACGCGGCGTCACCGCAGGAGCACCGCTGAGCGCCGTCGACGGCTTCCAGCCAGGTGCCGGGGAACACGTCCCAGTGCCGCTCCTCGGCGTAGCGAACAGCGGTCTCCAGCAGCGATTCCCCGCGCTGCTTCGGGATCTGAGCGGCTTCGGTGCCGGCGATCGTCTCTTCCACGATGAGCACAACTCTGGTCGTCACCAGGGGTTACGCCCGCCGACGTGCGCGGGGAGGAGCACCGCGCCCGCCCTCGGGGCGCATGGGTGCATGTGCGGGGGCGCGCGGGAGGATCCCTGGCCGCGGCTGGGTAGCCACGAGTGGGGCCGGCAACAGCCGTTACCCCGGCAATCCTCACATGCCTCGCATTTTCGCCTGGTCGGCGGGGCATTGATCTTCACGGCCGGATCTTTCTGCTGGGACGTGAGGGGTTCGGCCGCGGAAGACACGTCAACTCGGTGCGTGGGCAGGCACCGCAGCCACACGGCGGTGAGCCGAAGGGGCGCGCCTGTGCCGGGACGACGAGCCCGCGCAGCCCGAAGGACTGAGCACGGTCGTCGTCCCGGCACAGGCTTGGGCGCCCCGTAGGCGCACCGCCAGACAGCAGGGGGTACGCCATGGCCGCAAGGCCTCTCGTCGCTCGGCAGCCGAACGAACGGCTCCAGGCGCTCATCCAGGAAGCCGGATGTTCCAACGCCGGCCTCGCCCGCCGGGTCAACATGTGCGGCGCCGAGCACGGTCTCGACCTGCGCTACGACAAGACGTCGGTGGCGCGCTGGCTGCGCGGACAGCAGCCGCGGGGCAGGGCCCCGGCGATCATCGCCGAGGCGCTGGGCCGCAAGCTCGGCCGTACGGTCACGATCGACGAGATCGGCATGGCCAACGGCAAGAACCTCGCCTCGGGCGTGGGTTTGCAGTTCTCGCCGACGGTACTGGGGGCCATCGAGCAGGTCTGCGAGCTGTGGCGCAGTGACGTGGGGCGGCGGGACTTCCTGTCCGGCTCGTCGGTCGCCGCGTCCGCGCTGGTCGAGCCCAGCCGTGACTGGCTGATCTCCGCGCCCGACGGCCAGGTCTCACGCACGGCCGGGCCGCGGGTGGGGCAGTCGGACGTGCAGGCGGTGCAGGCCATGACGCAGGCGCTGGTGGATCTCGACCACCAGTACGGCAGCGGGCATGTGCGCCCCGTCGTCGTGCACTACCTCAACAGCGTCGTCTCCGGGCTGCTGGCGGGCTCGTACCGGGAGGCCGTGGGGCGGGACCTGTTCGCGGCGGTGGCCCGGCTGACGGAACTCGCCGGGTACATGGCCGTGGACACCGGGCAGCCCGGTCTGGCCCAGCGCTACTACATCCAGGCGCTGCGACTGGCCCAGGCGGCCGGGGACCGGGGCTACGGCGGGTACGTGCTGGCCGCCTCCATGAGCCATCTCGCCGCGCAGCTCGGGAACCCGCGGGAGATCGCCCAGTTGGCGCGGGCGGCGCAGGAGGGGGCGCGGGGGCGCGTGACGCCCCGGGCGGAGTGCATGTTCCTCGCGGCGGAGGCGCGCGGGCACGCGCTGATGGGCGACGCGCGCGCCGCCCAGGTCGCGGCCGGGCGCGCGGTGAGCGCCCTGGAGTCGGCCGACCCGGCCGCCGGGGACGACCCGGTGTGGATCGCGCACTTCGACGAGGCCTATCTCGCCGACGAGTTGGCCCACTGCCACCGGGACCTGGGGCAGGCCGAGGCGGCGGCGCGGTGCGCGCAGGAGTCGCTGGCCGGGCATCCCGAGTCGCGGGCCCGCCGCCGGGCCATCGGATATGTGCTGTTGGCCACGGCGCAGGTGCAGCAGCGCGAGATCGAAGAGGCCTGCAGCACCGGTATGAAGGCCGTGGAACTGCTGGAAGGAGTGCGCTCCAACCGCGGCGCCGAGTATCTGGAGGACTTCCAGCAGCGGCTGGAGCCGTACCGGGACGAGGCCGTGGTCAGGGAGTTCGGGGCGCGCCTGGACCTCCAGGTCGCGGCATGAACACAGGGTCTGCGGATGCGTGAACATGCGGGAAACGGCCCCTCCCCGAGCAGGAGGTGACATCAACAGCGCGGCGTGACCCGGTTGTGTTACCGCGCTCACAGGGCCTGAGGTCGGGCCCTGTGCTGCGTGGCACGGGGCTCTGGGGACCCGGTAGCGTGACCCGACGATTCACAAGGTCCCCCATAAGTAGGAGTCCCGGTGACGCAGAGTGGACAGGGCGAGGAGCCCTCGGCGCGCCCCGCGCGCGAAGGCATCGTGCTGCCCTCCGACGGTGGCGAACCCCTGCTGCCGGGCATGACGGGCGGACCCGGTGACGCCCCGGCCGGCCGCCGGCCCGGCCCGCCCCCGACCGGCCAGCCCCCGGCCTCCGCCCCCGCCGGCGGGCAGACCTGGGGCCAGCCGTGGGGCCCCGACCAGCAGACCCCGGCCCCGGCGCAGGGCCAGAGCTGGCAGTCCCCGCCGCCGCAGACAAATGGACGGAGCCGCCGGCCTGGGACGCCCA
>NZ_GG657757.1:3878876-3915574 GCF_000158955.1 Streptomyces viridochromogenes DSM 40736 | reverse complement strand
CACGTTCCTCGGCACCGGGCCCCGGGCCGGTGCGGGGGCCGTGGCCGCGTGCCGCCCGCCTCGAACCCGGACGCCGAGGCGACGCAGTACATCCCGCCGGTGCCCGGCGCCGACCAGCAGCCGCCCGCCGGGTTCGAGAACCTCTTCCGCAGCGACCAGGGCGCGGACGGCCCGGCCGGGGCCACCCAGCAGATGCCCCGCGTCGATCAGCCGCTGTCCCCGCACCAGTCTTCCTACGGCGCTCCGCAGCCCTCCTACGCCCCGGCCGACGGGCGCGGCGGCGGCCGGGGCGGTCGCGGCGGCCGTACCGGCTCGCGCGTGCCGGTCATCGCGGCCGTCGGCATCGGCATAGCCGTCCTCGGCGTCGGCGCGGGCGCGCTGCTCGCCGGTGGCGGAGGCGGTGACGACGGCGGTGGTGACAACAAGACCGTGGCCGCCTCGGCACCCGCCACGCAGGGGTCCGCCTCGCCGTCCGCCGACCCGGTCCGGGCACAGGCGGTCGAGCTGGACAAGCTGCTCGCCGACAGCGGCGACAGCCGCAGCACCGTGATCAACGCGGTGGCCGACGTCAGGCGCTGCGACAACCTCCCCCAGGCCGCCAAGAACCTGCGCGACGCGGCCAGGCAGCGCACCGAGCTGGTCACCCGGCTCGGCGGCATCACGGTCGACAAGCTGCCCGACCACGCCGCGCTGACCACGGCCCTCACCAAGGCGTGGCAGGCCTCCGCCTCGGCCGACAACCACTACGCCTCCTGGGCCGACCAGACCGCCGGGAAGAAGGGCTGCAAGAAGGGCCAGGCCCGGGCCACCGGCCAGACCCAGGCCGGGAACCGGGCCAGCGTCGCCGCGAGCACCGAGAAGACCAAGGCGGCCCAGCTGTGGAACTCGATCGCGAAGCGGTACGGCCTGACCGAGCGCCAGCCGACGCAGCTGTGACGTGAGTTGGTCCGGCGATGAACCGCTGAGCCGGGGCGCTCAGTAGTTCACGTCGGCGTTCTGCAGGATCCTGGTCGTGTCGACGAAGCCCTTGCGCGCCGACACCAGCCGCCCTTCCCGCACCACCTGGAGCGTCACGTTCGCGTTGACCAGGCGCGGGAAGCCGACGGAGGCGAGCCGGTCCTGGAACCGCCACCGCAGCGTCGGCGTCAGACCGCCCGTGCCGATCCTGAGGCCGTTGTCGAGGGCCTCCGTCACCGTGTCGGCGGTCACCTCGCCGCTGCCGAGCGACTCGACGACCTTCCGGAAGACGGTGTAGGCGATCCACGTGGTCTGCACCCCCGCGTCCGCCGGGTCGATCCGGTTGTCGTCGAAGGCCTCGTCCCGGATGACCTGTTTCATCCCGTCCCAGCGCGGGTCGCTCGCCACCGGGTACCAGCCGGTGATGTACGAGCCCTCGTACGGTCCCGACGCCCCGCCCGTCGCGTCGATCACCGTCTGGTCGACGCTGCCGAGCACGGCCGCCGTCCGGACGTCGGGATAGTCCTCGCGGGCCCGCCGGAAGGAGTCCATGTAGGTGCCGTTGCGGTCCCCGAGCGCGGGCACCACGCATCCCTCGTCCCCCGGGGTGGTGGTCGTCGCCCGCAGGGCCCGCGCGGCCTGGCCGTCGTACTCGGTGGCGTCCTCCGCCGCCCGCTGGTCCTTGGAGGCCTGGTGCCCGCCCGCCTTCAGGCCGGAGTCGAGCAGCGGGGGCAGTTGGTCGCCCGCGATGGTGTCGGGCCGGATCAGCGCGACGGGACCGCAGTCGGCGAGCGCCTTGCCGAGACCGGCGAGCAGCGCGGGCTGGCCGCCGTTGACGGGGTAGGACAGGGGGCTGGTGAACTCGGCGTTGGTGATGCCGTAGCCGCCGATGTACGGGATGCCCGCGCCCTCCAGGGACGGGAAGAAGGAGTCGGCGTACTGGCTGTAGGATCCTACGACCGCGACGGCGTTCTCCTTGGCGGCCTGCCGGGCGCACTTCGCGGCGGCCACGCTGTCGTTGTGGTCGTTGCAGGTCAGCACGTTGAGCTTGCGGCCGTTGATCCCGCCCTTGGCGTTGATCCAGCGGGCGTAGGCGCGGGCGAAGGCGGGCATGCCGGGCTTGTTGGTCGCCTTGGTGTCCTGGGGAGCCCACGTCATGACGGTGATCGGGTCGTCCCCGACGCCCCCCGTGGTACCGGGGACGACCCCGCAGCCGGCGAGGAGCGACGCGCACGCGACCGCCGCGCCCGCACAGAGGACGCCGTGTCTGGCGTGACGGGTGAGGAGGCCGGGGAGGAATGTGCTGCGGGTGCGTCGCCTGCCGGTCATGGTTCCGCACGATTCCGCCACACGACTAACCCGTGAGTGATCTCGGGTCAACAATGGGTGACGAGCAGGTGAATTGCGGGGGCAGAGGTGACCGATGTGGAGGGGAACGTACGATCGATGACCGTGCAAGCTTCGGAGAACTCTTCCCGTCGTGGCCGTCGCTCATCCACCATGGGCGGCATGCCTGTCAACGACATGCCGTGGTGGCGCTGGCGCAGCAACGTGCGCTCGGCGCTGCACATGCTTTCCGATCCCGTCTTCCAGCGGGACGTCTGGCTGGCCGGCGTGGACGGCTACGGCGACGTGACCGACGCGGTGTACCGCCTGGTCGAGGACACCTGGCTGGACCACTGGTCCGCCGAGAAGTACGTCGGCACGATCTTCCGTGACGCGCAGGAGGCGGCCCTCGTCGACGCCGCCGTGCTGCGGGTGCTGCGGATCATGCACCAGGTCGGGCCGGACGCGCCGGTCTCGGCGTATCTCGAACACCAGGCGTGGCCGGAGGCGGTCGGGGCGGCCCGGGACGCGCACGCGCGGCTCGCCGCGAGCGACGGCGAGGAGCCGGACACACCGCCGCGCAGCCTGGAGGTCCTGCGGATCATGACGAGGTCCGCCTAGCGGGACGATTGCCGGCGGCGTGGCTGCTTGTGGGACCCTGTCCTGCATGAACGAGCAGTCCACCAGCGCCGCCGCCCCGGCCGATCAGTACGTCCTCACCCTGTCCTGCCCGGACCGCAAGGGCATCGTGCACGCCGTGTCGAGCTACCTGTTCATGACCGGCTGCAACATCGAGGACAGCCAGCAGTTCGGCGACCACGACACGGGACTGTTCTTCATGCGCGTCCACTTCTCGGCGGACGCTCCGGTGAGCCTGGACAAGCTGCGGGCCAGCTTCGCGGCGATCGGTGACTCCTTCCAGATGGAGTGGCAGATCAACCGGGCCGACCAGAAGATGCGCATCCTGCTGATGGTCAGCAAGTTCGGGCACTGCCTCAACGACCTGCTGTTCCGGGCGCGGACCGGGGCGCTGCCGGTGGAGATCGCCGGAGTGGTGTCCAACCACACGGACTTCGCGGAGCTGGTGGGCTCTTACAACATCCCCTTCCACCACATTCCGGTGACGAAGGACACGAAGCCGGAGGCGGAGGCACGGCTGCTCGACCTCGTGCGTGAGGAGGGTGTCGAGCTGGTCGTTCTCGCCCGGTACATGCAGGTGCTCTCGGACGACCTGTGCAAGCAGCTGAGCGGGCGGATCATCAACATCCACCACTCGTTCCTGCCGAGCTTCAAGGGGGCGAAGCCGTATCACCAGGCTCACGCCCGGGGGGTGAAGCTGATCGGGGCCACCGCTCACTATGTGACGGCCGATCTGGACGAGGGGCCGATCATCGAGCAGGAGGTCGAGCGGGTGGGGCATGACGTGACGCCGGAGGGGCTGGTCGCCATCGGGCGGGATGTGGAGTGCCAGGCGTTGGCTCGGGGTGTGAAGTGGCATGCCGAGCGGAGGATTCTGCTCAATGGGCGGCGGACTGTGATTTTCGCCTAGGAGCTCGGTTCCACCCGTTTGGTGGCGGGTGCGGGCGCGTGGGGGTTGTTCGCGCCCACGCGGCGGAGCCGCATATCGAGACGCCCCGCGCCCCCGAGGCCGAGGGCGTGCCCCTGGAGTCGGGTTCTACATCCGGCTCAGTGAAGCGGCCGCGAACAGGACGTCCTTGATGGCGTCGCGGTCTCCCACCTGACCTGCCGCCGCCTCCTGCGGGGGTACGTGGCCCGCTGCCAGGCGGCAGAACTCGACTCCGTCCAGGGCGATGTGGGCCACCTCATGTTCGGCGGAGCCCTTGGCCGCGGGGGAGTCCAGCGGGATCAGCCACTCGCCGCCGCCCGAGCCCTCGATCTCCAGACGGAGGCTGCGGCCCGGTTCGCCGGCCGCGACCAGGTGACGGTGGCGGGCGGGGGCGGCCAGACCGGTGCGGCGGCGATGGGCCAGGGCGGTCGGGAGCATGCGGGCCGCCAGGTCGATCATGCGGTGCAGATGGCGGGGCGAGGGCGGATCGTAGGGGTAGTCCACCGCGTCCGCGATGTCCTCCGCGTGCACCCAGCACTCGAAGGCCCGGTCGAGCATCGCGTCGTGCAGGGGCAGTTCGAAGTCGCCGTAGGGCACGGGCATCCTGCCGACGCCGCTGCCCGTGAAGGACACCGTGCGTACGAGGTGGTGGCTCTGCTCCCGCCACGGCGCCCGCATCGCGCGGGTCGGCGGGAAGTGGGAGGCGCGCCAGTACGCCTCGGTGCGGGCGGCCGGGGTCGGCTGCCGGGCCGTGACGTCGCCCATCGGGTCGTCCAGGCCGAGCGCGACCGCCACCAGCCCGTCGACGCTGAGCAGATGCGCGATGACCCCGGCGACGGTGGTGCGGCGGCTGGTCGCCTCGTCGCCCCGGAACCAGCGCAGCCGTACCGGCGCGTGCCACTCGGCGTCTCCGAAGTCCTGGAGCAGGGCGTCCAGGCGTGCCGTCTCGGCGTCGTACGCGGCGGCCCAGTCCGGCACCGGGATGCGCGGCGGGCGCCGGTCCAGGCAGGACTCCAGCACGCGGGTGCGCAGGCCGGGATCCAGGTCGAGGCTCTCGGGGCGTTGCAGCAGTCCGACCGCCTCGCGCAGCCGCCGCGCCTCGTCGGCGCACGCGCCGCACTCGCCGAGGTGCTGCTCGACGGCCGTGGCCTCCTCGGCCGAGCACGCGGCCAGCGCCCAGGCGCCGAGCAGCGACTTCAGCACGGGGTGTTCGAGCACGGGCCGCACGGGCGGTGGCGCCGCGTCCCCGAGGTCCGCAGGTTCGGGCAGCGGCAGTCCGCTGTCCTCGACGGAGGCCCGGGGCATGGGGATCCGGAGCGGATCCCCGGCCTGCTGCCCGGAATCGTCCGGAACGTCGCTTTCGTCCTCCTCGAACCGGTCCGGGCCGTTCACGCCGCACCTCCGAATCCGGGGGGTGCGCCCGGTGCCTGGGTGTCGTGGGCCGTGGACAGCAGTTGCAGGCCGAGGCGGAGGCGCCGGCGGGCCTCGTCCTCGGTGATGCCGAGGTCCGTGGCGGTCTGGCGGTAGTCGCGGCGCTGGAAGTAGGCCCGTTCCAGGGCTGAGCGCAGCGGGGCCGGCATGGACTGGACGATGTAGTCGGCCCGGGCGGCGACCGAGGCGCGGCGCACCCGGTGCTCCAGCTCCTCCGGGGTGCCGGAGCCTTCGAGGGTGAGGGCCTCGGTCTCGGTGGCGCGCAGGCGCTGGACGGCCAGGCGGTGGGTCAGCGCGGCGACCCAGGTGCGCAGCGGTTCCTGCTTGGGGTCGTAGGAGTCCGGGTGCTCCCAGACGTGGACGAAGACCTCGCGCGTGATGCCGTCGGCGGCGCGTTCGTCGCCGAGCACGCGGTGGGCGAGGCCGTGCACGAGGGAGGCGAAGCGGTCGTAGAGCTCACCGAGGGCGGCCGCCTCCCCGCGGGCCAGCCGCTGCTGCATCTTGCGGTCCCAGCGGGGCGGTCCCTCTTTTTTCGCCATGCGGCCCCCTCACCCCCTGCTCGTGTCCCGCGCCCGTGCCGAGTCCAGCCTGTGTCCGACCTCTCCCCGAATGTAGTCGGCACGTCCGGTGGCGCACGCCCCTTTGTGGCAATGTGCGCCCCCTGACCGGCCGTAGGTGGTAGGGGACCGCCGGTGCTCAGGCAGGGAGCCGTCGGGGTCGCGCCTACCCATCCCGCCTCCGATCAGACGTGTCTGAAGAGGATCGAACAGGATCGAAGCCGACCAAAACAAGCCTGTTTTCAAAGGCTTCCGTTTCTTGGGTCGTGTTTCAGGGAAACGCCCGCTGGGCAGCCGCGCTGCAAGGAAGCGTAGGGACTACTTCCGTTTTGGCGAGCGAAGGGCGTGGTGGTGACCTTCAAAGTGACCGGCGGCGAGCAGGGCGAATGGGCCGTGCTCCAGGTGTCGGGCGAGCTGGATCTGGTGACGTCGCCGGTGCTGCGTCAGCGAGTGCACGACGTGGTGGCCGAGGGGCACCACTGTCTCGTCCTGGATCTGTCCGAGGTGTTCTTCTGCGATTCCAGCGGCGTCGGCGTGCTCATCGCCGCCCGTCGTCTGATCCGCTCCTGCCAGGGACGGCTGCGGCTGGTGCTGCCCGCCCGGGGCGCGGCCGACGGGTCCCATGTGAACCGGGTCCTCGGCGCGCTGGGTGTACGCAGGCTCTTCGACGTGTACGGCGATGCGGAGCAGGCCCTGGGTGACGAGGGCGAACCCCTGTCCGCGTGACGGGGCGGTCACGCACGGTAGGGCGAGTGTCGCTGTTCTGACACACGGTTGTCCTGGAATTCCCCCGGTCTTGGCACAAGTGACGTTTTCCCGCGCCCGAACGGCCCCCTCCGTCGTACGCTCCGAGCGAGACGCACCCCACCTGACGTAAGGCGGCCCGAAAGAGACATGGTCAGCAGCGAGTACGAGCGCAGGATCGCCGCCCGGTTCGCCACCTTCGACCAGGACGGCAACGGCTACATCGACCGCGAGGACTTCATGGGGGCGGCCAAGGCGCTGCTCTCGGAGTTCGCCGTCGCGGCCCGGTCCGACAAGGGACAGGCGCTGTACGGCGGCGCGGAGGCCTTCTGGCAGGGCATGGCGGGCATAGCGGACCGCGACGGCGACCAGCGCATCACGCGCGAGGAGTTCGTCACAGGAGCGGTCAAGCGCCTGCGCGACAACCCCGACCGGTTCGCCGAGATCGCCCGGCCCTTCCTGCACGCGGCCCTTGACGTCGCCGACACCGACGGTGACGGCGCGGCGACGGTCGAGGAGGCCGCCCGCGTACTGAAGTGCCTCGGCGTCCCCGAGGACGTCGCCAGAACGGCCGCCGGCACGCTCGACGCGGACGACGACGGCAAGGTCGGCGAGACCGAGGTCGTCCCGGCCTTCGCCCGCTACTTCACCGTGCCCGAGTAGCGCTCGCGCAGCTTGTACTTCAGCACCTTCCGCAGGGTCTCGCCCCGCGGAAGGGCGTCCACCACCTCAAGCCGCTCGGGCAGCTTGTGCACCGACAGTCCCTCGGCGCGCAGGTAGGCCGTCAGGGCCGGGAGCGTCAAGGCCCCGGCCCCCGGCGGCTGTTCCACCACCGCGCACACCAGCTCCCCGCGCGAGGCGTCCGGCAGCCCGATCACCGCCACGTCACCGACCGCCGGGTGCCGGTGCAGCAGGTCCTCGATCTCCTGGGCCGAGATGTTCTCGCCCTTGCGGATGATCACGTCCTTCAGCCGGCCGGTGAGCACCAGATGCCCGCTCTCCGTGAGGCGCCCGAGGTCGCCGGTGCGCAGGAACCCGTCCTCGTCGAAGGCCTCCGCCGTCTGTCCCGGGTCCAGATACCCCCGGCACACGGCCTCCCCGCGCAGCCGCACCTCCCCGTCCACGATCCGGATCTCCATCCCCTCCGGCGGCCGCCCCTCGGTCGTCGCCAGCAGCTCGGGGTCGTCGTCCGGCGCCCCCATGGTGATCATCGGCACCTCGGTCATGCCGTACCCGTGGGTGAGCCGCACGCCCATCTCGCGCACGACGGCGTGGTACAGCTCCGGCGGCTTGGGCGCCCCGCCGCCCGCCAGCAGCCGCAGTGAGGGGATGACCGGCACCCCGGGCCGTTTGCGCTGCTCCGCCAGGAACATCGAGTAGAACGCCGTCGACCCGCCCGCCATCGTCACCCCGTGCCCCCGGTACGCCGCCAGCGCGTCCGGCAGCGCGAACTGCTCGAAGAGCACCGCCGGGAAGCCGTACAGCAGCAGCATCACCGTGTAGTCGGGTCCGCCGATGTGTGCGTACGGGAAGGCGATCGAGCCCACGTCGTCCGCCGAGGGCCCCAGGGCGTGTGCGAGGCAGGAGCCGCCCGCGATCAGGGAACGGTCCGTGTGCAGCACGCCCTTGGGGGCGGAGGTCGTGCCGGACGTCCAGTAGATCCAGCGGACCGCGGTGCCGTCCGAGGGCGGGGGAGGCAGCACGGACGGATCACCGTCCGGCAGGTCGTCGTACGCCTCGAAGACGCCCTTCGCGCCCAGCCGCCGGGCCATCTCCGCGTGGTCGAAGCCGCGCCACTCGCCCGGCACCGCGAAGAACTCCGCCTTCGACTCACGCAGCGCGAAGCCGACCTCCCGCTCCCGGTAGAAGGGGATCACCGGAGTCTGTACCGCGCCGAGGCGGGCCAGCGCGAAGGACAGCACGGCCGTCTCGATACGGGTGGGCAACTGCCAGGCGACCACCGTGCCGGGGCGTACCCCCATGCCGTACAGCCCGGCCGCGACCCGTTCGGCACGCGCGCGAAGCGCCTCGAAGGTCAGCGTGCGGCTCCCGGTTCGGTCGTCCTGGAGGAAGAGCGGGCGGTCGGGGGTGAGCGCCGCGCGGCGGGTGACCAGCTCCCACAGGGTGCGGCACGAACTCAGGGCGTGCGGGGTCTCGTTCACGGCTGCCCCCTGCTGCTCGACTGCGCTTCTTGGCTGACGGGCCGTCAGGTGGGATGCTATCTGACGAGCCATCAGATAAGTACCGTCCGGCGGAGGGGACCCATGGCGACCGAACTGCCCCGCATCATCAGCGTCGACGACCACGTGATCGAGCCGGCCCACCTGTTCGACACCTGGCTGCCGGCCAGGTACCGGGAGCGCGGTCCCCGGCCGCTGACCGCCGGCATCGGTGAACTCGCCTACGTCGGCGGCAAGTACCGGATCACGATGGACCCGGACGGCCCGCCCACCGACTGGTGGGTCTACGAGGACCTGAAGTTCCCGTACAAGCGCAACATCGCCGCCGTCGGCTTCGACCGGGACGAGATGACCCTGGAGGGCATCACCCGCGAGGAGATGCGGCCCGGCTGCTGGGACCCCAAGGAGCGCCTCAAGGACATGGACCTCAACCATGTCGAGGCCAGCCTCTGCTTCCCGAGCTTCCCCCGCTTCTGCGGCCAGACCTTCGCCGAGGCGCACGACAAGGAGGTCGCCCTGGCCTGCGTGCGCGCCTACAACGACTGGATGGTCGAGGAGTGGTGCGGGGACAGCGGCGGGCGGCTCATCCCGCTCTGCCTGATCCCGCTGTGGGACGTCGAGCTGGCGGTCGCGGAGATCCGGCGCAACGCCGCCCGCGGAGTGCGGGCGGTGACCTTCTCCGAGATCCCCACCCACCTCGGGCTGCCGTCCATCCACTCCGGCTACTGGGACCCGTTCTTCGCGGTCTGCCAGGAGACCGGGACGGTCGTGAACATGCACATCGGGTCCTCGTCCCAGATGCCCGCCGCGTCCCCGGACGCCCCGCCCGCCGTCCAGGCCTCGCTCAGCTTCAACAACGCGATGGCCTCGATGATGGACTTCCTCTTCAGCGGGGTCCTGGTGACGTACCCCCGCCTCAAACTGGCCTACTCCGAGGGCCAGATGGGCTGGGTTCCGTACGCCCTGGAGCGCGCCGACGACGTGTGGGAGGAACACCGCGCCTGGGGCGGGGTGCGGGACACGGTCCCCGAGCCGCCGTCCACGTACTACTACCGGCAGATCTTCTGCTGCTTCTTCCGCGACAAGCACGGAGTGGCGTCGATCGACGTGGTCGGCCGCGACAACGCCACCTTCGAGACCGACTACCCCCACGTCGACTCGACCTTCCCGCACACCAAGGAGGTCGCCCTCGACCACGTGAAGGGCCTCGACGACGAGACGGTCCACAAGCTGATGCGCGGCAACGCCATCCGCATGCTCGACCTGGACCTCGACCGCTGAGGACTGCTGATGGACCTGTCGTACACGCCCGAGGAGGAGGAGTTCCGGGCCCGGCTGCGGGAGTGGCTCGCGCGGACCCTCCCGGCCCTCCCGCCCAGGCCGTCCCCCGCCGACTGGCCGGGTCGGCGGGCGTACGACCTCGGCTGGCAGCGCAGGCTGTACGACGCCGGTTACGCCGACGTCCACTGGGGCGCTTCCCCGACCATCCGGCTCATCTTCCTGGAGGAGACCGAGAGGGCCGGCGCGCCCTACGTCGGCGCCAACTTCGTGGGGCTGCTGCACGCCGGGCCGACGATCGCCGCCGAGGGCACGGACGCCCAGCGGGACCGCTGGCTGCCGCCGATCCTGCGCGGCGAGGAGGTCTGGTGCCAGGGCTTCAGCGAACCGGACGCCGGCTCCGACCTCGCGGCCCTGCGCACCCGCGCCCGGCGCGACGGCGACGACTACGTGGTGACCGGCGCCAAGATCTGGACGTCCCACGCGGAAGTCGCCGACTGGTGCGAACTGTTGGTGCGCACCGACCCCGCGGCGCCCAGGCACCGGGGCATCACCTGGCTGGCCATGCCCATGGACGCGCCGGGCATCACCGTACGGCCGCTGCGCACGCTCGCCGGGTCGGCCGAGTTCGCCGAGGTGTTCCTCGACGAGGTCCGGGTGCCCGTGGGGAACCGGGTCGGCGCCGAGAACGACGGCTGGCGCGTGACCATGGTGACGCTGTCCTTCGAACGCGGCACGGCCTTCGCCGGCGAGGTCGTCGCCTGCCGGCGCGTCCTGGCCGAACTGGCCGTCGAGGCCCGCAGATACGGCCGCTGGGACGACCCCGCCCTCCGGCGCCGGCTCGGCAGGCTCAACGCCGAGTTCCGGGCCCTGTGGCGGCTGACGCAGTGGAACGTGAGCGCGGCGGAGGCCTCGGGCGGTGTGCCCGGCGTCGGCGGCTCGGTCTTCAAACTGCGGTACTCGCAGGCCCGTCAGGAGCTCTACGACGCCGCTGCCGACGTCCTCGGCCCCGACTGCCTCGACCTGGACCGCCCCTGGACCCTCGACCGCCTGTCCTCCCTCTCGTACACCATCGCGGCCGGCACCTCGCAGATCCAGCACAGCATCATCGCCGAGCGGATCCTCGGCCTGCCGAAGGGACGATGACCGTGCGGTTCCGGCTCGACGACGACCAGCGGGCCCTGCGGGAGGGGATGCGGCGGCTGCTGGAGCGGCGCTTCGACGGGGAGGCGCTGCGGGCGGCCGCGGACGGGCCCGCGCGGCTCGACCGGGCGCTGTGGCGGGCGCTCGGGGAGGCCGGGTTCTTCGCGTTGCGCCTGCCGGAGGCGGCGGGCGGGGTCGGACTCGGGCTGCCGGAGGCCGTGTTGGTGTTCGAGGAGGCCGGGCGTGCGCTGCTGCCCGGGCCGCTGGTCGCCACCCATCTCGCGGCCGGTGCGGTGCCGGGAGCCGCCACCGGGGCGACGGTCGTGACGGCCGTGGACGGCTCCCTCGTGGAGTGGCTGGAGCAGGCCGACGTCGTACGCGGCGACGCCATCGGAGCCGTAGCGCTGCGGTCCCTCGACCCGCTGACCCCCCTGCACCGCGTGCCCGGCGGCCCGGCGGCGGCCCCGGACCCCGTCGCCGCCCTCCTCACCGCGGCCGAGCAGCTCGGCACGGCAGGCCGGGTCTGCGAACTGGCGGCGCAACACGCCCGGGCGCGCGAACAGTTCGGAAGACCCATAGGGGCCTTCCAGGCGGTGGCACACCTGTGCGCCGGGATGCTGGTCCGGGCGGAGACGGCCCGCGCCGCGGTGTACGCGGCGGCCGTCACGGCCGACCCCGTCGACATCGCCGCCGCCCGTCTGCTCGCCGACGAGGCCGCCGTGCGCGGCGCCCGCGACTGTCTCCAGGTGCACGGGGGCATGGGCTTCACCTGGGAGTCCGAGGTCCATCTGCATCTGAAACGCGCATGGGTTCGAACTCAACGTACGGGGGGAGTCACGGAGAGTGAGGAGTTGCTCGCGGCCGACCTGTCCGCAGGAACGGCCTGACAGGCCATCTGGCTGCGGTGTCGCCGAACGCGTCGACGGGGATGTCGCGGATCGTGGCATGCCGGGGTTACGGAGAGTTGATACAGGGTCGTGTCCTCCGTGTGACTCGTCACGGCCCGGAGTCGGCCGCCCCCTCGGGTACCTTGTGTGGGATGCGAGTGGTCCTGAACACGCTCCGTGCCGCAGCCGCCCCCGGGGCGACTGCGGATCCGGTGATGCGAGCCGCTGCTCGTCCGGCGGTGCGGCCTGGTGCCAGCGCCTGTTCGACTCCCCGCCGCGAGCGTCGCACAGTATGCCGCACGGGTACTCCTTCGCGCTGGAATATGCCCGAAGCGCTTGTTGGGGTGACTGTACGTCAACCATGCTGTCCCACAAGGGATTCACGTTCCGTGATCCTCGTCCCGGCCGTTGTTCTGGCCATGCAGAAAATGGCTACGATCGTGGCCTTCGTGAGGCGCGAGCCTAAGTGTCCGCCGGTTCGGATGGTGTGAGCGGTGCAGGTGCTTCAAGTGCAGCTGGAGATCCGGCCCGACCCCGCTGAGGTGGGACGGGCCCGGCGGTGGGCCCGCTCGCGCCTGGCCGGGTCGGGGATACAGGCCGATGAGCCGCTCGCCGAGACGCTGATCCTGCTGGTCTCCGAGCTCGTCACCAACGCCGTGGTGCACACCGGCCGGCCCGCCGTGCTGCGGCTGTCCCTGCCGCCGGCGGTGACGGAGGAGACCACCGTCCGTCTCGAGGTCGCCGACCGCAGCGGCCGGGCGCCCGTGCCCCGCTGCGCGGACGACGACGCGACCGGCGGCCGGGGCCTCGCCCTCGTCGACGGCCTCGCCGACCGCTGGGGCTGGAGCGTCGAGTCCACCGGCAAGCGCATCTGGTGCGAGCTGGACCGGTGCACGAAGTCCCGCGAGGGTGCGGCATCGTGCGGGGGCGGCGCGGTGGCGTACGGCGGCGGGGCCGCTTTCGAGGGACTGGCGTACGAGGCGGTGTAGGGCGGCGAGCACGGCGTGCGGGGCACATGCCACGCGAGGTTGCGGCGGGGCCGGGGCACGGGTGCACGGCGGGGTGGCCGTTTTGGACATGGCGTGATGCGATGCGCCGGGACGTGCTCCCGTGCGCACCTACGGTAAATGCCGCATAGGACAACAAACCGCCGAACGGGTGTTGACGCCTCGTGACCATGTGCTCACGCTTGTGTTCAGCGATTCGCCGTGAGGGGACGGCGAGGACCTCACCGGACGGAGGCCCTCGGCGAGTGTGAGTCGTGACTCGGCGTCGGCTTCCTCAGGGGTAGGGGAGCCGGGGCGGGAGCGCCGGAGTCGGGTGGCGGCGCGCGCGGCCGTGCTCGGGGCGCGCAGCGCGGCGCCGCCATCCAGCTTCAGCGGGCCGGAGTGGCAGGTGGACCCGGCAGGGCCTACAGGACGGCGACCGGCGCCACCGGGGCGCCGGTCGCCCCCGTGAACGGCTCGGGTGTCGCCGCGAGCAGGAAGGTGTAGCGGCCCGTTTCTCCACAGGCTGTGGACAACTTTTCGAGATTCCAGTTCTGGCCCTGCGGCATCCCCATCTCCACGAGATGCAGGGCGTGCACCGGCAGCCACAGGCCCTCCACCTCGGGCGGGAACACCTCGAAGGTGAGGGTGTCGTTGGCGACGGCCGCGACGTCGCGTGCGTGGAACCACTCCGGCGTTCGGATCGACAGCCCCGGCGACGGGTAGGCGTAGGCGTGCCGGTCCCCGGCGAGACAGAACTGGACCTGCCCGGTCCGTACGAGCACGATGTCACCGGCCCGTACCCGCGTACCGGCGAACTCCTCGGCGGCGTCCAGGTCCTCGGGCGTGACGGCGTACCCGCCGTCGAGCCGGTCCGTGCCCCGGGCGCGGGCGACGTCGAGCAGCACACCTCGCGACACGAGCCGCCGGACCCTGTCGATACCGCTGAACTCGGCGCCGTCGTGCGGGGTGATGGTGTCCGCGGGGCGGCCGTTGTAGATCCGGCCCGAGTGGGAGACGTGCGGCAGCGCGTCCCAGTGGGTGGCCGCCTGGAGCCCCATGGTCACGATGTCGTCGCTGCACGCGACCGTGCCCGGGCCGAAGAGCTCCTGGTTGATCTGCACCATGACGTGCAGCGGGTCGATCCGCCCCGGGATCATCCCCGTCTGCACGCCGTCGCGCCGCAGGGGGAGCGCGAGCGGGATTCTCCGTCCGGTGCGGACCGTCGCCGCGGCTTCCCGTACGACCTCGTCGGTGATCAGGTTCAGTGTGCCGAGCTCGTCGTCGGCACCCCAACGGCCCCAGTTGTTCACGCGCCCCGCGATGTCGTGGAACGCGTCCGGCAGCGACATGAGTCCTCCCCGGGGCTTGTCTTCCGGTATCTGACGGGTCGTAGAATTCGGACGTCTGCTAAATCTAACGGTCCGTCAGAAACCGTGGGACGGGAAGGGGCCGGGCGTGGGGAACTTCTTGGCGGGCAAGGTCGTCGCCGTCACCGGCGCGGGGCGGGGCATCGGCCGGGCGGTCGCGCTCGCGGCGGCGGCCGAGGGGGCGAAGGTCGTCGTCAACGACTACGGCGTGGCGGTCGACGGGGCCTCGCCGACGAGCGAGGTCGCCGAGGCGGTGGCCAAGGAGATCGAGGCGGCGGGCGGGCACGCGGTGGCGGTCGCCGACGACGTCTCCACCATGGCGGGCGGGCAGCGGGTCGTCGACGTGGCGCTGTCGTCGTACGGGCGGCTCGACGGTGTGGTCTGCGTGGCCGGGATCCTGCGCGAGCGGATGCTGTTCAACATGACCGAGGAGGAGTGGGACCCGGTCGTCGCGACGCATCTGAAAGGCACGTTCACGGTGTTCCGGGCCGCCTCGGCGGTGATGCGGAGGCAGCGGGCGGGGACGCTGATCGGGTTCACCAGCGGCAACCACCAGGGGTCGGTCTCCCAGGCCAACTACAGCGCCGCGAAGGGCGGGATCATCTCCCTGGTGCGCAGTGCCGCACTGGGGCTGCACAAGTACGGGGTGACCGCGAACGCGGTGGCGCCGGTCGCCCGGACCCGGATGTCGGCGGGGGTGCCGGTCGAACTGGCGGAGATCGGCGAGCCGGAGGACGTCGCCGCGCTGGTGGTGTACCTGCTGTCGGGCGAGGCCGCCCGGCAGGGGATCACCGGGCAGGTGTACACGGTCGCCGGGGCGAAGATCGCGGTGTGGGCGCAGCCCAGGGAGTTGCGTGCCGCGTATGCCGCCGAGGGGTGGACCGTGGAACGGATCGCGGAGTTTCTGCCCGGGTCGGTGGGGGTGGATGTGATGCCGATGCTGGAGCGGGTCGGGGAGATGGAGAGGGCGGCGGGGGAGGGGCGGAGGCCCAACGCCCAGTAGCTCGGGGGTGCGTGTGGTTCGGCGGGTGCGGGTTTCGTTGTGGCTGGTCGCGCAGTTCCCCGCGCCCCTTTGGGCTGGTGTGTGTTGTTCGGCGGGTGCGGGTTGTGTGTGGTTGTTCGCGCAGTTCCCCGCGCCCCTATGGGGGTGTTGGTCCGCGGGCAGTCGTGCCGCTGGGGCGGCACGGGTGGGCGCGGGCGGCACCCTGTAGCGCCGGGTTGCGCGCCCGCCCCGGCTCAGCGTGATCGGGCAGTCACTTCGATCCAAGGCGGCGACCGTGGACTTCGGATTCGGTCAAGAGGACCAAGCGTTTCGGGACGAGGCTCGGAGCTGGCTTGCCGAGAACGTCGGAGGGGTGACCGACCGGCGAAGCTGGGAGCGGACCCTCGGGGCCGCCGGCTGGATCGGGATCGGGTGGGAGGCCTCCGGGTACGGGAATCGGCGGGCCACCCTCACCCAGCAGGTCGCCTGGGCCGAGGAGTACGCCCGGTCGGCCGCTCCTCCGCGCTCCGGGCACATCGGGGAGAACCTCCTCGCTCCCACCCTCCTGGCCCACGGCACCGACGAGCAGAAGTCCCGCTTCCTCCCCCCGATCGCCGCCGGCGAGGAACTCTGGTGCCAGGGCTACAGCGAACCCGGCGCCGGTTCGGACCTGGCGGGCATCCGTACGACGGCCGTGCGCCAACCGGACGGCCGCACCCATCGCGTCACCGGCCAGAAGGTCTGGACGTCACTCGCCCGCGAGGCCGACTGGTGCTTCGTCCTGGCCCGCACCGAGCCCGGGTCGAAGCGGCACCACGGACTGAGCTTCCTCCTCGTCCCCATGGACCAGCCCGGCCGGATCGAGGTGCGCCCCATCCGGCAGATGACGGGCACCAGCGACTTCAACGAGGTCTTCTTCGACGGCGCGCACGCGGAGTGCGTCGTCGGCCGCGAGGGCGACGGCTGGCGCGTCGCCATGAGCCTCCTCGGCTTCGAGCGGGGCGTGTCCACGCTGGCCCAGCAGATCGGGTTCGCCGAGGAACTGCGCGACGTGGTGCGTACGGCCGTGGAGACGGGAGCCGCGCGGGATCCCGTCGTACGGGAACGGCTCGTGCGGCAGTGGGCCGAACTGCGCACCATGCGCTGGAACGCCCTGCGGACGCTGGGGGGTTCCGGTGGCCCGGGCGCGCCCAGTGTGGCCAAGCTGCTGTGGGCCGGCTGGCATCAGCGGCTCGGGGAGCTGGCGGTGCTGGTGCGGGGCGCGGCCGCGAGCGTGGCACCGGCCGACTGGTCGGCCTCGTCGCCGTACGAACTGGACGCGGCGCAGCACCTGTTCCTCTTCTCCCGGGCCGACACGATCTACGGCGGCTCGGACCAGATCCAGCGCACGATCATCGCCGAGCGCGTGCTCGGTCTGCCCAGGGAGCCCAAGGGGGCCGTGTGATGCGAGGCGTGATCTACGACGGGAAGCGGGTCCGGGTCGTCACGGACCTTCAGGTGCGGGAGCCGGGGCCGGGGGAGGTGCGGGTCGCGATCTCGGCGGCGGGGCTGTGCCACAGCGATCTGTCGGTGGTGGACGGGACCATACCGTTCCCCGTTCCCGTGGTGCTGGGCCATGAGGGGGCGGGCGTCGTGGAGGCGGTGGGGGCGGGCGTCACCCATGTGGTGCCCGGTGACCATGTCGCGCTGTCCACCCTCGCGAACTGCGGCGCGTGCGCGGAGTGCGACCGGGGCCGGCCCACGATGTGCCGGCAGGCGATCGGGCGCCCGGGCCGGCCGTTCAGCCTTGGCGGAGCGCCCGTCCACCAGTTCGCCGCCAACTCCGCCTTCGCCGAGCGCACGGTCGTCAAGGCCGTACAGGCGGTGCGGATCCCTGAGGACGTTCCGCTGCCGTCGGCCGCGCTGATCGGATGCGGCGTCCTGACGGGAGTCGGTGCCGTACTCAACCGGGCGCGGGTGGACCGGGGAGACAGCGTCCTGGTGATCGGGGCGGGCGGCATCGGGCTGAACGTGCTGCAGGGCGCGCGGCTCGCGGGTGCCCTGCGGATCGTGGCCGTCGACGCCAATCCGGCGAAGGAGGAGACGGCACGCCGGTTCGGCGCGACCCACTTCCTCACCTCGGCCGAGGGCGTGCGCGACATCCTCCCCACGGGCGCGGACCACGCCTTCGAGTGCGTCGGCCGGGTGGAGCTGATCCGCCAGGCGATCGACGCACTGGACCGGCACGGGCAGGCGATCCTCCTCGGCGTGCCCCCGGCCACCGCCGAGGCGTCCTTCCGCGTCTCGTCGATGTACCTGGACAAGTCCATCCTGGGCTGCCGCTACGGCTCCTCCCGGCCGCAGCGCGACATCGCCCTGTACGCCGAGCTGTACCGCGAAGGCCGCCTGCTCCTCGACGAACTGGTCACCCGGACCTATCCCGTCGAGGACTTCGAGAAGGCGGCGCAGGACGCGGAGGCGGGGCGGGTGGCGCGGGCGGTTCTCACCTTCTGAGGGCCGGGGCACCTCAGTTTCTGAGGGCCGCCGCCCGGTCTTTGCCGGTCCGGAAGGTCCGACGGTAGGCGGTGGGGGTGACGCCCAGCGCCGCCTGCATGTGCTGGCGCATCGACTGGGCCGTGCCGAAGCCGGCGTCGTGGGCCACCTGGTCGACGGAGCGGTCGGTGGACTCCAGCAGATGCCGGGCCCGTTCCACGCGCTGCTGGGTGAGCCACTGGCCGGGGCTCACGCCGGTCTCCTCGCGGAAGCGGCGGGTGAAGGTGCGGACCGACATGGCCTCCTGGGCGGCCATGTCGCGCAGCTGGATCGGCTCGTGGAGGCGGCCCAGGGCCCAGGCGCGGGCGGCGGTGGTGGACGCCTGCTGCGGATCGGGCACCGGCCGCGCGATGTACTGCGCCTGCCCGCCGTCGCGGTGCGGCGGCACGACCGTACGGCGGGCCACGTCGTTGGCGACGGCGGAGCCGTGGTCGCGGCGCACGATGTGCAGGCACAGATCGATGCCGGCCGCGACACCGGCGGAGGTCAGCACGTCGCCGTCGTCGATGAACAGCACGTCCGGGTCGACGTCGACCCGCGGGAAGAGCCGCTGGAGGCGCTCGGCGTCGGACCAGTGCGTGGTGGCGGGCCGGCCGTCGAGGAAGCCGGCGGCGGCGAGGACGTACACGCCGGTGCAGATGGAGGCGAGCCGGGCGCCGGGGCGCAGGTGGGTGAGGGCGGCGGCCAGTTCGTCGGTCAGCACGCCCTCCTCGTAGACCGGGCCGAGCTCGTACGACGCCGGGACGATCACCGTGTCCGCGGTGGCCAGGGCCTCCGGGCCGTGCGCGACGTGGATGGCGAAGTCGGCGTCCGTCTCGACCGGGCCCGGCGGCCGGACCGAGCAGGTGACGACCTCGTACAGATGCCGTCCCCGGGCGTCCTTCGGGCGGCCGAAGATGCGGTGCGGGATGCCCAGCTCGAAGGGGAGCAGCCCGTCGAGCGCGAGGACGACGACGCGGTGGGGGCGGAAGCCGGTGGAGGTCGAGGTCGCTGCTGCCATGGCCCGATCCTAACGAACGCTGTCCTCCGGGCCACTCGATACGCCGCGTCACAGACCGGAAGCTCTATGGCGTGACCCAGACAAGCGAAGCCCCAGCAGCCGTACAGCAGCCGCAGAAGCCGGGCCGCCGACGCGTACACCGGGCCTGGTTCGTCGCCGCCGTCACCTTCGTGACGATCATCGGAGCCGCGGCCTTCCGATCCGTGCCGGGCCTGCTCATCGACCCCCTCCACGACGAGTTCGGCTGGTCCCGCGGCACGATCGGCGCCGCCGTCTCCGTCAACCTCGCCCTCTACGGTCTGACGGCCCCGTTCGCGGCGGCCCTGATGGACCGCTTCGGCATCCGGCGGGTCGTCGCGGTCGCGCTGACGGTGATCGCCCTCGGCTCCGGTCTGACGGTGTGGATGACGGCGGCCTGGCAGCTGATGCTGTGCTGGGGCCTGCTGGTCGGCCTGGGCTCCGGCTCCATGGCGCTGGCCTTCGCGGCGACCGTCACCAACCGCTGGTTCACCGAGCGTCGCGGCCTGGTCAGCGGCGTCCTCACCGCCGCCTCGGCCTCCGGCCAGCTGATCTTCCTGCCGTTGCTGTCCTGGATCGTCGACCGGTACGAGTGGCGCCCGGCGGCGGTGACGGTCGCCCTCGCCGCCCTCGCGGTCGTCCCCTTCGTGTGGCTCCTCCTCCACGACCACCCGGCCGACGTCGGCCAGAAGCCTTACGGCGCGGCCGAGTTCGTGCCCAAGCCGGCACCGGTGCGCGGCGCCGCCCGCCGGGCGGTGTCCGTCCTGCTCTCGGCAGCCCGCACCGGCCCGTTCTGGCTCCTCGCCGGCACCTTCGCCATCTGCGGCGCCTCCACCAACGGCCTGATCCAGACCCACTTCGTGCCCGCCGCCCACGACCACGGCATGCCCATCACGGCCGCCGCGTCCCTGCTCGCGGTGATCGGCGTCTTCGACGTCGCCGGCACGATCGCCTCCGGCTGGTTCACGGACCGCTTCGACGCCCGCCGGCTGCTCGCGGTGTACTACTCCCTGCGGGGCGTGTCGTTGATGTTCCTGCCGCTGCTGCTGGTCACGCCCAGCGTGCAGCCGCCGATGATCTTCTTCATCGTCTTCTACGGCCTCGACTGGGTCGCCACCGTCCCGCCCACCCTCGCCCTGTGCCGCGAACAGTACGGCGAGGACAGCGCGATCGTCTTCGGCTGGGTCCTCGCCTCCCACCAGGTCGGCGCGGCCCTCGTCGCCTTCCTCGGCGGCGTCGCCCGCGACACGTTCGGCTCCTACGATGTGGTCTGGTACGCGTCGGGGGCACTGTGCGCGGTGGCGGCGTTGATGGCGTTGGTCATTCGTCGGAGGTCGGGGGCCGTGGCGGCGGTGGCCTGAGGGGCGGTGGCCTGAGGGGCGGTGGCCTGAGGGGTGGTCCGTGCCAACTCGTAGCGGCTGTCGGTCCCGGTCGCGTCGACGCGGGCAGGGCTTGCGGTGGGAGCCTGGGACCGGCGACGACGAGGGCGCCTGAGGTGCCGGGCGGCGGGCGTAGGCTGTGGATCATGCCGGACGACCCCCCTCTCATACAGAGTCTGCGCACCGCCGTCGCCGCCGCCCCCGCCGACGTACCCCTGCGGTTGCACCTGGCCCAGCTCCTGCTGGACGCGGGCCGGTCCGACGAGGCCGTCACCGAGGCGGCCGTGGCCCTCCAGCACGCGCCGGGCGACACCCAGGCCCGGGAGCTGATGGTCCGGGCGATGGGCGCGCCGGCCCCTTCGCCGGCTCAACCCCCGGCCCAGCGGCGGGGGTTCGACTGGCAGGCCGCCGAGCAGCAGGTCGGAGACGTGGTGCCGCCGCGGTTCGTCGAGGCGCCGGTCCGCGCGGACGGGCAGGACGACTCCGCGGGTGCCGACGCATGGGACGTGGAGGCGCCCGGCGAGGTTCGGCTGGACGACGTCGGCGGCATGCGGGACGTGAAAGACCGCCTGGAAGCCGCGTTCCTGGCGCCCCTGCGCAACCCCGAGCTGCGCAAGCTGTACGGCAAGAGCCTGCGCGGCGGGCTGTTGCTGTACGGGCCGCCCGGCTGCGGCAAGACGTTCATCGCGCGGGCCGTCGCCGGTGAACTCGGCGCCGCGTTCCTGTCCGTGTCGGTCAACGACGTGCTCGACATGTGGATCGGCAACTCCGAGCGCAACATGCACGAGATCTTCGAGACCGCCCGCCGGCAGGCGCCGTGCGTGGTCTTCCTCGACGAGCTGGACGCCCTCGGCGCCAAACGCAGCCGCACCGCGCACAGCGGGATGCGCAACACGGTGAACCAGCTGCTCACCGAGCTGGACGGCATCGAATCCGCCGCGAACGAGGGCGTGTTCGTGCTGGCGGCCACCAACGTGCCCTGGGACGTGGACAATGCCCTGCGCCGTCCCGGCCGGCTGGACCGGACGATCCTGGTACTGCCGCCCGACGGGCCCGCCCGGGAGACGATCCTCCGGTACCACCTGCGGGACAGGCCCATCGAGAACGTCGACCTGGGCAAGCTGGTCAAGAGCACCGAGGGTCTGTCCGGCGCTGACCTGGCTCATGTCTGCGAGGCGGCGGCCGAGCGGGCCCTGCTGGACTCGGCGCGCACCGGCACCGTTCGCCTGATCAACATGAAGGACCTGCTCGCCGCCGCGAAGGACGTCGTGCCGTCCGCCGAACCGTGGTTCACCTCGGCGCGGAACGTGGCCATGTTCGCCAACGAGGGCGGCATGTACGACGACCTGGTGGCGTACCTGAAGAAGAGGCGCAAGCTGTGACCGCGACCCTGCACCCCGCCGTGGAGCGCGCCGGCCTGCTCATCGACCTCCAGCGGTACGACGAGGCCCGGGAGCTGCTGGCCCGGCGGCTCGCGGAGGACCCGGAGGACGTCCGGGCCTGGGTCAAGCTCGCCCAGAGCCATCTCGGGGACGAGAAGGACGGCGCCAAGGCCCTGGAGGCGACGGAGCGGGCGCTGACGCTGAACCCCGAGGACATCGGGGCGCTCGTCATGCACGCCCACGCCCTGCGCGGCGCCGGCCGCTTCCTCGACACCGAGGACGTCCTGCGCCAGGTCATCCGTCTCGCCCCCGACCACTGGCACGGCTACGCGCTGCTCGCCAACTGGCTCTGGCGCATCAGGGGGATCCGCTCCGGGCAGGCCAACGGGGGCCAGGTCCGGCGCGAGGACCACGACGCCGCCCTGCGGGAGGCCGGCGAACTCGTCCAGGAGGCCATCCGGCTGGGCCCCGAGGAGGTCTACGCCTACGAGGTGGCGTGGCTGATCGCTGATATGGCGGGCAACCGGACCGTCGCCGACCAGATGGACGAGGCCATCCTCCGCCTCGACCCGCAGCACGAACAGGCCCTGGCCCGGCGGACGAAGAAGGCGGCGACCGCGCCGGGCGTCAAGGCGGCGGAGGCCGCCACCCTGTACGCCGACGCCCTCGCTTCCGCTCCCGACTCGGAGCCGATGCGCCACGGCCTCGACGAGGCCTCCTACCGCCTGCTGCGCGGCGTCCGCTGGCTGGCTCTGCTCTGCCTGGCCCTCGCCGCCGTGGGCATCGACCTGTTCGCGACGGAGGGGGAGGCCCAGCGGGAACTGCCGCTGCCCGTCGGCCAGCGGCTCTGGGACCTCGTCCCCATGGCCGTCGTCTGGGTCCTGGGCGCCCTGCTGAGATACCGCCGACTCCGTGCCGGCATTCGGGTCAACCTGCGCTCGCTCGTGCGGCGTCGCCTGTGGCCCCGCGTCGTCTCGGGCCAGGCGGCGTGGGCCGTGCTCTGCGCGCTGTCGATCACCCAGATCCCCTGGACGGAACGCACCGTCCCGCAGGTGTTGTTCTGGGCCGGCCTGGCGCCGTCGGTGGCGACGATGTGGTTCGACCGGAAGAAGACCGGCTGAACTCGGGGGCATGTGCTACGAGATGCCCGGCGCCGCGGCCTCCAGGTCGGCGATGCTGCCCGACATGATCGTGCGTACGTGTGCGGTGATGTGCTCTGCGGGCCAGTCCCACCAGGCCACCGCCAGGAGCCGGGCGATGTCCTCGTCGTCGTAGCGGCTGCGGATGAGGCGGGCCGGGTTGCCGCCGACGATGCCGTAGTCGGGGACGTCGGTGGTGACCACGGCGCCGGTGGCGATGATCGCCCCGTGCCCGATCCGTACGCCGGGCATCACCGTCGTGCCGTGGCCGAACCAGACGTCGTTGCCGACGACGGTGTCCCCGCGGTTGGGCAGGCCGGTCAGCAGGTCGAAGTGTTCCGCCCAGGAGCCTCCCATGGTGGGGAAGGGGAAGGTCGAGGGGCCGTCCATCCGGTGGTTGGCGCCGTTCATGATGAACCGCACGCCCGTGCCCAGCGCGCAGAACCTGCCGATGATCAGCTTCTCCGGCCCGTAGTGGTACAGCACGTTGCGGGTCTCGAACGCCGTCGGGTCGTCCGGGTCGTCGTAGTAGGAGTACTCCCCGACCTCGATCAGCGGGGACTTGACGAGGGGCTTGAGCAGGACCACCCGCGGCTGCTCGGGCATCGGGTGCAGGACCGTCGGGTCGGCAGGCACTGGCATGGGCGCGTTTCCTCATCGGCGTCGGGTCGGTGTCCGGCCTATTGTGAACCCGGCAACTGCACTGATTCGTCTCGCTGCCGGCCAGGCCGCCGGGGGCGAGTGAACCGGCCCGGTCCGTCGGTTCGGTCCGTCGGTTCAGTCCGTCGGTTCAGTCCGTCGGTTCAGTCCGTCGGTTCAGTCCGTCGGTTCAGTCCGTCGGGCCGTCCGTCAGGTGGGCGAACCGGCCCCGGTGGAAGAGCAGCGGTCCCTCCGGATCGTCCGTGTCCGTGCCGAGGGCGTTCACCCGGCCCACCACGATGAGGTGGTCGCCGCCGGTGTGGACGGCGTGGATCGCGCAGTCGATCCAGGCGACGGCTCCCGGCAGGCGTGGTGAGCCGGACACCGGTGCCGCGTCGTACGCCACGCCCGCGAACTTGTCCGCCCCGCTGACCGCGAAGGCACGGCAGAGCCCGGCCTGGCGGGACCCCAGGACGTTCACGCAGAACACCCCCGCGCGAGCGATGCGCGGCCAGGTCGTCGACGCGCGGCCGACCATGAAGGCGACCAGGGGCGGGTCCAGGGAGAGGGACGTGAAGGACTGACAGGCGAAGCCCGCGGGGGAGTCGGCGGCGGTGGCGGGAGGGGCCGTGATGACGGCCACGCCCGTCGCGAAGTTCCCGAGGACCCTGCGGAACTCACGCGGGTCCAGGGGAGCGCGCTCGTCGGCGCCCACGCACCGCAGTTCGGGGCGCGGCAGCGCTTCGACGGGCTCCGGGGCGGTGGTGCGGACCGACCTGAGGTAGCGGACGGCGGCTTCCGCCATCCCTGTTTGTCCCATCACACCCGCCATTGAAACTGACGGTCCGTCAGATGGGAAGGCTCGGGACTCGGGACTCGGGACTCGGGACTTAGGGCGCAAGGCGCAAGGTGCAAGGAGCAAGGAGCAAGGAGCAAGGCGCAAGGCTCAGCGGCCTGTGAACTCCGCGCCCCGTCGCTCCACGAAGCTCCGCACGCCCTCCCGCGCGTCCGCCGTCGTCATGTTGATCTCCTGTGCGGCGGCCTCGGCCGCGAAGGCGGTGGCGCGGTCGGTGTCCAGGGAGGCGTTGACGAGGTGCTTGGTCAGGGCGAGGGCACGGGTCGGGCCGGTGGCCAGGCGCGTGGCCCATTCCGTGGCCGTCTTCTCCAGCTCGTCGTCCGGCACGACCCGGTTGACCAGCCCGAGCCGCTCGGCGTCCGCCGCGGTGAGCGCGTCGCCGAAGAACATCAGCTCCTTGGCGCGCTGGGGGCCGACGAGGCGGGGCAGCAGGTAGGCGCCGCCCCCGTCGGGCACCAGCCCGCGCCGTACGAACACCTCGATGAACCGTGCCGACCGCGCGGCCAGGACGAGGTCGCAGGCGAACGCGAGATGCGCGCCCAGCCCGGCGGCCGTGCCGTTCACCGCCGCGAGGACCGGCTTCTCGCAGTCGAGCACGGCGGAGATCAGCCGTTGGGCGCCGGTGCGGAGGGTGCGGGCGACGTCGCCGGGGGCGCGTTCGCCGGTCGTGGCGGTGCCGCGGAGGTCCGCTCCGGCGCAGAAGCCGCGGCCCGTTCCCGTGATCACGACGGCTCGGGTCGCGGCGGTCGCGGAGGCCTCCGACAGCAGGCGGACGATCTCGTCCCGCTGGCCGGGCGTGAGGGCGTTGAGGGTCTCGGGCCGGTTGAGGGTGATGGACAGGACGTCGTCGCCGGTGGTGTGCAGGACAGCGGGTTCCGTCATCGGCCGCACACCGCCAGCGCGTCCAGGGCCACCGCGCCCTGTCCCTGGGGCAGCACCATCAGCGGGTTGATGTCCAGCTCCGCGAGCCGGTCCCCGAGTTCCAGGGCCATGCGCTGCACGCGCAGGACGACCTCGACGAGCGCGTCCAGATCCGCCGGCGGCCGCCCCCGGACCCCGTCGAGCAGGGCCCGCCCGCGCAGCCCGGCGAGCATGTCCCGGGCCTGCTCCTCGCCGAACGGCGGTACTCCGACGGCGGTGTCGCGCAGGACCTCGACGAGCACGCCGCCGAGGCCGACCGTCACGGTCGGGCCGAACAGGTCGTCGTGGGTGACGCCGACGACCATCTCGACGCCCTGCTCGACCATCTGGCAGACCAGGACGCCGTCCAGGGAGACGCCCTCGTAGCGGGCGATGTCGGTCAGCTCCCGGTAGGCGTCGCGGACCTGGCTCGCCGAGGTCAGGCCGATCTTCACCAGGCCCAGTTCGGTCTTGTGGGCGATGCGGGCGCCCGAGGCCTTCATCACCACCGGGTAGCCCACCAGGCCCGCCGCCCGTACGGCGGCCGCCGCGCTGGTCACCAACTGCTCGCGCGGCACCCGGATGCCGTACGCCCGCAGCAGTTGCTTCGCCGCGTGCTCGCTCAGCTGCTCACCCGGGTGCATGAGCGCCTGTGCCTTGCGGTAGGACGGCGAGGGGGTGCGCGGGGCCTCGTCGAACGGGGAGCGGTAGCCGGTCGTGAAGCGGTGGTGGGCGAGGTGGGCGCGGACGGCGGTGAGGCAGTTGCCGACCGTGCGGAAGGTGGCCACGCGCGAGGAGCCGAGCAGGACGTCCCGGTAGGCCGGCTCGGTGCCGACCGGCGACCCCCACACCACGCACACCAGCTTGTCCGTCTGCTCCGCCGCGTCCACCAGGTCCCGTACCAGCCGGTCGCTGAGCGGGGGGAACGGCCCGGTGATCGGGCAGATCAGCACGCCCACCGCCGGGTCGTCGAGGATCGCGTCGATGATCTTCCGGCCGCGTTCGTCCCCGACCGGATGCCCGCCGTTGTCGACCGGGTTGGCGACGCTCAGGTACTCGGGTATCCACTGGTGCAGCTCGGCCTGCCTGGCCTCGGACAGGACGGGCAGGCGCAGGCCCGCCTCGGTCGCCAGGTCGGCGACGTGCGCGCCCGTGCCGCCCGAGATGGAGTAGACGACGACCCCGTCCGCCCGGGGCGGCCGGGCCCGGGCCAGGAGGGCTGCCGTGTCCTGGAGTTCGTCGAGCCCGTCGACGCGGATCACGCCGAACTGGCGCAGCGCCGCGTCCACCACCGCGTCAGCGCCGGTCAGTTTGCCGGTGTGGGAGGCCGCCGTGCGGGCGCCGGTCTCGGTGCGGCCGACCTTGACGGCGACGACCGGCACACCGCGCCGGGCGGCCCGGTCGGCGGCGAGCAGGAAGGAGCGGCCGTCCTTCAGCCCTTCGAGATAGCAGGCGATGGCGCCGACCTCGGGCCGCTCGGCGAAGTAGGAGAGGAAGTCGGCGGTCTCCAGGTCGGCCTCGTTGCCGGTGGGCGCCCAGTGGGAGAGGCGGATGCCGAGCTCCTGGAGGGCGAAGACGGGGCGGCCCTGGTGGCCGGACTGGGTGATCAGCGCGATCGCCGGACCCTCCAGGTCGTCGCGGAACCGCTCGAAGGCGTTGAGGTTGGTGTTGGGGCCCAGCAGTCGCAGCCCGGACTGGGCGACGACCTCGGCCAGCCGTCGCTGAGCGGCCGCGCCCGCCTCGCCGGTCTCCGCGAAGCCGGAGGCGAAGACGACCGCGAACCGGGCCTTGGCCTCGGCGAGTTCCTCGACGACGGGGAGCGGGTCGCCGACCAGCACCACGGCCAGGTCGACCTGCTCGGGCAGGTCGGCGACGGACGGGGAGCAGGGGGTGCCGAAGACGGACGGCCGGCTCGGATGCACCGGATACAGCCGGGCACCGACCCGCCCGGCCCAGTCGGCCAACTGCCGCGTGATGCCGGTGTTGGGGCGGCCCTCGCTGTCCGAGGCGCCCGATCACGGCGACGGACCGGGGGCGGAAGAAGAGGTCCAGATCGGGTACGCCGGCGTGCAGGGGACGCCCGCTGACGTCGAGGTCGCCCACCTGGGCCGGCCTGCCGTGCACGGCGGGCCCGGACCGTTCGCCACAGGCGATGGCCCGGGCCCGGCGGGAGTCGGTGGTGAGGGTGCCGTGGGTCGATCCAAGCATCGTTCCGCCCGCTCCTGTGAGACAGCCGCTAACTGACGCCATGTCAGATTATCCGAACTGACTCCACGTCAGGAACGGTCGTGCGGCCAGCAAGTTCCGGCCCGGACGGCAGCCCGGCTCCGGCCGGCGTGGGGCTGCGGCGGCACTCCGGAGTCCGGCCCCCGGTCGCAGTCCGGCAGCCGTGACGCTGTCGGGCCCCGGCCACTGTCTGGCCCCGGGCGCGGCGGCAGGCGGGAGTGCGGCCTTGGTCCCGGTCTCAGTGCGGCAGCGGTGACGCTGTCGGGTTCCGGCCACTGTCTGGCCCCGGTCGTCGTCCGGGCCCGCCGGCAGGCAGGAGTGCGGTCCCGGTCTCAGCGCGGCGGCAGCCGTGACGCAGTCCGGTCCTGGCCGCTGTCCGGGCCCGGCCGTCGTCCCGTCGCGGCGGCAGGCAGGGGTGCGGCATCGGCCCCGGTCGCAGTGCGCCCGCCGCGACGCAGTCCGGCCCCGGGCCACTGTCCGGACCCCGTCGCCGTCCGGCCCCGCCGGGAGTCAGGAGTGCGGGGCCCCGGCCTCCTCTCAGCCCGGCAGGCGTGACACCGCCCCCGCGGCGAGCGACCGGTCGCGGGCCATCGCTTTCGCGATGCGCACCGCGTCGAGCGCCATCTCGCGGAGGTTGCCGCTGATCGGGTTGGTGAAGCCCGTGAAGTACAGGCCGGGGGCCGTGGGTGGGGTGCGGGGGCCGTGGGTGACGGGCTTCCCTTGCGCGTCGAGGACGTCGAGGTGGCCGACGAGGCCGTCCAGGGCGCGGACGTACCCGGTCGCGGCGATCACGGCGTCCGGGGAGATCCGGCTGCCGTCGGCCAGCGCGATTTTGCCGCCGTCCTCGAAGCCGTCCACGGCGGCCACGATCTCCACCCTGCCCTTGCGGACCGCGTCGATCAGACCGACGTCCTGCACCGGGATCGCCCCCTGCTTCACCCGGGTGTACAGCCCCGTGTCGGGGCGGGGCAGGCCGTGCGCCGACAGGTCGGGAACCGCCACCCTGGCCTGCGCCCGGCTGATCCGGTCGACGAGGCCGACCGGCAGCCGCCGCACGAGGATGCCGCTGTACTGGGCGGGCCAGCCGGCGGTCGAACGCCGCACGATGTGCGGGGCGGTGCGCACCGCCAGCCGCACCCGGGAGGCCCCGCTCTCCACCAGGTCGACGGCGATCTCGGCGCCGGTGTTGCCGACGCCGACGACGAGCACGTCCCGGTTCGCGTACGGCTTGCCGTTGCGGTACTCACCGGCGTGCAGGAACTCGCCGGGGTACGTGTCGCGGCCGGGCCAGTCGGGCACGCGGGGCGTGTGGTTGTAGCCGGTGGCGACGACGACCGCCGCACCGCTCAGCTCCCGGCCACCGGTGGCGTGCAGCAGCCAGCCCGTGCCGTCGGCCGTCCGCTCGATGCGCGACACCTCGACGCCGGTGACGATCTCGAGCCGGTGGTGCTCGGCGTACTTCTCCAGGTACCGCACCACGTTGTCCCGGGACACCCAGCGCCCGAACCGGCGTGGCATCGGCAGCCCGGGCAGGGCCGACAGGCGGCGGGTGGTGTGCAGGTGCAGCCGGTCGTAGTGGCCGCGCCAGGACGCCCCGACCCGGTCGGACTTCTCCAGGACGACCGCCCGTATGCCCCGGGCACGCAGTGCGTACGCGGCGGCGAGTCCGCCGGGGCCGCCGCCTATGACGTAGACCGGACGGTCCGGTGTGGGGTGCGCGGAGGAGTGTGGGGGCGTTGTGGACTCGGCCATGAGCGCGAGCGTAGCCACAGGCCTGCTTGATGGGTCTCGGTCAAGACCGGAATTGGTTTCGGATTGATCACGGCTGTAGGGGGAGAGGGTGGGGCTCGTGGCGTCACGGGCCCGGTTGTGGCGAGCCGGTGATCGTTCCTGACGTCCGTCGGCGTCGGCCACCGACGAGGGATGGCGAGGGATGAAGCCGCCGACCGAGTTCGCGCACAGGGCGGCGCGCTCGTGGCGTCGACGCTCCCGCCGTCGATCTCGACGAGGACGCTGACGTTCAGGCGCTGTGGGGCCTTGCGCATCCGCATATCTGACGTACCGTCAGATCTCATGGACACGATCTGGCTCACCGGCCCGCAGTGGCTGGCCGTACTGCGGATCGGGCTCGGGCTGTGGTGGCTGGAGAGCTGGCGGCACAAGGACCGCAAGGCCTGGTTCGAACGGGGCACCGGCATCGCGTGGGCGGCCGGGATAGCGGGCAAGCACCGCTGGAGCGCGGTCCGTTCGGGCTTCGAGGCGGTCGTCGCGCCGCACCCGCGCGTGATGGCGTACGTCGTGGTCTACGCGGAACTCGCCCTCGGACTGGGCCTGATCACCGGCTTCCTCACCCCGGTCGCGCTGGTCGGCGGACTGCTTCTCAACACCCTCTACTTCACGCTCATGATCCACGACGTCGCCGAGCAGGGGCAGAACTCGATGATGGCGTTGATGTCGTGGGTCGGCCTGTTCGGGATGTCCTGGCAGACCTGGTCGCTGGACAGCGCGCTGGGACTGTTCTGATGAGCGGACGCTTCGACCTGCCCGAGCCCGACGCCTTCACCCGCGCGTACTGGGACGCCGCCGCCGAGGGCCGGCTGCTGATCCGCCGCTGCCGGGCCTGCGGCCGGGCCCACCACTACCCGCGCGAGTTCTGCCCCCACTGCTGGAGCGAGGACGTCGCCTGGGAGCCCGCGAGCGGCCGCGCCACCCTCTACACCTGGTCCGTCGTCCACCGCAACGACCTGCCGCCCTTCACGGACCGCACGCCGTACGTAGCCGCCGTGGTGGACCTGGCCGAGGGCCCGAGGATGATGACCGAGGTGGTCGGAGCGGGGGAGCTGTCGGCCGGGGCGGAACTGGAGGTGACGTTCCGGGAGGGGATCCCGGTGTTCCGGGTCAGCGGTCCGTCGCGGGCAAGGAGCCCAGGCCGGTCTCCCGCATGATGCGGTCGACGGTCTCGTGCAGGCCGCTGTCGGCGCCGACGACGGTCTCGACTCCGCCCGGCAGCAGATCGTGCGGCCGGTACCAGTCGCGCAGTTGCCCCTCGTGGACGTCGTCGGCGATCGGTTTGGTGGCGTGCCGGACGAGGGTCTGCGCGAACGGTACGTCCAAGTAGTACCCGTGGGTCGGGCCGCGGTGGTCCGCGCGCAGTCCGGCGAGCATCTCGCCGTAGCGGTCGGCATGGAGGATGCCTTCCACGACGACGTGGAACCCGGCGTCCAGGGCGTAGCGGGCGGTCAGGTCGATCAGGCCGATGTTGGCGGCGCCGGGCCGGTCTCGTTCGCGGAGCACGACGCGGCGGAGGTTGTCCTGGCCGACCAGGGCCAGGCCACGGCCGAACCTCTCGCGAAGCCCGGCGGCGACGGACGACTTGCCCGAGGCGCTGTTGCCGCGCAGCACGACCAGCCGGGTCTCTTCGGTGCCCACCATCACGGCGGTCACGCTACCGACCGACGATGACACCGTGTGCGGCGTTCACCCTCCTGCACCGCGCCTCGGACACGGGTTTGAATGGCCCCATGGCCCCCATACGCGATCAGTCCCCGGCTCCTCTGACCGAACTCCTCGGCCACGGCCTCCGGCTCCGCCCCTGGGACGCGGCGTCCGGCTCCGACGTCGAGACGTGGCTGCGCGGCCTCAGGGACCCGGAGTTCCAGCGCTGGAACACCCCGCTGAGGCTGGTCACGGACCGCAGGAGTGCCCAGGAGTCGCTGCTCGCCCGGGCGCAGAGCGCCACGGAGGGCACGTCGATGTCGTTCCGGATAGCCGACGCCCGCAGCGACACGGCACTGGGGCACATCGGCGTCAACGAGATCAAGTACCACCTGAAGGTCGCCCGCGTCGGCTACTGGGTGCTCCCCGAGGCCCGCGGCCAGGGCGTCGCCACCCGGGCGCTGCTGCTTGCCGCGCACTGGGCACTCACCGAACTCGGCTTGCACCGACTTGAGTTGGATCACGCCCTAGGTCACGACGCGTCCTGCCGGATCGCCGAGCGGTGCGGATTCGCCTACGAGGGCACCCTGCGTGGGGCGATCTTCCAGGAGGGCCGGCACGACGCGTTCCGCGACGCCCATCTGCACGCCCGCCTGGCCACGGATCCGGAGCCGGCAGGACCGTGAGGAGCCAGGGCCGGACGGCCGTATGACGCAGATCACTTCGGCTCCGCGATGAGTCCGCCCCGTCCCGGCGGTCATATCCGGCAACCACCGAGAAGGGACCACCCGAGATGACCGCACCCGTGAAGGGCCCCGCCAGCTACTTTCCCGCCATCGAGAAGAAGTACGGCCGACCGATCGCCGACTGGCAGGCGCTCGTCCGCTCCTCGCCGCTGACCCGGCACATGGAACTCGTCGACTGGCTCAAGACCGAGCACGGTCTCGGACACGGCCACGCCAACGCGCTCGTGGCCCACACCCGCGCCGAGGACAGCGGTAAGTGAGCGGGGGAAGCGAAGAATTCGGAGGCGCCGGGACGGGGGCCGACGGCACCATGGGGCATGGATACGGACACGCACACAGACACGGACACCGCCGACTGGCACCTCACCCATGACCTCGACGACTTCCTGACCCGCGCCGGCGACTTCCTCGACTCCCGGCCTGCCTTGCACACCGTCCCGTTGACCGTCACGGAGACGCTGCGCACCCATGGACCGCATGTGTACGGCGACGGCGCACCGGAGTTCGGTGTGCTGGAACGGGACGGAGTGGTCCGGGCGACGTTCTTCCGCACGCCCCCGCACCAGCTGAACCTCACCTCGCTGACCGCCGAGGAGGCGGGCACCCTGGCCGCGCGACTGGCCGGACTCGGGCGGCCCCTGCCCGGGGTGAGCGCCGACCGCGACACCGCCGGCGCCTTCGCCGAGGCCTGGCGCCGGCACACGGGAGCCACCGCCGTGCTCCGGCAGCGCCAGCGGCTCTACCGGCTCGGCACCCTGACCCCGCCCCGGCCGGTACCGCCCGGCAGGCCCCGGATCGCCGTCGCGCCGGACCGTGAGCTACTCGTCCGCTGGCACCTGGAGTTCGCGGACGCCGTCGGCACGGGCACCGTCCGGGACGTCGGCGAGTGGGCGAACGCGCGCATCGAGCACGGTGGCATCACCTTCTGGGAGAGCCCCGACGGCACTCCCGTCGCCATGGCCGGGACGACCCCCCAGGTCGCCGGCCAGGTCCGCGTCGCCTCCGTCTACACGCCAGCCCACCTCCGCGGGCGCGGCTACGCGGGCGCCGCCACGGCCGAGGTCAGCCGCGCCGCCCTGGCGGCCGGGGCGACGGAGGTGCTGCTCTTCACGGACCTCGCGAACCCGACCAGCAACGGCTTGTACCAGCGGATCGGATACCGGCCGGTGGCGGACTTCGCGGTCTACGACTTCGGGCGGTAGACGGATTCAGGCGGTGGACAGGTTCAGGCGGGGGGCAGGTTCCGGCGGGGGGGGGCAGGTTCAGGCGGTAGACGGGCTAAGGCGGTAGACGGAGACGTGGGAACGCGAATCGGCGGTGAACTCGCTACCGGACCAGTCCGCGTGCCTGGTCTCCAGCTCGAATCCGGCGAGCTGGGCCATGAGGTCGAGTCGGCCGGCCAGATGTAGCGGTGCGGGCTGCGGCTGAGCCGGGCCTGCTGGGTCTCGTCGAAGAAGAAGTGGTGCGAGACGACGCGCTGGTGCAGCACGTCATAGGTGTCCAGACCGATGTACTGGGAGTCGGACTGCCAGACGGTGGCCGTCTGGCCCGGTGGCAGCTTGCGCAGCTCGGGCACCCAGAGCTCGATCACGAACCGGCCGCCGGGCGTGAGATGACGGGCGGCGTTGCGGAAGCACTCGACCTGCTCGGCCTGGGTGAGCAGGTTGGAGATCGTGTTGTAGACGAGGTAGACCAGGCTGAACTCACCGGGCGCGACGGTGGTCGCCATGTCGCCGACGATCACGGGGATCGTCGCCTCGTCCGCCTTGGCCCGCAGTCGCTCCACCATCGGCACCGACAGCTCGATGCCCGTGACGGGCACTCCGCGTGCGGCGAGCGGCACCGCCACCCGGCCGGTCCCCACCGCGAACTCCAGGGCCGCTCCGCCGTCCGCGAGCTCGGCGAGGCGGTCCACGGCCGGTCCCAGGACCTCCGGCGCGAACATGCCGGTCCCGGGCGTGTCATAGCGCTGGGCGGCGTCGGCGTCCCAGATCTGCTCATGCATTCATTCCGCCCCAACACTCGCCGTCGGCGCGGGGGCGGTGTCCATCCCATTTACGCGCGCTCCCCTTTACCCGCGCGGTGGGCAGGCCCCGGCCGCTGCGCCCCCTCACGCCCTCACGGCCACAGCAGTTCCCGCGTCCACCCTTCCTCGGCGCGCCGGTAGCGGAGCCGTACGTGCCGGCGGGCCTCGTCGCCCTGGAAGAACTCCACCTCCTCGGCACGCAGCCGGTACAGCGTCCAGGACGGCACCGAGGTATCCGGCTCGCGCGCGGCCCGCTCCCAGGCCGCCTGGGAGGCCTGTGCCAGCTCCGCCACCGACCCGAGGACCTCGCTCTGGCGCCCGGTCAGGGCCGCGGCCAGCGCGCCCGTCGAGCGGGCGTGGAGATCGCCCTGGGCGTCGGCGGACGGGGCGGCTGACACCGTGCCGCGCACCCGCACCTGCCGGCCCAGCACCGGCCAGTAGAAGCAGAGCGCGGCGTACGGGCGGGAGGCGAGGTGGCGGCCCTTGCGGCTGCCGGCGTGGGAGGCGAAGGACCAGCCGGCCTCGTCAGCGCCGTGCAGCATCACGATCCGCACGTCGGGCAGGCCGGCCTCGTCCGAGGTCGCCAGCGACATGGTGTGCGGCTCGGACTGTCCGGCCGCCACCACCGCCGCGAACCACTCGGTGAACAGCTCCAGCGGGGTGGTGGGGGCGGCCTCGGTATCGAAGGGGGGCAGCCGGGTGACCTCCGGGTCCCAGACCCGCAGTGACCTCAGCAGCTCATGAAGATCGGTTGCCATCCCCCGATTGTCACCCGGCCCCCCAACTCCTTGACGCCCCGGCCTCCCGGGCTCCCGGCTTCCCGGGCTCCCCGGCCTCCCGGCCTCCCGGGCTCTCGGCTCCCCGGGCTCCCGGGCTCCCGGCTTCCCGGGCTCCCCGGCCTCCCGGCCTCCCGGGCTCTCGGCTCCCCGGGCTCCCGGGCTCCCGGCTTCCCGGGCTCCCGGCCTCCCGGCTCCCCGGCCTCCCGGCTCCCCGGGCTCCCGGGCTCCCCGGCCTCCCGGGCTCCCGGCCCCCTCACCCCGCCCCCAACACCACCGTCCCCGACGAGCAGAACCACCCACCCGTCCCCGACGCCACCGCCAGTCGCGGCGGTGTCCCGTCGGCCCGTCGTACCTGGCGGTGCCCGCCCGCCTCGCCCCGCAGCTGCCGCACCGCCTCCACCAGCAGGAACAATCCCCGCATCCCGGGGTGCTGAGCCGAGAGCCCACCCCCGTCGGTGTTCACCGGCAGCCCGCCGCCCCCGACCCGCAGCCGCCCCTTCTCCACGAACGCCCCGCCCTCGCCCTTCCCGCAGAAGCCCAGGTCCTCCAGCGTCACCAGGGTCATGTAGGTGAACGCGTCATAGATCTCCGCGAGGTCCATCTCGTCCGGCCGTACGCCGGCCCGCTCGAAGGCCAGCCGGCCGCTCACCGCCGCCGGGGACACCGTGAAGTCCGGCCAATCGGACATGGCCGCGTGCGAGACGTGCTCCCCGCTGCCCAGCACCCACACCGGTGCCGTACGGCAGTCCCGTACGTACTCCTCCGCCGCCAGCAGCACCGCCGCCCCGCCGTCGGAACGGACGCAGCAGTGCAGCTTGGTGAAGGGGTCCGCGATCATGGGGCCGGCCAGGACCTCGTCCACCGTGACCGGAGTGCGGAACATCGCCTCCGGGTTCGCGGCCGCGTTGGCCCGCGCCTGGACCGCCACCTCCGCCAGCTGCTCGATCGTCGTGCCGTACTCGATCATGTGGCGGCGGGCCGCCATGGCGTACTTGGCGATCAGGGTGTGGCCGTACGGGACCTCGAACTGTGAGGGGCCGCGGGTGCCGAAGGACAGCGTGCCGGTGCGGCGGCCCGCGCGGACGTCGGCGCGGGCCGTCGAGCCGTAGGCCAGCAGCACCGCGCGCGCGTGCCCGGCCGCGATCGCGTCCGCCGCGTGGGCCGCCATGACCTCCCAGGTGGAGCCGCCGACGGAGGTGGAGTCGACCCAGGTGGGGCGAAGTCCCAGGTACGCGGCGACCTCGACCGGGGCCAGGGTGCCGAGGCCCGCCGAGGCGAAGCCGTCGACCAGCGACCGGTCCAGGCCCGCGTCGGCCAGGGCGCGCCGGGCCGCCTGGGCGTGCAGGGCGTAGGGAGTCGCGTCGTCCACCCGGCCGCAGTCCGAGAGGGCCACACCGACGACGGCCACGTTCCTCCGGGCAACCATGAATCTGACGGTACATCAGATAACCCGGAGCGCAAGCGCGGCAGGACTCTGGGCATCCCCGTCCCGGCGCCCTAATATGACGCCCCGTCAGATGCGGAGGTGGTACCCCATGGACGCCCGCTTCACCACCGAACAGGACGAGATCCGCCGCACCCTGCGCGAACTGCTCCACAAGCGCTGCGGCCCCGAGGAGCTGCGGGCCGCCGTCGACACCCCGGCCGGACACGACCTGGCCCTGTGGAGCGCCCTCGCCGAGCAGCTCGGCCTGCCCGGGCTGGCCCTCCCGGAGGACCACGGCGGCGCCGGCTGCTCGGTGACCGAGCTGGCCCTGGCCTGTGAGGAGACGGGCCGGGCCCTCGCCCCCTCGCCCCTGCTCGCCACGGCCGTCCTCACCGCGCCCCTGCTGCTCGCCCTCGGCACCGACGCCCAGCGGGCCCGCCTCCTCCCGCGCATCGCCTCCGGCCGCCTCACCGCCGCCCTCGCCGTGCCGGGCCCGGCCCTCACCACCGCCCTCGCGCTCACCGGCCACGACCCGCGCGGGGACTGGGCGGGCGGCGGCCGGGCCGGGGGCGTGCAGGCGCGGCGGGCGGACGGCGGCTGGCGGCTGTACGGGCAGGTCGAGCAGGTCCTCGACGGGCACAGCGCCGATGTGCTCCTGGTCGCCGCGCACGCCGGGGGCTTCGCCCGTTCCCGCGTGCTGCTCTTCCTGGTGCGCGGTGACGCGGCCGGGCTCACCCGGGTACGACTGACCGCACTGGACGCGACCCGTCCGCAGGCCCGCGTCCAACTGCGGAACACCAAGGCCGA
>NZ_GG657757.1:3789390-3878723 GCF_000158955.1 Streptomyces viridochromogenes DSM 40736 | reverse complement strand
GCACCGGCTGGCCGACGTGTACGTGCAGGTGCAGGCGGCCCGCTCGGCGGCGTACTACGCGGCCTGGGCCGCCGCACAGGAGGCGCGGGAGGTCCGCGAGGAGGCGGCCGGCGGGCCGGCCCTCGCCCAGGCGCTCCAGGCCCTGCGCTCGGCCGCCGCCGAGGGGATCCAGCTGCACGGCGGCATCGGTTTCACCTGGGAGCACGAGGTTCACCTGTACTTCAAGCGCGCCGCGGGCGACGAGCTGCTGTTCGGGCCGGTGCACCGGCTGCGGGCGCACGCCGCCGACGCGGCGGACGTCTTCGAGGAGGCCGGCCGATGAGGGGCGTGCGGTTCGTGCAGAAGGTGTCGTCCACCCGCGGGTTCGCGCGCGTGGCACCGCACGTCTTCCCGGCCCTCGACCGGGCCGTGCACCGGCTCACCCGGGGAAAGGTGCTGCTCAGCGCGCAGCTCCTGCCGGGGGTCGTGCTGACCTCGACCGGGGCGAGGAGCGGGGCGCCGCGTCGCACGCCGCTCGCCTGCATGCCCGAGAAGGACGGGCACGGCTGGATCCTCGTCGGGTCCAACTTCGGACGGCCGGGGCATCCCGCCTGGAGCCACAATCTGCTCGCCCACCCCGATGCCGAGATCAGCTGGAAGGGCCGGGACATTCCGGTCACGGCCCGGCTGCTGGAGGGGGAGGAGCGGGCGGCGGCCTGGCAGGCGGTACTGGCGTTCTGGCCGCCGTACGCGGCCTACCAGGCGCGGGTGGATCGGGAGATCCGCGTGTTCAGGGTCGTACGGCGGTGATCCGGGGTCGTACGGCGGTGATCCGGGGACGTACGGCGGTGAGAAGCGCGACAGGCGGCGGTCCACTCGGGTGGACCGCCGCCTGCCAGACAGGACTTGGGTACGGGTAACGGGCCGGGTCCGCCGCGCCGGGCTACTTCGTCGGCTTTCTGCCGGTGACGCCCAGGTGCACCAACAGCGCGAGGTTCGGCTTCAGTTCGGCCTGCTTCACGCCCCAGGAGGAGAAGCCCTTCTGGTGGGAGGCGACGGCCGCGAGCATCGCGACCAGCGAGCCGGCGATGGCCGCCGGGTTCACGTCCTTGTCGACCCTGCCCTTGGCCTGGAGCTCGGCGACGGCGTCCGCGAGGGAGTTGTTCACCGAGTTGAGGATCTTCATGCGGAGCTTGTAGAAGCGCTTGTCGCCCTCGGCGGCACCGAGATCGACGACCCGGAGGATCGCGTCGTTCTTGCGCCAGAACTCCAGGAACCCGTCGACGAGTTCCTGCGCCGTCTGCCAGCCGGCCTTGCCGGTCCAGGAGCGGCCCTCCAGGAGCTCGGTCAACGCGGCGCCCTCGGTCGCCACTTGCTCGGCGATCTCCAGGACAGCGCCCTCGACGTCCGGGAAGTACTGGTAGAAGGTCGCGGGCGAAGTACCCGCCTTCCGGGCGACATCGATGACCTTGACATCCCGGTAGGGGGAGGAGCTGAGCATCTCGCTGAGGCAGTCGAGCAGCTTCTGCCGGGTCGCCTGCCCACGCCGGCCGGCCACACGGCCGTCGACGGTACGCACTTGTCCTGTCATGACGTCAGCTTACCGAGGCAGGATCGGGGCGCGATTCGGCCGACTGCAAATGGGGTGCGAGGGAGTACGGAGGCTGGTGTGCCTGGTCTGCGGGCTGTGGCAGTCACGGTTACGTTGGCGGCATGGCCGAAAACAGGGCATCGGTGTACGCAGAGGGCGTCCCCTGCTGGGTGGACGCGCAGCTTGCCGACGTCGAGGCGGGCAAGCGGTTCTACGGTGAACTTTTCGGGTGGACCTTCGAGGACTGGTTCGGCTCCTTCGCGCAGGCGCTGAAGGACGGCGAACCCGTGGCCGCGCTGGTCCGCAAGGTGGACGGCCGGCTGCCCACCGTCTGGACGGTGTACTTCGCGACGCCGGACGCGGTGGCCCTGGCCCGGCGCGTCCGGGAGGCCGGCGGGCAGGTCGTCTCGGCGCCGGTCCCGGCCGGTGAGCTGGGCGTCACCGCCCTGGTCACCGACCCCGAGGGGGCCGTCTTCGCCCTGTGGCAGCCGGAGGAGTACCCCGGCTTCGGCAGGCGGCACGAGCCGGGCACCTTCGCCTGGGCCGAGCTGTACGCCCGGGACGCCGAGGCGGCCGATGCCTTCTACGGCGATCTCTTCCAGGAGGCCCTGTTCGGGCCGGACGCCGAGCCCGATTTCGGCCGCGCCCCCGTCTCCGACGTGTTCCCGGCGGAGATGCCGCCCCACTTCCTCGTGCACTTCGCCGTCGAGGATGTACCGGCCGCGCTGGAGGACGTGCTCCGGCTCGGCGGCCGTGTCCAGGCCGGGCCCTTCGAGGCCTCGTACGGCACGGTGGCCGTCGTCACGGACAATCAGGGGGCGTCCTTCGCGCTGCTGCACCGCTGAGCAGGCATGGTTTGGTCATCGTTTGATCGCCTCTGTGCCGAGACATCCCAAATGTCACCGGGTTCGCCACCACGGCTCCGGCCAGGAAGAATCGGGGTGCGTGCCGCCATGGCGGTGCGGTGGTGAGACGCTGCACGGGGTCGCGTGGAACATGTGGCTTGGCGCGGCTCGTACGGGGAGGTGGCAGGCAGAGTGGTGGATCAGCTGACGCAGCACGATCCGCGGCGGATCGGGCCGTTCGAGGTGCTGGGACGGCTGGGTGCCGGCGGCATGGGGCTGGTCTATCTCGCGCGTTCGGCGTCCGGCCGGCGCGTGGCGATCAAGACCGTCCGGACGGAACTGGCCGAGGACCAGCTGTTCCGGGTCCGCTTCACGCGTGAGGTGGAGGCGGCCCGGGCCGTCTCCGGCTTCTACACCGCCGCCGTCGTGGACGCCGACCCGCGCGCCGCCGTGCCATGGCTGGCCACCGCGTACGTCCCCGCGCCCTCCCTCGAGGAGATAGTGAACGACTGCGGCCCGATGCCGGCCCAGGCGGTGCGCTGGCTGGCGGCGGGTGTGGCCGAGGCGCTCCAGTCCATCCACGGGGCGGGTCTCGTGCACCGCGACCTCAAACCGTCCAACGTCCTCGTCGTCGAGGACGGCCCCCGGGTGATCGACTTCGGGATCGCGTCGGGTGTCTCGAACACACGTTTGACGATGACCAACGTCGCCGTCGGCACGCCCGCCTACATGTCCCCCGAGCAGGCCAAGGACTCCCGCAGCGTCACGGGCGCGAGCGACGTCTTCTCCCTCGGCTCCATGCTGGTGTTCGCCGCCACCGGACACCCGCCCTTCCACGGCGCCAACCCGGTCGAGACGGTCTTCATGCTGCTGCGCGAGGGCCCGGACCTGGAGGGTCTCCCGGACGAACTGCGTCCGCTCATCGAGTCCTGTATGCAGATGGACCCGACGGCCCGCCCCAACCCGGCCGACCTCCAGGCCCAGCTGGCCCCCCACCTCTTCGGCTCCGGCTCCGACGACAGCGGCACGGCCTCCGCCTGGCTGCCCGAGCGGGCCGTCGGCCTCATCGAGTCCCGCCGCAACGGCCGCCCGGCCGGCAAGCCCGCCCCCGGCCCCGGCCGCAGCGGCGGCGGACGCCCCGCCCCGGCTCCGGGCCCCGCGCCCCTTCCGCCGCCGCCCTCGCACGACCCCGTCGTCCCGGCGCCCGTGCCCGCCGCGTCCGTCGCCGCCCCGGTCGGCGGCCCCGACACCGGCCCCGTACGGCTGGCCGGCGGCCAGGTGCCCATCGGCCCGGGTCCGCGCGTCGCCGACGTCCGTGCCGCCGCCGTCAAGGCACCCCCTCCGGAGGCCGCGCTCGCCGCCTCCTGGTCCAAGCCCCGCCCCGGCGTCAACGGCACGGACCCCGCCGTGGGCCCCGCCGTCGCCGCGCCCCCGGCCCCGACCGTGCCGCCCGAGCAGGCCGGTGGCTGGCGGCCCTGGCGCTTCCGCATGTCCAACGACGTCTGGGGCACCCCCTCCGTCGCCGACGACCTGGTCTACGTCACCTCCTTCGAGGTGCACGCCCTGGACGTCGCCACCGGCCGCCGCCGCTTCAAGACCCGGGACGTCGCCTGGTCCATGGCGGTCGCGGACGGCCGGATCCACGCCTCCGACGGGCCCACCCTGTTCGCCCTGGACGCCCGCGAGGGCGGCGACCTGTGGCGCCTCCAGACGGACGCCTGGGTCTACTCCCTCAAGGCCGGCCGCGGCAGCGTCGTCACCGGCACCCGGGGCGGCGGCGTCCAGGGCTGGGAGGCCTCGAACGGGCAGAAGCTCTGGGAGATCACCGGCTGCCAGACCGACTTCGAGTCCCCCGAGGCCGGACCCGCCCTGCACGACGGCACGGTCTACGTCTGGCAGGACGCCCGGCTGCGCGCCCTGGACGCCCGCACCGGCGACGAGCGCTGGTCGTACCCGATCGGCGACGCGGCCTCCTGCGGCGGCGTCCCGGTCCGGGTCACCCCGGCGCCCGACGGCTACGTCTACGTCTGCGCCGGCACCCGCGTCCTCGCCCTCGACGTGGCCGCCGGGCATGTGAAGTGGCACTTCGAGGCCCCCGGCCGTCTTTCTCTCCCCGCCCACCTTCGTCCCGGGCCCGGCCGTCACCGGCGGCGGCATCTACCTGGCCGACTACCTCGGCACGGTCTACGCCCTGGACGCCACCGACGGCCGTGACCGCTGGCGCATCGCCACCGAGTCCCGCACGTCCGTCGACCCCGTCCTGGTCGCCGCGGGCCACGTCCACGTGGGCAGCGGCAAGGGCCTCTACACCCTGGACGCGGTCACCGGCACACCCAAGTGGCGCTTCCAGGCGGGCGGGGACATCGTGGGCGCTCCCTCGGTGGCCGAGGGCCGCATCCACTTCGGCTCCACCGACCACCTGCTCTACACCCTGAAGGCCGACGACGGCCGGCTGCGCTGGAAGCTCGCCACCGGCGGCGAGATCACCGGCTCCCCGGTCGTCCAGGACGGGGTGGTGTACGCGTGCAGCAAGGACCGCTGCGTCTACGCGCTGGACGCGGAGAAGGGGACGGGGACGGCGCGTACCGCCTGACGGGCGAGGCGCGCACCGCCTGACGCCCCGGGGACGGCCGTCGCCGGCGTACGGAAGGGGCTCCGGACGGCGGCCGTCGCTCATCGGGGAGCGGCCCGTGCGCCGCTTCCACCCACGACGCTACGCCGGGTACGGCCCGGTCGCCACGCGGTGACATGACCGTGACAGGCGATCACTAGGCTCTCCGCCATGCGGATACGGGGGCGCAAGCTCAAATTCACGGCGGTACTCGTCCTGGTCGTCCTGGCTCTGACCGGGTTCTCCACCGGCCGGGGCCGTGGCGGCAGCCACGGCCACAGCAGCAGCGGGGGACACGGCGGCGGGTGCAGCAGCTCCAGCCAGGACCACGACAGTTCGAGTTCGTCGACGTCGGGCGGCGGTTACGGCTCGGGCGGCTCCAGCGGCGGGTCCTACGGCTCCGACGACGACGATGACTACTACGCGAGCAGCGGCGGCAGCACCAGCAGTGGCGGCGGCTCGTACACCCGCAGGCCGAACTACGGCTCCACGCCGACGTCCTCCTCCGGCTCCGGCAGCGGCAAGGCCCTGCGGGACGGCACGGCGAAGCTGGTGAGCTGCGCGAGCGCCGCCCGCCCGTACGCGACCGTCGAGGTCAGCAACCCCAACGGCCGCAAGGCGACTTTCTCGGTCTCGGTGACCTTCGAGGACGCGCAGGGCATCACCGTCGTCGACCGGTACGGGGACGTCACGGTCCCCGCGCAGGGCAGGGCGACCGTCGACGTCGAGGTCGGCCCGGGCCTGGTGGACTCGGTCGACCACTGCGAGGTCGACGGCCAGGCCCTCGTCGACGACTGACGAGGCCTGACAGAAGGGGCCTGGCAGTCCGTCAGTCCCTCAGCTCCGTCAGGAAGTCGAGCAGCGCCTCGTTCACCTCGGTGGGCCGCTCCTGCTGCGTCCAGTGGCCGCAGCCCGGCAGCACGAGCGGCTTCCGGCGCAGGTTCGGCATCAACTCCGGGAGCTCCTCGATCAGTTCGGGCGTGCCCGGGAAGGCCGGGACCAGGTCCCGGTCGCCGTACACGTACAGCGCGGGCGGGGACACGACCGCTCCCTGCCAGGGGGCGGTCAGCTCCCAGTTGCGGTCCAGGTTGCGGTACCAGTTGAGCGCGCCGGTGAAGCCCTGCGCGTAGCTCTCGGTGAGGGTGTCGAGGTCCTCCTCGGTGAGCCACTCGGGCAGCACCTCGGGGTCCGGCGCGTCCGCGAGCCAGCCGCGCTCCAGGTCGTCGACCAGGGCCTGCTCGGGGCGCCCGGCGCCCGGGGCGTCACCGGAGGCGGAGTACAGCAGCTTGCGCAGGGTGGCGCGGGTGTCCGCCGAGAACTCGGCCTCGGCGACGCCGGGCTGCTCGAAGTAGTTCCAGTAGAACCGCCCGCCGAACCGCTCCCGCATGGTCGCGAGCGGCGGCTGCCCGCCACGGAACGGCGGCGGCACGCTCAGCCCCGCCACGCCGCGCACCACATCCGGCCGCAGCAGCGCGGTGTGCCAGGCCACCGGCGCTCCCCAGTCGTGCCCGACGACGAACGCCCGCTCCTCGCCCAGCGCGTGGATCAGCCCGACCACGTCCCCCACCAGGTGGAGGATGCTGTACGCGGACACGTCCTCGGGGTGGTCACTGCCGCCGTACCCGCGCTGGTCGGGCGCGACCACCCGGAAACCGGCCTCGGCCAGCGGCCCGAACTGGTGCCGCCAGGAGTGCCAGGACTCCGGGAATCCGTGCAGCAGCACCACGAGCGGGCCCTCGCCCTGCTCGGCGATGTGCAGGCGTATGCCGTTCACGTCGATCATCCGATGCGTCACCACGCGTCGAGGATACGCGTGTACGGGTAAACGATTCTCTAACGCAACCGGTACTCCCGCCCCCGCCCCGCGAACAGCCGGGCCTGCCGGTCGCCCGTCGCGTTCCCGAGCGCGATGAGATGCGGTGCCTGCGCGAGGCCCCGGGAGCGCCCGGCCTCGCTCGCGGCCCACAGCGCCCGGACCGTCCCCTGCACGGCCTCGGTCGGGTATCCGGCGACGACGGCGGCACAGGCGGTCGCCGCCGCCAGCACCTCGCCCTCCGGGGCGAGTTCCGACACCAGCCCGACCTCGTACGCCCGCCGGGCCGAGATCCGTTCGGCCGTCCCCATGAGCGCCATCCGCGCGACCTCCCCGTAGGGCATGCGCTGCGCCATGAGGACGGACTCGTAGGCGCTGACCATGCCGTAGGTGGTGTGCGGGTCGAAGAAGGTGGCGGTGGCGTCGGCGACCACGAACTCCGCCTCGCCGAGCAGGTAGAAGGCGCCCCCGCAGGCCATCCCGCGCACGGCGGCGACGACCGGCTTCCACAGGTCGTTCGCCTTGGGCCCGACGCCGAGCAGCGGATCGTCCTGTGCGTAGGGCGAGTTCGGCTGCGGCACGACGGCGTCCCGGTCGATCCCGGTGCAGAAGGCACGCTCACCGGCACCGGTGAGGACGATCGCCCGCACGGAGTCGTCGAACCGCAGGTCCCGCCAGACGCGGGCGAGTTCACCGGCCATCCCCAGATCGATGGCGTTGAGCCGGTCGGGCCGGTTCAGAGTGACGACGGCGACCCCGCTGTCCTGGTCGACCGTGACGAGCACACCGCTCATGAGCGCTCCAGGACCCACCGGGGGATGCCCTCGTCGAAGACGGCCCGCACCCGGGCGCCGATACGAAGGCTGTTCGTCGAGAAGGAGTTGAGCGCCTGACCCGGCCCGGCGACCAGGTTGCCCACCAGCCGGATGCGCGGTGCCTCGTCCAGTTCGACCACGACCACGTTGTACGGCGCCAGCTCCGCGTACTCCGGCAGCAGCGGCGGGTGCGGGACGACGTACGACCAGACACGGCCGCCACCGGAGACCAGGCGCCACTCGGACTCGAAGGACTGGCAGTGCGGGCAGCAGGGCCGGGGCGGGAAGCGGAGCTCGCCGCAGCCGGCGCAGCCCTGGACCCGGAGTTCGCCCCGGGCGGCGTACTCCCAGAAGGGGGCGCCGTCGGCGTCGGTGACGGGACTGAGCATGTCAGCTCCTCAGCAGCAGGGCGGAGGTCGGGACACCCTCACCCGCGGTGACCAGGCAGACCGAGGCGCCCGGCACCTGCGCGGTACTGGTCCCGCGCAGCTGCCGCACCCCTTCGTCGATGAGGTTGAAGCCGTGGACGTAGGCCTCGGACAGCCCGCCCCCGCCGGTGTTCACGGGCAGCGTCCCGCCGATCTCCAGCGCCCCGCCCTCGGTGAACGCCCCGCCCTCGCCGCGCCCGCAGAAGCCGTAGCCCTCCAGGGAGAGCAGGACCAGGGGGGTGAAGGCGTCGTAGATCTGGGCGACGTCCACGTCCTCGGGGGTCAGGTCGGAGTGCTTCCACAGATGCCGGGCGGCGGCCCAGGCCGGGCCGGTGAGGGGGTCGTCGTTCCAGTAGTTGACCATGCCGTGGTGCTGGGCGGGCAGCGACTGGGCGGCGGCGTGGACGTAGACGGGTGTGCGGCGGCAGTCCCGGGCCCGCTCGGCGGAGACGACGACACAGGCGAGCGCCCCGTCCGTCTCCAGGCAGTTGTCGAAGAGGCAGAGCGGCTCGCTGATCCACCGGGACGTCATGTACATCTCGCGGGTGAGGGGCCGGTCGTACATGATCGCGGCGGGGTTCTGGTTGGCCCGGTTGCGGCAGGCGAGGGCGACGTTGAACAAGTGGTCGCGGGTGGCGCCGTATTCGTGCATGTACCGGCGGGTGAGCATGGCGATCTCGTCGACCGGCCGGAGCAGGCCGTACGGCCGGGTCCACTGGGCCGGTGTCGGGAGCTGGACGGTGGTGTTCGTCCAGGGCCGGGGTCCGCTGCCCCGCTTGCGGGACCGCCAGGCGACCCCGACGCTCGCCTGCCCGGTGGCGATGGCGGCGGCGAGATGGCCGACCGTGGCACACGAACCCCCGCCCCCGAAGCCGACCTTGCTGAAGAAGGTGAGGTCACCGAAGCCGCAGGCCTTCGCCAGCTCCACCTCGTCGGTCTCCTCCATGGTGTAGGAGGCGAGGGCGTCGACCTCGCCGGGCGCGATCCCGGCGTCGTCGAGGGCGGCCAGGACGGCACGGCAGGCGAGGGTGCGTTCGTCCTCGGGGAGCCGCTTGGCGAACGGCGTCCGGCCGATGCCGGCGATGGCGGTGGCGTCCTTGAGGCCGAGGCCGTTGAGACCGCGGCCCTCGAGACCGCGGCCCTTGGGGCCGAGGCCTGCCGATGCTGCTGCCATGGTGCGCGCACCTCCGGCCCGAACGGTTCGCTGACAGGCCGTCAGATTACAGCTAATCTGACGGTCAGTCAGCTCCTGTGCCGACGACGGGTGGGAGGGCTTGCTGTGCGAGCGGACACGGAGTGGGGAAGCATCCCGGGCCTGGTGCGGTCGGCGGCCCAGCGGTACGCGGACGTCGAGGCCGTCGTCGAGGGCCGTACCCGGATCACCTACGCGGAACTGGGCGCCCGTGTGGAGCGCGCGGCGGCGGCCTGCCTGGCGAACGGGGTCGAACCCGGTGACCGGGTCGGCGTCTGGGCGCCGAACACGCTCGACTGGATCGTCGCCGCGCTCGGCGCGGTCTCGGCGGGCGCGGTGCTCGTGCCGCTGAACACCCGCTTCAAGGGGACGGAGGCGGCGGACGTCCTGCGCCGCAGCGGAACGCGGCTGCTCTTCGTGACCGGCACCTTCCTCGGCACCTCGTACGTGGCCTCCCTGCGCAGAGCGGCGGGGGAGGGCCCGGGCACCGGCCCGCTGCCGGGGCTGCCCGAGCTGGAGCGGGTGGTGGTCCTCGCGGAGGACGCCCCGGCGGACTTCCTCACCTGGAAGGACTTCCTGGCCGGTGGGGAAGGGGTCGGCCCGGCGGCCGTGCGCGCCCGGGCCGACGCGGTCGAGGGGCCCTGGACCTCGGACATCATCTTCACCTCGGGCACCACCGGCCGCCCGAAGGGCGCGGTCGTCACCCACGCGCAGTCGCTGCGCGCGTACGGCATCTGGAGCGACCTGGCGGGCCTGACCCGGGGCGACCGCTACCTGATCGTGAACCCCTTCTTCCACACCTTCGGCTACAAGGCCGGGGTGCTCGCCTGCCTCATGCGGGGCGCGACGATGATCCCCCAGCCGGTGTTCAACGTGCACACGGCCCTCGCCAACCTCGCGGCGGAACGGGTCTCCGTGCTCCCGGGCCCCCCGACCCTCCTCCAGTCCCTCCTGGACCACCCGGCACGGGACGCGCACGACCTGTCGGCGCTGCGGCTGGTGGTGACGGGCGCGGCGGTGGTGCCGCTGCGGCTCGTCGAGCGGCTCCGCGAGGAACTCGGCGTCGGTACGGTCCTGACGGCGTACGGCCTCTCCGAGGCCGGCGGCGTCGTCACGATGTGCCGCCGCGGCGACGACCCGACGGTCATCGCCTCCACCTCCGGCCGGGCCATCCCCGGCACCGAGGTACGGGTGGTGGACGCCGAGGGCCGCCCCCTGGAACCCGGCACCGGCGCGGGCGAGGTCCTGGTCCGCGGCTTCAACGTCATGTCCGGCTACTACGAGGACGCCCACGCCACCGCCGAGGTCCTGACCCCGGACGGATGGCTGCGCACCGGCGACGTCGGCGTCCTGGACCCCGAGGGCAACCTGCGCATCACCGACCGCCTCAAGGACATGTTCATCGTCGGTGGCTTCAACGCCTACCCGGCGGAGATCGAGCAACTGCTCGGCCTGCACCCGGACGTGTCCGACGTGGCGGTGATCGGCGTCCCCGACGCGCGCCTCGGCGAGGTCGGCAAGGCGTACGTCGTCCGGCGGCCGGGCGCTCTCCTCACCTCGGACGACCTGATCGCCTGGTCCCGCAGGGAGATGGCGAACTACAAGGTGCCGAGAACGGTGGAGTTCGTGGCGGAGCTGCCGCGCAACGCGAGCGGGAAGGTCGTGAAGGGGGCGCTGCGGGACGGCCCCGGTGTCACGGGCCGGTCGGCAGCGCCGGGGTCCCCGTGACCGACATCATGAGGGAGTAGAGGGTGGTGTCGGCGGCGATGAACATCCGGTTCCGCCGGGCCCCGCCGAAGCGGACGTTGGCGACGGTGCCGGGCACCAGGACCCGGCCGAGAAGGGTGCCGTCGGGGTCGTAGCAGTGCACACCGTCGTGCATCGCGGCGGCCCAGAGCCGTCCCTCGTCGTCGAAGCGGATGTTGTCGAAGTGGCCGTTCCCGCCCAGGGCGAAGACGTCGCCGCCGGTCAGCGTGGAATCGTCCTGGACGTCGAAGACGCGGATCTGGTTGGCCAGGCTGTCCGACACGTACAGCCGCCGCTCGTCGGGGGAGAACACCAGCCCGTTGGGCCCCTGAAAGCCGTCGGCGACCAGCCGCACCTCACCGCTGCCGGGGTCCACGCGGTAGACGTTCCGGGCGCCGATCTCGCTCTCCCCGCGATGCCCCTCGTAGTCGGAGGCGATCCCGAACTCGGGGTCGGAGAACCAGATCGAGCCGTCGGACCGCACGACGGCGTCGTTCGGACTGTTGAGCCGCTTCCCCCGGAACCGCTCGGCGATCACGGTCACCGAACCGTCGTGCTCGGTCCGGGTCACCCGCCTGTTGCCCTGCTCGCAGGTGACCAGACGGCCCTGCCCGTCCAGGGTGTTGCCGTTCGGGTGCCCGGCCGGCGTCCGGAAGACCCCGACGGCGCCGGTCGTCTCGTCCCAGCGCAGCAGCCGGTCGTTCGGGATGTCGCTCCACAGCAGATACCGCCCGGCGGGCACGTACACGGGCCCCTCGGCCCACCGGCACCCCTCGAAGAGCACCTCCAGCCTGGAGTCCCCCGCCTGGCACAGGCCGGTCCGGAACCGCTCGTCGAGGGTCTCGTACGTCTGCGGCTGCTCGCCGGGCATGGGACCGCCTTCGGGGTGGGGCGACTGTCGGTCTACGGGATCCACTATGACCCGACGCCCGAGCCCCGTCGCGCCGACACCACCGGCTGGATCACCGGGCACCCCGTTGACCGGAGCATCCGGGCGCCCCGTCACTTCCTGACCTGGGCACCCCGTCGCGTCTCCTGGCCCGATCGCTCCAACTCGCCCTGACGGAGAGGCTTCTTGTGCGCTTGTGTGGGAAGAGAGTGTGCGGGTCTTGTGGACTCCCGTGCGTCGGGCCGTGATCGGTGTCCCCCACGGCTGACGTACCCGCCGTGCACAAGGCAGACTGGCGTGGTTGCTCAGGATGTCTAGGGGGACTGCATGGACGGTGTACCGGACGGTGTGCCGCGCGTACCGGAGCAGCGGCGTCCCGGCTCCTCGGCGAAGTCGGCGGAACCGGTGGAACCGGCGTCGGTGCCGGCGCTGCGCTTCGGCGTGCTCGGACCGGTGCGCGCCTGGCGCGGAGACGAGCCCATCACCACCGGGTCCCCCCAGCAACGCGCCCTGCTCGCCGCCCTGCTGCTGCGTGAGGGCCGGACCGCCACGGCGGCTGAGCTGATCGACGCCCTGTGGGGCGAGGAACCGCCCTCGCAGGCCCTGGCGGCGCTGCGGACGTACGCCTCCCGACTGCGCAAGGTGCTGGACGCGGGCGTCCTGGCCAGCGAGTCCGGCGGATACGCGGTCCGTGACCTGGCCGAGGGCGCCCTGGACCTGGCCGTCGCCCAGGACCTGGCCACGGAGGCGGAGAAGGCCCGGTCGGCCGGCGACCTCTGCCACGCCCGGGACGTGCTGCGGCGGGCCCTCGCCCTGTGGGACGGGGAGACCCTGGCCGGCGTGCCCGGCCCGTACGCGGAGGCGCAGCGCGTCCGCCTGGAGGAGTGGCGGCTCCAGCTCCTCGAATCCCGCCTGGACATGGACCTGGAGCAGGGCTGCCACGCGGAGGCGGTCTCGGAGCTCACCGCCCTCACCGCCGCCCATCCGCTGCGTGAACGGCTCCGCGAGCTGCTGATGCTGGCGCTGTACCGCAGCGGCCGCCAGGCCGAGGCACTCGCGGTGTACGCCGACACGCGGCGCCTGCTCGCCGACGAACTGGGTGTGGACCCGCGCCCCGGCCTCAGCGAGCTGCAGCAGCGGATCCTCCAGGCCGACCCGGGGCTCGCGGAGCCCTCCTCCCCGGCCCCGGAGCCGGCCTCCGCCCCGGTCCGCCCGGCCCAGCTGCCGGCGACGGTGCCGGACTTCACCGGCCGTTCCGCCTTCGTACGCGAGCTCGGCGACATCCTGGCCTCGGCCGACGGCGGGGTGATGGCGGTCTCGGCGCTGGCCGGTATCGGCGGTGTCGGCAAGACGACCCTCGCCGTGCACGTGGCCCACCAGGCCCGCGCGGCGTTCCCGGACGGGCAGCTGTACGTCGACCTCCAGGGCGCGGGCGCCCGGGCGGCGGAGCCGGAGACGGTCCTCGGCTCGTTCCTGCGCGCCCTCGGCACCGCCGACACCGCGATCCCCGACTCCATGGAGGAGCGCGCGGCCCTGTACCGCTCGGTCCTGGCCGGACGCCGCGTGCTGGTCCTGCTGGACAACGCCCGCGACGCCGCCCAGATACGTCCTCTGCTGCCCGGCACGGACGGCTGCGCCGCGCTGGTCACCTCCCGGGTGCGGATGGTGGACCTGGCGGGTGCCCATCTGATCGACCTGGACGTGATGTCGCCGGACGAGGCGCTGGCGCTGTTCACGAAGATCGTGGGCGAGGAGCGGGTCGCGTCCGAACGGAAGGCCGCCCTGGACGTCGTGGCGGCCTGCGGCTTCCTGCCGCTCGCCATCCGCATCGCGGCGTCCAGACTGGCCGCGCGCCGCACCTGGACGGTGTCGGTGCTCGCCGCGAAGCTCGCCGACGAACGCCGCCGACTGGACGAACTCCAGGCCGGTGACCTGGCGGTGAAGGCCACCTTCGAGCTGGGCTACGGGCAGCTGGAGCCCGCCCAGGCCCGGGCCTTCCGCCTGCTGGGCCTGGCCGACGGCCCCGACATCTCCCTCCCGGCCGCGGCGGCGGTCCTGGATCTTCCCGTGGAGGACACGGAGGACCTCCTGGAGTCGCTCGTGGACACCTCGCTCCTCGAGTCGGCCGCCCCCGGCCGCTACCGCTTCCACGATCTCGTACGGCTCTACGCGCGTGCGTGCGCGGAACGGGACGAACTGCCGCCGAGCGAGCGGGGAGCGGCGCTGTCGCGGCTGCTGGACTTCTATCTGGCCTCCGCGGCGGCCGTGTTCGCGATCGAGCGGCCGGGCGACACGCTGGTGGACCACCTCGAACCGACCTCGTATCCGGGGCTGCGCTTCGAGAACCGGCACGCGGCGCAGGACTGGCTGTACGCGGAGGCCATCTGCCTCCTCGCGTGCGTACGGCAGTCCGCCGGGCAGCCGGGCACCCTGCCCCGGGCCATCGACCTGCTGTGGGCCGCGCACGACCTCTCCGAGTCGGGCGCCAACGCCAGGGAGTACGAGGCGACGGCCGGGGCCCTCCGGGACGCGGCCCGGGAGTTCGACCTGGCCCGGGCGGAGGCCCGGGCACTGACGACGCTCGTCAACGTCCACCACGTGAGTGGCCGGTTCGAGCGGGCGGACCAGGAGGCCGAGCGGGCCATACTCCTCGCGCAGCAGGCCGACGACCTGCTTCCCGTCTGCTGGGCCCGCAACGCGCGCGGCATCATCGCGCTGTACCAGAACCGGCACGCGGACGGCGAGGAGCACCTCTCCCGGGCCATCGAGCACTTCCGGGCCATGGACAACCGGCCCGGGGAGGCCGCCGCGCTGTGCAACCTGTCCCGGATCCACCTGGCGACCGGGCGGACCCAGAGCGCGGTCTCACTGGCCCAGGAGGGCATCGGCATCTACGACGCCATGGGCAGCACCATGCGGGGGGCGAACGCCCGTTACGCCCTCGGGCTCGCCCTCACCCAGAGCGGTGACCTCGGCACCGCGGCCGAACGGCTGCAGGAGGCGCTGGAGGTGTTCCGCGACAGCAGGCAGCGCCTGTGGGAGGGCATGAGCCTGTTCCGGCTGGCCGAGGTGGACCTCGCCGCCCGGCGCGCCGCACAGGCCGCCGCCAACGCCGAGATGGCGCTGACCGTGCTGCGCGGCATCGGCGGGGAGTGGCGGCGGGGCAACGTCCTGACCGTGCTCGGCCGGGCGCTCAGCGGCATAGGGCAGACCGGCCGGGCCCAGGTCTGCTGGCAGGAGGCGGCGGGCATCTACGAGGAGCTGGGCTCGCCCGAGGCCGCGGAGGTGCGGGCGCTGCTCTCTCCGGTACGGGCGGCCTGACGCCCCGCCGCGGGCGTTCATCATTCGTTTATCGCCCCACGCCATGCTTGACGTAGTCGATCCGTCGCGTCGGGGGGCAGACGGGTCACTGCACAGGGCCCCGCACTTGAGAAATAGGGTGAGCGGCCCAGGCGGGCCCGTCCGGCCGGACTCGGGGGAGTGACCGGACGGGCCCGCCGACCTCACTGCTTTGATCCATGCCAAGGGGAAGTTGACGATCATGGGGCGACGAGTTCCAAGCCCGCAGACCCTGCACCCGACCCGAACGAGCCCGCTGGGGGACCGAGGAACCTGCCCGCCAGGGAACGAGGGCGCCGTCAAGAAGCAGGACCTGCACGCGACTGACGAGCCGCTCGAGACCAAGGACCTGCACGCCACGTCGGAGCCCTTCAAGCCGACGAAGTAAGCCACCTCACACGGGGTTCGGCCGCGGCGGCGCGGAGGGGGAGCCGCCGCGGCCGATGTGTGTCCGGACCCGGGCACCAGTTCTCCTACGCCGGCTCGTCCCACGCCGGCTTGCACCGGACGGTCCCTTCCTGGACGCCCCGGCAGTGGCCCATCCGGAGGGCCTCCATGATGGCCAACTCGTCCATTCTCCGGCCCTTCGCCCCCCGCACATATAGCTGACGCCCCGTCAGATCGGCGCTACCCTGCGCGTCATGGACAGCCACGACAGCACGTTTCCGCTGATCATCTCCGTGGACGACCACACGGTGGAGCCCGCGAGCGTCTGGCAGGACCGGCTTCCGGAGAAGTACCGGGGCGTCGGACCGCGGATCGTCCGTGCGCCCGTCAAGGAAATGACGTTCCTCGGCGGGCGCTTCCGGCCCGTCATGGGTGAACCCGGTGACGACGGACCCGTCGGTGACTGGTGGGTCTACGAGGAACTGCGCCGTCCCCTGACCCGGCTCGACACGGCCGTGGGGTACAGCAGGGACGAGATCAAGCTGGAGGTCATCACCTACGAGCAGATGCGCCCGGGGTCCTACGACGTCCCCGCCCGGCTCGCCGACATGGACGTCAACCACGTCCAGTCCGCCCTCTGCTTCCCGACCTTCCCGCGTTTCTGCGGCCAGACCTTCACCGAGGCGAAGGACCACGAACTGGGGCTGCTCTGCGTCCGCGCCTACAACGACTGGATGGTGGAGGAGTGGTGCGGGCCCGACGCGCGGGGCCGTCTCATACCCCTGACCCTCATCCCCCTGTGGGACGCCGAGCTGGCGGCCGAGGAGGTTCGGCGCAACGCCGCGCGCGGGGTCCGTGCCGTCGCCTTCTCCGAGATACCGCCGTACCTCGGGCTGCCCTCCATCCACGGCGACGGCTGGGACCCCTTCCTCCAGGCCTGCGACGAGACCGGCACGGTCATCGCCATGCACATCGGCAGCAGCAGCCGCATGCCCTCCACCTCCGCCGACGCCCCGCCCGCCGTCGGCTCCACCATCACCTTCGCCAACTGCTGCTTCTCGATGGTCGACTGGCTGATGAGCGGCAAGTTCGAGCAGTTCCCCCACCTCAAGGTGATGTACGCGGAGGGGCAGATCGGCTGGATCCCCTACATCCTGGAGCGGGCCGACGTGGTGTGGGAGGAGAACCGGGCCTGGGGCGGCGTCGCCGACAAGGTGCACCGGCCACCGTCCGAACTGTTCGCCGAGCACGTCTACGGCTGCTTCTTCGACGACGCCTTCGGGCTGCGCAACCTCGACGCGATCGGCCTGCGCAACGTCCTCTACGAGACCGACTACCCGCACTCCGACTCCACCTGGCCCAAGTCCCGCGAGGTCGGCGAGGCGCAGATGGGGCACCTGGAAGCGGGGGTGGTGGAGCGGATCGTGCGGCGCAACGCCATCGAGCTGCTCGGGCTGAGCGACGAGGGACTGTGGCCGGGCGGCACCCGGTGAGCCTGCGGTACGGAATGCAGCTTCCCGTCCAGTCCCAGAGCACCCTCTACACGGAGCCCTGGGAGGCCGGCGCGGGCCCCGACGACCTCCTCGCCGTCGCCCGCACCGCCGACCGCTCCGGCTTCGCCTACCTCGCGAGCTGCGACCACGTCGGCATCCCGCGCCGGCTGGCCGCCGCGATGAGCACGGTCTGGTACGACCCCGTCGCCACCCTCGCCTTCCTCGCGTCGGCCACCGAGCGGATCCGGCTGCTCAGCCACGTCGCCGTCGTCGGGCTGCGGCACCCGCTGCTCACCGCCAAGCAGTACGCCACGCTCGACCACCTCAGCGGCGGGCGGCTGATCCTCGGGGTCGGTGCCGGGCACGTCCGGGAGGAGTTCGAGGCCCTGGGCGTGGACTTCCGGCAGCGCGGCGCCGTGCTCGACGAGTGCCTCGACGCCCTGCGCGCCGCCCTCGGCCCCGACGAGTTCCCCGAGCACCACGGCAAGCTGTACGACTTCGAGGGGCTCGGGCAGCGGCCCCGGCCGGTGCAGGAGCGCGTCCCCCTGTGGGTCGGCGGCTCCTCGCCCGCCGCCGTACGACGGGCCGCGCTCAAGGGCGACGGATGGCTGCCGCAGGGGGACCCGAGGGACCGGCTGCCGGAGCAGATCGCGCGGATCGCTGAGATACGTGAACGGGAGGGCGTCCACGGCGGCTTCACCGTGGGCGCCATCACCGAGCCGCTGTACGTCGGCCCGCCCCGCTGGGACGTGGGCCGCGGGACCCTCACCGGCGGCCCCCAGGAGCTCGCCGAGTCGCTGCGGGCCTACCGCGCGATGGGCGTGCACCAGATCCAGGTGCGGTTTCGCAGCCGGAGCCGCAGTGAACTGACCGACCAGATGGCGGCGTTCGGCGCCGAGGTCGCTCCCCACCTGTGAGGAGGCCCCATGGGCAAGCTCGACGGACGGGTCGTCATCGTCACCGGCGCAGCGCGCGGCCAGGGTGAACAGGAGGCACGGTTGTTCGCGGCCGAGGGGGCCCGGGTGGTGGTCGCGGACGTCCTCGACGACCAGGGCGAGGCCCTCGCGAAGGAGATCGGCGCCAAGTACGTCCATCTCGACGTGGGCCGGGAGGACGACTGGCAGGCCGCCGTCGCCGCGGCCCAGGACGCGTACGGCCCTGTCGACGGGCTCGTGAACAACGCCGGCATCCTGCGCTTCAACACCCTCCTCGACACACCCCTCGACGAGTTCATGCAGGTCGTGCGGGTCAACCAGGTGGGGTGCTTCCTCGGCATCAAGGCGGTCGCTCCCGAGATGGCCGACGGGGGCACGATCGTCAACACCGCCTCCTACACCGGCCTGACCGGGATGGCGGCGGTGGGCGCGTACGCGGCGACCAAGCACGCCGTGGTCGGTCTGACCCGTGTCGCCGCCCTGGAGCTGGCCGGACGGGGGATCCGCGTCAACGCCGTCTGCCCGGGCGCCATCGACACGGCGATGTCCAACCCGGCCCGGCTGGATCCCGACGCCGACCCGGAGGCGGCGGCGAGGGGGCTCGACCGGCTGTACCGCAAGCTCGTGCCGCTGGGGCGGGTCGGGCAGCCGGAGGAGGTGGCGAGGCTCGCCCTGTTCCTGACCTCGCCGGACTCGTCGTACATCACGGGGCAGCCGTTCGTGATCGACGGCGGATGGCTGGCGGGAGTCAGCGTCATCTGACCGCGGCGAGGCTTATCTGACGGCTCATCAGCTATTGACGCTCATGGGGGCCGGTGGAACAGTCGGACTCACTGATCTGACGCTCCGTCAGATACGACCGTGGGGCGGTGAACCTCCTTGGAATTCGGGGTCTTCGTACAGGGATACGTGGGCAAACGGGCCGAGACCGACCCGCTCGCCGAGCACAAGGCGCTGATGGAGGAGACCGAGTACGTCATCCAGGCGGACACGTCGGGCTTCAAGTACGCCTGGGCCTCCGAGCACCACTTCCTGGAGGAGTACTCGCACCTCTCCGCCAACGACGTCTTCCTCGGCTACCTGGCGCACGCGACCGAGCGGATCCACCTGGGCTCGGGGATCTTCAACCCGCTCGCGCCGGTCAACCACCCGGTGAAGGTCGCCGAGAAGGTCGCCATGCTCGACCACCTCAGCGAAGGGCGCTTCGAGTTCGGCAGCGGGCGGGGCGCCGGCTCCCACGAGATCCTCGGCTTCCTGCCGGGGATCACCGACATGAACCACACCAAGGAACTCTGGGAGGAGACCATCGCCGAGTTCCCCAAGATGTGGCTCCAGGACGAGTACGCCGGCTTCCAGGGCAAGCACTGGTCGCTGCCGCCGAGGAAGGTCCTGCCGAAGCCGTACGGGAAGTCCCACCCCGCGATGTGGTACGCGGCCGGGTCGCCGCCGTCGTACGCCATGGCCGCGAAGAAGGGGCTCGGCGTGCTCGGCTTCAGCGTGCAGAAGGTCTCCGACATGGAGTGGGTGCTGGAGCAGTACAAGACGGCGATCGTGGACGCCGAGCCGGTCGGGGACTTCGTCAACGACAACGTGATGGTGACGACCACGGCGATCTGCGCCCCGACGCACGCGGAGGCGGTGCGGATCGCGGCGAGCGGCGGGCTGCACTATCTGCCGTCGCTGGTGTTCCGGTACCACGACACGTTCCCCCGGCCCGAGGGGTTCCCGGTGTGGCCGGAGACGCTGCCGGAGTACACCGAGGAGTTCGTCGAGGTGCTGATCGAGGAGGAACTGCTGATCTGCGGGGACCCGGACGAGGTGCTGCGGCAGTGCGAGCGCTGGGAGCGGGCCGGGGCGGATCAGTTGAGTTTCGGGTTGCCGGTGGGGGTGCCGAAGGAGGAGACGCTGCAGACGATCCGGTTGGTCGGGGAGCACGTGATTCCGAAGATCGACACGGATCCTGTGCATCGGACTTCGCGGTTCCGGGGTGCTGCCTGATCGCCGTTGGCGGGTGCGGGTACGTCGTGGCTTGTCGCGCCTACGCGGCGGAGCCGCAAATTGACACAGCCCCGCGCCCCTTAGGGCAATGAACCTAAGGGAGTTGAGTAGCTCATGCTCGATCACGTCATCCAGGGTGTGACCGTCGTGGACGGGACGGGCGCCCCGGCGTATACCGCCGACGTCGGCATGCGCGACGGCCGTATCGCCGTCATCGGTCGGGTCACCGAGGAGGCCCGGACCACCGAAGACGCCGCCGGGCTCGTCCTCACCCCCGGCTTCGTCGACCCGCACACCCACTACGACGCCCAGCTCTTCTGGGATCCGTACGCCACGCCCTCGCTCAACCACGGTGTCACCACCGTCGCGGGTGGGAACTGCGGGTTCACGCTCGCGCCGCTGAACCCGGAGCGGCCGCAGGACGCCGACTACACGCGGCGGATGATGTCCAAGGTCGAGGGCATGTCGCTGGTGGCGTTGGAGGAGGGGGCGCCCTGGAGCTGGCACGGGTTCGGGGAGTACCTCGATGCCCTGGAGGGGCGGATCGCGGTCAACGCCGGGTTCATGGTGGGGCACTGTGCGCTGCGGCGGTACGTGATGGGGCCGGAGGCGGTGGGCGGGCAGCCGACCGGGGAGCAACTGGCGTCGATGGTACGGCTGTTGCGGGAGGCCATGGACGCCGGTGCGTGGGGGTTGTCCACCACCCAGTCGACCAGCCACTCCGACGGCGACGGGCAGCCGGTCGCCTCCCGGCACGCGGGGCCCGCCGAACTGCTGGCGCTGTCCCGGGCCGTCGGTGAGCACGAGGGCACGCAGATCGAGGCGATCGTCGCGGGCTGTCTCGACCAGTTCAGCGACGCCGAGATCGATCTGTTCGTGGAGATGAGCGCGGTGGCGGGCCGGCCGCTGAACTGGAACGTGCTGACCATCGACGCGGCGGTGCCCGAGCGGGTGCCCCGGCAGCTCCTCGCGAGCGAGCAGGCGCGGAAGGCGGGCGGCAGGGTCGTGGCGCTGACCATGCCGATCCTCACGCCGATGAACATGTCCCTGGGCACCTTCTGCGCGCTGAACCTGATCCCCGGGTGGGGACCGGTCCTCGGGCTGCCCGTGCCGCGGCGGATCGAGAAGCTGCGCGATCCGGACGTCCGGGACGAGCTGCTGCGCCGGGCCCGGTCCAAGGAGGCCGGGGTGTTCCGGCGGCTGTCGAACTTCGGGCGGTACGTCATCGGCGACACCTACAGCGACGCCAACGCCGGGCTGACCGGCCGGGTCGTCGAGGACATCGCCGAGGAGCGCGGCCAGGAGCCCTTCGCGTGCCTGGTGGAGATCTGCGCCAACGACGGGCTGCGCACGGTGCTGTGGCCGATGCCCACCGACAATGACCCGGCGTCCTGGGCGCTGCGGGCGGAGACCTGGCAGCACGAGGACGTGCTGCTCGGCGGGTCCGACGCGGGGGCGCATCTGGACCGGATGTGCGGGGCGCCGTACACGACCCGGTTCCTCGGGGACTGTCTGCGGGGCCGGAAGCTGGTCGGTCTGGAGCAGGCGGTGAAGATGCTGACCGACGACCCGGCCCGGCTCTTCGGCCTGCGGGAGCGGGGGCAGGTGCGGGAGGGCTGGCATGCGGACCTCGTCCTCTTCGACCCGGAGCGGATCGACGCGGGCCCGGCCACCCTGGTGCACGACCTGCCGGGTGACAGCCCGCGGCTGGACTCCCGGGCGCTGGGTGTGCGGGCCGTGTGGGTCAACGGGGTCGAGGCGATCCGGGACGACGTGGTGACCGGGGCGGTGCCGGGCCGGGTGCTGCGCTCGCGGCGGGACACCGAGACGGTGAGCACCAGGTGAACCAGGTGAACCAGGTGACGTCCGGGCAGGCGTTGTTCGTCGGCGGCTCCTGGGTGGAGCCGGACGGCGGGCACTACGAGGTGGTCGACCCGGCGACCGAAGAGACCGTCGGATGGGCGCCGGAGGCCTCGCGGGACCAGGTGCGCGCGGCCTGTGCGGCGGCCCGGGAGGCGTTCGGGCCGTGGTCGCGTACGGCGCCGGAGGAGCGCGCCGCGGTGCTCTCCCGGGCGGCGGACATCATCCGGGACCACCTCGTGCCGTACGCGGAACTCGCCCGGGCCGAGACCGGCGCGACCACCGGCACCGCACGCGGGATGCAGGTCGGCGTCGCCGCCGCCCGGTTCCGGCGCTACGCGCGCGTGGAGCCCGCCGAGTGGGCGGTGCCGCCGCAGATCAACGAGGCAGGGCCGATGGGGAGGGCTGGTGTCATGGGTGCCCTGGCCGTCCGCCAGCCCGTCGGCGTCGTCACCTGCATCACCTCGTACAACAACCCCTGGGCCAACCCGGCCGGCAAGATCGCCCCGGCCCTGGCCATGGGCAACACGGTCGTGGTGAAACCCGCCCCGCAGGACCCCCTGTCGGTCTACCGCATGGCGGAGGCGCTGGAGGCGGCGGGTGTGCCACGGGGTGTGGTGAACGTGGTGTCCGGCCGGTCTCAGGGGGTGAGCGAGGCGGCCGTGGACTCACCGGACGTCGACATGGTCAGCTTCACCGGCTCCACGGCCGTCGGGCAGCGCATCGCCGAGGTGTGCGGGCGCGACATGAAACGGCAGTTGATGGAGCTGGGCGGGAAGGGTGCGGCAATCGTCTTCGACGACGCGGACGTCGGCTCGGCCGTGGCCGGGATCGGGACCACCTTCTCCTTCTACAGCGGGCAGATCTGCACGGCCCCGACGCGGGTGCTGGCGCAGCGCGGGGTATACGACCGGCTGGTGGATCAACTGAGCCTGTACGCAGGCCGCTTGAAGGTCGGTGATCCGCGCGAGCCGGACACCGTGGTCGGGCCGGTGATCTCGGCCGCGCACCGGGACCGCGTGGAGTCGTACGTCGAACTGGGCCGGAAGGAGGGCGCGGTGGTCGTGACGGGCGGCGAACGCCCGGACCTGCCCACCGGCTTCTACGTCGCCCCGACGCTCCTCGCCGACTGCGGCAACGACATGCGCGTGGCCCGCGAGGAGATCTTCGGGCCGGTGGTGGTCGTCATCCCCTTCGAGGACGAGGAGGAGGGCATCGCCCTCGCCAACGACACCGACTACGGCCTCATCGACTACGTCTGGTCGGGGGACGTCGCCCGCGCCTTCCGGGTGGCGCGCCGGCTGCGGGCCGGCGGGGTGGGCGTGAACACCGTGGGCCGCAACATGGAAGCTCCTTTCGGCGGCTTCAAGAGGAGCGGCGTCGGCAGGGACGTCGGCTCCTACGCGCTGCACGCCTACAGCGAGGTGCAGGCGATCGTCTGGCCGGGCTGACGCCTCTCAGGTGTCCAGATCCACCCGTACCGTCAGCAGGTCGGTGCCGAACGCCCGCACCCCCAGGCCGTTGAATCTGGGCAGCCGCCGCAGCCGGGCCACGGGGTCGTCGTCCGGCACGAGATGGGCCGTCCCGGTGTGCCAGCGCCCCCGGATCCGCACCCGCACCCACGGATCCGCCTTGATGTTGCGCACGTACTGCGACCGTTCGCCGAACTCCGACACCAGCCAGAAGGAGTCACCGACGCGGCGGCCGCCCACCGGTGTCTGACGGGGCAGCCCGGAGACGCGGCCCGTCGTCTCCAGGACCGTCTGGAGGGGCAGGCGGCGCAGGACGGGGTTGATGCGGCGCTGGAAGGACGTGGCGGCGCGGAACCGCAGGTCGGTGAGGCGGGACATCGGCGGCGGGTCTCCTTCGGCACGAAGTTCTCACGGTTTCTGCAACGGCTCCTGCTTCAATGATCCTCGACGCGCCGGGACGAAGGCAGGGTGGCTGCGGATGCGGATCGTGACGTGGAATCTGTGGTGGCGCTTCGGGCCGTGGCAGACGCGGCAGAAGGCGATCCTCACGGCCCTGAGGGAGCTGCGTCCCGATGTCGTGGGCCTCCAGGAGGTGTGGGCCGCGGACGGCGAGAACCTCGCCGAGTGGCTGGCCGGTGAGCTGGGGCTGCACTGTGCCTGGGCCCCCTCGCCCGCGCCGGAGCGCTGGCGGCGGCGGATCGGGGACGCCACGGTCGACATAGGCAACGCCGTGCTCAGCCGATGGCCGGTCGTGGACCGGGACGTGCTGCCGCTGCCCGCCCCGGCGGAGACCGACGACGGCCGGCTGGCCCTCTACGCCCGCCTGGCGGCCCCCGGCCACGACGTCCCCTTCTTCACGGCCCACTTCACCTCCGTCCCGCACGGCTCGGCGGTCCGCTGCGGGCAGGCCGCCGCGCTCGCCGGGTTCGTCGCCCGGCACCGCGGCGGCACCCCCTTCCCGCCCGTCGTCACCGGCGATCTCAACGCCCGGCCCGACTCCGACGAGGTCCGCCTCCTCGGGGGCCGCGGAACCGCCCCGGCCGTGCCCGGACAGGTCCTGCTCGACGCCTGGGAGTACGCCGACCCGGCCGCCCCCGCCGCCACCTGGGACGCCGCCAACCCGTACGTGGCGGCGCCCCACGAGCCGAGCGCGCGCATCGACTACGTCCACGTGGGCCCGCCCGGCCCCGGCGGACTCGGCCGCGTACGGGACGTGCGGCGGGCCTGCGACGGCCCCGTGGACGGAGTCTGGCCCTCGGACCACGCGGCGGTCGTGGCGGACCTGGACGAGGGCTGAGCTCAGCTCGTCATCCCGTGCGGTGCCCCAGGAAGATCGGGTTCGTGAGCGCCGCCAGCGCGCCGGGCAGGGGTCCCGCCGCCGTCTCGTGCCGCAACTCGGCCCGCACGTACGCCGCGTACGACGGTGTCGTCCGCCACTCGACGACGCCCGAGCCGGACACCGGCAGCGGCGCGCTGGTGTGGAGCACGCCCTGGTCGGTGACGAAACGGACCGTGCAGCGCGGGGCGCCCGTGACCTCCAGGCGGACGGTGACCGGGGTGTCGCGGTCCACCCGCAGCCGCCCCCCGATGCCCGCGTGTTCGCCGCGCCCGCCCAAGGCCCGGAACGACAGCTCGACCCTGGCGGACTCGGCGATGTACGACCGTCCCGCCCGGATGCCCTCCTGAATGGCCTCCCGGGTGAGGTCGTCGGCCAGGACGACCGTCTGGGGGCTGCCGACGGCGTCCGGGTCGCGGTGGGCGTCGCTGCTGCCCATCGCCGGGGGCCAGTCGCGGCCGTCCCGCGCGGACGCCACGAGCATGCTGTCCCAGTCGGCGAGGGCGACCTCGTCGTCGGGCGTGTAGGGGCCGTTCCACACCTCGACGGCGTCCGCCTCGTTGAAGCCGAACTTCCAGTTGCAGCCGACGCACGTGGCGTGCGGATGGGCCGGGACGACGAGGCCGCCGGCGCGGCGGATCTGGCGGGCGAAGCGGCCGAAGCGGTTGTCGCGGGCCCGGTAGCGCCAGTCGACGAAGGTGCCCGGGTCGGTGCCCAGCGCCACCACGTGACCGTTCCGGGTGGTGATCTCCTCGCCCAGCATGACGAGCAGGTCGTCCCCGGCCACATCGGCCCAGTGGGCGTGCGCCGAGTGTGTGTTGTGCTCGGAGGAGTTGATGAAGTCCAGGCCCGCCGCCCGCGCCAGGGCGCCGATCTCGGCGGGGGTGCGGCGGCCGTCGGAGTGCCAGGAGTGGAGGTGGCAGTCGCCCCGGTACCAGGCCCGGCCCCGGCCCTTGGCCCGCTCGGGCGGGTACACCGGCCGGGCGGCCTCGCCCGGCTCCCCGTAGGTCAGCGTGATCGTGATCTCGTACGCCAGCCCCTGCGGGGCGACCGTGTACGGGCCGAGCGCGATGTGCCAGGTGCCCTCGCGCACCGGGCCCGGGAGGTAGCCGGGCGTCGCGTCGTCCGCGCGGAGGAAGAACTCGGTGCGCGCCCCGCCCGACCAGCCGCGGAAGCCCCGGCCGCCGAGCTCGGTGCCGCGCTCGTCGAAGACGCCGATGTCGAGGGCGTTGCCCGTGGTGCCGGCCGGGACGGACGGCCGGTCGTAGGTGTAGGCGACCTTGATCTCCCGGACCCCGGCCGGGACCTCGACGGGCACGTACACGAAGTCGGGGGAGCCGGGCGGCAGCGTGCCGCGCACCGTTCTGCTCTCCCGGCTGCCCTCTGCCGCTGAAGCGAAGCTCACGCTTCCCAACGTAAGCGCGGCGGCCGCTCCGGTCACGAACAGGGCACGCCGGCCGAGCCCGCCGTGGTTGTCCTCGCACATGCAGCTGCTCCCAAGATGTCGTCGGTGACGTGGCATGGGTGGTGCGGGGTGGTGCGTGGGAACCCTTGTAGTCAGCCGTTAACCGGCGTGCAAGGGAGGGGAATCCGCCGGTGGGGATCAGCGGAACAGGTCACGGGCCCCCGAAAGTCCCGACTGGTCGGTATGGACAGGTGTGTCTGCCTCGGGTAGATATGGTTCATGCGCATCGCCGTGACGATCTTCCTCACCGACGAGACGATCACCCCGACCCGGCTCGCACGTGAGCTGGAGGACCGCGGTTTCGCCGGGCTGTTCCTGCCCGAGCACACGCACATCCCGGTCGAGCGGACGACGCCGTACCCGGCGGGCGGTGAGCTGCCGCGCGAGTACGGCCGTACCCTCGACCCGTTCGTGGCGCTCGGCCAGGCCGCCGCCGTCACCGGCCGGCTCGGGCTCGGCACGGGCATCACGCTCGTCGCCCAGCACGACCCGATCGTCCTGGCCAAGCAGATCGCGACCCTGGACCACCTGTCCGGCGGCCGGTTCACGCTCGGGCTCGGCTTCGGCTGGAACGTGGAGGAGGCCGCCGATCACGGCGTGCGCTGGCGCACCCGGCGCGAGCTCGTGCGTGACCGGATGGGGCTGATGCGGGCCCTGTGGTCGGAGGAACCGGTCGCCTACGAGGGCGAGTTCGGCGGTGTCCGGGCCAGTCAGGCACACCCCAAGCCGGTGCGGAAGGCGCGTGGCCCGGTCGTCGGTCCGCGCACGCTCGTCGGCGGGGCCGCCGGGCCCAAGCTGTTCGCCCACATCAGCGAGTACGCGGACGGCTGGCTGCCCATCGGCGGACGCGGCCTGTCCGAGTCCCTGCCGCTGCTGCGGACGGCCTGGGCGGAGGCGGGCCGGGACCCGGACGCCCTCCAGATCGTCCCGTACGCCGTCCACCCCACCCCGGGCAAGCTCGCCCACTACGCGGAGCTCGGCATCGAGGAGATCGTGGTGCAGCTGCCTCCGGCGGGGGAGGCGGAGGTGCTGAAGGCGCTGGACGGACTCGCGGACTGTCTCTGACAACCACGCTTCCTGCAAAGGCAGTTGACTCTCCCTACTAAACTGCGGGTCAACAAACCGAGTCGGGTGCACACCGATGCGCGGCTGACCACCGCGCCGGACGGTGTGACGGGCCCGGCTCTCAGTCACCGTGGGGGAGAGCGTCTTGAGGCTTGCCTGGTTCGCCTGGCTTGTGCGTCACTTCAACGAGTACGGCTACAGCCAGGGGCTGCTGCGCGCCGGGATCGGCACGCTGGCCGTCCTCGTGACCGCCGCGCTGGTCTGGTTCGCGCTGCACCGCAACCGACCGGCCGCCGTGGCCGCCGCCGGGCTCACCTTCGTCCTGGGCACAGGGTGGCTGGCCTTCCACTGACGGGCTTCCACTGACGGGCTTCCGCTGATGACGGGTCTCCACCGACGGGGCTTCCCCGGCTCTGATCAGCGCACTCGTATGCTCGAAGGATGACGACTTCCGCGACCTCCGGAACCGGCCCCACCGAGAACTCCATGCGTCGCGCCCTGAAACGGGCCAGGGACGGCGTGTCGCTCGACGTCGCCGAGGCGGCGGTGCTGCTCCAGGCCAGGGGGGAGCAGCTGGAGGACCTGTCGGCCTCGGCCGCCCGGGTGCGGGACGCCGGGCTCGAGGCGGCCGGCCGGCCCGGCGTCATCACGTACTCGAAGAGCGTCTTCATCCCCCTGACGCGGCTGTGCCGGGACAAATGCCACTACTGCACGTTCGTCACCGTCCCCGGCAAGCTGCGCCGCGAGGGCCACGGGATGTTCATGTCCCCGGACGAGGTCCTGGACATCGCCCGCAAGGGCGCGGCCCTCGGCTGCAAGGAAGCCCTCATCACCCTCGGCGACAAGCCCGAGGACCGCTGGCCCGAGGCGCGCGAGTGGCTCGACGCGCACGGCTACGACGACACCCTCGCCTACGTCCGCGCCATCTCCATCCGCATCCTGGAGGAGACGGGCCTGCTGCCCCACCTCAACCCGGGCGTCATGAGCTGGACCGACTTCCAGCGCCTGAAGCCGGTGGCGCCCAGCATGGGCATGATGCTGGAGACGACCGCGACCCGCCTCTGGTCCGAGCCGGGCGGCCCGCACCACGGCTCTCCCGACAAGGAGCCCGCCGTACGGCTGCGCGTCCTGGAGGACGCGGGCCGCTCCTCCGTCCCCTTCACCTCGGGCGTCCTGATAGGTATCGGCGAGACCTACGAGGAGCGCGCCGAGTCCCTGTTCGCGCTGCGGAAGGTGACCCGGGCCTACCACGGCATCCAGGAGCTGATCATCCAGAACTTCCGCGCCAAGCCGGACACCGCGATGCGCGGCATGCCGGACGCGGAACTGGACGAACTGGTCGCCACGGTGGCCGTCGCCCGCCTCCTCATGGGCCCGTCGGGTTGCATCCAGGCCCCGCCCAACCTCGTCGACGACGAGTACGAGCGGCTGATCGCGGCCGGCATCGACGACTGGGGCGGGGTCTCCCCGCTGACCATTGACCACGTCAACCCCGAGCGCCCCTGGCCGCAGATCGAGCAGCTCGCCGAGAAGTCCCGGGCGGCCGGCTTCGAGCTGCGCGAGCGCCTGTGCGTGTATCCGGAGTTCGTGCGGCGCGGCGAGCCCTGGCTGGACCCGCGGCTGCGTCCGCACGTGGCCGCGCTGGCCGACCCGGAGACCGGCCTGGCCCGCCCCGACGCCCTGCCGCAGGGCCTGCCGTGGCAGGAGCCGGAGGAGGTCTTCACGGCGTCCGGCCGCACCGACCTGCACAGCTCCATCGACACCGAGGGCCGCACCTCGGACCGCCGGGACGACTTCGACGAGGTGTACGGCGACTGGGACGCCCTGCGCGAGGCCGCCGCCCCGGGCATGACACCCGAGCGCATCGACACCGACGTACGGCAGGCCCTGCGCACGGCGGCCGACGATCCCACGAAGCTCACCGACGACGAGGCGCTGGCCCTGCTGCACGCGGACGGCCCGGCCCTGGACGCCCTCGCGCGGGTCGCCGACGACGTACGGAAGTCGGCCGTCGGGGACGACGTCACCTACATCGTCACCCGCAACATCAACTTCACCAACGTCTGCTACACCGGCTGCCGCTTCTGCGCCTTCGCCCAGCGCCGCACGGACGCCGACGCCTACACCCTCTCCCTCGACCAGGTCGCCGACCGGGCGCAGCAGGCCTGGGACGTGGGCGCGGTGGAGGTCTGCATGCAGGGCGGCATCCACCCGGACCTGCCCGGCACCGCGTACTTCGACATCGCGCGGGCGGTGAAGGAACGCGTCCCGGGCATGCACGTGCACGCCTTCTCGCCGATGGAGGTCGTCAACGGCGCGAGCCGCACCGGCATGTCGATCCGCGAGTGGCTGACCACCGCCAAGGAGGCCGGACTCGACACCATCCCCGGCACGGCGGCCGAGATCCTCGACGACGAGGTCCGCTGGATCCTGACCAAGGGCAAGCTGCCCGCGGCGGACTGGATCGAGGTCGTCACGACGGCGCACGAGCTGGGCATCCGGTCGAGCTCGACGATGATGTACGGGCACGTGGACCAGCCCCGCCACTGGCTCGGGCACCTGCGCACCCTCGCGGGCATCCAGCAGCGCACCGGCGGCTTCACCGAGTTCGTGACGCTGCCGTTCGTGCACACCAACGCGCCCGTGTACCTGGCGGGGATCGCCCGCCCGGGCCCGACCATGCGGGACAACCGCGCGGTGACCGCGATGGCCCGGCTGCTGCTGCACCCGCACATCCCCAACATCCAGACCAGCTGGGTGAAGCTGGGCACCGAGGGCGCGGCCGAGATGCTGCGCTCCGGCGCGAACGACCTCGGCGGCACGCTCATGGAGGAGACGATCTCCCGGATGGCGGGCTCGTCGTACGGCTCGTACAAGTCGGTCAAGGACCTCGTCGCGGTGGCGGACGCGGCCGGACGCCCGGCCAAGCCGCGCAACACGCTCTACGCGGAGGTCCCGGAGGAACGGCAGCAGGCGGCCCAGGCTTCGGACGGGCATCTGCCGGAGCTGCTGCCGGTGCTCGACTGACCGGGCCAGTGTCACCTGGCCGGTCCGGACCGGGCGCCCTCCCGCCCGCCCGGCCGGGACTGCAATGGGCTTCCGCCCGGCCGGGACTGGGATGGGCTTCCGCCCGGCCGGGGCTGGAATGGGCTTCCGCCTGGCCGGGAGGGAATGGGCCTCCGCCCGGCCGGTCCCGGGGCGGGGCCCAACGGACCGGCCCAGCCCGAGGGGCCTCCTCCGGGCCGGCTCTCCGCCGGGCCGGGCGAACCGGCTGGCGCCCTACCGTGTGGGTGACTGGCCCCCGGCGTCCGCCGGCTGATGTGCTGTCACGGCACGGTCGGCCGTGGCGCCGGGGGCCTTCGGCGGTGGCGCGGGCCTGCCCCGGCCCAGCCACAGCAGGACCACGCCCAGGGAGCAGGCGATCGCCGGCCAGTAGACGTAGCGGAAGTCCGTCGCGGGCATGATCGGCAGATAGCCCAGGATGTAGGCCGCCGAGCTGACGCCCAGCGCCCGGACCGGCATGGCGAACATGCTCCGGCCCGGGCGGACGGCCAGCACCAGGGCGACGGCGAGCCAGAACCAGCCGCGGAACAGCCACCGCGCGTCCGTCACCATGCCGCCCACGTACGTGCCGAGCATGTCCTCCAGCCGGGGGTGCGCCACCTCGATGCCCAGGTCGTTGCGGGTGATCCCCGCCTTGTACGCGTAGTCGGTCTCGAACAGCAGCGTCGCGAAGAGCCGCAGCCGGTACTGGAGGTAGCCCGGCACGTGCCCGCCCATCTCGTGCAGCCACAGCGACGTGATCTCGCCCGAGTCCCCGCGCAGCCCGTCGGCGGGGCGCTGGTAGCAGGCCCAGTAGGCGTCCGACAGGGCCCCGACCCGCTCGCACTCCCGCGCCGAGGCCACGAGCCGGTTCCGCAGGCCGGGTGACACGTCCGCCGAGCGGAGCTCGTCCACCGTCAGCACGTGGACCAGGTCGTCGAGCATGATCTGCGCGCCCTGTTTCGTCCCGATGGGCCGGGCGAACAGGGAGATGGCGACGGCCGGTACGACGATGGCGGCCACGAGTGCCGCGGTGCTCGTCACCCACGTACGGCGTCCGGGAGCGCGCCACAGCGCCAGGACGAGCATGATGAAGACGGGGATCGCGGCGAAGAAGGCGTTCTTGCGCACCAGCATGGCGTACGCGAGGAACAGCACGCCCAGCGCGAGCAGGCCCCACCGCACGGCGGGACGCGGGTCGGTGTCCCGCAGCCGCAGCCCGAGGAACGCGACGGCGCACGCGGCGAGCAGCGCGAACGCGGTGTGGACGTCCTTCCACACCACCCCGACGAAGTTCAGCACGAAGGGCATCGGCCCGATCCCGAGCACGGCGAGCGAACCGCCGCGGCTCCCGGTCAGCTCCCAGACGCACCAGGCCAGCACCCAGAGCGCGCCCCAGAAGACCACGGACTGGAGCACGGCCATGGAGGCGAAGGTGCCGGTCACGGCGATGAGCGCCCGCCACACCAGGCTCAGCACGGGCGGATGCCAGTCGGTCAGGGGCGTCCGGCCCTCGGCCTGCCTGAGCTGTTCGAGGCTGTCGGGACTCAGAAAGCCGGGGGCGAAGACGAGGATCGTGCCCAGGCAGCAGACCGCGGCGACGGCGGCCAGCGCCCACACCCAGCGCTGCACCCGCGGCAACCATCCCATTTGTCCCATAAGCCGGATATTAGCGGCTCAGGGTGTGACGAAGACGTAGCGCCGGTAGGCGTAGAAGCGGAACAGCGTCGCGAGCACCCAGCCGAGGATGCGGGCGGTGTTGTCGCTGAGCGGAGAGTCGAGCCCGAGCAGGTGCCGGGAGGCGAAGACCGTCCCCGCGGTGATGGCGAGTCCCACCCCGTTCGCCACGAGGAACAGGGCGAGTTCGCGGGTCACCTTCTCGCGGTGCTGACGGCGGTAGGTCCAGTAGCGGTTCCCCGCCCAGCTGAAGAGCGCGGCGGCGCTGGTCGCGAGGACGGACGCCTGGACGGGGGAGGTGCTCATCGGACCGCCCCGAGTGCCGCCGGGCAGGCCGAAGACGAGCAGGTTGTAGCCGCCGTTGTCCACGACGAAGGCCAGTGCCCCGACGACTGAGAACTTGGCGGCCTCGCGCCAGATGCCCTTGACGGCATCACGCGCACGCAGCGTCACAGATGCGAGGACCGGCACACGGCGAGAGTAACGACCCGGCGCGCCCTCGCTGCTCAGCCACGCTCATATCGCACTATTTCATACGGTATGAGCAATTGGTCCGAGATCCGAGAGGGAGCGGCCGTGGAACCGACGATCGCGTGTGTCGTGCCGTGCCACAACGAGGAGGCGGCCGTCGGCAAGGTGGTGCGCGACCTGCGCACGGCACTCCCCGAGGCGGTCGTCTACGTGTACGACAACGCCTCCACCGACCGCACGGTGGAGGTCGCCCGTGAGGCGGGCGCGATCGTCCGGGAGGAGCTCCGCAAGGGCAAGGGCAACGTCATCCGCCGCGCCTTCGCCGACGTCGACGCCGACGCGCTGCTCATCATCGACGGCGACGACACCTACGACGCCTCCCGGGCCCGGGAACTGGTCGACCTGCTCTTCGAGGGCCCGTACGACCAGGTCGTGGGCGCCCGCCGGGTCACGGACGACGGGGCCTACCGGACCGGACACGCGGTGGGCAACAAGCTGCTCACGGGGGCGGTGCGCTCCCTCTTCGGCAACGACGTGACCGACATGCTCAGCGGCTACCGCGTCTTCTCGCGGCGCTTCGTGAAGTCCTTCCCGGCGCTGGCCCGCGAGTTCGAGACCGAGACCGAGATGACGATCCACGCCCTGCACCTCCGCCTCCCCACGGCGGAGATCCCCATGGACTACCGGGTGCGGCCGGCCGGCGGAGAGAGCAAACTGCGCACCTACCGGGACGGCTGGCGCATCCTGCGGGTCATCCTCGACCTGGCGAGACGCGAGCGCCCCTCCCTCGTCCACACCGTGATCGCCGCCGTCCTGGCCCTCGTCTCGGTCGTCCTCGGCATCCCCGTCATCGCCGACTTCGTCCGCACCGGCACCGTGCCCCGCGTCCCCACGGCGATCCTCGCCGCCGCGATCATGACGATCGCGGCGCTCGTCCTGCTCGTGGGCTACATCCTCGAATCGCTCACCCACATGCGGCAGGAGCAGATCCGCCTCGTGCACCTCGCCTACCCGGCTCCCGTCCGCTCCCCGCGCCGCGCCGCCCACGGCGCCGGTGCCGGTCCCGTGCCGGTCCGGAAGACCGCCGCCGACGGCCCCTGAGCCGCCGGGGGAACCCGCCAGGAGAACACAGGAGAGCAGCGGGCGCGCAGTACGATGATCGGAACCCCGGTTCGTGCGGGGTCCCGTGACTGAGGAGATGCGTGCCCGTGCCTGCCCGACTTCCTTCGTGGGCCTGGGTGACCGGGCTGACCGTGGGAGCGATAGCCGCGGTGACCGTCCTGGCCGTGCAGGCGGACCAGGGCCCGCACCCCGCCGCCACATCGGCCAAGCCGAGCAGCTCTGCCCCGGCGGGCGCGCGGCCCACCCCCACCGCGTCCGCCCCGACCAAGGTGCCCGACGGCTCCGGCACCGGCCGGCGCGTCGTCTACTCCCTCGGTGCCAAGCGGGTGTGGCTGGTCGACGCGAGCGAGGCCGCGCGCCGTACGTTCACCGTGTGGCCGGGCACGGTCAGCCCCGACCCCGGCACGTACACGGTGTCCTCCCGCAACGCGGCCGCCACCGGCTCGGACGGCGTCCAGATCGAGCACATCATGTACTTCGCCGCGAAGGACGGCGTCTCCGTCGCCTTCTCCAACGCGGTCGACGGCGCCTCACCGCCGCCCGCCGACTCCGGCGCCAGGACGGGCGGGGTCCGGATGAAGAAGGCGGACGGCACGGCACTGTGGGCGTTCGGCACGGTCGGCACGACCGTGGCCGTGGTCAAGTAGACCCGGTGTTCAGGTGGCGGGCGTCTCCGTACGCGGGGCCGACAGCTGGTTGACGACCAGCACGACTCCGCTGAACAGGAAGATCCGGGTCGCGGCGTCCAGCCCGTTCCAGCTCTTCGACTGCCACATCGAGAACCACTCACCGCCTATCGCGATGAACCCGGCGCCGAACAGCAGCATCACCATCAGCAGCCCGTAGCTGGAGAACTGCCGGGCGCGCGCCTGATCGTGCCTGGCCCACAGCCAGCTCCCGTAGACGAGGACGAGTGCGGCGACGGTCTCCCACGCGATGATCAGCACGTAGGCGGTGTCCTGAAGTCCCGTGCTCGTTATGGCCCGCCACATCAGGTCCTCGTCCTTGAACGTGGTGTCCATGGCCAGCACGTGCCGGACGAACTGCTGGTTGGTGCCGAAGTCGGTGATGTTCCCGAAGGCGACCAGCGCCATGTAGAGGGCGATGGTGGCGGTGAGCAGCATGGCGGCAAGGGACAGCCTGCCGCGCGGAGTTGTGGAGGTGGCCATGCCGATCATTCTCCCCGCGTGTGGCCCTCCGGTGTACCCCGTGACCATCGAGCGACAGTGACGACCGCGAAGAGGACGTTTGTAGGGGGAGATTCGGTGCACTCGAAGAACTAACAAAATCCTTATATGACGGAGTGGAGAGGCGTTATGGGCATCATTGCTTGGATCATCATCGGGCTGCTCGCGGGAGCGATCGCCAAGGCTCTGATGCCGGGCAAGGACCCGGGGGGCATCATCATCACCATGCTCATCGGTGTCGCCGGTGGGCTGCTCGGCGGCTGGCTCGGCAAGGTCATCTTCGGCGTCGACTCCATCGACGGGTTCTTCGAAGTCTCCACCTGGATAGCCGCGATCGTCGGCTCCCTGATCCTGCTCGCCCTCTACCGCGCCGTCACCGGCAACCGGCGCTCGCACCGCCACGCATGACCGGTTGACGTTCAGCTCGTCGGAGCCGCCCCAGTCGGTGGGGCGGCTCGTGGCGTTTCTGGAACCATCGGAGCCCTGAGCCCTTCGGTAATGTGTTCGCCACAGGAGGGGCTCACGGCAGCCGCCAGACGGGGGAACAACGTTGACAACCACTCACGCCTTATCCGGGGCGAGGACCAGCCCGCCGCAGGACGGCGACACGGTCATCGACGTACGCGACCTGCGGATGCGCTACCGCAGCCAGGACGTGCTGAAGGGCGTCGGCTTCACGGCCCGGCGCGGCGAGGTCCTCGTGCTGCTCGGCCCGAACGGCGCCGGCAAGACGACCACGATCGAGGTCCTGGAAGGCTTCCGGATGCGCTCGGACGGGGACGTGACCGTCCTCGGCACCGATCCGGCCCGCGGGGACGAACACTGGCGTGCGCGGCTGGGCATCGTGTTGCAGTCCTGGCGGGACCACGGCAAGTGGCGGGTGCGCGAACTGCTGGCCCATCTCGGCTCGTACTACGTGCCGTACTCCACCGCCCATATGCCGCGCCCGTGGGACGTCGGCGAGCTCCTCGCCGCGGTAGGGCTGACCGAGCAGGCGGACAAGCGAGTGGCGACTCTCTCCGGCGGGCAGCGCAGGCGCCTCGACGTGGCCATCGGCATCGTGGGCCGACCCGAGCTGCTGTTCCTGGACGAGCCGACGGCGGGTCTGGACCCGGAGGCCAGGAACGAGTTCCACGGCCTGGTACGCGGGCTCGCCGACGAGAACACGACAGTGCTGATGACCACCCACGACCTCGCCGAGGCGGAGAAGCTCGCCGACCGGATCCTCATTCTCGCCGGTGGCCGGATCGTGGCCGACGGCTCGGCCGACGAACTGTCCCGCCAGGCGTCGGCCGAGGCCACGGTGCGCTGGACGCTGGACGGACGCCCCTTCGAGGAGGCGACCGCGGAGCCCACCGCGTTCGTCCGCCGGCTGTTCGAGGAGCACGGAGACGCGGTCGGCGGACTCGAGGTGCGCCGGGCGAGCCTGGAGGACACCTACCTGACGATGGTGCGAGAGCTGGAGGCAGCGCGATGAGCCCGGTGTGGCACGCGGCGGGAGCAGGACTCCGGCGCGGCTGGACGGAACTCCGGCAGACCTTCACCACCGGCCAGGACGTGTTCGGGTACGTGCTCTGGACCGTGCTGCTCATGGTGCCGCTGTTCCTGCTCAAGGACGATCCGCTGAAGGGCGCCGGCATCTCGACCGGCGCGTTCATGCTGCCGAGCATGCTGGGCATGACGCTCGCGTTCACCGGGATGATGACCACGGCGCAACTGCTCGCGACCGAGCGCGAGGACGGCACACTCCTGCGGGCCAAAGCGGTGCCGCACGGCATGGTCGGTCACCTGGTCGGCAAGATCATCATGGTCTCGGGGACGGCCTTGGCCTCCATGGCACTCCCCTTCGCCGTCGGCATGTTCCTGGTGGACGGCGTCGCCCGGCAGGGCGGCGGAGCGTTGCTGACGCTGGTGTGGGTGATCCCGCTGGGACTCCTGGCGACCCTGCCGATCGGCGCCGTCATCGGCTCACTCGTCAGCAGTCCACGCACCATCGGGCTGCTGATGCTCCCGGTGATGGGACTCGTCGTGATCTCCGGGATCTACTTCCCCCTGTCGGAACTGCCCGAGTGGCTGCGGACCGTCGGGCAGATCTTCCCCGTGTACTGGGTCGGCCTCGGCCTCCGGTCCGCGCTGCTGCCGGCCGACGCGGTAGCCGCCGAGATCGGTGCGTCCTGGCAGCACCTGGAGACAGCGGGCGCACTGGGTGCGTGGACGGTCGCCGGTCTGCTCCTCGCCCCGTCCGTCCTGCGCAGGATGGCCCGCCGCGAGTCCGGGGCCGCGATGGCGGAACGCCACCGCAAGGCGATGCAGCGGGTCGGTTAGCGACCCGTCGCGAACTCCAGGAACTGGGACCAGGCGCTGTCGGTGAAGGCCAGACGGGAGCCGGTCCTGTTCTTGGAGTCGCGGATGTGGACGGTGGGATGAGGGGTGGGGGATATGGCGGCCTCAAGGCAATCGGGGCCGTCGTTGCCGCTGTAGCTGCTCTTGAACCACGTCAGCGGAGTGGTGGTCATGTCTCGTCTCCCAGCACTTTTTCGATGAAGGCCAACGACTCGCGGGGCGAGAGGGCTTGCGCCCGGATCATGCCATAGCGCGTATCGAGGACCTGCACGTCCTTCGGCTCGCTGATCACCCGGTCGTACAGCTGGCTCTCCGTGTGACCGAGCGCCTTGCCGCCCTGGAGCTTCAACAGCCGGAACGAGCCCATCACGGCCGCGTGGTCCTCCCTGTTCATAGGCAGCACCTGGATCTCGACATGCCGCAACTCGGCTACCTTCAGGAGGTGTTCGAGCTGGCGACGCATCACCATCCTGCCTCCGAGTGGCCGCCGCAACGTCATCTCTTCCTGGACAAAGGTGATGACAGGCCGCGGCACCCGATCGAAGACGGCCTTCCGTGCCATGCGTGCGGCCACATGACGCTCGATCTCGTCCTCGGTGTAAGCGGGACGCCGCATCTCGTACAACGCCTGGGCGTAGTCAGGGGTCTGCAGCAGTCCATGGATGTGCAGGGCGGAGTAGGCCCCCAGCTCGACCGCCTGGTCCTCCAACTTGGTCAGGTCGCGGACGGTTTTCGGATACCGAGCCTTCTCCACATCCTCCTTCATCGCGGAGAGCTTCCCGCCGGCGCCGAGCACCTCATCGGCCTTGTCGAGGAAGTCCGGCTTGGGGACCCGTCGCGCCCGCTCGACGGACGAGACCATCTCCTCCCCGTACCCGATGGCCGACCCCAACTCCGCCTGCTTCAACCCGGCGGCCTCACGCCACATCTTGATCTGCCGCCCGACGGCCCTGAGCACGGCCGCAGCTTCCTCGTCCTCCATGCCTTCCCCTCCTGACGTACCAGCCGTACGACCCCGCCACGCAGTCGGACAGTCACCCTCCGTACCGAGGTCATTGCTGTTCAGGGTAGGGACGAACGACCACGCTGGGTGACATGAGTCAGAAATCCCCCACCCGAATCCCGCTCCACACCCGGCACTTCGCTGTGCAGCTGTCCGCTACTCGAAGAGGTGCTCGACTGGCCCGCCTGCTGACCGAACGCCAACTCGACGCGTGGGGCGAGCCGTACGAAACTGCCGCGCAGGTCGTGGCGGAGCTGGCGTCCAACGCCGTACGACACGGCCGCATCCTGGGCAGGGACTTCCGGCTGCGCCTGAAGCTGCACGCCGACCGCACGCTCCGTATCGAGGTCACGGACGCCCGGGGCGACCGGGTCCCGCGACTCCCGGACCCGGGGGAGCAGGACGCGGAGGGAGGCAGGGGCCTGCGCATCGTCGAGGCGTACGCGGAGTGCTGGGGGGTGACGGAGGCCCCGGCCGGCGCGAAGACGGTGTGGGCAGAGCTGGTCCTGGGGCCGGATCGCGGCCCGTCATGACCCGGCCGTTCACGACGCCAAAGACCAAAGAACCGGGGAAAGAACCAACCCGCCCCCACCGCCCCCGCAGCTCACCCGCAGGGGTGAACATCACCAACTCGGCTGGCATGGAGGGCAGTCGATGGTGCAGCGTCAGCGCAGACAAGCCCACAAACGAATACGGCCCCCGCCGGGACTGCCATCCCACTGCGAGGGCCTGATCACCAAGGAAGCGAGACCCTTCCCGATGACTGACCAGCACCCTAGCGCGCCCGCACGCGCGCAGTCCGGCACTTCCGGTGTCCAGCACGTGACGGAACGCCACGACGACCACTTCACCGTCGTCGGCAACCACCTCGCCCAGCACCCGGACCTGTCCCTGACGGCCATCGGCCTGGCCGTCCACATCCAGTCGCTGCCCGCCGGAACGCCGGTCGGCATCAAGGCGCTGGCGGCGAAGTTCCCCGAGGGTGAGATCCGCGTCGCGGCGGCCCTGCGGGAGCTGGAGGCACACGGTTACCTCGCGCGCCCCAGGGAGCGTCTTCAATCGGGCCGAGTCGTAACCCGCACGGTGTCGTACAACAAGCCTCAGACGGCGACCCCGGACCGCCGCCTCGTATCCGCCGCACCCCGGAAGGAACCCGCGCCATCGCCGTCGCGCGGAACCGCCGCCGACCTCCTCACCGGCCTGCGAGCCCTGGACTCCCGCCTCCTCCTCAGCGAACGCGACGTACACCGTCTGGCTCCGGCGGTCTCGGCCTGGCTGGAGCGCGGCGTCCCCGCCACGGCCGTGGCACGCACCTTGACGTCCGGCCTCCCCCAGACCCCGATCCACCACCCGGCGGCCTTCCTGGCCCACCGCCTGACCAGCCTCCTCCCGCCGCCGCTCCCCGAGGCGCCGCCCCGTCCCGAACCCGCACCGCGCCCGCACCCCCTCCAGACCTGCGACGGCTGCGACCGAGCCTTTCGGGCCTCGGAGCCCGGCCGCTGCCGCGACTGCCGCACCATCGAACCGACGGCGGCCTGAGGATGCCGGGAACGGGCCATGCGGTCCCTGACCTGACTCCGAACGCATTGCGTGATGCCGTCGCCCGGGTCGCCCCCAGCCGGCTGCCGGTGCTCACCCAGCACCTCTTCGAGGCCACGACCAACGCCCAGCAGACCCAGAGCCTGGCGCCCCTGCGTGCGTTCATCCACTCCTGGGCCGTTTTCGTCGCCATCGAGCGCCACCCCGCGCGAGCCGAGCGCCTTCGCGAACTGGAGCGGATCGTGGACCTGGGCGAGGAAGACCCCTCTGAAGCCATCGCCGAGATCCGGGCCGTCCGAGAGGCCGCAGAGGCAGAGGCAGGGCTGCGACGGACGTGAAGGGAGCCCCCCGCCCCCATTCGATTACAGTGCTGGGCATCGTACGAATGGACGGTCCCTGGGAGGTCGAGGTGGGTGCGACTGCCGGCGCCGTCTGGGGGCGTACGGAGCAGCAGGACTTTCGTAGCCGGGTGCGCGGGACGTTGCTCGGTGTCGCCGTCGGCGACGCGCTCGGCGCGCCCGTCGACGGGCTGGGGATCGACGCGATACGGGAGGCACACGGCGGGGAGGGGCTCGTGGATCTCGCCCCCGCCTACGGCAGACGCGGGGCCGTGACGCATCTCACCCAGCTCAGCCTGTTCTCCGTCGACGGGCTGATACGGGCGCAGGTGCGGCGCGACACCGGCGCCTGGCATCCGCCCACCGACGTGCACCGGGCGTACCTCCGCTGGGCCGCCACCCAGCGCGACTGGGGGCCCGACATGCGGCGCAAGGACGACGGCTGGCTCGCCCGGGAGGAGTGGCTGTACGCGCGGCGGGACCCCAGCGGGGCGCTGCTGCTCGGGCTCGGTGACGAGACCATGGGAACCCCCGAGGCGCCGAAGAACCCCGGCGAGCTCGGGCCCGAGGCCGCTGCCCGGTCCGCTCCCTTCGGGCTGCTCGTGGGGTGGGAGCCGCAGCTCGTCGCCCAGCTCGCGGTGGAGTGCGCGGCACAGACCCACGGGCACCCCACCGCCTGTCTCGCGGCCGGTGCGTACGCCGTGATCGTGCACGCGCTGGCGCTCGGCGAGAGTCTCGACGGGGCCGTGCAGCGGGCGTTCGCGCTGCTCGCCGCCCGGCCCGGGCACCAGCCCGTGTCGGAGGCGCTCCAGCACGCGCTGGGTGCCGTACGGCAGGGCATGCCCGGACCCGAGCGTGTGAGCGAGCTGTGCGGGGCCGGTACGGCGGAGAGCCTCGTCGGCGCCGCCGTGTACTGCGCCCTCGTCGCCGCCGACGTCCGGCACGGGCTGTGTCTCGCGGTCAACCACGACGGCCCGTCCGCCGCCACCGGTGCGCTGACGGGCGGCCTGCTCGGTGCCCTGCACGGCGAGACGGCCCTCCCCCCGGCCTGGCTGGCCGAGCTGGAGGGCCGTCCCACGATGCTGGAGCTGGCCGACGACTTCGCCATGGAGATGACCCAGGGGCCCGCCCTGCACGGGCCCGGCGGATCGTCGCCCGGGTGGCTCGCCCGCTATCCCCGTGCCTGACAGCAGAACCTCGTGATCACTCCTTGAGGGTCGTCCGCACCGCCCCGTCCGCCGGACCGGCCGGTGTCGGGATCGCGGCCGCCGCTGCTCCGTCCCCGTCGGTGTTGATCTTCTCGATGAGGGCCAGCCGCTCGGGGGTGTCCTCCGGCTTGATGTAGCCGACGAGGACGTAGAGGACGAGGGACACCGCCAGCGGCACCGACACCTGGTACTGGAGCGGCACGCCGCCCTCGACGTTCCAGTTGATCGGGTAGTTCACCAGCCAGAAGGCGAGCAGGCCCATCGACCAGCTGACGAGGGCCGCCGTCGGACCGGACCGGCGGAACGTCCGCAGCAGGCCCAGCATCATCGGGATCGCCATCGGGCCCATCAGGCCGGCCACCCACTTGATGACGACCGTGATGATGTCCTTGAACGCCGGGGAGTTGACCTGGGTGGCCGCCGCCATCGACAGGCCGAGGAAGACGACGGTCGCGATCCGGGCCACCCGCAGGCCCTGGCCCTGGGACCAGGTTCGTGCCCTGGCCCAGATCACCGGCGCGCAGTCCCGGGTGAACACCGCCGCGATGGCGTTGGCGTCCGAGGAGCACATGGCCATCGTGTGGGAGAAGAAGCCGACGATGACCAGGCCCAGCAGGCCGTGTGGGAGGAGCTGTTCGGTCATCAGGGCGTAGGAGTCGGAGCCGTCGGGCTTCTGGGACTCGACCAGCAGCGGTGACATCCACATCGGGAAGAACAGCACCAGCGGCCAGACCAGCCACAGGATCGCCGACAGCCTCGCCGACCGCTCGGCCTGGTACGCGTTGCGCGTGGCCATGTAGCGCTGGGCCTGGTTGAGCATGCCGCCGTTGTACTCGAAGAGCTTGATGAAGAGGAAGGCGAGCAGGAACACCGTGCCGTACGGGCCGACCAGCGGTTTCTCGTGGCCCTGGAGTTCGGGGGAGTCCCAGACGCCGAAGAAGCCTCCGTGGTTGTCGAGCCGTACGGCGACGGCGATGAACATGGCGACGCCGGCCAGCAACTGGATGATGAACTGGCCCAGTTCGGTCAGCGCGTCGGCCCACAGGCCGCCGATGGTGCAGTAGACCGCCGTGATGGCGCCGGTGATGAGGATGCCCTGGTTCAGGGAGATCCCGGTGAAGACCGACAGCAGCGTGGCGATCGCAGCCCACTTCGCGCCGACGTCCACGATCTTCAGCAGCATGCCGGACCAGGCCAGCGCCTGCTGCGTCTTCAGGTCGTAACGGTTCTTCAGGTACTCCAGCGGGGAGGCCACATGGAGGCGTGAGCGCAGGCGGTTGATGCGCGGCGCGAATAACTTCGACCCGATGGCGATGCCGAGGGCGATCGGGAAGGACCAGGTGACGAAGGACGTGACGCCGTAGGTGTAGGCGATGCCCGCGTACCCGGTGAACATCACCGCGCTGTAGCCCGACATGTGGTGGGAGATGCCGGAGAGCCACCACGGCATCTTGCCGCCGGCGGTGAAGAAGTCGCTGACGTTGTCCACGCGTTTGTGCGACCAGACGCCGATCGCGACCATCACGGCGAAGTAGCCGATGAGCACGGCCCAGTCGAGACCGTTCATGTGCGCCCTCCCAGGGATCAGCCCGGCGCTCATCGTGGGCACTGTCACGTGAACACGACAAGTGACCGTCGGGTCAAAGGGAGGTAAAAATGTTCGACGTGATGGCCTTGGTTCACCTACATGAACTCACCGCATCAACTCCCCGGCGTTGACCAGCAACGACTGTCCGGTGATCGCCCGCGCCCGGTCCGACGCCAGGAACACCGCCGCGTCGGCCACGTCCGTGTCCGTCGCCAGATCGGGCAGCGCCATCCGCCCGGTCAGCCGTTCCAGGACGGTCGCCTCGGACACGCCCTCCGACTGGGCCGCGAACCGCACGTACGCCCGCACCGGCGGCCCCCACATCCAGCCCGGCAGCACGGTGTTGACCCGGATCCGGTACGGCCCCAGCTCCCGGGCCAGCGAGTACATCGCACTCGTCAGCGCCCCCTTCGACGCCGCGTACGCCGCCTGCCGCACCTGCGACGGGGCCGCCACCGCCGACTGCGTCCCGACGAACACCACCGATCCGCCCCCGCCCTCCTTCAGCGCCGGCAGGCAGGCCCGGGTCATCCGCAGCGTGCCCAGCAGGTTGACGTCCAGCACCGAGCGCCAGGACTCGAAGTCCGCGTCCTCCAGCCCTCCGAAGTAACTGTCCAGGGCCGCCACATGCACCACCGCGTCGATCCCGCCGAACCGCTCCCGCGCCAGAGCGGCCAGCGCCTCGCACCGGGCCTCGTCGCAGATGTCGACCGCGCGGTACGCCGTACGTGCCCCCTCCGGATCGACCTCCTCGGCGATCTTCGCCAGGTTCGCCTCCGTACGGGCCCCGAGCACGGCCCGGCCGCCGTCCCGTACGACGGCCGCGGCCACCTGCCTCCCCAGCCCGGCCCCGACCCCCGACACGACGACCGTCTTCCCCGCGAGCAACGACATCGCAGACCTCCCCGGAACCCTGGCGCATTATCTGACGGAGCGTCAGAGTATGGGTCAGCCGCCGAAGAAGGGGAAGGGCATGAGCGAGGACACCCGCAGCGAGCTGTACGCCGAACTGGCCGCCGTCGGCCCCTACGGCACCCACCCCGGCCACGCCCTCATCACCATGGTCGAACCGCACCCGGGCCACGAGTACGCCTACAACCGCTGGTACGAGGACGACCACTACTACGCCGGTGCGATGGCGATGCCCTGGATGTACGCCGGCCGCCGCTGGGTGGCGACCCGGGACCTGCAACTCCTGCGCTACCCGGAGAAGTCGGCCGTCGCCCAGCCGGTCACCGCCGGCTGCTACCTCTCCACGTACTGGATCACCGCCGGCCGCTACGACGACCACATGCGCTGGACGGTCGCCATCAACAAGCGCCTGGGCCGCGACGCCCGCGTCTACCACGACCGCACGCACGTCCTCACCGCCTTCCAGGACCACGAGGCGACGGTGTACCGGGACGGCGCGGCGGGGCCACGCGACGTCCACGCCCTCGACCACCCCTACGCGGGCCTGGTCCTCCAGGTCGTCGAGTCGGACACCGCGGAGCAGCGCACCGCACTGCTGGAGTGGCTGCGCACCCGCCACCTGCCGGGGCGCCTCGCGGGCTCACCGGCGGCGATGGTGACCGTCTTCCGGCCCACCCCGCTCCCCGGCGACCGCATGACCTACGTCAAGCAGGTCGAGGGCGTGGACACCCGGCTGACCCTGCTGTGGTTCCTGCGGACGGACCCGAGGGAGTGCTGGGAAGCGCACTTCACCGGCCTGGACACGGCCGTGGCGGAGTCGGGACTGGGCAGGGTGGAGCTGGTGGCGCCGTTCGTCCCGACGGTGCCCGGCACGGACACGTACGTGGACCGGCTGCGCTGACAGGAAGGCGCCAGGCCGGGCTCGCCGGGCTCAACCGGACGGCGCGACCGGGGACCGCACGCCGAACCACTGCTCGGCGCCGAACTCCTCGAACCGCTCCACCTCGGTGAACCCCAGCCTCGCCGCGAGGCGCATCGAGCGGGCGTTGGCGGTCTGGGTGCAGAGGACCACCGGCTCGCCGGGCAGCGCGTCGGCGCACCAGCCGAGCGCCGCCCCGCACGCCTCGGCGGCGTACCCGCGTCCCCACGCCTGCGGCAGGAACGTGTAACCGAGCTCGACCTCCCCGCCGTCCGCACGGATATGACCCGGACGCTCCGCCTCGCGCCGGTCAAGCGTGACCAGGCCGATCATCGCTCCGTCGAGATCGATCACGAACAGGCCGGGGCGCCGCCCGGGCGCCTCGGGCATCGCGCGGTCGAGCTCGTCACGCGGCCGGGGACCACCGAGATAGGCGTGCACCTCCGGCGACGCGAACAGCTCGACGAACGCCGCACGGTCGCGGGCCTCGGACTCGCGGAGCACGAGCCGTTCGGTCCGTATCGGGGCAGGGGGCCAGGCGACGGGTCCTAACTCGGTCATGGCGGGCAACCTATCGCGCGCCGGACCCACCCCGGTCAGCGCAGTTCCTCCGGGCACGGCGTCCCCCGGGGCAGCTGGTAAGGCGCCGCCAGGCGGTACGTCCCCGCCTTCGGGGCGAGGAGTTCCGTCCACTTGTCGCCCTGCGCGTCCTCCACCGTCTCGGTCAGACAGCCGTTGACGTTGACGTACGTCTTCGGCTCGCCCTCGGGACGGTTCCTGGACGCCGGCGTCTCCTGCGGCGGCTTCAGGCTCTTGCCCTCCTCGTCGACGATGCTCAGCCACGGCGAGTACGGGATCCGGACCAGGATCCGGCCCGCCTTCTTCACCTGGAGCACCATCTCGCCCTGCTCGGCCCGGTCGACGACCGTGTTCGGCTCGGCCAGCGGGGTGGGGGCGGTCACCTCGAACAACTGCCAGGTGGCGTCACCCCAGACCTGGTTGAGGTACGGCAGCCCGCGCCGCACCAGCGCCCGCTCACGCTGGCCCCCGTCACCGTCCGGCTCGCCCTTCGGCAGCACCACGTAGTGCACCGCCCAGCGCTTCAGCCACTCGTGGTAGTTCGCCGAGTTGAGCGTGTCGTCGTAGAAGAGGGGGTTGCGCTCCATGTCGGCCTGCCGGTTCCAGCCGCGGGCCAGGTTGACGTACGGGGCGAGGGCGGAGGCCTCGCGGTGGGAACGGGCGGGGACGACCTCCACCCGGCCCTTCTCGGCGCCGACCTCCTGCAACTCGTTGACCAGCGGGGCCAGCTCGCGCGACCAGTTCGCCGCCGGGGCCGTGTGGACGATGTCGTCGACCGACTTGAAGCCGATCCACACGACGAAGCCGACGAACGCCACGACGACCGCGTACCAGCCGCGGCTGCGCGGCACCGTGAACGGCAGCGCGGCCACCAGCGCGACCCCGGCGAACAGCATCGCCAGACGCGTGATGTTCGAACCGATCTGGCTGCTGATCAGCCACACCAGCACGACACTCAGTCCGTACACGGCGGCCGTCAGCCGGACCGTCTTCCACTCCTCCGGCACGAGGACGTAGACCAGGACGGAGAACGCGAGCGGCAGGAGTACCGAGGCCCACGTCATCGGCTGCGTCCCCGAGAACGGGAACAGCCACGCCGACATCGCCACCACCGCGGTCGGCGCCAGCCCCAGCGCCCACGCGCCGGGCCGCCGCTTCTGCAGGAACAGCGCCACCGCCACCAGGCCCACGAACAGGCCCGCGACCGGCGACGACATGGTGGCCAGCGCGGCCAGCGGCGCCGCGGACAGGGCCTTCGCCCAGCGCTTGTAGCGCCAGCGGTACGGCCAGCAGAACACGACGGCGACCGCGCCGAGCGCGAACATCATGCCCAGGCCGAACGTGACCCGCCCGGACACCGCGTTGCAGAACAGCCCGAACACGCCCGCCAGCGCAGCCCAGAGCGGGTTGCGGACCGAGCGGCTGCGCATGAGGAGCAGGGTCAGCAGGCCGGCCGAGACCGTCCCCGCGATCATCATCGTCGTCCGCACGCCGAGCACGGACATCAGGTACGGCGACACCACGCTGTACGAGACCGGGTGCATCCCGCCGTACCAGGCGAGGTTGTACGCCGAGTCCGGGTGCCGGCCGACGAACTCGGCCCACGCGTCCTGCGCGGCCAGATCGCCACCGCTGTTCGCGAACGTGAAGAACCAGACGACGTGGAGCACTCCGGCCAGACCGGTGACGGACAGGACGGGGTGGCGCAGCATGCGCTCACGCAGGGTCAGGAGGACGCCCGGCATCCGGGAGTCGGAGGTGCCGGGGGTGCCAGGGGTGGGGGTGCCGGGGTCGCCGGTGGTTTCGCGGGTGCCGGAGGCGCCAGGGGTGCTGGGCACGTCGCCGTCACGGCTGCCGGGGCCGTCGCGGCCTTCCCGGGCGCCGGCTTCCCGCATCCCGGCATCGCGCGTGCCCGTTTCCCGCGTGCCCGCCTCCCGCGTGCCCGCCTCCCGCGTGGTGCCGGCGCCCCGCGGGTCGGTGTCCCGTGGTGCGGACAGGCGTATTCGCGGGCCGGATACCGGGCCCGGATCGGCGTCGTCGGCGCGTGTCGGCTCCGCAGTGGCCACTCGAAGGCACTCCCCGTGTCCCGTCTTCTGTTCTCGACGTCTCGTTCTCGTCTTCCGCTCCCGGCCGTGTCCCGTTGGTCCGCGGTTCACGGCCGTGCCGCAGGCAACCGAGTCCTGCCCGATTCGCGACGCTAGCACGCACCCCACCGGGCGGCGCCCGGACGGGCGCTCACCCGGTGGGGTGCGGTGGTGCGAGCGGGCGGTCCCGGCTCAGCCGAGGCGCGTCAGCTTGTCCGCGAAGCCCGGCTCCACGAGGTCCTTCTGGAGGGCGACCGGAACCTTGACCGCGCTGGTGGTGCCGTCGCCGACGGTGAGCGTGCCCACCTTCGTACCGGCCTTCGCCACGTGCGGCAGCTCGTCCGCGGCGAACGTCAGCTTCACGGACAGGCCCGCCCAGCCGACGGCCGTGACGTCCTCGGTGACGGCGACCGGCGTACGGCCGCCGAGACCGTCGTCCGCGTACCCGACGACATCGCCCTTCTTCAGGATCGTCGCCGACTCCAGCGCGCCCTGGGCGGCCCGGATCAGCTGGTCGCCCTCGTGGAGCGCGGCGCCCAGGATGGTGTTGTCGGGGCCGCCGGCGGGCTGGCGCACCACGGCGCCGATGATCCGGCGGGTCTCGCCGTCGACGTCCTTCTTCGCGGCGAAGACGAGGTTGCCGAGGGCCGAGGTGGTGGTGCCGGTCTTGATGCCGGTGACGTCGTTGTAGCCGACCAGACGGTTCCAGTTGTCGTGCTTGGTGCCCTTGTAGTCGACGTACGACATCATCGCGGCGACCTCGCGGAAGGCGGGCTGCTGCATGGCGGCCTTGGCGAGCTTCACCTGGTCCACGGCCGTGGAGACGGTGGTGTTGTTCAGACCCGACGGGTCGGTGTACGTCGTGTTCTTCATGCCGAGGTCCTTGGCGGCGTCGTTCATCTTCTGCACGAACGACTTCTCGGAACCGGCGTCCCAGCGGGCCAGCAGGCGCGCGATGTTGTTCGCGGACGCGATCAGGATGCTCTCCAGAGCCTCCCGCTGGGTGATCTTGTCGCCCTTGGTGACGTCGACGGTGGACTCCTGGCCGGCGTCGGACTGGTCCTCGGCGGCCTGGTCGATCTCGATCTTCGGGCCGGGCGCGCCGCTCTTCAGCGGGTGCTCGCGCAGGATCAGATAGGCGGTCATGACCTTGGCGACACTGGCGATCGGCACGGGCTTCTGCTCACCGGACGACCCGAACGTGCCGATCCCCTGCACGTCCAGAGCGGCCTGGCCCTTGTCCGGCCACGGGATGTCGGGCTTGCCGCCCTCGAAGGTGTAGCTGTCCTTCGCGGTCAGCTCGAGGGTGGGCGCCGGCAGCGGGCGCACGCTCTGCACGACCCCGAGGAGGACCACCAGCAGCAGCGCCAGCGGCGTCCAGATCTTCACCCGCCGTACGGCCGTCCGCAGCGGGGTGTCCGGCGGCGGCGGGGTGTTGGTCAGCTCCGCGAGCAGGTCCAGCGGAGGCTTGGGCGGCAGCGGCTGCTGCGTGGTCCGCTCGGGGCTGACGGTGGGTACGGGGGCCGTGGCGTCGGCGGGGGCGGCCTGTTTGGGCGCTGCGGGCGCTGCGGTCGGTGCCGTCGGTGCGGTTTGTCCGGTGGACGCCGGCTTGCGCGTCGACGGGTCGTCCAGCGGCTTGAGCGCGACGAACTTGCTGGTCCGCTCGGACTCCTTCTCGGGCACGTCCTTGACGCCCTTGGCGCCCTTGACGTCCTTCGCGACCCCGCCGAGCTTCAGCATGGTGGTCGGCTGGTCGACCGGCGGCCGCGGGGCCTTGAAGACGGCGGTGGGCTGGTCGACCGGGGGTTCGGGGGTGGCCTTGTCGCCGTCGTCCTCGTCGTCGTCCGCCTTGGGGGCCTTGTCGGTGCCGTCGGCGTCGGAGTCCGCGTCGGAGTCGGGGTCGGGGTCGGAGTCGGTGGTGTCGTCCGTGTCCGTGTCGGCCTTGGGTGCGGCCTCGGCCTCGGCCTTGTCGTCGGCGGCGTCGGTGTCCGTGGCGGAACGGTCCGCCTCTCGCTCTTCGGCCTCCTCGTCGGCCCCGTCGGCCTCGTGGCTCTGAGAGGCCTCAGACGCCGCCTCTACGGCCTTCTGGCCGCCTTCCGGGGCGTCCGCGGGCTCTTCGGCGCTGTCACTCGCCTCATGGTCGTCCTCGGTGACCTTCTCGGCTGCGGCGGCGGGCTTGTCCGCGTTCTCCGCCTCGTCGTCGTCCTCGGCGTGCTTGCCGGTCTCGGCGGCGGGCTCGCCCGAACTCTCGGCTTCGCCCGAACTCTCGGCCTCGTCGTCGTCCTCGGCGTGCTTGCCGGCCGCGGCGGCGGGCTTGTCCGCGTTCTCGGCCGCGTCGTCCTCGGCCTCCTGGTCGGCCTCGGTGTCCGGTTCGGCCTCGGCGGAGTCGTTCCCGCTTCCCGCCGCCCCGGTCTCCCCGGTCTCCTCGGTCTCCTCGGTCTCCCCGGCCGGGTCGTCCGCGTTCTCGGCGTCAGCCTTCCCGGCGTTCCCGGCCTTACCGGCCTTCCCGTCGTCCGCGGAATCCTTTCCGGCGTCCTCGGAGTCCGCGTCCTGGGCCTCCGTACCGGCAGGCTTCCCGTCCTCGTCCTCGTCCTCGTCCGCCGACGCGACCCACGCGGCGACGGCGTCCCGCAACCGGCCGTCACCGGAGGCGGAGTCGGAGTCGCCCTCGCTCCGCTCACCCGAGCCGGAGGACTCTCCGGTGCCCTCGTCCTTCTCGGCGTCCGCGCCCGCGTCCTCGGCGCCGGAGTCGCTCTCGCCCTGCTCCGTGTCCTCGTCCTCCGGCCCCTCGTCCGTCCGCACGGACAGCACACGGGTCGCCGTGTCGACGCCTCCGCGTGTCGAGGACCTCTTCGCCTCCCTGGCCATCGCGAGCCGCGGATCGGCGGACTCGCTCCTGGCCTCGGGAACCGGACTCGCGCTCCCCGACGTCCGTTCTGCCGACGACTCGCGCTGCTTCGACCTGTCGGGGGACTCGCCCGCCACCGATGCCTCCTCCTCGCGCCGCACTCCCCGCGTGCGCGTACCGAACCGTGAACCGCCGCCCTGACACCGCTTTCCCGCGCTGTCCGAACCATGTACCAGTGTCCTGTGCGCGCACTGAACCCACCCGGTAGACGAGAACGACATACCTACTGGTTCCACTACGAACCGGTCACGCACCCTCGACAGACCAATGTGAGAGGGGTCACCCTGTCTTTCATCCACGCGGGGAGGCATGGATGGGCAGGAGCCGCAGAACACTTCCGGAGGAGCTTCTGCTGCTGGCATTGGACCCGGCCACGGGTACCACTGCGCAGCCGCAGTCGCTCGACCTCGGTCTGGCCGGAGCACAGCTAGTAGAGCTGGCGCTGGCCGGACGGATAGCCCCAGACGGGGATCGTATCGCCGTGGTAGCCCCACGGCCGACTGGAGACCCAACGTTGGACTGCGCGTTGGAGTTGCTGCGTAGGCGCGGCGCTCCCGTGCGGGCAGTGAACTGGATTGGCGGGCCGCGTCTCGGGCTTCGCCAGACCTACCTCTCGCATCTGGAGCGGTGCGGCATGGTGCATGCCGTGGCGGGCCAGATGTGCGGAGTGCTGCCGACGACTCGCTACCAGGCGACGGACACCGAAATCAGCCGGGAGATCAGGGCCCGGCTGGACTCGGCGATCCGCACCGGCGTACCGCCGGACCCGCGGACCGCCGCGCTCGCCGCCCTGGCACACGCGGTCGGCCTCGGCAAGCACCTGTACCCGGGCAACGAGGGACGCTCCTCTCGCTCCCGGCTGCGGGACCTGATCAGGCACGACCCCATGGGCGGTCTCGTCGCGCACGCCGTGATGGACGTCCAGAACGGCGTGGCGGCCCAGCCGCGCCGCAGCCCGGCCCCGTCCGGCCGTCAGGCCGCCGGCGGAGCCAGGCCCGCACCGGAACCCGCCCGCGGTGTTCCGATGCAACCGCGCCACGGAACCATGGCGCGTGCCGCGGCCCACTGAGCCGCGCCGCACCACGAACACCACGCCGCACCCAGAGCCCGGTCACGGGAGCCGCTGTCCGAGCGGGGCGGGGAGAGCACACACTCTCCCCGCCCCGCTCGGCGTGCCCGTGTCCGAACTGGCGGGTACCCGCCGCATATCCACCGTTTCCCAGCGGTAGTAAGCGCCTTGGTGGCAGTCTGCTCAGCAGCAGATACGCAAAGTAGAGGCACGCAGCCGGAGGTGCACGTCCCGTGGCGTCCAATGTCAATCCCACCGTCAGGCGCCGCCGGCTCGGCCAGGAGCTGCGCAGGCTCCGTGAGCTCAAGGGCATGACGGCCGAAGAGGTCGCCGAGCGGCTGCTGGTGTCGCAGTCGAAGATCAGCCGGCTGGAGAACGGCCGGCGCAGCATCAGCCAGCGGGACGTCCGCGACCTGTGCGGGGTCTACGAGGTCGAGGACCAGCGGATCGTCGACTCGCTGATGCAGATGGCCAAGGACTCCCGGCAGCAGGGCTGGTGGCACGCCTTCGGGGACATCCCGTACAGCGTCTACATCGGCCTGGAGACGGACGCCGAGTCGCTGCGGGTCTACGAACCGCAGATCATCACCGGCCTGCTGCAGACGCGTGCGTACGCCGAGGCCATCATCCGGGGCGGCTCGCCCGAGGCCTCGGAGGCGGACAACGACAAGCGCGTCGAGGTCCGGCTGCGCCGGCAGGGCCGTATCACCGCCGAGACCGATCCGCTGCGGCTGTGGGTGGTCCTGGACGAGGCGTCCCTGCACCGGGTCGTCGGCAGCCGGCAGGTGATGCGCGAGCAGCTGGAGCACCTCATCGAGATGTCGCAACTGCCCCACATCACCGTGCAGGTGCTGCCGTTCGAGGTCGGCGCGCACGCCGGCATCAACGGCCAGTACTCGATCCTGGAGTTCGCCGACGCGGCCGACTCGAGCGTGGTGTACATCGAGGGCGTGACCAGCGACCTGTATCTGGAGAAGCCGCTCGACGTGCAGAAGTACACGGTGATGTACGAGCATCTGCGCGCCCAGTCGCTGAACGTGGACCAGTCGCGGCAGCTCGTCGAGCGCCTGGCGAAGGACTACGCGCGGGGCTGACCAGCCGTCGGGTGACCTTTCGTCGGGCAAAGCGCGGGATGCTACACCCCTGACACGCCTGACTGGAAGTCTCCCCTGGAATATGCCATCCAGTCGAGTGAATGGCTGCTCCGAAAGAGGATGTTGGCGAGTAGCGTCGATCACGCCAACCACCAGCACGGGTTGGCGTAAACGCAACTGGCTACGGAGCGAACATGGCAATTCGTCTGGGCGCCACGGAAACGTGGACGACGTCCTCCTACACCAACAACAACGGCGCCTGTGTGATGGTCAGGTCGACCGTCGAGCAGGCGCTGGAGCTCGGTGACACCAAGATCCCCGAGGGCCCCAAGCTGGCGTTCCCCGCCGACGCGTGGAACGCCTTCGTGGCCTCGGTCAAGTCCTGAGACACCGAACGACGACAGCACAAGCACCACCGACAGAGCCCTCTCGACCAGCATCGCCGTCCTAGCCGAGAGGGCTCCGCTCGTGCCCGGCCCCCGAAGAGGGGTCAGCTCACCGGGAACGCCACGTCACACACCGGGTCCCCGGCTCCCGCCGCGTCCCAGTCCGCGAAGTACACCTCCCGGCACGGGCCCGCCTGTTCCAGGCCCTCCCGGGTGATCCACTCCTCCACCGCCTCGAAGGCCGCCATGATCTGAGGATGGGCCACCTGCGCCTTGGTGATCCGGGTGTAGGCCAGCCGCCGGGCGGGGTCCACCCGTACCGTCGTCCCACGGGCCCGGCCGTGCCGCTCGACCCACTCCCGGGCCGCCGCCTCGTCGGCCACCGGCACGCAGGCCTCGGCCGGTCCGTCGCTCTCCATCGACACCTCGGAGTGGTAGACGACGAACGGCGCCGCCGCGACGCCGCCGCACTCCCGTGCCGCCGACTCCAGGCGGCCCAGCGACGCCCCGATCCACGTGGGCAGCTCGCCCGCCAGGAGATGCCGGGTCTCGCTGATCACCACCTGCCCGGGCACGTCCACCGTCTCCACCGCGAACTTCTCGTACATCTCGGAGCTCCTCCCCGACAGCCGTCCACGGAGGTACTCGGCGAGCGTCCGCTGCCCCGCCACCCGCGCCTCGACGTTCGCCCAGTACGCGCCGAGCAGCTCGGCCGCCGCCGGCCCGTCGCCCGCCGAGACCACCTCGGCGATCCGGGCGAGCGGCATGTCCAGCTGCCGCAGCATCGCCACCAGCCGGGCCCGTTCGACCTGGCCGGCGCGGTAGTAGCGGTAGCCGGTGGTCTCGTCGACATGCGCCGGTGACAGCAGCCCCAGCCGGTCGTACAGCCGCAGCGCCTTGGCCGACAGCCGGGCGCGCGCGGCGAACGCCCCGATGGTGAGCAGGTCCCGGTCCGGTACGTCCACCACGGCATCCTCCGTCATCGGGCGGCTCTTCCGCCCGACGACGAGGACACTCGGGCCTGCCCCAGGGGCAAGGTCAACCGGGTCGGTTCTCAGGCCAGCTGGGCCTCCACCGCCGCCACGACCTCCGCCGACTCCGGCTCGGTCTGCGGCGAGAAGCGGGCGACGACCTGGCCGTCCCGGCCGATCAGGAACTTCTCGAAGTTCCAGCGGATGTCCCCGCTGTGGCCCTCGGCGTCGGCGAAGCCGGTCAGGCGGTCGTACAGCGGGTGCCGGTTCTCACCGTTGACCTCGACCTTCTCGGTCAGCGGGAAGGTCACGCCGTACGTCGCCGAGCAGAACTCGGCGATCTCCTCGGCGCTGCCGGGCTCCTGACCGAGGAACTGGTTGCAGGGCACGCCGAGGACGGTGAACCCGCGCTCCGCGTACTGCTCCTGGAGCTTCTCCAGACCCGTGTACTGCGGGGTCAGGCCGCACTTGGAGGCGACGTTCACCACGAGCACCGCCTTGCCCGCGTACTGGGACAGGGCGGCGGAACCGCCCTGCAGCGCACCGATCTCGACGTCGAGGGGAGAGGAACCGTTGGTATTCGTCATGCCGGGAGCCTAGCTCCGCCGGGTGCCGTGCCGGCTGCGGGCCTCGGCGGCATCCACCAGTACCTGCCCCGCCGCCGTCCGCGAGTACAGCACCGACCTGCCCGCCCGCCGCCGCTCCACCAGCCCGGCGTCCAGCAGCACCCGCAGATGCCGCCCGACCGACCCGAGGCCCTGGCCGGTCACGGCGACCAGCTGGCTGGTGCTGAGCGGGGAACCGAGCCGGACCAGCACACCGGCGCGGGCGGCTCCGAGCAGCGCGCCGAGGCCGGCGGGAGCGGTCCTGGCATCGGGGTCGGCGAGGGCACCCGCACACGGGTAGACCAGCGCGTACCGGTCCGTGCCCTCCCAGGACACCCAGCCGATGCGCTGCGTGGTGATCGGCACGAACACGAGCTCCGCGCCGGAGATCTCGCGCGGCGGATAGTCGCGCGCGTTGACCTGGAGCCGGTTCTCGCCGAGCCACCGGGTCCCCGGCCGCAGCGCGCCCAGCGCCGACGCCCAGCCACCCCTGCTGACCTGCGCGGTCCGCGCGACCACATCGGCCTCCAGGATGCGCCGCCGGTGCGGCCAGTACGGTCGTACGGCCGTGGCCCAGACGTACGTCAGCAGGTCCGCCGCGCGCTCCGGCAGGTCGTCCCGGTGCAGCCGGGCCGGGACCGGGCCGCGCAGGGAGAGGGTGAGATCGGAGCGGGCCGCCGCCGGGTCGGCCGCCCGCACCTTCGCGACGCCCTCCTCGAAGGTCTCCCCGTCGCGCGGGGTGGGGGAGAGGAAGTCGGCCGTCCAGTCCCGCCCGATCCCGGCGCTGACGAGCAGCGCGGTCACCGGATCCCGCGCCAACCGCCGCCGGTAGTCGGGCAGATGGGCGTCCAGCCAGCCGCGCTCGCCGGGATGCGCGGCCACGGCCCCGTGCAGCAGCCGCAGGCTCCCGAAGGCCTCCGCGAACGGCGAGATCAGGAACCGGCTGCCGGCCAGGGTGTCGGCGTTGATCTGCCACCAGCCCATGGAAGACCCCCGATGTTTCGCATGTGCGCGAAACGATAACCCTGCGATCCGCGGCGCCACAGACTCCGTCACATGCGCAGTTACCGCGAACTGTTCCGCACACCGGAGTTCACCCCGTTCTTCCTGTCCGGCTCGGTGCAGACGATCGCCCGGACGATGAGCGGACTGGCCCTGGGCACTCTCGTGTACCGGGCGACCGAGTCGCCGCTGCTGTCCGCGGTGAGCATGTTCGGCTCGTCGCTCGTGCAGGTGCTGGGCGCGACGTTCCTGCTCTCGGCCGCCGACCGGCTCCCCCCTCGTGCGGCCCTGACCACCCTGCACCTCCTCTTCGCCGCGGCCACGGCCGCCCTGGCCCTGCCCGGACTGCCGGTCTGGGGGATCCTCGCGATCGTCCTGGCCAAGGGGCTGGTGGAGTCGGTGGGCGGGGGAGTGCGCTGGGGCCTGCTGAACGAGATCCTCTCCAAGGTCGGTTATCTGCTGGGCCGCTCGGTCTTCAACATGATGACCGGCCTCATGCAGATCACCGGCTACGCGACCGGTGGCGCCCTGGTGGCGCTGCTGTCCCCGAGGGTGTCCCTGATGGTGGCCGCCGCCCTGTACGTCCTGGGCGCGGTGGTCGTCCGCCTCGGCCTGACCCGCCGCCCGCCGCGCACGACGGGCCGCCCCTCGGTGACGGCGACCTGGCGCGCCAACGTGCTGCTGTGGTCCTCCGCGCCCCGCCGCCAGGTCTATCTGGCCCTCTGGATCCCCAACGGCCTGGTGGTGGGCTGCGAATCCCTCTACGTCTCCTACGCGCCCGACTCCGCCGGCACCCTGTTCGCCTGTGCCGCGCTGGGCATGCTGGCCGGGGACGTGCTGGTGGGCCGCCTGCTCCCACCCCGTCTGCGGCCGCGCCTGGGCTTCCCGCTCCTGCTGATCCTGGCCGTCCCGTACGTACCGTTCGTCCTGCGTCCACCGCTTCCGCTCGCGGCGGTCGCCGTCACGCTGGCGTCGGTCGGCTTCGGGGCGAGCCTCGTGCAGCAGGAGCGGCTGATGGCCCTGACACCCGACACGCTGGCGGGGCAGGCCCTGGGGCTGGACTCGGCGGGCAGACTCACGATGCAGGGTGCGGCGGCGGCACTCGCGGGGTCGGTGGCCCAACTGACGTCACCGGCCTCGGCCATGACGGCGACGGCCACGGGCTCGGTGGCGGTGACGCTGCTGCTGATGGCGGCGGCGAGGCGCACAGAACGCGCACCGGCGACGGTGCCGGAACGGCTCTCCTAGTGCCGCGGCAGCCAACGTGTGCCCGTCAAGGAGCGGCGTCCGGCGCGGCGAGTGGGGGTGCCCCGAACGTTGCCTGTCGGGGCACTAGCCGTACGTCCGCTCCTCGGAGCCCGAGGCGGCCTCGGTCTCCGCGAACACCTCAGGAACCTCGTTGTCCACCACGACCCGTGACAGCAGCACGGCCAGGCGGTCCCGCTCGGCGCCGCTGAGCCCGGAGGGCAGCGCCTCCATCCGGCGGCACGTCTCGGCGTAGAACCTCCCGGCGAGCGCCGCCCCCTCCTCGGTCAGGCCGACCCGCACGGCCCGCCCGTCGCGCGGGTCGGCCTCCCGCCGCACGAGCCCCCGCTGCGCCGTCCGGTCCACCAGCCCGGTCAGACTCGACTTCGCCAGCCCGAGTGTCTCCCCGAGCTCACCCATGCCGTACGGCTGGGGCATGAGCACGCACAGCAGCTGTCCCTGCTGCGGGGTCAGCCCGTAGGCCCGGCTGGTCTCCGCGTACACACCGTCCACCAGGAACGCCGCCCGCACCAGCGCGGCGACGACCCCGACCTGCCCGCCTGCCCCCTTGCCCATCGGGTCAGGGTACCGACCGGTAGGACCGGCCCAGGGAAGTACGGCGGACAACCGGTCACTCCTCGGCCGGGTCACTCCTAGCCCGGGTCACTCCTCGTCGGGGGCCTCGCCCTCGATGAGCCGTTCCGCGATGTCGTCGGCCCACTCCTGGGCCCATCGGCGGAGCCCCGCGACGTCCCGGACGTCGAGGCCGCGGGCGGTGAACGCGCTGTCGTCCAGCCAGTCCGTGCCGGTCAGCCGGGACTGGAGGTCGCTGAGGTCGAAGGCGTCGGAGTGGCGGCGGCCGAGTTCCTCCAGTTCGGGGTGGCTCCAGCGGGCCGAGGCGGCGTGCACGTCGACCAGGTCACGAGCGAGACCGCGGTCGGCCAGGTCCCGTACGCGGGTACCGACGAGGTCGTCGAGGGAGAGGGCCGGCCCGAGCTCCGTCACCACGGGCGGACGCCACAGCACCTCCTTGTGGACGCCGACCCCGTACTCCTCGGCGGTCGCCGGGTCGGTGACGAGGAACTGGGCGGACAGCGGGTCGGTCTCCAGGCTCCGCACCAGCCACCCGCGCTCCACCAGCCCGGCCCGGACGGCGTCGGCGATGCCGTCCATCGCGGCGGGATGCTCGGTGGCGACGTCCACGTCCGGCCCGGCCCGCCCCACGAGCCCGTGCGCCAGCACGGCGTACCCACCCATGAGGACGAGCGAGTACACCCCACCCACATCAACCAGATCCCCGATCAACCGCCGAACCGACTCGGGGACGGGGGGAGGCGGCGCGACCATGCCCTGATTATCCCGACCCGCGGCCCGCGACGCCTTCTTTACCTTCGGGCACGCGGGCAACCGCGCAATCTTGGGGGCGCGGGGAACTGCGCGATCTTGGGGGCGCGGGGAACTGCGCGACCAGCCCCCACGGCGCCGCACCCGCGCCACAACCCCGACCACCCCCTACAGCTTGCGCCCCACCCCACAGAACGCATCCACGCCACCGGCACCAACACCAGCACCCTCAGACCCCGCCCGCCACTCAGGCACCCTCACCACCCCCGGCTCCACCAACTCCAGCCCCTCGAAGAACCCGGCGATCTCCTCCACACTCCGGACGTAGTACGGCACGGCCCCACTCGCGTTGTACGCCTCCGACGCCGCGATCATCCCCTCACTCGTGGCCGTGCTGTCACTGATCACGAGGTGGCTGCCCGACGGCAACCCGGCCATGAGCCGCCGCACCAGCTCACGCGCCTGGTCGTGGTCGGCGACATGGCCGAGCGTGTTGAGGATCATCAGGCCCACCGGCCGGGAGAGGTCGAGCGTGCCCGCGGCGGCCTCCAGGACGGCCTCCGGGTCGTAGAGGTCGGCGTCCAGATAGGCGGTCCGGCCCTCGGGGGTGCTGGTGAGGAGGGCGTTGGCGTGGGCCAGCACGATGGGGTCGTTGTCGACGTAGACGATCCGGGCGTCCGGTGCGACGCGCTGCGCGACTTCGTGCGTGTTGTCGGCGGTCGGCAGCCCGGTCCCTATGTCGAGGAACTGCCGGACTCCCTGCTCACCGGCCAGGTACTGGACGGCCCGTCCCAGGAAGCGGCGGCTGGTGACCGCCACGTCGACCAGGCCCGGAAAGATCGACTTGATCTGGTCGCCGATCTCACGGTCGACCTCGTAGTTGTCCTTGCCCCCGACGAAGTAGTTCCAGAAGCGCGCGGAGTGCGGCTTGGACGTGTCGATACGGGCGCGCAGGCTGTCGTCGGGCATCCGGGTCTCCTGGGGGCGGGGGGTAGGGGGGACCGGCCCACCAACCTAGGTGAGATTCCCGGCCGGACCCGGACCTCGGCCGCCCCTGCTGCCTGCCCACCGTGGGGTTTCGGCCATCAGTCCCGCCCGAGTGGCCCGGCGGGAAGTCCGAAGTGCTCGGCGATGATCCGGACGGTTTCGGCGCCGTCGGCGTTGAAGCCGGGTTCGGAGTCGTAGCGGGTGGTGCGCCCGACGAGGCCCTCCTCCAGGAACTGCCGTATAAAGAGGTCGGCCTGGCTGCCGAAGCGGTGGGACTCCCGGCGCTCGCCGAGGTTGAAGAGCGACACGGCGAAGCCGCCGCGGCTGTAGGCGAACTGGCAGGGGTGCTGGGCGCAGTGCGGCACCGCGTAGGAATGGCCGCAGGCGCAGGCCGGGGTGGAGGCCAGGAAGACCATGTGGACGTTGTGCTGGTCACTGACGCGGTCCGCGTAGCGGAAGCCGGTGATGTACTGGCCGAGTTGCTGGATCGCTCCGCCGTCCGGGTTGGTCTCGGCGTGGTGGGCGAGCCAGGCCCAGCCGTCCTCCGACGCACCGGAGGCGGCGGGCAGTCCGGCCTCGGTGAAGAAGCCGTTCAGGTCGGCCAGGGGGATCCCCCGGCAGAACGTGCGGAAGCCGGCCGGGGCGAGCCAGGTCACGGGGCCGTCACCTCCGCGGACAGCGGCGGCGAAGGCAGGGAGAAGAAGCCGGCGACCGCCCGGACGATGCGGTTGTGGTCGTCGTAGTGGTGGTCGAAGCAGTCATGGCCGCTGTCGTCCGCCTTCTCGCACTCGGCGTCGGGTCCGATCAGCTTCGCGGCCAGCAACTCGGCGGACAGGTGGTCAGGGTTGTCCCCCGGACGCTGCGTCAGGTCCTCGAAGCTGAACCAGGTGATCAGCCGCCCGTCCCGGTAGTACTCGAAGTGCGGCGGATGCGCCTTCGCGCTGCACGGCTCGGTCACGAACACCACGATCTCGGCGCCCGCGCTGAGCGGCCCGTAGGAGACCGGGTCGAAGTCCTCGATCTCGGCGTTGAGCATGTCGTGCACCGCCCACGCCCATCCGTTCCCCTCCCCGGTGACCAGGGGTTCCCGGTGCACCCCGCGCAGCCCTTCGGCGAGCGCGTCGAGCCCCATGCCGCGGCCGAAGACCAGGTTCACCTCGTCGTGCCGACCCGAGTCCAGGACAGGGTCGGTGACGTGCATCCATTCAGGCATGCGACGCATCGTAGAAGGGACCACTGACAGTCGGTCGTCCGCCGTTCTGCCGGGTGGCGCGACGGCTCGCGGATGCCGTCGCGCCGTTCGGTCAGCCGGGGGCGACGGCCCGGCCCGTCTGCGGGGAGATCATCCCCGCGCACAGACCGCGGGCCGTCAGGGACTGGGCGATGCGGGGGACGGCCGCGAGGGTGTTGGCGGGCCAGTCGTGCATGAGGATGACCTGGCCGTTGGTCAGCCGGCCGACGGACTGGACGATGGCGTCGGTGCTCGCGCCGTTCCAGTCCTGGGAGTCGACGTTCCAGATGATCTCGGTCAGGCCGTACCGGGCCGCGACCGACTTGACCGTCGCGTTGGTCTCGCCGTACGGCGGGCGGAAGAGCTTCGGTGAGCCGCCGCCGGCGTTCGCGAGGGCCTGCTGGGTCCGGGAGATCTCGGAGTCGATCTGTGCCTGGCTCAGCTGGGTCAGGTGCGGGTGGGTGTAGCTGTGGTTGGCGACCCACATGCCGGCGGCCACCTGGGCCCGGACCAGGGACGGGTTGGCCGCGGCGTACTGGCCCTGGTTGAACATCGTGGCCCGTAGGCCGTTCCGGCGGAGTGCGTCCAGCAGCTTCGTCGTGTTGCCGGACGGCCCGTCGTCGAAGGTGAGCCCGACGTAGCCGTTGCAGGCCGCGGCCCGGTCCGGGACGGCGGCGGCGGTGGTGGCGGTCGTGAGGGTGGCCGCCGCGGCCGTCGCGAGGGCTGTCAGCGTCGTGACCAGGGCGCGTCGTGAGGAGCGTGTGCGGGTCCTCATCGTCAGCGCACCGTGATGTTGGAGCTGCCGCTGCTCTGGTAACCCTCGGTCGCCATGATCATGTAGTACTTGAAGTTGCCGAGGGGCATGCCCGCGCGGGCCCACGCGTCGAAGTGGTTGCCGGCGGTGATGGTGCCGCCCGTCCGTTTCGACTGCCGCACGCTCCAGTACTGGTCGAAGGTCTTGTTGCCCTCCACGGACGGGGCGTTGTAGCGCGTCGTCTTGTAGATGTCGTACGTGCCGCCGTCACTGGTGACGGTGCCCTTGTAGGTACCCGTGGGCCGGTACGTGCCCCAGTTGTCGACGATGTAGTACTCGATGAGCGGGTTCGCGGTCCAGCCGTACAGGGTCAGGTAGGCGTTGCCGGACGGGTTGAACGTGCCCGAGTAGGTCACGGTGCGGCGTGCGCCGGTGCTCCAGCCCTTGCCGGCGACGAAGTTCCCGGTGTTGCGCCATGAGGTGCTGTAACTGCCGCCGGAGGAGAGGGTCATGGAGACCGTGCCCGGCGCGTCCGTCCAGAACGAGTAGTAGTAGCCGTTGTTGGTGCCGGTCTGGTTCGTGGTGACGACCGTGTCCGCGTGGGCGGTGCCCGGCAGGGCGAGGGCGGCGACGGCGACGAGCAGCAGGGTGACGGTGCTGCTGAGCAGCAGCCGTAAGCGGCTGAGGGCGTGGGTCATGGGGGTGCTTCCTCCTCGTGTGCGTGGGGTCGACGGAGGCGTTCTGTCACCCGGGAGTGTTGGTCTGGCCCTGTCAACTGTCAATGGTTTCGGCAGCTGTTGCGAAATATTCGTCGCCGATCCCGTATGCCCGAGGGTGGATTTGTGCTGTTCGGTGGGTGGTTGAGCGTCGATGACGAGGAGAACCCTGCCCACCTGGTGCGGAGGGCAGGGTTCCGGTCATCGAATGTTTCGTTGGCTTTCCGGATCAAAGCGGGGTCTTCGCACCTCGCGTCCGCATGATCCGCTCCATCCTCTCCTCCAGTTCCGCCCGCTCCGCCGCCGCGCGCTCCGCCTGGGCCCGCTGGTGCTCCTGGTCCAGACGGCCCATGCGGTAGGCCGTGTCCAGCTGGACGCGGTGGCGCCGGACGTCGTGTTCCATGCGGGCGCAGGTGTGCTGGACCTCCAGCTCCTCGGCGTACAGCCTCCGGCTCGTGCGGCGGCGGGCTCCGAGGAGGTTGTCGTACGAGGTGGCGCCGCTGAGGACCTTGGCCAGGACGGGCATCGCGTCCAGGCAGAGCAGCAGCAGGTGCAGCACGATCGTCAGGAACAGCGCGAAGCCGTCCGACTCGGCGACCTCCTTCAGGCCGTGGGCGCGGGTGAGGATGCCGTCGGTGTCCAGGTCGGCCGCCCGCCGCCGGGTCTTGTCGTCGACGGCCTTCTGCAGCAGGGGCTGGTACTGGTCGGCGGCCTCGTCCTTCCGGGCGGACAGCTGCTGACCCTTGGCGACCAGGCCCTTGAGCTGCTCCTCGTACGTCTTGAGCTTGCTGTTGTCCTCGTACTCCGAGGTGGCCTTTCGGGCCCGCTCGCAGGTGATGGTGACGTCCCGGACGCCGCCCCGGACGACCCAATACTTCGGGCCGCACAGGCGCTGTTCGGTGTCGAGCTTGTCGTTCAGCGTCTTGTTGATGTCGGCGACCTGGGTCCGCAGGGCCGCCGCGCGCTCGCCGTTGCTCTTGATCTGGCGGGCCAGTTCGGCGGGGGAGCCCGCGACCTTCAGCTGGTAGCGGGCGCACTCGGGACGTCCGGTGGTGGAGGCGCCGTCGGTCGGGTTGCAGGAGACGAGCATGCCCCGGTAGTCGGCGACCTTCTGCTCGTTGCCGACGGCTATCTCCTGGCGGATCTCCTTGTCGAAGATCTGGAAGAGGATCGGCTCGGCGATGAACAGACCGAGCAGCACCGACAGGAAGAACCGCACGAGCAGGGTCCACTTGCGCACCCCCGTGCCGTGGGTGCTGGAGACCAGCCAGCTGTCCAGGGCCAGGATCACCCAGAACCAGAGCACGGCGACCACCAGCACCGCCGCCAGCGGCAGGTCGGAGCGGAAGCTGGACAGCGCCAGCACCATGGAGACCGCGCCCAGCAGCGCCGTGTTGACGACGAGCGCGCCGTACCAGGTGTAGCGGGGGCGTTCCTCCGGCACCCAGGCCAGCAGCCCCTCGTCGATGCCGATCAGGCGGCGCAGCCGGGGCGCCACACCGGACGCCGGCGGCGCGGGGCGGGACTGGCTGCTCCGGTCGTCGTCGAAGGCGGCGCTGTCGGCCGGACGGAGCGGGGTGTCAGTTGCCAAGGCGCCCCTCCTGGTTCGCGGGATCGAAGTCGTCGGCTTCGTCCATGTCGTCGGTGGCGGGCTCGGTCTCGGCGGCCCGGGGCCCCCGGCGCAACTCGCCCTTGACCTCGCCCTTCAGCTCCGCCTTGGGCATCTCCGGGCCGCCGCCCTGCGCCGGGGACTGGTTGTAGGGGACGTCGCCGACGCTGTTGATGAAGGCGCCCGCGTCGTACATGGTGCTGTCGAACAGGCCGCGGTCGATGGCCTGTTTGCCCAGCGTCGCCCGCACGCTGAGCTGCTCCTTCGCCCACTCGCGCTGGTCGCGCTGGAGCTCCTTGGCGTCCGTGCGTTCCTCCTGGCGCCGGCGCAGCCGGTCCTCGTGCTCCAGGTCCCAGCGCCGGGCGTCCTCGTGACGCTGGGCGGCCGTCTCGTCCTGCTCCTCCTTGCGGGTCAGCTCCTGACGCCGGTCGTCGCGTTCGATCTGCCAGCGCTGGTCGTCCCGGTCCAGGCCGTGGCGCTGGAACTCGTAGTCGCGGTCGAGCCGCAGCCGGTCGTCCTGGCGGGCGTCCTGGCGCTCCTCGGCCGCGTGCAGCCGCTTGGACAGCTCGTCGGCGCTGATGTCGCCGCCCCGCCAGGCCAGGAAGTCGGCGGAGATGGGGTCGGAACCGATCAGCTGGAGGTCGTCCTCGATCTCGGCCCGGGTGAAACGGTTGCGCCGCCGCTCGATGGCCAGCTCGTAGTCCTGCTGGTCCACACCGGCGCCGCGCTCGTAGCCCGTGCGCAGCGTCTCCTCCTCCTGCCGGTTGCGCTCCTTGCGCACCGCCTGGAGGTTGCGGATCTCCTCGCGCTTCAGCTCCAGTTCGGCCTCGCGCAGCGCCCGGTCCAGCGCCGCCTGCTGCTCCATCTCCTCCCGCTGGCGGTCGCGTTCGCGCTCCCGGCGGGTCCTCTCCATCTCCGCGACGTACGCGGACATCTCCTCGGGGGTGAGGACCTCGATCACCCCGTGCCGGGCGCGGATCCCCGACACCACGGAGGGCCGCATCTCGTGGTACGCGGTCAGCCGGGCGTCGATCCGGGCCCGTACGGCCGCGGTGTCGACGATGGGCAGGTCGCTGCCGTCCTCGGTGAGCCCCGGCACCTCGCGCAGATGGGCGAGGAGCAGCGCCTCCACGTCGGTGACACCGTCGCGCACGACCGCGCACGGGTCGGTGACCGTGCAGTGGAAGCAGGCCCGGACGGTGAAGTCGCCCGCCTCGGCCGAGGGGATGCGGGTCTCCACGACGACGGGCACCTCGATCCGCCGGTCCACGACCGTGACCGAGCTGGCGTCCACCACCACCGGGTCGTCGGCGCGCAGCTGCCCGTGGTCCTCGACGTACTCCTCGCCGACCCGGAAGACGCGCACGTGGTGGGCGGCGACCCGGGGCAGCTCCTCGTCGGCGCGCGTCATCCGCTTGCGCCAGATGCTGCCGCGCCTCTCCGGCCGCCCGTACTCCCGCTGCTCGACGAGCGGGTATTTCTCAGCCATGCCTGTCAGCCCTCCGTGCTCAGTACGGCGGTAAGGAAGATGTCGACCACCGCGGTGGTCTGCTCGTCGGCGCGGGCGGCGACCTGCCGCAGGGCCGCGGCCAGCGGCGGACCGTCGTCCGGCGGCAGGGCCTCGCCCACGGCCCCGCCGAATCGTTCGGCCACCTGCTCGGGCCGTTCCGAGACGGCCGGCAGCTCGCGCAGGGTGGCGTACAGGGCCGCCAGGGTCCGGCCCCGGCGCGGCAGGTTGTCCAGCACACCCGCCCACAGCTCGCCGATGGTGGCGGTCCGGCGGACGTCCCGCTCCAGCAGCGACGCGCACACCAGCCGCCCGGTCCTGGCGTCGCGGGCCCGCAGCACGGTCAGGGCGGCACCCAGGAGGTTCTCCTTGTACTGCCCGGTCAGCGTCTCGCGCTGCGCCCGCAGCCGGTACGCCAGCGGCCGGAACACCGCCCCCGTGTCCTGCCCGCACTCGGCGAGCACCGCGACCAGACCGGCCAGCGCGAACGCCGCGTCCACGGGGAGGCCGCCGCGCCGGACGATCATCTTCAGCAGGATGGTGACGGCGTCCGTCGGGAAGCGCACGCCCAGCGCCCCGCTGAACGCCGCCGCCGCGGTCGACCGCAGCACCGGGTCGTAGGAACGGGCCCAGCCGCGGGCCAGACCCAGCGCGGTGGCCGCCAGGCTCTCGTCCAGGCACATGCACTGCAGCACCAGTGTGGCCGTCGACTGTCCGGCGGGACCGGCGGCGCCGCCCGCCCAGGGGTGCAGGTAGTTGTCGGCGACCTCGTCGAAGGCGGGCCGGGTGAGCAGCGCGAGCCCCTGCGCGACGGACAGCTGGAGCCCCAGTCCCGGCTGGGCGGCGACGAGTTCGGTGAGCCAGTCCCGTACGCCGTTCCAGTACGGGGTGGAGAGCCGGGTCCACAGCTCCTCCAGCGCCCACTGCCGGTACTGGGGGTGGGGGAAGACCAGCGCGGTGCGGGTGAGGGGGCCGTTCTTGCGCTGCTCCACGGCGACGAGCTCGTTGTGGGACAGCGACTGCCTGCGGTTGACGGCCCGCCGGGCCGCGGCGGCCTGCTCCTCCTCGGTGACGGGAGCCGCGAACGCCGGTCGCACCCAGGACTCCAGCCGCTCCTGACAGGTCTCGAAGTCGCGGTAGCCGGCCCCGTTGACGAAGGCCAGCGTGGTGACCTCGGCCCACTCCTGCGGCGTACGGTCCTGGGCGAACCAGTCACGCACGGGCTGGGCCGCGCTGCTGCCGTAGTCCCGCCAGACCTCGTCCGGCGCGGCCCCGCGGGCGATCCGCTCGGCGGCCGCCGCGACCTCGGCGATCCGGCAGCCGTCGGGCATCCGCGTCACGGCCCGCTCCACGGTGTCCCGCGCACACCCCTCCCGCACCAGCCGCACCCGCAGGACGGCCGTGAGGTCCGGCAGCTCCCAGGACACGTGCCGCACGGACTCGACGACGCCGCCGTCGACGGCGTGCACGGTGGTGACGACCAGACGGGCGTCGTGCTCGCGGACCGTGTCCCGGACCCGCCGCCAGTCGAAGTCCGCCGTCTGGGAGGTGTCGTCGCTCATCCGGTCGAGCAGGACGTAGCCGACGCCCTTCTCGAAGGCGACCCGGCCGCTCGCGAGGTCGTCCAGGCTGCGGCCCGGCGACAGCACGACGTACTCCGACCCGTCCGCGAGCGCGTCGACCAGCGCCACCGCCCCGGACCGCTTGCCCGTGCCCGGAGGCCCGACCAGGACCACGACCCCGTCCTGCTCCAGGGCGAGCGCGGCCCGCTCGAAGCACGCGGGCTTGACGTACGGCGCGAGGATCGCGTCCGCCTCGCCCGCGTCGAGACGGCCCACGGCCCGGCGCCGCGCGTTGTCGGAGGCGGCCGTGCCGATGCCGAACTGGGCACCGGAGGCGCTGAGTTCGCCGTAGAAGTACTGGTTGACGCTGTTGTGGTGGACCTGCTCCGAAGGGGTGGCCGGGGTTGCCTGGGCCGGTGGGTCCGCCTTCTCGGGTCGGTCCTGTTGCTGGGGTTCGGACTCGCCGGTCCTCCGCGGTTCCGGTTCCGATTCCGGTTCCGGCTCCGCTTCCGGCTCTGCCGGCGATTCCGCTTGGGCCGGGGTGTCCGGCACATCCTGCGAGGGTTGCGCCTCCGGTTCACCCTGGGGCGCAGCGCTCTGCTCGCTGTGTTCCTCGTGTTCCTCGTTCATCCTCGGCCGTCGCTCAGGTCACTTGGAGATCCCGAAGACGGCACCCTGGGCGTGCACGGTTCCGTTGATCACCTGAACTACTGTGTCGCCGGGGGCAGTTGGGGCGCCCGAGGGGCGCACATCGGCAGCTGCCGCGCCCCCTGCGCCCCCTTGCGCGCCGGGATCGGTGTCCCCGAGGTCCAGGGCGTTCACGTCGTACCCCGGCACCCGGATCCACGCCCGCCCGGCGTACTCCTTCTCCGCGATCCGCACCTCACGGAACTCCTGCGGCCGGATCGTCGTGTACGCCTCGCCGATCACGTCGTTGAAGACGGTCGCGGAGACCGCGAGCGCGAGCGGTGCGTCCGGTGCCGCGGCCAGCGCCGCCTTCAGCACCCGGCTGTCCAGCAGCCGGCCGATCTCGACCGGGGCCCGGCCCTCGAAGCCGTTGGCCGCGGGCGAGGCCGTGCCGAAGTGCACGGCGGCCCGCAGCCGCAGCCGGGCCTCGTCGCGCCGGTTGCGGTTGAAGGTGCGCAGACCGGCCTCCAGATGCCGCGTGAACGGATCGACGAGGCAGGGCTCGGACGCCCCCTGCGGCAGCACCGCGAACACCGAGTCCCCGCCGACCTGCGTCGCCCACTGCTCCCAGTCGAGCCCCGCCGCACCGGCCGCCTCCTCGAGGAGCCGCCGGATCGCCTCCTGCCACTCGCGCTGCGTCACCACGTCGACGCCGCCGTATCCCTTCGCGTCGACCGCCAGCAGCAGTCTGCGACCGAACGTTCCCATGCCTGACTCCCCGCTCACTGAAATGGAGCCGCACCCCGGGATCTGGGCCGGGGGCGCACTCCGGCAGACACCGGCGTCCGCTCCCCCCACACGCGGACGCCGGTAGGCCAGTCCTACACGCGCCGTCCGCCGCGAACCCCGTCGAAATACGGGATGCGGAAAGGTGCGGAAACATACAGCGGTAGCCGCAAGTTACGGACGAGTTCGGCAAGTTGGCGTGAAACGTGACTGATCGGCGGCCGGAATCCCGCAGAAATCCCAGGTTCCGTGGCCGGTTTCGGGGCGTACTGGAGACCCGGACAGCCCACCGGCCCCAGGAGGAGCAGCATGCCGTCGTCCACCGGCGCCCGCCCCGACAGCCGTCCCGCGCAGTTCATGTTCACCGCCCTGCAGACCACCCACCAGCACGCCGACACCAAGGCCGGGATCCTCGCCGCGGCCCAGGCCGCGCTCGTGGGCACGGCCGGCTACTGGAGCGCCCCGGCACTGCGCGCCGCCTCGGAGGGCGGCCCGTCGGGCGTCCTCGCCGGACTGCTGCTCGCCCTGTTCCTCGGCACGATGTTCGGCGGCGCGGGCTTCCTGGCGGCCACCCTGCGTCCCCGGGTCCTCAGGCCCACCGGAGCCAACCGCTACAGCTTCGTCCACCTCGCCTCGGGCCCCGACATACTGCCCGCCCGGAACGCCGACGCCGCCGACGCCGCCGACGGCGCCCCGGACCGGGAGCGCGGCGAACTGTCCCAGACGATCCGGTTCCTGTCCCAGGTGGCCGTGCGCAAGTACCGGTGTGTGACGGCGGCGGTGGTGTGTACGGCGTTCATGGGGGCGAGCGCCGGGCTGCTGGTGGTGCTGCGGCCGGTGCTGGAGTGACGCGCGCGGCGGGACGAGCGGGGGTCCACCGGTGATCAGTCCTCGGGCGCGAGGTCGCCGATCTCCCTGAGCCGGTCGAGGTCGCGGATCAGGGTCGACCCGTACCCCGTCTCCAGCAGGCCTTCCCGGCGCAGTTCGCGCAGCCCTTTGTGGATCGTCGTCTCGGCCGCGCCGGTGAGCGCGGCCAGTTCGGGCTGGGTCAGCCGGCAGCCCAGCACGGTGCCGTCCCCGACCGGGCGCCCGTACCGGGTGGCGAGCTCCACCAGCAGCCGGGCCAGCCGCACCTTCGCCGGATAGCCCTTGAAGTCCAGCCGCCGCCGGTTGGCCCAGCGCAACCGGTCGGCGAGGATCCGGGTCAGCGCCAGGTGCACCTCCGGGCGGCGGGCCAGCAGGGCGTGCAGGGCGGCCGGCTGCACGACCATCGCGGACAGCGGGCCGCACGCCGTCACCGTGGCCGAGCGCGGCGACCCGTCCAGGGCGGCCATCTCACCGACACTGTCCCCGCCCACCCGGACCGCCAGCAGGGACTCCTCCCCGTTCTCCACGCGTGCCGTCACCTTGGCGAAGCCGGACAGCAGCACCAGCATGTGCCGCGTGCGGGCGCCCTCGGTCAGCAGCACCTTCCCCGCCTCGAACCGCGCCGGCACCCCCAGCTCGAGCAACTCCCCCCGCGCCTCGGGCGCCACGACCCCGAGCAGACTGCGCGTAGGCCACTCCGCGGAGCTGTACACCATGGCAGCCTCCCCCGGCCGACGGCGAACCACGAGCCCTTGAATCCTGCCCGTTGTTCGTGCCCCGGGTGGGGGAATCCACCCACGAGGTGCTCACATCATCTAGAGCAGTGCGAGGCGGGCCCGCCCGGGGTTTCCTTCCCGGGTGTGCCCGCCGTCTCGTCCCAACCGTCGGCCCAGCCCCTCACCGACCGCGCCGCACGCTCACCGGGCGAGGCTGTCGCGCCGCACCGTGCACAGGGCCCAGATGACGAAGCTCGAGATCGCGATCATCACGACGGACCAGACGGGGTACTGCGGCAGCGAGAGGAAGTTGGTGATGATGGCGAGGGCGGCGATGCCCACGCCGAGGACCCGTGCCCACGTCGCGGCCTGGAACAGTCCGAGGCTGACGATCACGGCGACCGCGCCGATGATGAGGTGGATCCAGCCCCAGCCGGTCAGGTCGTACGCGAACACGTAGTTGGGCGTGGTGACGAAGACGTCGTCCTCGGCGATCCCCATGACGCCCCTGAAGATGTCGAGCAGGCCGACGAGGAAGAGCATCACGGCGCCGAACACGGTCATGCCGGTCGCCCATTCCCGTTTGGCCGTGTGAGCCGGCCGAGTGTGAGTCGCGGTCATGGCGCACCTCGTTTCGTGTTGTCCGGAGGGTCAGCGACCAGAGGAGGGGACGGTGGGGGACCCCGCGTGGCCCGCGGGGTCATGGCCCCGGTCCGGTCCCTGCGCCTGGCCGGGGCCGGGACCCTGCGCTTGGCCGGGGCCGGTCAGGACGAGTTCCTTGGCCCGGCGGAACTCCTCGTCGGTCATGTCGCCGCGGGCGCGGAGCTCGGACAGCCTGGAGAGTTCGTCGACGCTGCTGGTCCGGCCGCCGGCCGCGGTCTCCTTGACGTAGGCCTGGAACTCCTCCTGCTGCGCCCGTGCCTGCGCGACCTCCCGGCGGCCCATGTTCCTGCCGCGGGCGATCACGTAGACGAACACGCCCAGGAAGGGCAGCACGATGCAGAAGACCAGCCAGCCGGCCTTCGCCCAGCCGCCCAGGTCGTCGTCGCGGAAGATGTCCAGGACGACGCGGAAGAGCAGGACGAACCACACGATCCACAGGAAGAACCAGAGCATGGTCCAGAAGGCGCTCAACAGGGGGAAGTCGTACGCCAGGTAGGTCTGCGCGCTCATGTCCGTCCTCCGTTCCGAGCGCCCGGCGGCAGCATTGCCGCGCCGACACTCAGCGTGCCCACGGCAAGTCCCTCCCGGCCTCACCCGCCGGGGGTGAGCCTGCGGTGCGGCTCACGTCTGCTTCCCCGGTTCGCTGTCCGGAGGTTTCCCGGGCCCGCCCTCCGGAGGCTCGCCGCCCGGCCCGGCTCCCGGGGCCTGCCCGGTCCCCGGGGCCTGCCCGGTCCCCGGGGCCTGCCCGGTCGCCGGGGCCTCCCCGGCTGCCGGACCCGCGGCAGCGGCGAGCACCGCCAGGGCGATGAGGACCGCGAGCATGAGGCAGAGGACGAGGGCCACCGCGCCGGCCGTGGGGTCGTTCCAGAGCAGCAGCGCCAGGACGCCGGCCGTGACGACCGCGGCGGTCGTCCACACCGGGTGGCGGGCCAGCCGGCGTCCGGGGGCCCCGGTACGCACTCCGGCTCGCACCAGCGCGCCACCGGCGGCACGCGTGGCCCGCTCCGAGGTCCCGCGCACAGCGCGCGCGAGGCGCCCCGGACCGTACAGGTACGCCGTCAGCGCCGTGATCACGGACGCGACCAGCAGGGTGACCGCTCTGTTGTGCAGGAAGCGCACGAAGGTGTCGTAGATCGTCGCGGCCGCGTCGGGAGGCAGCACCGACGGCGGCACCGAATCCAGGTAGACCCGGCGTGCGACGGCCAGCGCGACCAGCAGCAGCACCATCATCACGCCGGTACCCGTGGCCGTGATCATCAGCATCAGGCGGTGCGACGGCGCGGTCCACACGGCCAGCGCGGCGAGCAGCACGGTCAGCACGGGCACCCAGAGGCCGACGACGTCCAGCACCCGCATCGCGTCCTGGGCCCGGCTCAGCTCCTCCGCCCGGAACAGCGTGATCGTCCGGTCGCTGTCCGGGATGGCGGCGGCCTTGTCGAAGCCCGCGTCGACGAGCCGCTGCTGAACCTGGTCCACGACCACCCCCACGTCCAGCTGGACGTTCGCGCCCTCCGCCCGCACCGCCCCACCGCCCTCACCGGTGAGCACCTGCACCACCGCGGCGTGGGCTCCCCGGTTGGCCCCCTCCCACGCCTGCTGGAAGGCCTCGCTGGTGATCACGCCGGTGACGGTGCGGTCGACGGTGCTCCTGACCGCGGAACGCAGCGGCTCCGTGAGCGCGTCGGCGCCCGCCACGACCCGGGGCGACGCCCCCGCCTCCTGGAGCTGCCTGCCGAGCGCCGCCGTCACCGCCGCCACGTCCACGTTCCGCACGACGCGGTCGGTGAGCCGGTCGATCAGGACGTCCTGCACGGCCGGGTCGGAGGCGAGCGGCGCGACGGTCTTCACGTACCGGCCGGTGTCGGAGACCGTGTCGTCGACCCAGTCCGCGACGACGGCCAGGGGAGCGAGGAGCAGGGCCGCCAGCAGGAGGAGCGAGGCGCCGACGCGGCGCAGCCCCCGGTGGCGTACGGCCGCGGCCCGGCGCAGCCGTACGTACTCCGCGTGCTGCTCGGCGGACAACGCACGGCCGTCGTCACCGTCTTGTCCCGCCCCTCCGGGGTCCGGTGATGCCGAGGTCGCCTCGGGGTCCATGGGTGCTCCCCTCGTCGTGAGCGCCCCCGGCCACTTCCGTGTCAGGCCATGTCGGCCGGACCGTCTCGCCCGCCCCTGACGCCCGCCCGGTGCAGCGCGGCCCGCCACGTGAGGGCGACCGCCACCTCCGCCAGGCCCAGCAGGACCAGCCACAGGCCGAGCAGCCGGGTCAGGACCCGGGCCGACTCGGTGGGCAGGGCGAGGACCACGATCCCCGCGACGATCCCGATCACCGCGACGCCCAGGAGGATGCCGCGGTGCGGCAGGTCCCTGGCGACGACGGCCGTGTAGAGGGTGAGGACGCCGGACACGAGCCAGACGACGCCGACGATCAACGAGAGCGCGGCGATGGTCTGCAACGGGTGCCGCAGGCACAGCACCCCGGCCAGGATGTACAGCACGGCCAGCAGCAGTTCCGGGAACCGCTCGCCGTGCTCCTCCCGGGCGAACACGGCCACGAACCGGAACACGCCGGTGACCAGCAGGTACAGGCCGAGGAGGACCGCCAGGACGTGCAGGGTCGCATCCGGCCAGACCAGCATCAGGATGCCCGGTACCAGGGTGGCGACGGCCGAACCCATGATCCAGGCCCAGGAACGGCCCAGGCGCGCCAGCAGGGCCGCGGGGTCGGCCGCAGGAGGGAAACCCGTGTCGTCGGCCCCGGCTTCGGGGCCCGTACGCGGTGCCGGGCCGGACGACGAGGTCATGGCTCCTCCTCGCGTTCGTCTCGCGGTCGAGCCGGTCGTCCCCGGGCCGCCGGCGGGCGGTGTACGGGAACCTGACAAGCTCAGCGTCCGGCGCTTCCGCGTCGGCCGGGTCACCCCTGACGGGTGATACCCGCGCGGCCCCGGGTCAGAGCTCGGGCAGCTGCCGCATCTCCACGACGCGCAGGCCCAGCGACTGGAAGCGGGCCAGCAGCCCGTACAGGTGCGCCTCGTCGACGACGGGGCCGTACAGGACGGTCTGGCCGGACATCGTCACGTGACCCAGCTCGGGGAACGCCTTCGTCAGCGTTTCCGACATGTGTCCCTCTACGCGGATCTCGTAGCGCATGAGCTGTTCTCCCGCGGGTGGCCGTAGGGGAGAGGAGACCGGAGTCCCTAGCCCCGATGGTCGGCCCCCGCGTCGGCGGCCGCTTCACCCGGCGGAGGTGACCTCAGTGCTTCAGCGCCAGCTTGAAGCCGATGATCAGCAACCCGAGGACCAGGTTGACCGAGGCCGTCCCGTACACGAGCCCCCACGGTGCCCCGGCCCGCCGTGCCGCCGCCACGGACCAGCCGACCTGCCCGGCCACGGCCACGGAGACCGCCAGCCAGCCCGCGCCCTGCACGTCCAGGCCCAGCAGCGGACTGACCGCCACGGCGACGGCGGGCGGGACGGCGGCCTTGACGATCGGCCACTCGTCGCGGCACACGTGCAGCACGGTCCGGCGGTCCAGGTTCTGCTCGGCCAGACGAGCCCCGAACAACTGGGCGTGCACGTGCGCGACCCAGAACACCAGGCCGGTGAGCAACAGCAGCGCCACCAGCTCGGCACGCGGGAAGTCGCCCAGTGTGCCGGCGCCGACCACCACGGAGGCGGCGAGCAGGGAACCGTAGACACCGCCCGTGTAGTCCGCCCGGGCCCGGCGCTCGGCACGGGCGGCAGCGGCCGCCGCGGGTTCGGTCCTGCGCACCTCTGCCTCCTCCGGTCGGCGCCCCGCTGCTCGGCGCGTCGATGCTCAGGGTGTCGGTCCGGCGGCCCCCACCGGAGCCCCGGACCCGGCCCCGGCTCCGGTCGGCTTCCGGGAAGGACCGGCCGGCAGATGCCGCGTGACGGTGAAGCTCACGAGCGCGATGCCGCCGGTGGCGAGGATCGCCGCCTTGAGACCGTCGAGCTGCGCCGAGGCGTAGGAGTCGGTGACGGCCTCGACCTCGGACGGCGGAAGCCCGGCCCGCTCGGCCGCCGAGCGCACCTGGCCGGTGGAGACGAAGGTGATCCCCGCTTCGAGCGCGACACCGGTCTGCTGCCGGGTCTCCTCGGACAGCCGCGGGTCGTCCGCGACCTGGGAGGTGAAGGCGTGGGCCAGCGCGCCGACGAGGATCGACCCGATGAGCGCGGTGCCCAGCGCGGAGCCGAGGTTCTGCGCCGTGAACTGGAGCCCCCCGACCTCACTGCGTTCGTCCTCGCCCGCGCTGGACTGCACGACGTTGCCCAGCTGCGAGGCCAGCAGGCCGATGCCCACACCCAGCAGCGCCATGGCACCGGCGAACTGCGCGTCGTCGATGACGGGATCGATGGTCGCGAGCAGCCACACGACCGCCGCGGTCAAGGTCACCAGACCCAGCCGCACCACCCTGCGCGGCCCCGCCACCCGCCCCAGCGAGGACCCGCACAGCGACACCACCAGCATGGCGGCCGACACCGGGAGCAGCCGCAGCCCGGTCTCGAAGGCGTCGAACCCCTGCACCACCTGGAGGTACAGCGGGATGGCGAAGAACAGCCCGAGCAGGATGAGGTTCTGGCTCAGCAGCGTCAGCAGCCCGGCACGCAGCGGGGGCCTGCCCAGCAGCGCCATGTGCACGAGCGGATCGGCGCCCCGCTCCGCCCGCCGCCGCTCCCAGTACCGGAAGACGCCCAGCACCACGATCCCCGCCCCGACCACGAACAGCGTCGGCGCGAAGCCCAGGACCGTGAAGGGAGGGTTGCGCGGCCGCACCCACCCCCAGGTGCTGCTCTGCAGCACGCCGAGCACCCCGAGCCCCAGCCCGGCCGCGGAGAGCGCGGCTCCTACGCCGTCCAGCCGGGGACGCGGCCCCGTCCGGTCGGTCCGCGGGATCACCCGGTGCGCGCACAGCACGGCCACGACGACCACGACCTCGCCGGCGAACACCAGCCGCCAGGTGAGGTACGTCGTCACCCAGCCGCCCAGCAGCGGTCCGACGGCGATCCCCGCACCGGCCAGACCACCGATGACCCCGTAGGCGACGGCCCGGTCGCGACCCCGGTACGACTCAGCGACGAGGGCGGCCATGGCCGGCAGCACCAGGGCGGCGCCGAGTCCCTCGACGACGGACCAGCCGAGCGCGAGGACCCACAGGGCAGGTGCCACGGCGGTGACGGCCGAGCCCGTGGCGTAGACGACCAGCCCGAGCAGGAACACGCGGCGCCGCCCCAAGATGTCCCCGAGCCTGCCGCCGATGATCATGAACGCGGCCATGACCAGCGCGTACAGCGTGATGACGCCCTGAATGGCGGTGACCTCGGTGTCGAAGTCCTCCACCAGCTGACTGATGGAGACGTTCATGACGGAGGTGTCCAGGACCATCAGGAACTGGGCGGTACCGAGGACGATCAGCGCACGCCAGCGTGTCACGGAGTCCATGGCATCCGATGCCCGGCGTTTCCGCCTCACCCGTCATGGGGGAGCAGCAGCGCGCAGCCGGTGTGGAGCGTGATGCGGGTCGGTTCGAGGCCGACGGCGTCCATCGGGGGCTCTCCGGTGCCGGGGTTGGGGGCGTAGCGCGGATGGGCACCGCCGCTGATCTGCCAGCGGACGCGGTGCCCGGCCGGGAAGCGGTGGGCGGTGGAACTCATCGGCACGATGGCCTCCGAGGGTGCCTCCCCCGCGGTCTCCAGCTGGGCGAACCCGTCGCAGACGTTGGTGGAGCGGCCTCGCTCGTCCACGTCGCACAGGCGGGTGAAGACGTCGGCGTACCCGGTGTCCGTGGAGACGGACAGCCGCGCGGAGACCGGGCCGAGTATCTCCACGGGTTCGGTCAGCGCAGGGCCGGTGAACGTCAGGACGTCCTCCCGGGCCTCCAGGTCGCTGTTGTCGCGGGGACCGGCCGTGCGGGAGAGCAGGGCGCCGCCGACGGAGGGGGTCGGGTCGGCCGGGTCGTAGCGGAAGGACGCGAGCGCCGGGGGCGTCACGGGCGAGGGGCCCGCGGGGGCCGCGGGGGCTGCGGGGTCGCTCCGGGTCAGGTGTCCGTCCGGCGTGGGGAACCACGGGTCTGTGGCGTCTGTGGCGTCTGTGGCGTCTGTGGCGTCGGGGGACGGCGGGGCGGACGGCGGCCAGTCGTCGAGGTCCCGCCAGGCGTCCTCGCCGCCGACGTGCACGCGCACGCGGGTGGGGCGCAGCCCGGAGCGATCGCCGCACAGGTGCGCGCGCAGCCAGGCGAGGCTCTCCGCGAAGACCTCGGGCCAGCCCTGCTGGAGCGCGGAGGTGTGGGTCCAGGGGCCCACGAGCAGGGCGGTCTCGCCCCCGGTCCGGCGCAGCCGGGCGTACTGCTCGAACGTCTGGTCGGCCAGGGCGTCGTGCCACCCGGTGACCAGACTCGTGGGGACGCTCAGCCCCTCGGCCGCCCGCGCCAGGGACGCGCCGTCCCAGTACGGGTCGCCGGCGTCCGGATGCGTCATCACGTCGTCCAGCCACGGCACGTCCCCGAGGGCGGACGCGTACGCCCCGCGCAGCGGCCGCGCGCCGACGATGTCGCGCATACGGCGCTGCAGCCGCAGCGCGGCCTGGGCGAAGGGCACGACCCCCCGGTGCTGGTGCGCCACGCCGACACCGACGAGGAGGGCGTTCTCCAGCCGGAGGGCACGGCCCGAGTGGAACAGGGCGTGCGGGTCGTGCAGCCCCACCTGCACCACCATCGCCTTCAGCTCCGGCGGCGGGTCCAGGGCGAGCGCCCACTGCACGTATCCCAGGTAGCTGGGGCCGACCGTCCCGAGGGTGCCGTCGAACCAGGGCTGGTCACGCAGCCAGGACACGGTGGCGAGGCCGTCCGCGGGCTCGTTGCGCCAGTAGTCGAACGCGCCGCCGGAGCCGCCGGTGCCGCGGCAGCTCTGCAGGACCACGTGGAAGCCCTGTTCGGCGAAGAGCACGCCGTACTGGGGGGACCAGGGCAGGCCCCGGCCGTAGGGCGAGCGCACGAGCAGGGTCGGGAAGTCGCCGTCCGCGCGGGGGAAGTAGTGGTCCGTGACGAGCGGGCTGCCGTCGCCGGCCGGCACCACCAGCCCCGGCTCCCACCCGACGTCGTACCGCTTGGCCGGGAGGCCGCGCCAGATCGCCCTCATCATCCGTGAGGACAGCGGCGGCTTCCGGGCGGACGGTGCCCAGGCCGGCCTCGCCGCGGCGTCGTGGGTGCGTGATGCCATGGTTCCCCTCCTCGTTTTTACGTACAGTGTACGAGAATAGGGGATGCTTGGATGAGCTCCACAGTGGCCCGCGGTGATCGGGCCCAGGCGATCGGCGGAAGGAGTGCGGAGCCCGTGACGCGTGACGGCGGATCCGGCGCCACTGGTGTGGATCCCGAACAGCTGTGGCTGAGCCCCGGTCAGCCCCGCAGAGGCCGCAGGCCCGCCTTCAGCCGCGAGGCGATCACGGCGGCCGCGGTGGCCCTGGCGGACGCGGAGGGGCTCGACGCGGTCACGATGCGCCGGGTGGCCGCGGAGGTCGGTGCGGCGGTCATGTCGCTCTACAGCTACGCCGCCGACAAGGAGACGCTGCTGGAGCTGATGGTCGATCACGTCAGCGGCGAACTGCCGGCGTCGGCCGCTCTCACCGGCGACTGGCGCACCGACCTCAAGGCCGTCGCCCACCACCAGCGCGACCTCATGCTCCGCCACCCCTGGCTGCCCGCCGCCCTCTCCACCCGCCGCAGCCTCGGCCCCAACACCCTGGCGTTCCTGGAACACGCCCTCGCCGCCCTGCGGCCCACCGGCCTGGACGGCGCGGCGAAGCTGGAGGTCTTCGCCCAGCTCACCGCGTTCGTCGCCGGGCACGTCGCCCACGAGGTCATGCAGGCGGCAGCCGTCCGGTCCCCCGACCGGGCCGCGGCCGAAGCCCGCTACCTCGCGACGGTCGCCGCCGACGGCCACCACCCGGAACTGGCCGAAGCCCTCGCGGCCCCCGCCCGCACCCTCACCCCCGACGCCACCTTCACCCGCTTCCTCAACCGCCTGATCGACGGCCTCGGCACCGACTGACCCGCGGGGGATGCGGCGGGCGCCGCCACGGGGAGGCCCCGTCCCGGACTTGGCACCAGAATGGAGTCACCCAGTTCTCTCCTGTCGTTCCTGTCTTTCGTGGCGGCGGATCGGAGGCACCCATGGCGGACCTCAAATTCGAGCAGAAGCGCTCACTGACCCGCCGCGAGGCGGCTGACCAGCTCACGGCACTCGCAGCCGCGCTGCGGGAAGGCGAGGACGCCGAACTGGAACTCGGTCCCGGAACGCTGAGCCTGCGCATCCCGGACGACCTCCGCAGCGAGATCGAGGTCGAGATCGGTGAGGGGGAGATCGAACTCGAGATCGAGTTCAAGTGGCCTGCCACCCCGACCCGGACCGCCCCGACCCGGGCCGCCTCGACCCGGGCCGCCTCGACCCGGGCCGCACCGTCGCTGACGGCCTCGGGCGCGGCGACCTCCACGAAGCGGAAGAACCAGACCGCCAAGCCCGCTCGCGGCGGCACGACCACCACCAGCGGGAGCACAACCGGGAAGCGGACCGCCAAGACCTGATCGCGGCGTGATCGCGGTGTGATCGAAGCCTGGTCGCGGCCTGGTCCCGCTCGGCGGCGGCAGCGCGGCCTCACCGGGCCACGGTTGCGAGAACATCGTGGCCAAGCCGCCGGATGACATCCGTGGCCAGCCGGTGACGCACCAGCTTGCCCTCCCGCGCCGACCGCACGAGGCCCGCCTCGCGCAGCGTCCTGAGGGCGCGGGAGACCTGTGGCTCGCTGGAGCCGAGCCGGGCGGCGAGCTCGGAGGTGGTGATCGGCTCGCCGAGCAGATGGCGGCACAGCTCCATCCGGGCGGGCGAGGTCAGCGCCATCAGCCGGTCCTGCAGATCCCGCACGGTCAGCTGCCCGCCCGGGGCGGTGGCCGCCACCGGGTACTGCACCGCCACGCACGAGGGGTGTTCGTGCTTGACCGTGAGATGCGGCCACACCCGGGCGGACGGCACGAGCACGAGGGGACGCGGGGCCACCTTCACCTCGTCGATCTGCAGCTTGTCCAGCCGCACCCGTTCCCCCGGACCGACCCGCTCCGCCGTCGGCAGCAGCTCGGCGAGAACGTCCGCGGGCGACCGGGTCGCGAGCCGGCGGCGCACCTCCCGCGCGTGCTCCTCCAGGACCGGCCGCAGCGCCCGCCAGTCCTCGGCGAAGAAGGCCGCGTCGGCGGCGAGCAGCACCGCCAGCAGCCGGTCCCGCAGCTCCAGAGGTGAAGCCACCAGCTGTCGCGCCAGCTCACCGCGGGCGTAGGAGCGGCGCAGGCAGCGGCGCGCGTACTCCTCCGCGGCGGCACTGCCGGGGCGCAGCTCGCGAGCCGGCGGCACGGGCATCGCCGTGGTGCCGAGGACCCCGGGCGCCACCAGCTCCAGGAACTCCTCGGCCCGCAGCGCCGCGACCGCCGCCAGCTCCTCGTCCAGGCCCGCCGCGAGCGGCACGGTCCGGGGAAAGAACAGGCGGCAGCGGAAGCGGGCCCAGAGAGGGGCGAAGAAGAACAGCTCGTCACCCAGCTCGGGGTCCGCCGCGGCCGCGCGGGCCGCCCAGCCGGCGGCCTCCGGGTGGTGCTCCGGTTCGGCGAGCACATGCAGGCTCGCCATCAGTTCCGACAGGGCGCAGGGCCCGGCCACGAGATCCGCCGGGCCGAGTCCTCCGAGGTCGAGGACGATGCTCACGCTGTCACCGTACGGCGGAACTCACCGCACCGGCGTCCCCGGGCCGAGCGGGATGCCCAGCAGGTACCAGGCGAAGAACAGCAGCACCCACACCCCCAGCATGATCATGGCGACCGGCAGGGTGAAGGAGACCAGGGTGCCGATGCCGGCCTTGCGGCGCAGGGTCTGCAGATAGCCGACGCAGAGCATGAACGAGGTGCTCATCGGGGTGATGGAGTTCGTGCAGGAGTCGGCGATCCGGTAGAGCGCCATGGTGGTGGCCGGCTGCGTGCCGAGCAGCATCAGCATCGGCACCAGCGCCGGGGCGACCAGGGTCCACAGGGCGGAGCCGGAGGTGATGAGCAGGTTCATCAGCGCGACCACGACGATCAGCAGCGTGAACAGCAGCAGCGTGGGCGCGCCCAGCCGCTTCAGGAAGTCCGCGCCCTCGACCGCGACGACCGTGGAGATGTTGGTCCACTTGAACAGGGCGAGGAACTGGGACACGGCGAAGAAGAGCACCAGCAGCGGGGCGATGGAACGCACCCCGTCCGCCATGAACTCCGGTATCGCGCGACTGCCTCTGATCCGCCCGGTGAGCCGCCCGTAGACCGTGCCGATGAGCAGGAAGAAGGCGGTGAGGAAGACGGCGATGGCGTCCATGAAGGGGGACTCCACGATGGCGCCCCCCTCGCCGCGCAGCGGCGACGAGCCGGGCACCAACGCCAGCACGATCAGCGCGGCGTAGCCGAGCACGGCCACTCCGGTCAGCTTCAGGGCGCGCATCTCGGTGGCGTCGTCGACCCCGGCCGCGACCACCTGCCGGGCCGCCGCCTCCTCCAGGTCCGGGTCGGGAGCCAGGCGGTGCTCGCGCTTGGCGAGGATCTTGTCGACGACCAATGCGATGGTCCCGGCCAGCACGAACGCCGAGACGGTGGTGAAGTACATGTTGTCCGTCGCGCGGACCACCACGTCCTTGTCGACGAGCTGCGCCGACTCCGTGGCCACGGACGCGAACAGCGCGTCACCGGGCGCGATCAGCGGGTTGGCGTCGCCCGCCGCGTTGATCGAGACGAACGCGACGATCATGCCGAGCATGGGGGAGCGCCCCACGGCCCGGAACGCCACCGCCCCCAGCGGTATGAGGACCACGTACGCGGAGTCCGACAGGAACTTCCCCAGCACGCCGCCCAGAGCCACCCCCAGCACCACCGACCGCGGCGACAGACCCGACAGCGTCCGGCGGGCCAGCGCCTCGAAGAGCCCCGAACGCTCGGCGACCGCCACACCGAGCATCACCATCAGCACGATGCCGAGCGGGCCGAAGGTCACGAACGACTCCTCGGCACCGGTGACCAGGTCCCGCACGGCGTCCGCCGACAGCGCGCTGCGCACGCCCACCAGATCACCCGAAGACGGATCCTCGACCCGGAGCCCGGACACGTTCAGCACCCAGCTGACGAGGGCGACGGCCCCGCCCAGGATCCAGAACAGCCAGAACGGATGAGGCAGCGCGTTTCCCGCGCGCTCGACCAGGTCGAGGAGCCGGGAGCCCCGCCCCTCCTCGCCGGGCTCGGGGTCCCGCACCTCCGGGGTGCGGTGGACGGGTGTGCTCATGGCGGGCTCCTGTGGGAACGGGGAGGACAGGGAAGGGAGGCGGGAAGGGAAGGAAGGGGGGACGAAGGGCAGAGGCGAGGGGGGAGAAAAGGGGGAGGGGGAGGAAAGGGAGAAATCGGGACGGTAGTCCTGCTTGCGCTGCACAGTAGGACCCGTGTCGGCTCCCGTCACCGTCCGGCGCCACAGTTGACCTCATGACGTCAAGTGATCGCCCCCGCCCCGGGCGACTGCCTAGCGTCACGAGCGTGACCTCGTACGACGCACCCCATGCCACCGCCACCACCCGCACCGGCCGACCGGAACCCCTCCAGGACGGCGCCCTGTGGCGCCGCACGCTCCACGTCCCGATGCGGGACGGCGTCGCCCTCGCCGCCGACCTGTACTCGGCCTCACCCGCACCGGAGGCGACCGCGCTCCCGGTGCTCCTGGAGCGCACCCCCTACGGCCGGCGGGCCCAGCGAGGCTCGGACCAGGACCGCGCCGACGCGCCGCTCCCGAGGCCGGAGGAGATCGCCCGCCACTTCACCGACGCCGGCTACCACGTCGTACGACAGGACTGCCGGGGCCGAGGCGACTCCGAGGGGACCTTCGTGAAGTACCTGGGCGAGGGCCCGGACGGCGCGGACACGATCGCCTGGATCAAGGAACAGCCGTGGTGCGACGGCCGGGTCGTGATGACGGGCGTCTCCTACTCGGCGCACTGCCAGGCCGCCGCGGCCGCCGAGGGCACCTCGGGCCCGGCGGCCATGTTCCAGGACTCGGGCGGCTTCTCCTCGGCGTACGACGCGGGGCTGCGCATGGGCGGCGCCTTCGAACTGAAGCAGGTGACCTGGGCCTTGCGGCAGGCGCTGAGCAGCCCGGAGGCGGCGGCGGACCCGGTGCTGTCGGAGGCGTTGCTGCGGGTGGACGTGGCGGGCTGGTTCGGGGCCCTTCCCTGGCGCCCCGGCTGCACCCCGCTGCGCCACCTCCCCGCGTACGAGGACTACCTGCTGGAACAGTGGCGCCAGGACACGTTCGGCGACTACTACCGCACCCCGGCCATCTACGGCCGGGGTTTCTACGACCTCTTCCCGGACGCGCCGAGCCTGCACATGGGCAGCTGGTACGACCCCTACGTCCGCTCCACGATCGAGAACTTCACCGCCCTGCGGAAGCTGAAGTCGGCCCCCTCCTACCTGGTCATGGGCCCGTGGACACACGGCCACCGGTGCGAGACGCACGCCGGGGACGTGGACTTCGGCCCCCGCTCGACCCTCGACGGCAACCTGGCACCCTCGTACCTGGAGTTCCGCCGCCGCTGGTTCGACAGGGCACTGGGCCGGGAAGCGGAGACCGGCGACGACCTCCCGGCGGTCCAGTACTTCCTCATGGGCGGAGGCGACGGCAGACGCGACGCGGCAGGCCGGATGCGCCACGGCGGCACCTGGCGCACGGACACGCAGTGGCCCCCGGAGTCGACGTCCCCGGTGAACCTGTACCTCACCACCGACGGCGCCCTGTCCACCACCCCGCCCACCGCCCCCGTCGCATCCGTCACCTACGACTTCGACCCCCGCCACCCGGTCCCCACCATGGGAGGCCAAGTCACCTCGGGCGAACCGGTGATGGCGGGCGGAGCGTACGACCAGAACGCCCCGGACGCCCGGGTCCACGGAGCCCGCGAGCCCTACCTCCCCCTGGACTCCCGCCCGGACGTGATCAGCCTGACCACACCACCACTTAAACGGGACGTGGTCCTGGCCGGCCCGGTCTCGGCAAGACTCCACATCTCGACCTCGACCTCGGACACCGACTTCACCATCAAACTGGTCGACGTCCACCCGCCCAACGCCGACTATCCCCACGGCTTCGCCATGAACCTCACGGACGGCATAGTCCGCTGCCGCTTCCACCGCTCCTGGGAACAACCGGAGCCGCTCGTCCCCGGCAGGATCTACGAGATCGAGGTGACGGCCCCCGACACGGCCAACCTCTTCGCCGCCGGCCACCGCATCCGCCTGGACATCTCCTCCAGCAACTTCCCCCGCTTCGACGTCAACACCAACACGGGCGAACCAGAGGCAACGGCCCGCCGCACCAGGACAGCGACGAACACGGTCCACATGGACGCGGAGCGACCCTCCCACCTGCGGGTGTGGCTGGAAGGAGGAGCGGCGGCGCTTCGATGACCGGACAACGCACCGCGATCAGCGACCGCGCGCGTCGCCGCCACTGCACATGACGAGTCTTCGCTCGTCCCCGGCGTCACGCATTCGCAGGAGTTGAGGCTGGGATGACGAAGGCCGCCCGCACAGACACGTGGGCGGCCTTCTTACGCGGCGTTCTTCTCTGCGGTCAGCCCGTCGTCCGGGAGGTGCCGGTGACCGGCCAGGATGTGAGGGACACCGGATCCCCGCAGTCCTTGGTGTCCTGGTTTCCGCGGCACACCTTCAGGTCGCCCGTGGTCGTCGGCAAGTAAGCGCCCAGCCGGATGTTCACGGGCGTCGAGCCGGTGCCGCACTGCGTTACCTGTTTCGTGTAGGGCCCCGGGACGAGGTCACGCATCCACCGCACCCACACCGAGTAGCACTCGGATCCGCTGTTGCGCAGCTCTCCCTCGATCACGAGGGCTGAGAAGGGTGATCCGCTGTCACTCGCCTCGGTCCACCGCGTACCGGCCGCGGTGGCGGTTCCGTGCGTCGCGGACCACGCCACGGGAGCTGCCGCCGCACCACCGGTGGTGGCCGCCGCCGATCCTCCTGAGACGGCCGGTGCGGCGACCAGGGCCGCACCGGCGCACAGGGCTGATTTCAGAAAGATTCCGCGCAGCTTGACGTTCAATTCGTCCCCCTCGAACCGATGTGATTTCCCGAGGGGCGATAAACGCGTGCGGTCGACACATCCCCCGGTTGGCGATCAAGAGCCTCACATACGCAAACGTGCCCGCACAAGAACCGGCAATGACTTGACTGGATATCGGCTGTACGCCCCGAATCCGCTTGACCGGCTCACCGAGGAGGGATAGCGGAGCGTTCCCCGTCAGTCAGCTCCGTCTCCGGTACCTCCGGTCCCGGAGACCCGCCGTGCCCATTCCTCGACGACCTGAGAGGGGACGACATGTCGGACGCCTTCCTGTACCAGTGCCTCGATAAGTGCCCGGTGGACTTCGGCGTAGGACTGCCCGGCGTGGGAAGCGCGAGTCCGGCCGACCGCTCGTTCCAGCTTGGCAAGGTTGGCGGCCACGACCGGCACTGCCTTCTCGTACGCGCTGGGCTCGCTGGGCTCGCTGGGCTCGCTGGCCATGGGCACAGCTGATCAGCCGGGATCGGCGGGGTCAAGGGTCGGCCGTGGCGCTGCCGAAGCCGCATGCCACCGCTGCGACACCGTCACCGACCGTCGCGACCCGTCACTGCGCGTCCGACGCCCCGACCCGCTGGTGTAGGCGAAGCGGCCCCGGGTGTTATTGAATGAAATGTGCGGTCAGGAGTCTCGGGCCCCTGGCACACGGGTTCTGGTACGGCCCCGGCACGGCGCCGGGGTTGGCGAGCGAGCTTGAGAGAGCCGCATGGACTCCACACCCTCTCCCTCCCCTCCCCCTTCGTCCTCGTCACCGTTCGAAACGGTCAGCAGCGCCCTGGGGCGGTACATCCCGCGCGGCGGAGCGGCAGCCGCCACCGATTCCGCCGGCCCGCGGCCCGACCGCCCCGCCCGCCGACGCCTGACCTCCGACCCCGCCTCGGGCCCCCAGGAGCAGATCCTCGGCGCGGTCAACCTGGACCACGACCTGAGAATCACCGGCTGCAACCTGGACGCCCCCGTTTTCGAGGGGCTGGACGCCGTGACCGGAAGCCCTTTCGTCGACCTCCTGCCGTCCGGGGACGTACCGACGGTCACCCGGCGCCTGCGGCAGGTCCTCGACACCGGTGAGCCGCACGTCGCCCGCGTCCAGCGCCTGCGCCGCGCCGACGGGTCGGAGATGGTGGTCTCGATGAGCATCCTGGCCGCCGCGGCACCCCATGAGGGCCTGACCGTCTCCCTGATCGCCATGGCCAGGAGGCTGCACCTGTACGCCGCCGAGACCGCGATCGGCACCTCCTTGGACATCGGCGAGACGGCCCAGTCGCTCGCGGAGTCCCTGCTGGCCTGGGGAGACGTGGCCGCCGTCGACCTCGACTTCGCCGTCTGGACGGGCGAGGGGGTCGCCGAGCGGCCGCAGGGACGCATCCGGCTGCGACGGGCGGCCCTGGTGCCGGACCGGGTGTGGCCCGAGGGCTACGTGACTCCGGGTGAGGACCTTCCCCGCGACGCGAGCCGCCTGCTGTCGCAGGCGATACGCCGTGACGATGCCGCGCAGGCCCTCGTCATACCCGACCGGGCGGCGATCGAGCGGGTCCTCGGCAGCCCGCGCCTGGTACGCGCGCTGGTGCCCAGCGACCGGGCGGCGGGTGTGGCGTGCATACCGCTGATCCTGGACGGCACGCCACCCGTCGTGCTGGGCCTGGCGGAGATCTGGCGGCGGGAGGACCGCCCCTTCGGCGACGGCGAGCTGCTCGACCTCCAGGAACTGGTGGCCAGGACCTCCCACCACGTCGACCTGGCCCGCCGGCACCAGCGCGAGCACACGCAGGTGCTGGCCCTGCAGCGCCGTCTCCTCCCGCGGACCAGCGGCGACACCATCGAGACCGCCAGCGTCTACCAGCCCGCGACCCCCGACAGAGCGGGCGTCGGCGGTGACTGGGTGAACAGCTTCCCCGTTGCCGGACGGCCGTACCCGCGCTGGTGGTCGGAGACGTCGTCGGGCACGGCCCTGGGGGCCGCGGCGACCATGGGACAGCTGAGCATGGAGGCCCGGGCACTGCTCTCCGCTGGGCTGGCGCCCGACGAGGTGCTGGAGCACTTGGACGAGACCGTGTCGCTGCTGGACGACGCCGAGTCCGGGCTGGCGGCCGGCTACAGCGCCCTCGGGTCGACCTGCTGCATCGCCGTCTACGACCCGGTCAGCCACCGCGTCGCGCTCTCCAGCGCCGGCCACCTCCCACCGGTCCTGGTGCCCCCGGACGGACCGGCCGGCCCGGTCGCCGTCCGTCCCCACCCCGGCCTGGGCGCCGAGTTCGCGCTGCGGGAGCCGTTCGGCGTGCACGCGTTCGCCGCGCCCCCGGGCTCGCTGCTCGCCCTCTACACCGACGGCCTGGTGGAGGACCCCGCCGTGTCGATCGACGAGGGCATCGGAAGGCTGGCGGACGCCGTGGCCGCGGTGCACCCCTGGGACGCCCTGCAGCAGGCCGCCCGGCACGTGGTCTCCGAGCTGGCGCCCGTGCGGCGGCGCGACGACGTGACCCTGCTGCTCGCGCGCATGATCGGCTACCGCAAGGAGGACACCGCGACCTGGCGTCTGCCCGCCCGCGACGACGCGGCCGCCCGGGCCCGCACGCTGGTCTCCGCGCTGCTGAGGCAGTGGCGGACCAGGGACGACACCCGGGACAGCGTGCTGCTGGTGGTCGACGAGCTGGTCACCAACGCGGTCCGCTTCGCCCGCGGCCCCATCACGGTACGGCTGATCCGAACCGGTCACGGGCTGCTGTGCGAGGTGGGCGACACCGGCAACGGCAGGCCCCGGCTGGGCCCGGGCGCGCTCCTCGACGACGCCGGCCGTGGCCTGCACGTCGTGCATCGACTCACCACCCGGTGGGGGGTGCGGTGGACGGACACCGGCAAGGTGGTCTGGGCGGCGGTCGCGAGGTGACGCGGCCGCGAAGCCGGGCCGGTCGGCCCGACCGCTGACGCCGGCTACAGCCACCGCGCTTCGGCCCGGCCGGTGATGCGGGCTACCAGCCATCGCCCTTCGGCCCGGCCGCTGATACGCGCTACAGCCATTCCCCTTCCAGGGCGGTGGCCGTGAGCCCCGGGGCCGCCGCGTACAGGACGGCACGACTGCCCGGCTCCAGCCCCCTGTCGTGCGCCCTGCGCAGGATGTCGAACACGGCGGCACCTCCGCGGTTGCCGCTGGTGTAGCTGTCCCGGCTGTGGTCGAGCAGCCCCGACGGCCACCCGTCGGGCATCGTCTGCTCCATGTACTCCAGCACCCGGGTCCCGCCGGGGTGCGCGAGCAGCACGTCGGGGTGCCAGGAGCCGGGATCGTCCTGGTGCCGGGTGCGCAGCCACTCCCACATGGCGGTGACCGTCTCCTGCACGGCACGCGGCCCGCGCCGGTCCATCACGAAGTGGGTGCCGTCCGCCCGTGTCTCCAGGCGGTGCAGGTCCTGGGTGCCGGGCAGGGTGTGGTGCCAGGCGGCGTCCAGCCGCAGCACCGACTCGGGCCTCGGGCGGCCCGTGACCACCGCGGCGACCGCGGTGTCCGCGAACAGCAACCGGACGATCAACGACTCCAGCGTGTCGTCCGCGGGCTGGTACGTCGTGCTCAGTGCCTCCGCGATCACGACCAGCACCACCCGGTCGGGGTCCGCGGCCACGAGATCCGCCGCCAGCGCGAGGGAGCGGGTCCCGGCGATGCAGGCCCACTGCGTGGCCGGCAGCAGCAGCACGTCCTGGCGGAGCGGGAGTCTGTCGGCCAGGGCGACGTCCAGGCCCGGCAGCGCCGGGGTGGTGGAGTTGCTGGTGATCAGGCAGTCGACGTCCGCGGGGTCCAGCCCGGCGATCTGCAGAGCCCCGCGCGCCGCTTGCTCCCCGTAGGACCGCACGGCCGCCCAGGCCGGCGCGGTGCGCTCCTGGACGGTCTGCGGCACCGGTATCGCCTCGAGCGAGGCGATCACGCGGTCCACGTCCGGCTCGGCGAACCCGTCACGGGCCAGCGCCTCTCGGGCAGCCCGGGCCCCGGCCGCCAGACCGCTCCCCTCGCCGGGCGCGACGGCGGTCTCCAGCGGCAGCATCCACCCGCGGTTCTCGATGCCCGTACTGGCGGCGATGCCGTCGATCCGCGGCGCCCACGGCGCGTGCGGGTGCCGCTCGCGCACTTCCGCCACGATCTGGCTGGTCTTCACGGTGTGCCTGCCGTGTATCACGGCAGGGGGGCACAGGTAAGCGGCCATGGTTGGCACCTTTCTGCGGGAGCAAGGGGGAGAGGGAGGGAAGAGGGGGGGAGAAGCGGGGAGAAGAGGGGGAGAAGAGGGGCGCACCAAGTCGATGCCGGTGCGCTCCACTTCGGGCGCCCCGGCGTGCGGTCCGAGCATGGCCAACAAAAGGACATTTCCGCTGTGACCTGGGCAACTTGGGGCGACTTTGGGTGCGTGAATCGGCACACACACCGCAAAGGCCCCGGACCTTGATCGGTCCGGGGCCTTTCCGTCGGTCGGGTCGGGTCAGGTCGGGTCAGCTCAGCCGACCCGCGGCAGCAGGGAGAAGACCTTGCCTCCGTCCCGGGCTACCAGCACGTCCTCGTAGAGCAGGAGTTGGGGCTGGCCCCCGAAGCCGGGCCTCGGCTTGCCGGTGTCGACATGACCGCGCCAGACCTGCTCACCCGTACGCAGATCGAGTCCGGACAGGTCGCCGGTCGGGCTGAAGAAGTACACGACCCCTTGTCCCTCCGACACCGCGGGAGACGCCATGCTCTGCATCGTGTTCTGCCCGGGCACCTTGACGCCCACCGGGCGGGTCCACAGGGTCTTCCCCGTGGTCAGCGAGTAGGCCGAGGCCTTCCCCTGCCGGGACACGGAGATCAGACGGTCGCCGGCGATCTGCGACGCGGCCACCGCACCCTCGCTCCGATAGGGGTGCGAGGTCCGCTGCCCGGAGCCGTTGATGGTCATCAGCTCAAGGTCCTTGCCGGCCGCGCCCTTCGCAGCCATCAGGACCATCCGCCCCTCCGAGGTCCCGATGAGCTCCGCCCTGCCCGGGACGGTCGTGACCTTCCTGGCGTTTCCGGTGGCGGGGTCGAGACGGAAGACGTCCGTGTCGTCCGGCTTCTCGGTGTCCGGCGTGCACAGGAGGTAGGGAGCGCCGCTCAGCACCGCCCGCTGGCACACGATGCCCTTGTCCCAGGTGTGGCGCCACTTCTCCTTGCCGGTCAGCGGATCGAGGGCCGACATCGTGCGCACCGACGGTGTGTTCGCCAGCACCGCGCCG
>NZ_GG657757.1:3639537-3788429 GCF_000158955.1 Streptomyces viridochromogenes DSM 40736 | reverse complement strand
CCTCCGCGGCATGCCGGTCCCCTCCGGTGAGCAGCACCGCGAGCCGCAGCAGCGCGGTGGAGCGCATCGCTACGAACTCCCGGAACTCGTCGTGATTCGAGGCCTTCATCGACCCTCCCCTTCTCAAACGACCACGACGCGACGAGCCGCCCGGGGCTATCCCTCAGCGAGCGAAATTGTCTGCCCACTCCTGTAGTTGATACGAACCCCTGGTCGGCGAGAGAGGGACACGTGACCACCCTCCCGCAACCGTCTTGTGCCGATCCTTGCGCTGCCTCACCCTCTAGGTATGCATCGACGGGGGCGCGTAGGGCGCGTAGTCATCAAGAATGCCGACGGCAGCCAGACGATCCGCGAGAGGGGCAGGAAGACCCGGCACATTCCCGCCCCCGCTCAGCCGACCGCCACGCCACGCGAAACGGACGCGGCCCCGTCGGCCGGGCACCTCTGCCACGTACTCATCCGCTCCGACGCGGGGTCCTACGCATGCCCGTACTGCAAGGCGCGGTACACCGTGAAGAAGAAGGCCACCGAGAGTCGCCGGCCGGAGCCCGGGACAGGCCTCGGACTGGACCTGACGTAACTGAACCTGGCCCAGGTAGAAGGCGCTACCTGCCGCCGGCCGACTTCGTCGCGGCGGTGCTGTCCTGCGAGGGGACCTGAGGCGAGCAGGCCCCATTTCACCGCTTCGGCCGTCGGTGACGGATGCTGAAACCGCGCTGAAAGGTCGCTGAACGCGCCGCCCCGCAGACTCCGGGGCATGACGACAACGACCCACGCATCCGCCATCGCGGCCACGGGGCTGCGGAAGTCCTTCGGGGACAAGCTGGTCCTCGACGGCATCGACCTGTATGTGCCCGCGGGCACGATCTTCTCCCTGCTCGGCCCGAACGGCGCCGGCAAGACCACCGCCGTCAAGATCCTCTCCACCCTCATCACCGCCGACGCCGGCGACATCCGCGTAGGCGGCCACGACCTCGCCACCGACCCCCACGCCGTACGATCCGCGATCGGCGTCACCGGGCAGTTCTCCGCCGTCGACGGCCTGATCACCGGCGAGGAGAACATGCTCCTCATGGCGGACCTGCACCACCTGCCGAAGCGTGAAGGACGGCGCGTGGCCGCCGAGTTGCTGGAGCGCTTCGACCTCACCGAGGCCGCGAAGAAGCCCGCCTCCACCTACTCCGGCGGCATGAAGCGCCGTCTCGACCTCGCCATGACCCTGGTCGGGGACCCGCGCATCATCTTCCTCGACGAGCCCACCACCGGCCTCGATCCGCGCAGCCGCCACAACATGTGGCAGATCATCCGCGAGCTCGTCTCCGACGGCGTCACCGTCTTCCTCACCACCCAGTACCTGGAGGAGGCCGACGAACTCGCCGACCGCATCGCCGTGCTCCACGACGGCACGATCGCCGCCGAAGGCACCGCCGAGGAGCTCAAGCGGATCGTCCCCGGCGGACACGTCCGGCTCCGCTTCACCGACCCGGCCGCGTACAAGTCGGCCGCCTCCGCGCTGCGTGAGGTCACCCGGGACGACGAGGCGCTGGCGCTACAGATCCCCAGCGACGGCAGCCAGCGCGAGCTGCGCGCCGTCCTCGACTGGCTGGACTCGGCCGGCGTCGAGGCCGACGAACTGACCGTGCACACCCCCGACCTCGACGACGTGTTCTTCGCCCTCACCGGCCCGGCCCGCACCCCCGACCAGACCAAGGAGAACGTCCGATGAGCACCTCCCCGGCTCCCACCCGCCCGACCCGGATCTCCCTCGCCGTACGCGACTCGAACACGATGCTGCGCCGCAACCTCCTGCACGCGTGGCGCTACCCGTCCGGAACGCTGAACCTGCTGCTCACACCGATCATGATGCTGCTGCTCTTCGTCTACATCTTCGGCGACGTGATGAGCGCGGGCATCGGAGGCGGCGGCGCCGACCGCTCCGACTACATCGCCTACATCGTCCCGGGCATCCTGCTGATGACCATCGGCAGCACCGTGATCGGGGCCGCGGTGTACGTCTCCATGGACATGAGCGAGGGCCTCATCGCCCGCTTCCGCACGATGGCCGTCTACCGAGGTTCGGTGCTGGTCGGGCACGTCGTCGGCAGCGTGCTCCAGTCGGTCGCCAGTGTGGTCCTCGTCGGTGCCGTCGCAGTGGCCATCGGCTTCAGATCCACGGACGCCACGGCCCTGGAGTGGCTGGCCGCGTTCGGGCTGATCACGCTGTTCGCCCTGGCGCTCACCTGGATCGCGGTCGGCATGGGCATGGCCAGTCCGAACCCCGAGGCGGCCAGCAACATGGCCATGCCGCTGATCCTCCTGCCGCTCATCTCCAGCGCCTTCATCCCGGCCGACACGATGCCGGGCTGGTTCCAGCCGATCGCCGAGTACCAGCCGTTCACCCCCGCCATCGAGACCCTGCGTGGACTCCTCCTCGGCACCGGGATCGGCAACAACGGGTGGATCGCGCTCGCCTGGTGCCTCGGCCTGACCGCGCTCGGCTACCGCTGGTCGACGGCGCAGTTCAACCGCGACCCGAAATGAGTGCGCGGGCTGCCTCCCGCAACCCGTCCCGCTCCAGGGCGGCGTACTCCGACACCGCGTCGGCGTACGCCGCCCTGTCGGCCTCCTCGGCGGCCCGCCGGGCACGGCCTGCGGACATCGTGGGAAACGTCTGCGGCACGCGCATCCGCTCCGCCAGCGCCAGCAGCCGCACCGCCGAACCGTCGTCGCCCGCGGCGAGCCGGACCAGGCCGAGGGCCAGCACATCGGCGCCGGACACCGGGATCTCCCCGGCCGGGCGGGAGCCGTCGGCGAGCAGCGAACGCAGCCGTCCCTCCAACTCGGCCACCAGACCGGCGACCGGCTCCAGCCGCCCGGCGTACGCGTGCGCGACCACCGCGTAGACCTCGATCGCCCGCGCCCACGCCTCCGTGCCGGAGTCGGCGTGCGGCGAGCCGCTCGCGCGCAGCCGCTCCGCGGCCATCCGCCACCGCTTGAGCCCCAGCTCGGTCAGCCCCCGGGCCAGCGCGATCTCGGCCCGGGCGGCCAGATCGGTCGTGAAGGCCGAGGTCTGCTCCGACGGCCGGCTCCGCTCCACCTGCCGCTGCCACTCCTCGGCCTCGTCCGGCTCACCGCGTTGCAGACAGGCCAGCACGAGGCCCCGGCGCAGGCCCGTCGTGGGGCGACTGGTCGCTCAGGTGCTCCCAAGGCGTCCAGCGCCGCCAGCAGATGCCGGTACGCCTCCTCGCCGAGACCGGCGTCCCCGCACAGCTCGCTGCAGCGGGAGTGGCCGAGCAGCTTGAGCGACGGGTTGGGCACGGCGTCGACCGCGGCGAGCAGCCGGCGGGCGGAGGCCAGCGCACGCTCGTGCTCGCCTTCGTGCTCCCAGAGATAGCTGGCCACGGCCTCGGCGACGCCCGCCAGCAACGGCGCGTCGCTCGCGCACAGTTCCTCCAGGGCCTCGTAGCCGGGCGGGCGCATGTCCGCAAGCGCGCACAGCACGACGGCGAGTGCCCGCAGCAGCGTGTCCGGCTGCGCGGGCGGCAGCCGGCGCAGGGTGACGAGATGGCGCGCCTGGAGCGGGCCGTACCCGACGAACGGGGCGGTGACGCAGGCGACGCAGAGGGCACGGGTGACCTCGGTGTGCCGGGCGTCGGGGCGGTAGTGCGACAGCGGCGCCGCGGTGTCGGCGGCCAGGGCGAAGACCCGGTGGAAGGACGTCGAGTCGGTGAGCCAGATACCGGCCAGCACCGCGCCGGCCGCCGCGGTGGCGGCGTGGTCCTCGCGGGCGAGGGCGTAGCGCAGGGCGAGCACCAGGTTGTCCTGCTCCGCGCGCAGCCGCGGCCAGTGCCGCAGCGGCTCACCGCCGAACAACACGTCGTGGTTTTCCAGTCCGAAATCCCGTGCCCAGCCCAGGAACCGGTCGGTGACCGCCTCCTCCTCCCCGGCCGCCGCGCGCCGGGCGGCGCTGAACTCCCGCACCGTCTCCAGCATGCGGAAGCGGATCCCGGCCGCGGTGTCGCCGGCCTTCAGCAGCGACTGGTCCACCAGCTGCTCCAGCAGGTACAGCGCGTCGACGCCGTCCCCCAGCAGGTGTTCCGCCGCGCTCTCGGTGAAGCCGCCGGGGAAGACCGACAGCGCCCGCAGCGCCGCCCGCGCGTCCTCCTCCAGCAGATTCCAGCTCCACTCCACGACCGCGTGCAGGGTGCGGTGCCGCTCGGGTGCGTCCCGGGCCCCGCCGCGCAGCAGCGCGAACCGGTCGCCGAGGCGGCGGGCGATCTCGGGGACGGACAGCACCCGTACCCGCGCCGCCGCCAACTCCACGGCGAGCGGCAGCCCGTCGAGATGCCGGCACAGCTCCGCCACCGCGTCGGGCGGCAGCTCGACGCCGGGCCGCGCGGCCCGGGCCCGCTGCCCGAAGAGCTCGATCGCGATGTCCGCGCTCAGCTGCGGCAACTGGTACACCGCTTCCGAGCTCAGCCCCAGCGGTGACCTGCTGGTGACCAGCACCCGCAGGCCCTCGGACCGCGCCACCAGCTCCCGCACCAGCTCGGCCGCGCCCCGGACCACCTGCTCGCAGTTGTCCAGCACCAGCAGCGCGGGGCTTGCGCCGAGGGCGGCGACGATCGAGGCGGGCACATCCGCGCCACCGCCGTACGCCCCGGCGCCCCCGGGTGGCGCGTCCCCCCGGCCGAGGACCGACGCCACCTCGACGGCCACGTCCTCGTCCGCACGGACCCCGGCCAGCGAGACGAAGTGCACCACCCGCTGCTCCGCCCGGCGGCTGACGGCGTAAGCGAGCCGCGTCTTGCCCAGCCCACCGGGACCGACGATCGAGACCAGCCGCGAAGAGCGCAACAGCCCGCCCACCGCCACGAGGTCCCCGTCCCGTCCCAGCAGCGGATTCGGATCATGCGGCACTCCGTACCGGACCGCGGGGGCCTCGGCCTGAAGCAGCTCCTGATGCACGCCCTTCAGCCCGGCGCCCGGATCGGTGCCGAGGTCGTCCCGGAGCTCGCGGCGGTACGCGTCGTAGCGGGCGAGCGCCGCCGACGGCCCGGCCGTGGCCGCCTCGGCGCGCAGCAGCTCGGCCAGTACTTCCTCGTCGCGGGGCGCCCCGGCGAACACCTCGGTCAGCGGTGCCACGGCCTCGGCCCGGCGCCCCACCCGGCCGAGCGCGAGCGCACGCGAGCGTACGAGGGAGTCGTAGAGCGGCGCCCGCTCGGCCCGCAACTCCGCCACCGGGTCACCGGGCACGACGTCGATGACCGGGGCGGCGTCCCAGAAGGCAAGGCCCTCCTCCGCACTCGCCAGAGCGGCGGCATGATCCCCGGCCCGCGCATACCGCGCGCCCGCCTCGGCACACCGCACCACCACCGAACTGTCGACCTGCTCCTCACCCAACGCCAGCCGGTACCCGGTCGGGGTGCTGACGACGACATCGGCCCCGAGCTGGGAGCGGGTCCGGGAGACCAGGATCCGCAGCGCGTTGCCCGGGTTGGCCGGCAACTCGTCCCGCCACAGCCCCTCCACCAGCCGCGCGGTGCTGCAACCGGCGCGCAACTCACCCGCGAGCAACGCGAGCAGCCCGCGCAGCCGGGGCGCGGTGATCTCCCGCCCGCGATAGGCCACGCGCGACAGGAGGATCAACTCGGTCTTCACTTGGTCAGGTTATCGACAGGGGGTGTCTGGGCGGCTGGTCAGCGCAGGGGCCGGCCGGGCGCGCGCAGAGCCGCAGGCCATCCACGAGAGCTCGGCCACTCCTTGGTCACCATCACACCCGCACGTACACGAGCTTGTCCCCCGAGCCGGACCTGGCGATCGCCGAAGCCGCGGCCCGGCACCCTGGCTGGTCTGAGTAGCGAAGGAGGCATGGAAGGTGAGAGCGGGAGGCAACGGGTGGGCCGTTCTTGCCTCGAGCCGGTGGGGTCGTGCTGCGTCATGGCGGAAGCCCTCACCCGCGAAAACGGAAGTCCCCCCGCGAGAAACGCAGGCCGCCTACGGCTTGGGCGCCGGTTGCTCCCCCGACCCTCGGACGATCAGGCGAGTGGGCACGGTGATGGTGCGCGCCCGGGTGCGGTCGCCGTCGAGCCGGGCCAGGGCGGTGGCCGCGGCGCTGCGGCCGATCGCTTCGGGGTCCTGGGCGACGACCGTCAGGGCGGGTTCCAGGGCTTCGGCGAGGGACACGTCGTCGAAGGCCACGACGGCGACGTCCTTGCGTTTGCTGCGGGCGAGTTCGGCGACGATGCCGAGCGCCATGATGTTGTTCCCGGCGAACAGGGCCGTGGGGGGATCGGGCAGTTCGAGGAGTTGGGCCGTCACCGCCTCCGCCCCCTGCTGGTCGTGTGCGCTCGCGACGAGTGAGCGATCGTGGGCGATGTCGGCCGTCCGCAGGGCCTCGCGGTAGCCGGCGAGGCGCTCGCGGCGGGTGTAGAGCTTGGTGGGCAGGTCGCCGACGAAGCCGATACGGCGGTGGCCGTGGGCGATGAGGTGGGCGACGCCCTCCTGGGCCCCCGCACGGTTGGAGCTGACGATGCTGTCCGTGGACAGGCCGACCCCTGGCCGGTCGAGGAAGACGATGGGCAGCCCCGCCGTACGGTGCGACTTGAGGTCGGAGTGGTCGGCGCCCACGGACGGCACGACGATCAGGATGCTGACGCGCCGGGCGAGGAACTGGGCAGTCAGGGCGCGTTCACGCTCGGGGTCGTCCGCGGACGAGCCCATGAGCAGCGTCAGTCCGCGGTCCCGGACCGTGTCCTCGATACCGCGGGCCACGGCTCCGAAGAAGGGGTTGGCCAGGTCGGGGACGACCAGCCCTATGGTCGTGTCCGGGCCGCCGACGCGGATGTTGCGTGCCATGAGGTTCGGCTGGAAGCCGAGCTTGGCCACCGCCGCGAGCACCTGTTCCCTGGTTTCGGCTGAGGCGGGACCGTCCTCGTTGAGGACGCGGGAGACGGTCTTGGCGCTGACGCCCACTTCTCGGGCCACGTCTGCCAGGGTCGGGCGGCGGTTCGCTGCCATGGAGGAAACAGTCTCCTGTGCTCGTCGGTCCCGGCCGCGGCCTCGGCCGGAACTTGTGAGTGCTTCAGTTGGCCTGGACTCCCGCGGCCTTCGCGGCCTCGGAATCCGCTACGACAGTATCTCCGGCCTCGTCGACGTTCAGCGCACCGGTCATGATGGCCACGACCTCCGCCATGGAGTAGTCGGACGGCTTGATCACGGCGGCGCGCCGGCCCAGCCGGTGGACGTGGATCCGGTCGGCGATCTCGAAGACGTGCGGCATGTTGTGGCTGATCAGGACGACCGGCATGCCCTTGTCCCGGACCCGGCGGATCAGGTCGAGGACCTGACCGGACTCCTTGACGCCGAGGGCCGCCGTGGGTTCGTCCATGACGACGACGCTGCGGGCCCAGGCGACGGCGCGGGCGACCGCGACGGCCTGCCGCTGTCCGCCGGAGAGGGTCTCGACCGGCTGGGTCAGCGAGCGCAGGCCGATCTTCAGGTCGGCCATGTGATCGGCCGCCTCCTGACGCATGCGCTTCTTGTCGAGCATGCGGAAGGCGCTGCCGAGGAGGCCCGGTCGGCGCAGTTCGCGGCCGAGGAACATGTTCGAGGCGATGTCCATGGAGGCGGCCACGGCGAGGTCCTGATAGACCGTCTCGATGCCGTGGGCGCGTGCGCTCTGCGGGCCGGAGAACTGGATCGGCTTGCCGTTCAGGCGTATCTCGCCCTCGTCCGGCACCACCGCGCCGGTCAGGGCCTTGATGAGGCTGGTCTTGCCGGCGCCGTTGTCGCCGATGACGGCGAGGACCTCGCCGGGCAGCAGGTCGAAGTCGGCGCCGTCGATGGCGGTGACGTGGCCGTAGCGCTTGACCAGACCGCGAGCCTGCAGAACGGGGGTCTCAGTGGTGGTGGTCATCGGACCTTCCTCCGGGAGATCTGGTCGACGGTCACCGCGAGGATGACCAGGACACCGGTGATCAGCGTCTGGTAGATCGAGGCGACGCCCATCAGCTGGAGCCCGTTGCGGAAGACGCCGACGATGAGGACGCCGATGAACGTGCCCAGGACCGACCCGCGTCCGCCGAAGAGGCTCGTGCCGCCGAGGACCACGGCGGTGATGCTGTCGAGGTTGTCGGTCTGCCCGGCCTGCGGGTCGCCGACTCCGGTGCGGGAGATGAGCAGCAGGGCGGCGACGCCGTAGAGGAGACCGGCCACGGTGTAGACACCGATGGTCAGCCGGGAGGTGCGGATGCCGTTCAGTCGCGCCGCTTCCGGGCTGTTGCCCAGCGCGTAGACGTGCCTGCCCCAGCCGGTGCTGCTCAGCGCGTAGGCGAGGAGGAGGAACAGGGCGATGGTGACCAGCGAGCCGTAGGTGATGTCGGTCTTGCCGAGCGGGAAGGTCTGCCCGAGGGCCGTCAGCGGGCCGGGCAGGTTGCTGACCGTCTGCTCCTCGGAGTAGATGTGCGTCAGCGCGAACGCGACGTTGAGCATGCCGAGGGTGACGATGAACGGCGGCAGCGGGATCTTCTTCACCAGGGCCCCGTTGAGCATGCCGAAGCCGCCGCAGACGACCAGGCCCAGCGCGATCGCGGCGAGCGGTGGCAGGGAGCCCTCGGCGGCCATCTTGGCGATCACGATGCTGCCGAACGCCATCACCGCCCCACAGGACAGGTCGATGCCCGCGGTCAGGATGATCAGGGTCTGGCCGATGGCCAGCGTGCCGACGACCATGACCTGCTGCACGATCAGCGAGAAGTTCCCGCCGGTGAGGAACTGGTCGGTCGAGACGGAGAAGAAGACACAGGCCAGCAGGAGCGCGACCAGCGGGCCCGTGGTCGGTTGCGTGAGCAGTCTGCGGACCGTGGTCGGCGCTTTGAGCTCCGCGTACGGCGTGGACGTGGAGGGTGGCGTGGACGTGGCAGTCATGCGAGGTCCTTGTCGGAAGACAGAAGTCCTTGTCCGTCCTTGTCGGGCGACAGGACGACGAGGGGGCGGCCTTCCCAGGTCGGGGAGGAGGGGCAGGCCGCCCCGCTGAGGGGTGTCGAACGGCAGCGGCTACGAGGCCGGCCGGGGGGCGGCGGCTCAGCCCCAGCAGTTCTCCAGGCCGTAGGCGGTGTCCTTGGAAGCGACCCCGTCCTGCGCCTTGTCGGTGATCAGGGTGACGCCGGTGTCGGTGTAACCCGATGCCTTCTTGCCGTCCTTGGCGTAGGTCACCACGGCCTTGACGCCCTTGGCGGCCATCTTCAGCGGGTACTGCTGCGAGGTCGCGGCGATCTTGCCGTCCTTGACGGCCCGGGTGCCGGTGCAGCCGCCGTCGACGGAGACGATCAGAACGTCCTTCTCCCGGCCCTTGGCCTTGAGCGCGGTGTACGCGCCCAGTGCCGCCGGTTCGTTGATCGTGTAGACGACGTTGATGCCGGGTTCCTTCTGGAGGCAGTTCTCCATCGCCGTCTGGCCCTTGGACTGGTCGCCGCCGGTGTCCTGAGCACAGGCGACGTCCTTGTCGGTGGCGCCGAAGCCCTTGAGGAAACCGTTGTGCCGCTGAACGCCGACGGACACACCGGGCGCGAGGTCCAGGGCGGCTATCTTCGCGGTCTTGCCCTTCATCGCGGCCTTGGCGTACTCGCCGATCAGCTCACCGGCCTTGAGGTTGTCGGTGGCGAAGAGGGCGTCGACCGCGCTCTGCGGCTCGGTCGGGGTGTCCAGGGCGATGACCAGGACGCCCTTGGCCTTGGCCTTCTCGATCGCGGGCACGATCGCCTTGGAGTCGCTGGGGGTGATCAGGATGCCCTTCACACCGGAGGCGACCATGTTCTCGATGGCCGTGACCTGCCCGGCGTTGTCGCCGTCGAACTTGCCGGCCGCGGTCATGAGTTTGACGCCTTCGGCCTTCGCGGTCTTCTCCGCGCCCTCCTTCATCTTGACGAAGAACGGGTTGGTGTCGGTCTTGGTGATGAGGCCGACCTTGACCTCGCCCGAGCCGGTGCTCGCGCTGCCCGATCCCGATCCGGATCCACAGGCGGTCAGGGCGAGCGCTGCGACACCCGTGCACGCAGCGGCTCTGAGCAGAGAGGAGGGCAGACGAGAGGTGCGTGACATGAACGACTCCAGCGGGATGTCGGGCGGTTGGCCGGCAGCGGGGCCTGCCGTCCCGCGATGTCAACGATGACTGATGTCATCGTTGACACTGCTTGGCGAGGATGATGGACTCCGTTCCCCGGCAACGTCAATGCCTTTCACTCGTCACAAATCGGCAACGTCCCCCGGCGGTCGCCCGCCCGAAGCCGCTCGTCGGCGTGCCCGGGTCATGCCCCTTTGTGCTCCGCCCGTTCCGAGAGAAGAGCAGCCATGAGTCCACCCCAGATCACCGTCCTGGGAGAATGCGTCGCGGACGCGTTCACCGAACCCGCGAGTGCCCGCGACGAACTCGCCCTGCGCGTGCTGCCGGGCGGCGGCCCCGCCAACACGGCGGTGGCCCTGGCCAGGCTCGGCACTCCGGCCCGCTTCCTCGCGCGGCTGTCCGGCGACGTGTTCGGCCGCCTCTTCCGGGCCCACCTCGCGGCATCCGGCGTGGACCTCTCCCACGCCGTCGAGGCCGCCGAGCCCAGCACGCTCGCCGTCGCCGAGCTGGACGCCCAGGGCCGGGCCGAGTTCTCCTTCCACGCCCAGGCCACCGCCGACTGGCAGTGGACGCGAGCGGAACTGGCCCGGGCGGACCTGACCGACACCGCCTGTGTGCACACCGGGTCGCTGGCCCTGGTCAAGGAACCCGGGGCGGCGCTGGTGGAGGACTTCCTGGCAGCGGCCGCCCCCGGGGCCACGATCAGCATCGACCCCAACGTCCGCCCGCTCCTGATGCACCCCGAGGCCTACCGTGCCCGCCTGTCCCACTGGTGCTCTCTCGCGGACGTGCTGCGGCTGAGCGAGGACGACCTGGAGCTCCTCCTGCCCGGAACGCCGCCCGAGCAGGCCTGCGACACCTGGCATGCGGCGGGCGCGCGGCTCGTCGTGATCACACGCGGCGCCGACGGCGCCCTGGCCTCACTCGACGGGGAGCGGGTCCAGGTGCCGGCGGTGGCGACTCCGGTCGTCGACACGGTCGGCGCGGGAGACTCCTTCACCGCCGGCCTGCTGCACCACCTCGGCGCGCACGGCCTCCTCGGCGGCAGACTGACGGACCTGAGCCTCGCCGATGTCGAGGCAGCCTGCCGGTTCGCCGTGCAGGTCGCGGCCCTGACCTGCTCGGTCGCCGGGCCCAACCCGCCCTGGCAGGACCAGCTGGCGCCGTTCCCGACGGACGACGCCGTCGGTCGGCCTCTCGATTCCGCCCACTGACAAGGACAGGAAGCCATGACGAAAACCCTGCTCGCCGAGTTCACCGCCCGAGAAGGAACGGAGGACGAGGTCGCCCGCCTGATCGGGGACTACGCCCTGAAGGTGCGCGAAGAGGAAGGCAACCTGGCCTTCGACGTCTACACCAAGACGGCCGAACCCCGCGCCTACTGGATCTTCGAGGTCTACCGCGACGAGGACGCCTTCCAGGCCCACCTGAACGCCCCGTACGGCGCCCCGTTCAACGCCGCCCTCATCCCGCTGATCGAGGAGGACGCGTCCGTACTCACGTTCCTCAGCCCGTGTGCTCCCTCCCGCGCATGACGCCCATGCCGTCGTACCCGTCGCGGTCCACACATGCTCCAGGGCGGTGTCTGCCGCCGGACAGTTAGCATCAGGACTCCGGCGTGGCTCCCAGCAAAGGCGACGATCATGGATCCGGCCGCGGTAACTCCGCTTCCCGCGGGCATCAGCCTGCGCGAGTTGCTGATGGCTCTGGGCGATTCCCTGGTGGAGGTGCAGGCCGCTCCCGCCGGACTGGACGTCGAGATCCGTGGCGTGGCCCTGCTCGATCCCGAGGAGCCGCCGACCACTCGGCCGGGCGAGCTGGTCCTCGTCATCGGTGCCCGTGGCCGAGCCGCCTATCCCGCGCTGCGGGCCGCCGGGCGGGACGGAGCCGCCGGCGTCGTGGTCAAACTGGATGGTCCCGGTCAGGCCGCGGCTCTCAGCGAGACCGCCACCGAGGCCGGGGTCGCCCTGCTCTCGCTGCGCAGCGCAGCACGCTGGGAACAGGTGCACGCGGTGGCCCGCGCCGCCCTCGACGACGCGCCCCCGGGCCACCGCGGCGAAGCCGACGAGAGCGACCTGTTCTCGCTCGCCCAGACCACCGCCATCCTCACCAGCGGCATCGTCAGCATCGAGGACGCCGCCAACCGGGTGCTGGCGTACTCCCGCTCCACCGACTCCGACGAGATCGACGACCTGCGGCGGCGGTCCATCCTCGGCTGGCAGGGACCCGAGGCGTATCTGGCGAAGCTGCGCGAGTGGGGGGTGTTCCAGCACCTGCACTCCAGCGACGAGGTGATCAGCATCGACAGCCACCCCGAGCTGGGGATCCGCCGTCGGCTCGCGGTGGCCATCCGGTCCGGGGACCGGCAGTTGGGGACCATCTGGGTGCAGGAGGGCTCGACACCGCTGTCCGAACACTCGGGCCAGGCACTGCTGGGTGCCGCCCGGGTGGCCGCGCTCCACCTGGTGCGCCGCCGCCGGGAGCTCTCGGAGAACCTGACGTTCACCCGAACCCTGCTGGCCGGACTCCTGGAGGGGAACACCGGGCCACAGCCGCTGGCCACCCACCTGGGATTCGACGCGACCCGCCCGGCCGCCGTCCTGGGCTTCTCCTACGGAACCGCGGAGGCCGTCGCCGCACCGGAGCTGACCCATGCCGAAGTCACCAACCTGGTCTCCGTGCACATAGCCGCCCGGCACCGCAGCGCGCTGGTCGCGCAGGTCGACCCCCGCATCTACGTGCTCCTGCCCCAGCTTCCGCGCAGCATCGACATAGCCACGCTGCGCGGCTGGGGCCAGGAGATCACGGACGCCGTACGCCGACACCTGGGCCTGCCGTTGCGTGGCTCGGTCGGTTGCGTGGTGCCCACGCTCGGCGACGTCACGGAGTCGCGCCGGGAGGCCGACCGCATCCTCGACGCCATGCTGGGAGCCGACGTACACACCGCGGTCGCCGCGTTGCCGGACATCCAGTCGGAAGTACTGGTCAGTGAGGTGCTGACGCTGCTGTCCGGCCATCCCGAGATACGGGATCCACGACTGACCGCCCTCGTCGCCCACGACAGCCGGCACCAGGGCCGCCTGGCGGAGACCCTTCTGACCTACCTGAACTCCTTCGGTGACGTACGGGCGGCCGCCGCCCAGCTGCATGTGCACCCCAACACGCTGCGCTACCGCCTTCGCCGGGCCGAGGAGCTGACCGGTCTCGACCTGAGCCGTCCTGACCAGCGTCTGCTCGCCATGCTCCAGCTGCGGCTGCCACCCGGCACCTGATCCCGCTTCCCCTCCGCATTGGCGGGCCGTACAGCCATCGGCGCCGAATTCGTCGTACTGGACAAGCCCGCCGCCCCACGACTCCTCATACGCTGGCGCAAATCTCCTCCCGAAAGTGACACGGACCGCATCTCATGAGGAGGCGGAGCGCAGCGCGGCCGTGCGGTGACGACCCCATCACCTGCACGGCATCCGGATACCGCGCCGTCGCACCCTGAACGCTTTCGGAAGCTGCAAGGCCATGGCCCTCCCCCCGCCATACCGGCCTGCCCGTCCCCGCCGTCGAGGCGATGCCCCAGGAACCACGGCAGCCACTCCCCACACGGCTTCCCAACCACCCAACGGATGGATGTCGACATGACCACACGTCCCCCAGATGCTCCGGCCGCTGACACCGCCCCACCTGCCGACGGTCACTCCCCGGAGCAGGCAGGCCTGAAGGCCGGTCTCAAGAACCGCCATCTGTCCATGATCGCCATCGGTGGTGTGATCGGCGCCGGCCTGTTCGTGGGCTCCGCCTCCGGTATCGCCGCCGCGGGGCCCGGCATCCTGCTGTCGTACGCGCTGGTCGCGGCCCTGGTCGTGTTCGTGATGCGGATGCTCGGCGAGATGGCCGCGGCCTACCCGACCTCCGGCTCCTTCTCCGCTTACGCGGACCGGGCGCTGGGCCGCTGGGCCGGGTTCTCGATCGGCTGGCTGTACTGGTTCTTCTGGGTCGTCGTGCTCGCCGTGGAGGCGACGGCGGGTGCCGTGATCCTGGAAGGGTGGGTGCCGGCCGTGCCGCAGTGGGCCTGGGCGCTGATCGTGATGGTGGTCCTCACCGCCACCAACCTGATCTCGGTCGGTTCCTTCGGCGAGTTCGAGTTCTGGTTCGCCGGCATCAAGGTCGTCGCCATCGGAGGCTTCATCATCCTCGGCGGCCTGGCGATCTTCGGTGTGCTGCCCGGCTCCGACCACCCCGCGACGGGCTTCGGCAACCTCACCGAACACGGCGGCTTCCTGCCGAACGGCGGCGGAGCGATCCTCACCGGCATCCTGCTGGTCGTCTTCTCCTTCATGGGGAGCGAGATCGTCACCCTCGCCGCCGCCGAGTCCCCGGACGCGCGGCGGGCGGTCGCGAAGGCCACCCGGAGCGTGATCTGGCGGGTCGGCGTCTTCTACATCGGCTCGATCCTCGTCGTGGTCTCCCTGCTGCCCTGGAACGACCCCGCGGTCGAGAAGAAGGGGTCGTACGTCGCGGCCCTGGACACGATCGGCATCCCGCACGCCGGCGAGATCATGAACTTCATCGTGCTGACCGCCGTGCTGTCCTGTCTCAACTCCGGCCTCTACACCGCCTCCCGTATGGCCTTCTCCCTCGGACAGCGCGGCGACGCCCCGCGGTCCTTCGTACGGACGAACGCGCGAGGCGTCCCGCAGGTCGCGATCCTGGCCTCCGTGGCCTTCGGCTTCGTGGCGGTCGCCTTCAACTACCTGTGGCCGGACACGGTGTTCCAGTTCCTGCTGAACTCCTCCGGTGCGGTCGCGCTCTTCGTGTGGCTCGTCATCTGCTTCTCGCAGCTGCGGATGCGGGGGATCATCCTGCGCGAGAACCCGGAGAAGCTCGTCGTCCGGATGTGGCTGTTCCCGTATCTGACGTGGGTGACGATCGCGATGATCTCGTTCGTGCTCCTCTACATGCTCACCGATGACAAGGAGGGCGGCGGACGGAGCCAGGTACTGCTCTCCCTGCTCGTGGCCGCCCTGGTGATCGCGATCTCGCTGGTGCGGGAGCGGAGGCGTCGCCCGGAAAGCGCCAATGACGCGGTGGCGCCCCGGTAGCAGCCGCGGACGCCGCGCTTCGGAACAAGGACGTTTGCGGGGTCGACAGGGCGTATCGCCCCCCATGTAGAGGGGGCGATACGCCCTGCTGCGCCGTCGGCTAACCCATGGTCTTGGCGCCGTCCAGGGACTCGCGGATGATGTCGGCGTGGCCGGCGTGCTGGGCGGTCTCGGCGATGACGTGCATCAGTACTCGGCGGGCCGACCATCGCGCGCCCGGCTCGGACCACGGGGCCTTCGGTAGCGGTTGTGTGGCGTTCAGGTCGGGAAGGGTGGCGACCAGTTCGTCAGTTCGGCGTGCTACCTCGGCGTAGTCGACGAGCACGCCGGTCAGCGTCTCGCCGGGCAGCATCCGGAACTCGTCGGCCCGTCGGGCCCAGTCGGCCTCGGTCATGGCGGTGAAGTCGGGCATCGCCGACGGGCCCTCCAGGATGAACTGCGCCCAGGTTCGCTCGACCGCAGTGACATGTTTGATCAGGCCGCCCAGGCACAGCCGGCTGGCGGTGGTCCGGCGCCCGGCCTGCTCGTCGGTGAGGTCACGGGTGGTGAATCGGAGGAAGTGCCGCTGCTTGGCCAGGGACTCCAGCAAGTCGGCGCGCTCGCCGGTGGGGGTCGACTCATGGGCCGAGTCGTGTGCGGCCGGTTCGTTGACAGTCGCGGTCTCGCTCATGGTCGTTACCTCCGTGGTTCGTGTTCCGACGGGCAGGGAGGACGCTAGGGGCCATAGAGGTCAGGTTCTGACCTAAATCCCGGGAGAGGTGAGGATGTTGAGGCTTGACCTGGGGCTGCACCTGTCGAGGACCGAGCAGGGGGCGGGCAAGTACCTGCGCTGCCAGGGCCTGTCGACGGTCGAGGGCGCCGAGGTGCTCTTCGCTGACCGTCCGAGATGACGCTTACGCGAGTCGGATGGTAGACGTGGCGGACGTGTTGCGTCAGGGGAGGGTAGGGGCATGGGTGGGCCTGCGATTCCGGTAGCCGTTATAGCTGCTTTTGTTTTTTGCTTTTCCGTGGTGGCCTACAGGCGGGGCAGGGCGCTGCGCACGCGAGGGATACGTGCACCAGCAAAATGCGTCAACTCCCGGAAAGATGAAAACGGGAAAGCCTACCTTCTGGTTCAATTTCCATCGGAAACCGGAGCGATGCTGCAAACCAGCGTCGGGCCTTTCGTATGGCCTCCCGCCACGGTGGGGGGAGCACTCGAGGTCATCTATGACCCGAAGGATACGAGCAACACCGTAACCCCCGAGCAGATGACGAGCGGAAGGACGCTTCTGTCATTCGCTATCGGTTCTGGGGTACTGCTTTTCCTCTGCTTCGCCGTGATGCTTATCGATTTCGCCGGCTGAGGTAATCGCCGGTAATCGCCCGGAACACTTCCTTGCCTTCGCCGGGATAGCCTCGATTCTGATCTGCTACCGCCGTCTTTCCCGTCTGAAGTGATGCTCAGGTATTGGCCCCTCGTGCTGTGACCTGCCAGCGGTCGATCACCTTGCGGTCTCGGACGACCAGCAGCTCATCGGCGAGATTCACCGGCGTGCAGATGTGGTTGGGGACGACGGCGACCACCGACCCAAGGCGCGGCCCTCTCACGCCTTCCGGAAGGCGGACCACGGCGTGGTGCTCCCACAACCCGGTAATGGATCCCTGCGGGAACTGGGGCAGGTAACCGTGACCCGTCACCCAAGGCGACCGGTCGGAGCCAAGGGCCTTGCTGCCGACGTCCAGCACGAAGCGGTCCGGGGCGGGAACGCTGATCACCGTCGACGCAGCGACCAGCGCCAGATCCTCCACCCCACAGGTTCCGATGGCCAGCTGGGTGGCGTCATTGAAGACGTAGACACCCGGCCGCAATTCGTTCACTGCCCCCGGCTGCCACTGTCCCGCCGTCGGCGTCGACCCGCCGCTGACCACACGGACGTCGAGCCCGAGATCCCGCAGCACCTGTGCGGCCTGGCCCAGCGTGCGCTCCTCGTCTCGTGCGGCGTGCTCTCGTGCCCGCGCGTCGTGTCCGTAGCCGTGTCCTGGGAACGTGAACACGCCCGCAACAAGGAGTCCCGCGTCGGCGGCCGCCTTCCCCACCTCACCAGCCATGTGAGGCTGCACTCCTGTGCGACGGCTCCCGCTGTCGACCTCGACAAGTACCTCGACAGGCCGGGCGCTGCCGTGCACGGCGTTCCCCAGCCGCTGTGCGCCTTCGATCGACTCAACGCCGACTCTCAGGGCAATGCGGTCCGCCAGTCGGCGCAGCCGCTGCGCCTTGTCGGCATCGAGCCACACGGGGTATGCGATGAACAGGTCGTCCACGCCGACCCGAGCAAATGCCTCGGCTTCGCCGATCGTGGCCACCGACAGCCCGCGCGCACCAGCCCGAAGCTGAAGGTCCCCGATCTGCGCGCACTTGTGGGCCTTGGCGTGCGGACGCAGGACGAACCCTTGAGCCCGCGAAGCCTCAGCCATCCGCTCGATGTTGCTTTCCAGCACATCCGGATCGACCACGAGCGCCGGCGTAGCCAGCCCATCGGGCAGCAGTATCGCCATCTCTTGCCTCCCACCATGGAACACGTCGAGATGATCATGGCAGGTCTGCAGAGGAGGGCCACGGGGCCATCGCCCCAGGTGATACGTACCAATCGAGACGACCGAAGTCAGCGCGGCCCGAGGACCCCTCAGGCCGCCATCAGCGCCGCCAGGGCGCGGTCCATCGCGGCGTTGAACTCTTCCGGCGTCAGCGGCAGCCGGGACTTGACGTCCCGACTCCACTGGTCGGCGAGGACCTCGGCGGAGCCCGCCTCGACACCGTCGAGTGCCGCGTCGGCCAGATCCAACGGCGCGATCTTGTCCACGGGCCAGCCCGCGGTCATGTCGGTGTCGGCCAGGCCGAGGTGTACCGCTGTCACCAGCGTGCCCTGCTCGGCGAGTTCCAGGCGGACGCCGTTGGTCATGGCCCAGGCGGCGGCCTTGGTCAGGTGGTAGGCGTTGGAGCCCTTGACCCCGAACCACGACATGGCGGAGAGGACGTTGACGATCGCACCCCCGCCGTTCCCGGCGAGCGCCGGCGCGAACTCACGGATCATTCCCAGGTGCCCGAACACGTTGGTCTCCAGCTCCTGCCGTACCGCGTCCAGCGAACCGGTCACCAGGTCGGTCCCCGTACTGATTCCCGCGTTGTTGATGAGTAGCGAGACGTCCGGGGCGGCCTCGGCGGCGGCCTTCACAGCTGCGGGATCGGTGATATCGAGGGGCAGCACCTCGACCCCGGGCAGGTCCACGGTCTCCGGCCGGCGGGCCGTCGCGTAGACCTTGCGGGCGCCCCGTTCGAACAGGCGCTGGGCGAAGGCGCGGCCCAGGCCGCGGTTGGCTCCGGTGACAAGGGCAACTGAGTTGTTGATGTCCATGCCCGGTACGCTAAAACCTGACGCTAACGTCAGAGGCAAGTGCTGGCCATTAGAGCCTGGGGGAGGAATCACCATGACCGTCGGGCAGGCCGCGGACGAGCGGCTGCTTCGCATCGGCGAGGTGGCACGGGGTGCTGGCGTCTCAGTACGCGCCGTGCGCTACTACGAGCAGCAGGGGCTCCTCATCGCGGAGCGCAGCCCGTCCGGCCAGCGCCTCTACCGCCAGGACACCGTCACCCTGGTGCGCTTCTTCCAGCAGATGTTCGCCGCCGGTCTGACCAGCCGAAGGATCGCGGAACTCCTTCCATGCTGGGACACCGGGCACACCGACGCCGAGCAACGAGCCATGCTGCGTGCCGAGCGCGACCGCATACAGGCCAAGGTCGACGACCTGCAGGCCGCTCTGGACCGCCTCGACGAGGTCATCGCGATCACGGACACGCACCCGTAGGCGCGGTCGGTCGGACGTCGCACCAGCGATCTACGGCTGGAGTATTAGGGGTTCGATCCGGGCCCGCTTCGGATGCGGCCTGCGACTGGTGCGACGGCCGGACAGAGTCGCTGGAGTACGCCCCCGTCCGGCGTCGTTGATGTCAGCCGTGGATGTCAGAAGTTGGCGGTTGCGTGGCGTCGCTACGGCGAGGGGTTGGTTTCCTGCGACTGGCGAGGCGGCGCCAGGCCACCCACAGATTGATCACAAGCAGGACCGCTCCTGCGATGGGCCAGCCCATGGATCCACCGTTGCGGTAGGTCTCGATGCCCACCGCCAGCAGCATGACGCCGATTACTGGGCCCAACAGGTCCATGAAGGCGTCCAGACGACTGGCGATCTTCGAAAGGTTGGTCACGGCTTGGTCGTGACATTCAACGCGGCACCTGCAAAGGCGCAAGGTCAGGAACGCACGGAACTGCCGCTGTCCGTCAGCTCCCCCGAGAGCTTTTGCCCGCTCTTGCCTTCGGGCGGGAGGGGGCTTCTCGTCAGGCCCAGATCGCGGCGAGGGCTCGGTCAATGTCCGACAGCCCCTCCAGCCGTTACCCCGGAGGGCCAGACGATTCGCTGGTAGCCGGACCGAGGGAGCTCGACCGCCAGGTTGATGTCACTTATCCCAGCACGCGCCCGAGGAAGCCGCGCAGGTAACCCGCGACGACGTCCAGGTGGCTCTCCAGAAGGAAGTGACCGCCGTTGACCAGGTGCACCTCCGCGTCCTTGGCGTCGCGGGCGAAGGCCAGCGCGCCCGCGGGGCCGAAGATTTCGTCGTTGCGGCCCCACACGGCGAGCACCGGGACCCCGCTGGTGCGCAGGAATTCGTGCAGCAGCGGGTAGAGCGGGCGATTGTTCTGGTAGTCGCGGAACAGCGCCAGCTGGACCTCGTCGTTGCCCTCGCGGGAGACGAGGGCGAAGTCGTGCTCCCAGGTGTCCGGGCTGACCAGGCTCGGGTCGGGCACGCCGTGCACGTACTGCCAGCGGATGGCGTCGACGCCCAGCGCGGCGCGGACGGCGGGTTCGGTGTCGGGGCCGGGGTTCGCCCCGTAGGCCCAGACGTCGGCCCAGAACGACTCGACGAAACCGTCCTCGTAGCCGTTGCCGTTCTGGGTGACGATGGCGGAGATCCGTTCGGGGTGCTGGAGCGCGAGGCGCCATCCGATGGGGGCGCCGTAGTCCTGGACGTAGAGGGCGTAGCGGTCCAGGCCCAGTTGGTCGAGCAGGCCGGAGGTGAGTTCGGTGAGGGCGTCGAAGGTGTAGGTGAACTCCCCTACGAGGGGGGCGTCGGAGCGGCCGAAGCCGAGGTGGTCCGGCGCGATGACGTGGTACTTGTCGGCCAGTAGCGGGATGAGTTCGCGGAACATGAACGAGCTGGTCGGGTAGCCGTGCAGCAGGACGATCACGGGGGCGTCGGCGTGGCCGGCTTCGCGGTAGAAGATCTCATAGCCGTCGACAGTGGCGGTCCGGTGGTGCACCGAGTTCATATCTGACTCCTTTGAAATGCGTACTCTGGTTGGTTTCTCGCCCTGCACCCGCGACATCGACGAATTCCGCGCGGTAACCGGCAAGCCGTGACCTGCGGGTGCCTTGCCCTGAGCCGGGTCACATCACGGCGTCGGTCTGCAGTGGGCCCGCGGTGACACGGAGCGTCCGGATGCGCACCGGCTCTTCCTGGTCGAGGTAGAAGATGTGCATGAAGGGGGCGCGCACCACCCGCTCCGGTTCGCTCTTCTTGGCCATGACCGCCTCACCGCGCAGCAGACGGACGCCGTCGCCCGCGGTCCAGAACTCCAGGACCTCATGGCTGATGACCAGCGGCGCGTCGATCTTGACGAAGAACTCCTTGATGGCCTCGACGCCGTGGATGTGCGCGGCGCCGAAGTACATGTCGGTGTTGTCGGTCAGTGGTGCGAAGCCCTTGCCGAACTCCAGGGTGTCGATGGCGTCCATGAACTCCAGTACCCAGCCGGGGACGGCTGTCGCTTGTGCGTTGTCTGCCATGGTGTGAACTTCCTGATGGGACTGCGGCGCGTGACCCTTGCCGACCCGCCTTCCCTACCCCCGCGGATCTGAACGCCGTCCCGCGGGGGCGTCAAAAGGCCATCGCTGCGACATGGGAAGAGAACAACCCGTCGACCACCTCGCCGACCTCGCGGCCGTCGTATGCGACGAGAAGCGGGTGGCGCGCACCACCGAGGTCCTGCACCGCCTCGAGAAGCGCAACCACGCCGTCTACGAGCACGGCGGCCGGCTGAAAGCGTTTTTTGACGGAGTACGGAGAGGAGCCGGGCACCTCTGGAAGCGGCCTCACTGCCTCACTCGATCGCTGCCCACTGGGGGGTCACTGAGCTCGGCGAGCTCCTCCGCACTGCGCTCCAGAGCGCGGTCGACGCCCTCCCGGCGTACCACGGGATAGCCGTCGTAGGGACCTTTAAGTGCTCCCGGAAACGGCCTCTCTGACGCCCACCGCAAGCTCACTCACTGACAGGCAGCGGGGCCCGACCTCGCAGCCCCCGGCAGTTCATAACGATCAGGTGAATAACACCAGCTCGAGGCAACCACACAGCAGCTCCACAAGTCACACACCCGCAAGTCACAACGCAAGTCCCAGGGGGGACCATGAGCCAGCAGTACCCGCCCCAGCCCCAGCAGCCCGGCTACGGCGAGCCTCAGCAGCCCGGCAGCAACGGCCTGGCCACCACCGCACTCGTCCTCGGCATCATCGCCGTCGTAGTCAGCTTCATCCCTGTCCTCAACGTTGTCGTCTGGCCGCTCGCGATCCTTGGCGTCATCTTCGGCGCCATCGGCCTCTCCAAGGCGGGCAAGGTCCGCAAGGGCAAGGGCGCCGGCATCACCGGCCTCGTCACGTCGGCCGTAGCGATCGCGATGTTCTTCGCCATGAACGCCCTGTTCTTCTCCGCCGTCGACAAGGCCAGTGAGGAGCTGGACAAGTCGTACGACTCCACCACCGTCGGCGACGGCAAGTCCAAGACCGGCGGCGCCAAGGAGTCCGAGGTCATGAAGGACTTCAAGGTCACCAAGTGCGACGTTGTCACCGGCGACCTCGGCATCAAGGAGATGGCCATCCACGTCGACTACGCCAACAACGGCGACCGCCGGTACTCGTACTTCGTTGAGGGCGAGGTCCTGGCCGACGGCAAGAAGGTCAACGACTTCATGTCAACCGCCGAGAACCTCTCCCCGGGCCAGAAGTTCACCGACAAGGACGCTGGTGCGCTGGTGAACGCGGACGAGATCAAGGACGCCAAGAAGCTCGAGTGCAAGACCATCAAAGCGTCCCGAACCGACTTCTGATCGCTGACGTCGCGCGACGCTGACCCCCCACCCCCAGGCCTCGCCGCGCACCCCGCAGCGGCGGGGCTGGCTGCATCATGGAGACCATGGAGTCGCAGCACGGCCCGGGCGCCGGACGGGCTGGAGCGGGGCGGAGACATGAGCGCAGGCCCGACCGGGGGCCGGGCCGCGCGCGGGGAGCGGAGCGAGCCGCCTTGAACAGGTAGAGAAAGTTGCAACTCAGTCGGTCGGCTGCGGCCTGAAGTCGAGTGCAAGTTGATCGGACAAGGCGGCAGTTCAGTGTTCGGCAGCCGCTGGATGAGCAGCAGTAAGAATCAGTTCGACTCGCCCAGCGTGCTGCGCAGCCAGTCCAACGGGTCCGTCGCCAGCAGCTGGTCGGCCAGTTCGTTCGCGGTCTTCGTGACGAGGCGACCGCGGCTGTTGTCGATCCACCGCTGTGCGTGCTGATAGCCCTGGGCTTTGTACTCGATGCCCTGCAGCATGCATTCGAGCTTGTCCGCGTCTCGTGCGCAGATCGCTTCGGGGGATTCCCGGGCCTCGTACTCACTGATCAGTTCGCGCACCGTGGACGCGAGCGCCTCGGGCATACCCGCCACCTGGTCGGCGGTGACCACCGCGGGGTCGGCTTCACCGGCACCGTACTTCTTGGCCAGGTGGTTGACGTCCCCGGTCCTGGTCTCCTGCGAGTCGTGCCACACCGCCAGGAACGCGGCACGGGCCGGGTCTGCCCCCTCCAGTTTGGCGATGATCGATGCGATCAGCGAGGTGCGCCAGGAGTGCTCGGCAACGCTCTCCGGGTCGCGCACGCCAGCCATCCACCACCCGGTGCGCTTCGACTGCTTGAGCGTCCCCGCTTCGTACAGGAACCGTGCCACCTGGGTCAGCTCTTCGGTCACGGTCGAGTCTCCTCTCACGCCTCAGCAAGGCGGATCGCATACCTGATGCTGTCCAGTTCACGGCGAGCGCGAGCCGACAACTCCCGGCTATCCAACATCACTGGCAGCCGGTCGCGCAGGGCTCGGTTTGCTGCCCCGGGCTTCAGCAGGTTCGGCCGGATGGCAAGCAGGGACCACAGGGAGTGGACGGTCAGGTCGACGTACCCGTGGTGAGGAGCCAGCCCGTTTACGAGGTGGGAGAGCAGCTTGTCCCCGGGCCACTGTCCAGGCTCTCGGGAAGCGATGAAGTCGTCGGACAGTTCGAGGTGGCGGCTTTCGCCCACCCAGTACGCCCAGTAGTTCAGGTTCGCGGCCTCGCCACGGTCGTCGTCCAGCAGGACGGTGTCGATGAAATGGCCCATCCGCTCACGGTCGCCCTGCCGTGCGGCGACGGCCGCTACCGAGCGGGCGTTCAACCAGTCGATGAGCCACCCTCCGGGCCGTTCCGTGGCCTGCTGGTGGGCGAGCCACTCGGAGGTGTCGGGCTGGTCGTCATAGCCGTACAGGTACAGAGCCTGGCGCCGCAGCAGGAACTGCTCCTCGCTTCGCGCCTGTTCTGCGGTGTCCCGCATCCGGGCGAAGAACTTGCGGCGGTTGGTGGCCGGCAGCTGGGGCGCTGACGGTACGGGGCCTCGGCGCGGCCGCCGGGGCGTCCGAGCGCTGCAGCCGTCCCCAGCCGTTGCCGTCACTGCCGCCGAACATGCTGGCGTAGGCCTGACCCGGACATCACCTGTTGCAGGCGGCAACGACACCCAGAATCACAAGGGCGACTAGGAACATCGCCACGCAGCCGCCTACCGCACTCTCCGTCTCAGCGATGATTCCCTTGGGCTTCGGTCGAGACCTTTCGTAGTCACGCATGCCCCGTGCCACCGCGCGCCTGATCTCGTCTTCGTCCACGTGCTTGCCCCCGCGTCCCGCAGCGTCCCGAACCAGCACGGGCAACATACCCGCTACAGCACCGCTCCCCTGGCTTCTTCGTCCCGAAGCAACTTGGGTGGGGGTGCTGCCTTGGGCTGGTGTGGCTCTCACCTGTGCTGATGGTCGCCAGACGTTCGCGGTTGTTCGCCGGTGTCCGTGGGCGTTGCCACGCAGTTAAAGGCTGTCCCGCAACTCTGGAGACGGCTTGCCGATGTCCGGTTCGTCCCGCTTGGCAGGAATCCCGGTGAGACCGCGAGTCGGGGTGGAACCGGACAAGTCGATCCGGCTGTGGTGATCTACCAGCCTTTGCTCCGAGTTACGGGACAACGCTTAGACACTCACGGATGCCGCTCAGGCAGGTCCGGCCTTGCCCCGTGGCGTTCGTAAAGCCGTCGTACCTGCTTGATCCAGAACCTGTCCTTCTCATTCTTCGACGCACTCATGGGCAGGAGTTGAAGCTCCTTGGCGAGCTGGTAGAAGCCGGGGCCAGCATCGTTGGCGGTCAGGTAGTTGACGAGAGCCGACAGCATCAGCGGGGGATCAGAGGGTGCGATCTGTTGGTCTCGTTCCACGATCAGACCGAGCAGATGTCCCATAGCTGCTCGCTCGTCGGCACGCTCAAAGTCGAAGAGTCGACAACCAGTTCGCCTGGCCAAAGTGACGTTGAGCTCGGTGTACGAAGTGAGCTTGCCCAACTTCGCCCGCTCAACGAGGAACTCGCGCCCTGAGTCCACCAGGCAGTCCCACTCGCTGTCCTCGCGGCCATATGCAGACATCCCGCCCCCTGTGTGTCATACCGGTCCGTGCGAACGTACCACTGGACAAGGGGCTCGACCTCGGTACAGCGATCGCGCTGGCCGTAAGTCTCGTGCTTCTCGCCGGCGTACTCGCCCGGCAGATCCGGATCATCACGAGATCCGATCATCCCCGGCTACGCGCCATCGAGACCCTGGCCACCGTCGGGCCGATCTTCCTGATCATCTTCTCGGCGGCGTATGTGATCCTTTCTCAGAATCGAGCAGACTCGTTCTCGGAGGTGTTAGGGCGCACCGACGCCTTGTACTTCACCGTCACCGTGTTCGCCACGGTCGGATTCGGGGACATCACCCCGGTCACAGGGACGGCACGGGTTCTGACCATGGTGCAGATGCTGGCCGACGTGATTCTGGTGGGAATGGTTGCCCGGATCCTTCTCGGCGCCGTCCAGATCGCAGAAGATGGCCGGGCAGGCGGCTCCGGTGAGCCATCGGCCGCGGAAGGCCAAGGGTGAGAGGCCGGAGTCACCTCCATGGGCGGCCTCGAAATGTCTGCGCGGGAACGGCGTGCCAGGCTCGGAACCGAGCCTCTCGCATCGGGTGGCAGGGCGTTTCAGGTTCGCCAAAGCGGCCGGTGAGACCGCCGACGAGGTCCGCGTTCGCGAGGAGACATTGCGCATGCCGGTCGCCAAGGCTGGACTCGGGGCCGCGTCGCCGCCGGACCCGCAGACCCTTCTTCGAAGCCGCGAGTACCTGCGGCTCCTGGTGCTGGCCGCACTGATCGGTGTGCCGGTGTCCGCGGTGGCGTTCGGCTTCCTGGCGCTGGTCGGCGAACTTCAGCCACTGATCTACACGGATCTGCCCAAGGCGCTGGGTTTCGACGGAACGCCGCTGTGGTGGCCGCTGCCGCTGCTCGCCGTCGGGGGACTGCTGGTGGGACTGACCGTTCAGTACCTGCCGGGACACGGCGGCCACGAACCGACAGCCGGGTTCAGGGCCGCCGGCGTGCCCACACCCATCGAGCTGCCCGGGATCTTCCTCGCCGCACTGGCGACGCTCTGCTTCGCCGCTGTCCTCGGGCCCGAGTCCCCTCTGCTGGCGCTCGGCGGAGGACTCGCCGCCGGCGCCGTGCGCATGGTCAAACGCGATCCCCCGGAGCAGGTGAGCGCGGTGTTGGGCGCGGCGGGCAGTTTCGCGGCCATCAGCTCGCTCCTCGGGTCTCCCCTGCTCGGAGCGTTCCTGCTGATGGAAGCCTCGGGGCTGGGTGGGGCGACGATGGCGCTGGTGCTGCTGCCTGGCCTGTTGGCATCGGGTATCGGCGCACTCATCTTCATCGGACTGGGAAGCTGGACCGGGCTGGGCACCTACTCGCTGGCACTGCACGACGTCCCCAAGGCCACACTTCCGACAGCGGCGGAGTTCGGCTGGGCTCTGGTCATCGGTCTGTCGGCCGCATGCGTGGGCGTGGGGATCCGATGGCTCGCCGTCCGGCTCAGGACGCACGTCGAGAGGCGGCGGGTGCCGGCCACGGTGGTCATGGGCCTGGTCGTGGCGGGGCTGGCGATCGGCTACGCGGAGGGGACCGGCAAAGCAGCGAGCGACGTGCTGTATTCGGGGGACACGGCGTTGGACCCACTCCTCACGCACAGCGCCGCATATTCGGCGGGAGCGTTGTTGCTGCTGGTGGTGTGCAAGGGGTTGGCCTATTGCGTATCGCTCAGCAGTTTCAGGGGAGGTCCGGTCTTTCCCGCGATGTTCGTGGGAGCGGCGGGCGGCATCCTGTTCTCTCACCTGCCAGGACTGACGCTGGTCGCGGGGTTCGCCATGGGTATCGGAGCGATGAGTGCCGCGATGCTGAGACTTCCGCTGGTCTCCGTCCTGCTCGCGACACTGCTGATCGGGGCGCAGGGGCTCACCGTCATGCCGCTGGTGATCGTCGCGGTCGTGGTCTCGTACGTCGCGACCGCCAGGCTCACTCCTCCTCCTGCGCCGGAAGCGGGCCACCCGGAGCCGGGCCAGCGGCCAGGCCGCGCGCAGCAGTGAACTCGCGGGGGGGGGGCGTCCGCCAGAGCGGGCCTGCGTCAAGCAGCACCCCGGATTCGGTCCGGAGACCCCGTAGTCCCAGGCTCGGCAGGAACCAGCACTCCACCGGCGCCGGGCCCAGGACCGATGGGTGGAGCGGCTTCGCGGCTTCGCCGTACTAGTGGGAGACCGACCCGTTCTGGGCGTCCGACGCGGACTGCCACGCCCGCACACCTGCTCGGGACGCCTCCTTGGCCTGGTTCCACTTCGCGGCCGCCTGCTGGGCCGGGGGCACGTCCATGTCGCGGATCATGCGCCGACCTGCGGTGAACAAGGCGAAGGCCCCGATGGCCATACCGGCGCACGCGACGACGGCGCCGGCCGCGGTGAGCACGGCACCGGTCTTGACGAGACGGGTGTCGATCTCGATCGTCCGCTGAAATGGGTCGTGCTGCTGCTTCATGACTCCACCATCCAACGGGGGAACGCAGCTCGCATCCCGGCCAACGGCTCAGAACGCCGTACGCGATCGGGTGTGCAACGCCAGGACGGCCGTCGGGCCTGCCTCGGACGACGCGCGATCGTGGGCCCCGGCTCTGCGCAATCAGGCCGAGCACGCTTGCGCCGGCCGTGAAGCTGTACGTGCTCATGGTGCTCCCCGGGTGTCCGACGGCCGGGTCGACACCAAGTCGTCCGGAGCACCGTCCGGAGTTAAGTTGGACGTGGATACGCCCATCTCATTCGGCGGGCCGGAGCCGGACCGTCCGATGTGGCATGACCCGGCCGGTTCGAGGTCAGGGGCAAGGCCCACGACCTCGGCGACCTCCGAACCGTCGGCGCGAGCTTCCTTCCGAGCATCGGAACAGTCGATCCGCACCCGACGGCCGCCGCCGACGCCCTCCGCGTCGGTCACCACACATCGTGGAGCGTCCGCAATGACAGACAACCAGCTCTCCGGCGACGAGACACGGCATCTCACCCCGAAGGAGAGGGTCGCCCGAGGCAAGGCCGCACGGGCAGACGTACCCCGGTCCAGCCACGCCGAGTTCGTGCCCCCGCCGAAGCGCCCGGACCCGGTGGAGATCATTGAGAAGCAGTCCGCGACGCGAGTGCCGGAGCTCGTGCCGATCCGTTACGGCAGGATGAGCGAGGCGCCGTTCCGCTTCTACCGCGGGGCCGCCGCCATCATGGCAGCCGACCTCGCGGAGACGCCGCGCAGCGGAATCAGGGTGCAGTGTTGCGGCGACGCTCACATGCTGAACTTCCGGCTGCTCGCATCGCCGGAACGCCGGCTGATGTTCGACATCAACGACTTCGACGAGACGCTGCCCGGGCCATGGGAGTGGGACGTCAAGCGGCTGTCGGCCAGCCTGGTCATCGCGGGCCGGGCCAACGGCTTCACCTCCAAGGACCGGGCGTCGGTGGTGCGGGCGGCCGTGCGGTCCTATCGGGAGCGCATGCGGAGCTTCGCCGGAATGGGCAATCTCGAAGTCTGGTACACCCGCTTCGACGCGGACGAACTGCAGGCGCAGTTCGCCCCGGTGTTGAGCGCCGGGCAGCGCGATCGCTGGGAGCACACCCGGAAGCAGGCACGTGCGCATGACACGCTGCAGGTCTTCGAGAAACTCACGCACGTGATCGACGGAAGGCGGCAGATCGCTCCCGACCCACCGCTGCTGGTACGGCTCCAGGATCTGCTGCCCGACACCGAACGCGGCAGGCTGGAGCAGGAGATCAGTCGCCTCATCGAGCGCTACGGCCAGACCCTGCAGACGGACCGCCGATTCCTGCTGGAGACCTACCGCCTTGCCGACATCGCTCGGAAGGTCGTCGGTGTGGGCAGTGTGGGAACCCGCTGCTGGATCATCCTGCTGCTCGGCAAGGACGACGAGGATCCCTTGTTCCTCCAGGCCAAGGAGGCCGACGAGTCGGTTCTTGCACCTTACGTCGGAGGCAGCGCATACGGCACGCAGGGCGAGCGCGTCGTCGCCGGCCAACGGCTCATGCAGGCCACCAGCGACATCTTCCTGGGGTGGGAGCGCGTCACGGGCATTGATGGCAAGCGACGGGACTTCTACGTACGCCAGTTGCGGGACTGGAAGGGTATCGCTGTGGCCGAGAACATGTCGCCGAAGACGATGGGCCTGTTCGGCCGGCTGTGCGGTGCCACGCTGGCCCGGGCCCACGCCAGGTCCGGGGACAGGATCGCGATCGCCTCGTATCTGGGTGGTGGCGATGTCTTCGACCGCGCGCTGGCGACGTTCGCTGAGCTGTACGCGGACCAGAACGAGAAGGACCACCAGGCCCTGGTTGATGCCATCCAGGCCGGACGGGTCCCGGCAGAAGCGGCCTGACGGCACAGGGCGGGCAGACATCTGACTGGCCCGGCGGACGGTGACCCTCTGCCGTGCGGTCGATCTTCCGATCACGCCGGTCGCACGCTGCAGGCGACCGGAACGCCGTATCGCTGCCCGCGGAGAAGTACGCCGATGTGCCGCCAATCTCCGCCGGGCCGGTCATCGCCTGGCACCGACACCTCCAGCAAGCCGGGAGAGTGCGACAGGGCAGACCGCGGTGACGCCGAGTGGTCGCTCTTGTGCGGTATCGCCGACGCCGGCGGCGTGAGTGACGGCAGGGACCGGTTCGTTTCCCATGCCGGCCAGTGAGCAGTGGGCGGGCCATAGGCAGTTCAGGCGAAGGACCCGGCCTTCCAGGGGTGGCGGCCGACATCACTCTTTCGGCGGGCCGTTGGGAGTCAGGCGTCATCGTTGGGGTCGGTATGGCGGTGCAGCAGGGTGAGCAGTGGTAACGGACAACGTTCTGGGCGAGGCCGCCCGGCGGAGGTGTGTATGAGCGGTTCGGATGGGCCGGCCTGGGCTCCAGAGGGGCGGTCCGGGCTCTGCCGGACGCTGCATGACCAACTCGTCGAGGCGATCAACGTCATCCGCTCGCAGGCGGCGGCCGTGCCCTCGGTCCCGGGCCTTGAACCGGTGGACGAGAGGTCGGTCCAGGCGCCCCGGAGCTGACGGCGGTGGCCGATGAAGAAACCACCGCAGAAACCACCGAGGCGGAGATCTGGTCGGCGTTCGGACGTCACAGCTGCGTGGGCTGTTTGCTGCCCCTGGGCTCGACCGCCGACCCGGCCCCTGCCACGGCCCGAGCCCTGCCCGGGTAGGCAGGAGCGGCCGCGCAAGATCGTCGCCGCTCAGGACCAGCTGCCCGTAGTAGCCCTGGTACTCGGTCTTGAGGGCGGCGCGCATCAGCGACTCAAGACGCTCGACCAGTTTCTCGGACCGGCGCCGGGCCAGTTCATCCTCGACGGGCATCCTGCACAGCTCCCCACCCTCCGCACCCACGGCATGTGTGCCATATGTGTGCTGCAAGCGCAGGGACCCTTCGGTCCGTCGGACGGAAGGGCCCCTGACCTGGTGTTCTCTGTGCCCCGGCAGGATTCGAACCTGCGACACCCGCTTCAGAAGGACGCGATTGGCTCTCTCACCTGGAAAGTGTGCTCTTTCCCTCGCAGCCAACAGGATCCTCAGCAAGTCCTATCGTCGAAGGTCAAGAGCACTTTCCGTGCTTCTGGTCAACTCCATCGGTAACCTCGCCATACAGATCAGGCAACTCGCTCAAGTTCCCATTGGCGACCCCATGAACAAGCCGGAGAAACACCTCGCGCGGACTCAGACTCACAAGACCCCCCAAGTAATACGCACAGGCAGCTAACGGTCATTATCGCCTGATGCGGGCCCGTACTGCGGAGTGTCTCGACCAGCAGCACCCGTCAGACCCCACCCGTGCGCTGGACGCGGACATGCGGTTACCGGGACATCGTCGGGCAGGGGTGCGCTGCTTCGACGCATGCCGCATGCTGCCGGTCAGTGAATGGCGCGGATCATCACAGTGAGGACCGGCGAGGCCGGTGACGGCTGGCTCTGTCCGATGTCTTCGTACCCCCAGGTTTTGTAGAGCGCGTGGATCTTTCCGTCGCCGGCGGCCGGGTTGACCATGAGCGTCACATATGGCTCATCGCGTGTGGCGAGGAGTGCGGTGTGGATGCACCGGGCAGTGCCGGTCTTCCACCAGGCCGGCCAGCGGCGGGCTCGTCCACAACGCCCGTATCGAAGTGGAGCCCGGCTACCAGGTGCCCTTCGCCCGAACCGTCGGCGAGGGCGCGGCCCTGCCCGTCTCCGCGGTCGGTCTGATCACCGCACCGGAGCAGGCCGACCGGATCCTCGTGGACCGCTCGGCCGACGCGATCATGCTCGCGCGCGAAGTGCTGCGCAACCCGACCTGGCCGCTCCTCGCGGCCCACGTGCTCGGTGACGACGTCCCGTGGCCGAAGCAGGTACCAGCGTGGCCGCCCACGCCATCGCTGAAGCCGTCGTCGACCGAGCACCCGGGAATTCGACGCAAGACAATGAGGTTTCCTCCGATATGAGCGATGAATACACCAATGCCGCTTTCGCCGCGTCCCAGGGCGAGTCGATGCGGGCGCTGCTCGCGGCCGACCGTGTCAGCACGCTGCACCAGATATCCGCCCTTAGCCGTGAGTTCGAAGGGATCGTCGAGGCGAACGCACTGGTGGCCATTGACGACGAGCACGACCCGGAGGGCGCGAGCACGGCCTTCGAGCGGGCGCACGTCGCCGCCCTGCTGTCCCAGGCGCGCGAGCATCTGAACGATCTCGATCGCGCCCTGGAACGGCTGGAGAGAGGCGACTACGGGCGCTGCGAGCAATGCGGTGAGCCGATCCCGACGGAGCGCCTCGAAGTTCGCCCGGCGGCGAAAACCTGCGTGCGCTGCGCGTCCACAGCTCGTTGAAGGGTGCACAGTCGAGGACGCGACAGGACGCCTGGGTGGTGACGCCGGCGTAGTGGCGCGCGTGTGGCACAGCGCCTGGAACGCCGAAGGGCCAGCTTGGGAGGGAGTCCCTCCTGAGCTGGCCCTTCTGGCTGCACCCCCGGCAGGATTCGAACCTGCGACACCCGCTTTAAACGTCGTTTCTTATGGCTTCGGTGGAGAGTGGACAGCTTCAGGGAAGCCCAGTTCGTCCAGCAGCGCGTCGAACAGCTCCTCCACGAAGGTCTCCCGTGCACGCAGCAGTTCCTCGATCCGAGACGGCTGCGCCGCGGCCTGGACACCAGCTGCTGAAGCCCACACGAGAGTGCCTTCGGCGTCGGCCGGCACCTCCGCATCCAGCTCTGCACGCTTATGTCCGATGGCCTCTTCGAACTCCGGGGTGCCCACCCACAGGCTCACGTCGTCCACGTCCTCGGGTTCCTCAACGAGGAGAGCCGCGGCGTTGTCCAGGTTGAGCCATGCCTGCCCGCGGTGCCCGTTGGTGTCCAGGCCGGTCACGAGGGCGATGCTGAGGCGGACCACATGCGACAGGGGAGGCGCGAGCATGACCAGCGACCACAGCCAGCAGGCCTTACGACCCATCAAGGCTGGGCCCGGCGTGCTCATTCACCCCACTGCCGACCGGCGGTTGACCTCGGAGCACTGGCTGTTGGCAACACTTCCGGCACCGAGCCGTGACCGCGCCCGGCTGGAATGGGACCAGTACCAGGTGACGCTGCTGCCGCTGGGCACCCTGTTCTCAGCTGTGCGGATCCCCGGCCGCCTCCTCGTGGCCCTCACTGGCATCGCCGAGGGCTCAGAGCTGGACCGGTTCCTGCGCGAGACCCTCGACGGCGGCCCGGTCATCTGCGATCCGTACTTCCACCGGTACTACGCCCTGGTCCCCGCGAGCATGCCGAGGACATGGCACCAGGCCCTCGACGACTGGCGGGCCATGGACGTGGACTGCCTCGGCCGCGGCAGCTACCTCGGCGTGCCGAGAGTGGACGCCGTGCAATGGACCCGTCGCCGCGCCACCTACTGGTCGACGCCTATGGACTCGCCCTCGACGCTCTGCTCGCCCGTCGAGGTCGCCCGCTTGATCGCCGCCGGACGGCACTGCATGCCCGCGGAGCCGGAGGGATGAGCGGCCGCGAGTATCCGTCGTCCGTCGGCGCGCCCTGGGCAGCCGCGTTCGAGCGCCTGGCGGACCACTGCATGACGTGCCCGGCCTGCACGGCCGCCGACGACCGGGCCGCGAACCTTCGGCTGACGTGCCCCGCAGCCGTACGGCTGAGCAGGGAATGCCGGGATGCACGCCGCGCCGCCTGATCCAAGGAGACTCCCGCCCCCGGCCCCCAACCCTGGACAGGTCGAGCGCCGGGGCGGGCTCGTCAAGCAACCGAAGAAGAGAGGAAGAACTCTTGTTTGCTCACTCCGATCGGCTCCCGACCGGGACGCCTTTGCCGTCCGGCGCGGCCACGCCGTCCCCTTGGGGCGTGCGGCGCATGGCTCCGTATCCGGCGATGGCGTCGGGCTACGCCCGCGTCGAGCTCGACCGAACCACCCAGACGGGCCGCTACTTCGACGCCGACGGCCATGTGCTGGAGGTGGGGAAGCACGGCACCAGCAGTGGCACGAACCCGGCGACCAACACCGGTAATCCGTCAGACGGTTCCGGTGGTGGTGGCAGCGGCGGCGGTGACCAGGACACGGGGAACGACACCGACCAGTGAGCGATCTCGGTCCGGTGCTGGTCGTCACCAATCTGGACGACCCCACGGCCGATGTGGTGATCAGTGAGCTGCACGACCGGGGTGTCCCGGTCGTGCGGTTCGACTCGGGGGACTTCCCTCACGCCCTGTCGGTCACGGCCACGATCACGTCGAACGGCGTGGGAGGAACGCTGTCCACGCCGTCACGGGCCGCCGACCTGACACAGGTCCGGTCCCTGTACTACCGCCGGCCTTCCGGCTTCACCTTCCCGCATCTGGACGAGCAGGACGCCCGGTTCGCGGTCGCTCAGGCCCGCTACGGTCTGGGGGGAGTCCTGGCGTCGCTTCCCGGCTGCCTGTACGTCAACCACCCGCACCGCATTGGGGACGCCGAGTTCAAACCGTCCGGCTTGGCCGCCGCTGCGGCTGCGGGGTTCCATGTCCCGCCGACGGTCATCACCTCGGACCCGGATGCCGCGCGGTCGTTCATCAAGCAGCACGCACCCGTGATCTACAAGCCTCTGTCGGCGCCGCTGTATCGCATCGACGGGGTTTCCTGCACCGTGGAGGTCGCCGAGGTGGCGGCCGATGACATCGATGAGGCCGTCTCCGGCACCGCGCACCTGTTCCAGCAGCGGATCGAGAAGACCGCGGACGTACGCGTGACCATCATCGGTGACCGGGTGTTCCCTGTCCGCATCGACTCGGACCTGTTGGACTGGCGCACCGACTACAGCCGCCTGCGCTACTCCGTGGTCAGCCCGCCGCCCGGCATCGTCGACGCCCTGCACGCATACCTGGCCCGCTTCGGTCTCGTCTTCGGCGCTTTCGACTTCGCCATCGACCGCGAGGGGCAATGGTGGTTCCTGGAGTGCAACCCGTCCGGGCAGTGGTATTGGCTGGAACCGGAGACCGGCTCGCCGATGCTCGAGGCCATGGCCGACCTGCTGGAGAGGAAGCCTCCGCAGCGACGTGGCCGAGGTGGTGGCGGCATGCGAGCGAGGCGACGTAGATGAAGCCCGGGACTCCGCCGGCCTTCTTCTGGCGAACCTGGATGGTCTGCTGGCGCGGTACGAGGCTGCGTTGAGCGAGCACGAGATTCCGCGGCCGTACTGAGCTGCCGAACCATCTGCTTGGGAAGCTGCGATCATTTGCAGGCGGGTTGGGTGCTGACCTGGACGAACGGCTGTGATGCAGCTTCGTCGAGCCCGGTTGCTTCACTGCGGTTCCCCGCTGTTCCCCGCTGGATCTGGTGCGCTTGTGGTGCGAGTACACCACAGCCGCAACCTTCTGGTCCGTAGCTCTACAGAGATCGGGTCAATGGTGGTCATAGAAGCCGTCGGGGGCCATGAGGATCGGTGTTGGGCGCTGCCGTTGCTGGGGTTGCTGTACCTCGCTGCTGCACCTCAGCTCTCTGCCGTCGGCACGTTGTCAGTGGCCGGTGCTAGGGCAGGCCTCTAGGCGCTCCGGGGCGGCGTTGTCTGCGATCCGATTGTGGCGGAGGGTGTCCTCTGGGGCCCTCCGGGTGGTATGCGCTCGCGGTCCGGAGCCTTTGATCGGGGCGCGCGGACCTGGGTGAGGCGCGCGGGTTCGGGGCCCAGAGGGGTTGTGCGCTGGCATTTTCCCGTCAAGATAGTCCGGCTCGTGGTGCCAGTTTCCGCGTACGGCTGGCATTCACGAGGCGTCGGCAGTGTCGCTTAGGGATTAGCGCGGCCACTGCGCCTCCCGAGGACGTGCAGCACAAGCGGATGCGGCCGGGCCTTCGTGCGGAGGGTCCTTTGCATCCGGGGCTGCGCGGTTGGCAGATCAGCTGTACACGAGCCGGGCGCTGTGCGTGGCCGCGACCCACAAGCGGTCATGACTCAATGTATTCGAGCATGCACGCTATGTGACTACAGCCGGAGTGGTGGCTATGCAAAGCGGGGAGCCCTCTCTGGGGTCGCTCGCTGACTCCAACAAACGTCCAAACCAAAGGGAGTTAACCCATGAGTACACCCCCCAACCTCACCGTCCTCAACACCAACCGGGCGCCGGACAACACCCACCTGGTCTGGGACGACGCCCGTCAGGAGCTGACCGACACCAACTGGGCCGACCTGCCTGGTGCATCCATCCCCCTGCAAGTCGGACAAAACACCCCCTCGTACGGAGCCCTCTTCGTCGCAACCTTCAGCGCCGAGGCCATCGTCGAACACCCCGAAAACAACGCCGTAGCAAACGTCACCGTCTTCTTCGGCAACGACCAGGCCGCGCCGGTCAGCACCAACCACCGCTTCGTCACCGCCCGCGGCGGACCGGAATGGTCCTCGCACACCCTGATCCGCGTCGTCCAGTTCCCCGTCAGCCTGACCACACGCAACGTCACCGCTCAAGTCAAGGTCAAGGTCGGGCGAGCCAACACGACAGCAGGCTTCCAGAACTGGGTGCTCAAGGTCGAGCGCTACAACCTCTGATCGAACACCGCATCCCGCGCCGCCGCCTCTCCCCTCCTATGGAAGATGTACCGGCGTCGTTGGCCCGCTCGGATTCGGGTGTTGCCGAAACCTGGCCCTTGGATGTCGAGTTGAAAGGGGTTCTGACTTAAGTCACAGAAAGCAAGCCAGGATGGCGGGTGCGGCGAGCAAGCACCCGCCACGTATGTTGTAGCAACCTCCCACCGGCCTTAGCCACGCTGCCATGCTTTTGATCTTTAACCCGCTGACGCCTCTGCTCCGCCCCAGCCAGCCACTCAGCGATGGCGCGACCGGTCCGCAGACCGCGACGAAACCGGGCGCCGCGCCACGGATCTTCTCGGAGTTCGACCGGCGGTCCTACAGGGCTGGTCGCCGTCGTGCACTTGGTCGTGCCGATACTCGCGACCATGTGACCTGGACCAATGGGCGGTTGGGTGGCATGGGTCGCGCTTGGTGGGTGTCGGCCTGGCCCTGGTGCTCGGAGCGGTCGTGCTGCTTCCCGGTCTGGAGAAACCTCATGAGGCAGAGCTCAGAGGAAGCCGCACGCAAGCAGGCGCCAGCTGCGGGAAGTATCGGTCGGTGGGCGCGTCGGCTCTGGCGCGCCGCGTGCGGAACCGGATAGTGCAGGATTTTCGGATTCCGGGCATTCAGTTCCCACGATGTCGGCGTTTCTCACAAATAAGCAACGATATGTTTCGGAAAGCTGACCCGAGGACTAAAACCGTCCGGGCTCTGCGCGGACGGACGACGCGAAGGGATACCCGTGGCCGACCTGAAGGTGACCCTCTATAGCGGCCCCGACTACACCGGGCCTTCAAAGCAACTGGACTACGAGGACACGCACCCGGACCGGGTTTACTCGCTCAAGGCCCTCGGTCTCCCCTGCGTGCGCTCTATCAAGCTGCCCGACCCCGTCCCTGTGGACGAGGGGAGGCCAGAGGCGAAGGAGGCCCGCCTGGTCCGGGTCTTCCGGTACAGGCCAGCCAGCGTCTACGTGGCCGAAGGGCAAGAGGACTACAAGGACATCCAGGAATCCGTGCCAGATCTGGGTGAGGTGTGGTGCAAGGGTCCGTACTTCCATGTCGGGTACCGGAGCATCGGAGTGTGGCAACCCAACTGGATCTCGGACAACGACCTCACCTTCCTCTGTACCAGTAGCACCGACGGCCCGCCCGCAGAGGTGATCGACTAGGGACTGGGACTATCCAGTGGGTCGCCTGATCATCACGCCGGTGTCTCATTCCGTTCTGTTAGCGGGAGGCGTCACCCGCTGGGGTCTCTACGGGCAGAACCGACTGTCCTGCGGAGGACGGATGAGCCGGCTCCGCCACTACCCCATGCTTGCGCCTCAGCCGTCAGCCACGATGTAGCCCTTGTTTGGCGTCAGGCGGCTGACTGCTTTGAGCGCGGCACGGGCGCCGGCCGGGCTGGAGCGGGGCGGAGACTGGAGTGCAGGCCCGGCCGGGGGCCGGGCCGCGCACGGGGAGCGGAGCGAGCCGCCTTGAAACCCCGTAGAGAAGTTGTAACTCAGTCACTGGCGGGCTCGAAGTTGTGTGCGTTGATGCGGAGTTCTCCGCGTCGTGGGGAGAGGGCTAACGGCAGGAAGGCCGCTGACCGGAGCGCGTGGGTCATTGTGAAGCGCACGGGCCGTACTGACGATGGACCGGAATGGGCGCACCGAGGATGTCCTGGTTGACGTCGACTCCGGTTCGTGGGCCGTGGTGTACGAGGACGGCGGCCGGTGGTTGGTCCGGCAGGGTGGGCCGGAGGGGCTGTGGGACCGCGTGGAAGAACAGTTCGGCCGCTGGCACGCCGCCGGTGCACCGGAGCTGGAGGAGTTCACCGTCACCGTTACCCCGGAGGGCCAGACGATTCGCTGGTAGCCGAAGCGAGGGGAGCTCTCGACCGCCCGCGTTGATGTCAGAAGCGCATGTCAAAGGCCCCGGACCATGATCGGTCCGGGGCCTTTGCGCTGGTGCCCCCGGCAGGATTCGAACCTGCGACACCCGCTTTAGGAGAGCGGTGCTCTATCCCCTGAGCTACGAAGGCAGTGGCAGCGGACGCAAGCAGCGGCGTGCCTGTGGTCGGGGATGACCACAGGCGTCAGCGTACCGGATACGGGTCGGGCGGGTGTGGGGGTCAGGTCAGGGGGACGTGGGTGAAGCGGGCGGCGGTGTGGAGGTCTGACTCGATGCGGGTGGCTGCCACCAGCAACGCAGGAAGTAGGTCCGTCACGCACTCGCGCAGGGTGTGGCGGCTGGCGTGCATCGCGGTGTTCAGGGCGGCCACGACCTGTCCCGACCGGTCGCGGATCGGGACCGCCAGGGAGCGGAGGCCCTCTTCCAGTTCCTCGTTCACCAGGGCGTATCCCTGGGAGCGGACCGAGGTCAGGGCCTTTTCGAGTGCATGGGCGTCCGTGATCGTGTGGGGGGTCAGGGGGCGCAGGGGGCCGAGAGGAGGGCCCGGGGCGGGTGCGTCGGACAGGAGGACTCGGCCCAGGGCCGTCGCGTAGGCCGGCAGGCGGGTGCCCACCGTGATGTTCACGCTCATCACCCTGCCCGTCGCCACCCTCGCCGTGTACTGGATCTCCTCGCCCGAGTCCGACAGCACCGCCACGGACGTCGACTCGTGGATGCGGGAGGTCAGGTCCGACAGGTGGGGCTGGGCGATCTCCGGGAGGGTCGTGCGGGAGAGGGGTGGGAAGCCCAGGGAGAGGACGCGGGGGGTGAGGGCGAAGGTGCGGTCGTCGGTCCTCGTCACCAGGTCCAGGTGTTCGTAGGTGATCAGCGCGCGGCGGGCCGTTGCCCTGGCCAGGCCCGTCGCCTTGGCCACCTCGGTGAGCGTCAGCTCCGGCCTGCCCGCGCCGAAGGCCGTGAGGACCGTCAGGCCGCGGGCCAGGGACTCGATGAACTCGCGGCCCAGTTCCTGCTTCGACGCGCCCGTCCAGAGCGCCAGGTCCGCGGGGGGTGCGCCGGGCTCCGGGGGAGGGGTGCTGTGCAGGTCGCGTTCCATCTCCTTCACCGCCGCGCGGAGTTTCGGCAGGAGGGTGGTGCGCAGGTTGTGGGCCGTGTGGCGGCTGGTGTGGCTGACCACGCTTGCCACGCAGGCCACCTGGCCGCGATTACCCTTCCCGTCGTCGGCTCGGGGAGAACGGACCGGGACCGAGACCGCCACCAGGCCCGGCTCGATCAGCTGGTCGTCCAGGGCCCAGCCGTTCGCCGCCGCCTCCTCCGCGCGGCGTACGAAGTCCTCGTTCTCCCTCGCGTCCGGGCGGTACTTGCGCGGCGGTACGGCCGGGAAGGAGAAGTCCCTCGGGTCCGAGGTCCTGCGGTCACGCCAGCGCTGCCAGTCGGTGTCCGTCCACTCCGACGCGAACAGCGGGCCGGGGGCGGTGCGTTCGGCGGGGAGCAGGTCGCCGATGCGGAAGCTCAGGGACATCGCGCGGCGGCGGGTCGCCTGGTGGATGAAGCGGATGCCGTCGCGGTCGGCGACCGCCAGGGAGACCGACTCGTCCAGTTCGTCGGCGAGCGCGTCCGCGCGGGCGGAGAGGAGGGCGGGGAGGCGCAGGGCGGAGAGGTAGGCGTTGCCCAGTTCCATCAGGCGGGGGGTCAGGTGTACGTCCCTGCCGTCCACACGGACGTAGCCCATGCGGGAGAGCGTGGCCGTGATGCGGTCGACCGTGGAGCGGGCGAGGCCGGTGGCCCGTTCCAGGGCGCTCAGGCTCAGCGTGCCGTCCGCCTCGGTCAGTTCCCGGAGAACCGCGATGCCGCGTATCAGCGGGGTGACCGCCTCCGTAGGAGCCCCCTGCGCGGGAGCCGCCTCGGCAGGCCCTCCCGTCTCGAGGGAGTCGTTCATGGGCTTCGCGGGCATCTGCTCTCCGGTACGGCGGTCGCTGCAGGCCTACCGTAATCCGGAATCGGGTCCTCGCAGGTGGGCCGAGCGCCCTGCCTCGCCGGCTCCTCCCGCGTTACCCGCGCGTCACCCGCACCCGGTAGTCCCCCGAGGGCTCCGTCCTCGTCACCTTGATCACGACCCGCCTCCGTACGTCCCGGAACGTCTCCCCGGGCGTGAACGGAGCGTCGGAGAGCTCCGCGTGGACGTTCGGTGCCCGCGTGCAGCCGCCGCTGTCCCGTCGGGAGTCGTGGACCCTGACCGGGCCCAGGCCCGTGTCCACCTCGGCGTCGACCTTGTAGACGAGGACACCCGGGCGGCACACGGTCTCGTCGTTGCCGGCGCGGGTGCGCAGTTCGACGGCGTAGGCGGTGCGGCTGTCCAGGGGGACGACGATCAGCTTCGAGCCGCCCGCGCGGGCCAGCGGCGTCAGGGTGTACTCGGTGGTGCCGGGGGTCGCCACGCAGTGCACCTGCGCGGCGTCGAGCCAGCCCAGCTTCCACTTGTGCCAGCCGAGGAAGTCGTTGTTGGCGCCCCAGTCCTCGCTCATGATGTCCCAGTGGCCGACCGCGCCCCCGCCCTCGGCGGTGTACAGGTCGGGCAGGCCGAATATGTGGCCGTTCTCGTGGGGGAGGACGCGGTAGCCGGTGCGGTCGTAGGAGCCGGAGCCGTCGTCCTGGCGCGAGTAGACGAAGGAGGCGTTGGCCACGGGGATGCCGTCGGCCGCCGGGGCCTCGGGGTTGCCGGCGAAGGTGACGGACAGGACCGTGTCGAGGGCGGACGGGCCGGCGTTCGGGGTGACCAGGATGTTCAGCAGGTCGTACGCGCGGAAGTCCACCTTCGGGTCGGCCGCGGCCACGATGTCCCGGACCAGGGCGCGGTAGCCGGGGTCGAACGGGGCCCCGCGCTCTATGGCGTACTCGCGGAAGGACTTCGGCATCCGCAGCCACCCGGGGATCGGGGTCTCGGGGCGGTAGTCGAGGCGGCCGTAGGAACTGGTGCGGAACCACTGCCGGGTCTGCGGGAAGAACTCCCGGAAACGGTCCAGGGCATCGCCCTCACCGGGTGCGTCGGAGAAGTCGATCATCAGATTGAGGGCGTGGACGACGCCGGTGGAGCGGGAGTAGCCCTCGGAGGTGGGGATGCCCTCGGACATCTGGACCTCGCGGGCGCCGTGGATCATGCAGGGGCCGTGCGCGGAGGTGCGGGACAGGGCGATCGGGCCCGCTCCGGCCGACGAGGCGCCCGGGGCGAGACGGGCCGTGCCGGCGGAGGTGCTGACCGCGAAGGTCAGGGTCGTCACGCACGCCAGGGCGGCCAGGCGGCGCCCGGGTATACGCCCAGGTGTCCGCCCAGGTACCCGCCTGGGTATCCCATGGCCGGGCGGGCCCGTGCCACCTGACTCGGGATGGGGCGGGCCCGTACTCCTCCCCGACCCGGGGTCGGGTGCCTCTGTACGCCCCCGCCCTGAACCGGTGGGCGGTGTACGCCGTGCACCGGTCGGCTGCCCACGACCACGCCCCTGTCCACGCCAAGGCCCTCGCCCTCGGCCTCGCCCCACCGGCTGACCCCGCCCCGCACCCGGCTGCCTTGTGCCGCTGCCGGGCCGGCGTCGACGAGGCTGCGGCTGCGGCTGCATGCAAGGCACCTCCCGCGCCACGGCAGCCTCCGGTCTCCGGCTGCACCCTTGCGCTCACCCTGCGGCGGGGGAGGTGGGGCGCGCGCGTTGGAGGAGACCGATCGTGGGTTTCCCGTCAGTAGCGCCCCGCTGCGGTTGTGAGCCAGGTCACAGAGAAAAAACACCGGGGGCGGGAAATACCGGGGACCCAGTCCCCGTTTAGTCATGTGTCCGAGTGAAACGGGGAGCCTCTCCCCGGATCACCTCACCGCACGCCTCAGACCGCAGCTCACGCAAGACCGCTTCTCACGCAAGACCGCAGCTCACGCAAGACCGCTTCTCACGCAAGACCGCACCTCACACAAGGAGTACGCCGTGCAGACCGCCACCCCCGTACAGCGCAAGGCGCCCCGGCCCCGCGCCGACGCCCTGCGCAACCGGGAGCGGATCGTCACCGCCGCCCGGGAGATGTTCGTCGAGCACGGCCCCGAGGTGCCGCTCGACGAGATCGCCCGCCGGGCCGGCGTCGGCAACGCCACGGTGTACCGCAACTTCCCGGACCGCGACGCGCTGGTGCGCGAGGTCGTCTGCTCCGTCATGGACCGCACGGCCGCGGCGGCCGAGTCCGCGCTCGCCGAGAACGGTGACGCGTTCGAGGCGCTGGAGCGCTTCGTGCACGCCGCCGCCGACGAGCGGATCAGCGCGCTGTGCCCGATGGTCTCCAGCACGTTCGACAAGCACCACCCGGACCTGGAGGCCGCGCGCGAACGGGTCGAGAAGCAGGTCGCGGAGGTCATGGACCGGGCCAGGGCGGCGGGGCAGCTGCGCTCCGACGTGGACGTCGGGGACGTCATGATCGCCGTGGCCCAGCTCAGCCGGCCTCCGGCCGGTACGGACTGCTTCCGTGCCGACCGCTTCGTCCACCGCCATCTTCAGCTGTTCCTGGACGGTCTGCGGGCTCCCGCTCGCTCCGTTCTGCCGGGCACGGCCGTGACCCTGGAGGACCTGCGCCAGTCCTGACCGATTAGTTCAGCCCGTCCCACCCGTCTGAAACCGAGACGACAGTCCCAGTGGCCGTCACAGGACGCGCCCCTACCTTTCGTCGTCCTTTTTTCAGCACGAACTCCTGTTTCCACTACGAAGCCCTGATTTTTCCGTCACGAAGTCCCGAAGTGGGTACCTCCATGTCTCAAACAGCCTCAAAGGCCCTCAACGCCCCATCCGAACCGGATCCGGGCCGCTGGAAAGCGCTGGTCTTCATCGCGCTCGCCCAGCTGATGGTCGTCCTGGACGCCACCATCGTGAACATCGCCCTGCCCTCCGCCCAGCAGGACCTGGGCATCTCCGACGGCAACCGGCAGTGGGTCGTCACGGCCTATGCCCTCGCCTTCGGCGGTCTGCTGCTGTTCGGCGGCCGGATAGCCGACCTGTGGGGACGCAAGAGGGCCTTCGTCCTCGGTCTCGGCGGCTTCGCCGCGGCCTCCGCGCTCGGCGGCGCCGCCACCAACGAGGCGATGATGTTCGGCGCCCGCGCCCTCCAGGGCGCCTTCGGTGCCCTGCTCGCGCCCGCCGCGCTCTCCCTGCTCGCCGTGATGTTCACCGACGCCAAGGAGCGCGCCAAGGCGTTCGGCATCTACGGCGCGATCGCCGGTGGTGGCGGCGCCGTCGGCCTGATCCTGGGCGGCTTCCTCACCGAGTACCTGGACTGGCGCTGGACGTTCTTCGTGAACATCCCGTTCGCCATCGTCGCCGCGGCCGGCGCGTACTTCGTGATCCGTGAGCCGGAGGGCGGCCGCAACCGCTCCCCGCTCGACATCCCCGGCGTCATCCTGTCCACTCTCGGCCTGGTCGCCCTCGTCTACGGCTTCACCCGCGCCGAGTCCGACGGCTGGAGCGACGCCGTGACCGTCGGCATGTTCGTCGCCTCGGCCGTGCTGCTCCTGGCCTTCGTGGTCGTCGAGTCGAAGGTCAAGGCCCCGCTGCTGCCGCTGCGCGTGATCACCGAACGCAACCGTGGCGGGATCTACCTCTCCCTCGGTCTCGCGATCATCGCGATGTTCGGTCTGTTCCTCTTCCTGACCTACTACCTGCAGATCGTGAAGGGGTACTCGCCGGTCAAGACCGGCTTCGCCTTCCTGCCGATGATCGCGGGCATGATCACGGGCTCCACCCAGATCGGCACGCGTCTGATGACCCGGGTCGCGCCGCGCCTGCTGATGGGCCCCGGCTTCCTGGTCGCCGCGCTCGGCATGCTGCTGCTGACGCAGCTGGAGATCGGCTCCTCGTACGCCGCCCTGCTGCTGCCGGCGATGCTGCTGCTCGGCCTCGGCATGGGTACGGCGTTCATGCCGGCCATGTCCATGGCCACCCAGGGCGTCGAGCCGCGGGACGCGGGTGTCGCCTCCGCGATGGTCAACACCTCGCAGCAGGTGGGCGGCGCGATCGGCACGGCCCTGCTGAACACGATCGCGGCCTCGGCCACCACGTCCTACATCGCCGACCACATCGTCGGTGCCACCAGCCGGTCCCAGCAGCAACTGGTCCAGCTGGAGGGCATGGTCGAGGGCTACACGAGCGCCATCTGGTTCGCCGTCGGCATCCTCGTCGTGGCCGCCGGCATCGCCCTGACCTTCGTCAACGCCGGCCGGCCCGGCAGTGCCACGGTGACCGGCTCCGGCTCGGACACGGATGTGGCGGACGAGGTGCAGGTCCCGGTCGTCGCCCACTGACGGCTGTATGACGGCATGACGTGTATGACGGCATGACGGCTGTATGACGGCCGTACCCGAGAACCCCACTCAGGGCCATCCGTAGGTACGGGGAAGGGGACGCCTCGTACCTACGGAATCCAGGACCTGCCCGGCTCCCGCGTCAGCGGAGCCAGGGCAGGTCCGCACCCGCTTCGGTCGGCTGAAGTCCCTCGGCGATGATCCGCATGATCTCGCCGAGGGACTTCTGCTGTTCCGGGTCGAGCCGGTCGAAGACCGCCTGGCGTACGGCGTCCACATGGCCCGGCGCGGTCTGCCGCAGCACCTCGTGGCCCTCTTCGGTCAGCACGGCGAACTGGCCCCGCTTGTCGTCGGGGCAGTCCTCGCGGCGCACCCAGCCGTTCTTCTCCAGGCGCGCGATGGCGTGCGAGAGACGGGAGCGGGTGATCTTCGCCAGCATGGCGAGCTCCGTCATCCGAAGCCTCCGCCGCGGCGCCTCCGCCAGCTTCACCAGCAGGCCGTAGTAGACGTGCGGCATGCCCGCGTCGCGCTGGAGCTGACGGTCGAGATGGTCGTCGAGGAGGGTGGCCCCCTCCATGAACCAGCGCCAGACGCGCTGCTCCTCGTCGGTGAGCCAGCGCGGCTCCCGGGCTTTTTCCGTGCTGCCCTCAGTCGGTGCGGGTGCGGGTGCCTTCATGTCTTCCACTCTACGTGGCCCCTCCTTGAACTTTAAACAAATGGCCCGTACAGTTTTGTTAGGGAACCATGTTTTGGAAGGAGTCGCAGCATGTCCGCCGCCACCCAGGAGCGCATGCCCGCTCTGTACCTCAGCCACGGCGCCCCGCCGCTGGCGGACGACCCGTTCTGGCCCGGCGAACTGGCCGCCTGGTCGGCAGGCCTGCCGCGCCCCAAGGCGGTCCTCATGATCTCCGCCCACTGGGAGGAGGCCCCGCTCGCCATCGGCGCCACCGAGACCGCCCCCCTCGTCTACGACTTCTGGGGCTTCCCGGAGCACTACTACCGGGTGACCTACGACGCGCCCGGCGCACCGGAGCTCGCCGAGTCGGTACGGAAGCTGCTGCGCGCCCCCGGCATCCCCGTCCAGGACGTCCCCGACCGTGGCCTCGACCACGGCGCGTACGTCCCGCTGGTCGAGATGTACCCGGAGGCCGACATCCCGGTCCTCCAGGTGTCCATGCCGACGCTCGACCCGGTCCGGCTCATGGAGATCGGCCGCAAACTCGCCCCGCTGCGGGACGAGGGCGTGCTGATCGTCGGCTCCGGCTTCTTCACCCACAACCTGGCCGCGCTCCGGCAGGGCGGCATACCCGCCTGGTCGTCCGAGTTCGACGACTGGGGACGGCGGGCACTGGAGGCGCGTGACGTGGACGCGCTGCTCGACTTCACCCGCAAGTCGCCGGCCGGGCAGCTCGCCCATCCGCGCACCGAGCACTTCGCACCGCTGTTCGTGACCATGGGCGCGGCCGACGCGACCGGTGAGCTGGACGCGCAGAAGTCCGTGATCGACGGGTTCTGGATGGGGCTGGCGAAGAGGTCCGTGCAGTTCGGCTGAAACCGTTCCCGGCACCCGACCGCGCTGTGACACCCGACCGCGTTGTCACAGGGGCTTCTCGTACCAGGCCACGTCCCAGTAGCGGCCGAACTTGCGGCCGACCTCCCGGTAGGTGCCGACGTACCGGAAGCCGAAGCGCTCGTGCAGCCGGGCGGACGCCTCGTTCGGCTGGGCGATGCCGGCGTAGGCGCGGTGCAGGTCCTCGCCGGACAGGGCCTCGAAGAGGGCCTCGTAGAGCAGCGTGCCGACGCCTCGGCGGCCGGCGTGCGGGGAGACGTACACCGTCGTCTCCACGGAGGTCGCGTAGGCGGGCTTCGCTCGGTAAGGGCTGGATGTGGCGTAACCCAGAATCTCCTGTGAGTCCGGCGTCACGGCAACCATCAGGCGGTGCGGGCCGTCTACTGGGTGGGAGAGCAACCAAGGGCGGCGCTCTTCCGGAGTGAAGATTTCGGTGTCGAATGTGAATGCCGTCTCGCGAACGTAGTGGTTGTAGAGGCCTGTGAGGCTCACGAGGTCACCCTCGACCCCCGGCCTGACCTGCACCTCCGTACGCTCCGTCGACATTCGACCTCCCTGTGTGGCCGGACAGGGTACTGCATGATCAGAAAAATTGACGGGTCGGTTGGGAATTCTGTCCTGATTCCAGTCGTTGTTTCCATCGGATGCAGGGCACCCGAGGAGAGTCCGGAGAGTCCCGGAGACGGAGTCCAGCGTCCGAAGGACCACCCGCTGACCTCACCACGCAAGGGAGCACGCATGGCAACCCGTGCCGTCGCCCGTCGTCAGTCCGCCACCGGCGAGACGGCCCAGGCGGCAAGCAGTGTTCGCGCCCATGGCGGCGAGATCGCCGACCGCGACCTGGTCGGCATGTACCTCGACGAGATCGCTCGCACACCGCTGCTCGACGCCGCCAGGGAAGTGGAGCTGTCCCAGGTCATCGAAGCGGGTGTGTTCGCCAAGCAGGTCCTCGACGGCTTCGAGGAGACGAAGGCGGAAGCCACCCGCGAGGAGCTCGAGTCCCTGGTCGCCGACGCGGAGCGCGCCAAGGACATCTTCATCCGCTCCAACCTGCGCCTGGTCGTCGCGGTCGCCCGCCGCTACCCCCGCAGCGGCTTGCCGCTGCTGGACCTGATCCAGGAGGGCAACGCGGGCCTGGTGCGCGCGGTCGAGAAGTTCGACTACCGCAAGGGCTTCAAGTTCTCCACGTACGCGACGTGGTGGATCCGCCAGGCCATCACCCGCTCGATAGCCGACCAGTCCCGTACGATCCGCCTGCCCGTCCACCTCGTGGAGGAGCTCGGCCGGATCCGCCGGGTGCAGCGCGAGTTCAACCGTGAGCACGGGCGGGACCCGGAGCCCACGGAGATCGCCGCCGAGCTCGGCTCGACGCCGGAGCGCGTCACCGACGTGCTGGACTGGGCCCGCGACCCGGTCTCGCTGAACATGTCGGTGGACGACGAGGGCGAGACCCAGTTCGGTGACCTCCTGGAGGACACCTCGGCGGTGTCGCCCGAGCAGTCGGTGCTCACGCTGCTGCGCAGCGAGGAGCTCGACGACCTCATCGGCCGCCTCGACCAGCGCACGGCCTCCATCATCAAGATGCGGTACGGCATCGAGGACGGCCGTGAGCGCACCCTGACCGAGGTCGGCAAGGAGCACGGCCTGACCCGCGAGCGCATCCGGCAGATCGAGAAGCACGCGCTGCTGGAGCTGAAGAAGCTGGCGCGCAGCACCGGTTTCGACGCGGCTGCGTGACACCGCGTACGCCGGGTGGCGAAAGACCGCGCAAACATGGCGATGTAAAGCCGCTTCAACCCGCAGGGCTCAGGGAACAAGAATTCCGGGTCCACCAGTTCGGGCCCGGGGTCACGCCCCTGGCCCCTGAGAGCCAAGTCCCGTCGCACTCCCCCCGGCGCCGGGACTCTCCCAAGGCCGGGCTTCGGCGCCCCTCCCCCCGGGCGCCGGGGCCCGGCTCTTTTCTGCCGACCGCCCTTGCGCCGGCGGGGCGCTGAAGGGCGGGTCACCCCGTACCTGAACCACGGGGTGGCCCGACCAGATGGCAGATTGTGCCACATGGGCATAGCCTGCCGGGCGTGAGCAGCACCACCCCGACCCCGACCCCGCCCCAGGCCTCGCTGACCGAGCGGCGGAAGGCCGAGACGCGGATGGAGATCGCCCGCGCGGCGGCCGGCCTCTTCGTACGGCACGGCCTGCGCGCCACCCGCGCCGAGGACATCGCCCAGGCCGCCGGCATCGCCCCGCGCACCTTCTACCGGTACTTCGCCACGAAGGAGGAGGCCGTCGCCCCGCTCTACGCGGTCGGCGCCCAGCGCTGGGTGGAGGCGGTACGTGCCGCCCCCGCCGACGTGAGCGTGCTCCAGGCCCTGGAGCAGGGGGCCCGCCACACCCTCACCCCGGGCGCCGGCGTCTCCGCGTCCTCCTGGGAGTGCGTCCGCACCCTCCTGCGCCTGGCCGAGGCGAACCCGTCCCTGCGCAGGGTGTGGGCGGAGGTGTGCCAGACGTCGGAGCGGATGCTGGGGGAGGTGCTGGCGGAGCGGATGACCCGTGCCGGGGCGGCAGGAGGTTCCGTGATGACGGGCGGTGCTGACAACGTTGCCGCCGTCCCCGAGCCGCGCTACCCCACCACCCCCGAGCCGCGCTTCACCGCCGCCGTCGCAAGTGCCGCGGTGCGCGCCGCCTTTGAGGGCTGGGCCGAGGGCGACGGACCCGTCGAGGGCCCGGGGAGCCCGGCGGAGCTGGCGCTGCGGAACCTCGCGGCGCTCAAGGACTTCCCGTGGGGGGCGTGAGACAACTTCCGGTCGTGAGACAACTTCCTGTGGCGGCCGCAGGGCGACGGCTCGTGGCGGCCGTGGGAGGACTGCCGATGGGGTCCCGCGGGAGGACGGCCCGTGGGGTCTCCCCCGTGGGGTCCGTGGGAGGACGGCCCGTGGGCCCGGTGAAGCGGCGGCTCGCGGGGCCCGTGGGGCGACGGCTCACGCCCCGCCCGCCGCCGCCCTGCTCAAGCGCGCCCCCAACTCCCGCACAGCGGCCATGAGTTCCTCAGGCTGATGCACCACGAAGTCGCACTCCAGCATCGCCAGCCGGAACGCCACGCGCTGTACCGCGTCCGCCGAGGTCCCCCGTAGCCGACAGCGGTGGTCCGCCAACGGCTCGGGTGTGCCGAGCCAGTTGGGCAGCCGGGCGGCGACGAACTCGGCCGGCGCGGCGAAGGTGACCTCGAAGTCGTAGGACTCCTGGCGCCGTTGCATCGACCGCCGCAGGTACTCCGCCGCGCTTCCCGTGGGCAGCTCGCGCGGCGCGAACCGTGCCCCGGTGGCGAACGGCTCGCTCACCCGGTCGACGCGGAACGTACGCCAGTCGTCCCGGTCGATGTCGTACGCCACCAGGTACCAGCGGCGGCCCGTCGACACCAGCCGGTGCGGCTCGGTGAGGCGGCGGGACTCGGTGCCGTCCGCGGCCCGGTAGGCGAACCGCAGCCGCTCGTGCCCGGCCACCGTCGAGGCCATCACGGTCAGCGTCTCGGGCGCGATACTCGGCCCGTCACCGCTGGTCAGCGGTGTGGTCGCGGCCTGGAGTGTGGCCACGCGGTGGCGCAGCCGGCCGGGCAGCACCTGCTCCAGCTTGGCCAGCGCCCGTACCGACGCCTCGTCCAGGCCCTCCACCGCGTGCCCCGCCCCGGCGCGCAGCCCGACCGCGATGGCCACGGCCTCCTCGTCGTCCAGCACGAGCGGCGGCATGGCCTTGCCCGCGACCAGCCGGTAGCCGCCGTCGGCACCCTTGCTGGCCTGCACGGGATAGCCCAGTTCGCGCAGGCGGTCGATGTCCCGCCGGACCGTGCGGCGGGAGACCCCGAGCCGGTCGGCGAGCTCGCCGCCGGGCCATTCGCGGGGCGTCTGGAGGAGGGAGAGGAGCGTCAGCAGCCGAGCCGGAGTGTCCGTCGTCATACCGATGAGCATGCCGCACCATTAGGACACGATCTGACCTAGTGAGCCAGTAGCTTCGAGGCATGACCTCCACCGAGACCCCTCTCAGCACAGGCGGCGACGGCACCGACCGCCGTCGCTGGTTCGCCCTCGCGATCGTGATGACCGCGGCCTTCATGGACCTCGTCGACGTCACGATCGTCAACGTCGCCATCCCGTCGATCCAGCGGGAGGCGGGCGCGTCCTTCAGCCAGATCCAGTGGATCACCGCCGGATACGCCCTCGCCTTCGCCGCCGGGCTGATCACCGGCGGCCGGCTCGGTGACATCCACGGCCGCAAGCGGATCTTCCTGATCGGCATCGGCGGCTTCACCGTCGCCTCCGCGCTGTGCGGCCTGGCGGTGAACCCCGAGATGCTGGTCGCGTCGCGGATCCTCCAGGGCGGCATGGCGGCGCTGATGGTGCCGCAGGTGCTGTCGATCGTGCACGCGACCTTCCCGGCGCACGAACGCGGCAAGGTGTTCGGGATGTTCGGCGCGGTCGTGGGCCTCGGAGCCGTGTCCGGTCCGGTGCTCGGCGCACTGCTGACCGAGTGGGACCTGTTCGGGTGGGGATGGCGGTCGATCTTCCTGATCAACCTGCCCGTGGGCGTCGCGGGCCTGGTCCTCGGCAGCCGCTTCATCAGCGAGTCCAAGGCACCGCGGGCCCTGAAGCTGGACCTGGTGGGCGTCGCGCTCGTGACGCTGGGCCTGCTGATGCTGATCTACCCGCTCACCCGTGGGCGCGAGCTGGGCTGGCCGACGTGGGGGTACGTCTCGATGGCCGGGTCGCTCGTCGTCCTCGCGGTGCTGGTGGCGTACGAGAAGCGGAAGGCCGCACGGGACGGCTCCCCGCTGGTGGAGCTGTCGCTGTTCCGGGTCAAGAGCTTCGCCGCCGGGATCGCCGTGCAGACCGTCTTCGGGGTCGCGCTGGGTGTGTTCTTCCTGGTCTGGACGCTGTACATGCAGATCGGGCTGGGGTGGAGCCCGCTGAAGGCCGGGCTGACCGGGGTGCCGTTCTCGATCGCCGTGTCGGCCGCCGCCGGGATGTCGGTGCAGATGCTGGTCCCGCGCTTCGGGCGCAAGGTGCTCCAGGCGGGCGCGCTGGTGATGGCGGCCGGGGTGCTCCTCTACATCTGGGAGTCCGGCCACTACGGCCTGGACATCGCGCCCTGGCAGATGGCGCTGCCCCTGGTGGTGATGGGGGTCGGCATGGGTCTGATCGTCGCGCCGCTGACCGACGCGATCCTCTCCGAGGTGCCGCGCGAGCACTCCGGCTCGGCCTCCGGCCTGATCAACACCGTGCAGCAGATGGGCAACGCCCTCGGGCTCGGCCTGGTCTCGGTGGTCTTCTTCGGCACGATCGGTGACCACCTGCGCCCGGACCAGGTGGGCCCGGCCTTCTCGGACGCCTTCCACAACGCGCTCGGCTGGGTGGCCGGGGTGCTCGGCGTCATCTTCCTGCTGATGTTCGCCCTGCCGAAGCGGCCGGCGCAGCACGTCGAGGGGGAGCAGGCGGTGACCGGACAGCAGGAACCGGCGCTGGTCTGACGACGGGGGACGGGCCCGGCACCACACGGTGCCGGGCCCGCCGTCATTTCTGATCATGCCCGATTGGGTCCGAAACTGTTTACTTCGCGGAAATCTCGGCGTAGCCTCCCGCTGAAACCACACGTTCGGGCACGAGGCGGAGGTGAACAGACATGTACGCACCGGAACGGCAGCAGGAGATCCTCCGGCTCGCCCGCGACGGCGGCCGAGTGGATGTCGTGTCGCTGGCCGAGGAGTTCCAGGTGACGGCGGAGACGATCCGCCGGGACCTGAAGGCCCTCGACCGCGCCGGCCTGGTCCGCCGGGTGCACGGCGGGGCCATCCCCGTAGGGCGACTCGACTTCGAGCCGGACCTCGCCGAGCGCGAGACGACGGCCGCCGACGAGAAGGACCGCGTCGCCAAGGCGGCCCTCGCGGAACTGCCCGGCGAGGGCACGATGATCCTCGACGCCGGTACGACGGTGGCCCGGATGGCCGCGTCCCTCCCCCTGGAGGCCTCCCTCACCGTCGTCACGCACAGCCTGCCCATCGCGGCCCGGCTCGCCGACCACCCCGGCATCCAGCTCCACCTCGTCGGCGGGCGCGTACGGCACCGGACGCGCGCCGCCGTGGACGCCTGGGCGCTGCGCGCGTACGGCGAGATCCGCGCCGACGTCCTGTTCGTGGCCGCCAACGGCTTCTCCGCCGAACACGGCCTGACCACCCCCGACCTCGCCGAGGCCGCAGTGAAGCGCGCGGCCCTGGCCGCCGCCCGCCGCGTGGTGCTGCTCGCCGACTCCTCCAAGCACGGCCAGGAGCACTTCGCCCGCTTCGGCGACCTGAGCGATGTGGACCTGCTGATCACCGACAGCGGGCTGAGCCCCGAAGACGCCCTCGCCATCGAGCGCGGCGGCACGGAAGTAGTGCGCGCATGATCCTCACCGTCACCCCCAACCCGTCCCTGGACCGCACGTACGAGGTGCCGTCCCTCGACCGCGGCGAGGTCATCCGCGCCACCGGCGAGCGGATGGACCCGGGCGGCAAGGGCGTGAACGTCTCGCGCGCGGTCGCGGCGGCTGGGCAGCGCACCGTGGCGGTCCTGCCCCTGGGCGGCGCCCCCGGCGCGCTCGTCGCCGACCTGCTCGACGCGCAGGGCATCGAGGTCGCCCCGGTCCCGGTCGCCGGCGCCACCCGCTCCAACATCGCCCTCGCCGAGTCCGACGGCGTCCTGACGAAGATCAACGCGCCGGGCCCGGAACTGTCCGAGGCGGAACGCGAACTGCTCCTGGAGACCGTACGGCAGCAGTCCCGCGACGCCGCCTGGATCGCCTGCTGCGGCAGCCTCCCACGCGGCCTCGCCCCCTCCTGGTACGCCGACCTGGTCGCCCGCGCGCACGCCGCCGGTGCCCGTATCGCCCTGGACACCTCCGGGCCCGCGCTGCTGGAGGCGCTGCGCGAGCGGCCCGACGTGGTCAAGCCGAACGCCGAGGAGCTCGCGGGAGCCGTCGGCCGCCCCCTCGCCACCGTCGGCGACGCGGTGAAGGCCGCCGAGGAACTGCGCGAGATGGGTGCCCGGGCCGTGCTCGCGAGCCTCGGCGCGGACGGGCAGCTGCTCGTCTCCGACGAGGGTGCCTGGTTCGGCAGCGCCCGGGTGGCCGCCGTCCGCAGCAACGTGGGCGCCGGCGACTCCTCCCTCGCCGGTTTCCTGATCGCCGGGGGCAGCGGCCCCGAGGCCCTCGCCTCCGCGGTCGCCCATGGCGCCGCCGCCGTCCAGCTGCCCGGCAGCGTCATGCCGAAGCCGGGCGACCTGGACCCGGCGGCGGTCACGGTCACGGCCGACATCCCGGCCGACCGGGTACTGAAGGAGCCGGTGTCATGACCTACGTCGAGCAGCACGTCCCCGCCCGCGAACGGCAAACCTCCCCGTTACTGCCCGCCGCCGCCTCCGTCACCCCCCACCACACCCCCGTCCCCCTCCGCGCCCATCCCACTGACCGGGCGATACGCGAGCTAAGGAGCCCGCGATGAGCGACATGATCACCGCGGACCTGGTCGATCTCGACCTGTCCGCCGACACCAAGGAAGCGGCGGCGCGCGCCCTCGCAGAGCGCATGGTGGCCCTGGGCCGGGTGACCGACCTGGACGGCTTCCTCGCCGACGTGGCCGCCCGCGAGGCCCAGATGCCGACCGGCCTCGACGGCGGCATCGGCATCCCGCACTGCCGCAGCGAGCACGTCACCGAGCCGACGCTCGCCTTCGGGCGCAGCGCGAACGGCATCGACTTCGGTGCGGCCGACGGCCCCGCCGACCTGATCTTCCTGATCGCCGCGCCGGCCGGTGCCGACGACGCCCACCTGACGATCCTGTCGTCGCTGGCCCGGCAGCTGATGAACACGGAGTTCACCGACGCCCTGCGCTCGGTGGGCGACGCGGCGGCCGCTGCGGCACTGATCCGCGGTGACGAGCCCGACGAGGCCGAGGCGCCCGCGGACGCGGGTTCCCAGGACACCGTGGCGTCGGCGGGAGCGGCCTCTCCCGCCGCCGCCACGGTCACCGACGACGGCGAAGACGCCCCCGAGGAGCGCCCGTTCCGGATCGTCGCCGTCACCTCCTGTCCCACCGGCATCGCCCACACCTACATGGCGGCCGAGTCGCTGGAGAACGCAGGCCGTGAGGCGGGCGTCGAGGTCACCGTCGAGCCCCAGGGCTCGGCCGGCTTCACCCGGCTCGACCCGGAGGTCATCGCGGCGGCGGACGCCGTGATCTTCGCTCACGACGTGCCCGTACGGGAGAAGGAGCGCTTCCTCGGCAAGCCGACCGTCGACGTCGGTGTGAAGGCGGGCATCAACCGCCCCGCCGAACTCATCACCGAGGTCCGCGAGAAGGCCGCCCGAGGCGAGGTCACCTCCGGCTCCCCGGGCGCCACGCCCGTCGAGCGCACCGGCGAGTCCGGCGAGGGCTACGGCACCAAGCTGCGCAAGTGGCTGATGTCCGGCGTCAGTTACATGGTGCCGTTCGTCGCGGCGGGCGGTCTGCTCATCGCCCTGGGCTTCGCCATCGGCGGCTACAAGGTCGACAAGGCCCCGTCGGTGATGGACCACTTCCTCTGGACGCAGGCCGACAGCTGGGCGGCCCTGCTCTTCCAGATCGGCGGCGTCGCCTTCGGCTTCCTCGTCCCGGTCCTGGCCGGCTACATCGCCTACGGCATGGCCGACCGGCCCGGTCTCGTCCCCGGCTTCGTCGGCGGCTCGATCGCCCTCACCATCAACGCCGGCTTCCTCGGCGGTCTGGCGGCCGGTCTGATCGCCGGTGGCGTGGTGATCGCCATCCAGAAGGTGAACATCCCGGCGGCGCTGCGCGGCATCATGCCGGTGGTGGTGATCCCGCTGATCTCCTCGGCGATCGTCGGCTTCCTGATGTTCGTCGTCATCGGCAAGCCCATCGCCGAGGCGCAGAAGGGCATGACCGACTGGCTGAACAGCCTGTCCGGCAGCAACGCCATCCTGCTCGGCGCCCTCCTCGGCCTGATGATGTGCTTCGACCTCGGCGGACCCGTCAACAAGGTCGCCTACACCTTCGCCACGGCCGGTATCGCGGTCTCCAACCCCAGCGACTCCGCGATGAAGATCATGGCGGCGGTCATGGCGGCCGGCATGGTGCCGCCGCTGGCCATGGCCCTGGCCACGACCGTGCGCGGCAAGCTCTTCAACCAGACCGAGCGCGAGAACGGCAAGGCCGCCTGGGTGCTCGGCGCCTCCTTCATCTCCGAGGGCGCGATCCCCTTCGCCGCGGCCGACCCGCTGCGCGTCATCCCGGCGTCCATGGCCGGCGGCGCGATCACCGGCGCCCTGTCGATGGCCTTCGGCGCCACCCTGCGCGCCCCGCACGGCGGCATCTTCGTGGTCCCGCTGATCGGCAACCCGCTGCTCTACCTGGTCGCCATCGCCGCGGGCGTCTGCGTCACGACGGCCCTGGTGGTCGTCCTGAAGGGCATGCGCAAGCAGGCCCCGGGGGCCGCCACGGCATCCGGCGAGGGCACCGCCGCGGCCGCCGCGGAGACCAAGCAGCCCGTAGCGGCCTGAGGGCCGTCGCAGGACGTCCGTTTCGGGGTGTGTGAACCGTTCATGCCACCTGCGAGATAGATCACGAAAATCACGGCCCGGGACTGAAGTCCCGGGCCGTGGTGTCTACTGGGGCACATGCCCGATCACGTCTCCCGGTGGCCCGAAGGTCACTCCCTCCCGGCTCTCCCGCAGCAGCGGCAGACAGGCCCCCGGTCGGAGTCCGTGGAACTGAGCCCGGAAGAGAGAGACGCCTTCGCCGAGCTGGCGCGCAGGCTGGGCGGCAGGGAAGCCTAGGAGACCTGTGCGGCTCGCGGCCTAGGAGACCTGCGCGGCCCACGGCCTAGGAGAGCTGCGAGGCTCGCCGCTCCATCGCATCGCGCGCCGCGTCCTCGCTGACGTACACCTCGCACATGTGCCGCCCGTCCGGCGTCGCCGTGTGCTCCACCTCCCAGAGGGAGACCTCCTCGCCGTCGCGCAGCAGGAACGCGTGCTCGTAGAGCGAGAAGCCCAGCCCCGCCCGGCCCGCCCGGCAGGGGCGGCCGAAGGCCTGGGTGATCCGGTGACCTGACGCCGTGGCCAGCCGGGCTGCCGTGTCCGCGCCCGGCCGGTCCGGGTTCTCCGCGCGGCGCAGTAAACGGCGCGCGTGGTCCGCCGAGTCGTCCCCGGCGTAGGAGTGCCGGGGAGTGGGGACCGGGGACAGCTGCACCGTCACCGGCAGTTCGAAGTCCGGCGTGTCCGGCGGCAGCGGCAGACGGCTGGTGGCGGCGCGCAGCTCCTCCTCGTCGACATACACCTCGTGCTGCGGTTCGCTGCCCCGGGCGGTGTTGTGGACGAGCTCCCAGAGGGTGAGCGCCGAGCCGTCGGCGAGCAGCCAGGTGTGCCGGTAGGTCTCCCGGTGCAGCCCCTCGCTGTGGTGCGCGGAGTGCAGCGAACCGTCGTGCGCCAGCGCGCAGTCGAGCTGCCGTATCGTCTCGTCGGGCAACTCGAAGGAGTTCAGGGCGCGGCCGAGGAGTCGCGCGAGGTGCTCCTCCGGAGACTCGGGCGAGTCGTGTGGTTCGTACGCTGCCGTCTCGTACGGAACGCTCAAGGTTTCTCCCGGCGTTGCTGCATGTCACCTTGTGGGTGCATACCGTAGCCTCTCGGTCGGACATCATGTCCGGGAACCGAGAAAACGTACGTCCAGGAAAACGCGCGGGCCGCGCGAATAGTTCCCGCGCGGCCCGTTCTGTCCGTCAAAAACCCTTGCTGGGAGGGTCGTTCAGTCGCTCAGGAGGCGCTGTCCGCGCCCCACTGGCTCCACGCCATGTTCCAGCCGTTGAGCCCGTTGTCCGGCGCCACCGTCTTGTCGGGGGAGTTCTTGACGATCACCACGTCCCCGATGAGCGAGTTGTCGTAGAACCACTTGGCGGAGGTGCTGCCCTGGGCGCCCTGGACGTCTGCGAGGCCGACGCAGCCGTGGCTGGTGCCCTCGCGGCCGAACGGCGGATTGCCCTTGTTGTACCAGTAGTTGCCGTGGATGAACGTGCCGGACGTCGTCAGACGCATCGCGTGCGGCACGTCCGGGATGTCGTACTCACCGCCCAGCCCGACCGTCCGGCTGTTCATCCGGGTCTGCACGAACTTCTCGGAGATCACCATCTGCCCGTTGTACGTGGTGTGCTCCGGGCTGCCCGCCGAGATCGGGACCGTCTTGACGGTGTTGCCGTCCCGGACGACCGTCATGGTCTGCGTGCCCGCGTCGACCGTGGAGACCTGCGAGCGGCCGACGGTGAAGGTGACCGTCTTCTTCTGCACACCGAAGACGCCGTTCGTGCCCTCGACCCCGTCCAGGTCGATCTTCATCGTGACCTTGGAACCGGCCTTCCAGTACTCCTCGGGCCGGAAGTCGAGACGCTGCGCGTTGAACCAGTGCCCGACCACCTTCTGCCCGCTGCTGGAGGTGACCGTGATGTGCGACCGCACGTCCTTCCGGTTGGTGATGGCCTTGTCGAAGGTGAACGACACCGGCATGCCCACACCCACCGTGGCGCCGTTGTCCGGCGTGTACGTCCCGATGAAGCTGTTCGAGGACGTCACCGTGGTGAAGATCGAGTTGGCCGCGGCCGTACGGCCCTCGGTGTCCTTCGCGGTCGCCGATATCTGGTACTTCGTCCCGCGCTCCAGCTGTTCCTTCGGCTTCCAGGTCTTCCCGTCGGCCGAGACCGAGCCCGGCACGGCCTGACCACCACCCGCCACCGTCATCTTCACCTCGGTCAGCTTCCCGTCGCTGACCTTCACGCCGGTCGTGTTGATGGAGGCGCCGGTCGAACCGTCCTTCGCCGAGATGGCGATCTTGGCGACGGACGTCTTGGCCGAGTCGCCGTCGTTGGCGTCGTCCTTGGCGTTGGCGCTGCCACCGCAGGCGGTGAGCGTCAGGGCGCCGACCATCAGGGCGGCACAGGCCCCCAGTGTGCGCCGCGCTGCAATGTCCGGCGTTGTCACGGGCTTCCCCCAGTTGGTGTGATGTGCGTGATCCGCTCCAGTCGTGAGGGAAGAGGGGCCGGACGGCCGGTCGGGTTCCGTCCGACCGCCATGAACGACATCACCGTTACAGCGCTGGGACAATGTCCCGCAACGCCGTGAAGTGGCTCTACACGTCCGCCGGTTCAGCGGCCCGCGTACAGCTCCCCGTACGACGGCCACGCCCCGCCCGGACCGTCGACCGGCTCCGCGGCGCGCACGGCCCGGACGATCGCGCGCGTCACCATGTCGGCGCCCGCCGCGAGGATCTCGTTCAAGGCGAGGGGGTTCGCGGCGTCCAGGGCACGCCCTCCCGTCGCCAGGGCGAACACGGTGTCGCCGTCGTTGAGGAGGTGCACCGGCCGCACTGCCCGGGCGATGCCGTCGTGTGCCGTACCGGCCAGCTTCTGCGCCTGCGCCTTCGGCAGGTCCGCGTCCGTGGCGACCACCGCGAGCGTGGTGTTGAGCGGCGGAGGCGCGCTCCTCGCCGCGGTCTCGGCGAGACGCCGCTGCGCGGCCTCGTGGAGCTCCGCCTCCGGGTACTCCACACGTCCCTCGAACAACTCCCCGTACAGCACCCCCGTCTCCGGGGCCAGCACCGACCCCGCCGCGTTGGCCACCACCAGCGCCGCCACCCTGATCCCCGAGCCGAGCACGGTGCTCGCGCTGCCGACACCCCCCTTCATCACCCCGACCACCGCGCCCGTACCGGCGCCCACACACCCTTGAGTCACCGGTGCGCCAGGCTCGCTCGCCGCGGCCGCCTCGACCGCCGCACGCCCCGTGGCCGCGTCGGGCCGAGCCCGGAAGTCGCCGCCCCGCCCCAGGTCGAAGACGCAGGCTGCGGGCACCACCGGCACGACGTGCCCCGGCTGCGCACCGACACGGATCCCGCGCTCGTGTTCCTCCAGCCAGGCCATCACCCCCGACGCCGCGTCGAGTCCGTACGCGCTGCCGCCGGTCAGTACGATCGCCTCGACCTTCCGGACCACGTTGCGCGGGTCGAGCGCGTCCGTCTCCTTGGTGCCGGGACCACCGCCCCGCACGTCCACGGCGGCCACGGCCCCGCCCTCCGGGGCGAGCACCACCGTGGTGCCGGTGAGCCAACCGTCGCCGGTGCGGGTCGCGTGCCCCACCCGCAGGCCGGAGACATCCGTCAGAGCGTCCACCAGAGCGTCAACTGTCATGGCGCCCAGTGTTGTGCAGGAGCGACCCCCGCGGGCGTAGTCAGCGGGTCGGCGCCCTCAGCGGAGAGCCCGCCGCCCCCTCAGCCCGCCCGGCCCGAGAAGGCGGGGCTCCTCACCGGACGTGCGACCAGGGTCTCTCCCGCCACCACCGACAGCGCGCACACCACACCCGCCGCGAACACCGCCCAGTCACCCAGGAACGTGCAGCAGATCACCAGCAGTGCCGTCGACGGCAGCACCAGCTGCTGGGCGATGCCCGCCTTGAAGTGCCGCGAGTGCAGGGCCCACAGAGTCAGCAGGTACAGGGCCGTCGGCAGCGTCACGGCCGCGGACGCCGCCAGCGTCGAGGTGTGCGCCTCGCCCACCGTCTGCTCCACGGCCACCTCCAGGCCGGCCCCGATCGCGGCCGCCGAGGCGAAGACCAGATAGTGGCCGTAGCCCCACAGGAACGCCTGCCGGTTGGACCGCAGATGGCCGTGGATGGGCACCGCGAAGTAGACCCACCACGCGGCGAAGATGATCAGCAGCCCGCCCGCCGCGATGGGGAGGAGCTCGCCCAGGGCGTCGTTCTCGTCGATGCCGGACTTCACGGCGACCGTGGCCGCGGCGATCGTCTCGCCGAGCACGATGATGGTGAACAGCCCGTACCGCTCCGCGATATGGCGGGGATGCCAGGACGTGGAGTGACCCTTCTCCGCGAACGGCGGCACGCACATCTCCAGCAGTGCCATCACGAGGAACCACCACGGCCGGGCACCCTCGGGCAGGAACAGCAGCCCCAGCCAGCCGACCTGGCACGTCAGCACGCCACCGGCGTAGCGCAGGGCCGTCGTCCGCTCCGGGCCCTCGGCGGTCCGGGCCGCCCGCAGCCACTGGGCGGTCATGGCGAGCCGCATGATCAGGTAGCCCAGCCAGACCACCAGGAACTCGTGCTCCTCGAACGCCCGCGAGACCCCCGCCGCGAGGACCAGCACACCCGCGATCTGCACCAGGGTGACGACCCGGTAGAGCACGTCGTCGTTGTCGTACGCCGAGGCGAACCAGGTGAAGTTCATCCACGCCCACCACAGGGCGAAGAACACCATCGCGTAGTCGAGGATCCCCTCGCCCGCGTGCCCCTCGGCGACGGAGTGCACCAGCTCCATGCCCGCCTGGGCGACGGCCACCACGAAGCACAGGTCGAAGAAGAGCTCCAGCGGCGAGGCCGCCCGGTGCGCCTCGTCGCGCCCGCGGGCCCTGAGCCTGCGCAGCGGCCCGCGGTCGCCGGGCGACCCGGAGCCACCGGGCGAACCGGAGCCACCGGGCGAACCGGAGCCGCCGGTCGCGCCGGAGGGGACGGGCGGGGGAGCGGGGCTGGACGTCATGACTCCCAGCACAACAGAAGGCGCCGGGATTTTCTCCGCGACCGTACCCTGGACGCATGAGCACCGCCCCCGACTCCGAGCCGCGCGCCCCGAAGCCCGCGCTGATCTTCGACGATCCGCTCGACCAGCAGTCCTCCGACGACACCGACCGCGGCTGGGGCGAGCGCACCGACACCGGCGGCGCGGCCGACCTCAAGCGCTTCCTCGACGAGAAGCCGCCCCACCACCTCTGAGTCAGGCGGCCGCCCCACCGTTTCCGGGCCGGGCCGGCCGCTGCCCGTCGCGCTACTGCCGGTCGTTCCCGGCGCCGCGCTGCGCGACCAGTTCGTCGCGGATGTCCTTGAGCACCTCCAGCTCGGTCACCTCGATGACCTCCTGTGCGCCCTCCTTCGCCTTCCGGCGGGCCTCCAGCCGGGCCAGGTACTTCGCCATGGGCAGGACCATCAGGAAGTAGACGACCGCCGCGGTGATCACGAAGCTCAGGGCCGCGCCCAGGACGGAACCCCACAGGATCTGGATGCCCTCCTCGCCCTGGCACGTCGAGCTCAGGCACGAGCTGTAGTGGTCGAGGTTCTTGGTCCCGATGGCCCCGACGATCGGGTTGATGATCCCCTTCACCACGGCGTTGACGATGTTGGTGAACGCGGCGCCGATCACCACCGCCACCGCCAGGTCGACGACGTTTCCGCGCATCAGGAAGGCCCTGAAGCCCTCCCAGATACTCGGTTCCTTGTTCTCGCTCACCTCGGGGCCTCTCCTCGCACAAACAGCTTGTGGAACAAAACGCTCCGCAACCTACGTGAACATTGGGCCGAAGGGAGCACCTGGGTCCCTCTAACGACGGCTTTGACGAGTACATGCACGTGATCACCACAGGGTCACCGCCAACCGCGCCGTGGCACTCGCCCCGGCGAGCCGGGCGGCGGTGGCACGGGGCACCGACAGCACGACCAGCGCCCCGCCGTCGGCCACCCCCTCCTCGGGCTCCGGCACCTTGGTCACCCTGGCTCCCCGCGCGACCACCCGTGCGTCACCACCCGCCACCGTCTCCTCGGCGGCGATGACGTCGACCCGGTCGCCGGGCCGCAGCAGTCGCACGGCGGCCGCGTCGGCGATCCGGACCGGGGCGGTCACCGCCCTCACCTCCCCTTCCGCACCACGCGTCCGCACCGGGTGCGCCCCGGACCCCGAGGCCGCGTGCGCGGGGGGCTGTGCGCGGGGATGGCCACGCGCCCCGTCGGCGTCGCGTGGCCCGGCCGCCACCAGCGCGGTGGCGGTGACCGCGAGCCCGACCGCCACGGCCCGCCGCCGGTTCCGCACGAGCCGGCCCGCCCGGGATCGGCCGCGTACCCGCACCGGATCGAACCGTGGCACCTCCCGGGTCGCCGGCACCTCGGGGCCGGGCGGGTACGGGGAGACGGACCACGAGGGCGTGGAAGGCGCGAACGAAGAGCGCGAGAGGGACATGGGGACCACCACCTGCGACGAGGGAGACGAGGGACCGGCTTGCGCTCCCCACGATGGGGCTTCTCGCCGCCGCCCGCTCAGGCCTGTGGACCTACCCCCGGCCTGTGGACAACTCCCTCACCCGAACGGCGACTTCAGCCCCCGCGGCCCACACCGACGCTCCACACCCCGACGCTCCACACCCCGACACTCCATACCCGACAGCGCCCGCCGCGTCGTGTCGGCGGCCTTCGACAAGGTTGCGGTCCCGAGGTCACCTACGGCAGCGCGAACCCCGGGTCCATCCCACCCAGCGCCCCCGCACACAGACAGTCCCGCTCCTGCTCCGCCGGCAGTCCCGCCACCGCGTCGAACAGCACGCCCCGCATCCGGTCCACGTTCGCCGCGAACACCCGCAGCACCTCGTCGTGCGAGACGCCCTCCCCGGTCTCGGCACCGGCGTCGAGGTCCGTGACCAGGGTCAGGGACGTGTAGCAGAGCTCCAGCTCACGGGCGAGCGCGGCCTCGGGGTGACCGGTCATGCCCACCACCGACCAGCCCTGCGCCTGGTGCCACAACGATTCCGCACGGGTCGAGAAGCGCGGCCCCTCGACGACGACGAGCGTGCCGCCGTCCACCGGCTCCCAGTCCCGGCCGCGCGCCGCCTTCAGCGCGACCGCGCGCCCGGCGGGGCAGTAGGGGTCGGCCAGCGACACGTGCACCACGTTCGGCACCGAGCCGTCGGGCAGCGGAAGTCCGTCGAAGTACGAGTTCGCCCGGGACTTGGTCCGGTCGACCAGCTGGTCCGGCACCAGCAGGGTGCCCGGCCCGTATTCGGGACGCAGACCACCCACCGCGCACGGGGCGAGCACCTGGCGCACGCCGACCGAGCGCAGCGCCCACAGGTTGGCCCGGTAGTTGATCCGGTGCGGCGGCAGGTGATGACCCCGTCCGTGCCGGGGCAGGAAGGCGACCCGCCGGCCGGCGACCTCACCGAGGAAGAGGGAGTCGCTTGGCGGCCCGTACGGGGTGTCGACCTGGACCTCGGTCACCTCGTCGAGGAAGGAGTAGAACCCGGAGCCGCCTATGACACCGATCCCGGCGCTCCCCTTGTCCGCCGATCCCACCGATCCCGCCGAGCCCGCTGATTCCGCAGAGTCGGCCGAGCCCATCGAGCCCGCCACGTTCGCCTTGTTCGCCATGCCCGCACCTTAACCGCACGCGGAAACGCCGAGGGCCCCGTCGCCGTAGAGGCGACAGGGTCCCGTAAGAATCAGGCCTTACGCGGCGGTGGTGCTGCTGGCGGAGCTGCCGGAGCTCGACGACGAGCTCGAACCGGAGCTGGAGCTCGACCCGGACCCGGAGCCCGAGTCCGAGGACGACGAGCTCGACGACTTCGACGACGGGGAGCTGCTCGACGAGGAGCCGCGGCTGTCGTTCCGGTAGAAGCCGGAGCCCTTGAAGACAATGCCGACCGCCGAGAACACCTTCTTCAGGCGGCCCTTGCAGTTCGGGCACTCGGTGAGGGCGTCGTCGGTGAACTTCTGCACCGCCTCGAGGCCTTCGCCGCACTCGGTGCACTGGTACTGGTAGGTGGGCACTGTCTTCCTCCTGGCACTCTCACTCGATGAGTGCTAACGACGATCCATAGTGACGTATTCCGGCCGCTCAGTCCACTGCCACCGGCACGCGGTGACCCACGCCACGTGCCACGGTGCGGCCGTGCGCGGGTGCCACCAGCCGGGAACGCAGGGCCAGGAGGGTCAGCAGGGCCAGCACGGTGCCGCCCATCGGCACCAGGAAGCCGGCGCCGTCCCGAAGGCGGTCCTCCAGCTGCCCGGCGACCGTGACGGCGGCCGCCTGGCCCAGCGCCACGGCACCGGTCAGCCAGGTGAAGGCCTCGGTCCGGGCGCCCGCCGGGACCAGACTCTCGACCAGGGTGTAACCGGTGATCAGGGCGGGCGCGATGCACATGCCGACGAGCAGGCCGAGGCCGGCGAGGACCAGGACCGAGTGGGCGGCCCACAGGCCCGACGCGGTGAGCGCCAGGGCCGTGTAGCCGACGACCAGGCGTCGCTGCGGGGCCGCCTTCCAGGCGATGGCGCCGCAGACGATGCCGGAGAGCATGTTGCCCGCGGCGAAGACGCCGTAGAGGACGCCGTTCAGGCCGGGTTCGCCGATCGACTCGGTGAACGCGGCCAGCGAGACCTGCATACCGCCGAAGACGGAGCCGATGCCGAGGAAGGTCACGATCAGCACGCGCACGCCGGGGACGCGCAACGCGGAGACGTGCTCCACGCGCGCGTGGCCGTCGCGTGAGACCGAGGGCTGGGAGCCCTTCTGCGCGGCGAACAGCAGACCGCCGAGCAGGGTCAGCGAGGCCTCCGTGACCAGGCCTGCGGCCGGGTCGACGGCCGTGCACAGGGCCGTGGCCAGCAGCGGGCCCACGACGAAGGTCAGTTCGTCCGTGACCGACTCGAAGGCCGCCGCGGTGGTCATCAGCGGCGAGTCCTTGAGCTTCACGCCCCAGCGGGCCCGCACCATGGGCCCGACCTGCGGCACCGAGGCGCCGGTCGGGACGGCCGCCGCGAACAGCGCCCACAAGGGAGCGTCCGCCAGGGCCAGCGCCGTCAGCGTCAGCCCGGCCAGCGCGTGCAGCAGTACCCCGGGGATCAGCACCGCGCGCTGCCCGTAGCGGTCGGCGAGACGCCCGCTGTAGGGCGCGAACAGGGCCATGGAGACACCGGTGACGGCCGCGGCGGCGCCCGCCGCTCCGTAGGAGCCGGTGGTGTGCTGCACCAGCAGCACGATGGAGATCGTCAGCATCGCGAACGGCTGGCGTGCCGCGAAGCCGGGGAGCAGGAACGCCCAGGCGCCGCGGGTGCGCAGCAGCCGGCCGTATCCCGGGCGGGCGGAAGCCGTCGAGTTCTCCGAGCTCTCAGGGGGCTTCGGGTTGCGCGACTTCTTCGAGGTGACCGTGGACGCCACGGCCCGTGCCTTTCTGCCGCCTGGTAGCGCGGCCCGGTCAGCGGGCGGCGCCGAGAGCTGTCCTCTTGCGCGGAACTGCGGTAGATGCCGGGGCCCGGTGAGGAGGGGTGACCCGACCGCCATACGGTCGCGCCAGCTCTGCGTCAGGCAGAGTTGGTTCGATCTTGGGTGACGCCTTCATCGTACAGGCGCCGGGGGCTAGCCGCCTGTGAAAAAGAGCACCACGGACTCGTCCGCCTGTGAAACCTCGGGGTGTGAAAGGTGTGAAACCCATCCGTAACACCCCCACACCCCGGGCCCGCCCCCCCGGCAAAGCCCCCTCAGCGGCGCCCTTGGCGCCCCGCCCCGTCCGTCCCCAGCCATCCGGCCAGCTTGCCGCCGTGTCCCACCGCGCGCAGCCGGCTCTCCGTCGCGTCCCGGACGGGGTCCGTGGCGACCACGAGGAGCTCGTCCCCCCGTTGCAAAATCGTCGTCGGCAGCGGAACGAACGATTCGCCTCCGCGCACGATGAGCGTGACGGCGGCGCCGTGCGGCAGCCGCAGCTCGGCCACCTCCACGCCGTGCATCTTCGACTCCTGGGGGATCGCCACGGACAACAGATGGCCGCGCAGCCGCTCCAGCGGGGCCGACTCGATGCCCAGGTCCGCGGCCTCCGAATCCTCGCCGAGGCGCAGCTTGCGGCCCAGCCAGGGCAGCGTCGGACCCTGGACCAGGGTGTAGACGACGACCAGGACGAAGACGATGTTGAAGATCCGGCGGCTGGTGTCGACGCCCTCCACCATGGGGATGGTCGCCAGGATGATGGGCACGGCCCCGCGCAGTCCCGCCCAGGACATCAGGACCTGCTCCTGCCAGGGAGCCCGGAACGGGGTCAGGCAGAGCACCACGCTCAGCGGACGCGCCACCATGGTCAGCACCAGGCCGATGACGAGCGCGGGCACGATGTCGTCGCCCAGGTCGTGCGGGGTGACCAGCAGGCCGAGCAGGACGAACATGCCGATCTGGGCCAACCAGCCGAGCCCGTCGGCGAAGCCGCGCGTGGCCGGCCAGTGCGGCAGCCGCGCGTTGCCCATCACCATCGCGGCGAGGTAGACGGCGAGGAAGCCGCTGCCGTGCGCCAGCGCGCCCGCCGCGTACGCCACCACGGCGATGGCCATCACGGCGATCGGATACAGGCCGGAGGCCGGCAGTGCCACGTGCCTCAGCCCCCAAGAGCCCAGGAACCCCACCGCGAGGCCGATGGCCGCGCCGATGGCCAGCTCCAGCAGGATCACACCCAGCAGTACGTACCAGGGGTCGACCGGGCCCGCCGTGGACAGCGAGACCACGAGGATGACCACCGGGGCGTCGTTGAAGCCGGACTCGGCCTCCAGCGTGCCCTTCACGCGCGCGGGGAGGGGGATCTTGCGCAGCACGGAGAACACGGCCGCCGCGTCGGTCGAGGAGACGACCGCCCCGATGATGAGCGCCTGCCGCCACTCCAGACCGATCAGGTAGTGCGCGGCCGACGCGGTGACCCCGACGCTCACCGCGACACCGGCCAGCGCCAGTGTCGTGGCGGCCGGCATCACCGGCTCGATCTCCTTCCACTTCGTGCCCAGACCACCTTCGGCCAGGATCACGACCAGGGCCGCGTATCCGATGACCTGGGTCAGCTCGGCGTTGTCGAAGTGGATGTCGCCCACGCCGTCCTGGCCCATGGCGACGCCTATCCCCAGGTAGACGAGCAGGCTGGGGAGCCCGCTGCGCGAGGAGATCCGTACCGCTGCGACGGCGACGAGCAGGACGAGCGAGCAGACGAGCAGGAGCTGGTTGAGGTGGTGAATAGTCAGCGGCCGAATCCTTCCCTGGCTCACACGCACCGCGCGTGGGCTCACGTACATCGCACATGACGCTGTCGGCGCACCGCGCCAACTACTTCGTTACCTTACCTAACTCTTGACGATTTCTTGACGCTTCCGAGCGCAAGATCGAACGTCAGTCCGGGCTTGTTCCCGACTCCGCGTCAAGGGGCGCAAGGCCCTGCGCCTATCGTTGCTCCAGCGCTCAGTTAAAAGCACAGCCGAACCTGCCGCTCGCGTTAGGACAGCAAGGACAGCGATGCCCCCCAACACCACCGCCTCCACGGGTCAGCAGCCCGGCAAGTCCGGCAGGAGAAAGGGGCGCAAAGCCCGTCTCGTCGTGCTCCTCCTGGCGCTGGCCCTCATCGGGGGCGTCGCCTTCGGGGGGTACTGGTCCGTCAGCACCGTCCGGGCCTCCTTCCCGCAGACCAAGGGCACCCTCCAGCTCAAGGGCCTCTCGGGACCCGTCGAGGTCAAACGCGACAACTACGGCATCCCGCAGATCTACGCCTCCTCCGACGCGGACCTGTTCATGGCGCAGGGCTACGTCCAGGCGCAGGACCGGTTCTACGAGATGGACGTGCGCCGCCACATGGCGGCCGGGCGGCTGTCGGAGATGTTCGGCAAGAGCCAGGTCGACAACGACGCGTACCTGCGCACGCTCGGCTGGGACCGGGTCGCCAAGGAGGAGTACGACACCAAGCTGTCGGCCGCCACGAAGAAGTACCTCCAGGCCTACGCCCAGGGGGTCAACTCCTACCTCCAGGGCAAGGACGGCAAGGACATCTCCCTGGAGTACGCGGCGCTCGGTTTCACCAACGAGTACAAGCCGCAGGCGTGGACCCCGGTCGACTCGATCTCCTGGCTGAAGGCGATGGCCTGGGACCTGCGCGGCAACATGCAGGACGAGGTCGACCGCGCCCTGCTGACCAGCCGCCTCGGCCCGAAGCAGATCGCCGACCTGTATCCGGAGTACCCGTACAGCCGGAACAAGGCGATCGTCCAGGAGGGCCAGTACAACGAGCTGAACCGGACCTTCGAGCAGGGCGGCACCGCGAGCGGCACGAGCGGTACGAACGGCACGAGCGGCGCGAACGGCGCGAGCGGTACCGCCGGCGCATCCTCGGGCAGCTCAGGCACCTCGGGCAGCTCAGGCACCTCGGGCTCCGGCACCGCCGGCCTCCAGGGTCAGCTCACCGGCCTCACCAAGGTCCTGGACGACCTCCCGCCGGCCGTCGGCGTCAACGGCGACGGCATCGGCTCCAACTCCTGGGTGGTCCGCGGGAAGTACACCATCACCGGCAAGCCCCTGCTGGCCAACGACCCGCACCTGTCGCCCTCGCTGCCGTCCGTCTGGTACCAGATGGGCCTGCACTGCCGCAGCGTCTCCAGCGCGTGCCAGTACGACGTCAGCGGCTACACCTTCGCCGGTATGCCGGGCGTGATAATCGGTCACAACCAGGACATCGCCTGGGGCATGACCAACTCCGGCGTCGACGTCACGGACCTCTACCTGGAGAAGATCGCCGGCAACGGCTACCTGTACGACGGCAAGGTCAAGCCCTTCGAGACGCGCGAGGAGACCATCAAGGTCGCCGGCGGCCCGCCGAAGAAGATCGTCGTCCGGGAGACCAACAACGGGCCGCTGCTGTCCGACCGTGCCGACGAGCTCGTGAAGGTCGGCAAGAAGGCCTCCGTCGACACCGCCGCACCCGACCGGGGCGACGGCTACGGCGTCGCCCTGCGCTGGACCGCCCTGCAGCCCGGCACCACCATGGACGCCGTCTTCGCCATGGACAGGGCGAAGAACTGGACCGACTTCCGCAAGGCCGCCGCGCAGTTCGAGGTGCCCTCGCAGAACCTCATCTACGCGGACACCGAGGACAACATCGGCTACACCCTGCCGGGGAAGATCCCCACCCGCTCGGAGGACGACGACGGCTCCGTCCCGGCGCCCGGCTGGGACCCGAAGTACCGCTGGACCGGCTACATCGACCAGGACGCGCTGCCCTACGAGTACAACCCCGAGCGCGGCTACATCGTCACCGCCAACCAGGCCGTGGTCGACCCGGACAAGTACCCCTACACGCTCACCGCGGACTGGGGCTACGGCACGCGCAGCCAGCGGATCACCGACCTGATCCAGTCGAAGATCAAGGACGGCGGCAAGATCTCGACGGACGACATGCGCCAGATGCAGCTGGACAGCAGCAGTGAGATCGCCCGGCTGCTGGTGCCCACGCTGCTGAAGATCGACCCCGAGAACAAGGACGTCCGCGAGGCGCAGAAGCTCCTCGAGGGCTGGGACTACACCCAGGACGCCGACTCGGCCGCGGCCGCCTACTTCAACGCGGTCTGGCGCAACGTCCTCAAGCTCGCCTTCGGCAACAAGCTGCCCAAGGAGCTGCGCCCCAAGGGGCAGTGCCTGTGGGTCAAGCCGGTCAACACCACCGGCCCGGCCGACGAGGCGCAGGAGACGCGCGAGTGCGGCCAGCGCGACCCCGACCAGGCGCAGCCGGACGGCGGCGACCGTTGGTTCGAGGTGGTCCGGGGGCTGATGGAGCAGCCGGACAGCGACTGGTGGAAGACGCCCGAGGTGGGCACCCGGCCCGCGGCCGTCAACCGCGACCAGCTGTTCAAGCGGGCCATGATCGACGCCCGCTGGGAGCTGACCGCGAAGCTCGGCAAGGACATCGACTCCTGGAGCTGGGGCCGGCTGCACCGTCTGTTCCTGAAGAACCAGACCCTCGGCACCGAGGGCCCCGGTTTCCTCCAGTACACCCTCAACCGCGGCCCGTGGGAGCTGAGCGGCGGCGAGGCGACGGTCAACGCGACCGGCTGGAACGCCGCCGGTGGCTACGGGGTCGTGTGGGTGCCGTCCATGCGGATGGTCGTGAACCTCGGCGACCTCGACAAGTCACGCTGGATAAACCTCTCCGGCGCCTCCGGGCACGCCTACAGCGCCCACTACGTCGACCAGACCGACAAGTGGTCCGACGGCGAACTGCTGCCGTGGTCCTACTCGGACAAGGCCGTCGAGACCGGCACGACCGACAAGCTGGTGCTCAAACCGTGAGCCACTGAAACGGCCCTCCACGCGCGCGTGGAGGGCCGTTTCGCGTTCAGTCGGCCCGTGGCCGGAACCGGCGTACTCCCGAGGGCGTCACCACCGCGTGCACCGGCCGGTCGTGCGGCTCCGCCGGGACGCGCTCGACGACCTCCGTGTCGTACAGCAGCACCACCAGCGAGGGATGCGCCCCGGCCCGCTCCAGCCGCGCCAGGACCCGGTCGTAACTGCCTCCGCCGCGCCCGAGGCGCATACCGCGCGCGTCGACGGCCAGCCCCGGCAGCAGCACGGCGTCGGCGGCGGTGACGGCGTCCGGACCGAGGCGCTCGCCCGTGGGCTCGAAGAGGGCCATCCTGCCGCCGTGTTGGACACGCGCGAGCGAACCCTCCCCCGTGTAGACGCCCCAGTCCAGGTCGTTGTCGGGCAGCAGGGCCGGAAGCAGGACGCGCACGCCCCGGGCGCACAACGTGTCGAGGAGCGCGAGCGTCCCCGGTTCGCTCCCCACGGAGACGTACGCCGCCACCGTGCCGGCCTGGGCCAACTCGGGCAGTTCCAGTGCCCGCCCGGCCAGCACGGCCGAGGTTTCCCGCAGGTCATCCGCCGTCAACCTGTTCCTTGCCGCGAGGAACTCTCGTCGCAACATCCGCTTGTCAGGCTCACCCGGACGTTCGATGTGACTCAAGGGTTGCTCCCGTACCGTGTTAATACGCTCATATGAGCGTCTATGAACCGGAGCCGCAGATTCCGTCCAAAGGCACCGGATAGGGTGGCGGGCATGACTCAGTCGCACCCTCGGATCAGCAAGGCTGTCATTCCCGCAGCAGGCCTCGGCACCCGGTTCCTGCCGGCCACCAAAGCCACTCCCAAGGAGATGCTGCCGGTCGTGGACAAGCCCGCGATCCAGTACGTGGTCGAGGAGGCCGTCGCCGCGGGTCTCGACGACGTCCTCATGGTGACGGGCCGCAACAAGCGCCCCCTCGAGGACCACTTCGACCGCAACTACGAGCTGGAGTCGGCGCTTCAGAAGAAGGGCGACGCCCGCCGCCTCGCCAAGGTGCAGGAGTCCAGCGACCTCGCGACCATGCACTACGTCCGCCAGGGCGACCCCAAGGGCCTCGGCCACGCCGTCCTGTGCGCCGCCCCCCACGTGGGCGACGAGCCCTTCGCCGTCCTCCTCGGCGACGACCTGATCGACCCCCGCGACCCCCTGCTGCAGCGCATGGTCGAGGTCCAGGAGCAGCGCGGCGGCAGCGTCGTCGCGCTCATGGAGGTCGCTCCCGAGCAGATCCACCTCTACGGCTGTGCGGCCGTCGAGACCACCGAGGACAGCGACGTGGTCAAGGTCAGCGGCCTGGTCGAGAAGCCGGAGCCGGCCGACGCCCCCTCCAACTACGCGATCATCGGGCGCTACGTCCTCGACCCGCACATCTTCGACATACTGCGCCGGACCGAGCCGGGCCGCGGCGGTGAGATCCAGCTCACGGACGCGCTCCAGCAGCTCGCCGCCGACGAGAAGATCGGCGGCCCGGTGCACGGCGTCGTCTTCAAGGGCCGCCGCTATGACACCGGCGACCGCGGCGACTACCTGCGTGCCATCGTCCGCCTCGCGTGCGAACGTGAAGACCTGGGCCCGGACTTCCGGACCTGGCTTCGCAGTTACGTAGCCGAGGAGATGTAACACGTTGAGCAGCGCCGCGCCCCGCGTCACCGGCCAGGACCACTCGGGCCCCGACCACCTCTGGTCGGTGGACGAGCACCTGGAGGACATCCTCGCCACCGTCCGCCCCCTGGAACCCATCGAGCTGCACCTGCTCGACGCCCAGGGCTGCGTCCTGGTCGACGACATCACGGTGCCGGTGTCCCTGCCGCCGTTCGACAACAGCAGCATGGACGGGTACGCGGTGCGGGTCGCCGACGTCGCGGGCGCGAGCGAGCGGTTCCCGGCGGCCCTGGAAGTCGTCGGGGACGTCGCCGCGGGCCAGGCCGAGCCGCTCCACGTGGGCCCGGGCCAGGCGGCCCGGATCATGACCGGCGCCCCGCTGCCGCCCGGCGCCGAGGCGGTCGTGCCCGTCGAGTGGACGGACGGCGGGCTCGGCGAGGGCCCGGTCCGCGGTATGCGCGCCCGCGCCCTCGCCCCCGAGGGCGCCACCGGGCACGTGCAGGTGTACCGCCCGGCCGAGCCCCGCGCGCACGTGCGCGCCAAGGGCAGCGACGTGAAGGCCGGCGACCGCGCCCTGGAGGCCGGCACCGTCCTCGGCCCGCCGCAGATCTCCCTGCTCGCCGCGATCGGCCGCGGCACCGTCCGGGTGCGCCCGCGCCCGCGCGTGGTGGTGCTCTCCACCGGCAGCGAACTCGTCCAGCCCGACGAGGAGCTGCGCACCGGTCAGATCTACGACTCCAACAGCTTCGCCCTCACCGCCGCCGCCCGCGACGCCGGCGCCATCGCCTACCGCGTGGGCGCCGTCGCCGACGACGCCGAGACCCTGCGCTCCACCATCGAGGACCAGTTGGTCCGCGCCGACCTGGTCGTCACCACGGGCGGCGTGAGCGTCGGCGCGTACGACGTCGTCAAGGAGGCGCTGTCGCACGTCGGCGACGAGGACGAGGCGGGCAGCGGCATCGACTTCCGCAAGCTCGCCATGCAGCCCGGCAAGCCCCAGGGCTTCGGCTCCATCGGCCCCGACCACACCCCGCTGCTGGCCCTGCCGGGCAACCCCGTGTCGTCGTACGTCTCCTTCGAGCTGTTCGTCCGCCCCGCGATCCGCGCCCTCATGAGCCTGGAGGACCTCCACCGGCCGACGACCCGGGCGACCCTGGCCGCCGACAAGGCGCTGACCTCCCCGAAGGGCCGCCGCCAGTTCCTGCGCGCCACCTGTGCCGGCGGACGCGTGACCCCGGTCGGCGGCGCCGGATCCCACCTGGTCGCGGCCCTCGCCCACGCGGACGCGCTGATCGTCGTCCCCGAGGACACCGAGTCCGTCGAGCCGGGCACCGAGGTCGAGGTGGTCCTGCTCGGCTGAGTCCCGCAGGTTGGGGGTACCGTGTCGCGCACAGCAGGCCCGGACCGGGAGCGCCACACAGCATGAGCACGCAGGACCCCCCTCCGCAGGACACCCCCACGCAGGACCGACTGACGCACATCGACGAGGCGGGCGCCGCCCGCATGGTCGACGTCTCGGAGAAGGACGTCACCGCGCGCACCGCACGCGCCAGCGGACGCGTCCTCGTCTCGCCCCGGGTGATCGAGCTGCTGCGCGGGGAGGGCGTCCCCAAGGGCGACGCCCTCGCGACCGCGCGGATCGCCGGGATCATGGGCGCGAAGCGCACCCCGGACCTCATCCCGCTCTGTCACCCCCTGTCGGTGTCCGGTGTGAAACTGGACCTGTCGGTCGCGGACGACGCCGTGGAGATCCTGGCCACCGTGAAGACGACGGACCGCACGGGCGTCGAGATGGAGGCCCTCACCGCGGTCTCCGTCGCCGCGCTCACCGTGATCGACATGGTCAAGGCGGTCGACAAGGGAGCGGTCATCACGGACGTACGGGTGGAGGAGAAGACGGGCGGCAAGTCGGGCGACTGGAGCCGAGCATGACACCGGACGCACCGATCGGCGGGGCGCTGCCCGCGCCGTACCGCGCGCTCGTCGTCACCGCCTCGAACCGGGCCGCCGCCGGGATCTACGAGGACAAGGGCGGCCCGCTGATCTCCGACGGCCTGAAGCGCTTCGGCTTCGAGGTCGACGGCCCCCAGGTCGTCCCCGACGGCGACCCGGTGGAGGCGGCCCTGCGCGCCGGTGTCGAGGCCGGCTACGACGTGATCGTCACCACCGGCGGCACGGGCATCTCCCCGACCGACCGCACCCCCGAGGCGACCCGCCGGGTGATCGACCACGAGGTGCCGGGCATCGCCGAGGCCATCCGGGCGTTCGGCCGGGAGAAGGTGGCGACCGCGGCGCTCTCCCGGGGCCTGGCCGGAGTGGCCGCCGGGACGCTGATCGTCAACCTGCCCGGCTCCAGCGGCGGTGTGAAGGACGGACTGGCGGTCCTGGAGCCGCTGCTGGTCCATGCCGTCGAGCAGCTCCGCGGCGGCGACCACCCCAGACCCAGCAGCGGGGGTGCGAGCTGAACAGCCCATCCTGGCCCGTCGAGCTGGTGGACGGCGACATCGTCCTCAGGCCGATAAAGCTGCGCGACCAGCGGGCGTGGCGCGAGGTCAACCGGCGCAACCGCGACTGGCTGCGCCCCTGGGAGGCCACCATTCCGCCGCCCACGCCCGGCGGGCCGATCGCGCACCGCCCGACCTTCCGCCAGATGGTCCGCCATCTCAGGTCGGAGGCGAACGCGGGCCGGATGCTGCCGTTCGTCATCGAGTACCAGGGGCGGCTGGTGGGGCAGTTGACGGTCGCCGGGATCACCTGGGGCTCGATGTGCTCGGGGCACGTCGGGTACTGGGTGGACGAGTCGGTGGCCGGCCGCGGGGTGATGCCGACGGCGGTGGCGCTCGTGGTGGACCACTGTTTCCGCACCGTCGGACTGCACCGCATCGAGGTCTGTATTCGCCCCGAGAACGCGCCGAGCCGCCGGGTGGTGGAGAAACTCGGATTCCGGGAGGAGGGGCTCAGGCCGCGTTATCTCCACATCGACGGCGCCTGGCGCGACCACCTCGTCTTCGCGCTCACGGCGGAAGAGGTGCCGGACGGGTTGCTCAGACGCTGGCACCGGGCACGATCGCAGAGTAATCCGGGAATCCGGCACCGCCCCGGTAATTGAATAAATGTTCGAAATTGATCGGCCGATGACCGTCTCGGGGCATTGAATTCCCGACCTCGGTGGTCTGCTGATCGCATCGGTCACAAAAAAAGTTCGAAATATCAGCCAGATCGTGCGACACACCGGCGCAATTGGCGGATGGCCTCACGCAAACCCCTCTACGGTGTGAGACGTGAGCAGCAGCGGCCTCATCTACGCAGTCATTGTCGGGGCCTGGGCCGCCTACTTGGTGCCGATGTGGCTCCGTAGGCAGGACGAGCTGAACGAGGCCCGTCCGACGGAACGCTTCAGCACCGCCATCCGGCTGCTGTCCGGACGGGCGGGGATGGAGCGCCGGTACGCCAAGGACCTGCGGGCGCGCTCCACCGACGAGGGGGAGCAGGACGCCGACGACCTGGACGCCGTCACCGACTCGGTGGACGTCCGGGCCTTCGCCGTGTCCAAGACCCGTCCGCAGACCCAGGTACCCGTACCGTCGCCCGCCCCTGAGCAGGCCCACCCGGCATCCGGGCCGAACGCGGCGAATGCCGACCGCCGGCGCGACCGGGTGCCCCCCGCGCGGCGCGGCCCGTCACCCCAGGCCCAGGCGGCCGCAGCACGAGCCCGGCGCTCAAAGGTGCTCGCGCGCCGCCGGCGCACCACCATCATGCTGTTCCTCGCCTTCACCCTGGGTGCGATCGTGGCCGCGGTCGGAGGCCTCGCGTTCCTCTGGGCCCCGGGCGTGCCCGCCGTGATGCTGAGCGTGTACATCGCGTACCTGCGCTCCCAGGAGCGCCGCCGTTTCGCCTACCAGATGGACCGCCGCCGGGCCGAGGCCGCCGCCCAGCGGCTGCGGGAGCGGCAGCGCCAGCCCCGTCGGCGTGCCTTCGCCGACGAGGAGGCCGACGAACCGGAGCAAGGCCCCGAGCCGATGGCCGACCCCGGCCTGTCGGCCCTCGCGGCGGACCGGCGCGCCCTCGTCGAGCAGACCGACCACGCCGAGTGGGTCGACCAGCAGCGCGAGCGCCAGCGGCGGCCGGGACAGGGCGACAGCTGGGAGCCCGTGCCGGTGCCCCTGCCGACCTACGTGACCGCACCCGTCGCGCCCCGGGCCACCAGCGACGTCGACCTCGGCGCGCCCGACACCTGGAGCTCGGCGCGGTCGAGCGCGGTCACCCCCGAGCACGAGCACGCAACGGCCGACGCCGACGGCGCGGACCCGGTCGGGACGGAACCGCACCCGCACGAGAGAGGGGACGACGACGGGCGCAGTGACGCCCGCCGCGCGGCCTCCGCACGGCGGGCACGAGAGCGCGGCCGCACGCCCCTGTTCGACCAGTACGAGGACGGGGACCGGCCCCGGGCCGCCAACGAGTAGACCCGCGAAGCCGCAGGTGGCCGCCCCGCGGGAACGGATTTCCAAGCAGGCCGATCGGGGTGCTAAAGTTTCACTCGTTGCAAGGGCCTGTGGCGCAGTCCGGTAGCGCACCTCGTTCGCATCGAGGGGGCCAGGGGTTCAAATCCCCTCAGGTCCACGCACAGCTCAGAGCCCCGGTCGGGAAACCGACCGGGGCTCTGACGCATGTTCAGCGCCACACGTGTCAGAGGCTCTTCGCGAAGCAGCGGCTCGCCTCGTGGTGGCGGTAGTAGCCGAACTTCGCACACGGCTCGTAGCCGCTGGACGTGTACAGGGCTATGGCCTCCGGCTGCTTCAGGCCCGTCTCCAGGACCATGCGGACCCGGCCGGCCGCCCGGGCGTCCTCCTCCAGAGCGGCCAGGATCCTGCGGGCCAGACCCCGGCCGCGCACCTGCTCGACCACGAACATGCGCTTGAGCTCGGCGTCGCCGTCCAGGTTGCCCTCGTCGTTCACGTCCTGGGCGCGCCAGCCGCCCGAGGCGACCGGGGTGTCGTGCTCGTCGTACGCGATCAGGTAGATGCCGTTCGGCGGATCGAAGTCCGACGAGGCCATGGGCGTGGCGTCGCCGTCGTCGCCGTAGCGGACGGCGTACTCGGCCTGGACCTGATCGTTCAGCTTCACGGCGTCGGGGTGGTCGAAGGAGACCCGGCGTATGCGCATGCAAGCTACGGTATTCGATCCGGATCTGGACCTGGTCCAGTGTGCGGGTATCGTGCCCGGGTGCTCACTGTGACCTCTGTGAATGTGAACGGGCTGCGTGCCGCCGCGAAGAAGGGCTTCGTGGAGTGGCTCGGGCAGACGGAAGCCGATGTGCTGTGCCTCCAGGAGGTGCGCGCCGAGCCGGAGCAGCTGCCCGAGCACGTCCGTACCCCCGAGGGGTGGCATGTGACGCACGCGCCGGCCGCCGCCAAGGGCCGGGCCGGCGTCTCCCTCTACACCCGTCGCGAGCCCGACCGGGTCCAGGTCGGGTTCGGGTCGGAGGAGTTCGACGGCAGCGGGCGGTACGTGGAGGCGGACCTGCCCGGGGTCACCGTCGCCTCCCTCTACCTCCCCTCGGGCGAGGTCGGCACCGAGCGGCAGGACGAGAAGGAGCGCTTCATGGGCGAGTTCCTCGCCCACCTCAAGGGGCTCCGGGAGCGGGCCGCCGCCGAGGGGCGCGAGGTGCTGGTCTGTGGCGACTGGAACATCGCCCACCAGAAGGCCGACCTGAAGAACTGGCGCGGCAACCAGAAGAACTCCGGGTTCCTGCCCGAGGAGCGCGAGTGGCTCGGGCGGGTGCTCGACCCGGCCGACGGCGGGTACGTCGACGTCGTACGTGCCCTGCACCCGGACACCGAGGGGCCGTACTCGTGGTGGTCGTACCGGGGACGGGCCTTCGACAACGATTCAGGATGGCGGATTGATCTTGCCGTGGCGACTCCTCGGCTTGCGGCACGTGCCGTCAAAGCAGTGGTGGAGCGAGCGGCCAGCCACGAGGAGCGGTGGTCGGACCACGCGCCGGTGACGGTGGTCTTCGAGAGGTGACGCGGACCGAGCGAGGAGGCCGGGAACGGCGGCCTCGCTCGTCCGTCAGAGCTCGAGGCTCAGTTCGCGGCGTCCAGGCCTTCACCGAGAGTAAAGGTCAAGCGTGAGGTGTCCGGTCCCCTGAGCCGGGTGGTGTCACCGCCGCAGCGACCCTTGGCGACCGTGACACGGACGCCGCTTTCGAGGAGCTGCTCCCGGGAGACGGCCGCATCTGTGGCCGTGGCCTCGCGGTAGCGGTGAACCGCGTACTCCTCAAGCCAGTCGGACCGCATCGCGGCGGAAGCCGTGCACACCTCGCTGCGCGCGGTCGCCCGGCACACGTAGTCGCCGTACGGGTACCCCTTGCGCACGGCGAAGTACAAGCGTCCGCCGCAGCCTGAACAGTGCGCGATGCCAGTGAGCATCGCAGGCGTCCGACTTCGTGCGCGACGGGTCCCGTTGGAACGAGCCAGAAGAACCTCTTGCAACGTCTGGAACTCCTCGGCGGACAACACCGGCTGCCCGATAAGTACGGGAGCGCCGGATGTGTCGCGGACTGTCTCGCCTCCATGCGTCCGGTGGCCCATCAACGACGGACTTCGCAGGACCTTGGACAGCGTGCCTGAGGTCCAGCGGAATCGGTCGAAGTCACGTCCATGACGACGACCACCTGTCGGTGCTCCGTGAAGCTGGGCATGGCGGTCGCGTGGCACGAGTACACCTGCATCGTTCAGCTCGCGTGCGATGGCGACCAGCGACCGCCCCGCATGCACCTCTTGTACGATCTTGTGGACCAGGGCGGCGGACTCGGGGTCGGGAGTCAAACCCCATCCGCTGCCAGAGGGATGGGGCGCCTTCCGGTAACCGAAGGGGACCAGCCCGCCGCCGTAGCGGCCGGTCGCGCGCAGTGCCGCATGACTGCTGCTGAGCCGGTCGGAGATGGTGCGTGCTTCCACCTCGGCGTGGTGTGCCAGATCCATGCAACGCCGAATGGTCGAGCTGCCCGCCTGTGGTGTGACGACGAGTGGACAGTCGGCGTCGGGCAGGCCGAAGACGAGTGTCCGGGCGTGCTGCCGTCCCCACGCGATCAACTCGGCCATGTGTGCCATCGACCGCACCGCGCGATCCACGTGTGCCCAGACGACCGCTTCGTACTCGTGAGGCCGACGCAGCCAGGACGACAGGGCGGGCCTCTCGAACGGGACGTCCGGCGGGCGGATACCCCCAGGTCGGAAGCCTCGGCGACCAAGGCGAAGCCCAGCCCTTCGGCGCAGAGCTGGATGGCCGACCGCTGTCGACTCGGCGAAGTCGTCACGCTGGTGAGGCAACTGAGACGTAGAGCGGCAAGGGCCCTCGGTCGCCCGACAGATGGGGAATACGGACGGCGCGGGGTTGATCGGGGGCTACGCTCAAGCACGTCGACGCTCCTTGGAGGTGTCGGCCACGCCTCGGGGCTGCTGACACAGTCGCCGGGGCTTTTTCGATCTCACTCTCGGAGTGTGAGCGGGAGTCCGTGCCTCATAAGCCTGAAATGTGACCCGATGGAGTGAACGTAGGAGCTACGCCTGCCTTCGCATCCGCCGGTCCAACGCCAGCGACAGCTCCGCCTCCACCACGCTCCGGGCCAGTGGGCGCAGGCGGGGCAGGTCGTTCTCGGAGGCGTGGCGCAGGACCAGGTCGGTGAAGAGGTCGGCCAGGGCGTCGGCGTGGGTGCGGACCTGCTTGGCGGCGCGGAGGACCTCAGCGAGGGGGATGCCCTCGTGGACCAGGGCCGAGGAGACGTCCAGGAGGCGGCGGCTGATGTGGACGATCTCGCCGCCGTCGGTGCCGAGGTAGCCCAGTTCCATGGCGGCGGCGAGGTTCTCGGGGGTGGCCTCGCCGGCGAAGTGGTCGGCCAGTTCCTCGGGGGTGAGGTGAATCGGTTCCTCCTCGGTCGGGGCGCCGACGCCGAGCAGGTCGCCGACGTCCCGGCCGTGGTCGAAGGCCTCCGCGAGCTCCGCGATGCCGCTGAGGGTGTGGCCGCGTTCCAGCAGGGCCGTGATCGTGCGCAGCCGGGCCAGGTGGTCGTCGTCGTACCAGGCGATGCGGCCCTCGCGGCGGGGTGGCGGGATCAGTTTGCGTTCGCGGTAGAAGCGCAGGGTGCGCACCGTGATCCCGGCCAGGCGGGCCAGCTCTTCCATGCGGTATTCACGCTTCTCGGCCACCTGGGCACCTTAAGGCGTACCAGGGGTAACTTCCTCGTCCCGCCCCCTACCCATCAGTACGCCGCTGCCCTACGCTCCCATTGCGCCAGTGTTCACTGGCACGGTCCTCGTGGTGTGTGGAGGTGTCGGCATGGGCGAACGCGAACAGGGACGCGAACACGAACGCGAGCATGTGCGGGTCGCGGTGGTCGGGTCCGGGTTCGGCGGGCTGGGGGCCGCCGTACGGCTGCGCCGCGAGGGCGTCACCGACTTCGTCGTCCTGGAGCGGGCGAGCAGCGTCGGCGGCACCTGGCGGGACAACAGTTACCCGGGGTGCCGGTGTGACGTGCCGTCGCATCTGTACTCGTTCTCCTTCGCGCCCAACCCCGACTGGCCGCGCACCTTCTCGGGGCAGGAGCACATCCGCGCCTACCTGGAGCATGTGACGGACGTGTTCCGGCTCCGCCCGCACCTCCGCTTCGACTCGGAGGTGAAGCGGATGACCTGGAACGGCGACCGGCTGTGCTGGGACATCGAGACCAGCAGCGGGAGCCTGTCGGCTGACCTCGTCGTGTCGGCCACCGGGCCGCTGTCCGACCCGAAGATCCCGGACGTCCCGGGGCTGGACTCCTTCCCCGGCGAGGTCTTCCACTCGGCCCGCTGGGACCACGACTGCGACCTGCGCGGCAAGCGCGTCGCCATGGTGGGGACCGGGGCGTCGGCCGCCCAGATCGTGCCCGCCATCCAGCCCGAGGTCTCGCGACTGACCCTGTTCCAGCGCACCCCGCCCTGGGTCATGCCCCGCGTCGACCGGGACATCAGCGACGCCGAGCGGTGGCTGCACCGGCAGCTGCCCTTCACCTCGCAGCTCAGGCGCGGACTGCTGTGGGGCATCCGGGAGTTGCAGGTCCAGGCGTTCACCAAGCATCCCAAGCAGCTCGGCCTCGTCGAGGACCTGGCCCGGCGCAACATGGCCCGCTCCATCAAGGACCCGGCCCTGCGAGCGAAACTCACCCCCGACTACCGCATCGGCTGCAAGCGGATCCTGCTGTCCAGCGACTACTACCCGGCGCTCGCGCAGCCCAACGTGGACGTGGTGGCGAGCGGGCTCGCCGAGGTGCGCGGCTCCACTCTCGTCGCCGTCGACGGCAGCGAGGCCGAGGTGGACGCGATCGTCTTCGGGACCGGCTTCCACGTCACCGACATGCCCATCGCCGAGCGGGTCGTGGGCGCCGACGGGCGGACCCTCGCCGAGAGCTGGAAGGGCGGTATGGAAGCCCTGCGCGGCGCCAGTGCCGCGGGCTTCCCCAACTGGATGACGATCATCGGGCCCAACACGGGTCTCGGGAACTCCTCGATGATCCTCATGATCGAGTCGCAGCTGAACTACCTGGCCGACTACGTCCGCCAGCTCGACGTCCTCGGCGGCCGGGTCGCCCTCGACGCCCGCCCGAGCGCCGTGCGCGCCTGGAACCACCGGGTGCAGGAGCGCATGAAGCGGACCGTGTGGAACACCGGCGGCTGCACCAGCTGGTACCTCGACGCGAGCGGCCGCAACACCACCATCTGGCCCGGCACCACCGGAGAGTTCCGGCGGGCGACGCGGCGGGTGGACCTCACGGAGTACGCCGTCCTGCGGGCCCCCGTGACGAAGAAGGCCGAGAATAGCGAGAAGGCCGGGAACGCCGAGAGCAAGGCCGGGGTGGACGCGTGAGCCGTCTCCTGCACGTCGACTCCGGCCCCTACGCCCCGCCCGCCCCCGCGCGGGAACTGACCGCCGTCTCCGCCGACGGGGCCCGCCTGCACGTCGAGATCCACGGGCCCGACGGCGGCCCCGCCGTCGTCCTGGCCCACGGCTGGACCTGCTCCACCGCCTTCTGGGCGGCGCAGATCCGCGAACTGGCCGCCGACCACCGGGTCATCGCCTACGACCAGCGTGGCCACGGACGCAGCCCCGCGAGCCCCGCGTGCAGCACCGACGCGCTCGCCGACGACCTGGAGGCGGTCCTCACCGCCACCCTCGCCCCGGGCGAACAGGCCGTCATCGCCGGGCACTCCATGGGCGGCATGACCGTGATGGCGGCCTCCGGGCGGGCCGTCTTCCGCGCGCACACCGCCGCCGTCCTGCTGTGCAGCACGGGCAGTTCGCAGCTGGTCGCGGCCTCCACCGTCGTGCCGATGCGGCCCGGGCGGCTGCGCACCTGGCTGACCCGGCGGATCCTCGGCTCCCGCGCCCCGCTCGGGCCGGTCACGCCCCTGGCCCGCCGGATCCTCAAGTACGGGACGATGGGACCCGGTTCGGCCCCGCACATGGTCGAGGCCTGCGCCCGCATCGTGCACGCCTGCCCGCGCAAGGTCCGCCACACCTGGTCGACCGTGCTGGACCTGCTCGACCTCGACCACGGCGTGCGGGAACTGGACGTGCCCACGGCCGTGGTCGTCGGTACGGCGGACCGGCTGACGCCGCCGGTGCAGGCCCGGGCCCTGGCCGCCGCGTTGCCGCACTGCACCGGTCTCACCGAGCTGCCCGGCATCGGCCACATGACACCGGTCGAGGCGCCCGAACTCGTCGGCGCGAAGATCCGGGAACTCGCCGGCGCACACATCCACGTCGTGACCGAGGAGAGCGCATGAGCAGGGTGAACCTCGAAGGGAAGGTCGCCGTGGTGACCGGGGCGGCGCGCGGCGTGGGGGAGCTGCTGGCCCGCAAGCTCTCCGCGCGCGGCGTGAAGGTGGCGCTGGTCGGCCTGGAGCCGGACGCCCTCAAGCAGGTCTCCGGGCGGCTGCACAGCGACAGCGACCACTGGTACGCCGACGTCACCGACCACGAGGCGATGGCCCGGGTCGCGAGTGAGGTCGAGGCGCGCTTCGGCAGGGTGGACATCGTCGTCGCCAACGCCGGTGTCGCCACGGGCGGGCCGTTCGCCGAGTCCGACCCGGAGTCCTGGCGGCGGGTGATCGAGGTCAACCTGGTCGGCTCGGCGGTGACCGCCCGTGCCTTCCTGCCGCTGCTGACGCGGAGCCGGGGCTATCTGCTGCAGATCGCGTCCCTCGCCGCGATCACCCCGGCGCCGATGATGACCGCCTACTGCGCCTCCAAGTCCGGCGTGGAGGCGTACGCGCACAGTCTGCGCGCCGAGGTCGGGCACCTGGGCGTGAAGGTCGGCGTCGGGTATCTGTCCTGGACCGACACCGACATGGTGCGCGGGGCCGACCAGGACGACGTCATGCGGGAGTTGAGGCAGCGACTGCCCTGGCCGTCCAACAAGACCTACCCCCTGGGTCCCGCGGTGGACCGGCTCGTGGCCGGGATCGAGCGGAGGTCGAGCCATGTGTACGGGCAGTGGTGGCTGCGCGGCATGCAGGGCGTGCGCGGATACCTGCCCGGGGTGATCGGCACGGTGGGGCAGCGGGAGATGCGGCGGTTCGCGGACCGGCTGACGGGCCTGCGCACGGGCCTCGTCGGGGCGGGCGGAGCGGCCGACGAACAGCACAGGACTACGCTCCGTAAGTGATCGACATGCGGACGGTCACGACCCGTGTGAATCTGATCGAGCCAGATCCCCTCACCCCCAACGGGAGTGAACCCACATGGGTATGAAGGACCAGTTCCAGGAGAAGTCCGAGCAGTGGCAGAACCAGGCCCGCCAGAAGGCCGACCAGGCCCGCGAGCAGGTGCAGGGCCGCGGCCGCCGGCGCGACGAGGACATGGACTCGCCGCAGCACCCGCAGCGTGACCGTGACCGTGAGCGGGAGCGCGAGCAGGAGGACCGCTTCGACCAGGACTACGACGCCTGACGTTGCGCGCTGAAGGGAAGGGGTGCCTCGCGCGGGGCACCCCTTCTCGCGTCCTCCGGCTTCCGCACGCCCCGGCCTCCGCACGCCCCGGCCTCCGCACGCCCCGGCTTCTCACGCCCGGGGCGGCAGCTTCGGACGGGAGCGGTCCGGTACGTCGCTGTAAGTCGGCGGCGTCGCCGCAGGGTTGGTCTCCAGCAGCCCGAGGGCCAGCTCCACCGCGTCGGTCAACTGGGCGTGCCGGCCCTCCGCCCAGTCCAGCGGGGTGCGCAGGACGTCGATGTCCGGGGCGACACCCCGGTTCTCCACCGACCAGCCGTACGCGTCGAACCAGGCCGCGTTCATCGGCACCGTGATCACCGTGCCGTCCCCCAGCTCGTGACGGCCGGTCATGCCGACCACACCGCCCCAGGTGCGCTGCCCCACCACCGGGCCCAGCTTCAGCAGCTTGAACGCGGCGATGATCATGTCGCCGTCGGAGGAGGTCGCCTCGTCCGCCAGCGCCACCACCGGGCCCCTCGGCGCGTTCGAGGGGTACGACACGGGCTGTGCGTCGCGGGTCAGGTCCCAGCCCAGGATCGTGCGGCTCAGCGTCTCGACGACCAGCTCGCTGATGTGGCCGCCGGCGTTGCCGCGCACGTCCACGATCAGGGCCGGACGGGACACCTCTATGCGCAGGTCGCGGTTGAACTGCGCCCAGCCCGAACCGCCCATGTCCGGGATGTGTAGATAGCCGCAGCGGCCCCCGCTCAACTGCCTGACCACCGCCCGGCGTTTGGCCACCCAGTCCTGGTAGCGCAACGGTCGCTCGTCGACCAGTGGGACGACGGCGACCCGGCGCGGCGGGCCCTCGCCCTCCGGCGGCTTCGCCGCAGGGGAGAAGGTCAGCTCCACCGTCGTACCGCCCGCGCCCGCCAGCAGCGGATACGGGCCCGTGTCCGGATCCACCGGGCGGCCGTCGACGTGGGTCAGCACCGCCCCCTCCCGGATGCCCGTACCGGCCAGCGGGGAACGGGCCTTGGAGTCCGAGGAGTCGCCGGCCAGGATCCGCTTGACGGTCCAGCCGCCGTCCCGTCGTACGAAGTTGGCGCCCAGCAGGCCCTGCCGCCGCTGGTAGTGCGGCGGGCCCTCACCCCGCCGGGCGGCCGTGACGTAGGCGTGGGAGGTGCCCAGCTCGCCCAGCACCTCGCGCAGCAGGTCCGCGAACTCGTCCGGGGACGCGACCCGTCCGACCAGCGGACGGTACTGGTCCAGCACCCCGTCCCAGTCGATGCCGCACATGCCCGGATCCCAGAAGTACGCCCGGGTCAGCCGCCCTGCCTCCTCGTACGCCTGCCGCCACTCCGCCGCCGGGTCGACCACGTGCAGGATCCGGCGTGCGTCGATCCACACCGTCGTGTCCGAGTCGCCCTGCTCGGTGGCCGGAACAGCGCGCAGCTCGCCCTCGTCGGCCACGACCAGCCGGGTGCCGTCGCCGCTGACCGCGAAGAAGTCCAGGTGGACGGCGAGTTCGGTCTTCCTGGCCCTGCTGATGCCGAAGTGCTCCAGTGTCGGCCGGCCGCTGGTGTCGTCCGGGTTGGCGAAGGTCTCGCCGAGCGCGCCCGAGATCGGCCAGCGCAGCCACACCAGCCCGCCGCCCGCCACCGGACGCAGCGCCGAGTACTTGGAGGCGGCCACCGGGAAGGGCGTGACCCGGCTCTCCAGCCCCTCCACCTCCACGGTCACGGCGGCCCCGTTCTTCCCGTTCTCGTCGCCCTCCACCGGGTCCAGACCCCCGGCCGCCGGGCGGCCCTCCGGGTTCACCGCGAACGGGGACGGCGTCGCCGAGGACAGTGGGACGAGGTACGGGCGGCAGCCCAGCGGGAAGGACAGGTCGCCGGTGTGCACGTCGTAGACGGGGTCGAAGCCGCGCCAGGAGAGGAAGGCGAGGTAGCGGCCGTCGCGTGTGAACACCGGGTTCTCGTCCTCGAAACGGCCGTTGGTGACGTCGACGATGAACCGGTCGCCTCCCGCCGCTGTGCCGAGCCGGGCCATCTTGATCTGCCGCAGGGTGCGCCCGATGCCCGGGTGCGACCAGGTCAGCCACTGCCCGTCCGGGGAGAACGCGAGGTCCCGCACGGGCCCGTTGACCGACCGGATCAGCTCGTCGACCCCGCCCTCGGACTCCTCGGTGACGTCGACCAGCAGCAGTCGCCCGTCGTGCGAGGCGACCGCGAGCCGTTCGCCCTCCGGGTCCGACACCAGCTCGCGTACCCGGCCCAGCTCCCCCGAGGCCAGCCGCCTGGGGCCGCGGTCGCCGCTCGCCCGGGGCAGGGAGGCGATCTCGATCGCGTCCTCGCCCTCCGCGTCCGTCACGTACGCCACCCGGCCGCTCGCGCCGAGCATCTCCGGCATCCGCCCCCGGACGCCCGGGGTGTCGGTGAGGGTGCGGGCCGGGCCGTCCCGGTGGGTGAGCCAGTACAGGCTGCCGCGTACGACGACGGCACTGGCCCGCCCGGTCTCGTCGACCGAGATCCCGTCCACGTGCTGGGCCGCCGCCACCTGGTACGGGCGCCGCCCCGCGCGCGGACCGCCCATCCGCACGTCCAGCCGGCGCGGCTCGGAGTCCGGCGACAGGTCGTCGACCAGCCACAGGTCGCCCGCGCACTGGTACACGACCCGGGTGCCGTCGCTGGCGGCGTGCCGGGCGTAGAAGGCCTCGTGGTCGGTGTGGCGGCGCAGGTCGGAGCCGTCGTAGGCACAGGAGTAGAGGTTGCCGACGCCCTCGTGGTCGGAGAGGAAGGCGATCCGGCCGCCGACGAACATGGGGGAGTGCAGATGGCCGCCGAGACCGGCCAGCAGCCGTTCGCCGTGCAGCCAGAGCCGGCCCGTGGCCCCGCCCCGGTAGCGCTTCCACGAGGCCGGTTCGTGCGGCGGGGTGCCGGTCAGGAGGAGGGACCTGCGCTCTGTGCCGATGTCGGCGACCTGGATGTCGGCCACCGGCCCCCAGGGCAGTTTGCGGCCCGGGTCGCCGTCCGGGGAGACCTTGTAGGCCCAGGTGAAGTACGAGAACGGCTCGCCGTGCGAGGCCACGGCCAGGATCTCGCCGTCGGGGGTCCAGCCGCAGACCCGGGTGTCGATGCTGCCCCAGTGGCTCAGCTGCCGGGCCGGGCCGCCGTCCACCGGGAGGAGATGGACCTCGGGCACCAGGCTGCGCCAGTTCGTGTACGCGAGGTGCCGGCCGTCGGGGGAGAAGCGGGCGGGGCCCGTCCTGGTGCGGTCGACCGTGAGCCGCCAGGCGCGGCCCGGGCTGTCGAGGGGGGCGAGCCAGAGGTCGTCCTCGGCCACGAAGCACAGCAGGTCGTCATGGAGGTGCGGCAGACGCAGATAGCTCACCTCCCCATGCTTTGCCCGGGGGCTTACCGCAGCAAGTCAGGGCAAACTGGGTGCGGTGACCCGCGACACGTACGAAACCGTTTCGTTTCTATCGGGGACTGCGCTACATTCGTCGTGTACGAAACCGTGTCGTTCGCGGCAGGTATCGCAGCAGGGACCGGAGCAGGAAGGTGGCAGGGATGGCCGAGGTCGCCGCCGGGCGTCGCAGCCGGATCACCCCCGAGCGTGAGGCCGAGCTGTACGCGGCCGTGCTCGACCTGCTCCGCGAAGTCGGCTACGACGCCCTCACCATGGACGCCGTGGCCGCCCGCACCCGGTCCAGCAAGGCCACGCTCTACCGCCAGTGGGGCGGCAAGCCGGAGCTGGTGGCGAAGGCGATCCGGCACAACAAGCCGGGCAACATCTCCGACGTCGACACCGGATCCCTGCGGGGCGACCTGCACGCCATCACCTCGCGTGAGGACGACTGCACCATGCAGCAGAACGCCGCACTGATGCGGGGTCTGTTCATGGCGGTGCACAGCAACCCGGACCTCCTCCAGGCGTTCAAGGAACTGCTCATCGAACCGGAGATGGAGGAGTTCCACCGCATAGTGCGACGGGCCGTCGACCGCGGTGAAGTCCGCGCCGACTGCCCGGCCCTGGAGTACATCGTGCACATGCTCGTCGGCGCGTTCGCCACGCGCACGCTGATCGACGACCAGCCGCCGACGCAGGAGTTCCTCATCTCGTACATCGACGCCGTGGTCCTCCCCGCCCTCGGCGTCCCCGCCATCTGACAAGTCCCCTTCAGCAAGCCCTCCACCTGACGTAACCGCTCACGTCGTCGGGCTGATCAGCCCTGCCCAGAAACGACCCCACGACCTGAACGGGAGTAGCCCTCGTGGCGACATTCCTCTACAAACTCGGCCGGCTCTCGTTCCGGCGACGGCACTTCGCGGCCCTGATCTGGGTGGCCCTGCTGACCCTCGCCGGAGTCGGCGCGGCCAGCGCCCCCGCCGCGGGCAACAGCTCGTTCTCCATCCCGGGCACCGAGGCGCAGAAGGCCTTCGACCTGCTGGAACAGCGCTTCCCCGGCGCGAGTGCCGACGGAGCGACCGCACGCGTCGTCTTCAAGGCGCCGGCCGGCGAGAAGATGACCGACGCCAGCAACAAGGCGACCGTCGAGAAGACCGTGCGGGCCCTGTCCGACGGCTCCGAGGTCGTCCGCGTCACGGACCCGTACCAGGCGAAGGCCGTCAGCAAGGACGGCACGATCGCCTACGCGCAGGTGTCGTACAAGGTCTCCGGCATGGAGCTCGACGACGCCGCGAAGGACGCCCTGGAGGACAGCGCGCGGGACGCGCGGGCGACCGGGCTGACCGTCGAGATCGGCGGTGACGCGCTCCAGGCGGTTCCGCACACCGGCTCCAGCGAGATCATCGGCATCGCGGTCGCCGCGGTGGTCCTCGTCATCACCTTCGGCTCGCTCGTCGCGGCCGGTCTGCCGCTGCTGACGGCCCTCATCGGCGTGGGCATCGGCGTCTCCGCGATCACCGGCCTCGCCAGCGCCCTCGACCTCGGCACGACCACCTCCACCCTCGCGATGATGATCGGCCTGGCGGTCGGCATCGACTACGCGCTCTTCATCGTCTCCCGCTACCGCGCGGAACTGGCCGAGGGCCGGGAACGCGAGGAAGCGGCGGGCCGCGCGGTGGGCACCGCGGGCTCCGCCGTGGTCTTCGCCGGCCTGACCGTCGTGATCGCCCTGGTCGGCCTCTCCGTCGTCAACATCCCGATGCTGACGAAGATGGGCATCGCGGCGGCGGGAACGGTGGCCATCGCGGTGCTGATCGCACTGACCATGATCCCGGCGCTGCTCGGGTACGCGGGCCGCAGGGTGAAGCCGGCGGGGGAGAAGGGGAAGCTGCTGGGCCGGGCCGCGAAGGTTCCTTCGAAGAAGCCTTCGGAGGAACCTTCGGAGGAACCTTCGCAGAAGCCGGAGCGCCCCAACCTGGGCACGCGCTGGGCGAGCTTCGTCGTCCGCCGCCCGATCGCGGTCCTGCTGCTCGGCGTCATCGGCCTCGGCGCGGCGGCCGTCCCGGCGAGCTCCCTGGAACTGGGCCTGCCCGACGACGGCTCCCAGCCCACCTCCACCACCCAGCGCCGCGCCTACGACCTGCTCTCCGAGGGCTTCGGACCGGGCTTCAACGGCCCGCTGATGGTCGTCGTCGACGCGAAGGGAAGCGACGACCCGAAGGCGGCCTTCACGAAGGTCGGCGACGAGATCAAGGGCCTGAAGGACGTCGTCACGGTGACGCCGCCGGCGCCCAACAAGGCCGGTGACACGGCGACCATCACCGTCGTCCCCGGCTCCAAGCCGTCGTCCGTCACGACGGAGAACCTGGTGCACGGCATCCGGGACGCGGGTGCGGACATCAAGGCCGACACGGACGCGAACGTCCTGGTCACAGGCAGCACGGCGATGAACATCGACGTCAGCGAGAAACTCAACGACGCGCTCGTGCCGTACCTGGTCCTGGTGGTCGGCCTGGCCTTCCTGCTCCTGATCGTCGTCTTCCGCTCGATCCTGGTCCCCCTGAAGGCGGCCCTCGGCTTCCTCCTCTCGGTCATGGCGGCCCTCGGCGCGGTCGTCGCGGTCTTCCAGTGGGGCTGGCTGTCGGGCCTGATGGGCGTGGAGCAGACCGGCCCGGTCATGTCGATGATGCCGATCTTCATGGTCGGCGTGGTCTTCGGCCTCGCGATGGACTACGAGGTCTTCCTCGTGACCCGGATGCGGGAGGCCTACGTCCACGGCGAGAAGCCCGCCCAGGCGATCGTCACGGGCTTCCGGCACGGGGCGAGGGTGGTGACCGCCGCGGCGGTCATCATGATGGCCGTCTTCGCCGGCTTCATCGGCTCGTCCGAGTCCATGGTCAAGATGATCGGCTTCGGCCTCGCGATCGCGGTCTTCTTCGACGCGTTCATCGTCCGCATGGCGATCGTCCCGGCCGTCCTGGCCCTCCTCGGCCGCAAGGCCTGGTGGCTCCCGAAGTGGCTGGACCGGGCCCTGCCCAACGTCGACGTCGAGGGCGAGGGCCTGCGGGGCCCGGACTCCGACAAGGGGGACGCGGACCGGGAGCTGGTACGCGCCTGACCTGGCAGTTGCTCCGCGAGCGGGTTGCGCTCCGCGCCAACCCGCTCGCGTGGCCCATACACCCACCGCTACCGTGCCCCCCATGACGACGACAGCCGCCACTGACGCCGAGAACTCCGGAGCACACCCCCTGTTCGCGCAGGCCCTGCGGGAGCTGGGGCTCGCCGGTTTGCTCACCCGGATCCGCCGGTTCCCTGAAGCCACCCGTACCGCCACCGAGGCCGCCGCCGCCGTGGGGTGCGAGTTGAGTCAGATCTGCAAGTCGCTGATCTTCGCTGCCGACGGCGTGCCCGTCCTGGTGCTCATGGACGGGGCGTCCCGGGTGGACCTCGAGCTCGTGCGCAAGGAGCTCGGTGCGGAGAAGGTCACCCGGGCCAAGGTCGATGTCGTACGGGAGACCACCGGGTACGCGATCGGTGGCGTGCCGCCCTTCGGGCACCGGACGAAGACGCGCGTGCTCGCCGACCGGTCCCTGCTCCGGCACGAGACCGTCTGGGCCGCCGCCGGGACGCCGTACACCGTCTTCCCCATGGCACCCGAGGACCTCGTCGCCCATGCCGGCGGCACGCTCGTGGACGTGCGCGAGAGCGCCTCGTGACGCCGCTGGTCACAGCCGCCGTACTGCTCGCCGCCGTCACCCACGCCAGCTGGAACGCCATCGCGCACAAGATCACCGACAAGCTGGCCGGGTTCGCGCTGATCTCGGGCGGTGGGCTGCTCATCGGGCTGGCCATGGCGCCCTTCGTGGCGTTCCCGGCGGACCGGGCCTGGCCCTACCTGCTCGGTTCCGCCGTCATCCACATCGCCTACTACGCACTGCTGATGACGTCCTTCCGGCTGGGCGACTTCGGGCAGGCCTATCCCATCGCGCGCGGCACCGCGCCCCTCGTGGTGACGGTGCTCGCGGCGGTCTTCGCCGACGAGGTGCCCGACAGGTGGGCCGCGGCCGGTATCGCCCTGTCCTGCGCGGGGCTGACCGGCGTCGCCCTGTGGGGCCTGCGCGGGCACCGGCCCGACTGGGCCGCGATCGGAGCGGCCCTGGCGACCGGGCTGGCGATAGCGGCGTACACCGTCGTCGACGGGCTCGGCGTGCGCGCCTCCGGGTCCTCCCTCGGGTACATCGCCTGGCTGTTGGCGGTCCAGGGGGTCGTGATCCCGGCGTACGCCGTGAGCCGCTGGCACGGGGGGACCGTGGCGACCCTGCGGCCGTTCGCGGGGATCGGGCTGGTCGGGGCCGCTCTCTCCGTCGCCGCCTACGCCCTCGTGCTGTGGGCCCAGACCAAGGCCGAACTCGCCCCCATCGCCGCCCTGCGCGAGTCGTCCATCATCGTGGGCGCCGCCATCGGGGCCGTGTTCTTCAAGGAGCGGTTCGGGGCGCCGAGGATCGCCGCGGCCGGGCTGCTCGTCGTCGGGATCGGGCTGATGCTGCACGCCGGATGAGGCGGGAACGGACGGGTGCGCCCGACCCGCCGGAGGAGCACCCTGGAACTAGGTGTTCCGGAGGTGATCGTCATGATGCACACCAGTGTGGGATGGCACGTCGAGATGGAGTTCAGGGAAGACGACCAGCACACCCGGGCGGTCGCGATGGTCCGGCTGCCCGACGGCAGCGAGGTACGGGCGCACGGGCACGCCAGCCGGCACCAGACCGACGTCAATCAGCCCAGGGTCGGGGAGGAGATCGCCGCGGCCCGGGCGCTCAACGAACTCGCCATGCAGTTGCTGACCAAGGCCCACGGGGAGATCGACCAGGCGTCCGGTCGGACGTCCCACCCGATCCACGTCTAGAGCCGCCTCACATACTGATGGCCCCCCGCACCGCCCGCACCAGCCCCTGCGCCCGCGGATCCGCCGTCACCGTCTTGCGGAAGCCGTTGGTGACGTAGCCGAAGGCGATCCCGGTCTCCGGGTCGGCGAAGCCCAGGGCGCCGCCGCGGCCCGGGTGGCCGAAGGAGCCCGGGGTGAGGAAGGGGGAGGCACTGCCGTGCAGCATGTAGCCGAGGCCGAAGCGGGTGCCGACCACCAGGACCCGGTCGGGGCCCGCCGACTCCTCGGCCCGGGCCAGTTCGACCGTCTCCGGTGTGAAGAGGCGGGCGGTGCCGGCCGTGTCGCCGATCAGCGTCGCGTAGAAGCGGGCCAGTCCGTCCGCCGTCGCTATGGCGTTGGTCGCGGGGAGGGCCGCCGCGCGGTAGGCCGGGTCGTTCTGGTCCGGGAACGGGGTGATGGCCGCGAAGGCCCGGCGGGTCAGGGACGCCGGGTCCTCGTAGGCCTCGGTGACGGAACGCTTGGGGCGGCTGCGCAGGCCACCGGCCGGCTCGGGGCCCTCGACGCGGCCCGTGCGTCCGACCCGGCCGGCCTCGGTCTCCGGCAGGCCCAGCCAGAGGTCCAGGCCCAGCGGGCCGGTGAGCTGTGAGGCGAGCCAGTCGCCGGTGCCCTGCCCGGTCACCCGCCGTACCAGTTCGTCCAGCAGCCAGCCGTAGGTGAGGGCGTGGTAGCCGTGGTCGGTGCCGGGCTCCCAGGCGGGGGCCTGGGCGGCGACGGCCTCGGGGCCCCGGAGCGGGTCGAGGGCCTGCTCGGGGGTGAGGGGCCGGTCGAGCACCGGCAGGCCGGCCCGGTGGTTCAGGACGTGCCGGACCAGCACCCGTTCCTTGCCCCGCGCCTTGAACTCGGGCCAGTAGTGGCCCACCGGCGCGTCCAGGTCCAGCTGTCCGCGCTGGTGCAGCAGCAGGAGTACGGCGGCGGCGACGCCCTTCGTCGCCGAGCGCACGACCTGGGCGGTGCCGTGCTCCCAGGGGGCCGTGCCGTCGACGTCCTTCGTGCCGGCCCACAGGTCGACGATCCGCTGCCCGTCCCGGTAGACGGCGACCGCCGCGCCCCGCTCCCCGAGCGACTGGAAGTTCCTCGCGAACGCTTCCCTGACCGGCTCGAAGCCCTCGGCGACTGTGCCGTGCACGTCCACGTCCGTACTCCTCGTCTCGCTGCGGTGCTCCCCTTCACCCAAGCAGGATCGTCACGTCGATGTTCCCCCGGGTCGCGTTCGAGTACGGGCAGATCTCGTGGGCCGCGTCCACCAGCTTGGCCGCGAGGTCGGGGTCGAGGACCGGGAGGGAGACGCTGAGGGCGACCGCGAGGCCGTAGCCGTGCTGCTTGTTGGGGCCGATGCCGACCTTGGCGGAGACCGTGGAGCCGGTCAGGTCGTAGCCCTCGCGGTTGCCGACGAGGATCAGCGCGTTGTGGAAGCAGGAGCTGTAACCGGCCGCGAAGAGCTGTTCCGGATTGGTGCCGTTGCCGTCGCCGCCGAGCTGCGGGGGCATCGCGACCCTGAGGTCGATGTGGCCGTCCTGGCTGGTGACGTAGCCCTCGCGGCCGCCGTGGGCGGTGGCCTCGGCGACGTACATGATCTTCGTCGGGCGGGTGTCGACGGCGGTGCCGTCAGTCATGCTGTCCTCCCCCACAAACAAGTGCGCACAAACACATCGTGCACAAGGTACTGACCGGTAACCGGTCTGGTGCGACCAGGGGGATGCAACCGGGGGTAACCCTTGTGATCAGCGGGCTCTGTCCGCCGCCGACCCGGCCCGCTCAGCCAGCCGCCACAGCTCCTCGCGGAGCCGCGCGACCTCCGTGTCGTCGAGCCCCGTCGTGGTGAGCAGCGCACCGGGCACGCGCGCCGCGCGCTCCCGGAGTTGCTCCGCGCGCTCGGTCGCGTCCACGAGCACCGACCGCTCGTCCCGCGCCGACCGCTCACGCCGTACGAGACCCGCGCTCTCCAGTCGCTTGAGCAGCGGCGACACCGTCCCGTAGTCGAGCCGCAGCGCCTCAGCCAGCTCCTTGACCGGGGTCTCGCCGCGCTCCCAGAGGACCAGCAGGACCAGGTACTGCGGGTAGGTGAGGCCCAGTTCGTCGAGGAGCGGACGGTACGCGGCCGTCACCGCGCGCTGGGCGGCGTACAGCGCGAAGCACAGCTGCTGGTCAAGCAGCAGTGAGGCACCCCGACTCGTGGTCTCCTCGTTCGTCACGCGCCCATTGTCACGGACGGGCTCTGTCACGGACGGGCCGGAGCGGCCGGTACGGACCGGGGGTCGAAACCGAACGGCAGCTCCAGGCGGTGGGCGCGCATCAGTTCCTCGTCGGAGAGCAGCTCACCGGTCGCTCCGTCCGCTGCGATGACGCCGTCGCTGAGGATCAGGGAGCGCGGGCACAGCTCCAGGGCGTAGGGGAGGTCATGGGTGACCATCAGCACGGTCACGTCGAGGGAGCGGAGGATGTCGGCCAGTTCGCGGCGGGAGGCCGGGTCCAGGTTGGAGGAGGGCTCGTCGAGGACGAGGATCTCCGGCTCCATGGCCAGGACGGTCGCGACGGCGACCCGGCGGCGCTGGCCGAAGGAGAGGTGGTGCGGCGGACGGTCCTTGAAGTCGGCCATGCCGACCCGCTCCAGCGCCCGGTCCACGCGCGCCTCCAGCTCCGGCCCCTTCAGCCCGGCCGCCGCGGGCCCGAACGCCACGTCCTCCCGCACGGTCGGCATGAAGAGCTGGTCGTCCGGGTCCTGGAAGACGATGCCGACCCGGCGCCGGATCTCCGCCATGTGCTGCCTGCCGACGGGCAGCCCGGCGACCTCCACCGTGCCGGTGCCGCCGGCCAGGATGCCGTTGAGATGCAGGACGAGGGTCGTCTTGCCGGCGCCGTTCGGCCCGAGCAGAGCGACACGCTCGCCGCGCGCGATCGAGAAGTCGACGCCGAAGAGGGCCTGGTGCCCGTCGGGGTAGGCGAAGGCGAGGCCCGAGACCTCGAGGGAAGCAGTCACAGGGACCATCCCAGCAGACAGACGGCGAGCGCGGACACCGGGAGGGCGAGGGCGTACGACCACTGCGCCCGGGACGCGGTGACCTCGTCGATGACCGGCATGGCACCGGCGTAGCCGCGGCTGACCATGGCCAGGTGGACGCGCTCACCGCGTTCGTAGGAGCGGATGAACAGGGCGCCCGCCGACTTGGCCAGCACGCCCCAGTGCCGGACGCCCCTGGCCTCGAAGCCGCGTGACTCCCGGGCGATCCGCATGCGCCGCATCTCGTCCGTGATGACGTCGCCGTAGCGGATCATGAAGGAGGCGATCTGCACGAGGAGGGGCGGGAGCTTCAGGCGCTGGAGGCCGAGCAGCAGCTCGCGCAGTTCGGTGGTGGCGGCCAGCAGCACCGAGGCGGCGACGCCCAGCGTGCCCTTGGCGAGCACGTTCCAGGCGCCCCACAGGCCGTTCACGCTCAGGGACACGCCGAGGACGTCGACCCGCTCGCCCTCCGCCACGAACGGCATGAGCACCGCGAACGCGACGAACGGCACCTCGATCAGCAGCCGCCTGAGCAGGAACCCGGCGGGCACGCGCGCGGCGTACGCCACGACCCCCAGCAGTACGGCGTACAGCCCGAAGGCCCACATCGCCTCCCGCGGTGTGGACACCACGACCACGACGAAGGCGAAGACCGCGGCGAGCTTGGTGTGCGGCGGCAGGCCGTGCACGGGCGAGTGCCCGTGCCGGTAGAGCTTGTGCGCGTGCCCTGCTCCCATGTCAGACGCTCGTGGTGGTCGTGGTGTCCGACGGGGAGGTGGAGTCCGAGCGGCGGCGGCGCACGGCCCAGAACACGCCGGTGCCCGCGACGACCGTGACACCCACGCCGATGGCGCCGGCCAGCCCCCCGGACAGGCGGGCGTCGGTGACGTCCTTGACGCCGTAGTCGGCGAGCGGGGAGTCGGCCGCCGAGTGCTCCTCCGCCTTCTTGTCGATGCCGTGGTCGGTGGCGACCTTCTCCAGGCCGTCCGGGTCGGCGGAGGCGTAGAAGCTGACGAACCCGGCCAGGACCAGGGAGGTGACCAGGCCCGCGGCCCAGACCTTGCGCTGCGAGGTCCGGGCGGCCGCGGGGGCGGGCTCGGGCTCGGTGCCGGGCGCGTCGACCAGTTCGCCGTTCACCCGCAGCTTGAGCTTCCGCGTGAGGCCACGCGCCCCGTACACCAGGTCCGGGCGTACGGCGATGACCGCGCCGACGGTCAGCGCGGTGATCACGGCCTCGCCGATGCCGATGAGCAGGTGCACGCCGACCATGGCGGTGGCGACCTTGCCGATCGACACGTCGGTGGTGCCGCCGATCGCGTACATCAGGGTGAAGGCGAGGGCGGCGGCCGGGACGGAGAGCAGGGCGGCGGCGAAGGAGGCGACCGTGACCGACCTGCGGGTGCGGGGCAGCACCTTCACCAGGCCGCGGAAGACGGCGTAGGCGACGACCGTGGTGACGATCGCCATGTTGGTGATGTTCACGCCGAGCGCGGTCAGGCCGCCGTCGGCGAAGAGGATGCCCTGCATGAGCAGGACGACGGAGACGCACAGGACCCCGGTGTAGGGGCCGACGAGTATCGCGGCGAGCGCGCCGCCGAGCAGATGGCCGCTGGTCCCCGCCGCGACGGGGAAGTTCAGCATCTGCACCGCGAAGATGAACGCCGCCACGAGGCCGGCCAGCGGTGCGGTGCGCTCGTCGAGTTCGCGGCGTGCGCCGCGCAGGCTCACGGCGACGGCGCCCGCGGCGATCACACCGGTGGCGGCGGAGGTGGGCGCGTTGATGAATCCGTCAGGTACATGCACCGTTCGATGATGTGGCTTGATGCGAATGGTTTGCAAGAGCGTGCTGCTTGTTTTATCCCACTCCAGATATTCCGCCTCAAAGGGTGCAATCCGGAAAATATGGGAAATTGAAGAGGGGGCGGACGCACAGATTCCGCCCACGTGGCGCACGGTGAAGGGACCGTCCGATGTCCGTAGTCGAGCAGTACGCGCGAGCCCACATCGTCACGGACGCGTCCGTCCCGCTGATCGATGAGCTGGAGGCGATCCCGGTCACGCTGCGGTACGACCCGGAACGCGACCCCCGCGCGGTGCGCATCGGCCTCCCCGGGGCCGACGCGCGCGAGTGGACCTTCGGCCGCGAGCTGCTGGAGGAGGGACTGCGCGCCCCCACGGGCAGCGGTGACGTGCGGGTGTGGCCGTGCGGGCGGGTGCAGGCCGTGGTGGAGTTCCACTCCGCGGAGGGAGTGCTGGTGGTGCAGTTCGAGCGGCAGGCGCTGCTGCGGTTCCTGCGGCGGACCTACATGGCCGCCGCGGAACCCGTGACGCACTGACCCACTGAACCCGCGGCTCAGCCGCCCATCTTCAGCAGTGCCGCCACGATCGGCCCGGCCGTCGATCCGCCGTGGCCGCCCTGCTGGACCACGCCCGCGGCCGCCAGGTCGCCCCGGTAGGCCGTGAACCAGCCGTTGGGCTTCTTCTGCCCGTCGACCTCGGCGGAGCCGGTCTTCGCGCCGACGTCACCGCTCACCCCGGCCATCGCCTCCGCGGCCGTGCCGTAGTCGGCCGTGTACGACATCAGCTCACGCATCTGGCCCAGCGTGCCCGAGGACATCGTGCGCGAGGCCTTCGCGAGCCCCCGCCCGTCCACGTCCGGGGAGACCAGGTACGGCTGGTGGAAGGTGCCGGACTTGATCGTCGCCGACACCGACGCCATGTTCAGCGGGTTCATCCGGACCCCGCCCTGCCCGATCAGCGAGGCGCCCTTCTGGGCCGCCGACTGCACCGGCACCGCGCCGTCGAAGGACGGCACACCGACGGCCCAGTTGTTCAGTCCCAGGCCGAAGACCTGCTGGGCCTGCTTGGTGAGGTCGTCGTCCTTCAGCTTCGGCGCCTGGCTGATGAAGGCCGTGTTGCAGGAGCGGGCGAAGCTCGCCTTGAACGTGCCGTCCTTGATCTCGAACTTGTCGTCGTTCTGGAACTTCCAGTGCCCGTACGTGAAGTACTTCGGGCACGGGTGCTTCTTGTCCGGGGAGGCCAGGCCCTTCTCCAGCAGCAGCGACGAGGTGATGACCTTCATCGTGGAGCCGGGGGCGAGGGAGCCCTGGAAGGCGGTGTTGAAGCCGGGCGAGGCGTTGGCGGCGGCCAGGATCTCGCCCGTCGACACCCGCATCAGGACCACCGACGACTTGGCCTTCTTCGCGACCTGCTTCTCGGCGGCGGCCTGGAGGGCGGGGTCCAGCGTGGTCTTCACCGTGCCCGGCGTGCCCTCGCTCAGCTCCAGCAGGGTCTTGTCGGACAGGTCCTTGGCCTTGGCGGCCTTTCCGCGGACGACCCGGAGCTCGATGCCGGCCTTGCCGCCGGCCTCCTTGCCGTACTTCTCGCGCAGCCCGTCCAGGACCGGGCCGAGCGAGGCGTACTTCTCCTTGGTCAGCTCACCGCCGTCCCGGTCGAGCGCCTTGACCGGGGGCGTGCCCGCCTCGCCCGTGACCAGGGTGTCGCCGTCCTTCAGATCCGGGTGGACGACCGCCGAGTGCCAGTCCACCAGCGGCTTTCCGTCGCTGGTGCGGCGCACCACGGTCAGCGCGCTCTGGTACGCCAGCGGCTTCTCGGTGTCCTTGTACGCCACCGTGCCCTTGACCGAGAACGGCACCTTGTCACCGGTGGGCGTGCCCGGGGTGACGGTGACGTCCTTGACGTGGGCGTCCTTGGTGTAGCCGGTGAGCAGCAGCTTCGCCGCGGCCGGGTCGTCGGTGGCCGCGGCGGCCTGCGGGACCTTCCCCGCCTGCCAGGAGGTGAGGAAGGCCCGCGCGGTGGTGGTGACCTCGGACGGTGACAGGGGCCCGGTCTTCACCTTGGGTTTCTGGTCGGCGGAGGACGATCTGGACCCGTCGTCGGCCGCCGCGCCGCCGCCGTACAGCGCGTAGGCGCCGAATCCGGCTCCGCCGACGACCACGGCGATCATCCCGCCGATCACGGCGGGCTTCGTCTTCCGTCGCTCGGCGACGCGCCTTCTGTTGCCCACTGCTGTCCGTTCCTCCGCGAATCCCAGGGTCCCCGATGCCCTCAGCTGTCCCAACGACGGCCACCACCCTAGAGTCCCGTCCGGCGGGGATGAGATCAGCCGCCGGTTCGTAGCACGGCTGCGACAATCGGACCGGCCGCGTCGCCGCCGTGACCGCCCTCCTCCGTCATGGCCGCGGCCGCGATGTCGCCCCGGAATCCGGTGAACCAGCTGTTGGACTTGGCGTTGCCGTCGACCTCGGCGGAGCCGGTCTTGGCGCCGATGTCACCGCCGAGTCCCCGCATGGCCTCCTGGGCGGTGCCCTGGGTGGCGGTGAGCCGCATCATCTGCTTGAGCTGGGCGGCGGTGCTCGCCTTCAGGCCCTCGGCCCGGGCGAGCTCACGGTCGTCCAGTTCCGGGGAGACCAGATAGGGCTGGCGGAACGTGCCGGTGATCGCGGTCGCCGTCACGGAGGCCATGTTCAGCGGGCTCATCTGGACCTGGCCCTGCCCGATGGCGCCCGCCGCCCGGTCCGGGCCGCTGACCGTCGGGACACGGCCGTCGAAGGAGGCGACCCCCGTCTTCCAGTTGTCCCGGCCGAGACCGAAGCGCTCCTCGGCTTCCTCGGTCAGGGAGGCGTCGGTGAGCGGCTTCTCGTCGATGAGCTTGATGAAGGCGGTGTTGCAGGACCGCATGAAGCTGCCCGCGAGCGTGGCGTTCTCGTCGGGCTTCATACCCTGAAGGTTCTTGAAGGTCTGCCCCTGCCACATGGCGTCGGACGGGCAGGGCGCCGGGCCGTTCATCGAGGTCACGCCGTTGTCGATGAGCATCGCGGCGGTCATGATCTTCATGGTGGAGCCCGGGGCCGCCTGGCCCTGGAAGGCCGCGTTGAAACCATCCGTACGGTTGTTCGCCACGGCCAGCACCTCGCCCGTGGTCGGCTTGACGGCCACCACCGACGACTCGTCGAACCGCTTGACCGCCTTCTCGGCCGCCGCCTGCGCGCTCGGGCTGATCGTGGTGGTGAGCTTGCCGGGCTTGCCCTCGGCGAGGGTCAGCAGCGGGCTGTCGGGAGCGCCGTTTCCGTTGTGCCGGACGACCAGTTCGATGCCGGGGGTGCCGCCGGCCTTCTCGCCGTACTTCTCGCGCAGGGCGTCCAGGACCGGGCCGAGGGAGGGGTACTTCTCCTTCGTGAGCGCCGAGCCGTCGCGGCCCACGGCCTCGATGGGAGGGCTGGCCGACTGCTCCGTGACGAGCGTGTCGTCCTTCTTCAGCTCGGGGTGCACGACGGACGGCTGCCAGTCGACCAGCGCCCGGCCGGTGGTCACCCCGCGCACGACCGTCAGCTCGCTCTTGTAGCTCAGCGGCTTGGACTTCCCGTCGTAGGACACCTTCGCCTTCACCGTGTACGGCACCGTGGTGCCCTTCGCCCGGCCCGGTGTGATCTTCACCTCGGTGATGTGCGCGTCGTCGGCGAAGGCGGTCAGCAGCCGATCCGCGGCCGCGTCGTTGTTGGTGTACGACGCCGCCGTCGCGACCGTGCCCTTCTGCCAGGCCGCGAAGAACTTGGCCGTGGTCTCCTCGACCTCGTCCTTGCCGGGCGGGCCCGACCGCTTCTCCGCGGACGCCCCGCTCGTGCCCCCGTCGCCGTTCAGCGCGCTCACGAGGTTGTAGGCCCCGTACCCGGCCCCACCCACCATCACCGCGAACACGCCGCCTATGACGGCGACCTTGACCCCCTTGCCCATAGGACGGTCCCCTCCCCGTTGAGCCTTCCGCGCTCCTTTGAACGCGTTCAGAAAGCTCGGTCCCGTGGGCACTCTATGCGGAAGCGGTTACTGCCGGGGTGGACTTTTCGATTCGTGGCCGAACATAGATCAAACCCATCAGACCCAGGTGTCCAGCCACATCCGCGACCGCCAGTCGTCGATCGGGATGGCCTGGCCGGTGTACAGCGGCCAGAAGTAGATGAAGTTCCAGGCGATCAGCAGGACCAGGACGCCCGCGCCCGTGGCGCCCACGACGCGGCGGGTGTCGGAGGAACGGGGCGGTCCGATGATCGCGCCCAGCAGCATGGCCACCGCCAGGCACAGGAACGGCAGGAAGACGATGGCGTAGAAGAAGAAGATCGTGCGCTCCTGGTACATGAACCAGGGCAGGTAGCCGGCCGCGATACCGCAGGCGATGGCGCCCGCGCGCCAGTCGCGGCGGAGCAGCCAGCGCCACAGGACGTAGAGCACCGCGAGGCAGGCCACCCACCACAGCAGCGGCGTGCCGAGGGCGAGGACCTCGCGGGCGCACTTCTCGCCGGCGTCGGCGGGACAGCCGTCCCGGCCGGGCGCCGGGGACTCGTAGAAGTACGACACCGGGCGGCCCAGGACCAGCCAGCTCCACGGATTCGACTGGTAGGTGTGCGGCGAGGAGAGGCCGACGTGGAACTCGTACACCTGGTGCTCGTAGTGCCACAGGCTGCGCAGCCAGTCCGGCAGGAAGGTCCAGCTGCCGCCCTTGCCGCTGGTCGCCGCCCAGTTGCGGAAGTAGCCGCCGGAGCCGTCGGTCGCGGACAGGATCCAGCCGGCCCAGGAGAGGAGGTAGGTGACGATCGCGACCGGGACCGTGGCGAGGAACGCGAGGCCCGTGTCGCGCCTGAGGACCGCCGCGTAGGGGTGCCGGGCACCGGCCACCTTGCGCGAGCCGACGTCCCACAGGACCGCCATCAGGCAGAACGCGGCCAGGATGTAGAGACCGTTCCACTTCGTGCCGATGGCCAGGCCCAGCATCAGGCCCGCCCCCCAGCGCCAGGGGCGCCACCCCAGCCGGGCCGTCTCCGCCGTGTGCCGGTCGGGACGGACCCGGCCGTCGGCATCCACCGGGAGCGCCGCGGCGAGTCTCGCGCGGGCCCTGTCCCGGTCGATGAGCAGACACCCGAACGCGGCCAGCACGAAGAACATCAGTACGCCGTCGAGCAGCGCCGTGCGGCTCATCACGAAGTGCAGCCCGTCCACCGCCATCAGCGCGCCCGCCAGACAGCCCAGGAAGGTGGAGCGGAACAGCCGCCGGCCGATCCGGCACAGCAGCAGCACGGAGAGCGTGCCGAGCAGCGCGGTCATGAACCGCCAGCCGAACGGGTCGAAGCCGAACAACAGCTCGCCGAGCCCGATCACGTACTTGCCGACCGGCGGGTGCACCACGTAGGCCGCGTCGGTCGGGATGGTGACGTGCCCGCCGGACGAGAGGACCAGGTCGTTGGCGTTCTTGTCCCAGTTGACTTCAAAACCGCGGTGGACGAGCGCCCACGCGTCCTTCGCGTAGTACGTCTCGTCGAATATCACGGCCTTCGGGTTGCCCAGGTTCCAGAACCGCAGCGCCCCCGCCAGCAGCGTGACGAGCAGCGGGCCGATCCAGCCCGACCAGCGCACCAGCCGCACCGCCCGCGTGTACGGGATGCCCAGCGCGGCCCACAGGCGCGGGCTGGGCTCGGTGTACGGCGGCACCAGGCGGTCACGGACGTCACGGGGCTCACGGGCGTCGCTTGCGGGCTGCTGATAGCCGAAGCGGCGCAGCCGCTGCTGCCAGGACGGCCGCTGCTCGTGCGGCGCCTGGCCCTGCCGGGTGTCCGTGGAGGACGCGGTACTGGTCACCGCGCCATCGTAGGGAACCGTGCTGTGTGAGTCCCGTGCATGGCCGTATGCGTCCGCAACACCCGCCCCTGGGAGGATGGGGGCGTGACCGGAATCCTCGTACTCGCAGGCACCCCCATCGGCGACATCTCGGACGCGCCGCCCCGGCTCGCCGAGGAGCTGGCCGGAGCCGACGTCGTCGCCGCCGAGGACACGCGTCGGCTGCGGCGGCTGACCCAGGCGCTGGGCGTCACGCCCAAGGGGCGGGTGGTGTCGTACTTCGAGGGCAACGAGTCCGCGCGCACGCCGGAACTGGTCGAGGAGCTGGTGGGCGGGGCGCGGGTGCTGCTCGTCACGGACGCGGGGATGCCGTCCGTGTCCGACCCGGGGTACCGGCTGGTCGCGGCCGCCGTCGAGAGGGACGTGCGGGTGACCGCCGTGCCCGGGCCGTCGGCCGTGCTCACCGCGCTCGCGCTGTCGGGGCTGCCCGTGGACCGGTTCTGCTTCGAGGGGTTCCTGCCGCGCAAGGCGGGTGAGCGGCTGGGGCGGCTGCGGGAGGTGGCCGGGGAGCGGCGGACGCTCGTGTACTTCGAGGCTCCGCACCGGCTCGACGACACGCTCGCCGCGATGGCCGAGGTGTTCGGGGCGGAGCGGCGGGGCGCGGTGTGCCGCGAGCTGACGAAGACGTACGAGGAGGTCCGGCGCGGGGGACTGGGGGAGCTCGCCGCCTGGGCCGCGGAGGGGGTGCGCGGGGAGATCACCGTGGTGGTGGAGGGGGCTCCCGAGAAGGGACCGGAGGACGTCGGGCCCGAGGAGTTCGTGCGGAGGGTCCGGGTGCGGGAGGAGGCGGGGGAGCGGCGCAAGGAGGCCATCGCCGCCGTGGCGCAGGAGGCAGGGGTGCCGAAGCGCGTGGTTTTCGATGCTGTTGTTGCCGCGAAGAATTCCGGGTGACGGTGGTCCGTGGCTGGTCGCGCTCACGCGGCGGAGCCGCACATCGATACAGCCCCGCGCCTGAAGTGACGCGTCTTATAAAGGGGCGCTAAATACCCTCTGAGCAGGGCGCTTTTCGTTTGAGCGTGCGCCCCATGGGTGGGCAAAGGGGACCCGCCACTGGGGCAAGGAAGGCCCAAATCGGCGCCAATACTCCAGCAGGTCTGCTGCCTTCCGGCCGGCTGAGGAGTCCACTGGGTTGCGGGGACGGAATCGTCCTCACGCCTCAGCGGACCAACAGGAGCTGGCATGAGTGAGATCGCAGGGCAGACCGGGCTCCGCGCCGGTGCGAACGCCGTCGTCCAAGAGTCGTACTCGTTCGCCTGCATGCGATGCGGGCACGGCTGGGAGCAGTCGTTCGAGATAGAGCACCACACGGACGGCACCGGGCACGAGTTCGTCCTCTACGTCGCGGACGGCAAGGTCGTGCCCTCCCCTCTGAGCAAGCCCACCTGCCACAACTGTGACGGTCACGTCGTGCGGATCATGCGGGCCGGGCGTGTCGCGTCGGCCCGTGACGCCGCGCACCGGCCCCAGCGCGTGTCCCCGGCCGGGCCCGCGCAGACCCCGACGGCGGACGCCGAGACCGGCGACGCGGGCGACCAGGAGAAGCGCGAGCACCACTGGCATCTGTCCGACCTGCTGCACCCCTTCCAGCGCAAGGCGAGCTGACCCGTCCGGCTCCCCTTGTCGACGCCCTTCCCGGCCCTCCCCCATCGGGGAGGGCGTCGCCCTTTCGTAGGATCGGGGCATGCCTTCGAACGACGCCGGCCGACAGGACAAGAACGCGGCCCCGCCCCTCCCGGAACCCCTCCGGGTACCGGTCGCCGACTCCCACACCCACCTGGACATGCAGTCCGGCACGGTCGAGGAGGCGCTGGCGAAGGCGGCGTCGGTCGGAGTGACGACGGTCGTGCAGGTCGGCTGCGACCTCAAGGGCTCCCGGTGGGCCGCCCAGACGGCGGCGGCGTACGACGCCGTCCACGCGACCGTCGCCCTGCACCCGAACGAGGCGCCGCGCATCGTCCACGGCGACCCGGACGGCTGGTCGCGCCAGGGCGCGCGCGAACCGGGCGGGCAGAGCGCACTGGACGAGGCGCTCGCCGAGATCGACCGGCTGGCCGCGCTGGAGCAGGTCAAGGGCGTCGGCGAGACGGGCCTCGACTACTTCCGCACCGGGCCCGAGGGCAAGGAGGCCCAGGAGAGGTCCTTCCGCGCCCACATCGAGATCGCCAAGCGGCACGGCAAGGCCCTGGTCATCCACGACCGCGAGGCCCACGCCGACGTCCTGCGCGTCCTGAAGGAGGAGGGCGCTCCCGAGCGGACCGTCTTCCACTGCTACTCCGGCGACGCCGAGATGGCGGAGATCTGCGCGAGCGCGGGCTACTTCATGTCCTTCGCCGGCAACGTCACCTTCAAGAACGCCCAGAACCTGCGGGACGCGGTGGCGGTGGCCCCGCCGGAACTGCTGCTGGTCGAGACGGACGCCCCCTTCCTCACCCCGGCGCCGTACCGGGGGCGGCCGGGCGCCCCGTACCTCGTGCCGATCACCGTGCGGGCCATGGCCGAGGTGCGCGGCATCGACGAGGACACGCTGGCGACGGCCCTCGCGGCGAACACGGCACGCGCCTTCGGCTACTGATCCGCGGCTGATCCGCCGCCTCCGCCGATACCGCCTCCGCCGATACCGCCTCCGCCGATACCGCCACCTCCACCGCACGACTGTGCGTAGTCGCGTCGCTTTGGAGAGTGACGGCCGCTCCGCTAGGTTCTGGGGGCCCGATCCGGACCCCTCTGGACCCCCTCCGGCCCCTGGAGCGCGTCGGCGTGAGCAACTCGCACTACGAGACGTACGAGACGTACGGCCCGGCCTACCTGGAACCGGTGTACGGCGGCTACGACGCGCCGCCCGCTGATCTGCACACCGCCGAGACACTCGGCCACAGGACGACCGGCGGACACGTGGACACCTACCGGCCCGCCTACGAGGAACCGCCCCTGCCCGGGCTGCCCCGGCAGGGCCCCACGGGCGCCGCACCGGCACCGGCGTTCACCGTCGGCCCGCCCCGCGTGGGCCCTCGCCCGGAGCCGCGGACGGAGCCGCGCCTGGAGCCGCGGACGGAGCCGCGCCCGGAGTCGCGTACGGAAATGCCGGCCGGATCACGCGTCGAAGCCCGCGCCGAAGCCCGCGCCGAGGCGCGTGCCGGATCGCGTACGGGGGCGCGTACCGGCTCCCACCGGAGATCCGCGCGCCGGCGCAAGACGCGCTACGTCGAGCGCCCGGGCGACGGCTCCATGCGGCGGCTGCTCCCGCAGGCCCTGGTCGTCGCCTTCCTGGCGGGCGGCACCACCGCGTTCGTCGCCAAGGACAAGGCGATCGAGCTGAACGTCGACGGCAAGGCCCGCACCCTGCACACCTTCGCCGACGACGTCACCGAGCTGCTGGCGGAGGAGGGCGTCGAGATCGGCGCCCACGACGTGGTCGCGCCCGGCCCCGGCGCGCGGCTCACCAGCGGCGACGAGATCGCCGTGCACTACGCCCGCCCCGTGCGGCTCACCCTCGACGGCGACCGGCGCGAGGTGTGGACGACAGCGCACACGGTCGCCGGGGCGCTCAGACAACTCGGGGTCCGCCAGGAAGGCGCGTACGTGTCCGCGTCCCGCGCCCAGCGGATCGGCCGCGCGGGGCTCGCGCTGGACGTACGGACCGAGCGCACGGTCACGATCATGGCCGACGGCCGGGCCCGCACCGTCCGCACCAACGCGGCCACCGTGCTGGACGCGGTCGAGGAGGCCGGCATCACGCTGCGCGGCCAGGACACCACGTCGGTCCCGCAGGGCAGCTTCCCGCGCGACGGGCAGACCGTCACGGTGCTGCGGATCACCGGCGGCAGGGAGGTCCGTGACGAGCCGATCCCGTTCCCCGTACGGCGGATCGAGGACCCGGCCCTGTTCCGCGGCACGGAGGTCGTCGAACAGGCGGGAGAGCCCGGTCTGCGCCGCGTCACCTACTCCCTGCGCACGGTCAACGGCGTCCAGCAGAAGCCGCGCCGTATCAAGGCCGAGCTGGTGCGCGCGGCACGCCCGCAACTGGTGAAGGTCGGCACCAAACCGCCCCCGGACTCGGTGCGGGGCGCCGACCACCTCGACTGGCAGGGCCTCGCCGCCTGCGAGTCCGGCGGCCGCCCCGACGCGGTCGACTCCTCGGGCACCTACGGCGGCCTGTACCAGTTCGACACCCATACCTGGCAGTCCCTCGGCGGCCGAGGCCGCCCCCAGGACGCCCCGGCGGCCGAACAGACCTACCGAGCGAAGAAGCTCTACGTGAAACAGGGCACAAGCCCATGGCCCCACTGCGGCGGCAGACTGCACAGTTAGCTGCTCAGCTGCGGGCAGTCGTGCCGCTGGGGCGGCACGGGTGGGCGCGGGCGGCACCCCGCACCGCCGGGCCGCGCAACACCCCGCCCCCAGCCCCGACACCGAGCACCGGAAACCGCCCGTGGAAACCCCCCGTACCCTTGTCCCCGTGACCAGCCCCACCCCCGACGCCCTCCTGGGCCCCGCCGACATCCGCGACCTCGCGACCACCCTCGGCGTACGCCCCACCAAACAACGCGGCCAGAACTTCGTGATCGACGCGAACACCGTCCGCCGCATCGTCCGCACCGCACAGGTCCGCCCCGACGACGTCGCCGTCGAGGTGGGCCCGGGGCTCGGGTCACTGACGCTCGCGCTGCTGGAGGTCGCCGACCGCGTCACGGCCGTCGAGATCGACGACGTGCTCGCCGCCGCGCTGCCCGCGACCATCACGGCCCGCATGCCGGACCGCGCCGACCGCTTCGCCCTCGTCCACTGCGACGCGATGCACGTCACGGAGCTGCCGGGCCCCGCCCCGACCGCGCTGGTCGCCAACCTCCCCTACAACGTGGCCGTCCCGGTGCTGCTGCACATGCTCGACACCTTCCCGACCATCGAACGCACCCTCGTCATGGTCCAGTCGGAGGTCGCCGACCGCCTCGCCGCCGCCCCCGGCTCGAAGGTGTACGGCGTGCCCTCGGTCAAGGCCAACTGGTACGCCGAGGTCAAGCGGGCCGGCGCCATCGGCCGGAACGTCTTCTGGCCGGCGCCCAACGTCGACAGCGGACTGGTCTCCCTGGTCCGCCGGACCGAGCCGGTCAAGACGACGGCGTCGAAGGCCGAGGTCTTCGCCGTCGTGGACGCGGCGTTCGCCCAGCGCCGCAAGACGCTGCGGGCCGCGCTCGCCGGCTGGGCCGGTTCCGCTGCCGCCGCCGAGACGGCCCTGGTCGCCGCCGGGGTCTCCCCGCAGGCCCGGGGCGAGTCGCTGACCGTGGAGGAGTTCGCGCGTATCGCCGAGCACAAGGCGAAGCGGCACGAGGAGAAGGAGCCCGCGTGAGCGTCACGGTCCGCGTCCCCGCCAAGGTCAACGTGCAGCTGGCGGTGGGCCCCGCCCGCTCCGACGGCTTCCATCCCCTGGCCAACGTCTTCCTCGCGGTCGGCCTCTACGACGAGGTCACCGTCACCCCCGCCGACGAGCTCCGCATCACCTGCGCGGGCCCGGACGCCGACCAGGTCCCGCTGGACCGCACGAACCTGGCCGCCCGTGCGGCCGAAGCGCTCGCCGCGCGGTACGGCCGTGACCCCGGCGTCCACATCCACATCGCCAAGGACATCCCCGTCGCCGGCGGCATGGCGGGCGGCAGCGCGGACGGCGCCGCTGCCCTGGTGGCCTGCGACGCGCTGTGGGGGACCGGCGCCTCCCGCGAGGAACTGCTCGCCATCTGCGCCGAGTTGGGCAGCGACGTGCCGTTCAGCCTGGTGGGCGGGGCGGCCCTCGGGATCGGGCGGGGCGAGCAGCTGACGCCCCTGGAGACCGGCGGCACCTTCCACTGGGTGTTCGCGATGGCCGGGCGGGGCCTGTCCACCCCGGCCGTGTTCCGGGAGTTCGACCGTCTCGGCGAGGGCACCGACATCCCGGACCCGGTCGCCTCCCAGGAACTCATCGCCGCCCTCGCCAAGGGCGACCCGGACGCGCTCGCCGCCACCGTCTCCAACGACCTCCAGCCCGCCGCCCTCTCCCTCTTCCCGGAGCTCGCCGCGACCCTGGCCACCGGCCGGGCCGCCGGGGCCCTCGCCGCCCTGGTCTCCGGCTCCGGCCCGACCACGGCGTTCCTCGTCCGCGACCCGGAGTCGGCGGCCGCGGTGGCACAGGCGCTGGTGGCGTCCGGCACGTGCCGGACCGTGCGCACGGCCCTGGGCCCGGCACCCGGGGCCACGGTCGCCGGCGCCGGTTAACCACGTGACCCGGCCGCAGCGAGCCGCATAGGCTCCCCCGGTTGCCGACATGGGGGGCACAGTGGAGCGACTGGTCGCGGCCGTGCGAGACGGAGACGCGGACGAGGTCCGCGCGTCGCTGGAGGCCGGGGCCGACCCGGACACCGTCGACGGAACCGACGGCCTCCCGGTCCTGTGCCGGGCCGTGGCGGCGTACGACGAACCCGTCGTCGAGGCGCTGCTCGAAGCCGGTGCCGACCCGCTGCGCCCGCTGCCCGACGGGACCACTCCGCTGCTGCGGGCCGTGGACGGCGGATCGCACCACATGGTCGACGCACTCGCCACGCACCGGGCGCCCCTCCCCGCGCCGGTGCGCCAGGAGCTGCTGGCCCGTGCCCGGCACTGGGCCGAGACGGATGTGGAGGCGGAGCTGCGCCGCGTCACCGGACTCACCGGGCCCGTCGAACGGGTCCGGGTCGAGGACGACGAGGTCGGCTGGTGGTGTGAGCAGGTGACGCTGGGCGGGGTGACCGTGCGCGACGAGCACCGGGCGGTCCTCACCTCCATGGAGGCCCGCTACGGCATCCGCACCCACTTCGACGACCTGGCCGCGCGTGCCCTCGCCCACCCCGACCGGGGCCACGTCGTGTGGAGCGAGGTCGTCTTCACGCTCGGCCGCCGGGTCGACGAGGAGACCTGGCAGTGGAGCAGGGACCTGCTCAACCACCCCGACCGATCGCACCGCCTGCTCGGCGCCGACCTCCTGCTGTCCCTGATCTTCGGGGACATCGTCACCGGACGCCAGCCGTTCTGGAACCGGGGGAGGGAGCTCGTGCCCTGGGCGGAGGAGGAACAGGACCCGGAGGTGCTGGCGGTCGTCCTGCACGCGATGACCCACGACAACGCCCCGGAGATCGAGGCCGTCGGACTGTCGCACCTGACCCACCCGGACCCGGCGGTGCGCGCCCTGATCCCCGAGACCCTGGAGCAGTCCGAGGACGGCCGGCCCCTGGTCCGCCCCGAGAGTCTCACCGCGGTGCTCACCCTGGCCCGGGACCCGGACCCCTTCGTACGCGAGGCGGTGTGCCACTGGCTCGCGCACCACCGGGCGGGCGAGCCGGAAGTGGGGGACGCGCTGGCCGCGCTCACCCACGACGAGCTGCAGTCGATCCGCATCGGCGCCGTGTCCGGCCTGGCCTGGCGCGACGATCCGCGCTGTGTGGAGGCGGAGCACAGGATCGGCCCCCTCGACAAGGCGCTGCCGTTCGACGAGAGGCTGCTGGACGTGTCTCGGTACCAGCGCCGCCAGGAGGCGTCCGAGAGCTTGTGAGGACCCCGGCCGGAGCACCTCGCGGCCCGACTACCCTGGAGAGTCGATCGTCCCGCCTGTCAGGAGAGTAATGGCCGTCAACCTGGTCAATGTCGAGAACGTCAGCAAGGTGTACGGCACCCGCGCCCTGCTCGACGGCGTTTCCCTCGGCGTCTCCGAAGGGGACCGCATCGGCGTCGTCGGCCGCAACGGCGACGGCAAGACCACGCTGATCCGGATGCTCGCCAAGCAGGAAGAGGCCGACACCGGGCGCGTCACGCACTCCGGCGGGCTGCGCAGCGGTGTGCTCACCCAGCACGACTCCCTCGACCCCGAGGCCACCGTCCGCCACGAGGTCATCGGCGACATGGCCGACCACGAGTGGGCGGGCGACGCCAAGGTCCGCGACGTCCTGACCGGCCTGTTCGGCGGGCTCGACCTGCCGGGGTTCCCCAAGGGACTCGACACCGTCATCGGGCCGCTGTCCGGCGGTGAGCGCCGCCGTATCGCGCTCGCCAAGCTGCTCATCGAGGAGCAGGACCTGCTTGTCCTCGACGAGCCCACCAACCACCTCGACGTCGAGGGCATCTCCTGGCTCGCCCGGCACTTGCGGAACCGCCGCTCGGCCCTGGTGTGCGTCACCCACGACCGCTGGTTCCTCGACCAGGTGTGCACGCGCATGTGGGACGTCCAGCGCGGCGCGGTCTACGAGTACGAGGGCGGCTACTCCGACTACGTCTTCGCGCGCGCCGAGCGTGAGCGCATCGCCGCCACCGAGGAGGTCAAGCGGCAGAACCTCGTCCGCAAGGAGCTGGCCTGGCTGCGGCGCGGGGCGCCCGCCCGGACCTCCAAGCCGCGCTTCCGCGTCGAGGCGGCCAACGAGCTCATCAAGGACGTCCCGCCGCCCCGGGACAGCAGCGAGCTGATGAAGTTCGCGTCCTCGCGGCTCGGCAAGACCGTGTTCGACCTGGAGGACATCACCGTCCAGGCGGGTCCCAAGGTCCTCCTCAAGCACGTCACCTGGCAGCTCGGGCCGGGCGACCGGATCGGTCTCGTCGGAGTCAACGGGGCGGGGAAGACGTCCCTGTTGCGGGCCATGTCCGAGGCCGCCCGGACCGACGGCGAGGCACAGCCCGCCGGCGGGCGCGTCCGCGTCGGCAAGACCGTGAAGCTGGCCTACCTCTCGCAGGAGGTCGCCGAACTCGACCCGAGCACGCGCGTGCTGGAGGCCGTGCAGCAGGTGCGCGAGCGGGTCGACCTCGGCAAGGGACGCGAGATGACCGCCGGGCAGCTGTGCGAGACGTTCGGCTTCGGCAAGGAGAAGCAGTGGACGCCGGTCGGTGACCTCTCCGGCGGCGAGCGGCGGCGGCTCCAGCTGCTGCGCCTGCTCATGGACGAGCCCAACGTCCTCTTCCTCGACGAGCCCACCAACGACCTCGACATCGAGACGCTGACCCAGCTGGAGGACGTCCTCGACGGCTGGCCCGGCTCGATGATCGTCATCTCCCACGACCGGTTCTTCGTCGAGCGCACCACCGACCGGGTGTTCGCCCTGCTCGGCGACGGCACCCTGCGGATGCTGCCGCGCGGCATCGACGAGTACCTGGAGCGGCGACAGCGCATGGAGGAGGCCGCAGCCGCCTCCTCGGGCCCCGCCGCCTCCCCGCAGACCGGGGCCCCGGAGAAGAGCGCCGCCGACCAGCGCGCGGCGAAGAAGGAACTCCAGAAGATCGAGCGGCAGCTCGACAAGGTCTCCGAGAAGGAGACCACACTGCACGCGCGGATCGCGGACAACGCCACGGACTTCGCGAAGGTGGCCGAACTGGACGCCGAACTGCGGGAGTTGATCGGCCAGCGCGAGGAGCTCGAGATGCGGTGGCTGGAACTCGCCGAGGACGCGTGAAGGGTGCGTGAAGGCGCATAACGACGGCATCACGGGCCGGTCCTCCCTTGGGAACAGGGGGTGATCGGCCCAGTGCGCTGTCGGAACCTGGTGATAGAAAGAGGCGTCTTAGAACTTTATGAAGCGACTCTGAGCTCATCGCGTACCTCAGGGCGTGGCTAAAAATCAGTGATGGAACGGGGGAAACCGCTGATGACTCAGCCGCCCGGTCAGCCGCCGCACGGCAGCTTCGGCGCACCGCAGGGCCAGCCGCCGCAGGGTGGTGGTTTCGGAGCACCGCAGACTCCGCCACCGCCGCAGGGCCCGCCCCAGACGCCGCCGCCTCCGCAGGGGCCGCCGCAGCCGGGATACGGCTACCCGCAGCAGCCCGGACCGTATGCGCAGCCGCAGCAGCCGCAGCAGCCGGGTCCGTACGGGCCGCCGCAGCCCGGCCCCTACGGCCAGCCGCAGCAGCCCGGACCGTACGCCCAGCCCGGCTACGGCTACCCGCCGCCGCAGTACCCGGGCGCGCCCGGCACTCCGCCCCCCGGGGGCGGCTCGGGCAACCCCTTCAAGGGCAAGCCCGCCCTGATCATCGGTGCGGCCGTCGCCGCGCTGCTCGTCGTCGGCGGCACCGTGTGGGCGGTCACCGGCGGCGACGACGGCAAGGGCAAGAAGAAGCCCGTCGCCCAGCAGAGCGGCGACGGCAAGCAGGGCGCCTCCCCGGTCAACCCCGGTGACGGCAGCGGCGACGGCGGCGAGGACCCGGAGAACCTCAACGAGGGCCGCCAGGCCGGCGAGGCGAAGGTCCTCTGGTACAAGGAGGGGCCCGACGCGCCCGGTTCCGGCGCCGACGCCCCCGGCATGTGGATCACCGACAAGACGGCGGTGAAGGCGGCGTACAAGCAGCTCCTCGCCTACAACGTCGGTGACGGCAAGCCGAGTTGGGACCCGATCACCTTCCCGCAGAAGATCTGCGCGACCACTCCGGAGAAGACCTCCGAAGACAAGATCATCGTCGCGTACATGAGCGGCAGCAGCGACCGCGCCGAGTGCAACCAGCTCCAGGAGATCGACCTGAACACCGGGGAGAAGGGCTGGAAGCAGGAGGTCGCCGACGGCGCCCTGTTCGACTCCACGCTCTCCGTCGAGCTGACCGTCACCGGCAAGACGCTGATGGTGGGCCGTTCCCAGTCCGGCACGGCGTACGACATCACCAACGGCGACAAGCTCTTCGACAAGAGGCGCTACGGCGCGTCCTGCTTCCCCTCCGCGTTCGCCGGCGGCGAGAAGCTGATCGCCGTCTCCTCCTGCGGCGCCGGAGGCACCAACGAGCACGACGAGGTGCAGCAGCTCGACCCGCGCACCGGCAAGGTCGAGTGGACCCAGAAGTTCGACAAGGGCTGGCGGGTCGCGCGCACCTACTCCGTGAGCCCGCTGGTCGTCTACAGCACCAACGAGGACAAGAAGGCCTGGAACATCTCCACCTTCACCTCCGGCGGCAAGTTCCAGTCGCAGGTCGGCTTCGACGAGGACTTCGCCCCCGAGTGCGGCTGGGCCATCCTCGAGCGCGACCTCCAGGGCTGCCAGGGCGTCGCCGCCGACGACACCACGCTCTACCTGCCGACCGAGGCGACCACCGGCGCCAACGAGATCGTCGCGGTCAACCTCGCCACCGGTAAGGAGAAGTGGCGTGTGAAGTCCCCGGTGGACGAGTCGATGCTGCCGATGAAGGTCGAGGGCGACAAGCTCATCGCCTATGTGGAGCCGTCGTACGACGCGGGCGGCCAGGTCGTGTCCATCCCGACCGGCGGCAGCGGCCACAAGCCGGTCAAGCTGCTGCAGAACCCGCAGGGCGCCGCGGACATCGAGAACGGCTTCTTCTCCAAGGACATCGACTGGGTCGGCGGGCGCTTCTACATCTCGAGCACCCGGCTGAGCGGGAACGACGACACGAAGGAGAAGTTGATGCTCGCCTACGGCAAGTGACTCTTCCTCCTCTCTTCCTCTTCTCTTCCTCCTTCCGAACTCCCCTCGTCGTCCCTCCCCTTCCCCGAGGTACTCACGTCATGACCCAGCCGCCGCCCCCGCCGCCTCAGCAGCCCCCGCCCGGGGGAGGCTTCGGGCCGCCCCAGGACCAGCCCCCGCAGGGGCCGCCGCCCGCGGGTGGGCCGAACCTCGGGAAGACCCCGGAGCCGCAGCCGGGTTACGGCTACCCGCAGGCTCCGCAGGCTCCGCAGGCACCGCAGACACCCCCGGCACCTCAGACACCCCCGGCTCCGCAGACGCCGCCCGCACCGCCCGCGCAGCAGCCGCAGCCGGGGTACGGCTACCCGCAAGCAGCCCCGCAGCCGCCGCAGGCACCGGCCGGTTACGGCTACCCGGGGCAGCAGCCGGGGCCGTACGGACAGCCGGGTCAGCCGGGGTACGGGCAGCAGCCCGGTTACGGCTATCCGCAGGCGACCATGCCGCTCCAGCCGCAGCCCGGTCAGCCCGGACAGCCGGGCGGGGGCGGGAAGTTCAACGCGCAGCTGGCGATCATCGTCGCCGCGGTCGTGGCGATCGCCCTGATCATCGGCGGCGGTGTCTGGTACTCCTCGTCCAAGGACGACGGCAAGAAGGACGACACCGCGAACTCCAGCGGCGGCACCGGCGGAACGGACGACGGCAACGGCGGCACCAGCCCCGGTGGCAAGGAGAAGGCACCGGCCGACCCCGCCTCCAAGGTCCTCTTCCAGATCCCGGCTCCCGAGGTGAAGAACGACAGCTCGGTCGTCGTCTCCGGCTCGTGGCTCACCGACAAGGCGTACGTCAAGAGCGGCATCGCCGAGATCAACGGCTACGACCGCGACAAGGGCAGCAAGCTGTGGACGATCCCGCTGTCCGGCCCGGTCTGCCAGGCCGGCCGCCAGGTCACCGACGACGGCCTGACGGCGATCCTTTACCAGCCCGCGATGCCCACCAAGGCCGAGCCCTCGCACGGGTGCAGCCAGGTCGCCCTGCTCGACCTCGACGCGGGCAAGAAGCTGTGGACCAAGACCGCCAAGACCGGTGACCAGCTGATCAGCTTCGACAACGTCACGATCAGCGGTGACACCGTCGCCGTCGGCAGCACCAGCGGCGGCGCCGCCTTCGACGTCTCCGGCAAGCTCCTGTGGAGCCCCAAGCCGAGCGACTCCTGCTACGACGCCGGGTACGGCGGCGGCGAGAAGCTCGTCGCGGTGCGCAAGTGCGGTTCGTACGAGCAGCGGCAGCTGCACATCCAGACCATCGACCCGAAGTCCGGGAAGGTGATCTCGGAGTACCAGATGGCGGAGGGCATCGAGTACGCGAGCATCGTGTCGACCAACCCGCTCGTCGTCGCCGCCGACGTCGGCGACTCCGCGGGCGACGGCAGCGGCATCTCGGACTTCTTCTCCATCGACAACAAGACGGGCAAGCTGCGCACGCGCATCGCCGCGCCGGGCAAGCAGTACGCCGCCCGCTGCGAGGGCGTCAGCCGCGTCGAGTCCTGCAGCCAGCTGGCCGTCGGCAACGACCGGCTGTACATCCCGACCGAGGAGCACGACGGCGAGGGCGAGTACAGCCAGACCAACGAGATCGTGTCCTTCGACCTCGCCACCGGCAAGCAGACCGGGCAGCGGGCGGACGCCGGTGACGGCTACACCATCTCGCCGCTGCGCATGGACGGCGGGAACCTGATCGCGTACAAGCGCCCGCCGTACGACAAGGGCGGGCAGATCGTGAGCCTCGACGGGGGCGACCTCAAGCAGACCAAGCTGCTGGAGAACCCGGCGACGGAAGCGGTGCGCGACGTGGAGGCCAGGATGTCGCCGGACTACTCCGAGTTGCTGTTCGCCGACGGGCACCTGTTCATGTCCAGGGTGTTCGCGAGCAAGCCGTCCGGCAGCGCGACCGAGAAGGAGTACCTCGCGGTGGGCTTCGGCACGAGCTGATCGTTACGTGGCTGCTCGTTGATCGAACGGATGCCGATACGGCCCCGTCCCTGAACAGGGACGGGGCCGTACGCGTAGGTCCCCGTCAACCTCTCACGAGAGGAATTTCGGTGATCGGGGCGATTCTCGCCGGTAGGGGGAGCGCAACGTCGAACAAGCGTGTAGCTTCCGGGGGCATGAAGGCGGGGAGCCGGGGGGCTCCCATCTGGGGGGACCGGGGTGACTGGGGGGTTACTCGATGGGAGTGCGGCTCATGGTGGTCGACGACCACCGTTTGCTGGCCGAGGCGTTGGCCTCCGCGCTGAAGCTGCGCGGGCACCGGGTGCTGGCCGCGGCGGCGCCGGCCGCGGGGGCGGCGGAGCTGGTGATCACGCGGGCGCCGGAGGTGTGCCTGCTGGGGACGGCGACGCCGGCGGAGCCGGGGATCTTCGACCCCGTGGTGCGGATCAAGCGGGAGCGTCCACAGGTGGCGGTGCTGGTGCTGGGGCCGGTGCCGAGCCCCCGCGGCATCGCGGCGGCGTTCGCGGCGGGAGCCTCCGGCTACGTCCGGCACGACGAGCGCATAGAGGGTGTGGAGCGGGCGATCATGAAGGCCCGGGCGGGTGAGGCGGCGGTGGCGCCGCAGCTGCTGCAGGGAGCCTTCAGCGAACTGCTGAACCCCGCGGCCCAACCGGACGACGAAGGCCAGCGGTTGCTCCAGATGCTCACTCCTCGCGAGGTCGAGGTCCTGGTCCGCGTCGCGGACGGCGAGGACACCCGCCTGATCGCGGCGGGCATGGGCATCGCCCCCTCCACGGCCCGCACGCACGTCCAGCGAGTCCTGATGAAACTGGGCGTGGGCTCCCGCCTGGAGGCGGCGGCGTTGGCGGCCAGGACGGGGTTGCTGGACCGCGCGGGCCCGCTGGCCCGGGACCCGGGGCCGGAGGCCTGACCAGTTGTACGTCGAACGTTGAGGCGTGGGCGGGTTCTGGTCGATCTCATCTCGGCGTGGCCTCCGACCCGACTCCGTTTTCAAGGGATGCGCGCAGTAAATCCCCAGGTGATGCGGGGGCTTGTGCCCGCCGGGTCAGTGAAGCCCTATGGCTCCCTTCGCGCCATACCGCTCCGGCCTCGAAGAAATGCCCTGGTTGATTCGAACGCCTGTGCCTAAAGTGATCGTCGCGCACGGCGGAGCTGACCACTCCGCCACAGCGCGCGTCATCGGCGACCGAGGGACACCGTCGCCACCGGGGGGCTACACCGTCATGCCGCGAAGCCGGCTCTTCACTCATCTCCTCCGCTCTTCTGGCGGCCACCCCCGGAAGCCTTCCATTGCGATGAGGGGGATGCTTTCTTGCGCCCAAGACCAGGGCCCTTCCTGCCCAGAACCCGTTCCCTGCCCAGATCGGGCAGACCCCGGTTACTGACCTCCGTCGTCACATCCGCCGTGGCCGTGGCCGTACTGGCCGGCCTGGCGGTCCAGCCCGATGTGCTGGACCGGCTCACCGACACGGGGGCGGCCGCCCCGGCGAACGGCTCCGACGACTGGTCCGACGACACGGCCGCCGAGCAACTGCGGCAGGACCAGTGCCTGATGGCGGAGGTGCTCCGCCTGGGTGGGCCGTCCATGACCGCGACCGCGCAGGACGGGCTCAACCAGCCGCCGGACAAACTGCACGCCCTGGCCGACCGGAAGTACTGGGAAGACACCCAGCTGGCCGTTGCGTACCAGCGGGACAGGGACGCGGCAAAGAAGGAGCTCGATGCCGCCTACGCCCTTCGGGACGAGTGGTCCAAGCCCCTTGATGGCCTGGAGACTCCCGGCGGGTTCACCGTCACCGGTTTCCACTGGCCTCCTGGAGGGCCAGGTGACGAGGAGAAGGACTTCCACAGCCAGACCGGTCTGACGCAGTGGATCGCCGACAGGTTCTGGAAGCGCGAGGGCGACTTCTACGAGGACTCCACTCCCGAGGCCGACGAGAAGACTCTGAAGGCCGTTACCGATCTGGGCACCCCGCTCTACGGCGAGAAGCCGTACGACCCGGACCTGCCCAACGAGGAGCGGCAGCGGCAGTACGAGGAACAGCGGGCATTCCGAGGGCTGTTCGACACCTTGAACGGCAAGGGCGCCGATGACGCCCGTCTGTTCCTGTCCTCCGGCGGATTCCCCCGCACCGCGCCCGAGCCCGGTACGGCAGAACACCGGATCGCGGTCGAGGACCTGAAGACCAGGTACGCGTCATGCGCCTGGCGGGATCCGATCGACCCGAACAAGGTCCTGGGCGGTATGGCCGACACGGCCGCCTCGGAGTGGCAGCAAGAGATCACCTCGCAGGCCCCCCAGCGCAACCAGATCCTGAAGTCCAGCAAGGACGCCACCAACGCCCTCGCCAGCGGTGCGAAGGCGTTGGGGAACCTGCTGGGGCACTCGTGGGTCGCAGACCGTCTGGTCCGTTGGCAGGACTACTGGGCTCCTGGCGGTGCGGGCTGGATCGGCGACTCCCCCGCTGTCATCCAGGTCGAGGCGGCCGAGGGCAAGTGCCTGGACGCGGAGGGCGGTAAGACGGCCTCCGGCACTCCGGTGCAGATCTACACCTGCAACAACTCTTCGGGTCAGCAGTGGCGGCTTCGCGCCGCTTCCAGTGACAGCTACGCCCTCGTCAACGTCAAGTCCGACAAGTGCCTGGACGTCGAGAACAGCGACCCTGCCAACGGCACGAAGATCCAGCTCTGGACGTGCAACGAGAGCGCGGCGCAGGAGTGGGAGTTCGACGTCCGCGCCGTCAGCGAACTGCGCAACGTCGCCACGGACAAGTGCCTGGACCTGCACAAGTTCGACAACAGTCAAGACTCCTGGCTGTGGACGTGCAACGGCACGAACCCGCAGAGGTTCCGGATGGTCCCCAAGGGTCACAACGGCTCGGGCACCCAGTTCTACCCGGACAAGGCGCAGTTCGACCAGGCCAAGAAGGGCGTCGCGGCGGCGCAGGCGCAGGCGAAGAAGCAGCTCGATGTTCTCAAGGCTCAGCTGGCCGTGGCGCGCAAGCACGCCACCGCCACTGACATCGCGCAGCAGGCCGCGTACGCCATCGCCGACGAGGCCGGCGCCCCGCGCGGCCGGGGTCTGCTGGTCGGCCAGCAGAAGGCCCAGGTCACCAAGGGCGCTGTGGCCGCTCTGGAAGCGATGGTGAAGGCCGGTACGACCGCTGAGGCCGCCACGCGCGCCTCCGCCGGTGACAGCGCGACCATCGCACAACGGGCCCTGGCCCAGGCGGCCCAGTCGAAGGCGGAGTTCCGCAGGGCCGCCGCAGCGGTGGCCGAGGCCCAGGCGAAGGCCGCGGCCGACGGCGCGAAGGTGCACCGCGACAACGCCAAGAAGGACAAGGAGACCGCGGAGGCCAAGCTCGCCGAGGCGCTGAAGGCCGAAGGCGAGGCCAAGTCGGCCGCCGCTGAGGCCCACGCCAAGCGCCTGGCCGCCGAGGCCGAGGAGAAGACGGCCGAGGCGGAGAAGAAGACGGCCGCGGCCAAGCAGGCCGAGGCCGCACAGCACAGGAAGAACGCCGAAGCGGAGGCGACACGGGCCGAGGACGCCAAGGGCAAGGCCGAGGCGTCCGAAGGCACGGCGGTCGAGAAGAAGAACGCCGCCGTCAAGGCCCGCGACCACGCCAAGGACATGCGGGATGACGCGTGGGACGCGGAGCAGAAGGCCGACGCCGCCCGCGCCAAGGCCGATGCCAAGGCCGCCTACGCCGACTCCCTGGAGGCCGGCGAAGCAGGAGAGGACGCCCGCGCCGCGGCCAATGCGGCGGACAAGCACGCCGACGACGCCGAGGCAGCCGCCACCCGGGCACGTTCCGAAGCGGACGCAGCGACCAAGGCGGCAGCAGACGCCGACGCGGCAGCCACCCGCGCGGAGGCGGCTGCCAAGCGCTCCCGCGCGCACGCGGACGCCGCCCGGGCCGCGAAGCTGAAGTCCGACGCCGCGGTGAAGACCGCGACGAGCGCCGCAGCCGACGCCATCGACGCCTCCGAGCACGCCTCCTCCGAGGCCAAGACGGCGGTCGCCCTGGCCGACGAGGCGGAGAAGCAGGCCAAGACCGCAAAGGCCCACGCGGACGAGGCGAACAAGGAAGCCGCCAAGGCCCTTGCCGCCTCGGCGAAGGCCGCCGGCTTCGCCCACGTCACCGCACAAGCCGCCGTGGACGCTGGCAAAGCCGCGGCCCAGGTCGCCAAGCCCGCCAACGACGCCATCCAGCTCGGCTCCCCGTACGTCGACACCGACTCGGCGGCCGGCCTGGTCGTCCTCACCGGCCAGGCGTCCAAAACCATCGCCGACCAGCAGAAGTCCGTCGCCGACGCCCACGCCAAGAACGCGGCCGCCGAAGCCTCAGCGGCCAAGAACCTAGCCGACCAGGCGAAGGGCGACGCCAAGGCCGCCTACCAGCACGCCGCCAACGCCGCCGGCCACGCCTCCGACGCTCGCACCTACGCCAAGGAAGCCCTCGGCTACGCCGCGGACGCCGCCAAGGCCGCGTCCAAGGCAACCGCAAGCCTGGCCCGAACCGTCGACTACAACCGCCAGGCCACCGAGGACGCCCAAGCCGCCGACCAGGCAGCCGGCCGCGCCGAAACCCATGCCAAGAACGCCCGCGACTCGGCCGACCAGGCAGCCCTCGACGCGGAAGCCGCCCGCAGCGCAGCTGCCGCGGCCGAAGAGGCAGCCAAGGATGCCCGGGCAGCGGCCAACCGCGCCGACGCCGCGGCGACCGAAGCGGAGGAGGCGGCCAAGGACGCGGAGAAGTACGCCAAGGAAGCCCAGGAAGCGGCGACACGAGCCGAACAGGCGGGCGCCAACAAGCAGGTCTCAACGGGTGCCGGGACCGGTGTCGGGGGTGTGTTCTACGTCGTCGACGAGGAGAAGTCGAAGGTCCTCTCGGCGAAACAGATCGGAGAGTGCCCCTCCAACGCGCCTCTTGTCGGCTGCAACGCCCGCTATGAGGTGACCGTCGAACTCGTTGCCGACTTCTACCTGTGCACCGAGACCGATGCGCTGGCTACTCCGGAGGGCTGTCCGAAGTCGGCGTGGCACTACCTCGACACGAAGACGATCAGGCCCGACGACGCCGTTGAGTGGAGCCACTTCTTCTCCGGACGGGACATTCTCAAGCTGGGCTGGCAAAGCCTCTTCGGGGACACCCTCGGCGCGGTCCTGTTCCAGATCGTCGTCGGGGACTTCATCGACTGCTTCCACGGCAGTAAGTCGTCCTGTGCCTGGGCGGCGGCGATGTTCCTCCCCATCGCCAAGCCCCTCGCCGCTATCAGCGACAGCGTCAGAGCCCTGGATGCGGCCCTCAAGACCGGCATCGGTTTCGACGACGCTTGGAAGGCCCTGCGCGCTGCCGGAGTAGCCGACCAGGTTCTGGCCGGCCTCGGTGCCAAGGCGATCGCGGGTGGCAAGCTGCCTTGGGCCGAGCGCGGCGGTCCTGGCAGCTGGCAGGTGATCACCGACGAGGTGAAGGATGCGACGAACGCCTCAGTCCTGTACGAGCAGCGCATCACCGGTATCCCCGTAGGGTTTGGCTACGTCATCCATGACACCCCGAACGTCAAGGGATTCGTCAAGTTCGACGGGTTCAAGAACGGAGTCTTGCTTGACGCCAAGGGCTACGAGTACGCGAAGTGGGTCAAAGACGGCAAGTTCGTGCCCTTCTTCTCAGGTGCGGACGGGCTTGTGAAGCAGGCCAACCGCCAGCTCGATGCCGTGAAGGCTGCGGGAACGAAGACGCAAATCCGCTGGGACATCGCTGAGTACGACGCGTATGTCGCGATAAAGAATCTTTTCTCCGAGAAGGGGATTACTGGAATCACCCTCGTGCACACGCCGTAGCAGGCATGTTGTGAGAGCCGGGGTGCCGTTCCCTGAGGGTACCCCGGCCTTCTCTCAAACCAGGTAGCGTCTTCAAGAACCCTCGAATCGAAGCGAGAGCCCGTTGAGCGAAACCGTCCTCTACCTCATTCCCTCCGATCCGTACTGGCAGCCGGATCAAGTGGCAAGCAGCCGCGCTATGGTGCTCGCCGAGGAGTTGTGCTCCGATGCGCTCGGGGACGTCGAAGTGGATGAAAGCGATGCGCCAGCCTTTATAAACGGTGCGGGCCTGGAATCCGTGTCGTGTCCTCGATGTGGAGCTCAGCTCGACTTCCACGGGTGGTGGATGACGAGGATGGATGAGGCCTACCGGGACAGGAGCGTCCCAAGCCTTGCCGTGAAGGTTCCCTGCTGTGGCACTGACACCACGTTGAACGACCTCGTATACAACGTGCCTTCCGGATTCGCTCGGTTCAGGCTGAGGGTGTGGAGTCCCAACAGGCACATGCTCAGCGACGAGGATCTGACTCGGATCGGTGATGCCTTGGGGCATCCAGCGCGGCAGATCTGGTCCCTTATCTGATACGGAGTACTGGCCTACACGCCCTCGCACCTTCGGACGGGACTCGTATGACCGTCGCCGTCACCGCGGTGCAGACGTCGGCACCCAGCCGCGCAACCGGGCGTCTCGGCGGGCGGAGTGACGGCGCCCCGCCGTCACTCCCTCGTTTCACCCTCCGGCACAACCCCCGGCGGCGCCGGTGCCACAGGCCGCAGCTTCAGCCACACCAGGAAGAACAGGCCGAGCGCCAGCATGCCCAACCCGGTCCACAGGTTGATGTTGACGCCCTCCGCCTTGTCGATGTCGGCGTCGGATGCCGTGAGTCCGGCGATCGTGACGATCACCCCGTAGAGCACGAACAGTCCGCCGATGATCCGCCGGATGTCGAACAGCCTCGCGGCGGTCGCCGACTTGCCCTCCAGGTCGGTGACTTCCCGCTGTACGTCCTTGTCGGAGTAGTGCTCGGACATGTCTCTATCCTCCCTCGGTCAGAACGAGAACGGGATGTAGCAGGCTGCGGCCAGCACGATGGCGCCCCACCCCAGCAACGCCGGCTTGCGGTACCAGGCCTCGTCCCCGGGCGCCGCAGGCTCCGCCATGCCGGGCGAGGTCGTGCCGTACACCAGCCCCTGCAACTCCTCCGTCGGCTTCGGCGCGGTGAAGAGCGACACCGCCACCATGACGACCGCGCCCGCGACGAACCCGGCGATCGCGGAGACGAAGTTGGCGCCCTGGTCGGAGGGGATGTCGACGATGTCCTGCTTGTAGAGGACGAAGTAGTTGACCATCGCCGCGGTGGTGCCCGCGATCAGCCCCCAGAAGCCCGACTTCATGGATGCCCGCTTCCAGAACATGCCGATGATGAAGACGACGAACATCGGCACGTTGAAGAAGGAGAACAGCGTCTGGAGGTAGGCCATGATGTTCGAGAAGGACCTCGCCAGGAACGCCGTGCCGATGGAGGCCAGCACCCCGATCGCGGTGATGAGCCGGCCGAAGCGCACGTAGTACGCGTCCTCGCGGCCCCGCCGGACGTACTTCGCCCAGATGTCCGTCGTGAACACCGTGTTGAACGACGACACGTTGGCCGCCATGCCCGCCATGAACGCCGCGAGCAGACCCGTCACGGCGATGCCCAGCACACCGTTGGGCAGCAGCTGTTCCATCAGGTACGGGATGGCGTCGTTGTACTGCAGGTCGGAGCCGGACGTGCCGATCTTCGGGACGAGCACGGCGGCGACCAGGCCCGGGATCATCACCAGGAACACGATGAAGATCTTCGGGTACGCGGCGATCAGCGGGGTCCGCTGCGCCGCCGAGAGGTTCTTCGCGGACAGGGCGCGCTGCACCTCGGCGAAGTTCGTCGTCCAGTAGCCGAAGGACAGCACGAAGCCGAGGCCCAGGACGATCGTCAGCCAGTTCGCGCCCAGTGGGTTGTCGTTGCCGATGCCGGTGCCGCCCCAGGAGGTCATGAAGTCGGCGCCGTGGGTCTTGGTGAGGGAGTCGGACAGGCCGTCCCAGCCGCCCACCTTCTTCAGGCCGAGGACGGTGATGGGGATGAGCGCCGCCAGGATCACGAAGAACTGCAGGACCTCGTTGTAGATCGCCGAGGACAGGCCGCCGAGGGTGATGTACGCCAGGACGAAGAACCCGGCGACGACGATGGCCACCCACTCCGGCCAGCCCAGCAGCGCCTCGACGACGATGGCCAGGGCGTAGAGGTTGACGCCGGCGATGAGGATCGCGGCGAAGGCGAAGAGGACCGAGCTGAGGAGGTGCGCGGCCCGGTCGAAGCGCAGCAGCAGGAACTCGGGGACCGAGCGGACCTTGGAGCCGTAGTAGAAGGGCATCATCACCAGGCCGAGGAAGACCATGGCCGGGATGGCGCCGATCCAGTACCAGTGCGTCGTGTAGACGCCGTACTGCGCGCTGTTGGCGGCCATGCCCAGGATCTCGGTGGCGCCCAGGTTGGCGGCAACGAAGGCGAGACCGGTGACCCAGGCAGGCAGGGAACGGCCGGAGAGGAAGAAGTCGAGGCTGGTCTTCACCGAGCGCCGGGCGGCGAAGCCGATGCCGAGGACGACGACGAAGTAGATGCCGAGGATCGTGTAGTCGAGCCAGTTCGTGGGGAGACGTAGCTCGGCTGCCAGATATGTGGGGGTTTGCACAAGCCCTCGCTTTGTTGCGTGAACCGATACCTCGCGGAATCTACGCCTCCACCTTCAGCGGCTGAACCGTTCGGATGATGCTCTTTGTTGGATTGTGATGTTGACGATTGAGGATGCTGGTGTTTTGATATGTTGGGTTATGTTTGAAGGATGAGGAGTCCGGCGTGAAGAAGACCTCGACCCGGCTGGCCGACGGTCGCGAGCTCATCTACTACGACCTGCGTGACGACAGTGTGCGGGACGCCACCGACCGCCGCCCGCTGGACCGCACCGTCACCACGTCCGAGATCCGCCGCGACCCCCTGCTCGGCGACTCCGTCGCCGTCGCCTCGCACCGCCAGGGCCGCACCTACCACCCGCCGGCCGACGAGTGCCCCCTGTGCCCCTCCGAGGGCGACCGGCTGAGCGAGATCCCGGACTCGTCGTACGACGTCGTCGTGTTCGAGAACCGCTTCCCCTCGCTGGCCGGCGACTCGGGCCGCTGCGAGGTCGTCTGCTTCACCTCCGACCACGACGCGTCCTTCGCCGCCCTCTCCGAGGAGCAGGCGGGCCTCGTGCTGGAGGCGTGGACGGACCGCACATCGGAGCTGTCCCACCTCCCCTCCGTCGAGCAGGTGTTCTGCTTCGAGAACCGGGGCGCCGAGATCGGCGTGACCCTCCAGCACCCGCACGGGCAGATCTACGCCTACCCCTTCACCACCCCGCGTACCGCGCTCATGCTCCGCTCCGTCGCGACCCACAAGGAGATGACGGGAGGGGAGAACCTCTTCGACGCCGTCCTGGAACGTGAACTCGCCGACGAGCGAGTCATCCTGGAGGGTGAACACTGGGTGGCATTCGTGCCTTATGCGGCGCACTGGCCGTACGAGGTCCACCTGTACCCCAAGCGCCGCGTCCCCGACCTGCTCGGCCTGGACGAAGCCGCGCGCACAGAGTTCCCCAAGGTATATCTGGAACTCTTGAGGCGTTTCGACCGGATCTTCGGTGAGGGTGAGCCTCCGACGCCGTACATCGCGGCCTGGCACCAGGCCCCGTTCGGCGCGCTGGAGGAGTTCGACGGGATCGTGCGCGAGGACTTCGCGCTCCACCTCGAGCTTTTCACCATCCGCCGCACTTCCGGCAAGCTGAAGTTTCTCGCGGGTTCCGAGTCCGGCATGAACGTGTTCATCAACGACGTGCCGCCGGAGCGCGCGGCCGAGCGACTGCGAGAGGTAGCGAGTTCATGAGCGGGAAATACCTGGTGACGGGCGGCGCGGGCTACGTCGGCAGCGTGGTCGCCCAGCACCTGCTGGAGGCGGGACACGAGGCCGTCGTCCTGGACAACCTCTCCACCGGCTTCCGTGAGGGCGTTCCGGCGGGCGCCACCTTCATCGAGGGCGACATCCGCGATGCCGCCAAATGGCTGGACTCCTCGTACGACGGCGTCCTGCACTTCGCCGCGTTCTCGCAGGTCGGCGAGTCGGTCGCGAAGCCCGAGAAGTACTGGGACAACAACGTCGCCGGCACCATGGCCCTGCTGGCCGCGATGCGCGAGGCGGACGTCCGCACACTGGTCTTCTCCTCCACGGCGGCGACGTACGGCGAACCGGACGAGGTCCCGATCGTCGAGTCGGCCCCCACGTCCCCCACCAACCCCTACGGCGCCACCAAGCTCGCGGTGGACCACATGATCACCGGCGAGGCCGCGGCACACGGCCTGGGCGCGGTGTCCCTGCGCTACTTCAACGTGGCCGGGGCGTACGGCGAGCACGGCGAGCGCCACGACCCCGAGTCCCACCTCATCCCGCTGGTGCTCCAGGTGGCACAGGGCAGGCGGGACTCGATCTCCGTCTTCGGCGAGGACTACGCGACGCCGGACGGCACCTGCGTACGCGACTACATCCACGTGGCGGACCTCGCCGAGGCCCACCTGCTGGCCCTGAAGGCCGCCACCCCCGGCGAGCACCTCATCTGCAACCTCGGCAACGGCAACGGCTTCTCGGTCCGCGAGGTCATCGAGACGGTCCGCCGCGTCACGGGCCACCCGATCCCCGAGGTCGTGGCCCCGCGCCGGGGCGGCGACCCGGCGGTCCTGGTGGCATCGGCCGCCACGGCCCGCGAGAAGCTGGGCTGGAACCCGTCCCGCGCGGACCTCGCGGGAATCGTCGCCGACGCGTGGGACTTCGCGCAGCGGCGCGGCAACTAGAACGTACGGAAGGGTCAGGGGTCAGGCATGAGCGAGGCTGTTGCCGACACGGTCGCCGAGGCGGTCGCCGAACGGTTCACGGAGCTGTACGGCGCCGAGCCGCACGGCGTGTGGGCGGCGCCCGGCCGCGTCAACCTCATCGGCGAGCACACGGACTACAACGACGGCTTCGTCATGCCGTTCGCCCTGCCGCACACGGCGGTCGCGGCGGTCTCGGCCCGCGAGGACGGGGTGCTGCGCCTGCACTCGGCGGACGTCGAAGGAGCCGCGGGAGGCGTCACCGAACTCCGCCTCGACGACCTGGCCCCCGAGTCGGACAAGAACTGGACGGCGTACCCGGCGGGCGTGGTCTGGGCCCTGCGCGAGGCCGGTCACGCCGTCACGGGCGCGGACATCCACCTCGCCTCCACCGTCCCGTCGGGCGCGGGCCTGTCGTCGTCCGCCGCCCTGGAGGTCGTGGTCGCACTCGCCCTGAACGACCTCTTCTCCCTCGGCCTGAGGGGCTGGCAACTCGCCCGCCTCTGCCAGCGCGCGGAGAACGTCTACGTCGGCGCCCCCGTCGGCATCATGGACCAGACGGCGTCGGCGTGCTGCGAGGCGGGCCACGCCCTCTTCCTCGACACCCGCGACCTCTCCCAGAAGCAGATCCCCTTCGACCTGGCGGCCGAGGGCATGCGCCTCCTCGTCGTCGACACGCAGGTCAAGCACTCCCACAGCGAGGGCGAGTACGGCAAGCGCCGCGCCGGCTGCGAGAAGGGCGCGGCCCTGCTGGGCGTCAACGCCCTCCGGGACATCCCCTACGAGGAACTGGACGCGGCCCTGTCCCGCCTCGGTGACGACGAGGAGGTCCGCCGCCTGGTCCGCCACGTGGTCACGGAGGACGAGCGCGTCGAACGCGTCGTGTCCCTGCTGGAGTCGGGCGACGACACCCGCGCGATCGGCCCGATCCTGGTCGAGGGCCACGCATCGCTCCGGGACGACTTCCGCATCTCCTGCCCCGAACTCGACCTGGTCGTCGACACGGCCCTCGCCTCCGGCGCCCTCGGCGCCCGCATGACCGGCGGCGGCTTCGGCGGCTCGGCGATCGTCCTCACCGAGGAGACGGACGTCGACGCGATCACCAAGGCAGTGACCGAGGCCTTCGCGGCCGCGGGCTTCACCACGCCCCGAGTCTTCGAAGCGGTCCCCTCAGCGGGCGCCCGCCGAATCCACTGACACAGCACACCGAGAGCGGCTCCCTCACCCCCGGGCGAGGGAGCCGCTCTCGTCGTTGTCAGCGATTGACGGACTGGATTTCCCGAACCTGCACGTCGGTCGTGGTGGCGAACGTGCCGTTGGGCAGGTCACCACCCGTTCCGCCCGAGCCCTTCCAGGAGATCTCCCAGGTGAGCGTCGCCTCAAGGGGATAGGAACCGTCTCGCGACGACCGCAGGTACCGCACACCGCACGGAGGCGTCAGCTCCGCCTTGCCCCTCGCGTACGGCTCACCGATCGACCCGTCGTCGTTGATCCCGCACTCACCGGACGCCGGAAGGCTCTCCGCGTCCTGCGTCCCCGGATTGACGTGCAGACTCACCGGCTTGGCGGTCGTGGTCGCCCAGAGCCCGGTACCGGGCAGACTCGCCGTGACGGAGACCGGCTTGAAGGCGCCCTTGTCCAGCCAGATCCAGGTAGGCGCGTTCACCGTCGACTTGCCCTCCGGGGCCAGGGAGATCTTGGTCGGCGGCACAACGGTCCGCTGATGCGCCAGCCCGGCGAGGGTTTCGGTGTCGATGGCCTGGGGGACGTCGGGGGTCTTGCCGTTGTCCACCCAGAAGGGGTCACGCCTGCAGTCGTCGGCGGCAGGGTCGTTTTCCATCTTCGGGTTCTTGACGGCCACCCACCACATGCCCTCGTCGTTCTTGTCGACGTTGAAGTCCTTGTAGGGATGGCCCTTCTTGTAGCGAGCCTTGTCGTCCGCGATGCCCTCGGGCGCACCACCGGCGGACTCGTACATGGACCAGTTGGCCTCGGTGTAGGTCTTGAAGTCCTTGGCCTTCCAGTAGGGCTCGTACCAGCAGGCCGGCGGTTCCCAGTCCACGGCGGTGGACGTGACAGGGCCGCCTTCCTTCGAGGGCGCTGAACCCTTCACGTTGAAGGTGATCTTCGACTGCAGCACCCGTCCCGAGGCGTGACCGGACTCCTCGACGTCCCGGGATCCGTTGTTGCCGACTCCTCCAGCGACAGCGGTGTCCACCCCGAGGACGAACAGCGTGGAGGTGAGAACCGCGAGCGCTACGCGGCGCGTCACGGCTGGCACCGCTTGGCGCCCCGGTCCTCGTCAAGCTTCCAGATCTGCCAGACGCCGTCGCTGTTCTTCCTCACGCTGGTGTTGTAGTAGACGTAGCTGTCGGGCGAGGTCTCGACCACGTTCACCTTGTCGGTCTTGAGGTCCTTGACATTCGCGTTGCTCTCGTCCGCGCAGTACGTCACTGCCGCTGACGTCTTGTCGAACACCCTCACCTGGCGGTCGAAGTAGCGGAGAGTGCCGGCCCAGGCGGTCTTCCTGGCGATGTTGTCCTTCGCGTAGTAGTAGACGCCTGTCAGCGCGCTGTCCGTGTAGTAGAAGGCCATCCCGGACTTCTTCATGTCGCCGTACGCCATGGCCTGGTCCACCGTGCTGATGGCCCGTTCGTTGTCGGCGAGGATGGCGTCCTTCTGAGGGTCTCCGGTCTGCCGGTCCTCGAAGACGTTCTTCATGTCACTCGGCAGCTTGATCTCCGGCCGATCGATCCCGTCCGCAGACGCGGAAGCCGACGCGGAAGCTGATGGCGTCTCAGCGGAGTCCGCACCGGCGATCTTGTCGGACGACGACTCGTCACCTCCCCCCGAACCACAGGCGGTCAGCAGCAAGGCCGCAGAAGCGGTGAGCGCGGCCGTGAGGAGCCGAGCGGGGCGGTGCAATGTGTGCTCCCGTTGAGGTGGTGGTAGTGGGGGGTGGGTGGGGGGACAGCTCAAGCAAACCCACGCTATCGGGAGGCCGATGAGCGACAACCACGAGGTCTTCAGACCAGCCGCTTCGTCAGCGTGTACTCCGTGATTCCCGGCGGATAGTCCGGGATCGCGCACGTGATCTGGTACCCCTGCTTCACGTAGAAGCGCGGCGCCTGGAAGTCCCACGTCTCCAGGCGGGCCGCGCGGCAGTCGCGGGTGGTGGTGGCGAGGTGTTCCGCCTTCGCGAGCAACCGGGCGCCGAGGCCTTGGCCGCGGTGGCGTTCGTCGACCCACAGGTACGTCACGTGGAGCCAGGTCGCCCAGGTGTATCCGACCAGTCCGCCGGCGAGTTCGTCGGTGTCGTTCACAGCCCACACGTGCAACGGGACGTCCCGCTCGCCGGGCGTACCGCGCAGGGCGCGCAGGACCGGGGAGGCGGCTGTGTTCGCCTCTCGCAGGCGTGTGCGGAGCAGATCACGTCGGGCCTTGTCGACTTCTGTCTCAAGACGGAACATGCGGCACACCATAAACGCGTCGGACGGTCAGTTCTGCAAATAACCTTCCGCTCCGGGCCCCCGTCCGTACCCTGATGAACAGCACCGGTGGGGGCCGGTGCCGATCAGGGGGCGAGACAGCCGGGTACGACGCCCGGGGTGGGGGTACCGGTTTCTGCACGGCGGCGGCCGTGCGGCTGCGGCGCCCCGTCAGGCCGCGGCGAGGACGGACGGACAGACGCCGCGGATCTGGGCACTCCGGCGTCGTACCCGCGCGGTGTCGGCTTCCGACGATGGGGTATCCCCGCTCTTCGTGAGCTCGGGGGAGGGGGTTACGTGGTTCGCATCCGAGTCCTGGTCGTCGACGACCATCGCATCTTCGCCGAGTCACTCGCGGCGGCCCTGGCCGCCGAGCCCGATGTCGACGTGTCCGCGGCCGGCAGCGGCCCGGCCGCGCTGCGCAGCCTGGAGCGCGCCGTCGCCGAGGGGCGGCGGTTCGACGTGCTGCTCGTCGACGCCGACCTGGGTGGCAAGGTGCCGGGCGCCCGGCCGGCCGTCCCCGTGCAGGAGGGCAACGAGGACGGGCTCGTCGACGGGATCTCCCTCGTCACGGGAGTGCGCTCCGCGCAGCCGAACGTACGGATCGTCGTGCTCGCGGAGAAGGACGATCCGCGGCGGGCGGCGCTCGCCCTGCAGGCCGGGGCCTCCGGGTGGGTCGCCAAGGACTGCTCGCTGTCCCGGCTGCTGACCGTCATCCGCGGGGTGCTGCGCGACGAGACCCACCTGCCCCCCGCCCTGCTCACCGGCGTGCTGCGTGAGCTGACCGCCGCCCGCAAGCACCGCACCGAGAGCGAGCGGCTGGTGGAGTCCCTCACTCCGCGTGAGCGGGAAGTGTTGCGGTGCATGGTCGCGGGGCTGGGGCGCAAGGCCGTCGCCGAGCGCCTGTATCTGTCGCCGCACACCGTGCGGACCCATATGCAGAACGTTCTCGGCAAGCTGGGCGTGCACTCCACGCTCGCCGCGGTCGCCCTGGCCCGGCGGGCCGGGGTCGGGCCCGTCGACCTAGCCGGGGATGTTGTCGAACGGGGCGGTCAGCTGGCGTAGCAGCCCCGCCAGTTCGCCGCGCTGGGTGCGGGAGAGCTCCGCGAGGATCGCGCGCTCCTGGTCCAGCAGACCCGCCAGGGCCTGGTCCGCGCGGTCCCTGCCCTCGTCCGTCAGACGGACCAGGACGCCCCTGCGGTCGTTGGGGTCGGGAAGGCGCTCCACCAGGCCCTTCTTCGCCAGACGGTCGATGCGGTTCGTCATCGTGCCCGACGTGACCAGGGTCTGGGTGAGGAGCTGTCCGGGTGAGAGCTGGTACGGCGTGCCGGCGCGGCGCAGGGCCGTCAGGACGTCGAACTCCCACGGTTCCAGATGGTGCTCCGAGAAGGCCAGCCGGCGTGCCCGGTCCAGATGCCGGGCCAGTCTGCTCACACGGCTGAGCACCTCGAGCGGTTCCACGTCGAGGTCAGGGCGCTCACGGCGCCATGCTGCGACCAGCCGGTCGACCTCGTCCTCCATGACGATCAGTGTAAGGGTTGTGTCGACGTAGAGTCTCTTGATGTCCATTTTCTTGACATCAAGATAAGCATCCTGTCACGCTGAGTGTCATCACGAAGGCGCCAGGACACCAGGAGGACCCATGCCCGCAGCAGCCCCCACCTGGGACCCCGCGCAGTACCTCCGCCACGCCGACCACCGCGCCCGCCCCTTCACCGACCTCCTCGCGCGTGTCCCCGACCTGCCCGGCGCCCGGCCCCGCATCGCCGACCTCGGCTGCGGCCCCGGCAACGTCACCGCGCTGCTCGCCGCCCGCTGGCCCACCGCCCGCATCACCGGCTACGACAACTCGACCGAGATGCTCGACAAGGCCCACGTGGACCACGAGGGGCCCACCCCGGGCGGCGGCCACCTCGGCTTCGCGCACGCCGACGTCCGGACCTGGGTGCCCGACGAGCCGTACGACCTGATCCTCAGCAACGCCACGCTCCAGTGGGTGCCGGGGCACGTCGAGCGGTTCGCCGACTGGGTGGACGCGCTGAACCCCTCCGGGACGTTCGCCTTCCAGGTGCCGGGGAACTTCGACGCCCCCAGCCACCGGATCCTGCGCGAGCTCACGCACGCGCCGCGCTGGCGCGACCGGCTCGCCGGCACCCTGCGCCACGACGACGCCGTCCTCACACCCGAGGCCTACCTCGGGCGCCTCGCCTCCCTCGGCTGCACCGCCGACGTGTGGGAGACGACGTACATCCATCCCCTCCAGGGCGAGGACCCCGTGCTCGACTGGGTGAAGGGGACCGGGCTGCGGCCCGTGCTGACCGCGCTCGCCGACGACCCCGAGGCGCGGGAGGAATTCGTCGCCGAGTACCGGGCCGCCCTGCGCGAGGCCTATCCGGCGGGGCCGCACGGCACACCCTTCCCGTTCCGGCGCGTCTTCGCCGTGGCCCGCAAGGAGGGCTGACGGCCGAGGCTCTCGATGATCTGCCCCGGCAGGGCGTCACGCCTTGCGACGCCCTATCAGGTGCGGCTTCGCCTCCAGCCCGTCCAGACCGTGCCACGCCAGGTTCACCAGGTGCGCGGCCACCTCGGCCTTCTTCGGCTTGCGTACGTCCAGCCACCACTGGCCCGTCAGCGCGACCATGCCGACCAGGGCCTGGGCGTACAGCGGGGCCAGCTTGGAGTCAAAGCCGCGGCTCTTGAACTCGCGGCCCAGGATGTCCTCCACCTGCGTGGCGATGTCCGAGATCAGTGAGGCGAACGAACCGGTCGACTGGGGGATGGGGGAGTCACGGACCAGGATGCGGAAACCGTCCGTGTACTCCTCGATGTAGTCCAGCAGGGCGAAGGCCGCCTGTTCGCACAGTTCACGAGGGTGACCGGCCGTGAGCGAACTGGTGACCATGTCCAGCAGACGGCGCATCTCGCGGTCCACCACGACCGCGTAGAGGCCCTCCTTGCCGCCGAAGTGCTCGTAGACGACCGGCTTGGAGACCCCGGCCTTCGCCGCGATCTCCTCCACCGACGTGCCCTCGAACCCCTTCGCCGCGAAGAGCGTGCGACCGATCTCCAACAGCTGCTGACGGCGCTCGGCACCGGTCATCCGGGTGCGACGCGCTCGCCGCGGCTTGTCATTGCTGGGGGTGCTGCTCGAGTCGGTCGCCACAGCGACCATCATGCCGCCTCGGCGGGCTCCTTCCCGCGCGGGGAGCCACCTTCCCCGGCGTTACGGCGCGAATCGATACGCGAGCGTGACGGCCAGCGCACGTCGTACGCCCAGCCCAGCATCTCGAACCAGCGGATCAGCCGGGCGGAGGAGTCCAGCTGGCCGCGCATCACACCGTGCCGCGCGGACGTCGGGTCGGCGTGGTGCAGGTTGTGCCAGGACTCGCCGCAGGACAGCACCGCCAGCCACCACACGTTGCCCGACCGGTCGCGCGACTTGAAGGGCCGCTTGCCGACCGCGTGACAGATCGAGTTGATCGACCACGTCACGTGGTGCAGCAGAGCCACCCGCACCAGCGAGCCCCAGAAGAACCCGGTGAACGCACCCCACCAGGACATCGTGACCAGGCCGCCGATCAGCGCCGGGAGGGCCAGGGACACCACCGTCCACAGGACGAACTGGCGGGAGATGGCGCGGAGCGTCCCGTCCTTGATCAGGTCCGGGGCGTACTTCTCCTGCGACGTCTGCTCCTCGTCGAACATCCATCCGATGTGCGCCCACCACAGGCCCTTCATCAGGGCCGGAAGGGTCTCCCCGAACCGCCACGGCGAATGCGGGTCGCCCTCCGCGTCGGAGAACTTGTGGTGCTTGCGGTGATCGGCCACCCAGCGCACCAGCGGACCCTCCACCGCCATCGACCCCGCGATCGCCAACGCGATCTTCAACGGCCGCTTGGCCTTGAAGGAACCGTGCGTGAAGTGACGGTGGAAGCCGATCGTGATGCCGTGGCAGCCCAGGTAGTAGAAGAACACCAGCAGACCCAGGTCCAGCCAGCTCACGCCCCAGCCCCACGCCAGCGGCACCGCCGCCAGCAGAGCGAGGAACGGGACGGTGATGAAGAGGAGGAGGGAGATCTGTTCGATGGACCGCTTCTGTTCGCCACCCAGCGTGGCGGTCGGCGCAGCGGCGTCGGTGGCCTGACCGGGTGCCTTCGAAGCGTCTTCGATCACGTCGGAACTACTGGTCATACGCGTCCCCTGGGGGGTATGTGGATGGAGAAGTGGGGGTAGCCGGGCTACGGGGACCCGCATGGTGCTTCCTACGGTTCCGTAACCTACGGCTTCGTAAGTATGGCAGCGCGCCGCCCGGCGGCAAGGGCCCGAGAGCCTGCGCGTCCCCGCCGACACCTATCCTGGAGTCGGTCGGACAGCGCGGTCCGCTCTGATTTCTTCCCGGATGTCCGGCCCGTATGCGGCACCCGCCGCGCGAGACGCCGTCCGGGTTCCCCTCCCAGACGAGCTTCAACACTGCAAGGAGCCGCACCTGTGAGCAGTGCCGACGACCAGACCACGACGACGAGCAGTGAGCTGCGTGCCGACATCCGCCGACTGGGTGACCTCCTCGGAGAAACCCTCGTCCGGCAGGAGGGCCCCGAGCTCCTGGACCTGGTCGAGAAGGTCCGCCGACTCACCCGTGAGGACGGCGAGGCCGCCGCCGAGCTGCTGCGCGGCACCGAACTCGACACCGCGGCCAAGCTGGTCCGCGCCTTCTCCACCTACTTCCACCTGGCCAACGTCACCGAGCAGGTACACCGCGGCCGCGAGCTGCGCGCCCGGCGCGCAGCCGAAGGCGGACTCCTCGCCCGTACGGCCGACCGGCTCAAGGACGCCGACCCCGAACACCTGCGCGAGACCGTTCGCCACCTGAATGTTCGCCCCGTGTTCACGGCACACCCCACCGAAGCCGCGCGCCGGTCGGTCCTCAACAAGCTCCGGCGCGTCGCCGCGCTCCTCGACACCCCCGTCATCGAGTCCGACCGCCGCCGCCTCGACATCCGGCTGGCCGAGAACATCGACCTCGTCTGGCAGACCGACGAACTGCGCGTCGTCCGCCCCGAGCCCGCCGACGAAGCCCGCAACGCCATCTACTACCTCGACGAACTGCACGCCAACGCCGTCGGCGACGTCCTGGAGGACCTCACCGCCGAACTGGAGCGCGCCGGCGTCAAGCTCCCCGACGACACCCGCCCCCTCACCTTCGGCACCTGGATCGGCGGCGACCGCGACGGCAACCCCAACGTCACCCCCCAGGTGACCTGGGACATCCTCATCCTCCAGCACGAGCACGGCATCAACGACGCCCTGGAGACGATCGACGAACTCCGTGGCTTCCTCTCCAACTCCATCCGCTACGCCGGCGCCACCGAGGAACTGCTGACCTCCCTCCAGGCCGACCTCGAGAACCTCCCCGAGATCAGCCCCCGCTACAAGCGCCTCAACGCCGAAGAGCCCTACCGCCTCAAGGCCACCTGCATCCGGCAGAAGCTGGAGAACACCAAGAAGCGCCTCGCCAAGGGCACCGCCCACCGCGACGGCCGCGACTACCTCGGCACCGCCGAACTCCTCGACGACCTGCGGATCATCCAGCGTTCCCTGCGCGAGCACCGCGGCGGCCTCTTCGCCGACGGCCGCCTCGCCCGCACCATCCGCACCCTCGCCGCCTTCGGCCTCCAGCTCGCCACCATGGACGTCCGCGAACACGCCGACGCCCACCACCACGCCCTCGGCCAGCTCTTCGACCGCCTCGGAGAGGAGTCCTGGCGCTACGCGGACATGCCCCGCGACTACCGCGCCAAGCTCCTCGCCAAGGAACTCAGGTCCCGCAGGCCCCTCGCCCCCACCCCCGCACCCGTGGACGCGCCCGGCGAGAAGACCCTCGGCGTCTTCCAGACCGTGAAGAAGGCCCTGGAAGTCTTCGGACCCGAGGTCATCGAGTCGTACATCATCTCCATGTGCCAGGGCGCCGACGACGTCTTCGCCGCCGCCGTCCTCGCCCGCGAAGCCGGCCTCATCGACCTCCACGCCGGCTGGGCCAAGATCGGCATCGTCCCGCTCCTGGAGACCACCGACGAACTCAAGGCCGCCGACACCATCCTCGAGGACATGCTCTCCGACCCGTCCTACCGGCGCCTCGTCGCGCTGCGCGGCGACGTCCAGGAGGTCATGCTCGGCTACTCCGACTCCTCCAAGTTCGGCGGCATCACCACCAGCCAGTGGGAGATCCACCGCGCCCAGCGCCGCCTGCGCGACGTCGCCCACCGCTACGGCGTACGCCTGCGCCTCTTCCACGGCCGCGGCGGCACCGTCGGCCGCGGCGGCGGCCCCACCCACGACGCCATCCTCGCCCAGCCCTGGGGCACCCTCGAAGGCGAGATCAAGGTCACCGAGCAGGGCGAGGTCATCTCCGACAAGTACCTCATCCCGGCCCTGGCCAGAGAAAACCTGGAACTCACCGTCGCGGCCACCCTCCAGGCCTCCGCCCTGCACACCGCCCCCCGCCAGTCCGTCGAGGCCCTGTCCCGCTGGGACGCCGCCATGGACGTCGTGAGCGAAGCCGCCCACGCCGCCTACCGCCGCCTCGTCGAGGACCCCGACCTGCCGACGTACTTCCTCGCGTCGACGCCGGTGGACCAGCTCGCCGACCTGCACCTGGGCTCCCGGCCCTCCCGCCGCCCCGGCTCCGGCGTCTCGCTCGACGGCCTGCGCGCCATCCCGTGGGTCTTCGGCTGGACCCAGTCCCGGCAGATCGTCCCCGGCTGGTTCGGCGTCGGCTCCGGCCTCAAGGCACTGCGCGAGGCCGGCCTCGACACCGTCCTCGACGAGATGCACCAGGAGTGGCACTTCTTCCGCAACTTCATCTCCAACGTCGAGATGACCCTGGCCAAGACCGACCTGCGGATCGCCCAGCACTACGTCGACACCCTCGTCCCCGACGAGCTCAAGCACGTCTTCGACACCATCAAGGCCGAGCACGAACTCACCGTGCGCGAAGTACTGCGCGTCACCGGCGAGCAGGAACTCCTCGACGCCGCACCCGTCCTGAAGCAGACCTTCGCCATCCGCGACGCCTACCTCGACCCCATCTCCTACCTCCAGGTCGCCCTGCTCAAGCGGCAGCGCGACGCCGCCGGCGCCGGCGAACAGCCCGACCCGCTGCTCGCCCGCGCCCTGCTCCTCACCGTCAACGGCGTGGCGGCCGGCCTGCGCAACACCGGCTGAGCCCACCTCCCCGGACACGACCGTGCCCCCGAGCCCGTACAGGCTCGGGGGCACGGTCATCTCGTGCATCAGCCGCGACCGAACCTCCGGCGACGGAACACCAGGAACCCGCCCAACCCGACCAGCGCCACCGCACCGCCCGACAGCAGACCCACCGGAGCCCCGCTGCCCGTCTCGGCCAGATCACCCCCGGCAACACCCTGCGCAGACGCCGACGAGGACGCCGTCACACCCCCACCGGCCGGCGAACTCGGCGACGCCGACGCCCCCGGCTCACCCGACGGCGCCTCGGACACCCCGGACGACGGCGACGAGGAAGCCGACCCGGACGGCGTCGAACCACCCGGCTCCTGCCCGTCCTCGCAGTCCGTCCAGAACACCTTGTGCTTCGCGGCACCCTTCTCACCGTCGAAGTTCCAGAACAACTTGTAGTGCCCGTCGGGCAGCGACAGGTCCTCCGAACGGCCGTGCCCCTCGCCGTCCAGCGTCAGCGAACCGGACCCGACCGTCTCCCCCCTGTTCTCACTCGGGGGAACGGCATCGATGTGCCACTCGACCCGCTGACCGCCGTCAAAACCGAAAGCATCCAGGTAGAAGGTGCACACATGCGGCTCGTTACGCCGCAGCTCCTCACCCGTCGAAGCGTCATGGATCTTGACCGTGCCGTTGTCACCGGGAGGGGCGGCATGGGCGACCGGAGCGAGCAGGAGGACCACGGAAGCAGCGGCGCAGACAGCGCCGAGGCGGGGAAGGGTACGCATGGGCAGGCAGTCCGTCTTCGAGAAGTGACCGGGAAGATGTGGAGGGGGCGGCTCAGCTTCCAGCCCCACCCGAAGCCACGTCAATCACGAACACACAACGCTCGGCCACACCAAGAAAACCAAGGAACGGGACAACACCGAGAACACCTCACACCGCCACGAAAGCCGCCGTCAGCAACCCCACCCCCGACAACGCCAGCACCCACGCCACCCGCGTCCGCCGCAGACCACCCGCCACCACCACCGACGCCAGCAACAGCGCACCACCCAGCGGAATCCACGCGTACAACACCCCGGCCGGACCCGAACGAACCGCGTCATCACTGCCGGGCTTCATGACCACCGTGTAGGTCCGGCCCTTCTCCACCGCGACCGACTTCTCCAACTCGACCCGCGCCCGCGGCTGCGAACCCTGCGACAGCGGCGTGTACCGGCCCGTGCACATGTCCGCACCGCACCGCGTCACCTCGACCGCGCCGCTCTCCCGGCCCTTCGTCAGCATCACATGCTGCGCCGTACCCCACGACGCCCACACACCCGCGATCAGAATCAGCACCGCGACCGCACCCATCGTCGCGAACCGCCCGAACCGCAGCACGGTGACCGAGGCCGGGCGAGAGGAGGCGGCAGAGGCAGGCATGGCCGGGATCATTGGCCATGCCCGAACGGCCCGTCAACCTCGGTGGGTGACAAGTCAGGAGTTGTACGTGCTTTGCGCCCGCTCCAGGCCCTCGATCACCAGACACTCCACCGCGTCCGCCGCCCGGTCCACGAAGTAGTCCAGCTCCTTGCGCTCCACCGACGAGAAATCCCTCAGCACGAAATCCGCCACCGGCATCCGCCCCGGCGGCCGGCCGATCCCGAACCGCACCCGGTGATACTCCGACCCGAACGCCTTCGTCATCGACTTCAGCCCGTTGTGCCCGTTGTCCCCGCCCCCCAGCTTCAACCGCAACGTCCCGTAATCGATGTCCAACTCGTCATGAACCGCCACCACATGCGCGACCGGCACCTTGTAGAACTCCCGCAGCGTGTTCACCGGCCCACCCGACAGATTCATGTACGACATCGGCTTCGCCACGATCACCCGCCGATTCAACGGCCCCGGCGGCCCGATCCGCCCCTCGACCACCTGCGCCTGCGCCCGCCCGGCCCGCTTGAACCTCCCCCCGACCCGATCCGCCAGCAGATCGGCCACCATGAAGCCCACGTTGTGCCGGTTCCCCGCATACTCCGGCCCCGGATTACCCAGCCCCACGATCAACCAGGGAGCGGCAGCATCGGTCGTCACGTCCATGTCTCCTTCATACGCGTCGGCCGCTGCTCCGCACCGGAACAGCGGCCGACGAAACGACGACGGTGAGGATCAGGCCTCGGCGGCCTCTTCGCCCTCGGTCTCCTCGCCCTCCACGGCCTCCTCGGCCTGCGCGGCCAGGACCTGGAGAACGACGGTGTCCTCCTCGACGGCCAGCGTCGTGCCCTTGGGCAGCGTGATGTCCTTGGCCAGGATCGAGTCACCGGCCGACAGACCCTCGACGGAGACGGTCACCGACTCCGGGATGTGCGTGGCCTCGGCCTCGACCGGCAGCGCGTTCAGCACGTGCTCCAGCAGGAAGCCACCCGGGGCCAGCTCGCCCTCGGTATGGACGTAGATGTCCACGTTGACCCGCTCGCCGCGCTTCACCAGCAGCAGGTCCACGTGCTCCAGGAAGCCCTTCAGCGGGTCACGCTGCACGGCCTTCGGAATCGCCAGCTCCTTGGTCTTGCCGTCGATGTCCAGCGCGATCAGGACGTTCGGCGTACGCAGCGCCATCAGCAGGTCGTGGCCCGGAAGCGTCACGTGCAGCGGGTCCGAACCGTGCCCGTACAGGACACCCGGAACCTTGTCTTCACGACGGATACGGCGCGCGGCACCCTTGCCGAACTCGGTGCGCGTCGCGGCGGAGATCTTCACCTCGGACATGCTCACTCCTCGAAAGTCAGGTACGGACGTGGTCACCCGGCCACGAACGGCCTGCTACGAAGAGCGCGTCGATAACGGACCACCGCATCCCACACACGGGAACGGCCTCCCTCGCCGAGCAACTGCAGCAGTCTACTCGGCCAGAGAGGCCGCACCCAAAACGATCTACACAAGCCCCGCCAGGGACTCCTACTGCTCGTCGAACAGGCTCGTCACCGAACCGTCCTCGAACACCTCACGCACCGCACTCGCGATCGTCGGCGCGATCGACAGCACCGAGATCTTGTCCAGATCCCGGCTCAGCTCCGCCGGCGTCGGCAGCGTGTTCGTGAACACGAACTCACTCACCCGCGAGTTCTTCAGCCGGTCAGCCGCCGGACCCGACAGGACACCGTGCGTCGCCGTCACGATCACGTCCTCCGCACCATGCGCGAACAACGCGTCCGCGGCGGCACAGATCGTCCCACCCGTGTCGATCATGTCGTCCACCAGGACACACACCCGACCCTCGACCTCACCCACGACCTCGTGGACGGTCACCTGGTTCGCGACGTCCTTGTCCCGCCGCTTGTGCACGATCGCCAGCGGCGCACCCAGCCGGTCACACCAACGGTCCGCGACCCGCACCCGGCCCGCGTCCGGAGACACCACCGTCAGCTTGCCCTTGTCGACCTTGGCACCCACGTAGTCCGCCAGCAGCGGCAGCGCGAACAGGTGATCCACCGGACCGTCGAAGAACCCCTGGATCTGATCCGTGTGCAGATCCACGGTCAGGATCCGGTCCGCACCCGCGGTCTTCATCATGTCCGCGATCAGACGCGCCGAGATCGGTTCACGCCCCCGGTGCTTCTTGTCCTGCCGCGCGTAACCGTAGAACGGCACGATGACCGTGATGGACCGGGCCGACGCCCGCTTCAACGCGTCGATCATGATCAACTGCTCCATGATCCACTTGTTGATCGGAGCCGTGTGGCTCTGGATCAGGAAGCAGTCGGCACCACGCGCCGACTCCTGATAACGCACATAGATCTCACCGTTCGCGAAGTCGAAGGCCTTCGTCGGGACAACCCCGACACCCAGCTGCTGGGCGACCTCCTCGGCAAGCTCGGGGTGGGCGCGGCCGGAGAAGAACATCAACTTCTTCTCGCCGGTCGTCTTGATCCCGGTCACAGCACTTTCTCCTCAGAGGTTTCGCAGCTCGAAAGACCTCTCAGCCGGCTTGCGAGAGGCTGTCACAGCTGGTGGGGGTGCGGGTATGCACTTATCACCGTACGCCGTGTTTGTAGCACCGGTTTCCGGTCAGCCCTCGCCGGCCGACTCCCGGGAAGCCGCCTCGGCCGCCTTCGCCGCCGCGCTCCCCGGACGCTTACGAGCCACCCAACCCTCGATATTCCGCTGCTGACCACGGGCCACGGCCAGCGAACCGGGCGGCACATCCTTCGTGATCACGGACCCGGCGGCGGTGTACGCACCGTCTCCCACCGTGACAGGCGCCACAAACATGTTGTCCGCGCCCGTACGGCAATGCGACCCGATGGTCGTGTGGTGTTTGTCCTGACCGTCGTAGTTCACGATGACGCTCGCGGCACCGATGTTCGTCTGCTCACCGATCGTCGCGTCACCGACGTAAGAGAGGTGAGGGACCTTCGTCCCCTCCCCGATCGTCGCGTTCTTCGTCTCGACGTACGTCCCGATCTTGCCCTTCGCACCCAGCCGGGAACCCGGACGCAGGTACGCGTACGGCCCCACGGACGCCTCCGGACCCACCTCGGCACTCACCGCCACGGTGTTGTCCACCCGCGCACCCGCCCCGACCCGGGTGTCCGTCAGCCGGGAGTTGGGACCCACCTCCGCGCCCTCACCGAGGTGCGTGACCCCGTGCAACTGCGTACCCGGGTGGACGACCGCGTCCTGCTCGAACGTGACGGTGACGTCGACCCAGGTCGTCGCCGGGTCGATGACCGTCACACCCGCCAGCATCGCCCCGGTCAGCAGCCGGTCGTTGAGAATCCGGCGGGCCTCGGACAACTGCACACGGTTGTTGATACCGGCGATCTCACGATGATCGCCGGCCACCGACGCGCCCACCCGGTGACCGGCCTCGCGCAGGATCCCCAGCACATCGGTCAGGTACTCCTCGCCCTGGCTGTTGTCCGTCCGCACCTTCTTCAGCGCGTCGGCGAGCAGCTGGCCGTCGAACGCGAACACACCCGAGTTGATCTCACGGATCGACCGCTGGACGTCGGTGGCGTCCTTGTGCTCGACGATGGCGGTGACGGCGCCGGTGTCGTCACGGACGATCCGGCCGTAGCCGGTCGCGTCCGGCACCTCGGCGGTCAGCACGGTGACCGCGTTGCCGTCGGCGGAGTGGGTGGCGGCGAGGGCCTGGAGCGTCGCGCCACTGAGCAGGGGAGTGTCCCCGCACACGACCACGACGGTCCCGTCGACGGCCCCGCCGAGCTCTTCCAGGCCCATCCGCACGGCGTGCCCGGTGCCGTTCTGCTCGGCCTGCACGGCGGTACGGACGTCGGGGGCGATGTCACCGAGGTGCGCGGTGACCTTCTCCCGGGCGTGGCCGACCACGACGACCAGGTGCTCGGGGTTCAGCTCACCTGCGGCGGCGAGCACATGCCCCACGAGACTGCGGCCGCAGATCTCGTGCAGGACCTTGGGTGTGGCCGACTTCATACGGGTGCCCTCACCCGCTGCGAGAACGACGACGGCTGCCGGGCGGTTGGCGCTCACGGGATGCCCTTCGGCTGTGGATGGGGTGGGGTGACATCCGCAGGATACCGGGGGGTTTTGTGGGGGGTATGGGTGCGGGTCCCGACCGACATTTCAGCAGCCAGGACCCGAACCGAGTATGGGCTCCCCCGCCAGGACTCGAACCCGGACAGATGGCACCAAAAGCCACAGTGCTTACCAATTACACCACGGGGGAACAATCTCGACTAAACCGGACATTTAGTCAGGCCGCCGAGTGGCGCCTCCTACTATGCCGTACCAGGCGCCCTCCATGCGACGATACAAGTCGGCGCTTCTCGTTACGTAGATGGCCAAGCAGCCTCGATAGGAATCGCCGACGTTCTTGCGCACGGTTTTCGGGTTGTGCCTCTTCAGCGTGGTGCGTTGGAAGGCCGAAGCGTCCACGCCGACGAGCTCGGCCCAGTAGGTCTCGGCCTCCGCCACGTCTGCCGACTCGTGGATGTAGACACGGAATCGGAGGCGCTCACGCTCGACGTGCAACGACTCGAGCCAGCACAGGTAGAAGTGGATGACGTTCGGGTCGCTGTTGATGAACTGGAGAACCTCGCGGCGCTGTCGGCCGTGTGCTTTGTCTTTGGCGCCCTCGGCCCAGTAGAGGACGACGCCTGCCAGGAACAGCTCCCGGGGCGAGAGCTCGCCGACCGCTCTCTTGGCGGCCTCCTTCGTCAGCTGCCGTTCCTCGTCGCGTACCGGCAGTTCGTGCTCCCACCTCCGCTGCGCCGCCAGCTTTGCCTGTTCGGTCGGAGCGCGACGCTCCGGCCTCGGCAGGTCCCGCACCCACAGCGAGATCGAACTCTTCGAGCACCCCAGCTCCACCTGGATCTGGTCGTACGTCCAGCCCTGGAGCCGGAGCTCCCTCGCCCTTTCCCGCAGGTCGTCCTTCGCGTTCGGGCGCTTCGTCCAGGCCGGCGGGGGTTCGCCCTCCAGGAGTCGGTTGAGGATGTCGTTGTTGTCGACGTGCAGCCGGTCGCGGATCTGGCGGCGGCTGAGCCCTGCCCGCCGCAACGTCATCGCCCTTTCCCGCAGTCCTTCGAAGTCGGCGTATTTGCCAGATGCATGTGTCATAGGCATACCGTCCGGGCGGAATGGAGGCCTCCGGGGTCGAACGGTGAGCGATTCAGCAGTTCGAGGGATACCGGGTGGTATGGCGTCCGAACGGTCACGGAGTGTGGTGTAGGCCAGTCCGGGAAACTCATCGGAAAACCGGCGGGAGGCGCCCGTAGGCTGGAGGCATGACCGCGACGGGGGAAGACCATGTGGCGGCCCAGGGAGGGCCGTGGTGGTGGGCCAGACGGCGCAGTGCCGTGTTCGATGCGAGTCTGGCCGTGGTGTCCGCGCTGGAGTGCGGGCTGGAAGGGATTCCGTTCGCCAGGGACGCGGGGATCCCGGTCGTGGCGGGGGTGGTGTTCGGGCTGCTCGCCGGGGCCGTGCTGGTGGTGCGGCGGCGGTGGCCGATCGCTGTCGTGCTGGTCTCGATCGCCATCACGCCCGCCGAGATGGGTTTCCTGATGGGCGTGGTCGGTCTGTACACGCTCGCCGCGTCGGAGCTGCCCCGGCGGATCATCGGTTCGCTGGCGGGGATGTCGCTGGTGGGGACGCTCATCGTGACGTTCGTGAAGACGCAGCAGGACATGGTGCGGGGGGATCTGGAGCTGGGGGACTGGTTCGTGCCCTTCGCGGCGATCACGATGTCGCTGGGGTTCACGGCGCCTCCGGTGCTGCTGGGGCTGTACGTGGGGGCGCGGCGGCGTCTGATGGAGAGCTTGCGGGAGCGTGCGGACAGTCTGGAGCGGGAGCTTCAGTTGCTGGCGGAGCGGGCTGAGGAGCGGGCGGAGTGGGCGCGGAACGAGGAGCGGACGCGGATCGCCCGGGAGATGCACGATGTGGTCGCGCATCGGGTGAGTCTGATGGTGGTGCATGCCGCGGCGCTTCAGGCCGTTGCTCGTAAGGATCCCGAGAAGGCGGTGCGGAATGCGGCGCTGGTGGGGGACATGGGGCGGCAGGCGTTGACCGAGTTGCGGGAGATGCTCGGGGTGTTGCGCAGTGGTGGGGAGGAGCGGCGGGTGTCTGCCGCGTCGGTGCCGTTGGCGGCGGTGGGGGTGGCTGCTGCGGCGGCGGCTTCGCGGGCGGCTGATGACGAGGGGCCGTGTCTGGCGGAGCTGGAGGAGTTGGTGGGGCAGTCGGCGGCGGCGGGGATGGTGGTGGCTCTGTCGGTGGAGGGGGATGCGCGGTCGTATGCGCCGGAGGTCGAGCAGACGGCGTATCGGGTGGTGCAGGAGGCGTTGACGAACGTCCACAAGCATGCGGCGGGTGCGAAGACGTATGTGCGGTTGGCGCATCGGGTGTCGGAGATCGCGATGCAGGTGGAGAACGAGCCGCCGGAGGCGGCGGCGTCGTCGGCTCGGTTGCCGTCCGGGGGGAACGGGCTGGTGGGGATGAAGGAGCGGGTGTCGGCGTTGGGTGGGGTGTTCGTGTCGGGGCCGACGGATGCGGGGGGTTTTCGGGTGTCGGCGGTGATTCCGGCGTCGTAGGCCGGTCAGGCGGTTGTCAGGCGGCTGGGTTCGGTGCCGGCGATGAGGGTGGAGAGGGCTTGGTCGATGTCGGGGCCGAGGTACCAGTCGCCGGTGTGGTCGAGGGTGTAGACGCGGCCGTCGGAGTCGATGGCGAGGAGGCCTTGGTGGTCGGTTTCGGCGCCGAGTGGGCAGACCTCGGTGCCGAGGGCGCGGCCGAGGTCGCCGAGGGTGCGGGCCATGTGGAGGCCGTGCAGGGGGTCGAGGTGGAGGGTGGCGGGGGCGACCTGGCGGCCGGGGCCGGTGGGGGTGATGTGGAGGCCGCCGAACTCGGCCCAGGCTTCGACGGCGGCGGGGAAGACGCTGTGGCGGTGGCCGGCGGGTGAGGCGTGGTCGCGCAGGGCGTCGGCCCAGATCTCGGCCTGTTTGATGTCCCAGCGTCCGGGTTGCCAGCCGGCGGCGCGCAGGGCGGCGTCGACGGGTACGGCGAAGCGGGTGGTGGAGGTGCGGTCGGTGTGCATCTGCCGTTCGTCTCGTCGGGGTCGTGGGGCGGCGTGAGGTGTGCGCCGTGTTGCGTGGTGTTCCCGGTGGGGTGCCTCAGCCGTTCTGGGACGCGGGGTCGACCACGCGGACTCCGAAGTGGGCGCTGAGCGCGGTGCAGGCGCGGCAGGGGGTGGCGAAGCTGCCGTGGAGGGGGTCGCCGTCTTCGCGGATGCGGCGGGCGGTGAGTTTGGCCTGTTTGAGGGCTTTGCGGGCTTCGCCGTTGGTCATGGGTTTGCGTGCCGCGCGTTTGCTGCGGGCGGTGTCGGCGGCGGCGATGTGGCGGGAGATGAGGATGGTTTCGGCGCAGCGGCCGGTGAAGCGGTCGCGTTGGGCGCTGGTGAGGGTGTCCAGGAAGTCCTGGACGAGGGGGTGCAGGGCGGGGGGTGTGTCGCCGCGGGCGGCGGTGCCGGTGAGGGTGGTGCCGCGGACGGAGAGGGCGGCGGCGACGGTGGGGAGGATGCCGTCGCGGCGGTGGTGGAGGACGGGGGTGTGGGTGGCGGCGGTGGCGCTCCAGCCGATGCGGGGGTCGCCGCCTCGGGGGTCGCCGGTGCGTGGGTCGCCGGCGTGCGGGTCACTGGCATGCGGGTCGCCGGCTCGGGGGTCGCCGTTTCGTGGGTCGGCGGACCTGCCGGTGTGCTGTCCCGTCTGCGTCGCGTTCATGATCGTCTTCCCCTCCGTGCATCCCCCCGGGGGTCACAGACTGCCAAATGCCGTGGCTGGTGCGGAAGCTGGGGCGCGGTGACACGCCCGTACCGGGGCGTGGCGTCACGGTGGGGTGACGCCTGGTCACGGAAGCGGAGGGGCCGCTGACCGGTGCCGGTGACCGGTGTCGCCGTACCGCATAGGCTGTCGGCACCGCGGGCCATGCGGTGATCCGTTCGGAGATCGATGCAGTGAACCGGAGGGTGATCCGCGCGGTGCGCGCGTGCAGTGCAGAGAAGTCGAGACAGCAGACGTGACAGTCGATACGGGCCGTTGGACGCCGAAGGTGGTCGACACGGGTCGTACAGAGTGCCGCAGGGGGCAACCGCCATGACGACAGGTCGGCTCGGGCAGCAAGCCGCGCCGCCGAACGCGGCCTACGCCGGGCAGGTCGTGCATTTCCCGGACCCGGTCCGGGCGACCCGTCACCCGAGGGGGGTACGGGTCGACGAGCGTGGCTACCCCGACTTCTCGCCCTACGCGCGTGCGGCGGCGGAGATCGCGGAGCCGCCGGAGGGTTTCGGTGTGGACGAGTTGCGGCTGACGGACTACGTGTCGGCGAACTCGGCGCTGGCGGCGTCCGGGCATGAGTTGTGGGACACGGTGCCGGCGGTGGCGACGCCGCACGGCTGGACGTGGCACCACGCGGTGGGCTCGCGTCGGCTGGAGCTGGTTCCGGTCGAGGTGAAGGCGTTGCTGCGGCATCACGGCGGTGTGGCCACGTCGGGTGTCGACCACGGCAAGCGTGGCACGCGGCCGTTGCAGGAGACGCGTCCGGCGCACTTCGGGCTGCCGAAGTCGGGCGTGGCGGTGACGGAGTCGCAGGTGCAGGGGGTCGAGGAGGACCTCGGCTACCGGCTGCCGGGCGCGTACCGGTCGTTCCTGAAGGCGGCGGGGGGTTGTGCGCCGGTGGGTGCCGCGCTGGACGCGGAGCTGGGGTTGCTGGTCGACCAGCCGTTCTTCACGGTGCGCGACGAGGCGGCCGTCAATGACCTGGTGTACGTCAACAAGTGTCTGCGTGACCATCTGACCAAGGACTACCTGGGGGTTGGCTTCGTCCAGGGCGGGCTGCTGGCCGTGAAGGTGAAGGGCGACCGGATCGGGTCGGTGTGGTTCTGCTCGTACGACGACGCGCGGGACGTGGATCCCTCGGTGCCGCCGGCGGAGCGGGTGGAGCGGTTGCTGCTGCCGTGCGGGGACGACTTCGACGTCTTCCTGTCGCGGCTGGCCGGTAATCCGCCGGAGTTGGAGACGGTGGCGAACCTGATGGTGGACGGCGGGTTCGCGCGTGTGGCGCCGGTGGGCGCGGTGTCGTCCTCGGCTGTGGGGGAGTGACTTCGGCGATGGTGACCTTCGCACAGGCGCAGGAGCGCGCGGAAGAGTGGATCAACGGGGATCTGCCGTCGTACCAGCATCGTGAGGTGCGGGTGCGGGAGTTCGATCTCGGGTTCGTGGTGTGGGCCGAGGACCGTGCGGACGGGCCGCGTTCGGACGGCGGTGCGCAGCGGCTGGTGATCGCGCGCGACAGTGGCGAGGCGACGCTGTGGCCGGGGCTGCCGGTGGGTGAGGTGATCCGCCGGTACGAGGAGGAGTACGGCCGTCCGGACGCGGTGGAGGATCCGGCGCCGGCGCGTCCCGCGCGGGTGGATCTGAATCAGACGTCGTTCCTGCTGACTCCGCCGGAGTGGTTGCAGGATGCCGCCGACAAGATGGGGATTCCGGATCGGCGCAGTGGTGGTGCCGGGGCGGGCGCCGCACCGGCCTCTCCCCCTCCTTCTGTTTCCGCTTCTGCCGCTGAGCCGGCTGGTGGTTCCGTCGGGGATTCCGTCTCCGGGAGTGGTACGTCGTGGCCGGCTGCTGGAGGCAGCGACTCCGGCGATTTTGGGGAGGTGGCGCCGGGTGCGCCTGCCGGGGCGACGCCCTGGGCCGGTACGGACACCAACGCGGATGCCGGGGACGACCGTTCCGTGCCGCTGCCCGCGACGGTCTTCGCGCCGCCGCTGAGCGAGGCCGACGGTGAGGCGCCGCAGCCGCCGACGGCGACCCCCGACGCCAAGACGGCGCTGATCTCGGGGGGCAGTCAGCTTCCGCCGACGGCGGTGTCGCCGGCGGTCGAGGATCCGAACGCGCAGGGTGGTGTGCCCGGGGCGGCCGCTCCCGCACCTGCGTCTGGCGAGCCGGGCTATGGCTATCCGCCGGGGCCGGGCGGGGCTCCCGGGGTTGCCGGGTACGCCGCCCGGTGGTGTGCCGCGGGGCGTACGCCTCCGCCCGCGCCGGGTGGGCAGCCGTACGGGTATCCGCAGGGTGG
>NZ_GG657757.1:3553826-3638454 GCF_000158955.1 Streptomyces viridochromogenes DSM 40736 | reverse complement strand
AGGCCGTGCTGCGCTACCGCGCGCACGAGACGGGTCGGAGCAGCAGTTGATCCGGCGTTCGGCGCCCGGTACGCCGCACCCGGAGTGGCAGATCTTCCACGAGCTGCGGGCCATGAACGTGCCCCCGGGCCAGGTGCTGGAGCTGCACACCGAGCTGGAGTCGTGCGAGCTGCCGGGTGCGTACTGCGCGCGGATGATCCGGGAGCAGTGGCCGCAGGCGCGGATCACGAGCATCGCGCCGTACGGCACGGACCATGCGAGCCGGCAGCAGGGCATGCAGCAACTGCTGGCCCACCAGGGCGAGTTGCATCAGGTGGCGGACGGTCCGGCGCGTCCGGCTCCGGTGCGGGCGCCGTTGCCGCCGGTGCAGGGGGTGCCGCCGGTTCCGCCGGAGGCCGTCGCGCAGGAGCTGGGTGCCGCGTTCGGGCCGGGGGTGTTCCGGTTCGAGCAGGCCGCCGTGTCCCGGCAGGGTGTGCCGCCGGTCGTGGCGCACACGCTGGTGGTGGCCGGTCTGCCGGTGGACATGGGTCCGTTCTTCTGGGCGCAGGCCCAGCCGGGGCGGCCCGTTCCGACGCTGGCGGAGCTGGCGGCCGAGCGTGGTGTGCAGCCGGCGCCGGACGCGGGGTCGTACCTGGTGATGGGCAGTGACTTCGGCAAGGCGATCTGTGTGCAGTACGGCACGGCGAACATCGTCGCGGTGCCGGTGGAGGCGGGGCCCGGCGGGGCGCCCGTGCCGCCGCAGTTCGTGAACACGGGTCTGCCGGAGTTCGCGCGGTGCCTGGCGCTGCTGGGGCGGATGTGGCGGCTGCGGTTCGGGCTGAACCAGGAGCAGGCGGGTCGTTGGACCGTCGACTTCCAGGCGCAGCTGGCCGCGCTGGACCCGGCGGCGCTGGGATCGCCGGAGAGCTGGTGGTCGGTGCTGCTGGAGCAGATGTGGGACGGACTGCTGTGACGCACCTTCGCTGAGGTGTTCGGAGAGCCGGGTTCGGTCGCTGGTAGGGCGACCGGGCCCGGCTTTCTTCGTGCCGGGAAGGCGGTGGAGGGGTCTCCGGAGATTTTTTCCAGGTTCTTCGGGCCGGGCTGTCACATCTCCCTCCGTCGCTCCGTCAGTGCGGTGACAGCGCATCAGCGCATCACCGCCGACGCAGGAGGCAGAGACCATGCAGGCACGAATGACCAACCCGGCGTACGTCCTTCCCGGTGCGATGAAGGGCATCGGCACCCTTTTCCAGGCCATCGGGGAGGGCGGGCTGCGGCAGGACGTGGCGGAGATCGTCGCGCTGCGGGCCAGTCAGATCAACGGCTGTGGCGCCTGTGTGCACGGGCACGTCGCCAATCTCCGCAAGGCGGGGGCGAGTGAGGAGCGCATCGCGGCCGTCGCGGCCTGGCGGCACGCACCGTTCTTCTCGGAGGCCGAGCGGGCCGCGCTGAAGCTGGCGGAGGCGATGACGCGGCTGTCGGACCTGTCGGGGGAGTCGGTGCCGGACGCGCTGTGGGACGAGGTGGCCGACCACTTCGACGAGAAGGAGCTCTCGGCGCTGATCCTGACCGTCGCGGTCACCAACATGTTCAACCGCATCAACACGACCGTCCAGGAGCCCGCGGGTACCACCTGGGGGTGACGGCGGTGCGGCCCGGCCGTGGGCCGTTACCCCGGTGCGGAGTGTCGCGTTATGAACACTTCCCCCTGATCCACCAAGATGTGCGAAATCATCCCGTTTCGTACTCGGTTTCGTGTCGGTGTGGTGGAGAGGGGTCCCCGGATGAGCAGCGCATCGGTGTCCCCGCACGGCTTCGTGGCCGTGCGGGGACGCGGCTACCGTCCCCAGCAAGTCGACGAGTACGTCGGCGCCCTCTCGGCGGGGCGCGACGCGGCCTGGGAGCGGGCCGCCCGGCTGACGGTGCTCGCCCGGCAGATGGGCACGGAGCTGGAGGAACTGCGGGAGGTCGTGGCGGGACTGGCGCCGCAGACCTACGAGTCGCTCGGCGAGGGGGCCCGGCGGCTCTTCGAACTCGGCCAGGAGGAGGCCGCCGCCGTACGGGAGCGGGCGCGGCAGGAGGCGTGGCAACTCGTGAACGAGGCGCGGACGTCCGCGGCCGACGTGCGCGAGTCCGCGCAGGCGCAGGCCGACACCGTGCGCGCCGAGGCCGACGACCGGGCCCGGCACCGGCTGCTCGCGGCGCGTGCCGAGGCCGACGAGATCCTCGGCTCGGCCCGCGGCGAGGCGAAGGAGCAGCGGGGCGAGGCGCTGGCCGCCTTGCGGGAGGTGCGGCTGCGTACGTCCGGGCGGCTGGCCGAGCAGGACAAGGAACGCGCCGAGCGGTGGGCCGAGGTGGAGCGGGAGGAGGAGGCCCGGGCGGCGGAACTGGACGCGCGGCACGCGGAGGCGGTGGAGCGCGCCGAGGCGGCGCTGGCCGAGGCGGAACAGGCCTTCGCCGACGCCCAGATCTCAGCCCGGTCCGGCAGGAGGAGGCGCAGGCCCGTGCCGAGGTACTGGTCGCCGAGGCCCGTGAGCGCGCGGAGTCCGTCGACCAGGAGACGGACCGGGTGCTCCGCGAGCACACCCGGCACGCGGAGGTGGTGCGGGCACACATCGACCGCGTCCACGCCAACCTGGCGGCATGGGCGGGGCAGTCGGCGGACTGACCCGCGGTGCGGGTGCGGTCCCGCCCGGCGGTACGGCACGGCGCGTTCTGGGCTGCCGTGCCGTCCCTGTGCCCGTTCCGCTGCTGTGGCTGTGGCTGTGGCCGGGGCGGGGCCGCTGTCAGCGGTCCTCGCGTGTCGCTCCCGCGAGGATCGAGGCCTCCACCGCCTCGTACTGGTGGCGCTGTTCCTCCGACTGGTGACGGCCGGAGACCAGCGTGCCCAGCCAGCCGAAGGCGAAGCCCAGGGGGATGGTGACCAGGCCCGTGGTGGTGAACGGGAACCAGTTGAAGTCGGCGTCGGGGAACGCCGACAGGGGCGAGCCGGACACCAGGTTGGTGCCCGGCATCAGCAGCAGGACGGCCAGGGAACCGCCGATGAGGGTGCTGAGCAGGCCCGTGCGGGTGTAGCGGCGCCAGAAGAGGCTGTAGACCAGGGCGGGTGCGATGGCCGAGGCGCCCAGGCAGAACGACAGCGTCACCAGGGGCTGCAGACTGCGGTGCTGGACCTGTGTGGCCAGGAGGATCGCCGGGAGGCCCACCGCCAGCGCCGAGATCCGGGCCAGCGTCATCTCGCGGCGCGGTGACATCTCCTGCACCCGGGCGGCGAACACGTCGTGCGCGAGGGAGTTGGCGCAGGCGAGGATCATCCCGGCGACGGAGGCGAGCAGCGTGAGGAAGACGGCCGTGGTGACGGTCGTGAACAGGAACGTCTCCGCCGTCGAGACGTCCGCGCCGAACGCCGCCTGGGAGCCCAGCAGATAGGCCGTGTTGCCCCGCGGGTCGACCTGCGCGATCACCGCCCGCCCGACCAGGGCCGTCGCGCCGAAGCCGACGACCGTGATGACGAGGACGAACAGGGCCACGCCGGACACCGCCCAGGACATGGAACGCCGTACCTGCCGGGCGCTGGAGGCCGTGTACATGCGCATGGTGACGTGTGGCAGGACGCCACCGCCGAGGACCACCGTCAGCTGTGTGGTGATCATGTCCAGGCGGGGGCTGGGTCCGCCGGCGAACTGCAGGCCCGAGGAGAGGAACGCCGGGCCCACGCCGCTGTGGTCGGCGGCCGCGTCGAACAGGGCCCCCGGATTCCAGTCGAAGCGGTTCAGGATCAGTACGGCGACGACGATGCCGGAACCGAGCAGCATCACGATCTTCAGGATCTGGATGAGGGCGGTGCCCTTCATGCCGCCGATCGCCGCGTAGCTGATCATCAGCGCGCCCACGCCGATGATGCAGCCGGTCTGCAGCGACTCGCCGGAGAAGCCGAGGACGAACGCCATCAGCTGCCCGGTCCCCGCCAACTGCACCACCATCAGCGGCACCAGCGCCGCCAGGGTCACCGCGCAGGCCGCGATCCGGACGGCGCGTCCCGGCAAACGGCGGGTCAGCGCGTCGCCCATGGTGAACCGGCCCGCGTTGCGCAGCGGTTCGGCCAGCAGGAACATCAGCAGCATCAGCGACAGGGCCGTGCTCAGGGCCAGGACGGTCCCGTCGTAGCCGAACAGGGCGATCACGCCGCCGGTGCCGAGGACGGTCGCGGCGGAGATGTAGTCACCGGCGATGGCCAGGCCGTTGCGCATGGCGGACAGGGAGCTGTAGCCGGTGTAGAACTCGTCGAGGTCGTCCCGGTCCGGGCCCGTCATCACGCACAACAGCAGCGTGATCGTGGCGACGGCGGAGAAGCCGACCAGGGACATCGCCTGGGCGTTGCCGCTGAACTCGGTGGTCACCGTGCCCCCTCCCGTCTGGCGTCCAGCTCGGCCTGCTTGCGTATCCGCTCCGCGATCGGGTCGACACGGCGGCGGGCCGTCTGCTCGTACAGGGCGATCGCCAGCCAGGTGACGGGGACCTGGACGAGCGCGAGCAGCAGGCCGGTGGGCAGGCCGTCGGTGACGGTGCTCGTCATGAAGGACGGCGCGAACGCGGACAGCACCAGGAACAGGATGAAATATCCGAGCGCCGTGAGCGTGGCCACACGCCGCTGCCAGCGGTAGGCGCTGCGCAGGACCCGCAGGTCGCTGTGGTGCCCGAGGGCGGGGCGGCGCTGGGGACGCCTTCCGGCCGCCGGTTCGGGCTCCTGTTGCGGCACCCAGGGGTATGGGGGCTCCTGTTGCGGCACCCAGGGGTAGGTGTCGTAGGAAGGCGAGGAACCGGGTGGTCGGTATGGGTGGGAGGGCGGGGGGTCGTAGGACATCCCGGTGCTCCTTGCGCGGGGTCGGATCCGGTGCGGCGGACCGCAGGGAGATGGGGGCGGGCGGCCACGCACGTTACTTCGGAGCACCGGGGCTGCGCGAGGGTTTCACCAAACTGATTGGTCGGTATGCGCTTACCCTTCCGACCTCGGGTGTTACCTGCCCGACATGTCACGCCGACGAGCGCCCGGCCCTGAAGTCGAGAGGTCGGCGTATGTGGCGGACCCCGGGACGGCCGCCGACGGTCGTGTCCCCGACACGGGTGAAGCCGTTGCGGGCCAGGACCCTCATGGACGCCGGATTGTCCAGAGTCGTGACCGCGGTGAGGGACGTCAGCCCGTAGTCGGTGGCGGCCAGCCGGCACACCTGCGCGACGGCCGCCGTCGCCACGCCCCGGCCCGCCGCGCGTTCGCCGATGCGGTAGCCCAGTTCGGCGCCGCCGTCCACCAGGTCCATCAGGTTCACCCGGCCGATCAGTTCGCCCTCCTTCCCGAGGACGACATGGAAGCGGCACACACCCGCGTGCTGCTCCGCGAGGAGCGCCCGGTGGCGTTCGGCGAAGCCCGCCGCCGTGAAGTAGGCGTCCCCGCGGTCCGGCACCGTGCGGGCGAAGTACGCCCGGTTCGCCCACTCGAAGGCCAGCAGCGCGTCCGCGTGATCCGCCCGGAGAGGCTCCAACGTCACCATGCGCGGGAGGATACGTACCGTCAGTCCTTGAGGACCGGGAATTTCCGGGGCGCCAGGAACAGCAGCACCAGGAACGCCAGCGCCGCCGCGCACGAGGCGCCCAGGTAGACCGCGTGCACCGCGTCGGCGATGGCCCGCCGGGTCACCTCCGGGGCGGTGCCCGAGTCCAGCGCCCAGGTCACCGAGTCGAGGTCGCTCGCGCCACCGAGCCTGGCGGCCAGCACCCCGTTGGCGACCGCCCCGAAGACCGCCGCGCCGATCGTCTGGCCCGTCTGCCGGCAGAACAGCACGGACGCCGTCGTCGTACCGCGCTCGGCCCAGCCCACCGTCGACTGCACACCGACGATGAGCGGCAACTGGAACAGCCCCAGCGCGGCGCCGAGCAGCAGCATCAGCAGCGCCGGCTGCCACGCCTGACCTGGATACGGCAGGAAAAGGAAGGCGAACAGGATCAGCGCGGCCGCTCCGATGCCCAGCATCGCGGTGTTGCGGAAGCCGATCCGCCGGTACACGTGCTGACTGAGCGCCGCCGATATGGGCCAGCTCAACGTCCATACGGAGAGCACGAATCCGGCCGCCACGGGCGCGAGGCCCAGCACCGACTGGGCGTAGGTGGGCAGGAAGACCGTCGGCGCGACCATCAGCAGCCCCAGCGCGCCCAGGGCCAGATTGACCGCGGCGATCGTCCGGCGCCGCCACACCCAGCCCGGGATGATCGGCTCCGCCGCCCGGCGCTCCACCAGCACCACGACCGCGACCAGGGCAAGTCCCGTGGCGAACAGGGCGAGTGAGGGCGCCGACAGCCACGGCCACGCCACCCCGCCCTGCACCAGGGCCGTGAGCAGGACGCCGCCGCAGGCGAACACCGCGAGCGCGCCCGCCCAGTCCACGCGCGCGTGCGCGCCCTTCTCCCGCTGCGGCTCGTGCAGGTGACGGACGATCAGCCACAGGGCGACCGCGCCGATCGGCAGGTTGACCAGGAAGATCCAGCGCCAGTCCGCGTATGCGGCGAGCACCCCGCCGAGACCCGGGCCGGCGACCGCGGACACCGCCCACACGGTGGACAGCTTGGACTGGATCTTGGGGCGGTCCTTCAGCGGGTAGAGGTCGGCGGCGAGCGTCTGCACGGTTCCCTGGAGGGCGCCGCCGCCCAGGCCCTGCACGATGCGGAACGCGATGAGCGCCTCCATGTTCCAGGCCAGCGCGCACAGCAGTGAGCCCAGCAGGAAGAGCACCGAGCCCGCGACCAGGACCGGCTTGCGGCCGAAGGTGTCGGAGAGCTTGCCGTAGACGGGCAGCGTGACGGTGACGGCCAGCAGGTAGCCGGAGAACAGCCAGGAGAAGACGGAGAAGCCGCCGAGGTCCCCGACGATCTGGGGGACGGCGGTGGAGACGATGGTGGCGTCGAGCGCCGCCAGCGCCATCGAGAGCATCAGGGCGGCGACCACGGCTCCGCGCCGTCCGGTCGTGGCGGGACGCGCCGCCTCATGTGTCGCCGGTCTGGTGCTGCCCACCCCGGAACCCTTCCCTCGGTTCTGACTGCCCCTTGCACCTATCTGCCGCCGGACAGCTTCCCACTTGACCCTGACGTCGCGGGAGGGTGGAGCCTGAATGGGCCGTGGGGTGGAGCGAACCCTGAGAGGGTCTCCACCCTTCGGTGGACTGCCCCTAGGGGTACCTCCGCACTACGACCTGGGGAGGGTTCGTACCGGCGGAGGACGAGACGCCCGGGGGCCCGTCCTTAACCTGGCTTTACGCCGCTGGGGGGCGGTTTCACACACCGGCGGGGGTGGGGTTTTCCACAGGAAAAGACTGCGCTGAGCACCAGGGCGCGGGACCCCTCCCCGCCGGAAGACTTGAGGCACTGCACCATCTGCTGACCGACATAGGAGACATACCGTGACATCGGCTGTGACCATTCCCAGGCACGGGGGTACTGGAGGGCGTACGGCCGTTGCCGCGCGGGCGCGGCAGGTCGTGAAGGCGTACGGGTCCGGTGAGACCCGTGTCGTCGCCCTCGACCACGTCGACGTGGACATCGCACGCGGCCAGTTCACCGCGATCATGGGCCCCTCCGGGTCCGGCAAGTCCACGCTCATGCACTGCCTCGCCGGACTCGACACCGTCACCGGCGGTCAGATCTACCTCGACGACACCGAGATCACCGGCCTTAAGGACAAGAAGCTCACCCGACTGCGCCGGGACCGCATCGGGTTCATCTTCCAGGCGTTCAACCTGCTGCCCACGCTGAACGCGATAGAGAACATCACGCTGCCCATGGACATCGCGGGCCGCAAGCCCGACAAGCAGTGGCTGGCGCGGGTCGTGGAGACCGTCGGGCTCGCCGAGCGGCTCAAGCACCGGCCCACCCAGCTCTCCGGCGGCCAGCAGCAGCGCGTCGCCGTGGCGCGGGCCCTGGCGGCCCGGCCCGAGATCATCTTCGGGGACGAGCCGACCGGAAACCTCGACTCGCGCGCGGGCGCCGAGGTGCTCGGCTTCCTGCGCCGCTCGGTCGACGAGCTGGGCCAGACCATCGTGATGGTCACCCACGACCCGGTCGCCGCCTCCTACGCGGACCGTGTGCTGTACCTCGCCGACGGCCGCATCGTCGACGAGATGTACAAGCCGACCGCGGACGCCGTCCTGGACCGCATGAAGGACTTCGACGCGCGGGGGCGTACGTCATGACCGTCATGAAGACCTCCCTGCGCAACTTCTTCGCGCACAAGGGACGCATGGCGCTCTCCGCGATCGCCGTCCTGCTCTCGGTGGCCTTCGTCTGCGGGACGCTCGTCTTCACGGACACCATGTCGACCACGTTCGACAAGCTCTTCGCGGCCACGTCCTCGGACGTGACGGTGAGCGGCAAGGGCGCCTCCGACAGCGGCGAGACGACCTCCGACAACGGCAAGCCGCCGGTCATGCCGGCCTCCGTGCTCGGCGAGGTCCGCAAGGCGCAGGGCGTGAAGTCCGCCGAGGGCACGGTGTTCTCGACGTCGGTGACGGTCGTCGACGCCGACAAGGACAACCTTTCGCCCTCCAGCGGCGCCCCGACCATCGTCGGCAGCTGGAACGGCAACGACGCCCGCACCATGAAGATCACCTCCGGTGCGGCGCCCAAGGGCCCCGACCAGATCATGGTCGACGCCGACACCGCCGACAAGCACGACCTGAAGCTCGGCGACGAGATCGGCGTGATCAGCGCGGTCGGCACCCACGAGGCGAAGATCTCCGGCATCGCCGACTTCACCGTCACCAACCCCGGCGCCGCGATCTTCTACCTCGACACGAAGACCGCCCAGCAGACCCTGGTCGGCGAGACCGGCGTCTACACCAACGTCAACGTCACCGCGGCCTCCGGCGTCAGCGACGACCAGCTGAAGAAGAACGTCAAGGCCGCGCTCGGCGGCGACGTCCAGGTGCAGACCGCCAAGGAGACCGCCGACGCCAACCAGAAGGACGTCGAGGGCTTCATGAACGTCATGAAGTACGCGATGCTCGGCTTCGCCGGGATCGCCTTTCTCGTCGGCATCTTCCTGATCATCAACACCTTCTCCATGCTGGTCGCCCAGCGCACCAGGGAGATCGGCCTGATGCGGGCGATCGGCTCCTCCCGCAAGCAGGTCAACCGCTCGGTCCTGGCCGAGGCGCTGCTGCTCGGCCTCGTCGGATCCGTGCTCGGCGTGGGCGCCGGTGTCGGCCTCGCCGTCGGCCTGATGAAGCTCATGGGCCAGATGGGCATGGAACTGTCCACCGACGACCTGACCGTGGCCTGGACGACCCCGGCGGTCGGCCTCGTCCTCGGCGTGGTCGTCACCGTCCTGGCCGCCTACCTGCCCGCCCGGCGCGCCGGCAAGATCTCCCCGATGGCCGCGCTGCGCGACGCGGGAGCCCCCGCGGACGCCAAGTCCAGCTGGATCCGCGGCGTGATCGGCACCGTCCTCACCGGCGCAGGCGGCTTCGGCCTGTACCTGGCGGCGGCGGCCGACAAGGCCAAGGAGGGCTCGCTGTGGCTCGGCCTCGGCGTGGTCCTGTCGCTGATCGGGTTCGTCGTCATCGGCCCGCTGCTCGCCGGTGGTGTGGTCCGCGTCCTGGGCGCCGTCCTGCTGCGCATGTTCGGCCCCGTCGGCCGCATGGCCGAGCGCAACGCCCTGCGCAACCCGCGCCGCACCGGCGCGACCGGCGCCGCGCTGATGATCGGCCTCGCCCTCGTGGCGTGCCTGTCCGTGGTCGGCTCCTCCATGGTGGCGTCCGCCACCGACCAGCTCGACAAGACCGTCGGCACGGACTTCATCCTCCAGTCCGACAGCGGCCAGCTGATCACCCCGCAGGCCGTCAAGGCCGCTAAGTCGGCGAAGGACGTGGAGCGGGTCACCGAGTACAAGTGGAGCAAGGCCGACTTCACCACCCCCGACGGCAAGACGCTCAAGGACACGGCGATCACGGCGGCCGACCCGTCCTACGCGACGGACCTGCGCACCGAGACCGTCGCCGGCAAGCTCCCCGACGCCTACAAGCCCGACTCGATGTCCGTGCACGAGAAGTTCGCCAAGGACCACGGCATCAGCCTCGGCTCCAAGATCAAGGTGGCCTTCAAGGACGGCCGTACGGCCGACCTCACCGTCCGGGCGATCACCAGCAGTGACGTCGTGATCGACGCGGGCGCGATGTACACGTCCATCTCGACGATGGCCAAGTACGTCCCCGCCGACAAGATGCCGCTGGACACGCTGCTCTTCGCCACCGCCGAGGAGGGACAGCAGGACGCCGCCTACAAGTCCCTGAAGTCGGCGCTGCACGACTACCCGCAGTACACCGTGCGCGACCAGACCGACTACAAGGACGCCCTGAAGGACCAGATCGGCCAGCTGCTCAACATGATCTACGGTCTGCTGGCCCTGGCGATCATCGTCGCCATCCTGGGCGTGGTGAACACGCTGGCCCTGTCTGTGGTGGAGCGCACCCGGGAGATCGGCCTGATGCGGGCGATCGGCCTCTCCCGCCGCCAGCTGCGCCGCATGATCCGCATGGAGTCCGTCGTCATCGCCCTCTTCGGTGCCCTCCTGGGCCTCGGACTGGGCATGGGCTGGGGTGCCACCGCACAGCAGCTGCTCGCCCTGGAGGGCCTGGGAGTGCTGGAGATTCCCTGGCCGACCATCATCGGCGTCTTCATCGGCTCGGCGTTCGTCGGACTGTTCGCGGCACTGATCCCGGCGTTCCGGGCGGGCCGGATGAACGTCCTGAACGCGATCGCGACCGAATAGCCGCCAGGCCGGTCAGCCGGCCGAGGACCACCGCACACGGGGGTTGCGGGGGACGGACCCGCCCCGGAGGTATCGCCTCCGGGGCGGGTTCCGCGCGTGCGCGAAGCGGTGCGGGGCACCTGCGGGACGCGGCGCGGACACCCGGGCGAAGCGGTGCGGGCCCCCTAGGCGGCGGTGAGCCGCTCCAGGACCACGTACCCGCCGGCCGTGCCCGCGACGGCGTACTCGGTCGGCCTCGGCGGGAACGGGCGTCATCCACAGCCCCACCGCTCAGCCCCGCATCGTCGTACGCTGGAGACCCCCGGCCCGCGGCGCGCGTCGGGCCCGTCGTGTTGCCCACCCCTGGACGGAAAAAGCCCCCATGAGCTTGCACGGTCTGCTCGACGCCGTAGTCAAGGACGCCGCCCTCGCGGAAGCGATCGAGGCAGCCGCAGACGGCAACCGCATGCACGTCGACCTGGTCGGCCCCCCTGCCGCCCGCCCCTTCGCGGTCGCCGGCCTCGCCCGTGACACGGGCCGCCCGGTGCTGGCCGTGACGGCGACGGGCCGCGAGGCGGAGGACCTGGCCGCCGCCCTGCGCTCCCTCCTCCCGCCGGAGGAGGTCGTGGAGTACCCGTCCTGGGAGACGCTTCCGCACGAGCGGCTCAGCCCCCGCAGCGACACCGTGGGCCGCCGCCTGGCCGTGCTGCGCCGCCTGGCGCACCCTCGCCCCGACGACCCCGAGACCGGCCCGGTCTCCGTCGTCGTGGCGCCCGTACGGTCCGTGCTCCAGCCGCAGGTCAAGGGCCTCGGCGACCTCGAACCGGTCTCCCTGAGGACAGGGCAGAGCGCCGACCTGGAGGAGATCGTCGACGCCCTGGCGGCCGCGGCGTACGCGCGCGTGGAACTGGTCGAGAAGCGCGGCGAGTTCGCCGTCCGCGGTGGCATCCTCGACGTCTTCCCGCCCACCGAGGAACACCCCCTGCGCGTCGAGTTCTGGGGCGACGACGTCGAGGAGATCCGCTACTTCAAGGTCGCCGACCAGCGCTCCCTCGAAGTCGCCGAGCACGGCCTGTGGGCGCCGCCGTGCCGCGAACTGCTGCTCACCGAGGACGTCCGCGCGCGTGCGCGGGCCCTGGCCGAACAACACCCCGAGCTGGGCGAACTCCTCGGCAAGATCGCCGAGGGGATCGCCGTGGAGGGCATGGAGTCCCTCGCGCCGGTCCTCGTCGACGACATGGAGCTGCTGCTCGACGTGCTGCCCAAGGGCGCCATGGCCGTCGTCTGCGACCCGGAGCGGGTCCGCACGCGCGCGTCGGACCTCGTGGCCACGTCCCAGGAGTTCCTCCAGGCCTCCTGGGCGGCCACCGCCGGCGGCGGCGAGGCGCCCATCGACGTCGGCGCGGCCTCCCTGTGGTCCATCGCGGACGTCCGCGACCGGGCCCGCGAGCTGGACATGATGTGGTGGTCCGTGTCGCCGTTCGCCGCGGACGAGGATCTCGACAAGGACACCCTGAAGCTGGGCATGCACGCCCCGGAGACCTACCGCGGCGACACCGCCAAGGCCCTCGCCGACACCAAGGGCTGGCTCGCCGACGGCTGGCGCACGGTGTTCGTGACGGAGGGCCACGGCCCGGCCGCCCGTACGGTCGAGGTACTGGGCGGCGAGGGCATCGCGGCCCGCCTCGACTCCGACCTCGCCGAGATCTCCCCGTCCGTCGTGCACGTGGCGTGCGGCTCGATCGACCACGGCTTCGTCGACACGGCCCTCAGGCTCGCCGTCCTCACCGAGACCGACCTGTCGGGGCAGAAGGCGTCCGGCCGCGAGGGCGCCCGGATGCCGGCCCGCCGCCGCAAGACCATCGACCCGCTCACCCTGGAGGCGGGCGACTACATCGTCCACGAGCAGCACGGCGTGGGCCGCTACATCGAGATGGTGCAGCGCGTCGTGCAGGGCGCCACCCGCGAGTACCTGGTCGTCGAGTACGCCCCCGCCAAGCGCGGCCAGCCCGGCGACCGCCTCTACATCCCCACCGACCAGCTGGAGCAGATCACCAAGTACGTCGGCGGCGAGGCCCCCACCCTGCACCGCCTGGGCGGCGCCGACTGGACGAAGACGAAGGCCCGCGCGAAGAAGGCGGTCAAGGAGATCGCCGCCGACCTCATCAAGCTGTACAGCGCGCGCATGGCCGCCCCCGGGCACGCCTTCGGGGCCGACACCCCCTGGCAGCGCGAACTGGAGGACGCCTTCCCCTACGCGGAGACGCCCGACCAGCTCACCACCATCGCCGAGGTCAAGGAAGACATGGAGAAGACGGTCCCCATGGACCGCCTGATCTGCGGCGACGTCGGCTACGGCAAGACCGAGATCGCGGTCCGGGCCGCCTTCAAGGCCGTCCAGGACGGCAAGCAGGTGGCCGTCCTCGTCCCCACGACCCTGCTGGTGCAACAGCACTTCGGGACGTTCAGCGAGCGGTACGCGCAGTTCCCGGTCAATGTGCGGGCCCTGTCCCGCTTCCAGACCGACACCGAGGCCAAGGCGGTCCTGGAGGGCCTGCGCGAGGGCTCGGTCGACATCGTCATCGGCACGCACCGCCTGTTCTCGTCCGAGACGAAGTTCAAGGACCTGGGCCTCGTCATCGTCGACGAGGAGCAGCGCTTCGGCGTCGAGCACAAGGAGCAGCTGAAGAAGCTCCGGGCCAACGTCGACGTGCTGACCATGTCCGCCACCCCGATCCCCAGGACGCTGGAGATGGCGGTGACCGGCATCCGCGAGATGTCGACGATCACGACACCGCCGGAGGAACGGCACCCGGTGCTGACCTTCGTCGGCCCGTACGAGGAGAAGCAGATCGGCGCGGCCATCCGCCGCGAACTGCTGCGCGAGGGCCAGGTCTTCTACATCCACAACCGGGTCGAGTCGATCGACCGGGCCGCGGCCCGGCTGCGCGAGATCGTCCCCGAGGCGCGCATCGCCACCGCGCACGGGCAGATGTCGGAGCAGGCGCTGGAGCAGGTCGTCGTCGACTTCTGGGAGAAGAAGTTCGACGTGCTGGTGTCCACGACGATCGTGGAGTCCGGCATCGACATCTCCAACGCGAACACCCTCATCGTGGAGCGCGGCGACAACTTCGGCCTCTCCCAGCTGCACCAGCTGCGCGGCCGGGTGGGCCGGGGCCGCGAGCGCGGGTACGCGTACTTCCTCTACCCGCCCGAGAAGCCGCTGACCGAGACCGCGCACGAACGGCTCGCCACCATCGCCCAGCACACGGAGATGGGCGCGGGCATGTACGTGGCGATGAAGGACCTGGAGATCCGCGGCGCGGGCAACCTGCTCGGCGGCGAGCAGTCCGGCCACATCGCGGGGGTCGGCTTCGACCTGTACGTGCGGATGGTCGGCGAGGCCGTGGCCGACTACCGGCGCCAGCTGGAGACCGGTGAGATCGAGGAGGAGCCGCCGCTCGAGGTCAAGATCGAGCTGCCCGTCGACGCGCACGTCCCGCACGACTACGCGCCGGGCGAGCGCCTCCGGCTCCAGGCGTACCGCGCCATCGCCTCCGCCAACTCGGAGGAGGACATCAAGGCCGTACGCGAGGAACTCGTCGACCGCTACGGCAAGTTGCCCGAACCGGTGGAGAACCTGCTGCTCGTGGCCGGCCTGCGGATGTTCGCGCGCTCCTGCGGCGTCGGCGAGATCGTGCTCCAGGGCAACAACATCCGCTTCGCGCCGGTGGAGTTGCGCGAGTCGCAGGAGCTGCGGGTCAAGCGGCTGTACCCCGGGGTCGTCATCAAGCCCGCGGTCCACCAGGTGCTGGTGCCGCGCCCGAAGACCGCGAAGGTGGGCGGGAAGCCGCTGGTCGGGCGGGAGTTGCTGGCGTGGGTCGGGGAGTTCCTGACGTCGGTGCTGGGTTCCTGAGGGTCGGGCTCGTCCGAAGGGTCGTCAGGCCACCGGTCGTACGCGGGCGTCGGTGGCCTCGCGCAGTGCCGCCGCCAGCCGGTCGCGGACCGCGACCTGCGCGGCGATGCGCGCGTCCAGCACCGCGAGACGCCCGGCGGCGATCCGGAGCGCCTCGTCGGAGGCGGGCCCTGCCGTGACGTCACCGTCCAGGCAGGGCAGGAACACCCGTACGTCGTCCAGCGTCAGGCCCACCTCCAGCAGCCGGCGGACGTTGCGGACGCGGACGGCCGTACCGGCGTCGTACAGGCGGTAGCCGTTCGCGGCGCGCACGGAGGTGATGAGCCCCGCCTGCTCGTAGTGGCGCAGGGCGCGCGGCGTCGTGCCGGTCGCCTCGGCGAGTTCACCGATCCGCATGGCCCGCGTGGTCCGCGTGGTCCGCGTGGTCCGCGTGGTCCGCGTGAGAGGTTCTGCCATGAGCGTCAGTCTCATGCGACCACCGCACCACCGTCCACCGGCAGGACCACGCCGGTGACGAACGAGGCCTGCGGCGAAGCCAGTTGGGTGATGGCCCAGGCGACCTCCTCGGGGCGTCCGACCCGGCCGAGGGGCGTGTGCCGGAGTTGCCACGCCCGGACGGCGGCCTGCTGCTCGGGAGTCCGGCCCGAGTGCTCGCCGATCGGTGTGTCGATCGCCCCCGGGGCCACCGCGGCGACCCGGATCCCCAGCGGGGCGAGCTCGATCGCCCAACCGCGGGTGAGCACTTCCAGGGCCGCTTTCCCGGCCGCGTAGAGGGAGTTGCCCGGCCAGCCGCGCTGCCCGACGGACGTCGTCACGTTCACGATCACACCGCGGCTGTCCTCGAGGGCGGGGAGCGCGGCCTGGACGAGCAGCACGGGAGCGAGGAGGTTCGTCGCGAGCAGGGGCTCGACGGCGGTACGCGTGTAGGTGCGCAGGGACTGGGGGCTCACGATGCCGGCGTTGTTGACGAGCACGTCGATCCGGCCGTGCCGGTCGAGTGCCGTGCCGACGATGGTCTCGGGGCCGTCGGCCGCCGTGACGTCGGCGACGAGCGGGCTGATGCGGGACGGGTCGTGGGCGGCGGTCTCGGCGAGGGGCGCCTCGCGGCGGCCCACCGCGACGACGTGGGCGCCCTCGTCGGCGAATGCGCGGGCGGTGGCGCGGCCTATGCCCGTACCGGCGCCGGTGACGAGCACGGTGCGCGGGGTCTTGTGGTGTGGAGCTGTCATACCGGGATCGTCGGACCCTGACGTCAGTGTCAAGGTCAAACGCGCACCGCACGGGTCTCCCCGCAGCGCGGGAAGCCGCCCGCAGGAGCCGTGTCGCCGCGGACGGCCTCCGAAGCAGGAGGCGTTACTGCCCCTGGAGGCCTTACTGCCCCTCGGGCCGGTCGCGGTCGCGGTCCATGCCGAGTGAGCCCTCGGCCCGCTGCTGCCCCCGGTCGATCTGCTCCTCGTACGTGCCGCCGGTCTTCTCGTTCATCCTCTGTTCGGCGGTGTCCGAGCCTTGCTTGGCCTTGTGGCGCCCCTGGCTCTTGAACCGGTCGAAGATACCCATGCAGAGCTCCTTCCAGAGGTCATTCAAGACCGACGATACGCGTGACATGTGAGGAATGCTCTTTTAGTCCCACTGTGGTCTGTACCTCTCCCTCGCTACGGTGGAGCCCGGACAGAGGCTGCCCCGTACCGGGCGGGACGGCGAGCAGGGGAGGGGCGCACGGTGGCGCGTCTGAGGGGCGGGGCGGTACTGGCTGCCGCGATGGTGTTCGCCGGTTCGGCACTGACCGGCTGCGAGGGCCTGGCCCCGCCTGCCGACGGCGGTGGCCCCTCCGGCTCCGGCGTTCCGACCGCGGGCGACGGACGAGCCGTGAGCCCGCTGGACAACCCGGACGGCACGAAGCCGGGCCTGGCGGCGATCACGTCCGACGGGGACAGGTCGCGGGCGCGGGCCGTGATCGAGAAGGTGGAGACCAAGGGGCGTGGCCCGCGAACGGGCTACGAGCGGGACGAGTTCGGCTACGCCTGGATGGACTCGGCGCCGGGCGACGTGCCCTTCGCGCGCAACGGCTGCGATACGCGCAACGACCTCCTGAAACGCGACGGTGAGGGCCTCCGCTTCCGGGCGGGCTCGGACTGCGTCGTCGTGTCACTGACGCTGCACGACCCGTACACCGGGACGGCCATCGAGTGGACCAAGTCGCGGGCGACGAAGGTCCAGATAGACCACGTCATGCCGCTGTCGTACGACTGGCAGATGGGCGCCTCGCGCTGGACGAAGGACAAGCGGGAGGCCATAGCGAACGACCCGCTCAACCTCGTCCCGGTGGACGGCCCGACCAACGGTTCCAAGGGCGACTCCGGCCCCGCGTCCTGGCTGCCGCCCAGCAAGCGGATCCGCTGCTCCTACGTGGTGCGCTTCGCCCAGGTGTCCCTGAAGTACGACCTCCCCGTCACGTCGGCCGACAAGCGGATGATGCTCAGGCAGTGCGGCGGGTGAACCCGGAACCGGACTCCCCCGGGAGGGCGTTGAGGGACCGCCGGAGCGCGATGCCGAGCGGACTGGTGGCGCTGGCCCTCGGCGGCTTCGGGATCGGTCTGACCGAGTTCCTGATCGCCGGGCTGCTGCCGCAGGTGGCGTCGAGCCTCACGGTGTCCGAGGCGGCTGCCGGCTGGCTGATCTCCGGGTACGCGCTCAGTGTCGCCATCGGGGCGATCGCCCTGACCGCGGCGACGGCACGGCTGCCCCGCAAACAGGTCCTGGTGGGCCTGGTGACGCTGTTCGTCCTCGGCAACCTGCTCTCGGCCGTCGCCCCGAACTATCCGGTGATGCTGCTCGGGCGGATCGTCGCGGCGTTGTGCCACGGTTCGTTCTTCGGGATCGGCTCGCTGGTCGCGCGCGGTCTGGTCGCGCCGGAGAAGAAGTCCCGGGCCGTGGCGGTCATGTTCGCGGGGCTGACGGTCGCGAACGTGCTGGGCGTGCCCTTCGGCGCACTGGTCGGCGAACGCTGGGGCTGGCGGGCGGCCTTCTGGGCGGTCACCGGGATCGGTGTACTCGCGCTGGCGGGCATCGCCACGCTGGTCCCGGCGGGAGCGGGCCGGACGCCATCGGCCTCCGGGGCGGACGGGGCGGGCCAGGAACGACCGGCCGGTCTGGCAACGCAGCTGCGCGCGTTCCGTTCCGGGCAGGTGTGGCTGACCCTGGTGGCGACCGCGCTCGGCTACGGCGGGATGTTCGGGGCGTTCAGCTACATCGCCTACACGTTCACCGAGGTCAGTGGCTTTGATCCACAGGACGTCGCCTGGCTGCTGATGGTGTACGGCGTGGGGCTGGTCGTCGGGAACCTGGTCGGGGGCCGTGCGGCCGACCGCGACCGGGACCGCGCCCTGGTCCTCGCCCTGCTCGGACTCACCCTCACACTGGCCTTGTTCGGCTTGCTGGCAGCCGACGCCACCGCCTCGGTGGTCCTGGTGTTCCTGATGGGAGTGACCGGGTTCGCCAGTGTGCCCGGGATGATCACACGCGTCACCGACCACGCGCACGGTGCCGCGCTGGCCGCAAGCGCCAACGTGTCCGCGTCCAACGTGGGCAACGCGCTCGGCGCCTGGCTCGGAGGCCTGGCCATCGGCGCGGGGCTCGGCTACACCTCGCCCCTCTACGTCGGCGCCGGGATCGCCCTGGCCTCCACCGTCGTCATGGTCGTCGCCGCGCGTCGAGCCAGGGCTCCGCAGGCGGAAGACCGCGTCCCCGCGCGGTAATTCGATTCCGGGCGTACGCGTCCGCGCCTACCGTGACCGCATGCAGCCGAAGACATCAAGCCTCGCCGACCGCCCGGAGATGCTGGAGCGGATCGTCGGGATGGCGGACAGCTGGCCGGAGTTCGTGGTCCAGGACCTCGTGGGCGCGGCGCACTTCCCGCGGATCGCCACCGAACTCCCGGAGTACGTCCTGTTCGCCGAGGACGAGCGGGGCGAGGTCGTCGCGAACGCCTACAGCGTGCCCTTCGCGCTGGACGCCGAAGGCCGTGGCCGGCTGCCCGCGAACGGCTGGGACGCGGTCCTCGTGTGGGCCTTCTCCGACCTGCGTCGCGGGGTCCGCCCCGACACGGTCAGCGCGATCTCGGTGTCGGTCGCCCCGCACGCGCAGGGCCGCGGCCTGTCCGGGCTGATGCTCTCGGCCATGCGCGACAACGCCCGGGCCCGCGGCTTCCGCGAGGTCGTCGCCCCGGTCCGCCCCAACGCCAAGCACCTGGAACCGCACACTCCGATCGAGGAGTACGTCCGCCGTGTGCGCCCCGACGGCCTGCCCCAGGACCCGTGCTGCGCGTCCACGCCCGGGCCGGAGCCACCATCGACTCCGTGGCACCGGCGTCCATGACGGTGTCCGCCCCACTCGCCGACTGGCGCCGCTGGACAGGGCTGCCCTTCGACACCGAGGGCGACATCGAGGTGCCCGGCGGTCTGGTGCCGGTGCGCTGCGAGCCGGAGCGCGGGTACGCGGTGTACGTCGAGCCCAACGTGTGGATGCGGCACCCGCTGTAGGAGAGGAGGGCCTCCCGAGGTGGCCCTCCTCTCTCGCTCCTGGCACGCGTAGTGATCAGCACGACAACGGTTCGGTACAACCCGTGACCGGTTGTCCGTGTCGGGCTATACGCTCGGATTCCCCACCGGGCTCTGTCACTCGCCCGTCCCCTTCCCATCGGCTACACCGGTCCAGGAGCAGTCATGTACGGCCAAGGCGCGGCGCCGCCCTCCCGTAGCGCGGCAACGGTCATCTCCCTGCGCGTGCTGTTCGCCGCAGCCGGCGTCCTCACCTGCGGCTTCCTGGCCTGTGTACCGCTGTTCCGGGTGGCCTTCCTACGCGGACGGGCCCTCGACTGGGCGGCGGCCTGGGTGAGCCTGCCCCTGTCCATCGCCTGCTTCGCGGTGATCGGCGTCCTGCCGGAGAGCGACTTCCGGACCGACATCGCGCTCGCCGTGATCATGCTGCTCGGCGTGGGCGCGGCCGTCTGGTTCCTGATCGTGGACATCGGCCACCACAGCGCGCCGCCCCGGCAGTTCGCCGGCTACGCGCCGCCCCACGCGCCGACCGTCCCCACCCAGCAGTCCCCGCAGTCCCCGTACGGCTATCCGCACCCCACGTCGCCCTACACCCCCTCGTCCACGCCCGTCCCGCAGCCCCCGTCGCACCAGCCGCCGCAGCACCCCGTACCCCCGTCCCCGCAGCGCCCCGCGCCCGCCCGCATCGACCAGGTACGTGCCGAACTCGACGAGCTCAGCGACTACCTGCGCCGGCAGGACGGCCGGCCGGACGGCGCCCCCGGTGATTCCGAGGGCGGCAGGTGAGCGCGGCGGCAGGACGTGTCGTCGCCGGCCGTTACGAGCTGTCCACGCTGCTCGGGCAGGGCGGCATGGGACAGGTCTGGACGGCGTACGACCAGCGGCTGGACCGGCGCGTGGCGGTGAAGCTGCTGCGCCCCGACAAGGTGGCCGGACAGGACGCGGAGGAACTGCGCCGCCGCTTCGTGCGCGAGTGCCGCGTGACCGCGCAGGTCGACCACCCCGGCCTGGTGACGGTGCACGACGCGGGCAGTGAGGGCGAGGAGCTGTTCCTCGTCATGCAGTACATCGACGGCGCCGACCTCTCCGGTCATCTCGCCGAGCGCACCCCGTACCCCTGGCAGTGGGCGGTCGCGGTCGCGGCGCAACTGTGCGCCGTGCTGAGCGCCGTGCACGCCGTACCGATCGTCCACCGCGACCTCAAGCCGCGCAACGTGATGGTGAAGCAGGACGGCACGGTCACCGTCCTCGACCTGGGCATCGCCTCCGTCATGGACACGGACACCACGCGCCTCACCCATACCGGCACCCCGATCGGCTCGCCCGCCTACATGGCTCCGGAGCAGGCGATGGGCGGTGCGGTCGGCCCGTACACCGACCTGTACGCACTCGGCGTGGTCCTGCACGAACTGCTCAGCGGCGACGTGCCGTTCTCCGGCTCCACGGCACTCGGCGTCCTGCACCGGCACCTGTACGAACCGCCGCTGCCGGTACGCCGCATCCGCCCCGAGGTCCCCGAGGCGCTGGAGGCCCTCGTCCTGCGCCTGCTCGCCAAGGACCCGCAGCACCGGCCGGCCTCCGCGCAGGAGGTGTACGAACAGCTGGAGCCGCTGCTGCCCGCGCGCGGCACCCCCACCGGAGCGGCTCTCGACCCCACTCGCCCGTTCCTGCGTCCGCACGCCCCCTGGCCCTACCGTGCGCGCACCCCCGCGCCCCAGCCCGCGCCCGCCACACCCGTCATCGAGACAGCGGGGAACACGGACATCGCCCACGCCGTCGACGAGGTCAAACGGCTCCTCGGCGAGGGCCGCATCACCCAGGCCGTCGACATCCTCGGCGCGATCCTGCCCGCCGCGGCCGAACAGCACGGCGAGCACTCCCCGGTCGTGCGCACCCTGCGCAAGCAGTACGCGGCCACGCTCCTGGACGACGGCCAGTACCGGCGCGCCCTGCCCGAGCTGCGCCGCCTCGCCGACGAACGCGCGGCCGAGGCCGGTCAGGCCGACCCGCAGGCCCTGCGGTTCCGCTACGAGGTCGCCCAGTGCCTGGAACAGCTGGGCGAACCGGCCGCCGCGCTCGCCGAGTACCGGGCGGTGCTGCCGTACTACGAGAACCAGTACGTCGCCGCCGGCGGACCCGAGCTCGCCCATGACGTCCGCCGCCGGATCGGGCACCTCCTGCTCGCCCTCGGCGACCGCGGCGCCGCCCACGACACCCTGGCCCGGCTGCTGCACGACGTGGAGCGCACCCACGGCCCCGGCCACCCGCTGGGCGCGGAGATCCGCCGGACGCTGCAGTGGCTGGGGCAGGTCCGCGGCTGACGGTCGTCCCGGGAGGGGCGCGGCGGTGCCGGACGTCCTGGTGAATCGTTGGTCGAATGGGTTGGCCAGAGCCTGCCCACTGCCTAACATCGATCACCGCAAGACCTTGTGCGCCCGCCCGTCGCCCGACCACCACCCCTGGTGGAGGCGCTGCGCGCCGCACCTGTCGTTGCAATCTCCAACGGGAGGTCCCCTTGCACCGCCGCCGTCGCACCGCGCTCGTCCTCACCGCCGCGATCGCCGCAGCGGCGCCCCTGCTCACCGCCTGCGGAAACGACGCCCATCCCGGCGCGGCGGCCGTGGTCGGCGGCCAGCGGATCACCGTCTCCCAGCTGGAGGAGCGGGTCGGCGAGGTACGCGCGGCCCAGCGCGCGGCCGTGCAGAACGACGCTCAGTACCAGCAGGCCATCGCCAGAACCGGCACCCTCACCCGCGACACCCTGCACACCATGGTCCTCGACCGGGTGCTGCACCGCGCCGCCGAGAACGCCGGTGTGACGGTCACCCGCAGGGAGATGCAGGAGATGCGCTCCGGCCTGGAGGAGCAGGCGGGCGGCGCCAAGGCGCTGGAGACGACCTGGCTCCAGCAGTACGGCATCCCGCCGCAGCGCCTCGAGGAGAACCTCCGCCTCCAGCTGGAGGCCCAGAAGCTCGCCGAGAAACTCGGCACCGACACCAGCCGGCCCGAGTTCTGGAAGGCCCTGTCCGAGGCCTCCGAGGACCTGAACGTCGACCTCAACCCGCGCTACGGCACCTGGAACGTCCAGAAGAGCAGCCGCGCCGACGCCAAGACGCCGTGGGTCCGGGACGTGACGGCGGCCCAGACGCAGCAGAGCATGTAGCGGTACGTCCGCGGGGGCCTGTGGACAACTTCCGGTGCTGTCGGCGGCGTGGGTTAGTTTCGAACCGTGAACGCCAACAGCCCCGAAGCCACCCCGGGCCCCGCCCAGGCCCCTGGCCCCGCCCCGGCCACCGGCCCCGACCAGGCGACCGACCCGGCCCCCGGCCGCATCGTCCTGCTCACCACCAGCCACCGCGTCGCCCCCGGCCTGCTGTCCTGGCCCGCCTGGCAGGCCCTGCACGCGGCCGACCTGGTGCTGTGCGCGGACGGCGCCCACCCGCAGCTGCCCTACCTGCGCGAGGCCGGCATACCGGTGGACGAGGCGTCCCCGGCCGCCGAGGACCTGGTCGACGCCTGCGCCGGCGGCCGCACGGTGGTCGTCGTGGCGACGGGTGAGGGCGAGCCGGCCCTGACGGACGGCCTGGCCCGCCTGGCCGGCGGCGGACGCGTCGCCATGCCCGAGCTGGAGCTGCTCCCCGCCTCCTACGACCTGCCGGGCGCCCGCCTCCTCGACCTCGTCCAGGTCATGGACCGCATCCGCGCCGAGTGCCCGTGGTCGTCCCAGCAGACCCACAAGGGTCTGGCCAAGTACGGCATCGAGGAGGCGTACGAACTCGTCGAGGCGATCGAGGAGGGCGACCGCGACGAACTGCGCGAGGAGCTCGGTGACGTCCTCCTCCAGGTCGTCTTCCACGCCCGGATCGCCGAGGAAGGCCGCCCGGAGGACGGGGAGGACGCCTTCTCCATCGACGACGTGGCCGCCGGCATCGTCGCCAAGCTGATCCACCGCCACCCGCACGTCTTCGGCGACGCGACGGCCACCACGCCCGAGGAGGTCAAGGAACACTGGCTGCGCACCAAGGCGGTCGAGAAGCAGCGGGCCTCGGTCACCGAGGGCATCCCCCTGGGCCAGCCCGGCCTGGCCCTCGCCGCCAAGCTGGCCTCCCGCGCCCGCACCGCGGACCTGGACATACCGCTCCCGCCCGTCGAGGGCATCGGCTACGAGCTGCTGGCCCTGGCGGTCCGCGCGGAGTCGGAGGGCGTGGACCCGGAGGCGGCCCTGAGGGCGGCGGCCCGCGCGTACCGGGACGCCATCCGGGAGGCCGAGGGCTGAGCAGGCTCCGGGGCGGGCGGTGCCCTTCGGGACAGCCGGATACCGTCGGGGAGTGACCGACCAGCCCCAGCCCAGCACACCCGCCGCTCCCGACCTCTTCACCTGGGAGTTCGCGAGCGACCCCTACCCCGCCTACGCCTGGCTCCGCGAGCACAGCCCCGTCCACAGGACGCGGCTTCCCAGCGGTGTGGAGGCCTGGCTGGTCACGCGGTACGCCGACGCCAAGCAGACCCTCGCCGACCACCGTCTCTCCAAGAACCCGGCGCACCACGCCGAGCCCGCGCACGCCAAGGGCAAGACCGGTATCCCCGGTGAGCGCAAGGCCGAGCTGATGACACATCTGCTGAACATCGACCCGCCGGACCACACCCGGCTGCGGCGGCTGGTGTCCAAGGCGTTCACACCCCGCCGTGTCGCCGAGTTCGCGCCACGCGTGCAGGAGCTGACCGACCGTCTCATCGACGGGTTCGCGCAGAAGGGGTCCGCCGACCTCATCCACGAGTTCGCGTTCCCGCTCCCCATCTACGCCATCTGCGACCTGCTCGGCGTCCCCCGCGAGGACCAGGACGACTTCCGCGACTGGGCGGGCATGATGATCCGTCACCAGGGCGGGCCCCGGGGCGGAGTGGCCCGGTCCGTGAAGAAGATGCGCGGCTACCTCGCCGATCTGATCCACCGCAAGCGGGAGGCGCTGCCCGCGGAACCCGCCCCGGGCGAGGACCTCATCTCCGGGCTCATCCGCGCCTCCGACCACGGTGAGCACCTCACCGAGAACGAGGCCGCGGCCATGGCCTTCATCCTGCTGTTCGCCGGTTTCGAGACAACCGTCAACCTCATCGGAAACGGCACCTACGCCCTGCTCACCCACCCCGAGCAGCGCGAGCGGCTCCAGCGGTCCCTGGCCGCCCACGACACCGCGCTCCTGGAGACCGGCGTCGAGGAACTGCTGCGCTACGACGGTCCCGTCGAGCTCGCCACCTGGCGCTTCGCCACCGAGCCGCTCACCATCGGCGGGCAGCGCATCGCGGCAGGCGACCCGGTCCTCGTGGTCCTGGCCGCCGCCGACCGGGACCCGGAGCGGTTCGCGGACCCGGACGTGCTCGACCTCTCCCGCCGCGACAACCAGCACCTCGGTTACGGCCACGGCATCCACTACTGCCTCGGCGCCCCGCTCGCCCGGCTGGAGGGCCAGACCGCGCTTGCCACCCTCCTCACCCGCCTCCCCGACCTGCGGCTCGCGACGGACCCGGCCGAGCTGAGATGGCGCGGCGGCCTCATCATGCGCGGGCTGCGCACGCTGCCGGTGGAGTTCGCGGCGGCCAAGAGTGACGAAACATCAGGACTGTGATCTTCACGTGATCTACGCGGCATGAACTTGTGACAAGTGATCGTCTGCCGATACGTTCACCCATCAGCGCGCCAGGGTCACCTGCGTCGCGCCGGTCACTGCTCCCATGCGAAAGGTCTCCGTATGCTCTCCGGGAACGGTCGGCACCGTCGCCCCCGCCAGGCTCCGGCACTCCTCCTCGCGGCCGGGGTGACCGGCTCCGCCATCGCGATCCCGCTCCTCGGGGCCTCCGGCGCCAGCGCGGCCGACGGCACGACCTGGGACCGGGTCGCGGACTGTGAGACCGGCGGCGCCTGGAGCCAGAACAGCGGCAACGGCTACTACGGCGGCCTCGCGATCTCCCAGGACGACTGGGAGAACCACGGCGGACTCGACTACGCGGCGAGCGCCGACCTGGCCAGCCGCTCCCAGCAGATAGCCGTGGCCGAGAGAATCCTCGCCGACCAGGGGGTCGGCGCCTGGCGCACCTGCGGGCTGCTCTCCGGCCTGGAGCAGGGCAAGGGATCGGACTCCTCCGACTCCTCTGACTCGTCCGGTTCGACGGACTCGTCAGGTTTGCTCGATTCGCTCGGTTCCTCCCCTTCCGGGGATCCCTCCTCTTCTCCGTCGTCGCCTGACACGTCGTCGGCCTCGAAGGGCGAGGCCGGTGAGTCCGGCAAGTCGGGTGAATCCGCGGAATCGTCGCAGAAGCAGCAGCCCGGCAGTTCTCCGTCGGCCACCCCCGAGCGTGACACGTCCAACTCCGAGCGGGGCGACGGCTCCTCGGCGCCGACCGACACGGGCTCCGGCCGGCATCGCGGCCCCAGTGCGGACGAAACCTCGACGCCCGAGAGCGGCCGTACGGACGAGTCCACGGGCCGTCACGCCTCGCGCGGCGACGAGGGTTCCCGTGACGCCTCCGAAGGCGCCTACATCGTGGGTGTCGGTGACAGCCTCTGGTCCATCGCCGACTCCCTTGACATCAGCGGTGGATGGCACGAGCTCTACGACGGCAACAAGAAGGCCGTCGGCGACGACCCGGACCTCATCCGTCCCGGTGAGAAGCTCGCGGTGGAGGGCGAAGCGGACGAGAAGTAGTTGTTCGGGCAGTGCGGAAACGGGGGCGGAAGTCGCCCCGTAACCGCACGAGTTCGCGTCCTGGTTCGCGGCGAATGTCCCATTTGAGGCCCGTGAGAGATAGATCTCAGAAGCCTTGATCGTCTTTGAAATTCCGCGGATCGCGTGTCTACGGTCGTGACCGCTCGTCACCGCGAGCCCCGGCTGCCGCAACGCCGAATCCTGCCAGCGGCCGTACGGGAACAGTCGTCGCGTCAAGCGCCGTAGGCAGGAGCGGGGGACCCAAGGTAGGTGCCCGACCGGCCACTTGTGCCGGAAGGGCTAGGGGTGAAGCCGTGTCCCGGGAGGGGCGCGGCCGGGCAACTCAACCGGCCCGAACCCGACAGCTCACCTCGCAGGCGTCGGTGAGGGGATCTCTCCATGCTGTTTTCCAGCAACGGCAAGCACCGCCGTCCGTCCAAGGCCAGCCGTGCCATCGCCGTCGCCGGTGTCACCGGCGCCGCCGTCGCCGCCCCGCTGATGGCGACCGGCAGCGCCTCCGCCGCCACCACCTCCGAGTGGGACACCGTCGCCCAGTGCGAGTCCGGCGGCAACTGGTCCATCAACACCGGCAACGGCTACTACGGCGGTCTGCAGTTCTCCGCCTCCACCTGGTCCGCGTACGGCGGCACCCAGTACGCCTCGACCGCCGACCAGGCCAGCAAGGACCAGCAGATCCAGGTCGCCGAGAAGGTCCTGGCGAGCCAGGGCAAGGGCGCCTGGCCGGTCTGCGGCAAGGGCCTGTCGGGCGCCTCCACCGGCGGCGGCTCCTCGAGCGACTCCGGCAGCTCCTCGCAGCAGAGCCAGCAGCAGAGCACCGAGTCCCGCGAGACCCAGCAGCCGGCCTCCCGCTCCGACGAGCGCCCGGCCGCCAAGAAGACCGTCACCACCCCGACCGGCAAGAAGGTCAAGAAGGGCGACGGCGAGTACAAGGTCGTCAAGGGCGACACCCTCAGCTCCATCGCCGAGGAGAAGAAGGTCGAGGGCGGCTGGGAGAAGCTCTACCAGCTGAACAAGGACATCGTCGACGACGCCAACCTCATCTACACGGGCCAGCAGCTGCACCTGAAGTAAGCAGCGGTCCGCCCCGTCCCCACGGGCTCCCCGCCCCGGTGCGTCCTCCCCCGTACGCACCGGGGCGGGGTTTTTTTCCGCCGGCCTTCGCGCCCCGGCTTTGTTCCGTTCGGAAACAATTTACTCTCGGTTCTGTCCATGGGGTGGGCGACCCGGTGGCCGATCGCGCCGAGCCGGTTAGGCTCATGTCGCGAGCCACCGGCCCGCACCTCGCAGGGTCCGAGCGGCCCGCGTACCCGCGTCACATCAAGAAGGAGATGCTCGTGCCGTCCATCGACGTCGTCGTAGCCCGGGAAATCCTGGACTCCCGAGGCAACCCCACGGTCGAGGTCGAGGTCGGCCTCGACGACGGCAGCACCGGTCGTGCCGCCGTCCCGTCCGGCGCCTCCACGGGCGCCTTCGAGGCCATCGAGCTCCGCGACGGCGACTCGAACCGCTACCTCGGCAAGGGTGTGGAGAAGGCCGTCCTCGCGGTCATCGAGCAGATCGGCCCGGAGCTCGTCGGTTACGACGCCACCGAGCAGCGCCTGATCGACCAGGCGATGTTCGACCTGGACGCCACCGACAACAAGGGCTCCCTCGGCGCCAACGCCATCCTCGGCGTCTCCCTCGCCGTCGCCCACGCCGCCTCCGAGGCCAGCGACCTGCCGCTCTTCCGCTACCTGGGCGGCCCGAACGCGCACCTGCTGCCGGTGCCGATGATGAACATCCTGAACGGCGGCTCGCACGCCGACTCCAACGTGGACATCCAGGAGTTCATGATCGCCCCGATCGGCGCGGAGTCCTTCTCCGAGGCCCTGCGCTGGGGCGCCGAGGTCTACCACACGCTGAAGAAGGTCCTGAAGAGCAAGGGCCTGGCCACCGGCCTCGGCGACGAGGGCGGCTTCGCCCCGAACCTCGGCTCCAACCGCGAGGCCCTCGACCTCATCCTGGAAGCGATCAAGGAGGCCGGCTACACGCCCGGCGAGCAGATCGCCCTCGCCCTCGACGTGGCCGCGTCCGAGTTCTACAAGGACGGCTCCTACACCTTCGAGGGCAAGACCCGCTCCGCCGCCGAGATGACCGAGTACTACGCCGAGCTCGTCGACGCGTACCCGCTCGTCTCCATCGAGGACCCGCTGTTCGAGGACGACTGGGAGGGCTGGAAGACCATCACCGACAAGCTCGGTGACAAGGTCCAGCTCGTCGGCGACGACCTGTTCGTCACCAACCCCGAGCGCCTCGCCCGCGGCATCGAGGAGAACGCGGCCAACGCGCTCCTGGTCAAGGTCAACCAGATCGGTTCGCTCACCGAGACCCTGGACGCCGTCGAGCTGGCCCAGCGCAACGGCTTCAAGTGCATGATGTCCCACCGCTCCGGCGAGACCGAGGACGTCACCATCGCCGACCTGGCCGTCGCCACCAACTGCGGCCAGATCAAGACCGGCGCCCCGGCCCGCTCCGAGCGCGTCGCCAAGTACAACCAGCTGCTGCGTATCGAGGAGATCCTCGACGACGCCGCGGTGTACGCCGGACGCAGCGCGTTCCCGCGGTTCCGCTCCGCCAACCAGTAAGCACAGCGAGGGCTGAGGCACGGCCCCCGTAAGGAAGCGTCGTACGTACGTCCCCGTACTCGGTCCCGTACCGTGTGCGGGGACGTACGCGCATCGGACGTGAGCGGGAGGCGGGCAGACATGGCCGTGAAGGACCGGGACCGGTTCTCCACCGCGACCAGGATCCGGCTGCTCGGAGAGCAGACCGCGGCCCGGGTCTACCGCTCCCAGACCCGGCGCCAGGCCCGCCGCTCCCGGCTGACCGGCCGGGCCGCGCTGCTCGCCCTGGTGATGTGCTCGCTGATCGTGGCGCTCGCCTACCCGATGCGCGAGTACGTCTCGCAGGGCGCCGAGATCGACGACCTCCAGAAGGAACAGCGGCAGGCACGGGAGCGCGTCGAACGGCTGCGCGACCAGAAGGCGCGCTGGCAGGACGACGCGTACGCCGAGCAGCAGATCCGGCAGCGGTTGCACTACGTCATGCCGGGGGAGACGGGATTCATCGTCGTCGACCCGCACGCGGCGAAGCAGTCGCGCACCGACCTCGGGGCGGCCGACCGCCCCTGGTACTCCAACGTCTGGGACGGCGTCGACAAGTCCGACGCCTCCGGTCAGTGACCTGAACCCCCCAGCCGACGATCAGAGAAAGACAGCCTGAACACAGTCATGGAAACGCCCCCGCCGACCACCCCGCGCACCGAGCCCACCGACGCGGACGTCGAGGCCTTCAAGCAGCAGCTCGGTCGGCCCCCGCGCGGTCTGCGCGCGATCGCGCACCGGTGCCCGTGCGGGCAGCCCGACGTCGTCGAGACGGCACCGCGGCTGCCGGACGGCACGCCCTTCCCCACGCTGTACTACCTGACGTGCCCGCGCGCCGCCTCGGCGATCGGCACGCTGGAGGCGAACGGCGTGATGAAGGAGATGACCGAACGGCTGGCCGCGGACCCGGAGCTGGCGGCGGCCTACCGGGCGGCCCACGAGGACTACATCAGGCGCCGCGACGAGATCGAGGAGCTGAAGAACTTCCCCAGCGCGGGCGGCATGCCGGACCGGGTGAAGTGCCTGCACGTGCTGGTGGCGCACTCGCTGGCCGCGGGCCCCGGGGTGAACCCCCTCGGGGACGAGGCGATCGCGATGCTGCCGGAGTGGTGGCAGAAGGGCCCGTGTGTGACGGCCGTCGAGGAGGACGCCCAGTGACCCGTGTCGCCGCCGTGGACTGCGGTACGAACTCCATCCGCCTGCTGGTCGCGGACGCCGACCCGGCCACCGGCGAGCTGGTCGATCTGGACCGCCGGATGACGATCGTGCGGCTCGGGCAGGGCGTCGACCGCACCGGCCGGCTCGCTCCCGAGGCGTTGCAGCGGACCTTCGCGGCGTGCCGCGAGTACGCCGGGATCATCAAGGAGCACGGGGCGGAGCGGCTGCGGTTCGTGGCGACCTCCGCCTCCCGGGACGCCGAGAACCGGGACGAGTTCGTGCGCGGCGTGCTGGACATCCTGGGCGTCGAGCCCGAGGTGATCTCCGGGGACCAGGAGGCCGAGTTCTCCTTCACCGGCGCCACCAAGGAGCTCGCCGGGCGCGACCACCTCGCGAAGCCCTACCTCGTCGTGGACATCGGCGGCGGCTCCACCGAGTTCGTGGTCGGCGACGACCGGGTGCGCGCGGCGCGCTCGGTGGACGTCGGCTGCGTCCGCATGACCGAGCGGCACCTGGTCCGGGACGGGGTGGTGAGCGACCCGCCCACCGAGGAGCAGATCGCGGCGATGCGGGCGGACATCGAGGCCGCCCTCGACCTCGCCGAGGAGACGGTCCCGCTGCGCGAGGCCCGCACGCTGGTCGGCCTGGCCGGGTCCGTGACGACCGTGTCGGCGATCGCCCAGGAGCTGCCCGAGTACGACTCGGAGGCCATCCACCACTCCCGCGTCTCCCACGAGAAGGTCCGCGAGATCACCGAGTGGCTGCTGCGCTCCACGCACGCCGAGCGCGCGGCCGTGCCCTCGATGCACCCGGGCCGGGTCGACGTGATCGGCGCGGGGGCCCTCGTACTCCTGTCGATCATGGAGCGGATCGGCGCGGAGGAGGTCGTGGTGAGCGAGCACGACATCCTCGACGGCATCGGCTGGTCTTTGGCTTGACCGCCCTACAGGTTGCGGTAGACGTCCCGCCGGTCGCCCACCTTGACGACGAGGATGACCAGCTCACCATCGTTGATCTGGTAGGCGACCCTGTAGCTTCCGACCCTCAGCCGGTAGAGCCCGGACGGACCGGTGAGTTTCTTGACGTCGGCGTCCTCGCGGTACGGGTCGTCACCGAGCGCGGTCAGCGCGGTCAGGATGCGCATGGCGTCGAGCCGGCTGATGGCCCGCAGTTGCCGCTGCGCCGCCGTGGTGAACCGGAAGGCGTACTTCACGCCGCATCGCCGTTGCGCTCGGTGAACAGGTCTGCCAGCAGTTCCGCCATCGTTACCGTGGGGCCGCCCTCGGCCAGAACTGCTTCGGCTTCGCGCGCCAGCATGACGTCGGCCGCTTCCTCCAGTGCGTCGAAGTCAGCGATCGGGACTACGGCTGCCACCGGAGCGCCGTTGCGCGTGATGACGGTCGGAACGCCTTCCTCGGCCCGGTTGATGTGGTCGGCGAGATGCGCGCGGGCTTCCCGTACGGTCACGGTGTTCTCAGTCATGAAACCAGTGTACGCATTAGCGTGTACACGCGACTCGATTCAGGGAGTCGCGTTCGCGAGCCATGCTCGACGGCATCGGCTGGTCGCCGGCTCAGGCCGCTTCTGAGCAGGCATGGATCACGAATGAGCGTCTCCGGGGGGCTCGCACGGGCCCCTCGGAGACAGCCCGTCGGAAAAGTTCGTGAAGTTCTTCACAAGGAATTCGGCCCTCCTGAGCGACAACAAGGGGGCGGTTGACCCATCTGGGGGCCCAATCGGCCCTTGAACGCGTTCAGAAGCGTGATAAGGGGGTGTGTCGGAGAGGGTCCGGAACGGTGCTCCGACGACACCTCACGGAGCCCTCGCCGGGCCAGAGAGGCAGCTCACGCGGCATTGACAACGGTCCGCGCTGCACAAAGGATCCCGGTTGTCACCATGACATGGATCACGCGAGCGGCGGAGGATAACACACCCCATGTCGGAGCTTGTGAAGGGGCGCACGAGCCACCCCCCTGAGGCGGGTGGATACTCGATGGCATGAGCACCACGGAGCGTCCCAGGATCCTCGTAGTAGGCGGTGGGTACGTAGGCCTGTACGCAGCTCGGCGCATCCTCAAGAAGATGCGTTACGGCGAGGCGACCGTCACGGTCGTCGACCCCCGGTCGTACATGACCTACCAGCCCTTCCTCCCGGAAGCCGCCGCCGGCAACATCTCCCCGCGCCACGTCGTCGTCCCGCTGCGACGCGTGCTGCCCAAGGCGGAGGTTCTCACCGGCCGGGTCACCACCATCGACCAGGACCGCAAGGTCGCCACCGTCGCCCCGCTGGTCGGCGAGGCGTACGAGCTGCCCTTCGACTACCTCGTCGTCGCGCTCGGCGCGGTCTCCCGTACCTTCCCGATCCCCGGCCTCGCCGAGCAGGGCATCGGTATGAAGGGCGTCGAGGAGGCCATCGGCCTGCGCAACCACGTCCTCGAGCAGCTCGACAAGGCCGACTCCACGACCGACGAGGAGATCCGCCGCAAGGCCCTCACCTTCGTCTTCGTGGGCGGCGGGTTCGCCGGTGCGGAGACCATCGGCGAGGTCGAGGACATGGCCCGGGACGCCTCCAAGTACTACAAGAACGTGTCCCGTGAGGACATGCGCTTCATCCTCGTCGACGCCGCCGACAAGATCCTCCCCGAGGTGGGTCCCAAGCTCGGCAAGTACGGCAAGGAGCACCTCGAGGGCCGCGGTGTCGAGGTCTACCTGTCCACCTCCATGGACTCCTGCGTCGACGGCCACGTGGTGCTGAAGAACGGCCTCGAGGTCGACTCCAACACCATCGTCTGGACCGCCGGCGTCAAGCCCAACCCGGTCCTGTCCCGCTACGGCCTGCCCCTCGGGCCCCGCGGCCACGTCGACTGCGCGACGACGCTCCAGGTCCAGGGCACCGACTACATCTGGGCCGCGGGCGACAACGCCCAGGTGCCGGACCTCGTCGGCCGCAAGGCCGGCAACGAGAACGCCTGGTGCCCGCCGAACGCCCAGCACGCGCTGCGTCAGGCCCGCGTCCTCGGCGACAACGTCCTGTCCGGCATGCGGGGCTTCCCGCAGAAGGACTACTCGCACGCCAACAAGGGTGCGGTGGCCGGTCTCGGCCTCCACAAGGGCGTCGCGATGATCGTCATGGGCAAGATGAAGATCAAGCTCAAGGGCCGTCTCGCCTGGTACATGCACCGTGGCTACCACGGCCTGGCGATGCCGACCTGGAACCGCAAGATCCGCGTCTTCGCCGACTGGACGCTCGGCATGTTCCTCAAGCGCGAGGTCGTCTCCCTCGGCGCGATGGAGACCCCGCGCGAGGAGTTCTACGAGGCCGCCAAGCCGGCCCCGGTGGCCGCGCCGCCGAAGGAGAAGACCGCGGAGAAGGCTGCGGAGAAGACCGAGGAGAAGGCCAAGGCCTCCTGACCGACGGTCACGCACCTCCCCGAAGGGGCCGCCCGCCATCCGTGGTGCGGGCGGCCCCTTCGGTGTGTGTTCCCGGCGCACCGGCCAAGGCCCTCGTTCCCGCGGCACCGCGCGGCGCCGTTGCACCGGGGGGTGTCGGCTTCCGAAGAACGCCGTGTCCGTAAGTCCCCGCACGTGTACGGTGTGTCACGACTTCAGGGGGGGACTCGCCCGGCGCACCCGCGCCGTGACACCGGCGCGCACGTGCGCCCGGGGGGCTCGGGCGATCACAACGGGGTGGGCATGAAGCTGGAACTGGAACTCGCGGACGCGGTGGCCGCGTTGCGCGACGAACTGGTGCAAGCCGTGACGCGCGGCGCCGGGCAGGACCTCGCCTTTCGAGTGGGTCCGATAGAGCTGGAGTTCAGCGTCGAACTGCGCCAGGACGCCCGGGCGAAGGCCGGCTTCAAGGCATGGGTGGTGTCCGGTGACGCCGAAGCGGGTGCCGCGCGGGGGCGCACGCACAGGGTGACGGTGACGCTGACGCCGAAGAGCGGCGACGGCCGGGAGGACATCCTGGTGGCCGAGAAGCGCCGGTCGGCGTTCCCGGGCCCGGGCGACGTGTCCGGGCGCATCCAGAACTGACGTTCCTCACAGCGGGACCTGTCACCTCTCCAGCGGTGGAGAGGAACGTACGTATGGGCGAGTGGGGGATGGCGTGAACGGTGACCTCGTCGTTGGTGTGGACGGGCCTTCGGGCAGGGGATCGGGCTATGTGGTCGGGCCGCGACTGGTGCTGACCTCCGGGCATGTCGTGCCCGAACCGGGCGGGACAGTCACCTTCTTCCACCCCGGCAGACCCGGGCAGTACCCGGCGACGGTGGTCTGGCGGGGGACGCCGGGAGGACGGGACGACGCGGCCCTGCTCCGTATCGACGGCCAGTACCCGGCCGAGGGACAACAGCCCTGGCCGGGGAGGCCGGTGCGGTGGGGCCACCTGGTCACCCACCGGCCGGCCGTAGGGTGTGAGACGCGCGGTCTGCCGAGCGTCGTGCAGCGTGACCAGGTGGCCGAGTTGCTGCACCTGGAGGGGACCGTCAACAGGGCGGACCGCTCCGTCAACAACCGCTACCTCATGCGGGTCACCGAACGCGTCGAGCCCCGCGTCGGCCCGGACGGCCATCCCGCCTCACCGTGGGCCGGCCTGTCGGGCGCGCCCATGTTCTGCGGTGCCCTCCTCACCGGGGTGATCTCCACCGACTTCGGCGGATTCACCCACACGCGCCTGGATGCGGCACCCGCCTACGTCCTGATGGCGGACCAGCGCTTCCGTGCGGTCCTGGCGGAGCACGGGCTGAGCACGCTCCTGGAACCCGTGGAGTGGCAGACCCTGCCCGAACCCCCGCCGGCGCCGACGCGCGACGGCCTGCTCGGATCCCCCGCCGCCCTCCTGGAGGCACACCGCGCGGTCGTACCGTTCCGGGGCCGTACCCGACTGCTGGACGAACTGCTGAACTGGTGCGCCGACCCCGGCCTCGGCGTGCGCCTGATCCATGGACCGGCGGGACAGGGCAAGACCCGCCTGGCTCACCAGCTGGCCGAGCGGCTGACCGGCGAGGAGGGCTCCCGCTGGTCGGTGCTGTGGCTGTCCGGGCAGGCCCCGATCGGCGACCTGGCGGAACTCAGGGACGCGGCCGTCCCTCTGCTGGTGATCATCGACTACGCCGAGACCCGTCCCGAGCAGCTCACCGCTCTCCTGGACGTCCTCCTGCGGCACCCGACTGCCACGCCGTTGAAGCTGCTCCTGCTCGCGCGCACCAGGGGCGACTGGTGGACGTCGGCCCGAAGGGCACGGCGCCAGAGCCAGGAGCTGCTGGACACGGCCGCCGTGACCGAGCTCGAGCCACTGGACACCGTTGACCGTGCCACGGCGTACGCACAGGCGGTGCAGGCCCTCTCCCGGGCCCTGCACCAAGTGCGTGGGCAGCGACTGCGCAAGTGGGAACGGGTGGCCGAGGGCCTGTCCGGACCGCCGGAGAGCCGGTTGAACGCTCCGGGCATGGACGTGGCGCTCACCCTCCACATGACCGTCCTGGCCGACCTGCTGGACGCCGCGGACCGGCCCGTACGTGCCAGGGCGAGGGAGACCGACGACGCACCCGTGGAAGAGCGGCTGCTGGACCACGAGATCCGCTACTGGGAGAACGAGAGCGAACGACGCGGTGCGAAGCTCCCGTGGGAAACGCTCTCCCAGGCCCTGGCCGCGGCGTTCCTGTGCGGCGCAGACGACGACTGCCAGGCGGACGACCTGCTGCGCCGGGTGCCCCCGCTGGCCGGCGCGGACGCGGAACGCGAGCACGTCAGCGCCCTGATCGCCGGGCTCTACCCGCCGGGTGAAGGGAGACACTGGGGGACGCTCCAGCCGGACCGACTGGCCGAGTACTTCGTCGGCCGGCAACTGCTGACCAGGCGACGTCTCCCGAAGGCACTGCTCGGGACAGGCACGCCTCCGGGTGACCGGAGCGCCGGCGCCCTGACCGAGGCGCAGCGCGTACAGATGCTGACCGTCTACACGCGCGCCGCCGCCCACCCCGCCCACCACGGGCTCCTCGACGGCCCCCTCACCGACCTCTGCGTCAGCCGCCACGATGTGCTCACGCAGGCCGCGATCGACGTCGCCACCCGGGTGGAGCGGCCGGAACCGCTGGTCGGTGCCCTGGAGCGGATCGCCCAGGAGTGCGCGGCGACGCCAGGCGAGCTGGGCCCTCTGGCCGAGCGTCTGCCGCGGCCCACGCACACGCTCGCCCCGTTGGCGCTGAACGTGACCGAGCGGCTCGTCGGGATCCACCGCGCACAGGCCGAGCACGACCCGGAACACCGGGCTGAACTGGCCCTGGCGCTGCGCCGGCTCACCGGCCGCCTCGGTGACATGGGCCGCAGGCGGGAGGCGTACGAGGCCGCCGCCGAAGCCGTACGCCTCTACAAGCGGCTGGCCGAGGAGGACCCGGCGGCGTTCCGCGCCCACCATGCCACCAGCCTGCGCAACCTGTCGGTCATGCTCAGCAAGCTGGGGCGGCGCAAGAAGGCTCTGAAACGCGCTGCCAAGGCGGTACGCATCCTGCGCGCGTCGGCCGCCTCCGACGCCGGAGACCCCAAGGACCTCCTGGCCCACGGCCTCGAGGCCGTCGCCACCGCCGAAGCGGAGCTGGGGCGTCCGCAGGAGGCGCTCACGTCGATCGCGGAGGCGGTCGGGATCCGCCGCGGCCTGGTCGAGGAACACGGCGACGAGTTCCGGCCCAGCCTGGCCGCGGCCCTGAACGACCACGCCACCTGGCTCAAGGAGTGCGGGCGCGTCGAGGAGGCGCTGACGGCGAGCGAAGAGGCCGTGGGCGTCTACCGGTCGCTGGCCGAGCGGCGACCTGACGCCTACCGTGCCGCCCTGGCGATGGGGCTGGGCACGCACTCCATCTGCCTGCACCTCATGGGCCGCCCCAGAGAGGCGCTGAAGGCGGCACACGAGGCGGTCGGGATCCGGCGCCGGCTCGCCGAGGAGCGCCCCGGCACCTACCGCGCCGACCTCGCCCTCAGCCTGAACTCCCTGGCGATCGACCTCGACGGCGTGGGGCGGCCGGACGAGGCCGTGCAACCGGCTGCCGAAGCGGTCAGCCTCTACCGGAGTCTGGCCGAGAAGGACCCGAAGGCGTTCGTCCACCAGCTGGCCAACGCGCTGAACACCTATGCCAACCAACTGCACGACACAGGGCGCGTGGAGGAGGCTCTGACAGCCGCCGAGGAGTCGGCCGCCCGCTACCGGAGCCTCGCCGAGGCGGAACCGGACAGGTTCACCGCCGATCTCGCCATGAGCCTGATGACCCTCGCCAGTCAGTTGCGGGAGAGTGGGCGGCAGGAGGAGGCACTGGAAACCCAGCGGGAATCGGTCGCCCTGCACCGCCGGCTGGCCGAGCGGCAACCGGGGGTGTTTCGGCACGACCTGGCGTCGGCTCTGAACAACCTGTGCCTGCTGCTGAGCACGACGGGAAGCCCCGACGCGGCCCTGGCGGCGGTGAACGAGGCGGCCGATATCCAGCGCGACCTGATGGAGAGCGGCTCCACCGGCCGCGCACGACCCTCCCTGCCCACAGCCCTGATGAACAAGATGAGCTGTCTGTGCGACCTGGGACGTGAGCAGGAGGCCGTGCCCGTGGCCGAGGAGGCGGTGGAACACTACCGCCGTCTGGTCGAGGACGACCCGGACCTCTACGAACCGCAGCTCGCCACTGCCCTGTCCGCGCGGTGGGGAGTCTTGTACAGAGTGGGCCGCACGGAGGAGGCTCTGACGGCGCTGACCGAGTCGGTCGGGATCCGCGGGCGCCTGCTGGACCAGGACGACGCGGCCCAGCGCCCGGCATACGCCGACCAGCTGCACCTCCTCGGCAGTCAGCTCTCCGCCGCCCACCGCCACGACGAGGCGGTGGACGCCCTGCGCAAGGCCGTAGCCGTCCGCCGCGGGCCGGCACAAGAGGATCCCACCCGGCAGCTGCCGCAGCTCGCCCTGTCCCTGGCGACGCTCGGGACGACGCTGATGAGGGCGGGGCTGCGCCGGGAGGCACTGCCGGTCGCCGAAGAAGCGGTCGAGTTGCTGAGCGGTCCGGCACAGCAGGACGAGACCCATCGACCACTCCTCGCCGAAGCGCTGTGCACCCTGGGCGTCCTTCAGCACACCGCCGGACGGGAGGAGGCCCGGCACACCCTCCGGCGGGCCGTCCGCGTCTGCGGCGAACTGCCCCGCACAGACCTGCGCGAGACCCTTCGTCACGTGTCTCTCCACGCTCTGGGACTCTGCCTGGCGGATCAGGGCGAGGCTGCCGAAGGCCTGTCCCTCGTCACACGGGCCGTCGGTGTCGCCCGCGACCTGGCCCGGATCAACCCCGCGTACGAAGCCCTGTCGGCCGGGTCGCTCACCACCCTCTCCCGGCTGTCGGCAGCCGACCCGCTGGTGTGCGGGGAGGCCCTGACGATCTCCGGCGAGGCGGTCGCGATCAGCGAGCGGCTGGTGGAATCCGATCCGCTGACCCACAACACTCTCCTCGCCTGGGCGCTGCCGGACCACGGCCTCCGCCTGGCTGAGGCCGGCCGGTACGAGGAGGCGCTGGACGCCACCGCGCGGGCGGTCGACCTGAGCCGCCGACTGGTCGCGGATCACCGCACCGCCCACACGGACAACCTCGCCTTCTCCCTGTACGCGTACGCCAGGAGCCGGTTGGTCTCGGACACCGAAACGGAGCAAGCCAGGAGCGCCATCGAAGAAGCCCTTCCGGTGTGGGAAGCGTTCGCCGAGGAGGAGCCCGGCCTCGTCGCGCCGTACCTCGACTCTGTGCGGGACACCTTCGCGCGGCTGGCCGGTGGGGCCGCGCCCGGTCGGTCGGGATGGGAGGCAAAGGAGCGTTTTTGCCCAGATGTAACGCGCGCCGGGGAGTGCGGCTGAGCCCTACGGTGTTTACGTGGTGCTGGACATTCCGGGATTCTCGTCACGGAGGTGTACACCATGGCAGACGCCGCGCCGCGGCTGCAGGGCCTGTTCACACAGTTGCTGGGAGCGCCGCTCCCGGTGCGCATCCGCGCCTGGGACGGTTCGCAGGCGGGTCCTCCGGGTGCGCCGACCCTGGTCGTACGCAACCGCCGCGCCCTGCGCCGCCTGCTGTGGAAACCGGGCGAACTCGGCCTGGCCCGCGCCTGGGTGGCCGGCGATCTCGACATCGAGGGCGATCTGTACGCCACCCTCGACCTGCTGGCCGGTCTCGTCTGGGAGCGCGGCGAGGACGCCCGCACCCTCGCCCAGGCCCTGCGCGACCCCGAGGTCCGCTCCGCCGTACGCGGCCTCGTCAAGCTCGCCGGGAGCCCGCTGCCGCCCGCCCCGCCTCCCGAGGAGGCCCGCAGCCCTCGCCGCCACCTGCACACCAAGCGCAGCGACAGACGCGCCATCAGCCACCACTACGACGTCGGCAACGACTTCTACGAGATCGTCCTCGGCCCGTCCATGGTGTACTCCTGCGCCTACTGGCCCACCCCGGACAGCACCCTCGAACAGGCCCAGCACGACAAGCTCGAACTCGTCTGCCGCAAGCTCGGCCTGAAGCCCGGTCAGCGGCTCCTCGACGTCGGCTGCGGCTGGGGCTCGATGGCCCTGCACGCCGCCCGCGAGCACGGCGTCGCCGTCGTCGGGGTCACGCTCTCCCAGGAGCAGGCCGCCTACGCCCGCAAGCGCGTCGCCGACGAGGGCCTCACCGACAAGGTCGAGATCCGCGTACAGGACTACCGCGACGTCCGCGACGGGCCCTACGACGCCATCTCCTCCATCGGCATGGCCGAGCACGTCGGCGCGGAGCGGTACCTGGACTACGCCACCGACCTGCACGCGCTGCTCGTGCCCGGCGGGCGGCTGCTCAACCACCAGATCGCCCGCCGCCCGCAGCGGGACGAGACGACGTACAGCGTCGACGCGTTCATCGACTCCTACGTCTTCCCGGGCGGTGAGCTCCAGCCCGTCGGCAGCACCGTCACCCAGTTGGAGCGGGCCGGTTTCGAGGTGCGTGACGTCGAGTCGATCCGCGAGCACTACGCCCTCACCCTGCGCCGGTGGGTCACCCGTCTGGAGACCGACTGGGCGCGGGCCGCGCGGCTCACCAGCCCCGGCCGCGCCCGCGTCTGGCGCCTCTACATGGCCGCCTCCGCGGTCGCCTTCGAACGCAACCGCATCGGCGTCAACCAGGTCCTGGCCGTGCGGACCCCCGAGTCGGGGACCTCGGGCCTGCCGCTGCGCGCCCGCGAGTGGACCGAGTCCGAGCGCAGTTGACCCGGACGCAAGCCGAAGGGCCGGACTCCCCGTCGAGGGAAGTCCGGCCCTTCGGCGTGGCGGGACTGCTCACTCCGCCTTGATCGCGTTCAGCATGTTCAGCCGCGCGGCGTTGCGGGCCGGCCACATCGCCGCCAGGACGCCCACCAGGCCGGCCAGCACCAGGAAGATCCCGATCCGGTCCCAGGGCAGGACCAGCGCGTAGCCCGGGATCTGGTCCGCGAAGGTCTCGCCGATCGCCCAGCCGAGGAACGAGCCGAGACCGATGCCGACCATCGCGCCGAACACCGAGATGACCACGGCTTCCAGCCGCACCATCCGCTTCACCCGGCGCCGGTCGAGACCGATCGCGCGCAGCATGCCGATCTCCTGCTGCCGTTCGAAGACCGACATCGCCAGGGTGTTGACGACACCCAGCACGGCGATGATCAGGGCCATCGCCAGCAGGCCGTACATGATGTTCAGCAGGGTGTTGATGATGCCGCCGAACTCGTCGCGGATGTCCTGCCGGTCCATGACCTTGATCGCGGGGTTGTCGCCCAGCGCGTCGGTCAGGACCTTCTCGTGCGCCGAGGACTGGCCGCCGTCCACCTTCACGAAGATCTGCTGGATGGACGGCCGCGCCTCGTGCGGCTTCACGACCTTCGTGTCGACGAGGACGGGGGAGAGGAACTCGCTGTCCTTGAAGACGGCGCCGACCTCGAGCGTGCCCTTCTTCTCGTCGTTGAAGGTGACGGGGACGGTGTCGCCGGGCTTCCAGCCCTTGCTCCTGGCCGTCTTCTCGGCGACCGCGATCTTCCCCTTCGCGAGCGAACCGATGTCGCCGCTGACGACGTCGACGTTCAGGACCTGCTCGACATCGCCGGGTGTGACCGCCGAAGCGGATACGAAGTCCTCGTCACCGGCCTGGAAGTAGACGCTCTGCTGGGGCGAGACCGCCGAAACGCCCTCGGCCTTCTCCAGCGCCGTCAGCGCGGACTGGTCGAGGTCCCGGCCGTTCGCCATCGAGACCATGTAGTCGGCCTTGATGTTGTCCGTGGTCGTCTTGTCGATGGCCGTGCCCACCGTGACACCGAGCACCGACAGGCCGGTCACCAGCGTCAGCCCGATCGCCAGCGCCGAGGCGGTGGCCCCGGTACGGCGCGGGTTGCGGACCGCGTTCTGGCCGGCCAGTTTGCCGGACACCCCGAAGGGGCCGACGAGCAGCGGACGGACGATGGCGATCACGGGCCGGGACAGCAGCGGGATCAGGATGATCACACCGACCAGGGCGAAGAACGCGCCCGCCGCGATGTACATCCGGCCGTCGTCACCGCCGGACGAGGCACCCAGCACGATGCCGGCCGCGCCGAGGGCGGTGACGGCCGCCCCGATGGAGTTGCGCAGCACCAGCGACTTGGTGGTGGCCGCGGCGTGGACGCTGTTCATGGCCGCCACCGGTGGGATCTTCGCGGCCCGGCGGCCGGGCAGCCAGGCGGCGAACATCGTGATCAGCACACCGACGCCGAGCGCCGCGAGCACCGGCGTGGCGGACAGGATCAGCGGACCGTCCGGGATCTTCATCTCGAACGCTGCCATCCCGGACCGCAGACCGACCGCCAGCCCGATGCCGAGGACGAAGCCGATCGCCGAGGCGACCAGACCCACCAACGCCGCCTCGGCGAGCACCGAACGGGTGATCTGCCTGCGCGAGGCACCGACGGCGCGCATCAGCGCGATCTCCTTGGTGCGCTGGGCGACCAGCATGGTGAAGGTGTTGGAGATCAGGAAGACCCCGACGAACAGCGCGATGCCCGCGAAGCCGAGCAGGACCTGCTTGAGGCTGCCCAGACCCTGTTCGATCTCCTCGGCCTGCTCGTCCGCGAGGGCCTGGCCGGTCTTCGCCTCGGCGGTGTCCGGCAGCAGCGGCTTGACCGCGTCCAGGATCTTCGCGTCGGACGCACCGGGGGCGGCGGTGACGGTGACGCTCTGGAAGTAACCGGGCTCGAGGTACTGCTTCTGGGCGACCGCGGTGTCGAAGAGGACCAGGCTGCCGCCGGCGTTCACGGCGCCGTCCTCGGTGGTGAACACACCACTGAGGGTGTACTCCTTCACCGGCCCGTTCGTGGCGACCCGGACCCGGTCGCCGACCTGGTAGTCGCCCTTGGCCGCGGAGTCCCTGTCCAGGGCGATCTGATCGTCCTTCACCGGGCCCGAGCCGTCGGTGAACGTGTAGGCGGGGTCCTTGCCGCCCTTGCCGGGGGCGAAGTTGGAGCCCTTGTTGGACCAGCCGACGCCGATCAGCTTCCCGTCGGGGTCGGCGACACCGGCGAAGCCGTCGACGCGGCCGTACGTGGCGCCGACGCCGTCCACCGCGGCGATCTCGTCGAGGGTCTTCCGGGAGAGACCGGGCTCCTTCTCGGCGTCGTCCTTCTCGGCGTACGAGGTGACGGCCACGGCGACGTCGTCGTAGCTCTTCGCCGACTGGTTGCGGAAGGCGTTGGAGAGCGTGTCGGCGAAGACCAGCGTGCCGGAGACGAATGCCACGCCGAGCATCACGGCGAGCACGGTCATCAGGAGCCGGGCCTTGTGCGCGAGCACGTTGCGCAAGGCGGTTCGGAACATGGGTTCTTCTTCTCAGTCCTGTCGGTCCTGACGGGGGATCAGCTGGTGCGGCCCTTGGCGTCGAAGGCCTTCATGCGGTCCAGGACCGTCTCCGCCGTCGGGCGGTACATCTCGTCGACGATCCGGCCGTCCGCGAGGAAGACGACCCGGTCCGCGTAGGCCGCGGCGACCGGGTCGTGCGTCACCATCACCACCGTCTGGCCCAGCTCCCGAACGGAGTTGCGCAGGAAGCCCAGCACCTCGGCGCCGGAGCGCGAGTCGAGGTTGCCGGTGGGCTCGTCACCGAAGATGATCTCGGGCTTGGAGGCCAACGCCCGCGCCACGGCCACGCGCTGCTGCTGACCGCCGGACAGCTGCGAGGGCCGGTGACCGAGCCGGTCCGCCAGACCGACCATCGTGATGACGGAGTCCAGCCACTGCTTGTCCGGCTTACGGCCCGCGATGTCCATCGGAAGGGTGATGTTCTCCAGGGCCGTCAGGGTTGGCAGCAGGTTGAACGCCTGGAAGATGAAGCCGATCTTGTCCCGGCGGAGCTTGGTCAGGTGCTTGTCCTTCAGCGAGCCGAGCTCGGTGTCGCCGATGCGCACCGACCCGGAGGAGAAGGTGTCCAGCCCCGCCACGCAGTGCATCAGGGTGGACTTGCCGGAGCCGGACGGACCCATGATCGCGGTGAACTCGGCCTGCCGGAAGTCGACGGAGACCCGGTCCAGGGCGACCACCTGGGTCTCACCCTGCCCGTAGATCTTGGACAGATCCGTGGCGCGCGCGGCCACGGTGGTGGCCCGGTCGGCGAGGGATGCGGTGGTCACGGATGACTCTCCTGTCGGGACGACGGTGTTCTGGACGGACGTGAATCCATCGTCCGCTTGCCCACCCGTCGTGTAGTCACCCGTAGTCCCGGTTCCGAAGGCCGACTTCGGTCTGACCGCGAGAGGCGATGTCATACCTGGGGATGACGGGCGTCCCTGAGGGGGCCCGGTGTCGGGAACCAGACCGATCCTGTGTCAAGAACAGGTGGAGTGCCCTCGTTCAGACGGTGAAATTCCGTCATTCCGTATACGTAGCCGAGCGCCGCACGGAAGGCTATTGGCAAGTGCGGATGGCGCGTTCCGAGTGCTGATGCACCCTCAGACGTCAATAAAATAAGACAACATCGGCCCACCCTTCCGCTGTTCGGGGGACCCGTCCCGATAGTCTCGGAACCTCGATGCGGAGCCCATGGCCTGCCCGGATGGTGGAATGCAGACACGGCGAGCTTAAACCTCGCTGCCCCTTCGCGGGCGTGCCGGTTCGAGTCCGGCTCCGGGCACCTTCCGACCCCTGCATGGTTCATTGAAGAGTTCACGGCATGCCCGTTGACAGCGGGCGCATGCCGTCGGAAACCTGATCGTAGTGAAATATTCTTCACTACGCGAACTCATCCCGCCGCGATCGACTTCCAGGCAGGGCGGCACGCAGTGCCTGGAGGGCCGGGGGGAGTTGGGCGAGGCGCCAAGGTACGGGCGGGGCTGACAACGCCCGTACGGTGATCAGGGTGCGGCGGGCGGGGCTTGCTGAAGGTGGCGCACCATGCAGTCGTACAGGGGTGCGTCTTCCCAGGGGTGGGAGGTGCCGACGCGGTGGTATCCCCATGCCTCGTAGGCCTGGCGGGCGGGGGCGGCCTCCGGTTCGGGCCGTACGGTGAGGGTGACGCGCTCGGCGTGCACGTCCTCCAGGAGCACGTTGTGCAGGGTGGCGGCGACCCTGCGGCGGCGCCAGGCCCTGCGCACCGCGAGTTCGATGATCACGAACGTACGTCGGCCGTCCTCGCGTGTCTCCTCGGGCGGGAGCTGGACGTCCTGGATGTTGGCCCACCAGCGGGTGTCCGGGGCGAGGTAGTAGCCGTAGGTGAAGCCGACGACGTCGGGGCCGTCGTGGGCGAGTACCAGGCGCATGCCTGGGCGCTTGGCTTGGGCGGCGTAGTGCTCGATGAAGTCGGCGACGTCCCTGGGGCCCTCGAGGTAGGGCGGTTCGGCGTAGATCTCCTCGTACGCCGGCAGGAATACGTCCAGGGCATCGGCGGCGTCCTGGCCCTCATGCCGTGTGTAGGTCAGCTCCGGCATCACGCGGCCTTCCTCTCCTGCACGTACTCGGTCAGCTCCTCGGCGGCCTGGCGCGCGGAGACGGCGTCGACGTCGCCGAGGAGGTCCACGACCTCGCTCAGGCGACGCAGTACCCGCCCGGATTCGACTTCTTCCAGGTGGCCCAGGCTCTCGATGGCTTGGGCTGCTCCTTCGTCGACCTCGCCGCAGCTCACGAGGCTCCGGGCGAGGGTGAGCCGGTACAGGGCGCGGTTGCGGCCGTATGTGCGGTCCTGGTGGTCGAGGGCTGCCCGCAAGAACGCGACGGCGCGGTGGTGGTGGCCGCTCTCCGTGTACAGCAGGCCCTGGGCGTAGTCGAGTTCGGCGTGGCCGTGGAACGCGGCCCAGTCAGGGGAGGGGCGCCCGCGGTCTGCCCGCTCCACCAGGCGCATCGACTCCGCCAGGCGTTTGCGGGCGGTGGAGTCATCGCGGAGGAGGGACAGGGCCCGGGCTTCGCGGGAGGCGATGAGGGATTGCAGGACGGGGGAGCCGTAGCGGGCTGCCCGTTCCTGGGCTGCTCGGGCCAGGTCGTAGCCGTCGCGGGGCCGTCCGGTGTAGCTGGCCTGCATGCTCAGGGAGGCGAGGACGAGGATCTCCAGTGAGGCCTCGCGCACCATCGTGGCGGTGGTCAGGGCCTCCCCCCAGTAGGAGTTGGCCCCGTCCTGGTCGTCGGCGTCGTAGTGCAGCCAGGCGCAGTGCTCGGCGGTTTCGCCGGCGAGGAGGCGTAGCTGCCGTCCGATGGTGTCGGGGTACTCCCGGGTGTTGATGACGCGGCGGATGCGGCGCAGGTGCTTGACGGCCAGTGAGAGGACGTCGCCGCCGCCGTACGCATCGTCCAGGTGGTACAGGGAGCGGAGGCCTTCCCGCAGCTCCAGCACGTGGGCGGTGCCGACTGCGCCCGTGCTGCTCGGCGGCGTGGTGGTGGTTACTCGGGGCGGCATGGTGACGGCGGCGGCGGCGCCGATGGAGTCGGAGAGGAATGCCCGTCGGTGCACGCTGGTGCCTTCCTGCGCGAGGAGCGTTGCTCCTCTCAAGGTGACACCGGCAGGCCGGTTGGGGAAACCAAGCTCGAGGGGGTCCACGCCGAACATGGCATGGATGACTGTCCATGTCCGGGCCCGCGGTGTCGGCGGCGGCACCTCGCGTTTCCAGCGGCGGACATGACGGGCGGTCACAGTGACCGGCTCGCCCAGGAGCTCCGCTGTCTCCTCAAAGGCCTGCACGAATTTACCCGTTGTGTCCCAGCCCTGAGCGATGCATGCCTGCTCGAAGAGCGTTGCTCCCTCGGCCACGTCGTGACTCCGCTCATCCGATCGTCCACTGACCGTAGCCGGTTGCAGACACATGGGGATGTCCCCTCTCTTGAAAATGTCCGCCGGAATGTCCGCCTGGATGTCCTCACGGAGAAGTTGACCCGCTGTTGGCTTGAAGGGCGGGCCCCGGGTCCGCCTCCGAAAATGCACGACAGCCGCTTGGGGGCGTCAGCATGGCGAGCACGAGCATCACTGAGACCGAAAGGGTGGAACGGCTGCGGCCGTCCTGGCGCCCGATCGTCTCAGCCACCGGAGATCCGGCGTACGTCGGCGTCCTCCAGCGGGACGAGCAGACCGCTGAGGACGCCCGCCAGATGGTGGCCATAGTGCTGGCCGTCTGGCACCTGGAGCACCTTAAGGATGACGCGAAGATCCTGGTGTCGGAGTTGGCGAGCAACGCCACCCGTCACGCCACGGGCAGCATCGTCCGCTTGACGGTGACCCGCACGGCCCGCAACCGGGTGCGCGTTGCGGTCACGGACAAGAGCCGGACCATGCCGCAGGTCCTGGAGGGCGATCTGCTCGCCGAGTCCGGCAGGGGCCTGCGCCTGGTCGACGCGTTGTCGAGTAACTGGGGGGTCATCCCGCTGCCCTGGGGCAAGAGCGTGTGGGAGGAGGTGACCGCCTCATGGCCACCGCAGCGCTGATGGCGCCGCCGTACCTGCCGCAGTACGGGCCGCTGGACCTGGTCGCCGTCGACGGCACATGGAACGCCGTCACCGTGCCCGCCAGGTGGGGGCCTCTCGTCCTGGACGTCCTGGCGGACCGGTCCGAGCCGGTCCTTGAGGACCCGGCCGCCGGCCACCTGCTGTGGCCGGTCCCGCCCGGCAGCGCGGACACGTGGCCCGACACCCGGACCGCCGGCATCCAGGTACACGGGCAGGGCGCGGAACTGCTGATGTGCGGGCCCGGCGGGCACCGGGACGTGATGCAGTGGCTGCGCGTCCCGACGCGCCGTCACTGGGCGACGGACGCCGACCCATTGCGCATGGCGGTGGAGTTTGTGGTCGGGCCGCTCCCGGCCGCGGTGCCGATACAGATGTGCACCTGGTGCGGGACGCCGACGCGCGCCGCCGCCTGCTGGGCTGGCGGTATGAGCAGTCCGGCCCGGTCGGGGCACTGTTCGCCTGCCCGCCGTGCTGGTCGTCGACCCTGCGGGGCTGCACCGGCCGGCACCTCCGCCTCGTGCGTGAGGGGCCGCTGTGACAGCCCGTACGGAGGCGGTCGCCTGCATGGTGGTCGGCACCGCTCTGGCTACTGCCTCCACCTCTGAACTCCCGCCCCTGGCCGGCATGACGCCGATGGAGTCCGGCGCCCGACCTCCGCCCTCCTCCCACTGTGGACGGTCCCGGCCCGGGGCGGGACATCGTCCCGGTGTCCCTCCTGGGGGAGGGCGGCGCCGGGGCGAGGGCCCCGGCCGACCGTGCGGCCGGGGCCGTCCTCCCCGGACTCCCGCCCCCGACCTGAGCGACCGACTCACTCTTGGAGCCTGCATGCATTCCGTGATCGCCAGTCCGTTTCTGGAGCAGCACGTCCTCGTACGGCCGGGGAGCCGCGGTGGTGCCCTGCTGCCCGTGGACCGTTACGAGGAGCTGCGCGTCCTCGACCCGGCCGCGCCGGCCCCGGCCTGGCTGGCCGACGCCGTCCGCGAGCAGTGGGACGACCTGGGCGTGACCGGCCGCCCGGCCGGTGAGTTCCTGCTCGTCCGCCAGCCCTCGACGTGGGGGTACGGCAAGGCCAGTTGGGAGATCAACCTGGGCTGTAACTACGCGTGCAAGCACTGCTATCTCGGGCTGAAGATGAACTCCGGGATGCCGTGGGAGGACAAGCGCCGGTGCCTGGACGTCATGGCGGAGGCGGGGGTGCTGTTCCTCCAGGTGACCGGCGGGGAGCCGACCGTCGACAAGGACTTCATGCGGTCCTACCGGCACGCGTGGGACCACGGCATGATGATCACGGTCTCGACGAACGCCTCCCTGCTGTGGCGGCAGAACCTCCTCGACATGTTCGCGGAGCGCCCGCCGTACCGGGTGACGGTGTCGGTGTACGGAGCGACGAAGCGCAGCTATGACGAGCTGACGCAGCGCGAGGGCGCGTGGGACCAGTTCGTTCAGGGCATGAACGCCGCCCGGCACGCCCGGCTGCCGCTCCGCATGTCCATCGTCGTGACGGAGGACAACGGTCACGAGGAACAGGCCATGATCGACCTCTGCCGGGGCTGGGGCGTCGAGTACGAGGTGTTCACGAACATCACGCCGACGATCTACGGCGGCGGGGAAGTCCTCACCGCGCAGTCCGCCGAGCACCTCCGGGTCCGCAAGACCTTCACCGGCTGCAACGCCGGCCACACCTTCTTTCACATGGACCCGCACGGGCTGGTGTCCATCTGCAAGATCGGTCGTGACGATCAGATCAGCCTGCCCCATGAGGGCATCGAGGGCCTGGCCCGGCTGGGCGCGATCGCTGACCGCCTCATGCTTCGCACCGGCGGGTGCTCGGGATGCACCCTGGCCGGTTCCTGCCGCGTGTGCAGGCCCCTGGCTAAGCACTACCAGGAGGCGAAGGCGCCGCTGGCCGCTTACTGCCAGCACGGAGATAAGAAAGCAGGTTGAGCGATGACCGCTGTAGCAGTCGAGATCTCGCCGCGCCGTCCTCTCCCGGGCGACGGCCCCGGGAGCAGCGAGCCGTACTTCACCCGGCCCGTCCTCGCGGCGGTGCCTCCGGTGAGGACGGTCACCGGGATCGCGGACATGGACACCGTCATGGACAGTGCCAAGTGCAGCTGTGCCGCCGGTGACGACAACCCGCACTAGCGGCCGCGTCCGGTCATGAACGCAGGCCCCGCCAGCAGTTCCGGTCGGGGCCTGCGGCATGCGCGCCGGGTGGGTAGCGTGCGGTCATGCGCTTTCACTGGGGCTGGATGGAGCCCGTGATGCCCGTGCCGTACGTGCCGACTCTTGGCCCGGTCCGCCCGGGCGACCCCGTCCCTGACATGTTCGAGGCGGTCGTGGAGGTCGCCGGCACCGGCCGCTTCCTCCCTTACGACAAGGACCGCCGCTGGTCGCCCGTCAAGGCGGAGAGCGTCCTCGTGGACGCCATTGAGCACGACCGGACGCAGACGCTCGTGCCGACCCTCCTGGAGCGCGGCGCCGGGGTCGTCAAGGTCCATGTGTACGGGGCGGAGCCGGACAGCCTGACCGCCGGCGCCGACCTGGCCCGCAAGCTGGCCGCCGTTCACGCTGCCGCCAAGGCCCGTGTGGTGTGGTTCCTAGGCCCCGAGCAGCCCGAGGCGTACGCCCGGGGTGTCGGGACCCGTGTGCAGCTGAAGGACTTCGCCCAGGGGCCGGGAGGGGTGCCGGCCGTGGAGGTCCACCACGACAAGCAGCTCCGGGAGGAGGAGGGGTTCGCGGAGTTCGCGGAACGGATGGCGGCCGACGGGTTCGCGTTCCTCCATGAGCAGATGCAGGCGGGGACGGTAGGCCCGGTCCTCACGGTCCTCCACGGGGGCCGCGTGGCCGGCGCCATCGGCCCCATGGAGACGATGGCCGACCCGGCTGGCGCGGTGCGCCAGCTGCCCCAGTACTTCGGCGTGCTGCCGGAGTACCGGGGGGACGGATACGGGCGGGCTCTGTGGCGGGCGGCGATGCACTGGGGCTACCAGCAGGGTGCCGCGTATCAGCTTCTGCAGACGGAGGTCGGCGGCGCGTCCGACCGGCTGTGCCGGGCGGAGGGTTTGGCGTCCCTAGGGTTCGTGAACCAGAGAGACGTCTGACGGTCCGCTCTGGAGGGCGCCGCGCGGTGAACAGTCGTCAGACCACTGAAGCGCTTACCGCTTTCGGGTGCCTCTTGGAGACTGCACGCATCCGCCTAGTCGGGGATGCCACGGTCCTCCGGCGGGCGCACGGACGCAATAGGGCGCATGCAGGACGGTCCAGAGCTGTCCTCCCCTGCATAGGAGGCGTGCGTCCAGTGCGCCCAAGGATGGGCGCACGGGAGGTCTGAGGGGGGCTGAGGAGGGATGAAAACCGCTGGTCGCGGAGTCGTCGCAGGTCAGAGCCTTGGCCCGCAAGGGTTCAAGTCCGGCTCCGGGCACCTTCCGACCCCTGCATGGTTCATTGAAGAGTTCACGGCATGCCCGTTGACAGCGGGCGCATGCCGTCGGAAACTCACATCCGAACACAGTGAAATAATTTTCACTGTGCGAACGCACGCGCATTGCGGGCGGACGCACTCCATGAACCTGAGAGAGAAGGTGCCCGATGCGCGCCACCGTCGGCATCCTCGGAGCGGGCCCGGCCGGCCTCCTCCTGGCCCGGCTGCTCCACAACGCCGGCATCGACTCGGTCGTCCTGGAGAGCCGCGACCGCGCCTATGTCGAACGGCGGCAGCGGGCCGGGATCCTGGAGCAGGGGACGGCGGACGTACTGCGCGCGGCCGGTGCCGGTGAGCGCATGGACCGCGAGGGTCTGCGCCACGACGGCATCGAACTCCGCTTCGACCGCAGGCGCCACCGCGTCGACTTCCCCGCCCTCACCGGCGGCCGGTCCGTGACGGTCTACGCCCAGACCGAGGTCTGCAAGGACCTCATCGCCCTCCAACTCCAGGACGGCGGCCCGCTGCTGTTCGAGGCGGAGGCACTGGCCGTCGAGGGCGCGGACACCGACGCCCCGCGCGTCCGCTTCCGGCGCGAGGGCCGCGAGGACGTGCTGGAGTGTGCGTACGTCGTCGGCTGCGACGGCTTCTGGGGCGTGGCGCGCAAGGCCATCCCCGCCGAACTGGTCCAGGTCTTCGAACGGACGTACCCCTTCGGCTGGCTCGGCATCCTCGCCGACGTGCCGCCCTCGCACGACGAGCTGGTCTACGCCCGCCACGACCGCGGCTTCGCCCTGCTGTCCATGCGGTCGCCGTCCGTCTCCCGCCTCTACCTCCAGGTGCCCGACGGCACGGACGCCGGGGAGTGGAGCGACGAGGAGATCTGGGACGAGCTGGGGCGCCGTTTCGAGACCGCCGACGACTGGCGCCTGGAGCGCGGCCCGATCACGCAGAAGTCGGTGACGCCCATGCGCTCCTACGTCCACGAGCCCATGCGCCACGGCCGCCTCTTCCTCGCCGGTGACGCGGCCCACATCGTGCCACCGACCGGGGCCAAGGGGCTGAACCTCGCTGTCGGTGACGTCGTGACGTTCGCCCGGGCCCTGACCCACCAGCAGGAAACCGGCTCACCCGACCTGCTCGACGCCTACTCGGAGACCTGCCTGCGCCGGATCTGGCAGGCCGAGCGGTTCTCCTACGACATGACGACCCTCCTGCACCGGGCCCCCGGCGCGACCGGCTTCGAGGACCGGCTCCAGCTCGCCCGACTGGAGCGCATCGCCTCCTCGCGGGCCGCCGAGACCGACCTGGCCGAGGGCTACACGGGTTTCCCGTTCGGCGGATGAGGAACCCCCCCTCCAGTGAGGGGAATCACGAGGCGGCGTAGCGTGTTGCGCACCACGACGAGGGAAAGATCCTCCCCAAGCACTAGGGTCAATCCTTTGCCTACCTATTACTCTTGAGCCAAGGCCACGCACGGTGGCCATGGAGGAGTGAAATGAGGAGCAGAAACCCGGTCTTCTCGCGACGGGGGTTCAGCCGCGACAACGGCTACGCGGGCTTCAACACCGCGCCGCAGGCCGGGGGTCCCGCTGTTGCCACGCAGGGCAACCCGTACGCCCAGCCGACGGGCGCCCCGTACGCGCAGAACCCGTACGCGCAGAACCCCTACGCCCAGCAGGACCTGCAGTACGGCGCACCGCCGCAGGCTCCGGCCACCACCGGCCGGATGACCATCGACGACGTCGTCCTGCGCACGGCGAGCACGCTCGGTGTGCTCATCCTCACCGCGGCGCTCTCCTGGGCCCTGCTGCCGGTCGACGACGCCAACATCAGCCGTAGCTACGGCATCGGCATCGGCGCCGCGCTGATCGGCATGGTCCTGGCGTTCGTGCAGTCCTTCAAGCGCAAGGCCTCGCCCGCGCTGATCCTGACGTACGCCGCGTTCGAGGGTGTCTTCCTCGGCGTCGTGTCCAACATCGTCGACAACCGCATCGCCGACGGCGCCGCCATGCAGGCGGTGATCGGCACCATGGCGGTCTTCGCCGGTGTGCTGATCGCCTACAAGGCCGGCTGGATCCGCGTCAACCGGCGCTTCTACGGCTTCGTGATGGCGGCCGCGCTCGGCTTCATCCTGCTGATGACCGTGAACCTGCTGTTCGCGGTGTTCGGCGGCGGTGACGGCCTCGGCTTCCGCAGTGGTGCCCTCGGTGTCGTCTTCGGCGTCATCGGCATCATCCTCGGCGCCTGCTTCCTCGCCCTGGACTTCAAGCAGGTCGAGGACGGCGTCGCCTACGGCGCCCCGCGCGAGGAGGCGTGGCTCGCGGCCTTCGGCCTGACGCTGACGCTGGTGTGGATCTACATGGAGTTCCTGAGGCTCATCTCGATCCTCAACAGCAACGACTAGTCCTCGACGGTCGTACGCGAAAGGGCCCCGGCTTCGACCGGGGCCCTTGTCGTTCGCGCGCTCAGAGCAGTTTGCGCGCGGCCCTCCTCAGGTCGTACTCGTGGACGATCGCCTTGGCGTGGCCGTACGCCAGGTTGTGTTCGTGCCGGAGCCAGCTGACCTTTTCCTCGAAGCGGAAGAGCGCCGGGCCTTCGTCGACGGTGCGCAGCCAGTCGGAGATCTGACGACCGGTGCAGTGGGGGATGCGGGCGAGCATGTTGCGATGAGTCTCTTCGGAGAAGACTTGGGACATCGGCGCCTCCGGACGCTGGGATGTAAGCCGGTCCTTCAGGTCACGGTGCCTGAGTGTTCGCCCGTTGGCAACAGTCCCGGTGCGACGCGTACGCTCGCGACGTGGTTGATACGACGCCTCTGACCCGTGCGGTGGATCACTTCGCCGATCGTTTGAGGGCTGCGCCCCAGAGTCGGCTGCAGCGGGGCGCTGCCGCCGAGGCTCTCGGGCTGGCCCGGGAGTTGGCCCGCAGGGCGCAGGCTCTGGAGGAACCGGGGGTGGAGCCTCGGGAGATGCCCGATGCGGGGATGTTTGCTGCCGCAGATCAGATCACCGTGGCCGGGCATGATCTGGCGGTCGTGATTCCCAGTGCGTCGGACGTCGACGACGCCGTGAGGGTGGTGGAGGAGGCGCAGAAGCGGGCGGGGGTTTAGCGCCGTGCGCGGGTGCGGGTTGTGTGTGGCTTGTCGCGCCCGCGCGGCGGAGCCGCACATCGATACAGCCCCGCGCCCCTTGGGGGCGCTTCCCTATAGGGAAGCGATGACCCGGTCCGCCAGGATGTAGACGTTCTCCTCGCCGCACTCGAACGTGAGTGAGTACGCGCCTGATACGCCCGAGCCGCCCAGGAGGGTCGGGGTCTTGCCTGTGCGCAGGGCGGTGGCGAGGCGTTCCGCGGTCTCGCGGTGGCCCGGGGTCATGCACAGGGTCGTGCCGTCGGCGAAGACGTAGACGTCGAGGGTGCCCAGGGGGCCCGGGCGGACGTCCGTCAGTTCGACGCGGGAGGCGGCCAGCTCCTCCAGGGTGGCGACCGTGCGCTCGTGGTCGTTCACCACGGGCGAGGGGTTCGGCACGAAGTCCGGGTGGGAGGGGTGGCGGCGACGGGCCGCGGCCAGCTCGGCGGACTCGCCGGCCGGCTCCTCGGTGTCCGCGCCGGGCTCGGACACCGGCTCCAGACCCGCGAAATCGGACTGCCGGGGCAGGAAAAGGTCGGTCTCGGGCAGGCCCAGCAGCGACGGCGCGTCGGAGGCGTCACGGGTCTCCTGGGCGGCCCAGAACGCCCGCGCCTCGGCGAGCTCGCGCTCCCGCTCCTCGGCGAGCGCCGCGGCCACGGCGGCCCGTATCTCGTCCGCGTCAGCGGTACGGGCGGCGGGCAGCAGGGCGCGGGTCATGGCGGCGCGGTTCTCGGCCAGCGCGGTGTGCAGGGCGGCGACCTGTCGGCGCAGCTGCAGGACGGTGCGCAGGACGGCGACACCCACGGCGCCCGTGGCGGCCGTGGTGACCAGCAACGCGATCGGCATGGCGCTCACTGACGTACTCCCGGTTCAAAGTCGACCCCCGACTTCCTACATCAGCTTGAAGGGCGGACTAAGCAGCTGTCAGTGCGTAACGTCACGAAACGGACAGGGCTTCGGTCTCGGGGGAGGGGGTGTGACCACTGTGACCTGGGAATCTCCCCGAGTAGAGGGAGATAGGTCACATCCTGGGGGAGATTGGATCACAAAACGGCCCAGAACCCTGGTGCTTTCCGGGTTCTGGGCCATTGCCTCACGGGCGGTGCCGCTGCGGCTACGGTGCGGCGCTCAGCTGAGGCGCTCGATGACCATGGCCATGCCCTGGCCGCCGCCGACGCACATCGTCTCCAGGCCGAACTGCTTGTCGTGGAACTGGAGCGAGTTGATGAGCGTGGTGGTGATGCGGGCGCCGGTCATGCCGAAGGGGTGGCCGACGGCGATGGCGCCGCCGTTGACGTTCAGCTTCTCCAGCGGGATGCCGAGGTCGCGGTAGGAGGGGATCACCTGGGCGGCGAACGCCTCGTTGATCTCCACCAGGTCGATGTCGTCGATGGTCAGCCCGGCCCGCTTGAGGGCCTGCTTGCTCGCCTCGACCGGACCGAGGCCCATGATCTCGGGGGAGAGGCCGGAGACGCCGGTCGACACGATCCGGGCGAGCGGGGTGAGGCCGAGCTCGCGGGCCTTGGTGTCGGACATGACGACGAGCGCGGCGGCGCCGTCGTTCAGCGGGCAGCAGTTGCCGGCCGTGACCAGGCCGTCGGGGCGGAAGACCGGCTTGAGGCCCTGGACGGCCTCCAGGGTGACGCCGGCGCGAGGCCCGTCGTCCTTGGCGACGACCGTGCCGTCGGGGAGGGTCACCGGGGTGATCTCGCGCTCCCAGAAGCCGTTCTTGATGGCCTCTTCGGCGAGGTTCTGCGAGCGGACGCCGAACTCGTCCATGTCCTGGCGGGTGACGCCCTTGGCGCGGGCCAGGTTCTCGGCGGTCTGGCCCATCGTGATGTACGGGTCGGGCAGCAGGCCGTCCTCGCGCGGGTCGTGCCAGGAGGAGCCCTCGGACTGGGCGGTCTCGGCGGTGCGGGCCTCGGCGTCGGCGAAGAGCGGGTTGTGCGTGCCGGGCATGTCGGAGCTGCCGAACGCGTACCGGGAGACCGTCTCGACACCGGCCGAGATGAAGACGTCGCCCTCGCCGGCCTTGATGGCGTGCAGGGCCATGCGGGAGGTCTGCAGGGACGAGGAGCAGTACCGGGTGACGGTACAGCCCGGCAGGTGGTCCATGCCCATCTGTACGGCCACGATGCGGCCGAGGTTGTGGCCCTGCTCGCCGCCGGGCAGGCCGCAGCCGAGCATCAGGTCGTCGATGTCCTTCGGGTCCAGCTCGGGGACCTTCGCGAGGGCGGCCTGCACGATGGTGGCGGCGAGGTCGTCCGGGCGTATGTCCTTGAGGGAGCCCTTGACGGCGCGGCCGATGGGGGAGCGGGCGGCTGAGACGATCACGGCTTCGGGCATCACGGCTCCATTGACGTACCGGGTGGTCTGGCGGGCTGACTGGGAAGTTACCCGTACGTATGGGCTGGGTCACGGGTGTGGCGGTGTGACCCTGGCCGCAGTTTTCTAAGCGCTTGCTTTTTCGGCTCCCTCAGCTCGACGGTGTGGCCGGGGCCGGTTCCTGCTCGGGTACCCGCCTGCGCCGCCGGCGCTTCAGCAGCGCCCACGGGCCCCGCGGCCCGGTCGGCAGGGCGGCCGCGACCTCCGTACCGGCCTCCGAGGCGGCCTCCGCCGCCGCCCGTGCCACCGGCAGGAAGCCCTCGCGGCGGGAGGCGTCCGGGCGCTCCTCCTCGGCCGGCCACAGGCCGAGCGAGGCGCAGACGGTCGGCAGGACCGCCATCGCCGCCGTCGCATAGCCCTCGGCGGAGGGGTGGTAGTTGTCCGGGCCGAAGAGCTCACGCGGGTTCGCGGCGAACTCGGGGCCCAGCAGGTCGCCCAGGGACACGGTGCGGCCGCCCTGTTCGACGACTCCGATCGTCTGGGCGGCCGCCAGCTGGCGGGAGGCCCGTCGGGCCAGCCAGCGCAAGGGCTGCCGGACCGGCTCGATGGTGCCCAGGTCGGGACAGGTGCCCACCACGACCTCGGCACCGGCCGTGCGCAGCCGCCGTACCGCCGACGCGAGACAGCGCACCGAGCGGGTGGCGGGCATGCGGTGGGTGACGTCGTTCGCGCCGATCATGATCACGCAGATGTCGGGCACCGGGCCGGCCAGCACCAGGGCCACCTGGCGGTCCAGATCGTCCGAGCGGGCTCCGGGCGTCGCCACCGTGCGCAACTCGACCGGGCGTTCCGCCAGTGCCGCGACCCCCGAGGCCAACAGGGCCCCCGGGGTCTGCCCGGAGCGGTGCACGCCCTGGCCCGCGGCCGTGGAGTCACCCAGCATCGTCAGCCGCAGCGGCGTCTGCCCGGGACCGGCGTACGTACCGCCGTACCGCCCGTCCGCGTTCGGCACATGAGGGGACGTGCCGTTGCCCACCCGGCGCCGCGCCAGTTGCACCTCCGCCAGCAGCAGCCCCATGGCGGCCGCCCCGGCCAGGCCGATCCCGCCACCGCCGTACGCCGCGCCGGCCGCGATCCGCCGGGCCACCCGCGCCCTCGACATGCTCGTCATGCGTCGCCGCCACCTCCTCGAACCCGTACACCCTGTGCTTGCCCCGTACAGCCCGTCGTCCAATCGCAACAGCGAGTGAACGACCGTCACGGACCATGACGAGGCGCGAGGCCATAGGCTGGCGGCACCACTCAGACCACTTCTGCGGCATCCGGAGACAACGGTGCAGTTCCACGACTCGATGATCAGCCTCGTCGGCAACACCCCGCTGGTGAGGCTCAACAGCGTGACCAAGGGCATCAGGGCGACCGTCCTGGCCAAGGTGGAGTACTTCAACCCCGGCGGCTCCGTGAAGGACCGCATCGCCCTGCGCATGATCGAGGCGGCGGAGGAGAGCGGCGCGCTCAAGCCCGGCGGCACGATCGTCGAGCCGACCAGCGGCAACACCGGGGTCGGGCTCGCCATCGTGGCGCAGCAGAAGGGGTACAAGTGCGTCTTCGTGTGCCCCGACAAGGTGAGCACCGACAAGATCAACGTGCTGCGCGCCTACGGCGCCGAGGTCGTCGTGTGCCCGACCGCCGTGGACCCCGAGCACCCGGACTCCTACTACAACGTCTCCGACCGGCTGGTCCGCGAGACGCCCGGGGCCTGGAAGCCCGACCAGTACTCCAACCCCCACAACCCGCTCTCCCACTACCACTCGACCGGCCCCGAGCTGTGGGAGCAGACGGAGGGGAGGATCACCCACTTCGTGGCAGGTGTGGGCACCGGCGGCACCATCTCCGGGACCGGCCGCTACCTGAAGGAGATCAGCGACGGCAAGGTCAAGGTCGTCGGCGCCGACCCCGAGGGTTCCGTCTACTCCGGCGGCTCCGGCCGGCCGTACCTCGTCGAGGGCGTCGGTGAGGACTTCTGGCCGACCGCCTACGACCGGACCGTCGCGGACGAGATCGTCGCCGTGTCCGACAAGGACTCCTTCCAGATGACCCGCCGCCTCGCCAAGGAGGAGGGCCTCCTGGTCGGCGGCTCCTGCGGCATGGCGGTCGTCGCCGCGCTCGAGGTCGCCGCGCGGCTCGGCGAGGACGACGTCGTGGTGGTCCTGCTGCCGGACAGCGGACGCGGCTACCTCAGCAAGATCTTCAACGACGAGTGGATGGCCGACTACGGCTTCCTGGAGGACTCCGGCCCCAGCGCCCGCGTCGGCGACGTCCTCGCCGACAAGGAGGGCGACCGCATGCCCTCCCTCGTCCACATGCACCCGGAGGAGACGGTCGGCCAGGCCATCGACGTGCTGCGCGAGTACGGCGTCTCGCAGATGCCGGTCGTCAAGCCGGGCGCCGGGCACCCCGACGTGATGGCCGCCGAGGTCGTCGGCTCGGTGGTGGAGCGCGAGCTGCTGGACGCGCTGTTCAGCAAGAACGCCTCGCTGGAGGACCCGCTGGAGAAGCACATGTCCGCCCCGCTGCCCCAGGTCGGCTCCGGCGAACCGGTCGCGGACCTGATGGCCGTCCTGGGCAAGGCGGACGCGGCGATCGTCCTCGTCGAGGGCAAGCCGACCGGCGTGGTCAGCCGGCAGGACCTGCTGTCCTTCCTCGCCCGGACCGGGAAGTGACGGCGAACGTCCGGTGCGTCGCCCGTGAACCGGGTGAACTTGCGGCGTCCCTGATCTTCGTCGACTTCGCGGAAGTGGTACGAGGGCGTCACGTCCGCGCAGCACCCGCTTAACACGGGTCCTGCACATTAGGGGGTGTCGGCAGGGCGGGAGCGGCTCCCCGCCCCGGCCGGCGCCGTAGGCGTCAAGGACCTCCGGAGCGGCTCCCGGACCTCCACCGACGTCACGGACGCGTAAGCCCGGCCCTGACCAGGCCCGCGTCCTTCGCGGGGACCGCCGTCGTCCCGACCCTCGTTGCACGGGGGTGCGGCGGTCCCCGCGCAAGCTTTCCCCGGCCCGCCTGGTGTCAGCCCGTGTGGCTCGTGGTCCAACTTCCCAGCAGCGCGAGCCGCTCCGCCGTCTCCGATCCCGCTTCCGGCGCGTAGGCGACGATCGTCTGGTCCGGTGCCCCCGGGATCGTGAGGGTCTCGTACGGGAGGGTCAGCGGGCCCGCGACCGGGTGGCGGAGGTGCTTCACCCCGTGGTCGCAGGGGTCGACCGCGTGGTCCGCCCACAGGCGGCGGAAGTCCTCGCTCGCCCGCGACAGTTCGGCGACGAGTTCGGCCATGGCGGCGTCCCCGGGGTGGTGACCCGCCTGGAGGCGCAGATGGGCCACCGTCTGGCCGGCGATCTCGGCCCAGTGGGGGTACAGATCACGGGAGGCGGGGTCGAGGAAGACACGGCGCGGGATGTTGCGCTCGCCGGAGCCGATGCCGTCGAAGCCGAGCAACGCGTCGGCGAGGGCGTTCCAGCCGAGGACGTCCATGCGGTGGTCCAGGACGTACGCGGGGTTGCGCTCCATGCCGTCCAGGATCAGCTGGACCCCCGGACGCACCCGGGACACGGCCCGGCGGTCGTCGTCCCGCCGGCGCGGCCGGGCCACCGCCCGCAGGTAGTCGTGCTCCGCCCCGTCCAGCCGCAGCACCCGCGCCACCGCGTCCAGCACGGCGTCGGACACGCTCGGGCCCCTGCCCTGTTCCAGCCGGACGTAGTAGTCGACGCTCACCCCGGCCAGCTGCGCCACCTCCTCGCGGCGCAGACCCGGGACGCGGCGGCGGCCGTAGGAGGGCAGCCCCACCTCCTCCGGCTGGATACGGGCCCGGCGCGAGCGCAGGAAGTCTCCGATTTCTCCGTCCATGCCGCCGAGCCTAGGCGGCCCGGGGCCGGCGAGCCTGGTACTGCCAGACCCAGGAAAACCGTCGCCCTGGGTACGGCGGCCGATGCCGCCGAGGGTGGTGGACGAGGCCGGGGAGACGCCCCGGCCACCACCGAGGGGATCTCCCATGTCGTACGACAACCTGTCCGGCCGTACCGCCGTCGTCACCGGAGCCGCCAGCGGGATCGGCGAGGCCGTCGCCCTGCTGCTGGCCGCCCAGGGCGCCCGCGTGGCGCTGCTGGCCCGGCGCGAGGAACGGCTGGCCGCCGTCGCCGGGAAGATCCGTGCCGACGGCGGGCAGGCACTGACCGTCGTCGCGGACGTCACGGACGAGGTGTCCGTCGCGGACGCCGCCGACCGGATCCACGCGGCTTACGGGCCCGTCGACCTGGTCGTCAACGCGGCCGGGGTCATGCTGCCCCACCCCGTCGACGCCCGGCGCACCGACGAGTGGCAGCGGATGCTCGACACCAACGTCGCCGGAGTGCTGCGCGTCGTCGGCGCCTTCACCGAGGACCTGGTGAGCGCCGCCGCCGACGGCCGTACCGCCGACCTCGTGAACATCTCGTCCATCGCCGCGCACGTCAGCTTCCCGAACTACGCGGTGTACGGCGCGACCAAGGCGGCCGTCACCTACCTGTCGGAGTCCCTGCGCGGCGAGTTCGGGCCGCGGGACGTCCGGGTCACCAACATCGAGCCCGGCTTCGTCGAGAGCGAGCTGCGCACGCACATCTCCGACGCGGAACTGTCCCGCCAGGTGGAGGGCATGCTGGACGCGGTGGGCGCGCTGTCCGCCGAGGAGCTCGCCGACCTGGTGGCCTACGCGACCAGCCGGCCGCGCCGGGTCAACCTGCGGCAGATCGTCGCGCTGCCCACCCGGCAGGCCTGAGACAGAGGGCGCTCAGTCCTCCCAGTCGCCGTCCCGGGAGGACTTGCGGCGGCCGAACAGGCCCGGGTTGGTGCGGACGGCCTGGACGACGTTGACGCCGACGATGCCCGCCCAGGCGACGAGCAGACCCGGCAGATGGGCCACACCTCCGCCGATCGCGGACAGCGGCACCGCGAGGACCAGCGAGACGATCCCGAAGCCGTACCGCTCGCCCCAGGAGTCGGTGGCCTTCGGAGACCGGGAGTCCCGGGCCGTCTGCATCTGCTGCTCGGCGAGCTGCCGGCGCACGCGGCGATCCACCGCGCCGTCGATCCGCTGGTCGATCTTCTCCAGGAACGAGTCCACCAGCGCGGACTCGTACTCCTCGCCCAGCTCCCTGCGCGTCTGCAGGGTGGCGTCGAGTTCCTTCTTCAGGTCGGTGTCCCGCGCGTCCATCCCGGTCATGTCCCCCACAGTAGAAAGCGGTGCCGAGGGCCGCACTGGGGTTAGCCCCCCTTTCGGGGCGGGGGCCCTTCGGTCCCGCTTGCCGGTCTGCATATGCTCATGCAGAATCCTCAGCTACTGAATAGGCGAGGGGGAGCACGTCATGAGCGTGACCGACAGCCCTGCCGCGCGGCTCCAAGCGCTCTTCGAGGGCCACCGGCTGACACCGACCCAGCGGCGCATCGCGCACAGCATGGTGCGGCGCGCCGCCGACGTGCCGTTCCTGTCGAGCGTGGAGCTCGCCGAGCTGGCCGGGGTCAGCCAGCCGTCCGTGACCCGTTTCGCCGTCGCCCTCGGCTTCGACGGCTACCCCGCCCTGCGCCGCCATCTGCGCGAGGTCGCCCCCGCGGAGCCCGCGGCCGACGCGGGGTCCTCCAACGAGTACCAGCAGGCCGTCGAGGCGGAGATCGAGAACCTGCGGCAGCTGGCGGAGGCCCTGGCCGACCCCGGGCCGGTGCGGCGGGCCGGGCGCCTGCTGGCGGCCTCCCGCCCGCTGCCCGTCCTCGGACTGCGGGCGGCGGCGGCCCAGGCGAACGGCTTCGGCTACTTCGCGGCCAAAGTGCATCCCGACGTACGGCTCCTGGGCGAGGGCGGCACCATGCTCCAGGACCGTATCGACGCCGCCGTCCGGGCCGGTGCGACCGCACTGCTGTGCTTCGCCCTGCCCCGGCATCCCCGCGAGGTCGTCGACACCCTCCACTACGCCCGGCAGGCCGGGCTGACCGTCGTCACCGTCGCCGACTCGGCCTTCGCGCCGGTCGCCAAGGTGTCCGACCTGCTGCTGCCCGCCGCCGTCGGCACCGGACTCGCCTTCGACACGGCCTGCGCGCCGATGCTGCTCGGCCGGGTCCTGCTGGAGGCGATGTGCGACGACCTGCCCCAGGCCCAGTCCCGCCTGGAGGAGTTCGACGCGAAGGCGGCGGCGCGCGGCCTGTTCGTCGACTGACGTCACGCGCGGCGGGGGTCCAGGGGTGCGGGGAACCGCGCGACCAGCCACGACGCACCCGCAGCCCGCCCACTGCGTGACCCCCTACGGCGATTCGGTAAGCGCACCCGCCTGCGCCCCACCGGACTCCGCCACGACCTCCCCCACCGTCTGCGCCTCCCGCACCACCGCGAAGCGCCCGTCCGGCCAGAACCCGTACACCCCCGGCCGCGCCAGCGAGTTGTACGCGTAGTGATGCGCGAAGTAGTACGCCCCCGTGTCCAGCGCCGCCGCGTAGTCCCCCTGCTCCAGCTCCGGCATGGACCGCCCCTCCGCCAGCAGGTCCCCCGAGAAGCAGGCCGGCCCCGCGACGTCCTGTACGACGACGGGCCCGTCCTTCACCCGCCCCTTCGCGTCGTACGCCGCGATCCTCAAGGGCCAGCTCCCGGGCGCGTACACCGTCCGCGCGGCCACCTGCACCCCGGCGTGGGTCACCGCCACCGCCCGCCCGCCGGAGGACTTCGCGTACTCCACCCGCGCCACCACCGTCCCGTGCTTGGCGAGCAGTGACCGCCCGAACTCCGTCACGAGGCCGTACCGTCCGTCGAACAGCCCCGGCACCTCCTCGGCCAGCACGCGCGCGTACTGCGCGTACGTCGGTGTCGTCGCGTCCGACGCGAAGTTCACGGGCAGCCCGCCTCCGATGTCGAGCGTGTCGATCTGCCGCCGCCCGGCCCGCCGGTTGATCTCCTCCGCCAGCGCGTACGTCTCCGCCACGCCCCGGGCCATCAGGGACAGGGGGATGCCCTGGGACCCGGTGTGCGCGTGCAGCCGGGTCAGCCACGGCCGGTCCAGGCACGCCTGTACGACCCACTCCCGCGCCCCCTCGTCACGCAGCGCCACCCCGAACTTCGACGTGGCCGTGGCCGTGGACGTCGCCTCGATGGATCCCCCGCCGACCTGAGGGTTCACGCGGATGCCGAGCGGCGAGCGACTGGCGGCGGAGGACATCAGGCCGTCGATGCGCTCCAACTCCTGCGGGTTGTCCGCGTTGACGGCGATGCCCAGGGCCAGCGCCTCGCGCAGCTCGGCCGGGGTCTTCGCGGGCGAGTCGAGCACCGTCATGGCCGGCTCCACCCCGGCGGCCCGCGCCAGCGCCAGCTCGCCCGGGCTCGCCACCTCCGCGCCGACGCCCTCCTCGCGCAGCAGCCGCAGCACCGGCACCAGCGGGGTCGCCTTCACCGCGAAGGCGTGCAGCACGGGCGTGCCCGGCGCCACCACCGCGTCGAACGCCGCCCGCAGCTCGGCCGCCGACTCCCGGATGCCGGTGACGTCCAGCAGCCCGACGATGGGGCTCTCGGGCCCGAGCAGGCCCTGTTCCACGGCGGCCCGCACCGCCTCGTCCCGCCGGGCCGCCCGCCCGGCGCCGTCGTCGTCCGCCTCGAATTCCTCATTGTGTGCGCCCATGTGACCAGCCAAACACCCACGGCACCGCCGCGCCGACCCCCGGGCGTATTGACTAGCTCTATTCAGAGGGTCAGGATGTGAATAACCGCAGCAACATCCGCCGGGAGCACCCACCAGGAGGCAGACCATGTCAGGACCCCGCCCCGTCCGAGCACCGCGCGGTACGGAACTGAGCGCCCTGGGATGGCAGCAGGAAGCCGCACTGCGGATGCTGCAGAACAATCTCGACCCCGAGGTCGCCGAGCACCCCGACAAGCTCGTCGTCTACGGCGGCACCGGCAAGGCCGCCCGCGACTGGCGCTCCTTCGACGCCATGGTCCGCACGCTGCAGACCCTCAAGCAGGACGAGACGATGCTCGTCCAGTCCGGTCGGCCCGTCGGCGTCATGCAGACCCACGAGTGGGCCCCGCGCGTCCTGCTCGCCAACTCCAACCTGGTCGGCGACTGGGCGAACTGGGAGGAGTTCCGCCGCCTGGAGGCCCTCGGCCTGACCATGTACGGGCAGATGACCGCCGGCTCCTGGATCTACATCGGCACCCAGGGCATCCTCCAGGGCACCTACGAGACCTTCGCCGCCGTCGCCGCGAAGAAGTTCGGCGGCTCGCTGGCGGGCACCATCACGCTGACCGCCGGCCTCGGCGGCATGGGCGGCGCCCAGCCCCTCGCCGTGACGATGAACGACGGTGTGGCGATCTGCGTCGACTGCGATCCGCGGGCCATCGATCGACGCATCGAGCACCGCTACCTGGATGTGAGGGCCGACTCCCTCGAGCACGCCCTGCGGCTGGCCGTGGAGGCCCGGGACGCCCGCCGCCCGCTGTCGATCGGTGTCCTCGGCAACGCCGCCGAGCTGCTGCCGCAACTGCTCGCCATGGGCGCCCCGATCGACATCGTCACCGACCAGACCTCCGCCCACGACCCGCTGGCCTACCTGCCGCTCGGCACCGCCTTCGAGGACATGGCCGACGCCGCCGCCAAGGACCCGGCCGGTTTCACCACCCGGGCCCGCGAGTCCATGGCCCGGCACGTCGAGGCCATGGTCGGCTTCATGGACGCCGGCGCGGAGGTCTTCGACTACGGCAACTCCATCCGCGGCGAGGCACAGCTCGCCGGATACGACCGGGCCTTCGCCTTCCCCGGCTTCGTCCCCGCCTACATCCGCCCGCTGTTCTGCGAAGGCAAGGGTCCCTTCCGCTGGGCGGCCCTCTCGGGCGACCCGGCCGACATCGCCAAGACCGACAAGGCGATCCTCGAACTGTTCCCGGAGAACGAGTCCCTCGCCCGCTGGATCAAGATGGCGGGCGAGCGCGTGCACTTCCAGGGACTGCCCGCCCGCATCTGCTGGCTCGGCTACGGCGAGCGGGACAAGGCCGGTGAGCGGTTCAACGACATGGTGGCGAGCGGTGAGCTGGCCGCGCCGCTGGCCATCGGGCGCGACCACCTCGACTGCGGTTCCGTGGCCTCGCCCTACCGCGAGACCGAGGCCATGCTCGACGGGTCCGACGCGATCGCCGACTGGCCGCTGCTGAACGCCATGGTGAACGTGGCGTCGGGCGCCTCCTGGGTGTCGATCCACCACGGTGGCGGCGTGGGGATGGGCCGATCCATCCACGCCGGGCAGGTGACGGTGGCCGACGGTACGAAGCTCGGCGGGGAGAAGATCCGCCGGGTGCTCACCAACGACCCCGGCATGGGCGTCATCCGGCACGTGGACGCGGGCTACGACATCGCGGAGTCGGTCGCCGGCGAGCGCGGTGTCCGGGTCCCGATGCGTGAAGGTGACGACGCGTGACCTTCCACAGCATGTGGGCGGAGCTTGTGCCGATCGGCCGCAGCTCCGCCTCCGGCGGCTACCGCCGCTACGCCTGGACCCCGGCCGACCTCGACTGCCGGGCCTGGTTCAAGGAGCAGGCCGAGTCCCGCGGACTGGCCTACGAGGTCGACCGCAACGGCAACCAGTGGGCCTGGCTGGGCGATCCCGACGCCGGGGACGCCGTCGTCACCGGGTCTCACCTCGACTCCGTGCCCGACGGGGGCGCCTTCGACGGGCCCCTGGGCGTCGTGTCGTCCTTCGCCGCGCTCGACGAACTGCGCGCCCGGGGCACGGACCTCGCCAAGCCGCTCGCGGTCGTCAACTTCGGCGACGAGGAGGGCGCCCGGTTCGGGCTCGCCTGTGTCGGCTCCCGGCTCACCGCCGGACAGCTCACGCGTGAGCAGGCGCACCGGCTCACCGACGGCGAGGGCGTCACACTGGCCCGCGCCATGGAGGCCGCCGGATACGACCCCGACACCGTCGGCCCCGACCCGGAGCGACTCGCCCGCATCGGCGCCTTCGTGGAGCTCCACGTCGAACAGGGCCGGGCTCTGGACCTGACCGGCGACCGGGTCGGCATCGCCAGCGCGATCTGGCCGCACGGCCGGTGGCGGTTCGACTTCCGGGGCGAGGCCAACCACGCCGGCACCACCCGGCTCACCGACCGGCACGACCCCATGCTCTCCTACGCCGAAACCGTGCTCGCCGCCCGCCGCGAGGCCGAACTCGCCGGTGCCGTCGCCACCTTCGGCAAGATCGCCGTCGAGCCCAACGGAGTCAACGCCATCCCCTCCCTGGTGCGCGGCTGGCTCGACTCCCGTGCCGAGGACCAGGGCAGGCTGGACGCCGTGGTCGCCGGCATCGAGAAGGCGGCCGGGGAGTACGCCGCCGCCCACGGCATCGCCCTCGACGTCGTCCGCGAGTCGTTCACCCCCGTCGTGGAGTTCGACCACGCCCTGCGCGACGAACTCGCCCGCATCCTCGGCAAGGACACCGGCATCACCGTGCCCGTCCTGGGTACGGGTGCCGGACACGACGCCGGAATCCTCTCCGGGCGCATCCCGACCGCCATGCTGTTCGTACGCAACCCCACGGGCGTCTCGCACTCCCCGGCCGAGTTCGCCGCCGAGGACGACTGCGTGGCCGGGGTCCTCGCACTCGCCGACGTACTGGAAGGGCTGGCCCGCAGGTGACATCGAAGACCTACTGGCTGGAGCACGCCTGGCTCGGCACACACGTCGAGCCCGGTGTGGCCCTCGACGTCCGGGACGGCCGCATCACCGCCGTCCGCCCGGACACCGACGCCCCGCCCCCCGGGGCCGAGATCCTCCGCGGACTGACCCTCCCCGGCCTGGCCAACGCCCACAGCCACGCCTTCCACCGGGCCCTGCGTGGCACCGTCCAGGTCGGCTCCGGGACCTTCTGGACCTGGCGCGAGGTCATGTACGCCACGGCCGACCGCCTCACCCCGGACACCTACCACGCCCTCGCCCGCGCGGTGTACGCCGAGATGGCCCTGGCCGGCGTCACGGCGGTCGGCGAGTTCCACTACGTCCACCACGCCCCCGGCGGCACCCGCTACGCCGACCCCAACGCCATGGGCGAGGCCCTGATCGCGGCGGCCGACGAAGCCGGGATCCGCATCACCCTCCTCGACACCGCCTACCTCTCCTCCGGCTTCGGCCGGCCGCCCACCGGTCACCAGCTCCGCTTCTCCGACGGCGACGCCGGGGCCTGGGCCGCACGCTCTTCACTTCTCAAGGAACGGGATCACGTACGGATCGGGGCGGCGATCCACTCCGTACGGGCGGTGCCCGCCGACCAGCTGGAGACCGTGGCGCGCTGGGCCGAGGAGCGGCGGGCCCCGCTCCATGTGCACCTGTCCGAGCAGACCGCCGAGAACGAGGCGTGCCTGGAGATCCACGGGTGCACCCCGACGCAGCTGCTCGCCCTGCACGGCGTCCTCGGCCCGCGCACCACCGGCGTGCACAACACGCATCTCACCGCCGAGGACATCTCCCTGATCGGGGGGAGCGGCACCGGCACCTGCATGTGCCCGACCACCGAACGGGACCTCGCCGACGGCATCGGGCCGGCCGTGGCCCTCCAGAACGAGGGCTCCCCGCTCAGCCTCGGCTCCGACAGCCACGCCGTGATCGACCTCTTCGAGGAGGCACGGGCCATGGAGCTGAACGAGCGGCTGCGCACCCGGACCCGGGGCCACTGGACGGCGGCGGCCCTGCTGCGGGCCGCCTCGGCCGACGGGCACGCGGCCCTCGGCTGGGCGGAGGCCGGCGCTCTGGAGCCCGGCGCGCTCGCCGACTTCACGACGATCGCGCTCGACTCGGTCAGAACGGCTGGGCCGCTTCCACGGCTCGGGGCCGAGACGGCCGTATTCGCCGCGTCGGCAGCAGACGTGTCGCACACGGTCGTGGCAGGTCGGCACGTCGTACGGGACGGGGCGCACTCCCTCGTACCGGATGTGCCGCGAGCCCTCGCGGACGCCGTCGAAGCCCTGCGCGGCTGACCTCGGGCCGCCCACCCGCGCGGCCCGCCTCCGCCCCCGAACCCGACCCCACCGCCGACCAGGCCACCAAGGACGCCATGAGCAACGCGACGACCGTCAGCCCCGCCCACTCCGCGAGCACCGCAAGCACGCTCATCACCAACATCGCCGCCCTGGTCACCAACGACCCCTCCTCCGGTGACGGTTCCCCCCTCGGACTGGTCCAGGACGCGGCCGTCGTCATCGAAGGCGACCGCATCGCGTGGACCGGTGATCAAAGCAAAGCACCCGCCACTGACAATCGGGTCGACGCCGGCGGCCGTGCGGTGCTCCCCGGCTTCGTCGACTCCCACTCCCACCTCGTCTTCGCCGGCGACCGGACGCAGGAGTTCAACGCCCGGATGTCGGGCCGGCCGTACAGCGCGGGCGGCATCCGCACGACCGTCGCCGCCACCCGCGCCGCGAGCGACGCGGAACTCGAGGCCAACCTGACCCGCTACCTCCGCGAGGCACTGCTCCAGGGCACCACGACCTTCGAGACCAAGTCCGGTTACGGCCTGACCGTCGAGGACGAGGCCCGGGCCCTGCGCATCGCCGCCGCCCACACCGACGAGGTCACCTTCCTCGGCGCCCACATCGTCCCGCCCGACCACGCCGACGACCCGGCCGCCTACGTCGCCCTCGTCACCGGCGAGATGCTCGGCGCCTGCGCGCCCCACGCCCGCTGGATCGACGTCTTCTGCGAGCAGGGCGCCTTCGACGGCGACCAGGCCCGCGCCATCCTCACCGCCGGAAAGGCCGCGGGCCTGCACCCCCGGGTCCACGCGGGCCAGCTCTCGTACGGCCCGGGCGTCCAGCTCGCCGTCGAACTCGACGCGGCCAGCGCCGACCACTGCACCCACCTGACCGACGCGGACCTGGACGCCCTGGCGAACAGCCGTACGGTCGCCACCCTCCTCCCCGGCGCCGAGTTCTCCACCCGCGCCGAGTGGCCGGACGCCCGCCGCCTCCTGGACGCGGGCGTCACCGTGGCGCTCTCCACCGACTGCAACCCCGGGTCGTCGTTCACGTCCTCCGTCCCCTTCTGCATCGCGCTCGCCGTCCGGGACATGGGCATGACCCCCGACGAGGCGGTGTGGTCGGCCACGGCGGGCGGGGCCGCCGCCCTCCGGCGCGACGACGTCGGACGCCTCACCCCGGGCGCGTACGCCGACCTGACGCTCCTCGACGCCCCGAGCCATGTGCACCTCGCCTACCGGCCGGGCGTCCCGCTGGTCGCCGGAGTGTGGCGGCGTGGCGAGCGGGTGCTCTGACCACTGAACCCGGCCGACAGTTGTGCGCGATTTGCATACCATACGCATAACAAGTGCATGACAAATCAAAGTTGACGATCCGCCAGATCAACACCCTCCGCGCATAAAGGACTTGACCCCCCTCGCGGCGCGACGCAGGATCACGCCAGTCGCACCGGCACCATGACCTACGCGCCGGCCGCACGCGACGAGGGGGGTCTCTTCGCCATGCCCCCCGACGGGGGGTGCAGTTCCAGCGCGGGCACGTGGTCTCAGAACCGTGGCCGCGCCGCGGTGACAGCGCTTTTCCTCCCCGCCTCACCATTCGGACCACAGGAGGAAGCCCATGGCAGACGAGATGGTGCAGCGCGCCCAGAGATTCATCAACACGACCTACAACAACGGCGCCACGCTGGGCATATCCAAGCTGGACGAGAACGGCCAGACCGGCTGGCCCGTGATGTACGCCCTGACCCGGGCGCTCCAGTACGAGATGGGCATCACCGCCCTGTCCGACTCCTTCGGCCCGACCACCCTGGCGAAGATCGGGGAGAAGTACGGCAAGCTCGACGAGACGACCATCCCGTCGGCCAACTTCTGCCGCGTCATCCAGTCCGCCCTGTACTGCAAGGGCTACGACGGCGGCGAGATCGACGGCAAGTACAACGACCGGGTCAAGGACGCGGTCGTGAAGCTGAACCAGAACATGGGCGTCTCCGGCACGTACCCGGGCAGCTCCCTGTGGCCCAAGGTGGTCAAGGGCCTGTTCAACATGGACGCCTACGTCACCGTCAGCAACGGCTCGGACACCATCCGGACCATCCAGCAGTGGCTGAACGGCCGTTACATCCTGCGCAAGGACTTCTACGTCATCCCCTGCGACGGTCACCACTCCCGTGACGTCGCCAAGTCGATGCTGTTCGCGATCCAGTACGAGCTGGGCATGGCGGACGGCGTCGCCAACGGCGTGTTCGGACCCGGCACCCAGTCCGGCCTGAAGAGCCACACCGTGTCGACCGGCACCACCGGCGTCTGGGCGCAGCTGTTCACCGCCGCCATGGTCCTGAACAAGCGCAACGTCCCGTTCGGCAACTTCACCTCCGCGGTGCAGTCCGGCGTGGAGACCTTCCAGTCCTTCAGCAAGCTCCCGGTCACCGGCAAGGGCGACTTCCAGACCTGGGCCTCGCTGCTCGTCTCCTACGGCGACCAGTCCCGCAAGGGCACGGCCTGCGACGGCGTCACCATGATCACGCCCGCCCGGGCGCAGGCACTGAAGGACGCCGGCTACAAGTACATCGGCCGCTACCTCTTCAATCCCTCCACCACGAGCCTGCCGGAGAAGCAGATCCAGCCGGGCGAGCTGGCCACCATCAAGGACTACGGGCTGAGCTGCTTCCCGATCTTCCAGACGTGGAGCCGGTCGGCCAACTACTTCAGCCCCGAGCAGGGCACCGCCGACGCGTTCCGCGCGATCGAGTGGGCCCAGTACCACGGCTTCAAGCCCGGCACCATCATCTACTTCGCCGTCGACTACGACGCGATGGACGGCGAGGTCACCGAGTTCGTCCTCCCGCACTTCCGCGGGATCATGCGCACCATCGGCGAGAGCTCCGGCTACGGCGTCGGTGTGTACGGTCCCCGCAACGTCTGCCAGCGCGTCGCCGACGCCGGCTACGCGGCGGCGAGCTTCGTCTCCGACATGTCCAGCGGCTTCTCCGGCAACCTCGGCTACCCGCTGCCCACCAACTGGGCGTTCGACCAGATCTCCACCATCAAGGTCGGCTCGGGCGCGGGCCAGATCGAGATCGACAACAACATCGTCTCCGGCCGGGACTTCGGCCAGAGCAGCTTCAACCCCGGCGCGGACTTCGGCGGACTGGACACGGACCTGGACAAGGCCGCCTACCGCGACGCCCTGCTCAAGGACGTTCAGGCGTACCTGGTCTCGATCGGTGTGCCGGAGACCGGTGGCGAGAACTGGGAGCCCGACGACGACTGGGCCACGCTCGGCGGCATCTCCACCACCAAGGCGGTCGATCTGGTGCTGAGCGCGGACTGGCTGTTCACCTCGCTCGCACGGCAGCTCAGGCTCCGCAAGGCGCTCATCCAGGCGCCGGTCCTGTGGGAGCTGCGCAAGATGAACCCCTTCGACGTCGCAGCCGACGAGGCAGTGAAGAAGGGGCTGGACGACGACTGCAGCACCGGTTGGGGTCAGATCTTCGCCTGGGTGACGATCGAGGCCCGCAACTACTGCCGGGAGCAGGGCATCATCAACGGCTCGCCGCTCACGAACGACGACATCCCCACCGTGTGGAAGCAGCTCAACGAGGACCCGACGTACAACATCCGCTCGGTGGCGTATCTGACGCTCTACAACGCCCACCAGATCGGGGCGCCCCGGCCGAGCCTGACCACCACCCCCGCCCAGACCCAGGCCTTGCTGGCCCGGTACAACGGCACCGGCGACGACGCCGCGAAGTACGGCCGTGAGCTGCTCGGCCTGTACAACCAACTGGAGAACTACAACATGCTGTCGCGCGGTTAGTGAGACCCGATGAAGACGAGCACCGCACACCCGTGGCTCCGGCTGAGCCTCCCCCTGGTCGCCAACGTCCTGCTGGGGATTCCGGCCGTGGTGCCCGCGTTCATGCTGTGGTACTTCGCGGCGAACTGGCCCCTTGCCTCGCTGGGCTGGACCGACCGCGAGCCCACCGAGAACGACGGTGTGCTCCCCTGGGTGATGGTCGCGACACCGATCTTCATCCTGTTCGGCCTCATCTGGTGGCTGGTCAACCGCCCGTTCCGCCGCAGGACGGAACTGCCACCCGGCAGGTACTGGCTGCTGAGCGCGGCGGCCACCGCACTGCCCACGCTCACTCTCATCATCATCAGCCTGGGAAGGAACTGAAAACGTGTCCGACAACGCGCGCAGCAGCATGAGCGGCATACCGAGACGGACCCTGGTCAAGGGGGCCGGGGTGATCGCACTCACGGCGGCCGCCGGTTCGTTCGCGCCGGCCACCGCCGTGGCCTCCCCCGCCGGCACTCCCCTGAGCGCCGCCCGGAAGAAGGCCCCCACCTCGGCCAATGGCTGGACCCTGGAGGAGGAGGCCAACCACGTCTCCACCGTCTGGACGCGCCCCGTCCCGGGCACCGGCCTGGAGGTCGACGTCCGGATCGGCGACGTGGAGGCGATCCTGCTCCACGTCGTCCGGCGCTACCACTACGAGGTCGAGCAGCTGAACCGCGTCGACCTGGCGGGCTGGCAGCGGATCGGCGGCCTGGAGAAGGGCCGGCCGGAGTCCAACCTGGCCTCGGGCACCGCCGTGCGGATCCGCCCGGGCGCGGGCGCGAGCGGCAGCCTCTTCCCGCTCCAGGTGCTGACGGTGCGCGACATCCTCGCCGACTGCGAGGGCGTCGTGCGCTGGGGCGGCGACGACAGCCCGGTGGACGAGTCGCTGTTCTACGTCGACCGGGGGCCGGACGACGCGTCGGTCCGCGGGCTCGCCGACCGGCTGCGGCTGGCCGAGGCCACACCCGGGCAGGGTGCCGGCGTGGCGGTCGACGTGCTGGCCCCGTCCCGCCGTGAGCGCGCGAAGAAGCTGGTGAAGGAGCAGCGGGCGGGCTGAGTCAGGTACGACACGCGCTCAGGGGGCGGACCCGTTCGGTCCGCCCCCTGAGGACAGCGTCACCCACGGAGGATCACTCCTCGACGGTCAGCCCCTTGCGCAGCCGTACCAGCGTCCGCGACAGCAGCCGCGAGACGTGCATCTGCGAGATGCCGAGCTCTTCGCCGATCTCCGACTGGGTCAGGCCCGCGACGAACCGCAGGGACAGGATCTTGCGGTCGCGCGGCGGGAGTTCGGCTATCAGCGGCTTCAACGACTCGACGTACTCGATGCCTTCGAGTCCGTGGTCCTCGTAGCCGATGCGGTCCGCGAGCGCGCCCTCGGAGTCGTCCTCCTCCGGCTGGGCGTCCAGCGAGGAGGCGGTGTAGGCGTTCGACGCGGCCATGCCCTCGACGACCTCGTCGTTGGAGATGCCGAGGCGCTCGGCCAGTTCGGTCACCGTCGGGGCGCGGTCCAGCTTCTGGGCCAGCTCGTCACCGGCCTTGGCCAGGTCGAGCCGCAGCTCCTGAAGCCGCCGCGGAACGCGCACGGACCACGAGGTGTCGCGGAAGAAGCGCTTGATCTCGCCGACGATGGTCGGCATCGCGAACGTGGGGAACTCGACACCCCGAGAGAGCTCGAAGCGGTCGATCGCCTTGATCAGGCCGATGGTGCCGACCTGGATGATGTCCTCCATCGGCTCGCTGCGGGAGCGGAACCGGGAGGCGGCGAACTTGACCAGCGCGAGGTTCAGTTCGACGAGCGTGTTGCGGACGTACGAGTACTCGTGTGTGCCTTCCTCGAGCGACTCCAGGCGCTCGAAGAGGGTCTTGGAAAGGGCCCGCGCGTCGACCGCGTCGACTTCCTCGTACGGGGGAATGTCCGGAAGTCCGGCGAGGAGCGCGCCCTGTGTGACGAGCATCTCGTCCTGCTCGATGGGATCCAGATGTTCCGCAGGGGGTGTCGACGTCGCTTTGTGGGTACGCGATCCGTCGAGCCGGGGTGACATGATGTCCTCCATCGTTCTCGGCATATGGCTGCCGGGGCCAAAACGTGCACTGCGGTGTGCGGCGCCTCCAAAGCCGGCCGTGTCGGGTACGTGTCCTTACTAGGCCTACCCGCTTTCCTGAGCCCACCGCAAGTGCGTTCTGTGGGCATATGTCCGTTTGTGTGTAGTTGTTCGGGTGTCGGAGCGTCCCGGGAAGGCGTAGTGTTCGAGGGCGTCAGCAAGCAGCCTCGACGTCGGGAGAGAGAGACGGCATGGACCGCGGGACGGTCGGCAGCGCACAGTCTGGCCGGCTTCTGGTGGAGGTGCGGGAAGAGGGCTCTAATGCCGTCGTGACCCCGGCGGGTGAGTTGGATCACCACACCGCCGATCTGTTGCGTGAGCCACTCGAAGACTGCCTCGCCAAGGGATTCAAGCGCCTGGTCATCGACTGCGCACGGCTGGAGTTCTGCGACTCCACGGGGCTCAACGTGCTCCTGGGCGCGCGGCTGAAGGCCGAGGCCGCCGGTGGTGGTGTGGCGCTCGCCGGGATGCAGCCGGTGGTGGCACGCGTGTTCGAGATCACCGGGGCGGATGCGGTCTTCAGCGTCCATGACACGCTCCAGGCGGCACTGGCCGACGAGCCGAGCTGACCGGCGGTGCGTCGGCGCGCCGAGCCTCGGCCATCCCGCTGTGACCGGTCTCCCACCCCCGTCACGCCTTTCGAGCGGAATACGGGGGTGTTCTGCCGGTCCGCCCGGGCAGGAGACATCCTGAACCTGTCGGCCGACAGGGTGGCGGGGGCGCCGCGAAACCGACGTGCCGCGCACTGCGTGACTGACTGTGTACTGAAGTTTTTGAATCGTGAACTGGTGAATCGGTGAGGTGAAGCGCTGATGAGCACCACCCGGCCTTACTCGCCGGGCGACCGCGGGCCGGAGCCCAGCGGCGCTTCCGGGGCGTCCGAGGGTGGCGGAGCGGCGTCCGGTGCGTCCGGCGAGGGCGTGGCGGCGCCGTCCGGAGCCGCTGCGGGGCCGCCGGGGGGCAGGCAGGTGCGCCGGCTGAGCTTCGAGGAGGCGAGCGGCGTCGTTCCGCTCGCCCGCGACTTCACCCGCCAGGCGCTGTACGCGTGGGGCTGGCTGCCGGCCGCGTCCGCCGATCAGCGGGCCGCCGCCGAGGACGTGCTGCTCGTCGTCTCCGAGCTGGTCACCAACGCGTGTCTGCACGCCGAGGGGCCGGACCAGTTGTGGATCACCTGCGACAACAAGGTGATCCGTATCGAGGTCGCCGACCGGGGCACGGGCCAGCCGGCGCCGCGCACACCGCACCGCGCGGGCCGTCCGGGAGGCCACGGCATGTTCATCGTCCAGCGACTCTGCCTGGACTGGGGCGTCGTCCGCACACCGGGGGTCGCCGGCAAGACGGTCTGGGCGGAACTGGGCGCACCGGCCTGACCGGAGCCCGCGCCGCGCGCCCCTCCGGGCGATGACCCGGACTTGGCGACGTCATTGCGGTGGCGGCTCCCGCTGATGCCGCCGGGGTTTGCGACGGTCGGACCGGCCGATGTCGCCGGGGCCCCGCGACCGCGCCCCGCCCATGCCTCCCCGGCGTCGTTCCGTGCCCTTCGTACCCGCCGTCCGGGTGACGACCTCACGGACCCCCGCCGGGCGCCCCTTCCCACGTCACCCGCGTCACGCCGGATCCCCGCACATCCGGCGTGTCCTGTGTCTTCCTTCCTCACGGCCCCGGGCGTACCTTGACGGCCCGATCTGATGCTCCGTCAGGAACAGGAAGGGGAGCGGCACCGTGTCGTACCGGAATCGAACCGCCGCGCTCGCGTCCGCCGCGGCCCTGGCCGGCTCGGTGGTGTGGTTGGCCGCCCCCGTGGCCCGGGCCGAGGTCGTCGACGTCAACTACCAGTGCAAGACGCCGATCGGAGACAAGAGCGCCGTCTCGCCCATCGACATCAAGGGCGCCAGGAGCGGCAGCGGCTACCGGATCACCATGTCCTGGCAGAAGGGCGTCTCCTCCAGCCCGGTCGAACTGGGCAAGGGCGCGATGACGCCGAGCGCCACCATCGCCCTGGGCGGCGCCGACAGCGGCACCCTGACGGTGACCGGCCCCGCCAACGACGCGGCCATCCCGGCCAACACACCGATCAAGATCAACGACCTGAGCGGGACGTACACGCCGAAGAAGAGCGGCGAGGTCACCTTCACGGCCGGCGTGCTCACCATCAAGGCGCTCGGCACGACGACCACGTGCACCCCGACGAACGACCCGGGCCCGTCCCTGAAACTCGACGTCACGGCCGCGCGCGGCGGCGGCACCACCGGCTCCACCCAGGGCGGCGGCTCCGGCTCCGGCGGCGGTGCCGAACTCCCGCAGACCGGCCCCGACGACTCGGCCGTGGCCCTGGGCATCCTCGGCGGCACGGTTCTGCTGGCCGGCGCGGCAGGCACCCTGTGGCTGACACGACGTCACCGGAGCGCACGGGCAGGCCACTGAGCGGACCGTACGACCGCCAGGGCACGAGCCGCGCCCGCCCGCACCCCCGCTGGAGCCGCCGATGCCGTACGTCGCTCGTGTTCCCCACCTCTCGCTGTCCGTCCTGCTCGTGCTCCTGCTGAGCCTGGCCGGTGCCGGGCCCGCCCAGGCCTCGGACCGGCCCGGTGTGGAGGTGTCCACGTCGCAGGCGGGGGCGGGAGGCTCGGTCACCGTCAGCGGGAGCGGCTGGCGGCCGCGTGCGCTGCTGACGCTGCTGGTCTGCGGGCAGGCCGAACCGTCCCGGGGTGTGACCGGCGGCACCAACTCCTGCGCCAACGCCGACGGCCGGGCCGTCACCACGGACGCCGACGGCCGCTTCCGGCGCCGGCTGCCCGTCGTGGAACCGCCCGTGCCGTGCCCCTGCGTGGTGCACGTGGAGACGGTGACGGGGGCCGGGGCCGAGGCCGAGGCCGACACCGCCCTCCAGGTCGCCGGGCATGCGGTCGAGCCGCTGCCCGCGGACCGGGCCGGCGGCCGGCTGTCCCTGCTCGCGGACACCCGGCTGCGCGGCTCCGGCGGGCTGCTGACCTGGTTCGGCTCCCCGCCCGCCCGGACCCTCGAAGTCACCCTCGGCAACGTCGGGACGTCCCCCGTGAGGGACCCCGTCTTCCAGGTCGGCACCTCCCACGGCGTGTTCGCGCCGCAGTGGCAGGACCAGCGGTGGCACGGCACGATCCGGCCCGGCGGGAAGGCCCGGATCGAACTGCCCGTGGAGCTCGCCGCCGGGGCGCACGGCGACTACACCGTGTCCCTGAAGTACGGCGGCAAGGTCCTCGCCGAGCAGCCCTGGGGCGTGGGCCGCCCGTGGGGCGTGACCCTGTTCTGGGGCCTCGTCCTGCTGGTCGTACCGGCGGCGCTGTTCCGCGCGGGCCTGGCCGTCGTGGACCACGTACGCCCGCGCCGTCCCGGTCACGCGGCCCGCCCGGCCCGCCGCGTCCGGCTGCGCCTGCCCGCCACCGCCAGGCGCTCGGCCCCGCCCTGGTTCACCCCGGACGCCGAGCAGAAGAAGACATGAGAAAGGGCCGCCGCACCCCGGGGTGCGACGGCCCTTTCTCAGGGTCGGACGAGGGCGGTCAGCGCACGTCGCCCATCATGGCCTTGACCTTCTTGCGGTACATGAACACCGCGAAACCGGCGACCACGGCGAGCGCGGCCTCCAGCGCCACGAAGCCCATGCGGTCGAGGTTGATCCCGCCGATGGCCGGGTTGGACAGCAGTGCGGTGACGGAGTCGCCCGCGGTGACCGCGAGGAACCAGACGCCCATCATCTGCGAGGCGTACTTCGCCGGCGCCATCTTCGTCGTCACGGACAGACCCACCGGCGACAGCGTCAGCTCACCGACGGTCTGCGCGAAGTAGATCGCGACCAGCCACAGCGCCGCGGCCTTGTGGCCGCCCTCCGCGATCGACAGCGGGGCGAGGAAGAGGAAGAAGGACACACCCACCAGCACCAGACCGGAGGCGAACTTCACGATGGTGCTCGGCTCCTGGCCGCGCCGGTTCAGCCACAGCCACAGCCAGGCGAAGACCGGCGCCAGCGCCATGATCATGACCGGGTTGACCGACTGGTACCAGGAGACCGGGAACTCCCAGCCGAAGACGCTGTTGTCGGCGCTCTTCTCGGCGAACAGCGACAGGGTCGAGCCACCCTGGTCGTAGATCATCCAGAAGACGGCGGCGGCGATGAAGAACCAGATGTACGCCGACACCTTCGACCGCTCGCCCGAGTCCAGGTCCTTGTCCCGCAGGATGCGGGTGATGACCAGGATCGGCACGATCAGGCCCAGCAGCGTGAGCGGGATCAGCGCCCAGTTCAGCGTGAAGTGGCCGGTGCCGCCGACGACGCCGTAGAACACCACGGCGACGGCCAGCCAGATCAGGCCCTTGCGCAGCGTCGACGCCTTCTCGGCGGGCGACAGCGGCGTCGGGACCTCGCTGCTGCGCGCGCTCAGGTGACGGCTGCCGAGCAGGAACTGCACGAGGCCCAGCGCCATGCCGAGCGCGGCCAGCGCGAAGCCGAAGTGCCAGTTGACGTTCTCCCCGACGGTGCCGATGACCAGCGGGGCGATGAAGGCGCCGAGGTTGATGCCGATGTAGAAGAGCGTGAAGCCACCGTCCCGGCGCGGGTCCTCCGGGCCGTCGTACAGGTGGCCGACCATCGTGGAGATGTTGGCCTTCAGCAGGCCGGAACCGATGGCGACGAGGGCCAGGCCGACATAGAAGCTCGCGGCCGCGGGCAGCGCGAGGCACAGGTGGCCGACCATGATGACGAGGCCCGCGACGGCGACCGTCTTGCGCGGACCGAGCACACGGTCGGCGAACCAGCCGCCGGGCAGGGTGAGCAGGTACACGAGCGACAGGTACACGGCGTAGATCGCCGTCGCCGCGCCCGCGCTCAGGTGCAGGCCACCCGGGGCCACCAGGTACAGCGGGAGCAGGGCCCTCATGCCGTAGTAGGAGAATCGCTCCCACATCTCGGTCATGAACAGAGTGGCCAGTCCGCGGGGGTGGCCGAAGAAGGTCTTCTCGGAACCGGGGGTGCCCGGGCGGGCCGAGTCCTTCGTCAGGCTGGACGCCATGGTCGTTCCTTGCTGGTCGGGACGCGCCCCGCGACAGCGGTGGTGCGCCCGGTGGGGATCTGCCGGCACCGGTGCGTACGGCCGTCCGCCCGACGCCTGGGGGGCGCTCCGGGTCACGGAGCAGTGGGCGGTCGCCACCGGGATCCACGCCTCTACGCGCGTCGCCGCGACGAGGAGGCACGGCCACAGGTCGTTTCGAGTCGGGGCTGGCGGGAACCAGCCCGCACACAAAAGAGACCTTCAGGGGCAATCAGCCACCGAAGGCCGCCGTGGTGCTACAGGCGTCGATTCACCATACGGCACGACACCGCCACAAATGGAAGGACTTGAGACAGGGATCACAGGTGCCGGGGGAACCATACGCCTCGTTTCCAAGGTCCTTACCGGAATCGCACCCCACAGGCAGAGGTGTGTTCACGTTCCCGCGCGTCGTAAGGAGCGGGTATGCCACGGGTAAGAATCAAGGCTTCTGGTCACACCCCAGCTCAGGGCCGTGCAGGTCTACCATCACTCCATGACCCGTGTACTGCTCGCCGAGGACGACGCGTCCATCTCGGAGCCGCTGGCCCGTGCTCTGCGCCGGGAGGGCTACGAGGTCGAGGTGCGTGAGGACGGCCCCACCGCTCTCGACGCCGGAATGCAGGGCGGCGTCGACCTCGTCGTGCTCGACCTGGGGCTGCCCGGCATGGACGGCCTCGAGGTGGCCCGCAGGCTGCGTGGCGAAGGCCACGCCATCCCGATCCTCATCCTGACCGCGCGCGCCGACGAGGTGGACACCGTGGTCGGGCTCGACGCCGGTGCCGACGACTACGTCACCAAGCCCTTCCGGCTCGCCGAGCTGCTCGCCCGGGTCCGCGCCCTGCTGCGGCGCGGCGCCGCCGAGCCCCAGCAGCCGCCCGCCACGCACGGCGTGCGCATCGACGTCGAGTCGCACCGCGCCTGGATGGGCGACGAGGAGCTCCAGCTCACCGCCAAGGAGTTCGACCTGCTGCGGGTGCTGGTGCGCGACGCGGGCCGGGTCGTCACCCGCGACCAGCTGATGCGCGAGGTCTGGGACACCACCTGGTGGTCGTCGACCAAGACCCTCGACATGCACATCTCCTGGCTCCGCAAGAAGCTCGGCGACGACGCGGCCAACCCACGCTACATCGCCACCGTGCGTGGTGTGGGCTTCCGCTTCGAGAAGAGCTGAGCCGCGGGCCAGGCGCGGACGAGCGGCTGACGCGGGCCAACGGCCGGCACGGACAAGACGGCCGACACGGATAACCGGCCGACACGGATACCGGCTGACACGGACAAACGGGTAAGAGGACATGCGCCGCCGACTGATCCAGTCCACGCTCGCCGTGGTGCTCGTCGTGATCGCCGTCTTCGGCGTCTCCCTGGTCATCGTCGAGAGCCGGACGATCAGCAACAGCGCCCAGGAGCGGGTGGAGTCCGAGGCGGTCCGGCTGGCCAGCATCGTCGACAGCCGGCTCTTCGGGGCGCAGCAGGTCGACGCGGAGGTCCTGCGCGAGCAGGTCACGCAGGACCGCTACTACGCGGTGATCCGCATCCCCGGCGAGTCGCCCATCGCGGTCGGCACCAAACCGGACGGTGACGTCATCAGCGCGAGCGCGCCCGGCGAGGAGGGCGAGACCGTCACGGTCCAGGAGCCGCGCTCCTCGGTGACCCGGGAGGTCGGCCGCACCCTGCTGATCATCGCGCTGGTGGCGCTGCTGGCGGTGGTGGCCGCGGTGCTGCTGGCGGTCCGCCAGGCGAACCGGCTGGCGTCGCCGCTGACCGACCTCGCGGAGACGGCCGAGCGGCTCGGCTCGGGCGATCCGCGCCCCCGGCACAAGCGGTACGGCGTGCCCGAGCTGGACCGGGTGGCGGACGTGCTGGACGGGTCCGCCGAGCGCATCGCGCGCATGCTGACCGCCGAGCGCCGGCTGGCCGCGGACGCCTCGCACCAGCTGCGGACGCCGCTGACGGCGCTGTCGATGCGCCTGGAGGAGATCACCCTCACCGACGACCCGGACACGGTGAAGGAGGAGGCGACGATCGCGCTGACGCAGGTCGAGCGGCTCACCGACGTCGTCGAGCGGCTGCTGACCAACTCCCGCGACCCCCGCACCGGCTCCGCCGTCACCTTCGACCTCGACGAGGTCATCCAGCAGCAGCTCGCCGAGTGGCGCCCCGCCTACCGCAGCGCGGGCCGGGCGATCGTCAGCTCCGGCAAGCGGCACCTCCAGGCGGTCGGCACGCCAGGGGCGGTGGCGCAGGTCCTGGCCGCGCTGATCGAGAACTCCCTGATGCACGGCGGCGGCACGGTCGCCCTGCGCACCCGGGTCACCGGCAACCAGGCCGTCATCGAGGTCACGGACGAGGGCCCCGGGGTCCCCGCCGATCTCGGCGCACGCATCTTCGAGCGGGCGATCAGCGGCCGCAACTCCACGGGCATCGGTCTCGCCGTCGCCCGTGACCTCGCGGAAGCCGACGGGGGCAGGCTGGAGATGCTCCAGACCAAGCCCCCGGTGTTCGGCCTGTTCCTGTCCCGCACGCCCCTGCAGAAGTCCCTCGGCGAGGACGAGCCGATGATCCGCTGACGCGGCTCACAACGGGTCCACAGCCGACGGGCCTACGGCACCCGCTGCCCGGCCCGGGACGGCTCGTCCCGTTCCCGCTCCGGGGCCGCTTCCGCGTCCGCCGCCGCCTCTGCCGGGGGAAGGGCGCGGAACACCCAGGTGCGGTAGGACCAGAAGCGGAACAGCGTGGCGACGCCGATGCCGACGAACTTGAAGACGTTGTTCTGGAGCGGGCTGTTCCAGTCGAAGCCGTAGGTCGCCACGTACAGCACGCCGTTCTCGATGACCAGGCCCACCGCGCTGAACAGCAGGAACAGGACCAGCTCCCGGGTGCGCCCGGACTTGTCGCGGTCGCGGTACGCGAAGTAGCGGAAGCCGACGTAGTTGAAGACGATCGCCACGACGGTCGCGATGACGCTCGCGCGCACCACCTGGAGGTCGGTGACGTGCCGCACCAGGTTGAACACGAGGAGGTTGACCAGCACCCCGGCACCGCCCACCGCGCCGAACTTGGCGACTTCGTGAGCGAGCCGTCGGAACCGCGAGGCACCATGTCCCATGGTCGTGCAGGCCCCCGTCCCTCAATCGTTTCTGCGTCAACCCAGTCATGCTAACCACCCCCCTGCGCGATCTTCCTGTGGATGGTGGTGGAGGGCCGCAGACCGTCCGGGCGGAGCCGGGGAGGGGCGGGAAACCGGCCACCTTGGCGCGGCCGATACCCTGGGGGAGTGACGTTCCCGGTAGTCGGCATGGTCGGCGGTGGCCAGCTCGCTCGTATGACACACGAGGCTGGTATCCCGCTGGGCATCAGGTTCAAGCTTCTCAGTGACACCCCGCAGGACTCCGCTGCGCAGGTCGTGAGCGATGTCGTCGTCGGCGACTATCGCGACCTCGACACGCTGCGCGAGTTCGCGCGAGGGTGCGATGTGATCACCTTCGATCACGAACACGTACCCACCGAGCACCTCCGGGCCCTGGAGGCGGACGGCATCCCCGTGCGCCCCGGTCCCGACGCGCTCGTGCACGCCCAGGACAAGGGTGTGATGCGCGCCAAGCTCGACGCGATCGGCGTGCCCTGCCCCCGGCACCGGATCGTCTCCGATCCGCAGGACGTGGCGGCCTTCGCCGCGGAGGGGGACGGCTTCCCCGTCGTCCTCAAGACCGTCCGCGGCGGTTACGACGGCAAGGGTGTGTGGGTCGTGGACTCCGTCGAGGAGGCCGCCGACCCCTTCAAGGCCGGTGTCCCCGTGCTCGCCGAGGAGAAGGTCGACTTCCTCCGCGAGCTCGCTGCCAACGTCGTACGGTCCCCCCACGGCCAGGCCGTCGCCTACCCGGTCGTGGAGTCCCGCCAGGTGGGAGGCGTCTGCGACACGGTGATCGCCCCGGCCCCCGGCCTCGACGAGGACCTCGCGGTCCGGGCCTCCGAGATGGCGCTGAACATCGCCAAGGAGCTCGGTGTCGTCGGGCACCTCGCGGTCGAGCTGTTCCAGACCCGCGACGGCCGCATCCTCGTCAACGAGCTCGCGATGCGCCCGCACAACTCCGGCCACTGGTCGATGGACGGCGCCGTCACCAGCCAGTTCGCCAACCACGTGCGAGCCGTCCTGGACCTCCCGCTCGGCGACCCGCGCCCGCGCGCCCCGTGGACGGTCATGGTCAACGTCCTCGGCGGCGACTACCCGGACATGTACTCCGCGTACCTGCACTGCATGGCCCGCGACCCCCAGCTCAAGATCCACATGTACGGCAAGGACGTGAAGCCCGGCCGCAAGGTCGGTCATGTCAACACCTACGGCGACGACCTGGACGACGTGCTGGAGCGCGCCAGCCACGCAGCCGGCTACCTGAGAGGCACCATCACCGAATGAGCCCTGTTGTTGGCATCGTCATGGGGTCGGACTCCGACTGGCCCGTCATGGAGGCCGCCGCGAAGGCCCTCGACGAGTTCGAGATCGCCTACGAGGTCGACGTCGTCTCCGCGCACCGCATGCCGCGCGAGATGGTCGCCTACGGCGAGCAGGCCGACGCCCGCGGGCTCAAGGTGATCATCGCCGGGGCCGGCGGCGCCGCGCACCTGCCCGGCATGCTCGCCTCCGTGACCCCGCTGCCGGTCATCGGCGTGCCCGTGCCGCTGAAGTACCTCGACGGCATGGACAGCCTCCTGTCGATCGTGCAGATGCCGGCCGGTGTCCCGGTCGCCACGGTCTCCGTCGCCGGCGCCCGCAACGCCGGTCTGCTGGCGGCCCGCATCCTCGCCGCGCACGACGAGGAACTGCGCGGCCGGATGCGCGACTTCCAGCAGGAGCTCAACGACCAGGCCACCGAGAAGGGCAAGCGCCTGCGCTCCAAGGTCGAGGGCTCGGGCGGCTTCGGCTTCGGCGCCGGGAAGTGACGGCGATGACCTCCCTGGAGGCAGCCCGGGAACTCCTGCGCGAGTTCCCCGTCGCCGACGGGCACAACGACCTGCCCTGGGCGCTGCGCGAACAGGTCCGCTACGACCTCGACGCCCGGGACGTCGCCACCGACCAGAGCGCCCACCTGCACACCGACATCCCGCGGCTGCGCGCCGGCGGTGTCGGTGCGCAGTACTGGTCGGTGTACGTCCGCACGGACTCGCCCGACCCGGTCGCGGCCACCCTCGAACAGATCGACTGCGTCGGGCAGTTGCTCGCCCGGTACCCGCAGGACCTGCGGCCCGCGCTGACGGCCGCCGACATGGAGGCCGCGCGCCGGGAGGGCCGGATCGCCTCCCTCATGGGCGCGGAGGGCGGCCACTCCATCGCGGGCTCCCTGGGCGCGCTGCGCGGCTTGTACGGGCTCGGCGTGCGCTATCTCACGCTCACCCACAACGACAACGTGGACTGGGCGGACTCCGCGACCGACGAGCCGAGGGCCGGCGGCCTGACCGCGTTCGGCCGCGAGGTCGTACGGGAGATGAACCGGCTCGGCATGCTCGTCGACCTCTCCCACGTGGCCGCCACGACCATGCGGGACGCGCTCGACACGAGCACCGCCCCGGTGGTCTTCTCGCACTCCTCGGCGCGGGCCGTGTGCGACCACCCGCGCAACGTCCCGGACGACGTCCTGGAGCGGCTGCCCGCCAACGGCGGCATCGCGATGGTGACGTTCGTCCCGAAGTTCGTGCTCCAGGCGGCCGTGGACTGGACGGCCGCGGCCGACGAGAACATGCGCGCCCACGGCTTCCACCACCTCGACACGACGGCGGAGGCCATGAAGGTCCACCGCGCCTTCGAGGAGGGGCACCCGCGCCCGGTCGCCACGGTGTCGACGGTCGCCGACCACCTGGACCACATGCGCGAGGCGGCGGGCATCGACCACCTCGGCATCGGCGGCGACTACGACGGCACGGCCTTCACCCCCGACGGCCTCGACGACGTCTCCGGCTACCCGAACCTCCTCGCGGAGCTGCTGGACCGCGGCTGGTCGAAGGCCGACC
>NZ_GG657757.1:3507330-3553635 GCF_000158955.1 Streptomyces viridochromogenes DSM 40736 | reverse complement strand
CCGCCCACGTACGTCCACTCCCGCTCGCGCGTCTCGTCGGGCGGCGCCCCGAGCCGCGCGATCACCCGGGCCATCCGGCACGCACCTCCCGGAACACACCCGCGTGTCCGGTGCGGCGCGCACATGCTGCGGATATGCCAACCCGCGAGCCGCTCGACGAGCGCCGGGACCCTCCGCCCGCGCCACACCCCACCCGGTCCGCTCCGGCGGCACCCTGGACGAGGTGAGCGAGGCGGCGCGGCCGCCCTGAGCGCGCCTTCCGCCGTACTCCGAACGCCCCGCCCACCAGGTACAGCCCCACGCTCCGTGCGACGGTGACGGTACTGCACGAGGACCGTACGGAGCCCCCATGGCAGACCTCCAGAACGACCTGCGCCCCAGCGCCACAGCCGGCGATCTAGACGATCTGGCCGAGCCGTACCCCGACGACGGCGTCATCACGGCCGAGTCCTACGAGCCGGTCTCCGACCCGGACGACGCGCCGATGGTCCGGGCCCACGCCATCCTCGCCGCCCACCCCGTCGCCGACGGCTACAACGGACTGCCCTGGGCGCTCAAGCGCCTGTCCTACTACGACCTGGAGCTCGGCGAGGGCACCGTCGGCACGGACGTGCCCCGGCTGCGCGGCGGTCATGTGGGCGCGCTGTTCTGGTCGCTGCACCTGCCCGAGGGGTTCGACGGCGACCGGGCCGTCGGCGCCACCCTGGAGCAGCTGGACCTGGCCAAGACCGTGGCCCGGACCTGCGACGACGGGCTGCGGCTCGCCGCCACGGCCGGGCAGGTCGCGGACGCGCGCAACTGCGGCCGGGTCGCCGTGCTCCTCGGCCCCGCCGGAGCCCCGGCCATCGGCGACTCGCTGGGCATCCTGCGCCAGCTGCACCTGCTCGGTCTGCGGGCGCTGACGCTGACCGGTGTCTCCTGGGCGAGCGAGGCGGGGCTGACCCGGTTCGGCGAGGAGGTCGTGCGCGAGATGAACCGGCTCGGTGTGATCGCGGACCTCTCCGGCGCGTCCGCGCAGACCATCCGCCGTGTCCTGAGCCTCTCCCGGGCGCCCGTGCTGTGCAGCCGCTCCGCCGCCCGCGCCATCCGGCCTCACCCGGTCAACCTGCCCGACGAACTGCTGGCGGAGCTGGGCGCGGCCAAGGGGCTGTGTCTGGTGCCGCTGACCGCCGAGCAGACCGGCCCGAGCGTCCGCGACGTCGCCGACCACCTCGATCACATCCGGGCCGTGGCCGGAGCGCGGTGCGTGGGCCTGGCCGGCACGTACGACGCCGGCTCGGCCCACCCGCAGGAGCTCGGCGACATCTCCTGCTATCCGCGGCTCATCGCCGAGCTGCTGCGACGCGGCTGGGAGGAGGCCGATGTGGCCCTCCTGACCTGGGGCAACGTCCAGCGGCTGCTGCGCGGCACGGACTTCACGGCCCGCGCCGCCCGGCAGCGCCGCGCACCGTCACCGGCGAAGATCTCGGAGCTGGACGGGTGAGCGTCCCGCCCGCCCGGCCGGATCAGCCGTGCTCGATCCGGCACAGGCAGAACGGATGCCCCACGGGGTCCGCGTAGACCCGGAAGTCCTTCTTCTCGTAGTCCTCCTTGTCCAGTACCCGAGCCCCCAGCGCCAGCACCCGCTCCTCGGCCGCGTCGATCTCCTCCCAGGTCGAACCACCGTCGAAGTCCAGGTGGAACTGCTGGGCGTTGCGGTCCGAGCGGGGCCACTCCGGCGGGGAGTAGCCGGGCGAGCGCTGGAAGGCGAGCCGGGGCCCGCCGGGAATCCGCAGCACCACCCAGTCGGGGTCGTCGTCCTCGGGGGTGCCACCCCCGACCTGCGCGTAGAAGCGGGCCAGTTCGCGCGGATCGGGGCAGTCGACGACCACGGAACGGAAACGTGCCACTGCGGACATGGGGCCTCCAGGGGTCAACAGGCACAGAGACAGAACGGGTGCCCGGCCGGGTCGGCGTAAACCCGGAAGGACCGCGACCGGTCCTCCGCGTCCAGGGGCTTCGCACCGAGCGCCAGCACGCCCTTCTCGGCCGCGTCCAGGTCCTCCACCTCCAGGTCGAGGTGGAACTGCTGCGAGTGGTCCGGCGAGGGCCACCGCGGCGGTACGAACCCGGGGGCGGCCTGGAAGGCCAGCGGCGTGCCGCCCGGCACCTTCAGGTCGACCCATTCGTCCTCCCCGTCGCTCTCCACCGTCGGTGTGCCGCCGAGCACCTCGGCGTAGAAGGCGGCCAGTGCGTGTGGGTCGGGACAGTCCAGGACGACGACACCCAGCTTGGCGAGAGCCATGACTTCCTCCTCGAAGTCGCTGTTACCTTCGGATCCGGGTAACCGGTAACCGTTACTGCATGATCCCGCAATGGCGGTAACCTCGCAAGGGAATACGCGAGAGGTACGGTCCAGCCATGACGGAGAGATCACCCGCGCCCGGCGGCCTGGCCCTGGTCGAGGCCCTGGTGAACACGCTGGACATCGAGTCGGGCGCCGACTCGCTGGACACCGCGGAGGGCCGGGCCCGGTTCGGGATCACCCGGGACGGGGAGGCCGAGCAGGCCCGGGTCCTGCGCGAGTCACTGCGTGCGGTCCTGCTCGCCCACGCCGGTCACCCGCCGCACCGCGAGGTGACCCCGCTCGGGGACCTGCTGGCCGGCACGCCCCTCGTCGTCACGGTCGACACCACGGACGGCTCGGCCGCCCTGACCCCCGCCGACGACCGCCCCCTGCCCGCCCGGGTGGCCGCCGCCGTCGCCGAGGCCCTGGTCGCCGGCACCTGGACCCGGCTCAAGGCGTGCGAAGCCGCCGACTGCCACTGGGCCTACTACGACCGCAGCCCGGCCGGCCGCGGCCGCTGGTGCTCGATGCAGGTGTGCGGAGCCCGCGCGAAGATGCGCCGTTACCGGGCGAAAGGGGCGTGACCCGCCCGCGTGAGGGCCCGGTGGGGCAGAATGCACGTGACGCCGGTTCGGCCGACTGAGCCTCGGCCGAACCGGCGTCACCCTTCTCAGACGCCTTCAGGCATCTTCCGGCGTTCCAGGCACGTTCAGGCCCTGGGCCGACCCATCGCCCGGTACGTCCAGCCGGCCTTGCGCCAGCGCTCCGGGTCGAGGGCGTTGCGGCCGTCGAGGACGACCCGGGCCGCCGCGACCTCGCCGAGGGCCTCGGTGTCCAGCTCGCGGAACTCCCGCCACTCCGTCAGATGCAGCACGATGTCGGCCCCGCGCACGGCCTCCAGCGCCGTGTCGGCGTAGCCGAGGGTCGGGAAGACGCGGCGGGCGTTGTCCATGCCCTTGGGGTCGTAGACCGTCACCTGGCCGCCCTGGAGGTGGATCTGCCCGGCGACGTTCAGCGCGGGGGAGTCCCGGACGTCGTCCGAGTCGGGCTTGAAGGTCGCGCCCAGCACGGCCACCCGCTTCCCCAGGAACGGCCCGCCGCCCAGCGCCTGCCGGGTCAGCTCCACCATCTGCCCGCGCTGGCGCATGTTGATGGAGTCGATCTCCCGCAGGAACGTCAGCGCCTGGTCCGCGCCCAGTTCGCCGGCGCGTGCCATGAACGCCCGGATGTCCTTCGGCAGACAGCCACCGCCGAAGCCGATCCCGGCCCGCAGGAACTTCTTCCCGATCCGGTCGTCGTAGCCGATGGCCTCCGCCAGCTTGGCGACGTCACCGCCCGCGGCCTCGCACACCTCCGCCATGGCGTTGATGAACGAGATCTTCGTGGCGAGGAAGGAGTTCGCCGAGGTCTTCACCAGCTCGGACGTCGGGAAGTCGGTGACCACGAACGGCGAACCCTCGGCGATCGGCGTGGCGTACACCTCCCGCAGCAGCTTCTCGGCCCGCTCACTGCGCACGCCCACCACGAGCCGGTCCGGGTGCAGCGTGTCGTCGACGGCGAAACCCTCGCGCAGGAACTCGGGGTTCCAGGCCAGCTCGGCGTCCTCACCGGCGGGCGCGTGCGCGGCCAGGTAGGACGCCAGCCGGTCGGCGGAGCCGACGGGCACGGTCGACTTGCCGACCACCAGGGCCGGACCGTGCAGATGCGGGGCGAGGGACGCGATCGCCGCGTCGACGTACGACATGTCACACGCGTACTCGCCGTGCCGCTGCGGAGTGTTCACACAGACGAAGTGCACGTCCCCGAACGCACCGACCTCGGCCCAGTCCCGCGTGAAGCGCAGCCGGCCGCTGGAGCCCTCGATCCCGGCGACATGCCGGCGCAGCAGTTCGTCGAGCCCCGGCTCGTACATCGGGGCCTCGCCGCGCTCCAGCTTCTCGATCTTCTCGGGCACGACGTCGAGGGCGAGCACCTCGAAGCCGAGCTCGGCCATGGCCGCCGCGTGTGTCGCGCCGAGATAACCGGTGCCGATCACGGTGATCTTCAGGGCCATGGGTGCTCCAGGGGTCTACGGCATGTGGTGCGCGCCCGAGCATAGCCGGGGCATGGGAAGGCGCTTCACTGGGCAACTTCTCCGCTGTCGTCTAGCTCACGTATCACTCCCGGGGACGACCCCATAAACTTTTGATTACTTAACGGTAGTTAGCGTCAGCATCGCAGCGTTTTGGAGCGTGAGAGACCTTGGCCGGATCGGCTGACTTCGACCTGTACCGCCCGTCCGAGGAGCACGACATGCTCCGTGACGCCGTCCGCTCGCTGGCCGAGGCGAAGATCGCGCCGTACGCCGCCGCCGTGGACGAGGAGGCCCGCTTCCCGCGGGAGGCGCTCGAGGCGCTGGTCGCGAACGACCTGCACGCCGTGCACGTGCCCGAGGAGTTCGGCGGCTCCGGCGCCGACGCCCTGGCCACCGTCATAGTGATCGAGGAGGTCGCACGCGTCTGCGCGTCCTCCTCCCTCATCCCGGCGGTGAACAAGCTGGGCTCGCTCCCGGTGATCCTCTCCGGCTCCGAGGAGCTGAAGAAGAAGTACATGTCCCCGCTCGCCAAGGGCGACGGCATGTTCTCCTACTGCCTCTCCGAGCCCGACGCCGGTTCCGACGCCGCCGGCATGAAGACGAAGGCCGTCCGCGACGGCGACCACTACGTCCTCAACGGCGTGAAGCGCTGGATCACCAACGCCGGCGAGTCCGAGTTCTACACGGTGATGGCCGTCACCGACCCCACCAAGCGCTCCAAGGGCATCTCGGCCTTCGTCGTCGAGAAGTCCGACGAGGGCGTCTCCTTCGGCGCCCCCGAGAAGAAGCTCGGCATCAAGGGCTCCCCGACCCGCGAGGTCTACCTCGACAACGTCCGCATCCCCGCCGACCGCATGATCGGCGAGGAGGGCACCGGCTTCGCCACGGCGATGAAGACCCTCGACCACACCCGCATCACCATCGCCGCCCAGGCCCTCGGCATCGCCCAGGGCGCGCTGGACTACGCCAAGGGCTACGTCCAGGAGCGCAAGCAGTTCGGCAAGCCGATCGCCGACTTCCAGGGCATCCAGTTCATGCTCGCCGACATGGCCATGAAGATCTCGGCCGCCCGCGCCCTGACCTACCAGGCCGCCGCCGCCTCCGAGCGCGGCGACGCCGACCTGACCTACCTGGGCGCCGCCGCCAAGTGCTTCGCCTCGGACGTCGCCATGGAGGCCACCACGGACGCCGTCCAGCTGCTCGGCGGGTACGGCTACACCCGCGACTACCCGGTGGAGCGCATGATGCGGGACGCCAAGATCACCCAGATTTATGAAGGCACGAACCAAGTTCAGCGGATCGTGATGGCAAGGAACCTTCCCTAGCAGGGTTTTTGCAGGTCAGGAGCTGTTTCGAGGGTCCGCAGGGAGACCTTCGGCTTTCTGCCCGTTGCGGCCCGATCAGAGGCGTTCCTGGGCGTCATGCTGGGGGAATCCTGGGCGGAAGCCGGACTGCAAACAGCCACTGACCTGCACAAACAACACAGCCCCCGGCGCGACGCCGGGGGCTGTTGTCGTACACGGATCAGGCGACCTCTGATGCCTCCGTCGGGTCGTCGGCGCCGGGTGTCAACATCGTCGCGATGGCCGCCCGGCCACGCTGCTCGGCCCCTTCGAAGATGTAGTGGTAGTGCTCCCTCAGCACGTCCGTACTGCTGTGGCCCATCCAGTCGGCCACATCGTTCTCGGGGACTCCGGCGTACAGCAGTCGCGACCCGTAGTAGTGCCGGAGTGAGTGGGCCTTGCAGTACTTCACCTGTCCCTTGCCCAGAGCCTCCATCCAGATCTTCGGATAGAAGTACGACGCGTAGAGGTAGCCGGTCCGCGTCACGTTGGGGAAGAGAAGCCGCTCCGGCCCCCATACGCCGTGGTTCTTGATGTGCCGCCGAAGCTCGAAGGCGACATTCGGCGGGAGGGGGACGGAACGCCCTGGCTCGCCTTCGTCGCGAGCCTTGATGTGCCGACGCTGGATGGCGCTGTTCTTGCCCGACTCGGTGGCTCCGTCCTCCGCAATCTGGAAGTCGACCCGAAGCGTCTCGGCCTTGAAGTCGATCTGATCGCGGGACACCGCCATGGCCTCACCCAGCCGCAGGCCGCACCCAGCCATGAGCCACAGCATCGCGCGGTAACGCGGAGGGGCGGCATCCAGCATCGCCAGGACTTCCCGCGTCGTGAGCCGCCTTGCGGTGCTCTTCTGCTCCCGGATCTCTTTGGCGCGGCTTCCGGCGCCCTTGACCTTCTTGCACGGGTTCCGGCCGATGATCTCGTTAACGACAGCCCAGTCCATCATCCCGGAGAAGAACGAGAATCGCTGACGGCGTGTGCGGGCGGAGAGCTTCCGGTCCTGCTCCATCCACAAGAGCCACTGCTCAACGTCTGCGACCTTCAGGGACACGATGGAACGGGCCTTGAAGAACGGCTCAATGGTCGTGTTGAGGATGGACCGGTACTGCTTCTTGGTGCTGTTCTCCAGCTTCCTTTGATTGGTCCACTGCTCCCACACGGCCGTCACGGGCTGCTTGCCCAAGCGGTCGTCCAGGTAGGTCCCGGCGTCGAGTTCCTGTTCCTTGCGCTTGCGCTGGTCATCAGCCCGCTTCTTGGTCTCGAACGTCTTCTGTCGTTGCTTGCCGTCCGGGTCGTACCAGAACGTCGTCCACTTCTTCGGGTCGTCCTTTGACCGCGCGACCCATGCCCTTGCCACTGAAGCGGCCCCCTCCTGCTGCTGCCGACGTACGGGCCCGCCCCGCCGTCGCGCCGGTCACTCCCCGGCGTCTTCAAGTTTGCGCATTGACCACCCGGGGTTGTCAACACAGGGTGGAACCCCCTGGGTGTGTTAAGTTGAGTGATATGGAAGCGGATGACAGCGGGTTCGAGATCACTCAGCAGCAGGGCGCCTGGGCGGTCCGCATGTGGTGGCCCGTGGGGCCGGTCAACGGGGGGCCGCAGCGGATCACCATCGAGCCGGCCGAAGATGCCCCTGCTCGCGAGGTGGCGCGGGGCATCTCGACCACTGTCCTGCGCAGGCTCGATGTAGCCGCAGCCCTGGAGTTGGCCAAGCAGGCTCCCGAAGCCCAGCGAACGTTGGAGGAGGTGGCAGGGAAGCTGAATGGGATGGGAGAGGCGGCGGGGCTCGCCCTGGAGGGCGAAGGCGTCTCAGAGCGGTACTTGGCCTTGCTTGTTGCCACGTACACCGCCATGGCGGATTTTGGGGCTCCTGCGCCCATTCCGTGGCTGGCACGGCTCATCGGCCGGCGACCTGAGACGGTGAAGGATCACCTGAAGCGGGCCAGAAGGGACGGCTTCCTGACCACAGTTGCCGGTAAGGCGGGTGGAGAGTTGACGGACAAGGCCACAGCAGTACTTGAGGAAATGCCTGAAGCAGGTAGCTAAGGCGGCTGAACGACCTAGCACTTCATACGCATGAGCCCCCGAGGGTCTTCGGGGGCTTTCTTGTTTCTTGGAGGACGGATGGCGCTAGCCAAGCTGATGACCGTTGATGACGTAGCCGACTATCTCAACAAGCCCCGTTCCTGGGTGTACGGGAACTGGAAGGCCGAACAGATCCCGTTCCGGAAGGTAGGACAGTCCCTCCGCTGCCGACCGGTCGACTTGGAAAAGTGGCTGGACGACCAGAACTGAAGAACCGCGAGAAGCGAACGCCCCCGAGGCAAACCGGGGGCTTTTCTGTTTCCGACGTGAGGATGGAATGGCAGCAGTAGAAACGAAGCGCGTTCAATTGGTCTGCGCATGGTGCAAGGAGGAATGGACGTTCCTCCGCCCCAAAGGGAGGCGAGGGGCAAACCCGGTGACGAATCCCAATCACCCACAGTGCGGCGTGAAGCGACAGAACCAGAACCGCGCTATCCGTCGCCAACAAGAGCGTCAGGGAATCGCCTACGAAGCGTGGAACATCCGCCCACCGGCCAAAGCGGACAACCTGACAGTGCAGGAAGAATCCGTCCGACAGGATGTTGTCGAACGGCCTTGGTGGCGCAGTTGCCCGTCGACAGATCTCGATGAGGGAAATCATCGTTACCTCTGGGATGAGTGGCGGAGCGAGGACAAGACCGACGTAGACAGCATCGTCATGTACTCGAACGAGGAAGACCGGAAGACAGTAGAGAGATGGTTTCAGGACAGCCGGGCCGCCAAGATAGGGGACTACCTGGGGCAGACAGCGAGACGGGACCGGAAGATAGCCGTCATCGGATCCGCTCGCCCTTGGAGAGAGGCGAACCTACCTGGGGCACTCCTGTGCACGAGGGGGACGGTGGAACGCATGGAACCGTTCGGCATGGGCGAGTGAGGACGGGCCCTGTCCGATTTTTTATAGGAGTGAGGGAGCTTTCCCTTGGAGTTGGCGTTCACTGGGCGGTGAACCGTCGACGCGGACGAGAGTCCGGGCCTGTCTGAAGTCCAGAGCATGTTGTGAAGGTGCTCGAATGCAGCTCTGCGGATACCTGCCTGTGAGACACAGCAGTGACAACACAGAGTCAGTCCCACACCCTGTGAAGTAAATGTGCGGGGTAAGGGACCTGTCTTCTCTTACGTTGTCCTGTTGTGAGTTATAGGGCCGCCTCAGAGCGGCCCTTCTCTCTACTACATATTCTTCTCTCGTTAAGTTCCCTAGGAGGTGTCGCAATGAGCGACGCAGAACCGATTTCCGAGGCCATGCCGGCCGTCAGAGTTGAAGGACCGTGAGAGTAAATCCCCCGGGATTTAACGAATAGCCAAGGAGAAGAACGATGAGCAATGACCCAATGCACGCAATGATCCGAGACGAAATTCTGAAAGTGATGCAGGAGGCCGGGCCCGCGCAGTACACGCGGGACGATCTCGCCCACATGTCGCCGGAGCAGATTGCCCAGGCCCGACGCGAGGGCCATTTTGACGACCTACTGTTCGGCCGTATCTGACATCTGAGGAGCCACGTATGACTATTACTCACAAGGGATTTGACCTGTCTGCATTCCAGCTCTCTGACGAGACTCTGGAACTGATTCACAAGCGTGACGAGCTGGAGGAACGCCACCGCAAGTACAGAACGGAGAATGCGGATTGCGCTCGTCAGTATATCGATGACAGCCACGGCCACGTGTCGCGTGATTACTACGTTCCCGCATTGCGCAGAGCGGATAGGGAACTCAGGGAGCAGGAGATGCAGGCCGTAGCCGACGGCCGACCGCTTCCCGATCGGGATGAGTATCTGGCCGAGGTCCGTTCGAGAGTCAAGGAGTATGAGCGGGTAGAGCCTGCCCTAGCCCGTGCTGTGGAGCAGGCCGAGTCCGCAGTAACAGGCGCCATCGTGAAGGAGCTGCCGGAACTGGCCCGCCAGGGGTTCGAACAGTCTGAGCGGGCACTCAAGCAGTACCGGGCCGCAATCGCCAAGGCGGAAGTGGCACGGGCACAGTTGACAGACAGCGTCAGCCGTTTCCTGTGGGCCGTAACCGGCGCAGAGCTGACCCGGCCGAAGTGGCGCGGCTTCTCTGGGGCGCTCGGGGAAGAGGTGAACGCCTGGCGGACCACATCAGACGGTCGACTCACGTTCGAGAGCGCCAAGGACCTGGGGATCATCGATCCGTATCGAGGCAACCTGGCTGAGTGTGATGGCTTCATTGCACCGCCCGAGGAAGATGCAGCCTGACAATTTTTGCCGAACCGGCCCCCTGCACGCAGCAGGGGGCCTTTGTTTTGCTTGAGAGGTGATGAGATGCCGAAGTTCCGAAACCCGAACAGTCCCCATTCCAGATATAAGGGGCTGGTGGAACTGCCTTCCGACCACGGGCTCCCCGTGCCTGACATGCCGGCCGTCCGGGACTGGACGGAGGCTGAACGGGATCAATGGCGGCAGTGGTGGGAGTCTCCGCAAGCCGCCATGTGGGACGAGTCGTTCATCCCGACCGTGGCTGTGATGCTCACCTACTTCGGCAAGATCCTTGATGGCACTGCCACCAGCACTCATCAGATGGAGTTCCGTCACCTTGCCGGGGCCCTGGGCCTCACCGCAGAGGGTATGAAGCGACTTGGGTGGGCATTTGAGGGCGATGCCGAGTGAGCGCCCGCCGCACAGCGAAGGCCGGGGCCGCTGAGACTCGTGGTGGTGTGCATCGTCCCGGCTTCGAATGCCCCTGGACTGAGCCTCAGTGTCCAGCCTGCCTCCAGGAGTTCGCTGTTCACGTCGGTTGGGCTGTGACCGGCGAAGCTCGCCCATGGGGTGAACGCTTGAGACACATCGGGTCGCGCTGCTTCGAGTGCTGTCAAGGCCCCTGACTCGTTGTCAGTGGCAGCCGCTACAGTCCGATGCACCGATTTGGGAGGGGCGTTGGGCAGGAAGCGCAAGAAGTTCGACACCTGGTTTCAACTCATGATCCTCATGGCCAACGAGGGAAGGTGTGTTTACTGCGACGCCGCGAAGTCGGAGGTCATGGATCACGTAATACCATTCGCTCACGGCGGTGCGGATAACTGGAAGAACCTGGTCCCTGCTTGCAAAAGATGCAACCAAGAAAAGGCAGACAGGTCCGTTCTCACGTGGATTGCAGACCGCGTCTCGCGAGGTGGCTGGTACAAGCAAATTTCTATGGGGAGCACACCGCATGGCGAACAGGGACTTGAATGGCTTAATGGGCAGATCGACTACGTCTACCAGAACATTAATGCCCTTCTGGTCGGGGCCTACGAGGAAATAGGGGACGCGCAACGGCGTGATTGGTTCTTTGATGGCTTTTGGTCGACCGGAAGGGGCAGTTTTGCCCTGTCATGGGGAAGGACGCTCGCCGAACGCGACATTCAGGAGGCCAAGCAAGCGGGGTACCCCAAGCGGCCTGAGCCGCCCAAGAAACGCTACAGAATTGTCCGAGACGTTATAGGGAAGGTTCTGGAGGAGATCCCCGGGGATGGCGACCAGGGGATCTCGTAATCTGATTGGCAAACGCGGTCGAAGAACGGCACCCCCGGTGGGTCCTTTTCAATCGAATTCCAGCATTACCCCCGGTTTCATCATGCATTCAATTCAAATTCGATCCATTCTTTGCAATCAGTTCGAAATCTTGGAGTGATCGTTCCGGGATGGGTTTTCTTTGAATGGATGAGAGATTAGAGACGTAGGTAGACGTCAGGTGGCGGGCCGATATCAGTCGACTCTCAAGGCAAAGGAAGCGGGCAATGCGCAAGACGGTTGTAGTCGAAATCGAGAAGACGTTCTGCGATGCGTGCTTGCGCAAGGGCGAGGAGGCGGAGGCGACCGAGCTTCTGTCTCTGGCCACCTCTGTCGAGGGTGCCTCTGACCGTGCGTGGGACCTCTGCCTCACCCACAGTGTCACCTTCGGTCGCTACCTCATAGACACCCTCGGCATGGGTGACGGCACTGTGCCTCAGGCCGCTGCCCCTGTGTCCGTGCCTGAGGTGGATGAGCGCCAGGACGTGACCGAGGCTGAGCCTGAGGCCGTTGCTGAGCAGCCTGCTGAGGCTGCGCCTGTAGCTGAGGTGGAGCGCAAGGGCAGTGTCGTTGTGGCTGGCCTGCCTGATGACTACGACGTGAGCGACTACCGCACGGCCTTGACGAACCTGGGCTACAAGACGGTGCACAAGGCGCAGGGTGACACCGTGGGCATCATCGTGGGCACCAACGGGGCCAACGCCATTGGCAAGCTGCTGGACGCCAGTGAGAAGACACTCCCGTGCCTGGACACGATTGAGCAGCCGGGCGCAGTCAGGGCCGCTGTCTCGGCCGGTGTGCTGACGTTCCCTCACTCTGTGCCTGCTGTGGCCAAGGTCTACGCCGTTCGCAGCACTGAGCCTGAGGCCGGTAGCCCGGAAGCGATCCGGGCCTGGGCCAAGCTCAACGGTGTGCCCTGTGCCTCGAAGGGCCGGATCAGCAGCAAGATCCGGGAGGCTTACAAGGCGGACCTGGCGGGAAAAGCGTCGGCGGCCTGAGGAAGTCTGAGAACGGGGCCGCGGTAGTGGCGGCCCCCGCTCCCAAGAGGGTCGCTCGCAAGCACCCAACGCCCAAGGACACGACCGTATGGCGGTCGGCCCGGGGCAGCCTCCCCACCAAGCCGAGCCGTAAGGCGTTCTCCGCAGGCTCCTGGGTGAAGTGGACCGGCACAAATGGCCGTGACTACCAGGGGATCGTCTCGACCGACCGGGCCACGCTTCATCAGGTCACTGGTGAGGTGGCGACGGGAAGCAGGTCGGCCCGGGTGAAGGTCGTGATCATTCCGGCCGATGGCTCAGACGCTCTCCCGCTGGCACTGCCGAATGCGAACCACTGGAAGGCAGAGGCCAAGCAGGCCGGCCGATGGATTCAGGTACAGCGAATGGATATGGAGGGGGCAGCGTGAGCACGCAGGTTGAGCTGTACGGCCCGGTCGGTGAGGCCGTGAGGACGGTTGCTCCCAAGGTCGAGACCGATCCGGTCGGCATCTACATGGCGACCCTCAGCCTGTGGTCCGCTGCCATCAGTGGCACGGTCACGGTGGAGGGTCGTGCCCCCCTCGTGTGGTCCGCCCTGGTGGCCAAAACGGGACGCGGTAAGGGCACTGCCCTCCGTGCGGCCAAGCACATAGCAGGGCCGGGCCTCGGCCGGTTCCTGGATACCCACACTGCCTCTGGCCTTACCTCGGGGGCCTCCCTGGTGAACGCCCTCTATGAGGCCTAGGAGGCGTCTGCCGAGACTGAGCACGGCACCGACGTGCGCCTCTTTGTGGAAGAGGAGGAGTGGCAGGAGACGCTGAGGCGAGTGAAGAGGGACCCTAGCTTCACGGGCAAGCTGCGGTTGGCCTGGGACGGTTCCGTGCTGCGGAACACGACCAAGGAAGGCCCTCAGGAAGTGCGTGACCCGCGCATGGTCATGCACACCCATTGCACCCCGTCTGACTGGAACAAGTACGTTAGTGCCGATGAGGCCGCGGGCGGCTCGTACAACCGCATCCTGCCTGTGATCCTGGGCGGGGCCCACCTGATCCGGAAGCGGTCGGCCCTGCCTCATGTCGACCCGTTCTCTGAGGCGTACACCTGGGCCACGGCCAAGCCTCGCGTCATGGTCATGGACGCCTGGGCTGAAGACCTCTTCTACGTGATCCGTCGTTACGGCTCCATTCTCAGTGAGTCCCTGCCTGAGGTTGAAGCTGCGATGATCCAGCGCACGGCCGAGCAGACGCTCAGGGTCGCGGCCTGCCTCGCAGCGGCCGACATGACCGAGGTGATTACGGAAGACATCCTCTTGGCTGCGTTCTCTCTGGTGCGCCGTTCCGTGCGTGACGTCCTGGTGCTCACCCGTGGGCAGGCGACTGCCGCCAAGGCGCCCGTGAGGACGCTTGAGGAGAAGGTTCGGGAGCGCATTGCCAGCCTGGGAGGTAAGGCGTCCTCCAGTGATCTGCTGCCGTTCCTTCGAGTGTCCAAGGCTGCTGTGGAAGCCATCCCGGCCGTCGTGATGACTCAGGCCCGCAACGGGAAGCAGGGCCGCCCGGTTACGTTCTACTCGTTCGGGGAAAAGCAGCGGCCGGCCAGCTCGGAGAGCAGCAAGCAGCAGGCTGCCTCATCTAGGGTGGCCGCCGCAGTCAAGGCCACACCCAAGCGGATCACCGTTCGCATCCCTGCCCAGACCGCGCCTGTGGAAGTGCAGGCTGATAACCCGTTTGCTGCCTTGATCTAGTGACGCTCGGATGTAAGGCCCCCGCTACGGCGGGGGCTTTCCTCATTTTTCAAGGTACATATGGCGCCCATGGTGACCTGGGGCAGTGCGGCTTACCTACCTCGCAGCGCGGCATATTTATGCATCTCGGTGTCGAGATTCTTAGCGATACGTTTCAGTTCATGAGAGAATGGATTGCGCCAGTTATCAATATCATGTTCGATTTTCACTCCGTGACTGGAAAGCCTTTCCAGGCTGGTCCGAAGCTCAGCAACAAGCTCCCGATGCCTATCCGGTTCAACAGCCCAGGTCTTCACTACCTCATTGGCGATCGGCAATGCCTTTGCCAGCTCAAGGTGCGCACGCTTAATCCGCTTACGCTCCTCTTCAGCACCCCTCAGTTCAACGGCACGATCCTCGTCCATCTTGACGTGCCGGAGCTGTTGCCTCTTCTCCCGGTCACCCTTCATGATCTCGACGCGGTGCCGGAGATCGTCAACCCAGATCATGGTTGCCTCAAGCGAGGCTTTCCGCCAAGCCGTGACCATTCCGGCAGCGAAGCCGAAGACAAGCGTGCTGATGAGTCCGGCCCAGTCGACCACGTGCCCCCCTTTTGCGCAGTCAGAGTGTGCAGGAATCCTACTCCCGAGCCCTGACAGTGCGCTTGCCTCTTGGCGAGAGACATGGGCCTACCCCTGCCAGCCACGGGGGACATCTTGCAGGGGCTCGGAGGTGTCAGCCGTGTAGCCGTCAAAGTGCGTCTAGGCCGACTTCGGCGCGCACATCAGGTTGCTACTCGTTCCGCACCACTATGGCGAAGGACGTGCAGAGGCGCCGGAAGCCGCCATGTCCGGTCCGGCCGGTATGGCTCGTGCACTCGACATGAACGGCGGCCCTGTCCGTCGACCGGGGGGGGGGCCTGCCAGCCGCATTCGTATGTCGGGACTCGGTCTCGAAGGTCACGTCAGTGTCCGGGTGCTGGGTGATCTTGCGTTCGATCTAGGAAAGGACGGAACGGGGCATCACCGGCAAGTGAAGCCCAGCGAGAGGCCGAAGCATCCACCGGCTTAAGCCGGTGCGGGGCAGGCTGCAGAGTCACTAGCAAGTGGAACAGGCTTGATAGCTAACCGACTACAAGGTTCCTCAGCAGAGTTGGGAGGGCTGACGCGGAAACAAAGAAAAGCGCCCGGCTGCCTCATGGCAACCGGGGGCGATTCTTTTATTTCCCTCAAAACCCGAGGTAGACCCCTCTACCGCGGGTTGAGAGATAATGAACCCGCCCCCCAGGGGGCGGGCCCTTTTTCGTTTCACGCCTCAGCGTCGAGGAGGCTTCCTCTTCGCCTGACCCTTGATGACCTTGACCGGGGGGAACTGCACGCTAATGAGGCCGTTACGGCGCTTTACGACCTCCACCCGGATCGGACGCTCGGGGAGGAGGTTGAAGGTGGCCGCTGCGCGGATGTCTCCACTCTCGTCCCACGCAAAGGAGCGGTCTTCGGCGTTCTTGAACAACTCGATCATGCCCTTGAACGCCAAGTCCATGACCACGCCCTGCAAATTCCTAGGCATGCCTTCCATGCTGATGGGCATCAGCTCTTCCCCCCGAAGATCGGAACCTTGACGACCGTAAAGTTCGTGCGGTGCTCGGCCACTAGGAGCCGCTTCCTGGTCTCCGCCGCCCTCGCACTGTAGGACACCACGGAGCGGACGCGCTGCCCGTTCGGCCCACTCCACCTTGCCGGTCTCTCGTCAAGGTGTGGCAGGCCCGTCCTGCAGGGACGGACCCCTCGGAGAGACAGACCGTCCGGGGATGGTGCCAGGAGTGGGGAGCGCCGTCTTCACGAGCCTCCTCTACTCGTTCACCAATTAAGCACTTATGATCGGCGACCACACGAACCATGTGGGGGGTACATCTACACGCAAACGACACAGGGCCGGCGCCCTCTGCGAAGACTGGTCGACCGCTACGGCTGGCCGAAGGTGCTTCTCGTCGCCTGCATCATCGGCGCCTCGGGCGGCTGGATCAGCTCGCACATCAACCACAACGACGGGCCGCCGGCCTGTGCGAAGCGGTGGGCTGGCGTGTCCGGCGTAAGTAACGCGGACGCGAACAAGATGGTCGAGTGTGACGACCAGATCGACAAGTGGTGCGCGAAGAACCACCCGGAAGACCCGGACGGCTGCTCCAACAACATCACCATCGACGGCGACGCTCGCAACGTCGGCAAGGGCTGAAGCTGGTGTTCCTCAAGAGTCGGAGACGTCGACAACACCGTCTTTGGGTGTGGTTGTGCGTCCTTGAGGCCAACGACGGTTGCTGTGTGTACTGCGGCGGGGCCTCAGAGACCATGGATCACGTCATACCGTTCTCTGACGGGGGAGCCGACGACATGTCGAACCTCGTGCCGGCCTGCCACCGTTGCAACCGGCAGAAGGGCGACAAGACTCCGGCTGAGCTGTACATCGGATGGGATCTGCGCCACCGGTGGAGCGGGAAGGGCACAGCCCAGAAGTCAGACACAAGCGGCTTGAGCCTTCGGGACATGTACCTGTCTATACATGAAGGAGTGCTGGGTCTGCTCGATGACCTCGACAAGGTTGCAGCCGAGATAGCAGACCGGAGACGTCGGGACTGGTTCCTCTGGGCCTCGCCCTGGACTTACCACTATGACCTGGGTATCAACTACTACCGCAAACGCTTCGCTGAGGAGATTCAAAAGGCCAAGGCGGAGGGGTGGCCGGACAACCGTCCCGAATCGGTCAAGAAGAGGAGTGCCTAAACAAAGACAAGCCCCGGCCCGACGGCCGGAGCTGACTGAGCGCCGCCGCCCGTACCGGGCGGGAGTCAAGGTCCCCCACACTGCGCCAGGGGCTTTACTCGGCGCGAACGACCATGGCGAACGAGGTCCTGATACGTCGGAAACCGGCGTGACCGGAGCGCCCGGTGTGGCTCATGCACTCCACATCGACAGACGCCGACTCGGTGGAAGGTGTCGCCTTCCACTTGCAGTGCAGGCACTCAGCCTCAAAGGTCACGTCTGCATCCGGGTGCTCGGTGATCTTGTGCATCACGTACCGCATCGCCGTTCTGATGCTCACAGCCCGCCCCTACGGCTCCGCGCGTTGGCCTCGGCAACTCTGCTGCTCAGTCCCTCTGTCGGCCCATTCGGCGGGGTCTTGTAGTCAGGACACTTCGGGCTCCCGCACTCGCACCGGGGCCAGCGCAGGGCCGAACCTGGCGCCATGTCGGCGCCTTCGGGGCCAGGATCGCTCTTATGCACCATGAGCACGCCGCCTACGCCGAATGCGTCGGAGAGACGGGAGAGGAACTGTCGGGCCTCACTGCTGCCCAGATGATCAGCCGGTTCGCTACCCCGCGGCCTGCTTTCGCCCATCACACCGTGCCCTCCCGATCGTTTCCGCGTCGATGTGCCGACCGTAGGAAGTGGCGACTGTCGGGCTCCACAAACTTGCACGAGCTTGCATGTCAATTCTCGTAGCTGGTAGCCATATTGACGCTGTCTCTACAGGTCAACGAAGCTGATGCAAGCCCGAGCAAGCACCTAGACCAGGGAGCCAGCCATGGCCGTAGAGTTCATTGGAATCGACCCCGACACGGACCGGGACCACTGCCCCACCGTGTGGGCCGACGCCGAAGCTCAGGAGATCTTGTTGCAGGGGTGGAAGCCGAACACCGAGACTCAGGCGGACTGCGAGGCAAGCAGCCCCGCGAACGGTCCGGTGCCCGACAGCGAAGCCATCGTGAGGATTCCGGCCCGGATGATTCCGATGATCAGGGAGGCGTGTGATGCCGTCGAGCGTGCCCAGCTTCGCTGAGCTGCTTGGCCAGTGCGAGCGGTCCGCCGTCCACCTGGAGCTGCGCGACTCCTACGCGCCAACGGATCGGTTCGAGGCATGGAAGCGGGGGGAGCGGATCAACTGGGAGGACCGCGAATCCTGGTGGCACCCCTACGACCAGTTGATCGCGGACACCGTGGCCCGGGGTGTGGTGATCCGCCGGGCACGGGTGATCTCCGAGCCAGTATCGGACTACATCCGGTGGGAGCACTACGTCACACGCGCCAACATCACGGCCGGTGAGGAAGTGCGGTGGTTGCCCCGGCGACGGGCCACGAGCATCCCTCTGCCAGGGAATGACTTCTGGCTGTTCGATGGTGCGCTGCTCCGGGTGCATCACTTCTCAGGTGACGGTGCGGTGGTGGAGGACGAGATTACGGCGGACCCAGAAGCCGTGAAGCTGTGCTCCGCCGCCTTCGAAGCGGTTTGGGAGCGAGCGATCCCGCACCACCTGTACAAGATCTGACGAAAGCCAGCTCCGTGCCCACACACCCGTCCTCACGCGTTCAGCAGGCCCGCGAAGAGCTGGCCGGCCGTCTGCATGAGATCCGGAAGGATGCGGGGATCAGCGGGCGGGAGCTGGCCGTCAGGTGCGGTTGGTCAGAGTCGAAGTCATCCAGGATCGAGAACGCGAAGACGCCTCCCTCCGATAGGGACATCAGAGCGTGGTGCCGAGCCTGCGCCGCTGATGATCAGGTCCCCGACTTGATCGCGGCTAACAGACAGTCCGCCGATGCTCACGTGCAGTGGAAACGACTCCAGCGGAGCGGCCTACGTCGCCTGCAAGAGTCCACAGGCGATCTGTACCAACAAACCAAGCTATTCCGGATCTACGTCTCCGACGTGATTCCCGGATTCCTCCAGACGCCCGGATACGCCACTGCCCTGCTGTCATCCATCGCAGACTTCCGAGGAACCCCGGATGACGTGAGTGACGCTGTGGCGGCCCGCATGAGGCGTAACGGAGTGCTGAGCAATGGCACACGCCGGTTCTCGTTTGTACTGGAGGAGTCCGTGTTGCGGTACCGGCTGTGCAGCGCAGAGACGATGGCAGCGCAGCTTGGTCATCTGCTCGGGGTCATGGATCTCCAGAACGTTGCCGTGGGGATCGTCCCGTTCTCGACCCAGCGGACTATGTGGCCGATGCCCACCTTCACGATCTTCGACGCCAGCAGGGTGCACGCGGACACGCTGGATGCTGCTACCACCCTCACGCAGCCAAGCCAGGTCGAGCTGTACGCCCGAGCCTTTGACCGGCTCTCACAGGTGGCCGCGAGGGGAGCAGCGGCACGTTCCCTGATAGCGGATGCGGTGGCCTCCCTCACGTGACAAGCGATGTCGGTGCACCCCTCGGTAGTGATCATGGGGAAATGCTGGGGGAGTACCTCCTGAAGGGTATGTTCGTGCAGGTCAACGCCATATGACCTGTAAAGCACGCAGATATACGAGGGCACCAACCAGGTGCAGCGCATCGTCATGGCCCGCAACCTGCCGTAAGGCCGCCCCGCTTCACCGGTCGCCCTCCTGCCCGTCCGGCCAGGAGGGCGATCCGCGTTTCGCCACGGTGTCCAACCCCGCGCCCGCCGAGCGGATTAGGTCCTTCCGCCCCGTGGCGGTCGGGGCCGGGCAGGCGTAGGACGGAAGACACGGGGGCCGGCCCCGGCCCTCGCCGTCTCCCCGGGAGGAAGCCATGACCCAGCAGCCCGCCACCACGGCCCCGCTGAGCAAGGAGATGCAGGACTGCGTCCAGGCGTGCATGACCTGCCACGGCGTGTGCGAGGAGACCATAAGCTCCTGCCTGCAGATGGGCGGCCCGGCCCAGATGCAGATCATGCGTGCCGTCATGGACTGCGCCGAGATGACGCGCATGTGCGCCGACATGATGATGCGCCGCTCGCCGCTGTCCGCCGAGATGTGCGCGATGTGCGCCCGCGCCTGTGACATGTGCGCCGAGGCGTGTATGTCCATGCCGGACGACGACCAGATGATGCGCTGCGCCGAGGCGTGCCGCCGCTGCGCGGACACGTGCCGCTCGATGTCGGCCACCACGATGTGAGCACCGGCTCATGCCGGCCGGATCACGCCGGCCGGCACACGGCAAGCCGACCGGCTCACGGCAGAGGGGGCACCCCACGGGGTGCCCCCTCTGCGCTGCCCGGTGCTCACTTGCTCGAGACGGTGACCTTGTCGTCGTTCTTCAACTCGTTCACCAGGGTCTTCACCTTCGTGGTGTCCCACTGGAGGTTGCCGTTCCCGGAGTTGCCCGCGATCGGCATGTTCATGGACTTGCCCTCGCCGCCACTGACGCCCTTCATCGCCCAGAACATGTCGGCCAGGTCGAACAGGCCCATGTCCTTGTCGACCACGAGGGAGTCGAGGCCGGCGCCCATGGTCGGGTAGAGCTTGAACGGGTTGAGGACCGTGCTCGGGGTGGCGACCTGGCTGGCGAGTGCCGAGAGGAACTTCTGCTGGTTCTTCGTACGGTCCAGGTCGGAGCCGGCGAGCGCGTAGCGGGTGCGGACGAAGGCGAGGGCCTGCTCGCCGTTGAGGGTCTGCTTGCCCTTTTTGAAGTCCGCGCCGGACTTGGTGTCCTTGATGTCCTGCGGGATGTCCATCTCGACGCCGCCGACCGCGTCCACGATGTTCGCGAAGCCGCCGAAGCCGATCTCCACGTAGTGGTCGATGTGCAGGCCCGTGTTGGACTCGACGGTACGGACCAGCAGTTCCGGGCCGTCCTCCGCGTACGCGGCGTTCAGCTTCGTCTGGCGGCCCGTGGCCGGGTAGAGCTTGCCGGAGTCGGAGCCCTTGTAGGACGGGATCGTGACGTTCGAGTCACGCGGCAGCGAGACCAGCGTCGGGGCGCCGCTGCCGGTGTGCAGGATCATCATCGAGTCCGTGCGCTTGCCCTCGGCGGACCCGGTGTGCAGCTTCTTCTTCTCCTCGGCCGACATGCCCGCACGGCTGTCGGAGCCGACGATCAGGTAGTTCGTGCCCTCGCCCGCCTCCGGCCGGTCGATGACCTTCGACAGGTCGACGTCGCGGTTGAGCTTGGAGTCGGCCCAGAAGTACGTGGCGACGCTCGTCACGACCAGCACCGTCGCCAGCGTGATGACCGTCACCTTGATGCGGCGGCGCCAGTTGGGCGCGGGGCGCGGCTCGTACAGGCCGTCGTCCGGTCCGCCGGGGCCTCTGCCACCGGGCGAGCCGTAGACCTGGCCGGTGTTGTAGCCGCTGTCGTAGCCGCCCGGCGGCTCGGCGTATCCGCCGTCGACGTACGACGGCTGCTGCGGTACTCCGCCGACGTACTGCGGCGCACCGCCGTAGCCGGCCTGCCCGGGCGACGCCGCCGGACCGCGGCGGACCTGCCGCATGACACGGGCGCTCTCGGGCTGTGAGCTGGAGCTGCCGCGTCCGTACCGGCCGCCGCGGTTGTCGCCGGACCATCCCTCGGGCCAATCATTCATGCGGCCCAGTGTGCAGGTCTCCGTAGTGCGCCATACAAGAGTCGTCGGAAAATCAGAGCACGGCTGTGGCGAAGCTGACACAAATCCCCCTCATATGGCGACGGCATAAGGGGTGCTTTCACTATGAGCGCGCGACCCGGGCGGGCATAGTGAAAGCGCCCCTAAGGTAGGGGCCATGACAGAGCAGGCCTCAGCTGCGGATTCCGGCGCCTCGGATATCCCGGGCAAGGCGACATCAGCCTCCCGAACCACCCTCAGCCACATCATGACCCACAACGACACGAACCTTCTGGGGACGGTGCACGGCGGGGTGATCATGAAGCTGGTCGACGACGCGGCGGGGGCCGTGGCCGGGCGGCACTCCGGCGGGCCGGCCGTCACCGCCTCCATGGACGAGATGGCCTTCCTGGAGCCGGTCCGCGTCGGTGACCTCGTGCACGTCAAGGCGCAGGTCAACTGGACCGGCCGGACGTCCATGGAGGTCGGTGTCCGGGTCCTCGCCGAGCGCTGGAACGAGTCGGCCCCGCCCACCCAGGTCGGTTCCGCCTACCTCGTCTTCGCGGCCGTCGACGCCGACGGCAAGCCCCGCCGGGTCCCGCCGGTCCTCCCGGAGACCGAACGCGACAAGCGCCGCTACCAGGAGGCCCAGATCCGCCGCACCCACCGCCTGGCCCGCCGCCGCGCGATCATGGAACTGCGCGAGAAGCGCGCGGCGGAGGGGTACGAGGACTGACGCGCCGACGCGCTACGAGCACGCCACCTCGTCCCCACGGACCACCCCGTCCCCACCCTGCTCCGGGTCCTCCGCCCGCACCTTGCGGACGCGGTCGAAGTCGGTGCCCGCGATGACCTTCAGGGTCGCGCCCAGGCCCGCGACCGGCCGGAGCTCGCTGCCCGGCAGGGCCGTCGCGAGGGACTTCGCCGAGCGGTCCCAGCGGGGGTCGTAGGCGACGACCGTGCGCTTCACGTCGTCGGTGGCGTGGGTCACGGGGGTGCGGGTCGTGACGAAGCCCGCCGCCGCGAGCGCCGCGTCCACCCGGCGGCCGAGGCCGGGCGTGCTCGTGCCGTTCTCCACCTGGACGCTGATCCGCTGCGGAGCGACCGGGACCAGCGGGACCGCGCCACCCGGCCGGTGCGCGGACAGCGGCCGGTCCTCACGCAGGGCGTGGAAGAGGCGCTCCGACTTCGCGGGGTCCCACTTCAGCGTCGACCCGACACCCTCCACGGCGTACCCCATCCCCCCGATGGGGACGGTGGTGAACTCGGAGGAGGAAGGGGAGAAGTTCCGCATGGCCCGGCCCAGGTCCAGCATCTCGTCCGTGCCGAAGCCCTTGTCGGCCCGCACCGAGCCGAGCACCGCCCGGGTCACGTCCCGGAACTTCATCGGGTTCAGCATGATCCCGGAGGAGGTGACCCGGTCCACGAGCGCCGCCATGAAGCGCTGCTGGCGCTTCATCCGGCCCAGGTCGGAGGCTCCGTCGACATGCCGGGCCCGTACGTACTGCAGCGCCTGCCCGCCCTCCAGCGTGTGCTGCCCGGCGGGCAGGTCGAGGCCGGTGTAGCTGTCCCTCAGGGGGGCGGCGGTGCAGATCCGCACGCCCCCGACCACGTCCACGGTCTTCATGAAGCTGGTGAAGTCGACCTCCAGATAGTGGTCGATCTTCACCTTCGTCATGCTCTCGACGGTCCGCACGGTCAGCTGCGGCCCGCCCTCCGCGTACGCCGCGTTCAGCTTGATCGGATGGCCCCCGTGCCGTGCGCCCGTCGTGCGGTCGACGTGCGCGGGCGTCACCGCGTAGGAGTCGCGCGGCAGACTGACCACGCTCGCCCGCTCCCGGTCCTCCGAGATGTGCACGATCATGATCGTGTCGGTGCAGTGGCAGGGCGCGCCGCCGAGCCGGTACTTCCGCCGCTCCTCCGCGCCGATCCTGTCGCGGCCGTCGGTGCCCACGAGCAGGACGTTCATGCCGTGGCCCGCCTCGGGCCGGTTCTTCATGTCCTTGAAGGGGTCGACCCGGACGATGTCCGCCTCCAGGCTGGTCATCACCGCGTGCCCGATACCGGCGGAGGCCAGGACCACCACGGACAGCGTGGTGATCACCCGCAGACCCCAGCGCGGCTTCCGGGCCCGTCCGGACGGCGCGGCCCTGCGCGGGGCACGGCCGGGGGAGGGCTGTGGGCGGCGCTGTGGGGCGGTGGTGGTCCGAGGGGATCGCGGCGGCGTGGGCAAGGGGATACCTCCGGACGGCGGCCGTACGTGAGATCCGTGACACCGTAGGCCGATACGATCTGCGGCCTGCGGGAACCGCCCCGGCGGCGCGCACCGGTGTCCCCCGTTCGCGGTAACGTGAGGCCTCTATGAACGCCAATCCCGACGTGCGGCTCCCCGCCGTTTCTGTGATCATGCCCGTCCTCAACGAGGAACGGCATCTGCGGGGAGCAGTCCAAGCGATCCTCGCGCAGGAGTACGCCGGCGAGATGGAGGTCGTGATCGCCCTCGGTCCGTCCACGGACCGCACGGACGAGATCGCCGCCGAGCTCGTGGCCGAAGACGCGCGTGTCCACACCGTCCCGAACCCGACCGGCCGTACGCCGGCCGCCCTCAACGCCGCGATCAACGCCTCCCGGCACCCGATCGTCGTCCGTGTCGACGGGCACGGCATGCTCTCGGCCGACTACATCACCACCGCCGTACGGCTCCTGGAGGAGACCGGCGCGCAGAACGTCGGCGGCATCATGCACGCCGAGGGCGAGAACGACTGGGAGCACGCCGTCGCCGCCGCGATGACCTCGAAGATAGGGGTCGGCAACGCCGCCTTCCACACCGGCGGGCAGGCGGGCCCGGCCGAGACCGTCTACCTGGGAGTCTTCCGGCGCGAGGCGCTGGAGCAGCAGGGCGGCTACAACGTGGAGTTCATCCGCGCCCAGGACTGGGAGCTGAACTTCCGCATCCGTGAGGCCGGCGGGCTGGTCTGGTTCTCGCCGGAGCTGCGGGTGTCGTACCGGCCGCGGCCGAGCGTGAAGGCGCTCGCCAAGCAGTACAAGGACTACGGCCGCTGGCGGCACGTCGTCGCCCGCTTCCACGAGGGCTCGATCAACCTGCGCTACCTCGCCCCGCCGGCCGCCGTGTGCGCGATCGCGGCCGGGATCCTGGTGGGCGCGGTGCTGACGCCGTGGGGATTCGTGGTGCCCGGCGGCTATCTCGCGGCGATCCTCCTCGGCTCGCTTCCGGCGGGCAAGGGGCTGCCGCTGAAGGCCCGGCTGCAGATCCCGGTGGCGCTGGCCACCATGCACATGTCGTGGGGCTGGGGCTTCCTGACCAGTCCGCGCGCGCTCGCCCGCAAGGTGATAGCGAGCCGCCGCCCGGCGGTCCGCGCGGACGCGGCCACCGGCTGACGCACACCGCTCGTGTCCGGGCCCCTTCCCCTGCGGGAGGGGCCCGTTTCCGTCACCAGGTGAACGCCGGGTTCACGTGCATGCAGGCCTTGTCGTCCGCGCCGTTGAGCGCCTCGGCCGACTTCGGGGTCTTGTCGTCCCGCCGGGGAGCCTTGTAGGTCGTGCCGGTACGCCAGTCGGCGCCCACGACGAGTGTGACGCCGGTGACGTCGGTGGACCGCTTCACCGAACCGAGCGGGATGCCCAGGGCCTTGGCGACCCGCTGGGCGTCGCCCTCCAGGTCGGCGCTCGGGTAGCGGACGACGGTGCCGTCCTCGCTCCACGAGCCGGTGGTGTCGGCGACGGCCTGGGCGAAGCCCTTCTCCGTCAGCAGCCCGGTCACCTCGCTCGCGCGTCCGCGTACCGCTGCCAGGGTGTCGGTGCGGGTGCCGTTGCGGACCTGGACGGGGATCTCGTCGTCGGCCGCGGCCGGGTCGGCGGCGGCCTCCTCCGCCGTCTGCTTCCGGGCCTTGTCCTTGCCGTCCAGCGCGATGTCCTCGCGCACCAGCCGGAACAGCTGCTCGGCGTCGTCCGTGGGCTCCACACGGGCGCCGACGTACCGGTTGGGCATCGTGGTCATGGTGATGCGCTCCGGCTCCACCTTGCGCAGCTCGTTGCTGAGGTCGTAGAGCTTCTTGACGGTGTCGAGGCCGGTGTCGACCGTCAGGGCCCGGGTGGCCTCCTCGGCCAGTCTGCGGAGCTTGTTCGGGCTGCTCAGGGTGGCGTTGTCGCGCAGTTGCCGGACCATCGCGTTCATGTACATGTGCTGGGCCTTGGCGCGGGCGAGGTCGCTGCCGTCCTCGAAGCCGTAGCGGGTGCGCAGCCACTGCAGGGCCTGCTCGCCCTGGATGTACGAGGTGCCCTTCTCCAGTTTCAGGCCCGAGCCCTTGCCGTCGGAGGTGCGGGAGTGGATGTTGGCGTCGACGCACACCGGGACACCGCCGACGGCGTCGGCCATGGACACCACGCCGGCGAAGTCGACCATGACGAAGTGGTCGATGTGGATGCCGGTGAGCTCCTGCCAGGTGGCCACGCTGCAGCCCGGACCGCCGTGCCCGAGGCTCTGGTTGGTCATGGTCCGGCCCTGGGTCGCCGGGTACACCTTCCCGTCGTCCGGGTCGGTGCACTTCGGGATCTTCACCAGGGTGTCGCGGGGCATGCTGACGACCGACATGTTGGTGCGGTCGGCGGACAGGTGCAGCAGCATCTGGACGTCCGCGAGGGGGGTACCGCCGAACGTCTCGCGGGCGCCGCCGAGTTTCTGGTTCTCCTCGGTGTCGCGGGCGTCGGAGCCGATGAGCAGGATGTTCAGCGGGGTCTGACCGGCGGCGTTCGGTGTGGGAGCGGCGACCTTGTGGTCGCCGAGGTTCAGGGCGTCCTTCTTGATGTTGCCGTTGAGGTGCCGGTAGTAGAGGTAACCGGCCCCGGCCGTCCCGAGTATGAGCAAGGCGAGCACGGCGGCGGACCACTTCAGCAGCCGCCGCGGACGCCGGGGGCGGCCCGCGATGCTCCGGCCTTCAGCGCCGTCACCGCCGTCGCCGGGGGGCTGTGCACCCGCCTGGGCGTCCGGTCCGGTGTCCTTCGCCGGTCCGCCCTCGTCAGCCGTCTCCGTCTCGGTCTCCGTCGCCGGCTCCGCCTCGCCCGGGCCCGGTTCACCGCGGACGCCCCGCGTCTCGTTCTCCCGCACACCGCTCTGCGTCACTTCCCCGGTCCTTCCCGCCCCCCGCGCACGCGACAGGCCCGTCCTGCCTCCTGTTAGACGCACGACGGGCCTGTCAGTTGCCCTCAGCGGGTCAACTCGCGCACTTCACCTTGTCGGCCGTGGACTTCTCCACGTCCGGCGCCTCGACCGGGGCGTCGAGCTTCACACCCGCGCCCTTGAAGTCCTTGCCCAGGGTCAGGGTGATCGAGGGCAGCCCCTGGGAGTTGGCCACGCTCTCGCCGGGCTTCAGCGCCGACCCGGGCAGGCCCATGATGTCGGCGAGGCGACGGGCCTGGTCGGCCTGGTCGGGGGCGTACTCGAGCGTGGTCTTCGCCAGTGCGGCGGGCGCGTTGCCCACGTTCTCCGACTTGGTCACGCCCTCCTCGACCTGGAGGTACTGGAGGGTCTTCTGGGCGCTGCCGGCGACGGCACCGCCGTTCTGGATCCGCACCCGGACCTCGGAGGCCGGGGCCTTGGTGCCCTTCAGCCGCGCGGCCTCGGCGTCCTTCTCCTTCTTCTTCTGCCGCTTGACCTCGGTGAACGACACGTCGTTCGCGATCATGTCGAACACCTGGGGAGCCTTGGTCTCGTCGAGGACGACCGTCGCCTTCACGGTCTCCGCCGGGTTGTCCTTCACCGGCACCGTCGTGAAGGTGATGTTCTTCGTCGGCACCTGCTTCAGCTCCAGCGCGACGTCCTTGAGCGTGCCGACGCTGCCGATCGCCTTGTCCACCGTCAGCGCCTCGGTCGCGGCCTCGGCGAGCTTCAGCAGCTTGGACGGGCTGGTGAGGGTGTCACCGGAGGACATCTTGCGCATGAGCGAGCCCAGGAACTGCTGCTGGACCTTGATCCGGTCGAGGTCGCCGCTGTTGCCGAAGCTCTTGCGGGTGCGGACGAACGCGAGGGCCTGCTCGCCCTCGACCTTCGACTCGCCCGCGGGCAGGACGAGTTTGGAGTCCTTGTCGTTGACCGCTTTCTCCACGCAGACGTCGACCCCGTCGACCGCCGTGGTCAGCGTCTTCACCGCGTTGAAGTCGGCCATCATGAAGTGGTCGACCCGGATACCGGTGTTCTCCTGCACCGTGCGCATGGTGCAGCCCGGGTCCCGGCCGTTCTCCCCGAGGCTCCGGTTGAAGCGGACGGCCTGCTGCCCGGCGACGATCCTCTCCGAGCCGTCCTCCTGCTTCGTCGGGCAGTCCGGGATGTCCACGATCAGGTCGCGGGGGATGCTGAGCGCGGTCGCGTTGGAGCGGTCCTCGGCGACGTGCAGCAGGATCGTGGTGTCGGCGTGCCCGGAGCTGCCCTTGTCGCCGTAGCCCTCGTTGCCCTCACCGGTGCGCTTGTCCGTGCCGATGATGAGGACGCTGAAGGCCTCGTCCTTGCTGAAGTTGCTCGCGCCCGCGCTGCCGACGTCGGTCGTCGTGACGTTGCCCGCCAGGTGCTGGAGGTAGAAGTAGCCGGCGGCGCCGACCCCGACCAGTACGAACGCCATCGTGCCGCCGGTCCACAGCAGCACCTTCTTCGCCTTCTTCGGCTTCTGCTGGGCAGGCCGCCGTCCGCCGCGCCGTCCCGGCGGCGGCTCCTCGGGGGCGCCGCGCCGTCTGCGCTGCGGCGGGACCTCGGTACGGGTCGTCGTCCCGGGGCCCGTCCCACGGCCGGTACCGCGGCCGCCGGTGGCTCCGCGTGTCCCGGCGCCCGGCGACTGCGCTGCGGATGGAGTCAGTCGCAGTTCGTATTCGCCGGTGTTCGGATTGAGTACCCACTGGTCTGCGGGGTCGATCGGTTCCCCCCGCCCACGGCGTTGCGCGTCCACGGTTGCTTGTTTCCTCCGTCTGGGCACGCGGCGCCCTCTCCCCCCGGAAGGCGCACGGGTACTTGGTCATCACAGAAGCACTGGATCGCTCACACTATCCGCCCAGTTGAACGCCGATGTGCGCCGAATGACAAATTCAACATCCATACATTTGGGCAATCCAGCCCAATTCATGAACGGAAGTTCGAGGAGTTCGTGTGCGCGTGACGCCTCGTCCGCTACCAGCGGTACGGCGCGTACACGTCCATGCACTTTCCGGCGTCGGAACCATTGAGCGCGTCCGCGTCGCCGGGCAGGTTCCCGGCCTTCGGCGCCGCCTGCTTCGGATAGGCCGTGCCCGTACGCCAGTCGGCGCCCACCACGACCGTGACACCGGAGACGTCGGTCGACTGTTTCACCGAACTCGTCGGAATACCCAGCGACTTGGCGACGCGCCGCGCATCGCCCTCCAGTTCGGCGCTCGGATAGCGCACGACGGTCCGCTCCTCGGAGCGCGCGGGCGAGGTGTCAGCGGCGGCCTTCGTGAATCCCTGGCCCACGAGCGACCCGGCGAGGGCCGCCGCGCGTCCGCTGACCGGACCGAGGGTGCTGGAACGCGTGGCGTTCTGCACCAGCACGCCGATCGCACCGTCCGCCGCGGCCGGATCCCGCGAACCCTTCTCCGCCTTCCGCGCCTTCTCCGTCTTCTTCGAACGCGGCTTCCCGCCCTTGCCGTCGAAGGGCACGTCGTCGCGGAGCATGGCCCACACCCGGTCGGCGTCGGCGCCTGCCGGGATCAGGTGGTTGACGTCCTCCGGGTCCTCGGACGTGGGCAGCGTCGTCATGGTGATGCGGTCCGTCGGCACCGTCTTCAGCTGCATCCCCAGGTCGTACAGCTTCTTCACCGTGCCGATCTCCTCCGACACGTTCAGCGACTTGGTGGCCGCCTCGGCCAGGTCCGTCAGCCGGCCCGTGTCGGTGAAGACGTTCTGCGCCTTGAGCGTGCGGATCATCGAGTTCATGTACATGTGCTGCGCCCTGGCCCGCAGCGGGTCGCTGCCCCAGGCGTGGCGGGTGCGCAGCCACTGGAGCGCCTGCACGCCCTGGACCTTCTTGTGGCCGGCCTTCATCTTCAGGCCCGAGCCGCCGGGCACGCCGGGCAACGGACGGTCCCACACGTTCTGCTCGACGCACACGTCGACCCCGCCGACGGCGTCCGCCATCTGCACCACGCCCGCGAAGTCGATCGTCATCCAGTGGTCGATGTAGACGCCGGTGAGGTTCTCCCAGGTCGCCAGCGTGCAGCCCGCTCCGCCACGGGCCAGCGAGGTGTTGATGATCTTGTTGACCGGCGGGTACGTCTCTCCGGTCCTCGGATCGGTGCACTTGGGTATGTCGACCCGGGTGTCGCGCGGAATGCTCACCACGGAGGCGCTCTTGCGGTCGGCGGCCAGGTGGATGAGCATCTGCACGTCGCCGAGCGGCGGGTTGCCGCGCTCGTTGCGGGCGCCGCCGAGCTTCACGTTCTCGTCGGACTTACGGCTGTCGGAGCCGATCAGCAGGATGTTCAGGGGCGTCTGCCCGGCCGCGTTCGGAGCGGTCTTCGTCGCCTTGGAGTCGCCGCTGCTGCGCTGGCCCTTCTCGATGTTGCCGTTCAGGTGCTCGTAGTAGAGGTAACCGGCCCCGGCCGTCCCCAGGACCAGCACGGAGAGCGTGGTCGCCGACCAGCGCAGGGCGCGACGCCCGCGGCGCGGCCGACGGCCCCGCGGGCCGTCCCCGCCGCCCGGCCCGGCGGACCTGCCCCGGGCCGGCTCACGTGGGACGGCACCCCGTTTCGTCCCCTCCCCGTACACACTGCTGCTCTGTGCCATCTTGCTTCCCCACCCCCGTTGTCACCGGACAAGGCCTGCCCTACGCCCTGTGAGACGTGCATCAGGCCCGTCAGGTCACTCGGCGCACTCGACCTTGTCCGCCGTGGACCTGTCCACGTCCGCCGGCGCCTTGGTCGGAGTGGTCTGGGAGGCGCCCGCCCCCTTGAAGTCCTTGCCGAGGGTCAGGGTCATCGCGGGTACGCCCTGGGCGTTCTCCACGCTCTCGCCCGGCTTCAGCGCCGACCCGGGCAGGCCCATGATGTCGGCGAGGCGACGGGCCTGGTCGGCCTGGTCGGGGGCGTACTCGAGCGTGGTCTTCGCCAGGGAGGCGGGCGCGTTGCCCGCGTTCTCCGACTTGCTCACGCCCTCCTCGTTCTGCAGCCAGCTGAGCGTCTCCTGCGCGCTGCCGGCGACGGCACCGCCGTTCATGATCCGCACCCGCACCTCGGAGGCCGCGGACTTGGTGCCCTTCAACCGGGCGGCCACCGCGGCGGCTTCCTTCTTCTTCTTTTCCTTGACCGCGGTGAAGGAGACGTCGTTCTTGATCATGGAGAAGACCTGCGGGGCCGACGAGTCGTTGAGGACGACCGTGGTCGGGACCTTCTCCGCCGGGTTGTCGATCACCGGGGTCGTGGCGAACGTCAGGTTCTTGGTGTTGAGCTTGCCCAGCTCGAGACCGAGGTCCTTCAGCTTGCCGATGCTGGACAGCTGCGAGTCGACGGTCAGAGCCTTCGTGCCCGCCTCCGCCAGATCGAGCATCTTCGAGGGGCTGCTGAGCGTGTCGTTGTCCTTCAGCTTGCGCATCAGCGCGCTCAGGAACTGCTGCTGGAGCCCGATCCGGCTCAGGTCGCCGCCGAAGCCGACCGAGTGCCGGGTGCGCACGAAGGCCAGCGCCTGCTCGCCCTCGATCGTGTGGTTGCCCTTCGACAGCTTCAGGTGCGAGTCCGGGTCGTCGATGTCCTTGCCCAGACACACCTCGACCCCGCCGACGGCGCTGGTCAGCGTCTTGACGGCGTTGAAGTCGGCGACCATGAAGTTGTCCGGCTTGACCCCGGTCAGCTCCGTCACGGTCCGCATGGTGCAGCTGGGGGTACGGCCGTCCTGGCCGAGGCTGGTGTTGAAGCGGGTCCGCGGCGTCCCCGGGATGACCTTCTGCGACCCGTCCTCCTGCGTGGTCGGGCAGTCCGGGATGTCGACGATCAGGTCACGGGGGATGCTCAGCGCGGTCGCGTTCGAGCGGTCCTTGGAGACGTGCAGCAGGATCGTGGTGTCGGCGTGCCCGACACTGCCCGCGTCGCCGTACTTCTCGTTGCCCGCGCCGGTGCGTTTGTCGGTGCCGATCAACAGGATGTTGATGGCCTTGTCCTTCTCGAAGCCACCGGTGCTCGCGCCGTCGTCGGAGACCGACGCGATGTTGTTGTTCAGGTGCTCGATGTAGAAGTACGCGGCGCCCGCCCCGGCGACCAGCACGAACGCCATCACGCCACCGGTCCAGAGCAGGGCCTTCCTGCCCTTCGAGGCCTGCTTGGCGGGCCGCCGCCCGCGGCGCCCGGGCAGCGGCTCCTGCGGCGCCCCGCGGCGCCTGCGCGGCGGCACCGCACGGCCGGGCGTCTCGGGCCGCGGCCGGCCGGGCGCCTCCGTACGGCCGCGCGCCGGCGGACCCGAGTCGGAGGACGGCGGCCTGCGGGGCCCGGGAACACCCGACTGCGGTGCGGAAGGGGGCAGTCGCAATTCGTATTCACCGGTGCTCGGATTGATCACCCACTGGTCTGCGGGATCGATGTCGTCCGCCCGCCCACGGCCTTGCGCGTCCACGGTTGCCTGTTTCCTCCGTCGGGGCGCGGCGCCTTCCCCTCAAGGCGCCCGGGTCTCGGTCACACAGTGCGCGATCTCAGGACCGTCCTCAGAGCCGGGGCGCACCGGGATCGCTCACACTAACCGCCCAGTTCAGTGCCGAGCGACGACGGTGACAAATTCCACGTCCCTACACTTGGGCAATTCGCCCATTTCCTGGGTGAAGAGTTCGTTGCCTTGGAGTTGCCTTGGTGCCCGCTTTACTCACAGGTGTCCTCGGCTGCCGTGTTCCCGCGGAACGTCGGTGGAGGAGAAACGGTGACGACGGGCTCGGCAAACGGGGCCGCATGCGAATCCTCGTACGATCCGTCACGCGAATCGGCAGGCCTCAGGGGCGCGGAACCGTTCGACCCGGACCCGGTGATCGCCACCGGAGTGTCCGTACGCAGCCTCTCGAACAACCTCTCCGCCGCCGGCTCCACGAGTTGGTCGCGATTGGTGTCGTACGCATACGACTGCCGAGGCACGGTCAGGAATTGCACTTGTTCCATGGGGATGTCGCGCAGCCCCCGCACGAGTTCGTACAAACCGCGAAGGCTCGCCAGATCCGGGTCCGTTGTGAGAGAGGACGTGGCGGCGTCCAGCACGGGATACAGCTTCACCGGATTCAGCAGGACGTCATTGCTCCGTACCTTGTTGACGAGTGCCCCGAGGAAGCGCTGCTGCCGCTCCATGCGTTCCGTGTCGCTGCCGTCGCCGAGCGACTTGCGGGCGCGGACGTAGCCGAGGGCCTGCTCGCCGTCGAGCGTCACCCGCCCGGCGGGCAGTCGCAGCTTGGCCGCCCGGTCGTCGATCGGCTCCTTCAGGCACACCTCGACGCCGTCGACCGCGTCGACCATCCGCTTGAAGCCGTGGAAGTCGACGACGACGTGGTGGTCGACACGGATGGCGGTGAGCTTCTCGACGGTCCGGATGGTGCAGGCCGAGCCGCCCAGCTGGAACGCCTGGTTGAACATGGCGAACCTCGGCGCGCTGCGGGAACCGTCCGGGCGCCGGCAGCCCGGCACGTCCACCATCAGGTCCCGGGGCAGGGAGACGGCGGTGGCGCTGCCCCGGCCCGCGGACAGGTGCAGCAGGATCGTGGTGTCCGACCGCTCGGTCCCGGAGTCCCGGCCGTAGCGGGCGTTGTCGTCGCCCTGACGCGAGTCCGACCCGATGAGCAGGATGTTCCGCGCGTCCTTGATCAGTGAGGTGGGCCGTTCCTTCTCGTACCGCGCGAGCTCGGCCGCGGCTGCCTCGTCGGGCGTGATGTTCCCGCTGAGCTTCGCGTACACCGCCCATCCGGCCCCCGCGGCCGCCACGACCACGACGGTGATCCCGAACGCAGTCCACCGCGCCCACCGCCGCCGGCGCCGCCGCACCAGCCCCCGCCCACTGGCCGAGGCCCCCACACTCGCCCCCGGCCTCCGGAAGGACCCACCACTGGTGCCGGCCAAGACAGGACCCCTCCTGACCCCTGACGTAGGAACGCGCCACGCGCACTTCTCCTACGACTGTGGCGCGAAAGGAGCCCGGGGGAGGGATGGGGCTAGCCCAAACGAGGCGCCCGCCCTAGCTGCGGGCAGTCGTGCCGCTTGGGGCGGCACGGGTGGGCGCGGCGGCACCCCGCAACGCCGGGCTGCGCAGCGCCCCGCCCCCAGCACCAACGCCGAGCACCGCGCAAGACGCCCTACCGGGCGATAGCCGTAACCCGCTCACTCTCCACCCGCTTGTCCAGCACCCCGTCCCCGGCAAGCTCCACATGCCGGCACAACACCACAGACCCCCCCGTGGCCAACGGCCCGTACAACCCCGCGTTCAACCCCTCCCACGTGTCGTACGGCAACCCCGACAGAATCCGCGACCCCGGCCCCGTAAGCCCCAGCCCCGTAGCCTCCGCCCGAGCCCGCTCCACGACCTCCGCCCCACTGAACTCCCGCCCCGCCACGATCAGCGCAGGCCCCTCCGGATCCACCGGCGCGTACGGCACGAACCGGTCCCCCTGCCCCGGCACCTCCACCGCGTAGTCGACGAACCCCTCGGGAACCTGCGGAAACCGCCCCCCGAGCGGCCGCAGCGCCATCGCGATCCGCGCCCCGGAGCACGCCCGCGCCGCCTCCAGCCCGTCCGGCCCGCTCACCACGACGTCGGCCGCCCGCGCGTCCCCCGACACGTCCGCGACGACCCCCACCGACGAGCAGGCCAGCAGCCACACCGCCGTCTGCCAGTGCGCGGGCAGCGACAGCGCCACCCGGTCCCCGGGTTCGACGGACAACTCGTCCTGGAGGAGGTTGGCGGTCTTGGCCACCCAATTGGCGAAGGTGGCCACGGAGAGTTCGACGCGTTCGCCGGTGGCGTCGTCGTAGAAGGTCACAAGGGGACGTCCCGGATCCGCGGCGAGCGCGGAACCCAGCAGGTCGGCAGGGGTGCGATCGGTGGCGTTCACCCGCGCAAGCGTACGTGCCGCACGAGCCCGCGCCCAACGCCCCGGCCGTCGCCCCGCCGCCGCTCCGTCACCGGTTCGGCCGCACGCTGGGCGACAGAGCGTCACATCCCAAATGGACAGAGTTATATGACCATGTCCAACATCAGGGGCATGCGTGGATTCCTTGCTTCTTCCATCGGTGTCACCTGTGCGGCCGCTCTGGCCCTCCCGCTCGCTCCCCCCGCCCTGGCGGGGACGGAGAGACCGGTACCCACCGCGGAAGCCGCCACGACAGCGAGACCCGCGCCCCGAGCGGGGACGCCGACCACGACAACCACCACTACGACAACCACCACCACGACCGACCGGCGCGCCGCCGAGCCGTACGCCCCCGGCAGCACCCAGTCCCTCCCCCTCGAACCCCTCACCCAGAGCCGCGCCACCCCGACCGTCCCCGGCACCGCCGAACTGGGCCTGCCCCGCCGTGCCGTACGCGGCTTCTCCCTCGTCGGCGTCATCTGGGACGACCCCGAAGTGGAACTGCACGGCCGCGTCCAGGTCCGCACCCGCACCGCCGGCACCGGCACCTGGACGGGCTGGCAGGACCTCGAGACGCACACCGCCGAGCACAGGTCCGACCCGAACACCCCCGAGGGCGCCCCGGGCCGGGTACGGGGCGCCACGGCACCCCTGTGGGTGGGCAGGTCCGACGGTGTGGAACTCCGGGTCACCCCCGACCCCGACGACACGGACGCCGCCCCCGGCGCACACGGCACGGGCGCCTACGAGCCGCCCGGCGCGTCCGCGTTCCCCTCCGGCCTCCGCCTCGAACTCGTGGACCCGGGCGACGCGGCGGAAGGCGCCCAGGCCGGGGGCACACTCTCCGGGGACACCACGGACGCCGCCGCACTCCCCGGGGCTCCGGAGGAAATCCCCCGCACCGCCGAACTGAACGCCGATGACTCCGCCGTCACCGACGCCGCTGCCGTCGCCGCCGCCGACGCGGCCTCCGCGGCCAACGCCGGACTCGCCCCCCTCGGCGCCACCGAGATCTCGGAACTGAGCCGCGCCGAGACCGAGCAGGAGTACTTCGCTCTCAACGCCGACGCGCTGACGCAGGCACAGCTCGCGAAGCCGTACGTCGGCCCGCGGCCGCGGATCGTCACGCGGCGAGGCTGGGGCGCGAACGAGGGGCTGCGGGAGAGCAAGTTCGTCTACACGAAGAAGGTCAAGGCGGTCTTCGTGCACCACACGGCCAGCGGCAACGGCTACAGCTGCTCGCAGGCCCCCTCACTCATCCGCAGTATCTACCGCTACCACGTCAAGAGCATGGGCTGGCGGGACATCGGCTACAACTTCCTCATCGACAAGTGCGGAAAGATCTACGAGGGCCGCGCGGGGGGCGTGGCGAAGCCGGTCCTCGGCGCGCACACCCGTGGTTTCAACAGCAACAGCATGGGGATCGCCGTCCTCGGTTCGTACGGGTCCAAGAAGCCGTCGTCCGCCGCCGTCAAGGGCATCGCCCGGCTCGCGGCGTGGAAGCTCGGCCTGTACCGGATGAATCCGCGGGGCAAGACATACCTGAAGTCGGGAGGTGGCAACCTCTACCGAAAAGGCAAGAAGGTTCGACTGAACGTGATCTCAGGTCACCGGGACGGCTTCAACACGTCATGCCCGGGACGCAAGCTCTACGGCAAGCTCGGCTCGGCCCGCTCGAAGGCGGCCGGTTACCAGGGCCGCTGAGACACACCTTCACCGCCGTCGGGGGGCAGCGGGGCGGAATGCCGCACGGCCAGCGAAGGCGCCACGGAACGGTCTGCATACACTGACCGGCCGAAAGACAGTTCGGCCGGTCCCGGCAGGAAGCAGAGACGACACGTGACAGAAGCGATCCTCCTGGTCGGCGGCAAGGGCACCCGGCTGCGCCCGCTCACGGTGCACACGCCCAAGCCCATGGTCCCGGCGGCCGGGGTGCCCTTCCTCACGCACCAGCTGGCGAGAGCGAGAGCCGCGGGCGTCGAGCACATCGTCCTCGCCACGTCCTACCTGGCCGAGGTCTTCGAGCCGTACTTCGGTGACGGCTCCGCTCTTGGACTCCACCTCGAGTACGTGACGGAGGAGGAGCCCCTGGGCACGGGCGGCGCCATCCGCAACGTGGCCTCGCGGCTGCACTCCGGCCCCGACGACCCGGTGCTGATCTTCAACGGGGACATCCTGACGGGCCTCGACATCCCGGCGCTGGTGGACACCCACGCGACTACGGGCGCGGACGTCTCGCTCCACCTCACGAAGGTCACGGACCCCCGCGCCTACGGTCTGGTCCCCACGGACGACACCGGCCGGGTCCTGGCGTTCCTGGAGAAGCCGCAGACGCCGGAGGAGATCGTCACCGACCAGATCAACGCGGGTGCGTACGTCTTCCGCCGCTCGGTCATCGACACGATCCCGCTGGGCCGCCCGGTCTCGGTGGAGCGGGAGACCTTCCCCGACCTGCTGTCCGCCGGGGCGCACCTCCAGGGCATGGTCGACTCGACGTACTGGCTGGACCTGGGCACGCCGGCGGCCTTCGTCCGGGGCTCGGCGGACCTGGTCCTCGGCCGCGCCCCGTCTCCCGCGGTCCCCGGCCGCTGCGGTGACCGCCTGGTCCTCCCGACGGCGACCGTCGCGTCCGACGCGAAGCTCTCGGGCGGCACGGTGGTGGGCGAGGGCGCCTTCGTCGCCGAGGGAGCCCGCGTGTTCGGCAGCACGATCCTCGCAGGCGCGGTGATCGAACCCGGCGCGGTCATCACCGACTCCCTCGTAGGCACCCGGGCCCGGGTCGGCGAACGCTCCGTCCTCACCGGCGCGGTCATAGGCGACGGCGCGACGGTCGGCCCCGACAACGAACTCCTGGAGGGCACCCGCATCTGGTGCGACGCCCAAATCCCCCCAGCAGCGGTCCGCTTCTCATCCGACCAATAACCCAGCTACGGCCAGTCGTGCCGCCCTAGCTGCGGGCAGTCGTGCCGCCCGAGCTGCGGCCAGTCGTGCCGCCCTAGCTGCGGGCAGTCGTGCCGCTGGGGCGGCACGGGTGGGCGCAGCGGCACCCCGCGCCGCCGGGCTGCGCAGCGCCCCGCCCTCAGCACCAACGCCGAGCCCCCGAAAACGGGCAGCCCTCACAACTGCCCGATATCCCACCGAGGCATCTTCGGCACCCGCCGCCCCGGCACCCTCCCACTCAGCAGAATCAACCGAGCCGCCCGATGCCGCTGCCCCGCATACGGCTCCAGCAAATCCAGCATCACGGAGTCATCCGCATCCCGATCCCCGGCCAGCGCCCACCCCACGATCCGCGGCAGATGCAGATCCCCCACGGTCACCTCGTCCGCCGCCCCATGACTCCGCTGCACCGTCTCGGCCGACGTCCACGGCCCGACCCCCGGCACGACCTCCAACCGCGCCCGCGCGGCCCCCGGCTCCATCCGGACCGCCTCCTCCAACCGCCCGGCCACCCGCACCGCACGCAGGATCGTCGACGCCCGCTTGTTGTCGACCCCGGCCCGATGCCACTCCCACGACGGAATCAGCGCCCACGTACGGGGCGCCGGCATCACACACATCCGCTCGGGCGCGGGCCCCGGCGCCGGCTCCCCGAACTTGCGCACCAGCAGCCGCCACGCCCGGTACGCCTCGTCGGCCGTGACCTTCTGCTCCAGAATCGACGGAATCAGCGACTCCAGCACGAGACCGGTCCGCGTCAGTCTCAGCCCCGGCCGCCGATGCCGGGCCACCGCCACCAGCCGGTGCCGCGGCACGAAAGCCGACGGGTCGTCCGCGGCGCCGAGCAGCTCCGGCAACCGCTCCAGCAGCCACTCCGCCCCGGGCCCCCAGGCCTGACCGCGCACCCCACCGCCGTACGCGCAGACCCGTAGCGTCCCGGGCCCGGCCGGCGTACGGCAGGCCCGCCACACGGACCCGTCCGGCATCGCACGGAACGTCGGGTCCCCCGGCCCACGCCGCAGCGGCCCCAGCACCAGCCCGAGATCCAGCGGCCCGTCCGGCGCCCAGTCCCGCACCCGCCCGGTGTCCGCCCGCCCCTGCTGACGCGGAACAGGTACGACGGCCTCGCCACCGCGCACGGTTGTACGCGTGGGTCTGGGAGCGAATCGTCCTGCCATGAATGAAATCCCTGGGATCCGAGAGGAGCGGCCCTACGAGAGTAGGCCCCGCCCCGCGTCCGTCACCGCACCTCGATGAACGCCCCGGCGTCCCGCTCCGGCCGTGGCCGCGGTTCCTCCGCCGGATGCCCGACCGCCACCGCGCCCATCGGGTCCCAGTCCGCCGGCAGTCCCAGCACCTCGCGCACCACGTCCCGGCAGAACATCGTCGAGGACACCCATGCCGACCCGAGCCGCTCCCCGGCCAGCGCGACCAGGAAGTTCTGCACTCCGGCGCCCGCGGCGACCACGAACATCTCCCGCTCGGCGGTGTCGCGCCGGGGATCGCCGTAGGTGTGCGAGCCGTCCATGACCAGGCAGGGGACGACGAGGTACGGCGCGTTCCGCAGGACGTCCCCCCGCCGCACGCGCTTGGCGACGGACTCCTCCGTCTTGCCGTCCCGCCGCAGGTCGGCGATCCACGCGTCGCGCATGGCGTCGAGCAGCCGCGTCCGCGACTCCTCGGACTCCAGCAGGACGAAGCGCCACGGAGTGGTGTGGTGCGGGGCCGGTGCCGTCACCGCCGCGGCCACCGCCCGCCGTACCGCTCCGGGGTCGACGGGCTCGTCCGTGAAGGCCCGGACCGTACGTCGCTGGGTCACGGCCAGCCGTACCGCCTCCGACGTACCGAGCCGGAACATGTCGTCGCGCGCGCCGCGCACCATGGCCCGCGCGCCCTCCGCGTCGTCGCCGTCCGCCACCACGTGCGGCAGTCCGCGCACCACGGCGACGGGCAGCCCGGCGGCCTTGCCCTTGACCAGGTCGCCGGCGGCGGCGAGTTCGTCGGCGGTGGCGACGACGGTGGCGCTGAGCGGATTGCCGTACGCGTCCGTGCCCCCGCGCAGGTCGTCGAGCACGCGCACCCCGGCGGCGCCGATCGCGACGTCCGTGAGCCCCGCGCGCCAGGGTCGCCCGAAGGTGTCGGTGACGACGACGCCGACGTCGACGCCCAGGACGTCCCGCAGTCCCTCGCGGATCGCGCGGGCGGAGGCGTCCGGGTCCTCGGGCAGCAACAGCACGGTCCCGGACGGCGTGTTGGAGGCGTCGACCCCGGCCGCCGCCATGACGAGGCCCTGCCGGGTCTCGACGATCCGGAGGCTGCCCCGCCGGGCGACCACCCGCACCGTCTCCGCGTCGATGGCCGCCTCCCGGTCGGCCGCCCGCAGGACCCGGCCCTCCGCCTTGGACACGATCTTCGAGGTGACGAGCAGCACGTCACCGTCGGCCAGGCCGGGCTCGGCGGCCGCGATCAGCTTGGCCACGTCGTCCCCGGCCGTGACCTCCGGCATACCGCCCAGGGCCCACACCCGGTACCCGTCGGCGCCCTGCCGGTCATGCGAGACCTCGCCGCTCAAACCGCCCGCACCTCCTCCGCCAGTGCCAGCGCCTCCCGGGCCATCTGCGCGGTCGCGTCGGCGTCGGTCATCATCAGCGGCACGGCACGGCAGCGGATCCCGGCCGCCTCCACGCGCTCCACCGCGCCCGCGTCCACCGTGTCGACGAGCCAGCCGTCCAGCAGGCCCGAGCCGTAGTGCTCGGCCACCGCCGACGCGGTCGACTCGACCCCCACGGCCGCGAGCACCTTGTCGGCCATGCCCCGCACGGGCGCGTCGCCGACGATGGGGGACAGGCCGACCACCGGCACCCCGGCGTCCGCGATCGCCTCCCGGACACCGGGGACGGCGAGGATCGTGCCGATCGACACGACCGGGTTGGACGGCGGGAAGAGGATCACGTCCGCCTCGGCGATGGCCTCCAGGACGCCCGGCGCGGGCTTCGCCTGGTCGGCGCCGACCGGCACGATCGCCTCCGCGGGCACCGAGGCGCGCAGCCGCACCCAGTACTCCTGGAAGTGGACCGCCTTGCGTTCACCGTCGACCTCGACGGCCACATGGGTCTCGATGCGGTCGTCGGACATCGGGATCAACCGCACGCCCGGCTTCCAGCGGTCGCACAGCGCCTGCGTCACCGCACTGAGCGGGTATCCGGCGCCGATCATCTGGGTCCGCACGATGTGCGTGGCGAAGTCCCGGTCGCCGAGGCCGAACCACTCGGGCCCGACGCCGTACGCCGCGAGCTCCTCCTTGAGGTGGAAGGTCTCGTCGGCGCGCCCCCAGCCCTGCTCCTCGTTGATGCCGCCGCCGAGCGTGTACATCACCGTGTCGAGGTCCGGGCAGACCTTCAGCCCGAAGAGGTGGATGTCGTCCCCGGTGTTGCCGATGACCGTGATGTCCGCGTCCGGCACGGCCCGCTTCAGACCGCGCAGGAACCGGGCACCACCGATGCCGCCTGCCAGAACCACAATGCGCATGGGCGACAGTCTTGCAGGCCCCTACGACAACCGGTCGGCGGCCACGACAACCGGTCAAGCGGCCACGGCAACCGGTCAGGCGGTGAGGGCAACCGGTCAGGCGGTGAGGGCGCCCGGCTCGCTCAGCGCCTCGCAGTGCGGGGCCGTGTGCATCGGCATCTCCGTCAGCCCCGGGTAGTAGACGTGCAGGCTCACCGCCGGCTCCAGCGTGTCGTTGTCCACCTCGTGCACGTACCCCGGCGCGAAAACGCGCTGCGCGCCCGCCCGCAAGGCGCGCGTTCCCCGGTCCGTGCGCTCGGTCAGCGTGCCGTCCAGCACGGTCAGCACACCGGAGGAGCGGCCGTGGTCGTGCGGTCCGCTGCCCTGCCCGGGCACCCAGGACAGCAGCCACACCTCGTAGCCCGGGCCGGTGCGCAGCCGGTGGTACCAGCGGCTGGTCGCGTCGTACCGGACGAGGTGCTCCCACTGGGAGCGGTCGGCGGCGATGGAGCGGGCGAGGCCGACGAACTCGGCGACGGTGGCCGGGTGCTCGCGCGGGGCCTGGAGCAGGTGCGCGACTTCGAGGATGTCGCCGGCGATCTGGAGGTCGCTGTCGCTGTTCATGGGGTGGGGTGGTTCCTCAGTGAAAGAAGGTCAGAGGGAACGAGAGCCGAGGGACGGGTGGCTCGGCCTTCAGCTGGAGCGGGTGTGGCTCAACAGCTGGAACAGCAACAGCTACAGCGAGCGCGGGCAGCACCGTGGGACCCGGCGGTGCGGGTCGAGGTGAATGCCAAGTTCGCGAGCATGCCCACTAGGACACCGGTTCACACCCCCACTGTCAACTCGGCACCCGGGAAGTGGGACGGGTTTCACCTCTTCCGGTTCACCGCTCAGATGAAAGGTTTGTTCATGGCCCGTCCGGGACACATGGCGTCCATCCGTGCGCGCGAGCGCCGTTGCGTACTCGTGATCCGACTGTGATCCGGTTCGCTTCGGTGTACGTGTCGGAACGAGATCGAACCTCTGGGCGTCCTTCTCCGTACAGGTCTGCGAGGGGTCCGGCGGAAGGTGGGTGCCCTCGTGGGCTCCGTCTGTGTGTCAGGGTTTATGGTGATTTGAACACTTTCCGCATGGGCTTGGTTCCGCAGAGTGAATAAGGGGCTCAATAGCAGATCTCGGCTTGACTCGCCCGGAGCAGCACACTTGTAATTTCACTCGTGTCGTTCAGCCGGAATCGGTAACGGCTACATCACGGGGACGCGGAAAAGAACAGACGAGGGGCGCACATGACCGAGCTGGTGCAGCAACTGCTGGTCGACGACGCGGACGAGGAACTCGGCTGGCAGGAGCGCGCACTGTGCGCCCAGACCGACCCCGAGTCCTTCTTCCCCGAGAAGGGTGGCTCGACCCGGGAGGCCAAGAAGGTCTGCCTCTCCTGCGAGGTCCGCTCCGAGTGCCTCGAGTACGCGCTCGCCAACGACGAGCGCTTCGGCATCTGGGGCGGCCTGTCCGAGCGGGAGCGCCGCCGGCTGAAGAAGGCCGCGGTCTGACTCCACCCCTCTTCGTGAACGGCCCGTCGCGGGTGGGTTGTCCACAGGCGGCGGGCCGCCCTGCCCGCCCGTCTCCCGACCACCGCCCCTCAACGAGGCGCTGCGCGCCGCCCCTATTGGACTGCCAGTAGTGTGGTCGCTCGTCCGAGACGCCCCGCTGCCCCCACCGGTCGCGGGCGTCCACCGAAGTCCACCGAACCGGGGCCCGTACCTCGATGTCCGTGCACAGCCACCCGGCAGCCCATCACGACCCCGCTGCCACAGCCGCGTTCGACCCGGCCCGCCCCCCTGAGTTCCCGCGTCATGTGGTGACCGCGGTCCTCGTCTCCCACGACGGGGCCCGCTGGCTGCCCGACGCGCTCGCCGGGCTGGTCGGCCAGGAGCGACCCGTCCAGTACGCGATGGGGGCCGACACCGGCAGCGCGGACGACTCCGCCCAGCTGGTCACCGACGCCCTCGGCGCCGACCGCGTACTGCACCTCGCCCGCCGCACCGGCTTCGGCCAGGCCGTCGAGGAGTGCGGCCGCACCGCCCCGGTCCTCACCCCGGAGCACCTGCCGTACCTGAAGCGGCCCAGCGGCTGGGACCCGGTCACGCGCTCCTGGCGCGACGAGGCGTACGACCTGCCGGACCTCCCGCACGGCGAGCCGGTGCAGTGGCTGTGGCTGCTGCACGACGACTGCGCCCCGGAACCCGACGCCCTGGCCCAGCTGCTGCGGGTCGTGGAGAACGAGTACGAGCTGGGCCGCGAGGACGTGGCCGTGGTGGGCCCCAAGCTCCGTGGCTGGTACGACAAGCGGCAGCTGCTGGAGGTCGGCGTCTCCATCGCCAACTCCGGCCGCCGCTGGACCGGTCTGGACCGCCGCGAGCAGGACCAGGGCCAGCACGACCACGTCCGGACCGTGCTGTCGGTGTCCACCGCCGGCATGCTCGTCCGCCGCGACGTCTTCGAACAGCTCGGCGGTTTCGACCGGCACCTGCCCCTCATGCGCGACGACGTCGACCTGTGCTGGCGCGCGCACGCGGCGGGGTACCGCGTCCTGGTCGCCCCCGAAGCGGTCGTCCGGCACGCCGAGGCGTCCTCCCGTGAGCGCCGCACCGTCGACTGCGTGGGCCGCACGTCGGCCTCCCCGCACAAGGTCGACAAGGCCGGCGCCGTCTACACCCTCCTCGTCAACGCGCGTACGGCCGTGCTGCCCTGGGTGCTGCTGCGGATCGTGCTCGGCACCCTGCTGCGCACGCTCGCCTACCTCGTCGGCAAGGTCCCCGGACAGGCCGTCGACGAGATCCGCGGCCTCATGGGCACACTGCTCAGGCCCGAGCGGATCCTCGCCGGACGACGCGGCAGAGGCGCACCCCAGATCGACAAGGACGAGCTGCGGGCGCTGTTCCCGCCGCCCGGCGCGACCGTCCGCGCCACCGTCGAACAGGTCGCGAGCAACGTCGTCGGCCGCTCCGACCCGGAAGTCGCCGCCGGCGCGGGACGGCACGGCGGCGCCGTCGAGTCGGGCCCGGGCGGCGACGACGCGGACTTCCTGGAGATCGAGCAGTTCGCCCGGCTCAAGCGCATCGCACGCAAGCCCGGCCCGGTGCTCTTCCTGGTCCTGCTGCTCGTCTCCCTGGCCGCCTGCCGCGAACTCCTCGGCGGCGGCGCGCTCGCGGGCGGCGCCCTGCTGCCCGCCCCGGCCGACTCCGCCGACCTCTGGGCGCGCTACCTGGACGCCTGGCACCCGGTCGCCGCCGGCGGCACCTCCTCCACGCCGCCGTACGTCGCGCTCGTGGCGATGCTGGCCTCCCTGCTGTTCGGCTCGACCGGCCTCGCCGTGACGGTCCTGCTCATCGGCTCGGTGCCGCTGGCCGGTGTCACCGCGTACTTCGCCTCCCGCCCCCTGGTGGAGTCCCGGCTGCTGCGCGCCTGGGCGGCCGTCGCCCACGCCTTCCTGCCCGCCGCCACCGGCGCCCTGGCCGGCGGCCGGATCGGCACCGCCGTCCTGGCCGTGCTGCTGCCGCTCATCGCCCGCGCGGGCATCGCGGCCGGCGGCCTGGCCAACCCCGCGGGCACCCGAGGCAGTTGGCGCGCCACCTGGGCCTACGCCCTGCTGCTGACCGTCGCCACGGCGTTCACCCCGATCGTGTGGCCCATCGCGCTGCTCCTCGGCGCCGGGCTGCTGGTCCTGCGCCGGTCGGAGATCACGGCCTACGGACCGCGCTTCCTCGCCCAGCTCGGCACGCCCCTGCTGGTCCTCGCGCCCTGGTCGCTGTCACTGCTTCCGTTCGGCTTCTTCCGGCAGGCCGGCCTGGACTACGGCCCCTCGGCCGCCTCCGCCCTCGACCTGCTCGGCGCCAGCCCGGGCGGCCCCGGCACCGTCAGCGGCCTGATGCTGATCGGCATCGTGCTGGCCGCGCTCGCCGCCCTGCTGCGCTCCGAACGCCAGTCGGGCATCCGGACGGCCTGGGCCGTCGCCCTGACCGGCTTCGTCTTCGCGGTCCTGGCCAACAGCTCCACCTGGGCCGGACCCGCGACCCTGGTCTACGGCATCGCCCTCCTGGCCGCGGCCGTCCTCGGCGCCGACGGGGCACGCGCGCGGGTGGCCGAGCAGAGCTTCGGCTGGCGCCAGCCGGTCGCCGCGCTGATCGCCTTCGCCTCGGTCGCGGGCCCGCTGCTCCTCGCCGCCGGCTGGATCATCCGCGGTGCCGACGGGCCCCTGGAGCGGCGAGACCCGACCCAGGTGCCCGCGTTCGTCGCCGAGGAGAGCGGCACCCGCGACCAGGCCCGCACCCTGGTCCTCGACAGCGACTCCGCCTCCCATGTCGGCTACATGCTGGTCCGTGGCTCCGGTGCCCGCCTCGGCGACGGTGAGATCGCCGCGGCCGACGGCGAGAACGGCAAGCTCGACAAGGTCGTCGCCAACCTCGTCGCCGGCTCCGGCGCCGACCAGGCCGACCAGCTCGGCGGTTTCGCCGTGCGCTACGTCCTCGTCCACCAGGGCGCGCCCCGCGAGGTCACCCGTGTCCTGGACGCCACGCCCGGGCTGACCCGGCTGAGCCAGCAGGGCGGCGGGGCGCTGTGGCGGATCGACCAGGAGGTCGCGCGCGCCGCCATCGTCCCGGCCTCCGGCTCCGGCACCTCCCAGCCCGTCGCCGCCGGCCCCGTCGACATCCACACCACGATCCCGACCGGCACCGACGGACGCGTGCTGCGCCTGGCCGACACCGCCTCCGACGGCTGGACGGCCACGCTCGACGGCAAGCCGCTGACCCGCACCACCGTCGACGGCTGGGCCCAGGGCTTCGAACTCCCCGCCACCGGCGGCAAGCTGGACGTCACCTACGACGACCCGCTCACCCACACCCTGTGGCTGTGGGCGCAGGGCCTGCTCGCCGTCGTCCTCGTGGTGCTCGCCCTGCCGGGCCGGCGCCGCGACGTCGACGACGACCTGCCCGAGGAGCCGGTCGTCCCGGCCCAGGCGGTCGCCGGCGAGGGCCGCCGCGCCCGCCGCCTGCGCGCCCAGGCCGAGGCCGAAGGGGCCACGGCACCCGAGGAGTTCCCGGCCGCGCCCGCGCCACCGGAACAGCCACCCGCAGGGGTCCCGCAGCAGCAGAACCACGGCCAGTGGAACGCGGCGGGCTACCCGGGCGGCGACTACACCGGCTACGGCGACCAGTACCAGGGCGCCCAGTACCCGGCGGACGCGTACAACGGGCAGTACCAGGCGGACCCGTACCAGGGCGGCCAGTACGACCCGTACGCCTACGGCGGGCAGCCCCAGACACCGTCGTACGACCAGACGGGCTACGACCAGGCCTACACCCAGGGCTACGGCGTGCCGTACGACCCGGCAGAGCAGCACGACCC
>NZ_GG657757.1:3497228-3507124 GCF_000158955.1 Streptomyces viridochromogenes DSM 40736 | reverse complement strand
AGCATGTCCGACCTCGCCGAGACGCGGACACCTCCTTCACGCCCGTCACCAAGGGCACGGAAGGCGGCGGCAAGGCCGAACTCCAGGCGGCGGCCGAGGAGTCGGCGGACGGCTCGGGCGCGGGCGGCGGCCAGGGCAAGAAGGACGACGAGAAGTCCGGCGAGAAGAAGACCGAGAAGCCCGTGCTGACCCCCGAGGAGCCCGGCAAGCCGGTCACCGGGGACAGTTCCGGAGCCGACACGCCCGCCCTCGTCGGCACCGCGGACGGCAGGTTCGCGCCCGGCTGGACCGTCCAGGAGACGACGGAGGTCGCCGCGGGGACCGGGCGCGGCCTCCAGGGCGTCAACTGCACGGCCCCGGACACGAGTTTCTGGTTCCCCGGCGCCAGCACGGCGGCCGACCGCACCGACTACGTCCACCTGACGAACCCCGACGGCTCGGCCGCCGTGGTCGACATCGAGCTCTACGGCAAGGACGGCGCCCTCCAGTCCACGGTGGGGGAGGGCATCACGGTCCAGCCGCACTCCAGCGAGCCGGTCCTGCTCTCCACCCTCACCGACGAGCAGCAGGCCAACGTCACGGTGCACGTCAACGTCCGCAGCGGCCGCGTGGGCGCCGCCGTGCAGGCCCTCGACGACAAGCTGGGCGGCGACTGGCTGGCCGCCTCCACGGACCCGTCGGGCAGCCTGGTCCTGCCCGGTGTCCCCAAGGACGCGACCTCGGTGCGCCTGGTCGCCTTCACACCCGGCGATGACGACGCCGACCTGAAGGTGCGCCTCGCCTCCCCCTCCGGGCTGATCACCCCGGCGGGGCACGAGACGGTGCACGTCAAGGGCGGTATGACGACCGCCGTCGACCTGGGCGACGTGACGCGCGGCGAGGCGGGCTCCCTGGTGCTGACGCCGACGGACGGGGCCGTGCCGGTGGTGGCGGCCCTGCGGGTCGTACGCGGCGAGGGCGACAAGCAGGAGACGGCGTTCATCCCGGCCGCCCGCCCGGTCGGCACGCGCGCGACCTCCGCGGACAACAGCGCCAAGGGCAGCGCCCTGTCCCTGACCGCCCCCGCCGGCGCCGCCACGGTCGAGGTCACCGCCTCGGCGGGCAGCGAGGGGGGCACTCCGGTGTCCAAGACGTACACGATCAAGGCGGGCACGACCCAGGACATCGAGCCCCCGGTCCCCAGCGGCCTGAAGGGCACGTACGCGCTCACGGTCGAGCCGAAGTCCGGAGGCCCGGTCTACGGCGCCCGCACCCTGACCGCGAGCGAGGGCGGAGTCCCCGGCTTCACGGTGCAGACCCTGCCGGACGACCGGGGGACGGTCGCGGTGCCGGAGGCGGACGAGGACCTGTCGGTGCTGCAGAAGTAGGGCGGGCGACCGGTTTCGGCCGGTCTCAGCCCTGGTCCTCGCCGTACCGCGGATCCACCGTCTCCGGCGTCAGCCCGAGCAGCTCGGCGACCTGCTCGACGACGACCTCGTGCACCAGCGCCGCCCGCTCGTCGCGGCCCTTGGTGCGGATCTCGACCGGTCGCCGGTAGACCACCACACGCGCGGGACGGCCCTCGCGGGCGCCGATCGTGCCGCCGAGCGGTACCGCCTCGTCGTTCCAGGCCTGGCCGGGGCCGTCCAGGCGCGGCACCTCGAGGACCAGGAAATCGATGTCGGCGAGCTGCGGCCACCGCCGCTCCAGGCGCTCCACGGAGTCCTGCACCAGGTCCGCGAAGGCCTCCGCGCGGCTCGCGGCGAGCGGCACCTGCGGCGGTGCGATCGGGCCGCGCATGCCCCGGCCGTGGCGATCACGGCGGCGGGGCCCGGGGGCGGCGTCACGGGGCGTCACGGGCTTGTCCATCACTGGTGAAGGGTAGTCCCCGCCAGGCCCGTGCGCCCGGCACCGCACGGCGGCACGGACGGCTTCCGGCCGACCCGCGCGGCATGTCGTTACATGACCATTCAAGCCAAGGTTGGGCTCGAATCCGTATCCCTACGAGAGCGCCAACCTCACGGCAGTTGAGGGTTTTGTGACGACTCTTGACCGCTTACGGGCTTCTCCGACGCGTCGGACGACGCTGTTCGGGCAGGTCAGCCAGGTGGGCCGGACGGGGTGCGTGGGGCGTCTCACAACGCGACACGGGGGAGTGACCTGGTGGAGAGTCGTCGCGGCCCGGTCAAGAGTGAGGTACCGTCCATCGTCGTGAGCCCTGTACGTCGCTGTTCGCGCACCGCCTGCGGCCGTCCCGCCGTCGCGACGCTGACGTACGTCTACGCCGACTCGACCGCGGTCCTCGGCCCGCTCGCCACCTACGCCGAACCCCACTGCTACGACCTGTGCGCCGAGCACTCCGAGCGCCTCACCGCCCCGCGCGGCTGGGAGGTCGTCCGGCTCCTCGACGGTTCCGCCCCGGCGCGCCCCAGCGGCGACGACCTGGAAGCGCTTGCGAACGCCGTGCGCGAGGCGGCCCGCCCCCAGGAGCGGGCGGCCGAGGCCGGCGGCGGGCGCGCGGCCGACCCGATGGAGGTCGCGCGGCGAGGACACCTGCGCGTCCTCCGGTCGCCCGACAGCTGACCGCACCCCGGTTCCTCCCCACGCACACCCATTGACGCGGGCTTGGCGTGGACATGACCATTCCGTTCTGAGGTCGCGAGAAATCGCTTTCGCATGACGGAAGCCGGGGAGGCGCCCGTGTACGTCCAGGAACTGGAACCCGTCGCCGGCTCGCTCGGCCTGTCCGCCCTCGTGGCGGCCCTGCCCCTCGTGATCGTCCTGGTCCTGCTCGGCGCCGTCCGCATGAAGGCACACCTGGCGGGCCTGACCGGGCTCCTCGCCGCCGTCCTCGTCGCCTGCCTCGCCTACGGCATGCCCCTGGGCCAGACCCTCTCCAGCGCCGCCCAGGGCGCCGTCTTCGGCCTCTTCCCCATCCTGTGGATCGTCGTCAACGCCCTGTGGGTGTACCGGATGACCGTCCGCACCCGGCACTTCGACATCCTGCGCCGGTCCTTCGGGCGGCTGTCCGACGACCCGCGCATCCAGGCGCTCGTCATCGCCTTCTGCTTCGGGGCGCTGCTCGAAGCGCTCGCCGGCTTCGGGGCGCCCGTCGCGATCAGCGCCGTCATGCTGGTCGCCCTCGGCTTCGAACCGGTGCGCGCCGCCGTCGTCGCCCTGGTCGCCAACACCGCGCCCGTGGCCTTCGGCGCGATGGGCACACCGGTCGTCACGCTCGCCCAGGTGACCGGACTGCCGCTGGACTCGGTGGCGTCCGTGGTGGGCCGTCAGACGCCGCTGCTGGCCCTCGTGGTGCCCCTCGTGCTGGTCTGGCTGGTGGACGGCCGGCGCGGCCTGCGCGAGACCTGGGTGCCCGCCCTGGCCTGCGGAGTCGCCTTCGCCGTAGCCCAGTTCGCCGCCTCCAACTACCTCTCCGCCCAACTCGCCGACATCGGCGCCGCCCTGGCGGGCGCGGGCGCCCTGGTCGCGACGCCGCACGCGCGCGTGCCCGCCGCCGACTCGGTGCGCGCCTCCGTGCTCACCGGCGCCCGCAGCGAGGAACTCGACGAGGAGGACCCGCCCCGCGAGGTCCTGCGGGCCTACGCCCCCTACGCGATGATCGTCGTGATCTTCTCCGTCGCGCAGATACCGGCCGTCAAGGACTGGCTGGCCGAGGCGACCCAGACCTTCGACTGGCCCTTCCTGAACGTGGCCGGACCGGACGGCGAACCGGTGAGCGGCAACGTCTTCAGCTGGCCGATCGTGTCGACCGGCGGCACGCTGGTGCTCCTCGCCGGGATCTGCACCGCCGCCGTCATCGGGGTGCACGCGCGCGTGGCCGTCCGGGAATGGCTCGCCACCGTCCACGAGCTGCGCTTCGCGATCCTGACGGTGACGTCCGTACTGGCCCTCGCCTACGTCATGAACCTCTCCGGCCAGGCGGCGACGATCGGCTACTTCGTCGCGGCGGCCGGAGCCGGGCTCGCGTTCCTGTCGCCCGCCCTCGGCTGGTTCGGAGTCGCCGTGTCCGGCTCGGACACCTCGGCCAACGCCCTCTTCGGCGCCCTCCAGGTCACCGCCGCCCGCGAGTCGGGGCTGTCGCCCGACCTCCTGGCCGCCGCCAACAGCTCCGGCGGCGTCCTCGGCAAGATGATCTCCCCGCAGAACCTCACCATCGCCTGCGCGGCCGTCGGACTGGCGGGCCGAGAGGGCGACCTGCTGCGCAAGGTGCTGCCGTGGAGCCTGGGCCTGCTGCTGGTCATGTGCCTGATCGTCGTGGGCCAGAGCACCCCCGTCCTGGCCTGGATGCTGCCCTGACCTGAGGTGACGTCTCGCTGCTCTCCCGGAGCTCTCTCGGCAACCGCACAGCGCGCTGCCGGCGGGCGAGGGTAGTTTGGGCCGACCGACAGTACTTTTTCAGGAAGGTTGGCCGTGGCTGCTGATCTGTCGCAGGTCGTGAAGGCGTACGACGTACGCGGAGTCGTCCCCGACCAGTGGGACGAGTCCCTGGCCGAGCTCTTCGGAGCGGCCTTCGTCCGGGTCACCGGCGCGAGCGCCATCGCGACCGGGCACGACATGCGGCCCTCCTCACCCGGCCTGTCCCGGGCCTTCGCACGCGGGGCCGCCGCACTGGGCGCCGACGTGACGGAGATCGGCCTGTGCTCGACGGATCAGCTCTACTACGCCTCGGGCGCGCTGAACCTGCCCGGCGCCATGTTCACCGCCTCGCACAACCCGGCCCAGTACAACGGCATCAAGATGTGCCGCGCGGGTGCCGCCCCGGTCGGCCAGGACACCGGCCTGACGGAGATCCGCGAACTGGTGGAGGGCTGGAGCGAGTCGGGCGCCCCGGAGCCGGCCGCGAAGGCGGGCACCATCACCGGCCGCGACACGCTGTCGGACTACGCGGCCCACCTGCGCTCCCTGGTCGACCTGACCGCCATCCGCCCCCTGAAGGTCGTCGTCGACGCGGGCAACGGCATGGGCGGCCACACGGTCCCCGAGGTCTTCGCCGGTCTGCCCCTGACCCTGGTGCCGATGTACTTCGAGCTGGACGGCACCTTCCCCAACCACGAGGCCAACCCCCTCGACCCCGCCAACCTCGTCGACCTCCGGAAGCGGGTCCGCGAGGAGGGCGCCGACCTCGGCCTCGCCTTCGACGGCGACGCCGACCGCTGCTTCGTCGTCGACCAGCAGGGCGAGCCCGTCTCCCCGTCGGCGATCACGGCCCTGGTGGCCTCCCGCGAACTGGCCCGGCACGGCGGCAAGGGCACGATCATCCACAACCTGATCACCTCCCGGTCGGTCGCCGAGGTCGTGAAGGAGAACGGCGGCACCCCGGCCCGCACCCGCGTCGGCCACTCCTTCATCAAGGCCGAGATGGCCCGCACGGGCGCGATCTTCGGTGGCGAGCACTCCGCCCACTACTACTTCCGCGACTTCTGGAACGCCGACACGGGCATGCTGGCCGCACTCCACGTCCTGGCGGCCCTGGGCGGCCAGGTGGGCCCCCTCTCCTCCCTGGTGTCCCAGTACGACCGCTACGCCGGCTCCGGCGAGATCAACTCCACGGTCACCGACCAGGCGGGCCGCCTCGCCGCGATCCGCTCCGCGTACGAGAACCGCGAGGGCATCGACCTCGACGACCTGGACGGCCTGACCGTCTCCGCCCCCGACTGGTGGTTCAACGTCCGCCCCTCCAACACGGAACCCCTGCTGCGCCTGAACGCGGAGGCCAGGGACCCGGAGACGATGGCCAGAGTGCGGGACGAGGCACTGGCCATCATCAGGGGCTGAGGAGGCCGACCCGGCGTCCTGTCCAGCCGACCCGGCCAGGGCTCGGCTTCCCGCTGTCCAGCCGATTCGGCTTCCGGGCTCGGCTTTCTGTGTCCGACGGCTTCGGGGGCGAGTCCGGCTTCCTGTCCGACCGATTCGGGTGGTGGGTGGGCAAAGGTCCGGGGGTCCAGGGGGCGGAGCCCCTGGCGGCCTCAAAGGGGCAGCACCCCTTTCACCCGACCCCCGTCACCCACCCCACGGCGGTACCCTGACCAGGCATCCACCCCGCCGATCTCCGAAGGAACCCGCATGCCACTCGAAGCCGGCCTCCTGGACATCCTCGCCTGCCCGGCCTGCCACGCCCCCCTCGAGGAGAAGGACACCGAACTCCTCTGCACCGCCCAGAACTGCGGCCTGGCCTACCCCGTCCGCGACGGCATCCCCGTCCTCCTGGTCGACGAGGCCCGCCGCCCGGCTTGACCCGACCCGGGGCAGCCCCAGCGGCGCACATGGTCCCCGGCACAACGGGCATCGACGTAGGACACACACAAGAGTCCCGGGACTGAAACGGACCCCGGCGATCGGAGGCTGCCGCCCCATGCTCGACGAATCGCTGCTCGACTCCCCGGAGGGCCTCGCCGAGGCCGACCACCGCGGCCTGCTCCGCGGCGCCGCGGAAGCCGGCGCCCGCGTCCGCACGGCCGCCCGCCACTCCGCCGAGGCCGGCGTCAACGGCCTCAAGCCCGACGGCCGCCCCCGCGCCGTCCTCATCGCGGGCCCGGGCGCGGCCGCCACCCACGCCGCCGACCTCCTCGGCACCCTCGCCGGCGCCGGCAGCCCGGTCATCCGGCTGGCCCCCACCGGGGTCGCCCCCGCCGCAGGCGCCCTGCGCTGGGAACTGCCCGGCTGGACCGGCTCCGTCGACCTCCTCCTGATCACCACCCCGGACGGCACCGAACCGGGCCTGTCCCTCCTCGCCGAGCAGGCCTACCGCCGTGGCTGCACCGTCGTCGCCGTGGCCCCCGGCCGTACCCCGCTCGCCGACGCCGTAGCCGGCTCGCACGGCCTGTTCGTGCCCATGGCGACCGCCCCGTACGACCAGGAGGAGCCCTTCGCCGCGTCCGCCCCCGGCGTCCTGTGGGCCCTGCTCACCCCGCTCCTCGCGCTCCTGGACCGTACGGGTGTGCTCGCCTCCCCCCGGACGCCCTGGGCAAGGTCGCCGACCGCCTCGACCGCGTCGCCGAGTTCTGCGGCCCCGCCATCGCCACCTACAGCAACCCCGCCAAGACCCTGGCCGCCGAGCTCGCCGACGCGCTCCCGGTCGTCTGGACCGAGGGCCTCTCGGCCGGCCCGGCGGGCCGCCGCTTCGCCGCCGCGCTCGCCGAACTGTCCGGCATCCCCGCGGTGGTCGCCGAACTCCCCGAGGCCCTCGCCGCCCACGGCGCGCTGCTCGCCGGCCCGCTGGCCGCCAGCGCCGACCCCGACGACTTCTTCCGCGACCGCGTCGAGGAACCACCCGCCCTTCACGCGCGCGTGGTGCTCCTCCGCGACCGCCCCATCGGCGGCCTCACCGCCGCCCCCGGCGCCCGCGACCTGGCCCTCAGCCACGACACCCCGATCAGCGAGCTCGAACCCGAGGCGGGCGACGAACTGGAGACCCTCGCTGAACTGATCGCCATCACGGATTTCGCCGCGGTTTACCTGGCGCTCGCTTCGAGGGCCTGATCATGCCCGGGACACCCTGACCCCGAGCCCAGCCCCTGTAAGCCCGCCCGGCACGCCACAGCCGTACGCACGTCGTACGTATGTCGTACGCACAGAACACGCAGAGAGACCTCCATGGACCGCCTCGACAACACCGTCCGCCCCTACGCCTGGGGCTCCACCACCGCCATCCCGCACCTGCTCGGCATCGAACCGACCGGCGAACCGCAGGCGGAGATGTGGATGGGCGCCCACCCGGGCGCACCCTCGCGCACCGGCCGGGGCACGCTCGTCGAGGTCATCGACGCCGACCCCGAGAAGGAACTCGGACCGGCCACCGTCGCCAAGTTCGGGCCCCGCCTGCCCTTCCTCCTCAAGATCCTCGCCGCCGGCGGCCCGCTCTCCCTCCAGGTCCACCCCGACCTGGAGCAGGCCAAGGAGGGCTACGCAGACGAGGAGCGCCGCGGCATCCCCGTGGACGCCCCGCACCGCAACTACAAGGACGCCAACCACAAGCCCGAACTGATCTGCGCGCTCACCGAGTTCGACGGCCTCTGCGGCTTCCGCTCCCCGCTCGCGGCCGCCGCCCTGCTCGACGACCTCGGCGTCGACTCCCTCAAGCCGTACGTCGACCTGCTGCACGCCCACCCCGAGGACGCCGCCCTGCGCGAGGTCCTCACGGCGATCCTCACCGCCGACCCCGAGGAGATGTCCCGCACGGTGGAGGAGGCGGCGGCCGCCTGCACCCGCCTCGGCGGCGCCTACGCCCCCTACGCCGACATCGCCCACCACTACCCGGGCGACCCCGGCGTCATCGCCGCGATGCTGCTGAACCACGTCCGGCTCCAGCCGGGCGAGGCCCTCTACCTCGGCGCCGGAGTCCCGCACGCCTACCTCTCCGGCCTCGGCGTGGAGATCATGGCCAACTCCGACAACGTCCTGCGCTGCGGCCTCACCCCCAAGCACGTCGACGTCCCCGAACTCCTGCGCATCGTCCGCTTCCGCCCCAGCGACCCCGGCGTCCTGCGCCCCGAGGCCGCCCCGGACGGCGAGGAGCTCTACGAGACCCCGATCGACGAGTTCCGCCTGTCCCGCCATGTCCTCCCCGAGCAAGGCACCGCCCAGGACCTCACCCGCGCGACCCCCCAGATCCTGCTCTGCACGGCCGGCTCCGTCCGGGCGGGCGAGCACGACCTGACACCGGGCCGGTCCGTCTTCGTCCCGGCAGGCGAAAAGGCCGAAGTGTCCGGAACGGGCACGCTCTTCCGGGCCACGGTCGTCGCCTGACCCTTCCCAGGGCGGTCCTGGGGTACCCGCGCCTGAGCGGGCTGCAACAATGGCCCACCGTCAAGCACGGGTAAAGCCACGGGCGGCGCACCAAGGCGGGCGCCCGGCCCCTGGAACGGCGTACGAAGGGACAACGCGGACATATGAGCGCGTCAGGCGGCACCAAGGCGATCGTGGCGGCACTGGGCGCCAACCTAGCGATCGCGGTAGCGAAGTTCGTGGCGTTCATCTTCAGCGGCTCGTCGTCGATGCTCGCCGAGTCCGTGCACTCGGTCGCCGACTCCGGCAACCAGGCGCTGCTCCTGGTCGGCGGCAAGAAGGCCCAGCGCGAGGCCACCCCGCAGCACCCCTTCGGATACGGCCGCGAACGCTACGTCTACGCCTTCCTCGTCTCCATCGTGCTCTTCTCGGTCGGCGGCATGTTCGCCCTCTACGAGGGCTACGAGAAGATCAAGCAACCGCACGAGCTGGAGCACTGGTACTGGCCGGTCGGCGTCCTGGTCTTCGCGATCATCGCCGAGGGGTTCTCCTTCCGCACCGCCATCAAGGAGTCCAACACCCTGCGCGGCGGCCGCTCCTGGACCGAGTTCGTCCGCCGCGCCAAGGCCCCCGAGCTGCCGGTCGTCCTGCTGGAGGACCTCGGCGCCCTCGTCGGCCTGGTCCTCGCGCTCGGTGGCGTCGGCCTCGCCCTGCTCACCGGCGACAGCGTCTGGGACGGCATCGGCACCCTCTGCATCGGCGTCCTGCTCATCCTCATCGCCCTGGTCCTCGCCGCCGAGACCAAGTCGCTGCTGCTCGGTGAGGCCGCCGGCCCCGAGGAGACCGAGAAGATCGCGACCGCCCTCGTCGACGGCGACACGGTCACCCGCGTCATCCACATGCGCACGCTCCACCTCGGCCCCGAGGAACTCCTGGTCGCCGCCAAGATCGCCGTCCGCCACGAGGAGACGGCCACCGAGATCGCCACCGCCATCAACGCCGCCGAGGCCCGCATCCGCGACGCCGTCCCGATCGCCCGCGTCATCTACCTCGAGCCGGACATCTACAGCGAGGCCGAAGCCGCCAAGGGCCCCGACCCCGAGGCGACCCCGGGCGGTCCGGCCCCCCACGCCGCCGACCACTGAGCACCTCGCCTCCTCCGCACCCGTGGG
>NZ_GG657757.1:3489154-3497128 GCF_000158955.1 Streptomyces viridochromogenes DSM 40736 | reverse complement strand
CCCACGGGCTTTATGCGCGGCCTCCGGTCACCCGACCTCGCGCAGCACCCCGAGGAGCGCCGGTTCGTCCGGCGCGGCCAGCAGCCGCTCCCGGAAACCGGCATCCATCAACTTCCGTGACAGCAGCGCCAGAATCCGCAGATGCTCGTCACCCGCCGCCGCCTCCGGTACGGCGATCATGAACACCAGCCTCGCCTTCGTCCCGTCCAGCGAACCCCACTCGACGCCCTCCGCGGACCGCGCGAAACCGACCACCGGCTCCGTCACCGCATCCGTCTTGGCGTGCGGAATCGCGATCTCCTCACCGAGCCCGGTCGTGCCCTGCGCCTCCCGCCGCAGCGCACACGCCACCAGCTCGTCCACATCCGCGACCTTGCCGGTGCGGGAGAGCAGCTCACTCATCTCCCGGATCGCGGACTCCTTGCCGTCCGCGCCGAGCTCGACCTTCACGGTCTCCTGAGTGAGGTAGCCGGAGAGCACCCCGCCCACGCCGGCCTCCTCGGCCGGAGCACTGTCCGCGGGCTCTTCCGACTTCTCGGGTGCAGCCATCTCGGGAGCCTCGGACCCCGCGGACCGCGCCGTGGCGGACGCACTCGCGCCGACCGCCTCCGTCTCGCGGACGACCCGCTGCGACGCCGTGCCGCCTCCGACGTCGGCCCCTCCGGCACCAACCCCGGCCGGTACGGGCTCGGGCACGGGCACAGCCGTACCGACGCCGCCCGCCGCCGCCCCACGACGCCCTCGCTCACTCAGGTCGACCAGGGTGACCGTGGCCAGCGCGGTGACGACCGAGCCGATCACCACGGCCACGAAGAACGTCGGCACACCGCTCACCGCGCCCAGCACCGCCACGATCGGACCACCGTGCGGCACCGCGTCCTCGACGCCGGCGATTCCCGCGATCGCACCGGCGACCGCGCCACCCAGCATGTTGGCCGGGATGACCTGCGCGGGCCGCGCAGCCGCGAACGGGATCGCACCCTCCGAGATGCCGAAGCACCCCATGAACAGCGACGCGAGCCCCGTCTCCCGCTCCTGCTCGGTGTACAGCCGCTTCCGTATCAGCGTGGCCAGGCCCTGCCCCAGCGGCATGACCGGGATCGCGGCCGCACACATGCCCATGACCGTCTGGTTGCCGGTCGCGATGAGCCCGGCGCCGAACAGGAACGCCGTCTTGTTGACCGGCCCGCCCATGTCGAACGCGATCATGAGCCCCAGGATCGCGCCGAGCAGGATCGCGCTGGTACCGGTCATACCGCTGAGCCAGTCGGTCAGATGCTCGAACACCCACGAGATCGGCTTGCCGAGGACATAGATGAAGAACAGCCCCAGCGCCGTGGTCGCCACGATCGGGATCACGATGATCGGCATGATCGGCTGCGCGAACTTCGGGACCCTGACCTTCTTGATCCACAGCACCAGGTATCCGGCGAGGAACCCGGTCACGATCGCCCCGATGAACCCGGCGCCCGCCTTGGAGCCGTACAGCTCACCGGTGTTGGCGATCCAGCCGCCGATCATGCCGGGCACGAGTGCGGGCCGGTCCCCGATGGCGTACGCGATGTAGCCGGACAGGATCGGCACCATCAGCGTGAAGCCGATGACGCCGATGTTGTTCACGTCCATCCAGAAGGAGTCCTTCGGGATGACCAGTCCGCCCGACGGGTCGGTGTGCCCGCCGAGCGAGAGCGAGATCGCGATCAGCAGCCCGCCGACCACGACGAACGGGATCATGTAACTGACCCCGTTCATCAGCGCCTTGTACCCGATGCTCCGCTCCTTGCCGCCACCGGCCGCGGAGTTCATGGGGGCCGAGGGGCTGCCCCCTCCGGCGTGCACGGGCGCCGACAGCACCCTCTCGATCAGCTGCTCCGGATGGCGAATGCCCTCGGCCACCCCGACCGTCAGCACCCGCTTGCCGACGAAACGGCTCAGGTCCACGTCCTTGTCCGCGGCGACGATCACGCCGTCCGCGTGGTTGACATCGTTGTCGTCGAGGACGTTTTCAGCCCCGATGGATCCCTGGGTCTCCACCTTCATGTCGATGCCGCGGCTCTCGGCGGCCTGGGCGAGCTTCTCGGCCGCCATGTACGTGTGGGCGATGCCGGTCGGGCACGCGGTCACCGCGAGCAGCTTCAACCGCTGCCGCTCGCCACCGTCTTCGCCCGTGGGGGGAGGGCCGGCCGGTTCGGTCACGTCGATCTCCTAACGCCTTTGTCATACGGAATCGCCGTCCCGGACGCTCCCGCAAGATCGATCAGTTGGTCAGATCTCCGGGGCATCCTGCACCACCCCACCGCAGACTCAAAGGCCCGAAGATCCCTGTACGTACCGCTTTACCGCCTCCTGTCGACGGTTCGTTGGTGTCCTGTTATCGCTCTCGCCCACCACTCGCACACCCCACCGCCACCTGACCTGCCGCCGCCCCCGAAGGACCTCGCACCCACCCCACTTCCCCTGGCCCCGGTGGCGCGATCTGTTCGGAGGCGGGCTGTGGGTGGCCCGGCCTCCCGGTGTAGCTTGGGACGGAGCCAGACGTCGCTGCTGATGGCGGTCGGGCGGTCCCGACGCGGACCGGCCGAGGGAGAGAGGGCCTCCGACGGACTGCGCTGCGCCTACGCGGGCATGCCTGTGTCCTCCTTCGGGCACCCCTGTGTCCGCCGCCGCGCAGACCAGCCGTACCCACCTCGACCCACACCCCGAGGAGCAGCTCGCAATGACGACTGTCGACAACCGACAGGACTTCAAGGTCGCCGACCTCTCCCTGGCCGAGTTCGGCCGCAAGGAGATCACCCTCGCCGAGCACGAGATGCCCGGCCTGATGGCGATCCGCAAGGAGTACGCCGAGGCGCAGCCCCTGGCGGGCGCCCGTGTCACCGGCTCCCTGCACATGACGGTGCAGACCGCTGTGCTCATCGAGACCCTGGTCGCCCTGGGCGCGCGGGTCCGCTGGGCCTCCTGCAACATCTTCTCCACCCAGGACCACGCCGCCGCGGCCATCGCCGTCGGCCCGAACGGCACCGTGGACAACCCTCAGGGCGTTCCGGTCTTCGCCTGGAAGGGCGAGAGCCTGGAGGAGTACTGGTGGTGCACGGAGCAGGCCCTGACCTGGCCGGACAGCCCCACCGGCGGCCCCAACATGATCCTGGACGACGGTGGTGACGCGACCCTGCTCGTCCACAAGGGTGTCGAGTACGAGAAGGACGGCAAGGTCCCCTCGCCCGAGACCGCCGAGTCCGACGAGCACCGCGTCATCCTCGAGCTGCTGACCCGCACCATCACGGACGGTTCGCAGAAGTGGACGCAGCTGGCCTCGGAGATCCGCGGTGTCACCGAGGAGACCACCACCGGCGTCCACCGCCTGTACGAGATGCAGCGTGACGGCACCCTCCTGTTCCCGGCGATCAACGTCAACGACGCCGTCACCAAGTCGAAGTTCGACAACAAGTACGGCTGCCGTCACTCGCTGGTCGACGGCATCAACCGCGCCACCGATGTCCTCATCGGGGGCAAGACGGCGGTCGTCTGCGGGTACGGCGACGTGGGCAAGGGCTGCGCGGAGTCCCTGCGCGGTCAGGGCGCCCGTGTGATCGTCACCGAGATCGACCCGATCTGCGCCCTTCAGGCGGCGATGGACGGTTACCAGGTCACGACCCTCGACGAGGTCGTCGACAAGGCCGACATCTTCATCACCACGACCGGCAACAAGGACATCATCATGGCCTCGGACATGGCCAAGATGAAGCACCAGGCCATCGTCGGCAACATCGGCCACTTCGACAACGAGATCGACATGGCCGGCCTGGCCAGGATCCCCGGGATCGTCAAGGACGAGGTCAAGCCGCAGGTCCACACCTGGACCTTCCCCGACGGCAAGGTGATCATCGTTCTCTCCGAGGGCCGTCTGCTGAACCTGGGCAACGCCACCGGTCACCCGTCGTTCGTGATGTCCAACTCCTTCGCGGACCAGACCCTGGCCCAGATCGAGCTGTTCACCAAGCCCGACGAGTACCCGACCGGCGTCTATGTGCTGCCCAAGCACCTCGACGAGAAGGTCGCCCGCCTCCACCTCGACGCGCTCGGCGTGAAGCTGACCACGCTCCGCCCCGAGCAGGCCGAGTACATCGGTGTGCAGGTCGAGGGCCCGTTCAAGCCGGACCACTACCGCTACTGAGCCGGCAGCACAGCACCGTCGAGACCGAGGCAGGCCCCCGCACCCCCGTGCCGGGGGCCTGCCCCGTTCGACGGACCGGTGACCGGCCCAGCCCGTCAGGACCCAGGACCCCCATGCCCCGCGGCCGTTATTCGCTCCATGATCCGCACGATCACACCCCCCTCGCAGATGAGCACTTCCAGTGCGCCGTCGGCCCCTCCGGCTGGCGCTACGTCTCCCAGCTGACCACCCCCTCGGGCGACCACCGCGGCTCGGTGGACCTCACCCTCGACGAACTCGGCCGCCCCATCCGCCTCGAACTCCACGCCGCCGCCTGGCAGGTCCGCGGCGCCGCCCTCGACGGCGTCACCTGGGTCCGCACCGACCCCACCGGAACCGAGGCCACCGAAGGCAATGTGCGCGCCCACGCCTTCACCGGGACCTCCCCGGCATTTCTCGTCGCCACCGCCCGTCTCCTGCGCCTCACCCCCTCGGCAACAGCCACCCGCGTACGCCTCGTAGCCTTCACGGACCCGGTCCTCGCCCCGCGCACCGTGGACCAGTCGTGGGCCTTGCTGAAGAGAGAAGCACACACCACTGACAGTGGCCCCCTGACCGTGGACGAATACCAGGTCACAGCCCTGGACACGGGCGAGCAGCACGCCGTGCACATCGCCGGCGACGTAGTGCTCGCGGCCCCCGGAATCGAGCTCGAGGACCTCGAATCACCACCGTCGCTGTTCACCTGAGCCGACGACCCCGGCAGCCCCGGCAGCCGATGGGCGGGCAGCCCGCCCGCCGTCACGCCGGCGGCACGAACCCGGTGCCCGGACGGTCACCAGCCGGCACCTCGTGCGACTCCGCAGGCCGGCCTCCCGCAGCCGGCTCGGTCGCTGTGGTCGCCGCGGTCGCTTCGGTCGCTTCGATCACTTCGGACATCGCGCCGGGCGGCACCACCGGTGGTCCGTACGCAGCCCGGACCTCGTCCGGGGCCGAAGCCCGAACGTCGGCCGGGGCCCGGACCTCGGCCGAAGCCGCAGCAGATGGCGCGGAAGAGGCGGCCCCGTCCCCGAAAGCCCGCCGGGCCTCCCGGGCCTGCCGCTCCTGCACGACCGCCGCCAGATACGCCGCCGCCGGAACCCCCTGCGGTACCGGAGCTCCCGTACGCTCCGCCAGATCCGACGCCAACCGCTCCGCCATCGACCGGCCCACCTGCGGATCCAACTGCTGCATGCGCGTCAGGTACTGACGGACGGCGAGCCACAGACCCTCGGGTACCGCGGACAGATCGAGCCCCGAGAACCGCCCCGCCAGCCACGGCGGAGGAGGCGGCACGAAACCGGCCCGCGCGACCGGGATCCGCTCCCGTACGACGAGAGTCCCCGCGAACACGTCACCGAGCCGCCGCCCACGCGCCGACACGAACGAGGCGATGCAGGCGACGATCCCGAAGGTCATCAGAATCTCGATCACCCCGATCAAGCCCCTCACCAGGGCATGCCGGAACCTGATCGGACCACCGTCGTCCCGCACCACACGCAGCCCGCAGGCCATCTTCCCGAGCGACCGCCCATGACTGAGCGTCTCCACCGCGATCGGCGCGCCCACCAGCACCAGAACGAACGTCGCGATCGACAGCGCCGTCTGCGCCGCCTCGTCCAGCGAGGCGGTGGAAACCACCAACGCGACGGTCACCGCGATGTAGACGGCCATGGCCGCCACAAGATCCAGCAACACGGCCAACGCCCTGCTGGGCAGCCTCGCCGGGCGCAGCTCCAACGCCACCGCCTCGCCCGTCACCAGCTCACTCACGCCCCGCCGCCCTTCCCCTGCCCTGCCCCCGACAGGGCCAGTCTGCCAAGCTGAGGGCGCATCGCGCCGTAGTACGACAAGCTGATCCACGACGAGCCGCCGACGAACAGCCGAGGAGCAGGCACACCGATGGACCTCGACGTCTTCGTCTCCGCCCATCGCGCGGAGTGGGACCGCCTCGAAGCGCTGCTCCGCCGCCAGCGCCGCCTCGACGGCGCAGAAGCCGACGAACTCGTCACCCTCTACCAGCGCACCGCCACGCACCTCTCCCTGATCCAGTCCAGCGCACCCGACCCCCAGCTGACCGGCCGGCTCAGCCAACTCGTGGCACGCGCGCGTAGCGCTGTGACGGGAACCCGGCGCGCCTCCTGGCGCGACGTCACCCGGTTCCTCACCCATGGCTTCCCCGCCGCCGTCTACACCTCACGCCGCTGGTGGGTCCCCACCGCGCTGCTGTCCACGGCCGTCGCGGTCCTCCTGGGCTGGTGGATCGGCACCCACCCCGAAGTGCAGGCCTCCATCGCGGCCCCCAGCGAACTCCGCGAGCTGACCCGCCCGGGCGGCCAGTACGAGACGTACTACTCCAGCCACCCGGCCGCGAGCTTCGCCGCCCAGGTCTGGACGAACAACGCCTGGGCCGCCGCACTGTGCCTGATCCTCGGGGTCTTCCTGGGACTCCCGGTCCTCTGGATCCTCTTCCAGAACATGCTCAACCTCGGCGTCGGGTTCGGACTGATGTCCTCGGCCGGTCGCCTCGACACGTTCCTCGGCCTCGTCCTCCCACACGGCCTGCTGGAACTGACCGCCGTCTTCGTCGCCGCCGGCACCGGTCTGCGCCTCGGCTGGACCCTCATAGACCCGGGCCCCCGCACGCGGCGCACGGCTCTCGCGGAAGAGGGCCGAGCCGCCATCGGCATGGCCATAGGCCTCGCCCTGGTTCTCTTCGTCTCCGGCGCCATCGAAGGCTTCGTCACCCCCTCCGGCCTTCCCACCTGGGCACGCATCACCATCGGAGTCATCGCCGAAGTGGCCTTCCTCCTTTACGTCTATGTCCTGGGTGGCCGTGCCGCACGAGCCGGTGAGACCGGCGACCTCGACGCGGCGGAACGCAGCGCCACCGTCCCGACAGCGGCCTGAAGTCAGGCACGACCGCCTGATGTGCGGACACGTCTGTTCAGCTGCTAGTCTCCTCTTCGCCCCACAGGAGCCGTTGACACGGCGAGTGCGGGGAGGTAGATTCGAACAGTTGCCTGGAGGCGGGGTTCAGCCCCGAACCGGCTACAGTGAGTATCTGTCTGCTTCGTGAAACGTCGCTTTCACTGAAGCCCCTCCCGATGAATCGGAAATGAGTTGCCGGTCAGTCCGGCTCGAAACTTCTGATAAAGTCGGAACCGCCGGAAAGGAAACCGCGAAAAGCGGGACCTGGAAAGCGCCGAGGAAATCGGATCGGAAAGATCTGATAGAGTCGGAAACGCAAGACCGAAGGGAAGCGCCCGGAGGAAAGCCCGAGAGGGTGAGTACAAAGGAAGCGACCGTTCCTTGAGAACTCAACAGCGTGCCAAAAGTCAACGCCAGATATGTTGATACCCCGTCTCCGGCCATCAGGCTGGGACGAGGTTCCTTTGAAATAAACACAGCGAGGACGCTGTGAACGGTCGGGCTTATTCCGCCTGACTGTTCCGCTCTCGTGGTGTAGCACCGGCTGTATTAATTTACTGGCCGAGTAAACATTCACGGAGAGTTTGATCCTGGCTCAGGACGAACGCTGGCGGCGTGCTTAACACATGCAAGTCGAACGATGAAGCCCTTCGGGGTGGATTAGTGGCGAACGGGTGAGTAACACGTGGGCAATCTGCCCTGCACTCTGGGACAAGCCCTGGAAACGGGGTCTAATACCGGATATTGACCATCGCGGGCATCCGTGATGGTGGAAAGCTCCGGCGGTGCAGGATGAGCCCGCGGCCTATCAGCTTGTTGGTGAGGTAATGGCTCACCAAGGCGACGACGGG
>NZ_GG657757.1:3485534-3488353 GCF_000158955.1 Streptomyces viridochromogenes DSM 40736 | reverse complement strand
AGGCCCTTGTGGTGCTGGGGACTCACGGGAGACCGCCGGGGTCAACTCGGAGGAAGGTGGGGACGACGTCAAGTCATCATGCCCCTTATGTCTTGGGCTGCACACGTGCTACAATGGCCGGTACAATGAGCTGCGATACCGCGAGGTGGAGCGAATCTCAAAAAGCCGGTCTCAGTTCGGATTGGGGTCTGCAACTCGACCCCATGAAGTCGGAGTCGCTAGTAATCGCAGATCAGCATTGCTGCGGTGAATACGTTCCCGGGCCTTGTACACACCGCCCGTCACGTCACGAAAGTCGGTAACACCCGAAGCCGGTGGCCCAACCCCTTGTGGGAGGGAGCTGTCGAAGGTGGGACTGGCGATTGGGACGAAGTCGTAACAAGGTAGCCGTACCGGAAGGTGCGGCTGGATCACCTCCTTTCTAAGGAGCACTTCTAAGCCGGGCTTGCCTGGTTCAGAGGCCAGTACATCAGCGAATGTCTGATGCTGGTTGCTCATGGGTGGAACGTTGACTACTCGGCATCTTCAGCCAACTCGGGCTGCTAGTACTGCTCTTCGGAGCGTGGAACGCGGACCATGAGGGGCGAGGGTGTCGGGCACGCTGTTGGGTGTCTGAGGGAATGAACTTTCCTCATGCGCCGGCCCCGGTGAAGCATCACGGAAGTGGTGTGTGACGGGTGGCTGGTCGTTGTTTGAGAACTGCACAGTGGACGCGAGCATCTGTGGCCAAGTTTTTAAGGGCGCACGGTGGATGCCTTGGCACCAGGAACCGATGAAGGACGTGGGAGGCCACGATAGTCCCCGGGGAGTCGTCAACCAGGCTTTGATCCGGGGGTTTCCGAATGGGGAAACCCGGCAGTCGTCATGGGCTGTCACCCGCTGCTGAACACATAGGCAGTGTGGAGGGAACGCGGGGAAGTGAAACATCTCAGTACCCGCAGGAAGAGAAAACAACCGTGATTCCGGGAGTAGTGGCGAGCGAAACTGGATGAGGCCAAACCTACGACGTGTGAGACCCGGCAGGGGTTGCGTCGTGGGGGTTGTGGGATCTCTCTTTTACGGTCTGCCGGCCGTGAGACGAGTCAGAAACCGTTGATGTAGGCGAAGGACATGCGAAAGGTCCGGCGTAGAGGGTAAGACCCCCGTAGTCGAAACGTCAGCGGCTCGTTTGAGAGACACCCAAGTAGCACGGGGCCCGAGAAATCCCGTGTGAATCTGGCGGGACCACCCGCTAAGCCTAAATATTCCCTGGTGACCGATAGCGGATAGTACCGTGAGGGAATGGTGAAAAGTACCCCGGGAGGGGAGTGAAATAGTACCTGAAACCGTGTGCCTACAAGCCGTGGGAGCGTCGGAACAAGGCTTGCCTTGTTCTCGTGACTGCGTGCCTTTTGAAGAATGAGCCTGCGAGTTTGCGGTGTGTTGCGAGGTTAACCCGTGTGGGGAAGCCGTAGCGAAAGCGAGTCCGAATAGGGCGTTTTTAGTAGCACGCTCAAGACCCGAAGCGGAGTGATCTAGCCATGGGCAGGTTGAAGCGGAGGTAAGACTTCGTGGAGGACCGAACCCACCAGGGTTGAAAACCTGGGGGATGACCTGTGGTTAGGGGTGAAAGGCCAATCAAACTCCGTGATAGCTGGTTCTCCCCGAAATGCATTTAGGTGCAGCGTCGTGTGTTTCTTGCCGGAGGTAGAGCACTGGATAGGCGATGGGCCCTACCGGGTTACTGACCTTAGCCAAACTCCGAATGCCGGTAAGTGAGAGCGCGGCAGTGAGACTGTGGGGGATAAGCTCCATGGTCGAGAGGGAAACAGCCCAGAGCATCGACTAAGGCCCCTAAGCGTACGCTAAGTGGGAAAGGATGTGGAGTCGCAGAGACAACCAGGAGGTTGGCTTAGAAGCAGCCACCCTTGAAAGAGTGCGTAATAGCTCACTGGTCTAGTGATTCCGCGCCGACAATGTAGCGGGGCTCAAGCGTACCGCCGAAGTCGTGTCATTGCAGCAATACGGCCAACGCCGGCTGTGATGGGTAGGGGAGCGTCGTCTGCCGGGTGAAGCAGCACCGGAAGGTAGTTGTGGACGGTTGACGAGTGAGAATGCAGGCATGAGTAGCGATTCACACGTGAGAAACGTGTGCGCCGATTGACTAAGGGTTCCTGGGTCAAGCTGATCTGCCCAGGGTAAGTCGGGACCTAAGGCGAGGCCGACAGGCGTAGTCGATGGATAACCGGTTGATATTCCGGTACCCGCTGTGAAGCGTCAAACATCGAGCATCGTGATGCTAAGGCCGTGAAGCCGCCGGTGATCCCTTCGGGGTGAGTCGGAGTGGTGGAGCCGCTGAACCAAGCGGTTAGTAGGTGAGTGATGGGGTGACGCAGGAAGGTAGTCCATCCCGGGCGGTGGTTGTCCCGGGGTAAGGGTGTAGGACGTCAGGTAGGTAAATCCGCCTGGCAATAGTCTGAGACCTGATGCCGAGCCGATTGTGGTGAAGTGGATGATCCTATGCTGTCGAGAAAAGCCTCTAGCGAGTTTCATGGCGGCCCGTACCCTAAACCGACTCAGGTGGTCAGGTAGAGAATACCGAGGCGTTCGGGTGAACTATGGTTAAGGAACTCGGCAAAATGCCCCCGTAACTTCGGGAGAAGGGGGGCCACACCTGGTGATGGGCTTTACGTCCTGAGCTGGGGGTGGCCGCAGAGACCAGCGAGAAGCGACTGTTTACTAAAAACACAGGTCCGTGCGAAGCCGTAAGGCGATGTATACGGACTGACGCCTGCCCGGTGCTGGAACGTTAAGGGGACCGGTTAGCTCCATTTCGGTGG
>NZ_GG657757.1:3468671-3484619 GCF_000158955.1 Streptomyces viridochromogenes DSM 40736 | reverse complement strand
ATGGAAGCACGGTAACGTGTGGAGTTGACCGGTACTAATAGGCCGAGGGCTTGTCCTCAGTTGCTCGCGTCCACTGTGTTGGTTCTGAAACCACGAACAGCCCCACGTGCCACACGTGGTGCGGCTGAACAGTTTCATAGTGTTTCGGTGGTTATAGCGTAGGGGAAACGCCCGGTTACATTCCGAACCCGGAAGCTAAGCCTTACAGCGCCGATGGTACTGCAGGGGGGACCCTGTGGGAGAGTAGGACGCCGCCGAACAATTATTGGGAAAACCCCCGCACCTTACGGTGCGGGGGTTTTCTGCGTTTGGGGTCCCCTAGGCCCCCTTCTGGGGACGCCGTTTCGTTTTGCCGTCTCGCCATTTCGTCAGAGACGACCGGCTGCTTTCAATGCCAAGTACGCGTCCGCCAGCGCCGGCGCCAGGTCGTCGGGGGTGGCGTCCACGACCGTGACGCCGTGACGGCGGAGTTGTTCTGCCATGCGATGGCGTTCGGACTGGGCCTGGGCGGCCGCGGCTGCCTCATAGACGGCGTCGACGTCTCCGCGTGCCGTGGCCATTTCCGTGATGTGCGGGTCCGCCACCGATGCCAGCAGGACCGTGTGGCGCTGGGTGAGCTGGGAGAGGACCGGCAGCAGGCCCTCTTCGATCGGGGCCGCGTCCAACGTGCTGAGGAGGACGATCAGGGAGCGGCGGGGGGACGTGCGCAGGGCGGTCGCCGTGAGACCTCGGGCGTCCGTCTCGACGAGCTCGGGCTCCAGCGTGGCCATCGCGTTGACCAGGGACGGGAGCAGGTCACCTGCGGTACGGCCCTGGACGAGGGCGCGGGTCTTGCGGTCGTAGGCGAGGAGGTCCACGCGGTCGCCGGCGCGGGAGGCGAGGGCTGCGAGGAGCAGGGCCGCGTCCATGGAGGCGTCGAGGCGGGGTGCGTCGCCCACGCGGCCTGCCGAGGTGCGGCCGGTGTCGAGGACCAGGAGGATGTGGCGGTCGCGTTCCGGGCGCCAGGTGCGTACGGCGACAGCGGACTGGCGGGCTGTGGCGCGCCAGTCGATGGAGCGGGTGTCGTCGCCGGGGACGTACTCGCGCAGGCTGTCGAATTCGGTGCCCTCGCCGCGGGTGAGCACGCTTGTGCGGCCGTCCAGTTCGCGCAGGCGGGCCAGTTTGGAAGGCAGGTGCTTGCGGCTGGTGAACGGGGGCAGGACGCGTACCGTCCAGGGGGCTTTGTGGGCGCCCTGCCGGGAGAAGAGACCGAGGGGGCCGTACGAGCGGATGGTGACCCGGTCGGCCTGGCGGTCGCCACGGCGGGTGGGGCGCAGGCGGGTCGTCAGCCGTCGGCGTTCGCCCGCGGGGACCGTGAGGCGGTGGCGGGAAGCCGTCGTTTCCGTGCCGGGCAGCCAACTGCTGGGGGGCCAGGCGTCGCGCAGGTGGGCGCGGAGGGTGCGGCGGGACGGGTTGGTGATCGTGAGGGTCACGTCCGCCGTGTCGCCCAGACGTACGGAGGAGTCGCCGGAGCGGGTCAGGCCCAGGCGGCGTACGGGGGCGGCCAGCGCGAAGTCGCATGCGCAGGCCACGGCCAGGGGTGCGTTGACCGCCAGGATGCCCGTCCAGCTGGGCTCCCAGATGCCGACGGGGAGGGAGCCCAGGGCCGCGAGGAGCGCGGCGCGTCCGGTGAGTGCCATCAGCGGGGGACGGGGACGTGGGCGAGGATCGCGTTGATGACGGAGTCGGCTGTCACGCCTTCCATCTCTGCCTCCGGGCGGAGCTGGACGCGGTGGCGGAGGGTGGGGAGGGCGAGGGCCTTCACGTCGTCGGGGATGACGTAGTCGCGGCCCGTCAGCCAGGCCCAGGCGCGGGCGGTGGCCAGGAGGGCCGTGGCGCCTCGGGGGGAGACGCCGAGGGTGAGGGACGGCGACTCGCGGGTGGCGCGGCAGATGTCGACGACGTAGGCGGTGATCTCCGGGGAGACGGTCGTCTTGGCGACCGCGGTGCGGGCTGCCGCCAGGTCGGCCGGTCCTGCCACGGGGCGGACACCGGCGGCGTGGAGGTCGCGCGGGTCGAAGCCCCCGGCATGGCGGGTGAGGACGTCGATCTCGTCCTGGCGGGAGGGGAGGGGGATCGTGAGTTTCAGGAGGAAGCGGTCCAGCTGGGCTTCGGGGAGGGGGTAGGTGCCCTCGTACTCCACCGGGTTCTGCGTGGCCGCGACCAGGAACGGCTCGGGGAGGGGGCGGGGGGTGCCGTCGACGGTGACCTGGCGTTCCTCCATGGCTTCCAGGAGGGACGACTGGGTCTTGGGGGGTGTTCGGTTGATCTCGTCGGCGAGGAGGAGGTTGGTGAAGACCGGGCCGGGCTGGAAGGAGAACTCGGCGGACCGGGTGTCGTAGACCAGGGAGCCGGTGACGTCGCTGGGCATCAGGTCGGGGGTGAACTGGACGCGCTTGGTCTCGAGTTCGAGGGCGGAGGCGAGGGCGCGGACCAGGAGGGTCTTGGCGACGCCGGGGACACCTTCGAGGAGGACGTGGCCGCGGCACAGCAGGGCGACGACGAGGCCGGTGACGGCGGGGTCCTGGCCGACCACGGCCTTGGCGATCTCGGCGCGCAGGGCCTCCAGGGCGTCTCGGGCGGTGCCCGGGTCCCCGGTCTGCCCGGCGTTGTCAGTGGTCGGGTCCATCATGGACGGCGTACCTCTCTTTCGAGGGCGTCGAGTCGGTCGGCGAGTGCGATGAGTGCTGCGTCGTCGCTGGGCGGTGGTCCGAAGAGGAGGGCGTGCTGGTCCTGGCCATCGCCGTGGAGATGGGCGGACAGGGCGGGGAGCAAGGCCTCGGGCGTGTGCGCCTGGGCGACGGGGACGCCTACGAGGGGGGCGAGGCGGGTGCGGGTGGTGGAGCGAAGAGCGCTTGCCGCGCGGTCGCGGGCATCGGCCTTGCGGTAGAGGCGGGCGCGGCCTTCGGCGGTTTCGGAGGCGCGGATCGCGACGGGGAGTCTTTCGGGCACGAGGGGGCCGAGCCGGCGTGCCCGCCAGAGGGCGGCCAGGGCTGTGGCGATGAAGAGTTGCAGGGTGCCCCAGAGCCAGCCCGAGGGGAGCAGGTCGAAGAAGCTGCGTTCGTCGTCGGCGCCGGTGGCCGAGGCGTCGGAGAGCGAGGGGAGGTACCAGACCAGATGGGGGGCGGGAGCCGAGGAGTTGGAGGGCGAGCGAGGCGTTGCCCTGCTCGTCGAGGCGGTCGTTGAGGAGGATGTCGGGCGCGCCGAGGAGGACGGTGTCGCCGTTCCCGGTCCGGCCCGGGACGCGCAGCAGGGTGGCCAGGCGCTCGCTGGGGTAGCACGCGTCGGCGTCGAGGTGGGTGGTGGTGTAGCGGACGCCGCCCGTGTCGGCGCTGCCGGCGCGCCGGGCGGCGGGCAGGTCACAGTCGGGGGAGAGCGTGGAGTCCAAGCTGGTGGCGGGGTCGGCGGTGACGCCGGGCGCGAGCTGTTCGACGGAGGCGCTGCCGGAGGCGACCAGGACGGTTCGGCCGCCGGTGTCGGCGAACGCGTTGTGCAGGCGCGACTGCTGACCGCGAGTCAGCAGGTCGGGTGCGGCCACGAGGAGGGTCGTGTCCGGGCCGGTCGCTGCGGCTGCCTCGTGCAGCGTGGTGACCACGCGGGTGTCCACGCCCCGGTCGGCGAGGAGTTCTGCGACGGCGCGGCTGCCGCCCGGGTCGGCGGAGCGCGGGTCGAGTTCGCCGTGCCGGGCGTCGGAGCGGATCACGGCGATCGCGATGGCTCCGGCGAGGAGCACCACGAGGGCGAGTGCGATGCCACGCGTGCGGGTCCACAGCTGGCGGGCGGTGGGCGAGGCCGAGGTGGACGGGAGGGTGGCCTCGGTGGTCATTCGGTGGCTCCCTGGCGGGTGTTGGGGGCCGTGCTGTGGGCGCTGCTGGTCACCAGCCGGGGTTTGGTGCGTTCCAGGTCGCGGTCGAGTTCGGTGATGCGGTGGTACGCCTGCTCGGTCGCCGAGCGGCCGCCGTACGTCACGTCGTCGAAGTCGCGGGCGGCGGCGCGCAGTCGGTCGGTGTGGGCGGGCAGGGCCCGGCCGGCTTCGGCGGCGGCCTCGTCGGCGGTGCGGCCGGGGCGGACGTCGAGGAGGGCGCGTTCCTCGAGGGCGCGAACGAGGGCCCGCATGCGTTCCTGGACGGCCTGGTTCCAGTGGCCCTGGGCGGCGTGTGCCTCGGCGGCCGCGCGGTGGTCGGCGGCGCTGCGGGGGCGGTCGTCGAACAGGGTGGCGGAGGAGGTGGGTCGGCGTCGCGGGGTGCCCAGGCGCCACCACAGCGCGGCCACGAGCGCGACGACGGCCAGGATGACGACGACCAGGCCGAGTGTGCCGCCGGGCGTTGCGGTCGAGGCGGCGTTGAGGAGTTTGCCGAGCCAGTCCCAGAAGGCGTCGAGGGCGCGTTGGATGAGGCTGGGGTCGTTCTCGTGGTACATCCGCTTGGACAGCTCGCGCCGGGCCGCCTCGCGCGCTGGGTCGCGCGGGGTCGTGAGCGGTGGCTCGTCGGTGGAGCCCGCCGACGACAGCGCGGAGATGTCGCCGGCGCTCAGCAGCGTCCGTATGGAGGTGCGTGTCAGCACCGCTGTGAGAGGTTCCCCCGCCCAGCTCACCCCATCAGCTCCCCGGGGTCGCGCCGGGGGCGGTGGAGCCGTGGCCCTGGACGCCGGCGGCGCGGGCCAGTTCGAGGTCGAGGGCCTCGCGGCGGATGCGCTGGTCGATGTAGAGGAGCACGGTGACGCCGGCCGTGATGGGGAACGTGATCATGGAGCCGATCACCGAGCCGATGCCGCTGACGATGAGGAACGTCCAGCCGAGGCTGGAGCCGCCGCTGTTGAGCCAGCCGCTGATGCCGTCGCCGCCGAGGGCCGCGGCGAGGAAGGTGAAGGGGATGACGATGATCGAGGCGACTACGTTCGCGATGATCGTGGCGAGCAGCTGGATGCCGAAGATCCGCCACCAGGTGCCGTTGACCAGCTTCGCGGAGCGGCTCATGGCCTTCTTGATGCCCTGCTTCTCCAGCATCAGGGCGGGCGAGGCCAGGGAGAAGCGGATCATCAGCCAGAGGGCGACGATGCCGGCGCCGATGATGCCCAGCACGGTGAGGGCGACGCCCGGGCCGGTGCTTCCGGAGAGGGAGAGGAGGAGGCCGGGCAGGGTGCCCACGGTGACGATGCCGGCGGTGATGAGCAGCAACAGGCAGATGAGGCCGAACAGTTTGGCGACCTGAGGGCGGGCGTCACGCCAGGCCTCGCCGATCGTCACCGACTTGCCGAGCACGGCGCGGCTGGTGACGGTGGTGAGCAGGGCGGTCGCGATGACCGTGCCGACCAGGGAGATGACGAAGACGACGGTGGAGTTGAGCATGGCATCGCCCATGGCGCGGCTCAGCTCGTCGAGGCCGGCGCTCGGGTCATTGAGCGCCTCGCTGCTGGAGTTGTCCAGGACGAGACCCTGGAACAGCACGACGATGACCTCGGTGAGGACCGCGACGGTCAGGGAGATGCCCAGGACCGTGCGCCAGTAGGTGCGCATGGTGGAGACGGCGCCGTCGAGGATCTCACCCACGCCGAGCGGGCGGAGCGGGATCACGCCGGGCTTGGCCGCGGGCGGGGGGCCGCTCCAGCCGCTTCCCCAGCCGCCGTAGCCCCCGGGGCCTGCGGGACCGCCGTAGCCTCCGAGGCTTCCGTATCCGCCGTGGCCGCCGGGGGGTTGGGTGCCCCAGCCCGGGCCGGGGGGCGGGGGCGGGGGAGCCTGGCCGCCCCCGGCCGATCCGCCGGGGGCGGACCACTGGGCGGGTGGCGGCTGTTCCTTGGACCACTGCGGGCCTGGGCCCTGCGGGGCCTCGCCCGGCTGGCTCGGCTGGTCGGCGGAGTGTGCGGGGCCGGGGCGGTCGGTGGGCTCGGCAGGGCCGGGCGCGTCAGGCTTGGGTCCGTCGGACGGGGCGGATCCGGGCGAGGCCCAGCCCGGAGTGTCGTTCATCGTCGCTCCTTCACGGTGCCCGTCCGCGGACGCGGCGGCAGGTTGGCAGCCATCGTGCCATGGGGTGGTCTTCGAGTGACCGGCGGCGGTATGGGCTGCGTACCTTCAATTGTCCGCTCGATAGGGGGCAGACTGACGGCATGGCTGATCAGTACGCGTACAGCGGCGATGACAAACGGCCGACCGGGTTTCCGGCGATCCGTTGGGAAGAGCCGCCGGAAGGTCCGGTTCTGGTCCTGCTCGACCAGACGAGGCTGCCTGCTCAGGAGGTCGAACTGGTCTGTACGGACGCGCCCGCGCTCGTGGAGGCGATCCGCTCGCTCGCCGTGCGCGGGGCGCCCCTGCTCGGCATCGCCGGGGCGTACGGTGTTGCGCTCGCCGCCGCGCGGGGCTTCGACGTGGACGAGGCCGCGACCGCGCTGGCGAGCGCCCGGCCGACCGCGGTGAACCTGGCCGTCGGTGTGCGCCGGGCGCAGGAGGCGCACGAGGCCGCGCTCGCCAACGGCGCTGACCTCCAGCAGGCGGCCGCGGCGACGCTGGCGGCGGCGCGGCAGCTGCACCGGGAGGACGCCGAGGCCAGTGCGCGGATGGCCGAGCACGGGCTGGCGCTGCTGGAGGAGCTGGTGCCCGGGGGTGGCCATCGGCTGCTCACCCACTGCAACACCGGTTCGCTGGTGTCGGGCGGGGAGGGGACGGCGTTCGCGGTGGCGCTCGCGGCGCACCGGACGGGCCGCCTGCGGCGTCTGTGGGTGGACGAGACGCGTCCGTTGCTGCAGGGTGCGCGCCTGACGGCGTACGAGGCGGCGCGCAGCGGGATGGCGTACACGCTGCTCACGGACAACGCGGCCGGGTCGCTGTTCGCCGCGGGTGAGGTGGACGCGGTGCTGATCGGGGCGGACCGCATCACGGCGGACGGTTCGGTGGCGAACAAGGTCGGGAGTTATCCGCTGGCGGTGCTCGCGCGGTATCACCATGTGCCGTTCATCGTGGTGGCGCCGGTGACGACGGTCGATCTGGACACGCCGGACGGGGCGTCCATCGAGGTCGAGCAGCGTGCCGGGCACGAGGTGACCGAGCTGGTGGCGCCGCAGGTGCCGGTGGCCGGGGCGGAGGCGGGCGGTGGGATTCAGGTGGCGCCGCTGGGGACCACGGCGTACAACCCTGCGTTCGACGTGACTCCGCCGGACCTGGTGACGGCGATCGTCACGGAGGAGGGTGTGGTTTCACCGGTGACGGCCGGGGCGCTCGCGGAGGTGTGCGCCCGGTCGCCCCGGGTGGCGGCGGGCTGAGCCGAGCCCTTCGGCGCCCCGCTCCTTCGACGTCCCTCGTCCCTCCGGCGTGGGGGCGGGGGGCTGCCGCCGTGCGTCGTCGAGATCAACAGTGGGCGGACGAGGGCAGACAGTCGCGCTTGCTGCGACTATGGTCACTGGCGGTGACCTACCTCACCACTGCCTTCGCCACTGTTATGAGAATGGGATGATGTCGTTTATGAAGGGACGAGTCCTTGTCGTCGACGACGACACCGCACTGGCCGAGATGCTCGGCATTGTGCTGCGTGGTGAGGGTTTCGAGCCGTCTTTCGTGGCTGACGGCGACAAGGCGCTGGCCGCCTTCCGCGAGTCCAAGCCCGATCTGGTGCTGCTCGACCTGATGCTTCCCGGCCGGGACGGCATCGAGGTGTGCCGTCTGATCAGGGCGGAGTCCGGGGTGCCGATCGTGATGCTCACGGCGAAGAGCGACACGGTCGATGTCGTCGTGGGCCTGGAGTCGGGTGCCGACGACTACATCGTGAAGCCGTTCAAGCCGAAGGAGCTGGTGGCCCGGATCCGGGCACGGCTGCGGAGGTCGGAGGAGCCCGCTCCGGAGCAGCTCGCCATCGGTGACCTGGTCATCGACGTGGCCGGACACTCGGTGAAGCGGGACGGGCAGTCGATCGCGCTGACGCCGCTGGAGTTCGATCTGCTGGTCGCGCTCGCGCGCAAGCCGTGGCAGGTGTTCACGCGCGAGGTGCTGCTGGAGCAGGTCTGGGGTTACCGGCACGCGGCGGACACGCGTCTGGTCAACGTGCATGTGCAGCGGCTGCGCTCCAAGGTGGAGAAGGACCCGGAGAAGCCGGAGATCGTGGTGACCGTCCGTGGCGTCGGGTACAAGGCAGGGCCGAGCTGACATGTCCGGCGACAGTGCCGCTTCGGCGCCCGGCCGGTCCGGGGCCCGCCCGGGGCGGCCTGTCGGGCGGAGGAAGACCGGCTCCCGCTGGGGACGGTTCCTGGAGAGCGGGCTGCTGCTCCAGGGCGGGGTCCAGGGCAGCCCGGTCATCCGGCTGTTCATGCGGTGGGTGCGTCGGCCGTTGCTGCCCGTCATGCGGCTGTGGCGGCGCAACATCCAGCTCAAGGTCGTGGCCACCACCCTGCTGATGTCGCTGGGCGTGGTCCTGCTGCTGGGTTTCGTCGTCATCGGGCAGGTGCGCAACGGGCTGCTGGACGCCAAGGTGAAGGCGTCCCAGAGCCAGGCCACCGGCGGATTCGCGGTGGCCAAGCAGCGGGCCGACGAGGCGGCGAGCGGCACCGGTGACGACGTCGCCACGGCGGACGGGCGTCCCGCGCAGAACGTCACCGAGTGGATGAGTGACCTCGTCTCGTCGCTGTCCAGCGGCGGCCAGGGCGCCTTCGACGTGGTGACGCTCCCGGCCTCCGACGCGGACGGTCCTGGGGGCCGTGGGCAGCGTGCCTCCGGTGAGGTGAACTGGAGTACGAGCGTTCCCGTGGCGCTGCGCGAGCGGATCGGCAGCAGTACGACGGCCGCCCAGATCTACACGCGCATCACCTACAACAACGACAGCAAGGATTCCCAGCCGGGCCTGGTCATCGGCAAGCAGGTCAACGATCCCAACGGGGACCCGTACCAGCTCTACTACCTCTTCCCGCTGACCCAGGAGGAGAAGTCGCTGAGCCTGGTCAAGGGGACCCTCGCGACGGCCGGGTTGTTCGTCGTCGTCCTGCTCGGAGCCATCGCCTGGCTCGTGGTGCGCCAGGTCGTCACGCCGGTGCGGATGGCGGCGGGGATCGCGGAGCGGCTGTCCGCCGGGCGGCTGCAGGAACGTATGAAGGTCACCGGCGAGGACGACATCGCGCGGCTCGGTGAGGCCTTCAACAAGATGGCCCAGAACCTCCAGCTCAAGATCAGCCAGCTGGAGGACCTGTCGCGGATGCAGCGCCGGTTCGTGTCGGACGTGTCGCACGAGCTGCGCACGCCGCTGACGACCGTACGCATGGCCGCGGACGTCATCCACGAGGCGCGCGAGGACTTCGACCCGGTGACCGCGCGGTCGGCGGAGCTGCTCACCGACCAGCTGGACCGGTTCGAGTCGCTGCTCGCGGATCTGCTGGAGATCAGCCGGTTCGACGCGGGTGCGGCGGCGCTGGAGGCGGAGCCGATAGACCTCAGGGAGGTCGTGCGGCGCGTGGTCAGCGGGGCCGAGCCGCTCGCGGAGCGCAAGGGCACGCGGATCCGGGTCCTCGGCGATCAGCAGCCCGTCGTCGCGGAGGCCGACGCCCGGCGCGTGGAGCGTGTGCTGCGCAACCTCGTCGTCAACGCCGTCGAGCACGGTGAGGGCAGGGACGTCGTCGTCAAGCTGGCCGCCGCCGGAGGTGCGGTGGCGGTCGCGGTGCGGGACTACGGAGTCGGTCTCAAGCCGGGTGAGGCGACCCGCGTGTTCAGCCGCTTCTGGCGGGCCGACCCGGCACGCGCGCGTACCACGGGGGGTACGGGTCTGGGGCTGTCCATCGCCCTGGAGGACGCGCGGCTGCACGGCGGCTGGCTCCAGGCGTGGGGCGAGGCGGGCGGCGGATCGCAGTTCCGGCTGACGCTGCCGAGGACCGCGGACGAGCCGCTGCGGGGCTCCCCGATACCGCTGGAGCCCAAGGACTCGCGGCGGAACCGGGGGCTCGACGACGCCGGTCTGCCGTGCGGCGGCGGGGACGGCGAGAAGCGGGCGACGGTGCCGGCGCAGTCGGCGAGCGGGCCGGTGCCCCCGGGGCCCGCCCGGGGCCCGATACCCCCGCGGGCGGCCACCGTGGCGCCCACGGCCGATCCGACGGCGCTGCCCGGCAACGGCGCGCGTGTGGTGCCCCGGCCCGCCTCGGGCACGGGTGCGCCGGCGCGCGGACGAACCGGGGGCGGCGGAGCGGTCGGCACCCGACGAGGATGTGGATGATGCGGCGGACTCGGCCGGCGACGGTGTGAGCGCCGGCCCGGCGGGCCCGGCGGGCCCGCCGGGCTCGGCCGGCGACACCGCGACGAGCGGCCCCGGAAGCTCCGCCCGCGACGGTGTGATGGGCGGTCCGGGGGGCCTCGCCGGTAACGGTGCGGTGGCCGGTCAGGCCGGACCCGCTCGGGATCGGGGTGTGGGTGGGCCGCGGGGTGCGGACAGGGACAACGGAACCGCAGGTTCGGGCCGGGAAACCGAGCCGGGGGACGCGGACAGGCAAGGGGAGGCATCTCGTGGGCGCTGACCGCGAGGGGCACGGTCGGCGTACGCCCGCGCGTGTCATGGTGTACGCCGCCGGTGGCGTCCTGCTGCTGGCGGGGTGTGCCTCGATGCCGGACAGCGGGGATCTGCGCGGTGTGGAGTCCACCCCGCGCCAGGACACCCAGGTGCGGGTGTTCGCCGTGCCGCCGGGTGAGGACGCGCCGCCCTCGGAGATCGTGCAGGGCTTCCTGGAGGCGCTCACCAGCGACGATCCGCACTACAGGACGGCGCGCCAGTATCTGACCGGCGAGGCCGCGAAGACCTGGCGGCCGGAGGTGTCCACGACGGTGCTGACGGACGGGCCGGGCGCCAAGGCCGAGGGTCCGGGCGGCCTGGAGGACACCGGTGAGATCACGTACCGGCTGACCGGCGCCAAGATGGCCACCGTCGACGCGCAGCAGGCGTACGCGCCGGCGACCGGGGCGTACGGCAGGACCGTGCACCTGACGCAGGACAAGAAGACCGAGCAGTGGCGGATCGACGCGCTGCCGCAGGGCGTCGTGATGGGTGAGTCGGACTTCCAGCGCAACTACATGTCCGTCAACAAGTACTACTTCGCGTCGAACGCGGTGGAGGCCGGGGACTCGCAGCCCACCGCGGTCGCCGACCCCGTCTACGTGCGCCGGCGGGTGGAGCCCATGACGCAGACGGTGCGCTCCCTGCTGACCGGGCCGACGCGGTGGCTCGGGCCGGTGGTCAGGTCGAGCTTCCCGACCGGTACGGCGCTGGCGAAGGGCAGCGAAGCGCTCGCGCCCGACGACCGCAACAAACTGACGGTCCCGCTCAATGACAAGGCCGCGGGCATCGGGACCAACCGGTGCCAGGAGATGGCGGCCCAGTTGCTGTTCACGCTGCAGAACCTCAGCCCCGCGGTGGACGAGGTCGAGCTGCGGGCCGACGGGGCGGAGCTGTGCTCGCTCACGCAGGAGGCGGCCGATGCCGCGGCCTTCCGCAGCTCGGTGCGCCGCCCCGACTACCTGTACTTCGTCGACGCCAAGGACCGGCTGGTACGGATCCCCGCGGGCAGCGCCGACCCCGAGCCGGACCAGGCGCCGGGGGCGCTCGGCGAGGGCGACACGGCGCTGCGGTCGGTGGCGGTGTCGCGCGACGAGCACACCGCGGCCGGTGTCGGCCTTGACGGCAGGTCGCTGTACGTGGGGTCGCTGGTCTCGGGCGGTTCGCTGGGGGAGCCGCTGCTGCGCAGCCAGGGCCACACCGAGCAGGACCGGCTGACGACGCCGAGCTGGGACGCGCACGACGGCCTGTGGGTCGCCGACCGTGACCCTGACCATCCCCGGCTCCTGCTGTTCGAGGAGGGCAAGGGCGATCCGCTGGAGGTGCGCACACCGCACCTGGACGGGCGGATCCAGGCCGTACGAGTGGCCGCCGACGGGGCGCGGATCGCGCTCGTCGTGGACAAGGGCGGCAAGAAGACCCTGCTCATCGGGCTGATCGAGCGGGAGGGGAAGCCGGGCAAGCGGGCCGTCAGGGTGGTGGAACTGCGCTCCGCGACACCGGAGTTGGAGGAGGTCACCGCCATGTCGTGGGCCGGGGACAGCCGGCTCGTGGTGGTCGGGCGCGAGCACGGCGGTGTGGAGCAGATGCGGTACGTCCAGGTGGACGGTTCCACGCCGGACGTGCCGGCGCCCGCGGCCCTGACCGGCGTGAAGGACGTCACCGCCGCCGAGGACGACCAGCTGCCGCTGGTGGCGTACTCGGTGGACGGGATCGTCCGGCTGCCGTCGGGCGCGCAGTGGCAGAAGGTGACGGAGGGGACGGCGCCGATCTATCCGGGCTGAGGTGTCCTGCCCTCCCCGGGTGGCGGGTGTCCGGTCGCGCGCTCGTGCGAGTGCCGCCGGGAGCTGTCCGACGTCCGTTGTCCACAGGCGATTGTCCACAGGCGGTTGGTTGTCCACAGGGGTGGCCGGGCGCGGTCGCTGTTGGCACAGTGGTGGCCATGCAGGGGTGGTGGCAGGACCTCACCGACCTGGTGCTGCCGGCCGAGTGCGGGGGCTGTGGGAGGCCTCGGGCGGTGCTCTGTGCGAAGTGCCGTGCCGCGCTGTGCGGAGCCACGGCACACCCGGTGCGGCCGGTACCGGAGCCGCCCGGGCTGCCCGTGGTGCACGCGGCGGCTCGGTACGCGGACGAGGTGCGGGCGACGCTGCTGGCCCACAAGGAACGGGGCGCTCTGGCGCTCGCCGGCCCGCTCGGGGTGGCTCTGGCGGGAGCGGTGCGGTCGGGGCTGCGGAGGGCCTGTGCCGGGGGCGAGGCTGCCTGGGCCAGGGGCGGCGGGGCTCCTGTGCTGCTCGTGCCCGTGCCGTCCGGGCGGCGGGCCGTGCGGGCCCGGGGGCATGATCCCGCGCGGCGGATCGCGCTCGCGGCCGCGGGCGAACTGCGGCGCAGCGGGACTCCGGCCCGGGTGCTCGGCGTGCTGCGGCAGCGGCGGGCCGTGGCCGACCAGGCGGAACTCAACTCCCGGCAGCGGCTGGACAATCTCGCGGGCGCGCTCGCGGTGGCGCCCGGTGGCGCCCGGCTGCTCTCCGAAGGGCCGGTCGTCCTCGTCGACGACGTGATGACCACGGGGGCGTCCCTGGCGGAGGCCGCGCGGGCCGTACGGGCGGAGACGGGGCCGGTTTCGAACGCTGGGGGAACTGGGGCCGTGTACGGGGGAGAGACGTGGGAAAGCAGAGAAGAACAGAACGTCGGACCGACGCGAGAGAGGACGGGCCGGCGGCCCGCCCGGCAGGTAATGGCGGGCGCGGGTGGCGCCGGCGGGGACGTAGACGTGGTGTGCGCGGCTGTGGTCGCGGCACCACCGGACTCTTTTGAAATGAACCGGAACTGACCGAGATCTTGCGTCGTTGCAGGTAAGGAGAGGGCCTATTCACCTGAACGGAGGTACGCCACAGTAGAGGGTGACGACATCCGTCCGGGCGAGATATGTTCGGTTGAGAGGGAAAGCCGCAGGCCACGCCTCTCAAATCCGAATGCCGTGCTGCGGGTTTTTGTTCATCACTCGCGACGGTGGAGTGGAGATCTCGCTCATGGGGGAGGAGGTGGAAGTCACCGAGTCCGAGGTTCCGGGACTCACCGGAACCTGGTGCAAAAGGGAGACGCTCCGCACCGAAGCGGAGCGATCCGGGAACGGAGTTCTGCGTGGACATCGTCGTCAAGGGCCGCAAGACCGAGGTGCCCGAGCGGTTCCGGAAGCACGTGGCCGAGAAGCTGAAGCTGGAGAAGATCCAGAAGCTCGATGGCAAGGTGATCAGCCTCGACGTCGAGGTGTCCAAGGAGCCGAACCCGCGACAGGCCGACCGCTGTGACCGAGTGGAGATCACGCTCCACTCCCGCGGTCCGGTGATCCGGGCGGAGGCAGCGGCGAGCGATCCGTACGCGGCGCTCGACCTGGCGGCGGAAAAGCTGGAAGCCCGGCTGCGCAGGCAACACGACAAGCGGTTCTCGCGACGTGGCTCGCGCCGGATTTCGGCCGCCGAGGTCGCCGACCACGTCCCGGGCGTGGCGACGCTCAACGGGAACGGCCTGGCGGCGGCTCCCCAGGAGGAGGAGCCCGAAGCGGCCGTCCCCACCAAGAAGATCGGCTCTCTGGAAGTACAGGGTGACGGCCCCATCGTCGTCCGCGAGAAGACCCACGTCGCAGCACCCATGACCCTCGACCAGGCTCTCTACGAGATGGAGCTGGTCGGGCACGACTTCTATCTGTTCGTCGACTCCGAGACCAAGGAACCGAGTGTCGTCTACCGACGGCACGCCTACGACTACGGCGTGATCCACCTCAGGACGGACACGATGGTCACCCAGACGCACGCTCCCGAGGCGGGCGGTGCCCTCGGCGGCTGACCGTGCCGGGTGACAACGGAGAAGGTGCCCCTGGAGCGCGTGTGCGCCCCCAGGGGCACCCCTGTGCGACCACTGCGCGCCCCGCTCTGTCACCCCGGTGCCGTCCGGGCATGAAATCATGGTGGCAACGACCCAACCGGTGGGTCGTTGCTCTGGGTTGGCGATGGCTCAGGACCACAGGCCGCAGCCTTCAGGGGGAGGAACGATGGCGGACAGCTTCGGACCGATGCGTGACGGGGATGCCGACGACGGCGTCGTCGGCATGGGCCCGGACGCGGACTCTCCACGCAAGGAACCGATCAGAGTCCTTGTGGTGGACGACCACGCCCTGTTCCGCCGTGGTCTGGAGATCGTGCTCGCCGCCGAGGAGGACATCCAGGTCGTCGGCGAGGCCGGGGACGGCGCCGAGGCGGTCGAGAAGGCCGCCGACCTGCTGCCCGACATCGTCCTGATGGACGTGCGGATGCCCAAGCGCGGCGGCATCGAGGCCTGCACCTCCATCAAGGAGGTCGCACCCAGTGCGAAGATCATCATGTTGACGATCAGCGATGAGGAAGCCGATCTCTACGACGCCATCAAGGCGGGCGCGACCGGCTATCTCCTCAAGGAGATCTCCACGGACGAGGTGGCCACGGCCATTCGCGCGGTCGCCGACGGGCAGTCGCAGATCAGCCCGTCCATGGCGTCGAAGCTGCTCACCGAGTTCAAGTCGATGATCCAGCGCACGGACGAGCGCCGGCTGGTGCCCGCGCCGCGGCTGACGGACCGCGAACTCGAAGTCCTCAAACTCGTCGCGACGGGTATGAACAACCGTGACATCGCCAAGGAGTTGTTCATCTCCGAGAACACCGTGAAGAACCACGTGCGCAACATCCTGGAGAAGCTCCAGTTGCACTCCAGGATGGAAGCGGTGGTGTACGCGATGCGGGAGAAGATTCTCGAGATCCGGTGATCGGGTGATCCGGTAGGGGCTCAACCGAGGATGCGGGCGAGTTCCAGCGTGAGGGGCTCGCGCAGGTCCGGTGCGTCGACCCGCTCCACCCGGACGTCCGTGCAGTCCACCCAGGTCGCCGCCTCGGCCAGGGCCTGGGCGACGGCCGGGACCGCCTTCGGGCCGTCGAGCGTGACCTGCTTGGCCACCAGCGTGCGGCCCTCGCGCGCCGGGTCCACGCGGCCGACGAGCCGGCCACCGGCGAGGACCGGCATCGCGAAGTAGCCGTGGACCCGCTTCTGTTTGGGGACGTAGGCCTCCAGGCGGTGTGTGAAGCCGAAGATCCGCTCCGTGCGCGCCCGCTCCCAGATCAGGGAGTCGAAGGGCGACAGGAGCGTGGTCCGGTGGCGGCCGCGCGGAGGTGTCTCCAGGGCCGCGGGGTCGGCCCAGGCGGGCTTGCCCCAGCCCTCGACCGTGACCGGGACGAGCCCTGAGTCGGCGATCACCGCGTCGACCTGCTCCCCCTTGAGACGGTGGTAGTCGGCGATGTCCGCGCGGGTGCCGATACCGAGGGAGCGGCCCGCCAGGCGGACGAGGCGGCGCAGGCACTCGGTGTCGTCCAGCTCTTCG
>NZ_GG657757.1:3464423-3467834 GCF_000158955.1 Streptomyces viridochromogenes DSM 40736 | reverse complement strand
TTCGTCGCTGAGCGGAGTGTGCCCTCGATCGTGAAACCGTTCGTTCCGCTACCGCTCGGGAGGCGCGGTTGCCCACCTCGGCGCGCCATTCGATGCGGTCGATCGCGACGTGGGTGAAGGCCCAGCGGCAGGCGGTGAGGGCGGCTTCCGTGATGTAGCCGTGGGAGCGGTGCCGCTTCGCGGCCCAGAAGCCGATCTCGCCCATGCCCAGGGCGCGCATGGTGATGCCGAGCATGCCGGCGAGTTCCCCGGAGTGGAGGAAGACGCCGAAGGTGAACATGGACCCGTCGGTCCAGCCGTCGGGGCTCATCTGTTCCGTGAAGGCCTCGGCGTGCTCGCGGAGGTACGGCGAGGGGATCGTGGTCCAGCGCTGGATGTCCGGGTCCTGACAGGCGTCGTAGACCGCGTCGGTGTCCTGAGGGCCGACCGTGCGCAGCAGGAGGCGGTCCGTGGTCAGTGTTACGGGGTCCATCGGCCGATTGTGCTCGCAGGACCCGGTGACCGCCATCTGTTTGCCGTGGGTGAGGGGATGGTCACGCTTCGCGCAAATCCGTTCGGCGATGCGGCACTATCCGAGGGGCCCGGACGTTGTCCCCTTTGAAGCAGAGTGAAAGAGAAATGAAGCAGCGGACGGTCGCCGTCACGGCAGGCCCTCCCGGCGCGGTGGGGTCCTCGCATACGATGGCCGTTGCTCAGTAAGTCAAGTGGTAACCGACCGTCCCAGGCCCGACCGGCAAGGAGACCAACCCCCGTGTCCGTCCTCTCGAAGATCATGCGTGCAGGCGAAGGCAAGATCCTGCGCAAGCTGCACCGCATCGCGGACCAGGTCAACTCCATCGAAGAGGACTTCGTCGACCTCTCCGACGCCGAGCTGCGCGCCCTCACCGATGAGTACAAGCAGCGCTACGCCGACGGCGAGACCCTGGACGACCTGCTGCCCGAGGCGTTCGCCACCGTCCGTGAGGCCGCCAAGCGCGTCCTCGGCCAGCGTCACTACGACGTGCAGATGATGGGCGGCGCCGCCCTGCACATGGGGTACGTGGCCGAGATGAAGACCGGTGAGGGCAAGACCCTCGTCGGTACGCTGCCGGCGTATCTGAACGCGCTGTCCGGCAAGGGCGTCCACATCATCACGGTCAACGACTACCTGGCCGAGCGCGACTCCGAGATGATGGGCCGCGTCCACCGCTTCCTCGGGCTGGAGGTCGGCTGCATCCTCGCCAACATGACGCCGGCTCAGCGCCGTGAGCAGTACGCCTGCGACATCACGTACGGCACGAACAACGAGTTCGGCTTCGACTACCTGCGCGCCAACATGGCGTGGTCCCAGGACGAGCTCGTCCAGCGCGGCCACAACTACGCCATCGTCGACGAGGTCGACTCCATCCTCATCGACGAGGCCCGTACGCCGCTGATCATCTCCGGCCCGGCCGACCAGGCCACCAAGTGGTACGGCGACTTCGCCAAACTGGTGACGCGCCTCAAGCGCGGCGAGCCCGGCAACCCCCTCAAGGGTCTCGAGGAGACCGGCGACTACGACGTCGACGAGAAGAAGCGCACGGTCGCCATCCACGAGTCCGGCGTCAGCAAGGTCGAGGACTGGCTGGGCATCGACAACCTGTACGAGTCGGTGAACACCCCTCTGGTGGGCTACCTGAACAACGCCATCAAGGCCAAGGAGCTCTTCAAGAAGGACAAGGACTACGTCATCATCGACGACGAGATCATGATCGTCGACGAGCACACCGGACGTATCCTCGCCGGCCGCCGCTACAACGAGGGCATGCACCAGGCGATCGAGGCGAAGGAAGGGGTGCCGATCAAGGACGAGAACCAGACGCTCGCCACGATCACGCTCCAGAACTTCTTCCGCCTGTACAAGCGCCAGGACCACAACGGCAAGGAACAGCCCGGCCTGGCCGGCATGACCGGTACGGCCATGACCGAGGCCGCCGAGTTCCACCAGATCTACAAGCTCGGCGTGGTGCCGATCCCGACCAACCGGCCGATGGTCCGCAAGGACCAGTCGGACCTGATCTACCGGACCGAGGTCGCCAAGTTCGAGGCGGTCGTCGACGACATCGAGGAGAAGCACCGCAAGGGGCAGCCGATCCTCGTCGGCACCACCTCCGTCGAGAAGTCCGAGTACCTCTCGCAGCAGCTCAGCAAGCGCGGTATCCAGCACGAGGTGCTGAACGCCAAGCAGCACGACCGTGAGGCGACGATCGTCGCCCAGGCCGGCCGCAAGGGTGCCGTCACGGTGGCCACGAACATGGCCGGCCGTGGTACGGACATCAAGCTCGGCGGCAACCCCGAGGACCTCGCCGAGGCGGAGCTGCGCCAGCGCGGCCTCGACCCCGAGGAGCACTTCGGAGGAGTGGGCCCACGCCCTTGCCCGAGGGGTTCCGGGGGCCGGAGAAGGCCGTCCCAGGCCGAAAAGGACGAGTCCGAAAAGTTCGGCGGGCTCTACGTGCTGGGCACCGAGCGGCACGAGTCGCGTCGGATCGACAACCAGCTGCGCGGCCGTTCCGGCCGTCAGGGTGACCCCGGCGAGTCCCGCTTCTACCTCTCCCTCGGCGACGACCTGATGCGGCTGTTCAAGGCCCAGATGGTCGAGCGCGTGATGTCGATGGCGAACGTCCCGGACGACGTGCCGATCGAGAACAAGATGGTCACGCGCGCGATCGCCTCCGCCCAGTCGCAGGTCGAGCAGCAGAACTTCGAGACCCGTAAGAACGTCCTGAAGTACGACGAGGTTCTCAACCGCCAGCGCGAGGTCATCTACGGCGAGCGGCGCCGCGTCCTGGAGGGCGAGGACCTGCACGAGCAGGTGCAGCACTTCATGGACGACACCATCGACGCCTACGTCCAGGCCGAGACCGCCGAGGGCTTCCCCGAGGACTGGGACCTCGACCGGCTGTGGGGCGCGTTCAAGCAGCTCTACCCGGCCAAGATCACCATCGAGGAGCTGGAGGAGGCCGCCGGCGACCGGGCGGGCCTGACCGCCGAGTTCATCGGCGACTCCATCAAGGACGACATCCACGAGCAGTACGAGGCGCGCGAGGCGCAGCTCGGCTCCGAGATCATGCGTGAGCTGGAGCGCCGGGTCGTGCTGTCGGTCCTCGACCGCAAGTGGCGCGAGCACCTCTACGAGATGGACTACCTCCAGGCGCCCCATCGGCCTGCGCGCGATGGCGCAGAAGGACCCGCTGGTCGAGTACCAGCGCGACGGCTTCGACATGTTCACCGCGATGATGGAGGGCATCAAGGAGGAGTCCGTCGGCTACCTGTTCAACCTGGAGGTCCAGGTCGAGCAGCAGGTCGAGGAGGTCCCGGTCGGGGGCAGAAAGCCGGTGGCCGACCTGGAGAAGCACGTCGCGGTGCCGGCGCAGGCCGGTGCCCGCCCGGAGA
>NZ_GG657757.1:3428510-3463964 GCF_000158955.1 Streptomyces viridochromogenes DSM 40736 | reverse complement strand
GCGGGTGCGCAGGGGGCCGCGCTCGGCGAGCCAGGCAAGTTCGTCGTAGGCACGGCCCCGGGTGTGGCGGAGCATCGAGTGGACGGGGCGGTGGCCGCTCAGGACGGCGACGAGGAGGTCGGCGAAGCGGTCGGTGGGGAGGGGGCGGGGCGCGACCGGGCGTCGAGGGGACTGGGGTGGGACGCGGGGGTTGGTTGTCGTGGGGGCCGGGGTGGCCCGAGTGGGCCTGTGGGGGGTGGCGGTGGTGTGCGAGGGCGGGCCGGAGGGTGTCGCGGGGGCGGGGCGGGTGTGGGGCGAGGGCTTTGTGCGGGCGGGCGTCGAGGAGCTTGTGCGGGTGCGTGGCGTTGGGCGGATGCCCGAGGGCGTCGGCGGGCGGGTGTCTGCGGGGCGGGTGCGGAGGGCCCTGGTGCGAGGGGAGGCCGGAGGGCGGCCGCCGCCCGCAGAGGTGCGCGGGGCGCCCCCGCCAGGGGTGCGGGGAGGGGCGGTGCCGCCCGGCGTGCGGGGAGCGGAGGCATCGGGGGCTCCTGGGTGGGCGGTGCCGCCGGGGGTGAGTGGGGCGGAGGCTTTGGGGGCTCCTGGGTGGGTGGTGTCGCCTGGGGTGTGTGGGGTGGTGGTCTCTGGGTGGGAGGGCGCGGTGGCCTGAAGGCGGTGTGCCCTGGTCATGACCTTGTTCATGAGGGTCCCCGTTCGTGGGCCCGGTTGATACCGGGGAGTAACTTCGGGTTGGTGATCTTGTACGGGGTCGACGGGGGCAGGAGCAAGGAAGAGGACCCGAGGGCGGCGGGCGCTGAGATGTTCACCTATCCGGGTGGTTCAGGGGTGGAGAAGCCCATCACCGGGCGGGAGCACCGGGTGAATCCCGGGACCGGTGTGGACGCTTCCGGCGTCACGGGCCGGAACTCGAAAGGGGACGCCCCGCACGTATCCTGAAGGCCCTTCAGGATCCTTCCGACCACGAAAGCGGCCAGCCATGCGCGTCTACGTCCCCCTGACCCTCCCCGGTCTCGCCGAGGCGTACCAGACGGGTGAGCTGGGAGCCGGGCCGTTCGTCGCGTACGCGGTGACGCCCGCGCTGCGCGAGTGGTACCTCTCCGACGACATCGAGGAGCTGGAGTACGCGGCGCTGAGCCGGGCCGCGCTGGCCTCGCTGCGGCTGCTGACGGCCGAGCCGGAGGCGCCGCGGCGGCGGGTCGTGGTCGCGGTCGACGTGCCCGACCGGGACGCGAGCGCGGACCCCGACCGGGGCCTCGACCCGGCGGCGCTGGGGGAGGTGCGGGTCTCCCGTGCCGTCGCGCTGGCCAAGGCGGCGTCGGTGCACGTCGACGCGGACGACGCGGAAGCCGATGTGACGGCGGCGGCCCAGGCACTGCCGGCGGCGGACGCCGGGGACGACGACGCGCAGTTCGTCGTGGACGGGGCCGAGGACCACGAGCTGCTGTGGTTCGCCACGCAGGAGATCCCGAACCTGGTGGCGCGCGAGGCCTGAGCCACCTCCTGGCCGGGGGCGCGTTGAGGTGCCGTTCTCTTGATTGTCAGTGGGGGCGGGTACGTTTTCTGGCATGGGGACGAAGACGGCTGCGCACATTGTCTGGGACTGGAACGGGACGCTGTTCCATGACATTGACGCGATCATCGGGGCGACGAACGCGGCGTTCGCCGAGCTGGGGCTGGAGCCGCTGACGCTGGAGAAGTACCGGGAGCTGTACTGCGTGCCGGTGCCGAAGTTCTACGAGCGGCTGATGGGGCGGCTGCCGACGGAAGCCGAGTGGGAGGCCATGGACGACATCTTCCACCGGTACTACGCGGAGCACCGGGGAGCCTGTGGGCTCACGGTGGGGGCGGTGGAGCTGCTGTCGGGGTGGCGGTCGGCGGGGCACAGCCAGTCGATCCTGAGCATGTACGTGCATGAGGAGCTCGTGCCGTTGGTGCGCGGGTTCGGGATCGAGCCGCACTTCATACGGGTGGACGGGCGGACCGGGCCGTCGGGGGGCAGCAAGGCCGAGCACATGGTGCGGCATCTGGCGTCGCTGACAGGGGTGGAGCCGGGGCGGACCGTGGTGATCGGGGACGCGGCGGACGATGCGGTGGCCGCGTTGCATGTGGGGGCTCGGGCTGTGCTGTACACCGGGGGGTCACACGGGCGGGCGAGTCTGGAGGCGGTGGGGGTGCCTGTCGTGGACACGTTGGAAGAGGCTGTTGCGGAGGCGGAGCGGATCGCTGCGTAGCCAGGTGCTCGGCGTCGGGGCTGGGGGCTGGGGCTTCGCAGCCCGGCGTCGCGGGGTGCCGCCGCGCCCGCCCGTGCCGCCCCAGCGGCACAACCGCCCACAGCCAGGTGGGTGGCGCGCACTGTGCAGAACGTCAAACTTCTGGGCCTGGTTTTGTACACATACGGCTCATGACGGGGGCCCTGTAAGGAGCGATAGCCTTAGTGGCGTGATCAGCGCGATAGTTCGCGGGGACGTCGTCGTCCCTGCCCTGCGCCCGGAGAGCACGGACCACATCCGTGACCGGGCGGCGGTCGCTGGTCTTCGCGGGCGGTACGGGGCATCGATGACTCCCCGGACGCCGAGCACCACCCGGTCCGAGGCGTCGCAGAGAGAAGCCTCACACCCGTGGGTCAGCTCAAAAACGGCTCAGACACCCCCGCTCATCTCATCTTGCGGCATAGCGTCGGAACAGACCGGATACCCCGTGTCTCGACGTGACGTCGTAGGCGCAGAGACCGTACTTCCTTCTACGTCACGCAACGGCGCGCGACAGGAGCCAGAGGACAATGCAGACCAAGCTGGACGAAGCCAAGGCCGAGTTGCTCGAGAGGGCCGCCCGGGTAGCTGAGAACAGCCCGGTCGGGGGGCACCTACCGACCGGGTCGACGGGCGAGGAGACCCCAGACGCCCACGAAGCCCCCGACCGCGAGACCCTGCTCTCGTTCCTCCAGCGTTACTACCTGCACACGGCCCCATGGGACCTCTCCGACCGCGACCCGGTCGATGTCTTCGGAGCCGCCGTCTCGCACTACCGGCTGGCCGAGAACCGCCCCCAGGGCACGGCCAACGTGCGGGTGCACACTCCCACGGTGGAAGAGAACGGGTGGACCTGCAGCCACTCCGTCGTCGAGGTCGTCACCGACGACATGCCCTTCCTCGTCGACTCCGTGACGAACGAGCTGACCCGGCAGGGGCGCGGGATCCACGTCGTCATCCACCCGCAGTTCGTCGTGCGGCGCGATGTCACCGGCAAGCTCATCGAGGTCCTGTCGACCCCGGCGACCGGCGACCTCCCGCACGACGCGCACGTCGAGTCCTGGATCCACGTCGAGATCGACCGGGAGACCGACCGGGCCGATCTGAAGCAGATCACCGTCGACCTGCTCCGCGTGCTCTCCGACGCCCGTGAGGCCGTCGAGGACTGGAGCAAGATGCGGGAATCGGCGATCCGGCTGGCGGAGGGGCTGCCGGACGAGCCCATCCCCGGTGACCTGCCCGGCCCTCAGGTCGAGGAGGCCCGCGAGCTGCTGCGCTGGCTGGCCGACGACCACTTCACCTTCCTCGGCTACCGCGAGTACCAGCTGCGCGAGGACGACTCGCTGGCCGCCGTGCCCGGCACCGGCCTCGGCATACTGCGCGCGGACCCGCACCACGCCGACGAGGAGAGCCACCCGGTCAGCCCGTCCTTCGAGCGACTGCCCGCCGACGCCCGGGCCAAGGCGCGCGAGCACAAGCTGCTCGTGCTGACCAAGGCGAACAGCCGGGCGACCGTGCACCGGCCGTCGTACCTGGACTACATCGGGGTGAAGAAGTTCGACGCCGACGGCAACGTCGTCGGCGAGCGGCGCTTCCTCGGACTGTTCTCCTCCGCCGCCTACACCGAGTCCGTGCGCCGGGTCCCGGTCATCCGGCGCAAGGTCGAGGAGGTCCTGGAGAAGGCCGGGTTCTCGCCCAACAGCCACGACGGGCGCGATCTGCTCCAGATCCTGGAGACGTACCCGCGCGACGAGCTCTTCCAGACCCCGGTCGACGAGCTGCGGTCCATCGTCACCTCCGTGCTCTACCTCCAGGAACGCAGGCGCCTGCGGCTCTATCTGCGCCAGGACGAGTACGGGCGCTACTACTCCGCCCTCGTCTACCTCCCGCGCGACCGGTACACCACGGCCGTCCGTCTGCGGATCATCGAGATCCTGAAGGAGGAGCTCGGCGGCATCAGCGTCGACTTCACGGCCTGGAACACCGAGTCGATCCTGTCCCGGCTGCACTTCGTGGTCCGGGTCCCGCAGGGCACCGAGCTGCCGGAGCTGTCCGACGCCGACAAGGACCGCATCGAGGCCCGGTTGGTGGAGGCCGCCCGCTCCTGGGAGGACGCCTTCGCCGAGGCGCTCAACGCCGAGCTCGGCGAGGAGCACGCGGCAGAACTGATGCGCCGGTACGCGCACGCCTTCCCCGAGGGCTACAAGGCCGACCACAACCCCCGTGCTGCGGTCGCCGACCTCGTCCACCTCGAACAGCTGCACGCCGAGGAGGGCCGCGACTTCGCGCTCAGCCTGTACGAGCCGGTCGGCGCCGCCCCCGAGGAGCGCCGCTTCAAGATCTACCGCACGGGCGACGCGATCTCCCTTTCCGCCGTGCTGCCGGTCCTCAACCGGCTCGGCGTCGAGGTCGTCGACGAGCGGCCGTACGAGCTGCGCTGCTCGGACCGCGGTGTGGCGTGGATCTACGACTTCGGGCTGCGCATGCCCCGCGCGAACGGCGGCGGGGACTACTTCGGCGACGACGCCCGCGAGCGGTTCCAGGACGCCTTCGCGGCCACCTGGACCGGCGAGGCGGAGAACGACGGCTTCAACGCCCTGGTGCTGAGCGCGGGGCTGTCCTGGCGCCAGGCGATGGTGCTGCGGGCCTACGCGAAGTACCTGCGCCAGGCCGGGTCGACGTTCAGCCAGGACTACATGGAGGACACCCTCCGCAACAACGTCCACACCACCAGGCTGCTCGTCTCCCTGTTCGAGGCGCGGATGTCGCCGGACCGGCAGCGCGCGGGGCACGAGATCGTGGACGCCCTCCTCGAAGAGGTCGACGCGGCCCTCGACCAGGTCGCGAGCCTGGACGAGGACCGGATCCTCAGGTCCTTCCTCACGGTCATCAAGGCGACGCTGCGGACGAACTTCTTCCAGGAGGCCGCGGGCGGCAAGCCGCACGCGTACGTCTCCATGAAGTTCGACCCGCAGGCCATCCCGGACCTGCCCGCGCCGCGCCCGGCGTTCGAGATCTGGGTGTACTCGCCGCGCGTCGAGGGCGTGCACCTGCGCTTCGGCAAGGTCGCGCGCGGTGGTCTGCGCTGGTCCGACCGGCGTGAGGACTTCCGCACCGAGATCCTCGGCCTGGTCAAGGCGCAGATGGTGAAGAACACCGTCATCGTGCCGGTCGGCGCCAAGGGCGGCTTCGTCGCCAAGCAGCTGCCCGACCCGAGCGTCGACCGCGACGCGTGGCTGGCCGAGGGCGTGGCCTCGTACAAGACGTTCATCTCGGCGCTGCTCGACATCACCGACAACATGGTGGCCGGCGACGTCGTGCCCCCGGCGGACGTCGTCCGGCACGACGGGGACGACACCTACCTGGTCGTCGCCGCCGACAAGGGCACCGCGACCTTCTCCGACATCGCCAACGGGGTCGCCGAGAAGTACAACTTCTGGCTCGGCGACGCCTTCGCCTCCGGCGGCTCGGCCGGCTACGACCACAAGGGCATGGGCATCACCGCCCGCGGCGCCTGGGAGTCCGTCAAGCGGCACTTCCGCGACATGGGCGTGGACACCCAGACCGAGGACTTCACGGTCGTCGGCATCGGCGACATGTCCGGTGACGTGTTCGGCAACGGCATGCTGCTCTCCGAGCACATCCGCCTGGTCGCCGCCTTCGACCACCGGCACATCTTCATCGACCCGAACCCGGACGCCGCCACCTCCTACGCCGAGCGCCGCCGTCTGTTCGAGCTGCCCCGCTCCAGCTGGGAGGACTACAACAAGGAGCTGCTGTCGTCCGGCGGCGGCATCTTCCCGCGCACGGCCAAGGCGATCCCGGTCAACGCGCACATCCGCGAGGCCCTCGGCATCGAGGCCAAGGTCACCAAGCTGACCCCGGCCGACCTGATGAAGGCGATCCTCCAGGCCCCGGTGGACCTGCTGTGGAACGGCGGCATCGGCACGTACGTCAAGTCCTCGACCGAGTCGAACGCGGACGTCGGCGACAAGGCCAACGACGCCATCCGCGTCGACGGCGGGGACCTGCGCGTCAAGGTCGTCGGCGAGGGCGGCAACCTGGGCCTGACCCAGCTCGGCCGGATCGAGTTCGCGCTGCGGGGCGGCCGGATCAACACCGACGCCATCGACAACAGCGCGGGCGTGGACACCTCCGACCACGAGGTGAACATCAAGATCCTGCTCAACGGCCTGGTCGCGGACGGCGACATGACCGTCAAGCAGCGCAACAAGCTGCTCGCCGAGATGACCGACGAGGTCGGCCGTCTGGTGCTGCGCAACAACTACGCGCAGAACACGGCGATCGCCAACGCCCTCGCCCAGTCCGGCGCCATGCTCCACGCCCAGCAGCGCTTCATGAAGCACCTGGTCAGGGAGGGACACCTCGACCGGGCGCTGGAGTTCCTGCCCACCGACCGGCAGATCCGCGAGCGGCTCGCCCAGGGCCAGGGGCTGACGGGCCCGGAGACGGCCGTACTGCTGGCGTACACGAAGATCACGGTCGCCGAGGAGCTGCTGCACACCTCGCTGCCCGACGATCCGTACCTGAGCACCCTGCTGCACGCCTACTTCCCGACCCAGCTGCGCGAGCAGTTCCCGGAGTACCTCGTCAGCCACCCGCTGCGCCGTGAGATCACCACGACCGTGCTGGTCAACGACACGGTCAACACGGGTGGTACGACGTATCTGCACCGGCTGCGCGAAGAGACCGGGGCATCGCTGGAGGAGATCGTGCGGGCGCAGACCGCGGCCCGGGCGATCTTCCGTCAGTCCCCGGTGTGGGACGGGGTGGAGGCGCTCGACAACAAGGTCGAGGCCGAGGTCCAGACCCGCATCCGGCTGCACGCGCGGCGCCTGGTGGAGCGGGGGACGCGCTGGCTGCTCAACAACCGGCCGCAGCCGCTGCAGCTGGCCGACACCGTCGACTTCTTCGCCGAGCGCGTGGAGCAGGTCTGGGCGCAGCTGCCGAAGCTGCTGCGGGGCGCCGACCTGGAGTGGTACGGCAAGATCTACGACGAGCTGACGGGCGCCGGTGTCCCGGACGAACTCGCCACGCGTGTGGCCGGGTTCTCCTCCGCCTTCCCGACGCTCGACATCGTCTCGATCGCCGACCGCATGGGCCGGGAGCCGCTGGACGTCGCCGACGTGTACTACGACCTCGCCGACCGGCTGCGGATCACCCAGCTGATGGACCGCATCATCGAGCTGCCGCGTGCCGACCGGTGGCAGTCCATGGCCCGTGCGGCGATCCGTGAGGATCTGTACGCGGCGCATGCGGCGCTGACGGCCGATGTGCTGGCGGTGGGGAATGGCAGTTCTACGCCTGAGCAGCGGTACAAGGCGTGGGAGCAGAAGAACGCGGCGATTCTTGGGCGGGCTCGGACCACGCTGGAGGAGATTCAGGGGTCCGAGGCGTTCGATCTCGCGAATCTGTCGGTGGCGATGCGGACGATGAGGACGTTGCTGCGGCAGCATTCGTAGCGGGTACGAGAACGTTGGGACGCCCCGGGCCGGTGACGGTCCGGGGCGTTTCTGCTTGGGGCGGGCCGTTGCGCAGCCCGGCGTTACGGGGTGCCGCTGCGCCCACCCGTGCCGCCCCAAGCGGCACGACTGCCCGCAGCTGAGTGGGGCCGGCGGCCGCAGTTGGGGCTACCTCAGGGCGCTTGCCACCAGTTGTGCTGCCTTCTTCAGGCGAGGGTTCGCCAGGCGGTGGGTCAGTGGGCGGATCACTCTTGCCGTCGTTCCCACTGGCTGCCAGCGGATCTGTAGGCGGCCGGGGCCGTGGCCCTCGGGTTCCAGGGTCAGGCGGTGGTGGGGGACGTGGGTCGTCGACGTCGGGAAGGTCAGGGGGGCCAGCAGCAGGCCCGTGTGGGACAGGCCCTGGTGTTCCAGGCGGAGCACCGGGTGGCGGATTCCGGCGAAGCCCTGGAGGGGGAGGTGTGCCGCCGCGAGGTCGAGGCGGGCGTGGCCCTCGAAGACGCCGGGGCGGACGGGGGAGAGACGGAACGGGACGTGCAGGCGGCGCCTGCCGGGGGTGATGAGGAGGGTCGCGCGGTGGGGGCCCACCGGCAGGCGCAGGGCCGGGTCGTACGTGCGGATGGTGAGGTCGACTGAGGCGCCCGGGCCCGGGGTGAGCTCCGTGATCTCGTGGCGGAACTGGGCGCCCGGGAAGGGGCAGGTGTCGAGCTCCAGCTCCGAGACGTCCAGTTCGCGGCGGGACCGGTCCGACTCGGGGACCTCGGCGCCCCAGTAGGTGCGGCCGTCCCCGTCCGGCGTCACCTGCCTGGGGGCCACGCCGTGCCCCAGGCCGCGCGCCGCCAGCCGCGCGTCCGCCAGGCGGCGGTCCCGGATCAGCTGGATGACGACGCGTTCGGCGCGCGGGAGGCGGGCGAACGCGCCGGGTGCGAGGGTGTCGAGGTACGGCGTGACCAGGTCGGCGAACGACGACAGCCACTCCTCGTCCCGGTAGGGCAGGTCACCGGCGTACATCCGGAAGTCGTGCTTGAGGAACTTGTGGTCCTTGTCCTCCCGCAGCGACCCGTGCCCGCTCTCGGCGAGGAACGCGTCGATGAGGTGCTGGACGTGGATGCGGTCGCGGACGTTGGCGAGCTTGTGCCGCTGGTTCGAAATCGACGCCGACTCCGATGCCGCGAACGGCGCCACGTACCAGCGGTAGACCGGTTCCGGGATGATCGTGAAGCGCTTGGCCAGGCAGTACGCCTGCGCCGAGAACAGCTGGTCCTCGTAGTGGATGCCCTCGGGGAAGCGCAGGTCGTGCCGGTCGAGGAAGGCGCGCGCGTACATCTTGCTGGTGGAGAGGTGCTCGAAGAACAGACGCGGGTCGGCCTCGATGCCGTCGAGGGTGCGGCGTTCGGCGACCAGGTGTGGCATCCAGGTCGAGCGGCGGCCGTTGTCGACCCGGACGCGCTGCACCGCTCCCATCGCGAAGTCGATCTCGCGTTCGCGGTGCGCGCTGAGCAGCAGTTCGACGGCGTTGCCGGGGAGTTCGTCGTCGCTGTCGAGGAACATCAGGTAGGGGGCCCGGGCGATCTCCAGCGCGCGGTTGCGGGGGACGCTGCAGCCGCCGCTGTTCCGCTCCAGGCGGAGGTGGCGCACGCGGGGGTCCTGAGCGGCCAGGCGCCGGGCGACCTCCGGGGTGCCGTCCGTGGAGTGGTCGTCGCTGATGACGATCTCCAGGTTGGCGTGGGTCTGCCGGCGGACCGAGTCGACCGCGCGGACGAGGCGTTCGGCGTCGTTGTAGACGATGACCGTCACGGTGACGTCGGGGGTGCTCATGCGGTCGCCTCCTGCGGTGTCGGGGCGGGGGTGCGGTCCTCGATCGGCAGCACCGGCGGCAGGGACCGTTCGTCCTGGCCGAGGAAGACCCGGCGGACCACGCGTTCGGCGGCGCGCCCGTCGTCGTACTCGCAGAACCGGCGCCGGAAGACGGCCCGGTTCTTGGCCGCGCTCTCGTCGTGCCATGCCTCGGTGGTGAGGATCTCCGCCAGCTCCTGCTGGGTGCGGGCCACCGGGCCCGGGGCCTCGGCCATCAGGTCGAAGTAGACGCCGCGGGTGGTGCGGTACGTCTCCCAGTCGTCGGCGTGGATCACGATCGGGCGGTCGAGGTTGGCGTAGTCGAACATGATCGAGGAGTAGTCCGTGACCAGGGCGTCCGCCGCCAGGCACAGCTCCTCGACCGGGTCGTAGGAGGAGACGTCGATGATCCGGCCCGTGCGGCGCAGGTGGGTGAGCGGGGAGGCCGCGCCGCCGTAGAAGTAGTGGCCGCGGACGAGGAGGACCGTGTCGTCGCCGAGGCGGTCGGCGAGGGCGGCCAGGTCCAGGCGCGGGGTCCAGCCGGCCTCGTAGTCGCGGTGGGTGGGCGCGTAGAGGACGGCACGGCGGCCCGGCGCGATGCCGAGGCGGTCGCGGATCGCGCGGATGTCCTGCGCGCCGGCCCGGTAGTAGACGTCGTTGCGCGGGTAGCCGTGGTCGAGGCTGACGTAGCGCGAGGGGTACGCGCGCTCCCACATGCGGGTGGTGTGGCTGTTGGCGGAGACGCTGTAGTCCCACTTGTCGACGCGTTCCAGCAGGGCGCGGAAGTCCAGGCCCTGCGCGGCGGCCGGGTACGCCATCTGGTCCAGGCCCATGCGCTTGAGGGGCGTGCCGTGGTGGGTCTGGACGTGGATCGCGTCCGGGCGTTTGACCACCGCGTTGGGGAAGTTGACGTTGTTGACGAGGTATCTGGCGGTCGCCAGCACCTCCCAGTAGCGGCGGGTGCCGGGGACGACGTGGTCGGTGCCGGGCGGGAGGAGGGCCGCGTTCTCCCGGGTCACCACCCACACCGGGTGGACCCGCGGGGCGAGTTCGGCGAGCTCGGCGGCGATCGCGGCGGGGTTGCAGGCGACGCCGCGGTTCCAGTACGCCGCGAACACCGCCAGGTCGGGGTCGACCGGGCGGCTGAGCGCCCTGCGGTACTGGTGGTCGCGGAGCCTGGTGCCGACCTGGCGCCCGTGGGCCTGTACGGCCGACTGGGCGGTGCGGCGGGTGCGGTTGACGGTCTGGAAGGCCCGGTACTTGGCGTAGGCGTCCTGTTCGAGCAGGGAGCGGCGGACGCCTTCGAGTCCGGCGGGGCGCCGGTAGCCCTCGGGGCGGCGGCGCAGGGCGGCCAGGGACGCCCGCCGGAAGAACTCCCGTGCGACCTTCTCCTCCATGCCGCCGCGGGCGAAGGTGCGCAGGCAGTCGCGGACCATCACGTCGTAGAGCGCGGCGTGGGCGGCGCGGCGGTCCCGGGTGAGGTCGTGGAGCGACTCGTAGCGCTCCACGAGGCCGTAGCGCTGTTCGGGAGTGGGCGGGGGCAGGCTCGCCGGACGCAGTCTGCGGTCCTCGTAGGCGACGTGCGGCAGACAGGCGACGCGATCGGCGAGCAGCAGGGCGGCCAGCGTGGCATACGGCTCGTCGTCGGTGGTGAGCCGCTGCTCGTGCGCCCGCCAGAAGCCGGCGCGCAGGACGCGGGTGCCGAGCAGGGGGGTGAGGCGCAGCAGGTGCGCGCAGTCGTCCAGGGGCACGTCGGCACGGCCGGTCCGGGCGAGCAGGGAGCCGTCCGGGGAGGGCATGCCGGAGGTGCGCCAGGTGCTGCGGACGTGGTCGAGGAGCAGGACGTCCACCTCGGCGGGCAGCTCGGCCAGCCGCTCGGCGACCGTGCGCGGGGCGCCGGCGGGCAGGCCGTCCTTGGCGTGCACGAAGTGCAGCCAGCGTCCGGACGCCCGCGCCGCGCCCGCGGCCCGGGCCGCGGCGTCGCCCGTGTGCTCCGGGAGCGGCAGGACGCGCAGGCCGGGGATGTCGGGGGTGTGCCGCTCGGCCGTCTCGCGGGCCCAGTCGCCGACCGCGGCCACGATCAGCTCGGCGTCCGGGAAGGGGTGGGCGGCGAGGGAGTCGAGGAGTTCCGTCAGATGGTCCTGAACGTTGGGCCCGTGGACGATGACGCTGAGCTCGGCCATCACGGGGACTCCTTCGTCTCGTCGCGCCTCACGTCGCGCCGGGCACACCGTATTCGGTCATGGTGCCATCAATGCGACAAAACGGCCGACCGGGGCGCGCCTCACGAGGGAACGGGGACCTTGGCCGCCGCCTTCGGCTTCGGCTTCGGCTTGGGCTTCGCGGACTTGTCCCCCGTGAACGCCTCGTACTCCTTGAGGACGTCCTCCGTCGGCCCGTCCATGAGCAGCTCGCCGCGCTCCAGCCACAGCACCCGGTCGCAGGTGTCGCGGATGGACTTGTTGTTGTGGCTGACCAGGAACACCGTTCCGGCGTGCTTGCGCAGCTCGCGGATGCGCTCCTCGGAGCGCTTCTGGAAGGAGCGGTCGCCGGTGGCCAGGGCCTCGTCGATCAGCAGCACGTCGTGGTCCTTGGCGGCGGCGATGGAGAACCGCAGCCGGGCGGCCATGCCGGAGGAGTACGTGCGCATCGGCAGCGTGATGAAGTCGCCCTTCTCGTTGATGCCCGAGAAGTCGACGATCTCCTGGTAGCGGTCCCTGACCTGCTCGCGGGACATGCCCATGGCCAGGCCGCCGAGGTGCACGTTGCGTTCGCCGGTCAGGTCGTTCATCAGGGCCGCGTTGACGCCGAGCAGGGAGGGCTGGCCGTGGGTGAAGATGCGGCCGTTCTCCACGGGGAGCAGCCCGGCGACGGCCTTCAGCAGGGTGGACTTGCCGGAGCCGTTGGTGCCGATCAGGCCGATCGCCTCGCCCTTGTAGGCGACGAAGGACACGTCCCGCACGGCGTGCACCCGGCGCACGCCCGCCGCCTTCTCGGTCTGCTTGCGGCGCATGATGCGGTTGAGGGCGGCGGTGGCGGAGCCGCGTCCGGCGCCGGTGCCATTGACCCGGTAGACGATGTCGACGCCGTCGGCGACGACGGTGGGGATCCTGTCGTTGGTGTTGTCAGCCACGGCCGTAGGTCTCCTCAGCCTTCCAGAAGTAGATGAAGCCGCCGACCCCGGCGACCAGGGCCCAGCCGACGGCGATCGCCCACACGTGGGCGGGGAGCTGGCTCGCGTGGAAGCTGTCGATCAGGGCGAAACGCATCAGGTCGATGTAGACGGCGGCCGGATTGGCCGCCAGCGCGAGCGTCACCGCGTGGGGCAGGCTGTCCTTGTCCGCCAGCTTGTCGATGCTCCACATGACGCCCGACACGTACATCCAGGTGCGCAGCACGAAGGGCATCAGCTGGGCGATGTCGGGGGTCTTGGCGCCCATCCGGGCCATGACCATGGAGACGCCCGCGTTGAACGTGAACTGCAGGGCCAGCACCGGCAGCGCCAGCAGCCAGGACACGCCGACCGGCACGCCGAAGCAGAGCAGGATGACGACCAGGGCGGCCATCGAGAACAGCAGCTGCTGGAGCTGCTGGAGGCAGAACGACAGGGGCAGCGCGGCGCGCGGGAAGTGCAGGGCGCGGACGAGGCCGAGGTTGCCGGAGATGGCGCGGGTGCCCGCCATGATCGAGCTCTGCGTGAACGTCCAGATGAACACGCCCGTGACCAGGAACGGGATGTAGTCCGGCACGCCGTGCTTGGTGCCGAGCAGGACACCGAAGATGAAGTAGTAGACCGCCGCGTTCAGCAGCGGGGTCATCACCTGCCAGACCTGGCCGAGCTTCGCCTGGCTGTACTGGGCGGTGAGCTTGGCCGTGGCGAACGCGGTGATGAAGTGGCGGCGGGCCCACAGCTGCCGGACGTACTCGGGCAGCGAGGGGCGGGCGCCGCTGACGGAGAGGCCGTGGCGGGCGGCCAGGGCCGCGAGGTCTCCGCCGGCCGGGGGTGGTGTCTGGGGCGGTGTGTCGAGGACCTGGCTCACATCCGCTGCTTTCACTCGGGGGGAGGGGGTGGGGCCGATGGGACCCATGGGGCGTGAAGAGAGCCGGGGAGGGGGTGGTCTTCACCGGACTCTTCACGACTTCTTACGTCGGGACGGGACCGTATCGTCGTAACGCGAGCGTACGACGGAGCTACGTCGGAACGCAACCGTTTCGTCGTGACGCCCTATGCTGTCGGAATGACGACGAAGCCCGACGAGCCCCAGCAGCCCGCGCGCCGCCGGGCCCCCGCGGGGGCGGCCGTACTGCGACAGGACGTGACGGAAGCCATCCGGGCGGCCGTCTTCGAGGAGCTCGCGGCCGTCGGCTACGCGCGGATGTCCATCGAGGGGATCGCGCGCCGGGCGGGCGTCGGGAAGACGGCGGTGTACCGCCGCTGGCGCTCGAAACTGCACCTGGTCCTCGACATCGTCTCGGCGCTCGCCGTGCAGGGCCTGCCCGCGCCGGACACCGGCTCCCTGGAGGGCGACCTGCGGCTGCTCTACGAGGTGACGTCCCGCGCGCTGCGCCACCCCGTCGCCTCGCAGGTCATCCCCGACCTCCAGGCCGAGGCGGCCCGCAACCCCGAGATCGCCGACGCCCTCCAGAAGGCCTTGCGCGAGGGCCAGGACGGCGTCGCCACCGGCATCGTCACGGCGGCGGCGGAGCGCGGCGAACTCCGCAGGGACATCGACCGCGACCTGGCCCTCGACCTGATCTCCGGGCCCCTGTACTGGCGCTCGGTGGTGATCCGCAGCCCGAAGCTGCCCAAGGGGTACCTGGGATCGCTGGCCCGGGCCACGGCGCAGGCGCTGAAAGCGCTGTAGGAGCCTGCGTCAGCTCCGGCCCGCCTCCGGGTGCAGCCGCACCCAGCCCGCCCACGCCGACGTGATCATGTCCTGGACGTCGTGCCGGGCCTTCCAGCCCAGCTCGGTGGCGGCCCGGTCGGCGGAGGCGACGACGCGCGCGGGATCGCCCGGGCGGCGGGGCGCCACCGTGGGCGGCCGGTGGTAGCCGGTGACCGTGTTGATGCCCTCGATCATCTCGCGGACGGAGACGCCCTCGCCCCGGCCGATGTTGAGCGTGAGCTCCCGGCCCGGGGAGGAGCGCAGGGCGCGGGCCGCCGCGACATGGGCCTCGGCCACGTCCACGACATGGATGTAGTCGCGCACGCAGGTGCCGTCCGGGGTCGGGTAGTCGTCGCCGAAGACTCGCGGCGGCGCACCCTCGGTGAGCTTCTCGAAGACCATGGGGACGAGGTTGAACACACCGGTGTCCGCGAGCTCGGGGCTCGCCGCGCCCGCCACGTTGAAGTAGCGCAGGCATGCCGTGGACAGCCCGGTCGCCCGGCCCGTCGCGCGCACCAGCCACTCACCGGCCAGCTTCGTCTCCCCGTACGGGGACATCGGCAGGCACGGCGTCTCCTCCGTGACCAGATCCACGTCCGGCATGCCGTACACCGCAGCCGAGGAGGAGAAGACGAGGGACGGCACCCGCGCCGCCGTCACGGCCTCCAGCAGGGTCCGCAGGCCCTCCACGTTCTCCCGGTAGTAGTGCAGCGGCCGGTCGACCGACTCTCCCACCTGCTTCTTCGCCGCAAGGTGCACGACGCCCGTGACCGAGTGGTCCGCGAGGACGCGCGCGAGCCGCTCGGCGTCCAGGGTCGATCCCACCACCAGCGGCACACCGTCGGGCACGCGCTCCGTGATGCCGGTGGACAGGTCGTCGTACACCACCGCCTGTTCACCCGCCGTGGTCATCGCCCGTACGACGTGCGCACCGATGTAGCCGGCGCCGCCGGTGATCAACCAGGTCATGTGGGGCCGTCCCCTCGTCAGTCGTCCCGTGCCGGTGTCGCGTGCTCGCGGTCTTCGTGCTGCTCTCGGTGTCGTCGTGCCGCTCTCAGTGAAGCAGGCGCCGCAGCCTTCCGCGTGCGACGGACAGCACGCCGCGCACACCCGGCGCCACGCGCAGCGCCAGCGCACCGGAGTGGGTGCGGTACGGCTGTACGAGTACCACGCCGTGCCGTGCGCTGGGGACGGCTCGCCGACGCAGTAGACCGGCGCCCGTGAGGGCGTGCGCCGTGACCTCGCGGCTCACGCCCTCACGGAACCGGATACGAAGCCGCAGGTCCCAGGTGCCCGCGCCGAGTCCGGTCGGCGCCGCGAGGCCGACGGCCGTCTCCGCCGACCAGGTCCCGGCGGCCGACTCCGCCAGATCCGCCGTGGTGCGCACGACCAGCCCCCGGGCGTCCCGGTGCCGCCACTCCACCTCCACCGTCTCGGGGCCGGCCTGCGCCAGTCGGCCGTACAGCTCGTGCAGGTGCAGACGGAGTCGGGTGCCACGCGCGTGGGGGCGCAGTTCCGCGTCGACGGCGAGGGGCAGCGCCTCCACCGGCCGGGTCAGCAGGGGCTCCAGGGAGACCTGCGGAAGCTCCTGCGACCAGACGGGCGTGCCGTCCGCGGCGCGGGCGTACGGCGGGCGGAGCCGCGCCGGGCGCGCCGCGAGCTCCCGCAGCCGGGGCAGGTCGCGCGGCTCCGGGGAGGCCAGGACGACCCGCCCGGCCAGCCGACCCGGAGCGGCCGGGTCGCGGTAACAATCGTCCCGCGTCGTACTCCGCGAGATGCGCCCGCGTGAGCTCCCACCATTGCACGCCGGTAGGCGGCATCGCGCAACCCCAGTTCGCGCACGTACATCCGCAGGTCGTGGTCGAGGAACTTGGCGCGCGCGACCCGGGCGAGCTCCTTCTGCCCGGCGCCCAGCAGGACCTCGTACGCCTGCCGGCACGCCTGGGTGCGGGCCCGCCAGTTCTCGACGCCGGCCCGGTCCAGCGAGATGGACAGCCGCTCGGCGGACCGGCGCACGTGCCAGACGTACACCCGGTCCGGGACCAGGGCGATGCGCGGGGCAGCGGCCAGGACGCGTGCGGTGAAGACGACGTCCTCGTAGGGGAAGCGGCCCTCGGGGAAGCGGATGCGGTGCTCGCGCAGGAAGCCCGTGCGGTACAGCTTGTTGACGCAGAGCGTGTCGTGGACCAGGCGCGGACGCTGCGCGGGGTGCGGGACCACGGCGTGGAGCGCGTACAGGCGCGGCTGCCAGGGCACTTCGCGCCCCGACGGCAGTTCCCGGCGCACGCACAGGCCGCTCACCACCTCCGCGTGCGCGCCCGTCGCCGCCTCCAGCAGCGCGTCGACCGCGCCGGGCGGCAGGACGTCGTCGCTGTCCAGGAACATCACGTACGGCGACGTCACCGCGTCGAGCCCGGTGTTGCGCGGGGTGCCGCAGCCGCCGCTGTTGACCCGGCGGCGGATCACCTTCAGGCGGGACTCGGACGCGGCGAGCCGGTCGAGCAGGGCCGCGCTGCCGTCCGTCGAGCAGTCGTCGACGGCCACGACCTCGCGCACGGCCGGGCCCTGGGCGAGCGCCGAGCGCACGGCGTCCGTCACATGGGCGGCGTCGTCGTACCCGATGACCACGACGGCGACCCGGGAGACCGGCCTCTCGGCACGCGACAAGGCATCCACAGACGCGTCCACAGAGGCACCCACAGGGGCACCCACGGAAGCATCCACGACGGCATCCACAGCGACATCGACGGCGACATTCATCACGGCGGATCGTAAGCCGGGCGAATGACATGAAAGTGGTAACACACCATCAAACATCGCTTATATCAGCGAAACGGCACAGAATCGGGCCGTGACGATCGGACAGTCGACGGGGAGCGGCCGGTCCGGCACGGGCGCGGTGCCCGTGGCGGTTCCCATGGCGGCGATGCTCGCGATCGGGCTGTGGGGCGTGGATCGCGGCGGCATGTGGGGCGACGAGAGCGTCACCTTCCTGGTCGCACAGCGCACGGTTCCGCAGATCTGGCGGCTGCTGCACGACGTGGACGCGGTGCACGGCCTGTACTACCTGTTCATGCACGTCGTCCTCGCCGTCCACCCGGGCGAGGTCGTCCTGCGTCTGCCGTCCGTGTGCGCGGCCACCGCCACCGCGGGCCTGGTCGCGGCCCTCGGCGTCCGGCTGGCCGGGCCGCGGGTCGGCCTGTGGGCCGGTCTCCTCTACGCGATCACGCCGATGACCGGCCACTACGCCCAGGAGGGACGGTCGTACGCGCTCGTCGCGGCGGGCGTGGCGGGGGCGACGCTGCTGCTCCTGAGGGCCGTGGAGGCGGCCACCGCGCGGGCCTGGTGGCCGTACGGGGCCGTCGTCGCCCCGACCTGTCTGCTGCACGAGCTGGCGGTGCTGGTGCTCTGCGCGCACGCGGTGACACTGGGGCTGCTGCGGGTGCCGGGGAGGGTGTGGGCCGGCTGGGGCCGTGCGGCGGGGGCGGCGGTGCTGCTCCTGCTGCCGCTGGTGTGGGTGTCGCAGGGGCAGGCCGGGCAGGTCGCGTGGCTGGGGACGCCCGGGTGGGACAAGGTCGGGCAGCTGGTGCGGCACTTCTCACCCGGCCCGGCCGGGGTGGTGTTCTGGGGAGCGCTGCTGCTGCTCGGGGCGGGGCTTCGGGAGCGGAGGACGGCCGCGGTCGCCCTCCCGCTGCTGCTCGTGCCGCCGGGGATCCTGCTGACCGTGTCCCAGGTCCGGCCGCTGTTCCACGACCGGTACGTGCTCTACGCGCTGGCGGGAGCGCCCCTGCTGGTGGCCGCCGGGGTAGGGCGGGTGGCCGGTGCGCTGGGGCGCGTGGGGCGCGTGCGGTGGGGAGGGCGGCGGGTCCGGGTCGGCGACCGGCGGGTGCGCGCCCTGCTGGGCGTCGCCGGTGTCCTCGTCCTCGTCGCCGCGTTCGTCCACGAACTGCCCGTGCACCGCCAGGACCGTTCCGCCGCCCACCGCCCCGACAACCTCGCCGCCGTCGCCGCGCTCGCCGTCCGGCAGATGCGCCCGGGCGACCCGGTGCTGTTCATGCCGTCCGTCGGCAGGCTCGCCGCGCTGGCCTACCCGAAGGGGTTCCGTCAGGTCCGGGACATCGCGCTGCGGGAGTCGGCGCCCGGGTCCGGGACGCTGTGGGGCCGCGAGGCGACCCCCGGGGAGCTGCGGCGCCGGCTCGCCCCGGTGGACCGGGTCTGGGTCGTCGCCGAGGCGTACGCACTGGCCCCGGGCTGGTCCCCGCCCGACCCGGTCGAGCGGACGAAGCTCGCCGTGCTGCGGGAGGAGTTCACCGTCAGGGAGGAGCACGTGCGGAACGGAGTGGTCCTCCGCCTCCACGTCCGGCGACGGCCCGCCGACGAGCCGCCCGCCGACGAGTCCGCAGTGGACGAGCTGTCAGCCGACGAGCCGTCCGTGGACGAGCTGTCCGCTGACGAGCTGTCCGCCGACGCGCCGTTCGTCGGCGAGCCCTCCGAGGACGAGCTGTCCGCCCGACGCCCCGTTCGCTGACCAGCCCCCCCGTGGGCGAGCCGCCGCCGAGCCGGCCACAGGCGAGCCGGCCACAGGCGATCCGCCCGGGGCCCGGGCCGCTACGACCGTTCGTCCGCGGGCGAGCCGCCCGGCGGTTCCGCGAGCGCGGCCGCGTCCAGCGCGGTGGTGAGCTCGTCGAGGTGGGCCCGCAGCCTGCGGACCTCGTCGGGTCCGAAGCCGGTCGAGGCGGCGATCCGGCGCGGCACCTGAAGCGCCCGCTGCCGCAGCGCGACGCCCTCCTCGGTCAGCCGTACCTCCACCGACCGCTCGTCACGGGCGCTGCGCTCCCGGCGCACCAGACCGGCCGCCTCCAGCCGCTTCAGCAGCGGCGACAGCGTGCCGGAGTCGAGACGCAGGTGTTCCCCGAGCTTCTTCACGGGCAGCTCGTCGTGCTCCCAGAGCACCAGCATCACCAGGTACTGCGGGTAGGTGAGCCCGAGGTCCTTGAGGATCACGCGGTAGACGCCGTTGAAGGCGCGGGAAGCCGCGTGCAGGGAGAAGCAGATCTGCTGGTCCAGGCGGAGCCAGTCGTCGTCCGGCGTGTTCATGGCTCCAGGATAGCTCGTGCCCGTCATTCAATTGCGCACAACTGAATTGTGTGCTCTAATCATGACTGTCAGGCGGCCCGGAAGCGGGCCGCCGCACGTTGACGTGAGAGGGAAGGTTTTCCATGGACGCGCTCTACACCGCTGTCGCCACCGCCACCCACGGCCGTGAGGGCCGGGCCGTCAGCTCCGACGGCGTGCTGGACCTCGCCCTGGGCATGCCCGAGGCGCTGGGAGGCAACGGCCAGGGCACCAACCCGGAGCAGCTCTTCGCCGCCGGTTACGCCGCCTGCTTCGGCAGCGCCCTCGGCCTCGTCGGCCGCGCGGCCAAGGTCGACGTCAGCGACGCCGCCGTGACCGCCGAGGTCTCGATAGGCAAGCAGGGCGAGGGCTTCGGTCTCGCCGTCACGCTGCGCGTCGAGCTCCCCGACAGCGTGGACGAGGCGACCGGCCGCAAGCTGGTCGAGCAGGCCCACCAGGTCTGCCCGTACTCCAACGCCACCCGCGGCAACATCGAGGTCGACCTCGTCATCGAGTAGGCACCCGGTCAGCCGGCCGGCCGACCCGCGCCAGCACCTCCCCCGTCCGCCTGCTCCACGCCACCACCACGGCCTCCTCGGGCACCGGGTGCCAGCGCGTCAGCAGCAGCCAGCGCACGTGGTAGCGGCGGACGACGGCGGCACGCTCGGCGCGGGTCGAGCCGGGGGCCAGAAAGGCGCGGACGTCGGCCGCCCGGCGTCTGCGCTCGCCCTCGTCCAGGGCGGGGTCGGGCCAGATGGGCGCGGCCAGGTTGGGCCCGTACCCCGCGATGGCGTGACTGGCGAAGTACCCGTCGGTGATCACCACCTCGCCGGGCCCGATGTGCCGCGCCGCCCAGTCGTAGGCCGGCCAGCGCGTCGCCTGCGGGAACCCCACCGGGTCGATCGCACGCGGCACGACCGCCCCGGCGTGCACGGTGACGAACCCGAGGCACACCCCGACCGCCGCCGCCCCGCCCAGTACCCTCCTGACCCGCCGCCACGGCCGGGGCGCCGCGAGCTCCACCGCGAGCGCGAACTGCAGCGGCACCAGCGCCGCCCACAGGGCCCTGGCGTACGTGTAGTGCCCGCTCACCCAGCCGTACGCCACCAGCAGCCCCTCCAGCAGGAACATCAGCACCAGCGGGTCGCGCACCGCCCTGCGGGCCCGCACCCACAGGGCGGGCAGCCCGAGCAGTGCCAGCCAGGAGTTGGCGAGCATCCCCTCGTACAGCTGCCGGTGCATCGCGTCCATGCCGGTGTCGCCCACCAGCGCCAGCACGTCGTAGTACGGCCACGACACCCCGACCGTCGCGCAGACGGCCACGGCGAGCGCCCAGCGCGCCACGACCGGCGGGCGCCGGCCCCGCTGACGGGACGCCACGATCGCCACCGCCCCGGTGAGCGCCGAGGCCGCCGTGACGGGGTGGGTGAGCAGGATCAGGCCGTACAGGGCGCCGGTCCCGGCGTACCCCCACCAGCCGCCGAGCCCGCTCGGGCCGACGAACCGCACGGCGGCGGCGTCCGCACGCGCGAGCGTGGCCGCCCAGGCCCACGCCCAGAACGTCAGCCCGATCGCGAGCGCGGACGGATACCCCAGGTTCGTCGTCATCGGCAGCAGCCCGAGGTAGCCGCTCCACCGGATCCGCGCGGTGCCCCACAGCAGCGTCATGAACAGCAGGGCCAGGACCGGTGCCCAGACGCGCGCGGTCAGCGTCCTGACGAAGCGGCCGATCCCCGTCAGCAGCACCAACAGGTGCACCGGCCCGGCGAGCTTCACGACCTCCCAGCCGGACAGGCCCGTCAGCCGCGCCAGCACGCCCTGGACGACGGCGTACGGGCCGTAGTACGGGCTGCCCGCGCCCGGCAGGTCCGCCATGGAGTGGGCGGGGTGGAACAGGTCGGCCTTGAGGCGCTCGACGACCGCCGCGTGCTGTCCGGAGTCGCAGCACAGCGGGATCCGCCAGTACGCCAGCGTCATCACCAGCCAGAACAGGGCGCCGAAGAACTGGTACGGAGTCGGCCGCCCGGCACGGCCGCCGCGCAGCGCCGTCGCGCCGCGCACGGTCCGCCGGACGAGGAGGCCGCCGCTCACAGGTCTGCGGGAAAGAGGAGGGACTCGGGCATGCGCCGAATGTTCCCGCCCCCGCCGGAGGCCTGACCCCGGGTCACTTCATCGGGTGAGGCCACTACGCCCACCTGCCGACCTCAGTCGCACAGCGCCCGCTCCGCCGCGGCCGGCCAGCGCGCGAACCGGAACCGGGTCCGCTCGAAGGACCCCGTGAGGTTGTCCCAGAACCGCCCGGCGGTGAGCGGCGCACGCGCCGACTCCGTCAGCTCGGCCAGCCCACCGCAGCCCAGCGCGGCCCGGGCCGCCTCGACCGCCTCCCGCGAGGTCCCCGCCCGCAGCAGGTCCCGCCGCGGCGGAGAGGCGACCGCCCACTCCGCGAAGACCCAGTGGTTGCGCAGGAACTTCTCGTGCCCGGGCCAGCTCCACCGCTCCAGCGCGAGATGCGCGCCGACCGGGCTGGCCAGCCCCCAGGCGTCGTTGACGTAGGCGTCGAGCGGCGCCGCGGCCCCCGTGACACCGAGATGCCGGCCCACGATCACCACGTGGTACGGCGAGTCCCGCCGCACCGGTGTGGCGTGCAGCCGGCGCCGCGCGTCGAAGTACAGCAGCGTCGGCCGGGGCGCGCGCACGGCCCGAGCGAGCATGCCGCGCCCCTCCGGCAGGGCCGGCCAGTTGTCCACCCAGGTCGCGGTGCGCACCGGGTTGTGGTCACCGAGCCCCTCCACGTCGGAGCTGCGCACATTGAAGGTCGTCGGCGTGCCGCGCACGTCGAACGGCGCCCGCAGGGGACTGACCGCCGCGCACAGCCACACCACCAGAAGCGCGGCCGCCACGCCCGTGAACCTGGTCGCGGGGACCACCAGCACCGGCAGGAGCAGCAGGAGGAGCGCGGGCAGGATCATGCGGGCGTGCATGTAGTCACCGCCGACGCGGACGACGTACCCGGCCAGCAGCAGGCCCGCCACGAGCGGTGCGAGCAGCACCGCGAGCGAGGCCCGGCCGGGGGTGCGCGCCCTGCGTTGCCTGCGGGTGCGCCGCACCAGCAGCACCGCCAGCGCGCCCAGCACGGGCACGACGGGCCACAGCCAGTAGGGCCCGAGCGTCTCCTGCACGTACCCGGCGCCCCGGCTCCAGTCGCTGGCGCCCGCCTCCTTGGCGATGGCGGGCAGCGGCACCAGGATCCCGTAGTACCCCGCCCGGAAGACCTCGTAGGCCAGCGGCAGCGCTCCGGCCGAGGCCAGCGTCGCCGTGACACCCCGCCGGGAGGGGCGCAGCACCCACCACTGGGCCGCCAGGAAGCACCCCGTGACCACCGCGAGATCGGGCCGGACCAGCGGACCCAGCCCGAACACGAAGGCGGCCGCGTACGTCTCCCGGGTGTCCTGACCCCGCCGGGTGCGCGTCAGCAGCCACCACGACAGGCCCGTCCAGAAGGCGCCGAGGCCGCTCTCCAGACCCGAGGTCATGTACGTCCAGAACGGCGGCACCGCCAGCGGCACGACCACCCCCGCCGGGAGCAGCAGCCCCGCGCTCCGGTGCAGCCGGCACGTCGCGTACAGCGCGAACCCCGACCCGGCGGTGCTCAGCAGCAGCCCCAGCCCGACCGCGAGGAACGCCGGGTCCTCGCCGGTCAGCCAGGTGCCGAGCGCGAGCAGCCACTGCCAGAGGGTGCCGGTGGAACTCTCCGCGCGTTCCCCCACGTTGAACACGGGCCCGTTGCCCGCCAGGATCTGCCGGACCGGACGCAGGTAGATCAGTCCGTCGTCGCAGATCCAGCGGCGCCGGTAGCCCAGCACGAACAGGGCCGCGGTGGGCGCGGCGACCAGGGCCGCGTGCCACCAGTGCACCGGCCGCAGCCGCTCGCCGGCGGCCGGCGGCCGTGCCGAGGAGCCGCGCCGGCCGGGCAGGGAGGGGAGGGCCTCGGGGGTGGTGGGTGTCGTCATCTCTCGATCAGCGCCTCGGACCGCGCGGCGACCGCGGGGGTCCTGCGGGCCGCGGGCAGCGGCGCACCGCCTCGCTCGCCCAGCATCACCAGCCGTACGACCCGTTCGGCGGCCTGCCCGTCCTCGAACTCGCAGTACCGCTCCCGGAAGCCCGCCCGCAGCCGCCCCGACTCCGCGTCCTGCCAGGTACCGGACGTGAACAGCCAGGTCAGCTCCCGGTAGGAGCGCGACACGTGCCCCGGCGCGTCGGCCGTGACGTCGAAGTAGGCGCCCCGGCTCGCCGCGAACGCCCCCCAGTCGTCGGCGTGGACCACGACCGGCCGGTCGAGGAGGACGTAGTCGAACATCAGGGCGGAGTAGTCGGTGACCAGGACGTCGGAGGCGAGCATCACGTCCTCCACGTGCGGCTCGTCGGTCGCGTCCACCAGCACGCCGCGTCGGTGCAGGTCCGACAGGCCCAGGCCGCGCGCCACACCCCCGGCCAGCGAGGGGTGCAGGCGCACGACGAGGGTGTGGCCGGGTCCCAGGTCCGCCGCGAACCGGGCCAGGTCGATCCGGTCGACGTGGCCGCCGCGCCGGTAGTCCCGGCGGGTCGGCGCGTACAGCACGACCGTGTCACCGGCCGGGATGCCGAGCCGCTCGCGCACCACCGGGCCCCGCTCCCGGCCGGCGCCGACCAGCGCGTCGTTGCGCGGGCTGCCGGTCCGCAGCGAGGTGAAGTGGCACGGGTACGCCCGCTCCCAGGCCCGTTCCGCGTGCCGCCCCGCGACCAGGCTGTAGTCCCAGCGGTCGGCGCGGCGCAGCATCTGCGGGACGTCGAAGCCGTGCCGGGCGCCCGGCTTGGTCAGCAGGTCGGCGCCCATGTACTTGAGCGGGGTGCCCTGATGGGTGTGGATGTGCACGCTGCCGGGCCGCTTGGCCAGGGTGCCCGGCCAGTTGACGTTGTTCACCCAGTACGTGGCCCGTGCCATGACCTCGTGGTAGCGGCGCGAGCCTGGCGTCACATGGTCGGTCCCGGGCGGCAGCGCGTCCACCGCCTCCTCCCGGACCACCCACACGCCCCGGATGTGCGGGGCGAGCTCACGGGCCTTGGCGTGGATCGCGGCCGGGTCGCCCGAGACGCCCCGGTGGTGGATCGCGGAGTAGACGGCGAGGTGCGGATCGAGGGGGCGCTTCGACTGGGCCGCGTACCAGGTGCGCCGCGCGGTCTCCGACGCCCTGCGCGCCACCCGCCGCTGCCCCTCCAGGGCGGTCGCGCGCAGGTCCCGCAGCCCGCGCACCGCCGCGTACGACGCGTAGGGCGCCGAGGCCAGCAGCCGCATCTCCACCCCGCGCCAGCCGTCCGGCTCCGGGAAACCGCCCTCCGGGAGGTGACGGCGGTGGAAGGAACGGATCTCGCGGTAGAAGTCGCCCCGGTCCGCAGGCCGCACCCGGTCCTCCCGCGCCAGCACGAACAGCATGTGGTCCAGCGCCCGCTCCAGCAGCAACGGCCGCGCCCAGTCGAGGTCGGGGCGCTGCTCCAGGAACGCGAACAGCCCCTCGTACTGCGGGAAGATGTCGAAGTGGCGGCGCCCGGGCGTCCTGGTGATCGCGCCCTGCCGCCGCTGCCGGTACTCGACCCCGATCCGGTCCAGGCAGGCGATCCGGTCGGCCAGCACCATCGCCCGGTAGGTCACCGGCGCGTCCTCGTACAGCCCCGGCCCGTACTCCAGGCCGTGCTCCAGGAAGAACGACCGCCGGTACGCCTTGTTCCACGCGACCAGGAACAGCTTCAGGTACTCGGGGCTCTCCCGGACGGAGAACGTCTCCAGGCCCGCCGCCGCCAGCAGGTCCGCACCCTCACTGCGCCCGCCCCGGCCCCACCAGTGGGTACGCACGTGGTCGAAGACCAGGACGTCCGGGTCACCGGCCGTCCCGAGCCGCGCGGCGACGGCCGCCAGCAGGCCCGGCGTGTAGTGGTCGTCGCTGTCGAGGAACAGGACGTAGTCGCCGGCCGCCTGCGCGAGGCCGGCGTTGCGGGCCCGGCCCAGGCCCACGTTCTCGGGCAGGTGCAGCACCCGCACCCGGGTGTCGCGGGCGGCGTACTCGTCGAGGATCGCGCCGCTGCCGTCCGGCGAACGGTCGTCCACGGCGATCACCTCGAAGTCGCCGTACGACTGACCGAGCACCGAGTCGAGACACTCGCGCAGGAAGCCCTGCACCTTGTAGACGGGGACGATGATGCTGAAGCGGGGCACTTCTTCGGTCAGCTCCTCACGAGGGTGGCGGCGGCGGGGGCCGGGACGCGCTCCGCGAGCGGGACCACGGGCGGGATCGACTCGGGCGGCTCCCCCAGCAGCACCCGGCGCACGACGCGCTCGGCGGCCCGCCCGTCGTCGAACTGGCAGAAGCGCTCCCGGAACGCGGCACGCAGGGCCGTGGCCGACTCGTCCGCCCAGGAGCCGTCGCGGAAGACGGCCGCCAGCTCCTCGGCCGTGCGGGCGATCCGGCCCGGCGGGAAACCCATCAGGTCGAAGTAGACGCCCCGGGTCTCCCGGTAGACGTCCCAGTCGTCGGCGTACACCACGATCGGCCGGTCCAGGTTGGCGTAGTCGAACATGATCGACGAGTAGTCGGTGATCAGCGCGTCCGCGGCCAGGCACACGTCCTCCGACGAGCGGTGCCCGGTGACGTCGATGATCCGCCCGCCGCCCCGGTGTGATCCCCGGTCGTAGAAGTAGTGGGCGCGCAGCAGGACCACGTAGTCGTCGCCGATCGCCTCGCAGAACTCCGCCAGGTTCAGGCCCGACGCGAAGCCGGTGGCGTAGTCGCGGTGCGTGGGCGCGTAGAGCAGGGCTTTCTTGCCCTCGGGGACGCCCAGCTCCCGGCGGACGCGGGCGACGTCCTCGGCGGACGCCGTGCAGTACACGTCGTTGCGCGGATAGCCGTACTCGAGGATCTCGTGCGCCCCGGGGAACGCCCGCTCCCACATCTCGGTGGAGTGCCGGTTGGAGGTGAGGTTGTAGTCCCAGCGGTCGATCCGGGCCAGCAGCCTGGCGAAGCTTCCGGTCGCCGCGGCCACCACGGGATACGCCGCCTGGTCGGTGCCCATCTTCTTCAGCGGGGTGCCGTGCTGGGTCTGGAGGTGCACGCTGCCGGGGCGTTTGACGACGGCGTCCGCGAAGTTGGCGTTGTTGACGAGGTACTTGGCGCGGGCCAGCACCTCCCAGTACTTCCGGCTGCCGATCACCGCGTGCTCCACGCCCTTCGGCAGGGTGTGCGCCGCGTCCGGCTCCACCAGGAACACCGAGCGCAGATGCGGGGCGAGCTCGCGGGCCTTGGCGTGGATCGCGGCCGGGTTGCAGGCGTAGCCGCGGCCCCAGTAGGCGCAGTACACGACCAGGTTCTGGTCGAGGGGGCGGCGCAGGGCCGCCGCGTACCGCAGCCGGGTGCGCAGCCCCCGGGGCCGGGGGAGCAGCGCGGCGGCCCGCAGCGCTGTGCGGTTGGCGGCGCGCAGGGCGCGGAACGCCGTGTACGACCCGGCTGCCAGCAGCCGGTGCTGGACGCCGAGGCTGCCGCCGGGCGGTCGGTAGCCGGCCGGGCGGTGCCGCCGGTAGAGCCCGCTCGCCCGCTGGAAGAAGGCCCGGTGCCCTGCCGGGAGGCGCCGGGGATGGGCGGCCGTCTTCAGCACGGCGGCGAAGAGCTGCCCGAACAGCGGCTTCAGCCGCTGCGGCGACAGCCCCTGCTCCCCGGCCCGGGTCAGCACCAGCTCGGCCTGGTCGAGCAACTCGGCGTGATGCTCCCCGGGCAGGCCCAGCCGGTTGCCCTGCCGGCGCAGCAGGTGGCGGACGACGACCGAGCGCAGGACCGCCACCCGCCGCGCCCGCAGGGCGACCAGCCCGCCGAACCCGACGTCGGTGAAGTGGCCCCCGGGGAACGTGAGGTCCTCCTCGGCGAGGAAGGCCCTGCGGTACACCGCGCTCCACGCCGGCAGCGCCACGCCCGTCAGCTCCGGGGCCCGGTCGGGGGAGAACGCCCCGTCCGGTGTGCCGGCCAGCAGCGGCGCGGCCGGGTTGCTCGGCTCCCCCTCCCACCAGGGGGTGCGCTCGTGCTCGGCGTACAGGACGTCCACCTCGCCGGTGTCGCTCAGCCGGGCGTCCAGCGCCGCCAGCGCCCCCGGGGCCAGGACGTCGTCCCCGTCGAGGAACAGCACATGGCCGCCGACCGCCGCCCGCAGCCCGGTGTTGCGCGCCCCGGCCAGACCGGCCGACGGCGGGGAGCCCACCGGCGTCACCCGGGAGTCCCGCTCCGCGTACCCGGCGACGACGTCCGCCGCGGGTGAGTCGGGCGCGTCGCACACCGGGATCAGCTCGAAGTCGCCGAACGACTGGGCGAGGACCGAGTCCAGTGCCTGGGACAGCCGGCCGGCGACCCCATGGGACGGGACGACGATGCTGAAGCGGGGCATTCTGCTCTTTCTGTCGTGTTCTGCGGACGCGGGGTCGTTGTCAGGTTCTGCACAAGCGGGTCGCGTCAGGTTCTGCACAAGCGGGTCGCTGTCAGGCGGCGCCACGGCGTCCCGGTCGTCCGGACGGGCGCCAGGAGGGCGGCCGGCTGGGTCTCGGCCGCGACGGGCTGGAGGGCATGCGGGCTCCCCTGAGTACGAGGGGTGTTCAGAGACGGTCGATGACGCCCGCGGGGCCGGCCGGCTGCGGCACCGTGGTGAGCGGCTCGCGCGCCAGTGCGGCCGCCGCCGACGGCACCGGACGGCGTTCGCCGAGCGGCAGGACCGGCGGCAGCTCCGACTCCCCGAGGACGACCCGGCGTACGACCCGCTCGGCGGCCCGGCCGTCGTCGTACGTGCAGAACCGCTCGCGGAACGCCGCACGCAGCTGCGTCGAGCGGGAGCCGCGCCAGTGGCCGGTGGCGAAGACGTCGATCAGCTCGTCCTCACCGCGCGCGACCGCGCCCGGCGGGAAGGACCGCAGGTCGAAGTAGGTGCCGCGGGCCGCGTCGTACGCCTCCCAGTCGTCGGCGAGGACCACGATCGGCCGGTCCAGGTTGGCGTAGTCGAACATCACCGACGAGTAGTCCGTGACCAGGGCGTCCGAGGCCAGGCAGAGCGACTCCACGCTCGGGTGGTCGCTGACGTCGACGACCCTGCCGCAGGTGCTGGTCAGCGGGGCGTCGTAGGCGTGATGGGCGCGGGCCAGCACGACGAAACGCGGGCCCAGACGGCGTACGATCCGCTGCAGGTCGAGGCAGTGGCGCTGGGACCGGCGGTAGTCGCGGTGGGTCGGCGCGTACAGGATCGCCACCGTGCCCTCGGGGATGCCGAGCGTGGCACGCAGCCGGGTCACGTCGGCCGCGGTCGCCCTGCGGAACACGTCGTTGCGGGGGTAGCCGTACTCGAGCGTGGTGTAGCGGCCGGGGTGGACGCGCTCGTGGGTCAGCGTGGTGTGGCGATTGGCGGACAGCACGTAGTCCCACTGGTCCACGCCCTTGAGCAGCCGGGCGAAGTCCCTGCCGCGGGCTGCCGCCGGGCGCTCCTGGAGGTCCAGGCCGATGTGTCCCAGCGGGGTGCCGTGCCCGGTCTGGATCAGCACCTGGCCCCGGCGCTTGGCCAGCCGGTGGTCGAAGTCGGTGTTGCTGACCAGGTACCGGGAGCGGGCGAGCGCCGTCCAGTAGGCGGCCGTGCCGGGGACGAGGCGGCGCGGCCCCGGCGGCGTCGCGTGGTGGTGCTCGGGACGGGCGATCCACGCGGTGCGGATGTGCGGCGCGAGATCGCGGAACGCCGACTCCAGCGCGCCCGGGTTGCAGCTGTGGCCGCGGCCGCCGTAGGCCGCGAAGACGGCCCGGTCGGCGCGCAGCGGCAGACAGCGCTGGAGGCGGTAGTGGGCACCGAGCGCGGCGGACCTGAGGCCCCGCAACAGTCTCCCGGACGCCCGGGCCGCGCCGCGCTGCGCGGCCGACGCCAGCCGGAGCGTGCGGTAGGTGCGGTGCAGGCCGAAGCGGATCAGGACGTGGTGCACCCGGGCGCGCAGGGGGAGGGGGCCGCCCGGGGTGCGGTAGCGGCGGTAGTGGGCGCGGGCCCGGCGCATGAAGTCCGCGTGCGAACCGCGGGGCAGCCGGTCCCGCCGCGCGTACACGATCGCCAGGTGATGGACCATGCGGCGGAACAGCGCCGGGCGCCACCTGGCCAGTTCCGGGCGTTCGTCGAGGTAGGCGAAGACCCGGTCGTACTGGTCGAAGACGTCGAAGTGCCGCTCGCTGGTGGTGCGCAGGATGCTGCCCTGCCGACGCTGCCGGTAGTGCACGCAGACCCGGTCCAGGGTCGCGATCGACTCCGCGGTCATCAGCACCGGGTACGTCCACGGCGTGTCCTCGTAGTACCCGGGCGGGAAGGTGAAGCCCCTCCGCTCGACGAAGTCCCGCCGGTAGGCCTTGTTCCAGGCGACCATCAGCAGCCTCAGCAGCCCCGGCCGGTCCTCCAGGCGGAACGGCGCCGGGCCCTGCTCGGTGAGGTGGAGGGCCGCCTGGTTGCGGACCGCCTCGCCCGTCCAGTGGGTGCGCGCGTAGTCGAAGACCAGGACGTCCGGATCGCCCGTCTCCTTCAGCCGGTCCGTGATCGACCGCAGCGCGTCGGGCGTGAGGGTGTCGTCGCTGTCGAGGAACAGCAGGTAGTCGCCGCTCGCGTGCGCGACACCGACGTTGCGGGCGCGGCCCAGGCCGACGTTCTCCGGCAGATGGACGGGCCGGACCCGCGCGTCACGGGCGGCGAACTCGTCGATGATCGCGCCGCACGCGTCCGGTGAGCAGTCGTCGACGACGATCAGTTCCAGATCGGGACACGATTGGGAGAGCACCGATTCGAGGCACTCGTGCAGGTACGCCTGAACCTGGTACGCGGGGACAATGACACTGAACCTGGGCAAGAGGCCATCCATCGGTCGGCACGGGCGTTCGGCCCGGGAACGGCCGGCGAGGCGACTTGGTTACGGTGGGCTACGGCATCCGGGGGAACACGGACGGGACGGACCGCTGTCGGCCCGCCCCGTCAATCGCCCTGTGGTAACGGCTACTTCACGGCGCCCGCCATCACGCCGGACACGAACTGCCGCTGGAAAGCGAAGAAGACGGCCAGCGGGATCACCATCGAGATGAACGCGCCGGGTGCCAGCACGTCGATGTTGTTGCCGAACTGCCGTACCTGCGTCTGGAGCGCCACGGTGATCGGCTGGCTCCCGGAGTCCGAGAAGATCAGCGCGACCAGCAGGTCGTTCCACACCCACAGGAACTGGAAGATGCCGAGGGCGGCGATCGCCGGGCCGCCGAGCGGCATCACGACACGCAGGAACAGCCGCAGTTCACCCGCCCCGTCCAGGCGGGCCGCCTCCAGCAGCTCCCTCGGGATCTCCGCGAAGAAGTTCCGCAGCAGGAACACCGCGAACGGCAGCCCGAAGCCGACGTGGAAGAGCACCACACCGAGTACGGAGCCGAAGATGCCGATGGTGCCGAAGAGTTCGGCGATCGGGATCAGCGCCACCTGCACGGGCACGACCAACAGGCCGACGACGGCCAGGAACCACCAGTCCCGGCCCGGGAACTCCATCCAGGCGAAGGCGTAGCCCGCCAGCGAGCCGATGACCACGACCAGCACGGTCGCCGGCACGGTGATCCACACCGTGTTCAGCAGGGAGTTGGTGATGTCCTCGTTCTCCAGCAGCTTCCGGTAGCTGTCGAAGGTGATCTGCGAGGGCTCGGTGAACACCTTCCACCAGCCGCTCGCCGCGATGTCCTCCGGCGAGCGCAGGCTGGACAGCAGCAGACCGATCGTCGGCACCAGCCAGAACAGCCCGACGACGATGAGGAACACCCGCACCAGCCCACCGCTGACCCCCTCGACCAGCTTGGACCCCAGCGACTGCATGGTGGCCTTCATCGCCGCACCTCCCGCCGCAGCCGCCGTACGTTGAACCACATCACCGGGATCACGAGCAGCAGCAGGAACACCGAGATGGCGCTGGCGATGCCCGGCTGGTCCTCGGAGAAGCCCTTGCGGTACAGCTCCAGGGCGAGGACGTTCGCGTCGTCCTGGGAGGAGCCGGGGGCGATGATGAAGACCAGGTCGAAGATCTTCAGCACGTTGATCATCAGCGTGACGGTGACGACCGCGAGGACCGGCGCCAGCAACGGCACCGTGACCCGTCTGAACACCTGCCATTCCGACGCTCCGTCGACCCGGGCCGCCTCCAGCAGTTCACGCGGCACGCCCGCGAGCCCCGCCGCGATCAGCACCATCGCGAAGCCCGCCCACATCCAGATGTACGAGCCGATGATGGACGGGGTGACCAGGGCCGGGCCGAGCCAGTCCAGGCCGTTGTACGGCTCCTTGAAGTTGCTCGCCGGGAGCCGGAGTTGGGCTCCGTCGGCCGAGGCCGGGAGCGTGAAGGTGCCGTCGCCGGCGGCCGTCGCCGACGCCACGACCCTGCCGTCCTTGACGGCCTCGACCTTCATGCCCGCATAGCCCAGTTCGGCCGCGTCGACCTCGCCCAGCTTGCCCACGCCCTTGCCGCGGGTGAAGTCCTGCCAGGTCGTGCCGGTGATCTTGTCCGGCTCCGGCTTCGCCGCCACGGCGGTCTTCGCGTCGTCGGGCATCAGATCCGGCGCGACACCCACGAGCGGCAGCAAGACGGTCTCGCCCGTCCGCACGGGCGACTTGGTGATGAACGCGCCGCCGCCGGCCGGCTCCAGCGGCGACTGCCGGCCCGGATGGGCCTTCGGGAACTCCGACGACGGGGCGAAGGTGTCGTGCACGCCCACCCACACCGCGTTCGCCACGCCCTTGTCCGGGTCCTGGTCGTACACCAGGCGGAAGATGATGCCCGCCGCCAGCATGGAGATCGCCATCGGCATGAAGACGACCAGCTTGAAGGCCGTGCCCCAGCGCACCCGTTCGGTCAGCACCGCGAAGATCAGGCCGAGCGCCGTCGCGACCGTGGGCGCGAACACCACCCAGATGATGTTGTTCTTCAGCGCGGTGCGGATGCCCTCGTCGGTGAAGAGGGACTTGTAGTTGTCCATTCCGGCGAAGCCGTCGCCGGACTGGTCGTAGAAGCTGCGCACGACCGAGTACCCGATCGGGTACACCACGAGCGCGCCGAGCAGGACGAACGCGGGCAGCAGGAACAGTGCCGCGACGGTCCTGCGGGTGCCGGTCACACTCTTGCGCGACTTGGGAGCGGCAGGGGGCTCGGTGCCCCCTGCCGTGGCCGACGTCATGACGTCAGTTCCCGTAGGCCGCGGCCGCTTCGGCCTCCAGCTTCGCCTGGGTACCCGCGATGTTCTTCGGGTTCTTCAGGAAGTCCTGGAGGATCTTCCACTCGCCCTTGCCGGGCGTACCGCCGAAGGCCTGCGGGGCCTGGTCGGACATGTCGAAGCGGAAGTCGTCACCGGCGTCGATGAGCGCCTTGGCGATCTTCTGCTGCACCGCGTTGGGGTACGCGGAGTTCGGCACGCTCTTGTTCGGTGACAGGTAACCGCCCAGCTTCGCCTGGATCGTCGCCGCGTCCGGGGAGGCGAGCCAGGTGGCCAGGGCCTGGGATCCCTTCGAGTCCTCCAGGATCACGGCCGCGTCGCCGCCCGAGACCACCGGGCCGTTGTCACCGACCGCGGGGAACGGGAACACCTTCGCGTCCGTCCCGATCTTCATGCTCTTCGGGATGTTGACCTGCGCGAAGTCACCCGCGGCGACCATGGCCGCCTTGGGCTGGTCCCCGCCGGTGAAGACCTGCGTGACGGAGGCCGGGAAGTCGGTCTGCAACGCCCCGTTCGCCCCGCCCGCGATCCAGTCGGGCTTGCCCCAGACCTGCGCGAGGGTGGTCAGCGCGTCCTTCACGGACGGGTCCGTCCACTTGATCTCGTGCTTGGCCAGCTGGTCGTACTTCTCCGGGCCGGCCTGGGAGAGGTAGACGTTCTCGAACCAGTCGGTCAGCGTCCAGCCCTCGGCCGCGCCGATGGAGAACGGGGTGACGCCGGAGTCGAAGACCGTCTGCGCGGTGCCCAGCAGGTCCGGCCAGGTCTCGGGCTCACTGGCCCCCGCGTTCTCGAAGACCTGGTTGTTGTACCAGATCAGGGACTTGTTGGCGGCCTTGTAGTAGACGCCGTACGGCTTGCCGCCCACCTTGCCGATGTCCTGCCAGCCCTGCGAGTAGTTCTCGCTGAGCTCCTTGACGGCGTCGGAGCCCAGCGGCTTGGCCCAGCCCTTGTCGACGGCCTGCTTGATGGCGCCGGGCTGTGGCAGCATCGCGATGTCCGGCGGCTGCCCGCCGGCCACCTTCGAACCGATGAAGTTGATGATCGGGTCCTGCGCGGGCACGAAGGTCACCTTGGCACCCGTGCGGTTCTCGAACTCCTGAAGGACCTTCTTGAAGTTGGCCTGTTCGGTGCCGGTCCACACGGCGGCGACCTCCAGGCTCGTCCCGTCCAGTTTCGGAAGGTTGACGCTGTTGGTGGTCTCCTCGGTCTCGCCCGTGTTTCCGGTGCTGTTGTTGTCACTGCCTCCGCAGGCGGTGAGCGAGAGCGCGAGCGCTCCCGCGGCGACGGTGGCCGCTGTCCTGATGGCTCTGCGGCTCTGGGGGGTCGCCTCGTTCGGCTGCGGCGACCAGCGTGTCCGGATGGTGCTCGTCATGCGCATGACTGCCCCGTTCTTCGTTCCTCGTCGAACGTCGAGCGCGCTCCCGTGCGATCTGGTCTACGCCCGGGTGTGCGGGGGCGGCAAGATGGCGTCGGCTGTCAAGCGGGGGATCGTGACCCCGTCGTGACCAGGGGCTCGTCCCTGGTCGACGACAGAGGGTCGGCATCCGGCCAATGCCACGGAACAGTGCCGCGGACCGGCGCTACAGAAGTGACGGCACCTTCGCCGCCGCGACCTCCCGCGCCGCCCTTTCCAGCGCGCTGGCCAACAGTGCCAGGTCGGTCGGGCCGTTTCCGAGTTCCCGCACCGGACGGCGGGCCGGAGGGTCACCCATGCGGTGCCATTCGAGCGGCACGACCGTGGGGCGCAGGGTCGCCGTCCGGGGGATGCGGCCGGTGACGCGCCCGCCCTGGAACGGGGTGCTCCGCCCGTCCGCGCGGTCCAGGCGCCCACGGCCCGGAGCAGGCTCGTCGGGACCCGCGACCGGGGCGTCGAGGCTCACGCGCAGGGTGGCCCGACGGGCCGGTTCCGTCTCCGCCGTGCGGGCGCACGGGCCGGTGGCGGCCACCAGGTGGACGCCCAGCCGGTCACCCTCCCGGGCCACGGCCTCCAGCGCGCGCATCACCGATCCGGCGGCGGGCCGTCCGGTCGAACCGAGCGCCGGGGCCACCAGCCCGTCCAGGTCGTCGACGACCACGACGAGCCGGGGCAGCGGCGGCGCCGCGTCCGTCCGGCGCCGGGCCGCTCCGGGGCGCAGCCGCATCGTCGAACTGGGCGCGGAGTCGAGGTCACCGGCCCCGGCGGCGGCACCGGGAGCGGTCCCCGGGGCGGACTCGGCCTGGGCGCCGCCGCCCCGGGCCGTGGCAGTGCGTTGCGTGACCATGCGGCCGGACAGCTCTCGCCCGGCGTGCCACTCGGCGAAGTCGGACCGCCCGAGCAGCTCGGCGCGCCGCTTCAGCTCGGCGCTGAGCGACTGCGCGAACTCCCGCATCCGGACCGGGTCGTGGGCCGTGAGATAGGTGGTGACATGCGGTACGTCCGTACACACGCGCAGTCCGTCGCCGGGCCCGCCGCCCGCGCCGGGGCCGCCCCGGCCGTCGACCAGCACGACGCCCAGGCGGTCCGGCCGCTCGGCGGCGGCCAGGGACGCGACGACCGCCAAGCAGCAGCTCCGTACGGCCGCTGCCCGGCGGGCCCTCGATCAGCAGA
>NZ_GG657757.1:3426947-3427722 GCF_000158955.1 Streptomyces viridochromogenes DSM 40736 | reverse complement strand
GAGCGGGGCGTCGGGGCCCGGGTGCGGGGTGCTGTTTCCCCGGGCGTTCGACCGGGGGCTGTCGCCCCCGTGGGCGTGCGGGCCCGGAGCGTGGGACGGTGGGCCGTCGGCGGCCGCGGAGCCGGTGGCCGGGTCGGCGCTCCGGGCACCGGGGACCGGCGCGCCTGACGGCCGGCCACCGCCCCCCGCCGTGCCGTGCCCCGGCCCGCCCTCCGCCAGCTGGTCGTCCAGACGGCGCAGGAGCTCGTCGGTGCGGGCCGCGGCCTGTTCACGGTCGTGGGCGAGGAGCAGCCGGCAGTCCTGGCCGTGCCCGGGACGCACATGCGGCAGCCAGCCCAGCCAGGACCACTCGGCGGTGCGCTCCTCCAGGGAGCGGGAGCGGTCCGCGGCGATCAGGACGATCTCCAGCGTGTCGGGGGAGTGCAGCGCGGTGAGCTGCGCCAGCACGGCACGGGTCAGCCCGGCGAGCCGCGCCCGCGGCCCGGCCAGCCCCAGCGCACCGACCTCGCGCAGTCCGGCGGTCACCGGCACCGCGGGCAGCAGGCCCGAGCCGTCCGGCGCCGCGCGGTCGGCCGTACCGAGGCGCACCGCGAGCGCTTCCGGGTGGCCCGGCCCGCGCTCCCAGAGCCGGGGGCCCGGCCCCAGCGCCGTCAGCAGCAGCGCGGCCGGATCCGGCCAGGTCTCCGGCGCCGCCGGCACCACAGCCGACCGCTCCGTCCTGACCGCGGTCGACGCGTTCTCGTACGTCCCGGGCGCGGGACCCGGGTCTTGCTCG
>NZ_GG657757.1:3089865-3426323 GCF_000158955.1 Streptomyces viridochromogenes DSM 40736 | reverse complement strand
CGGAGCCGCGCCCGGCGGGCCCCGGCGTGCCCCAGGCCACCGAGCCGTACGTATGACGGGTGGGCCCGGAGGGACCGGCAGCGGCCGGGTCCGGCACACGGGCATCCGGCCCCGGGCCGTCGGCAGGGCCCGGCACGCGCACGTGGCCCTCTCCGTCCGGCGTCGCGTCCACCCGGCCACCGGGTCCTCCGGCGGGGGCCAGCCGCAGCGCCGACTCGCCGATCCGCAGCAGCGCCCCGGGCGCGAAACGGACCTGGCGGGCACCCACACGGGTGCCGTCCAGCGTGGTGCCGTTCGTGGAGTCGAGGTCGGCGACCGAGACGCGGCCGTCGGCGCCCACCGTCACCGCGCAGTGCAGCCGCGAGACGTCCGGGTCGTCCAGCGGTACGTCGGCGTCGGCGGAGCGGCCGATGCGGATCTCGCCGCCGTGCAGCAGATGCACCCCGCCGGCGTCCGGACCGGCGACCACCTGGAGCTGGGCCGGGGCGTCGTCCAGCTCCGGATGCGGCTCCGGCTCGCCCGGCGCGCCCACGGAGAGCACGGCACCGTCGGTCAGCGGGGGCTCGCCGAGCGTGCACCGCTGGACGTCCAGCCGCTGCTCACCGGCGTACAGCACGGGGGTGCCCGAGCCGTCGCCGCCGGAGACGACCTGGGCGAGTGCCGAGGCCACCGCCGCGAGCGCCGTGCCGGCGGGCGCCGTGACCAGCACGTCGCTGCGTGGCGCGCGGTCCCGCCCCGGCACCGACGGGCCCAGTGGGTCTACGACGGTCAGCCGGATCTGCATCGCCGTCAGCGGTCCCTTCTGCTCAGGCGCGGAGTCCCCCACCCCGCCCCAGCACGTCGGCCAGTACTGCAGGCATCCTCGCACCTGCCACTGACAGCGCGCCCATCGCTCGGGAACAAGTGATCTTGATTGGTCGGCTCTGCCCGCAAAAGTGCCTGAGAGATGGCCCACTCCCGATCAGTTGAGATCGGTCACGTCCCCTCCCGGCAACCAGGAGACCGAGGTGAGCGTCTTCGCTTCGAACAGGTGTGAACGCGGATACGTAAGACCCACAGAATGACGACACACCGGTCCTCAGCGGCACGGCACTACAGTGGGTCGGACAGGCCAGCAGGCAAGGCAAGCACCAGGGAGCGCATGACGTGCGGCCGGTAGGCAGCAAGTACCTGCTCGAGGAGCCGCTCGGACGCGGCGCCACGGGCACCGTCTGGCGAGCCCGCCAGCGCGAGACCGCGGGCGCCGAGGCGGCCGTCGCGGGACAGCCCGGCGAAACCGTGGCGATCAAGGTCCTCAAGGAGGAGCTGGCCAGCGACGCGGACGTCGTCATGCGGTTCCTCCGGGAGCGCTCCGTCCTGCTCCGGCTGACCCACCCGAACATCGTCCGGGTCCGCGACCTGGTGGTCGAGGGCGATCTGCTGGCGCTGGTCATGGACCTCGTCGAGGGCCCCGACCTGCACCGTTACCTGCGCGAGAACGGGCCCTTCAGCCCGGTCGCGGCGGCGCTGCTCACCGCCCAGATCGCCGACGCGCTCGCCGCCAGCCACGCCGACGGCGTCGTCCACCGCGACCTGAAGCCGGCGAACGTCCTGCTCCAGCAGTACGAGGGGCGGATGCACCCGCTGCTGACCGACTTCGGCATCGCCCGCCTCGCCGACTCCCCGGGCCTGACCCGCACCCAGGAGTTCGTCGGCACGCCCGCGTACGTCGCCCCCGAGTCCGCCGAGGGCCGCCCGCAGACCTCCGCCGTCGACATCTACGGCGCCGGCATCCTGCTGTACGAGCTGGTCACCGGCCGCCCGCCGTTCTCCGGCAGCTCCGCCCTCGAGGTGCTGCACCAGCACCTGAGTTCCGAGCCGCGCCGCCCGTCCACGGTCCCCGACCCGCTGTGGACGGTCATCGAGCGCTGTCTGCGCAAGAACCCGGACGAGCGGCCCAGCGCCGAGAACCTCGCCCGCGGCCTGCGCGTCGTCGCCGAGGGCATCGGGGTGCACTCGAACTCCGCGCAGATCGCCGCCGCCGAGGGTGTGGGCGCGCTCCTGGCGCCCGACCCGGCGCCCGCGCCCGTGCCGGACAGCTTCGGCTCGGGCGACCCGACCCAGGTCCTGCCGCAGGGCGCCGGCTCGTACGACCCGAACGCCGCGACCAGCGTCATGCCCCACACCGGTGCCCCCGGCGCCGCCGACCCGACCGCCGTGCTGCCGGGCCGGGGCGCGGCCGACCCGACCGCCGTCATGCCGCCGGTCCCGCCGGGCGCACCCGGCCAGGGCGGTCCCGGCGGGCCCGATGACCCGCACCCCTGGCAGAACCAGCTGCGGGCCGCCCGCGACCGCAACGAGCAGACGCAGGTCCAGTACCTCGACCCGAACCAGGACCCGCTGCGCCGCCGCCCCCAGCGACAGGTCGCCCGGCCGCAGCAGCCCCCGCAGCGGGGCCACCAGCCCCCGCCCGGACCCGGCTACGGCCATCCGCAGCAGCAGCCCCAGCAGTACGCGCCGCAGCCCCAGCAGTACGCGCCGCAGCCCCAGCAGCGCTACGCCCCGCCCGCGCCGCCGCCCCAGCCCCAGCAGCCGCAGCGGCCCCAGCGCGAGCCCCGGCAGCCGCGGCAGCGCAGCGCCAACCCGATGCGGATCCCCGGGCTCGGCTGCCTGAAGGGCTGCCTCTTCACGATCGTCATCCTCTTCGTCGCCGGCTGGCTGGTCTGGGAACTGAGCCCGCTTCAGGAGTGGATCGGCACCGGCAAGGGCTACTGGGACCAGCTCACCGACTGGTTCAACACCGTGACGGGCTGGTTCGAGAAGCTCGGCAACAGCGGGGGCGCTTAGACCGCGAACTGGCCCGAACCCGCCTGTGGGGTTGGTGATTTGTCGACACTCGGCGGGTGATTTCCGCCTCGGCGGTGAAGGTTGGCTCCTCGGACGCGTAGTTTTGGCGACAACACGCGTCGCAAGGAGCAGCCTTGGCACGGAAGATCGGCAGCCGGTACACCGCCCACCAGGTCCTGGGGCGGGGCAGTGCCGGCACGGTGTGGCTGGGTGAGGGTCCCGAAGGCCCCGTCGCCATCAAGCTGCTGCGCGAGGACCTCGCGTCCGACCAGGAACTCGTCGGCCGCTTCGTACAGGAGCGGACGGCGCTGCTCGGTCTGGAGCACCCGCACGTCGTGTCCGTGCGCGACCTGGTCGTCGACGGCAACGACCTGGCGCTGGTCATGGACCTCGTCCGGGGCACGGACCTGCGCACCCGGCTGGAGCGGGACCGGCGTCTCGCCCCCGAGGCGGCCGTCGCCATCGCGGCGAACATCGCCGACGGGCTGGCGGCCGCGCACGCCGCGGGTGTCGTGCACCGGGACGTGAAGCCGGAGAACGTGCTCCTGGACATGCAGGGCCCGCTCGGCCCCGGCGGCTCCCACCGCGCGCTGCTGACCGACTTCGGGGTGGCGAAACTCATCGACACCCCGCGCCGGACCAAGGCGACGAAGATCATCGGCACGCCCGACTACCTCGCCCCGGAGATCGTCGAGGGCCTGCCCCCGCGCGCGTCCGTCGACATCTACGCGCTCGCCACCGTCCTCTACGAGCTGCTGGCGGGCTTCACCCCGTTCGGCGGCGGCCACCCGGGCGCGGTGCTGCGCCGGCACGTCACGGAGACCGTCGTCCCGCTGCCCGGCATCCCGGACGAGCTGTGGCAGCTGATCATCCAGTGCCTCGCCAAGGCCCCGGCCTCCCGGCTGCGCGCCTCGGAGCTCGGGTCGCGGCTGCGCGAGCTGCTGCCGATGCTGGCGGGCATGCCGCCGCTGGAGGTGGACGAGCCGGACACCGAGTCCGCCGAGGAGACCGAGCGCGAGGAGCAGCCCGCCGGACCGGCCCCGGAGCGGGCCCGGCGCCGCGGCGCGGTCCCCCTCGTGCCGGGATCAAAACCGGCCGACTCCAACCGTGACACCCACACGTCCATGCGCGTCCCCGCCCCCGACGAGCTGGCCGGGGGCGCGCACGGCACGGCCCGGGCCCCGCGCGCGTCGGGCACGCCCCGGCCCGGCTCGGCCCGCAACCGCGCCGCCACCCGGCGCCGCCGCCTCGCCCTGGGAGCGGGCGCGGTCGCCCTGATCGCGGCGATCGGCGTCGGGGCGTGGCTGTCCACGTCGGACGACGACGCGAGCACACCACCCGGGGACACCCAGAACTCGGCCCCGCAGTCCCCCTGACCTCCGAAGCGGCCCCGAGCCCGGCGCCCGCACCCGTCCGCTGCGGCGGCCCGGCGCTGGCCGCCGGGCGGAGCCGTTACGCTGGAGGCGTGGCAGTCGTCGATGTATCCGAAGAGCTCAAGTCCCTCTCCTCGACCATGGAGTCGATCGAGGCCGTTCTGGACCTCGACAAGCTGAGGGCAGACATCGCCGTGCTCGAGGAGCAGGCGGCCGCGCCGTCCCTGTGGGACAACCCCGACGAGGCGCAGAAGATCACCAGCAAGCTGTCCCACCTCCAGGCCGAGGTGCGCAAGGCCGAGGCCCTGCGCGGTCGTATCGACGACCTCGCCGTCCTGTTCGAGATGGCCGAGGAGGAGGACGACCCGGACACCCGCGCCGAGGCCGAGTCCGAGCTCGCCGCCGTCCGCAAGGCGCTGGACGAGATGGAGGTCCGCACCCTCCTGTCCGGCGAGTACGACTCCCGTGAGGCCCTGGTGAACATCCGCGCCGAGGCCGGCGGCGTCGACGCCGCCGACTTCGCCGAGAAGCTCCAGCGCATGTACCTGCGGTGGGCGGAGCAGCGCGGCTACAAGACGGAGATCTACGAGACGTCGTACGCGGAGGAGGCCGGCATCAAGTCGACCACCTTCGCCGTCCAGGCGCCCTACGCCTACGGCACGCTCTCCGTCGAGCAGGGCACGCACCGGCTCGTGCGCATCTCGCCCTTCGACAACCAGGGCCGGCGCCAGACCTCCTTCGCGGGCGTCGAGGTCCTGCCCGTGGTCGAGCAGACCGACCACATCGAGATCGACGAGTCCGAACTGCGGGTGGACGTGTACCGCTCGTCCGGCCCCGGCGGCCAGGGCGTCAACACCACCGACTCCGCGGTGCGCCTCACCCACATCCCCACCGGCATCGTCGTCTCCTGCCAGAACGAGCGCTCGCAGATCCAGAACAAGGCCACGGCCATGAACGTCCTCCAGGCCAAGCTGCTGGAGCGGCGCCGCCAGGAGGAGCAGGCCAAGATGGACGCCCTCAAGGGCGACGGCGGCAACTCCTGGGGCAACCAGATGCGTTCCTACGTGCTGCACCCGTACCAGATGGTCAAGGACCTGCGCACCGAGCACGAGGTCGGCAACCCCGAGTCCGTGTTCAACGGCGAGATCGACGGGTTCCTCGAGGCCGGAATTCGCTGGCGCAAGCAGCAGGAGAAGTAATTTATCGACAAGGCAACTGCCGACGTCAGCGCGGCAGTTGCCTTTTCTGTGCCCGCATGTCTGGGTTTTACATCACACTCACAGACTCCGACGTCCGGCATAGCCCCCGTACTTGGACACGGCACCCGCAAACGCCCTTGACGAGCCTTTGAAAAATGGGAAGGGTAAAGCGCGGCATGCGTGTCTCTGGGGCGCATGTGAACCGGGGGGCCTTTTCACCGTGGCCGTCCCCGTCGAGCACAGCCCCGAACGCTGCCTAATGACGATGAGCTACTGGGGGTAGCAACCACATGACGAAGAAGACGCGGATCCGTGTCGCGCGGATAGCGGCCGGCGCCGTGATCGCCGCCGGAGCCTCGCTGACCGCCGCCGGTGCCGCATCCGCCGCTGAGGCGGACGACTGCCTGCTCGGCATCCTGTGCGCCGACGAGTCGCCGGTCCCGACGCCGACGCCGACGGACCCGCCGACCGACATTCCCACCGACCCGCCGACGGACCTCCCGACGGACCCGCCGTCGACCGAGGAGCCCACGGACGAGCCGACCGAGCCCACGGACGAGCCCACCGAGCCGACCGAGGACCCGACCGACGCGCCGACCAACCCGGGCAACGGGAACGGCGGCGGCAACGGTGGCGGCAACGCCAACGGTGGCAACAACGGCGGCGGCAACAACGCCGACCCCGACGGCGGCACCTCCCCGCAGCAGGAGGGCTCCTCCTCCCTCACCGACACCGGCTCGGACTCCACCCCGGCCGCGCAGGCCCAGGCCCAGGGCAAGGGTAACGGCGAGGAGCTCGCCGAGACCGGTGCCGCGCAGACCACCTTCCTGGTGATCGGCGCCGCCACGATGATCGCCGGCGGTGTCGGCTTCCGCGTCCTGCCGCGCCTCATGGGCGGCCGCGGCGGGGCTGCCGCCTGACGGTAGCCGCGTCCGTACGGACCGTGCGCACAGCGCAGCGCTGAGGGCCCGGAGCTTCACGCTCCGGGCCCTCAGTCCTGTCCTCGCGCGGCTTGTCCTGGCCTGCTCGTCACGCCGTCTGGTGCGCCAGCAGCGCCACGGCCGCGATCAGCGCGGCCAGCAGGGCGATCAGCGCCATCGGGTTCAGACTCGCGAAGAAATTCTCCTGCTGCAGGCGCTCGCGGTTCGCGCGGCACACGGGGCAGCGGCCCTCGTTCACGGGGGCCGCGCAGTTCGCGCACACCAACCGGTCGTACGTCATGCGCTCGCCCTCCTTGCGCCGGTTCCAGGTTGTTCAACGTTCGTGGGTGGGGGAATGTTCCCCTCCCCACTTTGCCAGGTTCCGCCGGAGGGCGCGCGGTCGCTGCAAAAGAGCGGTTCCCCACACCCCCAGGGCGTACAAAACGGCACATCCGCTGTGCAACCACCACCGGTGACTGCGGTCACGTACCCGGTTCGCGTATGGTCACGCTCATCTACCCCCGGCGACCCGTGGTGCATCCGTGATCCGATTCGACAATGTCTCCAAGGTCTACCCCAAGCAGACCCGCCCCGCCCTCAGGGATGTCTCCCTGGAGGTCGAGAAGGGCGAGTTCGTGTTCCTCGTGGGGTCCTCCGGCTCCGGAAAGTCCACCTTCCTGCGGCTGATCCTCCGCGAGGAGCGGTGCAGTCACGGGCAGGTGCACGTCCTGGGCAAGGACCTCGCACGCCTCTCCAACTGGAAGGTTCCGCAGATGCGGCGCCAGCTGGGGACGGTCTTCCAGGACTTCCGCCTGCTGCCGAACAAGACGGTCGGCGAGAACGTCGCCTTCGCGCAGGAGGTCATCGGCAAGTCACGCGGCGAGATCCGCAAGTCCGTGCCGCAGGTGCTCGACCTCGTCGGGCTCGGCGGCAAGGAGGACCGGATGCCCGGCGAGCTGTCCGGTGGTGAGCAGCAGCGCGTCGCCATCGCGCGGGCCTTCGTCAACCGGCCGAAGCTGCTCATCGCCGACGAGCCCACCGGCAACCTCGACCCGCAGACCTCCGTCGGCATCATGAAGCTGCTCGACCGCATCAACCGGACGGGCACGACCGTGGTGATGGCCACGCACGACCAGAACATCGTGGACCAGATGCGCAAGCGCGTCATCGAGCTGGAGAAGGGCCGCCTCGTCCGCGACCAGGCCCGTGGCGTCTACGGCTACCAGCACTGACACCGCACGAGATCCACGGAAAGGCTTAACCCGTCGCCATGCGCGCCCAGTTCGTACTCTCCGAGATCGGTGTCGGTCTCCGTCGCAACCTGACGATGACCTTCGCCGTCATCGTCTCCGTCGCCCTGTCGCTCGCCCTGTTCGGTGGGTCGCTCCTGATGAGTGACCAGGTCAACACCATGAAGGGCTACTGGTACGACAAGGTCAACGTCTCGATCTTCCTCTGCAACAAGAGCGATGCCGAGTCCGACCCGAACTGCGCCAAGGGCGCGGTGACGGACGACCAGAAGCAGCAGATCAAGACCGACCTCGACAAGATGGGCGTCGTCCAGACGGTCACGTACGAGTCGCAGGACGCGGCCTACAAGCACTACAAGGAGCAGTTCGGGGACTCCCCGCTGGCCAGCTCCCTCACGCCGGACCAGATGCAGGAGTCGTACCGCATCAAGCTGAAGGACCCGCAGAAGTACCAGGTCATCGCGACCGCCTTCGACGGCCGGGACGGCGTGCAGTCCGTTCAGGACCAAAAGGGCATTCTGGACAATCTGTTCGGGCTCCTCAACGGCATGAACTGGGCCGCGCGGGCGGTGATGGCGCTCATGCTCGTCGTCGCGCTGATGCTGATCGTCAACACCGTGCGGGTCTCGGCGTTCAGCCGGCGGCGCGAGACCGGCATCATGCGCCTGGTCGGCGCCTCGGGCTTCTACATCCAGGCGCCGTTCATCATGGAGGCCGCCGTCGCCGGGCTCATCGGCGGCACCCTCGCGTGCGCCTTCCTGCTGGTCGCCAGATACTTCATCATCGACCACGGCCTGGCACTGTCCGAGAAGCTGAACCTGATCAACTTCATCGGCTGGGACGCCGTTCTCACGAAGCTGCCGCTCATCCTCGCCACGAGTCTGCTGATGCCGGCGTTGGCCGCGTTCTTCGCGCTGCGCAAGTACTTGAAGGTGTGACGCATACCAACAGGGGCCGTGCGGTCAACCGACCGTACGGCCCTTCCTCTTGTCCTAGACTCGCCGGCATGTCAGGTCGTGACCCGTTCTGTCAGCCCCGTCGCATCCGCCGCGGGGCCGCCCTGACCTTGCTGTTCACGAGCGTGCTCGTCGCCGGAGCGGCCACCGGCTCCCTCTCGCAGGCCGACCGCAAGTCCGCGCCGGACGAGGCCCGTTCGACCGGCCCGGCCGGGCGTCACGCGGCCGTCGCCAGGGCCGCCGAGGAGGCCATGGCCGACGGCAAGTCCCCGATGGAGGCCGCCAAGCGTGCCGTCAGCCGCAGCGGCGACCGCTGGGGCGCGGTCTACTCCCGGGGCGAGTACGAGGAGTTCGAGGAGGCCCTCGACGGCCAGTACACCGGCGTCGGACTCTGGGCACGCAGCGAACGCGACGGCCGTGTCGAGGTGACGAAGGTGCGCCCCGGCTCACCCGCCGCCACCGCCGGGATCCACCCCGGGGACCTGCTGCGCAGCGTCGACGGCGAGAAGACCGACGGCCGGCCCGTCACCGAGGTCGTCTCGTTGCTGCGCGGGGACGCCACCGACGCCCCCGCCGGCACCACCGTCCGCCTCGGACTGGAGCGGGGCGGGCGCTCCTGGACCGAGACCCTGCGCCGGGCCCAGCTGAGCACCGACTCGGTCACCGTGCGGGAGCTCGCCGGCCCGGTCACCGTCATCAAGGTCGACACCTTCACCAAGGGCTCCGGCGACCAGGTCCGCAAGGCCGTCCGCCACGCCCCGCCCGGCGGCGTCGTCCTCGACCTGCGCGGCAACTCCGGCGGACTGGTCACCGAGGCCGTCAGCGCGGCCTCCGCCTTCCTCGACGGCGGCCTGGTCGCCACGTACGACGTCGAGGGCGAACAGCGCGCCCTGCACGCCGAGCCCGGCGGCGACACGACGAGACCCCTGGTCGCGCTCGTCGACGGCGGGACGATGAGCGCGGCCGAACTGCTCACCGGGGCGGTCCAGGACCGCGGACGGGCGCTCGTCGTGGGGTCCCGGACCTTCGGCAAGGGCTCGGTCCAGATGCCGAGCCGGCTGCCCGACGGCTCCGTCGCGGAGCTGACCGTCGGGCACTACCGCACCCCCTCCGGCCGCGGGGTCGACGGCCGGGGCATCACGCCCGACCTGGAGACCGACGACGGCGCCCTCCAGCGGGCCGAGACCGTACTGCGCGGCCTCGCGAGCCCCTCGTAATCGACTTTCCGCAGGCCCCCTCCGTAGTGCGAAAATGGGCGGACTATGGCTAAGGAAAAAGGGCGCAAGCTGATCGCGCAGAACAAGAAGGCGCGGCACGACTACCTCATCATCGACACCTACGAGGCCGGCCTGGTCCTCACCGGGACCGAGGTGAAGTCGCTGCGCCAGGGACGAGCGTCGCTGGCCGACGGCTTCATCCAGATGGACGGGCACGAGGCGTGGCTGCACAACGTGCACGTGCCGGAGTACAGCCAGGGCACCTGGACCAACCACAGCGCCCGCCGCAAGCGGAAGCTGCTGCTGCACCGCGCCGAGATCGACAAGCTGGAGTCGAAGTCCCAGGAGACGGGGCACACCATCGTGCCGCTCGCGCTGTACTTCAAGGACGGCCGTGCCAAGGTCGAGATCGCGCTGGCGAAGGGCAAGAAGGAGTACGACAAGCGCCAGACGCTCCGCGAGAAGCAGGACCGCCGTGAGACCGAGCGGGCGATCTCGGCGGTGCGCCGCAAGGCCCGGGCGTAGGCCCCGGCCCCGGCCCCGGGGAATACGCTGGCATCGTCGGGCGTTGGTCACGTACGATGGCACATGCACCTCACAGCGGGTGCGAGCTCCTCTCGCGAGGGGATTGAAAAATCAACATGGGGATGATCGGTTTCGACAGCGGCTGTCGAAGCAGGGGAAGCGTGTCGAGGAAGCGGCCATGATCTCGTAAACCACAGGCCGAGAAAAATAATCGCCAATTCCAAGCGATCCATCTCCCAGGGCGAGCTCGCCCTCGCTGCCTGATCTTCAGGTAGCGAGCAGCGGCTCCCCTACTTAAGGGAGTGTCAGCCCGGGGGTGTTCCCGACCCGGATCCTGGCATCATTTAGGGAACTAAACCTTGATCCCGGTCACGGGGTGAAGAGGGAAACCAAACAGTGACTGGGCCCGTCGGAGACTTGTCGGCGTGATCTCCGGGGCCGAGAAAAGCACAGCCGACTGCACACGGAGAAGCCCTGCTTCCGCACCGTTGGACGCGGGTTCGATTCCCGCCATCTCCACTCATCCCATGTGGGCACAGGCCCCGTCGCTTCCGAGCGGCGGGGCCTGTGTCATGCGCGCTCCAGACGGGGATCGTCGCGGACGACCACGGCCGTGAAGGGGACGGGCTGTCGAAGCGCTTCGACGGAAGAATGGGGTGAGCCCGTCAATGAGCCCTGCGTCGATCGGTGAAGCGATTCGACACCCCGACCGGGACGGCAGCCGGCTCGCAGGGTCTGGCGGTAAATAATCGTTCGCAGTTCTTCATACAGAGATATGGAGAGCCCTAATGGCACATGGAAAAGATGCTCAACGGGGAAATCCTTCACTCGTTTGCCGCGCATCCGCCGAAGTAGGCCGACGTTAGTCGGTACATGACCGAGGCGACCAGGAAAGACGGGTGGGCGGTAACGCTCGGCCCCTACACCTACATTCCCGCTCCGGCGCACTCGTCGGCGACCGTCAACGGCACGCTCACCAAGGCCGGTTGTCCGGTCACGTTGCAGGTGACAGAGCCGGTGCTGCGCGATTTCCTCGACGCCATGAGTGCGCTGGAAAGCGATCTCGCCCGGCGCTGGACCAGTGCCACGGAATGGTCCGCTTTCGCGCTCGCGGAATAGTCGGGGCGCGCCATGTATGACAATGGAATCGAGGGCAGCGGGCGGCACCGGGCTCCGACTCGGGATTTCGTCACGCCCCTCACCCCACCGGACCCGACCTGGGATCCGGCCGAGGAACTGGCGTTCATCCTCCAGGAGGCCCTGGCCGAACAGGAGCCGAGGATCCCCGCCCCGCGTGACGAGACGCGGGCCGCGGCGGCGCAGGTCGTCCCGGACGGTCACATCCGGCGGCTCCAGGACATCACCGAGGAACTGCCGCCGGTGCGGGAGGTCCAGCGGCGCCACCGCAAGGTCCGGACCCGCAAGGCCCCGCGCGTACTCCGCGCCACCAGCTTCCTCGTCGCCGCCCTGGCCGCTGTGATCGCTTCCGCGGTGAGCCTGCTGAGCGGGATGGTCGCCTACGACCCGCTGCGCCTCGTCGCCGTGTCACCCCCGGGGAGAAGCCTCCACACCTGGTGGCCGCTGCTGGTGTACGGGCCCTGGCTGGTGGCCTCGCTGTCCGTCCTGCGGGCCGCGCTGCACCAGCGCCGTGCCGTGCACTCCTGGTGCGTGGTCCTCGTCTTCTCGTGCGTCGCCGTGCTGCTGTGCGTCGCCCAGGCGCCCAGGACGGTCCTGGGCACCGCGTCGGCGGCCCTGCCGGGGGTGGCGGCACTGGCCTGCTTCCAGCAGGTCGTCCGGCAGATCACTCTGACCCGCCCTCCGGTCCGGACGGTGCCGCGGCACCGCCAGGGGCAGACGCCGCCGAGGGACCCCGCCGGCGGGGCCGTTGTCGGTGGCGAGACGCCGGGGCAGGGGGAAGCACCTCAGCAGACCGGCGGGGTCTGAGCGGCGCGGTGCGGGGCGGTGGGGTGCCGGGCGGTGGGGTCGTCGGCCCCGCCGCGACGGTGTCGCATCCCCTGGGCGGCCCCGTCGGAGGGTGGATTCCGGCCATGGGCGATGTCCTCAGCGCGTCCCACGGCTGACACGATTCGGTACGCCGTCCGCACACAACCTCCGCGTGCGCTACATTCAACACCTGAGCACAGTGTGGTAAAAGGGGGCGCTCGGAACGGGTGGGGGCCCGGATCCGACGACGAGTGCTCAGGTCGTACGCGCACCTGAACCATCCCGTGGGGGGAAGTGCGTGCGCGTGAAACAGTGGCGAGAAGACGCCCAACCCGAGTGGCCCGAGGCCGCTACGACGACCGGTGAGGTCCTCGCGGACGGCAGAGCCCGGGACCGGAGAGCCACTCAGGTGTTCGCCGGCGGCGACGTCCAGGTGACCGGCAGCCGGCTGCCCGCCGGGACGGAGATACTGCGCGGCATCCCCCGGCAGAGCGAGGGCGCGGCCGATCCGTTCGCCCCGGACGCCGGGCCCCGGCCCGCCGTCCGCGACCCCTGGGGGGAGGACGCCGACCCGGCCGGGACCCTCCCGTCGGACGGGGACGACACCGAGCACACCCACGACCCGCACGAGGTCACCGTCCAACTCGACGCCGTACAGCTCGGGGACGGGTTCCTGAGGCAGGTCAAGGAAGGCCCCGGCGCGATCCCCGAATCCGCCGCCGACCGGCCGGTGTTCGTCGACGAGTCCGGTCGCCGCAGCCGCCGCTTCCGCCGGATCGGCATGGCCGTCGCCCTGGTCTGCGGGGTCTACGCCATGGTCATCGTCGCCACACTGCTCTCGGGCAACTCCCAAGCGCCCTGGCTGCCCGTGCCGGGCCAGAAGGAGGGACAGCCGGCCGGGAAGGTCGACAGCCCGCCCCTGCCGGAGCAGTCGGCACCGTCCGCCGAGGCCGACGCCACCCTCCCGGGCAGCACGCCCGCGACCGGTGAGGTCACGGCGCCTGCACCCGGCGCGAGCGCCCGTGAACCCATGGCCTCCGCGGGCCCCGGCCGATCCGGCACGACCACCAAGCCCTCACCGACCGCGACCCGGACCGCACCGGCCCCGGGCGCCGGCGTCACCGACCCGCCCCCGAGCAAGCCGGCGAACCCGCCGAGCACGCCCGCACCCGACCCGACACCGACGACCGCCGCTCCGCCCGAGCCGACCGTGACCACGGGCACCGGCGGCGACGGCGGCGACACGGGCACCGTCGCCGAGGGCCCGGCGCAGACACCGCCCGTCGCCGAGTCACCGGCCGCGTAGCGGGACTGCCCAACCGCACGGCCGGGTCACCGGCCGTCAGGTCGTCCACGGCGTGTCAGGCCTGACAGGCCCGTCGGGCACGGCGGCCCGGTCCGTCCGGCCGGGGCGGCGGCGGATCTGAGCACCTGTTGTTCAGCCCGGCCTCATGCCGACCGGACCCGACGGCGGCCCGCGCCGACAGGCCGCACCGGTCGCACCGGCCGCCCCGCCGAGCCGCGTCACCTCCGTCCGGCGGGCCGGCCCGCAAGCCGCCACACCTCCGCCCGGCCCGGCCGACGGCACCCGCCACCCGGCCCGCCCCGACCGGCCCGCCCCGCTGGGGCCGCCCCCCGGCCCAGGCCTCCCCACGGCCCCCTCCCCGCCCGCATCCCGTCCCCGCACCACCCCGGAGTACCACCCCTGATGGCAACCCGTTCCCACCGTCCCGGGCGCGCGACCCGAGCCCCTGACGATCCCCGTAACCGCGACAGCGACCGCAACCGCCCGCGCCGCCGCCTGCCCATGCGGCTGCTGCTGCCCCTGTTCGTCCTGGCCGCCCTCATGGCCATGCTCATGCTGCGCGGCTACGTGCACAGCGAGGTCCTCGCCGACCACCGCGTCGGACCGCCCGCCGCGAACGACAGCGTCCCGAAGGACATCCTCAAGGGCGGGCCCGTCATCGACACCCGGGAAGGGCGGCCGACCAGCCTGGACCTCCCGGACCGCGAGCTGGTGCTGACCTTCGACGACGGACCGGACCCGGTATGGACGCCCAAGGTCCTCGACGTGCTGAAGAAGCACGACGCGCACGCCGTCTTCTTCATCACCGGCACCATGGCCTCCCGCTACCCGGAACTCGTCCAGCGCATGGTCGACGAGGGCCACGAGATCGGCCTGCACACCTTCAATCACCCCGACCTGGCGCTGCAGAGCAAGAGCCGCGTCGACTGGGAGCTGTCGCAGAACCAGCTCGCGCTCGCGGGCGCGGCCGGCATCCGCACCTCGCTCTTCCGCCCGCCGTACTCGTCGTTCGCCCAGAACATGGACAACAACTCCTGGCCGGTCACCGAGTACATCGGCAGCAAGGGCTACATCACCGTCGTCAACGACACCGACAGCGAGGACTGGCGCAGGCCCGGGGCCGAGCAGATCATCCGCAACGCCACGCCGAAGAACGGCGACGGCGCCGTCGTGCTGATGCACGACTCCGGCGGCGACCGCTCCCAGACCGTGGCCGCGCTCGACCGGTACGTCTCCGGACTCCAGGACAAGGGCTACCGCTTCGACACCCTCACCGCCGCTCTGGACGCCCCCAGCGCGCACACCCCGGTCGCCGGACTGGAGTCGCTGAAGGGCGAGGCGTGGGTCTTCCTCGTGCAGGCCTCGGACCAGACGACCGACGTGCTCGTCGCAGGCCTCGCCGTCGTCGGGGTGCTGGTGTTCGGGCGTCTCGGGCTGATGCTGATCCTGTCCGTCGCGCACGCCCGCCGGGTCCGCCGTCGCGGCTTCCGCTGGGGTGAGACCGTCACCGAACCGGTGTCCGTCCTCGTGCCCGCCTACAACGAGGCCAAGTGCATCGAGCAGACGGTCCGTTCCCTCGTCGCGAGCGACCATCCCATCGAGGTGCTGGTCATCGACGACGGCTCCAGCGACGGCACCGCGCGCATCGTCGAGAACCTCGGCCTGCCCGGAGTGCGCGTCGTCCGCCAGCTCAACGCGGGCAAGCCGGCCGCCCTCAACCGGGGGATCGCCAACGCCCGGCACGACCTGATCGTGATGATGGACGGCGACACCGTCTTCGAACCGACCACCGTCCGCGAGCTGGTGCAGCCCTTCGGCGACCCGCGCGTGGGCGCCGTCGCGGGCAACGCCAAGGTCGGCAACCGGGACTCGCTCATCGGCGCGTGGCAGCACATCGAGTACGTGATGGGCTTCAACCTCGACCGCCGGATGTACGACGTGCTGCGCTGCATGCCGACGATCCCCGGCGCGGTGGGGGCGTTCCGGCGCAGCGCACTGGAACGCGTCGGCGGCATGAGCGACGACACGCTCGCCGAGGACACCGACATCACCATGGCCATGCACCGCGACGGCTGGCACGTCGTGTACGCGGAGAAGGCCGTCGCCTGGACCGAGGCCCCCGAGTCCGTCCAGCAGCTGTGGTCCCAGCGCTACCGCTGGTCGTACGGCACCATGCAGGCGATCTGGAAGCACCGCCGCTCCCTCGTCGACCGCGGACACTCGGGCCGCTTCGGCCGGGTGGGCCTGCCGCTGGTGTCGATGTTCATGGTCGTGGCGCCGCTGCTGGCCCCGCTGATCGACGTGTTCCTGCTGTACGGGCTGGTGTTCGGCCCGACGGAGAAGACCATCGGCGCCTGGCTGGGCGTCCTCGCAGTGCAAGGGGTGTGCGCGGCCTACGCGTTCCACCTGGACAAGGAACGCATGACCCATCTGATCTCGCTGCCGCTCCAGCAAATCCTCTACCGGCAGCTCATGTACGTCGTCCTGCTGCAGTCCTGGATCACCGCGCTCACCGGCGGCCGGCTGCGCTGGCAGAAGCTGCGGCGCACCGGCGCGGTGGGCCTGCCCGGCACCGGCAGCGGCACCCCGCAGCAGCCGGTGGGCGGGAGGCCCGTCCGATGACCATGCAGCAGACTCCCGTCACCGACGCCCCGAAGGACGAAGGGGCCCCCCGTACCGGACCCGTCCGTGACCGGTACTTCGACCTGCTGCGCGCCCTCGCGCTGTTCCGTGTCGTGCTGTACCACCTGACCGGCTGGGCCTGGCTGCCGCTGGTGTTCCCGTCCATGGGCGTGATGTTCGCCCTCGCCGGCAACCTCATGGCCCGCTCGCTGAAGCGCCCGCCCGTCCAGGTGATCCGCGGCCGGATGCGCCGGCTGCTGCCTCCGCTGTGGCTGCTGGGCGTCGTCGGCGTCACCGGCATGGTCCTCCAGGGCTGGGGGCCGGACGCCGACGGGCATCCCGGCTGGTGGTGGCTCCACCTCACCTTCTGGATCGTCCCGCTCAGCGACCCGCCGTACGCCGAGGGGCTGCCCGGACTGCACGGCTTCGTCGGCGAGAACTGGGCGGCGGACTTCGCGGGACCGCTCTGGTACATCCGCGCCTACCTCTGGTACGTGCTGCTGTCCCCGTTCCTGCTGAAGGCCCTGCGCGCCATGCCGGTGGTCACGCTCCTCGCGCCGATCGCCCTGGCCGTCGCCTTCGAGCACGGCTACATCACGCTGCCCGGCGAGCGGATCCCCTCGGCGCTCACGGACTTCTCCACCTTCGGCGCCTGCTGGATCCTCGGCATGGCCCACCAGGAGGGGATCCTGCGCAGACTGCCGCGCTACGTCGTCCCGTCCGTGGCGCCCGTGATCGTCCTGGCCGGCCTCTGGTACGCCCTGCACCACGGCTTCGGCCCGGGCAACGACCTGGACAGCATGCCCCTGGCGCAGGCCCTGTGGTCCTTCGGCACGGTGCTCCTGCTCCTGCATGTCAGCCCGTCCTGGTCCGAGTGGCCGCGCCGGCTGCGCCGCTGGTCCGGGACGATCACCCTGCTCAACTCCCGGGCCGTGACGATCTACCTCTGGCACAACATCTGCATCCTGATCGCCGCGACCCTCTGGGACCGGCTGTGGGCCTTCGAGGTGCTGGAGCAGAACGTGCCGGGGCTGCTGGAGAGCGTCTGGCCGGTGCTGGTGGTGGTGTGGGTCCTGATCGTCGGCTGTGTCCTGGCGTTCGGCTGGGTGGAGGACCTGGCGGCCAAGCAGCAGCCCCGGCTGTGGCCGAGCAAGCCTCGGGAGAGTGCCGGGGGAAGCCGGAGCCGCCGGGCACCCGGCGGCTGACCAGGGCCGCCGCCTCCGCGGCAGCGGGACCGCGTTCCGCCGGCCGTTCCCCGTGTGGAAAACTGCCCGAGTTGCGCAAGTGAACACGGTGGCCGGCGGAAGCGGTGGGGAATGAGTAAGCGGCAGACACAGAAGATGCTGCGGCTGATGGCGAGTGGCGAACCCGTCGAGCTCACCAGCCCGATGGCGTCCGTGAAGAAGCTGGCCCGACTGGCCTTCATCGCGCAGCAGTTCGGCTACGAGTACGCGGACGTCCGGCAGAGCAGCGGCCGCAACGGCGCGCTCACCATGCTGGTCCTGCCCGACCCCAGCCCACAGGCCAGGGCCCGGGCCGGGCAGAACTGGGCGCAGTACCCGAACGCCTCCGACGGCGTCTCCCTGCCGCCCCTCGTGCCCGACGCGTTCGAGCTTCTCAAGGCCCGTATCAACTTCGACCTCACCGGCAAGAACGCCGAGAAGCGCATGGGGTACGCGGCCCTCGGCGTCACCGTCGGCTGCGTGGTCCTCGCCCTCCGCTCCGGCGGGGAGTCCTCCGACTTCGTCGCGGCGGGCGTGGTGTGGCTGCTGGTCATGGCGGTCTTCGGCATCGGACTGCTGGTCACGCGCAGGCGCAACGCGAAGTTCGCCGCGCGGTTGCAGGCGGCGGGCTTCACGCCGGTGCGGGAGGAGAGCGGACGGCTGCGCTACCTGCCGCCCGGGGCGCAACCGCCGGGGCAGGGGAACCCGTTCGGCGGCGGACCGTACGCCGGCGGGCCATACGGCGGTGCGCCGGGGGCCGGGGTGCCGGGCCATGCGGGTGCTCCGCCGCAGGCGCCCGGGATGCAGCCGGGCCAGGTGCCCGGGGTGCCGGCCGCCCCCCGCGGGTCACGCCCAGCAGGCACCAGGCCCGTACGCCCAGCCGGCGCCGGGGGCGTATCCCTCCCAGCCGGCACCGGGGCCGTATCCCGCCCAGCCCGCGCCCGGCCCGTACGGAACGCACCCCGCGCCCGGCCCGTACGGAGCCCAGCCCGCCGCCGCGCCGTACGGAGCCCAGCCCGCCCCCGCGCCGTACCCGCCTCAGCAGCAGCCCGGTCCCTACGCCCCGCAGCCGCCCCACCCCCAGCCGTACCCGCAGCAGAATCCACACTGGCAGCCCCCGCAAGGCTGACCCGAACGGCACCGGACCTCTCATCCCGCCCGAGCCCGGGGTGAGAGCAACGTTCCCTTGCGGTCACTCGCTGGCACAGCCACGAAACGCGTCCTCCCTACCTTCGGAACCAGCCACTCGTAGTACGACCGAGTCCCGGAGCAAGTGGAGGCGTCATGACAGGCCCTGGCACGGCACCCGCACCCCCGAGCAGGGGCGGACGCTGGATCCGGCACTGGGATCCGGAGAACGAGACCTTCTGGAACGAGACGGGGGAGAAGGTCGCCCGCCGCAACCTCTACTTCTCCGTGCTGTCCGAGCACATCGGCTTCTCGGTCTGGACCCTGTGGTCCGTACTGGTCCTCTTCATGGGCCCGGAGTACGGGCTGACCCCGGCCGACAAGTTCATGCTGACCTCGATGGTCACGCTCGTCGGCGCCGTCGTCCGCGTCCCCTACACCTTCGCCGTGGCGATCTTCGGCGGGCGGAACTGGACGATCATCTCCGCCGCCCTCCTCCTGGTCCCGACCGTCGCCGCGTTCACCGTGATGGAGCCGGGCACCTCCTTCTCCACTTTCCTGCTCGTCGGACTGCTGGCCGGCATCGGCGGAGGCAACTTCGCCTCCTCGATGACCAACATCAACGCCTTCTTCCCGCTGCGGAAGAAGGGCTGGGCCCTCGGTCTGAACGCGGGCGGCGGCAACATCGGCGTGCCGGTGATCCAGCTGGCCGCGCTCGCGATCATCGGCGCCGGCGGCGGCCCGCGCGTGCTGCTCGGGATCTACATCCCGCTGATCGTCGTGGCCGCCGTCATGGCCGCGCTCTTCATGGACAACCTGGAGAACGTCAAGAACGACACCGGTGCCGCCAAGGACGCCGCGCGGGACGCCCACACGTGGATCATGTCCGTCCTCTACATCGGCACGTTCGGCTCGTTCATCGGCTACAGCTTCGCCTTCGGCCAGGTCCTGCAGAACCAGTTCGGCCGTACGCCGCTGCAGGCCGCGTACGTCACGTTCCTCGGCCCGCTGCTCGGCTCCCTCATCCGGCCCCTCGGCGGCTGGCTCGCCGACCGCTATGGCGGCGCGCGGATCAGCCTGTGGAACTACGTCGGGATGGGCGTCGCCACGGCGGTGCTGATCGGTGCCTCCATGGAGAAGTCGCTGGCGCTGTTCACGGCGGCGTTCGTGGTGCTGTTCGTGCTCAGCGGGCTCGGCAACGGGTCGACGTTCAAGATGATCCCGGGCATCTTCCAGAACAAGGCCCTGGCCAAGGGGCTGCGGGGCGAGGAGGCCGCGGCCTACGGGCGCCGGCTCTCCGGTGCCTCCATGGGGCTCATCGGCGCGGTGGGCGCGCTCGGCGGTGTCGCCATCAACCTCGCCTTCCGCCAGTCCTTCCTCTCCTACGGCTCCGGCACCGGCGCGTTCGTCGCCTTCCTCGCCTTCTACGTGGTCTGCTTCGGGGTCACATGGGCCGTATACCTTCGACGTACGGCACGCGGGGTACCCGCCACCACGACGACCTCGGAGGCGAAGCCACAGCTCAGTTACGCCGAGGTGTGACGTAACACCGACGACATCAAGCTGATCCGGGCCTGTCACGAGCCGTTGACAGGCTCGATCGGCATGTAGGTACGCCGTACTTACGCGGTACGACGACTCGACGCGGGACGAGAGCCATGACCGAGGAACAACAGCGACCGGACCACGGACCCCTTGCGGGGTTCACCGTGGGTGTGACGGCCGCGCGCCGGGCCGACGAACTCGGGGCGCTGCTGCAGCGACGCGGTGCCGCCGTCCTGCACGCCCCTGCCCTGCGGATCGTGCCGCTCGCCGACGATACCGAGCTGCTGGCCGCGACGAAGGAGATCATCCAGCAGGTGCCGGACATCGTGGTCGCCACGACCGCGATCGGCTTCCGGGGCTGGGTCGAGGCCGCCGACGGCTGGGGGCTCGGCGACGACCTGCTGTCGCGTCTCGGCGGCGCACGGATCATGGCGCGGGGGCCCAAGGTCAAGGGCGCGGTGCGGGCGGCCGGGCTGACGGAGGAGTGGTCGCCGTCGTCGGAGTCCATGGCGGAGGTGCTGGACCGGCTGCTGGAGGAGGGCGTCGAGGGCTCGCGGATCGCGATCCAGCTGCACGGCGAGCCGCTGCCCGGGTTCGTGGAGGCGCTGCGGGAGGGCGGGGCCGAGGTCGTCGGCGTGCCGGTGTACCGGTGGATGCCGCCGGAGGACATCGGCCCGGTGGACCGTCTCCTCGACGCGATGGTCTCCCGGGGCCTGGACGCGCTGACCTTCACCAGCGCCCCGGCCGCGGCGTCCCTTCTGTCCCGGGCCGGGGAACGCGGCCTCCTCCCGGAGATCCTGGCCGCCCTGGGCCACGACGTCCTGCCCGCCTGTGTCGGCCCGGTCACCGCGCTGCCGCTCCAGGCCCACGGAGTCGACACGGTCCAGCCCGAACGCTTCCGGCTCGGCCCTCTGGTCCAGCTCCTCTGCCAGGAGCTGCCGGGCCGGGCGCGGACGCTGCCGGTCGCGGGGCACCGGGTGGAGATCCGCGGCCATGCCGTCCTGGTCGACGGCGACCTCAAGCCCGTACCGCCCGCCGGCATGTCCCTCCTCCGCGCCCTGGCCCGCCGTCCCGGCTGGGTGGTCGCCCGCGGGGACCTGCTCCGCGCACTGCCCGGCGCCGGCCGCGACGAACACGCGGTCGAAACGGCCATGGCCCGCCTCCGCACGGCCCTCGGCACCCCCAAGCTGATCCAGACGGTGGTCAAGCGGGGCTACCGCCTGGCCTTGGACCCGGCGGCGGAAACGAAGTACGTGGACGCGTGAGGCGCCCCGCGAGTTGAGCGAAAAACAGCCACGGTGACGCGCGCCGGCGGCCCCAGAGGGTGCTGCCCAGGCGGCGTTCGTCGGCCGGGGCTGATTTCCGGTGCGCGTGGCAGTCCTGCCCGTGCGAGGGGTTTCCGGCGCTGCCGTGGGCAGGCACTGTAAGAGGGAACGGTTTCCCAGCCCCCCTCACTGGCATCTCACCGACCCCTCGCGCTCGAGGGGTACCCCTAGGCGGTGACAGGCACATGGCACTGGGTACGGCCACGGCCCCCTATGAGCTGCGGTTCGATGCCGGGCGGATCTGCCTGGATCTGCTCTCCACCACGCACCCGGAGGAGCGGCTCGACTCCGTGGACGTGCTGCGCGCCTGGATCACCGGCTCCGGGCTCGTCCCGGCGGGCACCGCCCTGGCCCACGTCGACGACGGCTGGCTGGTCGCCTTCCGTGAACTGCGCGTCCACACGGACCGGTTGGTGCGCGGCTGGTCGCGGCCGGGAGCCCGGGCGTACGACCGCGCGCTCGCGCATGTCAACGACCTCGCGCGGACCGCGCCTCCCGCCCCGCGAGCCGTCCGTGGATCGGACGGCGAGCTCGTACGGCAGGTGGACGGCCCGCCCGGCTGCGCCGCCCTGCTCGCGGCCGTCGCCCGGGACGCCGTCGACCTGCTCACCGACCCCGTCGCCCGCGCGGCCCTGCGCCAGTGCGAGGGCGACAACTGCCGGATCGTGTACCTCGACACCTCCCGGGGACGCAGAAGGCGCTGGTGCTCCAGTGAGGTCTGCGGGAACCGCGAACGCGTCGCCCGGCACCGCCGCCGCGCGGCACTCGCTCGCGCTTAGGGGCCCTCTAATTCCCTTTTGCCCCTCGCCGCAAGGGAATTGAGTGCCTGGTACATCCAATTCCTCTGTCCTAATTGCGACTTCTGCGACCGCACTGTCGAAGTGATTTCGATTACATGTCGTTTACCTACGCCCCCGTAGGGAAGCACTGGCTTGATCTTGCCGATGTGGCGGAAATGTAAAGAACGCGGGGTGGGAATGTGACCCCATGTCCCGCTCGTCACGTCATCTCGAAGAAATCTGTCACGTCCCTTTGAACACCCAACGGCTCGCGTCCGTACGGCATGTGGAGCGACCGACTGGGGGAACCCCCGGACACCGGAGGTGGGCGTGCGCAAGGATTCCGTCGTGGCCAATGAACGTGCACCGAGGGCCCGACATCGCATGTCCCAGCCCTCGGAACCCGACGAGGAGTTGATGCGTGCGCTGTATCGCGAACACGCCGGACCCCTGCTCGCGTATGTCCTGCGCCTGGTCGCCGGAGACCGGCAACGCGCCGAGGACGTCGTGCAGGAGACGCTCATCCGTGCCTGGAAGAACGCCGGTCAGCTCAATCGGGCGACCGGATCGGTACGCCCCTGGCTGGTGACGGTCGCCCGGCGCATCGTCATCGACGGCCACCGCAGCCGGCAGGCCCGGCCGCAGGAGGTCGACCCGTCGCCGCTGGAGGTCATCCCCGCGGAGGACGAGATCGACAAGGCGCTGTGGCTGATGACTCTGTCGGACGCACTCGACGACCTGACCCCGGCTCACCGGGAGGTGCTCGTCGAGACGTACTTCAAGGGGCGTACCGTCAATGAGGCGGCCGAGACCCTGGGCATACCCAGCGGCACCGTCCGCTCCAGGGTGTTCTACGCCCTGCGTTCGATGAAGCTGGCACTGGAGGAGCGGGGGGTGACGGCGTGATGAGTGTTTACGGGGGTAACCAAGGGTTCGGTACGGGAGGCATGGGTATGTCTGGTCCCATGCAGGAGTCCCCGGTGCCGAACGAGCACGAGACCGTCGGCGCCTACGCCCTCGGCATCCTCGACGACGCCGAAGCAACCGCTTTCGAAGCCCACCTCGCCACCTGCGAATGGTGCGCCCAGCAGCTCGACGAGCTGGCCGGCATGGAGCCGATGCTCGCCGCCCTCGCCGACCTGCCCGGCTCCGGGACGCCCGCGATCGGCGAGTCGCTGTCGGCCAAGCCCCGCCCGCGCGTGGTGGAGAAGCTCGTCGACGAGGTCGCCGAACGCCGCGCCCAGAAGCGCCGCCGCAGTCTCTACATGGTGGCCGCGGCCGGCGCGCTGATCATCGGCGGTCCCTTCGTCGCCGTCGCGACGAACGGCGGCGGTGACGGCGGCGGCGCGGAGAACCGCCCGCTCGCGTCGAGCCCCGTCAAGGAAGCCTTCGACGGCATCTCCGACAAGATCACCGCCACCGATCCGACCACCAAGGTCACCGCGACGGTCGCCCTCCAGAAGAAGGACTGGGGCACCGGCACGATCCTGGAGCTGAAGAACCTCAAGGGCCCGCAGAAGTGCGCCCTCGTCGCGGTCGGCAAGAACGGCGAGCGCGAGACCCTGTCCTCCTGGTCCGTCCCGGACTGGGGCTACGGCATCCCGGACGCCAAGACCGACCGCGCCAAGGAGCCCCTCTACGTCCAGGGCGGCGCCGCGTTCGACCCGAACCAGATCGACCACTTCGAGGTCGTGAACTTCGACGGCAAGCGGCTCGTCGAGGTCGACGCGTAGCCTTCCGGGGTCCCCTTCGCGTACGGTAGACGGCTGCCATGCACGTCAGAAGGGGGCCCGGGTGGCCGCTCAGGCTCAACAGGAAACCGCGCTCGACTCCCTGCGAGACCGAGAGATCGGCGTCGAACAGGAACACCTGGACCGGGTGTACCTGCGCCTCGAGGAGAAGATCCACGAGGCCGAGTTCCTCATGAACGACGCGGCCCAGCGCGGCCAGGTCGGCACGCCCGGCGCGCTCGCCGAGCGGGACGCGCAGGTCTTCCGGGCGGGCATCCACCTCAACCGGCTCAACAACGAGTTCGAGGACTTCCTCTTCGGCCGCATCGACCTGCTGCTCGGCAAGGACGGCAAGAAGGGACCCGACGGCGCGTACACCGCCGTCGAGCCCGCCGAGGGCGCTGTCCGGGACGACAACACCGCCGACATCGCCGAGACCCTGCACATCGGCCGCATCGGCGTCCTCGACCAGGACTACACCCCCCTGGTCATCGACTGGCGCGCCCCGGCCGCCGCCCCCTTCTACCGCTCCACGCCCGTCGACCCCGGCCGGGTCGTACGGCGCCGGGTCATCCGCTCCAAGGGCCGCAAGGTGCTCGGCGTCGAGGACGACCTCATGCGCCCCGAGCTGAAGGCCCTCCTGGGCGGTCAGGAACTGCCCGTCATCGGCGACGGCGCCCTGATGGCCGCGCTCGGCCAGGCCCGCAGCCACACCATGCGCGACATCGTCGCCTCCATCCAGGCCGAGCAGGACCTGGTCATCCGCGCCCCCGCCGCCTCCGTGACCTACGTCGAGGGCGGCCCCGGCACCGGCAAGACCGCCGTCGCCCTGCACCGCGCCGCCTACCTCCTCTACCAGGACCGGCGCCGGTACGCGGGCGGCATCCTGATCGTCTCGCCGACCCCGCTGCTCGTCGCCTACACCGAGGGTGTGCTGCCCTCCCTCGGCGAGGAGGGCCAGGTCGCCATCCGCGCCATCGGCTCCCTGGTCGAGGGAGCCGAGGCCACGCTCTACGACTCCCCGTCCGTAGCCCGCGCCAAGGGCTCGTCCCGCATGATCAAGGTGCTGCGCAAGGCCGCGCGCGGGGCCCTGGAGCTGAACGACTCACCGACCCGGCTGCGCGTGGTCGCCTTCGGCCGCCGGCTGGAGCTGGAGGCCGAGGAGCTGGCGGGCATCCGCCGCGCCGTCCTCGGCGGCACCGCCCCCGTCAACCTGCTGCGCCCCCGCGCCCGCAAACTGCTCCTGGACGCCCTGTGGGAGCGGTCCGGCGCGGCGGGCCGGCACAGCGACCCGGAACTCGCCGCCGAGCTGCGCTCCTCCTTCGACGAGGACATCACCTCCGAGGACTCCTTCATCGCCTTCCTCGACGCCTGGTGGCCGGAGCTGACCCCGGCGGCCGTCCTGGCCGCCATGGCCGACGAGCGCCGCCTCGGCCGCTGGGCCCGGCGGATCATGAACCCCGGCGAGGTCCGCAGGGTCGCCCGCTCCCTCAGGCGCGACGGCAGCTCCGTGCACGACATCGCGATGCTCGACGAGCTCCAGGCCATCCTCGGCGCCCCGGCCCGCCCCCGGAAGAAGCGCGACCTCGACCCGCTCGACCAGCTCACCGGCCTGGAGGAGCTGATGCCGGTGCGCGAGGAGTCGCAGCGCGAGCGCGCCGAGCGGCTGGCGGCGGAGCGCACCGAGTACGCCCACGTCATCGTCGACGAGGCCCAGGACCTCACACCCATGCAGTGGCGCATGGTCGGCCGCCGTGGCCGGCACGCCACCTGGACGGTCGTCGGCGACCCGGCCCAGTCCTCCTGGTCCGACCCGGACGAGGCCGCCGAGGCCCGCGACGAGGCCCTCGGCACCCGCCCGCGCCGCCGCTTCGAGCTCACCGTGAACTACCGCAACCCGGCCGAGATCGCCGAGCTGGCCTCGAAGGTGCTGGCCCTCGCGATGCCCGGCTCCGAATCCCCGAGAGCGGTCCGCTCCACGGGCGTCGAGCCCCGTTTCACGGTCGTCGAGGACACCCTCGGCGAGACCGTCCGCAACGAGGCGGCCCGGCTGCTGGAGCGTGTCGACGGCACCGTCGGCGTGGTCGTCGCCATGCAGCGCCGCGAGGAGGCCCGCCGCTGGCTCGCCGGGCTCGGCGACCGGGTCGTGGCACTCGGCAGCCTGGAGGCGAAGGGCCTGGAGTACGACGCGACGGTCGTGGTCTCCCCGGCGGAGATCGCCGACGAGTCCCCGGCCGGCCTGCGTGTGCTCTACGTCGCGCTGACCCGGGCCACCCAGCAGCTCACGGTCGTCTCGGCACAGCGGGACGAGCCGGACGCGGCGGGTGTGCCCGACCTTCTCAGGGACTGAGAGTGACCGGCTCAGGAACCGGGGCTCGATACCCACTTGTCGGTGAAATGAACTCCCGGTACGGGAATGGCCTTACGGGATCTGTTTGTTAGCCTGGATGTGGCACCGGCCCGATCCAAGCCCCCGGGCCCAACCATCGTCGCTACGAGCGACCACTTGCCGCGAGGCGAGCATGGCGGGTCGGTGCCACCTGAACTTCGAAAGAGACCCACGTCCGCGTGACGTGGGTCTCTTTTTGCTGACCCGTTCCGCGAACAAAACGTTCGCAATAGAGGGCGGCTACCTGATACTCAGCGGTAGGTGCGACGATCGGACGGCACAACTCAGCGTCAGGTGAAAGCAGAGGAAGTCGGCCATGGCAACGGCGCCCAGCGTCTCCTACTCGATGACGGTCCGGCTGGAGGTGCCCGCGAGCGGAACCGCCGTCTCGCAGCTCACCACCGCCGTGGAGTCCTCCGGAGGCTCGGTGACCGGCCTCGACGTCACCGCGTCCGGTCACGAGAAGCTCCGTATCGACGTCACCATCGCGGCCTCGTCGACCGCGCACGCGGACGAGATCGTCGAGGAACTCCGCGGCATCGAGGGCGTCACCCTGGGCAAGGTCTCGGACCGGACCTTCCTCATGCACCTCGGCGGCAAGATCGAGATGGCGTCGAAGCACCCCATCCGCAACCGTGACGACCTGTCCATGGTCTACACGCCGGGCGTGGCCCGCGTCTGCATGGCGATCGCCGAGAACCCCGAGGACGCCCGCCGCCTCACCATCAAGCGCAACTCCGTTGCGGTCGTGACGGACGGTTCCGCCGTGCTGGGCCTCGGCAACATCGGCCCGAAGGCCGCGCTGCCCGTGATGGAGGGCAAGGCGGCCCTCTTCAAGCGGTTCGCCGGCATCGACGCCTGGCCGATCTGCCTGGACACCCAGGACACCGACGCGATCGTCGAGATCGTCAAGGCGATCGCCCCCGGCTTCGCCGGCATCAACCTCGAGGACATCTCCGCGCCGCGCTGCTTCGAGATCGAGGCCCGGCTGCGCGAGGCCCTCGACATCCCCGTCTTCCACGACGACCAGCACGGCACCGCGATCGTCGTCCTCGCCTCGCTCACCAACGCGCTGCGCGTCACGGGCAAGGCGATCGAGAACATCCGCGTCGTCATGTCCGGCGCCGGCGCCGCCGGTACGGCCATCCTCAAACTGCTGCTCGCCGCCGGTGTGAAGAACGCCGTCGTGGCGGACATCCACGGCGTCGTGCACGCCGACCGCGAGGACCTCGTGGACGCCGCCCCGGACTCGGCGCTGCGCTGGATCGCCGACAACACCAACCCCGAGGGCCTGACGGGCACGCTCAAGGAGGCCGTGCGCGGCGCCGACGTCTTCATCGGCGTCTCGGCCCCGAACGTCCTCGACGGCGACGACGTGGCCGCCATGGCCGACGGGGCGATCGTGTTCGCTCTCGCGAACCCCGACCCCGAGGTCGACCCGGCAATCGCCCGTCAGACCGCAGCGGTTGTGGCCACCGGCCGCTCCGACTTCCCGAACCAGATCAACAACGTGCTGGTCTTCCCGGGTGTCTTCCGCGGTCTGCTGGACGCCCAGTCGCGCACGGTCAACACCGAGATGATGCTGGCCGCGGCCACGGCCCTCGCGGACGTGGTGACCGAGGACGAGCTGAACCCGAACTACATCATCCCGAGCGTCTTCAACGACAAGGTCGCGGGCGCCGTCGCCGGGGCGGTGCGGGAAGCCGCCAAGGCCGTGGGTGCGGCGGCGATCAGCCCCTCCGGCGTCTGAAAAACGCGCTCGGGGGAACCCGCAAGGAGTCCGCGGACGGTCGGTCCCCGGACTGTGAGTAACCCCACGGCGGCCGGGAAACCGGCGCGTCGCAAGACCCCCGTCAGCTGCGGAGCTATCGTGGCGCCAGGCTCAGGCCCTCTTTTCGTGTGACTCCTCCAGGGTGTTCTCACGACTCCTGCGGGTGCCGGATTGGCTTTCCCGCCGCAGGTAGAGGCAGGATGCCTCACTGGGCGCGAGGGTCTGACGACGGACCCGGATCCGGGGACTCCTAGAGGACCCCTGGCAGCATCGGCTTCGATCTGACGCCTCAACGGCAAGATGAACACGGGAGTAACAACATGAACCGCAGTGAGCTGGTGGCCGCGCTGGCCGACCGCGCCGAGGTGACTCGCAAGGACGCCGACGCCGTGCTGGCCGCGTTCGCCGACGTCGTCGGCGACATCGTCTCCAAGGGGGACGAGAAGGTCACCATCCCCGGCTTCCTGACCTTCGAGCGCACCCACCGTGCCGCTCGCACCGCCCGCAACCCGCAGACCGGCGAGCCCATCCAGATTCCGGCCGGCTACAGCGTGAAGGTCTCCGCGGGCTCGAAGCTCAAGGAAGCGGCCAAGGGCAAGTAAGCAGCTCCGTACAAGCGCCGTGGGTATCTGCGGGCCGCCAGTGGCTGGTCGCGCAGTTCCCCGCGCCCCTCAGGGGGTGCGCCCCACGGCGCGTTGTTCACCGAGAGCCGCATGAACGCCGAGGGGCGGCCACCTGGATCCAGGTGGCCGCCCCTCGGCGTTTCGGCGTTCGCGCGAAACTATCCCAGCGCCTTGCCGGGCAGCTCGACCTTCGCGCCCAGCTCCATGAGCTTCTCCATGAAGTTCTCGTAGCCGCGGTTGATGAGGCCGATGCCGTGGACGCGGGACGTGCCCTGGGCCGCAAGGGCCGCGATGAGGTACGAGAAGCCGCCTCGGAGGTCGGGGATGACCAGGTCGGCGCCCTGGAGCTTGGTCGGGCCGGAGACGACGGCCGAGTGGAGGAAGTTGCGCTGGCCGAAGCGGCAGTCGGAGCCGCCCAGGCACTCGCGGTAGAGCTGGATGTGGGCGCCCATCTGGTTCAGGGCCGAGGTGAAGCCGAGACGGGACTCGTAGACCGTCTCGTGGATGATGGACAGGCCCGTGGCCTGCGTGAGGGCCACCACCAGGGGCTGCTGCCAGTCGGTCTGGAAGCCGGGGTGGACGTCCGTCTCCAGCGCGATGGACTTCAGCTGGCCGCCGGGGTGCCAGAAGCGGATGCCCTCGTCGTCGATCTCGAAGGCCCCGCCCACCTTCCGGTAGGTGTTGAGGAACGTCATCATCGAGCGCTGCTGGGCGCCCCGGACGTAGATGTTGCCCTCGGTCGCCAGCGCCGCCGACGCCCAGGACGCGGCCTCCAGGCGGTCCGAGAGGGCGTGGTGGGTGTAGCCGCCGAGTTTGTCCACACCGGTGATGCGGATGGTCCGGTCGGTGTCCATCGCGATGATCGCGCCCATCTTCTGCAGCACGCAGATGAGGTCCTCGATCTCCGGCTCGACAGCCGCGTTGGACAGCTCGGTGACGCCCTCGGCGAGGACCGCCGTCAGCAGTACCTGCTCGGTCGCGCCCACGGACGGGTACGGCAGCCGGATCTTCGTGCCCCGCAGCCGCTGCGGAGCCTCCAGGTACTGTCCGTCCTCCCGCTTCTCGATGCGCGCGCCGAACTGCCGCAGCACGTCGAAGTGGAAGTCGATGGGCCGGCCGCCGATGTCGCAGCCGCCGAGACCCGGGATGAAGGCGTGCCCCAGACGGTGCAGCAGCGGGCCGCAGAACAGGATCGGGATACGGCTGGAGCCCGCGTGGGCATCGATGTCAGCGACGTTCGCGCTCTCCACGCGCGTCGGGTCCATCACCAGTTCGCCGGGCTCGTCACCCGGACGGACCGTCACACCGTGGAGCTGCAGCAGACCCCGTACGACCCGTACGTCACGGATGTCCGGAACATTGCGCAGCCGACTCGGAGCGCTGCCCAGCAGCGCTGCGACCATGGCCTTCGGTACGAGGTTCTTCGCACCGCGGACACGGATCTCGCCCTCGAGCGGGGTTCCGCCGTGGACAAGCAGGACATCGTCGTTGACGGTCATGAATCTCGCGTTCCGTGGAGTCGGGCAGGGGTCAGAAGGGAAAGGGTAATCGCCCACCACCCCCCTTCTGTAAGCCTGAGTCAGACCCAGCCACGTCATAGCTCTGTCACAACACGAACCGTTTCGCGCCGGGCACAAGGGGTCACGGTCGCTTTCGTGCGCCCGGGGCGCGTCGGTACGCCCTGAGCTGCGTTCCCTCCCGTCCCCGCATTGCCGCCCCACGCGGAGGGAAGATGCGGGATCATGTCTGGCATGACCGAGGTGTCCTCGCTCACAGGGCGGTTGCTCGTGGCCACGCCCGCCCTGGCGGACCCGAACTTCGACCGTGCCGTGGTGCTGCTCCTCGACCACGACGAGGAGGGCTCCCTCGGCGTCGTCCTCAATCGGCCCACCCCGGTGGACGTGGACGACATCCTGGAGGGCTGGGGGGATCTCGCCGGCGAGCCCGGCGTCGTCTTCCAGGGCGGTCCGGTGTCGCTGGACTCGGCCCTCGGTGTCGGGGTCGTCCCAGGCGGCGCGCTGGGGGAGGCCGCCCCGCTGGGCTGGCGACGGGTGCACGGCGCGATCGGTCTGGTCGATCTGGAGGCCCCGCCGGAACTGCTGGCCTCCGCCCTCGGCTCCCTGCGGATCTTCGCCGGATACGCCGGATGGGGCCCGGGCCAGCTGGAGGAGGAGCTGGTGGACGGTGCGTGGTACGTCGTCGAGTCGGAGCCCGGTGACGTCTCCTGCCCCTCCCCGGAGCGGCTCTGGCGCGAGGTGCTGCGCCGCCAGCGCAGCGAGCTGGCGATGGTGGCCACCTATCCGGACGACCCGTCGCTCAACTGATGTCTGTGAGCTTCAGTACGCTTGGCTCTATGAGCACTCTCGAGCCCGAGCGCGGGACTGGTACGGGGACCCTCGTAGAGCCGACGCCACAGACCTCCCACGGTGACGGTGACCACGAGCGCTTCGCCCATTACGTCCAGAAGGACAAGATCATGGCGAGCGCCCTCGACGGCACCCCCGTCGTGGCGCTGTGCGGCAAGGTCTGGGTGCCGGGCCGCGACCCGAAGAAGTACCCCGTGTGCCCCATGTGCAAGGAGATCTACGAGTCGATGAGCTCCGGCGACGACGACAAGGGCAAGGGCGACAAGTAACGCCCGCCCGCGCGGTGTAAGGCCTCCAGGGTGCGTTTTGCGTGCCCTGGGGGCTTTTGTGCTGTCCGGGCGTTGCGCGGGGTGCGTCTGCCGGTCACAGAGTGGTTGAGACCTCTTGTGGGCGTGTTCATGCAGTCCCTAGCCTCCGGTGTGTTGTGCACAGCGAAACCTTCATTGCGCATGTTGCAACACTCCCTCGGAGGAGCACTCCATGAAGCTGTCCGTCCGTTTTGCCGGGCTCACCGCGCTCGCCGCCCTCCTGGCCACCGCCTGCGCGCCCCAGACCTCCTCGAACTCCTCCTCCGGCGAGGACGAGAAGACCGGCACGCTGCGCGTGTGGCTCTTCCAGGAGGTCGGCAACGCCCCCAAGCAGAAGGTCGTCGACTCGGTCGTCGCCGGCTTCGAGAAGGCCCACAAGGGCACCGAGGTCAACGTCGAGTACATCCCGATCGACACCCGCGCGCAGCGCGTCAAGGCCGCCTTCAACGACCCCGGCTCCGCTCCGGACGTCATGGAGTACGGCAACACCGACACGGCCGGCTACGTGAAGGACGGCGGACTCCTCGACGTCACCGAGGAGTTCGGCGACTGGAGCGAGGCGAAGGACACCGACCCCACCGCGAAGCAGTCGGTGACGGTGGACGGCAAGATGTACGGCGCCCCGTTCTACGTCGGCGTCCGCGCCCTGTACTACCGCACGGACGTCTTCGAGGAGCTGGGCCTGGCCGTCCCGAAGACCATGGCCGAACTGGCCGCCACCGCCCGGAAGATACGCGCCGCGCGGCCCGACCTCTACGGGCTCGTGGTCGGCGGCGCCTACACCTACGGCGCGATGCCGTTCGTCTGGGCCAACGGCGGGGAACTCGCGAGCGGAAAGGGCGGTTCGTACGCCTCCGGCATCGACAGCCCGGAAGCCCGCAAGGGCATCGAGGAGTACACCTCGCTCTTCGGCGACGACAACTGTCCCGCCGCCAAGTGCGCGGGCATGGGCGGCAACGACACGGTCTCCGCGTTCGCCGCGGGCAAGGCCGGGATGGCGATCGGCGGCGACTTCAGCCACACCGCCGTCGAGGCCGGGAAGGTCAAGGGCAAGTACGCCGTGGTCCCCCTGCCGGGCGTGAAGTCCGGCTCCATCGCCCCCGCGTTCGCGGGCGGCAACAACATCGGCGTCCTGAAGAGCACCTCGCACCGCACGCTCGCCGTCGACCTGATGGAACGGCTCGCCTCGAAGAAGACGCAGGCGGAGCTGTTCGACGCGATGGGCTTCCTGCCGACCTTCACGGACGTACGGCAGCAGGCCGCGGCGAAGGAGCCGTTCGTGAAGCCCTTCGTGCAGACGCTCTCCGCCGGCACCAAGTTCGTCCCCGCGTCGCCCGCCTGGGCCCAGATCGACTCCTCGCTCGTCCTGCCCACGATGTTCCAGCAGATCATCAGCGGCAAGAAGGACGTGCCCGCGGCCTCCGAGGACGCCGCGAAGAAGATGAACACCGCGTTCGGCTCCGCCGGGTGAGCCGGGTGAACGACCGTAGCGAATCGGCGGGAGCCGACCTCGCCGCGACCGGCGCCGCCGAGGTCGGTCCGCCCGCTGCCGGCTTGCCCGGAACCGCCGGGGCGGGGGGAGGCCCTGCCGGGTCTGACGGGGCAGGAGCCGGTCGCGCGGGGCCTGCGGGCACGGCGGGCGGTCCGGTCGGGAAGGTCTCGGCGGGAGCCGCACGTGACCTGCCCGGCGGCCATGCCACCCCCGCTCCCGCGAGCATCACCGCAGCACCCGGTGGTCCGGCCGGGGATCGCACCGACGAGGCCTGCGCCGGGGAGGGCGGTGGTGAGGCTCGCGCAGGGGATCGCACCGGCGAGGCCCGTGCCGGGGATCGCACCGGCGAGGCCTGCACCGGGGAGGGTGGTGGAGAGGCCCGTGCCGGGGATCGCACCGGCGAGACCCGCACCGGGGAGGGCGGTGGTGAGGCTCGCGCCGGGGAGGGCGGTGGTTCGCCGGGTCGGCCTTCGGCCACGGTCGTCGGCAAGGCGCGGAGCGGGCGACCGGGGCCGCGTCCGGCCGCGCCCGGCAGATCCGTCGGAGCCTCCGGGCGCGGCCGGACGCCGTGGCTGTATCTCGCGCCCGCACTCGTCGTGCTCGGCGGGCTGCTCGTCTATCCCGTCTACCAGCTCGGCCTGATCTCGTTCTTCGAGTACACGCAGGCCCAGGTCAGTGGCGGGGAGCCGACCGCGTTCCGGGGGTTCGGCAACTACGCCGAGCTGTTCGGGGACCCGCAGTTCTGGCAGGTGCTGCTCGCCACCGTGCTGTTCGCGGCGGCCTGCGTCGTCTCCACCCTCGCCGTCGGCTGCGCCCTCGCCGTGCTGCTCACCCGCGTACGGGCCCTGCCGAGGCTCGCGTTGATGCTGGCGGCCATGGGCGCCTGGGCGACCCCCGCCGTGACCGGCTCCACCGTCTGGCTGTTCCTCTTCGACCCGGACTTCGGCCCGGTGAACCGGATGCTGGGCCTCGGCGACTACGCGTGGACGTACGGACGGCTCAGCGCCTTCTTCCTCGTCCTGCTCGAAGTGGTGTGGTGCTCCTTCCCGTTCGTCATGGTGACGGTCTACGCCGGTATCCGCGCCGTACCGGCCGAGGTCCTGGAGGCCGCCGCCCTGGACGGCGCCTCGCAGTGGCGTACCTGGCGCTCCGTACTCGCCCCGATGCTCCGGCCGATCCTGGTCGTCGTCACCATCCAGTCGGTCATCTGGGACTTCAAGGTCTTCACCCAGATCTACGTCATGACGAACGGCGGCGGCATCGCCGGCCAGAACCTCGTCCTCAACGTCTACGCCTACCAGCAGGCCTTCGCGTCCTCGCAGTACGGCCTCGGCTCGGCGATCGGCGTCGTGATGCTGCTGATCCTGCTCGCCGTCACGCTGGTGTACCTGCGGCTGCTGCGCCGGCAGGGGGAGGAACTGTGAATCTTCCACGCGCCCGGGTCCGCCGGCCGGGGCGGCTCGCCACCGAGGCCGCCGCCCTGCTGATCGCGGTCGTCGTCGCCTTCCCGCTGTACTGGATGGTGCTCAGCGCCTTCAAACCGGCCGGGGAGATCGAGTCGTCCGAGCCCCGGCCCTGGACTCTCGCCCCGTCTCTGGACGCCTTCCGGCGCGTCTTCGGGCAGCAGGAATTCGGCCGTTACTTCCTCAACAGCCTCGTCGTCGCGGGCTGTGTGGTGATCGCCTCCGCGCTCATCGCGTTTCTCGCCGCGACCGCCGTGACCCGATTCCGGTTCCGGCTGCGGACCACCCTGCTGATCATGTTTCTGATCGCCCAGATGGTGCCCGTGGAAGCCCTCACGATCCCCCTCTTCTTCCTGATGCGGGACTTCGGTCAGCTGAACACACTGGGCTCGCTGATCCTGCCCCACATCGCCTTCTCGCTGCCCTTCGCGATCTGGATGCTGCGGGGGTTCGTGAAAGCCGTTCCGGAGGCGCTGGAGGAGGCCGCGTACATCGACGGGGCGAGTCGGGCGCGATTCCTCTGGCAGATCCTTTTCCCGCTCGTCCTGCCGGGTCTCGTGGCCACCAGCGTGTTTTCCTTCATCTCCGCCTGGAACGACTTCCTGTTCGCCAAGTCGTTCATCATCAGTGACACCTCCCAGTCGACGCTGCCCATGGCGCTGCTGGTCTTCTACAAGCCCGACGACCCGGACTGGGGCGGCGTCATGGCGGCGTCCACGGTGATGACGATTCCGGTGCTGATCTTCTTCGTACTCGTGCAGCGACGGCTGGTGTCGGGGCTGGGCGGGGCGGTAAAGGACTGACGTGACTGAACTGATTCCCGGCTCCCCGCGATGTCGCCGCCGGTTCCGGCGAGGTACGGCTGACGGAGCACTCCCGGCTCCACGCCGGCACCGGGACGCAGGGCGCCGCCCACTGGCTGCGCACCGCCCTCCGGCAGGCGACCGGCCTGCCGCTGCGCGAGGCACGCGAGCCCGATGACGCCGGCGGCGACGGCATCGGGCTCCGGCTCGCCCCCGGGCTCGGTCCCGAGGAGTACCGCCTCGTCAGCGACCGGAACGGCGTCCTCGTCGAGGGCGGCGACGCGGCCGGCGTCTTCTGGGGCGCCCAGACCCTGCGGCAGCTCCTCGGGCCCGACGCGTACCGCAGGGCCCCGCTCGACCGCGACCGCGACTGGGCCGTGCCGTACCTCACGATCGAGGACGCCCCCCGATTCCGCTGGCGGGGCCTCATGCTCGACGTCGCCCGGCACTTCATGCCCAAGGAAGGCGTCCTGCGTTACCTCGATCTGATGGCGGCGCACAAACTCAACGTCTTCCACTTCCATCTGACGGACGACCAGGGCTGGCGCATCGAGATCCAGCGGCACCCGAGGCTGACGGAGATCGGCTCCTGGCGCGCCCGTACGAAAACCGGCCATCGTGCCTCGCCGCTGTGGGAGGAGAAGCCGCACGGCGGCTACTACACCCGGGACGACATCCGGGAGATCGTGGCGTACGCCGCCGAGCGGCATATCACCGTCGTCCCCGAAATCGACGTACCCGGCCACTCGCAGGCCGCCATCGCCGCGTACCCGGAACTCGGCAACACCGACGTCATCGACACGACCGCCCTCTCCGTCTGGGACACCTGGGGAATCAACCCGAACGTACTCGCCCCCACTGACAACACCCTGCGCTTCTACGAGGGCGTCTTCGAGGAAGTACTCGAGCTGTTCCCCTCGGAGTTCGTCCACGTCGGCGGCGACGAATGCCCCAAGGACCAGTGGCGGCGGTCGAAGACCGCGCAGGCGCGCATCAGGGAACTCGGGCTCGCGGACGAGGACGAGCTCCAGTCCTGGTTCATCGGGCACTTCGACTCCTGGCTCGCCGCGCGCGGCCGCCGGCTGATCGGCTGGGACGAGATCCTGGAGGGCGGGCTCGCCGAGGGCGCGGCCGTGTCCTCCTGGCGCGGCTACGCCGGAGGCATCGCCGCAGCCCGGGCCGGCCACGACGTCGTCATGTGCCCCGAGCAGCAGGTGTACCTGGACCACCGTCAGGACCCGGGCCCCGAGGAGCCGGTACCGATCGGGTGGGTCCGCACCCTGGAGGACGTCTACCGGTTCGAGCCCGTTCCACCGGAGTTGACGCCCGACGAGGCCCGGCACGTGCTGGGCACGCAGGCCAACCTGTGGACCGAGGTGATGGAGGACCACGCGCGCGTGGACTACCAGGCCTTCCCCCGTCTCGCGGCGTTCGCGGAGGTCGCCTGGAGCGCCCTGCCCGACCCGGCGGAACGGGACTTCGACGGTTTCCAGCGCCGTATGACCGCCCACTACCGGCGGCTGGACGCCCTGGGCGTCGCCTACCGGCCCCCCACGGGACCGCTGCCCTGGCAGCGGCGCCCCGGGGTGCTGGGGCGCCCGATCGACGGCCCGCCGCCCAGCCGGTAGCGCCGGCCGTCACGACCGAACAGCTCGAACAGGCCACGGAAAAAGCGCACAAGGGTCACCGAAAGTGCCAATCGGCATGCACTGGTGAACCTGTACGAAAACGGACCATCTCGCCGGTGAGGTGGGCGAATGCCTCCTAGCGGACCCGTGTCCTCGGCTCTCGCCAAGATGTGCCAGAGTTGCCACGTCCGCCCTGTCAGCACGTACCGTACGGCAGCACAGGTGGGACCAGGTGGGGCAGCGGGAAGGGGCAGCCGGTTTGACCACGCACGCACCGCAGGCGGCGCAGGCCGTCACGCTGCCCACGACGCTGGACGAGGCCGTCGCGGCGCTCACCGCCGTGCCCGCCGCCGTGCCCGTCGCGGGCGGCACCGACCTGATGGCCGCCGTCAACTCCGGGCAGCTCCGGCCCGCCGCCCTGGTGGGACTCGGCCGGATCAGCGAGATCCGCGGCTGGCAGTACCAGGACGGGCACGCGCTGCTCGGCGCCGGCCTCACGCACGCGCGCATGGGCCGCCCCGACTTCGCGGCCCTGATCCCGGCGCTTGCCGCCGCCGCGCGCGCCGCGGGCCCGCCGCACATCCGCAACGCGGGCACCCTGGGCGGCAACATCGCCTCGGCCGCCCCCCCCGGCGACGCGCTGCCGGTGCTGGCCGCGCTGGAGGCGACCCTGATCGTCGCGGGCCCGGGCGGGGCCCGCCGGGAGATCCCGGTGTCGCACCTGCTGGCCGGGGTGGACATGCTGCGCGCCGGTGAACTCATCGGCTACGTGCGCGTGCCGCTGCTGCACGCCCCGCAGGTCTTCCTGAAGGCGACCGGCCGGACCGGCCCGGGGCGCGCGGTGGCGTCCGTGGCCCTGGTCCTGGACCCCGCGCGCCGGGGTGTGCGCTGCGCGGTGGGCGCCATAGCGCCGATGCCGCTGCGGCCCCTGGAAGCCGAGCAGTGGGTCGGCCGGCTCATCGACTGGGACAACAACCGCGCGCTCGTGCCGGAGGCGCTGAGCGCGTTCGGGGAGTACGTCGCCGCGGCCTGCATCCCCGACGCGGCCCCGGCCGAGGACGGCTCCGTACCGCAGCTCCCGCCCGCCGTACTGCACCTGCGGCGCACCGTCGCCGCGCTGGCCCGACGAGCACTGGGGAGGGCGCTGTCGTGACCGACGACCAGCACGGAGAGGGCACGCCCCGCGGCGGGAGCCGCTGGGACCCGCTGCCCCAGGGCGAGTACGACGACGGCGCCACCGCCTTCGTCGAACTCCCCGAGGGGGGCGTCGACGCCCTGCTGGCCGCCCACAGCCCCCTCGCCGCGCCCGGCCACGGCTACGTACCGCCGCAGATCGCGGCCGACCCCGCCACGACCGCCGGCACCGACCCGGCGGCCACGGGCTGGCCGGTGCCCGGCGCGCCCGTCGACGGCGCCCAGTGGCACGACCCGCACACGGCACACCAGCAGGGCCACGGCCAGGGGCACGAGCACGGCGGACACCAGCAGCAGCACGACGCCGGGGGGCAGGCCTACGACGCCCCGTACGGCTCCGGCACGCCGTACGGCTCCGGCGCGGGGGCGGGGCAGCACGGGGGGAACGACCGGTTCACGTACAACCCGGGAGCCACCGGGCAGTGGAACTTCGAAGAGGCCTCGGCGGCGGAGACCGCGCCCGGCCATGACGTGACCGGGCAGTGGTCCATCCCCGTCGCCGGGGGTGACCTCCCGGACGAGTCGGGCGAGTTCACCACCTCCTCGCTGGTCGAGCAGTGGGGCGGCACCCCGCCGCCCACGCTGCCGGGCGGCGCGCCCGCGCCGTGGGCGACACAGGCCGCGGGCCGGCCGTGGGGGCAGCAGGACCCGGCGGCCCAGGAGCAGCCCGGGCCGGGCCACCCGCACGAGCACGGCCAGGAGCACGGCCAGGGGCACGCCCAAGCTCACGGTCGGCCGGAGGGCGCCGGAGCGGCCTCCGGTTACGCGCCGGAGCAGGCCACGCAGAGCGCACACGCCCCGGAGCTGCCGCCCGCCGCGCCCCTCCCGCAGGAGACGGACCCGGCGGCCGGTCACGCCGAGGGGCGCGAGCGCCCCGGCCATGTCGGCGGCCACGGCCACCTGCCGCAGCCGTACGAGAACGCCGACGCAGGGCACGCGCCCGAGTCGCCCGGGTACGCCGGTCAGGGGCCCGAGATGCCCGGCGCCGAGCACACGCATCAGCCGTCCGACGGTGCCGGCCACGCGCCGGGGGAACACCGGGCGGCCGGTCACGCGACCGAGTCGACGGCGGCCGGAGACGCGCCGGAGCGGTCCGGCTTCCCCGGCCACGACACGGGCCACTCCGGCTTCGCCGGACACGGGGCGGAGCAGCCTGCCTTCACCGAGGGCGGACCGGAACAGCCCGCCTTCACCGAACACGGGGCGGAGCAGCCCGCCTTCACGGAACACAGGGCGGAGCAGTCCGCCTTTGCCGACAGGGGACCGGAGCACCCCGCTTTCACCGACCAGGGCGCGGAGCAGCCCGCCTACCCCGGCCACGGGTCGGAGTCCTCCGGATTCCCCGGTCACGGCCCGGAGCCGACGGGCGTTCCCGGACATGGTCCGGAGTCGACGGGCGTACTTGGTCATGGTCCGCAGTCGACGGGCGCGCCCGGTCACGGTCCGGAACAGTCCGGCTCCGCCGGTGACCCGGCCGAGCGCCCCGCTCCCACCGCGTTGCCCCAGCCCTACGCCGAAGCCCCCGGGGAGACCCCCGGCGGCCCCGCACCCGAGGCACACGCGGAGTCCGCCGCGATGGAGTCCGCCCGGGAAGCCTCACGGCCCGCCCAGGAGGCCTCACAGCCCGCCCACGGGCCCGGTGAGGCCCCGGAGGGCGCCACAGGGGCAGAGACCCCAGAGGCCCCGCAGGGCGCTGACGGCCCCGGGGAGCAGCCCGCCGGGCCCCTCCCGGCCGAGGCGGACACGGACGCCGGACCGGACGCCACCGACGCCGAGCCCTCGAACGACCCGGCCCCGGACGCTCCGCCACAGGACGCCCCGGCCGCGCACCCCCACGAGGTGTCCCACGAGGCCTCTCACGACACGCCTCCCGCGATGCCGCAGGAGGAGCACCCCCTCGCCTCGTACGTCCTGCGCGTCAACGGCGGCGAACGCCCGGTCTCCGACGCGTGGATCGGCGAGTCCCTGCTGTACGTGCTGCGCGAGCGGCTCGGGCTGGCGGGGGCCAAGGACGGTTGCTCGCAGGGCGAGTGCGGGGCGTGCAACGTCCAGGTCGACGGACGGCTCGTCGCGTCCTGCCTGGTCCCCGCCGTGACCGCCGCCGGCAGCGAGGTCCGTACCGTCGAGGGCCTGGCCGAGGACGGGCAGCCGTCGGACGTGCAGCGGGCGCTCGCGCGCTGCGGTGCCGTGCAGTGCGGCTTCTGCGTACCCGGCATGGCGATGACGGTGCACGACCTCCTGGAGGGCAACCCGGCGCCGACCGAGCTGGAGACCCGGCAGGCGCTGTGCGGCAACCTGTGCCGCTGCTCCGGCTACCGGGGCGTGGTGGACGCGGTGAAGGAGGTCGTCGCCGAACGCGAGACCCATGCCGCCCCCGCCGACGGCGAGTCCGACGAGCCCCGTATCCCGCACCAGGCGGGCCCGGGGGCAGGCGGCGTCCACCCGTCGGCCTTCGGCCTGCCTCCGGGAGCGCGCACTCCGGAAGGGCACGCCCCGGACGCGCATGCCCCAGACCCCCATGACCAGCCCTACGGCCAGGACGGAGGCCCGGCGTGACCAACGAAGCAGCCACCGCACAGGCCGCGGAGGCCGCCTCCGCCCCCGAACCGCTGCCGCACGGCCTCGGCGCCTCCCTCCCGGCGGCCGACGCCCGCGCCAAGACGGAGGGCACCTTCCCCTACGCCGCCGACCTGTGGGCCGAGGGCCTGCTGTGGGCGGCCGTGCTGCGCTCCCCGCATCCGCACGCGCGCATCCTCTCCATCGACACCACCCACGCGCGCGAGATGCCCGGCGTGCGCGCCGTCGTCACCCACGAGGACGTCTCCGGCAGCCCGTTGCACGGGCGCGGCAGGGCCGACCGCCCGGTTTTCGCCTCCGAGGTCGTCCGCCACCACGGCGAGCCCATCGCGGCCGTCGCCGCCGACCACCCGGACACCGCGCGGATGGCCGCCGCCGCCGTCATCGTCGAGTACGAGGTGCTCGACCCGGTGATCGACCCGGAGCAGGCCTTCGAGGCCGAGCCGCTGCACCCCGACGGCAACCTGATCCGGCACATCCCGCTGCGCCACGGCGACCCGGAGGCGGCCGGCGAGATCGTCGTCGAGGGCCTGTACCGCATCGGCCGCCAGGACCCCGCGCCGATCGGCGCCGAGGCGGGCCTGGCCGTACCGCGCCCGGACGGCGGTGTGGAGCTGTACCTCGCCTCCACGGACCCGCACACCGACCGCGACACGGCCGCGGCCGCCTTCGGCCTGGAACCCGAGCGGGTCAAGGTCGTCGTCACCGGTGTCCCCGGCGCCACCGCCGACCGCGAGGACCAGGGCTTCCAGCTCCCGCTCGGCCTGCTGGCGCTGCGGACGGGCTGCCCGGTGAAACTCGCGGCCACGCGCGAGGAGTCGTTCCTCGGCCACGTCCACCGGCACCCCACCCTGCTGCGCTACCGCCACCACGCCGACGCCGAGGGCAGACTCGTCAAGGTCGAGGCGCAGATCCTGCTCGACGCGGGCGCCTACGCCGACACCTCCGCCGACGCCCTGGCCGCCGCCGTCGGGTTCGCCTGCGGCCCGTACGTCGTCCCGAACGCCTTCATCGAGGGCTGGGCCGTACGCACCAACAACCCGCCCTCCGGCCACGTACGCGGCGAAGGCGCCATGCAGGTCTGTGCCGCCTACGAGGCGCAGATGGACAAGATCGCGAAGAAGCTCGGCATCGACCCGGCCGAGGTACGGCTGCGCAACGCCATGGCGACCGGCGACGTGCTCCCGACCGGCCAGACGGTGACCTGCCCGGCCCCGGTCGCCGAACTCCTCCAGGCGGTGCGGGACTTCCCCCTGCCCCCGCTGCCCAAGGACACCCCCGAGGAGGACTGGCTGCTGCCCGGCGGCCCCGAGGGCGCGGGCGAACCGGGCGCGGTGCGCCGGGGCGTGGGCTACGGCCTCGGCATGGTGCACATGCTGGGCGCCGAGGGCGCGGACGAGGTCTCCACGGCGACCGTGAAGGTCCATGACGGTGTGGCGACGGTGCTGTGCGCGGCCGTCGAGACCGGCCAGGGCTTCACGACCCTGGCCCGGCAGATCGTGCAGGAGACCCTCGGCATAGACGAGGTGCACGTGGCGCCGGTCGACACCGACCAGCCCCCGGCGGGCGCGGCCTGCCGCGGCCGGCACACCTGGGTGTCGGGCGGTGCGGTGGAGCGCGCGGCCAAGATGGTCCGCACGCAGCTCCTGCAGCCGCTCGCCCACAAGTTCGGCATGTCCACGGAGCTGCTCCAGATCACCGACGGCAAGATCACGTCGTACGACGGGGTCCTCTCGACGACCGTCACCGAGGCGCTGGACGGCAAGGAACTGTGGGCCACCGCCCAGTGCCGCCCGCACCCCACCGAGCCGCTGAACGAGGCCGGCCAGGGCGACGCCTTCGTCGGCATGGCCTTCTGCGCGATCCGCGCGGTGGTGGACGTCGACATCGAGATCGGCTCCGTACGGGTCGTGGAACTGGCCGTCGCGCAGGACGTGGGACGGGTCCTGAACCCGACGCAGCTGGCCGCCCGGATCGAGGCGGGCGTGACCCAGGGCGTCGGCATCGCCCTCACCGAGAACCTCCGCACGCCGCGCGGCCTGATCCGCCACCCCGACCTGACCGGCTACGCCCTCCCGACGGCCCTCGACGCGCCCGACATCCGCATCGTCCGGCTGGTCGAGGAACGGGACGTGGTCGCCCCCTTCGGGGCGAAGGCGGTCAGCGCGGTACCGGTGGTGACGTCCCCGGCGGCCATCGCGTCCGCCGTACGCGCCGCCACGGGCCGCCCCGTGAACCGGCTGCCGATCCGCCCGCAGGCCGCGGTGGTCACGGAACGGTCCTGAGGCCCCTGCCCCTGCCCCTGCCCGTGCCCGTGCGTCTGGGGCTGCGTCCGCGTCTGCGGATTCTCGCGGAGAGGGAACGCTCGAGGGTCGTCTGACGTCCTGTGAGGTGAGCGCGTGAAAGCGGTTGTTGCCGCGGGACGCGCGTCGCTCTTCCGGGGCGTTGTCAGTGGTGGGGCGTAATGTTCTGGGCAGTTGGGGGACGGCTGCCGGGCCTGGCCGGGCGGTCTGCCGTGCTCCGCCAGGGGACGGTGAGCAAGCACATGCGGGGGAGCCCATGAGTACGACCGACGCCGGTGCCGCGGTGATCACCCTGACCGAGGCCGAGCTGGACCCGTGGGTGACGCACGCGTCGACGCGGCACTGGCTGACCGGGCCCGGACTGCCCTCCGGGAACGGAGTGGTGAGCTTCACCGAGCTGCGCCGCGAGGGCCTGCGGAGGGTTTCGGACTCGACGGGTGACGTCCAGGCGGACCGGCTGTCGGCGGAGCTGCGCGAGCAGCTGGTCATAGGCGGACTGCTCGGCCCCGGCGGCCTGGAGACGGAGTCGGTCCTGCTGGACGGCGCGACGGGCGAGATCTCGACGACGTACTTCCTGCGCGACCGCCCCGACCTGATGGACCGCCGCCCGCTGGCCCCCTCGCTGCGCACGCTGGTCCGCTTCGCCGAGGCGACGGACGAACTGGCGGGCCTGCGCGGCCAGTTCGCCTCCTACGCGGGCCGCTACGGCCCGAAGGCGGTGGCGGAGGCCTCCCAGCACCTGCTCTCGGTCTTCCGCGACGGGACGGACGGCGAACCGGCCCCGTTCTGGAAGATGGCGGCCCTGATCCGCCCCTTGTCCCTGGTGGCAGGCCGGGGCGGCACCTCCGGCCTCTCCCTGGACCTCCCGCACCGCCTCCTGGACCAGGAGTTCGGCCCCGGCAAAATGGCCCGCTTCGAGGACGTCGACTTCCCCACGACCCTCACCCATGAGCCGACACGCCGCTTCCTGCGCGAGGTCGGCCTCCCGGAGGACGCCCATGTCTTCTCACTGGACACGGACGTCCCCCTGGCGACGCTCGCCGAGTACTACGCCGACGCGGAATGCTCCCCGCGACTGCCGTTCCGCGCCGCCCACTTGATACGCCTCGGCCACCTGGTCGAGGACAACAGCCTGGTCGTGGACGGCGAGACGGGCGCGGTCCTGAACTGGAGCGAGGCCGAGGCGACGCTGTACCCCCTGAACACGGACGTGTCGACCCTCGCCTTCACGCTCTGGCTGCTGCACCGCGAGCGCGCGATAGACGCCCAGTCGTCCCACGAGCTGACGACCGACACCTACGACCAACTGGCCATGACGATGCTCCAGGTCCTGTCGACGGTGGACCCCACGGGCGTGACCGCGGGCGGATCGGTCCGCCACTACTGGACGGACGCGTTCCAGGACGAGGCGGGCGGGGTGCTCTGACGGGGCTCTGACGGGCCGCCGTTCAGGCCGGCTTGGCGGCGCTGCGGCGGCGTACGACGAAGACCAGGCCGCCACCGATCACCGCGGCGGCGGCCGCGGCACCGGCGAGGAGCGGGGTGCCGTCGGAGCCGGTGGAGGCGAGGTTGCCACCGGTGGTGCTGCCCGTCGTGGCGCCGGTGGAGCCCCCGGTCGTGGTGCCGTTCGAGGCCGTGGCCGAGGGGGACGCGGTGGCGCCGGTGCCTCCGGCGGCCTGTCCCTCAGGGTCGTTGCCGTTCCCGCCGTTGTTGGAGCCACCGTCGGCACCGTCCGAGGGGCTCGGCCCGGGCTCGTTGTCGCTCGGCAGGTCGATGCTGATCAGAGCGGTGTTGTTGGCGCGGTTCCTGTCGTACTTGGGAGCGATGTCGTAGACGGACGACGCCTTGACCTCGCCCTCGGTGTCCTGCGCGGACTTCTTGATCTCCAGCATGAAGGTGTAGGCGAGGGACTGACCGACGTCGAGGGTCCCGTCCTGCGGCCAGCAGACGTACTTGGGCTCGCCCGTGGTCCCCTGCGGTCCGCTCGGCCCGTCGATCCCGAACGGGGCGCAGTCCTTCGGCACTCCCACGGCGACGGTGCCCGGCGGGATCTGCACCAGCAGGCCCGGAAGGTCGTCGCTCTCCTGGTTCCGCACCCAGCCGGGGCCGTCGTTGCGCAGGGTCGCCGTCACCGACTGCTTCCCGCCGGGCAGCGCCTCGGTGTCCTCGCCGACCGCGACGAGATCGGCGGTGTTGTCCGCGGTCAGGGTCATCCGCCGGTAGCTGTCGTCGTACCCCTCGCCCGGCGCCTCACCGCTCGCGCTCGTGCCGTACTCGACGGCCTCCATGAGGGCGTCGCCCCGCGCCTTGAACCGGACGGGCGTGGTGACGGAGGCGCCGGGCTCGATGACCGTGTCGAGTTCGCAGAGTGCCTGCCTGACCTGGTCCTTGACGGTCGAGTAGGTGCATCCCTCCACCTCCTCGGGGAAGTCCAGCCCACGCGTCAGACGCACCCGGAACGTGACCCCGTCCACGGCCGCCGTCCCCTGGTTGGTGAGGGTGACGGACTCGTCGTACACCTCACCCGGCTTGGGGGACGCGGACGGCAGGCTCGACACGACCAGCGCGGGCTCGCCCTCCTCGGCCTGCGCCATGGGGGCGGCGACTGCGGGACCGGCGACGGCGAGCACGGCAGCGGCCAGGACGGCTGCCGAGGGGCGGAGGTGCACGGGGTTTCTCCTCGTCGGAATCCTCGTCGGCCCGAAGGCACGACGACCGGAGCGTCGGCTACCGGTCATGTTCTGGACACCTGAGAGGCACTTGGGGTTGTGCGCGACTTTCCTGAACGCGCTCCAGCCTCGTCCAACCGGTCCAGCCCCGTTCCCTCATCAGCTCGACCAGCCGGCGGGCCGACGGCACCGTCTCGAACACCAGGGAGTCCATCAGCCGGGCGAGCGCGGGCTCGATGCCGTCATCGCCGACATACTCCTCACCCCGCTCGCCGGCCAGCTTCGCGAGGTAGCCGGCCATCCGGTCGGCCAGCTCGACCAGCCGCGGATCGTCGTCGGCCCGGTCGAGCGCCTCGCTCAACGCCAGGTAGAAATCGACGAACTCCGGGTCGGCGATCTGCTCCCGCTTACGCGCGATCCACTCCTGGACGCGCTCCGGTGAGCGCGCTGCCAGCGGGATCCACCCGTCGCGTTCGGCTCGGACGATCCGTTCATCGACGCCGAGCGCCCGAAGCCGCTCCAGAAACCCGACCACCTCCCGCGGCAGCGCCAGACTGTCACCCGACGCGAGGCGGGCGATCCGCGCGCGGTGTCGCTGCCGTTCCCGGATCTCCGTCTCCAGCCGCTTGTCGATCTCCGCGACCGCGGCGGCGAACCGCTCTTCGCCGGCTTCCAGCAGGTCCCGCACACGCGCCAACGGAACCCCGGCCTCGGCAAGCGTCCGGATCCTGATCAGTTCCACCACTGCGGCGCCGTCGTAGCGCCGATACCCGGAGTGGTCCCGTTCCGGCTCCGGTAGCAGTCCCTTGGCGTGGTAATGCCGCACCGTGCGCACGGTCACGCCTGCGTACGCCGCCAACTCGCCGATGGTCAGCATGAGGCCAGTGTTCCAGGGCGTTTCAGGGGGCTGGTCTGCTGACCGACCGGGATCCGCATGCCCTTCGGACGATCTCCGCGATGTCCGACGCGTGGGTGAAGACCAGCCGGTGGTCGGCGTCCAGCCAGGAGACGGAGGTGTCCGGCAGCTCTTGGACCAGCCGTTCGACACCCCTCCGCCAGAGCCGGTTGTGCCGCGGCGCCCGCCCCGCATCGCTGTCACCGGCGATGCTGCTCGACATGATCATGTGCACGGGTGCGTCGATCCCCTGGTACCGCTCGAGGATCCCGGCCCGAACCACATCCATCTCAAGTCCCAGCTCGAAGATCTCCTGGGCGCTGAGCGAGACCTGACGCACCAGGTCGACCCCCTTGCCCCGCTCGGCTTCGTGCTGCGTCAGCGCCCGGAACTCCGCGCGATCGACGTCGGTGATGAAGGGTTCGGGAAGGGGGTTCGCCCCGTCGACGAGCACAAGCGCGGCCACGCTGCCGGGAGACATGGAGGCGTAGTGCACGGCCAGGTCCGCACCCAGCGAGTAACCCACGAGCACAGGGGGTGAGGACACTTCGAGTGCCGCCATCACGGCGACGAGATCCCCCAGAAACGCGTCGAAGTCGTATCGCTCGGCAGCGGAGGAGAGGCCATGCCCTCGGAGGTCGAAGCTCACCACGTCGTGATCGCGCCGCAAGAGCTCGGTCAGCCGGTAGAGGTCGGCCTGCGTCGAGTTCAACCCCGGACACAGCACGAGGGGTCGCCCCCGCCCGCCCCGGGACACCGGGATGGTGACGCCGCCGCGTCGAACCGTGAAGTGCCGCATGCCGCCGTCGTATCTCGTAGCCATGCGCACCATGCTGGGAGGTTGCCCCTGCGTCAGGGTCAACTACGGGCCCCCGCAAAAACGGAGTTCAGAAGGGCACGCCCGCGCGCTTGGCCAGCTTGGTCAGCCGGGGATTGCTGCGGCGGTGCAGCGACGTCAGCACGCGCATCAGTTCCTGGCTCGTCGGATGCACCCGGGCCATCTCCGGGGCGACGTCCCAAGCCTCCTCCAGGGAGGCCAGGGCGGAATCGCGGTCCCCGAGAGCGAGGTGTGATCGACCCAGATTCATGTGGAGGGGGCCGATGCGGGTGGCGGGCAGCTCCGTGCCGCCTCGGAAGAGACCGTCGGCGGTCTCCAGTGCCCGGCGGTGCTGGTCCATGTCCGACAAGGTCGAGATGACGTGCGTCGCGGTCTGGTCCGGCCCGAAGTGAATGCCGTGCTCGTCGGAGTCTTCGCCGTACTCCTCGGCCGTCCGCCAAGCCGCCCTGATGTGGTCCTCGGCCACTGCCCTGTCCTTGAGGCGACCGGCCAGCGTGAGCCCCCGCAGGTGCAGGATGCCCAGGCCGAACGCACGCTCACGGCCTTCGAGAGTCGACTCGGCTTCAACCACGGCGCGGTCGACGATCGCGAGCCCACCGGCGAAGTCACCGGAGTTGAGGAAAGCGCCGGCCTCGTCCCGGGCTGCCACCGTGGCGGCCACGGGATGGGCTCGCTCGGCGGCCGACCGCTGCTTCATGACGGCCAGTTCGGTCAGGTGCATCCAGCGGTGTCGGGCGGCCAGCCAGTAGACCACGCTGTAGGTGTCGGCCACGCGGGTCCAGGCGTCGGGGGACTGGGTGGCGTGGGCGTAGTTCGTGGCGTCCGCCAGCACACACGGAAGCTTCTGAAGGACCGCAGACAGCTCGGTCCGGTAGCGGTGCGCGTTCAGCTCGGCCAGCGCCCGTGGGAGGTCCTCCGGGTGGGCGGGCGGCGAGTCGGGGATGTCGAACCGTCGGATGGCGTGGTTGAGGGCGGTGAGGCTGTTTTCGTCGGCACGCTCGACGGGGGCAGTGCCCAGCAGTTCGTCCAAGGTCAGCCCCATGGCGTGAGCGAGGGCGGCGGCGATGCCCTGGGTAAGGGCCCGATCGCCGACCTCGATCTTGCTCAACAGGGATACCGACACGCCCGCCCGCCGGGCAAGAGCGACCTGACTGAAACCGCGCGCCTTGCGGCACACGGCCACGTTGGCCCCGGGCCCGGGAATCCTGCTCACGCTCATAATGTGCGTCTTCCCCACTCGACTTCCCTTACGTCCCATCGTCCCACCGTGACCGCCCGTGCGCGCTGAGTTGTGCGAGAGGTGTGCAAGTTGGCTCCGCGCAGTCGCAGTTCTCTGGTGTGAGACAGGTATGCGCAGGTGGGACGAGGAGTCATGGCACGCACACACGAAGAACCACCGACGACACTCAGCCACGGTGAACTGCCCTACCCACGAGGCACGCTGGTTGAGGACGCCGAGACAGGGCTCAGGGGCGAGCTGCAAGGGGTGATCGAGGAGCGCACCAAGGAGGCCAACCGGCTCATCAGCCGAACCGCATACCTGCGGCCGAGAGGGGGTGGAGTCGAATGGGAGACCCCTTTGAACCGCATCCGTCCCGCCGACCAGCACGCTTAGACCTGCCGACCAGGCGCGCGGCCCTGATCGGCGAAGGTGACGTGATCGGGTACGAGGGCGAGTGGCGCACGGTGAAGAAGGCAACGACGTCCCGAGGACCGCTGGGCGGACTAGCCGTCGTGGTCTCTTGGAGGGAAGGCGGCTCCGCGCGTTTCCCGGCCGGTGACGAACTGCTGTTGAGACAGCCTGACGCCTGAGCCGAAACCGAAAGGGCGGCACCTTCAAAGGTGCCGCCCTTTCGGCTCGCTGGTCGAGGCGTTGGAGGCCGTGGCGGGATTCGAACCCACGTAACTCGCTTTGCAGGCGAGCCCCTGAACCACTCGGGCACACGGCCGGGCCGAGTACGAACCACTTGGCACACGGCCGTGTTTGAACTCGGTGTAGTGACCGTAGGCCGGGGTGGGGTGGGGCTCAAGGGAATCAGGCGGGCTGCAATGTGACTGCCATATGCCGTTCATGAAGGGGGGCGGCCCGGGAGAGGGGCGTACGACCAAGGTCTGAGGCGGGGACCGTCTCGGGACAGGGGTCAAAGTGGTCCGTGGACCTTACGCTGGCGGGCATGACCGTCCCGAAGCCGCGTGATGCCCATGTCGTGGAGGCCGCTGACCTGCCCTCGGTCGCCGAGGGGGAGACGGGTGTACTGGGGGCGGCGTACCGGGCGTTGAGTATCGGGATCGTCTCCGTCGTGCTGCTCATCGCCTTCGAGGCGACCGCCGTCGGGACGGCGATGCCTGTCGCGGCCCGGGAGCTGGACGGGGTGTCCCTGTACGCGTTCGCGTTCTCCGGGTACTTCACGACGAGTCTGTTCGGGATGGTGCTCTCCGGGCAGTGGTCGGACCGGCGTGGGCCTCTCGGCCCGTTGACGACGGGCATCGCCTCCTTCGGGGCCGGGCTGCTGCTGTCCGGGACCGCCGGGTCGATGTGGGTGTTCATCCTGGGCCGGGCCGTGCAGGGGCTCGGCGGCGGGCTGGTGATCGTCGCGTTGTACGTCGTCGTCGGGCGGGCCTATCCGGAGCGGCTGCGGCCGTCCATCATGGCCGCGTTCGCCGCGAGCTGGGTGCTGCCGTCCATCGTCGGCCCGCTCGCCGCCGGCACGGTGACCGAGCAGTTGGGCTGGCGATGGGTGTTCGTGGGGATACCCGTGCTCGTCGTCTTCCCGCTCGCGCTCGCGCTGCCGCAGATACGGCGTCGGGCGTCCGGACCGGCGGGCCACACCGCTGCGAAGTCCGCCACGGAGGAGGATCCCGCCCCGGCGGACCTGCCCGTCCCCACGGAACGGACCGCCCTCGCCGACCGGCCGGTCACGGCGGACCCGTCGCGCACGACTGATCGGCCCGTCCCGGCGAACGACCCACCCGCCTCCCTCGACCGCCGCCGCATCCGCCTCGCCCTCGCCATCTCACTCGGCGCCGGACTGCTCCAGTACGCCGCCCAGGACCTGCGCCCGCTCTCGCTCCTGCCCGGCGCCGCCGGACTCGCCCTGCTGGTGCCGGCCGTGCTCGGGCTGTTGCCGAAGGGCACCTACCGGGCCGCTCGCGGCCTGCCCTCCGTCGTGTTGCTGCGCGGCGTCGCCGCCGGATCCTTCATCGCCGCCGAGTCGTTCGTGCCGCTGATGCTGGTGACCCAGCGCGGGCTCAGTCCGACGCTTGCCGGGTTCTCGCTCGCCGCGGGCGGCGGGACGTGGGCGCTGGGCTCGTGGCTGCAGTCGCGGCCGCGAGTCGAGCGGTACCGGGAGCGGTTGACGACCGTCGGGATGCTGCTGGTGACGGCGGCCGTCGCCACGGCACCGAGCGTGCTGATCGACTTTGTGCCCGTCTGGACCCTGGCCGTCGCCTGGGCCTTCGGCTGCTTCGGCATGGGCCTCGTCATCTCCTCCACGAGCGTGCTCCTGCTCAAGCTCTCCGCCCCCGAGGAGGCCGGCACCAACTCCGCCGCCCTCCAGATCTCCGACGGCCTCTCCAACGTCGTCCTGCTCTCCGTAGGCGGCGCCGCCTTCGCCGCCCTCGGTGGCGGCACGGTGACCCACACCGCCACGAACACCACCGGCTCCCACCCGACCGCCTTCACCGCGGTGTTCCTGCCGATGGCGGCGGTGGCGCTGGTGGGGGCGTGGGTGTCGACGCGGTTGCGGGAGCGGCGGCGGTGATCCGGCGGGCCGGGGACGGTGGCGGGGGAGCTGTGACGTCGGTCCCACCCGTAGGTGACGCGGGCCGGTCCGCGCGTTGACAGGGGTGGGCCGCCGGTAGGGTGGCCCGGTTGTCATACGTAGCCGAGCCGTCAGGCTCCCTCGAACGAGCCGCCCGACCCCCAACGGAGACCGTGACTACCACCGCCGGCACAAGCTCTGCCTCGCACCATCTGTCCCCGGCGTTCCCCGGCCGCGCCCCGTGGGGTACCGCCAGCAAGCTGCGCGCCTGGCAGCAGGGTGCGATGGACAAGTACATCCAGGAGCAGCCGCGGGACTTCCTGGCGGTCGCCACCCCGGGCGCCGGCAAGACGACCTTCGCGCTGACCCTCGCCTCCTGGATGCTGCACCACCACGTCGTCCAGCAGGTGACGGTGGTGGCCCCGACCGAGCACCTCAAGAAGCAGTGGGCCGAGGCCGCGGCCCGGATCGGCATCAAGCTCGACCCGGAGTACAGCGCCGGGCCGCTCGGCCGGGAGTACCACGGGGTCGCCGTGACGTACGCGGGTGTCGGTGTCCGGCCCATGCTGCACCGGAACCGCGTCGAGCAGCGCAAGACGCTCGTCATCCTCGACGAGATCCACCACGCCGGTGACAGCAAGTCCTGGGGCGAGGCCTGCCTGGAGGCGTTCGAACCGGCCACCCGGCGGCTGGCCCTGACCGGTACGCCCTTCCGGTCCGACACCAACCCCATCCCCTTCGTGACGTACGAGGAGGGGCAGGACGGCATCCGGCGGTCCGCCGCCGACTACACCTACGGCTACGGCAACGCGCTCGCCGACAACGTCGTGCGGCCCGTCATCTTCCTCTCCTACAGCGGCAACATGCGCTGGCGCACCAAGGCCGGTGACGAGATCGCCGCCCGGCTCGGCGAGCCCATGACCAAGGACGCCATCAGCCAGGCCTGGCGGACCGCCCTCGATCCGCGCGGTGAGTGGATGCCGTCCGTGCTGCGCGCCGCCGACCAGCGGCTGACCGAGGTGCGGAAGGCCATCCCGGACGCCGGTGCGCTCGTCATCGCCTCCGACCAGGACTCGGCGCGCGCGTACGCCAAGCTCATCCGGGAGATCACCGGCGACAAGGCGACCCTCGTGCTGTCGGACGACTCCGGGGCCTCCGAGCGGATCGACGAGTTCAGCGGGAACAACGACCGGTGGATGGTCGCGGTGCGGATGGTGTCCGAGGGCGTCGACGTGCCGCGCCTCGCGGTCGGCGTCTACGCCACCACCATCTCGACCCCCCTCTTCTTCGCCCAGGCCGTCGGACGTTTCGTACGGTCCCGGCGGCGCGGCGAGACGGCCTCCGTGTTCCTGCCGACCGTGCCCGACCTGCTCTCCTTCGCCAACGAGATGGAGCGCGAGCGCGACCACGTCCTCGACAAGCCCAAGAAGGAGGGCGAGGAGGACCCGTACGCCGAATCCGAGAAGGAGATGGAGGAGGCGAACCGGGAGCAGGACGAGGACACCGGCGAGCAGGAGCAGTTCTCCTTCGAGGCGCTGGAGTCCGAGGCCGTCTTCGACCGGGTCATGTACAACGGCGCCGAGTTCGGCATGCAGGCCCACCCGGGGAGTGAAGAGGAGCAGGACTACCTCGGCATTCCCGGTCTCCTGGAGCCCGACCAGGTCCAGTTGCTGCTGCAGAAGCGGCAGGCCAAGCAGATCTCGCACAGCCGCAAGAAGCCGGACGCGGAGGCCGACCTGCTCGAAGTGCCCGCCGAGCGGCGACCGGTGGTCTCCCACAAGGAGATGATGGAGCTGCGCCGGCAGCTCAACACGATGGTCGGCGCGTACGTCCACCAGAGCGGCAAGCCGCACGGGGTGATCCACACGGAGCTGCGGCGCGTGTGCGGGGGGCCTCCGGCGGCGGAAGCCACGGCGGGGCAGTTGCGGCAGCGCATCGCCAAGGTGCAGGAGTGGGCGACCCGGATGAAGTGACGCGCTTGTTGTGTCGTCCGCGGGTTGTCGGTGGTTGATCGCGCCCACGCGGCGGAGCCGCACATCGGCAGGGCCCCGCGTCCCTGTGTGTGTTGGGGGGGGGGGCGCTCATACCGCCGCAAATTCCAGCAGTACGCCCCTCCGCGTGCCCGGATTCTGGACGGAGCCTTCCGCTCAGCGAACCCCCTTCGCTACTGTCCGGCTACGCACACGCCCCGTGGCAGCGCCGCCGCGGAGCGCAGCCGTGAAGCGACGCGGTCCGGACAGGCCGGGCCGCCGGCCGATCGGCGGCCTCTGAAGCGCGTTGCCGACGGGACTCGGTGACGCATCCGCCGCCAGAGGGCCGCCGACCTCACCACTAAGGAGTGGGCGTCGTGACCGCGGAGACCTCTCAGACGCTCGACCGGGGACTGCGGGTCCTCAAGCTGCTCGCCGACACGGACCACGGGCTGACCGTGACCGAGCTCTCCCTCCGGCTGGGCGTGAACCGGACCGTCGTGTACCGGTTGCTCGCCACACTGGAACAGCACGCGCTCATACGCCGTGACCTGGGCGGACGTGCCCGGGTCGGGCTCGGGGTGCTGCGTCTGGGCCGGCAGGTCCACCCCCTGGTGCGGGAGGCCGCGATGCCGGCGCTGCGGTCGCTCGCCGAGGACATCGGCGCGACGGCGCACCTGACGCTGGTGGACGGGGCGGACGCGCTGGCCGTGGCCGTGGTGGAGCCGACCTGGACGGACTACCACGTCGCCTACCGGGCCGGGTTCCGGCACCCGCTGGACCGGGGCGCCGCCGGCAAGGCGATACTCGCGGCCCGGCAGCACCCGATGGCGGACCCGGGCTACACCCTGACGCACGGGGAGTTGGAGGCCGGGGCCTGCGGGGCGGCGGCCCCGTTGCTGGGGGTGACCGGCGTCGAGGGCAGCGTGGGTGTGGTGATGCTGGCGGACGTGGTGCCGGAGCGGGTGGGGGAGCGGGTCGTCGAGGCGGCACGGGAGGTCGCGGAGGCGTTGAGCTGACGTCCTCCGAGCTCCCGGCCGGAGCCCCAGGAGACCTGGACCGGAACGGGTCCGACCTCCGCGTTAGATTGATCCCGTGTTCTCTCGCCTCACGCGTCCCCAGGCCCTCGCCGTCTGCGCCCTGCCCGTAGTGGCCCTGATCGCCACGGCGGTGTTCGCGCCGTTGCCGTTCTCGGTGGCGCAGCCGGGGGAGACGGCGAACGTGCTCGGCGAGCACAAGGGGGCGCCGGTGATCACCATCTCCGGTGCGCCGACCAGGGGCACCCGGGGGCAGCTGCGGATGACGACCATCGTGGCGACCTCACCGGACACCCGCGTCTCGTTCCCCGACGTCGTCGACAGCTGGTTCCGCAGCGACGAGGCCGTCATGCCGCGCGACGCCCTCTACCCCAGCGGGGACAGCGTCAAGGAGATCGAGCGGCACAACGAGGCGCAGATGAAGGAGTCGCAGAACGCGGCGACGCAGGCCGCGCTCGGCTATCTCGGTCTCGACGGCAAGGACGTCAAGGTCAGCCTGAAGCTCGCCGACGTGGGCGGGCCCAGTGCCGGGCTGCTCTTCTCCCTCGGCATCGTCGACAAGCTCGACGGCGACGGCACGGGCGGTGATCTCACGGGGGGCCGGGTCATCGCCGGCACCGGAACGATCGAAGCCGACGGCAAGGTCGGCGCGGTGGGCGGCGTCGCCCTCAAGACCCAGGCCGCCAGGCGGGACGGCGCGACGGTGTTCCTCGTCCCGAAGGCGGAGTGCACCGACGCGCGCGCCGAGCTGCCGAAGGGGCTGCGGCTGGTTCCGGTGACCAACCTGAAGAGCGCGGTGAGTTCGCTGGTGGCCCTGGAGACGGGGAAGGGGTCCGTGCCCCGCTGTTAGTGGGCGGTGGCAGCCGGACCGGGCGGGGTGGCGAGCTTCAGGCCGACCTCTACGAGGATCCAGCCGAGGCGCGTACGGAGGGCGGGGCGGCCCACCGGGCGAGGTTCGGTCTCGGCGCGGAGTTCGGCGGCGCGGGCGTGGTGCAGGGCGAGGTGGATGTCGGGGTGCATCTCAGTCCGTCCTGATCGGGAAGGCGTGGGTGTGGAAGCGGACCTGCTCGGCGCCGGGGGTGTCCCTGGAGGCCGCGCGGTCGCGGTAGCTCTCGACGAGCGCGTGCATCTTCTCGACGAGTTCCTGCGTCAGTTCGGGCGTCAGTCGCAGCGTCGCGCTGCTCATGTCCCAGGCGCGGCTCCACTCCTCGGGCCATGAGCCGCGGTTGCCCAGCCAGGTCGACAGGTCCCTGGTCTGCGTGGTGGCGATCTCGTGCAGATAGAGGTCCGCTGCCCCGCGTACGGCCGGGTCGGAGTCGGTGAGCAGGGCGTCGTCGAAGCGGAGGCCGTGATGGATGGCCTTCCACCACCGCTCCCGCCCCTTCCCCCGCTCGGGGGCGTCCTCGACGAAGCCGTACTCCGCGAGTTGGCGCAGGTGGTAGCTGGTCGCGCCGCTGGACTCGCCCAGCTTGGCGGCCAGTTGCGAGGCGGTGGCCGGGCCGCCGAAGCGCAGGGCGTCCAGCAACTGCATCCGCAGGGGGTGCGCGAGCCCGCGCAGGGATCGGGCATCGAGCTGCCGCACCTGTGGGTTCTGGGATTCGGGCATGATGCAAAGCTATCCTTGCAAAGGAATCCTTGCAAGGGTTTCTTTGCAAGTCACCCCTCCCTGACAAACCCCTCCCTCACCATCCAGTCCAACGCCACCTGATGCGGATCCTCTCCCTCCACATCCACCTTCGCGTTGAGCTCCTGCGCCAGCGTGTTGTTCAGCCTCGCCGTCACCGGATTCAGGACATCGGCGATGGCCGGCCACTCCTTCAGCGTCTTCGTGTGGATCATCGGCGCCGCGTTGTAGTTGGGGAAGAACTTCTTGTCGTCGTCCATCACCACCAGGTTCATCGACTTGATGCGCCCGTCGGTCGTGAACACCTCCCCGTACGTGCAGCGGCCCTTCGCGGTCTGGGTGTAGATGATCCCCGTGTTCATCGACGTGATGTTCCGCGCCGGCAGATCCATCCCGTACGCCTTCTGCATGCCCGGCAACCCGTCGGCCCGGTTCGCGAACTCGACCTCCACGCACAGCCGCACGGCCCCCGGGTCGGACTTCGCCAGCTTCGCCACCTCCGACATGGTCTTCGTGCCGTACTTCTTCGCGTTCTCCTGGTTCATCGCCAGGGCGTACGTGTTGTCGAGGGACGATGGCGGCAGCCAGGTCAGGCCGTTCGCCGCGTCCTCCTCGCGCACCGCCTCCCACTGCTCGCGCGGATCGACGACGGGCTTGCTGTGCCCGAGGTACGTGATCCAGGCCGTGCCCGTGTACTCGTACCCGGCGTCGGCGTCGCCCTTCCGGACGGCTTCCCGGCTGCCGATGGAGCCCTGGATGCCGGTGCGGTCGATCACGTCCGCACCGGCCGCCTCGAACGCGATGCCCATGATCGAGCCGAGGATCAGCTGCTCGGTGAAGGACTTCGACGTCACCGTCAGATGCGCGCCCTTCAGCGGTTCGCCCCGGCCGATCGAGCCCGGCTGCACATCGTCGCTCACGGGGGAGCCGCTGGTCAGACCGCAGCCGGAAGCCGCCGCCAGCAACGACAGAGCGACCAGCACCGGACGCCCCCTCACGGCTGCAGCCCCCGTGGCCGCAGCAGCAGCTCCGCGAGCGAGGCCAGCCAGTCGACCAGCAGCGCGAGGGCGACCGTGAGGACCGAGCCCAGTACCAGCACCGGCATCCGCTGGTTGGTGATCCCGGTCGTGATCAGCACGCCGAGGCCGCCGCCCCCGCCGAAGACCGCCAGGGTCGCCGTACCGACGTTCAGGACGAGGGCCGTGCGCACGCCCGCGAGGATCAGGGGGACGGCGAGCGGGAGTTCGACCCGGGTCAGCACGCCCATCGGGGACATGCCGATGCCCCGCCCCGCCTCCAGCAGGGTCGGGTCGTTCGCCTTCAGGCCGGTGATCGTGTTCGACAGCACCGGCAGGATGGCGTAGATGATCATGCCGATCAGGGCGGCTCTGCGGCCGATGCCCAGCCAGATGACGAGGAGTGCCAGGAGGCCGATCGCCGGGGTCGCCTGGCCCGTGTTGGCGAACGCCATCGCCACCGGGGTGGCTTTGCGGAACGTCTCGCGCGTGAGCAGGATGCCCAGCGGGATCGCGATGATCAGCACGAAGAACGTGGAGATCGCGGTCAGTTGGATGTGCTGCCACAACGCCTTGGAGACCTGGCCGCCGGACAGGGCGTTCCGCGTGAGCGCGTCCAGGTCGGCCTGCCGGAACCAGAGCCAGGTGGCGAGCAGCACCGCCGCCAGGGCGACGGGCAGCAGGGTCAGCTTCTGCCGGCTGATGCGAGGCACGGGCGCGGTCCGGGGCGCCCGCGCGGCCGGCTCGGGGACGGCCTGCTCGGTGACGACCGGCTCGGGGGCGGCCGGCTCGGGGGCGGCCCGCTCCGCCTCGGGAGCGGTCACCGCGCCCCTACGGCGCCGCCGGCGCCGGTGACGCCCTGGTCACCCTCCTGCTCCGCGTGCGTCTGCGCCGCCCGCAGCTCCTCCAGCTCGTGCTGGTGCTCCAGCGCGTCGAGGCGGTCGGCCTCCAGCAGGTCGTGCACGGAGCTCATGAGCGTCTGCATGTCGACGACGCCCGTGTACTCGCCGTGCCGCCCGGTCACCGCCACCCGCCCGGTGTTGTCGGTGAGCACCGCCTCCAGCGCGTCCCGCAGGGTCGCGTCCCGGGTCACCGTGTCGTGCACCGGCGTCCCCGCCCGGGCCAGCGACCCCCGGGCCCGCATCAGGTCGCCCCGCCGCAGCCACTTGTAGGGGCGGCGGCGCCGGTCGAGCAGCAGGACCTCGTTGGTGCCGCCGGCCCGCAGCCGGTTGAAGATCTGCTGCAACGGGTCGTCGATCATGGCGGTCGGATAGTCGGTGATCCCCACGTCCCGGACGCGGGTCAGGTTCAGCCGCTTCAGCGCCGCGCCCGCGCCCACGAACCCGGAGACGAAGTCGTCGGCCGGGTTGGTGAGGATGGCCTCCGGGGTGTCGAACTGGGCGATGTGGGACCGCTCGCGCAGCACCGCGATCCGGTCCCCGATCTTGATCGCCTCGTCGAAGTCGTGCGTGACGAAGACGATCGTCTTGTGCAGCTCGTGCTGGAGGCGGATCAGCTCGTCCTGGAGGTGGTCACGGGTGATCGGGTCCACCGCCCCGAACGGCTCGTCCATCAGCAGCACCGGCGGATCGGCGGCGAGGGCCCGTGCCACGCCCACGCGCTGCTGCTGACCGCCGGAGAGCTGGCGCGGGTAGCGGCCGTGGAACTCGCCGGGGTCGAGACCGACGAGGTCGAGCAGCTCCTCGGTCCGCTCCCTGATCCGGGCCTTCGGCCAGCCGATCATCTTCGGTACGAGCGCGATGTTCTGCGCGACCGTCATGTGCGGGAAGAGCCCGGCGGCCTGGATCGCGTAGCCGACCCTCCGGCGCAGCTCGACCGGGTCCATGTCGGTGACGTCCTCGCCACCGATCCCGATGCGCCCGCCGGTCGGCTCGATCAACCTGTTGATCATCTTGAGCGTGGTCGACTTGCCACAGCCGGACGGGCCGACGAAGACGACGACCTCGCCCGCCTTGATCTCCATGCTGACGTTGTCCACGGCCGGCTGCGCACTGCCGGGGAACCGCTTGGTCAGGCTCTCCAGTTCGATGGAGGCACCGTGATCGCCGGTCTCAGGCACGGATCCCCCTGGAGATGGTCAGCCGTCCGATCAGGACGTACGCGGCGTCGAACAGCAGCGCCAGGACGACGATGCCGAGCGTGCCCGCGAGGACCTGGTTGAGCGCGTTGGCGCTGCCCAGCGAGGCGAGGCCGCGGAAGATGATGTTGCCGAGGCCGGGCCCCGAGGCGTACGCCGCGATGGCCGCGATGCCCATCAGCATCTGGGTGGCGACCCGGATCCCGGTCAGGATCGGCGGCCAGGCCAGCGGCAGCTCGACCCGCAGCAGCCGGACCGGGCGGGACATGCCGATGCCGTCGGCCGCGTCCACCAGCGACGGGTCGACCCCGCGCAGCCCGACGATCGCGTTGCGCACCACCGGCAGCAGCCCGTACAGCGTCAGCGCGATGACCGTGGGCGGCACGCCCAGCCCCACGACCGGGATGAGCAGACCGATCAGGGCGAGCGCCGGGACGGTCAGGATGGTGGCGGTGGTCGTGGTGGCGAGGTTCCCGGCCCACTCGCTGCGGTAGGTGACCACGCCGATCAGCACCCCGAGCAGGGTCGCCACGACCATGCACTGGAAGACCACGCTCGCGTGCTGGTAGGCGTCCGTGAGCAGCTGCTGGTGCCGGTTCTCCAGGTACTGCCAGAAGTTCACACGCGCTCACCCCAAGACGTCAGGTCTCCTCCGCGGCCTGCTCCACGAGCGGGATGATCCGCAGCGGAACGGGGTTCTCCATGACGATCGCCGTGGAGGCCCGGACGATGCCATCAAAACCGACGACCCGGTCGATCACACGCTGGAGATCGGCGTTCGAGCGGGCCACGAGACGGCACAGCATGTCCCCGCTGCCCGTGGTGGTGTGCAGCTCCAGCACCTCCGGCACGGTCGCCAAGTGGGCCCGTACGTCGGCGCCTTGGCCCTGCCGGATCTGGAGCGTCGCGAATGCCGTGACCGGGTAGCCGAGCGCCGCCGGGTCCACCTCGGGGCCGAAGCCGCGGATGACTCCGTTCGACTGAAGCCGGTCGAGCCGCGCCTGCGCCGTGCCACGGGCCACTCCCAGCCGCCGCGACATCTCCAGCACCCCGATCCGCGGCTCCCGGGCCAGCAGCAGGATGATCCGGCCGTCCAGATGATCGATCGCCACAGCAGCCTCCCAGGGGTGGTCATCCTGTACAGAAGGGCCGGTGATACGGCCGTACTGCTGAACAGATTGCCCAGCAGAAACGCAAACTATTGCGCACCTTGCCGAGCGGGGAGACCCTGCGGCTATGACGCAGACCACACACCACACTCCCGACACCGCCCGGCAGGCCGACCCCTTCCCGGTCAAGGGAATGGACGCGGTCGTCTTCGCCGTGGGCAACGCCAAGCAGGCGGCGCACTACTACTCCACCGCCTTCGGCATGAAGCTGGTCGCCTACTCCGGACCGGAGAACGGCAGCCGCGAGACCGCTGCGTACGTCCTGGAGAACGGCTCCGCCCGCTTCGTCCTCACCTCGGTCATCAAGCCCTCCACCGACTGGGGCCACTTCCTCGCGCAGCACGTGGCCGAGCACGGCGACGGCGTCGTCGACCTCGCCATCGAGGTGCCGGACGCGCGCGCCGCCCACGCCTACGCCCTGGAACACGGCGCCCGCTCGGTCACCGAGCCCTACGAGCTGAAGGACGAGCACGGCACGGTCGTCCTGGCCGCCATCGCCACCTACGGCGAGACCCGCCACACCCTCGTCGAGCGCTCCGGCTACGACGGCCCGTACCTGCCGGGCTTCGTCGCGGCCAAGCCGATGGTCGAGCCGCCCGCGCAGCGCACCTTCCAGGCGATCGACCACTGCGTCGGCAACGTCGAACTCGGCCGCATGAACGAATGGGTCGGCTTCTACAACAAGGTGATGGGCTTCACGAACATGAAGGAGTTCGTGGGCGACGACATCGCCACCGAGTACAGCGCGCTGATGTCGAAGGTCGTCGCCGACGGCACGCTCAAGGTCAAGTTCCCGATCAACGAGCCGGCCATCGCCAAGAAGAAGTCCCAGATCGACGAGTACCTGGAGTTCTACGGCGGCGCGGGCGTGCAGCACATCGCCCTCAACACCAACGACATCGTCCAGACGGTCCGTACGATGCGGGCGGCCGGCGTCGAGTTCCTGAACACGCCGGACTCGTACTACGACACCCTGGGGGAGTGGGTCGGCGAGACCCGCGTCCCGATCGACACCCTGCGCGAGCTGAAGATCCTCGCCGACCGTGACGAGGACGGCTACCTGCTGCAGATCTTCACCAAGCCGGTCCAGGACCGTCCGACCGTCTTCTTCGAGATCATCGAGCGGCACGGCTCGATGGGCTTCGGCAAGGGCAACTTCAAGGCCCTCTTCGAGGCGATCGAGCGCGAGCAGGCCCGCCGCGGCAATCTGTAGCCCGATCGCCGGCCCGGGGCGTGCGGGTGTCACGGGGCACCCGCACGCCCCCGTCCCTCCGGCCCTCGTCCCTCCGGCCCTCGTCCCTCCGGCTCCCGTCCCTCCGGCCCTCGTCCCTCCGGCCCTCGTCCCTCCGGCTCCCGTCCCTCCGGCTCCCGTCCCTCCGGGCCCCGTCCCTCCGGGCCCCGTCCCTCCGGGCCCCGTCCCTCCGGCTCCCGTCCCTCCGGGCCCCGTCGTTCAGTCCTCGTCCATCTCCGGCACCCCCACGTCCGGCGGCTCCCCCAGCGCCTCCGTCGCCGCCCGAGCCGCCGGCACGTACAGGGGCGAGAAGTGCGGGTTGATCCGCAGCGCCTCCGCGAGGTGCCGCCGGGCCGACCCGTACCGCTCCAGCTCCCGCTCGATCATGCCGCGGTGATACGTGTACACCGCGCTGCGCACCCCGCCACTGTGCTCCTCGTCCGTCGCCCGCACCGCGAACCGCAGCGCCTCCTCGTGCTTCCCGGCCCGGTGCAGCGCCCAGCCCAGCGCGTCGGCCACCTCCGTCCCGGGCTGCCGGCGCCACTCCGCGCGCAACCGCCGTACCGCGGCCCGCGGATCGCCGTGGTCCGCCTCGAACTGTCCCAGCACCAGCTCCTCGTCGGCCCCGCCCGCGACAGCGCGCCGCACCCGCTCGCGCAGCAGGTCGTACTGGACCAGGGCGGCCTCCGGCATCCCCAGCGACTCGTACAACTCGCCCAGCTCCAGGGCGTACCGGGGGCACGGCTGCTTGGCGAGGGCCACCCGGTAGGCGTTCAGCGCCTCCGACGTCCGGCCCAGGGCCGCCAGCGCCCGGCCCTGCCCGGCCTGCGCGGCCCGCTGGTCGGGGTCGAGGCGCACCGCCTCCTGGAAGTGCCGCAGCGCGTCCTGGAGGTCCCCGCGTTCCCAGGCCAGCTGCCCGGCCCGCTCCAGGTAGGCGGCCCGTTCGGCCGGGGTCCGCGCGCCCGCGGCCGCGTCCGCCAGCGAGGCCGCGGCGTCCTCAGGCCGGCCGCGGTCCCGGTAGACGGCCGCCGCCCGGGCCAGCACGGCCGGTCCCGAGCGCAGCTCCGTCAGCCGGTCCAGCATCCGTTCGGCCGACTCGTGCTCGCCGAGCCCGGTGTAGGCGTCGATGAGCAGGGGGTACGTCGTCCACTTCCGCGGCTCCAGCTTCAGCGCCGCCTCGCCCCACCGGCGCGCGGCGGAAAAGTCCCGGCGCGCGTTGGCCAGCGCGGCCAGCCCGGCCACGGCCTCCGTGTTCCGCTTCGGCCGCGCCCTGAGCGACGTACGCAGCGCCTTCTCCGCGCGCGGGTAGTACGCCGGGTCAGCCAGCCGCCGCCCCCGTTCCACATAGGCCGTCCCGAGCACCGCCCAGGACCGGGCGTCCCCCGGGTGCTTGCGCAGCCGCTTCTCCCGCTCGTCGATCAGCTCAGCCAGGTCGGGCAGCGCGGCCGGCAGCCCGGTGGTGACCGCCGCCATGGCCACCGCCCCCGGCGACGGCGGAGCGGGCGGCTCGGGCCGTCGTTCCCCCGGCAGCACCAGCACCAGCACCCCGCCGAGCACGGCGCACCCCGCGACGGCGGCGAGCACCACCCGCGACCCGCGAAAGCGCGGCCGTGAACGCCAGAGCACCTGCCGGTCCGGGCCCTCCTGCTGGTTCTCCATGACGCTCACTGTGCGTCAGTACGACGACCACACCCGGGCAGACGAAGGGTGCCGCCGACGGGGTTCACACCGATGGCCCCGGGTGCGAACCTGTGATCATGAGCCGTATCGAAGCGCGCAGCTCCGAGGACACCGAAACGACCGGCAGCCTGATCGACCTCCTGCTCAGCGGCCTTCCCGCCGAGGCGGTCCTCACCGACCCGGACGTCACCGCCTCCTACGCCAACGACATGGCGAGCTTCTGCCCGGCCGGCACCCCGGCCGTCGTCGTGCTGCCCCGCACGGTCGAACAGGTCCAGCACGTGATGCGCACCGCCACCGCCCTGCGCGTCCCGGTCGTCCCGCAGGGCGCCCGCACCGGCCTGTCCGGCGCGGCGAACGCCTCCGAGGGCTGCGTCGTGCTCTCCCTGACGAAGATGGACCGGATCCTGGAGATCAGCCCGGTCGACCGCATCGCCGTCGTCGAGCCCGGCGTGATCAACGCCGCCCTCTCCCGGGCCGTCGGCGAACACGGCCTGTACTACCCGCCGGACCCCTCCAGCTGGGAGATGTGCACCATCGGCGGCAACATCGGCACCGCCTCGGGCGGCCTGTGCTGCGTGAAGTACGGGGTGACCGCCGAATACGTCCTCGGGCTGGACGTGGTGCTGGCCGACGGCCGTCTCATGTCCACCGGCCGCCGCACCGCCAAGGGCGTCGCCGGGTACGACCTGACCCGCCTGTTCGTCGGCTCCGAGGGCTCGCTCGGCATCGTCGTACGGGCCGTGCTCGGTCTGCGTCCCAAGCCGCCCCAGCAGCTGGTGCTGGCCGCCGAGTTCGCCTCCGGGGCCGCCGCCTGCGACGCCGTGTGCCGCGTCATGGAGGGCGGCCACGTCCCGTCACTCCTCGAACTCATGGACCGTACGACGGTCAAGGCCGTCAACGACCTGGCGCAGATGGGCCTCCCGGAGAGCACCGAGGCGCTGCTGCTCGCCGCGTTCGACAGCACCGACCCGGCCGCCGACCTCGCCGCCGTCGGCGCGCTGTGCGAGGCCGCCGGGGCCACCCAGGTGGTACCGGCCGACGACGCCGCCGAGTCCGAACTGCTCCTCCAGGCCCGGCGGCTGTCGCTCACCGCGCTGGAGAAGGTCAAGGGCGTGACGATGATCGACGACGTGTGCGTGCCCCGCTCCCGGCTCGCCGAGATGCTCGCAGGGGTCGACCGGATCGCCGACAAGTACCGGCTCACCATCGGGGTCGTCGCCCACGCGGGGGACGGCAACACCCATCCGACGGTGTGCTTCGACCCGGCGGACCCCGACGAGTCCCTGCGCGCCCGCGACTCCTTCGACGAGATCATGGCCCTCGGCCTGGAACTCGGCGGCACCATCACCGGCGAGCACGGCGTCGGCGTCCTGAAGAAGGAGTGGCTGGCGCGCGAGATCGGCCCCGTGGGGCTGGAGATGCAGCGGGCCGTGAAGCAGGCCTTCGACCCGCTGGACATCCTGAACCCGGGCAAGCTGTTCTGACAGCGGCGCGCTCACTGGGCGAGCAACTGGTCCAGCTCGTCGTCGAGACCGAGCCGCTCGCCCTCCGTCCCCGGGGGGACCACCCGCAGCGTGCGCTCCAGCCAGGCCGACACCGCCCCCGCCGGGGCCTCCAGCAGGGCGTCCCCGTCGGGTGAACTCAGCGCCATCAGCACCACGCCCCGGCCCTCGGTCCTCGTCGGCCAGACCCGCACGTCCCCCTGCCCGCAGGGCCGGAACACCCCCTCCACCAGCACCTCCCGGGCGAACGTCCAGTGCACCGGGTGCTCGGAGTCGATGTGGAAGGTGACGTGCACGGCGTACGGATCGTCGGTGACGTACCCGAGCCGGGCGGGCACCGGGACCCGGCGCTCCGGCGACAGGACGAGTTTCAGCTCCAGTTCCCGCTCCACCACGGTGTGCATGGCGGTGTTCCCTTCTCCTGATGGCTGCCCGTGAGGGCTTGTCAGGGGGAGAGAGCGGGCGGGGGCGCCGGCATTACGCGCCTTCCCGGAAGTTTTTTCGCAGGGGGATCCGCCGAAGCGGCACGGTGAGTAGCACATCGGTGCTCGAAAGGGGTGGGTCCCGTGGGAGCGGCGGTGGGGGTTGCGCTCGTCTGATAGATGTGGAGGCCCCCATTTGGCCCTCGAGCAGATAGCGGGACGACGGAGATGAGCGCCCCAACCCCGGCCCCCGGTGACGACAGGCCCCGCGAAGGGTATTACCCGGACCCCTCCATTCCTGGATACGTCCGGTACTGGAACGGTGCCTCCTGGGTGCCGGGCACCAGCCGTCCGGCGCCCCAGGACGGCGAGACGCTCGCGCCGCCGCCCGGTGCGGGGCAGTCCGGCGCCGCCTCGGTCGAGGAGACCGGCCCGCACTTCTTCGACGAGGACCCGGTCGAGGAGCCCTCCGCCGCCGACTCCCAGCACGGCAGCCGCCCCGAGCCCGCGTCCGCGTGGGGCGCCGACCGCTCCCACCAGTCCGGCTTCGGCGGCCAGGACCGCCGCGTCTCCTGGGGGTCACCGCCGGTGGCGCAGGGGACGGGCGGGCAGGGCGCCGACCCGAGGGTGCCGCACGCCGACAGCCCGCCTTCCGGCGAGTCCGCCCGCACCGACGGCACGGCGAACATCCCGCCCGCCGCCGCCGACCAGGAGTCCGGGGCGGCGGCCGCGGGCAACACGTTCGTCTTCCGCCGCCCGACGGGCGAGCCAGGCAGCGGGCCAGGGGCCTCCGCGGAGGCGCCCGAGGAGGGCACGATGACGTTCCGCGCGGTGTCGCCGCGCCCGGGTTCGGGCGGTGCGGGGTCCGGGGGCGGCCCGGCGGGGTCCGGCTTCGGTGCGCGGACCGGTGGTTCCGCGGGCGACCCCGCGGCGCCCGGTTTCGGTCCGCGGGCCGGTGCGGCGGGCTCCGGTGCCGACTCGGCGGCAGCCGCCTTCGGCGCGCAGCCCGGGCCGGCCGGTTCCGGTGCCGGCCCCCGTGGGCTCCGGCTTCGGCGCGGCGGCCCCGGCCGACCCCTCGAACCGTCCCGGCTTCGGTGCCGGCAAGGCCGCCGCCGCCCGTGCCGCCGCCGCGCAGAGCGGCGCCGGGGTCGCGGGAGCCCAGGCCTCCACCGCCCCGGCGGCCCTGTCGGGTCCCCAGTCGGCCCCCGCCCCCGTCGTACCTGCGCAGTCCGGCCCCGCCGCCTCCGCCGCCACCCCCCTCAGCGCCGGCCCCGGCGGCGGTCAGTCCTCCTGGGCGCAGCAGGTGCACCGGCTCGCCGGAGCGGGCGGCGGTGACGATCAGCCCGTCGCACCTTGGAAGCCGCCGGTCGAGGACCTGTTCCAGGCGGCGGCCCGGCGGCAGGCGGCGGCCCGCCCCGCGGGGCTCGGGAAGCGGCTGGCCGCCCGGCTGCTGGACACCGTCGTCCTCGCCGGCCTCACCGCCGGGGCCGCCGTACCGCTCGGCATCAAGGCCGTCGACCACGTCAACGAGAAGATCGACGCGGCCAAGCTCTCCGGCGAGACCGTCACGGTCTGGCTGCTCGACGGCACCACGTCGGTGTACCTCGGCATCGTCCTGGCGGTCCTGCTGCTCGTCGGCGTCGTCGCCGAGGTGCTGCCCACCGTCAAGTGGGGCCGCACCCTCGGCAAGAAGCTGATGGGTCTCGAGGTGCGGGACATCGAGGGCCACGACGCCCCTGAGTTCGGGGCGGCCCTGCGCCGCTGGCTGGTCTACAGCGTGCCCGGACTCCTCGTCGTGGGGATCGTCGGCGTCGTCTGGTGCGTCTTCGACAAGCCGTGGCGCCAGTGCTGGCACGACAAGGCGGCACACACGTTCGTGGCGGGCTGAGCGGCCCCGGCGAAGCCGTACCCCGGACGGCCGTCTGCCGGATGCGGAGCCGGGGTGTTCGCGGTCGACTCGGGCCATGAGCAGTGAACCGCCCCCCGGCTCCGGTCAGCAGCCCCCGGATGACGACCCGTTCAGGAAGCGGCCTTCGAACGAGCCGCCCGGCGAGGACACGGGCTCTCCCTACGGCAGCGAGCCCCCGCCGTACCCGGGAGGCGGCCAGGGCGCAGACCAAGGCGGCGGCGAGGGCGGTCCCGGCGGCGGCCAGGGTGGCGGCCAGGGCGGTCCCGGCGGCGGTTCCCCGTACGGCGGCGGCTCCTACCCCGCCGACCCCCTCGCCGGCATGCCCCCGCTCGCCGACAGCGGCAAGCGCACTCTCGCCCGCATCCTCGACATGATCCTCGTGGGTGTCGTCGTCTGGCTGCTCACCTGGGGCATCGGCGTCAGCGAGTTCGACGTGGACAGCGATCGCGTCGAGGTCGGCAAGTCCTTGTGGCAGTCGGCGGTCGCCGCCGTCCTCTACATCGCCTACGACACCGTCCTGACCTCCAGGACCGGCCAGACCCTCGGCAAGAAACTGCTGCACATGCGCGTGGCCAACCTCGACGACGGCAGCACGCCCTCCGTGCAGGGCTCGCTGTCGCGCGCCGCCGTGCTGTGGATCCCGTTCGCCTTCTGCTGCGCCTGCGTCTGGACCGCGATCTGCGGTGGCTGGAGCTACTTCGACCGGCCCTACAAGCAGGGCCTGCACGACAAGGCGGCACGAACGGTCGTGGTCAGCACCGATTGAGGCACAGGTGGATCAGCCGGCGGTCAGGAGACCGCCCGCTCGCGCACCGGCTCCGGGGCCGGAGCGGCGACCGAGGCCCGTACGGGCTTCTCGGGTGCGGGCCGTTCCACCGCGGCCGGGCGCCGTCCGGGCAGCGGTACCGTCATGGCGACCAGCAGCCCGAGGGCGAGCGCCGCGACAGCGATGATCGCGATCCCCACGCCCGAACTCGTCTGGGACAGCAGCAGCATGGCGAGGGTCGACAGGATCACGGTGCAGGAACCGTAGGCGAGCTGTGCGGAGGTCGGACGGGGCATGGCCATCATGTCCTCGAAAGTGGGGGTCCACGGGGGTGTCGGCCTGGCATTCCGCCAGCTTCCGGGCGTTCCGCCAAGCGACTCTAACCGGCAGGGTGCCCGAGCGGAACGCGCGGTAAGCGTGACCTAATCAACAGGGCCGGAGCACAGGGGGCGCACGGAGTCATGGCGTCCACGGAGTGGACATATGCACGCGCCCACTGCCGGACGGGCATCCCGGTGGCGACCCGTTGGTTGTCCGCAAAACGAACGTCGGCTCCGCATAGTGCACTTGACTTGTCCAAGTCAAGGTCTGTCTTTTCTGCTTAACCTCTAGTCAAATGTCGTCACTTGACTACACGCGTTGATCACGCGCGCGCGGACCCTGCCTGACCCAGGACCCTTCCTTCCGCGCGCCCGGACGCGGGGGAGGAACTCAAGTGACCAGAAGACCCTGGACGTTCAGAGCGACTGCCATCGGTGTGGCGCTCGCGGCGGCCACCGCCACCGGCTCGGCTCTCGGTGTGGCGCAGGCCGACGACACCTCCGCCCCGAGGTCCACCACCGTGGACCGGCACGACCCGGCGGACCGCCACGGCTCCGAGCACGACCTCGAAGGCCCGCTGAGCAAGACCCAGGAGGCACAGCGCCAAGAGGCCCTGAAGCAGGTCATATCCGGCAAGACCACGGTGAAGAACCGTGAGGGCTCGAAGGTCGTCCAGCTCAAGAGCAAGAAGGGCGACAGCAAGTACGTCGAGCTCGGCCGCGAGAAGACCGACAAGATCTTCACGATCCTGGTCGAGTTCGGCGACCAGATCAGCGAGTTCGGCGGCACCCCCGGCCCGCTGCACAACAAGATAGCCAAGCCGGACCGCAAGAAGGACAACTCCACGGCCTGGCGCGCGGACTACAACCAGAAGTACTTCGAGGACCTCTACTTCGGCACCGGCAAGAACGCCGAGTCGGTGAAGAAGTACTACGAGAAGCAGTCCTCCGGCCGCTACTCGGTCGAGGGCGAGGTCTCGGACTGGGTCAAGGTCCCCTACAACGAGGCGCGTTACGGCAACAACGCCTGCGGTGACACCAACTGCCCGAGCGTGTGGAACGTCGTCAAGGACGGTCTGAACGCCTGGGTCGCCCAGCAGAAGGCGGCCGGCCGGACCGACGCGCAGATCAAGGCGGACGTCAAGCAGTACGACCAGTGGGACCGCTACGACTTCGACGGCGACGGCGACTTCAACGAGCCCGACGGCTACATCGACCACTTCCAGGTCGTGCACGCCGGTGAGGACGAGTCCGCCGGCGGCGGCGTCCAGGGCGAGGACGCGATCTGGGCCCACCGCTGGTACGCCTTCGGCACCGACGCCGGCGCCACCGGCCCCGCGGACAACAAGCTCGGCGGCGCGAAGATCGGCGACACCGGCCTCTGGGTCGGCGACTACACGGTCCAGCCCGAGAACGGCGGACTCGGCGTCTACGCCCACGAGTACGGCCACGACCTCGGCCTGCCGGACCACTACGACACCACCGGCGCCGGTGACAACTCGACCGGCTTCTGGACCCTGATGTCCTCCGGCTCCTGGCTCGGCACCGGCAAGAACGAGATCGGTGACCTGCCCGGCGACATGACCGCCTGGGACAAGCTCCAGCTGGGCTGGCTCAAGTACGACACGGCGAAGGCCGCGACGAGCTCCTGGCACAAGCTGGGGCTCGCCGAGTTCAACACCAAGCACAAGCAGGCGCTCGTGGTCGACCTGCCGAAGCGGGCCGTCACCACCGAGCTCGTCAAGCCGGCCCAGGGCGCCACCCAGTGGTGGAGCGGCAGCGGCAACGACCTGAAGAACACGCTGACCCGTTCCGTCGACCTGACCGGCAAGACGTCGGCGTCGCTGACCCTCGACGGCTGGTACGAGATCGAGGCCAACTACGACTACCTCTACGCCGAGGTCTCGACCGACGGCGGCGCCAACTGGACCGCCCTGGACGGCACGGTGGACGGTCAGCCGATCCCGCGTGACGGCAGCGACAAGCCGGCCCTGACCGGCACGGTCGACGCGTACAAGAAGCTGGCGTTCCCGCTGGACGCCTACGCGGGCAAGAAGATCGACCTGCGCTTCCGCTACCAGACCGACGGCGGTCTGGCGATGAAGGGCTTCGCGGCCGACCGGATCACCGTGACCGCCGACGGTGCCGCCGTCTTCTCCGACGACGCCGAGTCCGCGGACCCGGCCTGGAAGGCCGTCGGCTTCTCCCGCATGGGCGCGTCCTTCACCAAGGACTACGCGCAGTACTACATCGCGGAGAACCGCCAGTACGTCTCGTACGACAAGACCCTCAAGGTCGGCCCGTACAACTTCGGCTTCTCCAAGACCCGTCCGGACTGGGTGGAGCACTACCCGTACCAGAACGGCCTGTTGATCTGGAAGTGGGACACCTCCCAGGCGGACAACAACACCAGCGTCCACCCGGGCACCGGTCTGGTCCTGCCGATCGACTCGCACCCGAAGGCGATGAAGTGGTCCGACGGCACGCTGATGCGCAACCGCATCCAGGCCTACGACTCGCCGTTCAGCCTGTACCGCACCGACGGCATCACGCTGCACAACGCGGACGTCGCGACCAAGATCAAGTCGTCGAAGGGCGTCTCGGTCTTCAACGACCGCACCAGCACCTACTACGACCCGTCGAACAAGACCGGCGGCGTCAAGATCACTGACACCAACACCAAGATCAAGATCATCAAGGAGGCCAAGGACGGCTCGACGATCGAGCTCGAGGTCGGCCCCGCGGTGAAGTAAAACGCGTTGTAGCAGGTCAGAGCATGATCGGCGGTGACCCCCTGGCGGGTCGCCGCCGATCCGTGTTTAGGTGCGTCCTGTGGTTTTCTTATTGACACCGACCGACACACCGACCGACACGGGGGTATGACCGCATGGCCGCAGGAGGCTTCTGCAAGCTGCCGAACGGCACCGTGGTGGTGGCGCTGAACCTGCCCAGCCCCGCCGCCGACGGCCCGGGTTCCGTCCGCGTACTCGTCCACGCGGCGAACCGCGCCCGAGCCCTGACCAGGCTCCGCAACCTGGGACTGCGGTCGGTCTACCTGCGCGGCAACGCCGCCGGGCCGACCCCCGACGAGATCACCGCCGTCCTCCACCACCCGGACGGCCTCATATGGCGCACGGCTCCTGACAACGGTGTCCTGACCCCGGACCTCGCGACAGAGCTGTGGCGTCCGATCAGGTCCCTCCTGAGACGCCCGACGGCCCAGACCTGAGCACCGCCGGGGACCGCCGCGCCCTACTGGACGACGGGCTTCCCGGAGAGCTCCACGCCTGCCTCCCGCAGCTCCTCGATCGCGCGCTCGGTGGTCTCCGGGGAGACGCCCGCCGTGAGGTCGAGGAGGACCTGGGTGCGGAATCCCTCCCGCACGGCGTCCAGGGCCGTGGCGCGTACGCAGTGGTCCGTGGCGATGCCGACCACGTCCACCTCGGAGACCTCGCGGGACCGGAGCCAGTCGGCCAGTGACGTGCCGTTCTCGTCGGTTCCCTCGAAACCGCTGTACGCCGCCTCGTACGCCCCCTTGTCGAACACGGCGTCGACCGCGCCGGACGCGACGGCCGGGGCGAAGTTCGGATGGAAGCCGACACCCTCCGTGCCGGCGACGCAGTGCGCCGGCCAGGAGCGGACGTAGTCGGGGTTCGTGGAGAAGTGGCCACCGGGGGCGATGTGGTGGTCGCGCGAGGCCACGACGTGCTGGTAGCCGGACCCGGCCGCCTGCCCTATCAGCTCCGTGATCGCGGCGGCCACGTCGGCACCGCCGGACACCGCGAGGCTGCCCCCCTCGCAGAAGTCGTTCTGCACGTCTACGACGATCAAGGCGCGGCGCATGGTCGGTGTCCTTCGGCTATGAGGTCGGCAGGCCCGGCCGTTGAACTTCCGAGCCTATTGCCATGGTTGAGGGGTCGGGAGGGGTCACGGGTCGGCGCATCACGGCACACCGCAATTAGCTACCCGAGGCGCCGTGCAGGTACTCCGTCGGAAGGACGGGCTCCCCGCGCGAGAGCTGCGTGGCCGACATCGGGAGCCCCTCGCGCGCCGCCGCGTGCCGCTCGCGCGCCGCGTCCAACGGCTCGCGGGCGACCACCTCACCCCCCTTGACCAGCTCCACCAGCAGCTGCCGGTCCGCCAGCTCGCCCGGCACCGGCCCGGTGCCCACCACCTCGGCCTCGGCGACCCCGTACGCGTCCAGCCGCCGCGCGGCCCACTTGCGCCCGCCCACGGACGTCTTGCCGCCGGTGGACCGCTTCGCCACCGGCACCAGCGGCGCGTTCGGCCGGGCCGACTCCGCCCGCGCGACCAGCTTGTAGACCATCGAGGACGTCGGGTGCCCGGAACCGGTCACCAGCTGCGTGCCGACGCCGTACGCGTCGACCGGCGCCGCCGCCAGCGAGGCGATCGCGTACTCGTCCAGGTCCGAGGTCACGACGATCTTCGTGTCCCTCGCGCCCAGCTCGTCCAGCTGCTGCCGCACCCGGTGCGCCACCAGCAGCAGGTCACCGGAGTCGATCCGCACCGCGCCCAGCCCGGTCCCGGCGACCTCGACGGCCGTCCGGACCGCCTCGGCGACGTCGTACGTGTCCACCAGCAGCGTCGTGCCCCGCCCCAGCGTGTTCACCTGGGCCTGGAAGGCGTCCCGCTCGCTGTCGTGCAGCAGTGTGAAGGCGTGCGCTGAGGTGCCCACGGTGGGAATGCCGTACCGGAACCCGGCGGCCAGGTCGGAGGTGGTGGCGAAGCCGCCCACGTACGCCGCCCGGGACGCCGCCACCGCCGCCAGCTCGTGGGTGCGCCGGGCGCCCATCTCGATCAGGGGCCGGTCACCCGCCGCCGCGGACATGCGCGAGGCGGCCGCGGCGATCGCCGAGTCGTGGTTGAGGATCGACAGGATCACGGTCTCCAGCAGCACGCACTCGGCGAACGTGCCCTCCACCCGCATGATCGGCGAGCCCGGGAAGTACACCTCGCCCTCGGGATAGCCCCAGATGTCCCCGCTGAAGCGGTAGCCGGCGAGCCACCGGAGGGTCTCCTCGTCGACGATCTCCCGCTCGCGCAGGAAGTCGAGGACGGCCCCGTCGAAGCGGAAGTTCTCCACCGCGTCCAGCACCCGCCCGGTGCCCGCCACGACGCCGTAACGGCGTCCGTTCGGCAGCCGCCGGGTGAAGACCTCGAACACGCTCCGCCGCTCGGCCGTGCCCGCCGCCAGGGCGGCCCGCACCATCGTCAGCTCGTACTGGTCCGTGAAGAGCGCCGTCGAGGGAACGCCCACCCGGCGCCCACCACCACCCTTCTGAGGAAGCGCTTCGCGCCCTTCTTCTTCCGGCAGCCCAAGGTCCGCTGTGTTCATGAGCGGGATCGTACCCCCATTTCGTCAATCTGACGATTGCGGTCCCGCGAGACGCGATCGCCTTACTGCCAGGCCAGTTTGTGCGTCTACCCCCCTCGGGTGGCAGCATGGGCTGTGTGACGTCACCCGCACCCCTGGAGATCGAACGGACCGAGTCGGCGGAGGAGGTCTTCGCCGTGCCCGAGCCGGACGTTCCGTGGGTCACCATCGTCCACAACGACCCGGTCAACCTCATGAGCTATGTGACGTACGTCTTCCAGACGTACTTCGGCTACTCCAAGGACAAGGCCACCAAGCTCATGCTCGACGTCCACCACAAGGGCCGGGCGGTCGTCTCCAGCGGCAGCCGCGAGGAGATGGAACGCGACGTGCAGGCCATGCACGGCTACGGCCTGTGGGCCACTCTCCAGCAGGACCGCAAGTAGCCAGCACCCCGCCCAGCAGCGAAAAGGCGTTCATGCCCGGAACCTTCGAACCGCTTCCCGGCGGCGGCGCGGCCGTCGCCCTCGACGACGTCGAGATTTCCATCATCCGGTCGCTGGCCGTCCAGCTTCTGGAACTCATCGGCCCCGGCCCGGCCGAGGACGCCCCCGAGGACCCGCTCGCCGAGCTGTTCGCGGAGGGTCCGAGCGAGCCGCCCGCCGACCCGGTGCTCAAGCGGCTCTTCCCGGACGCGTACAGCGACCCGGAGGAGCCTGCCACGGCCCGGGACGCCGAGGAGCAGCGGGCGTACTCCGCCGAGTTCCGCCGCTACACCGAGAACGACCTGCGGGCCGGAAAGCGGGACAACGCCCTCACGGTGGTCCGCACCCTGGACGCGCTCTCCTCGGACGCGGCCGGTGAGGGCGGCGCGGTGCTCAAGCTGTCGGTGGCGGAGTCCCAGCAGTGGCTGAGCGCCCTGAACGACCTGCGGCTCGCGATCGGCTCCCGGCTGGAGATCACCGACGAGGACGACACCGACCTCCTGTACCGCCTTCCGGACGACGACCCGCGCAAGCCGATGGTGATGGCCTACCTGTGGCTGGGCGGACTCCAGGAAACGCTGGTCGGGACCCTTATGCCCTGATGTGTGCAGGCCCTGTGATCGCCGGATGACCGATCGGTGTTCGCTCAGAGGACACTCAAATCCGGATAACGATCGCGTCACCGCACCCGCCTTCTATGGGCCCTTCGGGCGTGCTTTGTCCAATTCTCCCTGTGTTGTGCGTCACATATCACCCGTGTGATCAGTATTGCGGCCGTGATAAATCTTCACGACCGCCCGGCGAACACCACCCGTATGTTCGGCCGGGTGCGCCATGTGGCCGGCGGATCGCCGACCAGGCATGAGTGGGCCCCCAGGGCCCGCTCGACTCCATCATCCGGGGGGATCGAGACCCGATCCGAGACCGACAACAGGTCCGGGTCGACATGGAGAAAGGCGCACCACACATGACCTCTGCGCAGGTCGACACGGAAAACGTCTCCGAAGAGGGGTACGAGCGCGGACTCGGCAGCCGCCAGGTCCAGATGATCGCGATCGGCGGCGCCATCGGCGTCGGCCTGTTCATGGGCGCCGGGGCGAACATCGCGAAGGCCGGCCCCAGCATCATCCTCATGTACGCCCTCGCCGGCGTCATCATCTTCTTCATCATGAGGGCCCTGGGCGAACTGCTCCTCTACCGGCCCGTCTCCGGCTCCTTCGCCGAGTACGCCCGCGAGTTCCTCGGCCCGTTCTTCGGGTTCGTCACGGGCTGGACGTACTGGCTCATGTGGGTGGTCACCGGCATGGCCGAACTCACGGCCGCCGCCATCTACATCCACTTCTGGTTCCCCGACATCCCGCAGTGGGTCAGCGCCCTGGTGTTCCTGGTGGTGCTCTTCGGCGTCAACCTGATCTCCGTCAAGATCTTCGGCGAGGTCGAGTTCTGGTTCTCGATGATCAAGGTCACGGCCATCATCGGCATGATCGTCATCGGCCTCGGCGTGCTCACCCTCGGCTTCTCCGACGCCGGTGACACCGCCACCGTCTCCAACCTCTGGTCGCACGACGGCTTCTTCCCGAACGGCATCGGCTCCAGCCTGATGACGCTCCAGGGCGTCATGTTCGCCTACCTCGCCGTCGAACTCGTCGGCGTCACCGCGGGCGAGTCCGAGAACCCCGAGAAGACCCTGCCCAAGGCCATCAACACCCTGCCCTGGCGCATCATCGTCTTCTACGTCGGCGCGCTGCTGGTGATCCTCTCCGTCGTCAAGTGGACCGACTTCTCCGCCGGCGAGAGCCCGTTCGTCCACGCGTTCGGCGAGATCGGCATCCCGCTCGCCGCGGGCATCGTCAACTTCGTGGTGCTCACCGCGGCCCTGTCGTCCTGCAACTCGGGCATGTACTCGACCGGCCGGATGCTGCGCGACCTCGCCGCCAACAGCGAGGCCCCGCAGGTGTTCGGCAAGCTCAACGCCCGCAAGACGCCCGCCGTCGGCATCACGGTCTCCGTGGCGCTCATGGGCATCGGCGTCGTCCTGAACTACGTCGTCCCGGAGAAGGCGTTCCTCTACGTCACCTCCGTCGCCACCGCGGCCGGCATCTGGACCTGGATGATGATCCTCGTCAGCCACATCCGCTACCGCTCCGCGGTCGACGCGGGCCGGCTGCGCGCCTCGTCCTTCCCCGCCCCCGGCGGAGCGCTCTTCAGCTGGGTCGCGCTGCTCTTCCTCATCGGCGTGACCGGCATGATCGCGTACGACAAGGACGCGCGGGTCTGCCTGTACGTCGCGGCCGGCTGGGCCGTCGCCCTGGGCATCGGCTGGGCGATCCTCAAGAGCCGCAACCCGCAGATCGCCGAGCGCCGCGACGCGGAGTTCCAGAAGGTCGGGTAGGCGCTTCGCTGGAAGAGCCTGTGCGGTGAGTGCCGTGGAAGGCCGACGGCTGCACGCGGCATCGTCGTGGCAGGTCGCGCGGTTCCCCGCGCCCCTGGCGGCGCCGCCGAGCAGCCTCTCCCAGGACGCCCAGCCGTAGGGAGTACTCGTGGCACCCCCTGCGGCTGCCGCTCAGGGCGTCCGGCATGTGGGCCGTTCCGTACCAGCCATCGGTACGGAACGGCCCTTCTGCTTATCCTGGCCAGCATGCTGACCATCACCCAGGCCCTCGTCGACCAGATCGTCGCCCATGCGCGCAAGGACCACCCCGACGAGGCGTGCGGCGTCGTGGCGGGCCCGGCGGGCTCGGACCGCCCCGAGCGCTTCATCCCCATGCTGAACGCGGCCATGTCGCCCACGTTCTACGAGTTCGACTCCGGCGACCTGCTCAAGCTCTACCGCGAGATGGACGACCGCGACGAGGAGCCGGTGGTCATCTACCACTCCCACACCGCGACCGAGGCCTACCCCTCCCGCACCGACATCTCCTACGCGAACGAGCCGGGCGCCCACTACGTCCTCGTCTCCACCGCCGACACCGACGGGGCCGGAGAGTTCCAGTTCCGCTCGTTCCGGATCGTCGAGGGCGCGGTCACAGAGGAAGAAGTCCAGGTCGTCGAGGCCTACTGAGAACCCGCCGATCCGGGCCTGAACAGCACGGTCTCACTCCCCGGCCCGGAACCGTCCGCGATGTGGGATCACATTCCAGAACCCGGACCGGGAATCGATACGATGACCCCATGGTTGTCCACGACGTGAGCGACAAGACGCCGGGCGAGCTGCTCGTTGCGCGGCTGCACGTCGACCTGTGCAGGCTCGCCAGCGCCATCTGTTGACGCCGAAACCTGCCGCCGTACGGCCGTGAGCCGCGGCGCCGCACACACGCACCACCCCGCTGTTCCTGCGCTGCCGCGCGCCCCGACCGACTACTCCCGACAGGAGCCCTGAAGCCATGGCCATCGAGGTCCGCATCCCGACCATCCTCCGCACGTACACCGACGGTCAGAAGGCGGTGGAGGGCAGCGGTGACACCCTCGCCGAGCTGTTCACCGACCTCGAGACCCGGCACGCGGGCATCCAGGCCCGCATCGTCGACGGCGACCAGCTGCGCCGCTTCGTCAACGTGTACCTGAACGACGAGGACGTCCGCTTCCTCGACGGCATCAACACCAAGCTGTCGGACGGCGACAACGTCACGATCCTGCCGGCCGTGGCCGGCGGCATGGTCTGATCACCGATGCGCTACGACTCCCCCCTGGCCGCGGTCGGCAACACCCCCCTGGTGCGCCTGCCGCGGCTGTCGCCGTCCCCCGACGTCCGCATCTGGGCGAAGCTGGAGGACCGCAACCCGACGGGGTCGGTCAAGGACCGGCCCGCCCTGCACATGATCGAGCAGGCGGAGAAGGACGGCCGCCTGACCCCGGGCTGCACCATCCTTGAGCCCACGTCGGGGAACACCGGCATCTCCCTGGCCATGGCGGCGAAGCTCAAGGGCTACCGCATCGTGTGCGTGATGCCGGAGAACACCTCGCAGGAGCGCCGGGACCTGCTGGGCATGTGGGGCGCGGAGATCGTCTCCTCACCGGCCGCGGGCGGCTCCAACACCGCCGTGCGCGTGGCCAAGGAGCTCTCGGCCGAACACCCGGACTGGGTGATGCTCTACCAGTACGGCAATCCGGACAACGCGGGCGCCCACTACGCGACCACCGGCCCGGAGATCCTCGCCGACCTGCCCTCCGTCACCCACTTCGTGGCGGGCCTCGGCACCACCGGCACCCTCATGGGCGTGGGCCGCTACCTGCGCGAGCACAAGCCGGACGTCCAGATCGTCGCGGCCGAGCCGCGCTACGACGACCTGGTCTACGGCCTGCGCAACCTCGACGAGGGCTTCGTCCCCGAGCTCTACGACGAGTCCGTCCTCACCAGCCGCTTCTCGGTCGGCTCCGCGGACGCGGTCACCCGCACCCGCGAGCTGCTCCAGCAGGAGGGCATCTTCGCCGGAGTCTCGACCGGTGCCGCGCTGCACGCCGCGATCGGCGTGGGCAAGAAGGCCGTCAAGGCCGGTGAGCCGGCCGACATCGCCTTCGTCGTCGCCGACGGCGGCTGGAAGTACCTGTCGACGGGCGTCTACACGGCTGCCACGACCGAAGAGGCCATCGAGACGCTCCAGGGCCAGCTCTGGGCATAGCCGCACACCAAGAGCACACACAAGGGCTGGAGTCGCGACTCCAGCCCTTCTTTCTTTTCCCGGCTCCGTTCTCCGGCTCTCCCGGCAGATCAGCCCGCCAGATACCGCACCTGGTCCCACAACGCCGGATCCACCACCCCGACCCGCCGCCGGAAACCCCAGACCGGAACCTCCCGCAACTCGTCCGTCTCCAGGAAGCTCGCGCGGCCCTGGGCGTCACCGACCGACCCCGGGGGAAGGGGAATCACACCGGTGCGCTCGTGCCGGAACCGGGTGGTGATCTTGGCGACCGTCGCCCGCTCCCCGCGCACCGCCAGCACCAGACACGGCCGGTCCTTCGTGCGGGACTCGTCCTCGAACGGCACGTCGGCCCACCAGATCTCCGCCGGCTGCGGCCGACCCGCCAGCACGAGGGCCGGTGCCGCCGCCCGGGCCCGCCGCCCGCTCGACCGCCGCCCCCAGCCATCGACGAGCGTGGCGACGAGCGCGAGCAGTACCACCGCGGCGAGCGCCAGCCACCAGGACGTGTCCATACTGAGACGTTACCGGCGCCATCCCTCCCACGCGCCCTTCCTCGCAAGGATCACACCGGGCCTGCCAGCCGAACCGGTGACACCACAGGTGAGTTCGCCCACAACGGGCCCTGGCGGAGGAGCTACCGGAGGTTTTGCGCCTTACGCTCGACGAACCGCACGACCCCCGACGCCCCTCTCAGACATTTCCCGCCAGCGGAGGTTTCTGCTTCATGAAGCTCACCGTCGTCGGCTGCTCGGGGTCGTTCCCGTCCGCGGAATCGGCCTGCTCGAGCTACCTCGTCGAGGCCGACGGCTTCCGGCTGCTTCTCGACATGGGCAACGGTGCCCTCGGCGAGCTGCAGCGCCACTGCGGTCTCTACGACCTCGACGCGATCTTCCTCAGTCATCTGCACGCCGACCACTGCATCGACATGTGCGCGTACTTCGTCGCGCGCTACTACCGCCACGACGGCGGCCGCTGCAATCCGCTCCCCGTCTACGGACCCGAAGGCACGGAACACCGGCTGACCACCGCCTACGCGGACACCCCCTCCGCCTCCTCCATGAGCGAGGTCTTCGACTTCCACACGGTCAAGCCGTCCACCTTCGACATCGGCCCCTTCACGGTGCACACCGAGCGGGTCGCCCACCCCGTGGAGGCGTACGGCATCCGCGTCGAACACGGCGGCAAGGTCCTGACGTACTCCGGCGACACCGGCGTGAGCCCCGCCCTGGACGAACTGGCGCGGGGCGCCGACCTGTTCCTGTGCGAGGCGGCGTTCACGCACGGCAAGGAGAACATCCCCGACCTGCACCTCAACGGCCGTGAGGCGGGTGAGACGGCCGCCCGGACAGGTGCCCGCCGCCTGGTCCTCACCCACGTCCCGCCGTGGACGGACCCCCAGGTCAACGTGGTCGACGCCCGCGAGGTGTACGACGGTCCGGTGCACCTGGCCGCGCCGGGGCAGACGTACGAGATCTGACGGACCACGCGCGGTCCGCGCACGCGAAGGGCCCCGGAACCGAGCGCGGTTCCGGGGCCTTCACCGTGTGCGGCCGTGTTTTCGCGGGCGGGCTACTTCGCCTCCGCCTTCTGCAGCTCGGCGAGTTCCTCGTCGGACTCACGGCCCGGCGTCGGCAGGTTGAACCTGGTGATCGCGAAGCGGAACACCACGTAGTAGACCGCCGCGAAGCACAGGCCGACCAGGGCCAGACCCCACGGGTTGGTCGCGATGCCCAGGTTCAGGAAGTAGTCCACCGCGCCGGCCGAGAAGCCGAAGCCGTCCTTCATCCCCAGGGCCCAGGTCAGCGCCATCGAGACACCGGTCAGCACCGCGTGGATCGCGTACAGCACCGGGGCGATGAACATGAAGGTGAACTCGATCGGCTCGGTGACACCCGTGACGAACGAGGTCAGCGCGAGGGAGAACATCATGCCGCCGACGACCTTGCGGCGCTCCGGCCGGGCGCAGTGCACGATCGCCAGGCAGGCCGCGGGCAGCGCGAACATCATGATCGGGAAGAAGCCGGTCATGAACTGCCCGGCGCTCGGATCGCCCGCCAGGAACCGGGCGATGTCGCCGCTCTTGCCCTCGTAGGTGCCGGCCTGGAACCAGGGGAAGGAGTTCAGCAGGTGGTGCATGCCGATCGGGATCAGCGCCCGGTTGGCGACACCGAAGATGCCCGCGCCGACGGCCCCGGAGCCGACCAGCCACTCACCGAAGTTGTGCAGAGCCGTGCCGAGGACCGGCCAGATGTAGCCGAAGACGATACCGATGACCAGGCCCGCGAAGGCGGACAGGATCGGGACCATGCGCCGCCCGCCGAAGAAGCCCGCCCAGTCGGGCAGCTTGGTCCGGTAGAAGCGCTGGTAGAGCAGGGCGACGACGATGCCCATCACCACACCGCCGAGCACCTTGGCGTCCACCGGCGCGTCGACCATGACGACCTTGCCGTCGACGGCCGTCGCCACCTGCGGCAGGTTCGGGTCCGTGAACGTGGCGAGCACGTTCTTGAAGACGAGGTAGCCGACCACGGCCGCCAGAGCGGTCGAGCCGTCCGACTTCTTCGCGAAGCCGATAGCGATGCCCACGGCGAACAGCAGCGCCATGTTGTCGAGGATCGCGTTGCCACCAGCGGCCATGAATCCCGCGATCTTGGTGATGAAGGCGGGGAACGACTCCCGCCCCAGCATGTCGGTGTTGCCGAGGCGGACCAGGAGGGCGGCGGCCGGCAGGACGGCGACGGGCAGCATGAGGCTGCGGCCGATACGCTGCAGGACCGCCATCACCGCGGAGCCCTTCTTCGGGCCCGCGGGCGCGGCAGTGGCTGTGGACATGAACTTCCTCCATGGGGCACGGCGCCGCCCAGGAAGGGTTCGACAGGGGGACGGCGGCGTCTCAGAAAAGGACCGCGGACTCCGCCGCGCGACCTCCACCGGTGAGTGGTGTAGACCAGTTGTAGCACGGTAGGCCGAACGAGTGGAACCCGCCAATTCCGCCCGCTGCGACGATCAAGCCCCGGCGCTTTGTCGAGAGGCGGACTCCTGGTGTAGACCAGTCGGAAACGGGACGGTCCCGCTGGCGCGAACGACACAGCGCCTTGGATCAGGGAGAACGAACATGGCCAGCAAGGCTGAGAAGATCGTTGCCGGGCTCGGCGGCATCGACAACATCGAAGAGGTCGAAGGCTGCATCACCCGCCTGCGCACCGAGGTCGTCGACCCCTCCAAGGTCGACGACGCCGCCCTGAAGGCCGCCGGCGCCCACGGCGTCGTCAAGATGGGCACCGCGATCCAGGTCGTCATCGGCACCGACGCCGACCCCATCGCCGCGGAGATCGAAGACCTGATGTAAAGAGCGGGCATCGTCCCCGGCTTCACCCCCTGAACGGGCCCCTCAGCACCACGGGAGGGGCCCCTTCCACAGGTACGGATAGGCTCAGGGCCATGTCTCGAATCGACGGCCGCACCCCCCAGCAACTCCGCCCGATCACCATCGAACGCGGCTGGAGCAAGCACGCCGAAGGCTCCGTTCTCGTCTCCTTCGGCGACACCAAGGTCTTCTGCACCGCCTCCGTCACCGAAGGCGTCCCCCGCTGGCGCAAGGGCAGCGGCGAAGGCTGGGTCACCGCCGAGTACTCCATGCTGCCCCGCTCCACCAACACCCGAGGCGACCGCGAATCCGTCAAGGGCCGCATCGGCGGCCGCACCCACGAGATCAGCCGCCTCATCGGCCGCTCCCTGCGCGCCGTCATCGACTACAAGGCCCTCGGCGAGAACACCATCGTTCTCGACTGCGACGTCCTCCAGGCCGACGGCGGCACCCGCACCGCCGCCATCACCGGCGCCTACGTCGCCCTCGCCGACGCCGTCGCCTGGGCCCAGCGCAAGAAGCTCATCAAGGCCGGCCGCCAGCCCCTCACCGGCACGGTCTCGGCCGTCTCCGTCGGCATCGTCGGCGGCGTCCCCCTCCTCGACCTCTGCTACGAGGAGGACGTCAAGGCCGACACCGACATGAACGTCGTTTGCACCGGCGACGGCCGCTTCGTCGAGGTCCAGGGCACCGCCGAGGCCGAACCCTTCGCCCGCGACGAACTGAACGCCCTCCTCGACCTCGCCGTCGCCGGCTGCTCCGAACTCGCCGCCCACCAGCGCACCGCGCTCGATACCGTCCTCGGAAAGTAAAGAGCGCACCAAAAACAGGTGCTCGGCACGGGCAACCGCGCCGAGCACGCTCGCGTCTGAAGGGGTACGGGCGCACGGGCTCAACCCTGTGCGCCCGGCCACCCGCACGGGCCCGACCGGCCCGCCGAACGAGAGGGACCGCTCCATGGCCGCGAGCCGCCGACGCCGCACCGCAGCCGTCGCCGCCACCCTGGCGGCCGTCGCGCTCACCGCCGGACTCACCACCGGCTGCGCCGCCGTCGACAAGGCACTGGACTGCGTCCAGACCGCCGACGCCATCGCCGACAGCGTCACGGAACTCCAGCAGGCCGTGGACAGCGCCGCCGACGACCCGACGCAGCTCGACGAGTCCCTCGACTCCATCGACAAGAACCTCGGCGAGATCGGCGACAGGACCGACAACACGGACGTCAACAAGGCCGTGGACGACCTCAACAAGGCCGTGGACAACGTCCGCACGTCGATCAAGAACGGCGACGAGACGCCCGACATCAGCCCGGTCACGGACGCGGCGGGCGAACTGACGAAGGTCTGTACGCCGTAACGCGCGCCGGCCGGGCCGGGCTGCTCGTCCGCCGGGTTTCGGTGGTGGCGGGCTGTGGGTGCGTCGTGGTTGATCGCGCCCACGCGGCGGAGCCGCACATGTCACTGTCCCGCGCCCCTTGGGCGATGTTCCCCGGCCGCTTCGAGTGACCTGGCCCGCTCGCTACTGTGTGGCCATGAGTCGCCTGATCCTCGCCACCCGTAACGCCGGGAAGATCACCGAACTTCGCGCCATCCTCGCCGAAGCCGGCCTGCCCCACGAACTCGTCGGGGCCGACGCCTACCCGGACATCCCCGACGTCAAGGAAACCGGCGTCACCTTCGCCGAGAACGCGTTGTTGAAGGCCCACGCCCTGGCCCAGGCGACGGGCCTCCCCGCCGTCGCCGACGACTCGGGCCTCTGCGTGGACGTCCTGAACGGCGCCCCCGGCATCTTCTCCGCCCGCTGGTCAGGCCGGCATGGTGACGACAAGGCCAACCTGGACCTGCTCCTCGCCCAGCTCTCCGACATCGCCGACGACCACCGCGGCGCCCACTTCGCCTGCGCGGCGGCCCTCGCCCTGCCCGACGGCACGGAGCGCGTGGTCGAGGGTCAGCTACGGGGAGTGCTGCGCCACGAGCCGACCGGCACCGGCGGCTTCGGCTACGACCCGATCCTCCAGCCGGAGGGCGAGACCCGGACCTGTGCGGAACTGACCCCCGACGAGAAGAACGCGATCAGCCATCGGGGGAAGGCGTTTCGGGCGTTGGTGCCGGTGGTGCGGGAGCTGCTGGGCTGACAACTGAGGGGCCGCCCGAGTGGGGCGGCCCCTCTGTGTGCGGCGGAAGGGATTCGAACCCTCAAGCCCGGTCAGGGGCCACAGGACCTAAACCTGCTGCGTCGCCGTTGCGCCACCGCCGCCGGCCGCCTGTCATCGTACCGGGCGCCGCTCGCCGGCTTCGGCGTCCCCATCGATGTGATCGACCGCCATACCCGCCCTGCGGTAACTGTCCGTATCCGGTGGGCAGTTGCGTCAGAGGAGCCGGGCTTCTACCAGCAGCTGAAAGCTCTTGCAAGGCGGGTCGGCCGAAACGCTTCGGTCGCTGTCGCCGGAGGCGGTGCGGCAGGAGCTCCGGGCGCCTGCCACGGTCGCTCCTGCGCGAAGATTCGCCCGCTCGTCGAGCAGGCCGTCGCCACCCGCGTGGCCTGGAGGTTCCTTCGCGACCGCAGTGCCCGACCACCCGGATCACCGCCTTTGTGAAGGCCGTCCACACTCTGCACCTGGTCAGCTCAGATCGGCGATCAGCGGCACAAGGTTTCACGTAACATTGACTTAAAGATCATCTGTTCGATAGCTTCCACGCCTCGTCCGATGTGGACAGGCCTCATGGGGGGGCCGTATCGGACGGGAGATTCGGAGTTCCCGCATGTCGGGCAGATCCTCCAAGCGCGTATCCGCCGTAGTCGCGATGGCGTCAGCCTTCACCCTCGCGTTGTCCTCTGGTGCCTCGGCCAACTGGTCGAGCAGCATCAGCGGGTGGACGGACGGCGGCGGGAGCAACGGGCAGTCCCGCTACTGGGCGGACGAGAGCTACTCGGAGATCATCTTCAAGGGCTGCAGCGTGCAGGGCGGCAGCAGGACCACCGGGGTCGAGCTGTGGGACTACGACGCCCTGTCGGCCAACGACTTCTACGGTGAGAAGACCTTCACCAACTGCTTCAACGGCACGTCCTACGCGAGCCGGGGCGAGTACAACGGCCTGCCGCAGGAGTCGGACTACTTCTTCCAGCTCGACAACGTCGGCGGCGGAAGCAACGCCTGCTGCCTGCTGTGGGCGACCTACGCGGGAGTCGACACCACTCTCGCCGATTCCTGATCAGTGTTCTGCAGCGTGGTGCCTCGCCGTCGGCGAGGCACCACGCCCCCTTTTCGGACCGCTCCAGGAAGCCAAGAAGTGAAGCCCCTCACACTCATCAGGTCCAGCAGCGCGCTGCGGGTCGCGCCTGTCGCCCTGCTTCTCGTGTTCGCCTACTACGCCACCGATCTCGGTGACGACCTCCGTATCGATCCGCTGGGCTACTCCGCCACCGTGGTCGACGCGGTGCTGCGCAACCTGCTGCCCGTGGCCTTCGCGGTTGCCTCGGGCCTCGCCGCCTGGGAGGCGCGGAAGCTGGGTGCCTCAGGAATCTGGAGGTTGGGGGCGGTGCGATCCCGCTACACCATCGCCGCCCAGCACCTGACGCCCGTGGTCGCACTGGCCTGGTCGCTCCTCATCCTCCCCACGCTGTGCGCCCTCGTCCAGGAGCAGGTCGCGCCCGACGTGCCCGGGCTCACGCTGCTGGCCTTCGGTCTGGTGCTCTGCGTTGCCCACGGCATCGTCGGATTCGCCGTCGGAGCCACCGTTCGGCACATCGCCGTAGTGCCGATCATCGCGGTCACCGACTTCCTGGCCGTCGGCTGGTCCACGGGACTGGAGACACCGTGGCCCCGGCACCTCACCGGCCTCTTCGCCGGAAAGATGATGTTCGGTGAACTGCCCACCGCCGCCGCCCTCGCGGCTCCCCTCCTGCTCGCCGTCGGCTCCGCCGTCGCCATGGCTCTGCTCTGGGCACCTGTTTCCCGCTGGCTGCGCGGAGCCGTCGCGGGAGCACTCGTCGTCGCCTGCGCGTTCGGATCGTTCTCCTTGGTCAGCGACTGGAGCTACATAGGCCCACGGAGCACCGGGCATGGAGCGATCGCCTGTGCCGGACAGTCCCCCCGCATCTGTCTGCCCGAGGCACGCGCCGAGCACATCTCCGCTCTCACCGAGGAAGCGGAGGCGACGCTGGAATCCCTGCGTCGAGCCGGTCTGCCCGCCGAGCCGACCTCCATCAAGGACACCTCTCTCAACCTCCGGTATCCCGAGCCGTCCACGCAGGACGACTGGACCGTCCCACTCGGGGTCGGCGAGGCGACGGGCACCGTCCGCTACCAGGTCGCCCGCGAAGTGGTGCGTTTCGAATGCGCCCCTCCGGCCACCGGCCCCGCCCGCCTCGTGTACTACTGGGTGTCCTCCAAAGTCGGGCAGACGGACACCTACTTGAGGCGGCTCAGCTCCGAACCCGATTTCACCCCTCAGGAACGCAGCCGTATCCAGGACGGGGTGGCGAAGGTCCTGCGGTTGAGCGAGGCCCAGCAAATGGACTGGTACGAGACGACCGTGGCGGAGGCGTGCCAGGAAGACGGGACGACGACGTGATGTGGTGGCTGCGTGCCCGCCGCGCCCACACCCGCCTGCCCCTGGGTTTCCTGATGTTCGCGCTTTTGGCGGCGACTGTTCAGGACACCCCCCTCTTCCTGCCCTCCATCTGGTCCGGCGGCTCCGAGCTCGTGCAGGCCGCCACGCTCGTCCCGCTCGTGCTGACCTCGGTCCTCTTCGACTGTCTGCACACCCGGCTGGACGCCGCCGAGACCACCGGAATCCGACCCGTCAGGTTCTTCGACGTCCTGCTCGCGCTCGGCGTGGTGGCACTCGCGAGTGCCGTGGGCGAACTGATCGCCATGATCACCGGGGCCGCATCGGCCGAGACACTGGGCCGCAACACGGCCTTCCTCGCCGGCCTCACCCTGCTGTGCGGGGCTCTCTTCGGGAGATCCGCCATCCTCGTTCCCGCACTGTGGCCGCTACTCGGCGTGCTCTTCGGCATGAGAGCGCCCGGCGACGCCTACCCGTGGACCGTACTCCTCGAACCGCCTGACACCTGGTACGCCTCCACGGGAGCCCTCTTGATGCTCACCGTCGGCGTCGGTGCCCACCTCCTTCCACCGAACCGCTTCGCACGGAGAGCCGCATGACGCTTGTCCTCGATTCCTGCACCTTCGCCTACGGCCGACGGCGGGCTGCCGTGCTGAAGGACTTCACCTACCGCCTTCCGGACGGACTGACCATCCTGCTCGGACCGAACGGGGCCGGAAAGTCCACGATGCTGCAGCTGGCCGCTGCCGTCACCACGCCCCAGCGGGGAACCGTGACGTGGGACGGACTCGACGCGAAGAGCAAGGACTACCGGCGGACGGTGGCCTGGATGCCGCAGAACATCACACCCCTGCCCTCGCTCACGGCACGCGAGTACGTCGCCTATGTCGGCTGGCTGAAGGGGATGAGCAAGGGCGATGCCTGGGCCAACGCTCCGCGAGCGCTGGCCCGCGTCGAGATGACGGAGCACGCCGACACCCGCACCGGTCGGCTCTCGGGCGGCCAGCTCAGGCGCGTGGGTGTCGCCTGTGCCCTGGTCCACGACGCACGGGTGCTCCTCCTGGACGAACCCACGGCCGGCATGGACCCACGTCAGCGACGGGTCTTCCGCGATCTCCTCGCGTCGGTCAAGGGCGAGGTGCGCATCCTGCTGTCCACGCACGACGTGACCGACCTCGCCGAAGAGGCCGATCACGTGTCCGTCCTGGTGGGCGGACGTCTCGTGCAGAGCGGTTCGACCAGTGAGTTCCTCGCCCACACTCCGCCGGGTACGGCGCAGGGCCGGGCTGCCGAAGGGGCTTATACGACCTTGCTCGAGTCGGCCTGACCCGCTCGGCCTGCGACGCGGGCCGAGATCTTCTCGGTCCGCATCGGCCGTTCCGCGCCCCGCTCGACCGGATCAGCTCGACCGGATCAGATTCCCAGATCCTTGATGATCTTGGCTACGTGGCCCGTCGCCTTGACGTTGTACAGGGCGCGTTCGACCTTGCCCTGCTCGTCCACGACGATCGTGGAGCGGATGACGCCGACGACCGTCTTGCCGTACAGCTTCTTCTCGCCGAAGGCGCCGTAGGACTCCAGGACCCGCTTGTCCGGGTCGGCCAGCAGCGTGACCTGCAGGGACTCCTTCTCGCGGAACTTGGCCAGCTTCTCCGGCTTGTCGGGGGAGATGCCGATGACGTCGTAGCCCGCGCCCGCCAGCAGCTCCAGGTTGTCCGTGAAGTCGCACGCCTGCTTGGTGCAGCCGGGGGTGAGGGCGGCCGGGTAGAAGTACACGATGACCTTGCGGCCCTTGTGGTCCGACAGGGACACCTCGGTGCCGTCGGCGTCGGACAGTGTGAAGGCGGGGGCCACGTCCCCCGGCTGGAGTCGCTCGCTCATCGGACCAGCCTAAGGGGTCCTTTCACTATGCCCGTCCGGGTCGCTCATAGTGAAAGGACCCCTGACCGGGGGTCGGGACAGTGCTGTGAGCCGTGGAGCTGACAGACTGTCCAGCACAGGCTTCACACCGACTTCGGAGGCGACACGGTGGCGGACACGGCGGACACCAGGACCCCGGCGCAGATCGAGGCGGACATCAGGCGCCGCCGCGAGACCCTGGCCGAGACCCTCGACGAGATCGGGGTGCGGGTGCACCCGAAGACGATCGTCGGGGACGCCAAGGCCAAGGTCGCGTCCAATATCGACCACACCCTCGGACGGGCCTACGTGGAGGTCAACCGGGCCGTCACCGACGTGCGGGCCCGGTTCGTCGACGAGGATGGCGCGCCCCGGCTGGAGCGGGTCGTGCCCGTCGCCCTCGTGGTCGTCGGAGTGGTCGGGCTGCTCGCCTTCAGCACACGGCGGCGCAAGGGCTGACCCGACTGCGCACGTTCGCCGGGAAGACAGGTAGGTTTCAAGGCGTGAGCGCCAAGAGAAACGAGCACAGCACCCACCCGGACAAGCTGCCCATCCGGATGCTGCACGACCGCGTACTCGTGCGGCAGGACACCAGCGAGGGCGAGCGGCGTTCCGGTGGCGGCATCCTGATCCCCGCCACGGCCGCGGTCGGCCGGCGCCTCGCCTGGGCCGAGGTCGTCGCGGTGGGGCAGAACGTCCGGACCGTGGAGCCGGGCGACCGGGTTCTGTTCGACCCGGAGGACCGTGCCGAGGTCGAGGTGCGCGGGGTGGCGTACGTGCTGATGCGCGAGCGCGATCTGCATGCCGTGGCCGCGGACCGGTTCGAGGGCTCGGAGGACTCGACGGGCCTGTACCTGTAGGTACCCGTGCTGGTGGAAGGGGCCGGTGACCATCGTCACCGGCCCCTTCGGCGTTCCCTTTGCTAGCTTGGAGGGACCCGACGAGACGCGCCGTACCGGGACGAAGGCAAAGACGACGCACCTACACCGTCAGCCCGTCTCCCGGAGGTGCTCGTCATGGCCTGGGTTCTGCTCGTCGTCGCCGGTCTGCTCGAGGTCGGGTGGTCGATCGGTATGAAGTACACCGACGGCTTCACGCGCCCGCTTCCCAGTGTTCTCACCGGCGCCGGCATCATCGCCAGCATGCTGCTGCTGTCCCAGGCCGCCAAAACCCTGCCCATCGGTACCGCCTACGGCGTGTGGGTGGGGATCGGCGCGGCCGGGGCGGCGGTGGTCGGCATGGCGGTGCTGGGGGAGCCGGCCACCGCCGCCCGGATCTTCTTCGTGTGCCTGCTGCTGGTCGCCGTGGTGGGGCTGAAGGCGACCAGCGGTCACTGAGTCACGTGATCACTGAGTCACGTGATCACTGAGTCACGCGGCCACTGAGTCACGCGGTCACCGAATCATTCGCGGCGTGCGCCCTGTGGTGCGAAGCCCCAGCCGGGGCCGGTCGGTCCGCCCGTGGCGCCGCCGTCGGAGGCGTCGCCGCCCTCCGTCGTGCCGCCGTCGGCCGTGCCGCCCTCGGTGGTGGTGCCGCCGTCGGTCGTGCCGCCGTCCGCGGTGCCGCCGCCGGTCGGGGACTCGCCTCCGGTGCTGCCGTCGGTGGTGCCGCCGTCGGTCTGGCCCTGGGTCTGTCCGGCGGGTGTGCTGGGGGTCTGACCCGGCGTCTCGGTGCCGGTCTCCTCGCCGGTGGGCGTGCCGCTCTCGTCGGGGGTGTCGCCCGCGGTCGGGTCGGCGGTGGTCGGGTCGGCCGGGGCCTCGGAGATGTCGGAGCCCGGCTGGAGTTCGAGGTCGAAGTCGGTGACCGGCTTGCCCTCGAGGGCGTCCTGGGTGAACTGCGTCCAGATCTCCGTGGGCGCCCCGCCGCCGTTGATGCGCTCCAGGCCCATCGCCCCGTACAGCGACTTGTGGGCGGCGGTGACCGGGTCCTGGCCCATGACGGAGACGACGGTGGCGAGTTCGGGCGTGTAGCCCGCGAACCAGGCCGCGGTGTCCTCCTCGGCGGTGCCGGTCTTGCCGGCGACGGGGCGGCCGGTGACCTGGGCGGCGGAGGCCGTGCCGTTCTGGACGACGCTCTGCAGCATGGAGGTGGTGGTGTCGGCGGCCTCGCGGCTCACGGCCTGCCGGGTGCGCCGCTCCGGCAGCTCGATCGGCGTGCCCGCCTTGGTGACCTTCTCGACCATCGTGTACGTGCCGTGGCGGCCGTGGTTGGCGAGTGTGGCGTACGCCTGCGCCATGTCGAGGACGCTGGCGGTGGCGGTGCCGAGTGCGATGGCGGGGCCGTCGGCGAGGTCGGGGGTGGCCTCGGGGATGCCGAGGCCGATCGCGGTCTGCTTGACCTTCTGGGGGCCGACGTCGGCGGCCATCTGCGCGTACACCGAGTTGACGGAGCTGTCGGTGGCCTCGGTGACGGTGATGTCGCCGTAGGAGTGCTGGTCCTCGTTCTCAGGGGCGTAGGGGTCGCCGTCCCAGCCCTGGACGGGGCGCTTGTTGGTGCCGTCGTAGATCGTGTTCGGCGTGATCACCCGGCCGTCCTGGGTCTGTGAGCCGTTCTCGACGGCCGAGGTGAACACGAAGGGCTTGAAGGTGGAGCCGACCTGGAAGTCCCGGCGGGTGGCGTTCGGGGTGTACTGCTTGACGTAGTCGACGCCGTTGTACATCGCGACGACCTTGCCGGTCTTGGGGTCGACGGACGCGCCACCGGCGCGGACGTAGTTGTCGACCTTGTTGTTCTTCTTGTCCAGTTTGGACATCAGCTTGTCGTCGACGGCCTTCACGAAGGCGTCCTGCCGGGGCTTCTGCAGGGTGGTGGTGATGCGGTAGCCGCCGGCGTCGAGCTTGTTCTCGTCGATGATCTTGTTCTGGGTGAGGTAGTCCTTGACGGTCCGGACGATGTAGCCGCGCTGTCCGGACATGCCGGTGGAGAGGGTGGACTCCTTCGGTACGGGGAACTTCATGCCGGCCCGCTCGGACGCGCTGAGCCAGCCCTTCTTGACCATGCCGTCCAGGACGTAGTTCCAGCGGGACTCGGCGGCCCTGCGGTTCTCGGGGTGGGCGACGACGTCGTACTGGCTGGGTGCGTTGACGAGCGCGGAGAGGTAGGCGGCGCGGGCCGGGTCGAGGTCCTTGGCGTCCATGCCGTAGTAGGCCTGGGCGGCGGCCTGGATGCCGTAGGCGTTGCGGCCGAAGTAGCTGGTGTTGAGGTAGCCCTCCAGGATGTGGTCCTTGCTCACCTCGCGGTCCAGCTTGATCGCGATGAAGAACTCCTTGGCCTTGCGGGTGACGGTCTGCTCCTGGCGCAGGTAGTAGTTCTTCACGTACTGCTGCGTGATGGTGGAGCCGGACTGCTTGCCCTTGCCGAGGGCGGTGTTCCAGGCCGCGCGGAGCATGGCCTTGGGGTCGACGGCGGACTCGGTGTAGAAGTCGCGGTCCTCGGCGGCCAGGATCGCGTGCTGGGCGCCCTTGGAGATCTGCGCGAGGGTGACGTTCTCCCGGTTGACCTCGCCGTCGCGGGCGATCACGGAGCCGTCGGCGTACATGTAGACGTTGGCCTGCTTGGTGGCGAGTGCGTTGGCCGGGGGGATCTGCACCAGCGAGTAGCCGAGGAAGAAGCCGCCGGCCAGCAGCAGGACGACGACGATGGCGGCGCCGAGCGTCATACGCCAGGTCGGGATGACCCGGCGCCAGCCGGTCCGCTTCCGTTTCCCGGCCGGCGCCGCCGGCGCCCCGCCCTGGTCGCTGACGGTCGGCAGCTGCGCTGTGCCGGGGTCGCTGTCAGCCGATGCCGCAGCCGTAGCCGGTGCCGCAGCCGTAGCCGGTGCCGACGCCGCAGCCGGTGCCGTACCCGGGCTGCCGGCGCCCGGCGTCCGTGCCGTGCCCTTGATCGCCCGCATCTGCACAGTGCCGGGGTCGCTGTCCGGCTGGGTCCGCGCCTGTTCCCGGTCCGGGGTGCCGGCGCCCTGGGTCCCTGCCGTCCCCTTGACCGCGCGCATCTGTACCGTGCCCGGGTCAGTGTTCGACTGCGTCTGCGTCTGCGTCTGCGACTCCGACTGCGCTTTCGCAGGTGCCTTGTCCGAGCCTTCGGCCGCCGGCTTCCTGGCCTTACCCGGCTCGCTGACCGCGCGCATCTGTACCGTGCCCGGATCGGTGTCGGCCTGGTCGCCCCGGTCCGGTGGCGTGCCCGGGGCGTCGCTCGCCTTGGCCGGTGGCGTCGCCGGGTCGCCGTCCGCCTGCGGCTCTCTCGGTGCGCGGCCCGGTTTCGGCTGCTGCGGCTGAGGCTCGTCACTCATGTCGTGCACGGACTCCTGTTTCGCGTCGTACGTCGTTCCGTACGTCTCTGCTCGCTCTTGTGCCCCTGTGATGAAGACTGTCCCATCCGGCGATCAGTTCCCTGACCGAGGGCCGTGTCCTGAGCCGTGTGACGAGGCGGGTGGCGTGCGGGCGGGCCGACGGGCCGGCGCAGGGTGAACTGCGTTATGCTGCACGGCTGTTCGAATAGCGATCTCGCAAGCGCGAGATTCGCCCGAAGGGGGACACGCCGAAGATGCGACTGCTCGTACGCTCCGCCCTGGCCGGCACCGCCGCCACTCTGCTCGCCCTTACCACGGGCGCCTCGGCCCACGCGGACGGAACGGATCGTACCGTCTGGGCCAGTGCCGACTGGAACGTCACGCCCAAGGAGGAGTGGGGCGGCAAGGCTCACATCCAGACGTACGGCGAGATCTTCACGATCACCGACCTCGCCAAGGACGGCCACTCGACCATCGGGATCATCTCGATCGGCGGCGAGGGCAACACCTACTACTACTGGAACCGTGACGGCGTGGACACCACCCGCACCCTCAACCTGGACATCAAGGAGGGCACGCCGGTCAACATCAAGGCGTGCATCGGTGACTGGAGCGGTTCCCCCACCGCCGGGATCATGTGGGACAAGTGCAGCGGCTGGGCGCAGACCGACGCGTGATCGAACTCGTCGAACTCCTCGTGGGGCGCCCCGGACACGAGCCGGGGCGCCCCACGGCGTCTGTGCCCTACGGCGCGGGTCCGGAGCGTGAAAATCCGTGGCGCGCGTGATCCCCGTCGCACTAGGCTCCTGCGCTTCGGTGCCGGGCGGCGAGGAGGGCTGTGGATGTGGGCTCGGGACGGTTGTACGCGGCCGTCGCGGCGGGCGGCTTCAGGCGGTACGCGACGTATCGGGCGGCCACGGTGGCCGGGGTGTTCACCAACACGGTCTTCGGCGTCATCCTCGTCTACACGTATCTGGCGCTGTGGGACGAGAAGCCGCACCTCGGGGGGTACGACCAGGCGCAGGCCGTGACCTATGTGTGGCTGGGGCAGTGCCTCTACGCGACCCTGGCCATCCAGGGCGGCGGCGCCGAGAAGGACCTGATGGAGCGCATCCGCACCGGTGAGATCGCCGTCGACCTGTACCGTCCGGCCGATCTCCAACTCTGGTGGCTGGCGGGCGACGTGGGGCGGGCGCTGTTCCAGATGCTGGGGCGGGGCGTGATCCCGTTCGCGTTCGGCGCGCTCTTCTTCCCCATGGCGCTGCCGACCTCGGTCACCCCTTGGGCGGCCTTCGTGGTCACGCTCCTGCTGGCGACGGTCGTCAGTTTCGCCATCCGCTACCTGGCGGCCCTGAGCGTGTTCTGGCTCATGGACGGCATGGGCGTCAACCAGGTCCTGATGGTCACGGGGATCTTCTTCTCGGGCATGGTGCTGCCGCTGAACGCCTTCCCGGGGATCTTCGGAGAGGTCGTACGGGTGCTGCCGTGGGCGGCGCAGCTCCAGATGCCCGCGGACGTGCTGATGGGGGAGACCGACCCGCTACGGGCGTTCGTCTTCCAGGCGGCGTGGGCGGTGGCGCTGCTGGCGGCGGGACGGCTGCTGCAGTCGGCCGCGACGCGCCGGGTGGTGGTGCAGGGTGGCTGAGCGCGGTGTCCTGGTCGAGGGACTGCGGGCCTACCGGCTGATCGCCGGGATGTGGGTGCGGTCCAGCATGACCTACCGCACGTCCTTCGTCGTCACGGTGGTCGGCAACCTGACCGTGACCGGTCTGGACTTCGTCGGAATCCTGCTGATGTTCTCGCAGGTCGACTCGCTGGGCGGCTGGTCACTGCCCGAAGTCGCCTTCCTGTACGGGCTGTCGGTGACGGCGTTCGGGATCGCCGACCTGGTGCTCGGCTCGATGGACGTCCTGGGCGCCCGGATGCGTGACGGCTCGTTCGACACGCTGCTGGTGCGTCCCGTGCCGGTGCTCGCCCAGGTCGGCGCCGACCGCTTCGCGCTGCGCCGCCTGGGCCGGATCACCCAGGGCGCGGTGGTGCTGGGCTGGGCGCTGGTCTCGGTGGACGTGGACTGGACCGTGCCGAAGGTGCTGCTGGTACCGGTGATGGTGGTCAGCGGCGCGGCGATCTTCTCGGCGGTGTTCGTGGCGGGCGCGGCCTTCCAGATCTTCGCGCAGGACGCCGCCGAGGTGCAGAACGCGTTCACGTACGGCGGGACCACGCTGCTGCAGTATCCGCCGGCCGTGTTCGGGAAGGACCTGGTGCGCGGTGTGACCTTCATGGTGCCGCTCGCCTTCGTCAACTGGGTGCCCGCCGCCCACGTGCTGGGGCGGCCGTACCCGATCGGTCTGCCGCCGTGGGCGGCGTTCGCGTCGCCGCTGGTGGCGGTGGCCTGCTGCGTCTTGGCCGGGGCGGCGTGGCGGGTGGGGCTTCGTTCGTACCGGAGTACAGGGAGTTGAGCGGGGTGGCCGGGGTGACAGGGACGACCGGGGCGGCCGGGGCGGCCGGGGCGGGCAGCGGATTCGTCGAACTGGACGGTGTGGAGAAGGTCTTCGAGGTTCGGAAGAAGACCGGCTTCATGAAGCGGGAGCGGCGGCAGGTGCGGGCCGTCGACTCGATCTCCTTCCGCGTGGAACGCGGCGAGATGGTCGGCTACATCGGCCCGAACGGCGCCGGCAAGTCGACCACCATCAAGATGCTCACCGGCATCCTCACGCCCAGCGCGGGCCGGCTGCGGGTCGCCGGCATCGACCCCTCCCGCGAACGGACCCGCCTCGCGCACCGCATCGGCGTGGTGTTCGGGCAGCGCACGACCCTGTGGTGGGACCTGCCCCTGGTCGACTCCTACCGGCTGATGCACCGCATGTACCGCATCCCGGACGCCCGTTACCGCGAGAACCTCGACCGTCTCGTCGAACTCCTCGACCTGGGCGACCTGCTGGACGTCCCGGTACGGCAACTCAGCCTCGGGCAGCGGATGCGCGGCGACATCGTGGCGGCGCTGCTGCACGACCCGGAGGTGCTGTACCTCGACGAGCCGACCATCGGCCTCGACGTCGTCTCCAAGTCGAGGGTGCGGGAGTTCCTGCGGGAGCTGAACGCCGAGCGCGGTACGACGGTGCTGCTGACCACCCACGACCTCCAGGACATCGAGCAGTTGTGCAAGCGGGTGATGGTCATCGACCACGGCCGCCTGATGTACGACGGCGCGCTCACCGGGCTGCACGAGGCGGGTGACAGCGAGCGGACCCTGGTGGTCGACCTGGAGCGGGAACTGCCGCCCATCGAGGCACCGGCGCCCGCACGGGTCGTCCGGGTGGACGGCCCCCGCCAGTGGCTGGCGTTCCCGGCGACGGAGTCGGCGGCACCGCTGGTGGCGCGCATCGCGGCCGAGTACCCGCTGGTGGACCTGTCGGTGCGGGAGCCGGACATCGAGGCGGTGATCGCGAAAATGTACGCGGAGCGTGCGACCGCATAGTGCCCGGCACCGGTAACTCGTAGGCTGCTGTACATGACCGACGACGCAGTCCCGGATCTCCGCGCCTCCGACGCCGACCGCGAACGAGTCGCCGAGATCCTGCGGGACGCCCTCGCGGAGGGCCGTCTCGACATGGCGGAGTTCGAGGAGCGGCTGGACGCGACGTACGCGGCCCGGACGTACGGGGAACTCGCGCCGATCACCCGGGACCTGCCGGCCGCGGGCGTCACGGCGCCCGCCGTGTCACTGACCAAGGAGCCGGCCACGACGGAGGCCGGGGGAGCGGGCTGGCCCGGGCGGATCACCGGCGGGGAGGGCTCCTCCACCTGGGCCGTCGCCGTGATGTCCGGCTTCCAGCGCAAGGGCCGCTGGACGATGCCCCGGAAGTTCACCTGCTTCGCCTTCTGGGGTGGCGGGGAGATCGATCTGCGCGAGGCGAACTTCGCGGACCGCGAGGTCGAGATCAACGCGATCGCGATCATGGGTGGCGTGGACGTCATCGTCCCGCCCGGAGTCGAGGTCGTCGTACGCGGCATCGGCGTCATGGGCGGCTTCGACCACCAGGAGGAGGGCGTACCCGGCGAGCCGGGCGCCCCGCGCGTCATCATCACCGGCTTCGCCTTCTGGGGCGGAGTCGGAGTCCAGCGCAAGCTGCCCCGGGCGGAGAAGCTCCGGCTCAAGGAGGAGCGCCGCCGGCAGAAGCTGGACCGCAGAGCGGACCGGCGCGAGCTGGACTGAGAGCCGTACCGGCTGAGCCGCGGGCAGTCGTGCCGCTGGGGCGATGGGGGTCCCCCCTGCTCGAGCGAAGTCGAGAGCTTGGGGGAGGGTGGGCGCGGCGGCACCCCGCTAGCGCCGGGCTGCGCACCCACCCCGCAGTTCGACTCCTACAGCTCCGCCGGAGCCGACCCCTTCAGGCTCTCCAGGTCGAAGGACTGCGCCATCCGGGCGTACCCCGCATCACTGGGATGCAGATGATCCCCGGAGTCGTACTCCGCCGTCAGCCGCCGCGGGTCGTACGGATCCCGCAGCGCCTTGTCGAAGTCCGCCACCGCGTCGAACACCCGCCCCGCGCGAATCTCCGCGTTGATGGCCTGCCGCACGCCCTCCCGGGCCTCGGTGTACCCCCGGTGCCCGTAGAACGGCATCAGCGTCGCCCCCACGACCTTCAGCCCCCGCGCATGGGCCTGCCCGACCATCGTCCGCAGCCCCGCGAGCACCGCGTTCGGATCGGCGAGCCGGGGGTTGCGCAGGATGTCGTTGACCCCGAGGTCGATGACGACGACCTTGGCGTTGGTCCGCTCCAGCACGTCCCGCCCGAAGCGGTTCAGCCCGCTGGGGTTGTCCGCCGGCCGGCCCAGCCCGTCCGTGAGGACCCGGTTCCCGCTGATGCCCTGGTTGACCACGCTGTAGCGAGGCAGGTCCCGCCCGGCCGCGATCTCCGCGCGTAGCCTGTCGTACAGGACGTCGGTCCACCTGCTGTTGGCGCCCGCCGTGGAGGTGATCCCGTCGGTGATCGAGTCACCGAGGACGACGACCGTCCCCTCGGACTCGTTGCTCAGCACGTCCAGCGCGGTCAGGTAGCGCCAGTACTTGGTCTGCTCGGTGTACGGCGTGCCCGTCGCGTCGTCCGTGTGGTCGCCCTGGGCGACGTAGGAGATCTGCCGGGCGTGCGGGTGGTACGTCACCGGCCCGGAGCTGGTCGGCGTGTACGTCGTGATCAGGACGTCCGCGTCGTGCGGGATGACGACGCGCACCGCGTCGCTCAACACCTGCCGGCCCGGCGGGATGACGACCGCGGGACCGCCGTTGAAGGTCAGCTGCCGCAGGGTGTCCGGGAGCGCCGCGGCCGTATTGCTCGCGGCGGCCACGGCGATCGAGGCGCGCGTGATGCTCAGCGGCGACTGGCCGTAGAGATTGGACAGCGTGACGCGGGCACTCGTACCGCCGACGCTGGTGTGGACGACGTTGCGCACCGAACGGTCCGCCATGCCGGTGGTCTCGGTGCCCGGCTCGGCCGCCGCCGGGGAGGTGGACCAGGTGCCGACCCAGTTGCCGGTCGAGGCGGGAGCGGCGGAGTTGTGCGGAAGACGGCCGTCGGTGAGGGCGCCCCGGCCCTGCGTGCCGTCGTCGGACGCCACTCCGACGTATATGGCGGTGGAAAGGGCCACGATCGCTGCGACGACCAGGGCCAAGAGGGCGCGGTACTTGGTCGGGGCTTCCCCGACACCCCCGGCACGTCCTCGGGTCATGCTCTTCAGTTCTCCTCAGGCGATGGGAGCCCAAGGCTCCGATCTGATGTGCCCATGATGCGGCATGGGCCGGGGGAGGCTCACAGGGACCCCGTGGCAAACCCCCTCCCGACAGACGCCGGGAACTCCTGTTCCGTTCCAGGAGTCGGTCAGGAAGGGACAATGTGTGCGGGATCACCGAGCGGGTGGAGCGGATGGAACGGATGAAAGTGGAAGAAAAGGGTGGCGTCGCAGGGCAGCATGCCCGAACCGGCGCGACCGTGAACCGTGCGATGACGACCTTCAGCCCGGCGGACGAGGAGAAACAGCGCGGCGTACGCCGTATGAAGCTCACCGCCACCGCACTGCTGATCTTCGTGGCCGTGGTCTACATACTGGCCAAGTGGGCCCAGAACTCCGGCGCCGGCCCCTGGGCGGGCTACGTCGCCGCCGCCTCCGAAGCGGGCATGGTCGGCGCGCTCGCTGACTGGTTCGCCGTCACCGCCCTCTTCCGCCACCCCCTCGGCATCCCCATCCCGCACACCGCGATCATCCCCACCAAGAAGGACCAGCTCGGCGTCTCCCTCGGCGAGTTCGTCGGCGAGAACTTCCTCTCCGAGGACGTCGTACGGCAGCGGCTGCGCGCCGTCGGCATCGGCAGCCGCCTCGGCGCCTGGCTCGCGGTCCCCGAACACGCCGACCGGGTCACCGCCGAGCTGTCCACCGCCCTGCGCGGCGCCCTGACGGTCCTGCGCGACTCCGACGTCCAGGCCGTGGTCGGCGAGGCGATCACCCGCCGCGCGGGCGCCCAGGAGATCGGCCCCGGCATCGGCAAGATGCTGGAGAAGGTCGTCGCCGACGGCGGCCACAAACGGGTCGTCGACCTCGTCGTCAGCCGTGCGCACGACTGGCTGGTGCTGCACCGAGACGAGGTGATGGACGCCGTGGAGGGCGGTGCCCCCGGCTGGACGCCGAAGTTCGTCGACAAGAAGGTCGGCGAGCGCGTCTACAAGGAGCTGCTGCGCTTCGCCACCGAGATGCGCGACATGCCCGCCCACCCCGCGCGCGGCGCCCTCGACCGCTTCCTCACCGACTTCGCCTCCGACCTCCAGTCCGACACCGACACCCGCGCCCGTGTCGAGCGGCTCAAGGGCGAGGTGCTCGGCCGCGGCGAGGTCCAGGACCTCATCGCCAGCGCCTGGACGGCCGTACGATCCATGATCGTCGCGGCGGCGGAGGACGAGCGCAGCGAACTGCGGCTGCGGGTACGGGCGTCGCTGCTGTCCCTGGGCTCCCGGATGGCGCGCGAGCGCAAGGTGCAGGACAAGGTCGACGGGTGGGTGGAGGGCGCGGCCGTGTACGTCGTCACCACCTACCGCAAGGAGATCACCTCCCTGATCACGGACACGGTCGCGAGCTGGGACGCCGAGCACACCACCCGGAAGATCGAGGCGAACATCGGCCGTGACCTGCAGTTCATCCGGATCAACGGCACAGTGGTGGGCTCCTTGGCCGGCCTGCTGATCTACACGGTGTCGCACGCCCTCGGGGCGTGACCGACCTGTCTCAAGGCGTAAGAGAAAGCGCTCAGGGCACTCGGCCCGGGTTTCCGCTCGACGAGGAGGGAGCCCATGGCCACCGCACAGGCCGGGACCGGCCGCACCATCACCACCGACATCCCCGCCCGCCTCGACCGCCTCCCGTGGTCGCGCTGGCACTGGACGATCGTCATCGGCCTCGGCACCGTGTGGATCCTCGACGGCCTCGAGGTCACCGTCGTGGGCAACATCGCCAGCCGCCTCTCGGAGCCCGGCAGCGGCCTGCCCATCACCTCCGGCGAGGTCACGGGCATGGCGGCCGCCCTGTACGTGGCCGGAGCCTGCTCGGGAGCCCTGTTCTGGGGCCGCCTCACCGACAGATGGGGCCGCAAGAAGCTCTTCATGATCACCCTGGCGGTCTACCTCGCGGCCACCGCCCTCACCGCGATCTCCTTCGACACCTGGTGGTTCTTCCTCTTCCGCTTCCTCACCGGCTTCGGCATCGGTGGCGAGTACGCGGCCATCAACTCCGCGATCGACGAGCTGATCCCCAAGGAGTACCGGGGCCGCGTCGACCTGATGATCAACGGCAGCTTCTGGCTGGGCGCGGTCTTCGGCTCCCTCCTCTCGATCGTCGCCCTGGACACCGACATCTTCGCGGCGAACGTGGGCTGGCGCCTGACCTTCGCCCTCGGCGCGGTCCTGGCCCTGGTGATCCTCCTGGTCCGCCGGCACGTCCCGGAGAGCCCCCGCTGGCTCCTGATCCACGGCCGTGACGACGAGGCGGAACGCATCGTCTCCTCCATCGAGCGCAAGATCGACGAGGAGAGGTCCGAGCCGCTGCCGCGCCCTGAGGGCGAGATCACCATCCACCAGCGCCGCAGCGTCTCCTTCCTGGAGATCGGCCGCACCGTCTTCTCCGACTACCGCCGCCGCGCGATCCTCGGCTTCGCCCTCTTCATCGGCCAGGCCTTCCTCTACAACGCCATCACCTTCGGCTTCGGCGCGATCCTGACGACGTTCTTCGACGTCCCGAGCGGCAACACCGGCTACTACTTCGCCGTCATCGCCATCGGCAACTTCTTCGGCCCGCTCCTGCTGGGCAAGCTCTTCGACACGGTCGGCCGCCGCATCATGATCTCCGGCACCTACCTCCTGTCCGGCCTGCTCCTCTTCGGCACGGCCTGGCTCTTCGACCAGGGCACCCTGAGCGCCGCCACGATGACGGCCTGCTGGTGCGCGGTGCTGTTCTTCGCCTCGGCCGGGGCGTCCAGCGCCTACCTCACCGTCTCCGAGGTCTTCCCGATGGAGACCCGCGCGATGTCGATCGCCTTCTTCTACGCCATCGGCACCGCCGCCGGCGGCATCAGCGGCCCCCTCCTCTTCGCCGACCTCACCGGCACCGGCAAGGTCGGCGACACGGTCCTCGCCTTCCAGATCGGCGCGGCCCTGATGTGCCTGGCCGGGCTGGCGGCGGCGCTCCTCGCGGTCCGCGCGGAACGCCGCTCCCTGGAGGACATCGCCAAGCCGCTCACGGCGGCGGACGAAGCCCCGGCGACGAGTGGGGGAGCCGACGGCGATCAGGGTTCCGGCTCCCAGGGAGCGTCATAAGTCGCGTACCTGCGGGGGACGGTGAGGAGACGGCCGGACGGCGGAGCCGATAACAAAAACTGCGCTATAGTTGATCTGCGTCCAGTCGCCGGAACTCCGGTCGGCGGACAGTGCGTTGGTGGTCCAAGGAAAGACGCCCCGCTTCCTGCGGGGAAATGCAGGTGCAAGGCCTGCCCGGCGCTCCACACACAAGAACCCGGCCCTGGGTTGTAGGGCCGGGTTCTTTGCTGTGCGCTCGGTCAGTCAGTCTGTCTGTCCGGCAGGCCGGTCAGCCGCGCCGGTCGGCGACGACCCAGGACGCCAGCCCCACGGCCCCCGCCACCCCGAACACGGCAGGCCACGCCCCCACCTTCTTGGCCAGCGGATGCGACCCCGCGAAGGCGCCGACATACGCGGCCGACAACGCCGCCGCGGCCACCCCACCGGCCTGCTCCCGCCACTGCCGCGCGGCCGTCACCCCGGCGACGGCGAGCACGACCCCGCCGAGCGGCCGCTGCCTGGTCCAGCGGGCCACGCCGTACCCACCCACGAGACCACTCGCGGCGACCACCGCGCTGGGAACCCTGGCCATGTCTGCCTCCTGCGTTCTGCCTACTGCTCGAGATCTTGAGGCTAACTCCCACAGCCACGGGCGCACTCGGCAGGGCACAGGACACACCCGCCTCGAACCTGAGCCTGGGCTTGTCAACTTTCCTCCTCCGAGCTATATAAGAAGACGCAGACCGTAGGGCATCGCACAGGCACCGCCTGAAGAGAGGAGTGAACCGTGATGCTCATGCGCACGGACCCCTTCCGTGAGCTCGACCGACTCACCCAGCAGGTCTTCGGCCCCGCCACCCGCACCTCCGCGATGGCGATGGACGCCTACCGCTCCGGGGACGACTTCTTCGTCCACTTCGACCTCCCCGGCATCGATCCCGAGACGATCGAGCTGGACGTCGAACGCAACGTCCTGAACGTACGAGCCGAGCGCAGGTCCCCCGCCCCCGAGGGCGCGGAGCCCGTGGTCGCCGAACGGCCCACGGGCACCTTCACCCGGCAGCTGTTCCTCGGCGACACCCTGGACACCGAGCGCATCGACGCCTCGTACGAGGCCGGCGTCCTGACCCTGCGCATCCCGGTGGCCGAGCAGGCCAAGCCCCGCCGCATCCAGATCAGCGGCGGCGACACGCCCAAGCAGATCAACCGCTGACCGCACACCCACGAGAACGATGGCGCGCCACCGGCGCCGGACCCGCCGGCGGCGCGCCCCGACACGGCACCCGGAGGAAAACCCCGCACATGAGCACGACGACAGTGCCCAGTGTGACGACGAGGCACCACGCCCCGACCGACCACAACCGCGACGACGACCACGACTGGACCCGACTGGTCGCGGCGGTCCAGAGGTCCGGCCAGTACGCCACCCGGCAGAAGGCGGAACAGACCACCCGCACCGTGCTGTCGGCCCTCGGCGCCCATGTCATCGGCGACGAACGGGTCGACCTCGCCCGCGCCCTCCCCGAGGAGGCCGCCCTGCTGATCGCCTCCCAGATCCCGGCCGCACACCCGCTCACCGCCGCGCAGTTCGTCGACGAGGTCGCGTCCCGCACCGCCGGGGCCACCCCCGCCACGGCCCGCTGGGACGTCAGCTCGGTCCTCAGCGTGCTCCCGCCCCTGGTCGGCGACGCCCTGGTGACCCGCATCCTTCGCCCAAATTCCCCCGCCGGCTACGCCTCTCCTGTTCGGCCGAGCGGACCTGACACCGGCAGCGTAGGCTCCTGACCCCCGCACGACGGCCACCCCCGGCGAGACGACCGGGCGGTGGCCGTCACGCAGGTGGCCGAGTCACCGCTCCGCCGCATGGTCGCCAACCTGGGCGGCAACGGAAACCTCCCCGAGGCCGCGAACTAGCTCGACAGGCCCCGCCTTCGCACGGATCCTGCGGAACGTTGACGTGCCGCACAACCTCTAGGCCGTCGGGTCCCAGAGCCCACCGGCCTCCCCACGGGCGAGGTGCTCGGCGTACACGCTCGTCTTCCAGGCGATGACGGAGCGACACTCCTCCAGCGCCCGGATCTGCGCCTCGACGCGCTGTTGATGGGCGTCGAGGAGCTGGAGCCGCTCGGCCTCGTTCCCCGGTCCGTGCCGAACCAGCTCGGCGAACCGCTTGAGCTCCGCGAGCGGCATCCCGGACTCGCGCAGCTTGACGCAGATCAGCAGCCAGTCGACATCGACCTCGGTGTATCGCCGTCGGCCGCCCGTCGTGCGCTGGACGGGGCCGACCAGCAGGCCCTCACGCTCGTAGAAACGCAGAGCATGCACGCTGAGCCCGGTCCTCCGGGCCACCTCGCCGATGCTCAGTGCTTGTGCACGGGGCTCGGTAGTCGCCATGCCGTACAGCCTAGAACCCACTGCCCAGGACTTGATCTAGACCTCGCTCTACTTCATAGCGTCACCGCCATGACCAGCACCCAACAGCAGCCGCTCGGCTCACCCTTCTCCGCCGTCAGCACCGCCGAGGACGTCACGGCCGGCCTCGACCTCTCCGGCAAGACCGCCCTCGTCACAGGGGGCTACTCCGGACTCGGCCTGGAGACCACCCGCGCCCTGGCCACCGCCGGGGCCCGGGTCATCGTCCCGGCACGCCGGCCCGCTACCGCCCGCGCCGCGCTCGCGGAAGTGCCCGGCTGCGAAGTCCTCCCCATGGACCTGGCAGACCTCGACAGCGTGCGCACCGCCACCGCACGAATCCGCGACTCCGTCGACAAGCTCGATCTCCTCATGGCCGTCGCCGGCGTCATGGCCACCCCTGAACGACGCGTCGGCCCCGGCTGGGAAGGCCAGCTCGCCACCAACCACTTGGGGCACTTCCTCCTCGCCTGCGAGCTCTACCCGCTCCTGGCCGCCGCCGACGGCGCCCGCGTCGTCGTCAACAGCTCCGCCGGACACACCCTGACCGACATCCGCCGGCACGACCCGCACTTCCGTACGGGCTACGACAAGTGGCTTGCGTACGGCCAGTCCAAGACCGCCAACGCCCTGTTCGCGGTACACCTGGACACCCTCGGCCGCCCTCACGGAGTCCGTGCCTTCACCCTCCACCCAGGCAAGATCATCACCGGCCTCCAACGCGAGATGACGCTCCAGGAGCAGATCGACCGCGGCTGGGTGGACGAACAAGGCACCGTGATCGGCACCGACTTCAAGACGCCTTCGCAGGGCGCCGCCACGGGCTTGTGGGCTGCCACGTCCCCCCTCCTGGACGACCGCGGCGGCCTCTATCTGGAGGACTGCGACATCGCACGCGTCTCAGCCCCCGACGAGCCCATGGACGACGGAGGCGTCCGCGCCTACGCCATCGACCCCGACTCGGCCGCACGGCTCTGGGAGCTGTCCGCCGCGGCGACGGGCGCCACCCCGATCCCCCGATGAGCAGGTGCGAAGCGTGCACTGGATACGCCGCGAGCGTCCCTCTGCAGTGACATGGGTTCCTCACTGTCAGGCTCGGCGGGCGTAGGACGTGAGGCGATCGGCGAGCGTGATGACGAGGTCGCGGAGTTCAGCGGGGCGCTCGATGACAAACGGCCGGTCGAGTGAGGCGAGTGTCCGAGGCAGCCAGTCGAGCCGCTCCGCCCGCAGTTCGACGCGCAGCCAGCGCTCGGCCGCCGGGTCCTGACCGTCCGCGGGCTCGTGTTCCTCCAGTCTCGCGACGCTGGCGGGAAGGTGCGCGCGGATCTGCTCGACTGTCCCGTGGATCCGCAAGGTCACCTCATGCCGGTACTCGGCCGTGGCGAATCCCGACAACACGCGCTGCGCCGGATCGGGACCCACGGGCGCTTCGAACGATCCGGGCAAGGCCCTCGCGTCCGCGATGCGATCGAGCCGGAAGGTTCGGTCCTCGCCGATCTGGGCGTCCTTGCCCGTGACGTACCACCGGCCCGCATGGGCGACGATCCCGTACGCGTGCAGTGTGCGTTGGCTGGGCCGTCCGTCGCGGTCGGTGTAGCGGATCGAGACCGGCCGACGGTGGCGCACCGCGTCGGCGACGGTGAGCAGGACCCCGGCGTCCGGGCGATCCAACTCGCCGGGCTCATCCGTGAAGGCGAGTGTCTCCAGGAGGGAGTCGAGCCGGCGGGCGATGTGCTTGGGCAGCACCCGCCGGATCTTCGCCGACGCCGTCTCGTTCGCTGTGAGCTCCGTCGTCGTCAGCCCTGCCCGGCGGCCGGCGACCAGGCCGAGCAGCACGGCCAGCGCCTCGTCATCGCTCAGCATGAGCGGAGGCAAGCGATACCCGGGAGCCAGCCGGTACCCGCCGTAGCGGCCGCGCACCGACTCCACGGGCACGTCCAGGTCGATCAGCTGGTCCACATAGCGCCGCACAGTGCGCCCTTCGACGCCGAGACGGTCGGCCAGCTCGGCCACCGTCCGGGTGCCGCCCGACTGCAGCAGCTCCAGGAGTGTCAGCACGCGGCCGGTAGGTCGTGGCATATTCGCAGCCTAACGCTAATACAGGACCGATTCTGTCCCCTATTTCTCCTAGCCTGCGACGCGTAAGCCTCCAGCACAGCCAAGGAGATCCCCATGGACTTCGTCTCGATCCGCATCATCACCAGCGATGTCGCACGCCTCGTCGACTTCTACGAGCGAGCCACAGGGATGCAGGCGATACGGGCCACCGAGGACTTCGCCGAACTCAGGACGGCGGGCGCGACCCTCGCGATCGCCGGCACCCGCACCGTCCCGCTGTTCGCCCCGGGCTCCGCCCGCCCGGCGGACAATCACAGCGTGATCACCGAGTTCCTCGTCGACGACGTGGACCGCGTTCACCAGAACCTGACCGGCTTCGTCACCGACTTCGTCAACGGGCCCACCACGATGCCCTGGGGCAACCGGTCGCTGCTGTTCCGCGACCCCGACGGCAACCTCATCAACTTCTTCACGCCCGTCACCCCAGAGGCCATCGAAAAGTTCGCCCGCTGACACCACGCCGTCGCCGGGAGGCCGGCGATGGCGTGGTGGCAGCCGCGAGCAGCTTCGTTGCCACCCTTGAACGCCACCGAGTACCCGCACTCGGCGACGCTCCCGAGCTCCTGCCTCGCCGTCCCCGCCGCCCCACCTCTGGGCCGCCCGGTCGGCCAAATCCCCGCGGTGGAGGGGCGAGTGTCAAGAGTGAAGCGAAGCGCAATCGGCGAAGCCGACGCCCGAAGGGCGCTCTTGACGCTCGCCCCGGAACCGCCAACCTCGTGAGAACCGGGCGGCCTTGAGTACCTCCTGGCCAACGGGACGGGCAGAGACCTGGCCTTCTACGCCAGCGACTTCCGCATCGCTTCGCCCAGCCGAACTGCCGCCAGGGAACGTCGTTAGCTGGCCGGTGCCATCGCGCTCAAGGACGGTGGCTTACGGTCCGCGATGCACTAGCTACCGGCCTGGCTGATGACGTTCAGCGTAGCCAGACCTGCGTCTGCCGGTAGTCGGACGCCAGTAGCGTGCACGACGCCCTATTTCACATCGGTGAGCGCACGAGTCTGTCATCGACTCACGGCACTCACGAAAGAACGCCATGCCCTGCTCCCAATGGCTAGGGCTGGCCCCCACGGGTTCTTGGAGTCGCGTATGAGCACGCCGTTGGCGAGGTTGGCACACTCCAAGCACTCGGTGGTGTTGCCGCCGCTGTACGACGACTTGAACCACCCGGGCTCAGAAGCGGATTGCGGGCGAGCCGGCATTTAGAGCTCCTTGCGGGCGCGATGGATCAAGGCGGAGGAGGCCTCCATGTCCAACGCTTGTGCGCGAAGGTACTCGAACGCAAGTCTGTATCGCTCCAGTTCCTCCTCCTTCTCCAGGAACAGGGAGCCTGTGTGGAAGTCGACATAGACGACGTCGAGGGCTGGTTCGGGGCCACCGATGATGACGAAGCTGCCCAGGGCAGCCGCGTGAGCCCCCTTGGAGAACGGCAGCACCTGAAGGGTGATGTGAGGCGACTCGTTAGCTTCGAGGAGCCGGTCAAGTTGCTCCCTCATCACCGTCGGTGACCCGACGACGCGGCGGGTCACCGATTCATCAAGGATCGCCCACAGGCGCAACGGCTTCGGACGGCTCAGGATGTCCTGCCGCTTCATGCGGATGTCGACGAGCCGCTCGACTTCCGCAGACTCCAAGGGCACCTCGTTGGCCTTCTGGAGTGCTGTGCTGTAGTCGCGGGTCTGTAGGAGCCCAGGGACGTAGACGCAGCAGAAGTGGTTCTCACGAACTGCCTCGTCCTCCAAGGTGAGCAGCAGGTTCATGCTCTCCGGGATGGAATCGGCGAAGGAGCTCCACCAGCCCTGCTCCTTGGCGTTCTTGGCGAGGTTGACCACTGCTCGTCGCTCGGCATCAGTTGCTCCGTATTCACGGCACAGCGCATCGACGACGATCCACTTGACCGGTCCGGCCGTGGTCTCGTACCTGCTGACGGTCGCTTTCGATACGCCGACCAGGTGCCCGGCCTGCTCAAGCGTCATTCCCGTTCGGGAGCGCAACTTGCGCATGGTGGCGCCCAGCTGGCGGCGTCGTGTCGTGCTCCGATCGGGCATGTAGCTCCTTCGCCATGTACCGGGCTACAGCCCGGAGGACGCCCATCAGGCTAGGTAGCGGTGAACCCGGCTCACCACCAGATTCACCCGATAGATTCCCGTGAGAAGTTACACAATGAGATTTCTCTATGCCATGCTCTCCTCAGTCGCTACGCAGCGCAGCCGTACGGATACGGCGGGATTGAAGTGCCGCGTGGCCAGGGAGGGAGGAATGGTCATGCCCGGCTACGAAGCCACGGAGCCCCAAGCCCGCTGTGTTCTGCCCTTTGAAGCAGCGCCGGCGGAGGTGCGCTTGCTGAGAAGAGCAGCCGTTCGGCAACTCGAGTGCTGGGGCATGGTCATGGCTGCTGACGAAACCGAACTTCTCGTGACGGAGCTGGCCACCAATGTCGTGAAGCATGTTGGTGAAGGAGTGTCGGCAGCCCTGATCCTTGAGAGGAGGGGCGGGAGGCTGCGCCTTGAGGTCCACGACCAGAGCCCGGTTGCGCCCGTTGTCAAGACCGCAGGATGCGGTGATGAGTCCGGTCGAGGCCTGCGTCTGCTCGCTGCCATGGCGGTGGACTGGGGCACAGTGCTGAGTGCGGCGGGTAAGGCGGTCTGGTGCGAGATCCCGCTAACCGACGCGCGCAGGTGCCGAAGGGTCGAGCGTGCTGTGGAGGTGCTCGAGAACTACGAGAAGGTCGAGTGCACGCTTGGCCAGAACGGACGATGGCGAGAGGTAAGTCTCGTTGAGTCCGCGGTCGAGCTGATCGCTGATCTGCTCCACTGGACCACTGTCGGCGGCCACGATCCGGACGACATTCTCGACCGCGCTCAGATGCGCTATGAAGCTGTATCAGGAGCCGCCTGACAGGGCGGAGGCCTTATAGGGCACCGGCAAGAGTCCACTCCAACGGCAGTGGAGCCTACCTTCAGCCAGCGCGTGGACCCTGACTGCCGGGGGCCGCGGCGTCGAGAACGGCGATGATCCGCGCTGCGGCCCTATCTGGGTCCTCGTGCTCCCACACGCGGACGACAGACCAGCCTGCCGCGGCAAGGGCTTCGTCAGCGGCCCTGTCCCGGGCCACATTGCGCTCCAGCTTCGGCCCCCAATAGCCACCATTCACACCAGGCTGCCGGCCATGCTCGGGGCAGCAGTGCCAGAAGCAGCCGTCGACGAACACAGCTACTCGCGCACGAGTAAAAGCAATGTCGGGACGTGGGCGCGCGCCCTCCAGCTGCAGACGGTAGTCAACGCGGTACCGCTTCCCCGCGGCGTGGAGCAGCGACCGGATGGTCCGCTCGGGCTTAGTATCCCGCCGCTTGATCGCAGCCATGTTGCGTGAGCGGCCAGGCGTCGGCGGTGTCGGCGTTGCGGGATCAGAGCTAGGGGTCATCGCATCCACCGTAAGCCCTAGTGTCAGACCCACAGTGTTTGATGGGTCAGGATAGTAGACCTGTGCAAGACAGACATGGAGGTATGAGCGTGGCTGATCTGTCCGCCGTGGAGATCTGCGCGGGCGCTGGGGGCCAGTCGCTCGGCCTTGAGCTGGCAGGTTTCGATCACGCCGTCGCCGTCGAGCTCGACGAGAACGCCGTCAACACCCTTCGCGCGAATCGCGACTGGAGGGTGGTGCACGGTGACGTCGCCGACGAGGACCTCTGGAAACCAGGCAAATACATCGATATCGATCTTCTCGCAGGTGGAGTGCCATGCCCTCCGTTCTCGATCGCCGGTAAGCAGCTCGGCGCGACCGACGAGCGTGACCTCTTCGCGTGGGCCGTTGAACTGGCCGGCAAGATGAAGCCCCGGGCGCTCCTTCTTGAGAACGTTCGCGGCCTCTCGATGCCTCGCTTCTCTGCCTACCGCCAGCATGTGAAAGATCGCCTGAGGGACCTCGGCTACTGGTCCGACTGGAAACTCTTGCATGCAAATAACTACGGCGTCCCACAGTTGCGACCGCGTTTCGTCCTAGTTGCCATGCGCCATGAAGATGCCCAATGGTTCAACTGGCCTGAAGAAAAGCCCACCACGCAGACCGTTGGAACGGCACTGCAGGACATGATGGCTGCTAAAGGCTGGCTGGGGGCCGAAGCTTGGGCGCAGAAAGCGAACGACATTGCCCCCACTATTGTTGGCGGCTCCAAGAAGCATGGTGGCGCGGACCTTGGTCCAACTCGCGCGAAAGCAGCTTGGCGTAACCTCGGCGTAGATGCAATGGGGGTTGCCGACGCGCCGCCGGACGGATCGACTCCAGTGAACTTCCTGCCGAAGCTCACCACAGAGATGGTGGCTCGCATCCAAGGCTGGGGCAAGGAGCGCGACTATGAGTGGGAGTTCACTGGTCGCAAGACGACCAGGTATCGCCAAATCGGCAACGCATTCCCACCACCCGTTGCCCGTGCGATTGGCACTGCCATCGCCAATGCGTTGAACCGCAAGGGCGAGCCAAAGCAACTGGCCGAAGTTGAGAACGAAGTTATGCATGACGCGCTCTACCTGGCCTTGAAGAATGCGTCAACTGCTCTGACGGAGAAAGAGCTGGTGCGGCTTGCTGGTGAGAAGATGGACTCTCTGGCCTTCGAGCGCCGGATGGCCCTGCTCGCGCGGGACTTCGTGATCGACGAAGATGATCAGCTCGGAGGTCGTGCGTACCGGCTCGCGGGCTTCAAGGGGTTCACAGGCCAGGAAGACCACGACCGGCACGCACGCTTTGCTGAATTGCGATCCCGAATCAGCTAGCCACGTCATGCCCGCTGGTAGGCCTGCTGCTAGATCGCCAGATCTAGCGGCAGGTCACTGATGTCGCGAAGACGTTTACCGGTAACGAGGGTGTTGAGCATACTGACTGCCTCGTCGTTATCTGTTTCGTGGACCGCTTTGATCAGCTCCGGCAGGGCGAAGTGATACACGGTGTCGATATCACCAGTGCCAAGCGCTAGTGATGCCAGGCGGGAGGGCGAGGGCTCTCCGGTGACGACCGCGATGTGGGGAGTGCGCCCCTTCCGGTTTCGGATAACATTGAGGGCCTCTGAGCGTGCATTCTGGGCGCGGTCGCTGCGAAGCGTCCACTTGCACGAGACTATGGCGTGAACAATGGGGCGATCCTGATTGGTGAGCCTAATGATGCCGTAGCGGCCAGATTTCGAGTCAACCAGATCTGAATCGCGATTGATGTTCTCGTCTGGTTCCGGGTGTCGGAGTATCAAAATATCCGGGCTGATCTCGTAGGAATTTCCCAGTACCGAGGCGAGATTCCGGTCGTTTTCAATTGCGTTCGCGAGGTCGGCTAGGTGAGTGTAGGGCTCGTACCTAGAAATCTGGTACTCGGCTCGGGAGCCGCCGACATTCTCGATGCTCCAATCACCCGGGCGGAGAGACTGGAATAGGGGAAAGGTATCTGACAGGAACCCCTCGACGGCCTCTTCGAACTGCTTTCCGACTCGCTGCCCGGTGAGCTTCTTGGGGATGGTCCCTGCCGAGAGATCCTTTGCAATGCTTAACCCGATGCTGACGCTGGTTTTCTGACTACTGTCGGCATTTGAGGCCACGCCGTCAGGGGACAGGGAAAGGGTGTACTTCCCGGTGAGGTCATCGTGAAAGTTTTTCCTGGCTGTCGTGAGCGCCGCTGTCACGTGAGGAGGACTCCTAACTCAGATGCCGGAGCTGGTCTGCAAGTAGGTAATGAGATCCTCCTGCTCCTGGTGCGTGAGGACCCGAGCTAGATCGTAGACACGGTCAAGCTCTGAACGAGTACGTTCCGCGCGCTGCAGCCAACTAAGTAGCGTTTGCTTGTTTCCTCGGCTAAGGCGCCGGACCTGTGCTAGTACCTCGTCGTACTGCCAGGGATCGGGAGCCCCGTCTCGGACGGGCTCGTTGCACCGTGCGCACTCGGTACGCCAGTTGTCGGTGTCGTCGGCCGCTCCACGTGTCCTCAAACGTTCCTGCGGCACTCGATGCCCGATGGTGAGCCGGGCCTTGCTGTCGGGCTCACCTGGGTAGGACTCCCCGGCCCCCGCGCCGCAGACAACGCAGCGTCCGCCGTCGCGGTCTATGACGTCGCGCCGTACGCGGGCTGATGGCGCAAATCGTTTGTGGGCTAGGCGATCCTCGTCGAGCCAGTACCGGGCCCCCTTGGTCTGGAGCCGATACTCGTCTGTGCCCAGCGAGCCGTCATCCTTATACGACGGGATGATCCATCCCACTGAGCGCAGGGTGCGGAGACGGCGATTGAGGTGCTCGGACTTGCCGACGATGTCCGAACCCAGCGCGTCGCGGAGCTCGTTCATCGTGAATATGTCGCCTATTTCCTTGTTGAACCAGAGCCAGGCCGCTAGCCGTCGCTCTTGGCCAAACGGCCTGTTCCGGGTGCCTGGCTGGACTGTGAGTTCCCACCAAGGGGTTCCGTTTGGGGCTATCGGCCCATCGTTTGCGCTGGCGTCCATGTCTTGGAGTATGGCCGGCCTGTTGGATCATCGTCTAAGGGTTGTCCCGTAGGTCGTCGACATCCCGCCCCCGTCCGAAGACCGCTCTACGTTTCCCTTCGCCCCCGCCCGCTATGCGCCTGCGGACCGTCCGATCTGCACGACCGGCCGGAACGGCTTTGTCCTCGAGTGACCGCCCCTCGCGGGGCGGCCCTGACGTTGAGGAGGCGGAACTCAGAACGAACTCGTTGGAATTGTTGCGTCATAGGCGTACCTCGAGTTCTTGGCGCGGAAGCGCACCAAGCGCCGGTCGGCGCTCATGGCGGAGGTAGGCGGGATCAAGGTGAACGCCATCACGATCTTCGACGGATCGGCAGAGCCGTTCCGCACGACCGCCTGCACGTCGCTGTGGCTGTCCCCCTCCACAACGGGGTACAGGAGTGCCACTCCCGTCGTAGAACCGATGCCGGTGCTCTCACCGGGGCGCCCCTCAGCCAATGAGCGCGCTGTATCGATCAGGCGCTGGCCCGCAGTGCGGTGTTCGACACTGGCGATGCGGCCGAAGGAGGTCTTGCCGGTTTGTCGGCTTCGGCGGGCGAGGGACAGTGGCAGAGATCCGAGCACGCGGGCCTCTACGCGAGTGTTCGCTGCTAGGCGAGGGGAGATGAGGAGCCAGTCATCCACCTTCCCGAGCTTTCCGTCGAGCTGGCTGAGGTACGTCAGGTGTGGGTCGAAGTGCCCTGGACGTTCCCATTCGAGCTGAGACAGCACGCTGACGAGGTCACTGTGCGAGACGGTTCCGGTCAGCGCCTCGAAGGTTCGCATGAGCGAGCTGGAATTGTCCGGCGGATTGGTGAACATAGCCGGGGCTGCGTTGAGTGAGTCCAGCAGGGGACGCCAGCGCTCTGTGTTCCGCTTGAGTGCCGCGTTGTTCTCCGGGTACGCCGCGGGCTCAATGGGACGGCCAGGTGATCGAATCTCCACCAGCTCCGCGTTGAACATCTTGTTGCGGGCCGAAGGCCTGATCCAAGGCAGGTGCTGGGCCACAAGGGGAGGCACTTGCATCGGTGTTATCTGCGGCTGCCCATCGACCACTGCGGCGTATTGCGCCAGTTGCTCCCGGAACGTCTCTTCGTCACGGCAGATCGCTTCGTAAGCCTCGTACAGATCGGCATACCTATTGCGGCCGAAGGGCTCCTCTCGTCCGATGTAGAGCCGGACCAGGTCCCGGTAACCGGGTCGGAAGCCGAACCAGCGTCCCATCTGCATCAAGGTGTCGGCTTGCTGGGTGGTGCGCCGGTAGTAGGTGATGGTCAGGCCTTCTACGGTGAACCCGCGAGAGAGCTTCGTTCCGCCCACCAAGATCTTCCAGACGTGCGGTGTCCGGTCGAAGTCGAGGTTCAGCTGATCGAAGTAGCGGTCGGAGTCCCCATTTACGACGATGACTGGCTGCCCCCCTGAGCCGATGCGCTGACGTGCGGCATTCACGTAGGGACGCAGTCCCTCATAGGAGGGAGGAGCAGGGAGGTCCGACGCACGTGCCTCACTGACTTGAGCGAAGTCCGAAGCCCAGAGCGCGGCAAGGCGTTCGTGGCCGGCGGCCGAGCTGTAACCCGCCTGATGCCACATGGAATTGATACGCAACGCGAGATCCGCGTGATCGTCTTTCCGCACCGACTGATGGGCGAGCATCGTGTGGTGCCGGAACGGGCCGCCATCCACACCGTGGTCAGCCCGGTACAGCTTTAGAGCACCAGACAGGACGAAGGCGTCCATGGCCTCTTGAAGACGGTCCCCCGTCGACTCATAGATGTCCCGGATGTGTGCCTTCTCCTGGGAGTTGACGTACGTGCGTTCATCTCGGGGTATCGCCGAGTCCAAGTCGTGGAAGTCCTGAGCGCCCATGTACCCGGAAGGACGAGGAAGCGAGATCAGGAAATCGCTGGGGAAGATGTCCTCGTCGTCACCAGGGTCGATGAAGACGTTGGCGAAGGGGGTGGCCGTGTAGCCAACGTACTGCGCGCGCGGCAACAGGTTCAGGAGCTGCGAGAGCAGCCCATTGATGGCAGTCCGCTCAGTGCTGCCCTGCTCCCACTTCTTAGGATCCAGGGTGTTGACGGACGCCTGGTCGGACTCGTCATCAATGATCAGGGCGGGCAGTTCACCGAGCAGTCCGTGAATCTGCTTGAGGTCTTTGACGAGCTTGGTGAGGACAGACTTGTTTTTCTTCACCACAAGGATGCGGGCCGCTGCGTGGTGGAGGTTCGCTGGATCATGTAGCGGGCGGGTCGGTTCGCGCTTTTCGAACTCAAGGGCTCGGATACCTTGCGCCAGGCTCTTGTAGTCGTTGTCGCGAGTCGTCAGACGCTCGATGTCAAACGCGCCAAGCACAGACGGGCGTGCGCCGTGCTGGACGAAGTCGTCCCAGTCCTCGTCGTCGCCAACGTAGTCCACGCCTACGAGGGAGTCCAGGTCCGTGATATCCGCCCCTCGCAGGATGTTCTCCTGCCCGATGAGTTCCATGTCGAGGCGGCGCTGGGTCTGAGCGCGCAGCAGGTTGAGCGTGCCGCCCAGCACGATGACGAGGCGGTAGCCGGCGTCGATCGCCTTGGCTGCGACGCCAGTGAAGTTCGCTGTCTTGCCTGACTGTACGTATCCGACGACCAGGCCCTTCGCCTGTCGGGCTGCCGGTTGTTCGGGATCGGTGAGGCGTTCCACGACTGCCCGACTTGCTTCATCGAGGCTCGCTATCGCAGCGTCGGACCACCCCTTGGCGCGAAGCTTCTGCTCGTACGACGTCCAATAGAAAGAACGGGCGGCAGCTCGATCGGCGGTGTACCACGGGGTGAATTCACGCGTGATTACTGTGGGGCCAGGGATTTTCGCGACGGGTACGGAGTCATCCAGCGCCTTCCGCAAATCATTGCCAAACCGCAGCCGGTCATACACGGCTGTTCGCCGTTCATCAGTGCGGGCAGGTGTTGCAAGCGCCCACTGAGGTTCTTCGGCGAAGTCCCAGGCGGTGAGGTGACGGCTCCATAGGGCTCTGAGTGCCTCGTCGCCGTTGACGAGGTAGGTGTGGAAAAGTTCCTCACTCAGGTCGGCGTCGGGATAGTCCTCGTCGGCTGCGACGGCAGCCCAACGCGCGAAGTGCCGGGGGGCGTTCATCATGCCGGCCAGCGCATGGGTGTGAATTTCAAGGAGCACCTTGGCTGGGGTGTCACTCATGTGAAGAAGTCCTCAGTCCGCATCAAAGTGAGACAGGAATGACTGCGCGCTTGTGTCAGGAGAGCTGCTGCGCCCGCCGCATGCGCTGGGCATCTACGGAAGCCAGGAGGATGGTGTTCCAGTAGTCCAGACGGTCTTGGCGGCTACGCTCCCAGCGCCCCAGCCCGAAACAGTCCTCAAGAAGCAGGTACAGCAAGGTCTTCGCGACCGGGGCGTCGTTCGCACCGCCACGCCTGCCGTCGTTGAAGTCTTCCCGGTAGGCGTTGTTGAGGATGACCGCATTGCGCTCGCGGTCAAGGTCGAAAAACTGGTTCGGCGGAAGCACACCCCACGTGAAGGTGATCGGCTCCTCGCCCGGTTTCTCGGGCAGTTCTTCCTTGATCACTCGCTTGACTCTTGGATCCAGGCCCTTGCCTGGGGGAGTGACAGGCTTGCGGACGATCTCGTTTCGCCTGGAACCGTCCCTGTAGGCAGTCTCAGCGTCCAGCAGGTAACTCCGGAACATGTGTCCCTTGGCGTCCACGGCCTTGTCGAGGCCGTCCGTGAAGGCTGGAGTGACGGTGACGCTCTCCTTCTTCACATCGAGGCTCAGAACGTTGTTCTCGTGAGACGGAAGGTCGACGGCGACTCTGGCGAGAACGTGATGCCCCTCTGGGTTTCGCCAGCCGTTCCATCCACCCGCCTGCACGAGCCGGTCGTTCCGGTAAAAGTAGAAGCCTTGTCTTTCCGTGAGTGACCCGATCTGGCGGAAGCCCGCCTGCTTGGACTTGGCAGGCCAGATGTGGGCGGTGAGACAAAGCTCCCCAAGGCCTTCCACTGGGGCCTGGAACTTGCGGGGGTAACCCGGCTTGCCCGGCACCTTGTAACCGAACGGGTCCAGGGCTTCTACGGCGATGTGGTCCACTTCCTCGCCGAGTCCACGCTCTCCGCTGCCTACGTCCCACACGGCTATGTCTAGCTTCAGGCCGCGCTGCAGATACCGGTGCAGGTAGAGCCCAAGGTGGGTCTCGAGGCGAGCAATCGCCTTTGACAGGAACTGGTCGCTCTGGCCGCGCGCGACGGTCTCGAAGGCCCGCACGCCATCCCAGCGGACGACGGTTCCCTGCCACTCGATGACCCCGTCATAACGGTCAACGAGATCCTGCGCGTACAGCGGGTCGACGGTGTCGCAGCGGAAGCTGTCCTCGATGCCCTCCGCGGTAAGGCGCCGTCCCGCAGCTCGGCTTCTCCTAGTGCGGCTGACCACGGTGAGCGACGAAGCATGGGAGAGTGAAGCGGCCTTCAGGCCTGTGCCGTACATGCCCAGGGCGCCCTCGCCGTAGTCACGGCGGCGCCCCACCGTCATCGCGGCATCCAGCCCTGCCTCGTCCATGCCCTTGCCGTTGTCGATGATCAACAACGTGAGAATCCGGTCGGCATCACGCAGGAAGTGCACGACGATCGTGTCTGCGTCGGCATCGATGGAGTTGTCGATGAGGTCAGCTACGGCGACCTCGAAGCCATAACCCTGGTTGGTCAGAGCCCTGCCGTAGCCCGCATCTGGAGGCAAGTGCGTGCTGCCGGTCGTGGGGACGTTGTACTGCCAGTCGGCGCCGGGCTCGTAGGGCATGCTTCCTCAAATGCACAGGTCAGAGACTGCGTTACGAAGTAGCAGCCCCTTACATCCAACGGGGAGTGTGACCGTACTGCAAAGATTGGACATAGGGGAGGCAGATGCCGAACAGGGGCGATAAGTCCCTTATTTTCCGGCAGCTTTGGCCAAGGATGTTCCTTGAATATCCTACTTTGCAGGTGTTCGCTGTCTGTAATGGAGCGTGTGCAAGCTGGGTTGGCTGAGAGGAACCGACGGCTGTGCCGAGGCCGAGTCCAGTCTGGGACCGCCCGCTTCCCGGCCAGTGTCGTGCCTCCACGCCCCGCCTCAAGGGCGCTTCACTCCGCTGCGCTGCGTTCCGCGTCGGCTGCGCCGATGGCCCTTCGGGCTCACCCTTGACCCGGGCCTCTCAAGCACGCGATAGAAGCGAGCGGGCGGCCCGGGGGAGTGGGGGTCGGAGGTGGGGGGGGGCGGTGCTGGAGGCTGTTCTGCCCGGGGGCGGAGACGGTGCGCGGCAGGTTTTCGGCGCACGCCGGGTCGTCTCGGCGGTTGGCAGGCCGGCCAGGTGGCAGGCGGTTGTGGTCGGGCCGGGGTGGCTGTCGGTGACTGGCGGTGACGGCTGACGGGCCCGGTGTGGCTAGCAGTGGCGGCTGGGTCTTGTGGGTATCGGCCGGTGCGCCCCGGGGTCGGTCGTGGTGCGCGGCCCCGCTACTCCGCGACCTCCGTCCGTTCCCACCAGCGATACACCGTCGCCGACCCCTCCTCGGTGTCTTCGTGGCGGGTGGTGACCTTGTAGTGCTCGTAGCCGCCGCGGTGGGGGATCTTGAGTTCTTGGCCGGGCGGGGTGACCGGGACGATCTTGCCTGTCAGATCGTCCGGTCCGCCGTCCAGGAGTGCTTTGGTGGTCATACGTCCATTTTGCCCCGTGAGGGGGTGGCGCATTCTGCGGGGCGGGGTCTCCGGTTCTTGTCAGGCTGCGACCGCGCCGTGGCACTGGCCGTAGGGGCGGCCCGAGCCGCACCAGCAAGCCGATCCCTGCTGCGGGGGCCAGGCCACCGCTCGGCCCCGGGCCGCCAGGGTCGTCGCGTACTGGGGGAGCAGGGTGGGGTCGGACGGGGAGGAGAGTTCCGAGGCTGCGAAGGCCTCGTAGGAGGGGACCGTGCCGGTGACGATGCCCAGGTTGGGGGTGCCGGACGAGGCCAGCTCTCGCAGGGCGGCCTCTATGGTCGCGAGGTGGGTCTCGTGCGAGGGGTATTCCGAGGCGAGCGCCGGATACGCCTCCAGGAGTTCCGTGAGCTCCGTCGCCGGCCAGTGGAGGATCGCCACCGGGAACGGGCGGGAGAGGGCCTCGCGGTAGGCGCCCAGTTCCGCTCGGAGGCGGTGGATCTCCGCTTCCAGTTCTGCCGGGTTCTCCGAGCCCAGGGACCACACGCGCTTCGGGTCGTGGAGTTCGTCCAGGGAGACGGGGAGGGAGTGGACCGAGTCGGCCAGGGCGTCCCACTCGTCGTGGGGCGTGCCCAGCATGCGGCGGACCCGGTGACGGCCGAAGAGGAGGGGGTGGGTCGGCTGCGGGGGCTGCGGGACGTCGGTCAGGAGGTGGCGGACGGCCTCCGTGAACGTGTCGTGCGCCGCTTCCAACTCGTCGTGGTTCTCCAGGGCCTCCGCGGCGATCACCCAGGGGGCCGGGTCTCCGGGCGCGGCCGCCCGGACGCCCTCGATGATCGCTCTGGCCTCGGCCTCGTGGCCGTACTCCCAGAGGTTCGAGGCCTTCAGGGCGCGGACCAGGTGGGGGTTCTCCAGGGTGACGGTGGAGGACAGCAGGCGGTCGTAGAGAGCCGTGGCCTCGGGGCGGGCGCCGGAGAGTTCCAGGTGGGCCGCGGCGCGCAGCAGCAGGGCCTCGGCGTCCTCGGGGTAAAGGCCGGCGGTCCGCTCCAGGCGTGCCGCCTCGGCGGTGTGGTCGACGTTCTCGGCAGGCGTGTCGGGGCGCATGGGGGACACCGTACTGCCGGGAGGTGACGAGCGTGAGAGATGCGCAGGCCAGACCATCCGACCTCCCGATTTCCCCTGCTCGCCCACCCCGGCTTCACGGTTCGCCCCGAACCGCTGCCGTGCCGACGCCGGCCTACGCCGATGCCGGTCTACGCCAACGCCGGCCTACAGCGTCACTCCGTCTACCTGGAGTGTCTGGACCGACTTCGCCGCGAAGGGGACGCTTACCGACTTTCCGTTCAGGCGGATGTCTGAGTGCGGTGTGTAGAGGTCGCCGCCGCCCGTCGTCACGGTGTTCCAGCGGGGGACCGCTCCTCCCGAGCCGCCCGTCACCGTGGAGAAGCGGGAGAGGTCGAAGGTGAGGGTCTGGGCGGAGGTGGAGGTGTTGACCGCCACCAGGACCAGGCGGCGGGCTGTCGCGTCGTAGGCCGCCACCGCGTAGCTCACTCCCGTGTCCAGGATGGTCATGCCGGGGCGGATGTGGCGGCTGAACTGGGCCAGTACGTAGTGCTTCGTCTGGACCGTCGTCGGCTGGAGCGTGTTCGCGTCGTAGGCGATCATCGCCCAGCCCGTCGACGGATCCATGACCTGCCAGTAACACCATGCCGTGGGGTGCAGCCAGCGGAAGTCGTAGCAGAGGTTCGACGCCAGGGTGAGGCCCGTGCCGTCGCTGTCGCCCGTCTCGGAGTTCCACAGCTTCTTGCGGGACGTCGTCACCACGTCCGTGTAGAGGAGGTCGCGACGGCCGCCCGAACCCTGGTAGCCGTGCACGTTGACCTGGGAGACCAGGGCTTTCGTGGCGGAGTCGAAGGACGACCATGTCGAGCGGGCGGTGTCGTAGTTCGTCTCGTCCGACGCCGCGATGCGGATGCTCGTCAGTCCGCGTTTGTCCAACTCGCTGCGCATGTACGGGAGTACCGCCGCCTGGACCGCCGGGTCCATGTGGCAGCCCTCCTGGGTGCCGGTCGCCGTCCACCAGGTGGAGGCCGGCTCGTTGAAGGGGTCGACCGTCGCGAAGTTCACGCCCCAGTTGTTGCGGGCGTAGAGGGCCGTCGCCGCGAGGTGGGAGGCGTGCTGGCGGTAGTTCCAGGTCTGGAGGTTGTTGCCGCCGTTCGCGGCGCCCGACGGGTTGTGGTTGGAGCACATCCACCACATGGGGGAGTTGGCGAAGAGTTCGGTGATCGCGCCGCGCTGGGTCGCCTTCACGAGCATCGCGCGCTGGTTGGCGTCCGCCGACCACTTCCAGGCGGAGGAGGTGGGATCCTCATTGTTCCAGTCCTGCCAGAAGCCCTCGATCTGCTTGAAGCCGGGGATGTTGGGCGACTTCACCATCGTCTCGCCGCCGACGCTGTTCCAGCTGGACGCGCCGAGGTTGTAGCGGGCGATGTTGAGGCCCAGGCCGGGGAGGGAACGGCCGCTGTACGTCACCGACTTGGTGGTGAAGAAGAGGTCCGCGAAGTCGTCCCGGGCGCCGAAGACGCCCGCCCACCAGGCGAGGGAGGTGCCCCAGCCCTCCCAGGTGCCGTACGTGGTCGACGGGTTGACGGCGATCGTGGCGTCCGCGTGCGCGGTGCCCGTCGCGAGGGCGCTGCCGAGGAACGTACCCCCTGCTGCGGCCAGCAGGGATCTGCGTCGTATCACGGCTCCTCCGTAGGGGAACGTGGGGGGATCCGGGGCAGGCGCCCGTCCCCCGGTCCGGCGTCGCGGGTTGGCCCGCTCGTGGCATCGAGAAGCATCGGGCGTGGCAGGTGTGTTGTCGAGAGTTGTGACAGCCCTTTCTCAATCCCGTGTACGAAGTCCCGGACCCGCTCGGGAGGGTGATCCTGTATAACCGACAGCAGGGCATACGGACGTACGAGAGGGAGGGCAGCCGATGAACCGTAACTGGGCGAGTCCGCGTCCCGCTCTCGTGCTGCTCTTCCTGGTCGTGGAAGTGGCCCTGCTCGACACCGGCAGCCTCTCCGCCACCGTCGCCCTCGCCGCGACCGCCGCCGCCTCGGCCGCACTCGCGGTGTGCGCCCTCCTCGGCTCGCGCTGCGCGCCCGCCGTGCCGCGTACCCGTGTGCGTACGGCCATCCGCGACCGTGATCTGCGTACGGCCTTCCTGCCTCAACGCGACCCCGACGCCAGGGGGCGCACCCGGCCCCGGGCACCCGGTCACGCCCTCCGGGCGACCGTCGCGTAGGGGCGCTTCCACCTAGCTGACCCCGCGCGGGTCGTCATGCCGCCATGCTCCTTTCCGGCACGACGAGACCCCCGGAGGGCTCACCCATGTCCGTCTTCGCCAACCTGGTCGAGCAACTCGCCGACCTCCTTCAGCCGCTGTTCGGCGCCTCCGCGGCCGCCGCCGCGATCGTCCTGTTCACCGCGCTCGTACGACTCCTCGTCCACCCCCTGTCCCGGGCCGCCGCGCGCGGTCAGAAGGCCCGGACCGCGCTCCAGCCGAAGATCGCCGAGCTGCGGAAGAAGCACGGGAAGAACCCCGAGAAGCTCCAGCGGGCCGTACTGGAACTGCACGCCGAGGAGAAGGTGTCGCCGCTCGCCGGCTGCCTGCCCGGGCTGCTCCAGGTGCCCGCCTTCTTCCTGCTCTACCACCTGTTCTCCAGCGACACGATCGGCGGGGAGACCAACGAGCTGCTCGGCCACCAGCTGCTCGCCGCGCCGCTGGGTGGACGGTGGGCGGACGCGCTCCAGGCCGGTCCGTTCGGTGGTGCGGGGCTCGTGTACGCCGGGCTGTTCGTCGTCGTCGCGTGCGTCGCCGTGTTCAGTTACCGGCTGAGCAAGCGCATGATGGCGGCCAACCCGGCCGTGCAGGTCAGTGGCGGGGAGCAGATGCCGGGCGTGGGAGCAGTGACCAAGGTGATGCCGTTCATGTCCTTCTTCACGCTCATCACCGTGGCGGTGGTGCCGCTGGCCGCCGCGCTGTACGTGGTGACCAGTACGACGTGGAGTGTGGTGGAGCGGGCTGCCCTCTACCGGTAGTCGCCGGCAGGGTCCGCATAGGCCGGGTCTGCATAGGCCGGGTCTGCATAGGTCGGGTCTGCATGGACAGTGCAAGCCGAGGAGTTTCGAAAGGATGATATTCCCGGAACTTCCGGCGCCCGGCTTCCCGTTGCTGGTAGAAGAAGCCCCATGGCCGGGGCCGTGGGACGCGGCCCGGGTGGGAGGCGGGGGAAATGGGACGCAGGCATCTGGTGTACGTGCTGCCCGGAATCGGTGGCAGCGTGCTGGAACGGCCCGAGGAAGGCGCCGAGCGGTCGAAGGTGGTGTGGGACGCGGGCTTCGGTGACATCGCCGGCCTGCTGTCCCGGCCGCACCGACTGGCGGTGGACGAACCGCTGCGGGCGGTGGGGCTGATCGGCTCCAAGCGGCTGCTGCCGGGCTGGACCGTCGTCCCCGGCTACGAACGGCTGGTGGCGAATCTCCAGGCCCTGCCCGGTGCGGTCGTCGACACCGGGCATCCGGACCGGCGTGACCCGGCCGCGAACGTGGTGCTGTTCCCGTACGACTTCCGTCTCGGCGTCAGGCATGCCGCGAAGCTGCTCGCGGCCGACGTCCACGACCGGCTGAAGGACCTCGCCCCGTCCGAGCGGGCGGGCCGGGTCGTGGTGGTCGCCCACTCGATGGGCGGTCTGGTCGCCCGGTACTGGCTGGGCCCACTCGAAGGCTGGCCGCTGTGCCGGGCCCTGATCACTCTGGGGACCCCTCACCGCGGCGCCCCCAAGGCCTTGCAACTGCTGGCCAACGGCGTACGGGTGGCGGGGGTCCGGCTGGCCCCGGTGAGCGACCTGCTGGGCCAGTGGCCATCGGTCAGCGAATTGCTGCCCCGCTACCCGATGGTCTGGGACACAGCCTCCGCGGCTCCCCTCTACCCCCACGATGTGCCTCTGGACAGCCTGCGCCCCCTGGCGAAGCAGGGTTTCGCGCTGCACGAGGAGATCGAGCAGGCGTGGCAGGAGATGCCGCGCAGCGGGGCCGAGCCGCAGGTGGTGCCCCGGCTGGGCTGGAGCCACCGCACCGCGGGCTCGGCGGTGTGGGACGGCCGCGCACTGAAGGTCAGCAAGAAGCTGCCGGACTGGCTGGAGCTGGCGGGCTGGGAGGAGGACCACGGCGACGGCACCGTACCGGCGATCTCCGCCGTCCCGGTGGAGATGGACGGCCACGACACCTCCGGCTGGCGGGCCCGCGACCGCCACGGCCCGATCGTCTCCGCCGACTGGGTACCCGACCTGGTCCAGGTCTACGAGGAACGGCAGCGGCTGTCCGCGGCCCGCGGCGAAGAACGCGAGGCCGCCCTCGGCCTGGATCTGGACGAACTCCACCCGCAGGGTTGCGCGATCCCGCTTCAGGCGCAGTTACGCGGGGACAGCCTGCCGCCGGAGGCCACCACCGACCCGGGTGGGCTCGCGGTGTGGGCCTCGCTGCGCCCGGTGCACGGCCCTCGGGCCGTGGTCGCGGAAAGGCGACTGGAATGGGACCGTGACCGGGGTAGCTACGTCACCGAACTGCCCGGCCCGGAGCCCGGCCTGTATGACGTGCGGGTGAGTGTGCGGGCCGTGCCCGGCGTCGGTGACCTGTCGGCGTCCGACACCCTCGCGGTGGTGGCCCCATGAGAGCCCTCACGTCCACCGGTTCGTGGCCCCGCTGGTCCCTCGAAGGGGAACCGGCCGCGCTGGCCAAGTACGTGCTGCCCGACGAGGTCGCCGCCCTGCTCCACCTGCCCGGGCCCCCTGCCGACAGCCGACTCGGGCAGGCCCAGGCCGTCTACGAGGCGGTGGCCGGTGCCGGGATCACCTACTCCCACGAAGCGCCCTCCGACGATCCCGGTCGGCAGGTCATCCGCCAGCCCGGCGAGGTGCTGTGGTGCCCCAAGCACGCCACCTGCCTGGACCTCGCCCTGATCCTGGCCGGCGCCTGCCTCCACTCCGGCCTGCATCCCCTCGTCCTCGTCCTCGACCCACCTCAGCCGGGGCGCGCAGCGCATGCCCTTCTGGGCGTGTGGATCGACGAGCCCGACGGCATCCGTCCGCCGGATGCGGATGTATGGGACGGCCGCCCCGACGGCTTCGACGAACTCGTCCAGGCCGACCTGACGGGACCGTCGAGGCCGCTGTTGCTGATCGACCCGGTCGGCGTCGCGCGCGCCCTGCCCTCCTCACCCATCCTCGGCACCGGTGCCGCTTTCGCCGAGGCGGCTGCCGCCGGCGCCCGCTACGCCCGTGACTGGACCTGGCGCCTCGCCGTCGACATCCGCCGTGCCTGGCGCGAACGCGACACCCACACCCCGGCCGACCGCCCCGACGACCAGCCGCTGCGCCCGCCGTACGTGGCGCTGGACCCAGCGGTCCACCGACCCTTGCAAGCGCTACGGGCCGAGCACGCGGTCGTGCCCTTCCAGGCCCGGGACGAGCTGACCATCCTCACCCACTGGTGCCACACGGTAGCGATGGGGGCCTACACCGGCGTCACCGTCGTCCATGGCGTCGGTGGCGCGGGCAAGACCCGGCTCGCCCTGGAACTCGCCCACCAACTGGCGACCCGGCACGGCTGGTACACCGGCTACCTGCGCGAGCGTCCGACCGGGTGGGACTGGCTCGGCACCGTCGTCTCACCGACCCTCATCGTCCTCGACTACGCCGACGCCCGCACCGCCGACGCCGAACAGCTCCTGACCATCCTCAAACGCCGCATCGACAGCGGCGCGGCACCCGCGATCGTCGTCATGACCGCCCGCGCCATCGACGGCCAGTGGCTCACGGCCCTGCGCGGAACGTGGAACCGCGACGGTCACCTTGTCCGCGAGAGTGCCCCTCTCCACCTGCCGCCCGAACACCCCGCTGGCGCGGCCCTCTTCCGCCGCGCCGCCCGCACTTTCCACCATGGTCCCGATGACGACCTCGACCTCGATGCCGCCGACCGGGCCGCCCCCACCGACTGGACCACTCTCGACCACGTCCTGCTGGCCCTGCTGGCAGCCCGCAGTCCCAGCCGACTGCCCACCACGCGTCAGGACCTCTACGAAGAAGTCCTCACCCATGAACACACCTACTGGGCCCAGACCTACAGAAAGAACGCAAGGCTCGGCCGAGACGCCGATGCGCCCCTGGACGTCCTGAACCGGGCCGTCGCCAGCCTCACCCTGCGCGCACCCACCACACGCAAAGCGATCAACGTCGCACTGTGCGCCGTGGAGGAGCTTGCCGACGCCGCCGAATGGCGCGAGACCGTCCGCACCACCCTGACGACTTGCCTGCAGCCCGGCCCCGACGAACCCCTCGTCCTGCGCCCAGACCCGATCGCCGACCACCTCACCCTCCATCAACTCCACGACGACGAAGACCTGCTCCCCGGCATCCTGTACGGCCTCGACGACGATCGTCTCCTGGCCGCCCTGCGCCAGCTCAACCGCGCCGCCATGGCCGCGCCCGACAGCGCCGCACGCATGGTGAAGGCCTGGGCCAGTGTTGGTGCAGACCGATGGAGACCCGTCCTCCAGGTCGCCGCAGAACAAGGCGGTACCGCGCTGACCGCTCTCCACCAGCTCGTCGACGACGAGCCGACGGTGCCCTGGCTCGACGATCTCGCCGACGCCATTCCCTTCACGACGATCGGTCTGCCCGAACTCGGTCTGCAGGCCGACCTTCGGCGCCTGTCGATCTTGCGGGCCGATGGCGCGACCCACCCCGCTGCGTTAGCTCGACAGCTCCAGCGCACCAGCCATCGTGAAGTCGCTGTCGGGGACTGGCGGGCGGCTCTCGGTTACATCACCGAAGCCGTCGAGATCTGCCGCGCCCTTGCCCAGGTCAGTCCGGCTGCCTATCTGCCCGAGCTCGCCATGTCCCTGAACAGCCTCTCCAGCTGTCAGGGTGGGGTCGGGGACGACCGGGAGGCGGCGCTAGCCTCAGCCACTGAAGCTGTCGACGCCTACCGTGCTCTTGCTCAGGAGAGCCCGGAGGCCCATCTGTCCGATCTCGCTTCGTCTCTGAACAACCTCTCCGTCCAGCAGAGTGAGACGGGGGACCGGTATGGGGCGTTGGCCTCGATCACTGAAGCCGTACAGATCCGCCGTGCTCTTGCTCAGGAGAGCCCGGAGGCCCATCTGTCCGATCTCGCTTCGTCTCTGAACAACCTCTCCGTCCAGCAGAGTGAGACGGGGGACCGGTATGGGGCGTTGGCCTCGATCACTGAAGCCGTACAGATCCGCCGCGTCCTTGCTCAGGAGAGCCCGGCTGCCTACCTGTCCGACCTCGCTGCCTCCCTCAACAACCTCTCTGGCTACCAGGGTGGGGTCGGGGACCGGCAGGCGGCGCTGGCTTCGATCACTGAAGCTGTCGACCACTACCGCGCTCTTGCTCAGGTCAGTCCGGCTGCCTACCTCGCCGACCTCGCCATGTCCTTGAACAACCTCTCCGTCCAGCAGGGTGAGGTGGGGGACCGGGCGGCGGCGCTGGCTTCGATCACTGAAGCCGTTGAGATTCGCCGCGCTCTTGCTCAGGTCAGCCCGGCCGCCCATCTGCCCGACCTCGCCTCGTCCCTGAACAACCTCGCCATCCGGCAGAGTGAGAGCGGGGATCGGGAGGGGGCGCTGGCTTCGATCACTGAAGCCGTTGAGATCCGCCGCGCTCTTGCTCAGGAGAGCCCGGCTGCACACCTGCCTGACTTCGCCGGGTCCCTGAACAACCTCTCCAATCGGCAGGGTGAGGTCGGGGAGCGGGAGGCGGCGCTGGCTTCGATCACTGAAGCTGTCGACCACTACCGCGCTCTTGCTCAGGTCAGCCCAGATGCCTACTTGCCGGACCTTGCCGGGTCCCTGAACAACCTCTCCAACCGGCAGGGTGCGACGGGGGATCGGGAGGCGGCGCTGGCTTCGATCACTGAAGCTGTCGACCACTACCGCGCTCTTGCTCAGGTCAGCCCAGATGCCTTCCTGCCCGACCTCGCCATGTCCCTGAACAACCTCTCCGGTTGTCAGAGGGAGGTCGGGGATCGGGGGGCGGCGCTGGCTTCGATCACTGAAGCTGTCGACCACTACCGCGCTCTTGCTCAGGTCACCCCGGATGCCTTCCTGCCCAACCTCGCTACGTCCCTGAACAACCTCTCCGGTTGTCAGAGGGAGGTCGGGGATCGGGGGGCGGCGCTGGCTTCGATCACTGAAGCTGTCGACTCCTACCGTGCTCTTGCTCAGGTCAGCCCAGATGCCTACCTACCTGACCTCGCGATGTCCCTGAACAATCTCTCCATCGAGCAGGGTGAGGCCGGGGAGCGGCACGCGGCATTGGCTTCGATCACTGAAGCCGTTGAGATCCGCCGCGCTCTTGCTCAGGCCAACGCTGCTGCCTACCTTCCTGATCTCGCCACGTCCCTGAACAATCTCTCCGTCCGGCAGAGTGAGGTCGGGGACCGGCAGGCGGCGCTGGTCTCGGTCACTGAAGCTGTCGGCCATTTCCGGGTCCTTACTCAGGAGAGCCCGGCTGCCTTCCTGTCCGACCTCGCGATGTCCCTGAACAATCTCTCCGGCTGTCAGCATGACGCTGGGGACGCGGAGGGGGCGCTGGCCTCGATCACTGAAGCTGTTGAGATCCGCCGTGCTCTTGCTCAGGTCAGCCCGGCTGCCTATCTACCTGACCTCGCGATGTCCCTGAACAATCTCTCCATCGAGCAGGGTGAGGCCGGGGAGCGGCACGCGGCGCTGGCTTCGATCACTGAAGCTGTTGAGATCCGCCGCGCTCTTGCTCAGGTCAACCCGGCTGCCCACCTGCCTGACTTCGCCGGGTCTCTGAGTACCCTCTCCAACTGTCAGGGTGAGGTCGGGGATCGGGAGGCGGCGCTGGCTTCGATCACTGAAGCTGTTGAGATCCGCCGCACCCTTGCTCAGGCCAACCCGGTTGCCTATCTACCCGACCTCGCCACGTCCCTGAAGGACCTGTCCGACCGGCACAGTGAGATGGGCGTCGTCTCTTCCGCCTGGGGGGACACCATCACCGACCTGGGACTCCACCCACTTGCCCAAGCGGAACTCCGAGCCCACTACGCCGCGTACCTCGCCACACACGCCGACTCCAGTCTTGCCGTAGAAGAATTGGTCCGGGCGGCGCAGGCCTGCGCTGTCGGCGACCCGTCACCCCTGAGCCGCGCCAGGCGGCGGGTACGGACGGCCGCAACGAGCCTCGGCATCCAGGATCCGCGACTTCCCGACTGGGCCGTAGACCCCCTCCCCGACCACATCTGGGACCTTCTCCTCCAATGGGCCCAGGCCACCCACTGGCCCGCCGTCGAAGCCTTCCTGCACACGCATGCCGACCTGCTCCGGCAACCGGACTTCCGCCATCACCTGGAACTGGCAGCGGCCCTCCTCCCCGAGGAGCCGGCTATCGACAACCTCACCAACGTCCTCGGCCAGGTCGATGCCGAAGGCCTCGACAGCATCCTGGAACGTGAAAGGCACAACCACGCGGTCCGGCAGACGCTCTACGAGTGGATCGCGACCCCCACCTGGACGGAGTCCAAAGACTTCCTCGTCGAGCACCACAGCACCCTGAGCACACCGGAAGTCCAGGCACTGCTCGCCGGAACAGATGACCCCGAAGCACGCCGGCACCTGGCCATCCTCCAGCTCGCGGAAACCCTCTCTCACGACCAGGCCTACGAGATCGTCACGGACCCGGACGTCGCGACCGAGCGCGCCTTCACCGCCGTCGACCAGGCAGATATCCCGCTCCTGTATCGCGTCCTCGCCGCCGGCCAGGACCTGCTCACCGGCATCACCGGGGCGTTCTTCGCCACCGTGGCCGCCGTGGCCAGTGGCGACACCGACCAGGCACGCCGACTCGCCCAGGCCATCGCCGAGCATGGCACCGACACCCAGCGCCGTGCCTACGCGATCCGGCTCCGAACCCTCGCCCGGCTCGCCCCCGAACTGGCCGAAGCGGGCGAACTGGCGGACACCATCCACCCCGACGAGCCCTCCTGATCAATGTTGCTCCGACGGTCCAGTACGTGAACTGGGTATTGCGGAGTGACCTCGCAGCTTGGAGGATCGACCAGTCCTCCGATGGCTGCCCCGCCGCATCCGGGCCGCACGCCTCCGGCGGGCGCCCGCGATCGAGGGAGACGTGATCATGAAGCTGCTGCGAGTCGGTACGGCGGGGGCGGAGCGGCCCGCGCTGCTCGACGCCGAGGGGGTTCTGCGGGACCTGTCGGGCGTCGTCGCGGACATCGACGGTGCGCTGCTCGCGGACGAGGAGGCGCTGGGCCGGATCCGTGCCGCCGCCGACTCCGGCGAGCTGCCCGTCCTGGATGCCACCGGGTTGCGGGTCGGGCCGCCGCTGGGGCGGATCGGCAAGATCGTCTGCATCGGGCTGAACTACCACGACCACGCGCGCGAGACCGGCGCCGAGCCGCCCTCCGAGCCCGTGCTCTTCATGAAGGCCCCGGACACGGTGGTCGGGCCGAACGACACGGTGCTCGTGCCGCGCGCGTCCCGCAAGACCGACTGGGAGGTCGAGCTGGCCGTCGTCATCGGGCGTACGGCCAGGTATCTGGAGTCCGCGGAGGAAGGGCTCGCGCACGTCGCCGGGTACGCGGTGGCGCACGACGTGTCCGAGCGGGAGTTCCAGATCGAGCGGGGCGGGACCTGGGACAAGGGGAAGAACTGCGAGACGTTCAATCCGCTCGGGCCGTGGCTGGTGACGGCGGACGAGGTGCCGGATCCGCAGCGGCTGTCGCTGCGGCTGTGGGTCAACGGGGAGTTGAAGCAGGACGGGACGACCGCCGAGCAGATCTTCCCGGTGGGGGAGGTCGTGCGGTACCTCAGTCACTTCATGACGCTGTATCCCGGGGATGTCATCAACACCGGGACGCCGGCGGGGGTGGCGCTGGGGGAGCCTGAGCCGAAGCCGTTCCTTCGGGCCGGGGATGTGGTGGAGCTGGAGATCGAGGGGCTCGGGCGGCAGCGACAGGAGTTCAAGGACGCGTAGGCGCTCCGCTGATCGAGCCGGGGAACTGCCGTTCGCCGGCGCTGCCGTTCGTCGGCGGCTGCCGACGGCCTATGGCGCGCGGACAACGGGCCGGCGTGCGCTCCCGGCGCGGTTGTGCGCGGTAGGGGCGCGCGCCAGGTGTGCGCTCCTATTCGGGTGTTCACGACGCTCAACGTGTGGAAATCAGCCAGTACGGTTGGCGTGCGGGTGGGCTGATTCAGGGCGCGCTCCGGGGGCGGTTTGTGCGTGAGGGTTTCGCACCCTGACGCGGAACGGGGGGAGCGCCATGCGGGTACTCGCCGGGCGGTACGAGCTGATCGAAGAAGCAGGGCGTGGCGGTATGGGCCAGGTCTGGCGCGCCACGGACCGGGAGCTCGGTCGTCCGGTCGCTGTGAAGCTCCTGCCGCCGGAGCTGACCAGGCACGAGGAGTTCCGGGTCCGGTTCCGCCGGGAGGCCCGTACCGTTGCCTCGCTCAGCCACCGCAACATCGCCGTCCTGCATGACGTCGGTGAGGACGTCCGGGACGGCGAGACGACTCCTTTCCTCATCATGGAGTTCATCGACGGCCGCACCCTGGCGGACGCCCTGGCCGAGGGGCCGTTCACGGTCGAGCGGGCCCTCGCCGTCAGCCAGGGGATCGCCGAGGCCCTGGCCCACAGCCACGGGCGGGGCCTGGTTCACCGGGACATCAAGCCCTCCAACGTCATGCTCACCGCCGAAGGCGGGGTGAAGGTCCTGGACTTCGGGATCTCCAAGGTGGTGGCGGAGACCACCACCCGCCTGACGGCGACCGGAATGACCGTCGGGACCCCTGCTTATCTGTCACCGGAGCAGCTGACGGGTGAAGCGATCGACGGTCGCTCCGATCAGTACGCCACGGGCTGCCTTCTGTACGAACTGCTCACCGGACGCCCGCCTTTCATCGGCGACTCCCCGTTCGCCGTGATGCACCAGCACATCAGCAAGGAGCCTGTCGGCCCGTCCAGGCTGCGGCCGCAGATCCCGGCGGCGGTCGACGCCGTCGTGCTCCGGGCGCTGTCGAAGGACCGTGAGCAACGCTTCGCCGGCATGGGCGAGATGCAGCGGGCTCTGGCCCTCGCGGGGACAGAAGCCCCTGCCCTGCCGGCGGCCCCGCCAGTCCCGCCGGCCCCGCCACTCGGGGCGGGGCCCGGGCGGACGATGCTGGCCGAACAGCAGACCCAGGCCGCATCGCTGCCGGCGCAGGCGGCTGCCACCCCGGCGGCTGCCACCTCCCCGGCGGCTGCCACCTCCCCGGCGCCTCCCACCACCCCGACGCCTCCCACCACCCCAGCGCCTCCCACCGTCCCGGACGAGGCGGCGACCACCCACGGCGATCAGGCACCGGCCGCACCATCGGCGGCGACCGCCAGCGGTCCCGGCCGGACGGACTCCGCCGCCCCACCGTCCGCGCGCAGATGGCGCCGCCTTCCGGGCGGGAACCGCGTCGTTGCCCTCCTGGGGATCGTGGTCTCGGCCGTGGTCGTCCTCGGCCACCAGGACCTACAGCCGGTGAGCGGCTTCCTCGTACCGTTGTCGGCGGTCGCCGCCCTCGGACTGGTCGCGTTCCGCTGGTGCCCCGTGACATCCGCCCTTCTGTGGTGGGGAGCCGGCGCCTTGGTCATCGCGGGCGTCACCGCCGGGGCAGCGGTCGAGGAGAGCGACTACGCCTTCGTACACGAAGACGACTTCGACGGCCCTCTCTACTACTACGGCATCTACTACAAGAACTACTACGAACTGGACGAGGACCCCTCGGGTCACACACTGTTCCAGGAGGGGTACGACGGTGGGTACGAGCCCGCGTCGGCCATGGTCTCCCTGGACTACACGGGGCACGCCACGATGTCCCTCCTGGCTGCTCCGGTCCTCGTCCTCGCCGCGCTGTGCCTGGTCCGGACCCTGCGCCCCCGGCGGCACTCGGCTCTTGTGGCGGCCTCCGGCATCACGCTGGCCGGGCTGGGGGTCAGCTGGCTGGCTTTCGGATCGCATGCCCAGGTGACAGCGTTCTCCGTCGCCTGGGGCCTGACCGCACTCGTGGCTCTCGTCCAGGAGTTGCGTGGCCGCGACCGCGGGTCGGGCCCGCGTCTGCGACGCCGTCTCCGGCTCGTGGTCGCCGAGTAGAGAAGGCCCGCACGCCGCGGGGCGGGCAGTGTCCCGGCTTCTTCTGACAGAAAGACAGGGCTCAGCTCATGACGTTCTCACGTGTGCGCAGGCTCGCAGGAGCAGCATTGGTCGCAGTGGTCGTCGCGGGATGCGGAGGAGGCTCCGAAGAACCCTCTCCGCCCAGTTCACCGCCCTCCACGGAACCGAGTGACGAGATCACCGATCCGCCGCCGCCCCCCGAACCGACTGACGACATCACGGAGCGGCCCTCGCCCACCGCACCGGAGACCCCGCCGTCAGCGACGTTCGAAGCGCCGCAGGGCTTCGTGCCGAGCGAACTGGTCGGCGAGTGGGACGGGGACGGCACGTCCGTGCGCTTCGACAAGATCCGCTTCTCCGACGACGGCGGTGTGCGCCTCCTTTACAACAGCGGCCTCGTGCTCGACGGAACAGCGGTGGTCGAAGGCACCTCCATGACTCTGTATGTGCCGGGAGGGCCCATCCCGTACGCACACTGGTCGATCGAGCAATTCGACGCCGGCTACGGATACGTCTTCGAGAACCTGAAGCTGGACGGGAGCAGTTATGTCCGCCAGATCGCCGGTGGCTGACATGACCGTCACCGGTGCGTTCCGCGCGGTGCTCTGCATCGCCCTGCTGCTCGGGAGCGTCACGGCCTGCGTCTCACCAGGCGATGCGCCCGGCCCGGGTCCCACGACCAGTGCGGCCCCACGCACACCGGCGCCGCGGACCACCGATGCCGCCACGGGGCAACAGGTGCTTCCCCAGGGCCTCGTCGGAAGGTGGCAGAGCGACGTGAAGGACAGCGACGCCAGCCTCACCTATCGCTTCCGGGCCGATGGCGACTACACGTTCGTGGGCGTCCTCGCGTACGACTCCCCGGACGGCATCGTCCAGGTCACCCGCACCTCGGAAGGCGCGGCACGGGTCGAAGGGGCGCGGCTCGTCCTGAAACCCACGAGAGCCGCCACATCCCGCCGGGACCCGAGCGATCCGCAGGGCGACTACGTGGCGAGGCCGGCCCCGCTCACCACCGAGCGTCACACATGGGAGGTGACGGGCGATGTCCTCGCTCTCACCGACAAGGAGGGGCTGAAGGTCACGTACGAGCGGCGGTCGCCGTGAACCCGTCGACCTCGCGGTTCAGTCTCCGTATCCGGGTCCAGATCTGCCTGCTCGTCGTCATCTCCGCGGCGACCCCCCTGTCCGCCTGGGCGTTCAGCGAGGCGTCCGGGACGTACCAGGAAGCGGTGCGCCAGGAGATCACGCGTCAGGAGACGCTGCTGGACGATGTGCGCACGGTGTACACGGACGACGCGTCTCTCGCCTTCAACGTGGCCGCGGCCTCGGCGCGCGCCGACGCGCTGCGGCCGGTCCGTCATGAGAGCAGGACCGCCGCGGCGGAGTACGAGATCGCCGCCCAGACCGCGTTCACTCTGCGCGGCGCGGCCGATTCCGGGAGCCTTCTGAACGACGCCTACCGCCACGAGAACCTCGGCTACGACCTACCCCGCCGACTCGCGGACCTGCAGCGGGACAAACCCAAGCCCTACGGACTCGCTCCAGAGGCGACGATGCGGTCCGGGGACGTGTGGGTCAGGTGGGGGCTCGTGTTCGCCGCGCTCGTCGGCCTGGCCGTGCTCGCCGGTGTGGCCGCCGCGAACGTCGTGCGGCCGCACGCCCTGCGCAGGCCGCCGGGTCCTGACCGCCGCCGCGTCGTCAGGGATCTGCAGCTCATCCCTCAGCCGGCCGTCCCGCCCAGCGGTGAGAGCCGCCTCGCCACGCTGCTCAATCTGTTCGTCGTGGTTCTGCTGATGGTGCTTCCCCTCGGGGGGATCTACGCGGCGGGCGTCGAACAGCGGGCCCAGGCCGAGGCGGCCCGCAAGGCGACCCAGCTCGGTACGGCCGCCCTGGCCTACGGCCAGCGCATGGCGTTCCTCGACGGAAGCCGCCGAACGGCGGAGCTTGCCGAACTCCAGGCGATGGCCCGCGAACGCGCCTCACTGGAAACCGGGGTCACGCCCGCTCAAGCACGGCACGAGCGAGTGGTGGCCGTGGTCGAGACACGTGCCGCGGAGCGCGTGCGCAGGATCGCCGATTACATGGGGCGTCCTCCCACACGCGCCGACCGCGTCGACGCCGCAGCGGTGATGGCCTTGGGCAAGGAATCCGAGCACCTGCTGTCAGGTCTTCGGACCGAACAGAAGCGCCAGGTGGGCCTGGCGGACCGGGCCAGCAGCCGCGGCCTGTATCTCGGCGCGGCGGCCGCCATCACCGCCGTGGCGGAGATGCTGGTCGCCGCCGCTGTCTCCGACGGGCGCCAGAGGTGGCTGCTGTGGCCGGTGACCGCCGCGGCCTGCTCGACCCTTCTGACCGTCATGGCCCTGCTCTGAACCGCGCCCCGGGAAGGAGTCAGCCGAGCAGCGTCGCCAGGTCGCGCCACGCCTTCCTCGGGAGGGCGTCGCGCGGCTGGTCGTCGACCACCTGGAGGGCCACGTGGTCCGCGCCCGCCTCGAAGAACGTGTCGATCTTGGCGCGGATCGCCGTGTCGTCGCCCCAGGCGAACAGGGCGTCGACCAGGCGGTCGCTGCCACCGTCCGCCAGGTCGTCCTCGGTGAAGCCGTGGCGGAGGAAGTTGTTGGTGTAGTTCGGCAGCGGCAGGTAGAAGCCGAGGAACTCGCGGGCGAGGGCGCGGGCTCGGACCGGGTCCGTCTCCGGAACCACCGCCAGCTCGGGGGCGAGCAGGGGGCCCTCGCCGAGGAGTTCGCGGGCGTGGGCGGTGTGCTCGGGCGTGACCAGGTAGGGGATCGCACCGGCGGAGCGGTCGCGCGTCAGCTTGAGGCTCTTCGGACCGAGCGCGGCCAGGACGCGGCGCTCCGCGGGCAGTCCGGCGGCGTCCAGGCCGTCCAGGTAGGAGACCAGGGCCGAGTACGGGCGGCGGTACTGCTCCGCCCGCTTGGCGTGGCTGACGCCGAGGCCGAGGAGGAAACGGCCGGGATGGGTGGCCTCCAGCTCGGCGAAGCTCGCGGCGGTGGCGTCCGGTTCGTGCTCCCAGATGCTCTGGATGCTGGTGCCGACGATGAGCCGCGAGGTCGCCTCGATCAGCGGGGCGGCGTTGGCGGCGGAGGTGTTGCCGCCCAGCCAGACGGCGCCGTAGCCGAGCTCCTCCAGTTCGGCGGCGGCCTCGGCGAGTTCGCCGCGCCGGTCCGGGTCCTCCGAGCGCAGTCCCACGCTCCAGATGCCGTAGCGGCCGATGGTGTCCTTCAGGGCGGTGGTCATCGGTCGGAATCCCTCCGGTCGGGCGCCGTGTCGATCACGCGTACAGCGGTTCCAACCGGAGGGACCCGGCGGTAATTCCACCGCCACCGCTCCTGGCGCCGCGGCACGCAACGTTTGCCCGGCGAGGAGCGGCGTCCGGTGCGGCGAGTGGGGGTACCCCCTGCTCGAAGGGCTTGGGGGAGCGTGCCGGGCGTCGCGACGGGGCGAACGTCGCCTGCCGGGGCACTGGCTAGATGTCGAGCTCGGCGAGGTGGTCTGCTGTGCGGCCGTGCCATTGGATGAGGAACAGGGTGGCGTCGTCGCTGCTCACGCCGCCCCGGGCGGCTTCCAGGACGGCGGCGAGTCTGCGGACGGTTTGGATGACTCCACTACTGGAAGGTTCGGTGCGCTCGATGGCTTCGATCAGGCGGGATTCATGGAACTCCTGCCCCTGGGGGCCTCGTTCCTCGATCACGCCGTCGGTGAAGAACAACACCTGGTCCCCCGGGCGGAGTTGAGCTACGGCGATCGGGGGGGGCGGGGAAACCGAAGCCCATGGGCAGCCTTTCCGCACTCTCCAGCCTGTCGATGACGCGGTGCCCCCTGATCAGCAGCGGCGCCGGATGACCGGCGTTGATCCACTGGAGGTGGCCCTCGGAGACGTTCAGGCGCATCATCTGAGCGGTCACGAACTGTTCGGGCCCGAACGCGCCGTTGATGCTTCGGTCCATCAATTCGTACAGCTCCCGGAGCCCGACATCCATACGCCGGCCACGGCGATGGGCTCCCAGGGCGAGGGTCGCCAGCATCGCGGCTTCCAGCCCGTGCCCCATCGCGTCGATGATCGCCAGGTGCAGGAGGTCGTCGTTGAGCGCGTAGTCCAGGCCGTCCCCCGCCACCTCGTACGCCGGCTCCAGGGCAGCCGCGAGCGACACCTGCGGCGTGTGCATCGCCAACGGGGGAAGTTGCGCGTACTGGATCTCCGCGGCCAGACTCAGTGGCCGGCCATGGCGTCGTGCCATGAAGAACTGGTCCGTGTAGCGGGTCTTGGAGATGATCATCTCCGCGATCAGGGCCGAGAGTCGCCGCAGGAGCCGACGGTCGTCATCGTTCAAGGTGTCCAGGGTGATCGACAGCACGCCGACCTCGTCAGCACCGTCCACCAGCGGCACATGAACGCGCAGCCCGTCGGCCTGGGACTCTTCCACCATGCGCCTGCCGAGGAATGCGTCCCCCTCCGGTGATCCGTCGATGGCAGGCGGCTCACCCGCCGTGAGGCGCCGGCCGCGCAGCGGCACCAGCTTGCTCAGAGCGTAGTCCTGAAGGTGGATCGAAACGTCGCGGCCTCCGATCCTGGCCACCTCTTCCGCCACCAGCGGAGCGATGAGCTGCGGCGGCAGCTCGTGAGACCGGTCCAGCATCTGCCCCAGCAGCCGCTCACCGAACCCTTCGGAACGGTCCTCGGGGACCCGCCGGGGGCCGATCCGGCGCTCGTCCACTCGCACGCCGCCTTCCCGTCGTGGACCGAAGCTCCTGACTCAACCATCGCCCCTGACGATCGCGGCGGCCACCGGAGTGAGGCCACGGGGGGCCCGCCCGGGCGCGGGAACCACCGTCCCCTCCCCCCCGCCCCCGCTCGGGTCGGCCGGAGGGCGCCGTGCCCTACAGCCGGCCTGATCCAGACGACAGGGCCTACTCGGCTTGCTTGCTCAGGAACTCCTCCAGCGCCTGCACGACGAGCCGGTGGTCCTGGAGCTGCGGCAGCCCGGACACCGTCACCGTGCCGATGACGCCCGCGCCCTCGACGGTGATCGGGAACGATCCGCCGTGCGCCGCGAAGGTGTCGGGGTCGAGGCGTGAGGACTCCTCGAACGTCGTGCCCTTGGCGCGGAAGCGGGCGCCCACCAGGTAGGACGCGGAGCCGTAGCGTTCGACCACCCGGCGCTTGCGGGCGATCCAGGCGTCGTTGTCGGGCGTGGAGCCGGGCAGGGCCGCGTGGAAGAGCTGCTGGCCGGCGCGGTGGATGTCGATCGCGACGGGGGCCTGCCGCTGCCGGGCCGTCTCCACGAGGAGCGAGCCGAGCGCCCAGGCGTCGTCGTAGGTGAACCGGCGGAACACCAGGCGGCGTTCCTCCCTCTCCAGCTCCTCCAGGCTCGGGGTGAGCTCCGGCTGGAACTTCGGGCCGAGCTCGTGGTGGTGGGAGGGGTTGCTCTTGTGCGTCACAGGGTCACCGTCACCTTCTCGTGGGCCGAACGACGGGCGGCCTCCAGTACGTCCAGGGTGGCGGCCGCCTCCAGCGCGGTCACCGGGTTCGGGGCGCCCTCCAGCAGGGCCTTCGCCACGGCCGCATAGTAGGCCGGGTAGTCGCCCGGGAGGGTCGGTACGGGGCGGCCGCCGCCGGTCACCGGGGACTCGCCGGAGCCCACCCGGCCCCACAGCGACTCGGGTTCCCTGCCCCAGTCGGCCGCCGCGGGGGGACGCTTGCCCTCGCGCAGGGCCGCCTCCTGGGGGTCGAGGCCGTGCTTGACGTAGCCCGCGGTGGAGCCGAGGACGCGGAAGCGGGGGCCGAGCTGGGCGGTCGTCGCGGAGACGTAGAGGTGGGAGCGGACGCCGCTGGTGTGCGTGATCGCGATGAAGGTGTCGTCGTCCGCCTCGGCGCCCGGGCGGCGCACGTCCGACTCCGCGTACACGGTGGCCGCCGGGCCGAAGAGGACCAGGGCCTGGTCGACGACATGGCTGCCGAGGTCGTAGAGCAGACCTCCGATCTCTGCGGGGTCGCCGGACTCCCGCCAGCCGCCCTTCAGTTGCGGGCGCCAGCGCTCGAAGCGGGACTCGAAGCGATAGACGTCGCCCAACTCGCCCTCGGCCAGCAGCTTGCGCAGGGTGAGGAAGTCGTTGTCCCAGCGGCGGTTCTGGAAGACGGAGAGGAGCAGGCCGCGCTCCTCGGCCAGCGCGGCGAGCTCCCGGGCCTCGGCGGCCGTGCCGGCGACGGGCTTGTCGACGACCACCGGCAGACCGGCCTTGAGGGCGGTGGTCGCGAGCGGCACGTGCGTCTTGTTCGGGGACGCCACGACGATCAGGTCCAGCTCGGCGGCCCGGTCGAACAGCTCGTCCGGTGTCGCGGCGAGGCGCACGTCCGGGAACTCGGCGCGGGCCTGCTGCTGCCGTTCGGGGTTCGAGGTGACCACCGTGTCGAGGGTCAGGCCCTCGGTGGCGGCGATCAGCGGGGCGTGGAAGACGGAGCCGGCGAGGCCGTAGCCGACGAGGCCGACGCGGAGGGGTGTGCCAGTCATGGCATCCACTTTCGCAACGCTGTTTCCAAAGTGCAAGCGCCTGGGGACAATGGAGGCGTGAACAGGGCGGACGAGCACACCGGTGGGGTCAGCGGCATGCGCGGGGCAGGAGGGCTGGGAGGGGCAGGTGGGACAGGAGCGACGGGAGGGACGGGAGGGCTCGGGGGCGGGGTGAACCTGCTCGCCCTGCGTAGCCACAACACCGCGCTGGTGCTCGACCTGTTGCGGACGGCCGGGACCGACGGCATCAGCAGGCTGGAACTCGCCGAGCGGACCGGGCTCACCCCGCAGGCGGTCAGCAAGATCACGGCCCGGCTGCGGGAGGACGGTCTCGCGGCGGAGGCGGGGCGCCGGGCGTCGACCGGGGGCAAGCCGCGCACGATGCTGCGGCTGGTGCCCGAGGCGGGGCACGCGGTCGGGGTGCACCTGGACCGGGACGAGGTGCGGGTCGTGCTGGTGGACCTGCGCGGGGCCGTGGTGGGGGAGCGGCGGGCCCCGCTGGACCTGGGGGCCGGGGCGGGGGCCGTGTTGGCGGCGGTGACCGGGGTGGTGCGGGAGACGGCGGCCGGGGTGCTGCCCGCCGTCCCGGGCGCCGAGGCCGGTGCGCTCGCCCGGGCCGGCTCCCTGCTCGGCGTGGGCGTCGCGCTGCCCGGGCCGCTCGATCACACCCGGGGCGTGCTGCACCGGGTGACGGGCTTCCCCGAGTGGGACGGCTTCCTGCTGCGGGAGGCGCTGGTGGAGCGGCTCGGGGTGCCGGTGGTGATCGACAAGGACACCAACGCGGCGGCGGTGGGACTGGCCGCCGGGGGAGAGGGCGGCTCCTTCGCCTACCTGCACCTCGGTACGGGGCTGGGGGCCGGTCTGGTGATCGGGGGCAGCGTGCACCGGGGTGCCCGGACCGGGGCGGGGGAGTTCGGCCACCAGGTGATCCAGCTGGACGGCCCGCCGTGCACCTGCGGCGACCGCGGCTGCGTCGAGGCGCTGTGCCTCGCGGCGGTGGCACACGGCGACACGGAGGAGGCGGCACGTGTCCTGGGCGCCGGGGCGGCGAACCTGGTGGGGCTCCTCGACATCGACATCGTCCTGCTGGGCGGCCGCACGGTCGCCACGACGCCGGAGCCCTTCGTGCGCGGGGTCGGCGCGGTACTGGAGACAAGGGCCCGGCGGACGGGGCAGGACGCGGTACCGGTACGCCTCGCGACGGGCGGTGGGCGAGTTGTCGCGGTGGGGGCGGCTCAGTTGGTGCTGGGGCCCGTGTTCGGGCGGAGGGACGGCTGAGGGCTGCCGAGGCTCGGGAGGGTGAGGGGGCGGTCCGAGGTGGCGGGCGCGTGTGCGGTCCGTACCGGCTGCGGATGTTCGCCGGGTGGGCGGCTTGAGGGGGCCGAGGCTCGGGAGGGTGAGGGGGGCGGTCCGAGGTGGCGGGCGCGAGTGTGGTTCGTACCGGCTCCGGATGTCCGCCGGGCGGGCGGATCCGCACCGCCGTTCGGGGGGCGTCGCGGGCCGTGTCGCTTGCGGTCGGCCTCGACCGGCAATGTCACATGGCCATGCGACTCTGCACGCCCGCTCACCTCTGCCTGGCGGCGGCAGCCGCCGTCCTGCTCCCCGGTGCCCACCCGGCGTACGCGGACGACCCGGCGCCCGCCTGCGCCGCGCCCGACGACCACACGTTCCCGCTCACCACCCGCGTCCACGGCGGGCCGGACTCCTACGCGGCCGGGGGCGGGTTCGGGACCTGGTACCTCGATCTGACCAACACGACCGACCGGCCCTGCACCGGCATCCACCCCGTCGTGGTGCTCGTCGACGCCAAGCGGGCCCTGGAGCCGTCCCAGCCCCGGCTGGAGTTCTTCGACGGGGCGCGGTCCCACGCCGTGCGGTTCGAGAAGACGGGCGAGGACGAACTCGTCGGGGCACTGGCCGACGACGAGGCGCGGTTCGCCGGGTTCACCGTCGGGCCGGGGAAGACCGTCACCGTGCGGGTGCGGCTCGCCCTCACCTCGGACGCCGTGCCCAACGACGTCACCGCCAACGCCGCCGTCGTCCAACGGCACGACGACGACGGCGACTGGGTCGGACAGTCGAACGACTACCGGTTCGGCATCGAGGGCGGCGGCCCGGTCGACGGCGGCGATACGGGCGACGACGGCGGGACCGACTCCCACCCGGAGACAGAGGCCACCTTGCCCGAGTCGGAAGCCACCCCGCCGGAGTCCGAGGCCACCGCCCCGGAGTCCGAGGGCACCGTCCCGCCCCGCGAGGACCGGTTCCCGTTCGCCGAGGAGCTCGCCCGCACCGGAGCCGGCATCAAGGTCGTCGGGGCCGCTGCCGTGCTGCTCACCGGAGGTGGGGTCCTGCTCCTCGCGCGCCGCCGCCGCTGAGACGGGCCGGCGGGCCGGCGGGCCGGCGTCCCGCCACTCGGGACGCCGGAAGCCGACCGTTCCGGAAGATCTGGCCACTGTTTAGGCTTGGGCTGCCTGGACCGCGTACGGCAGGAGATCCCGCACATGGCAGACCGCAAGCCCATCGAGTCGTGGCTCACCGACATGGACGGTGTGCTCATCCACGAGGGTGTGCCGATCCCCGGCGCCGACGCCTTCCTGAAGAAGCTGCGCGAGTCGGGGAAGCCCTTCCTGGTCCTCACCAACAACTCGATGTACACCCCGCGTGACCTGCACGCCCGGCTGATCCGCATGGGCCTGGAGGTGCCGATCGAGAGCATCTGGACCTCGGCCCTGGCCACCGCCCAGTTCCTGGACGACCAGCGGCCGGGCGGGTCGGCGTACGTCATCGGCGAGGCGGGCCTCACCACCGCGCTGCACGACATCGGCTACATCCTGACCGACCATGAGCCGGACTACGTCGTCCTCGGCGAGACCCGTACGTACTCCTTCACGGCCATGACGAAGGCGGTGCGGCTCATCCTCGACGGCGCCCGCTTCATCTGCACCAACCCCGACGAGACCGGCCCGTCCGCCGAGGGTCCGCTGCCCGCGACCGGCGCGGTGGCCGCGCTGATCACCCAGGCGAGCGGGAAGAAGCCGTACTTCGCGGGCAAGCCGAACCCGCTGATGATGCGGACCGGACTGAACGCCATCGGGGCGCACTCCGAGACCAGCGCGATGATCGGCGACCGGATGGACACCGACGTGCTGGCCGGCATGGAGGCCGGGATGCGGACGTTCCTGGTGCTCACCGGGCTGACCCGGCCCGAGCAGGTCGAGGACTTCCCGTACCGGCCGTCGCAGGTCGTGGACTCGATCGCGGACCTCGTCGACCGGGTCTGACCTGGGCCGACCTCCGAAAGCGGCCCGTCCGCGCCCAAACCCGTCGTCACCCGTACGGAGCAGAATTCGCGTCCCGGAGGATGCGATGACCCCTCGTGCGGGGGAGGCTCCAGTCGTCTGGAGGTTCACGATGGGTTCCCTGAGAGTCACTGTCTGTACGAGCGCCCTGGCCGTGGCCGCCCTGACCCCGGCGGCGTACGCGGCGGACACGGGGGGCGTCTCGGTGATCCCGGCGTTCCCCGCGCCCGGCAGTGACGTCACGCTCCGCGTGACCCACTGCGCGGAGCGGACGGCCGTCGCCGCCTCGGCCGCGTTCGTCGCGGACGCGCGGCTCGTCGCCGTCACCGAGGGTGAAGTCGCCGGCGAGAGCCGCGTCCGCTCCACGGTCGTGCCGGGCACGTACACGGTGAGGGTCACCTGCGGGGGCGCCGAACGGACCGGCACGTTCACCGTCCGGAGGCGCGCGGGACAACAGCCGCACGCGTCCGGAGCCGAGTCCGGAGCCGCGCCCGGAACCGCGTCAGGGTCGGCCGGTCAGCCCCCCGCGCCTGGGGCGGTCGGTCAGCCTCCCGCACCGGGGACGGCCGGTCGGCTCCCGGCGCCCGGGTCCGCCGGGCAGCCCCCCGCGCCAGGCCCGGCCGGGCAACTCCTCACACCACCCGCGGCCGGGCAGCCCCCTGCGCCTCCCGGCGGCACGGCCGGGCAACCTCCCGCGCCCGGCACCGCCGGCCGGCCCCCCGCTCCCGGCACCGCCGGGCAGCCGCCCCTGCCCGAGGGGGGTGGCCAACCGTCCGCGCCCGGGTATGACGGGCAGTCGTCCGTCTCGCGGCGGCCGGGCGCGCACGCCTCGCCCGTCGCCCCTGTCGCCGCCGGCGGCGGTGGCGCGGCGGACCTCGTCGCGGCGGCGGACCACGGGACCGGCCCCGACACGGCCCGGGGAGTGAGCCCCGGCACGGCCCAGGGCATGACCGGCCTGCTGCTCGCGGGCGTCGCCGCGCTGGTCATCGCGCTGGGCGGCCTCCGTCGCGGCCGTGGAACGGGATGACGATGTCCTACCAGGATCAGATCAAGGGACGCTCCTCGGGCACCGGCCGTCTGCTGGCCGGTGTGGCCTGGGTGGTGCTGCTGCTCGGGCTGTGGCTGTGGGGCCGTGAGGTGACCGACGTACGGCACGGCGTCTCCGCGCCCGCCACGGGTGACATGGCGGCGGCCGGAAGACCCCCGGACGTGAAACTGCCCCCCGCGCACCGGCCGCTGGACGACGCGTTGCCGCAGCGCGTCGACATCCCCGGACTCGGTGTCCAGGCACCCGTGGTGGCACGCGGCCTGGACGCACGCGGGGCGCTCGATCCGCCGCCGTACGACCAGCCGGGCGTGGTCGGCTGGTACGCGGGCGGGGCGGCACCCGGGGCGCCGGGAACCGCGCTGATGGTCGGTCATGTCGACACCCGGTCCCGGCCCGCCGTCTTCTACAAGGTCAGCGCGATGCGGCCGGGCCAGACGATCCGGGTGGTCCGGGCCGACACCGAGGTCGCCGAGTTCACCGTCGAGTCCGTCCAGGTCCTCACCCGCGACCGCTTCGACGCCCACCAGGCCTACGGGCCCCGCAAGTCGGGCCGGGCCGAACTGCGCCTGATCACCTGCGGCGGCAGCTACGACCGTACGACCCGCAGCTACACGGCGAACGTGGTCGTCTCGGCGTACCTGACGGGAACCGGCCGTTAGCGCCTCCGGTGCGGCCACCTGACCCGGCCGGCGACCCGCTCCCCCTGAAGTCGCCGACCGGGCTGGTCCTCGACCGCGCGCACGGGCTGCGGGAGTAACCCGGCGAGCTGCGCGGGAGGCCGCGGGAGCCACGGCGGGTGAATCTCTGGCCGGAGCCGGGCGCTGCTGAGAAGACTCTAGAACCAAAGGGCCACCCCGGCCTAGAGGTTGAATGACGCCAAGTCCCGATACGGTGGCGCTGCGTCATCCGCGCAGGTCGGCTTCGGCCTCGTGGGCGTCGCGGGACGTATGTCAGGATTGAGACTTGGAACGGTGCACCCAAGGGGGAGTTGGATGTACGGCAGCAGGGGGGTCGGGGCGTCCGCCGCGAGGCGGATCTCCACAGCGGTGCTGGGGGCGGCACTGCTGATCACGGGATGTTCGTCCGGCGGAGGGGACGGAGCGGACAAGGACGCCGACGCGGGCGCCGGAATCACACAGCGGCCCAAGGGGACCGCCCCGTTCTGGGTCAACCCGGACGGCACCGCGGCCCAGCAGCTCGCTGACCTGGAGAAGTCCGGCAAGAAGCAGGACGCCGAGCAGATCCGGAAGATAGCGGAGCAGCCGGTCGCCGAGTGGATCGGCCCGGACAACCCCGAGGAGCAGACCCGGGGCTTCACCGAGGCCGCCGACAAGGCCGGCCGGAGGGCACTGCTCGTCCTCTACAACATCCCGCACCGCGACTGCGGCCAGTACTCACAGGGGGGCGCCGCCGACGGCAACGCCTACCGCGCGTGGCTCGACGGCGTGGCGGCGGGCATCGGCGACCGGCCGGCCACGGTCATCCTGGAACCGGACGCGCTGCTGCACCTCGTCGACGGCTGTACCCCGCAGCAGTTCCACGAGGAGCGCTACGACCTCCTCAAGGGCGCCGTCGGCAAGCTGAAGTCCCTGAAGGACACCAAGGTGTACCTGGACGCGGGCAACGCCGGCTGGCAGCACCCCGACCAGATCTTCGAGCCGCTGAACCGGGCCGGCATCGCCCAGGCCGACGGCTTCTCCGTCAACGTCTCCAACTTCTACTCCACCGAGGAGTCCGTCTCCTACGGCAAGCAGCTCTCCGCCAAGGTCGGCGGCAAGCACTTCGTCGTCGACACCAGCCGCAACGGCAAGGGCCCCTACACCGGCGGCAACCCCGACGAGCGCTGGTGCAACCCGCCGGGACGCGCGCTGGGCGAGACGCCGACGACGAAGACGGCGGACCCGCTGGTCGACGCGTACCTGTGGGTGAAGCGGCCGGGCGAGTCGGACGGTGAGTGCAAGGGCGGGCCCAAGGCGGGGCAGTGGTGGGCGGACTACGCGCTGAAGCTCGCGAAGGCCAGTTCCTAGAAGTCGGTGCAGACGTCCTCGACCTGGTCCCGGTCGGCCGCCACTTTCTTCTCGTCTTCGGTCGGTTCCCGCCCCGCCAGGGCGCACAGCCGGTCCATCCAGCGTTCCGGATCGAGCGGGATGGTGGAGGTGCGGGAGCCGTCGACGATCGTGAGGTTCTTGCCGTCGGTGCTCGGTGAGAGGACCGAGCCGTACCCCACGTAGTAGCGGTAGGTGTCCTGGCGGTCGTCCACGTCCCAGACGACCTGCTCGCCGGTGGCGGTGGTCGTGTGGAGCAGGCGGTCGCCGAGGAAGCGGCCGAGGTAGTAGACGCCGTTGTAGGTGAGGTCGGGGAGTTTCTTCTTCTTCTCGACGTCCCACAGTCGTACCTGGCCGCCGGCGTACTGCATGGCGAGCACCTTGCCGTCGGGGGAGAGGACGAACGACCGCATCGACCGGTCCCCGTCGTCCCTCTTGATCCACCTCTTGAACTCGCCGGTGGTGAAGTCCCAGACGCCGATCTCGGCCACCGTCCGCACCACCGCCTGGGGTTTGCCCGGCAGGGCGGTGGCGTAGGTGCCGGCCGCTTCGTTGGCGATCTGGGCACGGTCCTGGACGGGCGGCCGGTAGATCTCGCCGTCCGGCTTGCCGCTCCTCAGATCCCAGCGGGAGACGTACGACAGCCCCGAGATCACGGCGTGGTCGCTGTCGGAGAAGCTCAGGTTGATCCAGGAGGGGACGAGCCCCGTCATGGGGTCCGGGCCGGAAGCCGTGATGCCTTCGGGCGCGGGCAGTTCGAGGACGTGCTCCTCCCGGAGGGAAGAGCCGTCGATCCGCCAGACGAGGACCGTCCGCCCGTCCTCGGCGATGGTCAGCATCCGCCGCCCGTCCGGGCTGAAGGCCGCGTACATACGCGCCAGCTCCCGGGACGGTCGCGCGGTCGCGAGGAGACGGTGGTCGGCCAGGTTCCACAACTGCAGTCCCGTGCCCTTGGAATCCACGACCGCCATCCTGCCGCTCTGCCCGTCCGGTGTGCGGATGCGGTTGAGCAGGGCGTTGGTGTCGAAGGACGTGGGCGGCTTGACGCGGACGGTGACGATGCTGCCGCCGACCCCGACGATGGCACGCAGGTCGCCGGGCGGGCCGGCCAGGGCGACCGGGGGAGCGAAACCGCGCCCGGTGATGTTCTGGTCCTCGGGAGCGGCGGCCGGGGTGTCGAAGGTGGCGGGCCAGCCGCTCTCCAGGTCGATGACGAGGAACCGCATCCGGCCCAGGTCGGTGCCGATGCGCCCGGTGGGGTTGACCAGGTAGCGACCGGTGGCGTCGAGCCGGGGCGTGTAGAGCGGGCACAGTCCCTGGAAGGTGCTGTTGTTCCAGCTCTGGAAGCGCTTCGGGGTGGTCCCCAGCCGCCATGCCTCGAGTGCGCCCTGCTCGGTGCAGGTGACCAGGGTGCGGCCGTTGCCGCTGACCGTCGCGGAGGCCGTGGCGCGCTCGTCCCAGGGGCGGTGCAGCGAACCGTCGTCCAGGTCCCAGGAGACCAGCCGGCCCCGCGCGTCGTCCGCTGACGCGCCGGAGGGCACGATCCGTGCCACCACCGTGTCGTCCGCGCCGAACCAGGCCTGTGCGGCGTCCCAGCCGCGTGGTGGGACGAGGGGGCGGCCGGTGCGCCGGCCGTCCTTCGTCTCCCACATGAGCACGCCCTCACCGGGGATCGTGGCGAGAATCCGCTTCCCGTCCCCGTCGAAGCGGAGATCGTGGGGGGAGCGTGGGTTCTTCTTGGCGGCATCGACCTTGCGCAGGCCGATGGTCCGGAACTTGTCCAGGTCCGAGGAGACCGGTACGCCGAGGGTGACCAGACCCCAGTCGCTCGCCCGGGCCACCCTTCGCCCGTCGGCCGACACGGCGATCCGCTCGGTGTCGTGCCGTGTGGAGAAGAGGGAGGGCTTCGGCCGCTTCTTCCCCCGCAGGTCCATCCGCACGAAGTCGCCGTTGGCCAGCACCGCGTACGCTGACGAGCCGTCACCCGTGAGCGCGACGTCGTCGACGTCCTGACGCCCCTCCATCACCACCCGGTCCACATCCTGCAACCGCAAGTACTGCGCGAGCAGCGCGGACCGCGCGTCCGCCCGGGCCTCGGCCCGATACGCCCCCACCGCGAAGAGGGAGGAGACGGTCAGGGACGTACCGTCGAGACTCGCGGCCTGCTGCGCCAGCCGGTCCGACGCCAGCCGCCGCTGCTCCTTCAGCAGATTCAGGTACAGCACGGACACCACCGTCGCCGCCACCACGGCCAGGACGGTCACCACGGCCCACAGCACGCGCAGATACCGCTTCCGGCGCTCGGACCTCGCGGCCTCCTGGCGCTTTTGGGCCCGCAGCCCGACACTCGCCTCGATGAACTCCCGATCCTCGGCGGTCAGTTCACCGCCACGGTCGTCCAGCCACCGCTCCGCGACCGGCAGCGCCGGATCCTCCAGCAGCAGCCCGTCCGGCCGCCCCTCCCGCCACCACCGGGCGCGGTCGTACCGCAGCTCCCCGCGCCAGGTGAGGAACGCGCGGTCCTCCCGTAACTGATCGGACAGCGGCTGCCAGTGCTCGATGAGGGCCTCGTGGGCCAGCTCGACCGTCTCGCCCCGCTCGGGATCCGCACCCAGGACGAGGACCCGCTCCTCGGCGAGCGCGCCGGCGACGGCCCACCGCTCCTCACCGGCGTCCCGGCGGGCGAGCCGGGCACGCAGGGCCGTACCGCCGCCGGGTGGGAGCTGGACCAGTGCACGGAGCAGCCCGGCCGCGGTCTCCGGCGTCGTACCGCGCAGCGCCCGCTGCCACGCCGAGTCGGCCCTGCTGCTCAACACCCCGCCCAAGCCGCCCAGTTCGAGGTAGGTGTCGAGGCGGAGCCGGCCGCCGACCTTTTTTTTCCCACAGGGTGGTCAGGACGAATCCGAGGAGGGGCAGGGCTCCGGGACGGCCCGTCGCGTCGTCGATGAGCCGGTCGGCCAGTCCGCTGTCGTACTCCACGCCGGGGAAGGCCCGCAGCGGCAGCCGGACCACCTCGGTGAGCTGCTCGCGGGTCATCAGGCCCAGCTGGTGCGCGGGCGCCCCGCCGACCAGGCGGCTCAGCTCCGGGTGGCGCAGGGCCGTGTCCTGGAAGTCGGTGCGCAGCGCCACCAAGGCCGCCACGCCGGGGTGGCGGCAGGCGTCGAGGAGGGCGTCCACCAGGGCGCGCAGCTCCTCCTCGGGGCGCAGCAGCAGGGCCTCCGCCTGGTCGATCGCCAGGACGAGTCCGGGGGCCGACCGGTGGGCGCGCAACTCGTCCCGGACCACCGACGCGTCCGGCAGGCGGCCCTCGGCACGCAGCGTCACGACCTCTACGTCCTGCTCCTTCAGGCGGGGGAGTACGCCCGCCATGAGGAGGGAGGACTTGCCGGAGCCGGAGGGGCCGGTCAGCGTCACACAGCCGTCGGGTGAGGTTCCGCGCGGGCAGAGCAGATCGATCACCGCGGTGACGTCCTCGTCCCGGCCGAAGAAGTGCGCGCTGTGCTCCTCGGTGTAGGGGCGCAGGCCGGGGAACGGGGAGTCGGGCGCGAGCAGTTCGGCCAGTTGCGGCAGCTCGTCGAGGACCGTGCGGGTCGGGATGCAGAAGCTCTGCCCGCGGTGCGCCGGCGAGATCGAGGCGACGATGCCGACCACGGCGCCGAGGTCGTCGTCCCACACGGCCGAGCCGCTGAAGCCGGGCTGGACCGGGTCCGTCTGTCCGTCGAGCGGCGACATCTGCAGTCGGCCCGTTCTGGTGCCGCCCCGCAGCCGGGCCGTGTGCCAGCCGCCGCCCGTGTCGTCCCTCGGCAGTCCGAAAACGATGGCCGTGTGGTCCCAGACGTCCCTGGGCGCCACCATGACGACCGGCCGGGCCTGCGGCAGCGGGCGGGACAGGGACAGGACGGCCACGTCCCCGCTGCCGTCCGCGCGTACCGGGACCCAGTCCCGTACGACGGCCTCGGTCTCCTCGCCCGCACGCAGGGCCAGCCGGACCCGCACCGGGCCCTCGGGGCGGTCCTCCCGCCGCGTCGGCAGGCCCGCGGCGTCCAGGACGACATGGGCGCAGGTCAGCACCAGTGTGGGCGCGACGATCACGCCCAGGCCACCGATGTGTCCGTCCGCGCCCGTGACCTGGACGGTCGCGGCGGCCAGGACGTCCTCGGCCACCGGATCCGACGTGGTCGGCTCGGTCATCTCCCGTTTCCCCCGCCACCGTTGACCACACACGTTGCCGATGTCGTACCCGAGAGCACACCACAGCAGGTGCACGGGTCAAGGGCGTTTCCCGTCATCCGGACATGCGAAAGGGGCGCCCCCCCCGCAGCGGAGAGCGCCCCCAACCAGCCGATTCCTACGGCACCTTGACCCACTGAGCCTTGCTGGGCGTCCCGTCGGCGTTCGTCACGAACAGCATGTACCACCCTGCCTGGACCAGGTTCCGGTTCTCCGGCACGGTCACCGTCAGCTTGTCGCCGGACGCCTTGAAGTCCAGGGCGATCGACCGCTGGTCGACGTCCGTGACGTGCGTGGCGGCGCTCGGGCGGATCAGCCGGACCTTCTTGACCGACTTGGCGTCCGAGGAGGTGAAGACGCCCGTTCCGCCGCGCTCGATGGTCTGCGGCCCGCCGGACAGCGAGGGCCGGTTCCCGTCGCCGTACAGGTACGGCGGGGTGTAGATCTCGATGCGCTGCTCGAACTTGCCCGGCTTGGTGTTGGCCTTGTCGGCGTACAGCGAGTCCGAGCCGAAGAACATCACGCGGCCGTCGGGCAGCAGGATCGACCCGGAGTGGTAGTTGCGGCCGACGAGCGGGTCGGCGACCCGCCTGAGGTCGTTCTTCGCCGTGTCGTAGAGATGCGCCTGGAAGATGTTGGAGTCGCCGCGGCCGCGGTAGTCCTCCGAGCCGCCGGAGATCAGCACGCTGTCGTCCGGCAGGATCGAGGCGTTCGGGTAGCGGGTGCCCTTCTCCAGGGACGGGCCGTCCTTGAAGCGCGGGTCCGGGTCCTTCAGGTCGACGATCCGGGTCTTCTCGCTGGACTGCTCGGACTCGCCGACGCCACCGCCGCCGACCACCATGTACTTCTCGTCCTGGGCCGGCGGCAGCAGCACCGTGCCGGACGTCTCCATCAGCTTGGGGTCGCTCAGGCCCGGTATCTTCGCGAACTTGTTGGTGTCCACGTCCCACACGCCCGGCTCGCGGCCCACGTTGTCCGGTCCGTAGCCCGCGTTGGAACCCGAGTAGAACACCTTGCCGTTCTGCATGAGGAACAGCGCCGGGTAGGTCGGGAACTGCCGGACCTTGCCGGTGTAGGTCCACTTCTTGGTCTTCGGGTCGAAGACCTCGTTCTTGCCCGGGACCAGCTGGCCGATGTCGTCGAGGCCGGAGACGCTGAGGATCTTCCCGTCGCTCAGGGTGGTGAGCGTCGGGTACCAGCGGGCCTCCTTCATCGGGTCGACCTTGATGTACTTCTCTGCCACGGGATCGAACTCGAAGGCGTCCCGGATGCCCTGGAAGTCCTTCTTGTCGAGGGCGAGTTTCTGCGCGATGCCGTAGGTGTTGCGGGCGTCGTCGCCCTTGAGGCCGCTCACGCGGTAGTTGTCCTGCGTGCCCGTCTCGTACTTCTGCCCGCGCTTCTGCGCCTCGACGTAGATACGGCCGAGCCCGGGGTCGTTGCGCAGGAACCTGCCGGTCGCCTTGTCGAAGACCTTCTTCGCGCGCGGCACGAGGACGGGGTCCTTGGAGACGAAGGTCTTGCCGTTCTTCTTGCCCGTGAACCTGGTGCCCGCGGGCAGGGTTATCGGCTGGTCCGGGTTCTCGTTGTGGACGATCATCAGGCCGCCGGCCTTGGTGACGTCACCCTTGAGCTTCTCGTACCGCTTGGTGCCGCCCGCGATGAGCAGGTTGCCGTTGGAGAGCTGCGTGTGGCCGGTGCAGAACAGGTCGGCGGGGGTGGGCACCTTCTTGATGGTGCCCTTGACCGGGTCCCAGATCCGGGTGTCGAACTTCTTCGCGTCGAAATTGTCCTGGTTGTTTCCCGACCCCGCGACGAGCAGCACCTTGCCGGTGCGCAGCAGCGCCGCGTGGATGGTGTTCTGCCGGTACTCCTCGGGGAAATCGACGATCTCCCATTTGCCGTTCGCGGCCTTGTACTCCGGCTTGTTGATTGTGTACTGGTGGTATTTCTCGGTGCTGAAGCGGTAGAGCCACGGCCCGTTCATCCCGGCCAGCGCGAGTACCACCGCCGTGCCGATCGCGAGTCGACGGGCCCGGCGGCGGCCTGCACGGTCGTTCATTCCTTACGTCCCCCAAGTCCACCAAGGGCGATCTGCATGGTCTGGTCGGATCCTCCGACCTCCCCGTTTCCGCCGGGGCCGGCGGCCCAGCTGGGCTTCTGCTGCGGGGCGTGGGGCGCCTGCTGCTGCGGGATCGGCAGCGGCTGCGTCCGGGGCGGCCCGGCAGGGTCCTGTGGCTGCTCCCCGGCGGGGGCGGCGGGCTTCTTCGCGTCCTGCCGCAACTGCCAGCGCCAGGCGAAGACCGGCGAGGCGGTGATGAGCAGTGCGAAGGTCGCCCAGATGATCATCGCGGGGTGGGAGTGGCCGAAGACGAAGCCGGCCGTGATCGACGCGCCGAAGATCAGGATGAAGTACCAGTGGTAGCGGAACGTCCCGAACCAGCGGTCCGGGCTCGCCGAGTCGCCCTTGGGCGTGACCACGAACTTGCTCTTGCGCCGCAGCACGGAGTCGAACAGCGCCTTCGCGTACAGCGGCGCCGACAGCGCGGACATCACCATGCCGGCCACACCGCCGGAGCCCTCCGGCTCGTGCGGCGAGACGTTGTGCCGGCGGTTCCAGACGTACAGGCCGATCTGCAGGGCGGAGGCGTTGCCGTAGAGCATCAGCCAGACCGCCGGGTCGATGTTCACACCCGAGGCGCCCATGCCCAGGAACAGCGCACAGCTCAGCGCGGCCAGGATCCAGTTCAGGGCCGACATCGGGTAGAAGATGATCATCATCGTGTAGTTGAAGAGCTTGCTCGGCGGAAGCGAGTACCAGCCCTTCCAGTACTGCCCGATGATCGTCTCGTACGTCCCTCGCGACCAGCGCATCTGCTGGGTGAAGAAGTCCGTCCAGGCGCTGGGGCCCTCACCGACGGCGAGCACGTCCGGGGTGTAGACGGAGCGCCACTTGTTGCCCGTCGCCGGGTTCTTGTGGCGGTGCATCTCGAAGCCGGTCGCCATGTCCTCGGTGATCGAGTCGTACAGGCCGCCGATCTGCTTCAGCGCCTTGATGCGCACGGCGTTGGACGTGCCGACGAACATCGGGGAGCCGTAGCGGTTGCCGGCGCGCTGGATCAGCGCGTGGAAGAGGAACTGCTGCGACTCGGCGGCCTTGGTGATCGGGTTGTCGTAGTTGCCGTAGACCTGCGGGCCGATGACGAAACCGACGTCCGGGTCGCGGAAGAAGCCGAGCATCCGCTCCAGGTAGTTGGGCAGCGGCACGTGGTCGGTGTCGACGGAGGCGAAGAAGTCGTACTCGTCGCCGTGCGCCTCCAGCCAGGCGTTGTAGTTGCCGTGCTTGGTCTTGGCGCGGTGCGGGCCCTTGGCCTGGTTCCACTTCGCGACGCCCTTGCGGGAGAAGTGGTGCACGCCGAGGCGCTGGCAGACGGCCTTCACGTCGGGGTCGTCGCCCTCGTCGAGCAGCCACACGTGCATCAGGCCCCGGTGACGGATCTTCACGGCCGCCTCCAGGGTCTTCGTCACCATCTCCAGCGGCTCCTTGCCGGGCACGAAGGAGGTGAGGAAGGCCACTCTGGTGCCGGTCTCGGGCACCACCGGGATCGGGTCGCGCGCCACCAGCGTCGCGTGCGCGTTCGACAGCACGTTCATGCAGCGGAAGAACTCGATCAGACCGATCGAGACGAGCATGACCATGTCGAGCGCGGGCAGCCAGTCGAAGGCCGGATAGTCGCGCTCGGTCCAGTGCTCGGGCTGGAGCAGCCAGAACAGCAGCACCAGCGACAGCACCGGAGCCGCGGCCAGCATGAGGGCCACGCGTATGCGGTGCGGCTCCTGTGAGATGAGGGAGCGGTACTGCACCTTGTACGGCTTGCCGGGGTCGGGCTGAGTGAGGGGGCCCGCGAGCCGGCTGTAGTGCTCGTAGTCGTATCTCGGCAGAGTCTTCTTGATTCGCCTGAATGTCCCCGTGGTGCTCATCCGGTGTGCCGGAACCCTGAGCTGGGTGGTCTGGGACGGGTCGTGGTCCTGCCGGGCGCCCGTCGGCCTCGACGTCATGAGTCATCCCCCCACACGCGGAAAGCCGCGTGTTTCGTCGCTTGCTTCCGCCTGCGACAGGTCCCCCTCGACCTTCACAGACGTATCAGTGGTGGATCGCGGTCACCACGTCTTCCACACCTTATAGACATGGCAGCGCGACCTTCCGGTTGCATGATGCCCCCCTCGGCATCGCTCCACGAACGGGGCCCCTATCCCCGCCCGGTCGGCAACCGGCCCTTTTGCCCCCCAACTGCCGTGAATCCGCGGCATCTTGAAAAACCAGAAAACCAGGGTTCTACGGCGTCCATCATGATCGCAAGACGCGAAACGCGGTGTTTACCGGTCATACGCGTTCATTGTGACGGGTGTGGGGGATCTGTGGAGCGGTTGTGGACAGGCGGGCGCGGATGTTCCCGAAGTGCTCTCTTATGGCCTCCTCCGCGCGCATCGCATCACCGGATCTGACCGCGTCGAGGATCTCCCGGTGCTGCCGGCAGGTCACCTTCGGGTCCTGCGGCTCGCCCCCGAGGTCCGTACGGACCCGGTGGAAGGCATCCCAGAACGCCTCCAGGACCTCGCTCAGCAACACGTTGTCCAGCCCCCGGTAGAGGGTGGCGTGGAAGGCCCGGTCGGTCTCGGCGAGACCGGCTCCGTGCGCGGCCTCCTCTTCCATACGGTCGACCAGCGCGCCCAGTTCAACGAGATCCGCATCCGGTATCCGGCCGGCGAGCCGGGACACCAGCCCCGTCTCCACGGCCTCCCTCAGCTCCAGCAGCTGGAGCAGGGAGTCCTCGCCCCGGTAGTGCCCGGCGACCGTGCGGAATGCGAGGCCCTCGATCATCGGGGCCAGGGACATCGGGCCGACGTAGGTGCCGAAGCCGTGCCGGATCTCCACGATGCCCATCGCCTGGAGCGCCTTCAGCGCCTCCCGTACCGAGTTCCGGCTCGCGCCGAGGTACTCCATCAGCTCGGGCTCGGTCGGCAGCGGGGCCCCGGAGGCCAGCCGGCGGTCGATGATGAGTTTCTTGATCCGCTCCTGGAGGTCGCGCGCTGCCATGGCGAGAGGGTAGCGGCCGGACCGCCCCAGGACCGACCACGGGCATGCGAAAAGCCCCCCGCTTCCGCGAGGGGCCTTCGGTCGGTGCGCCGCCAGGGACTCGAACCCCGGACCCGCTGATTAAGAGTCAGCTGCTCTAACCAACTGAGCTAGCGGCGCTCGCTGACGTCATAACTCTACAGGACGCCCGGAGGTGCTCCTGACCACCCGACCCGGGGCCTGGGGCGGCCGGTCAAGGCGCTCCGTTACATCATTCGGACCGTCAGCATGCGCGTCCGGAAGACAGTTGCGAAACTGACGACGTCCCGCCCGGACGCGCACTGGCGCTGCTGTTTCCACCGGAAGTGTGAGGGGAATCGCATGGAGTCTCCGGTATTCGAGCAAATCGACCCGGCGAGCGACTGCGACTGCCCCGGCTGCGTCCACTGGCGCCGCGCCCTGCCGCGTTCCCGGACCGGCCGCATCACCGCCCATCCGGCCGCGCGCCGGGCCCTCGCCCTGGCCGCCATGGCCTCGGCGGCGCTCGGTGCGAGCCACGCCGTCCCGGCCGTGGCCGTCCCGCCCGTATCGCATCGTTCCGGTGTTTCCGCAGGTGACGAGCGTGACACCCCCCAGGGTGACACGGCACCGCTGCACGGCCCCGACGCCCGTCGGGACCAGCCTTCCACCTCCAGCGAACCCGTGGCCATCACCCGCGCGGAGATCATCAGCCGGGCCAGGACCTGGGTCGCCGCGAAGGTGCCGTACAGCATGAACAAGTACTGGTCCGACGGTTACCGGCAGGACTGTTCGGGCTATGTGTCCATGGCCTGGAAGCTGCCCGGAAACGAATGGACGGGCAGTCTCGCGCAATACGCCGAGCGGATTTCCAAGGAGGAACTCCAGCCGGGCGACATTCTGCTGTTCCACAATCCGGCCAACGCCCAGAGCGGCTCGCACGTCACCATTTTCGGCGGCTGGACGAATTCCGCCCGCACCTCCTACACGGCCTACGAGCAGGCCCGCCCCCACACCCGCCGCAAGGCCACCCCTTACGCCTACTGGACCGACTCCCACCGGTACGTCCCCTACCGCTACAAGGGCATCACCCAGGAGCCGGCACAGGGGCCGGACTCGGGGTCCGGCTCGGGGACCGACTCGGGGGCGCACTCCGGGCCGGCCGCGGGACCGGACTCCGGGTCAGGTTCGGGAACGGGTCCGGGGGCAGAACCGGGACCGGCTTCGGGGGCGGACAACCCGGGACCGGGCCCGGGCGCGGTTTCAGGACCGGCTTCGGGAGCGGCCCCGGGCGCGGTTTCGGGAGCGGCTTCGGGACCGGCCCCCGGGTCGGACAGGGGGCTGCCGGGCGCCCCGGCCGCCGCCACGCCGTACCCGGGAGCCGTGTATTTCGGCCCCGGCGCGAACAACGGGTACGTCCTGCGGCTCGGCCGCATGCTCGTGGCCCGCGGAGCCGGCGCCGCCTACCGCTCGGGTCCGGGACCGCGCTGGTCGGACGCCCACCGGCGGGCGACCCGGGCCTTCCAGCGGGCCCAGGGCTGGAAAGGCGCCGACGCCGACGGACTGCCCGGCCCGCGCACCTGGGATCTGCTGGTCACCGGCAGGGGCAAGGACGTCAAGGCCGGGGCGGTCGGGACGCGGCCCTCCTCCCATGACGTCCCCGGCTACCCCGGGCGGGCGATGTTCCGGCCCGGAGAGGCCAACCCGCACATCACCCGGATGCGGAGGCAACTCGTGCGGAAGGGGTTCGGCAGGTTCTACACGGCCGAGCCGGGCCCGCGCTGGAGCGAGGCGGACCGACGAGCCGTCGAGGCCTTCCAGCGCACCCAGGGCTGGCGGGGCGGAGCGGCGGACGGCTTCCCGGGGCCGGAGACCTGGCGGCGGCTCTTCTCCTAGGGGAGGCACGTATGAGTACGAGCACGTCCCACACGTCCGAGCCCGACGGACCGGCCGACGCGCCGGGCAGGCCCGGCCGGCTCATCCAGAACGAGTCCACCACCGAGATCCCCGTCCACCTGCTGTTCCGCGACGAGCCCGACCCGGCGCCGGGACCGATGAAGCCGGCGGTCGTGGGCCGCAGGCAGGGCACGGGGGAGCAGCCGCGCCTCGGGCGCGCGGCGGCGGTGACGCCGCGTCCGGTGCCGTATCTCGACCCCGACCTGGTGGAGCGCCCCGCGCGGGTGCTGCCCGGTGCGGCGGGTGTGCTGGCCGGGGTGTGCGGGGCGGCCGGTTGTGTGGCCACCTCGTGGTGGGCCGGGGTGCTGCCGCCGCTCGCGCTGGAGGCACTGCGGCTGCCCGCGCACGCCGGGGCCGGGCTCGGTCCCGCGCAGTGGGCGGCGTACACGGCAGCGGGGGCGCTCGGTCTCTTCGGGTTCGGCGGACTGGCCCGGGGCCGCACCGGGCGGGCGTGGGTGCTCGACCTGTTCGGCCGGTACCGGGGGACCGTCCGGCGCTCCGGCCTGCTGTGGGTCAACCCCTTGTGGCTGCGCCGCCGGGTGGACGTGCGGCTGCGGCACTGGCGCAGCGAGCCGATGCCCGCCGCCGACGGATGCGGGGTCGCGCTGCGGGCGGTCGTGCTGGTGGTGTGGCGGGTGCGGGACACCGCGCGGGCCACCCTGGTCGTCGAGGACCACGAGAGGTATCTGCGCGAGTGCGTCGAGGCGGCGCTCGCCCGGGTGCCGGTCCAGATGCCCGGCGGGACGAAGGGTGCCCCGGACGCGGCGGCCGAGACACTGACCCGGCTGGTGGCGGCGGACACGGAACCGGTGGGCCTGGAGGTGTTCTCGGTGCAGCCGCTCCGGGTGGAGTACGACCCCGAGGACACGCTGACCCGGCTGACCATGCGGGGCCTGGTCGAACTCGACGACCACGAGCGGAAGGCGCTGGTGAAGGACCTGACGGTGGCGTTCTGCGCGGGGCGGGGAGAAACAGCCCCGTGATTGGTATGGACATGTTCAACTGATGCCCATACATTCACACTTGGTCTAGACCTACCTGCACGGCTCACTGAACATCCCCCACGTTCTCCAGGAGCGGCAGCATGCGTACCAGGACCAAGTTGTCCGCAGCCGCGGTGGGACTGGCCACGACCGGAGCCCTCGTACTCTCCTCCGGCGGAGCCAGCGGCCACGGCTACACCGACCTCCCCGTCAGCCGGCAGAAGCTCTGCCAGAACGGCACGGTGACCAACTGCGGATCCATCCAGTGGGAACCGCAGAGCGTCGAGGGCCCGAAGGGCTTCCCGGCCTCCGGACCGGCCGACGGGCAGATCTGCAACGCCGGCCTCGGCCAGTTCGGCCAGCTCAGCGCAGCCCGGACGCCGTCCGGCGGGGCCTGGCCGACAACCCGGGTAACGGGCGGTCAGAACTACACGTTCCGCTGGCAGTTCACGGCCATGCACGCCACGACCGACTTCAAGTACTACGTCACCAAGCCGGGCTGGAACCAGAACCACAACCTGGCCCGGTCCGACCTCAACCTCACACCGTTCTTCACCGTGCCGTACAACGGCCAGCGGCCCCCGTCGACGCTCTCCCACAGCGGCAGGCTGCCGACCGGGCTGAGTGGTCATCACGTCATCCTCGCGGTGTGGACGATCGCCGACACGGGCAACGCGTTCTACGCATGCTCGGACGTGACCTTCTGAGGTTCTCTTGAGTCACCGGCGCGGCCGGCGTGGGTAGGTTCCTCCCACGCCGGCCGACCGATGGCCGCGCAGGCCTCGGGGGAGCTCATGGAAGTCTTGTTCTACGTCGTGCCCATGCTCATGATCGCGGTCGCTTCCTGCGCCGTGGTCGCGGTGATCCGCCGCTCCGTCCGGGTCGGCCGCGCCTGGAGCAGCGGCCTGACCGCCGAGGCACGTTGTCTGCGGACGTACACCACGACGAGTGGTGGCGGCGACAGTTCGGTGCACACGACTCTGCACCACGTCTACGCGTTCACCACCCGCGACGGCCGCGGCGTCCGGTTCGAGGAGCGGGGCGGGCCGGGGACGACCCTCGAGGGCGACATCGTCACCGTGCACTACCCGGCAGACCGCCCGGAGCACGCCACGGCCAGGCCCCCGACGCCAGGGAGGCTCGCGGCGGGCACGGGATGCCTGCTCGCCTTCCTCGGCACGTTCATCCTCTTCGCCGTCGGCTTCATGGCCGTGACGTACGCGATGTTCTCCGCCGCGGGTGACTTCCCGCAGCCGTAGTGCTCCACATCTGACGTCATGTCAATTACCGTGCGCCGTCATGGAGTCCACTACGGGGCACACGGTCGCGGAGCTCGTGGCGGCCCGGTGGGGTGACCACCGGCCGGGGCTGTGGTGCGAGGACGTCGTGCTCACGGGGCACGAGGTGGCGGCCGGGGCCGCCGCCCGGGCGGCATTCCTCGCCGACCTGTTGCCACCCGGCGCCGAACCCCACCTCGGCGTGCTGCTCGACAACACCCCCGAGTTCCCCCTGTGGCTGGGCGCGGCGGCCCTGGCCCGGGCTGCCGTCGCCGGCGTCAACCCCACCCGCCGGGGCGCCGAACTCGCCCGCGACATCCTGCACACCGAGTGCCGGATCCTGGTCACCGACCGGGCCCACCTGCCGTTGCTCCAGGGCCTCGACCTGCCCGGAGTGCGCCTGCTGCTCACGGACACGGCGGAGTACGCCGACCTCCTGACCCCCTATGCGGACGCCCGCCCGGACCCGTCCCGCGCCACCCCGCACGACCGCTTCCTGCTCTACTTCACCTCCGGCTCGACCGGCGCCCCCAAGGCTGCGCTCTGCTCCCAGGGCCGTCTGGCGGCCGCCGGACGCGCGCTGGCCGGCCAGTTCTCCCTGACCCCGGACGACGTGCACTACCTGTGCATGCCGATGTTCCACGGCAACGCGGTGATCGCGGGCTGGGCACCCGCCCTCGTCACCGGCGCGGGCGTGGCGCTGCGCCGCCGCTTCTCGGCGTCCCGCTTCCTGCCGGACGTACGCCGCCACGGGGCGACGTACTTCACCTACGTCGGCCGGGCCATCCAGTACGTGCTGGCCACCGAGCCGGGCCCCGGGGACCGCGACAACCCGCTCCGTCTGGGCTTCGGCACGGAGGCGGGCGCGGTGGACGCGGCGGCCTTCGAGCGGCGGTTCGGGGTGCGGCTGGTGGAGGGCTACGGGTCGTCGGAGGGCGGGGCGGCCGTGCGGTGGTCGCCGGGAACACCGGCGGGGGCGGTCGGCCGGGCGGCACCCGGGCTCGTCGTCCTCGACCAGGAGACCCGCGAGGAGTGCCCGCCGGCCCGCTTCGACGGGGCGGGGCGGCTGCTCAACGGGGACGAGGCGATCGGCGAGCTGGTCAACCGGGGGCCGAACCCCTTCGAGGGGTACTGGCGCAACCCGGCGGCGGAGGCGGAACGGCGCGGATGGGGGTCCCCCCGCTCGAGCGAAGCCGAGAGTGGGGGAGGCTGGTACTGGACGGGCGACCTCTTCTACCGGGACATCGACGGCTACCTCTACTTCGCCGGCCGGACCGACGACCGCCTCCGCGTCGACGGCGAGAACCTGGCCGCCGCGATGATCGAGAACATCCTCGCCCGCTACGAGGGAGCCGCCGCCGTCGCCGTGTACGCGGTGCCGGACCCCGTGACCGGTGACCAGGTCATGGCGACGGTCGCCGGAACGTTCGACCCGCTGTCCTTCGCGGAGTTCCTGCTCTCCCAGCCCGACCTGGGCACCAAGATGGCGCCCCGGTTCGTGCGGGTGGTGGAACGGATGCCGGTGACGGCGACGAACAAGATCCACCGCGCGGCGCTGCGCAAGGAGGGCGTCCGATGCGCGGATCCGGTGTGGTGGCGGCCGCCGGGGGAGGGCGTGTACCGCAGGCTGACCAGCGCTGACCTCGAACACGCCGAAGGGCCTCCCGCTCCCACGAGAGGCCCTTCACCGGTGCGCCGCCAGGGACTCGAACCCCGGACCCGCTGATTAAGAGTCAGCTGCTCTAACCAACTGAGCTAGCGGCGCATGACTCCCGCCGACCGCCGGAATCGTGTTCCGCGGTGGGCGACGGGAAAATACTACCCGGTCCCGGGGGGTGCTTCTGACCACCCGAGACGGGTCTAGATCGCCATGGAGAGCAGCACCGGTGCCGCGTTGCGGTTGAGGGCGTCAGCGGCCTGGCGCAGGCGGTGGGCGTGCTCGACCGGCAGGGACAGGGCCAGGCAGCCGACCGAGGAGCCGGCCGTGATGGGGACGGCGGCGCAGACCGTGCCCACCGCGTACTCCTGGAGGTCGAGGACGGGCACGGTGGGTGGCTGGGCCTCCAGCCGGGACAGCAGCAGCCGGTCGCTGGTGATGGTGCGCGAGGTGAGGCGGGCCATCTTGTGCCGGGCCAGGTGGTCGCGGCGCCCGGCGTGGTCGAGCTGGGTGAGCAGGCTCTTGCCGATGGCCGTGGCGTGGGCCGAGGAGCGGAAGTCGACCCACTCGTTGACCTTGGGAGTGGCGGGGCTGTCGGCGTACTGGGTGATGCTGATCTCGCCGTCGACGTACCGGCTCATGTAGACGGCGGCGCCGACCGAGTCGCGCAGCCGGTCGAGGGTGTGCTGGAGCTTCTCGCGCAGGGTCTGCTTGTGGTGGTGGGCGGAACCGAGGCGGGTCAGGGTCTCGCCCGTGACGTACGCGCCGTCGGCGATCTGCTCGACGTAGCCCTCACGGCGCAGCATCCGCAGGAGCGCGGTCAGTCGCTCCGGTCCGATGCCGGTGTGCCGGACGAGGTCGGCGTCGGAGACTCCGGTGGAGCTCCGCGCCACGGTCTCCAGGACGCGCAGGGCTTCCTGCGCCGAGTGGTACGGGGTGGTCGGCGGCTCGTGCTTCAGCGCCACGGTGGTCTCCCCCTGCGCTTGCTGTTGGGCCGAAATCCGGACAGCGAATCCCCTCCACGATAACGAACAATGGGCTTGTGGAGAGCGGGGGTTGACAAGATTCACGGGGCCCCGGACTGGGGCATTGACCCGCTGGCATATGCCAGGAGCATGCCCCGATCACAGGACCCCGCGTCGTGCCTGGTCACACGGTGTAGTCAGAGCACCGCGCTGAGAAACTCCCGCGTCCGGTCCTTCTCCGGCTCGCTGAAGATCTTCTCCGGTGCGCCCGCCTCGATGATGCGGCCCGAGTCGAACATCAGCACCTGGTCGGAGATGTCCCGGGCGAAATTCATCTCGTGGGTCACACAGAGCATCGTGATGTCCGTGGACCGGGCGATGTCCCTGAGCACGTCGAGGACACCCGCGACCAGCTCCGGGTCGAGCGCGGAGGTCACCTCGTCCAGGAGCAGCACCTGCGGCCGCATCGCCAGCGCCCGGGCGATCGCCACCCGCTGCTGCTGCCCGCCGGACAGCTGCGCCGGGTGCGCGTCGCACTTGTCGGCCAGGCCCACCATCTCCAGCAGGCCCTTGGCCCGCTCCACCGCCTCGTCCTTCGACATGCCGAGGACGGTGACCGGCGCCTCCGTGATGTTCCGCAGCACCGTCATGTTCGGGAACAGATTGAACTGCTGGAACACCATCCCGATCTTCTTGCGGACCTCGCGCACCTCCTTGTCGGAGGCGGGGAACAGCTTCTGCCCGTCGACCGTGATCGTGCCCTCGTCGGGCTTGAGCAGGGTCATCAGCAGCCGCAGGATCGTCGTCTTGCCGGAGCCGGACGGCCCGATCAGGGTGACGTGCTTGCCGGCCTCGACGGAGAAGTCCAGGTGGTCCAGGACGGTGTTCTGGCCGAACCGCTTGGTGACCTGCTCCAGCCGGATCAGCTCGCCGTCACCCTTGGCGGGGTTCTTCTCGGGGTTGGGAAGAGTGTCAGTGGACAAGGCGTCGCTCCAGGGCTCGCAGGAGAAGGGAGGCCAGATAGGAAATGACGATGAAGGCCGCTCCGATCACCGTGAGCGGCTCGGTGAACTGGAAGTGCTCCTGCGAGAACAGGCGCGCGTGGCCCAGCATCTCCAGGACGGTGATCGCCATCAGCATCGGCGTGTCCTTGAGCATCGCGATGACGTAGTTGCCGAGCGCGGGGATCACCCGGCGCACCGCCTGCGGCAGGATCACCGCGGTCCACGTCCGTCGCAGCGGCAGGTTCAGCGCCGTCGCCGCCTCCCACTGGCCGACCGGCACGGCCTCGATGCCGGCCCGGTAGACCTGCATCGTGTACGTCGAGTAGTGCAGCCCGATCGCGAAGACACCGGTGCTCAGCGCCGAGAAGGTCAGGCCCCACTCCGGCAGCACGTAGAAGAGGAAGAACAGCTGCACCAGCAGCGGGGTGTTGCGGACGAACTCCGTGACCGCCCCGACGGGCCAGGTCACCCACCGTGAGGGCACCCGCATCAGCAGCGCCCACACCAGGCCCAGCACGAACGAGATCAGCGAGCCGAGAAGCAGGATCTGGAGGGTGACCAGCAGGCCCTTCCAGAAGTCCGGCATGAAGTCGGATACCGCGCTCCAGTCCCAGTTCACGAGACGGCACCTCCCACACCGGTGGTCTGCGGACGGCTCAGCTCCTGGTCGGCCGTACTGCCGACCGGCTTGCCGACTCCGCCCTTGAGCTTCTTCTCCAGCCCGCGCATCACGCGGGTGAGCAGGAAGGCGATGACGAAGTAGATGAGCAGGATGTACGTGTAGATCTCCGCGCTCTCCTGGAGCGCGAGGCGCACCAGGTTGCCGCTGAACGCCAGGTCACCCATGCCCATGATCGACACCAGGGCGGTGCCCTTGAGCAGCTCGATGAGCAGGTTGGAGAACGGCGGGATCATCTCCGGCACCGCCTGCGGCAGCAGGATCAGCCGCATCCGCTGCCAGGGCGTGAAGCTGAGCGCGATCCCGCCCTCCTTCTGCGCCGGGTCGACCGCGCTCAGCGCGCCGCGCACGATCTCCGAGCCGTACGCCCCGTAGGTCAGGCCGAGCGCGAGCGTGCCCGCCCACAGCGGCACCAGCTGCCAGCCGAAGGCCGGAGGCAGCACGAAGAACACCCAGAAGATCATCACCAGGGCCGAGGTCCCGCGGAACACCTCGGTGTAGAAGCCCGCCAGGAAGCGGACGATCCACAGCCGGTGGGTGCGCGCGACGCCGACCACGAAGGACACGGCGGCCGCCATCAGCGCGCTGCAGACGAGCAGCTGGATCGTGACCCAGACGCCCTTGAGTACGAGTTCCCACAGTCCCGAGGTCATCCGCCGCAGAGCTCCTTCGCGGTCAGATCCGTCATCTCGGCCTTGGTGAAACCGAACGGCTCGAGGATGCGGAAGAGCTCACCGCTCTTCTTGAGCTTGCTCAGCTCGACGTTGAAGGCGTCCCGCAGCTTGGTCTCGGTCGGCCGGAACGCGAAGGCGCCTCCGTCGACGTGCGGCTTGCCCTCCACGAGCGGGGCGAACGGCTTGGTCGACTCCGCCTTGGCCGACTTCTTCACCACCTCGCGTACGGTGAGCGCCGTACCGGCGAACACGTCCACGCGTCCCGCCTCGACGGCGTTCAGACCCGCGACCTGGTCCGGGACGATGAGGATCTCGCTCTCCTTGTACCCCGCCTCGACGGCGTACTGGATCTCGGCGTAGCCGGTCCCGGTGGCGAACTTCGCCTTCTTCGCGACGACGTCCTTGTAGCTGTGCAGCCCCTTCGGGTTGCCCTTGCGCACGATGAACGCGTCGAGCATCTGGTAGTCGGGATCGGAGAAGATGACCTGCTCGCAGCGCTCCGGGTTGACGTACATTCCGGCGGCGACGACGTCGAACTGCTGGGAGTTCAGTCCCGGGATCAGCGAGCCGAACTCGGTCGGCACGGGCTGCACCCGGTCGATGCCGAGGCGCTTGAAGATCACTTTGGCCAGTTCCGGTGCCTCGCCGGTGAGCTCGCCGTTCTTGTCGATGAAGCCGAACGGGATCTCGCCGGCGATACCGAGACGGACGACCCCGGCGGCCCGGAGCCGGCCGAGCAGGTCGCCGCCCTTCGTGCTCGACGCGGTGGCCACCCGGCTGCATCCCGCGGCGCCCAGCGCGCCGAGCGCCGCGACCCCCGCGAGCAGCGACCGGCGTGTGGGCCCGGATGCAGATCCGGACACGGTCTGGGACATGGGTTCCGGACTTCTCAGTGGGCTTCTCTGTGGTGGAGCCATGGGCGCGCGGCTACCCGAACGCATCAGAGTTATGCCGACTTTTTCGAGCCCCACACGTATCCCCGTGCGCCCTTGACCGCAGGGGCGTCGGGCACTCCCATGGAGGCATGGCTGATCGCTTCATCGAGGTCTCCCTGGTCAAGCGCGACGTGACCTGCACGGCAAGACTGCTGGACGACCGTGCCCCGATCACCTGCGCGACCGTCTGGGACGCCCTTCCGCTGTCCAGTGACGTCTACCACGCGAAGTACGCACGTAATGAGATCTACGCACTTTTCCCGCCCTTCGCCGAAAAAGAGCCGCCCTTGGAAAATCCGACCGTAACTCCCATTCCGGGCGATCTGTGTTATTTCGCCTTCGCGGGGACGGAGTTGGGGACGAAGTCCTACGGCTACGACCGCGAGGTCCACGCCGGGACCACGCTCGTCGACCTGGCCCTGTTCTACGAGCGCAACAACCTGCTGCTGAACGGCGATGTCGGCTGGATCCCCGGCATCGTCTGGGGCCAGGTCGTCGACGGCCTGGATGCCATGGCCGAGGCGTGCAACGACCTGTGGCGGTCGGGAGCGGCGGGGGAGACGCTCAGCTTCAAGCGGGCGTAGGCCCGGCGCCGGACGCCACTCCGGCCTCGTACAGCGCGTGCGCCGCCCGCAGCACCAGATCGTCCCGGTGCCGGGCGGCCACGAGCTGGAGACCGATCGGCAGACCGCCCCCGTCGAAGCCCACCGGCACGCTCGCCGCGGGCTGCTGGGTCATGTTGAAGGGGTAGGTGAACGGGGTCCAGCCGGTCCACCGCCGGTGACCGGATCCCTTCGGTACCTCGGCGCCCGCCTCGAACGCCGTGATCGGCATGGTCGGGGTGACGAGCAGGTCGTAGGTGTCGTGGAAGCGGCCCATCCGCCGGCCGTGGTCCATCCGCACGTCCACCGCGGCCAGATAGTCCAGCGCCGAGTAGCGGGCGCCCTGCTCGCAGATCTCCCGCAGGCCCGGGTCCAGCAACGCACGCTGCTGCGGACCCAGATGCTGGGTCACCCGCGCCGCCCCGCTGAACCACAGGGTGTGGAAGGCCTCCACCGGGTCGGTGAAGTCCGGGTCGGCCTCCGTGACGTACGCGCCGAGGTCCGCCAGCCGCTCCACCGCCCGCCGCACCGCCCTCGCGACCTCCGGACGCACCGCCACCTGCCCGCCCAGCGACGGCGAATACGCCACCCGCAGCCCGTGCACCCCGCCGGTCAGGCCGTCCGTGTACGCGCCGGGCGGCGGGGCGAGCGCCGACCAGTCACGCGAGTCCGGATGGCCGATCACATCCATCAGCAGCGCCGCGTCCGCCGCGTCCCGGGTCATCGGCCCGACGTGCGCCAGCGTGCCGAAGGCGCTCGCCGGGTAGAGCGGCACCCGGCCGTACGTCGGCTTCAGCGCGAAGATCCCGCAGAACGACGCCGGGATGCGCACGCTGCCGCCGCCGTCCGTGCCCAGCGACAGCGGGCCCGCGCCGAGCGCCACGGCCGCCGCGCTGCCGCCGCTGGAACCGCCCGCGGTGCGCGCCCGGTCGTACGGGTTGCGGGTCACGCCGCTGAGCGGCGAGTCCGTCACGCCCTTCCAGCCGTACTCGGGGGTCGTCGTCTTGCCGATGAAGACGGCCCCGTGCTCGCGCAGTCGGGCCACCGAGGGCGCGTCCTCGTCCCAGCGACCCGCCGGGTTCACCGCCTTCGAGCCACGCAGGGTGGGCGCGCCGCGCAACAGCAGGATGTCCTTCACCGTGACGGGCACGCCGTCCAGCAGCCCGCACGGCTCACCGCGCCGCCATCGCTCCTCCGACTCCCGGGCCCGGGCCAGCGCGTCCTCGGCGGTGAGCCGGACGAAGGCGTTCACCTCCGGCTGGATCGCCTCGGCCCGCTCCAGCGCCGCACGGGTCGCCTCCACGGGACTCCACTCGCCCTTGCGGTAGCCCTCGAGGAGCCGTACGGCGGTCAGGTCGGTGAGCTCGGTCATCCACCCTCCAAGGAACGTCAGTGTCCGGGTACGTACCCACGCTGCTTGTCGACCACGTTCTTCAGGGGCTCCCCGGCCGCCCACAGCTCGTACAGCTCCACGAACTGAGTACCCAGTTCGTCCCGCCAGCCGACGATGTCGCCGCTCATGTGCGGGGACACGATCAGACCCGGGACCTGCCACAACGGGCTGCCCGGGGGCAGGGGCTCGGACTCGAAGACGTCCAGGGCGGCGCCCGCGATCCACTGCTTGGCCAGGGCCTCGGCCAGCGCGTCCTCGACGACCAGCTGGCCGCGGCCGATGTTGACGAACCGGGCGGACGGCTGCATCAGGCCGAAGCGGCGGGCGTCGAACATGCCCCGCGTCTGCTCCGTGAGCGGCGCCGCCGCGATCACCCAGTCGGCCCGCGTCAGCAGCCGGTCCAGGTCCTCCGGGCCGTGCACGCCGGCGCGCGGGGTGCGGCCGACGAGCGCCGTCGTGATGCCGAGCGCCCCCAGGGTGCCCGCGATCGCCCGGCCGATAGGCCCCGAGCCGACCACGACCGCCCGGCCACCGGCGACCTTCTGCGACTCCCGGTGCCGCCAGGTCCGCTCCCGCTGCAACTCCAGTGTGCGCGGCAGGTCCTTGGCCATCGCCAGCACGAGCGCGGCCACGTACTCGGCGATCGGCTGGTCGAAGATGCCGCGCGCGTTCGTCACCACCGTGTCGGACGCGGCGAGTTCCGGACACATCAGATGATCCACACCGGCGCTCGCCGTGTGCACCCAGCGTGGCCGCGGGCCCTCGCCCGGCCACGCGTCGCGCACGGCGTGCGAGGTGAAGTCCCACACCAGCAGGACATCCGCGCGCGGGAGGCGCTCGGCGAGGCCCTTCGCGTCGGTGTGTTCGACATGGGCGCGGCCGGTGAGGCGGCCGAGGCGGGGCAGGGGTTCGGCGTCCAGGACGAGCAGGGTGGGGGTGGGCATGAGCAGCCGTTTCTCCAGCCGTACGGCGGGGCGGCCGGGCCTCGGGGGTGCCGGCCGGGGACGACGAGTTAACCAGGTGTTGACCAGGAGGTGATCCGGGCGGATTGACCACGCTCGCACCCGAACCTACCGTCGTCAACACGGGCGTTTCCACGAACCGTTACACACCAGTTGCCCAGAGTGAGGCCGGTGCCAAGCATGGACGTCTCATTTCTCGGCGGGCCCAGCCCGCAGCGAGGGGTCGGCGTTGTCGCGCCCTTCGACTTCGCACTCGACCGCGAGCTCTGGCGGTGGGTGCCGGACGAGATATCCCTGCACATGACACGAACGCCCTTCGTGCCGGTCGAGGTCAGTCTCGACCTGGCACGCCTGGTCAGTGAGCACGAGACGCTCGGCGAGGCGGTGTGCACGCTCAACGCGATCGCACCCGAGGTCGTCGCCTACGCCTGTACGTCCGGCAGTTTCGTCGGCGGGGTCATGGGCGAGCGCGCGATGTGCGACGCGATGAGCCGGGCCGGAGCCGTACCGGCGATCACCACCTCGGGCGCGCTGCTGGAGGCCCTGGTGGAGCTGGACGTCCGGCGTGTGGCGCTCGTCACGCCGTACACGGTGTCGGTGACACAGTCGCTGGAGGCGTACGTCGCCCAGGCGGGCGTCACGATCTCCGGCCGCGCCTTCATGGGCCTGACCCGGCACATCTGGAAAGTCCCCTACCGGGAGGTGGTGGACATGGCGCGCCAGGCCGTGCGCGACGACGCCGACGCCCTGTTCATCAGCTGCACCAACCTGCCCACCTACGACGTCATCCCGCAGCTGGAGGCGGAGCTGCGCATCCCGGTGATCTCGGCCAACCAAGTGACGATGTGGGCGGCGCTGCGCCGACTGGGTACCCGTGCGGTGGGACCGTATCAAGCGCTGATCAATCCGGAGGCGCGGTCCGGTCTCGTACCGCCGGGGGCGGACCCCGGCCCCGTGGTGCCGGAAGAAGAGCAGCAGCAGGAAGGCTGGACATGACAGCACTGGGATTTCTCTACCCGGGACACTCCGCCGAGGACGACTATCCGCGCATAGAGCAGTTGCTGGGCAGCGACATCCGGGTGGACCTGGTGCACACGGACATCGGTGAGGACGCGCACCGGGTGGACGCGCTGCTCGAGATGGGCTCCGCCGGGCGGCTGGCGGCGGGTGTCCAGGAACTGCGGCACGCCGGTGCGGAGGCCGTGGTGTGGGCCTGCACCAGCGGCAGCTTCGTCTACGGCTGGGACGGCGCGCAGGAGCAGGTCCGCGCCCTGGCCCAGACGGCCGGCATGCCGGCGTCCTCGACGTCGTTCGCTTTCGTGCACGCGGTACGGGAGCTGGGGGCGCGGCGGGTCGCGATCGGCGCGACGTACCCGGAGGACGTGGCCCAGCTCTTCGCGGAGTTCCTGCGCGCGGACGGCGTGGAGGCCGTGTCCGTCAACAGCTCCGGCATCATCACGGCCGCCGAGGTCGGCACGTGGGGCGAGACGGAACTCCTCGCGCTGGCCCAGAACTCCGACCACCCCGACGCCGAGGCCCTCCTCCTGCCCGACACGGCCCTGCACACGGCGGCCCACATCCCTGCCCTGGAGAAGGCGATCGGCAAGCCGATCCTCACCGCCAACCAGGTCACGGTCTGGGAGGGCCTGCGCCTGGCGGACCGCCGCGTGAACGCGCCGGAACTGGGCGCCCTGTTCACGAGGGAGCCGATCGTCCAGGTGTGAGGCCGGGGGCCCGGTCCTCGTCGCCCAGCCGCCCCGTCGGCTGCCGGGGGCGAGGGGGCCGGGCCCATGACCGCGATCCGGAGCGCTGGAGTGCTGGGGCGCCTTGCTCACTTTCCTCTCCTCTTGCCGCAGCGGTGGCGACGCGGTTCACACGGGCCGGAATCGGTCCCACCTCTTCAGTGGTGCAGATGCGGGCATAGGTGTGCGAAACGTCGGCCAGGAGCTGAGGAATGCTCAACTCCACTGACACGTCCGGCGCTTGAGTTGACCGAAAGCGCGTTCCCCCTCCGGCGGCCACCCCGTGCACACTGGCCACGTCCGCAGCCACTCGCGCCGTGAAGGACGATCCCCGATGGCCGAAACGGGCCCGTTCAGATCCCATGTAAGCGCTGTCCAGCTCGCCGGGCGCCTGCTGTGCTGGAGCCTGGCCGCCGCCATGGCCACCGCCGCCGTGCGCGCCGTCGCCCATCCGCACGCCCGCTGGTGGAGTGCGGTGTGGTCCCTGCCGTGGTGGCTCTTCTGCGCGGCCGGCCTCGCGTGGGGTGTCCTCCGGCTCCGCGAGAAGGCCGCCAGGCGCCCTCCCCGAGGTGGAGTGCGGAGCGACTGGGGGCAGGCCGCCTGACCGACCCCGCCCGGGAATAACCGGAGACAGTCCCCTGTTATGGCCGGGACGACAGCACACGGCCCACAGCAGGAGGCACCCCACCGTGGCGGCAGACGAGATACGCGGCGCAGCGCAGGGCAGCGCCCCCGTCCCCCTCTCCGTACTGGACCTGGTCACCGTAGGGGCCGGCCGCACCGCCTCCGACGCGCTGCGCACCAGCGTCGACCTGGCCCGCCTCGCCGAGGCCCGCGGCTTCCACCGCTACTGGGTCGCCGAGCACCACTCCATGCCCGGCGTGGCCTCCTCGTCCCCCGCCGTGATCCTGGCCCACCTCGCCGCCCACACCGACCGCATCCGCCTCGGCTCGGGCGGAGTGATGCTGCCCAACCACGCCCCGCTCGTGATCGCCGAGCAGTTCGGGACGCTGGAGGCCATGGCACCGGGCCGGGTCGACCTCGGCCTCGGCCGCGCGCCGGGCACGGACGGCGCCACGGCCGCCGCCCTGCGCCGCACCGACCGGCTGAACGAGGGCGCCGACGACTTTCCGCAGCAACTCGCCGAGCTGACCCGGTTCCTCGACGACGACTTCCCCGACGGGCACCCCTACCGCCGTATCCACGCCGTACCGGGCCCGGTCCAGGCGACCAGCCCCGGCGGCGTGCAGTCCCCGCACCGCCCGCCCCTCTGGCTGCTCGGCTCCTCCGGCTTCAGCGCCCGGCTGGCCGGTGTCCTGGGCCTGCCGTTCGCCTTCGCCCACCACTTCTCGGCGCAGAACACCGTCCCGGCCCTGGACCTGTACCGGGAGTCCTTCCAGCCGTCCGCCGTGCTCGACGAGCCGTACGCCCTCATCGGTGTCTCCGCGCTCGCCGCCGACGAGGAGAAGGAGGCCCGCCGCCAGGTGCTGGCCGCCGCCCTCAGCATGGTCCGGCTGCGCACCGGACGCCCCGGCCTCGTGCCCAGCCCGGAGGAGGCGGAGGCCTACGAGTTCAGCCCCGTGGAGCGCGACTTCGTCGACTCCTGGAACGCCAACGTCATCCACGGCACCCCGGACGAGGTCCGCTCCGGCCTGGACGACCTCGCGGGGCGCACCGGCGCCGACGAGCTGATGATCACAGCCAACGCGCACGGCGGCGACATACGCCTGCGCTCCTACGAACTGATCGCCGACGCCTACGGGTTGCCGACGCCCGCCTCGGTCTGAACGTCCGGCGCGCCCAGCAGCTCGGAGATACGGTCCGGCGGCACCGGACGGGAGTAGAGCCAGCCCTGTCCGGTGTCGCAGCCGATGCTCCGCAGCCGGGTCGCCTGGGCCGAGGTCTCCACGCATTCGGCCGTGACGGTCAGCCCGAGCCGGTGGGCGAGCTGGATCATCGCCTCGACCACCACCTCGTCGGCCGGGTTCGGGCGTGCGGCCGTGTCCCGGTCGTCGTACTGGAAGCCCCGCACGAAGGAGCCGTCCAGCTTCAGGACCGACACCGGCAGGCGGCTCAGGTACGCCAGGTTCGAGTAGCCCGTGCCGAAGTCGTCGATGGCGATGCGTACACCCATGTCGCTCAGTGCCTTCAGGGCCTGCAGCGGGCGGCCCGCCGAGCCCATCACCGCCGACTCGGTGAGCTCCAGCTGGAGCAGGCCCGGCGCCAGGCCGGTCTCCGCGAGCGTCTCGGCCACGTCCGCCACCAGGTCGGAGTCCCACACCTGCCGGACCGCCACGTTGACGCTGACGAAGATCGGCGGATCGTCCGGGTGGTCGATCTGCCAGCGGCGGGCCTGCCGGCAGGCCGTGCGCAGCACCCAGCGGCCCAGCGGAACGATGGAACCGTCCTCTTCGGCCAGCCCGATGAACCGATTCGGCGTCAGTACGCCGAACTGGGGATGGTTCCAGCGGATGAGCGCCTCCACCCCGTGCAGCCGGTCGTCCTCCATGCCGACCAGCGGCTGGTACTCGAGCTGGAACTCACCCCGGTCGATGGCGGGCCGGAGCGTGGAGGCGAGGGCCTGGCGGGTCATGCGGTGGGCGTTGCGCTCCGGGTCGAACAGCGTCCAGCGGGATTTGCCGTCGGCCTTCGCCCAGTAGAGGGTCGTGTCGGCGTCCTGCACCAGCGCGGTCGCAGTGGTGCCCGCCGCGTGCCGCTCCACCACGCCGATCGACGCCGAGACCGACAGCCGCTGGCCGGAGATGTCGAACGGGTCCTGGATCGCCTCCAGCACCGACTCGGCGAGCTCGGCCAGCTGTTCGGTGCCGGTGGAGTCCTCGACGAGCAGCGCGAACTCGTCCCCGCCGAGCCGGGCCACCAGCGGGGCGGTGGTGCGTGACTGACCGGACGCGTCCGCGCAGCGCGTGAGGCGCTCGGCGACGGCGGCCAGCAGCCGGTCGCCCACCCGGTGGCCGAGGGTGTCGTTGATGGCCTTGAAGCCGTCCAGGTCCAGATAGCACAGCCCGATCCGGCCGGTGCCGCTCTGCTCGTAGGACTCGGCCTCCAGCGCGGCCGAGAGCCGTTCGAAGAACAGCGTGCGGTTGGGCAGCCGGGTCACCGGATCGTGCATCTGCAAGTGCCGCAGCCGGGCCTGGAGTTCGCGGCGGCCGCTGATGTCGGCGACCGACAGCAGCACGCCCCGGTCCTCGGCGGGCAGCGGCGCGACCGTCACCTGCACCCACAGCGAGTGCCCGTCGGGGTGCTTGAGGCGGCGCGTGCAGCGCAGCCGGGACTGCCGGCCGCGCAGCACCTCGCCGTAGGCGTGCCAGGTGCGGGTGTCGGAGGTGAGGTCGACCAGGTCGGCGGCGACGGACCCGTCGAGCTCGTCGGGGGAGGTGCCGAGCAGCGTGGCGAGCGCGTCGTTGGCGCTGACGACCGTCCCCTCGCGGTCGACGACGGCCATGGCGAGCGGAGCGGCCGTGAAGACGGAGCGGTACGGCGGCCGCGACGGAGGCTCGGTACGGGGGGACGTGTCGATCTCACTCTCTGTGACGACCGGCCGGTCGAGGTCTGCCGCGGGCGCCGGCCCTTCGAAGGTTCCGCTCACCGCTCGCTCCCGCATGTATTCGATCTCTGTCCGTGCAGGAAAGGTCAGGAAAGTGTGCCGATCATAGAGGCTGGCCCCAGGGCCTTCCAGCCGGTGTCCAGTGTCCCCGGTCAACCCGCACTTCTGCCAGATCGTTTCTGCTCACCCCTGGACGGCTTCTTCAGGCCCCCGACCAGTTGTGACGTTCTGTGAGTGATTCCGGGGTGTCGGCTTCCGCAAACTTTCGGCTCCTTCACCCGACTGGTGCAGGCAAACAGGGCGCGGTACGACAAATCGCCACAGGCTGGGTGCGGTGTCCCGCGAACCGTACCCGGAGGTGTTCCGTGCCGCGTCAGTTCTCGCGCGCCCGACTGCGCAGCACCGCGGCCGTGTTCACCACCATGTCGGCCCTCGCCGCGACCTCCCTCGGCACCGGGCACTCGGCCGCCGACCCCGGCTCGGCCGAACCCTGCGCCCTGGCCCGCACCGACGCCCACCACTCGGAGGGCCTGGACACCTGGAACGCCGCCTATCCGCGCCCCGCCCGGGCTCTCGACGCGGTGCTGGTCTTCCTGTCCTTCCCGGACGCCCACCCGCTGACCACACCGCAGGAGCTGGCCGCCGACCACTTCCCGGCCACCACCCGCTTCTTCGAACGCGCCTCCTACGGCCGCTTCACCCTGCGGCCGCACCCGTTGCGGAACTGGGTCCAGATGCCGAAGCCGTCCACGGCGTACGACATACAGCGCGACTGGAGCGCCACGCACCGGGCCGCGTACCTGCGGGACGCGCTGACCGCGGCCGACCCGCAGGTCGACTTCTCGCGCTACGACGTCGTGTACTTCGTCGCCGACCCGGACGCACCCGGCGTGGACTCCGACGCGACCAAGGTGGTGAACCTCACCGCCCCGCTGCGGGCCGACGGGGCCGATCTGCACCGGGTTGTGACGGTGTTCGAGCGGCATCCGCCGGACCGGCTGGTCCTCGCCCACGAGACCGGACACGTCTTCGACCTGCCCGATCTCTACCACCGTCCGGTGGACGGCAAGGGGGACTGGGACACGCACGTCGGCGACTGGGACCTGATGGGCAGCCAGTTCGGACTGGCGCCGGATCTGTTCGGCTGGCACAAGTGGAAGCTGGGCTGGCTGGACCAGCGGCAGGTGCGGTGCGTGCAGGACGCCGGGCCCGCCCGGCTGACTCTGGAGCCGCTGGCGGCGGGGCCCGGGGTGGCCGTGGCGGGCGCCGCGGGGGCGCCGGCCTTCGGGCTGGGGCGGGGCACCAAGCTCGCGGTGGTGCGCACGGGCCGCGACAGCGTGCTCGCCTTCGAGGCGCGCGGGCCGGTGGGCAACGACGCGAACGCGTGCCGGCAGGGGGTGCTGGTGTACCGGGTGCGGGGTGAGGCCCAGTCCGGCGGCGGGCCCATCGAGGTGATCGACGCCCATCCCCGCACCGAGGCATGCTGGGAGACCTCGGTCTACCCGCCCCTCGCGGACGCGCCGATCAGTGCCGGGGAGAGCTTCACGGTGCCGGGGGACGGGGTGCGGGTGGAGGTGGAGGGGCGAACGGCCTCGGGGGCCTGGACGGTGAAGATCACGGTCGGGCGGTGAGGGGCCGCGGGTCCGGCGCCGAGAGGGTGCGAGCCGAGGGCATGCGAAAGGCCCCTCGCTCACGCGAGAGGCCTTTGCTGTCTGTGCGCCGCCAGGGACTCGAACCCCGGACCCGCTGATTAAGAGTCAGCTGCTCTAACCAACTGAGCTAGCGGCGCCTGCTGACATCGTAGACCTTAGCACCCTGGTCGGCGGGAGGAAAAATCGATATCCGCACCGCCGAACGGGCCGCCCGGACGGCTGCCCAGAGCAGCACCTCGGGGCCGGGGAGCCAGGGCTGACGGGTGTCGGGGGCGACGAGCCAGCGGGTGGGGGAGGCCGTCTTTGCCGGGGGCGGGACGGTCACCGCGTCGCCCGTGCCGTGGCACAGCAGGGGCGGCACCGTGATCGCACGGCCGGTCTCCCGGACGTCCCTGCCCTGGGTGCCCCACTCCTCCCACTCCAGCAGCGCCGGCAGTCGCTGGGCGGTGCCCGGGGCGGCGAACAGCAGCATCCGGCCCCGGAACTCCGCGACCGGGCCCGAGCCGGGGCCGTCGTCCCACAGCCGGTCGAGCATCCGCCGCCCGAACATCGCGGGCGCGCTGACCACGTCGAACACCGAGCCGCAGGGCAGTACGACCGGGGCGTCCGGCCGCTCCTCCCAGAGGGCGAGCGTGCTCCGGGGATACGTTCCTGCCGAAGCGAGCCAGGCGGCTCCGTCGGGGGTGACGTGTGAGGCGTTCCATGCGCTGCTCATGTGCCCATGTCTACCGGGGGTGAGCACGCGGTCCCCGAGGGTTGCGGGAAATCGGGACAGGAGGGGGTGCGAGGGAGTATCTTGCCCGCCTGGCATATGCCACGTAGATCCGTAAGGGGCCGCAGCGGCCAGGTCTCACACCGGGTCGACGGGCCCCGGGCCCTCGCCGCCGCCGCGCAACAGGTCCCGACCGAACTCGACCATCTTCTTGGCATAGTCCTCGGTCCACTCGGCCCGCTCGGCGATGTCCGCCGCCGTCAGCCGGTCGAACCGCCGTGGATCGGCCAGCTGCGCCGCCGCCACCGCCTGGTACTCCACCGCCCGGTCCGCCGCGGCCCGGAACGCCAGCGTCAGCTCCGTCGCGCGGGCCAGCAGCGCGCGGGGGTCGTCGATCGACTCGAGGTCGAAGAAGTGCTCGGGGTCGGAGGCCGCCTCCGCGGGCTCGAAGAGCAGGGGCGCGGGGCGTAGCCGCGGTTCGTTCCGACGCGGCGTGGGCTCCGCCATGTCTTCTCCTCCTCGTACGTCGCGCTGACCCTCCCGGTGGAGTGGGCCACCGTCCATTGTCTCGCGGGCGCGCAAGTGGGCATCGCGGTAGTGGTACGTCTCTCCCACCACCCGGCGTTCGCCCACGAGCGGGTTACGGACGCCACACCAGTCGATGTTCGGCCAGATGCGGAGCGTCCCCGGAGCCGGCCGTATCAGGGCCGCCACACCACCCGGTGCTCCGCCAGATGCGCCAGCACCGCGTGGTTCGCCTCCCAGCCGTCAGGGCTGTGTTCGTCGGCCGTCTCCGGCGGCGTGCCGGCCTGCGGCCGGCGGTGGGGTGGGTGTGTTTGATGGGTGGGGTCATGGCCGCCAGGGGACCCGGTGCTCCGCCAGATGCGCCAGCACCGCGTGGTTCGCCTCCCAGCCGTCTGGGAACTTCACCACCGTCCCCAGCTGTACCGGTTCCGTCGACGGATAGTCGTCCAGGAGGTCGCTCACGCCTGCCCGGCAGACCACGATGCAGGCGTGCCGGTGGCGGGAGGCCAGGACGCAGAGGCGGCCCGTCTCCAGGTGGAAGGCGGTGGCGTCGGGGCGGCCGGAGAGGGGGTGGAGGACGACCGTGACGTCGTACTCGCGGCCCTGGAGCCGGTTCGCCGTGTCCACGACCACGTCGGTCACGCCGAGCTCGGACAGCGCCGCCCGTACCGCCGCCGCCTGGTCCCGGTGAGCCGTGCCCACGGCGACCCGGTCGGCGGTCAGGGGCGACGGGTCCGGCGAGCGTTCCGACGTCGCCGCGCCGCCCCGGTCCAGCAGGCGTCTCACCACCGTCGCCACCGCCCGTACCGCCTCCGGGTCCGTGCGCGGGGTGTGCCGCGCGGGCAGCTCCAGCAGGCCCCAGCCCGACACGGCCGCCTCGTCGATCACCCGGTCGGGGCCCGAGCCGTCCGACGGCACGGCGAAGGACAGGCCGCGGTCGCCGGGGCCGGTGCCGCTGCGGAACGGCGTGTACGGGTAGAACGCGTCCGAGACCAGGGGCGCCGCGGACGCCGGGAGCCGCCAGGAGACCGGCAGGCGGTGCTGCGGCAGGTCCGGGTTGTGCGCGAGCAGCGTCGTGACCGCCGAGGCCGACGGGTCGTACGCGAGGCCCGCCCACTGCTCGCTGCCCACGATCGAGAACGGGTCCAGCTGCCCCGGGTCGCCCACGAACAGCGCCCGCTCGAACAGCCCGGCCACCGCGAGCAGCGCGTCCGAGCGCATCTGGTACGCCTCGTCGACGATCGCGTGCCGCCACGGCTCGTCGACCTTGACGTGTCCCCACTTCGCCGCGGTCGAGATCACCACGGCCAGCCCGGCGAGGTCGGCCGCCTTCGCCGACTTGCGGACGTTCCCCAGATCGTCGAGCGCCTTGTCGTACGGGTCGGCGTCACTGCTGTGCAGCCGTCCCACCGGCAGCTCGGGGTTCTTCTCGGCGAGCCGCAGGACGAGGTCGTCGACCTGGGCGTTGGTCTGCGCGACCACCATCAACGGGTGGCCGGCCTCGGCCAGTTCCAGGGCGGCGCGGACGACGAGCGTGGACTTGCCGGCGCCGGGCGGTGAGTCCACGACGACACCGCGCGCCGTGCCGTGCAGCGTGTCGTGGAGGATCGCGTCGGTGGCCCGTCCCGCGGCGGCGGACGGATCGAAGACGGTCGTCACAGCAGGTCCTCCTCGGTCACCGGGTCGGCCGTCTCCAAGGTCGCCTCACCGGGCGGCCCGCCGTGCGTCCACGGCGTCTCCTCCGGGTCGGGCAGCTTCGCGCCGCCCCGCTGCTCGTGCTCGAAGAGCGTGAAGCAGACGCGGTCGCCCTTCTCCGGCACCGACCCCGGCTCGGGCTCCTTGCCGCGTCCCATCTTGTCGAGGACCCGCAGCACCACGTACGCGCCGTCCTCCTCGTCCGCGACGAACTCCGCCGACTGCGGCTTCCCGCCCAGCGACCGGTACACCTTCGTCCGCTCCCCGAGATGCGGCCGGTCGTCCGTGCGGATGGTGACCAGAGGGCGCGGGCTGGGCCGCTTGCCCTCGCTGTACGCCATCACGACGTCGGTGACCTCGCCCGCGAACGCCTCCCCGGACAGCCGCCGTCCCGCCATCACCAGCGGGTCGTCGAGAGCCTCCTGCGCCTCCAGCCGGGCCTGCTCGCGCTCGCGTGTGGCGAGCTTGTTCGCGGCAGTGACCGCGTCGTCGCGGCGCGGCTGCGGGGGCTCGCCGGCCAGGACCCGGTCGCGGTGGCCGGTGAAAGACCAGCGGTCGCGGGTCCACCGCTCCTCGACGTGCGCCCCCTCGGGCAGCTCCCGCAGCAGGTCCAGACCCCGCCAGACCGCGTCCCAGGTGGGCCGGGTGCGGCTGAGCACCAGGTCGCGGATCTCCCGCTCGGCGGCGGTCAGCACACCGAACCGGTCGTCGGCCTGCAGACCGTCCTCCGCCGAGGCGAGGGCCGTGCGGGCACGGTCGTAGCGCTCGATGGCCGGGGCGAGCAACTTGTTGTCGAACGCCGGGTCGGTGGCGGGCCCGGCCGGGGGACAGGTCAGCTGGCCCCGCTCGTCCCGCTCCAGCTCCGCCCGCAGCGCCGCCTCGGCGCCGGAGGCACCCTCCGGCGGATCGATCCAGGCGAGCAGCGCCCCGAGGTGCTGGTCCTCCAGCGTGGACTGCCCCGTCGCCCAGTGCCGGCCGAGGACGTCGGTCATGGCCAGCAGCAGCGAGGAGCCGGGCACCCGGGCCCGCTCCCCGAAGTGCGTCAACCACCGTCCGAGCAACGGCACCCGCGGCGGCGCCGGGTACGGGGCCTCCGGGTCCTGCTCGGCCGTACGCCGGAAGCGCGTGGAGCGCCCGAGCAGCCGCACCAGGTCGATGCCCGCCCTGCTCGGCACGATCAGCTGCGGGGCGTCCGCGCACAGGTCGACCTCGACCTTGACCCGCTTGCCCGTCTCCGGGTCGGTCTCGGTGCGCTCGGCGGCCTCCACGACCTCGGCGTGCGCGTCGACGTACGGCAGCACCACATCGGCCAGTTCGGCCAGGAACGCGAACCTGAGGTCGCGGTCGCGGGGCTGCGGGACGGCCAGCAGCCGCGGCGCGTCCGGGTCGGTGCCGACCAGCGCGCCGAGCGGCGCCCCGGCCTCACCGGCCGTGATCAGCGGCACGAACACCAGCGGGCGGCCGGAGAGATGCCGGTGCCGGACGGTGGCGGCGGGCTGGGCGCGGCCCGTGCTGACCGCCTCGAGCCGGGCCAGGGTGGAGATCAGCGACACGCCGCCTCCAGTGCCTCAGCACGCAGGGCCGCCGCCCGCCGCAGGGCCGCCACGGCGGGATCGGAGGGGTCCCCCGTCTCGCCCCGGGCGGCGGCGAGGACGTCCTCCACGGTCGACAGCCCGCCCAGCTCCGCCCGCACCGGGCGGCCCAGCGAGGTCACCGCCCCCGCCTCACGGGACCTGGTGCGGCAGTGGAAGGCCAGCTCGCACGTGGACAGGCACTCCGGCGCGTACGCCGCCGGCACCGACTCCACGGCGGCCGTGAGCTCCTCGCCGGGCAGCTCGGGGGAGAAGCACGTGCCCTCGGGGAGCTCCTCCGCGATGTCCTCGATGCGGGTGAGACGCGCCAGCTGACGGGCCGTCACCGCACGCTGCTTACGGATGTCGACGGCGGACGCCGCCGGCAGATTGGAGAAGTCCCGGGGGCAGACGAGCAGGATCCGGTGCCGCACGCGCGGGGAGGACTCCAGCCGGGCCGCGACCTCCTCCAGCGCCAGCACGTACACCGCCGCCTGCCGGGCCGCCGCCCCGACCTTCGCCGGGTCCGCCGAACCGTCCAGCAGCGGGAAGGACTTGATCTCGACCACGGTCCAGCTGCCGTCCGGATGCACCACCACCGCGTCCGGTTCGAGGAACGCCGGGGAGCCCGCGACGTCCAGCGCGAGCATCGGGTGGTCCAGCAGCGTCCACGCCCCCGAGCGCTCGGTGGCCTCCCGCAGCTCCAGCTCCGTACGGGCCGTACGCCCCTGGGGTCCGCTCGCCGTCAGGTCGGGCACGCGCGCCTCGGCGGGCGGCTCGGCCGCCCGGTCCAGCTTCTCGTGCACCAGCCGCAGCAGCTCCGCACCGCCGTCGGCCTTCACCTTCGCCTCGAACGCGTTGCCCCGCGTGAGCGCGAACTGCGACTGCCCGAAGACCGAAGGCGAGCCCAGCGCGCTCGCCAGGTCCGCCTTGTTCACCCCGGCGCCGTCGAGGATCGCGCGCCGCGCACAACCGGGGTTGGCGGCGAGAGCCGCCAGTGCGCGCGCGTCCAGTGCCTTCGCGGGTACGTCCGGGCCGCGCAGCTCAGCGAGCCGCTGCCGGAGCGCCGTCCCCCGCGTCCTTGGGAGAGGCACCCCCGGCCTCGGCTCCCGCTCCGAGCCGCGACTCACGCTGCCGTGGAATTCGCTCACCCGCGGAAGTCTGGCATCCGGCACTGACAATCGAGGAACCCGCGGCGGAAGAGCCCGCCGTGACCGGCGTGACAGGCGGCACGAACCGCGCCCTGACCCGGTCCGCCGCGCGCGTCACGAACGGTGCCAGCAGCAGCCCGGCGCCCATGACGGCCGCGCCCGCGACCGCGTCGAGGAAGTAGTGGTTGGCGGTGCCCATCACCACGATCGTGGTGATCAGCGGGTAGGCGACACCGGCCGCCTTCGCCGCCCGCGTGCCGCCGTAGCGCCACAGCATCACGCCGCACCACAGGGACCAGCCCACGTGCAGACTCGGCATGGCCGCGTACTGGTTGGTCATGTCCCCCATGCCCCGCGGGGCGCTCGCCGCGCCGCCCCACCAGCCGTACGAGCTGTACTGCGCCATCGTGTCCACGAAGCCGTGACTCGCGTCGAGGAGCCGGGGCGGACAGGTCGGCATCAGCGTGAAACCGACCAGGCCGATGAGGGTGGACGTCATCAGCCAGGTGCGCGCGGCGCGATAACGCACCGCGCGTGAACGGAAGAGCCAGACGAGGATCACCGGCGTGACGAGGTAGTGCAGCGACGCGTACCAGAAGTCCGCCGGTATGCCTATCCAGGCCTCGCGCGTGAAGAGACGGTTGAGCGGGTGCTCGAAGTTGAGGTACAGCGCCTTCTCGATGCGCAGGAGCGCCAGACCGTTGTCGACCGCGCCGGAGACGTCGCCCCGGGCGAGGAGCCGGCCCGCCGTGTAGAACGCGTACACCAGCAGGATCAGCGGCAGCTCGGTCCACCAGCGCAGCCGGGGCGCAGGGGCCGCCTCGGTGCCCGGTGTCTCGGTGTGCGGCATCCGATCGCCCTCCCCCTTGGTCTTCACGCGGCTCCCGCCTGGCCGGTCGTGCCACCTTACGGCGTATGTGCGCGCCCTGGGGGCGCCCTCCGGCCCTCAAAGACGCAGAGATCGCCCCCCGGGTTGCCCACGACCAGCGTGCGCGATGATGGAGGCGTTCCGCTTGCGTTTTTCTCCCGGAAAGGTTCCCCATGGCTCCGCGCATCCTGCTGGCCCGCCACGGCCAGACGGAGTGGTCGCTGTCCGGCAAGCACACCGGCAGGACCGATGTACCCCTCCTGGAGGAGGGCAGGCGCGGAGCCAAGCTGCTGGGCGAGCGCCTGCACCGGGCGCCCTACGACGGCCTGCCCGGCGTCGAGGTGCGGACCAGCCCGCTGGCACGCGCGCGTGAGACCTGCGAACTGGCCGGCTTCGGTGACCGCGCGCGCACCTGGGACGCGTTGCTGGAGTGGGACTACGGGGCGTACGAGGGCATGACCCCGGCGGACATCCAGGCCGTCCGGCCCGGCTGGCTCATCTGGCGCGACGGTGTCCCCGAGGGCGAGACCCTCGCGGAGGTCACGGCCCGTGCGGACGAGGTGGTCTCCTGGGCCCGCTCCGAGGACCGTGACGTCCTGGTCTTCGCCCACGGGCACGTCCTGCGCTCCCTGGGGGCGCGGTGGCTCGGCCTGCCGATCGACTTCGCGGCGCGGATACGGCTGAACCCGACGTCGTTGTCGGTCCTGGGATGGGCCTACGGCGAGCCGGCGATCGAGAGCTGGAACGACTTGGGGCACTTGGCGTAGCTGCTGAGCCGCCTAGCTGCGGGCAGTCGTGCCGCTAAGGGCGGCACGGGTGGGCGCAGCGGCACCCCGCAGCGCCGGGCTGCGCAACGCCCCACCCGGGCTCACGTCACCCGTGGCACGGACGCATGCCTCTCCAAGAACGCCGACACCCCCGACGCCCGCCGATGCGGCGCCAGCACCCGCACCGTGGTCGCCAGCATCGTCTGGATCCGGGACGACTGCACCTCCTCCAGCAGATCCAGCACCCGCATCCCCGCCACGGCCGCCTCGTCCGGCCGCCCACCTCGCGCGAGATCGTCCGCCAGCTCCGCCGTGTACAGCGCGATGTTCCGAGTGAAGTGCGGATCCTGCAGCTCCGCCGCCCGCCGCGCGTGCCGTGCCGCACGCCGCCAGTCGCCGAGCGTGGACCAGCACTGCGCCTCCAGCCCCTCCAGTTCGGCCTCACCGTAGAAGGACATCCACTCGGGATCGGCGTCCGAGGGGCCCCGTTCGAAGAGGGCCTGGGCCCGGGCCAGAGCCTGTTCGCAGCCGACGCGGTCGGCGAGGCCCGCCCAGCCGCCCGCCTCGCGCAGCGCGAGCAGCGACATCAGCCGGGCCGACCCCACCGGCCGGGCGACGCGCTGGGCGGCCTGGGCGGCCCGGACCGCCTCGCGCGGCCGGCCCGCGTCGCGCGCGAGGAACGCCGTGTTGCAGAAGGCGTGCGCCTCCAGGCCCGATCGCCGTCATCGGCGTCGCCAGCGCTCGCGTAATGGGAGCGGGCGTCGTCGATCGCCAGAGTCGTGGGCCAGCCAGCCCACGTGTTGATGGCCAGTTCACCGGCGCCCGAGTAGAGCCGGTCCGCCGTGGTCTGCCGGGTCGTGCCGGCGTCCAGCAGGGCGTAGGCGGCGCGCAGCGGGGCCGCCGCCCGGCGGTAGAGGCCGTCGGCGCCGTGCCGGTCGTCGAGCAGCCGGATGCGGCGGACGGCTTCTTCCAGGGCGCCCGCGTCACTCGCCCCGGCGCGGCGCACGGGGCGTTGCGCCGCCGAGGCGTCGCGGGCGAGGCCGACGGGCCCCAGCGAGGCGGCGGCCACCGTGGCGCCCCCGCGGGTCATGAACGCGCGACGTAGCACGTCGCTCTCCTCGTAGGTGTCGTGCGGGTGGTGCGGGTCGTACGGGTTCTGCGTTTCATACGGCTCGCACGCCCCGCTGGTCTCACTCGTGGCGTTCGCCGGGTTCGCGGTGCGCGTCGCAGGCGTGTCCTCGGTGTCGCGCGCCCGGCGTCCGCGCACCGACGAGCGAGGCGCGAACCCCAGGTCGGTGAGCGTGCGGCCCGGGAACATGTGCCGGAACACCCGTTCGTAGGCGTAGTTGGGACAGCGGATCTCACCCGCCTCGACCCTGCCGATGTACCGCGCGTCACAGCTGACCTGCTCGCCGATCTCGAGACCGGCCCGGCGGATTGCCGCGGCGAACTCGGCCGGCGAGCGCTGTCCGCGCAGTTGCCGGAAGGCGAGGTTCGGCCGTGGTGGCCGGTGGGGCTGAGACGAGGTCACCGTTGACGACGCCATGGCCGGGTCCTCTCGTGCGAACCGTCGAACCATGCCGGGTTCGGGGCAGGTTGTACGTGTTGTCCGTATGGTCTGCCCTGTATCCGGCGGGCAAGAACGTACCTGCTGTGCCGGAGTCGCCACGCTGCGTTTGGCTACAAACCGGATATCTCATCCGTGATCTGCCATGAAGTGCCATCCTTTGTGGCTGACTTCTCCCGTAGCCCTTGACGCCCTGCCGCGTTGAACCCCGCGGACCGGGAGGCCCCCGACTCCCGACCGCTCGTCCAGACAGGGGTTCCGTGGTGGAGGCCGGGATGGAGACCAGCCGGATCAACGATCCTCATACGCCGCCGAGTACGCCGGCGGCCGGCTGCGACGTGGTCACGGTGCCGGCCCGGCAGGGGCTGGAGGCGGTCGACATCCTGCGGCGCGGGACCGGTGAGGCGGTCGGCCCCGTGCTGCATGACGACGGCGGTGACACACTCGGCTTCCTGGTGCCGCCGGGGACGGCCGCGGCGTGGGACGTGCCGGGGAGCACCTGCACGGAGACCGACGGCCGCGGACTGGTCCTGGACCTGGCCCCCGAACCCCCGGTGGCGGGCTCGGACTGGCTGCTGCCGCCCGGCGAGGCGGACCTCGCGACGGATCCCGCGGTGCTGCGCAAGGCCCTGGGGGAGGCCGCCCGGATGATCAAGGCGGCGGACAGCTGCCGCTGAAGCGACCGGACCGTACGCCGCCGCGACCGCAGCAGCGTCAGCCGCCGCGGCCGCCCGAGCATAGGAGCGTACGTCCTGCTTAGCCGCTCACCCCGATAATGACCCCATGGGAAAGTCCAGGAGCGGGCGGCGCAGGCAGGCCGGTGCGGAAGCCGTCGTCGAAAGCGTCGACGGCGGCCTGGCCGAGCTGATCCCCGACCGTGATCGGGCCCGGGCCTGGACCCTGCTGATCGACGGAGCCCCGCAGTCGCACGTCGACCTGGACGACCCGGCCTACCTGTCCTTCGAGTACCAGCGCCGCCTCGGGCACGTCATCGACCTCGTCGCCCCGCCGGGCCGGCCGGTGCACGCCGTGCACCTCGGAGGCGGCGCGCTCACCCTCGCGCGGTACGTCGCCGCCACCCGCCCCCGCTCCACCCAGCAGGTCGTCGAGCGGGACGCCCCCCTCGTGCAACTGGTCCGCCGGGAGCTGCCAATGGATGCCAACAGCCGGGTCAGGGTGCGGTCCGTCGATGCCCGCGAGGGGCTCGCCAAGGTGCCGGACGGCTGGGCCGACCTCGTCATCGCCGATGTCTTCAGCGGGGCCCGGACACCGGCGCACCTGACCTCGACCGAGTTCCTCGACGACGTACGCAGGGCGCTGAAGCCCGGCGGCGTCTACACCGCCAACCTCGCCGACGGGCCGCCGCTCGCCCACCTGCGCGGCCAGATCGCCACCGCCGCCGCCCGATTCGAGGAGCTCGCGCTGGTCGCCGACCCGACGGTGCTGCGCGGCAAGCGCTTCGGGAACGCCGTCCTGGTCGCCTCCGACCACCCGCTGCCCGTCGCCGAACTGACCCGCCGCGCCGCCTCCGACCCGCATCCCGGCCGGGTCGAGCACGGCAGGACGCTCACCGACTTCACCGGCGGGGCCGTACCCGTCACGGACACCGCGGCGGTGGCGTCCCCGGCGCCGCCCGCCTCGGTGTTCAGATGACGGCACTCAGTAGGTCCCGATCTCCACGCGCGGCGGGCCGTCGTGCCAGGTGCAGAAGACCGACACCCGGTCCGCGCCCGAGGCGAACTCCACGCGGATCCACGACTCCGTCTTCCACACCTGCATCGACCAGCCCGAAGCCGGGGTCGCCGAGACGAGGGAGGCGGCGGCCGGACCGAGGTCGAACACCGCCCGGCCCCCGTCGGTGTCGTAGCTCCTGACCTGACCGGTGGGGGAGGGGCTGGGCCTGTGCGGCTTCGTAGGGGCGGGACTCGGGTTGGGGGGCGTGGGCGGGGTCGCGCTCGGCTTCCGCGGCGCCGGACTCGCCCGCCGCGTCGGCGGCGCCAGCGCCTTCGACTCCTGCCGGGCCGCGTCGGCCGCCTTGACCGGCAGGGCGCGCGGCGGGTCGTAGGCCGTGCCCGCCATCACCGTGTGCACACCCCACCACGACAGCGTGACCGCCGCGCCCGTGGCGAGCAGCCAGGCCAGTACGTGAACGAGTCCTCTGCGCATCGCCGGCCATACTGCCCCACGCGTCCCATGACGTGTCCACCAACAGCAGTCTGACAAGGCTGGGTTGTCCACAGCCGAGGAGTTGTCCACAGCCCCGCACCCGCTTGTTCGAGATGGCGTACGGTGCGGCGCATGGCAAGTGTGCTCGTGGTCGAGGACGACCAGTTCGTACGCTCCGCGCTCATCCGGCACCTGACCGACGCCTCGCACACCGTGCGCAGCGTCGGGACGGCGCTGGAGGCGCTGCGCGAGGTCGCCCACTTCCGCTTCGACGTGGTGATCCTGGACCTCGGACTGCCCGACCTCGACGGGTCCGAGGCCCTGAAGATGCTGCGCGGGATCACGGACGTCCCGGTCATCGTCGCCACGGCCCGGGACGACGAGGGAGAGATCGTGCGGCTGCTGAACGCGGGCGCGGACGACTACCTGACCAAGCCGTTCTCGGTCGAGCACCTGTCGGCCCGCATGGCCGCCGTGCTGCGCCGCGCCCGCTCCGGCGCGCCGGAGGGGGAGCCGTCCCCGGTGATCCGGGTCGGCGGCCTGAGCGTCGACCCGCTGCGCCGGCAGGCCGAGCTGGACGGCGCGCGGCTCGACCTCACCCGCCGCGAGTTCGACCTGCTCGCCTTTCCTCGCCCGGCGGCCCGGGTGTCGTCGTCCCCCGCAAGGAGCTGCTCGCCGAGGTGTGGCAGCAGTCGTACGGCGACGACCAGACCATCGACGTCCATCTGTCCTGGCTGCGCAGGAAACTGGGCGAGACGGCCGCCAACCCGCGCTATCTGCACACCCTTCGGGGCGTCGGAGTGAAACTCGAACCGCCGGGGGCGGAGGCGCCGCGATGAGGTGGGCCCTGGTCAAGGTGTCGCTGGCGGTGACCACCATGGTGGTGCTCGCCTTCGCGGTGCCGCTCGGGCTCGTCATCCGCGAGCTGGCCCGGGACCGTGCCTTCTCCAGTGCCGAGCGGGAGGCCGCGGCCGTCGCCCCGGCCCTGTCCATCACCACCGACCGCGACCAGCTCGAACGGGTCGTCGCCTCCGCCGGTTCCGACTCCGGGATGGCCGTGCACATACCGGCGGGCGACGGCCAGGAGGCCCTCGAACTCGGGCGGCAGCGCGCCGCCGACGAGGACATCGCGGCCGTGCGGAAACTGGGCCGGGCCTCCACCACCGGCGTCGTGGGCGGCTCGACGCTGCTCCAGCCGGTCGCGCTCAGCACCGGCGAGATCGCGGTCGTCGAGGTGTACGTGCCGGAGTCCGAGGTCACCAACGGCGTGGGCACGGCCTGGGCGGTGCTCGCCGCGGTCGGTGTCGCGCTGGTCCTCGGCTCGGTCGCGGTCGCCGACCGGCTAGGTGTCCGGATGGTCCGGCCCGCCAAGCGCCTGGTGGAGGGGGCGCAGGAACTCGGGGAGGGCAAGCTCGGGGCGCGCGTGGCCGAGGAGGGCCCGACCGAACTGCGGCTCGCGGCGGTCGCGTTCAACTCGATGGCCGACCAGGTCGTCCAACTGCTGGCGAACGAGCGGGAGCTGGCGGCCGACCTGTCCCACCGGCTGCGCACGCCCCTGACCGTGCTGCGGCTCAACACCGCCTCGCTCGGCGAGGGACCGGCCGCCGACCAGACCCGGACCGCGGTCGAGCAGCTGGAGCGCGAGGTCGACACCATCATCCGTACGGCCCGGGAGGCCAAGCCGCAGACGGCCGCGGCCGGGCCGGGCGCCGGGTGCGACGCGGCCGAGGTGGTCCGGGAGCGGATGGCGTTCTGGTCGGCGCTCGCGGAGGACGAGGGCCGAAAGTGGCGGGTGGCCGGGGCCGACCGGCCGGTGCGCATACCCGTGGCCCGCGCCGACCTGGCCGCCGCGCTCGACGCGCTGCTCGGCAACGTCTTCCGGCACACCCCGGAGGGCACGGCCTTCGCGGTCGACGTGCACAACGGCGAGGACGCGGTGATCGTCCTCGTCTCGGACGCGGGCCCCGGCATACCCGACCCGGATGCGGCGATGGCACGGGGCCGCGGCTCCGGAAGCGACGGCTCGACCGGGCTGGGCCTGGACATCGTGCGCCGGCTCGCGGAGTCGACCGGCGGGGACGTCCGCATCGGCTCCTCGGTGCTCGGCGGGACCGAGGTGCGGATCTGGATCCAGCCGGCCGGCAGGCCGCCGGTGAGCAGAGGGCACCGGCAGTTGCGGCGACGGCGGACGGGCAGGCTGGCCGCCGCCTTCAAACCGCACTGATCCCGCCGTACCCGCGGGTCGGTCACGTTTCGACAAATGAAGTCGACGGCTCTTGACGCATGACCTGACACACGGCTGTTATTGCGCCACCGTGTTCGGTCAAGTTGATTTCTGGTCGATTGCGACCAGGTTTCACGCCACTCCCCCGTGGCCGAACCCTGCCCCCAGGAGCCGATCATGCACGACCTCTCCCCCTCCGGACTGTCCCTCCCCGCCCCCAGCCGCCGCGCCCTCCTGCGCGGCGTGGGCGGCGCGGCCCTCCTCGGCGCCGGCATACCCCTGCTGAGCGCCTGCGGCGGCAGCGGCACGGCCGCCGACCCAAAGACGGTCACGCTCGGCTCCAACTCCTCGGACGCGGTGCCGAAGAAGGCGTTCGCCGAGATCTACGCCGCCTTCACCAAGAAGTCCGGCATCAAGGTCGACGTGAACACCAAGGACCACAACACGTTCCAGGAGCAGATCAACTCCTACCTGCAGGGCACGCCCGACGACGTGTTCACCTGGTTCGCCGGCTACCGGATGCAGTTCTTCGCGGCGAAGAAGCTCGCCTCCCCGATCGACGACGTGTGGCAGAAGATCGGCGGGGACTTCCCCGACGCGATGAAGAAGCTCAGCAAGGGCGAGGACGGCAAGTACTACTTCGTGCCGCTGTACACGTACCCGTGGGCGGTCTTCTACCGCAAGAGCGTCTTCGCACAGCACGGCTACGAGGTCCCCACCACCTGGGACGACTTCGTCGCCCTGTGCAAGCGGATGCGCAAGGACGGGCTGGTCCCGATCGCCTTCGGCGACAAGGACGCCTGGCCCGCCATGGGCACCTTCGACCAGATCAACTTCCGCACCAACGGCTACGACTTCCACGTCGAGCTGATGGCGGGCAAGGCCTCCTGGACCGACGCCAAGGTGCGCAAGGTCTTCGACCACTGGACGGAGATCCTCCCGTACCACCAGGACGGCGCGGTGGGCCGCACCTGGCAGGACGCGGCGCAGACCCTGGTGGCGAAGAAGGCCGGCATGTACGTGCTGGGCACCTTCGTCGGCCAGCAGTTCACGAACAAGGCCGACCTGGACGATCTTGACTTCTTCGCCTTCCCGGAGATCGACCCGCAGTTCGGGCAGGACACCGTCGAGGCGCCCACCGACGGCTTCATGCTCTCCAAGGCCCCGAAGAACCGCGACGGTGCCGTCAAGCTCCTGGAGTACCTGGGCACCCCCGAGGCCGAGCAGATCTACCTCAAGGCCGACTCGAGCGTGGTGGCCGCCTCCACCAAGGCCGACACCTCCTCCTACACCGCGCTCCAGAAGAAGTCCTTCGAGATGATCTCCAGCGCCAAGAGCCTGACGCAGTTCATGGACCGCGACTCCCGCCCGGACTTCACCTCCACGGTGATGCAGCCCGCGCTGCAGAACTTCATCCGCAACCCCAAGAACGTCGACAGCATCCTCTCGTCGATCGAGCGCCAGAAGAAGACGATCTTCGCGTCCGCATGAGCACCGACACCACGAAGTCCCCGCAGACGGCGCCCCTCGTGCCGCCTGCGGGCACCGCATCCGTCAAGAAGCGCCCCGCGCACGGCCACGGCCGCCTGCTGACCCGCCGCGACCGGATCACGCTCGCCCTGATGGCGGGCGTGCCGACGATCCTGCACGTCGCCCTGGTGTGGCTGACCGCGCTGGCCTCCATCGCGCTGGCCTTCACCACCTGGGACGGCATCGGCTTCGACTCCATCACGTGGGTCGGCCTGCAGAACTTCCGGGAACTGTTCACCAGCAACCCGCAGTTCTGGCCCGCCGTCGAGCACAACGTCATCTGGTTCGTCGTGCTCATCCTGCTGCCCACGCCCTTCGGCCTGTTCCTGGCCGTGCAGTTGGACAAGCGGATCCGCTTCAGCCGCGTCTACCAGACCGCGTTCTTCCTGCCGGTCGTGGTGTCGCTCGCGGTCACCGGCTTCGTCTGGCAGCTCGTCTACAACCCCGACACGGGGCTGATCAACAGCCTCATCGGAGCCAACAAGCCCGGCCACTACATCGACTGGATCGGCAACCCGGACCTCAACCTGTGGGCCGTCCTGGTCGCCGCCTCCTGGCGGCACGCCGGCTACATGATGATCCTCTACCTGGCCGGGCTGAAGAGCGTCGACCCGTCCCTGCGCGAGGCCTGCGCGCTGGACGGCGCGAGCGAGTGGCAGACGTTCAAGAACGTCATCTTCCCGACCCTGCGCCCGACCAACACCGTCGTCCTGGTCGTCACGATCATCGAGGCGCTGCGCGCCTTCGACCTGGTCTTCGTCTTCAACAAGGGCGCCCAGGGGACCGAACTGCTGTCGATCCTGGTGACCAACAACATCATCGGTGAGTCCAGCCGCATCGGATACGGCTCGGCCATCGCGGTCGTCCTGCTGGTGATCTCGCTCGCCGTGATCATCCCGTACCTGATCGCGACCTTCCGGAAGGAGCGGCGCGCATGAGCCACGCCCTGGCGAGCAGGCGGCGCACCCCCGTCCGCCCCGCCCGGATCCTGCTGCACACCTTCCTCGTCGTCACGGCCCTGGCCTGGCTCGCCCCGCTGCTGTGGGCCCTGCTCGCGGCCATGCGCCCGTACTCCGAGACCAGCACCAAGGGCTACGTCTCCTGGCCCGACACACTGAGCCTCGACAACTTCACGAACGCCTTCCAGCAGTCCAACATGCTGCACTACCTCGGCAACACGCTGATCATCGCCGTGCCTGCCGTGCTGCTGACGCTGCTGCTGTCGTCGATGGTCGCCTTCTACGTCAGCCGCTTCGACTTCCGGCTCAACCTCGCACTGCTGCTGGTCTTCACGGCCGGCAACCTGCTGCCCCAGCAGGTCATCATCACCCCGCTGTACCGGCTGTACCTGCTCATCGACCTGCCCGGCGTCACCATGAGCGGCAAGCTCTACGACTCCGCCCTCGGCCTGGTCCTGATCCACGTGGCGTTCCAGTCCGGCTTCTGCGCCTTCGTGCTCAGCAACTACATGCGCTCGCTGCCGCACGAGCTGACCGAGGCCGCCCTGGTCGACGGCGCCTCCGTGTGGCGCCTCTACTGGCAGATCGTGCTGCCGCTGTGCAAGCCCGCGATGGCCGCCCTCGCCACCCTCCTGTCCATCTGGATCTACAACGACTTCTTCTGGGCCATCGTCCTGATCTCCACCGGTGAGAACATGCCGATCACCTCGGCGCTGAACAACCTCTCCGGCCAGTACTTCACCGACCCCAACCTGGTCGCCGCCGGCGCCCTGCTCACCGCGATCCCGACCCTGATCGTGTACTTCGTGCTCCAGCGGCAGTTCGTCAGCGGCCTGACACTGGGCGCCAACAAGGGCTGAGCCCGGACTTCGAGACCCTCGCCTCGGGTCACCCACCGGGGGCGCGGCACTCCCCTAAGCGTGCCGCGCCCCCGTCCCCCGCCCCCGAGGTGGCTGAACCGCCCCCGACGTGGCTAGACCGCCCCCACCTCCGGCAGCGTCCCCGTCCGCGCCGCCCGTCCGTACCAGCGGGCGCTCGTCTTCGGGGTGCGTTCGAGTGATGCGTAGTCCACGTACACCGCGCCGAAGCGCTTGCCGTAGCCGTACGCCCACTCGAAGTTGTCCAGCAGGGACCACAGGAAGTAGCCGCGGACGTCCGCGCCGTCGGCGATCGCGCGGCGGACCGCCGACAGGTGGCCGTGGAGGTAGGCGACCCGCTCCGGGTCGTGCACCCGGCCGTCGGAGTCGATCTTGTCGTCGTAGGCCGCGCCGTTCTCCGTGATGTACAGCGGCAGGCCCGGGGCCTCGCGCGTGTAGCGCATGATCAGCTCGTGCAGGCCCGTCGGGTCGACCGTCCAGCCCATCTCCGTGCGGTCACCGGGGGACTGGTGGAACGCCACGTCGTCCACGCCCGGCCACGGCGAGTGCTCGCTCGCGCCGTGACCGTCGGCGCGCGGACCCTTCGTGTTCGGGTCCGCCGCCGACACCAGGGAGGGCGTGTAGTAGTTGAGGCCGAGTGCGTCCAACGGCTGGTTGATCAGCGCCAGATCGCCGTCCAGGACGTAGTCCCAGTCCGTGACCCCGGCCGTCGCCTCGTACAGCGACTCCGGGTAGGCGCCGTGCAGGATCGGGCCGTGGAAGACCCCGCTGGCCAGGTCGTCGATCTTCCGGGCCGCGGCCAGATCCGCCGGATCCTGCGATAGCGGCCGCACCGCAGCCGAGTTGAGGGCGACCGCCACCTGGTTGCGGGCCGGCATCACCGACCGCAGCGCGGACGCGCCCAGCCCGTGCGCCAGGTTCAGATGGTGCGCGGCCCGCAGCGAGGCGGCCGGGTCCGTACGGCCGGGGGCGTGCACACCGGAGGCGTAGCCGAGGAACGCGCTGCACCACGGCTCGTTGAGCGTCATCCACTGCTCCACCCGGTCGCCGAGCGCCTCACCGACGATCCGCGCGTACTCGGCGAAGCGGTGCGCCGTGTCCCGCTCCGGCCAGCCGCCCGCGTCCTCCAGCTCCTGCGGAAGGTCCCAGTGGTAGAGCGTGACGGCCGGCTTGATGCCCTTCGACAGCAGCTCGTCGACCAGCCGGCGGTAGAAGTCCAGGCCCTTCTGGATCGCCGGGCCGCGCCCCGTCGGCTGCACCCGGGACCAGGAGACGGAGAAGCGGTAGGCGTCCAGGCCCAGCTCCGCCATCAGCGCCACGTCCTCGCGGTACCGGTGGTAGTGGTCGACAGCGATGTCACCGGTGTCACCGCCCTCGGTCTTGCCCGGCGTACGGCTGAAGGTGTCCCAGATCGACGGCGTACGGCCGTCCTCCCGCACCGCACCCTCGATCTGGTACGCGGAGGTCGCCGCGCCCCAGAGGAAGGCGGGAGGGAAGGTCACCGGAGTGGCCGGGTTCTCGGAGTCAGGCATGGAAGCGCTCCCAATGGAGGTCGAGGAGACCGACGGTGGAGGGGGAGGGGAGGATGAGGGGCCGGAGCAGCGCTGACCCGGCCCCCGGGAACAGGGGGTCAGCCCTTCACGGCACCCTGCATGATGCCGCCCACGATCTGCTTGCCGAAGATCGCGAACACCAGCAGCAGCGGCAGCGTGCCCAGCAGCGCGCCCGCCATGATCAGGGACTGGTCGGGCGTGTAGCCGCGGCCCAGACCCGCGACCGCGACCTGTACGGTCGGGTTGCCCATCTGGGTCAGCACCAGGAACGGCCACATGAAGTCGTTCCAGGTCTGCACGAACGTCAGCATCCCGAGCACGGCCATCGCCGGCCGCGCCGCCGGGAACACCACGTGCCACACCACCCGCCAGCTGCTCGCCCCGTCGACCCGGGCGGCCTCGATGATCTCGTCCGGCAGCGCCTGGATCAGGTACTGCCGCATGAAGAACACACCGAACGCGCTCACCAGCGACGGGAAGATCACCGCCTGCAACTGGTCCGTCCAGTCGAGCTTGGCGACCATCATGTACAGCGGGATCACACTCAGCTGCGGCGGCACCATCATCGTGCCGATCACGACCAGCATCAGCGCGCCACGGCCCCTGAACCGCAGCTTGGCGAAGGCGAAACCGGCGATCGTCGACAGGAAGACGATGGTCAGCGCCGAAGTGCCCGCCACGATCGTGGTGTTGAAGAACGCCTCACCGAGGTTGGCCTCGTTCCAGGCGATCTCCAGTTTGTCGAACAGACCCGAGCCGAACCAGAACGGCGGCGGCGTCTGCGCGAGCCGCTGGTTGTCACGCGAGGCGGCGATCGCCGTCCACACCAGCGGGAACAGCGACACGATCGTGAACACGATGAGGATCGCGTACGCGATCGGACCGCCGTGCAGCGTCCCGCCGGCCCGCGCGGACTTCGGCAGCCGGGGGCGTGTGGAGCCCTCGACGGGCTTGGTGTCCGGGGGCGTCACAGTCGTCGTCACGGCCACAACTCCTTAACTACTGGCGCGCAGCCGGCGCGAGATGACGTAGTTGACGATGCCGACGACGATCAGGATCAGGAACATCGTCCAGGCGATCGCCGAGGCCCGGCCCAGGTGCTGGGCCACCCAGCCCTGCTCGTACAGATACAGACCGAGCGTCTGGAACTGGTGCTCCGCCCCGCCGGACGCGCCCTTGTTGACGTCGAACAGCAGCGGCTCACCGAAGACCTGCGAGGCTCCGATCGTCGAGACGACGGTGGTGAACAGGATCGTCGGGCGCAGCGCCGGCAGCGTCACATGGACGAACTGCTGCCAGCGGTTGGCCCCGTCCAGCGCCGCCGACTCGTACAGGTCCTGCGGGATCGCTTGCATTGCGGCGAGGTAGATCAGCGCGTTGTAGCCCGTCCAGCGCCAGATGATGATCGTCGAGACGGCTATCTGCGAGGGCCACTTGTCGTTCTGCCAGTCGACCGGGTTGACGCCGACCATGTCGAGCACCCAGTTGATCATGCCGTAGTCGCGGCCGAAGAGCAGCACGAACACCAGCGAGGCCGCGGCGATCGACGTCGCGTACGGCGCGAGCATCGCGACCCGGAAGAAGGTTGAGGCCCGCAGCTTGTAGTTGAGGATGTGGGCGATGCCCATCGCCATCAGCAGCTGCGGAACGGTGGAGATGATGCCGATGGTCAGGGTGTTCTTCGCCGCGTTCCAGAAGAACTCGTCGTCGAAGATCCTGGTGTAGTTGCGCAGCCCGACCCAGTTCATGTCGGTCGGCGCGGTCAGCTCCACCTGGTGCAGCGAGGCCCAGCCCGTGTAGATCAGCGGGAACAGGCCGAACGCGACGAACAGCAGGAAGAACGGGGAGACGAAGGCGTACGGGCTCCAGCGGATGTCCCGCTGCCAGCGCCGGGACAGCCGGTCCCGGCGCCGCCGCTCCTGCTCCGCCCCCGCGGTGTCCCCGGGCGGGCGGCCCGGGGCCGCGCCCCCCTCCACGGGGGGCGCGGCGGTGTCGTGACGGGTGGCCATACGGGTCACTGGTCCAGCTTGTTGTCGATGGACTTGATCGCCGACTCCCAGGCATCCTTGGCCGACTTGCCCTTCGTCGCCAGGATCACGCCGTTGTCCGACAGACCCTGCATGATGATCTGGTCCTTCGGGCCGATCACCTGGACCGGGGCGGACTTGGCGGCCGCCGCGAAGATCGGGCCGATCTTCTGGTCACCGGTCATCTCGTTCGTCGCGCCGGTCACTTCGGGCATGGTGTAGGCGGACGGGGCGCTCGGGAAGCTGGCCTGCACCTTGAACAGCTTCGCCTGCTGCTCCGGCGCGGTCAGCCAGGTCACGAACTTCTGGGCCTCCTTCACGTGCTTGCCGCTCTTCGGCACGGTGAGGAAGGTGCCGCCCCAGTTGCCGCCCTTGGGCGCCTCGGCCACGGCCCACTTGCCGGCCGCGTCCGGCTTGGCGTAGCCCTTGATCGTGCCCAGCATCCACGGCGGGCAGGCGATGGTGGCGAACTTGTTGTTGGCGATCGAGGAGTTCCAGGACGGCTGGAACTGGGTCTCCGACTGGACGAGGCCCTTCTTGGCGGCCTCCGCGGTCAGGTCGAAGGCGGTCTTGACGGCCGGGTTGGTCTTGTAGATGACCTTGCCGGAGGAGTCGTAGAACTTCTCCTTCTCGCTGCCCAGGATCGCGTTGATCAGGCCGCCGGGGGAGTCCATGAAGAAGGTGCCCTCGGGCGCCTTCGACTTGTAGCGCTCACCGACGTCGACGAGCTTGGCCCAGTCGCCGGCCCACAGCTTGCCGACCTCGGCCGGGTCGCTGGGCAGACCGGCCTGCTTGAAGAGGTCCGTGCGGTAACAGATCGCCATCGGGCCGACGTCGGTGCCGAGGCCGATCGTCCTGCCGTCCTTGGTCGTGGCCTGCTGCCACTTCCAGTCCAGCCACTTGTTCTTGTCCACGCCCGGGGCCTTGGACATGTCCTCGAGCTTGTCGGCCTGGGTGGCCGTGACCTCGGAGATGTTGGCGACTTCGACGGCCTGGACGTCGAGCAGGCCGCTGTTGGTGGTGAGGTGGTTCAGCAGCGCCGGGTAGTAGTTCTCGTTCCGCTGGACGACGTTCTGCTCGATCTTGATCTTCGGGTTGAGCTTCTCGTACTCGGCGTAGAGACCGGCCTCCTTGAAGCCCATGGTGCCGAAGAGCCCCACGGAGATCGTCGTCTTGCCGCCGCTGTCGCCCGACGAGGAGTCGGAGCCGTCGTCCTTGCCGTCGTCGGCACAGCCGGCCAGCAGCCCGGCGCCCAGCGACGCGACGGCCGCGACGACCATCGCCTTGCGGGCGGTTCGGATGCGTGCTCGCATGTCGTCCTCCTGTTGCCCTGACGTGCCGACCCCCCGGCCAACTGCATGTTGGACCCGTTTTTCACTCGCTTCGGCGCGGGCGGGGAACGTGCGGGTTGTGTATGTGTCAGGTAGTGTGGGAGCGCTCCCATCAGTGATGTGTTGAAGGTTCGCGGGTCGGGGCGGGGGTGTCAAGGGACCGGACAGGGAGATATGCGTTCAGTTATCGGGCTGTTAACTGGCCCCGGACCGGGACCGGTTGCCGCCCGGGGTGGCGGTATCCAGCCAGTCGATCAAGCTCGTCCGGTGGAAGCGGAAGGCCTGGGGCGGCAGCCCTCGGCAGCGGTCACTTCCATCGGCGGGCCTGTTAAATTCCAGGCCAGCCGCAGAGTGCGGGTCTGGACGGGAAGGCGGAGCCATGGCAAGCCACGGAGCGCGGGGCCGAAGCGGTGGCCGGCCCACCCTCGAAGAGGTGGCGGCGCGCGCGGGTGTCGGGCGCGGCACGGTCTCCCGGGTGATCAACGGTTCGCCGAGGGTCAGTGACGCGACCCGGGCGGCGGTGGAGGCCGCCGTCGCGGAGCTCGGCTACGTCCCCAACACGGCGGCCCGCGCCCTGGCCGCCAACCGCACGGACGCGATCGCGCTGGTGGTCCCCGAGCCGGAGACCAGGTTCTTCGCCGAGCCGTACTTCTCGGACATGCTCAGGGGCGTCGGCGCGGAGATCTCCGACACGGAGATGCAGCTGCTGCTGACCTTCGCGGGCAGTGACCGGGAGCGGCAGCGGCTCGCCCAGTACCTGGCCGCCCACCGGGTGGACGGTGTGCTGCTGGTCTCGGTCCACGCGGACGACCCGCTGCCCGACCTGCTGGCGCAACTGGAGATCCCGGCGGTGATCAGCGGTCCGCGGTCATCGGCGGAGACGCTGCCGTCGGTCGACTCGGACAACTACGGCGGTGCCCGCCAGGCCGTCGAGCACCTGCTGTCCCGCGGCCGCCGCCGGGTGGCCCACATCACCGGCCGCCTCGACGTCTACGGCGCCCAGCGTCGCGTCGACGGCTACCGCGACGCCCTGAGCGACGCGGGCCACGGGGTGGACGAGGCGCTGATCGAGGCGGGTGACTTCTCGGAGGAGGGCGGCCACCGCGCCATGCGGGCGCTGCTGGAGCGCCACCCCGATCTGGACGCGGTCTTCGCCGGCTCCGACGTCACCGCGGCCGGTGCCCGCCAGGCGCTGCGCGAGGCGGGGCGCCGCATCCCCGACGACGTCGCGCTCGTCGGCTACGACGACTCCGCCATCGCCCGCCACATGGACCCGCCCCTCACCAGCGTCCGCCAGCCCATCGAGGAGATGGGCCGCCGGATGATAGACCTCCTCCTCACCGAGGTCGCCGACCGCCGCCCCCTGGCCTCCCGGGGCCTGGACCGACGCCAGATGGTCCTGGCGACGGAACTGGTGGTGCGGTCGTCGTCGTGACGGCCCGTCACCCGGACCGGCCGACGCTCGTGGAACGGACCACCGGCGCCGCCCCGGGCTCACTCAGACGGCGCCACCGAACGGGTACGGTCACGTCCTCGCCGGTACCGGCCGGCGCAGCAGGTAGGCGGCCGCGACCGACACCAGCACGGCCATGCAGGCGATGAACACCAGCCCAGCACCCTCCAGGCCGATCGGGCGGGTCAGGAGGCCCACGCCGATCACGGGGAGGGAGATGCCCGCGTAGGCCACCACGAACAGCGTCGAGATGACCTCCGCGTGCTGGCGCTGTGGAGAGGCCCCGGCCACCTCGGAGAGCGCGCCGCGGAACGCCAGCCCTTGTCCGACCCCGCCGACGACCGCGCTCAGGACCACCAGTGCCATGAGGTCCCACCGCAGCGCGCCCGCGAGCAGCACCAGCCCGGCGAGGAGCCCGGCGCAGCCGAGGGGGAGTGAGCGCCGTGCGCCGACCGGGCCGACCGCCAGTTGCCCGGCGGTGGAGGAGAAGAAGGCCAGCGCGACGACCAGACCGCTCACCGCGTGGTTGTGCACGTTCAGGGACCGGGCGAGGAAGTCCGGGCTGACCGAGGTGAACAGCCCGAGCAGTGCGAAGCCGACGAACGAGGCGATCGCCGCGGGCGCGAACACCGCCCGCACCTGCGGGGGCAGCGCGGGGCGCTGCGGCCGTACGGTGCGCAGCGGCTGCCGCTCCCGCACGGTCTCCGGGAGGCGCAGCACGACGAGGGCCGCCCCGGCCACCAGGATCAGGTGCGTGACGAACGGCAGGTACAGCGGCCAGTCGGCGTACTGCGCGAGCACTCCGGACAGCAGTGGACCGCACCCCAGTCCGCCCATGTTGGCGGCCGTCGCCACGAACGTGGCGCGGGAGGCGCCGCCCTCCGGCGCCAGTTCCATCACATAGGCCGTGGCGGCACCGGTGAACAGCCCGGCGGACAGCCCCGACAGCAGCCGTCCCGCGAACAGCCAGCCCAGCCCGGTGGCGCACAGGAAGCACACCGCGCTCGCCGCCGCGAAGCCCAGTCCGCACAGCAGCACCGGCCGTCGGCCCACGGCGTCCGAGGCGTTGCCCACCAGCAGCAGCACCGCGATGACCGCGAAGGCGTACAGGGCGTACACCACGGTCACCGTCAGGTCGGAGAACCCGAACTTGGCCTGGTAGAGGGGATAGAGGGGAGTCGGCAGCGTGGTGCCGGCCATGCACACGGCGAACACGGCCCCGCCGAGCACGCACGCCAGCCACCCGCGATGTCCACCGTCCATGGCGCCGACCGTAACCCTGGCCGTCGCCACGGCCAGGACCGGCGCGCAAAAAGCTTCAGCCGGTGGCTTCTGTCGAAGCCACCGGCTGATTGCTCAGGGTGAGTGACGGGACTCGAACCCGCGGCATCCTGGACCACAACCAGGTGCTCTACCAGCTGAGCTACACCCACCATGACCGGATTGGAGATCAGTGACTTCCCCGACCGGCCGAGAAAAAGTGTACAGGGTCCGAAGGGGTGCTCGCGCCCGCCTTTCCCGGCGCCCCCCGACGGGCCCCTGTCACGCCTAATGAGCAGGCAGAACGTGCTTCGCGGCGATCGTCTTCGCGGTGTCCGAGTCGGGCCCGGGCTGCGGGACGAAGAGGGCCTCGCGGTAGTAGCGCAGCTCGGCGATGGACTCGCGGATGTCGGCGAGCGCGCGGTGGTTGCCGTTCTTCTGCGGGCTGTTGAAGTACGCCCTCGGGTACCAGCGGCGGGCCAGCTCCTTGATCGACGACACGTCGACGATCCGGTAGTGCAGGTAGTCCTCCAGTGTCGGCATGTCGCGCAGCAGGAAGCCACGGTCTGTGCCGACGGAGTTGCCGCACAGCGGGGCCTTGCCCGGCTCCTTGACGAACTCCCTCACGTACGTCAGGACCTGCTCCTCGGCGTCCCGCAGAGTCGTTCCGTCCGGCAGCTCGGCGAGCAGCCCGGACGCGGTGTGCATCTGACGCACCACCTCCGGCATCGTCTCCAGCGCCCGGTCCGGCGGCCGGATGACGATGTCCACGCCCTCGCCGAGCACGTTCAGCTCGGAATCGGTCACGAGGGCGGCCACCTCGATGAGCGCGTCGTCCGACAGCGAGAGGCCGGTCATCTCGCAGTCGATCCACACCATGCGATCGTTCATGTGTCTAACCCTACGGCGAGCCGCTCCTGGCTGAGCCGACCGTGCGGTGACCTTGTGGCCATTGGACCGGCTGCCCTGATGAACGGAGCCGGGCCCGCGGAGGCTCATCCTCCGCGGGCCCGGTCACCGGATCACGTCGCGCTGCGCTGCCCCGGCAGGCTCGCCCGGGGCGATATGTACGCCTCCCGACCGTTGTCGGACGCGGCCGACGCCGACAGCGCCGGGGGCGACCCGATCGCTCCGGCCGCCGCCGTTCGGCGGGACTGGATCGGGACGGGGTGCTCCGGGTGGAGGGAGCCGGGGGTCTGGCCCGGCTGACCGGGGTGGCCCGGGTGGCCGCCCGGCACTCCGGATCCGGGTCCGCCCTGGGCGGCCTCGGTGTCCTGGGGCCGCTCGCCCTGCGGGCGCCGGGCGCGGTACGCCGCCCGGTACGCGGCCGGGGACGAGCCCAGCTGGCGGCGGAAGTGCCCGCGCAGGGCGACCGGCGACCGGAAGCCGCAGCGCCCCGCCACCTCGTCCACCGAGTAGTCCGACGTCTCCAGCAGGCGCTGTGCCTGGAGCACACGCTGCGTGATCAGCCACTGCAGCGGGGCGCTCCCGGTGAGCGAGCGGAAGCGGCGGTCGAACGTACGACGGCTCATGTACGCGCGTGCCGCCAGCGTCTCCACGTCGAACTGTTCGTGGAGGTGCTCCAGCGCCCAGGCGACGACCTCGGCCAGCGGGTCGGCGCCGATCTCCTCCGGTAAAGACCTGTCGAGGTAGCGCTCCTGGCCGCCGCTTCGGCGCGGGGGCACGACGAGCCGCCGGGCCAGGGCGCCGGCCGCCTCGTTGCCGTGGTCGGTGCGCACGATGTGCAGGCACAGGTCGATGCCCGCGGCCGTGCCGGCCGACGTCAGCACGTCGCCGTCGTCGACGAACAGCTCCCGCGGGTCGACGTGCACCGACGGGTAGCGCTTCGCCAGCGTCGGCGCGTACATCCAGTGTGTCGTCGCGGGGCGGCCGTCCAGCAGGCCGGCCGCCGCGAGGACGAAGGCGCCGGTGCACAGTCCGACGATGCGGGCGCCCTCCTCGTGGGCCCGGCGTAGCGCGTCGAGTGCCTCCTCCGGCGGCGGAGATGTGATCGAACGCCAGGCCGGTACGACGACCGTGCCGGCGCGAGAGATCGCTTCCAGGCCATGCGGGGCGGTGAGTTCGAGGCCCCCTGTGGTCCGCAGCGGGCCGTCCTCACCGCCGCACACCAGCAGTCGGTAGCGCGGCACGCCGGCGTCCTGGCGGTCGATCCCGAACACCGACAGTGGTATGGAACTCTCGAAGATGGGGCCGCCGCTGAACAGCAGCACCGCGACGATCTCCTTGCGGCGTCGCCCGGAAAGCTTCCGGGCCACGGCTTCCGGCGCGGCAGTGGAGTCGTGGCTCATACTGCTAAGCCCCCCTCGGTGGTCGCGGCTCCTCGGTTGTGTCGCTCCTGCACGTTTCCCCTCGGTCCTGCACGAGTCCCCCGCCGTAGACAGTCAAGATCGAATCTACTGTGTCCCGTCGCGCCGAGTTGGCCGGTTCGGCACTCGGCAGATTGTCGACTTGGCAACTTGGCGTGAAGCATTCGATCACGAAGCGTTGCACTCGTGGGGCGTGCAGGGAAGTGCGCCTTGTCGCGGTGGCCAATCCACGTAGGGTGCGCAGGACCCCTGAGGCCCTTTCCGTGCAGGTCGAACGGGGGTTGGGGGGTGGTGGGGCACGGGGATGCACGGGTGCGAGAAGTTGGCTTGAAACCGACGTGCACGTGCATGGAAACCGGTCAGCTGACCGGTGTATCTCCTCCAGTGTGCCGTCCGCCACGATGCGACCCCGTTCCGGTGCGGTGGCGCCTGCCCCGGTGGGGTGCCCGGTCCTCGGCCGCCATCCGGGCCGCGCCGCGTTCGGACTGGCGCAGCAGCACCCGGCAGGCGCCCGTGACGGCCGCGAGTCCGAGGGCGGTGCCGGCGGCACCGGCCAGCGAGGTGCCGTAGCCGAGGAGCACGACCGGGACGAGCAGACAGCTGAAGGCCGCCCAGCGGACCACGTCCGTCGCGGTGTCTCGCGGCGGCGGGGTCACGCGGTCCGCCTCGGAGGCGGGGCGAGGTCCGGACATGCGTGCTCCCTGTGGCGTGGCTCACGGAGTTCAACGCTCGGCCGCGGGGCAGGTCACTGTGTGATCGGATCACCCCCTGATCACCCCCTGATCGCCCCCGGATCGCCCCCTGATCACCCGGGATCACTCCCAGGGGTAAGTGAATCCTGTGCAAACCGCCTGTACAGCGCAGCAACCATTGCGTTACGGGCGTCGCCTCGTGCATGCTCCCTGGAACCCGCACGCACGGCGGGCGAGGTCTGGGCTAAGGAGGCGTGCCGCCGTACCCTTGGGGGTATGGGGTTGGGAAGACCATTCCCGGACACAGCTCCGCCGCACACTGTTGTCCCACCCATAAAGGATCACGACGCCGAGACAGCCATGGCCGGTCACGAATTCTTCGAACCCGCGGACCGCAAGCGGCCCGTCGCCGATCCCACGGCGGCCGAGCCCCTGGCGGCGGAAGAGCCACGCCATTCCTGCGATCCCGCCTTCAAGCACGGCGTGGTCGTCGGTTTCGACGGCTCCACGTCCAGTGAGCGCGCCCTGGCGTACGCGATCGGCATGGCCCATCGCTCCAGGTCGGGCCTGATCATCGTTCATGTCGCCAACCGGCTGCCGACCACGGTGTGGGCCGGCTGTGAGCCGCCCGTCTTCGTGGACGTGCCGGACCACCGGACCGAGGTGCTCGGTCTTGAGCTGGCCTGTGCGGAGTATCTCGCCGAGGTCCCCTGGATCCTGGTCGAGCGTGGTGGGGACATCTGCCACGAACTCGAAGAGGTCGGCCGGGAGTACGAGGCCGACGCGATCGTCGTGGGGTCGACCCACGGCATCGTCGGGAGGATCTTCGGCTCGGTCGCCGGGCGGCTCGCCAAGCGGGCGCAGCGGCCTGTGATGGTCATTCCCTGACGCTGTGACAGTGGTTGACGCCGCGTCAATCGCCCAGATCGCCAAGTGAGAACGGACCCCCTGTGCGTGGTGGCAGCACGTGGGGGTCCGTTCTCTTTGGGGGCCTGTGCGGGGGCGTGGGGGTTGTTCGCGCAGTTCCCCACGCCCTCAAAGGAGGGTTGGTTACTCCACCGTCACCGACTTGGCCAGGTTGCGGGGCTTGTCGATGTCCCTGCCCAGGGCCAGGGCCGTGTGGTACGCGAGGAGTTGGAGGGGGATGCCCATCAGGATGGGGTCCAGTTCGTCCTCGTTCTTCGGGACGACGATCGTCTCGTCGGCCTTCTCCTGGTGCTGGTGGGCGACCGCGAGGATCTTGCCGCTGCGGGCCTTGATCTCCTCCAGGGCGGCGCGGTTCTTCTCCAGCAGGTCGTCGTCGGGGACGATCGCGACCGTGGGGAGGGCCGGCTCGATCAGGGCCAGCGGGCCGTGCTTGAGCTCGGAGGCGGGGTAGGCCTCGGCGTGGATGTACGAGACCTCCTTGAGCTTCAGGGAGGCCTCTCGGGCCACCGGGTAGCCCCGCACACGGCCGATGAAGAGCATCGAGCGGGCCTCGGCGAACTGCAGGGCCAGCTTCTTGACGTCCTCCTCGTGCTCCATGATCTCGGCGATCTGGGCGGGCAGCTTGCGCAGGCCCTCGATGATGCGCTTGCCGTCGCGGACCGACAGGTCGCGGGTGCGGCCGAGGTGCAGGGCGAGGAGCGCGAAGGCGACCGTGGTGTTGGTGAAGCACTTCGTGGAGACCACGCAGACCTCGGGCCCGGCGTGCACGTAGATGCCGCCGTCCGCCTCGCGGGCGATCGCCGAGCCGACGACGTTCACCACGCCCAGGACGCGGGCGCCCTTGCGCTTGAGCTCCTGCACGGCGGCCAGGACGTCGTAGGTCTCACCGGACTGGGAGACCGCGACGTAGAGGGTGTCGGGGTCGACGACCGCGTTGCGGTAGCGGAACTCCGAGGCGGGCTCGGCGTCGGCGGGGATGCGGGCCAGCTCCTCGATCATCTGGGCGCCGATCATGCCCGCGTGGTACGAGGTGCCGCAGCCGAGGATCTTCACCCGGCGGATCCGGCGGGCCTCACGCGCGTCGAGGTTCAGACCGCCCAGGTGCACGGTGGAGAAGCGGTCGTCGATGCGGCCGCGCAGCACGCGGTCCACGGCGTCGGCCTGCTCGTGGATCTCCTTGTGCATGTAGGTGTCGTGGCCGCCCATGTCGTACGAGGCGGCCTCCCACTCGACGGTGGTGGGCTCGGCGGTGGTGCGGGTGCCCTCCGTCGTGTACGTGCGGAAGTCGTCGGCCTTCAGGGTGGCCATCTCGCCGTCGTCGAGGGTGACGATCTGGCGGGTGTGGGTGACCAGAGCGGCTATGTCCGAGGCGACGAACATCTCCTTCTCGCCGATGCCGAGGACGACCGGGGAGCCGTTGCGGGCGACGACGATCCGGTCGGGGAAGTCGGCGTGCATGACGGCGATGCCGTAGGTGCCCTCGATGACCCGGAGGGTCTCGCGGACCTTGTCCTCCAGCTTGGTCGCCTGCGAGCGGGCGATGAGGTGGGTGAGGACCTCGGTGTCGGTCTCGGAGAGGAACTCGACGCCGTCCGCCTCCAGCTTGCGGCGCAGGTCGGCGGCGTTGTCGATGATGCCGTTGTGGACGACGGCGACCTTGCCCTCGGCGTCCAGGTGCGGGTGCGCGTTCACGTCCGAGGGGGCGCCGTGGGTGGCCCAGCGGGTGTGGGCGATGCCGGTCGTGCCCTTGAACCGGGCCGGGACCTTGGCCTCCAGGTCACGGACGCGGCCCTTGGCCTTGACCATCTTCAGGCCGGACGCCTTCGGGGTCGAGACGACGATGCCCGCGGAGTCGTAGCCGCGGTACTCCAGGCGCTGGAGGCCCTCCAGTAGGAGGGGGGCGACGTCACGCTTCCCGATGTAACCGACGATTCCGCACATGTACAGGTATTCCTCAGCCGTAGACGATGCGCCGCAGCTGCCGGAGCGAGAGCTCCGGCGGCGCCACCGCGCGATATTTCAGATCCGCCTCGATCCGCTCGAAGATCGCCGCGTTCACCAGGCCCTGGGCCTGGAGCTCGCGGTGGCGGCGACGGACGTACTCCTCGGTCGTCTCGTCGAACCAGGCGAGCACGTCCTGGATCACCCGCAGCGCCTCGCCCCGGTTGAGAGGCGTGGAGCGCGTCAGGTGATCAACGAGTTCGTCGTGCACTCGCTAGATCCTGAGGCACCGGCGATAGTTTCGCAAGAATCCTGCCCGGTTTCGGGCAGATGGCTGTTGGGATTCCTTGGGGGAACGTTGAAACTGTCATGAGCGCTTGTTCGTGAAGCGTCCACCGCGCGTCCCGTGTCCCGTTGCCCGAGGCGTCGATTTTAGGACGCCATGGACATTCCTCGTATGGGCGTACCCGAGCGGCTCGCCGAGCGCATGAGCATGGCCGAGCAGCACGAGTACCTGCGCGCCAGATTCTCCCGGCGCACGATGATCAGAGGCGGTGCCGTCACGCTCGGCGCCGTCGCGGGTGGCGCCTTCGTACCCGGCGCCACCGCCCGGGCGGCCGTTCCCACGGCGCGCACCGCTCCCGCGACCGAGGCCGCCGACGGCGCCTTCGTCGCTCCCTTCGGCCGCCACCTCGCCTACGGCGCCGACCCGCGCACGGAGATGACGGTCTCCTGGCAGGTCCCGGTCGCCGTCAAGAAGCCGTTCATCCGGATCGGCGCCCACCCCACGGACCTCTCCCGGAAGATCGACGCCGAGGTCCGCACCCTCTTCACCCCGGCCGGTGCCGGCGCGAGCGGCGACCACACCCAGTACTACCTCCATGCCCAGCTGACCCACCTGCGACCGGGCCGGACCTACTACTACGGCGTCGGCCACCAGGGCTTCGACCCCGCGAAGCCGCACCTGCTGGGCACCCTCGGCACCTTCACCACCGCCCCCGCGCACAAGGCGCCGTTCACCTTCACGGCCTTCGGCGACCAGGGCGTCAGCTACCACGGCCTCGCCAACAACAGCCTGCTGCTCGGCCAGAACCCGGCCTTCCACCTGCACGCCGGCGACATCGCCTACGGCGACCCGACCGGCCAGGGCAAGACCTCCGACACCGGCTTCGACTCGCGCACCTGGGACCAGTTCCTGGCCCAGACCGAGACGGTCGCCAAGTCCGTCCCGTGGATGGTGTCGTACGGCAACCACGACATGGAGGCCTGGTACTCGCCGGGCGGCTACGGCGGCGAGGAGGCCCGCTTCACGCTCCCCGGCAACGGGCCGGACAAGAAGCACCTGCCGGGCGTCTACTCCTTCGTCCACGGCAACACCGCGGTCATCTCGCTCGACCCCAACGACGTGTCCTTCGAGATCCCGGCCAACCTCGGCATCTCGGGCGGCACCCAGACCAAGTGGTTCGAGGCGCAGCTGAAGAAGTACCGGGCCGGGCGGGACATCGACTTCGTCGTCGTGTTCTTCCACCACTGCGCCTACTGCACCTCCACGTCGCACGCCTCGGAGGGGGGTGTGCGCCAGGAGTGGGTGCCGCTGTTCGAGAAGTACCAGGTGGACCTCGTGATCAACGGCCACAACCACCAGTACGAGCGCACCGACGTCATCAAGGGCGACAAGGTCGCCAAGAAGCTGCCGATCGGCGGCACGGCGTACCCCGAGACCGAGGGCGTGGTGTACGTGACGGCGGGCGCGGCCGGCCGCAGCCTGTACGCGTTCAGCGCGCCCGACTCCTACGAGGGGCACGAGCACGAGGTCGACTCCGTGGCCTCCTTCGTCAACCTCAAGGACGGCAAGCGGAACGAGACCGTCGCGTGGTCGCGCGTGCGCTACCTGAACTACTCGTTCCTGCGCGTGGACGTCACCCCGGCCCCGCGAGGCCGTTACGCCACGCTGAAGGTGCAGGGCATCGCGGAGACCGGCGAGCGGATCGACCACTTCACGGTGGCGCGCCGCGCCAAGTAGGCCCGGGCGGTCCGGGCCGGGCTTCCGCGTCCGGCCCGGGCCGCAAACGGATCTCCGCCACGGGGTGGATCGATTCCCCCGACTCACGAGAGAGTGGTCCAGACCTCTTGGAGCTCTACGGCTCATGGAAGGGACACTCCTGTGAGAGACGGCCGTGTGAGACAGCACCACAGAACGCTCCGCCTTCTCGGTTCCCTGCTGCTCGTGACGATGGGCGTCTCCGTGACGGGGGCCGCCCCCGCGGCGCAGGCATCGCCCACCCCGCTCGACCGTGTGATCCCCGCGCCCGCTTCGGCCGCGCCGGGAGGATCCCCCTACCAGATCACCCGCGGCACCCACATACGCGTCGACGACTCCCGCGAGACCCGCCGCATCGGCGAGTACCTCGCGCGGATCCTGCGCCCCTCCACGGGCTACCGCCTGCCCGTCACCGCCCAGGGGAGCGGCGGGATCCGACTGCGCCTCGCCGCGGGCCCGTTCGGCGCCGAGGGCTACCGCCTCGACAGCGGCCGCAAGGGCGTCACCATCACGGCGGCGGAGCCCGCCGGCCTCTTCCACGGCGTACAGACCCTGCGCCAGCTGCTCCCGGCCGCCGTCGAGGAGGACTCCGTCCGGCCCGGCCCCTGGCTCGTCGCCGGCGGCACCGTCACCGACACCCCGCGCTACGGCTGGCGCGGCGCCATGCTCGACGTCTCGCGGCACTTCTTCACCGTCGACCAGGTCAAGCGCTACGTCGACCAACTCGCCCTGTACAAGATCAACAAGCTGCATCTGCACCTCAGCGACGACCAGGGCTGGCGCATCGCCGTCGACTCCTGGCCGCGCCTCGCGACCCACGGCGGTTCGACGGAGGTCGGCGGTGGTCCCGGCGGCTTCTACACCAAGGCCGACTACAAGGAGATCGTGCGCTACGCCGCCTCCCGCTACCTGGAGGTCGTCCCCGAGATAGACATGCCGGGCCACACCAACGCGGCCCTCGCCTCCTACGCCGACCTGAACTGCGACGGCGTGGCGCCCCCGCTCTACACCGGCACCGAGGTCGGCTTCAGCTCACTGTGCGTCGGCAAGGAGGTCACGTACGACTTCGTGGAGGACGTGATCCGGGAGCTCGCCGCGCTCACGCCGGGCCGGTATCTCCACATCGGGGGTGACGAGGCGCACTCCACCAGCCACGCCGACTACGTGAGGTTCATGGACCGGGTGCAGCCGATCGTCGCCAAGTACGGCAAGACGGTGGTCGGTTGGCACCAGCTGACCGGGGCGACCCCCTCGCGGGGGGCGTTGGCGCAGTACTGGGGTCTGGACGGTACGAGTGCGGAGGAGAAGGCGCAGGTCGTGAAGGCCGCGCAGAACGGGACGGGGCTGATCCTGTCGCCGGCGGACCGGGTGTACCTCGACATGAAGTACACCAAGGAGACGCCGCTGGGGTTGTCCTGGGCGGGGTACGTCGAGGTGCGGCGGTCGTACGACTGGGATCCCGGGGCGTATCTGCCGGGGGTGCCGGGCGGGGCCGTGAAGGGGGTGGAGGCGCCGATGTGGTCGGAGACCCTTGAGGACTCCGGGGACATCGAGTTCATGGCGTTTCCGCGGTTGCCGGGGGTTGCCGAGCTGGGGTGGTCTTCGGCGGTTTCGCATGACTGGGAGCGGTACAAGGGGCGGCTTGCTGCGCAGGGTGAGCGGTGGGGTGCCCTGGGGGTTGAGTGGTATCGGTCGCCGCAGGTGCCGTGGGGTTCTGGCGGGCGGTGACTTGTCTGCGGGGCGGTGGGGGCTTGTCGCGCAGTTCCCCGCGCCCCTAAAAGATTGCGCAGTTCCCCGCGCCCCTAAGGGTGCGCAGTTCCCCGCGCCCCTAAGGGTGCGCAGTTCCCCGCGCCCCTAAGGGTGCGCAGTTCCCCGCGCCCCTGAAATGACGAGCACCCCGGAGGACCGTACTCCGGGGTGCTCGTCTGTATGTGGGTTGGTCAGAAGGCGGCTATCGGGTTCCTCAGGTTGCCTGCCAGTTGGAGGGCGCCGGACGGGTCCGACAGGTCCACCATCTGTTCGTTGTTGCGGAGTTGGAGGCGGTTCAGGCAGGAGAGGGCGAACTCGGGGGCGAACATGTCGTACTGCTTGAACTTGTCGGCGAGTTCCGGCGTCGACTCCTGGTAGGCGCGGGTCACCTCCGCGACCGTGCGCCAGAAGTCGTCCTCCTCCAGGATCCCCTCGGAGGCGAGGTTCGCCGCGAGGAAGCGGAAGAAGCAGTCGAAGACGTCCGTGAAGATCGACAGGAGTTTCTTGTCCTCCGGGACCTCCACGCGCAGCCGCTCCACCGTCGGCGGCAGCACCGCGTCCGGGTCCATGACGGCGATCTCCTCGGCGATGTCCTTGTAGATCGCGCGCTGCACGACCCCGTCCTTCAGCACCAGGATGACGTTCTCGCCGTGCGGCATGAAGACCAGGTCGTAGGCGTAGAAGCTGTGGAGGAGGGGCGTGAAGTACGCCTGGAGGTAGCGGCGCAGCCACTCCTTCGGGGAGAGCCCCGACCGCTCGATCAGCGCGCCCGCGACGGAGGCGCCCTCGTGGTCGACGTGGACCAGGGAGGCCATGGTGGCCAGGGACTCGCCGTCCTTCAGGGACGGCACCGGGCTCTCCCGCCACAGTGCGGCGAGCATCTTGCGGTACGGCGAGTAGCGGTCCGTCGCCTGCTCGTACTCCAGGTGCCGGTAGCCGACGGCGGCCCGCTCGCGGATGATCGACAGGCCCGTCGAGCTCAGCACCGGGTCGCCCTCGATGAGCTGGGCCAGCCAGTCGTTGATCGCCGGGGTGGCCTCCATGTAGGCGGCCGACAGTCCGCGCATGAAGCCCATGTTGATGACGGACAGGGCCGTCTTCACGTAGTGCTTCTCGGGGCTGGAGGTGTTGAAGAAGGTCCGGATGGACTGCTGGGCCAGGTACTCGTCGTCGCCCTCGCCCAGGCACACCAGGTTCTTGCGGGCGACCTCCGCGGCGAAGGTGACGGTCAGCTTGTTCCACCACTGCCAGGGGTGGACGGGGATGAGGAGGTAGTCGGCTGGGTCGAGGTCCTGGTCGCGCAGGACGCCGTGGAAGCGCTCGACGGTCTCGGCGCCCAGCTCCTCGCGCAGGAACGACTCGTACTCGATGCCGATACCGGCCGTGAACGCGGCACGTGAGCGATGCGCCGCGAGCCAGATGAGCCGGACCGGGCTCGCCGTCTCGGGGGCGTACGACAGGTACTCGTGGATGCCGAAGCCGAGCCGCCCGTTGTTGGCCACGAAGCAGGGGTGGCCCTCGGTCATGCCGGTCTCGATGGCCTGGAAGTCGCCGCGTGCGAGCTCCGCCGCCGTCCTCTTCGGTTTGGTGAGCTTGTAGCAGGTGCCCGAGAGGGTGGAGGAGATCTCCTCCAGGTAGACGGGCAGGATGTCGTCGCTCAGGCCGAGGGACTTCTGGAGCTCGATGAAGAAGTCCAGGGCCGCGAGGGGGGCCTCGGCGCCGTCCCGGTGGCGGGTGATCGAGTCGGCGTCGATCTGCCAGTGGTCGAGCGCGCGGCGCACGGCGGTGAAGGCGTACCGGGTCTGGCCGTCGTCGCTGCGGACGACGTACGCGCCGTCACCGGTGGCCTCCGGCGTGATGAGCCGCTCGTGCGCGAACTCGGCGAGGGCCTTGCGGATCAGGAGGCGGTTGGCCCGCGCCCAGCGGTCGGGGGACAGGTGCGCTACGGCGTCGGACAGGGTCATACGGTTACTCCTCGGGCGGCCGGGCTGTGCCTGTTGAAGAAGCGCTCGCGCGTGCAGAAGCTCAGCAGTGCGCGCTTCTCCGGCTTGTCGATCTCACGTGCGGGCACGAATCCCACGGCCTCGTTCAGCGCGTGCACGGCCTTGTTGCTCACGTCGGGCTCGACGACGACCCGCCGGGTGTGCGGATCGGCGAACAGCTCCTCCATCACGGTCGTGATGACGGCCCGGGTGAAGCCGTGGATCGGCCGGTCGGTCGGCGCGACCAGGAAGTGCATGCCGACATCGCCGGGCTCCGGCTCGTACAGCCCGACCAGCTCGACGTACCGGGGGTCGTACGTCTCCATCAGGAAGGCCGGCTCGCCGTCGTGCAGACCGATGAAGGCGTGGTGGTGCTCGTGGGCCGCGATCCGCATGTACTCGCGCTCGACGTCCTGGAGTTTCGCGTCCTGCATCATCCAGTAGGCCGCCTTGGGGTGGGTGACCCAGCCGTGCAGCAGTTCGGCGTCCCTGAGCGGGTCCAGGGCGCGGACGGTGAGGGTAGCGATGCTCATACGGAGAACTCCTGGAACGCGATCGTCTTCTCGACCGGGTAGTACTCGGTGCCGAGCAGTTCGCGGATGATGTACGCGTTCCGGTAGGGGCCCATGCCCAGGTCCGGGCTGGTGATGCTGTGGGTGTGGACGCCGGCGTTCTGGAGGAAGATCCCGCGGCCGGTGACGTCGACGGCGTAGTTGCGGGCGACGTCGAAGTTGCCCCGGGAGTCGTAGACCAGGCGGTCCCGCACGGGCTTCAGGAACTCCGGCTCCGCGTACTTGTAGCCCGTGGCCAGGACCAGGCCCTCGGAGGTCAGCTCGAAGTCCTTCTCCTGCTCCTCCTGGCGGAAGCCCAGCGTGTACGTGCCGTTCTCGTACTCCGCGCTGTGCAGCGAGGAGTTGGTGAGCAGGCGCGTGGGCACCGGACCGCCGAGGTTCTTCTGGTAGAGCAGGTCGAAGATCTCGTTGATCAGGTCGCCGTCGATGCCCTTGAACAGGCCCTTCTGCTCGGCCGTGAGGCGGTAGCGGGTGGCCTCCGGCAGCTCGCGGAAGTAGTCGACGTACTCCGGGGACGTCATCTCCAGCGTGAGCTTGGTGTACTCCAGCGGGAAGAAGCGCGGGGAGCGGGTGACCCAGTTCAGGCGGTAGCCGTGGACGTCGATCTCGCTGAGCAGGTCGTAGTAGATCTCGGCGGCGGACTGCCCGGACCCGACCAGCGTGATCGAGTCCTTCTTCTGCAGCTCCGCCTTGGCGCTCAGGTACCGGCTGTTGTGGACGAAGTCGCCGCCCAGGCCCTGGCAGGCCTCGGGGACGTAGGGCGGGGTGCCGGTGCCGAGGACGAGGTGGCGGGCGCGGAACACGTCATTGGCCTCGGTGTGCACGACGTAGAGGCCGTCCTCGTAGCGAACTTCCTTCACCGTCGTGCCGAAGCGGATGGTGCTCAGTTTGCCGGCGGCCCAGCGGCAGTAGTCGTCGTACTCGACGCGCAGCGGGTAGAAGTTCTCCCGGATGTAGAACGAGTACAGCCGGCCCTTCTCCTTCAGGTAGTTCAGGAAGGAGTACGGGGACGTCGGGTCGGCGAGCGTGACCAGGTCCGACATGAACGGGGTCTGGAGGTGGGCGCCGTCGAGGAACATCCCCGCGTGCCACTCGAAGTCCGGCTTCGACTCCAGGAAGACGCCGTCGAGCTGAGCGATGGGCTCGGTCAGGCAGGCAAGGCCGAGGTTGAAGGGGCCGAGCCCGATGCCCACGAAGTCATGGGTTCTGGTCGGGTTTTCAGGACGCGCGGTCAAGGGACTCTCCCAGGTACTGCTCGGCGTGGCCGGCGATCAGGTCGAGGACGGCGGCGATGTCGGACGCCTGCGTCTCGGGGTTGAGCAGGGTGAACTTCAGGTAGTGACGGCCGGCGACCTTGGTGCCCGCGACGATGGCGTCACCGGAGGCGAACAGGGCCTTGCGGGCGTAGAGGTTGGCGCGGTCGATCTCGGCGGGGTCGGTGACGTTCGCCGGGATGTGGCGGAAGACCAGCGTGGACAGGCTCGGCTCCACGACCACGTCGAAGCGCGGGTCGGCGGCCAGCAGCCTCCAGCCCTCCCGGGCCAGCTCGCACACCTCGTCGAAGAGCTGCCCGATGCCGTCGGCGCCCATGGTCCGCAGCGTCATCCACAGTTTGAGGGCGTCGAAGCGGCGGGTGGTCTGCAGGGACTTGTCCACCTGATTGGGGATACGTTCCTGCACCATGCGGCGCGGGTTCAGGTACTCGGCGTGGTAGGTGGCGTGGCGGAGCGTCGCCGCGTCCCGTACGAGGACGGCAGAGGAACTGACCGGCTGGAAGAAGGACTTGTGGTAGTCGACGGTGACCGAGTCGGCGCGCTCGATGCCGTCGATGCGGTCCCGGTGCTTCAGGGAGGCGAGCAGTCCGCAGCCGTAGGCGGCGTCGACGTGCATCCAGGTGCCGAACTGCTCGCAGAGTTCGGCGATCTCGGGCAGCGGGTCGATGGAGCCGAAGTCGGTGGTGCCGGCGGTGGCGACGACGGCCATGGGGACGAGGCCGTCCTTCGCGCAGCGCTCCAGCTCGCGGGCGAGGGCGACGGTCCGCATGCGCTTGTCGTGGTCGACGGGGACGCAGACCACGGCGTCCTGGCCGAGCCCGAGGAGCTTCGCGGACTTCTTCACGCTGAAGTGGCTGACCTCGGAGGCGAAGATGCGCAGTTTGGCGAGGCTGTCGCTCTTGGCCTCTTCCCTCGCCAGCAGGAGTGCCTGGAGGTTGGACTGGGTGCCGCCGGAGGTGAACACGCCGTCGGCGGCCGGGCCGAGGCCGATGCGCTCGGTCGTCCAGTCGATCAGTTTCCGCTCGATGAGCGTGCCGCCGGCCGACTGGTCCCAGGTGTCCAGGGAGGAGTTCACGGCGGACAGGACGGCCTCGCCGAGCACGGCAGGGATGACGACCGGGCAGTTGAGGTGGGCCAGGTAGCGGGGGTGGTGGAAGTAGACGGCGTCCCGGAGGTAGACCTCCTCCAGTTCGTCGAGCACCGCCGTGGTGTCGTGCAGCGGCTGGTCGAGGTCGATCTCGTCGATGCGGGGAGCGAGGGCGTCGACGCTGACGCCGGTGAACGGCCTGTCGGTGGCGGCGAGTTTGGCGGCCACCCGCTCGACTCCTTCGGTCACGGAACGGCGGTACTGCTCCGCGGTGGTGTCGTTGAGCAGGTGCGAGCGCATGTGGGGGTCCTCCGGTGGGGACAGTCCGGTGCGGGACAGGGCGGCTGAACCGCCGGTTCAACTTAGGTAAGCCTAACCTAAGTTGTTTGGCGGGAAACCGTGCCCTGCCGTGACCGTGATCACTCAGGTTTCGTCTTCCGTCGCCGGCGGGCCGGCTAGCCCTCGGTCCGCAGCTGCTCCTCGCTCACGCCGTGGCGCCAGTAGCCGACGAACGTGACCCGGCGGCGGTCGATCCCGCGCTCCTGCACGAAGTGCCGTCGCAGCCGCTTCACACAGCCGGACTCGCCCGCGATCCATACGTACGGGTTCTCGCTGTGCGGGAGTCGGGCGTCGCGGAGGATGTCGAGGGCCAGCGGGGAGCCCTCGGCGCTCCTCTTCTCCTCCCGTACCAGCCAGGTGATCTCGGCGTCCGCCTCGGTCACGAGGTCCTGGACGTCCCCGGCGTGCGGCACCTCCAGCCAGACCCGGGCGCGGGTGCCGGCCGGGAGCGACTCGACGATGGCCGAGGCGGCCGGTACGGCGGTCTCGTCGCCCCAGACGACCACGAGGTCGGTGTCCTCCGGCGGCCGGAAGCGGATCGCCCGGTTGTCGGCGACGGCCGGGCCGAGCAGCAGGACCCGGTCCCCGGCGGTGGCCGCGGCGGCCCAGCGGGAGGCGGGGCCGGCCTGGACCGGGGCGCCCGGCTCGATGCCGTGCAGGGCGAAGTCGATGTCGATCTCGTCCGGTTCGCGGCGCAGTGCGCGCAGGGTGTACGACCGCATCACGGCCCGTACGTCGTCCGGGAGTTCACGCCACCCCTGCCACCATCCGTCCCCGAGCTCGAGCGGCACGACCGGCTCGGGCTGCCCGGGGTGGGGCAGGAACAGCGACAGCGACTGGTCGCACCCGTCGGAGTGGAAGGCGTGCAGATCGGGCCCACCGAAGGTGACCCGGACCAGAGACGGACCGAGCCGCCTCGTCCGCACGACCTGGAGCGAGAAGAAACGGAACGGGGCGGCTACGGCGGTGGTCATGAGGGCTCCTGAATTGGAGTCAGGGACAAGAGGGGGTGGGTGGCCGACCAAGGGGCGCGGGGAACTGCGCGATCAGCCATGCACGGCCCGTGGCCGCCAATCGCTGCTCAAGCACCCCCTTCAGAGGGCGTCAGGCGACCTTCTTGGCGCTCTCGATGGCCTTCGCCAGGTTCTCCACCAACGGCACACACTTGTCGTACGACAGAATCGGCTCGGCCGACCGCGAGATGACCTGCCCGGCCTTCACCGCGGGCAGCTTCTTCCACGTCGCCTCGGTGATGTTCGCCGGCTGGATCGCCGAGGACCGGTCGTCCATCATGATGATGTCCGCCGCGTACTTGTCGACGTTCTCCCAGCTCAGGCTCTCGAACCAGCCGCCGCCCTGGGCCTTGGCCTTCTCCGGCGGCTCGACGAAGTTCACGCCGAGGGCCTTGAAGTACTCCAGGTCGACGGAGAGGTCGGTACCGGAGACGTAGAAGAGCTCCTGGCTCGCGGAACCGGCCATCACCTTGATGTCGGGGTGCGCCTTGGCGGCCTTGCGCAGCCGCTCGGACGCCTCCTCGAACCGCTTCTTCGCGTCGATGGCCTTCGCGGCCTTCATGTCGCCGCCGAGGGACTCGGCCAGCTCCCACATCCGCTGCAGCGGGGCGGTGAGCTGACGGTCGTACACGGAGATGCCGACGCTCGGGGCCAGCTTGGCGATCTTGTCCTTGGAGTCCTCGGGGACGTACCAGAGGGTGCCGGCGTCGTCGAACATCGTGCTGATCAGCACGTCCGGGGCGAGGGCGGCGTACTTCTCGATGCTGAACTGGTCCCAGGCGTTGCCGAGGATGGTCACCTTGCTGATGTCCATGTCGCCGGCCTGGACGTCGGGCTTGCCGTCCTGTGTCTTGGTCGGGCCGAAGACGCCCTTGACGGAGACGCCGTAGTCGTGGAGGGCGGCGGCGACGCCGGTGAAGGCGACGATGTTCGCGGGGACCTTGTCGAGCTGCACGGTCTTGCCGCGGTCGTCCTTGAAGGACCACGGGCCGGACTTGGCGGCCGCCTTCGACTCCGAGCCGCCGTCCTTGGAGTCTTCGCCGCCACACGCGGTCATGAGGGCGCCGAGTCCGAGGGCACCACCGGCGGCGAGGATGCCGCGGCGGGAGAAGCGGGCGGTTCTGGCGTTCGACATGGCTGGGTCTGCTTTCATGCGTACGGAGACACTGCGGGCACGGCCGAGAGCCGCTTGGCTGGAATCAAGCTTAGGTTAGCCTAACCTCAAGATGTGTCCAGGGGGCCCTGGTAGCTGTGCCCGGGGGGTGCGGCGGGGATGCGTGACGAGGCGGTGATCCGGGTCACCGAGGCGCGTGCGGCTGTGCGGTGACGGTGAGTTCGACGTGAAGATTTGGTGTGGCGAGCGCTGTGGTCGGCTGATACGTTCCGGGTGACCACCGAACCGAACACCGGTTCTCCATGCGCGCTTTCACGGGGGAATGCTGCGCCATGTCCTGCGCCGCCCTGCGCGTCACCTTTGCTGCCTCGCGGGCAAGGACGCCGACTTCCTGGAGCGCTCCCCGGAAGGGACACCATCATGAGGAAGCTTCTGTCCACCACCGTCGCGGGCGGCGCCGCCGCTCTCGCGCTCGTCGCCCTGGCCGCGGCGCCGGCCTCGGCCGGCACCGCCGACTCGCAGTTCGATGTGGTCTTCCCGGGTCAGAAGCCGCAGACCACGTACTACGTCCAGAACACCGGGACCGTGTCGGGCAGCATGACCGGCAAGTCGGTCATGAGCTGGCAGATCATCGACGACCAGGTCGTCGACAACTCCAAGCGGTTCACCAGCTTCAAGATAACGACGCGCATCGAGGAGCGGCTGACCAAGACCAGCGAGGACCACGTCGTCACGTCGAAGACGTGCGACCTGACCAAGCTCGTCAACGACAACTACTCGTGGTTCCAGGTGGAGCCCGCGAACACCTGCGTCGCGCCGTCCGCCGTGTACGACGGTGAGGTGTACTGGTCGACGGACGCGACGATCGTCTACGACATCGAAGGTGACGGCAAGGGCGCCATCACCAAGGAAACCCTCGGTTCGCCCCTGATCCACGGCTGACATCCGCGCCCCGCCGGGTCCTGAGCACCGGTGCTCAGGACCCGGTCCGCCTCTCTTCCACGGGCCGTCAGGGCTGGCTGTAGCGGCGGAATTCCGAGGTCTCCACGGACCAGGGGCCGAACGGTACGCAATCCCCGAAGATGTACGGTTCCTTGCGGCTGTAGCGGTTCTTGCACGGGTCTGAGTGGACCTCGATGGTGCCGGTGCGGGGGTCGACGATCAGGTAGTGCGGGATGCCCATGGCGGGGTATTCGCTGAGCTTCTCGCCGTAGTCGTTGCCGGGGTTGGACGGTGAGACGATCTCGATGACCGCGAGGACCTGCGTGGCGTCGACGGCGAGGCCTTCCTCGTCGAGTACGGACTCGGGGATGACGACCGCGTCGGGGCGGCGCATGCGGCCGATCGCCGGGTGTTCGATCTCGGGGCCGTTCGCGCAGATGTAGCCGGGGTGGGTGCTGAGGAGCTGCTCGTCCAGCTGTTTGCAGATGCGGCGGATCGTGCCCTCGTGACGCTTCGAGGGGCACATCATGGCCAGTATCGGACCCGACGGGCCGATCTCCACGCTCCAGGCACCTTCAAGGTGCTCGGCATAGGCTCCGAGCTCTTTGGCGAGTGCGCGCATCCTCGCGTAGTCCATGGTCCAAGGGTACGCAGGGGAAGGCGTGGGGGCCTGCGTCATCGCTGGTGCGGGCCCCCGTCGGGGGATCAGCTCACCAGGCCCAGTTCGCGGGCGATCAGCATGCGCTGGACCTCGCTGGTGCCCTCGCCGATCTCGAGGATCTTGGAGTCGCGCCACATGCGGGCGACCGGGTACTCGTTCATGAAGCCGTAGCCGCCGTGGATCTGGGTGGCCTCGCGGGCGTTGTCGACGGCGACGGTGGAGGAGTGGAGCTTGGCGAGGGCCGCCTCCTTCTTGAAGGGGGCGCCTGACACCAGGCGGACCGCGGCGTCGCGCCAGGCCAGGCGGGCCGTGTGGGCCTTCATCTCCATGTCGGCGATCTTGAACTGGATGGCCTGGTTGGCGGCGATGGGCTTGCCGAAGGCGTGGCGTTCCTTGGAGTACTTGACCGATTCGTCGACGCAGCCCTGTGCGAGGCCCGTCGCCAGCGCCGCGATCGCGATGCGGCCCTCGTCGAGGATGCGGAGGAACTGGGCGTAGCCGCGGCCCTCCTCACCGAGGAGGTTCGCCGCCGGGACCCGGACGTCGGTGAAGGACAGTTCGCGGGTGTCCGAGGCGTTCCAGCCGACCTTCGAGTACGGGGCCGCGACCGTGAAGCCGGGGGTGGTGGAGGGGACGATGATCGAGGAGATCAACGGCTTGCCGTCCGCCGAGCGGCCCGTCACCGCCGTGACCGTGACCAGGCCCGTGATGTCCGTGCCCGAGTTGGTGATGAAGCACTTCGTGCCGTTGATCACCCACTCGTTCGTCGACTCGTCCAGCCGGGCCGTCGTACGGGTCGCGCCCGCGTCGCTGCCGCCGTCCGGCTCCGTCAGGCCGAAAGCGCCCAGGAGTTCGCCGGAGCAGAGGCGGGGGAGCCATTCGCGTTTTTGCGCCTCCGTGCCGTAGCGGTAGACGGGCATCGCGCCGAGGGAGACGCCGGCTTCCAGTGTGATGGCGACCGAGGAGTCGACCCGTGCCAGTTCCTCCAGGGCCACGCCCAGCGCCAGGTAGTCGCCGCCCATGCCGCCGTACTCCTCGGGGAACGGCAGCCCGAACAGGCCCATGCGGCCCATCTCCCGGACGATCTCGTACGGGAACTCGTGCCGCTCGTAGAAGTCGCCGATCTTCGGCGCCACCACCTCGTGCGCGAACTCCTCGACCGTGCGGCGGAGTTCCTCCAGTTCGGGGGAGAGACGGTAGTCCATGGTGATCACTGCTCCTCGGTGCCCTCGTGGGACAGAGCTCGGACGGTGCGGGACGGGCTGGGTCGGCCCAGGTGGGCGGCCATCCACGTGCTCGTGGCGACGAGGCGGCCGAGGTCGATTCCGGTGTCGATGCCGAGGCCCCGCAGCATCCACACGAGGTCTTCGGTGGCCAGGTTGCCGGTCGCCGACTTCGCGTACGGGCAGCCGCCCAGGCCGCCCGCGGAGGCGTCGACGGTGGTGACGCCCTGCTGAAGCGCCGCGAGGGTGTTGGAGAGGGCCTGGCCGTAGGTGTCGTGGAAGTGGACGCCGAGGGCGGACGGCGCAACTCCCGCCTCGTCCAGGGCCGCGAGGAGCGCGACCACGTGGCCCGGAGTCGCCACGCCGATCGTGTCGCCCAGGCTCAGCTCGTCACAGCCCATGTCCAGCAGGGCCCGGCAGACCCGGACCACCTGGGGGATCGGGACCTCGCCCTCCCACGGGTCGCCGAAGCACATGGAGAGGTAGCCGCGGACATGGACGTCCGCCGCCTTCGCGCGGGTCACGACCGGCTCGAACATCGCCAGGGCCTCGTCCACCGTGCGGTTGAGGTTGGCCTTGGCGAAGGACTCCGTGGCACTGGCGAAGACGGCGACCCGGCGGGCACCGAGCGCCAGGGCGCGGTCCAGGCCGCGTTCGTTCGGGACCAGGACCGGGAGCGCGACGGGGAGGTCGTCGACCATGGGGAACAGCTGCTCCGCGTCCGCCAGTTGGGGGACCCACTTGGGGTGGACGAAGCTCGTCGCCTCGATCGTCGTCAGGCCCGCTTCGGCCAGGCGGCGGATGAAGTGCGCCTTGACCTCCGTGGGGACCGTCGCCTTCTCGTTCTGCAGGCCGTCGCGTGCGCCCACCTCGTGGATGCGGACGCGGGTGGGGAGGTCCGTGGTCGGGACCACCATGGGAAGCCCGGTCGTCGTCATGCCTCCACCTCCTCGTCGGGCGCGATGACCGCCAGGACCTGGTCCATGGCGACCGTCGAGCCCGGTGTCACGTCCAGTTCGGTGACCTTGCCGGCGTGCGGGGCGGAGATGACGTGCTCCATCTTCATCGCCTCCACCACCAGCAGGCTCTGACCGGCGGTCACCTCGTCGCCGACCGCGACCTTGACGACCGTGACCGTGCCGGGCATGGGTGCCGTGAGCGAGTCGGCGCCCGCGTGGGCCGCGCGGGTCAGGGACGCGGCCACCGGGTCGTGGTCGCGCACGTGCCAGGCGTCGCCGTCGCGGCCGAGCCAGTCGGCGGCGCGGTGGAAGGTGTGGCGGACGCCGTCCAGGGTCACCGAGACCCGGTCGCCGGAGACCGTGGCGGTGCCGCGCGGGGTGTGATCCAGCGGGTCCCGCACCCTCAGGTGGAAGGCGGCGGGCTTCCGCTCACCGCCGAGTCGCCAGCCGCTCGGCACCGAGAAGGGGTCCGTCCAGCCGCCCGGCTCGGGCCTCAGCCCTTCCAGGCGTACGGCGGCCGCCGCCTCGTACACCTCCTCCGGTACGTCCGTCGGGACCAGTCCCTCCACCTCGCGCTCGACCAGGCCGGTGTCCATGTCGCCGGAGACCACCGCCGGGTGGGCGAGCAGCCGGCGCAGGAACCCGGCGTTCGTCTGCACCCCGAGCGTGACCGTCTCCGCCAGGGCCGCGCGGAGCTTGCGCAGGGCCGTCGCACGGTCGGGGCCGTAGGCGATGACCTTGGAGAGCATCGGGTCGTAGAGGCTGCCGACCTCCGTGCCCTCGGTGAGGCCCGAGTCGGTGCGGATGCCGTCTCCCTGCGGCTCGCGGAGCTTCAGGACCGTGCCCCCGGAGGGCAGGAAGCCGCGGGCCGGGTCCTCGGCGCAGATACGGGCCTCCACGGCGTGACCCGTCAGCCGTACGTCCTCCTGCGTGAAGCCGAGAGGCTCGCCCGCCGCGACCCGCAGCTGCCACTCGACCAGGTCCAGGCCGGTGATCAGCTCCGTCACCGGGTGTTCCACCTGGAGGCGGGTGTTCATCTCCATGAAGTAGTACGAGGACGGGTCCCCGCCGGGGACGATGAACTCCACCGTGCCCGCGCCCCGGTAGCCGCAGGAACGGGCCGCCTGGACCGCCGCCTCGCCCATCGCGGAGCGGGTCTTCTCATCGAGGAGCACGCTGGGCGCCTCCTCGATGATCTTCTGGTGGCGGCGCTGGAGGGAGCACTCGCGCTCCCCGAGGTGGACCACGTTCCCGTGGCCGTCGGCCAGGACCTGGATCTCGATGTGGCGGGGGCGGTCGATCCAGCGCTCCACGAGCAGCGTGTCGTCGCCGAAGGAGGCGCGGGCCTCGCGGCGGGCCGAGGCGATCTCCTCCTCCAGCCGGGTCAGGTCCCGCACCAGGCGCATGCCCTTGCCACCGCCGCCCGCGCTGGGCTTCAGCAGCACGGGAGCGCCCAGTTCGCGGGCCGCCTCGGCCAGGTCGGGGTCGCGTCCGCCGGGGACCACGGGCACTCCGGCCTCCCGCACCGTCTCCTTGGCGCGGATCTTGTCCCCCATGAGGGCGATCGCCTCAGCCGGGGGGCCGATGAAGACCAGGCCCGCCTCGGCGCAGGCGCGCGCGAAGGCCGCGTTCTCGGCGAGGAAGCCGTAGCCGGGGTGGACGGCCTGGGCGCCGGTGCGCGCCGCCGCCTCCAGCAGGCGCTCCACCGAGAGGTAGCTCTCGGAGGCCGGGGGCGGTCCGATCCGGACCGCTGTGTCCGCCTCGCGGACATGCCGGGCGTCGGCGTCCGCGTCGGAGAAGACGGCCACCGAGCGCACGCCCATCGACCGCAGCGTACGGATCACCCGTACGGCGATCTCGCCGCGGTTGGCCACCAGCACTGTCTCGAACATCGTCGTCCGTCCCCTCACATCCGGAAGACGCCGAACTGGGGGTCACCCAGGGGCGCGTTGGCGCACGCGGTCAGGGCCAGTCCCAGGACCTGCCGGGTGTCCGCCGGGTCGATCACACCGTCGTCCCAGAGGCGGGCCGTCGCGTAATAGGCGTTGCCCTGGTGCTCGTACTGGGCGCGGATCGGCGCCTTGAAGGCGTCCTCCTCCTCCGCGGACCAGGCTTCGCCACGGCCCTCCAGCTGGTCCCGCTTGACGGTCGCGAGGACCGAGGCGGCCTGCTCGCCGCCCATCACCGAGATCTTGGCGTTCGGCCACATCCACAGGAAGCGGGGGGAGTACGCCCTGCCGCACATGGAGTAGTTGCCCGCGCCGTAGGAGCCGCCCACCACGACCGTCAGCTTCGGTACGCGGGTGCAGGCGACCGCCGTGACCATCTTGGCGCCGTGCTTGGCGATGCCGCCCGCCTCGTAGTCCCGGCCGACCATGAACCCGGAGATGTTCTGGAGGAAGACCAGGGGGATGCCGCGCTGGTCGCACAGTTCGATGAAGTGGGCGCCCTTCTGGGCGGACTCGGAGAACAGGATGCCGTTGTTGGCGACGATGCCCACCGGGTGGCCGTGGATCCGGGCGAAGCCGGTGACGAGGGTCTGGCCGAACTCGGACTTGAACTCGGCGAAGCGGGAGCCGTCGACGACCCGGGCGATGATCTCCCGCACGTCGTACGGCGTGCGGGAGTCGACCGGGACCGCGCCGTAGAGGCCGTGGGGGTCGACCTTGGGTTCCGTCGCCTCCGTGACCTCCCAGGGGAGCGGTCCCCGGGTGGGGAGGATGGAGACGATCGTGCGGACGATGCGCAGCGCGTGCGCGTCGTTCTCCGCGAGGTGGTCGGTGACGCCCGAGATCCGCGAGTGGACCTCGCCGCCGCCCAGCTCCTCCGCCGTGACGACCTCGCCGGTGGCCGCCTTCACCAGGGGTGGGCCGCCCAGGAAGATCGTGCCCTGGTTGCGGACGATCACCGCCTCGTCGCTCATCGCCGGGACGTACGCCCCGCCGGCCGTGCAGGAACCGAGGACCGCGGCGATCTGGGGGATGCCGGCGCCGGACATACGGGCCTGGTTGTAGAAGATCCGGCCGAAGTGGTCGCGGTCGGGGAAGACCTCGTCCTGCATGGGGAGGAAGGCGCCGCCGGAGTCGACCAGGTAGACGCAGGGGAGGCGGTTGTCGAGGGCGACCTCCTGGGCGCGGAGGTGCTTCTTGACCGTCATCGGGTAGTACGTGCCGCCCTTGACCGTGGCGTCGTTGGCGATGATCACGGTCTCGCGGCCGCTGACCCGGCCGATGCCGGCGATGACGCCGGCGGCCGGGGCCTGTCCCTCGTACATCCCGTCGGCCGCGAGCGGGGCCAGCTCCAGGAAGGGCGAGCCCGGGTCGAGGAGGGTGTCGACGCGGTCGCGGGGGAGCAGCTTGCCGCGCGCGGTGTGGCGGGCGCGGGCCTTCTCGCCGCCGCCCCGGGCGGCCGCGGCCAGCTTGGTGCGCAGCTCCTCGACGAGGGCGTGGTGCGCCTCCTCGTTGGCCCGAAAGGCCTCCGACGCGGGGTCTGCCGCGCTCGTGAGCTCCGGTGCCTCGTGCATCCTGCGGGTCCCCTCACTTGTTAATGAGCGTTAACGCATTTCCTTCAGGTTAACGACCGCTAACCTCCCTGTCTAGAATTGATTTCATGGCCACCAGAACCGACGCACCCACCCGCCGTGAACAGATCCTCAAGGAGGCCGCGCGGCTCTTCGCCGAGCGGGGCTTCCACGGGGTCGGGGTCGACGAGATAGGCGCCGCGGTGGGGATCAGCGGACCCGGGTTGTACCGGCACTTCGCGGGCAAGGACGCGATGCTCGCGGAGCTGCTGGTGGGGATCAGCGGGCAGTTGCTGACCGGGGCGAAGCGGAGGTTGGCGGAGGCGGACGGGCAGGTGGGCGCTGAGGCGGTCCTCGACTCGCTGATCGAGGGGCATATCGACTTCGCGCTCGACGACCGGCCTCTGATCACCCTGCACGACCGGGAGCTGGATCGCCTCCGGGACAGTGACCGGAAGATGGTGCGGCAGCTTCAGCGGCAGTACGTGGAGCTGTGGGTGGGGGTGGTGCGGGAGGTGTACCCGGCGCTCGGGGAGCCGGCGGCGCGGTCTGCCGTGCACTCCGTGTTCGGGTTGCTGAACTCGACGCCGCATCTGGGGAGGGGTGGGTGTTGCCCGGGCGGGGGGCTACGGCGGAGTTGCTGCACCGGATGGCGCGGGGGGCGTTCGCGGCGGCGGGGGTCTGACGGCCTTTGCCTTTGCCCACCCACCCGCCCGACACAGTCGGCCAGGCGGGCCCGGGCACGTCGGGGGCTCCGCCCCCTGCACCCCGGCGGGGGGTTCCGCCCCCTGCGCCCCGCGCCCCGGAGGGGGCTTCGGGGCCCCTTGCATTCCGCGTCCCCGGCGGGGGCTTTGCCCCCTGCGCCCCGCGGTGCCGGGGGCCTTTGCCCCGGCACCCCCGCGTCCCGGCGGGGGCTTCGCCCCCCCCGCACCCCGCGCCCCCGCGGTGGCTTCGCCCCGCGCCCCGGCGTGCGCCCCTCCCTCAGTCTTCCCTGCGCCCACCCCCGTCCCCCAGCGTGACGAGCGTTACCCCACCCCCACCCTGGACGGTCGTTGATACTCGCCGGTATCTTGATATGAGCAAGCGCTTAGACAGCAGAGGTCCGTGGAGGTGGCGGCGTGCGCCGTACGGTGTTCAACGAGGATCACGAGGCGTTCCGGGAGACCATCCGCGCCTTCATCGAGGCCGAGGTCGTACCCGTGTACGACGAGTGGTTCGCAGCGGGTCAGGCCCCCCGGGACTTCTACTACAAGCTCGGTGAGCTGGGCATCTTCGGTATCAACGTCCCCGAGGAGTTCGGTGGCGCGGGACTGGAGAGCCACAAGTTCGAGGCCGTGCTGTACGAGGAGACCGCCCGCGCCGGCGTCCAGTTCGGCGGCTCCGGCGTGCACGTGCTGCTCGCCCTGCCCTACATCAAGATGCTCGCCACCGACGAGCAGAAGAAGCGCTACCTGCCGAAGTTCGTCAGCGGCGAGGAGATGTGGGCCATCGCGATGACGGAGCCGGGCACCGGTTCCGACCTCGCGGGCATGAAGAGCACCGCCAAGCTGAGTGAGGACGGGACGCACTACGTCCTCAACGGCGCCAAGACCTTCATCACCGGCGGCGTGCACGCCGACCGCGTGATCGTCTGCGCCCGGACCGCCGCCCCGACCGCCGAGGACCGCCGCCACGGCATCTCCCTCTTCGCCGTCGACACCAAGTCCGAGGGCTACTCCGTCGGCCGCAAGCTCGACAAGCTCGGCCTGAAGACCTCCGACACCGCCGAGCTCGCGTTCGTCGACGTGAAGGTCCCCGTCGAGGACCTCCTCGGCGAGGAGAACAAGGGCTTCTACTACCTCGGCCACAACCTGGCCTCCGAGCGCTGGGGCATCGCCTTCGGCGCCTACGCCCAGGCCAAGGCCGCCGTCCGGTTCGCCAAGCAGTACGTGCAGGAGCGCACCGTCTTCGGCAAGCCGGTCTCCCACTTCCAGAACACCAAGTTCGAGCTGGCCGCCTGCCAGGCCGAGGTGGACGCCGCCGAGGCCGTCGCCGACCGCGCGACCGAGGCCCTGGACGCCGGTGAGCTGACCCCCGCCGAGGCCGCGAGCGCCAAGCTGTTCTGCACCGAGGTCGCGCACCGCGTCATCGACCGCTGCCTCCAGCTGCACGGCGGCTACGGCTACATGAACGAGTACCCGATCGCCCGCCTGTACGCGGACAACCGCGTCAACCGCATCTACGGCGGCACCAGCGAGATCATGAAGTCGATCATCGCGAAGGACATGGGGCTGTAATCCGACCGCAGTCAGTGGCCGGTACAACAGTTGCCATGAGCAATGCACTCCAGGACCTCCTCGATCTGCTCGACCTCGAGCAGATCGAGGAGGACATATTCCGCGGCCGGTCCCGGTCCGCCGTCGTGCCACGGGTCTTCGGCGGGCAGGTCGCGGCGCAGGCGCTCGTCGCCGCCGGGCGGACGGTCCCCGCGGACCGGCACGCACACTCCCTCCACGCGTACTTCCTGCGCCCCGGTGATCCCGGCGCGCCCATCGTCTACACCGTGGACCGGATCCGCGACGGCCGCTCCTTCACCACCCGCCGGGTGGTCGCCGTCCAGCACGGCAAACCGATCTTCCACCTCTCGGCGTCGTTCCAGGCGTACGAGGACGGGCTGGACCACCAGGCGCCGATGCCCGCCTCGCCCGATCCCGCCACGCTGCCCACCGGGGAGGAGCGGCTGCGCGGGTACGGCCATCTCGACCCCGTGGTCGTGGAGAGGTTCATCGAGGCACGGGCCGCCGTCGACCTGCGGTACGTCGACGAGCCGCCGTACGGGAAGTTCGGCGAGCCGCGCGAGCCGCACAGCCAGGTGTGGTTCCGCACGAACGGGAAGCTGGCCGACGACCCGCTGCTGCACGTCGTCCTCGCCACCTACGTCTCCGACATGACACTGCTCGACTCCGTGCTGCTCGCGCACGGACGCGGCGGCTGGGCCGTCGGGGACGTCGTCGGGGCCTCCCTGGACCACGCCATGTGGTTCCACCGGCCGTTCCGCGCCGACGAGTGGCTGCTCTACGACCAGGAGTCCCCGTCCGCGTACGGCGGCCGGGGACTGGGACAGGCCCGGATCTACACGCAGGACGGGCAGCTGGCCATCTCGGTCATCCAGGAGGGCGTGGTCCGCGTCCCGCGCGACGCGGACGCCCTCTAGCTCAGGCCCGCCTCCGCCAGCAGGTACGCCGTCATCGGGTCGTAGTGGCGCGGGCTGATGACGTGGTCGTCGAGGGGCACCGTCACCTGCACGGTGCCCTCGGCCTCGGCGACGAAGAGAGCCGGGTCGTTGCAGTCGGCGTAGCCGACGGAGTCCACGCCGTGCTGTCCCGCGTACCCCGCCCAGCCGTGGTCGGCGACGACCAGGTCGGGCAGCGGGCGGCCCGCGCGCTCCAGGGCGGTCAGGATGGCCTTCATCGGTTCGCCCGAGTGGGTGTGCCACAAGGTGGCGCCGTGCTCCAGCACCGCCACGTCCGCGAACTGCATCACATAGCCCTCGTCCGTCGTCAGGCCGTCCGGGATGACGACGATCTCGCAGCCCGCCGCGCGCAGCGCGGACGCGGTCGCGCGGTGGACGTCGAGCAGGCCGCCGGGGTGGCCGGTGGCGAAGAGGACCCGCTGCCCGCCGTCGGCGGCCTTGCGCAGCCGCCCGGCGAGCCGGTCCAGGGCCGCGACCGTCAGCTCGGGGTCGATGGTGTCCTGGCCGTACCGGTGCTCGGGGTCGTCGTTCACGCCGACCCGTTCCGCCATCACCGCGAGGACGTCCTGCTCGTCGCTCCAGCGGTCGCCGAGTTCCAGTCCCAGCCAGTAGTGGCGGTCGCCGTTCGCCAGCTTGCGGTAGTGGGAGAGGTTGTTCTCGCGGGGGGTGGCGACGTCGCCCGCGATGCGCGTCCTGACGAGGTGGTCGACGAGTTCGGCGCGGCTGGGTGTCCCGGGTATCGGCATGCCACCCATTGTGAGGCAGCCCCCTGTGGGAGTCCCTGGCGTATCGGACCCTGGGATGTGCGTCACGTACTCAGAAGGATGCCGCTCACATACTCAGATGTGCCGCAGCGCGAACCAGAGTTCCATGCGGACGTCCGGGTCCTCCAGGTCCGTCTCCAGCAGCGTCGCGCACCGGGTGATGCGCTGCCGCACCGTGTTGCGGTGCACGGACAGGGCGACGGCCGTGCGGTCCCAACTGCCGTGCAGGGACAGCCAGGTGCGCAGGGTCTCGGTGAGCGCGGGGTGTGCCGTGACGGGGGAGAGGAGCGCGCGGGCGTGGGCCGCCGCCTCGCCGGGCGGGACCAGGTCGGCCAGGGCGGGGCGCGGGCCGTGCCGCAGCAGCGGGGTCCGGGTCGCGCGGGCCCGGGCCAGGGCGCGGGCCGCCTGGGTGTCGGCGGCGGGCCAGTCCTCCGGGGCCGCGGCTGCGCTGACGCCCAGGGTCCAGCCGGGCAGCGGGGCCGGTGCCCGCTCGGCCGGGACCAGGACCCGTACGACGTCGCCCGCCGGGTCGACCAGGGCGGAGCCGAGCGCGGCGCCCAGCGCGGAGGCCGCGACGGCGTCCGCGGGGCCCTGCCCGTCGGGCCGGGCGTGCACCACGACCCACCGCCGGCCGCCGAGCAGCGGCGCGACCTCCTCGGGCGGAGCCCCGAGCAGCAGCCGCACGAGCGCGGAGGAACGGGCGGTGCCGGTGCCGCTCTGCTGCTCGCCGGTGAGGAGGGAGAGCAGCACGGCCGCGACGGAGGCGACGGTGTGGTCCCCCGGCGCGCGCTCCGGGGTGGCGACCCCGAGCACGAAGCCGTGCCCGGCGCCGAGGGCGTAGGCGGCGAGATGGGTGCCGGCGACGGTGTCGGTGGCGGAGGTCGGGTGGGGAGGCCCCGCGGGCCCGTCGCCCGTCGGCCGCACCACCCCGGCCAGCCCCGCCAGTGCCGAGCTCGCCTCCTCCCCGGGGTTCCGGCCCGCACCCGCGATCTCCGCCCCCTCCGGCCCGTACAGCACCGCCCGGCCGCCGAGGCGCTGGGCGAGCTGCCGGAGGACCGACGGGACCGGGTCGGGGCGGGAGGCGGCGGCGGTGAGGCTCCGCTGGGCCTCCGTGACGCGGCGGAGTTCCGCCAGGCGGGCTTGGGCCATCAGCTGCCAGACCGCGCGGGCCACGCCCGAGAAGGTGGTCTGCGGCGGCACCTCGAGCAGCGGCAGACCGTGGGTCTCGCAGGCCGCGACCAGTGCCCTCGGCACCGTGTCGTGCACCGGCGCCACACCGAAGCCGAGGGCCGCACCGCCCGCGGCGACGATCCTGGCCACGTAGTCGTCGAAGTAGTCCCCCAAGCTCTCGGCTTCGCTCGAGCAGGGGGGACCCCCATCCGACCCCGCCGCGTCCGGGATGTGCACGCCCGCCGTGAGCAGCAGCTCCCCGCCCAGCAGATACGGATACGGATCCGCCATCTCCGAGGTGTGCACCCAGTGGACGACGGCGGCGGGGTCGTCCGGGCCGGCGATCCGGCGCAGGGCCAGGTCCTCGCGGGCCAGCAGGGCGGAGAGCCGTACAGGGGGCGTGGGCGGGACAGCGGGGTCCGGCATGATGTGCGTTCCCTCCACCCGGCACCGGCTCGAATGGATGAAACGTACACTTCGCAGTCGCTTTCCGGCCACCTAGTGTCAGTGCTCGTCAACCTCGTCTCCCGCCACTCAGCGTGTGCGAAGGAGGTCCTCATGGCCGTCGACTATCTCGTGATCGTCGCCTATCTGGCCGGAATGCTGGCCATGGGCTGGTGGGGCATGCGCCGCGCCCGCTCCAAGAGCGAGTTCCTCGTGGCCGGCCGCCGCCTCGGCCCGGCCATGTACTCCGGCACCATGGCGGCGATCGTCCTCGGCGGCGCCTCCACCATCGGCGGTGTGGGGCTGGGCTACCAGTACGGCCTGTCCGGTGCCTGGATGGTCTTCACCATCGGCCTCGGCCTGCTCGCCCTGTCCGTCTTCTTCTCCGCCCGCATCGCCCGGCTGAAGGTCTACACCGTCTCCGAGATGCTCGACCTGCGCTACGGCGGCCGGGCCGGAGTCATCTCCGGTCTCGTCATGTGGGCGTACACCCTGATGCTCGCGGTGACCTCGACCATCGCGTACGCCACGATCTTCGACGTCCTGTTCGACATGAACCGCACGCTCGCGATCGTCCTCGGCGGCTCGATCGTCGTCGCGTACTCCACCCTCGGCGGGATGTGGTCGATCACCCTGACGGACATGGTGCAGTTCGTCGTGAAGACCATCGGCGTGCTGCTCCTGCTGCTGCCGATCGCCGTCGTGAAGGCGGGCGGGTTCAGCGAGATGAAGGCCCAGCTGCCCACCGAGTACTTCGACCCGCTGGGCATCGGCGGCGAGACGATCTTCACCTACGTGCTGATCTACACCTTCGGCATGCTCATCGGGCAGGACATCTGGCAGCGCGTGTTCACCGCCCGCAGCGACACCACCGCCAAGTGGGGCGGGACCGTCGCCGGCACCTACTGCCTCGCGTACGCCCTCGCCGGTGCCGTCATCGGCACGGCGGCCAAGGTGCTGTACCCGAAGCTCGGCAGCCCGGACGACGCCTTCGCGACCATCGTGAAGGAGGAACTGCCCGTCGGTGTGCGCGGCTTGGTGCTGGCCGCCGCCCTCGCCGCCGTGATGTCGACGTCCTCCGGCGCGCTGATCGCCTGTGCCACCGTCGCCAACAACGACATCTGGTCCCGGCTGCGGGGGATCGTCAAGGCGCCGGCCGAAGGCCAGGAGGAGCACGACGAGGTGAAGGGCAACCGTCTCTTCATCCTGATCATGGGCCTCGCGGTCATCTGCACGGCCATCGCGATCGACAACGTCGTGGAGGCACTGACCGTCGCCTACAACCTCCTCGTCGGCGGACTGCTCGTGCCGATCCTCGGCGGGCTGCTGTGGAAGCGGGGCACGGTCTACGGCGCCCTCGCCTCCGTCGTGGTCGGCGGGCTCGCGGTCATCGTCCTGATGGCGACGTACGGCATCCTCGCCAACGAGCCCGTCTACTACGGGCTGCTGGCCTCGCTCGCCGCCTATCTGGTCGTCTCCCTGGCCACCCCCGCCACCGACGCCGCCGTCCTCGCCGCCTGGCGCGAGCGGCTCGCGGGACGGGCACCCGGACCCGAGTCCGAACTCGCGTCCGAACCGGCCGCGGCTCCCCGGTAAGGTCATAAGGCAAGCAGTACATACGCGATGAAGCGTAGGAAAGAAGGCATTTCTTCATGAGCAGCAACGAGACTCCCCGCGGGCCCGTCGACTCCTCCCGCGTCCCTCGGTACGCCGGACCCGCGACCTTCGCCCGGCTTCCCCGGCTCGACGAGGTCGGCGGACGGGCCGATGTCGCCGTGGTCGGCGTGCCGTTCGACTCGGGTGTCTCGTACCGGCCGGGCGCCCGCTTCGGCGGCAACGCGATCCGCGAGGCGTCCCGGCTGCTGCGCCCGTACAACCCGGCGCAGGACGCCTCCCCGTTCGCCCTCGCCCAGGTCGCGGACGGCGGCGACATCGCCGTCAACCCGTTCAACATCAACGAGGCCGTCGAGACCGTCGAGGCCGCCGCGGACGACCTGCTCGGCACCGGCGCCCGGCTGATGACCCTCGGCGGCGACCACACCATCGCGCTGCCCCTGCTGCGGTCGGTGGCGAAGAAGCACGGCCCGGTGGCCCTGCTCCACTTCGACGCCCACCTCGACACCTGGGACACCTACTTCGGCGCCGAGTACACGCACGGCACCCCGTTCCGCCGCGCGGTGGAGGAGGGCATCCTCGACACCTCCGCCCTGTCCCACGTCGGCACCCGCGGCCCGCTCTACGGCAAGCAGGACCTCACCGACGACGAGAAGATGGGCTTCGGCATCGTCACCTCGGCCGACGTCTACCGGCGCGGCGCCGACGAGGTCGCCGACCAGCTCCGCCAGCGCATCGGCGACCGCCCGCTGTACATCTCCATCGACATCGACTGCCTCGACCCGGCCCACGCGCCCGGCACCGGCACGCCCGAGGCCGGTGGCATGACCTCGCGCGAGCTGCTGGAGATCCTGCGCGGCCTGGCATCCTGCAACCTGGTGTCGGCCGACGTCGTCGAGGTGGCCCCCGCGTACGACCACGCGGAGATCACGTCGGTGGCGGCCTCCCACACCGCGTACGAACTGACCACGATCATGTCGCGCCAGATCGCCGCGGCCCGGAAGGACTCGGAAGCGAAGTGACTCACGACCACGACCTGGTACTCCGCCCGACGCCCGCCCAGACGGAGGCCGCCCTCAACCCTCCACCCGGCCGGAGCGGCGGGGACCTGGTCGTGGAGACGCTGGCCGGGCTGGGCGCCACGACCGTCTTCGGTCTGCCCGGCCAGCACGCGCTCGGCATGTTCGACGCCCTGCGCCGCTCGGCCCTGAGGTACGTCGGCCTGCGGGTGGAGAACAACGCCGGGTTCGCGGCGGACGCCTACGGCCGGATCACCGGCGAGGCCGCGCCCCTGCTGCTGTCGACCGGGCCGGGCGCCCTGACCTCCCTGGCCGCTCTCCAGGAGGCGGCGGCCGCCTCCGCGCCCGTGCTGGCGATCAGCAGCCAGATCCCGACGGCGGGGCTCGGCGGCGGCCGGCACGGCTACCTCCACGAACTGCCCGACCAGGCGGCCTCGTTCCGGGGCGTGGTGAAGTCGGTCCACACCGTCCGCACCCAGTCGCAGATCCCCTCCGCGATCGAGGCGGCCTGGAAGTCGGCACTGACCGCCCCGCACGGCCCGGTGTGGGTCGAGATCCCGCAGGACGTGCTGCTCGCGCCGACGGCGATCCCGGTCGTGACCGGCGGCGACGCCTTCCCCGAGGAGCTGCCGCCGCGCCCCGAACTGACCGCCCTGGCCGCCCACTTGCTGTCTCATGCCGAACGCCCGGCGATCATCGCGGGCGGCGGAGTGGTACGGGCGGACGCCTCGGGCAAGCTGAGGCAGCTGGCGGAGCTGCTCGCGGCCCCGGTCGTCACGACCCCCGGCGGCAAGGGCGCCTTCCCCTGGAAGCACCCGCTGTCGCTCCAGTCCTGGATCGAGGACCGGCACACCACGGACTTCCTGGAGGACGCGGACGTCCTCCTGGTGGTCGGCTCGGGACTCGGTGAACTCTCCTCGAACTACCACACGTTCAAGCCGCGCGGCCGGGTCGTCCAGATCGAGGCGGACCTCGGCAAACTGGAGTCCAACCACCCGGCGCTGGGCATCCACGCCGACGCCCGGCTCGCGTTGCAGGCGCTGCTGGAGACGGTGTCCGAACGACAGGACCCGGCGGCTCCGGAGCGCGTCCTGGAGGTGCTCGCCAAGGTCACCGAGCGCATCGCCGCCCAGGAACTCACCCTGGAGCAGGACGTCCTGGCGTCCGTGCGCGGGGCGCTGCCCGCCGACTCCCCGTCCTTCTGGGACATGACGATCCTCGCCTACTGGGCCTGGTCGGCCTTCGACGCCAAGGGCCCCAACCACATGCACTCCGCGCAGGGCGCGGGCGGCCTCGGCTACGCCTTCCCGGCGGCCCTCGGCGCCGCGGCGGCCGATCCGACCCGGCCGGTCCTCGCCGTCTCCGGGGACGGCGGCGCCCTGTACTCGATCGCCGAGCTGGCGACTGCCCGCCAGTACGACCTGAACGTCACCTGGCTGATCGTCGACGACGGCGGCTACGGCATCCTGCGCGAGTACATGAACGACGCGTTCGGCGAGGCGACCGCGACGGAACTGACCCGGCCGGACTACGTGGCACTGGCGGAGTCCTTCGGCGTCCCCGGGGTCCGGACGACCCCGGAGACGCTGGAGCGGGACCTCGCGAAGGCGCTGGAGACACCCGGGCCCTCCGTGGTCCTGCTCCCCGCCGTGCTGCGGATGTTCGCGCCGACGCACCTGGGCTGAGCGGCGGCCGGTCCGGCCGAGCCGGCCGGGCCGGGTTCCTCGCGCCTCACATGGGCGCGGCAGGACTGGGCACCTGTGCTTCAGTCCACCAGCGAAGGGAGCCGATCATGGTAGTCGTCGCGGTCATCGCCGTGTGTGTGGTCCTGGCCGTCCTGGCCTTCCTCGTCCCCCGCCTGTCCCGCCACCCCGAACGCGGCACGCAACGTACGCTCGGTGCCGGGGCGCGGGCCGGGGGCAAGGCGCCCGGAATACTGGGCCGGCTCTTCAGCAAGCCCTTCCACACCAGTTCCCGCGCGGTGAGCCGCAGCGGTTCGGCAGGTCGCCGCACCCGCGGCCGCATGCCCTTCTGAGCGACGGTGCGGGCAGAACGACCGGGAGCCTGGAGATGAACGCCGAAGACGCCGACAGACTGCTGGACGGGCTGACCGTGGACGCCAGCCGGCGGGAGCGCCCGATCGTGCTGGACGGGGACGGGCGGCCCATCCGGACCTGGCGGGAGAACCATCCGTACGACCACAAGGTGGGCCGCAAGGAGTACGAGCGGGCCAAGCGCGTCCTGCAGATCGAGCTGCTCAAGCTCCAGCGGTGGGTCAAGGACACCGGGGCCCGCGTGGTCGTCGTGTGCGAGGGACGGGACGCGGCGGGCAAGGGCGGCACGATCCAGCGGCTGACCGAGCGGCTCAACCCGCGTGGCGCACGCGTGGTCGCCCTGGACAAGCCCACCGAACGCGAGGCGGGCCAGTGGTACTTCCAGCGGTACATCGCGCACCTGCCGACGGCCGGGGAGATCGTCCTGTTCGACCGCTCCTGGTACAACCGGGCCGGCGTGGAGCGCGTGATGGGATTCTGCTCCAAGGACGAGTACGAGCTGTTCCTGGACCAGTGCCCGACCTTCGAGAGGATGCTGGTCGACGACGGCATCCTGCTGGTGAAGTTCTGGTTCTCCGTGTCCCGCTCCGAGCAGCGCACGCGCTTCGCGATCCGGCAGGTCGACCCGGTGCGCCAGTGGAAGCTCTCACCCACGGACCTGGCCTCGCTGGACCTCTGGGACGACTACACCGAGGCGAAGGTCGACATGTTCCGCGCCACGGACACCGCACACGCCCCCTGGACGGTCGTCAAGAGCAACGACAAGCGGCGCGCCCGGCTGGAGACCATGCGCAGTCTGCTGTCCCGCATCGACTACGCCAGCAAGGACCCCGAGGCGGTCGGCGTCCCCGACCCCCTCATCGTCGGCGCCGCCGACACTCTCCTGGAGCCCGGTGAGGAGGACACCACACTGTCACCCACTCCGCTGTCCCCCGGCGCCGACGGGCCCGGCAAGCATCCCGGGACCGACTGACACTCATTCATTCACCGGCATCTTCTTCATTCACCGGCACCTTCTTCATTCACCGGCATTTTCATTCACCGGCATCGGCGGGGCGGAAACACGCCGTCACCGTCTTGCCGTGCCGCTGGCACCGCATCCCCCACTCGTCGGCGAGTTTCTGCACGATGGCCACGCCACGGCCGCCGACGTCCCCCGGTTCCGCTTCACGTCCGCGCGGCAGCGTCGGGTCCTCGTCGTGGACGCTCACATGGAGGCAGTCACCGTCCCACGTGAGGACCAGGTGCGCGTCGCTGTGCGCGTGGACGTGGGCATTGGTGATCAGCTCGGACACGGCCAGCACGACGGCGTCCACCGTGTCCGGCTCGGTCTCGGCCCAGGGCAGGGTCTCGAGACGCTTGCGTGTCCACTGCCGCCCGGCCCGGACACTCTCGGACATGGGGAACGAGTGCGCCCACCCCATCGCCTTCACCGCCACTGCCCCGACCTCCCGTTTCTTCGACCACACAGCAGCTCGTACGTGATCCGGGTACCCGGCGCCCGCAGCGACAGACCTGAGGGCGCCGGTTCCGGACACGGCTAGAGGCCGTCGCGGACCATCGCGGCGACGATGTGGACGTGGCGGTCGGCCGCCGTGGTCGACCACTCGTTGTCGTAGTTCAGGCCGTAGGGCCAGAAGTGGCCGCCGCCGGTGGAGATCTTCGCCCCGGAGCCGTCGTACTGTTTGACGAGCGCGGTGGCCTGCGCGCCGGTCCAGGTGCCGCTGCCGCCGAGCCGGGACCAGCCCGCGCTGGTGCCCACGCCGATGGTGTGGGCGATCTCGTGCAGGGCCGTCCGCTCGTTCATGTAGCCGCGGTTGCTGCCGAAGCGGATGGTGCCGTTGATGTTGCCGTCGGCGGTGGGCACACCTGGCTCGTATCGGACGGTGATGGTCTTGCCCAGGTCGCTGAGGTTGTTGTAGCGGGCCACCGCCGCGTTCATGGCCCTGGTGATGAGGTCGTAGGCCGTGCGCTGGTCCTCGGTCGGGTTGCTCGCGCGGACGAGGGACCAGGAGATGGTGGCCGCCGTGGCGTGGTCGCGGGCCGGGGCGGGGGCGGCCGTGGCCTGGGGGGTGGCCATGCCCTGGGGGGTGGCGGCCTGGGCGACGCCGGGGCCGATCAGGAGCGCGGCCGTCAGGGTGGCTATGACTGCCTTGCGTGGACTCATGGTGGGTTCTCCTGTGGGGGGGGGGTGGTCGTGACGTGTGGGGGGCGAAACTTCGCACGATGTTCGGGATCCCGGACAGACGGACCCAACTGCCTTTGCTGAAGCGGTAGTTGGTGCGCTGCCGACCGCAAGTATCCCGACGGGAAAGAAGGCGTCAAGAGTTCTCGCAGAACACCGCGCACGGAAACGGCCCCCGACCGAGGGGTGGTCAGGGGCCGTTCCGGCGTGTGCGGTGGTGGGGGATCAGCTGATGTCGGACGGGTCCAGGCGGTAGATCGTCGACTGGTTCGACTGGTTCGACTGGTTCGACTGCGACGAGGAGCTGGAGCTGGTGCTCTTGCCGTAGTCGCTCTCCTTCACCGCCGTGCCGTGCTTCTGCACCCACGCCGTGACCTCGGAGCTGACGGTGCTGCCGCCGCCGGGGCCGCCGCCCATGCCGCCACCGCCGACCTGGATGTAGTGCAGTTCGCCCTTCTTCACGAGTTCCTTGAGCTTGGCGAGGGTCATCGCCTTGTCGCTGCCGGACCAGCCCCACATCGAGATGACGGGCTCCCCGCTGCTCACGATGAGCTGGGCGGCGCTCTGCGAACTGGACACGGCCAGGAGCCACTCGGCGCCGTCCTGGTGTTTCTTGAGGTAGGCGATCAGTTCACTGCTCGCGCCGCCCACGCCGCCGGGGCCACCGCCCAGGCCGCCGCCCATGCCGCCACCCGTACGGCCGGGCTGCGAGCTCGCTTCGCCCGACCGGCCACCGCTCGTGCCGTTCGGGGGCGCACCGCCGGGCACCTGCCCGCTCTGCCCGTCCTGCCCGCCCTGTCCGCTCTGGCCGCCGGGTGGCGTCCCGCCCCCCGGGAAGCCCGCGCCGGCCTGGGCGTTCCCGCCCTGCTGAGCCCCGCCGGGACCGCCCGAGCCACCGCCCGGGAACCCCCGGCCGCCTCCGTCCCGGCCCCCGGGCCCGCCGAAGCCGCTGCCCGTGGTCGGCCCGGCGGTCGGGTTCGTACCGCCCATGCCACCGCCACCGCCCGACCCGGACGGCACCGACCAGGCGTACGCGGCCGGTCCCGCCACCGCCGCGACCACAGCCGCCGCGACGGACACCGCGAGCAACCGCAGCCGCAGCCCCGAGACACCGGACCGGAAGACGAACAGCCCCACGAGGGCCAGCGCCATGACGACCAGGATCGAAGGCCACAGCCAGGTGTTCCAGCCGGAGGCCCGCCGCAGCAGCACCGCGGCCCACACGGCCGTGACGCCCAGCCCGAGGGGCAGCACCCACACCCACCGCCGGTCCGCCCGGAAGGCGCGCAGCAGCAGGACCCCGCCGCCTCCGCACAGCGCCGCGACGCCCGGGGCGAGCGCGGTCGTGTAGTACGGGTGCATCGTGCCCTCGGCCAGCGCGAACGTCAGGTAGTGCAGGACCGTCCAGCCGCCCCACAGCACGAGCGCGGCCCGGGTCAGGTCGGTTCGCGGGGCGCGGCCGCACCGGACCAGGCCACCGACGAGCGCGACACCAGCGAAGGGGATCAGCCAGGAGATCTGGCCGCCGAGGATGTCGTTGAACATCCGGCCCAGACCGGCGGTGCCGGAGAAACCGCCGCCTCCGCCGCCCCCGCCTCCGCCGTTGCCCTCGCCGCCGAGGATCCGGCCGAGGCCGTTGTAGCCCGTGATCAGGTTCCAGGCGGTGCCGTCCGTCGAACCGCCGATGTACGGCCGCGAGGAGGCCGGGACCAGCGACACGGCGGCCGCCCACCAGAAGCTGGACACGACCAGCACCACACCCGCGAGGAGCAGGTTGACGACCCGCTTCACGAACGCCGGTTTCGCGGCGTACAGGTACACCGCGACAACCGCCGGCAGCGCGATGTACCCCTGGAGCATCTTGGTGTTGAAGGCGAGCCCGAAGCAGGCCGCCGAGCCGAGCAGTGGCAGCAGCCGCCCGTCGCGCGCCGCCCGCAGGGCGAGGGCCGCGCCCGCCACCATCAGGAACACCAGCAGCGTGTCGGGGTTGTTGTCCCGGTTGATGGCGACCGTGATCGGGGTGAGGGCCAGGACGAGGGCGGCGACGGCCGCCGCCGCGTGCCCGAACACCCGCTTCACGCAGGCGTGCAGGATCCAGATCGTGGCCAGTGCCGCCACGACCATCGGCGCCATCATCTGCCAGGTGCCGTACCCGAACAGGCGGCACGACAGGCCCATGACCATCAGCGCGAGCGGCGGCTTGTCGACGGTGAGGAAGTTCCCGGCGTCCAACGAGCCGAAGAACCACGCCTTCCAGCTCTGCGTGCCGCTCAGCACGGCCGCGCTGTAGAAGCTGTTGAGGCTGGAGCCGGAGAGGTTCCAGGAGTAGAGCACCGCGGCCAGGGCGAGGATCGCGAGCAGCGCGGGCAGCGACCAGCGCGGAACGGCGTCGGCCCGGGGCGTAACCGGAGGGGGCTCGGCGGTGCGGAGCTGGGGTTCGGTGGCAGATGTCACCCGAGCATGGTGGACAGCCCTGTTGGGTGGCCGCTGTGCCGAAGCTGGCCCGCGCCTGTGAAACCGCACAGCGCCCGGTAACGACTCGCACAAGCCTTCGTCAACGCCTACAACCTTTGCCCCTCGTCCGTGAGTCAAGGGGTGCATGAATCCTGGGATATCCCGCCGCGCGAGAGTGCTGGCGGTGGCCGTGGGCACGGGCGTACTCGTGCCGCTCGTCGCCTCCGCCACGCCCGCCGCCGCCGCGCCGCCGGCCGTGACCTGCACGTCGGCCAAGGCCGGCCTCGCCACCAAGCTGCAGAAGGACATCACCGCCGCCCTCGCCACCCGCAAGGGCACCGTCGCCGTCGGCCTCCACGACCGCAGCACCAACACGACCTGCACCCTGCGCGCGAGTTCCGCCTACGACTCGGCCAGTGTCGTCAAGGTCACCGTCCTCGCCGCACTGCTGTGGGACGCGAAGAAGTCGAACCGGTATCTCACCGACCGCGAGACCACCCTCGCCAAGGCCATGATCACCAAGTCGGACAACGCCGCGACCTCCACCCTGTGGAAGCAGCTCGGCATGACGAAGATCAAGGGCTTCCTCGCCGCCGCCGGCATGACCCAGACCAAGCCCGGCGCCAACGGCTACTGGGGCCTGACCCAGATCACCGTCACCGACGAGCAGAAGCTGCTGAAGATCCTCACCGCCAAGAACGCCGTCCTGAGCGACAACGCCCGCGCCTACGTCCTCAAGCTGATGGGCCAGGTCGTCTCGTCCCAGCGCTGGGGCACGCCGTACGGAGTGCCCTCCGGCGTGACCGTGGCCGTCAAGAACGGCTGGCTGCAACGCTCCACGAACGGCTGGCGCGTGCACAGCGTCGGCGCGTTCAAGGGCGGTGGCCACGACTACGTGATGACCGTGCTCACCCACGGCAACAGCACCATGAACTACGGCATCGCCACCATCCAGGCCGTGGCCAAGGTCATCCACAGGGACCTGGCCGCGAGCTGACGCTTCCCCGCGCGGCTACTTGCGGGTAAGGGCAACGCCCTTCTCCAGGGGCGCGGGGAACTGCGCGGTCAGCCCCCTCACTGCCGCACCCGACGACGAACAGAAATTGTTACGGCGGGATGAAATCCGGTTGCCACCGTGTTGGTGCCTTTCGGCAGGAGAAGGACGATCGGAGGGCACCGGCGTGGGTTCAAAACGGGGATGGGCGGGCCGACTGTGGGGATACGCATGGCGTCACCCCAAGGACGTCGTCCTCGCCCTCGGCTCCTCCCTCGCCGGCATGGCCGTCATGGCCCTCGTCCCCTTGATCACCAAGGTGATCATCGACGACGTCATCAGTGACCACACCAGGGACATGACCACCTGGGCCGGCCTGCTCATCGCCGCCGCCCTGGTCGTCTACGTCCTCACCTACGTCCGCCGCTACTACGGCGGACGCCTCGCCCTCGACGTCCAGCACGACCTGCGGACGGAGATGTACGGCACGATCACCCGCCTCGACGGCCGCCGCCAGGACGAGCTGTCCACCGGCCAGGTCGTCGGCCGGGCCACCAGCGACCTCCAGCTGATCCAGGGCCTGCTCTTCATGCTCCCGATGACCATCGGGAACGTCCTGCTCTTCCTGATCTCCCTGGTGATCATGGCGTCGCTGTCATGGCCGCTCACCCTCGTCGCCGTGGCCGTCGCCCCCGCCCTGGCCTGGATCGCGAAGCGCAGCCGCACCCGGCTGCACCCCTCGACCTGGTACGCCCAGGCCCAGGCCGCCGCCGTCGCCGGGGTGGTCGACGGCTCCGTCAGCGGTGTCCGTGTGGTGAAGGGCTTCGGGCAGGAGGAGCAGGAGACCGGGAAGCTCCGGGACGTCAGCCGCAGGCTCTTCGCGGGACGGCTGCGCACCATCCGGCTGAACTCGGTCTACACCCCGGCCCTCCAGGCCGTCCCCGCCCTCGGCCAGGTCGCGATGCTGGCGCTCGGCGGCTGGCTGGCGGTGCGCGGGCACATCACGCTCGGCACGTTCGTGGCGTTCTCGACCTACCTCGCGCAGCTCGTCGGCCCGGTCCGCATGCTGGCCGTGGTCCTCACCGTCGGCCAGCAGGCCCGCGCGGGCACCGAGCGTGTCCTGGAGCTGATCGACACCGAGCCCTCGCTCCAGGACGGCCACAAGGAGCTCCCCGCCGACGCTCCCGCGACCGTCGAGTTCGACGACGTCGCCTTCGGCTACGACGGTGCCCACGGCAAGACCAGCCCGGTCCTCGACGGGCTCTCCTTCGAGATCCGCCCCGGCGAGACCCTCGCCGTCGTCGGCTCCTCCGGCTCCGGCAAGTCCACGGTCTCCCTGCTCCTGCCGCGCTTCTACGACGTCACCCGGGGTGCCGTGCTCGTCGGCGGCCACGACGTGCGGGAACTGTCCCTGGAGTCGCTGCGGGCGGCGATCGGCCTGGTCCCGGAGGACTCCTTCCTCTTCTCCGACACGGTCCGCAACAACATCGCCTACGGCCGGCCGGACGCCACCCAGGAGGAGATCGAGAAGGCCGCCCGCGCCGCCCAGGCGGACCGTTTCATCACAGCGCTGCCCGACGGCTACGACACCACCGTCGGCGAGCACGGACTCACCCTCTCCGGCGGCCAGCGCCAGCGTGTCGCCCTCGCCCGCGCGATCCTCACCGACCCGCGTCTGCTGGTCCTGGACGACGCCACCTCCGCCGTGGACGCCCGGGTCGAGCACGAGATCCACGAGGCCCTGAAGGGCGTCATGCGGGGCCGCACCACTCTGCTGATCGCCCACCGCCGCTCCACCCTGAACCTCGCCGACCGCATCGCCGTGCTGGACGGCGGCCGGCTCGCCGACATCGGCACCCACGACGAGCTCCAGCGGCGTTCCGCCCTGTACCGGCGGCTGCTCACCGACCCCGACGAGCTGGGCGCGGTCTCCCCGGGCCACATCCAGCCGGCCTGCCCCCAGGAGGACGTTTCCGTACGGGAGGAGCTGGACGCCGAGTTCGACGCCGAGCGCGGGGTCACCCCGCGGCTGTGGACCGGCGACCGCGAGCGCAAGGACCTGGCCCTCGCCGAGAGCCCCGCCACCCCCGAGCTGCTCGCCCAGGTCGAGGCGCTGCCCCCGGCCACCGACGTGCCCGACGTGGACGAGAGGCGCGCCGTCCAGCCGGAGGAGTCCTACGGCCTGCGCCGGCTGCTGAGCGGCTTCGGGCTGCCGCTGCTGGTCAGCCTCCTCCTGGTCGCCGTCGACGCCGGCATGGGCCTGCTGCTGCCGATCATGATCCGGCACGGCATCGACTCCGGCGTGACGAAGATCGCGCTCGGCGCCGTGTGGGCGGCGTCCCTGCTCGCGCTGCTGACGGTGGTCGTGCAGTGGGCGGCCCAGATCGGCGAGACCCGGATGACCGGACGCACCGGCGAACGGGTGCTCTACTCCCTGCGGCTGAAGATCTTCGCCCAGCTCCAGCGCCTCGGGCTCGACTACTACGAGCGCGAGCTGACCGGCCGGATCATGACCCGGATGACGACCGACGTCGACGCGCTGTCGACGTTCCTCCAGACGGGCCTGGTCACGGCCTTCGTCTCGGTCGTCACCTTCTTCGGCATCATGGTCGCCCTGCTGGTGCTCGACGTGCAGCTCGCGCTGGTCGTCTTCGCGACGCTGCCGCCGCTGATCGTCGCCACGTTCTTCTTCCGCCGGGCGAGCGTGAAGGCGTACGAGCTGGCCCGTGAACGCGTGTCGGTGGTCAACGCCGACCTCCAGGAGTCGGTGTCGGGGCTGCGGATCGTGCAGGCCTTCCGGCGCGAGCGGGACGGCGGGCGGCGGTTCGCCGGGCGCAGCGAGAGCTACCGGCAGGCCCGCATCCGGGGCCAGTGGCTGATCTCCGTGTACTTCCCCTTCGTGCAGTTCCTGTCGTCGGTGGCCGCGGCGGCCGTGCTGATCGTGGGCGGCGCGCGGGTCGACGACGGGACGCTGGCGATCGGCTCGCTGGTGGCGTACCTGCTCTACATCGACCTGTTCTTCGCCCCCGTGCAGCAGCTGTCCCAGGTCTTCGACGGATACCAGCAGGCGACGGTGTCCCTGGGCCGCATCCAGGAGCTGCTGCGGGAGCCGACGTCGACGAAGTCCGCCGAGGAACCCCTCGACGTGCCGTCCCTGCGCGGGGACATCGCCTTCGAGGACGTGCACTTCGCCTACGGTGACGACGAAGAGGCGCTCGGCGGGGTCGACCTGCGCATCCCGGCCGGGCAGACCGTCGCGTTCGTCGGCGAGACCGGCGCCGGCAAGTCGACCCTCGTCAAGCTCGTGGCCCGCTTCTACGACCCCACCACCGGCCGGGTCACGGTCGACGGCACCGATCTGCGGGCCCTGGACCTCACCTCGTACCGGCACCGTCTGGGGGTCGTCCCGCAGGAGGCGTACCTCTTCCAGGGCACCGTCCGCGACGCCATCGCCTACGGCCGCCCGGACGCCACCGACGCCCAGGTCGAGGCGGCGGCAAGGGCGGTCGGCGCCCACGAGATGATCGCCACGCTGGAGGGCGGCTACCTCCACGAGGTCGCCGAGCGCGGCCGCAACCTCTCCGCAGGGCAGCGGCAGCTGATCGCCCTGGCCCGTGCCGAGCTGGTCGACCCGGACGTGCTGCTGCTCGACGAGGCGACGGCCGCGCTGGACCTGGCCACCGAGGCCCAGGTCAACCAGGCCACCGACCGCCTCGCGGGCCGCCGTACGACCCTCGTCGTCGCCCACCGCCTCACCACCGCCGCCCGTGCCGACCGGGTCGTCGTGATGGACCACGGCAAGGTCGTCGAGGACGGCACGCACGACGAGCTGCTCGCGCGCGGCGGGCGCTACGCCGAGCTGTGGCGGACGTTCATCGGCACCGCCGAGCCGGAGGAGCCGGTCGGCGCCACCCGCTGACGGGGCGCGCGGTGCGATCGTGACGGCCGTGCAACCGTTCGACATACGCCGTGCGTCCGTACAGCAGTACGCCGAAGGACGCGGACGACGCGGTACGGGAGGACGACAGTGGACAGTGGAGCGATACGCCGGCGGCTCGCGCTCGGCCTGGCCGTGCTGACCGCCTCCGGCTTGCTGGCGGTCGCCGCACCCGGCGAGGCGCAGGCCGCCACCGCCGCGCCCTGCCCCGGCCGCAAGGTCCGCACCCTGCCGTTCTCCACCGGCACCGTGCTCGTCTACAAGCGCGGCGGCTACGTCTGCGCCGTGACCGTGACCAAGAAGCCCGGCGTGAAGCGCAAGATGTCGGTGAGCGTGCAGGCGCGCGGCAACCGCCCGGTCGTCGACCAGGGCAAGTACGCCTATCTGGCGGGTCCGGTGACGGTGCACGCCGGGCGCCGCTGCGTATGGCTGAAGGGCACGGTGGGCCGGGGGTCGTACAGCTCCGGCTGGATCCTCTGCTGAAGCCGTCCCCGCGCACAGGGTTTTCCCTATGTCCCCTGGTGCTCCGGTGAGTTGGTCCGCTAGCTTCCGGCGCACATCTGTCTCACAGGGGAGTGCGCATGCGCAAGGCGCTCAGATGGCTGCTGGCGCTCACGGTGCTCATAGGCACACTGGGCACGGCGACAGCGGCCACCGCCGCCGAGCCGGGGGCCACCGGCACCGACAGCACCACTGACATCAAGGAGAGACTGCTCTCCATACCGGGCATGAGTCTGGTCGAGGAGAAGCCGTACACCGGTTACCGCTTCTTCGTCCTGAACTACACGCAGCCCGTCGACCACCGCAATCCGGCCAAGGGCACGTTCCAGCAGCGCATCACCGTGCTGCACAAGGACGTCTCCCGCCCGACGGTGTTCTTCACCAGCGGCTACAACGTCTCCACGACGCCCCGCCGCAGCGAGCCGACCCAGATCGTGGACGGCAACCAGGTCTCCCTGGAGTACCGCTTCTTCACCCCGTCCCGGCCCGCCCCTGCCGACTGGACCAAGCTGGACATCTGGCAGGCCGCCAGCGACCAGCACCGCGTCTTCAAGGCCCTGAAGAGCGTCTACGGCGAGAACTGGATCTCCACGGGCGGTTCGAAGGGCGGCATGACCGCCACCTACTACGAGCGCTTCTACCCGCGCGACATGGACGGCGTCGTCGCCTACGTCGCCCCCAACGACGTGGTGAACAAGGAGGACTCGGCCTACGACCGCTTCTTCGCCCGCGTCGGCACGAAGGAGTGCCGCGACCGGCTGAACGCCGTGCAGCGCGAGGCGCTGGTGCGGCGCGAGCCGCTGGAGAAGAAGTACGCGGCCTACGCCGAGGAGAACGGCCTCACCTTCAAGACCATCGGCAGCCTGGACAAGGCCTACGAGGCGACCGTCCTCGACTACGTGTGGGGCTACTGGCAGTACAGCCTGCTGAAGGACTGCGACCAGATCCCGGCCGACGCGAAGAACGCCACCGACGACGACATCTGGAACTCCGTCGACACGATCTCCGGCTTCTCCGCCTACGCCGACCAGGGCCTTACGACCTACACGCCGTACTACTACCAGGCCGGCACGCAGCTCGGCGCGCCGACCATCCACTTCCCGCACATCGAGAAGAGTTACGTCCGCTACGGCTACCAGCCGCCCCGGAACTTCGTCCCGCGCGACATCCCGATGAAGTTCCAGCCGTCGGCCATGCGGGACGTCGACACCTGGGTCCGGCACAACGCCCGGCAGATGCTCTTCGTCTACGGCCAGAACGACCCGTGGGGCGCCGAGCCGTTCCGCGTCGGCAAGGGCGCGAAGGACTCCTACGTCATGACCGCCCCCGGCATGAACCACGGGGCCAACGTCGCGGGCCTCGTGCCCGAGCAGAAGGCCCTCGCCACCGCCCGCATCCTCGACTGGGCCGGCGTCGCGTCCAGCGCGGTGCGGTCCGACCCGCAGGCGGCGAAGCCGCTCGCGACGTTCGACGCCAAGCTGGACAAGCGGGACGTCCAGCGGGAGATGACGCTGCGTCCGTAGAACCGAACGTGTACCGCGCCCGGCCGTCGCTCACAGCGGCCGGGCGCACCCCACGGGCCGGTCACCGCCGAGCCGGACGTACAGGGCCGTCGAGGCCGGGCAGTCGGCACGCCGGTCCACCGCCCGGGTCACCTCGTACTCCGGCTCGTGTTCGCCCTCCCCGTCGCACGCCGTCTCACGGACCTGCCCGTCGCCGGAACCGTAGACGCAGTCGCCGACGACGGTACGGGGGCCGCCTCCGCCGCCCGGGTCCCCGGGGTGCGGGGGCTGGAGGTTGCGCATACAGGCGTAGCCCCGCGGCACCGCCCCGTCGCCGTCCTCGTCGGACGCGGGCCGCTGCTCGCTGATGTGCAGCACGAAGTCCGTGGTCGCCGGGCAGCGCGGCCCGTCCCGCGCCGCGCCGTCGTGCCGGGCCACGACCCGGGCCGCGGCCCGTTCACCGGCGCAGGGCACCTCGGTGAAGCTCGTCGTGCCGAACGAACTGCATTCGCCGACCGCGAGGAACACCGCCCCGTAGCCGGAGGGCCGGGTCGGCGTCGGTGAGACGGTGGCGGTCGTCGTGCCCGGTGCGGGCTCGCCCAGCCGGCCGTCCTCCGCGACGCCCGCCGAGGGACTCTGGCACCCGGTCAGCAACGCGCCGAGCAGTGCCAGCAGTCCCCACATGACCCCCGCCGTACTTCTCGTGCGCATCGCCGTCCCTCTGAGTGCCCTGGCCCAGCGTGGCCCGCGGCGGCGGGCGCACGCAGGCACATGGGACGGTTTGCGCACGTTGGGGGTGGTGCGCCCGGTCCGTGGCGTACGTCTAGTACGACAGCCCGTGGCCGATCCGGTACAGCACCTGCGCGGGATCATCCGCCCGCTGCACCGGCACCGGCAGCTTCCCGCGCGGTTTCACCCGCCCCGCGATCACCCGTGCGGCGGCCTCCAGTTCGACGTCGGTCCAGGAGTAGGTGGCCAGACAGGCAGGGACGGAGGTCAGCTGTGCCACGTCGTAGGGATTGCGGACGGCGACCGCCACCACCGGCCGCCCGGTCGCCACGAGCTGCTCCACCAGCGTCTTCTGGCCGCTGCCCGCGGTGACGTTGTACGTGGCGGCCACCACCGCGTCCGCGTCCCGTGCCGCCGCGACCGCCCGGGCGATCGTCGCCGCCGAGGGTGCCGTGCCGGTGGACAGGGCGGTGGCGGTGAAGCCCAGTTCGGTCAGTGCGGCGGCGAGCACACCGGTCGGCGGCCCGGTGGTCCCCGACGGCGAGGCCGGATCCGCCCCGACCACCAGCACCTTGGGATACCGGCGCCGGGACAGCGGCAGCAGCCGCCCCTCGTTGACGAGCAGGGTGGTGGTCCGTTCGGCGATCCGGTCGGCCGCCTTCAGATGGGCGCGGGTGCCGACGGTCCGGTCGACGCCGCCCTGACCGACGTACGGCGCGCGGAACAAGCCGAGCCTGGTCTTCAGCCGCAGGATCCGCAGGATCGATTCATCGAGCCGGGCCTCGGTCAGCTCCCCGTCCCGTACGGCCGTGCGGACCGCGTTCCAGGCGAGGTCCAGGTCGGGCGGGTTGAGGAGCTGGTCCACGCCCGCCTTGAGCGCCAGCACCGGCACCCGTGCGTCCCCGTACTTGGTCCGTACGCCCTCCATACCGAGCGAGTCGGTGACCACGACACCGTCGTAGCCGAGCCGTTCGCGCAGGATGCCGGTGAGGATGGGGCGGGAGAGGGTGGCCGGGTCGCCGGAGTCGTCGAGGGCCGGGACCATCAGGTGCGCGGTCATGATCGAGTCGATGCCCGCGGCGATCGCCGCCCGGAACGGCGGGGCGTCGAGCCTCTCCCACAGCTCCCGGCTGTGCGTGATGGTGGGGAACCCGGTGTGGCTGTCGACGTTGGTGTCCCCGTGCCCGGGGAAGTGCTTGGCGGTCGCGGCGACCCCGGACCCCTGGTACCCGGCGACCTCGGCGGCCACCAGCGCGGCCACGGCCCGCGGGTCGGCACCGAAGGACCGTACGCCGATGACCGGATTGGCCGGGTTGACGTTCACGTCGGCCACGGGGGAGTAGTCCTGCCGGATGCCCATCGCGCGCAACTCGGCGCCCGCGATCCGGCCGAGGGTGCGCGCGTCGGACCTCGACCCGCCCGCGCCGACGGCCATGGCCCCCGGGAACAGCGTCGCCGGCCTGCCCACCCGCGCCACGATCCCGTGCTCCTGGTCGGTGGAGATGAGCACGGGCAGCCCGCGCGGCAGCTCCAGGGAGGCCTTCTGGATGCCGTCGGACAGCTCGGCGATCTGGTGCGGCTCGCGGGTGTTGTGCGCCCAGGCGAAGTAGATGATGCCGCCGACCCGGTACTTCGCGACGAGCTCGGCGGCCGTACGGACCCCGATCTCCTTCAGGTTGGCGTCGATGTCGGCCTGGTCGGGGCTGGTGGCGGAGTGGCCGTAGACCCGCATCACGAAGAGCTGGCCGACCTTCTCCTCCAGCGTCATACGCGAGACGAGGGCGCGCAGCCTCTTGTCGTCCGGGGCGTCGGCGGCGTACGCGGGCCCGGCTGCCACGAGGGCGGTGGTGACGCCGGCCGTGGCGGCGAGGACGGTACGTCTGGAGGGCTGTGCGGTGCTTCCCGTGCTTCCCGTGCCGGTGTCGTGCACGTGCGCTCCTTCCGGAGGTGATCCGCTCGGATCCGCTGAAGGAAACTTCCAGAAGGTCACCAATAACCGGGAAGTTTCTGCCAGTCAAGGGAACGCTCAAGGGAACGCACACTAACCGCACCAGGGGCCGCCACCGGCGCGATAGGAGGGGGCGCGCCGATGGCGGCGGGTGCCGCCGGCCGCGGTACGGCGGAGAGGGTGGTCAGCGATCGCAGCCAGCAGCGAGGGCCGACACCGTACCGAGGTGACTCTCCGGCGGCCTGCGTTTGGACGGCCGGGGTCCGCCCCGGGTTCCCGGCTCGCGGCGGAATTCCGCAAGTCGGTACGGGGGATGCCCCAGGGTCCGACGGGGCCTGTGAGCCGACGGCTTCGGCGGTGGCCGGACGTCAGCCGCCCCCGCCCGCCGCAGCGCGTACAGCCGCCGCACCGGCACGAGGAGCGCGCGGCGCCTTCTCCGCCCCGGCCGGCCGCGACACGGGCGGCGAGCGCCGGATCCATGGCTCGCCGCCCGGTTCCTCCCGCCGTCCGGCGGCGCGACGTCCCAGTCGTGCGCGACGGCCCGGCCGACGGCTTCCCCGGGCGACCCGGCCCGTGCGAGGTGACCTGACCCGGCGCCGCCCCGCTCCCATGGAGACGGGGCAGGGCAGCGAGCGTGGCTCAGGGATGGATCACGCGGCGTGCTCGACGAACCTCGCCGCCGTCTCCGCCAGCACCTCCCGCCCGTCCCGTGCCCACAAGCCGTCGTTGAACAGCTCGACCTCGATGGCACCGGTGTAGCCGGCCGCCTCCACGTACGCCTTCCACTCCCGCATGTCGATCGAGCCGTCGCCGATCTGGCCGCGGCCGGTCAGTACGCCCTCCGGGAGGGGGGTCGTCCAGTCGGCGAGCTGGAAGGTGTGGATGCGCCCGGACGCGCCCGCGCGGGCGATCTGTGCGGGGGCGGTGTCGTCCCACCAGATGTGGTACGTGTCGACGGTGACGCCGACCTGGTGGGCCGGGAAGCGTTCGGCCAGGTCCAGGGCCTGGGCCAGGGTCGACACCACGCAGCGGTCGGAGGCGTACATCGGGTGCAGCGGCTCGATGGCCAGGCGTACGCCGTGCCGCTCGGCGTAGGGGCCGAGCTCCGCCAGGGCGTCCGCGATGCGCTCCCGGGCGCCGTGCAGGTCCTTGGAGCCGGCCGGGAGACCCCCCGAGACCAGGACCAGGGTGTCCGTGCCCAGCGTCGCCGCCTCGTCGATCGCCCGCCGGTTGTCGGCCAGTGCCCCGGCACGCTCTCGCGGGTCGATCGCCGTGAAGAAGCCGCCCCGGCACAACGTTGTCACGGTGAGCCCCGCGTCCCGCACCAGCTTCGCCGTGGCCTCCAGGCCGTACGACTGGACGGGCTCGCGCCACAGGCCGACGTTGCGGATGCCCGACTGACCGCAGGCGTCGACCAGTTCCGGCATCGACAGCTGCTTCACCGTCATCTGGTTGATGGAGAAGCGCTCCAGCTCCGCAGGGTTCACTGGTCCACTCCGTACACGCTCAGCAGGCTCCTCATGCGCTCCTGCGCCAGCTTGGGGTCCGGGAACAGGCCGAGTCCGTCGGCGAGTTCGTACGCCTTCGCGAGGTGCGGCAGCGAGCGGGACGACTGCTGGCCGCCGACCATCGTGAAGTGGGACTGGTGCCCGGCCAGCCAGGCCAGGAAGACCACGCCGGTCTTGTAGAAGCGGGTGGGGGTCTGGAAGAGGTGCCGGGACAGCTCGACCGTCGGGTCCAGCAGCTCCCGGAAGCCCTTCACGTCACCCGTGTCGAGCACTCGCACCGCCTGCGCCGCCAGCGGGCCCAGCGGGTCGAAGATGCCCAGCAGGGCGTGGCTGAAGCCCTGTTCGTCGCCCGCGATCAGCTCGGGGTAGTTGAAGTCGTCGCCCGTGTAGCAGCGGACGCCCCGCGGTAGCCGGCGGCGGATGTCGATCTCGCGCCGCGCGTCCAGCAGGGAGACCTTGATGCCGTCGACCTTGTCCGGATGCGCGGCGATGACGTCCAGGAACGTCCGCGTGGCGGCGTCGAGGTCGGTGGCGCCCCAGTAGCCCTCCAGCGCGGGGTCGAACATCGGGCCCAGCCAGTGCAGCACGACCGGCTCGGACGCCTGGCGGAGCAGGTGCCCGTAGACCTCCAGATAGTCCTCCGGCCCCTTGGCGACCGCCGCCAGGGCCCGCGAGGCCATCAGGATCGCCCGCGCGCCCGACTCCTCGACGACGGCGAGCTGCTCCTCGTACGCGGCGCGGATCTCCGCCAGGCTGTACGGGTGGCCGGTCTCGGTCGCGGACAGCTGGTCCGTGCCCACGCCGCAGGCGATCAGACCGCCGACCGCCTTGGCCTCGGCCGCGCTGCGGCGGATCAGCTCGGCCGCGCCCGCCCAGTCCAGGCCCATCCCGCGCTGGGCGGTGTCCATCGCCTCGGCGACACCCAGCCCGTGCGACCACAGGTGGCGGCGGAAGGCGAGGGTGGCGTCCCAGTCGACCGCGGCGGGCGAGTCGGGGGAGACGTCCGCGTACGGGTCGGCGACGACGTGCGCCGCCGAGAAGACCGTGCGGGAGGTGAAGGGCGTGCCGGGCGTCACCACGAGCGGGGCGGTGCGGGGCTCGTAGGCCCGCAGCGTCCCGTCGCTCCCCGGGAGGCGGATGGTCACAGCTGGATCTCCGGGACGTCGAGACGGCGGCCCTCGGCCGAGGACTTGAGGCCCAGCTCGGCGAGCTGGACGCCGCGGGCCCCGGCCAGCAGGTCCCAGTGGTAGGGGGCGTCGGCGTAGACGTGCCTGAGGAACAGCTCCCACTGGGCCTTGAAGCCGTTGTCGAACTCGGCGTTGTCCGGGACCTCCTGCCACTGGTCGCGGAAGACCTCCGTGGCGGGGATGTCCGGGTTCCAGACCGGCTTGGGGGTGGCCGAGCGGTGCTGGACGCGGCAGTTGCGCAGGCCCGCGACCGCGGAGCCCTCCGTGCCGTCGACCTGGAACTCCACCAGCTCGTCGCGGTTGACGCGGACGGCCCAGGAGGAGTTGATCTGCGCGATGGCGCCGCCGTCGAGCTCGAAGACGCCGTACGCGGCGTCGTCGGCGGTGGCGTCGTAGGGCTTGCCGTTCTCGTCCCAGCGCTGCGGGATGTGGGTGGTGGCGATGGCCTGGACCGACTTCACGCGGCCGAACAGCTCGTGCAGGACGTACTCCCAGTGCGGGAACATGTCGACGACGATGCCGCCGCCGTCCTCGGCACGGTAGTTCCAGGACGGGCGCTGGGCGTCCTGCCAGTCGCCCTCGAAGACCCAGTAGCCGAACTCGCCGCGCACGGACAGGATCCGGCCGAAGAAGCCGCCGTCGATGAGGCGCTTCAGCTTCAGCAGGCCGGGCAGGAACAGCTTGTCCTGGACGACGCCGTGCTTGATGCCGGCCTCGTCCGCCAGCCGGGCGAGGCCCAGGGCGCCGTCGAGGCCGGTCGCGGTGGGCTTCTCGGTGTAGATGTGCTTGCCGGCGGCGATGGCCTTCTTCAGGGCCTCCTCACGAGCGGAGGTGACCTGGGCGTCGAAGTAGATGTCCACGGTCTCGTCGGCGAGGACGGCGTCCAGGTCGGTCGAGACGTGCTCCAGCCCGTGCTGCTCGGCCAGCGCCTTCAGCGCGTGCTCACGGCGGCCGACCAGGATCGGCTCGGGCCACAGCACGGTGCCGTCGCCGAGGTCGAGGCCGCCCTGCTCACGGAGGGCGAGGATGGAGCGGACCAGGTGCTGGCGGTAGCCCATGCGCCCGGTCACGCCGTTCATGGCGATACGCACCGTCTTGCGTGTCACGTCGTTCCCTTCGTACGCGGTCGTCGCGCCGCGTACGCCCACTGGTGAGCGTTGCAGCAAGCGCTTTCTATACAGAGAGAAGCTAGCCTCTGAACCATGGTCCGGACAAGACCGTGACCAGGACGAGTTGTTCGAGGGGGCGAACAACAGGGGGTCGGGGGCTTAAGGTCTGCTCGGAACCATGGCCATGACTCGAACGGGTCAGGGCCATGGGTCTGTCGGTACCAGGGCCATGGGGCCATAGGGAAGAGGGCCTTGGGTCCATCGGCTCCATCGGATCCATCGGGTCCACGGACCATTCGGGTCCGTCGGATCCACAGGAACCGAGGCCGCAGGTCTGGATGTGTACGAGGGCGGACGACGAGATGCGCGACCGGAGGACGACGAGATGACGGTGACCCTGGCGGACGTGGCGGCCCGCGCGCAGGTCTCGCCCGCGACGGTGTCGCGCGTGCTGAACGGGAACTACCCCGTGGCCGCGTCCACCCGGGAGCGGGTACTGAAGGCCGTGGACGAGCTGGACTACGTGCTCAACGGGCCCGCGAGCGCCCTGGCCGCCGCCACCTCCGACCTGGTCGGAATCCTGGTGAACGACATCGCCGACCCGTTCTTCGGGATCATGGCGAGCGCGATCCAGTCCGAGATCGGCGGACCGGGCGGCCGCGCGGGCGGCGAGCGGCTCGCGGTGGTCTGCAACACCGGCGCGTCCCCCGAGCGCGAGCTGACGTACCTCACCCTGTTGCAGCGGCAGCGGGCGGCGGCCGTGGTGCTGACCGGCGGGGCGATCGAGGACGCGGCGCACAAGGCGGCCATGGACACGAAGGTGCGCAAGCTGACGGACGCCGGGACGCGGGTGGTGCTGTGCGGGCGCCCGCCGGCGCCGGAGACCGGGGCGATCGCGCTGACCTTCGACAACCGCGGGGGCGGGCAGGAACTCACCGAGCACCTGATCGGGCTCGGTCACCGGCGGCTCGGCTACATCGCGGGACCGGAGGAGCGGACGACCACGCGGCACCGTCTTGAGGGCCACCGGGCCGCGCTGGCCGCGCACGGCATCGAGGAGGACCCTCGGTGGACGGTGCACGGGCGGTACGACCGCCGGTCCGGCTACGAGGCGACGCTGGAGCTGCTGCGGCGCGACCCGTCGCTCACGGCGGTCGTCGCGGCGAACGACTCCGTCGCGCTGGGGGCGTGCGCGGCGCTGCGGGACTCGGGGCTGCGGATTCCCGAGGACGTGTCGGTGGCCGGGTTCGACGATCTGCCGTTCAGCATCGACGCGGTGCCTTCGCTCACGACGGTGCGGTTGCCGTTGGCGGAGGCCGGGGCGCGGGCAGGGCGGATCGCCATGGGGCGGGAGGAGGCCCCTCCGGGGGGTATCGCCTCGGTGCGGGGGGAGTTGATGGTGCGGGGGTCCTCCGGGGTGCCGCGGGTTTCCTAGGTCCTGGGGGTTGCCGCCCTGGCCGTGCTGGGGGCTGCCGCCCCCAGGCCCCCGCTTCGGCCTGAACGGCCTCGTCCTCAAGCGCCGGACGGGCTGAGTTGTGGCTGAGCGGCGTCTTTGGCGTGCGCGCCGGACGGGACTATGGCTGAGCGGCGTCGTCAGTGGACGACGTCGAAGACGTTCTTCTGCAGGCCGTTGGCGTAGGCCTCGTGCTCGACGAGTCTCAGCTTCTGGGTGTCCTTGTCCGTGGTGCTGAAGAGGCGCTTGCCCGCACCGAGCAGGAGCGGGAAGACGAGCAGGTGGTAGCGGTCGATCAGGCCGGCGTCTGACAGCCCCTGGTTCAGGGAGGCGCTGCCGTGGACGATGATCGGGCCGCCCTCGGTCTCCTTCAGTGCGGCGACGTCGTCGAGCGAGCGCAGAATCGTCGTCTCGCCCCAGTTCGACACCAGGTCGTCCTCGGTGAGGGTGGTGGAGACGACGTACTTCGGCATCACCTTGTAGTCGGCGAAGTCCTCCATGTCGGGCCACACCGGACTGAACGCCTCGTAGCTGGTCCGGCCCAGCAGCATCGCGGTGGCTTCCTTCTGCTCCCGGCCCTTGATCTCGAAGGCCTCGGGGAGGAACTCCACGTCCTTGAAGGTCCACCCGGCGTTCCGGTAGCCGGGCTCGCCGCCCGGGGCCTCCACGACGCCGTCGAGCGAGACGAATGCGGTGCTGATCAGGGTGCGCATCTGGGGTTCCTCGGTTCTCGTGTCCGGTTCTCGGCGGGTTCTGCATCCTTCTGACTGCGGATCACGCGAAAACTCATCGGCCGTCGCACAAGTATCTGGTCCTGGATGTCCTGGACGGCTAGGCTCGACCCACAATCACTGACTGAGTCAGACATCGGGGGTCGAGGCCATGACCGTCCAGGACATCCGCTCCTTCAACCGCTTCTACACGAACGTCATCGGCGCTCTCGACTACGGCCGCCACATGTACGCCCCGTACACCCTCACCGAGTCCCGCGTGCTCTACGAGCTCGCCCACGCCCCGCGCACCGACGCCGCCGACCTGCGGGCCCAGCTGCACCTCGACGCCGGATACCTGAGCCGCATCCTGAACAAGTTCGAGGAGGACGGACTGGTCGAGCGCGGTCCGTCCGAGAAGGATCCGCGCCGCCGCCGGATCACGCTCACCGCGCCCGGCCGGGAGGCCGCCGCGCTGCTCGACGAACGTGCGCGGGAGACGGTCGGGGCGATGCTGGACACCGTGCGGGCCGAGGACCGGCCCCGGCTGGGGGAGGCGCTGCTGACCGTCCGGACGCTCCTCGGCGACGGCCGGGCCCCTCGCCCCGAGGACGTGATCCTGCGCGAGCCCGTCCCCGGCGACCTCGGCTGGATCGTGGAGCGCAACGCCGCGCTGTACGCCGCCGAGTACGGCTTCAGCCTCGACTACGAGGGCCTGGTCGCCCGGATCGTCGCCGACTACGCCGAGGGCCACGACCCGCGACTGGAGCGGACCTGGATCGCCGAGCTCGACGGCCGGCGGGTGGGGTGCGTCATGTGTGTGCGGGACGACGCGCCGGGCGCCGCCCGGCTCCGGCTGCTGCTCGTCGAGCCGGACGCGCGCGGCCTGGGAATCGGAGACCGCCTGGTGGGGACGCTCGTCGACTTCGCGCGCGAGGTCGGCTACCGGGAGATCGTCCTGTGGACCAACGACATCCTGGCCGCCGCCCGCCGTATCTACCAGCGCCACGGCTTCGAGCTGGTCGCGGAGAAGCCGCACCGCTCCTTCGGCCAGGACCTGAACGGCCAGGACTGGCGACTGGATCTTCACGCAACACCCGAGTGACGAAGGGGAGTCGTCGGCGAAGCGCTGGGTAGAGTCCGTCCATATGAAGCTGGCGTTCTCCACCCTCGGTGTCCCCGGCCTGCCCCTGCCCGACGTCCTGCGGCTCGCGACCACGCACGGCTACCACGGCGTGGAACTGCGCGCTCACCCGGAGGAACCGGTCCACCCCGGCCTCGGCCCCGCCGAACGGGCGGACGTCGCGGCCGAGTTCAAGGGCTCGGGCGTAGAGATCCTGGGCCTCGCGGGATACGCGCGGGTCGCCGCGCCGGGCGACGACGAACCCGTCCTGGCCGAGATCCGTTCCCTCATCGACCTGGCCCGTGACCTCGGCGCCCCGTACATCCGCGTCTTCCCCGGCGGCGACCTCGACGTCCAGACCCCCGAGGAGGCCGACGCGACGGCCGCCCGGCGGCTCGGCACCGCCGCCGAGTACGCGAACGACCTGGGTGTCCGCATCCTCCTGGAGACCCACGACTCCCACCGCACCGCCGCCGACGCGATGCGCGTCCTCGGGCTCGTCGGCCACCGCCAGGTCGGCGCGCTGTGGGACGTGATGCACACCTGGCTGGGCGGCGAGCAGCCCTCGGAGTCCTACGCGGCGCTCTCTCCGCACCTGGGCTACGTCCAGGTCAAGGACATCGCCTCCGCCGAGGACACCACCCCGCTGCCGCTCGGCGCGGGCGTCCTGCCCCTGGCCGAGTGCGTGGAGGTCCTCTCCCGGCACGGCTGGGACGGCTGGCTGTGCTGGGAGTACGAGAAGCGGTGGTACGAGTCGGCGGCGGAACTGCCCGAACTGCTGGGGCCGGGGCGGGAGCATCTGAGCCGGTTGCTCACCGAGTCGGCGTGACGGGGAGCGGGGCGGCGGCCCGGTGCGTGCCGACGCCCCCTCCCGGTGCGGTCAGATCACGCGGAAGAGGTCCGCGGCGGCGTGCACGTCGGTGAAGTCCTCGACGGTGCGGAGGCTGCCCGGAAGTCGATTGCCGCCCGGGCCCCCCATGGGTAGCGTCCCCGGCGTGCCCCCGACTCTGCGCACCCCGCGCCTGCTCCTGGACGCCTACACCCCGGCGGACGAGGAGGACTTCGTCGCGCTCTTCCAGGACCCGAGGGTGTCCCGGTGGATGGGGACCGGGACGGCTTCCGAGGCGGAGGACCGGGCCCTGTTCGGGCGGATCTTCAGCAAGGTGTACGCGCGGGAGCTGTTCGAGGTGTGGGCGGTCCGGCGCGGCGGGCTCCTGGTCGGGCACGCGGAGATCAAGCGGACCGACACGGTGGACGGTCACGAGATCGTCTACGCGCTGGCGCCCGAGGCCTGGGGCGGCGGGCTCGGTACGGAGCTGGCGGAGGCGCTCGTGGCCTACGGCTTCAAGGCGCTCGCGCTCACCGAGGTGCACGCCACCGTGGACGCGCGGAACACCGCGTCGCTGCGCCTGCTGGGCAGGACCGGGTTCGAGCACGTCCGGGACGTCGTGGAGGACGACGGCGGTGTCACGCGTGTGCTGACCCGCCGCGTCCAGGGATCAGGGGGAAAACGGCCGGGCGACCAGAACGCCCGGCGTCCGGCGCCCTGGCCTGCCCGGTGAGCTGAGGTCAGGGGCCCAACACGGGACCGAGAACGCCTCGCGCCCCGTCCGGCTGCGTCGTCACCGCGTCCTGCTGCACCGTCACCGCGTCCTCGCACCGGGTCTCGACCGTCGTGGCGCTCTGCGGCCCGAGCAGCAGAGACCAGACGATGTCATCGAGGCCCTGCCGCTCCGTGCGGCTCGTCTGGCACGAAGAAGCCTTGCCGTCGTGCAGGTCCGCACCCGGGGCGGTCTGGGCGGCGACGGGCGCGGCGGAGGTCAGGACCGCTCCGAGGATGATGAGGGCCGCACCGGCCGAGTGCGCGACGGATCGGTGCATAGAGTGCAATCGTGGAGTTTTCATGATCACAGCGTGAGTGGAAAACCGCCCAGGAGGAAGGCCGACGGGCCCTTGAGCAGGCAACTCAACCCGTTCGTACGATCGACCGCGGCTCGCTCACGTCCGGCGTGTGGAGGGCTGGGGCGGCAGCACCACGTCCCCGCTGCGCTTGAGCCGCTGCCAGGGCAGCCGGTAGCCGTTGATCGCGGTCAGGCACGCCTGGACGAGGACCAGGTACATCACCTGGCGGTAGACGATCTGCTGGAAGGGGAGCGCCCACAGGGGCCGCAGGCTCTCGCCGTCGAGGTGGAAGGCGTACGCGGCGCAGAGGGCCTGCACCGCCAGCACCCCGCTCCACGCCAGCACGGTGGTGAGCGGGTTGCCGAACACCAGGCCGTAGACGGCCAGTATGTCGATCAGCGGGGCGAGCAGGGGCGTGAGGATCTGGAACACGGCCAGCAGGGGCAGGCCGACGCGGCCGAAGCGGCCCGCCGGGCCACGTTCGAGCAGCGCGTGACGGTGCTTCCACGCGGCCTGGATCGTGCCGTAGCTCCACCGGTAGCGCTGGCGCCACAGTTCCCGCAGCGAGGCCGGTGCCTCGGTCCAGGCGAGGGCGTCCGGCGCGTAGCTGATCTCCCACCCGGCCCGGTGCAGGGCCATGGTGATGTCGGTGTCCTCGGCGAGGGTGTCCGCGCTCATCATCCCGGCGTCCCGCAGCGCCTCGACGCGGAACGCCCCCACGGCACCGGGGATGGTGGGCAGGCAGTGCAGCAGGTCGTACATGCGGCGGTCGAGGTTGAAGCCCATGACGTACTCGATGTGCTGCCACCGGCCGAGCAGACCCCGGCGGTTGCCGACCTTGGCGTTGCCCGCGACGGCACCGACCCGGGGGTCGGCGAACGGCTGCACGAGGCGGCCGACCGTGGAGGGGGCGAAGACGGTGTCGGCGTCCAGCATGACGACGAGGTCGTGGGAGGCGCGCAGGACGCCGGTGTTGAGGGCGGAGGGTTTGCCGCCGTTGGGCCGGCGGACGACGGTGACGTTCTCCAGGGCCAGTGACTCCGCGAGGTCGGCGGTGTCGTCCTGGGATCCGTCGTCCACCACGATGATCTCGACGGGATGGTCGCTCGCGGCGAGGGAGCGGAGCGTCTTGGGGATGCACAGCCTCTCGTTGTAGGCCGGTACGACGACGCTGACGGGCCGGGTGACGGTCCGGCGGGGGCCGGTCTCGCGGCGCCGGTGGCGGCGGGCGTGCCGGCGGGCCAGGACGATCAGGACCACGCACCGTGCGAGGACGAGCGACCCCACCACCAGCAGCAGCACGCTGACGACCGACACCGCCGCCCCCGACACGGCGACGGCGGTCACGAAGACGCGGCCCTGCCACAGACGCGCCGTGCCGACGGGGCTGGTGAGACGGTCGGAGCCGACGACATCGGCGACGGTGGCGAAGCGATAGCCCTGGGCCTTGAGCCGGGGGATCAGGATCTCGAGGGCTTCGACGGTCTGCGACCGGTCTCCGCCCGCGTCGTGCAGCAGGACGACCGCGCCCCTGCCCGGCGGGTGCGGAGTGGCCGCGTCGGCGATCGCCCGGGCGCCGGGCTTCCGCCAGTCGTTGGTGTCCTGGTCGATGAACGCCGTGACGTAGCCCTTGTCGCCGAGGCGCCGGGCCACGGACCACGACGCGTCGTCGAGGGCGGTGGTGGTCGAGGAGTAGGGCATCCGCATCAGCGACGTGTTGACGCCCGCGGCTCCCGCCAGGGCGAGTTGGGTCAGCGCCAGTTCGCGGTCGATGTCGCTCGCGGACCGCTCGGCCAGGTCCGGATGGGAGAAGGTGTGCACGCCGATCTCGTGGCCGGAGCGGATCAGGCTGCGCAGGATGCCCGGGTGCCGGGCGGTCTGCTGCCCGGTGACGAAGAAGGTGCCGGGCGTCCGGTAGCGGTCGAGTACGGCCCGGACGCGGGGCGTCCAGGTCGGGTCGGGGCCGTCGTCGAAGGTCAGGACCACGGTCTTGTCCGGGGTGCGGAAGCTCCGCAGGTGATCGCCGGTGGTGTCGACGATCGGGCCGCCGTCGACGACCCTGCGGGGGACGTCGGTGGCCGGTCGTCCGCCGCGCCCTTCCTGGTCCCCGGCGAAGCCCCGGGTGGTGTACCCCTCGACGAGGAGGACCGAGGCGACGAAGGCCAGCAGGACGAGTGGGACGAGGAGGCGGAAGCGGTGCCGCGCCGACAGGGGTGCTCGCGTCCGCCGCGGACCGGGCGGCCTCGGCGAGCGGTCGGTTGACCGGGGAGGGCGGCGCCGCATCAGGGAGCCTCGACCACCGAAGGGGCGGAGGACGGGGGCGTGGTCGCGGCACCGGAACCCGAGGGGCCGCTCGCCGGCCCTGAGGGCTGGGGGGCGGGTGGCGGCGTCTGCGCCGGGGGTTCAGGCGCCGGCGGGGTGGACGGGGCGCTGGTGGGCGGAGGCGAGGCAGGAGGTGTGCCTGTGCCGGGTGCGGGAGCGGCAGGGGCGTCGGAGGCCGGGGGCTGCGCCGGTGAGGGCGGGGCCTGGGACGCCGGTGCCCCTGGTTCCGGCGGGCCGGGGGAGGCCGGTGCACCCGCCGGTGGGTTTCCCGGCACCAGGGAGGAGACGAGGGGCGGACCGATCAGGGAGCTGGGACCGCCCGCCGAAGGATGACCGGGCTCCGAGCCGTTCGACGCCGGTGGCGGGCCAGGTGCCTGGGGCGTCCCGCCCGGGATGCGGGGGCCCGGTGCGGCGGGCCCGGCCATGTCGCCGGGCAGGAGCGCCCCCGGCGCGAAGGGTGTCGCTCCCATCAGACTCAGCCCCAGGACCGCCATGTACGTGGCTGCGCAGGCGGCCAGCCCGTAGCCGATGCGCCGCAGGTTCCGAGCACGGCGACCGGTGGAGTCGACGAACACGGGGAGGCTCGGATCCTTCGGAGTTTCCTGCCCTGTATGTCCGTTCTTGGCCTGATAAAGCACCATGAAACTCAGCGTACGCCGCCGCAGGACGGGGCTCCGCAAGAATTTCTTACGCCACCGTGCAACCCTTTCCGTCCCCTGAGGGTCGTAGTGGGTGTCAGGACTTCTGGGAGGGGATCTGGGGGGATCGCGGGGAGTTCTTGACGGGAGGGGAAAAGCCGAGGGGGCCCGGTCGACGGACCGGGCCCCCTCGAAACCGTTCAGGGGATCAGAAGAAGACCCCGCACCTGAGCAGCACGTTCGCGTACGGCCGTGCCTCGCCCGTGCGGACCACCAGCCGGGCCCCGGCCGACAGCTCCTTGAGCCGCTCGTGCGGGACGAGGTCCACCCCGGGGAAATGCGCCTTCAGCAGCTCCGACGCCTCCGGATTGGCCTCCTGCACCTCGGCCGCCGCCGTCGCCCCCTCGACCACCAGCTCGGCCAGCAGCCCGTCCAGCACCTCGGCGAACGCCGGCACCCCGGCCCGGAAGGCCAGGTCCACCACCCGGGGCCCGTCGGGGATGGGCATGCCCGCGTCGCACACCAGCACCCTGTCCCCGTGGCCGAGTTCGGCCAGCGCACCGGCGAGATGACGGTTCAGTATTCCGGTCCTCTTCATGCCTCGGCGACCTCCGCCGCCGTAGGGAAGGACGCCTGCGCGCCCTCCTTCGTCACGGTCACCGCCCCGACCCGCGACGCGTACGCGGCCGCCTCCGCCAGGGACTCGCCCGCCCCCAGCCGGAAGGCCAGCGCGGCGGTGAACGCGTCGCCCGCGCCGGTCGTGTCCACGGCGTCCACCTTCACCGACGGAACCCGGGAGACCCCCTCCGCGGAGGCCACCAGCGCGCCCTCCCCGCCCAGGGTCACCACCACGGACCGAGGGCCCTTCGCGAGCAGTATGCGCGCCCAGTCCTCGGGGCTGTCCCCCACGGCCGACGCGCCGAGGATCACCTTCGCCTCGTGCTCGTTGACGATCAGCGGGTCGCAGGCCGCCAGCACCTCCCCGGGCAGGGGCCGCGGCGGCGAGGGGTTCAGGACGAAGCGGCTGTCCGGCGCCAGGGTCCGCACGACCTCCACCACCGTCTCCAGCGGGATCTCCAGCTGCGCCGAGACCACCCGGGAGCTCTGGAACAGGCACGCGGCCGCGCTCACGTCCTCCGGGGCCAGCCGGCCGTTCGCACCCGGCGAGACCACGATGCTGTTGTCCCCGGACGGGTCGACCGTGATCAGCGCGACCCCGGTCGGCGCACCGCCCACCAGGACACCCACCGTGTCCACGCCGGACTCCCGCTGCGAGTCCAGCAGCAGCCTGCCGTGCGCGTCGTCGCCGACCCGCGCCAGCAGTGCCGTACGGGCCCCGAGCCGGGCGGCCGCGACCGCCTGGTTGGCGCCCTTGCCGCCCGGGTGGACGGCCAGGTCGGAGCCGAGCACGGTCTCGCCGGCACCGGGCCGGCGCTCGACACCGATCACCAGGTCGGCGTTGGCCGACCCCACGACCAGGAGGTCGTAGTCGTACATGAGTTGTCTCCCCACGTGAGTGACATGGCCGGGCGGTCCCACCGGCTGTGTGTGACCGCCCGGCCGTTCCCCGATGTCAGCCGCTGAAGCCGGCCACGTTCTCCTTGGTGACCACCTTCACCGGCACCTTCACGGTCTCCTCGACCTTCTTGCCCTGCAGCGCCCGCAGCGCGTTGTCCACGGCGATCTTCCCGAGCTGGGACGGCTGCTGCGCCACCGACGCGTACAGCGTGCCGCCCTCGACCGCCTTCAGTCCGTCAGGCGTGCCGTCGAAGCCGACCACCGGGACCGACTTCCCCGCCTTGGAACCCAGGGCCTTGATCGCGCCGAGCGCCATCTCGTCGTTGGCGGCGATGACACCCCGCACGTCCGGGTGGGCCTGGAGCAGGTTCGACATCACGTCGAGGCCCTTGGTGCGGTCGAAGTCCGCGGGCTGCTGGGCCACGACCTTGATGCCCGGGTAGGCCTTGAGGCCGTTCGCGAAGCCCTGCGCGCGCTCCCGGGCCGCGGAGGTGCCCGCCTGGCCCTGGAGGATCACGATCTCGCCCTTGCCGCCGAGCTTCTCGGCGATCGACTTCGCGGCGAGCTCGCCGCCGGCGACGTTGTCGGAGGCGACCAGCGTGTCCAGCTTGGCGTTGTTGACGACACGGTCCACGGCGACGACCGGGATGTCCGCCTTGCCGGCGGCCTTCACCGAGTTGCTCGCGGCGTCCGAGTCGACCGGGTTGACGATGATCGCGCCGAGGCCGGAGGTGGTGAAGTTCTGCAGCTGGTTGGCCTGCTGGGAGGCGTCGTTCTGGGCGTCCGTGACGGTCAGGTCCACGCCCAGCTTCTTCGCCTCGGCCTGGGCGCCCGCCCGGATCTGCACGAAGAAGGGGTTGTTGAGGGTGGACAGCGACAGGCCCATCTTCGGGCTGCTCGTGGCGGAGGAACCGTTGTGCAGGAACGACGTGGCGCCCACGATCGCGACGGTGACGACGGCCGCGAGCCCGTAGGTCGCCGCCTGCCTGCCCTTGCCCCCCTGAGAAGCCCCGGCGGCCCCCGGGGTCGCCCCCGCCTTGCGCCGCAGCGTGTCGAACAGCACCGCCAGCGCGATGACGACACCGATGACGACCTGCTGCCAGAACGCCGACACGTTCAGCAGGTTCAGCCCGTTGCGCAGCACGGCCAGGATCAGCGCGCCGATCAGGGTGCCGGACGCCTTGCCGGTACCGCCGGCCAGGGACGCCCCGCCGATGACGACCGCGGCGATCGCGTCCAGCTCGTAGCCGTCGGCGGCCTGGGGCTGCGCGGAGGAGAGGCGGGCGGCGAGCACGACACCCGCGACGGCGGCGAAGACGCCGGAGAAGGCGTAGATGGCGAGCTTCTGCCGCTTGACGCGCAGGCCGGACAGCCGTGCGGCCTCCTCGTTGCCGCCGATCGCGTACATCGAGCGGCCGATGTAGGTCCGGCCGAGCACGAACGCGGCGATGAGCCCCATCACGATCATCACGAGCACCGGCACCGGCAGCCAGCCGCCGAGCGTGTCCCCGAGGTGCGAGACCGAGCCGGGCAGGGCGATCGGCGAGCCCTCCGAGATCACCAGGGACAGACCGCGCGCGACGGACAGCATGGCCAGCGTCGCGATGAACGGCGGCAGCTTGCCGTAGGAGATCAGGATGCCGTTGATCAGGCCGCACGCGACGCCGGTCGCTATCGCCAGCAGGACCGCGGCGAACACCGGGACACCCGCCGACGTGGCGCTCCACGCGAGCACGGTGGCCGACAGCGCGGCGACCGAGCCGACCGACAGGTCGATGCCCGCCGAGACGATCACGAAGGTGACGCCGAAGGCGAGGACGGCGGTGACGGCCGCCTGCACGCCGACGTTGAGGAGGTTGTCGGTCGTCAGGAAGTCGCCGGACAGCACCGACATCGCGACGACGAGGACGATGAGCGCGGTGAGCGCTCCGTTGTCGAGCAGCAGGCGGCGCAGGCCCCCTGAGGCGGCTCCCGCGCCCGTCGTGCTCTTGAGCGTGTCAGTGGCCACGGGAGGCCTCCTTGTCAGTGCTGGGGTTGCTTACGGCGAGCGCCATCACGGCGTCCTGGGTCGCCTCGTCGGCGGAGAGTTCGCCCGCGATCCGCCCCTGGGCCATCACCAGCACCCGGTCGCTCATGCCGAGCACCTCGGGCAGATCGCTGGAGATCATCAGGACGGCGGCGCCGGCCGCGGTGAGTTCGTTGATGAGCTGGTAGATCTCGACCTTGGCGCCGACGTCGATCCCGCGCGTCGGCTCGTCGAGGATCAGCACCTTGGTGTCGGCGAGCAGCCACTTGCCGATGACGACCTTCTGCTGGTTGCCGCCGGACAGGGTGCGCACATGCTGGCCGAGGCCCGCCATCCGCACGCCCAGCTGCCGCGCGATCCGCTCGGCGGCCTCGCGCCGGCCCTTGAGGTCGACGAGCCCCGCGCGGGTGGCCGAGCGCAGCGTCACCAGCCCGAGGTTCTCCTCGACCGACGCGTCCAGCACCAGGCCCTGGCCCTTGCGGTCCTCGGGGATGAGGCCGATGCCCGCGGTCATCGCCGCGTTGACGTCGTGCTTGGCGACCGGGGCGCCGGAGACCTTCACGGCCCCCTTGTCGTAGGGGTCCGCCCCGAACACGGCCCGTACGACCTCGGTACGGCCCGCGCCGACCAGCCCCGCGATGCCGACGACCTCACCGGCGTGCACCTCGAAGCCGACGTCGTGGAAGACACCGTCCCGGGTCAGCCCTTCGACGGTGAGCAACGCGGCGCCCCGGTCGGCCCGTTCGCGCGGGTACTGCTGCTCGATCGACCGCCCCACCATGAGCCGTACGAGCTCGTCCTCGGAGGTGGAGGCCGGGACCTGTCCGACGCTCCTGCCGTCCCGGATGACCGTCACCCGGTCGCCCAGGGCGGCGATCTCATCCAGGTGATGGGTGATGAACACGATCCCGACGCCGTCCTCGCGCAGCGTGCGCACGATCGCGAAGAGCTTCTCGATCTCCTCGGAGGTCAGCACGGCGGTCGGCTCGTCCATGATCAGCACGCGCGCGTCGAGGCTGAGCGCCTTGGCGATCTCGACCATCTGCAGACGCGCGATGCCGAGTTCCCGGACCCGCGCGCGGGGCGACACGTTCACACCGACCCGCTTCAGCAGGACCTCGGCGTCGGCCTCCATCCGCTTGCGGTCGATCATGCCGAAGCGGCGCGGCTGCCGCCCGAGGAAGATGTTCTCGGCGACCGTCAGATCGGGCACCAGGTTGAACTCCTGGTAGATGGTGGCGATCCCGAGCCGCTCGGAGTCCTGCGCACCCTGGATGCGCGTCTCCTCGCCGCCCACCAGGATCCGCCCGGCATCGGGCGTGTAGGCGCCGGAGAGCATCTTGATCAGCGTGCTCTTGCCGGCACCGTTCTCACCGAGCAGGACGTGCACCTCGCCCCGGCGCAGGTCGAAGTCGACGCCGTCCAGCGCGACCACGCCCGGGAAGGTCTTCCGTATGCCCTCGATGCGCAGCAACTCGTCCGCGTTGCTCACGTCGTGCTCCTTTGCACTTGGGTGGGGTTCTCGCCGCACGAGCGGCGTACGACGAGCCGGGCGGGGAGGGTGACGGACTCGCCGGGCCGCCCTTCGATCCGGTCGACCAGCGCGCGCACGGCGGCCCGCCCCAGCTCGCCCGTCGGCTGGGCGATCGCGGTGACCGGCGGATCGGTGTGCACGAACCACGGGATGTCGTCGAACGCGGCCAGCGCGATGTCGTCCGGCACGCGCAGGCCACGCGCGCGTACGGCGTCCAGCGCGCCGAGCGCCATCAGGTTGTCGGCGGCGAACACGGCCTCGGGCGGCTCGGCCAGGTCGAGGAACCCCTCGGTGACCCGTCGCCCGCTCTCGGCCTGGAAGTCGCCCTGCCCTATGTAGACGTCGGGCAGTTCGAGTCCGAACGCGGCGAGCGCGTCCCGGAAGGCGTCCACACGCTCCCGGCCGGTCGTGGTCGCCGCCGGCCCGGCGATGATCGCGACCCGCCGGTGCCCGAGCCCGTGCAGGTGCGCCACGAGGTCCCGCACGGCGGCCCGCCCGTCCGACCGCACCACGGGCACGTCCACACCCGGGATCCACCGGTCCACGAACACCATGGGCGTCCCGGCCCGCGCGGCGTCCAGCATCAGCGGCGAGCCGCCGTCCGTGGGGGAGACGAGCAGCCCGTCGATCCGCCGGTCCAGCAGGTTCCGTACGTGGTGGTCCTGGAGGTCGGGCCGCTCGTCGGCGTTGCCGATGATCACGCTGTAGCCGAGCGCGCGGGCCTCCTCCTCGACGGAGCGGGCCAGTTCGGTGAAGTACGGGTTCAGCACGTCGCTGATGACCAGGCCGAGGGTGTGGGTCTGGTCGGTGCGCAGGGAGCGGGCGACGGCGTTCGGGCGGTAGCCCAGGGCCTCGACGGCGGCCAGCACGCGTGCGCGTGCCTCGGCGCTGACCGACGGGTGGTCGTTCAGGACGCGCGAGACCGTGGCGACGGAGACGCCCGCCTCGGCAGCGACGTCCTTGATGCTCGCCATCGCCGCTCCACCTCCTTGTGGAAACGGAGCCCGTCCCGGACTCCGTCTTGCGGAACCGGAGCCCGTCCCGGACTCCGTGGAATCGATTACATCGACGGGTGGATGGAATCGATTACACGGCGGTAAATCAAGACCCCGGCGGCACCTCGAAACCGGATCGTGATGTCGCGGGGGGCTCCCCGGCGGTCCACGGTGGAAGGAGGAGGTCCGTTTCGGCGGGCGGTTTCCCGGGCGAGTGGAGGAGCCATGACGGCGGCGACCCGTGACGACGTACCCGTCGCACTCGGAGGCGACGGCGTAGAGGTGCGCAACATGCCGATCGGCGATGGTATGTCGGTCAGCTACATCAGCCTGCCCCAGGGCACGGACATGGGCCCGGCCCTCAAGGGCCTGCCCGACGACGCGTGCCCGTGCCCGCACTGGGGCTGTCTGCTGAAGGGCCGGATCAGGATGCGGACGCCCTCCGGCGAGGAGGAGTACGAGGCGGGGCAGGCCTACTACTGGGCGCCCGGTCATGTCCCGGTGGCCCTGGAGGACAGCGAGTTCGTGGAGTTCTCGCAGACCGGGGACTTCCGGCAGGTGCTCGACCACGTCGTGGCGGCCCAGGCCCGCTGAGCCGTCGGCGACGGGATGCCCGGGACGCCGATGAGTTCTGCCGCCCGGAGCGGTCCTACCCCTCATCGACCACAGGAGGAACCCCGTGCCCCAGCTACTGCGCGTGCAGAACTTCAACGTCTCGAGTGACGGATTCGGTGCCGGTGAGGGCCAGAGCCTGGAGCGGCCGTTCGGCCACGCCGACCCCGCGACGATGTTCGCGTGGGCCGGGGCCACGGCGAGCTGGCCCAACCGCACCGACCCGGGCGGGAGCCGCGGCCTCGACGACTACCTGGTGCGCGACTTCCACCACAACATCGGCGCCGAGATCATGGGCCGCAACAAGTTCAGCCCCCAGCGCGGCCCCTGGCAGGACCACGAGTGGCAGGGCTGGTGGGGCGACGAGCCCCCGTTCCACACGCCGGTGTTCGTCATGACCCACCACGAGCGTCCGTCGTTCACCCTCTCCGACACCACGTTCCACTTCGTCGGCGGCACCCCGGCCGAGGTCCTGGCACTGGCACGGGAGGCCGCGCAGGGCAAGGACGTACGGCTCGGCGGCGGTGCCACCGTCATCCGGCAGTTCCTCGACGCCGACCTGGTCGACACACTGCACGTGGCGGTCTCGCCGGGGGTGAAGCTCGGGTCCGGTTCACGGCTCTGGGAGTCGCCCGAGGACCTGCTCGACCGCTTCCATCGCGATGTGGTGCCCAGCCCGAGCGGGGTGACGCACCACCTGTTCTGGAGGAAGTGAGGCTGCCGGTCATTCGGTCGCGGCGTGGTCCCCCCAGACGTAACTCACGGGCAGCAGTTCCGTGATGGGCACCGTACGGGGACGGCCGTCCGTGCCGACGATGACCTTGACGTCCGGGAAGTAGTCCAGGAGGACCTGCCGGCAGCGGCCGCACGGCGGGACGACCCCGCGGCCCCGGTCGCCCACGGCGACGATCGTGTCCAGTTCGTACACGCCCTGGGCGGCCACCGCGCCGATGAGGGCCAGCTCGGCGCAGGGCCCTCCCGTGAAGTGGTAGACGTTCACCGCGGTGACGATCCGCCCGTCCCGGGCACGGGCCGCGGCCGCCACGGTGTGGTGGTCGCCCCGGCAGCGGGTCTCGGCGACGTGCGTGGCGGCCTGGATGAGTTCGTGGTCGACGGGGTGGTGCTGCGCGGTCATCGGCTCCGCTCCGCTCCTGTCGGGGTGTCAGCCGTGGTCGGTCCGGCCGGCTGTTGTTCTCTGAGGTCCCCGTGAAGGCGGGCGACCACCGCGCACACCAGCGGCATGACCACCGGGGGCAGCAGAAGCAGGGCCACGGCGGTCGGCAGGATCTTCACCAGCACGCCCGTGATCCACACGTTGTCGTCGCTGAGCCACAGCATGCCGAGCCCGGCGTAGTGCGCCAGGGGAGCCGCCGCGTACCGGGCGAGCCAGAAGACGAGCACCGCGCCCACCGTGACCAGCGTGCCCACGCCGAACGTGCGCTGGCGTGCCCGGCGGGTCAGCACCCAGGAGCGGTGCAACGCCACGAACGGGGAACGTCGCTCCAGCACCGACTCGGCGGTGGCCCCCGAGAGGCGGAAGTACAGCAGCGGGCCGAGGCACCCGACGGCGATCGGCAGCACCCATCCCACCAGCGTGTACTGCGGGGACGCGGTCCCGCCCACTGGCGTGGGCTCGACACCGGGCACCATGTGGCCCTCGACGAGGCTCCACCACACCAGGGCCGCGAGCTCCACGGCGCCCACGGCGAGCCCGGTCAGCGCGTTGACCGCGAGGGCGGCGGGAAGACGCGGGCGGGTGCGCCGCCACAACTCGCGGGTGGTCAGCGGTCCGTCGTCGCGCCCGGCGTGGGAGTCGGCGACGGCGTACGCGGTGTGCAGGACGGAGACGACGAGGAGGGCCAGGACGAACAGCAGCAGCATCACCACGGCACCGACCCGCACCAACGGGTCCAGGCCGCCGTCGGCGTAGGCCACGTAGGAGTCCTCGTTGGCGATGTTGCGGTCCGCATACTCCCGGACAGCCTCGAAGGCGTCCCAGGTCGCCGCGAATCCCCCGCCCACGATCGCGCAGCCGAGCACGGCCGTCAGCGCGGACACGACGAGCGTGAAGCCGCCCAGCGCCCGGCGGTGGCGCCGCAGGACGGCCAGCGCCTCCGACATGATCACCGGCTGCGCGGGTCGTCCCGCTCGACCACCCGAAAGCGCTCGGCGACGACGAGACGCGGCACGGCCTCCCCGGCGTGCTCGTAGATCTCCAGCAGACCCGTGAGCGCGGTCTTGCGGCCGTTCAGGATCGCCGCGACGCCACGATCGCGCTCCGGACCGGGAAAGGCGAGTTCGAGAGCCGGAAGGTCGTCATGTTCCACCGGGAGAGGGTACGAAGACCGCTCGCGTTGATCAATGGCCGTCCGCCCGCTCGCCCTCCTGGGTCGCGGCTTCCTGCATTCCCGTCAGAAAGCCTTTGATCGCGGCCAGTTCGCGTTCGTCGTACTCGCGCAACAGACCCACTGCCCGGTCGATCAACGGGCCGAAGTGCTGCAGGCCGAGGGCGATCGCGCGCTCGTCCACCTCGATGGTGACCTTGCGACGGTCCCGCTCGCTCCGCACCCGCCGCACGTGCCCGGCCCGCTCCAGCCGGTCGACCAACGCCGTGGTCCCCGCCGAGTTCAGCCCGAGCGCGGCACCGAGTTGCCCGGCGCTGGTGTCCTTCCCCGCGCGGGCGGCGTCCATCAGGACGATCAGCGCCCGCACGTCGGTGGGGTGCATGCCGTTGCGCTGGGCGAACCGGGCGCTGTGCCGGCCCAGGTCGACGACCACCGCGCGCAGCAGATGGACGATCTCCATCTCGGGCCCCTGCCCGGCCTCTTCGTACTCCTGGTCGGACACGGGGCGCCTCCCCTAGCATCTCGCTCAACAAGTATCTTGCTGGCCGAGATAATAGAGGTCCTGGTTCATGAGCGCTCGCGACACGTACGACATGGACGGCTTCCTGGCCGCCTACGACAGGGTCATGGCCAAGTGGCCGACAACGCGGGAGACCGCGACCGTGCCCACGCCCTTCGGCGCGACGCACGTCAACATCTGCGGCCCGGCCGACGGACCCCCGCTCCTCCTGCTGCCGGGCGGCGGAAGCCCCACCTCCGCGTCCTGGTACCGGCAGGCCGCCGAACTGTCCCACGCCCACCGGCTGTACGCCGTCGACCTGATCGGCGCCCCGGGCCGCAGCACCCCGGCCCCCGGCCGCCACCCCCGCACCACGGCCGACCTCGTGACCTGGCTGGACGCCCTCCTCAAGGGCCTCGGCCTCGCGGAGACCGACCTGGGCGGGCACTCGTACGGCGCCTGGATCGCGCTCCAGTACGCCCTGCGCGCCCCCCACCGGGTACGCCGCCTGGTCCTGCTCGACCCGACCCAGTGCTTCGCCAAGCTGAAGACGACCTACGGGCTGCACGCCGTGCGGATGCTGATGCGGCCCACGCCCCGCAAGGTGAGGACCTTCCTGGAGTGGGAGACCGGGGGCGCACCCCTCGACCCCGACTGGCTCGCCCTCCAGGAGGCCGCCGCCGGTTTCCCCGCCGTGCGGCCGGTGGTGGGACCGCGCCCCAAGCAGGGTGCGCTGCGCGCCCTGGACCTGCCGGTCCTCGTCCTCCTCGCCGAACGCAGCCGGACCCACGACCCCGCCAGGGTGGCCGCCCGCGCCGGGACACTGCTGCCCCACGTCACCACGGCCACCCTGCCGAACGTCTCCCACCACGCCCTGCCGCACGCGGCCCCGGACGGAACGAGCCGCCGCATCAGTGACTTCCTGCTCTGAGCCGCGCCCCTCTGCTCTCCGCGACCCGCGTGACATCCCGCAACGACTCGGTGAGCCGCAGAGCCAGGTAACGCAGCTCGGCGCTCGTCACCCGGCGTTCCGCGAGGAGTTCGGCGGCATGGCCGAGCAGGTCGCCCGCCATGCCGAGCTGCAGGTCCTCGATGTCGTCCGCGAGACGCGAGACGTAGCCCGTCCCGTCGCCCACGAGGTAACAGGGCTTGCCCTCCGGGCCGGCCCACGGCAGGAGGCGCCCTCCGTCGGTCATGCCCACGCCTCCGTCGGCACGTACGGGCGGACCAGCCTGTTGTCCTCGCCGCGCAGGGGGCGCTCCTCGGGACGGCGGGCCGCAGCCGGGCACGTGTGTGGGCACGGTGGTGGGGCCGGCGATCGCCGTCGGCGTCCCCGGGGAGGGAACAGGATGCGGAGGATCGGCTCAAGGAGCCGGGCGATGCGGTCTGTCACTTCTGCCTGCCGTTCTCACCTGCGGTGACTGCGTTCTGTGCTGAATCACTCACAGAGTGGGGTCGGCGCTGGCTACGCTGCCAGGGGCTGGAGCTTGACATCGCGCCTGTCAGGAAGAGGAGTTGGCCGCATGGACGAACGCCGCGCGCTTCGAACACCCCGCCAGAAGTACGGGGAGGAGCTTCGCCTCCGGCGGACGGCCGCCCGCCTCACCCAGGAGGAACTGGGCGAACAGGTCGTGTGCTCGCCGACGTTGATCAGCCACTTCGAGGCCGGGCGGCGGCTTCCCAAGCCGGACGACGCACAGCGCATCGACCGGGCCCTGGGGACGGACGGGTTCTTCGCGCGCTGGCTGGAGGATCTGGAGTCGAAGTACGCGGATCACTTCGCGGCAGTGGCTGAGCTGGAGCAACTGGCGGTGTTGATCCAGCAGTTCGCACTCTCGCTGGTACCCGGGGTGCTTCAGACCGACGACTACGCTCGCGCCCTCTTCAGCGCGTACCGCCCGAACTACACGACCGAGGAACTTGACGAGCTCGTTGTCATCCGAACAGAGCGCCGTCGGATCCTCGACGCCAAGCCTGTGGTCTGGACCCTGCTCGACGAGGCGGTTCTTCGGCGTTGCGTCGGCGGGCCGCAGGTCATGGCAGAGCAGTTGCACCGGGTTGCGGACATGGCCGAATCGGGACGGCTGCGCATGCACGTTGTTCCCTACGGGGTCGGGGCGCACGCGCTCATGCAGAGTCTGCTCACGCTCATGGCCTTCGAGGACTCGGCTCCGGTGGCCTACGTCGAGGGCTTCCAGACCGGGAACCTGATGGACGATCCCGCCCTGGTCAGTGCCTGCCAGACCGCTTACTCTCTGGCCCTGAGCGACGCGTTGTCGCAGCAGGAGTCACTGGCCCTCGTCAGAGCGGCAGCGGAGGAACACGCGCATGGCCACCACTGAAAGCGGCATCGCCGGCTGGCACAAGTCCAGCTACAGCGGCGGCGACCAAGCGGAGTGCGTCGAAGTAGCCCACGGCCACACGGCCGTCCCCGTCCGCGACAGCAAAACCCCCGGCGGTCCGACCCTGGCGTTCTCCACAAGTGGCTGGGCCGTGTTCGTGACCGCGGTCAAGGAAGGCCACATCAAGGGCTGACCGGAGTGTCCTACCCCACCGGTACCGTCGGATCATGCCCAACCACATGGCGAACCCCTCCGCCGAAGAGCCGCGGCGGCTCGCCGTGCTCGAAGGCGTTCTCGAGCGGATCACGTACGCCAACGAGGAGAACGGCTACACGGTCGCCCGGGTGGACACCGGCAGAGGCGGGGGCGACCTGCTCACGGTCGTCGGGGCGCTGCTCGGCGCGCAGGTGGGGGAGTCCCTGCGCATGGAGGGCCGCTGGGGGTCCCACCCCCAGTACGGCAAGCAGTTCCACGTGGAGAACTACACGACCGTCCTCCCGGCCACCGTCCAGGGCATCCGCCGCTACCTCGGCTCCGGCCTGGTCAAGGGCATCGGCCCGGTCTTCGCCGACCGCGTCACCCAGCACTTCGGCCTGGACACGCTGCGGATCATCGAGGAGGAGCCCAAGCGGCTCATCGAGGTCCCCGGCCTCGGTCCCAAGCGGACGAAGAAGATCGCCGACGCCTGGGAGGAACAGAAGGCCATCAAGGAGGTCATGCTCTTCCTCCAGACGGTCGAGGTGTCCACGTCCATCGCGGTGCGCATCTACAAGAAGTACGGCGACGCCTCCATCTCCGTCGTGAAGAACCAGCCCTACCGGCTCGCCGCCGACGTCTGGGGCATCGGCTTCCTCACCGCCGACAAGATCGCCCAGAGCGTGGGCATCCCGCACGACAGTCCCGAGCGGGTCAAGGCCGGCCTGCAGTACGCGCTGTCGCAGTCCACCGACCAGGGCCACTGCTTCCTCCCCGAGGAGCAGCTGATCAAGGACGCGGTGAAACTCCTCCAGGTCGACACCGGCCTGGTCATCGAGTGCCTCGCCGAGCTGGCCGAGCCCCCGGAGGACGGCGAGGACCCCGGGGTGGTGCGGGAGAAGGTCCCGGGACCGGACGGCGGGGAGCCCGTCACCGCGATCTACCTCGTCCCCTTCCACCGCGCCGAACTCTCCCTCTCCGCCCAGCTGCTGCGCCTCCTGCGCACCGGGGAGGACCGGATGCCGGGCTTCGGGACGGTGGCCTGGGACAAGGCCCTCGGCTGGCTCAGAACGCGCACGGGCGCCGACCTCGCGCCCGAGCAACAGGCCGCCGTCCAGCTCGCGCTGACCGAGAAGGTCGCCGTCCTCACGGGCGGCCCCGGCTGCGGCAAGTCCTTCACCGTCCGCTCGATCGTGGAGCTGGCCCGCGCCAAGAAGGCCAAGGTCGTGCTCGCCGCCCCGACCGGCCGGGCCGCCAAGCGGCTCTCCGAGCTCACCGGCGCCGAGGCCTCCACCGTGCACCGCCTGCTGGAGCTGAAGCCCGGCGGCGACGCGGCCTACGACCGGGACCACCCGCTCGACGCCGACCTGGTGGTGGTCGACGAGGCCTCCATGCTGGACCTGCTCCTCGCCAACAAGCTGGTCAAGGCGGTGCCCCCGGGCGCTCACCTGCTCTTCGTCGGTGACGTGGACCAGCTGCCGAGCGTGGGCGCGGGCGAGGTCCTCCGCGACCTCCTGGCCGACGGCAGCCCCGTTCCCGCCGTGCGTCTCACCCGGGTCTTCCGCCAGGCCCAGCAGTCGGGCGTGGTGACCAACGCGCACCGGATCAACGCCGGTCAGCACCCGGTCACCGACGGCATGAAGGACTTCTTCCTGTTCGTCGAGGACGACACCGAGGAGGCCGGCCGGCTCACCGTGGACGTGGCCGCCCGTCGTATCCCGGCAAGGTTCGGCCTCGACCCGCGCCGGGACGTGCAGGTCCTCGCCCCCATGCACCGGGGCCCGGCGGGCGCGGGCACCCTCAACGGCCTGTTGCAACAGGCCGTCACCCCGGGCCGGCCCGACCTGCCCGAGAAGAGATTCGGCGGACGGGTTTTCCGGGTCGGCGACAAGGTCACCCAGATTCGCAACAATTACGAGAAGGGCAAGAACGGTGTCTTCAACGGCACCGTCGGCGTGGTCACCTCGCTCGACCCGGTCGACCAGCGCCTGACGGTGCTGACGGACGAGGACGAGGAGGTCCCCTACGAGTTCGACGAGCTCGACGAGCTGGCTCACGCGTACGCCGTGACCATCCACCGCTCCCAGGGCAGCGAGTACCCGGCGGTCGTCATCCCGGTCACCACGGGCGCCTGGATGATGCTCCAGCGGAACCTGCTGTACACGGCCGTCACCCGGGCCAAACAGCTGGTCGTCCTCGTCGGTTCGCGCAAGGCGATCGGCCAGGCGGTGCGGACGGTGTCGGCGGGCCGTCGGTGCACGGCACTCGACTTCCGGCTCACCTCGCAGAAAAATGATCGATCAAATGAGTCGTGAAGGTCACAAGGCACTTCCAGATGGGGAACACAGGGGGCAGGATGAGCAAGTTGACGGCACTCAGTGCCGCCGATAGGCCCGATGGTCGACCCCGAGTGCACTCTCCTGAGCCGAGTGGGGGATGGTAGAGACAGTCAGGGCACCTCGAAGATGAGGCACAACGTCGGTGAGGGAAGACGTGAGCGACAACTCTGTAGTACTGCGGTACGACGGCAACGAGTACACCTACCCAGTGATCGACAGCACCGTCGGTGACAAGGGCTTCGACATCGGCAAGCTCCGCGCCCAGACCGGTCTGGTGACGCTGGACAGCGGTTACGGCAACACCGCCGCTTACAAATCCGGCGTCACCTATCTGGACGGCGAAGCGGGCATCCTGCGCTACCGCGGCTACCCGATCGAGCAGCTGGCCGAGCGCTCCACCTTCCTGGAGGTCGCCTACCTGCTGATCAACGGCGAGCTGCCGAGCGTCGACGAGCTCTCGACGTTCAAGAACGACATCACGCAGCACACCCTGCTGCACGAGGACGTCAAGAACTTCTACAAGGGGTTCCCGCGCGACGCCCACCCGATGGCCATGCTGTCCTCGGTCGTCTCGGCGCTGTCCACCTTCTACCAGGACAGCCACAACCCGTTCGACGAGCGTCAGCGCAACCTCTCCACGATCCGTCTGCTCGCCAAGCTCCCGACGATCGCGGCGTACGCGTACAAGAAGTCGATCGGTCACCCGTTCGTCTACCCGCGCAACGACCTCGGCTACGTCGAGAACTTCCTCCGGATGACCTTCTCGGTCCCCGCGCAGGAGTACGAGCTGGACCCGACCGTGGTCTCCGCCCTCGACAAGCTGCTGATCCTGCACGCGGACCACGAGCAGAACTGTTCGACCTCCACGGTCCGCCTGGTCGGCTCCTCGCAGGCGAACATGTTCGCCTCGATCTCGGCCGGCATCAACGCGCTCTGGGGCCCGCTGCACGGCGGCGCCAACCAGTCCGTGCTGGAGATGCTGGAGGGCATCCGCGACGCAGGCGGCGACGTCGACTCCTTCATCCGCAAGGTGAAGAACAAGGAGGACGGCGTCCGCCTGATGGGCTTCGGCCACCGGGTCTACAAGAACTTCGACCCGCGCGCCAAGATCATCAAGGCTGCCGCGCACGACGTGCTGTCCGCCCTCGGCAAGTCCGACGAGCTGCTGGACATCGCGCTCAAGCTGGAGGAGCACGCGCTCTCCGACGACTACTTCGTCTCGCGCAGCCTCTACCCGAACGTCGACTTCTACACCGGCCTGATCTACCGGGCCATGGGCTTCCCGACCGAGATGTTCACGGTCCTGTTCGCCCTCGGCCGGCTGCCGGGCTGGATCGCCCAGTGGCACGAGATGATCAAGGAGCCGGGTTCCCGCATCGGCCGCCCGCGCCAGATCTACACGGGCGTGGTCGAGCGCGACTTCGTTCCCGTCGAGGAGCGCTGAGGCGCCGTACCGCTCGAGCCCTCGTATCCGGTTTCCGGGTGCGGGGGCTCTCGCGTACCTGGCTGTACAGAAGCCGCGGAGAAAAAGAAGGCGCCCCGAGCGTCGGTCCCCCCACGGGCCGACGGCCAGGGCGCCTTCCCAGTCCCGGTACGGATTCCCCCCACGGGATCCGGCCGGGCGTCTGTGAGACAGCGCCTGAATCGCTGTGAGCACAACGAGCAAAACTCGCTGTACTTCGGTGGTGTGCGGTCTGCCGGGACAGCGCACAACCGGGAGGGCCGCTCAAAGCTTCCCGGTGCACGTGTCCCGGCAACGCTCCCCCAAGCTCTCAACTTCGTTCGAGCAGGAGGTACCCCCACCCGGAGGAGTCCCCCAAGACACCTCCAGATACCAGGTAGCGCCCCCCAAGACGTTGCCTGGCATCGTCAACTTAGACCTTCGAACCCCTTCGATGGTTACGTTCACATCACTGTGATCTGCGTCTCTTGCTTATGTCCGCTAGATGTACAAGAGCCCGGATATGCCGCCCGGGGCTCAAGCGTAAGGATGATGCGCGCGCCTTGTGAAGAGCTTATGTGAGCCGGGCCCGGGACTCCAGAGGGGCTCATATCAGGTTCGCCGTGAACTTAGGCCGAATTCAGGGGACTTCACCGGAATGTCCGCAGTCGCAGACTGTTCGTGACGACGAAGACCGAGGAGAACGCCATCGCGGCCCCGGCGATCATGGGGTTCAGCAGGCCCGCGGCGGCCAGCGGCAGCGCGGCCACGTTGTAGCCGAAGGCCCACACGAGGTTGCCCTTGATCGTGCCCAGCGTCCGCCGGGACAGCCGGATCGCGTCGGCGGCCACCCGCAGGTCACCGCGGACCAGCGTCAGATCGCCCGCCTCGATCGCCGCGTCCGTGCCGGTGCCCATGGCCAGGCCCAGGTCGGCGGTGGCGAGCGCGGCGGCGTCGTTGACGCCGTCGCCCACCATGGCGACGACCCGCCCCTCGGCCTGCAACTTCCGTACGGCGTCGACCTTGTCCTCGGGCAGCACCTCCGCCACCACGCGGTCGATTCCCACGGCCTTCGCCACCGCCTCGGCCACCGACCTGTTGTCCCCGGTCAGCAGGACCGGTGTGAGCCCCAGCGCGCGCAGCTCGCGCACCGCCTCGGCGCTGGTCTCCCTGACCGCGTCGGCCACGGACAGGACGGCCCGCGCGGTCCCGTCCCAGCCGGCCAGGACGGCCGTACGTCCTGCCCGCTCGGCCTCGTCCCGCGCCCGGGTCAGCTCCGGCGGCACCTCGTCGAAGAGCCGCCCCACGGCGACCTCACGGCCCTCCACGCGACCGCGGACGCCCCGTCCGGGGACGTTCTCGAAGCCCTCGACCTCCGGGAGCTGTCCGGCCCTCTCCTCGGCGCCCCAGCGCGATCGCGCGCGCCACGGGGTGCTCGGAGGCGCGTTCGACGGCGCCCGCGAGTCGCAGCACCTGCTTCTCGTCGGCGCCCTCGGCGACGTACACCTCCTGGAGGGTCATCCGGCCGGTGGTGACGGTGCCCGTCTTGTCGAGGACGACCGTGTCGATCCGGCGCGTGGACTCCAGCACCTCCGGGCCCTTGATGAGGATGCCGAGCTGGGCGCCGCGGCCCGTGCCGACCATCAGCGCCGTCGGTGTGGCCAGCCCCAGTGCGCAGGGGCAGGCGATGATCAGGACCGCGACGCCCGCGGTGAACGCGGTGACGTCGTCGCCGGTCAGCCCGAGCCACGCCCCGGCCGTGGCGACGGCGATCAGCAGGACCACCGGCACGAAGATCCCGGCGACCCGGTCGGCCAGCCGCTGCACCTCGGCCTTGCCGTTCTGCGCGTCCTCCACCAGCTTCGCCATCCGCGCGAGCTGCGTGTCGGAGCCGACCCGGGTCGCCTCGACTACCAGCCGGCCGCCCGCGTTGACCGTCGCGCCGGTGACCGAGTCCCCGGCGGCCACGTCCACCGGCACCGACTCGCCGGTCAGCATCGAGGCGTCCACCGCCGAGACCCCCTCGACGACCGTGCCGTCGGTGGCGATCTTCTCCCCGGGCCGTACGACGAACCGGTCGCCCACGGCCAGCCGCTGTGCCGGGATCCGCACCTCGCGGCCGTCGCGGAGCACGGCCACGTCCTTGGCGCCCAGTTCCATCAGCGCCTTGAGGGCCGCGCCGGCACGGCGCTTGGAACGGGCCTCCAGGTAGCGGCCCAGCAGGATGAACGCGGTGACGCCGGAGGCGACTTCCAGGTAGATCGAGGAGGCGCCGTCGCCGCGTGTGACCGTGAGTTCGAAGGGGTGCCGCATGCCCGGCATGCCGGCGTCGCCGAGGAACAAGGCCCAGAGGGACCAGCCGAACGCGGCCAGCGTGCCGAGGGAGACCAGCGTGTCCATGGTGGCGGCGCCGTGCCGCGCGTTGGTCCAGGCCGCCCGGTGGAACGGCAGCCCGCCCCAGACGACGACGGGTGCGGCGAGCGTGAGCGAGAGCCACTGCCAGTTGTCGAACTGGAGGGCGGGGACCATCGCCAGCAGGACGACGGGTACGGCGAGGGCGGCCGAGACGACGAGGCGCCGGCGGAGCGCCGACAGCTCCGGGTCGTCGTCGGCGGCGGGCTCCTCCTCGCGCGCGGGCGCGGGCTCCTGCGCGGTGTACCCGGTCTTCACCACGGTCGCGATCAGGTCGGCGACCTCGGTGCCGGCGGGGTAGGCGACCCTGGCCTTCTCCGTCGCGTAGTTCACCGTCGCGGTGACGCCGTCCATGCGGTTGAGCTTCTTCTCGACGCGGGCCGCGCAGGACGCGCAGGTCATCCCGCCGATGAGCAGCTCGACCTCGGCGAGCACGGGCTCGCCGTCCGTCGGCGCGGTGGCGGAGGTGCTGGTCATGTCCGAACTCCAGTCCGTGCTCCGGGAGGTGGGCGCGCCCGGGAAGCGGAACGGGCCGTACGGGCCGAGGTGGCGGCGTACGGCCCGTACGTCGGTACGAGTGCCGGGTCTGGCGGGTCTCAGGCCCGGGCTGCGGGGGTTTCCGGTCGGCTCAGGCCTCGCCGGTCAGCCGGTTGGGACCTCGCCGGTCAGCCGTTCAGGCCTTGCCCGCCAGCTCGAAGCCGGCCTCGTCGACGGCGGCGCGGACGGCCTCGTCGTCGAGCGGGGTCGCGGAGACGACGGTGACCTCGCCGGCCGAGGCGACGGCCGTCACCGAACTGACGCCCGGGATCTGGGAGATCTCGCCGGAGACGGCGCCCTCGCAGTGTCCGCAGCTCATTCCGCTCACCTTGTAGACGGCGGTGACGGATCCCGTGGTGTCGGTCTGGGCGGTCATGTCGTTACTCCTCGGGGAGACATGTGGGGCGGTGGGGACCCATGAGGGCCCCGCACCTCCCTACTGTACCCCCAGGGGGTATTACCTCACGACGTCCTGGGCCAGTGGTCTCAGGTATCGCAGGAGAACGTCCTTCAGCTCCTGGACGTAGGCCTCCCGCTCGGCTCCCTCGTGGATCATGATCAGTTCCAGGCCCGCCATGTAGATGCCGACGCACATCCGGGCGATGCGGGTGATCGTCGCGGCGGGGGCGCCGGGTGCGAACGGGGCGAGGGTCGCTTCGACCCGGGCGACCAACGTGGCGTGCAGCGCCTCGTGCTCCTCGGCGATCCGCCCCGGGATGTCGGGGCCGTGCATCAGGGCGAAGAAGGCCGGGTAGCGGCAGCTGAAGTCGATGAAGCGGTCCACGGCTCCGGCGATCACCTCCTCGAGCGGGGTGATCGCGGGGTCGATGGGGGTGAGGACCTCGTCGTACGACTGCCGCATCTCGTGCATGAGCCGGCTGCCCAGCTCGATCGCGATCGCTTCCTTGTTCGGGAAGAACTGGTACAGCGTCCCCGGCGAGACGCCCGCCTCGCGGGCGATGGCGTTGGTGCTGGCGGCCGTGTAGCCGGTCGTGGAGAAGACCGTGGCGGCGGCTTCGAGCAGCTGGGCGATGCGGCGCTCGCCGCGGGCCTGGCGGCGGCGCGGCCGCTCCTCGGCTGCCGCCGTCGTCTCGGCGGGCCTCTCGGTCGGCTTCTCGGACTTCTCGGGCACCCGTCATCCCCAGGTCTCGGAACACGATTGACAAACACGAGTGGCCGCTCGCATTCTGGAGTTCGCAAGAACGCGAGCGATCTCTCGTGTTTGCTCAGTCTATGGCAGCCCCGTGCTGCCGGGCTGCGCCTGGACACGGGTCACGGTGAAGGGGACACCGCACGATGACCGAAGTCAACACACCTCCGCGGGTCGGCGGCTGGACCCGTTTCGTGACCGCCCGGCCCAGGCTGTCGCTGCTGGCGGCGCTGGTCATCACCGCGCTCGCGGTGCTGGCCGGCAGTGGCGTCGCCGACCGGCTCGGTGCCGGCGGCTGGGAGGACCCGGCCGCCGAGTCCACCTACGCGACCAAGGCCCTGGAGCGCGAGTTCCCCGGCTCCCAGCCCAACATGCTGCTCCTGCTCGACGCGGGCGACGCCTCGGTCGACGATCCGGCCGTCGCCGCCGAGGCCAGGCGACTCACGGAGCGGCTGGCCGGCGAGCAGGGCGTCACCGGCGTCGGCTCCTACTGGCAGTCCCGTACCCCGGCCCTGCGCGCCGAGGACGGTCACGAGGCGCTGATAGCCGCCCGCATCACGGGCGAGGAGAAGACCGCGAGCGAGACCCTGGAGCGCATCGCGCCCCACTACCGAGGCGCGCACGGCCCGGTCGAGGTCAGGGTCGGCGGCCCGGTCGCCGTGCGGCACGAGATGCAGACGATCATCCAGGAGGACCTGACCCGGGCGGAGCTCATCGCCCTGCCGGTGACGCTCGTACTGCTGGTGATGGTCTTCGGCAGCGCCGTGGCGGCCCTGCTGCCGCTCGGCATCGGCATCGTCGCGATCCTCGGGACGAACGCGATCCTGCGCGGCCTCACGGAACTCACCGACGTGTCGGTGTTCGCCATCAACCTCACCACGGCCCTGGGCCTCGGCCTGGCCATCGACTACGCGCTGTTCATCGTCCGGCGCTTCCGCGAGGAACTCTCCACCGGCGCCGAGCCCTTGACCGCCATCAGCACGACCCTGCGCACGGCCGGGCGCACGGTGCTGTTCTCCGCCCTCACGGTCGCGGTCTCGCTGGCGGCGATGCTCGTCTTCCCGCAGTACTTCCTGCGGTCCTTCGCCTACGCCGGGATCGCCGTCGTGCTGCTGGCCGCGGCCGCCGCGCTGATCCTGCTCCCGGCGGCGCTGACGCTGCTGGGCCAGCGGGTCAACTCCCTGGATCTGCGCCAGGTGTTCCGGCGCGGGCACCGGCGTGAACCCGCCGGGGAGGAAGGCAGGACCTGGGGGCGCGCGGCGGCGCTCGTCATGCGCCGCGCCCCGTTCTTCGCCCTCGGCACCACGGCCGTGCTGGTCCTGCTCGGACTGCCCTTCCTGGGCGTGAAGTTCGGCACCGCCGACGACCGCCAGCTGCCCTCGACCTCCGAGTCCCATGTCGTGCAGCAGCACATCAGGGAGGGCTTCCCGGGCAGCCCCGGCGGCGGCCTCGAAGTGCTCGCGGAGGGCCGCGCGACCGAGGCGCAGTACGGCGCCTACAAGGAGCGGATCGCCGGGCTGCCCGATGTGCTGCGGGTCGACGGACCGCTGGTGAAGGGCGACTCGGCGTACTTCACGGTGCTGCCGAAGGGCGAGGCGGTCGACGGCCCGGCCCAGCGCCTCGTCGGTGAACTGCGCGGGACCGAGGCCCCCTTCGACACCAAGGTGACCGGCACGGCGGCCGTCCTGGTCGACTCCAAGGACGCCATAGGGGAACGCCTGCCGCTCGCGGCCGTCTTCATCACGGTCGTCACCCTGCTCCTGGTCTTCCTCCTCACCGGCAGCGTGCTGATCCCGCTCCAGGCGGTGGTGCTCAACGCGCTCAGTCTGACGGCCATGTTCGGCGCGGTCGTCTGGGTCTTCCAGGACGGCCACCTCTCCGGACTGCTCGGTTTCACCAGTCCAGGCTCCATAGAGACGACGCTCCCGGTCCTGATGTTCTGCGTGGCCTTCGGCCTGTCCATGGACTACGGAGTGTTCCTGCTCTCCCGCATCAAGGAGGAGTACGACCACACCGGCGACCACGACCAGGCCGTGCGCCACGGCCTCCAGCGCACCGGCGGTCTGATCACGGCGGCAGCGGTCATCCTGGCCGTGGTCATGGTCGCGATAGGCACCTCCCGGGTCACCAACACCAAGATGCTGGGCCTCGGTATCGCCCTTGCGGTCCTGATGGACGCGATGATCGTCCGCAGCCTTCTGGTCCCCGCGGTCATGCGCCTCACGGGCCGCGCCACCTGGTGGGCACCCGGCCCGTTGCGCCGCTTCCACGAGCGCTTCGGCCTGAGCGAGGCCGATCCGGAAGCGGCGAGGGACGCGGATCCGGCAGGGGACGGGGCTCCGGCGGGGGACGGAGGCGCGGCGGGGGACGCGGAAGCGGCCCGGGACAAGGCCGAGGCCCGGCGCTGAAGCCCCGCGTCCTGGCCTTGCCGGCGACCGGTCCGCGCCCGGGGGCTAGCGTGCCCCCGAGGTGCGACCGGCCGGGGCGTGAGGACAGCCGGCGACCCCGGATGTGAACGGAAGGCGGGTAGGTCATGCGGGCCGTGGTGTTCGAGCGGTACGGGGAACCGGCCGAGGTGCGAGACGTGGCGGATCCCGAACCCGCGGAGCACGGAGTCGTCGTGCGGGTGGAGGCCACAGGGCTGTGCCGTAGCGACTGGCACGGCTGGCAGGGCCACGATCCGGACATCGCGCTGCCGCACGTGCCGGGGCACGAACTCGCAGGAGTCGTCGAGGCGGTGGGCTCCCGGGTGACTCGGTGGCGACCCGGCGACCGGGTCACCGTGCCGTTCATCTGCGCCTGCGGCACCTGCCCGTCCTGCGCGGCGGGCGACCACCAGGTGTGCGAGCGCCAGACCCAGCCCGGCTTCACACACTGGGGCTCCTTCGCCCAGTACGTGGCGCTGGACCACGCCGACGTCAACCTCGTGCCCGTCCCCGAGGAGCTGTCCTGCGCGACGGCGGCCTCACTGGGCTGCCGGTTCGCCACGGCCTACCGGGCGGTCGTGCAGCAGGGCCGGGTCGCGGCAGGGGAGTGGGTCGCGGTACAGGGGTGCGGCGGGGTCGGCCTCTCGGCGGTGATGATCGCGGCGGCGTCCGGCGCGCGGGTCGTGGCCGTCGACGTGTCGGCCCGGGCCCTGGACCTGGCGCGGGAGTTCGGGGCGGCGCACTGCCTGGACGCGGCGTCCGTGGCGGACCCCGCGGCAGCGGTCCGCGACCTCACCGGCGGTGGCGCCCACCTCTCGCTCGACGCCCTGGGCTCTCCCACCACCTGCGCCGCCTCCGTGAACGGACTGCGCCGCCGTGGCCGGCACGTCCAGGTCGGCCTGCTGCCCTCGCCGGCCGGCACGACCCCCGTGCCGATGGCCCGGGCGATCGCCCTGGAGCTCGAACTCCTCGGCAGTCACGGCATGGCCGCGCACTCCTACCCGCCGATGCTGGAGCTGGTCCGCAGCGGCGTACTGCGCCCCGACCTGCTGGTGACGTCCACGATCCCGCTGGACGAGGCCCCGGCCGCCCTGGCGGCGATGGGGGCGGCACCGGGAGCGGGAGTGACGGTCGTCGAGCCCTGGAGCTGACACCGCGAGAGGCGGGCGCGGTGGTCAGTCGTCCCGTCGGTTGCGGTTGCCGGGCCTGGAGGCCACCCAGGCCCGCACCGTGTCGGCGTACCAGTAGGGCTTACCGCCCTCGACATGGTCGGGGTCGGGCAGCAGGCCGTGCTTGCGGTAGGACCGCACGGTGTCCGGCTGCACCCGGATGTGTGCCGCGATCTCCTTGTAGGACCAGAGCCTTCGGTCGGTCATAGCGTGCACCTCCTCGCGCGCACCGCGGCGGCGACCGGGACGGCCGTCAGGGGGAGCCGGGCGCTGCGCTGGCGATCAACAAGCCTGTGCCCGGTCAACGACACCCGGTGAGACAGGGCAGGGCCTGTGCGCAGGGTGTGACATAAGGCCAGCGAAGCTGGGACACCTGTGACAGGAAAGAGGTGTTTGTGACACGGCCGGGGCAGAACCCGGCAGGGCAGCTCGGACTGAAAGCGCTGTCATGATCTGGTCCGAATGTCCGGACAAAACATTGACAGGGCTTCGTGAAGGGGGCTACAAAGCCGGGGAGAGCCGACATCGAGGGGAAGCCGATGGCGTACGACCTGATCACCATGGGGCGGATCGGGGTGGACCTGTATCCGCTCCAGACGGGCGTCCCGCTGCCGCAGGTCACGTCCTTCGGCAAGTTCCTCGGTGGGTCGGCGAGCAATGTCGCGGTCGCCGCGGCCCGCCTGGGGCGGCGCACCGCGGTGATCACCCGGACCGGCGACGACCCCTTCGGCACCTACCTCCACGAGGCCCTGCGGGGTTTCGGCGTGGACGACCGCTGGGTCACGCCCGTGACCGGCCTGCCCACCCCGGTCACCTTCTGCGAGGTCTTCCCGCCGGACGACTTCCCGCTGTACTTCTACCGGCGGCCCAAGGCCCCCGACCTGGAGATCGACGCCCACGAGCTCGACCTCGACGCCATCCGCGAGGCCCGGGTCTTCTGGGTCACGGGCACGGGCCTGAGCGAGGAGCCGAGCCGTACGGCGACCCTCGCGGCCCTCGCCCACCGCGCCAGGTCCGGCACGACGGTCTTCGACCTCGACTGGCGCCCGATGTTCTGGACCGACCCCGAAGCGGCCCGCCCCTTCTACACGGAGGCCCTGCGCCACACCACCGTCGCCGTCGGCAACCTCGACGAGGTGGAGGTCGCCACCGGCGTGCGCGAGCCCCACGCCGCCGCCCGCGCCCTGCTCGACGCGGGCGTCGAACTCGCCGTCGTCAAACAGGGTCCCAAGGGTGTCCTGGCCGTCTCCCGCGAGGGCGAGACCGCAGAGGTCCCGCCGCTGCCGGTGAACGTCCTCAACGGCCTCGGCGCCGGCGACGCCTTCGGCGGCTCCCTCGTCCACGGCCTCCTCTCCGGCTGGGACCTGGAGAGGACCGTGCGCCACGCCAACGCCGCCGGTGCCATCGTCGCCTCCCGCCTGGAGTGCTCCTCCGCGATGCCCACACCCGACGAGGTGGAGGCGGCCGTCACCGCGGGGGCCGTCAAGTGACCGTCGACGTCGCCGAACTCGTCCGCCTCCGCAGCCACCGCCCCGAGGCGATCGCCGAGGCGGCCGCCCGCCGCCCCCGCCGGCCCCTGCTGAACGCGAACGGCCGCCTGATGATCGTCGCCGCCGACCACCCGGCCCGCGGCGCCCTCGGCGTCGGCGGCCACAGCATGGCCATGGCCAACCGGGCCGACCTCCTCGAACGCCTCTGCCTGGCCCTGTCCCGCCCCGGCGTGGACGGTGTCCTCGCGACCGCCGACATCCTCGACGACCTGCTCCTGCTCGGCGCCCTCGACGGCAAGGTCGTCCTGGGCTCGATGAACCGCGGCGGCCTCCAGGGCGCCCGCTTCGAGCTCGACGACCGCTTCACCGGGCACCGCCCCGAGGACATCGAGCGCCTCGGCTTCGACGCCGGCAAGCTGCTCCTGCGCATCGACTACGACGACCCGGGCTCGCTCACCACGATGGAGTCCACCGCTCGCGCGATCGACGACATGGCCGCGCGCCGGCTCCCCGTCTTCGTCGAGCCGTTCCTCAGCCACCGCACCCCCGAGGGCAAGGTCAGGAACGACCTGTCCGCCGAGGCCGTGACCAAGTCCATCGCCATCGCCTCGGGCCTGGGCGGCACTTCCGCCTACACCTGGCTGAAGGTGCCCGTCACCGACAACCCCGACGACATGGCCGAGGTCATGGCGGCCTCCACCCTGCCCGCCGTCCTGCTCGGCGGAGAGGTCGCAGACGACCAGGACGGGGCGTACGAGAAGTGGCGGGGCGCCCTCCAGCTGCCCACCGTGCGGGGGCTGGTGGTCGGCCGTTCGCTGCTCTACCCGGCGGACGGAGACGTGGCCGCCGCCGTGGACACCGCCGTAGGACTGCTGTGAGGGCCGCCTCATGACCAGGGTGCGCACAGAAGACCGAGAGCCCCGTCTCCTGGGCGGGAAGGGCGGGTTCGCGTCGGTCACCGACCGCGCGCACACGCCCCGCGACGCCCGGGCCCAGATCGCCTCCGGCGCGGGAGGCCGCTTTGCTTTGGCAGGAGCGAAGAGCGAGCGACAACTCCCCGCCCGCTACGGCCCCGCGCCGGAGGTCCCCCATGCGAAGCGTCCGCGGCCCCGCCGTGTGAACGTTCGTCGTGGACGCCCCGTATCCGTGTCCACCCAGAGGGAGGGATACCGATGACCTCGACGACGAGGCTGACGGTCGCACAGGCGCTCGTGCGCTTCCTGGCGGCCCAGTACAGCGAACGCGACGGCGTACGGCAGCGGCTCATCGGCGCCACCTGGGGCATCTTCGGCCACGGCAATGTCGCCGGCATCGGCCAGGCGCTCCTGGAGCACACCGAGGAGATGCCGTACCACCAGGGCCGCAACGAACAGGCCATGGTGCACGCGGCGGTCGGCTACGCCCGGCAGTCGGGCCGCCTCTCCACCCACGCCGTCACGACCTCCATCGGCCCGGGCGCCACCAACCTCGTCACCGGCGCGGCCCTCGCGACCATCAACCACCTGCCGGTGCTGCTCCTGCCCGGTGACGTCTTCGCGTCCCGCCCCGCCGACCCGGTCCTCCAGCAGCTCGAAGTGCCGTACGCGGGCGACGTGTCGGTCAACGACTGTCTGCGCCCGGTGTCGAGGTACTTCTACCGGATCACCCGGCCGGAGGCCCTGATCCCCTCGGCGCTGCAGGCGATGCGCGTCCTCACCGACCCCGTCGAGACCGGCGCCGTCACCCTCGCGCTGCCGCAGGACGTGCAGGCCGAGGCGTACGACTGGCCCGAGGAGTTCTTCGCCGAGCGCGTCTGGACGGTACGGCGTCCCGGTGCCGACCCGACGGAACTCGCCGAGGCGGTGGGGATCATCCGCTCGGCGGCGAGGCCCCTGGTCGTCGCGGGCGGCGGCGTCCACCACAGCCGCGCCGAGGAGGCGCTCGCCGAGTTCGCCGAGACCACCGGCATCCCGGTCGCCTCCACCCAGGCCGGCAAGGGCTCCCTGCGTCACGACCACCCCCAGGACGTCGGCGGCGTCGGCCACACCGGCACGGCCACCGCCGCCGAACTCGCCCGCACCGCCGACCTGGTGATCGGTGTCGGCACCCGCTACACCGACTTCACCACCGCCTCCGGCACGCTCTTCGCCGACGACGACGTCCGGTTCCTCAACCTCAACATCGCCGCCTTCGACGGCCACAAGCTCGCCGGGCAGCCCCTCGTCGCGGACGCCCGCAGCGGTCTGACCGAGCTCACCGACGCCCTCCGGCTGCACGCGTACCGGGTCGCCGACTCCTACGCCACCGAGTACACCGAGGACAAGGAACGCTGGGAGCAGCGCGTCGACGCCTGCTACGAGGTGGACGAGCCCGACACCCGGCCGACCCAGCCGCAGGTCCTCGGCGCCCTGGACGCCCTCGTCGACGAGTCGGACATCCTGATCAACGCCGCCGGCTCTCTCCCCGGCGACCTGCACAAGCTGTGGCGGACCCGGTCCCCCGACCAGTACCACCTGGAGTACGGCTACTCCTGCATGGGCTACGAGATACCCGCCGCGATCGGTGTGAAGATGGCCGCCCCGGACCGGCCGGTGTGGGCGCTGGTCGGCGACGGCACGTACCTGATGATGCCGACGGAGCTCGTGACGGCCGTGCAGGAGGGCGTCGCGATCAAGGTCCTGATCATCCAGAACCACGGCTACGCGTCCATCGGCGGGCTCTCCGAGTCGGTCGGCGGCGAGCGGTTCGGCACCGCGTACCGCTTCCCGGCGCAGGACGGCACGTTCACGGGCCCGCCGCTGCCGGTGGACCTCGCGGCCAACGCGGCCAGCCTCGGCATGCGCGTGCTGCGCGCGAAGACCGTCCGGGAGCTCGGGGAGGCCCTCGCGCAGGCCCGGGCCGCCGACACTCCCACATGTGTCTACGTGGAGACCCAAACGGCAGACACAGTGTCGGGCGCGCCTCCCGCGCAGGCCTGGTGGGATGTACCCGTGGCCGAGACCGCGACACGGCCGTCCGCGGTCAAGGCACGTGAGCTGTACGAACGGCACGTCTCCACCCGACGCCGCCATCTGTGAAGGAGTTCTGGGCCATGACGAAGACCGTCAACCACTGGATCGGCGGCAAGGCCGTCGAAGGCGCCTCGGGCACGCACGGGCCGGTGACCGATCCGGCGACCGGCGCGGTGATGACGAAGGTCGCCTTCGCCTCGGTCGACGAGGTGGACGCGGCGGTCGCCGCCGCCAAGGAGGCCTTCACCACCTGGGGCCAGTCCTCGCTGGCCCAGCGGACCTCGATCCTCTTCAAGTTCCGGGCGCTGCTGGACGCCAACCGGGACGCCATCGCCGAGCTGATCACCGCCGAGCACGGCAAGGTGCACAGCGACGCGCTCGGCGAGGTGGCGCGCGGCCTGGAGATCGTCGACCTGGCCTGCGGCATCAGCGTCCAGCTGAAGGGCGAGCTGTCCACGCAGGTCGCGAGCCGTGTCGACGTGTCCTCGATCCGGCAGCCGCTCGGCGTCGTCGCGGGCATCACCCCGTTCAACTTCCCGGCGATGGTGCCGATGTGGATGTTCCCCCTCGCCATCGCGTGCGGCAACACCTTCGTGCTGAAGCCGTCCGAGAAGGACCCGTCGGCGTCGGTCAAGATCGCCGAGTTGCTCGCCGAGGCGGGCCTGCCGGACGGTGTCTTCAACGTCGTCCACGGCGACAAGGTGGCCGTCGACCGTCTGCTGGAGCACCCGGACGTCAAGGCCGTCTCCTTCGTGGGCTCGACCCCGATCGCCCGCTACATCCACACCACGGCCTCCGCGAACGGCAAGCGCGTCCAGGCCCTCGGCGGCGCCAAGAACCACATGCTGGTCCTCCCGGACGCCGACCTGGACGCGGCCGCCGACGCCGCCGTGTCCGCCGCCTACGGCTCGGCCGGCGAGCGCTGCATGGCGATCTCGGCGGTCGTCGCGGTCGGCTCGATCGGCGACGAACTGGTGGAGAAGATCCGCGAGCGCGCCGAGAAGATCAAGATCGGTCCCGGCAACGACCCGACCTCCGAGATGGGCCCGCTCATCACCAAGGTCCACCGCGACAAGGTCGCCTCCTACGTCGAGGGCGCGGCGGCCGAGGGCGCCGAGGTGGTCCTGGACGGCACCGGCTACACGGTCGACGGTTTCGAGGACGGCCACTGGATCGGCATCTCGCTGCTCGACAAGGTGCCCACGTCGGCCAAGGCCTACCAGGACGAGATCTTCGGCCCGGTGCTGTGCGTGCTGCGCACGGAGACCTACGAGGAGGCCCTGGACATCGTCAACGCCTCGCCGTTCGGCAACGGCACCGCGATCTTCACGCGGGACGGCGGCGCGGCCCGCCGCTTCCAGCTGGAGGTCGAGGCGGGCATGGTCGGCGTGAACGTCCCGATCCCGGTCCCCGTGGGCTACCACTCCTTCGGCGGCTGGAAGGACTCGCTCTTCGGCGACCACCACATCTACGGCAACGACGGCACGCACTTCTACACCCGCGGCAAGGTCGTCACCACCCGCTGGCCGGACCCGGCCGACGCCCCGACGGGCGTGGACCTGGGCTTCCCGCGCAACCACTGAGGGTTTTCCGCCCCTGGGGGTAACTCCCCAGGGGCGCGGGGAACTGCGCGAACAACCCCCGCGTACCCGCACACGGCAACGCACAGCCCCCCGCCGAGCTCGAATCCGTACACCACCCGCAGTACGCCGAAACCCCGTGTACACCCCTGGGAGGGCCCTCACTTCGGTCTCCGGTCGACAACTGTTCGACAGGTGCACCCCGTACCGTTGACGCATGGATCTTCGACTGCCCGGACTGCACGGGCTGCTGCGGAGGCCCCGGAGGCTCCTGGCCGCCGGGGCCGCCGTCGTCGTGCTCGCGGGCGCGGGAACATGGACGGCCGTCGCCGGTGACGAAGCGCCCCCGGTGCAGCGGACGGACCGCCTCCTCGACACCGAGGACGGCGTGCGGATCGACACCTCCTTCTTCACCTCCAAAGGAGACCGCCGCCGCCCCGCCGTCCTGCTCGGGCACGGCTTCGGCGGCAGCAAGAACGACGTCCGGCAGCAGGCCGAGGACCTCGCCAGAGACGGCTACGCGGTCCTGACCTGGTCGGCCCGCGGCTTCGGCAAGTCCAACGGGAAGATCGGCCTGAACGACCCGAACGGCGAGGTCGCCGACGCCTCGAAGCTCATCGACTGGCTGGCGAAGCGGCCCGAGGTCGAACTCGACAAGCCGGGCGACCCCCGCGTGGGCATGGCCGGCGGCTCCTACGCCGGCGCGATCGCGCTGCTCACGGCGGGGAACGACCAGCGCGTGGACGCCATCGCCCCGGCGATCACCTACTGGAACCTCGCCGACGCGCTGTTCCCGAACGGCGTGTTCAAGAAGCTCTGGGCCGGCATCTTCGTCAACACCGGCGGCGGCTGCGAACGGTTCGAGCCCGCGCTGTGCCGGATGTACGAGCGCGTCGCCGAGTCGGGCAAGCCGGACGCCGAGGCGCGCAAGATGCTCGAAGAGCGCTCCCCGTCGGCTGTCGGGAACCGCATCAAGGTGCCGACACTGCTGATGCAGGGCCAGACCGACTCCCTCTTCCCCCTCGGCCAGGCCGACCGGGCCGCGAAGGCCATCCGCGCGGGCGGCGCCCCCGTCGACGTCGACTGGATCGCGGGCGGCCACGACGGCGGCGACATGGAGAGCGGCCGTGTCCAGGGGCGCGTGAAGTCCTGGTTCGACCGCTACCTCAAGCAGGACAAGGGCGTCGACACCGGCCCCGCCTTCCGCGTCACCCGTACCCTCGGCCAGGGCTCCGGCGACGGCGAACCCCGACTGACCGGCGTCACCTCGGACCGCTACCCCGGCCTGGAGAGCAAGCCGCGCTCCGTCGCCCTGACCGGCCGCGAGCAGAGCTTCGACAACCCGCCCGGCGCCAGCCCGCCCGGTGTCTCCGCACTGCCCGGCCTCGGCGGCGCCGGCGGCCTCAGCCGGCTCTCCACCCTTGGCATCGGCATCTCCCTGGACTTCCCCGGCCAGTTCGCCGCGTTCGAGTCCGCGCCGATGCGCGAGGACCTCCAGATCACCGGCTCGCCCACCGCCACCGTCCACGTGAAGTCCACCAGCGACGACGCCGTCCTCTTCGCGAAGCTCTACGACGTCGGCCCGGGCGGCGGCACCCAGCAGGTGCTGCCCTCCCAGCTCGTCACACCCCTCCGGATCGAAGGCGCCAAGGCCGGCAAGGACGTCACCGTCACCCTCCCGGCGATCGACCACGAGATCGACGACGGCCACCGGCTCCGCCTGGTCCTCGCCTCGACGGACCTCGGCTACGCCTCCCCGGCCGCCCCGGCCACCTACGCGGTCTCCCTCAAGGGCGATCTGAAGGTGCCCTCCGCCCTCGGCCAACGCGACACCGAAGGCGGGCTGCCCGCGTGGGTGTGGTGGCTGCCGATCGCCGGTGCCGTGATCGCGGCCGCGCTGATCGTCACGGGACGCCGCCGCACGGCGGCCCCCGCCCCGCCGGACCCCGAACTCGCCGAAGTGCCCCTGCAGATCACGGACCTGACCAAGCGCTACACCAAGTCCACCGACCGGTACGCCGTCAAGGACCTCTCCTTCCGGGTGGAGAAGGGCCAGGTCCTGGGCCTCCTCGGCCCCAACGGCGCGGGCAAGACGACCACCCTGCGCATGCTGATGGGCCTCATCAAGCCGGACGGCGGCGAGATCCGCGTCTTCGGCCACGCCATCAGCGCCGGCGCCCCGGTCCTCTCCCGGGTCGGCGCCTTCGTCGAGGGCGCCGGCTTCCTGCCGCACCTGTCCGGGCGCGAGAACCTGGAGCTGTACTGGCGCGCCACCGGCCGACCGCCCGAGGACGCGCACCTGGCGGAGGCCCTGGAGATCGCGGGCCTCGGCGACGCCCTCGCCCGCGCGGTCCGCACCTACTCCCAGGGCATGCGCCAGCGCCTCGCCATCGCCCAGGCCATGCTCGGCCTGCCCGACCTGCTCATCCTCGACGAACCGACCAACGGCCTGGACCCGCCCCAGATCCGCGAGATGCGCGAGGTGATGATCCGCTACGCCGCCGCCGGCCGTACGGTCATCGTCTCCAGCCACCTCCTCGCGGAGGTCGAGCAGACCTGCACCCACCTGGTCGTGATGGACCACGGACAGCTCGTCCAGGCGGGCCCGGTCGAGGACATCGTCGGCTCCGGCGACACCCTCCTCGTCGGCACGGCCACGCCCGTGGACGAGCCCGTCGTGGAGAAGGTCACCGCGCTGCCGGGCGTCGCCTCGGCCGTCCGCACCGACGAGGGGCTCCTCGTCCAGCTCGACGCCGACGGCACCCCGCAGCGCCTGGTCGCCGAACTCGTACGGCTGGACGTGCCGGTGCGCTCGATCGGCCCGCACCGCCGCCTGGAGGACGCCTTCCTCACCCTGATCGGAGCCGAAGCATGAGCAAGCTCGCCGAGCCGCCCGTCGAGGTCGCCGACGGCTACCGCGCGGGCCGCACCCTGCCCCTGCGGGTCGAGCTGGTCCGGCAGCTGAAGCGGCGCCGCACGCTCGTCATGGGCGGCGTCCTGCTCGCCCTGCCGGTCATCCTGCTCATCGCCTTCCAGGTCGGCGGCGACCCGGGCGGCAACAACAACCGCGTCAACCTCATGGACACCGCGACCGCGTCGGGCGCCAACTTCGCCGCGGTCAACCTCTTCTCCGCGGCCGGCTTCCTGCTCGTCATCCCCGTCGCCCTGTTCTGCGGGGACACGGTCGCCTCGGAGGCCAGCTGGTCCTCCCTGCGCTACCTGCTCGCGGCCCCCGTGCCCCGGGCCCGCCTGCTGTGGTCCAAGCTCGCCGTCGGACTCACCCTGAGCCTCGCGGCGATGGTCCTGCTCCCGGTCGTCGCCCTCGCCGCTCGGCACGGCGGCCTACGGCTGGGGCCCGCTCGAACTCCCCACCGGCGGCAGTCTGTCCACGGGCACGGCGGCCCAGCGCATCCTGATCGTCGTCGCGTACATCATGGTGTCCCCACTGGTCACCGCCGCCCTGGCGTTCTACCTGTCGACCCGGACGGACGCACCGCTCGGCGCGGTCGGCGGCGCGGTGTTCCTGACCATCATCGGCAGCGTCCTCGACGAGGTGACGGCCCTCGGCGACTGGCGCCACTTCCTGCCCGCGCACTGGCAGTACGCCTGGCTCGACGCCGTCCGGCCCCAGCTGGAGTGGTCGGACATGATCCAGGGCACCTCGATCTCCGTGACGTACGCACTCGTACTGTTCGCCCTGGCCTTCCGCGGTTTCGCCCGCAAGGACGTCATCTCCTAGGTCAACGGAGGATCACCCACCGGTCTCGAAGGGCCGTCTCCGTGGCCGCTTCGAGACGCTTCCGCAACGCCCCGTACCGCACGTTCTCACCCCCTGCGCCGTCACAGTCGCAAGAAGCCGACACCAACGGATGCAGGGGGTACGGACGATGGAGGGGTACCGTGCACGAAAGCTGCTGCTCGCCCTCACGGCGGCGGGCGGACTGCTGCTCACCGCGTGCGGCGGGGGCGCAGGCTCGGGGGAGGGCAGCCGGGCCACCGACCACGACGGCTACGCGCCGGGTCCGCCGGCGCCCGCCCACGGCGACGAGCACGGCACCGCCGAGCAGGACGACCGCCGGGAGGACTCCGGCCGCCGGGAGAACCCCGACCACCTCTCCACCTTCGCCCTCGACGTCGACACCGCCTCCTACGACTACACCCGCCGCACCCTCGCCGACGGCCGGCTCCCCGCCCCCTCGACGGTCCGCCCCGAGGAGTTCGTCAACAGCTTCCGCCAGGACTACGAACGCCCGGGCGGCGACGGCTTCTCGGTCACCGTCGACGGCGCCCGCACCGGCGACGAGGACTGGTCCCTGGTCCGCGTGGGCCTCGCCACCCGCTCCGCCGAGCGCACCGGTGAGCGCCTCCCCGCCGCCCTGACCTTCGTCATCGACGTCTCCGGCTCCATGTCCGAACCGGGCCGCCTCGACCTCGCCCAGGAGTCCCTCTCGGTGATGACGGACCGGCTGCGCGACGACGACTCGGTCGCGATCGTCACCTTCAGCGACGAGGCCGAGACGGTCCTGCCGATGACCCGCCTCGATGGCAACCGGGACGAGATCCAGGACGTCATCTCCGACCTGGCCACCCAGGACTCCACCAACCTCGGCGCCGGTGTCGAGACCGGCTACGAGACGGCCGTCGAGGGCCTGCGCGAGGGCGCCACCAACCGGGTCGTCCTCGTCTCCGACGCCCTCGCCAACACCGGCGACACCGACGCCGACACCATCCTGGAGCGCATCGCCGGCGAACGCCGCGAGCACGGCATCACCCTCTTCGGCGTCGGCGTCGGCAGCGACTACGGCGACGCCCTGATGGAACGCCTCGCCGACCGGGGCGACGGCCACACCGTGTACGTGTCCGGCCCGGACGAGGCCCACGAGGTCTTCTGCGAGGAACTCCCGCGCAACATCGACCTCACCGCACGCGACGCCAAGGCCCAGGTCTCCTTCGACCCCCGGACGGTCGCCGAGTTCCGCCTGGTCGGCTACGACAACCGCCGGGTCGCCGACGACGACTTCCGGGACGACCGCGTCGACGGCGGCGAGGTCGGCCCCGGCCACACCGTCACCGCCCTGTACGCCGTCCGCACCGAGCCGGGCGCCGAAGGCCTTCTGGCCACCGCCACCGTCCGCTGGCTCGACCCCGGCACCCGCGACCCCCACGAGGAGTCCGGCGACCTCGAGACCGACGCCCTCCACGGCTCCCTGCGCGCCGCCCCCACCCGCTTCCAGGTCACCGCGGTCGCGGCCTACTTCGCCGACGCCCTCCGCTCGGCGGACGACCGTTACCACCGCCTCCCGGGAGCCCCGGCCGGCTTCACGGAACTGGCCGCCCGCGCCCGCGCCTTGGCCCGCACCACCGAGGACGGGGCGGTACGCGCACTCGCCACGGCCATCGAACAGGCGGACCGCCGCCGGGACTGACCCTCGGACCGACACCGGGACCGACACCGGGACGACCTTCCCGGAGCGCGAGGCGGGCCAACCGGGTGAACCTGCGGAACCAATTCTCCTGTGCCTGGTTGATGAGGCTGTAGAGCATGCGGCGCTACGAGAAAGGAACGCGCAGTGCTCAAGGAGGCAATGACCGTCGCGGCGGCCGCCGCTTCTGCCCCTTTGACGCGAGCCGGCATTCACACGCCCCATTCCTGAGCAACGCTGCGACCGTTCATGCCGCCACTCCGCCGACTCCGAACGTGGATCTTCGTTCCGAGGTCGGCCGCCCCAATTCTTCAAAGCAGGAGGACAACGCAATGCGACAGACCCTGAGCAAGGGAGCGTTCGCGGCGGCGGCCGCCACGGGGATCCTGTCCCTGTACGGCAGCCCCGCCCTCGCCGACGCGGACGCGTCGGGAGTGGCCAAGGATTCTCCTGGTGTGCTGTCCGGGAACACCGTGCAGGTGCCGGTCGACGCTCCGGTCAACCTGTGCGGCAACACCGTCAACGTGATCGCGGCGCTCAACGAGTCGTTCGGGAACGCCTGCCGCAACAACTCCTACGGCTCGAAGGGGTCCGGCGCGCAGGCGTCGGGGATCGCGAAGGGTTCCCCCGGCGTGGGCTCCGGCAACGTCGTGCAGGCGCCGGTCGACGTGCCGCTGAACGTGTGCGGCAACAGCGTCGACGGACTCGCGGTGTTCAACGAGGCGGCCAAGAACGACTGCGAGAACAACTCGTACGGCGGCGGCTACGGCGGCGGTTACGGCCACGACGACGAGACCACGAAGCCGGGCGAGGAGCGGACGCCCCCGGTCAAGGAGGAGCGTCCCACCCCGCACGACAAGGAGAAGCCGGGCTCCCCGACCAAGCCCCGGGGAGGAGAGCGAGACGCCGTCCACCACGCAGGAGGAGACCGGCCCGCTGCCTCAGCTGGCCGAGACCGGCAGTGGGGCACTGGCGGCCGCCTCGGCCGTCAGCGCCGCCCTGATGGCCGGCGGTGTGATGCTGTACCGCCGCGGCCGCACCAGCTGGTCGCGCTAGCTGTCACCGGGTGCGGACGCGACCCGTCCGGCACCCGCACCCCACCCCGGACCGGCGCCTGCCACCACCCGAGGCAGTCCCAGCCGGTCCGGGGCCGAACGCGGTACGGGCCGGCCGGCGGCGCATCTCCCGCCGCACCGTCGCCCACTGCGCCATGGTCCCGGCCGCAGGGCTCCGGCCCTCCGGGACAGCACGACCCGCACCCCCCGTCGACCACGGTCCGGGGGGTGTCACCACTGGCCCCCCGCGGTGGCGGACACGGCAGCAGGTGACCGGGCCGCCGACGGCTCTCTCCCCGTCGGCGGCCCGCAACGCCGGGTTTCTCAGCGGCGTACCGGCGACGGAGACTCGCTCCGGCTGCCGCTCACCGGTGCCGGGACGGTGCCGGTCGCCGGTGCCGCCCCGAGCCGGCGGTTCACTCCGCGCACGAGCGTCGACGCCGTGAACGACGCGCCGTGGACGAACCGCATGGCCGGGCCGAAGCCCGAGGCCGTCACCAGACCCGCGAAGAACAGGCCGGGCTGGGAGGACTCGAAGCCGTGCCCGACCGCGGGAGAGCCGTCGGGCAGCGCCGCCAGCGTTCCGCGCAGCTCGGCGGAGAGCAGTGCCAGCCGGTCGCAGCGCGCCCGGAACCCCGTCGCCGCGATGACGTGCTCGGTCTCCAGGCTGTGCGGGGCACCCGCCCGGCTCACCGTGTCCAGCCGCACCCCGCCCGGCACCGCGGCGGCCGCGGTCACCTCATGGCCCGGCAGCAGCTCCACCACACCCTCCACCCGGTCCCGCACCCACCACGCGCCCGCCGGCCCCAGCGCCGTGGTCGCGATCCGGGCCCGGGTCGGCTCCGGCAGCCGCCGGAACAGGTTGGGGCGCTCCGAGTAGAACCAGTTCTTCCACCCGGGGCCGAGGCCGCTGTGCGGGGAACGGACCGACTGCCACCAGGGGCGCTCCCACGGCGGCGGCACGTCGTTCCACACCAGCCGGTCCGCCCGCGCCAGCACCCGTACGGTCGTGCCCTGCTCGGCGAGCAGCGCCGCCGTCTCCAGGGCCGCCTGGCCGCCGCCGATCACCGTGACGTCCTTGCCGCGGAAGCGGTCGAGGTCGCTGTGGTGGCTGCTGTGCGTCACCAGCGCCGGGTGCAGTCCGCGCAGCGCCTGCGGTACCTCGACGAACGGCATCACACCGACCGCCAGGGCCACCGTGCGCGCGTGCACCTCCTCCCCGTCCTCGGTGACCGCCGTGAAGCCGCCGGGCCCGGCCGCCACCCGGGTGATCGTGCGCTCGTCCACCTCCGGCACCGCGTTCCGCGCGAACCACAGGCCGTACTCCGCGAACGCCTCGACCGGGATCGGCTTGGCGTGACGCGCCGTCAGCCCCTGCTCCGCGCAGTAGGCGTCCAGACGCCACCGACCGGCCGGGTCGGAGAGGTTGGACGCCCACGGCTCCGACTTCAGGAACATGCCGCGGGGCATGTTGTCCCGCCAGGACGCCATGGGCCGGCCGAACACGCGCAGGTTCAGTCCGGCGGACGCGGCATGGGACGCGATCGACAGACCGTAGGGGCCTGCGCCCACCACCAGAAGGTCGTACACCATCAACTGCTCGCTTTCTCGTTGTCGGTCAGGGAGGGCGAGGCCGCCCGGGGGATCAGCCGTGGCGCCGGCGTCGCCGCCGTCGTCGTGCTCAGCCGCTCGCGCAGCCGCCGGGACACATGCCGGCACCACAGCGCCCACATGGCCCGTCCGGGAGAGCGGTCGTCCGCGGCGTACCAGGCCAGCTCGCGCCCGCCCGGCGCCGCACGCAGCGCGGCCAGCGGCGCGTAGTTCTCCACCACGAACGTCCGTCCGGCCATCGGGGCCCCGTCCGGCAGCGGACGGCCCGTCATGTCCAGGTGCAGGGCCCGTACGACGTCCAGCCCCGCCCGGTCCGCGAAGAGCCGGAACTGGGCGCCGGTGCGCGGGTTGAAGTCGAGCAGGTGGTAGCGGCCCGTCTCGCCGCAGCGGCGGAAGTCGAGGTCGAAGATGCCCCGGTAGCCCAGCTTGGCGGTGAGCCGCTCGGCCAGGGCCCGCACCTCTGTGTTCGGGGTCCAGGAGCCCACCGCGGTCAGCCCCGCACCCCGTGGCCAGGACAGCTGCTTGCGGCCCGGCCCGCCGGCGCGCACGGTGCCCGAGTGGTCGGCGTAGCCGTGGAAGAACCAGTCCCGGTCCGGCCCCGGCGCCAGGTACGCCTGGAGCAGCAGCCGGCTGCCCGCTTCCTCGGTGCGCAGGAACAGCTCCCGGGCCTGCTGCACGGACCGCGCGAGCACCGTGCTGCGCAGCCCGCTGCCGGTCGGCAGCAGCCAGGGCCGGCTCCACTTCGCCACCACCGGCAGCCCGAGCTGCCGCATGGCGTCGGCGACCTCCGCCGGACTCTCCGGGACGAGGGTCACCGGGTGCGGGACGTCGGTGGCCGCGCACACGGCGGCCAGTTCCGCCTTGTCGGCGACGCTTTCGGCCAGCGTGCCCGGCATCGCCGGCAGCAGGTAGGAGGGCGCGAGCGCGTCCCGCATCCGGAGCACGGCGATCGCGCTCGCGTCGTCCATCGGGACCAGCACGGCGGGACGCGCGATCCGGTCGGCCACCTGCCGCAGCACGGCGAGAATCTCGTCCGGGGACGCTCCCGGCGGGGGCGGGGGATGCATCTGACGCACATAACGTGACACGCCGACGGGACTTCCCTCGCAATCCGCGACGACATGTACCTCCACGCCCGCCCTGCCGAGCGAACGCACGGCTCCCAGCGTTCCGTGGTGAAAGGGATTCCGGTCGATCCGCAGCACAACAGCGGGGACGCGGGTGTCGAGCAGCGACACGAATTCTCTCTTTCTCTTCGATCGACTCACCCACTCGGGCGAGCCCGGCACTCGAAAGCCGCAACGGTTGTGGCGTCATGGGCTTTTCTATGACTCACTTCATATGACTGCCCGTCAATAACAAGAACCTCGGCAGCAGTCCGGACGAGAGCGAAGAAAGGAGCAGGCATGGCCCCACAACGCAAGCGGACCGGGGTCCGCCGGCTGGCCCTGGGCGCGGCAGCGGTCGCCGCGTCGGCCGCCCTGGCGTCCGGCCCGGCGGTGGGGGTGGGGGTGGGGGTGGCGCGCGCCGCCGAACCTCGGGCTCCGGCGCCGACCCCGGCGCCCGTGGCCTCGCCCTCGGCCCTCGCTCCTCCGGCCGTCCCCTTGCCCGCGACGCCGGCCCCCTCCACCAGTCCGGTGCCGCAGGAAGCCCCGGCCGTCGGTGTCTTCCTCAAGTCCGACGCCCGCGGCGTGGCCCGGATGCCGCTGTTCAGTCACTGGCTGGGCGGCACCGAGCTGCGTGCCGGCCACACCTACCTGCCGGGCCACCGCTGGCGCGACATCGAGGGTGCTCCCGACTTCCTGGACGTGTGGGCGCAGTGGCGCAACAAGAAGGCCGACCGGATGCTCGTCCTCAACGTCCCCATGCAGGAGCGCAACGAGGAGGGCATCTCCGACAACGAGGTCCGGCGGCTGCTGCGGCAGGGCGCGGCCGGAGAGTTCGATCACCACTTCCGTGTCCTCGCCGAACGGCTGGTGGACCTGAAGGTGCCGGACACGATCCTCGTGCTCGGCTGGGAGATGAACGGCACGACGTACACCCATCGCTGTGGGCCGGACCCGGAGGCCTGGAAGAAGTACTGGAACAGGATCGTCACCACCATGCGTTCCGTGCCGGGCCAGAAATTCCGGTTCGATTTCACGCCGAGCCGTGGGGTGGACGCCGTTCCCTGGACGAAATGCTATCCGGGGGACGACACCGTCGACATCATCGGCATGGATTCCTATGACCAGCCGACCGGCATGTCGTTCGAGCAACAGGTGAAAGAGCCTTACGGGCTTCAGGACCACGTGGATTTCGCGAGGGCTCACGGCAAACCCATTTCCTATCCGGAATGGGGGCTCTTCCGCAACGGTGACAATCCTGAGTACATGCGGAGCATGCTCGACTGGATGGACGAGCACAGACCGCTCTACAACACGCTGACCGACTACTGCCCGCACGGTGTGTGGCAGTGCGCGGCCAACCCGAAGTCGTCCCACCTCTACCGGTCGGCCCTCTTCGGCCGCACCGACGAGGCGACCTCGCCCGGCACGCCCACGCCGCAACCGACCCCGTCGACCCCGCCCGGCACCCCACCGCCCCCGGCGGACTGCACCCCGCTGGACCTGGGCAGTTGGGTGGAGGAGTGGCTCGGAGGGAAGCTCTGCCTCCGCTTCGACTGGTGGTAGTGCGCCCGCCCACCCGGCCGGTGGCGGCCGACCCGCTTCGGGATCCGCCGCCACCGGCCCGGCCGGGCCCACCGTCGTCACCGGCCGCCGCGCACATCGGCGGCGGCGGCCGGGCCGGGCACCGAGGGGGCCGGGGCGGCGTCGTCGTCCTGGCCGTTCCTCCTCGGCCGCGCCAGCAGAGCGAGGCCGCCCAGCAGACCACCCGCGCTCGCGCCCACCAGACCGGTCACCGCCGATGACGCGGACGTCGGCTCGCTCGGCTCCACCGCGCGCGAGAACTGCACGAGCCGCACGTTGGTGTTGCCCCGGCTGTCGTCGGCGTGCCGGGTCAGCGCCCGGGTGACCGCGTTGGCCATGTCGACGGCGAGGGCGGGGTTCGAGGAGGTGGCCGAGACGGCGACCATCGGCGCGTCCGGCGACGTCGCCGAGCGCACACTGCGCTGCAGGGTGCGCACCGGCACACCCGCCCACACCTGCGCGTCCCCGAGCACCGCGAGCTGTGTGGCGACCCGGCCGTACGCCTGGGCGAAACCGAGGGCGGCGTCCGGCGTGGACTTCCCCGTCGGCACGGCGATGACGTAGCTGGTGGCCGTGTACGTCGAAGGGGTGAGCACGCCGTACGAACCGCCGACGAGGCCCCCGGCGAGGGTGCCGGCCGCGAGCACGGACCATAGCGGCAGCGCCCTGAGACGGGCCAGGGACAGGCGGCGCTGACGGGTCGGAGTGTCGGTCATGAGGAGTTGGCTCCCAGAGGTGAGGGGGACGGCGAAGTGGAGACCGCTGCCGCGTACACGTCCGTGAGACGGGCCGCGCAGTGGGTGATGCTGTAGTGGTCTGCGACCTCCGAGGCCGTGCGCGGCCGGGGGCCGGCCGCGCTGACCTCGGCGATCGCGTGGGCGTAGGCCTCGGGGCCGCCGCGCACCCGCCGGACGCCGTCGTCGGTGGCGTCCGGCGGGCGCACGTCCTCGATCGCCGGGCAGGAGGCGTAGAGCACGGGCAGGCCGGATGCCAGCGCCTCCACGGCCGCCAGACCGAAGGCCTCGTCGGTGGACGGGGCGGCGAACAGGTCCATCGCCGAGGTGAGCGCGGGCAGGTCGGGGCCGGGCGAACCGTCGGCCACGTAGGGACGCTCGCCGGCGAACACGACACGGCCGGCCACGCCGGCCGCGTGGGCCGTGCGGCGCAGGGCGTGTTCCTCGGGGCCGCCGCCCACCAGCAGCAGCCAGTGGTCGTCCGGGAGCCGGCCGAGCGCGCGGACGAGGACGTCGAACCGCTTCCCCGGGGCGAGCCGGCCGACGCCGCCGACGACGAACGCGTCCGCCGGCAGGCCGAGGTGCCTGCGGGTGTCCGCGCGCCGCTCCGGGGCGAAGCGGAAGCGGTCCACGTCGATGCCGTTCGGGACGACCTCGATCCGGGGCGCGGGCACCCCCCAGCGCTTCAGGCGGTCGGCCACCGTCGGGGAGACGGCGACCGTCGCCGACCCGAGCCGTTCGCTGGCGAGGTACAGCCTGCGCACCCCGGCCGTCAGCCGGCGGCCCTCCATCTGCGAGTCGCCCAGGGAGTGCTCGGTGGCGACGACCGCCCGGACCCCGGCGACACGGGCGGCGAGCCGGCCGTACACGCAGGCCCGGTACAGGTGGGTGTGCACCAGGTCGTAACCGCCCTTGCGGATCAGCCGGACCAGGCGCGGCAGCGCGGCGAGGTCACGGTTGCCGCCCATGCCGAGATGCGTGACACGGACGCCGTCGGCGGTGAGCCCCTCGGCGACCGCGCCGGGGTTGGTGAGCGTCACGACGTCGCAGTCGACGGGCAGATGCCGCAGCATGAGACGCAGCTGCTGCTCGGCCCCGCCGACCCCGAGGCCGGTGATGATGTGCAGAGCCCTCATCTCACAGGCCCTCCACCGGACGCCGCCGCAGCCGGTGCAGCCAGTGCTTGAGCTGCAGGCGCCAGGCCGTGTCCTCCTGGCCGACGTACACACGCGGCAGGGCGTGCGGACCGGTCAGCGGCCCGGGGTCGATGGCGCAGGCGTAGCGGTACCCCGCCTGCCGTACGGCCTCGACGGCGCGGGCGTCGATCGTGCCGTACGGGTAGCAGAAGCCCTCGACCGGAGCACCCGTCAGCTCCTCCAGCCGCGCGCGGCTCTCGGCTACCTCGGTCTTCAGGGTGAGGTCGTCCGCCTTGGTGAGGTCGACGTGCGTCAGCCCGTGCGAGCCGATCTCCACGCCCTCGGCCGCCGCGCTCCGGATGCCGTCCGCGCTCAGCAGCGGCTTGCGCGGGCCGAGCGGGTCCCAGGCGTTCTCGCCGCCGAGCCGCCCGGGCAGCACGAAGAGGGTGGCGCCGCAGTTCCAGCGGCGCAAGCGCGGCAGGGCCTCGGTGACGAAGTCGGTGTACCCGTCGTCGAAGGTCAGCCCGACCAGGTTCCGCCCCTCGCCCCGGGCGCGCGCGGCGAGCAGCTCCGTCACGGACACGCCCCGCAGTCCGCGCCGGCGCAGCCACGCCAGCTGCCGGTCGAGCCGCTCGGGCGTGACCGTGATGCGGTACGGGTCGTCTGAGCAGTCGCCCACCGAGTGGTACATCGCCACCCAGGGGACCGGGCCCCTGCGCGGGGCCGGGGGTCTCCCGGTGTCGGGGGAATCAACGGAAACGGCCATGTGGAAGCCTTCGTGTGACGGCGCGTAGGGAGCGCAGGGCGGACGCGGAGCCCTGGGCACCGAGGGCCCAGGTGAGCGGGACGAAGACGAGGGTCACGGTCAGCAGGCCGGCCACGAGGCCCGCCGCCGGGGACGGCATCCGCCCCGCCGCGTACGCCCCCGCGGCCGTGGCGGCGACCGCGGCGCACACCAGCCTGCTCAACTCGGCCAGCACCTGCCGGACACGGACCGAGACGCCGTACGGACTGTTCCGCCGGCCCGTACGCAGACCGGCGAGCAGCAGGGCGGCCGTGACGGTGATGCCGAACGCGTTGGCGGCGGCGATGCCCGCCACGCCCCAGGAGTGCACGGTCGCGGCGCCGATCGCGAACGTCACGGTGATGCCCGCCGTCATCGCGCCGAGGGGGTACCAGACGGCCCGGCCCGCCGAGAAATAGGAGCGCACGAGGGCGCCCACCAGGGTCTGGCCCAGTAGCCCGAGGGCGTACACGCGCATGACGTCCGCCGTCGCCGCGGTGTCACTCGCGCTGAATGCCCCCCGCTGGAAGAGCAGTTCGACCATCTGCGGGGCACAGGCGATCACGGCGCACATGCCCAGCAGCACCAGACAGGCGGCGAGCGCGAGATCCCGTTCCACGCGGCTGCGGGCCCGCTCGGTGTCGCCGTCCGCCAGGGCCCGCGCCACCACCGGGAAGGTGACGGTGCACACCATCAGCGACAGCGTCATCGGGATCTGGGCGACCTTCTGCGCGTAGTTCAGGTGCGAGATGGCGCCGGAGGGCAGGCCGGAGGCGAGGAACCGTTCGGCGAGGACCTGCGACTGGCGGCACAGTGCGAACAGGAGCACGGCGGCGACCAGGGCGAGCTGCATCGGCTGCCCCTCGGTGTCGGCGGCCCCGGCACCGGTGAGGGGCTGCGTGCGTGACGCCAGCCGCCGCCACAGCGACGGCAGTTGCACCGCCACCATCAGACAGCCGCCCGCCGCCACCCCGACCGCGGCGGAGCGCACGCCCCAGTCCGCGCCGAACAGGAACATCGCGGCGATGATGCCGGTGTTGTAGGCGACGTAGATCGCCGCCGGCGCGAGGAAGCAGCGGTGGGCCCGCAGGGCGGCACTGCAGTACCCGGCGAGACCGAAGGCCAGCACGCAGGTCGCGGTGATCCGGGTGCAGTCGGCGGCCAGCCCGGGATCGGGCAGGCCCGGGGCGAGGGCCCGGACCAGGAAGGGTGCGGTACCGGCGACCAGCGCGGCCACCGCGGCCAGGGCGAGGCACAGCCGCGGCAGGGTCGCGCCGACCAGGGCCCGCACCGGATCGCCCGCGGCACCCCGGGCGCGGCGGGCCAGCGCCATGCTGAACGCCGGGATCAGCGCGATCGCCAGCCCGTCCTCGATGAGCAGCGTGGCGGCGAACTCCGGCACGGTCCACGCGACCAGGAAGGCGTCCGTGTCGCTCCCGGCCCCGAACAGCCGGGCCAGCGACTGGTCGCGCACCAGGCCGAGCAGGGAACCGGCGATGGACAGCGACGCCGTGACGAGCGCGGCCCTGGCCAGAAAACGCCCGGAGACCGAGGCGGAAGCCGACGCCGAGACCGGTTCGGCACTGCCCGCGGCCTTGGTGGCGGCCCGCGCCGGGGGCACGGTCGCCGCGTCGTCCGTCTCGGGCCCGGGGGACTGCGAAGGCACCACCGTCATCGCGCCAGAGCCTCCTCGGCGGGCTCCCGCACCTCGACCCGGGCCGCGTCCGCACGGGGCTCGCCGGCCAGCGCCCACCACGCCACGAGCCCCATGCTCACGGCGATCAGCACGGTCGCGGGACCGCCGATGTCCCCGTACATGAAGTCCGTCAGCAGCCAGACCAGCAGTCCGCAGGCGGCGAGCCCGCAGTCGAGTCCCGGTCCGCGGTCGCGGACGCGCAGCAGCCGCCGCATCCCGCACACCAGCAGCGCCAGCCAGCTCCCGGCGAGCCCCAGCAGCCCGATCAGGCCCTGCTCGCTCAGCACCAGCAGATACATGTTGTGCGGCGACAGCAGCGGCTGCCTCTGGTACACCATTCCCGCGCCGTCGGTCTCGCTGCCCGAGGACAGCGCCAGCGTGGCGTGCCCGTCCCGGTACTCGGGGAAGCCCTTCAGTCCGACACCGGTCAGCGGGTGCTGACGCCAGATGTCGGTGGCGGCGGCCCACAGGGTGTACCGGTCGACGACGGACTGGTCGGGCGCGTCGGCGACCTGGGCGATGCTGTCGATCCGCTGCTGCAGGAGGGCCGAGCCCACGCCGAACCCGCCGACCAGGATCACGCCCGCGGCGACGGCGGCCCCGGCGACCTTCAGCGCGCGCCGGAACCCGGCCAGCACCAGTTGCATCGTGCAGGTCAGGACGGTCGCGATCCAGGCTCCCCGGCTGAAGGAGAGCGCCAGCGGCAGCAACAGGACCAGGGCGCACCCGGCGGCGGTCACCCGCTGCCGTACGGACAGCCGGCCCAGCGCGATGCCGACCGCGCAGACCAGGCCGAGCGAGACCGCCGTCGCCATGCCCATCACGTCGTGCGGCCCGAAGGTGCCCACCGCCCGGATGTTCGCGCCCTGGTACGAGGCACCGGTCCGGGTGACGAACTGGTGTACGCCGACGGCCCCCTGACACAGGCCGAGCCCCACGAAGGACCAGGCCACCATCCGGAAGCCGGTCCGGTCGCGGAGCAGCAGCAGTACGGCCGCCGGAACGAGGACGAACGTCTGCAGATAGCGCCCGAGGCCGGTGAGCCCGGCCTCGGACGAGAGCGCCCCCATGGCGGCGAGCGCCAGTCCCACGACCGGCAGGCCCAGGACCACGGCCGCGACGGGCGACAACGGACGCCGCCGTTCGCGCAGCAGACGGATCACGCAGTAGATCACGACGAGCCCGGAGAGCACGTCGGCGGGACCGGCGCCCTCGGGCATCACCGGCAGGGCCAGCAGGGCGGGCACGGCCACGATGGGCAGGGCCGGTGTCAGTGCGGCGACGCGGCGGGGGAGCGGCGTCAGTGCGAGGCTCACCTCTGTCAGCTCCCCGTCGGACGTACCACCGTGGCCGCGGTGCGCAGCAGGATGCAGATGTCCTGCCACAGGGACCAGTCGTCGATGTAGGCGTTGTCGAACCGGCAGCGGTCCTCGATCGAGGTGTCGCCGCGCAGCCCGTGGATCTGGGCCAGTCCGGTGATGCCGGTCCGCATGCGGTGGCGGACCGAGTAGCCGGGGTAGGTCTGGCCGAACTGGGTGACGAAGTAGGGCCGTTCGGGCCGTGGTCCGACCAGGCTCATGTCGCCCCGGAGCACGTTCCACAGCTGGAGCAGTTCGTCGAGCGAGGTGCGCCGCAGCATCCGGCAGAACCAGCGCATCTCGTTCTCGTTCGCCACGCTCCACCGGGTCGCCGACTCGTGCTCGTCGACCGGGCGGTGGGTACGGAACTTCAGCAGTGTGAACGGCTTGCCGCCCTTGCCGATGCGCTCCTGCCGGAACACCACGCCCGGCCCGTCGCTGAGCCGCAGCGCCGCCGCGAAGGCCAGCAGCAGCGGGCTGACCAGCAACAACAATGTCCCCGACACCAGGATGTCGAGGGTTCGCTTGCCCACGCTGTCCCGCCGGGCCGGGGACATGTCCAGACGCCGGCAGGAGAACCCGGCGAGCCGCTCCCGCGTGGCGTACGAGGGTGTGTCGGCGTCGACCTCCCAGACCACGCAGCCCGACTCGGCCAGCGCCCGCAGCAGCGGCTCCTGTTCGGCACGGACCGAGGGGTGCACGGCCAGCACGGCCCGCACCCCGTTCTGGATGACCGCGCGCTCGACCTCCTCGGCGTTCGTCAGCACCGGCAGGGTCTCGGTGCCGTCCGGCTGCTCGGCGACGATGCCCACCGGCCGCACGCCGCACCGCGGGTGACGCAGTACGGCGGCCGCCACACGCTGCGCGGTGGCGACCGGGCCGAGGACGAGTGCGGTGTGCGGGTGGCGCAGCAGCGCGCCGCGGCGCCGCGCGTGCACGGCTCCGCGCAGCGCACAGCAGGCCGTCGCATGCAGAGCGAGGCCCGTCAGCACGGTACCGAGGGACAGCGCGTGCTCCGGCCGGTACGCCGCCAGCAGCGCCGCGAGGGCCAGCCAGGTCACCGCGATCCGCCCGCACACGGCGGGCAGTTCCTCCAGCAGCCCCGGTACCGGCGCCCGCCCGTCGCGCCGGCGCGGCAGCAGCGCGGCGACGATCAGCAGGGTGACCAGGAGTGGATGGCGCTGGGTCTCGGTGAGCACCGGCACGCCCGCCAGGGCGGCGACGCCGTCCGCGACGAGCAGGGGGACGGGTGAGGCGGGCCGGGCCGGGGGCCGCGGGGCGGACAGCCGGGGGCCGGTGGCGGTGCCACGCGGCGGCATGACCGTGACTGGTGAGGATCCGTGCTCCCGCGGCTGTACGCCGGGGGAGGGCACGGTGCGTTCGGCGGTCACGAGTGGATGGACTCCCTGTACTCGGTGGGCTCGACGCGCTGCGGTGTCCGGTTCGTCTCGGCGCCACGTCCGGTGTCGAGCGGCTGACCGTGCTCAGCGCCGGGAATGGCGCCGGGAATGACGCCGGGGGTGGCGGCGGTCCACGGGCCGAGCAGGTCGCGGTAGACGTCCGAGACGGCTTCGGCGGTGTGCCGCACGTCGTGGGTGGACAGCACGTGCCGGCGGCCCTGGTTGCCGAGCGTCTCGCGCAGCAGCGGGTCGACCAGCAACTCGGTGACGGCCCCGGCCAGTGCCGCCGGGTTCTCCGGCGGGACCAGGCACCGGGAAGTGATGGCGGGCGGCAGGCTCTCGCGGGCGCCGTCGACGTCCGTGACCACCACGGGCCGCCCGCAGGCCATCGCCTCCAGCGGCGCGAGGGCCATGCCCTCCCAGCGGGACGGCAGGATGACGAGGTCGGCGGCCTGGTACCAGGGGGAGGCGTCGGCGACGGCTCCCGTGAACACCACGGAAGGCGGGGCGCCTTCGCGCAGCCGGTCGAGGTCGGGCCCGTCACCGACCAGGACGAGGCGGGCGTCGGGCACCCGCTGCACGACGGATTCCCACGCCCGCAGCAGGACGTCCTGCCCCTTCTGCCGGCACAGCCGCCCCACGCACACCGCGAGCGGTGCCGCCGGGTGGATGCCGGCGAGCGGCGCGAGCCCGGCCCGTACGGTGCCGGCGGCGGCCGGGTGGAAGCGCTCCGGGTCGATGCCGTTGGGGACGACGGTCCACCGGCCGGTGATCCTGGCGCCCATGCCGGTCGCGCGCTCGGCCTCACTCACACACAGCACGCGTGAGGCCCACCGCGCCCCCCAGCGTTCCCACATCAGCGCCAGGGCCGCGGTGCCGCCGCCGACCGCCTCGAACGACCAGGCGTGCGGCTGGAAGACCGTCGGGATCCGCCCGCGCACCGCGAGCCGTCCGGCGAGTCCGGCCTTCGCGCTGTGGGCGTGCACCAGATCGGGACGTACCTCGTCGATCACCTGTGCCAGGTGCCGTACCTCCCGGAGCAGCGACGTCCCCGGCGACCGTGTCGCGTGCCAGTGCCGTACGCGCGCGCCGAGCGTGCGCAGTTTCGTGGTGAGCGCGCTGTCGGGGCAGGCCACGGTGACGTCCAGGCCGTCCGACAGCTGGGCCCGGACCAGGTCCGTCACGACGCGCGCGACGCCGCCGTCCACCGGTTGGGTGAGGTGCAGGACTCTGGGGAGAGGGGCGGTCGATGACGGATGCATGTGCGCGGATTCCTCGCTCGCGATGGCGTTCGGGGCGGACGGCGTCGGAGTCACCGCCGTGCGTCGACGGCGGCGAAGAGCACGCCGGCCCATGCCGCGTCCTGCTGGGACCGGATCCGGAAGGTCGCCTGGTCGCCGGCGCGCTCCAGGCTTCTCCCGAGGTCGAACACGTCGGAGTCGTAGCCGAGGGTGTTGGTGTACGCGGGGACCCGTGCCGCATCCGCCCCGGGCTCGCTGATGGTGGAGTTGAGGACGTCGTTCTGGGGGTTGGCCGCGTTGCTGAGGGCGTTCTCGGACTGACCGGTCGTCACGGTGAACGTGTCGCCGCCGCTTCCCCGGTCGCCGTTGTACGCCACCAGCCCCGCGCGGCCTCCCGCGCCGGCGGCCCAGCCCAGGTTGGTCAGCTGGATCGTCTGTCCCCCACCGGAGTTCAGGGGGGCGAAGCCGTCCCAGAGCGAGAGGTGCCGCAGCGGCTCCTCGGGGTGCTCGTAGGCGACCACGAGCGTCCAGCCGCCCCACGACCCGGCCGTCGATCGGCCCATGGCGATGTTGATCTGGGCCACGGTGTACAGGCCCGGGCCGCCTTCCCGCACCAGCCGTGTCACGTCCGCCGAGGCCTGGAAGGCGTCCATGCCGTCCAGCACGCGGTGTCCGACCACCGTGTCGGCGATCAGTTCCTTGTACTCGCCGCCGGGTTCGGCGACCAGCACGCGCCCGTTGTCCTCCGCCGGCTTCTGTTCGCCGACGCGCAGGTTGCCGCCCCAGTAGAGGCGCGCGTACGACACCCGGGCGCCGCTGGGCAGGCGGACCTCCCCGCGGGAGGAGTTGTAGGTGTTGGGATCGCGGTCGACGTCGACGTAGAACATGTCGAAGTCGCCGTTCGCACCGGATCCGCCCGCCTGCGCGTCCGGACACGCCGGCCGATGGGTCGCGCGGCAGGTGATCGAGGCGTTGGCCGCGCGTACGATGCTGCCGTGCTGCAGCGCGCGGTACCGCTCGCCGAAGACGAGGCTCTCGGCCTCCGGTGAGGGGGCGGCGGCCGGTGCGGCCGCCGGAGAACCGCCCGCTGCCCACACGGCGGCAAGGGCGAGGACGCCCACGGTCGCGCGGCGGAACAGCGGGCCCAGGGAATGACGCATGACCGTTTGTTGCCTTTCGGAACAGGTGGCCGTGGCAGCAGCGCCACGAGAGCGATGTGTCCGCGCTGGGGAGGGCGTCGGGCGGTTCGCAACTCTAGTCATGAATCGGACATAGTCGAAGAAATTCGGTGAAGTCTGACAAGTGTGTCGGAATAGTGAAACCGCGTGTGTTGACTGATGCGCGGCCGTCGGCCCCGGTGCCCCGAGCGGGGAAGGCCGGTGTGTTGCTCCGGCAGGGGCCGGGGGGAGGTTTCCTGACACACCGTCTGATCAGGATGGACGCGCAAAAGGGGGAATCACGTAATCCCGAAAAGCCTATGAACAGTTGCGGGAAGACCCGGGCGCTTTCACGGTGGGCTCAAGATCCAACGCCGTCGAAAGGAATTCTCATGCCTGCTCTGCCCGCACGGCGCATCGCCTCCAGCGCACTCTGCGCCGCCCTTCTGGTCGGGATCGCCGGCCCCGTCGCCATGGCGGCCGACTCGGTCGGCGGGCAGGGCCATGTGGCGCCCGAGGCCCGGCTCCCCGGCGCGGACGCGCGTCTCGTACAGATCGGAAGACTCCACTGGGGCGATCTCACCCCGGTGGCCGACCTGCTCAACGCCGTACTCCGGGACGGCAACGGCCGACTGTCCGCGACCGAGGCCCGGAAGCTGGGAGACGCCGCCAAGGCCGCCGTGGCCCGGGCGGCCGCCCGGAACACCGAGAACCCGGACGAGTCGACGGTCGTACTGCTGCCGGCCCCCGTGCTGCCCGCCGTGATGCCCGTCGCGCCCGAGCCGCGCGCCGCCGACCCCGTGGGCGACCTGCTGGAACTCGTGCTGGGCGCTGTCGACGGCCTCCTGGAGACGATCACCTCCGGCGTCGGCGGTGTCCTTCCCACGGTCGACGAGCTGCTGGGCGGTGTGGACGACCTGCTCGCCGCGCTGGTCGGAAGCGACCTGTTGCCCGCGGAGCAGTCCACTTCCGCGACGTCGTCGAGCGCCCCGGCCGACACGTCCGCGCTCTTGACTCCCGAGGCCGTCACCTACCCTGATGTCCCGCTGCTGACGCCGGCGCTCCCGCCGGCCCCTTGATCCCGAGCTCGTCCAGTCGTGGTGCCGGCCCTCTCGGAGCGGCACCACGACTGTCGTGTCCCCCGTCCGGCTTCACGTTTTCCCCCGGTTCCTTTCCGCCCTCGGCGCCGGTCTTTTAATAGATCTCGTATGAGGTATCGGCAATCTTCGGGATCTCGGTTTCCGCCCAGGCCAGAGCTCGTTAGGCACGGCGACAGAAACCCCTCCGGCGACGTGCGTTGCCGAAGAAAGGAACACGATGAAGTCTCTGAAGGCTGCCGCCGTCTTTGCCGGGTCCTTGATCGCCGCTGGTTCCGCCACACCGGCGTTCGCCCACGACGCCATGGTCGCCCCGAGCGCTCCCGCCGCTCAGAGCGTCCCGGATGTGCAGAGCGCCCCGGCCGCCCAGAGTGCCCCGGCCGCTCAGGCCGCTCCGGTGCAGAGCGCGCCCGCCGCTCAGAGCGCTCCGGCTGTGCAGAGCGCCCCGGTTGCCCAGTCCGCTCCGGCTCCTCAGGCCGCTCCGGCTCCTCAGGCCGCTCCTGCCCCTCAGGCCGCTCCTGCCCCTCAGGCCGCCCCGGCTCCTCAGGCCGCTCCGGCTCCTCAGGCTGCTCCGGCTCCTCAGGCCGCCCCGGCTCCTCAGGCTGCTCCGGCTGTGCAGAGCGCTCCCGTTGCTCCGCCCGCTCCGCAGCCGGCTCCGGCCGCTCAGCCGGCTTCCGCTCCTGAGCCCGCTCCGGCCGCTCAGGGCACCCGTGACCTGGCGTCCACCGACCTCACCGGCGGCGTGAGCACCAGGATCCCCTTCGACGTGAGCGCCCAGGGCAAGGAGTCGCTGGTCAGCACGGCGAAGAACGCCGCGTCCGTGGTCAACGACGTCAAGCCGATGCACGGCAACCTGTGGTTCTAGGGCTGGAACCACGCCCTACGGAGGGCCGGTCCTCGAGAAGTCCGAGGACCGGCCCTCCGTTTGTGCCCGGCCGGTGACGCGCCCCGCTCCCCGCCGGGACGGACGCTGAAGATCACTTGTCTGGCCGCGCGGCGGTGACCGCGCGGGACGTCCGGCGGTTACCGCTACGACAGCGGAAACCGGACGAGGAGTGGACCATGGTCGTCAGCGGAGGCGGAGGACCGGCGAGCGGCGGGACACCGGCCCCGGCGCGCCCCCAAGCGGCGGGCAGCTCACCACGGGAGGCGGGTGGTACGCGGCGGGAGACGGGCAACACGCGGCGGGAAGCGGTCAGTAGGCGGCAGGAGACGGGCAGTACGCGGCGGGAGGTGACGCGGGGTCTGCGCGCCTGCGCCCTCGCCGCGGCCCTGGCTGCCCCGGTGGCCGCCGCCGTCCTGCCGCAGCGCTCCGGGCCCGGGGCCACCCCGACCCGCACCACCTTCGCCCAGACCTACCGAGGCCGTCGCATCGGCGCGGTGTGGACCCCGCCGCTCGGCCCCGATGAGGAGGGCCGCTGGCACGTCACCGTGGACGGCCGGCCGCTGCACCTGATGCGCCGGGCCGACGGAACCTGGCTCAGCATGGTCGACCACTACTGCTCCTACCGCTCACCGCTCGAGGCCGCCCGCGCGGCCGTCGACCAGCTCGGCCCCGGACAGCGCCTGCGCGACCCGGCCGCGGGCCAGGAAGGCGCGGAGCACGTGCACATGGGGGACCGGCGTGGCGTACGTACGTAAGGACGCCGCCACGCTCACCAGGGCGGAACGGCGCCGGTTCGTCAAGGCGCTGCTGGAGGTCAAACGGCGGGGCGAGTACGACGAGTTCGTGCGGATGCACATCGAGTACTTCTCCGTGGACGGCGAACACGGGCTGCGCGCCGCCCACATGGCGCCCTCGTTCCTGCCCTGGCACCGCCGGTTCCTGCTCGACCTGGAGCGCGCGCTGCGCCGGGTGGACTCCTCGGTGACGCTGCCGTACTGGGACTGGACGCGCGACCGCACACCCACCTCCGCGCCCTGGACGGCCGATCTCCTCGGGGGTGACGGGCGCCGTTTGGACCACCAGGTGACGACAGGCCCGTTCGCCCATCGGGAAGGCCACTGGACCATCAAGGTGAACGTGACCGACAGGACGTTCCTCACCCGGGACCTCGGACGCCGCGGCGACCCGATCGCACTGCCCACCAAGAGCGAACTGGAGTGGGCGCTGAAGGATCCCGTCTACGACGTGTCGCCCTGGGACTCGACGGTCACGCGCGGTTTCCGCAACAAGCTGGAGGGCTGGAGCAGCCGAGGGGACGACACCTCGTGGCGCAACCACAACCGGGTGCACGGCTGGGTCGGCGGTGACATGCTCGGCGGCGCCTCCGTCAACGACCCCGTGTTCTGGTTGCACCACGCCTTCATCGACCTCCAGTGGTACCGCTGGCAACGCCGCCACCGCGGCGCCGGATACCTCCCCGCGACACCGCCCCGCCAGAGTGACCGGCAGCACGGCCGGATCGTGGCCCGGCGCCAGAAGCTGCCCCCGTGGGACGTGACACCGCAGGAGCTGGAGGATGTCGGCCGGATCTACCGCTACGCCTGAGGTGACACGGATTCCGGGCGCCGACGAAGGAAAGAGCCCCGGCGATCGGGTGCCGGGGCTCTCGAGTCGGACAGTGGACGTCAGTGGCGGTGGCCGCTCTTCGAGCCGCTCTTCTTGTCGTCCTTCTTCTTGTTGTGGCCCTCGTTCTTGCAGGTGTTGCCGACGGCCGGGTTGAGCAGGCCGACGATGTTGACGGTGTTGCCGCACACGTTGATCGGCACGTGGACCGGCACCTGGACCACGTTGCCGGACAGGACGCCGGGCGAGCCGATGGCGGCACCCTTGGCACCCGCGTCCGCCGCGGCGAGACCGGCCCCACTGAGCACCACGGCGCCCGTGCCGAGAGCGACAGCGCCAACCTTCGCGATGCGAGACATCACGTTCTCCCTTACTGACTAGGTAAGTACGGCAGCAGTACGCGCGACCGCACTGCCCCTTCAACGCGAGGACCCCGGACCAGTCACGACAAATCCTCACCAGATCACCCGTCTTGAACAGAGGCTCGGCCATTCGGGTGTTGTTCGCGGTCTCCTGCTCGCTGCACGGCCTCTGCGCCGCGTGAACGGGCGGGGTGGCCCTCCACCTGCGACCGCGGGTGGCTGCGGCCGCCTGTGCGCCAGCGGAACAGGGCGCCCGCTCGCCCCCTGCTTGACCCACTCGATGCATCCGCGGGAGCGCTGTGGCCTGCACTTTCACAAGAAAGCCATGCTGCGGGGCGTTTCGCGTGGCAAAAGCCCCTGGTGCCGCTTATGTTAGCGACTGTCAGTGACCGGACCATAACGGTCTGTGTCGACTCGAGAAATCGGAGAAGTAATGCGCAAGTACCAGAAGGCCGCGGTCGTCGTGGCCATGCTCGGCAGCGTCAGCTTCCTCGGCGCCGGCGTGGGTCACGCTGCGGGCGGGGACGACAAGTTCAAGCTCGACAACACGCAGAACCAGTCTTGCTCGCAGGACGACTCGACCCAGGGCCTCGTCAACGTCGACGATGTCAACGTCAACGTTGCCGCCCTGCTGGGCCTGGCGAACCAGGACAACAGCGAGAAGGAGTCCCTGACCTGCTCGCAGGCGTTCTCGCTGCGCGGCGGTCACTGATCTTCGTGATCTGAGCAGGCCCCGGGGCTCGAACCATGTGTCCGAGCCCCGGGGCCTGTTTCCTGGCTTCTGGCAAAGGAAGAGGCAGATGTTCAACTCGAAGAAGATCGCGGCGGTGGCGGGGTTCCTGGGGAGCGTCGCTCTCATCGGCGCCGGCGCCGTCCAGGCCTCCGCTCACGGCGGCCCCGGCGCGTGCGTCGAGGACGGCAAGGGGCAGGTGCGCTGCGTCCAGACGAGCGAGTACCAGGTCGCCACCGACAAGGGTGGAAACGTCACCGTCGTCAACGACTCCACGCAGGTGTGTCCCGCCGCGCACAGCCAGGTCAGCTGCGTCGACACCGTGGTGGCCCCCACGACGAGGGGCTGACGCCCTGTCGGTGAACTGCCCCTCCAGCGTGTCTTTTCAAGAAACTTACGGAATTGGGCGTTTCGCCCCGGTGGGAGCGGTGCGAGTCGCATAAAGTTGGCGACTGTTGGTGACCAGCCCATCACGGTCTGTGTCGACTCGAGAATCGGAGAAGTAATGCGCAAGTACCAGAAGGCCGCAGTCGTCGTGGCCATGCTCGGCAGCGTCAGCTTCCTGGGCGCCGGCGTGGGTCACGCTGCGGGCGGGAACGACGAGTTCAAGCTCGACAACAAGCAGAACCAGTCGTGCGAGCAGAACGACTCGCGTGAGGGTCTCATCAACATCGACGACGTCAACGTCAACGTCGCCCTGCTGGGCCTGGCCAACCAGGACAACAGCGAGCGTGAGTCCGTGACCTGCTCGCAGACCTTCTCCCTGGGCAAGTAATCACCGATCCAGGTGATCCAGGCAGGCCCCGGGGCTCGAACCAGGTGTCCGAGCCGCGGGGCCTGCCTCTTGGCTTCTTCGCCGGTAATCGTGTCCGGAACGACTCCGTCGTCCAGTGGCGGGGAGTCGACCGTAAAGGAAAAGGTAAATGCTCAATTCGAGGAAGATCGCGGCGGTGGCGGGGCTTCTGGGGAGCTTCGCCCTGATCGGTGTCGGTGCCGCCCAGGCCACCACCGACGGTGACCCCGGCAAGTGTGTCGAGGACGGCAACGGTCAGGTTCGCTGCGTGGACTTGAGCCAGTACACGTACACCACCGAGAACGGCAACAAGGTCACCGTCGTCAACAACTCGACGCAGGACTGCCCGACGTCGCACAGCCAGGTCTCCTGCGTCAGCGACACCGTCGTCTCCGGCAAGAAGGCCTGACGCCCCGAGCCCGAGGCGCCTTGTCCACGTCGTCGCCCCTCGCGTGCGTCCACCCGCTTGAGCGGAGAACGGCCGGGACCCGATACCGGGTCCCGGCCGTCCGTGTGTCCGGGCGTCAGGGCAACCGTCGTACGGGCGCGCCCGCGAGGTACGCGCGGATGTCCTCGACCGCCTGGCCGTAGTACGTCGTGTAGTTGGCCCGGGAGACGTAGCCGAGGTGCGGCGTGGCGAGGAGACGGGGCGCGGTGCGCATCGGGTGGTCGGCGGGCAGGGGCTCGATGTCGAAGACGTCGACGCCGGCGCCGGCGATCCGGCCCTCGTGCAGCGCGGCGAGGAGCGCTTCCTGGTCGACGATGGCCGCGCGCGAGGTGTTGACCAGGTACGCGGTCGGCTTGAGGAGGGCGAGTTCGGCGGGGCCGAGCAGCCCGCGGGTGCGGTCGCTCAGCGCGAGATGGACCGAGACGAAGTCGCTGCTCGCGAGGAGCTCCTCCCGGGACGGGGCGAGTTCGACACCGAACTCCGCGGTGCGCTCCTCGGTGAGGTTCTGGCTCCACGCGCTGACGTGCATGCCGAAGGCGAGGCCGATCCGGGCGACACGGCTGCCGATCTTCCCGAGGCCGAGCAGCCCGAGGCGGCGGCCGTGCAGGTCGGCGCCGACGGTGGACTGCCAGGGGCCGCCGGAGCGCAGGGCGTTGCTCTCCTCGACGAGGCCGCGGGCGAGGCCGAGCAGCAGGGCCCAGGTCAGTTCCACGGGCGCGGTGGAGGAGCTTGCCGTGCCGCACACGGTGACGCCGTGCTCCTCGGCGGCCGTGTAGTCGATGACCGAGTTGCGCATGCCGGAGGCGACGAGCAGTTTCAGCCGCGGCAGGCGGGCGATCAAGGACCCGGGGAAGGGCACGCGCTCGCGCAGGGTCACCACGATGTCGAAGTCCGCCAGCGCCGTGGCCAGGGCGTCCTCGCCGTCCAGGTGGGTGTCGAAGGACACGACCTCCACCTCACCGGCGATCGGCGACCAGTCGACCACCTCGGTCGCCACCTTCTGAAAGTCGTCCAGCACAGCACAGCGCAGCCGCACGTCGCTTCCTCTCCACGTCCCATGGCCGGGAGACCGACTCTATGCCGGACGGCAACGCCTCCGGCCGCTGGCCCGCACCCGGAAAAACCCCGCGACGACCCGCACCGCCCGCTGTTAGCGTGCGACCCATGCAGGTCATGACCCACACCACCACCGCAGCCGCGCGAGCGACCAGCTCACCGGCTGCCGACGTCTGACCTGACACTCACCCCGGCGGCCGGAGACGGACCGCCGGATCACCGCCGGACCCCTGTCCGCGCCCCGTTCCCCGCGGTTCCTTCCGGTCTCCGTACTCGATGACCCGGATGCCCCCACGAACCCGAGGGAACAGCCATGAACACCGTGATGAACACGGACCGGACCGTACGCACCTTCACCGACTTCTACCGCGAGCGCGGACACCGGCTCGTCACCGGCAGCACACTCCTGCCACCCCCGTCCGACCCGGTGCTCTTCACCACCTCCGGCATGCACCCGCTCACGCCGTACCTGATGGGCCGTCCGCACTCGCAGGGACGGCGCCTCACCAACGTCCAGCGCTGCCTGCGCACCACCGACCTCGACGAGGTGGGCGACTCCACCCACCTGACGGTCTTCGAGATGCTCGGCTCGTGGTCACTCGGCGACTACGGCCATGAACAGAGCCTGCGTTGGGCCCACGAGCTGCTGCGCGACGGCTTCGGCATCCCGCACGGGCACCTGCACGCCACGGTCTTCGGCGGCGACGACCAGGTCGGCCCCGACACCGAGTCCCTGCGCACCTGGCGGCAACTGGGGGTGCCCGTGGAGCTGACCCGCGAGGAGAACTGGTGGGACAACGGCCCCGTCGGCCCGTGCGGCCCCGACTCGGAGATCTTCGTGTGGACCGGCGGCCCCGGCACCCCGCCCCAGGGCAGCCCCACGACCGACCCACGCTGGGTCGAGATCTGGAACCACGTCCTCATGCGCTACGACCGCCAGGAGGACGGCACCCTCGAACCCCTCCCACGGCCCTCCATCGACACCGGCATGGGCCTGGAACGGCTCGTGACGGTCCTTCAGGGGCACACGTCGGTCTACGACAGCGACCTGTTCGAACCCTGGATGCGGCTGCTCCCACCGCTGTGGGACCTGGACGAGCCGACCCTGCGCCTCGTCAGCGACCACCTGCGCTCCAGCGTCGTCATCCTCGGCGACGGCGTACACCCGACCGCCAACGGCCGCGGCTACGTCCTGCGCCGCCTCGTCCGCCGCCTCCTCACGGCCCTGTGGCGCGACGACCCCTCCCGCACGCTGTCCGACCTGCCGGTGGAACTCCTCGACCACACCCTGGCCCACTTCCACCAGCCGGGCGGCTCCACCCCGGTCCGCGAGGTGCTCCTCGGGGAGGAACGCCGTTTCGCCACACTCCTCGTCCGAGGCCGCCGCGTCCTCTCCCGCCCGGAGTTCCGGGGCCCGTTGAGCGAGGACGACTACGACCGTCTCCACGACACCTACGGCCTGCCACGCGACCTGGTCGCCGGCCTGCTCGCCGGGATGCCGATGAGCAGGGGGTGAAGGGAGGGGGCAGGCCGTAGGTGTCGTGCGGGGCGAAAAGCGATGCCGTGCCGGGCGTCGCGAGCGTCAAAGGGGCCTTCGGCCTGTGATCATGGAGCGCTCATCGAAAGTGATCGACGAGGAGCTCCGGGTCGCTGGGGTCTATGCCCCTCCGCCGCGGAGAGCTCCCGGAAACGCGCTGTAGGTGATGTGGTGAACTGGTTGACCTCGCTGCCGGCGGTGGTGCTGGTTGTGGGCGGACTCGTGCTTGCCTTGCTGGTCGCGGCCGTGGCCCGGGTCGGCGTCCGGGTGCTCGTACCGGCCGGGGAACGGGATCGGGTGCCGCAGATCGCCACGCCTCTGATGCCGACACTCGGCGCTGCCTTCGCGATCTTTGCGGCGCTCTCACTGGCAAGCGAGGCCGGCTACCTGCGCGCAGCCGAGGGCTTGGTGAGCGACGAGGCGGCCGCGGCCTCCCGCCTGGCATGGGCGGCGACCAGCCCGCGAGTCCACTCGGATCCGATCCACGCGGCGTTGCTGGACTACTTGCAGAGCACGCGTGCCAGGGAGTGGGAGGGTGCGGCGGCGGCGTCCGGTGACGATGCGGCCACCGCTCACGCCATCGCACGGCTGGAGCGGAGTGTGCGCGCCGAGGCCGCCCGGCCCGCCGTGGGAACCCCGGCAGGCGCGGAGCTGGTGATCTCCCTGGACGGCGTCACCAGCAGTCGTCGCGCCCGCGTCGCGGCCGCCTCGCGCGACGTCCCCTCGCTCTACGTCGTCACGCTCGTGGTCAGCGGACTGGCCTTGATCGTGAACTCCGGCGCACTGGTCTTCCGCAGCAGCCTGCGAACATCGCTGCTCATCGTAGGTGTCGCGAGTGTGGTCGGGCTGAGCCTCGCGCTGCTCTTCGCCCTCAGCGCCCCCTGGAGCGGACCGTTCATCGTCAGTGGGCAGCCACTCGACACCATCATCGGGGACTTGCAGTCCGGCTTCTTCGACGACACTGACGGTTCCGTGGTCCTCCCGTGAACACCGACCCGTCCGGACGGGCGCGGCCGGTCTGCTGCCGCGGCTCCTGCTCCGGCCGGTCGCTCACCCCAGTTCGGCGCGGTCGAGTTCGTCGTCCAGGGCTATGGCGGCGGTGATCAGCGAGAGGTGGGTGAACGCCTGAGGGAAGTTGCCGAGCTGCTCGCCGCTCGGCCCGATCTCCTCGGCGAACAGGCCGACGTGGTTGGCGTAGGTGAGCATCTTGTCGAAGGCGTACCGGGCCTGTTCCAGCCGCCCGGCCCTGGCGAGCGCGCTCACGTACAGGAAGCTGCACAGCGAGAAGGTGCCCTCGCTGCCGCGCAGGCCGTCGGGCGAGGCTTCGGGGTTGTAGCGGTAGACCAGGCTGTCGGAGACCAGTTCCTCGTCCATCGCGTCCAGGGTGGCCAGCCAGCGCGGGTCCTTCGGGGACAGGAAGCGCACCTGCGGCGCCAGCAGCAGGGACGCGTCCAGCACCTCGGCGCCGTAGGACTGCACCAGGGCGCGGCGCTTCTCGTTCCAGCCGTGTTCCATCACCTGGGCCATGATCGCGTCGCGGGCGTTCCGCCAGGACATGACGTCGGCGGGGGCGGCCAGGGAGTCGGCCAGCCTGATGCCGTGGTGGAAGGCCGCCCAGCTCATCACCCTGCTGTACGTGAAGTCCTTGCGACCGCCGCGTGTCTCCCAGATGCCCTCGTCCGGACGGTCCCAGTGCTTGGCGAGCCAGTCCAGTACCCCTGCCGTGACCTTCCAGCCGTCGTACCCGGCGCCCTCGGTGACCTCCCGCGAGACGGCCAGCGCGTAGACGGCCTCGCCGTAGATGTCGAGCTGAAGCTGTCCGGCGGCGCCGTTGCCGAGGCGGATCGGGGCGGAGCCGCGGTAGCCCTCGAGGTGGTCCAGGATCTCCTCGTCGAGACGGGGATCACCGTCCAGGCGGTACATGATCTGCAGCGGTTCGCCGGTGACGGTGCCGGCGCTCCGCAGCCGGCCGTCCAGCCACCCCGCGAAGGCGGCGGCCTCCTGGTTGAAGCCCAGGTCGACCAGCGCCCGGACCGTAAAGGAGGCATCACGGATCCACGTGTAGCGGTAGTCCCAGTTGCGTTCCCCGCCGATCTGCTCGGGCAGGCCCATGGTGGCGGCGGCGACGTAGGCCCCCGTGGGGGCGTACGTGAGCAGCTTCAGGGTGATCGCGGACCGCTTGACCGCATTCTGCCAGCGGCCCTGGTAGCGGCACTGCCGCAGCCAGCCCCGCCAGAAATGTGCGGTCTCGGCGAAGATCCGGCGGCCGGTCGTCTCCTCGATCGGTTCGGGCGCCGCGGCGCCGCTGTCGCGCACGGTCAGCACGGCCGCCGCGATCTCCCCTTGCCCCAATTCCACCGTCGCGGTGACGTCGTCGCCGTCCCGCTCCAGTGGGAGCTTGTCGGTCTGCAGATACGCGGTCGTGCCCGGCCCTTCGAAGCGCGCGGTGCCATCGGCCAGTTCGAGCCGGTGGCCCGCCCGCGCGTAGTCGAACCGGGGCCGGCACTCCATTGTGAAGCGCACCTTGCCGCGTACGCAGCGGAGCAGGCGGACGATCTCGTGCCGGTCGGTCGGCGTCTCCGGTTCGTCCACCGGCATGAAGTCGACCACCTCGCCGGTCCCGTCCTCGGTCAGGAACCGGGTGACCAGGATCGCGGTGTCGGCCAGGTAGAGCTGCCGGGGCGTGGGGTTCTCGGCCTCGGCGGTGACCGAGAAGTAGCCACCGCGGTCGTGGTCGAGCAGGGACGCGAACAGACTCGGCGCGTCGAAGCGGCGCGGGCAGAACCAGTCGATCACACCTTCGCCGGTGACCAGTGCGCTGGTCTGCAGGTCGCCTATGAGGCCGTGATCGGCGATCGGCGGATAGCGGCGCATGATGTCCTCTCTCTCACGCTGCCACGCGGACCCCGACGCGCGGCAGCGTGTGTCCTGGAGAGCGAGTGTCCAGGCGCCGGCCAGGGTTTCGGCGATCCGAGCGTGCCGGCATTGCCTCCAGTGCGGCGGATTCCGCCTCCTCGATCGCTGCGGCGGCGAAGTCGATCGCGGACATCGCGTAGTTCTCGGCATGCTCCGCGTGGTGCTGGGCGCGCTTCACGTCAAGCTCGGCCATGTGCCCATGGAAATCGCTCTTGACCTTCGCTACATGGTGCTGCCATTTGTTTCTTATTGCTTGCGGAAGCCTCGTATTCCACCCCAACACATCGGGCAGGAGGCCGCCACTCGGGTGATGAGACCTCTGGTCGAGCGGGCGGGGGCGAGCCGCGGCGCGGCACGGCTACGGCCAGGCAGGCGATTCGAGCGAAGACCCGTCGGAGTGATCACGGCGACGGCTGGCTTGTCGTGGGTGCCCATCAGCGCTGAGCTCCTGGGTGACCCGCTGTCGGGGAGGTCGGCGCGGTCCTAGCAGAAGAAAAGGCAAGCCGGGCGGCATACGAGAAATACGCCGATCCAATTGCACTGAGCGCCACCGAGTTGTTTTGGAGATTTACTGAAGTCTTCGATCCGGCCGGAGCTGGCTTTTATAAGGTGACAAGTGCGTTGTATCGGACAGTAAAGTTCACCGTCCGGTCCACCTCGAATGCGGCACCGTCACCCGTCGGCAGCGGCGACGGCCCCGCCGCACGCCCTCCCCGGGCCGCCGGCTGGGCCAGGTCCGCCACCGGCAGGTGGGACCGCGCCGACTTGATCCGCGACCCGGCGATCAGCAGGTGGATCACCTGTGTGTCGGCCCAGAACGTCACCGTCAGCCCCGAGCGGGCCGGGCCCAGCCAGAACTGCCTGCCCGCGACCCGACACACTCCGAGACGTGGCGGCCATCCTGCGATGGGTCGAGCGGAACTCGCTGCCCGTCTCGGCCTGGGAGCCATGAAGTACGCGGTTTGGCGGCGCATCCTGCGGACCAACCTGCTTCCCAAGGGGAAGGAGTCGACGGCCGTCGTGAAGACCGCGAACGCCGTGGACAAGCGGTCCCTGCTGAACCCCGAGCAGGGGGCGGCGATCCTCGACTGGATACGGCGCCGGCCGCGCGGCGGTGAGCGACTTCACGCCTTCTTCGCCGCGACAAACGGGGCCCCGGGGCTTCGTCACGTCGGCCAGCACCCGCCCTGACCAGCAAAAAGCCCTCCCCAAAGGGAGGGCGGAGACTTGCGCCCCCGGCAGGACTCGAACCTGCGGCCAAGCGCTTAGAAGGCGCCTGCTCTATCCACTGAGCTACGGGGGCCGGGTGTGGTGGCCTCTGTCGTGGTGCCCTGGTGTGGGCCGATCCGTGACGTTGCCGGGGACAAGGATAGGGCTCCCGCGTCCTTGCCCCTGTTGCTTCGCCTCCGTGGCTCGATGTGGAGGTTCGGTGAAGCGGTCCTGATAATCGCAGGCAGGTACGAATCGTGCATCGCTTTTGGCGTCTGACGCATCGGGTGTTGTGCACTCGTTATGCCTGGAGTGTGCCCCCGTCCCAGTAGTCCCTTCCGTCCCTTGTGTTCCGTCGGCGCGCAGACATGCTCATATGCTTCAGAAATCCCCTAAAATTGGGCATTCTTCGCATGTGGTGACCTTGGACGTACGGCCTCAGCTGCTCGACGCACTTTCCGCCCTGCGCGACCGTGTCGCCGCCGCACGCTTCCCGCTGCCCCTGGCGGGGGCCCCACGCGCGCGTGCCAACCGCGACGAACTGCTCGCGCAGCTCGACGACTACTTGGTGCCCCGGTTGCGGGAGCCCGAAGCGCCGCTTCTGGCCGTCGTGGGCGGATCGACCGGAGCCGGGAAGTCGACGCTGGTGAACTCACTCGTAGGGCGGCGCGTGAGCGAGGCGGGTGTGCTGCGGCCGACGACACGGACCCCCGTGCTGGTCTGCCATCCGGAGGATCAGCACTGGTTCAGCGGGATGAGGGTGCTGCCCGACCTGACGCGCGTGTGGGTGACCCAGCAGGAATCCACGGACGACCTGCTGCTCCCGGGCGAGAACCCCGCGCGCGTGCTGCGCGTCGAGACCGCCGCCACACTGCCGCCCGGCCTCGCCCTCCTCGACGCTCCAGACATCGACTCCCTGGTCTCCGACAACCGCGTCCTGGCAGCCGAGCTCATCTGCGCGGCCGACATCTGGATCATGGTCACCACGGCCGCCCGCTACGCCGACGCCGTGCCCTGGCACATGCTGCGCACCGCCAAGGAGTACGACGTGACCCTCGTCACCGTACTCGACCGGGTGCCCCACCAGGTGGTCGCCGAGGTGTCGCGGCAGTACGGCGCCCTGCTCACCAAGGCCGGCCTCGGGCACGTGCCGCGATTCACCGTGCCCGAACTGCCCGAGTCGGCCTGGGGCGGCGGGCTGCTGCCGGCCACCGCCGTGGCCCAGCTGCGCGCCTGGCTGGTCCACCTGGTCCAGGACCCGGCGGCCCGCCAGCAGGTGCTGGCCCGTACCGCGTACGGCGTCCTCAACTCCCTCAAGTCCCGGATGCCCGAACTGGCCGGCGCCGCCGCCGCGCAGTACGCCGCCGCGCTGCGGCTCACCGCCGCCGTCGACGGGGCGTACGACAGCGAGTACACGCGCGTGCGGGGCCGGTTGCAGGCCGGAGCGGTACTCGCCGGGGACGCCCTCAAGAGGTGGCGCGCCTTCCCCCTGGACTGCACCGCAGGTGAGCTGCTCGACGCGCTCGTGGAGAGTCTGGGCACGCTGCTGCTGTGCGCCGTCACCGCCGCCGAAGAGCGGATCGACGACGCCTGGCGGCGCGAACCGGCGGCCGCCGCACCCGGGCTCGCCGACCGTGAGCCCGCGGCGGAGAACGCCGAGCACCGGATCGGACTCGCCGTACGACGCTGGCGGCGGGAGCTCGAGGAGTACGCCGATGAGGAGGTGCGCGAGCTCGACCGGAACCTCGCCCCCGACCCCGAGCATGTCGCCGCCCTGCTCGCCACCTCCCTGCTGGGCGGCCGACGGGGGCGGATGGCCGGGGAGAGCCTCGCCGAGCGGATCGGCGCCCACGGCGCGCTACGGCTGCGCGACCGGGCCGGACGGCTGCTCACCGAGTACGTGGACCGGGTCCTGCACGCCGAACGCGAGCGCCGGCTCGCCCCGCTCGACGCCCTCGATGTCCACCCGGAGCCGCAGGCCGAACTCATCGCCGCGCTGTCCGTACTGCAGAAGGAGAGGTGACCGGTGACCGCCGTCACTGACCAGGACCCCACCGAGCACGCCGAACAACCGGGCGACAAGGAAACAAAGGCCGGATCCGCCGAGGCCGAGGCCTCACAGGCGAAAGCGGAGGTTCCGGGCTACCGAAGAACGCCTCCGGGGGTGGGGGTGCGGGTGAACCGAGGAGCACGCTCGCGTGCGGGACCGGTGAATCCCCCCTCAAGGGAGGCGTTCCACGGACCGTACGGACGTCGGGAAGTCGTACGGACGTCGGGAGTCGTACGGACGCCGGGGGCCGTAGGAACGCCGGGAGTCGTACGGACTCCACGGCCCGTACCGACTCCGCGGCCCGTACCGACTCCATGGACCACACCGACTCCATCGACGCCTGGGACGACGGGCTCATCGCGCGGCGGGTCAACGAGACCACCGGGGGCGACCAGTACGCCGTCCTGGACAGCCGCACCACCACGCCGCAGACGGTGGCCCCCTTGGTGTACGACTCGGGGTTGCGGTCCCGGCTGGAGGCGCTGCGCGAACTGGTGGGGCTGTCCCGTACCCGGCTCGACAGCCGGACGCTGGCACGGGCGGGGCGGGTGCTCGACGAGGCGTCCGCGCGCCGCAGGCTCTCCGGGCAGCACACCGTCGTCGCCATCGCGGGCGCCACGGGCAGCGGCAAGTCGCAGCTGTTCAACGCGCTCGCCGGGGTGGCCATCTCCGAGACCGGCCTGCGCCGCCCGACGACAGCCGCACCCATCGCGTGCAGTTGGAGCGACGGGGCGGCGAACCTCATCGAACGGCTCGGCATCCCACCGCGGCTGCGCCGGCGCCCGCTGCCCACCGCCGGGGACGCGGAGTCGCCGCTGCGCGGGCTCGTCCTGATCGACCTGCCCGACCACGACTCGGCGGCCGTGCAGCACCGCGAGCACGTCGACCGCATCCTGGGGCTCGTCGACGCGGTCATCTGGGTCGTCGACCCGGAGAAGTACGCCGACGCCGTCCTCCACGAGCGCTATCTGCGGCCGATGGCGGCCCACGCCGAGGTCATGTTCGTCGTCCTCAACCAGGTCGACCGGTTGCCCGGGGAGGCCGCCGAGCAGGTCCTCGACGATCTGCGGCGGCTCCTCGACGAGGACGGCATCGCCCTCGGGGAGTTCGGCGAGCCGGGTACGACCGTCCTCGCACTGTCCGCGCTCACCGGGGAGGGCGTCGGCGAACTGCGTGAATCACTCGGCCAGTTCGTCGCGGAGCGCACGGCACCGGCCCGCCGTATCTCGGCCGACGTCGACATCGCGGCGGCCCGGCTCCGGCCCGTCTACGCCACCCGGCGGCGGACCGGGCTCAGCGAACAGGCCCGGGAGGAGTTCTCCGACCGGCTCGCGGACGCGGTGGGTGCGACGGCGGCGGGGGAGGCGGCCGAGCGCGCGTGGCTGCGCAACGCCAACCGTGCCTGCGGTACGCCCTGGCTGCGGTTGTGGCGCTGGTACCAGGATCGTGGCGAGCCCACCACGGGCCGGCTCTCCGGGCGCACGCAGGCCGACGAAGAGGCCACCGCCCGGCAGCGGGTCGAGACGGCGGTGCGGACGGTGGCCGAACGTGCCTCGGCAGGGCTGCCCGCACCCTGGGCCCAGGCGGTGCGTGAGGCGGCCGCCCGGGGCTCCCAGGGGCTGCCCGAGGCGCTGGACGAGCTGAGCGTGCGCGCGGGAGTGCCGACGGGGCGGCCGCCACGGCCGGGGTGGTGGCCGATGGCCGTACTGGCCCAGGCGTCCATGACGATCCTTCAGTTCCTGGGCGGGCTGTGGCTGCTGGGTCAGATCGTCCAGATCATGTCGCCGAACCTGGGCGTGCCGGTGCTGCTGATGATCATCGGAATCGTCGGCGGTCCGCTCATCGAGTGGAGCTGCCGGATGGCGGCCCGCGGCCCGGCACGGCGCTACGGCCTGGAGGCGGAACGCCGGCTGCGGGAGGCGGCGGCCGGGTGCGGACGGGCACGGGTGCTGGATCCGGTGGCGGCGGAGTTGCTGCGGTACCGGGAGGTTCGGGAGCAGTACGGGAGGGTGGTGGGAGTGGGGCGGTGAGCCCGGGGCTCCTGGCTCCGGAGCTGGGGCAGGCCCGGAGCCGGAGTCGTGGCTTCGGAGGCATGGCGGTGGCACGGCGGTTGTGACGGACCGCGTGCCTCGATGCGCCGAGGGCGGCGTCCGGTCGGGCGCCGCCCTCCCCGTGTGTACGCAGCCCCCCTGTGAGTACGCGGACGCCTTCGGCTTCACCCGCCCGGGTGGCGGCGTTGTCCACAGGTCAGCGGTGGTCCACAGCGCTCAGCGGGCTCGGCCCGGCGGCGGCAGTCTGGTGGGCAGAGCCGTACGGGACAGGCCCGTACGTGTGTCGGCCCCGGGGCCGGAGCCCGGGCGAGGGAGGGGTTCGCGATGAACGAGACGATGGTGTGCGCGGTCGGGCGGGTGGCGACGCAGCCGGTGTACCGGGAGGTGGCGTCCGGCCCGTCGGCGAGGTTCCGGCTGGCGGCGACCGCGCGCTACTGGGACCGGGAGAAGAACGTGTGGACGGACGGCCACACCAACTTCTTCACGGTGTGGGCCAACCGCCAACTCGCCACGAACGCGGCGGCGTCGCTGACGGTGGGGGAGCCCGTGATCGTGCAAGGCAGGCTGAAGGTGCGGACCGATGTGCGCGAGGGGCAGAACTGGACCTCGGCGGACATCGACGCGGTGGCGATCGGTCACGATCTCGCCTGGGGCACCTCGGCGTTCCGGCGCGGGGGCAAGCCGGAGACTGCGGGCATGCCGGTGCAGTCCGAGCCCAACTGGGAAACATCACCGGACAGTTCGGCGGCTACGGAGGCGTCCGCCGCTCAACCTCCCGCAGAACCAGCAGTGCTGACGTGACGTCAATCACGGCGTGACCCGCCCGAACTGCGGCTTATCGGCACGTGCACACCGGAAAGTCAGGCGTGGATTTGTCGATAAGCCCTGCTCACAAGGGATCTTGGCGATAACGATTCCGAGTCGGATCACTCGTCCGACTGCCTCACCGGCGAGCGGGGTCGGTCGCGTCCCTAGGATGCCGGGAAAGCTTTCGAGGCTCTTGGGGCCTGCGAGGCTTCTGATTCTGCTGGTGGGACCGTACCCCCCACATCGACGGGTCCTGCTCGAAGGGGAATTTGGTGATTGCTTCGTTCTCTGCGGTGCGCGTACGCAGGCGAGGGCCGGCCGGCCTCGGTGCCGCGACGCTGGTGTCCGGGCTGGTCGCCGCGGGTGTGATGGCCGGTGCCGGCCGGGCGGCCGCCGACGAGACCACGCAGAGTCAGGGTGGAGCGACCGCGACGATAGCGGGGCTCAAGACGTACGGCACCGCCGTGATACACGGCGGCAACGGTGGCACCGGGGACCAGCAGGTGTCGGCGGGCCTGTTCGAGATGGCCGTCGACGGCGGCGGCATGCTCCAGACGTACTGCGTCGACCTGCACAACCCCACGCAGCGGGACGCCAAGTACCACGAGACGCCGTGGAGCGGCACGTCCCTGGGGGCCAACAAGGACGCGGGCCGGATCCGCTGGATCCTGCAGAACTCGTACCCGCAGGTGAACGACCTCGCGGCGCTCGCCCGGAAGGCGGGTGTCCGGGGCGTGCTGACCGAGCAGGACGCGGCGTCCGGCACGCAGGTGGCGATCTGGCGCTATTCGGACGACGTGGCCGTCGACGCCCTCGACCCGCAGGCCGAGCAGCTCGCCGACTACCTGGAGAAGAACGCCCGCAACCTGCCGGAACCCCGGGCCTCGCTCACCCTCGACCCGCCCGCGGTCTCCGGGCGGCCGGGCGAGCGGCTCGGGCCGGTGACGGTGCACACCAACGCGAGCAGCGTGACGGTGTCGCCGCCCGCGGACGCCGCCACGAGCGGGGTGCGGATCGTCGACAAGCAGGGCAAGGCCCTCACGTCCGCGGCCGACGGCGGGCAGGTGTTCTTCGACGTGCCCGAGGACACGGCGGCGGGCACGGCCGACCTGACCGTGCAGGCTTCGACGACCGTGCCGGTCGGTCGGGCCTTCGCCTCCGAGAGCCGGAGCCAGACGCAGATCCTGGCCGGGTCGAGCGAGTCGACGGTGTCGGCGACGGCCGGGGCGACCTGGGCCAAGGAGGGCCCGATCCCGGCGCTGTCGGCGGCGAAGAACTGCGCCGACGGGGGAGTGGACGTCATCGCCTCGAACAAGGGCGACGCGCCGTTCACCTTCGAACTCGCCGGCCTCGAGCACACCATCGCCCCGGGCGAGTCCCGCACGGTGACGGTGCCTCTCCAGGAGGACCAGGCGTACGACTTCACGATCCACGGCCCGGGCGGCTTCACCAAGCGCTTCACCGGCATTCTGGACTGCCAGACCCAGGGCAGCGAGACGGGCACGGCCACTCAGACCCTGAGCGAACCGAGCCCGGCGACGGTGGGCGGCACGGCCACGGACACCAACCTCGCCGAAACCGGCGGCTCCGAGGTCACACCCCTGATAGCGGGCATCGCCATCACCCTGGTCCTGCTCGGCGGAGCGACCCTGGTGGTACTGCGCCGCAAGGAGACGCCGACGGGGGACTGACCCGCGCCCTGAACCGGCCTGGGGCGAACCGACGGCGGGCGTGCGAGCGGCCGGGTCTCACACTGACTCGTGCCGCAGGTGCAATAGCCCTTCGATGGACTCCAACCGAGCCCGCAGGGTGGTCCCGGGGGTCGTGGTGGTCGTCAGCACGAGGATTCGGTATTCCGGGTGAGCGTCGTCGAAAGGTACGTCTTCGTCGTCGCCGGGAACTTCATTGGGCTGGACCTCGACCCGCACGCTGTGGTCGTCGGCGAGGTAGTAGATGCCCCGGAAGTGGCTCTCTCGCTCCCGGAAAGTCGTTCCCAGGCGGGCGCTTACAAGCCGTACCAGGTCACCAGCGGTGTGCGTACTGGAGCCGTATGTGTCGTAATCAGCCATGACCCAAGGGACTTTAATCCTTGCCCTGCCTGGCGTCGCGCTCCTTTGAAGCTCGCTGTTGGAGCCCCCTCTAAGCTCAGCCCATGAAGATCACCGTGCGGCCGGCAGACGCGGCAGATCTGTCGGCTCTGCTGGCCCTCTACAGCGAACTGAACCCCGACGACGGGCCGTTGCCCCACGGCACGGCAGAGGCCGTCTGGGCGGCCATACGCGGGCAGCACGGGCGGACTGTGCTGGTCGCCGAGGCTGACGGCGCCGTGGCCGGGACGGCGGACTGTGTCGTGATGCCGAATCTCACCCGCGGTGGCAAGGCCATCCTGTTCGTGGAGAACGTCGTGGTCGCGGGCCGCTTCCAGCGGCGGAGTGTCGGGCGGCAGCTGATGGAGGCAGCCGTGCTGTTGGGGGAATCCGCCGGCTGCTACAAGGTGCAGCTGCTGGCGGCGGATGACGCGTACGTCCACAGGTTCTACGAGGCGTGTGGTTTCGAGGCGCTGGCGCATGGGTTCCGACGCTACGTCGGGTGACCGCGTGCCTCTCGCACGGGAACCGAACCGCGTCCCTCGACGTGTTCCTGGACAAGGGGTGGTGCCTCACGCTGCGATCCGATCAAGATCGAGGCAAGGCCGGTGCGGATGTCAGTGCCGGAAGGGATACTTGCGGCGACGGATGACCATGGGGGAGGTCACAGTGACACACCTGCCGACGAGCAGCGCACCACCACCGGGCACGGGGACGGCCGTTCTCCCTGCCCAGCCGGCGCAACCACCCCAGGCGCCGCAAGGCCGTGCAGAGCCTCAACCCCGCCGTACCGCCTTCGCCGAAGGGGTTGACCGGCTCCGGGCCGCCGCGACCACGGAACCCGGCCGGCTCCGCATCATCGGCGCCGTCCTCGCCCTCCTCGTCGTCGCCTTCGGCGCCGTCACCGCATGGCAGATGACCGAGCGCGCGGACGCCGCCGACGACGTGCTCACCAGCAGTCAGCCCCTCAGTTCGGACGCGGCGGACATCTACCGTTCCCTCGCGGACGCCAACACCGCCGCCTCCAGCGGCTTCCTCGCCGGTGGCCAGGAGACGGCCACCTCCCGCGACCGGTACGAGAAGAACATTCGCACGGCCGCCGAGAAACTCGTCAACGCCGCCGCCAACTCGGACCCCGACTCCCCGTCGGCCACGACCATCGCGGAGCTGAACAGACTCCTCCCGGAGTACAAGGGCCTGGTCGAACGCGCCCGCACCTACAACCGCCAGGGTTTCCCGGTCGGCGGCGCCTACCTGCGCTACGCCAACGAGAAGATGCAGCAGCAGATGCTCCCGGCGGCGGAGGACCTGTACAAGAAGGAGAACCAGCGCCTGCGCGCGGACTACGCGGACGCCACGCCCTACCCGTGGGCGGCCATAGCCCTCGGCGTCGCCGCGCTGGCCGCTCTCGCCTGGGCCCAGCACCGCAACTACCGGCGCACGAACCGCGTCCTGAACCACGGCTTGGTCGCCGCCACGGCCACCGCGACCGTGGTCCTCCTCTGGCTGGTCGTCGGCCACAGCATCGCCCGCGCGGGCCTGAACGACTCCTACGACCACGGCGTCCGCTCCCTGAACGTCCTGCACGACGCCCGCCTCGCCTCCCTCAAGGCGAGGGGCAACGAGAACCTGACCCTGGTGGCCCGCGGCGCGGAGACGAAGAAGGTCGGTGAAGAGACCTACGACGCTTACGACTACGACTTCCGCGCGGAGATGAAAGCCCTGGCCGCGTACCTGGAGGACGCCGAGAAGCTCGCCGACGACACCTCGGGCGAGCGGCCCGTCACGGCCGCCGTCGGCAACATGACGGAGTGGAAGAAGCGCCACACCGCGGCCCGCGAGCAGGACGAGAACGGCAACTACCAGCGCGCGCTGGGCATGGTCATCGGCACCAAGGACGCGACCGGCGAGTGCTTCGACAGCGTCGACGAGAACCTGCGCACGGCACTCGCGCACGAGGAGACCGAGTTCAAGCAGGCCGCCGACGACGGCCGGGACGCCCTGACGGGCCTGTCGGCGGGCGCGGCCGTACTCGCCGTGCTCGGTGCCGCGGGCGCGGTCCTGGGCATGGGACGCAGGCTCTCGGAGTACCGGTGAACGGGACAAGGGCGAAAGGGGGCGTGACGATGCGAGCACGACGTCTGCGGGCCAGTCTGAGGGGCTGGGGCGGGGTGACCGCGATGGCGGTCGTCTGCGCCCTGGTGGCGGTCTTCGCGCTGTGCGTCCCTCTGTCCCACTCGGACGTCGTGGACGGCGAGGCTGTCACCCAAGCCACCCGCGTCACGGCGGAGAAGGCCGAAGAGGACTGCGAGGCCCCCGAGAAACAGACCCTGTCCCCCTCCTCCGCGGACGGCGACACCATCAAGGCGATCAAGAACCGCGAGGGCGAGAAGCGCAAGCTGATCGTCGGCGTCGACCAGAACAGCTACCGCTGGGGCTACCGCGACCCCAACAGCGGCAGGACCGCCGAGCTGGAGGGCTTCGACATCGACTTGGTCCACCGCATCGCCGAGGACATCCTCGGCGACCCGGACGCGGTCCAGTTCAAGGCGATCCCCACCGACCAGCGCATCCCGGCGATCCAGGACGGCCGCGTGGACATGGTCGTCCGCACGATGACGATCAACTGCGACCGCATCAAGGACGTCGCCTTCTCCGCGCCGTACTTCAAGACGGGACAGCAGGTCCTGGCCCCCAAGTCCTCGCCGATCAAGGGCTACGACGACACGCTGGCGGGCCGCAGGATCTGCACGGCCGCGGGCTCCACGGCCTACTCCACGCTGGAGGAGGACCAGAAGGACGGCACACTCCCCGCGACCACCGACATATCCGGGACCGTCCCCAACCAACTCGACTGCCTGGTGCGGCTCCAGCTCGGCGAGGCCGACGCCGTGGTCACCGACGGCGCGCTCGCGGCGAGTCAGGCGGCCCAGGATCCGACGGTCCAACTCAAGGGTGACGCCTTCACTGCCGAGTACTACGGCGTGGCGATGAAGAAGGACGCGGACGATCTGGTACGCCGGGTCAACCAGATCCTGGTGGACTACCGCGAGGACACCGCGAACGGCTGGCAGGCGTCGTACGGGAAATGGCTCTCGGCGACACTGGGCAAGGATGCGAAGAAGTCGGAGCCACCCGCACCGCAGTACCGCCGCACCACCTGACAACTCGACCGACCCCCCAACCGGCACTACCGCAGCGAGAGGTGATCGATGGGCGTCACGGGATCCACCGGGCCGGTGATGGACCGGGACGAGGTGGACCGTGCGCTGGCGCGGCTCGGCGCGGAGCACGAGGCGATCGAGACCTCGCTCCTCGCCCTCCAGGACCACGCGGGCCGCAGACTCCTGGAGGGCGCCGAACTCACCGGCGTCACCCGGGACCGCTGGACGTCCACGGAGGCGTCGATCACGCTGCTGTGGACCTACTTCGACGCCTACGCGGACGCTCTGCGCACCGCCCGGGAGATCCGTGCCCGCCGCCGCTGGTCCAGCCGCGAGGACCTGGTGGAGCTGACGGAGCTGCTGAAGGGCGAGTCGGTCACGGTCGCGGGCAGCGCCACCGCGACGGCCAACGCCCCCACAGCGCAGGGCTCGCCGAACAGACTCAGCGAAAGCTACTCGCTCGGCACCCTCGTCGACCGGATGAACGAGCTGTACGCCACGAGCCTGGACATGGTCGTCGCCGCCGACGCGGTCTGGTCGGCGCTGCCCGCCCGGATCGATCTGCTGGCGGCCGAACTCCAGCGCACCCGCCGCCTCGCGCACTCGGTCGGCGTGCGCCCCGGCGAGCACCCGGCGGGCGACGACCTGGAGCGCATCACCCGCACCCTGACCAGGCTGCGCGAGGAGGTCGTCTCGGACCCGCTGGCGTACTGGCAGGCCGCGGAGGGAAGTTCGGCTCCGGGCGGCGGCAGGCCGGACACCACGGTGTACGACCGGGAGGCGCGCGCCCTGGAGGACGTACGGCGGGAGATCGACGCCGTGCTGACCGTGCGTCAGGACGCCGAGACGCGGATCCTCAAGCTGCGGGACATCCTCAGCCGCGCGGACCGCACGCTCGCCGAGGCCCGCACCGCCCGGGGTGAGGTCCTCGCGAAGATCGCGGCGACGGAGGTGCCGGTCGTCAGCGGGCCGCCGACGGCGTTGCAGGAGCAGCTGGCGACGGCCGCGGAGTACCGCAGGCAGGCGCAGTGGCACCGGCTGTCCCCGCTCCTGGAGTCGCTGGAGCAGAAGGCCGAGGACGAACTGCTGCGCGCCCGTGAGTCGTTGACCGCGGTCACCGCGCCCCTGGCCGTCCGGGCCGAGCTGCGCGGCCGCCTCGACGCGTACAAGGCGAAGATCGCCCGGCACGGCTTCGCCGAGGACACGTTCGTCATGGAGCGGTACGAGAAGGCGCGCCGCATGCTGTGGAGCGCCCCCTGCGACCTGCGCGCCGCCGAACAGGCCGTGCTGCGCTACCAGCAGGCGGCCGCGGAACTGCTCGGCGGACCGCGGGTCCCGGACCAGGGCATGTCCGAGGACGACCGGCGGGGGCCCGGCGCATGAGCGACAAGGGGGAGTCCATGAGTCAGGCACCGCACGAACCACCCGGGGCGTCTCCACGCGCCTGTCAGCGGCCCAGCTGCGGCGGCGCCTACGAGGACGTGGGCGGCGGCGAACTGTACTGCGACACCTGCGGCCTCGCCCCCGTGGTCGCACCGAACGGCATGGTCGGATCACCCCCGACCGGCGTGACCGGCGGAGCAGGGAGAGGGGCGGCGGGCAGCGGCAGTTCCCGCTCCACCAGCCGTAGTTCCCGTACGTCGTCCCAGTCGTCCAAGTCCCGCCGCTCGGTGTCGGGACGCCTCTCGCGCTCCCTGTCGGGGAAGTCCACGAGCCGCTCGGTGTCGGTGCGCAGCTCCGGTTCCGGCGCCGGTTCCTCGACCCGGGGCCGACTGGGCGCCGGTCTCGTCCAGGTCCCGCCGATCCCGCGCCCCGACCCGCGCGAGATGGTCCTGGACAACCCCGAGGTGCCCGAGCGGAAGCGGTTCTGCTCGCGCTCCGACTGCGGCGCCCAGGTGGGCCGTGCGCGCGGCGACCGGCCGGGGCGTACGGAGGGCTTCTGTACCAAGTGCGGGCACCCGTACTCGTTCGTGCCGAAGCTGAAGGCCCTGGACGTCGTGCACGGCCAGTACGAGGTGGTGGGCTGTCTCGCACACGGCGGCCTGGGCTGGATCTACCTGGCGGTCGACCGGGCGGTGTCCGACCGCTGGGTGGTCCTCAAGGGCCTGCTGGACACGGGCGACCAGGACGCGATGGCGGCGGCGATCTCCGAGCGGCGCTTCCTCGCGGAGATCGAGCACGCCAACATCGTGCGGATCTACAACTTCGTGGAGCACCTGGACCAGCGCACCGGCTCCCTCGACGGCTACATCGTCATGGAGTACGTCGGCGGCAAGTCGCTGAAGGAGATCGCCAACGCCCGCCGCACACCGCAGGGCAGGCGCGACCCGCTGCCGGTGGAGCAGGCCTGCGCGTACGGCCTGGAGGCCCTGGAGGCGCTCGGCCATCTGCACAGCCGCAACCTGCTGTACTGCGATTTCAAGGTCGACAACGCGATCCAGACCGAGGACCAGCTCAAGCTGATCGACATGGGCGCGGTGCGCAGGATGGACGACGACGAGTCGGCCATCTACGGCACGGTCGGCTACCAGGCGCCGGAGGTGGCCGAGGCAGGCCCGTCGGTGGCGAGTGACCTCTACACCGTTGCCCGCACCCTCGCCGTCCTGACCTTCGACTTCCAGGGCTACACCAACGTCTACGCCGACTCGCTGCCCGACCCGGACCACATCGAGGTCTTCCGCCGGTACGAGTCGTTCTACCGCCTGCTGGTGCGCGCCACGGACCCGGACCCGGCCCGCCGGTTCGCCTCCGCGCAGGAGATGACCGAGCAGCTGACGGGCGTGCTGCGGGAGGTCGTGTCCGTCCAGACGGGCCGGGCGAGGCCCGCCCTGTCCACGCTGTTCGGGCCCGAACTCCGGGTCACCGACGCGGAGCTGTTCCCGAAGCTGGACGGCGAGGTGTCCCGGCTGGGAGCGCGGGTCGTGCGCCCCCGGCGCGGCTCCGCGGCCGCCACCGCCCTGCCCGCCACCGGCGCTCATCCGCCCGCCACCGGCGCTCACCCGCCCACCGCCGGCCTCCCCGTTGGCCGACCGGCCAACGCCCAGCTCCCGGCCGGCTCACCGGGCGTCACCGCCCCGCCCGGTCCCGGCACCCCGCCCGTCTCCGGCACTCCGTCCGGTCCCGGCACCCCGCCCGGCCTCGTCAAACCCGTCGACACCGCCGCCTCCGCCCTGGCCCTGCCCGTCCCGCGGGTGGACCCGTCCGACCCCAACGCCGGTTTCCTGGCGGGCCTGATGACCTCCGCTCCGGCCGAGCTGCTCGGCGCGCTCGCGGCGGCTCCGGCCCCGTCGACCGAGACCCGGCTGCGGCAGATCCGGGCCTGGCTGGAGACCGGTGATCCATCCGCCGCGCTGGAAGCGCTGGTCGCGCTGGAGGGCGAGCGGCCCGACGACTGGCGGGTGGTCTGGTACCGGGGCGTGGCCGCGCTGGTGACGGGCGACGACGAGGGCGCCGCGCTCGCCTTCGACGCGATCTACGACGCCTTCCCCGGCGAGATCGCGCCCAAGCTGGCGCTGGGCCTGTGCGCGGAGGTGCTGGGCCAGCTCGACAACGCCGCTGAGTACTACCGGCTGGTGTGGTCGACCGATCCCAGTTATGTGAGTTCCGCGTTCGGGCTGGCCCGCGTGCAGCTGGCGACCGGGGACCGGCGCGGTGCCGTAGGGACGCTGGAGTCGGTGCCGGAGTCCTCCATCCACTACACGGCGGCCCGTGTGGCGGCCGTGCGAGCCCGGCTGCGGCAGCGCACCGCGACGTCCTCCGACGTACCCTTCCTGGAGGACCTGACGGCCGCCGCGGCGCAGGTGGAGGCGCTGGAGGCGTACGGTCTGGACCCGGCGCGGCGGGAGCAGTTGTCGGCCGAAGTCCTCGGTTGCGCGCTGGACTGGGTACTCTCCGGGGGCCAGGGTTCCGCCCCTCCCGCCGCCGGGGGACGGACGCTGCTCGGCAGCGGCCTGGACGAGCGGGGCCTGCGGTTCGGTCTGGAACGCTCGTACCGCACGCTGGCCCGGCTGGCGCGGGGCGGCGAGGAGAGGATCGACCTGGTGGAACGTGCCAACCGTTACCGCCCCCGGACGTGGGTGTAGTTGATGTCGCAGATGCCCCAGTTGTCCGCCTGCCCGAGCTGCGAGGAACCCCTCGAGTCGGGTGACCGTTTCTGCGGCGCGTGCGGATACGACCTGTCCGCCGTGCCGGCACGGCCTCAGGACAACCCGACCATCACCATGAACGGCTCGGTGCCCGCCCAGGGCACCCCGGCTGGTGAGTACCCCGAGCCACCGACGGAGCCACCCGCCGGTACCGCCTGGCCGGCGCCCCCGCCCCC
>NZ_GG657757.1:3086600-3089577 GCF_000158955.1 Streptomyces viridochromogenes DSM 40736 | reverse complement strand
CCGGTGGCCGCGGTCAGCGACCGCGGCCTGCGCCACCACCGCAACGAGGACGCGTTCGCCATCGGCACGGCCGCGCTGCCGGACGGCTCGCCCGCCTCCGTGGCGATCGTCTGCGACGGCGTCTCCTCGGCGACCCGCCCCGACGACGCCTCGATGGCGGCGTCGAAGGCGGCGAGCGAGACCCTGCTGGCCGCCCTGCCGCGCGGCACGAACCCCCAGCAGGCCATGCACGACGCGATCATCGCCGCCTCACGCGCCGTCAACTCGCTCGCCGAGGAGCCCGCCACGGCCCGTGAGCAGGCCCCGCACCAGAACGCACCCGCGTGCACCCTCGTCGGTGCCGTGGTGACGTCCGGCCTGCTGATCGTCGGCTGGGTCGGCGACAGCCGCGCCTACTGGGTCCCGGTCGACCGGAGCGCTCCCCCCGCCCGGCTCACCGAGGACGACTCGTGGGCCGCGCAGATGGTCGCCGCGGGCCTGATGAACGAGGCCGAGGCCTACGCCGACGAGCGCGCCCACGCGATCACCGGCTGGCTCGGCGCGGACGCCTACGAACTGGAACCGCACACCGCCGCGTTCAAGCCGGACCGGCCGGGCGTGGTCGTGGTCTGCACCGACGGCCTGTGGAACTACGCGGAGGCGGCCGAGGAGATGGCCCGCGTCGTGCCGCTCGACGCGGCCACGCATCCGCTGCACAGCGCCCGGGTGCTCGTCGGCCACGCCCTGGACGGCGGGGGCCACGACAACGTAACAGTGGCCCTCGTGCCGTTCCCGGCCGTCCCCCAGGGGGCAGGATCGGCCTGAGGCCACGTACGGGGACGCCTCGGCGGACCGGAGGGGACCGGGTCCGCCTACCGTCATCACCCCGCTGAGGGCGGGGGCTTTCGAGGGGGATCGAAGCAGGCATGGCCATTTTCTCGAAGTCGAACGTGCCCCAGTTCTCGGTGGACGTCTACCAGAACGAGTACCTGCCGGAGGGGGCCGGCGAGGTCAACGCCATCGTCACGGTGACGGCGACCGGCGGCGGCACGATCGGCACCGCGGTCTCGGCGCCCCACCTCTACTCGCCCGGTCAGGGCCCGTCCGCGGCCGTGGCGATCATGGTCGACTGCTCGGGCTCGATGGACTACCCGCCGACCAAGATGCGCAACGCCCGGGACGCCACGGCCGCCGCGATCGACACCCTGCGCGACGGCGTGCACTTCGCGGTGATCGGCGGGACGCACGTGGCCAAGGAGGTCTACCCGGGCGGCGGGAGCCTCGCGGTCGCCGACGCCACCACCCGGGCCCAGGCCAAGCAGGCGCTGCGCTCGCTCAGCGCGGGCGGCGGCACGGCCATCGGCACCTGGCTGAAGCTGGCCGACCGCCTGCTGTCCTCGGCGGACGTCGCCATCCGGCACGGCATCCTGCTCACCGACGGCCGCAACGAGCACGAGTCGCCCCAGGACCTCAAAGCCGCGCTCGACGCCTGCGCGGGGCGCTTCACCTGTGACGCGCGCGGCGTCGGCACCGACTGGGAAGTGAAAGAAGTCACAGGGATCGCCTCCGCCCTGCTCGGCACCGCCGACATCGTCGCCGACCCGGCCGGACTCGCCGCCGACTTCACGCAGATGATGGAGACGGCGATGGGGAAGGAGGTCGCGGACGTCTCGCTGCGGCTGTGGACCCCGGTCGGCACCACTGTGAGGTTCGTCAAGCAAGTCGCGCCCACCGTCGAGAACCTGACCGGCCGACGCACCGAGTCGGGCCCGCGCGCGGGTGACTACCCCCTGGGTTCCTGGGGCGACGAGTCCCGTGACTACCACGTCTGCGTCGAGGTGCCGCCCGCGAACATCGGGCAGGAGATGCTCGCGGCCCGGCTCTCGCTGGTCATTCCGCAGCCCGACGGCAGCGCCCAGAACCTCGGCGCGCAGGGCCTGGTGCGTGCGGTGTGGACGGACGACATGGTCGCCTCGACGTCGATCAACCCTCAGGTCGCCCACTACACCGGGCAGGCCGAACTGGCACAAGCCATCCAACAAGGGCTGGATCTCCGCAAGTCGGGAGATAGGGACGGAGCAACGGCCAAACTGGGCCGGGCCGTTCAGCTCGCGAGTGCCTCCGGGAACGCCGATACTGCGAAACTGCTTGCGAAGGTGGTGGACGTGGTCGATGCCGCGACCGGTACTGTGCGACTGAAGGCGAAGGTCGAGGAGGCCGACGAGATGACGCTCGAGACTCGGTCCACCAAGACTGTTCGCGTGAAGAAGTGACCTAGAAGAGATCGAAGGAGGGACGCGCCGACATGCCGACCTGCCCGAACGGACACCAGTCGGGTTCCGACGACTGGTGCGAGGTCTGCGGTCACCGCATGGCGGGTGCCGTGCCTCCGCCACCCCCGCCGCCCCCGCCCGGCGGCGGCTACGGCTTCCCGCCTCCGGGCGGCCCCGGCGGGCCTGGTGGCCCTCCCGGCGGCCCCGGCGGCCCGGGGGGCCAGGCCGGTGGACCTCCTCCGCACCTGTCCGTGCCGAACGCCCAGCCGGAGCTCTGCCCGCAGTGCCGTACGCCGCGTGAGGGCGGCGCCCCGTTCTGCGAGGAGTGCCGGTGGAACTTCCTGACGAACACGGCCACCTCGTACACACCCGCGGCTCCGCACCCGACGGCGCCCGGCCCGGGCGTGCGGTTCCAGCCACCGGGCCAGCCTGGTCCCGGCGGTCCGCCTGGTCCGCCCGGTCCGTCCTACGGCGGCGGTGACTCGTACGAGTACCAGGGCTCGCGTCCGTCGCAGGTGAACCGCCCGGCCGAGCCGATCCCGCCGTTCGGCGGCGACCCCTCGGGCCCTCCCGGCCCTCCCGGCCCTCCCGGCCCTCCCGGCCCTCCCGGTCCTCCCGGCGGCGGCTTCCCCGGCCCCGGTGGCCCTTCCGGCCCGGGCGGTCCTCCCGGCCCCGGTGGTCCTTCCGGCCCCGGCCCCTCCGGCCCCGGTGGCCCTTCCGGCCCG
>NZ_GG657757.1:3061261-3086346 GCF_000158955.1 Streptomyces viridochromogenes DSM 40736 | reverse complement strand
TCCCGGCGGTGGTCAGGGTGGCGGCTACGGCTACCCGCAGTCCGGCGCGACCCAGGCGCCTCCCGGCCCCGGTGGCCCCGGCGGCCCCGGCGGCGGTTACGGCTACCCGCAGCCCGGCGCGACCCAGACGCCCCCCGGCCCCGGCGGCTTCCCGCAGCAGCCCCAGGCGCCGCAGGGACCCGCGACCTGGACCGCGACCATCGGCCCGGACCGTGACTACTTCATGGCGATGATGCAGCGGAGCGGCCCGGAGGCCGCGGGCCTCAACCTGCCCGCGTACTCGCCCGAGCAGCAGCGCACGCTCACCGGCAACCAGCTCACGATCGGCCGCCGCCGGCACTCCACCGGCGACACCCCCGACATCGACCTGTCGGTGCCGCCGGAGGACCCGGGCGTCTCGCACCAGCACGCGGTGCTGGTCCAGCAGCCGGACGGCAACTGGGCGGTCGTCGACCAGAACTCGACGAACGGCACCACGGTCAACGGCTCGGACGAGCCCATCCAGCCGTTCGTCCCCGTGCCGCTGCACGACGGCGACCGGGTGCACGTGGGCGCCTGGACGACGATCACGATCCGCCGGGGTTGAGCAGCCCCGCCGGGCTCAGGACGGGAGGGGCCAGGCGTACGGCCCCTCCGGGTCGTCCAGCCAGGCCCATTCCCGGTCGCCGCTGACCGTGATGCCGTAGCGCTCGCGCTGAGGCCTGCCCTCCTGCTCCCACAGCGAGTGCGCCTCCTGCGGGTCGAGGCTGCCGCGGGTCAGGGCCAGCAGGAAGCGGAACAGGTCGTCCTCCCTGGCCCGGCGCGGCACCCCGCCCATCTGGAGCGGCTCGCCCCCGGGCCGGCTCCCGCCGCGCAGCGGCACGAAGTAGGCGGGCGTGTGCAGGAAACGCCCCTCGGCCTGCTCGGCGTCGGACACCGTGAGCAGGATCAGGCCGGTGGCGAGCGGCATCAGGATCCGGCCGCCGGGGCGGCTCTGGGCGAGCCAGGCGCGCGGCACGGTGCTCAGCGCGCACGTGGCGATGATCCGGTCGAACGGCGCGCGCTCGGGCACGCCCCGCGCGCCGTCGCCGGTGACGACGACCGGGTGGTACCCGGCCGCGGTCAGGTGCCGGCGGGCCGACTCGGTGATCTCCGGATCGAGATCGACGGTGGTGACCTTGTCGTCGCCCAGCCGGTGGGCGAGCAGTGCGGCGTTGTATCCGGTGCCGGCGCCGATCTCCAGGACCGTGTTCCCGGCCTCCACACACAGCGCGGCCAGCATGTCCGCCATCAGGGACGGCTGACTGCTGGAGGAGAGCAGTTCGCCGTCGCGCAGCCGGGTCGCCAGCGGCGTGTCCTCGTAGGCGCCCCGCATCCACCGCTCACGCGCCTGGGGGTCGGGGCTCTCGCCCCACCGGCGTTCGTAGCCGCCCGCGACGCCGACGTAGTAGTACGGCACGAAGAGGTGGCGCGGGACCGCCGCGAACGCCTCCCGCCACAGCGGGTCGGCGGCCCACGCCCCGTTCGCGTCGATCCTGCGTACCAGCCCCGCCCGCGCGGAGGCGGCGAGACCGTCGGATTCCCTGTCGGGAGCATGCCCGCCCATACCCCCACAGTAAGGGCACGGGGTGCCGGTCCTAGGCCTTCAGTCCTATGTCCCCGTGTCTGAGAGCATGGAGGGCGTGAATGAGATTCGGCGCGGCACGCTTCAGGAGCAGACCTTCTACGAGCAGGTCGGCGGGGAGGAGACCTTCCGTCGGCTCGTCCACCGTTTCTACGAGGGAGTCGCCGAGGACCCGCTGCTGCGGCCCATGTATCCCGAGGAGGACCTGGGCCCGGCCGAGGAGCGCCTCGTGCTGTTCCTCATCCAGTACTGGGGCGGCCCCTCGACGTACAGCGACAACCGCGGCCACCCGCGTCTGCGGATGCGGCACGCGCCCTTCACGGTCGACCGGGCGGCGCACGACGCCTGGCTGAAGCACATGCGGGTCGCCGTCGACGAACTCGGGCTGTCCGAGGAGCACGAGCACACGCTGTGGAAATACCTGACGTACGCGGCGGCGTCGATGGTGAACACGGCGGACTGACGCCCCTCAGGGGCCGGGGGAGGGGGTGCTGGTCAGCGGACGCTGACGTCCAGCGCCCCGAGCCCCGCCCGCCGTACGGCGACCGACCCGTACGGTGTGCGCAGCCGGAGCCACGCGCCCGACGAGAACAGTCCCAGCGGCTCCACGTCGCCGGACGCCTGTGCGGGGGCGGGCCGCAGGAAGCCGAGTGACTGCGCGGCGTGCACCACCCGGACGGGGAGCCGGGTGTCGCCGACCGTACGGGACCAGACGTCCCGCCCGATCCGGTCCAGCTCGGCCCGCGTCCGCCGCTCGGCGGGCAACTCCTGCGTACGGGAGCGGAACTCGGCGACCACGGCGGCGACCAGCGACCGCAGGGCGTCGGGCGCCGGCAGCCCGGGCTCGGGGCGCCAGCCGCCACGCGGCGGCAGCACACCCGCCCACGGCGGGCCGGTCACCGCGCCCGGCACGACGGCCGTGGCGCCCTTCTCGTCCACCGACTCCAGGAACTCACCGGCGGACACGGTCACGTCCAGGGTGGCGTCCAGCCCGTTCTCGTACGGCTTCGCGAGCCGCACCGTGCGGATGGCCAGCACCTCGAAGGACGGCGGACGCCCGAAGACGGCCAGCGCCGTGCCGGCCGCCTGGAGACGGACCGCGGCCCCACGGTCGTAGTGGAGCAGCCGGGAGAGGAAGGCCGCGAGATCCGCCGCCTCCCCCTCGTCGGCGAGGTGGAGCACCGTCATGCGGCGACGGCCTCCTCCTCGGCGTCGTCCGTGTACTCCTGGAGGAACTCCCGTTCCTCCGCGGTGATCCGGCGCGGCCGCTGTGCCTCGAAGTCGAACGGCACGACCACCGTCGAGGCCCGGACGTAGACCACGTCGTCGTCCTTCACCTCGTAGGTGATGGTGAAGGACGCGGCCTTGATCTCGGTGATCCACAGTTCGACGTCCACCGGGTGGTGCCGGTGGACGAGCTGCCGCTTGTAGTCGATCTCATGGCGTGCCACCACGGAACCCTGCTGGAAATCCTTCTCCGGCCGGAAGAGGAAGTCGATACGGGCTTCCTCCAGGTAGCGCACGAAGACCGCGTTGTTGACATGGCCGTACGCGTCCATGTCCGACCAACGCAGCGGGCAGCGGTAGATGTGCCGCAAGATCGATCAGCCCCGGGTCAGCTTCTTGTAGGTGGCACGGTGCGGACGGGTGGCGTCCGGGCCGAGCCGCTCGATCTTGTGCTTCTCGTACGACTCGAAGTTGCCCTCGAACCAGAACCACTTGGACTCGCCCTCGTAGGCGAGGATGTGCGTGGCGACGCGGTCCAGGAACCAGCGGTCGTGGGACACGACCACGGCGCAGCCCGGGAACTCCAGCAGCGCGTTCTCCAGGCTGCTCAGGGTCTCGACGTCGAGGTCGTTGGTCGGCTCGTCGAGGAGCAGCAGGTTGCCGCCCTGCTTGAGGGTGAGCGCGAGGTTCAGCCGGTTGCGCTCACCGCCGGAGAGCACCCCGGCCGGCTTCTGCTGGTCCGGCCCCTTGAACCCGAAGGCGGAGACGTAGGCACGGCTCGGCATCTCGACCTGGCCCACGTTGATGTAGTCCAGCTCGTCGCTCACGACGGCCCACAGGGTCTTCTTCGGGTCGATGTTCTCGCGGCTCTGGTCGACGTACGAGATCTTGACGGTGTCGCCGACCTTGATGGAACCGGAGTCCGGCTCCTCCAGGCCCTGGATCATCTTGAACAGGGTCGTCTTACCGGCACCGTTCGGCCCGATGATGCCGACGATGCCGTTGCGCGGCAGCGTGAAGCTGAGGTCGTCGATCAGGACCTTCTCGCCGAAGGCCTTGCTCAGGTTGTTGATCTCGACGACGACACTGCCCAGACGCGGGCCCGGCGGGATCTGGATCTCCTCGAAGTCCAGCTTCCGCATCTTGTCCGCCTCGGCGGCCATCTCCTCGTAGCGGGCCAGACGCGCCTTGGACTTGGCCTGACGCCCCTTGGCGTTGGACCGCACCCACTCGAGCTCTTCCTTCAGACGCTTCTGCCGCTTGGCGTCCTTCTGGCCCTCGACCTTGAGGCGGGCGGCCTTGGTCTCCAGGTACTTCGAGTAGTTGCCCTCGTAGGGGTAGAGGCGGCCGCGGTCGACCTCGCAGATCCACTGGGCGACGTTGTCGAGGAAGTACCGGTCGTGGGTGACCGCGACGACGGTGCCCGGGTACTTGGCCAGGTGCTGCTCCAGCCAGTTCACCGACTCGGCGTCGAGGTGGTTGGTGGGCTCGTCGAGCAGCAGCAGGTCGGGCTGCTCCAGCAGCAGCTTGCACAGCGCGACACGGCGGCGCTCACCGCCGGATAGGTTGGTGACGGGCCAGTCGCCGGGCGGGCAGCCCAGGGCGTCCATGGCCTGCTCCAGCTGGGCGTCCAGGTCCCACGCATTGGCGTGGTCGAGGTCCTCCTGGAGCTTGCCCATCTCCTCCATGAGCGCGTCGGTGTAGTCGGTCGCCATCTGCTCGGCGATCTCGTTGAACCGGTCGAGCTTGCCCTTGACCTCGGCGACACCCTCCTGGACGTTCTCCAGGACGGTCTTGTCCTCGGTCAGCGGCGGCTCCTGCTGCAGGATGCCGACGGTGTAACCGGGCGTGAGGAAGGCGTCACCGTTGGACGGCTGCTCCAGACCCGCCATGATCTTCAGGATCGTCGACTTGCCGGCGCCGTTCGGGCCGACGACGCCGATCTTCGCTCCCGGGTAGAAGCTCGTCGTCACGTCGTCGAGGATCACCTTGTCGCCGTGCGCTTTGCGCGCCTTGCGCATGGTGTAAATGAACTCAGCCAAGAGAAACCGTCCGGCAGCTTGAAACTGGCAGTGGGCAGATACACCCCATCTTGCCGTACCGCCAGGCCTGGGCGGAAACGCGTATGAGTAGGGGGCTGTGACCTGGGGGTTCGTGGTGAGCGGCTGAGACTCGACTGTCACTGTCGGTCGCCGTTGGTCGGCCTCGGGCGCCCTCGCACGGCCCAGGGACGGCCCAGGGATGATCACTCGACGGCAGCACTGTACGGGGGTTGGGCCACCGTAGCGACGTGAACGGCAGGGCTGACCGTCCTCACCGCTTGCCAGACGTGGACGCGCCGAAGCGCCGCCGCAGTCCGCCCGCGAAGCCTGTGCCTACCGGTTGATCGGGATTTCGTAGACGATCTCGCAGAGAGCGGCGGGCACGACGATGTCCGCTGTCTCGACGGGTCGCCCCTGGTCGCTGTAGTACGTCCGCCGGATGTGCGTGACGAGTGCGGCCTTCTGGATGCCCAGAAGAGAGGCCTCCTCGGCGGTCGCCTGACGCGGCTCAGGCTGCTCCACCGCGTGGCTGACGTTGACGCCGATCGCTGCCATGCGGTTCACGACACCGGCCCCAGCGTGCGGGCCTCCCTCGGGGAGAACGACGAGAGTGCCTGCGGTGAGGTCGTACGGCTCCCAACTCGTCGACAGCTGCACCGGCCTGCCGTCGGCCAGGAACTCGTATGCCGTCCTGACGCACAGATCGCCCTCGGCGATGCCCAACCGCGCAGCGATGTCTGCCGGGGCCGGCACCTTGGCGTCGGTCTTGCTCTCCCAGTCGCCTTGCTTGCCCAGAGCTTTCATATCGGCACGGAAGGGCGACTTCTCAGGTTGCTCGCGCGCAGACGACCGGACGACCCGCACCCGTTGCCGGGGCTCGGCGACGTAGGTCCCCGATCCGGCGCGACCTTCCAGCACACCCTGGGAGATCAGCAGCTCCTGCGCGCGGCGAACCACGTTCTCGCCGACGCCGCACTCCTGGCCGATCTGAGCGCGCGACGGCAGCCGGTCTCCCGGCTCCCACACGTGCTCCGCGATCCGCCGCCGGAGTTCGTCGGCGATGCGGAGGTAGGGCGGCTGCTCAGACGTATGGAAAATCTAGTCCACTAGCTCTAATCTAGTTAACTAGCTTCACTCAAAGTGATCGCCGGTTAACGGAGGCTGCCCTGTGCCCGCTTCGGGAGTCCGCGCGGCAGCCATCGCTGCCCGGCTGTTCGGCCTCGGGCTGCCCGCACGCGCGGAAGAGCACGACCGGCACACATCGATCGAGGCGGAGGTACCGGAATCACTCACCGCCGACTTATGGCGGGAGGTCCTGGAAGCAGTGGCTGAGGCCGATCGGTTCGGGCTTCTCGCCACGAGCCTGAACGACCGCACCCTCTGGGCGGTCGTAAACAAAGCGGTCCCCACGACGGGCGACGTCGGGGGACCGAGCTATCAGCGATAGGAGCCGACCAGCGTGCTCAACCGTATCCGCCGTGCCGCCTCGCTTGCCAGAGAGCGGTACTTCCCCAAGGGCAGGCACCGCCGCCCCTTACGGCCGTCTCGGCCAACCCTTGCTCCCGCTTCCGCGGCATCCGCTGACGAGTCGACGGTCGTCCTGGGCCAGGCTCTCGACGGGGTGGGTCACTGGTGGCCGCTCCGGGGTGAGGACACCGCACTTGTCCGTCCGTACGTACTGGCGCATGAAGAACGCGCACGGCGACCTAGGGTCGTCCTCGCTACCTATCTCCCAGCTGACGCCAGGTCGACCCTCCTGGGGGTTCAGTGATGCCATCACGGCGGCAAGCCCTTGGCTCGGAAGCCTCGGTCACCTCGTACCGCTCGACTGCGTGCCAGATCGGCACGCATCACGCCTGCGCGGAGTCGTCGCCGGAGTTGGCGCCGGTCGACCTTCCCTTGATTTACGAGGCTTGCGATTGCCTGTGCCACGCGGCACCCGGCCGGCCTCAGCCCAGAGGTGACGCGGTGAGCGGGTCGGCATCGAGTGGCACGCCAGCGCTCAGCGCCGAGATCACCAAGAGGGGCACACGGGGATGACGGCACATGACGAACTGAGACTTCTCCCGTGGGCAGGGCCGGACGGCAAGCCGTGCTACTTGAGCACCGATGACCAAGGCGGCTACGTCTCCCGCCTGGCGGACCACATCGAGGCGTTCCAACTCGGGATGGCATCCCAACTGCTGGAGCACTCACATCAGGTACTCGACGACGAGACCGAGGACCCGGAGGAGCTCAACCTTCTCGCTGCCCAACTGACGAGCGCACTGCGAGACGTGCTGCGTGTAGCGACCAGTCGCGGACGCACGCTCGTTGTGCCTGGACGCCCTTGAGGGGCTGAGCGGCAGCGGTGTGCAGTGCCGCAGGGAGCCTCGGCCATGCTCCGGGGCTCCCTGTTCTCGTCCGGACTGCACCTGGCACGGTGCGGTGGGGCCGAGCCTGATGATCGTGGTTGCCGTACTTCTCTGCTGTACCGCAACGGCTCCGGAGGCCCTTTGAGGCCAAGATAACGCAGCACGTCAGGGCCTCGGTCGTGGCAGATCTGGCGAGCTGAGTCCGCAGGTAGTCCACAAGCAAACGAGGTGCCCACGGGAGCTATCAGTTGGGCTGCGCCGCTGCTCATTCAGCCATGTCGTGACACGAGGGTCGACGGACAGAGTGGTTCCGACGACATGTGCGTCGATGTTGTGGGAATGCGCGTCTCAATGCAGCCCGCTCCTGGGTGTCGGGACTACGAGGCAGGCTGTCGTACTCTTGGCGAGGGCGATTGCGGTCGGCACCTGTTGGGCGTCGGCTTTGACCGGCAAGCCGAGGAGCTGGAGATCAAGCGGTCACTGGGCAGGGGAGCCCTAACATGCCGGGCCATGGGCATCGAGGCGGAACGCATCGCGCAGCTGGCTGACGAACTCAAGATTGGGTTCTGCGGTCTCAGCCTGGCCATACTTCCGCTAGCTGACCCCCGTCAACCGCTCATGGCCATCTACCGCGACCTGTACGAGCAAACCGCTGACTCACCGCTGGTCATCTACCGCAATGACGGTACGCCGCACTCTGCGGAGCGGCTGACAGACATCTTTGCCAAGTCCAGCTCAACTGCGGGTGCTGGACTCGGTGAGGACCTGCTGAACTTCGCGACGATGCACGGTGCAGCCCGCCTGGGTGATGCCATCCAGCGCGCGGGGCTGAGTGACAGGACAAGCCCGTTGCTTCAGTTCGTGCGGCACTTCCGCAACGCCTGTGCGCACGGCAATCGTTGGCACTTTCAGAACGCGGAACCGAGGCAGCCAGCAGAGTTGCGCGGCATTGTCCTGACATCGGCGCTGCACGGCTCCAAGGCAGCTGGGGGCACTGTTGGTGCGGGCGACTACCTGGACATGCTCGACGACGTGGCGGCCCACTTCAGGGCCTGAGGTTCGTCAGTCCGTCTCGATGACAGCCAGGACAAGCCGCCTCTGTCACTCGCCATCCGCTTGTGTCATCGGCCCGCCGGCGCCCGCTGGATGACGGGTCATCACGGCCCCTTGGATCAAGCCTTGTCGTACAGGCTGGTCATCGACTGATCGCGCGGTACCGTGATAGGTCGGTGACAGCGCGTGGGGAGGAGGGGGCAGGTGCAGCAACCTGATGCCCGCAAGAAGACGATCAATCCCAGCGCGTACAACGCACTGGCCGACGCACTCTGGTTGATCTACTGGAACAAAGATCCCTTTGAGCTGTACGTCCGCGGGATGCTGAAGGACCACAGCGAGCTCCTGCCGCAGCTCAACTTTCAGGCCACCAAGCGCGAAGTCTCCGGCCAGTTGGTCAAGCTGCTGCGGGCCAATGAGACCCGGTACCTGGACGTGACCGTGGCGCTCATGCTCGACATCGCCGCCATGGACCGGTTCCCGAACCTCGAACGACAGGTCGATGGTGACGTCATGGTGGCCAAGGCCACGGCGGCCGTCGCGGAATTGCGGCGCTGGACTGGCAAGCAGCAGGACATCATCATGGGACACGAGGAGCACGCGGCGGCCATAGCCGAGAGTGCGAAGAAGGACCAGGACAGCCGGGTCTTCGCCCGAGTTCATGACGATCTGAAGCAACGGTTCATCGTGATGCACGCGGCAACCGACAAGCACCAGCGGGGGACGGACTTCGAGGGATTCATCAACGAGCTGTTCGCCCTGTACGACTTGGAGCCGCGGGCGGCCTACATCATGGATTACGAGCAGATCGATGGCGCGTTCTCCTTCGACACTGACTACTACGTTCTTGAGGCCAAGTGGTGGAAGGAGCGCATCGGCCGGCGGGAGCTGGACGTCTTTAAAACCAACATCGAGCGCAAGGGCAAGAACACCCTTGGCTTGTACGTCAGCATGAGCGGCTTCACTTCCGATGCCCTGGCGATCTACAGCCTTAGCACGCCGTTCATCACGATGGACGGCGGCGACTTCATGGCTGTGCTGGACCAACGCATCCGCCTGGACGACCTGATGACTCACAAGAGGAAGCACGCCAGCCAGACTGGTCACTGCTATCTGCCCGTCTCCGAAATCTTCTCTAGAATGGAATAACCCAGTGGACGTTCATCGGCCAGGTGGAGCGTAGGCAGCGCAACGTCTCACTGCACAACATCCTCAAGATTGCCGACGCCTTGCAACTCGATCCGGCGGAGCCCGTGCGGGGACTCTCCACCCCTGAGACGAAGCGACCACTGCCAAGTAACACGACAACACGGGGAAGCGCATGGGACTTGCCAAGCGGCATTGGATGGAAGCTCAAGATCGTGGCTGGTACTCCGGCGGGGACCAATGGGTGTGCGAGCAATGTGTTGATGAGCCTTTCCTTGCAAGCAAGGTCAAAGAGGCATCCTCGCCCGAGAAGGCATGCAGCTTCTGCGATGAAATTCCGGCCGCCGAGCTAGACGTCTTCATGGAAGCATTCATGCAGGGGGTTACACGCCGCTATGAAGACGCAGATAACGAGCACCGCTATGACTCGGAAACGGGCGAGTATCTAGGCAACACTTTTGATACATCGGATCTCATTAACTGGGAATACGGACACGTCTTCGCCAACTCAGAGTTTCAAGAGGTTGTGTGTGACTCCATCGTTGACAAAATGTGGACCGATAACGACTTCTGGTACTACACGCCGAGTGAAGCGCTCAGCACTGGCTGGCAGCGTTTTCGAGAAGCAGTGATGTACGAGTCTCGGTACGTTTTCTGGCTACGCAAGGACTGGCAGGAGCAGGATTACGACGAGGACGGTGTTCATCCGGCTAAGGTCCTGCAAGCTCTAAGTGATTACGTAGAGAAGCATGACTTGTATCGCACCCTTGAGATAGGTGGCATTTTCTGGCGAGCCCGCACACGTACGGATATTGAGGCTTCCTGGGGAGCGAAGGATCTGGGGACGGCCGGACGAGAGTACGCGAAGCAAGCGAACCGTATGAGTCCTGCCGGCATCCCCATGTTCTATGGTGCCGAAGACGCAGACACAGCCGTGCGGGAAACCCTCGTGCGAACTTCCGACACTCACGTCAGTGTTGCATCCTTCCAGGCAACACGACGTTTTACGGTAGTCGACTTGACCGGCATTAAGCTCCCCTCGCTTCCGTCCGAATTCGATGTCGAGCGATTCGCCGAGCGACACCGAATCTTGTTCCTCAGAGATTTTGTAAAAGATCTGACGAAACCAATTCGAGAGAGCTACGAACAGATCGACTACGTGCCGACCCAGATCTTGACGGAATACCTGCTCAAAGTGCATGAACCATCCGGTGAGCGCAGTATCGACGGCCTTATGTACACCTCTGCGGTGACGGGCAAAACCTGCGTCGTGCTCGACGTACCCCACAAGCGGTGTATTGATCGGGATGATGAGATCGAACGCTTCGCAGGTGACAAGCTCCATCTGAAGTTGGACGCTGCATCGGTGACCACGCTCAAAATCAAGCGAGACTATGAGCCGATACCGCCGGCCAACGACGATCCGTTCGCGCAACCTGGGTGACTTTCGGAGAATTATGAGTCCGTCCACAAGTGCCTTAGTCATTGCCTTCGTAGGAATCATAGGCACGCTCGCTTCCGCACTTCTGACCCAACAGAGCGCCAACAATAACAAGTTACGAGAAATTGAGCGGGCCGACCAGCAACGGCGAGAAGAACGTGCGTACGAAACCGAGCAAGCAACTATTGAGATTCTGCGTGCCTGCTACGTTGCGCTCAACATCGCTGCCCGTCTGTACCAGACAGCGCTGACTAACTATCTTGTCGCCATTCGCTCCGGTGCCGTGACCGATGAAATACGCACCGATGTGGAGGAAATGCGGCGCGACCACAGAACTCGTCACGCAGAAGCTCAGATGCTCGTTCCCGACGCCGTGTTAGTAGCGGCTGGCACCGTGAACAGTCATCTGAGCAACCTGTATGGAATCCTGCGGCGAATCGATATCGGAGAACCTGAACAAGGTGAAACCATCGAGCTGGCCGCGGAGATGCGTAGAGGAACGTGGGAAAATTTATCTGAGATGCGGACCGTCATGCGAAGCGACCTGGGAATCGGGCCGTAGAACCGCCCCGAAAGGAATAGTTTTGAACTGGCACGGCCTTGGTGCCGTAGACGTCAACGGCTCACGACGCTAGTTCTCCGGGTGCAGGCATAACCCAACCAGTGTGGCAGATCAACTCGGGGAGCCCAGGCCAGAGTGGGGTGGGGGTGGTCACCCGTGGGTGCCGTCTGTCAGCGTTGGTCGGCTTCGGACGGCCCAGGGACGGCCCAGACCCGTCACTCAAGAGATGTGCTTGGCGCCCGTGCGGCATAGGCACAGCGGCAATGCAGCGGTTTTCGTCATTACGGCAGAGGACGACGGCGAGAACGCCTACGATCAAGGCAGCGGCAGCAACGCTCTGAGCGACTTTGGGAGGGAACGTGTCCGACAAGGGTGCAGATTACGAAGAGGTCACAGAACCACTACGGAACTTCGCTCCTGCATTGGAATCCCTTTTACGAGAGTTGCTCATTTCAAAAGAGATTCAATTCCACTACATCAGATCGCGAGTGAAGACGAAAGGAAGTACCGTTCGCAAGCTGGATAACCCGGCTAAAAGTTACACGGGTATCGCTGACCTGACAGATATGCTGGGCGTGCGCATTGTCACTTACTTCCCCAACGATGTTGACCGCGTAGCCGAAGTGATCCGAGACGAATTTCTGATCGATGAAGATAATTCAACCGACAAGAGGGCGCTATTGGATGCAGATCGATTCGGTTATCTGTCCCTGCATTATGTAGCACGCCTTGGAGGCGGGAGATCTCAGCTCGCCGAATACGTCCGGTTTGCCGATGTCACCTTCGAGATACAAATCCGGTCGATCCTGCAGCATGCATGGGCCGAGATTGAACACGATCTGGGTTACAAGAGTTCAAACGGTATTCCGGCAGAGATCAGGAGGCGATTCTCTCGCGTGGCTGGCCTTTTGGAGGTCGCTGACAACGAATTTCAGGAGATCCGCGACTACCTTGGCAAGCATCAACGCAGGCTAGAGGTCGCCAGCGGTCGACAGTGGAAGGGTGTGGGAATAGATCAGGATTCGGTTTACATGTTCATGAGGAGGGAGGTTGCCGTCCGAACTCTGGATCGGAAGATAGTAAGGTCCGTTGGTAGGTCTCTCGCGCGCCCAACGCGCGAATATGCCGGAATGCGTCAAATCGAACTCCAGAGAGCCGGGTTCGAGACATTGAGTGACGTAAAAAAGGAACTTGAGCTGGAATCGGACCGAATCGCCAATTTTGCGCATTCCTGGATTTCGGACAAGAAGGTGGGGCCCCTCTGGGGCAAGGGCTCCACACCCGATCCAGAGCAGCAGGATGATGATCCGGATGAACTGGACGAGGATTTTAAGGTACTTACGTCCGGTGTCGGGTTGTTCTATCTATGGCTTTATAAGTGCGCCAAAGGTGAGGTGGCAGACCCCCCCTATCACGAAGTATCGCTCGCTCAGCTTCGCAGCAAGTACGAAGAGCTGGTCGGCAAGTGACGCGCAGCTTCACCTCAACGGATGTGAACTCCTAGGTTGGTGGAGCGGCTTTGGGCTGGAGCTGCTTTGGGGCGAGTGATCATGGCCCCGTAAGCTTCCGGCGCGTCGGGCAGTCTGTGGACCTGCCCGCTAAAGCACGACGTTGGGGCCATGATCTTAGAGGCTCGCCCCAAAGTGGCTGCCTAAGAGGTCGTTCTCTTTCCGAACCTCATGTGCGGATTCCGCTGGTCAGACATGAGATCGCGGCCGTCACGGCAGTCTCGACTCATCGCCGGTCGGGATGTTGTGGGGGTGGCGGATGCCTTCGATGCGGGCGGTTCTGGAAGCGCGGCGGAAGGCCGCGGCGGTGCGCGTGGAGGAGCTCGAAGCCGAACTGGTGCGGCTGCGGGCCGACTTGGCGGACGCGGAAGAAGTGCTCAGGCGTCGGGTGATCGGTCTGGAGCAGTATCTGGAGGCGCTGGCCGAGGAGGAATCACCCGCCGTGGTGGCTGTTGGGGTGTCGCGCAGGAAGTCGGTCGGGCCGCGGCGCGCGGTGCCGCACCGGGAGAACGCGGTCGGTGTCGAGGACCTGTCGGTGGACTACCAGGCGTTGATGGCCGCCGCCCTGGACGCGGGCGCCGAGGGGCTGGGGGCCAGGCGGGCGGCGGTGGTGCTGGGCTGGGACAGCGCGTCCGTCTCCCGCGTCGAGGGCGCCAGGGCCCGGCTGAAACGGCTGGTGGAACGGGGCTGGCTGGTCGAGGAGAAGCCGGGCAGGTTCATGCTGACGACGCTGGAGCAGAACGCCGCTGATGGTGGGCGGCCAGACGGCGGCTCATGAGCGTGGTCATCGACCACAGAATGACGGCTTCGCTGGTGTCGGTGCGCCGTTCGTAGTCACGGACCAGACGTCGGCTGCGCAGGAACCAGGCAAAGGATCTTTCCACGACCCAGCGGCGGGCCAGGACCTGAAAACCTTGGACGTCGTCGCTGCGGCGGACGACGTCGAGGACGAGGCCGAGGCGCTGGGCAGCCCAGTCCTGGAGGTGGCCGCGGTAACCGCCGTCGGCCCAGATCCGCGAAAGCCGCCGCCGCTGCTTCCTTGCCGTGGGCAGCAGGATCCGGGCGGCGTCCCGGTCGGTCGTGGACGCCGGCGTGACCAGCACGGCCAGAAGAAGCCCGAGGGTGTCGGTGAGCAGGTGCCGCTTGCGTCCGTTGATCTTCTTCCCGGCGTCGTATCCCCGTGAAGCGAAGGCGACGGTGGCGTCCGCCTTCACTGACTGCGAGTCCACGACGGCCGCACTCGCCTCCTCCTCACGGCCCTCTGCATGGCGGACGGCTCCGCGCAGCCGGTCGTGCAACTCGGCCACCAGCCCGGTATCCCGCCAGCGGGCGAAGAAGGCATACACGCGAGACCAGGGTGGAAAGTCCGCCGGCATCGCCCTCCACTTGATGCCGTTGTCGACGAGATAGCGCACCGCGTCGATCATCTGCCGGTGGCAATAGCCCTCCGGACGGCCACCCCGGCCCGCCAGCCATGACGGCACCGGCAGCAGATCCCGCACCAGGGCCCACTCCGTATCGCTCATGTCGGAGCCATACCGCGGCCGCCGACCGGGTCGGTCAGCAGCGTTCCCGAACCGGTGAGCGAGACAGTCACACCCAAGAGTGGCCGGACTGGACCCGTCGGCCACCACCACGCAACACTTCAACACCAGGGCCTCTTGCAACTCGCTGGATTCGACAACCGCGAGCTACCAAGAGGCCCTTCCTTCATGCCTCAACACCGCTCAACTCACCCGAACCAGCACCCCGTTCGATCCACGCCGGCCACACGAGCGGATAGAGAACAGGCAGTAAAGCCGTGGAGCCGACCGCCCCAGCCACAGAGGGTGTCTCCCACCTTCATGCCCGCAGCCGCCGAGCGCGCCGCCGGGCGCGGCCAGCCGGGGCGCAGACAGGAGGCAGGCCGCGCCGCAGAGGCGGCGCGCGCCCGCGCCGTGCGCGGGCTCTTGATGAAGTAGGGAAACTCTTACCGCGCTGGACTGGTCAGCAGGTGTCTTGTCTCGGTTGCGCAGCCATCTGGAGCCAGGCGTTCAACGACCAGGCATGGAAGCCCGCGCTCGCATCCGTCGGCATCATCCCGACCCCCGAGAAAGGCCAGCGCTACGCCGCCGCCCGCGAGCACGGCATGCACGCCCTGCGCCACTTCTACGCCTCGGTCCTCCTGGATGGCGGAGAGAGCATCAAGGCCCTGAGCCTCTACCTCGGTCACAGCGACCCGGGCTTCACGCTCCGCGTCTACACGCACCTGATGCCGTCCAGCGAGACCCGAACCCGCAAAGCCATCTCCGCAATGTACCGGGGCCGCCGGTCATGCTCATGACGGCCCCGAGACGGCCCAAGCCACCTGATGCGGCCCCTCATCGGTGGGAAACCCGCTGGTGAGGGACCTTTTCATGTAAAGCAGGGACTGGCTCAGCCGCCTGACTCACGCCGACGCCGGTACTCCTCCAACCAAGTCAGCATGGTTCTACAACTCCGCACGTAATCAAGCGCGGCTGATGGGCTCACAGTCTCTACTCGTCGTTCGTGTGCAGCCTCGTTCCTGAGACGGCGCAGGTCGTGAAGCGAGTGCCTGACGTCGTGCGGGATATCAGGCAATGAGTCGATGACTCTCCCAATCGGCTGCAGTTGGGATGCCGTGCCACCAGGTGCAAGATCATAGAGAAGTTGTTCGATGGGCTGCCAAGCCGCAAGCATTCCGGCCGAGGGACTAATAGCCGCCATCAGCTCTGGGGTGCTCCAGCGCACCTCCGGCGAAAAAGCACCCTCGTCAAATCGCTCGAGGAGACGACGCCTCTCGTCGTTGTAGGCTTGCTGCCGTTCTTCAAGCGCTTGAGCCCGCAGAGCTTCGTACCGTTGCGCTTCTGCTTCTACAACCTCTGCGGCCTCCTGCTCAATCCCGTGTGCCTGTTCGTTCCCAGTCCGAGTTGTCTCAGTCTCTCGACCAGTCTCCCCGGGAGCCTCGCTATGCCCCTCCGCGACTGCCTGGGACTCCCGTTGGGCCTGCCGAACAGCTGCCTCTGTCTCAGCGCTGATCTCGGCGACCTCGTCTGAGAACTCGGCGTCCACACCAGGGGCGCTCAGCGTACGAATTCGCCTGATCAGTCGGGCGATCTCCGGCTTGAAGCGGAATGCGACAATGAGGAAGACGGCAGGCCAGACAAGAGCCTTGAGATAGTCGAGGACCAGACGCGCGATCTCCACACGCACATCATCACCGATTCGGCTGGCTAACGGGCGAGTTTCCCCAGGAGCGGCCCAGAGACGCCCAAGCCGCCTGACACGGCCCCTCATTGGCAAGGAAACCGCTGGTGAGGGGCCCTCATATGCCCTCGCGCGGCAAGTAACACCTCATCTTGCCGTACCGCCACCCCTGGGCGGAAACGCGTTCCCCGCCGGGGTCCTGACCTCGGGCTTCGTGATGGGTGGCTGGGACTCGCCTGGCTCTGCGAGGGGCGGCGCCCCGTACGGTGCGGTCGTACGGGGCGTTTCGGGCGAGCCCGTCAGAACGGGCAGGTGTCCATCCAGCGTGTGACCAGGGAGGTGTCGTTCCGGTCGGTGTCACGGGCGGGGCCGCACAGGAACGGGGCGAAGCGGGTGTCGGCGCGCAGCCAGTAGCTGAGGAACGACACGATCCACTTGCCCTGCTTGGCTTTGTTGCCGGAGCCCGTCATCGGGCACAGGTGGTCGCCCGGAACCTCGATGTAGAGCTTCTCGGCCTGCGACATGGAGTTGTACCAGGGCACCGCGTAGCTGTTGCCGTGGGCGACGGGGTCGCTCTGGCAGGTCAGGAAGAATGTGGGGTCGGTGACCCCGGAGAAGTTCACGTTCGGGTAGTACGGGGCGGTGGGCACGCCCGCCCGGAAGCGCGGGTCGTCCCGGAGGGCCGCCATGACGCCACCGCCGCCCATCGAGTGCCCGACCGCGCCCAGCGTGCCGTTGACCTTCCCCGATATCGGGGTGCCGGTGGCGTTGCCGAGGGCGAGCAACTGGGTGCCGGCGGCGGTGATCTGGCGTCCGCGTGAGGCGGGGTCGTCGGTGAGCGTGTTGGTTCCGACGTTGATGACGACGAAGCCCCAGGAAGCCAGACGGGGCGCGAGCCACTGGAGGTTCTGCTGTGTGCCCTGATACCCCGGCATCAGTACGACGCCCGGGTAGGAGCCGCCGGCCGTCGGGTACGTGACCGTGCCGGAGCCGTATCCGCTCGGGTCGGGGACGGTGTAGGCGGCGGTGGTCAGCGGCCCGTCCGCGGCCTCGAGGGAAGCGGTCGACGGGGCCGGGATCCCCTCGCCCGGAGAGCTGCCGCGGAAGCCGTACACCTGGAACTCCCACAGCGAGTAGCCGTAGGCGGTGCCACGCTGGGTGCCCTGGAGGCGCACGTACCGGCCGCTGCCGCTCACGTCGAGGGTCTGCACGCCGCCGGTGCCGGCCGTGGTCGAGTGGATGGTGGTCCAGGCCGTGCCGTCGTCGGAGGTCTGGATCCGGAACGTGCGGGCGTACGCGGTCTCCCAGCGCAGCACGACTCGGCTGAGGGTGGCCGTGGCGCCCAGGTCGACGGTCAGCCACTGCGGATCGCTGAACGTGCTCGACCAGCGGGTCGTGGTGTCGCCGTCGACGGCCGCCGAGGCGGGGGTGGACGCGTTCTCGGTGGACGAGGCGGTCGCGGGCCGGCCTTGGGACAGTAAGTCGGCGGCGGCCGCCGGCGGGGCGGCGACGGTCAGCATCGCCAGTGCCAAGCCGATGGTGGTGGCCAGTGCGATCAGTGCCGTCACGGCACGGGGCCGGGTCCGTGGCGGCGCGGTCGGGTGGGTCGGGGGACGGGATGGACGCATTGCTTTACCTCCGGATAGCGGTGGGAGCGCGGTGACCGGACAGCGAGGTACGCCCGTACGTGATGGCTGCGGGATTACCGGGATTGTTCGAAGAGCCAGTCGATGACCACGTCGTTCTCGTAGGTCTGGGCCCATGCGAGGTGTGGGTTCACCGGGGTCGTTCCGGGCGTGTAGCTCGTGAACAGGATGTGGCTGCGGGCGGCCCGGGCCTGCTTCAGGAGCGCCCTGGACCGGGCCTCGAACTCGGCCTTCGGCAGATCGTTGGCCCATTCCCCCCGGCTGACCCGTGCGCCCGCGCTCTCCAGCGCGTTCATCAGTGTCCAGGTGCCGGGCTTGCCGAACCGGCCTTCCCGGTAGGGGACGACCGGGTCGTCGATGGAGTGGTCGGCCCAGATCGGGATGTGCGTGATCCTGTCCATGGTGGCCGGGTCGCCCCAGCCGGCCGTGGGCAGGGCGGCCGCGAACAGGGCGGGGCGCTTCGCCAGCAGACTGTAGATGCCGCGTCCGCCCGAGGAGAGGCCGACGAGATAGAGACGGGACGTGTCCACGTTCCGGGTGTGCTCGCGCACGAAGGTGTCGATGAGTTCGATCAGCGCGCCCTGGACCCGGGGGTCGGTCCAGTCCGTGCCGTCGGGTCCGTCCATGGGACGAGGCAGGGGGATCTGCGGGGCGAGGACGAACGCGGGGTCGCGGCGCTGTCGTTCTGGTTTGGCGAAGGTGACGGCGATCCGGTTGGAGGTGAGCTGGGTCATGTTGTTGTCGGCGACCTCGCCACCGCCGTGCAGGGTGACGACGAGCGGATACCGGGTGCGCGTCCGCGGATCGCGTACGAAGCCCGCGGGCCGGTACAGCCGGAAGTCCAGTTCAAAACCCGTGGAGTCGGTGAAGGAACCGGCGGTGAAGTCGTCGACCAGAGGAGTGATGACGCCGTCGTTCCGGCTCGCGAAGGGGCCGGCCTTGAGGACCGGTTCACCGTTCTGGGCGTGCACGTCCGCCACTTGTGTGACGGAGTAGGCGCGGTCGAGCGGGAGGGGGTCGGTGCCGGCTGCCCGTGCGTTGGCGTCGTTCGGGTCGAGTTCGATGATCAACCGGTCCCCGGGCCGTCCGGGGCGGGACCGGTCGTCCACTTCGGCGGCGGTGCCGGAGTACACCCGGGTCACCGTGCGAGCCGCTGTCTGCCCGCCCACGGTGGCCTTCACCTGGAAGGCCGAGGGCGGGACCGCACCGCCGCGTAAGTCGATGCGGTGGGCGTACTGGAGGACCACGGCCGTCACCAGCCAGTTGTTCCTCGGTGTTACCCGCGTGACGAGGTCCGTCCGCAGAACCGGGTTGGGTCCGGGGGCCGCTCGTCGTCCTTCGGCTGTGTCTGTCGTGGTGCCGGCGGCAGCGGCGGGTGCTGTGTTCAGGGCCGGCGCCGCGACCGCACCGGCGGTGACGGCGAGGGCCGTCCGTCTGGTGATGCCTCTCATGGGTCCTCGTCTCGGTCGGAGGGCACCCGGGCCGGGCGCCAGGGGAGAGAGAAGCCGGGCGGGGGCAGCCGAGGTGTTACGCGAGAGTTTCGGAGCACCAGCGGATCGGTGTCCAGCATCGAACCGAGATCTGTCCATGCGATGAGCGCATCAATGCGAGCGCGGATCCGGAGCGACACGGACTCACCCCGCGAAGTGTGCCCGCAACCTCCCCTGCGCCCCTTCCCCCGATCCCACGCTGTCCAGCCCCAGCAGTGCCGCGCCGAGGACCGGGCTCGCCGTGACCACCTGGGGGACGGCCTTGGGGGCCCGGTCGGCCAGCAAGCCGGTGATTCCGCTGTTCAGTTGCGGGTGCCGGGCCGCCAGGACGCCACCGCCCAGGAGGACGGGCGCCGGTTCGTCCAGCAGGTCCAGGCGGGTCAGGGCGACCACCGCCATGGAGACGACCTCCTCGGCTTGGCGGTCCACGATCGTGCGGGCGATCGGGTCGCCGTCGGCGGCCGTGGCGAAGAGGACCGGGGTCAGTTCGTGGCGGTGGGGCTGGGCCACGTGGCCCAGGTGCAGGGCCTCGATCAGGGCGTACATGGAGGGGAGGCCGAAGTGGGCGGGGAGGGTCGTGGCCAGGGCCGTGGCGGGCCCGCGGCCGTCCTCCGCGCGGGACGCGTGCCACATCGCCTCCTCCGACAGGCCCCAGCCGCCGCCCCAGTCGCCGGAGATCCTGCCCAGCGCGGGGAAGCGGGCCGTGCGGCCGTCGGGGTGCATGCCCACGCAGTTGATGCCCGCGCCGCAGACGACGGCGACGCCCCGGGGTTCCGTGACCCCGGAGCGGAGGATCGCGAACGTGTCGTTGCGTACCGTCACCGTGGCTCCCCACGCGCGGGCGCGCAGCGCGGTCGCCAGTTGTTCCTCCTCGACCGGGAAGTCGGCGTTGGCGAGGCAGGCCGAGACGTGGTCGACGCAGGTGAGGCCCGCCGTGGTGAGCGCCCTCGAAACCGTGTCGGAGAGCACGCCCATGGCCGTCTCCAGCCCGACGGCCGGCGGGCGGAAACCGCCCCCGCGGGCCGTGGCCAGGACTTCTCCGTCCGCCGTCACGATCGCGACGTCCGTCTTGCTGTTGCCGGCGTCGATGGCGAGGACACGTGCGGTCAGGCCCACGCGAGGTGCTCCCGGTTGTGTGCGATCAGCCGGTCGGTGAGCGCCTCGGCGTACTCGTACTGGCCGATGAGGGGGTGGGAGAGGAGGGCCTGGAAGACGCGCGTGCGGCCGCCGTGCAGGGCCGCCTCCAGGGCCAGCTCCTCGTAGGCCGTCACGTTCGCCATCAGGCCCGCGTACAGGGGGTCCACCGGCGGGACGGGGAGGGGGGAGGCGCCCTTCGCGCCCACCGCCGCCTGTACCTCGATTACCGCGTCGTCGGGGAGGAACGGGAGCGTGCCCCGGTTGTACGTGTTCACCACCTGGTAGGGAGTGCCGCCGCCGCCCAGCAGGGCCGCCGCCAGGTCGACCGCCGCCTCCGAGTAGTAGGCGCCGCCCCGCTTGGCGAGCAGTTCCGGTTTCTCGTCGAGGGCCGGGTCGGCGTACATCTCCAGCAGCCGCCGTTCCATCGCCGCCACTTCGGCCGCCCGGGACGGCTTCGTACCCAGCTCCCGGACCACCTCGTCGTGCGCGTAGTAGTAGCGCAGGTAGTACGACGGGACCACGCTCAGGCGGTCCAGGAGGGGGCGGGGCAGGCGCAGGTCCGTCGCGATCGTGTCGCCGTGGTCGCCCAGCAGCTTGGGCAGGACGTCCTCGCCCTCCGGGCCGCCCAGGCGTACTCCCGTTTCCCACGTGAGGTGGTTGAGGCCCACGTGGTCCAGGTGCACCTCGGCGGCGCCCACGCCCAGCAGGGCCGCGAACTTGCGCTGCAGGCCGATCGCCACGTTGCACAGGCCGACCGCCTTGTGGCCCGCCTGGAGCAGGGCCCGGGTGACGATGCCCACGGGGTTGGTGAAGTCGATGATCCACGCGTTCGGGTTGGTGCGGCGTACGCGGTCCGCGATGTCCAGGACGACCGGGACCGTGCGCAGGGCCTTCGCCAGGCCGCCGGCGCCCGTCGTCTCCTGGCCCACGCAGCCGCATTCCAGGGGCCAGGTCTCGTCCTGTTCACGGGCCGCCTGGCCGCCGACGCGGAGCTGGAGGAGCACCGCGTCCGCGCCGTCCACCGCCTGGTCGAGGTCGGTGGTGGTGGTGATCCGGCCCGGGTGGTCCTGGCGGGCGAAGATACGACGGGACAGGCCGCCGACCAGGGCCAGACGGTCTTCCGCCGGGTCCATCAGGACCAGTTCCTCGACGGGCAGGGTGTCCCTCAGGCGGGCGAAGCCGTCCACGAGTTCGGGGGTGTAGGTCGAGCCTCCGCCGACCACGGTGAGTTTCATGCGTCTAACCCTTTACTCCGGTGAGCGTGACACCCTCTACAAACGCCTTCTGGGCGAAGAAGAACACGAGGATCACGGGGGCCATGACCAGCACGGTGGCGGCCATGGTGAGGTTCCAGTCGGTGTGGTGGGCGCCCTTGAACGACTCCAGGCCGTAGGAGAGGGTCCAGGCGCCCGGGTTCTCCGAGGCGTAGATCTGGGGGCCGAAGTAGTCGTTCCACGCGTAGAAGAACTGGAAGAGGGCCACCGCGGCGATGCCCGGTCTCGCCATCGGGAGGACGACCTTCAGGAGGGTGCGCAGGTCGCCGCAGCCGTCGACCCTCGCCGCGTCCAGGTACTCGTCGGGGATCGTGGTGAGGAACTGGCGCAGCAGGAAGATCGAGAACGCGTCGCCGAACGCCATGGGGATGATCAGCGGCCAGAGCGTGCCGGACAGGTCCAGCTGCTTCGCCCAGAACAGGTACATCGGGATGATGACGACCTGCGGCGGCAGCATCATCATCGAGATGACCAGCATCAGGGCCAGGTTGCGGCCGCGGAAGCGGAACTTGGCCAGGGCGTAGGCCACGGGGATCGAGGAGACGACGGTGAGGACCGTGCCCAGGCCCGCGTAGAGCAGGGTGTTCTTCCACCACGTGAGGAAGCCGGGGGTGTCGAAGACCTTGGCGTAGTTGCCCCACTCCCAGGTGTGCGGGATCAGGTCGCGGCTGAGCGCCTGGCTGTCGCTCATGAGGGACGTGAGGAGGACGAAGACGAAGGGGAGTGTGAAGAAGAGGGCCGCCGCGATGCCCACGGAGTGGATCGCGACCCATTCCAGCAACGCCCTTCGGTGGGCCGTGCGTTCCGCGGGGGAAGGCGGTGCCTTCCACTCCAGGGGTTTGTCGAGTACCTGAGTCATCGGTCACCTGCCTGGATCAGGCCGCCCCGGCGGCGCATCAGTAGTGCGGTGAAGGCCATGGAGAGCACGAAGAGGATCAGCGCCACCACACAGGCGGAGCCGTAGTCGAAGCGCTGGAAGCCGAGGTTGTAGACGAGTTGGGGGAGGGTGAGCGTGGACTTGTCCGGGTAACCGGGCTCGAACTGGGTGCCCGCTCCCTGGATCACGCCCGACGCGACCTTTCCGGCGATCAGTGGCTGTGTGTAGTACTGCATCGTCTGGATGACGCCGGTGACGACCGCGAACATGACGATCGGGGAGATGTTCGGGAGTGTGACGTAACGGAAGCGCTGCCAGGGCGTCGCGCCGTCCAGTTCGGCCGCCTCGTACTGCTCCTTCGGCACGTCGAGCAGCGCCGCCATGAAGATGACCATCAGGTCGCCGATGCCCCAGAGGGCCAGGAGGGTGAGGGCCGGCTTCGACCAGGCGGGGTCGTTGAACCAGCCGGGGGTGGGGAGGCCGGCTTTCTCCAAAAGGGAGTTGACCGGGCCCGTGCCGGGGTTGAGGAGGAAGGCGAAGGCCATCGTGGCCGCCACCGGCGGGGCGAGGTACGGCAGGTAGAAGAGGGTGCGGAAGACACCCGTGGCCGTCTTGATCCTGGTGATCAGCAGGCCCACGCCCAGGCCGAAGGCGACGCGGAGCGTGACCATGATGGCGACCAGCCACAGGGTGTTGCGCAGGGCGGGCCAGAAGAACGGGTAGTGCGCGAAGACGTACGTCCAGTTCTTCGTGCCCGACCAGGACGGCGGCTTGAAGCCGTCGTAGTGCATGAAGGAGAAGTAGACGGTGGAGAGCAGGGGGTAGGCGAAGAAGACCGCGAAGCCGATCAGCCAGGGGGAGAGGAAGGCGAGGGTACGCAGGGTCGAGCGGCGGTGTTTCGCGCGCAGCGTGTAAGTGCTCATGATGCTCCCGGCTCACTTCGCCTGCGCGATGTCCGTGTCGATCTGCCGGGCGGTGTCCCGAAGGCCCTTCTTCAGGTCGGTCACCTTGCCGCTTTCGTAGGCGTAGCCGAACTCCTGGATGGTGGTGAGGTAGACGCCGCCGTTGACGGAGGCGGGGGCGGTGGTGGAGTCCGGGTTCGCGGCGATCTCCAGGAACGTCTTGAAGCGCGGGTCGTACGTGAGCTTCGGGGACTTCAGGGCCGCGAGCGTCGACGGGACGTTGTGGATGGCGTTGGAGAAGTCCACGACCGCGTCCGTGTCCGTGGTCATGTACTTCACCAGTTCCCAGGCCGCGTTCTGCTTCTTGCTGGTCGCCGCGATGCCGGCGATGGTGCCGGTGATGTAGCCCTTGCCGTACTGGTCGGCCTGGTCGTCGGGGACGGGCAGCGGGGCCACGCCGATCTCGAACGTCGGCTTGGCGGCGAGGGCCATGCCCAGCCGCCACTCGCCGTCGAGCTGCATCGCGACCTGGCCGGTGTGGAAGGGGTGCTTGGGGCCCCACTCGTCGCCGAGCTTGGAGCGGTAGGTCTCCAGCTTGCGGTAGCCGCCCAGTTCGTCGACCAGTTTCTTCTGGAGCCTGAAGGCGTTCTCGAAGGCCGGGTCCTCGGCGACGTTCGACTTGCCGTCCTTGCCGAAGTACGTGGGGGAGAACTGGCCGAGGTAGTGCTCGGTGGTGGTCTCCCAGCCGTGGTAGTTCGGCATGAAACCGAGCTGCTGGTAGGTGTCGCCCTCGGGGATGGTGAGCTTCTTCGCGTCCTTCCCGAACTCGGACCAGGTCTTCGGCGGGCTGGTGATGCCGGCCTTCTCGAACGCCGTCTTGTTGTAGTAGAGGCCGTAGGCGTCGCCGAGGAGGGGGACCGCGCAGCGGTTGCCGTCGAACTGGGTGTACTGGTTCATCGCCTTCGGGAAGGTCTTCTCCGGGTCGACGCCGGACTTCTCGAAGAACGGGTTGAGATCCACCAGGGCGCCGGAGGAACAGAACCTTCCGACGCTGTTCGTGGTGAACGACGAGATCACGTCCGGGGCCTTGTCGCCGCCGGTGCGCAGCGCCTGGTTGATCTTGTCGTCGGTCATGTTGCCGACGACGTTGACGTGGATGTTGGGGTGCGCCTTCTCGAAACCGGCGATCAGGGACTGGACGGCCTTCACCTCGGCGGGCGCGCTCCAGGCGTGCCAGAAGTTGATGGTCGTGTCCTTCGAGGCGTCGTCGCTCGCGGCGGACCCCGACTGGCCGGTGCAGGCGGTGGCGAGGAGGGCGATGGAGGCGGAGGCGGCGAGCGCTAGGGCGGTTTTTCTTGATATTCCGGGCATGACGGAGCTCCCTGAGGCACGGGGAAGAGAGGAAGGAGGGAGAGGAGAAGGAAAAAACCGGGGGAGGGGGTGGGGTCAGCGGGAGGTGTCGAAGACCTCGTCGCGCGTGGTCGCGAGCGCACTCTCCAGCGCGCCGCGCAGCACGGGGTGTTCACGGACGTCGCCCACGACCAGGCGCGGCCGTGACGCGGCCAGCTCCTCCAGCTCGGCCTGGACGAGGGCGCGCAGCGCCTCGCCGCCCGAGG
>NZ_GG657757.1:3054158-3061034 GCF_000158955.1 Streptomyces viridochromogenes DSM 40736 | reverse complement strand
ACCGGCGAGCTCCTGGTAGCCGCCACTGTTGGCCTTGGTGACCTGACGGACCAGGGGCGTGCCCGGCACCGGCAGGAAGCCGACCTCGCCGGCGCCGCCGGTCCAGCCGCGGTGCAGCCGGCCGCCGAGGACCAGGGCGGCGCCCAGGCCCTCCTCGTTCCACAGCAGCACGAAGTCCGCGTGGCCCCGGGCCGCGCCCAGCCGCTGTTCGGCGAGGGCGACCAGGTTGACGTCGTTCTCGTACTCGAACGGCATCGGCAGTGCGGCGGCGAGCTCGTCCAGGAGGGTCGGGGAGTGCCAGCCGGGCAGGTGGGAGGCGTAACGCAGCCGGCCCGTCGTGGGGTCGAAGGCGCCGGGAGTGCCGATGACGAGGCGGTGGATGTCGCCCCGGGTGAGGCCCGCCGCCTTCACCGCGCCGTCCAGGGCGTCGGTGACCTGCTGGACGACCGGGACGCCGGTGCGCCTGCCGGGGGTGGGCAGTTCGTGCCGGCCGACCGTGCGGCCGGCGATGTCGGCGACCGCGGCGATGATCCGCTGCGGGGTGACGTCGAGTCCGGCGGCGTGTCCGGCGGCCGGGTTGACCTCGTAGAGCTGGGCGTTCGGGCCCGGCCGGCCTTCGGTGGTGCCGGTGGCCAGGACGAGGCCCGCCGTCTCCAGGCGGGCCAGGAGCTGCGAGGCGGTCGGCTTGGACAGGCCGGTGAGCTTGCCGATCCGGGTGCGGGACAGCTGACCGTGCTCCAGCAGCAGGTCGAGGGCGGCCCGGTCGTTCATGGCGCGCAGGACGCGTGGGGTGCCCGGCGTTCCGGCGGTTCCTGCCATGCGTGTCCACACCTGCCCTTCGGCTGCTCAGCTTTTCAGTGATCGCGGGGAGAAGTCCATCCGGCGACCGGCGGCGGAGAGCCCCGCGAGCACTGTTAGGAAAGTTTCCTGTTGTTTGAGGAAGGTAGGACGAAGGGGGTGCGCCGTCAAGGGGTGGTCGCCGGATCGACACCGTGGCCCGGGTTGCGTCCGAGGGGGCGTCGCGTTCGCGCCCCCAGGGTGTGCGCCCGTGGACGTGCTGTTAGAAGGGAGATGAAAAAACGGCCCTCGCGGTTCCCCCTTTTTCCTTTCGGTGATCTCGGCGTCGTCCATTCGTTGTCCATGTGTATTGCCGTTTGAATTGCGAGAGATCGAATGGCAAAGTGAGCGCTTGCCGCCGCACGCGTCGGTGGCGAGTTTCGTCAAGGGGAATGAGAAGGAGGGGGCATCAAGTTGCGCAAGCTCAAGGTGCTCGGGTCTCTGGTGGGGGCTGCTCTCGCGATGGGGGCGCTGGCGACTGCTCCGGCGAGTGCCGCCGCCGGTGACGGCGGAATTTCCGTGAAGAAGGTGCAGCGGGGAAGCGTCACCTGCTTCAATTACTCATGGGGTGACGACGGTATTGCGAGTTACACCGTCTATTACCACAACACGTGCGCGGGCAGCCACGGTCTCTATGTGACGACCAATGCGGGGCTGTCGCACGAGTGCATATGGGTGGGGGGCGGAAAGAAGGGTTCCCACGTCTTCTACACGCCGCCGATCAAGTTCGAGCACAAGAAGACCTGCTGAACGCGAAAGGGCTCCCGGCGATGGGAGCCCTTTTTCGGTGCGGAGGTCCTACTTGGTCACGCTCGGCGGGGCCAGCGGCGTCGCGGCCTGGGACTGCGGTGAGGTGGAGTTGGCGTAGGCCGACGGGGCCGCCATCCCCGCCGTCGGATCGGCGATCTGCTCCTCGGTCGGGGCCGTGGCACCGCCGACGATCCGGATGTCGGCCGCGTCGAAGGCCCGCTTGATCCGCCAGCGCAGCTCGCGCTCCACGGTCAGGGACTTGCCGGGCATGGTCTTGGCCGTGACGCGCACGACCATGGAGTCCAGCAGCACGCTGTCCAGGCCGAGGACCTCGATCGGGCCCCACAGCAGTTCGTTCCAGGGCTCTTCGGCGCTCATCTTCTCGGCGACCTCGTCGAGCGTGGCCTTGACCTTGTCCAGGTTCTCACCGGAGCGGACCGTGACGTCGACGTTGGCCGTGGCCCAGCCCTGGGAGAGGTTGCCGATGCGCTTGACCTCGCCGTTGCGCACGTACCAGATCTCGCCGCCGTCGCCGCGCAGCTTGGTCACGCGCAGGCCCACCTCGATCACCTCGCCGGAGGCGACGCCCGCGTCGATCGTGTCGCCGACGCCGTACTGGTCCTCCAGGATCATGAAGACGCCGGACAGGAAGTCCGTGACGAGGTTGCGGGCGCCGAAACCGATCGCGACACCGGCGACACCGGCGGACGCCAGCAGCGGCGCCAGGTTGATGTTGAACGCGGAGAGGATCATCAGGGCCGCGGTGCCGATGATCAGGAAGCTCGCGACCGAGCGCAGTACCGAGCCGATCGCCTGGGAGCGTTGACGGCGGCGCTCGAGGTTGACCAGCAGGCCGCCCAGGGCTGTGCCGTCCACCGACTGCTCGGTGCGGCTCATCCGGTCTATGAGCTTGGTGATCGCCCGGCGCACCACGATCCGCAGTACCGTCGCTATCACCACGACGAGCAGGACCTGCAGGCCGATCGCGAGCCACGTCGACCAGTTCTGCTCGACCCAGCCGGCTGCGTTCGTCGCCCTCTCCTGGGCGTCCTGGAGCGAGGGCACTCTCGGGGTCTCTGTGTCCGACGGCGACGGCGACGGCGACGGACCGGCGGCGAGCAGGATCGCGGACAGGGACACGGCAGATACCTCCAGGTGCAACGGTCTGCCCCGGTGCGCTGGTTCAGGGGGTCAAGGTCACGACCGGGTCACCGAAGGGGCAGAACCACCACACTAACGGGGCATTGTGTGTGCTTCCTCGGAATGCGTGAAGGAGAGACCGTGTTCACCTGGGCTTGAACAGGCCATGATCTGGGGGATGAATCAGATGTGGTCGAAAACACTCCCAGCCCGTTACCGGGACATGGTGGCGCTTCCACCAGGCATGAGGAGAGACTGACTACGAATCGTCCCGGCGCGAGCCACGCGCCGCCGGCGTCCAAGGAGGCATCCGTGCCGCATGTCCTGGTCCTCAACGCGTCGTACGAGCCGCTAGGTGTCGTACCGCTCCGCCGCGCGCTGGTCCTCGTCCTCGAGAACAAGGCCGTATGTCTCGAGGAGTCCGGCGCCTTCATGCACAGCGCGACCGTCACAGTCCCCGCACCCAGCGTGGTCCGGCTCAAGCGATTCGTCCGGGTTCCCTATCGGGGGCCCGTTCCACTGACCCGCCGGGCGCTGTTCGCCCGCGACGGGGGCCGGTGCATGTACTGCGGTGGCGTCGCAACCAGCGTCGACCACGTCATCCCGCGCAGCCGCGGGGGCAAACACGTCTGGGACAACGTGGTGGCGTCCTGCCGCCGCTGCAACCACGTGAAGGCCGACCGGCATCTCGTCGAGATCGGCTGGCGGCTGCGCCACAAACCCGCTCCGCCCTCCGGCCTGGCCTGGCGCATCATCGGGACCGGACACCGGGATCCGCGCTGGCTGCCGTACTTGCAACCGTACGGCGCGGAAGACGCCATGGCCCGGATCGACGGCATTCCCGCCTGACGAGGATCCGGGCCTTCGTATTGCGGCGTGCGGCACCGGCCGACCCGGGGAACCCCCGTTCCCCCGGGCCGGCCCGTCATGAGGTGCGCCCTTACGCGTACCGCAGTTCCCCCGGGCGCAGCGTGCGGCGCAGCAGGGGCAGCGAGGTGGCCGCGGCCAGCAGGCAGGCGGCGTAGACGGCGAGGGGGACCAGGGCCGTCGCCCACGGCACGGGGCGTCCCGAGAGCGCGGCGTACCACGTGCCGATGGTCATCCCGCCGAGGCCCGCGAGCAGCACCGCGGGCGCCAGCGGCAGCGCGGTCTCCAGCAACAGGGCCCGGCCGAGCACCGTCCGCGGCACCCCGGCGGCGGCCTGCGCGGTCAGTCCGCGGCGTCGGGTGGCGAGGGACTCGGCGGTGCCGACGGCGAGACCGGACAGGGTGATCGCGAAGGCGATCACGATGGCGGCGCCGGTGAGGTCGAGACCGGTGGTGTAGTAGGACTCGCTCGCGGCGAGGTGCTCCTCGGTGCGCACCACGTCGCCCAGCACCTGCCGGATGCCCAGGAAGCCGGTCCCGACGACCGTCACCAGCAGCACCGCCGCATGGGTGCGGGCGGCCGACCACGGGTCGTCGCGCAGCCGTTCCGCGGCGATCAGTGTCGCCGCCGACCGGGCCCGGACCGCGAGGATCCGCCCGGTCGCCCTCGCGGTGGCCCCGGAGAGCCACACCGCGCCCGCTCCGACCGCGAGGACCGCGCCCATCATGGTCAGCGGCGGTCCGCCGCCCGGCCGGTCGGCGGCGGCCGTGGACGTCGTGGCCACGGTCAGCAGCGCCATCCCCGCCACGACCAGGATCCCGGCGAGGAACAGCAGCCCGGGACCCCGTCCGCCGCGCGGCCCGACCCGGCGCACCCAGCCGAGCGGCGAGGCCACCACCCGGCGCAGCGCCAGGGCGCCCGTGACCGCGCCCAGCACCGGTACGGCCACGGCGACCAGGGCGATCCCCGCCCACGCCAGGACGTTCGGCCGGTCCCACAGGCGCAGCAGGAGCAGCACCGAGAAGACGGTGGCGACCGCCGAGCCCAGCAGACAGGCCAGCCCGGTCTCCAGTGCCGCGATCCGCCGCACCTGCCAGGGTGTCGCCCCGGCCAGCCGCAGCCCGGCCAGCCGCCGGTCGCGGTGCACCGCGCCGATCCGGGCGCACTGGCCGAGGAACCCGAGCACCGGCACCAGCAGAAGCAGCAGGCCGACGATCACACCGGACCGCGTGCCGGGCTCGTCCAGCAGACCCGCCGCGACGGACACGTCGGTGTTGCCGCGCAGCGAGGCGAGGGTGACGGCGGCCAGCGCGAACCCCGTCGCGAGCGCGGCCCCCGCCGCCGTGAGCGTCAGCCGCCACCACTCGCCACGGTCGGAACCCCGGGTGAGTTCCCAGGCGAGACGCAGATCGGAGCGCAGAAGGCTCATGCCGTCACCCCCAGCGGGGCCACGGCGCCGTCCCGGAGCTGCACCTCGCGGTCCGCGTACGCCGCCACCTGGGCGTCGTGGGTGATCAGCACGACCGCCGCGCCCGACTCACGGGCCGTGTGGACCAGGGCGGTCATGACCTGCTCGCCGGACAGTGAGTCCAGCGCCCCCGTCGGCTCGTCGGCGAAGACCACCTTCGGGCCGGTGACCAGGGCCCGGGCCAGCGCGGCCCGCTGGGCCTGGCCGCCGCTCATCTCGCCCGGCCGCGACTCCTCCTGCCCGCGCACCCCGAACCGCTCCAGCCACTCGGCGGCCCGGGCCCGGGCGCGGGCGCGGTCGGTGCCCGCCAGCAGCAGCGGGAGGGCGACGTTGTCCAGGGCCGTCAGCTCGGGGATGAGCTGCCCGAACTGGAACACCACGCCGAACTCGGTGCGGCGCAGCTCGCTCAGCCGCTTCTCGGGCAGGTCCTCCAACCGCCGTCCGTCGTACGTCACCGAGCCCTCGTCCGGGCGGACGATCCCGGCCAGACAGTGCAGCAGCGTCGACTTCCCGCTGCCGCTCGCGCCGGTCACGGCGAGTATCTCGCCCGCGTGCAGCTCGATCGAAGCGCCGCGCAGGGCGGGCGTCCTGCCGTGTGCCTTGGTGAGGCCGCTCGCCGAGAGGAGGGGCACGGGTCTGCTCATACTGCGTCGACCTCCGCGGTCAGGGTGGTCAGCCGGGCCGCTGTGGTGCTCATCCAGCGGAGGTCGGCGTCGAGGTGGTTGAGGGCGTAGTCCGCCGAGAGCACGGTCGCCAGGTCCGCGCCCTTGGCGGCCTTGACCGCCGTGAGCTCCCGCATCCGTTCCATGTGGGCGGCGCGCTGGGCGTTCAGGTACCCGGCCGGGTCGCCGCCCGAGAGGATGGCGACCACGACCTTGGCGAAGATCTCGTTCGCCACGAAGGGGGCGGGCGGCGCGATCTCGCCGGACCAGCGGGACAGTTCGTGCGTCCCCTCGTCGGTCGTGCGGTACATGGTCCGCTCCGGCCCGCCGTCCGAGTCGGTGCCCTCGACTTCGGCGAGGCCGTCCCGGACGAGGCGCTGGAGGGTCGTGTAGACCTGCCCGTAGGCCAGGGGACGGGCCTGGGGGAAGCGTTCGTCGTGGCGTCGCTTGAGGTCGTAGCCATGGCTCGGCCCCGAGGCGAGCAGGCCCAGCAGGATGTGGCGGGTGCTCATGCGGATCATTATGTACTGAGTACATGTACTGAGTGAATAGTGGGGTCCGACCGACTTCCGGCCGGGGGATCTGCGACCGGAGGTCCGGACAGGTCACTCGGTGACGGCGTACGCCTCCACCGACCACAGCGAGTACCCGTACGGGGTCGCCCGCTTCTCGCCCTGCACCCGCACGAAGCGGACGTCACGCTCGTCCATGCGGACGCTCTCCCGGCCGCCCTTGCCGTCCCGTACCGCGGCCGCCGTGCGCCAGCGGCGGCCGTCCGGCGAGACCTGGACGCGGTACGCCGAGGGGTGGGCGTCCTGCCAGCTCAGTACGAGCTGCCCGAGCCGGGTCGGGCGGGCCAGCTCGACCTGCCACCAGGCGCCGTCGTCGACCGGGGACGACCAGCGGGTCTCCGGGTCGCCGTCGTTCGCCGCCGAGGCGGGGAAGTCGGGCGTCTCGTCGGCCGACGAACGTGCCGTGCCGGTACGGGCCAGGTCGGGTCCGCCGGTGGGCGGGAAGGCCCGGACGGTGAGCGTGCGGGTCGCTCCCGCGAACCCCAGCCGGATGTCGTACGACCGCCCCGGCGAACCGCGCTCCACGGTCACCTCGACCGGGACCTAACACGGTCGTGCCGCGCGGCACGGTCAGCTCGTT
>NZ_GG657757.1:3001189-3053664 GCF_000158955.1 Streptomyces viridochromogenes DSM 40736 | reverse complement strand
TGCTGGACCTGCCCCGGTGCCTGGGCCCGGGGCGTGGCCGGTGTGTCCGGTCGCCGGCCGTCGTTTCCCGGTCCGGCCCGGGGCCTGTGTCCCGGTCGTGGGCGAGGCTTCCGGGGCGCGGTCGTCCTGTCGGTCCTGCCCCGGCGTCGGTGTCTGGGGCGTGCCCGGCGTCGGTGTCAGGGGCGTGCCCGGCGTCCGGGTCCGGGGCGTGCCCGGTGTGCCCGGTCGGGGGTCGTCCTGCCCGGCCCGGCCCGGTACGCGTACCTCCGTCGCCCCCGACGGGGACAGCCGGCCGACGGTCCGCCAGCCCTCGCCCGGCACACGCAGTTGCACACTGCCCTCGGTGCCGGGGTCGGTGAGGACCGTCACGGCGGTCAGGTCCCGGGGGTGCGGGAAGCGCAGGGTGCGGCCGTCGCCCGGGTCGCCGGGGTTCGGGGGCGGCTCGTGGTGGATGCCCGACCAGGCCGCGTACGCCTTCTGCGCCTGCCGCAGGAACGGGTCCAGCACATCCGTGCCGACCTCGACCGGTGCCGGTTCCAGCCGGGCCCGCAGCGTGCCGAGCCTGCGGTACGCCGTCCAGGCCGCCGCCTTGTCGCCGGCGCGCTGCGCGTCCAGCATCTCGAGCGCGGCCATGCCCGCCTCGCCGTAGCGGGACAGCTGCTCGGCCCAGGGGGCGACCTCGGAGCCGAGGCCGGTGCCCGTCAGCCGCCGGGGCAGCTCGCGCAGCACGGTGAACGCCTCGCGCAGCCGCCGCCCGGCGTCACCGTCCGTCCCCGCTCCGCCCGTCGTACGGGCCCGCCAGTACGCCTCCGTCAGCGGGCGCAGATACGCGGACTCCTCACCGCCGAGCACCGACGACGCGTCGTTCCCGGCGAGCGCGGCCAGGGCCTCCTCGCGGTGCCGGTCCCCGCCCGCGAGGTCGGTGATCGCGGCCCGCCAGGACTCCCCGGGACGGTAGGCGCGCGGGTTCCAGGCGTAGTCGGCGGCGGTGAACAGCGGGATGCGGGACGCCTCCGGCTGCTGCATCGCGTTGGCGAGCAGGGCGGCCGAGCCGGAGGCCACGGCCGGTTCGCGGCCCTGGTAGGGGCCGAGGAAGATCCGGTCCGGCTCGTAGTCGTTGACCGGGTAGTTGTCCATCGTGACCAGCGGATGCCCGAACGCCTTCCGCGCGCCGGCCAGTTCGCCGCCCGTGATGGTGCGGGGCACCACCCCGACACCCGTCCAGGCCACCTCGACCTCGGCGTCCAGAGCGTCCGCGAGGGCCCGCCGGTAGTCGGTCGAGCCGTCCTCGTAGTACTCGGTCGGCATCAGGGACAGGGCCGCGGCGCCGGGATGCCGTTCCGCCAGGTGCCGGGTCACCGCGTTCGCCACCCGGGCCTGGGCCCGCGCGGCGGCCCGCGGGCCGGAGCCGAACCGGTCGGCGTCCGCGCCGCAGTGCCACTCGCTGTAGCTGACGTCCTGGAACTGGAGCTGGAAGGCCCGGAAGCCCAGCGCCCACATCGCGTCGAGCTTGCGCGTCAGCGCGCGCACGTCGGCATCCGAGGCGAAGCACATCGCCTGGCCCGGAGCCACCGCCCAGCCGAGGGTGACGTGGTTGCGGCGCGCCCGCTCGGCCAGCTCCCGGAACTCGGCCCGCTCCCGCGCCGGGTACGGCTCCCGCCAGCGCGCCTGCCGGTACAGGTCGTCGCTCGGGGCGTACAGATAGCGGTTCTGCTTGGTGCGCCCCATGAAGTCGAGCTGCCCCAGCCGCTCCCCGTGCGTCCACGCGGGGCCGTAGAAGCCCTCGGTGATGCCGCGCACGGCGGTGCCGGGCCAGTCGCGTACGACGGCCGCTGCCAGGGTGCCGTCGGGGCGCAGGAGCTGCCGCAGCGTCTGCACCGCGTGGAACAGTCCGTCCTGGCCGGTGCCGGTGAGGGAGACGCCGCCCGTGCCCACGGACAGCTCGTACCCCCCGGAGGGGAGGGCGTGCCGGTCGCCCCGGCGCACCGGTTGCGTCGACGCGCGCACCGTCAGCGCTCCCGGCCGCCGCTCGGCGGAGTCGGTGATCCTGCGGGCCCCGGCCTCGCGCAGCAGCTCGCGCAGGGCCTCGACGGCGTAGGGGTCGGCCCGGGGGCCGGTGATCAGGGCGACCTCGTCCGGCACCGCGACCGGGGCGCCGTTCCCGCGCAGGGACTGCGGCCGCGGCCAGACGGAGAGGTCCGGCCCGGCGCTGTCGGGGGTGGGCGTCGCGGTCCTGCCCGGGGCGGGCGGAGCTCCCACCGCGGCGGGCGGGATGCCGAGGCTTCCGGCGACGACGGCGACCGCGAGAGCCGCTGCCCGCTTCCCACGCCTCAGTCCCACAGGCCCCCTCCTGATGTGTTCGACCGGGAGAACGAGCCCACCACCCGTCGGTGAAAGTGTCAACGGGAGTGGCCGGTGTGGCCGATTTGTCGGATTCTGGAGGAAGTGGAGGGGAGTGGAATGTGAACAGAAGCACGATGTTCGGCCTGGGGCGTCTGTCCTCGCCTCGACTGGGTAGGGCTGCGATAACCCGTCGAACGATGAACCAGGCAAGGAGGCCCCCGTGGCTGCGATGACTTTCCTTCCGCTCCCGGCCCCGTCCAAACCCGTGGCGGACACGTCCGCCGACCTCGACCCGCACTACGACGATCCCCGCTACGACGACCCGCACTACTGCGTCTTCAGCGCCGAGAGCACCTGCGCCGAGCCCCCGCTGACCAGCGAGCCCCCGCTGCCCGACGCCGAGCCCCTCACCAGTGAACCGCCGCTCGCCGAATTCGCCCCCCTGACCAGCGAGCCCTCCGCCTTCGTCCCGGACTACATGAGGTCCTAGGGGGCCTGGATGACCGCATCCGGGCCGGCCGAACCGCCCTTTGAGGACCTGTCCCGCCTCGCCGACCTGTACGGCGTCGCCACTTCCTACAGTCCCTCCCCGGACCGTTCGGTCCCGGCCTCGGCCACCGCGGTCACCCTCACCCTCGCCGCTCTCGGTGTGGACGCGAGCACGCCCGGCGCCGTCCGCGCCGCGCTCGCCGCCCGGGAGCGGGAACTGGGCGCACGACTGCTGCCGCCCACGGTGGTCGGCTGGGGCTCCGGCCCCCCGGCCGCCCTGGCCGCGCTCCCCGACGGCACCCGGCTGCGCGTCGACACCGAGCAGGGCGAGACACACACCTCCGCCGAGCGGCTCCCGCCGGGCGTCCACCGCCTGACCGCCACCGCCCCCGACGGCCGCACGGCCACCGCCCACCTGATCGTCGCCCCGCCCCGTCTGCCCGCCGCCACCGCCCGCTCGCACGGACTCCTCGTCCAGCTGTACTCCCTCCTGTCCCGCCGTTCCTGGGGCATGGGCGACCTCGGCGACCTCGCGGAGCTGGCCGGCTGGGCCGGGAGGTCGCTCGGCGCCGGGTTCGTCCAGGTCAACCCGCTGCACGCCGCCGTGCCCGGCGCGCCCACCGATCCCTCCCCGTACCGCCCCTCCTCACGCCGCTTCCCCGACCCCGTGCACCTGCGGATCGAGGAGATCCCCGAATACGCCTACGTCGAGGACCACGAGCGGCTGCACGCCCTGCGGGAGGGGGCCGGCCGGCTGCGTGAGGCGGTGCTGGAGGAGGGCGCGCTGATCGACCGGGACGCCGTGTGGAAACTCAAGCGGGAGGCGCTGGAGCTGCTGTGCGAGGTGCCGCTCGGCCCCGGCAGGCGCGCCGCCTACTGCGACTTCCTCGCCGGGCAGGGCCAGGCCCTGGAGGACCACGCCACCTGGTGCGCGCTCGCCGAGGTGCACGGCTCGGACTGGCACCGCTGGCCGACCGGTCTGCGTGACCCCCGCTCGCCCGACGTCGCCCGTGCCCGGTCCGGCCTCATGGACCGGGTCGACTTCTGGACGCGGCTCGCCTGGCTCACCGACACCCAGCTGACCGCCGCGCAGCGCGCGGGCCGCGAGGCCGGGATGCGGGTCGGGATCGTGCACGACCTCGCGGTCGGCGTGCACCCCGGCGGCGCCGACGCCTGGGCGCAACAGGAGTACTTCGCCGCCGGGATGTCGGTGGGCGCCCCACCGGACGCCTTCAACGCACGCGGCCAGGACTGGGGCCTGCCGCCCTGGCGCCCCGACCGCCTGGCCGCCTCGGGCTACGCCCCGTTCCGCGAACTGCTCCGCGCCCTGTTCCGCTACGCCGGAGCCCTGCGCATCGACCACGTCATGGGCCTGTTCCGCCTGTGGTGGGTCCCCGAGGGGCATCCGCCCACGGAGGGCACCTACGTCCGCTACGACGCCGAGGCCATGCTCGCGGTCCTCGTCCTGGAGGCCTCCCGGGCCGGGGCCCTGGTGATCGGCGAGGACCTGGGCACCGTCGAACCCGGCGTCCGCGAAAAGCTGCGCGAACGCGGAGTGCTCGGCACGTCCGTGCTGTGGTTCGAACGCGACTGGGAGGGCGACGGCCGCCCCCTGCCCCCCGGCAGCTGGCGCTCCGACTGCCTGGCCACCGCCACCACCCACGACCTGCCCTCCACGGCCGCCCGCCTCACCGGCGAGCACGTCGAACTCCGCGACCGCCTCGGCCTGCTGACCCGCCCCCTGGCGGAGGAGCGCGCCGAGGCCGCCGCCGACACGGGGGAGTGGCTGGCCCTGCTCAACAGCCTCGGTCTGCTGGACGGCGGCACAGGCGGCACCGACCCGTCCTCGGAGGAGGCGGAGATCCAGGCCGTCCACCGCTTCCTGCTCCGCACCCCGGCCCGCATGATCGGCGTCTGGCTCCCGGACGGGGTGGGCGACCGCCGCCCGCAGAACCTCCCGGGCACGTGGGACCAGTACCCGAACTGGCGCCTGCCGATCGCGGACGCGCAGGGACGTCCCGTGACGCTGGAGGACCTGGCGGCATCGTCGCGGCTGTACGCGCTGATGGGTGTGCTCAGGGACGGCGGCGCGTGAGGCGAGGGCTTCGCCGGACTCCTTACGGCACCCCGGACGCGCGTCCCCACACGGCGTTGGATATTTTTGGCACCGTGGACAAGAAGAACGCCCTGCGCGCCGGCGCCCTGGCAGCCGGTACGACGCTGATGATGCTGCTCCTGTCGTCGCCCGCCTCCGCGCTCACGCGCGACGACGGTGACGACCCCGGTACGGGCCTGAGCGTCATCGAGACGCTGGGCCTCTTCGTCTTTCTGCCGATCGTGCTGTACCTGGTCATCGCCGGTCTGGTGATGGTCGGCGACAAGTCGCACAAGAAGAAGGACCCGACCAGCTCCAACATCACGACCAAGGCCGGAGCGCAGGCTGACGTCAAGGCCTGACCAGCGTTCCTCTTCGAGGGCGTCGTCGCGGTCACCGCGGCGGCGCCCTCGGTGTTTCAGAGCCGCTCCGTCCCCGCCAGCAGATCCCGCAGCAGGTCGGCCAACTCCCCGGGCCGCTCCCCCTCAAGGGCGGACAGCGCCTCCGTCTGGACGGCCAGACCGGCGACCACCGCCCCGTCGATGACGCGCAGTCCCTCCTCGGTGAGCGTCACCTGAAGGCCCCGCCGGTCGTGCGGGTCGGGGGAGCGGCGCAGGAGCCCGGCCCGCTCCAGCTTGTCCAGCCGCCCGGTCATCCCGCCCGTGGTCAGCATGAGCGTCTCCGACAGCCGTCGGGGCGAGAGCGTGTAGGGCTCGCCCGAGCGGCGCAGGGTCGCCAGCACGTCGAACTCGCCCGTGGCGATTCCGAACCGCCCGTACGTGTGCTCCAGGCGGCTCCCGATGGCCCGGGAGAGCCGGTGGATCCGGCCGAAGACCTCCATCGCCCGGGTGTCGAGCTCGGGCCGTACCGCCGCCCACTGGTCGATGATCGCGTCGACGGGATCCCTGCGTTGGTCGACGGTGTCCCTGCGCTGCTCACGGCTCTCGCTCATGCCCCGAGTATCCAGCCCCACTTGGTCACCCGCAAGAAAGTAGCTTGACGGAAAGTTGCTTAGCGCTAAGCTACTTTCTGCCGACCTACTTTGAAGGGTGTCTCCCATGGCCGTCTCCCGCCCGGCTCTCATCGCCCTCACCGCCCTCGCCCCCGTCTCCTGGGGCACGACCTACGCGCTCACCACCGAGTTCCTCCCGGCCGACCGCCCCCTGTTCACCGGGCTGATGCGCGCGCTGCCCGCCGGTCTGCTGCTGCTCGCCCTGAGCCGGGTGCTGCCACGCGGTGCCTGGTGGTGGAAGGCGGCGGTGCTCGGCGCGCTGAACATCGGCGCCTTCTTCCCGCTGCTGTTCCTCTCCGCGTACCGCCTGCCCGGCGGCATGGCGGCGGTCGTCGGCTCGGCCGGGCCGCTGTTCGTCGCCGGCCTCTCGGCGCTGCTGCTCGGGCAGCGGCCGACCCGGCGCACCCTGCTCACCGGGGCCGTGGCCGCGTTCGGCGTCAGCCTCGTCGTCCTGCGGGCGGCCGGGGCGCTCGACGCGCTCGGTGTGCTGGCGGCCGTCGCGGCCACCGCGTCGATGTCGACCGGCACCGTGCTCACCCAGCGGTGGGGCAGGCCCGAGGGCGTCGGCCCGCTGGCCCTCACCGGCTGGCAGCTGACCGCCGGCGGCCTGCTCATCGCGCCCCTCGCCCTCCTCGTCGAGGGCGCGCCACCGGCCCTGGACGCCCGGGCGGCCGGCGGTTACCTCTACCTCGCCGTCGCGAACACGGCGGTCGCCTACTGGCTGTGGTTCCGCGGCATCGGCCGCCTCACCGCCACCCAGGTCACCTTCCTCGGCCCGCTCTCCCCGCTCACCGCGGCCGTCGTCGGCTGGGCGGCGCTCGGCCAGGCGCTCACGCCCGTGCAACTGGTGGGCATGGGACTGGCGTTCGGGGCGACGGTGGCGGGACAGTTCACGACTCGGGAGGCACGCGTCGTCAGGTTCACCCGAAGGAACCCCCTCGACCGTGCGACGGACCTGACGGACACCGCACCGCGACGGTAGCCCCCCCGAGAACACCGACCGCCGAAGGGCAAGGACAAGGACAGGGGACAAAGGACAGGAGACAAAGGATAGGGGCGCCCGGCAAGTCGCCGGGCGCCCCTTCATGAGCGTGCGGTCGGCTACTCCGCAGCCGCGTCCGCCCGCTGGGCCCGCAGGGCGCGCTCCACGCCCGCCCGGGACTCCGAGACCAGCCGCCGCAGGGCCGCGTTCGGCTCGGCCGAGCTCAGCCAGGCGTCCGTCTTGTCCAGGGTCTCCTGCGAGACCTGGATCGTCGGGTAGAGGCCGACGGCGATCTGCTGGGCCATCTCGTGGGAGCGGGACTCCCAGATGTCCTTGACCACTTCGAAGTACCGGTCCGTGTACGGGGCGAGCAGCTCACGCTGGTCGGTCTGGACGAAGCCGCCGATCACGGCCTGCTGCACGGCGTTCGGGAGCTTGTCGGAGTCGACGACCGACGCCCACGCCTCCGCCTTGGCCTCCGGGGTCGGACGGGCCGCGCGGGCCGTGGCGGCGTGACGCTCACCGGCGGCCGTCCGGTCACGCTCGTACTCGCCCGCGATCTCCGCCTCGTCGAACCGGCCGACCGCGGCGAGTCGCTGCACGAACGACCACCGCAGCTCCGTGTCGACGACCAGACCCTCGATGGTCTGCGAGCCGTCCAGCAGCGCGTCCAGCACGTCCAGCTGCTCGGGCGTGCGGGCCGTCGCGGCGAACGCGCGCGCCCACGCCAGCTGGTGGTCGCCGCCCGGCGCCGCCGCCCGCAGGTGGGCCAGCGTCGCGTCCGTCCAGCGGGCCAGCAGCGCCTCCCGGGCGGCCGGGTCGGCGTACAGGTCGATCGCCAGCTTCACCTGGCGGTGCAGCGACTGCACGACACCGATGTCGGACTCCTTGCCGATGCCCGAGAGCACCAGGGACAGGTAGTCGCGGGTCGCGAGCTCGGCGTCGCGCGTCATGTCCCAGGCCGACGCCCAGCACAGGGCGCGGGGCAGGGACCACTCGAAGTCGCCCAGGTGCTCCGTCACGAAGGCCAGGGACTGCTCGTCCAGGCGGACCTTCGCGTACGACAGGTCGTCGTCGTTGAGCAGGACCACGGCCGGGCGGGGCCTGCCCACCAGCTGCGGCACGGCGGTCAGCTCGCCGTCCACGTCCAGCTCGACACGCTCCCGGCGGACCACCTTGCCGCTCGCGTCGTCGAGTTCGTACAGGCCCACGGCGATGCGGTGCGGCCGCAGCGTCGGCTCGCCCTTGGCGCCGGCGGGCAGGGCCGGGGCCTCCTGACGGATGCCGAAGGAGGTGATGACACCGTCCGCGTCCGTCTCGATCTCCGGGCGCAGCACGTTGATGCCGGCCGTCTGCAGCCACTTCTCCGACCACGTCTTCAGATCGCGCCCGGAGGTCTCCTCCAGCGCGCCCAGCAGGTCGGACAGCCGTGTGTTGCCGTAGGCGTGGCGCTTGAAGTAGGCCTGCACGCCCCGGAAGAACTCGTCCATGCCGACATAGGCGACGAGCTGCTTCAGGACGCTGGCGCCCTTGGCGTACGTGATGCCGTCGAAGTTGACCAGGACGTCGTCCAGGTCCCGGATCTCCGCCATGATCGGATGGGTGGACGGCAGCTGGTCCTGCCGGTACGCCCAGGTCTTCATGGAGTTGGCGAAGGTGGTCCACGCGTGCGGCCACCGGCTCCCCGGCGCGTGCGCCTGGCAGGCGATCGAGGTGTACGTGGCGAACGACTCGTTCAGCCACAGGTCGTTCCACCACTCCATGGTCACGAGGTCGCCGAACCACATGTGGGCCAGCTCGTGCAGGATGGTCTCCGCGCGCACCTCGTACGCCGCGTCCGTCACCTTCGACCGGAACACGTACTGGTCGCGGATGGTCACCGCGCCCGCGTTCTCCATCGCGCCCGCGTTGAACTCCGGCACGAACAGCTGGTCGTACTTCTTGAACGGGTACGTGTAGTCGAACTTCTCCTGGAACCACTCGAAGCCCTGCCGGGTCACCTCGAAGATGGCGTCCGAGTCGAGGTACTCCGCGAGCGAGGGACGGCAGTAGATGCCGAGCGGGACGGACTGGCCGTCCTTCTCGTACACGCTGTGCACCGAGTGGTACGGGCCGACGATCAGCGCCGTGATGTACGACGAGATGCGCGGCGTCGGCTCGAAGACCCAGACGTTGTCCTGGGGCTCCGGGGTGGGCGAGTTGGAGACGACGGTCCAGCCCTCCGGCGCCTTCACGGTGAACTGGAAGGTCGCCTTGAGGTCCGGCTGCTCGAAGCTCGCGAACACCCGGCGGGCGTCCGGCACCTCGAACTGGGTGTAGAGGTACGCCTGGTCGTCGACCGGGTCGACGAAACGGTGCAGGCCCTCACCGGTGTTGGTGTAGGCGCAGTCGGCGACCACCCGCAGGATGTTGCGGCCCTGGAGCAGGCCGCGCAGGGCGATCCGGGAGTCCGCGAAGATCTCGGCGGGGTCGAGGGAGTCCCCGTTCAGGGTCACCTCGTGCACCGCCGGGGCCACCAGGTCGATGAACGACTCCGCCCCGTTCTCGGCGCCGGCCTCCGCCGTGACGTCGAAGCGCACCGTGGTCACGGACCGGTAGGTGCCGCCCTCCTGCGCGCCGGAGAGGTCGAGTTCGATCTCGTACGAGTCAACGGCGAGCAGCTTCGCCCGCTGCTGCGCCTCCTCGCGGGTCAGGTTTGTGCCAGGCACGCGGTCATCTCCTCGGTATGGGTGGGTTGCGCCATCTTTCCACGGCGGCCTCGCCTCAGGCGACGACCTGGGCGTCTTCTAGGGATACCCCTCGGGAGGCGAGTGCCCGGCGGAACGCCACGTCGTACGGGCCGGACGCCCGGGGGAGAGCGACGTCCGGAACCCGCCGGTGATCCCGTCCCGCGCGCGCGAGCCTGAAGCCATGAAGACGACGACGTACACAGCCCGCCCCATCGCCCCGCCCGCCCTGAAGGAACTCCGCGAGACGGACGACGCGGGCCGCCCGACCTCCCCGTTCACCGACACCGAGGGCGGCGCCCCGCTCCGCTGCTGCCTGCGCCGCAGCGCACCGGGCGAACGCATCGCCCTGGTCTCGTACGCCCCACTGCGCCGCTGGGCGGCCGAACAGGGCGTCGACCCGGGCGCCTACGACGAACAGGGCCCCGTCTTCATCCACGCCGAGGAGTGCGCGGGCCCGGACACCGACGCCCTCCCCTTCACCGACAACCACCGCACGGTCCGCCGCTACTCGGCCGACGGGCATATCCTGGGCGGACGGCTGGTCGAGGACCCCGCCGCCTTCGACGAGGCCTTCACAGAAGCATTCGACGACCCGGCCGTGGAGCTCGTCCACGTCCGGGCCGTCGAGTACGGCTGCTTCTACTACGAGGTGCGCAGGCGCTAGCCCTTCAGCTCCGCCGCCACCAGCTCCGCGATCTGGACCGCGTTCAGCGCGGCGCCCTTGCGGAGGTTGTCGTTGGAGAGGAACAGGGCCAGGCCGTTCTCCACCGTCTCGTCGCGGCGGATGCGGCCCACGTAGGACGGGTCCTTGCCGGCGGCCTGGAGCGGGGTGGGGATGTCGGTGAGGACGACGCCCGGGGCGTCGGCCAGCAGCTCCGTCGCGCGCTCCGGGGAGATCGGGCGGGCGAAGCGGGCGTTGACCTGCAGCGAGTGGCCGGAGAAGACCGGGACGCGCACGCAGGTGCCGGAGACCTTCAGCTCGGGGATCTCCAGGATCTTGCGGGACTCGTTGCGGAGCTTCTGCTCCTCGTCGGTCTCGTTCAGGCCGTCGTCGACGATGCTGCCCGCCATCGGCAGCACGTTGAAGGCGATGGGGCGCTTGTAGACGCCCGGCTCGGGGAAGTCGACGGCCTCGCCGTCATGCGTGAGCTTGTCGGCGTCGGCGACGACCTTCTGCGCCTGCCCGTGCAGCTCGGCCACGCCCGCGAGACCGGAGCCGGACACCGCCTGGTAGGTGGCGACGACCAGGGCCTCCAGGCCGGCCTCGTCGTGCAGCGGACGCAGCACCGGCATGGCGGCCATCGTCGTGCAGTTCGGGTTGGCGATGATGCCCTTGGGGCGGTTCTTGATCGCGTGCGGGTTGACTTCGGAGACGACGAGGGGGACCTCCGGGTGCTTGCGCCACGCGGAGGAGTTGTCGATCACCACGGGGCCCTGGGAGGCGACCTTCTCGGCCAGCGCCTTGGACGTGGCACCGCCCGCGGAGAACAGCACGATGTCCAGGCCGGTGTAGTCGGCGGTGGACGCGTCCTCCACCGTCACGCCGTCCAGCTGCGAGCCCGCGGAACGGGCCGAGGCGAACAGGCGCAGCTCGGTGACCGGGAAGTTCCGTTCCGTGAGGATCCTGCGCATGACCGTGCCCACCTGTCCGGTGGCTCCGACGATTCCGACCCTCACGGTGACTCCCTCTCCTGCGTCTCTTCACGTGCTCGTTGCTTGGCCGAGGCTTTTCCATCATGCGGCCGACCACGGCCCGTCTGTCCACTTCTTTCACCGGTCTGCCCGGCCAGTGGGACGACGGGTCCCGCTCCATGGTTGCGGACGTCCGGTGTCCACCCCCGCTGAGCTGGAGGAATTCGTTCCCCGGGGGTCATGGGCCGCAAGGTCGCCTGCCCCTGTTGCTCTCGGCCACACGGGAGTGTGACGTACGCCTCGATCACTCCGTCGGAAAAAGGACCGAACGTTCCGGGCGGTGCCGGCGTCGTAGGAGAAACACGGCGAGGGGGGTGGCTTGTGCTGCTGCGCGGAAGGGCCCGGCGGGCCCGGGAGACGCCGCGGGACGGTACCGGCGACGATCCGCTGGAGACGGCTGATCCGTTGGAGGCGGCCGACCCACCGGACGCGGCTGATCCGCTGGACGCGGCACAGGAACGCCGGGTGCGGGCGGTGCTCGCGCTGGGCGGGGTGCCGCAGGCGGACCTGCCGGACGGGGTGCAGCAGGTCCGCCTGCGGCTGCTGGAGCGGGCCGCGAGCGGGCGGGAGGCGCCGCGGGACGTCTCGGCGTGGGCCGCGGTCGTCGCCTCCAACCTCGCCATGGACTGGCACCGGGCCAAACGCCGCCAGGAGCGCCTCGGGGAGCGGCTGGCAGCCCTGCGCCAACACGAGCACCCCTCCGGCGAGGACACCAGCGTGCTCTCCGTCGCCGTCGCCCAGGGCCTGGACGAGCTGCCCGACGCCCAGCGCCAGGTGGTCGTGCTGCGCTTCTACGCCGACCTGCCGGTCCGCTCCATCGCCGAGCAGCTCGGCGTCCCGGAGGGCACGGTCAAGAGCAGACTCCACACGGCGGTACGAGCTCTGCGCACCCGCCTGCACGAGGACGAGGTGGTGTGACATGACCGCCGAGCACGACAAGGGCGAGCACGACAAGGACGAGCACGGCGAGGCCGCGCTGCTGGCGGTGATCACCGGCGAAGTGCCACCGGACGATGCCCTCGCGGACGACGCCTTCATGGCCGAGTACCGCTCCGCGACCGCGGACGTGGCGCTGCTGCGCGAACATCTGGGCCTCATCGGGCAGACACTCGCCGAGCCCGAGCAGATCCGTGAGCCGGTCCGGGAGCCGGTCCGTGAGCCGGTCCCGGGGCCGGTCCCGGGGCCGGTCACCGGACCCGGGGCCGACGGCGCCTCCGTGACGCCGCTGTCCGCGCGCCGCACCCGGCCCGGGCCCCTGGCCGTGGCCGTGAAGGGCCTCGTCGCGGCCGTCGGGGCCAGTCTCGTCATCGGCATGGGATGGCTCGTGGTCCAGAGCGACGGCATGGGGGGCGGGGCCGATCAAGGCGGGTCGGCCGCCTCCGACAGTTCCGCGAGCCGGTCGCGGACCGACGAGGAATCCAAGCTCGGACACGCCGGGTACCTCGCCTGCGCCCGGATCGTCGTCGAGGGCACCGTCGCCGGGATCGAGGCCCTCCCCGGTACCGGCCAGGACCGGATCACCCTCGACGTGGCGCGCTGGTACAAGCCCGACAAGGGCCGGAAGCGGGTCACCTTCCCCATGGAGAGCGGCGCCGAGCCCCGGCTCCGCGCCGGTGACCGGGTTCTCGTCGGCATCTCCGGCGGGCAGGCGGAGCCCGACATGTGGGCGACGGGGGAGAAGGAGATCGTCCGTGACCGGGCGTGGATCACCGCAGCCCTGCCGGAGTCCCGCACGCTGCCCTGCCCGCAGGACCGATGAGAAAGGGCGGGCGCCCGTACGGACGCCCGCCCTCACCTGCTGTGGCCGTCGGTTACGGCACGACCTTCTCGATCTTCACGCTGCCCAGGCCCGCGACCGTGCCGCGCGCGTTGACCAGCTGCACCTGGCCGAAGAACTCGCGTCCCTCGGGGGCCGCCGCCGTGGCGGTGACGCTGCCCGAGAACGTCGCCGAGTCGCCCGTACCGAGCTTCACCGGCGCCGACCCGTCGACCGAGACACTGCCGAGGGTGGGAGCGAAGAACACGTCCCGGTAGTCGTACGCGGTCGTGCCGGCCGGCACCGCGTAGCCGACGACCTTGATCGTGTACGTGCCGGCGGCCGGGGACGGCACGGAGACCGACTCCTCCGAGTCACCGTCGGCGGAGCTGCCCACCTGTGTGCCGGCGGCGTTGTAGACCGCCAGATCCAGGTCGGCCGCGGCGTCCGAGACACCGCCGATGGCGACGTCCAGTGACTTGGCGCCCGCGGGCACCTCGACCGTGGTGCTCTGCGTCTCGCCCTGCTTGATCGACGGACGGGTCGCCTTCGCCGAACCGAGCGGGCCGCCGACGAGCTTGCCGTCGATCGCCGCGAAGCCGTTCGTCACCTTCCAGGAGGCGGCGGCCGGGGTGCCGACCTTCGCCTCGGGCACGGTCACGGTCTCCGGGTCGAAGGCCGCGCCGAGCACGGCGACGTCCAGCTGGTACGGGTTGTCGAGCAGCGGCGACGTACGGCGCGACTCGACCTCGATCTCCCACACGCCCGGCTGCGGGTCCGCGTACGAACGCAGGTCGGGGCGGCAGGTGTTGGCCGTGTTGGTGTAGTTCGGGTAGCAGTTGATCGTCGACGTCGGGTCGGACGGGACGCCGTACGGGTGGATGGAGATGAACCGGGTCTGGCTCTTGTCCTTCAGCCCGCTCATCGCGACCTCGAGCGACTTGGCGCCCTCGGGGACGGTGACGAAGTAGTGCTGGGTGCTGTTGCGCTGCACCGAACCCGACGCGGAGTAGGTGTACTTCAGCGGCGCCGAGACCACGACCGTGTTGAGGACCTGCTTGTCGATGCCCTCGGTCCGCGGGTCGTCGACCTCCAGGATCGCGCTCTTGATGCCCGCGGACTTCGGGGCCGCCTGGACCTTGACGGTCACCGGCTGGTTCAGCGGCAGCTTCACCTCGTCCGAGCCGACGATCCGGAACGTGCCGCCCGCGTTGTTCTCGAGGTGCAGCTCGTGCCGGATCGCCTTGTCGGCGCCGGACGTACGGGTGAGGGTGACCTCGTACGTCTTCTTCTGGCCGGCCTTCAGACCGCCCTCGCGGTCGTAGATGCCGGTGCCGTGGCCCGGGGTCTTCAGGAACTGGTCGATCGCGGTGTCGACCGGCGCCTTGACCGTGTAGTCGTGGGCGGTCGCGTCGTCGCGGATCGAGTCCCAGGCGTCCTCGATGTTCATGAGGCCCGCGCCCTCCTCGTACGCCTGCACACCCTTGATGTGGTCGGCGGTCGAGGTGAGGGCCGTGCGCAGGGTCGCCGGCGTGAGGTCGATCTTCTTCTGCTTCGCGGCCGACAGGAGCAGCGCCGAGGCGCCGGTGGCCTGCGGGGAGGCCATCGAGGTGCCCTGGAGCATCGAGTAGCCGGCCGGCAGGGAGTAGCCCGCCTCGGCGACCGGGGACCCCGGCAGCCAGGTCTGCGTGGTGTTGATCGCCGCGCCCGGGGCGACCAGGGTCGGCGTGAAGCCGCCGTCCTCACGCGGGCCGCGCGAGGAGAACGGCATCAGCGCGTACTTCTTCTCCACGACCGAGCCGTAGTTGGCGGCCCAGGTCTCCTTGGAGACGGACGCGCCGACCGAGATGACCTTCTCGGCCAGGGCCGGGTCACCGATGGTGTTGGCGCCGGGGCCGGAGTTGCCCGCGGAGATCACCAGCTGCACGCCGTAGGTGTCGATGAGGCGCGTGTACAGCTCGGCGCGCGCGTTGTTGCCGTCGTTCAGCGCCGGCAGGCCGCCGATGGACATGTTGACGATGTCGACGCCGCGCTTGGTGACGAGGTCGATCATGCCCTCGGTGAGGGCGACGTTGGTGCAGCCGCCGGACCAGGTGCAGGCGCGCGAGGAGACCAGCTTGGCGCCCGGAGCGGCACCGTTCATCCGCCCGCCGAACAGGCCGTTGGCGGCGGTGATGCCGGCGACGTGCGTGCCGTGCTCGGACTCGATGACGCCGATGTTGACGAAGTCGGACTTCTTGCCGACCCAGGAGCCGCCCAGCGGGTCCATCGGGACGTCCTTGCGGATCTCCACGACGAACGGCTGCCGCTCGGCGACGTCGGTCTTCGGGTCGTCGGTGCCGAAGTACCCGACCTGGTGGCCGTCCTTGTACGGCTTCATCGGGGCGTCGTCGCCGAAGTCGAAGTTGTTGTTCAGGTCGACCCGGACCGTGCCGGCCGCCGCGTCGTACAGCACGCCCCAGGCGTCGGTGGTGTCGCCGTCGCGGTTGGCGTCGCCCTTCGCGTCGCCGCCGGTGGTGTACGACTCCTTGAAGACGCTGACGGCGTACGAGCCCGACGGTGCCTTCCACGACTGGCCCTGGTAGGTGAACGCCGGGCCGGACACGGCCGTCACCATCGGGCGCCAGGTGTTGTCGCTGTCGACGATCGGGTCGGTCGCCGTCACCCAGTCGACGATCTTCCGCTCGCCGGTCGTGGTCTTCTGCAGCGCCGGGTGGCCGAGGTCCACGCCGGAGTCCAGGATGCCGATGGTGACACCGCGGCCGTCCGCCTTCGGGTGGTCCTCGACGAAGTCGACCGCGCCCGTCTCGAAGGAGGGGTTGTACGGGTTCTCGGCCGGGGTCTTCTTGCCCGGCGCCGGGTACGTGCCCGTCGCCTTGGCGCCCTCGGCGGTGTCCGCGCCCGGCGCCGGGTCGTCCAGCGGGATCTCCTCGCGCAGGTCGATGCCGTGCACGGAGGAGAGCTTGGCGGCGGCGGCGATCGCCGAGTCCGCCTTGGCCGTCGGGACGGTGGCGCGGACGTAGCCCAGCTTGTCGTCGGCCCGGCCCACCGAGCCGCCCTTGACCGCGTCCAGCTGCCCGGCGACCTGCTCGGTCTTCCCGGGCGCGGTGGCGATCATCATGGTGACGGTCTTGTCGCCGTCGGCCTTGGCCTCCGCGAGCAGGTCCGCGTCGTCCGAACCGAGCTTGTGGTGCGCGGACTTGACGTCGGCGTCGAACGGTGCGGACGCGCCCGGCTCGTCGGCGGAGAAGGCCAGGGGGACCGGTCCGGCCGCGGAGAGCGCGGCGACGAGCCCGGCGGCCACGGCTATGCGCGCCGCCCGTCTCCGGCTCGATATCGGATCACGCTGGGAGCTGTGGGTCATCGGCATCCCTTGCAGGTAAAGGAACGAGCGGGAAGCGACCGGGACCGATCGGCCCTGGTCGCGACGGTCCGGTACGCGAGCCCGGACGATCGCACAGCTTTGCGCACGGTGGGGTTCTTTGGGGAGGGTTGACCGAACCGAAATGGATGTATGGGGAAAACCCCCGATGCGTTTTGCGGGCATCGGTCCAGAAGGCGGCGAAATCGGGTAACGTCCCGGAGTGAGACAGAAGTTGAGGGTGGCGGCCTACGCCATATGTGTCCGTGACGGACAGATCCTGCTCGCCCGTTCCCCCGCCGCCGACGGCACCCCCGAGTGGGTCGTCCCCGGCGGCGGCATGGAACACGGCGAGGACCCCTACGACACCGTGCGCCGGGAGGTCGAGGAGGAGACCGGCTACCGCATCGAGGTCGCCGGACTGCTCGGCGTGAACTCCTCCCGCCACACCTTCCGCGACCGGTTCGGACGCCCCGTCGACCACCACAGCGTCCGGTTCGTCTACGAGGGCCGCATCATCGGCGGCGAACTCCGCAACGAGGTCGGCGGCTCCACCGACCTCGCCGCCTGGCAGGACCTGGACGCGGTGCCCGGACTGGTCCGGATCCGGCTGGTCGACATCGCCCTGCGCATGTGGCGGGAGCGGCCGGTCACCGGACGGCTCACCGACGCCGTGGAAGAAGAAGCAGTGGAATAGCTGCGACTACCCCGGAAAATGAACACCGCGTGACCGACTCCCGGACGTTCCAGGAGCGGCCGACGACGCGCAGGGTCATCCAAGATCCACGTACGGTGATCGGCGCTGCGCGTTGCCGCGTCGTTTACGCGCAGGTCATTCCCGGTGCCAACGATCCAGTAAGAGCGGGACGTTCGCACGTCGAACGCCCCGCGACCACTGCCGACGCGTTCGTACTCGGGGAGAGAAAGCGCATGTCGCGCACACGCTCAGTCGCCGGCTCCGGCCAGGGCATCCACCGTCGTTCCGTCCTCGCCGCCTCCGGAGCGGTCGCCCTCTCCGCGGGCGTCGGCTACGCCCTGCGGCCCAGCGACAGCCAGGCCGCCACGACGACCAAGGAGGCCACCGAGGCCGTCGCCGCCTCCTCGCGCCAAGCGCCCGCCGCGCCCCTGGCCCCCTACACCAAGGGCACGACCGTGGCCTCGGTCGCCACCCCGCGCAGCGGCTCCGGCTACCGGCGCCTGGGCGACGGACCCGGCTGGCAGCGGGTCGTACGCTCCGACCTGGCCGCGCCCAAGTCCGGCCGCACCGGACGCCGTACCGCCCTCGCCGCGTTCGTGCAACTCACCGACCTCCACATCATCGACGCCCAGCACCCGCTGCGTCTGGAGTACCTCCGCTCGGCCGACATACACGCCTGGCGGCCGCACGAGGCCCTCACCGTGCAGGGCGCCATCGCGCTGGTGGAGCGGATCAACGCCCTCCGGGGCGCCCCCGTCACCGGTTCTCCGCTGCACTTCGCCATGACCACCGGCGACAACACGGACAACAACGCCAAGTCCGAGCTGGAGTGGTTCCTGAAGATCATGAGCGGCGGGCGCATCACCCCCAACACCGGGGACCCGCGCCAGTACGAGGGCGTCCAGAACAGCGGCCTCAAGCAGTACTGGCAGCCCGACGCCGCCCTCCGCGACAGCGACAAGCAGGTCGGCTTCCCGCACCTCGACGGCTTCCTCAAGGCCGCCGTCCGCGAGGTCCGCAGCCCCGGCCTCAACCTGCCCTGGTACTCCACGGTCGGCAACCACGACTCCCTGCCGATGGGCTGCTACGCCTCGCACGGCGACTCCTACCTCACCGAACTCGCCGTCGGCGGCAAGAAACTGATGAACGTCTCCGCGGCCGAGGCGCAGCGGCTGCTGACCCTCATCAAGAACGCCGGCGACCCCAAGGGCGTCAGCTACCACGACTTCCTCAAGTCCCACGCCCGCGCGATGCGTTCGGTCACCCCCGACGAGAGCCGCGCCCCCTTCACCCCCGCCGAGTACCTCAGGGCGCACCTGAACCCGGCCTACCAGGGCGTCGGCCCGGCCGGCCACGGCTACTCCTCCGCGAACCTCGACGCGGGCACCCAGTACTACGCCTTCCGCATCTCCGACGACGTCATCGGCATCAGCCTCGACACCACCGACGCGGGCGGCCACTACGAGGGGTCCATCGGCACGGCCCAGTTGAAGTGGCTGGAGCGGACCCTGAAGGAGAACAAGGACTCCCACGCGGTGATCTTCAGCCATCACACCAGCAAGACGATGACGAACACCCGCCGCGACCCGGCCCGCCCGGGCGAGCGCCGCCACACCGGCCAGGAGGTCCTCGCCCTGCTCGGCGGCCACCGCAACGTGCTCGCCTGGGTGAACGGCCACATCCACAAGAACGTCATCACCCCGCACTCCACGTCGAGCGGCGGCTCCTTCTGGGAGATCTCCACGGCGTCCCACGTCGACTACCCCCAGCTCGCCCGGATCATCGAGCTGACCGACAACAAGGACGGCACGATCTCCCTGTTCACCACCCTCGTGGAGTCCTCCGCCCCGCACCGCACGGACTTCTCCGACCTCTCCCAGACCGGCCTCGCGGCCCTCTACCGCGAGCTGTCCCTCAACGCCCCCGGCGCGAAGGCGAACCTCGGCGGCGACCCGAAGGACCGCAACACCGAGCTGGTCCTGAAGAAGGGCTGAATCCGGCTCAACCGGCCGGGGGCGATCAACCCCCGGCCGTGCGGTCGAGGTCCCTCCCCGCGACACAGCTCCTTGGGACAGGTGACTGGGGGAAACGGGGACATGAAGAGACACGGACGCACGATCCTGACGGCGGCGACCGCGGTGGCACTGTCGGCGGCCCTGGCGGGCCCGGCCCTGGCGGCGGCCCCTGCCCATACCTCCGGCGGCCATGACGGGACCCGGCAGGCGGTGCGGGCCGCGGTCGTAGGCGGCGTGCCCGGCGTGGTCGCGCGGGTCCAGCGGGGACACGGGACGTGGGCGGCCACGGCCGGCGTCGGCAACCTGGAAACGGGCAAGCCGCGCTCGACGCGTGACCACTACCGCGTCGCCAGCATCACCAAGACGTTCGTCGCCACCGTCGTCCTGCAACTGGAGGCGGAGGGACGGCTGTCGCTCGACGACACGGTGGAGAAGTGGCTGCCGGGCGTGGTGCACGGCAACGGCCACGACGGCAGCCGCATCACCCTCCGTCAGCTCCTCAACCACACCAGCGGCATCTTCGACGTCACGGCGGACGAGGACGTCCAGCGCGCCTACTTCACGGAAGACGGCTTCTACCGGGTCCGCTACGACACGGTGACACCCGAGCGGATCCTCGGCATCGCCATGTCCCACGAGCCGGACTTCGAGCCGGGCACCTCCTGGAACTACTCGAACACCAACTACGTCCTGGCCGGGATGCTGATCGAGAAGGTCACGGGCCACCCGTACGGCGACGAGATCCGGCGCCGCATCATCAACCCCCTGCACCTGGAGGAGACCTCGGTCCCCGGGACGCGGGCCACCCTGCCCCGCCCCAGCAGCCGTGCCTACTCCAAGCTGGCCAGGACGGCGACGGGCCCGACGTACGACGTCACGGAACTCAACCCGTCCATCGCCGGCGCCTCCGGCGAGATGATCTCCGACTCGGCGGACCTCAACCGCTTCTACAGCGCCCTGCTGCGGGGCCGGCTGCTCCCTCCCGAGCAGCTGAAGGAGATGAGGACCACCGTCCCGACGAAGGAGAACGAGGCCTACGGCCTGGGTCTGCGGTCCTACGAACTGAGCTGCGGCACCACCGTCTGGGGCCACGGCGGCGACATCCACGGCTCCCACTCCAAGGCCCTCACCACCGCCGACGGCCGCCACTCCCTCGCCCTCAACTTCAACGGCGACTGGACGGGGGACAGCGACGCGATCGTCGAGGCGGAGTTCTGCGGCAAGTAGCGCCCCCATGACACGAGGCGGGGCCACCGGCATCCCCGGTGGTCCCGCCTCTCCCCTTCTCGTCGCGCCCCGGTCCGTCACTACCGGGGCAGTGCCACGACATGCGCGGCGGGGTCGCGGTCGGACGATGCCATCAGGGCTGTGCGGATCACCGTGGCCTGCTGTTCCATGTAGTCGCGGAGCTTCCTGGGCGTGATGTGGACGACCGTGATGCCGAGGCGCTCCAGGTGCTCGCGCTTGCGGGTGTACTCGGACCAGACGGTGTCGTCGGCCTGGCGGGGTGCCCGTGTGTCCAGTTCCAGTGCCACCGCCTGCTCGGGCCAGTAGGCGTCCAGTCCACCGAGGTAGGGCCCGCCGGGCAGGCGCAGGTCCACGTTCCACAGCGGGTCGGGCAGGTCGTACTCCCGGACCATGCGGTACAGGCGGTCCTCCGCGCGGGCCCGGCCCTCGGCCAGCAAGGACTCCACCGCGTCCACCACGTGCGGGCGGCTCAGCAGCCGCGCCTGGTTCAGTTCCCGTACGACCGCGGCCGCCTCGCAGTGGGCGCCGCGCACCGCCTCCGTCATCAGCCGGCGCACGACACCGGCGTCCTGGAGTTCCGCCACCGCGTCGGCCAGCGCGCGGGCGACCGGCGCCACCGGCAGGCCCGTGACCTGCTCGGGGGCGGGCAGTGCGGTGCCTCGGACGACGCGTGCGCAGCCGGCCGAGCGGAGCCGGCGCATGCGCGGGACCAGGACGTCGATCGCGTCCAGGGACGGCAGCGGGGGAGTGGAGGAGAAGCCGTGCAGCGTCAGCGCGGCCAGGCCCGTGATCATCGCGTCCGGGTAGGCGGGGGCGGGTGACTCGCCCGCCCCGGGCTGGGTGGGGACCCCGGTGCCGCGCTCCCGCGCCGCGTACATCAGCACCGCGTGCAGCCGCTCCTCGCTGGTCGGCGGCCCCGGGTGGAGCAGGACGACGCCCGGGAGGAACAACTGCCAGGGTCCGCCGGCGCGGCACTGCTCGTTCGTCCGGGCCGTCGGGACGCCGTGTGCGTGGAGCTGCGTGACCGTCATCACCCGGGGCCGGCCGTGGCCGGACAGGTCGTGCAGCGGGCGGGGGGAGAGCGGGGTGTTGTGGTTCATGACCCGGAATTTCCCGCGCCCGATCCCTTCTTTAACCGCTGTTACACGCCCGTCGACAAATGCGGACAAGCGCGCGCTAAAGGACGCATGTTCGGGTGCCGAAAACCCCTGGTCCATCCGGGTGCGGGCCAGGGGTTACGGCTGTGATTGCCTGAATTCAGTAACGGTGACGGAGCCTCAGATCCTTGGCCAGAGCTGTCAGTTCGCCGTCGCGTCGCACGCCTGGCCCCGCAGGGCGCGCGCCAGATCGTCCCGGGCCTCCAGCACCAGGCGGCGCAGAGCCGGGGCGGCCTCGCGGTGGGACTCCAGCCACGCGTCCGTGGCGTCGAGCGTCGCCGGGGACTGCTGGAGCGACGGGAAGAGGCCCTGCACCACGTGCATCCCGATCTGGATCGACCGTGTGGACCAGATCCGCTCGATCGCCGCGAAGTACCTGTCCGCGTACGGGGCGAGCAACTCCCGCTGCGAGCCCTGGACGAAGCCCGAGATGGTCGCCTCGACCATGGCGTTGGACAGCGCGTCCGACTCCACGACCTGCGCCCAGGCCTGGGCCTTGACCGACTCCGACGGGCGGGCCGCCAGGCAGCGCACCTGGTGGCGCTTGCCCGAGGCCGTGTCGTCCCTGGCCAGCTCCTCGGCCAGCGCCTTCTCGTCCACCGCCCCGTGTGCGGCCAGCGGCTCCAGGAACACCCAGCGCAGCTCCTGGTCCAGGTCGAGCCCCTCGACCGACGCGGTGCCCGTCAGCAGATCCCGCAGCAGCCCGAAGTCGGCCTCGGCGGTGGCCGTCCGGGCGAAGAAACGCGCCCAGGCCAGCTGGTGCTCGCTGCCCGGCTCGGCCGCGTACAGCTCGCGCCGCGCGCCCTCGGCGAGCAACCGGCCGCCGGTCTCCCGCCAGTCGTCCGCCGCGTAGTGCGTGAGGGCCGACTCGGCCCACGCGTGCAGCATCTGAAGGACGCCGATCCCGGACTCGCGGCCCGCGAAGCGCAGCACCAGGTCCACGAACCGCCGCGCCGGGAGCAGCGCGTCGCGCGTCATGTTCCACAGCGCCGACCAGCACAGGGCGCGCGCCAGCGGATCCGTGACCGAGCCCAGGTGTTCACTCAGCGTCGCCAGCGAGGTCTCGTCGAAGCGGATCTTGCAGTAGGTGAGGTCGTCGTCGTTGACCAGGACCAGGTCGGGGGCGTCGGCGCCCGCCAGGTCCGCCACGACCGTCCGGGCGCCGTCGACGTCCGTCTCGGTGCGCGCGTACCGCTCGACCGTCCCCGCTTCCGTCACCCGGTACAGACCCACCGCGACCCGGTGCGGCCGGAGTTCGGGATGCGACTCGGCGGCCTCCTGCACGACGGCCAGCTCCTCGACGCGGCCGTCCGCGCCCAGCAGCACCTGCGGCGTCAGCGCGTTCACGCCGGCCGTCTGGAGCCAGGAGCGCGCCCAGCCGCTGAGGTCCCGGCCGCTGGTCTCCGCCAGCACCGACAGCAGGTCACCGAGGCGCGTGTTGCCGTACGCGTGCCGCTTGAAGTAACGCCGGGCGCCCTCCAGGAACGCGTCCTCGCCGACATAGGCGACGAGTTGCTTCAGCACCGACGCGCCCTTGGCGTACGTGATGCCGTCGAAGTTCAGCTTGGCGTCCTGCAGGTCGCGGATGTCCGCCGTGACGGGATGCGTGGAGGGCAGCTGGTCGGCGCGGTAGGCCCACGCCTTGCGGCGGTTGGCGAAGGTGACCCAGCCGTTCTTGAAGCGGGTGGCGCCGACCAGCGAGAACGTCCCCATGAAGTCCGCGAACGACTCCTTCAGCCACAGGTCGTCCCACCACTCCATGGTGACCAGGTCGCCGAACCACATGTGCGCCATCTCGTGCAGCACGACGTTGGCCCGGCCCTCGTAGGACGCCTGCGTCACCTTCCCGCGGAAGATGAACTCCTCCCGGAACGTCACCAGACCCGGGTTCTCCATCGCGCCGAGGTTGTACTCGGGCACGAACGCCTGGTCGTACTTCCCGAACGGGTACGGGAAGTCGAAGTGGTCGTGGAAGAAGTCCAGGCCCTGCTTGGTCACCAGGAACACGTCGTCGGCGTCGAAGTGGGGCGCGAGGCCCTTGCGGCACAGGGCGCCGAGCGGGATCTCCAGCGTCGTGCCGTCCGCGAAGGTGCGGGAGTACGAGTCCGTCACGTAGTGGTACGGACCCGCCACCACACAGGTGATGTACGTCGAGATCGGCTTGGTCTCGGCGAACCGCCACACCCCGTCGGCCCGCTCGCCGGCCCCGTTGCTCCACACCGTCCAGCCCTCCGGGGCCCGCACCTCGAAGCGGTACGGCGCCTTGAGGTCGGGCTGCTCGAAGCCCGCGAAGACCCGCCGGGAGTCGGCCGGCTCGTACTGGGTGTACAGGTACACCTCGCCGTCCTCGGGGTCGACGAAGCGGTGCAGGCCCTCGCCGGTGCGGGAGTAGGCGCACTGGGCGTCGACGACCAGCTCGTTGTCGGCGGCCAGGTCCTCCAGGGCGATCCGGGAGCCGTCGAAGACCTCTCCGGGGTCCAGATCACGGCCGTTGAGTGAGATGGACGTCACACTCGGCGCGATCAGGTCGGCGAAGCTGCTCGCGCCGGGCTCGTTGCAGCGGAACCGGACGGTCGTGACGGACCGGAACGTGCGGGGCCCGTCGGTGTCGTCCTCCCCGACCGCGGACCGCAGGTCGAGGGACACCTCGTACCCGTCGACGCCGATCAGGGCGGCCCGCTCCCGGGCCTCGTCGCGGGACAGATTCTCACCGGGCACGGGCAGCACTCCTCGGTCGTCGGATACGGCTGAGCAGCACCGATCCTGCCACGTGCCCCTGACGCGGGGGAGCCGGGAATGAGCGGGACGAGCGGCGGCGTTCCCCGGAGAAACGGTTTCCTCATGAGGAGAGACATGTCGGACAAGACCCCGGTCGACTTCTGGTTCGACCCGCTGTGCCCCTGGGCGTGGATGACCTCCCGTTGGGTGCTGGAGGTGGAGAAGGTCAGGGACATCGAGGTCCGCTGGCATGTCATGAGCCTCGCCGTCCTCAACGAGGACAAGCTCGACCAGCTGCCCGAGGAGTACCGGGACCTGCTGGAGACCAAGGCGTGGGGCCCGGTCCGCGTCGTCATCGCCGCACAGGAGGAGCACGGCGCCGAGGTGCTCGGTGACCTCTACACCGCGCTCGGCACCCGCTTCCACAACCAGGGCGAGGGCCCGACGAAGGAGGCCGTCGCCGGCGCGCTGAAGGACGCCGGCCTGCCCGAGTCCCTCCTCGACCACTGGGACGCCACCCCCTACGAGCCGCAGCTGCGCGCCTCCCACAAGGAGGGCATCGACAAGGTCGGCCAGGAGGTCGGCACCCCGGTCATCGCCGTCCCCGGCGCCGACGGCGAGCAGCTCGCCTTCTTCGGCCCGGTCGTCACCCCGGCCCCGCAGGGCGAGGAGGCCGCCCGCCTCTGGGACGGCACCCTCGCCGTGGCCTCGGTCCCCGGCTTCTACGAGATCAAGCGCACACGCACGAAGGGCCCGGACTTCAGCAACCTCTAGGACTCACTCGGCGACGGCGGGCTCCTCCCGGAACCTCTCCGGCAGGAGGCCGCCGCCGTCCGTGTGCAGATAGGGCTGGTACCAGAGGCAGCCCCGCACGGTGCAGCGCCAGAGGTTGTCCACGTAGTGGCGGGGGTCCTTCCGCTCCTCACGGACCGCCGCCCGCTCCTCCTCGTTGAGCTTCCGGAAGTCCTGCATGGTGCCGCATGTCCGGCAGGCTCTGCGAATCATCAGCCCCTCCTCGCCATCACCGCCAAGTCGGGGAAGTCGGTCACCACGGCGTCGACTCCCCAGCGGTAGTACAGCGCGTACTCGGCGAACGCGTCCCCGAAATCGTTCGCTCCGCTCCCGTGCCGGAACTCCGCGGGCAGGAACTGGTTCTCCGCCCGGAAGGTGTACGGACCGATCCGCAGCCCCGCCGCATGCGCGTCCGCGACGAGGGAGCCGCCGGCGACCGACGACTTGTCCGGGCCGATCCACTCCGCGTACTCGGCGATCTCCGCCAGACCCGCCGGCGTCATCATGTCCCGGTAGGCCGTCGAGGGCAGGTCGTACGGCCCGCCCGTCGTGCCCAGCGCCTGCCACAGCGGTACTCCCAGCCCCGCCATACGCTTCAGACTGGTCGGCTCGAAGGACTGGACGACGCACTCGCGCCGGCCGAGCCGGTTGCGGCGGATCGCGGCCGCGAGCTTCGGCTCCAGCGGCAGGCCGATCGAGCGGAAGTACGTGGGGTGCTTGGTCTCCGGGAAGACGGCGACCGTCCGGCCGTACGTCCGCGACAGCCGCCGCGCCAGGTCCACCACCTCCTGGAACGTCATGACCTCCTCGCGACCGTCGAAGACGGTGTTCCGGTTGCGGACCGCGGGCAGCCGCTCCACCGCCCGCAGGGTCTTCAGCTCGGCCAGCGTGAAGTCCTCCGTGAACCAGCCGGTGACCGTCCTGCCGTCGACCGTCTTCGTCGTGCGGCGGTCCGCGAACTCCGGGTGCCGTGCCACGTCGGTCGTCTGGGAGATCTCGTTCTCGTGCCGGACCACCAGCACGTGGTCCTTCGTCGGCACCAGGTCGGGTTCGATCCAGTCGGCGCCCGTCTGCACGGCGTACGTGTACGAGGCCGCCGTGTGCTCCGGGCGCCAGCCGGCCGCGCCGCGGTGGCCGATGACGACCGGGCCGCCCGTGCGGGGCCCGGCCGCCGCCGGGGTGGCCGTGGCCGCTCCGGCGGTCCCCGCGGCCGCCGCGAGCAGGAGAGATCTCCGTCCGAGCTGCATGTGACTCCCTTTCTCCTTCTTTCACGAAGCTTCAGGGCGTGGAGGGGTTCAGGCTCGTGTCCGGGCCCGCGCCTGCGTCAGCCGGGCCAGGTGCTCCTCGTAGCCTTCGGCGTAGAGGGCCGCCCGGCCCGGGTCCGGCTCGACGACCGCCGTCGGCCGCGTCCACTGAGCCGCGTCCAGGCCCACCCCGTACCGCTCGGCCGCCGCCAGGACCGCGCCCCGCGCGCCCACCTCGCCCTCGACCACCCGCAGCGGCCGGCCGAGCACGTCCGCCAGCAGCCGCATCCAGGCGGGGCTTCGGGTACCGCCGCCGCACACGGCCAGCGCACCGGTCAGCCCGGCCGCCTCCAGGCAGTGCCGGGCGGCGTAGCCGATGCCCTCGCAGGTGGCGCGGACCAGGTCACCCCGGGTCGACTCCAGGGAGACCCCGGTGAGTTCGGCGCGCAGCCGTGGCTCGACGAAGGGGGCGCGTTCCCCGGAGGGCGCGAAGTAGGGCAGCACGCGGACGCCGTTCGCGCCCGGCGGGGTCTTCGCGAGCAGGGCGTCGACCTCGTCGTGCCGCACCCCCGTCGTCGACAGCACCCAGTCCAGGGCCGCCGTACCCACCATCGCGGGCATGGCGCGCAGCCAGTGACCGGGCCGGTCCGTGGAGATGTACAGGCCGGCCGGTTCGCCGGTCAGGTCCAGCTCGGTCGTGGCCACCAGGCTGGCCAGGCAGGTGCCGAGGATCAGCAGGCCGTCCCCCGGGGCCGTCACCCCGGCGCCCAGCGCGCAGGCCGGCAGGTCGTACGGGCCGTTCGCGATCCGGGTGCCGGACGGCAGGCCCTCCCCCAGGGCCTCGGCGGTGGCGAGCGGGTCGCTGACCGGGGCGAGCAGACCGCGCCGGTGCGTGAGGCCCAGCAACTCCACGACCCGGTTGTCGTAGGTCCGGGTACGCGGGTCCAGGAAGGGCATCGAGGCGTCCGACACGTCGGTCGTCGGGCCCGCGCCCGTCAGCCGCTGGAACACCATGTCCTTGCAGTACAGGGCGGCTTTCGCGGCGTCCAGGGCCTTCGGTTCGTTGCTGTCCAGCCAGGCCAGCAGCGGTCCCGGGCAGCCCGGGAACATCGCGCTCCCGGTGCGCCGGAACACCGTCTCGAACGTGCCGTCCGACAGCCACCGGTCGACCAGTTCGTGCGCCCGGCCGTCCATCCAGGAGGCCGCGGGCCGCACGGGCCGCCCCTCGCCGTCGACCAGCCACACCCCGTCGCCCTGCCCCGTGAGACCGGCGAGCTCGACCGCCTCCGGGACGCGCTCCGTGACCTCCCCGAGCACGGCGACGACCGCCCCGTACACCTCGTCCATGTCCTGCTCGACGACCCCGCCGTGCAGCGACAGGCCCACCGGCCGGGACGCCACGGCCAGTTGACGGCCCGTGGGGTCGAAGGCCGCCGCCTTGACCATGGACGTGCCCACATCGATACCGACGTACATGCGGCTCCCTCCGGTCCTCAGGTCAGACAGTGCGCGAGCGGCTCGCCGCGCACCCAGCGGCCCACCTCTTCGGCGGCGATGCGGGCCGCCTTCTCCGCGACCGCGCGTGAGGCGCCCCCCAGATGGGGGGTGAGCACCACACGGTCGGAGAGCCCCGGCAGCCGGGAGCCGGCCGGCAGCGGCTCCCGCTCGTACGTGTCGAGCGCCGCCGCCGAGACCTGACCGCTCGCCAGCGCGTCGCACAGCGCGTCCTCGTCCAGCAGCGGCCCACGCGCCACGTTCACCACCACCGCGCCGGACGGCAGCAGCCCCAGTTCCCGGGCGCCGATCAGGCCCCGGGTCTCGGGGGTGAGCCGGGCGTGCAGGGTGATCACCTGGGAGCGGCGCAGCAGTTCGTCCAGCGAGGTCACGCGCAGTCCGTGGATCTCGCCGTGCACATACGGGTCGTACACCATCACCCGCGCCCCGAACGCGCACAGCACCCGGGCGACCCGGCTGCCGACGGCCCCGTATCCGACGAGCCCGACAGGCAGGTCCTCCAGCTCCAGACCGCTCTGCTCGTACGTGTAGTACGTCGCCCCCTCCCAGCTGCCCTGCCGGGCGAGCGGGTCGTGGGCCTGGGGGATGCGGCGCAGGGCCGACAGCATCAGGCCGACGGTGAACTCGGCGGTGGCGGCGGCGTTGCGGCCCGGCGCGAAGCACACCCGCACGTCACGGTTCTTGGCCGCGTCCAGGTTGACGTTCACCGGTCCGCCCCGGCAGACCACGACCAGCCTCAGGTCCGGGCAGGCGGCGAGGACCCGTTCGGTCACCGGCCCCATCTGCGTGACCAGGACCTGCGCCCCGGCCAGCGCCTCGATCATCTCGTCCTCGGCGTCACTGGCCTCCTGCACCTCGGCGACCGGCCCGAACGGCTCCAGGGGCCAGCCGAGTTTCACCTCCCTGACGTCGGCCCGCTCCACCTCGTGCGCCACCGCCCGGCTGATCAGCGACGGCAGCACGAAGTGGTCACCGGCGGCCACGACTCGCACGCTGTTATCGGAGGTCATCGCAGGGCTTCTCCTGTCTCGGAGTCGAAGACATGGGTGTGCTGGGGATCGGCCGCGACCCGGACGCGCTCGTCGTGGGCGAGCCGCACCTCGGGGTCGGTGAGGACGAGCAGATGCCGTTCGACCCCGTCCAGGGCGAGGGTCGCCAGGCCCGCCTCCAGGAGCGGCTCGTGGGCGACGACCCGGGCGGGCAGACCGCCCTCGGCGGTGAGCCGGACGTCCTCCGGGCGGATCCCGACCACCACCTCCCGGCCCTCCTCCACCGGCACGGGCAGGGCGATCCGCACCGGGCCGGAGAGACGGGCCTCGCCGTCGCCGGTGGCGATGCCGGGCAGCAGGGTGATCGCCGGTTCGCCGACGAAGTCCGCGACGAACACGTTGGCCGGGCTGTCGTAGATCTCGTAGGGGGTGCCGAGCTGCTGGATGACGCCGTCCTTCATCACGGCGATCCGGTCGGCGAGGGAGAGGGCCTCCTCCTGGTCGTGGGTGACCAGGATCGTGGTGTGGCCCAGGTCCTTCTGGATGCGTTTGAGTTCACGGCGGGTGGTGTCGCGCTGGGCCGCGTCCAGATGGGACAGCGGCTCGTCGAGGAGCAGCACGTCCGGCTCGCGGATCAGGGCCCGGGCCAGCGACACACGCTGCTTCTGACCGCTGGAGAGCCCTGCCGGACGGGCGTCGAGGAAGCCGGTGAGACCGACCCGTTCGGCGATCTCCTTCACCTTGCGGTCGACCTCGTCCCTGGAACCCCGGGCGGCCTTCTTGCGGGCCTTGAGCCCGAACGCCAGGTTCTCCGCGACCGACAGCGGCGGATACAGCGCGTAGTTCTCGAACGCGACCCCGATGTTGCGCTGCTGCGCCGGCCGGTCGACCACCGACGCCCCGCCGACGAGGATGTCCCCACCGGTCACCGACTCGAGACCGGCGATCATCCGCAGGGTCGTCGACTTGCCGCAGCCGGACGGCCCGAGCAGCCCGAGCAGCTCGCCTGAGCGCAGGCTCAGGTCGATGCCCCGGACGGCGTCGACCGCAGGCCGTCCCCGCGACCGGTACGTCTTACGGAGGTCACGCAGCTCCAGTCCGGTTCCCGTCATGGTCGCCCTTCTTCACGCAAACCTCGTAACGGACCTTGTGCTCGTCCAGATCCCGCAGTTCCTCCGGCGACGCCCCGTCGTCCACGAGGACCGTGTCGAAGCGGGACAGCGGGACGACCCGGTGCAGGGCGACCCGTCCGAGCTTGGTGTGGTCGATCAGCAGGACGTTCCGGGCGGCCGCATCGAGCATCGCCCGCTTCACCGACACGATGTGCTGCTCCTGGTGGTAGGCGTAGCCCCGGTGCACCGCCGACGTCGACGCGAAGCACAGGTCCACGCGCAGCTGCTCGACCGCCTCCACGCACGACACCCCCAGGAACGAGGAGTGCAGCGGGTCGTAGTCGCCGCCGAGCGCCATCAGGTGGATGCCCCGCTGGTCGGACAGCAGGTTGATCGCCTCCAGGAAATTGGTGACGACCGTCAGCGGCGTGACCTCGCCCGTACGCAGCCGTCTGGCTATCTCCAGCGTGGACGTGGAGTCGTCCAGCAGGATCGCCATGCCGGGCTCCACCATCCGCAGCGCGTGCTCGGCGACGGCGGCCTTCTCCGCCCGCATGGTCTTCAGGCGGTACTGCACGTTCGACTCGAAGACCCCCGACGGCTGCGCGGTCACCCCGCCCCGGAACTTCCGTACGATGCCCTGCCGTTCGAGCTCGTCGAGGTCCCGGTGGATGGTCATCAGGCTCACCCCGAACCGCTCGGCGAGCTCCGCCGCCGTCGCCGAACCGTCGGCCAGCACCTGCTCGGCCATGGCCGCCTGCCGCGCCGCGGGCCCCTGCTGTCCACCACTGCTGCTGCTCATCGCTCTGTCTCTATCCGTCGTCCCGGTCGCTCCGGCCGGTCGGCCTCGAACAGCAGCAGGTTCTCAGGCCGGACCACCAGCCGTACCGGATCGTCCGGACGAAGGCGCGCCGCGTCCGCCCGGGGGGCCACGAGCGACACCCGCCGCTCCCCGGTCCCGAGCCGGACGGTGACCTCCACGGACCGGCCGAGCACCTCGGTGACGTACACGGTGCCGGTCAGCTCGTGACCCGGGCCCCGCAGCGCGAGGTCCCGGGGGCGGAGGCCGACGAGGACGTCCGTGCCGGGGGTGGCCCGCGACCGGACCGGCAGCTCGACCCCGCCGTCCGACCGCACCCCGCTCTCCGTCACCACCCCGGGCAGCAGATTGATCCGGGGCCGCCCGAAGGCCCGGGCGACCTCGGTGTCGTAGGGCTGGTACCAGATCTCCTCCCGCGTGCCCGTCTGCACGATCCGCCCCTCCCGGACGACCCCGATCCGGTCGCCGAGCGCCAGTGCCTCGACCGAGTCGTGCGTGACGTACAGGGTGGTGGTGTGCCGCACCTCCCCGATCGCCTTCAGTTCGGCCCGCATCTGCTGGCGCAGCTTGGCGTCCAGGTGGGAGAGCGGCTCGTCGAGCAGGAAGGCCTTGGCCGGGCGGACCAGGACCCGCCCGAGCGCCACGCGTTGCCGCTGCCCGTTGGACAGCCGGCCCACGGGCCGGTCCAGCAGGGCGGAGATGCCGAGCAGTTCGGCGACCGCGCCGATCCGCTGCCGGGCCTCGGCGGCCGGGAGACGGTACCGGGGGGAGCGCAGGGGTGAGGCGAGGTTGTCGTAGACGGAGCGGTGCGGGTAGAGGGCGTAGCTCTCGAAGCACATCGCCACACCCCGGTCGTACGGCTCCACGCCCCGCATGTCCTCGCCGCCGAGCAGGACCGTGCCGGAGTCGGGCTGTTCGAGCCCGGCGACGGTCTTGAGCGTCGTCGTCTTGCCGGCTCCCGACGGGCCCAGCAGACAGAAGAACTCGCCTTCCCGCACCTCCAGTTCGAGTCCGTCGAGCGCGACGGTCTTCCCGTAGGTCTTCCGTATCCCGCTCAGCGTGATCATGACTTCACCGCCCCGAACGACAGGCCACGCACCAGATACCGCTGGATCGTCAGCGCGAGCAGCAGCGGCGGTACGACGGACACGAGCGCTGCGGCGGCCGTGAGGTTGTACTTGGGCCGGTCCCCGCCGAGGAAGGACAACGCGCCCACGGTCACCGTCTGGGCCTCGTTGGAGGTGAGGATCAGCGGGAAGACGAAGTTGTTCCAGGCGAAGATGAACGCCAGCAGCGACACGGCCGCGATGCCCGGCTTGACCAGCGGAAGGGCGACGCGGAAGAAGGCCTGCTTGCGGGTGTAGCCGTCCAGCAGGGCCGCCTGCTCCAGCTCGGGTGTGAGGTCGGCGAAGTAGGACCGCATGATCCACACGATGAGCGGCAGCGTCACCAGTTGCAGCACCCACACCATGCCGACGTACGTGTCGAACAGGCCGAGCTTCTGGTACAGCACGAACAGCGGGATGATCACGGTGAGTTCGGGCGCGAACCGGAACGACAGCAGCGTGAACATCAGGTTCTCCGAGCCCTTGAACCGCCACCGCGCCGAGGCGTACGCCGCCGGCAGCCCCACCACCAGGGACAGCACGACCGCCCCCACCGACACCACCAGGCTGTTGACGAAGAACCGCACGAACGGGATGCCCTCGCTGTCGCCGAGGACCGTGCGGTAGCCGTCCAGGGTGGGGGAGAAGGAGAAGTAGGTGGAGAAGAGCTGGTCGGTCGGCTTCAGCGACAGGATCACCATCCAGGCGATCGGGAACAGCGCGAAGACGAAGTAGAGGACGAGGGCGGCGTCGCACACCCACCCCGCCAGGCGTTTCCTCATGTGGTGACCTCCGCGGCCTTCCGCTGGATCTTCCCCAGGTGCTTCACCAGCACCATCGCGGCCAGGTACACCACGGCCCACAGCACGATCGTGTAGCTGATCCCGAAGGAGTACCGCTGGAAGCGGATGGCTTCGAGGTACGCCCGGATCTGCAGCACCACCGTCGAGTCACCCGGCCCGCCCTCCGTCAGGGCGTAGATGATGTCGAACACCTTCAGCGAGTCCATGAACCGGAAGATCACCGCGACCAGCACGTACGGCCACAGCATCGGCAGGGTCAGCCGCCGGAAGGTGTACCACCACCCCGCGCCGTCCACGGCCGCCGCCTCGAACGGGGAGGTGGGCAGCGACCGCAGACCGGCGAGGGCGAGGATCGCCACGAACGGCGTGTAGACCCACACGTCCACGGCGATCGACGACAGCAGGGCGCCCGTCGGCGTGTCCGTCCACTGCACCCCGCCGAGACCGAACGGTTTCAGCAGGTGGTTGACGACCCCGACCGACGGCTGGAGCATCAGCTTCCAGATGATCGCCGCGATCACGGGGGCGATCATCAGCGGCAGGATCAGGATCTTCTCCAGGACCCTGCCGACGAGCGTCGGCCGGTGCAGCAGCAGGGCGACGGCCACGCCGAGCACGGTCTCGACGAGCGCCGCCCCGACCGCGTACAGCACGGTCACCCACGCCGAGTTCCAGAAGGCCTCCTGCGTGAACACCGTCGAGTAGTTCTCGAACCGCACCATGTCCGGCTGCGGTTTGCTCGCCGAGAAGTCGAACAGCGTGTAGTACAGCCCGAGCCCGAACGGGTAGAGGATCCCGCAGGTCAGGAGCAGGGCGGGGACGATCAGGACGTACGGGCGCAGGGTGAGCCGCCACCCCATGGGCTAGCCCACCTTGCCGGCGAGGTCGTCCGCCAGCCCGTCCAGGACCGACTTCGCGCCCTTGCCGCCGTAGATCTCCTGGAGGGCCGCCGCCCAGCTGGTCGTCGCGTCGAAGAACTGCGCCTGCGGAGTGAACTGGATCTTCGTCTGGTCGACGACCGTCTCGAAGGTCTCCAGGAAGCCCGGCAGATGCTTCATCTTGTCCTTGTAGGCGGCGTCGTCCGCCACCGACTTGCGCACCGGGTCGATGTGGTTGTGGGTGATCGCGCTCTTGCGCAGGTGCTCCTTGCCGGTCGCCCACTGCAGGAACAGCCAACTGGCGCTCTTCTTCTTGCTCTTGGCGTTCATGCCGAGCGACCAGATCCACATGTTGGTGGCGAGCGAGCCGTCCGGGCCCTTCGGCCCGGGGTGGAAGGCGATCTTCCCCGAGGCGGGGCTGGCGCCCTTCACCGCCTGGAAGTAGGCGGCCGTGTCGGCGTCGAACAGCATCCCGGCCTTCTTCGCGCCCAGGTCGCTGGAGCACTGGTACCAGGTGTACGACGTCCAGGACGGCGGCCCGCCCCGCTTGACCATCCGCGCCCAGTCCTCGGTGAAGGCGACGGCCTCGGGGCTGTTCATGGCGGGGGTGAGCTTCCCGCCGTCGACCGTGAAGTCCTTCAGCCCGTTGCGGGCGTACATCGTCATGAAGCCCGGGTGGATGGTGGCCCAGCTCCTCGATCCGCGTACGGCGATCCCGTACATCCCGTCGTAGCCGGCGCCCGGCGCCTTGCGCTTGATGGTGCCGGCGAGTTCGGCCAGCTCGTCGAAGGACTCGGCGGGTTTCAGGCCGAGTCTGACGAACAGTTCGGTGTTGTAGGCGACGACGTTGGTCTCCCAGCCCCACGGCAGCGCGTACTGCCCGCCCTGGCCCAGCGGAGCGCCCGCCTTCAGCGACCACTGGTCGGCCTGGAGCAGGTTCGGGAAGAAGTCCGCCTGGTCCCACTCGGCGCCCGTCGCCGAGGAGTTGCGCATCCAGGGGCCGAGGTCCTCCAGCCAGCCCGGCGGCCCGTACTGCCACACCATGTACGCGCCCAGCATGAAGACGTCGTAGGAGGCCCGTCCGCTGGACAGGTCCACGGTGAGCTTGTCGAAGTAGTTGTCCTCGGGGAAGACGTCGTACTCGACCTTGATGCCGGTCCTCTCGGTGAAGGACTTCAGGTCGGCTATGAGGGCGTCGGTGTACGGGTGCTTGTTGAGCAGCGCCTTGACGGTGGTGCCCTTCTCCCGCTTCCAGTCGAAGGAGCCGGTGACGTCGTCCGCGGCGGAGCCGTCGCTCTTGCTGTCGTCCCCGCCGAACCCGGCACCGCAGGCCGTCAGCAGGGGCGCCGCGGCAGCCCCGGCGGCGAGCGCGAGGAACCTCCGGCGGTCGTGCACGTGCGTGTCCATCCGTACCTCCACGTGGGGGCTGGTTAACACGTCGAGTCGACTCGTTAACAGAGGGTGGAACGGCTGAAGTTGGGCGTCAATCCCTCGCGCACGGGAAAATATCGGGGCACAGTGAGAAGTTCACAGATCCGGCTGCGACGGCGTGGGAGGTTCCGGATGGTGGACGAGGGTGCGGGCGAGGGTGCGGGCTGGCTGGGCGTCGACCTGGGCACGCAGAGCGTCCGCGTGCTGCTCGTCACCGCCGACGGCACGGTTCTGGGCAGCGGCTCGGCCCCGCTGTCCGGGCGGCGGGACGGTGTGCGGCACGAGCAGGACCCGGTGCGGTGGTGGGCGGCGCTGCGCACGGCCTCCCGGGCGGCCCTCGGCTCCGTGCCCCCCGGCCTGCCGATCGGCGGCCTCGCGGTCTGCGGCACATCCGGCACGGTGCTGCTGACGGACGGTTCGGGACGGCCGGTGAGCCCCGCGCTGATGTACGACGACGGACGCGCGGCGAAGGAGGCGGCCCGGGCCCGGGAGGCGGGGCTCGCGGTCCAGGACACCTGGGCGCTGCCCAAGGCGCTGTGGCTGCTGCGGGAGTACGGCCCCGGCCTGCGCCTCGCCCACCAGCCCGACCTGATCATCGGCCGCCTCATCGGCGAGGTGCCCCCGGCCGACTCCAGCCACGCCCTCAAGACCGGCTACGACCTGCAAAGCGAGGCATGGCCGGAGGCGGCGCTGGCCCAACTCGGCGTCCCCGACCGCCTCCTGCCGGGCGTCGTACGCCCCGGCACACGCCTCGGCGAGGTGTGCGCGGCGGCCGCGGACGCCACCGGCGTCCCCGCCGGCACCCCCGTGTTCGCCGGGATGACGGACGGCTGCGCGGCGCAGATCGCCTCGGGCGCGCTGCGCCCCGGCTCCTGGAACTCGGTGCTCGGCACCACTCTGGTGCTGAAGGGCGCCGCCCGCGACCCCGTCCGGGACCCCACCGGCGTGGTCTACAACCACCGTGCCCCGGACGGCACCTGGCTGCCCGGCGGGGCGTCGAGCGTGGGCGCCGGAGCCCTCACGGCACGGTTCCCGGACGCCGACCCCGCCGCGATGGACGAGCGGGCCGCGGCCTTCGAACCGTCCCGGGCGGTCGCCTACCCGCTGGTGTCGACGGGGGAGCGGTTCCCGTTCCGGGCACCGGAGGCGACGCGGCTCGTCCTCGGTGAACCCGCGGACGACGCCGACCTGTGGGCCGCGCTGCTCCAGGGCGTCGGGTTCGCGGAACGCCTGTGCCTGGACTACCTGCACCACCTCGGCGCGCCCCTCGACGGCCCGCTCACCTTCACCGGCGGCGGCGCCCGCAGCCCGTACTGGAACCAACTCCGCACCGACATCCTGGGCCGCCCGGCCCGCGTCCCGGAGCAGACCGAACCGGCCCTGGGCATGGCCGCGTTGGCCGCCTACGGGGCGTCGGAGGCCGGAGCACTCGCGGACGTCGCCGAGCGCATGGTCCGCCTCCGCACGGTCGTCGAACCCCGCCCCGACCGCACAGCCCGCTACGCGGAGCCGTACGCCCGCCTCGTCGACGCCCTCCGGGAACGCGGCTGGCTGCCCGGACCCGTGGCGGAACACGCGCGGAGCCGTCTGCGCAGGGACACTGGGGAATCATGACCACCACCCTCCTGCTGGCCCGGCACGGGCAGACCGTCTGGCACGCCGAGAACCGGTACGCCGGCGTCAGCGACATCGATCTCACCGACACCGGCCGCGCCCAGGCCGAGGCCCTCGGCCGCTGGGCCGCCGCCCACCCCGTGGACGCGATCCGGACGTCCCCGCTGTCCCGGGCCGTCGCCACCGCCGACCCCGCCTGCCGCGCCCTGGGGCTCACCCCGCGGCTCGAACCGGACCTGCGCGAGTGCGACTTCGGCGTGGTCGAGGGCCGTACGCTCGCCGAGTTCGAGACGGAGGATCCGGAGTGGGCCGCGGCCTACCGCACCGACCCGGTGGCTCATTCCTTCCCGGGGGCCGAGGACCCGTCGGCCGCGGCGGCCCGGGCGATCCGCGCCCTGCGGGAGATCACCGCCGAGCATCCCGGCGGACGCGTCCTGGTCGTCGCCCACAACACCCTGCTGCGCCTCGTGCTGTGCACCCTGCTGTCGATCCCGGTCCGGGAGTACCGCAGGGTGTTCCCGAGGCTGCGGAACGCGGCGATCAGCGAACTGCGCATGAACCCCGACGGTTCCGCCGCACTCCTCTCACTCAACGTGCCGTGCGAGGTGGACGCGCCGTAGCACGATGGAGCCCGGCGCGGCGGCCTGGGCCGCCCGAAGCCCCACACACGGGAAGACCCCCGCGAGTCATGTCCTCGCGGGGGCCTCCTTCTTTCCGCCCGCCGCCGTGAAGGGTGAGAAGACGATCACGAGGCAGGACGCTCCGAGCGGCCTCAGGGGGCCAGCAGCAACACGTCCGCGCGGGACTTGGCGGCCTCGTAACGGCGGGCCACGTCCTGCCAGTTGACGACCTGCCACATCGCCTCGATGAAGTCGACCTTCTGGTTCTTGTACTGCAGGTAGAAGGCGTGCTCCCAGGCGTCGAAGACCAGGATCGGCGTCGAGCCCTGGCCGACGTTGCCCTGGTGGTCGTAGACCTGCTCCACGATCAGCCGCCCGCTCAGCGGCTCATAGGCGAGCACGCCCCAGCCGGACCCCTGCGTGGTCGCGGACGCCTTGGTCAACTGCGCCTTGAAGTTCGCGAACGCCCCGAACGACTCGGTGATCGCGTCCGCGAGCTCACCCACCCCGTCCCGCGCCAGCGGCTCCCCGCCACCGTCCTTCGGGCCGGTCATGTTCTGCCAGTAGATGCTGTGCAGGATGTGCCCGGAGAGATGGAACGCCAGATTCTTCTCCAGCCCGTTGATCGCCCCCCAGCTCTCCTTGTCCCGCGCCTCGGCCAACTGCTCCAACGTGTCGTTGGCCCCTTTCACATAGGCCGCGTGGTGCTTGTCGTGGTGCAGCTCGATGATCTCGGGACTGATCACGGGGGCGAGCGTGGAGTAGTCGTACGGGAGCTCGGGCAGCGTGTAGACGGGCATGGCAGGACCCCTTCGAACCTCTTATTGCAAGTTAATTGCAAGTGCAGGCTAGCAGCATCAAGGTCGCGGAGGTGGGAGGGTCGAAAGCGTTGCGTGAATGCGTTCGGCAGGCCCAAAGGAGGCGACCTACCATCGGTGGGAACGCGACAGGGGGATGCCGTGGGTCCGGAGATGGCCGAGCTCGCCAGAACGGCGGGTACGACGATGGTGACGCTGATGGCCACCCAGGCCTGGGAGTCCACCCGCGAGGGAGTTCTCACTCTCTGGCGGCGCTTCCAGCCCGACCGGGCCGAGACCGTGGGCGGTGAACTCGAGGCCACTCGCGAGGACCTGCTGCTCGCCCGCGAGTCGGAGACACCGACACCGAGGCCGAACTCACCGCCGAATGGCAGGCGAGGCTGCGCCGCCTCCTGGTGGCCCGGCCCGAGGTGGCCGACGAACTCCGGCGGATCCTCGCCGAGTTGAACCCCGAGCTCCCCCCGGCCCACACGACGGTGGAGGTCCGGCTGCGCGCCGAGGCCTCCGGCAGCGGCCGCGTCTACCAGGCCGGCCGCGACCAGCACATCACCGAACGATGAGCGAACTCGGCGCCCGGGCCTCGGGGCAGGGGCGGATCTTCCAGACGTCCGGTGACCAGTACATCGAGGAGCACCACCATCACTACGGCGCCGGCGGTCAGCTCTTCGGGCCCCAGATCGTGCCACCGGCGACGCCGGGGTCGGCCGCCCCGGACTCCGTGCGCATGCCCCTCGTGGGCCGTGCGCCTGGCATCCTGCGCAACCGCGAGGAACTTCGCGAGGTCCTGGGAGCGGCCGTCGCCGGCCCCGGCGGTGACGTCCATGTCGTGCACGGCATGGGTGGCTGCGGCAAGACCGCACTGGCGTACTGGCTCTTCAACGAGGCGGTGCGCGAGCACGGCCGCGTCGGCTTCTGGGTCAACGCGTCCGAGTTGATGTCGCTGCGCGCCGGGATGCTGGCGGTGGCCGGCGACCGTGGTGCGCAGGCCGGTGAGCTCGCAGCCGCCGCGGCGGGCCGGCGCGCTGCCGCCGACCTCGTCTGGCACTACCTCGACCACTCCGCCGACCCCTGGCTTCTCGTCCTGGACAACGCCGACGATCCGACGGTCCTGGGGAGCGGTGCGTGGCTCCGGCCCAGCGGTCGCGGCACCGTACTGGTCACGACCCGCCATGCCACGTCGCCGCTGTGGCGGGGGCCGGGCGTGCACCGGCACGCCCTGGGCCTCCTGCCGTTGGAGGAGGCGGCCCAGGTGCTGTGCGACCTGGCGCCGGACGCGGGCGACGTGGAGTCGGCACGGAAGGTCGCCGAGCGCCTTGGCCGCCTGCCCCTCGCGCTCACACTCGCCGGGTCCCACCTTGCCCACCAACTTCTGGAGTCGTGGTCCATGGACGAGTACGACCGCAAGCTCGGCGAGGAGTCGACGGTGATCGTCGACAAGGGCGCGGCCGGGCGGGGCGGCAGCCAGTCCCGCCAACTGGTGGGCCGGACCTGGCAGCTGTCACTGGACGCGCTGGCCGGACAGGGGCTCCCCGAGGCGACGACGCTCCTGCGGCTGCTGTCGTTCCTGGCGGCGGACCCCGTGCCGCTGAGCGTGCTGCTGCCGGTCGCCCGTGCAGAGGTGACCCTCGGCGGACTGGAACCCGTCCTCGGGGCACAGCAGTTGGAACCGGCGCTGAAGGGGCTGATCGACCATTCGCTGACCGAACTGGTCAACGTGGACGGGGTGCGCTGCGTGCGGGCCCACGGAGTGCTGCTCGACAGCGTCGCCGCGGGAGTGCCGGACGACCGGCGGGCGGCCGTCGCGGAAGCGGCGGCTTCCCTCCTGGAGGCCGCCCTGCCCGAGGAGGGCGCCGACTCTCCCGAGAGTCGCCGCCGGCTCGCGCTGCTGGCCCCGCACGCGACGAGACTGCTCGCGGTGGCCGCGGACGAACGGACCGCGACCCTCGGGGTGCGGGTCCTGCGGCAGGTCTACGACTCGGGGGACTACGCGGCGGCACTGGCGCTCGCGCCCACGGTCGTCGAAGCAGTGCGGGGCGTCCTCGGCGCTGAGCACAGGCTGGTTCTGAACGCCCAGCACCTTCAGGGCACGGCACTGTTCCGGATGGGGCGGTTCGCCGAGGCCGAGGCGCTGCATCGCGGGGTGCTGGAACGCCGGGAGACCCTGCTGGGCGCCGAGGACGTGGACACGCTCCACAGCTGTGCCGCGCTCTCCCAGGCGCTCGATCTGCTCGACCGGGACGAGGAGGCCGAAAGCTGGGGCAGGCGGGCGCTGGACGGCTACCGGCGGACGCTGGGGGAGGACAGCGCGGAGGCCTTGTTCATCTGGTCCGGGCTGATCGAGATCCTGCCCCAGCTCGGCAAGGAACGGGAGTTCGCGCAGGAGGGCCTCGCGCTGGTCGAGGCCTGCGAGCGGGCCCTGGGGCCGGACCATCCCACGACGGTGCTGGCCCGGCACGACTACGCCGGTGGCCTGTTCGAGTTCGGCCGCCATGAGGAGGCCGAACCCATGGCCCGCCAGGTGCTGGCGGACCGGATCCGGCTCCAGGGCCCGGACCATCCCCTCACTCTGTCGGCCACGTCCCTCACCGCACGGATCACCCACGGTCTGGGCAGGATCGACGACGCCGTCCGGATGATGAAGGAGCTGTCCGAACACCGGGCGCGGGTGCTCGGCCACGAGCACCCGTTCGCCGAACACGACCGGGCCTGGGTCGCCGCCTGGCAGGCCGAGGCCCGGGGCTGATCAGCCCTGGGCCCTGGCGCGCGCCCTCTGCCAGGCGTACCCCACGGCCGCCAGCGCCAGCGTCATGCCGCCCGTCGAGTACAGCTGCACCCGGGTGTCCGGCTCGCGGGCCATCAGGACGAAGACCGTGACCATGCCGGCCAGGGCGATCCAGGTCAGCCACGGGAACGCCCACATGCGGACGACGAGCTTGTCGGGGGCCTCGTGCTCCAGGCGGCGGCGCAGGCGCAGCTGGGAGACGGCGATGAAGATCCAGACGACCAGGATCACCGCGCCGATCATGTTCAGCAGCCAGGCGAAGACGTCGTTCGGGCGCCAGTAGCTCAGCAGCACGCAGAGGAAGCCGAAGACCGAGGAGGCCAGCACGGCGATCCGCGGTACCCCGCCGGAGACCCGGCCCAGCGCCTTCGGGCCCTGGCCGCGGTGCACCAGCGAGTAGGCGATGCGGGAGGCGCCGTAGACGTTGGCGTTCATGGCGGACAGCAGGGCCACCAGCACGACCACGTTCATCAGCTGGCCGGCGCCGGGGATGCCGAGCTCGTCGAGGGCGGCGACGTACGGGCCCTTCTCGACGACCTCCTTGGAGTCCCAGGGGACCAGCGTGACGATGACGGCCATCGAGCCGACGTAGAACAGCGCGATGCGCCACATCGCCGTACGGACCGCGCTCGCCACACCCTTGACGGGGTTCTCCGACTCGGCCGCCGCGATGGTGACCGTCTCCAGGCCGCCGTAGGCGAAGACCGAGGCGAGCAGGCCGATGACCAGGCCCTCGCCGCCGTTCGGCATGAAGTCGTCGAGGTGGCTCGCGCCCGGCGAGTCCGTGCCGGGCAGGACGCCGGCGATCGCCAGGATGCCGAGCACCAGGAACAGGGTGATCGCGCCGACCTTCAGGGCGGCGAACCAGAACTCGAACTCCCCGAAGTTCTTCACGGCCGCGAGGTTCGTGCCGCAGAAGACGACCATGAACAGCGCCACCCACACCCACTCCGGGGTGCCCGGCAGCCAGCCGCTGACGATCTTCGCGGCGCCGATGCCCTCCAGGCCGACGGCCGTGCAGAGCAGGACCCAGAAGGACCATCCGGCGGTGAACCCGGCCCAGGGGCCGATCGCCCGCTCCGCGTGCGCCGAGAACGACCCCGACGAGGGATACGCGGCCGACATCTCGCCGAGCATCCGCATCACCAGCATCACGAGGAGACCGGAGAGGGCGTAGGCGACCACGATCGACGGACCGGCGGCGGCGATGCCGGCACCGGAGCCGACGAACAGACCGGCGCCGATCACGCCACCGAGGGCGATCATCGACAGGTGGCGCTGCTTCAGGCCATGGGAGAGGGAGACGTCTTCCCGGTCGGGCGATGTCTCCGTGGTGGTGCTGGGCATGGGAGCGGTTCGTCCAATGCGTGAGAGGCGTGGATGGGCAAAAACGCCGACAGTCTCGGCTGCCTCTCCGCCGGAGCGAAGAGGCAGCCCAGCATATGGACGGTCGCGTAGCTCTCCGTGGCTACGCGGCGACCGGTGTGTAGTGCGAGGCGTCGCCCTCGATGACGTAGCTCTCCTTACCCTCGATCCCGACGGGGATGTCCCCCGCGACCGTGACCCGGTGCAGGCGGCGCGGCCGGCCGTCGTAGTTGTCGACGGCGTAGTGCTGGGTGATCCGGTTGTCGAACAAGACGAGCTGGTTCGGCGACCATCGGTGCCGCAGGATGTTCTCCGGCCGGGTGACGTACGCCTGGAGCAGGTCGAGGATCTTGCGGGACTCGCCGGGCGAGAGGCCCACGATGCGCTGGGCGAAGCCGCCGATGAACAGGCCGCGCTCGCCGGTCAGCGGGTGGACGCGCACCACCGGGTGGACCGTGCGGTACTTGATCGAGGTGAACTGGGCGCGCCGGGCGGCCTGCTCGTCGTCGACGGACTCCTCGGGGACGGCGTAGTCGTAGTCGTTGGTGTGCTCGGCCCACAGCGTGTCGGCGAGGCTGCGCAGCGAATCGGGCAGGTTCCGGTAGGCGGCGGCCGAGCTGGCGATCAGCGTCTCGCCGCCGTAGGGCGGGACCGTGATGCTGCGCAGGCTGCTGGCCTGCGGCGGGTTGAGGACGAAGGTGACGTCGGTGTGCCAGTGGTTGGCGGCCCGGCCGCCCTCGCTGTCGACGGGCAGGACGTTCGGGGCGCCGTCGACGGCGGGCACCGTCGGGTGGGCGGTGGTGATGTCACCGAAGTGACGGACGAAGGCCTGCTGGCCGGCGTCGTCCAGGCCCTCCGCGTCGAAGACGAGGGCCTTGTGGGCGTTGAGCGCCTCACGCAGGGCGGTGTACGTCTCCTCGTCGAGGGGCCGGGTGATGTCGACGCCCTCGACTCGGGCGCCGATGTTCGCGGTGACCTTGTGGATCTCGATGGCCATGACGGGTTCCTTCCGTATCAGACGAGAGCGGGGGCGAGGACGTGCTGGTTGGCGGGGCGCGGGAGGCCGTAGCGCTCCCGCAGGGTCCGGCGCGAGTCGCCGTACTCGGTGCGGAGCAGGCCCCGGGCGCGCAGGATCGGGACGACGTGCTCGACGAAGGCCTCCAGGCCGGACGGCAGCACCGCGGGCATGATGTTGAAGCCGTCGGCGGCGCCCGACTCGAACCAGAGCTGGATCGTGTCGGCGACCTGCTCGGGCGTCCCGGCGAAGGTGAGGTGCCCGCGTCCGCCGCCGAGCCGTCCGATGAGCTGTCGCACGGTGAGCCGGTCGCGCCGGGCCAGCTCGACGACGAGCGTGTACCGGCTCTTGGCGCCCTCGACGGCGCTCTCCGGCGGCAGGTCGGAGGGGAGCGGGCCGTCCAGATCCAGGGTTCCCGGGGCCAGTTGCAGCAGCCGCTCCAGGTGGTTCACTCCGTGCGTGTGCACGATGTGGTCCTCCAGGACCTGTTCGTTCGCCCGCGCCTCGGCCTCCGTCGAGCCGATCACCGGGACGATGCCCGGCAGCACCTTGATGTGGTCGGCGTCGCGGCCGGCCGCGACCGTCCGGGACTTGAGGTCGGCGTAGAAGGCCCGCGCGTCCTCGACGGTCTGCTGGGCGGTGAACACCGCCTCCGCGTACCGTGCGGCGAACCGCTTGCCGTCCTCGGAGGAGCCGGCCTGCACCAGCAGGGGATAACCCTGGGGCGTACGGGGCACGTTGAGCGCCCCCTCGACGCTGAAGTAGCGGCCCTTGTGCCGCGGCGGGTGGATCTTCGCGTCGTCGCCCCACAAGCCCGCCGCCTTGTCGGCGACGATCGCGTCGTCCTCCCAGCTGTCCCACAGCTTCAGCGCCACGTCGAGGAACTCGGCGGCCCGCGCGTACCGCTCGGCGTGCGCCGGCTCGGCGTCCAGACCGAAGTTGCGGGCGGCCTCGGCACCGGCGGTGGTGACGATGTTCCAGCCCGCCCGGCCGCCGCTGATGTGGTCCAGCGTGGCGAACTTGCGGGCCAGGTTGTACGGCGAGTTGTACGAGGTGGAGGCCGTGGCGATCAGGCCGATGTGCTCGGTGGCCGTGGCCAGGGCGGTCAGCAGCGTGATCGGCTCCAATGCTCCGGCGGGCCGCTGGGCCACACTGCTCCACAACTGCGGGCCGTCGGCGAGGAACAGCGAGTCGAAGGTGCCGCGCTCGGCGATCCGGGCGAGCCGCACGTAGTGGGCCAGGTCCACGTGGGCGTACGGGTCGCTCTCCGGCAGTCGCCACGACGCCTCGTGGTGGCCGGTGGTCATCAGGAACGCGTTGAGGTGCAGCTGTCTGCGGGTCATCGGTGGTCCTCCGTGACACCGAGCGCGGCCAGCAGCCGCTCCCGGTACTCGCCGAGCAGGGGATCGCGGTACGACCGGGGGTGCGCGCGGTCGATGGTGAGGTCGAGGCCGATCCGGCCCTGGTCGAGGACGAGCACCCGGTCGGCGAGCACGATCGCCTCGTCCACGTCATGGGTGACCAGCAGCACCGAGGGCCGGTGGCGCTCCCACAGCTCCCTGAGCAGGCCGTGCATCCGGATCCGGGTGAGCGCGTCCAGCGCCCCGAACGGCTCGTCGGCCAGCAGCAGTTCCGGCTCGCGCACGAGGGACCGGGCCAGGGCGGCACGCTGGGCCTCCCCGCCGGACAGTTCGCCCGGCCAGGCCCGCTCGCGACCCTTCAGCCCCACCTCTTCCAGGGCCTCACGGCCGCGCCGCTCGGCGTCCTTTCCGTCGAGTCCCAGCAGGACGTTGGCGAGCACCCGCCGCCAGGGCAGCAGCCGGGAGTCCTGGAAGACCACCGACACCCGCTCCGGGGCGCTGAGCTGCCCGCTGCCGGTGACGCCGTGGTCGAGTCCGGCGATCGCCCGCAGCAGCGTGCTCTTGCCGGAGCCGCTGTGCCCGAGCAGGGCCGTGAGCTGTCCGGCCGGCAGATCGAGGTCGATGCCGTCGAGGACCGTGCGGCCCTCGAACGACCGGGTCAGGCCCCGCAGCTGGACGGCGGGCCGGGTCAGCTGCTCAGTGTGCGGCGCCATGACAGCACCCTCCGTTCGATGATGCGGACCGCGCTGTCGGAGAGGAGGCCGAAGACGCCGTAGACGACCAGGCCGACGAGGATGACGTCCGTCTGGCCGTAGTTCTGCGCCTGGAACATCATGTAGCCGAGGCCGCTGGTGGCGTTGATCTGCTCCAGCACCACCAGGCCCAGCCAGGAGCCGGTCACGCCGAGCCGCAGCCCGACGAAGAACCCGGGCAGGGCGCCGGGGATGACGACCTGCCGGATGAACTGGACCTTCGACAGGTCCTGGACCTCGGCCAGTTCGACGAACCGGCTGTCGATGCCGGACAGCGCGGCGTGCGTGTTGAGGTAGATCGGGATGTAGACGACGATCGCGATGATGGCGATCTTGAAGGTCTCGCCGATGCCCAGCCAGAGGATGAACAGCGGGATCAGGCCCAGGGTGGGGATCGCCCGGTTGAGGTTGACCGTGCCGTCGATCAGCGCCTCGCCGGTCCGGGTGAGCCCGGACGCCAGCGCGAGAAGGATCCCCCCGGTCAGACCGATGGCGAAGCCGGTGGCCGCGCGCTGCAGCGAGGTCAGGATGTCGTCCGGCAGCGTGCCCGCGTCCCACAGACGGCTGCCCGTCTCCAGCACCGTCCACGGCGCCGGGATCGCGCTCGGGTCGAGCAGTCCGGCCGCGGAGGCGACGACCCACAGGGCGAGGACGACGGCGGGCCCGATGAGCCGGGTGGTGGGCAGCCGCCTGCCCGGGGCCAGTCGCCGGCGCCTGCGCACCTGGCGGGCCTCCTCGACGGGGGCGAGCGGCGCGGCGGCGGTCGTGTGCGTGGTCGTGGTCGTGTGCGTGGTCACGATGGTCACCTCCGGTACTCCGCGGGTACGGCCTTCGCCGCGAGGGACTCGAATCGGTGGTCGAAGAGCTCGGAGACGTCGAACTTCTTCACGAAGCCGCCCTCCGCGAGCAGATCGGCGGTCTCCTGCTCCCACTCGATCGCCTCGTCCCAGCGCGGCGGGAACAGCGGCTTGTTGGCCAGCGCGGTGATCCCCTTCGCCTGGGCCAGGGTCAGGTTCTGCGTGCCGACGTAGAACTGCTCGTTCCACTCGTCGGGGTGCTCGTACGTCCACACCGCGCTCTTCGCCCAGTACGGGATGTACGCGGCGACCGCGGCGGCCTTCGCCTTGTCGTTCAGCACCGAGACCGGCGCCCACAGCAGGTTGAGCAGGTCCACCACATCCGTCTTGATGGTCCGGGCGGACTTGTACTGCGCCAGGTACGCGGGCGCCTGCGTGTTGCCGAGCGGGGCGATGTCCACCTGCCCGGACTGCAGGGCCGTGAGGAACTGGTTGCTGGTCAGCGGCACCAGCTCCACATCGTCGTACGCGAGACCGGCCTTCTTCAGCGCCCGCAGCAGCACGACGCCCTGGGCCTGCCCCTGGGAGAACGCCAGCCGCTTGCCCTTGAAGTCGGCGACCTCACGGATGTCGCTGCCGGGCTTGGTGGCGAAAAGGTAGTTGGGCTTGCGGGTGATGTTGATTGCGACGATCTTCGCGTCGAATCCCTGGAAGTGCGCCTGGATCGGGGGAACACCCGCGTTGTTGGCGACCTCCAGCGACTTCGCGCGGAAAGCGTTGATGACATCGGGGCCCGCGCCGATGTTCAGCCAGTTGGACACCTTGAACGGCAGGTCATGGAACCCGGCCAGCTTGAACTGGAGTTGCTGCGCGTTCTGGAACGAGGCGATCTTCAGGCTCGTACCGGCGGGAACCTTGGAGGCCAGAGGAGCGTCGGACGCCGCCTCGGCCGCGGCGCTGTTGTCCGCGCAGCCGCTCAGTCCGGCCGCAGCGGCCGTCACGCCGAGCAGTGAGGTCAGGAACAGACGCCGGTCGACACCGGGCACGGAGGGCGAAGGCATGGGAGGACTCCCTGGAGATGGAAGGCGGAACAGCACGCGGAATTCCGGGCAGGAAAAAAACCGGGCAGGGGAATTCACGTGAATTTCACACGGGAAGGAGAAGGCGCTCCGTGAACGGGCGCCGGGGGCGCGTCAACGGGTCAGCAACAGAGAGTGCGACAGCTCGTGAGCGGGGTCATGAACAGGATGTTCCCGGCCATACACCACTCCTGTCAACATTCCGAGTTTCTGAATTAAATGACCTCAGGTGACGCGCCCAGCGGATCGCGATAGAGCACGTCGAGCGCCACCGAACCACCCGCCACGGCCAGGACGGAATCCGGGAAACTGATCGGTGACACGGTCGCGGCGCGGCCGGTTTCGACCTCTTCGCGCAACGCGGCCAGACAGTCCTCCCGGTACATGACCCCGATCTCCGTCACGACCACCCGCTCCGGGTTGAGCACGTCGAGCAGCAGCCCCACCGCACGCCCGACCCTCCGCGACCGCTCCAGCAACAGCCGTACGGCCACCGGGTCACCGGCCGCGGCGGCGCCGACCACGTGCATGGGGTTCACTCCGTCGACGACCCCCGCCTCACGGGCCTGCCGGCACAGCGTCCGCTCGCTCAACTCTTCCTGGAGGCAGCCCACCCGGCCGCAGTCGCAGCTCTCCGTGCCGCCCGGCACGGGCAGATGGGCGATGGCCCCGGCCTGGGAGCGCGGCCCGTGGTGCACCTCGTCGTTGGTGGCGAACGCCGCGTCCACCACGTTCCCCGCGAACAGGTGCAGCACGCTGCGGCTGCCCCGGGCCCCGCCGAACAGGCGCTCCGCGTTGACCAGCGCCCGCGCGTGCCCGTCCACATGGACCGGCAGCCCGGTGTGCCCGCCGAGCACCTCCCGCACCGGCACCTCGCGCCAGCCCAGCAGGGGATGCTCGACGACGGTGCCCGAGTCCCGGTCCACCCAGCCGCCCGCCGCGAAACCGACGCCCAGCGCCGTGCTGCCGGGAGCCCCGGCGAGCAGCGCCCTCAGCCCGTCGGCGGCCCGGGCCAGCACCTGTGCGGGCTCGGTGCCTTCGTGTTTCACCTCGCGCCGGGCCACCACCCGCCCGCGCAGATCCAGCAGCGCGACCGTGGTGTACGGCACCGCCACGTGCACTCCGCCGACCACGAACCGGGAGTCGTCCAGGTCGACCGGCAGATGCGGTCGCCCCACGCCTCTGGACCGGCGCAGCACGGCGGACTCGCGAATGAGCCCCAACTCGGCGAACCGGGCACAGTAGTCGGTCACCGACGCCGGCGACAGGCCGGTCAGCCGGGCGATGGTGCTGCGCGCGACCGGTCCGTGCTCCAGCACGGACCGCAGGACGACACTGGCGCTGGTGCGGCGCCGGTCGCTGTCGGCGACACGGGGAATGGGGGACGTCAGAAGGGGAGCCGCGGTACGGGGCATGGGAGTCTTCCTGGGGCCGGTCCGACACTGCGCCGTCTCGATCGGCGAGCCGGATCCGCTCCGCCCCGCCTCACACCGGGCGGCGACAGGTGGCCGTGCCCTGGCGCCGCAGGTCGACGTAGCGACGCGACGAGAAGTACCGGGCCTGGGCAACCATGTCCGCGACGCTAGCAAAACGGCCCGAGGCTGCCCAGACGGTGACCGACGGGCGAGACGGCGCACAGGGCGCCTTTGGCGGGAACCGACAGATACCCCTCGGCCCGACTCCGGTGCCGCACGCCACCTCACCACAGTGACTGGCGTCACGCCGCGCTCGGTGTAGGGCCCACCCTTTGTCCGGAGCCGACCAACAGCCGGTTCGCGCCTTTGTCGACCGCTGACGGTGATCGGGGCGCGGACGCTGGGATAGCGTCACGGTGTCCCACCGGCCCTCACCCTCGCGGAGTCCCCATGAGCACCGCTGCCGCCACACCCGTTCGCACCGGACAGGTCCTCGCCGACCTGATCCCCGCCTCCCGTGTCCGGGACGCGGCCCTCGTGCTCGGTGGCGCCGCGCTCACCGGCGTCGCCGCCCAGATCGCCGTGCCCGTGCCGGGCTCCCCGGTGCCGGTGACCGGACAGACCTTCGCCGCGCTGCTCGTCGGCACGGCCCTCGGCGCCGGCCGCGGCTTCCTCTCGCTCGCGCTGTACGCCGTGGCCGGCCTCGCCGGCATGCCGTGGTTCGCGTCCGCCACCTCCGGTGTCGCGCCGTCCTTCGGCTACATCCTCGGCATGATCCTGGCCTCCACCGTGGTGGGCGCCCTGGCCCGCCGCGGCGCCGACCGCTCGGTGTGGCGCATGGCGGGCACGATGCTGGTGGGCGAGGCGATCATCTACGCCATCGGCGTGCCCTACCTGGCCCTCGCCACCGGCATGTCGGCCGCCGCCGCGATCGCGGCCGGCTTCACGCCGTTCCTGATCGGCGACGCGCTCAAGGCCGCGCTGGCCATGGGAGTCCTGCCGACGGCCTGGAAGTTCGCGAACAAGCGCTGACGTCGCAGACGTCGCTGAGGCCCGCCGGGGAGTGGTTCCCCGGCGGGCCTCTCGCGTGTGCTCAGACCATGTGTGGGCTCAGCACACCGGGGGCCGAATCAGCCCTCCTGCCGCACCGGCCGCCGCCGCTGCGACCACCACATTCCGGCCGCGCCCGCCGCGAGCAGCGTGGCGCCGGCCGCGCCCAACGGCAGCAGATCACGGGCCGGACCGGTCTTCGGCAGTTCCTTGCGGCCCGGCGACTTGGGCTTGTCGGGAGAGACGGGCTCGTTGTCGGTGCCGAGCAGCAGGGGCGTGGCCGGGGCGTCCGGCGACGGGTTGGTCGTGCCGAACGGCACCGGGCCCTGCTGCCAGAACGTCTTCTTCCCGTCGCTCGTCTGGACGGGCAGGCAGATCTTCCCGGTCTTGCCCAGGTCGTATGTCGCGTCGACGGCGTACGACTTCGACTTACCGGCGGCGAGATTGTCGATCGGGCAGCTGAAACCGCTGTTCGAACCCTCCGGAAGATTGATCTCGGCTATAGCCGAGCAGCCCTGGACGTTCTTGACGGTGAGTCCGTCGAAACCGACGACCAGAAGCCTGATCTTGCCGCTGTCCTTGCTCCCCTCGTTCTTCACCGTGGCGGTGAGTGCCGTCTTTTCGGAATCGTTGTCGACCGAGATCCTCCCGGGCAGCAGCGTGGTCAGCTTCACCCCCGCCGGTGCCTCGTCAACGACCTTTCCTCCCTTGCCGCTTGCGGGCCCTTCGTCTTCCGCGCCGGCGGTTCCGGAAAGGATCACCAGTGCCGAGAAAGATGCGGCCACCAGCGATCCCGCGACCGCCGCCATGCGACGAGAACTCATGTTCGTCCCCCCTTGCGTCCCCCTGGACTGCGCCTGAATTCGCAGCACTGAAAGAGGTACCACAAGATTTCCCCGCACTATCCTGGTACGGCACGAAGTGTGACCGTTGTGTTTCAGTGGGAGCCGGTCGCGGCGTCGTGGAGGGGGTGCAGCGGATTGCCGGGGAATACGAACAGCGGCGGTGTTCCAGGGATATTGGTGGCGGGGCGCTATCGGCTGGTCGAAAGTATCGGCCAGGGGGGAATGGGGCGGGTGTGGCGAGCCGCCGACGAAATACTCGACCGGCAGGTCGCCGTCAAGGAAATGCGTATCGACGGCCTGGACGCCGAGGACAGTGGGACGCGCCGTGAACGCACCCTGCGCGAGGCCAGGGCCACCGCCCGGATCGACCATCCCAACGTCGTACGGGTCTACGACGTGGTCGACGAAGGCGAACGCCTGTGGATCGTCATGGAGTTGGTCGCCGGCCGTTCCCTCGAACGGATCCTCGCGCGGGAAGGCCCGCTGAGCCCCCGCGAGACGGCGCGGATCGGGCTCGGGCTGGTCGCGGCGCTGCGGCAGGTCCACGCGGGGGGAGTGCTGCACCGGGACATCAAGCCCGGGAACGTGTTGGTCGAGAACGAGGGAGGGGCGGCCGGATCCCGACGGGGGAGAGGCCCGGTTTCCGGCCAGGGCCCGGGACCACGTCCGGCTGAACGGCGAGTCGTCCTCACGGACTTCGGCATCGCCGCGATCCAGGACGCCAAGGCGCTCACCATGGTCGGCATGCTGGTCGGCTCGCCCGACTACATGGCGCCCGAGCGCATCTCCGGCCACCCGCAGGGCCCGCCCTCCGATGTCTGGTCCCTCGGCGCGACGCTCTGCGCGGCCCTCGGCGGCCGTTCCCCCTTCGCCCGCGAGACCACGCTGGCGACCCTGCACGCGGTGCTGTACGAGGAGCCCGAACTCCCCGCCGCGTCGGGCCCGTTGCGCGGCATCCTCACCGCCCTCCTGGCGAAGGACCCGTCGGCCCGCCCCGGCTTGGAGGACCTGGAAACGGCCCTGGAACCGGTGGCGTTCCCGGAGCCGGTCGTGGTGCGGCAGCCCCCTCGGCCACCTGTTCCCCAGGACCCCCGCCGACCGGCCCCCGTCCGGGGAACGGCACCACAGCAGCACCCGGACAACCCGGCACCCACACCCGCCGCTGCCACCCCCCGCCCCAGCCCCGTCTCCCTGGCCCGGGCCCAGGCGGCGACCGAGGGCCGACCCCACCCCACACCCACACCCACACCCACCACGATGCCGCCGGGCGAACTCCCGGGCCCCGTCGCACCGGCCGCCTCCCGCCCCCGCGCGGGCCACCGCCGTACGGTGCTCGCCGCCGTGGCGGCCACGGTCGCGACAGCCGGTGCCGTCGTGGGGATCCTGCTGGCGACGCAGTCGGGCCCACCGGGCGACGACGAGCCCCGCGCAGGCTCCTCGGCGTCGGCCCCGCCCACCACCGGCTCCACCTCCACCCACTCCACCCCCACCCCCTCACCCACCGTCGAGGGCACCACCAGGCCGCGGAGCCTGCCGCCCGGCGCGCACCGGGAAGCCGGTGGGTTCGCCTGGGCGACACCGGACGGCTGGCGCAGGGACGTGAAGACGGGCGCGGAGGTGCACTACACCTCCCCGGACGGCGCGCAGGAACTGGTCGGCAAGTCGTCGCTGGCCCGCGGCGACCTGCTGGAGACCTGGCAGACCTCGGAACGCAACGCCCACCAGGGCGAGAACTACCGCAAGATCCGCCTGGAGGAGACGACGTTCCGCGGCTACCCGGCGGTGGTCTGGGAGTACACGTTCACGCTGAAGGGCGTCGGCTGGCACGCCCGGCTGCTCGGATTCAACGTGGGCGGCACGTCGTACCAGGTCAACACCTGGTACGAGGCGAGTGTCGAAACGGCGGCCCTGGCCACGTACGAGCGGGTGAAGGACAGCTTCACCGTGCTGTAGGAGTCGCTCGGGAAAAAGGAGGGGG
>NZ_GG657757.1:2825897-3001089 GCF_000158955.1 Streptomyces viridochromogenes DSM 40736 | reverse complement strand
CAGGCCCCGCACACCGGTGGGCAGGCGTCCGGCGGTCAGCCGGCCGGGACCTCGTCCCGGGCCTGCGCGGCTTCGGCGGCCCGCTGCCTGCCGCGCGTCTTCTCCTTCACGAAGGAGATGACGAGGACGACCGCCGCGACGAGCAGCGACAGCAGGATGGTGGTGCGCCCGTCGTGCTCGGTGTCGGTGAGCATGTAACCGAGGATGAACACGATCAGCCCGGCCGTGGCCCAGGTCAGGTACGGGTACAGCCACATCTTCACGACGAGCTTCTCCGGCGCCTCGGCCTGGATGATCTTCCGCATCCGCAGCTGCGAGAAGCAGATCACCAGCCACACGAACAGGGCGACCGCTCCCGAGGAGTTCACGAGGAACAGGAAGACGGAGTCCGGGAACTTGTAGTTGAAGAAGACGGCGATGAAGCCGAACAGGACGGACACGAGGATCGCCGTGCGCGGCACGCCGCGCGAGGTGGTGCGGGCGAACGCCTTCGGGGCGTCGCCGCGCTGGCCGAGCGAGAAGGCCATGCGGGAGGCGGTGTAGAGGCCGGAGTTGAGACAGGACAGCACCGAGGTCAGCACGATGAAGTTCATGATCTGACCGGCGTGCGGAATGCCGAGGGAGTCCAGCGCGGCGACGTAGGAGCCGTCGTCGGTGATGGACTTGCTGTCCCACGGCAGCAGGGAGACCACGACGAAGATCGAGCCGAGGTAGAAGACGGCGACACGCCAGATGATGCTGTTGGTGGCCTTGGTGACGGCCTGCTGCGGGTTCTCGGACTCACCCGCGGCCAGGGTGGCGATCTCGCTGCCCATGAAGGAGAAGACGACGAGCAGCACACCGGTGAGGATGGCGCCCGCACCGTGGGGCAGGAAGCCGCCGTGCGCGGTGAGGTTGCTCAGTCCTGCTTGCTCGCTGTCGACACCGGGAAGCAGCCCGAAGACGGCCAGTCCGCCGATGACGATGAACGCGGCGATCGCGACGACCTTGATCCCGGCGAACCAGAACTCGAACTCGCCGTACGACCCGACGGAGACCAGGTTGGTTGCGGTCAGCACCAGCATCACGATCAGGGCCCAGCCCCACTGGGGCACGGCCGGTATCCAGCCCTCCAGGATCACCGCGCCGGCGGTCGCCTCGACCGCGAGCACGACGACCCAGAAGAACCAGTAGAGCCAGCCGATGGAGAAGCCGGCCCAGGATCCGAGGGCGCGGTCGGCGTGTGCGGAGAAGGAACCGGAGGTCGGGTTGGCGGCCGACATCTCACCCAGCATCCGCATCACCAGCACCACGAGCGTGCCGACGAGGGCGTAGGAGAGGAGGATGCCGGGGCCGGCGGTGGCGATGCCGGAGCTGGACCCGACGAACAGGCCGGCTCCGATGACACCGCCGATGGCGATCATCGACAGATGCCGGTTCTTGAGACCGGCCTGCAGCCCGGAGTCGTGGGCTGTGCCGCTACCGCCGGGGCCGCCGGGTTCTCCGGGGCCTCCGCGATCGTTTCCAGTCGTCTTCGGCGTCGGCTGCGAGGTCATGGAACGGATTTCCTTTGCGCCGGGGGCTGTACTTGTACGGACCGCACGAGCCGCACGAACGGGGTGTGTCGTGGCGTGACGGTGTACAGAGGCTCGTACGAGCGGTGTACGAGCCGGTCCAGTGAATCTGAGGCGAACGAATAGGAGAACCTTTGAATCCAGATTGTTACTTGAGGTTTTCCTGAGCTTCCGTAATGCGCCTCACATTCGGCTCAGGTTTTCGTGAGCGCCACCCCGCGCACCTTCCCCGAAACACCCGTGTCACACTCATCCCATGCGCGTGTACCTCGGCTCGGACCATGCGGGCTACGAACTCAAGAATCACCTCGTCGAGTGGCTGAAGGCGGCGGGTCACGACCCCGTCGACTGCGGCCCGCACATCTACGACGCCCAGGACGACTACCCGCCGTTCTGCCTCCGCGCCGCGGAGCGCACGGCCGCGGACCCGGGCGCCCTCGGCGTCGTCATCGGCGGCTCCGGCAACGGCGAGCAGATCGCCGCGAACAAGGTCAAGGGCGTCCGCGCGGCCCTCGCCTGGAGCGAGGAGACGGCTGGGCTCGGCCGCCAGCACAACAACGCCAACGTCGTCGCCGTGGGCGCGCGCATGCACTCGCAGGACGAGGCGACGAAGTTCGTCGAGGTCTTCCTCAGCACACCGTTCTCCGGTGACGAGCGTCACATCCGGCGCATCGACATGCTCAAGAGCTACGAGACGACCGGCGACCTGCCCCCCATCCCCCCGCACCACCCCCAGCAGTAACGGGACCGCTCCCCTGCGCACACAGGCCGGGGGAGCGTAGCGGCGTCAGGGCGCAGGCCCGCTCCGGACGGGTGGGCGAAGGCGACGATCACTGGAGAGATCCGTGCCGGAAGGCCACACCATTCACCGTCTGGCCCAGGACTACGCCGCCGCCTTCCTCCACACCGCCCCCCGGACGAGCAGCCCGCAGGGCAAGTTCGCCCCCGCCGCCACCCTCCTCTCCGGCGCGGAACTCACCCGCACGGAAGCCCACGGCAAGCACCTCTTCCTCGGCTTCCGCGACACCGACTGGGTCCACATCCACCTCGGCCTGTTCGGCAAGGTCACCTTCGGCCCGGCCCCCGCGCCCCCGCCCACCGACACCGTCCGCCTCCGCCTCGCGAACGACACGGCGTACGTCGACCTCCGCGGCCCCACCACCTGCGCCCTGATCACGCCCCCGGAGAAGCAGGCGATACACGACCGCCTCGGCCCCGACCCGCTCCGTGACGACGCCGACCCGGACATCGCGTACCGGCGCATCGCCCGTAGCCGTACGACGATCGCCGCCCTCCTCATGGACCAGAAGGTCATCGCGGGCGTGGGGAACGTCTACCGCGCGGAGGTCCTCTTCCGGCATCGCATCGACCCGTACCGCGCGGGCAGGGACGTCACCCCGGCCGAGTGGCACGCCCTCTGGACCGACCTGGTGGAGCTCATGCACGAGGGGGTCCGCAACAACCGCATCGACACCGTCCGCCCGGAACACACCCCGGAGGCGATGGGCCGGCCGCCCCGCGTGGACGACCACGGCGGCGAGGTGTACGTGTACCGCAGGGCCGACCTGCCCTGTCACATCTGTGGCGGCGAGATCCGCACCGCCGATCTCGCCGCCCGCAACCTCTTCTGGTGCCCGGCCTGCCAGCGCCCCTGAACACCCCTCCGGATCAGAACCCGTGCGGCAGCCACGGAGCCACGTCGGCCCCGAACCCCAGCGAGGCCTCCGCCACCGCCCCCCGCCGCACCTCCCGTACGCGCCCCGCGGCCGCCAGCGCCGAGAGGCTCACCCCGCCGAGATACACCGCCCCCAGCTCCCGTACCGACAACGCGATGTCCGCCGGGTCCGCCGTACGCTCGCAGGACGCCCCCTTCGCATCGCCGCTGAGCCGCCAACGCCCGGCGTTCCAGGGGCAGAACGCGTCCTCCACCTCGAACACCACGTCCACCGGGGCCTGATACGTCCGGGCCTGCAACGCGGCGCCCACCTCCACCGGACGCACGTACAGCGAATCCCGCAAGCGAGGCTGACAGCGCCGTATGTCGGACACCAGGTACTGCCACGCGTCGTCGACGGGCCGCCCGTACATCGACAGCTTCGACGTCAGGTCGATACCGAACAGGAAGCGCCACAGCGCGGCGTCCGCCGCCGGGTCCAGCGCGGCCGAGTCCTTCAGCATCACCGTGCCCTCGGGACCCGCGACTTCCCAGCCCGGCTTGACGCGGTACCGGGCGTACCCGACCGTCTCGCCGTCCCGCTCGGCGAGGACGCACTGCAACGGCGACGCGCCCTCCCGCCCGCTCTCCGGATCGAGCACCCCGAGCCGCTCCCAGCCCGGCTGCCGGGCCAGCATCCCCGGCCGCGACGGCACCAGACGCGCGTACACGGCCTCGCACACGTCGAGCACTTCGGTGGGGTCGGCGTACCGCACCCGCACCTCGTCCGTACCCGCGGGCAGGGACGACAGCCGCACCCGGCTCGTGTCGATCTCGGCGTTCAGATGGAAGGTGGCGGCGCCGTACCCGAAGCGCCCGTAGATCGCCGGCTCGGAAGCGGTGAGCACGGCCAGCGGCTCGCCCCAGGCGCGGACGTCGTCCAACTGCCGCCGCATCATCGACGTCAGGACACCGCGCCGCCGGTGCGTGGCGGCCACGCTGACCATCGTGACGCCCGCGGCCGGCACCGAGGCCCCGCCGGGCACGGTGAGCCGGAAGCCGAACGCCCCCGCCGTCCCCACGCACTCGGCCCCGTCCCACACACCGAGTGAACGGTCGAACTCGGTCAGCGAGTTCCACAACTCCCGCTCCTCGGCGGCCTCCGGCACCCCGCCGAAGCCCCGTACGAGGGTGTCGTACCACTTGTCCCAGTCGTCCTGCCGAAGCACCCGCGGGGTCGCCGCGGAGCCGGTCGAGTCAGTCGCCATGGGCCATGCCTACCAGGGCAATGCGGGACGAGCGAGGGAATTTCTCCTGGGCGGCGGCAGGGCGGCACGTGGTGAAGTTCACTGTGAAGTCGGCCCTCGGACGGGGGACAAGTGGGACCTCCCGTGCCAAGCGGCTGGTCCGATGGATAGGGTCCCGAACTAATGGCATCAGGACGAGAGCGGCGCGCGGAAGCCGACACGTTCACGGCCCGGTTGAAGAAGCAGTGGCACCGGGCCCGCGTCGGCGTGCGCCGAGCCGCCGTGGACTACTTCCGCGGTGACGGCTCGGACTGGATCGCCCTGGCCGGTCTGTTCCTGACCGTCCCGCTGATCGCGGCGGCCACGCTGGCGAACTCGGTGTGGTTCTCACCGGCCGCGCTCGTCCTGCCGGTCGTCGTGGGCGGCCTGCTGCTGCGCCCGGCGAGCCTGCTCGGCCTGTACGCGGCGGCGGCCACCGCGCTGATCGTGGAGTCGGTACAGCTGGGCCCCTACACGGAGGGCCCGTCCAGGGTCACCCCGGGCGCGGTGCTCGTCGTCGCGGCCTGCGGCTTCTTCGGGCTGCTGCTGGCCCAGTTCCGCAGCCGGGTCGGTGTGCCCTGGCGGCGCGGCGGCACCATGCTGTTCGACCTGCGCGAACGCATCCGGGTGCAGAGCAAGCTGCCCGACCTGCCCGACGGCTGGCACCGGGAGATGGCCCTGCGCCCCGCCGGCGGCCAGTCCTTCTCCGGCGACTTCGTCGTGGCGGCGCGCACCAACGGCGGCCGTACGCTCGAGGTCGTCCTCACCGACGTCTCCGGCAAGGGCATGGACGCGGGCTCCCGCGCCCTGCTGCTGTCCGGCGCCTTCGGCGGCCTGCTGGGCTCCCTCCCGCCGCACGCCTTCCTCCCCGCCGCGAACGGCTACCTGCTCCGCCAGGACTGGGACGAGGGCTTCGCGACCTCCATCCACCTGGTCCTCGACCTGGACTCGGGCGACTACGAGCTCTACTCCGCCGGGCATCCGCCGGGCCTGCAACTCAGCGCGGGCAGCGGCCGCTGGGAGGAGAAGGCGGCCGAGGGACCGCTCCTCGGGGTGTACGACGGCGCCCAGTTCGACCCGGTGAAGGGTTCGCTGCGGCCGGGTGACGTGCTGATGCTGTTCACCGACGGCCTGGTGGAGACCGCCGACCGCGACATCGTCGAGGGCATCGACCGCCTCACCGGCGAGGCCGACCGCTACGTGCCCGGCGGCTTCCACGGCGCCGCCTGGCACCTCATCGAGTCAGTGGCCAAGGACGTCAACGACGACCGGGCCCTGCTGCTGATCTGCCGAGAGGGCCCGACGGCTGCCGCCACCCGCTGAGGTGGGGTTTTCCGCGCCCTGCCGGCCCGGGCGGCGCTGCGCCGGGAGACACTGGGGCGGTGACCGAGACACCCCGCACCCCGCTGACCCTGGCCCAGGTCGAGGCCACCGCCCGCGCCGCGCACACCGGCCAGACCGACAAGGCGGGGCGGCCGTACGCCGAACATCTGCGGGCCGTCGCGGAGGGCGTACGGGCCAGGGGCGGCGACGAGGAGCAGATCGCGGCGGCCTGGCTGCACGACGCCGTCGAGGACGACGCGCTGTCGCCGCAGTGGCTGCGCGAGGCGGCGCTCAGCAGCCGTACCAAGGACATCGTCCTCGCGGTCACCAAGCGGGCCGGGGAGCCGCCCGAGGCGTACGCCGCGCGCATCCTCGCCACACCCGGCGCGCTGCTGGTGAAGGAGGCGGACCTGGCGCACAACGCGGACCCGGCACGCCTCGCGGTCCTCGACGCGGACACCCGGAAACGACTGACCGAGAAGTACGCACGGATGCGCGCACTTCTCGGTCTCGTCAGCTGAGTCCTGCCGTGGGGGTCAGGCGTTGACCTTCTCGCGTTCGCGCCGCTCGGCGCTCTGGCGTTCGCGGGCGAGCTCGGCCGCGTCCCGCTTGAAGGCCCACTCCATCTTCGGCTCCATCGCGAACCGGAACATGCGCTGCACCGGCTTGGTGCACAGCACCGTCACGACGGCGGCGGCGAGGACCGTCACGGCGATCTCGCCGAGCGGCTGGTGGAACCAGGTCGCCTCGAACCAGCCCTGGTAGTCACCGGCCTTCACCAGGAAGCCGTGCAGCAGGTAGCCGTAGAGCGTGCCTGCGCCGAGAGCGGTGAACCACATGTGGCGGCGCGGCACCCAGGCGAAGAAGCAGGCGGTCAGCACCAGGGAGCAGCCGAACATCGCGAGCACCATGACCGGGCCGGTCCACCACGGGGCGCCCAGCTCCTGCGCGGAGTCCCGGTGGTAGAACCACGCGGTGTTCATGCGCGGCACCGCCCACCAGCTGAAGGCCAGCGCGGCGGCGAACACGGGCACCGAGGCGATCCGCACCGAACGGCGGCGCACCATCTGGAAGTGCTCGGGCTTCATCACCAGGCCCAGCACGAAGAACGGCAGGAACTGCAGGACGCGCTGCAGGTCCAGGTCGTCACCGATCTCGGGGGAGACGGTCGCCAGCATGGCGAGGCCGAGCGCGAGCGGCAGCGGCCAGCGCGCCACCTTCCAGATGGGGGTGGTCAGCCGCCAGACGAACAGCGCGACCAGGAACCAGGTCAGGTACCAGGGGTCGAGGAGGCTGATCTCCTGACTCGGGTCGTTGTCGATCCAGCGCTTGAAGAGCGGGTAGGCCGTCTCGAAGACGATGTACGGCACGGCGACGCCGGTGATCAGGCGCTTGAGCCGGTCGGGCCGCATGTCGAAACTGCGCGAGAAGTAACCGGAGATGATGATGAACGCCGGCATGTGGAACGCGTAGACGACCTGGTACGTGGCCTCGAGTATCCGGCTGTCGCCCTTGAGCGGCTCCCAGGCGTGGCCCATGGCCACCAGCACGATCGCGAGGTACTTGGCGTTGTCGAAGAACGCGTCGCGCTGCTTGCCGTTCTGAGGGCTCTGCGGGCTCTGCGGCGAGCGCGGGCTCGGCACTCCGTCGGCCGATGACCGGGCCGGGGGAAGTGGCGCCCTGCGGTCGCCGTTCGGTCGCAGCGAGTTCGTCACAGACCCTCCCACCAGGAGTTCGGGGAGACGATCCGGGACCTCGCTGCGCGTGCGGGGGACGAGGCAGCGTGGAACATCTGAGGCACCCTAGCGTTCCCTGCGGCTATTCGTAAAACGCCGGACGTTAATCCTGGCTATTCGCTGTGAGTACCCCGGATTACGGGTAGTTGACGTCACTGTCGGCGTGATGGCCAACACATCGTCCGATGGCGGATTGCGTACACCGCGCAGGCTCCTCTTGTCGGCATACTTCCGGACTAAGCAGTGCATAAGACCAGCAGGCGACTCCGGTGGAATGTCCGCCTCCGCGCCCTTCCGTGCCCGCACACGGGGGCATCGGGGAGCCCGTGGCGGCAATTCGAATTAGCTGCGAACGCGTTGTGTGGATACGGAAACGACCGAGGCGAATTCCCGGGGTGGGTGGCGTATCGAATTGCCGTACGAGTCTCGGCCGTTGGGGCCCCGCGTCGGGCCCCGGACCCACGTGACGTCCGCGGCTCCGGACACGAGTGAGGTGGTCGATGCGTCACCGGCCGCATAGCGGGGCCGGGTTGGTGGCACGATGGTTCTGGCGGGGGTGCGCGGGGTCGCGTCCCCGGGCCGGGAGAGCGAACCGACCTAGGGTGTGATCAGTTGTGGCCATTTCACTGTCTGTGGTGCTGCTGTTGGCGATCATCCTTGTGGTGTTGCTGAGAGGCGGCTCCATCAAGGCCGGTCCCGCGATCGTGGCGGTCCTCTTCGGCTTCTTCCTCGCCTCGACCGGCATGGCCGACGACATCCAGCGGTTCCTCAACTCGATAGCGGAGACCATCAACTCCATCAGCTTCTGACCGGGAGGGGCGCGCCCCCTCCGGAGCCCCGCGCCGTGGGTCTCCGGCGCGGGCGGATACGCTCGCCCCGACCACAGGACGGTGCGTGACGGGGGGAACGTACGGGGATGGCGCTGCGCGATTCCGACCCGGCGGAGGTGGGCGGCTACCGCATCGAGGACCGTCTCGGCGCCGGCGGCATGGGCGTGGTCTACCTGGCCCGCTCGGCCTCCGGCCGACGCCTCGCGATCAAGGTCGTGCACGGCCAGTACGCCGACGACGACGAGTTCCGCGCCCGGTTCCGCCGCGAGGTGGCCGCCGCACGCCAGGTCAGCGGCGCCTTCACCGCACCGGTCGTGGACGCGGACGCCGACGCCCCGCGCCCCTGGATGGCCACCCTCTACATTCCCGGCGCCGACCTCGGCACCCACATCCGCCGGCACGGCCCGCTCCCGCCGCCCCGCCTGCGCGAACTCGCCGCGGGCCTCGCCGAGGCGCTGCGCGACATCCACCGGGCCGGAGTCGTCCACCGCGACCTGAAGCCGGCCAACGTGATGCTCGCCGACGACGGCCCCCGCGTCATCGACTTCGGCATCTCCCGCGCCGCCGAGTTCGCCGCCGCGGACGTCCTCACCCAGACCGGCCGCGTGATGGGGACCCCGCCCTTCATGTCCCCGGAACAGTTCGCCTCCCCCCAGGAGGTCGGCCCCGCCGCCGACGTCTTCTCCCTGGGCTCGGTCCTCGCCTACGCCGCGACCCGCCGCGGACCGTTCGACAGCCCGAGCCCCTACGAAACGGCCCTGCGGGTCGTCGAGGGCGAACCGGACCTCTCCGGTGTACCGGACGAACTGCTCCCGCTCCTGCGCCTCTGCCTGGAGAAGCACCCCAAGTCCCGCGTCACCGCCGACGAACTCCTGACCCTGCTGGGCGACGGCCACACCCCCGCCCCACCCCCGGCACCGGACGGCCCGGGAACCGATCCGGCCCGCCCCGGGGTCCCGGCCCCGTCCGGCCGTTCGGCGTCCGAGGGCCTGGGGGCCGATCCGGCCCGCCCCGGGGCCCCGACGCAGTCCGGCCGCCCGGCGAGCCGAGGAACCGATCCCGTGCGTCGCGGGACCCCGGCGACCCGTTCCGGCGACATGGCGCCGGAGCCCACCCGGCCGTCCGGTGGCCGCAGACGCCGGTACCTCCTCGCCGCGGCCGTCATGGCCGCCCTGACCGCCGTACTGGCCGCCACCACCGTCGTCCTCACCGACGCCCTCAGCCGCGACAGCGACTCCGCCCCCGCTCCCGCACCCCCCGCCGCCCGCAGCGACCTCCCCGAGGGCTGGAAGCCCTGGGCCACCTCGGCGAAGGCCCCCGAGGGCAGCGAGCGCGTCCTGGGCGGATCCGACAGCCCACTCGCGGGCTGCGCCGCCGTCGACACCTCCCTGGTGTGTGCCGGCGCCTACCTCGCGGCGACCCGCTTCGGTCTCGCCGACGGCCGCAACACCTGGTCCATGCCCGTCGACCCCACGCCCGACGAGAGCTTCGGCGACGAGGGCGCGATCATCGGCACCGGCGACGGCCGCGTCTACGCCTACGAGGCCGACGAGCGGGACGCAGCGAACGGCATATGGAGCAGCTACCGGGTCCTCGCCCTGGCCCCCGGCAGTGGCAAGGTGCTCTGGCGCACCCCGACCGGCAGCGGATTCATGGCCACGGCCCCCGACAGCGCGCAGGGCGCGTCCACGGCCGTGCCCGAGGGTGTCGTCACCTTCTACGGACCCCAGGGTGACGAGTACGCCCTGCTCGACGCCGAGACCGGCGAGGCTCGCTGGAAGCGCCCGAAGCCGGACGGTCGGGGCGACTGCCTGCTGCGCACGGCGGCCGACCGCGCCTACCTCGTATGCGCGACCTCCCCGGAGGACCGCAAGGCCGCCCGTACCACCGTCTCCCAGCTGGACCCGGCCACCGGAAAGGCCCGTTGGGAGGTCGAGATCAAGGGTGCCGCGGATGTGCTCGGCCAGCACGACGGACGCCTGGTGCTCGCGGACGCCTTCACCACGGGAGGCGGCCTGACCCTGATCGACGTCTCCTCGCACGTGCTCACCGTGCGACGGCTCGCGCAGCCCCGGCCCGAGGACGCGAACGTGTACCTGGTCCGTGGCACGCTCTACTTCACCCGAAGCAGCGGCGGTGTCCGCGCGGTCTCGCCGCGCACCGGCCGGACGCTGTGGGAGTCCAACTCCACCGTGGAGCAGCAGGGCCCACCGGCCGCCTCCGCCACCCACGTGTACTTCGCGTCCCCCAGCGGCCGCCTGGCCGCCCTGGACGCGGGCACCGGCAAAGTCGAGGACACCTGGCCCGGCCGCGACGACGGCGGTCGTGTCGACAGCGCGCTCGTCACCTCCGGAGCCCCGCCGGTCCTCGTCGGCGACGCCCTGTACGTCCCCTACGGCGTCCGCTCCGTCTACACGGTGGACGTACGCGACCTCTGAACCGGGAAGACCCAGGTGAACCGGGAAGGCCCCGGACAACACGTCGGGCCCGGTTCAGGGGAACCGGGCCCGAGCCGTACCGAGCGGGCGACGCGTCCTCAGGCGGTCGCCTGCGGCTGCCGCACCGAGAGGGCCCTCACCGCGGAGCCCGAGACGAGCACTCCTGACAGGGCGATCAGACTGGTCAGGATGTCCTGGATCTGTGCCGCCGGGGCGTAGACGATCACGATGACGACGAGCAGGGCCGCCCAGTCCCTCGGGCGAGGGCGAGCGATTGAGAGAACAGAGCGGGTGGGAACCACAGTCATAGCGGTACCTCCTGGTACTCGGTGGCCGCCCCACCGATCACGCGCCGCCAAGCCCGTTCGGTGGTGTGGGCCTCCTGCTTGGGACCCATAGTGGCGCCTCTACCTGCGGGAGATATTTCAGAGCGCCCCGGACAAGGCCCACGGTTCCCTCGGACGGACGAATGCCCCGGGTACGCGGAAGGCCCGGGGAGAGGAAACAACCTCTCGCCCGGGCCTTCGGCGTTCAGAGCGGGCGACGGGAATCGAACCCGCGTAGCTAGTTTGGAAGACTAGGGCTCTACCATTGAGCTACGCCCGCACGGCGCGCGCCGCAGGTCGGGTGACCGCGGCACAGAAAGCATCGTAGCGGGTCGGACCCCTCCGCCGCACACCGCATTCCGGCCCGGGCCGACAAGGCGGAGCCCTGGTGGAAATGCGGCGGCCTGACCGTCCTTCGGCATGTACCCTACGTGTCGCACCAGACGGGGTGTGGCGCAGCTTGGTAGCGCGTCCGCTTTGGGAGCGGAAGGCCGTGGGTTCAAATCCCGCCACCCCGACAAGCCACCCGATCACACTCGAGTGATCGTCTCCTGATCACTCGTATGATCGCCTTTTGGGCGGTGTAGTCGCTGCCGTTACTATGCAAGCTGCACGCCCGTGTGTCTCATCGTCTGAAGTCCTCCGGGCGGCGAAATCCGCCGGGCCGCTCTGGCCCCGGCAGAAACCAAGAAGTCAGCCACAAGGAGACCGAACCGTGAAGAGCGCCGTGGAGACCCTGAACCCGACTCGGGTTCGGCTCACTGTCGAGGTGCCCTTCGAGGAGCTCAAGGACAGCCTCGACGCGGCGTACAAGAAGATCAACCAGCAGGTCACGGTGAAGGGCTTCCGCAAGGGCAAGGTCCCGGCCCGGGTCATCGACCAGCGGTTCGGCCGCGGTGCGGTTCTGGAGGAGGCGGTCAACGACGCGCTTCCGAAGTTCTACACCGACGCGGTCAACGAGGCCGAGCTCAACGTGCTGGGCCAGCCCGAGGTCGACATCACGGAGCTGAAGGACGGCGAGACGCTGAACTTCACCGCCGAGGTCGACATCCGCCCCTCCATCGAGATCCCGGACTTCTCCGGCATCGAGGTCGAGGTCGACGCCGTCGAGGTCACCGACGAGGACGTCGCGAAGGCGGTCGAGGAGCTCCGCGAGCGCTTCGCCTCCACCTCCCCGGTCGAGCGCGCCGCCGAGGACGGCGACGTCGTGACGATCGACCTGGAGGCCAAGGTCGACGGCGAGGTCCTGGAGGACGGCGTCGCCGACGGCGTCTCCTACACGATCGGCTCCGGTGAGCTGCTGGACGGTATCGACGACGCCGTGAAGGGCCTGGAGGCCGGTGGCGAGGCCACCTTCACCTCCGAGCTCAAGGGTGGCTCGGCGGCCGGCAAGGAGGCCGAGGTCACCGTCAAGGTCACCCAGGTCGCCGCCCGCGAACTGCCCGAGCTGGACGACGAGTTCGCGCAGCTCGCCTCCGAGTTCGACACCATCGAGGAGCTGCGGGCGGACAGCCGCAAGCGCCTGGAGAACATGAAGCAGTACGACCAGGCCACGCAGGCCCAGGAGCGCGTCCTGGAGAAGCTGCTCGAGCTGGTCGAGGTCCCGGTCCCCGAGAAGCTGCTCGAGGACGAGGTCAACACCCGCAAGCACAACCTCGAGCACCACCAGCTCGGCCAGATGGGCCTCGACCTCGCGAAGTACCTGGAGATCCAGGGCAAGAGCGAGGAGGAGTTCGAGGCCGAGACCCGTGAGGCCGCGGTCAAGGGCATCAAGACCCAGTTCGTGCTCGACGAGCTCGTCAAGCAGGAGAAGCTCAACGTCAACCAGGAGGAGCTCACCGAGCACCTCATGCGCCGCGCCGCTTCCTCCGGCATGTCCCCCGACCAGTTCGCCCAGGCCGTCGTCGAGGGCGGCCAGGTTCCGCTCCTGGTCGGCGAGGTCGCCCGCGGCAAGGCCCTGGCCGTCGTGGTCGAGAAGGCCACGGTCAAGGACACCAACGGCGAGGTCGTCGACCTGGACGACGAGGACGAGGAGACCGAGGCCCCCGAGGCCGAGGCCACCGACTCCGCCGAGGCCACCGAGTCCGCCGAGGAGAAGACCGAGGGCTGAGCCCCCGGCACCGGGCAGGTAGTACAGGAGGGCCCTGGGGTACGCACCCCGGGCCCTCCTGTCGTACGTGAGGGCATCCCGCCCCAGGGGCGCGGGGAACTGCGCGACAAGCCCCCACTCACCCGCAGTCACCCCCGCCCCGGAACCACCCCGGCCCGAAACCACCCCCGTCCCAGCCGCGCAGCGCTACGCCCCCGGCGAACACTCCCATCTCCGGGATTCCCCGGAGGGACCCGCGCGTTAGGGTCCATGAATACGAGGGCAGTGGAGTCTGCGAACGGCTCCAGCCCCGCAGGGAAACGTGAGACGGCCCGGCGCCGTCGTAAGACGAGCAGGTGGATACGTGACGAATCTGATGCCCTCCGCCGCCGGCGAGCCTTCCATTGGCGGAGGCCTCGGCGACCATGTCTACAACCGGCTGCTCAACGAGCGGATCATCTTCCTCGGCCAGCCGGTCGACGACGACATCGCGAACAAGATCACCGCACAGCTGCTGCTCCTTGCCGCCGACCCGGACAAGGACATTTACATGTACATCAACAGCCCGGGCGGTTCGATCACGGCCGGCATGGCGATCTACGACACCATGCAGTACATCAAGAACGACGTGGTGACCATCGCCATGGGCCTCGCGGCCTCGATGGGCCAGTTCCTGCTCAGTGCGGGCACCCCCGGCAAGCGCTTCGCCCTGCCGAACGCCGAGATCCTGATCCACCAGCCCTCCGCGGGCCTGGCCGGTTCGGCCTCGGACATCAAGATCCACGCCGAGCGGCTGCTGCACACCAAGAAGCGCATGGCCGAGCTCACGTCCCAGCACACCGGCCAGACGGTCGAGCAGATCACCCGCGACTCGGACCGCGACCGCTGGTTCGACGCCTTCGAGGCCAAGGAGTACGGCCTCATCGACGACGTGATTCCCACGGCCGCCGGTATGCCGGGCGGCGGCGGCACCGGGGCCTGAGCGGCCCCACGAGGCTCCCAGAGCCCCGTAGGACCCCACCTGGCCCCACGCGGGGCCCAGGACGCCCCAGCGCCCCAGCCGACCGCCTCAGCCCCTTTCAGGAGACACCGTGAACCACTTCCCCGGCAGCGGCCTCTACGACCGTATGAGCGCCGTGCAGGACATGAGCGACTCACAGGGCCGCTACACCGGACCGCAGGCCGAGTCCCGCTACGTCATCCCGCGCTTCGTCGAGCGCACCTCGCAGGGCATTCGCGAGTACGACCCGTACGCGAAGCTCTTCGAGGAGCGCGTGATCTTCCTCGGCGTGCAGATCGACGACGCTTCGGCCAACGACGTCATGGCGCAGCTGCTGTGCCTGGAGTCGATGGACCCCGACCGTGACATCTCGGTCTACATCAACAGCCCCGGCGGCTCCTTCACGGCGCTCACCGCGATCTACGACACGATGCAGTACGTGAAGCCGGACATCCAGACGGTCTGCATGGGCCAGGCCGCCTCCGCCGCCGCCGTCCTGCTGGCCGCCGGTACGCCGGGCAAGCGCATGGCCCTGCCGAACGCGCGCGTGCTGATCCACCAGCCGTACAGCGAGACCGGCCGCGGCCAGGTGTCCGACCTGGAGATCGCCGCCAACGAGATCCTCCGGATGCGCTCGCAGCTGGAGGAGATGCTGGCCAAGCACTCCACCACGCCGGTCGAGAAGATCCGCGAGGACATCGAGCGCGACAAGATCCTCACGGCCGAGGACGCGCTGAGCTACGGGCTGATCGACCAGATCATCACCACCCGGAAGATGGACAACTCGAGCCTGCGCTGAGGCGAGAAGCTGTATCGTCTGCCGCCCCTTGGCACGGTTTGGCACGGTCCACGTCAAAGTGAACCGCGCCAAGGGGGGCCCGAACGAGGGGCCCGGCAAGGTACCGTCGGACATAAGGCAGCACCAGGAGTCCGCTGGACGTCGGCGTCCAGGAGTCTCCCAGGCGAAGGGGAAGCACACCGTGGCACGCATCGGTGACGGCGGCGATCTGCTCAAGTGCTCGTTCTGCGGCAAGAGCCAGAAGCAGGTCAAGAAGCTCATCGCAGGGCCCGGTGTGTACATCTGCGACGAGTGCATCGATCTCTGCAACGAGATCATCGAGGAAGAGCTGGCCGAGACCAGCGAGGTCCGCTGGGAGGAACTCCCGAAGCCCCGCGAGATCTACGAGTTCCTCGAGGGGTACGTGGTGGGCCAGGAGGCCGCCAAGAAGGCCCTCTCGGTCGCGGTGTACAACCACTACAAGCGCGTCCAGGCCGGCGAGAACGGCGGGGCGAACGGCCGTGACGACGCCATCGAGTTGGCGAAGTCCAACATCCTCCTGCTCGGCCCCACGGGCTCCGGCAAGACCCTCCTCGCGCAGACCCTCGCGCGCATGCTGAACGTCCCCTTCGCGATCGCCGACGCCACGGCGCTCACGGAGGCGGGATACGTCGGCGAGGACGTCGAGAACATCCTGCTCAAGCTGATCCAGGCCGCCGACTACGACGTCAAGAAGGCCGAGACCGGGATCATCTACATCGACGAGATCGACAAGGTCGCGCGGAAGAGCGAGAACCCCTCGATCACGCGCGACGTGTCGGGCGAGGGCGTCCAGCAGGCCCTGCTGAAGATCCTGGAGGGCACCACGGCCTCGGTCCCGCCGCAGGGTGGCCGCAAACACCCCCACCAGGAGTTCATCCAGATCGACACGACGAACGTGCTGTTCATCGTGGGCGGTGCCTTCGCCGGCCTTGAGAAGATCATCGAGGCCCGGGCCGGCGCCAAGGGCATCGGCTTCGGCGCGCAGATCCGCTCCAAGCGCGAGATGGAGTCCAAGGACCAGTTCCAGGAGGTCATGCCGGAGGACCTGGTCAAGTTCGGCATGATCCCCGAGTTCATCGGCCGTCTGCCGGTCATCACCTCGGTCCACAACCTGGACCGCGAGGCCCTGCTGCAGATCCTCGTCGAGCCGCGCAACGCGCTCGTCAAGCAGTACCAGCGTCTCTTCGAACTCGACGGCGTGGAGCTGGACTTCGAACGCGAGGCCCTGGAGGCCATCGCCGACCAGGCCATCCTCCGCCAGACCGGCGCGCGTGGCCTCAGGGCCATCATGGAGGAGGTCCTCCAGGGCGTGATGTACGAGGTCCCGTCCCGCAAGGACGTGGCCCGGGTCGTCATCACGGCGGACGTCGTGCAGTCGAACGTCAACCCGACGCTGATCCCGCGGGAGGCGCGGGGCCGCGGACCGGGGGAGCAGAAGACGGCCTAGTCACCCACTGCACGCGAAGGCGCCCGGCACGGCTCGTGCCGGGCGCCTTCGTCGTCGCCGGCGTCAGGCCTTGACGCGGACTTCCTCGCGGATCTTGGTGGTGAGGTCGATCGCCACGTCCTGGGTGACGCCCTGCGCCGCCTCAGCCGGCGACACGATGGCGATGGTGCTGTAGTCGGCCCACGCGCAGAACCAGTTGACCTTCTCCTTCTTGGTCAGCTGGTCCTGCGACTTGGCCGACTGGCACTTCATGGCCGCGCCGTCGAGGTCGGCCTCCTCGGGCTCCCCGATCAGTTCGGGCTTCGTGGACCCGGACGCGGCCTCCTTCTCGGACGACTTCTTGAAGTTGGCGAAGAACAGGTCCAGCGTCGCCTCCGGGTCGGTGATCTCACCGTAGGCGCCCGCCACCGTCAGGGTCTTGGCCGATGCCATCTTCGCCGCGGACGAGGGATCGTCGGGGTCGTAGTCGCTCAGGTCCACCGTGGAGTAGAGGCCCGCAGCGGTCTTGGCGCCCTTGACGCCGCTCTTCTCCAACTCCGAGGCGTTTCCGGCGGTCTGCCCGTCCTTCGTGGTGCGCTTGTACTCGGTGAGCACGGTCGCCGGCGTCGTCAGCTTGTGCGGCCCGTCGTCCTCCAGGCCGCCGCCCCCGCCGATCACGAAGTAGGCGCCCACGGCGATCGCCGCGACGACCGCGACCGCGCCGATGATGATGCCCGTCTTCTTCTTGCCGCCGCCCGGGGGCGGGGGCTGGGGGACGCCGTACTGGGGCTGCTGGCCGTAGGGCGGCTGCTGACCGTACTGGGGCTGCTGACCGTAGGGGGCCTGCTGGGGCGGGACGCCCTGCGGGGCCTGCTGCGGGTAGCCGTAACCGGGCTGGGGCGGAGGGGCCTGCTGGGGGTAGCCGTAGCCGGGCTGGGGCGCCTGTGGCGGCTGGCCGTACGGACCCGGCTGGCCGTACGGTCCGGGCTGCTGAGGCTGCCCGCCGTACGGGCCCGGCTGGTTGTAGCTCATGTTCTGGGTTCCCCTCCAGATGCTTATGCGTTCGGGACATCCTGGCGCAGACCCGCCGTGTGCATGGCATCGGGCCCCCCACCGTTACAAACGAAACGCGTTTCGGGACACGGACGTGACGCCTCTAAACTGACCCCCGTGACCGAGAACGCTCAGCAGCAGCCACCAGCGCCCAGCACCGACCTGCCGACCCAGTACGCGCCGGCCGACGTAGAGGGGCCGCTGTACGAGCGCTGGGTAGAGCGGGGTTACTTCGAGGCGGACGAGAAGAGCGACAAGCCGCCGTACACCGTCGTCATCCCGCCGCCGAACGTCACGGGCTCGCTCCACCTGGGGCACGCCTTCGAGCACACCCTCATCGACGCCCTGACCCGCCGCAAGCGCATGCAGGGCCACGAGACGCTGTGGCAGCCCGGCATGGACCACGCCGGCATCGCCACGCAGAACGTCGTCGAGCGGGAGCTCGCCAAGGAGGGCAAGTCCCGGCACGACCTGGGCCGTGAGGCCTTCGTCGAGCGCGTCTGGCAGTGGAAGGGCGAGTCCGGCGGCCAGATCAGCGGCCAGATGCGCCGCCTCGGCGACGGCGTCGCCTGGTCCCGCGAGCGCTTCACCATGGACGAGGGCCTCTCCCAGGCCGTCCAGACCATCTTCAAGCGGCTCTACGACGACGAGCTGATCTACCGCGCCGAGCGCATCATCAACTGGTGCCCCCGTTGTCTGACCGCCATCTCGGACATCGAGGTCGAGTACCAGGACGACGACGGCGAGCTCGTCTCCATGAAGTACGGCGACGGGGACGACACCATCGTCGTCGCCACCACCCGCGCCGAGACCATGCTCGGTGACACGGCCGTCGCCGTTCACCCCGAGGACGAGCGGTACAAGCACCTGGTCGGCAAGCAGGTCAAGCTGCCGCTGACCGACCGCTCCATCCCCGTCGTCGCCGACGAGCACGTCGACCCGGAGTTCGGCACCGGTGCCGTCAAGGTGACGCCGGCCCACGACCCGAACGACTTCGAGATCGGCCAGCGCCACCACCTCCCGGCGCTGACGATCATGGACGAGCACGCGGTCATCACCGCCCACGGTCCCTTCCAGGGCCTGGACCGCCTGGAGGCCCGCTCGGCGATCGTCGCCGCGCTGCGCGCCGAGGGCCGGATCGTCGCCGAGAAGCGGCCGTACGTCCACTCGGTCGGCCACTGCTCGCGCTGCAAGACCACCATCGAGCCGCGCCTGTCCATGCAGTGGTGGGTCAAGGTCGGGCCGCTCGCGAAGGCCGCGGGTGACGCGGTCCGCGACGGGCGCGTCAAGATCCACCCCCAGGAGATGGAGAAGCGCTACTTCGACTGGGTCGACAACCTCCACGACTGGTGCATCTCGCGGCAGTTGTGGTGGGGGCACCGCATCCCGGTCTGGTACGGCCCGAACGGCGAGGTCGTCTGCGTCGGCCCCGACGAGCAGCCGCCCGGCACCGAGGCCGAGGGCTGGCGCCAGGACACCGACGTCCTCGACACCTGGTTCTCCTCCGGCCTGTGGCCGTTCTCCACGCTGGGCTGGCCCGAACAGACCGAGTCGCTCGCGAAGTTCTACCCGAACTCGGTCCTGGTCACCGGCTACGACATCCTCTTCTTCTGGGTCGCCCGGATGATGATGTTCGGCCTGTACGCGATGGACGGCACCCCGCCGTTCCACACCATCGCCCTGCACGGCATGGTCCGTGACCAGTTCGGCAAGAAGATGTCGAAGTCCTTCGGCAACGCGGTCAACCCGCTGGACTGGATGGACAAGTACGGCAGCGATGCCCTGCGCTTCACTCTGGCCCGCGGCGCCAACCCCGGCGTCGACGTCCCGATCGGCGAGGACTGGGTCCAGGGCTCCCGCAACTTCGCCAACAAGATCTGGAACGCGACGCGCTTCGCGATGATGAACGGCGCGACGGTGGACGGCCCGCTGCCCGACCCGTCGAAGATGTCCGCCACGGACCGGTGGATCCTCTCCCGCCTGAACACCGTCGTCGCCGAAGTCGACGCGTTCTACGAGGACTTCCAGTTCGCGAAGCTCTCCGACGCGCTCTTCCACTTCGCGTGGGACGAGGTCTTCGACTGGTACGTCGAGCTGTCCAAGACGACGTTCCAGGCGGGCGGCGAGGCGGCCGAGGTCTCCAAGCGGGTCCTCGGCGAGGTCCTCGACGTCACGCTGAAGCTGCTGCACCCGGTGGTCCCCTTCGTCACCGAGACCCTGTGGACCACGCTCACCGGCGGCGAGTCGGTCGTCATCGCCGCCTGGCCGAAGGACAGTGGCTTCCGGGACGCCGGCGCCGAGCGCGAGATCGAGTCCCTCCAGTCGGTCATCACCGAGGTCCGCCGCTTCCGCGCCGACCAGGGCCTCCAGCCCGGCCAGCGGGTCCCGGCCCGCCTCACCCTGGACGGCACCCCGTTCGCCACCCACGAGGCCGCCATCCGCCAGCTGCTGCGCCTCCAGCCGGAGGGCGACGCGTTCACGGCCACGGCGACCCTCCCGGTCGCCGGCGCCGAGGTCGCCCTCGACCTCTCCGGCACGATCGACGTGGCGGCGGAGCGCAAGCGCCTGGCGAAGGACCTGGCGGCCGCCGAGAAGGAGAAGGCCCAGGCGGGCGCGAAGCTCGGCAACGAGGCGTTCCTCGCGAAGGCCCCCGACCACGTCGTGACAGATCCGCACCGCCTCGCAAGGCGGAGGAGGACATCACCGCATCAGTCCAGCTGGAGCGCCTCCCGCAGGCGTAACCGTCCCCACGGTGTGTGAGGCCCCCGGAGCCGCCAGGCCCGGGGGCCTCACACGTACCTCTGGGACACGCACTCAGGGACGCGGGGAACTGCGCGACCAGCTCCCACGGAGCCGCAGCCGCCCACAGGCACAAGCCACCGCAAACAATGTCAGTCGGTCTCCGTAGACTGGGCCCCGTGAGCGAGCTCCCTCCAGACCACGACGCCGACGACCAGCCCGACCCCCTCGACTCCTTCGACGAGATCATCGCGGAAGAGACCACCCGCGACCCCGACCTCGCGGTCATCGAGGCCGGCAGCCGCACCCTGCGCACCCAGGGCGGCCCCCCGGACGCCGACATCCCCACCCGCCCCACCGACCCCGAGGTCGACAAGGCCCTGCGCGAGGTCGAGGCAGAGCTGGCCACGCGCTGGGGCGAGACCAAGCTGGAGCCGTCCGTCAGCCGTATCGCCGCGCTGATGGACGTGCTGGGAGAGCCGCAGCGGTCGTACCCGTCCATCCACATCACGGGCACGAACGGCAAGACCTCCACCGCCCGCATGATCGAGGCCCTGCTCGGCGCCTTCGAGCTGCGGACGGGCCGCTACACCTCGCCGCACGTGCAGTCGATCACCGAGCGCATCAGCCTGGACGGCGCCCCCATCTCCGCCGAGCGGTTCATCGAGACGTACCAGGACATCAAGCCGTACGTCGAGATGGTCGACGCGTCGCAGGAGTACCGGCTGTCCTTCTTCGAGGTGCTCACCGGCATGGCCTACGCGGCCTTCGCCGACGCCCCCGCGGACGTCGCCGTGGTCGAGGTCGGCATGGGCGGGTCCTGGGACGCCACGAACGTGATCGACGGTGACGTCGCCGTCGTCACGCCGATAGACCTCGACCACACCGACCGGCTCGGCACCACCCACGCCGAGATCGCCGCGGAGAAGGCCGGCGTCATCAAGCAGGGTGCGACGGTCATCATGGCGCAGCAGCCGGTCGACGCGGCGCAGGTGCTGCTGAAGAAGGCCGTCGAGGTGGACGCGACCGTGGCCCGGGAAGGGCTGGAGTTCGGTGTCGTGGACCGGCAGGTGGCCGTCGGCGGCCAGATGCTGACGCTGCGCGGGCTCGGCGGCGAGTACCCCGAGGTGTACCTGCCGCTGCACGGCGCGCACCAGGCGCACAACGCGGCCGTCGCGCTCGCCGCCGTCGAGGCGTTCTTCGGGGTCGGCGCCCAGCGGGCCGAGCAGCTGGACCTGGACACGATCCGCAAGGCGTTCGCGGCGGTCGCCTCGCCCGGGCGTCTCGAGGTCGTGCGGCGCTCACCGACCGTCGTGCTGGACGCCGCCCACAACCCGGCGGGCGCCCGGGCGGCGGCCGCCGCGATCGGGGAGGCCTTCCAGTTCAGCCGCCTCATCGGCGTGGTCGGCGCGAGCGGCGACAAGAACGTACGGGGGCTGCTGGAGGCCTTCGAGCCGGTCTTCGCGGAGATCGTGGTCACGCAGAACTCGAGCCACCGCGCGATGGACGCCGACGAGCTGGCGGGCATCGCTGTCGAGGTGTTCGGCGAGGAGCGGGTCCAGGTCGAGCCGCGGCTGCCGGACGCCCTGGAGGCCGCGATCACCCTGGCCGAGGAGGAGGGCGAGTTCGCGGGCGGCGGTGTGCTCGTCACCGGCTCCGTCATCACCGTCGGCGAGGCCCGACTGCTCCTGGGGAGGGGCTGAGTCCCGTGCGTACCCTCTGTTCCTCGACCCTGATCGGCGAGTTCTTCATCATCGGATTCGCCGGGCTGGTCGCCATGAAGGACCCCGACCTGTCCATGACCACGGTGTGGACGGTCAGCGGTGTCGCGATGTTCCTGTGCCTGGTGCTGTGCGGCCTGGTGACGCGCCCCGGCGGGGTCGTGCTCGGCTGGGCGCTGCAGCTCGGGCTCATCGCGTCGGGTTTCGTCGTGCCGATGATGTTCTTCCTCGGCGCGGTCTTCGCGGCCCTGTGGTGGGCGTCCGTGCACTACGGGCGGAAGGTCGACGCGGCGAAGGCGAGGTTCGCGGCGGCCCAGGCCGGTTCCTCCACACCTGACGCTGCGTAACAGGTGCCCCGACACGCCGGGTAACCTCGTCTCACCGCACAACCGCACAACCTTGACGCATAAGGAGCCCCGTCGTGACCCAGCGCACCCTCGTCCTGCTCAAGCCCGACGCCGTCCGTCGCGGCCTGACCGGCGAGATCATCAGCCGCATCGAGCGCAAGGCGGGCTGGACGATCACCGCGCTGGAACTGCGCACCCTGGACCAGGACACGCTGGAGCAGCACTACGGCGAGCACAAGGGCAAGCCCTTCTACGAGCCGCTGGTGGAGTTCATGGCCTCGGGCCCGGTCGTGGCGCTGATCGTCGAGGGCGAGCGGGTCATCGAGGGGCTGCGCGCGCTCGCCGGCCCGACCGACCCGATCGCGGCTGCCCCCGGATCCATCCGCGGCGACTACGGCGTGATCGTCCGGGAGAACCTGATCCACGCCTCGGACTCGGAGGAGTCCGCGGAGCGCGAAGTGAAGATCTTCTTCCCGGGTCGCGCGTAAAGCGCGAAGGGCGAGCAAAGTCTGGGGGCGCCGCTCCCAGACTTTTCTGGCATATACGTGCCGATCGAGGGAACGATCGCCCCCGAACGCCCGTCTCCACAAGCGAACCCGCGCAGCATCTGCTGACATTGGCGGAGACCCTCCCGCAGTGTTCGCGAAGGCGCGTCTACGATGGAAGCCTTCACGTCACAGCACCCACCTTTGCCTACCTGAAAAGCCCTCAAAAGCTCCTGGGAAGGCCAGACGAATCCTGATGGGGAACTCAATGTCGTTCATCGGCCGTGACATGGCTGTCGACCTCGGGACCGCCAACACGCTGGTGTACGTCAGGGGTCGTGGGATCGTACTCAACGAGCCGTCCGTGGTCGCGATCAACACCAACACCGGTGGCATCCTCGCGGTCGGCGCCGAAGCGAAGAAGATGATCGGGCGCACGCCCGGCAACATCGTTGCCGTACGTCCACTGAAGGACGGTGTGATCGCCGACTTCGAGATCACCGAGCGGATGCTCCGCTACTTCATCCTGAAGATCCACAAGCGGCGGTATCTGGCTCGTCCGCGGGTCGTCGTCTGTGTGCCCTCGGGCATCACGGGCGTCGAGCGCCGCGCCGTCATCGAGGCGTCGTCCCAGGCCGGCGCCCGCCAGGTGCACATCATCGAGGAGCCCATGGCCGCGGCCATCGGCTCCGGCCTGCCGGTCCACGAGGCCACGGGCAACATGGTGGTCGACATCGGCGGCGGCACCACGGAGGTCGCGGTCATCTCCCTCGGCGGCATCGTCACCGCCCAGTCCATCCGTGTCGCGGGCGACGAACTGGACAACGCGATCATCCAGCACATCAAGAAGGAGTACTCCCTCCTGCTGGGTGAGCGGACGGCCGAACAGATCAAGATCACGATCGGTTCGGCGTACGACCTCGACTCCGACGAGCACACCGAAATCCGCGGCCGGGACCTGGTCTCCGGGCTGCCGAAGACCGTCGTCATCTCCGCGGCGGAAGTCCGCAAGGCGATCGAGGAACCGGTCAACGCGATCGTCGACGCCGTCAAGACGACCCTCGACAAGTGTCCGCCGGAGCTGTCCGGCGACATCATGGACCGGGGAATCGTTCTGACCGGCGGCGGGGCGCTGCTGAGGGGCCTGGACGAGCGGCTGCGCCGGGAGACCGGCATGCCGATCCACATCGCCGAGGATCCCTTGGACAGCGTGGCGCTCGGTTCCGGAAAGTGCGTCGAGGAGTTCGAGGCGCTCCAGCAGGTGCTGGACGCTCAGCCGCGCAGATGACGTAACTCTTCGATTCCGCCGTACGGGACGATCTCCTCTCGTACGGCGGATCGTTGATATAGAGACATAAACTCCCACAAAGCAGCCCCTCGGGTTTCCCTGGGGCTTCCCGAATTCCTATGAGGAAGGGCACGGCCGCCGCACGTGAGGGACACACGAGAGAGCCGGCTGCTCCTGGTGCTGCTGATCGCCATCGCGTTCGCGTTGATCACGGTGGACATCCGCGGCGGGGAGGATTCGCCCGTGGACGGCGCGCGACAGGCCGCGGCGACGGTCTTCGGCCCGATCGAGAGCGGTGTGTCGGCCGGGGTCGACCCGATCGGCAACGCGGTCTCCGCCATCCGTGACTCCGGCGGGCGGCACGACCGGCTCGCTCTGCTGGAGGAGGAGAACGCGGCCCTGAAGGCCCGGCTCGGCAGCGACGACCGCAGCCGCAGCCGCCTCAAGCAGCTCGACAAGATGCTGAAGACGGCCGGCCAGGGCCAGTACGGCATCAAGGGCGCCCAGGTCATCGCCATAGGGGCGGCGCAGGGCTTCTCCTGGACCATCACCATCGATGTCGGCGCGAGCGACGGCATCAAGCGCGACATGACCGTCCTGAACGGGGACGGGCTCATCGGGCGGGTCACCACCGTCGGGCCCGACACCGCCACGGTCCTGCTCGCCAGCGACCCCGACTTCACGGTCGGCACCCGGATGGAGTCCAGCGACGAACTCGGCTTCGCCTCCGGGCAGGGCGACCGCCCGCTGCGTGTGGAACTCCTCAACGGCAAGGCGGAGGTCAAGAAGGGCGACCGCCTGGTCACCTTCGGCTCGCAGGCCGACCGGCCGTTCGTGCCCGGCGTGCCCGTCGGCGTCGTCTCCCGTGTCGACCCGTCAGGCGGCGGCCTGACCCGCACGCTGTACGTCACGCCGTACGCCAGCTTCACCAAGCTCGACATCGTCGGTGTCGTCGTCGAGGCCCCGAAGAAGGACCCGCGCGACACGGTGCTCCCGCCCAAGCCCAAGCCGACCCCCAGGCCGACGGTGACGGTGACCGTGACGCCGTCGGCCGAGGCACCCGCAGACGGCCAGAACCAGCCAGAGCAGTAGGAGCTGTCACCTCATGCGCGTCAACCGGATCCTGCTCTCCTCCGTCCTGGTCGTCGTCGCCCTGGTGATCCAGGTGAGCGTCCTCGCCCGCCTGCACCTGCCCGGCGCCGTGCCCGACCTGATGCTGCTCACCGTCCTCGGACTCGCCCTGGTGTACGGGCACGTCGGCGGCGCCCTCGTCGGCTTCGGCGCGGGTCTGCTCGCCGACCTGGCCCCGCCCGCGGACCACGCGGCCGGGCGCTACGCACTCGTGCTGTGCGTCATCGGCTACCTCGCGGGCCTGGTGAAGCCCGAGACGGGCCGGCTGAAGTCCGCGACCGGCCCCATGGTCGTGGTGGTCGCCGCCGCCGTCGGCTCCACCCTGCTGTATGCCGGGGTCGGCGCCCTCGTCGGTGACACCGCCGCCCGCCACGTGGGCCTGGGCAGCCTGCTGTTCACGGCCGCCCTGTACGACCTGCTGCTGGCCCCGTTCGTCGTGCCCGGGGTGATGGCACTGGCCCGGCGCGCCGAGAACGATCCGCTCGCCGAGTCCGGTTCCGCCGCCAAGGCCACCGACATCTCCTCCGGCTGGCTCTCCGGCGGCACCGGCCTGAAGATCGGCAGCCAGCGGAACGGGCTGCGGGTGAAGGCGGTCCGGGCCCGGATGGCGCGGGCCGGGCGCATCAAGGGGGTCAAGCGGCTGTGAACGGTCAAGCGGCTGTGAACGGTCAAGCGACGGTGAGGGGTCAAGCGGCTGTGCACGCAGGGGACTTCAGCCCGTCATCACAGAGTCGTAGGCGTACGGAGAGGGGGAGGCAGCAGCAGTGACCAACATTCCCGAGACCGGCCGGAACACACGGGTCCAGATCCGGCTCGTCGTCATCCAGGTCCTCGTCCTCTCCCTTCTGCTCACGCTCGGCGGACGCCTGTGGTACCTGCAGATCCGTGAGGGCGCGGCCTATGCCAAGGAGGCCTCCGGGAACCACGTCCAGCAGGTCGTCCAGCCGGCCGTCCGCGGCTCCATCCTGGACGCGCGCGGCGTGGCCCTCGCCGACAACGAGACCCGGCTGGTCGTCTCCGCCTCCCGCACCGACCTGCTGAAGATGAAGGACGACGGCAAGGACGTCCTGACCAAGCTCGCCGGCGTGCTGGGCATGACCCCCAAGGAGGTCATGGCGAAGGTCCGGCTGTGTGACGCCAAGACGCCCCAGCCCTGCTGGAACGGCTCGCCCTACCAGCCCATCCCCATCACCGACGAGGCCACCGCCAAGCAGGCCCTGCAGATCCGCGAGCGCGCCGAGGACTTCCCCGGCATCACCGCCGAGCCGCAGGCCGTGCGCCGCTACCCGAGCCCGGGCAAGGCCAACACCGCCCAGGTCCTCGGCTACCTCTCGCCGGTCACCGACGAGGAGATCAAGGAGGCGCAGGACACCAACTCGCCGTACCTGCGCTCCGACCAGGTGGGCCGCTCGGGCATCGAGCGCCAGTACGACAAGCAGCTGCGCGGCAAGGCCGGCGTCACCCGCTACGAGGTCGACAACCTCGGCCGCGTCATCGGCCAGGCCGAGGCGGACCCCGCCCACCCGGGCGACAACCTCGTCACCAGCATCGACGCCCGCGTCCAGCGGATCGCCGAGTACCAGCTGAACGAGGCCATGAAGGAGGCCCGCAAGCAGCACGACCGGAACACCGGCACCAACTACAAGGCCGACTCCGGCGCCGTCGTGGTGATGGAGGCCAAGACCGGCCGCGTCGTCGCCATGGCGTCCAACCCGGACTACGACCCGAACGCCTGGGTCGGCGGCATCTCCGCGAAGGACTACGCCCGGCTCACCGGCAAGAGCTCCAACTACCCGCTGCTCAACCGCGCGATCCAGGGCCAGTCGGCGCCCGGCTCGATCTTCAAGGTCGTCCCGACGGCCGCCGCGGTCAACGCGGGCTACTCCTTCGACGGCCCCTACCAGTGCTCCAGCTCGTACTCCATCGGCGGCCAGGTCTTCAAGAACTTCGAGTCCAAGGGATACGGGCCGATCAGCCTCGGCCGCGCCCTGGAGGTCTCCTGCGACACCGTCTTCTACCGGCTCTCCCACGAGGAGTGGAAGCGCGACGGCGGCACCAAGCCGAAGAAGAAGCCCCACGACTGGTTCTACAAGACCGCCCACCAGTTCGGCCTCGGCGAGGAGACCGGCATCGACCTGCCCAACGAGGTCACCGGCCGCGTCCCCGACCGCCAGTGGAAGCTGAACTACTGGAAGGCCAACAAGGACGCCTGGTGCCGCACCGGCAAGCGCAACGGCAGCTACGCCGAGAAGATCGCCTACGAGAACTGCCTCGAAGGCAACCGCATGCGCGCCGGTGACTCCGTCAACTACTCCATCGGCCAGGGCGACACGCTCGTGACGCCCATCCAGATGGCCACCATCTACGGCGCCATCTCCAACGGCGGCACGCTGTACGACCCGTCCATCGGCAAGGCCGTCATCAGCGCCGACGGCAGGACCATCACGCCGATCAAGCCCAAGTCGCACGGCAAGCTGCCGATGACGCGGACGACGCGCGACCGCATAGACGATGCCCTCGCGGGAGTCGCCACCCGCGGTACGGCCGCCTGGCGCTTCGGCGGCTGGCCGCAGGACAAGATCCCGATGCACGCCAAGACGGGTACGGCCGAGGTCTACGGCAAGCAGACGACCTCCTGGTTCGCCACGTACACCAAGGACTACACGGTCGTCATGACCATCTCCCAGGGTGGCACGGGCTCCGGCGCCTCCGGCCCCGCCGTCCGCAACATCTACAACGCGCTGTACGGCGTCTCCGAGGACGGCAAGATCGACTCGAAGAAGGCCCTGCTGCCCACCCCCGAGAAGGCCCTGCCCAAGGTCAAGACGGACGGCACCATCGCCACCCCGAAGATCGCCAAGGACCCGGCCAAGGACCCGCAGGCGAAGAAGAAGGACCCGAACGCCCCGGCCGACCCGCTCCAGCCGGTGACGTCGGCCCCACCGTCCCCCGAGAACCGTGACACCCGAAGGCGCCGGCGCCGGCGGGGAAGCCGGAGGTTGCCGACATGACCGGCGGTGTGAACAGCTTCCAGGTCTCGGGCTACGGCCCCGAGCGCACCGGCTGGAACCGCTTGCTCGCACGCGACTCCGTGGCGCGGCGGCTCGACTGGCCGATCCTGCTGTCGGCGATGGCCCTGTCGCTGCTCGGCACGCTCCTCGTCTACTCGGCGACCCGCAACCGCACGGAGCTCAACCAGGGCGACCCCTACTACTTCCTCATCCGGCACCTGCTCAACACCGGCATCGGCCTCGCCCTGATGGTCGGCACCATCTGGCTCGGCCACCGCGGCCTGCGCACCGCCGTGCCGATCCTGTACGGCGTCTCGGTCCTGCTGATTCTGCTGGTGCTCACCCCGCTCGGCTCCACGATCAACGGCGCCCACTCGTGGATCAAGCTCCCCGGCGGCTTCTCCCTCCAGCCCTCCGAGTTCGTGAAGGTCACGATCATCCTGGGCATGGCCATGCTGCTCTCGGCCCGGGTCGACGCGGGAGACCGGCAGTACCCCGACCACCGCACGGTGCTGCAGGCCCTGGGTCTGGCCACCGTGCCCATGCTGATCGTGATGCTCATGCCCGACCTCGGGTCGGTCATGGTCATGGTCATCATCGTGCTCGGCGTGCTGCTCGCCTCGGGTTCCTCCAACAGGTGGGTGTTCGGGCTGCTCGGCGCGGGCGCGGCCGGCGCGATCGCCGTCTGGCAGCTCGGGGTGCTCGACGAGTACCAGATCAACCGCTTCGCCGCCTTCGCCAACCCCGAACTCGACCCGGCCGGCGTCGGCTACAACACCAACCAGGCCCGTATCGCCATCGGCTCCGGCGGCCTGACCGGCTCCGGCCTCTTCCACGGCTCGCAGACCACCGGCCAGTTCGTGCCCGAGCAGCAGACCGACTTCGTCTTCACCGTGGCGGGGGAGGAGCTGGGCTTCCTCGGCGGCGGCCTGATCATCCTGCTGCTCGGCATCGTCCTGTGGCGGGCCTGCCGGATCGCCCGCGAGACCACCGACCTGTACGGCACGGTCGTGGCGGCCGGCATCGTCGCCTGGCTCGCCTTCCAGACGTTCGAGAACGTCGGCATGACCCTCGGCATCATGCCCGTCACCGGCCTGCCCCTGCCGTTCGTGTCGTACGGCGGCTCGTCGATGTTCGCCGTGTGGATAGCGGTCGGCCTGCTGCAGTCGATCCGGGTACAGCGACCGATGTCGGCCTAGCGACTCTGACGGGGGAACGGAATGTCCGAAGAGTACGTGGCCCTGTGCCCGGTGACCGAGGAACTGGTGAGCCAACTCCTCGCGCTGGCGGAGCTGGACCTCACCGACGACGACGCCGTCGAGGAACGGATGCGCGAGACCGGCTGGCCCGACTGGTCACAGGCGGTGCGGGGACCGGCGTACGAGGGCACACCCGATGTCCCCGACGCCACCCACGTCACCCCGCAGGGACACTTCGTCACCTGCGACGGCGACGGCTCGCTCCACCTGCCGTTCGCCTACCTCTACTCCGTCGACGGCGGACTGCTCGACGAGGACTGCTGGGGCACCCTGCCCGGCTGGACCAGCCAGGAGGGCGCCTGGCGGCCCGAGTTCGACGCCCACTTCGCCACCGTGGTGCAGCGCTTCACCGACCGGCTGGGCCTGCCGAACCACGACATCCGGCAGCCCAAGTACGACACCCGGTACGTCAGCTGGCGCCTGGAACACAACGTGCTGATCGTCGGGCAGGGCCCGGAGCCGCTGTCGTACCACCAGTTCGAGGACGCCCATGTGTACCTCGTCTCCCGGACGGCGAAGGACGCGCCGTTCCCGGACGGCGAGGAGATGCGGGCCCTGCTGACCACCTGAACGTGAAGCCCTTCCCGCGGCGCCCACCCTGCCGTTCCGGCCGGTCAGCCATTAGATTCATTGCATGGCGGAGACGAAACGCGAGGTCGAGCGCAAGTACGAATCCGACGACAGCGGGCTTCCCGACCTGACCGGCGTCGCGGGTGTCGCGGACGTCCTCGACAAGGGCGTGGCGGAACTGGACGCCACCTACTACGACACGTCCGACCTGCGCCTGGCCGCGGCCTCGATCACCCTGCGCCGCCGCACCGGCGGCTCCGACGCCGGCTGGCACCTCAAGCTGCCGGTCGCCGCCGGCGTCCGGGACGAGATCCAGGCCCCCCTCTCCGACGCGGTCCCCGACGAGATCGCGGCGCTGGTCCGCTCGCGCGTCCGCACAGGGCAGATCGTGGCCGTCATGCGGCTGCGCTCCGAACGGGACATACGCGAACTCCGCGACCACGACGGGCGGCCGCTCGCCGAGGTGAGCGTGGACGCCGTACGGGCGGAACGGCTCTTCGGCGGCAAGGGCACCGCCCAGTGGACCGAGATCGAGGTGGAGCTCGCCGACGGGGGAGACCCCGCCTTCCTCGACAAGGTGGACAAGCGGCTGCGCAAGGCCGGCGTACGGCCGTCCTCCTCGCCGTCCAAGCTGGCGCGGGCCCTCGCCGAGACGACACCGCGGAAACGGCGCGCGACCGCCGCCGGGGAGCCCGTGACCGCCGGAGACCATGTACTCGCGTACCTGCGCGCCCAGCGCGACGCGATCGTCGAGCTCGACCCCGCCGTCCGCAGGGACGCCGAGGACTCCGTGCACAGCATGCGCGTGGCCACCCGCCGGCTGCGCAGCACCCTCAAGTCGTTCGGCAAGGTCCTCGACCGGGCCGTCACCGACCCGATCGGCGACGAGCTGAAGTGGCTGGCCGGCGAGCTGGGCCGGGACCGCGACCGGGAGGTGCTCGCCGAACGGCTCACGGCGACCCTCGACGAGGTGCCCGCCGACCTGGTCCACGGCCCGGTGCCCGAGCGGATCGACACCTGGTCCAGCACCGAGCACCACGGGGCCCGCGGCCGGCTCCTCGGCATCCTGGACTCCCGCCGCTACCTCGACCTGCTCGACACCCTGGACGCACTGATCGCCGACCCGCCGCTGCGCAAGGCCGCCGGCAGGAAACCACGCAAGGTGATCGCCAAGGCCGTGAAGAAGGACTTCCGCAAGGTCGCCGGGCTCATCCAGCAGGCACGGGAACTGGAGCCCGGCACCGACCGGGACGTCGCGATCCACAACGCCCGCAAGAAGACCAAGCGCACCCGCTACGCGGCGGAAGCCGGCGAACCGGCCCTCGGCAAACCCGCCAAGAACCTGGTCAAGACCATGAAGGGGCTGCAGAACCTGCTCGGCGAACACCAGGACAGCGTGATGGCCCGGCAGACCCTCCGCGAGCTGTCGGCGGTCGCCCACGCGGCGGGGCAGGACACCTTCACCTACGGCCTGCTCCACGAGCGCGAGGAGCAGCGGGCCCTGCGCGTGGAGGCCGAGCTGCCCGCCTTCTGGGACGGGATCAAGGACGCGACGGCGGGCCTGTAGGCCTTCGGGCGTACAAGGCCGCTCCGCGGTCGCGTTAGTCTGGATGGTCACCCCTGTCAGTTCAGTCCAGCTCACGAAGGTGCGCGACATGCCTGCCGAAGTCGCTGCGTCGGTCTTCCCGCAGCTCGAAGCTCTGCTCCCGCATGTGCAGAAGCCGATCCAGTACGTCGGCGGAGAGCTCAACTCCACGGTCAAGGACTGGGAGTCCTGTGACGTCCGCTGGGCGCTCATGTACCCGGACGCCTACGAGGTCGGTCTCCCCAACCAGGGCGTCATGATCCTCTACGAGGTCCTCAACGAGCAGCAGGGCGTCCTCGCCGAGCGCACCTACAGCGTGTGGCCGGACCTCGAGGAGCTGATGCGCAAGCACGACGTCCCGCAGTTCACGGTGGACAGCCACCGCCCGGTCAAGGCGTTCGACGTGCTCGGCCTCTCCTTCTCCACGGAGCTGGGCTACACCAACATGCTGGCGGCCCTGGACCTCTCCGGGATCCCCCTGGAGGCCAAGGACCGCGGCCCGGACGACCCGATCGTCCTGGCCGGCGGCCACGCCGCGTTCAACCCCGAGCCCATCGCGGACTTCATCGACTGCGCGGTGATCGGCGACGGCGAGCAGGCCGTCCTGGAGATCACCGCGATCATCCGCGCCTGGAAGGCGGAAGGCCGCCCCGGCGGCCGCGAGGAGCTCCTCTTCCGTCTGGCGAGGACGGGCGGGGTGTACGTCCCCGGCTTCTACGACGTCGAGTACCTGCCGGACGGCCGTATCGCCCGTGTCGTACCGAACCGCAGCGGCGTCCCGTGGCGGGTCTCCAAGCACACGGTGATGGACCTCGACGAGTGGCCGTACCCCAAGCAGCCCCTGGTCCCGCTGGCCGAGACGGTCCACGAGCGCATGTCCGTGGAGATCTTCCGCGGCTGCACCCGCGGCTGCCGCTTCTGCCAGGCCGGCATGATCACCCGCCCGGTCCGCGAGCGTTCCATCACGGGCATCGGCGACATGGTCGAACAGGGCCTGAAGGCGACGGGCTTCGAGGAGGTCGGCCTGCTGTCGCTCTCCTCGGCGGACCACAGCGAGATCGGCGACGTCGCCAAGGGCCTGGCGGACCGCTACGAGGACGACAAGATCGGCCTCTCCCTCCCCTCCACCCGCGTGGACGCCTTCAACATCGACCTGGCCAACGAGCTGACGCGCAACGGCCGCCGCTCCGGCCTCACGTTCGCCCCCGAGGGCGGCTCGGAACGCATCCGCAAGGTCATCAACAAGATGGTCTCGGAAGACGACCTGATCAGGACCGTCGCGACGGCCTACGGCAACGGCTGGCGCCAGGTGAAGCTGTACTTCATGTGCGGCCTGCCGACGGAGACCGACGAGGACGTCCTGCAGATCGCGGACATGGCGACGCGGGTCATCGCCAAGGGCCGCGAGGTGTCGAAGTCCAACGACATCCGCTGCACGGTCTCCATCGGCGGCTTCGTCCCCAAGCCCCACACGCCCTTCCAGTGGGCGCCGCAGCTGTCCGCGGAGGAGACGGACGCCCGCCTGGAGAAGCTGCGGAACAAGATCCGCGGCGACAAGAAGTACGGCCGCTCCATCGGCTTCCGCTACCACGACGGCAAGCCCGGCATCGTCGAGGGCCTGCTCTCCCGCGGCGACCGCCGCACCGGCGCGATCATCCGCGCGGTCTACGACGACGGCGGCCGCTTCGACGGCTGGCGCGAGCACTTCTCGTACGACCGCTGGATGGCCTGTGCCGACAAGGCCCTGGAGCCGTTCGGCGTGGACGTCGACTGGTACACCACGCGCGAGCGCACGTACGAGGAGGTCCTCCCCTGGGACCACCTGGACTCCGGCCTCGACAAGGACTGGCTCTGGGAGGACTGGCAGGACTCCCTCGACGAGACGGAGGTCGAGGACTGCCGCTGGACGCCTTGCTTCGATTGTGGGGTGTGTCCGCAGATGGACACCCACATCCAGATCGGCCCGACGGGCAAGAAGCTCCTGCCGCTGACGGTCAAGAACGCGGCGCCGGCGCCGAGCGGTCACGCGCACTGAGCGTCAGGTCGCTTCTCGGCGGGCCTCGCAGGTCAGCCCAGGCTGCCGCGTTCGCAGACGCGGCGGGCGACCTCGCGGAGCTTGATGTTGTTGTCCTGTGAGAAGCGGCGCAGCACGTCGAAGGCCTGCTTCTCGGTGAGGTCGTGGCTGCCCATGAGGATGCCCATGGCCTCGCCGATGAGGTGACGTGTGGCGATGGCCTGCTCCAGCTGGGCGTGGCTGCGGGCGCTGGAGAAGGCGACCGCGGCGTGCGAGGCCAGCAGCCAGCCGGCGGTCTCGCTGTCCTCGGTGAAGGCCCCGGGGCGGCCGGAGTAGAGGTTGAGGGCGCCGAGCTCTTCCTCCTCGGTGTACAGCAGGAAGCCCATCATGCTGCCCACGCCCAGTTCCTCGGCCCGTGAGGCGTACCGGGGCCAGCGGGGCACCTCGTGGGTGAAGTCGTAGATGCGGAAGACCCGTTCGCCGGTGTCGCCGCGCGCCGCGTCGAAGCAGGGGCCCTCCGCGAGGAGCTCCTGGAGCCGGTCGCTCTCGGTGACCAGGTCATGGGTGGGTGCGAGCGTCTCCACCTTCTTGCCGTGCAGGAGGAGGATGCCGGCCGCGTCGCAGCCCGACACCAGTTCCGTGGCCGAGTGGGTGATGCGTTCGAGGGTGGCGTCGACCGAGTCCTGGGCCAGCAGTTCCCGGGACATGGAAGCCATCTGCTGTGCGAACACGCGCCAGTCCACTGTCGTCCTCCTCGGTCCGGGTGCGTCGGGTGCTTCAGTGCCTCCTGCCCACGGTGCCACGCCTGGCACACGTCTGATGTGCCTTCACACGTCGTGTTCGGTGTGCTCCACTTTCGACCCTCTCACCTCCGGGCGGACGGCACCCCTTGCGAGGCATATCGAGTCTCGATAGATTTCAATCGGAGTTCGATCGGAGGAGTGGTGATGGGGAACTGGTCGTGCTCGTGCTGCGGGTGCTGCTCGCGCAGGCCGTCGCGCGGGACGTCGAGGCGGCCCGGATGCGGGCCGAGTTGGAAGAGGTCATCTGATGCCGATCGCCGTCGACATCGACGTGATGCTGGCCAAACGGAAGATGTCCGTGGGTGAGCTGGCGGAACGCGTCGGCATCACCCCCGCCAACCTGGCCGTCCTCAAGAACGGTCGCGCCAAGGCGGTCCGCTTCTCGACCCTCGCCGCCCTCTGCGAGGTGCTCGAGTGCCAGCCGGGGGATCTGCTGCGCTGGGAGGCGGACGGCGCCGCCGACCGGACAATGCCGTGATGGAGAACGTCAGCATCCGCCCGGCTCGATCCGGTGAACTGGCCGCCGTGGCCGCACTTCGATGGGACTGGCTCGTGGAGAACGGCGGCGAGGCCGTCGGTGAACGCGAGGACTTCGTCAGGCACTTCGCCGGCTGGGCCGAGGAGAACGCCGGGTCGCACCGGTGCACCGTGCTCGTGCGGGACGGCGTGGTCCTCGGAATGGCCTGGCTCGCCGTGGTGCAGCGGGTGCCCACGCCGAGATCGCCGCGGCGGGCCTCCGGCGACCTCCAGTGCGTGTACGTCGTACCCGGGGCGCGGGACGCCGGACTGGGCGGGCGGCTCATCGAAGCCGTCCTGGACGGGGCGCGCGAACTCGGGCTGGAGCGCGTCACCGTGCATTCGAGTCCCCGGGCGATTCCCGCCTACGCGCGGCGTGGTTTCCAGGAGTCGCCCCGGTTGCTGCAGGCGCGTCTCGCGGACGGGTGAGTCGTATGATCATGGGGCCGAGTGGAGGATCTGCGGGAGAACGGGGCAGGACTGTGCGGTGCTGGATCCGGACAGGGCGCTGAGGCGTCTACGACGGTATGGATCTGGAGAAGCCGGCCCGTGAGGGTTCCGAGGCGGTCGTTCGGCGGGAGTCTGACGCGCCCGAAGGGTGTCTGGTCGTCGCGATCCGGATTCCCGTGCGGATCGTCGTGCTCCTGCTGGTCGTCCCCGTGCGGATGGTGTGGGACGCGCTCGTCGTGGCCGGGCGGTTCCTGAACGACGTGCTGTTCCGGCCGCTCGGGCGGGCGCTGCTGTGGCTCGGGCGGGCGCTGTTCGTCTGGCCGTTCGTGGGGCTGTGGCGGTATGTCGTGGTGCCCGTGGCCAAGGCGCTCGGGTGGCTCGGGTACGTCCTCCTCGTCGTGCCGGCGGTGTGGTGCTACCGGTACGTGCTGACTCCGGTGGGGCATGCGATCGCCTGGGTCGCGCGGGGTGTGGGGGCCGCCCTCGGCTGGGTGTACTCGTATCTGCTCACGCCCGTCGGGCATGCCGTGATCTGGGTGCTCAAGGGGCTGGGGGCCGTGCTCGCCGCGATCGGTACCGGTGTCTACGCGGCCCTGGCGTGGCTCGTGCGGTACCTCCTCGTCGTCCCCGCCGGGTGGCTGTACGCGTGGGTGCTCGCGCCCGTCGGGCGTGCGATCGCCTGGTGCGGCAAGGGCCTCGTGTGGCTGGTGCGCATGATCGTCACCGGCATCGGCGTCGTCCTCCACTGGATCACCCGGATCCTGCTGGTCCTTCCGGCGCTCGCCCTCTGGCGCTGGATCCTGGTGCCGGTCGGCCGGGTCCTCGCTGTCGTCGGGCGGGAGGTCCGGGACGCCCTCGGTCACGCGTGGCGCGTCGCCGGGTACGTCTCGCTCGCCGTCGGGCGGTTCCTCGGCACCCTCTTCCGGTGGATCTTCGTCGAGCCGGTGCGGTGGGTGTACCGCAGCGTGCTGACACCCGTCGGGCACGTGGTGCGGGACGCCGTCCTGCGGCCGGCCGCCGAGGCCGCCCGCAGTGTGGGACGCGCCACCCGGCAGGTGCTCGCCTCCGCAGGTGAGTCCGTACGGCAGGCCCGCGCAGACTTCCGGCGGATGCTCTTCGGGGAGCCGAAGCAGCCGCGGCCGGTCGACCGGAGGGAACCTTCGGGCCGCGAGGCACGTACTCTAGGTAGCAGTACGACCGCTCTCACGAAGGACTGAACGACACTGGGCAAGCGACAGCCCGAAGGCCCGCCGCCCGCACCCGCGGTGCAGCGCATCCGACTGCGCTACACCAAGCGCGGCCGCCTCCGGTTCACCAGCCACCGTGACTTCCAGCGCGCCTTCGAGCGTGCGTTGCGCCGTGCCGAGGTGCCGATGGCCTACTCGGCGGGCTTCACACCGCACCCGAAGGTGTCGTACGCCAATGCCGCACCCACCGGCACGGGCAGTGAGGCGGAGTACCTGGAGATCGCGCTCACCGCGCCCCGCGACCCGGAGCAGCTCAGGGTCCTTCTCGACGAGTCGCTGCCCACCGGGCTCGACATCGTCGAGGCGGTCGAGGCCCGCACCTCGGGCCTCGCCGACCGGCTCACGGCTTCCGTGTGGGAGCTGCGGCTGGACGGCGTGTCGCAGGAGGAGGCCCGTCGCGCGGCGGACCTCTTCAACGCGGCCGAGACCGTCGAGGTCCAGCGCCTCGCCAAGAACGGGGTCCGTACCTTCGACGCCCGCTCCGCCGTGGTCAGCCTGGAGATCCCCGACCTCACGGAAACGCACGGTTCGCAGGCTGATAGGCCGACGGACCAGCCCTGTGCGATACTGCGGCTGGTTGTTCGGCACGTGACGCCTGCCGTACGACCCGACGACGTCCTGTCCGGTCTCCGCGCCGTGGCCGACCTGGCGCCGCCGGTCCCCGCAGCGGTGACCAGGCTGGCGCAGGGGCTGCTCGATGAAGAGACCGGCACGGTGACCGACCCGCTCGCGCCCGACCGCGAGGCAGCGGAGGCCCGCTCAACGGCCGAACCGCCTGCCGCCGCGACGGCGCCGGCGTAAGGAAGGTTCCGCGTAGGGACGGACGTCGTAGCGCCGCCCTCGTACTCGGGAGCCACCTGGGTCGGGCAGCGCACCGACCAGAAGACTTTCGCCAGGCCGTACGCATTCGGCGTACGGAACCGGCGAGACAGGACACGGAGAGCTCCCGTGCGGCGCCCGCGCCCCGGACGGCGGCGACGCGCACAGCGCGAGCCGCGGACGTCACCGGCACCGCCGGACCAGGCGCGGCGCCCGGGAGCCTGACGGGAGACAAGCCCGCATGCTCGAACCGACCGAACCCACAGAGTCCTCCTCCACGGGCTCCGAACAGAACAACACCCCCAGCGACACCCTGCCGCCCCGCCGGCGGCGCCGTGCCGCGTCCCGCCCGGCGGGTCCGCCCGTCGGCGCCGCCTCCGACGCTGTGGCGGAGACCGTCACGCCGGCCATACCGGTCGCGGATCCCGAGGATCTCGAAGAGATCGAGGAGATCGGGGCAGGCGCCGCGGCGGAGACCCCCGAGGCCGCCGGGAGCGGTGAGCCCGGGGAAAAGGCCGCGCCTGCCGCCCCTAAGCGGCGTCGCGCCGTTCGCCGTGCCTCCGCGCCCGTCGGGTCCCCGGAGGCCGCCGAGACCGCCGAGACCGTGGTACCGGTGAGCGCCGCCGCCCCGATCGCCTCCGAGGCGTCGGAGCAGGCCGAGGCCCCCGCGTCCGCCGAGGTGTCCGAGGACGCCGCTCCCCGGCGTACCCGGCGTCGTGCGACGCGCAGGGTGGCCACGCCTGCTGCGGCTCCGGCGGAGCCGAGCGAGACGACGGCGGCGCCTGCGGCGACCGCTGCCGAGCCCGTCGCGGCCGGTGCCGCCGAAGGCACCGAGGCCGCGGAGCCCGCCGAGGAGGCCGCTCCGCGCCGGACGCGGCGTCGTGCCACGCGCCGGGTGTCCGCGGTCACCGAAGCGCCCGCTGCCGCGGAGGCGGCGGAATCGACCGCCGAGCAGGCGAAGGCTTCCGAGGCCGAGACCCCCGCCGCCGAGCCCGCCCGCGCGTCCGGGGCCACCGCTGCCGAGAGCTCGGTCCCCGAGGCCGCCGCCGCTGAGGCCACCCCCTCCGAGGCCACCGCCGAAGCCGTCGCGGCCGGCGCCCAGGCCGGTGAGGACGAGGAGGGCGGTCCGCGTCGCCGCCGCCGGGTCGTCCGCCGGGCCGCCAGTGGTTTCGCCGAGCCCGGGCAGACGGCCAAGGCCACGAAGACCGCGAAGGCCACGAAGACCGCGACGGCCGCCAAGTCCGCCGAGGCTTCGCAGGACACCGCCGGTGAGGGCGACTCGTCGGCGCGTCGCGCGCGGCCCGCCGTCGCCCTCTTCCAGGCGCCGGTGTTCACCGAGCCCCAGTTCCAGACCCCGGAGCGGGCCGCCGCCGCTGCCGCCGCCGAGGCGGCCGGGAGCGATGAGCCCGAGGAGGCGGAGGAGCCCGCCGCGGCCGAGAGCGCGCGCGAGGACCAGTCCGGCGGATCGCGTCGTCGGCGCCGTCGCCGGGGTTCCGCGGACGAGCCCGACGCGGCCCAGGCCGCCGAGCCCGCCGTCGTGGAGAGCAGCGTCGACGAGACGGAGGAGCCCGAGGAGTCCGCCGAGGGCGACGACCAGGACGAATCCGAAGGGGCCGGCTCGCGCCGCCGCCGTCGCCGGGGCGGTCGCCGCCGCCGGCGTGGTGAGTCCGCCGAGTCCGACACCGAGGGCGAGGCCATGGACGCCGAGTCCGAGCAGGCCGCGCAGGACGCCGAGGACACCGCCGAGCAGACCGAGGAGGACCGGGAGGACTCCGAGGAGGCCGACCGTGACGAGTCGGGCGGCGGTGGCGGCTCCAACAGCAGCCGTCGTCGTCGGCGCCGTCGTCGCCGTGCCGGTGACACCGCGGGCGACTCCGAGCCCACCGACGGCGACCCGGAGCGCACGGTCGTCAAGGTCCGCGAGCCCCGGCCCCCGCGGGAAAAGAGTGCCGAGCCGTCCGACGAGGTGCAGTCCATCAAGGGCTCGACCCGTCTGGAGGCCAAGAAGCAGCGCCGCCGGGAAGGCCGCGAGCAGGGCCGCCGGCGCGTCCCGATCATCACCGAGGCCGAGTTCCTGGCCCGCCGCGAGGCCGTCGAGCGCGTGATGGTCGTCCGCCAGCACGGCGACCGCACGCAGATCGGCGTCCTCGAGGACAACGTGCTCGTCGAGCACTACGTCAACAAGGAGCAGTCGACCTCGTACGTCGGCAACGTCTACCTCGGCAAGGTGCAGAACGTGCTGCCGTCGATGGAGGCCGCCTTCATCGACATCGGCAAGGGCCGCAACGCCGTCCTGTACGCGGGTGAGGTCAACTTCGAGGCGCTGGGCATGGCCAACGGGCCGCGGCGCATCGAGTCCGCCCTGAAGTCCGGGCAGTCCGTGCTCGTGCAGGTGACGAAGGACCCCATCGGGCACAAGGGCGCCCGCCTGACCAGCCAGGTCTCCCTCCCCGGGCGCTACCTCGTGTACGTCCCCGAGGGCTCCATGACGGGCATCAGCCGCAAGCTGCCCGACACCGAGCGGTCGCGGCTGAAGTCCATCCTCAAGAAGATCGTCCCCGAGGACGCGGGCGTCATCGTGCGCACCGCCGCCGAGGGCGCGAGCGAGGAGGAACTGCGCCGGGACGTCGAGCGGCTCCAGGCGCAGTGGGAGGAGATCCAGAAGAAGGCGAAGAGCGGCAACGCGCCCACGCTGCTGTACGGCGAGCCGGACATGACGGTCCGGGTCGTGCGCGACATCTTCAACGAGGACTTCTCCAAGGTCGTCGTCAGCGGCGACGAGGCCTGGTCGACGATCCACGGGTACGTCTCGCACGTCGCGCCCGACCTGGCCGAGCGGCTGTCGAAGTGGACCTCCGAGGTCGACGTCTTCGCCACGTACCGGATCGACGAGCAGCTCGCCAAGGCCCTCGACCGCAAGGTGTGGCTGCCCAGTGGCGGTTCGCTGGTGATCGACCGGACCGAGGCGATGGTCGTCGTCGACGTCAACACCGGCAAGTTCACCGGCCAGGGCGGCAACCTCGAGGAGACCGTCACCAGGAACAACCTGGAGGCGGCCGAGGAGATCGTCCGCCAGCTGCGGCTGCGCGACCTCGGCGGCATCATCGTCATCGACTTCATCGACATGGTCCTGGAGTCCAACCGGGACCTGGTGCTGCGGCGCCTGCTCGAGTGCCTGGGCCGTGACCGTACGAAGCACCAGGTGGCCGAGGTGACCTCGCTGGGGCTCGTGCAGATGACCCGCAAGCGGGTCGGGCAGGGGCTGCTGGAGTCCTTCTCCGAGACCTGCGTCCACTGCAACGGGCGCGGTGTCATCGTGCACATGGAACAGCCGACCTCCTCCGGAGGCGGCGGCAAGCGCAAGAAGCGTGCCCGTGCCGGTGCCGCCGAGCTGCCGCACGTGCACGAGGCCGCCGTCGCCGAGACCGCCGAGCAGGAGGCGGAGACCGAAGCGGAGGTGGGTGCCGAGGTCGCCGAGCCGGTCGCGCTGCCCGAGCCGGCCTTCGAGCCCGACGAGGAGCTGTACAGCAGCGCCGCCGAGGCGGAGGCCGCGGCCGGGCCGTGGCCGGTCGCGACGCCGGGCGAGCCGGCGGGCGTCGGCTCCGGCGGGAGCGCCGCGTGGCGGCGACGCCGCCAGGACGGCCGAGCAGAAGCCCGAACCGGTCAGGTCCGGCCGGAAGAGCGAGGCCGGACAGGCCGAGGCGCAGGCGCCGACGGCTCAGGACGTGACGGCCGAGCAGGAGGCCGCCCGTCCGGTGCTGCCCGAGCCGGCCGCCGAGGCGCAGGCCGAGCCGATGGCCGTCGAGGACCCGGTGGTCGAGGCTTCGGCCCCGGCCGCGGAGGAGGCCGCGCCGAAGGGCCGTACCCGGCGGCGGGCCACCCGCAAGGTGTCCGCTCCGGCCGGTTCGCCGGCGGGCGACGAGGCGACCGTCGTGACGGTCACGGAGACGGCGTCGGAGGCGAAGCCGGAGGAGGCGAAGTCCGAGGAGCCGACGTCACAGGAGCCGCTTGCCGAGCAGGCGCCCGCGACCGAGGCGCCCGCTGAGAGCGCCGCGCCGGCCCGCCCGCGTCGCCGTGCCGTGCGCAGGTCCACCGCGCCGACGGCGTCCGAGGAGGCGGCCGTCGTGGTCGTGTCCGCGACCGCCGACGAGGCCCCGGCCGCCGCCGAGGCGGGCGAGGTGTCCGAGGAGCCGGCCCCGGCCAAGAAGGCCGCCCGCAAGACGACGGCCAAGAAGGCCACCGCGAAGAAGGCCGCCACCAAGAAGACGGCGGCCAAGAAGACGACGACGGCCAAGAAGACGGCGGCGAAGAAGACCGCCACGAAGAAGACGACCGCGAAGAAGGCGGCGTCGAAGAAGACGGCGGCGGCGGAGCAGCAGTCCGTCCCGTCCGTGTCGAGCCCGGCGGACGAGGCCTGACGCCCCGCGCCGAACGAAGGAAGTGATCCGCCCCCGGTCCGACGACCGGGGGCGGATCACGTCCTCATGCCCTTCGGCCCCCGGCGACGGGGGCATGTCCCTAGACTGATCGAATCCCCGGAAGAAGAGCTGAAGAAGAGCTGAGGACACTGTGATGCGGCCCCTTTCCATCTCCGGCGCCTGGGTGCACGAGCCGAAGGTCTTCCCGGACAGCCGTGGGAGCTTCCACGAGTGGTTCAAGGCACCGCTCTTCACCGAGGCGGTCGGCCACCCGCTGAAGCTGGCCCAGGCCAACATGTCGGTCTCCGCCCGGGGCACCCTGCGCGGCATCCACTTCGCGGACGTGCCGCCCAGCCAGGCCAAGTACGTCAAGTGCGTGCGCGGTGCGGTGCTGGACGTGGTCGTGGACATCCGGACCGGCTCGCCCACCTTCGGCCAGTGGGAGCTCGTCCGTCTGGACGACCGGGACCACCACGCGCTGTACCTCTCCGAGGGGCTCGGCCACGGCTTCATGGCGCTGACGGACGACGCCACCGTGGTCTACCTCTGCTCCGAGGGCTACGCCCCCGAGCGGGAGCACGGCATCCAGCCGCTCGACCCGGCCCTCGGCATCGACTGGCCCGCGGACATCACCCCGCTGCTCTCCGGCAAGGACGAGCAGGCGCCCACCCTGGCCGAGGCCCGGGAGCAGGGGCTGCTGCCCTCGTACGAGGCGTGCGTGGCCTACCGGGACAGCCTCGGTTCCTGACCTCCGAGGGGCCCGGTTTGACCCTCTCGGCCGTGGCCCCGTAACCTTGACCGTCGGCGTGTCGTCAGGCGCGCCACATCCCCGTAAACCTCATCCTCCCGGACACGGGCCGTGATCGGGAGAGGTCGTTCGCGCGCTGTCGTGGGTGACTGGACTGCGGGGGTGCCGTTTCCCGAGCGAGAGAGTGAGTTCCGCGTGTACGCCATCGTGCGCAGCGGTGGTCGCCAGCACAAGGTTGCTGTCGGCGACATCGTTGAGGTTGACAAGATTTCCACTGCCAAGGTTGGCGACACGGTCGAGCTCTCGACCCTGCTCGTTGTCGACGGCGACGCCGTGACCAGCGACCCGTGGGTGCTGGCCGGCATCAAGGTCCAGGCCGAGGTCGTGGACCACCACAAGGGGCAGAAGATCGACATTCTGCGCTACAAGAACAAGACCGGTTACCGTCGTCGGCAGGGCCACCGCCAGCAGTACACGGCGATCAAGGTCACCGAGATCCCCACGGCTGCGAAGTAAGGGACTGAGGAGAAATGGCACACAAGAAGGGCGCATCGTCCACCCGGAACGGTCGCGACTCCAATGCCCAGCGGCTCGGCGTGAAGCGCTTCGGCGGTCAGGTCGTCAACGCGGGTGAGATCCTGGTCCGCCAGCGCGGCACCCACTTCCACCCGGGCGCCGGCGTCGGCCGTGGTGGCGACGACACGCTGTTCGCCCTCGAGGCCGGTTCGGTGCAGTTCGGCACCCACCGTGGCCGCAAGGTCGTGAACATCGTTCCGGTCGCCTGACCGGAAACTTTCGCGAGGCGGACCTCACTTCCCTCACGGGAAGCGGGTCCGCCTTTCGCGTGTTGGTCTGAGAAACAACCCGTACGCAAGAAGAAGAACCCGTACGTAACTGGAGGCACACACCATGACCACCTTCGTGGACCGCGTCGAGCTGCATGTCGCCGCGGGTAGCGGAGGTCACGGCTGTGCCTCCGTTCACCGTGAGAAGTTCAAGCCGCTGGGCGGGCCGGACGGCGGCAACGGCGGTCGCGGCGGGGACGTGATCCTCACCGTCGACCAGTCGATCACCACGCTCCTCGACTACCACCACTCCCCGCACCGCAAGGCCACCAACGGCAAGCCCGGCGAGGGCGGCAACCGCTCCGGCAAGGACGGCCAGGACCTGGTGCTGCCGGTGCCGGACGGCACGGTCGTGCTCGACAAGGCGGGCAACGTCCTGGCCGACCTGGTCGGGCACGGCACGTCGTTCGTCGCCGCGCAGGGCGGCCGGGGCGGGCTCGGCAACGCGGCACTGGCGTCCGCGCGGCGCAAGGCGCCCGGATTCGCGCTGCTCGGCGAACCCGGAGATCTGCGGGACGTCGTCCTGGAGCTGAAGACGGTCGCCGACGTGGCGCTCGTCGGCTACCCGAGCGCCGGCAAGTCGTCCCTGATCTCGGTGCTGAGCGCCGCCAAGCCGAAGATCGCCGACTATCCCTTCACCACGCTCGTGCCGAACCTCGGCGTCGTCACGGCCGGTTCGACGGTCTTCACCATCGCCGACGTGCCCGGCCTGATCCCCGGAGCCAGCCAGGGCAAGGGCCTCGGCCTGGAGTTCCTGCGGCACGTGGAGCGGTGCAGTGTGCTCGTGCACGTCCTGGACACCGCCACGCTGGAGTCCGACCGTGACCCGGTCTCCGACCTCGACATCATCGAGGAGGAGCTGCGGCAGTACGGCGGTCTGGACAACCGTCCGCGGATCGTCGTCATGAACAAGATCGACGTACCGGACGGCAAGGACCTCGCCGAAATGGTGCGGCCCGACCTGGAGGCGCGCGGCTACCGCGTCTTCGAGGTGTCGGCCGTGGCGCACATGGGCCTGAAGGAGCTGTCGTACGCGCTCGGTGAGCTCGTCGCGAAGGCGCGGGCGGCGAAGCCGAAGGAAGAGGCCACCCGGATCGTGATCCGGCCCAAGGCCGTGGACGACACCGGCTTCACCGTGCAGCGCGAGGCCGACGGCCTGTTCCGGGTGCGCGGGGAGAAGCCCGAGCGCTGGGTGCGGCAGACCGACTTCAACAACGACGAGGCGGTCGGCTACCTCGCGGACCGGCTCAACCGCCTCGGCGTCGAGGAGGAGCTCGTGAAGGCGGGCGCCCGCGGCGGGGACGGAGTCGCCATCGGGCCCGAGGACAACGCCGTCGTCTTCGACTGGGAGCCGTCCCTGACGGCCGGGGCGGAGATGCTCGGCCGACGGGGCGAGGACCATCGGTTCGAGGGGGAGCGTCCGGCCGTGCAGCGCCGTAGGGACCGGGAGGCCGAGCGGGACGAGGCGCAGCGGGAATACGACGACTTCGAGCCCTTCTAAGTTAACAAGGAGCAAATTCGCGACCGATTTTGGTGCAACCAAGTCGCTCGTCAGTGAGTCGTACAGGGCAGAGCGGATGAGGATCTTGTTCCTCGCCGTGCAGCAACTGCCCATGCGATCAACGGAGTTGACGTACGTGCCTCAGTCCACGAGCAAGCGCAGGATCGGCCGGGGCGTCGGGGTCGCGGCGGCGGTCGCCGTCGTTGCCGCCGTCACCGCCCCGGTGGCCGCGCACGCCGCCACCGACGCCGGCCCCGCCGAGCCCGCCGCGACGAAGCTCCACGACGACTTGAACGGCGACGGGTACGCCGACCTCGCGGTGGCCGCCCCGAGCGCCACCGTCGGCGGCAAGAAGGGCGCCGGCTACGTCGCCGTCGTCTACGGCTCGAAGAACGGGCTGGACATCACGACGAGGCAGGTCCTCAGCCAGAGCACGGCCGGCGTGCCCGGCAGTCCCGAGACGGACGACGCGTTCGGCAGCGCGCTCACCACCGCCGACCTCGACCGCGACGGGTACGCGGACCTGGTCGTCGGCGTGGGCCGTGAGGACACGGCCGACGGCGGCGCCGAGTCCGGGATGGCCGAGGTCCTGTGGGGCGGCCCCCAGGGGCTGACCGGTGGGCCCGTCCTCGCCACCGGAAAGGCCCACGACGGGCTCGGTGGCCAGGGGCGCCTGACCGTCGGGGACGTGAACGGCGACGGAGCCGCGGATCTGGTGACCGTGGCGAACCAGCACGATCTGCGTGTGCTGAACGGCCCGTTCACCCGGGCCGGCGGCACGGCCCACGGCGAGCAGGTCGTCAAGGACGAGTTCGACAGCCGCGTCCTCGACCTGGCCGCCGGTGACGTCAACGGCGACGGCGTCACGGACGTCGCCGCCTCCGAGAACGACGGCGACGAGTACGACGCCCGGCGCGTCGTGTACTGGCCGGGCTCCCCGCGGGGGCTCTCGCCGTACACCACCGTGAAGGGCGGCGACGGCTACCGGCTCCAGGGCGGCGAGAACCTCGACATCGGGGACGTCGACCAGGACGGTGTCGACGACATCGTGGTCGGCCGGGCCGTCGACGGGTACGACAGCGACCTCGACACTCCGCTCGCCAAGGGCGGCCGGGTCTCCTTGATCCCCGGCACCCCGGACGGTCCGGACGGCGCCCACGCCACGTTCCTCAACCAGGACAGCCCCGGCGTGCCCGGCAGCGCCGAGCGGGGTGACGGTTTCGGGACGGACGTCCGGATCGCCGACGTCGACGGCGACGGGCACCCGGACGTGGCCACCGGCCTGCCCGGCGAGGACCTGGACGGCGTGACCGACGCGGGCGCGGTCGTCGTCCTGCGCGGCACCGCACAGGGCCTCACCGGCACCGGCGCCCAGGTGGTCACGCAGAACACGCCCGACGTGCCGGGCGCCGCCGAACAGGGCGACACCTTCGGCGGGGCCGTGCACCTCGCCGACGCCGACCACGACGGCCTGGCCGACCTGGCCGTCGGCGCGCCGGGGGAGAACGGCAAGGCCGGGTCCGTCTGGTACTTCAGGTCCGGTCCGTCGACCGTGGTGAGCCCCAACGGCACCACCACCTTCGGCAACACGCTCCTCGGCACCTCCGCCACGAACGCAAGACTCGGCACCGCTTTCGCCGGCTGATCACCTGTCAGACTCGCCCCAGCAACGGCTTGTTCCGGTGCTGGCGGCGAGTCTCTTTTTGTCTGCTTAGTTGTCATGTACGTGAACCCCGGCGTTCAGCGGGCGGACCGCCCGCGAACGTGAAGCTTCCCAGAGTCCAAGTGGCCAGCGAGGTAAGGGAGTCACCTGATGACCGGAGCAGTTTCCCCCGACCGACGCCGCTTCCTGACCGCCGGCGCCGCCGTGCTCGGTGCCGCGGCCTCCGCCCAGCTGTGGCTTCCCGCCGCCGCGCACGCTGCCGAGACGCCACTGCCCGACGGTGTGTTCAGCCTCGGCGTCGCCTCAGGTGACCCACTGCCGGACGGCATCGTCCTGTGGACCAGGCTCGCCCCGGACCCGCTGAACGGCGGCGGCATGCCCGACCGGGTGGTGCCCGTGGAGTGGCAGCTCGCGGAGGACCAGCGGTTCAGAAAGCTCGTCCGCCGCGGCACCGCCCAGGCCCGGCCCGAGTACGGGCACAGCGTTCACGTGGACGTACGCGGGCTGCGCCCGGACCGCGTCTACTGGTACCGCTTCCGCACCAGCGGCCAGCTCTCACCCGTCGGCCGCACCCGCACCGCGCCCCACCCGTCCAGCTCCGGTGGCTCCCTGCGCATGGCCCTCGCCTCCTGCCAGAACTGGCAGCACGGCTATTTCACGCCATACGCAGACATGCTGGAGCAGGACCCGGACGTCGTGGTGTTCGTCGGCGACTACATCTACGAGTCCACCCCGTCGGCGACGGCCGTACGCCGGCACGAGGGGACCGGCGAGCCGTTCAGCCTCGCCCAGTACCGCAACCGGTACGCCCAGTACCGCACCGACCCGGACCTCGCGGCGATGCACGCGCACGCGCCCTTCGTGGTGAGCTTCGACGACCACGAGGTGGACAACGACTTCGCCGGCGAGATCCCCCAGGACCCGGACAAGCAGCCGCACGACGCCTTCGTGGCCCGGCTGACGGCGGCCTACCAGGCGTACTACGAGCACATGCCGGTCCGTGCGACCGCCGTCCCGAACGGCCCGCACATCCGGATGTACCGCCGCCTGGAGTTCGGCCGCCTGGCCCGGCTCAACGTCCTGGACACCCGGCAGTACCGCAGCGACCAGGCCACCAGCCAGGCCGGCGCCCAGGACCCCTCGCTGACCATGCTGGGCGCGCAGCAGAAGCGGTGGCTGCTGAACTCGCTGCAGGACTCGCCCGCCCGCTGGAACCTGATCGCCTCGCAGATCATGATGGCGGAGACGGACCTCCAGGTCGGCGAGGGCAAGCTCTGGTTCTACGACGCCTGGGACGGCTACCAGGCCGAGCGCAACGGGTTCCTCCAGGAGTTCCAGCAGGTCCGCAACCCGGTCGTGCTGTCCGGCGACCGGCACCTGACGATGATCAGCGACCTCAAGGAGGACTACGCCGACCCGGACTCCGGGGTCGTCGGCGCCGAGTTCGTCGGCACCTCCATCTCCAGCAACGGTGACCAGGACCAGGAGGCCTTCCGCAAGGAGTGGGACCCGCGGCGGCCGGACAACCCGCACTGGAAGCTGCTCGACGCGCACCGCGGCTACCACCTGTTCGACGTCCGCCGTGACGGCATCGACGCGCAGGTGCGCGTGGTCGACACCGTGCGGCAGCCCACCGCGACGCCGAGCACGCTGGCCCGGCTGAGGGTCGAGGCGGGCCGGCCGGGCGTCGAGGTCGTCTGACCCCTCTCGGTTGACGGCGCGAGAGCCTGGGACCCGTCCGGGTCCCGGGCTCTTCTCGGCTCGTCCCACGGCGAATCGTTCCCTTACCGTGCCGAGACCGAAATGCTGCGGAATCTTGACCAGGAATTCCGCGGCAATGAGACGCTGAAGGAGACGCCGGACGAGCGGTATTGCCACCGCCCCGCCGCCGCCGTACGGAGGGGCCGACGCTGTACGGAGCACACGCCGATGCGGCCCGCAGCGCCAAAGCGCGTACCGTGCACCAGACATCGTCCAAGGAACTCGTGAAGGTCCTCGGGCACCGCTGTCCCAAGCGTCTCCGACGTCGCTGAGCTCCTGTGGAGTTACTCACAGCGCATTTCCCGGAGGCCCGCGGAACCGTCTCACCAATCACCAGGAGTGGGAGGTGAATGACAGGTTGCGCGCACATATGCGGCAGAGGTCGCTCACCTTGCACTGCGGTAACCCGAAGTGGGACCATTTCGAAGTTCCCTGTCGCCCCAAGGTAGGTCACCTGTGTCCCAGCGCATAGCCAAGCCCCGTACCACCGCAGTGATCCTGGCCGGTGGCACCGGTCAGCGGGTGGGTCTGTCGATCCCCAAGCAGCTGCTGAAGATCGCCGGCAAGGCAGTCATCGAGCACACGCTGACCACCTTCGAGAACACGGACTCGATCGACGACATCATCGTGCTGATGGCGCCGGGCTACGTGCCCGACGTCGAGAAGATCGTCGCGAAGGCCGGATTCAAGAAGGTCTCGAGGGTCATCGAGGGCGGCTCCACGCGGAACGAGACCACCGAGCGCGCCATCGCCGCCCTGGGTGAGGGCCTGGCCGAGGGCGAGGACGCCAACGTCCTCTTCCACGACGCCGTGCGCCCCCTGCTGTCGCAGCGCGTCATCGACGACTGCGTCGTGGCGCTGGAGCGTTACCAGGCCGTCGACGTGGCCATCCCCTCCGCCGACACCATCATCGTCACGCGCACGCACGGCGAGGACGGCGAGTTCATCACCGAGATCCCGGACCGCTCCCGGCTGCGCCGCGGCCAGACGCCGCAGGCCTTCAAGCTGTCCACGATCAAGCGGGCCTACGAGGTCGCCGCCGGCGACCCCAACTTCCAGGCCACCGACGACTGCTCCGTCGTGCTCAAGTACCTGCCGGACGTGCCGATCCACGTCGTCGCGGGTGACGAGTACAACATGAAGGTCACCCAGCCCGTCGACGTCTTCATCGCCGATAAGCTCTTCCAGCTCGCCTCCACCGCCGCGCCCGAGCAGGTCTCCGAGGAGGCCTACCGCGAGCTCCTCACCGGCAAGACCGTGGTCGTCTTCGGCGGCTCCTACGGCATCGGCAAGGACATCGGCGAGCTCGCCGAGTCCTACGGCGCCAAGGTCTACGCCCTGGGCCGCTCCACCACCGGCACGCACGTGGAGAACCCGGAGGAGGTCGACGACGCCCTGTCCAAGGCCTACGCCGAGACCGGCCGCATCGACTACGTGGTGAACACCGCCGGCGTGCTGCGCATAGGCAAGCTCGCCGAGACCGACAACGCCACCATCGAGGAGGCGCTGAAGGTCAACTACCTGGCCCCGGTGCAGATCGCCCGTTCGTCGTACAAGTACCTGTCCGAGACCAAGGGCCAGCTGCTGCTGTACACCTCCAGCAGCTACACCCGCGGTCGCGCCGAGTACAGCCTGTACTCCTCGACCAAGGCCGCCATGGTGAACCTCACCCAGGCGCTGTCCGACGAGTGGGCCGGCGACGGCGTCCGCGTCAACTGCATCAACCCCGAGCGCACCGCCACCCCCATGCGCACCAAGGCCTTCGGCCAGGAGCCGGCCGGCTCGCTGCTGTCCTCCGAGGCCGTGGCCCGCACCTCGCTCGACGTGCTGCTCTCCGAGCTGACCGGCCACGTCATCGACGTCCGCCAGCAGGACCCGACCGCCGGAGCGGCCCGGGCCTCCGGCTTCGAGCAGGCACTGGCGACGGTGCTGGACCGGCAGGACGGCGTGTAATAATTGGCGCCAAATAGACTTCAGTAATTCAGGCCTCTGCGCCCTCCTGTTAACGGGTTTCGTCAACAGGAGTGTTCGCAGGGGCCTGAATCCATACCCCAAGCGAATATTCACAGACCAGCCGCATTCTCGAACCAAGACCGGCACACCCCTCCCAAGAGCAGGTTTCTCCGTGATATCCACCGCTATTCGCGTCGCCCGGGTGGGCAGCGCGGCCGAGCTGGCCGCGGCGGTCCTCATGGTGGCGGGCTTCCCCGCCCTCATGCTGGCCGCGCTCGTCCCGAGCGTCCCCGCCTTCGCGGCAGCGGCCGCCGTGACGTACCTGGCGGACCACTATCTGCACCGCAAGGGCAGCTACCTGATCAACCGCCTCGGCAAGGTGCGGGCCGGCCTGTCGATCCGCTTCCTGATCCGGCAGCTGCTGCTCGTCCTGCTGCTGGCCCGGCTGTCCCTCGCGGACAACCTGATCTACTACGGGGCGATCGCCTGCTTCATCGCCTTCTACGGTCTGCAGGCCCCGCACGGTGCGCTGGTCCAGCTGATCCGCAACCGCCGCCGCATGCCGGTCGCCACGCGCAACGTCGACCTCAAGTCCCGCATCCGCATCCCGGACGCCCCGCCGCGCGGGCTGCTGCACCGCTCCGCCGAGAAGATGCTGCACCTCGACCTCGCGGCGGTCGCCGGCATCCTGCTCGCCGCCCAGGTGAAGTCGGCCCTCGTCGGCTTCATCGGCATCGGCATCACGGTGGTCCTGGCCACCCTGTACGTCCTGGCGCTCGTGCCGTTCGTGCGCGGCCGGAGGATCCCGCCGAAGGCCGACGTCGTCCTGGCGGCCGTCGACGACTGGCTGGCCGAGTACCAGCCGGAGACGGTGCTGTACTTCTCCGGCTCCAAGGACTCCGCGTACCAGGTCAACATGTGGCTGGACACCATGGAGAACCTGGACTCCAAGCCGCTGATCATCCTGCGTGAGCGGGCCATCCTGAACAACCTGGCGCCCACCACGGTCCCCGTCATCTGCGTGCCCGGAGGGGTGCACCTGATGAACCTGGACCTGTCCACGGTGCGTGTCGCGCTCTACGCGGCGAACGTCGGCAAGAACATCCACATGCTGCGCGTGCCCACCATCAAGCACGTCTTCATCGGCCACGGCGACAGCGACAAGCTCGCCAGCGTCAACCCGTACAGCAAGGTCTACGACGAGGTGTGGACCGCCGGCCGCGCGGGCCGCGACCGGTACGCCATCGCCGACGTCGGTGTCCGCGACGAGGACATCGTCGAGGTCGGCCGCCCGCAGCTCGCCCCGATCCAGACCTGGCAGGGCGTGCCCGACGGACGGATCCCGACCGTCCTGTACGCCCCCACCTGGGAGGGCTGGGACGGCAACCCGGGCAACACCTCGGTCGTGCTGGCCGGCGAGAACATCGTGCAGCAGCTCGTGCAGGCCGACCCGCCGGTCCGCGTCCTGTACAAGCCGCACCCGTTCACCGGCAACGTCAGCAAGGAGGCCAAGGCCGCCCACCAGCGCATCACCGCCCTGGTGCAGAAGGCCGCCGCCGGGCGCGCCATCGACACGCGGTTCACCCCCGACACGGCCGCCCAGGCGCAGGCCAAGACCGAGCTGGCCCGGATCGAGGCCCGGCTCGCGGAGCTGTCCGGCTCCGGCGGCGACCGGCGCGACGAGGCCGAGGCCACCCGCGACGGGCTGGTCGACGTCGCCCGGCACGAGGAGGTCGCCCGGCTGCGCGCCGAGTGGAACGACGCCTACTGGCGTTCCTTCCCCACCTGGGAGCACCGCGTCATCACCGGCGCCCAGCCGCGCCTGTACGACTGCTTCAACGTCTCCGACGCGATGGTCTCCGACATCTCCAGCGTGGTCTCCGACTTCATCGCGAGCGGCAAGCCCTACGCGGTCACCGACTCCGCGGGGGTGGGTGTCGAGGAGTTCAAGCGGAACAACACCGCGGTGCGTGCCGCGGTGATCCTGTCCAACAGCGCCGACGAGCTGGGCGAGTTGCTCGGCGCGGTCCGTGACCCGGCCGCCGACCCGCTGGCCGAGGACCGCAAGGAGCTCAAGCAGTACCTGCTGGGCCCGGACGAGCCGACCTCGCTGGACCAGTTCAACACCGCCGTCGCGAACCTGGCGCTCAAGGCCGAGACGCGCAACGTCGGTCAGGAGTCACGGGCCGCGGCGGCCACCGCCGAGGCCGAGCTGGCCAACGCCGTGCCCGGGCAGCGGGTGTCCGCGGCCGGTGACACGGACGGTGTCGGAACGGGCTGACCACCCCGCCGAATTGAGGGCCCGGCCCCCGAGGAACGTATTCCTCGGGGGTCGGGCCTTTTCGTTTTTCCTGTTTCTGTCGATTCACCATGTGAGGTGACTCACTAACACGTGTGACTGAGGCAACCGCTTGCCCGGGTCACCCGTCTTCCAGGTAGTGAATGAGGCGATACAGGGGGAATATCCTGTTGACTAGGGGGAAACGACGTGACCGTTGCGCAACCTGATGTGAGTGTGATCATCGGGGCGTACGAAGCGATGCCGTACCTGATCGAGTGCCTCTCCTCCGTCGAGGCGCAGACCATCGATCCGGAGCGCGTCGAGGTCATCGCGGTGGACGACGGATCGACGGACGGGACGGGCGAGTACCTGGAGGAGTTCGCCGAGCGCGCTCCCATGCACGTCCTGGTGGTCCGGCAGGAGAACTCGGGCGGCCCCAGCGGCCCGCGCAACGTCGGCCTGGCCAAGGCCACGGGACGTTACGTCTTCTTCCTCGACGCCGACGACCGACTGGGCCCCGAGGCCCTGGAACGCATGGTGGGCATGGCCGACCGCGCCGGCACGGACGTCGTCCTCGGCAAGGTCGAGGGCGTCAACCGCTCCGCGCCGAAGTCCATGTGGGGCAAGACGCTGGAGCGCACGGACGTCTTCTCGTCCAACATCAAGTTCACGCTCAGCGCGCAGAAGCTGTTCCGCCGCGAGCTGCTCGACCGGCACGGCATGCGGTTCGACGAGTCGCTGTTCACCGGCGAGGACGCGCTGTTCACGATGGAGGCGTACCTGCGGGCCGACGGTGTCTCCGTGGTCGCCGACCACACCTGCTACTACCTGGTCGGCCGCGACGACGGCAAGCACGTGACCAAGAGCGGCAGTTACACCCTGCGGTTCGACTCCGCGCGGGCCCTGATGCGCCTCATCGCCGAACTCGTCCCCGCGGGCGCCCGGCGCGACCAGCTGATGATCCGGCCCTTCCTGGTCACCCTGCTGCCGCAGTTCGGGCCCAAGTACCTCACGGACAGCGAGGAGATACGCCGGCACAAGTTCGAGCTGGCCAAGCCGCTGATGGACACCTACTGGACGGAGGGCGTCGCCCAGCGCCTCAAGGTCCACGAGCGGCTGCGGCTGCACCTGGTCGCCGAGCAGCGTCCCGAACTGCTGCCGGAGGTCGTCACGTTCGTCAAGGCCAAGAAGCAGGCGGCCGCCCTCCTGGAGAAGAAGGGCCGCCGTGTCTACCTGGCCTACCCGTACTTCCGCGACCGCGCCGCGGGTGTCCCCGACGCGGTCTACCTCGCCGAGCCCCGTGAGGCCCGCGCCTTCCCGGGCTACCGCGAGGGCGGCGTCGACACCCTCGTACGCCGGGCGGTGCGCAAGGCGCGCCGCGTGCTGACGTCCCGTGAGGTACGGCCGGCGGCGTGAGCCCCGGCGGGGTCGGCGGGGTGTGAACACCGGGCGGGGCCGGGGGATCGTGGTCCCCCGGCCCCGCCGTCGTCTCGTCGTCGCGTAGTGCCGTCGGTCAGCGGAGTGCGGTCGGTCAGTGGGGTGCGGTCGGGACCACCGGCAGTCCCGCGCCGTCGCTGGTGGTCTCCGTGCGCTGCCCGGGCAGGTCCGCCGTCGGCCGCTCCGCCGTCAGACGCGCCGCGATCCGGGCCCGGTGATCCCGGGCCGCCGCGCACAGCGCCCGTACGGCCGCGTCGAAGCGCTGCTGCGACGGCGGGTCGGCCGGACCCAGCAGGCGCAGCTTCAGCTCGGCGCGGGCTTCGGCCAGCGCGTCCTTCTCCGGGTGCCGGACGGTCTCCAGCAGAGCGGGCACCCCGGCCGCGTCCGGCGTCAGCACGGTCGCCGCCGCCACCGTCGGGAACGCCGTACGGAACACCTCCTCGGGCAACCCGCTGGTGTTCGCCACCGCGTACGGCTTCTCGCTCGCCAGGAACTCGCTGATCACGCTCGACACATCACTGATCAGCAGGTCGGCCGCGTTGAAGCAGGAGTACAGCGTCGGCCGGGCGTCCGTGACGACCTGGTGCTCCCCCTCCGGCAGCGAGGCCCAGTACGCCTCCTCCCACGCGGCCGTCGCCCGCCTCACCGCCTCGGCCCGGCCCGGATCCGGCGCCGACTGCACCAGCATCCGCTCCACCGTGTCGGCCCCGGCGCGGAAGTCGGCCGTGGTGAGCCGGTCCAGCTCCCGTGTGCACCGCGCGAGTTCCGCGTCGTCCGGGACGCGCGCGCACGTCCGCTCCCGGTTGGCCACCCGGATCAGCTGCCGGATGCGCAGATCGGCCGCGCCCGCGCGCGGGTCCACCGACCCGGTCAGCGGATGCGGCTTGTAGAGCAGCCGCACGCCCGGGTCCGCGAGGAGCGCCCGCACCAGGTTCTCACCGGCCGCGACCACCGAGGTGTTGCCGGGGTTGCCGTCCCAGCCCTCCCAGGTCGGCGCGTAGAGGACCGTCGTGACGCGTCCCTCAGCGCCTTTGCCGCCGGGCCCGGACGGTCGGACCGAGGCCGGCCGTACGGCGTCCAGCTGCGGGCGGCCCGTCTCCACCACGTCCTTGTCCTCGACACCCACCTCGGCCAGCGCGTACCGCTCCCGCGCGGCGGGCCCGGCCACCCACACCTCGTCGTACGCCTTCGCGTACGGGTTGCACGAGGACAGCTTGTCGCTCTCGCCGTGGTTGACGAAGGTGTGCTTGATCGTGGGGATGCGCAGCACCTGGGAGGTCTTGCCGGAGTTCGACGGGTGGATGAGGACCTGGAGCGTGGAGTGCTCCAGACGCATCAGCGTCGACACCTTCGGCAGGCACACCACGGGGATGTCCGTCGCCGCGATCTTCTGCACCATGAACCGCTCGCGCAGCACGATGACCGGCCGGCCGTGGGTCCGGGCGAGCGGCTCCAGCCACATGTTCACCTGGTAGGCCGAGGAGACGCCGCCCGAGAAGTACAGGCCGACGGTGGGCCGGTACGAGGCCAGCCACCCGTCGAACCAGTCGAGCACCTCCTGCTCGCCGGCCGGACGGCGTCCCGGCAGCAGCCGGAACAGCAGCGCGCCGAGGCCGGCCAGCGACAGGACGACGGAGAGCGCGATGCCCGCCGCCGCGTACCAGGGTTCGTCGGCCCCGGCGGCGGCCAGCAGCCCGGACGTCGCCGGCAGGCCGAACACCAGCAGCCGGTGGCCGGGGCGGCGCAGCAGCACGGACGGGGCCGGGGACAGCCGCAGCGCCGAGGCGTCGATGTTCCGCGTCACCACCGGCAGGGTGCGGGTACGGCGCACCAGCACGGAGACCGCCTGGATCGCGCAGTGCAGCGCGTAGAAGGTGAGCAGCCCGGCCACCAGCGGCGCGTACACCGTCTCCCGGTCCTGCTCACCGAGCCGCAGCAGGCCCACGACCAGCAGCAGGTCCCGCAGGACGTGCCGCACGGTGATGTCCGCGTGCGACTTGGCGAACAGCGACAGCACCCCGCGCTGCCACCGGTGCAGGGCACCCTCGGTGGCCAGGGAGACGGCGGTCGCGACGAGCAGCAGCGGTACGTGGGGCAGCAGCGCCGCGACCGCCTGAGCGGCGAACGCGGCGGCCAGGACGACGGTGACCAGCCCCTTCAGCAGGGCCGGCGGACGGGGGAGAGGTACGGGCACTGCGGTCACTCCAGGAGCGTCGGGTCGGCGCAGGTCGGCCGTCCGGGTTAACGCACGGCGACCTCCGGACGACACGCGCGTGTCGAGGAAGCGAGGAGGGCGACTGCCGGACCGCTGTGCCGCCGGACCGTAGCGGAATATCGCCCTCCTGTCTTGGGGTGGGACGGGATCAGGGGGGCGCTCGTCCTCCCGTGACCCTCCCTGCACCGTCCGTAGCGTGGACCGGCTCCGCGCCCTCCCCCACGGGTCCCGTAGATTTCCTGGTGAGGACCGGAACGACGTGAGGGGACGGGCGGCGACGTGGCAGGGGCAAGACAGGGCGTGGGCGAGGCCCGCAGGATCGTCGTCAAGGTCGGCTCCTCGTCGCTGACCACCGCGTCGGGCGGTCTGGACGCGGACCGCGTGGACGCGCTGGTCGACGTGCTCGCCAAGGTCCGCAGCGGCGGGGAACGGGAGATCGTCCTGGTCTCCTCGGGCGCCATCGCCGCGGGCCTCGCCCCCCTGGGCCTGCGCCGCCGCCCCCGGGACCTGGCCCGGCAGCAGGCCGCCGCCAGTGTCGGCCAGGGCCTGCTGGTCGCCCGCTACACCGCCTCCTTCGCCCGCTACGGCGTCCGCGTCGGCCAGGTGCTGCTGACCTCCGACGACATGAGCCGCCGCGCCCACCACCGCAACGCCTCCCGCACCCTCGACAAGCTGATCGCGATGGGTGCCTTCCCGATCGTCAACGAGAACGACACCGTCGCCACGGACGAGATCCGGTTCGGCGACAACGACCGCCTCGCCGCCCTCGTCGCCCACCTCGTCCACGCCGACCTGCTGGTGCTGCTGTCCGACGTGGACGGCGTCTACGACGGCGACCCCGGCAAGCCCGGCACCTCCCGCATCGCCGAGGTGCGCGACCCCTCCGACCTGGCCGGCGTCGAGATCGGCAGCGCGGGCAAGGCCGGCGTCGGCACCGGCGGCATGGTCACCAAGGTCGAGGCCGCCCGGATCGCGGCCGCCGCCGGTGTCCCCGTCGTCCTCACCAGCGCCGTCCACGCGGCCGACGCCCTGACCGGCCAGGACACCGGCACCTACTTCCACCCCACCGGCAAGCGCTCCGCCGACCGGCTGCTGTGGCTCCAGCACGCCTCCACCCCGCAGGGCGCGCTCACCCTGGACGACGGTGCCGTCCAGGCCGTCGTGGAGCGCCGCAAGTCACTGCTGCCGGCCGGCATCGCGGCCGTCGAGGGCGAGTTCAGCGCCGGCGACCCGGTGGAGCTGCGGGACGCCACGGGACACGCGGTGGCCCGCGGGCTCGTCAGCTTCGACGCCAAGGAGATCCCCCGGCTGATCGGCCGGTCGACCCGCGAACTGGCCCGCGAGCTCGGACCCGCGTACGAACGCGAGGTCGTACACAGGGACGACCTGGTAGTTCTGCACCCGTAATAGGCCGAAACATCCGCCCCCGGTGGTGGACGTTCCGCAAAACCACCACGCGATCTCTTGTGGCCTGCTCAACTTTGTATCGGGGACGCGTTCCCCGGGGACATTTCGCCAGCAGCGCCACTGTGCAAAGGAGGCCGTCGTGAGACGAGTACGCCAAGGGGCCGCGCTGTCCCGTGGTGGTGCCGGCTCCCGCGCGGCCGGTGAGGAGCGCGCCCTGACGAGTGTGGCGGCAGGGGACCGGTTCCAGGCGGCCGGGGACCGGCTCAAGGGCGAGGAACCCGGTGACACCCCGCGCCTGTGGCACGTCACCCTCAGCGTCTCCGGCAAGGAGGCCCCGCTCAAGGAGGTCCGGCGCGCCCTGGAGCAGCTCGCCCACGACCATCCCTTCTTCCTGACCAGCCGATACGCCGTCGACCACGCGGAGATCCGCTACTGGGAGGAGGCCCGCGACCTGCACGACGCGGCCGCCGTCGCCCTGCGCCTGTGGGGCGAGCACCGGCAGACCGCCGGCCTGCCGCCCTGGGAGATCGTCGGCCTGGAGGTCATCGATCGCGTGACCTACCACCAGCGCATCGCCGAGGGGTACGGCCCACCACCCGCCTCGCCGGTCGGAGTCCACCCGTTCTGACCTGGTCCCGCCCCGGTCCAAAGCGTGTCTCGGGGTGTGGAACGAACGATGAACCGACCGGCCCGGCGCACTACGCTTCCCCCATGACCACGCTCTCGCCGTACGACTCCATGACCCCGGTCACCCAGGCCGCCTACCGGGCCAAGGCCGCCGCCGCGAGCCTCGCTCCGGTGCCGCGGGCCGAGAAGGACGACGCGCTGCTCGCCATCGCCGACGCGCTGGAGGTCCGTACGAGCGAGATCGTGGAGGCCAACGCCAAGGACGTCGCGAAGGCCCGCGAGGCCGACATCAGCGAGGGCATGATCGACCGGCTCACGCTCACCCCCGAGCGGGTCCGCGCCATCGCCTCCGACGTGCGCGACGTCGCCGCGCTGCCCGACCCGGTCGGCGAGGTCGTGCGCGGCTCCACGCTGCCCAACGGCATCGACCTGCGCCAGGTCCGCGTGCCGCTCGGCGTCGTCGGGATCATCTACGAGGGCCGGCCGAACGTCACCGTCGACGCCGCCGCCCTCTGCCTGAAGTCCGGCAACGCGGTCCTGCTGCGCGGCTCCTCCTCGGCCTACCAGTCGAACGCCGCCCTCGTGCGCGTCCTGCGCGACGCCGTGGGCGGGGCCGGGCTGCCGGCCGACGCCGTCCAGCTCGTGCCCGGCGAGAGCCGTGACAGCGTGCGCGAGCTGATGCGCGCCCGTGGCCTGGTCGACGTGCTCATCCCGCGCGGCGGCGCCTCCCTGATCAACACGGTCGTCCAGGAATCCACCGTCCCGGTCATCGAGACCGGCACCGGCAACTGCCACGTCTACGTGGACGCCGCCGCCGACCTCGACATGGCCGTCGAGATCCTGATCAACTCCAAGGCCCAGCGGGTCGGCGTCTGCAACGCCGCGGAGACCCTCCTCGTCCACCAGGACATCGCCGCCGAGTTCCTGCCCCGGGCGCTGGACGCGCTCGCCGAGGCCGGGGTCACCGTGCACGCCGACGAGCGCGTGCAGGGCTACGCCAAGGGCTCCAAGGCCACCGTCGTCGAGGCGACGGCCGAGGACTGGGAGACCGAGTACCTGTCGTACGACATCGCCGCGGCCGTGGTGGACTCGCTGGAGAAGGCCGTCGAGCACATCCGGCTGTGGACCTCCGGCCACACCGAGGCCATCGTCACGACCTCCCAGCAGGCCGCCCGCCGCTTCACCCAGCTGGTCGACTCGACCACGGTCGCGGTCAACGCCTCTACCCGCTTCACCGACGGCGGCCAGTTCGGCTTCGGCGCCGAGATCGGCATCTCCACCCAGAAGCTGCACGCCCGCGGCCCGATGGGCCTGCCGGAGCTGACCAGCACGAAGTACATCGTCACCGGCGACGGGCACGTACGGCGCTGAGCCACGGACGGCGCTGAGCCACGAACGGCCTAAGGCGTCATGCGCGCGGCCGCATAACCGTGCGGGCGCATATGCGCGCGGCAGGGGCGGACCGGCCGGGCGCGCGCCGTGCGGCACCCTGTGAACGCCGTCTCAACGGGTGGATGAATTTCCATACCGTCTGCCCAAATTGACCCCCCAGGTCTACTCTGGAACCGTGCCGGAGGACGTGGGGGGCACGCCGTTTCCGGACGGCCGGGAGCCCGACGACGACCACGACCGCGGGGTGTCGGACGAAGAGTTCGCCTCCGTGGTCTTCGACGAGGCCTTCGTACGCGCGGCCGTGGTGCACGAGCCGACCGCCGTGGAGCGCCTCCTGGCCGCGGCACAGGCGAGAGCCGAGGCATCCGAGGCGGAGGCGCGCCGCGCCCACTCCAGAGGCGAGCGGTACGACGACGGGTACGGCACCGACGGACCCGGCGATTTCGGCCATGATCCCGACCTGGACGAGTTCGACGACCCCGACCTCCTCGAGGACCACTACGGCACGGGCCCGTACGCCAAACAGGTCCGCTGGCACCGTCCCGTCGCCTGGGTCCTCGCCCTCGTGATGGGCGTCGGCATGGTCGCGCTGGCCTTCACGGCGGTCTACCGGGGCGCGAACTCCGGTCGCCAGGAACCCGCCCCACCGCCCGCCTCGACCGGGCTGGAGCAAGGCAGCGGAGTAACTCCCTCGGCCTCCGCCGACCACTCCCAGCCTGCCATCTCGGTGATCCCGCGCAACCCCTGACCGGAACCCGCCCGTAGGGGTGAGAACCTGTCAGAAGTTGTGGTGGAGCAGGGCGTTTACCCGACCTTCCGGAGACCTACCCTGAAGATATGGGCGGGCCTGCAGACCCACCTGAGGGGCCCGAGGGCGCTCCCGGAGGTGGAGAGGACGAGTACCGATCCGTCGTTTTCGACGAGTCGTTCGTCCGCGCTGCCCGCCTCCAGGAGTTCTCCGCGCAGGAGCGCATGGCCGACCACGCGCCCGCCGTGCGCCGCCGCCCGCCCCTGCGCCGGGGCCTGTCCCGGCAGGCGCTGGTCCTGGTCCTCCTGATCGCCGTCGCCTTCGGCACCGCGATCTACATGGGCGTCCGGCACCCGTACCAGAGCCCCGCCGCCCGGGAGTCCGTCGAGCCCCTGCGGATGACCGTCATCCCGCTCGTCCCCGAGGGCAAGGTGCCCGGCACGGCCGACACGGCCTATCTGTACGAGCACAGCCCGGCCGCGCAGTTCAAGTCCGGCGCGGAGGGCGTACCGCTGCCCGCCTCGCGCCGCACTGAGCACTTCTCGGACAGCCAGGTCGTGACCGCCCTGAGCACCGCCAAGGACTACATCGTCCGCTCCGCCCTCGACCCCGAGGTGCTCACCGGCGGTGAGGTGCGCGCCGTCCGGGTCCTGCTCGACCCCGGCCAACTGGACCAGTTCGACCAGAGCTTCGCCCGCCCCACCGCGGACGGCCGGCACGCGCCCACCGGCTGGCTCGTCCGCTTCGACCCCTCACGCGCGGAGCTGGCCGACCGGCGGGTGCGGGCGCAGGGCACGCTGCAGGCCGCCGAGACCGACTCGTCCACGCTCGAGGTCACCGCGGACCATACGTTCGTGTACGCGCTGCGGCCGGCCGGGGCGGACGACAAGACCGAGGCGTCCCTGTTCACCGTCCGCCGCGAGCTGCACTTCCGCTTCGACCGCGACGACCTGCGCCTGCACCAGGCGCAGCTCGTCGTCTCCTACGTCCAGGCCGGACCGCTCTCCTGCGCCGAGGACTCCACGCACCACCTGCGCCCCCTGCTCGCCGGCCAGACGGCCAAGGAAGGCGGCCCCGCCGGTACCGACCCCTACGCCACGGGCAGCGCCACGGCCCTGTGCGGCTCGCTGGCGACCAGCGCGCAGCCGAAGGTGTGAGGCGGGCTTGTGCGGGCTCCGTGGACCGGCTGGTGACTCACCCGCCGTCGCGCGGCGGCTGGTCGTCCCCCGGGGCCTGCGACGAGCCGTTCTCCGGGCCGTTCTCCTGGCCCTGTGGCGGCTTCTGCGACGGGTTCGTGAAGCCGCCGAAGCCGCGGCGGACACGGTCGCCCAGGTCGCCCGCGCCGCCGGCGAGGTCGGTGACCAGCTTCATCAGCGGGTCCTTGGAGCTCTTCACATGGGTCGTGTAGTGGTTCGCCGACTCCCGCCAGGAGTCCCGGACCGAGGTGTCCTTGTCCTCGTCGCGCCGCGGGTAGTGGCCGTCCATGATCCGCTGGTAGTCCCGCGACTCGGCCCACTTCTTCAGCTCGGCCGCCCGCACCGTGGTGAACGGGTGGGAGCGCGGCAGCACGTTGAGGATCTTCAGCACCGAGTCGCGCAGGTCGCCCCCGGCCTCGTACTCCTCGGCCTGCTCGAGGAACGCGTCCACGTTCATCTCGTGCAGATGATTGCCACCCGCGATCTTCATCAGGCCCCGCATGGACGCCTGAAGGTCCTGCCCGACCAGCAGGCCGGCCCGGTCCGCGGACAGCTCCGACTTGCGGAACCACTCGCGCAGCCCGGTCACGATCGCCATGATCGCGAGGTTGCCCAGCGGGATCCAGGCGACGCGGACGGCGAGGCTGGTCAGGAACAGCAGGATGGTCCGGTAGACCGAGTGGCCGGACAGCGCGTGCCCGACCTCGTGCCCGACGACCGCCCGCATCTCCTCCTCGTCGAGCAGCTCGACGAGCCCCGTCGTGACGACGATGATCGGCTCGTCCAGCCCGATGCACATCGCGTTCGGCTGCGGGTCCTGGTTCACGTACATCGGCGGGACCTTCTCCAGGTCCAGGATGTAGCAGGCGTCGCGCAGCATCACGTTCAGATGGGCGAACTGCTGGTCCGAGACCCGCACCGAGTCGGACAGGAACAGCAGCCGCAGACTGCGCTCGGGCAGCAGGCCGCTGAGCGCCTTGAACACCGTGTCGAACCCGCTCAGCCTGCGCAGCGCCACCAGGGCGGAGCGGTCGGCCGGGTGCTCGTAGGTACGTGAGGAGATCCCGGGGAAGCGCCTGCGCTGCCTGCTCGGCACGTGCTCGTGCCCGGTGTGCTCGTGGCCGTCGGACATGTCTTCCCCCATGCGTCTGTGTGGCCTTTGCGGCCCTTTGTGCGGCCCTTTGCTTCCCCGAGGCAGAGCCCAGCCTAGGCGGAGTTACGGTGGTCGGGCAGTACAGCGAAGGAGACCACCGCCATGGAGCGCCACCCCGCAGCAGCCTGGCTCGCCGAGGCCGCCACCGCCGCCGACCGGCACGGGGGGCCGGGGGTGCTCCGGGTCGTTCTCCTCGTGATGATCGTGGGATGCGTGCTGACCGGGTGGTTCCTGCTGCGTGGCTACAGACGGAAGGACGACTGAGTCACCGGGAAGGTTCCCCCGCCGGGCCCCGGGACCGGGCCGGGCGGCGCCGCGCACCACCGCCCGCGGCCCGATGAGGCGGAGTCGGCGTGATCGCGGTCGAGGCGCCCGCTTACGATGAGCCGACGTCTTTATCCCGCCCACACGCGATAGGTCCTGCCGAAGATGAGCTTCCACAGCACCGCTGCCCAGTTGGTCACCCTCGCCGCCGAGGGCGAGGAGCACGGCGGAAACCACGAGAGCCTCAGCCCCTACCTCACCGGTGGCGGTGCTCTCTTCATCCTGCTGCTCCTGCTGTGGATCACCACCCGCTTCAACCGCGACCGCTGAGCCCGGCACGGCGCCCCGTGCGGGGTGGCCCCGGGGACCACGGGGGCGGCCGGAGCCCTCAGGCAGGGCCGGTAGGGTCTGCACGCATGGGAGAGCAGGACATGCCTACCGGTCCGGCGAACGAGACGCCGCACGACCCGGCACAGGACACGGCGCGCGGCACCGAGCGACCCTCGGAGCCCCGCCGTGCCGCCGCGGTGGCGCGCCAGATCGACGGCCCGGGGAAGAACCCCGCGCAGCCGGGCAAGCGCCGCCTCGGCGTCATGGGCGGCACCTTCGACCCGATCCACCACGGGCACCTGGTGGCGGCCAGCGAGGTCGCAGCGGCGTTCCACCTCGACGAGGTGGTGTTCGTCCCCACCGGCCAGCCCTGGCAGAAGAGTCACCGCAGCGTCTCCCCGGCAGAGGACCGCTATCTGATGACGGTCATCGCGACGGCCGAGAACCCGCAGTTCTCCGTGAGCCGCATCGACATCGACCGCGGCGGCCCCACCTACACCGTGGACACCCTGCGGGACCTGCGCGCGCTCAACCCCGACACGGACCTCTTCTTCATCACGGGCGCCGACGCGCTCGCCCAGATCCTCACCTGGCGGGACAGCGAGGAACTGTTCTCCCTCGCGCACTTCATCGGGGCCACCCGGCCGGGCCACCACCTGGACGACTCCGGACTCCCGGAGGGCGGCGTCTCGCTGGTGGAGGTTCCCGCCCTGGCCATCTCCTCCACGGACTGCCGTGCGAGAGTCGCCAAGGGCGACCCCATCTGGTACCTGGTGCCGGACGGAGTCGTGCGCTATATCGACAAGCGCGAGCTGTACCGCGGCGAGTGAGCCGAGAGGGGCACCGGTGAACGACCGATACGACCCGGGGTACGGGGGCGACCAGTACGAACTCGTCGGCTACGACGAGTACGGCCGGCCTGTCTACCAGCAGGTCCCGGCACAGCAGACCCAGACCTACGACCCGTACTCCCAGCAGGGCCAACCGGGACAGCAGGGCCAGCCTGGACAGCACCAGGGCTACGGCTACGACCCGTACGCGGCCGGGCAGCAGCAGCCCCCGCCCGCGTACGACTACGGCGGCGGCCGGCACTACGGCTCCTACGACCCGTACGCCCCGGGCCCCCAGCAGGGCGGCGGCCAGGCCGCCCACGACCCCTACGGCCAGAGCGCGGCCGGCGCCGGCACGGCCCGGCAGCCGCGCGTCGCCGAACAGACCGCGCACATCCCGCAGCAGGCCGGACCGGCCGACGGCGAGGTCCTCGACCGGTCCGAACCGGACTACCGCACCGAGCAGTTCGCCTTCGTCGAGGAGCCCGACGACAACTCCGAAGACGTCATCGACTGGCTGAAGTTCACCGAGAACCGCACCGAGCGCCGCGAGGAGGCCCGACGCCGCGCCCGCAGCCGGCTCGTCGCGCTGGCCGTCGTCTTCGCGCTCGCGGCGGTCGGCGGTGTCGGCTACCTCTGGTACGCGGGGAAGCTGCCCGCCCTCTCCTCCGAGGACTCCGCGACGGGCACCGCGACCGCGGCCGGCGCCCAGAAGCGCGACGTGATCGTCGTCCACCTGCACAACACCAAGGGCGGCACCTCCACGGCCCTCCTCGTCGACAACACCACCACCAAGCGGGGCACGACCGTCCTGCTGCCCAACTCCCTCGCCCTGACCAGCGACGACGGCACCACGACGACCCTCGCCAAGTCGGTCGACGACGACGGCTCCGACGGCACCCGCGACGCCCTCGACTCGGTCCTCGGCACCGACATCGAAGGCACCTGGCGCCTGGACACCCCCTACCTCCAGAACCTCGTCGACCTCGTCGGCAACATCGAGGTCGACACCGACACCGACGTCCCCGACCCGGCCGCCAAGAAGAAGGGCCAGGCCCCCCTGGTCAGCAAGGGCAAGGGCCAGACCCTCAGCGGCAAGATGGCCGTCGCCTACGCCACCTACCGCGCCCCCGGCGAGGCCCAGAACGCCCAGCTGGAGCGGTTCGGGCAGGTCATGCAGGCCGTCCTGCGCAAGATCTCCTCCGACCCGCAGGGCGCGACGACCACGATCCAGACCCTGTCGCAGATCCTGGACCCGTCCCTGACCGACAAGGACCTCGGCTCCTTCCTCGCCGGGCTCTCCGACCTCGCCAAGGGCGGCGACTACAGGACGGACCTGCTGCCCGTCCAGAACGACGGCACCCTCAGCGCCCAGGCCAGTGCGGGCGTGGTCAAGAACGTCCTCGGCGGCACCGCCAAGAGCCCCGACAAGGACGCGGCGGTCAGCGTCTCCGTCCAGAACGCCAGCGGCGTCAAGGACAACACCGAGAAGGCCCGCGTCGTGCTCCTCAACGGCGGCTTCACCTTCCTGGAGGGCGGCACGCCGGGCGCCGCCCGGGCCACCTCCGAGGTGGTCTACGCGGACGCCGCCCACAAGGCGGACGCCGCCGAGGTCGCCAAGACCCTGGGCCTGCCCCCGGGCTCCGTCACGAAGGGCAAGATCTCCTCGAACGCAGGCATCGCCGTGGTCCTCGGCCAGGACTACGAGCCCTAGTCCGACCAGGCGCGGCAGGAGCGCACCCCCACGTGATCCCCGTCATCGCGTGGGGGGCGCCCGGCGGTCCGTGAGACCCTTGGGGGCAAGTGACCGCCGACCGAAAGCCGTGTAGTGACCGTCACCGACCGCTCTCAGGAGCTCATCAACACCGCCGCCCACGCGGCCGCCGACAAGCTGGCGCACGACATCGTCGCCTACGACGTCAGTGACGTGCTGTCCATCACGGACGCCTTCCTGCTGGCCTCGGCACCCAACGACCGCCAGGTCAAGTCGATCGTCGACGAGATCGAGGAGCGGCTGCAGAAGGAACTCGGCGCCAAGCCGGTGCGCCGCGAGGGCGACCGTGAGGCCCGCTGGGTGCTGCTCGACTACGTCGACATCGTCGTCCACGTCCAGCACAGCGAGGAGCGCGTCTTCTACGCCCTGGAGCGGCTGTGGAAGGACTGCCCCGAGCTGGAGCTGCCCGAGGACGCCAAGGCCACCCGGGGCAAGGCCGAGGAGCACGCCAAGCTGCGGGCGGCCGAGGAGGCGGCGGAGCTGGACGGAGACTGGCGGTGAGCCCCTTCGGCGAGACCTCCGGGCCGGGCCGGGGCCGCCGCGTCATCCTGTGGCGGCACGGCCAGACCTCGTGGAACGTGGAGCGCCGCTTCCAGGGCACCACGGACGTCGAACTCACCGAGACCGGCGTCGCCCAGGCGCGCCGTGCCGCCCGCCTGCTGGTCGCGCTGAAGCCGGACGCGATAGTCGCCTCCGACCTGAAGCGGGCCGCGCACACGGCCGCCGAGCTCGCCGCGCTCACCGGCCTCGACGTGACCCACGACGAGGGCCTGCGCGAGACCTACGCGGGCGTCTGGCAGGGCCTGACGCACGAGGAGATCATCGCCCGGTACGGCGAGGAGTACGCCGCGTGGAAGCGCGGTGAGCCGGTGCGCCGCGGCGGAGGCGAACTGGAGACCGAGGTGGCCGACCGCGCCGCCCCGGTGGTGCTCCGGCACACCGAGAAGCTCCCCGAGGGCGGCACGCTCGTCGTGGTCAGCCACGGCGGCACCATCCGCACCACCATCGGCCGCCTCCTCGGCCTGGACCCGCACCACTGGGAGAGCCTCGGCGGCCTCTCCAACTGCTGCTGGTCGGTCCTCGGCGACGGCGCCCGCGGCTGGCGCCTGCTGGAGCACAACGCCGGCACCCTGCCGGAACCGGTGCTCGGCGACGACGACTGACCCCCGGATTTCACTTTCCGGCAGGTCGCAGGCTAAAGTTCTTCTTGTTCGCCCCGCCCGACGGGGACGAACACGAGGGGCTATAGCTCAGTTGGTAGAGCGCCTGCATGGCATGCAGGAGGTCAGGAGTTCAATTCTCCTTAGCTCCACGTCAAGATCCCGTTCCCGTCCAGGGGGCGGGATTTTTCGTGCCCCGCCTTGAGTCGGTCAGGCCTGCTGAGGCGTATACCTCTACGGTCACGACGCCTGCCGTGTCCGGACTGGTACTGAGGCGTCGCTGACCGTATTGGTCCGGCCGTGGCAGAATCAAACGGCCGGAAGGGGGCGCGGCCCGACGGGAGGAGTAGCGATGCCTGCGAGCATCCTCGAGGAGGTCGACCACCTCCTCGGAGCAGCGGTGACACGAGATCTGTCCACCCGGCTCAGCTGCCCTTCCTGTGGTTCCGCGCACGTGGCCCAGATGCTCGGCGACAACGGGGGGATCTCGTACGTGTGCACCGCCTGCGGCCACAGCTGGAGCTGATCGATGGGTGCCCACAGGCGGAAGTGCGACTGGTGCGGCAGCGGGACTCCGATCGTCCGCGACATGGAGCCGCTCAATGCCGACTACCAGTACTGGTGCGAGGAGTGCGCGCGGGCGCTGATCATAAAAGGCGACCCGATCGTGACGTACCGCGAACTGGAGGGCGAGCCGATCTACGGCCGGCTCCTGGAGGAGCACTGCACGCTCAAGCGGTTCTATTCGTTCGTCACGGCCTGAGGTTCGGGTCCGTCATAACGGGCATTTCGGGCAAGGCGAAACCGATTTGGTGTTGGGCCCGATGGGCCAGTAATGTTGGCGTCGCCGCCAGGGAAACCGGGGGCAACGCAACGAGGGGCTATAGCTCAGTTGGTAGAGCGCCTGCATGGCATGCAGGAGGTCAGGAGTTCAATTCTCCTTAGCTCCACAGTAGATGAGAAGGCGGGCCATCCGATCGGATGGCCCGCCTTCTTGTGGTGTGTACGCGTACGGCGGGCTCCCCCGGAGGGGAGCCCGCCGCACGTGCGTTCAGCGGCCGAGAGCGCGGCGGCCGCGGCCCTGGGAGAGGACCGGGAGGTTGCGGGACGGCGCCTGGCCGCGGGTGTCCTCCTCGATCCGCAGGGCCAGCGCCGGGCAGCGGCGCACCGCGCGTAGAGCCTTGGCCTCGGCGTACCGCGGCACCTTCGCCTGTGCCACGGTGGGGAAGCCGTCCGCGCCCAGCTGGAACACCTCGGGCAGGATGTCGGCGCACAGGCCGTGGCCCCGGCACAACGTCCAGTCGACGTAGATCTTCTGACGGCTGGGACCCTCCTCCTCGGACTCGCCGCCGCCCGGGATGCCCGTAGGGGCCCTGCCGCCCTCGAAGAGCGGCAGAACGCCCTCCACGGGCCGTCCGCAGCCGTTTCCGAGGACGTGGGCGGCCAGGTCGTCCGTGAACGCCTTGATGGTCGACTCCAGGAACATCGCGGAGCCGTCCGGGTGCGAGCACGCGCCGCGCCGCTTCACATTCTTGGCGACCTGCTTGAGCGCCTCCAGGGCGGCCGGCCCACCGCCGTTGAGGATGTCCTCCATGCCGCGCGCGGCGGCCGGCAGACCGAGGTAGCAGGGGCCGCACTGGCCGGCGCTCTCCTCGGCCAGCCACTGCGCCACACGCAGCGACTCGCCCAGCGGGCAGGTGTCCTGAGTGATCGGCAGAATCGCGCCGGCGCCGAGCGCGCCGCCCACCGCGTCCAGGGAGTTGCGGGAGACGATCGCCTCATTGACCGTCGCGGCGTCGATCCACTTGCCGTGGTAGCCGCCGGTGAGGACGCCCTGCGGCACCGGCGGAGCGCCGGCGAGCTGCAGGACGTACCGCAGCGGCACGCCCGTCGGCACCTCGATCACCATGGGGCGGGCGACCGCCCCGGAGACGGTGAGCATGACGGTGCCCGGCTCGTCGTACAGGCCGGTGTTGCCGTAGCGCTCCGGGCCGATGCGGGCGGCGATGGCGAGCTGGGCGAAGGTCTCGGCGTTGGACAGCAGCGTGGGCGCGCCGCCGACGCCGTTCTGCGAGGCGCTGACCTTGCGGCCCGGCGGGACGGCCGGGCCGCCGTCGATGGAGCGGATCAGCGACGCGGCGGCACCGGTGACCATGCGGACCGGATTGCGCTGGACGCGCGCCCGCAGTGCCGACCGGCGGCCGTTGCTGAGGCCGCGTTCGGCCAGGGCGGCCTCCATGGAGCGCTGTGTGGACTCACGGGTGACCCCCACCACGAGCGTGCGGGCACCCAGCGCCTCGGCGCACAGCAGCGCGCCGTCGAGGATCAGGTGCGGGGCACGGTTGATCAGCACCGTGTCCTTGCGGCAGGCCGGCTCGTCCTCGCTTCCGTTCACGACGACGACCGGCCGGACGCCGCGCTTGATCGCCGCCTCGGCGACCGAGCGCAGCTTCTTGTGGAAGGGGAAGCCCGCGCCGCCGCGGCCCTTCAGGTTGATGCGTTCGGCGAGTTGCGCGAGCTGCTCGCCGCCCATCGGCTCGAGCGGCCCGTGCACCTTCAGGTGCATGGGCAGATCGAGCCGATCGACAAGGTCGAAGCCCGACGTGAGCTGGGGAAGGCCGACCACGCGGACTTCGGGTACGTCAGGCAAAGCCTCGTTCACTTAAAGCCTCCGGAAGGCGTGTTCCAAGGTTCGCCCGATCCCGGTGCGTCGAAGTCGTAGGACGCACCGGGGTTTGTTTCATTGGCGGGACCGCTGTTGTACGTGTCGTTCGGGTAGTACGTGTCGTAGACCGCGTTTGTCTCACCCGTGTCGTACACGTCACTCGATCCGTAGCCGGAGGCGCCTGGATTGCCATAGGTCGGGATGCTTTGTCCGGTGTCCTGCAGGGGGTCGTAGGGCGGGATGTTGAAGCCCGTGTCCTGGAGCGGGTCGTAGGCCGACGGCGGGGCCTCGCCGACCGGCGGCGGGGACGGGATCGGCCAGTTGCCCGAGGTGCTGGAGGGGCCGTCCACGGTCGGGATGGTCTGGGTGGGCTGCATGTCCAGCGGCAGCTCGGTGCGGGTGGTCGGCCCCGGCGCCGCGAAGGCCTGCTGGCCCTGGGGCGGACCCGAGACGGCCCGGTAGGCCGCGGCGAAGCCGTTCGCGGACTCCTGGGGCGCGGGGCGTTCCGCCTTCTCGTACAGCGGTCCCGACGGGGACGCCTTGGCACCCGCGAACGCCTCCCGGCCTTCGTAGCCGGGCAGCGAGGAGCCGCTGTTCGCGCGGGAGCGGCTCTCCTCCAGGTCCCTGAAAGCCTGGCCCTCCGGGTTGCCGAAGAGGCTGGTGAGCTTGTCGGCGACCTTGCGCTTGACGGGGCGCGGAGCGGCGCGCAGGGCGAGGACGCCGGCCACCCCGGCCAGGGACAGGCAGTACAGGATGACGAAGATCGGCTTGGCCGAGCGACCCGCGTAGAGGCCGTGGATCAGCGCGGCGCACCAGGCCGGATAGGCCAGCATGTGCATGGCCCGCCAGCGGGCCGCGACGGGCGCCGGGGAAGCGAAGCGGTTGCGCAGGACGCCCGTGACGCCCACGAAGATCATGAGCAGGCCGGCCAGGGTGCCGAGGCCGATCAGGTACGCCCTGCCCGTGTCGATCTCGTCGGTGAGGAGCAGCCCGAAGGGGATCAGTACGGCCACGAACGAGGTATGGGCCAGCGCCAGCTTCACTCCGATGTGCACCAGGAGGAAGACGATCGAGGCGACGGCCGTGGTCCGGTGCACGGCCTGCGCCAGGATGCGCCTGCGGGTGTCGAGGAGGATCCGGTCCTGGGCGACGAGCCCCCAGATCACCGAGCAGGAGAGGCACACGAGGGACAGCACGCCTGCGCCGAAGTTGAGGAAGTCGGCGAAGGAGTCGTCGACTGTGGAGTCGTTCGTCACGGCCGGCCTCCCCACGTCCCGGCGACCGGGTGTAGCGAGCTGTTACTGCGATGAGGGTTCATGGGGGCAACTCCGAGCGGTTCGGGAAAGCGGTCCCGCTGCCGAACTCTAAGCCGCGCCATACCGATGGGTACGAGGTTTGAGTTATTGCGTTGTTATCAAAGGACAATGTGGTTGTTGTGATGTCCCTTAGTTACTGTTACGCGAAGTAACTTTTGACCCTGGTTCAGTGTTTGTGGCGCCGGGACGGCTCCCCGGAAGCGCGTCGCGGGTCGCTGGAGGCCTGCGGTACCCTAACGCCATGCGTGCCGTACGCCTTCTGCTTAGCGGGCCGCGCTGATCAGTCCCGGCCACCGGACGAGTCGAGTGGCCGGAATCGGCGCGGCGTCCCCTCCTGTGCGAGGGGATTTTTCGTTTCTCGAACCACACAGCCGCAGGCAGAGACGATCGATGGAGCTTTGAGGATCATGAGCGAGACGAACCCCGCCGCTGCCGCCGCCACGCCGGCGGAGGTGGCGCCGCACCGCTACACGGCCGCCATGGCTGCCGAGATCGAGGCACGCTGGCAGGACTTCTGGGACGTCGACGGCACCTACGCCGCGCCCAACCCGAAGGGCGACCTGGCGGGCGACCCGGGGATCGTCGCCAGGCCCAAGAAGTTCATCATGGACATGTTCCCGTACCCCTCGGGCGCGGGCCTGCACGTCGGGCACCCCCTGGGCTACATCGCCACCGACGTCTTCGCGCGCTTCCAGCGGATGACCGGCCACAACGTCCTGCACACCCTGGGCTTCGACGCCTTCGGCCTGCCCGCCGAGCAGTACGCGGTGCAGACCGGCACGCACCCGCGCGTGTCCACCGAGGCCAACATGGAGAACATGAAGTCCCAGCTGCGCCGGCTGGGCCTGGGCCACGACAAGCGCCGGTCGTTCGCCACGATCGACCCGGAGTACTACAAGTGGACCCAGTGGATCTTCCTGCAGATCTTCAACTCCTGGTACGACCACGAGGCGCGCAAGGCCCGCCCGATCGCCGAACTGGTCGACCTGTTCGAGTCGGGTGAGCGGCCCGTCCCGGGCCACACGCGCCCGTGGAGCGAGCTGAGCGCCGCCGAGAAGGCCGACGTCCTGGGCGAGTTCCGGCTGGCCTACGCCTCCGACGCGCCGGTCAACTGGTGCCCCGGGCTGGGCACCGTGCTGGCCAACGAGGAGGTCACCGCCGACGGCCGCTCCGAGCGCGGCAACTTCCCCGTCTTCAAGGCCAAGCTGCGCCAGTGGAACATGCGCATCACGGCCTACGCCGACCGGCTGCTGGAGGACCTGGAGGAGCTGGACTGGCCCGAGGCCATCAAGCTGCAGCAGCGCAACTGGATCGGCCGCTCCGAGGGCGCCCGCGTCGACTTCCCCATCGACGGTGAGCGCATCACCGTCTTCACCACCCGCCCCGACACCCTGTTCGGCGCCACCTACATGGTGCTGGCGCCCGAGCACCCGCTGGTCGAGAAGTTCACCCCGGCCGCCTGGCCCGAGGGCACGCACGAGGTGTGGACCGGAGGTCACGCGACCCCGGCCGAGGCCGTCGCCGCCTACCGCGCCCAGGCCGCGTCCAAGTCCGACGTGGAGCGGCAGGCCGAGGCCAAGGACAAGACCGGCGTCTTCATCGGCGCCTACGCGACCAACCCGGTCAACGGCGAGCAGGTCCCGGTCTTCATCGCCGACTACGTCCTGATGGGCTACGGCACCGGCGCCATCATGGCCGTCCCGGCCGGTGACCAGCGCGACTTCGAGTTCGCCCGCGCCTTCGAGCTGCCGATCCACTGCATCGTCGAGCCCACCGACGGCCGCGGCACCGACACCTCGACCTGGGAGAACGCCTTCTCGTCGTACGACGCGAAGATCATCAACTCGTCGAACGACGAGGTCAGCCTGGACGGGCTGGGCGTCGCCGAGGCCAAGGCGCGCATCACCGAGTGGCTGGAGAGCAAAGAGATCGGTGAGGGCACCGTCAACTTCCGGCTGCGGGACTGGCTGTTCAGCCGTCAGCGCTACTGGGGCGAGCCCTTCCCGATCGTCTACGACGAGGAGGGCATCGCCCACGCGCTGCCCGAGTCGATGCTGCCGCTGGAGCTGCCCGAGGTCGAGGACTACAGCCCGCGCACCTTCGACCCGGACGACGCCGACACCCAGCCCGAGACGCCGCTGTCCCGCAACGAGGACTGGGTCGACGTCACGCTGGACCTGGGCGACGGCCGTGGCCCCCGCAAGTACCGCCGCGAGACCAACACCATGCCCAACTGGGCCGGTTCCTGCTGGTACGAGCTGCGCTACCTGGACCCGCACAACAGCGAGAAGCTGGTCGACCCCGAGATCGAGCAGTACTGGATGGGCCCGCGCGAGGGCATGCCGCACGGCGGTGTCGACCTGTACGTCGGCGGCGCCGAACACGCCGTGCTGCACCTGCTGTACGCGCGCTTCTGGTCCAAGGTCCTGTTCGACCTGGGGCACGTCTCCTCGGCCGAGCCGTTCCACAAGCTGTTCAACCAGGGCATGATCCAGGCCTACGTCTACCGCGACAGCCGTGGCATCGCGGTGCCCGCCGCCGAGGTGGAGGAGCGCGACGGCGCGTACTACTACCAGGGCGAGAAGGTCTCCCGGCTGCTGGGCAAGATGGGCAAGTCCCTGAAGAACGCGGTCACCCCGGACGAGATCTGCGCCGAGTACGGCGCCGACACGCTGCGGCTGTACGAGATGGCGATGGGTCCGCTGGACGTCTCCCGCCCGTGGGACACGCGCGCGGTGGTGGGCCAGTTCCGTCTGCTGCAGCGGCTGTGGCGCAACATCGTCGACGAGGCGACCGGCGAGGTGACCGTCGTCGACGCCGAGCCGGACGAGGAGACGCTCCGCGCCCTGCACAAGGCCATCGACGGGGTGAGCGGTGACCTGGAGGGCATGCGCTTCAACACCGCCATCGCCAAGGTCACCGAGCTGAACAACCACCTGACCAAGGCGGGAGCGGCGGTGCCGAGGTCCGTCGCCGAGGCGCTGGTGCTGATGGTCGCGCCGCTGGCCCCGCACATCGCCGAGGAGCTGTGGCGCAGGCTGGGGCACGAGGACTCCGTGGTGCACCAGGACTTCCCGGTGGCCGACCCGCAGTACGTCGTGGACGAGACCGTGACCTGCGTCGTGCAGATCAAGGGCAAGGTCAAGGCGCGGCTGGAGGTCTCGCCGGCCATCTCCGACGAGGAGCTGGAGAAGGTCGCGCTGGCGGACGAGAAGGTCGTCGCCGCTCTCGGCGGGGCCGGGATCCGCAAGGTGATCGTGCGGGCGCCCAAGCTGGTGAACATCGTTCCGGCGTGAACGAACGTCGTTCCGGCCCGACGTTCGTCCCGCAGAGCGTCTGGCCTGGCGTTTCGCGGGGGTCGGGGTAGTCCCCTACGGGCAGGTTCGGGGTTTTTCTGGAACTCCGGGCCTGCCTGTTGCGTTTACCGTTGAAGAGCGACGTGAGGTGTGCCGCTACAGCCTGAGGAGAAGTCGATGGAAGCAGTGATCGCAGTATTCGCTCTGCTCTTCGTGCTCTTTCTCGGGCTCGGCGCGTACGCCACGGTCAGGGTGGTCGGCGCCGCCAAGCGCGGCGTGGACCGCGGCATCTCCCAGGCCCGCCGCACGGTCGAGGACCACTCCCTGCGGGCCAAGTCCTTCGTCCAGCCCGGCGCGGCGGGCGAACTCGCCCAGCTCCGGCTGAAACTGCGCACCTCCATGCGCGCCACCCAGGACGCGCTGCACGCGGCCGTCGCCGAGGACCAGTCCCTGAAGGAGTCCGTCGGCCTCTTCGAGCGGCTCAGTGCGCACGGACACGAACTGGACGGCGAGCTGAAGCGCCTGGAGTCCGAGCCGAACCGGGCGGCACTGTCCGAGCGGCTGCCCGAGCTGCGCGAGCGCACCGAACGCATCACGCAGTCGGCGGACGCCCTGCGCTGGGCGGCCCGCGACCGGGCCCGCCGCTTCGCCGAGGACGACCTGGACACGCTCGGCGCCCAGATCGACGTGGAGGCCGGCGCGCTGCGGCACTGGACGGCGGCACCGGAGTCCCGGCCCGCCCCGCCACCGTGGCCCGACGCACCGGCCGCCGATGCCCCCACGGCCGGGCAGACCTGGCCGGAGACCCCGCGGTCGAGCCCGGCGCAGGAGCCGGCACAGCCCGCCATCGCACCGGCCGGACCGCGCCCCACCTACCCCTGGCAGAAGAAGCCCCGCCCCGAGAGCACCACTTGATCCGGCCACTCGCGGTACAGGGCACAGGGGCCGGGCTGCCGCACGCGCGCTACGGCAGGTAACCTCCAGCTCATGTCCCGCCATGTCGCGATCGTCACCGATTCAACGGCCTACCTGCCGGCCCGGACGATGGAGCGTCACGGCATCACCGCGGTACCTCTGACGGTCGTCCTGGGCGACCGGGCGCTGGAGGAGGGCACCGAGATCTCGACCCGCGCGCTCGCCCAGGCTTTGCAGAAGCGGCGCCCGGTGACGACCTCGCGGCCCAGCCCGGCGCTCTTCGAGGAGACCTACCGCAAGGTCGCCGAGTCCGGCGCCACCGGCATCGTCTCCCTCCACCTCTCCGCCGAACTCTCCGGCACCTACGACGCCGCCGTCGCCGCCGCGCGGCAGGCGCCGGTGCCGGTGCGGGTGGTGGACACCGGCATGATCGCGATGGCGCTGGGGTTCTGCGCGCTCGCCGCGGCGCAGACCGCGGAGGCCGGCGCAACGGTGGACGAGGCCGTCGCGGCCGCGGAGAAGCGGGCCGCGGGTACGTCCGCCTACTTCTACGTCGACACCCTCGACTACCTGCGCCGCGGCGGCCGAATCGGTGCCGCGCAGGCCCTGCTGGGTTCGGCGCTCGCGGTGAAGCCACTGCTGCAACTGGCCGACGGCCGTATCGAACCGCTGGAGAAGGTGCGGACCGCGTCGAAGGCGATCGCCCGCCTGGAGGAGATCGCGGCGGACCGGGCGGCCGGCGCCCAGGTCGATGTCGCCGTCCACCATCTCGCCGCCCCCGACCGGGCGTCGGCCCTCGCCGACCGGTTGCGGACACGGGTGTCCGGGCTGGCCGATCTGCATGTCAGCGAGGTCGGGGCGGTGATCGGGGCGCACACGGGGCCCGGGTTGCTGGCAGTGGTGATTTCGCCTAGGTGAACGGTCGCCGGGGGCCCTGACTCACCCGGGCGGGTGGGGGAGTTATCCACAAGTGGGGTGTTGTCCCCGGGAATTGACCAAGATCATCGCGAGTGGGCCGATGTGGCCGAACCTCATCGCATGGCACTTCGATCACGTTCACGCACAACGTCCGCGACCAGTGGCCCGGGCCGGGGTCCGGCGTCCGACGGCCGCGTCCGGCACCGCCGTCACCGGCCTGCCGCCCGGGGCCGTGCACGGCAGCGTCAGGCCTTTGCGGAAGACCTCCGGCGGCGCACGGAGGTGCTGTTCGGCGAGCCTGCCGAACGGGCCGAGGAGCGACGGGAGTCGGGCCATGGGCCGCCGGGCGGGGAGCGGTGCGCTGATGGGGCCGGGCCACCTCTCCGGGGCGGGGGCGGGGCGTTACGGGGTGAGGCCGGGGCCTTCAGGGATGAGGTTGGACCCTTCAGGGGTGAGGCCGGGCCCATCCGGGGTGAGGCCGGACCCTTCAGGGGTGAGGCCGGAACCTTCAGGGATGAGGCCGAGGCCGGCGCCGAGGTGGTCAGCGCGGGTGACCGCCAGGGCGGGCGCGGCGCGGAGGGTGCCTGGCGGGAGCGGGCCGGGCTGGCGCTGCGGGAGCGCATGCCGCTGTGGTTGCAGGCGAGGTGCGGCCTGGAGCGGCGGAGCGTGCTCGCGCTGACCGTCGTGCTCTTCGTCGGCGCGGCGTTCGCCGTACAGCACTTCTGGACCGGCCGGACCCAGTCCGTGCGCCCGCCCGAGGTGGTGCGCGCGGCGGCACCGTACGGGGCGGAGCAGGGGCGGACCGGGCGGGCCGACGAGGAGCGGGGACCTGGTGTGCCCGCCGGGGCGGCGAAGGCGACAGCTGGAGCAGCGGCGCCCGAGGTCGTCGTGGATGTCGGCGGCAAGGTCCGGGAGCCCGGGGTCCACCGGCTGCCGGCCGGCTCCCGGGTCGCGGACGCCCTGCGGGCGGCGGGCGGTGTGAAGCCCGGCACGAACACCGACGGTCTCAACCGCGCCCGCTTCCTCGTGGACGGCGAGCAGGTGATCGTCGGGGCACCGGCTCCCCCCGCCGGGACCGGCACGGGCGGCACGGCCCCCGGTGGCATGGCCGGTGGCGCAGCGGGCGGCGCGGCCGCTCCGGTCTCCCTCAACACGGCCACCCCGGACCAGCTCGACACCCTGCCCGGTGTCGGCCCGGTGCTGGCGCAGCACATCATCGACTACCGCACGCGGCACGGCGGATTCCGCTCCGTGGACGAGCTGCGCGAGGTGAACGGCATCGGCGACCGCCGCTTCGCCGACCTGCGGAACCTCGTGCGGCCATGACGAGCGCGCCCGACCTGCCGCGCGGCCGGTCGGCGGTACACGCCGCCTCCGGGACGCGCCTCGGCGCCTCCCGTCCACGGCAGGAGGGCCCCACGGACCTGCGGCTGGTCCCACCGGCCCTGGCGGCCTGGGCCACCGCCGCGCTGATGCTCGACGCGTCACCGGGGTGGGTCACGGGCACCGTGGCCGGCCCTCTGGCCGCCGTCGCTCTGCTGCCGTGGGCTCGGCGAGCGGGGTGGCCGTCCTGGGCGCGGGTGTCCGCCGCTGCCGTGCTGCTGTGCGTCGCCGCGGCGGCTGCTTCGGCCGGGCTGCACGGAGCGGATCTGCGGCGGGGGCCCGTGCCCGGCCTGGCCCGGGAGTACTCCACCGTGACCGCCGAGGTCGAGCTCACCTCCGACCCGCGCCTCACGCGGCCCAGGGTCCGTGGCGATCACGTCACTCCGACCGCCGTACTGATCGACGCCGAGGTACGGCGTGTCCACGAGAGCGGTGGCGCGACGCTGGAGACGCGGACGCCGGTGCTGATGATCGTCGACGTGGGTCCGGGCCGGCGGGACAGCCGGGGCGGGCGCCCGGCCGCCGACGAGGCCGGGCGGTCACCGTGGCTCGGGCTGCTGCCCTCGACCCGGCTGCGGGTCAGCGCGCGATCGGCGCCCGCCCTGACGGGCGGTGACCGGATCGCGGCCGTGCTGCGGGTGCGGGGCGAGGCCGAACCGGAGGTGGTGGGAGCGCCCTCGGACGCCCAACGGCTCGCCGGCCGGCTGCGTGCCGGGCTGCGGGAGGCGACCGACGGGCTGCCGCCGGACGCCCGGGCGCTGTTGCCGGGACTGGTCGTGGGGGACACCTCGCGGATCACCCCGGAGCTGGAGGAGGCCTTCAAGGAGACGGACCTCACCCACACCCTGGCCGTGTCCGGGGCCAACTTCACGATCCTGCTCGCCCTGCTGCTCGGGCCACCGGGCCTCGCGCAGCATGTCGAGCGGCGGGGACTCGCGCCTCGCCTAGGCATCTCCCTGCGGGCGACCGCGGTGCTCGGGGGCGTGCTCTCGCTCGGGTTCGTCGTCGTGTGCAGACCGGACCCGAGCGTGCTGCGGGCCGCTGCCTGCGGAGCCGTCGCGCTGCTCGCCCTCGCCACCGGCCGCCGCAGATCACTGATCCCGGCGTTGGCGACGGCGATCCTGCTGCTGGTGCTGTACGACCCCGTGGCTGGCCCGGAGTTACGGGTTCCCTGCTCTCCGTCGCGAGCCACCCGGAGCCCTGCTCAACGCTCCGCGCCGCGCTGGAGCGCCGGGCTGCGACCGCCGGGGAGTGCCGCCACGGGCTCGCCAAGGCCCTGGGTGCCGCCGGCGCGGCGCAGGCCGTGTGCGCGCCGATCGTCGCCGTGCTCTCGGCGCGGGTGAGCCTGGTGGCGGTGCCCTGCAACCTGATCGCGGAGTTCGCGATCGCGCCGGCCACGGTCCTGGGCTTCGCCGCGCTGGCCGCGGCGCCGGCCGGGATGCCGGTGGCCAAGGCCCTGGCGTGGTGCGCGCACTGGCCGGCCGAGTGGATCGCGACGGTCGCCCGTACCGGGGCGGCGCTGCCGGGTGCGGGAGTGGACTGGCCGGGCAGCTGGGCGGGGGCGGCGCTGCTCGCGGTCGTGACTTCGGCCGTGCTGCTCGTGGGGCGTCGGCTGCTCCGGCATCCCTGGTGGTGCGGCGTCTGCGGCCTGCTGCTGGCGCTGGCGGTGGTGCAACCGCCGCCGCTGACCCGGGTGATCACCGGCTGGCCGCCGCCGGGCTGGCGGCTGGTCATGTGCGACGTGGGGCAGGGCGACGCCATGGTGCTCGCGGCGGGCGAGGGCGCCGGTGTGGTGGTGGACGCGGGGCCCGACCCGCACCTCGTCGACCACTGCCTGCGCGCACTCGGCATCACCAGGGTCCCGCTGGTCGTCCTCACCCACTTCCACGCGGATCACGTGGCGGGTCTGCCCGGTGTGCTGCGCGGACGGACGGTGGGCGCGATCGAGACGACCGGCTTCGAAGAACCCGCCGAGCAGGCCGCGTTCGTCCGGAGGCAGGCGGCCGCCCGGAGGATTCCCGTGACGCGGGCCGCCGCCGGGGAACAGCGCCGCACGGGGGAGCTCTCCTGGCAGGTGGTGTGGCCGCCCCCGGGTCCGCCGCCGAACCCTTCACCCGGCTCGCCCCCGCAGGCGTTCCCGGGGCACCCTGAGCCGGAGGGGCCGAACGACGCCAGTGTCGCCATGCTGGTCCGGTCGGCAGGACTGCGTCTGCTGCTCCTCGGGGACCTCGAACCCCCGGCCCAGCGGGCGCTGGCCAGGTCACCGGCGGCAGGGGCGCTGAGGCGCGTGGACGTGCTGAAGGTCGCCCATCACGGCTCGGCCTACCAGGACCCCGGCCTCATACGCCGGGCGGCCCCGCGGCTGGCGCTCATCTCCTGCGGCGAGGACAACACGTACGGGCACCCGGCGCCCGGCACGGTCGCGGCGCTGCGCGCCGGGGGCGCGGCGGTGCTGCGGACGGACCGGGACGGCGCACTGGCGGTGCTGGAAGGGGACGGGGAGCTGAGGGTGGCGCGAGACTGAGGGCATGAATTCAGCACAGGTTGATGCCTATCTCCGGCGCCTGGGAGCCGAGCACCCGGCGTGGCCCACGGTCGACGCGCTGCGCGATCTGCATCTGCGCCATCTGCGGACCGTGCCGTTCGAGAACCTCTCCATCCATCTGGGCGAGGAGATCGTGCTGGAGGAGCAGCGGCTGCTGGACAAGGTCGTGGGCGCGCGACGGGGCGGGTTCTGCTACGAACTCAACGGCGCCTTCGGGGCGTTGCTCGCCGCGCTCGGATACGACGTGGCGCTGCTCGCGGGGCGGGTGTACGGGGAGGGGGAGCGGCTCGGGATCCCGTACGACCATCTCGCGCTGCGGGTGCGGACGGTGGACGGGGGCGACTGGCTGGCGGACGTCGGGTTCGGGGCGCACAGCCATCTGCCGCTGGCGTTCGGGGACCGGGGAGTGCAGGAGGACCCCGGGGGCGCCTTCCGGATCGTCGAGGCGCGGCCCGACGCGGCCGGGGTGCGCGGTGGGCACGACACGGTGGAGGCGGCGGACCTGGACGTGATCCGGGACGGCAGTCCGCGGTACCGCCTGGAGGTGCGGCCGCGGGCGCTGGGCGACTTCGTGGCCGGGGCGTGGTGGCACAGCACGTCGTCGGTGTCGCACTTCACGCGGTCGCTGGTCTGCTCACGGGTCACGGAGGACGGCGGGAGGATCACCCTCAGCGGCCGGAGATACACGGTGACGGGGGCCGACGGGACGCGGGAGGAGCGGGAACTGGCGACGGACGAGGAGGTGCTGGGGGTGTACCGGGAGCGGTTCGGGATCGAGCTCGGCGAGGTGCCGACGGTCCGGGGCGCGAGGACCAGGGACACCGGCCGGGACGGTGACTGAACCGGACCAGAGGGGTCACACCCTCCACACATGGTCCACATGGTTCTTGTCGGTTCTACTCGTGCGTAGTCCCATCACAAGTGCTGGATTCCCGTGATGTGGTCCCGTCTTGCCTCGAAAGCCTCAACGGTGGTCGAATGCGTCCCCGATGAACAGTGATCAAACCGCTGACTTCGAGTCGCGCGAGGTGTCCAGATGATCGGCCGCTGGCTGGGAAGCCGAACGAACCGAGTGCAACGGACGAGTCCCCTGGCGGCGGTGCCGACCCCGCCCAGCGCCGGGGTGCTGTCCTGCCGGGTGCTCGATCCGGTCAACGAGCCGGTCAGACACGCGGAGTTCGCGGTCACCGACGCCATGGGGCGTGCGGTGGTCAGCGGTGGCGCCGATCCGTTCGGGTCGTTCGTGACCACGGTGCCCGCGGGGGAGTACCGGCTCGCGGTGCAGGCGGAGGGGTACACCCCGTACCGGGCGACCGCACAGGTCGACGAGAACGCGCTGGCGTCGCTCGGGGACGTGCGGCTCCAGGTGGCCCGGCCGCCGGACCTGCCCGAGCCCGGCGACTGGGAGATCGAGCCCGCGCACTCCTCGATCGGCTTCACCGCGCGGCACATCGGACTGGCCCGGATCCATGGGCAGTTCAAGTCCTTCGCGGGCGTCATGCGGGTCACCGAGCCGCTGGAGCGGTCGGCGATGCACGTGGTGATCGACGCGGCCTCCATCGACACCAACATGAGGATGCGGGACGACCATCTGCGGTCGGCGGACTTCCTGGACGTCGCGAGGTTCCCGACCCTCGAGTTCTACAGCGAACGGTTCGTGCACAAGGGCGCCAACCGGTGGGCCGTGACGGGCGCGCTGTCGCTGCACGGCGTGACGCGGACGGTCACGCTGGACACGGAGTACCTGGGGCTGGGCAACGGCATGGAGGGCGAGGTGCGGGCGGCCTGCCGGGCCACCACCGAACTGCACCGGGACGACTTCACCGTGAGCTGGCAGACCATGCTCGCGCGGGGCATCGCCGTGGTCGGACCGAGCATCAGGGTCGACCTCGACGTCCAGGTCGTGCGCAAGGGCTGAGCCGGCGGCCCGGCTCCGGCGCCGTGACGGACAATGTCCGGCGTGAGTGATGTGCGACATGTGCTGGTGCTGCCCGACCGGGATGCCGCGGAAGAGGTGGTGGAGGCGCTCGGGGAGCGGTTCGGGGTCGTGGAGGAGCCGCGGCTGGTGCGGGACGCACTGGCCGGTGAGGACGACGCCGAGGACGCGCAGTGGCTGGTCGTCCTGCGGGACGAGGCCGGGCGGCTGGACGCCGGGGAGCTGGACCGGTTCGCCGGGGAGTGGGAGGGCTGGCGGGAGGAGCCGTAGCTTCCCCGTCCGGTGTCCTCGCACGCGCGGTCCTTGCGGGCATCGCTGTCAGTGGTGCGTGGGATGCTTGTCGCGATGGCCAGGAAGACTGCGAATGACGACCCTCTCGCCCCCGTGACGCTCGCCGTGGGCCAGGAGGAGCTGCTGCTCGACCGCGCCGTGCAGGAGGTGGTGGCCGCCGCGAAGGCCGCCGACGCCGACACGGACGTACGGGACCTGACCCCGGACCAGTTGCAGCCCGGCACGCTCGCCGAGCTGACGAGCCCGTCGCTCTTCGCGGAGCGCAAGGTCGTCGTCGTACGCAACGCGCAGGACCTGTCGGCCGACACGATCAAGGACGTGAAGGCGTATCTCGGGGCGCCCGCCGAGGAGATCACCCTGGTGCTGCTGCACGCCGGCGGGGCCAAGGGGAAGGGGCTGCTCGACGCGGCGCGCAAGGCGGGGGCGCGCGAGGTGGCTTGCCCGAAGATGACGAAGCCGGCGGACCGGCTGGCGTTCGTGCGGGGCGAGTTCCGGGCGGTGGGCAGGTCCGCCACGCCGGAGGCGTGCCAGGCGCTCGTCGACGCGATCGGGAGTGATCTGCGGGAGCTGGCGTCGGCGGTGTCGCAGCTGGTCGCGGACATCGAGGGGACGATCGACGAGGCGATCGTCGGGCGGTACTACACCGGCCGGGCCGAGGCGTCGAGCTTCACGGTCGCCGACCGGGCGGTCGAGGGGCGGGCGGCGGAGGCGCTGGAGGCGTTGCGCTGGTCGCTGGCGACCGGGGTGGCGCCGGTGCTGATCACGAGCGCGCTGGCGCAGGGAGTCCGCGCGATCGGGAAGCTGTCGTCGGCCCGTGGCGGCCGTCCTGCCGATCTCGCGCGGGAGCTGGGGATGCCGCCGTGGAAGATCGACCGGGTACGGCAGCAGATGCGGGGATGGACCCCGGACGGGGTCGCCGTGGCCCTGCGAGCGGTGGCCGAAGCGGACGCGGGTGTGAAGGGCGGCGGCGACGATCCCGAGTACGCCCTGGAGAAGGCGGTGGTCACCATCGCCCGCGCGGCACGCTCTCGGGGCCGGGGCTAGCGGCATCCTTCGGGCCGGGGTTGTGCTCGGTTGACGGGTGGCTCCGGCGGGCCCGGCGGATCTCTCGGGCCGGGTTTGCCGGAAGTCGGACTTCGCGGGGTGCGGGCGGCGGCGACGATCCCGAGTACGCCCTGGAGAAGGCGGTGGTCACCATCGCCCGCGCGGCACGGTCCCGGGGTCGGGGCTAGCGGCATCCTTCGGCCGGGTTGCGCTCGGATGACCGGTGGCTCCTCCGGCGGGCCCGGCGGATCTCTCGGGCCGGGCTGGCCGGAAGACGGGCTTCCCGGGGTGCGGGCGGCGGTGTCTCTCGGGCACGGCTTCGCCGGGGCGACCGGCTTCCCCGGGGCGGAGCCGGGGCCGGGCCGGGCGGTGGCACCCCTCGGACCGAGTCGGGCTCAGAGGACCGGCTCGCCGATTCCCAGCAGGTTTCCCTCGCTGTCGTGGAACCAGGCGCCCCGCTCGCCCCGGGCGCCCTTGCTCGGGTAGTTGCCCTCGATCTCGGCGATCCCGCCCTCCGTGCGGAAGCCGGGCAGGTCGACCTCCTCGAAGACCACGCCACGCCGCTTGAGCTCGGCCACGGCGGCCTCGATGTCGTCTACCTCCAGCGCCATCTGTGTGAAGGTGCCGGGCGAGGCCCCCGTGGAGCGGAACAGCACGAAGTCCGCGCCGCCGCACCGGTACAGCAGCCCGCCGGGCCGTTCGTCGACGGGGTCGAGGCCGAGCTTCTCGGAGTAGAAGCGCCGTGCCCGGTCCAGGTCCTGGGCGGGCAGCCGGGTCGCCACCCGGGCCCCGGCCAGCACGTTCCTGCGGTCTGCTGCCATGTCTCCACTGTGCCGCGAATGCCGTCCGGAGGGAGAATCGAGTGTGTCAGCCGTACGTCGCCAAGAGACGGAGAGGTGGCGAGGGACATGGCTGAGCATCCGCACGCAGCACTCGTCCGCAAGGGATTCGAGGCCTTCACCCGAGGCGACCTGGACACCCTGCGGGAACTGATCGCGAAGGACGCCACGCACCACGTGCCCGGCAGCCACCCGCTCTCGGGCGACTTCAAGGGCCAGGACGCGATCATCGACATGTACCGGCGCATCGGGGAGGAGACCGCCGGATCGATGCGTCTGGACGTGCTCGGGATCGCCGTCGACGGCCGTGGTCACGCGGTCGGCATGTGCCGGGTCACCGCCGAGCGGAAGGGCAAGCGCCTGGACGACACCGGCTGCATCGTCTTCCGGATCGTCGGAGACAGGGTCACGGATCTCGACGAGTGTGTCGAGGACATCGACAAGAGCGACGAGTTCTGGTCCTGAGCAGGTCGAAGGCCGGGCGCCCTCCCATGGGGAACAGGAGAGCACCCGGCCTTCGGTTCAAGCTGCTGGATCCACGCCCGCGTGGCGAACGCAGGCCGCGCGTGGATCCGAGGGGTGCCGGACGGGAGCGGATGAGAGAGGGCCCGCTCGATTCCCTCCGGCGTCACATCAAACGTCAGCCCTTGAGCGCGGCGACCTTCTGAGCCAGCGCCGACTTCTTGTTGGCGGCCTGGTTCTTGTGGATGACGCCCTTCGAGACGGCCTTGTCGAGCTGACGCGCGGCAACGCGCTGGTACTCGGTGGCCTTCTCCACGTCACCCGCGGCCACGGCCTCACGGGCCTTGCGGATCGCGGTCTTGAGGGAAGACTTGACGGCCTTGTTGCGCAGCCGCGCCTTCTCGTTGGTCTTGATCCGCTTGATCTGGGACTTGATGTTCGCCACGAATGAGCCTTTTCAGGTGTGATTTCTTGATGACGTGCCTCGTGCGAGAGGGCATGAGACACAGCCACCCAGGCTACCAGCGGGTCCACCCACGGCCCAAACCCGTCCATGGTCCCCACCCGTGGGACCATGGAGGCTACGTATCGATCCGATCCGACCCGAGACCGCAGACACTGCGGACGCCTCAAGAATCAGGACCCTGCGTGCCCGCGATCCCTAGCCATGTGCCCGAGCCGAGCCGTACCGACCCGGCTCTGATCCGCAACTTCTGCATCATCGCGCACATCGACCACGGCAAGTCCACGCTCGCCGACCGGATGCTCCAGCTCACCGGGGTGGTCGAGCAGCGGCAGATGCGCGCTCAGTACCTCGACCGCATGGACATCGAGCGCGAGCGCGGCATCACGATCAAGTCCCAGGCGGTGCGTCTGCCGTGGGCCCCCACCCATGACAAGAGCAACACGCACATCCTCAACATGATCGACACCCCGGGGCACGTCGACTTCACCTACGAGGTCTCGCGGTCGCTCGCCGCCTGCGAGGGCACCGTCCTCCTGGTCGACGCCGCCCAGGGCATCGAGGCCCAGACCCTCGCCAACCTCTACCTGGCGATGGAGAACGACCTCACGATCATCCCCGTGCTCAACAAGATCGACCTGCCGGCCGCGCAGCCCGAGAAGTTCTCCGAGGAGCTGGCCCACCTCATCGGGTGCGACCCCGACGACGTCCTGAAGGTCTCCGCCAAGACCGGACTCGGTGTCGAGGCGCTGCTGGACAAGGTGGTCGAGCAGGTCCCGGCCCCGGTCGGCGTGAAGGACGCTCCCGCGCGGGCCATGATCTTCGACTCCGTCTACGACTCCTACCGCGGCGTGGTGACGTACGTCAGGGTCATCGACGGGCAGCTCAACAAGCGCGAGCGCATCAGGATGATGTCCACGGGCGCCACCCACGAGCTGCTGGAGATCGGCACCAACTCGCCGGAGATGCTGTCGGCCGACGGTCTCGGCGTCGGTGAGGTGGGCTACCTGATCACCGGTGTGAAGGACGTCCGTCAGTCCAAGGTCGGTGACACCGTCACCAGCCAGCAGAAGGGTGCCGAGGAGCCGCTGGGCGGCTACAAGGACCCCAAGCCGATGGTCTTCTCGGGTCTGTATCCGCTGGACGGCTCCGACTACCCCGAGCTGCGCGAGGCCCTCGACAAGCTCCAGCTCAACGACGCCGCGCTGGTCTACGAGCCGGAGACCTCCGCCGCCCTCGGCTTCGGTTTCCGCGTCGGCTTCCTCGGCCTGCTGCACCTGGACGTGATCCGTGAGCGGCTGGAGCGCGAGTTCGGGCTCGACCTGATCGCGACCGCCCCGAACGTGGTCTACCGCGTCCTCATGGAGGACGGCACCGAGCACACGGTCACCAACCCGAGCGAGTTCCCCGAGGGCAAGATCTCGGAGGTCTACGAGCCGGTCGTGCGGGCCACCATCCTGGCGCCCAGCGAGTTCATCGGCTCGATCATGGAGCTCTGCCAGACCCGGCGCGGCACGCTGCTCGGCATGGACTACCTCTCCGAGGAGCGGGTCGAGATCCGCTACACCCTGCCCCTCGCCGAGATCGTCTTCGACTTCTTCGACCAGCTGAAGTCAAAGACCCGCGGCTACGCCTCGCTCGACTACGAGCCCACCGGCGAGCAGACCTCCAGCCTGGTCAAGGTCGACATCCTGCTGCACGGCGACAAGGTGGACGCCTTCTCGGCGATCACGCACAAGGACCAGGCGTACGCGTACGGCGTGCGGCTCGTCGCCAAGCTCAAGGAGCTGATCCCGAGGCAGGCCTTCGAGGTGCCCGTCCAGGCCGCCATCGGCTCCCGGGTCATCGCCCGCGAGACCATCCGCGCCATCCGCAAGGACGTCCTCGCCAAGTGCTACGGCGGTGACATCTCCCGTAAGCGGAAGCTGCTGGAGAAGCAGAAGGAGGGCAAGAAGCGGATGAAGATGGTGGGTTCCGTGGAAGTTCCGCAGGAGGCCTTCATCGCCGTCCTGTCGAGCGATGACAGCGCGGGGTCGGCCAAGAGCAAGAAGTAACGACGGGTTACCGTCGGTTACGCGGCAAACCGGGTAGAACAGGGGCCCGTCGTGCGAAAGTGCGGCGGGCTCCTGTGCGTATACGGGGTAGCTCTCTGTATGAAATGACAGGCCGCGGACCCTTACGTGGAAAGCGGTCGGCCTTTACTCTGATCCCTGCTCCATAGTTACTCACGAGTTAAACAAGAGCGTGTGACCAGCAGCTCGTGGGTACCAACCAGCCGCACCTGAGCCAGCCGCACTGTCGCGGGCCCGGAGGATGTCGTGAGCGACACACAGACCCTGATCGAGAACCGTCCGCCGTCCGTGGCGGGCCTCTTCCTGGAGCGCGTGGCGGCCACGCCGGACGCCGAGGCCTACCGCTATCCGGTGCCCTCGGCCTCCGGGGAGGGGCCGGACGACTGGAAGTCGCTGAACTGGGCGCAGGCCGCCGAACGGGTCTACGCCATCGCGGCGGGCCTCATCGAGCTGGGCGTCGAGCCCGAGCAGCGCGTCGCGCTCGCCGCCAGTACCCGGATCGAGTGGATCCTCGCCGACCTCGGCATCATGTGCGCCGGCGCGGCCACGACCACGGTCTATCCGCAGACCAACGCGGAGGAGTCCGCGTACATCCTGTCGGACTCCGAGAGCCGGGTGCTCATCGCGGAGAACGCCGAGCAGCTGGCCAAGGCGCAGGAGAAGCGCGCCGAGCTGCCCGACCTCACCCATGTGGTGGTCATCGACGCGGCCGGTGTCGAGACCGCCGACTGGATCCTCACCCTCGACGAGCTGGAGAAGCGCGGCGCGGCCCGGCTGGAGAAGGACCCCGAGCTGATCAAGGAGCGGGTCGGGGCGATCACCAAGGACCAGCTGGCCACCCTCATCTACACCTCCGGCACCACCGGCCGCCCCAAGGGCGTGCGCCTCCCGCACGACAACTGGTCCTACATGGCGAAGGCGATCGCCGCGACGGGCCTGGTCAGCGGCGAGGACGTGCAGTACCTGTGGCTGCCCCTCGCGCACGTCTTCGGCAAGGTGCTCACCTCCGGCCAGATCGAGGTCGGGCACGTCACCGCCGTGGACGGCCGGGTCGACAAGATCATCGACAACCTGCCGGTGGTGCAGCCGACGTACATGGCGGCCGTGCCGCGCATCTTCGAGAAGGTCTACAACGGCGTGGCCGCGAAGGCCCGTGCGGGCGGCGGCGCCAAGTACAAGATCTTCCAGTGGGCGGCCGAGGTCGCGCGCGAATACGCCAAGGTCGCGCAGGACAACTTCCGGCGGACCGGAACCGCCTCCGTGCCGTTCAGCCTGGGCGCCAAGCACAAGGTCGCCGACGCGCTGGTGTACGCCAAGATCAAGGAGGCGTTCGGCGGGAACCTGCGGGCGTGCGTCTCCGGCTCGGCGGCGCTGGCTCCCGAGATCGGGTACTTCTTCGCCGGCGCCGGCATCCACATCCTCGAGGGCTACGGCCTGACCGAGTCCTCGGCCGCCTCGTTCGTGAACCCGGGCGAGGCCTACCGCACCGGCACCGTCGGCAAGCCGCTGCCCGGCACGGAGGTGCGGATCGCCGACGACGGGGAGATCCTGCTGCGCGGGCCCGGGATCATGGAGGGCTACCACAAGCTGCCCGAGAAGACGGCGGAGGTGCTGGAGCCGGACGGCTGGTTCCACACCGGGGACATCGGCGAGCTGTCGCCCGACGGGTACCTGCGCATCACCGACCGCAAGAAGGACCTCATCAAGACCTCGGGCGGCAAGTACATCGCGCCGGCGGAGGTCGAGGGGCAGTTCAAGGCGGTGTGCCCGTACGTGTCCAACATCCTCGTGCACGGGGCCGACCGGAACTTCTGCACGGCGCTGATCGCGCTCGACGAGGTCGCCGTCACGGAGTGGGCGAAGGAGAACGGGCTGAAGGGGAAGTCGTACGCGGAGATCGTTGCCTCGCCGGTCACGGTCGAGATGGTCGACGGGTATGTGAAGCAGCTCAACGAGGGGCTTCAGCGGTGGCAGACCATCAAGAAGTTCCGGCTGCTGCCGAGGGATCTCGATGTCGAGCACGGGGAGATCACGCCCAGCCTGAAGCTGAAGCGGCCCGTGGTGGAGCGGGAGTACAAGCATCTGATCGATGAGATGTACGAGGGCTCTCGCGAGGCGTAGGAGGCGGCTGGTGAGCGCGGGCGGCTGCGGGGTGTTCGTGGTTGCTCGCGCCCACGCGGCGGAGCCGCACATCGATGCAGCCCCGCGCCCCTAAGTGCCCTGGTCCGCTCGGCGTTTGAGGTCCTGGATCTCTCTTCTGAGGCGTTCCACCTCTCTGCCTTTGCGGTAGAGGTCCAGGAAGACGCTGACCTTCGCCCTGAGGACCCAGGGGTCGAAGGGCTTGGTCATGTAGTCCGCGGCGCCTGTCGCGTAGCCGCGGAAGGCGTAGCCGGGGTCGTCGTCGGCGCCGGTGAGGAAGATGATCGGGACGTCTCGGGTCTGGTCGAGGCGTTTGATGTGGGCGGCCGTCTCGAAGCCGTCCATGCCGGGCATGCGGATGTCCAGCAGGACCAGGGCGATCGGCTGCCGCAGCAGGGCCTTCATCGCCTCCTCGCCGGAACGGGCGCGTATCAGCGGCTCGTTGAGGGAGGCGAGGACGGCCTCCAGGGCCGTCAGGTTGTCCTCCATGTCGTCCACCAGGAGGATTCCGGCGCGCTCGGAGCTCATGACGGCGTGTCCTGCGGGTCCAGCAGCTCGCACACGACCGTCAGCAGCCGGTCGATGTCCACCGGCTTGGGCACGTAGTCGTTGGCGCCGCGGGCGATGGACTTCTCGCGGTCGCCGGGCATCGCCTTCGCGGTCAGGGCGACGATGGGCAGGTCGGCCCAGCGCGGGGTGCGGCGGATGGCGGAGATGGTCTCGTAGCCGTCCATCTCCGGCATCATGATGTCCATCAGGACCAGTTCGACCGCCGCGCTGCGCTCCAGCGTCTCGACGCCCTCGCGGCCGTTCTCCGCGTACAGCACGGTCATGCCGACCCGGCCCAGGACATGGGTGAGGGCGAAGACGTTGCGGATGTCGTCGTCGACGATCAGCACCCGCCGCCCGGCCAGGATCCGGCCCGGCCTGCCGGACGTCCACGCCTCCAGCCTGGTCGGTGAGGGCCAGGCGTCGTCCGTGTCGGGCGCGGCTTCCGGGAACGGTCCGGCGACGGCGGGCCGGAGGGGCAGCGGGAGTTCGGAGCGGTCCGCGGGGCGTGGTTGCGGCACCGTGTGACCGGGGCTGACGACCGGCACGTGGAGGGTGAACGTGGAGCCCTTGCCGGGCTCGCTCTCGGCGACGATCCGGCCGCCGAGCAGGCCGGCGATCTCCCGGCTGATGGACAGGCCGAGGCCGGTGCCGCCGTACTTGCGGTTGGTGGTGCCGTCGGCCTGTGCGAACGCCTCGAAGATCACCGGGAGTTTCTCCGGTGCGATTCCGATGCCGGTGTCGGACACCGAGAACGCGATCACGTCGTCGGCGTCCCGGACGAAGCGGTGCTCGGTGTCCCGCACCCGGTCCACCCGCAGCTCGACCTTGCCCGTCGCGGTGAACTTGATCGCGTTGGAGAGGAGGTTGCGCAGGATCTGCTGCAGGCGCTGCTCGTCCGAGTACATCTCGCGCGGCACGTCCTCGCCGACCGCCACCTCGAAGGCGAGTCCCCGGTCGAGGGTGAGGGGGCGGAAGGTGGCGTGGACGTAGTCGAGCAGCTTGATGAGAGGCAGCCGTTTGGGGCGTACGTCCATCCGGCCGGCCTCGATCTTCGACAGGTCCAGGATGTCGTTGATCAGCTGGAGGAGGTCCGAGCCCGAGCGGTGGATCGTCGTCGCGAACTGCACCTCCTGGTCGGAGAGGTGGCCGTCCGGGTTGTCGGAGAGCAGCCGGGCCAGGATCAGCAGCGAGTTCAGCGGGGTGCGCAGCTCGTGCGACATGTTCGCGAGGAACTCAGACTTGTACTGCGAGGACGTGGCCAGCAGGGCGGCTTTCTCCTCCAGTTCGGCGTTGGAGCGCTGCAACTCGCCCTGCTGCATCTGGAGTTCGTCCGAGCGCTCCTGGAGCTGCCGGGCCAGGCGCTGGGACTCGCCGAGCAGGGACTCCGTGCGCGAGTTGGCGATGATGGTGTTGATGGCGACGCCGATGGTGTTGACGAACTGGTCGAAGAAGGCCAGGTGCACGTCGGAGAAGCGGGAGAAGGAGGCGAGTTCGATGACGCCCAGGAGCTTGTCCTCGAAGAGGATCGGGATGATCACGATCGTGGTGGGAGCGGCTTCGCCCAGACCGCTGTTGATCTTGATGTAGTCCGGCGGGGCGTCCTCCACCAGGATCCGCTTCTTCTCCCGGGCCGCCTGCGCGACCAGACCGTGCACGGGGAGGCCGCCGGTCTCGACGGTCGCGTCCTGCGCGGCGCCGTACCCGGCGATGAAGGCGAGCCCCTTGGTGGGAACCGTTGCTCCGTCCTCCTCCGGGTCGGCCAGGTAGAACGCGCCGTACTGCGCGCTCACCAGCGGCGTCAGCTCGCGCAGTATCAGGTCGGCGACCTCCATCAGATCGCGGTGGCCCTGCATCAGCGCGGCGAGACGGGCCAGATTGGACTCCAGCCAGTCCTTCGCGCGGGTGGTCTCGCGCAGGTTGGCCACCATCAGGTTGATGTTGTCCTTCAGCTCGGCGACCTCGCCCTGCGTCTCCACCGTGATCGAGCGGGACATGTCGCCCTGGGCCACCGCGGAGGCGACCTCGGCGATCGCACGGACCTGGGTGGTGAGGTTGAGCGCGAGTTCGTTGACGTTCGTCGTCAGGCGCTTCCAGGTGCCGTAGACGCCCTCGACCCTGGCCTGGCCGCCGAGCTGTCCCTCGGAGCCGACCTCGCGGGCCACGCGCGTGACCTCCGAGGCGAAGGAGGACAGCGTGTCGACCATCGTGTTGATGGTCGTCTTCAGCTCCAGGATCTCGCCGCGGGCGTCCACGTCGATCTTCCTGGACAGGTCGCCCTGGGCCACGGCCGTGGCGACCTGGGCGATGTTGCGCACTTGTGAGGTGAGGTTGTCGGCCATCGAGTTGACGTTGTCCGTCAGGTCCCGCCAGACCCCGGAGACGCCCAGCACCTGCGCCCGGCCGCCGAGCCGGCCGTCGGTGCCGACCTCGCGGGCGACCCTCGTCACCTCGTCGGCGAAGGCCCGCAGCTGCTCCACCATCGTGTTGACGGTGTCCTTCAGTTCCAGGATCTCGCCCCGGGCGTCGACCGTGATCTTCTTCGACAGGTCGCCGTTGGCGACAGCCGTGGTCACCTGGGCGATGTTGCGGACCTGGGAGGTCAGGTTCAGCGCCATGAAGTTGACGTTGTCGGTGAGGTCCTTCCAGACCCCGGAGACGCCCCGGACCTGGGCCTGGCCGCCGAGGTTGCCTTCCGTGCCGACCTCGCGGGCGACGCGGGTGACCTCGTCGGCGAAGGCGGAGAGCTGGTCGACCATCGTGTTGATCGTGGACTTGAGCTCCAGGATCTCGCCCTTCGCCTCCACCGTGATCTTCTTGCCGAGGTCGCCCTGGGCCACGGCGGTGGAGACGAGCGCGATGTTCCGCACCTGCGAGGTGAGGTTGTCGGCCATGAAGTTGACGTTGTCGGTGAGGTCCTTCCAGACCCCGGAGACGCCCCGGACCTGGGCCCGGCCGCCGAGGTTGCCCTCGGTGCCGACCTCGCGGGCGACGCGCGTGACCTCGTCGGCGAAGGCGGAGAGCTGGTCGACCATCGTGTTGATGGTCGACTTGAGCTCCAGGATCTCGCCCTGCGCGTCGACCGTGATCTTCTGGGACAGGTCGCCGTTGGCGACGGCCGTGGTCACCTGGGCGATGTTGCGGACCTGGGAGGTCAGGTTCGACGCCATGAAGTTGACGTTGTCGGTGAGGTCCTTCCAGACCCCGGAGACCCCCCGCACCTGCGCCCGGCCGCCCAACTGGCCCTCGGTGCCGACCTCGCGGGCGACGCGCGTGACCTCGTCGGCGAAGGCGGACAGCTGGTCGACCATCGTGTTCACGGTCAGCTTCAGTTCGAGGAGCTCACCGGTCGCCTCGACCTTGACCGTGCGGGTCAGATCGCCGCGCGCCACGGCCGTCGTCACGGCCGCGATGTCCCGCACCTGCGCCGTCAGCCGGGACGCCATCGTGTTGACGGCCTCCGTCACGTCCCGCCAACTGCCCGACAGACCCCGCACCTTGGCGCGGCCGCCGAGCCGCCCCTCGGTGCCGACCTCGCGCGCGACCCGCGTCACCTCGCCCGTGAACAGGGAGAGCTGGTCCACCATCGTGTTCACGGCCCGGCCCAGGCGACGCAGATCGCCGCGTAACTGCCGGCTCCCGTCGTGCAGGTCGACCCGCTGGGTCAGATCACCGCCGGCCACCGCGTCCAGAACACGTGTCGCATTCGCCGCCGGTGCGACCAGGGCGTCGAGCAACTGGTTCACGTCGTTGACCCGGGACGTCCACAGGCCCTGCCCCGGACTGGCCGAGAGCCGCTCGTCGAGCCGGCCGTGCCGCACCAGCTCCCGTCTCACCCGCTGCACCTCGGTGGTGAAGTGGACGCTGCGGTCCATGATCTGGTTGAAGACCGCGGTGAGTTCGGCCACCATCCCGTGGCCGGATTCCGGCGCCCTCGTGAAGTCGCCGTCGCGTGCGGCTGTCATCGCGGCGAGCAGGGGACGCAGATCGGATGCACGAATATGACCGTCTTCGTACCCGTCTTCGACCACAGGAGTAGCACTGTTCTCACTCATGGCGGCCCACTTCGGTAACTCGGCGCTTATGGGCGTGGTCAGTCTGTCACTCTGTCGGCATCGACTGTGGCGTATTCGTACGAACTGCCCGGGGAGCTGTCCATGGGGGCCATTCCGACGCAACGGGAGACCGCCTCCCGTGCATCAGAGGCGCCTGCACACGCTTCGGAAGTGCCTGTGCCCATCCAGAAAGACGGATCCGTCTCCGAGGATCCCGCACCGTCCGTGCCGGAGCGTGCGCGGGCGTACGCGGCCCTGTCCGGCAGCTCCCTCGCGCCGGGCGCCGCCCGCGCCCTCGTCCGGGCGGCGCTCGCCGAGTGGACCGGACTCGGCCTGCCCGGCGCCGAGCACCTCACCGAAGGCCTCGCCGACGACGCCCTGCTCATCGTCAGCGAACTCGTCACCAACGCCGTCGTGCACGCCGGCACCGACGTCGAGTGCGAGTGCCGGCTGGAAGGCGACGACAAGGACACGGCCGCGCTCGTCGTCGAGGTCTCCGACCACCACCCCTCCCGCGCCCCGCGCGGCGGTGAGCCGGAATCCCCGTACGAGACACCCGAGTACGGGCGCGGCCTGCGGCTCGTCGGCGCGCTCTCCGAGGCCTGGGGCATCACGTACCGCACGGGCCGGAAGACCGTGTGGGCGCGGTTGCCCGCCACGGGGTGCGAGGCGGACGAGCAGATCGAGGCGTACGCCGGGGAGCACGCGCTGGCGCGCGGCCTGCGGGTGGCGGAGATCCTGGCGCCGGAGCCGCTCCCGGGCGAGGGCGAGGGCGAGGGACCGACGGAGGACGGGGGACCGGCGAAGGACGGGAGGCCGGCGGAGGGCGTTCACGACCGGCAGGACCTACGCGACTGGTACGACCAGGACTGGCAGGAGCGGTACGGCCGCCGGGACGACCGGGACGGCCAGGACGGTGCATGGCTGGGCCGCGGCGCCCTGTCCTTCCTCGCCGAGGCCTCCGACCTGCTCGCCGGACAGCTCGACGAGGACCTGGTCGCCGCCCTCGCCGGGCAGCTGATCGTGCCCCGGCTGGCCGACTGGTGCGCGGTGTGGCTGGAGGACGAGGCCACCGGCGGCGGCTGGAACGGCGGCGCCGCGGCGGGCGGACCCCGGCTGGCCCGGGTCTGGCACGCCAGCGAGAACCGCATCGAGGAGCTGCGCCGGGCCCTGGAGAAGGACCCGCCGCCCGCATCCGACCCCTTACGGTCCGGGCCCGTCGACTACCCCTGGCCCGGCGAGGCGCTCGGTGACGCGCCGGGCGAACCGGGCTCGGCCCTGGCGTACCGGCTGGTCGCCGGGGGACGCCCGCTGGGCACCCTCGTCATCGGGAGGTCCGGGAAGGCACGCTTCCCCGACGAGATCACCGGCCTCGTGGAGGACCTCAGCCGCCGCGTCGCGCTCGCCATCGGCGCCGCCCGGCAGTACGCCCGCCAGGCCACCATCAGCGCCGTCCTGCAACGCGGACTGCTGCCCGGCGCCGTCGCCGAGATCCCCGGGGTGCGCAGCGCCCTCGTCTACGAGCCGTGCGACAAGGGCGGACCCAGCGGCGACTTCTACGACCTGTTCCCGGCGGGCGACGGCCGCTGGTGCTTCGCCGTCGGCGACGTCCAGGGCAAGGGCCCCGAGGCGGCCGTCGTGATCGGCCTGGCCCGGCCCTGGCTGCGGCTGCTGGCCCGGGAGGGCTACCGCGTCGCCGACGTCCTGGACCGCCTCAACCAGCTCCTGCTCGACGACGCCACGGAGGCCGCGGACGCGGCGGCCCGGGCGCTGGTGGCGGCCGGTGCCCGGCCGACCCCGCCCGGTGACGGCCCCCAGACGCGCTTCCTGTCCCTGCTGTACGGCGAGCTGATCCCCTTCGACGGCGGTGTCCGCTGCACCGTCGCCTCCGCCGGGCACCCGCTGCCCCTGCTGCTCGGGGCGGGCGGCGAGGTCCACACCGCCGCGCAGCCGCAGACCCTCCTCGGTGTCGTCGAGGACGCCACGTACACCAGCGACACCTTCGAGCTGCGCTCCGGCGACACGCTCCTGTGCGTCACCGACGGCGTGACCGAGCGCCGCTCCGGCTCCCGCCAGTTCGACGACGAGGACGGGCTCGCGGCGGCGCTGGCCGGGTGCGCGGGGCTGGACGCCGAGCTGATAGCCGAGCGGATCAATCGGCTGGTGCACGAGTTCGGGGCGCGCCCCCCGGCGGACGATCTGGCGCTGCTGGTGCTCCAGGCGGAATGAGCAGGCCGAGTGAGGAGGGGGAGCGACCGCGCGGGTGCTGGACAATGGAAGGCATGCCTTCCGCACTCCCCGACGGCGAGCCCGTCCCCGACGACGGCGCACTGCCCGCGTCCGCACTGGCCGGGGCCGCCGACCGTCCGCTCGGGTTCTACCTGCACGTTCCGTACTGCGCGACCCGCTGCGGCTACTGCGACTTCAACACCTACACCGCGACCGAGCTGCGCGGCACCGGCGGCGTGCTCGCCTCCCGCGACAACTACGCCGAGACGCTGGTCGAGGAGGTCCGCCTGGCCCGGAAGGTGCTGGGGGACGACCCGCGGCCCGTCCGTACGGTGTTCGTCGGCGGGGGGACGCCGACGCTGCTGGACGCCGGTGATCTCGTACGGATGCTGGGCGCGATCCGCGACGAGTTCGGGCTGGCGCCGGATGCCGAGGTCACGACCGAGGCGAACCCGGAGTCGGTGGGTCCGGCGTATCTGGCCGCGCTGCGGGAGGGCGGGTTCAACCGGATCTCGTTCGGGATGCAGAGTGCCAGGCAGCACGTGCTGAAGGTGCTGGACCGTACGCACACGCCGGGGCGGCCCGAGCGTTGCGTGGCGGAGGCGCGGGCGGCGGGCTTCGAGCACGTGAACCTGGATCTGATCTACGGCACGCCGGGGGAGAGCGACGACGACTGGCGGGCCTCGCTGGAGGCGGCGCTCGGGGCCGGGCCCGATCATGTCAGCGCGTACGCCCTGATCGTGGAGGAGGGTACGCAGCTGGCTCGTCGGATCCGCCGGGGCGAGGTGCCGATGACGGACGACGATGTGCACGCCGACCGGTATCTGATCGCCGAGGAGATGCTCTCGGCGGCGGGCTTCGAGTGGTACGAGGTGTCGAACTGGGCGACCTCGCAGGCGGGGCGGTGCCTGCACAACGAGCTGTACTGGCGGGGAGCCGACTGGTGGGGGGCCGGGCCCGGTGCGCACAGCCACGTGGGCGGGGTGCGGTGGTGGAACGTCAAGCATCCCGGGGCGTATGCGGCTGCGCTGGCGGCTGGGCGGTCGCCGGGGGCCGGGCGTGAGGTGCTCTCGGAGGAGGACCGGCGGGTCGAGCGGATTCTGCTGGAGCTGCGGCTGCGGGAGGGGGTGCCGCTCTCGCTGCTGCGGGAGGAGGGGTTGGCTGCCTCGCGCAGGGCGTTGTCGGAGGGGCTTCTGGAGACCGGGCCGTATGCGGAGGGGCGGGCTGTGCTGACGCTGCGGGGGCGGTTGCTGGCGGACGGGGTCGTGCGAGACCTCGTGGACTGAGGTGCTCGGGGCTGGGGCCGGGGCGTCGCGCAGCCCGGCGGGGCGGGGTGCCGCTGCGCCCACCCGTGCCGCCCCAGCGGCACGACTGCCCGCAGCTACGCGGTGCGGGGTGCCGCCCCAGCGGCACGACTGCCGACAGCTGGGTCGGCACGGGTGTGCGCAGCTACGCCGTTACGAAGTCGATCAGTTCTTCCACTCTGCCCAGAAGTTCCGGTTCCAGGTCCTTGTACGAGTGGACGCCCGACAGGATGCGTTGCCAGGCCGCGCCCGTGTTCTCCGGCCAGCCCAGGGCCCGGCACACGCCCGTCTTCCAGTCCTGGCCGCGGGGGACGCGGGGCCAGGCGTCGATGCCGAGGGACGACGGCTTCACCGCCTCCCAGATGTCGATGTACGGGTGGCCGACCACCAGCGCGTGCTCGCTCGTCACCGACTCGGCGATGCGCCACTCCTTGCTGCCCGGGACCAGGTGGTCGACCAGGACGCCGAGGCGGGCGTCCGCGCCCGGGGCGAAGGACCGGACGATCGACGGCAGGTCGTCGACGCCCTCCAGGTACTCCACCACCACGCCCTCGATGCGCAGGTCGTCGCCCCACACCTTCTCGACCAGCTCGGCGTCGTGCCGGCCCTCGACGTAGATGCGGCCGGCACGGGCCACGCGTGCGCGTGCGCCGGGGACGGCGACCGATCCGGAGGCCGTGCGCGTCGGACGCGCGGGACCGCCCGCCGACGGCCGCACCAGCGTCACCACCTTGCCCTCCAGCAGGAACCCGCGCGGCTCCATCGGGAACACACGGTGCTTGCCGAAGCGATCCTCCAGTGTCACCGTGCCGGCCTCGCAGCGGATCACCGCGCCGCAGAACCCGGTCCCCGGCTCCTCGACCACCAGGCCCGGCTCCGCCGGAACCTCGGGCACCGGCGTCGGCTTCTTCCACGGCGGGGTCAGGTCCGGAGAGTACTGGCGCATTCGGATGACGATAGGAGAAGGCGTGCCGCGATCACCGCGACACGCCGAAACGCGCGGCCAGCGCGTCCCGCTGGGCCCGGACGAACGCCGCGTCCACCACCGCTCCGTGACCGGGCACGTACAGCGCGTCCTCGCCGCCGAGGGCGAGCAGCCGGTCGAGGGCGGCAGGCCACTGCGACGGCACCGCGTCCGGACCCGCCTGGGGCTCGCCCGACTCCTCGACCAGGTCGCCGCAGAACACCACCTCCGGATCGCCCGGCACCAGCACCGCCAGATCGTGCGCGGTGTGCCCCGGGCCGACGTTCGCCAGCAGCACCTGCCGGCCGCCGCCCAGGTCCAGCGTCCACTCGCCGGAGACCAGGTGGCGGGGCGGGACCAGCCGGTCCGCCGCCTCCCGCGCCGTCGACGCCGCCAGGCCGTTCCGTACGGCGTCCGCACACAGCTCGTCGCGGTCCCGCATCCGCGTCAGCACCGCGTCCGCGCCCACCGCGCCGAACACCTCCGCGTCCGGGAACGCCGCCGCCCCGAAGACGTGGTCGAAATGGGGGTGGGTCAGAGCGAGATGCGTCACACGGCGACCGGTGAGCGACCGCGCCTGCTCGTGCAACCGCGCGCCCTCGGCCGGGCTCGACCCCGCGTCGATCACGAGGACCGCGTCCTCACCGGAGACCAGCCCCGCCGTGCAGTCCCACACCGGAAGCCGGCACCGGCCCACCCCGGCGGCCACCCGCTCCCACCCGAGCTCTTCCCAAGTCACCGTCATACGGCGACGCTAGCGGTGGCACCCGCTGCGGGCACGACAGCGCGCGACCAGCCTTGCCGGGGGTGTACCCCACCGCCGTACACTGGGCCGGGGAATGCTGGCACTCGCACGCGCAGAGTGCCAGGCTCGACAGGCAGGACCACGGGCGGACGACTTCTGGAGGTGTGCGCGATGCTCAGTGAACGCAGGCTTCAGGTGCTGCGCGCCATCGTCCAGGACTACGTCGGCACCGAGGAGCCGGTGGGCTCCAAGGCCCTCACCGAGCGGCACAGCCTCGGCGTCTCCCCGGCCACCGTCCGCAACGACATGGCGGCCCTGGAGGACGAGGGGTACATCGCCCAGCCGCACACCAGTGCCGGGCGCATCCCCACCGACAAGGGCTACCGGCTGTTCGTGGACAAGCTGGCCGGCGTCAAGCCGATGACCGGGCCCGAGCGGCGCGCGATCCAGAACTTCCTCGAGGGCGCCGTCGACCTCGACGACGTCGTGGCGCGTACGGTACGGCTGCTCGCCCAGCTCACGCGGCAGGTCGCCGTCGTGCAGTACCCGTCGCTGACCCGGTCGACCGTGCGGCACGTGGAGTTGCTCTCCCTCGCGCCCGCGCGGCTGATGCTCGTACTGATCACGGACACCGGGCGGGTCGAGCAGCGCGTCGTCGACTGCGCGGCGCCCTTCGGCGACGCCTCGCTCGCGGACCTGCGCGCGCGACTCAACAGCCGGGTGGCGAACCGCCGTTTCGCGGATGTGCCGAGTTTGGTGGAGGATCTCCCGGAGGCCTTCGAGCACGAGGACCGGGGTACGGTCTCGACGGTGCTCTCCACGCTTCTGGAGACGCTCGTCGAGGAGAACGAGGAGCGGCTGATGATCGGCGGCACCGCCAATCTCACCCGCTTCGGGCATGACTTTCCCCTCACGATCCGGCCGGTGCTCGAGGCTCTGGAGGAGCAGGTCGTGCTCCTCAAGCTGCTCGGCGAGGCGCAGGATCCGGGCGTGACCGTACGTATCGGTCATGAGAACGCCCACGCAGGACTCAACTCCACGTCCGTCGTGTCGGTCGGCTACGGTTCGGGCGGCGAGGCTGTCGCCAAGCTCGGCGTGGTCGGACCGACCCGCATGGACTACCCGGGAACGATGGGAGCGGTACGCGCAGTGGCACGGTACGTCGGACAGATCCTGGCGGAGTCGTAGTGGCCACGGACTACTACGCCGTACTCGGCGTGCGCCGCGACGCGTCGCAGGAAGAGATCAAGAAGGCCTTCCGGCGGCTCGCACGCGAGCTGCATCCGGACGTCAACCCCGATCCGAAGACCCAGGAGCGGTTCAAGGAGATCAACGCCGCTTACGAGGTGTTGTCGGACCCGCAGAAGAAGCAGGTCTACGACCTCGGCGGCGACCCGCTCTCGCAGGCCGGAGGCGGCGGCGCGGGCGGCTTCGGAGCCGGTGGCTTCGGGAACTTCTCGGACATCATGGACGCGTTCTTCGGCACGGCGTCGCAGCGCGGACCGCGCTCGCGCACCCGCCGGGGCCAGGACGCGATGATCCGCATCGAGGTGGAGCTCGACGAGGCGGCCTTCGGCACGACGAAGGACATCCAGGTCGACACGGCGGTCGTCTGCAACACCTGCAGTGGTGAGGGCGCGGCGCCGGGCACCTCCGCTCAGACGTGTGACATGTGCCGCGGCCGCGGTGAGGTGTCCCAGGTCACCCGGTCCTTCCTCGGCCAGGTCATGACCTCGCGGCCCTGCCCGCAGTGCCAGGGCTTCGGTACGGTCGTGCCCACTCCGTGCCCGGAGTGCGCGGGCGACGGCCGCGTCCGCTCCCGCCGTACGCTCACGGTCAAGATCCCGGCCGGTGTCGACAACGGCACGCGGATCCAGCTCGCCGGTGAGGGCGAGGTCGGGCCGGGCGGTGGCCCGGCGGGCGACCTGTACGTGGAGATCCACGAACTCCCGCACTCCACCTTCCAGCGGCGCGGCGACGACCTGCACTGCACGGTGACGATCCCCATGACGGCGGCGTCCCTCGGCACGAAGGTGCCACTGGAGACGCTGGACGGCCTGGAGGAGGTCGACATCCGCCCGGGCACCCAGTCCGGCCAGTCGATCCCGCTGCACGGCCGTGGTGTCACACACCTGCGGGGCGGCGGACGCGGCGACCTCATCGTCCACGTCGAGGTCCAGACCCCGACCAAGCTCGACCCCGAACAGGAACGCCTGCTCCGCGAGCTCTCCAAGCTCCGCGGCGAGGAACGTCCCACGGGACAGTTCCAACCTGGGCAGCAAGGGTTGTTCTCGCGGTTGAAGGACGCGTTCAACGGGCGCTGAGGCCGCGGTTGAAGGACGCCTTCAACGGTCGGCAGTCCGAGCGTGCTGCTGGTCTATGCCAGTCGGCAGGCCGGTTTCGGACTTGTTCGGAGGACGTGACAACATGCGGTCATGTCCTCCGCGCTGACCGATCTCTTCCCGCACCCGATCGTGCAGGCCCCCATGGCGGGCGGAGTCTCCCTGCCGCGGCTCGCCGCCGCCGTGTGCGAGGCGGGCGGGCTCGGGTTCCTCGCCGCCGGGTACAAGACCGCCGACGGGATGTACGAGGAGATCAAGCAGCTCCGGTCCCTCACGAGCAGGCCGTTCGGCGTGAACCTCTTCATGCCGCAGCCGGAGTACGCCGACCCCGCCGCCGTCGACGTGTACGCCCACCAGCTGGCCGGTGAGGCCTCCTGGTACGAGGCCGAGCTCGGCGATCCCGAGAGCGGCCGTGACGACGGCTACGAGACCAAGCTGACGGTGCTGCGCGACAACCCCGTGCCCGTGGTGTCGTTCCACTTCGGCGCCCCGAGCCGGGAGGTCGTCGACGCCCTGCACCGGGTCGGCACCTTCGTCCTGGCCGCCGCCACCACCCCCGACGAGGCCCGGGCCGTCGAGCGTTCGGGCGCGGACGCCGTCATCGCACAGGGCGTCGAGGCCGGCGGCCACCAGGGCACGCACCGGGACATCCCGGAGACGGACGGGTCCGGCATCGGACTGCTGTCCCTGGTCGCCCAGATCCGGGAGGCCGTGAGCATCCCGATCGTCGCCGCCGGCGGCATCATGCGCGGCGGCCAGATCGCCGCGGTGCTCGCGGCGGGCGCGAGCGCGGCCCAGCTCGGCACCGCGTTCCTCGCGACGCCCGAGTCGGGCGCGAACGCCCTGCACAAGCAGGCACTGACCAACCCCCTGTTCGTCCGTACGGAGTTGACCCGGGCGTTCTCGGGCCGCCCGGCGCGCGGCCTCGTCAACCGTTTCCTGCGCGAGCACGGGCCGTACGCGCCCGCCGCCTACCCCGAGATCCACCACCTCACCTCGCCGCTGCGCAAGGCCGCCGCCAAGGCGGGTGACGCGCAGGGCATGGCGCTGTGGGCCGGGCAGGGACACCGGATGGCACGGGAGCTGCCCGCGGGGCAGCTGGTGGAGGTGCTGGCCGGTGAACTCGCGGCGGCCAGGTCGGCGTTGGCGGGCGGGGGCGTTCGATGACAGCTCCGGTCTTCGTGGTCGAGCACTTCGACGCGGGCGGCGGCGGCCGCTACGTCCTCGACGGTCCGGAAGGGCGGCACGCCGTCTCCGTGAAGCGGCTGCGCCCCGGCGAGGACGTCGTCCTCACGGACGGGGCCGGGCGCTGGGCGGACTGCGTGGTACTCGACACCGAGGGCAAGGACCGGCTGATCGTCCAGCTGGACTCGGTGACCGAGGAACCGCCGGAGGAGCCCCGGGTCACCGTCGTCCAGGCACTGCCCAAGGGCGACCGCGGGGAACTGGCCGTGGAGACCATGACCGAGGTCGGCGTCGACACGATCGTGCCGTGGGCGGCGGCGCGCTGCATCACGCAGTGGAAGGGCGACCGGGGGCTGAAGGCACTGGGCAAGTGGCGGGCGACGGCGCGGGAGGCCGGCAAGCAGTCCCGCAGGGTGCGCTTTCCCGAGGTCGCGGAGGCGGCGACGACCAAGCAGGTCGCCGCGCTGCTGGCCGGAGCCGACTTCGCCGCCGTGCTCCACGAGAGCGGGGACGAACCGCTGGCGACCGCCGAACTGCCGTCGTCCGGCGAGATCGTGCTGGTCGTCGGGCCCGAAGGGGGCGTCGCACCGGAGGAGTTGGCGCTGTTCGAGGGGGCCGGGGCGAAGCCATATCGCCTCGGGCGCAGTGTGCTGCGCACTTCGACTGCCGGGACGGCGGCCGCGGCCGTGCTCCTGGCTCGCACCGGCCGCTGGTCCTGACCTCCCCCGCCGGCGGTCGATGATGGCCGGCGTCCTCGGCGAACTGGGTGACGAGGCGGCCGGCCACCGCTCCCTGGTGGTCCTGCGCGTGGACGCCCTGAACGCCTACTGCGAGGAGATCACCCTGCGCGGCGCCAGGATCCTGCACGGCCCGGCCCCGATGACGGACCGCATGCGCGTGGCCCATCTCAAGGACCCCGAGGGCAACTTGGTGGAGCTCCAGGAGTGGCTGCTGCTGCGCACCTGACGCCTTTGCGCCCTACCGCACCGCCCCCGACGGTGGCAGGCTGCCCTCCATGGGGGCTTCGTGGAGGATCCGGAAGGGCACACGCGGTCGGCGGATGGTCGTGGCGGCGACGTTCGCGGTCGTCGCCGTGGGCGGCGCGGTCGCCTGCGAACCCGGCGCGATCAGCTCCGCCTCCGTCGCGTACACCACCGACGAGACCGTCACCAAGGAGCTCAACCGCCAGAAGGCGGGCGTGCGTTGGCTCAGCTGCACCGCCTCCTACGGCAAGGGCGGCACGAGCGCGAAGTCGTCGCCCTCCGCCAGTCAGAAGACCGTCGCCACCGTGGACTGCAAGGGCGAGACGGAGGACGGCAAGGACATCACCGTCGACGGCGAGGTGACCCACGCCGTGGACGGTGCCTGCGTGCGCGGGAACATCACCGCCAAGGTGGACGGCAAGGTGTGGTTCGAGGTCGACGGGCTCGGCGACTGCGACAGCACCAGTCCCCCGCCCGTGGGCGGAGGGCCCACGAACGGGCAGCCCGGCCCCACCGTCACGGTGACCGTCACCCAGACCATCTGGTGCGACCGGTACCCGGACTGCCGTCCTGTCGAGGGCAAGTGATCCGAACCCTGTCCGCACGACGCCGTCCTTGCATAGGGTGATCAGGTGACATCGCCTGCATACCTCCGGTTCCCCCACGTGCACGGCGACCTGGTCGCCTTCACCGCCGAGGACGACGTGTGGCTCGCGCCGCTCGACGGCGGCCGGGCCTGGCGGGTCAGCGCCGACAACGTGCCGGTGACCCAGCCCCGCATCTCGCCCGACGGCACCACCGTCGCCTGGACCTCCACCCGCGACGGCGCCCCCGAGGTGCACATCGCCCCGGTCGACGGCGGCCCCGCCAAGCGGCTGACGTACTGGGGCAGTGCGAAGACCCGGGTGTGCGGCTGGACCCCCGACGGCGAGGTCCTGGTGATCAGCACGCAGGGCCAGGCGAGCCTGCGCCGCACCTGGGCGCGTGCCGTCCCGCTCGACGGCGGCCCGGCCACCACCTTGCCGTACGGGCCCGTCGGTGACGTCGCCCAGGGGCCGCACCCCGTGCTCCTGTCCGCGCCGATGGGCCGCGAGGCCGCCTGGTGGAAGCGGTACCGCGGCGGCACGGCCGGCAAGCTGTGGATCGACCGGGAGGGCGACGGCGAGTTCGTACGGCTCCACGAGGAGCTGGACGGGAACATCGAATACCCGGTGTGGGTGGGCGAGAAGATCGCGTTCCTCTCCGACCACGAGGGCACCGGCGCGCTGTACTCCTCCCTCGCCGACGGATCCGACCTGCGCAGGCACACCCCGCTCGGCGGTTTCTACGCCCGGCACGCCGCCGGCGACGGCACCCGTGTCGTCTACGCCAGCGCCGGTGAGCTGTGGGTGCTCGACGACCTGGACGGTGCCGAGCCGCGCCGGCTCGACGTACGGCTCGGCGGGCAGCGCGTCGACCTTCAGCCGTTCCCGGTGAACGCCTCCCGGTGGTTCGGGTCGGCGTCCCCCGACCACACCGCGCGCGGCAGCGCCGTCTCCGTACGCGGCTCCGTCCACTGGGTCACGCACCGCTCCGGCCCGGCCCGCGCGCTCGCCGCGACACCCGGGGTGCGGGCCCGGCTGCCGCGCACCTTCCGTGCGGACGGCGAGGAGTGGGTGGTGTGGGTGACGGACGCCGAGGGCGACGACGCCCTGGAGTTCGCGCCCGCCACCGGCCTCACCCCGGGGGCGACGCCGCGCCGGCTCGCCGCCGGGCAGCTCGGCCGGGTGCTGGACCTCGCCATGGCGCCCGACGGCAGCCGCGCGGCCGTGGCCTCCCACGACGGCCGTCTGCTGCTCGTCGAGCGCGAGACGGGCGAGGTGCGGGAGCTGGACCGCAGCGAGGACGGAGACGTGTCCGGGCTGGTCTTCTCGCCCGACTCGTCCTGGCTCGCCTGGTCCCACCCCGGCCCGCGGCCCCTGTGCCAGCTGAAGCTCGCCAACACCACCGACCTGTCGGTCACCGAGGCGACCCCGCTGCGCTTCCAGGACTACGCGCCGGCAGTTCACCGTGGACGGCAAGCACCTCGCGTTCCTGTCGACCCGCTCCTTCGACCCGGTCTACGACGAGCACGTCTTCGACCTGGCCTTCGTGGAGGGCGCCCGGCCGCACCTCATCACCCTCGCGGCCACCACCCCCTCCCCGTTCGGGCCGCAGCGGCACGGCCGGTCCTTCGAGACGCCCGACCGGGAGGAGACCCCGGACAGCGAGGGCACCCCCACCACCCGCATCGACCTGGAGGGGCTCGCCGACCGCATCGTGCCGTTCCCGGTGGAGGCCGCCCGCTACTCCAACCTGCGCGCCGCGAAGGACGGCGTCCTGTGGCTGCGCCACCCGGTCGCCGGTGTGCTCGGCGCGTCCCGGGCCACCCCGGACGACCCCGACCCCAAGTCCGAGCTGGAGCGGTACGACCTCGCCCAGCAGCGCGTCGAGCATCTCGCCGTCGACGCCGACCACTTCGAGGTCAGCGGCGACGGCAAGCGGGTCCTGCTGTGGACCGACGGGCGGCTGAAGGTCGTGCCCAGCGACCGGCGCGCCTCGAACGACGACGACAGCGACAGCAACATCACCGTCGACCTCAGCCGCGTACGCCAGTTCATCGACCCGGCCGCCGAGTGGCGGCAGATGTTCGACGAGAACGGCCGCATCATGCGCGACCACTTCTGGCGGCCCGACATGAGCGGCGTCGACTGGGCCGGCGTCCTCGACCGCTACCGCCCGGTCGTGGACCGGTGCGCCACCCACGACGACCTCGTCGACCTGCTGTGGGAGGTACAGGGCGAACTCGGCACCTCGCACGCCTACGTCACCCCGCGCGGCGGCTTCGGCGGCGGCCCCCGCCAGGGCCTGCTCGGCGCCGACATCTCCCGGCACGAGGACGGCAGTTGGCGCGTCGACCGCATCCTGCCCTCCGAGACCTCCGACCCGGACGCCCGCAGTCCGCTGGCCGCGCCCGGCGTCGCGGTACGCCCCGGGGACGCGATCCTCGCGGTCGCCGGACAGCCGGTCGACCCGGTGACCGGCCCCGGCCCGCTGCTGATCGGCACGGCGGGCAAGCCGGTCGAGCTGACGATCTCCCCGTCCGGCGGCGGCGACCCGCGGCACGCCGTCGTCGTCCCGGTCGCGGACGAGGAACCGCTGCGCTACCACGCCTGGGTCACCGACCGGCGTGCCTACGTCCACGAGAAGTCCGGCGGCCGGCTCGGCTACCTGCACGTCCCGGACATGCAGGCGCCCGGCTGGGCCCAGATCCACCGCGACCTGCGCGTGGAGGTGGCCCGCGAGGGCCTGGTCGTCGACGTCCGCGAGAACCGCGGCGGCCACACCTCCCAGCTGGTCGTCGAGAAACTCGCCCGCCGTGTCGTCGGCTGGGCCGTCCCCCGCGGGATGCGCGCCTACAGCTACCCCGAGGACGCCCCCCGCGGCCCCGTCGTCGCCGTCGCCAACGAGTTCTCCGGCTCCGACGGCGACATCGTCAACGCCGCGATCAAGGCCCTGGGTCTCGGCCCGGTCGTCGGCACCCGCACCTGGGGCGGAGTCATCGGCATCGACAGCCGCTACCGCCTCGTCGACGGCACCCTCGTCACCCAGCCCAAGTACGCCTTCTGGCTGGAGGGCTACGAATGGGGAGTGGAGAACCACGGCGTGGACCCGGACGTGGAGGTGGTCCAGCGCCCCCAGGACTACGCGGCAGGCAGGGACGCCCAACTGGACGAGGCCATCCGACTGGCACTGGAGAGCCTGGAGACCAGTCCCGCAAAGACGCCCCCGGCACTGCCGACTTCTTAGGGGCGCGGGGGCCGCATCGATGTGCGGCTCCGCCGCGTGGGCGCGACCAGCCCAAATGCCCCCGCACCCGACGACGATACGATGCCCGAGTCGGACCATATTCGGCCAACCCCCGGAGGAAAAATGGCAGGGGAACCCCAGGACGACTGCCTGTTCTGCAAGATCGTCGCAGGCACCATCCCGGCGACCATCGTCCGCGAAACAGACACCACCGTCGCGTTCCGCGACATCAACCCCCAGGCCCCCACCCACGTCCTGGTCATCCCCAAGGCGCACCACGAGAACGCCGCCGCCCTCGCCACCGCCGACCCGGCCCTCACCGCCGACGTGCTGCGCGAGGCCCAGGCCGTCGCGGACGAGGACAAGCTGGACAGCTTCCGCCTCGTCTTCAACACGGGCAGCGGCGCCGGGCAGACCGTGTGGCACGTGCACGCCCACGTGCTCGGCGGCCGCGGCCTCGAATGGCCCCCGGGGTAATCCGCGTTGTCCGTACGTGAACTCGTGGTGCTCGGCACCGCCAGCCAGGTCCCGACCCGGCACCGCAACCACAACGGCTACCTGCTCCGCTGGGACGGCGAGGGCATCCTGTTCGACCCCGGCGAGGGCACGCAGCGCCAGATGCTGCGCGCCGGGGTGGCCGCGCACGACCTCAACCGGATCTGCGTCACGCACTTCCACGGCGACCACTGCCTCGGCCTCGCCGGCGTGATCCAGCGCATCAACCTCGACAAGGTCCCGCACGAGATCACCGCCCACTACCCCCGCTCCGGGCAGCGCTTCTTCGACCGGCTCCGGTACGCCACCGCCTACCGCGAGACCGTCGACATCACCCAGGCCCCGGTCGCCGCCGACGCGCCCCTCGCCCGCACGGACGTCTACACGCTGGAGGCCCGGAAGCTGTCGCACCCGGTGGAGTCGTACGGCTACCGGATCATCGAGCCCGACGGCCGCCGCATGCTGCCCGAGCGGCTCGCCGCGCACGGCATCAAGGGCCCGGACGTCGGCCGGATCCAGCGCGAGGGCTCCCTCGGCGCCGTCTCGCTCGACGACGTCAGCGAGGCACGGCGCGGGCAGCGGTTCGCGTTCGTCATGGACACCCGCCTGTGCGACGGCGTGTACGCGCTCGCCGAGGGCTGCGACATGCTCGTCATCGAGTCGACGTTCCTCGACGAGGACGAGGAACTCGCCGTCGAACACGGTCACCTGACGGCAGGTCAGGCAGGTCGGGTGGCGCGAGACGGCGGGGTGCGGCACCTCGTGCTGACCCACTTCAGCCAGCGCTACACCGACCCGGACGAGTTCGAGCGGCAGGCCCGGGCCGCCGGGTATGAGGGCGAGCTCACCGTGGCGCATGATCTGCTGAGAGTGCCGGTACCGAAGCGTCGGTGAAACGGCCGTACGATGAATTGATGTCCCTCCCCAAAGCCGAACTGCACCTTCACATCGAAGGCACCCTGGAACCGGAACTCGCCTTCGAGCTCGCCGCGCGGGGCGGTGTCACGCTGCCGTACGCGTCCACGGACGAGTTGCGCGAGGCGTACCGCTTCGAGGACCTTCAGTCCTTCCTGAACCTGTACTACGAGCTCATGGCCGTCCTGCGCACCGAGCGGGACTTCGAGGACCTCGCGAACGCCTACCTCGAACGTGCCGCCGCGCAGGGCGTGCGGCACGCGGAGATCTTCTTCGACCCGCAGGCCCACACCAGTCGTGGACTGGAGCTCGGCACGGTCGTCGAGGGGCTGTGGCGCGCGCTGGGGAACAGTGAGGCGAACCACGGCGTCTCGACCCGGCTGATCCTGTGCTTCCTGCGCGACGAGTCCGCCGCGTCTGCCCTGGCCACGCTGGAGGCGGCCAAGCCGTACCTGGACCGGATCACCGGCGTCGGCCTCGACTCGGCCGAGGTCGGGCACCCGCCGGTGAAGTTCCGCGAGGTGTACGAGGCCGCCGCCGCGCTCGGGCTGCGCAGGGTCGCGCACGCCGGTGAGGAGGGGCCGCCGGAGTACATCGTCGAGGCGCTGGACGTCCTCGGCGTGGAGCGGGTCGACCACGGGCTGCGCTGTGTGGAGGACCCGGCGCTGGTGGAGCGGCTGGTGCGCGACCGGGTGCCGCTGACCCTGTGCCCCCTGTCGAACGTCCGGCTGCGCACGGTCGACACCCTCGCAGACCACCCGCTGCCCGCGATGCTGGACGCCGGACTGATGTGCACGGTGAACTCGGACGACCCGGCCTACTTCGGCGGATACGCCGGCGACAACTTCGACGCCGTGCGCGAGACCCTCGGCCTGACCGAGGACCGGCTGCGCGAGCTGGCCCGCAACTCCTTCCTCGCCTCCTTCCTGGAGGACGACGAGGAGCTGCGGGCGCGGTATCTCGCCGAGGTGGAGGCGTACACCTTCACCTAGGGCCTAGAAGACCTCCGACCCCGCCTTGTCATAGGCACGCTGGGCGGGGACGGCAGGGGTCTCCACCGGGATCTCCACCACCGGCTGTTCCGGGGCGCCGATCTCGGGGACGGCGCCGGTGGGGGTGCCCGTGGCGGCGGCGACCAGGGCGGCCGGGTGACCGCCGCGGCGGCGGATCGCGCCGGGCAGCAGCGGACGCCCGCCGGTGTGCAGGGCGACGGCGGTCATCGGCAGGGCGATGACCAGCAGACCGGCGGCCAGGATCGCGCCCATGACCGGGAACCCGGCCTGCGCCGACAGCACACTGCCGGTCAGCGGCCCGACGGCCGTGCCCAGCGAGGACGCCGAGCCGACCAGCACCGCCCAGCGGCCGCGCGGGTCCAGCGAGGCGGCGAGGCCGATCAGGTACGACAGCACCACCGGGTACAGCGTGTTCCAGGCGATCTCGCCGGTCGCGAAGCTCGTCAGGTCGGTCGCGGAGGCGCTGAGCACGATGCAGCCGGCGATCAGGACGGTGCCCGCCCCGATCGGCACGGCACGTCCCAGCCGCGCCCCGAGTGCGCCCGCCGCGAGGACACCGGTCAGCCCGGCGACCAGGGCCACGGCGAAGACGGCACCGACGGTGGCCTCGCCGAGGCCGGCCTGGACCAGGCCTATCTGTCCGCTCACGCCCCACAGGGAGTTCTGGGCGAGCGACCAGCACAGCATGGCGGCGGCCAGCAGCAGCCCGGAACGGGCGTGCGGCAGCCTGGCCCTGTCGTGCCGGGTGGGTGCGGCGGGGGCCCCGACGGGGAGCCGGCCGGTCAGCGGCCAGACGGCCAGGGCCGTGAGGGCGATCGCGGCCAGCGGCCAGCCGTGCCCCGGGCCGACGTGCGGGAACGTCAGATACACGGCGCCCGCGAGGGCGGAGACGCTGAGCAACCTCGGCGGTGGAGGCCCGGTGCGGATCCCGCTGGGCGGCTATCAGGGTGGCGGCGACGGTGGTGGCCGTGCCGGAGCCGAACCCGCCGACGATCGCGCCGGTGACGACGGCCGGGACGGCCGTCGTCACCGCGGCGGCGCCGTAGCCGAGCAGGGCCAGGGCGAGACCGAGCCGGGCGAGGGTGCGGGCCCCGACCCGTTCGACGCGCGAGGCCAGGACGAATCCGGCGGTCGCCGAACTCAGCAGCAGCGCACTGCCGACGGCACCGGCCTGAGTGGTGGAGAGCGGAAGGCCCGAATCGAGTCGGCCGACGGTGGTCGGCAGCAGATACGGAGCGAGGTACCCGGCCGTGAAAAGGGCGACGAGGGGCCAGGGGGTGGTGCGGGGGGCGAACACGGGCGTTCCCAGGGCATGCGAAAGGAGCGGAAGAAAGGGGGAGGGGGCGACGACCGTCGACGGACAGGAACGCGCAAACAATTTGTATCAAGCAAGTAGTCGGGGACGAGAACCCAGGGAGTGTGATGTGAAGCACGTTGCGTTTGGGGTGCTGAACCCCGGGTAAACGCGGGCCTTTCGAGCGGTGTTTCAGGCCTCTCCCGCTACCGCCAGTGCACCGTTCCGCCGCCCGCCGGGACCGTCGCCTCGGCCTTCGCCCGGACCTCCCGCATCACGGCGATGATCCGCTCCTCGTGCTCCGGCGTGAGCCGGGCCACCGGCACCGAGCAGCTGATCGCGTCCTGTGCCGGGGTGTCGTAGCGCAGGGCGAACCCGAAGCCGACGATGCCCGTCACGCCCTCCTCCCGGTCCACGGAGTGGCCGCGGGCCCGGACGCCGGCGAGGTCGGCCGCCAGGGACTGCCGGCTCGTGTGCGAGTTCGGGGTCAGCGCCGCGTACGGCCCCTCGGGCAGCTCCTCGTCCGGGCGCTCCGCCAGCAGGGCCTTGCCCAGGGCTCCGGCGTGCGCGGGCAGCCGCCGGCCCACCCGGCTGATCGTGCGCAGGTACTCGTGCGACTCCCGCGTCGCCAGATAGGCCACGTCCCTGCCGTCCAGCCGGCCCATGTGAATCGTCTCGCCGAGCGCCTCGGACGCCTCGTCGAGATACGGCCGCACGGCCCGGACCCGCGGGTCGGAGTCCAGGTAGCTCGTGCCGGTGAGCAGGGCGTGGATGCCGATGCCGTACAGGGAGCCGGTGATGTCGGTGCGGACCCAGCCGCGCGAGACGAGAGTCTGGAGCAGCGCGTACATCGAGCTGCGCGGCACGCCGAGTTCGTCGGCGAGCTCCTGCAGCCGCGCGGGGCGGTCCCCGCGCGCCGCCAGGAGTTCCAGCAGCTCGACCGTGCGGGCCGCGGACTTCACCTCGCGAACGCCCCCTGTGTCTGACATGCGCCGATGGTAATCCGGCCGCCGCGGACGGTTGACGTTCGCGTATCCAAGCAGCATTCTCATACGTAGATGGCGTCTACATGAGGAGATGAGCGGGAGATGACCGTGAGCGCTGGACCGGGTGCGGTCGCGCACCGGCTGCGGGAGGGCATGGCCGGCGGCGTGCTGTCGTTCCCGCTGACCAGCTTCCGCGACGACGGCACCCTCGACCCGGACGGCTTCCGCGCCTACGTCGCGGACCGGCTCGCCGCCTCGCCCGGCGCGGTCTTCCCGGCCTGCGGCACCGGCGAGTTCTTCTCGCTCGACGAGGACGAGTACCGGCAGGTCGTCACCGTCGCCGTCGAGGAGGCCGCGGGCCGCGTACCGGTCGTGGCCGGGATCGGATACGGCTGGGCGCAGGCCGCCCGGTTCGCGCGCATCGCCGAGGACGCCGGAGCCGACGCGCTCCTCGTGCTGCCCCACTACCTCGTCGCCGCCCCGCAGGACGGGCTGGTCGCCCAGCTGGAGCAGATCGCCGCCCGCACCCGGCTGCCCCTGATCGCCTACCAGCGCGGCCAGGTCGCCTTCACCGCCGCCTCGCTCGTGCGCATCGCCGCCCTGCCCGGCGTCATCGGCCTCAAGGACGGCCACAGCGACCTCGACCGCCTTCAGCGCCTCACGCTCGCCGCGCCCGAGGACTTCCTGTTCTTCAACGGCGCCGCCACCGCCGAGATCCAGGCCCGCGCCTACGCCACCGTCGGCGTCCCCGCCTACTCCTCCGCCGTGCACGCCTTCGCCCCCGAGATCGCCGACGCCTTCTTCGCCGCCCTGCGCGACGACGACCACGGCACCGTCGACACACTGCTGCGCGGCTTCTACGTCCCGCTCGTCGAACTGCGCGACCGCGTCCCCGGGTACGCCGTGTCGCTGGTGAAGGCGGCGGCCCGGCTGCGCGGCCACCGGGTCGGACCGGTACGCGCCCCGCTCACCGACCCCTCGCCCGCCGACCTGGCCGCCCTCACCGCCCTCCTCACCGCCGGACTCGACCTCGTAGGAGCAGCCCTGTGAACCTCACCGTCACCGACGTCCGGCTGACGCCGATCCTGGTCGCCGACCCGCCGCTGCTGAACACCCAGGGCGTGCACCAGCCGTACACGCCCCGGCTGATCGTCGAGGTCGTCACCGCGGACGGGGTCACGGGCGTGGGGGAGACCTACGGCGACACCAAGTACCTGGAGCTGGCCCGGCCCTTCGCCGAGCGGCTGAAGGGACGGCGGGTCAGCGACCTGGGCGGGCTGTTCACGGTCGCGGACCAGGTCGCGGTGGACGCCTCCCGGGTCGAGAACGCCGTCGACGTCGGCGGGCTGCGCGGGGTCCAGACCGCCGACAAGCTGCGGCTGTCCGTCGTCTCCGGCTTCGAGGTCGCCTGCCTCGACGCCCTCGGCAAGGCCCTCGGACTGCCCGTGCACGCGCTGCTCGGCGGCAAGGTGCGCGACGCCGTCGAGTACAGCGCGTACCTGTTCTACAAGTGGGCCGACCACCCGGAGGGCGTCGCCTGCGAGAAGGACGACTGGGGGGCCGCCGTCGACCCGGCCGGGGTGGTGGAACAGGCCCGGCGGTTCACCGAGCGGTACGGGTTCACGTCCTTCAAGCTCAAGGGCGGTGTCTTCCCGCCCGAGGAGGAGATCGCGGCGATCAAGGCGCTGGCCGAGGCGTTCCCGGGGCGTCCGCTGCGGCTGGACCCCAACGGCGCCTGGTCCGTGGAGACCTCGCTGAAGGTGGCGCGGGAGCTCGGGGACGTCCTGGAGTACCTGGAGGACCCGACCCTCGGCACCCCCGGCATGGCCGAGGTCGCCGAGCGGACCGGGGTCCCGCTGGCGACCAACATGTGCGTGACGACCTTCGCCGAGATCAAGGAGGCGTTCACCAGGAACGCCGTCCAGGTCGTGCTCTCCGACCACCACTACTGGGGCGGGCTGCGCAACACCCAGCAGCTCGCCGCCGTCTGCCGCACCTTCGGCGTCGGTGTGTCGATGCACTCCAACACCCACCTGGGCATCTCGCTCGCCGCGATGACCCACGTGGCGGCCACCGTCCCGGACCTGCACCACGCCTGCGACTCCCACTACCCCTGGCAGTCGGAGGACGTGCTCACCGAACGGCTCACCTTCGAGGGCGGCAAGGTGATCGTGTCCGACGCGCCCGGGCTCGGTGTGGAGCTCGACCGCGACCGGCTGGCCGAGCTGCACCAACGGTGGCTGGACGACGACGGTGCGCTGCGGGACCGCGACGACGCGGCGGCGATGCGGGTCGCCGATCCCGAGTGGGTGACGCCCTCGATGCCGCGCTGGTGACGCCGGTGCATGCGTGACCGGCGTCACGTTGTCGGTGGTGTGGTGCAGACTGGGCTGATCCGCACCACGTCAGGGAGCGCATCGTGACCGCGTCCACCGCCCCGGCCGGAAAGGGCCCGAGAAAGGGATCGCACCGCCCGTCGCAGGTCGATCCCCTCGCAGCGCTGCGAGCCCCGGACGACCCGCCCTGGGACGTCTATCTCACCGGCACCGTCTTCCTCGACATCATCTTCACCGGGCTCGACTCCGCCCCGGTGCGCGGGACCGAGTCCTGGGCCCGCGGGATGGGGTCGAGTCCCGGCGGCGTCGCCAACATGGCGACCGCGCTGGCCCGCCTCGGCCTGCGCACGTCCCTCGCGGCGGCCTTCGGCGACGACCACTACGGCGACTACTGCTGGGACGCCCTGGAGCACGGCGAGGGCATCGACCTCTCCCTGTCGCGCACGGTGCCCGGCTGGCACTCCCCGGTGACCGTCTCCATGGCGTACGAGGGGGAGCGCACGATGGTCTCGCACGGCCACGAGCCGCCCCCGGAGGAACCGGCCCCCGAGTGCCCGCCCCGCGCCCGTGCCGCCGTCGCCTCCCTCGCGCCCGGCGTCAGCGCGCCCTGGATCGCCCAGGCGGCGGGCAAGGGCACCCGTGTCTTCGGCGACGTCGGCTGGGACGACACCGGCGCGTGGGACCTGGCGGGCCTGCCCGACCTGCGGCACTGCGAGGCGTTCCTGCCGAACGCGGAGGAGGCCATGCGGTACACGGGGGCGGACTGCCCGCGGGCCGCCGCGCACGCGCTGACCGAGTACGTGCCGGTCGCCGTGGTGACCCTCGGGGCGGACGGAGCGTACGCGGTGGACCGGCGCACGGGGGAGACGGCCGAGGTGCCGGCCATCGCGGTCGAGGCGCTCGACCCGACGGGCGCCGGGGACGTGTTCGTCGCCGGGTTCGTGGCCGGGACGCTGGCGGACTGGCCGCTGGCGGACCGGCTGGCCTTCGCCGGTCTGACGGCGGCGCTGTCGGTGCAGGAGTTCGGGGGGTCGTTGTCGGCGCCGGGGTGGTCGGAGATCGCGGCGTGGTGGCGCAGAGTGCAGTCGGTGGAGGGGCAGTCGCAGGCGGCGTTGCGGAGGTACGGGTTCCTCGCGGGGCTCGTGTCGGAGGAGTTGGTGAGGCCCTGGCCGTTGCGGAGGGCGGTTCCCACGATCGGGTTCCGGCGCTCGGCGTGACCCCCTGGCAGGCCAGGGTCCTCCGGCCCCCTGACCCCCGGCCTGTGCCCACCCACCACGCGAATCACTCCTCCAAAACCCCTACGGCGTTGTCAGTCCCCCGTCGTACCCTGGGAACCGCGAGGCCGCCCTCAGCTACGCGGCCGTGAAGAGGAGGATCCGCAGGCCTTAAGCGCCGGCCCATGACTCAATCATCGACAGCTCACACCCCCGCGCAGGAGCAGGCGAGAGCGCAGTTCACGGTCCCCGCCCAGCACCCCATGGTGACCGTGCTGGGATCCGGCGACTCCCTCCTGCGCGTGATCGAGAAGGCCTTCCCGGCGGCCGACATCCACGTCCGGGGCAACGAGATCAGCGCGGTAGGCGACCCGAAGGACGTCGCCCTCATTTCGCGCGTGTTCGACGAGATGATGCTGGTGCTCCGCACCGGGCAGCCGATGACGGAGGACGCAGTGGAACGCTCGATCGCCATGCTGAAGGCGAGCGAGAACGGGGAGAGCGACGGCCAGGAGACCCCGGCCCAGGTGCTCACGCAGAACATCCTGTCCTCGCGAGGCCGCACGATCCGCCCCAAGACGCTCAATCAGAAGCGCTACGTGGACGCGATCGACAAGCACACGGTGGTCTTCGGCATCGGCCCCGCCGGCACCGGCAAGACGTACCTGGCGATGGCCAAGGCGGTGCAGGCCCTGCAGTCCAAGCAGGTCAACCGCATCATCCTGACCCGCCCCGCGGTCGAGGCGGGAGAGCGGCTCGGATTCCTCCCGGGCACGCTCTACGAGAAGATCGACCCCTACCTGCGCCCGCTCTACGACGCGCTGCACGACATGCTCGACCCGGACTCCATCCCGCGGCTGATGGCGGCGGGCACCATCGAGGTCGCGCCGCTGGCGTACATGCGTGGTAGGACGCTCAATGACGCCTTCATCATCCTGGACGAGGCCCAGAACACGAGCCCCGAGCAGATGAAGATGTTCCTCACCCGCCTCGGCTTCGACTCGAAGATCGTGATCACGGGTGACGTGACCCAGGTGGACCTGCCCAACGGGCAGAAGTCGGGTCTGCGGCAGGTGCAGGACATCCTGGAAGGCGTCGAGGACGTCCACTTCTCCCGGCTTTCGTCCCACGACGTGGTCCGGCACAAGCTGGTGGGCCGTATCGTCGACGCGTACGAGAAGTACGACACCACGCACGGCACCCAGAACGGCGGGAACAAGAGCCGCGGCAAGTCCGTGCACAAGGGGAAGTAGACAAGCACAACACCATGTCGATCGACGTCAACAACGAGTCCGGCACCGAGGTCGACGAGCAGGCGATCCTCGACATCGCCCGCTACGCACTCGCGCGGATGCGCATCCACCCGCTCTCCGAGCTCTCGGTGATCGTCGTGGACGCCGACGCCATGGAGCAGCTCCACATCCAGTGGATGGACCTGCCGGGCCCGACGGATGTCATGTCCTTCCCGATGGACGAGCTGCGGCCGCCGTCCAAGGACGACGACGAGCCGCCGCAGGGGCTGCTCGGCGACATCGTGCTGTGTCCCGAGGTCGCCCAGAAGCAGGGTCAGGAAGCGGAGACGCAGCACTCCATGGACGAGGAGCTCCAGTTGCTCACCGTCCATGGCGTGCTGCACCTGCTGGGCTACGACCACGAGGAGCCGGACGAGAAGGCCGAGATGTTCGGCCTCCAGGCGGCCATCGTGGACGGCTGGCGTGCGGAGCGGGGCCTGACCGGCCCCTCCCCGGCGCCGACGGTCTCGTAGCGCCGCCGATGAGTCCACAACTCGCCCTGGGTGCCATCGCCCTGGTCGTCGTGGCCTGGCTCGCCGCCTGTGCGGAGGCGGGCCTCGCACGCGTCTCCAGCTTCCGCGCCGAGGAGGCCGTGCGCTCCGGCCGCCGCGGCAGCGCCAAGCTCGCCCAGGTCGCCGCCGACCCGACCCGCTACCTCAACGTGGCGTTGCTGGTCCGCGTCGCCTGCGAGATGGCCGCAGCCGCGCTGATCACCTACGGCTGCCTGAAGACGTTCGACGGCACCACCGAGGCGCTGCTGGTCGCCATCGCGGTCATGGTCCTGGTGTCCTACGTCGCCGTCGGGGTCTCCCCGCGCACCATCGGCCGCCAGCACCCGCTGAACACGGCGACGGTCTCGGCGTACGTCCTCGTGCCGCTGGCCCGGGTCATGGGCCCGATCCCGTCGCTGCTGATCCTCATCGGTAACGCGCTCACCCCCGGCAAGGGCTTCCGGCGCGGCCCGTTCGCCTCCGAGGCGGAGCTGCGGGCGCTGGTCGACCTGGCCGAGAAGGAGTCCCTCATCGAGGACGAGGAGCGCCGCATGGTGCACTCGGTCTTCGAACTGGGCGACACCCTCGTCCGGGAGGTGATGGTCCCGCGCACGGACCTGGTCGTCATCGAGCGCTTCAAGACCATCCGCCAGGCCCTCACCCTCGCCCTGCGCTCCGGTTTCTCCCGCATCCCCGTGACCGGCGAGAGCGAGGACGACATCGTCGGGATCGTGTATCTGAAGGACCTGGTCCGCAAGACGCACATCAGCCGCGAGGCCGAGTCCGAGCAGGTGTCCACGGCCATGCGCCCGGCGTTCTTCGTGCCCGACACCAAGAACGCCGGCGACCTGCTGCGCGAGATGCAGAAGGAACGCAACCACGTCGCCGTCGTCATCGACGAGTACGGCGGCACCGCCGGCATCGTCACCATCGAGGACATCCTCGAGGAGATCGTCGGCGAGATCACCGACGAGTACGACCGCGAACTGCCGCCGGTGGAGGACCTCGGAAAGGACCGCTACCGGGTCACGGCCCGCCTCGACATCGGCGACCTGGGCGAGCTGTACGGCCTGGAGGAGTTCGACGACGAGGACGTCGAGACGGTCGGCGGGCTGCTGGCGAAGGCGCTGGGCCGCGTGCCCATCGCCGGGGCGTCGTCCGTCGTCGCCCTCCCCGACGGCCGCGAACTGCGGCTGACCGCGGAGGCCGCGGCGGGCCGCCGCAACAAGATCGTGACGGTGCTCGCGGAGCCGGTGCCCCCGGCGGACCCCGCGGAGGAGGAGAAGCCGGAGTGACTCCCCAGGAACTGCGCGCGTTCTGCCTGTCCTTCAACGCGGCGACGGAGGACTTCCCGTTCCGCCCGGAGATCTCGGTCTTCAAGGTGCGGGGCAAGCTCTTCGCGCTGTCGCACCTCGACGAGCGGCCCCTGAAGGTCAACCTCAAGTGCGACCCGGACGACGCGATCCGGCTGCGCCGCGAGCACGAGGGGCTCATCGTCCCGGGCTGGCACATGAACAAGCGTCACTGGAACACCGTCACGGCCGACGGCGAGCTGCCGGACCAGCTGGTCAGGGAGCTCATCGAGGACTCCTACGACCTCGTCGTCGCGGGCCTCCCGCGAGCGGACCGCCTCCGCCTCGACCGTCCGTGACCCTTACGTATGCTCGGATCATGACCGACAGCAGCGCGCTCGACCCCGAGGACCGCAAGATCGTCACCCTGGCCCGTTCCGCCCGGGCCCGCAACGGCGTGCCCGAGGGGGCGGCCGTACGGGACGAGACCGGACGCACCTATGTCGCGGTGACCGTGGCCCTCGACTCCCTGAAACTCAGCGCCCTTCAGACGGCGGTGGCCATGGCGGTGGCGTCCGGCGCCGGGTCGCTGGAGGCGGCGGCTCTCGTGACGGAGGCGGAGACCGCGTCCGCGGAGGATCGGGCGGCGGTGCGGGATCTCGGTGGTGCGGAGACGCCGGTGCTCGTGGCCGGGGTCGACGGGGTGGTCCGGCTGAGGGTCTCTGCGGGCTGAGGACCTGGGGGCTGAGGACCTGCGGGCTGAGGACCTGGGGGCTGCGCCCCCAGACCCCCACGGGCCTGGACGGCCTCGTCCTCGAACGCCGGACGGGCTGGTTGGTCCTGGCCGAACTTCGCTGTAACCGGCGGTAATTAGGCCAGATTCAAACCTTGCCGCCACCTGTCCCACGCGCATCAATGGAACCGTCAATTCCGACGGACCGTCAGGTTCGGCTCTCGCGCAGCGTGCCCGCACTCACCTGCCGAGCGGTCCCCCCACCACGAAAAGGGAGCCGGAATCCCATGAGATGCAAGCGAATCGGAGCAGGTGCGGCACTGGCGGCCGGGGCCCTCGCGGCCACCGGGCTCGCCTTCGCACCGGCAGCCCTCGCCGTCACCCCCCAGACGGCGACGATCAGCGCGGACTGCGGCGCCTTCGGCAGCGGCGAGGCCACGCTCACCGCCACACAGGACGGCACCGCCGCCACCGTCGCCGTCAAGTCCTCCGCCATCACCGCGCCGATCGCGCTCGGCGCGGACTCGATCACGTCCACCCTCACCCTGGTGAGGTCCGGCGGCGGCACCGTCGACTTCACCGGCACGGAGAACCCGGCGATGGCCGCCGGTGCCCCCGTCGAGGTCGGCCCCCTCAGCGGCACCGTGGCCTCCGGCGACAGCCTGGAGGCCTTCGGCGGCTCGCTGAGGATGACCGTCTTCGGCATCACGATCACCTGCACGGCGACCGGGCCGCAGTCGCCGGGCCCGTTCGTGTTCGACTGAGAGCCCCGAAAGCCAAGCGAGGCGGTCCCGGGGTCAGAGCGCGTCGGGGCCGCGCTCGCCCGTCCGCACCCGGACGACGGTGTCCACGGGCAGCGCCCAGACCTTCCCGTCACCGATCTTGCCGGTCTGCGCGGCCTTCACGACCGCGTCGATGACGGCCTCGGCGTCCGCGTCCTCGACGACGACCTCGATACGGACCTTCGGCACCAGGTCGACCTGGTACTCGGCGCCGCGGTACACCTCGGTGTGGCCGCGCTGCCGGCCGTAGCCGCTGGCCTCGCTCACGGTCAGGCCCTGGATGCCGAGTTCCTGCAAGGCGTTCTTGACCTCGTCGAGGCGGTACGGCTTGACGATCGCGGTGATGAGCTTCATGCCTGGGGGGTGACCTTCTGGGCGGGGGAGACGACGGAGGAGGAGACCGGGGCGCCGTGGCCCAGGACCCCGTGATCGTAGGCGGTCTCGGCGTGCACCGTAAGGTCCAGGCCGGTCTGCTCCTGCTCCTCGCTCGCGCGGAAGCCCATCGTGGCGTCGATCAGCCTGCCGATGCCGTACGTCACGGCGAACGCGTACACCGCCACCACGACCACGGCCAGCAGCTGCTTGCCGAGCTGGGCGAGACCGCCGCCGTACAGGAGGCCCTCGGCACCGCCGGTCATCGAGTCGACGGCGAAGACGCCGATGAGGAGCGTGCCGATGACACCGCCGACCAGGTGGACGCCGACGACGTCGAGGGAGTCGTCGTAGTTCAGCTTGAACTTCCAGCTCACGGCGTACGAGCAGACCGTGCCGGCGGCGAGACCGACGACCAGGGCGCCGAGCAGGGAGACGGACCCGCAGGACGGGGTGATCGCGACCAGACCGGCGACCGCGCCGGACGCGGCGCCCAGGGTCGTGGGATGGCCGTCGCGCTTCTGCTCGACGAAGAGCCAGCCGAGCAGGCCGGTGCAGCCCGCGGCGAGGGTGTTGAGGAACGCGGCGGCCGCGAGACCGTTCGCGCCGAGGGCGGAACCGGCGTTGAAACCGAACCAGCCGAACCAGAGCAGACCGGCGCCCAGCATCACCATGGGCAGGTTGTGCGGACGCATGGCGTCCTTCTTGAAACCGAGCCGCGGGCCCAGGACCAGGCACAACGCCAGTCCGGACGCGCCGGAGACGATCTCGACGGGCAGCCCGCCGGCGAAGTCGAGAGCGCCGAGCTTCTCCAGGATCCAGCCACCCGGGCCCCACACCCAGTGCGCGACCGGAACGTATACGAGCAGCGCCCACACCGGCACGAAGACCAGCCACGCCCCGAACTTCGCCCGGTCGGCGACCGCGCCGCTGACCAGGGCGGCCGTGATGATCGCGAAGGTGAGCTGGAAGGTGGCGAAGAGGAGGGTCGGGACGGTGCCCTGGACGCTGTCCGGGCCGAGGCCGCGCATGCCGACGTGGTCGAGCCCGCCGATGAGTCCCCCTACGGCGTCCTCGCCGAAGGTGAGCGAGTAGCCGGCCGCCAGCCACACCACGGTCACCAGGGCGATCGACACGAAGCTCATCATCAGCATGTTGAGGACGCTCTTCGTGCGGACCATGCCGCCGTAGAACAGGGCGAGACCCGGGGTCATCAGCAGGACGAGGGCGGTGGCGGCGAGCAGCCAGGCGGTGTCGCCGGTGTCGGCGTGTGCGGCGGCCAGGGGCACGGTGTCTCCAACGGGGTGGGGCTCCGGGGGCTAGGGGCCTTCCGATGGATCTCCGCAGCGTCGCGACGCCCGGCACGCACGCTCGCCGCACGGTGCGAAGGGCCAGGTGGCTCCGCCACATGACCCTTCGCACCGCACGCCGATCACACGCACCGAACGCCGCTCCTTCTCCTGCGGAGATCCATTGGAAGGCCCCCAGCCAGAGGTTCACCGGCGTGCGTTTCCGGCGGTGCACGGCCGTGTTTCCGCGATGTTTCGTTGCGTGAGGGTTTCGGAAAGCTCACGTGGGCGGGGGTGTGCGGGCCGCTGTGCGGAGGGGTCTCGTGGATCAGGGAGAATGGGCGGCATGAGCGTGCGTACCCAGTCATCCGAAGAGTCGGGCGAGACCGTCCACCGTGCCGGCTTCGCCTGCTTCGTCGGCCGCCCCAACGCGGGCAAGTCGACCCTGACGAACGCTCTGGTCGGCCAGAAGGTGGCGATCACGGCGAACCAGCCGCAGACCACGCGGCACACCGTGCGGGGCATCGTGCACCGCCCGGACGCCCAGCTGATCCTGGTCGACACCCCGGGGCTGCACAAGCCGCGCACGCTGCTGGGCGAGCGGCTCAACGACGTCGTGCGCACGACGTGGGCCGAGGTCGACGTGATCGGCTTCTGTCTGCCGGCGAACGAGAAGCTCGGCCCCGGTGACCGCTTCATCGCGAAGGAACTGGCGTCCATCAAGAAGACGCCGAAGATCGCGATCGTCACGAAGACCGACCTGGTCGACGGCAAGATGCTCGCCGAGCAGCTCATCGCGATCGACCAGCTCGGCAAGGAACTGGGATTCGAGTGGGCGGAGATCATCCCGGTGTCGGCGGTCGGCGACAAGCAGGTGGACCTGCTGGCCGACCTGATCGTCCCGCTGCTGCCCGAGGGCCCCGCGCTCTACCCCGAGGGCGACCTGACCGACGAGCCCGAGCAGGTCATGATCGCCGAGCTGATCCGCGAGGCGGCCCTGGAGGGCGTCCGCGACGAGCTCCCGCACTCCATCGCCGTGGTGGTCGAGGAGATGCTCCCCCGTGAGGACCGCCCCGCCGACAAGCCCCTCCTCGACATCCACGCCTTCGTCTACATCGAGCGCCCCAGCCAGAAGGGCATCATCATCGGCCCCAAGGGCAAGCGCCTGAAGGAGGTCGGCATCAAGTCCCGCAAACAGATCGAGGCCCTGCTCGGCACACCGGTCTTCCTGGACCTCCACGTGAAGGTCGCGAAGGACTGGCAGCGGGATCCCAGGCAGTTGCGCAAGCTGGGATTCTGAGGGGTCGGCTTCTCGGTCACCCGGCTCCGCCCTTCAGGCCCGCTGTGCGCGGCACGCGGAGATCCCCTGTCTGCTGTGCGCGGATGAGCGACCTGTAGTGCTCACTGCTGTCGAGGAGCTCCCCGTGGCTGCCCGTGGCGACGACTCGGCCGGCGTCGAGGACGACGATCAGGTCCGCGGCGCGAATGGTCGACATGCGGTGCGCGATCACGAGCAGCGTGCACTCCCGCGCGGTCTCCCGCATCGATCTGCGCAGCGCCGCTTCGCTGACCGCGTCCAGATGGGCGGTCGGCTCGTCCAGCAGGAGAAGGCGCGGCCGGGCCAGCAGAGCCCTGGCGATCGCGATCCGCTGGCGCTCACCGCCGGAGAGCGCCATGCCGTGCTCCCCGGCGTCGGTCTCCAGACCCTCCGGCAGACGGGCGATCAGATCCGTGAGGTGTGCCAGCTCGACCACCCGGTCCAGCTCCTGCGGCCCGGCGTCCGGGACGGCGTAGGTCAGGTTCTCCCGCAGCGTGCCGTACAGCACGGGGGCGTGCTGTTCCACCAGACCGACCCGGGCCCGGTGCGCGGCCCGGCCGATCTCCTGTATGTCAGCGCCGCCGAAGAGGATGTGGCCGCGATCCGGGTCGTAGAACCGCTCGATCAGCGCGAACACGGTGGACTTTCCGACCCCCGAACTGCCGATCAGGGCGACATGGGAGTGCTCCGGCGCCTCGAAGGTCACGCCGCGCAGGACGGGGCGCCGGGGATCGTAGCCGAACCACACGTCGCGGAACTCCAGCGCGGGCGCTCGTGGCCCGCCGTCGCCATCCGCCGGGCCGCGCGCCGGAGCCCCGGCCGCTGACACGGCGTCCTGCTCCGTGGGCAGTTCGAGCACTTCCGTGACCCTGCGGTACGCCCCCACGCCCTGCTCCATGGTGCTGAGCGACTGGAACAGCATGCCGATCGGCTCCACCAGGTAGATCATGTAGAGCAGGAAGGCGGCGAGGTCGGCGATCGACCCCTGCCGGTCGGCGACCCGCATGCCGCCGATGAGCAGGACGACGATGAACGATCCCTTGACGGCCAGTTGGATCGCCGGTGCCACCACGGCGTCCAGCTTCGCCATCCGCACGCTTCCCACGTAGGCCGATCTGGCGCCACCCGCGATGCGGTCGGTCTCGCGCTGCTCGGCGCGGCTGGCCCGGACGGTGCGGATGGCGCCGAGGGCGCGTTCCAGATCAGCGGTCATCGCGCCCGTCGCCCGCTGCGTCAAGAGCGACGCCACCTCGATGCCGTGCAGCACCGACACGACGATCACGGTGGCGATCGCCACCATGCCCAGCACGACGAGGAACATCAGCCAGTCGAGCCAGATCATCAGCACCACGATGCCGATCAGCCCGATGGCACCGGTGATCGCTTCGGTGAAGCCCTCCGCGACGAGCAGCCGCAAGGTGGTGCTGTCGGTGCTGGTGCGCGAGATCAGATCGCCGATGCGGTGGCGGTCGTAGACGGCCATGGGCAGTCGCAGCACGTGCTTGATCAGGCCGAGCCGGATCCCCAGGACGATCCCTTCGCCCGTGCGGGCCAGGACGAACTGGGCGAGGCCCTGCACCAGAGCCTGGGCGAGGAAGAGGACGACCAAAAGCACCAGGGCCGGCCCGATCGCGCTGCCGGACGAGGTCGACTCGATCACCTGCTTGACCAGCAGCGGCTGGGCCAGGCTCAGAGCCGAGGCCCCCAGCGTCAGCAGGACGGCGAGGGCCACCCACCGCCGGTGGCCGTGCAGCAGGCGCAGGAAGTCCAGTGGGGCGGTCCGGCTCCGCTCGCCCGTCTCACCGGTCGTTTCGGGCTTCATGGATCACGGCCTCGCGGCTGACGGGACCAGGTGCGCAGGGCACGGTGAAGAGGGGTCGGAAGTAGTCGGGCGGGTGGTTCTCTCCCACCGGCACCCCCTCCGCCTCCACCCAGGCGTGCGCACCGAAGGGCGGCAGACGCCGCGTGCCTACGCACCAGGTCGGCCACTGGCCGTGCAGGCGGCACAGCAGGATCGTGGCCAGGGAGCGGGGCAGACACCCTTCCCGGCCCCCGCACGCCAGGCTGACCGCGACCACGGAGTCCCGGGCGGCCCGGGTCTGCTCGAAGGTGGCCGGACGGGCGCCCCGGCGCAGCCACTCCAGCACGGCCCTGATGCGCCGGGGGCGCCGACGGGCCAGCAACCGCGCGGCGCCCACGGCGAGCCGGACCGGGATCCGGCGTCGCAGGGGCACCGAGTGCGGGTCGTGGAAGATCACCTCCGGTGAGGTCATCGCCGCTTCCTCCCCGCCCGCCGGCCGCGTCCGCGCGGCCATCGGCCGTGGGCCCTGCGGCCGGGGTCGTCTTCGCCCAGGCCCGCCGAGCGCAGTTCGCCGACCAGCTCCCGGACGTCCCGGTGCGCGGTGCCGACGTCCACCGCGTACTCCTCGGTGAGCCTTTGCGCGGCCTCGGCTTCGGTACCGCCGTCCAGCAGGGTCCGCAAGGCGACGGCGGCGCTGGGATTGAGCGTCCAGTACTGGTCGCCGTCCTCGTCGAGGAGCGCGATTCCGTAGTCCGTCTCGGCCGTGAACACACCCTCACGCAGCTTGAATGCCATCGGCCCTCTCCAGCTCCAGCGTGCGCAGCCACAGCTCGCACACCACGGTCTGGTACAGCGCGTCGAACGGCAGAGTCGGGGGCAGCGGCCGGCTGCACGTCTCGTGCAACACCTTCGCGTCGATCAGACCCGCCCGGGCCAGCCGGGAGTCCTCGCACAGGGCCAGCAACTCGGCACGCTGCTCCCGCATCCCGGCCTCCGCCTCGTACGAACCCTCGTCCTTGGTGTGGCGGGTCAGGCTCTCGGCGGGCACGATGCCGCGCATCGCCTCGACGATGAGCGGCTTGTACCGCCAGGGGGTGATCCGGTCCTGCGGCCGCACCGCCAGGCCCGCCTCGATCACGCGGTCGTCGTAGTAGGGGGCGGCGAAGACGAGCCCGGTGCGGCCGGCCAGCTGGCTCACCTGCCGGACCATGCGGGAGTTGTTCCCCAGGGCGTCCAGCTCGACGTGCTGTCCGCGCCCTTCCGCCAGGGGCTCGGTGGTACGTGCCGCAGTGCGGATCAGCTCTCGTACGGTTTCGACGGCGTCCGGTGTCGTCCATGGGGGGAGCCGTGGTGGCGTCCCCCAGTCCAGCGCGGGCGTCTGCAAGGGAGGCGGTACGGCGGTGAGCTGGTCGCCGGCCCGGGTGAGCCACGAGCGGTAGGAACTGTCGTCCCACAACTGCCGGAGCGTTTCCCGGTACGGCCAGGGGCCCTGGGCGGCGAAGCCACGCAGGCGCTGCCACGCGACCCGGGGGTGGCTCCGTATCAGCGTGTGCAGATGCGCAGGCGAGCCGGCGAGCAACTCGTCCCCGCCGAAGCCCGTCAGGTGCATGCGGGAACCGTGTTCCGCGGCCAACCGTGGAACGGCCAGACAGCGGCTGGGATGCATCATCGCCGGGCACGGCTCGTCGAAGCGCTCGGCCACGTCCCGAAGGCCCTCGAAGACCATCGGCAACCGGTCTCCGGCGAGGGTGTGGTGTTCGACGTCGTCCAGTCCCGCGACCGTCCTGCGAGCCCAGGTCACGTCGTCGCACAGGGGATCGAGGCCGTCGGCGGTGTAGGCGACGACCTTCGCCGTGCCGCGGGCGGCCAGCGCGCACACCGAGGTCGAGTCCAGCCCGCCCAGATCGCAGCTCACCACGTCCCGGCCCCGGACACGGACCTCCACCGCCGTCGAGAGCGCCTGCCGAAAGGCCGGCGCGCCCTCGGCCATCGGCGCCACCGGCTCGGGAGGCGTCCACCACGCGACGGGCCGTCCCCGGCCGTCCGCGTCGAGTGCCAGGTAGCGGCCCATCCCCAGGGCGTTCACCTCACACCACACCGGCTCGCCGGCCAGCGGGTGCGGCGCGTACGGGTTCAGCAGGCGCACTGCCAGCCGCTGCTCGTCGACCTCCGCGCCGAGCAGGGCGGCCAGGACGTCGGCCCGGTCCGCGGCCACGGTGGCGCCGCCGACCCTGGCGTGGAACACCCGCCGGAAGCCGCTGATGCTTCCCTGGACCCGCACACGTCCGGCGACCGAGGCGATCAGGTGAGAACTCCCGGCCAGGTCACGGGTCAGACCGTCCAGCTCGGCGATCGTGTCGATCCGGCCCGCCGCCGGGCCGAGCCGGTCGGCGGTGACGGCGTGTTCACCGACGATCACGATCTTCGTCCGGCCCGCCTCCCCGAGGGCCATGGCACCGGGGGACCAGCGGCCGAGCAGCCAGGGACGTCCGGACGGGTGGCCGACCTCCTGGATGTTCCGGGTGCGAAGCGCGGCGGCCACCGGGGCCGCCGAAGCACAGTCCGGAAGGATGACGAACCAGCCCGGCCCCTCGCCGGAATCGGGAAAACCGACCATGCCGGTCCCTTCCTGCACGCGGGGGGCGGCAGGACTGACGCCCTACCGCCGCTTGGAGAGCCCGTGCCGGTGGCACAACCGGCAGATCAGAAGAACTTCCTCCGGAAGAACCAGAAACGTTCCGGTCCGTCCTTGAAGCCCAGACCGGTCTTGCGGAAGGAGCCGACCGCAGTCAGCGTCGGACGCTCGTAGGTGCGCATCTCGTTGCACCTCCTGAACTGCGCACGTCGCTATCGGTTATCTCCTCCACAATAGGCACCAATGTGCCCATATAGCCAAAAGGGCCTCTCTGTTGTTGATTCAACATTTAGGGTTGCTCAGTGCGCCGTGTCATAACACCGTCGCCAGGCTCGCCCACACCGCGTTGCCGCCCGTCAGGGGCGAGCGGGTGATCCCCCAGCAGTCGGCTATCTCGCGGACGAGCAGGAGCCCGCGGCCGTTCTCGTCGTCGAGGCCGGGGCGGCGGTCGGGAATGCCGCGGCCCGAGAGGTCGCCGTCGTGCACCTCCAGCCGGAAGCGGTCGCTCGTCATCCGCGCGATGCCGCAGAGGATCCGTTCACTGAGGGTGTGCAGGACGGCGTTGGTCACCAGCTCGGACACCAGCAGCACGGCGTTCGCGCACGCCTCGTCGGGTATCTGCCACGAGGTCAGCCGTGCCTGCGTGGCATGACGGGCGACCCTGACGCTGGTCCGGTGGGGCGGCAGTTCCAGCCAGTGCGTACGGCCCGGGCGCACCGCGTCCAGGGAACGGGGAGTGGAAGTCGTGTGGGGGGACACGGCGGTCGCCTTCCGTGGGGGGTGGGCGAGTCGAGGAAGGTGGGGGAGCGGGCAACGGACCGGCCGGAAAGTGGGGTTCGGGCTTCCGGAGCCCTGTTCACACAAGTAACTATGCTCGCAGAGCAGTTCACGCTGCAACCATCTCCCTGATAATTTCAACCGGAACGCATCGTCCCGCTCGGACGTCTGACGGAACGATCAAGTCCTGTTCAGACTTGCGCCCGTGACGACCCCTCAGGAGGTAGGGCGTGAACGACGCGAGACCGGGCACCGGCGCACCCACCGTTCTCCGCATGATCCTCGGCCGTCGGCTCCAGGAGGCCCGGCAGGCCGCGGGCCTGTCCCTCGACGACGCGGCCAAGGTCCTGCGCGTGACACCGCTGACCATCCGCCGCCTGGAGAAGGCCGAGGTCGGCCTGAAGATCCTCTACGTCGAGAAGCTGCTCCAGACCTACGGGGCGGGCCGGCAGGAGATCGAGGAGTTCGTCACCCTGGCCGAGCGGGCCAACGAGCCCGGCTGGTGGCACCCCTACCGCGATGTGATGCCGGCCTGGTTCACCGCCTACGTGAGCCTGGAGACCGGCGCCGGAACACTGCGCACCTACGAGCCGCAGTACGTCACCGGCCTGCTCCAGACACCCGGGTACGCCCGGGCCGTGCTGCGCGGAGGGTTCCCGAACGACAACGAGGAGGACCTGGACCGGCGCGTGGAGTTGCGACTGCGCCGCCAGAGCCTGCTCACCAAGCCGGACGCGCCCACCCTGTGGGTGGTGATGGAGGAGGCCGTACTGCACCGGGAGGTGGGCGGCCCCGAGGTGATGCGGGAGCAGATCGACCGGCTCCTGGAGGCGTCCGAGGTGGAGCACGTCAGCGTCGACGTCGTTCCGTTCTCCGCCGGCGCCCACGTCGGCGCGTGCGCGCCCTTCACCTACTTCCGGTTCGAGGAGCGGGAGCTGCCCGACATCGTCTACAGCGAGATCCTCTCCGCCTCCGTCTACCTCGACCAGCGCGCCGACGTCGTCGCCCATCTGGAGGCGCACAACCGGCTGTCGCTGAAGACCTCGTCCGCGGACAGCAAGGCGCTGTTGAACCGCATGCGGAAGGAGTACTCATGACCATCGTCGAGGGCACCGTCTACAACGGGATGCCCGCGTCGGACCTGGGGGAGCAGGGCTGGGAACGGCCCTGGAGCGGTCCCAACGGGGGGCAGTGCGTGGAGACCAAACAACTCGCCGACGGCCGCGTGGCGGTCCGGCAGTCCACGGATCCGGCCGGTCCCGCGCTGATCTACACGCCCGAGGAGATCACCGCGTTCGTCGCGGGCGTCAAGCGGGGCCTCGCCGACCACCTGACGGCCCACTGAGACCACCGAGCCTCACTCGCACCACCACCCCCACACCCGAGAGGCACAGCATGACCCACTCCCAGGCCGCGCGGGACATCGACACCAGCAGGCCCCACTCCGCCCGCATGTACGACTACTACCTCGGCGGCAAGGACCACTTCGAGATCGACAAGCAGGCCGCCGAGCGGGTCGCCGAGGTCTACCCCGCCATCTTCGTCTGCGCCCGCGAGAACCGGGCCTTCATGCACCGCGCCACCCGGGTCCTCGCCCGCGAGCACGGCATCCGCCAGTGGCTGGACATAGGTACCGGCATCCCCACCGAGCCCAACCTGCACCAGGTGGCCCAGTCGGTCGTCTCCGACGCCCGCGTGGTCTACGCCGACAACGACCCCCTGGTCCTCAAGTACGCCGAGCGCCTGATGCGCAGCTCGCCCGAGGGCCGGACGACGTACATCGAGGCGGACGTCAACGACCCCCGGACCCTGCTGAACGCGCCCGAGCTGGCCGAGGTCCTGGACCTGAACCGCCCGGTCGCGCTCTCCCTCAACGCCCTGATGCACTTCGTCACCGACGCCCAGGACCCGTACGGCATCGTCCGCCGCCTGCTGGACGTCCTGCCCTCGGGCAGCGCCCTGGCGCTGAGCCACTGCACGCCCGACTTCGACCCGGCCACGTGGCAGAAGGTCACCGACATCTACACCTCGGCCGGCACCCCCGTGCGGTTCCGCTCCCAGGAGGACGTCGCCCGCTTCTTCGACGGCCTGGACCTGCTCGACCCGGGCGTCACCGTGGGCCACCGCTGGCGGCCCGACGCCACCGAGGGCGACGTCCCGACGGACGCCGAGGTCAGCCTGTGGACCGGCGTGGGCATCAAGCCGTAGGCGCCTGAGCCCTCAGCATCTCCCGGTACCAGCGGTACGAGGCCTTGGGGGTCCGCTCCAGGGTCTCGAAGTCGACGTGGACCAGGCCGAAGCGGCGTGCGTAGCCCTCCGCCCACTCGAAGTTGTCGAGCAGGGACCAGACGAAGTAGCCGCGCACGTCGACGCCCGCCTCGATCGCCCGGTGAAGGGCCCGGACGTGGCCGTCCAGGTAGCCGATGCGCTCCTGGTCGTCGACGCCCGGGTAGGAGCAGCCGTTCTCGGTGATGACGACGGGCGGCAGGCGGTCGCCGTAGCGGTCGCGGAAGCCGGTGAGGAGTTCGGTGAGGCCCTCGGGGACGACCGGCCAGCCGAAGTCCGTGACCGGGTGGCCCTCGATCTCGCGGACCGAGAAGGGGAGTTCGGCCGGCATGGTGACGCCGCCGAACTCGATCTCCGTGCCCTGCGGGGCGCCCACCCGGGTCGGGGCGTAGTAGTTGACGCCGTACCAGTCGAGCGGCTCGGCGATCACCTTCAGGTCGGCCTCGACGTCCCCGGGCATCAGCTCCCCGATGCCGTCCGGGTACCGGCCCAGCAGCAGCGGGTCCGCGAAGAGGCGGTTCAGCAGGAGGTCGTAGAAGTCGGCCGCCTCCACGTCCGCCGCCTCGGTCGAGGCCGCCCAGGTCGGGCCGTGCGAGTTGGCGATGCCGATGTCACCGGCGCCACTGGCGCGCAGGGCCCGTACGGCCAGGCCGTGGGCCAGCAACTGGTGGTGGGCGACCGGGAGCGCGTCGAACAGCAGCCGCTTGCCCGGGGCGTGCACACCCAGGGCGTGACCGAGCAGGGTGTGCTCGGCGGGCTCGTTCAGGGTGATCCACTTGGTCACCCGGTCACCGAGGCGGCCCGCGACCAGCGACACGTACTCCGCGAAGCGTTCCGCCGTGTCCCGCTCCAGCCAGTCCAGGTCCGCCGGCAGGTCCCAGTGGAAGAGGGTCGGCGCCGGGCGGACGCCCGCCGCGCACAGCTCGTCCACCAGCCGGTCGTAGAAGTCCAGGCCCTTCTCGGAGCGCACCCTGGGCCAGGAGACCGAGAAGCGGTACGCGCTCACGCCCAGGTCGGCGAGGAGGGCCACGTCCTCGCGGTGGCGGTGGTAGTGGTCGCAGGCCACCGCCGCCGTCGAGCCGTCCTTCACCCGTCCCGGCCCGGCCGTGAAGGCGTCCCACACGGACGGCTCGCGGGCGTCCGCCGCGCCCTCGATCTGGTGCGCCGAGGTCGACACGCCCCAGAGGAAGCCGGCCGGGAAGCGGGGGATCGGTTTGCCTGCGTCAGTCGCCATGCGCTGGATCATCCGTACCGGCGGTAACGGAAGTCAACGGCCGGGCGGGAAGGACCTGTTAAGCCCCCTCCTTCAGCACCCGCGAGATCAGCTTCCGCTGCTCGTCCGTCAGCCGGGGGTCCGCGCAGTACACGGTCTTCCCGTCCACCGTGATCTGGTAGCCGAACCCGTCCGGGACCCCGACCGGCGGTGTGGTCCGGCAGTCGGCCACGGCACGCTCGGCCAGAGCGTGCCATTCGGGGGCATCGAGGCGGCCCGAGGTGTCGACCTCGGCGTACCGCTCGATGCCCGCGAACCCGCCCGTGCGCCTCACCTGAATCCGCATGGCACCTGTCTAGTACGGAACTACAGCGTCCGCACCCCGACCTGTTCCCAGGCCTTGGAGACGGCGTCCAGCTCCTCCCCGTCGCCGAAGCGCTCCCGCGCGGCCTTGACGGTGAGCGTGGCGAAGTCGGTGAACATCGCCTGCTGCTTCAGCTCGCCCCCGGTCAGCACGTCGTACCAGACCTGTCCCGCCCGCTCCCAGGCGTGGCCGCCGAGGGCCGTGGCCGCGAGGTAGAAGGCGTGGTTCGGGATGCCCGAGTTGATGTGGACACCGCCGTTGTCGCGGCCGGTGCGGACGTAGTCGTCCATCGACGCGGGCTGCGGGTCCTTGCCGAGGACGTCGTCGTCGTACGCGGTGCCCGGCTCCTTCATGGAGCGCAGCGCCACGCCCGTCACCCGGGGAGCGAGCAGGCCCGCGCCGATCAGCCAGTCGGCCTCGGCGGCGGTCTGGCCGAGCGTGTACTGCTTGATGAGCGAGCCGAAGACGTCCGAGACCGACTCGTTCAGCGCGCCCGGCTGGCCGAAGTAGGTGAGGTTGGCCGTGTACTGCGTGACCCCGTGGACGAGTTCGTGGCCGATGACGTCGATCGGGATGGTGAAGTCGAGGAAGATCTCCCCGTCCCCGTCGCCGAAGACCATCTGCTCGCCGTTCCAGAAGGCGTTGTTGTAGTCCCGGTCGTAGTGGACCGTCGCGTCCAGCGGCAGCCCGTTCCCGTCGATCGAGTCGCGCTGGTACGCCGTGAGCAGCAGCTCGAAGGTGGCGCCCAGGCCGGCGTAGGCGCGGTTGACGGTGGCGTCCCTGCCGGGGTCCTCGCCCTCCCCGCGGACCTTGCGGCCGGGCAGGTCGGTGCCGTGCCGGGCGTCGTAGATCGTGCGCTGCGGCTTGCCGTCGGCTTCCGCGGGGACGGCGCTCGCGCCGAGGACCGTGGTAAGGCGGCGCTGGGTGCGCTCATAGGCGTCGCGCTGCAGGGTGCGGCGGGCGGGACCGGCCAGCGCGGGGTCCTCGGCCTGGGACAGTTTGTCGAGGACGTGGGGCGGGACGATGGTGCAGAAGACGGGCTCGGAGCCCCCGTGAGTCGTCATGCCGGAACCCTTGCACTGCGTGACAGGGCTGTCACTAGTCGCCACCATGATTGGTGAAATACCGGGACAAGGGTCTTCACTCTCCGTGGCGAAGTGGTATGGCGCACTTTTTGTCCCGTTTGGGCGTCCCGGTCCCGCATACTGATACGGACCTCCGCACTTCGGAGAGCTTCGGCTAGCATGCTGCGCATCATGCGTTTCGGGCTGCTTCTCCTTAGCTGCCGCGGCGAGGGCCTGTAGTCGAGGCCGACTCCCTCCCCGCGGAGCTTGGTGCTGCGTCGTCGGCCGTCCACTCGGACACTCTGAGGAGCCCCCGCATCATGGCGAACCGCCAGCAGCCCAGTTCCATGCCGATCCACAAGTACGGCCGCTACGAGCAGGTCGACATCCCCGACCGCACCTGGCCGGGCAACCGGATCACCACCGCCCCCCGCTGGCTCTCCACCGACCTGCGTGACGGCAACCAGGCCCTGATCGACCCCATGTCGCCCGCCCGCAAGCGCGCCATGTTCGACCTGCTGGTCAAGATGGGCTACAAGGAGATCGAGGTCGGCTTCCCGGCCTCCGGCCAGACCGACTTCGACTTCGTGCGCTCCATCATCGAGGAGCCGGGCGCCATCCCCGACGACGTCACCATCTCCGTCCTGACCCAGGCCCGCGAGGACCTGATCGAGCGGACCGTGGAGTCCCTGAAGGGCGCCAAGCGCGCGACCGTCCACCTCTACAACGCCACGGCCCCCGTCTTCCGCCGGGTCGTCTTCCGTGGCTCCAAGGACGACATCAAGCAGATCGCCGTCGACGGCACGCGTCTGGTCATGGAGTACGCGGAGAAGCTGCTGGGCCCCGAGACCGAGTTCGGCTACCAGTACAGCCCCGAGATCTTCACCGACACCGAGCTGGACTTCGCCCTGGAGGTCTGCGAGGCGGTCATGGACGTCTACCAGCCGGGCCCGGGCCGCGAGATCATCCTCAACCTGCCCGCCACCGTCGAGCGTTCGACGCCGTCCACGCACGCGGACCGCTTCGAGTGGATGAGCCGCAACCTCTCGCGCCGCGAGTACGTCTGCGTCTCCGTCCACCCGCACAACGACCGCGGCACGGCCGTTGCCGCCGCCGAGCTGGCCCTGATGGCCGGCGCCGACCGCGTCGAGGGCTGTCTGTTCGGGCAGGGCGAGCGCACCGGCAACGTCGACCTGGTCACCCTGGGCATGAACCTGTTCTCCCAGGGCGTCGACCCGCAGATCGACTTCTCCGACATCGACGAGATCCGTCGTACGTGGGAGTACTGCAACCAGATGGAGGTCCACCCGCGCCACCCGTACGTGGGCGACCTGGTCTACACGTCCTTCTCCGGCTCCCACCAGGACGCCATCAAGAAGGGCTTCGACGCCATGGAGGCCGACGCGGCCGCCAAGGGCGTCACGGTCGACGACATCGAGTGGGCCGTCCCCTACCTGCCGATCGACCCCAAGGACGTCGGCCGCTCCTACGAGGCGGTCATCCGGGTCAACTCGCAGTCCGGCAAGGGCGGTATCGCGTACGTCCTGAAGAACGACCACAAGCTGGAACTGCCCCGCCGGATGCAGATCGAGTTCTCCAAGCTCATCCAGGCGAAGACGGACGCCGAGGGCGGCGAGGTCACGCCGAAGGACATCTGGGCGGCCTTCGAGGACGAGTACCTGCCCAACCCCGAGAACCCGTGGGGCCGGATCCAGGTCAAGAACAACCAGTCGACCACCGACACCGACGGCGTGGACACGCTGAAGGTGGAGGCCACGGTCGACGGCCAGGACACCGTCCTCACCGGTTCCGGCAACGGTCCGATCTCGGCCTTCTTCGACGCGCTGCAGTCCGTCGGCATCGACGTACGCCTGCTGGACTACCAGGAGCACACGATGAGCGAGGGCGCGTCCGCGCAGGCCGCCTCCTACATCGAATGCGCGATTGACGACAAGGTCCTGTGGGGGATCGGAATCGACGCGAACACGACGCGCGCCTCGCTGAAGGCGGTCGTTTCGGCCGTCAACCGCGCCACGCGCTGACCAGCCCTGAAGGCGGTTTGAGGGCTCCGTCCGCCGATGTCCGGCGGACGGAGCCCCGTCGCATACCGGCCAATTGCTGTGAGGGTCACGGAAAGGTCTCCTCCGGGGTGCTGACTCCTCCTCATGGATGTGGCTAACATCACGCAAGCGCGGCGACGCTGCCGTGCGGCGTGACGGAGGTGCTACGTGCTGCCAGGACGGGGACAAAACGGTCATGCCGCCAGGTGTTCGCGCATCCTGGGCACCCGTATCGCATGGACGGCCGCCGGTGACGGGGAGTTCTTCTGCCCCGGCTGCGGCGGCGACCGCAACTACCAGCGGCTGACCGGACAGCGCCGCTTCACCCTGCTCGGCCTGCCCGTGCTGCCGCGCGGCGAGACCGGTCCGGTCGTGGAGTGCGCCGCCTGCCGCCGCCACTTCGGCACCGACGTCCTCGACCATCCGACCACCACCCGCTTCTCCGCGATGCTCCGCGACGCCGTGCACACCGTCGCCCTCGCGGTCCTGGCAGCGGGCGGCGCCGGGTCGCGTACGGCCCTGGAGACCGCCGTGCTCGCCGTGCGCGCGGCCGGCTTCGACGACTGCACGGAGGAGCAGCTGGCCGCCCTCGTCGAGGCACTGGAGGCGGACACCGGGCGGATCACCGGCGAACCCTGCGGCGCGGGACTGGCCATAGAGCTGCACGAGGCGCTGGACCCGCTCGCCCCGCACCTCGCCACCGTCGGCCGCGAATCGATCCTGCTCCAGGGAGCGCGGATCGCCCTCGCGGACGGGCCCTACACCCCCGCCGAACGGGACGTCCTCGCCACGGTCGGGGCCGCGCTCACCATCTGCTCCGACGACGTGACGCGGCTGATGGCGGCCGCGGCTCGCACCCCGTCCTGATCCGGCGGCGCCTTCCGGCGCTACTCCCCGGGGAGTAGTCCGCCGCCCGGACCGCCCCCGGCAGTACCCCCCGGCTCGGTCTTCCGCCCGACGAATCCGCCCCCGGGCGCCGGGAGTCTGGAATCCGTTCCAGACACCCGGACCGGAGGGAGCCCCGCAGATGGGGGACACAAGGACAACCGCACGACGACGGGCCGTGCCCTGGGCGGTGGTCGGGCTCTGGCTCGCCGCGCTCGTACTGCTCGGTCCGCTCGCCGGGAAGTTCGCCGGCATCCAGCAGAACCGCGCGGTCGACTACCTGCCCGACAGCGCCGACTCCACCCAGGTGGCGCGGATCCAGGACCGGCTGCCGGGCGGGGAGTCGACGGACCTCGTGCTCGTGTACCACCGGGAGGGCGGACTGAGCGCCGCCGACCGGCGCACGGCCACCGAGCAGGTCGCCGAGGTGCGCGGCACCTACGACCTGGCGGGCGAACCGCGGGGCGTCCCCTCGAAGGACGGCTCCACCCTCATGTACCCGGTCTCCAGCACCCAGCCGGGGCAGGACGAGGAGGCCCGGGACGCCTTCGTCGAAGGGGTGCGGGAGATCGCCGAGGGCGGCGGCGGGCTGAGCGTGGAGGTCGGCGGGCCCGGGGCGCTGAACACCGACATGAACGAGGTGTTCGGTACGCTCGACGCCACGTTGCTCCTCGCCACGCTCGGCGTCGTCACCGTCCTGCTGGTCCTCATCTACCGAAGCCCCTTCCTGTGGCTGGTCCCGCTCGCCGTCGCGGGCGTCGCCGCCGCCACGGCGATGGCCGCCGGGTACGGACTCCACGAACTGTTCGACGTCACCGTCACCGGCCAGAGCGGCGGCGTGATGACCGTGCTCGTCCTCGGCGCCGGCACGGACTACGCGCTGCTGATCGTCTCCCGCTACCGCGAGGAACTACGCCGCCACGAACGGCCGTACGACGCCATGCGCACCGCCCTGCGCGGCTGTGGACCGGCCGTCCTCGCCTCCTCCGGGACCGTCGCGGCCGGGCTCCTGTGCCTGCTCGCCGCCGATCTCAACAGCAGCAGCGGCATGGGTCCGGTCGGCATGGTCGGGGTGCTCGCCGCGCTGGTCGCCATGACGACCCTGCTGCCCGCCGTGCTGGTGCTGCTCGGGCGGCGCGTGTTCTGGCCGCTGATCCCGGCGTTCGGGAGCGAGCCGAAGACCCGGCGGTCGCTGTTCGCCGCGATGGGCACGTCGGCTACACGGCGCCCGGTCACCGTGCTGGTCGGCGGGGCCGTGCTGCTCGGTGCGCTCGCGCTCGGCACGCTCAATCTGTCCGGCAGCGTCAAGCAGGAGGACTCCTTCACCGAACGACCCGAGTCGATCACCGCGATGCGGACGCTCGCCCGGGAGTATCCCGAGCGCAGCAGCCGGCCCGTGACCGTCATCGCACCCGACCGGCGCGCCGAGACGGTGATGGCCCGGGCCCGTTCGACCGACGGGGTCGCCGAGGTGGCTCCCGGGCGCAGCGGCTCGGGCTGGACCGAGATCGCCGTCTTCACCACCGCCGCGCCCGAGACCGCAGGTGAGACCCGGACCATCGAGGCCCTGCGCGCCGGGCTCGATCCCGAGGGCGCCTACGTCGGTGGGCCCAGTGCCCAGCAGATCGATCTGGCCGACAGCGAGGCTCGGGACCGCGAGGTGATCGTGCCGCTGGTGCTGAGTGCCGTGTTCGTCATCCTGGTCGGGCTGTTGCGGAGCCTTGTCGCGCCGTTGCTGCTGCTCGCGGCGGTGGTCGCGGTGTGGGGCGCGGCGCTGGGGATCGGCGCTCTGGTGTTCGGGCCGGTGTTCGGATTCGGGGGTACGGATGCGGGGCTGGGGTTGTTGTCCTTCGTGTTCCTCGTCGCGCTCGGGGTGGACTACGGCATCTTCCTGATGCACCGAATGCGGGAGGAGTCGGTGCGGGGGGCGGAGCCGGAGGTCGCGGCGCTCGCCGCGTTGCGGAGCACGGGTGGGGTCATCGCCTCCGCGGGGGTTGTGCTCGCGGCGACGTTCGCGGTGCTGACGACGCTGCCTCTGGTCGGGCTGGTGGAGCTCGGGTTCGTGATCGCGGTGGGGGTGCTGCTCGACACGTTCCTGGTGCGTACGTACCTGGTGACCACGGCGAGTGTGCTGCTGAAGCGGTGGGTGTGGTGGCCGGGGAGGCTCTCCCGGGTGCCGGAACCGCCTGCCGGCGCTGAGGGCGGGGCGTCGCGCAGCCCGGCGGAGCGGGGTGCCTCCCCCAAGCTCCCGGCTTCGCTCGAGCAGGGGGTACCCCCATCGCCCACCCGTGCCGCCCCAGCGGCACGACTGCCCGCAGCCGAGGCGGATACGACTGCCCGCAGCTGAGTGGTCCAGGATGAGGCTCGTGCAGGCACCCATCGCAGGTAATCGGATCATCTCGGCGATCCACCGGGATCCGTTGACCGCTCCGCACGCCGTCCGGAACGACACCGTGCTCGCCGGCCTCGCCGCCCTTCTCGCGGTCTCTCTCGCGCTGTTCGTGGACGGCGGCCGGAGGCCCGACGCGCTCGGGTGGGTGTTGCTGGTCGCCTGTCACGTGCCCTTGCCGTGGCGGCGGCGCCGTCCGATGCTCGTGCTGCTCGTGGTCGTGGCCTGTGTCGCCCCGTACCACGCCCTCGACAACACCCACTCCGCGCCGACCCCGGCCACCTACATCGCCCTCTACACGGTCGCCGTCACCGGCCGGCCGCTGCGGGCCGTGCTGGTCGGGGCCGGCGTCATCGCTCTCTCGACGAGCGTGATGCTCACCGTCAGCGCCCACGAGGCCCTGAAGGTGCTGCAGATCTCCGGGTGGGTGGTCGCCGTGCTCTTCTGCGGCGTCGACATGCGCTTCTACCGTCAGTACGTCGCCTCCATCGTGGAACGCGCGGAACGCGCCGAACGCACCCGCGAGGAGGAGGCCCGGCGCCGGGTCGCCGAGGAGCGGGTGCGGATCGCCCGGGACCTGCACGACCTGCTGGCGCACACCATCACCGTCATCGGCGTGCAGACCTCCGTCGCCGCCCATGTGCTGTCCGCCGACCCCGAGCGGCTCGACCGCGCGACGGTGGCGAAGGCCCTGGACGACATCGCCGAGACCTGCCGCAGCGCCCGCGGCGAACTCCGCACGACGCTGGAGGTACTGCGTGAGCACGGCTCGCCGGACGCCCGCGGCCCGCTGCCCGGCCTCGACGGCCTGCCCGACCTGGCCGAGGCCGCGCGGCTCGCCGGAGCCCGGGTCGAGCAGACCGTGCGGATACGGCAGGCGCCCCCGGCCGTCGGCGCCGCGGCCTACCGCATCGTGCAGGAGGCGCTGACGAACGTCGTGCGGCACGCGGGGCCCGAACCGGCCGTCCGTGTCGAACTGGACGAACGGCAGGGCGCCCTGCACCTGTCGGTCAGCGACGACGGCACCGGACCGGCTCCGAACGGCGCCCCGGGCTTCGGACTCGTCGGGATGCGGGAGCGGGCCCGCAGCGTGGGTGGCACACTCGACGCCGGTCCGCGTGCGGCCGGCGGATTCGAGGTGACCGCCGTGCTGCCGCTGACGAAGGCAGGGGAGACGGGGGAGGGGACCGTATGACCGTCCGGGTGCTGCTCGCGGACGACCAGACGCTGGTTCGGGAGGCGTTCGCGATGCTCGTGGAGTCGGCCCCCGACATGGAGGTCGTCGGCCAGGCCGCGACCGGCAGGCAGGCCGTGGAGCTGGTCCGCGGCGCACGCGCCGACCTCGTGGTCATGGACATCCGCATGCCCGACCTGGACGGCATCGAGGCGACCCGGCTCATCGCGGCCGACGAGGACCTCGCCGGTGTCCGCGTCCTGGTCCTCACCACCTACGACACCGACGAGAACATCGTGGACGCCCTGCGCGCCGGTGCCTCCGGATTCCTGGTGAAGGACACCAGGCCGGCCGAACTCCTCGACGCCATCCGTACCGTCGCGGCCGGGGATTCCCTGCTGTCGCCCGGGCCGACGGCCCGGCTGATCCAGCGGTTCCTGCGCAGCCCCTCGGCACCGGAGACCGGCGGACCGGAGTGCCTCTCCGACCGGGAACGGGAGGTGCTCACGCTGGTCGGGCGCGGCCTCAACAACACCGAGATAGCGGAGTCCCTGGGCCTCAGCCCGCTGACCGCGAAGACCCACGTCAGCCGCATCATGGGCAAGCTGGCAGCGCGGGACCGGGCACAGCTGGTCATCGTCGCCTACGAGTCAGGGCTGGTGACACCGGGGAACATCTGACGGACAGGCACGGTCCGACGCACCGTCACGTTTCCGTCAGGAGAAGGATGAGACTCCTCAGCCGCACCCTCCTCGTCACCGCGGTCCTCCTCACCCCGCTCACCGCCGCCACCGACGCCTCGGCCACCCCCGGCTGCGTCTCCTCCGTCCCGTACGTCGCGGGCGAGGGCGGCTACGACACGTACCGCATCCCCGCCACGGTCGTCACCGGCAAGGGCACCGTCCTCGCCTTCGCCGAAGGGCGGCGCGGCGGCGCCGGCGACACCGGCGACATCGACGTCGTCCTCCGGCGCTCGATGGACGGCGGCTGCACCTGGGGCCCGCTCGTCGTCGTGGCCGCCGGGAACGGCGACACCCGGGGCAACCCGGCCCCCGTCGTCGACCCGCGCACCGGAGCGGTCGTCCTGCTCACGTCCTACAACAGCGGCAAGGTGACCGAGGCCCAGATCATGCGCGGTGAGGTCACGCCCGAGCAGGGCCGCCGCGTGTTCGTGCAGCGCAGCCGGGACGACGGCCGGCACTTCACCGCACCCCGCGAGATCACGCGGCAGGTGAAACTCCCGTCCTGGCGCTGGTACGCGACCGGCCCCGGCCATGCGATCGCCCTGACCCACGGCCCGTACGCGGGTCGCCTGGTCGTCCCCGCCAACCACTCGGCGGCCCCGCCGGCCGGTTCCGCAGACACCGGCCAGGAGCCCCGGTACTACGGCGCCCACGCCCTCCTCAGCGACGACGGCGGCCGGACCTGGCGCCTCGGCTTCGTCGACGACTCCTACGAGGGCGTGCACAACGCCAACGAGTCGACCGCCGCCCAGCTCCCCGACGGCAGGGTCTACTTCAACGCGCGCGACCAGCACGGCACGAGCACCGGCAACCGGCTCGACAGCCACTCCGGCGACGGCGGCCGGACCCTCGACCGGCCGTACACCGTCCAGCCCACCCTGAACGACGTCCCCGTGGTCCAGGGGAGCGTGCTCCAGCTTCCCGGCCGCCGCGCACCCCTGCTGTTCTCCGGACCGTCCGTGCCCACCGCCCGCCGGGCCATGGCCGTGTGGCGCAGCACGGACGGCGGCACCGGCTTCACCAAGGTGCTGACGCTCTCCCAGCAGCCCGCCGCCTACTCCGACCTGGTGCCGCTCGGCCCGAGGACCGTGGGGATCCTCTACGAGACGGGGGCGCGGGGGACCTACGAGACCATGGAGTTCCGCCGCCTGCCCGTAGACGATCTCTAGGGACGAGCTCTAGAGCAGCCCGGCCGCCGCCAGGTACTTCCCGACCCGCTCCACCTCGTCCTGCGCCAACGGCACCTGCGGCTCCGCCGTGACCGGGCAGTCGATCACGCCCCGCAGGTGCAGCGCGGCCTTGAAAGCGCCGATCGCCGAGGAGCCGGCGCCCATCCGGGCCGGGTCGCCGACGGTCACCAGGCCGAACAGGGCGCACAGCCGCTCCTGCTCGGCACGGGCGCCCTCCAGATCCCCGGAGCGGTGCAGGTCGTACAGGCGGACGTAGCCGTGCGGGTCGACGTTGCCGAGGCCGGGGACCGCGCCGTCCGCGCCGAGCGTGAGGGCCGCGTCGACGACCAGCTCGGAGCCGGTCAGCACACGGAAACCGGTGAGGCCCTGGCGGTCCCGGGCACCGGTGACGATGTGGCGGAAGGCCGCCAGGTCGCCGCTGGAGTCCTTCAGCCCGGCCAGGACACCGTCCGCCGCCAGCTCCAGGACGACGTCGGCGGGCAGCTTCGTGTGGACGGCGACCGGGATGTCGTAGGCGATGACCGGGACCGGGCTCGCCGCCGCGACCCCCCGGTAGTGGCGGGCGATCTCCGCTGGGTGGGTGCGGGCGTAGAAGGGGGCGGTGACGACGACGCCGTCCGCGCCGGCCGCCGTCACCGACGCGACGTGGTCCAGGACCCGGGGTGTCGTCATGTCGATCGCCCCGGCCAGCACCGGAAGCTCTCCGGCGACGTGCGCCGCGACCGACTCGACCACCAGCCGGCGCTGCCCGTCCGTCAGATACGCCGCCTCCGACGTCGAGCCGAGCACGAACAGACCGTGCGCCCCGCCGGTCACCAGATGGTCGACCAGCCTGAGCAGCGAGGGAACGTCCACCTCGCGGTCCGGTGTCAGGGGCGTGCAGACGGGCGGGATGACACCGGTCGGCGAGGTGAGGGTCACGGAGCCTCCATCGGGGCGCGTCGGCGGACGAGGTCGCGGGTCGACTCGTCCTCCTGGACAGGATGGTGGCAGCGGAAGCGGTGTCCGGGGGACGACGCGGCGGAGAAACCCGGCATCTCTCGCCCGCACAGCCCGTCCGCCTTCCAGCAGCGGGTACGGAACGGGCAGCCGCTCGGCGGGCGCGTCGCCGACGGGACCGGACCGGCCAGCGGAATCGGGTCGATCGGGTCGAGCAGCCCGGGCGTGGCGGAGAACAGGGCGCGGGTGTACGGGTGCCGGGCCCGGTCGGTGACCAGGGCGGCCGGGGACTCCTCCACGATCCGCCCCAGGTACATGGTGATCACACGGTCGCTCATCCGGCGTACCGTCTGGATGTCGTGCGAGACGAACACCAGGGCCAGCCCGAGGCGTTCCTTCAGATCCAGCAGGAGGTTGAGGATCTGCGCGCGGACCGAGACGTCCAGGGCGCTCGTCGGCTCGTCCGCCACGACCAGGTCCGGGTCCAGCGCCAGGGCCCGGGCGATCGCCACGCGCTGGCGCTGCCCGCCCGACAGCTGGCCCGGCAGGGCCTCGGCCAGAGCCCGGGGGAGGCCCACCAGAGCCATCAACTCCCGCACCCGCTCGTCCCGCTGGGCCCTCGTGCCCCGGTCGTGCACGTCCAGCGGATCCCGCAGGATCTGCCGGACGGTCAGGCGGCGGTTCAGGGCCGTCGACGGGTCCTGGAAGATCATGCCGGTGCTGCCGCCGACGACCCGGCGGCGCTCGGCCGGCGGCATCGCCCACAGGTCGCGGCCCCGGAACGACACCGTCCCCCGGGTCGGCCGCTCCACCCCCACCAGCACCTTCGCCAGCGTCGACTTCCCGCAGCCCGACTCACCGACCACACCGACCGTCTCGCCGGGCGCGATGGCCAGGTCGGCGCCGGTCAGGGCGTACACCCGGTCCCGGGTGAACAGGCCCCCGCTGCGGGCCTTGTGGACCACGTGCGCCTGCGCCAACTCCACCAGCGCGCTCATGACACCGCCTCGGTCTCGGTGGTCGCCGGTCGCATGGCCGGGTGATGACAGGCCACCGTGTGCGCGGGAGGGCCGGCCAGGACGGGAGCCGTCGCATGGCAGGTCTCGCTCGCGCGCGGGCACCGGTCGGCGAACCGGCACCCCGCCGGGAAGTCGGCCGGGGACGGCACGACCCCCCTGATCTGCGTCATGCGCTCCTGCGACGACTCCAGCGACAGCACACTGCCGAGCAGGCCGCGCGTGTAGTGGTGGGCCGGTGCCTCCACCAGGTCGGCGGTCACGCCCGTCTCCACGATCTGCCCGCCGTACATCACCACCACCCGGTCGGTGACGTCCGCGACCAGCGCCAGGTCGTGCGAGACGAGGATCAGGGCGAAACCCAGCTCCTCGCGCAGCCGCAGCAGCAGCTCCATGACCTGCGCCTGCACGGTGACGTCGAGGGCGGTCGTCGGCTCGTCGGCGACGATCAGCTTCGGGTCGCGGGACAGGGCCATGGCGATCAGGACGCGCTGGCGCTGGCCGCCGGAGAGTTCGTGCGGGTAGCTGCGCAGGGTGCGCTCGGGGTCGAGGCCGACCATCGTCAGCAACTCGGCGGGAGTGCGCCGCCCGCCACGCCGGACGACCTGCCCCAGCTGGGCGCGGATCGTCATCGCCGGGTTCAGCGACGACAGGGCGTCCTGGTAGATCATCGCCATCTCGTGGCCGAGCAGCCTGCGGCGGACGCGCATCGGCTCGGCGAGCAGGTCCCGCTGGTCGAAACGGACCTGGCCCCGGACACGCGCCCCCTTCGGCTGGAGTCCCATGACGGCGAGCGCGGTCAGGGACTTGCCGCAGCCCGACTCGCCGACCAGCCCGAGCACCTCGCCGGGCCGCACCTCGAAGCTGATGCCGTCCACGACGTCCACGCCGCCGTGCCGCTGCTCGAAGCCGACGGCGAGGTTCTCCACGGCGAGCACCGGCTGCCCGTCCCGGGGCAGGTCACGGGCCCGGGCCCGTAGCCGCCGGGCCGCCTCCGCGAGACCGGGCAGCTGTACGACCTCCCCGCTGCCGGGCTCCGGCGCCTCGAGCCGGTCGTCCTCCGGCGCGTCCACCTGCCGCGCCGACGGGGCGGCCCAGGCGTCGGACGCCCCCTCGGACAGGATGTTCAGCGACAGCACCGTGACCAGCATCAGCAGCCCGGGGAACACGGTCGCCCACCAGCCCCCGGTCAGCACCATGTTCTTGCCGTCCGCGATGACACTGCCCCAGGACGGGTCGGGCGGCCGTACCCCGGCCCCGATGAAGGACAGTGACGCCTCGAAGACGATCGCCTCGGCGACCTGGACCGTGCAGAACACCAGCACGGGCGCGGCGCAGTTGATCGCCACGTGCTTCAGCACGATGTGCGGTGTCCGGGCGCCGATCACCCGTTCCGCCGTCACATAGTCCTCGCCGTACTGGTCGAGGACGTTCGCCCGGACGACCCGCGCCACCGGCGGGGTGAACAGGAACGCGATCGCGCAGATCAGCACCGTGATCCCACCGCCGAACACCGCCACCAGCACGGCCGCGAGCGCGATGCCCGGGAACGCCATCACCACGTCCAGACAGCGCATCAGCGTCTCGTCGACCGCCTTGCGCGACGTGGCCGCGACCGCACCGAGCAGCGCGCCCACCACCAGGGCGAGGGCGGTGGCGCCGAGCCCGATCGCGAGCGACCAGCGCGCCCCGTACATCAGCCGGCTGAGGATGTCCCGGCCGAGGCTGTCCTGGCCCATCCAGTGCCCGGCGGACGGATGCCCGGTGCCGTCGACGGGCGGCTGCTGGTCGAGCGGGTCGTGCGGGGCGAGGGCCGGGGCGAGGAGCGCCACCAGGACGACGACCGTCAGGAAGCAGACGGCGACCTTCGACAGCAACGGCAGCCGGCGCAGGCCACGGAACCGGACGCCGGGCCGGGACAGCGCCCCGGCGAGGCTCTTGCGGGTCATCATGCGGGTCATCAGGTGGTCGCATCCCTCAGTCGCGGGTTGACCAGCAGGTAGAGGACGTCGATGACGAGGTTCACGACGACGAACCCGGCCGCCGTGGTCAGGACGACGCCCTGGACGACGGCCGGATCGCCGTTCTTCACGGCGTCGATCATCAGCTTGCCCATGCCCGGCAGCGAGAAGATCGTCTCGATGACGACCGCGCCGCCGAGGAGGTAGCCGACGCGCAGGCCGAGCACGGTGAGCGGATTGATCAGGGCGTTGCGCAGGACGTTCCGCCCGACCACGACCCGGGGCGGCAGTCCGCTCCCGATCGCCGTCCGTACGTAGTCCTTGTCCAGTTCCTCCACCACGGCCGTCCGTACGATCCGGGTCAGCTGCGCCGCCACCGGGAGCGAGAGGGCGAGGGCGGGGAGCGTCATCGTCTTCAGCCAGCCGGTGAAGGAGTCGGCCGGGTTGATGTAGCCGCCGGTCGGGAACCAGCCCAGGTCGACCGCCAGGTACTGGATCATCAGCAGCGCCAGCCAGAAGCCGGGCGCCGCGACGCCGGTCAGCGACACGACCCGGATGATCTGGTCGGGCAGCCGGTCGCGGTAGATCGCGGCGGTGACCCCGCCCACCAGGGACAGCACCACCGCGATGCCCAGGCCCAGGAAGGTCAGCTGGAGGGTGAGCGGCAGCGCGGTGGTGACCTGGTCGAGCACCGGTGCCCGGGTCAGGGCGCTGGTGCCCATGTCGCCGTGGAGCAGGTCGGCGACGAAGTCCACGTAGCGCACGGGCAGCGGGTCGAGCAGGCCGTGTTCCTCCCGGAAGTCGTGGAGCTGCCGGGGTGTCGGGTTGGCGCCCTGGAAGAACGCGGACGCCGGGTCGACGTCCGAGAACCGCATCACCAGGAACACGAACAGCACGATGCCGAGCATCAGCGGCACGAGCAGGGCGACGCGGCGGAGCAGGATCCGCAGGACGGCCGTCATACCGCTAGGCCCACTTGGCCTGGAGGAGGTTGATGCCCGGGTACGGCTGTGCCCTTATCCCGCTGAGCCGCTTCGGGTCCCACGCGGTCATCAGCTCGTTGTGGACGACCGGGTAGAGCACGGCCTGCTCGGCGACGACGTCGATGTAGTCCTGGACCATCGCCTTCTTCTTCGCGGTGTCCGGCTCCCGGGTGGCCCGGTCCATGTCCTTGAAGAGCGCCTTGGCGACGGGGTCGCCGGCCCACCGCGTGTACTGCATCCACAGGTTCTCGGGCCCGTAGTTGTAGTGCATGATCAGGTCGGCGTCGAGGCCGAACTGGTTGGGGTTCGAGGCGGCGGCGACGACCTGGTAGTCCTGCTTCTGGTCCATCTTCGTGAACACGGCCGTGGTCTCCTGCGGAGACAGGGTCGTACGGACCCCGATGGCGTCCCAGGAGGCCTTGATGGTCGGCAGGCAGTCGACGATCCAGCTGACGTTCACGGCGAGGATCTCGATGCTCAGCCCCTTGACCCCGGCGGCCCTGAGCAGCGCCTTCGCCTTGTCGGGGTCGTAGTCGTAGACCGTCTTCGCCCGGCGGTAGGACGGGTTGCTCTCGTCGAGGAAGGAACTCGACGGTTTTCCATGGCCTTTGAGAGCGACCTCCACCATCTTCCCGGTGTCGATGGCGTAGTGCAGGGCCTGGCGCACGCGCACGTCGTCGAAGGGTTTGTGCTTGGTGTTGAACATCAGGAACAGGTTGTTCATCCCGGCGCCGCCGGCGACCGTCAGCCCGCCGCCCTCCAACTGCCCGATGTTGGCGTAGGGGATGTTGTCCGCGATCTGCGCGCCCGCGCTGGACCCGGAGATCTTCGCGACGCGGGGCGCCGCGTCCACGATCGTCAGCCAGTTCATCTTGCGGAAGGCGGGCTTGCGGGGGCCGTTGTAGCCGTCGAACGCCTCGAAGGTGGTGTTCGACTTCGGGTGGTGCGCGGTCTGCCGGTAGGGCCCCGAGCCGATCGCCTTGCCCTTGATGGCGTCGTCCCAGGCGCCCGGCTTCGAGAACACGTGCCTCGGCATGATCTTGGCGAGCGTCAGCCGCGAAAGGCCGTCCGGGAACGGGAACTTGAGCACCAGCTCGACGTTTCGCGCGTCGATCTTCCGGACCTCCTTCAGCCAGCTCGCGAAGAACCCCTTGGCGAGGGTCTGGGTGTCCGGGTCGAGGATCCGCTCGAAGACGAAGACGACGTCGTCGGCCGTGACGGGCTCGCCGTCGTGGAACCGTGCCCCGGTCCGCAGCGCGAACTTCCAGGACGTGCCGCTCGGGTCCTTCGGCACCTCGGTCGCCAGGGCCGCGTACGGCTCGCGGGAGATCGGGTCGGTGTCGAGCAGGCCCTCGTAGATGTGGTTGTTGGCGGCCATGCAGAACGCGGACGCCGTCTGGGTGGGGTCCCAGCTGCCGTCGTTGCCGTAGCCGATCACCGCGGTGAGCGTCCGGTTCGCGCCGTCGCCCCCGCCGCCGGTGTCGTTCGTGGACTCCGGCCCGGACGAACAGGCCGACAGCGACGCGGAGACGGCGGCGGCCGCGCCCAGCGCGCCGGTGTACTTCAGGAACGACCGGCGGTGCAGCGCCGGCACGTCATGGGTCACGTCGCGCACGGGTCCTCCAGCGAGAGGTCTGGGCGGGAAGGGACTGGCTGAGGAGATACGACGTCCTACGTCCTGCGGTCAGCGCGACCATAGGAGGGGCCGTGGGGCCGGTCAAGGGATCGCACACGAATGGCGTATCCGCCAGAGGTCGCACCAATGGCGCCGCATGCGGGGCGAGTTGACGTCGTATCAGGGCGGTAGCGGAACCGGGTACCGCCAGAGGTGGGACGTGGGACGTCCGGGGCGCGTACGATGCGGCGCATGTCCGAGGAGCCCAGGACCAGCCGGGTGCAGCGCCAGGTCGTGCAGCTCATCCTCGACCGCAGACTCACCGCCGGCGCGCCGCTGCCCACCGAGGCCGAACTGATGGAGGCCCTCGGCGTCAGCCGCAACTCCGTCCGCGAGGCCCTCAAGGCCCTCCAGGCCCTCGACATCGTCGAGATCCGCCACGGCTACGGCACCTACGTCGGCCAGGCCTCCCTCACCCCGCTCGTCGACGGCCTCACCTTCCGCACCCTGGCCCGGCACGACGACGACACCGGCGCCCTCGCCGAGATCCTTCAGGTCCGCGAGGTGCTGGAGGAGGGGCTCATCCGCCGGGTCGCCACGACGGTCACGGAAGCGGAACTGGACCGGCTGGAAGGCGTGGTGACCCGTATGGAGTCCGCCGGCGGCACGGGCCGCTCCTTCCCGGATCTCGACCGCGAGTTCCACGAGGCCCTGTACGCCTCCCTCGGCAACGCGCTGGTTCCGCAACTCCTCGGCGCCTTCTGGACGGTGTTCCGACGGGTCTCCGGCGCCCGCGGCTGGACCGACGACCCGTCCCCCGAGATCACCGTCCGCCGCCACCGCGACATCGTCACGGCACTGCGCGCCCGTGACGTGGAGGGGGCGCAGCGGGCGATGACGGTCCACTTCCGGGGGATCGAGGCGCGGGCGGCGGAGGAGTCGCGGGGAGTGAGCTGATTCCGCTCCCCGCCGGGCGAGAGCGAAGCATGATGAGGGGCGTGAGCGAGCTGTGGAACGAGCGTGACACCGGCGTCCTGAGACTGCCTTCGGGTCGGCTGGTACGGGGGCGAGGTCTCCGCCACCCCCTGGACCCCATGGCCCCCCTTCCCTCCTACGGTGTCTACCTGCTCGGCCGGCAGCCGTCCGAGGTTCCCTGGGAGTCCGGTTGGATCCGCTGGCCCGACTTCCGCCTTCCGTCGGACCGGGCGGCCGCCCGCGTGGTGCTCGCGGACGCCTGGGAGCGGGCCGCCGGGGAGCGGGTGGAGATCGCCTGCGGTGGTGGACGAGGCCGCACGGGCACGGCCCTGGCCTGCCTCGCGGTCCTGGACGGGGTGCCGGGCGAGGAGGCGGTCGCGTACGTCCGGGGGCACTACGACCGGCATGCGGTGGAAACGCCCTGGCAGCGGCGGTACGTGCGCCGGTTCGGCGAGGGATGAGCCCTTCCTTCGGCGCGGTACCTCATACCTTGGTCGGGCTGCCGTAGACCGACGGCCGACAGCGGACCCGGTGTCCGGCCCGGCACAGTGAACCGCATGGAAGAGACCAAAGGGAACAAGCAGGAGAAGGGGATCAGCCGGGCGCGGTTCCTGGCCGGGACGGCGGCGGTGGGGATCGCCGGGGCGGCGGGACCGGCCGGGCAGGCCCGGGCGGCTGAAGCCCGGCACGCCCGGGGGCTGCGCCGCCATGGCGTCGTCTACACCGTCGGGGCGGGGGACACGCCGGGTACCGCGTGGAGTGCGCGCCGGATGCGGGCCGATGTGCGGGCCATCCGTGACGAGCTGCACGCCGACACCATCGACGTCACGGGCGACGGCGTCGAACGGCTCACCGCCACCGCCGCCGAAGCCGCCGAACGCGGGCTGCACGTCTGGTTGCAGCCGACCCTCGGTGACGCCCCGCAGCGGGACATCCTGGAACACCTCGCCGAGACCGGCCGGTTCGCGCAGGGGCTGCGACGGCAGGGGGCGAGTGTCGACCTCAGCGTCGGCTGCGAGTTCTGGCTGTTCGTCCCTGGCATCCTGCCGGGCGAGACGGTCCTGGACCGGATCCGCAACCTCCAGAACGGCACCGTCGACTGGCCGCGGACGCAGCGCCGCCTCGCCGACTTCACGGCGAAGGCCGCGAAGGTCGGCCGCTCGGTCTTCAGGGGCAACCTCAGCTATGCCGCCGCCCAGAGCATCGACGACCCGGACTGGAACCTCTTCGACATCGTCGGCATCGACTACTACTCGTACTTCGCGAAACGGTCCGAGTACGTCCGGGAACTGAAGCAGTACCTGCGCCGCGGCAAGCCGCTCGCGATCACGGAGTTCGGCACGTGCGCCTACGTCGGCGCCCCGGCGACCGCCGGCATGGGCTGGGACATCGTCGACTACGACAAGGAGCCGCCGGAGATCAAGGGGAACCCGGTCCGCAGCGAACGCGTCCAGGCCGAGTACGTGGGCGAACTGCTGGACGTCTTCGACTCGATGGGCCTGTACGCGGCGATGACCTTCGAGTTCGTCAGCGCGGACGCGCCGCACCGCCCGGACGAGCCCCGCCTCGACCTCGACATGGCGGCGTACTCCCTCACCAAGGCGATCAAGGACCGCCCGGACGACCCCGCCTCCGGCTGGCACTGGGAGCCGAAGGAGGCGTTCCACGCGGTGGCCCGCAGGTACGCCGGGGCGTGTCAGACCGGTCAGCGGCAGTAGGTGTCCTTGCGGGGGCGTTCCCCGGTGGCCAGGAAGCGTGAGACGAGGGCGTCGCCGCACGCGGTGCCGTTGTCCAGGTAGGCGCCATGGCCGGTGGCGTCGTTCGTGACCATCACGGCTCGCCGGCCCAGCGCCTCGCGCAGTTTCAGCGCACCACCGAGAGGGGTCGCCACGTCCCGCTCGTTCTGGATGAGCAGCACATCGGACGGCCCCCGGTCGGTGACGCGCACCGGCGGCTCCTTCGGCTGCCACGGCCAGGCGGCGCACACCATCGCGTTCCTCGGCATGCCCGCGGTCAGCGGGTACTTCGAGCGGCCGGCGGCGACGTCCTTCCGGTAGACGGCGGCCGACCGGGGCCAGGCGGCGTCGTTGCAGACGGTGGTGGCAACGACCGCGGCATAGTTCCGCAGTACCGAGTCCGGCGGCGCCTGGCCCGCGGGCGGCACCGTGCCCTTCTTCGCCGCCAGCATCAGCTTGGCGACGGCGGGGTAGCCGTCGGCGGGGTCGTAGAAGCCGTCCAGCATGGTCTGGCGCAGGACATTGCCGTTCAGCTCCTCGGGGTTGGCGCCCGGCCAGGGGATCGGCGCGCGGTCGAGGCGGGCGGCGAGGCGCAAGAAGAGCGGGCGCACCTCGGCCGCGGTGCGGGCCAGCCGGTACGGGTTTCCGGGCCGGGAGGCCCACTTGGCGAACTCGGGGAAGTTGTCCTCGACGCCGACCTCGAACGCGGCGAGCCAGGCGCGCTGGGCCCGCACCGGGTCGGGGTGGTCGTTGCTGTCGAGCACGATGCGGTCGGTGCGCCGCGGGAACATCTCGAGGTAGGCGGCGCCGACGTACGTGCCGTACGAGACGCCCCAGGCCGACAGCTTGCGCTCGCCGAGGGCGGCGCGGATGCGGTCGATGTCGCGGGCGTTGTTCTTGGTGCTGATGTGCCGCAGCAGTTCGTCGCCGTCGCGGGCGCAGGCGTCCGAGATCCGGCGGGCGACGGCCATGTTCCCGGCGACGGATCCACCGGCTGAGGGCCAGGGGAGCAGCTTGGTGCGGGCGAGGTCGGAGTGGTCGATGTCGCAGCTCACGGGTGTGGACGGGGAATTGCCGCGCGGTGCGAAGCCGATGAGGTCGTATGCGTCGCGTACCGACCGGGGCAGCTGCCTGCCCTTCTCGGAGGGATCGGAGAGGCTGTCGCCGCCGGGCCCGCCCGGGACGAGCAACAGCGCACCGCGACGGGCGGCGGGCTTCTCGCTCGGAATCCGGGAGACGGCGATCCGGATCGTCCGCCCGTCGGGATCGGAGTAGTCCATCGGGACGTCCACGGTGGCGCACCGCTGTCTGGGATCGAGGCCGGTGCCCTCGCACTTGGTCCACGTGAGAGGCCCGGCCGCCGCGGCGGACGCGCTCAACGGGACGGTGAGCCCGAGCAGGACGACGGAGGCCGCGACCAGTGCGGCGGTGCGCTTGATCTGCTTCATGGGAAGAGCCTGGCGGCTCTCGGGCACACTCCGAATCCGGGTAACGCCCGGATCCGGCAGGGGGTTTACCCCCTACGGGCTCACTCGCCGAAGCGGCCGTCCCCGCCCGGGAGCCTCAGCATGAAGACGTCGATCGGGTCCTGGGATTCGACCTCGAAGCCGTGGCGTTCGTAGAGGCGGCGGGCCCGGCTGCCCTGGAGAACGTTCAGCCGGACCGGTTCGCCGGCTTCGTCCGTCCTGGCCAGCACGGCGCGCAGGACGGCCGAACCCAGGCCTCGGCCCTGCACGGCGGGGGCGAGGTAGAAGTGCTCCAGCCGGTGGCCCCGGTCCTCTTCGGAGGGACACAGGGCCACGCTGCCCGCGAAGACGCCGTCGGCCTCGATGATCGATGTGTGCCGCGGGAGGAAGGCGTCCCGCAGCCGCTGCCTCACGCGGTGCTCGTCGAAACGGCCCAGACGCTCCAGGTCCGGGCGCATGACCATGGCCCGCAGCTCCGCGATCGGCTCGACGTCCCGCGGCTCGGCCGGGCGCATGACCCACCGCACGGGGCCCGTCCGTATGCCGTCCGCCTCGGTACGCGTGTCCACGGCCGGATTATGTCAGCGGCCGCGCCGCTCATCGTCAACCGACTTCCTGCACAACCGCCCGAAAATGCCGCCGACGTGCGTGTTTTGCCGAACCCCTTTGTGCCGCGCCGCAGTTGTACGGCACAGACCCTTCCCGAGTGTAGACGCGGAGCGTCACCGTGAGGATGCGAAGAGTGAAATCCCTGCGGGGAGGGGAGCACGGTGGAGGCACGACACTCGGCGCTGCGCCGAAGAAGCGGAGGATGCGGTGAAGGAACTGCGGGCGGAACTCGCCGAGGCCGGAAACAGGCCGCCGTCACCGGGGGCGGCGACGGCCCGGCGGCTCGCGGCGGTGGCGCGGTGAAGCCCCCGATCGGCGCGCACGTCGTCGACACCCGCAGTGACCGCATCGGCATCGTCATGGGGCATGAGGGGCCCTATGTGCAGTTGCGGCCGTACGGGGGCGGCAAGGAGTGGGACGTCGATCCCGGTGCCGTACGGCACGCCACCCCGGCCGAGCGGCTGCGCGCGGCGACGGCGTACGCCAACGCACGCAGCAGGGGCGATCTCCCTTGACGCGGTGCCCGCGAGACGCGGTGCCCTCGGGGCCGGGGACCCTGCGAGAATGACGCCATGAGTCTGTTCCGCGACGACGGCATCGTGCTGCGCACCCAGAAGCTGGGTGAGGCGGACCGGATCATCACGCTGCTCACACGGGGTCATGGCCGGGTACGGGCGGTGGCCCGGGGCGTGCGCCGGACGAAGTCGAAGTTCGGTGCGCGCCTCGAACCCTTCTCCCACGTCGACGTCCAGTTCTTCGCGAAGGGCAGCGAACTCGTCGGACGCGGGCTGCCGCTGTGCACGCAGAGTGAGACCATCGCGCCGTACGGCGGCGGCATCGTGAGCGACTACGCCCGGTACACGGCCGGGACCGTCATGCTGGAGACCGCCGAGCGGTTCACCGATCACGAGGGCGAGCCGGCGGTGCAGCAGTATCTGCTGCTCGTCGGCGGCCTGCGCACCCTCGCCCGGGGCGAGCACGCGCCGCACCTCGTCCTCGACGCGTTCCTGCTGCGCTCCCTCGCGGTCAACGGGTACGCCCCGAGCTTCACCGACTGCGCGAAGTGCGGTATGCCCGGCCCCAACCGGTTCTTCTCGGTCGCGTCGGGCGGTTCCGTCTGCGTGGACTGCCGGGTGCCCGGCAGCGTCGTACCCTCGCCCCAGGCCCTGGAACTCCTCGGCGCCCTGCTCACGGGAGACTGGGAGACCGCGGACGCGTGCGAGGCGCGGTACGTCCGGGAGGGCAGCGGGCTGGTGTCCGCGTATCTGCACTGGCACATGGAGCGCGGGCTGCGCTCCCTGCGCTACGTCGAGAAGTAGGCCCGTACAGAAGCAAGCCCGTACAGAAGTAAGCAAGCGAGCACGAGGAGCGAGAGACACATGGCCGTACGCGGGATCCTGGGGCGGCAGCGCCGGGAGTACAGGACGCCGGAGCCGCACCCGTCCGGCGCGCGGCCCCCGAAGCTCGGAGAGCTCGTACCCAAGCATGTGGCGATCGTCATGGACGGCAACGGGCGCTGGGCGAAGGACCGGGGGCTGCCGCGCACCGAGGGCCACAAGGTCGGCGCCGAGCGGGTGCTCGACGTGCTCCAGGGCGCCATCGAGATGGGCGTGGGCGCGATCTCCCTGTACGCCTTCTCCACCGAGAACTGGAAGCGGTCGCCGGACGAGGTGCGCTTCCTGATGAACTTCAACCGGGACTTCATCCGCAAGACCCGTGACCAGCTCGACGAGCTGGGCATCCGGGTCCGCTGGGTGGGCCGTATGCCCAAGCTGTGGCGGTCCGTGGCCAAGGAGCTCCAGATCGCCCAGGAGCAGACCAAGGGCAATGACCGGCTGACCCTGTACTTCTGCATGAACTACGGGGGGCGCGCTGAGATCGCCGACGCCGCGCAGGCGCTCGCCCAGGACGTGAGGAGCGGCAAGCTCGACCCGTCGAAGGTCAACGAGAAGACCTTCGCGAAGTACATGTACTACCCGGACATGCCGGACGTCGACCTGTTCCTGCGTCCCAGCGGCGAGCAGCGCACCTCCAACTACCTGATCTGGCAGAGCGCGTACGCCGAGATGGTCTTCCAGGACGTGCTGTGGCCCGACTTCGACCGGCGTGACCTGTGGCGGGCGTGCCTGGAGTTCGCCTCGCGGGACCGGCGCTTCGGCGGCGCGATCCCGAACGAGGAGCTGCTGGCCATGGAGGGCAAGCAGCAGCAGTAGGCCGGGGGTTTCCCGGCCGGGCTGGTCTGCGAGGCCGCGCTGCCGGTGTCCGCCGGCGCCCTCACCCTGGCGGAGCACGGCACACAGGCCGTCGCCGCCAGGGGACGACCACGCGATCGTCGCCCTCGTCGCACTGGCGATGGGGGTGCGGGCCTCCACCGTGCTGCGTGTCCGAACTCATCGACGACGTACCCAAGCGCCCGCAAGGGGCTGACCGCGGCGGCGGTACCGCTCCTCGCCGCGGTCGCCACGGCTGCGAGCGGAGAGGGCGGGGCGGCGCCCGGAAGGCCGTTAGCCGCCCGCGGGCCTACTTCGCCGCCGCCGCGCAGTCCGCGCAGGTGCCGAAGATCTCCACCGTGTGGGCCACGTTCACATAGCCGTGCTCGGCGGCGATGGACTCCGCCCACTTCTCCACGGCCGGGCCCTCGACCTCGACGGCCTTGCCGCAGCCGCGGCACACGAGGTGGTGGTGATGGTCGTCGGTGGAGCAGCGGCGGTAGACGGACTCGCCGTCGGCGGTGCGCAGGACGTCGACCTCGCCGGCGTCGGCGAGGGACTGGAGGGTGCGGTAGACCGTGGTGAGCCCGACCGAGTCGCCCTTGTGCTTGAGCATGTCGTGCAGTTCCTGCGCGCTGCGGAACTCGTCGACCTCCTGCAGGGCCGCCGCAACAGCGGCCCGCTGCTTGGTGGCGCGGCCCTTCACGGACGGTCCAGCGGTCGTCACCGTTGCCTCCTCACGTCTGCCTTGCCCGGGCCATTGTGCCAGCCCGGGGTGGGGGCGGTCAGACGCCGACTTCGTCGGCTGCCTCCCGGGTGCCCGGAATCGCGCACTCGGCCGGGTCGCCGGCGGCGTCAGCGGCGGTCCGGGCACGGGCGCGGCGCCGGGCGAGCGGCGTGGCGAGCGCCGTCAGCACGATGAACGCGCCGATCGTCAGCAGCACGATGGTCGCGCCGGGCGGCACGTCCTGGTAGTACGAGGTGACGGTGCCGCCGATCGTCACGCTCACGCCGATGGCGACGGCGATCGCGAAAGTGGCCGCGAAACTGCGGCCGATCTGCTGGGCGGCCGCCACCGGCACCACCATCAGCGCGCTGACCAGCAACAGGCCGACCACGCGCATCGCCACCGTCACCGTGACGGCCGCGGTGACGGCCGTCAGCAGGTTCAGGGCGCGCACCGGAAGGCCCGTCACCCGCGCGAACTCCTCGTCCTGGCTGACCGCGAACAGCTGCCGGCGCAGGCCGAGGGTGACCAGCACGACGAAGGCGGCCAGCACGCAGATCGCCGTGACGTCCGACTCGGACACCGTCGACAGGGAGCCGAACAGGTACGACGTCAAGCTGGCGTTGGAGCCCGTCGGCGCGAGGTTGATGAACATCACACCACCCGCCATACCGCCGTAGAACAGCATCGCGAGGGCGAGGTCGCCGCGGGTCCTGCCGTACCAGCGGATCAGCTCCATGAGGACCGCGCCGAGGACCGAGACGAGGGTCGCCATCCACACCGGGGACCAGGTCAGCAGGAAGCCGAGGCCCACACCGGTCATCGCGACGTGGCCGATGCCGTCGCCCATCAGGGCCTGGCGGCGCTGGACCAGGTAGATGCCCACCGCGGGGGCCGTGATGCCGACCAGGACGGCGGCGAGCAGCGCCCGCTGCATGAAGGCGTAGTCGAGGATGTCCATCAGCTCAGCAGTCCCGTGCGGATCGGTTCGGCGCCCGCCGGCGCGTGCGGGTGTACGTGGTCGTGGCCGGGCAGGGCGTGCTGCCCGACGGCCTTCGGGGGCGGCCCGTCGTGCAGGACGCAGCCGTCGCGGAGCACGACCGCCCGGTCGATGAGGGGCTCGAGCGGGCCCAGCTCGTGCAGCACCAGCAGCACGGTGGTGCCCTGGGCGACCTGTTCCCGCAGTGTGTGCGCGAGCACCTCCTGGCTGGCCAGGTCGACGCCCGCCATGGGCTCGTCCATGATCAGCAGCTCGGGTTCGCAGGCGAGGGCACGGGCGATCAGCACCCGCTGGTGCTGGCCGCCGGAGAGCGCGTCGACCGAGTCCTTGGCCCGGTCCGCCATGCCGACGAGCTCCAGGGCCCGCCGTACGGCCGCGTGGTCCGCCTTGCGCAGCACGCCGAAGCGGGCCCGCGACAGGCGGCCGGAGGCGACCACCTCGGTCACCGTGGCGGGCACCCCGCCCGCGGCCGTGGTGCGCTGCGGGACGTAGCCCACGCGGTGCCAGTCGCGGAACCGCCCGCGGTCCGTGCCGAACAGCCGGATCTCGCCCGCGCCGGTCTGCACCTGGCCGATGATGCTGCGCACGGCCGTCGACTTGCCGGAGCCGTTCGCACCGAGCAGGGCGACGACCTCGCCGCGCCGCACGGTGAGGTCGATTCCGCGCAGGACGGGGCGCGAGCCCAGGTCCGCGCGGACGCCGCGCAGGGATATGACGGACTCGGTCATGCCGTCCTCCGTTGAGTCGATCACTTGGCTCCCATGGCCGTCTGCAGGGCCTTGAGGTTGGCTTCCATGACCTGGAAGTAGTCGTCGCCGCGGGACTGGTCGGTGATGCCCTCGAGCGGGTCGAGGACGTCCGTCTTCAGGTTCGCGTCCCGGGCGAGGGTCTTCGCGGTCTTGCCGGAGACCAGTGTCTCGTAGAAGACCGTGGTGACGCCGTCGGCCTTGGCCTCCTGCTGGAGCTCGCGGACCCGGGCGGCACTGGGCTCGCTCTCGGGGTCGACGCCGGAGATGGCCTCCTGGGTGAGGCCGTAGCGCTCGGCGAGGTAGCCGAAGGCGGCGTGGTTGGTGAAGAAGACCTTGGTCTTCGTGTCCTTCAGGCCGTTCTCGAAGTCGCTGTTCAGCCCGTTCAGCTTTGTGACCAGGGCCTCGGTGTTCTTCTTGTAGTCGGCCGCGTGGTCCGGGTCGGCCTTCTCGAAGGCCTTGCCGACGCCCTGGGCGATCTCGGCGTACTTCACCGGGTCGAGCCAGACGTGCGGGTCGCGGCCGTGTTCCTCCTCAAAGTGGCCTTCCTCGCCCTCGTGGCTGTGACCGCCGGTGCCGTGGTCCTCCAGGTGGGTCAGCGTGGCCGCGTCGATCTTCGTCTTGATGCCGGTCTGCGAGACGGCCTCGTCGACGGCGGGCTGGAGGCCTTTGAGGAAGAGCGCCGCGTCGGCCTCCTCCAGCTGCGCGCGCTGCTTGGTGCTGAGCTCCAGGTCGTGCGGCTCCTGGCCGGGCTCGGTCAGGCTGGTGACGTTCGCGTGGTCGCCGCCGATCTGCTGGGCGAGGAACGCCATGGGGTAGAACGAGGCGACGACGTCGAACTTGTCCGTGTTGCCCGTCGCCGCGCTGTCGCTGGAGCAGGCGGTCAGAGCGCCGAGGCCGAGAGCGGTGGCCGCGGCGGCCGGTATGAGTCGTCGTACGTTCATGACACTCATTTTCAACTAATATGGAAACCGTTGTCAACAAAGGCTCTGAGCAGGGCCTTGAGATCGCCGGAGGGGGAGCGATTTGATTGAGGGGGCGCCCCCGCCGGTAACCTGAAGCATTCGCTGGAAGCAACTCGCTCCGTCGCCCGTCGTCGTAATGAAGAGAGCACCGTGGCCGCCGACAAGATCGACACCATCGTCAGCCTGAGCAAGCGCCGTGGCTTCGTATTCCCCTGTAGTGAGATCTACGGCGGTCAGCGCGCCGCTTGGGACTACGGCCCCCTGGGTGTCGAGCTCAAGGAGAACCTCAAGCGCCAGTGGTGGCGCTACATGGTGACGTCGCGCGAGGACGTCGTGGGCATCGACTCGTCCGTGATCCTGGCCCCCGAGGTCTGGGTCGCCTCCGGCCACGTCGCCACCTTCACGGACCCCCTCACCGAGTGCACCTCCTGCCACAAGCGGTTCCGCGCGGACCACCTGGAGGAGGCCTACGAGGAGAAGAAGGGGCACGCCCCGGAGAACGGGCTCGCGGACCTCAACTGCCCCAACTGCGGCAACAAGGGCACCTTCACCGAGCCCAAGCAGTTCTCCGGCCTGCTGTCGACCCACCTCGGCCCGACGCAGGACTCCGGCTCCATCGCCTACCTGCGGCCCGAGACCGCGCAGGGCATCTTCACCAACTTCTCCCAGGTGCAGACCACCTCGCGGCGCAAGCCGCCGTTCGGCATCGCCCAGATGGGCAAGTCCTTCCGCAACGAGATCACGCCCGGCAACTTCATCTTCCGCACCCGCGAGTTCGAGCAGATGGAGATGGAGTTCTTCGTCAAGCCGGGCGAGGACGAGAAGTGGCAGGAGTACTGGATGGAGCAGCGCTGGAACTGGTACACCGGCCTGGGCCTGCGTGAGGAGAACATGCGGTGGTACGAGCACCCGAAGGAGAAGCTCTCCCACTACTCCAAGCGCACCGCCGACATCGAGTACCGCTTCCAGTTCGGCGGCAGTGAGTGGGGTGAGCTGGAGGGCGTCGCCAACCGCACCGACTACGACCTCGGCGCGCACTCCAAGGCCTCTGGCCAGGACCTCAGCTACTTCGACCAGGAGGCCGGTGAGCGCTGGACTCCGTACGTCATCGAGCCCGCGGCCGGTGTCGGCCGGTCGCTGCTCGCCTTCCTGCTCGACGCGTACGTCGAGGACGAGGCACCCAACGCCAAGGGCAAGATGGAGAAGCGCACGGTCCTGCGCCTGGACCACCGCCTGGCCCCGGTGAAGGTCGCGGTGCTCCCGCTCTCCCGCAACCCCGAGCTGTCGCCGAAGGCCAAGGGTCTCGCCCAGGCCCTGCGCCAGAACTGGAACATCGAGTTCGACGACGCCGGCGCCATCGGCCGCCGCTACCGCCGTCAGGACGAGATCGGTACGCCGTTCTGCGTGACCGTCGACTTCGACACGCTGGAGGACAACGCGGTCACCGTCCGTGAGCGGGACACCATGAAGCAGGAGCGCATCTCCCTCGACCAGATCGAGGGCTACCTGGCGGCCCGCCTGGTCGGCTGCTGATCGTTCCCGGATGCACCGCGGTGCCGGGTTCCTCTTCGGAGGGGCCCGGCACCGTTGCGTTCACGGGGCGGCGGGAGGCGAGTGGTCCTCCAGCGCCGCGGCCGATTGGACCTGTTTCCCGGGAGCGCGCCGCGCCAAGGTGAGCGCATGAGCATCGCGTTTCTGCTGACCACGCTGGTCGTCGTCGCCACGCCGGGCACCGGCGTCGTCTACACCCTCGCCGCCGCACTGTCCCGGGGGCGGCGCGCGAGCGTCGTCGCCGCCGTCGGGTGCACGCTCGGGATCGTGCCGCATCTGCTCGCCACGGTCACCGGGGTCGCCGCGCTGCTGCACGCCAGTGCCACCGCGTTCCAGGTGCTGAAGTACGCCGGGGTCGCCTACCTCCTCTACATGGCGTGGGCGACGGTGCGGGACAAGGAGGCCCTCGTGGTGGAGGAGCGGGCGTCGTCCGGGCCTGTGCCGGCGCGGCAGGTGATCGTGCGCGGGGTGCTGATCAACATCCTCAACCCGAAGCTGACGATCTTCTTCTTCGCGTTCCTGCCGCAGTTCGTGAATCCCGGGGAGCCGCACGCGGTGGTGCGCATGGTGGGGCTGGGCGGGGTGTTCATGCTGGCGACCTTCGTCGTCTTCGCCGCGTACGGGGTGCTGGCCGCGTCGGTGCGCCGTCATGTCGTGGGCCGGCCGCGGGTGATGGCCTGGCTGCGGCGGGGTTTCGCGGGGTCGTTCGTGGCACTCGGGGCGAAGCTGGCGTTCACGGCGCGGTAGCCGGGGACGGCAAGGGCTGACAAGTGACAGATGACAGATATTGAAATCTGTCAGCTGTGATGGCAAGGTGGTCGGCATGACGATGCGAACCCGCTCCCTCGGAACGACCGGCCCCCAGGTCTCCGCCCTCGGCCTCGGCTGCATGGGCATGTCCGCGCTGTACGGCGAGGCGGACCGGGCCGAGTCCATCGCGACCATCCACGCGGCGCTCGAAGCGGGCGTCACCCTGCTGGACACCGGCGACTTCTACGGCATGGGCCACAACGAACTGCTGATCGGCGAGGCCCTGCGCGCGGCCCCCGCCGCCCGGCGGGAACAGGCCCTGGTCAGCGTGAAGTTCGGCGCCCTGCGCGGCCCGGACGGCAGCTGGCTGGGGTACGACGGCCGGCCCGCCGCCGTGAAGAACTTCGCCGCCTACTCCCTTCAGCGGCTCGGCGTCGACCACATCGACGTCTACCGCATCGCCCGTCTCGACCCGGACGTGCCGATCGAGGAGACGGTCGGCGCGATCGCGGAACTCGTCGAGAAGGGCTACGTGCGGCACATCGGCCTGAGCGAGGTCGGCGCCGGGACCATCCGCCGGGCCGCCGCCACGGCACCGATCGCGGACCTCCAGATCGAGTACTCCCTCATCTCGCGCGGCATCGAGGACGCGGTCCTCCCGGCCACGCGTGAGCTGGGCATCGGGATCACGGCGTACGGGGTGCTCTCCCGGGGCCTGATCTCCGGCCACTTCACCGCGGACCGGCAGCTCGGCCCGGGCGACTTCCGGGCCAGGTCGCCGCGCTTCCAGGGCGACAACCTCCAGCACAACCTCGGCCTCGTCGAGGCGCTGCGGAAGATCGCCGAGCAGAAGGGCGTCAGCGTCGCCCAGATCGCGATCGCGTGGGTGCTGTCGCGCGGTGAGGACATCGTGCCGCTGGTCGGAGCCCGCCGCCGTGACCGGCTCACCGAGGCGCTGGGCGCGCTCGACGTGACCCTGGACGCGGCCGACCTCGCCGCGATCGAGCAGGCCGTGCCCGCCGGTGCCGCCGCCGGTGACCGCTACCCGGCGGCACAGATGGCGCACCTCGAGAGCTGAACCGCGGCACCGGTACGGTCAGGGCATGGCACCGACCACCGAGACCCTGACCGCCGAGCGCATCCTCGAGGCCACCGAGGAGGTGCTGCGCCGCCACGGCCCGGCCAAGGCCACCGTGGTCGACGTGGCCCGCGCGCTCGGCGTCAGTCACGGCAGCGTCTACCGGCACTTCCGCACCAAGGCGGCGCTGCGCGAAGCGGTCACCAAGCGCTGGCTGGACCGCACGTCCGGGGAACTGTCCGGAATAGCCGCCGCTGAGGGCGACCCGGAGGCCCGGCTGAGGGACTGGCTCAGCGCGCTGTTCGCCGCCAAGCGCCGCAAGGCGGGCGACGATCCGGAGCTGTTCGCCACGTACATGGTGCTCACGGGCGAGGCCGGCACGGCGGTCGGCGAACACATCACCGACCTGACCGCCCAGCTGGCCCGCATCATTCGGTCCGGCGTGGACGCCGGCAGCTTCGACACCGCAGACCCGGAGGCCTCGGCCCGCGCGGTCTTCCACGCGACCGGACGCTTCCATGACCCCTGCTACTCCAGGGAGTGGGAGCGACCCGGGGTGGAGGGGGAGTTCGAGGCGGTGGTGGAGCTGGTGGTGCGGGGCTTGCACTCGTAGGGCGACGGTGACGGTGGCGGCGCAGTGAGCCGTCACCGCAAGAAGCCGTTTCACCGCAAGAGGCCCCCCGCCCCGGGCTTCACGCCGCCGTCGGATCCACAGTCGCCTGATGGGCCTGCGCCAGATGCTCCTCCGCCTTGAGCCACGGCAGGAACTGGGCTCCTCTGCGCCAGCCGCAGGTGTCGCATCTGATCGTGCGCTGCACGCCCGTGCGCCGTACCCGCACCACGTGCTCCCGGCCGTGCTGGTCCCAGCGGCTGACCTTGCTCGTGTCGTTCTGCGTCATGACGCCTCCCGCGTCCGGGAATCCGGCGGTTCCGGTCCGTTTCGCAGCAAGGAGTGTGCAGCAAGACCAACATCAACAGTGCGGCCGGGGCAGCGAGTTATCAGGCTGTGAGGGACCTCAGACGACCGTGCGCGGCAGCCTGAGGCTCAGCAGCCCGGTCAGCACGACCCCGCCGAGCTGCACCAGCAGCGTCGTGACCAGGGCGTCCCGCATGCCCATCCCCGGGACCAGGGACAGGAACAGCGTGCCCAGGGTGGCCACACCGAGGGCCAGCGCCGACTGCTGGGTGGTGATCATCACACCGCTGCCCACCCCGGCGCGGGCGGGCGGCACCTCGGAGAGGATCACCCGGTAGACGACCGGGAGTTGCAGCGCCTGGCCCGCGCCCGCGACCGCCGCTCCGGGCAGCAGTTCGACGAAGCCGAGATGCGGCCAGAAGCGCCAGGCGGCGAGTGCCATCAGGGCCAGGCCCAGCCCCTGGAGCGCGGCGCCCGCCGTCACCACGCGGGTCCCGTACCGGGCGACCAGGCGCGGGCCCAGCAGGGAGAAGACGAAGAACACCACCGCCAGGGGCGCGAGCGCCAGGCCCGCGGCGACCGGATCGAGCCCGGCGCCCTGCTGCAACGCCACCGCGATCACGAACATGAAACCGCTGAAGCCGATGGAGAAGGGCAGGATCAGCAGCAGTCCGCGGCGCAGGGAGGTGAGCGCGAACAGGCTCGGCGGGACCAGCGGCGTACGGCCCTCGCGGTCGGCCCGGCGCTCCACCGCGTAGAACGCCGCCGCCACGAACGGGAACGCCACCAGCGACAGCCACGTCCACAGCGGCCAGCCCGCCGCCCGGCCCTCGGTGAGCGGGACGAGCAGCGTGAGGAGCGAGGCCGCGAGGAGGACCGTGCCGGGGACGTCCACCGGCTCCGGGCGCGGGGAGCGGGTCTCGGGGACCGCGCGGACGGCCAGCACCAGCCCGGCGAGGACCACCGGCACATTGACGAGGAACACCGAACGCCAGCCCGTACCGGCGATGTCGGCCGCGACCAGGACCCCGCCGAGGATCTGCCCGGCCACCATGGACAGCCCGGCGGTCGCGCCGTACAGGCCCATGGCCTTCGCCCGCCGCGGGCCGGACGTGGTGGCCTGGATGGTGGCGAGCACCTGCGGCAGCATCGCGGCGGCCGACGCGCCCTGCGCGACCCGGGCCGCGACCAGCGACCAGGCGCCGGGCGCCAGTCCGCACGCCAGCGAGGTCAGCCCGAAGGCGGCCATGCCGACGAGGAACAGCCGCCGCCGGCCGAACAGGTCACCGAGCCGCCCGCCGAGGACGAGCAGGACGGCGTACGCCACGCCGTAACCGGCCACGACCAGTTCGAGGACCGACTCGCTCGCGGCGAGGTCGGTGCCGATGGTGGGCAGGGCGACATTGACGATGAAGAAGTCGACGAGGGGCAGCGCGGCGGCCAGCAGCACCGTGAACAGGCCGAGGCCGCCCAGCACCGGCGCCGGGGCGGCCGGTGAGCGGACAGAGCGGGGGGTGAGGGATTCCGTGGTCACGGTCACGAGCCTGCGACCCATCCCAGGCTGGTACCAGAGTGTTCTTATCCTGGTAGAAGCACTACCTGGAAACAGGGTCCGGGCGGCGGCAGGCTGGAGGGCATGGTGACCATGGCTCAGGAGACACCGGTACGCGCGCCCGGGGCGCTCAGTGACACGGACGTCCGGCGGCACGAACTGGCGGCCTTCCTGCGCAGTCGCCGTGAGCGGATCGCCCCCGAGCAGGTCGGCCTGCCCCGGGGGCGCCGACGCCGTACACCGGGCCTGCGCCGCGAGGAGGTCGCCCAGCTCTCCGCCGTGGGCGTCACCTGGTACACGTGGCTGGAGCAGGCCCGGGACATCCAGGTCTCCGTCCAGGTCCTCGACGCGCTCGCCCGCGCGCTGCTGCTCGACCCCGGTGAGCGCGCCCACCTCTTCCAGCTGGCGGGGGCCGCGGACCCGACGCCGGCGACCACCTGCCCGTCGGTCACGCCCGCCATGCGGGCGGTGCTGGAACAGGTCGAGCCGTTCCCGGCGTGCCTGCAGAACAGCCGCTACGACATCCTCGCCTACAACCGCACCTACGGACTGCTGCTGTGCGACCTGGACACGGTGCCGCCCGAGGACCGCAACTGCATGGTGCTGTCCTACACGCACCCGGGATGGCAGTCGTCGATCGTGCACCTGGAGGAGACGCAGCGCCTGATGGCCGCCCGCTTCCGCGCGGCCATGGCCGGTCATCTCACCGAGCCCGCCTGGAAGATGCTGCTCAAGCGGCTGCGCACGGAGTCCCCCCAGTTCCGCGCCGCCTGGGACCGTCACGAGGTCGTCGCCCACCGCACCAAGCGCAAGGAGTTCCTCAACCCGCACGTCGGCCGCATCACCGTCGATCACACCGACCTGTGGCTGACGCCGGGCGTGGGGCCGAGGATCGTGACGTACGTACCGGCGGACGCGGAGTCGAGGGAGCGTCTGAAGGAGCTCCAGGTGATCGCCTCGGCGCGGCACGGTTAGATCCGGAAGAAGGGCCCTGGCTAGTCCGTTCCAGCGGGTGCAGGGCGTGGGGCACACGGTGGGGAGGCGAGCGGTGCGACCCTCGTCGTCCATGGATATCGCCACCTTCTACGCCCTCTTCTCCGCGACCTGCTTCACCCTGGTCGGCCTGTGGTGGAACGTCGTCCAAAGCCACGACGAGTGGATGCGCGACCCCGCCCAGCGCCGCGTCGTCGGCGGTGTATACCTGTCCTTCCTGCTACCCGCCGTGATGGGCCTGTTCGGTCAGGTCGGCGGCGCCGAACAGCCGCGGATCTGGCGGGCGGCCTTCGTCTTCCTGGCCTTGATCGGCTGCGCGTGCACCCTGCGGCTGCTGGCCCGCACCCGCGGCGACGGCTTCGTCGTCTGGCAGCAGGCCGGTGCCGCCCTGATCTACGCCGTGATCGCGGTCGTGGGCGCGTTCCCCGAACTCGCCGGCCACGTCGGGCTGCGCCCCATCCAGGCCGAGGCCGTGATGCTGATCGCCCTGGTCGTCCTGGGCCACGCCCTCGTCTGGCGGTTCATGGCGGGCGAGGGCCGTGCCGTGCCGGAGGACTAGGCCGCTTCTCTCATCATCGAGCGGACCGAGGGGCAGCAGGTCTCAAGCCCTGACGTCGGCGGCCTCCCGGGCCTTGGCGGACTCCAGCTTCTCGGCCGCCCGCTCGGCGGTCCGGCGGGCCCAGCGTCCGCTGGTCAGGGCGCCCAGCGTCAGCACCGCGGCACCGCAGACCGTCAGGATCCACCAGCCCGGTCGCGCGGCCTGGACGAACATCTCCCGGTACGAGGACGCGCCCACTCCCGCGGCGAGCACCGCGCCCACCACCGCCACGCCGAGCGTCTGGCCCAGCTGGCGGCTCGTCGAGGCGACGGCCGCGGCGACGCCCGCCTGGGCGCGGGGCATGCCGGAGACCGCCGTGTTGGTGATGGGGGCGTTGACGAAGCCGAAGCCGATACCGAACAGGACGTAGCCGGCGACGAGGGTGAGGTCCGAGGTCTCGGCGTCGAACGCGGCGAAGAGGAGACCGCTGGCCGTCATCGCGCCGCCCGCGATCAGCAGCGGCAGGCGTGGACCGCGCGTCCCCACCAGACGGCCGGAGAGCGGGGCGCACAGGAACGTGGGGGCCGCCATGGGCAGCATCCACAGGCCCGCCTCCAGGGCGGTCAGACCGCGCACGTTCTGGAGGTACAGCGTGGACAGGAAGAGGAAGCCGCCGAGTGCGGCGAACGCGCTGATCGCGATGACGGTGGCGCCGCTGAACGGTGCCGAGCGGAAGAACCGCAGGTCGATCAGCGGCTCCGCACGGCGCGGCTCGTACAGGAGCAGGCCCGTGAGCGCGGCCAGGGCCACCACGACGAGCGGGGCGGTCGAGGCGAACGGTGTGGTCGGCGCCTCGATGATCGCGTAGGTCAGGGAGCCGAACAGGGCGATCACCAGGAGCTGGCCGACGGGGTCGGGGCGGCGGGCCCGGCCGGCCCGGGACTCCGGGACGAAGCGCAGGGTGAGCAGGAGGGCGGCGAGACCCACGGGGAGGTTGATCCAGAAGATCGAGCGCCAGCCGACCGACTCCACCAGCAGGCCGCCGACCAGCGGGCCGGCGGCCATCGATATGCCGACGACCGCGCCCCACACGCCGATCGCCCGGGCGCGCTCGCGGGGGTCGGTGAAGGTGTTGGTGATGATCGACATGGCGACCGGGTTGAGCATGGAGCCGCCCACCGCCTGCACCATCCGGAAGGCGATCAGCGCCTCCAGGTTCGGCGCGAGGGAGCAGAGCACCGAGCCGAGGGTGAAGACGACCAGGCCCGCCATGAACACGCGCTTGCGGCCGATCCGGTCGGCCGTGGAGCCCGCGAGCATCAGCAGCGAGGCCAGGACCAGGGTGTACGCGTCGATCGTCCACTGCAGGCCCGACGTACTCGCGTGCAGGTCCTGCTGCATGGACGGCAGGGCCACGTTCAGGACCGTGTTGTCGAGGCTGACGATGAGCAGGCTCATACAGCAGATCGCGAGGACGAGCATGCGGCGGCGGTGGCTGAGCTCGGGCATGCGCTCCATCGTACGCCGATTTCGATAGTGCGGCTAACTAATGAATTGTGCCTTCTCGTTGCACGGCACAATGGAGGAATGTCCACGCCCACCACGCCCCTGCGCATCGGCCCGCACACCGTCCAGCCGCCCGTCGTCCTGGCCCCCATGGCCGGGATCACCAACGCGCCCTTCCGCACCCTGTGCCGGGAGTTCAGCGGTGGCAAGGGCCTGTTCGTCAGCGAGATGATCACCACCCGGGCGCTGGTGGAACGCAACGAGAAGACGATGCAGCTCATTCACTTCGACGCGAGTGAGCGCCCCCGGTCCGTCCAGCTCTACGGCGTGGACCCGGCGACCGTCGGCAAGGCCGTCCGCATGATCGCGGAGGAGGACCTCGCCGACCACATCGACCTGAACTTCGGCTGCCCGGTGCCGAAGGTCACGCGCAAGGGCGGCGGGTCCGCGCTCCCCTACAAGCGGCACCTGCTGCGGGCCATCCTGCGCGAGGCCGTCAGCGGCGCCGGCGACCTGCCCGTGACGATGAAGATGCGCAAGGGCATCGACGACGACCACATCACCTACCTCGACGCCGGCCGGATCGCCGTCGAGGAGGGCGTCACCGCCATCGCACTGCACGGCCGTACCGCCGCCCAGCACTACGGCGGCACCGCCGACTGGGACGCCATCGCCCGGCTGAAGGAGCACGTGCCGGAGATCCCCGTGCTCGGCAACGGCGACATCTGGTCGGCCGAGGACGCGCTGCGGATGGTGCGCGAGACCGGCTGCGACGGGGTCGTGGTCGGGCGCGGGTGCCTCGGGCGTCCCTGGCTGTTCTCGGACCTCGTCGCCGCCTTCGAGGGACGGCACGACGACGTCGCCCGGCCCACGCTCCGCGAGGTCGCCGACGTCATGGTCCGGCACGCCACACTGCTCGGCGAGTGGATCGGCGACGAGTCCAAGGGCGTCGTCGACTTCCGCAAGCACGTCGCCTGGTACCTCAAGGGCTTCGCGGTCGGCTCCGAGATGCGGGGGCGTCTCGCGATCACCTCCTCGCTGGAGCAACTGCGGGCCGGCCTGGACGAACTCGACCTCGACCAGCCCTGGCCCACCGGCGCCGACGGGCCCCGGGGCCGTACGTCCGGCAACAACCGGGTGGTGCTGCCGGACGGCTGGCTGAAGGACCCCTACGACTGCGCGGGCGTCGGCGAGGACGCGGAACTGGACACCTCCGGCGGCTGATCAGCCCGAGGGGTGCGGGGTGGAGCCGAACGCCTTCAGGAAGCGGTCGCGGAAGGAGCTCATCTTCCAGACGGGCGCGTCACGGTCCGGCTTCAGGCCCTCCGTCCAGTTCCAGTCGGCGACCTTGTCCAGGACCTTCGGGTCCTTCGCGACGACCGACACCGGCACGTCCCGGCTGGCGCGCTCGCCGCTGACCCGGGCGATGGGCTGGTGGTCGCCGAGGAAGACCAGGACGGTGTCGTCGGTGCCGTAGCGCTCCAGCCACTGGGTGAGGCTGGTGACCGAGTACTGGATGGCCTTGCCGTACTCCTCGCGGGACCTGGTGGTGTCGGTGATGATGTCCGACGCCTTGTTGCCCGCCTTCTGGATCGCGTCGAAGACGGAGCCGTCGCCCAGTTCGTCCCAGCCGACCGTCTTCGGGATGGGCGCCCAGGGCTGGTGGCTGGAGGTCAGGATGACGAACGACATCAGCGGCTTGTCGCGCTTCCTGCCGTGCACCTGACGCTGGAACGCCTCCAGCGCGTACTGGTCGGGCATGGTCGACCAGCTGAACTTCGGGCCCTTGTACCCCAGGTCGTACGCGTCGTAGAGCTTGTCGAGGCCGTACCACTTCTCCTCCGGCCAGCCCTTCTGCACGCCCGGCATGACGCCGACCGTGTCCCAGGCGCCGGACTTCTGGAACGCCTTGGTGAGGGTGAGGTGGTCGCCGGCGCTGACCGTGCGGTAGCGGCGCTGGTTGTCGATCCACAGACCGGACATGGTCGTGGAGTGGCCGAGCCAGCTGCTGCCGCCGTAGGTGGCCGAGGTCAGCCAGCCGCTCCGGGCGGCGAAGCCGGCCTTCGCCAGGGCCTTCGTGCTGGTGTCCAGGGTCCGGTCGACACCGGGGGCCATGATCGGGTCCTCGATGGCGCTGCGGCCGTAGCTCTCGATGAACGTGAAGATCATGTCCTTGCCGCGCAGGTCGGGCAGCAGCTGGTCGGGCGGGGTGTTGCCGAAGCTGTCCGCCTTCGCCTCCTGCGCGAACGCCGCCTCGTCCCGCAGGGACTCCACCGTCCGCTGCGCGTGCACCCGGAGGGCACCGGCCGCGCGCTCGGAGGCGATCGGCCCGCCGAAGAGCGTCAGGCCCAACGCCGAGCAGGTGATCCACACGATGCCCGCGATCAGCGCGCCCCGGGCCGCCCGGGGCCGGTGGCGGACCAGCAGTTCGCTGAGCCGGACCGTCGCCAGCACCATGACGACCGCCAGCAGCAGGACGAGGACGACCGCGCCGACGGCGGCGGCGGTCGCCACGCCGCTGCCCAGCGTGTCCTCGACGTACGCCTGCGCGTCGGGCAGCAGATCCCAGTCGAGCGCGGCGTTGAAGCCACGGCCCAGGTACTCGTTGAACCCCATGTCGAGCAGGTTCACCGCGGTCAGCGCGGTGAGGCCGAGCCCGTACAGCACGGCCGCGACCAGCCGCGGCCGACGCGGCAGCCCCAGCACGACGACGGCCCCGAGCACCGCCTCCGCGGGGATACGGGTGAAGCTGCGCGGCTCGACACCCGGGAGGGTGTTGGGCAGCAGCAGGGCCCCGAGAACGAGCACGGCCGCGAGGGCGGTGGCGCACCAGGACAGGGCGCGGGAGGTTCGGGGGTGGCGGGTGCGGAGGTAGGTGAGTCCGGTGAGGCGAGCGAGGCGGGATCTCCGAGTGGCCCGGGGAGCCGCTGCGGCGGGCTCGTCTGCGACGGACTCGGTGGTGACAGGGTCTGCGACGGACTCGGTGGTGACAGGCTCGGGTGGGACGGGCAGGGCGCCGCCGGCCGGGCTCCCGACCGCCGACACCTGCCCCGCCTCCGGCGCGCGCTTCGCCTCCGGCGTGGGCTGCTGCGACGATGCCGCTGCGGGTTCCGGTGCCGGTGCGGGTTCCTGTTCCAGTGCGGGCTCCGGTGCCGGTCCCGGGTCCTGCTCGGGTGTGGGGTCCGGTGTTGGTCCCGGTTCCGGCTCGGGTGTGGGTACCGGTGTCGGCGCGGCCCTCGCCTCGGGGCTGGGTTCCGGTGTCGGTGTCGATGCGGGGTCCGGCGCGGGTTCCGGCGCGGGTTCCGATGTCGCGGCGGATGCGGATGCGGATGCGGATGCGGGTGCTGGTCCCGGTTCCGGCTCGGGTGTGGGTACCGGTGTCGGCGCGGGTTTCGCCTCCGGCGTGGGTGGTGACGGCGATGCCGCTGCGGGTTCCGGTGCCGGTGCGGGCTCCTGCTGCAGTGTGGGCTCCGGTGTCGGTGGTGAGTCGAGTTCCGGCGCCGGCTTCAGCTCCGGTTCCGGTTCCGGTTCCGGCTCGGACGTCCGTGTGGGGCCCGGCACGCGCTCGCGTGCCGGTGCCGACCCCGACTCCGCTCGCCCCGTGTCGCCCGGCCCCTCGGCTCCCGGGTCCTTTTCCTCCCCCTCCCGCTCCTCACGCTGTGGCTCTGGTACGGCCTCTGAAGACCCGTCACCCGGCCCCGGTGACGGGCTGAAGCGTGTGAAGACAGGCACCCGGAGAGGTCCTTCCCATACGGAAACCAGTGAGGTGGCGGACCCGTGTGGGGGGGACGGGTCCGCCTCAGTTCCGTACGGGGCGTTCAGCGGGTGTGTTCAGCGCCTGCGGCCAGCGCTCGGCAAACACCCGGCAAACGCTCGGCCAACCGGGACTCAGACGCCGCCGACCGCCGTGAGCAGCGCCAACGGGGCCGAGGCGGAGCGGGATTCGCGGACGCACGCGTGCGGGTACGGCACCGGCTCGGGGTGGCTGTCGCGGTCGTAGCCCGCGAGGACCTCCGGCAGCCGGTGACCGGTCGCGGCCGCCGCGTCGACGAGACCGCCCGCGATCGCGCGGGCCTCGTCGTGCAGCCCGTAGCGGGCCAGGCCCAGCGCGATCAGCGCGTTGTCGTGAGGCCAGACCGAACCGCGGTGGTAGGAGAGCGGGTGGTAGGCCGGCTGCCCGGCGGCCAGGGTGCGCACGCCCCAGCCCGAGAAGAAGTCCGGTTCGAGGAGCCGCCGGCCGACCTGTTCGCCGTACTCCTTGTCCAGCAGCCCCGACCACAGCAGGTGCCCGGCGTCGGAGGCGAGGGCGTCGACCCGCTCGCCCCGGCCGTCGAGGGCGAGCGCAGGGAAGGAGCGCTCCGGCATCCAGAAGTCCCGCTGGAAACGGTCGCGCAGGTCACCGGCCCCCTGCTCCAGTAGGTCCGCGTACGTCCCGTCCTGCCACACCGTGCGCGCCAGCCACGCCGTGCGGCGCAGCGCGTCGTACGCGTAGCCCTGGGCGCCCGCGGCGGTCACCGGGCCGTGGGGGCGGGTGCCGTCGGCGGAGCAGATCGCGCCGGGGGAGTCCTTCCAGTTCTGGTTGGCGAGGCCGCCCCGGTCGGCGCGGTAGACCAGGTAGCCGCGCGAGGTCAGGCCGCCGTGGTCGAGCATCCAGCCGACGGCGGCACGGGCGTGGGGTTCGAGACGGCGGGCCAGGGCGGTGTCGCCCGTCTGCTCCACGTACGCGCCGAGGAGCACGAGGAACAACGGCGTGGCGTCGACCGAGCCGTAGTAGCGGCCGTAGGGGACCTGGCCGAAGTGCGCCAGTTCGCCGTGCCGCACCTCGTGCACGATCTTGCCGGGCTGGGTGACCTCGTCGGCGTTGACCCCCGTCGCCTGGGTCGCGGCGAGTGCGGGCAGTGTGGCGGCGGCCAGCCGCGGTCGGTAGGGCAGGGCGAACAGCGAGGTCAGCAGGGCGTCCCGGCCCAGCAGGGTCAGGAACCAGGGCGCGCCGGCCGCCGGGACGCGCAGTTCCTCGCCGTCCGGGCCGGTCGCGGGGACCTGGAGCGCGGCGAGGTCGGCGAGGCCCCGGGCGCAGGCCGCGGCCAGCTCCGGCCGGCCGCTCGGGAAGGCCACGCCCTCCATGAACTCGTCTTCGCATGCCCGGATCTGCCGCTGGAGCGCGGCGGGGGAGCGGGGCACGCGCAGGGCGCGTTTGTCGCCGTGCGGACGGGCGATGACCCGCAGGATCAGCTCGGCGGTGCCGTGCGGTTCGAGGTCCAGGGTCCACACCATGCGCCGGGCACCGGTGCCGGTCTCCTCCACGGCGTCCGGCTGCGGGTCGGTCGTCACGGTCGTGACGGACCGCCACTCGCCGCGCCGGTAGGTGAACTCCACGCCGTGCCCGAGGACCTGGCGGGAGCGGACGGCACCGGTCTTGGTGTAGGTGCGGTGGTCGGAGCGCAGTTCGAACTGGTCGGTGAAGTCGGCGTCGGCGGTGACCGCGAGCCGGACCGCCGTCGGTGTGGGACGGTTGCTGGTGACGCGCAGCGACTCGACGAACGTGGCGTCGCCGACGGCCTGTTCGCGGAAGAGCGTGTACGCGGGCGGCTCGTCGCGGCCGCCGCGCGGGACGAGCACGCAGGCCGCCGTGTCCCCGTCGGTCACCGGAGTGAGCGTATCGGGCACGGCCCCGTCGACGGTGAGCTGCCAGCGGCTCAGGTGCCGCGCGTCCCGTACGAACATGCCGTCCGGGGCGCTGCCGCCCCGGTAGCCACTGATGTCGCCGCGGTCGCCGACGGCGGCGAACGTCCCGCCGTGCACGAGCAGATGATGCCGGTCGGTCATCGCCGGTCCTCTCCCTTGGTCGCCGTGACGCCGCATCTGTCCCATGCGGCCCGGTCGTGCAGCAGGTCGAGCGTGAGCGCGGCGGTCCAGCCGAAGCCGGTGGCGCCGCAGGCCTGTGACGTGTAGGGGTCGACGTACTCCGCGAAGCCGGAGGCGCCGGCGGTGTGCAGGATGCCCTTGCGCAGGGCGTCGGCCCGGCCGCGCTCGCCCTGCAGCCGCAGCCCGCGCTCCAGCAGCCAGCTGGTGTTGAACCAGGCCGGGCCGCGCCAGTACCGGTGCGGGTCGAAGGCCTCGCCGAGCAGGTCGTAGCTGGGCACCAGGCGGGTCGAGCCGCCGAGGCCGAAGTGCGGGCCGCAGACGGTGCGGACCAGGGTGGCCGCGAGGTCACGCGGCAGGGTCGGCAGCAGCAGGGGGACCAGCCCGGTGACACCGCGCTCGGGGACGAGCTCCCCGGCGCGTACGTCCCGGCACAGGAACATCCCCGCGGCCGGGTCCCACAGCCGCTCCACGAGGGTGGCGGTCAGCCGCTCGGCGCGGGTCCGCCGGGCCGAGCCCGCCGCGCCCAGCTCGTGCGCGATCCGGGCCAGGGCGTACTCGGAGGTGATGAGCAGGGCGTTGAACGCCGGGTCCTCCACCATGAAGTCCCCGGGCCCGTCCGCGTAGCCCCGGTCCCGGTAGTCCGCCGCGAGCCGCACGTACCGCCCGTAGTCCAGATCCGTCGGCCGGTCCTCGGGGGAGCCGTGGTCGAGGTCGGCGCGGCGGAAGGAGCGGGCCGGGGCCGGAGTGACCCGGGAGAGCGGACGGTCCCAGCAGGGGCTGTTGTCCATACCCTGTTCCCAGGGGTGCACCACCGATACCAGCCCGCCTCCGCCCAGGTCGCGCCGGTGCAGCAAGTACCGGTGCCAGGCCGCGAGTCGGGGGTACGCCCGGGTGAGGAAGCCGCGTGCCCGGGACAGGCCGGGGTCGGCGAGGTGCACCAGCCAGGCGGCCAGCGCGTGCACCGGTGGCTGCACGATCCCGGAGGTCTGTACGGTGCGCGGGGCACCCGCGGCACGTCCCGCGGTGGCGGACCGCCAGAAGTCGGGGCTGGGGAAGTACGCGTCGAGCGGGACGGAGGGGTTGAAGACGATGTGCGGGATCCGCCCGTCCGCCCACTGGGCCGCCAGCAGCGTCTCCAGCTCCGTCTGCGCCCGTAACGGCGACAGGTGGCGCAGGCCGATGGCGATGAACGCCGAGTCCCACGACCACTGGTGCGGATACAGGTCGCGCGAGGGCACGGTGGAGGAGCCCGTCCAGCCGGCCTCCAGCACGGTGGCGGCCCTGAGGTGCAGGGGGAGGGCGGTACTGGACGGATCGTATACAACGGTGCGTCCCGCGGGGCGGGGGGCGCGTCGGGCGGTGCGGTCCACTCGGAACTCTCCGGAAGACGTCCGGCCGGCCG
>NZ_GG657757.1:2816067-2825688 GCF_000158955.1 Streptomyces viridochromogenes DSM 40736 | reverse complement strand
CGGTCGGGCAGCGTCTGGACCGGCTCTTCCGCGCGGGCTGGCTGCGCGAGGGCGCCGGGGGGCCGGTGGACTCCCCGCTGGGCGGACGCCCCTCCATCACCCTGGAGTTCGACGACGAGCACGCGGTGGTCCTGGCCGCCGACCTCGACACCCGGCACGCGCGGGCGGCCGTGCTGTCGCTGTCCGGCGAGATCCTCGCGGAGCACTCCGGCACCCTCGTCGTGGAGGACGGGCCGGACGCCGTGCTCGGCGAGCTCGGCCGCTGGTTCGCGGAGCTGCTGGAGAAGGCCGGACACGGGGCGGAGACGGTGTGCGGCGTCGGGCTCGCGGTGCCCGGCCCGGTCGACACCGAGACCGGCCGTGTCGTCCAGCCGCCGATCATGCCCGGCTGGGACGGCTACGACATACGGGTCCGGCTGGCCCGGGCGCTCACCGAGCACGCCGGCGCCGATCCCGTGCCGGTGCTGGTGGACAACGACGCCAACCTCATGGCGTACGGAGAACAGCGCACCGGGTACCCCGACTGCTCCGCCTTCGTGCTGGTGAAGGTCTCCACCGGCATCGGCGCCGGGGTCGTGGTCGGCGGCTCGGTCTTCCGGGGCATCGACGGCGGGGCCGGGGACATCGGGCACATCCGGGTGCCGGAGGGCGCCGAGGCGCTGTGCCGGTGCGGTTCGTACGGCTGTCTGGCCGCCGTCGCGAGCGGTGGCGCGGTGGCCCGGCGCCTCGCGGAGGCCGGGGTGCCGGCGGCCTCCGGCTCGGACGTGCGGGACCTGCTGGCGTCCGGGCATCCCGAGGCGGTCGGTCTGGCCCGGGAGGCCGGGCGCCGGGTCGGGGACGTGCTGGCGACCGTCGTGACCCTGCTCAACCCCGGGGTGCTGATGATCGCCGGGGATCTGGCCGGAACTCCCTTCCTCACCGGTGTGCGCGAACTGCTCTACCAGCGGGCGCTGCCCCGCTCCACCGCCCACCTGGACGTCGTGACGTCCCGGCTGGGCGAGCGAGCCGGGCTGGTGGGAGCCGGTGCGATGGTCGTGGAGCATCTCTACGCCCCGGAACGGGTCGAGGAGCGGCTGCGCGCGCTCGGGGTGTGACACGGATATTTCGGTCGCGCGACACGTCCGCATGGTGAAACCCGCCGAGCTGTGGCAGCGTGATTCTCGCCACCCCTGATAAGGGTTGCGCTCAGATGAGCGGATCTTGAGCGACTGCACTTCTCCAAAGGGTGGCACTGAGTGCCATCGTTTGATCGTTCATCGAGCGAAATCAAGCGTGCGGTATCACCGCTCAGATGAGCGCTCAGAGGGGTTGAGAGAGGTTCTTGCGTTCAAGAAGTGAAAACATACGCCCGTGATCGCTTGCCGAGCCTTGACTTTCGATCCGCTGGCGGACGAGTGGTTACAGGCGCATGACGCACGAGTGGACGTACCCAGACGCCTTTGATCTGGGTATGTTCCTCGCCGTCAGGGCAGCCACCGCGTCCTCGAGGAGTCGAGACCGTGTCGGAAAACAAAGATCTCCCGGTAGCCGAGCAGGCCGCGAGCGTTGAGGGCGTGAAGTTCGTCTACGACTTCACCGAGGGCAACAAGGACCTCAAGGACCTCCTCGGTGGCAAGGGCGCGAACCTCGCCGAGATGACGAACCTCGGTCTTCCCGTCCCGCCCGGCTTCACGATCACCACCGAGGCCTGCAAGGTCTACCTCGACAGCGGCGAGGAGCCGGCGGCACTGCGTGACGAGGTGAGTGCCCACCTCGACGCCCTCGAGGCCCGCATGGGCAAGAAGCTCGGCCAGGCCGACGACCCGCTGCTGGTGTCGGTGCGCTCGGGCGCCAAGTTCTCCATGCCCGGCATGATGGACACCGTCCTCAACATCGGCCTCTCCGACAAGTCGGTCCAGGGCCTCGCCAAGCAGGCCGGCGACGACCGGTTCGCGTGGGACTCCTACCGCCGCCTCATCCAGATGTTCGGCAAGACCGTCCTCGGCGTCGACGGCGAGCTCTTCGAGGACGCGCTGGAGGCGGCGAAGGCGGCCAAGAAGGTCACGGTCGACACCGAGCTGGAGGCCGCCGACCTCAAGAAGCTCGTCACCAAGTTCAAGAAGATCGTCAAGACCGAGGCCGGCCGGGACTTCCCGCAGAGCCCGCGCGAGCAGATGGACCTCGCCATCCACGCGGTCTTCGACTCCTGGAACACCGACCGGGCCAAGCTCTACCGCCGCCAGGAGCGCATCCCGCACGACCTGGGCACGGCCGTCAACGTCTGTTCCATGGTCTTCGGCAACCTCGGCCCCGACTCCGGCACCGGCGTCGCCTTCACCCGCGACCCCGCCAGCGGCCAACAGGGCGTCTACGGCGACTACCTGCAGAACGCGCAGGGCGAGGACGTCGTCGCGGGCATCCGCAACACCGTGCCGCTCGCCGAGCTGGAGCGGATCGACAAGAAGTCGTACGACCAGCTGATGCAGATCATGGAGACGCTGGAGAACCACTACAAGGATCTCTGCGACATCGAGTTCACCATCGAGCGCGGTGTGCTCTGGATGCTCCAGACCCGCGTCGGCAAGCGCACCGCGGGCGCGGCCTTCCGGATCGCGACCCAGCTGGTGGACCAGGGCCTGATCGACGAGGCCGAGGCGCTCACCCGCGTCAACGGCGCCCAGCTCGCGCAGCTGATGTTCCCGCGCTTCGACGACAGCGCGAAGGTCGAGCAGGTCGGCCGGGGCATCGCCGCCTCGCCGGGCGCGGCCGTCGGCAAGGCCGTGTTCGACTCCTACACGGCCGTGAAGTGGTCCCGTTCCGGCGAGAAGGTCATCCTCATCCGCCGCGAGACCAACCCCGACGACCTGGACGGCATGATCGCCGCCGAGGGCATCCTGACCTCGCGCGGCGGCAAGACCTCCCACGCGGCCGTCGTCGCCCGCGGCATGGGCAAGACCTGTGTCTGCGGCGCCGAGGAGCTTGAGGTCGACACCAAGCGCCGCCGGATGACCGTCCCGGGCGGGCACGTCGTCGAGGAGGGCGACGTCGTCTCCATCGACGGCTCCTCCGGCAAGGTGTACCTCGGTGAGGTACCGGTCGTGCCGTCGCCGGTCGTGGAGTACTTCGAGGGCCGGATGCACCCGGGCGCCGACGACGCCGACGAGCTGGTCGAGGCCGTCCACCGGATGATGGCCTTCGCCGACCGCAAGCGCCGCCTGCGGGTGCGCGCCAACGCCGACAACGCCGAGGACGCGCTGCGCGCCCGCCGCTTCGGAGCCCAGGGCATCGGCCTGTGCCGCACCGAGCACATGTTCCTCGGCGACCGGCGCGAGCTGGTGGAGCGGCTGATCCTGGCCGACACGGACACCGAGCGCGAGGAGTCCCTCAAGCAGCTGCTCCCGCTGCAGAAGCAGGACTTCGTGCAGCTCTTCGAGTCGATGGACGGCCTCCCGGTCACCGTCCGCCTCCTGGACCCGCCGCTGCACGAGTTCCTCCCGGACATCACCGAGCTGTCCGTCCGCGTGGCCCTCGCCGAGTCCCGCCAGGAGCCGCACGAGAACGAACTGCGCCTGCTCCAGGCAGTCCACCGCCTGCACGAGCAGAACCCGATGCTGGGTCTGCGCGGTGTCCGTCTCGGCCTGGTCATCCCCGGCCTGTTCACCATGCAGGTCCGGGCGATCGCCGAGGCCGCGGCCGAGCGCAAGGCCGCCAAGGGCGACCCGCGCGCCGAGATCATGATCCCGCTCGTGGGCACCGTCCAGGAGCTGGAGATCGTGCGCGAGGAGGCCGACAAGGTCATCGCCGAGGTGGAGGCGGCCTCGGGCGCGCAGCTCAAGCTGTCCATCGGCACGATGATCGAGCTGCCGCGCGCCGCGCTGACCGCCGGTCAGATCGCCGAGGCGGCCCAGTTCTTCTCCTTCGGTACGAACGACCTGACCCAGACGGTGTGGGGCTTCAGCCGGGACGACGTGGAGGCGAGCTTCTTCACGGCGTACCTGGAGAAGGGCATCTTCGGCGTCTCCCCGTTCGAGACGATCGACAAGGACGGCGTCGGCTCCCTGGTGAAGCTGGCCGCCGAGGCCGGCCGCGAGACCCGCCCCGACCTCAAGCTCGGCGTCTGCGGCGAGCACGGCGGCGACCCCGAGTCGGTCCACTTCTTCCACGAGGTCGGACTCGACTACGTCTCCTGCTCCCCGTTCCGCATCCCGGTGGCCCGCCTGGAAGCGGGCCGGGCGGCGGTCCAGTCCCAGGGCAGCGACCACCGCTAGACCCGTGGCCCGCCCAGGGCCACGCGAGAACCCGGAGCCGTCGGCGGTCCCCGACCACCCTCACCGATCGCGGCGGCTCCGGCGTACGGAGGAGAACGGGGCGGCACCTTGTGCGGAGGTGCCGCCCCCGCGCCGTCGGGGCTTCCCTCGTGTAGATCCTCGACATCGAGCTTCAGACGGACGACTGACGTGCCCCCGGGCGCGTGCGTGCCGGACCACCCGTCCAGGTGAAGGTCCTGGCCTGCCCCGGCCCGGCTGACGAGGTCGGGGCACATATGCAGTCATGCCGCGCCCGCGCCCATGGACCTTCATCATTCTGGCGTCGATCCTGCTCGCCCCGGCCCCTGCCGCCGCCGCGGGGGACCCGGTCGTGCCCGTGCTGGAGCGGGCCGCGAGTCCGCTGCGTACCGCCGAGCCCGGCGGGGACACCGGGGACCTCCGCCCGGTCGGCAGGGCGGTCGGGGACGCGGTCGTGGTGGGGATGGGCGAGGCGACGCACGGCTCGCACGAGTTCCTCACCATGAAGGAACGGGTCTTCCGGTACCTGGTGGAGCGCCGGGGCTTTCGTACCTTCGCCCTGGAGACGGCCTGGAGCACCGGGGTGCGCCTCGACGACTACGTCGTGCACGGCAAGGGCGACCCGGAGCGCATCATGCGCGAGGACCTTCAGTACACCTACGCGCTGAACCCCACCGCCGAGAACCTGGCGCTGGTCGAGTGGATGCGGGACCACAACCGCCGCCACCCGGGGGACCCGGTCCGCTTCATGGGCGACGACTGGGGCTACACCGGCCCGGAGCTGTACGACCGGGTGACGGACTACGTGGCCCGGGTCCGCCCGGACCTCACGCCGCGCTTCGGGGAGCTGTACCGGGGGCTGCGGCCGAGCGCCCCCTCCGGCGAGTACCAGAAGGCGTACCTGGCCCGGCCGCTGGCCGAACGGCAGGAGATGGCGTCCCGGACCGGACGGGCACTGGCGCTGCTGAGGTCACTGGAGCCGCGTGGCGGGGCCGGGCGCCAGGGGTTCGCCGAGGTGCTGCGGCACGCCACGGTGATCGACCAGACGGCCACCGGCTACGGCTTCGACTTCGCGGATCCGCGGCAGCGCGCCGAGGCCATGCGCTGGCGGGACGAGGTCATGGCGGACAACGTCGTCTGGTGGCGTGAGCACACCGGGCACCGGATCCTGCTGTCCGGTCACAACAACCACGTCGGCTACGAGCCCGAGGACCCGCTGGTCCTGCCCAGGACTCAGGGCGCCGTCCTCCGGGACCGGCTCGGCGACGGCTACGTGAGCGTCGGACTCACCTTCGGCGCCGGCTCGTTCAAGGCCACCGACCCGGAGGAGGCGCACATGCTCACCCACACGGTCGACCCCGCCCCTCCCGGCAGCAACGAGCACACCCTGGACCAGGTCCGGCACGACCGCTACGTCCTGGACCTGCGGACCGCCCCGGGAGCGGCCCGCCCCTGGCTCGCCGTGGCCCGGCCCACCCGCAGTGTCGGCACCTCGTACCCGGAGGAGCGGAACTGGTACGACATCGCGCTGGGCCGCTGCTTCGACGTGCTCATCCATCAGGACCGGGTGCGGGCCGTGGACCTGCTGTCCTGAGCGGTCGTCACCGGCGGCACAGGAACCGGTCGATGAGCCCCTGCATGGCCTTCTCCGTGGTGAGGAGCCGGGTGTCGTCGGTGGTGCGGCCGTTGACCGTGAGGACCACCGACCGCCTCCCGTCGGCGCTGAAGCCCGTTCTGACGAAGGTGCCTTCCAAGTCGCCGTGATGGCCCCAGCGGCTGCCGCCACAGCTCAGCGGCTGCCGCATCAGGCCGAGGCCGTAGCGCATCCCGGGCGTGAACTCCTGGTGCTCCTCGTTGCTGGGGACGGTGGTGCGCATCGCGGCGAGCTCCCGGGGCGGCAGCAGTTCGCCGGTGAGCAGGGCCGTGAAGAACCGGTCCAGGTCGCGGGAGGTGGAGACCAGCGCTCCGGCGGGGCCGGCCCAGAACATGTTGCGGACGGTGGTGTCGGTGTAGCCACCGGATCCGGCGAACCGGTGGTAGGTGCGCGCGTAGGGCTTCGGCAGGTGCGGATCGTCCCCGGGGATCCGGGTGCCGCGCAGGCCGGCGCGGCGGACGATCCGGTCGTGCACCTCCACGGCCCAGGGGCGTCCCGTCACCCTCTCGATGACGGCGCCCAGGAGGAAGTAGCCGGTGTTGGAGTAGCTCCAGCGGGGCTCGGGGTCGCCGGGGTCGGCCGGAGGGAAGTCTGGGGCGTGCCGCAGCGCGGCGGTGACGATCCGCTCGGGGCTGATGTGGTCGAACCTGTGCCGCTCGAAGTCCGGGGCCGTCTTCCCCGTCAGCTCGGTGGAGTCGTAGTCGTACAGACCGCTGGTGTGCTGGAGCAGGTGCCGGAGAGTGATGCGGCTGCCGTCGTTGCCGTTGCCCTGGACGCGGCCGGGGAGCCAGTGCTCCACCGTGTCGTCGAGGGACAGCCGCCGCTCGGCGGCCAGGTGCAGCACCGTCGCCGCCACGAACGACTTCGTGACGCTGGCCGCGCGGAAGTGCGCGCTCTCGCGGCACGGGCCGGCCGGTGCCGGGAACGGTCTCTCCCCGCGCCCGCCTCGACGGCGTGCCGCCCGTCGCGCACGCGGACGTGCACGCTGACGGACCGGGCGGTCTCCAGGAGCGTGGCGGCCTCGCGCCGCACCTCCTCGGCGGTGACGGGACCCGTGGTGGTACCGGCCGACGGTGTGTGCAGGGCGAGGGACAGCGAGAGGGACAGCACGAGGGAAGCCAGGACGGCCACGGCCCGGCGGCGCGGCGCGGTCACCGGGGCAGTCCTTCCCGGAGGCACACGACGGTGCCGGTCAGCGCGGCGGTGTGCAGGGCGGTGAGGGCGGGCAGCCGGGGCGTCAGCTCGGTGGACTCCAGGTCGGCGAGGGCGAACAGGCCGTCGTCGTCGTGCTCCGCGCTGCGCCGGACGGACGGTGGGGCCGTGAGGCGGCCGGCGTAGAAGTAGAAGTCGATCACCGGGCCCGTGCCCTTCACGTCGGCCCGGTGGTCGTACCCGAGGAACCGGGGCGGACGGTCGAGCACGATGCCGGTCTCCTCGCACACCTCCCGGCACGCGGCGCCGACGGGATCCTCACCGTGGTCGAGCATCCCGCCCGGCAGCCCCCAGAGCCCGGCGCCCGGCTGGCCCTCGGCGTAGCGCAGCAGCAGGATCCGGTCCTCGGCGTCGAGAAACAGGACGCAGGACGCGACGATGGTCTGCGGCAGCGTCTTGACCCACTCGGCACGCGGCAGTACGGGCTGCGCGTCGGGGACGGGCACGGTCGTGTCCACGGTGGTGTTCCTTCCGTCGGCCGGGCAGCCCGGAACGAGCTGCCCAACCGGTGGAACGGCCGTGCGTGCCGATGGTCACCGACGCACCGGGGTCACGTGTCGCACGCGACCCCGTCGTTGTCACGGTCCAGGTGGGAGGCGTACCCGGGTTCGCCCCGGTGGATCGGGGCGGCGCCGGCGGCGCGGACCTCGCTGCAGTTGCCGTAGTAGACGTCCTGGGAGCCGCCCGAGCCGCTGTCGTCGGAGCCTGCGCCCCCGCCCCCGGCCGGCTGGGCCGTGACCGTGGTGGTGACCCTGACGGTCTTCGTGGCGGTCACGGTGGGAGCGGGCTCCGGCTCCTCGGCGGGCGGGGTCGCGGTGGCCGTGGTCGTCGCGGTGACCGTGACGGTCGGCCGCGGCTCGGCGGACGCGGGCTTCGCGTCGGCGGTGGTCTCCCCGCCGCCGGCGCCTATTCCGACGCCGAGGAACAGGGTCAGGCCCAGCACGGGCAGCACGTAGCGCTTCCGGGCCCAGCGCGGTGCCGGTCCGCCGGGCCGCGGCATGGGCGGCGCGGGGTACGGGCTGTTGTGCGGGCCGGTGTACGGATTGGTCATGGTCATCCCCCCAGAGGTGGTACGTGGAGGGATGACCGTAGGTCCGGGCGGCCCGGGATGAGGGAGAGGTGACCATTTTGTGATGGTCAGGTGAAGAGTGGGCGTGCGGTTACGAGCGGAACGGGCCCGTCACCTCGTACGTGATGCCGCCCGAGGAGCTGCCGGTGGTGCCGCGCTGGCTGGAGAAGTACAGGCGGGTGCCGTCCGGGGAGAACGCCGGGCCCGTGATCTCCGAGCCCGACTGGCCGTCGACGCGCAGGAACGAGGCGACGACGTCGTCCGGGGTGATGACGCAGATCTCCATGTTGCCGCCGTCCTCGGCGACGAAGAGGTCCCCGGAGGAGGCGCCGGTGATGTTGTCGACGCCGGTGAGGGGGGCCGTGCCGCCCACGAGGGAGTCGTCGTAGGCCAGTTCGTACGTGTTGTTCAGCAGGTTGACCTGCCAGACGCGGTTGTCGCCCTTGGTCGTGAACCACACGGTGTCGTTCGCGTAGTGGCAGCCCTCGCCGCCGTTGAAGGACTTCGAGCCGGAGACCTGCGAGCGGGTGGCCGTGGGGGAGCCGTCCGGGTCGGGAACGTCGGCCCAGGTGAAGGAGCCGCTCGTGGCGCTGCCCGCGACCATCACCTGGAGTGTGCCGGACGACAGGTCGCCCCAGGTGGCCGGGACGAAGCGGTAGAAGCGGCCGTCCGTCTCGTCCTCGGTCAGGTAGACCACCTTGCGCACCGGGTCGGCGGCCGCCGCCTCGTGCTTGAAGCGGCCCATCGCCGCGCGCTGCACCGCCGCGTTCGTGCCCCACGGGTCGGTCTCGTAGACGTAGCCGAGGGACACCTCCTCGCAGGACAGCCACGTGTTCCACGGCGTCTTGCCGCCGGCGCAGTTCTGGCGGGTGCCGGAGAGGATGCGGTACGCGCCGGTGATCGCGCCGGTCGAGGAGAACTTCACCGCGCTTGCGCCGCCCGACGGGTTGATCTCGGAGTTGGAGACGTAGATCCAGCCCGTGCCGTCGGCGTAACAGGCGCCGCCGTCCGGGGCGTTGTGCCAGGTGTACGACGTGCTGCCGACCCGCTGGCCCGACCGGGCGATCACCCGGCTCGTGAAACCGTTCGGGAGCCGGATGCCGTTGGCGTCCGGGGAGCCCAGCGCCCCGTAGGGGCCGGTGCCCGGCTGGGCGGGGGCCGCGTACGCGGCGCCGCGCCACAGGGTTCCGCCCAGCGCGGCCGAGGTGCCGCCGAGGACGGCCGCACGCAGAAGGCTACGACGTTCCACTCTCACTCCAGAGGTGCCGTACCGCCCCGCCGCCGGTCGACGGCAGGGTTGTGCGTGGGGGGAGGCGGAAACGACGCTAGGGGCGCATGGTTGACGGGCCATGGACAACTCATGGCCGGGGAACGGCAGGTCTCACGCGGGCAGCGCGGGCGCCTGCTGTCTCGGCCTCCTC
>NZ_GG657757.1:2726115-2815967 GCF_000158955.1 Streptomyces viridochromogenes DSM 40736 | reverse complement strand
GCGGTCCCCGCCCGGCCCGCCGCCCTCGGCCCGTACCCGCGCCGACGGCAGCCGGATCACCACGTCCAGGCCCCCGGTCGCCGCCGCGCGCAGGGTCGCCTCGCCGCCGCTGGCATGGGCGAGGCGCTGCACCAGGGCCAGCCCGAGCCCCGTGCCGCCCTTGGGGGCGCCCGGGGGGCGCCAGAAGCGGTCGAAGGCGCGGGCCCGCTGCTCCTCCGTCATGCCGGGGCCCTCGTCGGTGACGTGCAGGTCGACCCAGCCGGGGCGGTTGTCGCGCAGGGCGCGACGGGGCGGGGCCTGCACCCGCAGCTCGATTGTGACGGTGCTGCCGGCCGGGGACGCCCGCAGGGCGTTGGAGAGCAGGTTGTCCATGATCTGCTCGACGGCTCCCGGCACCGCGAGCACCGGGCCCACACTCCCCGCGAACAGCGCGAGGGAGACGCCCTCCCGCGTGAACAGCGGCTGCCAGGTGCGGTGCCGCTCCGCGCAGAGCGCGCCCAGGTCGACGGTGGCGGGGATCGCCGCGTGCTCCTCCAGCCGGGCCATCGACAGCAGGTGACCCACCATCCGCGCCAGCCGGTCCGTCTCCGTGACGGCGGCCGTGAGGCTGCCCCGGGCCCGGGCGGCCACGTCCGGCTCCAGGTTCTCCAGGCGCAGCCGCAGCGCCGCGAGCGGCGTCTTCAGCTGGTGCGACGCCTCGCCCGCGAACGCCCGCTGGGAGGAGAGCAGATGGGCGAGCCGGGCCGCGGTGTGGTTGAACGCGGCGGCCAGGCTGCGTACCTCCGGCGGGCCCTTGGTGATCGTCACCGGGGTGAACCGGCCGCCGCCCTCGGCCAACTCGTGGGTGGCGTGCTCCAGTTCGCGAATGGGGCGGCCCGCCCAGCGGGCGAAGGCGAAGCCGACCACGGCCACCGCCGTCAGCACGGCCAGTCCGCCGAGGGCGAGCAGCAGCCACACGTGGTGCACGCGCTCGTGCACCGTACGCGTGGGCACCGTCAGCCACACGGCACCCACCGGCCGCGCCTCCTGACCGACCGGCGCGGCCACCGACAGGTACTCGACCCCGCCGATCTTCGAGGTGCGCACGTCCACGCTGGAGGTGCCCCGCAGCGCCGCCGCGATGCCCGGGCGGGCGGCGAGGGCGCCGGACATCTCCGTGTCCATCGGGTGCGAGGTGGCGAGCGGCGAGCCGGAGGCGCCGACGATCACGACCTTCCCTCCGATGCGGTGCGCGCAGTGCACCACCCGCGCGGGCAGGTCCCGTTCGGCCCGTCCCGCCGCGAGGGACAGCGCCGCGTACGCCGAGACCGACTCGGCCTCGTCCTTCGCCGCGTTGACCACCCGCTCCCGCTCGCCGCGCGAGTAGACGAAGCCCAGCGGGATCTCCAGGCAGAGCAGCACCAGCGCGGCGAGGCTGAGGTAGCTGAGCAGCAGCCGGCGGGTCATGGGGAGGCCACCTGCGGCGCGTTCGGCCCCGTGTGCACCGACAGCCGGAAACCCACGCCCCGCAGCGTCCGGATCCACGCCGGGTGTCCCAGCTTGCGGCGCAGCGCGGCCACATGGACGTCCAGGGTCTTGGTCGGGCCGTCGTAGTGCGGGTCCCAGACGCGGTCCAGGATCTGCTGGCGCGAGTAGACCGCGCCCGGGTCCTCGCTGAGCAGGGCCAGCAGGTCGAACTCCTTGGGCGTGAGCAGCACGGGGGACTCACCGACCCAGACCTGACGGGTCCGGCGGTCCACCACGAGCGGGCCCGGGTCGAGCGGGGGGTCGGGGGCGGGGTCGTACGACGGTGTGGCAGGAGGGTCGTAGGAGAGGGCCGGGGCCGGTTCGTGGGCGTAGGCCGGGGCGGGCGGTTCGTACGGCGGCTCGGCGGCCTGCGCGGGCTCGGGGAACGCCTGCCGGCCGCGTTGCGTACGGCGGGTCACGGCACGGACCCGGGCCACCAGTTCCCGCACGCTGAAAGGTTTCGCCAGATAGTCGTCGGCGCCCAGTTCCAGACCCAGTACGCGGTCGGCCTCCTCGCCGCGGGCACTGAGGATGACGATCGGCACGTCCGAGACCTGCCGGATGCCGCGGCAGACGTCGATGCCGTCCATGTCCGGCAGCCCCAGGTCGAGCAGGACGACGTCGTTGTACGGGCCTCTCAGGCCGTCCGTGCCCGTGGCGACGTGGTCGACCGTCAGCCCGAAGTGGCCGAGGCCCTCGGTGAGTGGTTCGGCGATCGTCTCGTCGTCCTCGATGAGCAGTACTCGTATGCCCATTCGTCCTGTCTCTCCGTGAGCCGGCATGAGTCCGGGCAGCGTGAATTCTCATTCCCTGTCCAGGAGTTCACACGCTACAAGACGACCGTTCGTATGTATATCCGGGACAAAGAATGTTCAATTCCTGGCCGGGCTCTGGAGTCCGCTTAACCTTCCTCTGTAGGTCGTCCGTCTACGGTGTGGTGCACAGGATGAACTTGCAGCTCAGGAGGCGGAGTTGAAGGCACTGCTGGACCGCGCCCGCACGTTCAGGACGCGCATCGATTTCGACAGCGGCGAATACCGGAAACTGGCTGAAGGGCAATACCCGGAGGCGCTGTTCATCACTTGCTCGGACTCGCGGGTGATACCCGCACTGATCACGGGTGCGCGACCTGGAGAGATATTCGAGCTACGTAACGCAGGCAATATCGTGCCGCCCTACGGACGGCCCGGGGCCTCCGGAGAGGCGGCCACCATCGAGTACGCACTGGAGGTGCTCGGAGTTCAGGACATCGTGGTGTGCGGTCACTCACACTGCGGCGCGATGGGTGCGCTGAAGTCCGGCGACGACCTGTCCGCGCTGCCCGGCGTCGACGCCTGGCTCCGCATCGCCCGACCCGAACTCACCTCCGTCCTGGAGACGGCTCCCGACGATCCGTCGCTGCCGGAGGTGTCCCAGGGCAACGTCGTCAACCAGCTGGCGGCCCTGCGGAGTTACCCCGGGGTCCGTCAGCGGCTCGACACGGGACGGCTGCGGCTGCACGGCTGGTACTACGAGGTCGACACCGGGTTCGTCTACGAACTCGGCGACGACGGCGATTTCCGGGTGCATGCCGCGTGAGCGGGGCACACGCGCGGGGCCGGATACGCGGCGGCGGCGCGCCGGACGGCCGGTCGGAGGGGCCGGTGGGGGGTGCCGCGGACTGGGGGGGCCGCCGGTTCCGGTGGGGGTGATGCCGGCTGGGGGCCGGGTGGTTCCTCGGGGAGTGACACCGGCTGGGGGACCGATGGTTCCTCGGGGAGTGACGCCGACTGGGGGACCCGAGGTTCTTCGGGGAGTGGTGCGGACTGGGGGACGGGGGGTCGCTGGGAAGGGGCGGCGGATTGGTCGTCGACGGGGCCCGAGGCGGGGGCTGCGGACTGGGGGGCCGGTGGTTCCTCGGGCAGTGCTGCGGATTGGGGCCCGGGCGGTCGCGGTGAGGGGGCCGCGGGGTGGGGGTCCGTCGGTGGCCACGCGGGGGGTGACGCGGACTGGGGGACCGGAGGCCACATCGGAGCGGGCCGGCAGGCGACCGGGACGGTGACCGGACGCCTGGGGAGCCCGATGGGCGGCCCGTCCGGGCGCATGATGGGCGGTCCGCCGCGAGGCGGGACGGGCGGCCCCGGGGGCGGTCCGCCGGGACGTGGGCCGGGCGGCGGCCCCGGGGGCGGTCCGGCGGCCGGTGGAGCCGGCCGGCCGGAAGGAGGCCCGGTCGGCGGTGTGCTGGGCGGGCTGCTCGGCCGTGTGACGGGTGGTGCGAAGGGCGCCGGAGGCAAGGGCGGGGCCAAGGGCGACCTGGCCACGGAGATCACCGCCTCCCTCGTCGTCTTCCTCGTCGCCCTGCCGCTGTGCATCGGCGTCGCCGTCGCCTCCGGCGTCCCGCCCGAGCTCGGGATCATCTCCGGGGTGATCGGCGGTCTCGTGGTCGGCGCGGTCCGGGGCAGCACGCTCCAGGTCAGCGGACCGGCCGCCGGACTCGCCGCGCTCGTCGCGGAGACCGTCGCCGAGGTCGGCGTGGCCATGCTCGGCGTGATCGTGCTGTTCGCCGGCATCCTCCAGATCGTGCTGGGACTGGTGCGACTGGGCCGGATGTTCCAGGCCATCTCCGTCGCCGTCGTCCAGGGCATGCTGGCCGGTATCGGTGTGCCGCTGATGTTCAGCCAGGCCTATCCGCTGGCGGACGCCAAGGCCCCCGGCACCGCGCTCGAGAACATGGCCGGCATCCCCGGACTGCTGGCCGGCATCCTGGCCGACCCGCAGGCGCTGATCGCCACCCTGCTCGGTGTCGCCACCATCGTGCTCAGCTTCATGTGGAAGAAGGTGCCGGGACCGGCAGGGAAGATACCGGCCGCGCTGGTCGCCGTGGGCATCGGCATCGTGGTCGCCGCCCTGCCCGGCGTGGAGGTGAAGACCCTCCAGGTCGGCAACCTGCTGGCGTCCGTACAGGTGCCGGGACCGGAACAGTTCGCCCGGCTCGCGGACGGGGCGATCATCACCGCCATCCTCACCTTCACGGTCATCGCGTCCGCCGAGAGCCTGTTCACCGCGGCCGCCGTGGACCGGATGCACAGCGGCCCGCGGACCCGCTACAACACCGAGCTGATCGCCCAGGGCGCCGGCAACACGGTCGCGGGCATCCTCGGCGCGCTCCCCATCACCGCGGTCGTGGCCCGTAGTTCGGCCAACGTCCAGGCCGGGGCCAAGACCCGGCTCTCCCGCACCCTGCACGGCCTGTGGCTGCTCGCGTTCGCGCTGCTGCTGCCGCAGGTGCTCGCGCTGATCCCGATCTCGGTGCTGGCCGGTGTCCTCGTGCACAGCGGCTGGAAGCTGTTCGCGCCCGCCGAGTTCCCGAAGATGTGGCGGCAGGACAAGGGCGAGTTCGCGGTGATGACGATGACCATGCTGGTGATCGTGGCGACCGCGCTGCTGGAGGGCGTGCTGTTCGGCGTCGCCGCGGGGATCGTGCTGGCCGCGCTGCGCATGTCGCAGACCGTGATCCGTCAGCACGTCGAGGCGGACACGGCGAAGATCGTCATGGCGGGCAACGCCACGTTCCTGCGGCTCCCACAGGTCATCGAGGCGCTGGAGGGCGCCGCCGCGTCCGGCAAGCAGCGGATCCGGCTCGACCTGACCGGCGTGACCCACCTGGACCACGCCTGCCGCAGCCAGGTCGAGGAGTTCACCGCCCAGCAACGCGGCCTGGGACTGCGGGTGGAACTGCTGATGCCGGGGGAGGCGAAGCCGGCCGGTGCCGCGACGCCCGGCTCCGAGGCTCGGGCGACGGCGCCCCTGCCCAGGCGACGCCCGGTCGCCACCACGGAGGAGGAAGCGGCCGAACCCTCGCCCTGGCCCACCGCCGACGCCGAGTGGTTCTACCTCGACACCCGGCCCCTGCCGGAGGAGCACTCGCGCTCGCCCCTCGTGGGCTGACCCACCTGCTGGTGGGACATGCAGCGGTGGCGTGCACGCCCGAGCAGGCGTGCACGCCACCGCTTTGGTGCCGGGGGCCGGTTCAGCCGCAGCTGCCCGAGATCCACTTGTGGGAGCGGACCTTGTACGTACCGGCCAGGTTGCCGCCGTGCTGCTGGCGGGTGCAGCCGATCCGGTCGGAGTAGTCGGCGCCCCGGTAGTACGCGACGCCGGTGGAGCTGCTGGTGCCGGCGTTCCACACCGACTTCACGTTGGTCGTGGCGGCCCAGGAACACCTGATGGAACCGCTCTGCCAGTCCGGGTCGGCCACGTCCCACGAGCACTTGCTGCCCGTGAAGTTGAAGCCGGTCCAGAAACAGACGTGGCCGGACGCGCAGTCCACCGCGGTCGGCGCGGCCGGGGCCGCCGACGCGGAGCCCGGAACGGCCAGGGCGGTGACGGCCGCGGCGCTGACGGCGAGAACCGCGAGCAGCGGGTTCGTACGGGTGTGCCGGCGTACGGAAAGGCGCATGAGCCTGGTCTCCTCGAAGGTCGTGACCCGGTGGTTCGGACGGCCCGACGCTGGCAAGGCACGACCGGGACGGGCAAGGAGAGCGGGGCCCGCTGGGATGCCGGGATGCCGGGACGCGGCCCAACTGGCGCGTTCCACGACCGTTGGGACGGCCACGGGACGCCTTTGGTGGCACAGTGACGCTTCGAGGCGCCCGACCAGCGCCCTGTGGGGTATCCGAGGGGGGAACCCGATGCCTGAGTGCCCGGAAACGGAACGGTTCGCCGCACTGTTGCGTTCGCTGAAGATCCGGTCCGGTCTGAGCTACGAGGCCCTCGCCAGGAAGTCCGGACTGGCCGGCTCGACGTTGCACCGCTACTGCCGTGGCACCTCGGTGCCGCAGGACTACGGCAGTGTCCACCGGCTCGCCACGGTGTGCGGGGCGACCCCGGAGGAACGGCGCACCCTGCACCGGCTGTGGGCCCTGGCGGACGCGGCGAAGGCGGCCGGAGCGGGAGAGGAGACGGCGGGGACGGCGGGGACGGCGGAGACGGCGGCGAGGACGGAGACGGCGGAGACGGCGGCGAGGACGGAGACGGCGGAGACGGAGCCGGAAGCCGAGGAGAGGGACCCCGGGGCCGGGGGAGCGGGCGCCGGCCCGGCACCCGACCGGCCCGCGGAGCCTGCTGCCACCGCCGCGACCGACCGGCAGACGGAGCCGAACGGCACCGCCGCGACCGACCGGCAGACGGAGCCGAACGGCACCACCGCGACCGACCGGCCCACCGAGCCGGAGGGCACCACCGCGACCGACCTGCCCGATGCCCGGCCCGACGCCCGGTCGCACCGACGCCGGCTCCGCGCCACCGTCGTCGCCGCCGTGCTCCTCGCCACCCTCGGTGTCGCCACCTGGACGCTGTCGAACGGCCGGGCGTCGTCGAACAGCGACGGCGGCGGGGGACACGGCACCGGGGACAGCCGCACCCTGTTCTCGGCCGGCTGCCCGACCACCATCGCCATGGGCGAGCACGACGCGTGCGTGAAGGAGGTCCAGCGGCTCCTGCACACCAAGGGCGCGGACATCGACGTCGACGGGGACTTCGGGCCGCAGACCCTGCGCCGGGTCACCGCCTTCCAGGTGCTCGCGGGGCTCCAGCCCAACGGGGTCGTCGAGGAGCCCACCAAGAAGGCGCTGTACACCTCACGGGTGCGGATGACCGTGTGGCCACAGGAGAAGGTGCGGCAGCGGGTCCGCGAGGTGTTCCCCGAGGCGCCGGACAAGGCGGTGGCGATCGCCGACTGCCAGTCCTTCCTCGATCCGCTGCACATCCTGCCCAACACCAACGGCACCCGGAACTGGGGCCTGTTCCAGATCTCCGACGCCCGGCTGCGCGACCTCAAAGGCACCCCGCGCCAGGCCCTGGACCCGGAGTGGAACATCCAGGCGGCGAGGAAACTGTGGAGCAGGGAGCGGGACTTCGGCGACTGGCCGCACTGCGCCCGGGCCGCCGGGGCCACGCCGTCGCCCGGCGGGTCCTCGTAGGCTGGTCGTCATCACACCGTGGAGGGAGGCCGTCATGCCGGGCTGGACCACGCAGGACATCCCGGACCAGAGCGGCCGCGTCGCCGTCGTCACCGGCGCGAACAGCGGGCTCGGGTTCGTCACGGCGCGGGAGCTGGCGCGCAAGGGGGCGCGGGTGGTGCTCGCGTGCCGGAGCGAGGCCCGTGGGAACGCGCCCGTGGACCGGCTCCGGGCGGAGCTGCCGCAGGCCCGGCTCGAGCTGGGGCGGCTCGACCTCGGGGACCTGGCCTCCGTGCGCGACTTCGCGGCCGGATTCCCGTACGAGCGGCTGGACGTGCTCGTCGACAACGCCGGGGTGATGGCGCTGCCGTACGGCCGTACGGCGGACGGCTTCGAGACCCAGTTCGGGACCAACCACCTGGGGCACTTCGCGCTCACCGGCCTGCTGCTGCCCGCACTGCTCGCGGCACCGGGAGCGCGGGTCGTGGCCGTCTCCAGCCCGGCGCACGCGCTGGCCAACATCGACATGCGCGACCTCAACGGTGAGCGGCGCTACCGGCGCTGGATCGCCTACGCCCGCTCCAAGACGGCGAACCTGCTGTTCGTCCACGAGCTGGCGCGCAGGGCGGCCGCACACGGCAGCAGCCTGGTGGCGGCCGCGGCGCACCCCGGGTACGCCGCGACCAACCTCCAGACGGCCGGGCCGCGCGCGGAGGGCCGCCGGGCCGCCGAGCGGTTCATGTCGATCGGCAACCGGGTCTTCGCGCAGTCGGCCGAGGCGGGCGCCCTGCCGGTCCTGTACGCCGCGACGGACCCCGGCGTACGGCCCGACTCCTTCACCGGCCCGTCCTTCGCGATGTGGCGCGGGGTGCCCGCACCGTCCTGGCGGGCGCCCTGGACCCTCAGTGACGCGGCCGGGGAACGGCTGTGGGCCGCGTCGGAGGAGCTCACCGGGGTGACGTACGGCGCCCTCAAAGCGTGACGCTCACAGGCGTGACGCTCACAGGGGCACGGCCACCGCGCCGAACGTCGTCTCCGGGGTGTCTCGGCCCGGCCCTCCTACGCGGTGCGCACCTGGTACGCCGTCACACGTACCTCCTCGTCGTCCAGGCACTGCCCGGACGCCAGGTCGAAGCGCTGCTTGAGCAGCGGCGAGGCGACGAACGGGCGGCCCCGGTGGGTGCCGGTGAGGCCGCGGGAGAGGACAGCCGCGCCGGTGAAGGGGTCGCGGTTGTCGATGGCGAACAGTTCGCCGGATCGGTCGCGGAAGATCGCGGCCTGGTGGCCGTCCGGCAGCAGTGCCGCCACCCCGCGGCCCGGGAGCAGCGTGCTCAGGTCGCAGACCGTGAACCAGTCCCCGTCCAGGGCGAGTTCGATCTTCAGCTCGGTGGTCTCGGGTGCCAGGGTCATCGCTGGGTGCTTCCTTCCAGAACGTCGGCGGGTCGCATACCGATGGACAGCAGCGGCAGGTCGGGCTTCATCTGGTCGCGCTCGGGCACGAAGGCGACGACCGGGTCCGGGGTGTCCGGGGCGTTGACGAAGGACACGAACCGGGCGAGCTTCTCGGGGTCGTTGATGGTCTCGGCCCACTCGTCGCGGTAGTGCGCGACGTGGTCCCGCATCAGCTTCTCCAGCTCGTCGCAGATGCCGAGCGAGTCGTGGACGACGACGTCCCGCACGTGGTCGAGGCCACCCGGGATCCGCTCCAGCCAGGTCGAGGTGCGCTCCAGGCGGTCGGCCGTGCGGATGTAGAACATCAGGAACCGGTCGATCAGCCGGACCAGTTCGGCGTCGGACAGGTCCTGGGCGAGCAGGTCCGCGTGACGCGGGGTCGCGCCGCCGTTGCCGCCCACGTACAGGTTCCAGCCGTTGGCGGTGGCGATCACGCCGAAGTCCTTCGACTGTGCCTCCGCGCACTCGCGCTGGCAGCCCGAGACCGCCGACTTGAGCTTGTGCGGCGACCTGAGTCCCCGGTAGCGCAGCTCCAGGTCGATCGCCATGCGGACCGAGTCCTGGACGCCGTAGCGGCACCAGGTCTGCCCGACGCAGGACTTCACCGTGCGCAGCGACTTGCCGTAGGCGTGGCCGGACTCGAAGCCGGCGTCGACCAGCCGGGCCCAGATCACGGGCAGCTGCTCGACGCGGGCGCCGAACATGTCGATCCGCTGACCGCCGGTGATCTTCGTGTAGAGGCCGAAGTCGCGGGCGATCTCGCCGATCACGATCAGCTTCTCCGGGGCGATCTCGCCGCCGGGGATGCGGGGTACGACCGAGTACGAGCCGTTCTTCTGGAGGTTCGCCAGGAAGTGGTCGTTGGTGTCCTGAAGGGCCGCCTGCTCCCCGTCCAGGACGTAGCCGCTCGCGCCGATCGCCGGGGCGAGGGAGGCGATGATCGAGCCGACGGCCGGCTTGCAGACCTCGCAGCCGTCCCCGCCCCGGGCCTCCTCGCGGCCGTGCCGGTCCAGCAGTTCCTGGTAGCTGTTGACGCGCAGGGCGAGGACGATCTCGTAGAGCTCCTCGCGGGTCTGCGCGAAGCAGCCGCACAGGCCCTTGTCGACCTCGATGCCGCCGGCCTCCAGCTCGGCGTTGACGAGCTGGCCGAGGACCTTGACGCAGGAGCCGCAGCCGGTGCCGGCCTTGGTGCACTTCTTCACCTCGGGCACGGTCGTGCACTGGTGGTCGGTGACCGCGCCGCGGATGGTGCCCTTGGAGACGTTGTGGCAGGAGCAGACGATCGCGTCGTCCGGCAGCGCCGACGGGCCGAGCTGGACGGACTCCCCGGCCCCGGCCGGCAGCACGAGCGACTCGGGCGAGACCGGCGGGACCGAGCCGGTGAAGGCCTTCAGCGTGCCGTAGGCGTCCGCGTCGCCGACCAGGATGCCGCCGAGCAGCGTCCCGTCGCGGCCGATGACCAGCTTCTTGTACAGGCCCGCGCGGGAGTCGGAGTAGACGACGTCCAGGCAGTCCTCGGCGGTGCCGTGCGCGTCGCCGAAGGACGCCACGTCCACGCCGAGCAGCTTCAGCTTGGTGGACAGGTCGGCGCCGGTGAAGGACGCCTCGTCGGAGGCGATCGTCGCCGCCGCCGTCTCCGCCTGCTCGTAGCCCGGGGCCACCAGGCCGTAGACCCGTCCGTCGGCGGCGAGCGCGCACTCGCCGATCGCGAACACGTGCGGGTCGGCGACCGTACGGCACTGCTCGTCGACGGTGATGCCGCCGCGCTCACCGACCGTCAGACCGCAGTCCCGGGCGAGCTGGTCGCGGGGCCGGACACCGGCGCTGAACACCACCATGTCGGCGGCGAGTTCGGAGCCGTCGGACAGCTTCATGCCGGTCACGGCGCCGTCCTCGCCGACCACGATCTCCTGCGTGCCCACGCCCGTGTGGACGCTCAGGCCCATCTCCTCGATGGTGCGCAGCAGGGCGGCGCCACCGCCGTCGTCCACCTGCACGGGCATCAGCCGGGGCGCGAACTCCACGATGTGGGACTCGACGCCCAGGCCCTTCAGCGCGCCCGCGGCCTCCAGGCCCAGCAGACCGCCGCCCACCACGGCACCCGTGGTGGCCCTGGTCTTCGCGTACTCCTCGATCGCGAGCAGGTCCTCGATCGTGCGGTAGACGAAACAGCCCTCGGCGTCCTTGTTCGGGACGGGCGGCACGAACGGGTACGAGCCGGTGGCGAGGACGAGCGTGTCGTACTCGAAGACCTCACCGGACCGGGCGGTGACCTTCTTCGCCTCGCGGTCGACGGAGACCGCCGGGTCGCCCACGTACAGCTCGATGCCGTGGTCCTTGATGAACTCCATGTCCGTCATGGACAGGTCGTCCGGCGTCTTGCCCGAGAAGTACGACGTGAGGGCGACGCGGTCGTAGGCCGGACGCGGCTCCTCGCAGAGCACGACCACGCGGTGCGTGGCGGTCAGGCCGCGCTCGGCGAGCGCTTCGAGGAAGCGCTGGCCGACCATGCCGTGGCCGACGAGCACGATCGTGGGGGTGGCCCCCAGGGTGGCCGTCATCAGGAGCCTCCATCGTTGGTGAGCAGGTGGAGCAGCGGGCCGCCGTCGGAGGGGAGCGGCTCTGCTCCCTCCCAGGCGCGGGCGAGCGCGCCGACGGTGCCGAGTTCGCCGATGAGGACCCCGCCGACCAGCCGGTCGTCGCGGACGACGACCTTGCGGTAGGTGCCGCGGGTGGCGTCGGCGAGCTGGACGACGTCGTCGCCCGGGAGCGCCTCGGTCTCGCCGAACGCGGCGAGGTCGAAGGGGCCCTCGTGCCCGTTCAGGGTGAGCCGGGTCAGCGAGCGGGTGCCGGTGTAGCGGGTGTTGACGTCACCGGCGAGCAACTCGGCCAGCGCGTCGGCCTGTTCGAGCGCGGGAGCGGCGAGGCCGTACACGACGCCGTCGTGCTGGGCGCAGTCGCCGATCGCGTGGATGTACGGGTCGGAGGTGCGCAGCTCGTCGTCGACGACGACGCCCTTGCGGACGTCGAGGCCGGCGGCCTGGGCGAGACCCACCCGGGGGCGCACGCCACAGGCGACGACGACCAGGTCCGCGTCGAGCGCGTATCCGTCGGCCATCTCCACCAAGCGGACGGCGCCGCCGACGCAGCGCACGTCCCGTACGCGGCACTCGGTGTGCACCTCGACGCCGAGGTCGGTCAGATGCCGCTTGACGAGCTTCGAGGCCGCCGGGTCGAGCTGGCGCTCCATCAGCCGTTCGGACTGCTGGGCGAGGACGACCTGGGCTCCGCGCAGCGCGAGAGCGCGGGCCGCGGAGACCCCGAGGAGCCCGCCGCCGATGACGACCGCCCGCGCACCCGGCCGGACCGCCTTGGACAGGCCGAGGCAGTCGTCCATGGTCCGGAAGGCGTGGACGCCCTCGGGCAGGACGTGGTCGGGGGTGAACAGTCCGCGCAGGGGCGGCAGAACGGGGTTGGATCCGGTGGCCAGGACGAGCCGGTCGTATGCGATCACCGTGCCGTCGGCGCAGGTGACGGTCCGCCCGTCGCGGTCGATGCCGGTGACCCGCCCGCGCCGCAGCTCCGCGGGCGCCGGCAGGGCGACCACCTCGGGGCCGTACCGTCCGGCCAGCACCTCGGCGAGCAGCACCCGGTTGTACGGCCGGTGCTCCTCCTCGCCGATCAGCGACGCGGGCGTGCCGAGCTCACCGAGCCGCCGGGCGAGCCGTACGCCCGCGAGGCCGGTGCCGATCACCACCACACGCTCATTCGAGGTCATGCCCTTGAGCGTGCGGTGCCGGTGTTACCCGGCAGCATCACGTCTGTTTCCCACGGGGAACGCTGCCCTCAGCGGGGGCGGGGGCCGGGTGTGAGGGTTCCCGAGGTGCGGTGACAGCGGGCTGTGAGGGGCACTGCACGGGCCTCGCATAGGGTCTCGATCATGCCCGACATATCACTGACCATGATCGCCCTGCTCTGCCTCGCGGCGCTCGCCGCCGGGTGGATCGACGCCGTGGTCGGTGGCGGCGGGCTGCTCCTGCTGCCGGTGCTGCTGCTCGGACTGCCGTCCGGGACGCCCGCCGCGCACGCCCTCGGCACCAACAAGGCGGTCGCCATCGTCGGCACCACGGGCGCGGCGGTGACTTACGCCCGCAAGGCGCCGGTGGATGTCCGCACCGCCGTCCGCATCGGCCTGGCCGCGCTCGCCGGATCCTCCGCCGGGGCCTTCCTCGCGGCCGGGATGAGCACCGAGGTCCTCAAGCCGGTGATCATGGTGGTGCTGCTCGGGGTCGCGGCCTTCGTGATCCTGCGCCCGGCCTTCGGCACGGCCCCCGCGACCGGCCCGGCCACTCGCAGGCAGATCCTCGCGGCGATCGGCCTCGCGGGCCTCGGCATCGGCTTCTACGACGGCCTCATCGGCCCCGGCACCGGCACCTTCCTGGTCCTCGCCCTCACCGCCGTCCTCCACCTCGACCTCGTCACCGCCTCCGCCACCGCCAAGATCGTCAACTGCTGCACCAACGCGGGCGCCCTCGCCACCTTCGCCTGGCAGGGCGCGGTCCTGTGGCAACTGGCCGCCGTGATGGCCGTCTTCAACCTCGCGGGCGGCACCCTGGGCGCCCACACGGCCCTGAAGAAGGGCAGCGGCTTCGTCCGCGTCGTGCTGCTGACGGTGGTGTTCGCGCTGGTGGCGAACATGGCGTACGAGCAGTGGGCGGCCTAGAGGAACTCCCGGCCACGGCCACGGTCACGGTCACGGAGGCGGCCCCGGCCCCGGCCACGGCCCCGGCCCCGGCCACGGCCCCGGCCGCAGTCAGCGGCTGTCGGTCAGGTGTGCGAACACGACCACGTTCCCCTGGTACCCGGTGCCGCGTGACCAGCCGCCGCCGCAGGTGATGACGCGCAGCTCGGGGCGGTCGGCGGCGCCGTAGACCTTCTCGTCGGGGAAGTCCTTCGCGGCGTACACCTCGACGGCGTCCACGGTGAACACGGCGACGCCGCCGTCCCGCCGGTCCACCTCGATCGTGCTGCCCCTGGCCAGGGCGCCGAGGTCGTAGAAGACCGCGGGGCCGTCGGCGTTGTCGACGTGGCCGGCGACGATCGCGGTGCCCCGCTCGCCGGGCGTGGTGCCGGCCTCGTACCAGCCCGCGAGGTTCTTCCGCGCGGCCGGCGGTACGCCGAGACCGCCGGTCTTCGTCAGGCCGAGTCCGGTCAGGGGGGCGCTCACCCGGATCGCCGGGATGCGGACACGGTCGGGCGGCGACGGTGGCAGCGCGGGGGCGGCGGGGCGCTCCCGGGCACGGCCGTCCTGCCCGTCGTGACCGCCGCGGGCCTGTGCGGCGGACGGCTGCGGCGGGGCGTGCGTCCCGGCGCCGTCGCGCAGCAGCCACGCCCCGGAGCACAGTGCGCACACCGTGACGGCCGCTATGGCGGCGGTGGCCGGATCACCGAACCCGGCGCCGTGTCGGGGGAACCCGCGCATGACCGACCCCTTCCTGATGCTCGCCCCGTACCCCCTCCGGGCCGCGAGGGGCGTCGGACCCGGAGGGGGAGGGACATGCGGTACCGGCGACGGACAGCGGAGGGTGTCCGTCAGATCCCGTCGCCTCTCGCCCGGCGATGCAGGAGCCAGGTACCGCCCGCGGCGGCGACGGCCAGGGCCGCCACACCGGCCGCGGTCTGCACGGGATCGGTGCCCAAGGCGCCGCCGACCCCCGTCTTCACACTCCCTCTCGGTTGCACCTGCCGGCTCCCGGCCGTCAGCGTGACCACCAGGTCACCGGTGACCCGGTGGCCGCTCCCGGTGCAGGTCGCGGTGATCTCGTACGTCCCCGGCTGCGCGCTCGGCGGCACCCTGAACCGCCCGCTCGCGTCCTGCTCGTCCGGGCCCGGCGCCAGGCTGAGGGAACCGGCCCCGACCGCGTCGGCGTCACCTGTCGCCGCGCCGCCGTCGCCGCAGGCCGCCGTGCGCACCGTGACCTGTCCGCCCGGCACGACCGAGGCCGGGGACACCTCCAGGTCGCCGGCCGACGCGCCGTACGCGGGGGCGACGGAGAGCGCCGCGGCGGCGACGGCGAGCGCGGCCCCGGTCAGCGGCCGGACGGTACGTCGCATCGGTGCTCCTTCGAGCTGTCGGTCGTGCACCTGCCTTTCCGAGGTAACGGGCAGCGGCGCGACCGCGCTTCCTGATGGGGCGTCAGAATTGGGGTGAATGGGTGTCAGGAGAGGTCGGCAGGGCGGCCCGTCGAGTCTGTTTCGGCAGGTCACAGGCGCTCGTCTGGCGGGGTGAGGAAATCCGCGGGGTGCGCCTGTGAACGGGTGACCCGAGTGTGGTGCGGGGCACGACTTGACCTCAAGAATGGTTGAGGTACGAGGCTCTGCGGCATGAACACAACCTTGACCGGCAAGCCCACCGCCGCCCTCACCGAGACCGGCCCCCTCCGCGTGACCCTCGTCGTGGGCAGTAACCGCCACGGCCGCTTCGGCCCTGTCGTGGCCGACTGGCTCCTCGGCCGTCTCCGGGACCGGGACGACATCGTCGCCGACGTCGTGGACGTCGCGGACGCCGAGCTGCCGACCTCCTTCGAACCGACCCCGGAGGCGACCGCCGCGCTGTCCGGCATCACCCCGAAGCTGGCCGGCGCGGACGCCTTCGTGGTCCTGACGCCCGAGTACAACCACTCCTTCCCGGCGGGCCTGAAGAACCTCGTCGACTGGCACTACGGCGAGTGGCGGGCCAAACCCGTCGCCCTCGTCTCCTACGGTGGGCTCGCCGGTGGCCTGCGCGCCGCCGAGCACCTCCGGCAGGTCTTCGCCGAGCTCCACGCCGTGACGGTCCGCGACACGGTCTCCTTCCACAACGCGGGCGCGTCCTTCGACGACGAGGGCGCCCTGCGGGACCCGGCGGGCCCGGACGCGGCGGCCAAGACCATGCTGGACCAACTGGTCTGGTGGGGCGAGGCGTTGAGGGAGGCCAGGGAGAAGCGGCCGTACGGGGGCTGAGGCGCGGCAGCCGCCCTCCCGGAACGCCCCGGTCTCACCCCCGCGCCCGCCAGTCCCCGCCCGCGATCGGCCTCCCCCGGGCCCGCAGCCGCGCGGCGACGGCGGGCGCGGCGACGTACACCCAGGCCCGGACCGCCGCCCCGTCCGTCTCCCGTACGACCTTCCGCTCGACGCGCTCGTACAGGCTGCGCGGGTCGCCCGGCACGTACTCCTCCAGCCGGTCGAGCTCGGCGAGCAGCTCGGCGTACCCCTCGGGCGGCGCGGTCACCAGGTCCCCGCTCACCTCGCCGTCGCCCGGCTCCTCGACCGCGTAGGGGTAGCCCGGCCCCTCGTACAGCACCGCCCCGACGAGCCGCCCCGGCTCCGCGGAGCGGATGCGGCCGCGCAGGAAGAGGTCGTGGTTGACCTCGCCGGGACGGAGGGTGCCGTAGACGAAGAAGGGGAGGGTCACAGGAACGATTCTCCACCCTCACACACCTGCACAGCGGGCCTATGGACATGACATGTCCGGGCCGCATTAACTCGCGGTCAACATCAGCGCCGCACCCGGTCGACCCCACGCGACCGGGTGTGCCCGTATGAGGAGACCGATGAGTCGGATACGTCATGTCCGCGGTTCCCGTCTCGCCACCGCCGGTGTGGCCGTCACCGGCACCGCCGCCCTGCTGGCCGCCGTGCTCTCCCCGACCGCCGGCGCGGTCGACGGACCGACCAGGTCGAGCGTGATCGAGGACGCGGAGACGGTGCTCGCGGACCGGGCCGGGGCTCTCGGCCTCTCCTCGGCCCAGGAGACGAAGGTCCGGGACGTCGTCATCGACGAGGACGGCACCCGGCACGTCCGCTACGACCGCACCTACCGGGGACTCCCGGTCCTCGGCGGCGACTTCGTCCTCCACCTGAACCCGGACGGCACGTACCGGAGTACCAGCCGGGCGACGAAGTCCGAACTCTCCCTCGCCACCGTCACACCGAAGGTGACCGCCCCGAAGGCCGCCGACCTCGCGGCCGGACTGCTGCGCGCCGCGCACCTCGGCGAGACCCTGAAGAAGCTGAGCGCCAAGCCCCGGCTGGTCGTCGACGCCCTGCACGGCGCCCCCAAGCTGGCCTGGCAGACCGACGCGGTGGCGCACGACGGGCTCGGCAACCCGGTCGGGCGCACGGTGCTGACCGACGCGACGACCGGCGACCGAATAGACACCTGGGACACGATGGAATCGGCCTCGGGCGACGGCAAGTCCCTCTACGGGGGCACGGTTCCGCTGGAGACGACGCAGTCCGGGGCGTCGTACCAGCTGAAGGACGCGACGCGCGGTGGCACCTACACGGGCGACGCGGCGAACCAGACGGACAAGTGCCTGCTGACGGTCTGCCTGACCCGCGCCCCCGCGACGGTCTTCACCGACCCCGACAACCAGTGGGGCTCGGGCGAGGCCTCCGACCGCACCACGGTGGCGGTGGACGCCCAGTACGGCACGGACGTCACCTGGGACTACTACAAGAAGGTCCACGACCGGAACGGCATCGCCGGCGACGGCAAGGGCTCCTTCAACCGCGTCCACTACGGCAAGGACTACAACAACGCCTTCTGGGACGACAACTGCTTCTGCATGACGTACGGCGACGGCGACGGCAAGCAGCTCGGGCCGCTGGTGTCGCTGGACGTGGCCGGGCACGAGATGTCCCACGGTGTGACGTCGAAGACGGCGGCGCTGCGGTACTCGGGCGAGTCCGGCGGCCTGAACGAGGCCACGTCGGACATCTTCGGCACGCTGGTCGAGTTCTACGCCGACAACGCGGAGGACCGGGGCGACTGGCGCATCGGCGAGAAGATCGTCCGCTCCGGCCTCGGCCGGGAGGCGCTGCGCTTCATGGACAAGCCGTCGAGGGACGGCAAGTCCGCCGACTGCTGGAGCGAGAAGCTCGGCGACCTCGACGTGCACTACTCCTCCGGCGTCGGCAACCACTTCGCCTACCTGCTCGCGGAGGGCAGCGGCGCGAAGACGATCAACGGCGTCAGCCACGACTCGCCGACCTGCGACGGCTCCACGGTCCAGGGCATCGGCCGGGCCAAGCTCGGCAAGATCTGGTACCGCGCCCTGACGGTCTACATGACGTCCTCCACCAACTACGCGGGCGCGCGTACGGCCACCCTGAACGCGGCCAAGGACCTCTACGGCGGCGACAGTGCGGAGCAGAAGGCGGTGGCCGCGGCCTGGAGCGCGGTCGACGTCGGCTGAGCCGGTCGGCACTTCATCGGGCGGGTCCGCGTCACGGGGCGCGGGCCCCCACGCCGTGCGCGCTACTCCCAGGCCACGACGTTGCGCCGCACCGGCACGGACGCGGAACCGGTGGAGCGGCGCCCCGGCGTGGACGCGGCGACAGCGTTCCGGATCCTCGCCCGCCCCGCCGACCTGGTCTTCGTGGGCGCGACGAGGCCGAGGCCCTCCGGGGCACGGCCCACCCCGACGACATCGCCGAGCTGCTCGCCCCGGCACCACTCGTCGTCGTCAAGGACGCGGAGCACGGCGCGACCTCGTACACGGCGGGCGGGGTCACCTTCGTCCCCGCCCTCACGGTCGAGGTGGTCGAACCGGTCGGCGCAGGCGAAGCCTTCGCCGCCGGGTACCTCTCCGGCGGCCTGCGAGACCTCGATTCCGCGGCAATGACTGCGCCTCGGCCACCTGACGGCGGCGGCCGCCCTGCGCAGCCGGGACGACATGCCTGACCTGGCCGACGCACTCGGCGCCAGAGTCCGTTTCTCCAAAAGCTGTTGACACTGCAATTTGTGAAGATGAAACCGGACTGTGCGTACTCGCCCACGAGTTGTAGAAGGCGACCTGGTGGCGCTTACTGGAAATGTGCCGTTGTAGCCTGCGCGCACCACACCGTGACCACCTTGTCTGGGGGTGTCCATCGTGATGCGGAACGCGCGAAGGCGCGCATGGACAGAAACCATCGCCGCTGCGATCAGTGGAATTCTCTTCGTCGTCACCCTCGTCTGGCGCGACTGGATCGAGCGGGTCTTCGGTGTGGAGCCGGACATGGGCAGCGGTGCGCTGGAGTGGGTGATCGTCGCTGTCGCGTTCTGCGCCACGGTCGGTTTCTCGCTACTCGCGCGCAGCGAGTGGCGAAAGGTCAAAGAGGCCCGCCCCGGGTGAGGCGAGCACGGCTCGCCGTCGGAAATCAACACCATGCGGTTCTCCAAAGGGTGTTTGGACATGGACGCTAACGCCACGACTACGCTCGAAGTACTGCCGCCGGACTGTCTGCAAGGAACGAGGGTCGATGTCCGGGGGGAAGGGTGGCGCGGGTGGAGTGTGAGTCTCACCGTCGACGGGCGTCCAGCCCATGTGGAGCGCGTGCCACTGGGCCTGACGGGACCCGGGGGAATCCTGCCGGACGGCTCCGGGACCTTTGTCGTTCAGGTTTCAACCATGCAGCTGCCGCCCGGGGAGCACATCTTCACGGCCTCGTCCTCGTCCAAGGACGGCCCCGTCGTCGCGCACCGCACTCTCGTCCTGCGCGAGCGACCCGACGCGCCGCCTCCTGATCCCCACGACACTCCGGCGGACCTGCCCGGAGGGCAGGAGGCCGGAGAGTTCGAAGATCCCTTCGCACGGGACCGCTACCACTTCGAGCGGCGCTTCGGCCACATAGGGCACGTCCCGCTGGGGGCCCGCGCGAGGCAGATCGAAGACATACGCTCGTTGCGAGCAAGCCGGGACGTGCTGGCGACGCAGCCGACCACGAGCCAGGAGGACACGGGCACGTTCGACCGGTCAGCACCGGTGCCCGGAGGGGCGAACTGGACGCCGGTGGGTCCCGGCCCGGTCCTGTGGGCGGACGACGCGAACGCCGGCCGGACTCTTGCCATCGCGATCGATCCGCTGGACGGGAACACGGTGTACGTGGGCACGGCCGGGGGCGGGCTGTGGAAGAGCACCGACCGGGGTCTGACATGGTCGCCGAAGACCGATTACCAACGAAGTCTGGCCATCGGCACCGTGGCCATCGACCCCGGAAACCGAAATCACATCATCGCCGGGACAGGTGAGTACAACAACATCTACGGCGGCACCTATTACGGCAACGGCGTCCTGCGGTCGCGGGACGGCGGCACGACCTGGACGGAGCTCGGAACCACCGTCTTCGAACGGGACGAGATCTCCCGGATCCTTTTCGATCCCACGGACACCAGCGGACAGCGCCAGTTCCTCTCCTCCAGCATTGGCGTGTACGAAAGCACCGACGATGGGATGAACTGGCTGTCGTTGAGGCCCGGGGACGCCAGCGACCTGGTGGTCATCCCACTGGACGCGTCTGGCGGCGTGAAACTCGTCGCAGCGTTCAAGGGCTTCGGCCTGTGGACGAGTACCCGCACATCAGGCAGTTGGTCGGCCTGGGCCCGCATCACCGCGTCCGCCCTGCCGGCCGTGCACGACCGCGTGGAGCTGTCCCAGCGTCGGAACAACCCCTCAACGATCATCGCGGTGTTCGGATCGAACGGCAATCTCGCAGGCCTGGCCCGGACGACGGACGGCGGAACCACATGGTCGGCCATACCCGTCCGCCTCAATGTCACAGCCTGGTACAACTCCGATCTGCCGGGCCCGGGCCACTTCCACTCGGTGCTCGTACCGGGTGCGGATCTGATCGCTACGGCGGCCCCCCGTACCTACACGACCGCACAGGGCGGAGGACCCGGAGCGCCCGTCCACACGCACACGGTCTCACTCACCGCACAGCAGATCGCGACCATGGCAGCCGGAGGAGGTGTCGTGGTCGACAGCAACGCCGACGCCACAGGCCACACGCACACCTTCCGGTTCAACGTCTGCCGCCAGACAGGCTACGACCTTCATGTCGCCATTCACCCGACCAACCCCAACATCCTCTTCCTAGGTGAAGTCAACCTGTACCGCAGCCTCACGGGCGGCGGCACCTTCAACCCCGTCCCCGGTATCCACTCGGACCACCACGCATTCGCCTTCGATCCGGCCTCCGCCGCCACCTGCTGGGACGTCAACGACGGCGGCGTCTATGTGTCAACGAGCACCGGATTGACATGGACGTCGCGCAACCGGCACCTGGCCACCCTGCAGTACATCTCCATCGCCCAGCACTCGACCTGGGACAACGTGATGCTGGGCGGCACGCAGGACAACGGCACGCAGCGCTACGAGGGCCTGCCCGCCTGGAGAGCGGTCGACGGCAGCGACGGCGGGTTCACGGCGATCGACCCGCAGAACCCCACCCGCATGTACCACCAGTACTTCTTCACCTACATCCTCCGTTCCGACGACGCCGGCAGGACCTGGTTGCTGAAGAACAAGGGGATCGACAGCGGCGCCGGGTTCTACTCGCCCTTCGCCTTCGACCCGGGCGACCCGAACATCTGTTACTTCGGCGGCAGGGAACTCTGGCGCAGCACCGACAACGCCGACAACTGGTCGGCCGTCACCTCCGGTATCCAAACGGCGATCACCGCCATAGCGGTGCACTCCGACAACAGGACGATCTACGTCGGAACCAATACCGGCAGGGTCTACCGGCTGCTGCGCACCGGCGCCACGTGGAACCCGGCGGACGTCACCCGCACCGACGTGACCGCGCCCATGCCCTCGAGTTCCATCTCCGACCTCGCCGTGGACAACACCGGAACGGTCTGGGCCACGCTGGGCTCCGTCCTCCAGAGCGAAGGCGGAGGGGAGTTCACCAACGACCACGTCTGGCGACTGGGGCCGAACGACGCCCAGTGGACGCCGCGTTCCAACGGACTGGCCCAGGCCAACCCCGTCAACACCATCGTCATCGATTCGAACAACAACAACCGGCTCTTCTGCGGCGCCGACGTCGGAGTGTTCCGCACCGAGAACGCGGGCCAGAACTGGTACCCCTGGGATCAGGGCCTCCCCAACGTCCCCGTCTTCCACCTCGCGGTACACGGCCCGCGCAGACTCCTGCGAGCCGCGACGCACGGACGCAGTGTGTGGGAACGGCCGATCGATGTGACCACGGCCCCCATGGCCGACCTGTACCTGCGCGACAACATGCTCGACTCCGGCCGGGGCTATCCCTCACCGACCGGTGTGCCTGACCCGTTCGACCCCGCGGGCTCGAACCGGCTGTGGTGGTGGCAGAGCCCGGACATCCTCGTCGACGCCCCCCAGCCGGACTATCAGACCGCGTCGCCGGTCTCCGACTACGTCGCGCTGAGCCGCCTCCAGCACCGCAGCATCCAGCGCGGTCGCATCAATCGCGTCTACGTGCAGGTACACAACCGCGGAGCCGCCGCGGCGACCAACGTCCAGGTGCGCGCCTTCATCGCTGATGCCTCAGCAGGCCTTCCCGCGTTGCCGGCGGATTTCTGGACGAACGGCAAGCCCTTCACCGGCGACCCGACGGCCACCTCCTGGAGCCCGGTCGGGCCCACCCGCACCATTGGCCAGCTGAAGCCGGCGGAGCCGAGCGTGATCGCCTGGGATTACAACGCTCCCCTCTCGGCGTCCGAGCATTCATGCATCCTGGCGGTGACGACGTGCGCGCAGGACCCGCTGAACGGCGCCGGCATCCTCGATGTCAGCACGCTGGTGCCCAACCGGAAGCACGTCACACTCAAGAACCTCCAGGTCGTCGGCGTCACCGAGGGGGCGCCCACCCCGGACGACGCATTCGTCCTACTCCTCAACAACCCCGCCTACACCGACCGTCAGTTCACCCTCGTCGTGCACTGGGCCGGACTGCCGGAGGGCACCAGGCTGTTCACCGTGTTCGAGGAGGAGGAGAACGGCCAGGGACCTCGGCCGGGAGAGGGCGTCAGGCCGATCGATGACGGACCCCAGGTACTCCCCGCCCGGTTCACCGACCGCCGGGGCCAGGTACGGAACTTCGACTTCCGCCACGCCTACGAGTTGTTCGCAGCGGACGACCACCAGAACCGGCTGTCCGACGTGCGCATTCCGCTCCACCACTCGCGAGCCGTAGCCCTCAATGTACAAGTCCCCGAGGGGATGGACGAGAGCGGCCAGGGGCAACTGCACATCGTCCAGCAGGAGGGGGAACACATCGTGGGAGGCGCCGCCTACATCGTCCGTGCCGCAGACCACCACGCCGCCGGAGTCGGCTATGTGGGGGAGGACCGCGAGGCGGGCGACACGGTATGACGCCGGCGCTGTCGTCGGCGCCCGACAGCGCCGCTAGGACCGCACCGCCTCCAGCCGCACCGCGCACGCCTTGAACTCCGGCATTCGGGAGGTCGGGTCGAGCGCGGGGTTGGTGAGGGTGTTGGCGCGGCCCTCGCCCGGCCAGTGGAAGGCATGAAGACGGTGTTGGGTCGGATGCGGTCGTGATCCGTGCGGGCGCCACGGCCGGGCTCGCGGAGATCACGTCCACCGGTTCGCTCCTCGGGCGCCCCCGAGCCGGGCCGCCAGTCGCGGGTGCAGCTCCACGAACGGCCCGGGCGCGGCGGCGTTCAGCTCCGCCACTCGTCGCGTCTGCGCACCGGACTGGTACTGCGCCACGACCCGCCCGGTGGTCAGCAGCACGGGGTACTCGTCGTCCGGTTCCTCGGCGGTCGCGCGGTGCGAGACGGGCACGAACCGGGCCCGGCCGTCGGGCGTGGCGAAACGGTCGAGGAAGAGGCGCGGCGTACCGGGGTGAACGGGACGGCCGGGGCCCGTCGGGTCACCGGCGGCGTCCGGGCGGCTGGTCGTGCCGAGCTTGGTGGCGGGGTGGCTCGTGGGGTCGGTCGTGGTGGCGGGGTGGTACGTCGTGACGGCCGGGCGGTCCGGTGCGCTCTCTTGCGCGCCAGGGCCGCCACCCGCCGCGCACGCCGACCCGGCGGGTCCCCCCGCCGCCTCGGCTGGGGCCGCCTTCGTGCGGCCGGGCGCCGAGTCCGCCGACTCGGTCGCGAGGAAGGGCCGGCTCGTCGGCTCCTCCGTCTCCATCGTCGGACACGGCCAGAACACCCCGTCCTCCTCCGCCAGCCTCCCGTACGTGATCCCCGAGTAGTCCGCCGCCCCGCCCGCGCTCGCCCGGCGGAGTTCCTCGAAGACCTCCTCCGGGTCGGTCGGGAAGCCTTTCTCCACGCCGAGGCGGGCGGCCAGTTCGTGGAGGACCTCCAGGTCGGTGCGGACGCCGTCCGGCGGTGTGATGGCCCGGCGGCGGAGCAGCACCCTGCCCTCCAGGTTGGTCGTCGTGCCGGTCTCCTCGGCCCACTGGGTGACCGGCAGGACCACGTCCGCGAGCGCCGCCGTCTCCGACAGCACCACGTCACAGACGGCCAGGAAGTCCAGTGACCGGATGCGCTCCTCGACGTGCGCGGCACGCGGCGCCGACACCACCGGGTTGGACGCCATCAGCAGCAGGGACCTGATGTCCGTGCCGAGCGCGTCCAGCAGCTCGTACGCGCTGCGCCCCGGCCCGGGCAGCGAGTCCGGGTCCACGCCCCACACCTCGGCGACATGCCGCCGCGCCGCCGGATCGTCGAGCTTGCGGTACCCCGGCAACTGGTCGGCCTTCTGCCCGTGTTCGCGCCCACCCTGCCCGTTGCCCTGCCCGGTCAGGCAGCCGTACCCGGACAGCGGACGCCCCGCCCGGCCGGTGGCCAGGCACAGATTGATCCACGCGCCCACCGTGTCCGTGCCCTTGGACTGCTGTTCCGGCCCCCGGGCGGTGAGCACCATCGCCGACTCCGGCTCGCAGAACAGCCGCACGGTCTCCCGCAGCTCGGGAACGGACACCCCCGTGATCCGCTCCACGTGCTCCGGCCAGTGCGCCATCGCGGCGGCCCGGGCGTCCTCCCAGCCCACGGTCCGCTCCTGGACGTACTCCTCGTCCACCCGCCCCTCGGCGATCACCAGATGCAGCAGGCCCAGCGCCAGCGCGAGGTCCGTGCCCGGCCGGGGCGCCAGGTGCAGGTCCGCCTGCTCGGCGGTCTTCGTGCGGCGCGGGTCGATGACGATCAGCGTCCCGCCGTTCTCCTTCAGTTCGGTGAGGAATCGCAGGGACGGCGGCATGGTCTCCGCGAGGTTCGAGCCGACCAGGATCACGCAGCCCGTCTTCGGGACGTCCTCCAGCGGGAAGGGCAGCCCGCGGTCCAGGCCGAAGGCCTTGATACCGGCCGCCGCGGCCGACGACATGCAGAAACGGCCGTTGTAGTCGATCTGGGACGTGCCGAGCACGACCCGCGCGAACTTGCCGAGCGTGTACGCCTTCTCGTTCGTCAGACCGCCCCCGCCGAACACCCCGACCCCGTCCGGCCCGTACTCCTCGCGCGTACGGCGCAGCCCCGCGGCGATCCGGTCCAGCGCCTCGTCCCAGGAGGCGGGCACCAGCGCGTCACCGGAGCGCACCAACGGCGAGGTCAGGCGGACGTTCGAGGCCAGCACCGCCGGTGCCGTACGGCCCTTGCCGCACAGCGCGCCCCGGTTCACCGGGAAGTCCGCGCGCTCGCTCACCTCGACGGTCCCGTCCGGCGCGGGAGTCAGGTTCATCCCGCACTGCAGGGCGCAGTACGGGCAGTGCGTGGGCGTCGCGGTGGTCTGCATACCGTTCAGCGTGCTTCGGCCGTGTTACGCGCGGCACGGTTCCCTGTTACGCCGCCGGGACGCACACCTCCCCGCCGCCGACCCTCCGGCGTGAGGCACAGTCCCGCCCACCTTCAGGTCGTCGCCGACCTGCGCTCACGTTGCCCTTGTGACGAAAAACGCCACATGTGGCTCATTGCGTTCCTTTCTTGTCCGGTCCGACCTTGTTGAGTGTTGAAGCAGCAGCACTACGCTCTCGCTACGCGCAGCGCTCGCACGACTCCGCACGGCGTTCGACCACCGGGCATGCCCGCCGCTCACGGCTGCATCCACCGCGGCTCCACCGCTGTGGCAATCCGACACTCGAAACAGCCAGGAGGCCACCCGATCATGCCTCTGCGCCACTTGACCCCCCACGACCGGCACCTGTTCCGGCAGTACGGACGGGGCCCCACCGTCCCCGTCCCCGACCCGCTCCTGCACCACGCCGTCGCCCGGCACGCCCTGGCCGCCCCGCACGCCGTGGCCGCCGAACACCAGGGCGCGCACCTCACCTACGGCGAGCTCGACCGGTACGCCGACGCCCTCGCCGCCCGCCTGGTCCGCGAGGGCGTACGGCCCGGCGACCACGTCGGCCTGTTCGTCCGCCGCTCGCTGCCGATGCTCGTCGGCCTGCTCGGCATCCTGAAGGCCGGCGCCGCCTACGTCCCGCAGGACATCGGCCTCGCGCCCCCGGCCCAGCTCACCCACGTCATCCGCACCGCCCGGACCCGGGTCGTCCTCACGGTCGCCGAACACGCCCACCGCGTCCCGCTCCCGGACGGCCACCTCCTGATCCCGCTCGACGAGCCGCAGCCGCAGCCGCAGCCGCAGCCGCAGCCGTACGCCCCGGCCCCGCGCCCGCGCGTCACCGGCGACGACGGGGCCTACGTCCTGTTCACCTCCGGCACCACCGGCCGCCCCAACGGCGTGAAGGTCACCCACCGCAACGTCGCCAACCTGCTGCTCACCGAGCCGGGCGGCCTGGGCGTCCGCCCCGGCGACCGGGTCGCCCAGCTCCTCAACATCGCCTTCGACATGGCGGCCTGGGAGATCCTCGGCTGCCTCACCCACGGCGGGACCCTCGTCATCCGGGGCAAGGACATCGCGGCGGCGGCCCGCACCGCCGACGTGCTGATCGCCACCCCGACCGTGCTGTCCGGCCTCGACCCCGCCGCCTGCCCGCGCGTGCGCACCGTCGCCGTAGCGGGGGAGCCCTGCCCGCGCCCCCTCGCCGACCGATGGGCCGGACAGGCCGCCTTCCACAACTGCTGCGGCCCCACGGAAACGACCATCGTCAACACGATGAGCCGCCACGACCCGACCGCCCCGCTGCTCACCATCGGCCGCCCGACCCCCAACAACACGGTCTACGTCCTCGACGCCGACCGCCGCCCCCTGCCCGTCGGCGAGACCGGCGAGATGTGGGCGGGCGGCGACTGCGTCTCCGCGGGCTACCTCGGCAACGACGCCCTCAACGCCGAGCGCTACGCCCCCGACCCGTTCCTCGGCGGCGGCCGCCGCATGTTCCGCACCCGGGACCTCGGCCGCTGGACCCCCGACGGCGAGCTGGAGCACCTCGGCCGCACCGACGACCAGGTCAAGGTGCGCGGCTTCCGCGTCGAGCTGGACTCCGTCTCCTCCGTCCTGGAGTCCTCCGCCGGCTGCACCCGCGCCGTCACCCTGAGGCGCGACGCCCGCACCCTGGTGTCCTTCGTCTGCCCGGCGGACGTCGACCCGGACGCGGCCCGCCGCGCGGTCGCGGACGTCCTGCCGTACTACTGCGTCCCCGACCAGGTTCTGCCGCTCGCCCTGCTCCCCGAGACCGACCGCGGCAAGGTCGACAAACAGGCGCTGCTGGGAATGGTCGAGGAGCGTGTGGCGGTGGCCCGATGACCACCTCGCCGCCGAGGGCGCACGCGGACGCGGCCGAACTCCCGCCGCTCCTCCCCGCCGCCCGCCGCCTGTGGAAGCACCCCCGCCTGATGCACTACAACCGCCTGGCGGCCCTGGTCCTCGCGGCCAACGCGGCCTTCCTCTGGGCCGGTTGGCCCCTGGCCACCCCCACCCTCGGGCACGCCGCCCTCGCCAACCTCGCCCTCGCCGTCCTCGTACGCCAGCAGTACGTCGTCAACCTCCTCTTCCGGATGGCGACTTCGGCCCCCACGCACTGGCCGCTGAAGGTCCGCTGGACGCTCGGGAAGGTGTACCACTTCGGCGGGCTGCACGTGGGCGGGGCACTGGCGGGAACGGCCTGGTTCCTGGCGCTGACGGCGACGACACCGGACGGCCCGCTCAGGGCCGTCGGCTGGGCCCTGCTGGCCCTCCTCGCGCTGATCATCGCCACCGCCCTGCCGCCCTTCCGCTCCCGGCACCACGACCACTTCGAGAGGATCCACCGCTTCGGGGGCTGGACGGCTCTGGCCCTGTTCTGGACGCACACGCTGCTCTCGTCGCCGGGCCCCCTGGAGGTCGGCGTGCTCGCGCTCTCACCTTCAGCGTGGCCCTGCCCTGGCTGCGGCTGGCCCCCACGTACGCCTCGAACGCCCGCCCCTCCTCCACGTCGTGCTGGCCGCTTCGACCACGGCGAGACGCCCTTCGCGGGCTCGTCCACCACGATCAGCCGCAGCCCGCTGAGGGAATGGCACTCGTTCGCCAACGTCCCGGCCCCCGGCGAGTCCGTGCTTCCGGCTCACCATCTCCCGGGCCGGTGACTGGACGGGCTCCTTCATCGACGACCTGCCCGACCGGGTGTGGGTGAAGGGCATCACCACGGCCGGCGTCGCCAACATCGAGATTCTGTTCCGGAAGGTGGTCTACGTGGCGACCGGCAGCGGCATCGGCCCCTGCCTGCCCCACCTGCTCGCCGCCGAGGTCCCCTCCCGCCTGGTCTGGGCGACCCGCGACCCGCGGGCCACCTACGGCGACGCGCTCATCGACGAGATCCTCGCCGTCCAGCCGCACGCCCTGGTCTGGGACACCTCCCTGCACGGCAAGCCCGACATGGTGCGGCTCGCCCACGACGCCTACCGCGACTTCGGCGCGGAGGCGGTGATCTGCATCTCCAACAAGCGGCTGACCTGGCAGGTGGTGCACGGCCTGGAGCGACGGGGGATTCCGGCGTACGGCGCGATCTGGGACTCGTGACGCCCCTTCCAGGGAGGAGACAAGGAGGAGAGATGAACCATTTGAAAGTCGAACGCGACGGCCGCGTGGTGACCGTCCGCCTGCACCGGCCGCACGTCCTCAACGCGCTCAGCGGTGAGCTGCTCACCGAACTCCTGGGTGTGCTGCGCCCGTTGGACGCGGATCCCGAGACCGGGTGCTTCGTCGTCACCGGCTCGGAGAAGGTGTTCGCGGCCGGCGCGGACATCAAGGAGATGGCGGGGAAGTCGGCCGTCGACATGATGGCCGAGGACTACTTCGCCCCCTGGGAGAAGTTCGCGGACCTCCGCACCCCGAAGATCGCCGCCGTCAACGGCCCCGCCCTGGGCGGCGGGTGCGAGCTGGCGATGATGTGCGACCTGGTCGTGGCGGGGGAGTCGGCGGTCTTCGGCCAGCCCGAGATCAGACTGGGCGTCATCCCCGGCATCGGCGGCACCCAGCGGCTGACCCGTCTCATCGGCCGGGCGAAGGCGCTCGACCTGATTCTCACCGGCCGCACCATGGACGCACGGGAGGCTGGAAGCTGCGGTCTCGTCTCCCGGGTGGTCCCGGACGACCGGGTCCTGCCCGAGGCCCTCGACGCGGCGGCGACGATCGCCGCGTACGGCCGTCCGGCGGTCAGGGCGGCCCGCGAGTGCGTCGACATGGCCCTGGAGACGGGCCTGCGGGACGGTATCCGCTTCGAACGGCGGGTGTTCCACGCCCTGTTCGCCACCGCCGACCAGAGGGAGGGGATGACGGCGTTCCTGGAGAAGCGCCCGCCGCGCTTCGACGGAAGCTGACAGCCGGTCACCGGAGAAGCTGACAGCCAGTCACCGGACGGCCGGTCACCGGACGGCCGGGAAGCCGGGGACGGGGCACGGAGCGCGCCGGACGTGCTCCCGCCCCCGGCAACCCTTCATGAGCCGAGCCTGGTCAGGCGGAGATGGTGTGCCCGCACACGTTGTGGATGTCCGCCCAGCATTGGCCGTAGGCGCCGAGCTTCGCGCAGCCCGGCTCCGGGGCCTTGACCGTCGGTACGGCCAGCAGCGCGCCCGCGGCGGCCATCACCAGCGCGGAGCGAAGTCGAGTCATCAGGTGTCCTTTTCCCAGTTCGCGACGGCGGCCCGATCCGCCGCCGCACGGCGAAGACGCTAAGCGTGATCGCGCGGTCACGGAGAGCGGCTCAATGGCGTTTTTCACGCTCGGGTGTGAAATGTGCGCGTCAAACCCGTCCGTAGGGAAAGTCCAAATCTGCCCGACAGGCTATTCGGCTGTGGCCAACGCCCGCTCCACACCCGGCTCTTGAGGCCCGAGGAACCGGGGATCCGGCCGGAACACCGCGTCCAGAACCGCCTTCCCGGCGGCGAGGACCTCCCGGGCACCCCCGTAGTACCAGGTCGCGTCGTGCACGGCGTCCACCCCCACCCCGTACGACTCGACCCCCGCCGCCTGACACAGCGCCACCGCCCGCCGGATGTGGAACCCCTGGCTGATCAGCACGGCCTCGTCCACACCGAAGATCTTCTTCGCCCGCACGCAGGAGTCCCAGGTGTCGAACCCCGCGTAGTCACTGACGATTCGCCGGTCGGGCACGCCGTGCCGCGTCAGATACGCGCGCATCGCGTCCGGCTCGTCGTAGTCCTCGCGGCTGTTGTCCCCGGTGACGAGCACCACCTCGACCCGACCCTCCCGGTACAGTCCGGCCGCCGCGTCCAGCCGGTGCGCGAGGTACGGCGAGGGCTCCCCGTCCCACAACCCGGCACCGAACACCACGGCGACATCGGTACGCGGTACCTCCGCCGCCGTCCGCAGCCGGTCACCCGCCACCACGTACATCCAGGCCGCCGGAAGCAGCGCGAGCACACACGCGCCCATGACGGCCTGTACGAGCCGCCGCTGCCCCTTTCGGGTACGCGGCAGCCTCGGTCTGCGGAACTTCGGACGGCGCATCGGACGGTCCCTCCCCAGGTCGGCCCCTCGACAGTCAGGGACGTCCAGCCGGGCCGCCCGGTTCATCCACCGGCGCGTGAGCAGCTTCACTCCGGTCCTTGAAGCCCCAGGTCAGGGCGGCTCACACACCACCCGTCCCGCACGGTGAACCGCCGGAAAACACCCGTGACACCCGCGCAACGGGAAGGCAACGTGGCGCCGCGACCATCGATCCATGCCCAGCCAGCTCAGCCTCGTCCCGCCGACCGCCCCACGTCGCCCGGCGCCGCCCGCCCTCGTCGTCGTGGCGCACGGCAGCCGCGACCCACGCGCGCTGAGCACGGTACGCGCGCTCCTCGACCGGGTCCGGGCACTGCGGCCCGGCCTTCCGGTGCACCTGGGGCACATCGAACTGAACGAGCCCCTGCTCCCCGACACCCTCGCCGCCCTGGGGGACACGGAGGCGGTCCTCATCCCCCTCCTCCTCAGCCGCGGCTACCACGTCAAGCGGGACATCCCCGAGATGGCCGCGGCAGCCCCGGCCCGCACCCGCCTGGCCGCCCCCCTGGGCCCGCACCCGCTCCTGGTCGACGCCCTCCAGGCCCGGCTGACGGAGGCGGGCTGGGGCGGAACGCCCCGCCGCGACAGCGCGGTGGTACTCGCCGCGGCGGGCTCCCGCGACCCGGACGCCAAGGCGGACACCGCCCGCACGGCCCACCTCCTGGCGGCCCGCCTGGGCGTCCCCGTCATCCCGGCCTACGCCTCAGCGGCGACCCCCACGGTCCCGAACGCCGTCCGCACCCTCCTCGCCAGGGGCCGCCACCACATAGCCCTGTCCTCCTACTTCACGGCCCCGGGCCGCTTCGCCACGGAATGCGCCCAGGCGGCCCCCTGGATCGCGGCCGCCCCCCTCGGCACCCACCCGGCCATGGCCGACCTCCTCCTCCACCGCTACGACGAGACCCTGGCGACCCGCCGAGTGGACGCATCGCCAAGTACCTGTGCACTCGACGCTGAGGAAATCCACGCCGCGGCCTCCTAGCGTGAAACGCGTGCGCCGACGAGCGGCGCGTCGAGAAGGGGGCTCCGACTCAGCATGAAGAACCACAGGCGAACGGCCATGGGCGTCCTCGCCACGAGCGCCCTGATGATCCTGACGCTCGCCTCTCCGGCCCAGGCCGACGGCAAGGTGGAGACCCTCAAGTGGGGTGACCTGAAAGCGGGCGCAGGGCGGGCACTGTTCAAGAGCAAGGGCGACCGGCTCACGGTCATCGACTACGCCGACGACGGCCGCAGCGTCTCGGTGTCCCTCGGCGGCAGGGACTTCTCGTACTACGACCCGGACGGCCTTTCGGGCCGCGAGTTCAACCTCGACTTCCCGGAGGGCAAGAAGCTGGTGCTCGGCATCTGCCTGAAGCACGGCGACCACTACGAGGACGGCACCTGCACCCGCACCACGGTCAGGGCGTAGGCCCGGCCGCGGCGGTCCCGGGCCCGGCGGTCCCCGGGCCTGGCGGTCCCCGGGCCCGGCGGTCCGCAGCGCGGGGCGGTCCGCCGCGCCGGGCGCGACCCGTCACGAACCATCCGCACACGCCCGAAAACAGAACCCGGCACCCGCACGGGCGCTTAGTGTCGAGCCATGGACGGCACCGCACACCCCACGGCCTACGACCCGACGTCAGTCGACCGCTGGGCCCCGGAACCCGACAAACGCCCCGGCCGCACCGCCTTCCAGCGCGACCGGGCCCGAGTCCTCCACTCCGCCGCCCTGCGCCGCCTCGCCGGCAAGACCCAGGTGGTGACGCCCGGCACCCTGGGCCCGGCCTGGGACGCCAGCCCCCGCACCCGTCTCACCCACTCCCTCGAATGCGCCCAGGTCGGCCGAGAGCTGGGCGCGGCCCTCGGCTGCGACCCGGACCTTGTGGAAGCCGCCTGCCTCTCCCACGACCTCGGCCACCCGCCCTTCGGCCACAACGGCGAACAGGCCCTCAACGAGTTCGCGGCGGACTGCGGCGGCTTCGAGGGCAACGCCCAGTCCCTCAGACTCCTCACCCGCATCGAACCCAAACGGTTCACCCCGGAGGGTTCCGTCGGCCTCAACCTCACCCGCGCCGCCCTCGACGCCGCCACCAAGTACCCCTGGCCCCGCGGCGCCCACCCCACCGACCCGGCGTCGAACAAGTTCGGCGTCTACGAGGACGACCGCCCCGTCTTCGACTGGGTCCGCAAGGACGCCCCCGGCACCCGCACCTGCTTCGAGGCGCAGGTCATGGACTGGTCCGACGACGTGGCCTACTCGGTGCACGACGTGGAGGACGGCCTGCACGCCGGCCACATCGACCCGGACTGCCTGCACGCCGACCCCGAGCGGCAGGACGTCTTCCAGGTCGCCATCGGCCGCTACGTACCCGCGGACACCGACCCCGCCGAGCTCGCCGAGGCCCTGGACCGGCTCCTCGCCCAGGAGTGGTGGCCGCACGGCTATGACGGCACCGCCGTGGCCCAGGCCCGGCTGAAGGACGCCACCAGCCAGCTCATCGGCCGCTTCTGCCTGGCCGCCGAGACCGCGACCCGCACCGCGTACGGCGCCGGACGGCTCACCCGGTACGCCGCCGAACTGGTCGTCCCGCGCGAGACCCGGATGGAGTGCGCCGTCCTCAAGGCCGTCGCCGACCGGTACGTCATGCAGCGCGCCGAGCAGGAACGCCTGCGCGCCGACCAGCGCGTCGTCGTCGCCGGACTGGCCGAGGCGCTCACCGTTTTCGCCCCGGAGGGCCTGGACCCGCAGTTCCGCGCCCTGTTCGACCGGGCGGGCGACGACCGGTCCCGCATACGGGTGATCGTCGACCAGATCGCCTCCCTCACCGTACACCTCGGCCCGCTCGCTTCACGCCCGCCTGGCGGGGCACGCGTGAGACTGACGCGACACGGGGGACGCGAGCGCCCCCGAAGGTGACCCTCCGTGGCCTGATCGGGTCACTCCCTCTTCCCGCATCACGCTCCGTGCGGGACGCTCGCAAGTGGCGACATCATTACGAGGAGGCACCAAGTGGTCGACGCGGATCAGACATTCGTCATCGTCGGAGGCGGACTGGCGGGCGCCAAGGCGGCCGAGACGCTCCGCGCGGAGGGCTTCACCGGCCGCGTGATACTGATCTGCGACGAACGTGACCACCCCTACGAGCGCCCGCCGCTGTCCAAGGGCTACCTCCTCGGCAAGGAGGAGCGCGACAGCGTCTTCGTGCACGAGGCCGCCTGGTACGCGGCCAACGACATCGAGCTCCACCTCGGCCAGACCGTCGACGCGATCGACCGCACGGCGAAGACGGTCCGCTTCGGCGAGGACGGCACCGTCGCCCGCTACGACAAGCTGCTCCTGGCCACCGGCGCCGAGCCCCGCCGCCTGGACATCCCGGGTACGGACCTGGCCGGCGTGCACCACCTGCGCCGCCTCGCCCACGCCGAGCGCCTCAAACACGTCCTGACCAACCTCGGCCGGGACAACGGCCACCTGGTCATCGCCGGAGCCGGCTGGATCGGCCTGGAGGTCGCGGCGGCGGCCCGCGAGTACGGCGCGGAGGTCACCGTCGTCGAGCACGGGCCGACCCCGCTGCACGGCGTGCTGGGCCCGGAGCTCGGCGGGCTCTTCGCCGAGATGCACCGTGAGCACGGCGTGCGTTTCCACTTCGGCAGGCGGCTGACGGAGATCGTCGGCCAGGACGGCATGGTCCTCGCGGCCCGCACCGACGACGGCGAGGAGCACCCGGCGCACGACGTCCTGGCCGCGATCGGCGCGGCCCCGCGGGTCGCTCTCGCGGAGGCGGCCGGGCTGGAGATCGCCGACCGGGCGCAGGGCGGTGGCGTCGTGGTCGACGAGCGGCTGCGCACCTCCGACCCCGACATCTACGCGGCCGGAGACGTGGCCTCCTTCCCCCACGCCCTCTTCGACACGAGCCTGCGGGTGGAGCACTGGGCCAACGCGCTGAACGGCGGACCGGCCGCCGCGCGCGCCATGCTGGACCACGACGTGACCTACGACCGGGTGCCCTACTTCTTCTCCGACCAGTACGACCTGGGCATGGAGTACTCCGGCTGGGCACCGGCGGGCACCTACGACCAGGTGGTGATCCGCGGGGACGCCGGCAAGCGCGAGTTCATCGCGTTCTGGGTGAAGGACGGCCGGGTGCTGGCCGGCATGAACGTGAACGTGTGGGATGTCACGGACAAGATCCAGCACCTGGTCCGTTCCCGGGCCCGGGTGAACACCGAGTCGCTGGCGGACCCGCACGTGCCGCTGGAGAGTCTCGCCTCGTAGCCGTCAGGGCTGTCAGGACTGTCGGCGGGCCACCGTAGAATTCACGCGTGGCAGGACGGATCAACGACGAGGACGTGAAGGCGGTACGGGACGCGGTCCCGATCGACGCCGTGGTGTCCGAGTACCTCCAGCTGCGCAACGCGGGCGGCGGCAACCTCAAGGGTCTCTGCCCGTTCCACGACGAGAAGTCGCCCTCCTTCCAGGTCAGCCCCAGCAAGGGCCTGTTCCACTGCTTCGGCTGCCAGGAGGGCGGCGACACCCTCACGTTCGTGATGAAGATCGACCACCTCTCCTTCTCGGAGGCGGTCGAGCGCCTGGCCGGCCAGGCGGGCATCACCCTGCGCTACGAGGAGGGCGGCTACAACCCCTCCCACCAGCGCGGCGAACGGATCCGCCTGGTCGAGGCCCACAAGATCGCCGCGGAGTGGTACGCGGAACAGCTCGCCATGTCCCCCGAGGCCGACACCGGCCGGGTCTTCCTCGCCGAGCGCGGTTTCGACCAGGCCGCCGCCGTCCACTTCGGTGTCGGCTACAGCCCCCAGGGCTGGGACCACCTCACACGCTATCTGCGCGGCAAGGGCTTCACCGACAAGGAGCTCCTCCTCTCCGGCCTCTCCCAGGAAGGCCGCCGCGGCCCCATCGACCGCTTCCGGGGCCGTCTGATGTGGCCCATCCGCGACATCGGCGGCGACGTCGTCGGCTTCGGCGCCCGCAAGCTGTACGAGGCGGACAACGGCCCCAAGTACCTCAACACCCCCGACACGGCGATCTACAAGAAGTCCCAGGTCCTCTACGGCATCGACCTGGCGAAGAAGGACATCGCCAAGGCGTCCCGCGCGGTCGTCGTCGAGGGCTACACGGACGTCATGGCCTGCCACCTCGCCGGGGTCACCACCGCCATCGCCACCTGCGGCACCGCCTTCGGCGGCGAGCACATCAAGATCCTCAGGCGGCTGCTGATGGACAACGGCTCGGCCCGCGTCATCTTCACCTTCGACGGCGACGCGGCCGGCCAGAAGGCGGCCCTGCGCGCCTTCGAGGACGACCAGAAGTTCGCCGCCGAGACCTACATCGCCATCGCCCCCGACGGCATGGACCCCTGCGACCTGCGCCTCGCCAAGGGCGACGAAGCGGTGGCCGACCTGGTCGAACCCCGCACCCCGCTCTTCGAGTTCGCCCTCCGCCAGATCGTCGGCCGCTACGACCTCGACACCCCCGCGGGCCGCGCCGCCGCCCTGGACGAGGCGGCCCCCGTCGTCGCCCGCATCAAGAACAGCGGCGCCCAGCACGAGGTCGCCGTCCAGCTCGCCGGCATGCTCGGCATCCTCGACACCCAGTTCGTGGTCAAGCGCGTGGCCCAGCTGGCCCGCTGGGCCCGTGAACGCGGCGGCAAGGGCCCGGCCCCGGACCGGCACCAGCACGCCGCACAGCAGTACGCCCAGCCGTCCGCCGCCCCCCGCGGCCCGGCCCTCAACCTCCGCAACCCCGTCTACGCCACCGAACGCGAACTCCTCAAACTCGCCCTCCAGCGCCCCGAGCTGGTCTCTCCGGCCTTCGACGCGTACGGCATCGACGAGTTCACCGCCCCGCCCTACGCCGCCGTACGCCAGGCCATCCTCGACGCGGGGGGCTCCGAACCGGGCGTCGAGGACCCCCAGGGCTACCTGGTCAAGGTCCGCGAGGCCGCCCCCGACGACGCGGTCCGCGCGATGGTCACGGAACTGGCCGTCGAGGCGATCCTGCTGCACAAGGGCACCAAGGGCGTCGACGAGGTCTACGCGGGCGCCCAGTTGGTCACCGTCCGCCGCCGCGCCGTCGAGCGCCGCATCCGCGACATCCAGAGCCAGCTCACCCGCCTCGGCACCCACGGCGACCCGGCCCAGCTGGCCGCCGTGCAGAACGAACTCTGGGTCCTCCAGCAGTACGACCAGACCCTCCGGGTGCAGGGCGCCGCCGCGCTCTGACGTCACCGCGCGGTCACGGGCCGGACGCAAAAAGTCATCGCACGCCCCTCGTGGGGGACTGTGTGTCTTCCCCCACACTGGGTTGCGGTGCCTGAGTCCTCGGAGCGCGGCCGATCCGTCACCGGCGGGTCCCACACCCCCGCGGTTCCGTTCATCGCGTACGGGACGGACAGCGGCGAGGCCGCCGACTCCGCTCCCGAAGTACCGCTGCCGCCCCCCATGGCAGCGATCATCCTGGAGGTCGCCCCCGTGCAGACCCAGACCCTCACCCAGACCGCCGTCAGTGCTGCCGCCGGCGCCGGCGCCGGCGACCCCGCGCCGGACCCGGAGGCCGACGTCCTCTCGGCCGTCCCGGCCCAGAGCCGCGCCGTGCTCCACCCCGAGACGGAAGGGGAGGCGGAACCGGAGCCGCAGGAGCCGCCCGCCGGGACCGTCGAGACGGCCGAAGCCCCCGAGGCCGTCGAACCCCCACCGGCCCGCCCCGACACCAGCGGCCCCTCCTCGGACCTCTTCCGCCAGTACCTGCGGGAGATCGGCCGCGTCCCCCTGCTGACCGCCGCCGAGGAGGTCGAACTCGCCCGCCGTGTCGAGGCCGGCCTGTTCGCCGAGGAGAAACTGCGGCTCGCCCCCGACCTGGACAGCCAGTTGGCGGTGGACCTCGACCGGCTCGTCGTCATGGGCCGGATGGCCAAACGCCGGCTCATCGAGGCCAACCTGCGGCTCGTCGTCTCCGTCGCCAAGCGCTACGTGGGCCGCGGGCTGACCATGCTCGACCTCGTCCAGGAGGGCAACCTCGGACTCATCCGGGCCGTCGAGAAGTTCGACTACGCCCGCGGCTACAAGTTCTCCACCTACGCCACCTGGTGGATCCGCCAGGCCATGTCCCGCGCCCTGGCCGACCAGGCCCGCACCATCCGGGTCCCGGTCCACGTCGTGGAGCTCATCAACCGCGTCGTCCGTGTCCAGCGCCGCATGCTCCAGGAACGGGGCTACGAACCGACGCCCGAGGAGGTCGCCGCGCACCTGGAACTGCCCCCGGAGCGGGTCGGCGAGGTGCTGCGGCTCGCCCAGGAGCCGGTGTCGCTGCACGCACCCGTCGGCGAGGAGGACGATGTCGCGCTGGGCGACCTGATCGAGGACGGCGACGCCGCGAGCCCCGTCGAGTCGGCGGCGTTCCTGCTGCTCAGGGAGCACCTGGAGGCGGTCCTGTCGACCCTGGGGGAGCGGGAGCGCAAGGTGGTCCAACTCCGCTACGGACTGGCGGACGGCCGCCCCCGCACGCTGGAGGAGATCGGCAGGATCTTCGGCGTGACGAGGGAACGCATCCGTCAGATCGAGTCGAAGACCCTGAACAAACTCCGCGACCACGCCTTCGCGGACCAGCTGAGGGGTTATCTGGACTGATTGCCGTGTGCGGGCCGGTGGGGGTGATTCGCGCAGTTCCCCGCGCCCCTGAAGGCGCGCCGGCTGCACGTCCTCAAGGGGCGCGGGGAACTGCGCGACCGGCCCCCACCGGCCCGCAGCCGCCCCGCGACAGCCCGAGGCATCCCCCGGACGCGACTCAGTCCACTTCCGCCACCGCCTGCGCGAACTGCGCCTTGTACAGCCGCGCGTAAGCGCCATCCGCCGCCAACAGCTCCTCGTGCGCCCCCTGCTCCACGATCGCCCCGTTCTCCATCACCAGAATCGCGTCCGCGTCCCGGATCGTCGACAGCCGGTGCGCGATGACGAACGACGTACGCCCGTGCGCGAGCTTCGCCATGGCCTTCTGGATGAGCACCTCGGTACGGGTGTCGACCGAACTCGTCGCCTCGTCCAGCACCAGGATCACCGGGTCCGACAGAAACGCCCGGGCGATCGTGATCAGCTGCTTCTCACCCGCGCTGACCCCCGTCCCCTCGTCGTCGATCACCGTGTCGTACCCGTCCGGCAGCGTCCGCACGAACCGGTCCGCGTGCGCCGCCCGGGCCGCCTCCTCGATCTCGCCCCGGGTCACCTCACGGGACGCCCCGTACGCGATGTTCTCCGCGATCGTCCCGCCGAACAGCCACGTGTCCTGCAGCACCATGCCGATCCCGGCGCGCAGTTCGTCCCGGGACATCCGTGCGATGTCGACCCCGTCGAGGGTGATACGCCCGCCGGTGACGTCGTAGAACCGCATCAGCAGGTTGACGAGCGTCGTCTTGCCCGCGCCCGTCGGGCCGACGATGGCGACCGTGTGCCCGGGCTCGACCTTCAGCGACAGGTCCTCGATCAGCGGCTTGTCGGGGTCGTACCGGAACGAGACGTTCTCCAGCGCCACCTGCCCGCGCAGCTCCTCGGGTCGCACGCCCGGCACCGGATCGGCCCCCTGCTCCTCCGCGTCCAGCAGCTCGAAGACCCGCTCCGCCGAGGCGACACCCGACTGCACCAGGTTCGCCATGGACGCGACCTGCGTCAGCGGCATGGAGAACTGCCGTGAGTACTGGATGAAGGCCTGCACATCGCCGATGGACAGCGAGCCGGAGGCGACCCGCAGCCCGCCGACGACCGCCACCAGCACGTAGTTCAGGTTCGACACGAACATCATCAGCGGCTGCATGACCCCGCTGTTGAACTGCGCCTTGAACCCGGCCTCGTACAGCGCCTCGTTCTGCTCGGCGAACTGCTGCGCTGACTCCTCCTGCCGCCCGAACACCTTCACCAGGGTGTGCCCGGTGTACATCTCCTCGATGTGCGCGTTGAGCTTGCCCGTCGTACGCCACTGCTGCACGAAGTGCGGTTGCGACCGCTTGCCCACGCGCGTGGCGACGACGAACGACAGCGGCACGGTCACCAGCGCGACCAGCGCGAGGATCCAGGAGACCCAGAACATCATCGCGAGGACACCGATGATGGTCAGCACCGAGTTGATGAGCTGCCCCATCGACTGCTGGAGCGTCTGCCCGATGTTGTCGATGTCGTTGGTGGCGCGCGACAGCACCTCACCGCGCTGGCGCTTGTCGAAGTACGACAGCGGCAGCCGCGACAGCTTCGTCTGCACGTCCTCGCGCATCCGGAACATGGTCCGGTTCACGGCCCGGTTCACCAGGCGCGTCGCCACGGCCATCAGGAGCCCGGCCACCGTGAACACGCCCAGCGCGAGCAGCAGCACATGCCCGACGGCGGTGAAGTCGATGCCCTCGCCCGGGGTGAAGTCGGTGCTGCGCAGCATGTCGGCGACGTCACCGTCCCCGCGCTGCCGCATGGAGTCGAGGACCTGCTCCTTGCTCGCCCCCTCCGGCATGCCCCGCCCGACGATCCCCGCGAAGACCAGGTCGGTCGCCTTCCCGAGGATCTTCGGCCCGACGACGCTCAGGCCGACGCTCAGCACCACGCACAGCAGCAGCACGTAGATGGTCAGCCGCTCCGGCCGGAACTGTGCGACGAGCCGTTTGCCGGACCCCTTGAAGTCCAGCGAGCGCTGGTCGGGGCCGCCCCCGGCCATCATCCGCCCCATCGGACCGGCCATCAGGCAGCCTCCGCTTCCGTGAGCTGGGAGAGCACGATCTCCCGGTAGGTCTCGTTGTCCGCCATCAGCTCGTGGTGCCGTCCGGTGCCGACGACCCGGCCCTCGTCGAGGACGACGATCCGGTCGGCGTCCCGGATGGTCGCCACCCGCTGGGCGACGATCACCACGGTGGCCTCCGAGGTCTCCTGCGCGAGCGCGGCCCGCAGCGCCGCGTCCGTGGCGTAGTCGAGCGCGGAGAAGGAGTCGTCGAAGAGGTAGATCTCAGGGCGCTGCACGAGGGTCCGGGCGATCGCGAGCCGCTGCCGCTGCCCGCCGGAGACGTTCGTACCGCCCTGCGCGATCGGCGCGTCCAGCCCGCCCTCCAGCCGCTCGACGAAGTCCTTGCCCTGCGCCACCTCCAGCGCGTGCCACAGCTCCTCGTCGGTGGCGTCCGGGTTGCCGTACCGCAGGTTGGTCGCCACCGTGCCCGCGAAGAGGTACGGCTTCTGCGGCACCAGCCCGACGGTCCTCGCGAGCAGCCGCGGATCGATGTCCGCCACCTCGACACCGTCCACGAGCACCTGCCCGTCGGTCACGTCGAACAGCCGCGGGACCAGCCCCAGCAGCGTCGACTTGCCGCTGCCGGTCGAGCCGATGACGGCGGTCGTCTCACCCGGCCGGGCCACGAGGTCCACGGCCCGCAGCACCGGCTCCTCGGCACCCGGGTAGCGGAAGCCCGCCCCGCGGATCTCCAGATGCCCGTGCCGGCGCAGCTCCGTGACGGGCGCGGACGGCGGCACGACGCTGGACGAGGTGTCCAGCACCTCCTGGATGCGCTCGGCGCACACCTCCGCGCGCGGCACCATCATGAACATGAAGGTGGCCATCATCACGGACATGACGATCTGCATCAGATAGGCGAGGAACGCGGTCAGGTCGCCGATCTGCATCCCGCCGCTGTCGATCCGGTGCGCACCGAACCACACCACGGCGATCGACGACAGGTTCACCACCGTCATGACGATCGGGAACATCAGCGCGAGCAGGTTGCCGGTGCCCAGCGCGAAGTCCGTGAGGTCGGTGTTGGCCTTGCGGAAGCGCTGCTGCTCGTACTCGTCCCGGACGAAGGCACGGATCACCCGGTTGCCGGTGATCTGCTCGCGCAGCACCCGGTTCACCGTGTCCAGCCGCTCCTGCATGGCCCGGAACAGCGGCCGTAGCCGCCGCACGATCAGCGTCACGCAGATGCCCAGCACCGGCACGACCGCCACCAGCACACCCGACAGCGGCACGTCCAGACCGAGCGCCAGCACGATGCCGCCCACGCACATGATCGGCGCCGACACCATCAGCGTGAACGTCATCAGCGCCAGCATCTGCACCTGCTGGACGTCGTTCGTCGTACGGGTGATCAGCGACGGAGCCCCGAAGTGACCGACCTCACGCGCGGAGAACGACTGCACCCGGTCGAACACGGCGGCGCGCACGTCCCTCCCGACCGCCGACGCCGTACGGGCGCCGTAGTACACGGCACCGATGTTGCACACGACCTGGGCCAGCGAGATGCCGATCATCAGGCCGCCGTAGCCGAGGATGTAGCCGGTGTCGCCGTTCACGACACCCCGGTCGATGATGTCGGCGTTCAGCGTCGGCAGATAGAGCGTGGCGCAGGTCTGCAGGAACTGCAGCAGCACCAGCAGGACGATGGGTCTCTTGTAGGGCCTGAGATAGGTCCGCAGAAGTCGTATGAGCACGCTGCTTCTCTCGGAGTGGACGACGGGGCGGTTGGTTGCCCCTGGCCCCTATCGTCGGACACTCCACCCGCGTTACCTCAACCGAATTAACCCAACAGGCGGTCACAACGCCCCGGGACGCACCGGATCTCCACGACCGGCCTACGGCCGCAGCGCCCCCGGATGGGTCTGCTCCCGCACCGACACGAACTGCTGGCGCACCGCCTGCCCCACGGCCAGCTCCTCCCCGGGCTCCAGCACCTGCGCGACCGGCCCCTGCCAGGCCGGCGGGTTCCGCGCGTCGAGCGTGCCCTGGGAGACGCCGAGCGCCCAGGCGGCCTGCCGGGCGGCGCCGATCGCCGCGTAGTCGGCCGGCTGGGGCACGACGACCTGCGTCCCGAACAGCGACGGCGCGGCGGCCTGCACGGCGGGCAGTTCGGCGGCCGGCCCCAGCAGGAACACCCGCCGCACCTCCACACCCCGGCCGCGCAGCACGTCCAGCGCGTCCGCGAGGCCACACAGCATGCCCTCGAAGGCGGCCCGCGCCAGATGCTCCGGCTTCATCGACTCGCGCCGGAGCCCCGCCAGGGTCCCGGCGGTGTGCGGCAGGTTCGGTGTCCGCTCACCCTCCAGATAGGGCAGCAGCACCAGGCCGTGCGACCCCGGCGTCGACTTCATCGCCAGCTCGGAGAGGCTCTCCAGATCGGGCAGCCCCAGCAGCTCGGCGGTCCCGCGCAGGGTCCGTACGGCGTTCAGCGTGGTGACGACGGGCAGGTGCATGCCGGTCGCGTCCGCCAGAGCGGTGATCATCCCGGAGCCGTCGACGAGCGCCTCGGGGTGCACGGCCATCACGGAACCGGACGCGCCCAGCGACACGACCGCGTCCCCGAGGCCGATGCCCAGTCCGAACGCCGCCGCCATGGTCTCGCCGGTCCCGACGGAGATCAGCAGCCCTTCCGGCGTCCTACCGGCCGCGTCCGCCGGGCCGATCACCTCCGGCAGCATCACCTGGTGCCCGAGCGCCAGCTCGATGAGATCGGGCCGGTAGGCGCCGGTCGCCGCCGACCAGTACCCGGTGCCGGACGCCCCGCCCCGATCGGTCGTTCTCCGCACCGGCCGGCCCAGCAACTGCCACACCAGCCAGTCGTGCGCCTGGAGGAGGATCGCCGTGCGCTGCGCGTTCTCGGGCTCGGTCCGGGCCAGCCAGCGCAGCTTCGTCACCGGCTGCGCGGCCTGCGGCACACACCCCACGGCCTGCGCCCACGCCTCGCGCCCGCCGAGCGCGTCGACCAGATCGGCCGCCGCGACCTGCGTCCGCTTGTCGCCGCCGACCATCGCCGGACGCACGGTGTTCCCCTGCGCGTCCAGCGGCACGACGGCGTTCTGCTGCGCCGACACGCCGATCGCCTGCACGCCCTCGAGCAGACCGCCGCCGGCGGCCTCTCCCAGGGACAGCAGCCACGCCTGCGGATCGACATCGGACGGCCGGCCGCCGCCCTCGGGGCTCTCCACCGGATGCGGCGCATATCCCTGCCTGAGCACGGCTCCGGAGTCCGTGTCACAGACGACGATACGAGTGAAATCGGGTGAACTGTCCAACCCGGCGACTATCCCCATGGCCAAAATTCTGCCGCACACTCCGCTCGGGTTGGGCCGTGGGCGCCGTGGGGGTGCGGCGCCGTGTTTGTGTGCGAGCTCGTTGTGGCTGGTCGCACGCACGCGGCGGAGCCGCATATCGATACGGCCCCGCGCCCCTGAAGGGTCAGGGGCGCGGGGCCGGCGCCTGAGAAGGAACTGTTACGTGTTACTGGTTCCCCAGTCGTCCTCGCCGCCGTTGTGGACGGCTCGGTCCTTGAGGTGGCGGACCCGTTCGGCCACCGAGTCGGGGACTCGGTCCCCGACCTTGTCGCTGACCACGTGGTACGCCTTGCCCGCGAACTCACGGCCCTGGTGTGCGGCGGTCTCCGCGGTGTTGCGGACGGCGGGGTTCTGTGCGAACTGCTGGGCTGTCTTCTTCAGCTGCTCGTAGCGCTCGCGTCCGGCCCTCGTGCCCAGCACGTAACCCAGGACGACTCCGGCGACGAACGTGAGCCGGTAACGCATGGCGGCCACCCTTTCCTTGCGTAGGTCTCCGGTGCGGCGTCGGCGCCGGGGAGTACCGATTGGCAAAGCACCCCCCTGCTTGCGCTAATGTATGTGTCGCAGCGAGCGCGCGCCCCCTGGCGGATACCCAGGTAGGTGCGTTCGATGCAAAACGAGACCTTCCTCGGTAGCTCAATTGGCAGAGCAGCCGGCTGTTAACCGGCAGGTTACTGGTTCGAGTCCAGTCCGGGGAGCTCGGTCCTCCGTAGCTCAATTGGCAGAGCAGCCGGCTGTTAACCGGCAGGTTACTGGTTCGAGTCCAGTCGGGGGAGCATGGTGAACGAGGACCCCCAACCGGGGTCCTTTTTCATGTCTGTTCCGATCTCCTGGGAACCGCGCGGCACTGGGCGCAGTCCTCATGGTCACGAAGGCCGTGCGAAGCCGCCCAGCCGAAGCAGGAGATCGTATGAGCGGCTATGCTGCGGCAGACGGCGCGCACACATGTACGCGACACGCCGCTATGGGGCGGTAGCTCAGCCGGTTAGAGCAGCGGACTCATAATCCGTCGGCCGTGGGTTCGAGTCCCACCCGCCCCACCACTCACTACGCGGGGAGAACCCTTTCTACCTGCGGCGCCGAGTCGGCCCCCTTCTGCCGGAGGGGGCTTCGTTGTCTCTGAAGATCGCTAGCTGGCCCGCTGCTGGCCCGAAGGGCAGATGATCTAGCTCGCCTTGTTGGGGGGCGAAGCTTCGAGCTGCGCCCCAAGCGCAGGTGTCTGACCATGGTGATAACCCCACTTTGACCCCGATGCGATGAGCGAGGGGATTGCCATGCCTTTGTTTCCTCTCCTGCGGGACTGGTTGACCGAGGTGTCGAGGCAGCACCGCGGAGTGCGCGAAGAGGGCGACGCCAGCAGCCCGGGGTGGGTCCGCCCCGACGACTGGACCGATGCAGGGGGCGACGTCGACGGGGGCGGCGGTAGTGACGGCGGCGACGGCGGCGACGGCGGCGACTACTGACCAGCGAGACGTGAAGCGGCCCTGGTCGGCAGGGGGATGCCGACCAGGGCCGCGGGGACGCCCGCCTCCAGAGCATCAGGAGTAGAGGCGGGCGAGGTCTACCTGGGCTCGGCCGCCGGGCCGCGGCTGGCCTGCCGGTACGCCTCGTACAGGGCGACCATGATCGGACACGGCGGGGTGGGCTCACCGTTCTCGTCCATGTTCCGGCAGTCCGGGCAGCTCGCGCCGTGCTCCAGCATGCGCACGTAGGCGACGGTCTGGGTGAGGTTCTCGTAGTGGCGGCACAGGGCGAGGACGGAGCGGGCGAGTCGCTGGGCATGTACGACGCCGGCGGGGAGGTTGGAGCCGGGCTCCAAGTCCAGCCGGGTGCGGGCCTCGCCGACGCCGGCGAGCGCGGAGACGCGCGGCTGGACTTCCTCGGGGAGCTGCCGGGCGAGCCCTTCCACTTCGGGGATGGTGAGCATGAGGTGCCCGCGCAGCCGCAGCGTGAGCGTCTCCAGCTCGTCCTGGCTGGGCAGCTCGGCGTCCTCGGCGAGCAGGCGGTCAGCGGCCGCGCGCATGGTGGCGGTGTCCAGCGGCAGTTCGGCCAGCTGGGGCAGTTCGGCGGGCGGGTCCATCGTTGTCTTACGGCTGGTCATCCTCGACTCCTGACGGTTGGTCTTCTTCGTGGTCACCGCCGCGCCCCCAGCTGCGCCCACAACCCGCACTCGTCGGTGGTGAGTCCAGCGGAGTGGGACAGGCCAGCGACGAGGGCCCACCCGGGGCCGTGGCTGTAGAGCAGCGGGAGCGGGTCGGGGCCCAAGGCGGTGATGCGGATGCGGGTGTCGGATGTCGAGAGGGTCATCTCGACGACGGGGGCGCCGGAGCCGAGGACGGCGACGAACAGTTCGTCGGCGATGAGCGGGGCGTCGGGGTGCTTCACGCGCCCGGCTGTCCACAGGCGGACGTGGCGTGCCTCGACGGGCTCGCCCTTGAACGCCTTCCGCCACGTGTGACCCGACTCGGGCATGGTTATCCCCCGGAGGACGTGGTTATCTGAATACGGATAACGCTTTTCTGTATACAGAATGTCCGGGTGGTTGGCGCTGGTCAAGCGGGAGGGGAGAGTATGCGTATACAGATTGACGCGACCGTCGAAGGTGGGAGCATCGCCGTGGCACAACCCGAGTACTTGCGGATCGCCGCTGACCTGCGGCGCCGCATCGCACCCGGTGGCGAGTTCGGTCCCGGTGACCGCATCCCGACGCTCCCGGATCTCTGCAGCGCATACGGCGTCTCAGAGATCACCGTCCGCAACGCGCTGCGTCTCCTCGCCAACGAGGGACTGATCGAGTCCCGGGCCCGCGCCGGTACGTTCGTGCGGCCGCGCCCAGCGATCCACCGGATGGCGGCTGACCGCTACCGCTCGACCCCGGGCGGCAAGTCGACGCCGTACACCCGGGATCAGGGGATCGGCTGGTCCGAGTACCGGCTCGACAAGCGGTTCGAGCGGGTCCAGGCCGACGCCGAACTGGCGGCTCTCTTCGAGTGCGAGGTGGGCGAGCGCCTGCTCGCGCGGCACTTCGTGTTCTACGACAACGACCAGCTACGTGCGCTGGGCCGACGTCGTCGGCACTCCGGTCGCCGACCCCATCAACGAGCCGTGGCCGGGCGGGACGCGGGCGCAGCTGGCGAGCCTCGGTATCCGCGTCACCACGATCACCGAGTCGTTCACGACGGCCATGCCCACCGAGCTGGAGGCGGCCACGCTACGCATCGGCTCCGGAGTCCCGGTCCTCCGGTACACCCGCAGGCACATCACCGACACCGGCCGCGTCGTCGAGGTCGCCCACCCGATCGTGCGCCGCGGCGACACCACCATCGTCGACTTCCGTATCGAGCTCGACGACTGACCCTAGACACGACGCAGCGGCTCCGCCTCCTGGAGGAGAGCGGGGCCGCTGTCACAGGCGCGTGGGTGTGAGGTTCAGTTCGGCCAGTGGCGAGGGGGCCGGGCCGCCGGAGTGTCCGGGCCGACTCGCCGGGCCCGCTGGTGAAGGCCGATGAGTGCTTGCGTCAGCAGCTTCCGCTGGGGCTATTCCTCCTTCACCTCCCCTTGAGCCGTTCAGTGATCGCCGTGGAGTCGGCGCGCCGGTTCGTCACCCGGCTCTGGGGCCCCGACAGCAGACCGACCACGCCGCCGACCGGTGCCCCCACATCCATCAGCGTCCTGCCTTTCTCAGGTGCTGCGGGGGGCCTCCATGCCAGACACCAGCACCACGTCGATGGTGAACGCCCTCCACCCGCACGCCGACCCGACGGCATCCGGAAAGGTGGTGGCTGCGGTCGCCGTGAACGCGCGCCCAGAGACTGGCCGGGAAGGCGATCGCGACGTACCCGAGCGCCTGCATGCGGGGGCAGTTCACGCCTGTGAGTGGGGGCTATCCCCGCCTGCGGGGCCGACCAGTAGCCGAGACTATTCCAGTAGTTCCAGCTGGAGCTATCCCCGCCTGCGCGGGGTCAACGGACCCGTGTTCACGGTGCCGCAGCGCGGGACGGAGCTATCCCCGCCTGTGCGGGGTCGCCTATCACACACCACCGATCAGCGACGGGCCGCGGGAGCTATCCCCGCTCGCGCGGGGTCGACTCGGCCGTGTTCTCGCCGCGCGCAAGGATCCCGGAGCTATCCCCGCGTGTGCGGGGCCCACAGGTAGGTGGCCTCGGGGAGGTTTATGCCGTCCGAACTATCCCCGCGTGCGCGGCGCCGACACGGTGTTGTTACCGGTACCGGCGTCCACCGCGGACCTATCCCCGCGCGCGGGGCCGACTGCAACGTCCCCCAGTAGCACGCGCTGTGTAAGGAGTATGCCCGCAGGGCGCTGGTCGCGGCGGACAAGGCCACCTTCGGCTATCCCCGCGTGCGTGGGGCCGAGTTCTGCCGCGACGACCTCGTCGCGGTCGACCTGGAGCTATCCCCGCGGGCGCAGGGTCGACAACTCCGCGCCCGCCACCAGCGTCATCCGGGTGGAGCTATCCCCGGCGTGTGCGAGCGAGGCGCCGTGTTGCCCTTCTCCCTCCGCATGAGCGCGGATCTATCCCCGTACGCACGAGGCCGACGGCGTCCCCGGCCCGAAGATCTGGAAGCTCCTAGAGCATCCCCGTGTGCGCGAGGCCGACCCTTCGTGGCCTGCGACGTTCATGAAGATCATGCATGTTTGCGTGTACTAGGGTCCAGCTGCGCCGTAGAAACCGGCCCGGAGGTATCCCCGCGTATGCGGGGCCAAAGGTCAGAATGGACGCGCTCTTGACCTATGCCCGCGTGGGGCCAGGAAAGCACCCTAGCTCTTGGGTCCGCTAGCTGAACTATTTGTCGTGGTTCACCTGGCCAAGCCGGTGGCGGGACTGCAGGTGATGCCGGTGGGGCCACTGATGCAAGCGCCGGTGCTGGGGTTGAGCAAGGCGACGTAGCGGTTTCGCAGGGCCGGGCGGGGAATGGGCGGCCAGGTCTCGGGCGGGGGGAGAGCGTTGTTTCCGGTGAACCAGTGAGCGGGCAAGGACGCGGTGTTGAGGAGGAGGTCCTTTTGTTGTCGGCGGCGGGCGGGGGAGTCGGCGCCATGGCGGGCGAGGTCAGCGCGTCGCTGTCCGGACCGGTCGTAACTGAGGATGCCGTTTGGCTGCTTGTACAGGAGGATGGCGTCGATCGGAGGCTCACTGAGGCGGGAGATGGCGCGGATGCCGACGATGCCGTCGCTGTCGCCGGAGCCGTGGCTCTTGCCGGATGCGAGGTCGGTCACGGGAATTGACCTGCCGCGGCGGGTGAAGGGGCGGAACGCACGGCTGAGGGACTGGCCCTCCTCTTTGCCGTGTTCGCTTTGCAGGCGGCGTGACGTGCGGTCGAGAAGCTCGCCGAGGGCGTGGGCGACAGTGGGTTTTGGGCCGTAGACCTCTTCGATCAATGGGGTGGTGTCTGCGGGTGTGATGAGATGCACGGTGCCGTCTTCCCGGGCGCGTTGGACGAGGGCGTACCAGGTGGCGGCCAAGAGGTAGGGGGGATACACGTGGCTGTCAGGGTTGCCCTGAGGCCGGGCTTCGCCTGGATTCGGAGGTTCGACCATGGGCAGTTCGTTGGCCCCAGGCTGGATGAGAATGGTCATGCGGGGCCTGCGGAACGCTTCGGGCCGTGAGGAGTCGTTGACTTGGTGCCGGTGGACGCGGCCACGACGCTGGATGAGGACGTCAATTGGCGCGAGGTCGGTGTAGATCCGGTCGAAGTCAATGTCGAGGGACTGCTCAGCAACTTGCGTGGCGATGACCAGAAGACGGTCTGGCCGCTCGGGGTTGCGGCGGGTGCGGTCCTTGCCTGGGCCGAGGTGCCTGGTCAGTAGGTCTTCGCCAGGGAGGCGGTAGCGGGGCAGGTTCTGGCCGTGTAGGAGCACGATCTCACTCGGTGACCATCCGTGCGTCTGGGCGCAGTGCGCGGCGGACCTGTACAAGTCGACGGCTGTGGCCACGCGGTTGCGCATGACGACGGTGATTCCGCCTTTTCCGGCCTCGTCGAAGAGGCGGGCAGCGAGGGCGGCCGTGCCGGGATCGGGCAGGAAGTCGATGAAGGTGTGTAGCTCTGCCGGGGCGGTCCGTTCGCCGTGGCTACTTCGGTCGGTATCGTCGGTTCGGCCGGTGCGGGTGATGATGCCGTGGTGGTCCACGACGGTGATGGGGCCGGTCTGTCCTCTCTCTGTCACCGGGACGCGGTGGCCCTCGCACCACGCCCGGGTGAGGGCGGTTTGTGTGGCGGTGGGCAGGGTCGCGGAGAGGATGACGACGGAGGCGCCGGCATCGGCGAGCCATGCGATGGCGGCTTCGAGGAGACCTTGCTGGAAGAGCTCGTATGCGTGGGCCTCGTCGATGATGAGCGTCTTGGCGGCGAGGCCGAACATGCGCAGCATCCAGTGATGGCTGGGCTGGGCGGCGAGGGCCACCTGGTCGACGGTGCCGACGGCGAACGGGGCGATCAGGCCCAGGCAGCGACGCAGGTACCAGGGGCTGAGGACGGCCCGGCGCTGCAGGGGGTCGTCGGGCGAGGGAGTGGAGATGAAGTCTTCGAGCCCGTCGAGTGCCGCCTGTGCTCGGGTTCGCCCGGCGTCGAGGAGCTGGTGGACGAAGTCGGTGGCTTCCGCCGTGGCATGGACAACGGCGAGGTTGGCAGTGTTCTGCTCGCCGAGGGCCCGGTCCATGAAGGCGGCGATCTCGCGGGCCGTTTGGTTGGCGGCGGCCCGGGTCGGCATAGCCATGTATAGGCCCTGGTATCCGCAGGTGACGGCGAGGTGGTGGGCGCACCACAAGGCGAGGTGGGTCTTTCCCGATCCGGTATCGGATTCGACGATGACGAGCGCCGGACCAGCGGCGGGCAGGGCGGCCATGGCGGCGGACTGGAAGACACGCGGCCGGGTGTCGGGGAACAGGTCGGTCCAGTCAGCGGCGGGATCGGGCTGCCAAGCGTCCAGCCGCAGTCGCGTGACCGCAGCGCGGGCCTGCATATTGGAGGCGTGCCACCACTGGGGCGGGCTGGTGGTGAGGGAGCGGTAGGTGAAGTGGGATTCGTCGGAGGCGATCCAGTCGGCGAGGATCACCAGCCCGGCGAACAGCACCATTGCGCTGGGGCGTTCGGGTACCACCAACTTGGGGAGGGTGGTGAGATCGACACCGATGAGTTCGGCCGTGTCCTGGATGAGTTCGGAGTAGATCGGTAGCCAGGCGGCGATGTCGGCCGCCATGGCCGCCCGGCCGATGGTGTCGGGGCTGGGGATGTCTCCGTGGTGGCCGCCGAGGAGAGCAGCGGCGGTGTGGAGTCCGGTTGACGGCGAGCCGGCCCCACCGCAGTCCTCGCAGGTGCAGCCGAGGAGCCGTGGCATGTGTAGGGCGGTGATGTGCTCGTGCCGCGCGCCGGGCTGGGCGTCAAGATTCTCTCCGAGAGGAAGACCAGCAGCGCGTGCCTGCTGTTCCCACATGGCACGGGCCTGCCGCAGGTAGGGGCCGTCCCAGCGGCTGGTGCCGAACATGCGCAGGAAGCACCCGGAGCCCTTCCCGAGGTCGTGCAGGGCGGCCAGAAACATCACCACTCGGCGCGCCGTGTCCTCACGGCCGCCGCCGAAGGCGTCGGCGAGCCGGGCCCATGCGGTGAGGGGGAGATAGCGGTCCCATAGCTGAGCGACGCAGGCGGCGGTGTCGAGAGCGTGAGCCAGCAGAGGATTCCAAGCTGGGCCACCCCTACGACGACTGATTCTGCGCTGGTCGGTCTTGGCCCAGATGAAGAAGTGCCGTCGCACAGACCATTTATGACTAGTTGTCATATCACCCCCCGATTGGTGTTAGTGTCCCCATCCTTAACGGCACTGGCAACAGAGCGTGTCCTTTTGTAGTCCAACTCCCATCTAGAAGGAGGTGGAAGGCCGATGCAGTGGGAACCGCGTGCCCAAGCATGCATCCCGGTACTGACAACCGGCCCTGACCTGCGGCGAGTCAAGCTGAACCTGGTCGACGTGCTCTGCCGGGCCGACGAACTGGCAGCTGTCTGCGGTGACACCCCGGGTGAAACAGCCGCGCTGATCGACTGGCTGATCGGCCTGATCCACGCGGCGGATCAGCATCCCGAGACCTCCGACGAGTGGCTGTCGTGGGTCACTGACCGCACACCGCTGGACAAGGTGGCCGACTGGATCGCAAGTCACCCCGGATGCTGGGACCTCTTCGACCCGGAGCGGCCCCTCGGCCAGAACCCCGTCCTCCACCCTCACCTCGACACCTACGGTGTCGGGCCCGCTCAGCTCTTCCTGGAACGGGTCGGGGACTACAACCAGTTCTTCAACCTTCACCATCTCCACCACCCGGAGCCCGTACCGGCGGATGCCGCATGGCGTGCGATGCTCACCCAGCACGTGTACGGGATCGGGATGCGCGGCAGGATCAAGGCCAAGGACATGGGGCTACCGGGGACCTTCACCAACCTCGGCACCAACCGGCTGGCCACCCGCCTGAAGGTCATCGCCCGCCCGGCCTGGCCAGGAGCCACCCTCGGTGACCTGCTGCGCCTCAACACCGCCCCGTGGCCGGACGAACCCGGGCCGCTCAACCTGACGTGGAAATCAGGACGAGCCGTCCCGAAGAGACTTCACACGGCCGGGACCACAGCAAGCCCGCACTTCGCAGGCCCGGCCGATCTCCACACTGTGCTCGGCCCGCTCGATTCGCACTGCGCCCGACCGTCCTTCCCGACGGCGGCATCGGCGTTGACTCGGGTACTCCATCGGCGCTGGTGAAACCCTTGCCGAGTTGCCCGCCACGTACCTACAGGACGCCGTCACCTACGACACCCCGGGCGGGAAGAAGACCCTGCTCAAGCCGTCCCCCACGAGGGAGCTATGGCGAGAGTCCCACGCTCTGTACGCGGCCGTCGCCGAGCGCGACAAAGGCACCGATCTGTACGGCCGGGTCGCAATGCTGCACGGCCGCCGCGTACACCTGTGGGCCATCGGCCTGCTCGCCACCCAGGGCAAGCTGACCGCGTGGTTGTCTGACGAGTTCCCGTACGTGCCCGGCCGGGAGACCCAGCTGCGACATGCCGCCGAGCAGGGCTCGGCGATCTGCGAGTACACCGCGCGCTCCCTCTATCTGGTGGCCGCGGCCACACGCGAGATCGCCTATCCCAATCCCAAGCCGGACGACAAGGCTGCCCAACTCGCCCGCTTCAACGGCGAACCTGAGATGTGGGCCGGTGCCGCCGACCTGTTCCACCACCTGCTGGACCAGGTTGCCGACACCGGCGCCGCTATCGAGGCCCTGGCCACCTTCGGCCGCGACATCCTCGCCCTGGCCATCATGTCTCTCGACGGGCGCCTGACCAGCCTGCCCTCAGGAGGTACCGGACTGCAGGCCCGCGTCACCGCGCGCGCCCGGCTTCGCGCCCTTCTCGGCCACAGCAAAGCGCCTGTCCAGTTGAAGGAACCTGCAGATGCCTGACCTTGCCCCGACCGCCGGCACAAAGCCACCCGGCACCCAGCTCTCGGATTGGCTGTGCGGCCTGGTCCGCACACACAATCTCGGTGCTCTCGCCGCTCTGCGCAGACCAAACCCGCCGCGCCGCACCGAGGCCCACCACATCGCCGCGGCGTTCGCCCCACCCGATGAACAGCAGCAGATCTACCAATTCACCGCGTTCCTCTTCGCTCGCTACCACGCCGGAGCCCTCCGGCCACACTACGGATACGGCGACATCGGCACAGCCATGCGGAAGATCGGCAGTGGTGCCGGCCGCGGCCCCGCCGACCCCGGGGCCAAGCGGCTGCTGGACCGGATCACCGCATCCCGCGAGATCCCCTGGCGGCACCTGCAGCACGCCATCGAACGGGCCCGCGCCTGCGACACCACCCCGCCGTCCTGGGCCCAGCTCCCCGAGGACCTGGCCCGCTGGAAGAGCCGCGACCGGTTGAAGAGCCGAGACAGGTCCGTCGCCGATACCTGGGGCGCCTCCTTCTACACCCCGACCTACACGAAGAGGACAACCACGTGACCGCCCTGACCACCCCGGCCGCAGAGCTTCTCACCGGTGATCAGTACTTCTCGCTGCACCTGCTGGAGACCTTCACCGCAGCACTTCCTGTACGCGACGAGAACGGCATGCCCAAGCAGTTCGTCTTCGGCGGCGACCCCCGTACCATGATCACCGCACAAGCACGGCGACGTGCCGAACGCACCCACAGCCGCGAGCGCGCCAACGCCGGCCAGGGACCACTCGCCGGATACACCATGGGCATCCGCACCCGCGAATGGGCCAAACTCACCGCCAAGGCGCTCGCCGACCGATACGGATGGGACCGGGCCGATGCGCTGGCCACCGCCAAGGCCCTACTCGAAGGTGTAGGCCTGAAGTTCGGTGCCAAGCCCACCACTCGCGACCTGACCCAGGTGCTGTTGTTCGCGCCCGAGGACGCCGGACAAATCATCGCCGACTGGATCCAGGAACACCGTGCCGAAGTGGCCGCCTGGACCAGCGACTACCTCAAGGCCAAGGAAGCGGGGGCCGCCGCCGCGGCCGCGAAGAAAGCCGCGGCCGCGGCCGCCAGAAAGGCGAAGAAGAGCGGCACAGATGCCCTCGCCTCAGCTGCCGACGACAACCAGCCCAACAACGAGGAGCAGCTCCCGCCCGTACCCCGAAAGATCCGCGAAGCGATCCTGTCGGCGCTCGCTCCCCGCGACGCCATCGACATCGCCCTCTACGGCCGGTTCCTCGCCGAGATCGCCGACTCGCCCAACGTGGACGGCGCCATCCAGACCGCGCACGCTTTCACCGTCCATGCCGCCGAACACATCGACGACTTCTACGCCGCCGCCGACGACGCCAAGCTCCACCGCAAGGCCCACGCCCTGGACTACATCGACGCCGCCGACGACTCCGGTGCAGGCATGACCGGTTACCAGTCGCTCATCTCCGGCACCTTCTACCGCCACGCCGTCCTCGACCGCTACAAGCTGCGGATCAACCTGCTCGCCTCCGGCATGAAGCCCGACCAGGTACAGGCCGCCGCCGAAGCCGCCGAACTCGAATTCGTCGAGGCGTTCACCAACGCCATCCCCCAGGCCAAGAAGAACACCACGGCTGCAACCGGCATCCTGCCCAAGCTCGTGATGGCCTTCACTGGGGCCCGGCCCTTCAACTACGCCGGCATTTTCGAGAAGCCGATCGCCGAAGAGACCGATGGCGTGGCATCCGTCGCAGCCGCCGACCGCCTCCTGAACCAGCACGCCCTCGTTCTGCGAAAGCGCACGGACATCTCACCCGCCCAGGTGCTCACCTACGACCTCGACGTACAGGAACTCATCGACTCCCGTACAGCCGCCGGCACCCTGCCCGGAGCGGAAGCCAACAGCATCGAGGAGCTGACCAGCCGGTGACCTCCGTGCTTCTGCTACGCCTGGCGGGCCCTCTCCAATCCTGGGGAGCCCTGGCCAGGTTCGACCGTCGCGACACCCTGAACCGGCCGACGAAGTCCGGCGTGACCGGACTCGTCGCCGCCGCCCTCGGCCTGGACCGAGCAGACGACCTCGGCGCGCTCACCGACCTGCGCTTCGCCGTACGGGCCGACCGCCCCGGCACCGCCGTCCGAGACTTCCACATCGTCGGGAGTGGCACTTACCCACTACGCCCCCGCGACTTGATCACAGACCACCGCCGGGCCGAAAAGGCCGCTGCCGCTCTCGAAACCAGCACCGGACCCGTCTTCGGACACCTCGCCGCCCGCTCCGTCACCAAGTGGTACGGCGCCCCGAAAGAAATCGCCCCGGACCCGAAGACCGGCGTTCTCCTGGCAGGCAACACCACGCGCGACGCAATGATGACAACCCGCTGGTACCTGGCGGACGCCGCATTCGTCGCGGCCGTCGAACACCCGGACCAGAACCTCCTGCACCGCATCAGCCACGCCGTGGAGCACCCCAAACGCCTCCTCTGGCTCGGCCGCAAGTCCTGCCCCCCGAGCGGCACCATCTCCGGCGGAGTCCATCCAGGAACCGCCGAGACCATTCTCACCACGACCGCGCTCCTGCCCAACGCCACCAGTCCGCAGCCATGGGCCTGGATCGAAGCCGCCCCCGGCACCCCCGGCGCCGCACAGAGAACAGACCAGCCCGTCACCTACCACCCCGAACACCGCACCCACACGGCACGGTGGGAGACCCGCACCCGCATCAGCCCCGAGCCGACCATCGGATGGGACATCATCCCGTGAGCACCTCCCGACTGATCACCTGCCAGAGCATCATCCAACTCGACCTCAACCACACCTATGCCGCGCCCGCCCTCATGGACGCCCACCACATGCATCGCATCGTGATGGGCGGCTTCAAAGGCTGGGTCCCGGATGGCGCCGACGCGCCCCGCGCCCAAGTCGGCGTTCTGTCCACCTGGTCCGCCGACTTGGCGACACAAACCCTGCTGATCATCGTTCAGTCGCGCGTACGCCCCGACTGGACCGCCATCCCACGCGCGGCCCTCTGCGCCCCAATCGACGTCCGTGCCGTCGACGAGACCATCAGCATTGGGGACCGATTCACGTTCCGCACGGTGGTCTCCCCGACCAAGACGCGGGCGGACCTCAAGCAGAAGGGCAAGCCTGTCATCAAGCGGCTCCCGCACGTCCTACCCGCACACGTGCGCACGTGGTTCGAGGACCGCCTCCAACCCGCTGGAACACCCGCCACCGCGCTAAGCGGCATCCCCCGCCTAGGCGCCGACGCCGAGCGGACCACCCTCGCCATCCGGATGCTGCCGCCGGTCAGTACCGACCACCACAAGGGACTGAAGATCACCCGCGCCGAAATTCGCGGCACCCTCACCGTCACTGACCCGGCCACATTCACCAAGACCATCACCACCGGCCTCGGCCGCGCCCGCGCCTATTCCTGCGGCCTCATCCTGACCAGACCTACGCAGGAACAATCCGGAGTTCAGGCAGGCACACCGCGGCTCGACGCAAGTGCATGAAATCGCACATGATCGCCACGAACGTCCCAGCTCAGGAAGGGTTGGCCCCGCGCACGCGGGGATAGCTCCGTCGGCCCGGGACACGGGCGGCGGCAGCACGGGTTGGCCCCGCGCACGCGGGGATAGCTCCGGCCTGATCGTGTTCCCGACCAACCGGCCGATGTTGGCCCCGCGCACGCGGGGATAGCTCCGCCGCCTCAAGGCGGGCACGCAGCGACCGGGCGTTGGCCCCGCGCACGCGGGGATAGCTCCTCACGGAGGAGTACTGGGGCCGGCGGGCTGAAGTTGGCCCCACGCACGCGGGGATAGCTCCCACTCCTGCGACGTCGTCGAGGGCCATCTGGGGTTGGCCCCGCGCACGCGGGGATAGCTCCTCGGGCGGCTCGGGCGCCTCGGCCCGCTCCCAGTTGGCCCCGCGCACGCGGGGATAGCTCCCGGTAATGCTTACCGCCTTCGATGATCTCGATGTCGACCCCGCGCACGCGGGGATTGCTCCCGGACCTGGTCCGGACCGCGTTCGCCGACCTAGTCGGCCCCGCACGCGGGGATGGCCGCGGTTCGGCGGGTTCGTCTACAAGGCGGACGCCGTCGGCCCCGCGTACGCGGGGATAGCCCCATCGCCGAAGATACGCAGAGCGGAATCTTCCAGTCGGTCCCACGCACGCAGGGATAGCTCAAGGTCCTGCATCGTGACGTCCTCGATGCCGGTGTTGGCCCCGAGTACGCAGGGATAGCTCCAAAGCCGATGATCTCTGGGATACCTTTAACGAATGGGCCTCGCGCACGTGGGGATAGCCCCGTTATGCAGCGCAAGGCCGGTACGGTCTCGTAGTCGGCTCCGCGCACGCGAGGATAGCTCCCGCATCAGCTCCGGGCCGTTCTCACCGTCCCAGTCGGCCCGCGCACGCTGGGATAGCTCCGCGCTCGCACGGCGCTGGAAGATGGACGTCGAGTCGGCCTCGCGCACGCGGGGATAGCTCGGGGTTGGTGTACCCGAAGTCGACGGTGATCCAGTTGGCCCCGCGTATGCGGGATAGTTCCTACGGCACGGTGAACCCGTTCGCCGCCCTGCTGTTGGCCCCGCGCAAGCGGGGGATAGCTCGCACGTCCACCTCGTCTCCGATGGACACAGCACGTCGTCCGCGCGCACGCGGGAATAGCTCCCAGGAAATCGACACCCCAGATTTGGCGGACACGTCGGCCCCGCGCACGCGGGATAGCTGCTCGGGCCGCATTATGGCCTTGCGCACGCGGGGATAGTTCCAAGGCCCAGGGCATGGACGGCAAGTGGCGTACGTTGGCCCCCGCTTGTGGGGATGGCTCCATTGAGGACCCGTCGGACTACGGCGGCGAGGATTTGACCCCGTGCACGCGAAGATAGCTCCCTGTCGTCCTGGACGCACACGGTCAGGTCTTGGTCGGCTCCGCGCGTGCGGGAATAGCTCCTCCTTTAGAGCGTCGGCGACGATGTCGGTGTTGTCGGCCCCTCGTGTACGGGGATAGTTCCGGCAACCCGTCGTGGGACTGCTTGGGCCTGATGTAGGCCCCGCGCATGCGGGGATAGCTCCATCACCCAGGGCTACTTGTTCCGCAACAATGGGTCGGCCCCGAGTACGGGAGGATAGCTCCGGGCGCCTGCGCGCCTTCAAGGAACGGGTGCTGTAGCCCTCGCACGCGCGGATAGCTCCAACCGGGACGGCCGGTGGTCGCCTCGGAATCCGTCGGCCCCGCGCACGCGGGGATAGCTCGATGGTCTCCTGGACGTACTCCAGGCCCGGGTTGTCGGCCCCGCGCAGGCGGGGATGGCTCCATGTACATGGCCCGGGCCGCGTTCACGACGTCGTCGGCCTCGCGGACGCGGGGATAGCCCCGAGGTCAACAAGTTCATGTCGCCTATGAAGGTGTCGTCCCCGCGCAGGCGGGGATAGCTCCGTTCCTGGTAACGACCACTGGGACCCGGGTACGTCGGCCCCGCGCACGCGGGGATAGCTCCACGGAGTACACCTTCCAGGTGGCCGCGGATTCGTCGGTCCCGCGCACGCGGGGATAGCCCCGTCCCTCGCCAGAACGGCAAGAGCGGCATCATGTCAGCCCCGCGCACGCGGGGATCGCTCAAGGTGCGAGACAGGCTGGGCCGCCATGGCGAGGTCGGCCTCGCGCACGCGGAGATAGCTCCCCCGAGCAGACGGCTTTCATGATCGAGTGGACGTCGGCCCGCGCACGTGGGGATGGCCCGCGGTTCGGCGGGTTCGTCTACAACGCGGATGTAATCGGCCCCGCAGACGCGGGGATAGCCCCAAGGCCAGCGCGCCGACCGTGTCCTCCAGGGAGTCAGCCCGGCGCGAGCGGGGCGCAGCTCCCACTCGGTCTTGATCCCCTGGATGAGTGCTCAGTCGGCCCCGCCTACGTGGGGATAGTTCCTACTTCGCCATCACCCTCGATGGGTACGCGCCGTCGGCCCCATACATGCGGGGGTAGCCCCGGGAGGAACAGCGCCTCGATATGGATCACTACGTCGGCCCCGCGCATGCAGGGATGGCTCCTACGTGCACACCGATCCGATGGCGCGGGCACTGCCGGCCCTGTGTTCGCGTGGACAGCTCCACGCCGTGCGACATTTCGCGGCGTCATTGAAGTCAGCCCCGCGCACGCGGGGATAGCTCCGGCACGACGATGCCGAGCAGCGGTCAGTCGGCTCCGCGCACGCGAGGAGCTCCAATGAGTAAGAGTGTCCCTCCATCCGCACGGCGTCGGCTCCGCTTACGCGGGAATAACTCCTGGACGTAGAGAGGCGTCAGCGGCTTGGCGATGTCGGCCCGCGCTCGCGGGGGATGGCTCTGACCAGGTGAAGATCTTCGGGACGCTGGAGACGCCAGCCCCGCGCACGGGGGATAGCTCCGGCCGGCTGACGTACGGCCTGGAGTACAAGCTGTCGGCCGCACACACGCGGGGATAGCTCCACCGCGTACTACGCCCGCTAGGTGGAGTACGGGTCCGCCCCACGCACGCGGGGATAGCTCCTCGGAGTTGTTCGTGTGCCAGCCGGAGAAGTCGTCGGCCCCGCGCACGTGGGGATAGCTCCCCCGAGACGATCTCTCTTCGCGTTGACCTGGAGTCGGCCCCGCGCACGCGGGGATAGCCCCTTGACGAGCTCGGGCCCCTGCTCGCCGACCCAGTCGGCCCCGTGCGCGCGGGGATAGCTCCAGCAAGCCGGGCCAGAAGGTCATGAAGCAGTTGTCGGCCCCGCGCACTCGGGGATAGGTCCGACTCCCCGCGATGGCGCAGGTCATCGCAGCGTCGGCCCTGCGCACGCGGGGATAGCTCCGGGACCGCGATCGTCATGGTGGACATGCCCACGTCGGCCCCGCGCACGCGGGGATAGCTCCCAGATGGCGACGTAGGCGCCGCGGGTGTAGTCGTCGGCCTCGCGCACGCGGGGATAGCTCCCAGTGGTCGCAAGCCGACTTCAACGCGATCATGTTGGCCCCGCGCATGCGGGTATAGCTCCGTGGTCAACTTGCTGTTGAGGCGGTTCAGGCCGTCGGCCCTGCGCACGCGGGGATAGCTCCGACTACACCGCGCTCTTCGCGGAAGAGTGCGTGTCGCCCCCGCGCACCCGGGGATAGCTCCAGGTCCTGCATTGTGACGTCCTCGAAGCCGGTGTCGGCCCCACGCACGCAGGGATAGCTCTCACCCGGAGTCGCAACATCCGGCCTCCGGTGCGTCGGCCCCGAGCACGCGGGGATAGCTCCTTCGGGCCGGGCATCACCTACATCACGTCGTCGTCCGCCCTGCGCACGCGGGGATAGCTCCCCGGTCTCCCGGGACCCGACCGCACTCGTCGGGTCGACCCCGCGCATGCGGGGATAGCTCCTGCCCCATCACCGCGCCCGCCGGGGGCAGCATGTCGGCCCCGCGTAAACGGGGATAGCTCCGAGGAGGCCAGCGCGCGCTGAACCTGTCGTGCCGGCCCGGCCCTGCTCGCGGACCGGGCGGCCGAAGCGGTCGCGGGCGCTTACCGGCGACTGGTCGCCGAGCCGGTCATCCGTGACGAGGTCCACCGCGGCCTGCGCCTGCTGTACGCCGCGCCATCGGCGAGCAGTGCCGCTCGAAGAACTCCGCCAGGCTCATGCCGAGTTAGGGCGCTTGGTCCAGCATGTCCCCGAAGGTGATCTGCGTGGTCGGCTGCTCGGCATGGCCAGCCGACTGGCTCAACCTCCGCCACGGCCTGGGTACCAGGCCCGCCCCTGGCGCCCCGGGAACGCGACGTCCTGGCGCAGGTGGCACTGGGCTGCAGCAACGCCGAAGCCGGTCGCAAGCTCTCGCTGCTGCCCGAAACGGGGGTGGTCGCCCGCACGTCGATAGACGTTGCCTCCTCAGGGTGGGGGTAGTGGCCCCGCGGGCCGATGGGCACCCAGCCATCGCCCGAGGACCTGCCTCACCGCCACCCGCACTGGTCGTCCCGCGACCGCCCCGTGCGTTTGTCAGGAGCCTGCAGCCACGCTCACGGTCACATGCCTGTGCAACGAGGCAGGCCGTGCCCTTCTCAGGAGTGGCGCGGGCGAGGCAGCAAGGCGAACGCGCTCTCCGCTATCGAGGTCAGGCGGTCGGGGCCGTGGCCGTACGCGCCCACGACATCGCTCCCGCGGATGATCGTCAGCAGTAGGTACGCGAGGTCGTCGGGATTCGCGTCGGGGTCGATGTCGCCGTTGCGCTGCGCCGCTTGCACGCATTCGGCCACCGCCGCCCGGACCACGGAGAAGCAGTCGTTGGCCAGGCGTTTCACCTCGGGGTCGGAGGCGCCGATCTCCAGGGCCATCTTGGCGGCGAAGCAGGCCGCCCCCGCCCGGTCGGAGGCGGGGGGTACGTCCGCGGCGAGTGGTACCCCGTGGACGGCGCGGAGCAAGTACTGGTGCAGCCGTTCCAGGGCGCCCTCGTCCGGTCCGGCGAGCATCGTGCGCGGACCCTGCGCCAGCCGGGCGAAGTAGCCGGCCATCGCCTCCAGCAGCACGCCGTGCTTGCCGTCGAACGCGCCGTAGAGACTGCCGCGGCCCAGGCCGGTGGCGGCACTGATGTCGTCGACGCTCGTGCCGTTGTAGCCCGAGGTGCGGAACTGCCGCTCGGCGGCATGGAGGACGTGGTCGCGGTCGAAGCTTCGTGGTCTCGCCATACAAAGACCGTAAAGCCGACCCACCCTTCTTGACAACTCAGTACAGAACTGCCTAGGTTTCGGACTATTCAGTAAACAACCGTCCTGAGCTCGCCGGACAGGCTTGGTTCGGGCTTGCAGGACCGGTGCGGACCCAGTCGGCCTGAGCGCAGGCGACCCCGCGCGGCGCCCGGCGAAGTCATGACCACAACCGAAGGAACCACCATGCGGACAGCTCCCCGAGTGGCCCTCGTGACGGGCGCCTCCTCCGGGATCGGGCGGGCGGCGGCGCTCGCCCTGGTGGGCGCCGGCTTCGCGGTGGTCGGCACGAGCGTCCGTCGATCATGAACCGCGCGAGCACGGCGTCCGGATGCTGCTGGTCGAGCCGGCCTACACCAGCACGAGTTTCGAGGGAGCGGCATGGCACCCGACTCGCCCCTGCCCATCTACGCCGCACAGCGGGAGGTCTCCCGAGACGTGCCGGCCACAGCGACAGGACACTTCGGGCGACCGCACCTCCATGTACCTGATCAACTTCACAGACCAGCGAAATAAGTTGAATGCCGGTATTGCAGCATTCTCCTCACCGGAGAGGACAGAACCATGGAACGCAACGAGTCTCCCGACGCGACGTACGCGAGAACCTGGAGCAACGGCCGCGGCGAGGTGCGGTTCTTCACCAGGGCCGATGGCTCGCGGCTGCGCTACTACACGGTGGGCACCGGCCCCGCCCTCGTGCTGATGCACACCGTGCGCGGCCAGCTCGACTACTTCCAGCGGGTGATCCCGCTGCTGTGGGACCACTACACCGTCTACGCGCTGGATCTGCCCGGGATGGGATGGTCCGACATCGTCCCCGGCGCACAGTACGAGGAGCCGCAACTGCGGGCCGCGGTCGTCGAATTCGTCCGCGGACTGGACCTTCACGACGTCACCCTGTCGGGCGAATCACTCGGCGGCGCCCTGTCCCTGTCGGCATCGATCGACCTGAAGGACCGGGTCAGCCGGGTCGTGGCGTTCAACAGCTACGACTACCCCCAGGGCGGGGAGCGGGGAAACTGGATCGCCCGCCTCATCATCTCCAGCGTGCGGATGCCTGTGCTGGGCCCGCTGTTCGCCCCCCTCGAGCCGCGGCCCATCTTTCGGGCCATCCTGCAGGGCGGCTACGTCGACAAGACCAGACTGCCCGAGGACTTCATCACCGAGCTACTGAGAAGCGGCCGCCGCAAGGGCTACGCCAAGGTGTCCCGAGGAATCTTCCGCAGCCTCAAGGGATTCGACCGGGCCCGCGAGCGCTACCCGCGCGTGTCGGCACCCGTCACCCTCGTCTACAGCGAGAACGACTGGTCCCGTCCCGCCGAGCGGGACCGCGTGGCCAACGCGCTGACGGACGTCCACCGCATCACCGTGCCCCGTACCGGACACTTCTCCGCCTTGGAGCGTCCCGACGAGATGGCGCGGATCCTGCTCGACGCGGCCTGACCTGACCCGGCAGCTATCGGCACCCGCCGCCCATCCCTGTCAGGACATGAGGAAGTGCCATGACTCAGGCCGTCCCCCACCTCAGCAACAGTTGACCTCGCACGGGTGCAGGCATATACCGCCGACCGCACCCCCCATTCCTTCGCCGTCTTCTGGACCCTGGACCCGATGCCGGTGACGCGGCTTTCGGGACATCAACATCGCGCCGTCACCTACATGATGGGAAACGACGTCATCTGAATGACACGCGGTGCAGAGGCTCGCCTGCGCTGCGTGACTGACAAGGTCCTCGGAGGCGGCCACGGGCCCGAAGCTGTCGAGCGGTTCGGGCTGCTGCCTGGCGGCATGCTCACCGCATGGCGTCGTGGCGGCGGGTGATGTACGTGAACGCCGCCCTCGCGGCCCCGCCCTGATCGGTGCATTGCTGCTGCCCTCGTGGTGAGCGAGGACCAACCTGCCGTACTTGACGACTTAGTACAGAACCGGTTAGGTTTCTGACTGTTCAGTACACAATGGTCCTGAGCTCACCGGACAGGCTGCGTGCACGCCTGGCGTTGCGATGCCCTCCAGGCCGACGAGGCACGGTCTGATCCTCGCGATCTCGGCGAAGGCGTTCATCGACGTACTGGATCTGTACATCACGAACGACCTCAGCAAACCGGGGCCGGACTCTTCTCAACAGCCCTAGACGGTCGCCGCCCGCATCCTGCGCTTCCTGAACGGCTGCCCCCTCCAACCACCCAGAACTCGAAGGATTGACCGAACCATGACTGATCAGGAAAGGCAGGAGGCCGTGGCTGCGGCGACTCCTCCGTACGCGAGCGACGCTCTGCCCGAGGGGGCCGTCGACGCGGTGGTGATCGGCGGGGGCGCCGCGGGGCTGAACGGTGCACTGATCCTCGCCCGCTCCCGCCGCTCGGTCGTCGTGATCGACAGCGGCTCCCCGCGCAACGCGCCCGCGGAGGCAGTGCACGGCCTCATCGCCCTGGACGGCACCCCGCCGTCCGAGATCCTTCGACGGGGCCGGGAGCAGGTGCGCCAATACGGTGGACGCGTCGTGTTCGGCGAGGTGGTCTCGGCCGAGTCCGCCGCCCCGTCGGCGGACGGGGACCTGAGGTTCACCGTCACCCTGGCCGACGGCCGCAGCGTCACCGCCCGCCGCATCCTGGTGGCCACCGGCCTGAAGGATGTGCTGCCCGAGGTGCCCGGGCTCGCCGAGCACTGGGGTCACAGTGTGGTGCACTGCCCGTACTGCCACGGCTGGGAGGTGCGCGACGAGCCCATCGGCATCCTCGCCACCGGCCCGGCGTCCATCGGCCACGCGTATCTGTTCCGTCAACTGACCGAGGACCTGACCTACTTCACCCACGGCACCGACCTGGACGAGGACACCCGCGCCCGCTTCGCCGCCCGCGGCATCCGCGTCATCGACACCCCGGTCAGCGAGGTCGTCGACGACGCCGACGGCGCCCTCGCCGGGGTGCGCTTGGCCGACGGCCAGGTCGTGGCCCGCCGCGTCCTCGCGGTCGCCCCGCAGATGCAGGCCCGCACCCATGGCCTGGAAGGTCTGGGCCTGCCGGTGCAGGACCTGCCGACGGGCCGCACCTTCGCCTCCGGTATCGACGGCACCACCGAGGTGCCGGGTGTGTGGGTGGCCGGCAACGTCACCGATCCGGTCGCCCAGGTCGGGGCCTCCGCAGCCGCCGGCGCGCTGGCCGGCATCGACATCAACAAGGTGCTGGCCGTCGCGGACACCGACGCGGCCCTCCAGGGGATCGCCGAGGGGAGCCCACAAGGGGTCACGGAATGATCTTGAAGCCCGGAGATCTCAGCCCGTCACCCGCTTGTCGCACGGGCAGTCAAGCGATTCCGCTCGTCCGTCCCGTCCCCCTCAGGAGCTACTGATGTCCTTCCTTGTGAACACCCCCGTGGAGAAAATGACCGGGCCTTACGCGCGGCGCTGGTGGGCGCTGCTCGTGCTGTGCCTGAGCCTGCTGATCACGGTGATGGCGAACACGTCACTGATCGTCGCCGCCCCCGACATGACCACCGACCTGGGCCTGAGCAGCAGTGATCTGCAGTGGGTCGTCGACAGCTACACCGTTCCGTACGCGGCGCTGATGCTGGTGCTGGGCGCGATCGGCGACAAGTACAGCCGGCGCGGCGCGCTGGTGCTGGGTCTGCTGATCTTCGCCGGCGGTTCGGTGATGGGGAGCCTGGTCGACGAGACCTCGCTGGTCATCGTGGCCCGCGCGATCATGGGTGTCGGTGCCGCGGTCGTGATGCCGGCCACGCTGTCCCTGGTGGTCGCGACCTTCCCCCGGAGTGAGCGGGCCAAGGCCATCACCGCCTGGGCCGCGACCTCCGGGGTGGCGGTAGCCGTCGGCCCGCTGGTCTCCGGCTGGCTGCTGGAGGACCACGCCTGGGGCTCGACCTTCCTGATCAACGTGCCGTTCGCCGTCCTCGCCGTGTTCGGCGCGCTCGCCCTGGTACCGCCGTCCAAGGCGGAGGGCATGGGCCGGATCGACTACGTCGGTGGTCTGCTGTCGATCGTGACCGTCGGCTCCCTGATCTACGCCGCCATCGAGGGCCCGCACTCCGGCTGGGGCGTCGGCCCCGTCACGGCCGCCGTGATCGCCAGCGTCGGTCTGGTCGCTTTCATCGCCTGGGAGCTGCGCCACCCGCACCCGATGCTGAACGTCCGGATGTTCGCGCTGCGGCCTTTCACCGGCTCGATGCTCGCGGTGATGTTCTTCTTCTTCGGCATGTTCGCCGTGATCTACTACGCGACGCAGTTCCTGCAGTTCGTCCTCGGCTACGGCGCCCTGGACACGGGTGTACGCCTGCTGCCGCTGGGCGGTGCGGTGTTCCTCGGGTCCGCGGTGACCGGGGTGCTCGCCCCGAAGCTGGGGGTGAGGGTGATGGCCGTGACCGGCCTGACCGTCGGCACGGCGGGCATGTTCCTGCTCACCCAGATCGACAAAGGGTCGACGTACGGGGACTTCCTGGTGCCGCTGATGATGCTGGGCCTCGCGCTCGGTCTGGCCATCTCCCCGGCGACCGACACGATCATGGGCTCCTTCCCCGAGTCCGAGCTGGGCGTCGGCGGCGGTGTCAACGACACCGCGTTGGAGCTGGGCGGGGCGCTGGGGATCGCGGTGCTGGGCTCGCTGCTGGGCACGGCCTACCGGGACGAGCTGACCGACCTGGTGGGCAACCGGCTCCCGGCGGAGGCGATGGAGACTGCCAAGGACTCGGTCGGCGCCGGCCTGGCCGTCGCGCAGCGGGTCGCGCAGGATCCCTCCGTCGAGCCCCAGCAGGCCCAGACCGCCGTGGACGCCGTCCACCAGGCCTTCGCCCACGGAGTCGCCCAGACCAGCCTCATCGGCGGGATCATCATGGCTGCCGGAACTTTGATCGTCCTCGCGGTCCTGCCGGGTCGGCGCGGGTTCGCGAGGAAGAGCGCCGAGCCGGGGGCCGGGACGGCGGTGAGCGAGGCGGCGACTGTGCGGGAGCACACCGGGTCCCCCCGCTAGATCGCTGACGGGGCGTCCACCGGATCGACGGGGACGCGCCCGCCTGTCGGAGCGAGTGGCACCGCCTCCGCCGGATCACCCGCCAGGCGCGTCGGCCAGGAGCCCGGCGGCGCGAGACGCGCAGGGCGCGGGCCTGGTCCACGGTCCACGTCCACGCATACCCCTCGGAGCCGGCGCGGGCTATGCGCGGTGGAAGGCGAATCCGCTGCTCGCGCGTCCAGCCCAGCACGCCCGAGCCCGCCGACCGGCTGAGATGCCGCAGTCCCCCACGTTCAGGCGACGACACATCACCTACCGGATCTCATACCGCCCTCTTAGGTATCCGTAAGAGCGCGGTTCCCAGCGACGCTCTAATCCTGGCCTCAGGTTGTTCGGGGACAATGAGCGGCAAAAACATCGACCGGAAGGGGGCGGGCCGGCGTGCGGATCATGATCGCGGATGATGAAGCGGCCATCCGTGACTCGCTGGAGCGGGTGCTCCAGGTCGAGGGTTACGACACCAGCACCGTCGCCAACGGTCTCGCCGTGCTCGACGGGGTCGGCGGGGCCGACGGCGACACGCTGGATCTGCTGATCCTCGACGTGATGATGCCCCGCCTCGGCGGGTTGGAGACCTGCCGGCGGTTGCGGGCCGCGGGTCGGGATCTGCCGGTGCTGATGCTGACCGCCCGTGACCAGGTCTCCGACCGGGTCACGGGGCTGGACGCGGGCGCCGACGACTACCTGCCCAAGCCGTTCGCCACCGAGGAGTTACTGGCCCGGGTGCGGGCCCTGCTGCGCCGGCGCACGCCGACCGACGAGGAGTCGCAGATCCTGTCGTTCGCCGACGTCCGGCTCGATCCCGACAGGTTCGAGGCGTGGCGGGGCGGGCGGCCGCTGCGCCTGACCCGGACCGAGTTCTCCCTCCTGCAGGTCCTCATGAGCAACGCGACCCGGGTCCTGACCCGCGACGCGCTGTTCGAGGCGATCTGGGGCTTCGACATGAGCGCCACCGCCAACAACCTCCAGGTATACGTGAGCTACCTGCGCCGCAAGATGGAGGCCGAGGGTGAGCCACGATTGATCTACACGCTGCGCGGCCTGGGGTACGTGCTGCGGGAGACTCCTCCGTGAGCAGGCCCGCCGGCCGGGAACCGCGCCGGCTGACCCGATGGTGGCGCAGGCGGTCCCTGCGGGCCAGGCTGACGGTGATCGCGGCGACGGCCATCGCGGTCAGCGTGTTCGTGGCCTTCCAGGTGGCAAGCGAGCTACTGGACTGGGAGCTGCGGGACACCGCCGAGAATCAGCTGCGCGCCGACTCCCGCGTCCTGGCGACGAACGCGCAGCGCGCCGGTCTGGCGCACGTCCAGCTACCGCCGTATCCCGGATCCGGTCGGCTGGTGCGGGTCATCCTGCCCGACGGCTCGACCCGGACGCCGGCCGGCCAACCCGCGCTGCCCCCGGTCAGCGAGCACGCCGGGCGCGTGGCGCAGGGCGCGTCGGCCGACCTGATGGAGTCGAACGACAGCGACGAGGACGGCTACCTCATCTACACGCTGCGGGCGGGCGACGGCGCGGTCCAGGTGGCCCAGGTCGCCGACGACAGCCCGATCAACCGGTTCGGGTTGGGCATGCTGCTGATCGGGCTGCTCTGCGTGGTCGGCGGCGCCCTTGTCGGGCGGACCGTGGCGCGGACCGGGCTGGCACCGATCGACCGGCTGACCGCCGCCGCGGTACGTGTCGCGCACACCCGGGATCTCGACGCCGACATCCCGGATGAGGGCGGTGGGGAGATCCGGCGGCTGATCCAGTCGATCAACGACATGCTCGCCGCACTCCGGGACTCCCGGCGGGCCCAGCGACTGCTCGCCGAGGACGCCGCCCACGAGCTCAAGACCCCGCTCACCAGCCTGCGCCTCAACGCCGAGCTGCTGATCCGGCTCGATCGGAGCGGCACCCTGGACAGCGCACTGCCGGCGGAGAGCCGGACCCGGCTGCTCAACGATCTCGGGTCTCAGGTGGCCGAGTTGAGCACCCTTGCCGCCGAGCTGACCGACCTGGCGCGCGGTGACGTCAGCGACGAGAACACCGAGGTGCTCGACCTCGCCGACGTGGTGGTGGCCGCCGCGACCCGGGCACGTTCCCGCGTGCCCGACATCGAGGTCGCGCTCGACGTGACCTCCGTGTGGGTGAGCGGGCGTCCCGCCGCGCTCCAGCGGGCGGTGCTCAACCTCATCGACAACGCCGGCAAGTGGTCCCCCGCGGACCAGCCGGTCCAGGTCCGGCTCCGTGCCGAGGGCGCGTCGGCGGTGCTCGAGGTCGACGACGCCGGGCCGGGCATCGACGCCGCCGACGTACCGCGGGTGTTCGACCGGTTCTACCGTGCCGACAGCGCCCGGGCGTTGCCGGGATCCGGTCTGGGGCTGTCGATCGTGCAGCGGGTCGTCGACGCCCACGGCGGCCGGGCCGGCGTCGCCCGCTCCGCACGCGGTGGCGCGCTGCTTCGGGTCGACCTTCCGGCCGCGGCCCCGCCCGCCCCGATCGCCCCGATCGCGCGGTTCACCGCCGGGGAGGACACCGCGGCGCGCTGACCCGCCCGGCGGCGCGGCGCAGGACAGGGAACGGCGGCCCTCGGGCATGGCCCCGCGCGGCTCACCGTCGGGGCAGGACACCGCGATGCGCCGACCCGTGTGGCGCAGGACCAAAGGGCGGCGACCGTTGGGCCCATGAAAAAGATCCGGGACGGGCCTGGGGCCCGTCCCGGATCTCGTCCGTGCCGCCGCGCTCACCGTTGCAGCACGGGCTCCTCGTCGTCGGCGAGCGGCTGTTGACCGTCCGGCAGCTCCGCCGCCGGCCGGGACAGCCGGCTCGGCCACCACATCCGCCGGCCGATCAGCAAGGTGAGGGCGGGCACCAGGACCGACCGCACCAGCAGGGCGTCGAGCAGCACGCCGAAGGCCACCAGGAACCCGACCTCGATCAGCATCACCAGCGGCAGTGTGGCGAGGACCGCGAACGTGGCCGCCAGGACCAGGCCTGCCGAGGTGATGACGCCGCCGGTGGCCGAGAGGGCTTTGAGCATGCCCTCTCTGGTGCCGAGACGCACGGTCTCCTCCCGGGCCCGGCTGGCCAGGAAGATGTTGTAGTCGACGCCGAGCGCCACCAGGAACAGGAATGCCAGCAGCGGCACCGAATAGTCGACACCCTCGAACCCGAGGATCGTGTCGAAGACGAACACGCTGCCGCCGAAGGCCGCGGCGAAGGAGACGATCACAGTGGCCATCAGGACCAGCGGGGCCAGGATCGCGCGCAGCAGCAGCCCGAGGATGATCAGAACGACGGCGAGCACCAGCGGGATCACCAGCTTCTCGTCGCGGCTGGTGGTCACCTCGGTGTCGAGGTTCTCCGCACTCGGCCCGCCGACGATCGCCTCCGCCCCGCTCACCGCGTGCACGGCGGTGCGCACCCGCAGAATCGTGTCGTACTCCGCGGCGGTGTCCGGCGCGTCCTTCGGGAACACGGAGATGTTGGCCCAGCCACCGCTGGTCTGCTCCGGGACGGCCAGGGCCACACCGCGAGTGTCCTTGACGATGTCGAGCACCCGCTCCTGGTGCGCCGGCCGCGTGAAGATCGTCATCGGCTGGCCGCCGAGCTCCGGGAAGTGCTGGCGGAGAACGGTGAAGCCGGTGACCGACTCCGGCGCCGACAGGAACTGGTCCTGTTCCCGCAGGGCGCCGGTGTTGCCCGTCAGCCCGAGGGCGAGCACGCCGAGGACTCCGAGCGAGCCGAGCGTCGCCACCCACCGGCGGCGGCTGATGGCGGTGCCGAGCCGTCCCCACAGCCCCGGCTTCTCCTCCACGGCCGTGCTGAACCGCGGGATGGCCGGCCAGAAGATCCGCCTGCCGAGCACCACGAGCACCGCCGGGAACAGCGTCAGCATGGCCACCAGCGCGCACAGGATGCCGGCCGCACCGATCGGGCCCAACCCGCTGGTGCTGTTCAGGTCCGCGACGAGCAGGCAGAGCAGGCCGGCGACCACGGTGGCCGCGGACGCGACGATGGCCGGCGCCGCGCCGCGTAGCGCGTGGACCATCGCGACCCGGACGTTCTCGTGGTGGTGCAGTGCCTCCCGATATCGAGCGATGAGCAACAGCGCGTAGTCCGTGCCGACGCCGAACACCAGGATCGTCAGCAGCGCCGAGTTCTGGTCGTTGACCACGATGCCGAAGCCCTTGACGAGCAGGTAGACGGTCCCCATCGCGGTCAGTGCGGCCGCGCCGACGGCCACCAGCGGGATGATCCACAACACCGGGCTGCGGTAAGTGAGGATGAGCAGGAGCGTGACGACGACGATGGTGGTGAGGAGGACCTGCACGTCGATGCCGTCGAAGACGGCGTCCATGTCGCCGTCGATCGCCCCCGGGCCGGTCACGTCGAGTTCCAGGCCCAAGGGGCGGTCCTTCGCGGCGTCACGCAACGGGCCGACGATGTCCTCCGGTGCGCCGTAGGCCGTGCTCACCTCGAGGGTGAACATCATCGCCTTGCGGTCGGTGGAAGGGCTCGTCGGTGAGCCCTCGTCGTCCTCGCCAGCCGCCGCCGTCGCCTTCGGCGGGTACCGCTTGGCAAGGGTGCTGTAGTGGCGCTCGACCGTCGCGCGGTCGGCGTCGGTCATGCCGCCGGCGCGGTGGTACACGAAGACGAACGTGTTGCTGTCACCACCGGGGAGACGGTCGTCCAGCACCGCCACCTTGGTGGACTCGGCACTGGCCGGCAGGGTGTCCACGGCGCTGTCGGTGGTGACCGAGCTCAACTTTCCGCTCAGCGGCACCATGCCCGCCGCCAGCACCAGCCACAAGCCAATCACTAACCACGGCACCCACCGGCCTGCCAACCGACCGGCCGGCGTTTCCCCGGACGGCGCTGCGTTGACTGCCATCACTGGCCTCCTACATACGGGTTGCATCGCTTATCTGGATGCCTACTTGCTACTGAGCGAACCTGAGACGACTGTTAATGCGGTGCTCAGGCCGGTTGGCCGAACCATGTGCCCAGCGCACGCGCCGGCGTGGTGGCGTCGAGGTCCCGCCCGGTGGGCAAGGCCCGGGCGACACAGCCCAGGTCCGCCGATCGGGTCACCTACTCCCACCTCAGCGCCACCCTTCCTACGCTCACGAGCACGGACTTCACCCGCCCCTTCGAGTTCGGGCCCGGCCTGCTCAGGACGTCCGAACCCGCGTCGGAACGGCATCCGTGGGAAGTGACCCACCCCGCTGCGTCTTATCGGATGCGGTGGGCCAGTCCGGTCGCCCGGCCCATCAGCCATTCGAGCGGCCCTCGCCGGAAGAAGCGGGACCAGAGGGTGGCGAGGACGGTGACGGAGGCGATGAGGCCGAGCAGGATGTGCAGGGGCGGGACGGCCGATTTCTCGGTGTCCAGGAGCCAGATGGCGACGATGTGGAAGACGTACGCCGTCAGTGACATCGAGCCGACCGCGATGACGGGCCCCGCCAGGCGGCGCAGCCGGGGGAAGGCGTCCGAGGCGGCCAGGCACGCGGTGATCACCAGGATCGCCACACCCGTGGCGGCCATGATGGACAGGGTCGCCTCGCTGTGCGGGGCTGAGGCCAGCATCCCGGCGGGGGTGTCGCCGAAGATGCCGATGCTGTCGGGTGGAAACTCGGGCCGATCATGGACTATCCGGCAGAAGGCTGCCGTGTCCCTGCCGAGTGGTGGGTGCTACCCCGCCGTGTGGCTGGAGCTGCCGCTCGCCGAGCCGCAGGAGCTCTACGTGGCTTTAGGGTCGAGGCGGCATGGGCCGGACGGCATGAATGAAGGTGAGGCGGAGCGCGTGATCCGGGTAGTGGTGGTCGACGACGAGGCACTGGTCCGCTCGGGCTTCGAACTCATTCTGGGCGCGTCCGAGGACATCGAGGTCGTCGCGACCGCGAGCGGCGGCGACGCGGTGGAGACCGTCCGGCGGGAGCGGCCGGACGTGGTGCTGCTGGACATCCGGATGCCGGACGTCGACGGGCTCACCGTCCTGCGCGAGCTGCGCACGAGGCCGGATCCGCCGGTGGTGGCGATGCTGACCACGTTCGACGCCGACGAGTACATCCTGACCGCGCTCAACTCCGGTGCGGCCGGTTTCCTGCTCAAGGACACCGAGCCGGAGCAGCTTGCCCACCTGGTGCGGACCCTGGTCGCGGGCGGTGTGGTGCTGTCGCCCAAGGCGTCGCGGACGCTGCTGCACAGCCACCCCGGCACCGAGGCGGCCGTCGACGAGGAGGCCGCGCGGGTCCGGCTGCTCACCCCGCGGGAGCGCGACGTCCTCGTCCTGGTGGCGGAGGGACTGTCGAACGCCGACATCGGGGCGCGCATCCACCTGGGGGCGGGCACGGTGAAGGACCACGTCAGCGCGATCCTCACGAAGCTGCGGGTGACGAGCCGGGTGCAGGCCGCGCTGCTGGCCCAGCGGGCCGGGCTGCTCGACGAGCGCCCGCGGTCGGAAGCCGGCCGATGAGCCGTGCACGCGCCGTGTGGCGGCGGGTTCCGGCGCCGGTCGTCGACATCGTCCTGGTGGCGGTGGCGGCCGTGGATGTGCTGGTGGTGGACATGTGGGAGCACACGCGCCCCGAGGTCACACTGGCCGCGGTCGGCTGCGCCGCGTTGGCGTTCCGGCGCAGGTTCCCGCTCGGCGTCTTCCTGCTCACCCTGCCCATCGCGCTGATGCAGGATGTCGCCGTCGCTGTGCTCGCGGCGCTGTTCACACTGGCCGAACGCTCCCGCAACCGCCGTCTCCTCGCGGTGTGCGTCGTCCTGGCCGCCGTCGCGAGCAGTACGCCGTGGCCCCTGGCCGAGGCGGACCGGACCATGACGCTGGTCTTCTTCGTGTACGGCCTGGCAACCAGCGTCGCCCCGGTCCTCTTCGGCCAGCTTCTCCAGGCACGACGGGACCTGGCGCGGCGACTGGCCGAGGTCGAGGAGGCCAGGGAGCACGAGCGGACCCTGCACGCCCAGGCCGTGCTCGCCCGTGAACGCGCCCAGCTGGCCCGCGAGATGCACGACGTGGTCTCCCACCAGGTGAGCCTGATCGCCGTACGGGCCGGGGCGTTGCAGGTCGCCGCCAAGGACGCGGACGCCAAGGAGGCCGCCCGCACGATCCGTTCGCTGAGTGTCACCACCCTCGACGAGCTGCGCACCATGGTCACGCTGCTGCGCGCCTCCGGCGGCAGATCCACCGAGCTGACCCCGCAGCCCACCTTGGCCGACCTGCGCAAACTGGTGGAATCCAGCGGCACTTACACGGAGCTGACGGGTGAGCTGCCGCCCACCGTGGGCACACCCGCCCAACGCGCCCTTTACCGCACGGTTCAGGAGGCGCTGACCAACGTCCGCAAGCACGCCCCCGGCGCCAACGCTCGCGTCGAGTTGTGGCAGGACGGGGACGGTATCGGAGTGACCGTCACCAACACCCCTCCCACGCGCCCCTCCCTCTCCTTGCCCGGTTCGCAGCAGGGCTTGGTCGGCCTGCGGGAACGGGCCGAGATCCTGCACGGCACCCTGGACGCGGGCCCGACTGCTCAGGGCGGCTACCGGGTCCGCCTGAGGGTTCCCCTGAGCGCGGACTGACCTGCTGTTCTGTCGGCTTGCGGCTCACGTGGCTCACGTGGCTCACGCGGCTCACGCGGCTCAGGTGGCTCACGGGCTCACGTGGCTCACGTGGCTCACGCGAATTACGTGGCTCACGTGGCTCACACGTGAGCCTCGGCCGGCAGCGGGCGGCGACGCCCCTGGACCGTGCTGCGCCGCGCGGTCTGTCATGCCTCCAGCCTTCAAGCCCGGCCGCAACGCGCCCATCCGGCAACTGTCGGGTCCACCCCCGCCAAGTGGCTGAACAACACCGCCTGTCCGGTCGCGCCGGACCGACCGGTCAGGACGGGACTCCGCCAGTCGGGAGAGCGATACCCGCCGATCGGCGGGGGAGAGCCCGAAGACTGCCGGATGGTCCACCCCCGGACGCCCACGCGAGATTCTCCGTATGACACAGACACAGCCGCCGCAGGAGACGTCAGCTCCGCAGGAGAACTCGTCTCCGCCGCCCCAGACCTCCCCCGGGTCCCCGGCCTCTCCCGGTCCCTCGATGGGACGCCTCGTCGGGGTGGACCTGGCCCGCGCGCTGGCGGTGTTCGGCATGTACGTGGTGCACATCGGCCCCCCGCTGTCCGCCACACATGGCGTCGCCAGCTGGATCCGATACATGTCGGACGGCCACTCGTCGGTCCTGTTCGCCACCCTCGCCGGGTTCTCGCTGATGCTGCTCGCCGGCCGCCGCGAGCCCAAGACCGGCCTGGCGGGCCGGCAGGCGAGGGCCCGCATCGCGATCCGCGCCGTGATCCTGCTGGCGCTGGGCACCGTGATGGCGATGGAGTACGGGGGCGTGATCATCCTCGGCTTCTACGGCGTCTACTTCCTCCTCGCCCTGCCCCTGGTGCGACTGAGCGTCAGGACCCTCGCGATCATCGCGGCCGCGTTCGCCCTCGTCGCACCGCAGCTGGCGTTCGTCCTCACCTCGCTGCTGACCCCGTCGGTCCAGCAGAGCATCAACACCTACGACCCGCTCCGCCACCTCAGCGAGGTCGGCGTACTCGATCTGCTGCTCACCGGTTTCTACCCGGCGCTCACCTGGATGTCGTTCGTGATCGCGGGCATGGCGCTGGGCCGCCTCGACCTCTCCTGCGGCACCATCCAGAAGCGCCTGGCCGCGCTCGGCGCCACCCTCACCGCGGCCGCCTACGGCATGTCCCTGCTGCTCGCCGGCAAGGGCGCGTTGCGGAGCCTCGCGGAAGACGGGCCGTCGTCGTCCGGTGGCTCCGGTTCGATGCCCACCGGCAGCGGGTCGATGCCCGCTGACGCAGGGTCGTTCCCCGACATGCCGGCGTCATCGCTCCTGACGGCCGGGCCGCACAGCGGCACCACGTTCGACATCATCGGCAGCGTCGGAATCGCGATCCTCGTGATCGTGGGCGCGACGGTGGCGATGGACCGACTGCCGCGACTGCGCCGCCTGGCCAAGCCGGTCATCGCCGTGGGCACCATGTCCCTGACCGCCTACGTCGGCCACTTCCTCGCACAGACCGCACTGTCCACACCCGCCGGAACCGGCACCCAGCAGTCCTGGCTGCCCCTGATCATGTACGTCCTCGGAGCCATCCTGTTCGCCGCGATCTGGTCCCGCTTCTTCCGCCGCGGCCCCCTGGAGTACCTGCTCAACGCCGCCACCAGGCCTGCGAAGCACATCCGATGAGACCCGGGCCGGGGTGTGAACCTCCACATTCCATTCCGGCCCGGGCCGCTCATGGATCCAGCGTCTGCCGTTGCTGCCCCATCGGTCAGCATGGCTTGCGAGGCGCTGCCGTGCTCACCCGAAGACGGGGGTGAAGGCAACGTTCAGGCGGGTGAGCCCGCGGAAGTTGAGGCTGCGCTGCCACTGAGGCGCCGTGCCGTCGAGCCTCAGGTCGGGAAGCCGGGTGAGGAGTGCTTCCAGGACGACAGCGCCCTCCAGCCGGGCCAGCGCCGCGCCGAGGCAAAAGTGCGGCCCGTATCCGAAGGCGACGTGCCGCCCGCCAGGCCGTTCGAAGTCCAGCACGTCCGGATCGGGGAAAGCGGCCGGATCTCGGTTGGCGGCACCACACACCAGGAGCACCACCTGCCCGGCAGCGATGGAGCGGCCCGCCAGGTCCAGGTCGTGCCGCGCCCGGCGCAGCATCAGCTGCACCGGGCTGTCGTAGCGCAGGAGTTCCTCGACCGCAGCGGGGATCAGGTCGGTCCGCCGGCGCAGTTGGTCGGCTGCCTGGGGGTGGCGCAGCAGGGCGAGAGCGGCATTGCCGATGAAGTGGGTGGTGGTCTCATGGCCGGCGATCAGAAGCAGGGCGCAGTTGGCGAGGAGTTCGTCCATGTCCTGGTCGGCACTCTCGGCCCGCGTGGTCAACAGTGCGCGCAGGGTGTGGGGTGCGGGCGGGGAGTCCTGGCGGGTGAGGAGTTCCCGGAGGTAGGCGAGCATGCGCGCCATGCTCTGCGAGGCGGCACGGCTGTCATCGGCGTCGAGCCTGGAACTACCGACGGCCGCGGCGATCGGGTCGGACCAGGAAGACAAGGCGGGTCGGTCCTGTTCCGGCACATCGAGGAGGTCGCAGATGACGGTCAGGGGCAGGGGGCGGGCGAGGTCCGCGACGATGTCCAACCGCCCGGTCGGCGCCGCACGGGTGATGATCTGCTCGACAGCCCCGGCGATCCGGTCGCGGAGCGTCGCTACTGCCCGGGGGGTGAAGGCTCTGCTGAGCAGGGCACGCAGCCGGGAGTGGTCAGGGGCGTCGCTGTAGAGCATCTGCCGACTCAGGACCCGGGCCAGCGGCCGTAGTTCCTCGGAGACGGCCTCGATGTCGGGATAGCGCACCGAGGAGAACCGCGGGTCGCCGGCGGCGCTGCTGACCACTGCATGGCTGGTCCCGATCCAGGCATCCAGCCGGGGGTCCCAGAAGAGGTCGTCGGCGCTCCGTAGCTCCTTGTAGAAGTCGTAGAGGCGCTCTTGGGTCCGGGGCCTCAGGGCGGACAGCAGGGACGCGGGCGAAGCGTGGGTGTGCATCGGCCCAAGCTAGCGCCGCAGCGGAATGTATCTGTCGGATTGTAACTTTCGGGCCATACCTCGTGCCACGGTGATATGGGACGTCGGAGCCGGGTTCCTCGCCACGCCGACCCGGGTTGGCCCGCTCGGGTGATTCCCCGCCGGGCGGCACCCGCTGTCCGGGGCCAGAGCGCGCCGTTCACCTCCGCCGCCCCTCCCCACGGGGTACCTCCGGGACACGGGCTGGCATACCGCAGCCTCGCTCACCGCACCCCGTACCCGAGAGGCTCGGACAGACATGCCGGACGCCGCGCGCATCGACGTACACCAACACCTGATCCCACCGGACCTCAGCCGTGCGATGGCCGAGCGGGCCGAGGCCCTCGGCTGGCCCGCTCCCGCGTGGGACGTGCAGAGCGCGATCGCGATGATGGACCGCAGATCGATCGCCACCGGTCTGCTGTCCTTCCCCGCGCCGGTCGCGGCTCCGGACGACCCCGCCGGTGCCCGCGCGGGCGCCCGGAGCGTGAACGAGTGCACCGCCGAAGTCGTCAAGGACCGGCCCGACCGCTTCGGTCACTTCGCCGTCCTCCCGCTGCCCGACGTGGACGCCGCACTCGACGAGGCCGCCCACGCACTGGACGAGCTGAACGCCGACGGGCTGATCGTCCTCTCCAACGTGCACGGCCGTTACCTCGGCGACCCGGCGTTCGAACCGCTCTGGGCCGAGCTGGACGCCCGCGCCGCTGTCGTCGTCGTCCACCCCACCGCGCCGCCGGTCGCGCCGGTCCCCGGACTGCCCAGCCCTCTGGTGGACTTCCCCTACGACACCGCCCGCACGGCCCTCCACCTGGCTCTGAACGGGGTGCCGGGACGATACCCCCGGATCAAGATGATCCTTCCCCACGCCGGCGGCTTCCTGCCGTACGCCGCCCACCGCTTCGCGGTCGCCGCCCGGCTCCACCCAGGCTCCACCCCCGAGGGCCTGCTGAGCGACCTTCGGCGCTTCTACTTCGACACCGCCATCTCCGCCGGCCCGGCCGCGCTGCCCTCACTGCTCGCCTTCGCCGAGCCCGGACACGTCCTGTACGGCAGCGACTTCCCCATGCTTCCCGAGGACTGGGCCACCGGATTCGACAGCGGGCTGGACACGTACCCCGACTGGCAACCCGGCCAGCTCCACGCCGTCAACCGGGGCAACGCCGAACTCCTCGTCCCTCGGCTCGCCCGGTCCTGACACCGCCCTTCACCGTGGAACGGAGGCCTGCCGTGCGCAGTGACGTGTGCGAGACCGACGGAGCGCTGCTCCACCACGAAGTGCGCGGCAGCGGGCCCGCCCTGCTGATGATCAGTGGGGCGGGAGGGGACGCCGGGTACTACTCGGGTGTCGCCGAGGAGCTGGCCGACGCCTTCACCGTGATCACCTACGACCGGCGAGGCAACTCCCGCAGCACGGGCCGCTCCGCCGAACCGATGGACCTCGCTCAGCAGGCGGCCGACGCTCGCGCACTGATCGAGTCCGTGGCGGGCGGACGCGCGCTCGTGTTCGGCAACAGCGCAGGCGCGATCATCGGCCTCACGCTGGCCGCGTCGCACCCGCGGGTGCTGACCGGTCTGGTCGCGCACGAGCCACCGGCCGTGAACGTCCTGCCCGACGGTGATCCCGACCGCTCTTTCTTCGACGACATGGCCGCGCTGTACGCCGAGGGCGGAGGCTCGGCGGCGGGACGCCGGTTCGCGGCGACGACGCGCGGCGAGGGGACGTACCGCTGGCCCGACGACCTCTGGAAACGGTTCCTGGGGAACCAGGACCACCTGTTCGGCACGGAGTGGCCCGGCTTCGCCGGCTTCCTTCCCGACGGGGCCGCGCTGAAGGCCGCGCCGTTCCCGATCGTGCTGGGCGCGGGCGCCGCCGACCGGGGTGCGTACTACGCGCGGCCCTCCGTCGAGATCGCCCGCCGGATCGGTGTGCCGTGGGTGGAGTTCCCCGGCATCCACATGGAGTTCCTGCGCAATCCGGCGATCTTCGCGGCGGCTCTGCGGGTGCTGGCGACCCAGATGCTGAGCCGCGAGGGCCGGGTGCCGCAGGAGTGGGCGCGGTAGCGGGCACAGCACAGCCGCTGTACAGGATCGGCTATTTCCTGAGGTCCTCGTGGTCCGGCGTGGAGCGCGTGCGGTCCTGTCGAGGGTGGTGTCGGTGGTGGTGCCCGCGGTGGGACCGGTGGCCGAGGGTGGCCACCGCCAGGACGGTCAGGACGGCCGTGCCCGCCGTCTCGACGTACAGGGTCGGGCGGACCAGCTCCGCGTCGATCGACTCGGTGAAGTCGAACAGGCCGGTGGTGAGGCTCAGGACCAGTGCGCCCAGAGTGCCGGCCGTGAACAGGGCGGTGACGGCGGCGACCGGGCCGAGCCGGCGCACGGGGGTGACCAGCAGCGCCACGGCGAGCAGTATGCCGACGACTCCGTTGAGCAGGAAGAGCGGGCCGATGACGGCGAGGCCCTGGTAGCCCTCGGCCCACAGGCGCAGATGGATCGCGGCCATCGCCGCCGTCAGGCCCGCGCCGGCCAGACGCAGGACGAGCCGGGCGGCCGTCTTGTCAGTAGCCATTGTTCTGAGAGGTGTCGTTGCCGGAGGATGCCGGGGCGCCGCCCACGGTGATGGTCGTCCTCATGCCGAGGTCCTTGTGGCCGTCGACCGGACAGTAGACCTTGTACGAGCCGGACTTCAGCGTCACGGTGAGGGTCGTGGACTGCCCCGGATCCAGCGTCTTGCTGCGGTTCTCGCCGCCGGGGCCCTCGATCTCCAGGGCGTGTTCGTGCTGGCCCTGGTTCTTCGCGGTGAAGGTGTACTGGCCGGGCTGGAACTTCCCCGTCGAGAGCGCGATGTGGAAGTCGGTCAGCTTCGCCGTGACCTGGGTCCCCGAGGTGGTGGACTTCGGCGGGGGCGAGGTCGTGGAGCCACCGGCGCTGCTGCCGTTGCCACCGCCTCCACAGGCGGCGAGCAGGGCCGTCAGGCCGCCTGCGGCGACGCCGAGGAGCACGCGTTGGCGGGTGGGTGGGATGGTCATGAATCGGTCCTCCGGATCGTCCCCCCGCAAGAGGTACGGAGCTGACGGGCCGAGGGATTGCAGGCCGCGGGATTGCGGGCCGAGGGATTGCGGACCGCGGGATCGCGCGGGCGGAGAATGGGGGTGAGGCAATCCAATCCGGGCGGCGGAACGTATCCCTGGTGTGCGGCGCATGGGCCTTTCCCACGGGCGGATGCCTGACGAGGCACTGCTCACCGGTCTGACGACGGGCGATCCCGAGCTCGCCGTCGCGTTCGTGCGCCGTTTCCAGCGCACGGTGTTCGGCGTGGCCCTCGCCGTCCTCGGCGACCCTCAACTCGCCGAGGACGTCGCTCAGCAGACGTTCGAGCGGGCCTGGCGGCACGCACAGGTGTACGACTCCCGGCGTGGCTCCGTACGGTCCTGGCTGACGGCCATCGCGCACAACCTCGCGATCGACACGGTACGGGCCCGGCGGGCGAGCCCGGCCGACCCGGAGGACCTGGACGAGCTGCTCGGCATCGTCACCGAGACGCCCGAGCGGCGGGCCCTCGCCGACGACAGCGCGGAGCGGGTCCGGCGAGCGGTGGCGGAGCTGCCGAGGGAACAGGCGCGGGCCCTGGTGATGGCCGGGATCTACGGGATGACGGCGCGGGAGGTCGCGGACGCCGAGGACGTTCCACTGGGCACGGCGAAGACCCGGATCCGGACCGGGACGCTCAAGATACGAGCCCTCCTCGAGGCGGAGGAGAAGCGGTGAGCGCCATGGAGTGCGAGCGGCTGCGGGAACTGGACGCCGAACTGGCGCTCGGTGTCCTGCCGGCCCGCGAGCGGGCCGAGGCGGTCGCCCACCTGGACCGCTGCCAGGACTGCCGGGAGCACGTCGAGCGGCTGACGGCGGTCGGCGACGGTCTGCTCGCGCTGCTGCCGGGCGCCGATCCACCGGTCGGTTTCGAGAGCCGGGTCGTACGGGCCCTGGGCGCGACACCCGCGCCGAAGCCCCACAGGCGCCGGCTGCGGCTGGCGGCGGCCGCTGTCGCCACGGCCCTGGCCTGCGGTTTCGGCGGGTGGGCGGTCGGCACGGCGATCGAGGGCACGCCACCGGTGGCCGCGCAGCGCACGGACGGCCGCCTGCGGGAGGCGGCCCTGGTCTCCGACGGCCATGAGGTGGGCCGCATCTTCGCTCACACTGCCGGAGAGGGGACCGGTGGCCGGGGCTGGGTGTACATGTCCGTCGACCTCGAAAGGGCCGACCGGGGCCCGGCGCGGTGTCTGCTCGTACACGCCGACGGGTCGACGGTCCCGGTGGGTTCGTTCCCGCTCAAGGGCGGTTACGGGTCCTGGGGGTCACCGGCCGAGGTCGATCCGGCGACGGTGACCGGCGCCCGTCTCGTGGCCCCGGACGGGAGCGTCCTGGCCACGGCGCACTTCCCGGCGAGCCAAGGGCACTGATCCCCGATCCCCGGTCCGCTGCCCTCTTCACCGGGCACACTCACCGACCGTCTCCCGGCGCGGTGCCGTGGCGACGCTGGCGGTGGGTGTACGTGGTGATGGCCTGCCACAGGTGACGGCGGTCGACGTCGGGCCAGAGCTCCGGGGTGAAGTGCAGCTCCGCGTAGGCCGTGTGCCAGGGCAGGAAGTTGGAGGTCCGCTGCTCGTTGCCGGTGCGCCAGAGCAGGTCGACGTCCGGCATGTCGGGGTGGGGCAGGTGGCGGGCGAAGTCCTCCTCGGTGATGAGGTCGGGATCCAGATGGCCGGCCCGTACCCGGCGGGCGAGGGCGGCGGCGGTGCGGGTGAGCTCGTCACGGCCGCCGTAGTCGATGCACATCGTCAGCGTCAGGCCGGTGCGGGTACGGGTGGTGCGCTCCCGCAGGTGCAGGAGCTCCACCAGGTCGGACGGCAGACGGCGGGCGCGGCCGTGCCAGCGCAGCCGGACGTCGAGTTCGCCGAACGGGTCGTCGGCCACTTCGCTGCGCAGCAGGCCGAGGATGGCGTCGACCTCCTGCGCGCCGCGGTTCCAGTTCTCCGTGGAGAAGGTGTAGAGCGTCAGGTGCCGCAGCCCGATGTCCAGGGCGCCGTGCACCACCTCGCGGACGGCGGCGGCGCCTGCGCGGTGGCCCTCGTGCCGGGGCAGACCGCGCCGCTGGGCCCAGCGGCCGTTGCCGTCCATGATCACGGCGACGTGGGTGGGGAGCCGTCCCGGGGGGATCGACGGGGGCCGCCGGCCGGTGGGGTGGGGCGGTGGGGGACGGAGCACCGTGGTGAGGGCCGGGCGGTCGGTCGTGGGAGGGACGGCGTGGCCGGTGCGCCGGGCGGGTGGCACCGTCAACGGGGTCAGGCTCCAGGCCAGGGCGGCGCGGACCCGGGCGGGGGCGAGGATGCGGGCCCGGACCGGGAGCGCGGGCCGGGGCCGGCGCCGGAGCAGGGCCGGACCGCAGCGGCCGATGGCGTCCAGCTGGGCGCGCAGCAGGGCGGCCATGGTGTCCAGGACGGTGGCCGGGCCGGGGTGCATGCCGCGGCCGAGGCCGTCCTGGCTCACCCACCGGCGGGCCAGTCCGGTCAGGTCGGTGACCAGGGCGGCGACGGCGGGGCTCCAACGCCGGTGGGCCAGGTCCTGCGCAGCCCCCGGGAAGGGCCGCACGGCCTCGTCGGGCAGGAGGAGGTCGCCCTGGGCGAGGTCCGCGGACAGGTCGGTGAGGATGTCGGTGAGCCGGACGCCGTCGAGGAACTCCTCGTAGGTCTCCCGGGTGTCCATGCGGAGGGCCACGGGCACACCGGCCCGGTCGAAGAGGGCGCGGACCTGGCCGAACCAGGGCAGCAGGTTGTCCCGGCCCCAGGTGCGCCACGCCGCCCAGTCGTCGAAGCGCCTGCCGCGGGTGTCGTCCCGGACCTGAGTCATGGCGCCGTCCAGTTCGGACAGGTCCAGGCCCCAGCGGGCCGTGGTGTCCAGCAGGGCGTGGCGGATCGGGTCCGGACTCGTGCCGCTGGGCAGCTCGCTGCGCAGCGCGGTGATCCACTCCTCGACCCGGGCGGCGCGTTCGGCCGCGGGCGCGGTGCGGTCATCGCCCAGGTCGTCGAGCGCGTTGGCCGCCGCCCACAGGGCCCAGCAGGCCGGACGCAGCGCCGGGGGCACCAGCTGGATCAGCGCGTACTCCGCCGGATCCTGCTCCCGGGTCCGGCGCCGGCACAGCCCGTAGGCCGCCCGCAGCGCCGGATCGTCGCCGATCACCGCCCCTGCGGCGGTCGCTCGTCGGTCTGCCGGTCGTGTGTTCGCGCGAGGCACACGACTCCCAACGAGGACGGCTCGGTCCAGGTTGTGCGGCGAGCGGGTGGGACGGTGCGCACGGGTGCGCGGGTGTGCCCCGGACGCCGGTGCCTTCAGGTGCCCCGGCCACGGTCGGAGTGGCCGGAGCAGGGCCGCCCCGGACTCAGCCCCGGCGGCGGGCGATGGCCCGCTGGAGGGCTGTGCGGAGCTCCGGGGGCGGGGGCGGGGCGTTCGTCTCGGCGCTGGCCGTCACAGCGGCGGCCACCTCGCGGAGCTTGGTGTTGGAGAGCTGGGACGTCTCGCGCAGGATGTGCCAGGCCTCGTCGGAGGTGCAGCCGTGGGTGGCCATGAGGATCCCACGGGCCTGGTCGATGACCGGGCGGGAGGCGATGGCCTGGCGGAGCTGCTCGACCTCCTCCTGGAGGACGTGCAGTCGCTCCGCGCGCTCCAGGGAGACCACGGAGGAGCCCAGGGCCGGAGCCGGGGCGTCGGGGGCGGGCTCGGAGTGGAGCGGGTCCGTGGTGTCCAGGCCCGCGAGCTCCAGGATGCGTCGCGGCTGGCCGTTCCAGTTCGTGGCCGTGACCGTCAGCGAGCGCTGCCGGCCGTAGTCGCCCAGCAGGTCCAGGAACTGCAGACCCGCCGTGTCCATGAAGTGCACGCCCCCCATGTCCAGGTCCACCCGCGTGATGCTGTGCGGCAACTCGGCCAGAGTCCTGGCCAGAGTTTCCGCGCAGCCGTGTACGAGCTCACCGCGCGGGGTGAGCTCGGCGCGTTCCGCGTCCACGCGACCACTGATGACCAGTGGACTCAGCCTTCCTGTGAGATGTGGTGATGCCGCAGTGGTCATGTCACCGCCTTCTCGGTCCTCGTCGGTCGTGTTCGTCCTCACCGGATCTGCACGACGTCACTCGCCCCCGTGGACGTCCGTGAGGTGCGCCTGCCCGCCGTACGGCTTACTACACACAGATGTGGGGAATGACCTCTCCCCGGGTGGGTACGAGCGCTGTGGTCCAGAACGTGGGGAGAGGGGCGTGAACACTCCGTATCAGGTGCCGGGCGCCGGTCACCGTGGTTCCGTGCCGGGTCTGGCAGTGTTCCCGCTGGCCGGGCGGAGCGGGGTCCGGGCGGCCGGTGAGGTCGGCCTGACGACCCGTGCGATCTGGGAAGGTGTACTGGAAGAGGCCGTTCGCGAGGATGACGACGTGTACTACCTGGAGCTGTCCGACGTGACCTTCGTCGACGTCGCCGGCGCGGGTGCGCTCGCGGACGCCGCCCGGCGGCTCACGGACGGCCGGCGTTTCGTGGTACGGCGGCCGCCGCCGGCCCTGCGGCGCACGCTTGACCTTTTGTGGCCCGGCCAGGCGGGGATCGAGGTGACGACGTCATGACCACTGCCGTGACCGACCCCTTCGGGCCCTCGGAGTCCTTCGTCCACCCCGCGTTCTTCTACCGGGACGAGCAGGAGTACCTCGGCGGCACCATCCCCTTCGTGCGCGAGGCCCTGGCGGCCGGCGACCCGGTCGCGGTCGCGGTGCCCGGCAAGAACCTGGCCCTGATCAGGGAGGCCCTGGGCGACGCCGCCGACGCCGTGCGGCTCCTGGACATGTGCGAGGCCGGACGCAACCCCCGGCCGGATCATCCCCGGCGTGCTGCGCGCCTTCGCCGACGCCCAGCCGCCCGGCAGCCGGGTGCGGATCATCGGCGAGCCCGTCTGGGCCGGGCGCTCCGACACCGAGTACGCCGCCTGCGTCCAGCACGAGGCGCTCATCAACGCGTCCTTCCGGAGCAGCGCGGCGACCATCCTGTGCCCGTACGACGTCGGGCAGCTGCCCGAGCACGTCCTCGCCGACGCCTGGGCCACCCACCCCAAGGTCATCCGCTCCGGCTCCGGGCACGCGGAGGACAGCGAGGCCTACGCGCCCGCCGACATCGTCGCCCGCTGCAACCAGCCGCTGCCGCCCGTGCCGGACGCACTGACGTTCGCCTTCGACTCCGCCTCGCTCCCCCAGGCCCGGCACGTGGCCGTCGGGGAGGGCTCACGGCACGGCCTCACCGGCGTCAAGCTCGACGACCTGGCCCTCGCCATGGCCGAACTGACCACCAACAGCGTGATCCACGGCGGTGGTACCGGAGTGCTGCGGGTGTGGACCGAGGACGGGTACGTGGTGTGCGAGGTGCGCGACGAAGGGCGCCTCGTGGACCCGCTGGCCGGGCGCCGGCCCGTACCCCGCGACCAGCGCGGCGGGCGCGGGCTGCTGCTGGTCAACCTGATCGCCGACCTGGTGCGGGTGCACACGGCCGACAGCGGTACGACCGTGCGCTGCTGGTTCGACCGCTGAGGGGCACGCCCCCCCGGCGGCCCCTGTCCCCGGCGGCTCACGCCCCCAGCGGATCCAGCGCCAGCGGTTCGATCCGCCCCTCCAGCATCGCGCCGAGGCCCTGCACCGCGCAGACGTCCGGGCGCTCCGCGATGTGCACGGGCATGCCGGTCGCCTGCCGCAGCATCTGGTCGAGGCCCGGCAGCAGCGCGCTGCCGCCGACCATCATGATCCCCCGGTCGGCGAGGTCGGCGACCAGGTCGGGCGGGCAGTCCCGCAGCACCTTGCCCGATGCCGTCCAGGATCGCGGTGAGCGGCGTCTGGATCGCGTCCCGTACGGCGGCGGTGTCGACCTGGACCGAGCGGGCCAGGCCGGTGGCGACGTCCCGCCCGTGGATCTCCGTCGAGGCCGGACCGTGCGGGGTGAGGCCGTTGCCCGAGAGGGCGAGCTGCAACGGCCGTACCGACTGGCTGGGCAGCATCAGCTCGTGCTCGTGGCGCAGGTGCTGCACGATCGCGTGGTCGACGGCCTCGCCGCCCACCGGGATGCGCTCGGCGGTGACGATGGACCCGAGGGACAGCACGGCCACCTGCGTGGCGGCCGCCCCGCACACCATGATCATCGTGGCCTCGGGCTGCTCCACGGGCAGCCCGCAGCCGACGGCGGCGGCGATCAGCGTGTCCACCAGCTCCACCCGCCGGGCCCCGAGACCGACCAGCGTCTCGATCGCGGCGCGCTGGGCCAGCGGGTCGGCGTCGTGCGGGGTGCAGGCCGCCGCCCGCAGGATCGGCTTGCGGCGCAGGCTGCGGCGCATCTTGTCGCCGAGCAGGTGACGCAGCATGCGCTGCGCCATCTCGATGTCGACGACGGTGCCGCCGCTCACCGGCCGTACCACCCGGATGTAGTCGGGTGTGCGGCCCGTCATCTTCTCCGCGAGTTCGCCTACCGCGATCAGCGCGCCGGTGCGGCTGTTCACGGCGGCGGCGGACGGCTGGTCCACGACGAGCCCGGCGCCCTTGACGAAGACGCGTGTGCGGGCGGCTCCCAGGTCGACGGCGAAGTGGCAGCGGCGCAACTGCTCCAGACTGGCGGTCATGGCAGGTCCTCCCGAGAGCACAGACCGTGGGGGGCCGCCAGGTGGCGGGCCTCGCAGACGTGGGGCCGCCGGGCGGCGGGCCTCCCTCGCATCGTGCGCGGGAGGCGCCGGGGCCGCCTTTCCTGGGGGGCCGGGCGGGGCGCCGCCGAACGGGGGGTTTGATCACACAGCGCCCTAGAGGGAGCGGGCGGCCTCCAGGAGGGGGGCCAGGGAGGTGACGGTGGTTTCGCAGCCCGCCTCGCGGAGTTGCCGGCCGGTGGTGGCGTTGCGGGCGAGGCCGATGAAACGCAGCCCGGCCCGCTGGGCGGCGGCCAGCTCGGCGACCGTGGACCCGATGACCAGGCCCGTGGCGGCGGACCCGGCGCAGGAGTCCAGGGCACGCAGCAGGCAGTCCGGGTGCGGGGTGAGGAGTTCGGGATCCTCGGCGCGGCCGTGGACACCGGCCAGGGGGAGCGTGCCGTAGGGCCTCAGGTAGCGGTGCACGGCGTCGGCGCAGGCGTCCGTGACCACGCACACGCTGCGGCCGGGGGCGTGCAGGGCGCGCAGCAGGGGCACGGCGTTGTGCGTCGCCGGGGCGTGGGGCACCGCCCGCAGTTCGAGGTCGTCCAGACGCTCGCGCAGCACCGGCCCCAGCGGGTCGTGTGCGAAGGCCCGCAGCACGTCCAGCGGATGTGTGAACGTCTCCCGCCACCCGGCGGCCACGGCGTCCGGGCCGCGGTGCTCGGCGACGAGGCCGAGCAGGTCGAGCACCGCCTCCTGCGCGGCGTTCGCCGAGAACAGGCGGGCCATGGGCCCGTCGAAGCCGAGCAGCACGGTCTCGGCGTCACCGAGAAGACCGGCCGGCGAGGGCGCCGGCGGAGCCGCGCCCTGCGGCCCGGGCAGCGCCGCACCCTCCGGGGCCAGCTGCACCGACGCCGTCACCGACAGCCCCGGCACCGGCCACCGGCGCAGCCCGGCGTTGACCGCCCGCTGGGCGGCGCCCGCCCGGCGCAGCGGATGACGGCGGGTGATGCGGGCCGCCTCCTCCACCAGATGGTCGAGCAACCGCTCGGAGACCCGGCTCACCTCGGCGCGCACGAAGGCGACCGGGTCGTCCACGTGCCAGGACAGCTCGGCCGACGCGGCGAAGACACCCTTGCCTGAGCCGGGCAGGGAGACCAGGTAGCGGGCCTGGTGGGTGGTGAGGTCCACCTCGTAGTACGTCACGTGCCGGGGCGGTCCGTCGCCGTGCGGCTGGGCGGGGTTGAGGAGGGTCAGCGGTCCGTCGGGCCGCGTGTGGACGACGGCCGTGCGGCCCGGGGCCGGTATGCCGAGCCGGCGCAGGTCGCGCGTGATGAACGGGCCCCGCACCAGGTCGCGTGCCTCGGGCTCGGGGGCGGCCGCGGCGGGGGACAGCGGGCAGTGCCAGGCGACGGGCGGGGTGTCCGCGGCACCGCCCTCGTAGACGGGCTGGAACCGCTGGGGGCCCTGGGCCGCCGAGCTGGCGGCGAACTCCTCGTACAGGGCCGGGGAGAGGAGGACCTGGATGTCGGCGGGCACGGGCGGGGCCTCGGGCGGCGGGGCCGGCCCGTCCCAGAACGTCACGGTGAGGGGCGGCGGGTCGACCAGCCCGGTGAGGACTTCGGGGAGCCCGCGCAGGACCGCGACCAGCACGGGGAGGACGTAGGTGCCGGGCTCGGTGTGGACGACGTAGCCGTTGTCGCGGACCCGGACGTCGAACCGGTGGGCGGCGAGGGCGCCCCGGGAGAGCATCTCGTGCACCGCGTACTCGAGGGTGATGCGAGCCTCGGGGCGGCCGGTGAGGTCGTCGGCCTCGAAGTGGATCGTGGGGGCGGTGTCCTGCTCGGACGACCCCTGGTCCGGTCCGTCCCGCGTGGTCTCGAGGTCCAGCCTGAGGGCGCGCAGGCGGTCCCGGGTGGCCGCGGCGGCGGGGCCCGGGACGCCGTCGAGGGGGTCGCCGTACCAGAGGTCGAGGGCGCGCCGGAGCTCGGTGGGCCCGCGCATGGTCGCGCCGAGGAGTTCCTCGCAGTGGAACACGTCGACGTAGACGTCCGGGACGTGCAGGGCGTAGGCGTCCTGGAGGGTGACGAGGGCGCCGGGGGGCAGCAGTCGTCGCAGCTCCGGAATCAGATCCTCGATGCGGGCGGCGGCCTGGCGTTCCCCCGGGGGTTCCTCCCACAGTCCCCGGGCCAGCTCGGCGCTGGTCACCCGCCGCCCGTGGCGCAGGAGCAGCATGCACAGCAGGGCCTGGACTTCCGGCGAGGGAAGCTCGCGGGGGAACATGGCGTCGCTGATGCGCAGGGGGCCGAGCATGGTGATGTGGAGCGGGGCCGACCACTGGGCCATCCCGGGCAGTGCGGCGGCGTAGCGGGCGGCCTCGTGCAGCTTGCGCCCCTCGACCAGGTCGAGCAGCTTCCGGTATTCGGCGGGGACGGACAAGCCCGCGCCCAGCTGCTTGAGCAGCCAGCGGAACTCGGCCATGTCCGACTCGGGGTCCTTGCCCCGCGACTCCTCACCCAACGCGACCCGGCTGATCATCACGGTGCCGTCGGGCCGCAGCAACAGGCCGTCGGCCCCGCGCGCCCCGCGCACCAGACCGTGGGCGTGGAGGGCTTCGAGGCCGGCCAGGCCCTGGCACACCAGGCGGGCGAACATCCGGAAGGAGAGCCCCGAGAGCACCTCGGCCAGCGTCAGCCCGTCCACGAACTCCGTCACCACGT
>NZ_GG657757.1:2722825-2725960 GCF_000158955.1 Streptomyces viridochromogenes DSM 40736 | reverse complement strand
CGGCCTTCCACAGGCTGCGTGTCGTATCCCGCGCAACCCGGTCGGCCGGTACCGCCCGCCGATGAGACGCTCCGGCGGCGCCCCCTCCCCGCCCAGCCGCCGCACCGTCTCCTCGCTCACGGTCGCGAACGCCGTGCCCGGGGCGTCGCCCTGGCCGCCGGATGTCTCGGCCCGGAACTCCCCGGCCGCGAGGCCCGCCCGTTCGTCGATCAGGCCACCGACCCGCGCGAGGAACTCGCGGGTCCGGCCGCGGGCCGTGCGCGGGAGGGAGCGCAGCAGCAACTCCCGTACGCCGGGCCGGAACGCGTACGAGCCCGGTGGCCCGGGGACGGAGATGAGCATGCCGCTGAGGATGACCTCGGCGAGATGCTGGGGGCGCGGGTCGCGGTCCAGGGCGCGCTGCACGAGACGCATCACCGGGACAGAGGGGACCGCCAGCGCGAGGTGCCCGGCGAGGCGGAAGGCTTCCGGGGACGCGGTGGCGCGGAAGCGCAGCACCAGGTCCTCCGGGGAGGACGAGGCGAGATCGGGGGCCGGTTCGGCGGGCGGTGCGGGGGCGGGCGGCAGCCAGGCCACCGCACCGGGTGTGCGGGCACCACCCGGGTCGGCCACCAGGGCCGCCCAGTGGGCGAGCCAGGGGGCGCCCGGTTCCAGGACGGGGACCGGGAGGGCCTGCTCGGAGGCGGGGGCGGGTGCGGGGTCGTACGGGGTGAAGGCCAGTGTCGCCGAGGGCGCCGCCGTGGACGGCGCGGTGAGCAGGCCCGGTTCGGCGGGGAGCGCGGTGGTGGGCCAGAGGTGTTCCGGGAGCGGCTGGACGACGGCGAGCGGCATGTGCCGGGCCCAGTGCCGCAGGGTGCGGTACCAGCGGTCGCCCGCCTCGCCCGGGCGCCACTGCGGGCCCATGCAGTCGCTGAGGACGAGGGTGACCGTGCGGCCGTCGTCGAGGACGGGCACCTGGCGGGCCCGGCCGTCGGGCGTGGCCGGGTGCAGGCCGACCGTGCGGAAGATGCCCGACTGGGCGAGTGCCGCGTGCAGTTCGGCCACGAGAGGGCGCCAGACCGGCATGGTGGGGCCGGTGTCGTGCACGAGGTTGAGGCGCAGCCAGCGGTCGGGGGCCGGGCGCAGCACGGGGAACCACACGTCGGGGTGGGCGCCGAGCCGGGCGATCCGGTCGGCCGTGGCCCGCTCGTCCAGCACCCGGCCGTGCGCGGAGGGCACCTCGCGCTTCAGCGGGCGCAGGGCGCGTTGCAGCGCCAGCGGGTGCGGGAGCATCGGGGGCGCCGGGGCGAGGAGGGGCGATCCGCCGCCGCCCGGGTGGTCGGGCCGGTGATGCGGGGAGCGGGGGGCGGGCAGGCTGAGGGGAACGCGGCCGGGGGTCGGGCCGGTTGCCTCCGGGGCCTCCGGGGACGGGTCCGGCGTACGGTGAGACGGCTCCGGCTGCGCAGGCCCCGCAGCGCCGTTCTCCTCAGGGACGGAGGCACCCTCCCCGGCGGCGGCACCCTCCCCTCCGGCGGCACCTTCCCCGGCGGGGCCGCCGGACGCGACGGCCCCCGACGGCGTCTCCTCCGGCCGGTCCGGTGGTGCCAACCGGGCTGCCATCCACAGCAGTTCCGCCAGCTCCCGGGGCGTCGGCGACGCGCCCGCCGCGGCCAGGGCCGCGGCCAGCCGGGCGACCGGCGACGGCCGCCCGGTGCCCGGGTCAGAAGCCATCGCCGTCGGCCGTCGCGCTGAGGTACGGCATCAGCTGCTCGGCGAGGTCGTCGCGGGAGTCGGCGTCCAGGCCCGCGACCCCGGTGAGGTACAGGGCGTTCAGCAGCTGGTCGGTGGCCAGTTCGCCGCCGGCGGCCCGTTCCAGGAACTGGCTGATCATGCGGTCGGCGTGGCCGTCCGGGGTGTCGAGGTGGGCGCGGACGATGTCGGTGAGCTGGTCCCGGTCGGGGCGGCGCAGCTTCAGCCGGACGCAGCGGCGCAGGAAGGCGGGCGGGAACTCGCGCTCGCCGTTGCTGGTCAGCACCACGAACGGGAAGGCCCGGCAGCGCACCCGGCCGCGGTGCACGGTGACCGGGGTGTCCGTGCCGTCCGCGAGGACCTCGGCCGCGCCGCCGCCCGAGTGGCGGGCTGCCCGCACCAGTTCGGGGATCTCGTACTGGCCCTCCTCCAGCACGTTGAGCAAGTCGTTCGGCAGGTCGAGGTCGCTCTTGTCGATCTCGTCGACGAGCAGGGCGCGGGGCCGGTCGTAGGGGAGCAGGGCCGTGCCGAGCGGGCCGAGGCGGAGGTGGTCCTCGACCTCGGCGGCGGAACGGCCGGAACGGTCCTGCCCGTCCCGCCGCTCCCGGGCCGCGTACAGCCGGGACAGCGGGTCGTACTGGTAGAGGCCGTCGGCCAGGGCGCTGCGGCTGGTGATGTTCCAGCGCAGGACCGGCCCGAGGCGCAGCTCGCGGGCGACCGCGTAGGCCAGGGAGGACTTGCCGGTGCCGGGTGGGCCGGTGACGAGCAGCGGGCGGCGCAGGCAGAGCGCGGCGTTGACGAGCCGGACGCTCTCGGGGGTGGCCACGTACGACTTCGCCCGGTGCACACGGTCGGGGGAGACGGCCGTCGCGTCGTCGGTGTCGTGCGGCGGCGGCAGGGCGGGCCCGCCGTCGAAGGCGCGCCAGGGCGGTGGATCGGGGAGGTCGTCGATGCCGTCGTGCGGCTCGTTGCTGCCGGTGTAGACGGACCAGTGCGGCATGGGGGTGTGGTCTCCGCTCTCCGTTTTCGTGCGGGTGTTCCTCGGGCGCCGGGCGGCTTCCCGGTGGGTCAGGCCACCGGTGTTCGGGTGTGGGCCGCGGCGACGGCGTGCGGGTCGGTGAAGACACGCGGGTCGTCCCACAGCAGCTGGATGCCGTGGGCCCAGTGGTCCTCCTCCGCGGCGGCCTCCTCGCGCAGGGCCAGGACGTGGCGGGGGAGTTCGGCGGGCGGTACGTCCGCGACGCAGGCGTCGAGCGCGTCCAGGAAGGCCTTGCCGGTGCAGCCGTCCGCTCCGGAGCAGTCCTCCTGTCCCGAGCCGCAGCCGCCGCGCGACCACACGATCACCGGGGCCGGCGCGGTGAGCGAGGTGTCGAACTGCGGCCGGGTGCGGGAGGCGGCCGGGGCGGT
>NZ_GG657757.1:2720579-2722483 GCF_000158955.1 Streptomyces viridochromogenes DSM 40736 | reverse complement strand
AGTCCCGGGGCAGCGCGAACGCGACGAGTTCGTCGGCCCCGGGCGTCAGGAACCGGAAGGCCTCCTCGATACGGTCCCGCACGTACGCGCGCAGCCGGTGCTGCTCGACCGTGCCCGAGTCCACCGGATGCCGCCGCCCCTCGCTGTACGCGGACACCTCGACGCGGACCAGGCCGTCGCCCGCGCCGCTGTGCCCGAGTTCGACGAGGATGGGCGACCAGTCGGGCGCCTCCGGCTCCACGGCCGGGGTGTGCAGCAGGGCCTCCAGCCGGTCGGCGAAGCGGGCCACCGTCGGTGCGGCGCCCGGCCCGTCGAGTTCGCACAGCACGAACAGGGCCGCCGACCACAGCGAGTCGAAGCCCTCCTCGGGCGGCGGCGGGTCGAACGGGTCGGCCGCGGCGGTGTAGAGCCGTACCGGGTCGCAGTCCACGCCCGCGCGGGCCGCCTTCTCGACCAGGGCGCGCAGCCGGGCCCGGTCGGCGCTCGCGTGGTCCGAGGTGGGGACGAGGCTCTGGAGTCCGGGCCAGTAGCGGGCCATGACCTCGGTGGGCATCATCCGGCCGTTGCGCACGCCCGAGGTGCCGGCCGCGGCGGTGACCATGCCGACGACCTCGCCGGTGTCGGCCAGGGTGACGGCGGCCCCGCTGAAGCCGGGGGCCAGGGGCTGGCCTCCCGGGTGCCAGGCCTCCAGCTGGATCCACTCCCGTTTGATCAACTGCGGTGCGGTGACGCGGTACTCGGCGAGGGTGCCCTCGTCGAAGCCGGCGGGGAAGCCGTAGACGACGAGCTTGCGGGGACTCGTGCCGTGCGCCGCGTCGGCCGGGGCCAGTGCGGCCGGGGTGACGGGCATCTCCCGGTCCAGTTCCAGCACGGCGAGGTCACCGAGGTCGGTGCTGCCGCCGGCCCAGCCGCCGTGGGCGACGACCCGGGCGGGCACGGGCGGGGAGCCGGGCAGCTCCGTGAGCGTCACGGCCAGGTCCTCACCGTGCCGTACGACATGGGCGCAGGTCAGCACCGTGCTGGGGGTGACCAGGAAGCCCGCTCCGGCCACCTGGCCCCGTAACTCGATCCGGGCGTGCCACTCGGCGCTGTTCATGACGCGGCGCCGGCCTCCGGGGCGGCCGGAGACCAGGAGAGCTTCACCACGAGATGGCCCTCGGCGGTGCCCTTGGCGATGATCGCGCCGGTCTCGGCGGACAGCTTCACCCCGAACTCGATCTCCACCCCGTCGGGCCGCAACGAGCCGTCCCGGAACACCCGCAGCGCGGACTCCGCCGCCGCGCGCACCCCGTCCAGGGCACCCTCGAAGGTGCGGGCCGCCTGCACCGTGCCGTCGCCGCGGGAGACCAGGCGGGAGCCGGAGCGCTCCTGCACCGCCTCGACCGCGACCACCGCACCGTCACCGGTCCTGAACTCGACCACTCCGTCCACGGCACCCCCGTCGTCCTGTTGTCGCGTTGAGCACCCCCATTGTGACGGAAGGTACTTGATGGTGCGTGGGGCATCACCGAACCCTCACGGTCCGACGGTCCCCCGGATCACCCCCAGCTCCACCAGGTCCTGCGGCCGGATCCGCAGCTGGTCCGCCGTCGCCTCCACCTCTCGCGGTGGCCGCTTGAGGATGGCCGCCGCGAGCTCCGGCGCGATCACCGAGAAGTAACTGTCGGGAGTGGCCCAGGTGTTGCCGGGCGCGGCCAGGGCCAGCGCGCCGCCGGAGCCGCCCTCGCCGATCACCAGTGTGGTCACCGGGGTGCGGGCGCCCGCCACCGCGCCGAACAGGTCGGCGATCGCCGCACCCGCGCCCTGCCGCTCGGCGTCCGCGTCGTTGGCGGCGCCCCGGGGTGTCCACGAGGGTCAGCACCGGGATGCCGAGCCGGTCGGCGAGCCCGGATCAGCCGGGCCGC
>NZ_GG657757.1:2662367-2720066 GCF_000158955.1 Streptomyces viridochromogenes DSM 40736 | reverse complement strand
ACCACCGCGACCTGGGCGAGACCGGCCGCCCCGGTCAGTGCCGACTGGCGGGCCACCCGCTGGAGTTGGGCCAGCGCGAGCATGCCCTCCTGCATCCGGCTGCCGCCCGTGGCGACCAGCGGCACGACCGGCAGACGGTGCTCCCGGGCGTACGTGTACGCCGCCTCCAGCCGGTCCCCGGTGCGCTCGCCGAGCGAGCCGCCGAGGAAGCCGAACTCGAACGCGATCAGCACGGCCCGGACGCCGCCGACGCGGGCGGTGCCGCACACCACGGACTCCTGCTCGCCGGTGCGTTCGGCGGCACGGGCGCGCGAGGCGTCGTAGCCCGGCCAGGCGAGCGGACCGTCCGGCTTGGCGTCCCGTATCACCGAGGGGAGTTCCGCGAAGGTCGAGTCGTCCGTGACGGCGGCGACGACCTCGCGGGCGGAGAGCCGCTCAGCCATGGCCCAGCGCCCGCTTCATGATCTTCCCCATGTCGTTGCGGGGCAGGGCGTCGAGGTGGTGGACGACGCGCGGGCGCTTGTGCGGGGCGAGACGCCCGGCCACGTGGTCCGCCAACTCGTCGAGGGACGGCGGCGACTGGGGCTCCGCCGGGACGATCCACGCCACGATCCGCTCGCCCAGGTCGTCGTCCGGCTCCCCGGTGACAGCGGCCTCCCGCACCCCCGGGTGTTCCAGCAGCGCGTTCTCGATCTCCCCGGCCCCGATCTTGTAACCGCCGCTCTTGATCAGGTCGGTGGCCTTGCGGCCGACGATCCGGACGTAGCCGTCGGGGTCGCGCACCGCCATGTCGCCGGTGCGGAACCAGCCGTCGGCGGTGAACGCGGCGGCGGTGGCGTCGGGCCGGTTGAGGTACTCGGTGAACAGGTTCGGGCCGCGCACCTGGATCTCGCCGACGGTCTCCCCGTCGTACCCGGTGACCTCCGAGCCGTCCTCCTCGACCAGCCGCAGCTCCACACCCGGCAGCGGCACACCGACCGTGCCCGGGCGGGCCTCGCCGTCGGCCCGGACGCTGGTGTTCATCAGCGTCTCCGTCATGCCGTACCGCTCGATCACGCGCCGCCCGGTCGCCGTCGCGATCCGGCCGTGGTCGTGCACGGGCAGCGCGGCGGAACCCGACACGAGCAGCCGCGCCCCGGTCAGCGCCTTGACCAGGTCGGGGTCGCCGGTCACCGCCTCCGCGATGCGGTGGTACATCGTCGGCACACCGAACAGCATGGTCGCGCCGCCGCTCAGCTCCCGGGCCACGCCCTGGGTGCTGAACCGGCCCAGGTGCCGCACCGAGCCGCCGCGCCGCAGCGGGCCGAGCGTGCCCAGGACCAGCCCGTGCACATGGAACAGCGGCAGTCCGTGGACGAGTACGTCGTCGCCGGTCCACTGCCAGGCGTCGGCCAGCGCGTCCAGGGTCGAGGCGATCGCCCGGCGCGGGATGACGGCACCCTTGGGCGGGCCGGTGGTGCCGGAGGTGTAGACGATCAGCGCCGGGTCGGACTCGCGGGTGTGGTCCTCGGGGACGGGGCCGGTGCCGTGCACGTCCACGTCGAGACGCGTCAGGTCCCCCACGGGGGCGGGGAGTTGATCGTCCGGTGCCGTGAGCACCAGGTCGGGCGCGCTGTCGGACAGGATGTGCCCGAGTTCCTTCTCACCCGACTTCGGGTTGAGCGGCACGGCGGGCACGCCGGCCAGCAGCGCGGCGACGACGGCCACGGCGGTCTCCATGGTGGGGGTCGCCCAGACCGCGACCCGGCGGACGTCCCGGATGCGTGCGGCGGTCGCACCGGCCGCGGCGGCGAGTTCTCCGTAGGTCAGCGAGCGCTCGCCGAACCGTACGGCGGGCCGGTCACAGGAGCCGCCGGTCAGGGCCGGGAAGAGGGAGGTCACGCGTCACATCTCCTTAAACGTTTGCCTGTCCACTGGTCATCGGCTCGCTACCCCCAGCCGGGGACGACCATCACGAGCCACGCCGCCGCGGGGACGACCGCGACCACGATCCCTCCGTACACCATCAGCTGCCGGAAGAAACGCTCGCGGTCGACGTCCGGTGCGGCGGCGAGGACGAGTGCGCCGTTGGTCGAGAACGGGCTGACGTCGACGACCGTCGCCGAGACGGCGAGTGCCGCGATCATGCCGACGGCTCCGATCTCGCCGCGTTCCAGGAACGGCACGGCGAGGGGGATCAGGGCGCCCATGATCCCTACGGAGGAGGCGAAGGCCGAGACCAGGGCGCCGATGTAGCAGAGCAGGACGGCGGCGAGCAGGGGGATGCCGATGCCGCCCACGCCCTCGCCGGCCCAGGTGATGGTGCCCATCTCGTCGAGGACGCCCACGTAGGTGAGGACGCCGCAGATGAGGAGGACCGTCGGCCAGGCGATCTCGCCCACTGCCTTGCGGCTGGCCTCGGGCCAGGCGGTGCTGAGGAGGACGGCGAGGGTGATGGCGGTGAGGCCGGCGTCGAGGTCGAAGATCAGGACGGCTACGACCAGGGCGAGGAGGGAGATGAGGGTGGCGGTGCGGGCCGGGGTGAGGGTGGTTGATTCCGGGCTCAGCTTGGGTGGTGCTGAGGTCGGGGCGGTCCGCAGCCGGGCGGTGCCAGATGCCGCTGCGCCCGCCCTCCCCCAAGCTCTCGGCTTCTCCCCCGAGTTCTCGGCTGCGCTCGAACAGGGGGGACCCCCATGAGCAGGGGGGACCCCCATCGCCCCAGCGGCACGACTGCCCGCAGCTGGGGTCTCCTCCACCGCCCCCTGCGACCACAGCTTCATTCCGCCGCACACCACGAACACCACTGCCGCGATCACCAGGTTCGCGGCGAAGGACGCCAGGAACAGGACCACCTCGTTGCCCGGGAGTTTCTCGCGTTCGACGATGCCGTTGACGATCGAGCCGTAGATGCTGATCGGGGAGAAGCCGCCCTGTTCTGGGCGCCGTGGACGACCATCGCGCCCATCAGCAGGGGGCTGATCCCGTACCGCGCGGCGAAGCTCAGCGCGATCGGGGCGACGATCGCGACCGCGGCCGGGCTGACCGCGCCGATCGCCGTGAGCGCGCCGGTCAGCGCGAACATCACCCAGGGGATGAGCGCCACCCGCCCCCGCACGAGCCGCACCGCGGCGTGCACCAGCCAGTCGGTGGTGCCGTTGGCGCGGGCGATCGCGAACAGGTACGTGACGCCGACCAGGACGACGAAGAGGTCGCCCGGGAAGCCGGCGAAGATGCCGTCCGCGTCGAGGTCGGCGACGAGCCCGCCGACCCCGAAGGCGGCGGCGAAGGCGAGCGCGCCCATGTTGACGGAACGAGTGGTGGCGATGACGAACACCACGACGAGGACGAGGATCGAGATGAGTTCAGGGGACATACGGGCTCCCGTCTTTGGGCCCCGGAGCTGACTGGGAGCACCCCGTCGGTAGTGGACGAGTGGCTGAGCCACTTGAGGTGCGTTGGTCGAACAGCGTGGGCGCGGCCCGGGCGCGCGTCAAGAGGTCCGGCGAGAATTGGTTCAGCCACTCGGCCAGTGCGAGAGGCCGGTGTTACGCTCCCGACGAGAGGGGGACTCCGTGACCGACGCCCTGCGCCCCATGACGAAACAGCGGCTCTACGAACAGGTGCTGGAGCGGCTGCGCCAGTATGTCGCCGAGGGCGGCCTGCGCGCCGGCGACCGGTTGCCGCCCGAGCGGGACCTGGCCCAGCGGCTCGGGGTGAGCCGCGCCTCGGTGAAGCAGGCGATCGTGGTGCTGGAGGTCCAGGGCCTGGTGGAGGCCCGGCACGGCGGTGGCACCTACCTCGTCCGGGACAGCCTCGACACCGAACCCGTCGACCGCATGGTCGAACGCCGGCGGCGCCTCCCGGACGTGCTGGAGGCCCGGGAGGCGCTGGAGACGAAGCTGGCCGAACTGGCGGCCGAACGACGCACGGAGGAGGACGTGGCCGCGATGCGCTCGGCGCTCGCCCACATGTCGGAGGAGATCGCGGCGGGTGGTCACGGCGTCGAGGGCGACCGGTTGTTCCACGCGGCCGTGACGGCGGCGGCCCACAGCAGTCTGCTCGCCGAGTTCATGCGGTCGATCGCCGAGCAGATCGCCGAGAGCCGCACCGAGTCCCTCCGCCAGCCCGGCCGCCCGTCCCGCTCGCTGTCCCAGCACCAGGCCATCCTCGACGCGATCGCCGCACAGCAGCCCCGCCAGGCCGCCGCGGCCATGCGGCGTCACGTCCGCACGGTGGCCAAGGTGCGGCTGCTGGACTGGGAGCCGGAGGAAGAGGCGTGAGCCGCGGCTGACACCCGCGTCCGGGTCACGCCGCCACGACGTCCGCCACGACGCAGCTGACGTTGTCCGGCCCGCCGGCCTCGTTCGCCGCGCCGACCAGGGCCTCGACCGTCTCGTCCGGGGTGATCCGCGAGGTGAGGAGGTCGTGGATCCGGTCTTCGGGGACGACGCCCGACAGACCGTCGGAGCACAGCAGATACCGGTCGCCGGGGCGGGCGTCGTGCAGGCGGAGGTCCGGGAGCGCGTCGGAGCCCCCGCCCGTCAGGGCCTTCAGAAGCAGCGCGCGCTGGGGGTGGGACGTGGCCTCCTCGGCGGTCAGGCGCCCCTCGTCCACCATCGACTGGACCATCGTGTGGTCGTGGGTGATCCGGAACAGTTCGCCGTCGCGCAGCAGGTACACGCGGGAGTCGCCGATGTGCACCAGGGCCAGCCGGGAGCCCGTCCACAGCGCGGCGGTCAGGGTCGTGCCGATGTCGTCGGCGCCGTCGGCCACGGCCCGGACGGCCTCGGCCGCTCCCCGGACCGCGTCCTCCAGGAGGTTGAGGACCCCGCCCGCCGGGATCTCGTCGGTGTCCAGGAAGCGCAGCGCCTCCACGGCGGCACTGCTCGCGGGCCCGCCGGCCGGCCCGAAGCCGTCGGCGACCGCCAGCAGCCGCGTGCCCGCGTACGCCGTGTCCTGGTTGGCCGGGCGCACGCGGCCGGTGTCGGAGTGGGCGGAGTAACGAAGTTCCAGCATGGTGATGTCCTTTCCGGACTCCGGTGAGTCCGCCGTCAGGTGATCGACCAGGAACGCGGCGAGGTCCCTCCGTACCGCCGTCTCCGCCTCGACCCGCGCCCAGTAGGCGCGGATTTCCCGGGCGGCGGCCGTGGAGTCACGGTCGTGCAGTCGGCACACCTCGCGGATTTCAGCCAGCGGCATGCCCAGCCGCCGCAGCCACGCCACCAGCCGGGCCCGCTCCAGCTGCGTGACCGCGTAGTACCGGTATCCGGTGTCCGGGTCCACCCGGGCGGGCGGGAGCAGGTCCAGCTCGTCGTAGAGGCGCAGTGCCTTCGGCGAGAGCCGGCAGGCCTTCGCGAACGCGCCGATCGTCAGCATGTCCATGCGCCCCCCTGCTCTCCGCGCGGTCCTCGCGCTCTCCTGGTTCCGCCACCGATGCTGGGGCTTCACCGAAGGTGAAGGTCAACAGGGTGTCGCGGTTCCTGGGCGGCTTGTTAGCCTGCGCCGGAATCGATCGTTCGTCCGAGGATGGAGTCGCCGTGGCCGGCACCCCGCGCATCGCGCTCGTCACCTACGACCCCCGGGGCGAGGAGAGCAAGGACCGGGACCTGCCGGTACTCGCGGGCGCCCTGCGGGAGGCAGGGGCCGAGGCCGCCGTCGTCCACTGGGACGATCCCGAGGTGGACTGGGCCGGGTTCGACCTCGCCCTCATACGGTCCACCTGGGACTACAGCTGGCGGGCCGAGGAGTTCACCGCCTGGGCCGAGCGGTGCGGGCAGGTGACCCGGCTGGTCAACCCGGTGGACGTCGTGCGGTGGAACGCCGACAAGCGGTACCTCGGCCGGCTCGCGGAGGCCGGGGTGCCCGCCGTGCCCACCCGGTACTTCGCCCCCGGCGACCCGGTCGAGCTGCCCGCCGACCACGAGTACGTCGTGAAGCCCACCTCCGGCGCGGGGGCGCGCTATGCCGCCCGCTACCCGGCCGGGGAGCGTGACGCCGCCCTGCGGCAGGCCGAGCGGATGCACGCCGAGGGGTTCACCGTGATGGTGCAGCCGTACCTCACCGGCATCGAGACGCACGGCGAGCGGGCCCTGCAGTTCTTCGGCGGACGCCTGCTGCACGCCAGCCGCAAGGGCGCCGTCCTCGCGCCGGACACCCCGTACGACGCCGACAAGATCGCCCACCCGGACCTGCGCCCCTGGGAGCCGACGGCGGCGGAACTCGACGTCGCCGAGCGGGCCCTGGCCGCCGTACCCGGGCAGCCGGAGCTGCTGTACGCGCGCGTGGACCTCGTCACCGGCGAGGACGGGGAGCCGTGCGTGATGGAACTCGAGCTGATCGAGCCGAACCTGTTCCTGTGGCTGCACCCGGACTCCGTGCCGCTGGTCGTGAAGGCGATCCTGGCCGCCGCCGGCTGATCACCACGGACCACCACCTGTGGGGCATACGTCCCTCGTTGGGGCTTTTGGTGTAGTGGTAGCTCCATGCCCTCCGAGCGACACTCCTGGGCACCGCTGCTCGCGGTGTGCGCCGGGTACTTCATGGTGATCCTGGACGTGACGGTCATCAACGTCGCCGTTCCGGTGATCGGCCGGGAGCTGTCGGCCTCGCTCACCGGCATCCAGTGGATCACCGACGGGTACACCCTGGTCTTCGCCGGGTTCCTGCTGACCGGCGGCGCGCTCGGCGACCGGCTCGGCAACCGCCGGGTGTTCTGCGCGGGCGTGGTGGTGTTCACCGTGTCCTCGGCGGCCTGCGCGCTCGCGCCCGACGCCCCCTTCCTGGTGGTGGCCCGGCTGGTGGAGGGGCTCGGCGCGGCACTGATCGTGCCCGGCTCGCTGGCCCTGATCCAGCAGGCCTACCCGGAGCGGGCCGCACGCTCGCGGGCCTTCGGGCTGTGGGGCTCCATGGCGGGCATCGCGGCCTCCGCCGGGCCGCTGCTGGGCGGGCTGCTCGTCTCCACGGTGGGCTGGCGCTGGGTGTTCCTCATCAACCTGCCCGTCGGCGCGGCCTGCCTGGCGCTGACGCTGCGGCACGTGGCGCCCTCGCCCCGGCGCGCCGACCGGGCCCTGGACTGGCCGGCGCAGGTCGCGGTCGTCGCGGCGGTGGCGCTGCTGACCGCGGCGCTCAACGAGGCCGGACGGCGCGGCTGGTCCGACCCGGCCGTCCTCGCCGGACTGGGCCTGGCCGTGCTGTCCGCCGCGGCCTTCGGCCTGCGCGAGCGGCTGGCGCGCTCTCCCGCCCTCCCACTGAGCCTGCTGCGCTCACGCGCCATGAGCGGCGGCGCCGTCATCGGCCTGCTGTTCAACTTCGGCTTCTACGGCATGGTGTTCACCGCCAGCCTGGAGTTCCAGCACCAGCGCGGCTACAGCGCCCTCGGCACCGGTCTCGCCCTCTTCCCGGCGGTGGCGATGACCATGTTCGCCTCCGTCCTGTCCGGCCGGCTCACCCGCCGTACCGGCGACCGGCCGCTGGTCGTCTCCGGCATGCTCCTGGCCGCGCTGGGCCTGGCCGGCTGGGCCGCCGCGGGCGCCGACCCCGCCTACGGGCTCCTGGTGCTCCCGATGATGGCCGCCGGCTTCGGCACGTCCTTCGCCCTCACCGGCTCGACCGCCACCGTGATGGGCGCGGCCCCCCAGGCCTACTCGGGGGCCGCCTCCGCCCTGTTCAACACCACCCGCCAGGTCGGAAGCGCCACCGGCGTCGCCCTCGGCGGCAGCCTGCTCGCCTCCGCCGCGACCTACGGCACCGGGATCCGGACCAGCATGCTCATCGGGGCGGTGGCCTACCTGGCCGCCGCGGGCCTCGCATGGCGCTGCGTGCCCCCGAAGACCGAGCGCCCCGAGCAGGCCGAGCTTCCCGAGCAGGCCTAGAGCTCACGTATCCGGACGAACTCCTGCCCCATATCGCCCACTTGGCGGAAAGTCACGATGACCGCGTCGGGCGCGCCTCAGCCCTGACGGCCGGTGACCCCCACCCGCTGCAGCAGACCCCAGGTGAACTCCGCGACGACGTCCCGCCGCACGCCCCGCGCGTCCGGCGCGGTGAACGCCAGCCCCCACCGGGTCGGTGCCGTGCCCTCCAGGGGCCTGGCGGGGGCGAAGGCACGGGCCGCCTCGTCGACCGTGCAGGACCAGGGGACGAGATCGTCGAGCGTGCGCAGCCCGGGGACCTCGGCGCCCGGGGCGCGGACCAGCCACTCGTTCCACACGGCGCCGTTCGGGGCGGTCAGGACCTCGAACCGCAGGTCCGGCCAGAGGGGCACGGGCCAGAGCCAGGCCTCGCAGTCGAGATCACCGATCCGCCGGGCGGTACGGGACTCCGCTTCGCCCAGCACCTGGCGATAGCGGGACAGGGGCGCCCGGGAGCGCGGGGAGCGGACCATCGCCTGCCAGCGCCTGTTCGCCTCCCGCATGTCCGCGATGGACACCCCCAGCTCGTGGCGGGCGTCCTCCACCAGGCCGGGGTTGTGGTCGGCCATGCGGCGCAGCAGCACCAGTTGGAAGTCGAGCGGGGTGAAGGGGCTAGCGGGGCGCTTTCCGGAGGGCATGGGACCCATCGTCGCCCACCGGGGCGGAGCCCGGGCGGCGGCCGTCCGGCAGGAAGAGGACCGAGTTGACGTAGCGCGGGCCCCGCAGGACGGGGGAGGGCAGCACACGGCGGAGCAGACCGTGGGAGACGACGTGGGAGGTACCGGCCTGGTGGTCCTCCAGGGGGAACTTCGCCAGCGGCACCCAGGTGTCGCCGGGCAGCACCCAGCCGTCGTAGCCCAGCAGGGACAGGTATGTCACCACCGGCGCGATCGGCTGGATGCGGGACTCCAGCTCCACGAACAGGGCCGGACGGTCCCGGGCCAGCAGGCCCGTCGCGCCGCGCAGCACCGCCGGCTCGTTGCCGTCCACATCGATCTTGACGAAGCCGACGTCGCGCAGACCCAGCTCGTCCAGCGTGACGCACGGGACGTCCAGCGCCCGGCCGTGGATGTCCCGCCGCACCAGCGACGACACACCCCGGTCGCCCGCGTCGTCCGACGGCAGCCACAGCCGGGCGATGCCCGGCCGGTCCGAGGCCGCGGCGCGGATGACCCGTACGTTCGGCGGGGCCTCGGCGGCCAGCAGCCGGGCCAGGTGGGGCACCGGTTCGATCGTCACGACGTGCTCGGCGAGACCGGACAGCCGGTGCGTCCAGGGCCCGTACCAGCCGCCGACGTCCACCGCCGTGCCGCACTCCGGCGGGCACAGTTCGGCGAGCCGGGCCAGCTCCGGTTCGAACCGGGGATACAGCGCCCGGGCCGTCGCGGCCACCAGGCGGGTGGGCAGGAGGGGAGCGAGGCGGGCGGCCAGACTGGTCACGGCGCCATCCTCTTGAGGAGTTCCTCGTGCTCCTCGTCCGGCACCTGCTCGCCCGAGGAGGGCAGCAACTGCGGGATCCCGTCGACGATCGGATAGCGGCGTTGCAGACGCGGGTTGTACAGCGCCTCCTCCTGCTCGGTCGTCTGGGCCAGCAGACGCAGCGGGCCCTTGTCGAGCGGGCAGGCCAGGATCTTCAGCAGCGGGTCGTCGGGCTTCACGGTGAGGCCAACTCCTTGGCGGGTGGGGCGGGTCGGGGAGCGGTGTCGTGCTTCGGCATGGTCAGCAGCACGGCGACGGCCAGGGCCGTGCCCGCCACCCGCAGCGCGAGCCGCAGCGGGTCGCCCGGCAGGGCCTCGCCGAACGACAGCGTGCCGAGCACCGCCGTGAACAGGGAGGTCACGGTCGTGCACACCGGCACGATCAGCGAGGCCCGGCAGCGCTGCAGTGCCGCCTGCGACATCACCAGGCCGAACACACCGGTGAACAACAGCAGATACGGATACGGGGAGGTCAGCAGGTCCAGGACCGCACCGCCGATCCCGCGGCTCGTCAGACGGCTCGACACGCCCTTGATGGCCAGTGAGCTGACGCCGTACAGCAGGCCCACCGCCACGCCGTACTCGACGCCGGTCGTCGGACGCCGGTGCCGGTTACGGGCCCGCCGCTCGGCGGAGCCGTACAGCCACACCCCGGCCGCCAGCGACGGCACGCACACCAGCAGGATCAACGGATAGGGCGCCTCCTGGCCGACGGAGTCGGCGCCCTCGCGCAGCGACAGCACCACCATCAGCAGCGCGAGCAGGATCGCGCCCAGCGCGTACCGCTCCCGGCCACTCGTCTCCTCCCCGAGCAGCCGCGCCGACAGCAGCACGAGCAGCACCAGCCCGGAGACGAAGATGCCCTGCGCGGCGGCGATCGGCAGCGTGCGGTAGACGACGAGCTGCGCTCCGAAACCGGCGGCCAGGGAGAGCGAACCGCCGACCCACAGAGGGCTGCCGAGGACGAGGCGCAGCAGCCGGGCCGGCTCCCGGATCGTCACCTCGGGGAGGGCGGTGAGCAGCCCGTTTCTCCAGCACGAAGCCCAGGCTGTACAGGGTGTTCGCGAGCAGGCCGCTGCCACTCCTCCACCACATGAGCTACGTCCTCCTGGCGTGCAGCAGCAGGATCGACGCGAGCCGCGGCCCGGACACAGGCCCAGCCGGTCCAGGGGGCGCAGCGGGCGCGGTACGCCGTGGAAGGGGGCGCCTTCGAGCCGTACGACCTCGAACCCGGACGCGGCGACGAACTCCCTGAGCGCGCGGGCGGTGTAGAGGCGCAGGTGTCCCACGACCTCCTTGCCCGGGCGGCCGTGGATGCCGCGCAGGCTGACCTCCGAGAAGACCGGCTGCACACCGGCGAGCAGCAGGGCGCGGTTGTACCAGGCGGCCAGGTTCGGCGTGGACAGCATCAGATGCCCGCCGGGCCGCAGGATCCGGCGGATCTCGTCCAGCGCGGCGTCCGGATCGACGAGGTGCTCGATCACCTCGCTGAACAGCACGGCGTCGGCCGACCCGTCGGCGAACGGCAGCCCGCCGCCGGTGAGTTCACCGCGCACCGCGTACGGGACGCGGGTGCGGGCGCGTCTGAGGGCGTCCTGGGACCAGTCGACGCCGATGACGCGATGGCCGGGGAGGAGGGGCGCGGCGGTGGCGGCGGCGGTGCCGTCGCCGCAGCCGACGTCGACGACGGTGCGGGTGCCGTCGGCGGCCGGGCCGAGGGCCCGGGCCAGCATGCGGGCCTGGCGGATGCTGCGCGGGGTGCCGGAGGCGACCGGCACGGCCGGGTTCTCGTAGAAGTCGCGCAGGTCGCGGGGCGGGGGCGCGGTGGTGGAGGCCGTCGTCGGTGTCGACGGTGTCGTGGGCGTCGTCGTCACGGGGTCACCTCCGTGGTGTGCAGGTAGTGCTCGAAGAGGTCCCGGAGATGGGCGCCGTCGCCGTGGCTGAGCAGGGACCGGGACCAGCGCAGGGCCAGGTGGAGGCGGCCGGCCGTGGAGGCGGTGGTGACGGTGAGGCCGCGCGGCATCCGGGCCGGGGCCGAGAACCACACCGCGTGCGCGCGGCCCGCTTCCGCGCCGAAGTCCAAGGGGTACGGAATGCGGCCGATGTTGCTGAGCAGGGTCGTCGACGTCCAGGGGGCTGCCGCCCTGCGCAGGGTGCGGGTGAGGGCGGCGCGGGCGGCGACGGGGGCCCAGGGGGCGGTGAGGAGAGCGGCGCCGTGGCCCAGCTGCGGGCGGGGCAGGGACTTCAGGGCGCGGGTCCGCTCCGCGGTGCGGCGGATCAGGGCGGGCATGTCGGTGACGTCCAACTCGGTCGGCAGGAAGGGCACTTCGACGAGGCGGGTGCCGTTGCCGATGGGCATCGAGGCGTCGCGCGGGCGGTCGTCCACGGGCATGGTGATGCGCAGCGGGCGGCGGGGGCGGATGCCGTGTTCCCGGTTCCAGTGGGCGACGGTCAGGGCCGTGGTGACCATGAGCTGGTCGTTGACGGTGTAGGGGGAGCCCTTCGGGCGGTGGGGGAGAGGGAGCTCGGTGACGAGCAGGCCGTTGCCGGGGGAGGGTTCCGGTGTGCCTTGTGCGACTCGGGCGGGGGGCGACCAGCTGGTCGGGATGTCCTTGGCTTCCTGGGGGGCTTGGGGTGTACGGGTGGGGGGTGCGGTGGGGGAGTTGTCAGTGCCGCCGTAGAGCTCCGCGGCCGTTGCCAGGACGCGGAGGCAGGCTGGGCCGTCGAGGGCGGTGTGGTTGATGGTGAGGACTAGGACTGTGCCTTGGGTGGTGCTGGGTGTTGGTGCTGGGGGCGGTGCGTTGCGCAACCCGGCGGAGCGGGGTGCGGCTGCGCCCACCCTCCCCCAAGCTCTCGGCTTCTCCCCCAAGTTCTCGGCTGCGCTCGAACAGGGGGGACCCCCATGAGCAGGGGGGACCCCCATCGCCCCAGCGGCACGACTGCCCGCAGCTGGGGCGACTACCTCCAGGCGTATCGGTGGGGACATCGACAGGGGCGGGGCCTCTGCCAGGGCTCGCGTTCTGGCGTCCTGCAACGCACGCGGGCCTGCCGGTGTGAAGGTGATCGCCTCCGTGTCCGGCTCCCCCGTCAGCTCCCACTCGTAGCGGCGTCGGTACCACGGCCCCCTGGCCTCCCGCATGAGAATCCGCGGATGCCGGTGCAGGGCCTCCGTGAACGCCTTGCGGAGGCGGGGCTCGTCGAGAGTGCCCGGGAGGTGGACCTCGATGTGGACCGTTTCCGGTTCCTCCTCCTGGAGGCAGTGCCGGGAGACCTCGTCCACCACCGGGAACGGGATGCGGGTCGGAGACGTCATGCGGGGTCGGTCCTCTCCGGGGCGGGCTCGCGCAGGCTCACCAGGCCCGCGAACAGGCCGATCAACGCGAGCAGTTGAGCCACGTGGCCGAACGCGCCGTCACCCGCGCCCACCGGCTCACCGGCCCCGGTCGCCGCCGCGATCCCCGCACCCGCCAGGGCCACGAACGCGATCGGCACCAGCAGCGTGTGCCGCCTGGCCGCGAGCAGCGCCAGGGCCGGGACCAGCAGCGCGAACCAGCCCGCGATCACCACTGCGACCAGCGTCAGCGCCACCGTCCCGAGCCACAGGCCGGGCAGCGGCGGAGCCGGTTGCGGGGCGTCGGGGTTGGGGGCCCGGCGGCGCCACAGGGCCAGCCCCAGCAGCACCGCGATGCCGGCGCCGCCGCCGATCAGACCGGCGTCGTAGGTCGTGGCCGGCTCGTACGACAGCTTGACCGTGCCGCCCGCCCCGGCGGGGATCCGCCAGCCCTGCTGCCAGCCGTCCAGCCGCAGCGGAGCGAGCTCCTTGCCGTTCAGCGTGGCCTTCCAGCCGTCGTTGTGGTTCTCGTAGGTCGTCAGGTACGAGGCCGCGCCCGAGCCGACCGTCACCTCGCGCCGGTCGCCCAGCCAGTCCCGCACCCGCAGCTCGCGCCCGGCCGCGGCGGCCTCCGGGACCGTCCCGCGAGTCAGCGTCACGTCCGTCAGCGCGAGCGGACCCGCGTCACCGCCCTCCAGCCGGTGCTCGCCCGACCCGAGCTCCACCTCGGCGTCGTCCCGCCCCTGCTGGCACAGCGTCAGCTCGATGGAACGCCGTTCCACGAGGTCCCGGACCGTCCCCTTCGCGCCCGTCTGGTAGAGCTCGCCGTCCAGCGCCACGTCGGGGCCCTTGCCGCACGGCAGGGAGAACTTCCGGGTGCCGTCCGGCTGCGGGGTGCGGTACTGGTCGAGGGCCGGGAGGTACGCCTCCGTCAGACCCACCGGGAGGCGCAGATCCTCGTCGGCGACCGGGTTGTGCAGGGTCAGCGGGGCGGCCCCGGTGATCGTGACGTCGAGCCGGTCCGTGGTGATCGGCGGGAAGCGGACCCAGCCGTTCTCGTCGACACCGGCGATGGCCGCGCCGTCCGGGGAGCTGATGTGCACCTCGGACGCGCGGGTGGACAGCCCCCCGGCCGGTGCCAGCACCAGTTCGCCGACCGGCTGCTTGCCCTCCCAGCTCAGGTGGATCGTCGGCCGGTCGCCCGCGATCCACGCCGTCGTCAGGTCGCCGTCGGTGAGGTTGCGCGCCGCCAGGCCCGCGCCGAGGCTCGCCGTGGAGTCGGCCGTCGCGACGATCCGCGACTGCTGCTCCGGCGCGACCTCGTACAGCAGCCGGTCGAGTTCCCCACCCGGCACCGGCACCGCGCTCGCCGTCACCTCGTACGTCCCGCCGGCCGGTGTCGTGAAGCGGCGGTGCAGGCCGGCCTCGGTGCCGGTCGCGGAGAGGCCGGTCGGGTCGGACGCCCGGTGCAGGGAGACGACCGTGGCGGCCGGTGCCGCGTCGTCCGCGTCCGTCGGGAGCCGCAGCAGCCGGGTCACCCGCACGTCCGGCAGGCCGATCTCGGAGAAGCCCGCTCCCGTGAGACCGGCCCGCCGCTCGACCGAGTCCACGATCGTCAGCCTCATCCACCGCGTGGCGCCCTCGGGGGCCTTGATCCGCTGTGTCATGCCGTTCGGCTGGAGGAAGCTCGTCCGCGTGCCCTTCTCCGTCTCGACCCGCACCTTCGTCGCCGCCGCCCGCACGCTCTCCTGCGGCAACGGCGTGACCTCGAAGGAGGACGGCATGGTGTAGGAGCCGGTGAAGCCGATGCGCAGCCACTGCCCGTCCGGCGTGTCCGGCGCGCCCTCCGTCCAGGCCGTGTCCGGGTTGCCGTCGAAGGCGTTCACCGGGTCGAACTGCGGCAGGTGGAAGAGCCAGTTGCCGTACGAGGACGCCGTCACCGAGCGGGCGCCGCGCAGTTCGGCCACCGTCTGGTGGTCGGCGCCCTCGGCGGGCAGGATCTGCCGTGGCTTCTCACCCGGGTCCTGCTGGGCGTCGGGCGCGTTGCGCTCGTCGCGCGTGTACGTGTACGACGTGTTGGCGTTGACCAGGCCGAACCGGGTGTCGGCGCGCCGCATCCCGTCGCCCAGCACCTGCACGGCCTCAGTGCCGAGTCCCGGGTGGTTGTCCCCGGTCAGGACGGCCGGCCGCCCGCGCAGCCGGGACGCCAGCGGCAGCAGCGCCTCCGGGCCGCCGGACACCACGGCCGTGTCGGAGACCGGCAGCAGCCCCGCCTGCCCGGGACGCAGCACGTCGTCCCCGGTCGGCCGGTAGATCTCCACCGCCCGCTGCCGCGCGTACAGTCCCTCGACCTGGAGCGGGGCGTCCTGCGCGATCCGCCCGCCGGTCATCACCGGCCCCAGCCCCGTCACCCGCTCGTACCCCGACTGTTCCAGCGTGCGCTTCACGGTCGTGGTCGGCACGGCCCCGATCTGGTCCGGATCGAGATCGTTGCGTACGACGACGTAGTACAGCCCCGCCCGGCTCAAGTAGTCGGCGAGTCCCGGCACTTCGCTCCCGGTCATCAGCGCCTGCTCGACCGCGTCCATCGCGCGCCGGTTGCCCGGCGTGCCGAACGGCACGTAGTCGCGCTGCGCCCAGCGGGACTCCGCGAGCACGTCGAGCGGCTGGTCGATCGGCGAGCCCCAGGTGTACATGCCGTGCGCGGTGGCCGGGACGACCAGGGCGCGCGAGTCGGGCGAGTACTTCTCCAGCCAGTCGGCGGTGGCCTGCCAGTAGGTGGGCAGCTTCCGGAACGAACCCGGATTGAGGATCGAGCCGTTGAGGTACGGCCACAGCAGCCCCGGCAGGATCAGCACGGCCGCGACCAGCGGGGCGAAACGCCGCCCGCGCACCGGCCGGGCACCGCGCGCCTCGGCCGCCACACCCAGCAGATGCGCCAGGCCCAGCATGAGCGCCAGGGCGAGTCCCGTCTGGAACTTGTAGATGTTGCGGAACGGCGACAGCCACCCGTCCAGCCAGCCCTGCATCACTGCGTGGAACGGCGCCCCGAACGCCCCGCCGTACCCGGCGAGCAGCACCAGCGCCGTCACCAGCACGGTCAGCACGAGCCACCGCCGCTCGGGCATGTCCCGCCGGGCGAGCCCCGCGAGCCCCAGCCCGGCCGCGAGCGCCGAGCACACGATCACCACGATCGACGAGGCCACGGCCCACCCGGCGGGCAGCCACGCCTCACCGAAGTGCAGATAGGCGACCCAGTTCCCGGCGCCGCGCAGCGCCTCGGCCGCCGACATGGTGTCCGTGGTCGTCTGCGAAGTCTCGATGTAGGGCAGGAAGTTCTCGCCGTAGACGCCGAGCAGCAGCAGCGGCACCCACCACCAGGCCGTCACCACGATCACGGCCGGGGCCCACCAGGCGATCAGCTTGCGCTGCCGCGGCCCGGGCGGTCTGGACAGCAGGTACAGCCCGACGGGCAGCAGGGACGCCAGGGTCGCGGACGCGTTCACCCCGCCCATGAACGGCACGAGCAGCGCCGACCGCAGGGCGGCCACCCGGGCGGTGTACCGCTCGTTCGTCAGCGGCAGCAGCACCCACGGCAGGAACGCCCCGGGCAGCGCCGCGGCCGACGTCGAGCCGATGACGGTCGTGAACACCGGCCACAGCGCATACGCGACGGCCCCCAGCAGCCGGGAAGCCCCGCTCCCCACCCGCAGCCGCTCGGCCAGCCGCAGCGCACCCCAGAAGGCGACGGACACCACGACCGACAGCCACAGCCGCTCCGCCAGCCACACCGGCAGCCGTACGAGATCGCACAGCCAGTAGAACGGCAGCATCGGCCACAGATAGCCGACGTACTGGTCCTGGATCCCGCCGAACCCGGCCCGGTCGTGCCACAACTGCCCGAGATCGGCGAGGAACTGTCCCGGATCGACCGTGACACCCAGCTTGGTGTCGAAGGTCTGCCGCCCCGGTCGCACCGCCAGGAACAGCACGAACACCACGGCCCAGAAACCCAGCAGCCAGCGCCGCGACCGGGGGCCCTCGGGCGGCCCCGACGCGGTGGCGGTGCTGGGGACGGCTGCCGGTGGAGGAGCCTGGACCGTGGTTGTCATGAAGGACACCGCCGCAGGATGAGGAGGAGGTTCCAGGTGGCGAACTCGCGGATCCCGGGCGCTTTGACGACGGCCTCCGCGAGGAACGGCCAGTAGCGGGAGCGCGCCGAGACGACCGTGACGTCGCCCCGGGCCCGCACCTGCCGCAGGGTGGAGCCGATGTGCACCGCGAACAGGTTCTCGCCGAGCGTGTGCTTGGCGGGCCTGCCGGTCCGCCGCGCATAACGGGCCCGGGCCCGCTCGGCGCCGAAGTAGTGCCACGGGGCCCACTCGTGCCCGCCCCACGGCGACAGCCAGTTGGTGAACGACACGTAGATCAGCCCGCCCGGCCGGGTCACCCGGACCAGCTCACTGAGGAACGTCTCCGGATCGGCCACGTGCTCCAGCACGTTGGAGGAGAAGGTGACGTCCGCGATGCCGTCCCGGAGCGGCAGCAGATACCCGTCGGCGACGACTGTGCCGTCAGGCGGCTTCTCGCCCAACTCGGCCATGTCCGGCTCGAACAGAAAGGCATGGGCACCGCGCCGCCGGAACTCCGCGGTGAAGTACCCACTACCGCCGCCTACGTCCAGGACGGTAGCGCCGGCGACAGGACCGCCGTAGGCCTCGACCTGGTCGGCGGCGTCGCGGGCGAGCAGCGAGTAACAGGATTCGGGCTCGTCCTGTTCGTGGAGGAAGGCACGAAACAGGGCAAGAGATCTTCGAAACGAGGGATTCTTCAACGTAGTTGAGGGGCGCGGGGAACTGCGCGACCAGCCACGACGGACCGCAAGCCGCCTCACGGCCCCCAGCCCCTCACCGCCTCCGTGGCAACAACCCTGAACTGCCGCACAGTCCGATCCCACCGAAACTGTGCCGCCCGCTCCCGGGCCACCTTCCCCATCAACTCCCGCCGCCGCCCGGCCAAGGTCAGCGCACACCACGCCGCGGCGAACGAGGACTCACCCCGGGCGAGAACTCCGGTCTCACCGTCCACCACGGAGTCCTTCAGCCCGGGCACGTCGAAGGCCACACTCGGTGTCTCCCGAGCCGCCGCCTCCGTGACGACCAGCCCCCACCCCTCCACGGCGGAGGGGTGCAGCAGCAACCAGGCGGCACACAGCAGCCGGTGCTTCTCGGCCTCCGTCACGTATCCGGTGAACTCCACACCGGGACCGGCGAGTTGCTCCAGACGCTCCCGCTCCGGCCCGTCCCCGACGATCACCAGCCGCCCGCCGGTCACCGGCCGCACCCGCTCCCACAACCGCAGCAGCAGATCGATCCGCTTGTACTCGACGAGTCGCCCGACCGCGACGAACAAGGGTTCCGGCGACCGGTCGGCCCTCGGCCCCGGCTCCTCGACCCCGTTGTGCACGACCCGGATCCGCTCCCGCTCGACCCCGATCTCCCGCAGCGCATGGGCCGTCGAGGACGACACGGCGACCAGCAGGCCGCGCTGCCGCGCCCCGGTGAGTGCCCAGTGTTCGAGTCTTCGGCCGATCCGCGCGGCCGGGGCCAGCGGCCCGCCGAAGCGCATCGACCACAGGTCCGTATGGACATGGTTGACCAGGCACAGCGTGGGCCCGTGGTGCCACAGCGGCGCCAGGTACGGCATGCCGTTGCACACCTCGACCAGCAGATCGCAGTCACCGACCTGGCGGGCGAAGGTGGACCGGGCGCGCAGGTAGTGGCCGTACGGGCCGCCCGCCGACACGACCCGGTAGTCGCGGAAGGCCGCGGGGCCCCCGCACAGCAGGGTCACCTGGTGGCCCAGGCGGGTCAGGCCGTCGGCGAGCTTGTCGACCAGCAGCTCGGAGCCGCCGGCGGACGGGTTGTCCAGATCGCGATGAGCGAGGAAGACGATCCGGCGCGGATGTGGGGGGAGCGCCGGGGGGTGCTGCGGCACGCTGGGGAGCGTGGCATGCAGCGAGGACGGTACGTGCTGGGGCATGGGTGCTCCAACTCGTCTCGGGGTGCGGAACTCAGCGTGGGGAAACGTGGGGGGTGGGGTCGTCGCGGGGAAGTCGGCCTGTGGGGGGCCTGGGATCTTCCTGGGAGGGGAGTGTGGACGGGTTGTGCTCGGGTGGGGTTGGACAGTTTTCGCCCGGACGTTCTCCACGGCTACTCACCGGCGTGACAATTTCGGGCTTTGTTGGAGCTGACGTTGTGTCACATCGTGAGGGTGGGCTGGGGCGTATCGGGCGTTTCGGACGGAGTGGGCTGCTCCGGCTCCTTCCGCCCACGCGCCACCAGAACGCCGCCCAGTACCGCGAGCACGAACCCGGCCACCGCCGCCCCGATCGGCAACGTCACGCCGATCAGGCGCAGTTGGCCGCTGTCCCGCTCGGCCTGCCGTACCGCTTCCTTCTGCGTCTCAGTCGTGAAGGAGATCTTCCGGCTGTCCAGCAGCACCGCCGCGTCCTTCTTGCCGCCCGGCGCCCGCAGGGTGCGCCTCGGCCCGGTCTGCGCGTAGAGCACCCGGCCGGTGGCCTGGTCGACGACCAGCTCGAAACCGTGGTTGGAGTACCACTCCTCGGCCAGCACCTGCGGCCGCTTCGGCTGGTCGACGATGCTGCCCGGCACCATCCGCGTACCCGTCCTGGTCGGCGGCACCGACCCGGTGAACCGGTAGCCCGTGTAGCCCTGGACCTTCTCGGTGCCCCGGTAGCGCAGCACGATGGTGTCGCCGAGGGAGTTGTCCCACCACTGGTACGAGCGTTTGCGCACGTCGAAGGGGAACTTCAGATAGGCCTCGCCCTCGATGTACGGCTTCTCCCCGCAGCAGTGCGCCGGCCGGGTGGTCTTCCGGTCCATCACCCAGCGGTGCGGTATGAACTCCAGTGCGTCGTGCGGGTCGGCGGCCGGCAGTGACTTGTCCGTGTCGACGGTGGTCGTCACGTCCCAGACGGTCTTGCCGCTGCGTTCGCTGTCCTCGACGTTGCCCCGCACCCGCTGGGTCACGGTGATCTTCCGGTCGGGCACCGTCTCGATCCGGTCAGTGTCGAAGACGCTGCCCTTGCCGGTGTAGACGGCGGTCGTGTCGATGTCGATCGGGTTCACCGCGGCACGCGGTTCCACGTACCAGGCGAGCAGGGGGGCCAGCACCAGCAGGAACGTGCCGAGACCCAGCAGGACCAGGGAAAACGGAGAGGTTGTACGGCGCATCCGGGCACTCCAGTGGCTTGGGACGGCTCGACGTACGAGAAGACCGGCACGGCGTGGGACAGAGCGCGTGCGGTTGGGCCGGGAACCGTAGGCCGCTCTTGACGGAGTGTCAATGCTTGTTGAGACTGGGCGCGACAGGCAGGGACGGGGTGCCGGGGTGGGGACGACCTCCGGACGATCTCCGGACGGATCCGGACAGAGAGGCTGACCCTGCTATGTCGAGACTGCTCGCTGCCACGCTGACCGTCGCGCTCGCCGCCGCGCTCGCCGTGGGTGCCGCGCTGGGCGTCGTCGCACTGCTCGAAGCCACGCCCGAGCAGCCGAACACGCCCCTGATCACGTACGAGCGGACCGGGCAGGGGAGTTGACGGATGACGGCCGCCCGCACCGGAACCGTCACCCCGCGCTCGGCCTGGCACGACGTACCGCGCTTCCAGGTGCGCCGGTTCGCCGCGATCGCCATGGCCGAGGCACCCGCGCTCGCCGAGGAGATCCTCGGCGAGATCCAGCGCGAGTACCCCCATCTGCCCTTCGTCGTCGACGACTCCGGCGAACCGATGGCCCTCGTCGGCATCCGCCGCGCCATCGAGGTCTTCGTGCAGCACCTGGAGCACTCGGAGGGGCGGCCCACCGTCCCGCCCGGCGTCTTCCAGGACTTCGGCCGCGGCGAGGGCCTGAACGGCCGCTCGCTCGACTCCCTCCAGGCCATCTACCGCATGGGAGTACGCCTTGCCTGGCGCCGTCTCGCCGACATCGGCCAGCGCGTGGAGATCCCGCCCCCGGCGATGTACGAACTCGTCGACGCGGGCTACGAGTACCTGGACGGCCTGGTCGACCAGTCCGTACGCGGCTACGCCGAGGCCGCGGCCCGCCAGGCCGGGGAACGCCTGCGCCTCCAGCGCCGCCTGATGGAACTCCTCCTGGCCGAGCACCACCGCGGCGACCCCTCCGAGGCCCTGACCGAACGGGCCGCCCGGATCGGCTGGCCCCTGCCGTCCAAGGTCGCGGTCGGCGTCCTGCTCCGCCCCGCCCGGGAGGCCATGGCCCCCGCGGTCGGGCAGGGCGTCCTGCTCGACATGGAGTACGAGCAGCCCCGCATGGTGGTGCCCGAGCCGGACGCCAAGGGCCGCCCCGAGCTCCTGCACCGCGCCCTGGCCGGCTGGTCCGGCGCGATCGGCCCGCCCGTCCCGCTCATCGACGCGGCGAAGTCCCTGCGCTGGGCCGAGGCCGCGGTACGCCTCATGGAACGCGACCTGCTCCCCTCGGGCGAGGTCCTCCACTGCACCGAACACACCGAGGCCCTGGTCCTTCTCCAGCCCGAGGAACTGATCGACGACCTGGCCCTGCGCTGCCTCGCCCCCCTGACCCACTGCGGCCCCACCCACGGCCGCCGCCTCGCCGAGACCCTCCTGGCCTGGCTGGAAACCCGCGGCGGAGCCCCCGAGGTCGCCACCCGCCTCGGCGTCCACCCCCAGACGGTCCGCTACCGCCTCCGCCAGATCCGAGAACTCTGGGGCGACGAGATCGACGACCCCGACCGCCGCTTCGAACTGGAACTGGTACTGAGGGCACAGCGACTGCGGGGGGAGCTGGGAGCCGCGCGGGGACGCCGCTGACCCGGACCGGCGATTTCGCTCTGGGGCCGTGATCGGCGCCTCTGCCCATTGCCCGGGCAAACCTCTATGGCTAGCCTGTGTTCGTCATGCCGATCGCCTGTTGATATCTCGAACACAGGCGCCTGAGACACATAGGGAGGGGGGCCGGTCGTGGGACGCCTTGTACCAGCCGTGACCCGGGCTCTCGACATTCTCGAGCTCTTTCTCGACGGGGACGGGACGCTGTCCGCCCCCGATATCGTGCGCAAGCTCCAGCTGCCGCGCACGACCGTGCACGAGCTGGTGACCACGCTCGCCGCCCGGAAGTACATCGTCCCGGTGCCCGGCCAGCCGGGACGCTACCGGCTCGGCGTACGCCCGTACCAGCTCGGCGCCCGTTACGCCGAGCAGCTCGACCTCGCCGCCGAGGGGCAGCAGGTCGCCCGGTCGGTCGCCGAGACCTGCGATGAGACGGTGCACGTGGCGATCCTGGAGGACACGGACGTCATCTACATCGCCAAGGTCGACTCCACGCACGCCGTGCGGATGGTGTCGGCGGCCGGGCGCAGGCTGCCCGCCCACTGCACCTCCGTCGGCAAGATGCTGCTGGCCTCCCTTCCCGAGCAGGAGCTCGCCGCGCGGATCCCCGACGGCGCCGAGCTGGTCGCGATGACCCCCAACAGCATCACCGACCCGGGCGCCCTGCGCGAGACCCTGGCGGAGATCCGGCAGCGGGGCGTCGCCGTGGAGAGCCGCGAATCCAACCCGGACGTGAGTTGCGTGGCCGCGCCGGTCCGCGACCGCACCGGGCAGGTCGTCGCCGCCCTGTCCATCTCCGTGCCCATGATCCGCTGGAGCGAGGAGCGCCTCGCCGAGCTGGAGCAGCTCGCCGCGAAGGGCGCCGCCGAGCTGTCCGAGCACCTCGGCCACCGGAGTGTGGCATGACGACGACGTCGTACGAGGTCGCCGTGCGGGCCGAGGCCGAGCTCGGCGAGGGCCCCACCTGGGACGCGGCCACCGGCCGGCTCCTCTGGATCGACATCCTCGGCTCCCGCGTGCACACCTACGACCCGGCCACCGGGCGTCGCACGGTCCGCCGCACCGAACAGCACGTGGGCGCGGTCAAGCCCCGCGCCGGCGGCGGACTGGTGCTGAACCTGCGCGACGGGATCGGCCTCCTCGACGGCGATTCCGACGGCGATCGCGACGGCGGCTTCCGGTGGCTGCACCACGAGCCCGTCCCCGGCCGCCGCGCCAACGACGCCGCCATCGCCCCCGACGGCACGCTCTGGGCCGGCACCATGCGCTACGACGAGGCACCGGGCGGCGGCACCCTGTCCCGGATCGGAGGGGACGGCTCGGTCGAGGTGATCCTCGACGACGTGGCGGTGAGCAACGGCACGGGCTGGAGCCCGGACGGCCGGCTGATGTACTACATCGACTCGCCCACCCGCCGCATCGACGTCTTCGACTTCGCGGACGGACAGGTGTCGGGGCGGCGGACCCTCGCCGAGATCGAGGACGGCGCCGGATTCCCCGACGGCCTCACCGTCGACGCGGAGGGCTGTGTGTGGGTGGCCCTGTGGGAGGGCGCCGCGGTACGCCGCTACACGCCGGACGGCGAGCTGGACCGGGTCATCCCGCTCCCGGTGCCCCGCGTGACGGCCTGCGCCTTCGCCGGCCCCGACCTGACCGACCTCTACATCACGACGGCCCGCGTCGGCCTGGCGGCACCGCCGCCGCTCTCGGGGTCGCTGCTGGTCGTGCCCGGCGCGGGCAAGGGACTGGCCCAGCCCGCGTTCGCCGGCTGAGAAGGCGACAGCGACAGCACGCGAGGACGGGGCGGGCACGGGCACCGGCGCGCCCCCCGTCTCAGCGTCCTGTCTCGGTTCAGCGTCCCGTGCGGTTCAGCGTCCCGTGCGGTCCAGCCCGCGCAGAATCCCCGCCTCCTCCTCCGTCAACGGCGCCCCCACCGCCGCCGGCAACGGCGGCCCGCTCAGCGTCGCCAGCACCGTCGAGGGCCTCAGCAGCCGCGTCGGCCCCGTCGTCATGCTCATCACGTCCCACAGCGCCGACGCCGCCGTGTACGAGCCGGTCGCCGTGCGGATCATGCGGCGCGTGTAGGCGGTGACCAGACGGTCGGCCGCCCCGGGCGAGCCCCCACGCGTCCCGGGGAACCAGACGTCCTGGCTCACCGCCATCGTCCACGCCGCCTGCACCGGCCTGGCGGCCCGCCGCTGCACGCGCCGGGCCAGCCCGGGCCCTTCGAGGCCCGCCAGCCGCAGCTCGCGGTCCAGCTCCCGGGCGCCCAGCGCGGCCACCGACATGCCCTGCCCGTACGCCGGGTTGAACGTGGCCAGCGCGTCGCCGAGGACGACGAGGCGTTCGGGCCAGGGGCGGATCCTCTCCAGGAACCGCCGGTGGTTGCTGGTGCTGCGGCTGACGTGGACGTCGGTGAGCGGCTGCGCACCGGAGATCAGCCGGCCCACGATGGGATCGGGCAGGTCCAGGGTGTACTGGAGGAAGGCGTCCGGGTCTGAGGGCGGCTCACCGCCGCCGCGGGTGCCGGCGAGGCTCACCATCCAGCGGTCGCCCTCGATGGGCAGCACCATGCCGCTGCGCCCGGGCCGGCCCTGGTACGGATCGGCCTGCACCATGGTCAGCGGGAAGCGTTCGGCGCCCTCGGGAGTGCGGTAGAGGCGGGTGGCGTTCACCAGGCCGGCGTCCACCGTCTTCTCACGCACGCTGTCGATGCCCAGCCCCGCCAGCCATGTGACGATCCGTGAGCCACGTCCGCTCGCGTCCACCACGAAGTCGGCGGCGAGTTCCTCGTCACCGGCAGCGCTCGACAGACGCACCCCGGTGACCCGCTGCCGGGACCCCGTCAGGTCCCGCACCTGCGCCTTGCGGATCACCACCCGCGTGTTGTCCAGCACCGCCGACCGCACCGCCCAGTCGAGCAGCGCCCGCGTGCACGTCAGCATCCGCGGACCGGGATGACGCCAGCGCCGCAACCACCCCTCGGGCGTGAGGGCCACCATGCCCGAACCGAGGGGTATCTCGTGCGCCCCGGCGGCGAGCAGATGCTTGCGCATGCTCACCCCCGGCACCAGCTCCTCCATCGCGGCCAGGCCGCCGGCCATGAGGAGATGCGCGTGACGTCCCTGCGGGAGGCCCTTGCGGTGCTCGGGCCCGTCGGGCAGATCGTCGCGGTCGAGCACGACCACCTCGTCCGCGACGGCGGACAGGGCCGCCGCGGCCAGCATGCCGGCCAGCCCCGCACCGATGACGACAGCTCTACGCGACATGCGACTCCTCGCACTCAGCCATGAAGGCTCCCCCGCCATGAAGGCATTCCTCGACTTTCGGCCACGGCCGCACCGCACGGCACCGCACGGGACCGCACGAAACCGCACGGGACCGTCCGTCAGCACCGGCATCGAGCCACATGGCTCCAGCCCCGGAAGGCTCTCACCGTACCTTCACGCACCGCGCCGACAACCCCCCGGTGCAAGCACTCTCAAGACCCTTGCCGCGGTACGCGCAGCGCCTGCGCCAGCTCCACCAGGCCGCCCGCGCCGGACCCCTCCATGGCGTGCAGGCGATAGGTGCTCGGCGTGCGCAGCGGCTCCTCCCGCGCGGCCGCACGGTGCGCCGCGGCGGCGAGCATGGCCGCCTCCGAGGTGACCCGCGCCTGGTGCGCGGAGTGGCCGTCGCCCAGAGCGGCCGACAACGCCCGCTCGCGCACCCGGTCGTCGAAGTACGGAGCCAGCGCCAGCAGGGCGTCGTGGATGGCGACTTCGCGCCAGTGCAGGCGCTCCTCGGGCAACTGCCACCAGGACGCGGGCGGCTTGGGCGCCGTCGACACGAACCCGACCCGGTGCCACAGCGGGTCCAGCCTGCGGTAGTCGCGCAGCCCCCGCCAGTGCCCGACGGCCGCCGGCAGCAGCCTCGGCAGCACGAAGCCGGCGGAACAGGTCAGCGCCGCCAGCGCGGCCATCGGCGGGGCGACCCCGGTCGACAGGAAGTCCAGGTCGTGGCCCGTCCAACGCGCCACCACGGCCGTGTACTTGGCCAGCTGGAACCCCACCAGGTCCAGCACCGCACCCACGAAGATCAGCCGCAGCCCGGTCCTGAGCAGGCCGGTGACCTCCCGCCCCCACCGCACGCACACCACGGACATCGCCACGGTGGCCGCGGTGTGCCCCAGCAGGTAGAGCACGATCATCTCGCGCATGCCCGGCGTGTTCGCGTAGTACGTGTCGAGGTCGGTCAGCCGCTCCACCCGCGCGTCCGCCAGCGAGAACAGCAACACGATCGCCACGATCAGCGGGACGTACGCCGCGATGCTGCGCAGGATCAGCCCGCGCACCCGGTCGGAAGGCCCGCCCCGCCAGTTGATCAGCAGGATCAGCAGCGAGCAGCTGTACGCGGAGAGCAGGCCGTAGGTCAGCGGGGCGCCGAAGTTCGGGATGCCGGTGAGGTCGTTGACGGCGGCCAGCGTCATCGGCGCCGAGCAGAGGAACACCACCGCGCCGAGCACGATCGCCGCGCAGGTGGACGCGGTCAGCGGGTTGTGCGGGGCCGACGGCTTCCCGGCGGTCGTACGCGGTCGCCGGAACAGCACGGCGGCGGACAGGGCCAGCACCCCGGCCGCCAGATAGACGACGAGACTCATACCGGGGAGCTCCGTTCGGTCGCAAAGCCGCGGCCCGGCGGCGGCCACTGCGCACGAGCGGTGAGGTCTCAGTGCGTTCCCGATCGCATCAGCGCATCCGGACCGGGCGACCGCTCCTGGAACCACTCCGACTCACGGGCCTGCGCGGGCCGCCGGGGCGAGGCGGGGAGCGTGGCCGTGCCCCGGGCCGCCGTCGCGATCACCGCCGCCCAGGCCGTCGCCGTGGCCCGCTCCGCGTCGCCCGTCGTCCGCAGTGCGGCTTCGAGTGTCTCGTCGTACAACTCCCGGTCGGCGTAGGCGTCCAGATGGCTGAGGGCGTTGTGGATGCTCGTCCGGCGCCAGACCAGCCGGGTGGCGGGGGAGGACCAGCGGGGACGCGGCAGGCGCAGGGCGCGGCGGGCGAGGACGTCGTCGAGCTCGCGCTCCAGGGGCGCGAGGCGTACGTACGTCCGCCAGGCCCGCCGCCACTCGGTCAGCCGGGGGCCGGCCAGCGGGATCAGGACGCCCGTCGCCGTCAGCAGGGCGCCCAGGCCGGCCACCGACATGGCGATCTCGGAGCCGAGGAGTGACCAGTCGCGGCCGGACCAGCGGGCGGCCACGGCGACGAGCTTGGTGACGCTGAACCCGGCGGCGCACACGGCGCCGACGCCCAGCGTGAGCAGTCCCGCGCGCAGCCAGCCGCGCACCTCCCGGGCCCAGCGCAGCGCCGAGACGGCGGTGACGGTGATGGCGGTGAGGTGTCCGGTCAGGTACAGCACGATCATCTCGCGCAGATACGGCGTGTCCGCGTAGTACGTGTCCAGGTCCGTGCGGCGCTCCACCGGGGCCTCGCCCAGTGCGAACAGCGTCGCGATGCCCAGGACCACACCGCAGTAGGCGAGCACCCAGCGCCGTGCGGTGCGTTGCGCGCCCGGTCCGCCCCGCCACAGGGCGACCAGGATCTGGGAGGCGGCGCTGTACGCGGTGATCGCCGCGTACGTCAGCGGCGCCGCCAGGTTGGGGATGCCGCTGAGGCGGTTGACGGCGCCGATCGTGGGCGGCGAGCCGAGGAAGAAGCACAGGCCGGCCAGCCCCAGCACCGCGCAGATGGCCCGCAGATAGGGATCGCGCCGGTGCCGGAGCAGGTCCGGGGCCTTCACCACCAGGCCGAGCCAGAGCACCGCGCAGCTGGAGTAGCCGATCAGACCGCTCATCTCCTGGTCCCGCGGTAGTTGAGGGCGGCCCCGATACGGCCGGCGATGTCCTGGTCGGCGCCCTCACCGGTGGCGTACACGGAGTCCGAGGAGGCGTCCAGCCAGGTGCGCAGCCGACGGCCCATCAGCATGCCGAAGCGGTCGGCCTCCTGTTCGTCGGCCAGGGTGAAGTCGGAGCGGGCGGCGGCCCGGCGTCCGGCCGTGCTCTCCCGCAGCTGGTGCATGTGCCACACCTCGTGGCAGAAGATCACGATCTGGTGCCACACGGCGGCCCGCTTGTCGACGATGACGTCGTCATGGGTCTCGCGCTCCAGCCACAGCCCGCTCGCGGTGTGTGGCGGGAAGATCTCCCGGTGGACGACGATCGGGCGCCCGCGCCACTGGACGGCCGAGTCGACGACCGCGCGGAACAGGGCCTCGGGGTCAGCGGGGACGGGTACGCGGACGGGCCCGATGAGGGCGTCCGCGAGGCGACGCATCTCCCTGTTCGTTCGCACGGTTCTCCCCGTGGCTGCTGGACGTTCGACGCTGTGCAATATGCCAACTCCCGCGCCGCTTCAGCCACCTCCCACGGGGCCGGTCGACCAGGGATGGCCGAAACCGGACGGCGGAGCGCGGGTGTCAGGTGCTCAGAGGCCGTCCTCGTCCGCCGAGTTCCGCTCCGTGATCATCTCGGCCCATTCGGCCAGCGCCTGGAGCTTGCGCGGCGACATGTGCGGGGCGCGTCTGGCCAGCCGGTAGAAGCCGGGGGTGCGCAGCGGGGCCAACGGGTCCGCCTTCGCCTCCAGTTCCCCCAGCACCGGCTGGAGCGCGCCGTGCAGGGCCTCCGCCTCGTCCTCGGTGAAGAAACCGGCGGGCAGGTCGAAGTGGCGGCGGAGCCGGTCGGCGTGTTCCAGGCTGGGCAGTCCGCTGCGGCGCCACTCGCTCAGCCACTGTCTGCTCGTGCCGGCGATCCGGGCCAGCTCGTCCAGCGAGTACCGCTTGCCGTCGGGGCGGCGGCGGGTCTCGCGCACGAAGTCGAGCCGCTGCCGGACCCGGTCGCCGAGGCTCGTCTCGGGCAGGCGCCGGCCCTCCAGGAGGGCGGTGACGGTCTCGGCGGGAATGCCGGTGCGGTACGACAGGGCTGCCACGTCCAGCACCTCGGACAGCCGGCCCGGCCGGCCGGTCAGCTCCTCGATGCGCGCGCGCAGTTCGGCAAGGGAAGCGTGGGCGTCTCTCACCGAGTTCTCCCTGTTCTCCCTGGGCGCGGCCGCCGATCCGTGACTGAGGGAGAGTATCGGGTCGTCCGGTCGGCGGCCAGCAGCACAGCAGCAAAAGCTGCTGTTTTACGCAGCAATAGTTGACAGCTGCTGTCGCTGCGGGCAATGATCGCGTCACTGAGAGCTGCATTCCGCTTCAGCGGCCTGCGGCTCCCGACGTCCGGCCGTGCACCCGCCTCTTCTCGCGGCCGTACGAGGTCGAGGCCACCCTCCACGGGGGGACGCGAGCACTGCCGGTTCGCGTCACACGAGGCCACCTCGGCCGACCCAGGGCGTCCTGGGCGCTGCCTACGGGGGAGCAGCGCCCGGGGCCCCGTGGGGGACATCGGCGTGTCCCGGGCTGGTTCCCGTGCGGCCGGCCGGGTCATGAGGCGACCGCGCCGGAGCTGCGAAACGGTCGTTGCAGGATCGGGCTGCGGCGAGCATGTCCGCGGGGCGCCCGCACATTGAGGGGCCCCGTGGACCGAGCGCACACCGCGGGGGCCACGCCGGCGAGGCGCGGGCGCCCGCCACCCGGCTGCCGGGCGGCCTCTGTTGCCCCGCCGCACAGCCCCGGCCAGCAGCGCCCCGCCCCCCACCACGCCGACTTCCTGCGTGGCCAGTCCCGGGCCGGTCCGGCGCGACGCCGGCCAGGGCGCCCGCGACGGCCAGTGACGCCGACCGCGACGAAACGCGCCGTCAACTCGTGAGCGAGTGGCCGTCAGGGTGGGGTTCCGGGTGGGTGCGGATGGCGCGGAGGTCCTCCGGGTGGCGCAGGGCGCGGGACACGGCTCCGATCTCGCGCAGGAGCTCCGTGGTGTCGCGGGCGCCCGCGCCCTCGTCCTCAGGCGTCCGGGTTCTGGTGTCGATCGCGTCCAGGATCGCCGCCGTCGCGGCGAGTGTCTTCGCCCGGTCCGGTGGGTGCCCGAGGGCGACGGCGGCGTCGTGGAACCGTGCGCGCCGGTCCTCGTCGACGAACCGGGCGAGCGGGAGCAGGACGTCGCGGATGAACGTCTCCCGGCGGACCAGCCGCAGCTCCGGACTGGCGCGCAGCAGGAAGGGGACACCGCCGCCGTTGACCGTCCTCATGAGCAGGTACAGCGGCCGCAGCTCGTGGTGGGCCAGCCGGACGTGCAGCCGGCCGTGCAGGTACTGCCCGGCGTGCGGAAGGATGAAGCCCACCGCGATCAGCACGGCGGACAGACAGGCGAGCGGCGGCGCCACGGCCGTGCTCAGCCAGTCCAGGTCCCGGCCGGACCAACGGGCCGCCACGGCGGTGAGTTTGGCGGCGTCGAAGAACAACTGGGACGCGTATCCGGCGCCCAGGAACTTCAGCCCCCAGCGCAGCAGGGAGTCCAGCCCGTCGGTGCGGATCCAGTTCCAGATCAGCCCGTTGGTGACCAGCGCGGCCACGGTGTGCGCGAGCAGGTACAGCACGATCATCTCGCGCATGTACGGGGTGTTGGCGTAGTACGTGTCCAGATCCCGCAGCCGCTCCACCGGCACGTCCGCGAGCGCGAACAGCACCCACATCGCGACGATCACGCACGAGTAGACCGCCACGACCCCGAGCATGGCGCGACGCGTGCGGTCCGAACGGTCGGACAGCCCGTTGCGCCAGGTGATGATCAGCAGCAGACAGGAGGCACAGAACGCGGTGAGCAGCGAGTAGACCCAGGGCCCCGAGAAGTTCGCCACGCCCGTCAGCCGGTTGACCCGGGCGATCGTCGACGGCGCCACGAACACGAACACCGCGCAGGCCAGTAGCAGCAACCCGCCGACCGCGCGCAGCAGCGGGTCCTTCCACAGCCGGATGATGCTCGGCAGCTTGATGGCCAGGGCCGCGGCCAGGATCCCGGCGGGAATCCACCAGAAGTTCGGATAGAACTGGTTGACGAACTCGACCGGCGTCAGCGCCACCGTCGTCACGGTGCCGCACCTCCTCGTGGCCCCCGGTAGCCCAGCGACCGCTGCACCGGAGCGAGGGGTACGTCCGGCCCGCGCCCGCCCGGCAGCAGCGGACGGCAGACCGCGGCCAGCCGGTGCCCGAAGTCGTCGGCCTCGGCCTCGTCCCGCTCCCGTGAGCCGTGCCGCGCGGCCACCGTCAGGGCGATGTCCTCCCACCCCGGCCGGTCGGCGAACGCGTGGGCCGCCGCCGTCCCCACCAGGTGGTGATGGGCGTGCCCCGCGTGCAGATGCCACAGCTCATGCCCGAGGATGACCAGCTGCTGCACCGCCTCGGCCCGTTCCTCGACGATGACGAGGTCGAAGTCCTGGAACTCGACCCACAGCCCGGTCACCTCGATCTCGTCGGGAAAGCGTTCAAAACGCAGCTCGACGCGACGCCCGCCCCGCCGCGCGCTCATCTCCTCGCACAGCAGCCGGCACAGCGCCGGCACGTCGGCCGGGGCCTGCCCTCTCGCCCGGACCGCGGCGGCGAGCTCGGCGGCCAGGCCGCGCATGGCGGAGCCGCTGCGTGAACGCCGAAACGCGGCGGCGACTCGGGCGGCTCTGCTCCGCGCGCCCGCGATGTCCATCGCTCCCCCTTCTCACCACCGGCCGACGGCTTGACAGCGGGTCCGAGACTACGCGCCCGAAACTGTTCGCGTCAGGCGATTCAGGTGCCCGTGGTTCAACGAGGAACGACTGATTCCGCGCGAAAGACGTGCGCAAAGTTCCGGGGCACCCATTGACGCGCAAGCCCTTCGAACTTACGGTCCCGTTCGAAGTAACGAGCGCCTTCCGATATACCGAACAACGACAGTAAGGGCAGGGCAGTGACGCCCTTCTTCTCAGGGGCGCGGGGCTGTGCTCAATATGCGGCTCCGCCGCGTGGGCGCGACAAGCCACGAATCACCCGGACGAAACCGAACCTCGAAAGGCAAGCATGCACACCGCCCGCTTCACCCTCGACCCCGCCTTCACCGTCGGCGACGTCAACCCCCGCCTCTTCGGCAGCTTCGTGGAACACCTCGGCCGCTGCGTCTACACCGGCATCTTCGAACCCGACCACCCCACGGCCGACGACAAGGGCCTGCGCCAGGACGTCCTGGACCTCGTCAGAGAACTCGGCGTCACCGCCGTCCGCTACCCCGGCGGCAACTTCGTCTCCGGCTACAAGTGGGAAGACTCGGTCGGCCCGGCCGAATCCCGCCCCCGCCGCCTCGACCTCGCCTGGCACTCGACGGAGTCCAACCGCTTCGGCCTCTCCGAGTACATCGACTTCCTCCGCAAGATCGGCCCCCAGGCCGAACCCATGATGGCCGTCAACCTCGGCACCCGAGGCGTCGCCGAAGCCCTCGAACTCCAGGAGTACGCCAACCACACCGAGGGCACCGCCCTGTCCGACCTCCGCGCCTCCCACGGCGACAAGGACCCCTTCGGCATCCGGCTCTGGTGCCTCGGCAACGAGATGGACGGCCCCTGGCAGACCGGCCACAAGACCGCCGAGGAGTACGGCCGCGTCGCCGCCGAGACGGCCCGGGCCATGCGCCAGATGGACCCCGGCGTGGAACTCGTCGCCTGCGGCTCCTCCAGCCAGTCCATGCCCACGTTCGCCGAGTGGGAGGCGACGGTCCTCAAGGAGACCTACGACCTCGTCGACTACATCTCGCTGCACGCCTACTACTGGCCCGAGAACGGCGACATCGACTCCTTCCTCGCCTCCGCCGTCGACATGGAGTCCTTCATCGACAACGTCGTCGCGACCGCCGACCACGTCGGCGCCCGCCTGAAGTCGAAGAAGAAGATCAACCTCTCCTTCGACGAGTGGAACGTCTGGTACCTGCCCGAGTGGGAGTCGCACGCCAAGACCTTCGAGCAGGACGACTGGCCCGAGGCACCCCGCCTGCTGGAGGACAACTACAGCGTCACCGACGCCGTCGTCTTCGGCTCGCTCCTCATCGCCCTGCTCCGGCACGCCGACCGCGTCACGGTCGCCTGCCTCGCCCAGCTCGTCAACGTCATCGCACCGATCATGACCGAGCCGGGCGGCAAGGCCTGGCGCCAGACCACGTTCTTCCCCTTCGCGCAGGCCGCCCGGCACGGCCGCGGCCAGGTCCTGGACGTCCGCGTGGACTCGCCGACGTACGAGACGAAGAAGTACGGCGAGACCGACCTGCTGCACGCCACCGCCGTACGCGCCGACGACGGCACGGTCACGGTCTTCGCCGTCAACCGCGGCCGCACCGAGGCCCTCCCGCTCGAAGTCGCCCTGACCGGTCTCGACCTCACCCGGGTCGTCGAGCACAGCGCCCTCGCGGACGCCGACCCCGACGCCCGCAACACCCTGGAGGACCCCGAGCGGGTCGCCCCGCACCCGGTCGACGGCACAGCCCTCCAGGACGGCACGCTGAGCGCCGTCCTGGAGCCGCTGTCCTGGAACGTGATCCGGCTGGCGTGACGTCCGGACGGGCGGATCAGCGCTCGATGCGCGGCTGGGCGGCCGAGGACGCCGACGTCGACGTCGTCCCCACCGCCCAGTAGCCGTCCGCCGAACCCGGCACAGTGGCCAGGGCGTTCATGACGACGGGGGTCGTGGCCACCGGCCCCCGCTCGCTCACCCAGGCCGCGCCGTCCCACCGCAGGTAGTGGGCCCGGGTCTGGTCCCAGAAGTCCCAGCCCGCGATCCGGTCCGGCCGCCCCTGCGCGTCCCCGACGATCCCGTTGAGCATGCCGACGCCGAACGGCCCGGTCACGCCCTGCCAGGTGCTGCCGTCGCCGTGCAGCAGCAGCACACCCGGGGGTTTGCCGATCGGGCCGCCCACACCGTAGTCGTAGCCGACGAGCCACAGGTCGTCGTCGGCGACCGGCAGCAGCCCGGTGATGCTCGCGCGGATGCCCTGGTAGGCGGCCAGTTCGGTCCAGGCGGAGCCGTTCCAGCGGGCCACGATGCCGACGCCGTGGAGCCAGACGTCACCGGCGGGCGTCAGCTGGACCCCCGAAGGAGTGGCGGCGGTCGCGCTCGGCGGCGCGGGCAGCCAGGTCCAGGTGCCACCGCCGTCCCGGTGCAGGAGCAGCCGGCCGTCCGGGGTACGGCCGGAGAACCAGGCTCCGCCGCCCGGGTCGACCGCGACACCGGTGAGCAAGGTGCCGGACTGGCCCCGGCCCGGGAAGTCGGTCTCCCGCCAGGTTCCCCCGTCCCACGTGAGCACGTGCGTGAGCCCGGCCGTGTCGGTGCCGATCGCCCATGCCGAGCGGGCGCACGTACCGGCGACGGAGTGCAGGTAGCCGCGGAAGCCCAGATGGCCGAGGGCGGTCCGCGCCCATGCCGTGCCGTCCCACACCAGGGCCAGCGGCGAGCCGAGCGTGCCGCCGCTGCGGCCCTCCTCGCCCACGCCCCACGCCAGGCCGTCTCCGGCGGCGGCGACATCCCGTAACTGGGCCGCCGCCGTACCCGCCGGTGTCGGCACGGCCTGCCACGTGCGGGGTGTGCCGGTGTCCCGGGCGACCGCGGCCGCGGCCGGCCCACCGGTCACCGAGGCGAGCCCGAGACCCGCCCCGGCACCGACCAATCCGCTGATGAAACGCCGTCTTCGCACGAGGTTCCCCTCCCTCTTCGGCGGATGCGGGGCAACACGGTGGCCCAGCCCGCCGGAGAAGGCAATGCGCGCGAACGCCTCGATCCGGTCACACCGGCTTGACCGGGACACCTCCGGCCGCCGCGCCCAGCAGGGTCAGCCGTACGTCCTTCGGCCCGGAGGGTGTGGTGCCGTCGGACAACACCGCCAACGCCAGGGTGTTGGCACCCCGGGTGCGCAGAATGCCGTTCGGCAGCACGAAGGTGTGCTGCGGCCCCACGTCGTTGATGTACTGGCCCATGTTCCAGCCGTTGAGGAAGATCTGGACGCGATAGGCCCGGTCCGGGTCGTCGTCGAGGACGAGCCCGACCGAGGCGTCGACGCCCGGGTCGACGTCCAGCCGGAAGTCCGTCCGGTACCAGGTGACGCCCTGCCGCCGGTCGTCCCGAGGCAGCTCGGCGTCCTTCCAGCCCCCGTCGTCGTACTCCGGCAGGTGCCAGCCCTCGCGCTCTCCGTACAGCCCGCCGTTGTTCATCGGCCCGCGCACCGGATCCGGCGTGGACGCGCCCTGGACGCGCCACGTCACCTCGGGGGAGCCGCCCTCGAAGGTGACGGCGGTCAGGCCGCGTGCCGCCTTGTGCGTGTCGAGCGCCTTGCCGTCCATGTCGTGCTGCATCGGCCGGACGAGCACGGACAGCACGTGCCGGTCACGCTTCCCGTCCCGCGCCTCACGGAACCTCTCCCGCAGTTCCTCCGGCAGGCCGAAGACGGCCTTCGCCGTCCAAGTGCCCTGCCGTGCCCGCTCCTTGTCCGGCACCGGCATCCGGTGCGTGCCCAGCGGCTCCCCGTCCAGCCAGGCCATCAGCAGGCCCTGCGTGCCCGTGCTGTACGCGAGGGAGACGGACTCGACGCCGTTCTCGTCGCTCCACTCGCCCCGGTACCAGACGTCGCCGTAGTGGAAGCCGTAGTCGTCGGCGAACAGCACGGGCTGTCCGTCGGGCACGGGCGTCGTGCTGAACGACGTCGTCCTGTCGGCCGTCGTCCAGCCGGAGTCGTCGAAACCGGGCTCGGCCTCCGGGTTCTCCGTCCGCCGCCGCCAGCCCCCCAGGGCGGGCAGGGCCGGCCGGGTCACACCGGGGAGCGGCCGCAGCGCCAGCAGACTTCCGGAGGCGCTGATCCGCGTGGGCACCGCACGCCCGTTCCACGTCACATGGGTGATCCCGGGCGGTCCCCACACCTCCAGGCCGGTCGCGCCGACGGTGTCACCGGTCAGGTGGACGGTGGCACCGCGCAGGGTGGCGGACCGCAGCAGCGCCGGGCCGTAGACGAGGAGTTGGCCGGACGGTGTCTCGTACGGCCACAGCCGCACGGCCGTCGCGTCGTCGGCGAACAGCAGCAGCATCGGCGTGTCCACGCCGTCGCCCTCGACCCGCACCCGGCTCAGCCCGCCCGCCCCGAGCGGAGCGGTGATGTTCAGCTTGTTGAGGTTCCAGGACCACGCGGGCTCCGCGTCCAGCCGCATGGGGGTCGGCTCGTCCGGGCAGTCCAGCACGACCTGCGCCAGATCGCCCCGCCGGCCCGTGAACACGGCGATGTCCTGCCGCCCGGCGGTCAGGCTCAGCATGGGCTGCACGGTGGAGTGCACCATCGTCCGCCTCCCGAGCCTCAGCCCGGCGGCGATCAGCTTGGCGTCCCGCGCGGGGACGGTGACCGGCACGTCGATCCCGGCGTCCGGCAGCGTCGAGGTGACCGCCTCGCCGGAGTCGTTGCGCAGGACGTAGACGTGCGCGCCGGTGTCGGGGTTGGCCAGGTGGTAGACCTCGATCCGCTCGTCCGTGGCCCGTACGGGCTTCGCCCGGTCCAGTCTGGCGAGGTCCGGCACGTGCCGCAGCATCTGCCCGAGCTGGTGCATCGTGGCGAGCTTGGGCGTGGCGTTGCGGGCCTCGTCGAAGGCCGCGCCGTAGTCGTACGAGGTGTAGACGGCCGGCGCGGGCAGCCAGCCCCAGGAGGTGCCGCCGAAGGTCATGTAGACGTTGTGCAGCGTGATGCCGTTGGCGAGGTGGGTGAGGTAGAAGCGCCGCTCGTAGGCCGCGTCCCGGGTCCGGCGCGCCTCGGCGTACCCCTTGCCGTCGAACCAGGCCCCGCCCCACGGGTCGAACCAGCCCCCGCCGGACTCGGGCACGAACCCGGGCGTCCTCGGGCTGGCCGTGGCCCCGCCCTTCACCCCGCCGGGCCCGAAGTGCCCCCGGTCGGGCGGCACCTCGCCCGGCTCCGGATACGCGTCGAACCCGTACAGCCAGCGCCCCTTCTCGCCACCGGTGCCGAACGACCCCGGGGCCCAGTACCCGTTCCGCCCCTTGTCGTTGTGGAACAGCGGCACGTCGATGCCGTCGGCGCGGACCTTCTCGTACAGGTACGACATGTAGGCGCGCCCGGACGGCTCGTCGACGTGCGCGTCGTACTCGTTCTCGATCTGGTACAGCAGGACCGTGCCCGTGCCCCGGGTGAACAGCCGCTTGGCGACGACGGCGTTGACCGCGGTCAGCCACTCGTCGACGTACCGCAGATACGTCGGGTCGGAGGTCCGGGCCCTGCCCTCGGTCGCGGTCAGCCAGCCGGGGAAGCCTCCCGCGTCGACCTCCGCGTTGATGTACGGGCCGGGCCGCAGGATCACGTACAGACCGGTCTCGGCGGCCATCCGCAGGAACAGGTCCAGGTCGCGCACACCGGTGAAGTCGTACCGGCCCGGTGCGGGGGAGTGGTAGTTCCAGGCGACGTACACACTGACGGCGTTGTAGCCGTAGGCACGCATCTTCTGCAGCACGTCCCGCCAGAGCGACGGGCTCGGCAGCCGGAAGGGGTGCATCTCGCCGGACCAGAGCACCAGGCGCCGGCCGTCGACCAGCAGCGAGTACCGGTCGAAGCCGATCTGGTGCCGCCTGCCGTCCGCGCTCGGCACGGGCGGCGGCGGTCCGGTGCGCACGGGGCGGCCCTGATTGGCGGAGGTCGGCGACCCGCTGCCGGTCAGCGCGAAGCCGAGCGCCGCCGTGCCGGCGAGAGCGTGGAAGGTACGCCTGCTGAGCTCCAAGGGAGCGCCTCCTGTTGTGCTGCCGTGCCGTACGTGGTGCTGGTGCGTCATTGTCTACGGGCCGACCGCGACAATGGTCCTATGAGGATCTCGGCACGTGCGGACTACGCGGTACGAGCGGTCGTGGAGCTGGCCGCCCGGCAAGGTGAGGGGCCGGTCAAGGCGGAGGCCGTCGCCACCGCGCAGGACATTCCCCACAAGTTCCTGGAGGGGATCCTCGGCGATCTGCGCCGCGGGGGTGTCGTCGACAGCCGGCGCGGCGGGGGCGGCGGCTACCGGCTGGCCCGGGAGGCCACCGAGATCACGGTCGCGGACGTGATCCGGGCCGTGGACGGCCCGATCGTCTCGGTACGCGGTGAGCGCCCGACCGGCCTCGCCTACACCGGCACGGCCGAGCCGCTGCTGCCGCTGTGGATCGCCCTGCGGGCCAACGTGCGCCGGATCCTGGAGGGTGTGACGGTTGCCGACCTCGCGGCCGGGGCGCTGCCCGAGCCGGTGGAGCGGCTGGCGGCGGAGCCGGCGGCGTGGGAGAACCCGTGACGGGCCGCGTCCGTGCCGGTGGGTGATCCTCATCGCGTCCTCGGGGAGTCCTGGGTCTGACGCACTGCAACGCACCTTATGCGTCCACCGACATCCCGTGTGAATTCAGGCCAGTGTGAATGGCCGGAGAGCGCCCTGGCCGACCCCTCCCGCCCTGCGTACGATGCCACCGCTCCCGGCCTTCACAGCTCCTTCATGGAATGGTCACAGGTCGGGGGTGCATGTGCTGTCGTCTTGACATGCCCATGCCCGCCTCGTGATCCACCCCCCACGAACGGATGGGAGAACCATGGCCGGTGGCCTGCTCCTGAGCGGCGCGATCGCAGCGCTCCTCACCAGCGCACTCCCCGCACAAACCCCGTCCTCCGGGTTCGACGACCCGCCCCCGGACAAGATCGTCATCAAGGTCGCCACGGTGAACGGCTCCGGCTGTCCCGCGGGCACGGCAGCCGTCGCCGTCTCCGAGGACAACACCGCGTTCACGGTCACCTACAGCGACTACCTCGCCCAGGCCGGCGGCGGCTCCGACCCGACCGCGTTCCGCAGGAACTGCCAGCTCAGCCTGATCGTCCACGTCCCCGGCGGCTTCACCTACGCCATCGCGAGCGCCGACTACCGAGGCTTCGCCTCCCTCCAGCCCGGCGCGAGCGGCTCCCAGCGAGCCTCGTACTACTTCCAGGGCTCACCGAGCACGGTGCAGAAGAACCACCCCTTCAGCGGCCCCTACAACGACAACTGGCAGGCCACCGACGAAACGGACTGGGCCCAGCTGGTCTACGCACCCTGCGGCGTCCAGCGCAACTTCAACATCAACACCGAGCTCCGGGTCAACGCCGGTACCCAGTCGGCCAACAAGGTCAGCTTCATGACCATGGACTCGACGGACGGGGACATCAGCACGGTGTACCACCTGGCGTGGAAGGAGTGCCCGCCGAAGAAGTGAGCGTACGAACGGGGGCGGCCCACCGCGGGGTGGGCCGCACTCGGCTAGGCCCTGTCGTTTGGATCAGGCCGGCTGTAGCTCACGGCGCCTTCCAGCCGACCCGAGCGGGGTCTGGTGCGTGCAGCTGCAAGGCGGAGGAGGGCGCCAACGCGATGGGGGCACCGCCCGCGCGAGCGAAGCCGAGCGTGGGGGAGTTGGCAACCGACGACAACGCCGCAGATGTGCGTGCCAGACCCCGCGACGCCGGGATGATCCAAACGACAGGGCCTAACGCCCTTCCAGTGCCGCCGCGGTCGCCGTCACGAAGGCCTCCGGGTTGTCCAGCATGATGTTGTGCCCGCAGTCGGGGACCGCGACGACGGACACCCCGGCCTCGGCCAGCGCGTCGGCGCCCGGGAGCGGCCCGTCGTCCTCGGGCAGCAGGAACGTGCGGGGAATCCTCAGCTCCAGGAGCATCTCGCGCATCGTGGGCACCGAGCCGCGGGTGAGATGGAACGCGCTGCGATGAAGGGCCTCCCGACCCGCCAGCCTCATGGTGGACCACCAGTGCGCCCCGACCCGGTCACGAACCTCCTCCCACCCCCCGCCGTTCACGAACTCCTCCTCGGAGTAGAAGGCGATACCGCTGCTGCCCGACGAACCGGGGGCGCGCGGAATCGGATCGAGGTTGGCGTCGACCAGCACCAGACGTGAGACCAGACGAGGATGCCGGGCGGCCAGGACGATAGCGACGGAACCGCCCATGCTGTGAGCGATCAGCTCGGCGCCTGAGACACCGGCCCCGGTCAGAGCTTGGGCGAGCGCGTCGGCGTGCGATTCCAGCGTGTAATCGAAGGTGGTCGGCCGGTCGCTGATGCCGTGTCCCAGGAGGTCGATCAGCAGCGAGCGACGGCCCGCCAGCCGGGGATCGACCGCGACCTCCGTGAAGTAGGCGGGCGAAGTGGCGCCCAGCCCGTGCACGTACACCCGCGGTGGCTCCTGCCCCGGCAACTCGACCCAGCGGATGTGATCGCCCTCGGGGGTCACGGCGGCGCTGCGCACGGTCTGCTCTCCTCTGTTCACGGTGGTTCGGGTGGGGAGAGTCATGAGCGTAGCCACAGCGGAGCGAGCCGCCATCACGGGCTCGGAAAGGCGGTTGAGATCCGCCGTGCGGTCGGCGAGGCTCTTCGGCCATGGAGTTCCTCTGCTTCCACCGCGACAGACCCGGATCGCTTCCCCTGCGCGAGCGACTGGTGGAGGACCACTGGTCCTACATGGACCGGTACGCCGCCGAGCTGATCGCCCGTGGCCCCACCTACGCCGACGACGGGGAGACCCCCACCGGCAGCGTCCACATCGTCGACCTGCCGGACCCCGCCGCGGCCCGGGCGTTCGCCTTCGACGAGCCCAACCACCAGGCGGGCGTGTACCGGGACGTACTGCTGCGCCGGTGGCGCAACCTGCTGGGCCGCACCATGTGGGACTTCCCCGGCGGCCCGACGGCCGGCAACCGCTACCTGGTACTCGGCTTCGGGTCGGGCCAGGCGGCGGACCTCGAAATCCCCTCCGACCGCCGTGACGAACTGATCGCGTACGGACCGCTCCTCTCCGACGACGGCAACGCCTGGCTGGGTACGGCGGCGCTCGTGCGGGCGCCTGACGCGCAGGCGGCGCGTGCCGTCCTGACGCCGGGGCGGTACGCCGACATCGAGGTGCACCACTGGGAGTTCGGCGGACGACGATGAGGAGTGGCCCCGGAGCCCGGTCAAGCGGCCGGGCCCGGGGCCGTGTGTGCCGGTGTCAGCCCTGTTCCACGCCCAGGGTCAGCGCACCGGCGTAGCCGGCCGATGTCGTGCTGCCGAGGGCGGTGAGGGTGAGCAGGCCCGAGCGGGCGCCTCCGCCGTCGTAGATGGAGTCCTGGGCGAGGGCGGTGCGGGGGACCGTGTTGACCGCGTACTGGGAGAGTCGCGCGACCTTGGCCGTGATCGTCTCGTCGAAGAAGAGCTGGCCGGTGTGGAGTTCCTGGCCGCCGGTGAAGGAGCCGTCGGAGGTCAGGGTGACGTTCGTGTGGACCTTGATGTGGATGTGCAGGCAGCGGCCCCGGTACCAGCCCGGGTAGATCGTGGTGATCTTCGCGACGCCGCTTGCGTCGGTGAGGACGCCGCCGCGCAGGAACGTGCCGTTGTCGGGCTCGTTGTGGCCGTTGTTGCCGACGAAGCCGGAGTACTCGCCGAGGGCGTCGCAGTGCCAGATCTCCACCAGGGCCTTGTTCAGCGGCGCGCAGGTGTCGTCGTCCACGACCGTGAGGGTCAGTTTCAGGGGGATGCCCGACTTGCCCTCGCTGATGTCGGCGCGAACGTACTGTCCGTCGAGGTAGTAGGGGCCCTCGGTCATCTCCTTCGTGAGCGTGCAGACGGCTGCGGCGGCGACAGGGGCGGTGTTGTCCGCCTGGGACGTGGGGGCGTCGGTCGACGCGGCGACTCCGACGGCCAGCGTCGCGGCGGTGGCGCCGGTGGCCAGGAGGACGGTGCGGCGACCGACGGGGGATGAGTTGGCGCTCTTGTCTGTCATGGACACGGCAGATTAGAGGGGGATTCTGTCCGTGCGCTGTGAGTTCGGCAAAGTGCTGCGGCGTCAAGTATCTGATGAGACAGGTACTTTACCGGCCCTGGTGAGGCCGCCCGCTTCTTGGCCAGTGTCGTGCCTCCACGGCCTGCCTCAAGGGCGCTCCGCGTCGCCTTCGGCGATGGCCCTACGGGCTACCCTTGACCCAGCCCGCTCCAGCACGTGGAAGAAGCGAGCGAGCGGCCGGAGAGGAACGGGTGGCCAGGCCGGCAACCCCTTCGGCTCGCTGAGTGGCCGCTCGGCGGGGGGGGCAGCGCGCTCGCGCCTCGCGGGCACGCCGGCTCGGCTTAGCGGCGACCGGTGGGTTCGGTGTTGCGGTGGCGCGTCACGGCATTTCGCGCACGCCGGGTGGGCTTAGCGGCGACCGGTGGGTGGATGGCGGGGCGGCGGTGCGCTCGCGCCTCGCGGGCACGCCGGCTCGGCTTGGCGGCGAGCGGTGTGTGGGTGGTGCGGCGGCTCTTCGACGTGGGGGCTGCCGGCGAGTGGAGCGCTTCGGCCGTCACGGGCTCTGCCTAGATGGGCCGATACGCGGTTGAGGCGCCCAACCGCTCCACTCACTGCTTCCGCCCGACCCGCCGAGATCTCCGACGTCCGCCGAACTGGGCCGGGACGTGCCCCGCCCGGTGCCGCGCACCACCCACTCGCCGCTCGCCGCCGAATCCACCCGGCGTGCGCGGAATGCCGTGTCGCGCCGCCACCGGCACCCCGAACCCACCGGTCGCCGCTGAGCCCGCCCGGCGTGCAGGCGAGGCGCGGGTGCGTCCGCCCGTTGCCGAGCGGCGATGCAACGGGCTGATGACCGCAGGCATGGTTTGGCCACCCGCCTTTCCGGGCCGCTCGCTCGCTTCTCTCCCGTGCTGGAGCGGACTGGGTCAAGGGTGGCCCGCAGGGCCATCGCCGAAGGCGACGCGGAGCGCCCTTGAGGCAGGCCGTGGAGGCACGACACTGACAAGGAAGCGGGCGGCCCCGACAGTTACTTGGTGGCGTGCGTGAGGAACGCCGACCAGGCGGTGGGGGAGAGGCAGAGCTGGGGGCCCTGCTTGTCCTTGGAGTCGCGGATGTGGATGGTGTCGGGGGAGGTTGCGACCTCCACGCAGTCGCCGGAACCGATGCTGCTGTAGCTCGACTTGAACCACGTCAGTTCGCAGGTGCTCATAGGTCTCCTCGCAGGCGCTGCAACAGGCTCACGGAGTCTGAGAGGGAGAGAGCCTGTGCACGCATCCTGGCATACCTCCTTTGAAGCACGCTGACCACTTTCCGGTCGCTGATCTCGCTGCTCGAGATACCGGAGCAGCAGGTGGCCCGTCGCCTACTGACGGCGGACCCCCGAAGGGGCGCGGGGAACTGCGCGAACAACCACCACGCACCCGCACCCGCACCCGCGCAGAAACCGCCTACGGCGCACCCGCGCAGAAACCGCCTACGGCGAGAGGCCGCTACCCGGCCTGTCCCATCCCCGCCGCGTTCGGCCAGGCGGCCTGCGCCCCCGGCCACCCCGTGGCAGGCGCGGGCGACAACCCGTTCGTGCCCCTGACCTGCGCCGCGGTCAGTCCGCCCCGGGCCGGGACTCCCGGCGGGGTCGGGCCAGTGGGGGCCGGTGTGGGGACCGGCGCCGGAGCAGGGACCGGCGCCGGGGCTGGAGTGGGGATCGGGGCCGGAGCAGGGATCGGGGCCGGCGCCTGGGCGACAGGAGCCAGCGGCGGGACCGGAGCGGCCATGGGCTGCGGAGCCGGCTGAGGCACCGACTGCGGAGCGGGCTGAGGCACGGCCTGCGGCATCTGCTGCTGGCCCATCTGCCTCATCTGCCCCAGCTGCTGGCCCATCTGTCCCATGGGGCGCCGCTGCCGACATCGGCATCCCACGCGCGGCAGCCGCCGGCACGGCACCCGTGGACGCCGCCGCGGGAAGCGGCATGCCCGTGCCGGCAGCCGGGGCGGCAGCGGGGCCTGGACCGCCGATACCGGCGGCCTGAGCGGCAAGGCCCCGCATGCCGTCCCCGTTGGTCTCGCTCACCAGACGGTCCACGGCCGCCGTACCCGAGCTGTAGCTGGTCCCATGGCCCAGCTCGGGTACGGCGGCTCCCCTCCTGGACGTCCCGTAGAGCACCTGTTCCAGGCCGGACACCAGGCGACGCACGTCCACCTGGGGGCGCACCACGAGACGCAGGAAGCGGCTGGACGAGCCGATCTTGTTGCCGCACTCGCGGACCAGGATCCGGTGCTCGGTGAGCATCCGGTCCCGGACCACCGTGCCTTCGGCGCCCACGGGGAGGCGCACGAAGAGGAAGTTGCCCTGGGACGGGTAGACCGTCAGACCGGGCAGGGCCGACAGCTGGCTGGCCATGTCGAGGCGGTCGCGGCGCACCTGCTGGAGGCTCTGCGCGTACTCGCTGCCGTGCTCCTTCAGCATGAAGACGACGTGCTCGGCGAAGGAGTTGAGGTTCCACTTGGGGAGCATGGACCTCACCCGCCCGGCGAGCGCCGGGTTGGCGACCAGGTAGCCGAAGCGGATGCCGTGCAGCCCGAAGTTCTTGCCGAGGCTGCGCAGGACCACGACGTTCGGCCGCAGCATCGCCTCCTGGACGACGGACGGCTCCGCCTCGGCGTCCGCGAACTCCAGGAACGACTCGTCGATGACGACCAGGTCCAGGTCGGCCATGGCGTCCATGAACTGGACGATGGCGTGCTTGTGCAGGAAGCCGCCGTCGGGGTTGTTGGGGTTGCAGATGACGGCGACGCGCGTGCCCCGCGCGCGGATGAACTCGGCGTACTGCGCGAGGTCGAGGGCGAAGCCGCTGGACTCCTGGAGCGGGAACATGTCGACCCGCTTGCCGGTCTCCATCGGCTGGTCGGTCCAGCGGCCGAAGGTGGGGACGGGGATGGCGAGGGACTCGCGGACCAGCAGGTGGTCGATCCAGGTGATGAGCTCGGTGGAGCCGTTGCCCATCGCCACGCACTGCGGCGGCAGCTGGAGCAGGTTGCACAGCTCGGCCGTGATGGTGTCGGCGCCGCTCGGGTAGTACGTGATGATGTCGCGCAGTCTGCCCGCCATGTCCTCGAACATGGCCGGGGTGGGGAAGTAGGGGTTGCAGGGGATGCAGAAGTCCACCGGCCCGGCTCCGTCGCCGCCCTCGCGCGTCAACGCCGCCATCGAGGGGCTGTGTGCCGCAGTGCTGCGGAACAGCGAGGTGACGTTGTCGGCCATGGAACCTCCGTATGAGGCGGGCCCGCTGGGGACGGACGAACCCGACGTTTAAGGGTGGCCCGCGCGGGGGAGCGCGGGCCACCCTTGGATACGGAGCTTGTGGTGACACTGTTCAACCGTCAGGCAACCGGCCAGAACTTGTGCCCTACCCGTGAAGGGCTGTCAGCAACCGAACGTGTGGATCGTCGTCGTCCGGTAGGTCTGCCCGGGCCGCAGCACCGTCGACGGGAACTTCGGCTTGTTCGGCGAGTCCGGGAAGTGCTGCGTCTCCAGGCAGAGCGCGTCGCCCTGCCGGTAGGTGCGGCCGGACGGGCCGGTCAGGGTGCCGTCGAGGAAGTTGCCGGAGTAGAACTGCAGGCCCGGCTCGTTCGTGGCGATCTTCAGGCTGCGGCCGGAGGCGGGGTCGCGCAGGGTGGCGACGTGCTCGGGCCGGGCGGTGATGCCCTTGTCGAGGACCCAGTTGTGGTCGAAGCCCTTGGCGGTGACCAGCTGCGGGTGCGAGGTGCGGATGTCCCGGCCGATCGGCTTGGCACGGGTGAAGTCGAAGGGCGTGCCCGCGACCTTGGCCAGCTCGCCCGTGGGGATGAGGCCCGCGTCGGTGGGCGTGTAGCGGGAGCCGGCGATCTGGAGCTCGTGGTCCTCGATCGTGCCGCTGCCCTCGCCGGCCAGGTTCCAGTAGACGTGGCTGGTGAGGTTGACGACGGTGGCCTTGTCGGTGGTGGCCTCGTAGTCGATGCGCCAGTCGCCGTGCCGGGTGAGCGTGTACGTCACCTTGGTCTTGAGCGTGCCCGGGTAGCCCATCTCGCCGTCGACGCTCGTGTAGTACAGGTGCAGGCCGACGTCGGAGCCCTGGGTGAACGGCTCGACGTCCCACACGCGCTTGTCGAAGCCCTGGACGCCGCCGTGCAGGCTCTGCTCGCCGTCGTTGACGGAGAGCTGGTAGTCCTTGCCGTCGAGGGTGAACTTGCCCTTGCCGATGCGGTTGCCGTAACGGCCGATCAGGGCGCCGAAGTACGGGGTCTTCGCGACGTAGTCCTCGAGGTTGTCGAAGCCCGCGGAGACGTTGGCGTAGCGGCCGCGACGGTCGGGGATCTCCAGGGACTGCACGACACCGCCCCAGGAGAGGACCTTCAGGCGGGTGCCGCCGTTCTCCAGCGACCAGCTGTAGACCTTGGTGCCGTCGGCGAGCTTGCCGAAGAGCGTCTTCACAGGCTTCCTGCCTCCCGTGGCGTGCGCCGTGCCGCCGAGGGTGGTGGCGGCGATGCCCGCCGCCGCGGCTCCCGCGATGACCGTACGTCTGTTCAGTTCCATGTGTGCGGCTCCCGTATAAGGAGAGGGCCCCGCCGTTGTGGCGGGGCCCCGATCTGACTTACGAACCGACCTTGCGCTTGTTCCACACGTCGAACCCGACCGCCGCGAGCAGGACCAGGCCCTTGATGACCTGCTGCCAGTCGGTGCCGATGCCGACGAGGTTCATACCGTTGTTCAGCACGCCCAGGACCAGGCCACCGATGATCGCGCCGAGCACGGTGCCGACACCGCCGCTCATCGACGCGCCGCCGATGAACGAGGCCGCGATCGCCTCCAGCTCGAAGTTGAGGCCGGCCTTGGGAGAGGCCGCGTTGAAGCGGGCGGCGAAGACCAGACCCGCCAGGGCCGCGAGCATGCCCATGTTCAGGAAGACCAGGAAGGTGACCTTCTTGTCCTTCACACCCGACAGCTTGGCCGCGGGCAGGTTGCCGCCGATGGCGTAGATGTGGCGGCCGATGATCGCGTTGCGCATGACGTAGCCGAAGCCGACGAGCAGCACACCGAGGATCAGCAGGACGATCGGGGCGCCCTTGTAGCTGGCCAGCAGCATGGTGAGCGTCAGCACGGCGGCGGCGATCGCGACCAGCTTCAGCAGGAACAGCTTGGTGGGCGGGACGTCCAGGTCGAACTCCTGCTGCCGCTTGCGGTCACGGACCTCCTGGAAGATCACGAAGGCGATCATCGCGAAGCCCAGCAGCAGCGTGAGGTTGTGGTAGTTCGTCTTCGGGCCGACCTCCGGAAGGAAGCCGTTGGCGACCTTCTGCAGGCCCTCCGGGAACGGGCCGAGCGTCTGGCCCTCCAGGAAGATCTCGGTGAGACCGCGGAAGATCAGCATGCCCGCCAGGGTCACGATGAACGACGGTATGCCGCCGTACGCGATGAAGAACCCCTGGATGGCACCGGCGACCGCGCCCACGGCCAGGCACAGCACCACGGCGAGGACCCACGGTATGTCGTGTTTGACCATGAACACCGCGGCCATGGAGCCGACGAACGCCGTGAGCGAACCCACCGACAGGTCGATGTGGCCCGCGATGATGACCAGCATCATGCCGATCGCGAGGATCAGGATGTAGCTGTTCTGCAGCACCAGGTTGGAGACGTTGCGCGGCAGCAGCAGGTCGCCGTCGGTCCACACGGCGAACAGCACCACGATCAGGCCCAGGGCGATCAGCATGCCGTACTGCCGCATGTTGCGGCGCATGCCCTCCACCACCAGCTGCAGCAGGCCGTCGCCCGCGGCCCCTCCGCTCTTGCCCGACGGCGCGGGGGCCGGGCTCTTGGCGGTCACGTCCGTGCTCATCGGGTTACCTCTTTGTCCTTCGTCATCTGACGCATCAGCGATTCCTGGGAGGCCTCGGCCCGCGAGAACTCACCCGTCAGCCGCCCCGCGGCCATCGTGTAGATGCGGTCGCACATGCCGAGCAGCTCGGGCAGCTCGGAGGAGATGAAGACGACCGCCTTGCCCTGGGCGGCCAGCTGGTCGATGACCGTGTAGATCTCGTACTTGGCACCGACGTCGATACCGCGCGTCGGCTCGTCCAGGATCAGCACGTCCGGACCCGAGAAGATCCACTTGCTGAGGACGACCTTCTGCTGGTTGCCGCCGGACAGCTTGCCCACCGGCTCGAAGACGGTCGGCGCCTTGATGTTCATCGACTTTCGGAAGCGCTCGGCGACCTGCCGCTCCTCGTGCTCGTCGACCACACCGCGCTTGGCGACCTTGCCGAGGGCGCTCAGCGAGATGTTCCGGTTGATGGTGTCGATGAGGTTGAGGCCGTAGTGCTTGCGGTCCTCGGTGACGTACGCGATCCCGTGCTTGACCGCCTCGGGAACGGTCTTGGTACGGATCTCCTTGCCGTCCTTGAGGACCGTGCCGCCCGCGTACCGGCCGTAGGTCCGCCCGAAGACGCTCATCGCGAGTTCGGTGCGGCCGGCGCCCATCAGGCCCGCGATGCCGACGATCTCGCCGCGCCGCACCTGGAGGGAGACGTCGTCGACGACCTTGCGCTGCTGGTCGATCGGGTGGTGCACGGTCCAGTCCCGGATCTCCAGGGCGGGCGCCACGCCCTCCTCGGGCTCGTGCGGCGAGCGCTCCGGGAACCGGTTCTCCAGGTCCCGGCCGACCATGCCGCTGATGATCCGGTCCTCGGTGGTCTCCGGGGCCTTCACGTCGAGGGTCTCGATGGTCTGGCCGTCGCGGATGATCGTCACCGAGTCGGCGACCTTGCGGATCTCGTTGAGCTTGTGGGAGATGATGATCGAGGTGATGCCCTGCTGCTTCAACTCCAGGATGAGATCCAGGAGTTTGCCGCTGTCCTCGTCGTTCAGCGCGGCGGTCGGCTCATCCAGGATGAGCAGCTTCACCTTCTTCGACAGGGCCTTGGCGATCTCCACGAGCTGCTGCTTGCCCACGCCGATGTCGGCGACGCGGGTGTCCGGGTGGTCGGAGAGGCCGACCCGGCGCAGCAGTTCCGTGGCGTGGCGCAGGGTCTCGGTCCAGCTGATGATCCCGCGCGTGGCGTGCTCGTTGCCGAGGAAGATGTTCTCCGCGAGGGAGAGGTAGGGCACCAGGGCCAGTTCCTGGTGGATGATCACGATGCCGCGTTCTTCGCTGGCCCGGATGTCCTTGAACTGGCAGACCTCTCCCTCGAAGAGGATGTCGCCCTCGTAGGTGCCGTGCGGGTGGACGCCGGAGAGGACCTTCATCAGGGTCGACTTGCCGGCGCCGTTCTCCCCGCAGATGGCGTGGACCTCGCCCTGCTGGACGGTCAGTGTGACGTCCGACAGCGCCTTGACGCCGGGAAAGGTCTTGACGATCGAGCGCATGTCCAGGACGGGTCCCGCCATGGTCGTGCCTTCCAATCAGTGGTGAATCGTCGGTCGGTGGCGGGGACTACTTGAGGTCGCTTGCCTTGTGGTAGCCGGAGTCGATGACGACCTTCTGGTAGTTGGACTTGTCGACGCTCACGGGCTTCAGCAGGAACGCGGGCACGACCTTCACGCCGTTGTCGTAGGTCTTGGTGTCGTTGAGCTTCGGCTTCTTGTCGTTCAGCGCCGCGTCGACCATGTCCGTGGCCACCTTGGCGAGTTCGCGGGTGTCCTTGAAGACGGTCTGGGTCTGCTGGCCCGCCTCGATCGACTTCAGGGAGGCGACCTCGGCGTCCTGGCCGGTGACGACCGGCAGCGGCTTGCTCTTGGAGCCGTAGTCGTCGGACTTCAGTGCGGACAGGATGCCGATGGAGATGCCGTCGTAGGGGGAGAGGACGGCGTCGACGCGCTCGGTCTTGTAGGCCGAGGTCAGGATGTCGTCCATGCGCTTCTGGGCGGTGCCGCCGTCCCAGCGCAGGGTGGTGACCTGGTTGAGCTTGGTCTGGCCGGAGCGGACGACGAGCTGCTTCTTGTCGATGTAGGGCTGCAGGACCTTCATCGCGCCGCCGAAGAAGTAGCGGGTGTTGTTGTCGTCGTTGGAGCCGGCGAACAGCTCGATGTTGAAGGGGCCCTTCTTGGAGCCGTCCTTCAGACCCAGCTTCTCGACGATGTAGCTGCCCTGGAGCTCGCCGACCTTCTCGTTGTCGAAGGAGGCGTAGTAGTCGACGTTCTTCGTGCCGAGGATCAGACGGTCGTAGGAGATGACCGGGATGTTCGCGTCCTTGGCCTGCTGGAGCACGTTGTTCATCGACTTGTTGTCGATGGCGGCGATGATCAGCGCCTTGACGCCCTGCGTGATCAGGTTCTCGACCTGGGAGACCTGCTGGTCCGGGTCGTCCTCGCCGTAGACCAGCTTGGGCTTGTAGCCCTTGGCCTCCAGGTTCTTCTTGACGTAGTCGCCGTCGAGGATCCACCGCTCGGAGGACTTGGTCGGCATCGCGATGCCGATGGTCCCGCCCTTGGCGTCCCCTTCGCCTTCCTTGCTGCCACCCTCGCTGTTCTGGCCGCAGGCGGACAGGGTCAGGGCGAGGGACGCGGCTCCGGCTATGGCGGCGAGAGCGGCTCTGCGGTTACGCATGATGATCATCCTTGATCTGTGTGCAGGGCTCGGTCCGATGGGCGCGAAGTCGCTCCGGGTGGTCGTGCCGGAAAGACCGAGAAGAGATGTGTCGGATTGTGGTCGGCTGTGTCTTCTTTTGTGAAGCTGAGTTTCCGGAACGTTATGCCGAGATCTCGAACCGTTGCAGAGCGCCCGGCAGTCGGGAGCCCAGCGGCGCCATGTCGCCGTCCGCGCCGTGACGGGCCAGCAGATCCAGGGCCAACCGGCCCCGCCGCACCCGCTCCTTGGCGGTGGCCAGGGTCAACTCCCGCATGTGGTGGCCGTACGGGTAGATCCCCGGGGCCTTGGACAGGCCGAACTTCAGGTACAACGGGGCCCCGCGCCGGATGAGTTCGGCGACCTCGTACATCCGGACGTAGCCGCCGAGGTCGTCGGGGGCCTCGATGTACATGTCCATCGGGGCGCCGGACACCCGGCGGATCTCCGTGAGGTGATCGAGCGTCAGGTCGCTGGGCACGTTGATCGAGTCGGCGCCGAGACGCTCGTAGACCGCGTACGCCGCCGGGTTGACCGGTCCGATGAGCGCGCTCACCTTGAGGGTCGTGTCGGCCGGGATGATGCCGGCCGCGCGTGCCCGGTGCAGCGTCCACAGCACGCCCTCGTCGGCGACGAGCAGGCACTTGACACCCAACTCCGTTGCCCGGACGGCGTCTTCGACGCACCCGGCGACGGCGTCGTGGCCGCGGGCTCTGAGACCCGCCCCGCGCGAGTCGGTCCGGGTCGAACCGCCGATGTCCCAGGTGCCGCGCGGGCCGGTGAACAGGCAGAGCTCGATGTCGCGTTCGGCCGTCGCCTCCACCATCTCGGTGATCTCGGCGTCGGTCAGCATCCACACGCCGCTGCCCTGGCTGATCCGGTGGATCGGCACGTCCAGCCGCGAGGCCTCCTTCAGGACCACCGCCAGCGCCTCGGGGCCCTCGCAGGAGGGGATCTCGGTGCGCCAGCGGCCGCCGCCGGGGAAGGAGTGCGACGAGGCGTCGGCGGGGTCGAGGGCGGGCGCGCTCAGGCCGAGTTCGGCGAGCACCTGCTCCCCGGGCCTGCGGACTGCCGTGGCGGAAGCGTCGGTCACAGGAATGTCCTTTGGTTCGATATTTCGGACGAGGTTCGCGGCTCTGGGTAGGGCAAGGCTGGGGTGTACGCCGGTACGGGAGCCGTCAGGTTGCCCCCGTACCGGCGTACGTCTACGGGCGGAGCAACACCTTGCCCACCTTCGGATCGCCGGCTCCCACCAGCTCGATGGCCCGCGAGAACTCGGCGAGCGGCAGCTCGTGCGTCACCAGCGGCAGCGGATCGAGCAGACCGGCCGCGAACACCCGCACCGTGTGCGCCCAGGCGTCCGGCGGGGCACCGAAGACGGTGTGCACCTCCAGTTGCTTCACGACGAGGTCGGTCGGGTCGAGGCCGTCGGCGCCGGGCGCCGGGATGCCGGTCAGGACCAGCCGGCCACCGCGCCGGAGCAGGGCGGCGGAGACCCGGGCGGCGTCCGCGGACCCGGCGGTCTCGATGACGACGTCGAAGTCGTCCGGGAGCTCCTGGTCCTTCGTGCGGAAGTCGGTCGCCCCGTACTGCCGCGACAGCGCCTCGCGGTCGTTCCGGGTGCCGACCACCAGCAGTTCGGCCGGCGAGTTCGCCTTCAGGAACTGCACCGCGAACATGCCGAGCGTGCCGGTGCCCACCACGGCGACGCGCTCGCCGGGCTGCGCGTTCGCCTTCAGCGCGGCGGCCGCGATACACGCGGCGGGCTCCAGCAGGGCCGCCGCGGTGAGGTCGCAGTCGTCGGGGAGGGCGTGCAGGAGACGGGCCGGCAGTGTCAGCGTGGCCGCCATCGCGCCCGGCTGGGTGAACCCGGTCTCCTCGTAACCGGCCGTGCACAGCGTCGTGTCGCCCGCGTGGCAGCGGTCGCAGACCTGGCAGTTGCGGAAGCCCTCACCGACGACCTTGCGGCCGACGAGGGACCCGGGGACACCGGCGCCCACGGCCTCCACCGTCCCGGACCACTCGTGGCCAGGAGTGAGCGGGTAGCGCACATAGCCCTCGGGGCGGTTGCCCTGGTAGACCTCGCGGTCGCTGCCGCAGATGCCGGAGGCGTGGACACGGACCAGCGCCTCGCCGGCCTCGGGCTGCCGGGGCTCGTGCGGGACGAGGCGGTGCTCGCCCGGGGCGTCGATGACGACCGCGGTGTTCGCGTCGGCGGTGCTCACGTCGCTCCTGAGGTTTTCGAAGGTTTCGGTTGCCGGGTCCGGGTTTGCGCGCTCCGGACGGTCACTGACCGCCCTTGGGCTTGCGCTGCTCCCAGCCCTCCGCCCAGAGGTCGAAGCGGGCCTGCTGCTGGGGGAACTCGGCGGCGGCGTCGACGTCCAGCTCGATGCCGAGACCGGGCGCGTCGGAGATGTGGAAGCAGCCGTCCTCCGGGTTCACCTGCGGGGCGCCCTTGACGACCTTCTTGATCTCCGCGTCCGCGAAGTCGTTGAAGTGCTCCAGGATCTTGAAGTTCGGGGAGGTGAAGCCGACCTGGAGGGAGGCGGCGGTGAGCACGGAGCCGCCCACGTTGTGGGGGGCCACGAGCATGTAGTGCGTCTCGGCGGTCGCCGCGAGCTTCCGGGTCTCCCAGATTCCACCGATATGGCCGACGTCCGGCTGGATGATGTCGACGGCCTGGCTCTCGAACAGCTCCCGGAACTCGATCCGGTCGTGGATGCGCTCACCGGTGGCCACCGGCATGTCGACCTTGGCGGCGACCTTCTCCAGGGCCTTGAGGTTCTCCGGCGGGACCGGCTCCTCCAGCCACGCCGGCTTGAAGGGCGCGAGCTCCTTGGCCAGGCGTACGGCCGTGGCGGGGGAGAAGCGGCCGTGCATCTCCAGCATCAGCTCGGCCTCGGGGCCGATGGCGTCGCGTACGGCCTCGATCAGGGAGACGGCGTACAGGGTCTGCTCGTGGTCGAGCTCGAAGTGCCCGGTGCCGAACGGGTCGATCTTGAGCGCCCGGTACCCGCGCTCCATCACGCCCTGAGCGGCCTTGTGGTACGCCTCCGGAGTCCGCTCGGTGGTGTACCAGCCGTTGGCGTACGCCTTGACCTTGTCGGTGACCTTGCCGCCCAGCAGCTGCCAGACGGGGACACCGAGGGCCTTGCCCTTGATGTCCCAGCACGCCATCTCGATGACGGCGATACCGGACATCACGATCTCGCCGGCGCGGCCGTAGTCGCCGTACTTCATGCGCTTGACGAGGTCCTCGACGGCGAAAGGGTCCGAGCCGAGAATGTGGTTGGCCTGGGCCTCCTTCAGGTAACCGAGAAGGGCGTCGGTGTGTCCCAGCATCCGGGTCTCGCCGACTCCGGTGATGCCCTCGTCGGTGTGCACCTGGACGTACGTCAGGTTGCGCCACGGCGTCCCGACCACGTGTGTGCTGATTCCGGTGATGCGCACGGCGGTTGTCCCTCGCAGCTTCGTCGGCTCAGTTCCGTCAGTCATTCAGTTCAGTTCGACGTGTTCGAAATTTCGTCACACGTTCGAAATGCTGGCGTGACAGTAAGGACGGGGCGGTGGGGGTGTCAATGGGTCGCGCACATAACGGTTTCGACAGTTTCGAAACCACGGGTGGGGTGTGTCCCTACAGAACCTTCACAGCTGGATCTAGGAACGTGACCGACGCGGAACTTAATCTTCCCGCGTCATGGACTACTGCGACCCGTGCCGACGGCACCTCAACGGCGCGCTGGCCTGCCCCGGGTGCGGCACCTCAGCGGAATCGGTGCGACGGCCCGAGTGGGAGTACGGGGCTGTGCCCGGAGGTGGCGAGGGCGTTCCCGAGGGCTCGGACGATTCGGCCGGGTCCGACGGTGGACGCGAGGACGCCGACGAGCCGCTGGGGCGGGCCGCTCGGCGGCGTGGCCGCGGGAGTGGGCACGAGGCGGTCGCCGATGGGCCGGGTGGGCCGGGTGGGCCGTCGAGCCGGCGGGACCGGAAGGCCGCGGCGCATCGCAGGCGGCGCCGCCGGACCCTGTTCGTCGCGGCGGGGTTCGTGCTCGCGGCGGGTGGGCTGAGCCTCGCGGAGCTCGGGATGGACGCGCCGAGATCGACGCCGAAGCCGGCGGCGGCCGGGGAGGAGTCGGCGGACGGTGACGCGTCGGCGGAGGCGGACGAGCCGGGCCGGCCGAAGGGTGACGAGGCGTCGAGGTCCGCTTCTCCGGAGGTGTCCGACTCTCCGTCTGCCTCCAAGTCCCCGAAGCGCGAGAAGTCGAAGAAGCCGGAGGACGCCGAGCCGTCGAAGTCCCCCGAGTCGACCGAGGCGGACACTTCGCCTGCTCGCCCCACGTCGGCCCCCACCACGGCCCAGCCGGCCCCGGCCCCGACCCGCACGGCGGATCCGACGACCCCGGCCCCCACGCCGGAGCCGACCCCGACGGAGAAGTGCAACCGCTTCCTGTGGTGGTGCACGTAGTGCTTGCCGCGGGGTGGTGGGTCGGGGCCGCGCCGGGGGGTGTCCGTCCTCGGAACGGCGCGACCAGGTCACCTACCGACTAACTGGCGTCACACGCGCCGCCCACTGCGGGCGAACACCCCCGACACGGCCCCTCACGTCGCGCCCCTAGCTGCGGGCAGTCGTGCCGCTGGGGCGATGGGGGTCCCCCCTGCTCGAGCGAAGCCGAGAGCTTGGGGGAGGGTGGGCGGTGGGGGTACCTCCCTGCTCGAGCGAAGCCGAGAGCTTGGGGGAGGCACCCCGCTACGCCGGGCTGCGGACCCACCCGACCTCAGCACCAACAGGCAGCACCCCGCAACACCCCAAGATCACCCCAGCATCCCCCGCAACGCGTCCCGCAGAGCCACCCGCTCCCCCTCCGAGAGCCCGGCCAGCGGCTCCCTGGCGAACCGCAGCGACTCCCGCAGACTCCGCGCCACCCGCCGCCCTTCCTCCGTCGCCACCGCCACCTTCACCCGGCGATCCGCGGGATCGGACTGCCGCTCCACCAGCCCTCGCGCCTCCAGCCGGTCCACGATCCCGGTCACGTTCGACGGCTCGCACTTCAATCGCTGCGCGAGCCTCCGCATGGGCAGCGGCTCAAGGCACAGCAGGCTCAGCAGCCGAGCCTGCGCGCCGGTCAGCGTGTGTTCCGCCGCCGCCTCCTCGTAGTCCTCGTGGAACCGCGCCACGACCTCTCCGATGAGCTCCACGACCTCCAGGGTCAGGGCATCGGGACGGTTGTTCGGGGGAGTCGGTGTGGGGGAGGCCATGCGATCGAGGGTACCCGGTTATTTGACAACCTGAAATTTTCAGGAGCATGGTTGTTTCAGTTACTGAAGCATCTGAAGTGTTCGCATCGAGCCAGTGAGGACAGGCGCACCATGACTGACACCCCCACTCTCCCCGCCGTCAGCCGCGAATGGCACCTGGCGAGCCGCCCGGTCGGCTGGCCGAAGCCCGAGGACTTCGCCTTCGTCGAGGTGGAGGTTCCGCAGCCGGGTGAGGGCCAGGTGCTCGTGCGGAACAAGTACCTCTCCGTCGACCCGTACATGCGTGGCCGCATGAGCGACGCGAAGTCCTACGTCGCCCCGTTCGAGATCGGCAAGGTCATGCAGGGCGGTGCCGTCGGCGAGGTCGTGGCCTCCAACGCGGAGGGCCTGGCCGTCGGTGATCACGTACTGCACTTCTTCGGGTGGCGCGAGTACGCCGTCGTGGCCGCGAAGAACGCCGTGAAGGTGGACCCGGAGGCCGCCCCGCTGTCGACGTACCTCGGTGTGCTCGGCATGACGGGCCTGACCGCGTACGCCGGTCTGCTGCGCACCGCCTCCTTCAAGGAGGGCGACACCGTCTTCGTGTCCGGCGCCGCCGGTGCCGTGGGCGGCCAGGTCGGGCAGATCGCCCGGCTGAAGGGTGCCGCGCGGGTCATCGGGTCCGCCGGGTCCGACGAGAAGGTGAAGCTGCTCCTCGACGAGTACGGCTTCGACGCCGCCTTCAACTACAAGGACGGCCCCGTGAGCGAGCAGCTGCGCGCCGCCGCCCCGGACGGGATCGACGTCTACTTCGACAACGTGGGTGGTGACCATCTGGAGGCCGCCATCGGCTCCCTCAACCAGGGCGGGCGGATCGCCGTCTGCGGGATGATCTCCGTCTACAACAACACCGAGCCGGCCCCGGGCCCGAGGAACCTCGCCCGCCTCATCGCCACGCGCGGCCGTATCGAGGGCTTCCTGGTCGGGGACCACTACGATCTCCAGCCGGAGTTCGTGCGCGACGTCGCCCCCTGGGTCGCCTCCGGTGAGCTCAAGTACCGGGAGACCGTCGTCGAGGGCATCGAGAACAACCTGGAGGCGTTCCTGGGCGTGCTGCGCGGGGACAACACCGGGAAGATGATCGTCAAGCTCTGACGCCTTCTGTTGGATTCCGGCATGCGGTGCCGGGACCAACGAGAAGGCCCACATGGTGTGCCCGTACGCGAAGGCGACCCGCGAGAACATCACCGTGACGCTGGCCTGACGCTCGTCGTTGGCTACGCGGAGGCCGCACCCTTGGACGTGGGGTGCGGCCTCTGTGCGTCCTTCCCGGTCTCTTCGCGCCGCCGGTCAGGCGGCCAGGGCGGCCTTGTGGATCGCCCGCGCCAGGCGGTCGTTCTCCGGGGCCGCGCCGCCGGGGAAGGCGAAACGGCGGCGGGTGTAGCCGTAGGCGAGGCCGCTCCACGGGTCCGCGAAGGCCTGCGAGCCGCTCGCGCCGCTGTGCCCGATCGTCCCGGCACCGAGGAACGGGTGCCACGTGTCAGCCGTCGTCTGGAAGCCCAGGCCGAACGACTTGTGGGCACGTGCCACCAGGTCGTAGCCGACCGAGTGGAACTGGCCGAACTCCGCGACCGTGTCCGGCTTCAGCAGCGGCGCCTGCTGGCCCACCTCGCTGATCGCCGCCGCGTACATCCCGGCCAGACCGCGCGCCGACGCCACTCCGCCCACCGACGCCGGGCCCTTGGCCCGGACCAGCGGCATGTTCGGGAGTTCGGCGAGGTCGGCCGGTTCGGCCGCGTTGCGGTTGAAGGCGATCGAGGCGAGGGTGTGCGGGCCGTCCGGGAGTGCGTCGAGGACCGCCTGCTGCTCCGGGGTCGGGGCCATCGGCCGGGTGGGGCGGAAGCGGGGTTCGTCGGATGCGGGCAGGCCGAGGTGGAGGTCCAGGCCGTACGGGGTCCTGACGCGCTCCTGGTAGACCTCCTGGAGCGTGCGGCCCGTGGCGCGGCGTACGACCTCGCCCACCAGGGCGCCGCTGACCAGCGCGTGATAGCCGAACGCCGTGCCGGGACGCCAGAACGGGCGCTGGTCGGCGAGGCGTTCGGCGAGGTGCCGGTCGTCGGCCAGCTCGGCCAGGGTGAAGCCGGTGTCCGTGCCGACCACACCCGCCCGGTGCGCGAGCAGTTCGCGCAGGGTCAGGGCGCCCTTGCCCTCGGCCGCGAACTCCGGCCAGTAGTACGTCACCTTGCGGTCCAGTTCGAGCGTGCCGTCCTGGACCAGGAGGGCCACGACCAGGTAGGCGGCGCCCTTGGTGGACGAGAACACGCCGTACAGGGCGTCCGCCTCGGTCCCCGCCCACAGGTCGACCACCTTCCGGCCGTGGACGTAGGCGCACAGCTGCCCCTCGTAGTCAGGGCGTTCCCCGGCCACGAACGCGGCGAACTCCTCGCGCACCCCCTCGAAGCCGTCCGCCACGGTGCCGTGGATCTCCTGCGTCATCCGTTCTCCTTTGCTGAACCGCTGTGTGCCACTGTGAACAATGCCCCTGCCACCTGCGGGAATTCCCCCTTCGG
>NZ_GG657757.1:2659062-2661878 GCF_000158955.1 Streptomyces viridochromogenes DSM 40736 | reverse complement strand
AAGTTCATCTCCCGCAGGGGGAACAGCTCACCCGGTGTGACGGCGGCGGCGACCCGGAGGCGGTGCAGGGGCGCGCCGCCCGTGAGGCGGGTGGCCGTGAAGGAGACGTCGTGGGCGCGGGCCGCGGCGAGCGCCTTGCCGCGTGCCGAGGCCGGCACGATCGCGCTGCCGTCCGGCGCCCGGCGGACCGGGACGCCCTGCTGGAGGAGGGAGTTGAGGGCGGCGACCTCGCGCGGGTCGGTCAGGCGCAGGCGGAGGTCGCCGTGCCCGGGCACACGGGCCACGGGGGCGGCTTCCGTCACCGGGCGCAGGGGCGCGCCCTTCAGGCTGCCCGACGGCACCTGCTCGACGGTGGCGCCCCACAGACGGCCCAGGCTCCAGCCCGAGATGTCGTACATCACCGATACCTTGTCGCTGATGTCCCGGCCGTCGGCCAGCAGCACGTTCGCCATGCCGCGCTTGGGCTGGTGCAGGTCGACGACGTAGGAGCCCCGGGGGTACGTCCGTCCGGCCAGGCGGAAGGGGCGGGTGGCCCGGGTGACGCGGACGTCGTTGGCGAGGAGGTGGTCGACGAGGCGGGCCGCGGCCGGGGCCGAGCGCTGGGTGCGGGAGTCGCCCGGCGGGATGACGTACGCGCGCGGGAAGGTGGTCGTGTAGACGTCCTCCGGGCCGATGCCGGGGACGCCGGGGACCGTCCGCGGTGACACCGGCACCTGCGGGGCGCCCGTCGCGCCGCGCCGGAAGACCTCGATCTGGTCGGCGACGAGCGAGGGGCGGTGCTCACGGACGTGGTCCAGGGTCGCGCGGATCGCCGCGCCCGCCACGGCCGTGTTGACCGCCGAGCGGCGGCGCAGCTCCGGGACCGGGAGCTGGTCGTACTCCTCGTTGTTCACCGCCAGCGGGATCTCCACCGTGTGCGCGGCCACCGTGCCGTGGAAGGCCGCGTACTGCGGGGTGAAGATCGGCGGCCAGTCGTCCCAGCCCTCCTCCTGGTCGCGGAAGGGGATCTGGGCCGGTTCCACGCCGTCCTTCGCGGGCGTGTAGCCGAGGGCGTTGACGGCGGACTCCATGCCGAGGGCGTTGGCGTACGAGTTCTTCAGGAACAGGTCGTACTCGTAGTTCTCGCCGTGCGGGGGAGTGGTGGGCTCGATGAGGGTGCCGTTGACGTAGCCGTGCAGGTCGAGCAGGACGGCCGGCTGCTTGTCGAGTTCGATCCGCCGCATCGCCCGGGACTCGGGCTGGGAGGCGGTGACGAAGTCGCGGTTCAGGTCGAAGCCGTTCGCGTTGGCGCGGGTGCCGGCGATACGGCCGTCCGGGTTGGCCGTGATGTTGAAGTACAGGCGGCTGTGCGCCAGGAGGTCGCGGGTCTTCGCGTCCTTGGCCGTCGCGAGCTGCTGGATGATCTTCAGGGAGGCGTCCGTGCCCTCCCACTCGTTGCCGTGGATGTTGTTGTTGACGAAGACCGGCGTCTTGTACACGCGCTTGATCTCGCGGGACTTCGCGGCGGTCGCGGGCGCGTTCTCGATCAGCTCGCGCATCCGGTCCTGGGCGCGGGCCTGGCGGGTGGTCTCCGGGGCGGTGACGGTGACGAGGTAGAGCCGGTGGCCGCCGGCCGAGCGGCCGGTCACCTCCACGCTCACGCGGTCGCCGAGGCGCTGCAGGGCGTTCAGCTTCGGGGCGATCGCGTGGTACGGGATCAGCCCGAGCTTCAGGGACTTGTCGCCGGGATTCCCGGGGTCGGGGGAGAGGGTCTGCCGGCGGGGGTAGCCGCGGGCGGCCGTCGCGGTGGGAGTCTCCTCGGCAGCGGCGAGGGCCCGCCGGGCCGCGCTCGCGGGAGCCTCGGCCGCGCGGTCGTCCACGGCGGAGCCCTCACGGGTGACGGGTAACGGGTCGGCGCCGGCGCTGTCGGGGGCGAGCAGCAGCGAGCCCGCCGTGGCGAGGGCCAGGGCGGCGATCAGTGCAGGTCTCGCGGGAACGCTTCTCGTGGTGCGCACGCGTACCTCCTCCGGGGCTTCCTGAGATCGGTACGGCGAGGTGTACCGGTTCGACTCAACGGCAACAAGGCCGCGTTGGTGTCACCGATGCCCCGGACGGCCCCTTCGGGCAGTGTTCCGGCCTGCCCCGATAGGGTTTTCCCATGCGCGATCTCGGGGTGGGTTTCCGGTACCTGCTGAAGGGCCAGCGGTGGGTGGCCCGGCACGGCAGGCAGTATGGCTTCGGGCTGCTCCCGGGCCTGATCACCCTCGTCCTGTACGCGGCGGCGCTCGTCGCGCTGGCGTTGTGGGGCGAGGACGCGGTGGCCTGGGCGACACCGTTCGCCGACGACTGGTCGAGCCCGTGGCTCGGGCTCTTCCGGGGCTTCCTGACCGCCGTGCTGTTCGCCCTCGCCCTGCTCCTCGCCGTCGTGACGTTCACCGCGGTGACGCTGCTGGTCGGGCAGCCCTTCTACGAGAACCTCTCCGAGAAGGTCGACCGGGACGTGTCCCCGGACGGGCACGCCCCCGAGTCGGGCCTGCCGCTCTGGCGTGAACTGTGGATCTCCGCCCGCGACAGCCTCCGGATCGTCGTCCGCGCCGCCCTGTGGGGGCGTGCTGCTGTTCGCGTGCGGGTTCGTCCCGGTCGTCGGGCAGACGGTCGTCCCGGTGATCGGGTTCTTCGTCACCGGGTTCTTCCTCACCGAGGAACTGACCGCCGTCGCCCTCCAGCGCCGCGGCGTGGAACTGCGTACCCGCCTCACCCTGCTCTGTTCCCGCAAGACCCTCGTATGGGGCTTCGGCACACCGCTGGCCGTGGCCTTCCTGGTGCCGTTCGTGGCG
>NZ_GG657757.1:2581464-2658346 GCF_000158955.1 Streptomyces viridochromogenes DSM 40736 | reverse complement strand
CGGGCCGGGCCGTCCGCCGTCTCGATCACCGTGCCGTCGAGGGCGAGCGCGGTCGCGCCGGACGGGTTGGAGATACGGATGTCCCGGTCCAGGGTGAACGGGTCGAAGCCGGTGACCAGGATCCGCTTCAGGCCCCTGCCGTGCGGGTACCGGATGGCCGTCTGGCCGCGTGAGGTGCGCTCCAACTCGTCGAGCAGCGCCGTCCGCTGCCTGTCCGTCAGGTCGAACGCCGGCTCCCAGGCTCGCACTTCGCGCGTCATGCCGAGCCGGGCCCAGTACAGCGGCCGGTCGTCGTCCCGGCTGAGATCCCCGCCGGCCGGACCGCGCCCCTGCGCCCGGTCCACGGCCCGCTGCCACAGCCGCGCCCCTTCCCGCGCGATCGCCCGGCGGGCCTGCGCGTAGGACCGGGCCGTGTCGAGCTCCCGGGCCAACCCCGGTGCCACGGCGTCGAATCCGGAGCGGCGCAGGATCTCCCGGGGGACGGCCTTGTCGAGCCGCTGCTCCTCGACGGTGGGGGAGGGGGCCCGCTCGTTGGCGCTCGCGGTCGTGGGGGTGGTGAGGCCGGTCAGCAGGGCGAGGCCGAGAACGCCGAGGCGAACGCGTATGGAGTTCAAGGAGGTTCAGGCCTTCCGTCGCGGTGGGGGTGCTGCGATGGCGTGGTGCCGGACGGCGGCAGTATCGCGTGACGGAGGTGATCTACGCCATGGGTGCTCAGTCGGCGCTCTCCCCGAGCAGGGTCAGGAAGTCCCGGAACGCGGACGCCATGTCGACCGACTCCGGGTCCAGCAGCCACTGGTACTGCAGCCCGTCCAGGACCGCCACGAGGAGGGGCGCGGCCCGCTCGGGGGTGAGCCCGCTCGGCAGGCGGTCGCCGTACTCGGCGCGCAGCACCTCGGCCATGCCGGCGCGGACCCCGACGTAGCGCTCGGTGAAGTAGGTGCGGGCCGGATGGTCCTCCGTGACGCTCTCGCCGAGCAGGGCCGAGAAGGTCTGGATGATGGCGGGCCGCATCGCGTTGTACTCGACCAGCGAGGCCAGCAGGTCGAGCCGCAGCCGGCCGGCGGGCATCGCGTCCCAGCGGTCCCGCTCCTGGAGCACCGCGACCAGCAGCGCCTCCTTCGTCGGGAAGTGGTGCAGCAGCCCCTGCTGGGTGAGCCCGACGCGCTCCGCGACGGCGGCCAGGCTCGCCCCCCGGTAGCCGCGCTCGGCGATCACCTCCAGAGCCGCCCGCACGATCTCCGCGCGCCGCGCCTCGCTCCTGGTCCTGGCCGTCATGGCGTCACCGTACGACATGACGAACAGCTGATTATTGCGAGAAGATAACGAAACCTACCGCATTACAGGTAACGCGGGCACGATGGCGGCATCCAGCGACTCTCGACGTGGAGGTGGCGACATGGTGCGGACGCCGGCGGAGACAGCAGAGGTACGGCGTGAGGCGGCGGTCGAGGCGGCCCTCGGCAAGCTCGACCTGGACGCCAAGGCACGGCTGCTGGCCGGCCAGGACATGTGGAGCCTGCCCGCGCTGCCGGAGGCCGGACTGGCCTCGCTCGTCATGTCCGACGGCCCGATCGGTGTCCGCGGGGTGCACTGGAGCGCCGACGACCCGTCCGTCGCCCTGCCCTCCCCGACGGCCCTCGCCGCCACCTGGGACCCGGGGCTCGCCCACCGGGCCGGTGTCCTGCTGGCCCAGGAGGCCCGCCGCAAGGGCGTCCACGTCCTGCTCGCCCCCACGGTCAACCTGCACCGCTCCCCGCTCGGCGGACGTCACTTCGAGGCCTACAGCGAGGACCCGTACCTGACGGGCCGGATCGGCACCGAGTACGTCCGGGGCGTCCAGTCCGGCGGTGTCGGCACCACCGTCAAGCACTTCGTCGCCAACGACGCCGAGACCGACCGCCTCACGGTGAACAACCTGCTGAGCGAACGAGCCCTGCGCGAGCTGTACCTGGCCCCCTTCGAGGCGATCGTCGAGAACGCCCACCCCTGGGGCATCATGACCGCCTACAACACGGTCAACGGCACGACGATGACCGAGCACCACCACCTGGTCAACGAGGTCCTGCGCGGCGAATGGGGCTTCGACGGGATCAACGTCTCCGACTGGACCGCGGCCCGCTCCACCACCGGCGCCCTCGCCGGCGGCCTCGACATCGCCATGCCCGGCCCGCGGACCGTCTACGGCGAGGCCCTCGCCCGAGCCGTGCGCGACGGCGAGGCCGACGAGGCCCGGGTCGACGAGGCCGTCCGCCGCGTCCTGCGCCTCGCCGCCCGGGTCGGCGCCCTGGACGGCGCCGAACCCGTCGTCACCGAACCGCCCGCGCCCGTCGACGGCGAGTCGCTCGCCCGCGAGATCGCCCGCCGCTCCTTCGTCCTCGTCCGCAACGAGAACGGCGCCCTGCCGCTGGGGCCCGGCAGGGTCGCGCTGATCGGCGCCGCCGCCCGCGACGCCCGCGTCCTCGGCGGCGGCTCCGCCACCGTCTTCCCCGCCCGGACCGTCTCCCCGCTCGACGGCCTCACCGCCGCGCTGCCCGACAGAAGTCTCACATACGCCCTCGGCGCCGACCCGAACACCGAACTCCCCGTGGCCGACCAGGGCTTCGAGCTGCGTGCCGTCTGCCGCGACAGCCACGGCACGGTCATCGGCTCCCGCTCGGCCCCCAGCGGCCTGCTCCAGTGGATGGGCGACGACCTCCCCGAGGGAGTCACCCACGACACCCTGCACAGCGTCGAACTGACCGGCACCTTCACCCCGCGCGAGACCGGCACCCACACCCTCGGCATCAAGGGCCTCGGCCCCTTCAGGCTCACCGTCGCCGGCACCACGTACTTCGACGACGTCCAGCGCCCCGCCGAGGACGGCGACCCCTTCGCGGCCTTCTTCGGCGCCCCGGTGCCCCACGCCCGGGTCGACCTCACCGCGGGCGAACCGGTCGAGGTCTCCCTCACCTACACGGTCCCGCCGCCCAGCGGCCACCCGATGCACGCCATCGGCTTCACCCTCGCCCACCAGGACCCGCAGCGCGACCCCGACGAACTGATCGCCGAGGCCGCGGCGGCCGCCCGCGCCGCCGACACGGCCGTCGTCGTGGTCGCCACCACCGACCGCGTGGAGTCGGAGGGCTTCGACCGCCGGGACCTGCGCCTCCCCGGCCGCCAGGACGACCTGGTCCACGCCGTCGCCGCCGCCAACCCCGACACGGTCGTGGTCGTCAACTCCGGCTCCCCCGTGGAGATGCCGTGGCGCGACGACGTCGCCGCCGTGCTCCTCACCTGGTTCCCGGGCCAGGAGGGCGGCGCGGCCCTCGCGGACGTGCTCACCGGCGCCCACGAACCCGGCGGCCGACTGCCCACCACCTGGGGCTCCCTGACCGACGCCCCGGTCACCCGGGTCGTCCCCGAGAACGGCGAACTTCCCTACGACGAGGACGTCTTCATCGGCTACCGCGCCTGGGAGAAGCACGGCCGCACGCCCGCCTACCCCTTCGGCCACGGCCTCGGCTACACCGACTGGACCTACGAGTCGGTCGAGGTCGACGCCACCGCCGAAGGCACCACCGCCAAGGTCCGCCTCCGCAACACCGGCGACCGCCCGGGCCGCGAGACCGTCCAGCTCTACCTCGCCCCCGGCGAGGCCGACCCCACCCGCCCGGCCCGCTGGCTGGCCGGCTTCGCGGGCGTCGAGGCGGGCCCCGGCGAGAGCGTCGAGGCGACCGTCGTACTGCCGCGCCGCGCCTTCGAGATCTGGGACGAGGCGACCATGTCGTGGTCGTTTGTGAAGGGTTCGTACGAGATCCAGGTGGCGCGCTCGATCACGGACCGCAGGATCACCGCGACGATTAACGTCTGATCCGGGACGACATCCCCACGAGCAGCCCCGGTCCGGGACCTGACCCCTGGACCGGGGCTCGTGCTCCGCCGGTTCGGGTCAGCGCGTGCCGAACCCGTACACCGTCTCCGAGCGGTACAGACCACCCGGCCGCAGCACCGTGCTCGGGAAGTCCGGCCGGTTCGGGGAGTCGGGGAAGTGCTGGGTCTCCAGCGCGATGCCGTCGCCTGGGGCGAAGGGTTCGCTCAGATGGTCCGCGGTGTACAGCTGGAGTCCGGGCTCGGTCGTAGCCACCGTCAGCACCCGCCCGGAGGCGGGGTCGTGCAGCTCGGCGACCTCCACCGGAGTCTCCGTCAGGCCCTTGTCGAGCACGAAGTTGTGGTCGTAGCCGGAACCGGTCTTGCGGGCGGCACGGAAGTCGAAGCGCGTGCCCGTCACGTCCTTCGGGGCCCCCGTCGGGATCAGATCCGCGTCGACCGGCGTGTACCGGGAGGCGGCCAGCCGCAGCTCATGGCCGCCCGCGTCGCCGGAACCGCCCAGGTTGAAGTAGCTGTGGTTCGTCAGGTTCACCACGGTCGGCGCGTCCGTCACCGCCTCGTACACGATCCGCAGCGCACCGCTCTCCAGGAACGTGTACGTCGCCGAGACCTCCAGCCGCCCGGGGAAGCCCTCCTCCCCGTGGGGACTGACCCGGGTGAGCCGCACCCCGTGCTCGACGGGGGTTCCCTCCCACACGCGCTTGTCGAAGCCACGCTCCCCGCCGTGCAGCGAGTTCGGCCCGTTGTTCGGTTCCAGCGCGTACGTCAGCCCGTCCAGCGGGAAACGGGCGCCGGCGATCCGGTTGGCGTACCGCCCGACCAGGGCGCCGAGGTAGGGGTCCGGGTGGGTGAGGTAGCCGTCGAGGTCCGGGAACCCCAGCACCACGTCCCCGGCCCGCCCCTCGCGGTCCGGCACCTCCACGGACTGCACGATCCCGCCGTACGTCAGGATCCGCACCCGCACGCCCGCGCGCTCCAGGGTCCAGCGGTGCACCGGCGTGCCGTCGGAAAGTGTGCCGAAGAGTTCGTTCATGTGCGGAACCCTAAGTCAGGGCCCGGGTCAGGGACGCTTCGCCGTCACCGTGCGGTAGGCGATCTCCGCCAACCGGGCCTGTCCGTTCACGCTGGGGTGGAAGTAGTCCCAGCGGCTCAACTGGGCGGTGCCGAAGCGGTAGTCATGCACCGCGCCCCCGTCGGAGCGGCACCGCTTGTCCTCGGCGCACACCTCCGCCAGGACCTTGTTGTAGTCCTCCACCCTCTTCTGCACCGTGTTCCGCCGCAGGGTGGCCGTCGAGTCCAGGGCGTCCGCGTCGCCCAGCATGGACGGGCAGATGCCCAGCTTCCACACCTGCTTGCCCATCGGGCTGGCACGGCCCTCGGACCACAGCCGCTTCAGGTTCGGCACGCTCGCCACGAACACCTGAGTCTTGGGCAGGGCTTTGCGCAGCGTGCGCATGGAGTCCTCGAAGTCGGCGCGGAACTCGGAGACCGGGGTCATCGCCGAGGGCGTGGCCCGACACGCGTCGTTCGCCCCCATCATCACCGTCACCAGCTGCGGTTTCCGCCGCACGGCCCGGTCCATCTGCCCGGGCAGGTCCGCCATCCGCGCCCCGGTCACGGCGTAGTTCCAGCTCCGCTCGGCGGCGCCGGTCCGCCCCAGCAGCCGGACGGCGAGCGAGTCGACCTCGGGGCTCGCGCCGGTCGCCCAGGACGCCTCCGGGCAGTCCGACAGCACGTCACAGGCGTCGAAGCCGCGCGTGATGGAGTCACCGACGGCCGCCACGGAACGCGGGCTGCGGTCCCAGAGGGGCGTGGGCTTCGGGGACGGCTTGGCCCTTTCGGACGGCGCGGCGGAGTCACCCCCCACGGCGTCACAGCCGGTCACAGCCACCACGGCCGCCGCCACCACGGCCAGCACGGCCCGTGAGCGGTGGCTTCGCTTCCGCATCCCTGGTCCATCCCCTCGCCGCGCCGTGCCTGTCTCCCCAACCCATAACAACGCACGAGGGTTCCCGACCGATCAGGTGCAACGCCTCACACCCGCACAAGCGTCCCCCTGGGTGAATGGCGGGCGTTTCCCGGCACCCTGACCGACCGTACGTCACACTCCTTGCGTCACCGCACGGTAGCCTCGCCATCAACGTGACCCGCCCGGTCACAGCCGTCCGCCCGTTTCCAAGCTGTCCCGCTCTGCCCGGAGGTTCCGGTGACGACACGTGGAGTCCTGTACGTGCACTCCGCGCCGCGCGCGCTGTGCCCGCACGTCGAGTGGGCCATCGCCGGGGTGCTCGGCACACGCGTCAACCTGGACTGGATCCGTCAGCCCGCCGCCCCGGGCACCTGGCGCTCGGAGTTCTCCTGGCAGGGCCAGCCGGGCACGGCGTCGAAGCTGGCGTCGGCGCTGCGCGGCTGGCACCTCCTCCGCTTCGAGGTCACCGCGGAACCCTGCCTCACCGCCGAGGGCGAGCGCTACAGCTGCACCCCCGACCTGGGCATCTTCCACGCCGTCACCGGCATCCACGGCGACATCCTCATCCCCGAGGACCGCCTGCGCGCGGCACTGCAACGCAGCCAGCGCGGCGAAACGGACCTGGAAGCCGACCTCAACAAACTCCTGGGCAAGCCCTGGGACGACGAACTGGAACCCTTCCGCTACGCAGGCGAAGGCGCCCCGGTCCGCTGGCTCCACCAGGTGGTGTAGACGCCCCCAGGGGCGCGCCCCCAGGGGCACGCCCTCAGGGGCGCGGGGAACTGCGCGAACAACCCCCACCGGCCCGCACCCGGCACACAACACGTCACCACAACGGCGAGTGGCCCGAACTCACGAAGAGTCCGGGCCACTCGCCGTAAGGCGAAAGTCAGATCGTACGGAACGCCAGCACCACGTTGTGCCCACCGAACCCGAACGAGTCGTTCAACGCAGCGATCCGCCCATCGACCGGCAGCTTCCGAGCCTCCCCCCGGACGACATCGGCATTCGCCTCGGCCTCCGGGTCCAGGTTCTCCACGTTGATCGTCGGCGGAGCCACCCGGTGGTACAGCGCGAGCACGGTCGCGACCGTCTCGACACCACCGGCGCCACCCAGCAGATGCCCGGTCATCGACTTCGTCGCGGACACCGCGAAGTGGTCGGCGTCGTCACCGAACACCTTCCGCAGCGCCTTCAACTCGGCGATGTCCCCGGCCGGCGTCGACGTCGCGTGCGCGTTGACGTGCACGATCTCCGCCGGGTCCAGGTCGGTGCGCTCCAGCAGGTTCTGCAGGGCGTGCGAGATGCCCCGCCCCTCCGGCTCCGGCTGCACGATGTCGTGCGCGTCGGCGGAGATGCCCTGTCCGACCGCCTCCGCGTACACCCGGGCGCCACGCTTGGCGGCGTGCTCGGCGGACTCCAGGACCACGACACCGGCGCCCTCACCGAGGACGAAGCCGTCGCGCGCGGTGTCGTAGGGACGCGACGCGCCCTGCGGGTCGTCGTTGTTCTTGGACATCGCCATCATGTTGCCGAACGCGGCGATGGGCAGCGGGTGGATCGCCGCCTCCGTGCCACCCGCGACGACGACGTCGGCGCGGCCGGTGCGGATCATCTCGATGGCGTAGCCGATCGCCTCGGCGCCCGAGGCGCAGGCGGAGACCGGCGTGTGCACGCCCGCACGGGCGCCCACGGCCAGACCCACGTTGGCCGAGGGGCTGTTGGGCATCAGCATGGGAACGGTGTGCGGGGAGACGCGGCGGACGCCCTTCTCCTTCAGCACGTCGTACTGGTCGAGCAGGGTCGTCACACCGCCGATGCCGGAGGCGATGACGGCGCCGAGCCGGTCCGGGTCGACGGCCGGGTCCTCGCCGGCCTTCGCCTCGAAACCGGCGTCCGCCCACGCCTCCTTGGCCGCGACCAGCGCGAACTGCGCCGAACGGTCCAGGCGGCGGGCCTGCGGACGGGGGATGACCTCGGTCGGTTCCACGGCGACCGGGGCCGCGATGCGGACCGCCTGGTCGGCGGCCCAGTCCTGCTCCAGGGGCTTGACGCCGGAACGTCCGGCGATCAGGCCCTCCCAGGTAGAGGCTACGTCGCCACCCAGCGGTGTGGTTGCGCCGATACCGGTGACGACCACGGTGCGATTGGTCGGGCTCACGGGAATTCTTTCTCCAACGGATACGAGGATTAAGCGGCGCCACCGCCGGGTGGCGGGGCAGTCAGCCCTAGGACCTGATCGGTTGATCAGCCCTGGTGCTTGAGGATGTAGTCGGTCGCGTCACCGACGGTCTTGAGGTTCTTGACGTCCTCGTCCGGGATCTTGACGTCGAAGCGCTCTTCGGCGGCGACGACGACCTCGACCATGGACAGCGAGTCGACGTCCAGATCGTCGGTGAAGGACTTGTCCAGCTGGACGTCCTCAACCGGGATGCCGGCGATCTCGTTCACGATCTCGGCGAGACCGGCGACGATCTCTTCCTGAGTGGCGGCCATGTTGGCGCTCCTTCGTAGATATCCAGAGGGTGTGGCAGGTTGTTTCTCCCGTGCTTGGATCGCATGATCCGGCACGGAGTGCCTAGGGGAGGGTAACGACAGTCGCGGCGTAGACGAGACCCGCCCCGAAGCCGATGACGAGCGCGGTGTCGCCGCTCTTCGCCTCACCGGTCGCCAGGAGCCGCTCCATCGCGAGCGGGATCGAGGCGGCCGAGGTGTTGCCGGTGGTGCGGATGTCCCGGGCGACCGTGACGTGCTCCGGCAGTTTCAGGGTCTTCACCATCGAGTCGATGATCCGCGCGTTGGCCTGGTGCGGGATGAAGACGTCCAGGTCGTCCGGGGTGATCCCGGCCGCGTCCAGCGCCTGCTGGGCGACCTTCGCCATCTCGAACACGGCCCAGCGGAACACCGCCTGGCCTTCCTGGGTGATCGCGGGGAACTTCTCGACCGTCCCGTCGCGGTAGTCCGTCCACGGCACGGTCTGCTTGATGGTGTCGGACTTGTCGCCCTCGGAGCCCCACACGGTCGGGCCGATCGCGGGCTCCTGGGCCGGGCCGACCACGACCGCGCCGGCGCCGTCGCCGAACAGGAAGGCCGTGGCGCGGTCCTCCAGGTCGGTCAGATCGCTCAGCCGCTCGACGCCGATCACCAGGACGTACTCCGCCGAGCCCTCGACGATCATGCCCTTGGCGAGCGTGAGACCGTAGCCGAAGCCCGCGCAGCCCGCCGAGATGTCGAAGGCGGCGGCCTTGTCGGTGCCCAGCTTGTCGGCGATCTCGGTGGCGACGGCCGGAGTCTGCTTGAAGTGCGAGACGGTCGAGACGATCACGCCGCCGATCTGCTCGGCGGAGATGCCCGCGTCCGCGATCGCCTTGCCGGACGCCTCGACCGACATCGCGGCGACGGTCTCCTCGTCGGAGGCCCAGTGCCGCGTCTCGATGCCGGAGCGCGAGCGGATCCACTCGTCGGACGACTCGATCGTCTCGAGGATGACCTCGTTCGGCACGACCCGGGTCGGGCGGTAGCCGCCGACACCGAGGATGCGCGCGTACGGGGCGCCCTTGCTGGGCTTGATCTTCGCCATGCTCTCGGGCTCCTTGTCAGGCGTGCTCGGCGATGAGCTCGCGAGCGGCGTCGAGGTCGGCGGGGGTCTTCAGCGCCAGCGTCTTCACACCGGGCAGAGCGCGCTTGGCCAGGCCCGTGAGGGTCCCGCCGGGGCACACCTCGATCAGGGTCGTGACGCCGAGCTCCTTGAAGGTCTCCATGCACAGGTCCCAGCGGACCGGGTTGGCGACCTGGCCGACCAGACGGTCCAGCACCTCGGTGCCGGACGCCACGGCCTGCCCGTCCTTGTTCGAGACGTAGGTGAGCGTCGGGTCGCCCGGCGTCAGGGCCTCGGCGGCCTTCGCCAGCGTGTCGACCGCGGAGGCCATGTGGTGCGTGTGGAAGGCGCCCGCGACCTTCAGCGCGACGACCTTGCGCACGCCCTCCGGCTTGTCCGCCTCCAGCGCGGCGAGCTGCTCCTTCGTACCGGCCGCGACGATCTGGCCCGCGCCGTTGATGTTCGCCGGGGTGAGGCCCAGCTTCTCCAGGTGCGGAACCGTCACTTCGGGGTCTCCGCCCAGCAGCGCGGCCATCCCGGTCTCGGTGACGGCGGCGGCCTCGGCCATGGCGAGCCCACGGGTGCGGACCAGGCGGACGGCCTCCTCGTGGGGGAGCACCCCGGCGAGCGACGCCGCGGTGATCTCGCCGACGCTGTGACCGGCGATGGCGCCGACCTTGCGCGGCAGCTCCGCCGGGTCGTCGAACAGCGTGTACGCGGACGCCAGTCCGGCCGCGACGAGCAGCGGCTGCGCCACCGCGGTGTCGCGGATCTCCTCCGCGCCGGCCTCGGTGCCGTAGCGGATCAGGTCGAGCCCCACGGCGTCGGACCATGCCTCAAGGGCACCGCGGACACCGGGGAGGTCGAGCCATTCAGTCAGGAAGCCGGGCGTCTGGGCGCCCTGGCCGGGAGCGACGAGTACGAGCACTCTCACACTCTCTCTTGGGGACGGGCACGGCCGCCCGTGGGGACAGGGACGAAGAACACGAGGGGGTTTTGTCGAGCTTCGACAAAACCTTAGGGCTGGAGATCTCCATCGACCAGACGCCCCAGGATCAGCGCGATCCGCAGCGTGAAGGCAGAGCGTACATCGGAGGGTGACCAACCGGTGACGTCAGTCACACGTCGAAGCCGGTAGCGGACGGTGTTGGGGTGAACGAACAGCATCCGGGCGGCGCCTTCGAGGCTGCTCGCCTGCTCGAGATAGACGCTGAGGGTCTCCAGGAGCGCGGCTCCGGCCTCCTCCAGTGGTCTGTAGATCTCCTCCACCAGTTGGGCGCGTGCCGAGGGGTCACCGGCGATCGCCCGCTCCGGGAGCAGGTCGTCCGCCAGGACCGGCCGTGGGGCGTCCTGCCAGGCAGAACACGCCTTCAGCCCCGCCGCCGCGGCCTGCGCGGAGCGGGTCGCGGCCTGGAGGTCCGGCACCACCGGGCCCGCAACGACCGGCCCGGCCGCGTACGGGCCGATGAGGGACTTGGCGACGGCCAGCGGGTTGTCGCTGCCGCCCGCGATGACGACCAGACGGTCCCCGAGCACCCCGGTCAGCACCTGGAGCTTGGCGTGCCGGGCGGCCCGCCGGATCGCCTCCACGGTCAGCTCGGAGTCACCGTCGGGCGCGGTGCCGAGCACCACGCACACGTGTTCGGGCGAGTTCCATCCCAGGGCGGCGGCCCGCGACACGGCACCCTCGTCGGCCTCGCCGCTCAGCACCGCGTTCACGACCAGCGACTCCAGCCGGGCGTCCCAGGCGCCGCGCGCCTCGGCGGCCTGCGCGTACACCTGGGCGGTGGCGAAGGCGATCTCCCGGGCGTAGACGAGCAGCGCCTCGCGCAGCACGCTCTCGTCGCCCGGGGCCGCGACCTCGTCGATCGCGCTCTCCATGACCTCGATGGTGGTGCGCACCATCTCCACGGTCTGGCGCAGTGTGATCGCCCGGGTCAGCTCGCGCGGCGCGGTTCCGAACACGTCGGTCGAGATCGCCTGCGGGGCGTCCGGATGCCGGAACCACTCCGTGAAGGCGGCGATGCCCGCCTGCGCGACCAGACCGATCCAGGAACGGTTCTCCGGGGGCATGGCCCGGTACCAGGGCAGCGTCTCGTCCATCCGCGCGATGGCCTGCGCGGCGAGGGATCCGGACGACTTCTCCAGCCGCTTCAGCGTCGCGGCATGCGGGTGGACGTCGTGTGCTGCGGCTTCGTTCTTGCTGGTTTCGGGTTCGGGCACGGGGACAAGACTGCCTTATCCGGACGGGAAGGTGCGTCGCCGGGTCAGGCCCTGCCCGGCGGAGCATGTCGCGGACGCGTTCACCTGTGCTGTTGCTCCACTGCGACCTGCACCGCCGGGCAGGGCCTACGGTGGACCCCGTGATGGACGTGAGGCGCGCGGGCGAGCGCTACCCCGGAGGGGATTCGGCCGCAGGCATCGAGACGTGGCACGCCTTCTCCTTCGGGCCCCACTACGACCCGGACAACCTCCGCTTCGGCGCGGTGATCGCCTGCAACGAGGAGAACCTGGCGCCCGGCGCCGGCTTCGACGAACACCCGCACAGCCACACCGAGATCGTCACGTGGGTGGTGGCGGGCGAACTGACCCACCGGGACTCCACCGGACGCGAGTCGGTGGTGCGCCACGGCGACGTGCAGCGGCTCAGCTCGGCGGGCGGCGTACGGCACGTGGAGCGCAACGACGGCCCCGGCCCCCTGACCTTCGTCCAGATGTGGCTGGCCCCGCTCGACCCCGGCTCAGATCCGTTCTACGAGGTCGTCCACGGCATCGCCGACTCGACGCCCTACGCCCTCCCGGAGGCCGGCGCGATGCTGCACGTACGGCGGCTGAGGGCGGGGGAGCGGACGGCGGTGCCGGACGCGGCGTACGCGTACGTGCACGTCGTACGCGGCGACGTGCGCCTGGACGGTGAGGAGCTGCACACGGGCGACGCGGCGCGGATCACCGACGCCAAGGGCCTGGAGGCGGAGGCCGCGACGGAAGCGGAGCTGCTGGTCTGGGAGATGACCTAGAGCTCGGCGCGTACGGCGTCCGTGAACGCCGGCCACGCCTCGACCGCCCACGGCCCGAACGCCCGGTCCGTCAGTGCGACGCAGGCCGCGCCCGCGTCCGGGTCGATCCACAGGAACGTACCCGACTGCCCGAAATGCCCGAACGTGCGTGGTGAGGACGAAGAGCCGGTCCAGTGCGGAGACTTGCCGTCCCGGATCTCGAAACCGAGGCCCCAGTCGTTCGGGTTCTGGTGCCCGTACCCCGGCAGGACGCCCTTGGTGCCCGGGTACTGCACGGTCATCGCCTCGGCGACCGTACGCGGGTCCAGCAGCCGCGGGGCCTGCACCTCGGCCGCGAACCTCAGCAGGTCCTCGACAGAGGAGACCCCGTCCTTGGCCGGAGAGCCCTCCAGGGCGGTCGAGGTCATGCCCAGCGGCTCCAGCACGGCCTGCCGCAGGTACTCGGCGAAGGGAATGTCGGTCGCCTTCGTGATGTGGTCGCCCAGCTGCTCGAACCCGGCGTTGGAGTACAGCCGCCGTTCCCCGGGCGGGGCTATGACCTTGTGCTCGTCGAAGGCGAGGCCCGAGGTGTGCGCGAGCAGGTGCCGGACGGTCGAACCGGCCGGACCGGCGGGCTCGTCGAGCTCGACCGCCCCCTCCTCGTACGCGACGAGCGCCGCGTAGGCGGCCAGCGGCTTGGTCACCGACGCGAGCGGGAAGCGCTGTCCGGCCGGCCCGTGGGTGCCGAGGACGGTGCCGTCCGCTCGTACGACACCCGCCGCAGCGGTGGGAACCGGCCAGTTCTCGATCAACGCGAGGCTCTTCAGCGACATGCGTTCGAGCCTAAGGGATCCTTGCACTGTGCCCGCCCGGGTCGGGCGCTCACAGTGCAAGGCCCCTATGCGCTCAGAGCGTGAGCTCCAGCAAGGGGTCGGGCTTGGGCCGGAAACCGAGGGACACGTACAGCGGCTCGGCCTCCGGCGAGGCGGTCAGTTGCACGCGCCGGGCGCCACGCTCGCGGAACCACTCCAGCAGCGTCGTCATGCACGCGCGCGCGTACCCGCGGCGCCGCGCGTCCGGGTCGGTGGCCACACTGAAGACGAAGCCCACCTGGCCCCGCGGGTCGGCCGCCCTGCCGATGCGGTACTCGATCGTCCCGGCCACCAGGCACGCCAGCGCCCCCGGCCGCTCCGGGTGGTCCACGACGAATGCCACGAAGTCCGCGTCCGGGTCGCCCAGTTTGGATTTCAGCGTGGGCAGGGATTCCCCGTGCCAGGCGGTGGACGAGTCGGCGGTGAACAGCGAGTCGATCATGACCTGGCGCAGTCGCAGGACTTCCTCGGCGTCTTCGGGCCGGGCGCGGCGTACAGAACTCATGACTCCGTACGCTAACCAGCCGGATCAGGACGCGTCCTGCCGATTTCTTACCGTCGGCGCTTGCTTGGAGCGCACTCCAAGGTTCTAGCGTTGGGGCCATGACGGTGATGGAGACCACGGGGACCAGGACCGACATCTGCGCCGCCCCGCCGCAGCAGAACCGGCGCCCGGACGGTGAGGACAGGTACACGATCAGCGAGGTCGTCGCCTTCACCGGCCTCACAGCGCACACCCTGCGCTGGTACGAGCGCATCGGCCTGATGCCGCACATCGACCGGTCCCACACCGGTCAGCGCCGCTACAGCAACCGCGACCTCGACTGGCTCGACCTCGTCGGCAAGCTCCGCCTGACGGGCATGCCGGTCGCCGACATGGTCCGGTACGCGGAACTGGTCCGCGAGGGCGACCACACCTATGTCGAGCGCTTCGAGCTGCTCCGGACGACCCGCGAGGACGTCCTGGCCAGGATCGACGAACTCCGGGGCACACTCGCCGTGCTCGACCGGAAGATCAGTTTCTACGCGGACGCCGGGCATGCCCTGGCGTCGGAGAGGTCCCGATGACGGACGGCAGGATCACGACGGCAAGGCTCGGCGACAACGGCCCCGAGGTGGGTGTCCAGGGCCTCGGCTGCATGGGCATGAACTTCGGCTACGGCCCCGCGGACGCGGACGCGTCCCGCGCCACCCTGGAACGCGCGCTCGAACTGGGCGTCACCCTCTACGACACGGCCGACGCGTACGGCGCCGGAGAGAACGAGCGGTTCCTGTCACCGTTCTTCAAGGCCCACCGCGACGAGGTCGTCATCGCGACCAAGTTCTCCCTGTCGATACCCCCGGACGACCCGACACGCCGGGTCATCCGCAACGACCCGCCCTACATCCGCCAGGCCGTCGAGGCCAGCCTGAAGCGCCTCGACGTCGACGTCATCGACCTCTACTACATGCACCGGCGCGATGTGAACGTGCCGATCGAGGAGAGCGTCGGCACCATGGCCGACCTGGTCCGCGAGGGCAAGGTCAAGCATCTCGGCCTGAGCGAGGTCACGGCCGACGAACTGCGCGCCGCGCACGCCGTCCACCCCATCGCCGCCGTGCAGTCGGAGTGGTCGCTGTTCAGCCGTGACATCGAGCCGAAGGTGGTTCCCGCGGTCCGCGACCTGGGGGTGGCCCTGGTCGCGTACTCGCCCCTGGGCCGAGGCTTCCTCACGGGCTCCTTCACCAACGCCGACCAGGACCTGACCCCCGGCGACTTCCGCCGCCAGCAGCCCCGCTTCACGGGCGACAACGCGACGGCCAACGCGACCCTGCTGGAGCTGATCCGCTCGGTGGCCGACGCCCACGACGCCTCCCTGGGCCAGATCGCCCTGGCCTGGGCCCACCAGCAGGCCTCGATCCACGACCTCCCCGTGATCCCGATCCCGGGCACCCGCAAGCCGTCCAGGGTGGAGGAGAACACGGCGGCGACCAGGATCGTGCTGACGGAGGAACAACTGGACCTGCTGGATGGAATAGCCGCTCAGGTGGCAGGCAACCGTTACGCGGACATGGCGTTCACTTCTGCCGGACGAGAGTGAATCGGACATAAGGGGCGCGGGGAACTGCGCGACCGGCCACGAACTACCCGCACCCGCCGGCGCGCAGCACCCCGCACACGCTAAAGCTCCGCCAACAACTCGGCCTTTTTGACCGAAAACTCCTCATCCGTCACCAAACCGGCCTGATGCAACTCCCCGAGATGCCGAATCCGCTCGGCGATATCCGCAGGGTCCCGCCTCGGCGCCGCCGCCGGAACAGCCGCCACCGGACTGGACGTCCGCGCCGCGGCCAACACGGCGGCCGCGAACGGCAGGGACTCGTGCACGGGCCCGTACCCCAGCCCGAACACCACCGCGGCGGGATCCTGATCGGCCTGCGAGGCAGAGTCGTCCGCCCCGTCGCGCCGCAGCAGTCGCAGATGCCCTTCGAACACCTCCGGCGACCGCCACTCCACCCCGCTCAGCTCCCCGACACCGAACGTCTGGTCGCCGGCCTTCCACTTCGCCGACGAGGCCCCCGTCCAGAACCAGCGGAAGTTCACGGTCCGCCCGTCGAAGGACGCCTTGCCGTCGTACGCCTTGAAGGACAGCGGCCCCTTCGGCGGCTCCACCAGGAACCGCTCCGCCGGCCCGGACTCCGTCAGCAGGCCCCGCAACTCGTCGGCGTAGTACTCCGCGAGGACCTCCCGCTCGGCGGGCAGCACCAGCCGGTAGGGGTCGCCGCTCTCCTTCAGCTGCCCGGCGGCCGCCTCCATCAGCGGGTCCGCTCCGGGCCGCGGCTCGACGCGCAGCACGACCGTGCCGCGTTTCCCGCGTGTCAGCGTCACCCCGGCGAGCGCGTCCAGGGGGACACGCCGTTCCCCCAGCGCCTGGAAGAGCTTGGGTGTTCGAATCCCCCGTTCGTAGCGGATGAGCACGGAGTCGGACTCGAACTCCCAGGCGGCATGAAATCCGGCCAGTACGTCACCCATGCGGGTCATCGTATGCGGCACGCGCTCCTCCGTCCCCCTCCTGAGCAGACCGCAGTTCCTTCGCCTCTACGCGCGTCAGGCCGCCGCCGTGCCGGACAAACCGGTACGGCAGACGCCGTCTTCGTGCGCGCAGTGCACCGAGCGGTATGCGCCAACGCCGATCTCTGCGAAATTCATCAGGCTTGCCGTACCCGGCTCGAAGTAGCCGGCGTGACCCTTCGCACCCTGCGCCGACAGCACCCGCGCACCGAACCCGGCGGACATCGGATCCGCCCCGTGGCCCAGGCCGCCGACCTCCAGGTACGGCACGTCCTGGATCCAGTCGTCGGTGTCCCGCATCGCCCACACCCGGGCGCTGGTGTGCAGCTGGGCGGCCTTCTGGACGCGCATGCCCGGGCTGCCGGCCACCGCGATGTCGGACACCCGGCCCGGCATCGTGTGCGCGGCGACCCCGCACACCACGGAGCCGTAGCTGTGGCAGAACAGCGACACCGGCGACGAGCCGGGCAGCGACCGCACCAGCGCGTTCAGCCGTACCGCACCCTCCTTGGCGCGCATCGCCGTGGCCGAGTCGATGCCGAGCCCGCTGGGCGCCGTGTAGTCGGCCCAGGCGATCACGGCGGTACGGGTCGAGGGGCTCGTCCTCCGCTCGGCCGAGTACAGCGACTCGGCCATGCCGACGGGCGCCGAGTACTTGCGGTTGGTGCGCTGGAAGGTGAGCAGGTCGGTGTCCACACCGGGCACCACGACCGACACCCGGTCAGCCTCGCGCAGGTCGCCGAAGACCTCCGCCACCCGGCCCGAGCCCTCGGGATCGAAGGCGAGGATGTGGCGGCCCTTCTCCATGAGGTCTTCGAAGCGGTGCATCCGGCGGCCGGCGTCGCTCTTCCCGGCCGGGGTGAGGCGCTTGTCGTGCATGCGTTCCCGCTCGACGTCGCGCGCCTTGTCGAGCGCCACGCGGTTGGCGCGGTAACGCAGCTCGACCGGGGCGCCGTTCATGTTGCCCACCGCGAGCGGGTACGCGCGGACCAGGCTCGCACGCTCCCGCTCGGTGAGCGAGGCGAAGAAGCGGGCCAGCTTCGTCGGCTGGGACTGCGGGTCCGGCAGCCGGTGTCCGCCGATCCGGCCGTGCTCCCAGGCGGAGAGCGAGGCCTGCAGCGGAGTGTCACCCCGCTGGTTGCGCAGGGCCGTCCAGCCGGTGGTCGCCAGCATCACGAACACCACGGCCAGAGCGAGCAGTGCGCGCCAGACGTTCAGTTGCGGGGAGGTGTCGAAGGAAGTCACTGGAAGGACACACTAGGAGAACGAGAGGGTCTCGCGTTAACCAAGTGACCGGGATCACGTTTCGGTGTATGTGCTAAGGGGAGGGCTCCGTATGCCAGTTCCCCGCCAGCGCGGGACCCACCTGATCCAGGTATGTCGCGGTGAGTTGGCGCATCGCGTCGAGGGTGAGGTCGTCCCCGGTGGACCACAGTCGCTCGGTGACGCGAATCACCCCGCCGAACAGGGCCACGACGATCCTCGGACGCGGATCCGCGTCAACGTCGAGCCCCTCGCGCTCCGCGATGATCCGCGCGAGCTGCTCCTCCAGCTCCGCCGACCGCCGCAGATGCGCGGCGAGCAGTGCGGGCGTCGACTCGATCACCCGGTAGACGCGCATGTGGAGCTCGATCGGCACGAGCTCCACGATGGCCTCGTTGATCGCGTCCCAGCTCTCCAGCACGGCCCTGCGCAGCGCCTCCAGGGGCGCCTCGCCCGGCGGGCGGGCCCGTACGGCGTCGACGACGAGTGCCTCCGCGAGGCGCGGCACGAAGAACGCGGTCTCCTCCTTGCCGGCGAAGTAGCGGAAGAAGGTGCGCTGCGAGACGTCGACGGCGGCGGCGATGTCGTCGACGGTCGTCTCGTCGTACCCGCGCGTGGCGAACAGTTCCAGGGCGGCCCGCAGCAGGGCGTCCCGGGTGCGCCGTTTCTTGCGTTCGCGCAGGTTCAAGAGGTGCCTCTCGTCTGAAGTGTTTGCCCAGTTCAGGCTATACGGGGGTGACCTGACAGTTACCGACTTGTGAATTGGTTTGTCAATTGTCAGTGGCTGTCATTAGCCTCGAACGCATGACTAGTCAGACCACCATCGACACGACGGGGTCGGGGGGCGACGCGCCGGCTTCGCCGTCGGACGCGACGCCGGGCAAGGGGCTGCGAGGGCACCCCTGGCTCACCCTCATCACCGTCGCTGTGGGGGTCATGATGGTGGCCCTCGACGGCACCATCGTGGCCATAGCCAACCCGGCGATCCAGAAGGACCTCGGCGCCACCTTCGCCGAGGTGCAGTGGATCACCAACGGATACTTCCTCGCCCTCGCGGTCTCCCTGATCACCGCGGGCAAGCTCGGCGACCGCTTCGGTCACCGGCAGACCTTCCTCATCGGCGTGGTCGGCTTCGCCGCCGCCTCGGGCGCCATCGGACTGTCCGACAGCATCGCGCTGGTCGTCACCTTCCGCGTCCTTCAGGGCCTGTTCGGCGCGCTGCTGATGCCGGCCGCGCTCGGCCTGCTGCGGGCCACCTTCCCGGCCGAGAAGCTCAACATGGCCATCGGCATCTGGGGCATGGTCATCGGCGCGTCCACCGCGGGCGGCCCGATCCTCGGCGGTGTGCTCGTCGAGCACGTCAACTGGCAGTCGGTGTTCTTCATCAACGTGCCGGTCGGTGTCCTCGCCGTCGTCCTCGGTGTCTGGATCCTCCTCGACCACCGTGCGGAGAACGCCCCGCGCTCCTTCGACCTCCTGGGCATCGCCCTGCTGTCGACCGCGGTGTTCTGCCTGGTGTGGGCGCTCATCAAGGCCCCGCCGTCCGAGTGGGGCTGGGGCGACGTCAAGACCCTGGCATTCCTCGGCGCTTCGGTGCTGTGCTTCGCGGTCTTCGCCTTCTGGGAGACGAGGGTGAAGGAGCCGCTGATCCCGCTCGCGCTGTTCCGGTCCGTGGCGCTGTCCGCCGGTGTCGTGCTGATGGTCCTGATGGCCATCGCCTTCATGGGCGGCCTGTTCTTCGTGACGTTCTACCTGCAGAACGTGCACGGCATGAGCCCGATCGACGCGGGACTGCACCTGCTGCCGCTGACCGGCATGATGATCGTCGGCTCGCCGCTCGCCGGCGCGATGATCACCAAGGTGGGCCCGCGGATCCCGCTCGCCGGCGGTATGGCGCTCACCGCGATCGCCATGTACGGGATGTCGACGCTGGAGACGGACACCGGAAGCGGCATCATGTCGCTCTGGTTCGCCCTGCTCGGCCTCGGTCTCGCGCCGGTGATGGTCGGCGCGACCGAAGTCATCGTCGGCAACGCCCCGATGGAGCTGTCCGGCGTGGCGGGCGGTCTCCAGCAGGCCGCCATGCAGATCGGCGGCAGCCTCGGTACGGCCGTGCTGGGTGCCGTGATGGCGTCCAAGGTCAACAGCGACCTCGCGGGCAACTGGGAGAAGGCGGGGCTTCCGCCGCTGACGCCGGAGCAGGAGCACCAGGCGTCCGAGGCCGTCCAGGTCGGTGTCCCGCCGCTGGCGCCGGGGACGCCGGACGCGATCGCCGCCAAGATCACGGGCGTCGCGCACGACACGTTCATCTCCGGTATGAGCGCGGCGTCGCTCGTCGCCTCGGGGGTCGCCGTGGTGGCGGTGCTGGTGGCGTTCCTGACGAAGCGCGGTGAGAACGCGGGGGCCGGCGCGGGCGCGGCGCACATCTGACGGCCGCCCCCGAGGTGTTCGCCTATCAGGGTGAACAGCACCGTCGAACTCTCCCCTCCGGCGCGCATCGCAGGTCACAGTGGGTCAAGTCCTCCGCAGGGCATGGAGGGTGGACGCTGCGGCGCGCTGCTGGAGGGGGGCAGCGCGCAGGCAGCGGGATTAGGGCCTGCATGGGGGGTACTCGACCATCAAGTACCCGAACCGAACCCCAACCGACTGAGGGTTCACGGGAGTTGATGATGGCGAGCTTCGGACACGGTACGCGCAGGCACCCCCGCTCACGTGGCCGGATGTGGTCACGGACCGGGCCGGATCGCGCGACGCTCGGAATCATCGGAGTCATCTGCGCGGTCGCCGGATTCTTCGTGCTGGGGATCATCCTCGGCCCCGCGGCGATCGTCTGCGGCTGGCTCGCCATGGGCCGCGCCTGGTCGGGCTCCCGCCCGACCACGGCCGTGGTCGCCCTCGTTCTGGGCGCCATCGACACGCTCCTGGCCATCATCTGGCTGGCCGGAGCGGCAACACCGGGCAACGGCATGCTGTTCTGAAGCCAGCTGCGGGCATGCGTGCCGCCAGAGGCGGCACGGGTGGGCGCGGCGGCACCCTGCTACGCCGGGCTGCGCAACACCCCGCCCCCAGCGACGACCCCGAGGGCTACTGAACTCGCGTCCCCTTCAGCGCCGCGACCTCTCCCCGCAACGCCCGCACCTCCTCCGCCAGCTCCCGAATCGCCTCCGTCTGCCGCCGCTCCTCCACGTCATCCTTCTCGAACCGCGCGATGAACCACGCCGCGATGTTCGCCGTCACCACACCCAGCAACGCGATCCCCGACAGCATCAGCCCGACCGCGATCATCCGCCCCAACCCGGTCGTCGGCGCGTGATCCCCGTACCCCACCGTCGTCATCGTCGTGAAGGACCACCACACCGCGTCCCCCAACGTCCGGATGTTCCCGTCCGGCGCGTCCCGCTCCACCGACAGCACCGCCAGCGACCCGAACATCAGCAGCCCGACCACCGAACCGGCGACATACGTCGTGAGCCTGATCTGCGACGCCATCCGCGCCCGCTGCCCGACCAGCAGCAGCGTCGACACCAGCCGCAGCAACCGCATCGGCTGCAGCATCGGCAGCAGCACCGCCGCCAGATCGAGCCAGTGCGTGCGTACGAACAGCAGCCGCTCCCGGGCGAGCCCGAGCCGTACGGCGTAGTCGAGCGCGAACGCGCCCCACACCACCCACTCGACGGCCATGCACACCTCCACCACGCCCCGGCTCGCGTCGGGCCGGACGATCGGCACGGCATAGGCGACGGCGAAGGCGAGGGCCAGGCCGAAGAGCGGCCGTTGCGTGTGCTGTTCCCAACGGAATTGGGCCGACTGCTGCTGCATGGCCGAATCGTAGGAAACGTGAAGGGGTGGTGCGCCCACGGTGTACCCGTGAGGCTCACCACCCCTTGACGAGTGCCGGACGCGTTACGCGTCGCCGCCCGCGGCCCCCGGGTCGGCCGCCGCCACGTCGAGCAGCTGGTACCGGTCGATCGCCTGCTTGAGCACCGACCGGTCGACCTTGCCGGCACGCGCCAGCTCGGTCAGCACCCCCACCACGATCGACTGCGCGTCGATGTGGAAGAAGCGGCGGGCGGCGCCGCGCGTGTCCGCGAAGCCGAAGCCGTCCGCGCCCAGCGACTGGTACGTCTGCGGCACCCAGCGCGCGATCTGGTCCGGAACCGCTCGCATCCAGTCGGACACGGCCACGACCGGACCCTGCGCGTCGGCGAGCTTCCGCGTCACGTACGGCACCCGCTGCTCCTCCTCGGGGTGCAGCAGGTTGTGCTGCTCGCAGGCCACGGCCTCGCGCCGCAGCTCGTTCCAGGAGGTCGCCGACCACACGTCGGCCTTGACGTTCCAGTCCTCGGCCAGGATCTTCTGGGCCTCGATCGCCCAGGGCAGCGCCACCCCGGACGCCAGGATCTGCGCCGGGACGGTGCCCGCCGTGCCCTCGCTGAAGCGGTAGAGGCCCTTGAGGATGCCGTCGACGTCCACGTTCTCCGGCTCGGCCGGGTGCTGGATGGGCTCGTTGTAGACGGTCAGGTAGTAGAAGACGTCCTCGCCGTGCGGGTGTTCCTCGTCGCCGCCGTACATCCGGCGCAGGCCGTCCTTCACGATGTGCGCGATCTCGAAGCCGAACGCCGGGTCGTACGCGACGCAGCCCGGGTTCGTGGAGGCCAGCAGCTGGGAGTGGCCGTCCGCGTGCTGGAGGCCCTCGCCGGTCAGGGTCGTACGCCCGGCGGTCGCGCCCAGGACGAAACCGCGCGCCAGCTGGTCGGACATCTGCCAGAACTGGTCGCCGGTGCGCTGGAAACCGAACATCGAGTAGAAGACGTAGACCGGGATCAGCGGCTCGCCGTGGGTCGCGTAGGCCGAGCCGGCCGCGATCAGGGACGCCGTACAGCCCGCCTCGGAGATGCCGTCGTGCAGCATCTGGCCGTTCGGCGACTCCTTGTAGGCGAGCAGCAGGTCACGGTCGACCGACTCGTACTGCTGGCCGAGCGGGTTGTAGATCTTCGCACTCGGGAAGAACGAGTCCATGCCGAACGTGCGGTACTCGTCCGGCGCGATCAGCACGAACCGCTTGCCGATCTCCTTGTCCCGCATGAGGTCCTTGAGGAGGCGGACGAAAGCCATCGTCGTCGCGATGGACTGCTGGCCCGAGCCCTTCTTCACGGTCGCGTACGTCTTGTCCTCGGGTAGCGGCAGCGGCTTGGAGCGCACGACACGCGTCGGGACGTAACCGCCGAGCCCCTTGCGGCGGTCGTGCATGTACTGGATCTCCTCCGAGTCCCGGCCCGGGTGGTAGTACGGCGGGACGCCGGACTCCAGCTCCTTGTCCGAGATCGGCAGGTGGAGGCGGTCGCGGAAGCGCTTGAGGTCGTCGACCGTCAGCTTCTTCATCTGGTGCGTGGCGTTGCGGCCCTCGAAGTTCGGGCCCAGGGTCCAGCCCTTGATCGTCTTGGCGAGGATCACCGTCGGCTGGCCCTTGTGCTCCACGGCCGCCTTGTACGCCGCGAAGATCTTCCGGTGGTCGTGACCGCCGCGCCCCAGGTGCAGGATCTGGTCGTCGGTCATGCCCTCGACCATCGCGCGCAGCCGCTGGTCGTCGCCGAAGAAGTGGTCGCGGATGTACGCGCCGGTCTCCGTGGCGTACGTCTGGAACTGTCCGTCGGGCGTGGTGTTCATCTTGTTGACCAGCACGCCGTCGCGGTCCTGGGCGAGCAGCGGGTCCCAGCTGCGGTCCCAGACCAGCTTGATCACGTTCCAGCCGGCGCCGCGGAAGACCGACTCCAATTCCTGGATGATCTTGCCGTTGCCCCGCACCGGGCCGTCGAGGCGCTGGAGGTTGCAGTTGACCACGAAGGTCAGGTTGTCCAGGCCTTCCCGGGCGGCGAGCGTGAGCTGCCCCAGCGACTCGGGCTCGTCCATCTCGCCGTCGCCGAGGAACGCCCACACGTGCGACTTGGAGGTGTCGGCGATCCCGCGCGCGTGCATGTAGCGGTTCATCCGGGCCTGGTAGATCGCGCCGATCGGGCCGAGGCCCATCGACACGGTCGGGAACTCCCAGAAGTCCGGCATCAGCCGCGGGTGGGGGTACGACGACAGGCCGTGGGGCGCCTTGGACTTCTCCTGACGGAAGCCGTCCAGGTTCTGCTCGCTGAGCCGGTCCAGCAGGAAGGCGCGGGCGTAGATGCCGGGCGAGGCGTGGCCCTGGAAGAAGACCTGGTCGCCGCCGAGGCCGTCGTCCTTGCCGCGGAAGAAGTGGTTGAAGCCGACGTCGTAGAGGGAGGCGGAGGACGCGAACGTGGCGATGTGGCCGCCGACGCCGATGCCGGGGCGCTGGGCCCTGGAGACCATCACCGCCGCGTTCCACCGGGTCGCGTTGAGGACCTTGCGCTCGATCTCCTCGTTGCCCGGGAAGAACGGCTCGCTCTTGGTCGGGATGGTGTTGACGTAGTCCGTGCTGCGCATCTCCGGCACGGCCACGCGCTTCTCGCGGGCCCGCTCGATCAGCCGCAGCATGAGGTAGCGGGCCCGCTCCCGGCCGCGCTCGTCGACGGCGGCGTCGAGGGAATCGAGCCACTCCTGCGTCTCTTCGGGATCGAAGTCAGGAACCTGACTCGGAAGGCCGCCAATGATGATCGGGTTGCGATCGGATGCGGAAGCCACGCTGTTCCTTACCTGTCAGAGGGCCTGCGAGGGCCGCTGTTTCGCTGTCGTCGCCGGGGCGTCGTCGCTGGGGCGCGCCTTCCCCATGGTCCACCTCGGGGCCGGGAAACGTCATCTCTACCGACCGGTAACCCAGACGTGAGATCGACTCCGTGACGTATCGGGCGAATACCTTCGAGTCTCGTACCCACAGACGATTCCCAAACGCCCAAACAGGGCAGAAAGGTGTGGTGTACGTCACCTCGGACCATGATGGTGTGCCTGGAGTTGCGGCGACACGGCCAGGATCGTCACCGTTTCGGCGGTCTGAACGGCCGGGTACTTGCGCGATCCGTCCCGCCCGTGTGGACTACGGCCAATGCTTCGCGCACGCGCGTGGCTGAGATATTCCCAAGACATGATCAGGAGGCAACCCGTGAGCGCGACCGCGGACCACGCGGAGGAGCGGACGAACCCTGCCGCCAGGCTGGGGTTCCAGCCCGGGCAGGTGGTCCAGGAGATCGGCTACGACGACGACGTGGATCAGGAGCTCCGCGAGGCCATCGAGGGCATTGTCGAGAGCGACCTGGTGGACGAGGACTACGACGACGTGGCCGACGCCGTTGTGCTGTGGTTCCGTGACGACGACGGCGACCTGACGGACTCGCTGGTCGACGCCACCACGTACATCGAAGAGGGCGGTGCCATCCTGCTCCTCACGCCGAAGACCGGCCGTTCGGGCTACGTAGAGCCGAGCGACATCTCGGAAGCCGCCACGACGGCGGGTCTGACGGCGTCCAAGAGCGTCAGCGTCGGCAAGGACTGGAGCGGCAGCCGGCTGGCCACGCCGAAAGCGGCCAAGTCCAAGCGCTAGCCGCACGGGCGGGGCGGATCGGCGCTGCCGGTCCGCCCACCGGTCTGCGCCGGTTCCTGCGTAGGGTGGTCCCACTGTCGAAGCCCCAGGAAGGGACACCCACCACGATGGCGATCCAGGTCGGCGACAAGGCCCCTGACTTCGAGCTCAAGGACAACCACGGCGCGAGCGTGAAGCTGTCCGACTTCCGCGGTGAGAAGAACGTCGTCCTGCTCTTCTACCCCTTCGCCTTCACCGGCGTCTGCACCGGCGAGCTGTGCGAGCTGCGCGACAACCTGCCGCAGTTCTCCGACCGCGACACCCAGCTGCTCGCCGTCTCCAACGACTCCATCCACACCCTGCGCGTCTTCGCCGAGCAGGAGGGCCTGGAGTACCCGCTGCTGTCGGACTTCTGGCCGCACGGCAACGTCTCGCGTGCCTACGGCGTCTTCGACGACGACAAGGGCTGCGCCGTGCGCGGCACCTTCGTCATCGACAAGGAGGGCGTCGTGCGCTGGACCATCGTCAACGGCCTGCCGGACGCGCGCGACCTGAACGACTACGTGAAGGCGCTCGACGCCCTGTGACGCCGCTCGGGCCGCACACGCTCGACACCCGCTGATTTGTCGCCTTCAGGGACTGCGAGGGGCGGGAACCCGTCACTAGGATCGACTCGTTGATCCGACATCCGAGCACAACGGGGCATCCCGCCCCAGAACACCAATGGAGGACTCGTGGGAGTCAGCCTCAGCAAGGGCGGCAACGTATCGCTGACCAAGGAGGCGCCGGGCCTGACCGCGGTCATCATCGGTCTGGGGTGGGACGTCCGCACCACGACCGGCACCGACTTCGACCTGGACGCCAGCGCGCTGCTGCTGAACAACTCCGGCAAGGTCGGCAACGACCAGCACTTCATCTTCTTCAACAACCTCAAGAGCCCGGACGGCTCCGTCGAGCACACCGGTGACAACCTCACCGGTGAGGGCGAGGGCGACGACGAGCAGATCAAGGTCGACCTCGCCGGCGTCCCGGCCGACGTGGAGAAGATCGTCTTCCCGGTCTCGATCTACGACGCCGAGACCCGCCAGCAGTCCTTCGGCCAGGTCCGCAACGCGTTCATCCGCGTCGTGAACCAGGCCGGCGGCACCGAGATCGCCCGCTACGACCTGAGCGAGGACGCGTCCACCGAGACCGCCATGGTCTTCGGTGAGCTCTACCGGCACGGAGCGGAGTGGAAGTTCCGCGCCATCGGCCAGGGCTACGCCTCGGGCCTGCGCGGTATCGCGCAGGACTTCGGTGTGAACGTCTGAGCCGCCCGTAAGGCCTCGCTCGCGGGGCCTGAAGGTCTTTTCGTCCGGCGCCGCGCGGTTTACGTGCGGCGCCGGACGCGCAGGACCACCTGGGAAACACCATTCGGGGAGGGAATCATGGGCGTCACACTCGCCAAGGGGGGCAACGTCTCCCTGTCCAAGGCCGCACCGAACCTCACTCAGGTGATGATCGGGCTCGGCTGGGACGCGCGCTCCACCACCGGAGCCGACTTCGACCTCGACGCCAGCGCCCTGATGTGCAGCGGCGGACGCGTGCTCGGGGACGAGTGGTTCGTCTTCTACAACCAGCTCAAGAGCCCGGACGGCTCGGTGGAGCACACCGGTGACAACCTCACCGGCGAGGGCGAGGGCGACGACGAGTCGCTCCTGATCGACCTCTCCAAGGTGCCGCCGCAGTGCGACAAGATCGTCTTTCCGGTCTCGATCCACATGGCCGACGAGCGGGGGCAGACTTTCGGCCAGGTCAGCAACGCCTTCATCCGCGTCGTGAACCAGGCGGACGGCCAGGAGCTCGCCCGCTACGACCTCAGCGAGGACGCCTCCACCGAGACCGCCATGATCTTCGGCGAGGTCTATCGGTACCAGGGCGAATGGAAGTTCAGAGCCGTCGGACAGGGGTACGCGTCGGGGCTGCGGGGCATCGCGCTGGACTTCGGGGTCAACGTCTCATAACGCGATATGAGCAAAATCCGGGGCCCATGGGGGTGCCGAGGGGGTCCGACTAGACTTCGGCTTCAAAAGTTCGTAAAGCCGGGTACGGCGCGGGGGAGCCCCGTACACACACGATTGGGTAGCCAGTGGTTCTGAAAACCTTCGGGTGGTCGTTCGCGGTCACCGCGCTCGGCCTGGTCGCGGCGGTCCTGTTCGGCGGGTGGACCGCGCTCGGCGTCGTCGCGATTCTCTCCGTCCTCGAGATCTCGCTGTCCTTCGACAACGCGGTGGTCAACGCCGGGATCCTGAAGAAGATGAATGCCTTCTGGCAGAAGATCTTCCTCACGGTCGGCATCCTGATCGCCGTCTTCGGCATGCGGCTGGTCTTCCCTGTCGTGATCGTCGCGATCAGTGCCCAGCTGGGACCGCTCGAGGCCGTCAACCTCGCCCTGAACGACAAGGAGCAGTACCAGCAGCTGGTGACGGACGCCCACCCGGCGATCGCCGCCTTCGGTGGCATGTTCCTGCTGATGATCTTCCTGGACTTCATCTTCGAGGACCGGGACATCAAGTGGCTGGCCTGGCTGGAGCGGCCGCTGGCCAAGCTCGGCAAGGTCGACATGCTGTCGGTCTGCATCGCGCTGATCGTCCTGCTGATCTCGGCACTGACCTTCGCGGCCAACGCCCACCAGCACGGCGGCGCACACGTCGACAAGGCCGAGACGGTCCTGCTCTCCGGCATCGCCGGTCTGATCACTTACATGATCGTCGGCGGTCTCTCCGGGTACTTCGAGGACAAGCTCGAAGAGGAGGAGGAACGCGAGCAGGAGGCGGAGGAAGAAGCCGAACGCACCGGCAAGCCCCGCTCCGCCGTCGCCCTGGCCGGCAAGGCCGCCTTCTTCATGTTCCTGTACCTCGAGGTCCTGGACGCGTCCTTCTCCTTCGACGGCGTGATCGGCGCCTTCGCCATCACCAACGACATCGTCCTGATGGCCCTCGGCCTCGGCATCGGCGCCATGTACGTCCGGTCGCTGACGGTCTACCTGGTCCGCCAGGGCACCCTCGACGACTACGTCTACCTGGAGCACGGCGCGCACTACGCGATCGGCGCGCTCGCCGTCCTCCTGCTCGTCACCATCCAGTACCAGATCAACGAGATCATCACCGGCCTCATCGGCGTCGTCCTGATCGCCGCCTCCTTCTGGTCCTCCGTGCGACGCAACAAGGCGCTTGCGGCGGCCGAGGGAAAGGCCGACTCGGACGAGAAGACTGAGGTCTCGTCCGGGGTGTGACACCCCTCCGGGTGAGGAACGCTCTGTGCGGGGCGGCTGCCGAGGCGACTCCTCGGGGCCGCCCCGTCGGTCGTCAAGGGCCGCGGGTACGACGGTGACCCGCGGTCTCCAAGTGAACGTGGGGGCGGAATGGGCCTGTTCGACGGACTCCGGCGTGGCGATGTGCAGTTCGACTCGGGCCACGCGGCAACCAACGCGATCGAACTGACCAAACGGCGCGCTCAGATATCGCTCACCAAGCAGGACGCGGCCACCGGCCATCTGCGCGTCAACCTGAGCTGGCGGATGCGGACCTCCGACATCGGGGGCCCGCAGCGGGAGAGCCTGCTGCGGCACCCCTTCCGGGCGCTGAAGCCGCCGGAGGTCGTCGGCCACAGCCAGAGCATGGTCAACGTCGACCTCGACCTGGGCTGTCTGTACGAGCTCCAGGACGGCACCAAGGGCGTCGTCCAGCCCCTCGGGGGCTACTTCGGCGACGTCAACGCTCCGCCGTACGTCAAGCTCAGCGGCGACGACCGCTTCGGCTCCGGGTCCGGCGAGACGATGTACATCAACCTCGACCACCGCGAGAGCATCAAGCGACTCCTGGTCTTCGTCTACATCTACGACCAGACGCCGGCCTTTGACCGCACCCACGCCAGCCTCACCCTCTACCCGAGCAGCGGGCCGCGCATCGAGATCCACCTCGACGAACGCCAGCCACAGGCCCGCTCCTGCGCCGTCGTCATGATCGAGAACGTCAAGAACGAGATCGTGGTGCGCCGCGAGGCGAAGTTCGTCTACGGCTTCCAGGCCGAGATCGACCGGCTGTACGGGTGGGGGTTGCAGTGGGGCCGGGGGTACAAGACGAAGGTCGATCGCTGAGGGCCGCCGCTGTGCCCGGGGCGCCGCCCGGAGGGAGGACGCTCGGACGCTCGTGCGAGGATCCCCGGGTGCTCGTGCGAAGATCCCCGGGTGAATGATTTACGCGTCCGCCCCGCCATCGAGTCCGACCTTCCCACCCTCGTCCGCCTCCGCGACGACGCGGCACGTTGGATGCTGACCCGCGGCGTCACGGGGCAGTGGCGGCCGGGAGAGCTGGGCGAGGACCACTTCCACCGGGTCATGGCGCACGGCGAGGTCTGGCTCGCGGAGTCGGGCGGGCTCGTCGCGGGCGCCTGGGAGCTGTGGTGGGAGGACGAGAGCGCCTGGGGCCCGCAGCCGCCCGTGGCCGGATACGTGCACCGGCTCATGGTGGACCGGAGCACCGCCTCACCCGGCACGGGGCGCCGGCTGCTGAGGGCCGCGGAACGCCGGGTCGCGGCCGTGGGACGGACCCTTGTGCGTCTGGACTGCCTCGCCGGCAACGCACCGCTCAACGCCTACTACCGGCAGGCCGGGTACCGCGTCGTGGGCCGTAAGGAGGGCAAGCCGCAGCCGGGTGGGCCGCCCAAGGCGTTCACGCTGCTGGAGAAGGACCTCCGGCAGGACGTGGAGGGCGGCGACCAGGGCTTCCTCGCTGTCAGCGGCCGATGAACTGCGGGCCCTGAGGGGGCAGACGGACGTCCGGGTCGGGGGTCCCGGCGGGGACGGGCTGGGGATAGCCGTATCCCGACTGTGCCCCCGTGACGCCCGCCGTGGCCGGCGCCTGAGGGTAGCCGTAGGCGGGCTGGCCGGCGGGCTGCGGGTAGCCGTAGGCCGGCTGCTGGGGCGGATAGCCGTACCCGGGCTGCGCGGGCACCGCGGTCGGCTGCTCCGGCGGCAGTGGCCTGGACACCTCGGCGGCGGGCTGGGCCGGGGGATGCTGGATGGTCGCGGCCGTGGTCGGGGGTGTGGGAACGGTCGTGGTCGGCGGTTCCTCCAGCGCCTCCGACTCGTCCACGGAGATGCCGTAGTCGGTCGCGAGCCCCTCCAGCCCGTTCGAATAGCCCTCGCCCAGCGCCCGGAACTTCCAGCCCTCCCCGCGCCGGTACAGCTCACCGCAGATCAGCGCGGTCTCCTCGCCCGTCTCCGGCTTGACGTCGAAGTACGCCAGCGCTTCCGACCCGGTGCTCGCCGCGTCGTACAGCAGAATGCGCAGCGCCTGTACGCGGTCGAAGGTCACGCCGTCCGCCGATGCGACCAGCAGAATCCGGCTGACTCCCGACTCGACACCGGTGAGCTCCGTCTGGATCGTGTCGGTCAGGCCCTCGGCGACCCGCTTCTTGCCGAGCCGCCACACCTTCCCGGAGGGGTGCCGGGGCTGGTTGTAGAAGACGAAGTCCTCGTCGGAGCGCGTCCGGCCGTCGGGGCCGAGGAGCAGCGCGGAGGCGTCGACGTCCGGAACCCCCTGCCCGGGCGTCCAGCGCAGCACGGCGCGTACCGTGGTGGCTTCCAGCGGGACGTTCGACCCCTTCAGCATCGCGTGCGTCATACGGTCATCCTGCCTTCTCGGTCCTGCTCACGACAACGCGGGGCCGCGGCGTCACGAGCGGCGCCGACGGCCGTCGCGGACTACCGTCGTCATGGCCGAGTCTGGCTGTGCTTGCCCGCGTTACCTGAAATTCATGGCCTATGGGAACCTCTGACAACGCCTTCTACGTACTATTACCGGCCAGCTTTCGACGATTCGCAGGTCGCACAACCACCACGGGGGAGTTCCATGCGTCATTTCGGGCACGTCGCCCCTGAGGTGCGGAAGCGTCTCTTCCATCGCGAGCCGGGCGCGTTCACCCCGGACTCCCCGGCCCGGCTGCTCTCGGCCGCCCTGGGAGCCACGCTCTACAGCCCGGCCACCCGGCCGCGCCTCGCCGACGACATCCTCAAGCAGGCCGGTCGAGGCGTGGTCTCGATGGTGCTGTGCCTGGAGGACTCGATCGACGACGCGGAGGTCGGCCCGGGCGAGGAGAACCTCGTCCGCCAGCTCGCCGGCCTCGCCGGGCTCCCGGACGCCGATGTGCCGCTGCTGTTCATCCGGGTCCGTGTCCCCGAGCAGATCCCCGACCTCGTACGCCGCCTCGGGCCCGCCGTGCGGCTGCTGTCCGGGTTCGTGCTGCCGAAGTTCACCGCGGAACGCGGCATCCCGTTCCTCGATGCGCTGGCGACCGCCGAGGCCGAAAGCGGCCGTCGCCTTTTCGCCATGCCGGTGCTGGAGTCGCCGGAGCTGCTCTACCGGGAGTCGCGCGTGGAGACCCTGGAGGGCATCTCCCGGGCCGTCGACAAGTACCGCGACCGCGTGCTGGCCCTGCGCCTCGGCGTGACGGACTTCTGCTCCTCGTACGGGCTGCGCAGAGGCCCCGACATGACCGCGTACGACGTCCAGGTCGTCGCCTCCGTGATCGCCGACGTGGTGAACATGCTGGGCCGGGCCGACGGCACCGGCTTCACCGTGACCGGGCCGGTGTGGGAGTACTTCCGGGTCCAGGAGCGCATGTTCAAGCCGCAGCTGAGGCAGAGCCCCTTCCTTGAGGTGCAGGCCGCGGAACTGCGCGAGAAGCTGATTGAGCACGCCATGGACGGCCTGCTCCGGGAGATCTCCCTGGACCAGGCCAACGGTCTGCTGGGCAAGACCTGCATCCACCCCTCGCACGTGCTGCCGGTGCACGCCCTGTCGGTCGTCAGCCACGAGGAGTTCTCGGACGCCGAGGACATACTGCGCCCCGAGCGCGGCGGCGGGGGTGTCCTGAGGTCGGCGTACACGAACAAGATGAACGAGGTGAAGCCGCATCGGGCCTGGGCCGAGCGGACCCTGCTGCGTGCCGAGGTTTTCGGCGTGGCCGGCGAGGACATCGGCTTCGTGGAACTGCTGGCGGCGGGATTGCCGGGCTGAGGGCATGGAGAAGGCGGAGAAGGCAGTGAACGAGGGGGAGCACGGCGAGATGCGCGACGACGCCGACGGTGTCTGGTCCGGCAGCTGGGTCGCCGAACGGCTCGGTGTCGAGCTAGTCGGCGACGACCGGCTGACCGACCTGCTGGGGCTGGCACTGCGCCGCAACCCCAAGCGGGCCCACCTGCTGGTGTCGAACGTGCTGGGCAAGCACGTACCGCAGTCCCCGTCCGTCGTCTACGGCTACGGGTTCGAGCTCGGCCGCCGGGTGCGTGAGCTGCTGGGCGACGACGAGGCACGCCGGGCGGTGGTGCTCGGCTACGCGGAGACCGCGACCGGCCTCGGCCACTCCGTCGCCGACGGGCTGGGTCTCGCCCCCTGCCTGCACTCCACCCGCCGCCCCGTCGCCGGTGTCGCCACGGCCGGCGGCTTCGAGGAGTCCCACTCGCACGCCACCTCCCACCTGCTGCTGCCGGAGGATCCCGTGCTGCTGACCGGTGACGGGCCGCTGGTGCTGGTCGACGACGAGTTCTCCACGGGGAACACGGTGCTGAACACCGTCCGGGATCTGCATGGGCGGTATCCGCGGCGGCGCTACGTCGTGGTGGCGCTGGTCGACATGCGGTCGGCGGGGGACGCCGGGCGGCTGGAGGAGTTCGCCCGTGAGATCGGCGCCCGTGTGGACCTGGTCGCGGCGGCGTCGGGGGCGGTGCGGTTGCCCGAGGGGGTGCTGGAGAAAGGGCAGGAGCTGGTGGCGCGGTACGAGTCCGAGAGCGCCGCGGCAGGTGCTCTGCCGTCTGCGGCGCCGTCGGGGTTGTTCGCGCGGTTCCCCGCGCCCCCCAACGATGGCGCTGCCGTCGAAGCCGACCAGGAGGCCGACCCCCTGGGGGGCGCGGGGAACCGCGCGACAAGCCCCCACCGGCCCGCACCCGGAAGTCAACCGCATAGACCTGCGCTGGCCCGCCGGGCTGCCGGACGGCGGTCGGCACGGCTTCACTCCCTCCCATCGGGAGCGCTTGGAGGCCGCCCTGCCCGAGATGGCCGCCCGGCTCGCCGACGCCCTGCCCCCCGACGCACACCGCGTGCACATCCTCGGCTTCGAAGAGCTGATGTACACCCCCCTCCGGCTCGCGCACGAGCTGGAGCGCACGACCGACGTCGAGGTCCGTTACTCCACCACCACCCGCTCACCCGTCCTGGCCGTCGACGACCCGGGTTACGCGATACGCACCCGGCTCACCTTCCCCGCCCACGACGACCCCGCCGACGGCCCCGGCGAGCGGTACGCCTACAACGTCGCCGGTGCCGGATTCGACGCCGTCGTCGCGGTGGTCGACTCGACCGCGGACACTCCCGCGCTGCACGCGCCCGACGGCCTGCTGGCCCGGCTCGCCGCGCACGCCCCGCACGTGCTGCTCGCCGTCATCCCCTCGTACGTCCCCGACGCGTACGTCCCCGAAAGGCCCTCCATGCTGCCCGAGCCCCTCCGCGGCCCCGCCTTCTCCTCGTACGCGCCCGAGGAGGTCGGCTGGCTGCTCCAGGACCTCTCGGACGTGACGCTGGAGGCGCCGACCGAGGAGCGCGAGGAGGCGATCCAGAGCGGCGGCGCGCACTACGCCGAGTCGCTGCCCGTGGAGTACCAGCCGAACGAGCAGTACCAGGCCCTGTTCCACGCCGCGCTGGAGACCTCGGCGGCCCGCATCGCCCAGGCGGTCGGCGTGGTCACCGAGACGGTCCTCACCGAGCGCGCTCCCCGCCCGGTCCTGGTCTCGCTGGCCCGCGCGGGGACGCCCGTCGGCATCCTCATGCGCCGCTGGGCGCAGTACCGGCACGGCATCGACCTGCCGCACTACGCCGTGTCGATCGTCCGCGGACGCGGTATCGACGCCAACGCGCTGCGCTGGCTCGCCGCACACCACGACCCCCGGGACGTCGTCTTCGTCGACGGCTGGACCGGCAAGGGCGCCATCACCCGCGAACTCGCCCAGGCCCTGGAGGAGTTCGAGAAGTCCGACGGCATCACCGGCTTCAGCCCCGAGATCGCCGTCCTGGCCGACCCGGGCTCCTGCGTACGGACCTACGGCACCCGCGAGGACTTCCTCATCCCCTCCGCCTGCCTCAACTCGACCGTGTCCGGCCTGATCTCACGGACCGTGCTGCGGGCGGACCTGGTCGGCCCGCACGACTTCCACGGCGCCAAGTTCTACCGCGAACTCGCCGGCACCGACGTCTCGGTGACCTTCCTGGACGCCGTGTCCGCCCGCTTCCCGGAGGTCGCCGACGCGGCCTGCGTCCAGGCCAAGGAACTGCTCGCCGTCGACCGCTCGCCCACCTGGGAGGGCTGGGCCGCCGTCGAGCGCATCAGCGACGAGTACGGCATCCACGACATGAACCTCGTCAAGCCCGGCGTCGGCGAGACCACCCGGGTGCTGCTGCGCCGCGTGCCCTGGAAGGTGCTGGCACGCGCCGGGGCGGGCAGCGACCTCGACCACGTACGCCTGCTGGCCGAGCAGCGCGGCGTGCCCGTCGAGGAGGTCGACGCACTGCCGTACACCTGCGTGGGCCTGATCCACCCCCGGTACACCCGGGGCGCGACCGGCGCCGACGGCAAGGCGGTGACGCTCTGATGCCCGCACTCGTCGCCAGCGACCTCGACCGCACACTGATCTACTCCGCCGCGGCTCTGGCCCTCACCATGCCGGACGCCCGGGCGCCCCGGCTGCTCTGCGTGGAGGTGCATGAGAGCAGACCGCTGTCGTACCTGACGGAGACGGCGGCCCAGCTCCTCACCGACCTGGGCGACGCGGCCGTGTTCGTGCCGACGACGACCCGGACGCGCAAGCAGTACCAGCGCATCAACCTGCCGGGCCCGGAGCCCAGGTACGCGATCTGCGCCAACGGCGGCCACCTCCTGGTGGACGGCGTATCCGACGCCGACTGGCACGCCCAGGTGACCGCACGGCTCGCCGACCAGTGCGCGCCCCTCGCCGAGGTGCAGGAACACCTGCTGAGGGCCGCCGACCCGGTCTGGGTGCGCAAGCACCGCGTCGCCGACGACCTCTTCGCCTACCTCGTCGTCGAGCGTGAACTGCTGCCCGAGGACTGGGTGAAGGAACTCGCCGTGTGGGCGGAGAACCGCGGCTGGACGGTGTCCCTCCAGGGCCGCAAGATCTACGCCGTGCCCAAGCCGCTCACCAAGAGCGCGGCGATGCGCGAGGTCGCCCGGCGGACCGGGGCCGATCTCACCCTCGCCGCCGGGGACTCCCTGCTCGACGCCGATCTGCTCCTCGCGGCGGATCGGGGCTGGCGCCCGGGGCACGGGGAGTTGGCCGACACCGGTTTCACAGCTCCCTCGATCAGGGCGCTTCCCGAACGGGGGGTTCTCGCCGGGGAGCGGATCCTGACGGAGTTTCTGGGGGCAGTGAGGGGCGCCTGAGAGCTCGGGTGTCCTGGTCGTCGTGCGGGTGCGGCTTCGCTGTGGCTTGTCGCGCCCCGCGGCGGAGCCGCAGATCGACACAGCCCCGCGCCCCTTTGGGGCGCCCCCCTTCAGGGCGCCCCCCTTCACGGCGTCGCAGCAGCCGTAGGGCTATGAACCCCAGCGCCGCGAGCGCCGCCGCGGCGAGGACCACCTTCGAGTAGGTGGAGACGATGTCCGTGACCTGGTGCCAGTTCGCCCCCAGGAAGTAGCCCGCGAGCACGAACGCGGTGTTCCAGATCGCGCTGCCCAGGGTGGTCAGGCCCAGGAACACCGGCAGGCGCATGCGTTCGACTCCCGCCGGCACGGAGATCAGGCTGCGGAAGATCGGGATCATCCGGCCGAAGAACACCGCCTTGGTGCCGTGCCGCAGGAACCACGCCTCCGTCTTCTCGATGTCCGAGACCTTCACCAACGGCAGCCGGGCCGCTATCGCCACCGTCCGGTCACGGCCGAGCAGCGCACCGACTCCGTACAGCGCGAGCGCGCCGATCACCGAGCCGGCCGTCGTCCACAGCAGGACGGCGAGCAGGCTCATCCGGCCGCTGCTCGCGGCGAACCCGGCCAGCGGCAGGATCACTTCGCTGGGCAGCGGCGGGAACAGGTTCTCCAGGGCGATGGCGAGACCGGCGCCCGGCGCGCCCAGCGCGTCCATGAGGTCGTTGACCCACTGCGGCCCGACGTCCGCTGCGATGGCTGTCATGCCGCCACGCTAGGAAACCGGAGCTGAAGAACTCCTGAGGAAAGGCGTCAGCCGCAGCAGCCGCCTCCGCAGCAGCCGCCTCCGCCGCCTCCGGCGCCCGCGCGGGGTGCCGGTGCCGGGGCGGAGGCAGAGCCGCCGACCGCGACCGTGGAGAGGAGTTTCACCGTGTCGTCGTGACCCGAGGGGCAGGCCGCCGGGGCGGAGGACTCCGCCATGGGGCGGCTCAGTTCGAAGGTGTCGCCGCAGGTCCGGCAGCGGTACTCGTAGCGAGGCATGCGAACAGATTAATCTGCTGCCACGGAAAAACCGCCCTACCGGATTCCTTTGGAGCATTCTTGTCCGAACCGGTGTGGAGAATATGTAAAGGCCGCTGGTAACTTTCGATCGTCGCGAGGAGCCGTAAGGCCGGGGGGATGTGGGGCGCGCTGCCGTTGACCACGGCAGTCATGCCCTTCCGCGCGAGCACCATCGAAAGCGGGGAGGGGAGACGCAGCCGTGACCAGGGCTGGGTGGGAACCGGAAGAGACCATGCAGTTGAAATCTCCCGCTTCCCTATATACGAAATACGGGGAAGATGCGGAACTTGCGGACGAGTCCGCGCATTCGCGTGCGGCCTCGGGTGGGAAGCGGGCCGGCAGGTCGCGCCGTCGGCGCAGGGCCCCCCGGCCTTCCCCGCTGTCCCGACTCCGCGCCGCCGCGGGTTCGCGGCTGACCCCACTCATCGCCCGCGTGGCGCCCCACGCCCGTCGCCTGCGGCCCCGGTACCCGCACGCCGACCGCACCGGCTGGCGCCGCTGGGCGCCCTCCTGGCGGCAGTGGCTCGGTGCCGCGCTGACCTTCACCGGCCTCGCCCTGGGCTTCCTCGGCGTCGCCTACGCCGCCACCGACATCCCGGAGAACCTCAACTCGTACGCCACGCAGCAGGACAACGTCTACTACTGGTCCGACGGGACACCCATGGCCCGCACCGGCTGGGTGCGGCGGCAGGCCATGCCGCTGAAGGACATACCCGAGGACGTCCGCGACGCGGTGCTGGCGGCGGAGAACGCGAGCTTCTACAGCGACCCCGGCATCTCCTTCAGCGGCCTCACCCGGGCCCTGTGGCGCACCGTGGGCCAGGGAGACACCCAGGGCGGCTCCACCATCACCCAGCAGTACGTCAAGAACGTCTACCTCAACCAGGACCGCTCGGTCGGCCGCAAGTTCACCGAGGCCATGCTCGCCCTCAAGCTCGACAACGGGATGAGCAAGGACGACATCCTCGAGGGCTACCTCAACACGAGCTGGTTCGGCCGCGGCACCTACGGCATCCAGCGCGCCGCCCAGGCCTACTACGGCAAGGACGTCGGCGAACTCGACGCCGGCGAGGCCGCGTTCCTCGCCTCCCTCCTCAAGGGCGCCTCGCTCTACGACCCGGCCCTCAGCAAGGCCAACCACGCCCGGGCGGTGGAGCGCTGGTCGTGGATCCTCGACCGCATGGTCGACAACGGCATGCTGTCGAAGTCGGAGCGGGCCAAGTACAAGGAGTTCCCCGAGCCGCTGAAGCAGACACCGGGGTACGACACCGGCAAGCAGAGCGACTACCTCGTGGAACTGGCCGCCCAGTACGCCAAGAAGGCCGCGCACATCTCGGCCAAGGAGTTCGACCTCGGCGGCTTCCAGATCTACACGACATTCGACCGCAAGCAGGAGACCGCGCTCACCGACGCCGTGGCCGAGGCCCGTAAGAAGGCACGGAAGGACGACGCGGCCAAGGCGAAGACCCTGCACTTCGGCGCCGCCTCGGTGGCCGCCGACGGGCGGATCCTCGCCATGTACGGCGGCCCCGACCACCGCACGCAGGGCTACAACGAGTCGAACGCGACCACCGTGCCCGCCGGTTCGGCCTTCCTGCCGTTCGTCTACGCCGCCGGCCTGGAGCACGGCGTGCACAAGGCCCGGGACGGCGCCGCGACCGACGTCACGCCGCAGACCCTGTACGACGGGGACGACGGCATCCCCGTCATGACCCCAGAAGGGCCCTACTGGGACCGCGGCGGCAAAAAGGTCACCACCCACAACGACGGCAAGCGGTCCTACGGGCGGATCAGCCTGAGCCGGGCCCTCGCCCTGTCGGTGAACACACCGTTCATGCAGCTCGGCATGGACACCGGCCTGGACAAGGTGCGCGACACCGCTCAGGCGGCGGGCCTGCTCTCCTCCAGCTTCGGCCCGCAAGTGCCCGGGATGTCCCTGGGCAGTGCCACGCCCAGCGCGATCCGCATGGCGAGCGGATACGCCACGTTCGCCGCCGCCGGCACGCATGTCGAGCCGTACTCGGTGGCCCGGATCACCCGCAACGGTTCCGAGGTCCGGCTGGCGAAGCCGGCGTCCCGCCGCGCGGTGCGGGCGAGCGTGGCCGCGTCGGTCCAGTCCGCCCTCACGGACGCCTTCCGCACCGCCCGCCCCGGGGCGGACCCGGACACCGAGGTGGCCGGGAAGGCCGGCACCGTGCAGAACGACACCGCGTCCTGGTACGTCGGCACGGCCCACTCCGTGTCGACGGCCGTCGTGGCCTACCGCATCGACCTCAGCAAGAGCCTCGAACCGCTGCCGTTGCAGGGGATCGCGGGCACCTCCGACGACAGCGTCCCGTACCGCGTCTGGTCCGGTGCCCGAGGCCTCGGCTGACCCCCGCGCCCGGCACCACCCCACCACCCCCACCCCCCTCGCAGAATGAGCCGCGCATGAAGTCACCGTCCGGCCGCCGCCGCCGACCCCGCGGTCCCCGCCGCACCACGCCCCCGGGCATACTGACCCTGGCGGCCCTCCTCGTCGTCGCCTCCCTGGTCTCGGGCTACCTGGCCCTGAACCGCTCGGACCCCACCACCCCCACCGCCTCCTCCGGGGCCCGTAAGGCAACCTCGGAGAAGGGGGACAAGGAACCGTCTTGGGACGGCAGGACCAAGGTCCTCGGGGACGGCTCCACCTCCTACACCGGCCCGCAGAAGGGGCAGTTGAAGCCGGTGCCGCTCAGGCCGGGCGAGAAGCCGCCCCAGTTCGTGGTCTTCTCCTGGGACGGCGCGCTGCAGGGCGACGACGAACTCTTCTCGCACTACCGGGAACTGGCCGAGCAGTACGACGCCCACATGACCTTCTTCCTCACGGGCATCTACCTGCTGCCCAAGAGCAAGAAGGACCTCTACTCCCCGCCCCAGCACGCCAAGGGCTCGGCGGCGATCAGCTACGCCACCGACGAGCACATCCGCACCACGGTGGAGGAGCTCGGCAAGGCGTGGCAGGGCGGGAACGAGATCGGCACCCACTTCAACGGCCACTTCTGCGGCAAGAAGGGCGGCGGCGACTGGAGCGTTGCGCAGTGGAAGAGCGAGATCGACCAGTTCTACGACTTCGTCGAGAAGTGGAAGACCAACACCGGCTTCCAGGACGTCGACCCGCTGCCGTTCGACATCAGGAAGGAGGTCACCGGCGGCCGCGCGCCCTGCCTTGAGGGCCAGAAGAACCTGCTGAAGGCCGCCGAGGGCTACCACTGGCGCTACGACGCCAGCTCCGCGGGCGACTTCCAGATATGGCCCGGCAAGAAGAACGGCATCTGGGACTTCCCGCTGCAGATGCTCCCGTACGAGGGCGGCACGTACCAGGGCCTGTCGATGGACTTCAACTTCCTCTACAACCAGTCCGACGGCGAGACCGAGGGCGACTCGGCGAAATACCCCCAGTGGGAGGAGCAGACCGTCGCCTCCTACATGTCGGGCTTCAACCGCGTGTACTACGGCAGCCGGGCCCCGCTGTTCATCGGCAACCACTTCGAGGACTGGAACGGCGGCATCTACATGAGGGCCGTCGACCGGGTCGTCAAGGACATGTGCACGAAGAAGGGCGTCAAGTGCGTGTCCTTCAGGGAACTGGCCGACTGGCTCGACGTGCAGAAGCCCGAGACGCTGCAACGGCTGCGCACCCTGGACCCGGCGCAGTCGCCCGACTGGTCGACGGTCGTGAAGTAACGGGGACAACACCCTGAAATAACAGAGGCAACACCCTTCACAGCAGCCACACACTTCATGCGAAGATTTTCTCCCCCGGCAACCCTTTGGCCGGGGCAAGAGGGGAAACACCAGTGAAATCAAGGAAGTTGAACGTGACGCGCCGCCGCGTCTCGATACTCGGCGCCGCGGCGACCTCGGTCGTCGCGGGAGTCGCCCTGCTGCCCAACTGGAGCGCCGGCGCGGCGGTCATCGACGACCCGACCGTGGACGCGCGGACCAAGGCCACCTTCCAGCGGCTCGCCGACGCGGTCTTCACCGACCGCACCGACGCCCTGGTCACCGGCGCGCAGGGGGACCGCGAGAAGCCGCTGACCGACGGCTTCTCCGGCGACGTCAAGCTCTCCTCCGGCACGGCCCGCTCCGAGGACGCCACCCTGTCCGGGCTGGGACAGCGCAAGGAGACGCTGGCCAAGGCCGGCGAGAAGTACCGCAAGGCCAGCACCACCGTCACCCTGAACGCCACCCGGGTGACGGGGCGTACGGCCAAGGCGGCGGTCACCGAGACCACGACCCTGACCTACGCCGGGGCCCGGGGTGACGCGCCGCGGACCACCGGCTTCCAGGCCCGGCACGAGCTGACCTTCAGGGCCGACCGGCAGGGCGACTGGCAGCTGACCGGCATCCGCGACACCGACCAGGGCGGACTCGCGGTGAACACGCTCGCCAAGCCCGCCCCCGTCAAGGCGACCACCGCCGACGACACCATGCCGGACGCCCCGCGCGCGGCGACCACCCGCAACCCGGCCGCCGCCCCGAAGACCGGCACGACGTACGACTACAAGGCCATGGCGGCCTACGCCGAGAAGTACTGGAACGTCTACAACAAGGACTACCCGGACTTCAACGGACACGGCGCCGGCGGCGACTGCACCAACTTCGTCAGCCAGTCCCTCAAGGCGGGCGGCTGGAAGCACGTCCCCGGCTACGTCTACGACTACACCAAGTGGTTCGGCAACGCCGAGATCCAGTCGGACTCGTTCGTCGGCGTCAACGAGTGGTCCTGGTTCGCACAGAACTCCAAGCGGACCAAGCCCCTCGCCAACGTCTACCAACTGGAGGTCGGTGACGTCCTCCAGATGGACTTCGACAAGGACGGGTCCAAGGACCACACGATGGTCGTCACGTACAAGAGCGGCGGCGTGCCGTACGTGACCTACCACTCCAACAACACCCTCCGCAGGTCGGTGGCGAGCCTCGTCGCGTCGTACCCGACGGCGTACTACTACGCCTACCGCACCTGATTCCGGCCGGGGCCTGAGATCGGGCGGGGGCCGGGCTCAGTGTCCGGCCCCGCGCTCCTCACGGATCCGGCCCACCACACCGGCCGCCGTCTGCCGGATCGCTTCCGTCTCCGTCAGGAAGTGCCAGTAGTCGGGGTGGCGGCCCTCCAGGCCGGCGATCGCGCGATCGAGACGGGACACCGCCTCGTCCAGGGGACGGGCATGGCGCGGGTCGGGTGTGTTGCGGCCCGACATGGCCAGACGCTGGGCGTCGCGGAGGGCGAAACGGGTGCGTTCGATCTCCTGGTGGGGATCCTTCTGTACGGCGTTCAGCCGGTGCAGGCGGTCGCCGGCGGCCGAGACGGCCTCGTCGGTGCTGTTGAGCAGGGCCCGTACGGTCGACAGCAGGGACGTCGCGTCGGGCCAGCGCTGCTCGTCACGGGCGGTGCGCGCCTCGGCCAGTTTGGTCTCCGCCTGGCGGACGTTCTCGGCGGCGATGTCGGGGACGTGCTGCAGGTCCTGCCAGCAGGCGGCCGTGAAGCGGCGGCGGAGCTCGCTCAGGAGGGGTTCCACCTGTTCGGAGCGGGTGGTGAGGGCCTGCGCGCGGGTCCGCAGGGAGACCAGCCGGTGGTCGATCTCGGCGGCCCGCTCCGGGAGCCGCTCGGCCTCCACACGGATCGCCTCCGCCTCGCGTGTGACGCGCTCGGCCCGCTCCAGGGTCTCGGGCACGCCGTGCCGGCCGGCGCCCTGGTTCAGCTTGGTCAGCTCCGGGGAGAGGGCGGCGAGACGCGCGGCCAGGTCGTGCGCCGTCAGCCCCGATGATCGCGACGTGTCGAGGGCGTTGGAGGCGGCGAGCAGGGCCTGGCGGGCGCGCTCGACCGCCGGGGCGAGGCGGGCCAGCTGGGTCTCGGCCTTGCCGAGCAGCGGGCCGAGGCCGTCGGGGGAACCGGGCCAGGTCCTGCTTGACCCCGGCCCGAGTTTCCCTCCTTGGCGGGGGGTCAACCTCGGCGGGGGGCCCCCCGAGGGCCACCGAGGGCCTCCAGGTTCGTCACGGTTGAGGTCATAGGGGTCGACGGGCGTCGGATGTACCGGTGGGCTGACCTCGTCGATACGCCGGCCGAGGGCGTCGAAGTCGGCGACGGCACGCCGGGCGGCGGGGGAGTCGTCGACGGCGGTGATCGTCTCTATCGAGATCCGCAGGTCGCGCTGCGCCGTGTCGAGCTCGTAGAAGGCGGCCGCCGCGGCGTCCTTCGCGGCCTGTGCCTCGGCACGCTGGCTCTCGGCACGGCCGCCGAACCAGCGCCGGGTGCCCCCGCCCGCGAAGGCGGCGGACAGCGCCAGCGCGGCCATCAGCGGCAGTCCCATCAGGGTGAGTGTGTCGCGCAGCGGGCCCGGGGTGCGCGGGAGGCGGCGGCGCGGGCGGTGGGCGCGCGGCACCGACGGCGAGTACGGCTGTGCTGGTGTCGCCGTCACATGCCTCTCCCGTGGTGTGGTCCACCCTGCCCGGTGTCATTCTCCCACCGGTTAAGGACGAACACACGGGCCGGTCAGTTCACCGTTCGGACCGTGACTTTGCCGTCGCCGGTGTGGGCGGACACCACGTGGGAGCTGGTCTCGTCGCGGGGCACGGACACCTCCACGCCGCCGTCGCCGGTCTCGGTGGTCACCCGGTAGGCCGCCTCGGGCAGCGCGATGGTCACGGAGCCGTCGCCGCTGCGGGACTCCACACGGGTTTGCGGGACCGTGCCCCGGGCAATGTAGGCTGTCGACTCGTCCTGGCCGTGTGGTCCGGGAGCCGGGTGCGTAGCTCAGGGGTAGAGCGCCTGCCTTACAAGCAGGATGTCGGCGGTTCGAAACCGTCCGCGCCCACGGTACTGCGTAGCAGGTCAGAGGCCCTTCAGTGATCACCCTGGGGGGCCTCTCCTGTGGGCGGGTCCACCACGGCGATGCCCCGGCGGGCGGCCGAGCACCTCGCTGTCGTACGGCGCGTCGGCGCCGTGGCCGAGGAGCCCGTCGCCCGTGACCCGCAGGAGCCCCGCTCCGGGAGGATGGGCGGGGTCTGCGGCATGAGCGGCGCTACCGCCTCGGCAGTGCGATCTCCAGCGTCTGCTCGCTCTCGGGATCGAGGAGCTTGACCACCGGCGTGGGGCTGGAACGCTGAGCGGGCACAGCACCCACAGGAGGCACAGACGTGGGGCCGGCACTGAGGGAGACCTCAGCGCCGTTCTGCCGGGTGCCCCAGCCGGTGCGGGCACATGTGGCCATGCCGTACCAACGCAGCCAGCGCAGCGCCGTCCACGCCAGGATGATCGCCAGGGGCATCATCAGCCACGTCACCGCGCGCGAGCGGATCCGCTCGTCGCTGCGGATCACGCCGAGGTAGCGCAGCCCCTGTGCCCAGCCGATCAGGAACGGCACCCACAGCATGCTCGTCGGAGGCAGGTTGTCGAACGCGATCGGTTCCACCAGCAGGAGCCACGCCGTGACCATCTGCACGAGGAACACCTGGAACCAACGCATCAAGTGCAACCAGAACGCCGGCCGAGCGGGAGACAGGTACTTCATCCGCCACACGGAGCGGATCGTCGAGCCGCGCATCCACCGCAGATACATGCGCGTGAAGTGGCTCCATTTCTCCGGCATGGCGGTGAACACGACGGCGGAGGGCTGCTGGACGGTCAGGCCGCGCTCTTGCGCGTACAAGGTCAGCAGGCTGTCGTCGGAGAACATCACGGGTCTGCCGAGGAATCGCTCGTTGAGGTACGAGCCGAGATTGTCGCGGACGACCTCGGCCCGGTACGCGGCGAGTGGCCCGGAGTTCACTGTGACGGCACCGACGGCCGACTGCCCGGAGCGATCCACGAGTTGGCTCGTGGTGAACCACAGGTCGGTGATCCGGGCGAGGAGGTTGGCGCGGTTGTTCGTAGCGATGACGATCCCTGCCACGGACTGCACACGCGGCCGCGCGAACGGGGCGATGATCTCCGCGACGGCGTTCGGCGCGAAGCAGGAGTCGGAGTCGCAGGTGATGTAGATGTCCGCGTCCGGGCTGACGCCGACGCCGTGCGCCTGGGCGTGGCGCTTGCCCCCGTTGGGGACGCGCTGCCAGGTGCCGGCGACACCGGCCTGCCGGGCTGCCTGCTCCCACCAGGCCCGTACCTCGGCGTAGTCGCTGCTGGTGGAGCCGTCGTCAACGATGTGGACGCTGTCGGGACGCCGGGTCTGCCGGAGGAACGACTCGAGGCCGAGTCTGAGGTAGCCGGGATCCTCGTTGTAGACGGGGACGAGGATGGAGACGTGGAGCTCGTCGAGTTGGCGCAGCAATCGGGGTGTGAGCTTGCGGGGCCGCTCGAGGTGGTACATGAGCGTCTGCATCATGAACACGAGGAACAGCGCCAGCCATACGAGTGACAGCCGACTGGCGGTGTGGCTGTCGAAGGCGGCGGCGGTCAGGGCGTGGTGTGCGGTCCACGCGGTGGCCATGGCGAGGACGACGATACCCATGAGGATGGTGCCGGAGCGGTGCTGGCGGGCGGCCAGCACCGGCATCCGGCGGCGCTTTGCGCTCACTCGTCGCCCACGCTGCGTCCACGGCGGAAGCCGAAGCGGATCAGTACTACGCCGGCGATGACCGCTGCTGCTGCGGCGGCGATCATCCATCCGCCGACGTAGTAGGCGGTGCCGCCGATGACGACGGTGCCGAGGCCGGTTTGCGCGAGTTGCGCGTTGTCGGACATGCGGTTCCCCCCCTGGGAATGATTGTTGTGCAGGTCGAAGTGCATCAGGTTGTCGGTGGTGGACCGGGGGTAACTGGCGATGTTGGGCGCATGTTGCGCGTGTCATGTGACGTGGGTGAATGCCGGCGCCGTAGGTGAAGTAGTCATTCCGGCTTGAAGGGCACTGATTTCACTTTGTGAGGGCGTTCCGGCATGTGCGTCCGAGCCCGCCGAAGGGCTTGTCTACGATGTGCGTTGTGAACAGCCCCGTCCCGCGCCCCCCGCGCCCCGCCGTCCGGCGCCGGCGTGTGCTGTGCGTGCTGGGGCTGTTGGCGGGGCTGCTGGCCATGCACGGTCTCGCGCCCGGTGGCGCCATGCCGAGCCAGGAGCACATGCCGCAGGCGCGCATGGTGCAGGCGTCCGAGCGTTCCGAGGCCCAGGACGGTTGCGGGCAGGGCGGGCACTGCGGTGGCGGGCACGTCCAGCACGCCGACGCGACCTGTGCCTCGGGGGCTGTCGGGGGCGGGCCGGTGTTGCCCGCGCTCGTCGCCTCCCCGGTCGCCGTGGGCGTACGGGAGGACGTCGTACGGGATCGCGCGGCCGTGGAACAGGACGGTGCGCGTGCCCCGCCCTCCCTCGCCGAACTCCAGCTTCTGCGGATCTAGACACCCCTGCGCAACGCGCCGGCCCCATGCCGGTGCGGTGCGTCGCCGTGTCCGAATCCCTTGCTGATCCGTTCCTGATCCGTTCCGGATCAGCAGAAGCATCAGAAGCAGGAGTTCACGTATGAGCAGCATCCGTACCCTGACCCGCCGGGCCGCCCTCGTCGTGGCGGCCGTCGGCACCGGGTTCGTCCTCACCGCGTGTGGTGGGGGCAGTGGTGACGACAACGGCGGCGGGCACGGGGCGCACGCCTCCGCGTCCGAAGCCACGGCCGGTGCCCACAACGCCCAGGACGTCTCCTTCGCGCAGGGCATGATCCCGCACCACCGGCAGGCGCTGGAGATGGCGCGGCTGGCCGACGGCCGGGCCTCGTCCGGCGCGGTCAAGGACCTCGCGGCGCGGATCGAGAAGGCCCAGGACCCGGAGATCAAGACCATGACCGGCTGGCTGAAGTCCTGGGGCGAGGACGTCCCCGCGGCCGGAGGCGGCATGGAGGGCATGGACCACTCCGGCTCGGGCCACGGCGGGATGCCGGGGATGATGGGCGAGGCCGACATGGCCGAGTTGGAGAAGTCCTCGGGCAATGCCTTCGACACCAAGTTCCTGGCCCTGATGGTCGAGCACCACCAGGGCGCGGTGGAGATGGCCACCGTCGAGAAGAGCAAGGGCGGCTACGGCCCCGCCAAGGCCATGGCCGAGGACATCATCACCGCCCAGAACGCCGAGATCGGCGAGATGAACAAGCTCCTCGGCAAGGGCAACGGCGAGAGCGGCAGCAAGGGCTGACGCCCGGGTCGCTACGAGGTTCCGCCGGGCTCCTCCGGCGGAACCTCGTGGGCGTGCTTCAGCTCCGAGCGGGCCGCCACCCGCTCGGAGCCGGTGAGTTCGGACCAGTAGCGGTGGGTGCTGACGAACACCGCGAGCTCGTGCTCCCGCCGCCGCAGCTTCTCCACCTCGGCCTGCTCGTCCGCGCCCCAGCCGGGAGAGGCGGGGCGCTCCACCTTGCGCCAGCCGTTGTCGTCACTGAAGCCGTCCAGCGGCTCCACCGACCAGGGGAGCCGCTTCAGCAGGGCCGACAGCTCGGCCCGGACCTGATGGAGTTCCTCCTGACCGGCGAGGAGGTCACTCGGAAAGTCGTAGGTCGCAGCCACGACCCAATGATACGCCTGTTCGATTTTGGGTGGCGAGTTCCGTCTCGTGGTTCACCCCGAGGGGGTGTTCCTTCGCCAGCTCGCCCACCACCCGGGCCGCCACCGGGGCCGCCACGCCGTGCCGCTCGGCCGCGCGGAGCAGCGCCCCGCCGATGGCGTCCAGTTCGAGGGGCCGGCCCGCCTCGGCGTCGCGTTGCATCGACGACTTCGTCGCCGGTGGGAAGGCGTCGTAACGGGCGAGGGCCTGGGCAGGGTCCGCCGGTCCGCCGCACGCGCGGCTGATCGCGGCCGTCTCCTCCACGAGGGCCGTCAGCTCCTCGCGGTGGAGGGTGCGAACGTCGCCCAGGGGGAGTCCGTAGCGGGTGGTCAGCAGGGCGAACGGGGCGAGGAACGACATCTTCGCCCACAGGGCCGCCGTCTCGTCGTCCTGGACGCGGGTCGCCGGACCCGCGGCGGCGATGGCCGCCGCGAGGGTCTCGAGGCGGGCCCGGGGCGCCTGCGCACCGGCCAGGTCGACCTCGGCGAAGGGACTGGCGTGTTCGATGACGCCCGGGGCGACCCGGGTCGACTCGACGCGGATGACGGCGGGGGCCACGCGGCCCGGGCGGTAGCGGGCGCGCAGGGCGGCCGGGTGCTCCACACCGTTCAGGAACGGCACGAGGAGGCCGTCGGCGAGCGCCTTGGCGGGCACGCGCGCCAGGGCGGTGTCGAGAGCGGTGTGCTTGACGGTCACCAGACACGCGTCGACCGGTTCGCGCAGCCGGGTGTCGGCCTCCACCCCGGCCGTGAAGTCGCCGAAGCGTGCGCTGCGGACCCGTACGCCGTCAGCGCGCAGGACCTCGGCCGTCTCCTCGCCGGACAGGCAGATCACGCGGTGACCTGCGCGGGAGAGCAGGGCGGCGAGGAGGCCGCCCACGCCGCCCGGGCCCAGGACGGCCACGGTGAGTTCGTTTCCCATGTCGGTTCCCTCTCTCCGGTCGGCCCCGGAACGGTGGCCGCCTTTGAGTGATCATGACAGGAATCTCTGTCGTGGCGGGGCCGAAAGGGCGAGACTGGGGGCATGTGCCGGAGTATCAAGACCCTGCGTCCGCCCGCGATGCCCGAAGAGGCCACGGAAGCGGACATCCGGGCCGCCGCGCTGCAGTACGTGCGGAAGGTCTCGGGTTTCCGCGCCCCCGCCGCTCACAACCAGGAGGTGTTCGAACGCGCCGTGGAGGCCGTCGCGCAGGCCACGGCCGAACTGCTGGACGGACTGGAGATCAGGGGAGCCGGCGCCCGGCAGGCGAGCTAGTGCCCCGACAGGCGACGTTCGCCCCGTCGCGACGCCCGGCACGCTCCCCCAAGCTCTTCGAGCAGGGGGTACCCCCACTCGCCGCACCGGCCGAAAGCCTGAGTACGTCCCGTACGAGGACGTCCGGCCGGCACTCCCCAAGCTCTTCGAGCAGGGGGTACCCCCAGAGCACGCACCGGACGCCGCTCCTCGACGGGCAAACGTTGCCTGCCGTGGCATCAGGACACCGGCCCGGCTGAGGCCTACGGACGCCTCCGACACCTTCGGCCGGCGTCTGGGGCCTACGACGCCTCCGACACCTGCGGCCGGGGGCGCATCAGGTACGTCGCCCCGGCCCCCGCGCCGAACAGCGCCCCCACCGACACCGCCGTCGCCAGCCAGCTCGCGCCCAGCCAGTGGGCGCCTAACCAGCCGAGGGCGACGCTGTACGCGGCCCAGGTCAGACCCGCCAGGGCCGACCAGGGGAGGAAGTCGCGGGCGCGGCGGTGGGCGGCGCCCGCGCCGAGGGAGACGACCGAGCGGCCGGCGGGGGCGAAGCGGGCGAGGACCACGAGGGCGCCGCCGCCCCGGGCGAGGGCCGCGCCGAGACGTTCCTGCGCGGTGGTCAGGCGGCGGGAGCGGGAGATCGCCCGGTCCAGGCGGTCGCCGCCGCGCCAGGCGAGGCGATAGGCGGCCAGGTCGCCCAGGACGGAGGCGGTGGCCGCGCACAGGGTCAGGACCAGGATGTCGGGCACGTCGGTCGCCGACCCCGCGGCCGCCGCCGTGGCGGCCGTGATCACCAGGACGCCGCTGGGCAGCACCGGCAGGAACACGTCGAGCAGGACCGACAGGATCACCACCCCGTAGATCCACGGACTGGTGGCCAACACCCCCACTTGCTCCAGCACCGCAACTCCCCGTGACTCCCCCGTGGGCCGGACCGTGCCGCGGTGTCGCGGGGGAGCGGCAAGGGCGGCCGATGACAGCCATACAGCGTACGCCGGGGGTGTGACGGGCGGTTCACGGGGGGCTCGTACGTTCGGTACCACTTGTTCACCTCCGCGGACGCGGAAGGCGCCCACCCCGGCCCACATGGGAAGGCGCCCACCCCGGCCCACATGGGAAGGCGCCTCCCCGCGATCGCGGGAAGGCGCCGTCGCGCGAGGTGCCGGCCGGGCGGCTCAGGCGGCCACTGGGGTCTGGTCCGTGGACCGCTGTCCCTGCGTCGAGGTGCGCTTGGCGAACAGCCGGTCGACGCCGAACGCGCCGGAGCCCGTGAAGATCAGCAGGAACATGGCCCAGCAGTACATGGCCGCGCCCTCGCCGTTGTTCTCGATGGGCCACAGACCCTGCGGCTGGTGCACCTTGAAGTAGGCGTACGCCATGGCGCCGGAGGAGATGAAGGCCGCGACGCGGGTGCCGAGGCCCAGCAGCACCAGGATGCCGCCGACGAGTTCTATGACGGCCGCATACCAGTTGGGCCAGGCGCCGGTCGGCGCGGTGCCGCCCTTGCCGTCCGCGCCGCCGAGGACGCCGAAGAGCGCGACGGCGCCGTGGCAGGCGAACAGCAGGCCGATGACGATCCGGAACAGTCCGAGAGCGTACGGCTGTGCGCCGTTGAGGCGAGCGGTCATGTGGGGGTCTCCTTCGGACGGCCGGCCCGGGGAAGGCCGGTCGGGGGACAGAACCGATGAGTAGCCCACGTTAGGTGTGCCTAATTGATGCTTGCAAGTTCAACATTTGGCCACTGGTTTACCTCTGATTGCGGCCCTCTCGCGCCCCTAACTGCACGTAGGGCGGCTCTCGCCACTGCATCCGCGTCCGAAAGTGTGACCGAATCCACCCCCGGCCGGGCCCCCGCCGCGGTCACCCAGTGCACGCCCTCCGTCGGCACCCCGAAAGCGAACCGCCGTGCGTGCGCGGCTCCTTGACGGTCAATCAGATGATAGGGGCGCGGGGTCACATCCAACCCCCCTGTTTCGTGACCGTCGACGGTGTGCGGCCGGCACCGCCCGGTCCGCAGCAGCCCCGCGAGGAGTTCGTCGGCCGTGTGCCGCAGGTCGGGCTCCGGCAGACGGGCCTCTATGAGGGTTTTCACGCGGACCGACGAGCCCGGTATGTCGGGGGAGTACGCCGTCCAGGCTCCGTCCACCTCCGCCACCCGCAGCCGCGGCCCGAGCACCCGCACCACACCCGCCTCCACCAGCGCCGCCAGCTCCTCGATACGGCGCCGGGGCGGGCCGATCGACAGGAAGGCGTTGAGCGGGGTGTACCAGCGGTCCAGGTGGTCCCGGCGGGAGGCGCCGGCGATGCCGCCGTGGTCGACGATCAGCCGGAGCTCGTTGCGCAGGTCGCGCAGCACGTCGAGGGCCGCCTTCGACGGGCCGCGCACATTGCCCAGGGCGGCCTGCGCCGCGTCCTCGCGCAGGTACGACAGCAGCCAGTCGCGCCACTCGCCGGGGTGCGCGAAGTGCCGTCCGGCATACGGGCGGGAGAGCCGCTCCCAGCACCAGCGCTCCTCCTGCGGCACGCCGAACTCGTCCAGCAGCAAAGCCTCTTGGGGGTCGCCATGCGGTACGGCCAGGAAACGCTCGACGAGTTCGCGGCCCCGCCGTCGCCCGGGCGCTCCCGGCCGCTGGAGCAGCGCGGCGTAGTAGACCGCCTCCACCTCCTTCGCCACCAACGGCCACACCTCCGCCAGGAAGTCCGGCGCCTCCCCGGAGTCGGCGCGCTTGCGGAAGCCCGCGATCACCTCCGGCGTGAGGACCAGCGGGACGTGCCGGCCGTAGGGCCCCTTCGCGTTGTCGCCCCGTGCCTGGTACGGGATCCCGCGCCGCGACCCCGCGTACAGCCGCGGTTCGCGGCCGGAGGGGAGATAGCGCAGGCCCCGCGCGTCCGGTACGAAGCGGCCGCCGCGGCCGGTCGTCAACAGGGCCGCGTGGTCGAAGAAGTTGAGGCCGAGGCCGCGCAGCAGGACGGGTTCGCCGGACGGTACGCGGGACAGGTCGACGTCGGCCGGATTGGCGGGCGGGACGTGGCACAGGCCGTGGTGTGCGGCGTGGGCCGCCAGACGCCGCTGGTCCGGGTCCGCGGTCGTCGGCAGGTGCCCCTGGGCCAGGACCACCGCGGACAGGCCGGTGAGGACACGGCCGTCGTCGAGGGCGAGGTCCTGGTGGCCGTCAGGGGCGTCGTCGAGCCGGACCGCGCGTGCCCGGTGCGTCTCGACGCGTACGGCCGCCGGAGCGTCCCGTACGACCCGCGCGAACACCCACTCCAGGTAACGGCCGTAGTCCGCCCGGGCCGGGTACTCGTCCGGGCCCAGCGTGCCGCCCGCCCACTCGTGCAGGCTCGGACCCGGGCGGATCGGGCCCGAGCAGTCCACGCTGTCGTCGGTGAACAGGGTCACCTGGCAGGCCACGGTGTTCATCAGCAGCTCGGACGACTGGCCGGTGCGCCAGACGCGGCCGGGGCCGGGCGGGTCCGGGTCGATCACGTGCACCGTCAGCCGGGCACCGGGCGGGAGGAGCTCCGGGGCGGAGGCGCAGAGACGCTCCAGCACGCTGGTGCCGCGCGGCCCGGCGCCCACCAGGGCGACGGCGAAGGGCGGGGGGTGATCTTCCGGTACGGATTCCTCGGTCGACGCAGGCAAGGGTGGGACTCCCGGGCGTGTGGGGCGCGTGTCGGCGGGTCCGCCGGTCGGGAAGCGGACGGTCCGCCTCATCATGCCGTCGTCGGGAGCCGGAACCGAGTCCGGTGGGAAGGACGGACGCTCGCTGTGGCATGCGTCACGAGCATCGTGGGGCACAGTGGCGACAAGCGGACGGAACGGGTGGAATGCCGGGATCCGGATGCGGCGCCGTGCACGACCGGGACCACAACGCAGCCCGCAACGTCCTTTTCGAAGGACGCCGCATCGTCGCCGCCGGACGGGCCCGGACGCCAAACGCCTCGTGGAGCGCCGGTAAGACCAGGGCGAAAGTCCCGGCACGGCGCGGTGAAGCGGGAAGCCCCGGAGGGTCAGCCGACCCAGGCCGGATCCCCTGGTGATGAAGCCAGGGAGCACGTCAAGGGGCGAGCTCGGAGTCCAGGAGCGTCGCGAGCCGCGGGCCCGCTCCCTCTCGCGCCCGTGCCCGCTCCAGCCGCAGCCGTGCCGAACGCCCGCGCAAGGTCAGTGTCATGAGCTGGTTGCCGAACCAGGGGCCGTCGGTCTTGCGCCAGGTGACCGGCGGTGGCGCGAGTCGTCCGTGCCGGGCGAGGCAGCGGCCGATGCCGCGCGACACGGCGGTCCAGCCGATGCGGAAGGCCAGCCGCATGGAGAGCGGCACCGAGTTGTGGACGGGGGAGCAGACCAGCTGCACCACCCGGGCGCCGGGCCAAGAACAGCGGACCACGAGGGCTCGGCGACGTAGGCGTGGTGCACGTCCCCCGACAGCACGCACACGGTCGCCGGCGCGTCCGGCCCCGAGCCGGCCTCGGCGATCAGGCCGGCGAGCCGGGCGAAGGACTCGGGGAAGGCCGACCAGTGCTCCAGGTCGGCGGCCCGCCGCACCTTCTCGCCGAACCGGGCCCAGCGGGGACCCCGTTCGCCCCGGCACAGCGCCGCGTTCCACCCCTCGGCGTCATGCACCAGATGCGGCAGCAGCCAGGGCAGCGAGGTGCCGACGAGGAGGTGGTCGTACGCCCCGGGCGAGTCCAGCACCTGCTCGCGCAGCCAAGCCTCCTCGCCCGGGTCGAGCATCGAGCGGCCCTGCTCGTCGAGGACGCGGGCCGCCCGGCTGTCCACCATCAGCAGGCGTACGCGCCCGAAGTCACGGCGGTAGCTCCAGCGGACCGTGGCCGGGTCGGCGTCGGCCCGGGCGGCGAAGGTGCGCAGCACATCGGTGCCGTCGGGCAGCTTCCGGACCTGCTCGTACACCGGGTCGGCCGCCAGCTCCTCCAAGGAGAGGTTCCCGAGGTGCTGGTGGACCCAGTACGACATCAGCCCGCTCAGCAGCCGCTCCCGCCACCAGTCGGTGGCCCGCATGTCGGCGAGCCAGGCGGCGGAGGTGTTCCAGTCGTCGATGACGTCGTGGTCGTCGAAGATCATGAAGCTGGGCACGGTCGACAGCAGCCAGCGGATGCGCGGGTCGAGCCAGGACTCGTAGTAGAGGTGCGTGTATTCCTCGTAGTCGGCGACCCCGTTGCCCGGCGGGTCGTTCAGGTCGCGGCGGGCCGCCAGCCAGCGCTGGGTGCCGTCGGAGGTCTCGTCGGCGTATACCTGGTCGCCGAGCAGCAGCAGGACGTCCGGCCGCTCGCCCTCCGGGTCGGATGAGAGACGGGTGGCCAGCGCGTCCAGGGCGTCCGGGCCGACCGGGTCGTGCCCGCCCGCCGGCGGGGAGGCCCAGCGGCAGGAGCCGAAGGCGACACGGAGGCCGCCCTCCGGCCCCGGCGCGTGGATCGCCGAGGGCGGGAAGGGCGAGCCGGGCAGCGGCCACACCCGGCCGCCGTCGAGCAGGACCTCGTACGTCGTGCTCGTCCCGGCCGTGAGGCCGGTCACCGGGACCAGGGCGTAGTGGTGGCCGGCGATCTGGAAGGTGCGGGCCGTGCCACCGGAGCCGTCGGCGCAGCGCACCTCGGCGGTGCACGGACGGCTCGTCTCGACCCATACGGTCGCGGACGAGCCGTCGGTGTACCTCAGCAGTGGTCCGAGGCGCAGTCCGGCCATGGTGATCCCCTCTCCGTCGCCCCGTACGGTACGGAACGACGGAGGTCGGCGGGGAGACGCCGACCGGAATTACCTGTATGTCAGCAACTCGCGAGGTAGTTCGTCAGCGCGGACTTCTCGGCGGAGTCGACCGAGAGGCCGTAGTAGTACTTCACCTGGACCCAGGCGCGCACGTAGGTGCAGCGGTACGCCGTCCGGGAGGGCATCCAGGTGGCCGGGTCCTGGTCGCCCTTGGCCTGATTGACGTTGTCGGTGACCGCGATGAGCTGCGGACGGGTCAGGTCGTTGGCGAAGGACTGGCGGCGGGACGTCGTCCAGGAGTCGGCGCCGGAGTCCCAGGCCTCGGCCAGCGGGACCAGGTGGTCGATGTCGACGTCGGAGGCGGCGGACCAGGTCGCGCCGTCGTAGGGGGAGTACCAGCTGCCGCTGGTGGCGGCGCAGGAGGAGTCCTGCTGGACGTTGGTGCCGTCGCGCTTGAGGACGACCTCGCGGGTGTTGCAGGCGCCGGACTGGGTGATCCAGTGCGGGAAGAGGTCGCGGTCGTAGCCGGTGCGGTCCTCGGTGGCCACGGTGAGCGAGGAGAGGTAGGAGCGGGCGGTGGCGGCGCTCACGGGGGTGGGGAGGGCGGCGGAGGCGGCCGGACCGTTGATCAGTCCGGCCGAGGCTATGAGGCCGGTGAGGCCGGCGAGCACGCTGAGTCGTCGACGCGCGTAGAACTTGGGCATGCGAACTCCCTTGTGGGGTGGGGGTGTTGGGCGGCGAGCGGGAGAATGCTCGCCGCGCCGTGTTGCGGGGAGGTGTGCGTCCGGTGAGAAGTTAGTGACGCGGCCATGACATGACAAGATTCAAGCCGGAACTTTTCACTCCTGGAGCGTCACGTACCATGGACGGCGCAGAAGGGGAGTAGCTCTTCGCCGGACCGTCGACATACTGCTCAGCCAGCCTGAGCCGGCGCCCGGAGGCCGGTCCTTCCAGGACCTGCCAGCGAGACCTTCGGCAAGCAGTGCACGCCCGTGCCCGACGGCACGGGTTCCGAGTGTGCTGCCGTGCCGAGGTGTCTTGGGTGATGTTCAGCACTCTCGGTGGGGCAGCCCGACCGATTGAGGAACCCTTGATCAGCCTGACCGTGACGGCCGTCGTCTTCGGTGTCGTCTTTCTCGCCGAACTGCCGGACAAGACCGCCCTCGCCGGCCTCGTCCTCGGCACCCGCTACCGCGCCTCCTACGTCTTCGCCGGTGTCGCCGCCGCCTTCGCGCTGCACGTCGCGCTCGCCGTCGCGGCGGGCAGCGTGCTGACGCTGCTGCCGCAGCAGCTCGTGCAGGCGCTGACGGGTGTGCTCTTCCTGGGCGGGGCCGCGGTGCTGCTGCTGAAGAAGAGCGAGGACGAGGAGGAGGTCCGCAAGCCGGAGAACCAGTCCTTCTGGAAGGTCTCGGGCGCGGGCTTCATGCTCATCCTGGTCGCCGAGTTCGGCGATCTCACCCAGATCATGACGGCGAACCTGGCCGCCCGCTACGACGACCCGCTCTCCGTCGCCCTGGGCGCGGTGCTCGCGCTGTGGGCGGTGGCCGGGATCGGCATCGTCGGCGGGAAGGCCCTGATGAAGAAGGTGCCGCTGCGGCTGATCACGCAGATCGCGGCGCTCGTGATGCTCGGGCTCGGGGTGTGGAGCCTGTGGGAGGCCGTGACCGGCTGAGCCGGCTGAGTCGCTGGGTGTGCCGACCCGGGGAGCTGAACGGTGGGTGAACGTCCGCCGGGGCCCCTGGCGCAATCATGGCCTTCTTTTGTACCGTGGGGGAACAAAGTGGCCCTCGCCCGTTTTCCCTGACCGGCGGGCGGGGCCGCCTTGTCCCTCCGGGGGTGCCGCGAAACCGTCGCGCGCCTCTCCCGCCCTGAGCCTTGGAGCTGCCGATGACGGCCACCGCCGTGCTCACCGCCCGCGCCCTCCTGCTGGACATGGACGGCACCCTCGTCAACTCCGACGCCTCGGTCGAACGCGTCTGGCGGCGCTGGGCCGAGCGGCACGGGCTGGACGGCGACGAGGTCATGAAGGTCGTCCACGGCAGGCAGGGATACGCCTCGATGGCGCTGCTGCTGCCCGGCCGTCCCATGGAGCAGAACCACGCCGACAACGCCAGGATGCTGGCCGAGGAGACGGCCGACACCGAGGGTGTCGTCGCGATTCCCGGGGCGCCGGAGTTCCTGGCCTCGCTGCGGGGACTGCCGCACGCGCTCGTGACCTCCGCCGACGTCGCCCTGTCGACGGCGCGGATGGCCGCCGCCGGGCTGGAGCAGCCCGAGGTGCGGGTTACCGCGGAGTCCGTCGGGGCGAGCAAGCCCGACCCAGAGGGCTTTCTGAAGGGGGCCGCCGAGCTGGGTGTGGCACCCGCGGACTGCGTGGTGTTCGAGGACTCCGGAGCCGGGATCGCGGCGGGGCGCGCCGCCGGGATGACGGTCGTCGGCGTCGGGCCGCGCGCCGCGGCCCACGAGCCCGACGTGGTCGTGGCGGACCTCACGAAAGGTGCGCGTGGAGGCCGTGGGGGACGGGACGGTCCGCCTGCACGTGGGGTGACGGCCGCCCGCATCCGTGGTCCGAGGCCGGTCAGCCCCGGCCGACGCGCTCGGCGATGACGCGCGCGCACTCCAGGGACTCGGTGTGGGTCGTGTCCACTTCCAGGTCGTAGCGCAGGCCCTCGTGCACCAGGTGCGCCTGTGACGCGGCCATGCCCCGGGCCCGGTCGCCCCGTGCGATCTCACGCCCGGCGGCGACCGCGCTGTCGCATCTGACGCCGACCCACAGCAGGTCGAGCCCCACCAGAGCCTTCTCCCAGCGCTGTCGCGACGCCGGTCCGCCGAGGAAGACGTCGTCGACGACGACCCTGGCGCCGGCGCGGGCCATCGCCGCGATGCCCTCGGTCCAGGCCGCGTCCAGCGCGCGGAACTCCGCCCCCACGCGCACGCCGCCGTCCGCGGCGAAGGTGATGCCCTCGTCCGAGCCGTGCATCCTCGCGGGCAGGGCCTCGACGAACGAGTCGACGCCGAAGGCCGGCCACGGGTCCGGCAGCACCTGTTGCAGGCACCGTACGATCCCCGACTTGCCCGAGCTCGAACCGCCGTTGAGGACGATCACCTGAGTGGTCATCGCGCCACCGTACGGCTTCGGGCGGCCTACGGCTCCTTGGTTTCCGACTCCAGCCTGGTCCGGGTCCCCCGGCCGTAGACGCCGAGGTCGTCGTCCTGGATGCCGCGGGACCACTGGTAGGTGCGGACGGCGTCCTCCAGCCCTTCGTCGTAGGTGCCGTCGTCGTCCTCGACGTAGAGGGACAACTGGCGCAGGCGGAGCTGGAGTTCGGTGACCTCCGGGCCGCGGTCGCCGAGCCGCAGGGTGGTGGGGCCGCCGTTCTGGCGGGAGTTGTCCGGGGGTGCCTGCCCGGGGCCGGTCGGTGTGGCGGACGTCTGCGGCGCCGAGGGGATGGCCGACCGCGACGGGCTCGGTGAGGCGCTCGGCGTGGACGGCGACGGGGAGGCGGACGGGCTGCTGGTGGCCGACGGCGACGGCGGCGGTGCCGCGGGTGCGGACTCAGTGCCCGGGGCGCTCCGCTCGGCCGGTGTGGACGCCGCGCTGCTCGACGGGCCGTCCGGCACGCTCGCCCGGATGTCGTCCGGCAGCGCGGTGTCCCGCGACGGCGCCTCGTAGGCGAACAGTCCGCTCGCGTAACCGGCCGCCGCCACGACCGCGACACAGGCCGCGGCGGCAGCGGCGAGCAGCACGCCACGACGCCGTCGACGGGGCCCGCCGTCGGGCTCGGCCGCCCCCGGGACGCCCTCCCCGGACGTCCCGTCGAAGAGCCGCAGGTCCGTCACGCTGGGCTCGCTCGCGGCGGACGTCAGGGGCGTCGGCAGCACGGTGGTGTCCGGGGAGACCGGCAGCACTGTGGTGTCCTGCGCGGTCGGCAGCGCGGTGGTGGCATCCGGGTCGACAGGGCGCAGGGGCATGGTCGTGTCGGCGGGGGAGGGCGGCGGAGCGGCGGCGCCCTCGGCGCGGAAGGCGTCGGCAGGGTTCGCGAACGGTCTGCTGGGGGTCGGCTTCGGGGTCCGGCCGGACCGTCTGCGCGCGGGCCTTTGCATACGGGGGTGTGGCGGGGCCCGTTCGGGTGGGACGGGTGCGGGGCGCCTTCGGCCGCTCGGGCGGAACCCTCGCCGGGCGAGGTCCGTACGTGCAGCGGCGGCGTGGCCCCGCCCTGCGCCGACAGCGACCGCTCGGGTCCCCGCGGGTGTGCGGCCGGGGCGTCCGGCCGAGGAGGCGGCTGGGAGCCTTCGGGTGTCGACGTGAGGCCGTCGCCGCCGGAGGGGCCCGCTGAGTCTCCGGCGGTCCGCCCTGCGTGGGAGGGCTCCGCCCGCCGAGGTGCGGGCCGGCCGTCCACCCGAGTGCGGCGCGTGGCGTCTTCGGGCGCCGGGCTTGCCGGACGGCCGGAGCCCGGGGGCTGCTCGTGCGCGGAGACGGCCGGGTCGCCCCCGGCGGGGTGTCGCGGCGCGGTCCCGTCCGCCGTAGCCCGCTCGGGCCCTGTCTTCGGGTCGAGTTCGACGTACGGCCGGATGCGCAGGGGGTCGAAGTCCTCCGCCGCCGCTGCCTGGGCCGTACGGGCGTCGCGGAGGGCCTCAGCGGCGCGGTGGGTGCAGGCGCAGGAAGGGGTGTTGTCCGGGCGTCTGGGCGCGCCGCACTCCGGGCACGGGTGGCCGTTCGGCTGGTCCACGCGTCACTCCCTCCCCTCGCGAACTCCAGAGATTATCCAGATCTTCTCCACAGTGCGGCCGGCGAGCCCCCGGAACGACTGCTTCCAAAGGGGCTCGGCAGGCCATAGCGGGTCACACCGGTCACGATGGAAAACGTCACATCAGCCCTGGGAGGACGCATGGCAGGGGACGAGGTCTTCGAGGCCGAGGACGCGCGCGCCGCCACACCGCCGGACCAGGGCATTCCCGCTCAGGAGCGGGTCTCCGGGAACGTGCTGGTCTCCATCGGCGCCCTGCTCCTCGGCCTGCTGCTCGCCGCCCTCGACCAGACCATCGTGTCGACCGCGCTGCCCACCATCGTCAGCGACCTCGGCGGCATGGAGCACCTGTCCTGGGTGGTCACCGCGTACCTGCTGGCCGCGACCGCCGCGACCCCGCTGTGGGGCAAGCTCGGCGACCAGTACGGGCGCAAGAGGCTGTTCCAGACGGCGATCGTGATCTTCCTGGCCGGCTCCGCGCTGTGCGGCACCGCGCAGGACATGGCCCAGCTGATCGCCTTCCGGGCCGTGCAGGGGCTCGGCGGCGGCGGGTTGATCGTGCTGTCCATGGCGATCGTCGGCGACCTCGTCCCGCCGCGTGAACGAGGGCGCTACCAAGGGCTGTTCGGGGCCGTCTTCGGAGCGACCAGTGTGCTCGGGCCGCTGCTCGGCGGAGTGCTCACCCAGCATCTGAGCTGGCGTTGGGTGTTCTACGTCAACCTGCCCGTCGGCATCGTCGCGCTCGCCGTGATCGCGACCGCGCTGCACATCCCGCGCCGGACCCAGCGGCACGTCATCGACTACCTCGGCACCTTCCTCATCGCCGCCGTCGCCACCTGCCTGGTGCTCGTCGCCTCCCTCGGGGGGACCACCTGGGGGTGGGGGTCCGCGCAGATCGTCACGCTCGCGGTCCTGGGCGTCGTCCTCGCCGTCGCCTTCGTGGTCGTCGAGCGCCGGGCGGCCGAACCCGTCCTGCCGCTGACGCTCTTCCGCGTCCGCACCTTCACGCTCTCCGTCGTGATCAGTTTCGTCATCGGCCTCGCCATGTTCGGCGCGATGACCTACCTGCCGACCTTCCTCCAGATCGTGCAGGGCGTCAGCCCCACCATGTCCGGTGTGCACATGCTGCCCATGGTGCTGGGCCTGCTGCTGGCCTCGACGGTCTCCGGGCAGATCGTCAGCCGGACCGGCCGCTGGAAGGTGTTCCCGGTCGCCGGCACCGGCGTCACCACCCTCGGTCTGCTCCTGCTGCACCAGATCGACGAACACAGTCCCGGCATCGAGCTGAGCTGCTTCTTCTTCGTCTTCGGACTCGGTCTCGGCCTGGTGATGCAGGTCCTCGTGCTCATCGTGCAGAACGCCGTCCCGTACGAGGACCTGGGCGTCGCCACCTCCGGCGCGACCTTCTTCCGCTCCATCGGCGCCTCGTTCGGCGTCGCCGTCTTCGGCACGATCTTCGCCGGCCGGCTCGGCGACCAGCTCACGGACGCCTTCCGGGGCGCGCGGCTCCCGCCCGGAGCCTCCGTGGACGCGCTGGAGGCCGACCCGCGCGGCATCGCCGCCCTGCCGCCCGACCTGCGCCCGCCCGCCCTGCACGCCTACGCCGTCTCCATCACGGACGTCTTCCTGTACGCCGCCCCGGTCGCGCTCCTCGGCTTCGTGCTGGCCTGGTTCCTGAAGGAGGACCGGCTGCGCGCCTCGGTCACCGCGCCCGACGGCACCGAGACCCTGGCCAGCAACCCCGTGGAGCGGTCCTCCTACGACGAGGTGTGCCGCGCGCTGTCGGTGCTCGGCACCCGCGCGGGACGGCGCGAGATCTATCAGCAGATCATCGCGAGGGCGGGCTACGACCTGCTGCCCGCGGCCGGCTGGCTGCTGCTGCGGATCCGGTGGCACGGCGCGGTGGAGCCCGGCGTGCTGGCCGACCGCATGCCCGTCCCGCTCGGCGTGATCATGGACGCCGTACGCCAGGTGGAGGAACGGCGGCTCGTCGAACGCGGAGGGGGCGAATTGGTCCTGACCGGCCAGGGGCGCGAGGTCGCCGAGCGGCTGGCGCAGGCCCGTGAGGCGTCGCTCGCCGAGCTGCTCGGCGACTGGTGGGGGCCCGACCGGCCCACCGACCTGGTGCAGCTCGTCCACGAGCTCAGCGGCGGAACTGTGCGGATCGAGGCAGGAGCGTCCGCACGAACCGCCCCCGGGAACCTTTGGGGTGAGGGCGCCCGGGTTCCGGCCCAGGTGTTGGGCGAACCAGTGCTCGGCGTACGGGTCGTCGTTGTACGGCTCGGTCTCCGTGTAGCCGAGGCGGGCGTAGAGGGCACGGGCCTCTACGAGGTCACCGCGGGTGTCGAGGACCATCCGGGTGGCGCCGAGGGCCCGGGCGGCGTCCTCGGCGGCCCGGACCAGCAGCGCGGCGCCGCCCCTGCCGCGCAGCGCCTCGCGCAGGAACACCCGCGTGAGCTCGCCGGTCGAGCCCTCCCGCAGCCGCACCCCGGCGGTGCCGGCCGGCTCACCGCCGTACCGGGCGACCAGCAGCTGCCCGCGCGGCGGCGCGAGATCGGTGCCCGGCCGGGCGGCGATCTCCCGCTCCAGCTCGTCCGGGTCGGTCCGGCGCCCCTCGTGCAGCAGGTACCAGCGGTCGCTGACCTCCGTGTAGTAGGCCCGCCAGAGGGCGGCGGCGACGGGGGAGTCGTACGGCTCCGGGGTCACGGTCCAGGTCATGTCCGGCATTCTCGGCGGCCGCCCTACCTCGCCCGCAACCGGATAAACCAGGGGGTGTTCGGGCGTGGGCAGGCCGAGGGTGCCGTTTGGGGGCGGGCTTCCGGGCTACCCGATCGGCGAACCGGCTCGCGAGGAGAGCCGGTTGGGCCGAGAACCCGGAAGGCATTCATGTCCACTGGCCTGATCATTGCTCTGATCGTGATCGCGGCGGTCGTCATCATCGCGGCCGCCATGACCCTGCGCGCCCGAGGGCCTCGGCGTGGCCCGAGCCTCAAGCGGCGCTTCGGACCCGAGTACGACCGGGCCGTCGCCCGGCACGACGGCGACGCCAAGGCCGCCGAGCGTGAACTCACCGAGCGTGTGCACCGCCACGGCGACCTGCGCGAACGGGCGTTGGAGCCGGCGCAGCGCGAGCGGTACGAGGCGCGCTGGACGGCCGCCCAGGAGCGGTTCGTCGACTCGCCGCGGGAGGCGGTCGCCGAGGCGGACCGGCTGCTCGCCGAGCTGGCCGGCGCCCGGGGCTTCCCGGACGGCGGGCAGTACGAGGAGCAGCTCGCCGCGCTGTCCGTGCACCACGCCCACCACGTCGACGGCTACCGGCGCGTCCACCGTGCCGCGCATCTGCGGGCGGAGGACGCCCGGGACGGCGGCACCGGTACGGAAGACATGCGCGAGGCCATGGTGGCGGCCCGCGCCCTGTTCGAGGAGCTGGTCCGGCCGGCCCGCCACGACGGCGGAGGCCACACCGGCGCACGGCACGAGGGCGGACGCGAGGACAGCGGACGGCACCGTGCCGGACTGAACGGCGGCCGCGAGGCCCCGTCCGCCCGCGGCGGGCACATGCCGTGGGCGCTCCACCGACGTCAGGCGAAGGAGAGTTGAGCCATGTCCGACATGACCCGCCAGCCCGGCGACCCCTCCGTCGCCGGCGACCCCACCGCCCCTGACGCCCGCGGCGAGACCGCCCTGGGCACCGGCCACGGCACGACGGCACCGCGCACGGACCGTGGCGTGGACACGGACCGCACCGGCAGGCACGGCACGGACGTGCACGCCACGGACCTGCACGGTACGGAAGCGCCCCGCGGCGACTCCTACGGCACCGGCCCGGAGGGCGCCACCGGCGCGGGGACCGGCACCCACGCGGGAGACCTCACCGGCACCCACAAGACGGGCGCCTCCGGCTCCCACCTCCTCGCCCACGACGAGTCCGACAAGCTCGGCTCGCAGTTGCAGCACGCCGTCGCCGGGTTCGTCGACGGGCCCCGGGCCGCCGTCGAGGAGGCCGACCACGTGCTGGAGGAGATCGCGGCCCGCTTCACCGAGGCCGTGACGAAGCGCCGCCGCACCCTGCGCCACTCCTGGCAGTCCGTCGAGAGCGGCGAGGGCAAGCCCGTGTCGAGCGCCGACACCGAGCAGCTGCGGCTGGCCCTGAAGGACTACCGGGAACTGGCGGAACGACTGCTACACGTCTGACCGGGGCGAACCACCCGGCTGCTGCGCCGCCCGGCGCTCCCGCCACTGCCGTACGACGTCCTCGACGTCGTACGGCTTCTTTCCCAGCGGGGGGCCGGGCGGCGGCTTGAACATCATCTCGCGGATCTTGTCGTTGACCTCGCCGATGATCTTCCTGACGATCCGCTCGGAAGGGGCCGCGTACGCGGCCTCGAGCGCGTCCTCCGCCTCCTTGCGCAACGCCAGCGCCGGCGGGAGCACGGAGAAGCCCTCGCGGGCCATCTTCCGCTTGACCCACCACAGTTCGTCGTACGTGCTCTCCACGTCGCGCGGGAGCGGCTCGCCCGCTCCCGGCAACCGTTCGAACTCCCCGCGTGCCTCCGCGTCGCGGATCTGCCGGTCGACCCAGGACTCGAAGTCGACGCCAGGTGGCTTTCGCTCGGTCATGAGGCCATTGTGCCGGACACCGCGCGGCCGGGCGTTCTATCATGCGGCGGGCTTCGCAGACCTATTGGGACGTCTCAGGAGGAGCGCACGTGCTCGAACTCACCATGGCCGCCGTGTCCGCGGCGGAGGAGGGTGCCACGGCCGGCATGCTCATGGCCGACGCGCCCAGCGAGCCGGGCGCCGTGCTGCGGGTGGGCCGCGACAAGTCGGTGTGCCGGCTCACGACGCCGGACGACTGGCTGTTCGTCTCCCGCGTCCACCTGGAGTTCCTGTGCGGCCCCGACGGGACCTGGCAGCTGACCTGGCTGCGTGGCTCCCAGCCCGACCCGTCCTCCGAAGTCCGGCTGACGGTCGGGGAGTACGCCCAGCCCCTGGCCTACGGCGGCACCGTCCCGCTGCCCAGGGGCGGCAGCGGCGAGGTCATCATCCAGGACCGCACCGCCCCGCGCAGCGTCAACGTGGGCTTCTTCCACGAGGCGTGACCCCCCGGGCCTTCGGCGTGACCGCCCCGGCCTTCCGCGCGACCGCCCGCGGCGCGGTGACCCGCGGCGCGGTGGTCTGTGGTGCGACGGCCTGGCGCGGAAGGCCTGCTGGCGTGTCCGCCGGGGATCACGCCAGTACGCGCGCCAGCGCGAAGCCGTCGTAGCCCTTCATGCCGACCGTCTGGATCGCCGTGCCGCTCAGCCTCGGATGGCCGGCGATCAGTTCGATCGCGGTGCGGGTGCCCGTCACGTCCGGGGCGGTGCTGTCCGCGTCCAGGACCCGGCCGCCTCGTACGACGTTGTCGAGGACGATCAGACTGCCCGTGCTGGTGAGCTTCAGGGCCCACTCCACGTAGTGCGGGTTGTTGACCTTGTCGGCGTCGATGAAGACCAGGTCGAACGGCGGCGGGTTCTCGTCCGCCAGCTTGGGCAGCGACTCCAGGGCCGGTCCCACCCGCACCTCCACGAGCTCGTCGAGGCCGGCGCGGGCGATGTTGCGGACGGCGACCTCGGCGTGCCGGGGGTCGTACTCCAGGGAGACCAGCCGCCCGTCGGCGGGCAGGGCACGGGCCAGCCAGATGGTGCTGTAGCCGCCGAGCGTGCCGATCTCCAGGATGTGGCGGGCGCCCTGGATCTGGGCCAGGAGCTGCAGGAGCTTGCCCTGGTTGCCCGCGACGTTGATGTGCGGAAGCCCGGCGGCGTCGCTGTCACGCAGGGCTGCCGCCAGGGCTTCGTCGTCCGGGGCGAGGTGAGCGGTGAAGTAGGCGTCGACCTCGTCCCAGACGTGCGACTCGCTCATGCACCTGTACCTTTCGTACGCATAGTTAGCTTCCCTAACCAGTGGCGCCGACGAAGATAGTTGGTGCGCGCGTCGACTGTCAGCCGGGTTTTCACCCGGCGTGTCTCACCGCTCCACGGAGGGTGCCGACCCCGGCAGCGGACGACCCGCCGACTCCGCCATGCGCCACACCGCGAAACCGCCGATCACGGCCGCCGCCATCATGTAGTAGGCGGGCATCATCATGTTCCCGGTCGCGCCGATCAGAGCGGTGACCACCAGCGGCGTCGTACCGCCGAAGAGGGACACGGAGACGTTGAAGCCGATGGACAGGGAGCCGTAGCGCACGTTCGTCGGGAACAGCGCGGGCAGGGCCGAGGGCATCGCCGCCGTGAAGCACACCAGCAACATGCCGAGGGCGCCCATCCCGAGTCCGACGGCGAGCAGGCTGCCCTGGCGGATCAGCAGCAGGGCCGGGACGGACAGCAGCAGGAAGCCCGCGCAGCCGGTGGCGATCACCGGGCGGCGGCCGACCCGGTCGGTCAGCGCGCCGACGAACGGCTGGGCGATCATCATCAGCGCCATCACGCCGAGGACGACGAGCAGACCGTGCGTCTCGTCGTAGTGGAGCTGACCGGTCAGGTAGCTCGGCATGTACGACAGCAGCATGTAGTCGGTGACGTTGAAGACCAGCACCAGGCCGACGCAGAGCAGCAGCGCGCGCCACTGGCCGGTGACCATCTCGCGCAGCGGCGTCTTGGGGCGGTTGTTCTCGGCCTTCTCCGCCTCGGCCGCGAACGCCGGGGTCTCCTCCAGGCGCATGCGCAGGTAGAGGCCGATGATGCCCATCGGGCCCGCGATCAGGAACGGGATGCGCCAGCCCCAGGAGGTCAGGTCGTCGGCGGAGAGCAGGGCGGTCATGATCGTGACCAGGCCCGCGCCGCCGATGTAGCCGGCCAGCGTGCCGAACTCCAGCCAGCTGCCGAGGAAGCCGCGCCGCTTGTCGGGGGCGTACTCGGCGATGAACGTGGAGGCGCCCGCGTACTCACCGCCGGTGGAGAAGCCCTGCACGAGCCGGGCCACCAGGAGCAGGATCGGCGCGCCGACACCGATCGTCGCGTACGACGGGATCAGACCGATCGCGAAGGTGCCCGCGGCCATCATGATCATGGTCAGGGCGAGGACCTTCTGGCGGCCGACGCGGTCGCCGAGCGGGCCGAAGACCATGCCGCCGAGGGGGCGGACCAGGAAGGCCGCGGCGAAGGCGCCGAACGTGGACAGCAGCTGGGCGGTGGGGTTGCCCGAGGGGAAGAAGACCTTGCCCAGCGTGACCGCGATGTAGCTGTAGACGCCGAAGTCGAACCATTCCATCGCGTTGCCCAGCGCCGCCGCCTTCACGGCGCGCTTGACGAGCGCGGGATCGGTGACGGTGGTGTCGGGGGCCTTCGCGGTGCGGCTCTTGATCAGGGACGTAGGAGCGATGACTGAGGCAGTCACAAGATTCGCTCGCCTACCTTTCGACGGGGACAGGGACGCGGTCCGCGCGGCGGCGCTGTCGTACGGGCCGAAAAAGCGACGATAGGCGGAGAATGCCCGTTCACGGGCGGTATGCCTTTCGTTGCAGGCTGCATCTAAATGCCGGTTGTGCAGGCACGTCTGCCCGGCCGGGAACGGTTCCCGCATGATCTTGATGTGATCCTTCTCGCGTTCACGGGAGGCAGCCGCACGCCTCGCGCACTATCGTCAACCGGACGAAGGGGGTCATATCGGGTAGAAGGTCAACGGGGTGTGACGAATGCGGAGCGCAGCGGACGGCCGACGGAAGTCCTCGGAGCGACTGCCGTCGGCGGAGCCCGCGCACGTCTGCGTGTGGTCTGCCTCGGGCTGTGGCTGGCCGTCGCCGCCCTCGCCGCACGGCAGATGGCCGTCGTCCTCGGCTCCCCCCGCGGGAAGCGGCTGACGGACCTGGAGACCTGGGTCGGGCCGAACGGCGTGCTGCACGTGAACGGCTCCCTCTACGACTCCACCCGCTTCACCGGCACCCCCTTCAGCGGGCTCGTCCTCAAACCCCTCACCCGTTCGGCCGAACAGGCCCTCGGCTGGGGCTGGACCTTCGGCACGCTGCTGCTGGTCGTCGCCCTCGGCCTGATCGCCGCCCGCGCGTTGCCCCCGCCCGTCGGACGCCGCACCGCCCTGCTGGCCGCGCCCGTCGCCATCGGCCTGCTCATGCTGTCCCTGCCGGTGCGCAACGCCCTGTGGCTCGGCCAGACCAGCATCGTCCCGGTCCTGCTCGTCCTGCTCGGCTGCTTCGTCGTCCACGGTCAGCGCACCAGCGGCCTGCTCATCGGCGTCGCCGCCGCGCTCCAGCCCACCCTGCTGCTCTTCGCGCCCCTGCTGTGGTTCACCGGCCGCCGACGCGCCGCCCTCGCCACCGGCGTCACCTTCGCCGCCGGCACCGCGCTCGCCTGGGCCGCGATGCCGCACGACTCCCACACCTACTGGGTCCACCACCTGGCCGGCGTCGGCCTCGGCGGCCGGGCCGACGGCCTCGGCAACCAGTCCCTGCACGGCGCCCTGCTGCGGCTCGGCCTGAACGGCACCCTGGAGGTCGCGCTCTTCCTCACGCTCGGCACGGTCGTCGCCGTCCTGGCCCTGCGCCGCGCCGTGCGCTGCTTCGACGACGGCCAGCTCCTCCTGGCCGTCGCCATCACCGGCTGCGCCGCGATCGTCGTCTCGCCCACGGCCTGGCAGCACCAGCTGCTGTGGCTGCTGCTCGCGGTCGTCGGCCGGGCCGGCCGACGGGCCTGCGACCGGTACGTGTGGCCGGTCGCCGTCGTCCTGGTCATGACCCTGCCGGCCGGCATGCTGCTGCCCGAGATGTCGTCACTGGACCCGCTGCGCGACAACCTCGTCCTGCTGGCCGCCGTCGCCGCCGCCGTGGCCGTGCCGTTCCTCTCCCGCGCCTCGCCGTACTACCGGTCGCCCCTGCCGGCCCAGTACGCCCCCGCCGTCCCGGCCCGACTCCGCCACGTGCCGCTGGTGCCGTACCTGCGCAGGGCCCTCAACCGGCCCAACCTCCTCCTGGAGCTGCTCCTCCTCCGGGTCGCCTACGCCGCCTACTCCGAGATCCGGCTCGCCGCCACCGGCGGCAGCAACTCCTCCGGCCGGGCCGGGGCCGAGGAGCACGGCCGGCAGATCCTGGGCCTGGAACGGGCCCTGCGCATCGACGTCGAGCGCTGGGCCAACCATCTGGTCGCCGGGACCGCCTGGCTACGGGAGTTCCTCGACCACTACTACGTGTCGTTCCACTTCGTCGTCCCGCTGGCCGTCCTCGCCGTCCTGTACGGGCGCCGCCCGGCCGACTACCGCTGGGCCCGCTCCGCCCTCGGCTTCGCCACCCTGCTCGCCCTGGCCGGCTTCTGGCTCTACCCCCTGGCCCCGCCGCGCCTGATGCCCGGACTCGGCTTCATCGACACCGTCCACGGCGTCCAGGACTTCTCCCAGCCCGACTACGGCACCCTCACCCACCTGACCAACCAGTACGCGGCCATGCCGTCCCTGCACTTCGGCTGGGCGCTGTGGTGCGGCATCGTGATCGCCGTCCTGGCGCGCCGGTGGTGGGTGAAGACCCTGGGAGTGCTGCACCCGCTGCTCACCGGCTGCTCGATCGTGGCGACGGGCAATCACTGGGTGCTCGACGCGGTGGGCGGGGCCGTCGCCGTCGGGGTGGGCTTCGGGCTCGTGTACGTGCTGACGGGGCCGCGGGCGACGGTCGCACGGCCTGCCCCTGTCCTGCGTCCGTCCTGCACGAGCGGCTTCCGGCCATCGTGAGTCCTCGGCGTGGGATCTCCTCCGTGGCGGAGGAGATGAGGCTGTGCTGTGGGGCGCCTGGGAGCGTGACGCGGAACTCGCGCGGTCTGCGTGTGACAGATGCCGTCAGTTGATGCCGGCTCGGCGGGCTGTCCGTGTGGCAGGAACGGTATTCGTACAGACGGATTCCTCTTTTGCAGAGGCCAGGAATCGGGCAGTCTTTCCGAGCACGATAAAGACTGCATATTCGAACGTTTTCGCAGTCATCTGTGACGCGGGCAGTGGGAGGTGTGCGCATGAGTGAGAGCGTCATAGCGCAGCCGATAGCCCGCTCTTTGGGGTAACAGCAGGCTCTGATCCGGGCATGTGAACCGGATATTGAACCAGATGCCCGTGCCCGGCGATTCCATACCGCATTTCTTCCAGTTCGCCCTTCGCACAGCCGGTCTGTGCTGGGGGAGTCCCTGCTGTCCGGAGAGAAAGGACAAATGCTGTGACCGGTCTCGAAACCATGCGTGTCGTCACGCGTGAACCCGCCATCTACATTGTCGCGGGTAACGGCACCGCTGGTTTTAGCAGCGACTATGGGCCGGCCGTCTGCGCCCAACTCAACTATCCCCGCAAAGTCGCGGTGGATTCCAGCGGAAACCTCTTCTTCTCCGACTACAGCAACCATCGGGTGCGGAGGGTGGACGCGGCGACCCAGCAGATCACCACGGTCGCGGGTAACGGCACCGCCGGCTTCAACGGCGACAACCAGCCGGCCGTCTATTCCCGACTCCACTATCCCCGTGGTGTCGCGGTGGATGCGGGCGGCAACCTCTTCATCGCCGACTGCAACAACCATCGGGTGCGGAGGGTGGACGCGGCGACCCGGCAGATCACCACGGTCGCGGGGACCGGCATCGCCGGCTTCAACGGCGACAATCAGCCGGCCGTCAACGCCCAGCTCAACAGTCCCATCGGTGTCGCGGTGGATGCGGGCGGCAACCTCTTCATCACCGACTTCAACAACCAGCGGGTGCGGAGGGTGGATGCGGCGACCCGGCAGATCACCACGGTCGCGGGGACCGGCACCGCCGGCTTCAACGGCGACAACCAGTCGGCGGTCAACGCCCAGCTCTACGGTCCCGTTGGTGTCGCGGCGGATGCGGGCGGCAACCTCTTCATCGGCGACTACGCCAACCATCGGGTGCGGAGGGTGGACGCGGCGACCCGGCAGATCACCACGGTCGCGGGGACCGGCATCGCCGGCTTCAACGGCGACAACCAGCCGGCCGTCAACGCCCAGCTCAACGCTCCCCACACTGTCGCGGTGGATTCCGGCGGCAACGTCTTCATCGCCGACACCTCCAACCATCGGGTGCGGAGGGTGGATGCGGCGACCCGGCAGATCACCACGGTCGCGGGGATCGGCACTGCCGGTTTCAACGGCGATGGTGGGCCGGCCATCGGTGTCCAGCTCAACTCTCCCGTAGGGGTCGCGGTGGATTCCGGCGGCGGTCTCTTCATCGCCGACGCCTCCAACTATCGGGTGCGGAAGGTGAGTGATGTCGCGTCCACCGCCCGGTTCTCGGTGGCACCCGGGGGGCCGCCGGATGTGAGGCTGGAACGTGCCGGCAACACCGGCTACCCGGGTGTGCAAGTACGCGCCGAGGACGACGGCACGATCGCTCCGCAGAACGTCCGTGTGGATCTCCCCGCGGGAGTGGGTCTGCAGTTCGTGGGCGAACCCCGGTACACGCTGACCGTACTGCCCGCCGCCGGGACCTCGCGTTCCTACTACGGGACCGTGTCGCCCGACGGGCAGAGCCTCACCTTCGACAATGTCGACCTGGCCCTGTCGGGAAGGGATTCGGTGTCCGCCGTATGGGTCGCGGTGAAAGCCCCCGCCGGTGCCCGGCTGGGAGACACCAGGCTGACGTTCCGCATCGGCGACCGGCTCTCGGACTCCACGACCATCCGCGTCGAGGAGCCGCCCCCGGCGTGACCGCCGGGGTCTCCCCGCCGAAGTGACACCACGAGAGACAGCCTGCCCGCGGGGTCCGCGGCCCGCGTCCTGCGGACCCGCGCGGGCAGGGTGTTCGAGGGCGTCGCGCCGGTGCAGTGCCGTCTTGTCCTCAACAAAGGGAGTACCTACAGGTGGATACGGTGGCGTCTCGCCCCCACAGGCCCGCTCCGGCCACACCGGCCAGGTCGCGGAGCATGTCCATCATGGCCCGGGTGTACGGATATCCCCCGGCCCACAACGCGGGATCCGAGTGGATGCTCCACTCGATGCTTCGTCCCTTGAGCGAGCGCGGCCACCGGGTGACGGTCTGGCTGTCGCATCCCGGAAGCATGCAGAAGAGTTATGACATCGACGGAGTACGGGTCGTGCCCTATCAGGAGGGCGCGGACTTCGCCGCCGAGGTCCAAAGGGCAGACGTACTCCTGTCCCATTTCGAGAATGTCCCCCTCGTGTCGGGACTTGCCCGAGCCCGCCGGATACCCGTGGTCGTGATCTGCCACGACAATTTCGCCACGAGCTTCCACAACGCGGCGGGTGCCGATCTCGTGGTCTACAACAGCGAGTGGATCCGACGGGACGGCGAGATCTTCTACGCGCGGTACCCTCCCGAGTTTCTGCCCCGGCGCACGATCGTCGTCCGCCCTCCCGTGATCGCCGAGGAGTACCACACCACACCGGGTGACTGCGCGACCCTGGTCAACCTGAACGCCGACAAAGGCGGCGACATCTTCTGGCAGATCGCCGCGTGGACGCCGGAATGGAGGTTCCTCGGTGTCCGCGGCGCCTACGGGCAGCAAGTCATGCCGCCACCACGGCTGCCCAACTGTGAAGTTGTCGACGGGGTGCCGGGACAGATGATGCGCGAACACGTCTACAGCAGGGCGCGCGTGATACTCATGCCGAGCTTGTACGAGTCATGGGGACGGGTGGCGGTGGAGGCGTTCGCCTCGGGCATCCCGGTGATCGCCCATCCCACGCCCGGGCTCGTCGAGTCCCTGGGCGAAGCCGGGATCTTCGCCTACCGAGACGACCTCAACGCGTGGACCGAGGCCCTGACGTTCCTGCGGGACCCGGGCAACTGGGCCCGGGCCTCCCGCCGGGCCAAGGCCCGCTCCATCGAACTGAGTGCGGCTCCCGACCTCGACATCTGGTGCGACGCCGTTGAATCCCTGAACGAGACCAGCCGGCGGAACGGCTTGCGCAGGCGCGCCATCGGCACGCTCATCGATGCCGGTGAGATGGGCCGCAGCGCCGGTGAGTTGGGCCGCAGTCCTGGAGCCGGTGTCGCGGACTCGGGAGGCGAAAAACACGTGTGTCCCTGATAGACGCCCGAGCCGCCACCGGCGCCGCGGCCGAGAGCGAACACGCCGCGGCACGAAAACCCGTACCCAGATGACGAGTCGCTCCCCCCCGACGTTCCGGGCCCACGCCGCGGGGCGGCCGCACACCTGGCCCGGTGCCGGCCTCCAGGGCGCGGCCGGTGTCAGGACCAGGCGATCTCGCCATGGCGGGAGACGAAGCGGCCGCTGCCGGCGCCGGGGCCCTCGGTGGCGAGAGCGACGATCGCGTCCGTGCCCTCGGTGACGGTTTGGGGGCCGCTGTGACCAGGGTGAGTCCCGATGTCGAGCAGGTCCTCGGCCGCCCGCCCCGCACCTTCGCCGAGTGGGCCGCGCGCAACGCAGCAGCCTTCACATAGGAGGTCGCGCGAGCTCAGCAGGACTGTTCACTCAGAGACGTACCCCTCCTCGAGATGCAGCCCCGGTAAGAGCCACGGACGATGAGAAAAGGACCCCCTTTCTGGAGGTGATCGAGATGCGACGTGTGCTCACCGCCGTAGCGGCACTGGCTCTTCCAATTTCCCTCGCGGGAGCACCAGCTGTAGCGGCATCACACGGCTCTTCCGCGCACTCTGCGGTGACCAGCGCCCAGGCCGCACACACATTGAATCGTCCAACAACCCTGGTGACTCAACGACCGGTCGACGTATGCAACTACACCGCTAGTCGACCCAGCCTTAGCGTGGGGTCATCCGGGGCGGCAGTCCAGCAAGCCCAGTGCTACATGAATCAAGCGATCGGCGCCGGCCTCGACGAGGACGGAGATTTTGGCCCAGTCACGCAATCCGCGACAAAGGCCTTCCAACGGTGCGCCCACATCGTCGTCGACGGCCGTATCGGAGCCCAGACCTGGTCGTTCCTTTCCTTCTGGGCCAACGCGCCAGGTGCGCCCTTCTGCTGACAGGGCACAGCCGTCTCACCGAGCCGAGCAGCCTGCGCGGCATATGCTCCCGCTCGATCCCGCCGCGTTCAGCACCTTCGTCGACTGGACGACGACTACAGCCGCTGAATGATCGTGCCGGTGGCCAAAGCGCCCCCCGCGCACATGGTGATCAGCGCGAACTCCTTGTCCGTGCGCTCCAGTTCATGAAGCGCCGTCGTGATGAGCCGGGCCCCGGTCGCTCCCACCGGGTGCCCGAGTGCGATCGCGCCGCCGTTGACGTTCACCTTCGACAGGTCCTGCTCGAAGACCTGCGCCCAGCTCAGGACGACCGACGCGAACGCCTCGTTGATCTCCACCAGGTCGATGTCCTTCAGGGACATCCCGGCTTTGCCCAGGACCGCCCTGGTCGCGTCGATCGGGCCGTCGAGGTGGAAGTGAGGGTCGGAACCGACCAGCGCCTGGGCGACGATCCGGGCCCGGGGCCTCAGCTTCAGGGCCCTGGTCATCCGCTTCGACGCCCACATGATCGCCGCCGCCCCGTCGGAGATCTGCGACGAGTTGCCGGCCGTGTGCACCGCCGTCGGCATGATCGGCTTCAGGGACGCCAGGGCTTCCGCCGTCGTGTCGCGCAGGCCCTCGTCCCGGTCGACCAGGCGCCACATGCCCTGTCCGGCGTGCTGCTCCTCCTCGGTCGTCGGGACCTGTACGGCGAAGGTCTCTCGTTTGAAACGCTCCTCCGCCCACGCGTGGGCGGCCCGCTCCTGGGAGGCGAGACCCAGCGCGTCGACGTTCTCCCGAGTGAGACCCCGGTGGCGGGCGATGCGCTCGGCCGCCTCGAACTGGTTCGGCAGGTCCACGTTCCACTCGTCGGGGAACGGCTTGCCCGGCCCGTGCTTCGAGCCGGACCCGAGCGGCACCCGCGACATCGACTCCACCCCGCACGAGATGCCGACGTCGATCACGCCCGCCGCGACCATGTTGGCCACCATGTGCGAGGCCTGCTGCGAGGACCCGCACTGCGCGTCGACGGTCGTCGCGGCCGTCTCACAGGGGAGCCCCATCGTGAGCCAGGCCGTGCGGGCGGGGTTCATGGACTGCTCGCCGGCGTGTGTGACCGTGCCGCCGACGATCTGCTCGACGCAGTCGGCGGGGATGCCGGTGCGGCCGAGGAGTTCGCGGTACGTCTCGCCCAGCAGGTAGGCGGGGTGCAGGTTGGCGAGCGCGCCGCCGCGCTTGCCGATGGGGGTGCGTACGGCTTCGACGATCACGGGTTCGGCAGCCATGGGTGCGGGTCCTCTCCGGGAGGCTCAGCGGAACTAGTACGCGTTCTAGTTCTGTCAGCAGTGTGCTGAGGGCTGCTCGTCGACCGCAAGGGTCGTGCGGGCAATTGGGGGGCTCGTGCCTCTTGCTACTTGTAGAACCCGTTACTACCGTCACCGCAACTCCGCACAGCTGATGGGCCGTCAGACTCAGAGTCGGTACGAGTGGTGGGAGCCGCCCATGCCCTGTCCCGCGCTGCCCGACGGGTTCGACTTCACCGACCCGGATCTGCTGCACCACCGCGTGCCCCTGCCGGAGTTCGCCGAGCTGCGCCGGGTGGAGCCGGTCTGCTGGGTGCCGCAGCCGGCCGGTCTCGCCGGCTTCCAGGACGAGGGGTACTGGGCGGTCACCCGGCATGCCGACGTCAAGTACGTGTCCACGCACCCGGAGCTGTTCTCGTCGTACCTCAACACGGCGATCATCCGCTTCAACGAGCACATCGAGCGCGACGCCATCGACGCCCAGCGGTTCATCCTGCTCAACATGGACCCGCCGGAGCACACGCGGGTGCGGCAGATCGTGCAGCGCGGGTTCACGCCCCGGGCGATCCGGGCGCTGGAGGAGAGGCTGCGGAACCGGGCCCACGCCATCGTCGAGAAGGCCCGCGCGCACACCGAGCCGTTCGACTTCGTCACCCAGGTGGCCTGTGAACTGCCGCTCCAGGCGATCGCCGAACTGATCGGCGTCCCGCAGGAGGACCGGGACAAGATCTTCGACTGGTCCAACAAGATGATCGCGTACGACGACCCCGAGTACGCCATCACGGAGGAGGTCGGCGCCGAGTCGGCCACGGAGATCATCGCCTACGCGATGAACATGGCCGCCGACCGTAAGCAGTGCCCGGCCCACGACATCGTCACGCAGCTCGTGGCGGCGGAGGACGAGGGCAACCTCAACTCCGACGAGTTCGGCTTCTTCGTGCTGATGCTGGCCGTCGCGGGCAACGAGACCACCCGCAACGCCATCACCCACGGCATGCACGCCTTCCTCACCCACCCCGGGCAGTGGGAGCTGTACAAGAGGGAGCGCCCGGCGACGGCGGCCGAGGAGATCGTGCGCTGGGCGACCCCGGTCGCCGCCTTCCAGCGCACCGCCACCGAGGACACGGAGCTCGGCGGCAAGCGGATCCGCGCGGGCGACCGGGTCGGGCTGTTCTACGCCTCCGCCAACCACGACCCCGAGGTGTTCGACGAGCCCGACGGCTTCGACGTCACCCGCGACCCCAACCCGCACCTGGGTTTCGGCGGGGGCGGCCCGCACTACTGCCTGGGGAAGTCCCTCGCCGTGCTGGAGATCGACCTCATCTTCAACGCCGTCGCCGACGCCATGCCGGGTCTGCGGCTGGTCGAGGACCCGCGCCGGCTGCGGTCGGCGTGGATCAACGGCGTGAAGGAACTCCGGGTGAGTACGGGCTGACGTACCGGGCCGGACAGGGGAAAGGCGGCGGCCCCGGGGATCGGGGGGCCGCCGCCTTGCCGACCAGAGAAACAGGGCCCGGCCCGTGGCCGCAAAGGCCCCCTTTACTAGGCCGGGCCGCATGTCGGGCGCTGCTTCGCCCGGGTGACCGGGGACTTTTTCCTACGACCTCGCTTCGTACGTGACGTGGGTCATGTGGGGGGCCTCACTGCCGGGGCGCCTCGAACGTGACCGGCGTCTCGAAGGCCGCCCGGCGCGTGGCCCGCCGCAGCGCCCTGAGCACGGCCGGGCCGACGAGCAGCGTCAGCACCACCGTGACGACGGCCCGGCCCAGGTCCCAGCCGAGCGAGGTGGCCAGGCAGTACGCGAGGAAACGGGCCAGGTTCGTGGCGACCGCCGCCTGCGGGTCGAAGGCCACGGTGGAGGCGAGGGCGCTCATGAAGGGCCAGCCCGCCATGTTCATCACCGTGCCGTAGACGAACGCGGCGAGGAAGCCGTAGGCCGCGAGCATGACGAGTTCCGCACGGCCGCGCAGCCGGTCCGGGCCGGGCAGCAGGCCCGCGCCCATCGCGAACCAGCCCATCGCCAGCATCTGGAACGGCATCCACGGGCCCACCCCGCCCGTGAGCAGCGCGGACGCGAACATCGTCACCGAGCCGAGGACGAACCCGAAGCCCGGCCCGAGGACCCGCCCGCTCAGCACCATCAGGAAGAACATCGGCTCGACACCGGCGGTACCGGCGCCGATCGGCCGCAGCGCCGCCCCCGTGGCGGCCAGCACACCGAGCATCGCCACCGCCTTCGGGCCGAGACCGGACTCCGAGATCGCCGCGGCCACCACCGCCACGAGCAGCACCAGCAGACCCGCGAAGAGCCAGGGCGCGTCCTGCGCGTGGGCGCCGAGCCGCGAGCCGGGTGGGGCCAGGAACGGCCAGCCGAAGCCGACGACACCCACCGCGCTGACGAGGACCAGGGCGGCGAGCGAGCGGGGGCCGAGACGGACGGCCCGGGCCTGCTTCTGGGAGTTCACGAGCCGGCCAGGGGACGAGGATCCGGCTGCAGCGCCGCGCGGACCTGGGAGACCGTGAGCCAGTGCTGCGGGGCCAGGATCTTGGTGACCTGCGGGGCGAAGGACGGGGATGAGACCACGATGTCCGCCGTCGGACCGTCGGCGATCACCTCCCCGTCGGCCAGGAGCACCACCCGGTCGGCGATCTCGGCCGCCAGCTCCACGTCGTGCGTGGCCAGCACGATGGCGTGCCCCTCGGCGGCGAGATCGCGCAGCACGGTCACCAGGCGGGCCTTCGCCGCGTAGTCCAGGCCACGGGTCGGTTCGTCCAGCAAGAGCAG
>NZ_GG657757.1:2579282-2580471 GCF_000158955.1 Streptomyces viridochromogenes DSM 40736 | reverse complement strand
GGTGGCTATCGGGCGGTCGCGCAGGGCGGCGAGGCCGAGCAGGTCGAGCGTCTCCTCGACGCGGCGGCGCATCACGTCCGGGGCGAGGCCCAGCGACTCCATGCCGTAGGCGAGTTCGTCCTCGACGGTGTCGGTGACGAAGTGGGAGAGCGGATCCTGGCCGACGGTCCCCACGACGTCGGCGAGTTCGCGCGGCTTGTGCGTACGGGTGTCGCGCCCGGCCACCGTGACCCTGCCCCGCAGGGTGCCGCCGGTGAAGTGCGGCACGAGTCCGCCGACCGCGCCCAGGACGGTCGACTTGCCGACGCCGGACGGGCCGGCCAGCAGGACCAGTTCACCTTCCGGGACCTCGAAGTCGATGCCCCGGACGGTGGGTTCGGCGGCACCGTCGTAGGTCACGGAGACATCCTCGAAGCGGATCACGACGGCTCCTTGGGATCGGGGGCGACGAACGCCGGCAGCAGGCCGAGGAGTACGCCCGCGGCGGGCCAGAGGGGCAGGGTGGGGGCGACCAGGGGGACGACGCCCGGGTGCAGGGACGCGGGGTCGCGGGTGGCGGCGAGCGTGAGGAGTGCGGCGACCGCAACCCCGGAGGCGACGACCAGCCAGGCGCGCACGTCCCAGCGGTCCGGGCGGTACCGGGTGCGCAGCGAGCGTCGTCCGCCGAGCCGGAGACCGGCCAGGGCGGCGCTGAGGCCGGTGAGGAGCACCGGCAGGCCGTAGGTCCCGCCCTCGGCGGTGAGCAGGCCGTACGTTCCGGCGCAGACGCCGAGCAGGCCGCCGAGGGTGAGGGCGGCGGTGGTGCGGCGGACGGCGGCGGGCACCTGGGCGGTGCGGCCGTAGCCGCGGGCGTCCATCGCGGCGGCGAGCGCCACCGAGCGCTCCAGCGCGCCCTCCAGGACCGGCAGACCCACGTGCAGCAGTCCGCGAACGCCCTTGTCCGGACGGCCGCGCAGGCGGCGGGCGGCGCGCAGGCGCTGGACGTCGGCGATGAGGTTCGGCGCGAAAGTCAGGGCCACGACGACCGCGACGCCCAGCTCGTACAGGGCGCCCGGGAGGGACTTGAGGAGGCGGGAGGGGTTGGCGAGGGCGTTCGCGGCGCCGACGCAGATGAGGAGGGTGGCCAGTTTCAGGCCGTCGTAGAGGGCGAAGGTGAGTGCTTCGGCGGTGACCTCGCCGCCGAGGCGGA
>NZ_GG657757.1:2505414-2578913 GCF_000158955.1 Streptomyces viridochromogenes DSM 40736 | reverse complement strand
CCGGCGCTGCGGGGTGCCGCCTGCGCCCACCCTCCCCCAAGCTCTCGGCTTCGCTCGAGCAGGGGGGACCCCCATCGCCCCAGCGGCACGACTGCCCGCAGGCTGAGTGGGACAGCTACCCACGTCGGCGTACCTGCCAGGTTGTTGCTGCGGCCAGGGCTGCTACCGCGGCCATTCCCGCCCACAGGCCCAGGGACGGGCCGGTGTCCGGCTTGGCGTGCTTTCTGGGTGGTGACTGGTTCTTCGTCACCTGCTCCCCGCAGCCCTTCTCCGGGTAGCCGGCTATCGCGCACAGCAAGGCGTTCGTGTCATAGCGGAGGGGCTTGGCCACTGATGCCAGGGCCTCGGCCGTGGTCGCGTCGGGGGAGGTCTGAGCGCAGGCCGTTCGGGTGGGGGGTGGGGTTTCGCCGGGCGGGGCGTCTGCGGCCGTGCCGAAGTCGAGGAGCAGAGCGACGCGCTTCTTGCCGTCCCGCGCGGGCGTCTTCGCGCAGATCGTGTCGAAGTCGGCCTCGCCACGCGGCCGGGCCGCGTCCGCCGAGTCCTCGCTCACCGCGAAGCGGAAGCCCTGGACGCCGCCGTCCGAGGGGCGGGACGTGGACGGGCCCTGGGTCGCGTAGACCCAGTGGTCGCCCTCGCGCTCCCAGAACGCCCAGTACCGGTAACCGGCCGCCTGGGCCTGGCCCGCGCCCGCGCACAGCAGGAGCGGGGCCAGGAGGAGGAGAACGGCACGGCGGATCACGGCTGCTGCTTCTTCCTGCGGCCGCCGCTGAAGAGGAAGCCGATGCCGGCACCGGCGACGAGGCAGACGCCGACGTACCACCAGACGCCGAAGAAGTCCGAGCCGGAGTCGCTCTTCTCCTCAGCCGTTTCGGCCTTCGCGGTCGTGCGCGGAGCCGGACCCGTCGCGTTCAGCTGCTTCACCAGGTCCGCGCCGCCGAAGTCACGCGGGTTCGCGCCCGTCGCGTGGGCCGCGAAGATCAGCTGGGCGTAGGCGGCGGGACCACTCTGGGCCGCCCAGGTCGCGGAGTTCTTCTCCAGCCAGCGCAGGGACTTCCCCGCCTGGGCGGTCTCGCCCCGGGCCGCCAGCGCGACGACCGCGTCGGCGGTGTTGCCGTAGTCGGGCTGGGGGTCGGAGCCGGCGAGGGCGGAGGTGAGGTGGCCGTCGTCCTTGGTGAGGGCCGACACGAGGTATCCCGCTCCGTTGGACGCCGCCTGCTCCGGCGTACCGGGCTTCGCGCAGGCCGGGCCGGACTTCTTGCCGGGCTTCACCACCATGCCCTTGCCCAGCGAGCCGAGCACACCCGCCGCCGTCGCGTCCGCGTTGGCGGCCAGTTCGCCCTTCTTGTCCGGCTGGAAGGCGAACGCGCCCGCGCCGTCGCCGTCGCAGCCCAGGGACAGCTTCAGCAGCGCGTCGTAGGGCGACCTGCCGTCCTTCTCGACCTGCTCCGGCTTCTCGCCGACGGCGGTGAGCGCGCCGATGACGACCGAGGTGGAGTTGGTGTCGCTGGCGCCGCCGGGTGCGTAGCCCCAGCCGCCGTCCTTGTTCTGGACGGACTTGAGCCAGCCGACGGCCTTGCCGGTGACGCTGTCGTGCCCGCCGAGCGCGGCGAGGGCCTGGACGGCGGCGGAGGTGGCGTTGGTGTCGAGCATGGTCTTGGCGTCGCACGCGGCGGTGGGGTCGGCGCGGTAGGCGGCGAACCCGCCGTCCGCGCACTGCTGCCGCGCCAGCCACTCGACGGACTTCGGCGCGGGCCGCACACCCACCGTGTCCTGGGCGAGCAGCGCGAGCGACTGCCGCCAGACGCCGTCGAACTTGGGATCCTTGTCGCCGTAGAGCGCGGACGGGAACGCCTGGGACGGAGAGGGCGACGGGTCGGCGGCGGCCGGGGTGGCGGCGCCGATCACGGCGACGGCGGCCAGGACCGCTGCGCTGCGGCGGACGTTCATGATCGGCGGGTGCCTCTCCCTGTGGGGGAGCCGGGCAGCACGGGACACCCCGGCGGCTCGGCTCCGTATACCTCGACGGTGCCGCGCACCGGCAGGCTGCCGGGCACGTGAGCCGGTCACGAACCGTACGCGGCGATCCGGCTCACCGCCTGGGTGGCGGTTCACGGTTGCGGGTCAGCGCCGGAATTGCACCGGCTTCCCCCCGTACGGGTGATGACGACCCGCCTACTGTACCCGCACGTAACGAACCGCCCGAGGGGAGCTTCGGTCCCTGGGCTGGGCGGCCTCCGCGGTGATCCTCGCCCCGGCCGCCGTCGCCGGGGACGGCCGCCGGTCCGACCATGAGTGAGCGGGAAGTCGAACTGCTCGGCGTGGCCGGGGAGTTGATCCTGTCCCTCAGGCAAACAAGCTAACGTGGGCCTCCACGACCACACGCAGGAGCGTCCATGACTGATCAGGCGGAGAACTCCGGGCAGGAGCCGCTCACCAAGATCGACACCTCGGTTCCGCACTCGGCCCGGATCTGGAACTACTGGCTGGGCGGGAAGGACAACTACGAAGTCGACCGTGTGGCCGGTGACGCGTTCCGCGAGATCTTCCCGGGTATCGAGACCGGAGCACGCGCCGCCCGCTACTTCCTCGCCCGCGCCGTCCGTCATCTGGCCGCCGAAGAGGGCATCCGCCAGTTCCTGGACATCGGCACCGGCCTGCCCAACGTGGACAACACCCACCAGATCGCGCAGCGGGTGGCACCGGAGAGCCGGATCGTCTACGTCGACAACGACCCGCTGGTGCTGGCCCACGCCCGCGCGCTGCTCACCAGCACCCCGGAAGGCGTCACCAACTACGTCGACGCCAACCTGCGCGACCCGGAGACCATCGTCCGGGAAGCCGGGAAGACACTGGACTTCGACCAGCCCGTCGCCCTCATGCTGATGGGCATCCTCGGCCATATCGAGGACCACGACGAGGCGCGCTCGATCGTGCGGCAGCTGGTGGACGCCCTGCCCCCGGGCAGCTACCTCGTGCAGTACGACAGCACCGACACCAGCGAGGAGTACGTCCAGGCCATCCAGCAGTACAACGACGGTGGCTCGGTCCCGTACATCCTCCGCAGCCCCGAGCAGATCGCCCGCTACTTCGACGGTCTGGAGCTGCTGGAGCCGGGCGTGACGTCGTGCTCGCGCTGGCGCCCCGACGCCGAGGCCCTGGGCCTGCCGGCGGAGGTGCACCAGTACGGCGGGGTCGCCCTCAAGCGCTGAGGCACCGAACCGTGCGGCGGCCCGCTCAGGTCTCCTGGAGGACGCGGTGCAGGATGGTCGGAGTCTCGTCGGGCGACTGGGCTTCGACCACCAGCCGGTTCATGGCGTCCCAGTAGCGCTCGATGTCGGCCGTCCTGTCGGGGTACAGGGCGGTGGTGAGCTGCTCCAGGTAGACCACGTCCGGCAACTCGCCACCCGGCAGGCGCAGGATGGTGACCGGGCCGCTCTCCGCGGCGTGACCGCCGGACAGGAACGGCAGGATCTGGACCGTGATCTGGGGGAGCCGGCAGACCTCGATGAGATGCCTGAGCTGGTCGCGCATCACCGCGGGGCCGCCCACCTGGCGACGCAGCGCCGCCTCGTCGATCACGGCCCACAGCTGTGGCGCCGGCTTCCGGTGCAGGATCCGCTGCCGGGTCATCCGCAGCGCGACCCGGCGGTCGATCTCGTCCGCACCGGCGTCCGGGTGGGCGAGCCGGACGGCGGCACGCGCGTAGTCGGCGGTCTGGAGCAGCGCCGGCACGCGCTGCACCTGGTAGCAGCGGATGACGCTCGCCGCCTGTTCGGCGCCGAGGTAGGTCTGCATCCAGGCGGGCACCACGTCGCTGTAGTACTGCCACCAGGCGTGGGTGTTGGCCTCCTCGGCCAGCACCATCAGCGTGGCGCGCTCGGCCTCGTCCGTGACGTCGTAGAGCGTGAGCAGGTCCTCGACGTCCCGCAGTTTGAATCCGTGGCGCCCGCCCTCCATCCGGCTGATCTTGGACGCGGAGGAGCGGATGACGTGCCCCGCTTCCGCACGGCCGATACCGCGCTCCTCCCGCAGCCGGCGCAACCGCGCCCCCAGCGCCAGCCGGGGCACCATGGGCCCGGCCGACCTCCCGTCCAGGACTCCGTTGAAGGGCGAGGTGCGAAAAGCCTCTTCGGTGACCATGGGCATGTCTCCTTGCGTTGACATCCTCCGCCTTCAAAATCGGCGGATTCCAGCCTGTTCGGGCTGAGGTTCACGGGCGCTCGAACGGCGGGTAGCCATTGTCGCCCCTCCGGCACCGGCTGCTCGCCGGGGGCGGGGAATCCCGCCCTGTCCTGCCGCGACGTTGATACTGGCATTGGTGTCCGCGTTGCAGGTGAAGCCACAGGAGGAGCAGACGAACTCGGCTTGGCTCTTGCGCGAGTTCTTGTCGATCCACCCGCAGGCACTGCACCGCACAGACGTATAGGGAGCGGGGACGTCTTCGACCCGGCCGGGCGCTTTGTGCCCGGTTCGCCGGCGCAGCAGGCCCCACCCTTGGGCGAGGATGCCCCGGTTCAGCCCGGCCTTGGCCGCCCGGCCGTTCTTGAGGTACTGGCCGGGCTGGTCCGGGTCGGGTCTCGCCTTGGCCTTGGCGGTCATCGTCTTGATGTTCAGCTTCTCGAACCGCACCAGGTCATAGGTGCGGGCGAGCATGGTCGAGGTCTTCTCGCACCACTCCTTGCGCCGGTTCGCCTCCTGGCCTTGAGCCTGGCCACCTTCGCGTACGCGCTGGCCTTCTGAGGACTGCCCTTCGGGGCGCGGGCGGCGCGGCGCTGGTGCTTACGGACCCGGGCGCGCTCGCGGGTGGTCAGCTGGGGACAATTAAGGGTGCGGCCGTCGGAGAGCGCGGCGGTGACGGTCACGCCCCGGTCGATGCCGATGACCTCGCCCGTGCCCGGCTTGTCGATCGGGTCGGGGATGACAGCGAACGCGGCGTGCCATTGACCGTTGCGAAAGGTGACGCGGAACGTCTTCGCCTCGGGAAGCCGGGCGCCCTTGCCCTTGACGCTGAGGCGGAAGCGGACCCAACCACATCCGGGCACCTTCACCTGCGCCCAGCGGCGGTTGAGCTTCTGCACGGTGACGGCGCGACCCATGACCTGCTTGCCGGTCTTGCGGTTGATCAGCGGCCGACCGTCCGGCTCGTACTCGGGGACACGATCGTCACCGATGACGCGGAAGCCCTCGTGCACGTGCTTCTTGCGCCAGGTCGGTTCACCGAACCCGGACGTGAAACGCGCGGCCTTGGCCTTGGCGAAGTCCCCCAGCGCCTGCGCCTGGACGGTCTGATTCCCGGCGCGCAGCCATTCACTGGCAGCGCGGGCCTCGGTGAGCTGACGGCACTGCTCAGCGAACGAGGGGGCACCGGTGCGCCTGCCGTCGGGCCGGTGGTGCGCCTTGTCCCGGCGCCAGTGCGCGTGCTGCTCGACCGCGAGGTTCCACACGTACCGCGCGTGCGCGCAGTGCAGCAGCATCTGCTGCTCCTGCTCACTCGTCGGGTACATCCGAAACCGTGCCATGCCACGAAGCTAGAGCCCACATTCCCCGACCGCGCACACCATCGATCACACTCACCCGCACGAGTGACCACACCCAGCCGACCACCGGCCACCAACCCCAGGCTCTCCAACCCCTTCACCACCACATGCCCTTGGCCCGCTTCAGCATCTGAACGATGACGCCGCATCGCCCTGACGGTGATCCGGCTTCACCTGCCCCGCTCCCGCGGGAAACGGGCATTCACCCCGGCCCTGAAGGACCGGGCTCCCTGCCCGAAAGCACGGTGGAACGCAACTCCGCGCGCGCATGAGCCGTGCGGCCCATCCATCCTAGGGGCCGTGCCCGGGCGGCATCCGGCTTATGCCGAGGGCGCGTCCGCGCGCGGGGCGGGTCCGTCAAAAGGGTGGTGGAGCACCTGCGCCGCACGGGCCGTTGGCCGCGTCTTTGGCGGTGTCCGCACGCGGCGCCGAACTACGCCGCCACGTACGTCACCGGATCGCTCCCCGGTACCGCCTCCGCCCGCCCCAGCTTCACCAGGCGGCGCAGATGCGACTCGGCCTCCGAGACGGCGATGGTGCGAGAGCCGTAGGGGATGTCGGCCCAGGGGCGGTTCCACTCCATGCGTTCGGCGAGCTGCCAGGGGGTGAGCGGCTCGGCGAGGAGGGTCAGGAGGCCGGTGAGGCGGGCCTCGTGGTGGGTGAGGAGTTCGTGTACGCGGGCGGTGGCGTCGGGGAACGGGTGCTGGTGGGCCGGGAGGACCTCGGCGGGGGCCAGGCGGCCCACGCGTTCCAGGGAGTCGAGGTAGTCGCCGAGAGGGTCGGTGACGGTGGTGTCGTCGGGGTCCTCGTAGAGGCCGATGTGCGGGGTGATGCCGGGCAGCAGGTGGTCGCCGGAGAACAGGCGGCCGTGGCCGGGGAGTTGAGCGGGGTGGGCCTCTTCGAGGTGGAGGCAGACGTGGCCGGGCGTGTGCCCCGGTGTCCAGATCGCGCGCAGGCGGCGGCCGGGGAGGTCGAGGAGCTCGCCGGGGACGATGTCGCGGTCGGGCAGGGCGGGGGAGAGGCCGGGCAGGGTGCGGGGGCGGGCCGCGCGCAGCGGCGCGATGTGCTCCTCGGGCGCACCGGCGGCGGTCAGTTTGGCCGCCATGTACGTGAACCAGCGCTCGGGCCGGGCCTGACGGGTCCGCCGTACGACCGCGGTGTCCGCCGCGTGCATGGCGATCCACGCGCCCGAGGCCTCCCGTACCCGGCCGGAGAGGCCGTGGTGGTCCGGGTGGTGGTGGGTGACGACCACGCCGTGGATCTCGGCGACCGAGGTGCCGCAGGCCGTGAGGCCGTCCGCGAGGGTGTCCCAGGACTCCGGGTCGTCCCAGCCGGTGTCGATCAGGACCGGCCCGCGGTCGGTGTCGACGACGTGGACGAGCGTGTGGCCGAGGGGGTTGTCCGGGATGGGGACGCGGAGGGAGCGGACGCCTCCGCCGTGGTCGGTCACCTGTGTCATGGGCTCCCCTGTCGCCGCGTCCCCGTCACTATAACTAGAACCGGTTCCAATGGAATCCCGGGCGACGACGGCCGTCTTCGAGTGGTGTGCGGTCCGTGGACTCCTCGGGGCGGGGCTGGTATCAGTGGGCATATCTGATGGTTCGTCAGAGACGCGCTCCCGGGGAGGCAGTCGGCCATGACCGAGCTCGTGGAACACGGACAGCTGTTCGTCGGCGGGGAGTTGACCGATCCCCTGGGCCGGGACGTCATCGAGGTGATCTCGCCCCACACCGAAGAGGTCGTCGGGCGTGTCCCGCATGCCTCGCCGGCCGATGTCGACCGGGCCGTGGCGGTGGCGCGGCGGGCCTTCGACGAGGGGCCCTGGCCGCGGATGAGCCTCGACGAGCGGATCGAGATCGTGGGCCGGATCAAGGACGGCATCGCCCTCCGGCACGACGAGATCGCCCGCGTGATCTCCGGCCAGAACGGCTCGCCGTACTCCTGGAGCGTCCTCGCCCAGGCCCTCGGCGCGGTGATGGTGTGGGACGCGGCGATCACGGTCGCCCGTAACTTCACCCACGAGGAGCGGCGCGACGGCGTCCTGGGCAGGATCCTGGTGCGGCGGGAGCCGGTCGGGGTCGTGGCCGCGGTGATCCCCTGGAACGTCCCGCAGTTCACCGCCGCCGCCAAGCTCGCCCCCGCGCTGCTCGCCGGCTGCACGGCCGTGCTCAAGCCCTCGCCCGAGTCACCGCTCGACGCGTACCTGCTCGGCGAGATCGCCCGCGAGGCCGGACTGCCGGAGGGCGTGCTGTCGATCCTGCCCGCCGACCGGGAGGTCAGCGAGTACCTGGTCGGGCACCCCGGCGTCGACAAGGTGTCCTTCACCGGGTCGGTCGCGGCCGGCCGGCGCGTGATGGAGGTCGCGGCCCGCAACCTCACCCGGGTGACGCTGGAACTGGGCGGCAAGTCGGCGGCCGTCGTGCTGCCCGACGCGGACGTCGAGACGGCCGTGGCCGGTATCGCCCCCGCCGCCTGGATGAACAACGGGCAGGCCTGTGTCGCCCAGACCCGCATCCTCCTCCCGCGCTCCCGCTACGACGACTTCGCCGACGCCTTCGCGGCGGCGGCGAGCGCGCTGACCGTCGGCGACCCGCTCGACCCGGCCACCCAGGTGGGCCCGCTGGTGGCGAGGCGGCAGCAGCAGCGCAACCTCGACTACATCCGGATCGGGCAGGAGGAGGGTGCGAAGATCCTCACGGGCGGCGGGCGCCCGGCCGGCCTGGACCGGGGCTGGTATGTCGAACCGACCCTCTTCGGCGACGTCGACAACTCCATGCGCATCGCCCGCGAGGAGATCTTCGGCCCCGTCATCTGCCTGCTGCCCTACGACGACGAGTCCGACGCCGTGAAGATCGCCAACGACTCCGACTACGGGCTGAGCGGCAGCGTCTGGACGGCGGACGTCGAGCGCGGCATCGAGATCGCACGGCAGGTCCGCACCGGCACGTACTCCGTCAACACCTTCAGCCTGGACATGCTGGGCCCCTTCGGTGGCTACAAGAACTCGGGCCTGGGGCGGGAGTTCGGCCCCGAGGGGTACGGCGAGTACCTGGAGCACAAGATGATCCACCTCCCGGCGCAGGCGTAGCGATGGGCGATCGCTGGCGCGTCGAGGTCGACCGCTCCCTGTGCATCGGCTCCGCCCAGTGCCTCCACCACGCACCGGACGGCTTCCGCCTGGACTCCGCCCGCCAGTCCCACCCGCTCGCCCCGGACACGGACGCGAACGAGCGGGTCCTGGAGGCCGCGGAGAGCTGCCCGGTGGAGGCGATCGTGATCACACTGGGCGACAGCGGGGAGCCGGTGTTCCCGCCGGAGGAGTAGGGCCCGGCGGTGCTGGTCAGGCGCCGGGTGCGCGGTACTGCACCTTCTGCCGGGCGGCCTCGTCGATCTCGTCGGCGGACAGCAGTACGACCGTGCTGGTGCGCACTCCGCCGACGGAGGACACGACCATGCCCATGGCGGCGGCGGAGGTGTTGCCGGGCAGTTCCGCCGTGACGTAGACGTCGTCGTCGCCGAACGCCCAGTACATCGACTCCACCCGGCCCCCGAGGCCCTCGACCATGCGCTCGACGGCCTCACGCCGTGCGGTGGCGCCTTCGCTGAGCAGACCCTTCAGCCCCTCCGGGGCCAGCCTGGACTTGAAGAGGTACTTCGACATGAGGGTAACCTTCCCCTTTGTCCCAACAGTCGTTTATACCCTCTTATGTTCCTTCTGTTTCGGGCCGACGTCGCGGTGGCCGGGGGTGAGGGTGGCGCGAAGGGCTCTATGAGAATATTTCCCGAAAAATATGACCTCGGTGGGTTTCCTCCACCGGCAGAAGTTCTAACCTGGAAGTGGCCTACGAGGCGAGTGAGGGAGTCCGACCGGAGTAGCCGACGGCGGCAGGAAGTTTCGGCTTCCGCCGGTGCCGACTGCGACGGTAGGGCTGAGAGGCCGGAAGGACGCAGGGCCGAAAGGCCAGGCGACCGGAAGGCGACCCCCATCACCTGATCCGGACCATGCCGGCGAAGGGAACCCGTCTCGTAGGTTCCCCCGTTTTCAGGGGCGGTCGGAGGGGGGCGCGGTCAGGTCGATCAGACGGCACACCGTCTCGATGTCGATCTTCACCTGGGCGATGGAGGCACGGCCCGAGAGCCAGGTGATCAGCGCCGAGTGCCAGGTGTGCTCGATGACCCGGACCGCCGAGAGCTGCTCCGGAGTCGGGTTCTCCAGCCCCATCGCGTCCAGGATGATCGCCGTCGTCTGCCGCGAGACCTGGTCGACCTCCGGGCTCACACTGCGGTCGGCGAAGGTGAGGGCGCGGACCATCGCGTCGGCCAGATGAGGTTCCCGCTGGAGGGCCCGGAAGGCCCGCATCAGCGTCTCGGCGACCCGCTCGGCCGCCGTCTCGCCCTGCGGGGGCTTCTTCCGCAGCGTGCCGTGCATGTGCTCCAACTGGTCCTGCATGGTGGCCACCAGCAGATGGATCTTGGAGGGGAAGTAGCGGTACAGGGTGCCGAGCGCCACCTGCGAGGACTCCGCGACCTCCCGCATCTGCACGGCGTCGAAGCCACCCCGGCTGGCCAACTGCGCGCTCGCGTGCAGGATCCGGCGGCGGCGGGCCTCCTGTCGCTCCGTGAGGGGAGGGGAGGCGGGGATCGCCGCTCTGGCTTCCACCTTGGCCGGCTTGTTCACCTTGGTGCTCACCTTGGCTTCTGCGGGCATGTGTCCGTCCCGTTCCGTGACCGTCCGTGAGGACGAGTGATCACACAGCATGGCACGGCAGCGGCCGTGGCGTGAATCACCTGATCCACTGCTCACAGCACCCCTACCTGCCGGTAGATTCAGAGCCTCCGAACGATCAAGTCTGGAACTTGTTCTAGATTAGCGTCCCGGCGTAATCTCGCGGGACCGAGCAGGGAGAAGGGGGCCCAGAGTGACCGCTGAGGCCAGGGAGGCCGGGCTCTCGGAGGACCCCGCCGCCGACGGCTTGCGACCGCTCCACATCGCGCTCCTCACCTATAAAGGGAACCCGTTCTGCGGCGGTCAGGGTGTCTACGTCCGGCACCTCTCGCGCGAACTGGCCCGCCTCGGCCACCGGGTCGAGGTCATCGGCGCACAGCCCTATCCCGTGCTCGACGAGGGCGGCGACGGCCGGGTGAGCCTCACCGAGCTGCCCAGCCTCGACCTCTACCGCCAGCCGGATCCTTTCCGCACCCCGAAGCGTGACGAGTACCGCGACTGGATCGACGCGCTCGAGGTCGCGACGATGTGGACCGGCGGCTTCCCCGAACCCCTGACGTTCTCGCTGCGCGCCCGCCGTCATCTACGGGCCCGCCGGGGCGAGTTCGACGTCGTGCACGACAACCAGACGCTCGGGTACGGGCTGCTCGGCGACGTGGGCGCGCCGCTGGTGACCACCATCCACCACCCCATCACCGTCGACCGGCAGTTGGAGCTGGACGCCGCCGAGGGCCGCAAGCGGCGGCTGTCGGTGCGGCGCTGGTACGCCTTCACACGCATGCAGAAGCGCGTCGCGCGCCGCCTGCCGTCCGTGCTCACGGTCTCCGGCACGTCCCGGCAGGAGATCGTCGACCACCTGGGTGTGCGGCAGGACCGTATCCACGTCGTCCACATCGGCGCCGACACCGACCTGTTCGCACCGGACCCCTCGGTGCCGGTCGTGCCGGGCCGGATCGTGACGACGTCCAGCGCGGACGTCCCGCTGAAGGGCCTGGTCCACCTGGTCGAGGCGCTGGCGAAGGTGCGCACCGAGCACCCCGGCGCCCATCTCGTGGTCGTCGGCAAGCGGCCCACCGAGGGGCCCGTCGCCCAGGCGATGGAACGCTACGGCCTCGACGGCGCCGTCGAGTTCGTCAAGGGCATCTCCGACGCGGAACTCGTCGACCTGGTGCGCTCGGCCGAGGTCGCCTGCGTGCCGTCCCTGTACGAGGGCTTCTCCCTCCCGGCCGCCGAGGCCATGGCGACGGGGACACCGCTGCTGGCCACGACCGGCGGCGCGATTCCCGAGGTCGCGGGGCAGGACGGCGAGACGTGCCTGGCGGTGCCGCCGGGGGACGCGGGGGCGCTGGCCGCCGGGCTGAACCGGCTGCTGGGCGACGCGCAGCTGCGCGCACGGCTCGGAGCGGCCGGGCGGGAACGGGTCCTGCGGCACTTCACCTGGGCCCGGGCCGCGCAGGGAACGGTGACCCGGTACCGGGAGGCGATCGACAGGGCCGGGGGCCGCTCCGCGCCCCGGGCTTCCGGCCGTTCGGCATCCTCGACGGGCGCCGAGCCGACAGTCCCGGCGGTCATGGCGGATGCTGTCACCGCCGCCCCCACAGATGTAGAAGGCGTCAACTCCGAAAGCAGGGCCACGTGCTGACCGTCGACTTCTCCCGGTTCCCGCTCGCCCCGGGCGACCGCGTCCTGGACCTGGGCTGCGGTGCCGGGCGGCACGCGTTCGAGTGCTACCGGCGCGGCGCACAGGTCGTGGCGCTGGACCAGAACGCCGAGGAGATCCGTGAGGTCGCGAAGTGGTTCGCGGCGATGAAGGAGGCCGGCGAGGCCCCCGAGGGCGCCACCGCCACGGCCATGGAGGGCGACGCCCTCGCGCTGCCCTTCCCCGACGAGTCCTTCGACGTCGTCATCATCTCCGAGGTGATGGAACACATCCCCGACGACAAGGGCGTCCTCGCCGAGATGGTGCGGGTGCTGAAGCCCGGCGGACGCATCGCCGTCACCGTCCCGCGCTACGGCCCCGAGAAGGTCTGCTGGACCCTGTCCGACGCCTACCACGAGGTCGAGGGCGGCCACATCCGCATCTACAAGGCGGACGAACTGCTCACGAAGATCCGTGAGGCCGGCCTCCAGCCCTACGGCACGCACCACGCCCACGCCCTGCACTCCCCCTACTGGTGGCTGAAGTGCGCGTTCGGCGTGGACAACGACAAGGCCCTGCCGGTGCGGGCGTACCACAAGCTGCTCGTCTGGGACATCATGAAGAAGCCGCTGGCCACCCGGGTCGCCGAACAGGCGCTGAACCCGCTGATCGGCAAGAGCTTCGTGGCCTACGCGACCAAGCCGCACCTGCCGCTCCTGTCCGACCGCCTCTCCGACACCGGGGCGGACGCCAAGTGACGACTCCGCGGACGGAACACCTGGTCCTGCCCGGGGTCCTCACCGCGGGGCAGGCCGCCGCCACCGTCGCCGGCATCCTCGCCGTGCAGCGCGAGGACGGCGCGATCCCGTGGTTCAGGGGGCACCACCTCGACCCGTGGGACCACGTCGAGGCCGCGATGGCACTCGACACGGCCGGCGAGCACGAGGCCGCCGAACGGGCCTACCTGTGGCTCGCCCGGCACCAGAACACGGACGGCTCCTGGTACGCCGCGTACGCGGACGGGCAGTTCGACGACGTCACCGACCGGGGCCGGGAGACCAACTTCGTCGCCTACATAGCCGTGGGCGTCTGGCACCACTACCTCTCCACCGGCGACGACACGTTCCTGGAGCGGATGTGGCCGGCGGTGTACGCGGCGGTGGAGTTCGTGCTGCGCCTGCAGCAGCCGGGCGGGCAGATCGGCTGGCGCCGCGACGACGACGGCACCGACACGGCGGACGCCCTGCTGACCGGGTCCTCCTCCATCCACCACGCCCTGCGGTGCGCGCTGGCCATCGCCGAGCAGCGGGAGGAGGCCCAGCCGGACTGGGAGTTGGCGGCGGGTGCCCTGCGGCATGCGATACGGCACCATCCGGAGCGGTTCCTCGACAAGAACCGGTACTCGATGGACTGGTACTACCCGGTGCTCGGGGGTGCCCTGACCGGGGCCGAGGCCAAGGCCCGTATCGAGGAGGACTGGGACCGGTTCGTCGTCCCGGGGCTGGGCGTGCGGTGCGTGGTGCCCAACCCGTGGGTGACGGGCGGGGAGTCGGCCGAACTCGCCCTCGCGTTGTGGGCGATGGGGGAGTCCGACCGGGCGTTGGACGTGTTGCAGTCGATCCAGCACCTGCGGGACGAGGACAGCGGGCTCTACTGGACGGGGTACGTCTTCGACGATGACGCCGTCTGGCCCCGGGAGTTGACGACGTGGACCGCGGGGTCGTTGTTGCTGGCCGTGGCCGCGTTGGGTGGGCATGAGGCTACGTGCCAGGTGTTCGGGGGGGACTTGCCCGTGGGGCTGGACTCGGACTGCTGCGCCTGAGGGCTCGGGGGGGCTCGCCCGGTTCGCGGGTGCGGGTCGCGTGTGGTCGCTCGCGCAGTTCCCCGCGCACCTGGAGGGCGAGCCCCTCAGGGCGTTCTCAGTGGCGGTGGGCCCTGTTGGCGATCGCGTGGCCCACGAACAGGTAGACCACCGCTGCCAGGCCGTAGCCGCAGACCACTCGGGCCCATGCCTCGTCGAAGGTGAACAGGTCGTGGGACCAGCCCGCGAGCCAGCGGGCCGCGTCGTGGATGAACTGGACGAAGCTGTTCGCCTGGTTCGCGTCCAGCAGGTACATCAGGATCCAGAGACCCAGGATGAGCGCCATGATGTCGGCCACGACCGCGACGATCGTGCCGGCCTGATTCGCACCGTTGCGATATCGAGGGGACATGTTCTCCGGATTGCCCTTGAACTCTGGATGAAACCCGGAGATTCGCTCAGGAGTTCAACTCGGCCAGTACGCGCAGCGTGTGGCGGTCGGTGCTGATCACCAGCAGGTCCGTCACCGGGCCCTTGCGCCACGACTCCAGCCGCTCCGCGATCCGTTCGCGCGGTCCGACCAGGGAGATCTCGTCGGCGAAGGCGTCGGGGACGGCGAGCACGGCCTCCTCCCGGCGGCCATCGAGGAACAGCCGCTGGATTCGGCGGGCCTCCTCCTCGTAGCCCATGCGCGCCATGAGGTCGGCGTGGAAGTTGCGGGCCGCGTGGCCCATGCCGCCGATGTAGAAACCGAGCATGGCCTTGACGGGCAGCAGACCCTCCGCGACGTCGTCGCAGACCCGGGCCTGGGCCAGCGGCGCGACCAGGAACCCTTCCGGCAGGTCCGCCAGGGCCGGGCCGTACACCTCCGGCCGGGTCGGCGGCCAGTACAGCGGCAGCCAGCCGTCGGCGATCCGGATCGTCTGGGCGACGTTCTTCGGGCCCTCCGCACCGAGCAGGATCGGCAGGTCAGGGCGGAGGGGATGGGTGATCGGCCTGAGCGGTCTGCCGAGGCCCGTGGCGTCGGGCCCCTGGTAGGGGTGGGCGTGGAAGCGGCCCGCCGACTCCACCGGCGCCGCACGGCGCAGCACCTGCCGTACGACGTCGACGTATTCGCGGGTGGCGGTGAGGGGGGAGGAGGGGAACGGGCGGCCGTACCAGCCCTCGACCACCTGCGGTCCGGAGAGCCCGAGGCCCAGCATCATGCGGCCGCCGGAGAGGTGGTCCAGGGTCAGGGCGTGCATCGCCGTGGTGGTCGGCGGGCGGGCCGCCATCTGCGCGACCGCCGTGCCCAGCCGGATGCGCGAGGTGTGCGCCGCGATCCAGGCGAGCGGCGTGAACACGTCCGAGCCCCACGACTCCGCCGTCCAGACGGAGTGGTAGCCCAAGCGCTCGGCCTCCCGCGCGAGCGGCACATGGTCGGGGGAGGGGCCGCGACCCCAGTAGCCGAGCGCGAGACCGAGCCGCATGCCTGCCTCCTGACGGTGCGTCAGCTGACGGGGAGCGACGACTGTACGGCAACGGCCCCCCGCCCGGAAGGGCGAGGGGCCGTGAGGGGCTGGGCGGCTCAGCCGCGCTGGATGCCCGACGTGTCCTGGAGGACACCGCGGCGGCCGTCCTGCGTCTGGGCGACCAGGGCCGCACCGCGCTGCTCGACCGCCAGGTACCAGGTGCCCGGGGCGAGTTCGGCGATCGGCGTCGGCGAGCCGTCCTCCGGGAACAGCGGCCTCGGCACCGGCACCGCGAACCAGAACGGCGAGAAGTCACCGGCCGGCGGCTGCGGGGCCTGGGCCTGCTGCGGCTGGGGCTGACCGCCGTACGGCTGCCCCGGCTGCGGCTGCCCGTAGCCGCCGGGCTGCTGCGCGCCCGGGTAGCCGTAACCACCCTGCGGCTGACCGCCGTAGGGCTGCGGAGTGGCGGGACGGGGGGCCGGGATCAGGGCGCCCTTGAGGGCGGGGACCAGGGGCGTGGCGATGGCGGCGGCGGCCATGAGGAGCGTGGCGACGAGGGCGAGGATCAGGCCGATGCCGGGGCTCGGGGCCCCCTCGTTCGAGCCCTCGCCGATGTTGTTGAGGCCACCGGGCACGTCGACGATGTTGCCCAGCGCGCTCCACGCGGCGAACACGGTGAAGGCGGCGCCGAACTGACCGAGCTCGAGCCCCGCGATCTTCGGGGCTTGCGGCAGACCGTGCGAGACGACGACGAGAGCGGCGCCGATGATCCCCGCCAGTACGACGCTGAACACGACCGGACCGCTTCCCCACAGGCTGGGGAGGTCGACGCTGTCGGGGACATTGTCGAACGAGTACAGGGCGAGGAATGACGCGATGAACAGCAACACCGCTGCTCCGATCACCACGCCGTCGCCTCGAGTGAGGGAGCGGATATTCACTTCAGGTCCTTCGTAGGTCGTCTCATCGTCGGTAGAGGCGTCGCTGTCACCATGTCGCCGTCAGGCCCCTGTGTGAAGCGCGGGGGTGGCCCCTCATCGTAGGGAGACACTATCGTCCGCCCGATCAGGGTGTCCGCCCGGACCAGCCCGGCGAAAGCTACCCGCGCAGGAAACTCACGATTCCCTCAGAGATCCCTTGCGCCGCCTTCTGCCGCCACGCGCCACTGGTGAGCAACGCCGCGTCCTTGCTATCGCGCATGTTCCCGCACTCGATGAACACCTTGGGAACCGTTGACAGATTGAGACCGCCCAGGTCCTTCCGCGTGACGAGGCCGGTGCCGTCGCCGACGTAGTCGGACGGCGCGCTGCCGGTGACGGCGACGAAGCGGCCGGCGACGCGCTCGCCGAGATCGCGGGAGGGGGCGACGATCGCGCGGGTGTCCGCGGCGCCCGCATGGACCGCTCCGGGCGTGATGACGTGGAAACCCCGGTTGCCGGCCCCGGCGCCGTCCGCGTGGATCGAGACCACCGCGTCGGCCTTCGCCTCATTGCCGATCCGGGCCCGCTCGTCCACGCACGGGCCGTACGGCCGGTCGCCGTCCTGGGTCAGCTTCACCGTGGCGCCCTGCTTCTCGAGCAGCGTGCGCATCCGGTGTGCCACGTCGAGGGTGAACTTCGCCTCGGCGTAACCGTCGTTGGTGGACGTGCCGGTGGTGTCGCACTCCTTCCAGTTCGTCCCGATGTTCACCTTGCGGTTGATCTCGGACGTGTGCTGGAAGTTGTCCGGGTTGTGCCCGGGGTCGATGACGACGACCTTCCCCTTGAGCGGGCCGGAGGCGGCGGGCGCGGAGGACCGGGATGCGGAGGGCGCGGGGGCGGCGCCTTGCTGCTTGCCGTCGTCGGTGCCGGAGGGCGCGCCGGACTCCGCGGGCGGGGAGGACCGAACGGTCGCCCGGTCCGAGCCGTCGCCGTCCCCCGAGCCGCCCACCGTCTCGAACACCAGCCAGCCGAGCAGCGCCCCCGGCACCAGCGCGGCGAGTGCGACGGTCAGGGGGCCGCGGCGGGAGCGGCGGGGCTGGGGCGGTTCGAAGTCCGGGCCTACGTACGACACGCCTGCCACCCTAGCGGCCGTCCCCGGGAGCGGCGGGCCGAGGACGGCCCGACGGGTGGCGGGCTACCCCTCGGTCTTCCCATTCTCCTCGGTCTCCCCGTTCTCCTCTGTCTCCCCGTGCCGCACCGCCTCCCTCACCCGCTCCTCGACGTCCTGGCGCGGGGTGTCCTGCTGCTTCGCGTACGCGGTCACCGCCGCCTGGACGTCCCGGGCGAGGTCGCGCCAGGCGCGCCAGGCGGTCTCCCATGTGGTGGTCTGCTGGCCGCTCCACTTGGTCTGGGTGGGCGGCCCGTAGTCGTCCTGTAGGCGCTGCACGCGGGCGTACGCCGCGTCCGCCGCGCGCTGCTTCTCCACGAGCTCTGCGAAGGTGTGTGCCACGCGCCCGGATCTTTGGGCAGCGCGGGTCCGCCACCGACTCGCCACGCCGCTCGTGGGCCGACCGGAGGGGGTGGAGGAGGCCCAGTTCACCCGCCCAGCCGTCATACCGCCCGGCGCGGTCCGGGGTCTCAGACGCCCGGCCCCGTGCGGCGCAGCACCCGCAGGGAGTCCGTCGCCGAGACCTCCGTGAAGGCGCCGGAGGCCAGGGCCCTGAGGTAGACGCGGTACGGGGCCTGGCCGGTGAACTCGTCCTGGGGGTCCGGGAAGACGTCGTGGATGAGGAGCAGACCGCCCTCGGCGACGTGCGGGGCCCAGCCCTCGTAGTCGGCGGTGGCGTGCTCGTCGGTGTGGCCGCCGTCGATGAAGACGAACCCCAGGGGCGTCCGCCAGAACGCGGCGATCTGCGGGGAACGCCCGACCAGCGCCACCACGTGCTCCTCGAGGCCCGCCCGGTGGAGCGTGCGGCGGAACGTGGGCAGCGTGTCCATCACGCCGAGCTCGGGGTCGACGGTCTCCGCGTCGTGGTACTCCCAGCCCGGCTGCTGCTCCTCGCTGCCGCGGTGGTGGTCGACGGTGAGCGCGCCGACCCCGGCCTGCCGGGCCGCGTCGGCGAGCAGGATCGTGGAGCGGCCGCAGTACGTGCCGACCTCCAGTAGCGGCAGCCCGAGCCGCCCGGCCTCCACCGCCGCCGCGTACAGGGCCAGGCCCTCCTCGACGGGCATGAACCCCTTCGCCGCCTCGAACGCGGCCAGGATCTCGGGCTTCGGGGCCGCGGGCATGGGGTTCCTCTCGGTCGTAGGGCGGTCTGGTCGGTCGTAGGACGGTCCGGTCGGTCGTAGGACGGTCCGGGCGCCCATCGTGCCGTACCCCCTGCCGGTGGCCGACAGGGGGTACTGGTCAGTAGCGGAGTGGTGGCGTCAGACGGAGACCGTCTCGCCCGGCAGGGAGAGGTCCAGGTCGACCGGGCGCTCGTCGCCCGCGTGGGTCGCGGACGAGGCGAGCGGGCCGTGGCCCGCGGCGCGGGCGGCCAGGACGAACGCGCCGCCGCCCGGGACGGTGAGCGTGTAGTTGCCGTCCTCGCCCGAGAGGGTCGCGCCCGCCTGGCGGCCGTGGCGGTCGATGAGCGTGACCTTGGCGCGGGCGACCGGGCTGCCGTCGGCGGCCAGCACCCGGCCGCGGAAGCCGCGCAGCACCGCCTCGGCGCGCTCCAGGTTCGCGTCCTCTTCACTGCTCGCCCGCAGCTGCGGGGCGCGGTTCGCCTTCGGCAGGAACAGGGCCAGCAGCAGACCGATCGCCACCGCCGCCGTCGCGATCAGGAAGGAGACGCGGAAGCCGTGCATGGTCGGGATCGCGACGCCGCCGACGTGGTTCGCCGTGTTGGCCAGCACCATGCCGATCACGGCGCTCGACACCGACGTGCCGATGGAGCGCATCAGGGTGTTGAGGCCGTTCGCCGCACCCGTCTCCGAGGCCGGGACCGCGCCCACGATCAGCGCGGGCAGCGAGGAGTAGGCGAGGCCGATGCCCGCGCCCAGCAGCACCGAGATGACCAGGCTCTGCCAGGGGGCGCTCATCAGGCCGAGGCCGGCGCCGTAGCCGATCGCGATGATCAGCAGGCCGAGGATGAGGGTGACCTTGGGGCCGTACTTCGCGGAGAGCCGGGCGTAGACGGGCGCCGTGAACATCATCGTCAGGCCGAGCGGCGCGACGAGCAGACCCGCGACGACCATCGACTGGCCGAGGCCGTAGCCGGTGGACTTCGGCAGCTGGAGCAGCTGCGGCAGGACCAGGGAGACGACGTAGAAGGAGACGCCGACCATGATCGACGCGAGGTTGGTGAAGAGGACGGCCGGGCGGGCGGTGGTGCGCAGGTCGACCAGCGGGGCCTTGACGCGCAGTTCCAGCACGCCCCACAGGACCAGCACGACCGCGGCGGCGGCGAACAGTCCGAGCGTGGTGCCGGAGGTCCAGCCCCAGTCGCTGCCCTTGGTGATCGGCAGCAGGAAGAGCACGAGACCCGTGGACAGACCGAGGGCGCCGGGCAGGTCGAAGGAGCCCTCGGCGCGCATCGGCGACTCGGGCACGACGAGCAGGGTGAGGGCGATGGCGAGGACACCGAGGCCGGCGGCGCCGTAGAACAGGACGTGCCAGTCGGAGTGCTGGGCGACCAGGGCGGCGGCGGGCAGGGCGAGGCCACCGCCCACGCCTATGGAGGAGCTCATCAGGGCCATCGCCGAGCCGAGCCGCTCCCGGGGCAGCATGTCGCGCATCAGGCCGATGCCGAGGGGGATCGCGCCCATCGCGAAGCCCTGGAGCGTACGGCCGGTGATCATCATCAGCAGGTCGCTGGTGAACGCGCTGACCAGGGCGCCGACGACCATGACGGCCAGGCTGGTGATCAGCATGCGGCGCTTGCCGTAGAGGTCGCCGAGCCGGCCCATGATCGGGGTGGCCACGGCGCCCGAGAGGAGGGTCGAGGTCAGGACCCAGGTGGCGTCGCTGGGGGCGGTGTCCAGCAGCTGCGGCAGATCCTTGATGACCGGGACGAGCAGGGTCTGCATCACCGCGACCACGATGCCCGCGAAGGCGAGTACCGGGACCACGGCTCCGCTCGCCGCTCGGCCGGCGGGACGGTCTGTCGTCGACTGCGTCATTGAGGGAGGCCTCCAGGCCGGTGTTCGGGGTTGCGTAGTTACGTGGATCCTGAACCTTGTATGTCCAGGCAACTATTCCGTTGCTTCGGCACCCTAACGAAAGCTTGACCTTTCCTTGGGATTGAAGGAGTCCTAGGGCCCGGGACCGAGGTGCGGGCCCGGCGAAATCCCGATGCAGGGCCGCAAGGCGGTTGAGAGCATGACAGGCATGCCCGAATCCGCCGACACCGCCGTTGCCCGCATGTCCCTGCTGCCGCCGCGTGGAGCGCCGCCGACGTGGCTCGTCGTGGCCCTCACATGCGCCGGGCAGTTCCTCGTCGTGCTCGACGTGTCCGTGGTCAACGTGGCGCTGCCGTCGATGCGGACCGGGCTCGGGCTGAGCGAGCAGGGCCTGCAGTGGGTGGTGAACGCCTACTCCATCGCCTTCGCCGGGTTCATGCTGCTCGGCGGGCGGGCCGGGGACCTCTACGGCCGCAAGCGGATGTTCCTCGTCGGGCTCGGCCTGTTCACCCTGGCCTCGCTGGCCGGCGGGCTGGCGCAGGACGACTGGCACCTCCTGGTGGCGCGGGCCGTGCAGGGGCTGGGCGCGGCGGTCCTGGCGCCCTCGACGCTCACGATCCTCACCTCAGCGGTGCCGGAGGGGGCGGCCAGGGCCCGGGCCATAGGCACCTGGACGGCGGTCGGGGCCGGCGGTGGCGCGGCGGGCGGTCTGGTCGGCGGGCTGCTGGTGGATGCGCTGTCATGGCGATGGGTGCTGCTGATCAACGTGCCCATAGGCGCGGTGGTGCTGAGCGCGGCCGTCTGGTTCCTCGTCGAGGGCCGGGCCGGTGACGGGCGGCGACTCGACCTGCCCGGCGCCCTGTGCGTCACGGCCGGGCTGGGCACGCTGGCCTACGGCATCTCGCAGACGGAGGCGGCGGGCTGGACGGCACCGGCCACGCTGCTGCCGCTGCTCGCCGGGCTGGCTCTGCTCGCCCTGTTCCTCGCCGTCGAGGCCCGCACCGCTCATCCGCTGATGCCGCTCGGACTGCTCCGGCTCCGCTCGGTGTCCTCGGCCAACGTGGCGATGTTCCTGTGCGGCTCCGCGATGTTCTGCATGTGGTTCTTCATGACCCTGTACGCGCAGAACGCCCTCGGCTACTCGCCGCTGGAGGCCGGACTCGCCCTGGTCCCGAGCTCCCTCGCCGTCGTCCTCGGCTCCAAGCTCGCACCCCGGCTGATGCGGACGATCAGCCCCCGCCGGGTGGCGGTGCTGGGGACGCTGGTCGCCGTGGCCGGCTTCGGCTGGCAGTCCACGATGACCCCCGACGGCGCGTACGCCACCTCGATCATGATCCCCGGCATCCTGATGATGCTCGGCGCGGGCCTGGCGGCGACCCCGCTCGCCGCCCTGGCCACCTCCGGCGCGGCCCCCGGCGAGGCGGGCCTGGTCTCCGGCCTCGTCAACACCTCGCGCACGATGGGCGGTTCACTGGGCCTGGCGGTCCTCTCGACCCTGGCGGCGGCCCGCACGGCGGGCAGCACCACCCCGGCGGCACTGACGGAGGGGTACGCACTGGCCTTCCGGGTCGGGACCGGGGTGCTGGCGGTGGGGGTGCTGCTGATGTGGGTGTGGCTGCCGCGGACGGCACGGGAACGGTAGGCCCGCCGGGGGCTTCCGGTGGTGGGACCGCGTTGTCCGGGTGGGAGCAGGGCTCACAGCCGGCCCTGGCGGCGGGCCTCCCGTAGCGTCTCCATCGGTCACGGGCCCGGGGTAGGGCGCGGGCCGCCGAGCAGAGAGGTCAGCGTGTCGGTGAACGCCGCCGCCGAATGGTCGGCGTGAGCCCGGATACGCCGCGCCACGGTGTCCGCTCCGCCGCCCTCCACGAGCTGGACGAGCCGGTCGACGCGGCGCTCGTGCCCCTCCCCGCTGTCGGGGAGCGTGGACAGGTAGAAGTCCGTCGCGTCGTAGGCCATGTGGAAGACGTGCTTCTTCACATCGCTCAGCGTCAGGTAGTCGTCATGGGTCTTGGGGGTCGGCTCGGGCGCGCCCACGCACACCGCCGGGGTGCCGGCACCCCAGGCGTTGACCGCCAGGTGGTAGGTGTCCGTGATGACCAGCCGGTACCGGGGGAGGACCGCCGGCAGGTCGCCGATGGTGTGCCGGCCCGGGCGGGGCGCGATGTGGCCGACCGGAGCCGGGATGTCACGGTCGAACCAGGGCAGCCACTCGAGCGGGGCCCCCAGACGATCGGAGAGGTCCTGGCAGAAGGCGGGCAGCCAGTCGGGGATCGGGGTACGAGCGCCGAGGAACACGCCGATCGCACCGCCGTCCGGCACGGAACGGGACCAGTCCGTGGTCGGGAGGTGGTCGAGGTCGCCCGGGCGGGACAGCAGCGCCGCGTCCGAACCGAAGTAGTCGGTCGTACGGTCCTCGCGCAGGTGCGCGATCTTCGCCGCCGAGAGCGGGTCACGCACCCACACGCGGTGACTGCGGCGCACCATGCGGGAGAACAGCGGGCCGTAGTCCTTGTCCTCGTAGTCGGACTGCGTGTTGTGCAGGATCGTCCCGCCGTAGCTGAGGGTCCGCGCGAGGAGCTCGTCGGGCTGGTCGGCGAAGAGCAGGGTCCGGTTCAGCAGGCCCCGGGCGGCGTCACGGTCCTCGGCGAAGCCGAAGTCGAGCAGGCGGTTCGTCGCGTCCTGCTCCAGATAGTGCCGGGTGTGGAGGAAGTCGCCCCAGAAGACGACCGCGTCGTGGTCGCGGACGGTGTCGAGGTGCTCGGCCAGGGGGTGGAAGCGGAACGGGAGGTCGGTGCCGAGCGCGCACTCGCGCAGGGGCACGGTCTCGGGCGTGTGCAGGGTGAACCAGGTGGCGTCGATCCCGGCGTCCATACGCCGCCGCAGGGACTCGAAGGCCAGGTCGACGGTCAGCATGCCGGTGTTGCGGTACCCGATGTTCGGCGCGGTGATGACGGCGACGCGTGCCATGTGTTCCTTTTCCCTAGCCCCTTGCCGACGCCGCCGACGACTGCGACGCGGACCACCGGCCAACGTACACGCCACCCCACCCCACAAGAGGGCCCGGCCCCTGCCCACCCCGGGGTGCCCCGAACGTCATGGCGCGTCCGTCCGACCACCCATGTCTGACACGACGTCAGGAGGCTTCACAAGTGCGGTGGCCTGGGCTATACAGAGGGCGCAGGACTGGAACGCGTTCCAGTTCGGCCCCAGACGGCCTCGGTGCGGCCGACGGTGCGGACGGCCGTGCCGAGGTCCTTCCCACGGCGATCAGGAGCCCCATGCCCATCGACGCAGCCAAGGCGCTCGCCGCCGAACCCCGGACCGGCGAGATCTCCTGGGACACCAAGGACGTGCAGCTCTACCACCTCGGCATCGGCGCGGGCCGCCCCGCCACCGACCCCGACGAGCTGCGCTACACCCTGGAGTCCCGGCTGCACGTCCTGCCGAGCTTCGCCACCGTCGCGGGCGCCGGATCCCCCGGCGTGATCAGCGGCCTGTCCATGCCCGGCGTCGACGTCGACCTCGCCCGCGTCCTGCACGGCGGGCAGAGCCTGCGGATCCACCGCCCCCTGCCCGCCGAGGGACGCGCGACCGCCACCGGCCGGATCGCCGCCGTGTACGACAAGGGCAAGGCGGCCGTCCTCGTCATGCGGACCGAAGTGGCCGACGACGACGGGCCGTTGTGGACCAACGACGCGCAGATCTACGTACGCGGAGAGGGCGGCTGGGGCGGCGACCGAGGGCCGTCCGCCCGGCTCGACCCACCCGCCGGTGCGCCGGACCGCACCGTCGAACGCCACGTCCGCGAGGACCAGGCCCTGCTGTACCGGCTGTCCGGCGACCTCAACCCGCTGCACGCCGACCCCGAGTTCGCCAAGCGCGCCGGCTTCGACCGGCCCATCCTGCACGGGCTGTGCACCTACGGGATGACGCTCAAGGCGGTCGTCGACACGCTGCTCGGCGGGGACGTGACCCGGGTCCGGTCGTACGCCACGCGTTTCGCCGGGGTCGTCTTCCCGGGCGAGACCCTGCGGATCCGCATGTGGCACACGCCGGAGTCCACACGGGTCGCCGTCGGCGCCGCCAGGGGGGTCCCCCCGCTCGAGCGAAGCCAAGAGTGGGGGAGGGACGACACGCCGGTCCTCGCCGACACCATCGTCGAACACACCTGAGTCCACACCGCCGTACGAGGGGAGCCGCACCATGCGCGCAGCCGTACTGCACGAGACAGGCCAGGACAAACTGGAGGTCCTCGACGACGTCGAGGCGGTGGGGTTCGGACCGGGCAAGGTGCGGATCCGGGTGCGCGCCACGGGCCTGTGCCACTCGGACCTGTCGGCGATGAGCGGGGTACTGCCGCAGCCCGCCCCGTTCGTGCCCGGCCACGAGGGGGCGGGGGAGATCCTCGAAGCGGGCGAGGGCGTGAGCCACCTGAAGGCCGGTGACCGGGTCGTGGTGTGCTGGCTGCCCGCCTGCGGCGCCTGTCCCTCCTGCAAGCGCGGGCAGACCCAGCTGTGCCTCGCCGGGTTCATGAACGCGGGCACCCCCAACTTCAAGCGGCACGGCGGGGACGTCTTCGGCTTCGCCGGTACCGGCACCTTCACCGAGGAGGTCGTCGTCGACGCCGGCTGCGCGGTGCCGATACCCGACGACGTGCCCTTCGACATCGCCGCGCTCATCGGCTGCGGGGTGACGACCGGACTCGGCGCCGCGCTCAACACGGCCGACGTGGAGGCCGGTTCATCGGTGGCGGTCATCGGGTGCGGGGGTGTGGGCATCTCCGTGATCCAGGGCGCCCGGCTGCGGGGCGCCGCCGAGATCGTCGCGGTCGACCCGGTCGTCTCCCGACGCGAGGCGGCCCTGCGGTTCGGCGCCACGAAGGCCGTCTCGCCCGACGAACTCCCCGACGCCACACAGCGGATCACCGCCGGCGAGGGCTTCGACTACGTCTTCGAGGTCGTCGGCAGGTCCGCCACCGCCCGCACCGCGTACGACACCACCCGGCGCGGCGGCACCCTCGTCGTGGTCGGCGCCGGCGCCATGGACGACTTCCTCCAGCTCAACATGTTCGAGCTGTTCTTCGACGAGAAGCGGATCCTGCCGTCCATGTACGGCGGCGGCGACGTCCTGCGCTCCTACGAACGCACCATCGCCCTGTGGCGCGCCGGCCGCGTCGACCTGGCCGGCCTGATCACCCACCGGGTCCCGTTCGCCGACATCAACGAGGCCCTGGACCAGATGCGCTCCGGGACCGCCCTGCGCACGTGCATCGAGATGTGAGGACCGACGCCATGCCGCTGCCGCTGCCGCTCCAGGGACTGTCCGCGATCGTCACGGGCGCGGGCCGCGGGCTCGGCCGGGCCGAGGCGCTGGAACTCGCCCGGCTCGGCGCCGCCGTCGTCGTCAACGACTACGGGCAGCCCGGCCGCGACGGCAGTGGCGAGGCCTGCGCCGGGCCCGCCGAGGAGGTCGCCGCCGGGATCCGGGCGGCCGGCGGCTCGGCGCTCGCGCACACCGGGGACGTCTCCGACTTCCCGCAGGCGCGCGCCCTGGTCGAGTTGGCCGTCGCCGAGTTCGGCAAGCTCGACATCCTCGTCAACAACGCGGGCATCCTGCGCGACCGCATGGTGTTCTCGATGGCCGAGGAGGAGTGGGACGCCGTGCTCCGCGTGCACCTCAAGGGCCACTTCAACACCACCCGGTTCGCCGCCGCGCACTGGCGGGATCGGTCCAAGCGGGCCGGGGAGCCGGTGTTCGGGCGGATCGTGAACACCTCCTCGGAGGCCTTCCTCGCCGGATCCGCCGGACAGCCCAACTACGCGGCGGCCAAGGGCGGGATCGTCGGCCTCACCACCTCCACGGCCCTCGCCCTCGGCAAGTACGGCGTGACGGCCAACGCGATCTGCCCCCGCGCCCGTACCCGGATGACCGAGGACGTCTTCGCGGGCGTCGAGCAGCCCACCGGCAGCGCCCTCGATCCGCTCGCCCCCGAGCACGTCGCCCCCCTCGTCGGCTACCTCGCCTCGCCCGCCGCCGCCCACGTCAACGGACAGCTCCTCGTGGTGCACGGCGGGATGGTGGCCGTCGTCGAACGGCCCCGGGTCGCCGCCCGGTTCGACAGCAAGCAGGACACCTTCACGTACGACGAACTCGATGCCGTCCTCGGGCCGTACTACGCGGACCGGCCGGCGGGGGAGACGTTCGCGGCGGCGGAGGTGCTGGGACTCAGGCGCGGGTGAGCGACGCGGACGATCGGACACGGATCGGACGCGGGTCAGACGCGGAACGGCCCTTCCCGTCGTGCGACGGGAAGGGCCGTTCTCACTCGGGTGACTGACTCGCCCTCAGGCAGCAGTCCCGGCCTGCTCGTTCTCCGCCACCGGCTTGCGGTGGCGGCCGCGCGGCGCCGTCTCGCTGTTCTGCGTGGAGACTTCGCCACGGTGCCGGCCGTGGCCGGTCGCGGGCTCCTGGAGGCCGGCAGTGCGCGGCTGGTTCGTGCTGGCGTCGCTCATCGGATGGAATTCACCCCGTCAACATGATCTTTCTTACAGCCGGGCGAGTCTAACCGGCCCCCCGCCCCCGCGATCCAGGCGGCCACGCCAACCGCCACTAGTTCGTTACAAGCCCTCCCAACGGGGCTTGTTGCAACGGGACCGGGCGGGGGGCGGAGGGGCCCGGAGCCGGGGGCGCCGGTTCCGGAGGGTGCCCCGGCACGGAGGGCGTGCCGACGGCCTGCCCGCCCGTCTCCGGCTCAGGACCGGCCGCCATGACACCGGGCTCCGGCGGCATGACACCGGTCTCCGGCGGCACGGCCCCGGGCTCCTGTGGCATGAAACCGGGCTCCGGCGGCACAGCCCCGGGCGGGCTCACCTGTGCCACCCCGCACGCCACCGCGGGCGTCGCGTACGGCAGGCGCAGCACCCCGTCCGGCGTCCACAGGCCCGTACCCGCCAGCCACCCCTCGGGCGCCGGGAGATGGTGCACCCGCCGCTCCGCCGGCCGCCACACGGCGACCCAGCTGCCCACCGGCCCGTCGACGCGCAGCGCCACCGCGCAGCTCTCCGGCGTCAGCACCTGCCCCGGCTGGATCGCGAACGGTGTGACGGTGCAGTCCCGCAGCAGCAGGCACTCCGGGAAGCGCACCGGCAGCGTGCTGCCCAGGACGCCCCAGCCGAGCCGCTCCCGCCCCGGTGAGGGCGCGTCCGAGCGGACGATCAGCAGCCCGCTGTCGTGGTCGGCGAGCAGCAGCCGGTCGTCGCTGTCGGCGGCGATCTGCAGCAGCGGTGACACCTCGCCGCCGCGCTCCAGATCCACCACGACGGCCTTGGTGCGTCCCCCGGCCTCCCGGTCCAGGGCCAGCAGCCGTCCCGCACCGTCCAGCCAGACCCCGCCCGAGCACCGGCCGGGCACCTCGGCCAGCCGTTCCGGACCGCAGGCGCCGCCCACCACCAGCCACACCGTCGTCACACGCGGCCCGACGGCCAGGGCGTACGCCTTCTCGCCGCCGGGGGCGGGCGGCAGCAGCCGCAGCCGGGCCGTGTCCTGCGGGCACTCGACCACGCCCAGGGGCAGTTCGCCGGTGCCGGGGCCGGTCGGGTACAGCAGCGAGAAGGCGTGCCGCCCGGCCACCAGACGGTGGATGAGGACCCGCCCGTCGCCCATCGGCTGCACCTCGGTGCCCGGTTCCTCCGGCTGGTTACGGGGCAGCGGCACCGCGTACGGCTCGGGGCCGTCCAGGGTCCAGCGCTCCGGGAACCAGGAATCGCCCGCCGACGCGAGGCGCGCGGCGTAGGCGCCGTCCGCGCTGAGCGTGCATCCCGCCGGCGCGGCTCCGTCCTCGTGACCCGCCGAAGGCTCGATCGCACACGCTGTCATCGTTCGGTCACCTCCAGTGACGAACGTAGTTACCGTACGCGCGGGCGAGGAATCCACCGGGTCCCGTCTTCACACATAAGGGTGTTCCAGGAACGATTCGCCTGAGGGAAAGGGGGCGTTTGTGCTGCGCGGGGCGGCAGTCGGGCCGACGGGGGTGGTGGCGCCGGCGCCGACGGGTGCGGGGGACGTGGCGGCGGAGGTGCCGGTGGCGGTTCAACGCCACAGATCAGACGGGTAGCCTTGCACCCGTGCCCCGTCTGTCTGAAGTCATCGCCGCGCTGGAGAACCTGTGGCCCGCCGAGCGGGCCGAGTCCTGGGACGCGGTCGGCACCGTCGTGGGCGACCCGGACCAGGAGGTCACCCGGGTCCTGTTCGCCGTCGACCCGGTCCAGGAGATCGTCGACGAGGCCGTGAAGCTGGGCGCCGACCTGCTCGTCACGCACCATCCGCTCTACCTGCGCGGTACGACGACGGTCGCGGCGACGCACTTCAAGGGCCGCGTGGTCCACACCCTCATCAAGAACGACATCGCGCTGCACGTCGCCCACACCAACGCCGACACCGCCGACCCGGGTGTCTCCGACGCCCTCGCGGGCGCCCTGGACCTGCGGGTCACCGGGCCGCTCGTCCCCGACCCCACCGACCCCCAGGGCCGCCGGGGCCTGGGCCGCGTCTGCGCCCTCGACCAGCCGCTGACCGTCCGCGAGCTGGCCGCACGCGCCGCCGAGCGGCTGCCCGCCACCGCGCAGGGCATCCGGGTCGCCGGCGACTCCGAGGCGCCGGTGCGCACCGTCGCCGTCAGCGGCGGCTCCGGCGACGGCCTCTTCGACCATGTGCGCGCGGCGGGCGTCGACGCCTTCCTCACCGCGGACCTGCGCCACCACCCCGTGTCGGAGGCCCGCGCCCACAGCCCCCTCGCGCTGCTCGACGCGGCGCACTGGGCCACCGAGTGGCCCTGGTGCGAGCTGGCCGCCAGCCAGCTCGACGAAATCTCCGACCGGCACGGATGGGACCTGCGCGTCCACGTCTCCAAGACGGTCACCGACCCCTGGACCAGCCACTCCTCGTCACCTGGAGCCCCCAACTGAACGCCGCGCCCGCCGACCAGATCCGACTCCTCGACGTCCAGGACCTCGACGTCCGCCTCCAGCAGCTCGCCCACAAGAGGAAGTCGCTGCCCGAGCACGCCGAGATCGAGTCGCTGACCAAGGACCACACCCAGCTGCGCGACCTGCTCGTGGCCGCGCAGACCGAGGAGAGCGACACCGCCCGCGAGCAGACCAAGGCCGAGCAGGACGTGGACCAGGTGCGCCAGCGCGCCACCCGCGACCAGCAGCGCCTGGACTCCGGCGCCGTCACCTCCCCCAAGGACCTGGAGAACCTCCAGCGCGAGATCGCCTCGCTCGCCAAGCGGCAGGGCGATCTGGAGGACGTGGTGCTGGAGGTCATGGAGCGCCGGGAATCCGCGCAGGAGCGGGTGGCCGAGCTGACCGACCGGGTCGCCTCCGTGCAGGCGAAGATCGACGACGCGACCGCGCGCCGCGACGCGGCCTTCGAGGAGATCGACGGGGAGGTCGCCTCCGTTTCCAAGAAGCGCGAGGTCATCGCCGGGTCCGTGCCGGCCGACCTGCTCAAGCTCTACGACAAGCTGCGCGAGCAGCAGGGCGGCATCGGCGCGGCGAAGCTGTACGCGCGCAGCTGCCAGGGCTGCCGCCAGGAGCTGGCCATCACCGAGCTGGCCGAGATCCGCAAGGCGGCGCCCGACACGGTGATCCGCTGCGAGAACTGCCGCCGCATCCTGGTGCGTACGGCCGAGTCCGGTCTCTAGATCGCTGGGAGCCCTTCCGGTGCGGGAGTTCATCGTCGAGGCGGACGGCGGGTCGCGGGGCAACCCGGGGCCCGCGGGCTACGGGGCCGTGGTGAGTGACGCCGCGACAGGGGAGACGTTGCGGGAGGTCGCCGAGTACATCGGCGTCGCCACGAACAACGTCGCCGAGTACCGGGGCCTCCTCGCCGGGCTGCGCGCCGCCCACGAACTGGACCCGGACGCGACCGTCCACGTCCGGATGGACTCCAAGCTCGTCATCGAGCAGATGTCGGGCCGCTGGAAGATCAAGCACCCCGACATGAAGCCACTGGCGGCGGAAGCGGCCCGGGTCTTCCCGCCCGGGCGGGTCACGTACGAGTGGATGCCGCGGGAACAGAACAAGCACGCGGACCGGCTGGCCAACGAGGCGATGGACGCGGGGGCCAGGGGGGAGCAGTGGTCGGAGTCGACCTCCACGGCTGAACTGGACACGGCTGCCGCCGCTGCCCCGTCACCACCGCCCGGTGATGCGGTGGCGGGTGCGGCGCGGGTGCGTGAAGCGCTGGCGGAGAGAGCCGCCTCGGCGGCGTCGACTGAACCGGCCGGGTCGACTGAACCGGCCGGGTCGACCGAACCGGCCGGGTCGGCCGCGTCGGCCCCTTCAGTCCCGTCGGACCCGTCGGCCCCTTCAGTCCCGTCGGCCCCGTCGGACCCTTCGGGTACGGAGGCCGGGCCTCCGTCCGTTCGCGAAGCGACGAACGCGCCGGGGCCGGGCGGCGGCCTCGCGAAGGACTCCGCGGACGTACGTGCCGCCGGAGCTGTGGCGGACGCTCGTGCTACGGAGCGTGTCGCCGGCTCCGGTGCCGCGGGGGCTGATGCGGGTGTCCGTGCCGCCGAGACCGTGGCCGACGCCCGTGCTGCGGAGGGCATCGCCGACCCCGGTGCTGCGGACGGCGTTGCCGACCCTGGTGCTGCGGACGGTGTCGCCGACCCCGGTGCCGCGGACGGCCTCGCCGCCTCGGGTGATGCCAAAGCCGTGGCCGACGCCCGTGCCGCGCAAGCCGTGGCCACCCCCGGCTGGGCCCCCGCCGACATGGGCGCCCCCGCCACCTTCGTGCTCCTGCGTCACGGCGAGACCCCGCTGACTCCCCAGAAGCGGTTCTCGGGGAGTGGGGGCACCGACCCCTCCCTCTCCGCCGTCGGACGGGAGCAGGCCGAGCGGGCCGCCGCCTTCCTGGCCCGGCGCGGCACGATCCAGGCGATCGTGTCGTCGCCCCTCGCCCGCACCCGGGAGACCGCCGGCATCGTCGCCGCCCGGCTCGGCCTCGACGTGAGCATCGATGACGGCCTGCGCGAAACCGACTTCGGCGCCTGGGAGGGCCTCACCTTCGCCGAGGTGCGCGAGCGCCACCCGGACGACCTGAACGCCTGGCTGGCCTCCCCGGACGCCGAACCCACCGGCGGCGGCGAGAGCTTCGCGGCGACGGCCACCCGGCTCGCCGCCACGCGCGACAAGCTGGTCGCGGCGTACGCGGGCCGCACGGTCCTGCTCGTCACGCACGTGACCCCGATCAAGACGCTGGTCCGGCTCGCCCTCGGCGCCCCGCCGGAGTCCCTGTTCCGTATGGAACTGTCGGCCGCGTCCTTCTCGGCCGTCGCGTACTACGCGGACGGCAACGCCAGCGTCCGGCTCCTCAACGACACGTCCCACCTGCGCTGAGCCCCGCCGCCTCGCGGGCCAGCGCCTCGACGCGACTCCAGTCGCGCGCCTCGATCGCGTCCCGCGGCAGCATCCAGCTCCCGCCCACACAGGCGACGTTGGGCAGGGCCAGATACTCCGGCGCGGAGCCCGGGCCGATCCCGCCCGTGGGGCAGAACCGGGCCTGGGGGAGCGGCCCGGACAGTGACTTCAGATACGCCGTACCGCCCGCCGCCTGCGCCGGGAAGAACTTCATCTCCCGCACCCCGCGCTCCAGCAGCGCCACGACCTCCGAGGTGGTCGACACCCCCGGCAGGAACGGGACGCCGGACCCGCGCATGGCCTCCAGCAGTACGTCCGTCCAGCCCGGGCTGACCAGGAAGCGGGCACCCGCGGCCACCACGTCCGTGACCTGCTCCGGACTGATCAGCGTCCCGGCACCGACCAGCGCCTGAGGCACCTGCCCGGTGATCTCCCGGATCGCCTCCAGAGCCGCCGGCGTCCGCAGGGTCACCTCGATCGCGGGCAGCCCACCGGCGACCAGCGCCCGCGCCAGCGGTACGGCATCGGCGGCGTCCTCGATGACGACGACAGGCAGGACGGGCGCGAGGTCCAGCACGGAGGCGGGCAGGGCAGAGGTCATGGCCGTATCCTGCCGCCCACTCAGCAGCATGCGCAAAGCTCATTGCGCATGCTGCAACGAAATGCTGTCGGTGTCGGTCAGTGCACCTCGTCCACCAGCACGTCCAGGGCCCACGCCCGCCCTGCCCTGTCCGGCGCCTCGGCCTCCACGACGTACCCGAGATCCCGCAACGCCGTGACCAGCTCGGCCGGGTCCTTCGGAACGGCCCCGGCGGTGAGCAGGCTGCGCACGATCCGCCCCTTGGTCGCCTTGTTGAAGTGGCTGACGACCTTCCGGGTCGGCGCGTGCAGCACCCGCACGGACGCCGTCCGCCCGGCGACCTCGCCCTTCGGCTTCCACGCGGCGGCGTACGCGGCCGACCGCAGATCCAGCACCAGCCCGTCCCCGGCGGCCTCGGGAAGCACCGACGCCATCGGCGTACGCCAGTGCGCGCCCAGCGCCCCGAGACCCGGCAGCTTCACCCCCATCGAGCACCGGTACGACGGAATCCGGTCCGTCACCCGGACCGCCCCCCACAACCCCGAGAACACGAGCAGCGACCGCGCGGCACGCTTCTTGGCCGCCGTGTCGAGGGACGCCAGCCCGAGGGCGTCGTACAGCACCCCGGTGTAGATCTCCCCGGCCGGGCGGGCGCCCGCCGTCCGCAGCTCCGCGTTCTTCGCGACCTCGCCCCGCAGCCCCTCGCTCAGCCCGAGCACCTCGCGCGCCTTGTCCTCGTCGCCGGCACACAGTTCGACCAGCTCGGTGAGGACGGCCTCCCGGGCGTCGGCGAGCCCGGGCAGGGACAGCGACTCCGGCTTCAGCGGCGCACCGCGACCGGACGACGCCTTGCCTTCGGACGGCGGCAGCAGGACAAGCACGCGTACTCCTTCGATCGAACTCCGCCGACAGCGTACGGGGGCGTGCGGGGAGCTCAGACGCGCGCCCGGCCGAGGGCGCGGACGAGCCCGTCGGCGTCGTCGGCATGGAAGCGGACGACCCGCACCTCGCGCCGCCGCCCGAGGAAGGTGAGATGGGTGACGGGTTCCGTCAGCTCGATCGTGACGGTGGTCTGCGAACCCACCTCCACAGCGAGCTCGCCGTCGGCCCGCTCGTGCGTCATCCGCAGCTCACGCCGCACCGAGGCGATCCGCTCCAGCGGAACGCGCAGATCGACGTGGACGTACCGCCGGATCCGCAGCGAACCGCCCTCCACGTCCAGCACGTGCGGCCGTACGACGGACGAGGCGTGCAGCGCGACGACGATCACGACCCCGTACACGTCCAGCAGAAGGAGGACGGCGTGCACGGTCGGCCAGTCCCGCAGCAGCACGGACATCGCCACGGTCTCCACGACACACACGAACCCGAACCCGGCCATCATCGCGCCCTGCCCCCGCGCGTACCCGAAGGCCCGCCCACCGTCCGCCCCCTGCCTACGCCGCGCCACCCACAGCACGAGACTGACGAGCAGCCGCACCTCGTGCATGACCAGCCGCCGCGCGATCCTCATCGCCGCTCCTCGGTGAGGATCCGCAGCGTGCGGCGGATGACCTCCGCCTGCGCCGGCGCGAGGTCGTCGTAGAAGGCCTGGAGGAAGCCGTGGTCCGGGTCGAGGTCCCCGCCGTCCGGGAACAGCCCCGCCGGAATGCAGTCGGCCAGGGTCCGGGCGGCCTCGGCAACGCGCGGATCATCCGGCCCGGCGCCGGCGAGCGCGTCGAGCAGCGCGTACGCCTCGTGGGCTCGCGCAGCGGCCTCCGGACTCCCGAACGCCGCACCCAACGACGACACCATCCGGTCCCGCGCCTCCTCCGGCATCGCCGTCTCCAGGAAGGCGATGATCTCGCGGTCCTTGACCGCCATCGGCGAGTCCGACAGATGCGCGGTCCCCGCGAACAACGCGGCCAGCTCCGGCGACACCGGCCCTTCGGCCGGCACCCCGCCCTCCGCCTCCAGCAGCACCCGCAACCGCGCCCGCCGCTCCCGGATCGCCTCCTCCTGCCGCGCCAGATCCTCGTCCAGCTCGGTCAGCACCTCCACGAGGTCCTTCCCGGCCTCCTCCGCCAGCACGTCCCGCACCTCGGCGAGCCCCAGCCCCAGCTCCGTCAGCCGCCGGATCCGCGCCAGCACGACAGCGTGCCGCAGCCCGTACTCCCGATAGCCGTTGGCCAGCCGCTCCGGCTCGGGCAACAGCCCCAGATGGTGGTAATGCCGCACGGCCCGCGTGGTGACACCGACGGCCGCGGCGAGTTCTCCGATCCGCATGGGACCAGTGAAAACGTTGACGTCGCGGCAGGGTCAAGCGGCCTCGATCGAGGGAACGGTTCGCTGATCCCGCGTACGTGATCCGCGCCCTGCCCCAGTGTGATCGGTGACGGAAGGGGAGCATCATCGCCATGGCGCAGGACCCGTACACACAAAAGTTGCTGCTGGACTGGTTTGTTGAACTGGACACTCCGGAGGGCTTCCGCGCCGAGTTGGTGGAGGGCGAACTCGTTCTCACCTCGCTGCCGGACGGTCACCACGAGCGGTGCATCAGCCGGGTCGTGAGCCAGCTCCACCTGCGCTCCGACTTCGACGTTCAGTTCTCCGGGAACAAGGGGCTGAAGCTGGGGATGGCGGACGGACACCCCCAGGACCATGTGATCCCAGACGGCACGATCGTGGCCCGCGCCCCACGGCTCTTCCGGGGCGCGCCCCCATGGATGCCCTGCCAGGGAGTCACCATGGTGCTGGAGGTGACCTTCACCAGGCCGGAGATCGACCGAGTGGCCAAACGCCGTTGTTACGCCCGCGGCGGCATTCCCTGCTACCTGCTCGTGGACCGTGACGCCGACTCGACAACGCTCTTCACAGAGCCCGAGCAGGGCGACTACCTCCACTCCCGCACCGCGGCCTTCGGTAGACCACTCACTCTCCCTGAACCCTTCGCCTTCGACCTGGACACCACGGACTTCCTCTGATCCCCTGTGGGCGGGGGGTACGAGGTGAGTACACGGCAACGAACGCGAGAACACACCCGCTGGGCCAGGGCACGTCTGGGCCGCGCGGGCCCGCCCCTCGACCTCCTCACCGCCCACTTCGACCAGCACGTCTACGCGCCCCATGCCCACGACGAGTTCACCATCGGCGTCACGGTCGGCGGCTCGGAGGTCATCGCCTACCGGGGCGGACGCATCCACTCCTACCCCGGCTCGATCGTCGTCCTGGACCCGGGCGAGATGCACACCGGCGGCCCGGCCGCCTGTGACGGCTACGCCTACCAGGCCCTCTACGCCACCCCGTCCCTCCTCACCGACGGCACCCTCGGCGGCCTCCCGCACTTCCGGGACCCTGTCCTCCACGACCCGGAGCTGGCGGTGGCGCTGCGCGCCGCCCACACCGACCTCAGCGCCTGCCCCGACCCCCTGGAAGCCGAATCCCGCCTCCCCTGGCTGCTCACGGCCCTGGCCCGCCGCCACTCCACGGCCCGGGCGAGCGAGGACACGGTGCCCGGCGCCGACCACATCGCCAGGACCGTACGAGACCGCCTCGCCGACGAACTGCTGGACCCCCCGTCCCTGGCCGCCCTCGCCACCGACCTGGGCCTGTCCCGCTACCAACTGCTCCGCGCCTTCCGCACGGCGACGGGCGTACCGCCGTACGCCTGGCTCGCCCAGCACCGGGTGGCACGGGCCCGCGTCCTCCTGGAATCCGGCCTGCGCCCCGCCGAGGTCGCCGGCCTCGTCGGCTTCGCCGACCAGGCGCACCTCACCCGCTGGTTCCGCCGGGTCCTGGGCGTGACCCCGGCGGCCTACCGCAACAGCGTTCAAGACACGGCGGGCTGACTCGGCCGAGACTCACCGCATGACTGCACGCGGCTGGTTCCTGTTCTCCCTGATGGGAGTGGTCTGGGGCGTCCCCTACCTGATGATCAAAGTGGCGGTGGACGCCGTGTCCCCGTCCATGGTGGTGTTCACCCGCTGCGCCCTCGGCGCCGCGCTCCTGCTCCCCTTCGCCCTGCGCCAGGGCGGCTTCGGCCGTACCGTGCGGGCGCACTGGAAGCCGATGCTGGCCTTCGCCGTCATCGAGATCGTCGGCCCCTGGTGGACCCTGACCGACGCCGAACGTCACCTCTCCAGCTCCACCGCCGGACTCCTCATCGCGGGCGTGCCGATCGTCGCCCTCCTCCTGGCCCGCTTCTTCGGCGCCGGGGAACACGTGGGCGCCCGCCGTGTCATCGGACTCGCCCTCGGCCTCGCGGGCGTCACCGTCCTCACCTTGCCGCACCTCACCGGCGGCGACGCCCTGTCGATGGCCGAGGTGCTGGTGACGGTCGTCGGCTATGCGACGGCCCCGCTGATAGCGGCCCGGTACCTCAAGGACGTCCCGACCCTCCAGCTGATCACCCCCTGCCTCACGCTGGCCGCCGTCGTCTACGCCCCCGCGGCCTTCCTGACCCGGCCCGCCGCCATGCCCTCGGGCGAGGTCCTGGCCGCCCTCGCCGGCCTGGGCGTCATCTGCACCGCGATCGCGTTCGTGGCCTTCCTGGAACTGATCAAGGAGATCGGCCCGACCCGTGCCGGCGTGATCACCTACGTCAACCCGGCGGTGGCGGTCGCCGCGGGCGCCGTCTTCCTGGACGAGGAACTGACCCTCGGCATCGGCGTCGCCTTCACCCTGATCCTGGCGGGCTCGGTGCTGGCCACCGCCGTGGCGCCGAAGCGGGATGTCCGCCGGGTACCATGGTCGACACGGCAGACGAGCCGGGCGGACGGCCGCGTGGAGTCCCCCTGACGGGGAGCTTCCCGAGGAACGTCCGGGCTCCACAGGGCAGGGTGGTGGCTAACGGCCACCCGGGGTGACCCGCGGGACAGTGCCACAGAAAGCAAACCGCCGGGGACCTCGGTCCTCGGTAAGGGTGAAACGGTGGTGTAAGAGACCACCAGTGCCCAGGGTGACCTGGGCAGCTAGGTAAACCCCACCCGGAGCAAGGTCAAGAGGGAGCACCTCGGTGCTCCTGCGCGGACGATCGAGGGCTGCCCGCCCGAGTCCGCGGGTAGACCGCACGAGGCCGGTGGCAACGCCGGCCCTAGATGGATGGCCGTCGCCCCGGCTCCCGCGAGGGAACCGGGGAACAGAACCCGGCGTACAGCCCGACTCGTCTGCCGCCTAGGGCTTCTAGCCAGCGAAAACGCAGGTCACGGACCGCCTGGAACGGGCAAGACACACCTCGCGCTGGCTTTTAGCGTATTGGCGGGCCCCGCTGGGTCTCGGTCCGCACCGGTTCGAACGGGATCGCGCGGCTCCTTACGTAGCCATGAAAGTAGCCATGCCTCGGGGGTCAGGGCTGGGCGACAGGCATTGTCATATGAGGGGTGCGCCGTCGCGGAGGTACAGCGGCCGTCCCGCGTCCAGCGCCTTCAGAGCGTGCTCGAACCGGCGCCGGGTGCGGTCCCGGAGGCGACCGGCGGCTTCGGCGGCCGTGACGAAGGCGGCTTCGGACAGCTCGTCGTCTCGTGGCCGTAGCCGGTCGGCCTGTTCCTCGTCCAGGGTGCCGCCGTCGAAGATGAAGGCGAGCTGATCGTCCCAGGGACCGTGCGGGGCCACCCAGTCCACCACCAGCAGCCCGAGCAGCGTGAGCCGTATGCCGAGTTCCTCCATCAGCTCACGGCGTGCTGTGTCCTCCGGCGGCTCATTGGCCTCCGCCATCCCGCCGGGTAGATCCCAGCCCGGTTTGTAGGTGGGGTTCACCAGGAGCACACGGCCGCGCGGGTCCCGCAGCAGCACATCGGCCGCCACGCGCTTGCGGGCCTGCTTGGCGTTGCCCTCCGCGAGATAAGCATTCCACGCGTCGGTGTCGGCGGGATCGGGTGCAGTGGGCCTCATGCGGTGGTGCCTCCCGAGGATGGCGGGATCAGATCGGCCAGCAGGAGCATTCTGGCGCGGCGTGCATCATCGAACCGCGCCAGGTACTCCCGGACCGGCCGGTACCCCCGGTGCGGCTTCAGCAGCCGGCGCAGCCCGTCAAGCTGCTGCACCACCCGGACCGAACCGAGGGTCGGGCTCGTACTGAGCAGGTCGTGGCCGACGCTCACCGCGGCGTCCAGGTCACCCCGGCGCACGTGGATGTCCACCAGGCTGATCCGGCTGAGAGCCAGAGACCGCGCCCGCCCCGCCTCGCGCAGCGCAACAGCTCGTTCGGCGTGCGACAGCGCCTCGTCGTACTGCTCCAGGTCACGCAGGATCAGAGCCGACTCGCTGGCCAGCGCGGCGGCGTCGAACGGGCTCAGCCACGGGTGATCAGCAGCGGGCGAAGTGTCCAGGTCACGGTGCGCGGCCTCCAGCGCGTGGGCGGCCGGGGTGCGCTGAGACGCGACCGCCAGCGCACGCGCCTGCATGGTGTGCAGCCGCGCCGTCAGCGCGGGAATCCGAGGCCCCTGCGCGGCCAGTTCGAGCCCGATCCGCGCCCAGCCGACAGCCCCGGCCGCATCCCCGGTCTCAAGGGCAAGGTGGCTGCTGCTCGCAGCGACGTGCGCGGCCAACGGGAGGTCACCAGAGGTGCGGGCCAGAGGGAGGGCGCGGGCGAAGTGCCGGGCCGCGCGGTCGTCATGACCGGAGTCGTGAGCCATCCAGCCCGCCATCTCGGTCAGCGCGGCTGCGGCGGCGAACACCTGCGGACCGCTGCGGATGTCGACCAGCCGGGGCGCCACCCGGTCCGACAGGTGCCGGACGACAGCTCCGTACAACCTGCTGCCGCCAGTCTGCCGGTCAGCGCTGCGGAAATGATGCATCGCCACCAGGTCGTCAGAGTCCGGCGGCGGCCGGTCCGTCCGCTCGTGCTCGGCGGTCGCCGGCGCGGGCTCCCACGAGCGTCGAGCCAGACCCAGCAGATGGCCGGGGATGTGGAAGGCGTCGGCGATCTGCTCGAACAGGGTCAGCTTCTCCACCCTGCTCTTGCCGTTCATGTAGTCGTACAGCCGCCCCTGCGTGATGTCGACGGCGGCAGCAATGCGCCGTGTACTGACACCGCGTGCATTGAGCATCCGGAACAGCGTGCCCATGTCCCGCTCGGCGCACGCATGGAGCAGGCGTTCATCCCCAAGCAGACCGGCGACGACCTCACGCGCGTCCGGTGACAGACGGTCCATCTGCAACTCCCCCGAGTAGCGAATGGAACGGATGGTAGGGCCAACGCCGCTGACGTGACTCCGCGTTGGAGTCACCTTCTGGAGTCTCCCCGTCCCCTTCTCCACGCGTTGACTGACTGCCAGACGCCGGGAAGCGCATCCGTGAACGCACCTCGGCGCGGCTCCGCCCGCAGGTTTCTGCTCCGAGGCACGCGGGCGGGGCCTTCCCCAGCCGCCCAGACCAAGGCGTGACGATCTCCATGACCAACGAGCGAGTGAGACCAGGCCAATACCCGCGCCAGAGCGTCACCCTGGCGAGCGAGGCCGCCGCTGTTCCGGTGGCGCGTCAGATAGTCCGGGAGGCATGCGCGGAGTGGGGCATGGACCAGGACGCCGCAGAGACCGGCACGCTCCTGATCTCCGAAATTGTCACCAATGCAGTCCGCCACGGTCACTCTCACAGCGTCCGGGTGATCGCCGAGCAGCCGCGCCCCGACCGGTTCCGCGTAGCTGTGGTCGACAAGTCCCGCCGCATGCCCGAACTGCGCATCGTTGGTCCGGACGCCATCGGCGGCCGTGGCCTCCTCCTGATCGACACCCTCTCCGACCGTTGGGGAACCGATCTCCTTCCCTGGGGTAAGCGGGTCTGGGCTGAGATCGCGATCAAGGTCGGTAACCAATGATCGGCCGCCACCGCATGCCTCAAGTCGACGGGGTAACCGCCGGCACCGGGCTCCTGGGAGCCGTCGCCGTTGGCTCGGGCTGGTGGTGTCCATGGTCTTCGACGAAGTCCACACGGACTCTGCCCCGAATACCTACTCCGTTCCCGACAAGGAGCCGCACGTAGCGGCTCTCGCCACACCGGAGCGTCCTCCCTGCGGGTGTGCGCAGCGGTCCCTCAAACGCGAGGGGGACCGCAAGGGCCGCCCGCCCTATCCCCTGGGGCGGATGGCCCAACTACCTCCCTGGCCGGGGCACAACGCTCGTTCACACCAGTTGCCCCGGCTGAGCCCCTCTCGCCGTCCGGAAGCCCCGGGCGGCGGCTGCCACTGTCGGATCACCTGAGAGACGAGGAGAATCATGCAACAGCCCTTGACGTCACTGGATCAGGTCAAGCCCTGGGGACTCGGACGCATGCGGCCCTACCCGACTGCGGCCGTCCTCTCCGCCGCCCGGCCCGTCCTCGACCCGCACACGCAGGTCCCCGCGTGGGTCGGCCCCGACGGCGCACCGCTGGCGGCGGAGGCCAAGCACAAGCGGTCGGAGACGTCGCAGGAGACGAGCACGAAGACCAGCTTGGACGGCACCCCGGACCAGGGCAGCGACCAGAATGGGGACTCTGACTGATGGCTGTGGGTGGGCCGCCCGTCCTCGTCGTCACGCGCCTGGACGACGCGACTGCGGATGAACTGATCACCGAACTGAACCAGCGTCGCGTGCCAGTGGTGCGTCTGGACCCCGGCGACTTCCCCCGAGAGGTGACCCTGTCCGGCACCTTCGCCGGCATCGGGACCGGCGGCACTCTCGCCACCGCGTCCCGGAGCGTCGACCTGGGGAACGTCCGCTCGGTGTACTGGCGGCGGCCCACCCCCTACACCGCCGACCTCGCCATGGATGAGCAGACCGGCCGATGGGCCGTCGAGGAAGCCCGCCACGGGCTCGGCGGCATTCTCGCCTCTCTCGCCGGTGCGCACTACCTAAACCACCCATGGCGCAACCGGGACGCCGAGTACAAGTCGGCACAACTGGCTACGGCTGCCGCCTGCGGCTTCACCGTGCCACCCACGCTCATCACCAACGACCCCGACCGCGCCCGCACCTTCATCGCCGAACATGGGCCGGTCCTCTACAAGCCGCTCAGGGAAACCGAGTACACCGACGACACCGGCCGCGCGCTGACCGTGTGGATCGAGGACGTCACCCCATGCCAGATCGACAGTCATCTTCGGCACACTGCACACCTGTTTCAGCAGCGCGTCAGCAAGTTCGCCGACATCCGCCTCACTGCCGTCGGCGACCACCTCACCGCCGTCCGTATCGACGGTTCACCTGGCGTGGACTGGCGCCGCCACTACGACCGGCTTGCCTACACCCCCGTGCCCGTCCCCCCGGCCGTCGTCAAAGGCGTACGCGCCTACCTCGATGCTTTTGGACTCACCTTCGGCGCCTTCGACTTCGGCTTAGACCGTGAAGGCGTCTGGCACTGGTATGAGTGCAACCCCAACGGTCAATGGGCCTGGTTCCCCGACCACATCACTGCTCCCATCAAGCACGCCATCGCCGACCGCCTACAGCATGGAGCCTCCGCATGACCGACCCCGCCGACCTGCGCCACCAACTTGCCACCGCCGTCCCTGTGGAGAACCCGGCATGGCGCAAGGCCCTCGAAACGGTGCCCCGCGAACTCTTCCTGGGTAACGGCCTGTTCCAGTTCGACGGACGCCAGTGGACCCCCGTGCACCGCGACCGGACCGATCCCGGAAAGTGGCTGGGGCTCGTCTACCAGGACACCACCTGGGTCACCCAGGTCGACGGCACCACCGCCGTCGACGCCACCGGACCCGTCACCGGCCGCCCCACCTCGTCCAGCACGCTGCCCTCCCTGATCGTGCGCATGCTCGACGTCGCCGGGATCAGCGAGGGTCACAAGGTGCTGGAGATCGGCACCGGCACCGGCTATTCCACCGCCATCCTGTGCAGCCGCCTCAGCGACAACAACGTGTACTCCATCGAGTACGACCCGGGCCTGGCCGCCACGGCGGCCGACCACATCCACGCCGCCGGATATCACCCCACCCTGATCACCGGCGACGGCCTCGCCGGACACAAGGACGACGCCGAATACGACCACATCGTGGCCACCTGCGCCGTCCGCCACATCCCCCCAGCCTGGCTGTACCAAGTACGCGTCGGCGGAACCATCACCACGACCATCAGCGGATGGATGCTCGCCTCCGGGCTCGTCCGCCTCACCGTCCAGGACGACGCCACCGCCACCGGCCGTTTCCACCCCGACCAGATCAGCTACATGCTCGCCCGTCCTCACGAACGCCCACCCCGACCCACCTTCCAGCAGCATCCCGGCCACACCCGCGCCACCCGCGTGAACCCCGCACTCCTGGAAGACTGGACCGGGCAGTTCCTCGCTCAGCTCGCCGCACCGTCCGCCGAACTCATGACCACCGGCACGGGGGTGATCCTCGTGGACGTCGCCACCGGGTCACAGGCGTGGACCGAACCGGCCGGAGGCGGCTGGACCGTGCACCAGCACGGCCCTCTTCGCCTCTGGGATCAGGTGGAAGACGCTCTCACCATCTGGCAGGACGCGGGCTCACCCCCACACTCGGACCTCGGCCTGACCGTGGACTTGGACGGCACTCAACGCGTGTGGCTCGGAACACCCGACGGCCGCTCCTGGAACCTGCCGGTCTGACCTACCGATCACAAGAGCGTCCGTCACCAAGCTGGGGGCGGGTGCCGTCCGGACGGCACCGGGGCTGGGGCCACTCGTTACGTAGCCAACACGGTAGCCATCAAAGCGCCCGTCCTGGACGTTTGTGCAGTTCATAGCGCTGTCGCGATTCTCTCCGGCGTGCAGCCCGACTCGTCTGCCGTTCGCCAAGTCCGCACGGTCCGCGACGTCCGACCCGCAGATGGACAGAGCGCGCGACGGACCCCCCGCCCCGCCCCGTAAAGCCGTGGAAGGCAGTCCACAGGGATGGGGAGCAGGACGTGGCAGGGCACAGGGGTAGACGCGTCATGGGGACGTTGGCCGCGGTGGCGGCGATGGCGGCGCTCACCGCGTCGCAGGCGCCGGGGGCGGTCCCGGCACGGGCGTCCGCACCGGCTCCCGGGCGGGTACCCGCCGAGGACGGACCGAGCATCTCCGGCGATGCGCCGTACCGCATCGAGCTGCCGCCCCTGCGGACCGGGAAGCGCGCGGGCGGCGGGGCGGCGACGGAGGAGGTGGGTGGTGCGCTGCCGGCGAGTGTGTTCGCCGCCTATCGGCGGGCCGAGGACCGGCTCGCGCGCGAGGCACCCGGCTGCCGGTTGCGCTGGCAGCTGCTGGCGGCGATCGGGCAGGTGGAGTCGGGACAGGCGCGGGGCGGCAGGGTGACGTCGGACGGTACGACCGTGGCGCCGATCCTCGGGCCGCGGCTGGACGGCGTGGCCTTCGCGCTGGTTGGGGACACCGACGGCGGCGCCCACGACGGGGACCCGGTGTACGACCGTGCGGTCGGGCCGATGCAGTTCATCCCGTCGACCTGGGACCGCTGGGGCGCGGACGGCAACGGCGACGGGCGAACGGATCCGAACAACGTCTTCGACGCGGCAGTCGCCGCCGGACGGTATCTGTGTGCCGGCGGCCGGGACCTGTCCGTTCCCGCCCAGGTGGACCGGGCGATCCTCGGCTACAACCACTCGGCGGCCTACCTGCGCACGGTCAGGGCCTGGTACGCGTACTTCCTGGAGGGGCACCGGGTGGTGCCGGACGCCTCCGCAGGGTCCTCCGCCGGGGCCTCAACCGGGTCCTCCTCCGCGCGGCCGGAGCCGTCGCGGCCGGCCGCCACCGCGCCGAAGTCCTCACCGAAGCCCTCGCCGACACCCTCCACCCGGCCGAGCGCCCCGCCGTCCTCTGCACTCCGTCGCCCCCTGCCTCCTCGGCCACCGAACCCGAGAAGCCGGACGGGCCGCAACTCCCCGCCCCCAGCCGGGAGATCGGGCTCACCGGCGACGACCTGCCGATCGTCGGCGCCCCGCTCACCAGTAACAGCGCGGACTCGATGCCCGCTTCCCCCTCCACAACCGCCGATACTCGGCGGTAATGTCGCCCACCGCCGGACGGCACGATTCCGGTGGGTGAGCGCGAAGGGGCCCTCATGGCGACGGACAGGCCTGCGGACATGTCCGCGGACATGCCCGCAGAGACACCTGCGGAGATGTACGCGGCCGACGAGCGGTGGCGGCGCATGTGGAGCCACCGTGAGCACCTGCTCAAGGTGGCCCGGCGCAGGTCGATGAGCCCGGAGGACGCCGAGGACGCGGTGCACGAGGCGATGCTGCGCGCCGCCGAGCGGCCCGACCTGGACGAGGAGCGGCTCGCGGCCTGGCTCACGACGGTGACGATGCGGCTGTGCGTCGACCGCTACCGGCAGGTGAACCGCGAGGCCGAGGTGCGTACCAGTCCGACGCTCGTCGCCCCCGGACCGGTGCCCGTCGAGGAGGCGGTGTGCGACCGTGCCGAGGCGAAGTGGCTGGCGGTGCGCAGTGGTGAGCTGCCCGCGCGGCAGGCGGAGGCGCTGCGGCTGAAGTCGGAGGACCTGGACGTCGGGCAGGTCGCCGACGAGATGGGGCTGAGCTACCGGACCGTCGAGTCGCTGCTGGCGCGGGCCCGGCGGACGCTGCGGCAGTCCCTGGCCGCCACGCTCGGGTTCGCGCTGTTCCTGATCGGGTGGGGACGGCCGCGGGGCGGCGGCAGGGTGCAGGCCGTGGCGGTGGCGTCGACGGCGGCGTCCCTGGCGGTGGCGGGGTTCGTGCTGCCGTACGCCATCGACGGCGGCGGAGGCGGGGGCGGTACGGCGCCCCGGCCCGCGGCCGCCTCACCGGACGCGGAGACGCCGAGGCCGGACGGTGGTGGCGGGGGCCGTACGCCTCGGGGGAATGAGCCCACGGGTGCGGCCGTCGAGCGCGGAGCCGCCGAGTCCCCGGCCGGCGAATCGTTCCTCCCGTTGTCCGTGCCGTCGCTGCCGCAGGTCCCGGACGTTCCGGTGTCGCCGCTGCCCTCGCTGTCCGCGCCCAAGGTCCCGCAGGTGCCCGAGCTGCCGAAGCGCATGGTCCCCGACCTGCCGACGCCCGAGGCGCCCGACCTGCCGGCGGAGCCTTCCGCCCTACCGACGGACACGGTGGTCCCAGCGGTCTCGGAAGCTCCGACGGCTCCCCTCACACCGCCCACCTCGCCCCCCGAGCCCACGGTGCCCCCGCTTCCGTAGCTCCCGGAACCCGACCGGAACACGCCCGGAAAACCCGACCGGAACCCGACCGGAACCCGCCCGGATCCCGCCCGGAACCCGATCGGAAACCCGCCCGGAAACCCCCCCGGAAACCCGCCCGAAAAAAATCCGCCACACCGGCGACGGACGCCCCGCCCCTCCCCGTAGAGCAGATGTCAGAGCTGCTCCACGGACATGGGCTGAAGGGCGGGACCGGATGGGTGTCGAGATCTGTGTGGAAGGGCTGACCAAGTCCTTCGGTCACCAGGTCATCTGGCAGGACGTCTCGCTGACGCTGCCCGCCGGGGAGGTATCGGTCATGCTCGGCCCCTCGGGCACGGGCAAGTCGGTGTTCCTCAAGACGCTCGTCGGCCTGCTCAAGCCGGAGCGCGGCTCGATCACCATCCAGGGCCGGGACCTCACGAAGCTCCGGGAGCGCGACCTGTACGAGGTGCGCAAGCTGTTCGGCGTGCTGTTCCAGGACGGTGCCCTGTTCGGCTCGATGAACCTGTACGACAACATCGCCTTCCCGCTGCGCGAGCACACCCGCAAGTCCGAGAGCGAGATCCGGCGCATCGTGCTGGAGAAGATGGACATGGTCGGGCTGGTCGGCGCGGAGCGGAAGCTGCCCGGCGAGATCTCGGGCGGCATGCGGAAACGGGCGGGGCTGGCCCGGGCCCTGGTGCTGGATCCGGAGATCATCCTGTTCGACGAGCCGGACTCCGGTCTCGACCCCGTCCGCGTCGCCTACCTCAACCAGCTCATCGTCGACCTCAACGCCCAAATCGACGCGACCTTCCTGATCGTCACGCACGACATCGCCTCGGCCCGCCTGGTGCCGGACAACATCGGGCTGCTGTTCCGCCGCGAGCTGGTGATGTTCGGGCCGCGTGAAGAGCTGCTGACCAGCGACGAGCCCGTCGTACGACAGTTCCTGCACGGCCGGATGCAGGGCCCGATCGGCATGGCGGAGGAGAAGGACGCGGCGCAGGTCGAGCAGGAACTCGCCCAGATCGACGACAGCGCGCACGTTCAGGAGCGGACTCCCCGCCTGCTGCCGGGGCCGGGCGTCGCACGGCCGCCCCGCTGGGAGGCGATCGCCCGGCGCGAGGCCCGGCTGCGCCAGGAGGAGGTGGCCGGCGCGTGAGACTGTCACCGGTCGGAGCGCTGCGGCACTCGGGCAGTCTGTTCGCGATGGCGCTGGACGTGGTCCGCACGATCCCCCGGCGGCCCTTCCAGGCCCGGGAATTCATCCAGCAGGCGTGGTTCGTCGCCAGCGTGACCATCATGCCGACGGCCCTGGTCTCCATCCCCTTCGGGGCGGTCATCGCGCTGCAGATCGGCAGCCTCACCCGGCAGCTGGGCGCCCAGTCCTTCTCCGGGGCCGCCTCCGTGCTCGCCGTACTGCGGGAGGCCTCGCCGATCGTCACCGCGCTGCTGATCGCGGGCGCCGGCGGCACGGCGATCTGCGCCGACCTCGGGGCGCGGAAGATCCGCGACGAGATCGACGCCATGCAGGTGCTGGGCATCGACCCCGTCCACCGGCTGGTCGTACCGCGCGTGCTGGCGTCGATGCTGGTCGCGGTGCTGCTCAACGGGCTGGTGTCGGTGGTCGGTGTGGCGGGCGGTTATTTCTTCAACGTCGTCCTGCAGAACGGCACCCCGGGCGCCTACCTGGCCTCCTTCACCACGCTCGCCCAACTGTCCGACCTGTGGGCGGCGGAGGTCAAGGCGCTGGTGTTCGGCGCGATCGCCGGGATCGTCGCCTCCTACAAGGGGCTGACGGCGAAGGGCGGGCCCAAGGGCGTGGGCGACGCGGTGAACCAGTCGGTGGTGATCACCTTCATGTTGCTGTTCGTGACCAACTTCGTGATGACCGCGGTGTACTTCCAGGTCGTCCCCCAGAGGGGTTAGCCGATGAGAGTCGTCGACCGCCCGCTGAAAGCCCTCGAGGCGCTGGGCACCCAGCTCTCCTTCTACGGCCGCTCGTTGGCGTGGACGGGGCGCACCCTGCGCCGCTACAAGAAGGAGGTCCTGCGGCTGCTCGCCGAGGTGAGTTTCGGCCGGGGCGCGCTCGCCGTCGTGGGCGGCACGGTCGGTGTGATCGCCTTCCTGTCGTTCTTCACCGGCACGGAAGTGGGGTTGCAGGGGTACGCCGCGCTCAACCAGCTCGGCACCTCCAACTTCGTGGCGTTCCTCTCCGCGTACTTCAACACCCGCGAGATCGCCCCGCTGGTGGCCGGCCTCGCGCTCTCCGCGACCGTGGGCGCCGGGTTCACCGCCCAGCTCGGCGCGATGCGGATCAGCGAGGAGACCGACGCGCTCGAAGTGATGGGCGTGCCCTCGCTGCCGTTCCTGGTGACGACCCGGATGATCGCCGGGTTCGTCGCGGTGATCCCGCTGTACGTGATCGGCCTGCTCTCCTCGTACCTGGCCGCCCGCACCATCACCACCGGCTACTACGGGCAGTCCACGGGCACGTACGACCACTACTTCCAGCAGTACCTGCCACCGGTGGACGTCCTGTGGTCCTTCGGGAAGGTGCTGGTCTTCGCCGTGCTGATCATCCTGGTGCACTGCTTCTACGGCTACCACGCGAGCGGCGGACCGGCGGGCGTCGGCGTCGCGGTGGGCCGCGCGGTGCGGACCTCGATCGTGGCGATCAACGTCCTGGACCTCTTCCTGTCGCTGGCGATCTGGGGCGCCAGCACGACCGTACGGATCGCGGGGTGAGCCGCCGTATGAGGGTGCTGAGACTGCGGTTGTACGGTGTCGTCTTCATCGCCGTGCTCGCGTTGCTGCTGTCCCTGTCCGTCGCCGTCTACCAGCAGGTGTTCACGTCGGCCGTGCGGATCACACTGGAGGCCGACAGCCTCGGCAACCAGCTCGACCCGCGGGCCGACGTCAAGCTGCGCGGGCTGCTGGTCGGCGAGGTGCGCGAGGTGGACGCGGACGGGACCAAGGCGCGGCTCGACATCGCGCTCAAGCCGGAGTACGTCTCCCACATCCCCTCCGACGTGCACGCGCGCCTGCTGCCCAAGACGCTGTTCGGCGAGAAGTACGTCGACCTGGTCGCACCCGCGAGCACCGAGCGGCCCCCGGCCCGCCCGATCCGCGCCGGGGACGTCATCACCCAGGACCGCACCCGCGTCGGCATCGAACTCCAGCAGCTGATGAACGACCTGCTGCCGCTGCTGCGGACCGTGCAGCCCGGCAAGCTCAACGCCACGCTCTCCGCGTTCGCCACCGCCCTCGACGGCCGCGGCGACCGGATCGGCGACAACCTCACGCGACTGGAGGACTACCTGAGCCGCCTCAACCCGCACCTGCCGTCCCTCACGGCGGACATCGCACGCTTCGCCGAGGTCGCCGAGGTGTACGGCGACGCGGCGCCCGACCTGATGGAGATCCTGCGCAACACGGTCACCACCAGCCGCACGATCACGGAGCAGAAGGACCGACTGGCAGCGGCGCTGAAGAGCACGGCCACCGTCGCGGGCACCGCGGAGGACTTCCTCGACGCCAACGGCGACCGGCTGATCACCCTCGGCCAGGTCTCCCGCCCCACGCTGGAGCTGTTCGCCCGCTACTCCCCGCAGTACCCCTGCCTGCTGGCCGGCCTGGTCCGGCAGGAGAAGGCGTCCGAGGAGGCGTTCCGGGGCGGCAAGATGCACATCACGCTGGAGGTCGTACGGCCGCGCGGTGCGTACGAACCGGGCGAGGAACCCCGTTACGGCGAGCGGTCCGGTCCCCAGTGCCGTGACCTGCCGCACCCCGCGGTGCCGGCACCCGGCGCCCACCTCGACGACGGTTCCAAGCCGGGGAGCCCGTCCTTGAGCCCGCACGACGTCTCCGCGACCCGGGCCGAGCAGCGGGCCGTCGGCTCGCTCGTGGCGCCGGTGCTGGGCGTGCCCGCGGACGAGGTGCCGCCCGTCGCGACGCTGCTGTTCGGGCCGATGGCGCGCGGGACGGCGGTGAGCGTCGCATGAGCGCCACAGGAGCCCGGCAGACCGCCGCCCCGCTGATCAAGTTCAGTCTCTTCGCGCTGGTGACGATGGTGGCGACGGCCCTGCTCGCCGCCACCATCGTGAACCTCTCCTTCACCCCGGAGCGCGAGTACCGCGCGGTCTTCAGCGACGTCACCGGTCTGGAGGAGGGCGACGACATCCGGGTGGCCGGAGTGCGGGTCGGCGAGGTCGAGGGCATCCGGATCAAGGACCGGACGCTGGCCGAGGTCAGCTTCACGGTCAGTCAGGACAGGCCGCTGCTCACCAGCACGGGCGCCGTCATCCGCTACCGCAACCTGGTCGGGCAGCGGTACGTCGCGCTGACCGAGGGCGTCGGCGACGGCACCCGGCTGCGCCCCGGCGGCACCATCCCGCTCGCCCGCACCCAGCCCGCCCTCGACCTGAACGCGCTGCTGAACGGCTTCAAGCCGCTGTTCGCCGCGCTCAGCCCGAAGGACGTCAACCAGCTCGCCACCGAGATCATCAGGACCCTCCAGGGCGAGGGCGGCACCGTCAACAGCCTGCTGACGCACACGGCGTCGCTCACCACGACGCTCGCCGGCCGCGACAAGCTGATCGGCTCGGTGATCGACAACCTCAACACCGTGCTGGAGACGCTCGACAAGCGCGGCGCCCGCTTCTCCGGACTGCTGGGGCAGCTGCGCCGGCTCATCTCGGGCCTGTCCGCCGACCGCAAGCCGATCGGGGAGTCGCTCGTGAACATCGGCGATCTGACGGAGGCCACCTCGGGCCTGCTGAAGGACGCGCGTCCGCCGCTCAAGGACGACATCGCGGAACTGACCGGACTCACCGGGACGCTGAACGACAACGAGAAGACCGTGGAGGGGGTGCTGAAGCGGCTGCCGAACAAGCTCAACGAGCTGACGGGGACGGCGTCCTACGGCTCGTGGTTCAACTTCTACCTGTGCGACTTCGACGGCCGGATCGTCCTGCCGAAGACGAAGCAGGCACTCACGCCCGACATGCACGTGGCGAGGGCGAGGTGTGGAGCATGAGCCGCAAACGCCGCCCCGAGCCGCTGTTCAAGGTGCGCGTGGACCCGCCGAGACTGCCGAGGATACGGCTGCCGAAGGTACGGCTGCTGCCGCACCGCAAGCCCCGTCGGCAGCCACTGATCAAGGTCCGCGTGGAGCCGCCCCGCATACGGCTTCCCCGCGTGCGCCGCCCGCGCCCGCGCCCGTTCCGTGAGCGCAACCCCGTCGTCATCGGCGCGGTGGGACTCACCGTCCTCGCACTGCTGGCCGTGGCCGCGTTCAACGCCGACCGCCTGCCGGTGATCGGTGACGGCGAGACGTACAGCGCCGCCTTCGCGGAGGCGGGCGGTCTCAAGCCGGGAGACGAGGTGCGGATCGCCGGGGTCAAGGTCGGCAAGGTCGAGGAGGTCGACCTGGACGGCGACCACGTCAAGGTCACCTTCAAGATCAAGGACGATCCCGAGTTCGGGACCGAGACCGGCGCGTCGATCCGGGTCAAGACGATCCTCGGCGCGAAGTACCTCGCCCTGCACCCCAAGGGCCGGGGCCGGCTGGAGCCCGGCAGCGAGATCCCCCTGAAGCGGACCGTCCCCGCGTACGACGTCGTGCAGGCGTTCAGCGATCTCACCACCACGTCGGAGAAGGTCGACACCGACCGGCTGGCGAAGGCGCTGGACACCATCTCGACGACCTTCGAGGACTCCCCCTCAGAAGTACGGGCGTCCATCAAGGGCCTGTCCCGGATCTCCCGGACGGTGGCCTCACGCGACAAGGCGCTGCGCGAACTCCTCGGCCACGCGAAGGGCGTCACGGGCGTACTCGCCGAACGCTCCGGCGACTTCACCGCCCTGGTCAAGGACGGCGACAAGCTGTTCAAGGAGATCAGCAAGCGCCGTGCGGCGATCCACAGGCTGCTGAAGAGCTCCGCCGCACTCGGCATCCAGCTCTCCGGCCTCGTCCAGGACAACGAAAAGGAGATCGGGCCCGCGCTCAAGGGCCTCGACACCGTGGTGAAGATGCTCGAACGGAACCAAGCCGGCCTGGACCGGAGCATCGCGCTCCTGGCGCCCTACGTGCGGGTCTTCACCAACACCCTCGGCAACGGCCGCTGGTTCGACTCCTACATCCAGAACATGGTCGCCGCTCCGGTGGTACCGCGGACGGGAGGCACGCAGTGAGCAACCGCTGGAGGAAGGGCCTGGCCCTGCTGACCGCCCTGGCCCTGGTCGCCGCGCTCACCTACGTCCTGTGGCCGCGGAAGGAGCCGGCCCGCGTCACGGCGTACTTCCCACGCACGGTCGGCATCTACCCCGGCTCGGACGTCCGTGTGCTGGGCGTGCGGATCGGCGAGGTCAGGAAGATCACGCCGGAGGGGGGCCGGGTGCGGGTGGAGCTGGAGTACGACGCCGACCGCAAGGTTCCGGCCGACGCGCAGGCCGCGATCATCAACTCCTCGGTGGTCAGCGACCGTTACGTGCAACTGCTGCCGGTGTACCGGAGCGGTCCGGCGCTGCGGGACGGGGACGAGATCCCCGAGTCGCGCACGGCCGTGCCGGTCGAACTGGACCGCGTCTTCGACAGCCTGCACACCACGGCCGAGGCACTCGGCCCCGAGGGCGCCAACAAGGACGGCGCCCTGTCACGGCTGCTCGGCGTCAGCGCGGACAACCTCGACGGCCAGGGCGAGAACGTCCACCGGATGGTCGAGGACCTCTCGGAGGCGGTCACGACTCTCTCCGACGGCCGCACGGACCTGTTCGGCACGGTCCAAAACCTTCAGGTGTTCACGGCGGCGCTGGCGGCGGACGACAAGAGCGTGCGGTCGTTCAACAGCAGCCTCGCCAAGGTCGCCGCGCAACTCGCGGGCGAGCGCAAGGACCTGGCGGCGGCGCTGAAGAACCTCGGCACGGCCCTCGGTGACGTGTCCGAATTCGTGAAGAACAACAAGAAGTCGCTGACCTCGAACGTGTCCGGCCTGAGCAAGGTGACCAAGGTGCTCGTCACCCAGCGCGCGGCGCTTCAGGAGCTGCTGGAGGTAGCGCCGACGGGCATGTCGAACCTGAACAACGCGTACAACCCCTCCGCGGGCACCCTCGACACCCGCAACAACCCCGACCGTCCCCAGGATCCGGCGTCGCTGCTGTGCTCGATCCTGAAGACGACAGGGGAGAAGACCGACTGCGGGGACCTGAGGGACCTCTTCGACTCCCTGCCCGAAGTCCCCCAGGGCACCGCGGTCACCGGCACGGTCGACCGCACCCTCGGCGGAATCCTGGGGGCGAGCGCATGAGGCCACTGCGCAAGGGCGGGGCCGTCGCGTGGGCGGCCGTCGGGACGCTGCTCCTGTCCGGCTGCGAGTTCAACGGCTGGTACGACGTCCCGCTCCCCGGCGGAGCCGCTCCAGGCGGCCACGCCTACCACGTCACCGTCGAGTTCCGCGACGTCCTCGACCTGGTCCCGCAGTCGGCGGTCAAGGTCAACAACGTCACGGTGGGCGCGGTGGAGAAGGTGGAGCTGGAGGGCTGGCACGCGAGGGCTCGCCTCCGGGTCGCCGACTCGGTGAAGCTGCCCGCCAACGCCATCGCCGAGCTGCGGCAGACCAGCATGCTCGGCGAGAAGTACGTGGCACTGTCCAGGCCGCTGGAGACCGCACCGGCCGGCCGGCTCCGCGACGGTGATGTGATCCCCCTGTCCCGCAGCGGCCGCAACCCGGAGGTCGAGGAGGTGCTGTCGGCGCTGTCCGCCCTGCTCAACGGCGGCGGCGTGGCCCAGCTCAAGACGATCACCACGGAGCTGAACAAGGCCCTGGACGGCCGCGAGAACCGGGTCAGGTCCCTGCTCAAGGAGCTCGACACCTTCATCGGCGGCCTGGACGACCAGCGCCAGGACATCGTCCGCGCGCTGAAGGCCGTGGACCGGCTGGCCGCACGGCTGGGCAAGGAGAGGACGACGATCGCCGAGGCCGTCGACGCGATGCCGCCCGCCCTGAAGGTCCTGGCCGACCAGCGCCGCGACCTGACCAAGATGCTCACCGCCCTGTCCGAGCTGGGTAAGACCGGCACCAAGGTGGTCGACGCCTCGCACGACGACACGGTCGAGAATCTCAGGCAACTGCGGCCGATCCTGCAACAGCTCAACAAGGCGGGCAGCGACTTGCCCAACTCCCTTGAGCTGCTCACGACTTACCCGTTCCCGCGCAACGTGGTGGACGCCATCAAGGGCGACTACGTCAACCTGCACATCACCGCGGACCTCGATCTGGCCGGGATCTACGGCAACCTGACGGACAAACCGGGTGGCGGAAACGGCGGGGACACTCCGGTACCCGACCTTCCCGACCCCCCGGACCTGCCGGACGCGCCGGATCTCCCGGACGTACCGGATCTCCCGAGCGTGCCGAAGCCCACCGCGCTGCCGAGCGGCCCGAGCGGCCCGAGCGGCCCGAGCGTGCCGTCGTCCCCGTCCGCCCCCTCGGGCGGCGACGACCCGCTGTGCCCTCCGGTGTGCACCGCCGGCTACGGCGCCGGCGGCTACGGCACCCGGGGCGACCGGCTCGAGGGGATCAACCTCGAACTCGCCGAGCTCATGCTGAAGGGGGTCCAGCCGTGATCACCCGTACGGTCAAGGTGCAACTGATGGCCTTCGCCACCATCACCGCCGTAGGCGTGTCGTACGTCGGCGCCGAGTACACGGGCCTGGTGGACGAGGTCCTGGACCGCGGCTACGCCGTGCGGGCCGACTTCGCCGACTCCGGGGGCGTCTTCCCCGGTGCCGAGGTCACGTATCGCGGGGTGCCGGTGGGCAAGGTCGGCGCCCTGCGCCTGACCGGCCCGGACGGGGTATCGGTCGACCTCGACATCGACGACGGTGCGCCGCGCATCCCGGCGGACACGCTGGCGGTGGTGGCGAACCGTTCGGCGGTGGGCGAACAGTACGTCGACCTTCAGCCCCGCGCCTCCCACGGCCCGTACCTGCTGGACGGCAGCACGATCCCGCGCGAGAGCACGCGGGTGCCGCTGCCGACGACGGACATGGTCCTCAGCCTGGACCGCCTGGTGAACTCGGTCGGCAAGGACGACCTACGGGTCACGGTCGACGAGTTGGGCGAGGCCTTCGCCGGCACGGGCCCGAACCTGAGCCGCCTGGTGGACTCGGGCAACACCCTGGTCGGGTCGGCGTCCGAGGCGCTGCCGGAGACGATCGGCCTGATCGAGGACTCACGGAAGGTCCTGAAGACGCAGGCCGACCAGGGATCGTCGATCAAGTCGTTCGCGCGCGATCTGGCGGCCCTCTCGGCCCAGTTGAAGACGAGCGACGGGGACCTGCGCAAGCTGATCGGCAACGCGAGGCCGGCGGCGCAGGAGCTGAACTCGCTGCTGAAGTCGACCGGGCCGGAGCTGTCGGTCCTGCTGGCCAACCTGATCAGCGGCGGCCAGGTCACGCTGGCCCGCCTCCCCGGGGTGGAGCAGGCCCTGGTCACCTTCCCGCTGATGGTCGAGGGCAGCTACACGGTCATCCCGGGCGACGGCACCACCCACTTCGGCCTGGTGCTGAACGCCGACGACCCGCCGTCCTGCACCCAGGGGTACGGCACGGCACGCCGCGACCCCGCGGACACCAGCACACGCGAGGCGAACACCGACGCCCGTTGCACACTCCCGCGCGGCAGCGAGTCGTCGGTACGGGGCGCGCAGAACGCCCCGGGCGCGTCGGCCGCCGACGGCGGCGCGAACCAGGCGGCGTACGCCACCCCGTACGACCCGGAGACCGGCACCACCACCGGCCCGGACGGAAAGAACGTCGAGATCGGCTCGACGGGCGGCCAGCAGGCCGTGTTCGGAAAGGAGTCGTGGCAATGGCTGCTCGTTGGCCCCATGGAATGAGACCGCTGCGCCCCGGAGTGATGACGGTGGGACTCGTCGCGGCCACCGTCATCACCACGGCACTGACGATCTGTCTGGCCCTCGGTCTCTACGAACAACACGAGACGGAGCAACGACGCCAGGGCGTCCTGGCCGCGGCCCGCCAGTCGGCACTGAACTTCACCTCCCTCGACTACCGGCACTACGACCGCGACAGCGCGAACGTACTGGCGGGCGCGACCGGCGACTTCAAGAAGCAGTTCACCGCACAGACGGACCAGTTGACGAAGCTGGTGGACCGGAACAAGTCCGTGTCCGAAGGCCAGGTCCTGGAGGCGGGCATCATCCGCTCCGACGAGAACTCGGCCCGGGTGCTGGTGGTCGCCGACAGCAAGGTCACCAACACCGCCGTGCCGGAGGGCGAGGCACGCACGTACCGGCTCCAGCTCGACCTCGTACACAAGGACGGCCGCTGGCTGACGTCCGACGTCGAGTTCGTCGGCTGAACACCCCCGCCGATTCGCCGACCGGCAGACACCGACGAGGAGGACCACCATGCCGAAGACGACCACCGGCCGCGCCCCCGGTCCCGGCACCCGCCGCACCATGACGGCGGCCGCCCGCGCGGCGGCGAAGCGCGCGGAACGAGGCCACCGCGAAGCGGCCACGGCGACGGCCACCGACGAGGGGCCCCCGCGCCGGGCCGAGCGGCCACTCTCCGGGCGCGCCGTCCTCACCAAGGCCCCGGCGGACGGCTGGGACGACCCGCCGGAGCCGTCGGCGGAGCCCTTCGAGGAGGACGAGGCGGAAGAGCGGAGCGAGCCCGGCCCCGGCGGCCGTCGGAGGCTGCTCACCTTGGTCATGGCCGCCCTGCTCGTCATCGCCCTGGTCGCGCTCGCCGCCCTGGGATGGCAGTACCGCGACGGCCGCCTGACGGAGAAGGCCCGGACCGAGGCGCTCGCGGCCGCGCGAAAAGCGGCGCCGATCGTCCTGTCGTACGACTACCGGCACCTGGACAAGGACTTCTCGCGGGCCCGCGCCCACCTGACCGGCGACTTCCGCGACGAGTACGGCAAGACCACGAAGACCGTGGTCGCCCCGACGGCCAGGAAATACCGAGGCACGGTGAAGGCAACGGTCGCCGCCCCCGGCTCGGCCGGCGCCCCGGCCGCCTCCGTCGTCTCGGCCTCCCCCGACAAGGTCGTGGTCCTGCTCTTCATCAACCAGGCCACCAAGAGCACCCAGGTTTCCGGGTCCCGCCTGGACCTGAACCGGGTGCGCATGACGATGAACCGCACCGGCGAGGGGTGGAAAGTGAGCGCGGTGGACGCGCTGTGAGGCCGGCTCGGCCCCGGCTCAGGGCCCGGACCCCACCGCGGACCTCAGTGCCTCGGTGAAGGACCTGGCCCACGCCTCGACCGTCTCGGGGGTGAACAGGTCCGTCGAGTACTCGAACGTGACCGTGATCGTGTCGGCCTCCGGGGCGATCACCACGTAGAGCTCGTTGCGAGCCACACCCTGGATGGGGAGCGCGCGGACGGTGGTCGAGACGTCCTGGAGGTTCAGGGCCGGGGGTTCCGTCGTGATCACCGTGAACAGGACCGTGGGGAACGGGGCGTCCGCCGTCTCCGGCCAGACGAGGGACACCACGTCCGTCAGGGGGAGTTCCTGGTGGTCGAGGGCCGTGAAGAGGGTGGTGCTCAGCCGGGTCACCAAGTCGGGGAAGGCCTCGGCTTCGGAGAGGCGCGCCCGAAGGAGTACCGCGTCGCCCAGGATGCCCACGATCTCCGAGCGGTCCCGTTGGACGCGGTTCGCGCTGGAGGCCGCCAGGACGATGTCGTTCCGTTCACCGCACAGGTCGGCCAGCCAGGTGGCGAAGGTGGCCGCCAGGACCGTGTAGGCGGTGGTGCCGAGGCGGGTCGCCGTGTCGGCCAGGCGGGTGGGGGTGTCGTCGTCGATCACCCAGGTGTGCAGGGCGCCGCGGCCGGACAGTTCGCCGGGGCGTGGGTGGTCGTGGGGGAGTGCGGGGCGTAGCGCGACCCCGTCCAGTTCGGTGCGCCAGAAGCGTTCCAGGGTTTTTCGGCGTTCGTCCGGCAGGTCAGCCTCCGACCGGGCGAAGTCCGTGAATTGTGCCGCGAGCGACGGCAGTTGAGGAGTGGTGCCCGTTCGGCGCGCGTTGTACAGCGCCTCCAGGTCGCGCCGGATGATGCCCAGGGACCAGCCGTCGCAGACCGCGTGGTGGAAGACTGTCAGCAGGACCCAGTGGTCCTGGGACACCCGGGCGAGGCCGAAGCGGAACAGCGGGGGCTCGTCCAGTGTGAAGGCCTTCGAGGTCTGGGTGTGGCACCAGTCGTCCACGGACTTGTCCACGTCTCCCGGGCAGGAGCGGAAGTCGGTGATCGGCAGGGACACCGGGACCTCCGCCAGGACCTCGAAGTTCCGCCCGTCGGGGCGGATGCGCAGGGCGTGGTGGCGGGACACCAGGTCCCGCAGCGCCCCGTGCAGGGCGTCGGGGTCCAGGTCGCCGCGCAGGTCCATGCGGTGGGCGATGTTGTAGACGCTCGGGTCCGTGAGGGCGTGGTGGCGGCGCCACAGGCGGCGCAGGGTGGACGGCATGGGTGCGCTGTCCACGACGCGGCCACCGCCACCCCGCGCGGCGACGCCCCGGATCGTCGGGTTGAGGAAGAAGTCCGACATCGTCAGGTCGATGTCCGCCGTCTCCCGGATCCGGTTCAGCAGGCGTATCGCGCTCAGCGAGTGGCCGCCCAGTGCGAAGAAGGACACCGTCACCGGGACCGGGCGGGTGTCCAGTTCCTCGCACCACAGGTCGTGCAGGGTCTGTTCCAGGGGCGTGGCGGGGGTCGCCGGAGGGTCCTCGGGCGCGTTCTCGCCGGGCTCCGGAAGCGAAGCGCGGTCGAGTTTGCCGGAGGCGTTCACCGGGAGGCGGTCCATCGGCACCCAGCGGCGGGGCACCAGGTGGTCGGGGAGCGTGGCGGCCAGTGCGATGCGCAGGGCGGGCCATGGCGTCGGCTCCGCCAGGACCACGTACGCCACCAGCTCCGTGTCGCCGTGGCGGTCCCGGCGGGGGAGTACGGCAGCGTCTCTGACCTCCGGGAGCGCGGTCAACGCCGTCCGCACCTCGCCCGGTTCGACCCGGAAACCGCGGATCTTGACCTGGTCATCCACCCTGCCCCGGTACTCCAGGGTGCCGTCCGTGCGGAGGCGGGCCAGGTCGCCGGTGCGGTAGCGCGGCCCGCCCTCGCCGTCGTCGAGGAAGGCGGCGGCCGTCTCGGCGGGGCGGTCGTGGTAGCCGTGCGCGACCGGGAGTCCGCTCACGTGGATCTCGCCGACCGCTCCGACGGGGACCGGCTCGCCCGCCCCGTCCAGCAGCGTGACGCGGGCTCCCGGCACCGGGGTGCCGATGGGCGGCCACTCCTCGCCGGCCGGGTCCACGCGGTGCGACGTGACGATGATCGAGGTCTCCGTGGGGCCGTACTGGTTGTGGAGGGTGCAGTGGGGGTGCTGGGAGAGGAAGCGGCGGAAGGGCGGCGTCAGATGGAGTGCCTCGCCCGCCGAGAACAGCTCGCGCAGGGAGGGGAGTTCGGGTGCGGTCTCCATCAGGTACTTCAGGGGAGTGCAGGGCATGAACAGGCGTTGGACCCGGTGGCGGCGCACCGTTTCCGCCACCGCCGCCGGATCGTGCCGTACGGCGTCGTCGACGAGGACGAGCGCCGCACCCGAGGCGAGGGTCGTGAAGATCTCCTGCACGCTGACGTCGAACGCCGGTGACGTCCACTGGAGGGTGCGGAGCGCGGGGTGGCGGCCGAGGTGGTGCTGGACCAGGTTCGCCGGGCCCCGGTGGGGGACGACGACGCCCTTCGGGTGGCCGGTCGAGCCCGAGGTGTGGATGCAGTACGCCGGGTCCTTTGGGCCCGCGCCGTCCGCGAGCGGGGGCGACGGGAGTGTGTCGTCCGCCGATTCCATGAGCTGAACGGGGAGTTCGAGGTTCAGGGGGGCAGCGGCCTCGGAGGTGAGGAGGAGGACCGGTGCCGTGTCGGCGAGGAGCAGTGCCAGGCGTGGGGTGGGCAGGGACGGGTCCAGCGGGACGTATGCCGCTCCCGTCTTGAGGACCGCGAGCAGGGCCGTGATCAGCTGCGGGCCGCGTGGCAGCAGGACCGCCACGCGCCGGCCTCGTTCCGCGCCCCGGGCCCGGAGCAGGTGGGCGAGGCGGTTGGCCGCCGCGTCCAAGTACCCGTAGGACACCGGGGCTTCCTCGCCGAGCAGCGCCACGGCGTCCGGGGCGCGGCGCGCCTGCTGTTCGAAGAGGCCGTGCAGGGTGCCTGGGGGAGCCCCCTCCGCGGTGTGCTCCAGGCGTGCCAGCGTCGTGCGGTCGGCCGCCGTGAGGGCGGTCAGGTGTGCGAGCGGCGCGTCCGGTGTGGCCAGTGCGCGGCGCAGCACCTGTTCGACGTAGTCCACGAAGCGGCGCACCGTCGCCTCGTCGAACAGGGCGGTGTCGTACTCGACCATGAAGCGGACGCCGGCCGGGTGGTGGGTGAGGTAGACGCTGAGGTCGAACGGGGCGCGGGCGCTCGGGACGTCCAGCAGGGTGGCCGTCAGGTGGGGCGGGTCGAACTCCGCCGCGCCCTCGTTCTCGTACTCCACCATGACCTGGAACAGCGGGTTGCGGCCCGGGTCGCGACGCGGGTTGAGCGCGCCGACCAGTTCGTCGAAGGGGACGCCCCTGTGCTCGTACGCCGCTGCGCTGGTCTCCCGGACCCGGCCCAGCAGGGTCGGGAAGTCCGGGTCGCCGGTGAGGTCCAGGCGCAGCGGCACCGTGTCGAGGAACAGGCCCACGTGGTCCTCGGCGCCTGTGGGGCGGGCCGACACCGCCGTGCCGAGCACCACGTCCTGCCGGCCGCCGAACCGGCCGAGGACCGCGCCGATCGCGCTGGTGAGCGTCATGAAGAGGGTGGCGCGGTGACCGGCGGCGAACGTCCGTAGAGCCGCCGTCAGACGGGAGTCGAGTGCGTGCGTCAGACTCGCGCCCGCTCCCGACCTGACCGGTGGGCGGGGGCGGTCGGTGGGCAGGGTCAGTTCCGGTGCGTCGGCGAGGTGCTGACGCCAGAAGTCGAGGGACGCGGGGTCCGCGCGGCGGTGGTCGGCCGCGGGTAGTTCCGGCAGAGGGCGCGGTTCGGGACCTCCGCCCCGCCGCGCGCGGTAGTACGCCGCCACGTCTCGGGCCAGTACGGCCGTCGAGGACGAGTCGAAGACGATGTGGTGGGCCAGGAGGAAGAGCAGGTGGTGGTTCGGGGACAGCCGGAGCAGGCGGGCCGCGACCAGGGGTCCTGTCGAGAGGTCGAGTCCGTGGTCCGCCGCGAGCGTCGACCGCAGGGCCTCCGCCTCCGTCGAGCCCGTGTGGTCCACCAGCGGGCAGTCGAGCGGCGCACGGTCGCGGATCTCCTGGTAGGGGACGCCGTCCGTGTGGCCGAAGACGGTGCGCAGGGCCGGGTGCCGGTCCGCGACCCGGTCCAGGGCCCAGCGCAGCGCCTCGACGTCCAGGGGGCCGTCCAGGCGGATCGCCTTGGGCTCGTGGTACATGGCGGTGCCCGGGTGCAGTTGTTCCAGGAACCAGATACGGCGTTGGGCGGGAGTGAGCGGCAGGCGGCGGGGCTCGGGCAGCGCGCGCGGTCCGGTTCCGGGAGTCGTCCTGCGGACCCGGTCCAGCAGCGGCAGCGCCGCCAGCACCTTCTCCTTCGGCACACCGAAGTCCACGAAGCACGCGATCTCGTCCGCTCCGGCGGCCAGCAGTCGCCGTACGGTCTCCGCGGCCGTCCGCTCGTCGCCGATCAGGGCGCGGGAGTCGCAGTAGCGCTCGTAGGCGCGCCCCAGGAGGAACTCCACATCCTCATCGGGGGTGTTCTCCAGGTCCACCTGGAAGCCGAGACTGTTGGTGACCTGGTCGAAGAGGGAGAGCGAGGAGCGCAGATACGACAGGAACGGCCGGTACGCCTCCGCGCGCGCCCGCTCCGCGTCGTCCTCCACGTACGTGTGCACGAGCACCACCACCCGCCCGGCCGCCGGGTCGAGACCGTGCTCGGCTCGGCAGCGCCGGTACAGCGCGATGTTCTCGGCCAGTTGCTCCACCGTCTGGGTCATCAGATTGGTGACCACGCCGAGGTCCTCGGCCGCCGCCCGGCGGTAGCTGTCCGGGTTCCCCACCACGGCCACGTACATCGGCGGCCGTTCCTGCACGGGGCGCGGTTGCAGGCTGATCTCGACGGGGGTGCCGTCGCCCGCAGTCGTCTTCACCGGCTGTCCCGACCAGAGGTCCCGAACGGTCGCCAGGTGCTCGTACATGACCTCGCGGTGCCGGCCGAAGTTCTGCGGGGCGAGCGCGAAGTCGGTGGCGTGCCAGCCGCTCGCGAAGCACAGGCCCGCGCGGCCGCCGGAGATGTTGTCGACGACCGACCACTCCTCCGCGACCCGCGCCGGATGGTGCAACGGCAGCACCACGGAACCGGCGTTCAGCCGGATCCGGCTGGTCCGCGCCGCCAGGGCCGCGGCCAGCACGGAAGGGTTGGGGAAGAGCGCGCCGAAGGAGTTGAAGTGGCGCTCGGGGAACCACAGGGCGTGGAAGCCGTGCTGGTCGGCGAAGTCGGCGGCGGCCATGATCAGGCCGTATTTGTCGTGAGTGTCGTGGTCGGTGTCCTCGGGGTAGTCGCCGAAGAAGTAGAGGCTGAAGTCGCTGCTTCCGGTGGGCTCCGCCGAGAGGGGAGCAGGGGCGGCGGGGGCGGGCTTCACAGGGGCCGGCTTCACGGGGGCCGGCTTCACGGGGGCCGGCTTCACAGGGGTCGGCTTCACGACGACGGGCGCTGGCGGCGCCGTCGTGGTGCCGGCGCTCGCGAGTACGTCCAACTGGCGGGAGATCATCTCGCCGACCTGGTCGACGAGTTGCTCAGCCAGTCGCAACTGCTGACCGAAGAGGTCGTGGAGCCCTTCCGACGGCTGAGGGGCAGCGGGTGCGGGGGCGGGTGCGGGTGGCGGCGCGGGTGCCACCGCTTGATCCTGGACCTCCGGGGCGTCCTCCCGGAGCCGCGCCACCCGTTCCGCCAGCCTCCGAGGTGTGTCGGCCGAGCCGAACACCTCCCGGACCGGGACCCGGACGCCGTACCGCTGCTCCAGCTCCGTCGTCATGCTCATCAGGGAGAGCGAGTCGGCGCCCAGTTCGAAGAACGAGCTGTCCGGCGCGACATCCGTGACGGGGCGCCCCAGCTTGTCCGCCGTCAGCCGGCTGATGGCCTCCACGACGTCACCGGACGGCTCCGGCCTCTTGGGAGCGGCGGCCACGGCCCCGGTCCGGTACGGCACCGTACGCCGCCGCAGCGGATGCCCGGGAAGCGGCACCCGGCCACCGCCATCCACGAGCAGCGCGTCCCAGTCCAGCTCCGCGCCCCTGCGGTACAGCGAGCCGAGCCCCGTCAGGATCCCGTGCGCCTGCTCGGCGGCCCCGTCCCCTTCGCCCTGGCCGCTCAGCCAGCGGCTGTCGGGTACGCAGTGCCGGCCGAGGCCGGTGAGGGTCCGCCCGGCGCCGATCTCCACGAAGTCCCGGCAGCCCTGTCCGGCGGCGGCGTCCATGGCGAGGTCGAAGCGGACCGGCTGCCGGGCCTGACGGCAGAGGTACTCCACGTCGACCGTCCAGCCCGGCCGGCGCAGTTCACCGTCGGCGGTGGTCACCAGGGGGGTGTGCAGCGGGCGGTAGGTCACCTCACCCGCGCGGACACGGAACCCGTCCAGCGCGCTGTCGATCTCCGCGGAGTGGAACGCCCGGTCGACGGGCAGCGCACGCCGGCGCACGCCCTCCTGGTCGAGCAGCCGTGCGGCCTCCTTCAAGGCCTGCGGCGGGCCCGAGAGCACCTGGGCGCGCGGGCCGTTGAGCGCGGCGAGCTCCGCACCGGCGGCCAGCGCCACGCGCCTCGCCGTGGTCCGGTCGGTCCGGACGGCGAGCATGCCTCCGGCCGGGCAGCGGTCCTGCATCAGCCGCCCCCGCCAGGCGGTGAGCCGCAGTCCGTCCTCCAGCGACAGGGCACCGGCCGCGTACAGGGCCGCGTACTCGCCGACGCTGTGGCCGAGCAGCAGACCCGGTCGTGTCCCGGCCGACCGCCAGACGTCGGACAGTGCCGCCTGATGGGCGAAGAGTGCGGCCTGCGCGGTCCCGGTGGGCCAGCTGTCCTCCTCCGCGGCGAGACCGGGCGCGGTGAGCAGCTGTGCGAGCAGACTTCCGCCGAACTCCCGGGTGTAGAGCTCCTCGCACCGGTCGAGCACGGCCCGGGCCGCCGGGTGCGCGGCGTACAGGCCGTTCGCCATGCCGCGCCGTGCGCTGCCCTGCCCCGCGAACGCGAAGGCGAGAGGGCCGAGGGGGCCGAGAGGGACGGATGCGGGGTGCCGTCCCTCCTCCAGCGAACGGGCGACTTCGCCCGCCGTACGACCGACCGCCGCGACGCGCACGGCACGGTGCGGCCTGCCGAGGGCCAGGGTGGCGGCCACGTCCCCGGCCGGGAGGTCCGGCCGGGACAGCAGCCGGTCGCGGAGCGCGGCCGTGAGCTCGTCGAGGGCTTCGGAGTCGCGGGCCGACACCGGAACCAGGACGGGCAGTTGCGGCGCCGGGCGAACGGGCGCGGGCGGAGCCTCCTCCAGGACGACATGGGCGTTGGTGCCGCCGACACCGAGCGCGCTGACCCCGGCCCGGCGCGGCACGCCGACCGGCACCTGCCACGGTCGCTGCTCCGTGGCGAGCGTCAACCTGCCATCGGACAACGGGAGTTCGGGATTCGGGCTGGTCAGATGCGGCGTCGGCACCAGCGTGCGGTTGCGCAGCATGAGGACCGTCTTGATGAGCCCGGCCATCCCCGCGCAACTGTCGAGATGCCCGATGTTCGGCTTCACCGAGCCCACCGCGCATGAGCCGCCGCCCTCGCCCAGCGCCCGCGCCAGCGCCGTGAGCTCCACCGGATCCCCGAGCCGGGTCCCCGTACCGTGCGCCTCCACGTACGAGATCGTCTCCGCGGGCACCTCCGCCCGGCGCAGCGCCTGGCGTACGACGTCCACCTGCCCCTCGACGCCGGGCGCGCTGAAGCCGACCTTGGCGGCGCCGTCGTTGTTGACGGCCGAGCCCAGGATCACCGCGTGCACGGTGTCGCCGTCGGCCAGGGCCCGGTCCAGGCGTTTGAGCAGCACGGCGGCCACCCCGTTGCCGCCGACGGTGCCGTCGGCCTCCGTGTCGAAGGCGCGGCAGCGCCCGGTGGGGGACAGGATCGAGCCGGGGTGACTGTGATAGCCGGTCCGCTGTGGCAGGTGCACGGCCGCGGCGCCCGCCAGGGCGAGGTCCGCCTCCCCGGTGAGCAGCGCCTGGGCCGCGAGGTGCACCGCGACCAGGGACGTGGAACAGGCCGTCTGCACACCGATCGCCGGGCCGGTGAGGCCGAGCCGGTAGGCGACGCGCGTGGCGAGGAAGTCCGGCTCCTGCCCGATGGCCGTCTGCATGCCGGCGGCCGGGTCCGCCGGGTCGTACGGTGTCCCGGTCCCCGTCCCGGTCCCGGTTTCGCTTCCGGTCGCGGGCGGCTGCTGGTGGTCGTAGAGGTTCATGCCCGAACCGGCGAACACCCCGACCCGGACCCCGGGCGTGGGCGCCGCGTGGCCGCCGTCCTCCAGGGCCTGGTGGCAGCACTCCAGGAACAGCCGGTGCGCGGGATGCGTCAGCCCGGCCTCCTTGGGGCTCATCCCGAAGAAGTCCGGGTCGAACTCCTCGACACCGTCGATGATTCCGGCCGCGGGCACGAGGCCGGGTGCGCGACGCTGCTCCGGGGTGAGGCCCGCCGCCGCGAGCTCCTCCTCGCCGAACACCCGGACGCTGTCCACGCCGTCCCGCAGATTCGCCCAGAACTCCTCCGCCGACTGCGCGCCGGGGAAGCGCAACGCCAGTCCGATGACGGCGACGCGGCGGTCGGGGGAGCTGTCGTCGCGCCGCGTCCGCGGGGCGGCCGTCGCCGCGGGGCGGTCGGTGAGGTGTGCGGCGAGGGCCGTGACCGTGGGGTGCTCGAAGAAGGCCGTCTGGGCGATCGGCGTTCCGAGACGTTCCGACAGCCGGCTCCGTAACCGCACCAACAGGACGGACGTCAGGCCGAGTTCGTAGAACGGCACGTCCACGTCCACGTCCAGGTCGACCGGGCGGCCCAGTACGGCGCCCAGTTCCTCCCGCAGCACCCGGGTCACCGTGCCGGAGTCCGAGTCCGAGTCCGAGCCCGAGCCCGAGTCCGAGTCCGGGCCCGAGCCCGGGCCCGGGCCCGAGTCCCTCTGGAAGCCCCCGGCCATCAGCCGGCTCTGGAGTTCCGCGCGGCGCACCTTGCCCGCCGGTGTGCGCGGGAACTCGCCCGGCGGTACGGACACGACGTGCGCGGCGGTGAGCCTGAGCCGGGTGTACAGCGCCGCCTTCACCTCGGCCGCGATCCGCGTGTCCTCGGCGGCGTCGCCGCGGCTGACGAAGAACACCGCGAGTTCCTCCGTGCCCTGCTCCGCGGACGGGATCCCGCAGGCGGCGACCTCGCCCTGCCGGACCCCGTCGACGGCGGTGGCGGTCTCCTCCACCTCGTGGCAGTAGACGTTGTGGCCGTTGAGGATGATCACGTCCTTGCGCCGGCCCGTGATGACGACCTGGCCGCCGTCGAGGAAGGCCAGATCGCCCGTGTCGAGCCAGTCCCGTCCGGCCGGGTAGGCGGCGGCGTCCGCCTCGGGGTTGCCGACGTAGCCGGGTGTGAGCCGCGCGGGCGAGTGGACCTGGAGACGGCCGATCCGGCCCGGCGGGGCGAGGGCGCCGTGGTCGTCGACGATGCGCAGGGTGACGCCGTGCGCGGGCGGGCCGGAGGCGACGAAGGTGACGCAGTCGGCGTCCGGGGTGTCCTCGCCGGCCCGGACCAGATCGCCGCCCAGGCTGCTCTTGAGTAAACGGTGCACGGTGCCCGGCCGGTCCAGCCGGCCGTGGGTGACGGCCGTGACCGTCTCGGCCATGCCCCACACCGGGGCGATGTGCTCCTCGCGCACCCCGTACCGGGCCGTCGCGTCGAGGAAGCGGCGCAGCACCGGCAGCACGACCCGCTCGCCACCGCACACCAGCGACTTGACGCCGCTCAGGTCCCAGTGACCGTCGCGCCGCTCGGCGAGCGCGTCCGCGACCAGCCGGTAGGCGAAGGTCGGTGCCCAGCCGTGCTGCGCGCGATGGTCGTGGAGGAGGTCGAGCCAGCGCAGCGGGTCGGCGAGCACCCGGTCGGTGGGGGCGTGGACGTTGGTGCAGCCGGTGAAGACCGCGAGCAGGTGGTAGAGCAGGAACGCGCCGCTGTGGTCGACCGGCAGCCAGTTCACCATCGTGTCGCCCGGGCGCACGTCGAGGATCCGCCGGCTGCTCGCCGCGAAGTCCGCGAGCCCGGCGTGGGTGAGCCGCGCGGCCTTCGGGACGCCGGTACTGCCGGAGGACAGCATCAGCAAGGCCGTGTCGGACGGGTCCGGCGTCAGCAAGGCCGTACCGGACGCGTCCGGCACGAGTAAGCCCGTACTGGACCCGTCGGGCGAGCCGTGGTCCTCTGCGGGCAGGGCCTCCAGGCAGTCCCGGGCGAGGGCGACGCGAAGGGCGGGCCCGGTGCGGTCGAGGGCGGCCGCGCCGGGCTCGTCGGTCAGGACCAGCGGGTTCTCCCACAACGCGCAGGCCTGCCGGAGGCGCTCCGACGCCGGGGACCCGGGCGCGGGGTGCTCGGCGATGGCCACCGGTAAGGCCCCGCCGAGCACGCACGCCCAGAAGGCGGGGAAGAACTCGGCCAGCGGCAGCCCGCACAGCACGACCGCGTCGCCGCGCCGCAGCCCGTGGGCCCGCAGGCCGGTGAGCATCCGGCGTGCCGCGTCCAACAGCTCGGGATACGACCGTGAGCTCGTCGTGCCGTCGGCGGCGACGGTGACCACGGCCCCGCCGGGAGCGGACCGGGCGGCGCCCAGCAGCGCCCGCACGGCGTCGAGCGGATCGCCCTCGGTGCGCTCCGGTTCAGGACCCCGGCAGATGGCCTGCCCCCGTAGACGTTCCATGTGCGCTCTCTCCCTTGTCTCCGCTGGTGGACGAACGGTCGGTGCCATGACGCGCGTCGTGCCGTCGTACGGTGAGCAGCAGCAGGACCAGCGCCCCGCACACCGCAGCCCCGTGGAAGGCGCCCACGACGGCCAGTGCGGGCAGGGCCTCCAGGGCCGCCGCCGCGGTCACCGTGCCGAGGGCGAAGCCGGACTGCTCGGCCGTGGCGGACAGTCCGAAAAGGCGGCCGCGCTGCCGGTCGGGGGTCGCCTGGAGGCGTGAGGTGTAGACGATCTCGGTCCAGCCGTCGGCGAACCCCGCCGCCACGGCGGCCGCCATCAGGACCGGGGCGGGCGGTCCGGTGAACGCGGCCACGAAACAGAACGACATCGCGCAGGTGCCGACCGCGAAGGCGCGCTCGCCCCAGGACGCCCCGTGCGACCGGCGTTTGAGGATCTGGTGGGCCAGCATGGTGCCGACGGCCCACGCCGACCAGAACCAGGTCATGAACACCGCCGGGGAGGACGGTTCGGCCTCGTGCGCCGCAAGCGGCAGGGCCACGTTGTGCGATGCGGACGCCAGCGCGTCCAGACCCCGCAGCGCGATCATGCCGAGCAACGGCCCGGCGAGGCCCGCCACTCGGCGCCGCAGCCGTCCGCCACGGACCGGAGGGGGCTCGGCCCGATCCCCGGTGGGCTCGCTCACCCCGTCGGAGTCCGTGCGCGGCCGGAGCGCCAGCACGGCCGCCGCGGACACCGCGAAGCTCGCCGCGTTGACGCCGAAGGCGACACCGAAACCGCCGAGCGCGATGACCGGCGCGGCCGACGCGAAGCCCAGCACCGTGGCGACGGAACGGGCCGTGACCAGCACGCCGTTCGCCCGGGCCCGGTTCTCCTGTCCGACCATGACCGGGACCGCGCTGCGCAGGGCGACGTTGAAGAAGGTGTTCCCCGCGCCCAGCACGGCCCCCGCCCCGAGCAGCACCCACAGGGTCGTGCCCGACGCCCCGAGCGCGAGCACGACCATGGCGAGGGTCTGGGCGAGGTCCGTCGCCACCATGACGGTCCGGCGCCCGACCCTGGTGGTCAGCGCTCCGGCGGCGAGCCCCGCCGTGACACCGGCCAGCAGCCGTACGGCCATCACCACGCCCACACCGAGGGCCGTACCGGTGATCTCGTACGAGAACAGGCTGAGCGCGATCAGGTTCAGATACGTCCCGTACGCCGACACCCCGTGCGCGACCACCAAGGCCCGAAACCGCCGGTCCACCCCCGTCACCGGACTCCTCCCCATCGGCCGGATGCTCGATCATTGCAGAAGTGTTCGACTCTGTGGGCGGAAATTCGAGGTCCGGCGCCCGGATTCCCTTTTCGATGTTCCCGCCGCGAACCCCCGGCCATGCATTACATTCGGACACAGAATGTAATAAGGCTTGTGCAGGTCAGCTGCTTACGGCTAGAGTCGGACCGATCACGGACTGAAATCCTCGGTGGGCTCAAGAGGCCCGAGGATCTAGTTGAAACGTGAACGGGGAACGGGGGAAGTTCTCGATGGTCAGCATGCGTTCAAGTCCAAGAACCACCAGTATTCCGGAGGCGACCGGCCGCGCTTGGTGGTAACAGCGTGATCGGGTCGCTCGTAGACAAGTTCACGGTCAATCGAAGCGGTGCCGGACTGCTCCTCGTCGGATTCATCGACGCCACCGGAACGGGCCTTTATCTGGCCGGTTCGGCACTGTTCTTCACCAAGATCGTGGGTCTCAGCCCCGCCCAGGTGGGTTTCGGACTGTCCTTGGCCGGCATTCTCGGAATCCTCGGGCCCATTCCGTTCGGCAGACTGGCCGACCGGTGGGGTCCACGGCTGGTGCTGATGCTGCTGCACGCGTGCTGTGCGGTGGGGTTCGCCGCCTACTTCTTCGTCGACGGCTTCGTGTCGTTCCTCTGCGTCGTCGGCCTGCTGGGCATCGCCGAGCAAGCGGCACGGCCCATGGGCCAGGCGCTCGTGGAACTGGCGGTCGGCACGGAACGGCGTGCCGAGATGGCCGCGAGAATGCGCGTCGTCTACAACGTCGGCTACACGGTCGGGGCCCTGCTCGCCGCGGTGGCCCTCCAGATCGGAACGCGCACCTCGTTCCTGGCCATGATGCTCGGCGACGCGCTCTCGTTCGCCCTGTCCGCCACGCTCCTGGCCTTCCTGAAGTTCCGGCCCCAGGTGCGCACCCGGCGCAAGGGCACCGGCCCGCGCCTGCTGTTCCCGGCCGTCCGGGACCGCTGGTACACGGCCGCCGCCGGGGTCAACGCCCTGCTGATGCTCCACATGGCACTGCTCAGCGTGGGCGTCCCCCTGTGGATCACCCTGCACACCCGGGCGCCGGACTCCCTGGTCGCCGTCCTGCTGGTCGTCAACACCGTGCTGGCCGTCCTCTTCCAGGTCCGCGTGGCACGCGGCACGGAGAAGGTCGCCGAGGGCGCCGCGGCCCTGCGGAGAGCCAGTGTCGTCCTGGCCCTGTGCTGCGCCTGCTTCGCCTCCGCCGCGTACGCGGAGTCGACGGTGCTCGCGATCGCGATCCTGCTCATGGCCATGATCCTGCTCACCGGCGGCGAACTGCTCCAGTCCGCGGGCCAGTGGAGCCTGTCCTTCGGGCTGGCGCCCAACCGGTCCCGAGTCGAATACCTCGCCACCTTCCACCTCGGATCCAGCGTCCAGGTGGCGGTGGGGCCGGTCCTGATGACGGTGGGCGTCATCGGCAACGGAACAGCCGGCTGGGCGGCACTCGCGGCGGTCTTCCTCCTGGCGGGCCTGTGCGTACGCCCGGTGGTCTCCGCGGCGGCCCGGCGTCCGCAACTGCGCGGCGAGGCACCGGACGAACCGGAACTCGGCGTCCGCAGTCAGTAACGCACCACCCCGTTCACCGAACGGCCACTGACCGGCGCGTGGCTTCGCCGTGCAGCCGTGCAATCGCGCCGATTCGGTTCCAGGCACCGGTGTCACACAACACCTAGGGGTACCCGCATGCGCAACAACGACAGCCGCCCTTACGGCTGCATCGGCGTGGGAGTCGGGCCGGCCAATTTGAGCCTCGCCTCACTCCTGCACGACGACGAGAACATCTCCAGTCTTTTCCTGGAGCAGAAGGAGTACTTCGGCTGGCACGACGGTCAGCAACTCCCCGGCACCACGCTCCAGGTATCCATGCTCAAGGACCTGGTAAGTCTCGCCGACCCTACGAACCGATTCTCCTTTCTTTCCTATCTGCACGCCCACGGGAAGATCTACCACTTCATCAACGCGCAGTTCGACGCCATGCCGCGCCAGGAATACCGGAACTATCTGCGCTGGGCGAGCGAACAGAACGAGAACGTCGTCTTCAACGAAAAGGTGCTCTCCGTCGACTTCGACGACGCCTTGGACGGCACTTTCGTCGTGGAGACCGACCGCCGGAGGCTCACCGCCGACAACATCTCCGTCGGGATCGGCACCTCCCCGTGGGTCCCGCCGGTGGCGCCCACCCCGCCGCGGGACGACCAGTTCCACGTCTGCGACATCGTCGACAAGGGCCGCAACCTCGGCGGCAAACGGGTCTGCGTGGTGGGCGGCGGCCAGTCCGGGGCGGAGGTCTTCCTGGACCTGATCTCCCGGCCGGAAGGCGAACGGCCGCGCCGGGTCTCCTGGGTCTCGCGCCGCCGCAACTACTTCCCGATGGACGACTCCCCGTTCACCAACGACTTCTACATGCCGAGCTACTCGGACTACTTCGCCCGCCTCGACCGCGCCACCCGCGCGCAGCTCAACGCCCAGCTCGTGCTGAGCAGCGACGGCATCTCCGAGGCGACGCTGCGCGAGGTGTACCAGCAGATCTACGTGCACCGCTTCGTCGAGGGCGACCGGGACCTGGTCGCGCTGTACCCGGGCCACTCGGTCACCGAGGTCGAGCGGGGCGCCGTCGGCGACTGGTCCGTGGAGATCCGGGGCGGCGACCACCCGGGCACCGCCACGCGGTTCGAGACCGACGTCGTCGTCTGGGCCACCGGATTCCGGCCCGCCACCCCGGCCTTCCTCGAACCGCTCACCGGCCGGCTGGAGCGGGAGGGCGACGAGTACCGGATCGACGACAGCTTCGCCGTGCGCTGGGACGGCCCGGGCGACCGCAACATCTTCGTGCACAACGCGGCCCAGGGGCAGCGCGGTCTCGCCGACCGCAACCTCAGCCTGGTCGCCTGGCGCAGCAGGCGCATCGCCGACCGGATGCGCGGCGTCCGCACCGACGAGCAGGCCGAGTCGTTCCTCGACTGGGCGCCCAAGTCGCACCCGTCCGAAGCGGCCCAGGGGGTGAGCGGATGAGCGACGCCGACATCGCCGTCGTCGGCGGCGGCATCATCGGCTGCCTCGTCGCCCACGAGATCACCCGACGGGACCCGCGGCCGCGCGTCGCGCTCCTCGACCGGGACGTCGTGGCCAGCGGCGCCAGCAGGCGATCGGCCGGGCTGCACTTCCCGCGCGGGGCGACCGAACGGGTCCGGCGCCTGTCCACCCACAGCCAGGCCGCCTACGCCCGGCTCGCGGCCGAGGACCCCACGCTGCCCATCCACCCGCTGCCCCTGCACATGCTGGCGGCCGACCCCGCCCACATCGAGCGCACCTACCTCACCACCGCCCGGCCGACGCGCGCCGAGCAGGTCCCCGGCGGTCTGGTCGCCGTACCCCCGGGCACCGGGGTGTGGACCGGGCAGGGCTGCCAGTACGCCGACGTCGGCGCCCTCACCGAGGCGCTCGCGACGACCCTGCGTCCCCGCCTCGCCCTGCGCGAGGCCACCCGCGTCACGTCCGTCGAGCCCGGCCCCCGCGACGTCACCCTGCACCTGTCCACCGGCGGCACACTGACCGCCTCCCGAGTGGTGCTCGCGCCCGGGCCCTGGCTCGCGGACCCCGCCTGGGAGCCCCTGGTCCGGCCGCTCGGCGCCCGCGTCAAGAAGATCGTCGCCCTGCACGTCGACCGGGCACCCACCGAGGACGACGGCGTGATCGTCTTCGAGGACGAGGACGCATTCCTCCTCCCGCTGCGCCACCGCGGCCACTGGCTCTTCAGCTACACCTGCCAGGAATGGGACGTGGACCCCGACACCCTCGACCGCGGACTGTCCGCCGCCGACCTCACACAAGCGCACGCCTGCCTGAGCCGGTACGCACCCGCACTGGCCGAACGCACCACCTCGGGACGGGTCTTCTGCGACGCCTACAGCCCCACGTGCGAACCGATCGTCCGGACGCTCGACGACGGCGGCCGGGTCGTGTTCGCGGGCGCCGCGGGCGGCTCCGGGTACCGGCTGGCGCCCGCCCTCGCAGCCGAGACCGCCGACCTCCTGCACATCGCTCCGGAAGGCACGGGACACCCCGACCAACCGGGCCCGACGGGACGAAGGACCGCAGCGTGAAGATCACCCACTACGAACCCGGCGCACTGTCCGCCGCGTTCGGCATCGACATGAGCTCGGTCGAGGGCTTCGGCCCCGGAGCCGGCTGGGGCCGGGTGCCCGCCGGCGGCGCGAGCGACCCGCACCAGCACGACGAGACCGAGGTCTTCGTTATCGTGCGGGGCACCGGCGACCTCGTCGTGGACGGAGAGCGCACCCCCGCCGCCCCCGGCACCGTCGCCATGTTCGAGCCGTTCGAGACCCACGTCATCGAGAACACCGGCGGCGACGACCTGGTCTTCTTCGACCTCTACTGGCGCGACCCCGCCCACGCCGCGCGGGCCGCCGCCGCGGACGCCGCGGACCGCAGGCGGTTCGGCGCGCGGCCCGTGTTCGTCTTCTCCACCCCGCCCACCCCCAACGGCGACCTCCACCTCGGCCACCTGTCCGGCCCCTACCTCGGTGCCGACGCGTTCGTCCGCTTCCAGCGCATGAACGGCGTCCAGGCCTGGCACCTGACCGGCAGCGACGACTTCCAGAGCTACGTCGCCGAGCGCGCCCGGCGTGACGGGCGCGAACCGGCCGAGACGGCCGCCCACTTCTCGGCGGAGATCGCCGCGACCCTCGCGCTGATGGACATCCGGCCCGACCAGTACACCGTCACCAACGCCGACCCGTCCTACCCCGACGGCCTGCGGGCGTTCTTCTCCCGCCTGGTGGACTCCGGCTCCGTCAACCCGCGCAGCACACCCGCCCTGTTCGACGCCGAGACCGGCGACTA
>NZ_GG657757.1:2473826-2505117 GCF_000158955.1 Streptomyces viridochromogenes DSM 40736 | reverse complement strand
GCCGACGGCCAGGTCATCTGGGTGTGGCCGGAGATGTCGTACGGATTCCTGCACGGCATCGAGGCGCTCGGCCGCGGCCTCGGCAAGGACTGGAAGGCCTCGGCGCCGGAGCAGGACTGGAAGATCGTCCACTTCTTCGGCTACGACAACAGCTTCTACCACTCACTGCTCTACCCGGTGCTGTACAAGCTGGCCTTCCCCGGCTGGGAGCCGGACATCGACTACCACGTCAACGAGTTCTACCTGCTGGAGCACCAGAAGTTCTCCACCAGCCGCCGGCACGCGGTGTGGGGCAAGGACATCCTGACCGCCGACAGCGTCGACGCGGTCCGCTTCTTCCTCGCCCGCACCCGCCCCGAGGGACGGCGCACCAACTTCGACCCCGCCGCGTACGAGAAGGCCCTCGCCGACACGCTGATCGGCACCTGGCAGCGCTGGCTGGGCGACCTCGGCCACCGCGTCGACGCCTGGTACGGCGGACAGGCACCCGACGCCGGAGTCTGGACGCCGGAACACACCGCGTTCCTCGCCCGGCTCGGCGTCCGGCTCGCGGCCGTCACCCAGAGCCTCGGGCAGGACGGCTTCTCGCTGAACCAGGCGGCGGACGAACTGCACGGCATCGTCGAGGACACCGCCCGCTTCACCGAACGCGAGTACCTCCTGACCGGCCCCGCCGAGAAGGACCGGACGCGCACCGCGCTCGCGCTGGAGCTGGCCGCGGCCCGGCTGCTCGCCCGGTGCTCCGCCCCGGTCATGCCCCGGTTCGCGGGCCGGCTGGCGGCGGCGCTGGGGCTGACCGGCCCGCGGGTGTGGCCCGCCACGCCCGAACTGCTGCCCGCCGGTACGAAGGTGTCCCTCAGCGACGCGGTCTTCTTCCGCGCCGGCGACGAGAAGGCCACGGCCGATGACTGACCCCTCGACCGCAGCGGCCGACGACGTCACCGACGTCGTCAACACCCTGGCCCTCCACCCGTGCGCCGACACCCGGCACCGCTTCCACCACCGCGGCCCCGACGGCGAGGTCCGCTCCCTCACCCTGGCCGAGCTCGACGCCCGGGCCCTCAACGTGGCGCGGCATCTGCACGCCCTCGGTATCCGGCCGCGGGACCGCGTCGGCATCCTCGCGCCCAACAGCCTCGCCTGGGTGCTGCTCGACCTCGCCCTGATCAAACTCGGCGCGGTCACGGCCGGATTCGAACCGGGCCGCTTCGACCCCGAGCGGCTGCCGCGCGACTACGGCCTGACGCTGCTCTTCGGCGAATTCGGCGAACTCACCGAAGAGGCGGGCGCACCGGAGAGCGGCGCCCTGCGCGCCATCGGCACGGTCGCCGACTGGGCCGAGGACTTCGCCCCCGACACCCTGCCCCGGTACCACGAGGGCTACGACCCGGCCGACATCCTGGCCGTCAAGTTCACCTCGGGCAGCACGGGCGTCCCCAAGGGCCTGGAGACCACCGTCGCCAGCGTCAACAGCTCCCTGCACGAGGTGCAGCGGATGTTCGCCCACGGCGACGGCGACAACCTGCTGGTCTTCCTCGGCAACTGGTTCCTCCAGCAGCGCTACTGGATCTACTCGGCGCTGGCGCACGGCCACGACGTCACGCTCGCCCGGATCGACGACGCCCTCGACACGGCCCGACGCACCCACCCCACCGTCGTCATGGGCGTGCCCGGCTTCTACGAGGAGATCCGCGAACGCCTGGAGGCCATGGAGCTGCCCGCCGACCCTGGCAAGCGCCGGGAGATCCTCCAGGCCGAGTTCGGCGGCCGGGTCCGTTACCTGTGGACCGGCTCCGCCCCCGCGAGCAGAGCCGTGCTGGAGTTCTTCAATGGCTCGGGCGTGCCGCTCTACGAGGGCTACGGCCTCAACGAGACCTGCATCGTGGCGAAGAACCACCCCGGCGCCTTCCGCCTGGGGAGCGTCGGCAAGGTACTGCCGAACAAGACGGTCCGCTTCGACCGGGACGGCATCCTCATCGTCGGCAGCCGCCACCCCGTCAACCACCGCTACACCTGGTGCGCCCCGGGCACCAACGAGAAGATGTTCCTGCCCACCGGCGAGGTGCGCACCCACGACATAGGCCACCTGGACGACGACGGGTTCCTCTTCATCCACGGCCGCGTGGACGACGTCCTGACGGTGAGCAGCGGCTACAACGTGCTGGCGCCCCTCGTCGAGGAACGCCTGCGCACCCACCCCGCGATCCGCGACTGCGTGCTCTACGGCAACGGCCGGGAGTTCCTGACCGCCGTCATGTCGCTGTCGTCGCCCGGCCCCGGCCCCGCCGAGCTGAGCCGCCACGTCGCCGGGGTCAACGAGGAACTGCTGCCCGACCAGCGCGTCCACGCCGTGGTGATCGCCACCGAGCGCTTCTCCATCGGGAACGGACTGCTGACCGGGCAGCTCAAGCCCAAGCGGCGAGCCGTCCACGAGCGGTACGCACGGGAACTGTCGGACGTCTACGGGAGCCCCGCCCCCGGTCCGTCGGCCGAGCGTCCCCTGGTGGTCGTCGCAACAGAGCAGACACCGAGGAGTACAACGTGAGCTGGAACAACCTGCCGGACGCGGTGCTGTCCAACTCCAGGGTCGAACTGCGGCGGCTCCGCGTCACGGACCGCGCCGACCTCGAACGCGTCGTCTACGACGAGGAGATCTGGCGCTGGTTCGTCACCAGGATCGCGACACCGGCCGACCTCGACACCTTCCTCGAGACCGCCATCAAGGACACGCTGAGCGGCACGCGGATCGTGTTCGCGATCGTCGACCGCCGCAGCGGCCACATCATGGGCAGCAGCGCCTACGGCAACCTGGCACCGGCCGACCGCCGTCTGGAGATCGGCTGGTCCTGGGTCGCCACTGCCGCCCGCCGCACCGGCATCAACCGGGCCGCGAAACTCGCCCTGCTGGACCACGCCTTCGACGTCCTGGAATGCGAGCGCGTCGAGTTCAAGACGGACGTGCTCAACACCGCCGCCCGCACCGGCCTCGCCACGCTCGGCGCCCACGAGGAGGGCGTGCTGCGCAGCTACAACTACATGCCGGGCGGCCGGCGCCGGGACGTCGTCTACTACAGCGTCCTGCGCGACGAGTGGCCCGCCCTGCGCAAGGAGCGGTTCGCCGCGCTCACCGACGGAACCGGGGTCTGACCATGCCCCTCCACGATCACGACACACCGCCCGCCGCGACCCGCCCGCGCGCCGAGGACCTGTTCCTGCACGCGGCCGGCCAGCGCCTGGCGGCGACCAGGATCGACGCGCCCGACGGCGCCCCGCCCGACGTGGTGCATCTGCACGGCTTCGGCACCACCGCCTCCCGGCACGCCGTCCGCTACCTGCTGGACGACCTGGCCGGACACGGGCACTCCTCGCTGACCTTCGAGTTCTCCGGCAACGGGGAGAGCACCGGCGAACTGGAGAAGGCGACCCTGCGGCAGCGCCGGAACGAGTCCCTGGCGGCGGCCCGGCTGCTGGACGAGGACCGGCGTCCCGTGCTCGTCGGCACCAGCATGGGGGCCCACCTCGCCGCCTGGACCGTGCCCGACCTCCGGCCCCGCGCCCTGGCCCTGTTCTGCCCCGCCGCCTATCCGGACAGCGAGGCCGACGTCCGCTTCGGCCAGGAGCGCGCCAGGCCCGGCCCCTACGCGGACTCACCGGCCTTCACCGGGATCCGGGAGTTCGACGGCGACCTGCTGATCGTCGCCGGCGACCACGACCAGGTGGTGCCCGGGTCCGTCATCGACGCCTATCTCGCCTACTCCGTCAAGGCCCGCTCCCGCCGGCTGATCCGGCTCGACTGCGACCACTTCATCCACCGCTGGCTGCCCGACCGGGCCGAGCCGCGGCGCGAGGTGCTGGGGGCCCTTCGCGCACTCGTCACCGACAGCCTCCGTTGACCACCGACCGGCGGACCGTCCGCCGTACCACCGGGGAGGAAACCCGTGCACACCGAGCCCAACATCCTGAGGCGGCACGACCTCGAAAGCCTGGCGGCCGTCGAACGCGCCTTCCACACCGGGCCGCTCTCCGCGGCGGTCCAGGACGCTCCGCGGTTGGAGCGGCGCAGCGGACTGACGCCCGAGGAGTTCGTGCGTGAGTACCGGGGCCCGCAGCGCCCGGTCGTCCTGGAGAACCACGTCGCCGACTGGCCGTCCGTGCAGACCTGGTCCTTCGACCACCTCGCCGACCGCGTCGGCGACGTCCGGGTCGTCGTGGACAGCTACAACACCAAGGCGGCCCGGGAGGCGACCGTCGCCGAGTTCGTCCACCTGCTGAAGGAGAACCGGCACGAGGGCGCGACGCCGATCTACCTCCAGGAGTGGTACTACCAGACCACCGCTCCCGAACTGGCCGCGGACATGCCGGAGATGGAGATCGCCCGGTACGACTTCCGGCGGAACCTGTACGGCGAGGCGGCCTCCACCAACCACCAGCTGTGGCTGGGGCAGCAGGGCGGCGTCACCCGGCTGCACCAGGACTCGTACAGCGTCGACGTGATGCACGCCCAGATCGTCGGCGAGAAGCTGTGGTACGTCATGGGCCCCGACGCCGTCCTGCACGAGGACACCGACGCGGACTGGACCCGGCTGGTCGAGGCCCCTGAGACCCAGCTGGCGCGATGCGTGCTGAAGCCCGGCGACGTGCTCTACCTGCCGGCCAACTGGTACCACCGCATCGAGCTGCTGAGCGACTCCATCGGCCTGGGCCGCAAGTGCCTGGACGAGATCAACCTCCAGGCGCACATCCGCCAGCGCATGACCGAGCTGCTCGCCCTCGCCCTCAATCCCGAGGAGGTCAGGCGGACGCACCCCGAGCTGTTCGACGTGGTGCTGATGCGCAGCCGGGCCTGGGCGAACCGCATGGGCATCGACCTGTCCAGGCTGCGGCCGTAGCCGCCGTAGAGTCCCTCCAGGTGCGGTTTCTTCACGTCCAGTTTCTTCACGTTGTACGACGAGGATCGAGGCGATGACGCAGAAGCACGTGCTGCTGGTCGGCGGGCCGGGCAGCGAACTCGACAAGCTGGACCGGCTCGGGGTCCGCTTCTCCATGATGCAGATCCCGGAGCGGGTCGCGGCCCGGCAGTACACGAGCGCGGCCCACTACGCGGTGCTCGACTACCGGGACCTCGACGAGGTCCTGGCCGTGGCCCGCGCGTGGCACTGCGTCGACCCCTTCGACGCGGTCGCCTCCTTCACCGAGTACGGGCTGTACCCGGCCTCCCGGGTCGCCCGGGAGCTGGGCATCGCGGGGGACAACCTGACCGCGGTGGAACTGACCCGGGACAAGGTGCGCACGCGCGAGCTCCTCGACCGCCACGGGCTCAGTCCCGTACGGCACCGGCTGTGCGCCGGCCTCGAGGACGCCCGCGCGTTCCTGCGGGAGCTCGGTGGCGGCCCGGTCGTGCTGAAGCCACGGGACGGCGGGCTCAGCGAAGGGGTGTACCTGGCGGCGTCCGAGGAGGAACTCACCGAGCGGTGGGAATGGTCGCGCCGGGCCACGGACGGGCCGCTGCTCGTGGAGGAGTTCCTCACCGGGCCGGAGTTCAGCGTCGAGTCGGTCTCGGTGGGGGGCCGCCACGAGATCGCGGCTATCACCGAGAAGGTCACGACCGAGCTGCCCCGCTTCGTGGAGACCGGGCACCAGGTACCGGCCCGGCTCGACGAAGCCTCCCGGACGGCCGTCGAGGAGCTCGTGAGGCGGTTCCTCACCCTCATCGAGCAGCGGGACGGCCCGGTCCACACGGAGCTGCGGCTCACCGCCGCCGGGCCGAGGCTCATCGAGGCGCAGACACGGGTCGGCGGCGACCAGATCTGGGAGCTGTGCGAGCTGGTGAGCGGAGTCGACCTGATGGCGGAGACGTTCTCCGCGCTGCTCGGCCTGCCCCGCCCGCCGCGCACTCCCGTGGCGGGCGCCGCCGCGATCCGCTTCTTCTCCTACGAGAACGTCCGGATCCTCGGCGTCGACGGCCTCGACGAGGCCCGCACCGCCCCCGGTGTGCTGCGGCTGCGGTGCACGCTCGAACCGGGTCAGGAACTGGGCGCCCTCACCTCGTCCACGGCCCGCCAGGGTTACGTCCTGTGCACGGGCGCGGACACGGCAGGGGCGATGGCGGCGGCGGAACGGGCGCACGATCTGGTCAAGGTGGTGACGCAGCCGCTCTGAACCGGGCAGGGGTGACCGGGGCGGTCAGCTCCGCGAGGCCAGCGACCGCTCCGTCACCCGCTCCAGATGCCGGGTGAACACCTCCCGCGCTTGCGGCGTCAGCGTCCGCAGCGCCACCAGCGCCGTGACGACGACGTCACAGAGCTCCGACCGCACGTCGTCCCACGTGTGGGTCACCCCCTTGCGCGGGTTCTGGCCCGTCGCGCCGATCACCGCCTCGGCGACCTCCCCGACCTCCTCGGACAGTTTCAGGATGCGCAGGAGGACGCCCTCGCGGCCCTCGACCGGGCGCTCGGTGTCGAGCCACTCCCACAGGGCGTCGACGGCGGCCCACAGGTCGGGCTCGGGCGGTGTGTGATCGCTCATGGGCGGGAGCCTGCCACGGGGGTCTGACAACGCGGCCCGCTACTCCAGGGACTCCTCGTCGAACAGCTGCTCCTGCTCGCCTTCCTTCGCCTGGCGCAGCCGCTTGGCGCGCGCCCCCACGACCAGCGCCGTCCCGGCCGCGGCCGCCGCGAACGCCGCCGGGATCATCCAGCCCCGGTTCACCGCGTGCCCGAGCGCGTGGTCCAGGGAGAACCGTCCCGGGCCGGTGATGGCCAGGCCGGCCGCCGTCAGGCCCAGGGTCGCCGCGTACTCGTAGCCGCCGCCCTGGTTGAAGAAGCCGTTCGGGGCGTGCACCGCCGCCGCACCGGCCATCGCGCCGGCCGCGGCCGCACCCGCGGCGGGCGTGGCGAGACCCAGTGCCAGCAGCGTTCCGCCGCCGGTCTCCGCGAGCCCCGCAGCCGTCGCACTGGCCTTCCCGGGGGCGTACCCGACGGACTCCATGAACTGTCCGGTGCCCTCGATGCCGTGCCCGCCGAACCAGCCGAACAGCTTCTGCGTGCCGTGCGCCGCCAGCACACCGCCCGTCCCCAGCCGAAGCAGCAGCAGGCCCAGATCCTGTCGGTCGTTACGCTTCACATCACGCTTCACGTCGTCTCCCGGGGCAGACAGCAGATACAGAAGGACACCCCTCCGCGTTTCCACCGTCGCACTCCTGACACCCCGCGACACCCGGCGGACCCGCCCGGGACGCCGTTCGGGTGGTACGGGTGGCGGGCTCCGGTGGCCGGTACGAGGCTGACTCGCATGACGATTCAGACCACGCGCCTCAGCGATCCGGTGGTCCGCGCCTTCGTGACCGCCGTGAACAACCACGACCGCGAGGGATTCATGGCGCTCCTCGCGCCGGGCGCGACCATGGCGGACGACGGCTCCGACCGCGACCTCGCCGACTGGGTCGACCGGGAGATCTTCTCGACCCACGGCCACATCGAGGTCGACAACGAGTCCAACGGCGGCCGTGCCCTGATCGCCCGCTACGCCAACGACACCTGGGGTGAGATGCGGACCCGCTGGAGCTTCACCGTGGACGACGACGGCAGGATCTCCCGCTTCGAGACCGGGCAGGCCTGACGCCCCAGGCCGAAGCGGCAGTCGTTCCACGCACCGGTGCGTACCCCGCGGTCCCACGCGGGGTCCACCCCCACCCGGTGCCGTGGAACGACTGCCGCCTCCCCCCCCCTGGATGTGGCCTGGATGTGGCAGGCGGAAGCTCTCTGCTCCAAGTGTGAAGCTTTGGTGTAGGAGAGTTGAGCATATGTGGCCGACCGGCCGCAATGGCGCGGATGTTCAAATTCCGCTTGTGCACGTTGACGAGTTGACGAACACGGGCGTGGCTCAGCCGCGCCCCACGTACGGCATCGCCGTCGCCAGCACGGTCGCGAACTGCACGTTCGCCTCCAGCGGCAGCTCCGCCATGTGCCGCACCGTGCGGGCCACGTCGGCGACGTCCATCACCGGCTCCGGGGCGACCTCCCCGTTCGCCTGCACGGCTCCCGTCTGCATACGGGCCGTCATGTCCGTCGCCGCGTTGCCGATGTCGATCTGCCCCACGGCGATCCCGTACGGCCGCCCGTCCAGCGACAGCGACTTGGTCAGGCCGGTCAGCGCGTGCTTGGTCGCGGTGTAGGCCACGGAGTGCGGGCGGGGCGTGTGCGCGGAGATCGAGCCGTTGTTGATGATCCGCCCGCCCCGCGGCTCCTGCTCCTTCATCTGCCGGTACGCGGCCTGCGCGCACAGGAACGCCCCGTTGAGGTTGGTGTCCACCACGTGCCGCCAGGCGTCGTAGGGCAGTTCCTCGACCGGCACGCCGCCGGGCCCGAACGTGCCCGCGTTGTTGAACAGCAGGTCCACCCGCCCGAACCGCTCGACGGTGGCGGCGAAGAGGGCGGACACGTCCTCGGGCCGTGAGACGTCCGTCCGCACGGTGAGAACCGCGTCCCCGGGGACCAGGGCCGCCGTCTCCTCCAGGGTCTCCACGCGCCGCCCCGCCAGCGCCACCGACCAGCCCGCGCGCAGCAGTTCCACCGCGACCGCCCGGCCGATGCCGGAACCCGCCCCGGTCACCACCGCGACTGCATTCTCCTTGGCATTCATGGGCCCGCAGCGTACGGGAGGGTCCGCCATGCGGAACTGATCCCTCCGTCACGTGACTGCTGTGTACGAGTCAGCCGGCTGTCGTCCCCGGCCACTCCCATGCCCCCTGCGGCCCTCACCACCACCGGCGCGGCCGCCGCGCTGGTTCCGCCGCGCCGCCCGGCGCGGCACCGCCACCGCCCACGCCGAGTTCCACCACACCGTCCACGTCGAGGCGGACCACCTGGACGCCGGCCGCGTCTACCACTACCGCTTCCGCGTGGGCAGTTGGGTCACGACGGCCGCGTCCTTGGTGACGGAGGTGGGGGAGCAGGGGCTCAAGCCGGCGCGAGCTCCGGCTCGCCCGTCTCGTCGGGGTAGCGGACGCCGACCTGGTTCCGGATCGCGTCCAGCGTCCGCATCACCGCGAGCGTGCCGTCGAGCGGGACGAGCGGGGACTCGGTCTCGCCGGCCCGCAGGGCGCGCATCACCTCGGCGGCCTCGTGGCGCAGGCTGCCCCGGGGCCCGTCCGCCGGGTCGGCCGTGAACTCCTCGGGGTCGCGGCCGTCCCGGTGCAGCACGAAGCGGTCCGGGAAGAAGAAGCCGTTCGGGATGTCGATACGGCCGTGCGCGCCGGTGACCGAGGCGGAGGTGGCCGTACCGCCCACGATGGAGCAGTGCACCGAACCGAGAACGCCGCTGTCCCAGGAGAGCAGGGCTCCCGTCTGGAGGTCGACGCCCTCCCCCGAGAGCACCGCTCGCGCCGCGACGTCCGACGGCTCCCCGAGCAGCAGGTGCGCGAACGACACCGGATACACGCCGAGATCGAGCAGCGCGCCCCCGCCCAGCGCCGGGTTCCGCAGCCGGTGCGACGGCGGGAACGGCCCGGCCAGTCCGAAGTCCGCCTGCACACTGCGCACCTCACCGATCGCGCCGTCGTCCACCAGCGACTTCAGCCGCCGCACCAGCGGATTGCAGTACATCCACATCGCCTCCATCAGGAAGCGCCCGTGTTCCCGCGCCAGCGCGACGAGTTCCTCCGCCTCGCGCACGTTCAGCGTGAACGGCTTCTCGCACAGCACGTTCCGCCCGGCCGCGAGACACAGACCGGCTGCGGTCCGGTGGGCCGTGTGCGGTGTGGCGACGTAGACGACATCGATGTCCTCGTCCCTGGCGAGCGCGTTCCAGTCGCCGTACGCCCGGGGTATCCCGAACCGCTCCGCGAACGCCTTCGCCGACTCCTGCGACCGGGAGGCCACCGCCACGACCTCCGCGTCGGGCAGGTCGATCAGATCCGCGGTGAACGCCGCCGCGATCCCTCCGGTCGCCAGGACCCCCCACCGCACCGTGTCCGCCGTCATTCCCGTCCGCCTTCACCTTGTGACCCCGAGCAGTCCGTACGAGCTGAGAGCATAGGTGCGATCGAATCGAACAGGGAGGGACTCATGCCCGAGGGTGGGGCGTCCATATCGAACACCACGCAGGGGGTCGCGGCCGGGACGGAGCGGCCCGTCCGCACACCGCACCGCACCGGGCTCCTCGTCACCTTTCTCCTCGGCGGCCTGACCGCCGTACCCCCGCTGGCGATGGACATGTACCTCCCGTCGCTGCCGGAGGTCACCCGCTCCCTGCACGCCCCCGCCGCGACCGTCCAGCTCACCCTCACCGCCTGCCTGGCCGGCATGGCCCTCGGCCAGCTCGTCGTCGGGCCGATGAGCGACCGCTGGGGCCGGCGCCGCCCGCTGCTCGCCGGGCTCGGTGTCTTCGTCGTCGCCACCGTCTTGTGCGCCCTCGCGCCCACCGTCGAACTCCTCGTCGCCTTCCGGCTGGCGCAGGGCCTCGCCGGTGCCGCCGCGATCGTCATCGCCCGGGCCGTCGTCCGCGACCTCTACGACGGCATGGCCATGGCGCGCTTCTTCTCCACCCTCATGCTGATCTCAGGCGCCGCCCCGATCGTCGCGCCGCTGATCGGCGGGCAGATCCTGCGCGTCACCGACTGGCGGGGCGTGTTCGTCGTCCTCACCTTCATCGGCCTCGCGATCGGGGCCCTGGCCTGGACGAAGCTGCCCGAGACGCTGCATCCCGCCGACCGCCACAGCGGCGGTGTCGGCGAGGCCCTGCGCGCGATGCGCGGCCTGCTCGCCGACCGCTCCTTCGCCGGCTACATGCTCACCGGCGGCTTCGCCTTCGCCGCGCTGTTCGCCTACATCTCCGCGTCCCCGTTCGTCATCCAGGAGATCTACGGCGCCTCCCCGCAGACGTTCAGCCTGCTGTTCGGCGTGAACTCGGTCGGTCTGGTCCTCGTCGGCCAGATCAACGGCAAGATCCTGGTCGGCCGGGTCAGCCTGGACCGGGTGCTGGGGATCGGCCTGACGATCGTCATCACCGCCGCGACCGCGCTGCTCCTGATGTCCACGGGCGTGTTCGGGGAGGTCGGTCTCGCGCCCGTGGCCGTCGCGCTGTTCGTCCTGATGTCCGCGATGGGCATCACCCTGCCCAACACCCAGGCCCTCGCCCTGATGCGCACCAAGCACAACGCCGGGTCCGCGTCCGCCCTGCTCGGCACGTCGTCGTTCCTCATCGGCGCGATCGCCTCCCCGCTCGTCGGCGTCGCCGGGGAGGACACCGCCGTCCCGATGGCCGTCGTCCAACTGGCCGCCGCACTGGTGGCACTGGCGTGCTTCATGGGTATGTGCCGACCGTGGCAGGCCCGCGCGAGCGTGGAGGGAGCGGACAGCTGAGCGCACCCAGACTGCGCGACGGCACACCGGAACGAGCCGGACTCGACCGGGCGGAGCTGCGTCACCTCGTCCGGGAGGTCCACGTCCTCACCACGGGCACACGCCCCTGGGCGCCGGGGGCGGTGCTGGTCGTGGGACGCGGCCCGGTGATCGCCGTCGAGGAGGCGGCGGGCTGGGCCGTGCGGTACGCGGCCTACGACGAGGACACCGACGCCGGTGTGGAACTGCCCGTCGAGGACCGCGTCCCGATGACCGTCGGCACACCCTTCGACCTGGCGTCCCTCACCAAACTGTTCACCTCCGTGGCCGCCGTCCAGCAACTGGAGCGCGGCACCCTGGGCATCGACGCGAAGGTGGGCGCCTACCTGCCCGACTTCACGGCCGCCGCCCGGCACGGCATCACCGTGCGGCACCTGCTCACGCACACCTCCGGACTGCGGCCCGAACTCCCGCTGTACGACTGTCCCGACGCCGCGGCGAGGCTGGCCATGCTCCAGTCGGAGCCTCCGGTCGGGGTCCCGGGCACGTACCGCTACTCCGACCTGAACATGCTCCTCCTCCAGCACGTCCTGGAACGCGTCACCGGCCGCACCCTCGACGTCCTCGTGCGCGACGGCATCACCCGGCCGCTCGGTATGACGGCGACGGAGTTCGGGCCGTGCCCCGGGGCGGCGGCGACGGAGGACCAGCGGCGGCCCTGGGCCAAGGCGGACCGGGGGATGCTGCGGGGCGAGGTGCACGACGAGAACGCGTGGGCGCTCGGAGGCGTGGCGGGCCACGCGGGTCTGTTCTCGACGGGACGGGACCTCGCGGTGTTCTGCCGCACCCTGCTCGCCGGCGGCTCCCACGGGCCCGCCCGCATCCTCGGACCGGACTTCGTCGAGCTGCTGTTCACCCCGCCCGGCCTCGGTTTCTCCCTGGACCAGCCGTGGTTCATGGGCGACCTCGCCGGTCGCGGCGCGGCGGGCCACACGGGCTTCACGGGCACGTCCCTCGTCCTCGACCCGGCGACGGACACGTTCCTGATCCTCCTGACGAACGCGGTCCATCCGCGCCGCCGCCGCCCGGACAGCGCGCCCAGGGCCGCGGCCGGGTCGAGGGTGGCCCGGGCGGTGCGGGGGAGGTGAGAGGGGAGGCGGGCGTGCTCTCACCCCCGGGTGGCGGGAGAGCGGTGCTCTCGCCTCCCCGGGACCCCTCGTAGAATCGCCGGGTGAACGCCCCCACGCACCCGGCCGAAACCCTCCGCGCCGCCCTCGCCGGCCTGCTCGACGGGCTCCCGCCCCGACAGGCCTCGCAGGCCGTCGAGCGGCTGATCGCCAACTACCGCGGGGCCACCCCGACCGACGCCCCCATCCTCCGCGACCGAGCGGACGTGGCCGCCTACGCCGCCTACCGGATGCCCGCGACCTTCGAGGCGGTCCGTTCGGCGCTCGCGGCGTTCGCGGCGGCCGTGCCCGAGTGGGTGCCCGGCGGGCATCTGGACGTCGGCGGCGGCACGGGGGCGGCCGCCTGGGCCGTGAGCGCCACCTGGGAGGGGGAGCGGCCCGTCACCGTGCTCGACTGGGCCGAGCCCGCGCTCGCCCTCGGACGGGAGATCGCCGCGGCCAAGCCGGCCCTGCGGGACGTCCGGTGGCAGCGCTCCCGGATCGGAGCGGCGCTCACCCTGGAGAGCACCGACCTCGTCACCGTCTCCTACGTCCTCAACGAGCTGACCGCCCCCGACCGCACCGCCCTCGTGGACGCCGCGGCGGACGCGGCTCAGGCTGTGGTGATCGTCGAACCCGGCACGCCCGACGGCTACGCCCGCGTGATCGAGGCCCGCGACCGGCTGATCAGCGCCGGCTTCCAGGTCGCCGCCCCCTGCCCGCACAGCGCCGCCTGTCCCATCGAGCCCGGCACGGACTGGTGCCACTTCTCCGCCCGGGTCAGCCGTTCCTCCCTGCACCGCCAGGTCAAGGGCGGCTCCCTTCCTTACGAGGACGAGAAGTTCAGCTACGTCGCCGCCACCCGGCTCCCCGTCACCCCGGCGCCCTCCCGTGTCGTCCGGCGCCCGCAGATCCGCAAGGGCCAGGTTCTCCTCGACCTGTGCGAGACCGACCCGTCCCTGCGCCGCGCCACCGTCACCAAGCGCCACGGCGATCTCTACAAGGCGGCACGGGACGCGGACTGGGGCGACGCCTGGCCACCGGCGCCCTGATCAGGAGCTCCTGGCAGGCACCTCCTGACCGGCCCAGCGGTGCAACGCGTCCTCCGCGGACGCCCGGTCGGCGGGGGACAGGTTCGCGATGTCGACACTGTGATTGCCGTCCGGGACCCACAGGGTCCGCGCGTCGCGGCCGCCGGGGTGGAAGTACTCGGCCACGGACGGGTCCTGAGTCCCGTTGACGAACAGCAGCCGGCTGCCGCGCCGGCGGACCCAGCGGTCGATGTCCGGCATGGCGTCCCGGTCGAAGACCATGGGGATGTCCCGGGGGACGAAGTTGCGCGCCGCGATGCCGCCGGAGTGGCGCAGCAGGTCCGCCAGATGGCCGGTGGGGACGTCGCCGTACCCCAGCTGGGTGCCGATCTGGTACCAGTACGGGACGTACCGCTGGGCCGCCTTGTCGGCGTACAGGGACAGCCCCGCCCAGTTGTCCAGCCACGTGTACAGCTCGTCGGTCGAGGCCTGCGGGCCGGGGATCGCGGCGATGTCGGGTGCGTCGGCCCGCTGCCAGAACATGAACAGCACCCGCAGCACGGCGATCTCGAACGCCTGGTCGGCGCTGCCGATGATGCGGAAGGTGTCGTTGTTCGCCACCGCCCAGGCCTCGTAGCGGGCGACCATCTCGGTCCGGCGCAGCAGCATCTGCCGCTGGGCGGACTTGACGGCCTCGCGGCCGGCGGGGGTGCCGACCGTCTCCAGGAAGCGCAGATAGGCGGAGTTCTCGCGGTCATCGACGTTGTTGGGGGCCGAGTAGGCCACCGTGCCGTCCACGTCGTGGGGGTGGAAGCGGCGGTGGTAGACGCTCACCATGCCGCCCTTGCTGCTGCCCGTGGAGATCCACGCGCCGCGGTAGAGCCTGCGGAAGAGGAGCACGACGCGGTGGTGGTCGTCGGCGGCCTGGCGGATCGTGAGATGGGCGTAGCCGGTCCCCGCGGGGCGTGATGCGCCGAAGTAGCGGTGTTCCACCTGGAGCTGGTTGGCGCCGAGCAGGACCGCCGGTTCCATCCGCCGTGGGGTGAGGACCGCGTGGTAGCCCGTCGAGAACAGCACCGTGGGCCGGTCGGCGCCGGTGTGGAGCAGGGTGAGGCGCTGCTCGAAGGTGCCGGCGGCGGGGTCGGTGTGGTCGACCGGCTGGCGCAGTCCCAGCACGAAGTGCCGGTACCCCGGTTCGGCGTCGTGCCGCTCCTCGATCAGCCGCAGACCGGGCAGTGCGCGCAGCGCGTCCGCGATGTCGCCGGTCCCCGGCCGGGTCCCTCCGGCCGCCGCCCGTGCGGGCAGGGCCGTCGTCGCGGCGAGACCCGCCGCCGAGACGGCCGTCGCCGCCGAGGTGAGCAGCCGTCGTCTCGTCCACACGCGCATGATGAGTCCTCCCGGGATCGTCCGTGGGGCGTCCGTCCTGGCCGCGGGGTCGCGACCGCTTCAGTACATCCGCCGGACGTCCCGGGAGGATCCCGCGCACGAGGGGACGGTCTCCCCCGTGCGGGGGAGGCTCATGACGACCGGTCGGTCGTACGGCCCTCCTGACGCTCCTGCTCCTGCTGCCGTTTCTCCTGGAGCTTGCGCAGCAGTTCGCGCTTCTGGGCCTGCGGATCGAGTCCGCCGCCGATCCGGCCGCCCCGGCCGCCGCCGCGCAGCTCCTTGCGGCCGAGGTTCCTGCGCGATCCGCCGACGCCCAGCATGTTTCCGGCTCCGCCTCGGGTCATCTCGGGTCCCTTCCCCCACACTCACTCGTGACGAGACGGTTCGTCTCGCGCCTGCCTCCACTGTCGGCGAGACGCGCCGTCTTGTCAACCTGATAAGTTCGAGCCATGGCAGCCCAGAAGTCCACCCAGCCCGCCAAGCCCGCCAGGCCCGCCCCCGACTCCACCCGGCGCAGCGAGAAGTCCCGCCGCGCCATCTACGACGCCGCCCTCGCCCTCGTCGTGGAGGTCGGCTACCCGAAGACCACCGTCGAGGGCATCGCCGCCCGCGCCGGCGTCGGGAAGCAGACGATCTACCGGTGGTGGTCGTCGAAGGCGGACGTGCTGATGGAGGCGTTCCTCGACCTGGGTGAACAGTCCGCGCGGGATGCGGGGCCGGTGCCGTACGTCTTCCCGGACACCGGGGACCTCGCCGCCGACGTCAAGGGCGTGCTGCGCGCCACCGTCGACCAGCTGCGCGACCCGCGCTTCGAGGCGCCGTCCCGCGCGCTGGCCGCCGAGGGGGTCGTCAACGAGCAGCTCGGGCGTGAGCTCGTGGCCAAGCTGATGCAGCCCTCACTCGACCTCTACATCGGCCGGCTGCGCGCCGCGCAGGACGCAGGCCAGGTGCGGCCCGAGATCGACCCGCGCATCGCCCTGGAGTTCTTCATCTCCCCCCTCGCCCAGCGCTGGCTCCAGCACACGGGCCCGATCTCCTACGAGTACACCGACACCCTCGTCGACTACGCCCTTCACGGCCTCGCGCCCCGCTGAGCGGCCCGCGCCAGCCGTCCCGGCGCGTCCGTGATGACCCCGTCGCAGCCCAGCGCCAGCACCCGGTTGCGCTGCGCGTCCGTCACCACGGTGTGCGCCCACACCCGCCGGATCCCCGACCGCACCGCCCGCGCCAGGTCCGCGTCGCGCGCCCGGTGGTCCACGTCCAGCAGGTCCACGTACGACCGCCAGCGCTCCGGGCGGTCCGTGCGCAGCTGCTGCGCCGAGCGCCACACCTGCGAGAGCAGCCCCAGGCGGTGGACGCGCCTGGCCACCTCGGGGTCGTTGGAGTTCACGAAGACCGAGCGGGTCAGCCCGCGGGCCCGGATCAGCCCGGCCAGCCGGGGCAGGCTCCGCGGGTCCTTCGCCTCCAGCATCAGCACGATCCGGCCGCCGAATCGATCCAGCACCTCGGCGACGGTCGGCGGCCGCTCCGACCGCCAGCTGCCGGGCAGCGCGTCCTTCGGGCGCAGCCGTACGCCCTGCCACTCCCGGGCGTCCAGGCGGCGCACCTCGCCGCCGAGGTAGGTGGTGCGGTTCAGGGTCTCGTCGTGGAACACCACCGGCGTGCCGTCGCGCAGCAGCCGCGTGTCGAAGTCCAGTACCTGTGCCGTACCGCGCTCGTAGGCGGCCATCAGCCCCGACATGCTGTTCTCGGGGACCTCGCGGGCGCCGCCGCGGTGGGCGACGTACGTGATCCGCGGGAGTGCCGCCACCGTCAGCGGGCCGGCGCCCCACTCCAGCGGGGCCAGGGCGCCACTCGCCGGTCCCGTGAAGGTCAGCGAGACCAGGGAAGCCGCGGAGGCCAGCCCCGTCAGCGCGATCCTTGTGAGCATGCCGACCACGGTAGGACGCCATGTCATATCAAAGCAGGCAATGACACCCCATCCGGGTATGGAGCATGCCTCGCCCCGGCGGCATATGCCTCGCCCCGCTGGCACGTGTCTCGCCCCTCCTGCCCGGGATGTGGGCACTGGCCCCCCGGTGCGCGGGAAGATGCGACCATAGGGCATGCTGTTCGGCACGACGGCGAGGCGAGGGGATAGATGAGCGCGGAGTTCGGCGGCCGGAGCGGCCTGCAGGGCAAACTCACCCAGTGGCTGCGCGCCGGACGCCGGCCGAAGGAGACCGCCGGGGACGGCGACCGTGAGGCCCTGCTGCTCGCCGCCGCCGACGCGGGACTGCCCCTCGCGCCCGCCGCGTACCCCTCCGGCTACCGCTGCTCCTGCGACCGGGTCGGCTGTCCCACCCCCGCCCGGCATCCGGTGTCCTTCGCCTGGCAGACGCAGTCCACCACCGACCGCGCCCAGATCGAGCGCTGGGCCCGCCATCAGCCGCAGACCAACTTCATCACCGCGACCGGCATGGTGCACGACGTCCTCGACGTGCCCCTGGATGCCGGTCGCGGTGCTTTGGAGCGGCTGCTCGCCGACGGTGTCGAGGTCGGGCCGGTCGCCGAGAGCGACGACGGGCGCCTGCTCTTCTTCACCCTCACCCGCGGTACGCCCGAGGACGAGGACGAGTGGTGGCCGTGCGAACTGGACTGCCACCCCGAGACCATGGACGAGCACCCCGGGCTGCGGTGGCACTGCCGCGGCTCCTACGTCCTGGTACCCCCGGCGCGGCTGCCCGGTGAGGACCAGACCGTGCACTGGGTACGGGGGCCGGAGCATCCGCTGCCGGATCCGCTGAGCCTGCTGGAGGCCCTGACGGAGGCCTGCGCCCGGTACGCCGGCGAGGAACCCGACCACATGGGTGCGGCCTGGCCCCTGCGGCACTGAGCCGGGCCGGCCCGGCCGCTACGAGCCTTTCGCCGACGTCATTCCCTGGATCCGGCCCAGGATCGTCACCTGCTGGTCGCCGCCGCCCTTCGGCGGGTCCAGCGCCACCTCGTTGGAGACGAACTCCATCGTGAGGGACTGCTTGATCTCACCGGTCGTGAGCGCGAGGACGTCCTTGTTGGGGGCCGGGACCGACGTGCCCGCGTAGGCGGTCTGCTTCTCGTAGTGCCGCGTGGTGAAGAACACCAGCGCCCCGCCGTCCGTCGTGCGCAGCGCCAGCGGTGCGTAGTCGCCGTTCGTCAGCGGCTCGTCGATGTACTGGGTGGCCATGCCCGGCTTCTTGGCGTTCTTCTCGCGCAGGGCACGCCACTGGCTGGTGTGGGAGCCGTCCGCGAAGGTGTCCCCGCCGCTCTTCAGGTACGTCGAGTAGTCCTGGCTCAGCGTCTTGGGGCCGGCGGCGAGGCCGGTCTCGTTCGCGGGGACCGACTCGGCCCAGCCGTCCGCGTCCTTCTTGAACTCCGGGACCTTGCCGGGGGCGACGAGGGTCAGGTACGCGACCTGGAAAGGGTCGTCCAAGCCGCTGCGGGTGAACACGAGCAGCCAGCGGGCGGTGCCGCCCTTGTTGCCGGCCGCGTCCACGAGGAACCAGCGGGGCCAGCCGGCCTTCTTGGGGATCGTGAACTTCGCGTCCGTCAGCTTCAGGGGTGTGTGGTTCGGGTTGCCGCCCGGGTTGTTGGCCTTCCCGGCCTTCAGGCGGGCCGAGTCGATGTCGGCGAGGGCGCCCGTGGTGTGGTCGGCGTCCAGGGAGCCGTCGTAGGCCTTGTCGGCCTCGTTGTACGCGGTCGTGAACTCCTGGAGGGCCTTGGCGGCTTCGCCGCGGGTGGTGGACGGGAGGATCTCCCGTTCGCCGTGCACGACGACACAGCCACTGGCCGTCAATGACATAGCGGTCATCGAGGCGGCTATGAGTGCACTCCGGGCGGGCCTGCGGAGCGTTCGAGGGTCGCGATCCCAGCTCATCGGCTTCCTTCACCTTCCCCTTTCCGGAGGCGAACCCTACCGGGTGGGGGTGCGTGGGTGGGGGGTGGGTCGGGGCCGCGCCGGGGGGTGTCCGTCCTCGGAACGGCGCGACCAAGTCACCTACCGGCTAACTGGAGTTATACGCGCCGCCCGCTGCGGGCGGACACCCCCCGACACGGCCCCTTACGTGGCACGCCCCCCAGCTGCGGGCAGTCGTGCCGCTTGGGGCGGCACGGGTGGGCGCAGCGGCACCCCGCAACGCCGGGCTGCGCACCCACCTGGCCTCAGCTGTCTTGGGTCGCCGCCGCTGTCGTCCGGCGCTGTCCGAGGCCTGCCGGCAGCAGGAACAGCAGCATGGTCGGGATCAAGTACAGCAACCACACCGTGACTTGGAGGACCGTCGGGTCGGGCTGGAAGTTGAAGACGCCCTTGAGGAGCGTGCCGTACCAGCTGTCCGGTGGGATCGTGCCGGAGATGTCGAAGGCCTTGTTCGTGAGGCCGGGCAGGAAGTCGGCCTCCTGGAGGTCGTGGAAGCCGTACGCCAGGACGCCCGCGGCCACGACCACGAGCATGCCGCCGGTCCACGTGAAGAACTTCGCCAGGTTGATGCGCAGCGCGCCCCGGTAGAACAGCCAGCCCAGCAGGATCGCCGTCAACAGGCCCAGGGCGACACCGGCCAGGGGGCGCGGCGTGCCGTCGCTCGCCGCGTGCACCGACGCCCACACGAACAGCGCGGTCTCCAGGCCCTCTCGGCCCACCGCGAGGAACGCCGTCGCGACCAGCGCCCCCGTGCCCATCGCCAGCGCCGCGTCCAGCCTGCCGTGCAGCTCCGACTTGAGGTGCCGGGCCGTGCGCCGCATCCAGAACACCATCCACGTCACCAGACCGACCGCGAGGATCGACAGCGAACCGCCGAGCGCCTCCTGGGCCTGGAACGTGAGCTCCTGGGAGCCGAACTCGAGCGCGCAGCCGAAGCCGAGGGCGAGGGCCACCGCGATGCCGATGCCGATCCAGATCGGCTTCAGCGCGTCCCTGCGGTCCGTCTTGACCAGGTACGCGATGAGGATGCAGACGACGAGGCTCGCCTCCAGGCCCTCGCGCAGGCCGATCAGGTAGTTGGAGAACATGCGGTCTACGCCTCCCCGGAGAACAGCGTCCGGCCCCACCAGTCGTCCTTGTCGCGGACGCCCGGCGGGATCGCGAACAGTGCCGAACCCACGTGCTGGATGTACTCGTTGAGCGCGTCCGTGGCCAGGTTGCGCTGGATCGGGATGAAACCCTCACGGACGTCCCGCTGGTAGGCCAGGAAGAACAGGCCGGCGTCCAGGCGGCCCAGTCCGTCCGTGCCGTCGGTGAAGGAGTAGCCGCGGCGCAGGATCGTCGCGCCGTGGTTGGCGTCGGGATGCGCGAGCCGGACGTGCGCGTCGGGCTTCATCGCCTTCAGGAACGGCTTGTCGCGCTCCTTCGCCTTGCCGACCGGCGCGCCCTCGCCCTTGTCGCGGCCGAAGATGTCCTCCTGCTCCTGGAGCGAGGTGCGGTCCCACGTCTCGATGTGCATGCGGATACGGCGGGCGACCAGGTAGGAGCCGCCCGCCATCCACCGCGGGCCGTCCTTCTCCGACACCCAGACGAACTTCTGGAGCCGGTCCGTCTCGGTGCCCGCGATGTTGCGGGTGCCGTCCTTGAAGCCCATCAGATTGCGTGGTGTCTGTGCCTCGGGCGTCGTCGACGACGTCTTCCCGAAGCCCAGCTGCGACCAGCGGATGACGACCTTGCCGAAGCCGACGCGGGCCAGGTTGCGGATGGCGTGCACGGCGACCTGCGGGTCGTCCGCGCAGGCCTGGACGCACAGGTCGCCGTCGCTGCGGGTCCTGTCCAGGGCGTCACCGGCGAACTTCGGCAGGTCGACCAGGGCGTCGGGGCGTCGGTCCGCGAGGTCGAACTTCTCGAACAGGGACGGGCCGAAGCCGATCGTGAGGGTCAGCCGGGAGGGCTTGAGGCCCAGGGCCTCGCCGGTGTCGTCCGGTGGCGCCTCGGGCAGGCCGCCGTAGGCGCCCTCGCCCACCGCGTGCCCGGCCGTCATCCGGCGGGCGGCCTGCGTCCAGTCCTTCAGCAGCTGGACGAACTCCTCCCGGTCGTCCGTCGTCACGTCGAACGCGGCGAAGTGCAGCCGGTCCTGGACCGGTGTCGCGATGCCCGCCTGGTGCGGTCCGTGGAAGGGCACGGCGGTTGAGGCGTCCGGCGGGGACTCGTCGTCCGGCCGGGCCATCGCCACCGCTCCGCCCGCCGCCGCGGCGCCGAGGGCCAGGCCCGCGCCGCCCCAGCCGAGCAGCGAACGCCGGGAGGGAGAGGAAGTGTCGTTGTCCGTCATTGCGCGTCCTTACTTCACGACGGCGGCGGCGAGCTTCGACAGGGGCTCCGCCAGCGCGTTGACCGCGTCCGAGAGCTCCTTGCGGTCGGCCTTGCCGACCTTGTCGTACGCGGTGAAGTCGTACGACGTCTTGTTCGGGCGGTACTTGTCGAGCAGGGCGTCCAGGGCGGCGAACTGCTTGTCCAGTTCGGTGGTGAGCGCCTTGTCGTTCTCCTGCGCGACCGGCTTCAGCAGCGCGTACGACTTCTGCGCGCCCTCGACGTTGGCCTTGAAGTCGACCAGGTCGGTGTGCGAGTAGCGCTCCTCCTCGCCGGTTACCTTGCCGGTGGCGACCTCGTCGAGGAGTTCCTTGGCGCCGTTGGCCATGGAGGTGGGGGTGATCTCGGCCGTGCCGACCCGCTCCTGCCAGTCCTTCAGGTCGGTGATCAGCCGGCCGGCGAGTTCCTTCTCGCGGTCGCCGATCTTCTTGTCCTGCCAGAGGGACTTCTCCAGCCGGTGCCAGCCGGTCCAGTCCTTGGCCGGGTCCTGGCCGTCCTCCAGGCCGTCCTCGCGGACGTCGACCTTCGGGTCGATGTCGCCGAAGGACTCGGCGACCGGCTCGGTGCGCTCCCAGCCGATGCGGGAGGGGGCGTAGGCCTTCTTCGCGGCCTCGATGTCGCCGTCCTTGACGGCCTTGGCGAAGGCCTCGGCCTTGGGCAGGGTCTCGTCGGCCTGCGCCTGGGCGTAGGCGCGGTAGGCCGCGACGGCCTTGTCCAGGCGCGGGTCGCGCTGGACGGCCTTGCCGCCGGTGGCCTTGACGGTCTGGCGGATGCCGTCGCCCTTCATGCCGGGCTTGCAGGCGATCTGGTAGTCACCGGCCTTCACCTCGGCGGTGACCCGCTGCCTGGTGCCGGGGCCTATGTTCTCCCGCTCGGCGACCACGCGGTCGTCGGGGAAGAGGACGTAGACCTCGGTGACCTTGGAGCCCTTGTTCTCTACGGCCAGCTCGACGTGCCCGGCCGGGAACTCCTTCCTCGACACCTCGCACTTGTCGTCGGTCGCCGTCACGTTGACGACGTGGTCGCCGTCCTTGGCGGCGCTCTTCTCGGTGCAGCCGGTGACGGCGGACAGAGCCGCCGCGGCGGCGATCACGACGAAGACGGGTCGGGCGGGTCGCATGCAGGCTCCAGAGACGGGAAGGTGAGGCTCACCTAAGCTACATAAGGATCACCTAACTGGCCAAAAAATGACCTCATGAAAGGGTCAAGGGAAGGTCAAGGGTCAGGTCGAAGGCCTCGACCGGCGGGGGGTCCGCCGAGGCACGACCGGCGTACCGGAGCGCGACCTGGTGCGCGCGTGCGCGGCGAGTCCAGCCTCGTGCACCACCGCGACCACCGTGTCACCGGCGTGCGCCCTTGACCGGCACACCATGACTTTCGGCCAGCCACCCGGGCGGTGCTTGAATGCCTCTGTGACTGACTACGACGTGCTGCGCGTCTTCTGCGGGCCGAACGGCGGATACGGCAACGAGCTCGGGGTCGTGCGCGAGGGTTCGGTGCTGCCCGAGGAGAGGGAGCGGCAGGCGTTCGCCGCGAAGCTCGGGTTCAGCGAGACCGTGTTCGTCGACGACCCCGAGCGGGGTGCGATCGACATCTACACGCCGACCCTGCGGCTGCCCTTCGCCGGGCACCCCTGCGTCGGCACGGCCTGGCTGCTCGACGTGCCCGAACTGGTCACACCCGCCGGAGTGGTCGGGGCCCGGCAGGACGGGGAGTTCTGCTGGATCGAGGCGCGGGCGGAGTGGGTCCCCGCGCGCACCCTGCGGCAGTACGGCAGCGCCGCCGAGGTCGACGACCTGGCCGTGCCGCCGCCGGGGGAGTGGGTGTACGCCTGGGCGTGGGAGGACGAGCCCGCCGGGCGGGTGCGCGCCCGGGCCTTCCCCGGACGCGACGACGGCATCGACGAGGACGAGGCGACCGGAGCTGCGGCCCTCCTGCTCACCGACCGGCTGGGCCGGGCCCTCAACATCACCCAGGGTGCGGGCTCCCAGATCCTGACGGCGCCGCAGCCCGGCGGATGGACCGAGGTCGGCGGCCGGGTCCACCTCGAACGCTGACCGGCCGCGAAGCCCCGGGGCCGCTCAGGCCGACAGCGGGAACTCCTCGCCCAGCGCCTCGAACACCGCGTTGTTCAGCGCGTACGCCCCCCTGCACTCGGCCACGACCCGCTGCCGCTCCAGCTCGTCGCCCGGTACCGCGTCCAGCAGCTCCCAGTAACTCCGCTTGAAGGCGGCCGGGTTGGGGATCCGTTCGAAGACGTAGAAGCGGACCCCGTCGCCCTTCACCGGGAAACCCCACGTCTTCTCGGCCGTGTCGCGGATGATCTGCCCGCCGGAGAGGTCGCCGAGGTAGCGGGTGTAGTGGTGGGCCACGTAACCGGCCGGCCAGGTGCGGGCGCACTCCGTGATCCGGCGCGCGTACTCCCGCGTGGCGGGCAGCGCGTTCATGCCCGACCGCCAGTCCGGGCCGCGCAGATACTCCAGGTCCTGCTCCAGCGAGGCCATGCGGAACAGCTCCGGGCGGACGAAGGGACCGGCCACCGGGTCCGCGGCCAGGCGCTCCGCACCGGACTCCAGCGCCCCGTACACGAACCACAGCTGCTCCGTGTAGCGCGCGAACGCGTCGACCCCCAGCCTGTGGCCCAGCAGGTCGCTGATGAACGTCGAGCCTCTGACCTCCTCGTGCTGCTCCCGGGAGGCGGTTCGGATGAGGGTCGAGAAGGATTCCACCATGAGCCCCACTTTCCCGACGCCGTGTCGGTAAAAACGCTACTCCTGTGATGCGGCGAGGGCATGCGAAGGCCCGCCCTCGGGAAGAGAGCGGGCCGCCGGAGGGTGTGTGGGGGCGCTACGGCAGCGTGAGGATCTCCGCACCCGTGTCGGTCACGACCAGCGTGTGCTCGAACTGAGCCGTCCGCCTGCGGTCCTTCGTCACGACCGTCCAGCCGTCGTCCCACATGTCGTACTCGTGCGTCCCGAGCGTCAGCATCGGCTCGATCGTGAACGTCATGCCGGGCTGGATGACGGTCGTGGCGTGCGGGCTGTCGTAGTGCGGGATGATCAGGCCCGAGTGGAACGACGAGTTGATGCCGTGGCCCGTGAAGTCCCGCACCACGCCGTAGCCGAAGCGCTTGGCGTACGACTCGATGACCCGTCCGATGATGTTGATCTGCCGGCCCGGCTTGACCGCCTTGATCGCGCGGGTGAGGGACTCCCGGGTCCGCTCCACCAGTAGCCGTGACTCCTCGTCGACCTCACCGACGAGGTAGGTGGCGTTGTTGTCGCCGTGCACACCGCCGATGTACGCCGTCACGTCGAGGTTGACGATGTCGCCGTCGCGCAGCACCGTCGAGTCCGGGATGCCGTGGCAGATGACCTCGTTGACCGACGTGCACAGCGACTTCGGGAAACCCCGGTAGCCGAGCGTCGAGGGGTAGGCGCCGTGGTCGCACATGTAGTCGTGCGCCACCTTGTCGAGCTCGTCCGTGGTCACCCCGGGGGCGATCAGCTTCGCGGCCTCCGCCATCGCCCGGGCGGCGATCCGGCCGGCGACGCGCATCGCCTCGATCGTCTCGGGCGTCTGCACCTCCGGACCGGTGTACGGCGTCGGCGCGGGCTTGCCGACGTACTCGGGGCGACGGATGTTTCCGGGCACGGGGCGGGTGGGGGACAGCTCCCCCGGTACGAGCAGTGACTGGCCAGACATGCCAGCGAGTCTAACCAGCGCCCATGGGGGAACATGTCGTTGGCGAGAGGAGCTGGTCATGGCCCTGTTCAAGAAGCGGACGGTCGGCAAGCCGGGCGAGTGGTACTACTGCCTGGAGCACAAGAAGGTCGAAGAGGGGCCGGAGTGCCCGGCCAAGGACCGCTTCGGCCCGTACGCGAGCCGCACCGAGGCCGAACACGCGATGGAGATCGCCCGCGAACGCAACGTCCAGTGGGAGAACGACCCCAAGTGGCACGACGCCCCCGCGGACGGCCGGAACGACGCGTAGGCACGTCCCCGCGGCTGCGTGCCGTTCACGCAGCCGCACCACCGGCGGAACCGGGCCCTACCAGCGTGCGGGCGGTGGGGCCGTCAGATGCTCCGCCAGTCTCGACACCCGGTCCCGGAAGCGGCGGCGGCCGCGCGGGGTCGGCAGGGCGTTCTCCCCGGCCGCCGCGCTGACCAGGTGCTGGACCGTGTCCAGGTCCAGCTCCGAGCCGTCCGGGACGGCCAGGCGCTCGTGGGCCATCGCCGTCAGCTCGCCCTCCCCGGGGCCGAGCGACAGCACCGTCGCTCCGGCGCGCCGGGCACCGGAAACCCGTTCGAGGAGGGGCGCGGCAGGCGCCTCGGGGGACACCACCAGCAGCGTCTCGCCCCGCCGGGCCGCCTCCAGCCGGCCGAGACCGACCGCCAGGTGCGCCGGATCCGAGGGGCGCGCGTCATGCCGTACCAGCGTGGGGGCCAGCTCCGGCGTGCCCGACCACGCGGCCTCGTCGACCAGGTGCGCCGCCAGGTGCCACGGCTCGAACTCCGGTGTGCCGACGAGCAGCAGCCCGCCGCCGTGCGACACCACCGACCCCCGCAGCGCCCCGGCGAACCGCCGCGTCGCCCCCAGCCACTGGGTCCCGGCGAGCACTTCCCGCAACAGCGCCACCCGTACCGCGTCCATGCGACCGCATCCTGCCCCGACCGGCCGCGACCGGCGTGGACTTCGATGCACATTCGCCCGGCCAGGGCAGTCGGACCGGTCACCTGTACCGCCGTCGAACGGCCGGCGGAACCGCCGGTGAACACGTCGGACGTAGAGTCGGGGCCATGACCTCTACCGACAGTGCTGCCACCGACACCGCCCAGAAGGCCCCCGCCAAGGACCCCTGGGACCTGCCCGACGTCTCCGGACTCGTCGTCGGAGTGCTCGGCGGGACCGGGCCGCAGGGCAAGGGCCTCGCCTACCGGCTCGCCCGGGCCGGCCAGAAGGTGATCATCGGCTCGCGGGCGGCCGAGCGGGCCGGGACCGCCGCCGAGGAACTCGGACACGGCGTCGAGGGCGCCGACAACGCCGAGACCGCGCGCCGCAGCGACATCGTGATCGTCGCCGTGCCGTGGGACGGCCACGGCAAGACCCTGGAGTCCCTGCGCGAGGAACTGGCGGGCAAGCTCGTCGTGGACTGCGTCAACCCGCTCGGCTTCGACAAGAAGGGCGCCTACGCGCTGAAGCCCGAGGAGGGCAGCGCCGCCGAGCAGGCCGCCGCCCTGCTGCCGGACTCCCGGGTCACGGCCGCCTTCCACCACCTGTCGGCCGTGCTGCTCCAGGACCCGGAGATCGACGAGATCGACACCGACGTGATGGTCCTGGGCGAGGTGCGGGCGGACGTCGAGATCGTCCAGGCGCTGGCCGGCCGCATCCCCGGCATGCGCGGGATCTTCGCCGGGCGGCTGCGCAATGCGCACCAGGTGGAGTCGCTGGTGGCGAACCTGATCTCCGTGAACCGCCGGTACAAGGCGCACGCCGGGCTGCGCGTCACCGACGTGTGAGCCGGTGAGTTGCATGGGGGACACTGGTGGTCGTAGCAGTGTCCCCCGACAGGAGTCGACCGAAATGCCCCGCCTCGCCGTTTATGCCCTGATCTTCTGCATTCTGTCCGTGGCCGCGGCCGTGGTCTCCTTCGTGCAGGGCAGCTGGCTGGGGATCGTCTGGGTGCTGCTCGCCGGTCTGTCGTCCAACATGACCTGGTACTACGTGAAGCGCGCCAAGGCACGGAAGTCGGTCACGGGCTGACCCGTCACGGGGCGGCCGAGCAGAACTCGTTCGAGCCCTGCCAGAAGCGGTACAGCTCCTGCCCGCAGTAGGTCTCGACATCGCTGATCCCGAGGGACTTCAGGATCGTGTCGATCACGTCGAAGAACACGCCGTTCACGGCCGGCAGCCACAGCAGCGCGAACACGAACAGCAGGCCGAACGGAGCGAAGGGCTCCACCTGGCGCCGGACGCCGTACGACAGCCAGGGCTCGATCACGCCGTAGCCGTCCAGGCCCGGCACCGGCAGGAAGTTCAGCAGCGCGGCCGTCACCTGGAGCAGGGCGAGGAACGCCAGCGCGAACCGGAAGTCCGTCGGCACGCCGTCCAGCGCGTCCAGCCAGAACGGCGCCGTGCACACGACCGCGAACAGCACGTTCGTCAGCGGACCCGCCGCGGAGATCAGACTGTGCCGCCAGCGCCCCTGGATCCGCCCCCGCTCGATGAACACCGCACCGCCGGGCAGCCCGATCCCGCCCATGATCACGAAGATCACCGGGAGCACGATGCTGAGCAGCGCGTGCGTGTACTTCAGCGGGTTGAGCGTGAGGTAGCCCTTCGCACCGACCGAGATGTCCCCGCTGTGCAGGGCGGTGCGGGCGTGCGCGTACTCGTGCAGGCACAGCGAGACGATCCACGCCGCCGTCACGAAGAGGAACACGGCGACCCCGGGCTGCTCCGCGAACCCGGTCCAGGTCGCCCATCCCGTGACCGCCGTCACGGCCAGGATCCCGAGGAAGACGGGACTGATCCGCCGCTCACTGTGGCGGCTGGTGGCGGTGGTCATCGGACTCCCTGCAGTCTCGAACACGCGATGGGACGGCCCGACCGTACCGGGCCCGAGGGGAAAACGTCTCGCGCGGGGCGGTCGGTTCCGGAGAGGGTGGGGGCATGGGGCTCTGGCACGTGTTCTACGCGGACTGGCAGATGGAGTGCTGCGGCACGCCGTTCTCGGTGGGGGACGAGGTGAGCTGGCCCCTGCTGCTCCTCGACGCGGACGAGATGTTCGGCGGCGGCTGGCACGACCAGCTCACCAAGGTCTCCGGGCCGGTCGAGGACGTGGGCGGCGTCCGGCTCGTGCGGGAGGAGACCGGCCTCACGGTGGCCCTGGGCGCGGACCCCGACGACGACGAGGACCGGCGGCCGCTGCCGGGGGACTGGACCCGGTCGGTCGGAATGCTGTCCGTCGAACGCCACGGTGCGCGATGGCCCCAGGTCGCGGGGCGGGTACGGGCCGTGCAGGTACTGACCCAGGCCTACGCCGAGAGCGCGCCGGGCTCGCGCTCCTGGGAGCCGGTCGCGGGGCGGCGCCGGCTGCGGACGGTGGAGCGGTGCCCGAAGTGGTTCACCGACGCCGACGCCGAGCGGGCCGACGGGCAGCGGCGGCGGTGGCGCAAGTCGGGGGTGGTGGTGACCCTGGAGGTGCCGGGCACGGACTCGTGGCTCTCGTACGCCGTCCGCGAGGCCCGGGGCATGCCCCAGCAGGACCCCGAGCCCGGCGCCGAGACGAAGGACCTCCCGGCGGCGGCCCTGACGGCCCTGCTGGAATCCCTGAGCACGGTCACGCCCCCACCGACCCCCACCGCCCGGCGCCGACACGGCCGCACCGAAGGCCACCGCCGGTGACCGCTCGCGGCGGACCCGGTGTTCCGTGACCGCCGCGCCGTCGGAACACCGTGACCCGTCCTCCAGCCAGCAGGGACAATGACCCCGTGCGCTACCGCATCCTCGGCACCACACAGGCGCTCCGCACCGACGGCACGGTCGTACCGGTGGGCGGGGCGCGGTTGCGTGCGCTGTTGACCGTGCTGGCCCTGCGGGCCGGTCGTACCGTGCCCGTGGGGCTGCTGGTCGAGGAGGTGTGGGGCGGCGATCCGCCCGCCGACGCATCGGGGGCGCTCCAGGCCCTGGTCGGGCGGCTGCGGCGGGTGCTCGGGGCGGACGCGGTCGCCTCCGCGGAGGGCGGGTACCGGCTCACGGCCGCACCCGACGACGTCGATCTGCACCGGTTCGAGCGGCTGGCCGGCGAAGGGGCGCGGGCCCTGGCCGACGGCGACCCCGCCAAGGCCGCCGTACTCCTCGACGACGCCCTCGCCCTGTGGCACGGACCGGCCCTCACCGACCTCCCCGACCGCGCCGCGGAGGCGGCCCGCTGGGACACCCGCCGCCTGGACGCGGAGCGGTGCCCGCCACGGTGCCGCCCTCGCCCTCGGTGAGGAACGGTCCCTGCCGGAGCTGACCGCCCTGTGCGACAGCCACCCCCTGGACGAACCCCTCCAGACCCTCCGGCTGCGCGCCCTGCGCGACGCCGGCCGCACGGCGGAGGCGCTGGACGCGTACGAGGACGTCCGGCGGCTGCTCGCCGACCGGCTCGGCACCGACCCCGGCCCGGAACTGCGCACCCTGCACGCGGAGTTGCTGAGCCTCGGAGAGGGTCCGGTGCCCGCGCGCGGCAGCGGGACATCGCAGCCCGTCGGAAATCTCCGCGCGCGGCTCACCTCCTTCATCGGCCGCGAGGCCGACATCGAGACCATCCGGGGCGATCTCACCACCGCCCGGCTCGTGACGCTGCTCGGACCCGGCGGGGCCGGGAAGACCCGGCTGTCGCAGGAGGCCGCCGAGACCGTGCGGCACGCCCTGCCGGGTGGCGTGTGGCTCGCCGAACTCGCCCCGGTCGACGACCCCGCCGCCGTACCGGAGGCCGTGCTCACCGCCGTCGGCGCCCGCGAGACCGTGCTCTACGGCGCCGGCGCCGAAGGCATCCGGGCCGCTGTCGCCGACCGGCTCGACGACCCCGTGGAGCGGCTCGCCGAGCACTGCTCCCGCCCCCGCATGCTGCTGATCCTCGACAACTGCGAGCACGTCGTCGACGCCGCCGCCCGGCTCACCGAGGAACTCCTGGCCCGCTGCCCCGGCCTGACCGTCCTCGCCACCAGCCGCGAACCCCTCGGCGTGCCGGGGGAGTTGCTGCGGCCCGTGGAGCCGCTGCCCGAGCCGGTCGCGCTGCGGCTGCTCGCCGACCGGGGGGCGGCGGCCCGGCCCGGCTTCCGCGTCGAGGACGACCCCGAGGCGTGCGCCGAGATCTGCCGGCGTCTCGACGGCCTGCCCCTGGCCATCGAACTGGCCGCCGCCCGGCTGCGGATGCTCACGCCCCGTCAGATCGCCGACCGGCTCGACGACCGCTTCCGCCTCCTCACCTCCGGCAGCCGTACCGTCCTGCCCCGCCAGCAGACCCTCAGAGCCGTCGTCGACTGGTCCTGGGACCTGCTCGACGAGGACGAACGGGACGTGCTGCGGCGGCTGTCGGTGTTCGCGGGCGGCTGCGACCTGCCCGCCGCCGAGGCCGTGTGCGGCCCGGGCGCTCTGGAGGCGCTCGGCTCCCTCGTCGACCGCTCCCTCGTCGTGGCCGCCCCGCCCGGCGAGCCGGCCGACGGCGAGATGCGCTACCGGCTGCTGGAGACCGTCGCCGAGTACGCCGCCGAACGGCTCGACGAGTCCGGGCAGCGCCCCGCCGCCGAGCGCGCCCACCTGACGTACTTCCGTGAACTCGCCCGCGTCACCGACCCGTTGCTGCGCGGCCCCGGCCAGCTCGCCGCCATCCACCGGCTGGAGCGGGAGTACGAGAACCTGCGCACCGCCCTGCGCCACGCCGTCGCCCTGCGCGACGAGCAGGAGGCGCTGTGCCTGGCGCTGTCCCTCGTCTGGTACTGGCAGATGCGCGACCTGCGCATCGAGGCCCGCAACTGGTGCCGCGAGGTCATGGCCCTCGGCCCCGACCCGTTCACCGAGCCCGTGCGCAGCGCCGCCCCGGTCTGGCAGCGCTGCACCGACGCCCCGCCCCCGATGACCGGCGAGGTCCTGTGGGAGGCCCGGCGCGGGATCCACCTGGCCCACCTCGCCTGTATGGACACCGAACTGGACGCCTGGCAGAACCCCCGGTCCCAGCGGAAGCTGCGGACCATCGCCCGGACCTACGAACCGGGCCTGCCGCAGAACTGCCGGCTCCCCGGCCTGCTCTGGTTCTTCGCCGTGATGCTGACCGGCGACATGGACCGGCTGCGCGTCATCATGGACGAGTCCATCCGCACCTGCCGGCAGGCCCCCGGCTTCGACTGGGAGCTGGCCTCCGGCCTCCAGATGCGGGCCAACTTCCTCGCCAACCGCACCGACTGGGCGGGCGACGCGGCCCGCGACGCCGACGAGTCGCTGGAGATCTACCGGCGCCTCGGCGACGACTGGGGCACCGCCGAGGCCCTCTCCGCCCGCGCCGAGGCCCACGAGCG
>NZ_GG657757.1:2436062-2473559 GCF_000158955.1 Streptomyces viridochromogenes DSM 40736 | reverse complement strand
GCGAGCAACTGCGGCGGCTGCGCCAGGACTTCCGCACCGCCCACTTCATCGTCTTCGACGCGTTCATCCTGGGAGCCGAGGCCTGGCTGGACGCGGCGGAGGGGCGTCACGAGGAGTGCCTGGAGCGGGCCCGCAAGGCACTGGAGCGCGCCGCCGACCCGCTCTCGTCGGCCATCGCACCCCATATGCCCGCCGTGTACCTGACGATCGCGGCCGGGTCCCTGTCCGCCCTCGACGGCGGGCACCGTGCCGCGGACGCGGCCCGCTGCCTCGGCGCCGCCGACGCCCTGCTGCCGCCCGGCCACGTCGCCCAGCGGCAGGAGCGCGAGATGCGCGAGCAGGCGGAGCGGCGGGCACGGGCGGCGCTCGGCGACCCGGCGTACGAGGCCGCGTACGCGGAAGGCGGCGGCCTCTCCCCCGAGGAGGCCGCCGCGCTGCTCTGAGGGCCCTTGCGCCGTGAGCGCCCGGGCCGTCCGGTCAGCTCTTGGTCCGGAACTTGTGGATCGCGATCGGTGCCATCACCGCCGTGATCGCCACCGACCAGCCGAGCGTCACCCACAGGTCGTGCGCGACCGGCCCGCCCACCATCAGACCGCGCGCGGCGTCCGCGAGCGTCGACAGCGGGTTGTAGTCGGTGAACGCCTGCAGCCAGCCCGGCATCGACGTGGTCGGCGCGAAGATCGACGAGCCGAACTGGAGCGGGAACAGCACCAGGAAGCCCATCGCCTGCACGGACTGCGCGTTCTTCATGATCACGCCCAGGGTGAGGAACACCCACATGATCGACGAGGCGAACGCCGTGGACAGGGCCACGGCCGCGAACAGCCCGGGCCAGTTGGTGATGTCGAACCCGACGGCCACGGAGACGATCATCAGCACGGTGGTCGCGAACAGCATCCGCAGCAGCTCCACGGAGATCTTCGCGAACAGCACCGAGCCGCGGCCGATCGGCAGGGAGCGGAAGCGGTCCATGACACCGGAGTTGAAGTCCTGGCTGAAGCCGGTGCCGACGCCCTGGGACAGCGTCATGCTCATCATCGCGATCATGCCGGGGATCACGTACTGCACGTACCGGTCCTGCCCGCCGCCCAGCGCCTGCCCGATCGAGCCGCCGAACACGAACACGAACAGCAGGGTGAAGATGACCGGCATCAGCAGCGCGTCGGCCATCGACTCCGGGTCCTGCCGGATCCAGAGCAGGTTGCGGCGGACGAGCGCGCCGGTGTGCCGCAGATGCGCGCGCAGCGAGATACGGGCGTCGTCGGTGACGGTCGTGGTGGCGGCGGTGGTGGTGGCGGCGCTCATACGGCGACCTCCTCGCGGTCGTCGACGGGCGCGGTGTCCTGCGGGACACTGGCACGGTGGCCGGTGAGCGACAGGAACACCTCGTCGAGGCTGGGCAGTTCGGTGGTGATGGAGGCGAGCGTGACGCCGCGGGCCGTGAGGGCGCCCACGACGGCGGTCAGCTGCTCGTCGCTGAGGATCGGTACGAGGAGGGTGCCGGTGTCGCCGTCCACTGTCGTGGTCGCGAGCCCGGTGATGCCGAGGCCGTCCAGGTACCCGGCGAGCGGGCGCAGTTGCAGGGCGTCGGCCGGCCGGATCCGCAGCGTCCGCCCGCCGACCTTGGCCTTCAGGTCGTCGATCCTCCCGTCAGCGACGACCTTGCCCCGGTCCACGACGGTCAGCTCGGAGGCGAGCTGCTCGGCCTCCTCCATGTACTGCGTGGTCAGCAGTACGGTCACGCCGTCGCCGACCATGGCCTTCACCTCGTCCCACACCTCGTTGCGGGTGCGGGGGTCGAGCCCGGTGGTCGGCTCGTCGAGGAAGAGCACGGCGGGCCGCCCGATCATCGAGGCGGCCAGGTCGAGCCGCCGCCGCATACCGCCGGAGTAGGTGCTCGCGGGCCGCTTGGCGGCCTCGGTCAGCGAGAACCGCTCCAGCAGCTCGTCGGCGCGCGTGCGTGCCTCCTTGCGGGCCAGGTCGAGCAGCCGTCCGATCATGTACAGGTTCTCCCAGCCGGGCAGCTTCTCGTCGACCGAGGCGTACTGCCCGGTGAGCCCTATCACCCGCCGCAGCTGCCGCGGCTGCCGTGCGACGTCGTAGCCGGCCACGGTCGCCTGTCCCGAGTCGGCCTTCAGCAGGGTGGACAGGATCCGCACCAGGGTGGTCTTCCCGGCCCCGTTCGGCCCGAGCACCCCCATCACGGTGCCCTCCCGCACATTCAGGTCGACCCCGTCCAGAGCCTTGGTCTCCCCGTAGTGCTTCACCAGCCCCCGCACGGTGACAGCGGCGCCGCCGGTTCGTGTGTCGATTCGCGTCATGAGACAGACGGTCTCAGGGCCCACTGACAAACCACCGACAAACCACCGACAGACCGCCGACAGCCCTCCGACGCCCTGCCGGCCCGGCTGCTCCGTCCGACCGCGTGGGGCGGCGGGCGGAACGCGGCAGCCCGCCGACGGGGGAAGATCGGCGGGCTGCCCGTGGTACCGCAGTGGTCCTAGTGCACGGAGTGCTCCTCCTGAGGGAACGTTCCGCCCACGACATCGTCGGCGAACGCCTTCACCGCGTCGCCCATGACCTCACGCAGGTTCACGTACTGCTTGACGAACTTGGGCACCCGCCCGCCCGTCAGACCCAGCATGTCGGTCCACACCAGTACCTGCGCGTCGGTCTCGGGGCCGGCCCCGATCCCCACCGTCGGAATGTGCAGCACCCGCGTCACCTCGGCCGCCAGCTCCGCCGGCACCAGCTCCAGCACCACGGCGAACGCGCCCGCGTCCTGCACGGCCTTCGCGTCGCGCAGCAGCTGCTGGGCCGCCTCCTCGCCCCGCCCCTGCACGCGGTAGCCCATCGCGTTGACGGACTGCGGGGTCAGACCGATGTGGGCCATGACCGGGATGCCGGACTCGACGAGCAGCCGGATCTGCTCGTGCGACCGCTCGCCCCCCTCCAGCTTCACGGCCTGTACGCCGGCCTCCTTCACCAGCCGGGTCGCCGAGCGCAGCGCCTGCACCGGGCCCTCCTGGTAGGAGCCGAAGGGCAGGTCGCCGACGATCAGGGCGCGCGAGGTGCCCCGTACGACCGCCGCCGACAGCATCGTCATCTCGTCGAGGGTGACGGGCACGGTCGACTCGTACCCGAGGTGGCAGTTGCCCGCCGAGTCGCCGACGAGCATGACCGGGATCCCGGCCTCGTCGAAGACGGACGCGGTCATCGCGTCGTACGCGGTGAGCATGGGCCACTTCTCGCCGCGCTCCTTGGCGGCGGCGATGTCGCGCACGGTGATGCGCCGGGTGCCCTTGCCGCCGTACAGCGTCCTGCCGCCGTCGGAGGGCTTCTTCTGAGCAGTCTGGGCAGCCGTAAGCTGCGTCATTGCACGGCTCCTTACACGTCATCTCGAGGCGCCCTGTCGGCGTCCCCGGACCACGTCCATGGTGGCACCTCGTGCCACCGAGGGCTAGGGGAGCCCCTGTGAGTTCCGCCCGGACGGCCCCACCCCAGCGCCCCGCGCACACCGCGGTTAAGTTCTCGGTAAAGCTTTCCGATACGAGACGGTCTCGTATCGCAATACCCCTAGGCTCGACGGCATGACTTCTCCTGCCGACCGGGCCCCCGCGAGCCCCCGGATACCGGAAGCGGTGCACCGGCGCCGCTGGGCGATCCTCGGCGTACTGATGCTGAGCCTGCTGATCGTCGTACTCGACAACTCGATCCTGAACGTCGCCATCAAGACGATCTCCACCCCCGCCCCGACCGGCCTGGGCGCAACGCAGAGCGAGCTGGAGTGGGCGATCAACGCCTACACCCTCGTCTTCGCGGGCCTGCTGTTCACGGCCGGACTGCTCGGTGACCGGCTGGGCCGCAAGAAGGTGCTGCTCGGCGGTCTCGCGGTGTTCGGCATCGGCTCCGCACTCGCCGCGTTCTCCGGCTCCCCGGGCGAGCTCATCGCCTTCCGTGCCGTGATGGGCCTCGGGGCCGCGTTCGTGATGCCCGCCACCCTCGCCGTCCTCATGAACGTCTTCGAGCGCGAGGAGCAGCCGAAGGCCATCGGCATCTGGGCCGGCGGAGTCGGCCTCGCCATCGCCATCGGCCCCATCACCGGAGGGGTGCTCCTCGACCACTTCTGGTGGGGCTCGGTCTTCCTCATCAACGTGCCGATCGTGCTGCTCGCGCTGGCGCTGATGCTGTGGCTGGTGCCCGACTCCCGCGACCCGAACCCGGGGCGTGTCGACCCCGTCGGCGTGGTGCTGTCCGTCGTCGGCCTGGTGCTGCTCGTCTACGGCATCATCAAGGGCGGCCAGCTCGCCGACTTCGGCGACGTCACCGTGCTGTCGACGATCGGGGCCGGACTCGCCGTGCTCGTCGCCTTCGTCGTGTTCGAGAAGCGCAGCGACCACCCGTCCATCGACGTCACGTACTTCAAGAACAAGGTCTTCTCGGCGGCCATCGCCGCCATCGCGCTGGTCTTCTTCGCACTGATGGGCGTGACCTTCTTCTCCGTCTTCTACACGCAGAGCGTGCGCGGCTACTCGCCGCTGCAGACCGGTCTGCTGATGCTGCCGCTGGCCGCCGCCCAGATGATCTTCGCGCCGCGCGCCCGGCTGATGGTCGACCGCTTCGGCAACAAGGCCACCACGACCGCCGGCATGCTCGTCATCGCCGCGATGCTGGCCGCCTTCGCCACGCTGGACGCGGACACGCCCATCTGGATCCTGGAGGTCGTCTTCTTCTTCATGGGCACCGGCATGGCGCACATCATGACGCCGGTCAGCGTCGTCATCATGCAGGCCCTGCCCCGCGAGAAGGCCGGCTCCGCCTCCGCGCTCAGCAACACCTTCCGGCAGGTCGGCGGCGCCCTCGGCATCGCCGTCCTCGGCTCGGTGCTGTCCACGGCGTACCGCACGGGCATCGAGGACAAGCTCGGCCTGCTGCCCCCGGCCGTCCGCCACACCGCGGGCGAGTCCATCGAGGCCACCCTCGGTGTCGCGGCGAGGCTCGGCCCGCGCGGCGAGGCCCTGGTCACCCCCGCCAACGACGCGTTCCTGCACGCGATGCACGTCACCGCCCTGTGGGGAGCGGGCGTCGCGCTGATCGGCACGGTCGTCGTGGCGCTGTTCCTGCCCGGGAAGCCCCCGGCGCCCCAGCCGGGTGACGAGGAGAAGGAGTTGTCGGACGCGCGGTCGTAGTCCTGCGCGAGAATGCGGTGACACCAGGTCGAGAAGGGACGGAGCGACGTGAGCCTCGCCGAAAGGCACCCCCGGCCGGGCGGCCCCCCGAGGGGACGCCCCAGAAGCGAGGCCGTCGAACGGGCCATCATCGAGGGCGTGATGAAGCTCCTGGAGGAGGGCGTGCCGCTCGCGGAGCTGTCCATCGAGCGCGTCGCCCGCACCGCCGGGGTAGGCAAGGCCACCATCTACCGCCGCTGGAGCGGCAAGGAGGAACTCTTCGTCGACGTCCTGCGCGCCGCCGAACCCGACGACCCCCCGCTCCCCGGCACCTCCATGCGCGACGACCTCGTGGTCCTGCTGGAGCAGGTGCGCCGCCGCGGTCTGGCCAGCCGCTCGTCGGCGATCCTGCACAACGTGCACGCCCAGATGAAGAGCAGTCCGAAAATCTGGTCGGCGTACCACGCCACCGTCGTCGCCCCGCGCCGCCGGCTCGGCCTGGAGGTCCTGCGCCGCGGCCAGGAGAACGGGGAGTTGCGCACGGACGTCGACGTCGAGCTGCTGAGCGACATGTTCGTCGGGCCCGTGCTCGTCCGTGCCGTCCTGCACCCGGACGCCGACCTTCCGGACGACCTCGCCACACAGGTCGTCGACACACTGCTCGAAGGCCTACGACCCGTCAGCTCCCCCTCCGACCAGCCCTAGGGGGCTTCTGACGGAACGCCGCGGCGTTCCGTCAGAAGCCCCCTAGTGTGCGCGTTTCGTCACAGAGGGCGCTTACCCCGGGCCGTACCGGAACTCGCCGCCCCGGCTCGAACGTCCTCGCCCCCGTACGGCCGTCGAGGGACGGCGGGAACGGAACGGATCATCCCCTAAGGTCGTAACGGGCACGGGGGCGATGGTGTGCACGGCAGGTAGTGAGGCGACGGTATGGCGCAGCAGGCGTACATGACGGAGACGGACAACGGCGGCTCGGGGCACGAGCCCCGGGGGAACCGGCTTCGGCGCCTGTTCGACCGGCTGCTCGGCGGTCGGCGGGGTGACCCGCGGATCTGGCGGCGGGGTCTGTTCGTGGCCCTCGGCGCGGTGCTGCTGGCCGTGGTGATGCTGCTGCACTCGCACATCCCGAACACGATCGGCAACCTGGGCAGTCTCACCGAGACGTTCCTGCCCTGGCTGGGGCTCCTCGTCCTGGTGCTGCTCGTGCTCGCCCTGGTGCGCAGGTCGGCGACCGCGCTGATCGCCGTGCTGCTGCCGTCGGTGGTCTGGCTGAACCTCTTCGGCGGCCAGCTCACCGACAAGACCGCCTCCGGGGGCGACCTCACCGTGGTCACGCACAACGTCAACGCCGAGAACCCGGACCCGTCCGGCACCGCCCGCGACGTGGCCGCCTCCGGCGCGGACGTGCTGGCCCTGGAGGAGCTGACGCCGGACGCGGTCCCGACGTACGAGAAGGCGCTGGCGTCGACGTACCGGTACCACTCGGTGCAGGGGACGGTCGGGGTGTGGAGCAAGTACCCGCTCACCGGCGTGCGGGACGTCGACATCGACCTGGGCTGGACGCGGGCGATGCGCGCCGCCGTGACCGCCCCGGCCGGGCAGGTCGCGGTCTACGTCGCCCACCTGCCGTCGGTGCGCGTGAAGATGGAGGCCGGGTTCACGGCCCGGCAGCGCGACCGGAGCGCCGACTTCCTGGGTGAGGCCATCGCTCACGAACCGCTGAAGAACGTGGTCCTGCTCGGCGACCTCAACGGCACGATGAACGACCGCGCGCTCAACGCCGTCACCTCCCAGATGCGTTCCACGCAGGGCGCGGCGGGCAACGGCTTCGGGTTCAGCTGGCCCGCGTCGTTCCCCATGGCACGCATCGACCAGATCATGGTCAAGGGTCTGAAGCCCGAGAGCTCGTGGACCCTTCCGCAGACGGGCAGCGACCATCTGCCCATAGCGGCACGTGTGAGGGTCACCACAGGCGGCTGAGGGAAACCCCTGGTCAGAGCGGTTCGGGCCGGGATCGGCAACCGTGGCTTCACTTCTCGGGAACCTCACGGAATAGTCGGCCTGCGAGACTTTGTTCCGTACTTGAACATACGAAGTACGGATCCCCAAGCAAGTCTCGAAAGGTTCGACATGCCCCTGGCCCTGCTCGCCCTCGCCGTGGGCGCCTTCGGCATCGGTACCACCGAGTTCGTGATGATGGGGCTGCTGCCCGAAGTCGCGGACGACCTGCACATCTCGATACCCGGCGCCGGCCATCTGGTGTCGGCGTACGCGTTGGGCGTCGTCATCGGCGCCCCGCTGCTGGCCGCGGTCACCGCCAAGATGTCCCGCCGCACGGTCCTGATCGGGCTGATGGGGCTGTTCGTCGCGGGCAACGCGCTGTCGGCCCTCGCCCCCGACAACGGCTGGCTGCTGGCGGCCCGCTTCCTGAGCGGTCTGCCGCACGGCGCCTTCTTCGGCGTCGGCGCCGTCGTCGCCACGAACATGGTCGCCCCCGAACGCAAGGCGCGCTCGGTCTCGCTGATGTTCCTCGGCCTGACGGTCGCGAACGTGGCGGGCGTGCCGGTCGCGACCCTGATGGGCCAGAACCTCGGCTGGAGGGCGACCTTCCTCGGCGTCAGCGCCATCGGCCTGGCGGCGATCGCCGCGCTCGCGTTCCTCATCCCGCACGACCACGAGCACACCAGCGCCAAGGGCCTGCGCGGCGAACTCGCCGCCCTGAGCACCGTCCCGGTCTGGCTGTCGCTCGGCACCACGGTCGCGGGCTTCGGCGCGCTCTTCGCGGCGTACAGCTACATCACGCCGATGCTCACGGACGCCGCCGGCTACGCCGGCGCCAGCGTGACCCTGCTGCTCGCTCTGTTCGGCGTCGGCGCGACCGCCGGCAACCTGCTGGGCGGCCGGCTGGCCGACCACTCCCTGCGGGGCACGCTGTTCGGCGGCCTGAGCTCGCTGGTGGCGGTCCTGGCGCTGTTCCCGGTCCTCATGCGCACGGAGCTCACCGCGGCCGTGGCCGTGATCCTGCTCGGCATGGCGGCCTTCGCCACCGGCTCCCCGCTCCAGCTGATGGTCATGGAGAAGGCCTCCTCGGCCCCTTCCCTGGCCTCCTCCGCCAACCAGGCCGCCTTCAACCTGGCCAACGCCGGCGGCGCCTGGATCGGCGGCCTCGCGCTGGCCGCGGGCTTCGGGGTCACCTCCCCGGCGCTGGCCGGCGCGGCCCTGGCCGTCCTCGGTCTGGGCGTGGCGTCGCTGGCCTACGCGGTGGACCGGCGCGCGGTGCCGGCCGCCGTGCACGAGCGGGTCGTGGCGAGCCACGTCCCGCAGGAGACGGAAGCGGTGCACCACTGACGCGGCCCCGATGGCAGGAGCGGCGGTTCGCAGGTGAGGATCCTGCGAACCGCCGCTGCGTTCGTCCGGTCAGCCCCTACGGGCCGCGACCACCGCCGCACTGGCCGGCGTGGTGAGGACCTTCCCCGGCCGGTTCGCGAGTCCGGCGACCATGTCGAACTCGCTGAAGAGCCACGCGTCATCCGCGCAGTGCGACGGCGAGTTCGTGGAACGTGAACCCGACCCCCGCGCAGGCCATCGCGAGGCCCACCAGCGTCATCAGGGCCATCATGACCTGCATGTAGGGGGACAGGCGGGCGACGGCCCGGCTGGGGCGCCGGGGGTCGTAGCTGAGCTCCAGCTGCTGTCCTCCCGTCGCCTCCCGGTAGTAGTGGACTTCGCCGTCGAGGTCCGTGTACCGGTACACCTTGGTGTTGTGGGTGTAGTGGTCGAGTTCGGCCAGCACGGTGATGCCGTGCTTGGGCAGGCGCCGGCCGTCGTACAGGCCCCGTCCCAGGAACGTCAGAATGAACACGCCCGCCGCCGCGAAGAGCTGGGCAAGTGGCAGTGCCACCACGGGCTGCGAGCCACCGAGGAGCCACACCGTCACATCGATCGCCACGCAGACGGCGATCGCGGCGGCGATGGCCGAGGCGCGCCGGGTGAGCTGCCGGCCCGGCTGCACGGAGACGGTCACGACCAGGTCCTCACCGTCCGCTCGTGGCCTGTCGGGGGCCCGTTCCCGAAGGCGGGCCTGCACGGCGGCGCTGAACGCGGCAACAGCGGGGGCGCCGGCATCGTGCAGTGCGTACACAGCAGCCGGACGGCCGGCCCGCGCGGACGTGAGGACGATCTCGATGGCGCGGTCGAGGCCGCGGACGTCCTCGATGCCCTCCAGCGGGATCCGCAGAGTACGTCCGTCCTGCTCCCACTCCACATGGTCGCCATCACCGGCGAACCGGGCTGTGGCATTGCGGCCACGCAGGACGAGGGAAGGCGGAGAAGGCGTTGTCGTCACGCTCCTATGGACGGCCGCGTTCGACGGACGGTTGCACGCCCCGGCCCGCTGGAGGGCCGGGGCCGACGGTCTGTGGCCGTCGGCCTCTCGGCCCGTGAGCGGGAAGCCCCGACAGGGCCTCGTCAGACCGACTCCCGCCAGCCGTTGGTGATCGGCAGCCGGCGGTCCTTCCCGAAGCCCTTCGGCGAGATCTTCGTCCCCGGCGGGTACTGCCGCCGCTTGTACTCCGCCGTGTCCACCATGCGCAGGGTCTTCGTGACCAGGGCGGGGTCGTACCCGGCCGCCACGATCTCGTCCGCGCCCCGGTCCCGGTCGACGTACAGCTCCAGGATCGCGTCCAGCACCGGATAGTCGGGGAGCGAGTCCGTGTCGACCTGGCCCGGGCGGAGTTCCGCGCTCGGGGGCTTGGTGATGGAGTTCTCGGGGATCGGCGGGGTCTGGCCGCGCTCCCGGGCGGCCCGGTTGCGCCACTCGGACAGCCGGAAGATCGACGTCTTGTACACGTCCTTGATGGGGCCGTACGCCCCGACCGAGTCGCCGTAGAGCGTCGAGTAGCCGACCGCCAGCTCCGACTTGTTGCCGGGGGCCAGCACGATGTGGCCCTCCTGGTTGGAGATCGCCATCAGGAGCGTGCCGCGCAGACGCGACTGGAGGTTCTCCTCGGCCAGGCCCGTCAGCCGCAGGGAACCCATGTACGCGTCGAACATCGGCTCGATGGCGACCGTGCGGTAGTTCAGGCCCGTGCGCCGGGCCAGTTCCGCCGCGTCGTCCTTCGAGTGGTCCGAGGAGTACTTCGACGGCATCGACACGCCGTACACGTTCTGCGCGCCCACCGCGTCGCAGGCGATCGCCGCGACCAGCGACGAGTCGATGCCGCCGGACAGGCCGATCAGGACCGACGTGAAGCCGTTCTTCGCGACGTATGCCCTCAGGCCCACGACCAGCGCCGAGTAGACCTCCTCGTCGTCGTCCAGGCGGTCCGCGTAACCGCCCGTGAGCTCGGGCTCGTACGCGGCGAGCGGCTCCTCCGACAGCACCACCCGGTCGATGCGCAGACCGTCGTCCACCACGCCCGTCGGCGCGTCGGGCGACGCCGCCGGCAGGTCCAGGTCCAGGACCACGCACCCCTCGGAGAACTGCGGGGCCCGCGCCACGACCTCGCCGTTCTTGTCCACGACGATCGAGTCGCCGTCGAACACCAGCTCGTCCTGGCCGCCGATCATGGCGAGGTAGGCCGTGGTGCAGCCGGCCTCCTGGGCCCGCTTGCGGACCAGGTCCAGGCGCGTGTCGTCCTTGTTGCGCTCGTAGGGGGAGGCGTTGATCGAGAGCAGCAGGCCCGCCCGCGCCGAGCGGGCCGCCGGGACCCGGCCGCCGTCCTGCCACAGGTCCTCGCAGATGGCGAGGGCGACGTCCACCCCGTGCACGCGCAGCACCGGCATGCTGTCGCCGGGCACGAAATAGCGGAACTCGTCGAAGACGCCGTAGTTCGGCAGGTGGTGCTTGGCGTAGTTCAGGACCACCTCACCGCCGTACAGCACCGCCCCCGCGTTCTGCGGCGCGCCGGCCGGCTGGCCGTACTTCGGCTGGGCGGTCGCGCTGCGGTCGAGGTAGCCGACGATCACCGGCAGCTCCCCGAAGCCCTCGTCGGCCAGGCGGGCGGCGAGACTTCGCAGCGCCGCGCGGGAGGCCTCCACGAAGGACGACCTGAGGGCCAGGTCCTCGACGGGATACCCGGTCAGCGCCATCTCCGGGAACGCCACGAGATGCGCTCCCTGCTCGGCGGAGTGCCGGGTCCAGCGGACGATCGACTCGGCGTTCTGGGCGAGGTCGCCGACGCTCGAGTCGATCTGGTTCAGGGCGAGACGTAGTTGAGGCACGGGCCCAGTGTAATCGTCAGAGCGACGCAATGGGGTGGCCTGGGTCACCCGGGCCACCCCACCCCCTGGAGAACCTCAGCGGCGCCCGTACGACTCGACGTAGCCGCCGGCGGGCGAGCCCACGCCGGTGACGTCGTCGTAGCCCTTCACGGCCGCGAGCGAGCTGTCCTTGCCGAGGCTGCGCACGGACGTGGCCAGCCCGTCCGTGGCGTCGTAGCCGTTCACGAAGTCGACGCGGGCCACGGCGAGGCCGGAGCCCGTCGGGTTGTCGGTGACGTCGTGGTAGAGCTTCGAGCCGGCCTTGGCGTAGATCGCCGGGTTGGCGAAGCCGATCGCCTGGCCGCGCGCCTCCTGGGCCAGGGCCTGGACGGCGGCGATGGTCGGCGCGGCGAGCGAGGTGCCGCCGATGCGGTACTCGCCGTACGCCTGCTTCTTCCCGTCGGGCAGGGTCTGCGTCTGGCCGACCAGGAAGCCGGTGTTCGGATCGGCGATCGCCGCGATGTCCGGGACGACCCGGTTGCCTGCCGCGTCGTTGGCCGTGGCCAGCGCGTCCGGTACGACGCCCCGCTGGTAACCGGGCTCGGCCACCGTCCTGCTGGTGCCGCCGCCCGCGCCGGAGGTGAAGGCGCCGGGGAAGTCCGTCCAGCTCTTGCCGTCGGCCGACAGACCGGCCTTCTCGGTACCCCAGCCGGTCTCCCACAGGTACGTGTCGCCCTTGCCGACGGCCAGCGAGGTGCCGCCGACGGCGGTCACCCAGGCCGAGTTGGCCGGGGAGTCGACCTGCTTCGTCCCGGAGCTCGCGACCTCGTCGCCGTCGTCGCCGGAGGAGAAGTAGAAGCCGATGCCCTCCACCGCGCCGAGCTGGAAGACCTGGTCGTAGGCGGCCGCGAGGTCGGGCGTCTGGGCGGCCTCGACCTCGCCCCAGGAGTTGGAGACGATGTCGGCCAGGTGGCCGTCGACGACCTTGCCCAGCGCGTCGAGCAGGTCGGCGTCGGTGCAGGACGCGGCACCGACGTAGGTGACGTCGGCGGCGGGCGCGACCGCGTGCACGGCCTCGACGTCGAGGGTCTCCTCGCCGTACCAGCCGGAGGCCGAACAGTCCTTGGTGTCCGTGTACTTCTTCGGCAGCACCTGGTGCAGCTGGCCGGTCTTCCACGCCGCGTCACCGTTCCGCTTGGCGTAGGTGCCGGCGTCGTAGGCGATGGTCGGTGAGGCGTAGGCGTCCGTGATGGCGACCCGGACGCCCTTGCCGGTGCGCTTGCCCGCGCCGTAGGCGGCCCGCAGCTGCTTGCCGGTGTAGCCCTTGACCGCGTACGGGATCTTCGTGCCGTACGCGTCCGGCAGGGTGCTCGCGGTGTTCGAGCCGTAGGACGAGGAGAACGGCCCCGCGTTGCGGAACACGGTGTCCGGCGGCGGCAGTTGGTCGTCGTGCGTCACCCTGTGCGGCGCGTTGTCCAGGCCGGTGACGGTCAGTACGGCGTCCGCCAGGCTCTCCGGCACGGAGGCGGTGCTCGCCGGTGCGCGGTAGGTCTTCGAGCCCTTGGCGAAGTCGTGCAGCTGGGTGCCGAACGTCTTCTCGGCGGCGGCCACCTCACCGGTGACGGAGACGTAGTGCCGCGTCACGCCCGTGACCTTCAGCCCGGCGGCCGTCAGCCACGCCTTCACGGCGGTCACCTGAGCCTCGGTCGCGCCGAAGCGGGCCTCAGCCTGCCCGGCGGTCAGGTACCTGCCGTAGGAGGCCGACTTCGGGTCGGACACGGCCTTCGCGTACGCGGCGAGCCCGGCGGCGTCCCGGCCCCGGAGATAGACCCGGGCCGACAACCGGGCGCCGTCGGATGTGGCGCCCTTGTCGGCCCGTGCCGTGGCCCAGGCGGGCCTGGTCCCGGCGAGCAGGTCACGGCTCGGGTGGTCGGCGGCGTGCGCCGCGGGTATGCCGAGCGCCAGCGCACCGGCGAGCATCGGCAGTGTCGCTGCCATGCTCACCCCGGCGCGCACCGTGGCGCGATTGGATCTCATGGAACCCCCTGTGCGGTCCGTCGCGAGTGGATCACTCGACGGTCGCCACTCTCGCGACGAACCGTTCATGCAAGGGGAATACGGAACCCAAGAAGCGCTCTACCCAAGCCAAGAAGAGCCCAAGGAGCCGCAGGGCAGGGCGATTTGATGCTTATGCCCTACGGGCGTGGCTCGGCGCCGCGCTCCTTCAGCATGTCCGCCATCAACGCGATCTCCGACCGCTGCGCCTCCACCATGCCCCGCGCGAGCCGCTTCTCCACGCCGACCGCGCACTTCTCCACACAGCCCTCGGCCATATGGACGCCGCCCTTGTGATGGCCCGTCATCAGCTGGAGGTAGAAGACCTCGGCCCGTTTCCCGCTGAGCTCGCCGAGCTTCTTCATCTCGGCGTTGGTCGCCATGCCCGGCATCAGCGCGCCGTCCTTGCCGGAGGCCATGCCGCCCATGTCCATCCAGGTCATCGGCGGCTCGGAGGAGACCTTGGGCAGCCCCCACAGGTCGAGCCAGCCGAGCATCATGCCGCGCTGGTTGGCCTGCGTCTGCGCGATGTCGTAGGCGAGGCGCCGCACCTCCTCGTCCTTCGTGCGGTCGCGCACGATGTACGACATCTCCACCGCCTGCTGGTGGTGCACCGCCATGTCCCGCGCGAACCCGGCGTCCGCGGACTCGGCGGAGGGGGTCCGGCTGCCGCCGTCGTCCCCGGCGACGGCGTAGGTGATCGCGCCCGCCGCGACGAGCGCCATCGCCGCGGCCCCGGCGACCAGAGGGGCATGCCTCACTGCGACAGGCCGTTCGTGCAGGCGGCGCCCGGCTCGGGCGTCTGCTTCCCCTGGACGAACTTCTCGAAGAACGTGTCGACGTCCGGGTCCTTCGCGCTCGTCACCGTGCGCTGGTGGCCCCAGGCCGAGAGCATGATCGGGTCCTTCTGGTCGTCCATCGGGCTCATCAGCGTGTACGGCGTCTTCTTCACCTTCGCCGCGAGCGCGTCCACGTCGGCCTTCTTCGCCTCGGCGTTGTACGTCACCCACACCGCACCGTGCTCCAGCGAGTGCACGGCGTTGGTGTTGTTGATCTTCTTGGTGTACACGTCGCCGTTGCAGTTCTGCCAGACCGGGTTGTGGTCACCGCCGACGGGGGGTTCGGAGGCGTACTTCACGGCCTTGGTGACGTGGTTGCGGGCCAAGTCCCCTTCCCAGGTCTTCACGCCGTCCTTGCCGGTGACGAACTTCCCCTTGGCCGAGGAGTCGCTCGACGCGGCGGTGTCGCTGCCGCCGTCGCCGCCGGACTGGGACCGCACGAGCACGACACCGCCGGCGACGAGGCCGCCGACGATCACGACGCTGGCCACGATGGTGAGGATCCGGTTGCGACGCTCACGGGCCTGCTCGGCACGCCGCATCTCCTCTATTCGAGCCTTGCGTGCCGTGTTGCTCTTGTTGGCGGAGCCCATGAGGTGTCCTTCGTGGGGAAAGTGGGACGGTCGGGTCGCCTGATCGTAATGGGGGAGACCTGGCCTCTCGTAGAGCGGTCGCGGGAATGGGCCGAATCGATACGGCACCGACAGGTGCCCGACAGCTTCGGGTGTCCGCCGCCTGGACCAGGCGCCTGAAAATTTGAACCCGAGATGCCGCTTATCTACGCTGCCCGCATGCGGCTGCTGCGCTCCACCGACCTCGCCCTGCGGGTTCTGATGCGGCTCGCCGTCGCGGGCGAGTCGAGTCCGACGACGCGGGACGTCGCCGAGGGCATGGACGTGCCGTACACGCATCTGGCGAAGGTCGTCGCAGAGCTCCAGCACATGGGCCTGCTCACCGCCCGGCGCGGCCGTGGCGGCGGCCTCAGCCTCACCGAGCGGGGCCGCTCGGCGTCGGTGGGCGCGGTGGTGCGCGCCTTCGAGGGTGACGGCGACGTGGTCGACTGCGAGGGCCCCACCCCCTGCCCCCTCAACTCCGCCTGCCGCCTGCGCGTCGCCCTGCGCCGGGCCCAGGAGGCCTTCTTCGCCTCCCTGGACCCGATCACGGTGGCGGACATCGTGGCGGAGCCGACCGGGGCGCTGCTGCTGGGGATCTCGCGGGGGCCCTAGACGCTCTCCGCCTGACCCGCCAGCCACAGGTCCGGCCCGAACACCTCGTAGTGGATGTCGGCCGGTGCCACGCCCCGGTCGATCAGCTGGGTCCGAATCGCCCGCATGAACGGCAGCGGGCCGCAGAGGTACGCGCGCGTGCCCGGGGCGACCGGGACGCCGGTGAGGTCGACCAGGCCCGAGCGGGTGCCCGCCGGGGCGTCCTGCTCGTACCAGAAGTGGACGGCGGCGCCGGGCAGTTTGCCGGCGTAGGCCTCGTGGTCGGCGCGCAGGGCGTGGGTGGCGGGGGAGCGGTCGCCGTGCACGACGGTGACCGGGGCGCGGTGCCCGGTGCCGGCGAGGTGGGCCAGCATCGCGGTCATCGGGGTCACGCCGATGCCCGCCGAGGCCAGCAGGAGCGGCGTGTCGGGGCCGGCGTCCAGGACCAGGTCGCCGTACGGCTCGGACAGCTCCAGGACGTCGCCCACCCGCACGCGCGCGTGGAGGTGGCCGGAGACCTCGCCGTCGGGGGCGCCGTCCTCGTGCACGCGCTTCACGCTGATCTGCCGCAGCTCCGGGCCGGGCGCGCCGGAGAGGCTGTACTGCCGTATCTGCCGGGCGCCGTCCGGGAGGGCGACGCGGACCGAGACGTACTGCCCCGCGAGGAAGTCCCGTACCGGACCGCCGTCGGCGGGCCGCAACCGGAAGGTGGCGACGTCGTCGGTCTCGGCGACCCGCTCGACGACCTCCCACGACCGCCAGGTGTGCCCGCCCCGCTCCTCCCGCAGCCGCCGCTCGACGGCGATGAGGGCGTTCGCCATCAGCCAGTAGACCTCGTCCCAGGCGGCGGCGACCTCGGGCGTGACGGCGTCGCCGAGCACCTCGGCGATGGCCGCGAACAGGTGCTCGTGGACGATGCCGTACTGCTCGGGTGTGACGCCCAGTGAGGCGTGCTTGTGGGCGATGCGGTGCAGCATGGCGTCCGGCCGCTGCTCCGGGTGGTCGAGCAGGTGGGTGGCGAAGGCCGCGATGGAGCCGGCGAGGGCCTGCCGCTGGGTGCCGGAGGCCTGGTTGCCCCGGTTGAACAGGTCGTCCAGCAGTTCGGGGTGGGCCGCGAACAGCCCGGCGTAGAAACGCTCGGTGATCGTGCCCAGGGCCGCGCCGACGGCGGGGAGGGTGGCGCGGACGGTGGCGGCGGACAGCTCGGACAGCATCGGGGCTCCTCTGTACTCGACTGTGCGCACGCTATTTAAAGTTGCATCTGAGATGCAACTTAAGGAGCGGGGGAGCGAAGCGGACCGGCCATTACGGATGCGGGCGCGAGCAGGCACTATGGGCGGAAGAGCAGTCCACCCGCCGTACGGAAGCGTTCGGATCCGGGTCGTCCGGGCGATCATGGTGTGCAACGCGTACGAAATGGTGGTGTGGTGGGATGCTCAGGTGCCCGACCGCCTCCCGTGGTACGGAAGAGAAGGCGGCCTGACCAGCAAGGATGGGGAAGCGGAAGATGGACAAGCAGCAGGAGTTCGTGCTCCGGACGTTGGAGGAGCGCGACATCCGGTTCGTACGCCTGTGGTTCACGGACGTGCTGGGCTTCCTCAAGTCCGTCGCCGTGGCCCCGGCCGAGCTGGAGCAGGCCTTCGACGAGGGCATCGGTTTCGACGGCTCCGCCATCGAGGGCTTCGCCCGGGTCTACGAGTCCGACATGATCGCCAAGCCGGACCCGTCGACCTTCCAGATCCTGCCCTGGCGCGCGGAGGCCCCGGGCACGGCCCGGATGTTCTGCGACATCCTCATGCCGGACGGCTCCCCGTCCTTCGCCGACCCGCGCTACGTGCTCAAGCGCGCCCTGGCCCGCACCTCCGACCTGGGCTTCACGTTCTACACGCACCCGGAGATCGAGTTCTTCCTGCTGAAGGACCGGCCGCTGGACGGCAGCCGCCCGACGCCCGCCGACAACTCCGGCTACTTCGACCACACCCCGACCAACGTCGGCATGGACTTCCGCCGCCAGGCGATCACCATGCTGGAGTCGATGGGCATCTCGGTCGAGTTCTCCCACCATGAGGGCGCCCCCGGCCAGCAGGAGATCGACCTGCGCTACGCCGACGCGCTCTCCACGGCCGACAACATCATGACGTTCCGCCTGGTCATGAAGCAGGTGGCGCTGGAGCAGGGCGTCCAGGCGACCTTCATGCCGAAGCCGTTCTCCGAGCACCCCGGCAGCGGCATGCACACCCACCTGTCGCTCTTCGAGGGCGACCGCAACGCCTTCTACGAGTCGGGCTCGGAGTACCAGCTGTCGAAGGTGGGCCGCTCCTTCATCGCCGGTCTGCTGCGGCACGCGGCGGAGATCTCCGCGGTCACCAACCAGTGGGTCAACTCCTACAAGCGCATCTGGGGCGGCGCGGAGCGCACGGCGGGCGCGGGCGGCGAGGCACCCTCGTACATCTGCTGGGGCCACAACAACCGCTCGGCGCTGGTCCGCGTGCCGATGTACAAGCCCGGCAAGACGGGCTCGGCGCGCGTGGAGGTCCGCTCCCTGGACTCCGGCGCGAACCCGTACCTGGCCTACGCGGTCCTGCTCGCCGCCGGCCTCAAGGGCATCGAGGAGAGCTACGAGCTCCCGCCGGGCGCCGAGGACGACGTCTGGGCCCTCTCCGACGCGGAGCGCCGCGCGATGGGCATCGAGCCGCTCCCCCAGAACCTCGGCGAGGCCCTCACTCTGATGGAACGCAGCGACCTGGTCGCCGAGACCCTCGGCGAGCACGTCTTCGACTTCTTCCTGCGCAACAAGCGCCAGGAGTGGGAGGAGTACCGGTCCGAGGTGACCGCGTTCGAGCTGCGGAAGAACCTTCCCGCGCTGTAAGAACAGACGGAGCGGGTTTCCCCGCAACCGGGAACATGGGGCCGGCGGCCGTGAGCCGTCGGCCCTCGGCGCGCGCGAACTGGAAGGTGTCCCATGGCTGAGGAACCGATCGACCTGATACGTCTGGAGGGTCAGGGCAACAGCGTCGTCCTCCGGATCACCGGCAGTGAGCGACGGGACCACCCCCACCGGCCCGATGTCCTGGCCGGAGAGTTCCGGATCGACACGCCCTTCGTGCGCGGCGGCCTGCCGACCCGGCTCCTCGCCGGGGATCTGCGTCAGTGGCAGCAGGCTTTGGACATGCTGGACGCCGGGCAGGACATCGCCTGGCGGGCGGACACCCGGGCCCCGGGGCTGTTCATCGAACGCGACGAGGACGACGACCGGTGCCAGGTCACCATCAGGGACGACTCGATGTCCCTGACGACGGTGACCGTGACCGTCCCGCTGGCCGACACCTGGTTCGACGACGCATACCGGCGACTGGACCTGGCCCTGGAGACCTGGCCTCCCGAGGAGGACTGAGGGTCAGGATGCGGCTCGCCGCCCGGTACCTCGCCGCCTTGGGCCCCGGGTCCCGCTACGCCTGCTGCCGCTTCAGGTCGGCCAGCACCCGGTGCAGCGGCTCCGTGGCCCGCCGCCGGTACTCCTGGACCGCCCAGCCGTTGCCGTCCGGGTCCTGGAAGTGCATGAACGTGGCGCCGTCGTCGGGGGAGTACTGGACCGGTTCCGAGACGTCGAGCCCGCGTGCGACGAGCTCGGCGTGGGCCGCCTTGATGTCGGCCACGCACAGTTGCAGGCCCTGGTAGGAGCCGGGTGCCGGGGTGGGGCCGGGGGTCATCTCCCAGATACTCGCGCCGAGGGCGATCGAGCAGCCGGAGCCCGGGGGCGTCAGCTGGACGATCCGCATCCCGGGCATGACCTCCTGGTCGATGTCCACGTGGAAGCCGACCTTGTCCCGGTAGAAGTCCCGGGCGCGGTCGATGTCGGTCACGGGCAGCGGGATGACTTCGAGGGTGATGTCCACGGCGAGACTCCTTCGTCCGGCGTCATGCGAGCCGCCGCCCCGTCCGGCGGAGCGGCTCCCCCTCACCGAAGCCGAAAACGGGGCGCGGCGCCACCGAGTGGACGCGACACGGCCCAGTTCCCCACCGCGTGTTCCTCCGCCCCTCGGCGTCGTCACGGGCGGCGGAACCCGTCCGCCCGCCGAACTCACCCACGCTTCCCCTTGGCTCTGCGGTTAGGCTCAAAGCCGTACGACCTTGATCCGAGGAAAGTCCGAGGCAAGTCCGAGGGAGGCCCGGGATGACGGCGGCGCCGGGGCGCAGGAGCAGCACCTTCACACGACTGCTGCGGCACGGCTTCACCGACGCCTCCGCCGCCGAACGGCTCCTGGACAGCCCCGATCTGGTGCCCCTGCGCGACGACCCGGTGCTGCTGGAGGCGCTGGGCGGGACCGCCGACCCCGATCTCGCGCTGCTCGGGCTCGTCCGGCTGCTGGAGGCCCAGCCGAACCCCGGCGCCCGCCAGGAGCTGCTCGACACGCTGATCGCGGCCAAGCCCCTGCGCGACCGGCTCCTCGGCGTGCTCGGCGCCTCCACCGCCCTCGCCGACCACCTCAGCCGGCACCCCGACGACTGGCAGGCGCTCGTCATGTACGAGGCGTACGACCTGCACCCCGGGGTGGAGGAGTTCGAGGCAGGCCTCGCGGAGGCGGACGACCCGGTCTCCCTGCGCGTCGCCTACCGGCGCTGCCTGCTGTCCATCGCCGCCCGGGACGTCTGCGGCACCACCGGCGTCGCCGAGTCCGCCGCCGAACTCGCCGACCTGGCCACCGCCACCCTGCGCGCCGCCCTCGGTCTCGCCGAGGCCGCCGCGCCGGAGGACGCCGGGCTGTGCCGGCTCGCGGTCATCGCGATGGGCAAGTGCGGCGGCCACGAGCTGAACTACGTCTCCGACGTGGACGTCATCTTCGTCGGGGAGGCCGTCGAGGGGGCCGACGAGACCAAGGCCGTGCGCGCCGCCACCCGGCTCGCCTCGCACATGATGCGGATCTGCTCGGAGACCACGGTCGAGGGCTCCATCTGGCCCGTGGACGCCAACCTGCGGCCCGAGGGCAGGAACGGCCCGCTCGTCCGGACCCTCTCCAGCCACCTCGCCTACTACCAGCGCTGGGCCAAGACCTGGGAGTTCCAGGCACTGCTCAAGGCCCGCCCGGTCGCCGGCGACCTGGAGCTCGGCGAGGAGTACGTGGCCGCCGTCCAGCCCCTGGTGTGGAAGGCCGCCGAGCGCGAGAACTTCGTCCCCGACGTGCAGAAGATGCGCCGCCGGGTCGTGGAGAACATCCCCGTCGCCGAGGTCGACCGCCAGCTGAAGCTGGGCCCGGGCGGCCTCAGGGACGTCGAGTTCGCCGTGCAGCTGCTCCAGCTGGTGCACGGCCGGACCGACACCTCCCTGCGCAGCGGCACGACCCTCGACGCGCTGGGGGCCCTCGCCGCCGGCGGCTACGTGGGCCGGGCCGACGCCGCGCAGCTCGACGAGGCCTACCGCTTCCTGCGCACCATGGAGCACCGGATCCAGCTGTTCCGGCTGCGCCGCACCCATCTCGTCCCCGAGGAGGAGGCCGAGCTGCGCCGCATCGGCCGCTCCCTCGGCCTGCGCACCGACCCGGTCGCCGAGCTGATCCGCGAGTGGAAGCGGCACGCCACCGTCGTACGGCGGCTGCACGAGAAGCTGTTCTACCGGCCGCTGCTCGACGCGGTCGCGCAGCTCGCGAGCGGCGAGGCCCGGCTGAGCGCCGAGGCGGCCCGGGAACGCATGGTCGCCCTCGGCTACGCCGACCCCGCCTCGGCCCTGCGCCACCTGGAGGCGCTGGCCTCCGGCGTCACCCGCAAGGCCGCCATCCAGCGCACCCTGCTCCCCGTCCTGCTGGGCTGGTTCGCCGACTCGGCCGACCCGGACGCGGGCCTGCTCAACTTCCGCAAGGTGTCCGACGCGCTCGGCAAGACCCCCTGGTACCTGCGGCTGCTCAGGGACGAGGGCGCCGCCGCGCAGAACCTCGCCCGGGTGCTGTCCGCCGGCCGGCTCGCGCCCGACCTGCTGATGCGCGCGCCGGAGGCGGTGGCGCTGCTCGGCGACGGGGACGGCGGCGGCCTCGAGCCGCGCTCCCGCCCCCACCTCGAGCAGGAGATACTCGCCGCCGTGCGCCGGGCCGACGGGTCCGCCCAGGCGGTCACGGCCGCCCGCGGAGTGCGCCGCCGCGAGCTGTTCCGTACGGCCGCCGCCGACATCGTCGGCTCCTACGGCACCGAGGAGCAGCCCGCCGAGGCCGACCAGGGCGCCCTGGTGGACATGGTCGGCGGCGCGGTGTCGGACCTGACGGCCGCGACCCTCGCCGGCACGCTCCGGGCCGTGGTGCGGGAGGGCTGGGGCGACAGCCTGCCCACCCGGTTCGCGATCATCGGCATGGGCCGTTTCGGCGGCCACGAGCTGGGCTACGGCTCCGACGCGGACGTGCTGTTCGTGCACGAGCCGCGTGACGGTGTCGACGAGCGCGAGGCCTCCCAGGCGGCCAACAAGGTCGTCTCCGAGATGCGCCGGCTGCTGCAGATCCCCAGCGCCGACCCGCCCCTGCTCATCGACGCCGACCTGCGCCCGGAGGGCAAGTCCGGGCCGCTCGTGCGGACGCTCACGTCGTACGAGGCGTACTACCGCCGGTGGGCCCTGACATGGGAGTCGCACGCGCTGCTGCGGGCCGAGCCCGTGGCCGGGGACGAGGACCTGGGCCGCCGGTTCATCGAGCTGGTCGACCCGCTGCGCTACCCGGCGGGCGGGCTCGGCGACGAGGCCGCCCGCGAGATCCGGCGGCTCAAGGCCCGCATGGAGTCCGAGCGGCTGCCCCGCGGCGCCGACCCCAAGCTGCACGCCAAGCTCGGGCCGGGCGGTCTGTCCGACGTGGAGTGGACCGTGCAGCTGACCCAGCTCCGGCACGGCGCCCAAGAGCCCGGTCTGCGGACGACCCGCACCCGAGAGGCACTGGCCGCCGCCCGCACGGCCGGGCTGATCACGGACGAGGACGCGGAGATCCTGGACGAGGCCTGGGTGCTCGCGACCCGGGTCCGCAACGCGGTGATGCTGGTACGCGGCCGGGCCGGCGACACGTTCCCCTCGGAACCGCGTGAACTGGCGGCGGTGGGACGGTACCTGGGGTACGGCCCCGGGCACGTCGGCGACATGCTCGACGCGTACCGGCGCACGGCCCGCAGGGCCCGGGCCGTGGTGGAGGAGCTCTTCTACGGGGCCGCCGAGCGCTGACGGCCCGGGGTCAGGCCCTGGTCCGGGCCGACGGCACGTCCTTGCCCCGGGACGCGTCCGGCCGCTGGGCCGGCACCACGCTCGGCAGGGCGTACGGCTGCCTGCCGTACCACACCCTCGACACCGCGAACCCGAACGCCAGGCACAGTAGGCCACCGACGGCATCCAGCCAGAAGTGGTTGGCCGTGGCGACGATCACCACCAGCGTCAGCGCCGGGTACACAAGGGCCAGCACCCGCACCCAGGGGACCCTCGAAAGAGCGAAGATCGTCAGGCCGCACCACACCGACCAGCCGATGTGCATCGACGGCATCGCGGCGTACTGGTTGGACACGTGCTTCAGGTCGCCGGACGCCATCGAGCCCCAGGTCTGGTGGACCATGACCGTGTCGATGAAGTCGCCGCCGTTCATCAGCCGCGGGGGCGCCAGGGGATACAGGTAGTAACCGACGAGGGCGACGGCGGTCGTCGCGAACAGCACCAGGCGGGTCGCCGCGTAGCGGCCGGGATGGCGACGGTACAGCCACACGAGGACACCCAGCGTCACCACGAAATGGAGCGTCGCGTAGTAGTAGTTCATGCCGATGATCAGCCAAGTCACCGAGTTCACGGCATGGTTGAGCGACTCCTCGAACGCGATGCCCAGATGGTGCTCGGCCTGCCAGATCCAGTCGGCGTTGCGCAGCGCCTCGGCCCGCTGCTCGGGCACGGCGTTGCGGACCAGTGAGTACGTCCAGTAACTGACCGCGATCAGCAGGATCTCGAACCAGAACCGGGGGCGACGGGGGGTGCGCAGCCGGTGCAGCGGACCCTGCCGGGTCTCGGCCGCGACGGGGTCCTGAAAGGCCGCTTCCCGGCCTTCCGGCGTCGTCACGGTCGTGTCACTCATAGGCACAGAGTCTGCCAGAAAAGGGCTTCCTCACCGATCATCCCGCGACCCGGCCCGACCCGCATGTTCCACGGCGAAATCAGGCCATGAACCTCGGGAGCGTCGGAGGGAACGGGAGTCCTAGGAGCGGCCGCGATCCCCGGGCGCCGAAGCCGTCGAGCCACGCACCACCAGTTCCGGCATGAACACGAACTCGCTGTGCGGCGCGGGCGTCCCGCCGATCTCCTCCAGCAGCGTGCGCACGGCCGCCTGCCCCATCGCCGGGACCGGCTTGCGGATCGTGGTCAGCGGCGGGTCAGTGAAGGCGATCAGCGGGGAGTCGTCGAAGCCGACCACGGAGACGTCCTTCGGCACGTCCAGACCGCGCTGCCGCGCCGCCCGGATCGCGCCCAGCGCCATCATGTCGCTGGCGCACACCACGGCCGTGCAGTCCCGCTCGATCAGTGCCGTCGCCGCGGCCTGACCGCCCTCCAGGGTGTAGAGGGAGTGCTGGACCAGCTCCGTCTCCACCCTCTCGGCGCCCAGGCCCAGCTGGTCCTGCATCGTGCGCACGAACCCCTCGATCTTGCGCTGCACGGGCACGAACCGCTTGGGCCCGAGGGCCAGCCCGATCCGGGTGTGCCCGAGGGACACCAGGTGCGTGACCGCCAGGCTCGTCGCCGCGCGGTCGTCGGGGGAGATGAACGGCGCCTGCACCTTCGGCGAGAAGCCGTCGACCAGAACGTACGGCACGCCCTGCGCGCGCAGCCGGTCGTAGCGCTGCATGTCGGCGGTGGTGTCCGCGTGCAGCCCGGAGACGTAGATGATGCCGGCGACCCCGCGGTCCACGAGCATCTCCGTGAGCTCGTCCTCGGTCGAGCCGCCCGGCGTCTGGGTGGCGAGCACGGGGGTGTAGCCCTGCCGGGTCAGCGCCTGGCCGATGACCTGGGCCAGCGCCGGGAAGATCGGGTTCTCCAGCTCCGGGGTGATCAGGCCCACCAGGCCCTCGCTGCGCTGGCGCAGCCGCACCGGGCGTTCGTAGCCCAGCACGTCGAGGGCGGCCAGCACGGACTGGCGGGTGGTGGCGGCGACGCCCGGCTTCCCGTTGAGGACGCGGCTGACGGTCGCTTCGCTCACCCCCGCCTGCGCGGCGATGTCGGCAAGCCGTGTGGTCACAGCACCGGACTGTAGCGGCCGGGGTTCTGCTTGCACACCGACGGGACGCCTGGTGCGTGCCGCCGCGCGGCCCGCTGCGGGTGGCTTGGTCATCGCGGTCCCTCGAAATCGTGGTCGGCGTCCGATCCGCAACGGATGTTCCCTCTGGCGGACACGGATGGCAAGTGCTTGCAGAGTCTTGCACAACTGTCCGACTCCCCGTCGATCAGCCGGAAATCAGGGAAGCGGGGCAGTCAGAGGGAGGTCACGGAGGGATAACCATCCGCACCCCTTGCAACTTTTTGCTGCAAGGTCTTTCGCAACTCCTTGCAGCGCGGCTAATCTCACCGACGCCCGGCGGCCAACGGCGCAGTCGGCAGCACCAACGGGCTTTCACCCTCAAGGAGAACTCATGCGGCGTGGCATAGCGGCCACCGCGCTGGTGGCGTCCCTCGCCCTGGCGGCGACGGCCTGCGGCGGAAGCGACAGCGGCGACGAGGCCGACGGCCCGGTCACCATCACCTGGTGGGACACCTCCAACGCCACCAACGAGGCGCCGACCTACAAGGCCCTGGTCAAGGAGTTCGAGGCCGCCCACAAGGACGTCAAGGTCAACTACGTCAACGTCCCCTTCGACCAGGCGCAGAACAAGTTCGACACCGCCGCCGGCTCCAAGGGCGCCCCCGACGTGCTGCGTTCCGAGGTCGGCTGGACCCCGGCCTTCGCCAAGAAGGGCTTCTTCCTGCCGCTGGACGGCACCGAGGCCCTCAAGGACCAGGCCGGGTTCCAGCCCAGCCTGATCGAGCAGGCCAAGTACGAGGGCAAGACCTACGGCGTCCCCTTCACCACGGACACCCTCGCCCTCGTCTACAACAAGGCCCTGTTCAAGAAGGCCGGCGTCGAGGCCCCCACGACCTGGGACGACCTGAAGAAGGCCGCCGCCACCGTCAAGGACAAGACCGGCGTCGACGGCTACTGGGGCTCCACCCAGGCCTACTACGCCCAGTCCTTCCTCTACGGCGAGGGCACCGACACCGTCGACGCCGACGCCAAGAAGATCACCGTCACCTCGCCCGCGGCCAAGAAGGCCTACGGCACCTGGCAGAGCCTCTTCAAGGGCAAGGGCCTGCACAAGGCGGACACCACCGCCGACGCCTACGCCCACATCCAGGAGGCGTTCGTCAGCGGCAAGGTCGCCTCGATCGTCCAGGGCCCGTGGGAGATCACCAACTTCTACAAGGGCTCGGCCTTCAAGGACAAGAACAACCTCGGCATCGCCACCGTCCCGGCCGGCTCCACCGGCAAGGCGGGCGCCCCGACCGGCGGCCACAACCTCTCCGTCTACGCCGGCTCCGACGAGGCGCACCAGAAGGCCGCGCTGGAGTTCGTCAATTTCATGACCTCGGCGAAGGCCCAGGAGACCATCGCGCTGAAGAACTCCACGCTCCCCACCCGCGAGGACGCCTACACCGCCGAGGTCAAGGCCGACCCGGGCATCGCCGGCTACCAGGGCGTGCTGTCCTCCGCCCAGCCGCGCCCGGCGCTGCCCGAGTACAGCTCCCTGTGGGGTCCGCTCGACGACGAGCTGATCGAGATCGCCGGCGGCAAGGAGTCCCTGGACAAGGGCCTCGGCGACGCCGAGACCGCCATAGCCAAGCTGGTGCCGGACTTCTCCAAGTGACCGCCGGGTGGCCGCCGGATCCCCCCGTCATGGGGGAGGGGAGCCGGCGGCCACCGGCCTGCGCCCGCGCCTGGGCCCGGGCAGCTCCCCCTGAACTCCTTGAACCTCCAGAAGGTGTCGAACCATGACAGTCGCCATCGACCGAGCGACCGGCAAGCGGCGCGGTGAGCGGGAACAGCGCCCCGGGCCGGGCCAGCGGCTGAAGAACGGCTTCCACAAGCACTGGTACGCCTACGCGATGATCGCCCCGGTGGCGATCGTCCTCGGGGTCCTCGTGCTGTACCCGCTGGCGTACGGCCTGTACCTCACGCTGACCGACGCCAACAGCCTGAACACCGCCCGCACGATCGGCGTCAACCACATCGACGCCACCTACAAGTTCATCGGGCTGGACAACTACGCCGACATCCTGTGGGGCCCGACGGCGTACGACCGCTTCTGGTCGCACTTCCTGTGGACCATCTTCTGGACGGCGGCCTGTGTCGCCCTGCACTACGCCATCGGTCTCGGTCTCGCCCTGCTCCTCAACCAGAAGCTGCGCGGCCGCACCCTCTACCGGATGATCCTGGTGCTGCCCTGGGCGGTGCCGACCTTCGTCACCGTGTTCGGCTGGCGGTTCATGCTCGCCGACGGCGGCGTCATCAACAGCGGCCTGGACATGCTGGGGCTGCCGAGCCCGCTGTGGCTGGAGGACACCTTCTGGCAGCGGTTCGCCGCGATCATGGTCAACACCTGGTGCGGTGTGCCGTTCATGATGGTCTCGCTGCTCGGGGGACTGCAGTCGATCGACGCGAGCCTGTACGAGGCCTCCGAGATGGACGGCGCCAATGCCTGGCAGCGGTTCCGGTACGTCACCCTGCCCGGCCTGAGGTCCGTCAGCACCACCGTCGTGCTCCTCGGCGTCATCTGGACCTTCAACCAGTTCGCCATCATCTTCCTGCTGTTCGGCAACACCGCGCCCGACGCCCAGATCCTCGTGACCTGGGCCTACTACCTGGGCTTCGGGCAGCAGCCACGCGACTACGCCCAGTCCGCGGCCTACGGGATCCTGCTCCTGTCCATCCTGATCGTCTTCACCTCCTTCTACCGCCGCTGGCTGAACCGCAACGAGCAGCAGCTCGCGATCTGAGGCAGGAGTCTCGAAATGAGTACGACGAGTACGACCACCGTCGAGGCCTCCGCCACGGTGACCGAGCGGCGCCCCGCCGCGCCCCGCACGGTCCGCGGCCGCGGCGCGAGCACCCGCGCGGCCTCCCTCGCCTCGCACGCCGTGCTGATCGGCGCGAGCCTGATCGCGCTCCTCCCGGTCGCCTGGCTGGTCTTCCTGTCCCTCGGCCCGGACAAGGACGACTACCTCCACCCCGGGCGCATCTGGAGCAAGATGACGCTCGACAACTACGCGTTCGTCCTCCAGGACACCAGCTTCTTCGACTGGCTGAAGAGCACGCTGATCGTGGTGCTCGGCACGACCCTCATCGGCGTCGTCGTCGCCGCGTCCACCGGATACGCGGTCTCCCGCATGCGGTTCCCCGGCTACCGCAAGCTCATGTGGGTGCTGCTGGTCACCCAGATGTTCCCCATCGCGGTACTGATCGTGCCGATGTACCAGATCCTCTCGGATCTGCAGCTCATCGACAGCTACCTTGGTCTCATCCTTGTCAACTGCACCACGATCGTGCCGTACTGCGCCTGGCTGATGAAGGGTTACTTCGACACCATCCCATTCGAGATCGACGAGGCCGGCCGGGTCGACGGGCTGACCCCCTTCGGCACGTTCGCGCGGCTGATCCTGCCGCTCGCCAAGCCGGGTCTCGCGGTCGCCGCGTTCTACAGCTTCCTCACGGCCTTCGGTGAGGTCGCGTTCGCCTCGACGTTCATGCTGAGCGACGACAAGTACACGTTCGCCGTCGGTCTGCAGACGTTCGTGAGCGAGCATGACGCGCAGCGGAACCTGATGGCCGCGACGGCCGTGCTGATCGCGATACCGGCCGCCCTGTTCTTCTACCTCGTGCAGAAGAACCTGGTGACCGGGCTCACCGCCGGTGGCACCAAGGGGTGAGGCACGCTCCGCTGGTGGAGCCGAGACGGGCCGTCGCTCGGCTGCGGCGCCGTCGCGGCTGGTCGCGCCCACGCGGCGGAGCCGCAGATCGATGGATCCTCGCGCCCCTAGGGGCGCTGCCGATCCGCCCTCGCAAGCCCGAGGTGGCCGCGGTGCCTATCCGACCCCGCTGTGCCGCGGCCGCCTCGTCACCCCGATCCACGCCCCACATGACCACACCACTGTCACTCCAAGGACGACATGAGCCAGCAGCACTCAGCCGCCCCTGCCCCCACCCCCACTTCCGCAGCGGCCGTCGCCACCGTCGCCATGCGACGCGACTGGTGGCGGGACGCCGTGATCTACCAGGTGTACCCGCGCAGCTTCGCCGACAGCAACGGTGACGGCATGGGCGACCTGGAGGGTGTCCGCACCCGTCTGCCGTACCTGCGCGACCTCGGCGTGGACGCCGTGTGGCTCAGCCCCTTCTACGCCTCGCCGCAGGCCGACGCGGGCTACGACGTCGCCGACTACCGGGCCGTCGACCCGATGTTCGGCAACCTCCTGGACGCCGACGCGCTGATCCGCGACGCCCACGAGCTGGGGCTGAGGATCATCGTCGACCTGGTGCCCAACCACTCCTCCGACCAGCACGAGTGGTTCAGGCGCGCGGTCGCCGAGGGCCCGGGCTCCCCGCTGCGGGAGCGCTATCACTTCCGTCCCGGCAAGGGAGCCGACGGCGCGCTGCCGCCCAACGACTGGGAGTCGATCTTCGGCGGCCCGGCCTGGACCAGGGTCACCGAGCCCGACGGCTCGCCCGGCGAGTGGTACCTGCACCTCTTCGCCCCCGAGCAGCCCGACTTCAACTGGGAGCACCCGGCGGTCGGCGACGAGTTCCGCTCCATCCTGCGGTTCTGGCTGGACATGGGCGTCGACGGCTTCCGTATCGACGTCGCCCACGGTCTGGTGAAGGCAGAGGGGCTGCCCGACCTCGGATCCCACGACCAGGTGAAGCTGCTGGGCAACGATGTCATGCCGTTCTTCGACCAGGAGGGCGTGCACGAGATCTACCGGCAGTGGCGGCTCATCCTGGACGAGTACGCGGGGGAGAGGATCTTCGTCGCGGAGGCGTGGACGCCGACCATCGAGCGCACCGCCCACTACGTCCGTCCGGACGAGCTGCACCAGGCCTTCAACTTCCAGTACCTCAGCACGCACTGGAACGCCGCGGAGATGCGCGAGGTCATCGACCGCACCCTGGACGCCATGCGTCCGGTCGGCGCACCCGCCACCTGGGTGCTGTCCAACCACGACGTGACCCGGCACGCCACCCGCTTCGCCAACCCGCCCGGCCTCGGCACCCAGATCCGCCTGGTCGGCGACCGGGACCTGGGCCTGCGCAGGGCGAGGGCCGCGACCCTCGTCATGCTCGCGCTGCCCGGCTCGGCCTACGTCTACCAGGGCGAGGAGCTGGGCCTGCCGGACGTCGTCGACCTGCCGGACGAGGTGCGCCAGGACCCGGCGTACTTCCGGGGCGCGGGCCAGGACGGCTTCCGCGACGGGTGCCGGGTGCCGATCCCGTGGACCCGGACCGGGCCGTCGTACGGCTTCGGTGACGGCGGCAGCTGGCTGCCGCAGCCGGACGGGTGGGGCGAGCTGAGCGTCGAGGCGCAGACCGGCGAGCCCGGCTCGACCCTGGAGCTGTACCGGGCCGCGCTCGCGGTGCGCCGCGAGCAGCGCGACCTCGGCGCCGGTTCGTCGGTGGAGTGGCTGCGGGCGCCCGAGGGTGTGCTCGCCTTCCGGCGCGGGGAGTTCGTGTGCGTCGCGAACACCACCGGCGAGTCGGTGGCGATGCCGGCGTACGGCCGGGTGCTGGTCGCGAGCGGGGAGATCCTCCAGGCCGACGACGAGGCGAAGGTGCCGGCGGACACCACGGTGTGGTGGACCACCGCGACCGCGGGGGCCCGCGCCTGATTTTCCTTTGAATTTCGTACGGCCCGCTGCCCTTTCGGGTGGCGGGCCTTTAACATCTGCGTCACCGCAAGGTTTCTGAACCTTGCAGCAAGAACCTTCAACGAAGAAGGAAACCCCACATGGCACGCAGATTCCTTCCCGCCGCCGTCGCGCTCGCCGCGGCTGCGGTTGTCATGAACCCGACCAACGCCCAGGCTTCCCCACCTGGCGCCAAGGACGTCACCGCCGTCCTCTTCGAGTGGAACTTCGCCTCCGTCGCCCGCGAGTGCACGAACACCCTGGGCCCCGCCGGATACGGCTACGTCCAGGTCTCCCCGCCCGCCGAGCACATACAGGGCCCGCAGTGGTGGACGTCGTACCAGCCGGTCAGCTACAAGATCGCCGGCCGGCTCGGTGACCGCACGGCCTTCCGGAACATGGTGAACACCTGCCACGCGGCCGGTGTGAAGGTCGTCGCCGACACCGTCGTCAACCACATGTCGGCGGGCGGCGGCACCGGCACCGGCGGGTCTTCGTACACGAAGTACGACTATCCGGGGCTGTACTCCTCGTACGACTTCGACGACTGCACGAGCCGGATCAGCAACTACCAGGACCGCTGGAACGTCCAGCACTGCGAACTGGTGGGCCTCGCCGACCTCGACACCGGCGAGGACTACGTCCGCAGGACCATCGCCGGGTACATGAACGACCTGCTCTCCCTCGGCGTGGACGGCTTCCGCATCGACGCGGCCAAGCACATGGACGCCGCCGACCTGGCGAACATCAAGTCCCGGCTGAGCAATCCGTCGGTGTACTGGAAGCAGGAGGTCATCTACGGCTCCGGCGAGGCCGTCCAGCCCACCGAGTACACGAGTAACGGCGACGTCCAGGAGTTCCGCTACGCCTACGACCTCAAGCGGGTCTTCAACAACGAGAACCTCGCCTACCTGAAGAACTACGGCGAGGGCTGGGGCTACATGAACAGCGGCGTCTCGGGTGTCTTCGTGGACAACCACGACACCGAGCGGAACGGGTCGACCCTCAGCTACAAGGACAACGCCAACTACACCCTGGCCAACGTCTTCATGCTGGCCTGGCCCTACGGAGCCCCCGACATCAACTCCGGCTACGAGTTCTCGGACCCGGACGCGGGCCCGCCGGGCGGCGGACAGGTGAACGCCTGCTGGCAGGACGGCTGGAAGTGCCAGCACAACTGGCCCGAGATCAAGTCCATGGTCGGCTTCCGCAACGCCACCCGGCGCCAGGCCGTCACCAACTGGTGGGACAACGGAGGCGATGCGATCGCCTTCGGCCGGGGCAGCAAGGGCTTCGTGGCCATCAACCACGAGTCGGGCTCGCTGACCCGGACGTACCAGACCTCGCTGCCGGCGGGGTCGTACTGCAACGTGCAGAACAACACGACGGTGACCGTGAGCTCCAGCGGCCAGTTCACCGCGACGCTCGGCGCCAACACGGCTCTCGCCCTCCAGGCGGGCAGGCCGACCTGCTGAGCGGCCCGGCGTGGTGCGTGAGGGATTGACGCTTCCGGAGCGCTGCCTCACGTTCCCCGAACACTCGCCCCCCGGAACCCCTGGGGGGCGACCACTGCGGGCCAACTCGACCCGCTGAAAGTTCTTTCCAACAGTTTCAGGACTCTTGCTGTAAGCGTTTCGGCGGCGATACGGTCGCGCGGGGTCGGACCCGAGAGAGCCGCAATCGCAAGGAGTCCACGTCAGTGATACCGAGATGGCCGGTGCCCTCCAGGCGCCGAACCGCCCGTGCGGGACGGGTTGCTGCGGTCACCGCGACCGCGCTGGCCGCAGCACTCGTCCAGCCCCTCGCGGCCCGGGCCGGCACTCCGCCCGCGCCCCCGTCCGACGCGAAGCTCGCCTCCGAGCCCGCCCGTCATGACGCCACCCGTGAGCAGTTCTACTTCGTCCTCCCCGACCGCTTCGCCAACGGCGACCGTCGCAACGACAGGGGCGGACTGACCGGTTCGCGCCTCGCCACCGGGTACGACCCCACCGACAAGGGCTTCTACCAGGGCGGCGACCTCAAGGGCCTGACCAAGAAGCTCGACTACATCAAGGGCCTCGGCACCACCGCCCTCTGGATGGCCCCGATCTTCAAGAACCGGCCCGTGCAGGGCAAAGGGGCCGACGCCTCGGCCGGCTACCACGGGTACTGGATCACGGACTTCACCCAGGTCGACCCGCACTTCGGCACCAACAAGGACCTCGAGACCCTCGTAGACAAGGCCCACGCCAAGGGCATGAAGGTCTTCTTCGACGTCATCACCAACCACACGGCGGACGTCGTCGACTACGAGGAGAAGTCCTACGACTACCTGTCCAAGGGCGCGTTCCCGTACCTGACGAAGGACGGCAAGCCCTTCGACGACGCGGACTACGCGGGCGGGAGGCGGGACTTCCCGGAGGTCGACGGCGACTCTTTCCCGCGGACGCCGAAGGTCACCAGGAACGACAAGGTCCCGTCGTGGCTCAACGACCCGACGATGTACCACAACCGCGGCGACTCCACCTTCGCCGGTGAGAGCTCCACGCACGGCGACTTCGGCGGCCTCGACGACCTGTGGACCGAGCGGCCCGAGGTCGTCGAGGGCATGGAGAAGATCTACCAGCGCTGGGTGCGGGACTTCGACGTCGACGGCTTCCGGATCGACACCGTGAAGCACGTCGACATGGAGTTCTGGACGCAGTGGGCCACCGCTCTCGACGCCTACGCCGCCAAGCGCGGCCGGGACGACTTCTTCATGTTCGGCGAGGTCTACTCGGCCGACACGAACGTCACTGCCCCGTACGTCACCCGGGGCCGCCTCGACGCCACGCTCGACTTCCCCTTCCAGGAGGCCGCCCGGCAGTACGCCTCGCAGGGCGCGAGCGCCCAGAAGCTCGCGGGCGTCTTCGGCGACGACTACAAGTACACGACCGGCAAGGCCAACGCGTACGAGCAGGTCACCTTCCTCGGCAACCACGACATGGGCCGGATCGGGACCTTCCTGAAGCAGGACAACCCCACGGCCACCGATGCCCGGATCCTCGCCAAGGACAAGCTCGCCAACGAGCTGATGTTCCTCAGCCGCGGCAACCCCGTCGTCTACTACGGCGACGAGCAGGGCTTCACGGGCGCGGGCGGTGACAAGGACGCCCGCCAGAGCATGTTCGCCTCGCGCACCGCCGACTACCTCGACGACGACCGGATCGGCACCGACCGCACCCACGCCGAGGACGCCTACGACACGGGAGCACCGCTCTACCGCCGGATCAGCGCCCTCGCGAAGCTCCGCAAGGCGAACCCCGCCCTCACCGACGGTGTCCAGCAGCAGCGGTACTCGGCCGACGGGCCGGGCGTCTACGCCTTCTCCCGCACGGACGCGAAGCGCGGCACCGAGTACGTCGTCGCCTTCAACAACGCCACCGGCAAGAAGACCGCCACCTTCGCCACCGGCTCGGCCCGCATGACCTTCAAGGGCGTCTACGGCACCGACGCCTCCCTGAAGAGCGACGGCGACAAGAAGATCACCGTCACCGTCCCGGCCGGTTCGGCGATCGTCCTCAGGGCGGTCGGCAGGCTTCCGAAGCCCGCAACGAAGCCGACGATCACCCTCAAGGCCCCGGAGGCCGGCGCCACCGGCACCGTGGAGCTCTCCGCCGACGTCAAGGGCGGCCGACTCAACCGGGTCGTCTTCGCGGCCCAGACCGGCAACGGCACGTGGCAGACCCTCGGCTCCGCCGACCACGCCCCGTACAAGGTCACACACACGGTCGCCGACGACGTACCGCCCGGCACCGCCCTGCGCTACAAGGCGGTCGTGGTCGACTCGGCGGGCCGTACGGCGAGCGCGACGGCCCGGAGCACCACCGGCACCCCGCCCGTCGAGGAGCCGCCCAGCGCCTCCTCCCGAGACCACGTGATCGTCCACTACAAGCGCGCCGACGGGGACTACGCCGACTGGGGCCTGTACGCCTGGGGCGACCTCGCCGACGGCGAGGCCACTCCATGGCCCGACAGCCACCCCTTCACCGGCCGGGACGCCTACGGAGCCTTCGCCTACGTCAAGCTCAAGCCCGGCGCCTCGACCGTCAACTTCCTCGTCATCGACAAGGACGGCGGCAAGGACGTCTCCGCCGACCGCACGATCGACGTCACGAAGACCGGCGAGGTCTGGATCGAGCAGGGCAAGGAGAAGGTCACCACCGAGCGCCCCGAGTACCCGGCGCCCGACAAGACCAAGGCCGTCCTGCACTACCACCGCGCCGACGGGAACTACGACGGCTGGGGCCTGCACGTCTGGACGGGCGCCGCGAACCCCACCGAGTGGTCGAACCCCCTGAAGCCGGTCAAGACTGATACGTATGGTGCGGTCTTCGAGGTACCGCTCACCGACGGTGCCACCAGCCTCAGCTACATCCTCCACAAGGGCGACGAGAAGGACCTGCCCACCGACCAGTCGCTCGACCTCAAGGCGAGCGGCCACGAGGTGTGGCTGTTGAGCGGCCAGGAGAAGTACCTGCTGCCGCAGCCCGCGGGTGCCTCGGCCGCCCTCGACCTGACCACCTCCAAGGCGGTCTGGATCGACCGGAACACCCTCGCCTGGAACGGCTCCGACGCCGCCGCCTCCACCCAGCTGCTCTACGCCCGCGACGGCTCGATCGCCGTCAAGGACGGCGCCCTGACCGGTGACGCCAAGTGGCTGCGCCTGTCGAAGACCGAGCTCACCGACGCCCAGAAGGCCCAGTTCCCGCACCTGAAGGAGTACGACGCCTGGACCGTCGACCCGCGCGACAGCGACCGGGTGCGCGAGGCCCTGCGCGGCCAGGTCGTCGCCACCCAGCGGGCCGCGACCGGAGCTGTGCTCGCGGCGACCGGGGTCCAGCTCGCCGGTGCCCTCGACGACCTGTACTCCGGCGCGACGAAGGCGGACCTGGGACCGACGTTCTCCCGGGGCCGCCCCACGCTGTCCGTGTGGGCGCCGACCGCCCAGTCCGTGTCACTGGAGATCGGTGACGCCACCGTGCCGATGAAGCGCGACGCCACCACCGGCGTCTGGTCCGTCACCGGCCCGAAGTCCTGGAAGAACAAGCCCTACCGGTACGTCGTCAAGGTCTGGGCGCCCAGCGCCGGCAAGGTCGTCACCAACAAGGTCACCGACCCCTACGCCGTCGCCCTCACCACCGACTCCGAACGCGGCCTCGTCGTCGACCTGCGCGACAAGGCCCTGAAGCCCCGCGGCTGGACCTCCCTGGAGAAGCCCGCGGCCGTGCCGCTGCGGGACGCCCAGATCCAGGAGCTGCACGTCCGGGACTTCTCCGTCGAGGACCGCACGGCGAAACACCCTGGCACCTACCTCGCCTTCACCGACAAGGACAGCGACGGCTCCAAGCACCTGCGCGAGCTGGCGAAGGCCGGCACCTCGTACGTCCACCTGCTGCCCGCCTTCGACATCGCGACCATCCCGGAGCGCAAGGCCGACCAGGCGACGGTCGGCTGCGACCTGGCCTCCTACCCGGCCGACTCCGACCGGCAGCAGGAGTGCGTAGGGAAGATCGCCGCGAAGGACGCCTACAACTGGGGCTACGACCCGTACCACTACACGGTCCCCGAGGGCTCCTACGCCACCGACCCCGACGGCACCGCCCGTACCGTCGAGTTCCGCGAGATGGTCAAGGCACTCAACGACGACGGTCTGCGGGTCGTCATGGACGTCGTCTACAACCACACCGCGGCGAGCGGCCAGGAGCGGACGAGCGTCCTCGACCGGATCGTGCCCGGCTACTACCAGCGCCTCCTCGCCGACGGGTCGGTCGCGAACAGCACCTGCTGCGCGGGCACCGCCACCGAGAACGCCATGATGGGCAAACTGGTCGTCGACTCGATCGTCACCTGGGCCAGGGAGTACAAGGTCGACGGCTTCCGCTTCGACCTCATGGGCCACCACCCGAAGGCCAACATCCTCGCGGTCCGCAGGGCCCTCGACGCGCTCACGCCGCAGAAGGACGGCGTCGACGGCAAGAAGATCATCCTGTACGGCGAGGGCTGGAACTTCGGCGAGGTCGCCGACGACGCCCGGTTCGTCCAGGCCACGCAGAAGAACATGGCCGGCACCGGCATCGCCACCTTCTCCGACCGGGCCCGCGACGCCGTGCGCGGCGGCGGCCCCTTCGACGAGGACCCCGGCGTCCAGGGCTTCGCCTCCGGGCTGTACACCGACCCCAACTCCTCGGCACACAACGGCACTCCGGCCGAACAGAAGGCCCGCCTGCTGCACTACCAGGACCTGATCAAGGTCGGCCTGTCCGGCAACCTCGCCGGCTACCGGTTCACCGACACCGGCGGCAAGGAGGTCAAGGGCTCCGAGGTCGACTACAACGGCGCACCCGCCGGATACGCCGACGCCCCCGGCGACGCCCTCGCCTACGCCGACGCCCACGACAACGAGTCGCTCTTCGACGCCCTCGCCTTCAAACTGCCCGCCACGACCAGCGCCTCCGACCGCGCCCGGATGCAGGTCCTGGCCATGGCGACGGCCACCCTGTCCCAGGGCCCGGCCCTCTCCCAGGCGGGCACCGACCTGCTCCGCTCCAAGTCCCTGGACCGCAACTCCTACGACAGCGGCGACTGGTTCAACGCCGTCCACTGGAACTGCGCCGACGGCAACGGCTTCGGCCGCGGACTGCCCATGGCGGCCGACAACGCCGACAAGTGGCCCTACGCGAAACCCCTGCTGAGCAAGGTCAGGGTGGGCTGCGAGCAGATCGAGGGGGCCTCGGCCGCCTACCGCGACCTGCTGCGGATCCGGGCGTCCGAGAAGGACTTCTCCCTCGGCACCGCCGAGCGGGTGCAGTCCCGGCTCTCCTTCCCGCTGTCCGGCAAGGACGAGACGCCCGGCGTGATCACCATGCGGCTCGGTGACCTCGTCGTCGTCTTCAACGCCACACCCGAGCGGCAGGAACAGCGCGTCCCCGCGCTCGCCGGAACCGGCTACCGCCTGCACCCGGTGCAGACGGCGGGGGCGGACCCTACCGTCAAGGCCTCCTCCTACGCGCCCGAATCGGGTACGTTCGCCGTTCCGGGGCGCACGGTCGCGGTCTTCACCCGGGCCGCCCGGTAGCCGCACTACGTTGGGT
>NZ_GG657757.1:2391913-2435721 GCF_000158955.1 Streptomyces viridochromogenes DSM 40736 | reverse complement strand
TGCCCGTCGTGCACTTCTCCGCCGCCGCGACCGCGCCCGGCGACCGGTGCCGGGGCCTGGACGCGGGCGGGGACGCCTATCTGACCGTGCCGGCCGAGCCACAGGAGATCCAGGCCGTGGTGCGGGCCGCCGTGCGCGGGGCGCGCCGCGCCACGGGCGCCGAGTCGGTCGTCCAGCGTCTGACGCTGCTGTCCGAGGCCATCATCACCGTGCAGGCGGCGCGTTGCCCGCAGGAGCTCGCCGCCGCGGCCGCCGAAGGCACCGCACGGCTCACCGCCTCGCCCGCCGTGGCCTTTGTGATCGGCCCGGACGGCGAGACGCACCGGGGCACGGCGCACTGCCGCCCCGCCCCGGCGGACAGTGCCGCCCACCGCACGGCGGCCCGGCTGGTCACCCGGCTCGCCGAGGGCCGCACGGGTGTGCACAGCGCGGTCGTCCCCGCGCCGCTGTGGCCGTCCGGGGTCTTCCGGCCGGGCGTCGAGGAGGACGCCCGCCTGACCGTGGCGCCGGCCCAGGACGGCCGCTCGGCGGTGGGCCTGGCCACGCCCGTACGGCGCGTCCCGGCCACCGACCCCGCGGACGACGGACTGCTCGCCCGCCTCGCCCAGGCCACCGCGCTCGCCGCCGAACCGCTGCTGCTGTACCAGGTGGAGCGGCACGTCGCCCTCACCCTCCAGCGCAGCTTCCTCCCGCAGCCGCACAAGCTGCCCGACCTGCCCGGCGTCGACATCGTCGTCCGCTACGTGCCCGCGTCCCAGGAGACCGAGATCGGCGGCGACTTCTACGCCGCCCTGCGCACCGGTGAGGGCGTGCTCACCGCCGTCGGGGACGTCGTCGGGCACTCGCTGGACGCGGCCACCGTCATGGTCGAGATCCGGCACGCCCTGCGCGCCTACTGCGTGAGCGAGAGCGACCCGGCGGTGCTGGCCGGGCGGCTCGACCGGATGCTCCAGCTGTACCACCCCGACGTCACGGCCACGGTGTGCCTGACCCTGGTCGACCCCGGCAGCGGGCGGATGCGGATCGCCAACGCCGGACACATCCCGCCGCTGATCCTGAGAGGCGGAGGCGGCGCGCGGTACGTCGACGCGTGCGGCCCACTGCTCGGGCTCGGGCTGGAGCGTCCCCCGCCGACCGAGGGGCAGCTGAAGCCCACCGACCGGATCCTCATGGTCACCGACGGGCTCATCGAGACCCGCGGCATCCCCCTCGACACCTCCATGGAACAGCTGCGCACCGCCGCCGCCGACGCCCCCGACGGCCTCGACACCCTCTGTGACGTGCTGCTCGGCTGCTTCGGCCACGACCGGGACGACGACATCGCGATGCTGGCCCTGCGGTTAGGGTGAGCCCGTTGGCCGCCCACAACAGGAGTACAGATGCCGCAGATCACCGTCGACTATTCCGCCGACCTCGCGGACGACTTCGACCGGCCCGGGTTCGCGAAGGCGCTGCACGAGGCCACCGTCGAGATCGCGGCCGCGAAGCCGCCGGCGTGCAAGACCCGGTTCCGCCCGACCGAGGACATCGTGGTCGGCCCGGAGGCCGAGGGACACTCCCATGTGCACGTCCACCTCGCGTTGCTCGCCGGCCGCACCGAGGAGACCAAGGCCCGGCTCACCGAGGCCGCCCTCGAACTGCTGCGGACGTACCTCAAGCCCGCCGCGGGGATCGTGCTGCACGCCTCCGCCGAAGTCCGTGACCTGGACCCGTCGTACCGGAAGTTCGAGGGCTGACGCCGGGCGGGGTCAGGACGCCAGCGCCACCAGCCGGCCGGCCAGGTTCGCGAACGGGCCGTCGGCCGGCTCGTCCTTGACGATGCGGCGCAGCAGGGCCGCCATCTCCTCGTCGTAGGTGGCGCTGACGGCGGCGAGCGCGGCGAAGTCGTTGACGAGCTGCGGTTCCAGCTCGGCCCGCGGGATGCGCCGGCCGTCCAGCCAGATCAGGGCCGTCGACTCGGCGAGCGAGATCCAGGACCGGACGACCAGTTCCAGACGCGGCGGCGGATCGGTCACGCCCAGGTGCGAAAGGATCTGGACATACGCGGCCTGCCGCACGGAGTCGATCAGGGCGTTGGTCCTCGAGGAGCCGACAGCCGGACCGCCGCGCATGAGGGCGGCGAAACCGGGTCCGTGTTCCTCGACGAAGTCGAAGAAGCGGTGCATCACACGCAGCAGCCGCGCCCCCAGCGGGCCCTCGTGCGGCTCCACGAAACGCGCCGCGAGCTCGTCCGAGGCCCGCTTCAACGCGGCCTCGTACAGGCTGAGTTTGCCGGGAAAGTAGTGGTAGACCAACGGGCGTGAAATGCCCGCGGCCGACGCTATCTCGTCGATGGAGACCTCGTCGGGCGAGCGGCGGCTGAACAGTTCGAGGGCGACGCCGATCAACTGCTGCCGCCGCTCCTCGACTCCCAATCTGCGGCGAACCCCGGTAGTCATGCGAACACCTTACCGATTGATTCCGGCCGCGAACGGACCGGATCGATCGGGGAGGTTCGGGCGCACGCGCCGGGTGGGCACCTCAACTGCGCTCAGCGCAGTCCGCCGACCGGCCGTCCGTCCCGCAGCGTCCCCTTCAGCTCGGCCCGCACCCCCCGCTCGGCCGGCACGCTCAGCAGACTGCCCCGCGCCGACCCGCTGACCCCGCCCTTCGCCCGGATCGACGCGGTCTCCCGGCTGCCGGCGGCCAGCAGATACCAGTCGCCCGCCCCCGACTTCCACAGCACACCCGCCAGCACATGCGGATCGCGGGCCCCGCACGCCGGGACGTCCTCGGCCTTCGCCGCGACCGCCCCGTACGTCCCGCCCGGCGTGTGGAACTGCGCCAGCACCCGCGCCCCGCCGCCCCGCCAGGTCTCGGCCCGCGTGCACACCCACGCGGCAAAACCGCTCACGTCGGGCAGCCGCTGCTCGTTGAACGCCCAGGCGTTGACGCTGCGGACACCCGCGGAGCGCACCGTGCCCAGTGAGCACGCGTACGGCTTCCAGGTGCGCAGCGCCTCGGCACCGGACACCTCGCGCGGGGAGCCCGGCCGCCCGGTGGTGAGCCGGGCCGGGACCAGTTCGCCGAGGTCGGTCAGCAGGCGCTTGCCCGTGCCGTCGGTCAGTTGCAGCACGTTCCACGAGGTGCACCCGCCGGAGCGCAGGACCGGGCTGGCCAGCGGCGCCGTGACCCCGTCGGTGAGGGCGAGGTCCATCGCGCCCGAGCCGGGCTTCATCAGGTCCCGCTCGCCCGCCTTCTCCACCCAGGGGGCGGTCAGATAACGGACGTTGCCGTCGGCCCGGCCGAGGACCACCGCACTCGCCTCGGCCCGGCCGGCGCCGTCGACCCGCGCGAAGTCGAGCGCGGCGCCCTGCGTGCCGTCCTTCGGTTCGGCGTACCGGGCGACGCGCCAACCGTCGTGGAGGATCACCACCCGGGCGGCGTCGACCGTCCCCGCGTACAGCAGCTGCGGCGGTCCGGCCGGGCCACCGGACGGGGTGCCGGGCGTCGCCGACACCTGGACCGTCCCGCCGGGGCGGGCCCAGACGGCCAGGGCGCGGCGCAGCAGGGCCGTGTCGCCGGTGAGGTCGCCGCGGGCCGGCCACACGGAGAAGTCGGTGCGCGCCGAGCTGCGCCAGACGGCGGGGGAGACCCTGGTCAGCTTCGCCGGGTCCAGGGCGGCCTGGGCGGCCGGGTTCCGCGCGTACGCAGGCGCGGCGGCGCCGTCCGGGCCCCAGCCCCCGCCGGGCAGACCGAGCGCCCCGCAGACCAGCAGCGCGGCCCCGGCGGCCAGCGCCGCCTTCAGATGCTGGCGGCGGCGCATCAGGTCGGTGGGGCGGGCCTGGAGCGAGCAGGGGTCGAACTCGGGCGAGTCGAGCAGCCCGTACTGGGCGGGGATCCCGTCGGCCTCCAGCAGCGCGCCGTCCGGGTCGGCGACGCCCGCGGCCGTGAGCACCTTGCGCACGCCGTCGTCCTCCAGCCGTTCCAGTCCGCGCAGCGCGTAGGCGGCCCGGGCCGGCCCGGACAGGGTGGACAGCCGCTGGTCCAGGGCGAGTTCGTCGGCGCCGCCGGAGCGCGGGAACAGCTTCAGGCCCCACACCTGCGGCAGCAGCGGCGGCAGCTGGGCCCGCCTGGGCCACGCCTTGCGTGTCAGCGGCAGCCCCGCCTCCAGCGCCGTACGCAGCACCTGGAGACGGATCAGGGCGTAGCCGGGGTCGCCGTCACGTCCGGTCGACTGGGTGGGGATCACCGGTGCCGGTGTGCGGTTGCCGCGGGGCAGCGCCCGCTGGGTGAGGGCGTGTGCGGTCAGGACGCGCCTGCCGCGGCCCGTGCCCGGCGGCAGCACCAGGTAGGCGAGCCGCACGAGCCGCGGGTAGTGCTCGACGAGCGCGGCCTCGGCCTGCTCGACGTCGACGACCGGGCCGGCGGGGGAGGGGGACGCGGGGCGCTGGGCGACATCCTGTGACTGCACGTTCAGCAGAACGAGCGAATCGTTCGATGGTCACCTGACCGCGGAGCGTCACGCCCCCGGCTGCTCCTGCGGGCCCGGCTCCACGAGCAGCCGGGCGTAGTTCGCCATCGACCGCTGGTAACGCGGCAGATGCGGGGCCAGGGCACCCAGGGCGAGCGACAGTGCCTCGCGGTCCCGGCCCAGGCTGGACAGACACAGGGCGAGACAGGCGCGCACGGGATCGTCGAGTTCGTCGGACGGCGCGACCAGCTCGGGCGTCAGCAGCGCGACACCCTCCTCGGCCCGGCCGGTGTTCCGCAGCGAGCTCGCCAGCTGGATCTTCGTCCGGCGCGCCTTGTAGGGGCTCACCTCGGCGAGCCCGCGGGCCAGCGCCTCCCGGTACAGCGGGACCGCCTTGCCCGAGTGGCCCGTGGAGTCCCAGGCGCAGGCCTGTTCGAAGGGCCCGTGGGGACTGCCCTCCGGCAGCTCGGCGACGAGGGCGTCGACGTCGGCCCGGAAGCGCGCCTCGGCCTCCTCCCCTTCGCCGTAGTCGTCGAATCGGCTCCACAGGGCGGCCACCCGGTCTTCCCAGTCCTGGTTCACCGGGACACCCTCGCACGGACGTGCCCACCCGGGCACCGGAAATTTGAGCACCGGGCGCTCCCCAGCCGTACCGAAGGCCAGAGAGCCTCTTGCCGGGGCTCCGTGCGGCATGCGTCCGGACCGTGCCGTGACAAGGACCGGAGGAACAGATGAGGGTGACCCGACCGATGCTCGCGCTGAGCGGCGCGGTGGCGATACTGGCGCTGGCAGGCTGCGGATCCGGCGGCAAGGACGAGGCTGCCGTCCCCAAGGAGGTGACCGGCAGCCTGGAGCACATCGCGGCCGAGGCCGAGTGCAAGCCCAATATGCAGACGGACGCCGACACCATCCGCCAGGCCATCTGCAAGAAGGGCAAGGAGAAGTACATCCTCGCCACCTTCGCCACCGACCGCGGCCAGCGCGAGTGGCTGAACAGCGCCAAGGACTACGGCGGCTACTACCTCGTCGGCCGCAAATGGGTCGCGGTCGGCCAGGAGAAGACGGTCACGTCGCTGCAGGGCACGCTCGGCGGGACCATGGAGGAGGGTTCCGAGCACATGAACCCCGGCGGCAGCCACAACAAGGGCGGCCACCACGGCTGACCGCACGGTCCGGGAAGACGAGAAAGCCGGCGGTGGGAGATCCCACCGCCGGCTTTCTTCTGGGCGAGGACTACTTGCAGTCCTGCCCGCTGTTGATGCACTGGACCATCTGGTTCATCACGTTCTCGTCGAAGAAGTTGATGAAGTCGTTGTGGTCGGTGATCGGCTTGTGCAGCTGCTCCGGGAAGGAGTCCACCGCGAAGGCGTTCTGCACCTGCCCGTTGTTGATCTGCGGCGCCTGGACGTCGTAGACCAGGCGGACCTGGAGCTGGGGGATGGCCTTGAAGCCGTTCGAGCAGCTGCCGTCCGCCTCCACGAAGTCCACGTGGGTGCGGTGGTTGGCGCTGTCGATGTTCTGGCCGTCCCAGCAGCTCTGGAAGTTGGACAGCCGGACCACGCTGCTGCCGTCGGGGCAGATCGGGTACTTGTCCGTCACCTGACGGTCCTCGAAGCCCGTGCAGGTCCAGGACGTGTTGGCGTTGTTCAGGCCGTTGGTGAAGGACTTGGCGTCACCGGTGATGATGCGCAGGGCCTTCGGCATGGCGACGACGTCGCTCGTCTTGTTGCCGACGAACTTCAGCTGCGCCTCGGCCGGCTGGACGATCTTGCCGACGTTGCCGTCCTGACCACCGCCGGGCTGACCGGCGTCGATGTCGTCCGAACCGTCCTGGACGCGGATGACCGGCCAGAAGTACGTCGACTTGTCGCCCTGGTTCTGGCAGGTCGTCTGACCGTTCTCCAGATCCTGGTCGCTCGCGAAGGCGTTGTTGTTCTGGTTGCCGACGTAGTCGTGCTGGTGCTGGGCACCGTTGGACACGCCGGGCGCCACGATCACGTTGTCCGAGTTGCGGTTCTCGTTCTCGTTGGTGCCGCACTCCGTGGTGAACGTACCCGTGGAGCCGCCGTTGCCGTTCGCGGCAAGACCGTTCGGCAGGTTGCGGGAGTTGGGCTGGACGTCCTCGATGTTGATGAAGTCGTCGGCCGCCGGGCCGTTGCCGCCCTGACCGCCGTTGCCGCCCTGCCCCTGGTCCTGACCGCCCTGGTTCTGACCGTCCTGGTTCTGGCCGTCCTGGTTCTGGCCGTCCTGGTTCTGGCCGTCCTGGTTCTGACCGTCCTGGTTCTGACCGTCCTGGTTCTGGCCGTCGTTGTTCTGCCCACCGCCGGCCTGGCCGTCGGTGGTGTTCGCGTCGGCGGCCATGCCCTTGCACTCGGCCATCTGGGCGAGGTTGTCCGGAGCCTTTCCGCCCACCCGCTTGATGTTGATGCCGATCCGGTCGATGACCGCGGTCCGCTTCGACTTCAGCGGGCTGAGGATGGCGTTGTTGACGAAGCCGGAGTCACCGGCCTGGGCCTGACGCGTGGAGGCGAGCCGGGTGTAGGCCTCGCTGATCTGCTTGTCGAGGTTCGCCAGCTCCTTGTCCACGCCCTGACGCGCCCCGTCCGGCACGTCGGTCAGCTGCTGTCCGACGTCCGGGCACTGGATCGTGGCGACCTGTGCGCCCGCGGACTTCGTCTGGTTCGCCGAGTTCTCCTCATGCGCCGAGGCATAGAAGTTTGCCCAGATCAGCCCGCCCCCACCGAGCGCTAGGGCTGCCGATGCGGCTATGGCCTTGGTGGCCAGCGGCGTCCGGCGTTTTCTTGTGTTGCTTCCCATGGAACTCCTCTGACTTCCTTTTTCGGGGGCATCGAGGCGCCCGACAGGAGTGAAGCGGCTCCCATCCATACGGAGGTGGTCCCACAGGTGTTCAGATGTCTCGGAAATTGATGCGAGATGCGTGAGGGCCTTCTGCCCTCAACAGCCCCTTTGCCACCGGGAGTTGTTGATCACCCACAGCGGGTGCATGGGCCCGTCCGGTTTCACCGGCCGTGGTCGAGATACGCGAGAACCGCCAGCACGCGACGGTTGTCGTCGTCCGAGACCTCCAGTCCCAGTTTGGCGAAGATGTTCGCGGTGTGCTTGGCGATCGCCCGTTCCGTCACGACCAGCCGCCCCGCGATCGCCGCGTTGGTCCGCCCCTGCGCCATCAGCTCCAGCACCTCCAGCTCCCGGGGCGTCAGCCGCGCCAGCGGCCGGTCGTCGCCCGAGCGGCGCGCCAGCAGCTGCTGGATGACCTGCGGATCCATCGCCGTGCCACCGGCGGCGACCCGCCGTACGGCGTCCACGAACTGCTCGGCGTCGAACACCCGGTCCTTCAGCAGGTACCCGACCCCACCGCTGCCGTCGGCGAGCAGTTCACGCGCGTACAACTGCTCCACGTGCTGGGAGAGCACCAGCACCGGGAGCCCGGGCCGCTTCCTTCGGGCGTCGAGCGCGCACTGCAGCCCCTCGTCGGTATGCGTGGGCGGCAGCCGGACATCGACCACGGCGACGTCCGGCTCCAGTTCGGCCAGCGCGGCGGCCAGTTCCGGACCGGACTCGACGGCCGCCGCGATCTCGAACCCGTGCGCCTGGAGCAGCCGGACGAGTCCGTCGCGCAGCAGGAAGAGGTCTTCGGCCAGGACTACGCGCAAGGGATCTCCATGGTGACCATGGTGGGACCGCCCGCGGGGCTGCTGACGGCCAGGACGCCGTCGAATGTACCCAGCCGCCGCTCCACCCCGGCCAGTCCCGAACCGGCCTCGATCACCGCGCCGCCCTTGCCGTTGTCGGTGACGGTCGCCCGCAGCATGCCGTCCGCCCGGTGCAGGTCGACCCAGATCCGGTCGGCGCCGGAGTGCTTCACGGCGTTGGTCAGCACCTCGCTGACGGCGAAGTACGCGGCGGACTCCACGGGCGCCTTCGCCCGCCCGGGCAGGTCCACGCTCACCTCGGTGGCCACCGGCAGCCGCAGCGCCAGCGCCCGTACGGCGTCGCCCAGTCCGCGCTCGGCGAGGACCGGCGGGTGGATGCCGCGCACCAGCTCGCGCAGCTCGGACAGGGCCTCGACCGAGGAGGCACGGGTCTGCGCGATCAGCTTCTTCGCCTGGTCCGGGTCCTTGTCGAGGAGCGCCTCGATGGTGCCGAGGTCCATGCCGACGGCGACCAGCCGGGCCTGGGCCCCGTCGTGCAGGTCCCGTTCGATGCGCCGCAGTTCGGCGGCGGAGGTGTCGACCGCGTCCCGCCGGGTCTCGGTCAGGACCCGTACCCGCTCGGCCAGTTCGCCCTGGTCCGCGCCGAGCACGGCACGGGTGAGCCGGAAGTGGACGTCCAGCAGGCGCGGGGTGAGGAAGTACGCGCTGAACAGCAGGGCGAGGCCGAGGGCCGCCGCGCCGAGCGCGGACGCCTGCCCGGTGACCGGCACGAACCCGTACCAGTACCCGTCGGGGAAGACCCGCCACAGCCCGGCCGCGATCGCGAAGCCCTCCAGCGGATAGAGCAGCAGCACCGCGGGCAGCAGCGCGGTGACGAACCCGGCCGTCATGTCCACCGGCAGCCACAACAGGTCCCGCCAGGTCGCCGGGTCGGACAGCATTCCGAAGGTGCGCGCCCAGGGGTTGGCGTCCTTCGGCAGCGGCCGGTACGCCGGGGGGATCCGCACCCCGCCCCACTCCGCGGCGAGCACCCGCCGCCAGTTCGCGAACGCCCGCACCCCCGCCAGCACGTACGGCGTCGTGACGAGCCCGACCCCGATCGGGATCAGCGCGATGGAGACGAGGGACAGACAGAAGCACAGCACCGCCCCCGGCAGCGAGATCAGGGCCAGCGCCAGCCCCCGCACCGCGGCGAGCCCGACGCCCCGCCCCTTCGTCCGCACGTCGCCGTTCTTCGTGTCCATGGTCATGGCGTCAGTCTCGCGGAGCGGGGCCGCGGGGTCACTGGGGCGGAACACCCGGTCACGGGGTGGTGTTACGTACACCTCCGCCGTCCGTGCCGGGGGCGTCGGCGGTCGCGAGCACCTTCGCCTCCACCTCCGGGTCCAGCCCCTTTCGCGTCCGGTCCGCTCGCTGGGGCGCGACACCGCCTATGCCCCGCAGCCAGTTCCAGGTGTCGGCCACGGTCTCCGCGACCGGCCGGCAGCGCAGGCCCGTCGCCAGCGCCCTGGAGACGTCGGCGCTGTGCAGGGCGTCGTGCATGTCGCTGCCCGGCGGCACCCACACCGGCAGCTGGACCCACGGTTCGACGCCCGCGTCGAGGATCACCTCGGGCTCGGTCCACCGAAGCTCGGCCGCGCCGCCCGTGACCTTCACGCACGCGTCGAGGAGCGTCCCCATCGTGGCGTGCCCCTGGGGACTCACCAGGTTGTACGGCCCGTTCAGCCCCCGCTCCACGGTGCCGAGGATCCACTCGGCCAAGTCCCGGACATCGACGTACTGCAGGGGGAGGTCCCGCGGCCCCGGCGCCAGGACCGGGCCACCGCGAGCCGTTCGGGTCAGCCACCACGGGAGGCGGCCGACGTTCTCGTACGGCCCGAGGATCAGCCCGGCCCGCACGAGCACCGACCGGTCCTCGCCGAAGGCGTCCAGGACGGCCAGCTCTCCGCCGCGCTTGTCCTGCGCGTACGCGGTCTGCTCCGCGCCGGCCGAGGCGCCCTCCACCACGGGCGCGTCCTCGGCGTACCCGGCGGGCGGGGACCACGCGTACACCGAGCAGCTCGACACGTACACGTACCGGCCGGCGCGGCCCCGCAGCAGCCGCGCCGTGTCCCGCACCGCGCGGGGCGCCGCCGACCAGGTGTCGACGACGACGTCCCACTCGGCCTCGTCCGCCGTGAGGGCGGCGAGACCGCCGGGCGCGGTGCGGTCGCCGAGCAGCGACCGCACGCCCGGGGGCGCCTCGTGCCGTCCCCGGTGGAAGACGGTCACGTCCCAGCCCCGCCCCAGGGCCGCCTCCACGACGGCCCGGCCCACGAACTCCGTACCACCCAGCACCAGAAGTCTCATGCCGGTGACTCTGCCCGGCCCGGTGGTCCGGCGGAACCGAATCTGCCGTCAGCAGAGAGGCCCGGTCGCTTCGGAGGTCAGGCTCCCGTCGGCGGCACGTACTTGTAGCCGACGCGGCGTACCGTCCGGATCGTGTCGCGGTGTTCCGCACCCAGCTTGCGGCGCAGGCGGGCGATGTGGACGTCGACCGTGCGGCCGTCGCCCACGTGCCCGTAGCCCCACACCGTGCCGACCAGTTGGTCACGGGTGTGCACCCGGCCCGGGTGCGCCACCAGGTGGGCCAGCAGTTCGAACTCCAGGTACGTGAGGTCGAGCGGACGCCCGGCCACCTGTGCGGTGCGCTGCACGGTGTCGACGCTGATCAGCGCGTCGCCGCCCGGCTCGGTGCCGGACGCGGGGCCGACGGACTCCGGCCGGTCCGGCACCGCCACGGGAAACGGCGGCTGCTGGTCGGCCGGGACGAGCACCAGGTAGCCGATCATCGGCGGCTGCCCCGGCAACGTGGGCAGGGTGTGCTGCGGCGCCGGCAGCCATGTGGCGCCCGGCGGCAGCAGGTCCGCGACGGTGACCACCTCGTCCCGGTCGACGGCACGCAGCCGGTGCCGGGGACCGTTCGTCGAGGGGGCGTCGAGTGTGGCGGTGGACAGGGAACGAGTGGTCGCCATGAGAGGTCAGCTCTTTCGCGCGAGAGGTTCGTCGGAGAGGTCGACGGCCGCGAGTTCGTGGTCGGGGTCGCCGAGGACGTACGCGGTTCGCGCTGGCCGAAGGCCGGGGTGTACGGCTTTAGAGGGCCGGCGCGTTCGTCGCGCGGCAACACACCCGGTCGAAGTCGTGGTGCTGACGGGACGGCCAGAAGGGCTCGAGGTCGTGACGACCCGTCGCGGTGTGCTTCTGGTAGCTGGCCATGGGTCCATTGAACCAGAGGGGACCCGGCACCGGCAGTCTTCTCTCACTGCTTGGACAAGTGCCCCGAAGGGGCGCGGGGAACTGCGCGACAAGCCACGGCGTCGCGGCAGACGAACGGAGGCGCCCACCGCGAACGGTGAGCGCCTCCTCGGGAACGTGCGGGGCAGGTCAGACCTGGCCGGCCTTCTCCAGCGCCGAGCAGCAGGTGTCGACGAGCAGACGCGTCACCACGTACGGGTCCACGTTGGCGTTCGGACGGCGGTCCTCGATGTAGCCCTTGCCGTCCTTCTCGACCTGCCACGGGATACGGACCGAGGCACCGCGGTCGGAGACGCCGTAGGAGTACTCGTTCCACGGGGCGGTCTCGTGCAGACCGGTCAGGCGGTCGTCGATGCCGGCGCCGTAGTTCTTGACGTGGTCGAGCGGCTTGGAGCCCTCACCGAGCGACTCGGCCGCGGTGATGATCGCGTCGTAGGACTCGCGCATCGCCTTGGTGGAGAAGTTGGTGTGCGCGCCGGCGCCGTTCCAGTCGCCCTTGACCGGCTTCGGGTCCAGGGTGGCGGCGACGTCGAAGTCCTCGGCGGTTCGGTAGAGCAGCCAGCGGGCCACCCACAGGTGGTCGGAGACCTCCAGCGGGGAGACCGGGCCGACCTGGAACTCCCACTGGCCGGGCATGACCTCGGCGTTGATGCCGGAGATGGCGAGACCGGCCTTCAGGCAGTTGTCGAGGTGCGCCTCGACGACGTCACGGCCGAAGATCTCGTCGGCGCCGACACCGCAGTAGTAGCCGCCCTGCGGGGCCGGGAAGCCGCCCTTGGGGAAGCCGAGCGGGTAGCCGTCCTGGAAGAAGGTGTACTCCTGCTCGATGCCGAAGATCGGCTCCTGAGCGGCGAACCTCTCGGCGACCTCGGCCAGCGCGGCACGGGTGTTGCTGGCGTGCGGGGTGAGGTCGATGTTCAGGACCTCGCACAGCACCAGGATGTCGTCGCCGCCACGGATCGGGTCCGGGCAGGTGAAGACCGGCTTCAGGACACAGTCCGAGGAGTGCCCCTCGGCCTGGTTGGTGGAGGACCCGTCGAAGCCCCAGATCGGCAGCGCGTCGAGACCGGCGGGCTGACCCGTGATGATCTTGGTCTTGGAACGGAGCTTGGCCGTCGGCTCGGTGCCGTCGATCCAGATGTACTCAGCCTTGAAGGTCACGGGCCACATCCTTCGGGGGTGTGTCTGGCGCGTTTCGCGGGTGCTTGCGGCGCAGCGGCACCGGCGCGCCGCGTCTGCTGCCCGGCAGCCTGTCAACAGGCGATTACCCGTCCATTGCTCGAATGTGAACCCCGTGTTACCTGGCGGCACTGTGCCCCACCTCACGCCGTGCGGGCGTTCGGCGGCCCCTTGGTGCCGGTCACCGGCTCCCCTCCGTCGAGCCGGTGACCGGCGCCGGGTGTCCCGGACGACATGCCGGTCCCGCTGCTCCTGGCCGGGAGCAGCAGGACCGGTGACACGTACGAGGGGCGGCCGAGGGGGTGGCCGCCGCCTCAGTGACTCAGTCGTCCGTACGGCGTCACCCCACCTTCTCGATCACGGCCCGGCGGATCAGGAACTTGCCGGCCTCACGGACCTGTTCGAAGGCCGCGTTGTTGAGCAGCACACAGCTGCCGGAGACCGAAGTGACCTCCACCGTCGTGGACTTGTTGTTGTCCAGGTTGGTGACCTTCAGCTTCGTGCCGGCCGGGAACTGGTTGCTGGACGCGGCAGGGGCACCGCCCTCGCCGGAGAGCGTGACGGTGGAGCCGTTGCAGACCTGCTGACCGGAGGCCGCAGCGCCACCACCCGCGTTTTCCGCCGGTGCGGACTCCGCGGGCTGCGAGGCCTGGGCACCCCCGGCCTCCTCAGCGCCGCCGGCCTGCTCTCCGCCGCCGGCCTGCTCACCGCCCTGCGCGGGCTGCGACGGCTGCGCGGTCTGGGAGTCCTGAGCCGACTCCCCAACCGTGCACCCCGACGCCTCCTGCTTCCGCTTGATCTCCTCGATGACCGCCTGGCGGTTGGCGATCCGGGCTTCCGACTGTGCGTCGGGGTTGGCCTGCTGGTCGGCGATGAACTTCTCGTTGTTGCCGAGTGCGGTGGCGAGCCCCAGGCAGGCCGTCGACTCCGCGGCCGACTTGGTGGTCGGCGGCGAGGCGTTCGACGTGCTCGCCATGACGAAGGCCCCGCCGCCCGCCACGGTCACCGCGCTCACCAGCAGCGCGATCTTCTTCTTCGGGCCGAGAGTTCTCCTACGCGACATGCGCGCCTCCTGAAGAGGTAGGGGAGCGTACGTCGCTATGTACGAGATACCGAACGAAGTTACTCAGCGGTTCCGGGAGTAGCTGACGTGACCTGCGTCACGGTGGGGCCGTCAGCGGGAGAGGGCGTCCCGTACGGCCTCGTCGGTGCGCCCGACCACCGCCGTGCCGTCGTCCGCGGTGATGATCGGCCGCTGGATCAGCTTGGGGTGCTCGGCCAGGGCCTTGATCCACTGGTCCCGTGCACTCGCGTCCCTGGCCCACTCCTTGACACCGAGTTCCTTGGCTTCGGCCTCCTGGGTGCGGGTGATGTCCCAGGGTTCGAGGCCGAGGCGGTCCAGCACCTGCCGGATCTCGTCCTCGCTCGGCACGTCCTCCAGGTAGCGGCGGACGGTGTAGTCGGCGCCCTCGGCGTCGAGCAGCTGCACGGCACTGCGGCACTTCGAACAGGCCGGGTTGATCCAGATCTCCATGGGGCTCACCGTACGCGCCCTCGGCTCTGTTCGATTTTTCCGCCGACTCATACGCCCCTCCCGGACCTGCCGTGACGCGGCGCCAATTTCCTTCTCCACCTGGGCATTTGCCGGGCTCGGCGGACTCCCTGATGTCAGTGCCCGGCGGTAAACTGTAAGCAGTGTTCGAGGGTGGCGCCGGGGACGCCGAAGTCTCCGTGGGCCACCCGACCGCGACAGGAGGATGCCTGTGCCCGCTGCCGCTCTGAAGCCGAAGCCGTTGCCCACCCAGTCCACCGCGAAGCGCCCTGTCCAGCTCGACCTGCCGTACGCGCCCGTGGCGAAGCGGCCGTTGCCGCCGGGCCGGCCGCGCGAGTGGTACGTCACGCACAACCGTCGCCTCAAGGCGATGCGACTCGCCATCGCCCTGCTCGACTCCGGCGTCCACATGCCGAACCAGGCCCGCAACGAGACGATCCGTGACGTGGCGGAGCTGATCGGCGTCCACCCCCCGTCGGACACCACCTGCCACATGGTGCGGGCGCTGATGCGTTACGCGCGCTGACACCGACCCGCTCCGGAGCGCCGGGTGCCCCGCTCGGCGGGGTGCCCGGCGCCGCCGCCCCGTCGGCGCCTCGGCCATGTCGTCGTGGTGCGGGGCCGTGTCAGCCCGCCGCCAGCTCCTTCTCCAGGGGGGTGCGGAAGCGCGGGGTGACCTTCGTCGTGCCGAGCCAGCCGGTCAGCCGCTCCGCCTCCCTCTCGATCGCCGCGTGCGCATCCCGGCCCAGGCCCGCCTCGTCGAGGACGCGCCAGACGATCTCCCCGCCGGGCCGCTGGGCCCAGCCGCCGACCACGCGCCCGTTCCACCACACCGTCGGCCCGACGTTCCCGCTGCGGTCGAACATGTGGGGCCGCAGCTCGGGCGCGAGATACCAGTCGCGCTGCTGCCAGCCCATCGCCGTCGGGTCGAGGCCGGGGAGGAGGGCGGCCCAGGGCTCGTCGAACGCGGCCGGCGGACCGGCGTCACCTTCGGTCACGTATCCCGTGCCCTCGTCCAGCGACACCGGCTCCGCCCCGATCGCGGCCAGCGCCCCGCGGACCTCCGTCACCCGCCACCCCGTCCACCACTTCAGGTCGTCCTCGGTGGCCGGACCGCACGCGGCGAGCCACCGCCTGAGCAGCTCCGCCTGCGCCTGCGCGGTGTCCAGCTCGGGGTGCTCGGGCGCGACGGCCCAGCGGAACTGGCTGGACGTCCAGGAGCCGAGGGGACGGCCGCGTACGACCTTCCCCTCGACACCCAGCACCCTCAGCAGCCGGGTCGAGACCGTGTGCACCCCCTCGTAGCGCTTGCCGGCCGCGTACACGAACTGCTCCCGCAGGCGCGGCTCGTCCTGGGCGAGCTCGGCGGCCGTCGCCTGTCCGCGCCGGGCGAGAGCCGCCAGGGCCGACTCCTCGACCTCCTTCAGCCAGGCCGCGTCCGGCGCCCCTGCCGTCGCCATGTCCTTGAGCAGCGCGGCCCGCTCCCGGGCGGCGACCGCCAGACCGGTCGAGGCGTGCACGACGGCGGTCAGGGCCGTGGGGAACACGAACACCGTGTGCCGCATGCCGTGCATCCGCACCAGGGAACGGTCCTCGTACAGCGCGCGCCCGGTCTCCGCCACCGTGTGCCCGGGATCCGCCAGACGCGCGCCCACCGCCAGGTACACCGTCGCCGGGTCCGTGCCGTGCAGGGCGACGAGCGAACCGGCGACCTCCTCGGGCGTCCGCGCCCGCGCCGCTCCGGCCAGCCGCTGCCGCAGCGCGAGCCGCGCCCGCCGCTCCGCCACCCCGATGAACCGCCGCGCCCCGCCCATACCGGCCTCCACTCCTCGCGCCCGTCCGGACCTCACCGCATCATCGCCAACACCACTGACAATCGACCGTCGGCGCATGACTCAGGCGTACCGCTCCAGCAGCCCCGCCACATACGCCTGAAGCCGCCCGGCCAGCACCTCCGGCGTCAGATCCGTCCGGCCCAGCTCCCGCCACGGGCCCGCCAGCTTCGCCGCGTCGGGGACGTAGGCCAGCGCGTCGAGCAGCCGCCAGTACAGATGGTCCGGCCCGGCGGCGAGCGGGCTCCCGCCGTGCGCCGCGTAGCGCTCCCGGAAACGGAGGCCGTACTCCGGCCCGTGCAATAGCGCGAGCCCCGTCGAGCAGTGGGAGACGTCCAGGTCGGCGGGCCCCCACGAGGTCTCCACCCAGTCGACGACCCCGCTGATCCGCAGACCTTCCCCCGCGCCCGTGAACAGCACGTTCCCGGGGTGGAAGTCCCGGTGCAGGAAGCAGCCCTCGTACGGCGGCGGATCCCGGCGGATCACGTCCACCGCCCGCTCCCACATCGCACCCTCCGGGGCGCGCACCCGCTCGGGAGAGGTCCACGCCTGGTAGGCCCGGGGCCGCACCCCGGGAACCACCCGGTGGATCCGGGCCAGCTGGGCCGCCAGCAGGTCCACCCGGCGGTCGAGGTCCTCCTCGTCGACCCGGACCCGCCCCGGCAGCACGGACATCAGCAGGGACGGGTGGTCACAGTGCTCGGCGGTCGCGTCCACACCGACCAGCCCGGGAGCCGGCACCCCGTCCTCCCCGGCCAGCAGGGCGAACATCTCCGCCTCGCGGGCCAGCAGCCCGGGCGCGTGCCGCCGGAAGAAGGGCTGCACGAAGGTCCGCAGGGCGAGTGCGCTGCCGTCGTCCAGGGTGAGCCGCCGCATCTGGGCGCTCCAACCACCCGTCAGGAAGGCCGACTCGCTGACGGTGCGCCCCTCCGGGAGCTGCTTGGCCACCCAGGCGCGGGTCGCCGTCCAGCCCCGCTCGCCGAGCCCGGTCAGTAGCGCGCCGACGAACTTCTGTCCGTCCTCGGGATGGTCACGGAACCACAGACCCAGCCGGTGCTCCGCCTCCGGCAGCTCCCAGTGGGTGAACTGCGCGCGCCGGGCCAGCGCCTCCGATACGGCCTCCGTCACAGCGGGCGGGATGACCTCGTCCGTGCCCGGCACAGCGAGCACGGCCCGCCCCTCGTACGCCCGCAGCACGTCGAGCGCGGGCGACGTCCGCCAGCTGCCCGGCCGCCGGATGACCTCGCTGAACCGCCCGTCGCCCGCCCCGAACGGCACGTCCCAGGCCTGTGCCGCGTACACCGCGGGCGCGCACAGTCCCAGCGCCTCGACCCGCTCCCCGTAGTGCCGCACCAGGTCGGCCACCGTCTGGCCGCTCATGCTGAACCCGACCAGGACCAACGGCTCGTCGACGCCCGCGCGGGCGTCGATGACGGAGACGGCCTGGTCGAAGCGGCGGCGCAGGCTCAGCTCGCTCAGCAGACCGGTGCTCTCCCCGTGCCCGGAGAAGTCGAAGGCGAGGGTACGGCAACCGTGGGCGGCGAACTCCGACAGCAGCGGCACCAGCCGCTCCTTGCTGCCGTTGCCCGCCCCGTGCAGCAGGACGACGGTAGCCCTGGCCGCCTCACCCGCGCGAGTGCCGCCATACCACCCGCTGAGTAGTTCACCGTCGACGGCATGCGTGAAGGGCATCAGCTCACTCATCCGGCCATTCACTCACGCGGTACGTGGGCGCGAGGGGCGATCGCAGACCGGGCATGCGGGGCGATCAGAGGCCCGGCGCTCCCCAGAGGGGGAACCAGCGCCCCAGGTCCTGCTCGATCGGCAGGTCCTCGGCGAGCGCGGCCCGCACCTGCAGTTCCAGCGCGTTGTCCCGTCGCTCCGCCTCGCCCGGCAGGGGCCCGAACGGGTAGAACGTGCCGCGCTTGTAGAGGTACACCAGCGCGAGCCGCCGGCCCGACCGGTCCCGGAACCCGGCCAGGGAACACAGCAGCTGGGGCCCGAACCCGTTGACCTCCATCTGGCTGTTGACGGCGTGGAGGTCGTTCACGAGCTCGGGAAGTTGGTCGGGCGCGCGGGATGAGATCAACCAGGAGTAGCCGTAGCCGTCCTGCCGGAGCTCCACCGGTGGGCCCTCGCGGTCGGTGTCCGCGTCCAGCAGCGCCTGCACCTCGCGGTGGCTCTGCTCGAAGGCCGCGCCCTCGACCGTGGCGAAGCAGACCGCGCCCTGCCCGGTCGGGGTGAAGCCCGCCGCGGCCTCCAGCGTCACGGCCGCCGACGGCAGGGCGAAGAGCCGGTCCAGATCCGGCGCGACCGGCTTCGTCCTGCCGAGCAGGATGTCCAGCAGCCCCATTCGCTCACACCCCTCCGGGTGTCGCCGCCTCGCCCAGCTCGGTGGAGATCCGGCCCAGCTGTTCGAGCCGCTGCTCCAGGCTCGGGTGGGTCGAGAAGAGCCGCGCGACACCGGGCTCGCTGCCCAGCGCCGGAGTGAAGTAGAAGGCGTTGAAGGCCTGGGCGGTGCGCAGGTCCTTCGTCGGGATGCGGGCGATGTCCCCGGACACCTTGGTCAGCGCGGAGGCCAACGCCGAGGGCCGGCCGGTGAGCAGCGCCGCCGCCCGGTCCGCCGCCAGTTCCCGGTACCGGGACAGGGCCCGGATCAGCAGGAAACTGATCGCGTACACGGCCGCCGACACACCCATCACCACGGCGAAGATCGCCGCCGTGTTCTGGTCCCTGCGGCTCTCGCTGAACAGCTGCGAGTAGAAGGCGAACCGCACGATCAGCCCCGCGATCACACCCAGGAACGACGCGACCGTGATCACGGCGACGTCCTTGTGCGCCACGTGGGACAGCTCGTGCGCGAGCACGCCCTCCAGCTCGGCGGGATCCAGCCGCCTGAGCAGCCCGGTCGTCACACAGACCACGGCGTGGTCCGGGTTCCGCCCGGTGGCGAACGCGTTGGGCATGTCCATAGCGGACACGGCGACCACGGGCTTGGGCATGTCGGCCATGGCACACAGCCGGTCGACCACGCTGTGGAACTCGGGATACTCGTCCCGCTCCACGACCCGCCCGCGCATCGCGAACAGCGCGACCCGGTCCGAGAACCAGTACTGAGCACCCAGCAGCCCCGCCGCGACCACGACGACCAGCACCCACGACTTCAGCACCACGATCAGCGCGGCGACGAACCCCACGTACAACAACCCGAGCAGAAACAGCGTGACCCCCATCCGGGTGGTCAACCGCCGGTCGCTCCGGAAGCGGCTCTGCATCTGCATCACCCCGCAGTCAGGCACTCGTCCCACTGCCAGTGTGCACCCGCCCCCGCCCATGAACGGGTCGCGCTCGCCCCCAGGACGAGCAAAGGAGTCCTAGGGGGTGCCCGGCTCCCCGTCCACCGCGTATCCGGGCACGGACGGCCATCGAACGGTCAGCACCACCGACTCCTCCTCGGCGAACCAGGAGTGATCGACTCCACGCCCCCACACGATGTAGTCCCCCTGCCGCTCCAGCAGCACACTGCGCCCGGGCAGCTCCACCCGGAACCGCCCGCTGATCAGCACCAGCAGCGCCGTACGCTCCTCACCCCGCACCCACCGCGCCCGCGCGTCCCCCCGGGGATGAATCCCCCACTTGACCTCGACATCCTCACTGCGCCGCGGATCCCCGACGCCCTTGAAGTGCCCGAGGATCCACCCCCGGTCCAGCGCGGCGTCCTCACCGGCGTTGCCCACGTACACCCTGTCGCCCACGAGGCCGGACGCTAACAGCCGCGCGCTCTAGTACGGCGCCCGGAAGTTGATGTACCCGAGCAGCAGGATCACCGCCGCGACGCTGCCGAGGACGATGGCCGTGGAGACCCACGACGACCGGGAGCGGCGGCCGGAGTACCTGTGGTCGGGGTCGGGGCGGAAGGGGACGGGCCCGGGCGGGTTGTGCTTCCAGCGGGCGGCGAGCATGCGGGCCCGTGCGGAGGGCTCCTTGTGTTCGGCCCGGTCCGCCCATCTGAGGTCGAACTCGCGCTCCTGGCCGTCCTGTTCGTGCTCGGGCATACCCTCTCCACCCCCGTGTGGTCCTCTCAGCAGAATAGAACATACGACCGCGCCCCCGCTGGGCGTAAGCCGGCGGGGGCGCGGTCGATCTGCCTGGGTCAGGCGCCGATCACCTGTCGATCACACGTCGAAGTAGAGCTCGAACTCGTGCGGGTGCGGACGCAGCTGCAGCGGGGCGATCTCGTTCGTGCGCTTGTAGTCGATCCACGTCTCGATCAGGTCCGGCGTGAAGACGTCGCCCGCGAGCAGGAACTCGTGGTCGGCCTCCAGACGGTCGAGGACGGCCGGGAGCGAGGTCGGGACCTGCGGGACGCCCGCGTGCTCCTCGGGGGCCAGCTCGTAGAGGTCCTTGTCGATCGGCTCGGCCGGCTCGATCTTGTTCTTGATGCCGTCCAGACCCGCGAGCAGCAGCGCCGAGAAGGCCAGGTACGGGTTGCCGGAGGAGTCGGGCGCGCGGAACTCGACGCGCTTGGCCTTCGGGTTCGAGCCCGTGATCGGGATACGCATGGCCGCGGAGCGGTTGCGCTGCGAGTAGACCAGGTTGACCGGCGCCTCGAAGCCCGGCACCAGGCGGTGGTACGAGTTCACCGTCGGGTTGGTGAAGGCCAGCAGCGACGGGGCGTGCTTGAGGATGCCGCCGATGTAGTAGCGGGCGGTGTCCGACAGGCCCGCGTAACCGGCCTCGTCGTAGAAGAGCGGCTGGCCGCCGGTCCACAGGGACTGGTGGACGTGCATGCCCGAGCCGTTGTCACCGAAGATCGGCTTCGGCATGAAGGTCGCGGTCTTGCCGTTCTGCCACGCCACGTTCTTCACGATGTACTTGAAGAGCTGGAGGTCGTCGGCCGCGGCGAGCAGCGTGTTGAACTTGTAGTTGATCTCGGCCTGGCCGGCGGTGCCCACCTCGTGGTGCTGGCGCTCCACCTGCAGACCGGCACGGTCCAGCTCCAGGGAGATCTGGGCACGCAGGTCGGCGAAGTGGTCGACCGGCGGGACCGGGAAGTAGCCGCCCTTGTAGCGGACCTTGTAACCACGGTTGTTCTCGAGGGCACCGGTGTTCCAGGCGCCGGCCTCGGAGTCGATGTGGTAGAAGGACTCGTTCGCGCTGGTCGCGAAGCGGACGGAGTCGAAGACGTAGAACTCGGCCTCGGGGCCGAAGTACGCGGTGTCCGCGATACCGGTCGACGCGAGGTAGGCCTCGGCCTTCTTCGCCACGTTGCGCGGGTCACGGGAGTACTGCTCGCCCGTGATCGGGTCGTGGATGAAGAAGTTGATGTTGACCGTCTTGTCACGGCGGAACGGGTCGACCCGGGCGGTCGACAGGTCCGCGCGCAGCGCCATGTCGGACTCGTGGATGGCCTGGAAGCCGCGGATCGAGGAGCCGTCGAAGGCCAGCTCCTCGGCCGGGTCGAAGGCCGATGCGGGGATCGTGAAGTGCTGCATCACGCCCGGCAGGTCGCAGAAGCGGACGTCGATGAACTTGACGTCCTCGTCCGCGATGAACTTCTTGGCCTCGTCGGCGTTCTGGAACATCCAGCTCCTCCTACTCCCGACCGTCCCGCCGGGGTGGTAGTTCGATCGTGCGGCCAGTGCGGGTGGCACACGCTGACCTAGACCCTAGGGACGGGTGATTTCTCTGGCGTGACTCATTTGTTTCGCACAAGTTAACCGGCTGCCTCCCACCGTAGCCCGGACCCACCCCGACGTGCCCTGGTCATTTACGGGCGCAGTACCGTGGACGGGTGGACAACAGGCAAGCACTCGGATCGTGGCTTTCCGGGCCCCGCGCGGCCGCGGAAGAGGCCGGTGTCGACTTCGGATACCGGGGTGAGCAGCTCGGTCTGCCCGAGGAGGGGTCCGGGTCGATCGCCCGCCCGGGCCGGCGGCTGGGCGCCCTTGCCGTGGACTGGGGCCTGAGCCTCCTGATCGCATACGGGCTCATCACGCAGAGCTACAACGAGGCGGCCCAGATCTGGGCGCCGCTCATCATGTTCGCGCTGATGGTGCTCACGGTCGGTACGGTCGGCTTCACGCCGGGCAAGAGGCTCCTCGGCCTGCGGGTGCTCGCCCTGGACACCGGCCGCGTCAGCCCGTGGCGCGCGGTGCTGCGTACGGTCCTGCTCTTCCTGGCGATCCCCGCCCTGATCTGGGACCGCGACGGCCGCGGCCTGCACGACCGGCTGGCCGGCACCGTCGAGGTCCGCATCTGACACAAGGCGAACCAAGACGAGCGAAGGGGCGTCCGGATCACTCCGGACGCCCCTTCGCTCGTGTCGGGGTGCGGGGTCAGCGAGCCCTCGGCCCGCCCTTCGGCATCCGCATGCCCTTCGGCATGGGGCCCTTCGGCAGCGGCATGTTGCTCATCAGGTCGCCGAGGGAGCGCAGCCGGTCGTTGGTGGAGGTGACCTGTGGGCCGGTCAGTACGCGCGGCAGCTTGAGCATGGTCGTGCGCAGCTTCTTCAGCTCGACCTGGCCCTCGCCCGTGCCCACCAGCAGGTCGTGCACCGGGACGTCCGCGACGATGCGGTTCATCTTCTTCTTCTCGGCGGCGAGCAGGGACTTCACCCGGTTCGGGTTGCCCTCGGCGACCAGCACGATGCCGGCCTTGCCGACCGCGCGGTGCACCACGTCCTGGTTGCGGTTCATCGCCACCGCGGGGGTCGTCGTCCACCCCCGGCCGATGTTGTCGAGCACCGCCGCGGCGGCGCCGGGCTGGCCCTCCATCTGCCCGAAGGCGGCCCGCTCGGCCCGGCGCCCGAACACGATCGCCATCGCGAGGAAGGCGAGCAGGAGGCCCAGGATGCCGAGATAGATGGGGTGACCGATCAAGAAACCGATCGCGAGGAAGACACCGAAGGTGACGATTCCGATAGCCGCGAGTACAAGACCGATCTTCTTGTCGGCCTTGCGGGTCATCTTGTAGGTCAGGGCGATCTGCTTCAGTCGCCCGGGATTCGCAGCGTCCGCTGCAGGTTCCTTCCTCGCCATGGCACGAAGTCTACGTGGCCCCACAAACGCCGACGACGGCAGTGTCCGCGGGAGCCGGCGTGGAGGGAGCGCCGGAGGTCGGTCCGGAGTCAGTGACGAACGGAAACGGACACGGACTGATCGAGGACGCGCTGCGCCTCGACCCGGTCCTTGGCGCGTCGGCGGTCCTCCAGCACGGAGGTCCACGCGTTGCGGCGGGCGGTGCGCTGACCGCTGCTCATCAGCAGCGACTCGACGGCACGCAGGGCGGTGGTGAACGACGGGATCGCGGTGGCGCGAACGGGCGCGGCCTGCATGAGTGAGGTCCCCCCTCGGGAGCGGGTGTACGTGCTGTGAGTCCAGCGTCACTGATTGGTGTTACCAGGGCGTGACCGACCGGTCAAACACCCATGAAGCCCCGGAGGGGAGTGGTGGAACGCGGACGCGGTCCTGACGTGCGCCCTCATCTGCGAGGACGGTCAGGACCGCGTCGAATCGGTCACTACCGACGAGTAGTCTCTTGTGCGCGAATTCACACGCTTGTCTCACCTCGCGATGGGCAAGGGAGGTGACGGTTCGTCAGACCGCCTGGGCCGCGATGCGCGCGTCCCGCTGCTCCATGGCCATCTTGTAGAGCCGTCCGGCGCGGTACGAGGAGCGCACCAGCGGGCCGGACATCACGCCGGAGAAGCCGATCTGCTCGGCCTCCTGCTGCAGCTCCACGAACTCGTGCGGCTTCACCCAGCGCTCCACGGGGTGGTGGCGCACGGAGGGCCGCAGGTACTGCGTGATGGTGACCAGCTCGCAGCCCGCGTCGTGCAGCTGCCTGAGCGCGTCGCTGACCTCCTCGCGGGTCTCGCCCATGCCGAGGATGAGGTTCGACTTGGTGACCAGGCCGACGTCGCGCGCCTGCGTGATCACCTTCAGGGAGCGCTCGTAGCGGAAGCCGGGGCGGATCCGCTTGAAGATCCGCGGGACTGTCTCGACGTTGTGCGCGAAGACCTCGGGGCGGGAGGAGAAGACCTCCGCCAGCTGCTCCGGGACGGCGTTGAAGTCGGGGGCCAGCAGCTCGACCTTGGTGCGGCCGGCCTCGCGCCCGGCGGTCTGCTGGTGGATCTGGCGCACGGTCTCGGCGTACAGCCAGGCGCCGCCGTCCTCCAGGTCGTCGCGGGCGACGCCGGTGATGGTGGCGTAGTTCAGGTCCATGGTGACCACGGACTCGCCCACCCGGCGGGGCTCGTCACGGTCGAGCGCCTCGGGCTTGCCGGTGTCGATCTGGCAGAAGTCGCAGCGCCGGGTGCACTGGTCGCCGCCGATGAGGAAGGTCGCCTCGCGGTCTTCCCAGCACTCGTAGATGTTCGGGCAGCCGGCTTCCTGGCAGACCGTGTGCAGGCCCTCGCTCTTCACGAGGTTCTGCATCTTCGTGTACTCGGGACCCATTTTCGCCCGGGTCTTGATCCACTCGGGCTTGCGCTCGATGGGGGTCTGGCTGTTGCGGACCTCCAGGCGCAGCATCTTGCGTCCGTCGGGTGCGACTGCGGACACGACCGGCTCCCTAGCGTTTGATTCTTCGGCGCCCTCAAGGGTACGCCCGTCGATTTGAATGCCTGTGTGGGTGCTAGCCCCTCCACGCGCGCGTTTATGCCGCGGGCGTCCTCTCGATCTCCCGCGGCTTCAGCTCGGCGTTCCCCAGGACCTCCCGCAGATGGCGCTCCACCACCGGCAGGACCTCCTCGATCGTCACGTCCCTGCCGAGCTCGTAGGCGAGCGACGCCACGCCCGCGTCACGGATGCCGCAGGGGATGATCCGGTCGAACCACTTCATGTCGGGGTTCACGTTGAACGAGAAGCCGTGCATCGTGACGCCCTTGGCCACCCGGATGCCGATCTGGGCGATCTTGCGGTCCTCCCGGCGCTGGCCCGCGTTGGAGGGCGCGTACTCCGGGCCGTTCATGCGAGGGTCGAACTCCTCGTCGTCCAGACGGGGGTCGAGGTCCAGCGACAGTCCCGCCCGTCGCCCGCCGCCACCCTCAGCCGAACCGCTGCGCGCTGCCCCTCCATAGGGCGCGGGACGCTGCTCGACCGGGTCGCCGAGGACCCACACGCCGCTGCGCCCCTCGACCCGGGTGGTCTCCAGGCCGAACTCCGCGCACGTGCGGATCAGGGCCTCTTCGAGCCGGCGTACGTGGGCCACGACGTCCACCGGTCGCGGGAGCTTCTGGATGGGGTAGCCCACCAGCTGGCCGGGGCCGTGCCAGGTGATCTTGCCGCCGCGGTCCACGTCGATGACCGGCGTGCCGTCGAGGGGCCGCTCGTTGTCCGCCGTGCGCCGTCCCGCCGTGTAGACCGGAGGGTGTTCCAGCAGCAGCACGGTGTCGGGGGCCTCGTCCGCGAAGCGTGCCGCGTGCACCCGGCGCTGTTCGTCCCACGCCTCCTGGTACTCGACGGCCTCGTCACCGAACCCCATGCGGACGAACCGCAACTCACTCACGGCAAGCGCCTCCCTCGAACGGGTGTGTAAGGCACGTGGAGCGCCCGAGCCACTGTACGTCCGGCCCGGACGCGTCAGTCCCGGGGTCAATCCTCACACGATCGGATGAATGTGCGGGAAAATGTGTGATGGGGTGCTTACTCTCCGCTACATTCGCGCCGTTCGGCAAGGCATAAGGCCTGCTCACAGGTAATCCGCGCACATCGCGAAACATCACGAAGGCCGGAAGGCAGGAGACCGCACCGCAGATGACGGAACGACCCGCGCAGCGCACCCCCAACCGACAGCTCGCCGCGCTCATCGCAGAAGCGGGGTTCTCCAACGCGGGTCTCGCCCGTCGCGTGGATCAGCTCGGTCTCGAACACGGCCTCGACCTCAGATACGACAAGACGTCCGTCACACGATGGCTGCGGGGCCAGCAGCCCCGGGGCACCACTCCCGCGCTGATCGCCGAGGTCTTCACCCGGCGCCTCGGCCGCCGCCTCACCGCCCAGGACCTCGGCCTGGACGCCTGCGCCCCCGTCTACGCGGGGCTGGAGTTCGCCGCCACCCCCGAGGAGGCGGTCGACATCGTCAGCGGGCTGTGGCGCAAGGACTCCGGCAGCCACGCCGAGCTGCGCAAGATCGCCTTCACGCCGGCCGGGCTCGTCGTGCCGAGCCGGGACTGGCTGATCGGCCGGGCCGACGACAAGGTGGCCCGGGGTGAGCCGGCCGCCGCCCGCATCCCGGCGCAGGGCCGCGCCGCCCTCCGGCCCCCGGGCGCGGCCGAGCAGGGACTGCCGTCCCTGCCCCGCCAGCGCGCCCAGGCCGAACGCGGCCCCGGCCAGAAGGTGACCGCCGGCGACATCGCCGCCCTGCGCTCGGTCGGCGAGCTCTTCCGCACCCTCGACGACGCCTACGGGGGCGGCCACGCCCGCCAGGCGCTCGTGCGCTACCTGGAGCACGAGTGCGAGCCGATGCTGCGCGGCACCTACGGCGAGCAGACCGGCCGCCGCCTCTTCGCCGCCGCCGCCGACCTGACCCGGCTCGCGGGCTGGACGTCGTACGACATCGCCGCGCACGGACTCGCCCAGCGCTACTTCGTCCAGGCGCTCCGGCTCGCCCAGGCGGCCGGGGACCGGACGTACGGGGCGTACGTGCTGGTCACCATGAGCCGGCAGGCCGTCTACCTCGGGCACGGACGGGAGGCCGTGCAGCTCGCGCGCGTGGCGCAGCAGGGCGTCGGCACCTCCGCCCCGCCCGTCGTCCAGACGCTGCTGCACGCCAGCGAGGCGCGCGGGCACGGGGTGCTCGGCGAGGTGCGGGCCTGCACGGCCGCACTGGTCCGGGCCGAGCGCGCCCTGGAGACGGCCCGGCCCGGCGACGACGTGCCGCACTGGGCGAAGTTCTTCGACGAGGCCCAGCTCGCCGATGAGTTCGGACACTGCCACCGGGACCTGCAGCAGTTCCGCGCCGCCGCCCAGCACGCGGAACGCTCACTCCAGCTCCGCGCCCCCTCCTACGCCCGCAGTCGCCTCTTCTGCCGCGTGGTCCTGGCCACCGCCCGCCTGGGCCTCGGCGAACTCGACCAGGCCTGCCAACTCGCCGCGGAGGCGGCGGGCCAGGCGGCGGAGATGCGCTCGGTGCGGGCGGTGGAGTACGTGAGGGACTTTGAACGCCGCCTGGAGCCGTACAAGGACGCGGCCCCGGTGCGGACCTACCGCGACAAGGTGTCGGCCTTGGGGTGAGGGCCCTTCAGGGGCGCGGGGCTGTGCCCGTGTGCGGCTTCGCCGGGTGGCGCCATTGGCAGCGGCTGTGGGCCGACCCAGGGGCGCGGGGCTGTGCCCGTGTGCGGCTTCGCCGCGGGGGTGCGACAAGCCACAGCGCACGCGCACCCGAAAACCACCTACGCGGCCCGGGGCACAGTGGGCACGGGGTCGGCGACATGCAGGGACCGTCCGGCCCCGAGGTCGGCCAGGATCGCCGCCGACGCCCGATGTCCGGAGTGCAGAGCGCCCTGGACCGTACTGGTGTCCCGGTGATCCCCGCACACGTACAGGCCCGCGAGCAACCGCACCGGCCGCCGCAGATCATGCGGCGGCCGCATCGCGGGCACCGCCTCCGCCGTGTGACGCACGGCCAACGTCTCCCACCGAGCCGTCGACACCCCGTACAGCCGCGCCAGATGCATCCGCACCGCCGTGTCGACGTCACCCGGCGGCCGTCCGAGAACCGTCGAGGACACCAGCGCCCGCCCCGCCGGGGCGCGAGACGGATCGACCCGGCTGACCACGGCCGTATGGGCGACCGGCCCACCGAGGTCCGCGTCGAGCAGCAGAGACGCCCCGGTCGCGGGAGGCTCGTCCGTCGTGTGATGCACCACCGTCACCGGATGGAAGTCCGGCACCCGCAAGCCGGGCAGCAGCTCGGCCGCGGCCCTGGCGTCCGTGGCCACCAGCACCGCCCGGCAGCGGATCTCGCCGTGCTCGGCGGTCGTCACCGAGGTCGTGGAGACGGAGGTGACGCGCACGCCGGTGTGCACGGAGCCCGGCGGCAGCGTGCTCGCCAGCAGCTCCGGCAGGGCCTCCGCGCCGCCCTCGGGCACACACAGCCGCCCGCTCGCGAAGGAGCGCAGCGCCAGGTCCGCGCACCGGCTGGACGTCGTCAGGTCCGGGTCGCACAGCAGGGCGGCGAGCAGCGGACGCAGGAAGCCGTCGATCGTCCGGGCGGGCAGCCCGCGGGCCGCCAGGGCCTCACCGGCGGGCAGCTCCGGGCGGGCCAGCAGCCGTTCGGCCGGGGTGCCCGCCAGCCGGGTCAGCGCGGCGCCCAGACGGGCCTGGTCGACGGCCGTGCCCAGCGGGGCGCCGGACCGGCTCCGGGGCACCGAGACCTGCCGGCCGGGCACGGCCACCGGCCTCCTGGGCGGGCGGGTCGCCGACGGCGGACGAGGGGCGCTCGCCAGAGCGCGAACCGCATGCAATGCGCCCCGTGCGCCCCCCGCGCCGGGCTGGAGGCCCGCGCGGTGGTGGCGTCCGTCGCCGTGCAGCAGGACACCGGGAGCGAAGGGGCGCAGCACGAGCCCGCCGAGCCCGGGTGTCTGCCGTAGTTCCGGATACGCCGTGGACAGCAACTGGCCGACCCTGTCGAGCCGGAAGCCGTCGATCTTCTCCGTCGCCATGCGGCCGCCGACGCCGTGGGCGGCCTCCAGGACCATGGTCGTCACTCCTGCGCTGGTCAGCCGGTGCGCGGCCGAGAGTCCGGCGACCCCGGCCCCCACGACGACCACGTCCGCCTGGTACGCGGGCTCAAGCACGTGCCCCTCCTCGAGGTTGCGCGGGCGCTGGAGACGTCATGCCCTCAACAGGCCGCGTGGATACGCGAGTTCTGGTCGAGGGTAGGACCGTGATCGGTCAGGTGGAGTCGCGCATCGGCAGAGCACGGTCGCACAGCGGTCGCATATGGACGCCTGGTGGGCATGAAGTGGTTGCAGGGGGCTGGTGTGCGGCGCGAAGCGCTGTCTCAGAACGACCGGCGCGGTGTGCGGGAACGCCCTCACAGCGCCGCCCGGATGGCCCCCTCGATCTCCGGGAAGGCGAACCGGAAACCCGATTCCAGCAGGCGCGCCGGCAACACCCGGGCGCTGCCGAGCACATCACCGGACATCTCGCCGAGCACGGTCCGCAGCACCGGCGCGGGCACGGCGAAGACGGTGGGCCGGTGCAGCACGCGCCCCATGGCCGCCGTGATCTCACGGTTCGTCAGGGGGTTCGGGGCGGTGACGTTGAACGGCCCGGACAGGCCGTCGGTGTCGATGAGATGCCGGATCGCCGCCACCTCGTCGTGCAGCGCGACGAACGACCAGTACTGCCGCCCGTCGCCCATGCGCCCGCCGAGTCCCGCCTGGAACAGCGGGAACAGCCGCCCCCACGCCCCGCCCCGGCGGGACACGACCAGCCCGGTCCGGCTGAACACCGTGCGCACGCCGGCCTCCTGGGCCGGTGCCGTGGCACCCTCCCACTCCACGCACAGGGAGGGCAGGAAACCCTCGCCCGCCGGTGCGCTCTCGTCGACGGCACGGTCCCCGGTCTCGCCGTAGTAGCCGATGGCGCTGCCGTTCACGAAGACCCTCGGCCGGTCCCGCTCGTCCAGCGAGGCGACCGCCCGGGCGAGCGCCGCGGTGCCGTTCACCCGGCTGTCGCGGATCCGCTGCTTGTAGGCGTCCGTCCAGCGGCGGTCGCCGACCCCGGCCCCCGCCAGGTTGACCACCGCGTGACACCCGGCGAGCCCGGCCGCGTCCGCGCGCCCGCCCTCCGGGTCCCACCGGACCTCGTCCGCCGCCCGGGGCGTTCGGCGCACGAGGCGCACCACTTCGTGCCCGTCCGCGGTCAGGGACCGCACCAGGGCGCTGCCGATGAGACCGGAGGCGCCGGTCACCGCGATGCGTCGCATGACTCAATCTTGCCGGTCGCCCCCGTAAAACCCCCGTCGGCAGCCGCTGCCGCCGACGTAGATTGCCGCCATGCCCACTCCGCGCATACGCCAGGCACGGCTCGACGACGAGGAGGCGCTGGGGCACCTCGACCGTGCCACCTGGTCGCCGCTGCACTCCGTCCAGCCCCGCCCCGAGCCGCCGTACGGCCCCTTCTTCGACGAACAGCACCCGCCGCGGGAGGTTCTCGTCGCCGAACTCGCCGGGGCCGTCGCCGGCTACCTCCGGCTGGGGACCGCCACACCGCTCGCCTGCAACGCCCACGTACGGATGATCCGCGGGCTCGCCGTCGCGCAGGAGGCGCGCGGACACGGCATCGCCCGGGCCCTGCTGCGGGCGGCGGGGGAGGAGGCGCGACGGCAGGGGGCGCGGCGCATCACCCTGCGCGTGCTCGGGCACAACGCGCCGGCCCGGAGGCTCTACGCGTCCGAGGGGTTCGTGGTGGAAGGGGTCCTGCCGGAGGAGTTCCTGCTCGACGGCGCCTACGTCGACGACGTGTTCATGGGGCGCTCCCTGACGGCTCCCTGACGGCTCCCTGACGGCCGTCAGGGAGCCCATGACGGGAGTCAGGACGGGGCGAGGGCCCCCGTGTCCACCGGTGACGTCGCGCTCGCCGCGCGCTTCGCGTCGGGGGAGACCTCGGCCGCCGTCAGCACGTAGCCCGTCTCCGCGTCCGAGGTGGAGCGGGCGAAGACCACGCCGAACACCCGGCCGTCCGTGGTCAGCAGGGGGCCTCCCGAGTTACCGGGGCGGACCGTGGAGCGGATCGAGTAGATCTCCCGGGTGACGGTGTCGTCGTTGTAGATGTTCTGGCCCGTCGCGCGGACCCGGTTCGCCACCGTGGCCGCCTGCAGGTTCAGGTCGCCGTCCTGCGGGTAGCCCGCGACGACCGCCGAGTCGCCGCGCTCGGCGTCGTCGTCGAAGCGCAGCACGGGCGCCTCGAGACCGGGCACGTACAGCACGGCCACGTCCTTCTGCGGGTCGAAGAGCACCACCCTCGCCTCGTACCTCCGCCCGACCCCGCCGATCTGCACGGTCGGCTCGTCGATGCCGGCCACCACGTGGGCGTTGGTCATCACGTGCTCGCGCGCGTACACGAAGCCGCTGCCCTCACGGCCCTGGGCGCCGGCGACGCCCTCGACCTTCACCGTGCTCAGCTTGGCGGCGTTGGTGGCGGCGGCGGTGACGCTGTCGCCGGAGGGCTCGGCGACCTCGGCCGTCGACTCGTTCTCGAACGGGTTGAAGACCTGCGGGAAGCCCGCCTCGGTCAGCGCTGACGTGGCCCCCGAGAACCACGCCGGCGTGGTGTCCGGCATCGTCCGCTGCACGGCGCCCAGCAGGCGTGAGTCCCGGATCGCCGAGGTGACCAGCGGCGACGAGGAGGCGCCCAGGACGCTCGCGGCCACCCACGCCACGATCAGCACGGCGACCGAGTTGGCCACGGCCCCGCCGATCCCGTCCGCCACCCTGAGCGGCCCCCTGTCCAGCTCCCGCCGCAGCCTGAGCGCGAGACGCCCCGCCAGCTCATGCCCCACCACCGCCGGGAGCAGCACCGTGAACACCGCCGTCAACGTCGCGCGCGTCGTCCCCGGCTCCACCAGGTCCATCACCCACGGCAGCACCCACACGCCGACGACCGCGCCGCCGACGAAACCCGCCAGCGACACGCAGCCGGCCACCAGCCCGCGCCGGTACCCGGACGCCGCATACGCCAGGACGACCAGCAACAGCAGGATGTCGAGCAGGTCCACGCACGCCTTCTTTCTCTCGGAACCCCTAGGGGGTGTCCACGATGTCCCGCCCGCCCCGCCCCATGGGCGGACGACGCGACGTCGCGGCCACCCCCTAAGTACGTGGGGGAAGGGCCCGGTGATCAGTCACACGCGCGCGGATGATCAGAACCGGCCACGCACCGTGCACTCGGAAAAACGTCGCGGACCGTGACGATGGTTCCACCGGGTGGGCACATCACACATCGCGGACGCACCGGAACAGGCCGACAGTGGGTCTATGCGTGTCTTCCGAAGACGGCGAGGTGCGCACCGGCACCACGCCGCCCGGACACCCGGCATAGGCGGCCTGCCGCGCGCCGCCCGGGCGACACTCGGCTGCCTGCCGGGCCTCGCCGCCGTCGCCGCCCTGGTGCTGTGCGCGTACGGCGTCGAGGACGCCGCCGACACCACCGCAGGCCCGGCCACGCCGCGCTCCACCGCCACGTCCTACGCCGCCCCCCGGCCGCACATCGTGCCGAGATCGCACTGGCTGCACGACGCCGCCCACGCGCAGCCACGCACGCGCTACGACGACCAGGTCACCGCCGTCTTCGTCCAACACACCGACTCGCCCAAACGGCTACGACTGCGCCGACGCGCCCGGCATCATCCAGGACCTGTACACCGGCCAGACCGGCACCCGCGACTGGGACGACATCGGCTACAACTTCGTCGTCGACCGCTGCGGCACCATCTACGAGGGCCGCGCCGGCGGCGTCGAGCGCGCCGTCACCGGCGCCCACACCCAGGGCTTCAACCACCGCACCACGGGCATCGCGGCCCTCGGCACCTTCACCGAGGGCATGCCCGTACCGAAGGCCATGGTCCACGCCATCGCCGCGCTGTCCGCCTGGAAGCTCGGCCTGGCCGGCATCGACCCGCGGGCGAGCGTCCGTCTGGTCTCCAGCAACGGACTGAGCCGCTACGCGGCCGGCACCACCGCCGAGCTGCCCGCCCTGGCGGGCCACAGCGACGGCTACATGACCAGCTGCCCGGGCGCCGCCCTGCACGCCCGCCTGCCGGAGATCAGGGAGCTGGCGGCCCGGATGCAGGGCCGGACGGGCGACCCACAGCAAGACCACAGCCGGCGCGCGGTGTCCTCAGATCCCGGCGCCCTACGGTCGTCCCCACAGCCGGCCGACCGGAGGTGGGGATCATGAACAGCAGCCGTACGGAGAACGACACGGCGACGCGTCACGGGGCGTCCCGCGGCCCCTGGGCGGTGCTCTGCGCGGTCGCCACGGTCGTCCTCGGCCCGGCGGCGGCCACGGCGTCCGCCCTCGACCAGGCCAACGCCGCGCCCCTGCACCAGGCATTGAAAGCCGACGGGACGCACGCGTACGTCCCGGCGGACACCAGCCGCCGCAAGGCGGCCTGATCAGCCCCTGAAGCGTTCCCACAGCCGCGGATAGCGCTCTGCGAGCCGCCGCTCGTTCTCGAAGTCGAGCGGGGTGCCCTCCGGCTCCGCCGGCGCGGGCGGGATCTCCAGGTCGGGGGCGACCACGCCGGTGAGCTGCTCGTAGGCCTCGTCGGCCACGTAGCCGAGCTCCTCGCCGTCGCCGTCGATCTCCTCGTCGAAGTCGCCCAGCAGCTCGGCGAGGGCGTCCGGGTCGTGCAGGGCGCCCTCGAAGACCACGCGGCCCTGCCCGATCAGCCAGCACCGGAAGAAGTCGAAGGCGTCGTCGCTCGCCCCGTCGAGCAGCACCCACGCGGCACCCCACAGGTCCCAGCGGTAGGCCCGGTTGTAGCGGGACTCGAAGTGACGGGCGAAGTCCAGGACCATGTCGGGGTCCAGCTCCAGAAGCCGCGCCACGAGCAGGTCGGCCTGCTCCTCCGGGTCGCCCTCGGCGGCCTCCCGGGCGTCGTCGACCAGCTCCCAGAACTCCGTCTCGTCCATCACGGGTCAAGCATCGGCCCTGGGGCACAGGGTCGCACCCGGAGTGCGCGGGATCGTTATGCGCCGCCCCGGGGGCGGTGGCGCCCCGGGTGGTACAGCCCTGCCAGCCGCAGCGCGTCCCCGGCGAACCGCTCGCGCAGGCTCTCCGGAGCCAGTACCTCCACCTCCGGGCCCAGCGCCGTCAGCTGGGTGTGGGCGACCTCCTCGGACTCCACCGGCAGGTCCACCGTCACCCATCCGTCGTCGTCCGGGGCGTCCGCGTCCGCGAGGGCCTCCCGGGCGGACAGCGAGTCGAGGGCGTACGGCAGGCCGTGCACGCCGTCGGGGGAGAGCCGCACCACGACCCGCGCCCGCAGGATGGACCGCGCGAACTGCTCCGCCCGCTCCTCCCAGAAGGCGGGCAGGTCGAACTCGGGCTCCCGCTCGAAGCGCTCCCCGTCCGCGTCCACCGCCGTGAAGCGGTCGATCCGGTACACCCGGAAGGCCCCGCCCCCGGTCACCCGAGCGCACAGGTACCAGACGCCCGCCTTCAGCACGAGCCCGTACGGCTCCAGCTCCCGGACGACCTCGTCCTCCCCGCGCCGGTAGCGCGCCCCGATCCGCCGGTCGTCCCACACCGCGTCGGCCACGGCCGGTAGCAGCGCGGGCGTCCTCGGCTCCTTGAACCAGTTCGGCGCGTCCAGGTGGAACCGCTGCGCCGCCGTCCGCGAGGCGTCCCGCAGGGAGGGCAGCAACGCCGCCGACACCTTCAGCCGGGCCGCGGAGGCCGCGTCCTCCAGGCCCATCTCGCGCAGCGCCCCCGGCACCCCGGACAGGAACAGCGCCTCGGCCTCACCGCGGTGCAGTCCGGTCAGCCGCGTCCGGTACCCGCCGACCAGCCGGTACCCGCCGGCCCGGCCCCGGTCCGCGTACACCGGCACTCCCGCCTCCGACAAGGCCTGCGCGTCCCGCGTGACCGTCCGCTCCGACACCTCCAGCTCACGGGCGAGCTCGGCGGCCGTCATGGCGGGCCGGGACTGGAGCAGCAGCACCATCTTGATGAGCCGGGCAGCACGCATGAGCACATCATGCAGCAGGCCCCCGCCGAAGCGGGGGCCTGCTGATCAAGGGTCCTCACAGACCGTACTTCTCGCGCGCTTCCTTCACGGCCGTCGCCTTGACCTCGCTCTTCCTGGCGAGCTGGGCCAGGGCCGCGACGACGATCGACTCGGCGTCCACACCGAAGTGGCGGCGGGCCGCCTCACGGGTGTCCGACAGGCCGAAGCCGTCGGCGCCCAGAGAGGACCAGTCCTGCTCGACCCACTGCGCGATCTGGTCCGGGACCTGGCGCATGTAGTCGGAGACCGCCAGCACCGGGCCCTCGGCACCCTGGAGCGCCTGCCGCACGAACGGCACCCGCTCCTCGCCGCGCAGCAGAGCCTCGTCGGCCTCCAGCGCGTCCCGGCGCAGCTCGCTCCAGGACGTCGCCGACCACACGTCGGCCGCCACGCCCCACTCCTCGGCGAGCAGCGTTTGCGCCTTGAGCGCCCAGTGGATCGCCGTACCGGAGCCGAGCAGCTGGATCCGCGGGGCGTTCGCCGGCACGGTCACGCCCGCCGACTCCGCCGTGTTGAAGCGGTACAGGCCCTTGACGATGCCCTCGTCGACACCGTCGGCGGACGGCTTCGCGGGCTGCGGCAGCGGCTCGTTGTAGACGGTCAGGTAGTAGAAGACGTTCTGGTCCTCACCCGGGGCCGCCTCGCCGTACATCCGGCGCAGACCGTCCTTGACGATTGCCGCGACCTCGTACGCGAACGCCGGGTCGTACGTCAGCGCCGCCGGGTTGGTCGCCGCGATGACGGGGGAGTGGCCGTCGGCGTGCTGCAGGCCCTCACCGGTCAGCGTGGTGCGGCCGGCCGTGGCGCCGACGAGGAAGCCGCGGCCGAGCTGGTCGCCGAGCTGCCACATCTGGTCGGCCGTGCGCTGCCAGCCGAACATCGAGTAGAAGATGTAGAACGGGATCATCGCCTCGCCGTGCGTCGCGTACGACGTCGAAGCGGCGATGAAGTCGGCCATCGAACCGGCCTCGGTGATCCCCTCGTTGAGGATCTGGCCGTTCTGGGCCTCCTTGTAGTACATCAGCTGGTCGCGGTCGACCGGCTCGTACGTCTGACCCTTGGGCGAGTAGATGCCGAGCGACGGGAACAGCGACTCCATGCCGAAGGTGCGCGCCTCGTCCGGGACGATCGGCACCCAGCGCTTGCCCGACTCCTTGTCGCGGACCAGGTCCTTGACCAGGCGGACGAACGCCATGGTGGTGGCCACGTTCTGCGAGCCGGAGCCCTTGTCGAAGGAGGCGAACGCCTTCTCCGCCGGGGCGGGCAGCGGCGCGACCGGGTGCACACGGCGGGCCGGGGCCGGACCGCCGAGGGCGGCACGGCGCTCCTGGAGGTAGCGGACCTCGGGGGAGTCGGCGCCGGGGTGGCCGTAGGGGACCACGCCGTCGACGAAGTCGCTGTCCTTGATCGGCAGCTCCAGCAGGTCGCGCATGTTCTTGAACTCGTCCACCGTCAGCTTCTTCATCTGGTGGTTGGCGTTCTTCGACGCGAAGCCCTCACCGAGGGTGTGGCCCTTGACCGTCTGGGCCAGGATCACGGTCGGCGCGCCCTTGTGCTCGACGGCGGCCCGGTACGCGGCGTACACCTTGCGCGCCTCGTGACCACCGCGCGAGAGGTGGAAACACTCGAGGATCTTGTCGTCGCTCAGCAGCTTCGCCAGCTCCACGAGCGCCGGGTCGGCGCCGAAGAAGTCCTGGCGGATGTAGGCGGCGTCGCGGGTCTGGTACGTCTGGATCTGCGCGTCCGGTACCTGGCGCAGCCGGCGTACGAGCGCGCCCGTGGTGTCGAGCTGGAACAGCTCGTCCCAGGCCGTGCCCCACAGCGTCTTGATCACGTTCCAGCCGGCGCCGCGGAACTGGGCCTCCAGCTCCTGCACGATCTTGAAGTTGGCGCGGACCGGGCCGTCGAGGCGCTGCAGGTTGCAGTTGATGACGAAGGTGAGGTTGTCCAGCTCCTCACGGGCCGCGAGCGCGAGGGCCGCCGTCGACTCGGGCTCGTCCATCTCGCCGTCGCCGAGGAACGCCCACACGTGCGAGGCGGAGGTGTCCTTGATGCCGCGGTTGGTGAGGTAGCGGTTGAAGCGCGCCTGGTAGATGGCCGAGAGCGGGCCGAGGCCCATCGAGACCGTCGGGAACTCCCACAGCCAGGGCAGCCGGCGCGGGTGCGGGTAGGACGGCAGGCCGTCGCCGCCCGCCTCGCGGCGGAAGTTGTCGAGCTGGGCCTCGTTCAGGCGGCCGTCGAGGAAGGCGCGGGCGTAGATGCCGGGGGAGGCGTGGCCCTGGATGTAGAGCTGGTCGCCGGAACCGTCGGCCTCTTTGCCCTTGAAGAAGTGGTTGAAACCGGTCTCGTACAGCCACGCGGCGGAGGCGAAGGTGGCGATGTGGCCGCCCACGCCGTACTTGCTGCCGCGGGTCACCATCGCGGCCGCGTTCCAGCGGTTCCACGCGGTGATGCGCTGCTCCAGCGCCGCGTCACCGGGCACGGCCGGTTCGGCGGCGGTGGGGATGGAGTTGACGTAGTCGGTCTCGAGGAGCTTCGGCAGCGCGATGCCGGCGCCCTCGGCGCGCTCCAGCGTGCGGCGCATCAGGTACGCGGCACGGTGCGGCCCGGCAGCCTTGGTGACCGCGTCCAGCGAGGCCTGCCATTCGGCGGTCTCCTCCGGGTCGCGGTCCGGGAGCTGGTCGAGCTCGCTCGGCTGGATGGCGTTGGGGTCGGTCATGTCGCCGCCTTCCTCAGTCGAAGGGGGTTCCCTCATCGGTAAGGGGATCGGGGTGCCCTTTGTCTTTGGCAGGACAGGGCTGAGGCTTGGGTGGCAAGCCCGTGGGTGACTTTAACTCCCTGATCGATGATCGATCAAAGGGTTGAGGGGCAAAACCTCTTGATCACGAGAAAGTCGGCACGGGGTGCCTTCGGCAGCGGCACGCAGTGACCTTCATGCGGCGGGGTTTTCGCAGGTCGGAAGGCGTTTGAGCGGGGTCGTGCTCGGGTGTCACGCCCGGGGCGCGCAGCCCAGGACGTGGGCCTTCACCAACTCCGCGATACGGGGGTCGCGGCGCTTGAAGGCGGCGACGAGCTCCTCGTGCTCCTCCGCGTACGACTGCTGCTGGGTGCCCAGCCAGCGGATCGACAGGGCGGTGAACACCTCGATGCCGAGGCCCTCCCAGGTGTGCAGCAGCACGGAGTTGCCGGCGGCGCGGACCAGTTCGCGGTGGAAGGCGACGGTGTGACGGACCTGGGCGGTGCCGTCGGTGACGCGGTCGGCCTCGTACAGGGCGGTGACGTGCGGCTCCAGCGCCGAGCAGTCCGTCGCCAGGCCCTGCGCGGCCAGCTCCGCCGCGATGGCCTCGAGACCGGCCCGGACCGGGTAGCTCTCCTCCAGGTCGGCGGCGGTGAGGTTGCGTACGCGGACGCCCTTGTTCGGAGCGGACTCGATGAGGCGCAGGGACTCCAGTTCCCGCAGGGCCTCGCGGACCGGGGTCTGGCTGACCTCCAGCTCGGTGGCGATCCGGCGCTCCACGATCCGCTCGCCCGGCTGCCAGCGACCGCTGATGATCCCCTCCAGGATGTGCTCGCGGATCTGCTCGCGCAGCGAGTGGATGACGGGCGCGGTCATGTGAGCTCCTTAGGCGGGATTGACGTTTAGACAATACGGCCGGTTCGCTCCGCGGGTGAGGTGGGTGGGGGTGTCTTGGTGCAGGTGAGACGAGACTTACACGGGGGCTGTGAGGTTGTCGTTCGGCTGGCGGAGGTCTGTGGCTGGTCGCGCAGTTCCCCGCGCCCCTGGGTGCGACGGTGCCCCGCCCGGAAGATCCGAACGGGGCACCACTCAGCCGTGAAGGAAGGTCAGAGACCGAGTTCGACCTCGAACTCGCCTGCTTCCAGGATGGCCTTGACCGCCGTCAGGTAGCGGGCGGCGTCGGCGCCGTCCACCAGGCGGTGGTCGTAGGACAGGGTCAGGTACGTCATGTCGCGGACGCCGATGACCGTGCCCTCCTCCGTCTCGATGACGGCGGGGCGCTTGACCGTGGCGCCGATGCCGAGGATCGCGACCTGGCCCGGCGGCACGATGATCGTGTCGAAGAGCGCACCGCGCGAACCGGTGTTGGAGATGGTGAAGGTCGCGCCGGACAGCTCGTCCGGGGTGATCTTGTTGGCGCGGACCTTGCCCGCGAGCTCCGCCGTGGCCTTGGCGATGCCGGCCAGGTTGAGGTCACCGGCGTTCTTGATGACCGGGGTCATCAGGCCCTTCTCGGAGTCCACCGCGATACCGATGTTCTCGGTGTCGAAGTAGGTGATGGTCCCCTCGGCCTCGTTGATCTTGGCGTTGATGGGCGCGTGCGCCTTCAGCGCCTGGGCCGCGGCCTTGACGAAGAACGGCATCGGGGAGAGCTTGACGCCCTCGCGGGCCGCGAAGGAGTCCTTCGCCCGGGCGCGCAGCTTCATCAGCCGGGTGACGTCGACCTCGACGACCGAGGACAGCTGGGCCTGCTCGTGCAGGGCCTTGACCATGTTGTCGCCGATGACCTTGCGGATCCGCGGCATCTTGATGGTCTGGCCGCGCAGCGGGGACGCCTCCAGCACCGGGGCCTTCTTGGTGGCGGCCGGAGCGGCAGCCGCGGCCGGGGCCGGGGCGGCGGCGGCGGTCTTCGCGGCCTCGGCGGCGGCGACGACGTCCTGCTTGCGGATACGGCCACCGACACCGGTGCCCTTGACGGTGGCCAGGTCGACGCCCTGCTCGGCGGCGAGCTTGCGCACCAGCGGGGTGACGTAGGCGCCTTCGTCGACCGGCTTGGCGGCGGCCGGAGCGGCCGGGGCCTGGGCCGGAGCCGGGGCGGGCGCCGGGGCGGCCGGGGCCGGCTCGGGAGCCGGGGTGACCTGCTGCTGCGGGGCCGGGGCGGACGGAGCCTGCGGGGCCGGAGCCTGCGGAGCCGGGGCGGGCTGCGCCGGGGCCGGAGCCGGGGTGGGCTCGGGCTGGGCCGGGGCGGCCGGGGCCTCCTGCGCCGGGGCGGCGGCCGGAGCGGCACCCGCCTCGCCGATGACGGCGAGCTTGGCGCCGACCTCGGCGGTCTCGTCCTCGCCGACCACGATCTCCAGCAGGGTGCCGGAGGCGGGGGCGGGGATCTCGGTGTCGACCTTGTCCGTCGACACCTCCAGCAGCGGCTCGTCGGCCTCGACGCTGTCACCGACCGACTTCAGCCAGCGGGTGACGGTGCCCTCGGTGACGGACTCGCCGAGCGCGGGCAGGACGACGTCCGTGCCCTCGGCGGAGCCGCCGCCGGCAGCGGCGTCGGCGGTCGGAGCGGGCGCCGGGGCGGCCTGCTCGGTGGACGGGGCGGCCGGAGCCGGCTCGGGAGCGGGCTCGGCGACCTCCTCGGCCTGCGGGGCCGGGGCGGCGGCGGGCGCACCGCTGCCGTCGTCGATCAGGGCCAGCTCGGCGCCGACCTCGACGGTCTCGTCCTCGGCGACCTTGATGGAGGCCAGGACGCCCGCCGCGGGGGAGGGGATCTCGGTGTCGACCTTGTCGGTGGAGACCTCGAGCAGCGGCTCGTCGGCCTCGACGCGCTCGCCCTCGGCCTTCAGCCAGCGAGTGACAGTGCCCTCGGTGACGCTCTCGCCGAGCGCCGGAAGGGTTACGGAAACCGCCATGGTTTCGGTTGCTCCTTACGGAAAGTGCGGAAGTCTGTGTCGTCGCTTCTCGACCGAGGGGTCAGTCGTGCGAGTGGAGGGGCTTGCCGGCCAGGGCCAGGTGGGCCTCGCCGAGCGCCTCGTTCTGCGTCGGGTGGGCGTGGACGAGCTGTGCGACCTCGGCCGGCAGCGCCTCCCAGTTGTAGATCAGCTGGGCTTCGCCGACCTGCTCGCCCATGCGGTCGCCGACCATGTGGACGCCGACCACGGCACCGTCCTTGACCTGGACGAGCTTGATCTCGCCCGTGGTGTTCAGGATCCTGCTCCTGCCGTTGCCCGCGAGGTTGTACTTCAGGGTGACGACCTTGTCCGCGCCGTAGATCTCCTTGGCCTTGGCCTCGGTGATACCGACGGAGGCGACCTCGGGGTGGCAGTACGTCACCCGCGGGACACCGTCGTAGTCGATCGGAACGGTCTTCAGACCGGCCAGACGCTCCGCCACCAGCATGCCCTCGGCGAAGCCGACGTGCGCGAGCTGGAGGGTCGGGACCAGGTCACCGACGGCGGAGACGGTCGGCACGTTGGTGCGCATGTACTCGTCGACCAGGACGTAGCCGCGGTCCATCGCGACGCCCTGCTCCTCGTAACCGAGCCCCTGGGAGACCGGACCGCGGCCCACCGCTACCAGCAGGACCTCGGCCTCGAACTCCTTGCCGTCGGCGAGGGTGACCTTGACACCGTCCTGGGTGTACTCGGCCTTCTCGAAGAAGGTGCCCAGGTTGAACTTGATGCCGCGCTTGCGGAAGGCGCGCTCAAGAAGCTTCGAGCTGTTCTCGTCCTCGACCGGGACGAGGTGCTTCAGGCCCTCGATGACGGTGACGTCCGTACCGAAGGACTTCCAGGCGGAGGCGAACTCGACGCCGATGACACCGCCGCCGAGGACGATCGCCGACTTGGGCACGCGGTCCAGGACGAGGGCGTGGTCGGAGGAGATGATCCGGTCGCCGTCGATCTCCAGGCCCGGCAGCGACTTCGGCACGGAGCCGGTCGCGAGGAGGACGTGGCGGCCCTGGACGCGCTGACCGTTCACATCGACGGAGGTGGGGGAGGACAGCCGGCCCTCGCCCTCGATGTAGGTCACCTTGCGGGAGGCGACGAGCCCCTGCAGGCCCTTGTACAGACCGGCGATCACGCCGTCCTTGTACTTGTGGACACCGGCGATGTCGATGCCCTCGAGCGTCGCCTTCACACCGAACTGCTCGCTCTCGCGCGCCTGGTCGGCGATCTCGCCCGCGTGCAGCAGGGCCTTGGTGGGGATGCATCCTCGGTGCAGGCAGGTGCCGCCGACCTTGTCCTTCTCGATCAGGGCGACGTCCAGGCCCAGCTGTGCCCCGCGCAGGGCCGCGGCGTAACCACCGCTGCCACCGCCGAGGATCACTAGGTCGAAAACGGTGCTGGCGTCGTTCGCCACGTCACGTCCTCCATGCATGTGCGCCGTACGCCGGTCTTCACTGACCGGCAGGCGGCTGGTGTCCGGCCGCTCGTTCTTCGGCCCTTAGGTGGGGCCCTGTCCTGCCGAGCCCCATCTTCGCACTTGTCGACACACAAAGAGACGCCGGGCTGCTGTGTGAGACGCCCCACGTTCACATGAGAGACGCGCTCGAAGAGAAGGGGCGCGGGGAGCTGCGCGAACAGCCCCCACGCCCCCGCGCCCGCGACACGACGGACGAGACCGAGCCCTCAGGCGACGATCAGCCCAGGTCACCCGCAGCGGTCAGCTCAGCCAGCCGCACCAGCGTCCGCACCCCACTACCGGTCCCGCCCTTCGGCGTGTACCCGAAAGGCCCGCCCTCGTTGAAGGCCGGACCGGCGATGTCGAGGTGTGCCCACGTGATCCCCTCGCCCACGAACTCGCGCAGGAACAGCCCGGCGACCAGCCCGCCGCCCATCCGCTCACCCATGTTCGCGATATCGGCCGTGGCCGAGTCCATCCCCTTGCGCAGGTGCTCCGGCAGCGGCATCGGCCACGCCGGCTCCCCGACCTCCTCCGCGGCCTCGTGCAGCGTCGAGCGGAAGGCGTCGTCGTTGCCCATGATCCCGAACGTCCGGTTGCCCAGCGCCAGCATCATCGCCCCGGTCAGCGTCGCCACGTCCACGATCGCGTCCGGCTTCTCCTGCGACGCCGCCCACAGCGCGTCGGCCAGCACGAGCCGGCCCTCCGCGTCGGTGTTGAGCACCTCCACCGTCTTGCCGCTGTACATCCGCAGCACGTCACCCGGACGAGTCGCGGAACCGGAGGGCATGTTCTCGGCCAGGGCCAGCCAGCCGGTGACGTTGACCTCCAGGCCCAGCCGGGCCGCGGCGACGACCGCGGCGAACACCGATGCCGCGCCGCTCATGTCGCACTTCATCGTCTCGTTGTGACCGGCCGGCTTCAGCGAGATACCGCCCGAGTCGTACGTGATGCCCTTGCCGACGAAGGCGAGGTGCTTCTTCGCCTTCGAGGAGGTGTACGACAGCTTCACCAGGCGCGGCCCCGACGCCGAACCGGCCCCGACGCCGAGGATGCCGCCGTAGCCGCCCTTGGTCAGCGCCTTCTCGTCGAGCACCTGCACCTTGATGCCGTGCTCCTTGGCCGCGGCCTGCGCGACCGCGGCGAACGCCTCGGGGTTCAGGTCGTTCGGCGGGGTGTTGACCAGGTCACGGGCGCGGTTGAGCTCCTCGGCGACGGCGACGGCACGCTCGACGGCCGCCTTGTACGCCTTGTCGCGGGGCTTGCCGCCGAGCAGGGCGACCTCGGCGAGGGGGGCCTTGCCGTTCTTCGCCTTGGGGTCCTTGCCGTTGTCCTTGTAGGCGTCGAAGGAGTACGCGCCGAGCAGCGCGCCCTCACCGATCGCGCCGGCGTCGGCGGCGTCGGTCAGCGGCAGGGCGAAGGCGGCCTTCTTGGAGCCGGTCAGGGTGCGGGCGGCGACGCCGGCGGCCTTGCGCAGGACCTCGGTGTCGTAGTCGGCGTCCTTCTCGGGCACCGCGCCCAGGCCCACCGCCAGCACGAGCGGTGCCTTGAAGCCGGACGGCGCCGGCAGCTTCGTCACCTCGCCCTCGGCGCCCGAGGCACCGAGAGTCTCCAGAACGCCGGCGAGCCTGCCGTCGTACGCCTTGTCCACGGCCTCGGCGCCCGGCGCGACGACCGGCCCCTTGGCACCCTTGGCGACACCGATCACGATGGCGTCGGCCCGCAGACCGGGCGCCGCGGCGGTGCTGAGAGTGAGAGCAGTCACGGTGGTGAAATCTCGCTTCCGATGTGAAGTTGCGGTGGTCGAACGGTGTGGGTCGACCGGGCCCGACAGCCGACCCTGAGGGTCGGTCGGCAATCTCCCGCCTGCCCGGCGGCGCCTGGCACGCGCATCTGCGGCGTTGTCGTCGGTCACCGACGCTCCGCGTCGACTCCCTCCTCC
>NZ_GG657757.1:2385690-2391813 GCF_000158955.1 Streptomyces viridochromogenes DSM 40736 | reverse complement strand
CGACCGACCCTATTCCGACCTCAGGGTCCGGTAATCACGGGGCCTTCCCCGGTGCGGCGAACACTCGACGTCGAGACTACGCGCGTGGCCCGGTTCGCTCATTCCTGCGGGCGTTCACCTCTGGGTGGCATGGTGGCCATTTGTTGATCCCTCACACTGGTGAGCTGAGTCACACTCGTCGCGATCCGGTGAGCGCCCGCGCCGACCCGGAAGGCCTGGCGAAGGCCCGGGGTGCGGCGGTGCACTGCGCGGTCCCCGGAACGGGAGATCATCCTTGGGGCACCCTGCCGTCCACCTTGCACAACCCGGAGATCACCCCGTGAGACGTCTGTCCCCGCTCGTCGCCCTGCTGCTCCTGCTGCTCGCGGGCTGCACCCAGGACCCCGACGACAAGCCCGGCCCCCGCTGGCAGCCCCGGCCCGGCACCGCCTGGCAGTGGCAGCTCAGCGGGCGTCTGGACACCTCCGTCGACGTGCCGGTCTACGACATCGACGGCTTCGACCACTCCGAGGACACGGTCACCGGGCTGCACGACGACGGCCGCAAGGTCATCTGCTATCTCTCCACGGGCGCCTGGGAGGAGTTCCGCCCGGACGCCGGGAAGTTCCCGAAGAAGGTGCTCGGCCGGGGCAACGGCTGGAAGGGCGAGCGCTGGCTCGACATCCGCCGCACCGACGTCCTGGAGCCGCTCATGGCGGCGCGCATCGACATGTGCCGCGACAAGGGCTTCGACGCCGTGGAACCCGACAACATGGACGGCTACCGCAACGACACCGGCTTCCCCCTCACCGCCGCCGACCAGCTCCACTACAACCGCCTCGTCGCCCGGCTGGCCCACGACCGGGGCCTGGCCGTCGGCCTGAAGAACGACCTGGACCAGATCCCGGAACTGGTCGGGGACTTCGACTTCGCGGTCAACGAACAGTGCGCCCAGTACGGCGAGTGCGCGGCCCTGAAGCCGTTCGTCGAGGCGGGCAAGGCGGTCTTCCACGTCGAGTACGAGGTGCCGACCGGCCGCTTCTGCGCCGAGTCCCGCCGGCTGAAGCTGAGTTCGCTGCTCAAGAAGTACGAACTGGGGGTGTGGCGGCGGGCGTGCTGAGCCCCGTCGCGGTGACCGGCGCGGGAGCTCGTCTCAGCCCAGCGACAGCACGACGAGGGCCGTGGTCGCCGCCGTCTCCGCCAGGCCGCCGAACACGTCACCGGTGACCCCGCCGAAGCGGCGGGTGCAGTGGCGGAGGAGCGCTTCGGCGGCGCCCAGGGCGAGCACGACCGCGAGCACGGTCCGTGCCACGTCGTACGGGCCGAGGGAGACGCTCCCCGCAGCCGCGGCCCCCGCGACCGCGACGGCGGCGAGCAACGCTCCTCGCATCGGCACCACACCCGCGACCGCCGCCCCCAGCCCCTCGGGCCGGGCCGCCGGCACCCCGGCCCGGGCCGCCAGGGTCAGGGCCAGCCGGGCCACGGTCGCGGAGACGACGGCGGCCCACGCGCCCCGGGCCCAGGAGGCGTCGTAGGCCTGGGCGAGCGCGGCGACCTGGGCGAACAGGGTGAGGACGAGGGCGATGACCCCGAACGGCCCGATGTCCGACTGCTTCATGATCCGCAGCGCGTCCTCGGCGGGCTTCCCGCTGCCCAGCCCGTCGGCGGTGTCCGCGAGACCGTCCAGGTGCAGCCCCCGGGTGAGGACGGCCGGCACGGCGACGGTGGCCACGGCCGCGAGCAGACCCCCGGCACCGAGGAACAGCGTCACCAGCCCGGCGGCGGCGGCAGCGGTACCGACCGCCAGCCCGGCCGCCGGCGCCCACAGCATCCCGCCGCGCGCCGCCTCCCGGTCCCAGCGGGTCACCCGGACCGGGAACACCGTGAGGGTGCCGAAGGCGAAGCGGAGGCCGTCGAGGGGCGAGGTTCTGGGCACCGGCGCAGGCTACCGGCCGGTCAGGAGAGCGGGCACGGCGGCCGAGGATAAAGTTCACATATGGGATGGTTCGAGCGGAACATCGTGGAACCCGGCAAGCTGCCGCTGCTCCTCGCTCTCATCTCCTTCGTCCTGACCTTCGTGATCACCCGGACCATCACCCGCCTCATCCGGGCGGGCAAAGGCCCCTTCGGCAACGTCAGCAGCGGAGGCGTCCACGTCCACCACGTGGTCCCCGGCGTCATCCTGACCATCGTCGGCGGCTTCGGCGCGGTCGCCGGCGGCCAGCACGGCTTCGGTTCGTGCCTGGCCGCGGTGTTCTTCGGCATCGGCGCGGGCCTCGTCCTCGACGAGTTCGCCCTGGTCCTGCACCTCGCCGACGTCTACTGGACCGCGGACGGCCGCAAGAGCGTCGAGATGGTCGTCCTCACCGCCTCGCTCGTCGGCCTGCTCCTGCTCGGCTTCTCGCCGCTGGGCGTCAACGACCTCTCCGAGGGCCAGGAGCAGAACCGCGCCGTCGCCCTCGCGACCGTCCTCGTGAACTTCGCCTTCGCCCTCGTCGCGCTGTTCAAGGGCAAGATCCGCCTCGCGGTCCTGGGGGCGATCATCCCGGTCGTGGCCCTGATCGCCGCCGTACGGCTGGCCCGCCCCGCCTCCCCGTGGGCCAAGCGGTTCTACCGGAACCGCTACCGCGCCCGCGCGAGATCCACCCTGCGGGCCTACCACCACGACCGCCGCTGGGTGGGCCCCCGGCGCGCCTTTCAGGACTGGATCGGCGGTGCGCCCGACCCCGAGCCGACCCGGTCCCTCGAACGCCGCTGACGCAGCTCGCGGCCGCGCACAGCACCAGCACGGCCGCGATCGCCGCCAGGTGCTCCTTGCCCGCGAGGTTCTCCTTCACCGCGACCTCGGCCACCATCGCCGCGATCACCGCCCCGGCCGTGACGTACGCGCGGTGGCGCAGGCCCAGGTACACGGCAAGACCCACCCACGCCGCCGACGGCCCGGTGTCCCACCACGCGGGCGTTCGAGGCGGGCAGCCCCAGCGGGAAGTCAGCCCCCAGCCAGACGCCCAGGCGGGCGTACAGGGTGCCGGCGAGCGTCGCGACGTAGGCGATGAGCAGCGTGCGTCCCCGGCCGAGGCAGAGCTCCGCGACACCGAACACCACCAGGATCTGCGCCAGCGCGCCCCACACCGGCAGATCCAGCGCGGGCACGAACAGCGACAGCGGCGTCCGCAGGAGCGCGAGCCACAGCGGGTCCTCGGCGCGAACGGCACCGACGTCCTGCACGAACCGATAGCCCCACGACTGGCTGTGCACGAAGTGCAGCACCGCCGTGAGGCACACGGCCGTGACCGCCATCGGCACGGCCCGCCACCGCCGCTCCCGCAGCGGCCCGCGCACGGTCGCGTACAGCGGCCCCCATTCGGCGCGGGCCCAGCGGGCGAGCGTGGTCATCGAGCGGTCGTCCCCGTCCGTGCGGCGGTACGTCTGAGGGAGTCTGCGACTCAGTCGAACCGACCCCACGTTCCAAGACCGACCGGAACGGGACGAAGTTGAGCCAGGCGTGCGTGACCTGGCTCTCTCGGGCGCTACTGCTCGGCGGCCGCCTCGGAGACCTCCGACTCCACCGGCTCCTCGGACTCCTTCGGCTTCTCGGGCAGCTCCGCCGCCAGCGCGGCCGCGGCCTGCACCAGGGGGAGTGCCAGCAGGCCGCCCGCGCCCTCGCCGACGGTCACGCCCTGGGTCAGCAGCGGCTCCAGGGCCATCCGGTCCAGCGCCTTGGCCTGCCCGGGCTCTCCGCTGTCGTGCGCGGCCAGCCACCAGTCCGGTGCCCGGAAGGCGATCCGCTGCGCGACCAGCGCGCACGCGGCCGTCACCACCCCGTCCAGCACCACCGGCAGCTTCCGCACCGCGCTCTGCAGCAGGAAGCCCGTCATCGCCGCGAGATCGGCGCCGCCCACCGCCGCCAGCAGCCGCAACTGGTCCCCGAGCACCGGCCGGGCCCGGCGCAGCGCGTCACGGATCGCCGCGCACTTGCGCATCCACGCCAGGTCGTCGATGGCCAGCCCGCCCCGCCCGGTGACGACCGACGCGTCGACCCCGCACAGCGCCGCGACCAGCACGCCCGCCGCCGTGGTGCCGCCGACGCTCACATCGCCGAGCACCACCAGATCCGTACCGGAGTCGGCCTCCTCGTCGGCCACCGCGACCCCGGCCCGGAACGCCGCCTCGGCCTCCTCCGGCGTCAGCGCGTCCTCGATGTCGATCCGCCCGCTGCCGCGCCGCACCCGGTACCGTACGACGTCCTCGGGCAGCGCCTCCGGGTCGCAGTCCAGGGCCATGTCGACGATCCGCACGGACACACCCAGCCGCCGTGCCAGCACCGACACGGGCCGGCCGCCCTCCAGCACCTCGCGCACCAACTCCCCGGCGCCGCCCGCCGGACGAGCCGAGACGCCCAGCTCGGCGACGCCGTGGTCACCGGCGAAGAGCACCACCCGCGGCCGCTCGACCGGCCGTACCGGCACGGCGGACTGCGCCGCGGCCAGCCACTCACCCAGGTCGTCGAGGCGGCCCAGCGCTCCGGGCGGCACGATCTGCCGCTCCCGGCGAGCCTCGGCGTCACGGCGCACCCCGCCGTCCGGACGCTCGATCAGATCGGTGAAGTCGTCGAGATTAAGCGAGCTCATTCGCCGAACAGTACCGGCACGGATCGAACAGCACGGCGCCACATCGCGACTCCGTCAGCGCGACGTCGTTGCACCCAAGATCGGCATCCCATACGTTCCGGTTTGCAGCTGATTGTCGTACGCCCCTGCCGTACGTCTCGCGCCCGGGAGCCGCCCATGCCCGCACCCTCCACCCCCTCCACCCCCTGCGCGCCGTCCGCCGCCCAGGCGACCACCCGCGTCCACGAACCACGCCGCGAGGACTGCCCCTGGTGCGGCTCCACCCGCCTGCGGAACCGGATGCGCAGCGGTGACCTGCGGCAGTACAAGCCGGGCAGCTTCACCGTCGACCAGTGCCGCGACTGCGGCCACACCTTCCAGAACCCCCGCCTCACGTTCGAAGGCCTCGCGCTCTACCACCGCACCGCGCGTGGAGCACCCCTGGACCCCGCGTCCGACTCGCTCCTCGCCCTGCGCGCGAGCCGGCACCGCCACCGTTCGGCCGCCCGCGCGATGCGGCGCGTCGGGGAGCCGGAGAGCTGGCTCGACGTGGGCACGGGCCACGCCCGATTCCCCGCGACGGCACAGGAGTTCTTCCCCTACACGTCCTTCGACGGCCTCGACCACACTCCACTCGTGGTCCGGGCCCGGACGGCCGAACGCGTCGAGGAAGCCCACGTGGGCCGCCTGACGGACCCCCGCGTCGCGACCCCCCTGCGCGCCCGCTACGACGTGGTCAGCATGCTCCACCACCTGGAGGGCACCACCGACCCCCGAGCGGAACTCCACGCGGCCCTCGCCGCCCTGCGCCCCGGCGGCCACCTGCTCGTCGAGACCCTCAGCCCTCGCAGCGTCTTCGCCGCGATGCTGGGCCGCTGGTGGCTCTGCTACGACCAGCCCCGCCACCTCCACCTGCTCCCGCCGCAGAACCTCAGAGCCGAGCTGGAGGCCGCCGGCTGCGAGATCCTCACCCTCGACCACCGCCCGGTTCACGTGCCCCACGACCTCTCGGGTGCCATGGCCCTGGCTCTCGCCCACAGCGTCCCGGCGCCCGACACCCCGTGGCGGGCGATCCCCCCACCCCCCGTCCGCCGGCACGCTCGCAGCGCCCTCCTCCGGGCGGGCCTCCCCTTGGTGGCCCTGGCAGCGGCAGCAGACCACGCCCTCGCCCCCCTGGCCCGCCGCACCCGCCTCGCCAACACATACCGCCTGATCGCCCGCAAGCCGACCACCTAGCCTGCGGGCCGCCGCCCCAGCTGCGGGCAGTCTCGTCCCAGCTGCGGGCAGTCGTGCCGCTGGGGCGATGGGGGTCCCCCCTGCTCGAGCGAAGCCGAGAGCTTGGGGGAGGGTGGGCGCAGCGGCACCCCGCACCCCGCAGATGACCGGCATCGTCTTCTGGCACCTCGACCACACGGCCCCCGTCGAAGCGATGCGCGACAAGCTCCGCGACATCCTGCGCGAGTGCCCGGCCTGGGACGGCCGCGCCTACAACCTGTGCGTCACGGACACCACCCCGAACACCATCCAGGTGCGG
>NZ_GG657757.1:2384449-2385590 GCF_000158955.1 Streptomyces viridochromogenes DSM 40736 | reverse complement strand
CAACACCTGCTCACACTCCCCCGCGAACCCCGCATTGAGCCGCCCCAGCTCATCCCGATACCGCCGCCCCGACGCAGTCGACGGCACGATCCCCGACCCCACCTCGTTCGACACGGCCACAACCGTCCGCCGCGTCTCCCGCACCGCCTCCGTCAACTCCCGCACCCGCTCCCGCAACACCTTCTCCCCGCGCTCCGCCCACACCGCGTCGTCCCACGCCCCGGCGGAATCCATCGCATCCGTCAGCCACAACGACAGACAGTCGATGAGCAGCGGCGGCCCCTCGGCCGCCAGCAGCGGCACCAGATCGCAGGTCTCCACCGTCTGCCACGACCCCGGCCGCCGCTCCCGGTGCGCCGCCACCCGCGCCGACCACTCGGTGTCCCCGTTCCGCGACCCGCCCGTCGCCACGTACAGCACGTCCGGAAAGGCCTCCAGCCTGCGCTCGGCCTCCACCGACTTCCCCGACCGCGCCCCGCCGAGCACCAGCGTCCGCCGCGGCACGTCCGGCACGTCCTCGTACGCCCCGACCGCCAGCGTCGTCCCGTCCGGCACGGCCCGCGCCCCGGCCGCCGCGAGCCGCCGCGCGAGCTCGGGCCCCGGCGGCACGTCGTGGTCCAGGTGGACGGCGACCACATCCGTCGTCGGCCCCACCGCACCCACCGCCCGCAGCTTCGCCAGCGCGTCCGGCCGCCCCACCACGTCCAGGCAGACCATGTCGTACGACTCGGCGGGCTCCGCGAGGCCCGCGGGCGCCCCGCCCGGCGGCAGATACAGCAGCCGCTGTCCCTCCGGCCCGGTCACCGCGTACCCCGTGCCCGGCGCGTCCATCGCCACGGCCCGCACCCGGTGCCCCGTCAACAGCGTCAACTCCCGCCCGTCCGGCACCCGACCGGGTTGTGGCAGCCCGGCCGGCACCTCGACGGCGGGCCCGTCGTGCGGATGCGACAGCAGCACCTGCCGTACGCCGGTCAGGGAACGGCCCGCCCGCGCCGCCGCGAACGCCGCCCCGGGCGTCAGATCGAGCAGCAGCGCTCCGTCCAGGAGCAGCGCGGTGGCCGCCCGAGCGTCGGGGCCGAGGGCGGCCGCACAGGCCGCGCAGGGACAGTAGGGGCGGGGGAGTCCCGCGGGGGCGCCGGTG
>NZ_GG657757.1:2362258-2383932 GCF_000158955.1 Streptomyces viridochromogenes DSM 40736 | reverse complement strand
CAGCAGCGCTGCCACCCCGCGGTACGGGATCCGTCCGCCCGGCCCTCTCCTCCACCGCGAGCAGCGTCTCCACGTCGGCCGGGACCTCCGCGCCGTCCGCCGCCGTGTCGGTGAACACGCGCACCCCGTACCAGGCGTGCAGCGGCGCCCCGATCCCGGCGAGCGTCACAATAAAGGTCCTTCAGCCGGTCGGCCCGTACGTCGAGCCCCAGCCGGTTGCGATAAGCGGTGGTGTCGTAGGCGGCCAGCGCGCCGCCCCAGTCGCCGGACAGTCCCGGCCGCATCGCGAGCGCGTCCCCGTTGCGCACGAGCAGGGACAGCAGCCCGCCGGGCGCGAGCATCCGGGCCAGACCCGCCAGCAGCGGATCGGGCTCCTCCACGTACATGAGAACGCCGTGGCACAGCACCACGTCGAAACTGCCGGGCAGGAAGTGCACCCCGGTGTCCCGGCCGTCGCCCTCGACGATCCGCATCCGCTCCCGGACGCCCTCGGGTTCCCCCGCGAGGGCCTCCCTGGCCACGCCGACCATCTTCGGGTCCTGCTCGACACCGGTCACCCGGTGCCCGGCCCGGACCAGCCGCAGAGCCTGCGTGCCCTGGCCCATGCCCACGTCGAGCACCCGCAGCCGCTGACCGACCGGGAAACGCCCGACTATCTGCTCGTCCAGCTGGCGGGCCACCAGCTCCTGCCGGACGACATCACGCAGCCCGCCCAGCTCGTCCAGCCAGGCATCCGCCGCGCCCCCGGAGAACGGCGTCGTGGTCAGGGCCGCTCTCCGCGCTTGACCTGCGGCTTGGGCAGCCGGAGCCGGCGCATCTGGAGGGAGCGCATCAGGGCGTAGGCGACAGCGCCGCGCTTGTTCTCACCCGCGAAGCGCTCGTTCAGCTGCTTCTTCAGACGGAAGGCCGAGACGAACGAGTCGAGCACGATCAGCACGATCACCACGAGCCACAGCAGCAGCGCGATGCTCTGCAGCGACGCCACCCGCACCATGCTCAGCACGAGGATGACCACGGCCATCGGCAGGAAGAACTCCGCGATGTTGAACCGCGAGTCGACGAAATCGCGGGCGAACCGGCGCACCGGTCCCTTGTCGCGGGCGGGCAGGTACCGCTCGTCGCCGCTCGCCAGCGCCTGGCGCTGGCGCTCCAGCGCGGTGCGGCGCTCCTCGCGCTGGCGCTTGGAGGCCTCCTTGCGCGTCGTCGACGTGTTGGCCACGCTGCGGCGCTGCGACTGGGCCGCACTGCGCTTGGGCGTGGGGCGGCCCTTGGGGGCCTCGGGGTGACGGGGCTGACTGGAGTCGGTCACCGGCGCCTTGTCGGCGGCCTGGGCCTTCTCATCCTTCGCACGGCTACGGAACACAAAACCCAAGGGTAAGGGCTTCCCGGGCATGGACCCCAGCCCCGTGGGGAACGATCCGGCAACACCAGTCGTCAGTAAGGGGACAGAGGGGACGTTGCGTACGGCTCCGGTCGTTCCCCGGGATGTACGCCTCCGGTAACCCCGGGGACCACCTACTCCCTACGCCGGAGCAAGGGCCGGTGCAGTCGTCCTTGGGGATGAGCGCATCCGTCCCCGAACAGTGCGGTAATGGATGCAGGGCCCGTACTGTGGGTTCTGTCGCAGGAGCTGGAGCCGGAGTCGGTCAGAAGGGGGCGCGCGAAGCCCATGAGCGGTGTCATGAAGCGTATGGGGATGATCTTCCGCGCGAAGGCGAACAAGGCCCTTGACCGGGCCGAGGACCCGCGCGAGACCCTCGATTACTCGTATCAGAAGCAGCTGGAGCTGCTCCAGAAGGTCCGCCGCGGCGTCGCCGACGTGGCGACCTCCCGCAAGCGCCTGGAGCTCCAGCTGAACCAGCTGCAGTCGCAGTCCACGAAGCTGGAGGACCAGGGCCGCAAGGCGCTCGCGCTGGGCCGGGAGGACCTGGCCCGGGAGGCGCTGTCCCGCCGCGCCGCCCTCCAGCAGCAGGTGACCGACCTGGAGACCCAGCACGCGACGCTCCAGGGCGAGGAGGAGAAACTCACTCTCGCGGCCCAACGGCTCCAGGCCAAGGTCGACGCCTTCCGTACGAAGAAGGAGACGATCAAGGCGACGTACACGGCAGCGCAGGCGCAGACCCGGATCGGCGAGGCCTTCTCCGGCATCTCCGAGGAGATGGGCGACGTCGGCCTGGCGATCCAGCGCGCCGAGGACAAGACGGCCCAGCTCCAGGCCCGTGCCGGCGCCATCGACGAGCTCCTCGCCTCCGGCGCCCTGGACGACCAGTCCGGCATGCAGAAGGACGACATCCAGGCCGAGCTGGACCGGCTCTCCGGTGGTACGGATGTAGAGCTGGAACTGCAGCGAATGAAGGCCGAGCTGGCCGGGGGCTCCGGTGACGCTCAGCAGGCCATCGAAGGTGGCACGAGCCGGCAGCAGTCGCAGCAGCAGCCGCAGGACACCCCGCGCTTCGACAAGCAGTAGGGGCCCACGCCTAGGAGGGCGACATGATCGTACGGATCATGGGGGAGGGCCAGGTGAGGCTGGCCGACGGCCACCTCACCGAGTTGAACAAGCTGGACGACGAGCTCCTGACGGAAATGGAGAACGGTGACGGCCCCGGCTTCCGCCGCACCCTCCAGGCCCTGCTGACCCGGGTCCGCGACCTGGGCGACCCCCTCCCCGACGACTCCCTGGAACCCTCAGAACTGATCCTCCCGTCCCCGGACGCGACGCTGGAGGAAGTCAGAGAACTCCTGAGCGACGACGGCCTGATCCCCGGCTGACCAGCATGCTGAGCTGCGGGCAATCGTGCCGCCAACGGCGGCACGGGTGGGCGCAGCGGCACCCCGCAGCGCCGGGTTGCGCGCCTACCCGCCCCAGCCCCAACGCCGAGCACCTCACACCCGCCCTCCGTACCCTCGCACCCCCACCCCGGCTACCGTAATCAGCCGTGAGCACCCTCCAAAGGGCCAAACACCAGGCCAAGGCCCACCCCCTGGCCCTGGACGCCGCCCTGGCCGCGGCCGTCCTGACCTGCATGGTCGCCGGCTCGTTCGTGGAGCCCCGCCACCCCGGCAACGTCAGCTGGAACCTCCGCACCCCCGACCCCCTCAGCCTCGTCCTCATCACCCTCGGCGCCGCCGCCCTGGTCTTCCGCCGCCGCGCCCCCATGACGGTCCTCGTCCTCACCGGCACGGTCTCCGTCATCGAGTCCGTCACCGGCGACCCCCGCGCCCCCGTCGCCATGTCCGCGGTCATCGCCCTCTACACCGTCGCCTCCACCACCGACCGCCCCACCACCTGGCGCGTCGGCCTGCTCACCATGACCGTCCTGACCGGTGCGGCCATGTCCGCCGGCCCCCTGCCCTGGTACGCCCAGGAGAACCTCGCGATCTTCGCCTGGACCGGCATCGGCGCCACCGCCGGCGACGCGGTCCGCAGCCGCCGCGCCTTCGTCCAGGCCATCCGCGAACGCGCCGAGCGCGCCGAACGCACCCGTGAGGAGGAGGCCCGCCGGCGGGTCGCCGAAGAGCGCCTGCGCATCGCCCGCGACCTGCACGACGTCGTCGCCCACCACATCGCCCTGGTCAACGTCCAGGCCGGCGTCGCGGCCCACATCATGGACAAGCGCCCCGACCAGGCCAAGGAGGCCCTCTCGCACGTCCGGGAGGCCAGCCGCTCCGCCCTCAACGAGCTGCGCGCCACCGTCGGACTGCTCAGACAGTCCGGCGACCCGGAGGCCCCCACCGAACCCGCTCCCGGCCTGGACCGCCTCGACGAACTCACCGGCACCTTCCGCAACGCCGGTCTGCACATCGAGGTCGCCCGCGCCGACCAGGACACGACCCTGCCCGCAGCCGTGGACCTGGCCGCCTACCGGGTCATCCAGGAGGCCCTCACCAACGTGCAGAAGCACGCCGGACCACAGGCCAAGGCCGAGGTCAGCGTCGTCCGGGTGGGGCCGAACATCGAGATCACCGTGCTCGACGACGGCACCGGCGAGGACGCGGCCCCGGACAGCGGCGGCGGGCACGGGCTCCTCGGCATGCGGGAGCGCGTCACCGCCCTGCGGGGCACCCTGACCACCGGTCCCCGCTACGGAGGCGGCTTCCGCGTCCATGCGATCCTGCCGGTCAAGAACCGCACAGCGACCGGGGAGGACCCCGCATGACCATCCGTGTCCTGCTCGCCGACGACCAGGCGCTGCTCCGCAGCGCCTTCCGGGTGCTCGTCGACTCCGAGCCCGACATGGAGGTGGTGGGGGAGGCGTCCGACGGCGCCGAGGCGGTGCGGCTGACGAAGGAGCAGCAGGCCGACGTCGTCCTGATGGACATCCGGATGCCCGGCACCGACGGACTCGCGGCGACCCGCATGATCAGCGCCGACCCCGACCTCGCGGACGTCCGCGTGGTCATCCTGACGACGTTCGAGGTCGACGACTACGTGGTGCAGTCGCTGCGCGCCGGCGCCTCCGGGTTCCTCGGCAAGGGTTCCGAGCCCGAGGAACTGCTGACCGCCATCCGGATCGCGGCCGGCGGCCAGGCCCTGCTGTCCCCGGCGGCCACCACGGGACTGATCTCCCGTTTCCTCGCCCAGCAGGACCCGGACGACGCCGGCGACCGCGACCCGGCCCGCGGCGAGCGGCTGGCCTCGCTCACCGGCCGGGAGCGCGAGGTACTGGTCCTGGTCGCGGGCGGCCACTCCAACGACGAGATCGCCGAGCGGCTGGAGGTCAGCCCGCTGACGGTGAAGACGCACGTCAACCGGGCCATGGCCAAGCTGGGCGCCCGGGACCGGGCCCAACTCGTGGTCACCGCCTACGAGTCGGGCCTGGTCCGTCCAAGGGTGGAGTGAGCTCGACCCGGGTGTACTGCGCCGGGAGTATGCGCCGCATAAGGAACGGGACCTGCGGCCTACGGATCGGCCCTCCCGCATGGCTCAGGGTGTAGAGGCGGGTGCTCATCTGCGCGCTCGCTGCCGCTTCTGCCGTTAAACAGAAGAGAGACCCTCACCCATGTCCTGGCTGTCAAAATTCAGCCTCGCGCAACGGGCCCTCATCGGGCTGATGTCGATCATCGCGCTCGTCTTCGGGGCGATCGCGATCCCCCAGCTCAAGCAGCAGCTGCTGCCCACCATCGAACTGCCCATGGTGTCCGTGCTGGCGCCGTACCAGGGCGCGTCCCCGGACGTGGTCGAGAAGCAGGTCGTCGAACCCATCGAGGACAACCTCGAAGCCGTCGACGGCATCAGCGGCGTCACCTCCACCGCCAGCGAGGGCAACGCCGTGATCATGGCGTCCTTCGACTACGGCAACGACACGAAGCAGCTGGTCGCCGACGTCCAGCAGGCCGTCAACCGGGCCCGTGTCCAGCTCCCGGACGACGTGGACCCGCAGGTCGTCGCCGGTTCCACGGACGACATCCCGACCGTCGTCCTCGCCGTCACCTCCGGCCGGGACCAGCAGGCCCTGGCCGACCAGCTCGACAAGACCGTCGTGCCGGACCTGAAGAGCATCGACGGCGTCGGCCAGGTGACGGTCGACGGTGTGCGGGACCTCCAGGTCGCCGTCACGCCCGACGACGCGAAGCTGGCCAAGGCCGGCCTCACCCCGCAGTCCCTCGTCCAGGCCCTCCAGGCGGGCGGCGCGACCGTCCCGGCCGGTTCCTTCGACGAGGGCGGCGCCAACCGCACGGTCCAGGTCGGCGGCGGCTTCACCTCGCTGAAGCAGATCCAGGACCTGATGGTCACGGGCGAGCCCGGCAAGGGCGAGCCGGTGCGTCTCGGCAGCGTCGCCAAGGTGAAGCAGCAGGAGGCCGCGGCCGACTCCATCACCCGCACGGACGGCAAGCCCAGCCTCGCCCTCGCCGTCACCATGGACCGCGACGGCAGCGCGGTCGCGATCTCCGACGCCGTCCAGGACAAGCTCCCGGACCTCCGCAAGGACCTCGGCTCCGGCGCCACCCTCACGGTCGTCAGCGACCAGGGCCCGGCCGTGTCGAAGTCCATCAAGGGCCTGACCACCGAGGGCGCGCTCGGCCTGCTCTTCGCGGTCCTGGTGATCCTGGTCTTCCTGGCCTCGATCCGCTCCACCCTCGTGACGGCGGTGTCCATCCCGCTGTCCGTGGTCCTCGCCCTGATCGTGCTGTGGACGCGCGACCTGTCGCTGAACGTCCTCACGCTCGGCGCCCTGACCATCGCCATCGGCCGGGTCGTCGACGACTCGATCGTGGTCCTGGAGAACATCAAGCGGCACCTCGGCTACGGCGAGGAGCGCAACTCGGCCATCCTCAACGCGGTGCGTGAAGTGGCCGGAGCGGTGACCTCCTCGACGCTCACCACGGTCGCGGTGTTCCTGCCGATCGGCCTGGTCGGCGGCATGGTGGGCGAGCTGTTCGGCTCGTTCAGCCTGACGGTCACGGCCGCGCTGCTGGCCTCCCTGCTCGTCTCCCTGACGGTCGTGCCGGTCCTGTCGTACTGGTTCCTGCGCCCGCCGAAGGGCACCCCCGAGGACGCGGCCGAGGCACGCCGGCTCGCTGAGGAGAAGGAGGCCAAGAGCCGCCTCCAGCGCGTCTACGTCCCGGTCCTGCGGTTCGCGACGCGCCGCCGCCTCACCAGCGTGGCCCTCGCGATCGTCGTCCTCGTCGGCACGTTCGGCATGGCGCCGCTGCTGAAGACGAACTTCTTCGACCAGGGCGAGCAGGAAGTCCTCAACGTCAAGCAGGAGCTGAAGCCCGGCACCAGCCTGGAGGCGACCGACGCCCAGGCGAAGAAGGTCGAGCAACTGCTCGCCGACACCAAGGGCGTGAAGGACTACCAAGTCACGATCGGCTCGTCCGGCTTCATGGCGGCCTTCGGCGGCGGCACGGACACCAACCAGGCGTCGTACCAGGTGATGCTGGACGACTCGGCGTCGGCCGAGGACGTCCAGGACAGCATCGAGAAGGGCCTGGCCGGGCTGAAGGGCATCGGCACGACCACCATCGCCGCCGGTGACGGCTTCGGCAGCCAGGACCTCAGCGTCGTGGTCAAGGCCGCCGACGCCGACGTCCTGCGCACGGCGTCCGAGGAGGTCCGCAAGACGGTCGCGAAGCTCGACGACGTCAAGGACGTCACCAGCGACCTCTCGCAGAGCGTGCCGCGCATCTCTGTGAAGGCCAACGGCAAGGCGGCCGCCGCCGGCTTCAACGATCAGACCCTCGGCGCCGCCGTCGCCCAGGCCGTCCGCGGCACCAACGCCGCCAAGGCGGTCCTGGACGACACCGAGCGCGACGTCGTCATCCGCTCGGCGAAGCCCGCCACGACCCTGAAGCAGCTTCAGAACCTGCGCCTCGGCACGGCGAAGCTCGGCGACATCGCGACCGTGCGGATGGTCGACGGGCCGGTGTCCATGACCCGTATCGACGGCCAGCGCGCGGCCACCATCACCGCGAAGCCGACCGGCGACAACACGGGCGCGGTGAGCACCAAGCTCCAGTCCGAGATCAACGCGCTGAAGCTCCCGGAGGGCGCCACGGCGTCGATCGGCGGCGTCTCCGAGGACCAGGACGAGGCGTTCGCCAACCTGGGCCTGGCGATGCTGGCGGCCATCGCGATCGTCTTCATGCTGCTGGTCAGCACCTTCCGGTCGCTGGTCCAGCCGCTGATCCTGCTGGTCTCCATCCCGTTCGCGGCCACCGGCGCGATCGGCCTGCTGATCGCCACCGGCACGCCGATGGGCGTCCCCGCGATGATCGGCATGCTGATGCTCATCGGCATCGTGGTGACGAACGCGATCGTGCTGATCGACCTGATCAACCAGTACCGCAAGCAGGGCTACGGAGTCGTCGAGGCCGTGATCGAGGGCGGCCGGCACCGGCTGCGCCCGATCCTCATGACGGCCCTGGCGACGATCTTCGCCCTGCTGCCGATGGCCCTCGGCATCACCGGCGAGGGCGGCTTCATCGCCCAGCCGCTCGCCGTGGTCGTGATCGGCGGTCTGGTCACGTCGACGCTGCTCACCCTCCTTCTGGTCCCGACGCTGTACGCGATGGTCGAACTCCGCAAGGAACGCCGGGCGAAGAAGCGCGCGGCGAAGAAGGGCCTTCCGGCCCAGCGGGACGCCGAGCAGGTGTCGGAACCGGCTCAGGTCTGACAGCCGTACGCACGGCGAGGGGCACCCTGTGGCTCATGCTCACGGGGCGCCCCTCGTCGTGCGTCAGGGACCATCCGTTCGTGTGATGAGGCGGTGACCCGGGCCTGTTGATAACCTGTGCGTTATACGTTCCGAGCTATGAGCTGGGAGATCATCCTTACTCCCGAGGTCCATGATTGGTTCCCATGGGCAAGCACTACCGGTGGGAGACCTCACTGGACGCCAGGCGCTCCGCAGATCCGGGGATCGACGCCGATGAACGCATCGCTGCGGCACGCACAGCGCGGGAAGCGGCCACCTTGGGACACCATCTGGCCGAACTCCGCCGACAGCGAGGCCTGACCCAGGCCGAGGTGGCGGAGAAGATGGGCGTCTCGCAGGTTCGCGTGTCGCACATGGAGAACGGTGACATCGACCGCATGCAGGTCGAATCCATTGCCGCCTACATCGCGGCCCTGGGCGGGCATTTGCGCCTGGTGGCCGACATCGGCGAGGTCAGCACGACGTTTGTCGACTACACAGATCTCCTCACCGCATGATCGGCGGTGCTCCGCCCACCCCCAAGCATGGGGTGGGCGGAGTCGTCGTCTCGATCGTGGAGCCGTCAGGCCTCAGCGAGGAAGTGTCTCTCCGCCCTTGAGGCACGTGATGAACGCGTCCCAGGCGGTGGCCGGGACGACGAGTGCGGGGCCGTGGGGGTTCTTGCTGTCGCGGACGGGGACGACGCCGGGGAAGTCCTCGGTGATCTCGACGCAATCGCCCCCGTTGGTGTTGCTGTAGCTGCTCCGGCGCCACCGGGCAGAGTTCAGCTCGGGGGTGTGCTGCATGGCTTGTAGTCCTCCATCGCGTCTCGGATCAGCTCCGCCGAGGCCGCGGGTGGGAGGGCGTTGGCGCGCAGCACCTCGTACTGCCGCCGCCACTTCTTCACCGACTCCCGGTCCTCGTAGAGGTGACCGACCTGGATGCCCTCTTCGTAGGCCATGACGGAACCCTTGGGAAGGGTCAGCAGGGTCAGGGCGCCGCCCATCAGTGAATGGGGATCCGCACTGAAAGGCAGAACCTGGACCTTGCTGTCGGGAGTATCCACCTGTTCGAGTAGCAAGGCCAGTTGGTTGTACCAGCACTCTTTGCTGCCGACCCTGCGTCGGAGGACAGACTCTTCGATGATCGCCCAACGCAGGGGCGCTTGCTCCGACGTTAGCCGAGCCTGCCGGGACAGGCGGGCGTTGACGCGCTCCTCGATCTGCTCCCTGGGCAGGTCCTCCTGGCAGCTGAGCATCGCGCGGGCGTACTCCTGGGTCTGCAACAGCCCTGGCATTGCCTGAGCTACGTAGTTCTCGACGACCTCCGCCTGCGCCTCGAAGTCCATGAACCGGCGGTACTGGTCCGGATGGGCCTCCCTCTTGGCCAGTTCGTACAGCCCGTGGAAGTGCTTGTCCGTGCCGAACGCCGCGTCCAGCCGGTCGGGAAGGTCCGGCGGAGGCATCAACTCGGCGGTCTCGATGCGGGCGAGCGTGCTCTTGCTGGAGTTCACGATGCCCGCGAGCTGCACGAGCGACAGCCCGGCGGCCTCCCGGTGACGGCGCTGCTCCGCACCGAAGTAGTGGCGGGCGGAGAGGTACGGGGTGAGGGTCTGTGGCTTGAATGTCATGGCCTGGCCTCCCTGTAGCCGTTGAGGTCGCGTGTGGATGTCCCGTTCTCGGTCCCGGGACGCGGCGCTCCTGTCGAGGGCGCATGCCACAGCGCAACGATGGAGGCACACACGGTAATCACCGGTGTTCACGCCTGTCAGCGGAACGGGTCCGAAAGGAGCGGCGGAAGATGATGTGCGACGGAACGGGTGCGCCCCTGAGATTGCTGCCCTGGACCACTCCGGACGGACGTCCGTGCTACCTCAGCACGGACGACGACGGCAGCCGACTCTCCCGCATGGCCGACGAGTTGGAGGCCGAGCTGCTCGACTCGGCTGCGTACGTCCTCACTGCGGCCAGGTCACTCCTCGGCGAACCTGCGGTGGGCGGCAGGGAGTTGCGGTTCACGGGTGAACGACTCGCCGAGGCGCTCACGGACGCGCTGCGGATCGCGGCGAGCCGGGGTGCGCGGCTGTCGGACGAATGAGCCCAGCGGTTGGTCAGAACTGCGGGGGCGGCGGGCGGAAGCGAGGTTTGCGCAGGTGGGCGCCGCACTGCTGGTAGCGGAGGCTGAGCGGTTCCTGGCGGGGTACGGAGCGTGCCTCCGGACCGATGAGGAAGTGCGCCTCGGGGATGCGCCCATCGCTGGTGCGCAGCGTCGGCGGGCTCGTGCAACCGGCGAGGTCCAGCATCATGCGAGCGGTCGTGTGGGCCTTGGCGACGGACTCGCCCGCGGCGAGATTGCGGTGGAAGACCCGCGCATAGCCGCGTGCGTGGACGTCGGCGACCTCGGCCTGCCAGCCGATGACGGCGGGAACCACGTCGCTGAACTCCTTGGCCAGGTGGGCCGTCCAGCAGGCGTTCAGGAGGAGTAGGTGGAGGCCGTTTACGGTGGCAGCGGTGACACAGCGGCGCAGGCCGTCGAGGGCCACCGGTGCCTCGCCGCCGTCTTCGGTGACGAATCGCGGGCCGCCGTCGGGTGTGCCCCGCCCCGCGAAGTGGAGCACCTCGGGTGTGGTGTCGGCCAGGTACTGGGCCAGGTCGTCCCAGCGGGCGGATGGGAGGGCGTCCAGCCGGACGGTGTGGCCGTAGCGGGAGTACGTGATGCTCTGCTGGACGTCGCGGTGCTCCTCCAGCACGTTGGGCGCGTTCGGGAGGGCGGGGGCGGCTGCCAGGACCAGGCAGACCACGTACACCGGTGTCATGGGCGGGTCTGGGTGAGGGCTTGGACCAGGCGAAACCAGTGGGTGGTGTGCTGCGGGTCGGGGGAACGGGTGGCGAGGGTCGCCAGCTCGGAGGTGAGCCGGTTGCGTGTCTCCGGGTCGCCTTCGGACGCCGCATCGGCGAGGGCGTCCAGATCCAGAGACTCCGGGGCGCCGGCGAGGAGGAGAGCGGCTTGGTGGTGAGTGGCGGAGGAGAGCTCGTCGTCGAAGACCGAGCCTTCGATGGCGGCGGCGTACGCGAGTGCCTGGGCGTCACCGTCGTTCAGAGCGCGGAGAACCTGCCGCTGGAGGGCGCCTCGGTCTTGGACGCACTGGAACGCGGTGTCGATGTCCTCGGCGCGGGCGATACGCAGGAGTGCCGCGTGGACGGCGATGCCGGGGGTGACGTCGTCGGTTTTGGTGAGGGTGTTCTCGGCAAACTCGTCAAGGAGGAGCTCGCTGTTCTCCCGGAAAAAACGCTTCGAGTCGTCCCAGCTCTCGCACTCAAGCCAGCCGGACAGCGTGTCCCGGAGGATCAGGGTCTGGAAGACGGAGTCCACGCCTTCGGAGAGGACCAGCTCCCTGATGCGCTGGTGCTGCTCGGCGACCGGCCAGACCAGCGCCAACTCCGCCAGTGCTGTCGCGGCTTCGTCGGCGCCGAGGGCGCCGGCGTGGCGTGACCAGAAGGTCCGGCTGTCCGTCCAGGTGGGTGTGTTCACCCACTCGACGACCAGGTTCATGGTGGCCTCCGAGAGTGACAGCCAGTCGGGGGCGGGGGCGTCTGTCTCCTGCCGCCAGGTCTGCTCCAGAGACTCGCCGCTGGCACGGGATGTACGGGCGTGAGCCCGGAGCGCATGCCGGGTGCGCAGGACGATCTCACCTGGTTGGTCGGCCGACTCGTCGTTGACGATGCGGATGAGCGCCAGCAGACCTGAGGTGCGCGTGGGCTCGGGCCGTCCGAGCTGGAACGCCGCCCGCTCGTACTCGATCGCGCGTGCGGCGGCCGGATGGGCCCGATCGAGCCTGGTGGCCGTGTCCGTGTAGGCCTGGATGGCGGCTGGTGCGTCACCTGTCCCAGCCAGGTGGTTGGCGAGGTTGTTGAGTGCCATGGCGAGGTCGGGGAGGTATGCGGCGGGGTTGGCGTGGGCGAGTTGGCGTCCGATGCGTACGGCTTCGTGGGCGGGTTTGAGGGCGCCTTGTCGGTCTCCGGTGTCGGCCAGGCGGCTGGCGAGGTTGTTGAGTGATGTGGCCAGCTCGGGGAGGTATGCGGCGGGGTTGGCGTGGGTGAGTTGTGTGTAGTGGCGTACGGCCTCGTGGGCGGGTTCGAGGGCGCCTTGTCGGTCTCCGGTGTCAGCCAGGCGGTTGGCGAGGTTGTTGAGTGCCATGGCGAGGTCGGGGAGGTATGCGGCGGGGTTGGCGTGGGTGAGTTGTGTGTAGTGGCGTACGGCTTCGTGGGCGGGTTCGAGGGCGCCTTGTCGGTCTCCGGTCTCGGCCAGGCGGATGGCGAGGTTGTTGAGTGATCCGGCGAGGTCGGGGAGGTATGCGGCGGGGTTGGCGTGGGTGAGTTGGCGTCGGATGCGTACGGCTTCGTGGGCGGGTTCCAGGGCGCCTTGTCGGTCTCCGGTCTCGGCCAGGCGGATGGCGAGGTTGTTGAGTGCCATGGCGAGGTCGGGGAGGTATGCGGCGGGGTTGGTGTGGGTGAGTTGGCGTCGGATGCGTACGGCTTGGTGGGCGGGTTCGAGGGCGCCTTGTCGGTCTCCGGTGTCGGCCAGGTGGTTGGCGAGGTTGTTGAGTGATCCGGCGAGGTCGGGGAGGTATGCGGCGGGGTTGGTGTGGGTGAGTTGTGTGTAGTGGCGTACGGCTTCGTGGGCGGGTTCGAGGGCGCCTTGTCGGTCTCCGGTCTCGGCCAGGCGGACGGCGAGGTTGTTGAGTGATCCGGCGAGGTCGGGGAGGTATGCGGCGGGGTTGGCGTGGGTGAGTTGGCGTCGGATGCGTACGGCTTCGTGGGCGGGTTCCAGGGCGCCTTGTCGGTCTCCGGTCTCGGCCAGGCGGTTGGCGAGGTTGTTGAGTGATCTGGCGAGGTTGGGGAGATAAGCCGTGTCTCCGCCAGCCAGACCCCTGTAGATGTCGGTCGCCTCGCGAGCGAATTCCACGGCAGCCATGTGTTGCGCGTTCCCCGACAAAGCGACGGAGACCTCGACCAGCGCCTCCGCCAGATGCGGCAGGACGTTCTCCCGGTCCCACACCACAAGGTCACGCAGCACGTCGATGCCCGGCCCCGGGACGCTGGCCCAAGCCGCGTGGCGGGACAACCAGGCCCGTACGTACGGATCGACCCGATCCCAGCCACCCACCTCGGCCTGCCGCTTGAGGACGTCCACCACCGCCCGCAGCACAACCACCTCGGCGGCCACCCCCTCGGGCCCCTCGCGCCCCCGCAGATGTGAGACGAACTCCCGGTGGTACAGCCGGTACACGGCCTGTGCGCCCGCACCGTCCTCGACGATGTAGCGGCCGTAGGCGGACAGGACCCAGTCCACGTCGCCCTCGTCGTACACGACACCCTGCCCACCGAGCGCCGAGGCCACCGCCTCCCAGACTCCGCCCACGGGCATGCCCCTGCCGGCGGCCCACGCGAGCGCCGTGAGGAGGTCCCGCGCCGCCGAGGGGAGTTCGGTGCCGTCGTCGCGTACCCGCCGCGGACCTGCGCGCAGGTCTTCCTCGAACGCGGCCTCCACGGAGTCGGGCAGCCCGGAGAGTAGGTCATCGGTGTCCCGGAGGCCCCCGTGCTCTCGGAGCCGTGCCACGAGGAAGCCCGTGACCAGCCGGGCGAAGAGGAACCCCCCGTCCTGCGCCGTCGCGCGGTCCGCCAGGGCCTCGGCGACCCCGGACCCGTCGACCTCGGCGGCCTCACAACGCCGCCGTACGTACTCGGCGATGTCCTGCCGGGTGTCCGGCTCCGCCTCCAGGTTCACGGTCGTGACGCTGTCGCCGATGTGCCGGACCAGGGCGTCCGGAAGTGTCTCGCCCTCCTTCAGCCTGCCCCGGAAAGGCCGTTCCCGGGAGCCGACCAGCACCGGGAGCATCCGGCTCAGCGGAAAGACCAGCTCCTCGATCACGCCCTGGGTGTGCTCGGCCGGCACCTCGTCGAGACCGTCGAGGACCAGGACGGGAAGCGTCGGAAGCTCACGCAGCTCGGCTCTCAGGGCGTCCGCGTTCCTCGGCTCGCGCAACCCCAGCCGGGCGGCGAGTTCCGCGGCGGCCTGTGTCGCGTCCAGGCCCCGCAGATGCACGGCCGCGAAGGTCCGGGCGTCCCGCACGCCCGGGTCCGGGTCGCCCTCCCTGAGGGCTCCCTGCCGCTCGGCCTCCTGGCGCTGTTCGGGGTCCGCGAGCGTCGCGACGCGTCCGAGTACCGCCGACTTGCCGCACCCGGCGGGCCCGGTGACCAGGAAGAGACCGGGAGCCGCCGCTTCCATCCACGTGATGATCTCCCCGAGCACCCGCTGCCGTCCGCTGAAGAACCAGCCCTCCTCCCGGTGCCCCACGCCGCGTGCGGCGAGCACCAGATGCTCCACGAGAGTCGGTGCGGTACCCGGCCGGGCGAGGGGGTTGGGAAACGCCGGGCGTTCGTCGCCCACGGCGGCGCGCGCGGGTCGCTGGCCGCCCTCCGCGTCCCATCTGGTCGGCAGTGCCGCCAGCAGCTCGACCCCACTGACCAGCTCGTTGTGCGCGCTCCACGCACTCAGATACTCGTCCGTCAGTGGCCCTTCCCGCAGCACCGCCGCCAGTGCCCGCAGCAGCGGTCCGTCGCCGTCAGAGGTCTCGTTGCGCTGGCAACTCGCCATACTGCCGAGCCACTTGGTCCGGCCGGGCGGGAGGGAGATCTCGGACCAGTGTTTCAGGGCGGTCCGGATGCCGTCTCCGACACCGTCTCCCGCGTAGCAGGTGTCGACCACCACCAGAATCTGATCGGCCTCCGAGGAGACCGCGTATCCGATCAGCTCTTCGGTGGACACGCCCTGCCTGCGTATCCGGACCTTCCGCGTCCCCACATGGTCGCCGGGCTTCAGATCGCTGAGGACGAGCCGCAGTTCGTCGTCGGCGAGGACACCGTGTCCCGACCAGAGGATCAACGCGGGCTTGCGGCCCCCCGAGCGCCGCCAGCCCTCGCTCCACTCCTCGACCTCCCGGTCGAAGGCAGCCCGGTCCGGGTTGCCCCCGCCCACCAGCCGCACGTCGAAGCCCAGTCCTTCGAGGAGGCCGGCGATCTCCTCCATCTGAGCCTTGGCGCCCACCAGTTGGGGGAAGGTCCGAGAGTCGTCGTACGACTCGCACACGACGCACAGCGCGGTGGCTCTGAACTCCGGAGCCTCACTCATCCTCGGTGCCCGCTTCCCCCTCGTGCTCCATCACCAGCGTCAACGCCGTCACCGAGGCCTCCGGAGCGTGCCGTGCGCCGACCCTCAGCCGGTGCGCTCCGGGGGCGAGACCGGTGAGCGGAGCGGTGTAACGCCCGTCGCCCCGGTTCCGCAGCGAGCGTTCGGGGCCGCCGTCCACACTCAGGGCGAGCGCCAGCTCGTCGTGACCCGGGACGTCCCTGGGAACCGACACCTCGACCTCCGCCGCCTCGCCTGCTGCCAGGACTTCCGGTGCGCGCACCCCGAGCGGCCTTGCCGCCGCGTAGTCCTCCGGACCCCGGTGCACCGGCAGCTCAGGGGTGAGCCACCCCCACAGCGCCCAGCGGACGGCGGAGTTGTTCTGCAGCGAACCGTGTTGTTCCCACGGGGTGTACGCGGGTCGCCGTACGCCCGTGAGGTGGGCGCTGGACAGACGGGGCACGCGCCCGTCGCCGCCCTCGTCCGCGTCACCGATGGTGAGCAGGGGCGAGAGCCGGCCGTCGCCCACCGTCCGGGCCGTGGTCGGGGTGGGCTGCAGAACCCCGCTCACCGGCAGGTACTCCACCCCGTACGCGGCTGCCGTCCGGGACTCGCGCACCGCCGAATGGAACAGTGCCGCGTCCTTGAGCAGGGCTTCGTCGACCCCCGGCAGCCCGGTGACCTCGCGCGCGTACCGGAGGTTCTCCGCGTCCGTGCCGCCCCCTTCCAGACACGCGTAGTCCGGGGTGAGCTGATGCAGGGACGGCAGGCTGCGTGCGAACCGCGCCAGATCCAGCCGAAGCGGGCCGAAGCCCGGCCGCAGCCCGTTCACCAGGTACAGCAGGGCGTCCAGCGAGCCCCGGTACGGCGTCCCGAGCGTGATCACCCGACGGGTGACCTCCGCGCCGCCGCCCAGCTCGACGTACTGCCGGGTCACCAGCCCGCCCATCGAGTGGCACACGAACACGACCCTGGCCTCCGCCCGCTCGGAGGCGGAGGCCCGCCAGCGGCCGAGTTCCTCCTCCACCCGTTCGCCGAGCCGTTCGGCGTTGTACCGGCAGGAGAGCCGCCAGTCGTACGAGAAGTCCACCAGGTTGACTGGTGTGCGAGGGTCGTCGCCCGGCAGCCGCCGTCGCAGGGTGAAGTGCCGCTCCAGCCAGTCCAGCAGCCCGTTGTAGCCGTCGACGAGCGGCCCGACCCCGGGCAGGGCGTGCAGATCGGGCATCGGTCCGGCGGGCCGCACGCCGTCACCGGGGTGGCCGTCTCCCAGGTCGGACGGGAGGACCAGCCGGGTCACGGACCTCCCGAAGGTCCTGATCCCTCGTAACAGGGCCCTACCCGAGAGTCCCCATAACTCGTTCCCGTCCGCGTCCGTCAGCCGGCTGCCCATGATCCCCGGAACCACGACCACGAGATCGTCGACCCGGCCGCGCTGTGTCGTCATGCCGCCCCCGTATGTGCACGTCGTGCCGTGAGGGGTCAGCGTAATGACGGCGGAGTGGGCCGGACACGAGGAATGCGAAACTTGTCCGCACGGAACACGAAAGACGAAATGCGCTCTGGCCTGCGTGGAGAAGGGGGTACGCCGACCGTGGTCGGCGTACCCCCTCCGTTCCCCGCTACGGGCTACCGGACATCATTCGCAGTGCTCCGGCCTTCAGGCTGAGGATGAGGCGAAGGTTGTGGCTGCGACGCGGAGCGTCGCAGTCTCGTTCCGGCGGGCCGGACCCTGCTTCGTGACGGTGATGGGTCGTTCACATGTTCCCGGCGACGACATAGGTTCGACGTGCCTAGTGTGATCGTCATGCAGCTCAGGTACAGCTTCCGCCTGTACCCGGACACCAGTCAGCAGACTGCGCTTGCGAAGGCGTTCGGGTGCGCCCGTGTCGTGTTCAACGACGCGGTCCGCGCCCGTGAAGACGCCCGAACGGCTAAGCAGCCGTTCCTGACGGCTGGTCAGCTGTCCCGGAAGCTGATCACCGAGGCCAAGCAGACGAAGGAGCGGTCCTGGCTGGGTGAGGTCTCGGCGGTGGTGCTCCAGCAGTCCCTGCGGGACGTCGAGACCGCATACCGCAACTTCTTCGCCTCCCTCAAGGGCACCCGCAGGGGAGCGAAGGTCGGCCCGCCACGGCTGAAGTCCCGCAAGGACGCCCGGCAGTCGATCCGGTTCACCGCCAACGCCCGCTGGAGCATCACCGGCAGTGGCCGGCTGAACCTGCCGAAGGTCGGTGCGGTGAAGGTGAAGTGGTCCCGCACGCTGCCCACCACTCCCTCCTCCGTCACCGTGATCAAGGACGCGGCCGGCCGGTACTTCGCGTCCTTCGTCATCGACACCGATCCCGCCGCCGACGCGGCTCGGATGCCGCAGACCGACCGCACCGTCGGCATCGATCTCGGCCTGACCCACTTCGCGGTCCTGTCCGACGGCACGAAGATCGACTCCCCGCGCTTTCTGCGGCGCGCGGAGAAGAAACTGAAGAAGGCCCAGAAGGAGCTGTCCCGCAAGCTGAAGGGATCGAAGAATCGGGCGAAGGCCCGCCTGAAGGTCGCCCGCGCCCACGCCAAGGTCGCTGACGCACGCCGTGAGTTCCACCACCAGCTCTCCACGAAGCTGATCTCCGAGAACCAAGGGATCGCCGTGGAGGACCTGTCGGTCAAGGGGCTCGCCCGCACGCGCCTGGCCAAGTCCGTGCACGACGCCGGATGGGCATCGTTCATCGGCATGCTGGAGTACAAAGCGGAACGGTTCGGCCGAACCCTGGTCAAGATCGACCGCTTCGAGCCGACCTCCCAGACCTGCTCCGCCTGCGGAGCCGTGGACGGGCCCAAGCCCCTGAACGTGCGGGAGTGGACCTGTGGCGCCTGCGGCACCGTCCACGACCGGGACACCAATGCCGCGATCAATGTGAAGACGGCCGCCGGACTGGCGGCGACGGCCTGCGGAGCGCCGGTAAGACCGGGAGCGATCCCGGCACAGCGCGAAGAAACAGGAAGCCACGGATTCCCGACCGGAAACCGTGCCGCGTAGCGGCACAGTAACCAGTCGAGGAAGGCCAGAATCCTCACCCTTCAGGGCGAGGTGCATGTCAAGGCAGCGCCAGCATCCGCTCCAGCGCCAGCTTCGCGAACGCCTCGGTCTCCTTGTCCACCTCGATACGGTTGACCAGGTTGCCCTCGGCCAGCGACTCCAGGGCCCAGACCAGGTGGGGGAGGTCGATGCGGTTCATGGTCGAGCAGAAACAGACCGTCTTGTCGAGGAAGACGATCTCCTTGCCTTCGGGCGCGAAACGGTTCGCCAGGCGGCGGACCAGGTTCAGCTCCGTGCCGATGGCCCACTTGGAACCGGCGGGCGCGGCCTCCAGGGCTTTGATGATGTACTCCGTCGAGCCGACGTAGTCCGCCGCGGCCACGACCTCGTGCTTGCACTCCGGGTGCACCAGGACGTTCACGCCCGGAATGCGCGCGCGCACGTCGTTCACCGAGTCCAGGCTGAAGCGGCCGTGCACCGAGCAGTGGCCGCGCCACAGGATCATCTTCGCGGCGCGCAGTTCGTCGGCCGTCAGCCCGCCGTTCGGCTTGTGCGGGTTGTAGACGACGCAGTCCTCCAGGGACATGCCCATGTCGCGGACCGCGGTGTTGCGGCCGAGGTGCTGGTCCGGCAGGAAGAGCACCTTCTCGCCCTGTTCGAACGCCCAGTCCAGGGCGCGCTTGGCATTGGAGGAGGTGCAGATCGTGCCGCCGTGCTTGCCCGTGAAGGCCTTGATGTCGGCGGACGAGTTCATGTACGAGACGGGCACGACCTGCTCGGCTATCCCGGCCTCGGTCAACACGTCCCAGCACTCGGCGACCTGCTCGGCCGTCGCCATGTCGGCCATCGAGCAGCCGGCGGCGAGGTCGGGCAGGACGACCTTCTGGTCGTCGGACGTCAGGATGTCCGCCGACTCGGCCATGAAGTGCACACCGCAGAACACGATGTACTCGGCCTCCGGACGCGCCGCCGCGTCGCGGGCCAGCTTGAACGAGTCACCGGTCACGTCGGCGAACTGGATGACCTCGTCGCGCTGGTAGTGGTGCCCCAGGACGAAGACCTTGTTCCCGAGCTTCTCCTTCGCCTTGCGGGCGCGCTCCACCAGGTCCGGGTCGGACGGCGAGGGCAGGTCGCCGGGGCAGTCCACGCCGCGCTCGCTCTTCGGGTCGGCCTCACGGCCGAGGAGCAGCAGGGCGAGGGGCGTCGGCTGTACGTCGAGCTCCTGGGGCTGGGCGGTGGTCACTACACGCACCCTTTCTGTTCCGCGACTTTTCGTCGATTTGACGCTATCTATCATAACCGCTTCACGTCACTTTGACGATGGCCATAGCGTCCGTGTGACGTGAATCCCGATGAGTCGCCGTTCATTCCCGGGAAGACCCGGAAAGAGCCGTTTTCCGGTTCCCGGCGCGTGTGCGAGCATGAAAAGAGCCGAGATCGAGCGCCCGGCCCGGAATGAATCCGCGGCCCCGCCGGTTGGACCCGTCGGCAAGCAGTCTCCGTACAACCCGGGAGAGATGTAGATGTCCGTATCGGACGAGACCACCACCGTCAGCGACGGCATCATCCTGACCGACGCCGCCGCGGACAAGGTCAAGACCCTGCTCGACCAGGAAGGCCGCGACGACCTCGCGCTGCGTGTCGCCGTCCAGCCCGGCGGCTGCTCCGGCCTGCGCTACCAGCTCTTCTTCGACGAGCGTTCGCTCGACGGTGACGTGGAGAAGGACTTCGGCGGAGTGAAGGTCGTCACCGACCGCATGAGCGCCCCGTACCTGGGCGGTGCCACGATCGACTTCGTGGACACCATCGAGAAGCAGGGCTTCACGATCGACAACCCGAACGCGACCGGCTCCTGCGCCTGCGGCGACTCCTTCAGCTGAGCCCGCCGCGCCGCCGCGGCGGCAGCGGACACGACGAAGGCGGCGGCCCCCTCCGACGGGGCCGCCGCCTTCGCGCTGTGCGTACTGCCTTCGCGCTGCGTGTGCTGCCTTGGCGCTGCGTGTCCTACCGTGCCCGAGTCGGGGGAGCCGGCAGCCGCGCGCCCTCCTTGGCCAGCGGGATCGCCTTGCCGTCCGAGCCCACGACCGCGCGGTCGCCGAGCGGCTCGTCCAGCCGCACCGTCTGCTGGAACTTCTTCGCGATCATGATGCAGACCTTGTCCGGCCAGGCCTTCGAGGTCACCGTGACCGTCACCTCGTCCGCCGTCCCGCTCGTCTTCACGTCGTAGTCGGCGCACACCCCGCCCGTGAAGGTCACCGTCAGCTCCGAGCCCTCGGCCCGGTAGCCGTCCACCTCGACGTTCCGCGGCCCGGGAGCCGACGTCGGCTCGTCACCCGGCCGGCTGGACTCGGGCGCGGTCAGGAACTTCGGGTCGACCGCCGGATACGTCACCGTGAACGGGTCCTTCGCGCCCGGCGCCGTCACCTCGAACAGCCAGGACGGCACCAGCGCCTGCCGCCCGTCCACGAGGTGCGAGGCCAGCCCGAACACGGCCTTGTCGACCGTCACCGCGTCCTGCTCGGGCGCGCCGCTCGCCGACGACCCGCAGGGCTGCTCCAGCCGGTCCTTCTGCGGCACGGGGCTGGCGCAGCCACCGATGCCCATGCGGTGGTCGCTCTGCGGCCGGTCCTCCATCAGCTCCAGCGCCTTCTTGGCGCTGACCACGGGGTAGGTGTCGCCCTTCACCGGCGTGCTCAGCTGCCCACTGCCGCCGACGACCTCGCCGCCGGAGCCGACCGTCACCCCGGTGGACCAGCCGTGCGTCGGCAGTCCGCCGACCTCGGGAGCGGCGTTCACCACCCGCTGCGCGCCCATGACCTGGCTCGCGTCGCGCTTCGCGTCGTCCTGACCCAATGCCTTCAGCACCGGCGCCGCGGCCTTCTCGGCCTCCGCCTCACTCACGGGCGTGCCGTCGCCCTGCGGAGCGTCGCAGCGGTCGGTGCCCTTGCAGTCGTCGGTGCCCGGGGCGTACCGGCTGAACGTCCAGGCCCCCGGTGCCTCCTTGTTCACCTGCAGGTTCGGCCCCGTGCCGTCCTGACCGGCACCGACCTTCCAGACCTCACCCTGCGCCACCGGCACCCCGTCGACTCCGAGGGCCTTCGCCAGCCGGGCCACGTCCGCCTTGGCGACCTGGCCCCGCGCCCGGTACACCGGGGCCTCGCCGGGGCCGTCCGGGAGCGTGCCCGCGACCTTGTAGGTGGCGCCGTACGGGTTGGGCTCCCCGGGCGCGATGCCGTTGCCCTCGCTCGGCGTCGACTCCGAGTACCCGTCGAGCGCAGAGCGGCGGGGGAGTGCCGTCCCCACCCGGCGCACCGGACGTC
>NZ_GG657757.1:2224196-2361960 GCF_000158955.1 Streptomyces viridochromogenes DSM 40736 | reverse complement strand
TCCTCCTCGGCAGCGGTGGCTTCCGGGGCGACCTCGCGAGCCGGTGCCGGTGCCGGTGCCGGTGTCTGTGCCGGCTCGGTCCGCTCCGCCTCCGCTTCGTCCCGTGCCTCGGACTCCGAGGCTTTCCGTGTCTCGGACTTCGCGGCTTCGTCCCGTGCCTCGGCCTCCGCGGCCGGTTCGGCGTCGGTCTGCCCGTCCTCGGCCGCGTCGGCCTCGGCGGCTCCGGCAGCCGCGTCGCTCTCCCCGGCCTCGGCCACCTCGGCGTCCGACGCGTCAGCCTCGGTCTCCGCAGCGGCCCCGGCGTCCGCCGAACCCGGCTCCTCGACCTCCGGGGCATCGGCGGTTCCGGCGTCGCCCGCTGCCCTGGCGTCGTCGTCGTTGTCGGGTCGCTCGGTGTTCACCGCATCGCTCCTTCGGCTGCACAGCTGTCCCATAGGGACCCTGCCCGGTCGGAATCGGGCCGCTGGTGGGTCGTATCCCGCCTCCCCTTTACGGGGGACGGCGATGGGACGCAGCGGGGGAGCGCACGGTTCCCGTAAGGGCGCCGCTCAGTCCCCGTAGTCCGACATCGCGTCGAGCAGCCGCGCCGACGCCGGCGGTACGTCCACACCGTGGATCAGGGCCGGGGACACCGGCCGGGAGGCGATCCGGTCGGGAGCCGCCCAAGTGCGGAGCCATCCGGGCACCGTCACCCGGCAGCGACGCCAGATCGCCTTCGAGATCGACCGGAGCGGGCACCTGGATCTTGAGGTTCGTCATATCGGAACCGTATGCACGTCTGACCTCACGGAGAAAGATCTACTATCGGGTAGTTTCGATGCCTTCAGAGCGGCCCCGTCCACCCGATAGCGTGAACTGTCAAGGTCCGCCTCCCTCAGGAGAGTCCACGCCGTGCGCATCGCAGTCACCGGCTCCATCGCAACCGACCACCTCATGACCTTCCCCGGTCGCTTCGCCGACCAGCTCGTAGCGGACCAACTGCACACGGTCTCGCTGTCGTTCCTGGTCGACAAGCTCGACGTCCGCCGTGGCGGTGTCGCGGCGAACATCGCGTTCGGCATGGGTCAGCTCGGCACCCGCCCGGTCCTGGTCGGCGCCGCGGGCGCGGACTTCGACGAGTACCGGGCCTGGCTCGACCGGCACGGCGTCGACACGGAGTCCGTCCGCATCTCCGACACGCTGCACACCGCCCGCTTCGTGTGCACGACCGACGCCGACCACAACCAGATCGGCTCCTTCTACACCGGCGCCATGAGCGAGGCCCGCCTCATCGAGCTGAAGACCGTCGCCGACCGCGTCGGCGGTCTCGACCTGGTCTCCATCGGCGCCGACGACCCGGAGGCCATGCTCCGCCACACCGAGGAGTGCCGCTCCCGGTCGATCCCGTTCGCCGCCGACTTCTCCCAGCAGATCGCCCGGATGGACGGCGAGGAGATCCGCATCCTGCTGGACGGGGCGACGTACCTCTTCTCCAACGAGTACGAGAAGGGCCTCATCGAGACCAAGACCGGCTGGACCGACGCCGAGATCCTGTCCCGGGTGGGCCACCGGGTGACCACCCTCGGGGCGCAGGGCGTGCGCATCGAGCGGGTCGGCGAGGACCCGATCGAGGTCGGCACGCCGGACGAGGAGCGCAAGGCCGACCCGACGGGTGTCGGCGACGCCTTCCGCGCGGGGTTCCTGTCCGGACTCGCGTGGGGTGTGTCCCTGGAGCGAGCGGCTCAGGTCGGCTGCATGCTGGCGACCCTCGTCATCGAGACGGTGGGGACGCAGGAGTACCAGCTGCGCCGAGGGCACTTCATGGAGCGGTTCACCAAGGCGTACGGGGATGAGGCCGCCGTGGAGGTCCAGGCCCATCTGGTCTGACCGCTGTCGTCCGCGGGTGCGTGGGGGGTTGTTCGCGCACCCGCGGCGGTAGCCGCACATCGACACAGCCCCGCGCCCCTGAGGTTTCTCAGCTCGCCCGGCGGATCAAGTACGCCGTTCCTCGGTCCGCCGCTTCCTCGCCCACGTACTCCTGGTTCCGCATCTCGCACCACGCCGGGATGTCCAGCCGTGCCGCCTCGTCGTCGGACAGGACCCGGACCAGTCCGCCCACCGGCACATCGCCGATGACCTTGGCGAGCTCGATGACCGGGATCGGGCACCTCTTGCCCAGAGAGTCCACGACAAGCACGTCGGCCTCCCGCACCACCGCCTCGGAGGCCGGCGCCCCCAGCTTCTCCCGTACCGCCGCGACAGCCCGGGGGAGGACCGCGAGAAACCGCTCCACGTCTTCCTCCGCCGCTCCCAGCGGCAGCGACACCCGCACGTTCCCCTCACTCAGGACACCCATCGCCCGCAGCACATGGCTCGGCGTCAGCGTGCTGCTCGTGCAGGACGATCCGGATGAAACGGAAAAACCCTCCCGGTCCAGCTCGTGCAGCAGCGCCTCCCCGTCGACGTAGAGGCAGGAGAAGGTGACGACTCCGGGAAGCCGGCGCACCGGATCGCCGACCACCTCGACGTCGGGCACCAGCTCCGGCATCCTCGCCCGGATCCGTTCCGTCAGCTCCCGCAGCCGTACGGCCTCCTCGGCCGCCTCCGCCCGTACGGCCCGGAGCGACGCGGCCGCCGCGACGACGGCCGGGATGTTCTCGAAACCGGGCGCCCGCCCCGACTCCCGCTCGTCCACCGGCCCTTGCGAGGCGAATCGCACACCTTTGCGGACCACGAGCAGTCCGACCCCGGAAGGCCCGCCCCACTTGTGCGCACTGGCCGTGAGCAACGACCAGTCCCCGTCCACCGGCCCCCACCCCAGCGACTGCGCGGCATCCACCAGCAACGGCACCCCGGCCGCCCGGCACAGGTCGGCCACCGCCGCCACCGGCTGCTCGGTCCCCACCTCGTGGTTGGCCGACTGCAGGCAGGCCAGCGCGGTGTCCGCGCGCAGGGCGGCGCCGTACGCCGCCGGATCCACCGCCCCGCCCCGGTCGACCGGCACCTGAGTGACCGTCCCACCGTCCGCCTCGTGCACCTCGGCCGAATGGAGCACCGAGGAGTGTTCGACCGCAGACACGATCAGGTGACGCCCGACCCGCCGCCGCCCGGCCAAGGCCCCCGCGACCCCCGCATGCACCGCACGGGTTCCGGACGAGGTGAACACCAGCTCGTCCACCCGGCACCCCACCGCCTCGGCGGCGGCCTCCCGCGCCGCGTCCAGCAGCATCCGAGCCCGCCGTCCCTCCCTGTACAGACGCGCGGGATCCGCCCACCCCTCATCGAGCGAGGCCAGCAGGGCCTGCCGGGCGATCGGATGAAGCGGAGCAGCGGAAGCAGCATCGAAGTAGGCCACACAGCAACGCTAGAACGTGCAGGGGAGGACACCCAAAAGGGGCGCGGAGCTGTGACATCAGCGGCTCCGCCGCGGGGCGCGACAAGCCGCAACCGATGCCGCACCCGCCAAACAAGCGAACACCCCACCCCAGTAGGCACCCCTCCTAGAGAACCCCCTAAGGGCGTCGGCTAGGGTTTGGTCCGCATAAACATCCAAACCCCTGCCCGACGCAGGGCGGCGACCGACCAGCGAGAAGGCCAGGCCGCAGCCGACCGCGCGGGCGAGACTCTCGGGAAGGCGCTACGTGAGTCCCAACGGCTCCGACCGCTCGCCGCGGCGCCCGATGCGGCGGAAGCTGCTGCAGGCACTGACCGCGGGCCTGGTCTTGGCGACAGCCACCGGTTGCTCGTACAACTGGGAAGACTTCCCCCGCCTTGGTATGCCCACCCCGACCACGGAAGAGGCTCCGCGGATCCTCTCCCTGTGGCAGGGTTCCTGGGCGGCTGCGCTCGCCGTCGGCGTGCTGGTGTGGGGTCTGATCCTGTGGAGTGCTTTCTTCCACCGGCGCAGCCGCACCAAGGTCGAAGTTCCTCCGCAGACCCGGTACAACATGCCCATCGAGGCGCTGTACACCGTGGTCCCGCTCATCATCGTCTCGGTGCTGTTCTACTTCACCGCCCGTGACGAGTCCGAGCTGCTCAGCCTCAAGAAGAAGCCCGACGTCACGGTCAACGTGGTCGGCTTCCAGTGGAGCTGGTGCTTCAACTACATCGAGCCGGTCGCCGGTTCCACCGGGGACGCGAAGACCTCGAAGGACCTGAACGCGATCCCGGACCGCTTCAAGAAGGACTTCCCGGCAGGCGCCGGCGGCGTCTACGACTGCGGCACCCCCGGTACGCGGAACCCGCAGACGGGCAACCCGGGCCCGACCCTGTGGCTGCCCAAGGGCAAGACGGTCCGCTTCGTCCTCACCTCGCGTGACGTCATCCACTCTTTCTGGGTGGTGCCGTTCCTGATGAAGCAGGACGTCATCCCGGGCCACACCAACGCCTTCGAGGTGACCCCCAACAAGGAGGGCACCTTCCTGGGCAAGTGCGCCGAGCTCTGCGGCGTCGACCACTCTCGGATGCTGTTCAACGTGAAGGTCGTCTCCCCCGAGCGCTACGAGCAGCACCTCAAGGACCTCGTGGACAAGCAGCAGAACGGTTACGTTCCTGCCGGCATCGCGCAGACGAGCCACGAGAAGAACCGGGAGACGAACAACCTGTGAGCATCCTCAACGAACCCCAGGGTGCCGCGGCAGCAGGGTCCCACTACGCGGACGAGCTGCCGGTCCGGCGCCAGAAGCGCGGCAGTGTGGTCGTCAAGTGGCTCACCACCACTGACCACAAGACGATCGGCACGCTGTACCTGGCCACGTCGTTCGCGTTCTTCGTCATCGGTGGCGTGATGGCGCTGCTGATGCGCGCCGAGCTCGCCCGGCCCGGTCTGCAGATCATGTCGAGCGAGCAGTTCAACCAGGCGTTCACGATGCACGGCACGATCATGCTGCTGATGTTCGCGACGCCGCTGTTCGCCGGTTTCGCGAACTGGATCATGCCGCTGCAGATCGGCGCGCCCGACGTGGCGTTCCCGCGGCTGAACATGTTCGCCTACTGGCTGTACCTGTTCGGCTCGCTCATCGCGGTGGGCGGCTTCCTCACCCCGCAGGGCGCGGCCGACTTCGGCTGGTTCGCCTACAGCCCGCTCTCGGACGCGGTCCGTTCCCCGGGCATCGGCGCCGACATGTGGATCATGGGTCTGGCCTTCTCCGGCTTCGGCACCATCCTCGGCTCGGTCAACTTCATCACCACGATCATCTGCATGCGCGCCCCGGGCATGACGATGTTCCGCATGCCGATCTTCGTGTGGAACGTGCTGCTGACCGGTGTCCTGGTCCTGCTCGCCTTCCCGGTCCTCGCGGCGGCGCTGTTCGCCCTGGAGGCGGACCGCAAGTTCGGTGCCCACGTCTTCGACTCCGCCAACGGCGGCGCCTTGCTGTGGCAACACCTCTTCTGGTTCTTCGGCCATCCAGAGGTGTACATCATCGCGTTGCCGTTCTTCGGCATCATCTCCGAGGTCATCCCGGTCTTCTCCCGTAAGCCGATGTTCGGTTACACGGGTCTGATCGGCGCGACCATCGCGATCGCGGGTCTGTCCGTGACGGTGTGGGCGCACCACATGTACGTCACCGGCGGTGTGCTGCTGCCGTTCTTCTCCTTCATGACCTTCCTCATCGCGGTCCCGACCGGTGTGAAGTTCTTCAACTGGATCGGCACGATGTGGAAGGGCTCGTTGTCCTTCGAGACACCGATGCTGTGGGCGACCGGCTTCCTGATCACCTTCACCTTCGGTGGTCTGACCGGTGTCATCCTGGCCTCGCCGCCGATGGACTTCCACGTCTCCGACTCGTACTTCGTGGTGGCCCACTTCCACTACGTCGTCTTCGGCACCGTGGTCTTCGCGATGTTCTCCGGCTTCCACTTCTGGTGGCCGAAGTGGACCGGCAAGATGCTGGACGAGACCCTCGGCAAGATCACCTTCTGGACGCTGTTCATCGGCTTCCACGGCACGTTCCTGGTCCAGCACTGGCTGGGCGCCGAGGGCATGCCGCGTCGTTACGCCGACTACCTGGCGGCCGACGGCTTCACCGCGCTGAACACGGTCTCGACGATCAGCTCGTTCCTGCTCGGCATGTCGATCCTGCCGTTCTTCTACAACGTGTGGAAGACGGCCAAGTACGGCAAGCCGGTCGGCGTCGACGACCCGTGGGGCTACGGCCGCTCCCTGGAGTGGGCGACCTCCTGCCCGCCGCCGCGGCACAACTTCATCACCATGCCGCGGATCCGCAGTGAATCCCCGGCGTTCGACCTGCATCACCCGGAGATCGCCGCTCTCGACCAACTCGAGAACGCCGGTCACGGCGAGAAGGCCATCGCTGGTGGCAAGGAGGCCGGCAAGTGAAGATCCAGGGCAAGATGTTCATGTGGCTGAGCGTCTTCGTCCTCGCCATGGCGGTGGTCTATGGCGTGTGGTCGAAGGAGCCGGCCGGTACCACGGCCCTCTTCCTGGCCTTCGGCCTGTGCATCATGATCGGCTTCTACCTCGGCTTCACGGCCAAGCGGGTGGACGTCGGCGCACAGGACAACAAGGAGGCGGATGTCGCGGACGACGCCGGCGAGGTCGGGTTCTTCAGCCCGCACAGCTGGCAGCCGTTCTTCCTGGGCATCGGTGGCGCTCTCGCCTTCCTGTCGGTCGCCATCGGCTGGTGGCTGATGTACTTCTCGCTGCCGGTCATCCTGGTCGCCATCTGGGGCTGGGTGTTCGAGTACTACCGCGGTGAGAGCCGCACCCAGTAACACGAGCCGAGCGCTTCAGGGCCCGGACACTCCGCAGGGAGCGTCCGGGCCCGTGCTTTTGCCGCAATGCGTGTCACCCGTTCGTAGTCTCCTGGCGTGCCACCCTTGACGCGGCTTCCTACGTTGAGGTCATGAGCCACCCAGTGATCTCCCGCCCCAGCACCGCCGTCAGCTGCACGCTGCTGGTGACAGCCCTCTGCGCGGGCGTCACCGCCTGCGGCTCCGACGGCAACCCGCTCTCCCACCGCCCCTACGACGCGGCGGACCAGATCTCCGTGAACGCCCCCTCGGAGGGCCGCAAGAAGGCCGACCCGGACAAGCCCCTGGAAGTGGTCGCCGAGGACTCCGACGGGCGCATCACGGACGTCACGGCCTATGACGCGGACGGGCGCTACGTGGCCGGCGAACTCGCCGCCGACGGCGGCCGCTGGCACAGCACCTCACCGCTCGCCGCCAACGCCAGTTACACCGTCCGGGTGAGCACCGAGGACGAGGACGGGGCGCCCGGCCGCAAGGTCCTCGCCTTCGACACCGGCAAGCCGACCACCCAGAAGCGCCTGGACGTCACCTTCGGCCCCAAGAAGGGCACCTACGGCGTCGGCCAGCCCATCACGGCCGAGCTGAGCCAGCCCGTCAAGGACAGGGCCCAGCGGGCCGTCGTCGAGAACGCGCTCAAGGTCTCCTCCACGCCCGCCGTCGACGGCGCCTGGCACTGGGTGGACGACAAGACGCTGCACTACCGCCCGAAGGACTACTGGCCCGCACAGGCCAGCGTCCAGGTCCGCAGCAACCTCGCGGGCATAAAGATCGGCGACCGGATGTGGGGCGGCAAGGCGAAGCCGCTGACGATCAGCACCGGCGACAAGCTCATAGCCGTCACGGACGCCGCGGCCCACCAGATGACCGTCTACAAGAACGACGAGGTCATACGGCAGATACCCGTCACCACGGGCAAGCCCGGCTACGACACCCGCAACGGCGTCAAGGTCGTCCTCGCCAAGGAGGGCACCGTCCGGATGACCAGCGCCAGCATCGGCTCCGCGGACTTCTACGACCTGATCGTCCACCACTCCGTCCGCGTCACCAACAGCGGCGAGTACGTCCACGCCGCCCCCTGGTCCACCGGCTCCCAGGGCTTCGCCAACGTCAGCCACGGCTGCACCGGCATGAGCACCGAGAACGCCGCCTGGTTCTACGACACCGTCCGCGAGGGCGACATCGTCCAGGTCGTGAACTCCGGCGGCGAGACGATGGCACCCTTCGGCAACGGCTTCGGCGACTGGAACCTCGACTGGGCGAAGTGGCGCACCGGCAGCGCCCTCATCGGCGGCGCCCCCGACGGCCCCACGCAGGCCGACAGAGCCCGCCTACGCCCTCAGAGCGTCTGACCGCAAGGGGCGCGGGGAACTGCGCGACCGGCCCCCACGCACCCGCACCCGCGAAGCCACGTGCGGTCCCGAGCCCCTAGGCGTTCAAAGCGGCCTTCTCCCGCAACAGGGAAGCCAGAGCCGCGGCGAACTCCACCGGCTCCACCGGCAACGTCACCGCCGCCTCCGCCCGACTCCACGTCGCCAGCCACGCGTCCTGCGGCCGCCCGATCAGCAGCAACACCGGCGGACACCGGAACACCTCGTCCTTGATCTGGCGGCAGACCCCCATCCCCCCCATGGGCACGGCCTCACCGTCCAGCACACAGACATCGATCCCACCCCGGTCCAGCTCCGTGAGCACCGCGGCCGGAGTCGCGCACTCCACGAACTCCACCACCGGAACGTCCGGAGCCGGCCGTCGGCCGGTCGCGAGCCGCACCTGCTCGCGGGTGTTGGAGTCGTCGCTGTAGACCAGCACCGTGGCGGTCGGCTGCATTGTTCCTCCGTGACGTCAGCGTCGTAAGGACAGGCCCGTGGGGCGGATGCTACTCCCTTGAACACCACGTCAACAGCGGTACGACCGGCTCAGACACTCCGAACGGCACCCCCCGGAGTGAGGGCGGGATAAGCGACCGACATAATGTCGGTCGTGGCGACAGCAACGACAGTAGAAACCGGGCACGCGCACCCGTCGGTCAATCGGCCGAACCTCACCAGCGTCGGAACCATCATCTGGTTGAGTTCCGAGCTGATGTTCTTCGCGGCCCTCTTCGCGATGTACTTCACCCTGCGATCGGTGACGGGTCCCGATCACTGGAAGGAGATGGCTGCCCATCTCAACTTCCCGTTCTCGGCGACGAACACCACCATCCTGGTGCTCTCCTCGCTCACCTGCCAGCTCGGCGTCTTCGCCGCCGAGCGCGGTGACGTGAAGAAGCTGCGGATGTGGTTCATCGTCACGTTCGTGATGGGTGCGATCTTCATCGGCGGTCAGGTCTTCGAGTACACGGAGCTGGTCAAGGACGCGGGCCTGTCCCTGTCCTCCGACCCGTACGGCTCGGTGTTCTACCTGACGACCGGCTTCCACGGCCTGCACGTGACAGGCGGTCTCATCGCCTTCCTGCTGGTCCTCGGCCGGACCTACGCGGCCAGCAGGTTCACCCACGAACAGGCGACGGCCGCGATCGTCGTGTCCTACTACTGGCACTTCGTCGACGTCGTCTGGATCGGCCTCTTCGCCACGATCTACATGATCAAGTAGCCGGGCCCGCCCGCGCGCCCGACGTGGCACGCATCCCAGAAGCATCGACGCAGAAGATCCTGACACCGGGGTAATCCGTGAAAAAGCTCTCCGCACGACGACGCCACCCGTTGGCGGCGGTCGTCGTCCTACTCCTCGCTCTGCTCTTCAGCGGGGGGCTGTACGCCGTGTTCGCACCCACGAGCAAGGCTGAGGCCGACGAAACCGCCCAGTCCCTCACCATCGAGGAGGGCAAGAAGCTCTACTCGGTCGGCTGCGCCAGTTGCCACGGCACCGGCGGTCAGGGCACCTCCGACGGGCCGAGCCTGGTGGGTGTGGGCGCCGCGGCAGTCGACTTCCAGGTGGGCACGGGCCGTATGCCGGCCGCCACCTCCCAGGGTCCGCAGGTCCCGAAGAAGAAGAACATCTACAGCCAGGCCGAGATCGACCAGCTCGCGGCCTACATCGCCTCGCTGGGCGCCGGTCCGGCCGTCCCGACGGAGGAGCAGTACGGCCCCGAGGGCGCCGACATCGCCAAGGGCGGTGAGCTGTTCCGCACCAACTGCGCGCAGTGCCACAACTTCACCGGCAAGGGCGGTGCGCTGACGCACGGCAAGTACGCGCCGACCCTTGAGGGTGTCGACCCGAAGCACATCTACGAGGCCATGCAGACCGGCCCGCAGAACATGCCGTCCTTCCCCGACACCACGCTGTCGGAGAAGAACAAGAAGGACATCATCGCGTACCTGGACGCGGTCAACAGCAGCAAGTCCGAGAGCCCCGGCGGTCTCGAGCTCGGCGGCCTCGGGCCGGTCAGCGAGGGCCTGTTCGGCTGGATCTTCGGTCTCGGCGGGCTGATCGCCGTCGCCGTGTGGGTCGCCGCCCGGACCGCAAAGGCCAAGAAGTCATGAGTAGCCAAGACATTCCAGAAGAGAACCTGCCCGCCGAACAGTCCGCAGGACATGACGAGCACGGGCACGGCGCGGTGAGCCCCGCGGACGACAAGCACCCCTTCGTCGACCCGGGCCTGCCTCCCCACGAGCCCCGGATCCAGGACATCGACGAGCGGGCCGCCAAGCGGTCCGAGCGCTCGGTCGCCCTGCTGTTCACGGTGTCGATGCTGGCCACCGTCGCCTTCATCGCCTCGTTCGTGGCGATCCCGGTCGACAAGTCGGTCTTCATCTTCCCGCTGGGCCGCATCAGCGCGCTGAACTTCGCGCTGGGCCTGACGCTCGGCATCGCCCTGTTCTGCATCGGCGCGGGCGCCGTCCACTGGGCCCGCACCCTGATGTCGGACGTGGAGATCGCCGACGAGCGGCACCCGATCGAGGCGGAGCCCGAGGTCCGCGAGAAGGTCTTCGCGGACTTCAAGCAGGGCGCCAAGGAGTCCGCGATCGGCCGCCGCAAGCTGATCCGCAACACCATGTTCGGCGCGCTCACGCTGGTGCCGCTCTCCGGCGTCGTGCTGCTGCGCGACCTCGGTCCGCTGCCCGAGGACAAGCTGCGCCACACGCTGTGGTCCAAGGGCAAGCTGCTCGTCAACATGAACACGAACGAGCCGCTGCGCCCGGCGGACGTCGCGGTCGGCTCGCTGACCTTCGCCAAGCCCGAGGGCCTGGAGGAGCACGACCACGACTTCCAGAACGAGATCGCCAAGGCCGCCCTGATGATCGTCCGGATCCAGCCGGAGAACATCAAGGACAAGCGCGAGCTCGAGTGGTCGCACCAGGGCATCGTCGCGTACTCGAAGATCTGCACCCACGTCGGCTGCCCGATCTCCCTGTACGAGCAGCAGACGCACCACGTGCTCTGCCCCTGCCACCAGTCCACCTTCGACCTCTCCGACGGTGCCCGAGTGATCTTCGGCCCCGCCGGTCACGCCCTGCCGCAGCTCCGCATCGGCGTGAACGAGGAGGGCTACCTCGAGGCGCTCAGCGACTTCGAAGAGCCCGTCGGCCCTGCTTTCTGGGAGCGCGGATGAGCACTGCACAGACACGCCGCAAGGCGCCCGCCGGAGAGCGGGTCGCCGACTGGGCCGACGGCCGCCTCGGGATCTATTCCCTGGCCAAGGCCAACATGCGCAAGATCTTCCCGGACCACTGGTCCTTCATGCTGGGTGAGATCTGCCTCTACAGCTTCATCATCATCATCCTGACGGGTGTGTATCTGACGCTGTTCTTCCACCCGTCGATGAACGAGGTGGAGTACCACGGCAGCTACGTCCCGCTCCAGGGGCAGCTGATGTCGGAGGCGTTCGCCTCCACCCTGGACATCAGCTTCGACGTCCGCGGCGGTCTGCTCATCCGGCAGATCCACCACTGGGCGGCGATCATCTTCCTCGCCGGCATGTTCGTGCACATGATGCGCGTCTTCTTCACCGGCGCGTTCCGCAAGCCGCGTGAGATCAACTGGCTGTTCGGCTTCCTGCTGTTCGTCCTCGGCATGTTCACCGGCTTCACCGGCTACTCGCTCCCGGACGACCTGCTCTCCGGCACCGGTGTCCGCTTCACGCAGGGCGCGATCCTGTCCGTGCCGATCGTCGGCACGTACATCTCGATGTTCCTGTTCGGCGGGGAGTTCCCGGGCACCGACTTCGTCGCCCGGTTCTACTCGATCCACATCCTGCTGCTGCCGGGCATCATGCTCGGGCTCGTGGTCGGCCACCTGATCCTGGTCTTCTACCACAAGCACACGCAGTTCGCGGGTCCCGGCCGGACCAACAAGAACGTCGTCGGCATGCCGCTGCTGCCGGTCTACATGGCCAAGGCCGGAGGCTTCTTCTTCCTGGTCTTCGGTTTCATCGCGGCTCTCGCCGGTCTCGCGACCATCAACCCGATCTGGGTCCTCGGCCCGTACCGGCCCGACCAGGTGTCGACCGGTGCCCAGCCCGACTGGTACATGGGCTTCGCCGAGGGTCTGATCCGCGCGATGCCGGGCTGGGAGATCAACCTCTGGGGTCACACCCTCGTCCTCGGTGTGTTCATCCCGCTGGTGGTCTTCGGTCTCTTCCTCGGCATGATCGCCCTGTACCCGTTCATCGAGTCCTGGGTCACCGGGGACAAGCGCGAGCACCACATCCTGGACCGGCCGCGCAACGCCCCGACGCGCACGGGCTTCGGTGTCGCCTGGGTCACCGCGTACATCATCATGCTGATCGGTGGTGGCAACGACATCGTCGCCACGCACTTCCACCTGTCGATCAACTCGGTCACCTGGTTCGTCCGGATCGGGTTCTTCGCCGGGCCGGTCGTCGCCTTCATCATCACCAAGCGGATCTGCCTCGGCCTGCAGCGCCGGGACAAGGAGAAGGTGCTGCACGGCCGCGAGTCGGGCATCATCAAGCGCCTGCCGCACGGTGAGTTCATCGAGGTGCACGAGCCGCTCAGCCAGGAGCAGATGTACACGCTCACCGCGCACGAGCAGTACCAGCCGGTCGAGATCGGCCCGACGGTCGACGAGAACGGTGTCGAGCGCAAGGTGAAGGGCTCCGAGAAGCTCCGCGCCAAGCTCAGCGAGTCCTACTTCGGTGAGGGCGCCCAGATCCCGAAGCCCACCGCCGAGGAGTACCGGGAGATCACGAGCGGCCACGGCCACCACTGATCACTGCTTCGCCACGCCACAGAGGGGCCCCGTCCGACGTTCGGACGGGGCCCCTCGCGGTGTCCCGGGCTGGATAGGGTGAGACCACAGCTTTTACGTGCGTACGACGACCCAGGAGCGGCTGATGAGCGCTGTGACCCCCGCTGGAGGCGACACCGCGGCGGGCCGCACCTGGCCCGCCCTGCTGAACGGCCTCCTGGACCGCCGGGACCTGACCGCCGACGACACCGCCTGGGCGATGGACCTCATCATGCGCGGCGAGGCCACGGACGCGCAGATCGCCGGATTCGTGGTGGCGCTGCGCGCCAAGGGCGAGACGGTCGAGGAGATCGCCGGGTTCGTCCGGGCGATGTACGAGCACGCGAACGTGATCGAGGTGCCGGGTCCGACCGTCGACATCGTCGGCACCGGCGGCGACGGAGCCAAGACCGTCAACATCTCCACGATGTCGGCGATCGTCATCGCCGGCACCGGCGCGAAGGTCGTCAAGCACGGCAACCGCGCGGCGTCGTCGGCGTCCGGTGCCTCGGACGTCCTGGAGAAGCTCGGGGTCAACCTGGAACTGCCGACCCCGCGGGTGGCCGCCGTCGCCGAGGAGGCAGGGATCACCTTCTGCTTCGCGGCGAAGTTCCACCCGGCCATGCGGTACGTGGGCGCCGCCCGTGGCCAGTTGGGCATCCGGACGATCTTCAACGTCCTCGGTCCGCTGACCAACCCCGCCAAGGTCCGGGCCCAGGCCGTCGGGGTCGCGGACCCGCGCATGGCACCGATCGTGGCGGGCGTCTTCGCCGAGCGCGGCCACTCGTCGTTGGTCTTCCGCGGCGACGACGGTCTCGACGAACTCACCACCACGGCCACCTCCCGGGTGTGGGTCGTCCGCGACGGCAAGGTGACCGAGGAGTCCTTCGACCCGCGCGACGTGGGCCTCGAACTGGTCCCCGTGGAGGCCCTGCGCGGCGCGGACGCCTCGTACAACGCGGAGGTCGCCCGCCGCCTGCTGGACGGCGAGACCGGCCCGGTGCGCGACGCGGTCCTGCTGAACTCGGCGGCGGCGCTGGTGGCGCTGGAGCCGGCACAGGCACCGCTGGCCGAGCAGATCGCGGCCGGGATGGCGAAGGCCGCGGAGTCGATCGACTCCGGGGCGGCCAAGCGGACGCTGGAGCGCTGGGTGGCCGCGAGCAACGCGTAGCTCAACCCGTAAGGCGTCCCGCGATCCGGACTCGGGTTGCGGGGCGCCGATCTCTTCCCGTAGGTTCCTGACCAGGTCATGAGTGACAGTCATGAGGCCCCGGCCGACTGTCCGGCAACCCTCCGTCCGTGGCGGGGTGCCCCGGGTGAAGACCGGGCCGCAGGCAGCGAGGTCTGTGGCAAGCGCGTGACGAGGAGTTTCCCGTGAACCAGCGAATGCGATAGGGCCGCAGAGCCCCGCCTCCGCACCCCCTTTTCCTTTCACCCCCGCTGGTAGCCGTACGCGTACCGCCGTACCGGCTCGCGGGCGGATTCCACCTGCCTTCACGGGAGTTCACCCATGTCTGTCTCCACCGTCGCCGCCGACCCGTCTGTTTGTGCCCCGCTGCCCGTTCTGGGACGGGACGTCACCGTGCCGCTCGTCACCGGAGGCGAGGTCACCTACGCCGCGCTCGACTACGCCGCCAGCGCCCCGGCCCTCCAGCGGGTCTGGGACGACGTCGCCGCCTACGCCCCGTACTACGGCAGCGTCCACCGTGGTGCCGGGTACCTGTCCCAGCTGTCGACCGACCTTTTCGAGAACGCCCGCCGGACGGTCTCGGAGTTCCTCGGCTGCCGGGACGGCGACCAGGTCGTCTTCACCCGGTCCACCACCGACTCCCTCAACCTGCTCGCCGAGGCGCTCCCCGCCGGCTGCCAGGTCTTCGTCTTCGAGACCGAGCACCACGCCTCGCTGCTGCCCTGGCGGAACGCCCAGGTCACCTACCTCGACGCCCCGCGCAGCCCCCGTCAGGCCGTGGAGACCCTGGAGCGCGCCCTCGCCGACCGGGAGCCCCACGGACCGGCCCTCGTCTGCGTCACCGGCGCCTCGAACGTCACCGGCGAGCTGTGGCCCGTACGGGAGCTGGCGGCGGCCGCGCACGCCCACGGCGCCCGGATCGTGCTCGACGCCGCCCAGCTGGCCCCGCACCACCCCGTGTCCGTCGCGGACCTCGACGTCGACTGGGTCGCCTTCTCCGGGCACAAGCTGTACGCGCCCTTCGGCTCCGGCGTCCTGGCCGGGCGTGCCGACTGGCTGCGCGAGGCCGAGCCGTACCTGGCGGGCGGCGGCGCCAGCCGCAAGGTCGCCCGGCGCACGGACGGGGGAGTGGACGTGGAGTGGCACGAGACCGCCGCCCGCCACGAGGCCGGCTCGCCGAACGTCATCGGCGCCTACTCCATCGCCTCCGCCTGCGCGGCACTCACCGAGGCCGGGTTCGATCAGCTGGTCGCGAGGGAGCAGTACCTGATCGAGAAGGTGCGGGCGGGCCTCGCCGAGGTGCCGGAGGTCCGGATCCTCTCCCTCTTCGGTGACGACGCCCCGCGCGTCGGTGTGCTCTCCTTCGTCGTCGAGGGCTGGAACAGCTCCCACTTCGCCGCCGCCCTCTCCGCCGAGTACGGCATCGGGGTGCGGGACGGGCTCTTCTGCGCCCACCCCCTCCTGCGGACGCTGCTGGGCAGCGACCCGCAGACCCAGGGCGAGTGCGGCGCACCGGAGGCGGCCCCCGGCGAGAAGTCCCTCAACGCGATCCGCGTGAGCTTCGGCGCGGGCACGCCCGACGAGCACGTCGACCGGTTCGTCGACGCCGTGCGGGAGCTGGTCCGGGACGGCGCGCGGTGGAACTACCGCACCGAGGACGGCCGTTGCGTCCCGGACACGTCGGCCTGAGCCGGCAGCGAGGCGGCCCTAGCTGTCCAGCCCGATCGAGAACGCCGCCTCCAGGTCGTGCTGCGAGTAGGTACGGAACGCCACGTGCGTGTCCGTGCCCTCGACGCCGGGGATCTTGCTGATCCGGCCGGGGATGACCTCGGCCAGGTCCTCGTGCTGCCGTACCCGGACCATCGCGATGAGGTCGTAGGTGCCGGTGACGGAGAAGACCTCGCTGACGCTGTCCAGCGCGGCGATCGACTCCGCGATCTCGGGGATCCGGTCCACGCTGGTCTTGATGAGGACGATCGCGGTGATCACGGCTTGTTCTCTCCCTCGGAGGCCGGAGCAGGGGCGGCCTTCACTCTAGTGGGGCTGGTCGGGCGGCCGTAGCGGACCGACGCGTAGCCGAAGCCCAGACCGAATCCGATCAGGTGGGCGAGGTAGGCCACGCCCGGGCCGTCCGAGGCCCGCCCCGCCGCCAGCCACTGCAGCGCCGCCCAGAAGGGCAGCACCACCCAGGCCGGGAAGCGCACCGGCAGAAAGAAGAGAAACGGCAGGAGACTGGTCACCCGGGCCCTGGGGAACAGGTACAGGAACGCACCGAGGACCGCCGAGATCGCCCCCGACGCCCCCACCAGGGACTGTTCGGAGTCCGCGTTGGCGACGGCGTAGCCCAGCAGGGCCAGGTAGCCACAACCGACGTAGAACAGGGTGAACTGAACCCGGCCCATCCGCTCCTCGGTCATCGCCCCGAAGACGTAGAGGAAGAGCATGTTGCCGAGCAGGTGCACCCAGCTGCCGTGGACGAAGAGCGCGGTCGCGGGGGTCAGTGCCGATACGGCGGACCCTTCGAACAGTTCTGCGGGAATCACGCCCCAGCGCCGGAAACAGGCCCGCTGCGCGGCGAGCAGGTCGTCGCCCGTGCCGTAGACCGGGTTGAGGCCCGCGGCGGGTCCGGCCAGGAAGAGCACGCAGCACAGGGTGATCAGTGAGTACGTCACCGGCGCCGACGACCCCCTGACCGATCGACCGGCCCGGACGAGCGGCGCACTCCACTTGCTGATCATGGATACAGAGCATGACGTAACCGGACGCAACAGCCCAGACCGCCTCGCCGCCGTGGACGCGTGGGCGGCGACGACCCGGCAGGCCGTAGGGTTACGAGCCACACGCGCCGGGGATGCCGGTGGCGTCACGGACACTAGAAGGAAAGAGAACAGGTCACGATGACGGTTCCCCTGCCGACCGCCGAGACGCGGTGGCGCTGCACCCTCTGCGGCAACCTCACGCGGTTCGACGTGACCCGCTCGTCGAAGGTCGTCGAGTACGTCCACCTCGACCTGGCCGGAGAGCCGAAGGTCGAGGAGCGCGAGGTGCTCAGTGAGACCATCGAGTCGGTGCGCTGCCGCTGGTGCAACGCGGTGGACCAGGTGGAACTCGTGGACAGGCCGGGCGCCGGCTCCTGAGGGGAGCTGGCCCCGCACAGGCATTGGGGTGTGACGGATGGCGGAGACCACAGGCGGGGGGCCGGGCGACGGCGCCGCTGAGGTGCTCGACCGTCCGCTGCCCGACGGCGTGCGTCGCAGGGTCGTGCAGATCGTCTCCGACGGCTTCGGCTCGCTGACGGTCGGCGAGCTGCCCGCGCAGCTGAGGCAGTACGCCCGGTTCGCCCCGAACCGGCGGGCCAAGTTCGCCGGCAACGCCATGGCCGCGGCGCTGGAGACCGACCCGCTGTTCCGCCAGCGCATCGGGGAGAAGCTCAGAGAGGCCCAGCCGGAAGTCGCCGGCGCCCTCGACTCAGGTTCCCCGCCCCCGGCCGCGGACCCGCTCGACGTGGCGGCCGCGGCCTACGTACTGCGGCCCCTCGGCTGGGTGAAGCTGGTGACCGCCGCCGGCGAGGAGGCCCAGCGGGCCGACGCCGAGCGCGCCGACGAGGAGAGCCGGGCCGAGCTGGAGCGGCTGCGCGCCGAGCTGGAGCGGGCCCGCGACCACACCAGGGCCGAGACCGAGCGGCTGCGCGCGGAGCTGGATTCGGCCAAGAAGGAGACCGAGGCGCTGCAGCGCAAGCTCCGCGCCGCCGTCAGCGACGTCAAGCGCGGCGAGGCCGCCCTGCGCAAGGCGCAGGGCGAGACCGAGGCCGTACGCGCCGAGGGGCAAGCCCAGGTGTCCGCCGCCGAGAGCGAGACCCGGCGGCTCAAGGCCCGGCTGGGGGAGACCGAGGCCGCTCTGGAGGCCACGCGGCGGGCGGCGCGCGAGGGACGCAGCGTCGAGGACATGCGGGTGCGGCTGCTGCTGGACACCCTGCTCGACGCGACCCAGGGGCTCCGGCGCGAACTGGCACTGCCGCCGGTGTCGGTGCGGCCCGCCGAGACCGTGGACGCCGTCGAGCCGGGCCGGATGACCCCGAAGGACATCGCCGCCCGCGCGCTCTCCGAGAACGACCCGCAGGTCCTCGACCAGCTGCTGGCGCTGCCGCAGGCGCACCTCGTCGTCGACGGTTACAACGTCACCAAAACGGGTTATCCGCAGATGCCACTGGAGAAGCAGCGGCTCCGGCTGCTCGGGCAGCTCTCGCAGCTGGCGGCGCAGAGCGGCGCCGAGGTGACGTGTGTCTTCGACGGGGCCGAACTGGCCGCACCGGTGCTGCTGGCGCCGCCCCGCGGGGTCCGGGTGCTCTTCTCGAAGCCGGGTGTCACCGCCGACGAGCTGATCCGTCAGCTGGTGCGCGCCGAACCCCCGGGCAGGCCCGTCATCGTGGCCTCGACGGACCGCGAGGTCGCCGACGGCGTGGCCCGGGCGGGCGCCCGCCCCGTGGCCTCGGCGATGCTCCTCAAGCGCCTTTCGCGAGCCTAGGGACCGTACGGGCGATGCGTAACCTCCGGGCGTGATGCCCCGATTGGTGAGGCCTGTGGGCCACGTTGCGTCAAGTGGGCCTCACGGCCCGTGAGTCCAGGGGAAATGTTGGCTCACTGTGACGCAATTTTTCATCTGAGGATTTGAACTGATCACAGGAAGGTCACTAGGGTCAGGCCCCGAACCTCCTGCTCGGGTGATCGCTCATCGGGAGCGACGGCGGAGGGGCCAAGAAGGAGCTAGTCACCCGTGGCGTCCCACCGTCGTCCGAAGCAGCCGAGCCGCGCACGTGTGACCGTGCTGACCACCGCCGCTGCCGCTGCCGTCGCCTTCAGCTCGCAGGCCGCGAATGCCGCACCCAGCGAGAAGCCGAGCAAGGACGAGGTCAAGACCAAGGTCGACAAGCTCTACGAAGAGGCGGAGCAGGCCACCGAGAAGTACAACGGGGCCAAGGAGAAGCAGGAGAAGCTCCAGAAGGAGATCTCCACCATCCAGGACAACGTCGCCCGCGGCCAGGAGGAGCTCAACGAGCTGCGCGACAGCCTGGGCCTCGCGGCCGCGTCGCAGTACCGCACCGGCTCCATCGACCCGTCCGTCCAGCTCTTCCTCTCCTCTGACCCGGACAGCTACCTCGACAAGGCCTCCACGCTCGACCAGTTGAGCAGCCAGCAGGTCGAGGCGCTGAAGAAGGTCCAGGAGAAGCAGCGCGAACTCGCCCAGGACCGCGCCGAGGCCTCCGAGAAGCTCAAGGACCTCGCCTCCACCCGCGCCGAGCTCGGCAAGAAGAAGACGGAAGTCCAGGGCAAGCTCTCCTCCGCGCAGAAGCTGCTCAACAGCCTCACCGCCGCCGAGAAGCAGCAGCTCGCCGCCGAGCAGAGCCGCGCCAGCCGCGACAGCGAGCGCGACGCCCTCGACGGCAACGTCCCGCCGGGCTCCGGCCGGGCCGCCGCGGCCTACGCCTTCGCGCAGAGCCAGCTCGGCAAGCCCTACGTCTACGGCGCCACCGGCACGAGCTCCTACGACTGCTCCGGCCTCACCTCCCGGGCGTACGCCGCGGCCGGCGTGCAGATCCCGCGCACCTCCGAGGCGCAGGCCCAGATCGGCACCAAGATCTACTCGACCAGCCAGCTCAAGGCCGGCGACCTCGTCTTCTTCTTCAACGACCTGCACCACGTGGGCCTCTACGCCGGCAACGGGCAGATCATCCACGCCCCCCGCACCGGCACGGTCGTCCGCTACGAGTCGATGGACACCATCGGCGGCCCGTTCATGTTCGGCGTCCGCGTCTGACCAACCGAACCGGTCCCCGGAGTCCTCAAGATCAGGACACCGTGTCCGCCGTTCGGGCGAATCACGCCGACCTCACCTGAGGCCACGCCCCGCCAGTGACCTGCGTCAGTGGCGGGGCGTCGCGCCGCGTACCCACGGATGGTCGTTGGCGGTCCCCCGCCGCGGGGCTACTGTCTGCCGCGTTTCCATGTCCGCCAGCGGAAGGAGAGCGGCTTCCCGTGGTGTCCCATCGCCGCCTTGCACCGTCCGGGTTCGACCGTGGCGCCAGTGCCGCGGTCAGCATCCTGTCCGTCGCGGCCACCGCGCTTTGCGCGGTACCGTCCGCGGCCGCACCGCACGACGACACCCGGGCCGAGGTGGACCGCCTCTACGAGCAGGCCGAGAAGGCGACCGAGGCCTACAACAAGGCCGACGAGCGCGCCGACGCCCTGCGCGAGGAGACCGGCACCGCCCGGGACCGGATCGCCCGGCAGCAGCAGCGCATCAACTCCATGCGGGAGTCGCTCGGTTCGCTGGCCGGCGCCCAGTACCGGTCGGGCGGCCTCGACCCGACCCTCGCCCTGTTGCTCTCCGACGACCCCGGCGAGTACCTCGACAGGGCCTCCAGGCTCGACCGGCTCACCGCCCACCAGGCCGGTGAGCTGAGGAAGCTCCAGGAGGCCATGCGCGAACTCGCCCAGGACCGCGAGGAGACGGCGGGCAAGCTCCGCGAGCTGGAGAAGAGCCGCAAGGCCGTCTCCGCCCGCAAGAAGACCGTCGAGCGGAAGCTCGCCGCGGCCCGGCTGCTGCTCAACTCCCTGCCGGAGTCCGAGCGCGAGGCCTACGGCCGTGCCTCCCGCTCCGGCCGGTACGGCATGCCCTGGCTCGGGGACGACGCCGCCGCCTCGGCACGCGGGGCCGCCGCCGTCGCGGCCGCCCGTGCCGCCCTCGGCCGGCCCTACGTCTGGGGCGCCAACGGCCCCTCCGGCTTCGACTGTTCGGGCCTGATGCAGTGGTCGTACGCGCAGGCCGGGGTCGCCATTCCGCGCACCTCGCAGGCCCAGCGGTACGCTGGCCGGCAGGTCCCGCTGTCCGAGGCGCGCCCCGGCGACCTGGTCCTCTACCGGGGCGACGCGAGCCATGTCGGGATGTACATGGGCAACGGCCAGGTGATCCACGCGCCCTACCCCGGGGCACCCGTGCGCTACGACCCGGTCGGGATGATGCCCATCTCGTCGGTGACCAGGGTCTGACCGGCGCGGCCCGGCGCCCGTACGATCGGGAAGATGGCTGGTCGAAGGTCGGGATCCCCGGTGGTGGCGCTCGTTCTGCTGCTCGTCTTCCTGACCGGATGCGGCGGCCGGTCCGCCGCGGACCCCGCGACCGCCGACGTCCAGCGGCTCCTCGACCGCCGGGCCACCGCGGTCCTCGACCACGACGAGCGGGCCTACGCGCGGACGGGCGGGGGACCGGAGTACGCCGATCTGCGCGCGGTGCCGCTGGCCGACTGGTCGTACCGCGTGACCGGTCTGCGCCGCACCGGTCACACGGCCACCGCCGACGCCGAACTGCGCTACCGCGTCGCCGGGTACGACCCGGCTCCGGTGACCGCCGGCCGCACCCTGCGGCTGAGCCGTGACGCGGACGGGCGGTGGTCCGTCGACTCCGACCGGCCCGCGAAGAAGTCCGCACAGCAGCTGTGGGACCAGGGGGCGGTGCAGGCCGTCCGCGGCGAGCACAGCCTCGTCCTCGGCGTCGGGCAGTCCGGCCGGTCGCTGCGGGACTACGCGGAGCTGGCCGACCGCGCGGTGCCCGAGGTGTCGCGGGTGTGGGGCACGGACTGGGGCCGGCGTCTCGTCGTCCTCGTACCGAAGTCACTGGAGGGGATGGCGGGGCTGCTCGGCTCGCCCGCCTCCTCCTACCGGGGGATCGCGGCGGTCACCACCGGCGAGACGGGCGCATCGGCACCGTCCGCGGCGGACCGCGTCATCGTCAACCCGGACGCCTTCGCCCTCCTCGGCGGTCTCGGTGAGCAGGTGGTCGCCACCCACGAGACGACCCATGTCGCGACCCGCCGGCACACCACCGCCGCCACCCCCCTCTGGCTGTCCGAGGGGTACGCCGACTGGGTCGGCTACCGCGCCACCGGCCGCACCCCGCGCGAGGCCGCCCCCGAACTGTCCCGCGCGGTCACGCGGGGCCGGATCCCGACCGGCCTCCCGGACGACGAGGAGTTCGCCTTCACCGGCGACGCGAGCCGCCTGGCCCGCGCCTACGAGAGCGGCTGGACGGCCTGCCGGCTCATCGCCGACCGCTGGGGCGAGTCCCGGCTGGGCGACTTCTACCGGGCCGTCGGGGAGCACCAGAAGCGGGCCGGTGCGGTGGAGGACGTAATGCGGGAGGTGCTCGGGGTGACGCGGGAGGAGTTCATCGGGCTGTGGCAGGAGTACCTGCGGGAGCAGCTGGGCTGAGGGTGTGCGGGCTCCCGCTCAGGAGGTGACCGGGGTCTCGTCGGTGTGGGCGGGCTGAGCGGGCTCGGGCGTGGGGAGCGTGCGCGGTACCGTCGCGCGCCACAGGGTGCGGGCCGCGAGGAGCGTGGCGACCACCAGGAGGCCGTTGCGGAGGAACAGCAGGGTGAGGCCGAGGCCGTCGCTGGCCACCACGTTGGCGAAGTAGAGCGGGAACTCCAGGACCGTCACGAAGCAGGCCAGCAGGACCAGCACGACCGGCGCCCGCATGCGGCTCGCCGGGAAGTACAGGCACACCGCGGCCAGCCCGACCAGCCACACCATGTACTGGGGGCTGATCACGCGGCTGGTGGTGGTGAACATCAGCACCGCCACGAAGGCCGCGTCGGCGACCGTGTGCTCCTCGAAGCGCCGGGCCAGCAGCCGCCACAGCACCAGCCAGCCGAAGGCCGCCCCCGTCAGGAACAGCGCGCCCGTGCTCACCTCGCTCACGTACGGCCCGAGGAACTCGATCGAGCCGTAGTTCAGCCGCACCTCGCCCTGCCAGCCGAAGTGCCGGGCGACGTGGAAGACCAGCGCGCCCAGCGACTCCACCTCGGTGCCCCGGTCGCGCTGGGAGGTCAGGAAGGCGAACCCGCCCGGCATGAACAGGGCGAATCCGCCCGCGATCGTGGCGCCCGTCACCAGCGCCGACACCCAGGTGGCGCGTCGGCGGGCGGCCAGGAGGAGCATGGCCGGCCAGACCTTCAGCAGGGCGCCGAACGCGGCCAGCGCCCCCATCGCCCTGGGGTGCCGGGCGCCCGCGAGCAGCGCGGCGACCGTCACGGCCGTGACCATCACGTCGTAGCGCGCGTACACCGTCGGCCCGAGCAGGGGCACGCCCACGCCCCACACCCAGGCGCCGCGCAGCGACCTGCCGGGGCGCCGGCCCGCGTACGCCAGCAGGGCCAGGACGGCCAGGTCCGTGACGCAGACCAGGACGAAGAAGGCGGTCGCGTAGTCCAGGAGGGGCAGCAGACCGGGGGAGAGGATGGCCAGCGCGGCGGCGGGCGGGTACTGCCAGGTGACGTCGTGCTGGGGGAACGTCCCGGTCCGCAGGGTGCCGTACCAGCCCTGGTAGATCACGGACACGTCGCTCGTCACGTCCGGGCCGGGGAAGACGAACACCTTCAGCACGAACAGCAGCAGCACCAGCCTCGTGAGGCTCCAGGTCACCAGCAGCCATGCCAGGGACCGCCTCGCGCCCGTCGTCCTCACCTGATCCCTGCCCCGTCCGTGCCGTGCCGAAGGAGCCATGATGGCCCTGACAGCTGTGAGCGTGCCATATGTGCCGGGGCGAACGGCCGAGAGATGCGGTTCGGTAGGGTCGGCGGCGTGCGCAAGACCCTGATCGTGACGAACGACTTCCCGCCCCGGCCGGGCGGCATCCAGGCGTTTCTGCACAACATGGCGCTGCGGCTGGACCCGCAGCGGCTGGTCGTCTACGCGTCGACCTGGAAGCGGAGCCGGGAGGGCGTCGAGGCGACCGCGGCCTTCGACGCCGAGCAGCCGTTCACCGTCGTACGGGACCGTACGACCATGCTGCTGCCCACGCCGAGGGTCACCCGGCGGGCCGTCGGGCTGCTGCGGGAGCACGGGTGCACGTCGGTGTGGTTCGGGGCGGCGGCGCCGCTCGGCCTCATGGCACCGGCGCTGCGCGACGCGGGCGCCGAGCGGCTGGTGGCCACCACGCACGGGCACGAGGCCGGCTGGGCCCAGCTCCCCGCGGCCCGGCAGCTGCTGCGCCGCATTGGGGACTCCACGGACACGATCACCTACCTCGGCGAGTACACCCGCTCGCGGATCGCCACCGCGCTGACGCCTCAGGCGGCCTCGCGCATGGTGCAGCTGCCGCCGGGCGTGGACGAGAAGACGTTCCACCCCGGGTCGGGCGGTGACGAGGTGCGGGCGCGGCTGGGGCTGACGGACCGCCCGGTGGTGGTGTGCGTGTCCCGGCTGGTACGGCGCAAGGGCCAGGACACCCTGATCCGGGCCATGCCCCGCATCCTGGCCGCCGAGCCGGACGCCGTGCTGCTGATCGTCGGGGGCGGCCCGTACGAGAAGGACCTCCGCAGGCTGGCCGAGGACACGGGCGTCGCGGGCTCCGTCCGCTTCACGGGCCCGGTGCCCTGGTCGGAGCTGCCCGCGCACTACGGCGCCGGTGACGTCTTCGCCATGCCGTGCCGCACCCGCCGGGGCGGCCTCGACGTCGAGGGCCTCGGCATCGTCTACCTGGAGGCGTCGGCGACCGGGCTGCCGGTGGTGGCCGGCGACTCGGGCGGGGCGCCGGACGCGGTCCTGGACGGGGAGACCGGCTGGGTGGTGCGGGGCGGCTCCCCAAAGGACGCGGCCGACCGCGTCGTCACGCTCCTCTCGGACCCCGAACTGCGGCGCCGGATGGGGGAGCGGGGGCGCGAGTGGGTGGAGGAGAAGTGGCGCTGGGACCTGCTGGCGGAGAAGTTGAAAACTTTGCTGTGAGCGGGGTTCCCGCACTCTAGGCGGAACGTGGAAATCCGCACATGCTGCGCGCATGACAGTAAAACTGATGCAGCGTCAGCTGACGAGACGTCAAATACTCGGAATGGTGGCCCTTCAAGGGGCAGCGGCGGCGGGCCTGACCCGTATCGGCCTCCAGGTCGCCTCGGCAGCCGAACCGGCCGCCGTGGACAACGCCCCCGCCATCGTCGTCGGTTCCGGCTACGGCGGCGCCGTCGCCGCCCTCCGCCTCGGCCAGGCCGGTATCCGCACCCTCGTCCTGGAGATGGGCCGCCTCTGGAACACCCCCGGCCCCGACGGCAAGGTGTTCTGTTCCACCCGTACCCCGGACCAGCGCTCCATGTGGTTCCGCACCCGCACCGAGGCCCCGCTCGCCACCTTCCTCTGGCTCGACCTGGTCAACCAGGACATCAGCTCCTACCCGGGCGTCCTGGACCGTGTGCACTACGACCACATGTCCGTGTACGTCGGCCGGGGCGTCGGCGGCGGCTCCCTGGTCAACGGCGGCATGGCGGTGACCCCGCTCCGGTCCTACTTCGCCGAGCAGTTCCCGACCGTGGACACCGCGGAGATGTACGACACCTACTTCCCGCGCGCCCGCTCCATGCTCGGCGTCAACACCGTCGACCCGGCCTGGTTCGAGTCCACCGAGTGGTACCGCTTCACCCGGATCTCCCGCAAACACGCGGACAACGCCGGGCTGAAGACCACCTTCGTGCCCAACGTCTACGACTTCGGCCACATGGAGCGCGAGGCGGCCGGTACGGCGACCAAGTCGGCTCTCGCGGGCGAGGTCATCTACGGCAACAACCAGGGCAAGCGCAGCCTCGACAAGACGTACCTCGCCTCCGCGCTCGGCACCGGGAACGTCACCCTGCACACGATGGAGCGGGTGACGTCGATCAGCAGGGCGGCCGACGGGACATACCTGCTGACCGCCGACCGCATCGACGACACCGGCACCGTCGTCGAGACCAAGGAGTACGCCTGCACCTACCTCTTCCTCGGCGGCGGCAGCATCGGCACGACCGAACTCCTCGTCCGCGCCCGGGAGTCGGGCACACTGCCCCGCCTGGACGCGAGCGTCGGCACCGGCTGGGGCACCAACGGCAACGTGATGCTCGGCCGGGCCAACCACGTGTGGGACACGGTCGGCGCCAACCAGTCGACCATGCCGGTCATGGGCATCGACGACTGGGCCAACACCGCCAACCCCGTCTTCGCCGAGATCGCGCCCCTGCCCATGGGACTCGAACACTGGGTCAGCCTCTATCTGGCGATCACCAAGAACCCTGAGCGGGCGTCCTTCACGTACGACCCGGCGAGCGGCGCCGTGCGGCTCGGGTGGAGCGCCGCGCAGAGTGCCGTGTCGGTGGGCATGGCGAAGAAACTGTTCGACCGGATCAACAAGGCGAACGCCACGATCTACCGCTACGACCTGTTCGGCTCGTCCAACAAGGTCTTCGCCGACGACTTCACCTACCACCCGCTGGGCGGCTGCGTCCTGGGCCGCTCGACGGACGCCTACGGCCGGGTGAAGGGGTACTCACGCCTGTACGTCACCGACGGCTCACTGGTGCCCGGCTCGATCGGCGTCAACCCCTTCGTCACCATCACGGCTCTCGCCGAACGCACGATGGCGCGGGTCCTGGCGGAGGACACGGCGCCCTGACCATGGCCGGACCATGCCTCACATGTACTGGAAGTACCGGTCCAACCAGACCGGCGGAAGATCATCCTCCTCTTCCTCCTCCTCCCCGTCCGCGGACGCGGCCGCCAGCGCCGCCATGGTGGTGCCCTTCGTGGTGTTCGCCGTAGCCCGGCACTCAAAAGGTCCGCGCTGAAGACGCCGACCGGTGCCGCATCGCCGTTCAACGCGGCCTTGCCGGCCTCCGCGCGCCCCTCAATCAGGGTGCCGAAGGGATTCCCGGAGCCGCCGAGGCGGGCGACCGCTCCGGCGCGGACGTCGGAGCGGGTGACTTCACCGGGACCTCGGTCACCGGCCTGGCGATCGGCGCGCCCGGGGAGAACTCCGGTGACGGCACCGTCGTACATCTCGGTGCCGACGGCACGGGCGTCTTCATCGGTCCGGCCGTCGTGGGCACCCCCAGACGCGGGCCTGGGCGCCGTCCTCGCACCGTAGTCGGCGGCGGGACGGCTCTCCCGCTACTTCGCGTAGATCGCCTCGATCTCCTGCGCGTAGTCCTTCACGACCAGGTTCCGCTTCAGCTTCAGTGAGGGGGTCAGGTGGCCCGACTCCTCCGTGAACTGGGAGGACAGAATGCGGAACTTCCGCACCGATTCCGCCTTGGACACCGCGGCGTTGCCGTCGTCGATCGCCGCCTGGATCGCGGCCAGCAGGTCCGGGTCCTCGCACAGCGACGCCGCGGTGGAGCCCGCCGGCTTGCCGTGGTCCGCGCACCAACGGCCCAGGAACTCCTCGTCGATGGTGACCAGCGCGCCCACGAACGGCCGCCCGTCGCCCACCACCATGCACTCCGCGACCAGTGCGTGCGCCCGGATGCGGTCCTCGATCACGGCCGGGGCGACGTTCTTGCCGCCCGCTGTGACGATGATCTCCTTCTTGCGACCGGTGATCCGGAGGTAGCCGTCCTCGTCGAGGGTGCCGATGTCACCGGTGTGGAACCAGCCGTCGGCCAGCGCCTCGGCGGTCGCGCCGGGGTTGTTCCAGTACTCCTTGAACAGGTGCTCGCCGTGCAGCAGCACCTCGCCGTCGTCCGCGATCCGCACGACGGAGCCCGGCAGCGGCTGGCCGACCGTGCCGATCTTCTGGCGGTCCCACGGGTTGAACGCGGTGGCCGCGCAGGACTCGGTCAGGCCGTAGCCCTCCAGGACCGTGAAGCCGATGCCGCGGAAGAAGTGGCCCAGGCGCTCGCCCAGCGGGGCGCCACCGGAGATGGCGTACTCGCCCCGGCCGCCGAGGACCGCGCGGAGCTTGCTGTAGACGAGCTTGTCGAACGCCTTGTGCTTGATCCGAAGGCCGAAGGACGGACCCGACGGGGAGTCCAGCGCCTTGCTGTAGGCGATCGCGGTGTCGGCGGCCTTGTCGAAGATCTTGCCCTTGCCGTCGGCCTGCGCCTTCGCGCGCGCCGAGTTGTAGACCTTCTCGAACACGCGCGGGACGCCGAGGACCAGCGTGGGGCGGAACGATGCCAGCTCGTCGGTGAGGTTCTTGATGTCCGGGACGCAGCCGAGCTTGATCGGCGCCATCATCGGCGCGATCTGCACCAGCCGGCCGAAGACGTGCGCGAGCGGAAGGAAGAGGAGCACCGAGCACTCGCCCGTGCGGAACAGCGGACGCAGCCGCTCCACGATGTTGCCGCACTCGGCGAAGAAACTGCGGTGGGTCAGCACACAGCCCTTGGGGCGGCCGGTCGTGCCCGAGGTGTAGACGATGGTCGCCGGGTCGTCGGCCCGGGCGATCGAGCTGCGCTCCTCGATCGTCTCGTCCGTGACGTCCTGGCCGAGCCGGCTCAGCTCGTCGAGGGCGCCGCCCTCGATCTGCCAGACGTGCTTGAGCGCCGGCAGCCCGTCGCGCACCGACTCGACGGCGGTCGTGTGGGCGTCCGTCTCCACGATGCAGGCGGTGGCGCCCGAGTCGCCGAGTATCCACTGCACCTGCTCCGAGGAACTGGTCTCGTAGACCGGCACGGTCACCGCGCCCGCGCTCCAGATCGCGAAGTCCAGCAGCGTCCACTCGTAACGGGTGCGGGACATCAGGCCCACCCGGTCCCCCGGCTGGACACCGGCGGCGATCAGGCCCTTCGCCGCCGTGTGCACCTCGGCGAGGAAGGCGGTGGCCGTGACGTCCTGCCAGCTGCCGCCGACCTTGCGGGCGATGACGGCGACGTCCGGGTGCTGCGCGGCGTTTCTGCGGACGATGTCGGTCAGGTTTCCGTCCGCAGGGACCTCGTACAAAGCCGGAAGGCTGAACTCGCGCAAGACTGCTGCTCCTCATAGGGCGCCGGCGCCACGACGGTGTGTGCTGCGACGGTGCGGTCCAAGGCTCGGGCAGGTACTCAGACATTCACTTGTTGAAATGCAGAGCACGACTGGACTGCCCGGACGTTACCCGCCGGTATGGCTCTCCGACAGGGGGTCCCGTCGAGATGTTCGCTGCGTCACACAGTTGGGTATTCCTTCGCGCACAGTAGTCCAGGTGCTAAACGACGGGCCAGTAACCGCAGGTAGGGCCGCCACTGTTCACAAGTGTGGCGCTCCGCCTACCCTTGATCGTCATGGCACCCACACCAGCCGGAAACCGCAGGACGCGCGTGCACGTGGTGAGTGACGTGCACGGCAACGCCCGGGACCTGGCCAGGGCCGGCGAGGGCGCCGACGCCCTGATCTGCCTGGGCGACCTCGTCCTCTTCCTCGACTACGCGGACCACTCGCGCGGCATCTTCCCCGACCTGTTCGGCGTCGAGAACGCCGACCGCATCGTCGCGCTGCGCACCGCCCGCCGCTTCGAGGAAGCCCGGGAGCTCGGGGCGCGGCTGTGGGCCGGCGTCGGCGCGGACCGAGCCGCGGTGATCGAGAAAGCGGTGCGCAAGCAGTACGCGGAGCTGTTCGCCGCGTTCCCCACTCCGACGTACGCGACCTACGGCAACGTCGACATGCCACCCCTGTGGCAGGAGTACGCCGGCCCCGGCACCACCGTCCTCGACGGCGAGCGCGTCGAGATCGGCGGCCGGGTCTTCGGCTTCGTCGGCGGCGGCCTGCGGACGCCGATGCGGACGCCGTACGAGATCAGCGACGAGGAGTACGCGGCGAAGATCGAGGCCCTGGGCGAGGTCGACGTGCTGTGCACGCACATCCCGCCCGAGGTCCCGGAGCTGGTCTACGACACCGTCGCGCGCCGCTTCGAACGCGGCAGCCGTGCCCTGCTCGACGCCATCCGCCGCACCCGCCCCCGCTACTCCCTCTTCGGGCACGTGCACCAACCGCTGGTGCCGAGGATGCGGATCGGGGCCACCGAGTGCGTGAACGTGGGGCACTTCGCGGGGACCGGGACGCCCTGGGCACTGGAATGGTGAGGACGCCCCAGGGGACGCCCCAGGGGACGCCCCAGGTCGGGTGAGATCGGTGGGGCCCGTGCGCGGTAGCCTTCACGCTGCACACACGTGCGCACGACGACCTCATACCGGCCCTTATCTGGAGGAGCCACGGCGATGGCGGAACACACCAGCTCGAGCATCACCATCGAGGCGGCCCCGGCCGACGTCATGGCGGTCATCGCCGATTTCGCCCGCTACCCGGACTGGACCGGCGAGGTGAAGGAGGCGGAGGTCCTGAAGACCGACGCGCAGGGCCGCGCCGAGCAGGTCCGTCTCGTCATGGACGCCGGCGCGATCAAGGACGACCAGGTCCTCGGGTACACCTGGACCGGGGAGAACGAGGTGTCCTGGACGCTGGTGAAGTCCCAGATGCTGAGGTCCCTGGACGGCTCGTACATCCTCAAGCCGGCCGGGGCGGGGGGTACGGAGGTCACCTATGTGCTGACGGTCGACGTCAAGATCCCCATGCTCGGGATGATCAAGCGCAAGGCGGAGAAGGTCATCATCGACCGGGCGCTGGCGGGTCTGAAGAAGCGCGTGGAGTCGGCCTAGCCGCCCCAGGGGGCTCCTGCGGGAGCGTCGTGGCTGGTCGCGCCCACGCGGCGGAGCCGCATGTTCAGCACAGCCCCGCGCCCCTTCAGGGCGTCTCGGTTACCGTTCACTCCCATGCGCACCATCCTGATCATGGGCCCCGGCGGCAGCGGTCGTACCACCCTGGCGGCCGCGACCGCCCTGGCCGAAGCGGAGAAGGGCACCGACACCCTCGTTCTCAGCGCCGACCGCACCGACACCCTCGGTGCCGCCCTGGGTGTCGGCACCGGCCCCACCCCGGTCGAAGCCGCCCCGCGCCTCACCGCCTGGCGGCCCGATCCCGCCCGGGACTTCCGGAAGGACCTCGCCGCCCTCCAGGACCGCGCCTCCTCCGCCCTGGACCTCCTCGGCGCCTCCCGCCTCGACCCCGAGGAGCTCACCCCTCTGCCCGGAGCGGAGGAACTCGCCCTGCTGCGGGCCCTGCGTGACGCCGCGCTGGCGGAGCGGCACGACCTCCTCGTCGTCGACCTGCCGCCGCTCCCGCAGGCCCTCGCCCTCCTCGCCCTCCCCGAGGAACTCCGCCGCTACCTGCGCCGTCTGCTCCCGCCGGAACGCCAGGCGGCCCGCGCCCTGCGCCCCGTCCTGGGCCGGCTCGCCGGCGTCCCCATGCCCGCCGAGTGGCTGTACGACACGGCCGCCCGCTGGGACCTGGAACTCGCCGCCGTCGAGGCGGTCGTCGCCGACCGCGACACCGTCGTACGACTGGTCGCCGAGCCCGGTCCGGCCGGTGCCGACGCCCTGCGCACCGCCGGCCAGGGCCTCGCCCTGCGCGGTCTGCGCACCGACGCCGTCGTCGCCAACCGCGTCCTGCCCGAGGCGTCCCCGGACACCTGGCTGGCCGGTCCGGTCGCCCAGCAGCGCAAGGCGCTGGAGGAGTGGCGGGAGTCGTACCCGGTCCGGACCGTCGCCCACCTCGGCCGCGACCCGCGCGGCGCCGACGACCTCACCGCCCTGGAGGCACCCGGCGTCGACCGGGACACCCCCGTCGAGCCGGTCGAGTGGCCCGTGACCGACCGGCTCGGCGAGGACGGCGTGCTCGTCTGGCACATCCCGCTGCCCGGCGCCGTACGCGATGATCTCGACCTCGTCCGCCGCGGCGACGAACTCGTCGTCACGGTGGGGCGGTTCCGCCGCGTCGTCCCGCTGCCCTCCGCGCTGCGCCGCTGCACCGTCGACGGCGCAGCCCTGCGCGAGGGCGAGCTGCGCATTCGCTTCGCCCCCGACCCGAAGCTGTGGCCGCGGACGCGGTGACCGGTCCGTGAACCCGCGGGGCTCGTTCGGGTAACGTCGTAGAGACGAACCGTAGTCAGGAGTCCGTCATGAGCGAAGAGCTCCCCCCGCCGGACGAAGCCCGCGAAGAGGCCGTGGACGAGGTGCGGGCGACCGACGCCGACGCCTGGGCGACCGCGTGCGCCGAGGACCTCCAGGCGGAGAAGGCCCGCCGCCGTACCCAGTACGGCCCGCCCCCGGGCTCCGCGGCCGAGGAACTGAAGAAGCTCGTCGACGCCGTCTCCGACAAGCTGTCCGGGATCCAGTCACCGCTGTTCGGCGCGGTCGCCGGCCCCGCCGCGCAGCAGGCCGTACGGCAGGTCTTCCAGCAGGCGAAGGCCGCCGTGGAACCCGTCATCGAACGCAACCCGGACGTCTTCGACCACCTGGCCGCGGCCGGGAACGAACTGCTGGCCGCCTACCGCTCCGCCGTCGAGTCCCAGGAGCGCCGCTGGACCGGCCGCGACGACCAGGACGACCCGCGGGACCTGGACGAGCGCCGGGACCGGGGCGACGAATCCGGCCCCGGTGAACGCATCGACCTCGACTGAGTCCCCGGCCGGGTCCCCGGCCTCGCGAGAGCGGCGCCCTGCGTGAGCCCGCCGGGCCTGCCCACCGGTCGGACGAGCCGAACCCGGGGGCAGCGCCTCGGGTACCGTTGGCCGTAGCGGGGCTCGACCGAAACTGAGGGATTCATGGGACTCACCATCGGCGTCGACATCGGCGGCACGAAGATCGCGGCCGGCGTGGTCGATGAGGAAGGCAACATCCTCTCGACCCACAAGGTGCCGACCCCGGGCACGCCCGAGGGCATCGTGGACGCCATCGCCTCGGCGGTGGACGGCGCACGCGTCGGTCACGACATCGTCGGCGTGGGCATCGGCGCCGCCGGTTATGTCAACCGGCAGCGCTCCGAGGTCTACTTCGCGCCCAACATCCATTGGCGCAACGAGCCGCTCAAGGAGAAGGTGGAGGCCCGCGTGGGCCTCCCGGTGGTTGTGGAGAACGACGCGAACGCCGCGGCGTGGGGCGAGTACAAGTTCGGCGCCGGCAAGGGCCACCGCAATGTCATCTGCATCACGCTGGGCACCGGCCTCGGCGGCGGCATCATCATCGGCAACAAGCTGCGCCGCGGGCACTTCGGCGTGGCCGCCGAGTTCGGCCACATCCGCATGGTGCCGGACGGCCTGCTGTGCGGCTGCGGCTCGCAGGGCTGCTGGGAGCAGTACGCCTCCGGGCGCGCCCTCGTGCGGTACGCCAAGCAGCGCGCCAACGCCACCCCCGAGAACGCCGAGATCCTGCTCGGCCTCGGCGACGGCTCGCCCGAGGGCGTCGAGGGCAAGCACATCTCCGTGGCCGCCCGCCAGGGCGACCGGGTGGCGGTCGACTCCTACCGCGAACTGGCCCGCTGGGTCGGCGCGGGCCTCGCCGACCTCGCCTCCCTCTTCGACCCCTCCGCCTTCATCGTCGGCGGCGGCCTCTCCGACGAGGGCGAACTGGTCCTGGGCCCGATCCGCAAGTCCTACAAGCGCTGGCTGGTAGGCGGCAACTGGCGCCCGGTGGCGGAGGTCAGAGCGGCGGAACTGGGCAACAAGGCAGGCCTGGTAGGTGCGGCCGACCTGGCCCGCGAACCCGACCCGATCATGTAATCGCCTTTCTTTTTTGTTTTTGGGGGCACGGGGAACCGCGCGATCAGCCACGCACCACCGGCACTCGCGCACCATCCCCGTGCCCCGCCCTTTTGGGCGTAAATTGATCACATGTCGCTGCTCCCCAACTCGCGTACAGAACCCGACGGTTCCGCAGTCATCAGGGTCCTCAGCTACAACATCCGCTCGATGCGCGACGACACCGCCGCCCTGGCCCGCGTCATCAAGGCGTGCGAGCCCGACCTGGTCCTCGTCCAAGAAGCGCCCCGCTTCTTCCGCTGGCGCAAGAAACTCGCCCGCCTGGCCCGCGCGGCCGACCTGGTGATCGTCACCGGCGGCGCCACCACCACCGGACCGGCGATCCTCAGTTCGCTCCGGGCGGGTGTGGAACGCACCGAGGACATCCTCCTGCCCCCCACCCCCGGCCTGCACCGCCGCGGCTTCGCCACCGCCGTCGTCCGGTTCGCCGGCACCCGGCTCGGCGTCCTGAGCTGCCATCTGTCGCTCCAGAAGGACGAGCGCTACGAGCAGGGCGGCATGCTCCTGGACCGGCTCGCCGGCATGGGCGTGGAGCACGCGATCGCCGGCGGTGACCTGAACGAACGCCCCGACGGCCGCACCTTCCGCAGGCTGGCCGGCAGTCTGACCGACTGCCGGGTCGCCGCGCCCTGGGGCGGCGAGCACACCTGGACCCCCTCCGACCCCTACCAGCGCATCGACGCGATCTTCGTGACCGGGGGCATCGAGGTGCTGGGCTGCGGGGTGCCGGTCGGGCACCCCGGGGTGACCGGGACAGACTTGAGGGCGGCCACGGACCATCTGCCGGTCCTTGCCGCCCTCAGAGTGCCGGCAGTCCGCACGACCACCGTCTAGACACCACCGTCTAGACACCACCGTCTAGACACCGCCGTCTAGACACCGCCGTCTAGACACCGCCGTCTAGACGACCGCTCCGCGCCCCGGATCGTCGTCGTCCTCGTCATCCGTCCGCATCCGCACCACCAGCGTCGCGAACCCGCCGAGGAACCCGCCGATCCCCAGCGTCGCCAGCCACCAGGTCATCTCCCAGCCGAGCAGCACGGCCAGCAGGAGCAGCACCGGCCCGCCGAGCACGCCGAGCCAGGCGAACTTCGCGGTGACGTCGGCGGCCGGCAGCGGCGGCGGCTCCGGGGGGACGAAATGACCCTCGTCGTCCTCGTCGAAGTCACCCTCGGCGGGCTCGGGCGCGGAGTAGTCGCGCGGGCCGACGCCGGGGGCGAAGGAGACGGATCCGCCGAGAGGCCCGGCCGGCTTGGCACCGGCCCCCTTGGCCTCCGGCTTCTCCGGCTCAGCGGGCTTCGCGGCGTCACCGGCCGTGTCCACCCGGCCGTCGTTGGTCTCGGACTCCAGCAGCGCCAGGTCCTCGATGGACTTGAACGGCTTGGCGCCCGGCGGGTCCGGCGGCTCCTCGCCGTACCCGGCGACGATCGCCGCCCAGGCGGCCTCCTCGTCGAACGGGACACCCTTCTCGTCCGGCTCGCGGCCCTCGCGGTCGGAGTCGTGCTCAGCCACCTGCGGTCGTCCCTTCCTTGCCGAGACCGGGCTCCTCGCGGAGACCGGACGCGAGCCGGCCGATGAACGCGCTGCTCTCCTCGAAGATCCGGTCCGCGTCATGGTCCAACGTGGCGACGTGGTAGCTCTGTTCCAGCAGGACCTCTTTCACATCGGTCGACGAGATGCGGCTGAGGACACGGGCCGAGTCGGCGGGCGGCACCACATGGTCCTGCGGGCTGCGCAGCAGCAGCACCGGCTGGGTGACCTGCGGAAGCTCGCCGTCCACGATCCGGAAGAACTGGCGCAGGGAGTGCGCCGCGTGCAGCGGAACCCGGTCGTAGCCGAGCTCCCTGCTGTCCGGCTTGGCGATGTCACTGGCGATCCCCTTCGTCGCGGGGACCAAGTGGCGGAGCACCGGGAGGGCGTGCGCGGCCAGGCCGTGCACCTTGTTCGCCGGGTTGACGACCACCACGCCGCTGACGGCGTCGCCGTGCCGCGCGGCCAGCCGCAGGGCCAGGGCGCCGCCCATGGACAGACCGGCCACGAACACCTTCTCGCGGCGCTCGCACAGGGCACGCAGCTCGCGGTCCACCTCCGCGTACCAGTCCTGCCAGCCCGTGATCCGCAGGTCCTCCCAGCGCGTGCCGTGCCCGGGCAGCAGCGGCAGCGAGACGGTCAGACCTTGGTCGGCGAGATGCTCCGCCCAGGGGCGCAGCGACTGCGGTGAACCGGTGAAGCCGTGGCAGAGGAGGACGGCCGCCTCCCCGCCCTCGTGGCGAAACGGCTCGGCTCCGGCAAGGACCGGCACCTTCGGCCTCCTGGTCGTGAGAAGGGACTGACACGATCACCGAATGTCACGGAACGTCATGGAAGGGGTCGCACGTCGTTCGCGGGACCTTCACCGTACGCGACCGCACTGACACCGACCAGGGCCGTCGGCGCCTTTGACGGCGGTCCGGGTTATGGTCTGATCGACACATACAGGAGGCACTCGGTTGTTGTACGGCGCGATGAAGGTCGCTGTTGGGGGGCCGCTGAAGGTCGCCTTCAGGCCCTGGGTGGAAGGCCTGGAGAACGTTCCCGCCGAGGGCCCCGCGATCCTGGCGAGCAATCATCTGTCCTTCTCGGACTCGTTCTTCCTGCCTGCCGTCCTGGACCGCAAGGTCACGTTCATCGCGAAGGCCGAGTACTTCACCACGCCCGGAGTGAAGGGCCGGCTGACGGCCGCCTTCTTCAAGGGCGTCGGCCAGCTGCCCGTGGACCGCTCCGGTGCGCGTGGCGCGGGTGAGGCCGCCATCAAGAGCGGCATCGAGGTGCTGGAGCGCGGCGAGCTGTTCGGCATCTACCCGGAGGGGACGCGCTCGCCCGACGGGCGGCTCTACCGCGGCAAGCCGGGCGGCCTCGCGCGCGTGGCGCTCGCGACGGGCGCGCCCGTCATCCCGGTCGCCATGATCGACACGGAGAAGATCCAGCCGCCCGGGAAGGTGATGCCGAAGCTGATGCGGCCCGGCATCCGGATCGGCAAGCCCCTGGACTTCAGCCGCTACCAGGGCATGGAGCACGACCGGTTCGTGCTGCGCGCCGTGACCGACGAGGTCATGTACGAGATCATGAAGCTCTCCGGCCAGGAGTACGTCGACATGTACGCGACGGCCATGAAGCGGCAGCTCGCGGAGGCGGCGAAGGCGGAGAAGGAAGCCGAGAAGACGGCGAAGGCCGCGCTCGCCCGGGCGGAGAAGGAACAGGCCGCGAAGGAGAAGGCCGAGCAGGACCGGACGGACGAGCGGCGGACCGAGCCCTAGACGGGCCTGCGATCGGGGGGTGGGGCATGGCCAAGCGCGAGCGTGTCATGAGGATGTCGGTCGAGCAGCCGCTGTGGCGTGCGCTGACCGCCTACCGGGTGCTCACGATGCTCTACGCGGTCGGCCTGTTCGCCACCGCCTACGACGAGTTCGCCCGTCCCTGGATCGCCGTCGCCTACTACGCGGTGCTGGGCGGATGGACCCTGGCCACCCTGCCGCGGGTCGCGAGCGCCGTCCGCTGCACCAAGCGGTTCCTCACCGCCGACCTCACCATCGCCGTCACCGGCATCCTGCTCACGCCCGTGGCCGACGCGCACGAGCGGGTGCAGGCGGGCGGTCCGACGCTGCCGTCGATATGGACCGCCGGTTCCGTGCTGGCGTTCGCCCTCAAGGGCGGCTGGCGCTGGGCGGCCCTCGCCTCCAGCCTGGTGGCCGCCGCCAACCTGGTCGAGCGCGGCACCCCGGCCCGCGACACCGTCCACAACGTCATCCTGGTCTGCATCGCCTCCATCGCCATCGGCTACGTCGTCGAGGTCGCCCGCGCCTCCGAGCGCACCCTCGCCCGCGCCCTGGAGATCGAGGCCGCGACGCGGGAGCGGGAGCGCCTCGCCCGGGACATCCACGACAGCGTGCTCCAGGTGCTGGCGATGGTGCAGCGCCGGGGTGCGGTGATCGGCGGGGAGGCGGCCGAGCTGGGCCGGATGGCCGGCGAGCAGGAGGTCGCGCTGCGCACCCTGGTCTCCGGCGGACTGATCCCCGTCTCCAGGGTCTCGGAGGACGCCGCCGAGGGAGCGCTCGTCCGGGCCGTCGACGAGGACCCGGAGCAGAGCGGCCCCGTCGACCTGCGCGCCCTGCTCGCGCCGTACGCCGGGGCCATGGTCAGCCTCGCCGAGCCCGGCGCGCCCGTGCCGCTGACGCCGGTCGCCGCCCGCGAGGTGGCCGCCGCCGTCGGGGCCGCCCTGGACAACGTCCGCAGACACGCCGGAGAACAGGCGCGCGCGTGGATCCTGGTCGAGGACGAGCCGGACGAGGTGATCGTCACCGTGCGGGACGACGGACCCGGCATCCCCGAGGGGCGGCTCGCGCAGGCCGAGGGCGAGGGGCGGCTCGGTGTCGCCCTGTCGATCCGCGGCCGGCTGCGCGAGCTCGGCGGCAGCGCGGAGCTGATCTCGGTGCCGGGGCTGGTTTTTTTTTGTCGAGTTGAAGGTACCGAAGGACGTGACAGAGACACGGGGGAAGGCGGAGCGGCGATGACGGAGACCACGGAGAACCAGCGGGACCCCGTCAAGGACCCGATCAAGGTCATGGTGGTCGACGACCACCCCATGTGGCGCGACGCCGTCGCCCGTGACCTGGCCGAGTCGGGTTTCGAGGTGGTCGCCACCGCGGGCGACGGCGAGCAGGCCGTGCGCCGCGCCAAGGCCGCCGTGCCCGAGGTTCTCGTGCTCGACCTGAACCTGCCCGGCAAGCCCGGCGTCCAGGTCTGCAAGGAGGTCGTCGCCGCCGACCCCGCGCTGCGCGTCCTCGTGCTGTCCGCGAGCGGTGAGCACGCCGACGTCCTGGAGGCGGTGAAGTCCGGCGCGACCGGCTACCTGCTGAAGTCCGCCTCCACCGAGGAGCTCCGGGACGCGGTCCGCAGCACGGCCGTCGGCGACCCGGTCTTCACCCCCGGGCTCGCCGGGCTGGTCCTCGGCGAGTACCGCCGCCTGGCCTCCGAGCCCGCCCCGGCTCCCGACGCCGACGAACCGAAGGCGCCCCGGCTCACCGACCGCGAGACCGAGGTGCTGCGCCTGGTCGCCAAGGGCCTGAGCTACAAGCAGATCGCCGAGCGCCTGGTCATCTCCCACCGCACGGTGCAGAACCACGTCCAGAACACCCTCGGCAAGCTCCAGCTCCACAACCGCGTGGAGCTCGTCAGGTACGCGATCGAGCGCGGCCTCGACGACGAGTGAGGCGCACGTCACACTGACCCTTCGTCAGGCACCTGCGGCGAAGGGACTTTTCCATGCGCGTCGGAGTACTGACCGGAGGCGGCGACTGCCCCGGGCTCAACGCCGTCATCCGGGCCATCGTCCGCAAGGGCGTGCAGGAGTACGGCTACGACTTCACCGGCTTCCGGGACGGCTGGCGCGGTCCCCTGGAGGGCGACACCGTCCGTCTCGACATCCCCGCCGTGCGCGGCATCCTGCCCCGGGGCGGCACCGTCCTCGGCTCGTCGCGGACCAATCCCCTGAAGGTGGAGAACGGCATCCGCCGCATCAAGGACAACCTCGCCCGGCTGGAGGTCGAGGCGCTCATCGCCATCGGCGGCGAGGACACGCTGGGCGTGGCCGCCCGGCTGTCCGACGAGCACGGCGTGCCCTGTGTCGGCGTCCCGAAGACGATCGACAACGACCTGTCCGCCACCGACTACACCTTCGGCTTCGACACCGCGGTCGGCATCGCGACCGAGGCCATCGACCGGCTGCACACCACCGCCGAGTCCCACATGCGGGTCCTGGTCGTCGAGGTGATGGGCCGGCACGCCGGCTGGATCGCCCTGCACTCGGGCCTGGCCGGCGGCGCCAACGTCATCCTCATCCCCGAGCAGCGCTTCGACGTCGAGCAGGTGTGCGCCTGGGTGACCTCCCGCTTCCGGGCGTCGTACGCGCCGATCGTGGTCGTCGCCGAGGGGGCGATGCCGAAGGACGGCGACATGGTCCTCAAGGACCAGACGCTGGACTCCTTCGGGCACGTCCGGCTGTCCGGGGTCGGGGAGTGGCTGGCCAAGGAGATCGAGAAGCGCACGGGCAAGGAGGCCCGCACGACCGTCCTGGGGCACGTCCAGCGCGGCGGCACCCCCAGCGCCTTCGACCGCTGGCTCGCCACCCGCTTCGGCCTGCACGCCATCGACTGCGTCCGCGACGGCGCCTTCGGCACGATGGTCGCCCTGCGCGGCACGGACATCGTCCGCGTCCCCATCGCGGACGCGACGGCCCGCCTGAAGACGGTGGACCCGGCGCTGTACGAGGAGGTCGGGGTGTTCTTCGGCTGACCGGGAGCGGCTGACCGGGCGCGGATGCCCCGGGTGCGGATGCCCCGGGTGCGGCCGTCCGGAGGTGGCAACCCCCGGACGGCCACCCGGTCGGCTACACGGTCGTGTTGCGCAACTGCCCCACCAACTCCCGTATGACCGCTGCGCCGTTCAGCGTCAGGATCGACTCCGGATGGAACTGCACGCCGGCGAACCCGGGCCCGCGCATCGCGTGCACTTCCCCGTTCGCGGCCCGGCTGATCTCCACGCCGTGCGCGGCCAGCTCCTGGTGGGCCTCTTCGTCGCAGCGCGCCACGAAGCTGTTGTAGAAGCCGACGGTCTCCTGCCGCCCGAAGAGGTCGACCGTGGTCTGCTCCCCCTGGTACGGCACGTCCCTCCGGACGATGTCCAGCCCCAGTTCGGCCGCGATCAGCTCGTGCCCGAGGCAGACGCCGAGCACGCCGTGCGGGTGGCTGCGGATGACCTCGGCGGTGAGGTCCCGCAGGATCCGCATCTTGGGGTCGGTGAGATCGGCGGGGTCCCCGGGGCCCGGGCCGAGCACGACCGGCCCCTGGTGCGCGAGCACCACCTCCCGGAGCGCGTCCTCGTCGTACCGCCGGACGGTCACCTCCAGACCGCTCGACCGCAGCACGTGCGCGAGCATCGCCGTGAAGGTGTCCTCGCCGTCGACCACCAGCGCGTGCCCGCTCAGCTCCTCCGACCGCTCCTGCATCCGCAGCCAGAACGGCGCCAGGGACGCCCGGCGCCCGTCGAGGGCGGCCCGCACGCGCGGGTCGTCGGCCAGCCGGGGCCGGTTGGACTCCGCGCGCGGCCTTCCCGGCCGTACGCCCAGGGCCGCCAGGACACCCGCCGCCTTCGCATGCGTCTCCGCGACCTCGCTCTCCGGGTCGGACCCGCGCACCAGCGTGGCGCCGACCGGTACGCGCAGGTGCCCGCCGGAGGAGATGTCGGCGGTGCGGATGAGGATGGGGGAGTCGAGGGTCTGGGCTCCGCCGGAGTCCCGGCCGATCAGGGCCAGCGCACCCGCGTAGTACCCCCGCCCCCCGGCCTCGTGCCGCTCGATGACCCGGCAGGCGTTCTGCACCGGCGAGCCGGTGACGGTCGCCGCGAACATCGTCTCCCTCAGCACGTCCCGCACGTCCAGCGAGGACTTCCCGCGCAGCTCGTACTCGGTGTGCGCGAGGTGTGCCATCTCCTTCAGCCGGGGCCCGACCACGACCCCGCCCATGTCACCGACGGTGCACATCATCTTGAGCTCCTCGTCGACGACCATCGACAGCTCCTCGATCTCCTTGCCGTCGGCGAGGAAGCCGAGCAGGTGCTCGGGGGTGGGCCCGTCCGTGGGGTAGCGGTAGGTGCCGCTGATCGGGTTCATGACGACCGTGCCGCCGGACATCCGCACGTGCACCTCGGGGCTGGCCCCGACCAGGGTCCGGTCGCCGGTGTGCACGACGAACGTCCAGTACGCGCCCCGCTCGCCCTCCAGCAGCCGCCGGAACAGCGCCAGCGCGTCGGCCCGGCCGAACCCGCGGATTTCGCCCTCGTACGTCCGGCGGATCACGAAGTTCGCGCCCTCGCCCCGGCCGATCTCCTCCCGCAGCACGCGGCCGACGGTCTGCGCGTACTCCTCGTCCGGGACGTCGAAGCCGCCGTCCTCGACCCGCACCTCGTGCGCCGGGAGCTGCGCCAGGGCGTCGGCCAGCGGGACGCCGTAGGACTCCTCGGGGGTGAGGGCCACCAGGGGCGTGCCGTCGTCGCGGACGTCGAAGCCGCGCTCGCGGATCTGCCGGAAGGGGACGAGTGCCAGGCTCTCGTCGGGGAGGTCGGAGAGCCGGTCGTACGTCGCGGCCGGGCCGATCAGGACCTCGACCAGCTCGTGGTCGTGGCCCGGCGTGCGGCGGCGCAGCAGGGCGAACGGACGGGGATCGTCCAGCAAGCCGAGCAGGTTCATGGGTCCGTGCTCCTTCTCCGAGGATCCGGGGGATCCGGTGGGATGCAGTGGGAGAGGAACGACCCGGGAAACACCGAAGGCCGCCCCTCGGGCGGCCTTCGCGAAGTCTGTCGTACGCGCAGTCAGTGGGCCGCCGGATGAGCGGTCCACCACCAGTTCTGGGTCGAGTGCGCGAACATGCGACGCACCCTACCCCATGTCCGCAGGGCGTACGCGGTGTCTCAATTGCTGGGCATCGGTCGGGACGCCCTACACGACCCCGTAATGTTGAGGTCGTGACCGTGAACGCTAAGACCAGCGCGAGTGCTGGCAACACCTGGCGAAACCTGCCCGCGGCGCAGCAGCCCGAGTACCCCGACACCGAGGCTCTGCGCGCAGTCGTTGCGGAGCTGGAGTCGTATCCGCCGCTCGTCTTCGCGGGCGAGTGCGACCAGCTGCGCGCCCGGATGGCGGCCGTCGCCAAGGGAGAGGCGTTCCTCCTCCAGGGCGGCGACTGCGCCGAGGCGTTCGACGGGGTGTCCGCCGACCACATCCGCAACAAGCTCAAGACGCTGCTCCAGATGGGCGCCGTACTGACGTACGCCGCGTCCGTGCCGGTCGTGAAGGTCGGCCGGATCGCCGGCCAGTACTCCAAGCCGCGCTCCAAGCCGACCGAGACCCGCGACGGCGTCACGCTGCCGACGTACCGGGGCGACTCCGTCAACGGCTTCGACTTCACCGAAGAGGCCCGTATCCCGGACCCCGAGCGGCTGAAGCGGATGTACCACGCCTCGGCCTCCACGCTGAACCTGGTGCGCGCCTTCACCACCGGCGGCTACGCCGACCTGCGTCAGGTGCACGCCTGGAACCAGGACTTCGTGAAGTCGTCCCCGTCCGGCCAGCGCTACGAGCAGCTCGCCCGCGAGATCGACCAGGCGCTGAACTTCATGCACGCCTGCGGGGCCGACCCGGAGGAGTTCAAGACGGTCGAGTTCTACGCCTCGCACGAGGCGCTGCTGCTCGACTACGAGTCCGCGCTGACCAGGGTCGACTCGCGCACCGGGCAGCTGTACGACGTCTCCGGGCACATGGTGTGGATCGGTGAGCGCACCCGGCAGCTGGACCACGCGCACATCGAGTTCGCCTCGAAGATCCGCAACCCGATCGGCATCAAGCTGGGTCCGACGACGACGGCCGAGGACGCGCTGCAGTACATCGACCGCCTCGACCCGGAGCGTGAGCCGGGCCGGCTGACCTTCATCGTCCGCATGGGCGCAGACAAGGTCCGTGACAAGCTCCCCGAGCTGGTCGAGAAGGTCACCGCATCGGGCGCCACCGTCGCCTGGGTGACCGACCCGATGCACGGCAACACCTTCGAGGCGGCCTCCGGGCACAAGACCCGCCGCTTCGACGACGTGCTCGACGAGGTCAAGGGCTTCTTCGAGGTCCACAAGGCGCTGGGCACGCACCCGGGCGGTATCCACGTGGAGCTGACCGGTGACGACGTCACCGAGTGCGTGGGCGGCGGCGACGAGATCTTCGTCGACGATCTGCACCAGCGCTACGAGACGGCCTGCGACCCGCGGCTCAACCGCAGCCAGTCGCTGGACCTGGCGTTCCTCGTGGCCGAGATGTACCGGGACCAGTAAGAGTCCGCCCGACACCAGGGCATCGACTGGGGCGCGGATCACATACGATCCGCGCCCCTCTCGACTTTTCTGCCTCCCACCCGGCGGGTAAGGTTAGGTTAGCCTCACCGATCAACGGGGACGGCGCCAAGGAACGAACCCGCCGGGAGGTGAACCGCGTGTACATCTGCAGTTGCTTCGGGATCACCGAGCAGCAGGTCAAGCAGCACGCGGACAGCGGCGCCTGCACCCCTCGCCAGATAGCCTCCGCCTGCAAGGCGGGCACGGACTGCGGGTCGTGCGTACGCCGGATCCAGGCACTCCTCGGCAGGGGCTCGTGCCCGCGCCGTGAGCTGGCCGACCGGGGCGAGCCGGTGCTCGCGGAACTGGAAGACGCCGCCTAGACCCGTCTAGCTCGGCTGCTCGATCTGCTGCGCGATGTACAGCGCCTCGCCGAGCTTCTCGATCAGCTCCAGCTGTGTGTCCAGGTAGTCGATGTGGTGCTCCTCGTCCTCGAGGATCGACTCGAAGAGGTTCGCGGACGTGATGTCGCCCTTGGTGCGCATCACCTCGATACCGCGCTTGAGGCGGTCGATCGCCTCGACCTCGACCTGCCGGTCCGCCTGGAACATCTCGGTGACCGTCTGGCCGACCCGTACGTGGAAGAGCCGCTGGTAGTTGGGCAGGCCGTCCAGCATGAGGATGCGCTCGGTGATCTTGTCCGCGTGCTTCATCTCGTCGATGGACTCTTCACGCGTGTACTTGGCGAGCTTGGTCCAGCCGTTGTTGTCCTGGATCCGGTAGTGCAGCCAGTACTGGTTGACCGCCGTCAGCTCGCCGGTCAACTGCTCGTTCAGGAATTCGAGGACCTCGGGGTCGCCCTGCATCGCAGAGGCTCCTTCCACGCGGGGGAACTGGCAGGTTGCGCCGCATGATTCCACCGGCGGAGAAGATCGTCCAGTAAGTCTTCACTTAGTAAGTAAGGGCATGCTTAGTTCTAGTTGTCCCGATTTGATGTCGACCCTGTCAGGGGCATCACCCGGGGTCTGTCAGGATGGAGTCATGGGTCAGCCGGTGGGACGCGAATCGGGAGAAGGGCACGATTCAGCAGGAGCGACGCAGCCCGGGCTGCCGCCGGGACAGCGGTTGCAACGCGGCTGGCCGGTCACGCACTACGGACCCGTCCCCAAGTTCCGGCCCGAGCGCTGGGAGTTCCGGGTCTTCGGCGCCACCGCCGGCGGCGGCAAGCACTGCTGGACCCACGAGGAGTTCACGGCCCTGCCGTACACCACCGTCGTGGCCGATCTGCACTGCGTCACGAAGTTCAGCATGCTGGGCGCCGAATGGGGCGGCATCCCGGCCCGCACGATCCTCGACCTCGCCCCGCCCGCCGACGACGTCACCCATGTGATGGTGTGGGCCGAGTACGGATTCAGCTCCAACCTCCGGCTGTCCGACTTCGCCTCCGAGCAGGTCCTGTTCGCCACCCACAAGGACGGCGAGCTGCTCACCGCCGAGCACGGCTTCCCGCTGCGCCTGATCGTGCCCCACCTCTATGCCTGGAAGGGCCCCAAGTGGGTGCGCGGCGTGGAGTACATGACCGCCGACCGGCGCGGCTTCTGGGAGGAGCGCGGCTACCACAACATCGGCGACCCGTGGCAGGAGCAGCGCTACTCGTACCAGGAGGAGGCCGGGGACGGCCCCGGCCTCTGAGCCGTCAGCCGTCGCGCAGCTTCTTCAGCCGCTCCACGTCCGCCGCGTGCCCCTCCTTGCCGCCCGGTGTCTCGATCACCAGCGGCACGCCCTCGGTCGCGGGATGCGTCATCAGCGCCCGGAACGGGTCCTCGCCGATGTGGCCCACCCCGATGTTCTCGTGCCGGTCCTTGTGGGTGCCCGCCACGTCCTTGGAATCGTTGGCGTGGATCAGCTTCAGACGGCCCTCGCCGACCGTGTCCACCAGCAGGTCCAGCGTCTGGTGCATACCGGTGGGGCCGGTCAGGTCGTGCCCGGCGGCGAAGACATGGCAGGTGTCCAGGCACACGCCGAGCATCGGGTGGGAGTCCAGCGCCTCGAAGTACGGGCCGAAGTCCCACGTCCGTGAGCACAGGGAGGCGCCCTGGCCGGCGGTCGACTCCAGCAGCAGGTACGGGTCGTCGTCGTGGGTCAGCTCGTCGAGCAGCGGCAGCAGGTGCTCCCGTACCTGCTTCAGCGCCACGGACCGCTCCCGGCCGCCGGTCGCGCTGCCGGTGTGCACGACCACGCCCAGCGCCCCGATCTCCCGGCCCCGCCGCAGCGAGTGCCGCAGCGACTCCACCGACCGCTCCACGGTCGCCTCGGTGTGCGAGCCGAAGTTGATCAGGTAGGGGGCGTGCACGTACGCCGGGATCGACTCGGCCTCGCACGCCGCCCGGAACGCCTCGTCCTGCTTGGGGTTCCCGGGCGGGGTGGCCCAGCCGCGCGGGTTGGCGACGAAGACCTGGACCGTCTCGGCCTTCAGGTCACGGGCGTAGGACAGGCCGACGGAGTGGAGCCCGCCGGCCACGGGAACGTGGCCGCCCACCGGGTTGCGGGAGGGGCCGGACAGCTGATTGTTCACCCGTTCAGGGTGTCATGCGTCCGGCCCCGCTCCGTCCACGGGCTCCCTGCCGGCCGTCCTCACCTGATCTTGATGGTGATCGTCGAGCCCTTGGGCGCGGTCTGGCCGCCCTCGACGGACTGGCTCTTGACCTCGTCGCCGAACAGGCCGAGCAGACCGCGGTCCTCGTCGACCTGGAACCCGGCGCCCTCCAGCGTCCGCGTGGCGTCCTCGACGCTGTCGCCGACCACGTCCGGTACCTCGATCATCTCGGGGCCCTTGGACACCGTCAGCGTCACGGTGTCGCCCTCGGCCGCCCGGCCGCCGGGGTTCGGGCTCTGCTTGACGATCTGCCCCTTGTCGAACTCGGAGGAGTTGACCTGCTCGGCGGCGACCTTCACCTTCAGACCGGCGCCCTCCAGCTCGGAACGCGCGTCGGCCAGGTCCGCACCGGTGACATCCGGGATGTCGATCGGACTGCCCTTGCTGACGACGAGCGCGACGGCCGTACCCGCGCGCACCTTCGTGCCGTCGGCCGGCCGCGCGGAGATCACCGAGCCCTTCGGCACGTCCTCGCTGAACTCCCGGGTGACCATGCCCGGCTCGAGACCGTCGTCCTTCAGCAGGGACCGCGCCTCGTCCAGCTTCTGGCCGGCGAGGGCGGGCACCCGCACGTTCCGGGGGCCGTCGGAGATGGTGAGGGACACGGAGTCGTTGCCCCGGATGCGGGTCCCGGTCTTCGGGTCGCTGCTGATGACGGTGCCGCGGTCGACGGTGTCGCTGTAGGCGTGCTCCACCTTGCCGAGGTCCAGCCCGGCGTCCTCCAGCCGGTCCTCGGCCTGGGCCTGGGTCTTCGCCAGCAGCGGGGGCACCTCGGTGAACTGGCCCGAGTTGATGTACCAGACACCGGCGCCGAGGCCCAGCACGAGCAGGACGGCGACGACGATCGCCAACGGGCCGCGCCGGGGCCCCGAGCGACGCCGGGGCGGCGGGGGCGGCGGGGACTGGAAACGGCTGGTGCGGTGGTCCGCCGCCTCGCCCTCCTCGTCCTCGTTGACGGGCAGCGGGCGCAGCGTGGTGAGCGCGCGCGGGATCACGCTCGTACGGTCGTCGGCGTTGTCGTGGTCCGCCGTGAGCGCCTGCGGCGGCACGACGTCCAGCTGCTCCGCGGTCAGCCGGCCGCGCCCGTCACGGACCTGCGCCAGCAGCGCCACCGCGTCGTGCGGGCGGATCTCCGGGGCGCGGGCGGTCGCCGAGGCCACCATCTCGTCCAGCTCGTACGCCAGACCGGGCACGGCGGCCGAGGGCGGCGGGACGTCCTCGTGCAGGTGCTTGTAGAGGATCACGGCGGGCGAGTCCCCGTCGTGCGGCTTGTCGCCGGTCAGCATCTCGTACAGCATCACGCCGCACGCGTACACGTCGACGCGGGGGTCCGCGGTGCCGTTCTCTATCTGCTCCGGCGCGAGGTACGAGACCGTGCCGAGGACGGTGCCGGTGGTGTTCGTCACGGTGTCGACGGCCCGCACCAGGCCGAAGTCGGCGACCTTGACCCGGCCGTCGTCCCCTATCAAAACGTTCTCGGGCTTCATGTCGCGGTGCACGAACCCGGCGCGGTGCGCGGCGCCCAGCGCGGCCAGCACCGGCTCCAGGATGTCCAGGGCCGCACGCGGCTGCAGGGCCCCGCGCTCGCGCAGCACGTCCCGCAGGGTGCAGCCCGCGACGTACTCCATCGCCAGGTAGACGTACGAGCCGTCGTTGCCCTGGTCGAAGACCTGCACCACGTTCGGGTGGGCCAGCCGGGCCACGGACTTCGCCTCGCGGATGAACCGCTCGACGAACGAGGCGTCGACCGCCAGGGACGGGTGCATCACCTTGAGCGCGAGGATCCGGTCGAGCCGGGTGTCCACGGCCCGGTAGACCGTGGCCATCCCGCCGACCGCGATCCGCGCGTCGACGCGATACCGGCCGTCGAGCACCTGCCCGACCAAGGGGTCCTGAAGGGTCGTGTCCACGCAGGCGAGTGTACGAGCCACAACTGACACCCACTCGCCGCGCCCACTTTCGGGTCACGACTGAAGCGGACCTGTGACGTGTGTCCCACCCTGCCTGCGGGCAGTGGTGTCGCTGGGGCGGCACGGGTGGGCGATGGGGGTCCCCCTGCTCGAGCGAAGCCGAGAGCTTGGGGTGGGGGAGGCACCCCGCTACGCCGGGTTGCGGCCCCACCCCCACCCCAGCACAAGCGCCGGGTCACTGAAAAGCAGGCCGCTCCGGATCAAGCACGGCGACGCCCTCCGTCGGCGAAGACGCCTCCGCGAAATGCCGCCGAGGGATACGCCCGGCCCGATAAGCCAGCCGTCCCGCCTCCACCCCGTTCCTCATGGCGGAAGCCATCAGCACCGGCTCCTGCGCCCGCGTCACCGCCGAGGCGAGCATCACACCCGCACACCCCAGCTCCATCGCCAACGCCGCATCCGACGCCGTACCGGCCCCCGCGTCCAGAATCACCGGCACCCCCGCCCGCTCCACGATCAGCTGGAAGTTGTGCGGATTGCGAATCCCCAGCCCGGACCCGATCGGCGACCCCAGCGGCATGATCGCCGCACACCCGACGTCCTCCAGCTTCCGCGCCAGCACCGGATCGTCGTTGGTGTACGGCAGCACCGTGAACCCGTCGTCGACCAGCGTCTCGGCCGCGTCCAGCAGCTCGATCGGATCCGGCAGCAGCGTCCGCTCGTCGGCGATGACCTCCAGCTTGATCAGGTCCGTGCCGAGCGCCTCGCGCGCGAGACGGGCCGTGAGGACGGCCTCTCCGGCCGTGAAGCAGCCCGCGGTGTTGGGCAGCACCCGGATGCCGAGCCGCTCCAGGACGGACAGCACCGAGCCGTGCACGGAAGGGTTCACCCGGCGCATCGCGACGGTCGTCAGCTCCGTCCCGGAGGCGACCAGCGACCGCTCCAGCACGTCGAGGCTGGGCGCGCCGCCCGTACCCATGATCAGGCGGGACGTGAAGGACGTGCCACCGAGGACAAACGGATCGTCGGCCATGGTCAGCCTCCTTGGACGGCGGTGAGGACTTCCACGCGGTCTCCCTCGGCCAGGGGAGTGGACGGCCACTGCGCGCGCGGGACGACGGTCTCGTTGAGGGCGGCGGCCACACCGGAGGGTGACGTGGTGAGCGAGCTCACGACGGTGGCGAGAGCCGTGCCGGGCCGGACGTCCCGGGGCTCTCCGTTGACGGAGATGTTCATGCGGGCTGCTCCGTGAGTGCGGTGACGGTGCTGAAGCGCTTCGGTGTGAAGGGGCGGGCCTCCTCGGGCAGTTCACCCGTCGTCAGGGCGTGCGCCAGGGCGTCGCCGGTGACCGGCGTGAGCAGGACGCCGTTGCGGTAGTGCCCGGTTGCCAGCAGCAGTCCCTCAAGGCCGGTGGGACCGAGCAGTGGCGCGTTGTCGGGGGAGCCGGGCCGCAGCCCGGCCCGGGTCTCGGTGAGCGGCAGCTCGGTGATGCCGGGGACCAGCTCGTGCGCGTCACGCAGCAGCTCGTACACGCCGCCCGCGGTCACGGTGGTGTCCCAGCCCGTTTCCTCACTGGTCGCCCCGACGACCAGCTCGCCGCTCGCGCGCGGCACCAGGTAGACGTGGCTGCCGCGGACGACCGCGCGCACCGTCCGGCTCAGGAACGGCCCGTGCCGCTCGGGCATGGTCAGCCGTACGACCTGCCCCTTCACGGGCCGCACCGGTGGCAGCACGTCCTTGGGCACGCCCGCGAGCCGGCCGCTCAGGCTGCCCCCGGCCAGCACGACCTGACCGGCTCCCAGCTCGGTGCCGTCGGCGGTGACGACGCCCGTGGCCCGGTCCCCGGCGACGGTGAGCCGCTCGGCCAGGACCCGGTGGAAGACCACCCCCGACCGCTCGCACGCGGCGACCAGCGCCCCGGCCAGCCGCCGTGGGTCGATCTGGTGGTCGCCGTCGACCCGCAGCCCGCCGCGCACGCCCGGCGCGAGCATCGGCTCCAGGCGACGGCACTCCCGCCCCGACAGCCACTGCGAGTCCAGGCCCGACTGCTGTTGCAGGGCGTGCAGTTCGCGCAGGTGGGCCCGGTCGTCGGCGTCCAGGGCGACGGCGAGTGTGCCGCACCGGCGGTAGCCGAGGTCGTGGCCGGTCAGCTCGGTGAGCTCGGCCGCGAAGGCCGGATAGCGCCGGGCGGAGGCGAGGTTCAGGCCGAGCAGGGTCTGCTCGCCGTAGTGCAGTTCCGTGACGGCGGCCAGCATCCCGGCGGCGACCTGGGCGGCCCCGCCGCCCGGCTCGGGGTCCACCACGGCCGTGGTGAGGCCCCGCCCCGCGGCCCGCCAGGCCGTGACCAGGCCGATGATCCCGCCCCCGATGACGAGGACGTCTGACGTTCGCGTACGCGACATGGGCGTCCAGCCCCTCCCTTCGCCGGCATGACCCGGATCAGGTTCGTACGGTCGGAGGCCGCCAGCCTCCCTCTCAGCCCGGTGCGTCCGGGCTCCCGCGAGTGCCTTACGTTGGCCACCAACCCTAGCCCGACGCCCAGTGCCGCAGTAAGGGAGCCTTCGCCCATGGCCCGATCCCTCGACGGTCTCGTCCTCGCCCCGGTGGCCGATCAGGCCCCTGGTCAGGTGGGGACCCGCACCCGGTTCACGTACCACGAGCGGGACGGTGAGATCTGGGCCGAGTACACAGGCGGCGACGTCGTACGCGGCCGTCTCGTGGGTACCAGGGAGGGAGACAGGCTGGACTTCCGGTACGTACAGCTCAAGGAGGACGGGACCACGTCCTCCGGGCACTGTGTCTCGACGGTCGTGGATCTGCCCGACGGGCGGGTGCGGCTGGAGGAGACCTGGGAGTGGGAGTCCCAGCAGGGCAGCGGGACGAGCGTTGTGGAGCAGGTCACTGCGCCCGAGCACTGACTGACAGAACGTCAGTTGTCTATGGTGATCAGGTGAGCGAGCAGACGCAGGAAGCAGGGTCCGCACAGCCGTGGCGCGTGGTCGTGGCGGGCGCGGGCATGGCCGGTGTCCAGACCGCCGTCGCCCTGCGGGAGAAGGGCTTCACCGGCAGCGTCCTCCTGGTCGGCGCCGAGCCCCACCAGCCGTACGACCGGCCGCCGTTGTCCAAGGCCGTCCTGCTCGGCAAATCCGAGGGCTCCGCGTTCGACGTCGACTTCGAGGCCCTCGGCATCGAGCTGCGGCTCGGCTGCGAGGTGACCGGCCTGCGCCCGGGCGACCGGGAGCTGGACACCGAGGACGGGCCCGTGCCGTACGACGTCCTGGTCGTCGCGACCGGTGCCGAACCGATCCGGCTGCCCGGGGCGGAGGGCGTGCCGGGCGTGCATCTGCTGCGCACCCTGGACGACGCCGAGCGGCTGCGGCCGGTGCTGGCCCGCCAGCACGACATCGTGGTCGTCGGCGCGGGCTGGATCGGCGCGGAGTTCGCCAACGCCCGCGCCGCGAGGGCCGGCTGCGCGGTGACCGTCGTGAAGGCCGCCGAGCGGCCGCTCGCCGGGGCGCTGCCCGCCGAGGTCGCCGCGCCCATGGCCGACTGGTACGCCGACGCGGGGGCCGAGCTGCGGACGCACGCGCGCGTGGAGCGCGTCGAGCCCGGCGCGGTGCTCCTCGACGACGGCACGCGGCTGCCCTCGGGCGCCGTCGTCGTCGGCATCGGCGCCCGCCCCGCCACGGCCTGGCTGTCCGGCTCCGGGGTCGAGCTCGGCGCGCACGGCGAGGTCGTGGCCGACGAGCACCTGCGCACGACCGCGCCGGACGTGTACGCGGTCGGCGACTGCGCCTCCTTCCCCTCGGGGCGGTACGACGACCGCCTGCTGGTGCACCACTGGGACAACGCCCTGCAGGGGCCCCGCACCGTGGCCCTGAACATCGTCGGCCGGGCCTCGGGGGAGCCGCCGGCGGTGTACGACCCGGTGCCCTACTTCTGGTCCGAGCAGTTCGGGCGGTTCGTGCAGTACGCCGGGCACCACGCGGCCGCCGACACGACCCTGTGGCGGGGCGACCCGGCCGGGCCGGCCTGGACGGTCTGCTGGCTGCGCGATGACCGGCTGGTCGCGCTGCTGGCGGTGGGCCGTCCCCGGGACCTGGCCCAGGGGCGCCGCCTGATCGAGTCGGGCACGCCGATGAATCCGACGCTGCTGGCGGATCCGGCGAGGCCGCTCAAAGCGGCGACGGCATAGCGCCGGGGAGGTGGACCGGGCGCCGTGGGCCCGCCCGGCCGGACCGGTCCGACTTCCTCCTGTCAGTGGTGGATGGCAGGCTTGTTTCCGTGACCGAGATTGACGCAAAGATCGATGCTCTCGTCCCTGCCTGGCTCACCCTCCCCGACATCGCCGAACAGTTCGGCGTCGAGGTGACGCGTGTACGGCAGCTGGTCAAGGAGGGCCAGCTCATCGCCGTGCGCCGCGGTGAGAACCGCGCGCTGCACGTTCCCGCCGCCTTCATCGACGGGGACAAGGTCGTCAAGGGCCTGTCCGGCACCCTGACGCTCCTGCGGGACGACGGCTTCACGGACGAGGAGATGCTGGAGTGGCTCTTCACCCCCGACCCGAGCCTGCCCGGCACCCCGGCGCAGGCGCTGAGTGAGAATCGCGGCACGGAGGTGAAGCGCCGCGCCCAGGCGCTCGCGGTCTGACCGACCCCGACCGGAACAACGTCCGGCCCTGCCGTGAGCGGGGCCGGGCCCGAACAACCGCCCGGTGTGGGCCGGGGCCCGCAGGGGTCACGGCCCGGGGGGCTCGCGCCTTTCAGGGTCGCGCCTTTTCGGGGTGGCCCGCCGGGCCGCTCCCGGCTGGGCGGGCGGCAGCGGCCCCGGCCCGCCGGGGTCGCCCCCGCCGGGTGCGCGGCAGCGGCCCGGACCCGGGTGAGAGACTTGGGACCCGCCGGGGGCTTGCCGTGGGCCCGGTCGGCGGCCACCAGCTGGGTCCGGCCGTACCCACCCACCGGCCGACGGCGTGCGCCTTGCCGCACCCCCGCCACCGGCGGGAAGCTTGCCGCCCGCCGCGAGCGCACCCCGCACTCCGAGCGGCACAGCGCGCTCCGCGCCCGGCGACAGCACCGGCCCGGGTCGCACCCCGCGCCCGCACGCCACCGACGAACCAGGGGGACACATGCCCGGCTCCGCCGCAACCGCCACCACCGCCCGCGCCCGGCTCGCCGACGCCCGGGTCTACCTCTGCACCGACGCCCGCAGGCGGCAGGGTGATCTCCCGGAGTTCCTGGACGCCGTGCTGGCGGGCGGCGTGGACATCGTGCAGCTGCGGGACAAGGGCATGAAGGCGGCCGAGGAGCTGGAGCACCTGGCGGTCCTCGCCGAGGGCCTGCGCCCGGCACCGCCAAACTGCTCGCGGTCAACGACCGCGCGGACATCGCCCACGCCGCCGGCTCCGACGTCCTGCACCTCGGCCAGGGCGATCTTCCCCGTCCCGGCGGCCCGCGCGATCCTCGGCGACGCCGTCCTGATCCGGCCGCTCCACCCCACGCTGAGTCCGAGGCCGCCGCGGCAGCCGCACAGGACGGCGTGGACTACTTCTGCACGGGCCCGTGCTGGCCCACCCCCACCAAGCCCGGCCGCACGCCCCCGGCCTGGACCTCGTCCGGTACACCGCCGCCCTCGGCACCGACCGTCCCTGGTTCGCCATCGGCGGCATCGACCTCGCCAACCTCGATCAGGTCCTGGAGGCGGGAGCCCGGCGCGTCGTCGTCGTACGGGCGATCACCGAGGCCGACGACCCGGGTGCGGCGGCGGCAGAGTTCGCGAAGCGGCTGCGGGAGCAGTAGGAGTGCGCCCGTTTGTCCAAGGATGTGTCCAAGGAGTGGACAAGAGGGCGACAATTCGGGCAAATGTCCGGGGTCCGGTTGGGGGACCGACCGCCCCTGGCTAACCTGCGGGTATGGCCCTCGGCACCGCATCCATCAGGTCGGACCACGCACGCACCGTCCGCGACATGCTCGCGACCGGCAAGGCGACGTACTCGTTCGAGTTCTACGCACCGAAGACCGCGAAGGGCGAGCGGAACCTGTGGAACGCGCTGCGCAGGGTCGAGGCCGTGGCGCCCGACTTCGTCTCCGTGACCTACGGCGCGGGCGGCTCCACCCGCGCGGGCACGGTCAAGGCGACCGAGGCGATCGCCTCGGACACCACCCTCACGCCGATCGCGCACCTCACGGCGGTCGACCACTCGGTGGCCGACCTGCGCAACATCATCGGCCAGTACGCCGACGCCGGGATCCGCAACATGCTCGCCCTGCGCGGCGACCCGCCCGGCGACCCGATGGGTGACTGGGTGCCGCACCCCCGGGGCCTCGCCTACGCCGCCGAGCTCGTCGAGCTGATCAAGGCGTCCGGTGACTTCTGCGTGGGCGTGGCCGCCTTCCCGGCGATGCACCCGCGTTCCGCCGACTGGGACACCGACGTCCGCCACTTCGTCGACAAGTGCCGGGCGGGCGCGGACTACGCCATCACCCAGATGTTCTTCCACCCGGAGGACTACCTCCGCCTGCGCGACCGCGTCTCGGCCGCCGGCTGCGACACCCCGATCATCCCCGAGGTCATGCCGATCGCCAGTGTGAAGACACTGGGGCGGATCGGGTCCCTCACCAACGCCGCGTTCCCGGCCGCCCTTAAAGAGCGGATCCTCGCAGCCAAAGACGATCCGGCCGCTGTACGCTCCATTGGTATCGAATACGCCACGGAGTTCTGTGCGCGGCTGCTCGCCGAGGGAGTGCCGGGTCTGCACTTCATCACGCTCAACAATTCCACGGCGACGCTTGAAATCTACGAGAACCTGGGCCTGCACCACCCACCGCAGGCCTAGACCGTTCGCACCGGTATACGACACACTGCGTAGCGGCCACTGGGAGAGGGGCGTACATGGGCTGGGCGGTCCTCTACATCGCGTTCGGCATCGTCGCGCTGTGGCTGCTGGGCGAGGTGCTGCTGCAGTACAAGGCGCGGCTGCGCTGGCGGCTGCTCGCGTTCGCCGGCTTCCTCGGCGTCGTCGTCGGTGTCCTGATCCCGTCTGTCCCCGTGATCGGAGTGGGTGCGGCCGCCTTCGCGGTCGGGCAGACCTTCGTCACCCTGTCGTTCCGCAGCGGCTTCTCGGCCGGCTGGGCCGTGAACGCGCCGGCGCTGGGCGGCGGCAAGGGCCGCCGCGGTGAGCGCGGCCGCCAGGAGCCCACCCTCGAGGTCTCCGGCATGGAGGCGGCCGACAGCGGCTACGGCGACGAGGGCGCCGCCTACCGCCGCGACACCGCCGCCTACGGCCGGGACGACGACTACGACCGCGACGACGTCTTCACCCCCGCGCGCCCGGGCCGGCCGGAGGACGCCGAGACCACCGCCGTCTACGAGCCGCAGCCCATGCCCGAGGACACCGGCTCCTACGGCGTCTACGGCGACACCGGATACCAGCCGGGCCCCTCCCACGACCAGTACGCCGCCACGGCCCAGGGCACCGACCAGTCCTACGCCTACGACTACTCGGGCTACGGCCAGCAGCAGGGCTACGACGCCGGCGGCCAGCAGCAGTACGCCGCCTACTCCGACCCGTACATCGGCACCGGGACCTACGGCTCGGGTTCGTACGACACCGGCTACGGCGACCAGCAGTACTACGGCCAGCAGGCCTACGGCCAGGAGCAGTACGCCGGCACCTACGGCGGCGAGAACCCGCCCGGCGGTGTGTGGGTGCCGCAGCAGCGCAACACCGACGAGTACGGTCAGGAGCTGCCGCCGGAGCAGCCGTACCCGTACCAGGGCAACGGGCAGCAGGCGCACGGGAACGGCTACGACGAGCAGTACCGTTTCTGAAGCCGGCGGTTCCCCCGTCGGTTACTGCGAGCCCCGGAAGTCCGGCCCCTCCACGATCAGTCCAGCGACCAGCGCGCCCGACATGCCCGCGTGCGGCAGGCCGCCGCCGGGATGCGCCCAGCCGCCGACCCTGAACAGGCCCGGTACGCGCGTGCTGTTGGACGGATGCAACAGCCGCCCGTCGCCCGCCGCCAGGGCCGGCACCGGTACCGCCCCGCCCTCCGCGCCCGTCGCGTCCGCGATGTCGGCCGGGGTGCGGACCTCCTGCCAGAGGAGGCGGTCGCGGAGCCCGGGTACGACGCGTTCGGCGACAGTGATCATGTTCTCGGCGAGGTCGCTCCAGGATTCGCCCGGTCGGGCGGGCACCACCGTCGTGAGGGTGACCGCCTCGTGGCCCGGGCCCGGGACCAGGGCCGGGTCGTCGGGCCGAAGGACCGTGACCGTGGGGCGCGGGCGCCGCGCCGCCGGGCCGAACAGGGCCTCCAACTCCGCCTCGCGGTCCGCCGCGTGCACCACCGTGCGGTGCGCCGTGCCCTCGGGGCGGTCGCCGCGCAGGGCCAGCAGCACCGTGAGCCGGCTGGCCGTCGCGGGCCGCGGCGGCACCTCGCCCTCACCCCGCAGCACCGTCCCCGCGGTGAGCCGGTCCAGCACGCCGGGGGCGACACCGGCGAGCACGAAGTCCGCCTCCGCCACCGTCCCGTCGGCGAGTTCCACGCCCGACGCCCTGCCGTCCTTCTCCAGGACCCCGGTCACCTCGGCGCCGAAGCGGAACTCGACCCGGCGGGCCACGCACCGCTCGTACACCGCGCGGGCCAGCTCGCGCAGGCCGCCGCGCACGTACCAGGTGCCGAAGGCGTGCTCCATGTAGGGCAGTACGGCCGCGCTCGCCGGGGTGGTCCGCGGATCGAGTCCCTGCTCGACGGCGTGACTCTCCAGGAGGGCGGCGAGCCGGGGTTCCCGCAGTTCCCAGGCGCCGACCTCGGCGAGCGTGCCCGCCCGGCGGGTGCGCAGCAGCCGCTTGTGGGGCACCGCCGGGTACGGTTCACGCTCGGCCAGCACCTGCCAGTTCGGCCACAGCGGCTCCTCCAGCAGCGGCCGGCGGGTCCGGTCCCAGGCCTCGCGGGCCCGGACCAGGAAGTCGCCCCACCGCTCGCCGGCCCCGGAGCCGAGCGCCTCGTCCAGGGCCGCCACGACGCCGGCGCGCGAGGCGTTCGGCAGGGCCACCTCGGTGCCGTCCGCGAACACGTGCCGGGACGACGGGTCGACCTGGACCAGGTCGACGCACGCCTCCAGGGGCTCCTTGCCGGTCTTGACGAACAGGTCGCGGTGGACGGCGGGCAGCGGGAGCAGGCCGGGGCCGGTGTCGAAGGCGAACCCGTCGCGCTCGAAGCGGCGCAGCGCTCCGCCGTACGTGTCCGTCCGCTCGTACACCACCACCCGGTGGCCCGCGACGGCCAGCCGGGCGGCCGCCGCCAGCGCGCCCATCCCGGCGCCGATCACCGCAATCCGTGCCATGCCAGGGACTTTATCGGCCGCCACTGACAGCCCCCACTGACAGCCCCCACAGCCCCACCGACAGCGCCCGCCCACGACCTCCGAGTACGCGCGCGGAGGCGCTCGTGACCAGCCGGCGACGGAGCGCTCTGGGGCCGGGTGCGCACCCCTGAGTACCAGTACCTAGCCCGGGAGTTGAGTACCCGCGCGGATGGGGGACGACCTGCGAGGACGAGAGAGTGGAGACACGGAGAGGGGCACGGCTCCGGCACCGGCGACACGGGGCGCCGGAACGGGGCCGGGCCCGCGATCCGCTCCTTCCGCCGACGACGTCGGCGGGAGCGAGGCACGGGGGAGCGGAGGGGGACGACCGAACGGGGGTCCTGCCGGGGGGACGTACGGGGGAGCAGGAGAAACCGGGGGAGCAGGGAAGGCGCCGGTTCGAGGTGGCCCGCGGGGGACGCGGCCACACCGGACCGGCGCTTTCACATGTTCACGTGGTGGTGCCCGGTCAGCGGCAGCCGCTGACCCGCCCCTGGAGCAGCCGGGACAGGGCCGCGTGGACGTCGTCCAGGGAGCGTTCCGCCTGGAAGGACTTCCAGTCGAGCGCGGCCACCAGGACCATGCCGACCAGCGCGGACGCCGTCAGCGGGACATCGATCTCGTCGCTGAACTCGCCGGCCGCCACGCCCTCGCGCAGGACGCCCTCCACGACCGCGACGGCCTGCTGCCGGACCACCATCAGCGTGGACTGCCAGGCCCGGTTGGTGCGCCACAGCTCGGCCACGTACAGCTGGGTGAAGGCCGGGTAGCGGTCGATGAAGACCAGCCCCGCGCGGATCATGGCGTCCAGGGCGTCGACCCGGGTGCCGCCCTCACGGGCGGTCCGCTCCGCCGCTTCCCGCAGGGAGGCGGTGAGGAGGCCCACTCCGTGTCGCAGCAGTTCCTCGAAGAGGACGGACTTGCTCGCGAAGTTGTAGTAGACCGTGCCCTTCGCGACCCCGGCACGCTCGGCGATCTCGTCCACGGTAGTGGCGGAGAAGCCCTGCTCGGCGATGAGCGTGACGGCCGCCTCGTAGAGCTTCTGCCGGGTGGCCTCGCGGCGCGTGCTGCCGCCCGACGTTGCACTGCTGCTTTCCATGGCCCTGATTGTCACAGGAACCTCTCCGGGAGAGGTGACGGAAGGGCTCACAGGCTCAGCTCCGGGTGCAGCCGGTCCAGCGTCCACACCTGGCGGCGGCGGGCCGCCACGGCGGTCAGCGCGAGGGCGCCCGCGGTGAACGCCGTCAGCACCACGCACGCGTGCCACACCGGTTCGAGACCGCCGCCCGTGATGAGCCGCCTGAGGGCCTCCACGACATAGCTCATCGGCAGGAAGGGGTGGAGCGCGTTGAAGAAGCCGGGGCTGGTCTGTACGGGGTACGTGCCGCCCGCCGAGGTCAGCTGGAGCATCAGCAGGGCGAGGACGAGGATCCGGCCCGCCGCCCCGAAGCGTGCGTTCAGCCACTGCACGATCGCCGCGAAGCACGCCGTCACCAGGAACAGGAAGCCCACCGTCCCGGCCGCCCGTGCCATCTCCAGACCGACCGCCCAGTGCAGCACCGACATCAGGGCCACCGTCTGGAGCACCCCGATCGCCACCACCGGCAGCCAGCCCGCCAGCGCGATCCGCCACGCCGAGGCGCCCGCGGCGAGCGCACGCCGGTTCATCGGTGTGATCAGCATGTACGCCACCATCGCCCCCACCCACAGCGAGAGCGGGATGAAGTACGGCGCGAACCCGGTGCCGTAGTTGGGCGCGTCGTGCAGGTCCTGGGAGGCGAGCCGCACGGGGTCGGCCATGACCTCGGTGCGCCGGTCACGGTCCTGCTTGTCGTAGTCGGGGATCTTCTCCGCCCCGTCGTGCAGCCCGCCGGCGAGCTTGCCCGAGCCGCCGACCAGCTTGTAGATGCCGCCGTTGAGGTCGTCCGCGCCGGTCTTCAGCTTGCCGACGCCCTCGTCCAGGTCGACGGCACCGGTCTTGGCCTTGCCGAGCCCCGTGTGCAGCGTCTTCGCACCGGCCGCGACCTTCGCCGCGCCGTCGTTCAGCTTGTTGATCTTCGTGACGGCGTCGTCGAGGTCCTCGGAGAGGTGCGGCGCGCGGTCGGCGAGGGCCTGGGACTGCTTCTGCAGGGTGGCGAGGTTCTTGTCGAGCTGGTCCAGGTCGCCGTCCTGGTCCGCGATCAGGGTGTTGAGGTCGTCCGCGATGACGGTGACGTCGGCGGCGGCGTCCTTGGCCTTCTTCAGGTCGGCGCAGGCGGGGTCGGGCAGCACAGGGTCGTCACAGCGCCTGGCGTAGACGTCGTTCAGCGTGCCGGACGCCGCGTGGGCGCCCTTGGCGGCGGTCGGGGCCGTCCTCACCAGAGTGCCGAGGTGCTTGCGGATCACCCCGGAGGAGTCGGCGACCAGCTGGGCCGTGTCGCCGATGGTCTTCTCGTTGCCCTTGAGGAAGGGACCCACCTTCCCGGCCGTGCCGTTGACCCGGTCGGCGAGCTTCTGCGTGCCGTCCGCGACTCCCCGGGTGCCGTCCTCCACGGCGCCCGCGCCCTTGGTGAGCTTCTTCAGGGCCGTGGAGAGCTCGCCGCTGCCGTCCTCGGCGTCCTTCAGGCCGTCGGCCAGGTCCTTGGAGCCCTTCTCGGCCTTCCCGATGCCGCCGTTGAGCTTGTCGGCCCCTTTCGCCGCCTGCACGGTCTTGCCGTGGATGTCGGAGAACGACACGAAGATCTTGTCCAGGAAGGACCGCGAGGTCTTGGTGGACGCGGCCTGCCGCACCTCGCCGAACACCGTCCGGGAGATCTGCCCGACGATGTAGTTGTTCGCGTCGTTGGTGTGCACCTGGAGGGCGCCGGTCTCCGGGGAGCTCCCGGAGCTGGAGGCGATCCGCTCACTGAAGTCGGCGGGCATGGTGAGCGACAGGTAGTAGGTGCCGTCCTCGACGCCCCTGCGGGCCTCGGCGGCGCTCACCTCCCGCCAGTCGAAGGTCTTGCTGTCCCGCAGCCCCTTCGTGATGTCGTCCCCCGCCGTGATCTTCTTCCCGCCGGCGGTCGCCCCCTTGTCGTCGTTCACGAGCGCCACGGGGATACGGTCCAGACGCCCGTACGGGTCCCAGAACGACCAGAGGTACAGCGCGCCGTACAGCAGCGGCAGCACCAGCAGCGCGACCAGCGCGGCGCGCGGCAGCTTCCCCCGGCCGAAGCGGCGGAGCTCAAGCGCGGCCAGTTTCGGTGAGCGCATCGGCCTTCTCCTCTCCCTGGTCGGCATCGGTGTTCTCGGTGTTCTCGGCGTGCTCGGGGTTCTCGGCGCCCGGGTCGGGCTCGTCGCCCCGGCCCTCCTGTGTGGACACCCTGAGGGCGCCTTCGGGGGCCTCGGCGCACACCGCCACGACCGTCGTACCGGCGTCGGCGAGGGACCTGAGCAGGGCCCAGACCTCCTCCCGCTCGCCGTCCGCGAGCTTGAGGTCGGTGTCGTCGACCCCGAGCAGCAGCGGTCGGCCGACCAGGGCGAGCGCGACCGACAGCCGCAGCGCCTCCAGGCGCTCCAGATCGCGTACGGCGGTACGCCGCCCCTTGGGCAGCGTCTCCAGGTCGAGTCCGGCGGCGGCCAGTGCCTCGTCGATGCGCAGCCCGGCCTCGGCCGCCCGCTCGCTCCGGGGCCGCAGCAGCCCGCGCAGCGAGCCGCCGAACCGCCGCTGGAGCAGGGCGCGTTCCTTCAGGTGCTCGCCGACGGTCAGGGCCGGGTCCAGCTCGGTGACCCCGGGCACGTGGGCCAGGCCGCTGACGCGGCGCACCGCTGAGATCTGTTTGGGCAGCCGGGCCTCGCCCACGGCCGCCGCGCCCTCCGTGAGCTTCATCCGCCCCGTCAGCGCAAGCAACAGACACGTACGGCCGGACCCGGACGGACCCTCGATCGCGACGAGCGATCCGCGCTCGGCGTCGAAGGACACCCCGCGGAACGCCCAGCCGCGTGGCCCCTTGATCCCCAGGGCCTCGGCGGCGACCCGGACCCCTCCTGCTCGTTCCCCCACGAGTCTCCCTCGATCGTGAAACAGAATTTGAACTGACTGGTCAGTGCAAAAACTACTCCGAACCTACGATCGAGGCAAAACAGCAGGTCAGAACGGATTGTCAGTGCCATACCTCACGATGGGTCACATACGGCACCTCCGTGTGCAGGACGTGCCGTCACGCAGACGACAGGAGGTTCGTCATGGCCAGCGACCACGCAGCAGCCGCCCGCCGGCGCCGTGCCACCGGCCCTGCCCCCTCACTGACCGGCCCGGCGAGCGACGTGCACCCCGTGCTGCGCCGGGCCACGGCCCCGCCCGCGGCCCTCGACCTGCTCGCCCAGGCCCGCGCGGGCCTCGACGAGGCCACCGCCCTCGAAACGCCGAACGAGCGCTACGCGACGGCCCACCTCGCCGCCCTGCGCGCCGCGGCGGCCGTGCTCGCCGCCCGGGGCCGGCCGGAGACCTCGTCCCGGGCCCGGGTCAAGATCAGGAGCGCTTGGGAAGTGCTCCCCGAGATCGCGCCCGAACTGACCGAGTGGAGCGCGCTGTTCGCCTCCGGGGCCCGGCGCCGCGCCCGGGCCGAGGCGGGCATCCAGGGCGCGGCCACCAGCCGGGACGCCGACGACCTCATACGTGACGTGGCGATGTTCCTGCGCATCGTCGAACGCATGCTGGTCCTCCAGCCGGTCCTCCCGCAGCCGCGCCAGGACCGGGACCGGCCGGAGGGACCGGGGGCGGGGAGGGACATGCCGGACGCGGGCTGACGAGGGCCGGCGGCACGCTGCCTCACGGGGTCCGGCCCCGCGCCGGCCGCCGGGGTCCGGCCCCGCGCCGGCCGCCGGGGTCCGGCCCCGCGCCGGCCGCCGGGGCCCGGTCATGCCGGCCGCCCTGCCGGAGGCAATAGGGTGGGGGACGCCTGAAGTCTTCCCTCCCCTTCGCCGGGGCCGGGGAAGGCGCCCCGTTCGCTCCGCCGCGCAAGAGGCGGTGCCGCGCCGAGGAGTCAACTGACGTGTCGGACCCGATGCGCCCCCGCGCCTCACTCCGTACCGCCGTGGTCTGGGAGGTCCTCCAGGACGCCCTGGACCGCCGGGTCAAGGCCACGGGTCGGGAGTCGCTGGACGTCCTCGACACCGGAGGCGGCAGCGGCAACTTCGCGGTGCCCGTGGCCCGCCTCGGTCACCGGGTCACCGTCGTCGACCCCAGCCCCAACGCGCTGTTCGCCCTGGAGCGCCGCGCCGCCGAGGCCGGGGTCGCCGACCGCGTGAAGGGCGTGCAGGGCGACGCCCACGGCCTCTTCGACGTGGCCGAGCGCGGTGCCTACGACGTGGTGCTGTGCCACGGCGTCCTGGAGTACGTGGACGACCCGGCCGAAGGCGTGCGCAACGCGGTGGCCGCCCTGCGCCCGGAGGGCGTCCTCAGCCTGCTCGCCGCCGGACTCGGTGGCGCCGTGCTCTCCCGCGCCCTCGCCGGTCACTTCAAGGAGGCCAAGCAGGCGCTCGACGACCCGAACGGACGATGGGGCACGGGTGACCCCGTCCCGCGCCGCTTCACCGCCGACCAGCTCACCGGCCTGGTCGAGGCCGCGGGCCTGCGGGTCGGCGCCGTGCACGGCGTGCGCGTCTTCGCTGACCTCGTGCCCGGCGTCCTCGTGGACACCGAGCCCGGAGCCGTGGAAGCGCTGCTGAAGCTGGAGGAGGCCGCGGCCGAGCTTCCCGCGTTCCGCTCGGTGGCCACGCAGCTTCATGTGCTCGGCGAGACCGGCGAGGCTGCTGAGACCAGTGGGGCCAGCGAGACCGATGGGGCCGCCGAGGCCTGAGTCCCTTCCTGAGGCACCGCCGCTGATCAGCGCGTTGGCTGTGCATGGAGTACGCCACAGGCCCCCCGAACGGGGGCTTGGCGCCGTATGATCGAGGGAGACCGTTCCGGCATGACGGGTCGGCCGCCGGGGAATGGAAGCCTCAGCGAGCCGGGACGTCCATGGCGGGTTCCGGTTGGCCAGTTGGCGCAGAGGGGCGGGTTTCACGGGGGCGATTCCCTGCCTATCCTGAAGGGACCCCCGGGTCGCCCCGGCGACTGCACGATGAGGAGGACTCCGTGCCGCTCTCGGAGCACGAGCAGCGCATGCTCGAGCAGATGGAGCGAGCGCTGTACGCCGAAGATCCCAAGTTCGCGACGGCGCTCGAGGGAAGCGGGCTGCGTACGTACACCCGGCGACGGGTCTACCAGGCGGTCGCGGGCTTCCTCGTAGGTATTGCGCTCCTCATGGCCGGTATGGTCGCCAAGCAGGTCTGGCTCAGCGTCGTGGGCTTCCTCGTCATGCTGGGCTGTGCGGTGCTCGCCGTGACCGGCTGGCGCAAGGCTCCCAAGCCGGGGGAACAGGCGACCGGGGCCGGAGGACAGCAGGCCCGCCGGCAGGGCCGGCAGCGGCGCTCCGTGATGGACCGCATCGAGCAGCGCTGGCAGAGGCGCCGCGACGAGCAGGGCGGCCATTAGCCCCGTCAGCCCCGGAGCACAGCTCTCCAGGACTACGTGAAGACGTAAGTCAGGGGGGTGACCACCGAGTCGGTGGTCACCCCCCTGACGTGTTCCCGTGCACCGCGTGCCGGGGCTGCCCGCGCCCTCAGCGCGCCCTCAGCCTTGCTGCCCCGACGCCTTCCGCCACGTCGGCCTCGCCGCCAGGACCCGCGCCCGCACGCTCGACCACCAGGCCGACACCGCCCACACCACACGCACCGTGGAGCGGGGGGCGAGCACCGCACGAAGCCGCGCCCCGCGGCCGACCGCCGCGCTCAGGCCCGCTGCCGCACGGCGCACGTCCTCCGTGAGGCCCGCCGTCGGGCGGGGTCGCGGTGCGTACAGGACCTGCTCCACCGCGTTCGCCACCCGGTGCACCGAGGCCGCGGCCGTCTCGTCGAGCTCGCCCAGCCGGACGATCCGGGCGGCTGCCTTGCGCGGGGTCAGGGACTCGTCCGGCGGGATGCCGAAGTCCCACGCGGTGTCCGTCAGCTCCTGCCAGAGGGTCAGCGTGCGCGGCGCCGCGTCCGCTTCGCCGCGGCCGTGCGCCCCCAGCCGTACCGCGCGGGTCCGCGTGCGCCACAGCATCGGGGCCAGCGGGAGCGCCAGCACGGCGAGGCCGGCCAGGGCCCAGCCCAGCAGCGCGTACCACCTCGGGCCGTCGTCGTCCGTGGGCAGCGCCGCCTGCGGGGACTCGCTGCCGCACCCGCCGTCCAGCTTCTTCTGCTCCGGTGTGCAGCTCTCGCTCGCCGAGGGCGCCGCGGAGGGCGCGGCGGACGACGTCTCGGTCGGGCGCGCCGCGTCCGGCACCGAACTGCCGGAGTCCTCCGGCAGGGTGTAGGGCGGCATCGACCCACGGTTCGGAGTCGGCTCGAAGCGCGTCCAGCCCACGCCCTCGAAGTACAGCTCGGGCCAGGCGTGCGCGTCGCGCAGCCCCACCGACACCGAGCCGTCCGCCTGCGGGGAGCCCGGCGCGAAACCCACCGCGACCCGAGCCGGTATGCCCAGGGAGCGTGCCATCGCGGCCATCGTGAAGGAGAAGTGCACGCAGAAGCCCTGCTTGTCCTTCAGGAAGCGGGCGATCCCCTCCGAGCCGCTGCCGACCTGCACCTGGGTGTCGTACTCGAAGCCGCCGGTCACGGTGAACCAGTCCTGGAGCTTGACCGCCTGGTCGTACGGGTTGCCGGCGCCCGCGGTGACCTGACGGGCGGTGCGGCCCACCACCGCCGGCAACGAGTCGGGCAGCTTGGTGAAGTCGCGCTCGAGGGACGCCGGCGGGGGCCCCGCCGAGGCCAGCTGCTCCGCCGTCGGCTGCACGTCCAGGCTCTTGACCTGGTAGGTCAGACCGCGGGTGTTCTGGCCGTGGTCGCCGACCAGGGTCATGCCCAGCGGTTCGTAGCGCCAGTTGCCCTTGATGTCCACACCGCTCGGCGGGTACGGCATGGGCAGCCAGTCCTGGGCGTACCAATCGGCCGCCGTGACGGTGCTGTCGACCTCCGTGCGCTTGACGTCGGGGCCGAGGCCGACCGGGGTCGGGAACGTGCCGTCGGGGACGGCGGTGATGGACCGCCGGGACGGCTTCCAGGTGGTGCCGTCGAAGTCGTCCAGGGACACGATCCGCAGATACAGGTCCGAGACGTCGGCCATCTTCGTCTTCACGGAGAGGACCTGCCGGTCCTCGTCCACATTCAGACTGTCGCGCAGTGACACCAGCGGGTTCACGGCCGAGATCGTGCCGCCGCCGCCCGTGCCGGCGCCCGCGCCCGTGCCCACCGAGTCCAGCAGTCCGCCGTTCATCGCGGGCAGGCCGAGCGGCACCACCAGGGCGATACCCAGCGCGACCACGCCGATGCGCCGACCGGTGCGGACCGGGGCGAGTGCGCTGCTCGGCTCCTCGCCGGCCGTGCGCGGGGCCCCGCCGAAGACCCGGCCCCACTGGGAGAGCCGGTCCCGCCCCTCGGCCAGGAGCAGCATCAGATAGCCGGCCGCCGCCACCAGGAACCACAGCCAGTCCGCGTCCCCGTCGGAGAGCCCCGCGGCCACCGAGTACAGCGCGAGCAGCGGCAGCCCGGCCGGGGCGGCGCTGCGGAAGGTCACCGCGAGGGTGTCCACCAGCAACCCGATGATCAGGACCCCGCCGACGAGCATCAGCCGGATGCCGTCGGACTCCAGCGGCGCCGGTATCGCGTACCGCGCGATGTCGTCCCCGCCCTGGCGGAGCAGGATCGCGAAGCGGTCGAGGGCCTCGGGCCCGGGCACCAGCCCGGCGAGGGCCTGCTCGCGGGCGAACACGAAGGTCAGCAGCGCCACCGTGACCACGGCCTGTGCCGCCACCGTCAGGGGACGCGCCAACGGCACCCGGCGGGCCGCGGCGCCCACGCCCGACTGCACGGCCAGCAGGAAGGCCGCCTGCACGATCCATGTGGCCGGCCTGACGAGGGGCAGCAGGGCGCATGCGGCCATCAGCGTGGCCGCCCACGCGCCCAGCGTCAGTCGAACCCGCCCGCTCATCACGGTCCCTCCCCGCCCGCGGCGGCCACGCCCCTGCGCTCCCGGTCCGCGTGCCGCCACAGCTCGTCCAGGGAAGCCCCCCGCGGCACGCCCACGGCTGTCCAGCCCGCCTCGCGCAGCATGCGCAGCCGCTCCTCGCTCCCGTCCAACGGACCGGGCACGTCGCTCGGTTCCCGCACCCAGGCCTCGCTGTCCAGCACGAAGGCCACCGCACCGGAGCTGCGCTGCCGCATCCGGGCCACCACGGCCGCCTGCTCCTCGTCCAGATCGCCGAGGAACGCCACCAGGAGCCCCTCGTTCCCGCCGCGCAGCACGTCGTAGGCCCGGGACAGACCCGCGCCGTCGGAGTGGTCGATCACCGCGAGGGTGTCCATCATCAGCCCGGCCGCGTCCGCCGATCCCTGGCTCGCGCCCGCGAAACCGTCACCGCCCTCGCCGGGCACCGCGTTGCCGGTGTCCGTCAACAGCCGCACCGAGAAGCCCTGTTCGAGCATGTGCACCAGCACCGAAGCGGCGCCCGACACCGCCCATTCGAAGGCCGAGTCCGGGCCCGCGCCCGCGAAGGCGATGCCCCGGGTGTCGAGCAGCACCGTGCACCGGGCGCGTTGCGGCTGTTCCTCGCGGCGCACCATCAACTCGCCGTAGCGGGCGGTGGAGCGCCAGTGCACGCGCCGTAGGTCGTCGCCGTAGCGGTAGCCGCGCGGGATCACGTCGTCCTCGCCGGCCAGCGCCAGCGACCGCTGCCGCCCGTCGCCGTATCCCTTCGCCTCGCCGCTGAGCCGCACCGGCGCCAGCGGTTCCACGCGCGGGATCACCGTGAGGTTGTCGTACGTCGAGAAGGACCGGGTCAGCTCGCACATGCCGAACGGGTCGGTCAGGCGCAGCTGGAGCGGCCCCAGCGGGTAGCGGCCCCGCAGGTCGGAACGGACCCGGTAGGACACCTCGCGCCGGCCGCCCGCCTCCACCCGGTCGAGCACGAAGCGGGGCCGCGGGCCGAGCACGTACGGCACCCGGTCCTGGAGCATCAGCAGGCCCGTGGGCAGGCGCGAGACGTTGTCCATCCGCAGATGGACGCGGGCCTCGCTGCCGGCGGGCACGCGCGCGGGGGAGAGGCGGCGGCTGCCCGCGACCCGGTAGCGCGTGCGGTACAGCACCGTCGCGCATACCAGCGGCAGCACCGCTAGCAGCAGGCCCACGCGCAGCAGGTCGCTCTGGCCGAGCACGTACGAACAGGCGGCGGCCGCGACTCCGGCGGCCAGGAAGGAGCGTCCGCGGGTGGTCAGACCGGCGAGGGCGGTGCGGATGCCGCCCTTCTCGCCCCGGTCGGCCTCCGCGGGTCCCGTCCCCGCGGTCGTCATCACAGCGTCCGCGGCGGCTGCTGGGGATACGCGGGCACGCCCCGGCCCAGGCCGCCGAAGCCGCTCTGCTGCTGGGGCGCCGCGGGCACCGGGGTGCGCTGCAGGATCTCCTCGACGACCTGCTCGGAGGTGCGGCGGCTCAGCTGAGCCTGCGCGGTGGGCAGCAGCCGGTGGGCCAGGACGGCGACGGCGAGCGCCTGCACGTCGTCCGGCAGTGCGTACTCCCGGCCGCTCAGGGCCGCCGACGCCTTCGCCGCGCGCAGCAGGTGCAGCGTCGCGCGCGGGGAGGCGCCCAGTCTCAGGTCGGGGTGCGTGCGGGTGGCACCGACCAGGTCCACCACGTAGCGCCGGACCGGCTCGGCGACGTGGACGCCGCGCACCGCCTCGATCAGCTTGAGGATCTCGTCCGCGTGCGCCACGGGCTGGAGGTCCTCCAGCGGGGAGACCCCGCCGTGCACGTCCAGCATCTGCAGTTCGGCCTCCGCGCTGGGGTAGCCGACCGAGACCCGGGCCATGAAGCGGTCGCGCTGGGCCTCCGGCAGCGGGTAGGTGCCCTCCATCTCGACCGGGTTCTGCGTCGCCACCACCATGAAGGGGCTGGGCAGCTCGTAGGTCTTGCCGTCGATGGTGACCTGGCGCTCCTCCATCGACTCCAGGAGCGCGGACTGCGTCTTGGGGGAGGCGCGGTTGATCTCGTCGCCGATCACGACCTGCGCGAAGATCGCGCCGGGCTTGAACTCGAAGTCGCGGCGCTGCTGGTCCCAGATGGACACACCGGTGATGTCCGACGGCAGCAGGTCGGGCGTGAACTGGATGCGCCGCACCGAGCAGTCGATGGACCGCGCCAGCGCCTTGGCCAGCATCGTCTTTCCGACTCCCGGGACATCCTCGATCAGCAGATGTCCCTCGGCGAGCAGCACGGTCAGCGAGAGCCGAACGACCTCGGGCTTGCCCTCGATCACGCCTTCCACCGAATCCCGCACGCGCTCCACCACGGCGGTCAGATCATCCCCCACCCTCGAGAAATCCCGGGCGGGGGGACCACCATGCCCAGCTCGATCGTCATAGGTCGTCACCCGGCGCTCCTCGGCCTTTCCCGTACTCCCAGGGAGCACGGAATACCCCATTTTCCGGAGCCGACGCCGCATGACGCGGACCGGCCCACCCCGAACCACGGGCACCACGCGCGAAACGTTCCGCGTGACGCCACTCCCGCATTCTTGCTGCCGTTACCGATTCGTGTCACTCGACTGTGGACAACTGACCGCGATATGTCGGTCTTGCGGCCTTTCGAACGTGTGACTGACAGACTTTCGACAGCTACAGCAGGTGGCCTTCCGGGGTGGGCGGGCCCGGCGCCCAGGTCAGGAGGCGGGGTCGACCTCGCGCAGAAGGCCCGTCCGCACGTCGAAGACGAATCCGCGGACGTCGTCGGTGTGCTGCAGGAACGGCGAGGTACGCACCCGCTGCATCGACTGTCGCACGTCCTGGTCGACATCGCTGAAGGACTCGACGGCCCAGGCCGGACGCTGTCCCACCTCCAGCTCCAGCTCGGTACGGAAGTCCTCGGTGAGCGATTCCAGGCCGCATCCCGTGTGGTGGATGAGCACGACGCTGCGCGTCCCGAGCTTGCGCTGGCTGATGGTCAGCGAGCGGATCACGTCGTCGGTGACGACACCGCCCGCGTTGCGGATGGTGTGGCAGTCGCCGAGCTCCAGGCCGAGTGCGGCGTGCAGGTCGAGGCGGGCGTCCATGCAGGCCACGACGGCGACGCGCAGAACGGGTCGGGCGTCCATGCCGGGATCGGTGAAGGCTGCCGCGTAGCGCTGGTTCGCCTCCACGAGCCGGTCGGTGACGGTGCCGCCGGTGGTCGCGCCGTCGGGGTCAGTGGGAACCGATGCAGAAGTCGTCATATCCATGACGGTACTGGTCACGAGTGTTCTCGGCCTGCTGTGAGAGGGGACAAAGAACGTCATCGGGCGTTGTAGTGAGGTAACCCACAAGGGGGCTGTGCCGACCGTCGCGACGCGCAGGCCGGTTGATTGACCGGCAGACAGGGTGGACTAAAGTGACGCGAAGCGGGAGGCGAGACCCCTCGCTGGATTGTTCTTCCCGGAGACCCGGCGACGCCCGGAGTTCTCCCCACGTGCGCGGCGCGTACGTACGGCTCGGCCTCCTCCCGCTCCCGGTCGGCTGACGCTTCCGGCGCCGGCAGGCCTCCCCTTCACGAGCGGGCGGGGACCCGGCGGTGCGTACGGCCGCGCCGGATCTGAGAGGGCCCCTTGAGCCAGAGTCGACACGTCCCGGTGATGCTCCAGCGGTGCCTGGACCTGCTGGCACCCGCGCTGGAGGGTCCGGGCCCGGTGGTCGTCGACTGCACCCTCGGCCTCGGCGGCCACAGCGAGGCGCTCCTCGAGAGGTTCCCCGAGGCCCGGCTCGTCGCCCTCGACCGCGACAAGGAGGCACTGCGCCTGGCGGGCGAGCGGCTCGCGCCCTACGGCGAGCGCGCCACCCTCGTCCACGCGGTGTACGACGAACTCCCCGAGGTGCTGGACAAGCTCGGCATCCGGCGCGTTCAGGGCGTGCTGTTCGACCTCGGTGTCTCCTCCATGCAGCTCGACGAGGCCGACCGCGGCTTCGCCTACGCGCAGGACGCGCCGCTCGACATGCGCATGGACCAGACGACCGGCGTCAGCGCCGCCGAGGTCCTCAACACCTACCCGCCGGGCGAACTCGTGCGCATCCTGCGCGCGTACGGCGAGGAGAAGCAGGCCAAGCGGATCGTGGCCGCGATCGTGCGGGAGCGGGAGAAGGAGCCGTTCAGCAACAGCGCGCGACTGGTCGAGCTGATCCGGGACGCGCTGCCGCAGGCCGCCAAGCGCACCGGCGGCAACCCGGCCAAGCGTACGTTCCAGGCCCTGCGTATCGAGGTCAACGGCGAACTCGCCGTCCTGGAACGGGCCGTCCCGGCCGCCGTGGAGGCACTCGACGTGGGCGGGCGGATCGCGGTGCTGTCGTACCACTCGCTGGAGGACCGGCTGGTCAAGCAGGTGTTCGCGGCGGGCGCCGCCACCACCGCGCCGCCCGGCCTGCCCGTCGTGCCCGAGCGGTACCAGCCCCGGCTCAAGCTGCTCACGCGTGGTGCCGAACTCCCCACCGAGGAGGAGATCGCCGAGAACCGGCGCGCGGCACCGGCGCGGCTGCGCGGGGCGCAGCGCATCAGGGAGTCCGTCGAATGAGGGCCGTGAGCCACGTGCAGGGCGGGCAGGTGTCCAAGACCGAGGGAGCGTGAGTGAGCAGTAAACCCGAACTGAAGGGGAGGGCGGCACGTCTCGCGCGGCTCTTCCCGACCGGCCCCGGGCAGGCGGCCCGCACGCCCTTCGTCTTCCTGGTGGTCCTCCTGCTCGGCGGCGGGCTCATCTGCCTCCTGGTGCTGAACTCGGCCCTCAGCGAAGGCGCGTTCAAGCTCGACGACCTCCAGCGCGAGACCAAGAGCCTCACCGACGAGGAGCAGGCCCTCCAGCGGGACATCGACGCCTACTCCGCTCCCGAGGCACTCCAGCGCCGCGCCGGTGAACTCGGCATGGTCCCCGGCGGCGACCCCGCCTTCCTCGACCCCGACGGCACCGTCAAGGGCGTCCCCAGCGCCGCCCCGGGCGTCTCGCTGACCACCGCGCACATCCCCCTGGTGCTCGCCCCCGAGGCCATGACCAACGGCCCCGCCCCGGCTCCCGGCATGTGACGGACGTGGATGACCCACCACGCCAGGCGGACCGCTCCGACCCCGACCCCCGGCAGGTGACGGAAGTGGATGACCACCACGGCAGGCAACCCCCGCGCCGCCGCGTACCCGGCCCCGCGAGGCCCGTCCGCCCCGACGGGCGACGCCGGCCCGGACCCGGTGCCCGGCCCGCACGGCGCCCGGCGCAGGGACGACCCGGGGCGCCCCGGCCCCTCCGGCTCGGCAGCCCCCGGCCCCGGCTGCGCCTGGTCGGGCTCGCGCTGACGCTGGTGCTGATCGCCTTCGTTGTACGGCTCTTCCAGGTGCAGGCCGTCGACGCGAGCACCTACGCCGCCAAGGCCGAGCAGAACCGGTACGTCGGGCAGGTGCTCGCCGCGGACCGGGGCGAGATCACCGACCGGTCCGGCGTGGCCCTCGCGACCAGCGAGGACGCCTACGACATCACGGCCGACCCCACGATGTTCGCCCCCGACATGCTGAAGATCGGGGACGGGCCCGAGCAGGCGGCCGCGCTGCTCGCGCCGATCCTCGGCCAGGACCAGGAGACGCTGGTCAAGAAGCTGCGGCCGAAGAACACCGCCCTGCGGTACGTCAAACTGGCCTCCCGGCAGACCCCGCAGGTCTGGAAGCAGATCAAGGACCTGAAGTCCGCGCTCGCCAAGAAGGCGGAGACGGACAAGTCCACGCACAACGTCCTCTCGGGCGTCTTCTCCGTGGCCACCAGCAAGCGTGTGTACCCGAACGGCGATCTCGCCGCCGGGATACTGGGCTGGGTCAACGGCGAGGGCAAGCCGGGCGGCGGCATCGAGCTGCAGCTGAACAAGCAGCTCGCCGGCAAGGACGGCAAGATCCGCTACGCCCAGTCCGGCGGCCGGCTCGTGCCCACCGCGGGCTCCACCGAGACGCCCGCCGTGCCCGGCAGCGACGTCGAGCTCACCATCGACCGCGACATCCAGTGGGCCGCCCAGAAGGCCATCACCGACCAGGTGCGGGAGTCCGCGGCCGACCGCGGCTACGTCATCGTCCAGGACACCCGCACCGGTCAGATCCTGGCGATGGCCAACTCGCCCGGCTTCGACCCGAACGACCTGTCCGACGCCGACCCGGCCGCCCTCGGCAACGCCGCCGTCCAGGACGCCTTCGAACCCGGCTCCACCGCCAAGGTCATGTCGATGGCCGCCGTCCTGGAGGAGAACGCCGCCACCCCGATGACCCACGTCGTCGTGCCCAACCGGCTGCACCGCGGCGACCGGCTCTTCAAGGACGACATCGACCACCCGACCTGGTACCTGACCCTCAACGGCGTCCTCGCCAAGTCCAGCAACATCGGCACCATCCTCGCCACCGGCCAGCTCGGCACGACCCAGGCCCAGGCCAACCAGGTCCTCTACCGCTACCTGCGCGCGTTCGGCCTCGGCAGCGAGAGCGGCCTCGGCTTCCCCGGCGAGACCAAGGGCATCCTGGCCCCGCCGGACAAGTGGTCGACCTCGCAGCAGTACACGATCCCTTTCGGCCAGGGTGTCTCGCTCAACGCCATGCAGGCGGCGTCCGTGTACTCGACCATCGCCAACGGCGGCGTCCGCGTCGAACCCACCCTCGTCCGCGGCACCACGGGCTCCGACGGCCGTTTCACCCCGGCCCCCAAGCCCGGGAAGAAGCGGATCGTCAGTGCGAAGACGGCGAAGACGCTCGCCCGGATGCTGGAGTCCGTCGTGGACGACGAGGAGGGCACCGGCACCAAGGCGCGCATCCCCGGCTACCGCGTGGCGGGCAAGACGGGCACGGCGAACCGCGTGGATCCGGCCACCGGCAAGTACCACGGCTACACCTCGTCGTTCGCCGGGTTCGCGCCCGCCGACCAACCCCGCATCACCGTCTACTGCGCCATCCAGAACGCCACCAGCGGCAGCTACTTCGGCGGCCAGATCTGCGGCCCCGTCTACAAGCGGGTCATGGAGTTCGCGCTGAAGTCCCTCCAGGTCCCGCCGACCGGGGCCAAGCCCGCGAAGCTGCCGGTCACCTTCGGCCGCTGATCGGCCACAGCCCCCGATCAGCACGGAACCAGCCAGGAACCACCTCGTGACAACGATCACCCCCGACCCCGGGAACCAGAGCGCTGCCCGCCCCTCACTTCGCCCGGAGGCGGGTACGCCCGGTACGCTCACCGCCGTGCCACACGCTGATCAGTCCCAAACCACCCAGAAGGGCCATCCCGTGACATACCCCGGGCCGCCCAGGCCGGTACAGGTCTCCGCCACACCCCTCGCGGAGCTCGCCGATCAGCTGGGCTCTTCCGCGCCGGAGAGTGCCGCCGAGGTCACGGGCATCACCCATGACTCCCGTGCCGTGCGCCCCGGCGACCTGTACGCCGCCCTCCCGGGCGCCCGGCTGCACGGCGCCGACTTCGTCAACCAGGCCGCGGGCCTCGGCGCCGCCGCCGTGCTGACCGACCCGACCGGTGCCGAGCGCGCCGCCGCGTCCGGACTTCCGGTCCTGGTCGTCGACGACCCGCGTGCGCGGATGGGCGAGCTGGCCGCCACGATCTACGGCCACCCCGGCCGGGACCTGCTCCAGATCGGGATCACCGGCACCTCCGGCAAGACCACCACCGCCTACCTGGTCGAGGGCGGCCTGAAGACGGTCAGGTCCACCGGCCTGATCGGCACGGTCGAGATGCGCATCGGCGACGAACGCATCAAGTCCGAGCGCACCACCCCCGAAGCCACCGACCTCCAGGCCCTGTTCGCCGTCATGCGCGAACGCGGGGTGGAGGCGGTCGCCATGGAGGTCTCCAGCCACGCCCTGGTGCTCGGCCGCGTCGACGGCTGCGTCTTCGACATCGGCGTCTTCACCAACCTCAGCCCGGAACACATGGAGTTCCACTCGGGCATGGAGGACTACTTCCAGGCCAAGGCGCAGCTGTTCACGCCGAAACGCGGCAAGCTGGGCGTGGTCAACGTCGACGACGAGTACGGGCGCAGGCTGGTGAACGAGGCCACCGTCCCGGTCGTCACGTACTCCGCCGAGGGCCACCCCGACGCCGACTGGCGCGCCGAGGACGTCGAGGTCGGCCAGCTGGACTCGACGTTCACCGTCGTCGGCCCCAAGGGCGAGCGGATCAGCGCCAAGTCGCCGCTGCCGGGGCCCTTCAACGTGGCCAACACCCTGGCCGCGATCGTCGCCCTCGCCGTCGCCGGTCTCGACCCGCAGGCCGCCGCCGACGGCGTGGCCGCCGTACCCGGGGTGCCGGGCCGCCTGGAGCGCGTGGACGCCGGGCAGCCGTACCTCGCGGTCGTCGACTACGCCCACAAGACCGACGCCGTCGAGTCCGTGCTGCGGGCCCTGCGCAAGGTCACCGAGGGCAAGCTGCACATCGTCCTCGGCTGCGGCGGTGACCGGGACACGACCAAGCGCGAGCCCATGGGCGCCGCCGCGGCCCGGCTCGCCGACACCGCCGTACTGACCTCCGACAACCCCCGCTCCGAGGATCCCCTCGCGATCCTCGCCACGATGCTCCAGGGCGCGGCCTCCGTGCCCGCGTACGAGCGCGGCGAGGTGCAGGTCTTCGAGGACCGGGCCGCCGCGATCGCCGCCGCCGTCGCCCGCGCCGAGCCCGGCGACACCGTCCTGGTCGCGGGCAAGGGCCACGAGCAGGGCCAGGACATCGCCGGGGTGGTCCGTCCCTTCGACGACCGCCAGGTGCTTCGCGAAGCCATCCAGAAGACCCAGGGATGAAATCCCGCATGATCCAGGGGATGAACTTGTGATCGCCCTCTCCCTCGCCGAGATCGCAGAAGTCGTCGGCGGGCAGACACACGACATACCGGATCCGTCCGTCCAGGTCACCGGCCCGGTCGTCCGGGACTCCCGCGAGGCGGGGCCGGGCAGCCTGTTCGTCGCCTTCGCCGGTGAGCGCGTGGACGGCCACGACTTCGCGGCGGCGGTCGTCGGGGCGGGAGCGGTGGCCGTGCTCGGCACCCGGCCCGTCGGTGTGCCCGCCATCGTCGTGGACGACGTCCAGACGGCCCTCGGCGCCCTCGCGCGGCACGTCGTACGACGGCTCGGTGCCACCCTCGTCGCCCTCACCGGCTCGGCGGGCAAGACCAGCACCAAGGACCTCATCGCGCAGGTACTCCAGCGCAAGGCCCCGACGGTGTTCACGCCCGGCTCGCTCAACAACGAGATCGGACTGCCGCTGACCGCGCTCAGCGCCACCGAGGAGACCCGCTTCCTGGTCCTGGAGATGGGCGCCCGCGGCATCGGGCACATCCGCTACCTCGCCGGGCTGACGCCCCCCAAGATCGGCCTCGTCCTCAACGTCGGCAGCGCCCACATCGGCGAGTTCGGCGGCCGGGAGCAGATCGCCCAGGCCAAGGGCGAACTCGTCGAGGCCCTGCCGTCCGAGGCCGAGGGCGGCACCGCGATCCTCAACGCGGACGACCCCTACGTACGGGCCATGGCCTCCCGAACGAAGGCGAAGGTGATCCTTTTCGGAGAGTCCGGCGAAGCGGACGTCTCCGCCGAGAACGTGCGACTCACGGACACCGGACAGCCCGCTTTCAGGCTTCACACACCCTCCGGTGCAAGCGATGTGACCATGCGCCTGTACGGTGAGCACCACGTGTCGAACGCGCTCGCCGCGGCCGCCGTCGCCCACGAGTTGGGCATGTCCGCAGACGAGATCGCCGTTGCGCTCTCCGAGGCGGGCTCCCTCTCCCGCTGGCGGATGGAGGTCACCGAGCGCCCGGACGGCGTGACGGTCGTCAACGACGCCTACAACGCGAACCCCGAGTCCATGCGAGCCGCTCTGCGCGCGCTCGCGGCGATGGGCAAGGGGCGGCGGACGTGGGCGGTGCTCGGCAAGATGGCCGAGCTCGGGGACGAGGCTCTCGCCGAGCACGACGCGGTCGGACGGCTTGCCGTCCGGCTCAACGTCAGCAAGCTCGTCGCGGTCGGTGGCAGGGAAGCCGCCTGGCTGCAACTGGGCGCATATAACGAGGGTTCGTGGGGTGAGGAGTCGGTGCACGTGTCCGACGCACAGGCGGCGGTCGACCTGTTGCGCAGCGAGTTGCGCCCGGGAGACGTCGTACTCGTGAAGGCGTCCCGTTCGGTCGGCCTCGAAGGCGTGGCGCAGGCGCTGCTCGAGTCCGGTGCCGAGGGTGAGGTTTCCGCCCGATGATGAAGCAGATCCTGTTCGCAGGAGTCATTGGTCTCTTCCTCACACTGATCGGCACCCCGCTGCTGATCAAGCTGCTCGCCCGCAAGGGCTACGGCCAGTACATCCGCGACGACGGCCCGCGCGAGCACGCCAGCAAGCGCGGCACGCCGACCATGGGCGGTATCGCCTTCATCCTGGCGACGGTCGCCGCGTACTTCCTGGCCAAGGTCATCACGGGTTATCTGGACCCGGAGGCCGACGCGGCGCCGACCTTCTCAGGACTGCTGGTGCTCGGCCTGATGGTCGGCATGGGCCTGGTCGGTTTCCTCGACGACTACATCAAGATCGTCAAGCGGCGTTCGCTGGGTCTGCGGGCCAAGGCGAAGATGGCCGGCCAGCTGATCGTCGGCATCGGCTTCGCGGTGCTGTCGCTGCAGTTCGCGGACAACCGCGGCAACACCCCGGCCTCCACGAAGCTGTCCTTCATCACGGACTTCGGCTGGACCATCGGACCCGTGCTCTTCGTGGTCTGGGCGCTGTTCATGATCCTCGCGATGTCGAACGGCGTGAACCTGACCGACGGTCTGGACGGTCTGGCCACCGGCGCCTCGGTGCTGGTCTTCGGCGCCTACACCTTCATCGGCGTCTGGCAGTTCCAGGAGTCCTGCGCCAACGCGCAGACCCTGACCAACCCGGGCGCGTGCTACGAGGTGAGAGATCCGCTCGACCTCGCGGTGGTCGCCTCGGCGCTGATGGGCGCCTGCCTCGGCTTCCTGTGGTGGAACACCTCGCCGGCCAAGATCTTCATGGGTGACACCGGTTCGCTGGCGCTCGGCGGTGTGCTCGCCGGCCTCGCGATCTGCTCCCGCACCGAGCTGCTGATGGCCATCCTCGGCGGTCTCTTCGTCCTGATCACCATGTCCGTGGTGATCCAGGTCGGTTCCTTCCGCCTCACCGGCAAGCGCGTCTTCCGGATGGCACCACTCCAGCACCACTTCGAACTCAAGGGCTGGTCCGAAGTTCTTGTCGTGGTCCGCTTCTGGATCATTCAGGGCATTTGTGTGATCGTCGGACTTGGACTCTTCTACGCAGGATGGGCAGCGGACAAGTGACCTCCTCGGAGCCCTACGAGTTTCAGGGCAAGCACGTCACCGTCGCCGGGCTCGGCGTCTCCGGCGTCCCGGCGGCCAAGGTGCTGCACGGCCGCGGCGCGATCGTCACGGTCGTCAACGACGGCGCCGACGAGCGCGCGCGGGCGCAGGCGGACGAGCTGGAGGCGCTCGGCATCACCGTGCGCCTCGGTGACGGCGACACCCTGCCCGAGGGCTCCGAACTGATCGTCACCGCGCCCGGCTGGAAGCCGGACAAGCCGCTGTTCGCGGCGGCGGACCGAGCGGGCGTCCCCGTCTGGGGCGACGTCGAACTGGCCTGGCGCCTGCGCGGCCCCGACGCCGCCCCCTGGCTGGCCGTCACGGGCACCAACGGCAAGACCACCACCGTCCAGATGCTGGCGTCGATCCTGACGGCGGCCGGGCTGCGCACCGCCGCCGTCGGCAACATCGGCGTCTCCCTGCTGGACGCGGTGCTCGGCGAGGAGCCGTACGACGTCCTGGCGGTGGAGCTGTCCAGCTACCAGCTGCACTGGGCGCCGTCGCTGCGCGCCCACTCCGCGGCGGTGCTCAACCTCGCCCCCGACCACCTCGACTGGCACGGCTCCATGGAGGCGTACGCCGCCGACAAGGGCCGGATCTACGAGGGCAATCGCGTCGCCTGCGTCTACAACGTCGCCGACAAGGCCACCGAGGACCTGGTCCGTGAGGCCGACGTCGAGGAGGGCTGCCGGGCGATCGGCTTCACCCTCGGCACGCCCGCGCCCTCCCAACTCGGCATCGTGGAGGGCATCCTGGTCGACCGCGCCTTCGTCGAGAACCGGCAGAAGAACGCCCAGGAGCTCGCCGAGGTCGCGGACGTCGACCCGCCGGCCCCGCACAACATCGCCAACGCCCTCGCGGCGGCGGCCCTCGCACGCGCCTTCGGCGTACCCGCCCAGGCCGTACGGGACGGCCTGCGGGCCTTCACCCCGGACGCCCACCGCATCGCGCACGTGGCCGACGTGGACGGGGTCGCGTACGTCGACGACTCCAAGGCCACCAACACGCACGCGGCGGAAGCCTCGTTGGCGGCGTACGAGTCGATCGTGTGGATCGCGGGCGGGCTGGCGAAGGGCGCGACCTTCGACGAACTGGTCGCCAAGTCGGCGCCTCGGCTGCGCGGGGCCGTGCTGATCGGCGCGGACCGCGAGCTCATCCGCGAAGCGCTGGCGCGACACGCCCCGGAAGTACCCGTCGTCGACCTCGACCGGACCGACACTGGGGCGATGCGCGCGGCGGTTCAGGAGGCGCGCAGGCTCGCTCGCACCGGTGACACGGTACTGCTGGCTCCCGCCTGTGCCTCCATGGACATGTTCGCCAACTACAACAAGCGCGGGGACGCTTTCGCGGACGCCGTTCGTGAACTCGGCTCCGCCGAGGGCTGACCCGGGTCCGCCTTGCCCGGCGGCGGTGCCGGGCGAACCTGGGAGGGACGCGTGAGACGGATGTGGCTGGTGCCCGAGCGGCCGGGGGACGTCCGCCGCACAACGTTCCCCACCGGCACGGAGAGGTGAGCGGCGATGCCCACCAGCCGTACCGGACGGCCTCCGGCTCCACGCGTTCCCAAGCGCCCCGCCGCGACCCGGCTCCCGCGCCAGACCGGCGTCCTCGCCTTCTACCACCGTGCGCGCAGGGGCTGGGACCGGCCACTGACCGCCTACTACCTCATCTTCGGCGGCAGTCTGCTGATCACCGTGCTGGGGCTGGTGATGGTCTACTCGGCCTCGCAGATCACCGCGCTCCAGATGTCGCTGCCGGGCTCGTACTTCTTCCGCAAGCAGCTCCTCGCGGCGGTCATCGGCGCCGGTCTGCTGTTCGCGGCCTCCCGGATGCCGGTGCGGCTGCACCGGGCACTGGCCTACCCGATCCTCGCGGGCGCCGTCTTCCTCATGATCCTGGTCCAGATCCCGGGGATAGGAGTGTCGGTCAACGGCAACCAGAACTGGATCTCGCTCGGCGGCTCCTTCCAGATCCAGCCCAGTGAGTTCGGCAAGCTGGCCCTCGTCCTGTGGGGCGCCGACCTGCTCGCCCGCAAGCAGGACAAGAGGCTGCTGACCCAGTGGAAGCACATGCTCGTGCCGCTGGTGCCGGCCGCCTTCATGCTGCTCGGCCTGATCATGATCGGCGGCGACATGGGCACCGCGATCATCCTCACAGCCATCCTCTTCGGCCTGCTCTGGCTGGCCGGCGCGCCCACGCGGCTGTTCGCCGGGGTCCTGTCGGTCGCCGCCGTGCTCGGCCTGATCCTCATCAAGACCAGCGCCAACCGCATGGCCCGCCTCCAGTGCCTCGGCGCCACCGAACCCCAGTCGGGCCCCGTCGACTGCTGGCAGGCCGTGCACGGGATCTACGCCCTCGCCTCCGGCGGAATCTTCGGTTCCGGGCTGGGCGCGAGTGTGGAGAAATGGGGCCAACTCCCCGAAGCCCACACCGACTTCATCTTCGCCGTCACAGGTGAGGAACTGGGCCTGGCGGGGACGCTGTCGGTACTCGCCCTCTTCGCGGCTCTAGGCTATGCGGGTATCCGCGTGGCCGGACGCACGGAGGACCCCTTCGTCAGGTACGCCGCGGGAGGCGTGACCACCTGGATCACGGCCCAGGCCGTGATCAACATCGGTGCGGTGCTCGGTCTGCTGCCGATCGCCGGTGTCCCCCTCCCGCTGTTCTCCTACGGAGGATCCGCCCTGCTGCCGACCATGTTCGCCATCGGGTTGCTGATCGCCTTCGCGCGCGACGAGCCCGCTGCGCGGGCGGCGCTTGCGATGCGGCAACCCCGCTTTGGTAGAAAGCGGGGGGCTGGGGGCACCGGTTCCAAACGGAGTCCCCGGAGATGGAACACGATGCGACGGCGTGCCTCGGTGGCGCGCTCGTCCGGAGAGCGGTGAATTTCGGTGCATGTCGTACTCGCCGGCGGAGGAACCGCGGGCCACATCGAGCCCGCGCTCGCCCTCGCGGACGCCCTGCGCAGGCAGGATCCGAGCGTGGGCATCACGGCCCTGGGCACGGAGCGCGGCCTCGAGACACGTCTCGTACCCGAGCGTGGGTACGAACTCGCGCTGATCCCCGCCGTGCCGCTGCCGCGCAAGCCCACCCCCGAGCTGATCACCGTCCCGGGCCGGCTGCGCGGCACCATCAAGGCGACCGAGCAGATCCTGGAGCGCACCAAGGCGGACGCGGTGGTCGGCTTCGGCGGTTACGTCGCCCTGCCCGGTTACCTCGCGGCCAAGCGCCTGGGCGTGCCGATCGTCATCCACGAGGCCAACGCCCGCCCGGGCCTGGCCAACAAGATCGGCTCGCGGTACGCCAGCCAGGTCGCCGTCTCCACGCCCGACAGCAAGCTGCGGAACTCCCGTTACATCGGCATCCCGCTGCGCCGCTCCATCGCCACCCTGGACCGGGCCGCCGTACGCCCTGAGGCCCGGGCCGCGTTCGGCCTGGACCCGAACCTGCCCACGCTGCTGGTCACCGGCGGCTCCCAGGGCGCCCGCCGCCTGAACGAGGTCGTCCAGCAGGTCGCGCCCTGGCTCCAGCAGGCCGGAATCCAGATCCTGCACGCGGTCGGCCCGAAGAACGAACTGCCGCAGGTTCACCAGATGCCGGGAATGCCCCCTTACGTCCCGGTAAGTTATCTGGACCGGATGGACCTCGCGTACGCCGCGGCCGACATGATGCTCTGCCGCGCGGGCGCGATGACCGTCGCCGAACTCTCCGCCGTCGGGCTTCCGGCCGCCTACGTCCCGCTGCCCATCGGCAACGGCGAACAGCGGCTCAACGCCCAGCCGGTGGTCAAGGCCGGCGGCGGTCTGCTGGTCGACGACGCGGAGCTGACCCCCGAGTGGGTGCAGCAGAACGTACTCCCCGTGCTCGCCGACCCGCACCGGCTGTACCAGATGTCCCGCAGCGCCGCCGAGTTCGGCCGCCGGGACGCCGACGACCTGCTCGTCGGCATGGTGTACGAGGCGATCGCCGCCAGTCGTGCACAGCGCTAGCACTGTATGACGGAAGGCAGGGAGCGTGGCCGGATCGACCACCGCCGAGCGCGGTGAACGCAAGCAGGAGTCGTCCGGCCCGCCGCCCCGTCTGCGGTCGAGGCGGGCCCGGCTTCGTGTGATCGTCATTCTGGGTCTCGTCCTGGTCTTCCTCGGTTTCCCGACGGTCTGGCTCTTCTGGGGCTCCGCCTGGCTGCGTGCCGAGAAGGTCTCGGTGTCCGGTACACGGGTCCTGACGCCGGCTCAGGTCAGGGCGGCCGCCGAGGTTCCCCTCGGGAAGCCGTTGATTTCCGTCGACGCCGATGCGATCGAGACGCGACTGCGCCGGAAATTGCCCCGGATCGACTCGGTTGACGTGGTCCGTTCCTGGCCCCACGGAATCGGGCTGAAAGTGGTCGAGCGGACTCCGGTTCTGATTGTGCAAAAGGGCGGAAAGTTCGTCGAAGTGGACGATGAAGGTGTCCGTTTCGCCACGGTTTCCGAGGCGCCGAAAGGCGTGCCCGCACTGGAATTGTCACTGTCCCGGTCCAGCTCCGCCGCCGCCGGCCTGCGTCGCTTCGGCGAGTCCCGGCTGGTGCGCGAGGCGGTGGTCGTCGCCCGCGCCGTTCCGGCCGCCGTCGCGCGCGGCACACGAACCGTCAAGGTCCGTTCCTACGACGACATCTCGCTGGAGCTGGCGGACGGCCGCACGATCGGCTGGGGGAGCAGCGAGAAGGGCGCCGCGAAGGCCCGCACGCTCACCGCCCTGATGAAAGCCTCGCCCGGTGCGCGGTACTTCGACGTGAGTGTTCCCACCGCGCCTGCGTCATCAGGGAGTTGACGCACATCCGCGCAGGCCAGCACCCTGGTTGGGCAGTGCTACGGCTGATCACATAGGGTGAAAAGAAAAACGGGAGGTTCGGCGTGTTCGTTGAACGTGCGCCACTTGTCGACTTAGTGTCCTGTTCAGAAGACTCCAAGGAACAGACACACTGGTAACCCTAAACTTCAGGCTTAGGGTTCGGGTCGGCGATACGGACCGTCCCATTCGGCATCAGTCGTCGGGTCGCGGGGCGCAGCGCGTCACAGTGATTCGGCGACACGTAACTCGAGGCGAGAGGCCTTCGACGTGGCAGCACCGCAGAACTACCTCGCAGTCATCAAAGTCATCGGTGTCGGCGGCGGTGGTGTCAATGCCATCAACCGGATGATCGAGGTCGGTCTCAAGGGCGTCGAGTTCATCGCCATCAACACCGACGCGCAAGCTCTGTTGATGAGCGACGCCGACGTCAAGCTGGACGTCGGCCGTGAACTCACCCGCGGACTCGGCGCCGGAGCCAACCCGGCCGTGGGCCGGAAGGCCGCCGAGGACCACCGCGAGGAGATCGAGGAGGTCCTCAAGGGGGCCGACATGGTCTTCGTGACAGCCGGTGAAGGCGGCGGCACCGGCACCGGCGGCGCGCCCGTCGTGGCCAACATCGCCCGCTCGCTCGGTGCCCTCACCATCGGTGTGGTCACGCGCCCGTTCACCTTCGAGGGGCGGCGCCGCGCGAACCAGGCCGAGGACGGCATCGCCGAACTCCGTGAAGAGGTCGACACCCTCATCGTCATCCCGAACGACCGGCTGCTGTCCATCTCGGACCGCCAGGTCTCGGTGCTCGACGCCTTCAAGTCGGCCGACCAGGTCCTCCTCTCTGGTGTCCAGGGCATCACCGACCTCATCACCACCCCGGGCCTCATCAACCTCGACTTCGCCGACGTCAAGTCGGTCATGTCCGAGGCCGGCTCGGCCTTGATGGGCATCGGCTCGGCCCGCGGCGACGACCGCGCGGTGGCCGCGGCCGAGATGGCGATCTCCTCGCCGCTGCTGGAGGCGTCCATCGACGGTGCCCGCGGTGTGCTGCTCTCCATCTCCGGCGGCTCGGACCTCGGTCTGTTCGAGATCAACGAGGCCGCCCAGCTGGTGAGCGAGGCCGCCCACCCCGAGGCCAACATCATCTTCGGCGCGGTGATCGACGACGCTCTGGGCGACGAGGTCCGGGTCACCGTGATCGCGGCCGGCTTCGACGGCGGCCAGCCGCCCGCCAAGCGGGACACCGTCCTCGGCTCGTCCTCCGCCAAGCGCGACGAGCCTGCCCCGGCGCGGCAGACCGAGAGCCGCCCGTCCTTCGGATCGCTCGGCAGCGTGACCCCGAAGGAGGACCCGGAGCCCGCTCCGGAGCCGGTCAGCGACATCCCGGTCGCCCCGCCGGTCCCGCCGGCGCCGCGGACCTACTCGGACAGTGCGGCCGAGGAACTGGACGTACCGGACTTCCTTAAGTGATTCTCCTGACGTGATAGGACAGCGCGAAAGCGTGAGCGGCGCGCACTTCGGCTTCACCGACCGGTGGGGCGGAGTGAGCGCCGCTCCGTATGAGGAGCTCAACCTCGGCGGAGCGGTCGGCGACGATCCCGACGCCGTACGAACCAACCGCGACCTCGCCGCCAAGTCCCTGGGCGCCGATCCGGACCGGGTGGTCTGGATGAACCAGGTGCACGGGGCCGACGTGGCGGTGGTGGACGGGCCGTGGGGATCTTCGTCCGAGATCCCCTCGGTCGACGCGATCGTCACCGTGCGGCGGGGCCTCGCCCTCGCCGTGCTCACCGCCGACTGCGTGCCGGTGCTGCTCGCCGATCCCGTGGCCGGGATCGTCGCGGCGGCCCACGCGGGCCGGCCCGGCATGATCGCCGGCGTCGTCCCGGCCGCGCTACGCGCGATGACGGAGCTGGGCGCCGAGCCCTCCCGGATCGTCGCCCGCACCGGACCCAGCGTCTGCGGCCGGTGTTACGAAGTGCCGGAGGCGATGCGCGCCGAGGTGGCCGCCGTCGAGCCGGCGGCGTACGCCGAGACGAGTTGGGGCACGCCGGCCGTGGACGTGAGCGCCGGAGTGCACGCCCAGCTCGAACGGCTCGGGGTGCGCGACCGGGAGCAGTCGCCGGTGTGCACGCTGGAGTCGGGCGATCACTTCTCGTACCGCCGCGACCGCACCACCGGTCGGCTCGCGGGCTATGTGTGGTTGGACTGATGGGGCATGACGGACCGTAAGGACGAACTCGCCGCGAATCTGGCGAAAGTGGAACGGCGTATCGCCGACGCGTGCACCGCCGCGGGGCGGGAACGCGACGAGGTGACGCTGATCGTGGTCACCAAGACCTACCCCGCGAGCGATGTGCGGATCCTGTCGGAACTCGGCGTCCGCCACGTCGCCGAGAACCGTGACCAGGACGCGGCCCCCAAGGCCGCCGCCTGTATGGATCTGCCCCTTACTTGGCATTTTGTCGGTCAACTCCAGACCAACAAGGTGCGATCCGTGGTCGGTTACGCGGACTTCGTGCAGTCTGTCGATCGTTCCAAGCTCGTCACAGCTCTGTCGAAGGAGGCCGTCCGGACCGGGCGCGAGCTGGGGTGTCTCATCCAGGTCGCACTCGACGCCGGTGAGAGCGGCCGGGGCGAGCGGGGCGGTCTGGCGCCCGAAGGCATCGGCGAGTTGGCCGGTCTCGTCGCCGAGGCGCCGGGGCTTCGGCTCGCTGGACTGATGACCGTCGCGCCGCTCACCGGAGAGTACGCGGGGCGCGAACAGGCCGCGTTCGGGCGATTGCTGGATTTGTCGACTGACCTGCGCAGGAGTCATCCGACTGCCACCATGGTCTCGGCGGGGATGAGTGCGGACCTCGAACAGGCCGTGGCGGCCGGAGCGACACATGTACGCGTCGGCAGCGCGGTACTCGGAGTCCGCCCCAGGCTCCGGTAACGTCGCCAGGAAGTCGGACCACAGCAGAAAATATGGTCATTGCCGCCGTTAGGCGGACAAAGGCCTCGTGGATCGCGGGCACTTGGCAGTCGTCAGCCGATCCACCACAGAGCGGAGGACTCAGAGCATGGCCGGCGCGATGCGCAAGATGGCGGTCTACCTCGGCCTCGTGGAGGACGATGGGTACGACGGCCGCGGATTCGACCCCGACGACGACTTCGAACCCGAACTCGACCCTGAACCCGAGCGGGATCACCGACGGCACGAGCCGTCCCATCAGCCACATATCTCACATCAGCCCCAAAGGGACGAAGAGGTACGAGTCGTACAACCGTCCCCTCCTCGTGAGCCGGTCGCTCGTTCCGCTTCGCTACCCGCGGAATCCGGCCGCCCGGCGCGCATCGCGCCCGTGGCATCCATCACACAAGAACGCGCAAGTCTGGAGAAGAACGCACCGGTGATCATGCCCAAGGTCGTGTCCGAACGAGAGCCTTACCGGATCACCACGCTTCACCCGCGGACCTACAACGAGGCCCGTACCATCGGGGAACACTTCCGTGAAGGCACTCCGGTGATCATGAATCTGACTGAGATGGACGACACAGATGCGAAGCGACTTGTCGACTTTGCGGCCGGTTTGGTGTTTGGTCTTCACGGCAGTATCGAGCGGGTGACGCAGAAGGTGTTCCTGTTGTCGCCTGCTAACGTCGATGTCACGGCGGAGGACAAGGCCCGCATCGCAGAGGGCGGGTTCTTCAACCAGAGCTGAGACACACCATCGGAAACAGCAGCAACAAGCAGGGCACAGGGGAGAGGGAAGCAAGAGATCATGAGCGTGGTTCTGGATGTCGTCTACATCGCGCTGATGTGCTTCCTCATCGTGCTCATCTTCCGGCTGGTCATGGACTACGTCTTCCAGTTCGCCCGCTCATGGCAACCCGGCAAGGCGATGGTGGTCGTTCTTGAGTCCACTTACACTGTCACGGATCCACCGCTCAAGCTTCTGCGGCGGGTCATCCCGCCGCTGCGTCTCGGGGGCGTGGCGCTCGACCTGTCCTTCTTCGTTCTGATGATCATCGTCTACATCCTGATCACACTCGTGCGGAACGCGATGTGAGCGATGTGACAGATACGGTCTTGCCGACTGCCGACGACTACGTTGAGGTGAAGAGATGCCGTTGACCCCCGAGGACGTGCGGAACAAGCAGTTCACGACCGTCCGCCTCCGAGAAGGCTATGACGAGGACGAGGTCGATGCCTTCCTCGATGAGGTCGAAGCCGAACTGACCCGCCTGCTCCGCGAGAACGAGGACCTGCGCGCCAAACTGGCCGCGGCCACGCGCGCTGCTGCGCAGAATCAGCAGAACATGCGCAAGCCTCCGGAGCAGCAGGATCAGCAGCAGCCCCCGCAGCAGCAGGGGATGCGCGGTCCCGGTGGTCCTGTACCCGCCGGCATATCGGGCCCGCCGCAGCAGCAGATGGGTGGCCCCATGGGTGGTCCGCCCCAGCTGCCGAGCGGTGCCCCGCAGCTGCCCGCCGGTCCCGGCGGTCAGGGTGGTCCGCAGGGTCCCGGTCCGATGGGCCAGGGTCCGGGCGGTCCGGGCCCGATGGGCCAGCCCCCCATGCAGCAGCAGATGGGTGGTCCGATGGGCGGCCCCATGGGCGGTCCGATGGGCGGCCCCGGTCAGGGAGGCCCCGGTGGCGACAGCGCCGCCCGTGTCCTCTCGCTGGCCCAGCAGACCGCCGACCAGGCGATCGCCGAGGCCCGTTCCGAAGCCAACAAGATCGTCGGCGAGGCGCGTTCGCGTGCCGAGGGTCTGGAGCGTGACGCCCGAGCCAAGGCCGACGCCCTGGAGCGGGACGCGCAGGAGAAGCACCGCGTCGCGATGGGCTCCCTGGAGTCCGCTCGCGCCACGCTGGAGCGCAAGGTCGAGGACCTGCGCGGCTTCGAGCGCGAGTACCGCACGCGCCTGAAGTCGTACCTGGAGTCGCAGCTGCGTCAGCTGGAGACCCAGGCCGACGACTCGCTGGCCCCGCCGCGGACTCCGGCTGCCGCGTCCCTCCCGCCGTCCCCGGCGCCTTCCATGGCTCCGGCCGGCGCGAGCGCCCCGTCCTACGGTGGTGGCAACCAGACGATGGGCGGCGGCCCGTCGCCGTCCGGTCCGTCCTACGGCGGTCAGCAGCAGATGTCGCCGGCGATGACCCAGCCGATGGCGCCGGTGCGTCCGCAGGGCCCCTCGCCGATGGGTCAGGCGCCCTCGCCCATGCGGGGCTTCCTGATCGACGAGGACGACAACTGACGGCCTGATGGCCAGTAGTACGGCGTAGACATCGGCAGCGTTCAGGGCGGGGCCCCGGGTTCACACCCGGGGCCCCGCCTTTTGCCACGTGTTGCTACGTGCGTTCGTGCGTACGCAACGCCGAAGGCCCGGACCCACCAAGATCTTTGGCGGGTCCGGGCCTTCGCGATCCGTCGGGCCGGTCGGCCCGGGGGCTACGCCTTGCGCAGGCGGAAGGTGAGCGTCAGGCCCTCGTCCGTGAAGGGGGCGCCGTAGCTGTCATCCGCCTCGCCGGGCACGAAGTCCGTCGCCAGGACCTCGTCGGCGATCAGACCCGCGTGCTCGGTCAGGGCCTCGGTGACGGCCTGGTCGGTCGCCGTCCAGCGCAGTGCGATGCGGTCGGCCACGTCGAGACCGCTGTTCTTGCGGGCCTCCTGGATCAGGCGGATCGCGTCACGGGCCAGACCGGCGCGGCGGAGCTCCTCCGTGATCTCCAGGTCCAGGGCGACCGTCGCGCCGGAGTCCGAGGCCACCGACCAGCCCTCGCGCGGGGTCTCGGTGATGATGACCTCGTCGGGAGCCAGCGTGATCGTCTCGCCGTCGACCTCGACCGACGCCGTGCCCTCGCGCAGGGCGAGCGAGAGGGCGGCCGCGTCGGCGTTCGCTACGGCCTTGGCCACGTCCTGGACGCGCTTGCCGAACCGCTTGCCCAGCGCGCGGAAGTTGGCCTTCGCGGTGGTGTCCACCAGGGAACCGCCGACCTCGCTGAGGGTGGCGAGCGACTCGACGTTCAGCTCCTCCGTGATCTGCGTGCGCAGTTCGGAGTGGAGCGCGTCGAAGCCCGACGCGGCGATCAGCGCGCGGGACAGCGGCTGACGCGTCTTGACGCCCGACTCCGCGCGCGTGGCACGGCCCAGTTCCACCAGCCGGCGCACCAGCACCATCTGCTTGGACAGCTCCGGGTCGATGGCGGTGAGGTCCGCCTCCGGCCAGGACGACAGGTGGACCGACTCGGGAGCGCCCGGGGTGACAGGAACGATCAGGTCCTGCCAGACCCGCTCGGTGATGAACGGGGTCAGCGGGGACATCAGCTGCGTCACCGTCTCGACGACCTCGTGCAGGGTACGCAGAGCCGCCTTGTCGCCCTGCCAGAAGCGGCGGCGCGAGCGGCGCACGTACCAGTTCGACAGGTCGTCGACGAACGCGGACAGCAGCTTGCCGGCGCGCTGGGTGTCGTAGGCGTCCAGGGACTTGGTGACCTGGTCGGTGAGCGCGTGCAGCTCGGACAGCAGCCAGCGGTCCAGGACCGGCCGGTCGGCCGGGGCCGGGTCGGCCGCGGACGGGGCCCAGCCGGACGTACGGGCGTACAGGGCCTGGAAGGCGACCGTGTTCCAGTACGTGAGGAGCGTCTTGCGGACGACCTCCTGGATGGTGCCGTGACCGACGCGGCGGGCCGCCCAGGGGGAACCGCCGGCCGCCATGAACCAGCGCACCGCGTCCGCGCCGTGCTGGTCCATCAGCGGGATGGGCTCCAGGGTGTTGCCCAGGTGCTTGGACATCTTGCGGCCGTCCTCGGCGAGGATGTGGCCGAGACAGACCACGTTCTCGTAGGACGACTTGTCGAAGACCAGGGTGCCGACCGCCATCAGCGTGTAGAACCAGCCGCGCGTCTGGTCGATGGCCTCGCAGATGAACTGCGCCGGGTAGCGGGTGTCGAAGAGTTCCTTGTTCTTGTACGGGTAGCCCCACTGCGCGAACGGCATCGAACCCGAGTCGTACCAGGCGTCGATGACCTCCGGCACGCGCGTGGCCGTGCTGCCGCAGCCGTCCTGCGGGCAGGCGAAGGTGACCTCGTCGATGAACGGGCGGTGCGGGTCCAGGCCCGACTGGTCGGTGCCGGTGAGCTCGGTGAGCTCCGCGAGGGAGCCGACGCAGGTGAGGTGGTCCTCGGCGCAGCGCCAGATCGGCAGCGGCGTGCCCCAGTAGCGGTTGCGGGACAGCGCCCAGTCGATGTTGTTGTTCAGCCAGTCGCCGTACCGGCCGTGCTTGACCGTGTCCGGGAACCAGTTGGTGTTCTCGTTCTCCGCGAGGAGGCGGTCCTTGATCGCGGTGGTGCGGATGTACCAGGACGGCTGCGCGTAGTAGAGGAGCGCGGTGTGGCAGCGCCAGCAGTGCGGGTAGCTGTGCTCGTACGGGATGTGCTTGAAGAGCAGGCCGCGGCCGTCGAGGTCCTCGGTGAGCTTCTCGTCCGCCTTCTTGAAGAAGACACCGCCGACGAGGGGGACGTCCTCCTCGAAGGTGCCGTCCGGGCGGACCGGGTTCACGACCGGCAGGCCGTAGGAGCGGCAGACCTTGAGGTCGTCCTCACCGAAGGCGGGGGACTGGTGGACCAGACCGGTGCCGTCCTCGGTGGTGACGTACTCGGCGTTGACCACGAAGTGGGCCTCGGCCGGGAACTCGACCAGCTCGAACGGGCGCTGGTACGTCCAGCGCTCCATCTCGGCGCCCGTGAAGGACTGGCCGGTGGTCTCCCAGCCCTCGCCGAGGGCCTTGCCGACGAGCGGCTCGGCGACGACCAGCTTCTCCTCACCGTTCGTCGCGACGACGTAGGTGACCTCGGGGTGGGCGGCCACGGCCGTGTTGGAGACCAGGGTCCAGGGCGTGGTCGTCCACACCAGGAGGGCGGCCTCGCCGGCCAGCGGGCCGGAGGTGAGCGGGAAGCGGACGAACACGGACGGGTCGACGACCGTCTCGTAGCCCTGCGCCAGCTCGTGGTCCGACAGGCCCGTGCCGCAGCGGGGGCACCAGGGGGCGACGCGGTGGTCCTGGACCAGCAGGCCCTTGCCGAAGATCTCCTTGAGCGACCACCAGACCGACTCGATGTACTCGGGGTCCATGGTGCGGTAGGGGTCGTGGAGGTCGGTCCAGAACCCCATGCGGGTGGTGAGCTCTTCGAAGGCGTTGGTGTGACGGGTCACCGACTCACGGCACTTCGCGTTGAACTCGGCGATGCCGTATTCCTCGATGTCCTGCTTGCCGGAGAAGCCGAGCTCCTTCTCGACGGCCAGCTCCACCGGGAGGCCGTGGCAGTCCCAGCCCGCCTTGCGGGCCACGTGGTAGCCGCGCATGGTGCGGAAGCGGGGGAAGACGTCCTTGAAGACGCGGGCCTCGATGTGGTGGGCGCCGGGCATGCCGTTGGCGGTGGGCGGGCCCTCGTAGTAGACCCACTCCGGGCGGCCCTCGGACTGCTCCAGGCTCTTGGAGAAGATCTTCTGCTCGTCCCAGAAGGCGAGCACCGCGTGCTCTAGGGCGGGCAGGTCGACCTGGGCGGGTACCTGGCGGTACGTCGGCGATGTCATCAGCGGGCTTCCTCCGGCGGACTTGCTGCCTTCCGTCCGGAGGGACGAGAGCTGAGTCTGTGCCTGCGCCGCCTTCGGCGCGCTCCCGCGGTACCACCCTCCTTGGCCCTCCGGCGCGGGGTGTGCGTCGGCGAGCCCCCTCATTGGGGTCGCGATGCCGGTTCTACTGGCCACGGCGCTCGGCTGCGGCTTTCTTCCGACGGCTCCGGGGTGATCTTCACGTCGCGCTCACCCCCGGGCTTCCACCGTCCCCGGGTCGCTCTGGGCTGCGTACGCCGCTACTCGTCCCCATCCACGCTTTTCGCTCCGCCCAGTGTACGGCGCCGCGCGGACAGCGGCCGACCGCTTTTCGGGACGGCCGGGGCCAGGGAGGCGTACGGGATTCCGTTTGGGGGATTTATGGGTTTGATGACCCGATTGGGGAGGTATAGGTGTTCGGATCCTGGGACGTCCGGCTCGGCGGATTACCCGGCGGGGAGCTGGGCACAACGGATGCAGGTTCGCCGCGCGGCGTGCGCGAGGCGGGCGAATCGGGCGGTGTGCCCCGTTGCCGCGGGACTCAAGTCGATTTATCGTCCCAGCACGATTTCGCGAGCAAGATCACAATATGTGAAGGGGCCGCGGCCATGGTGGCGAAGAAGACCGCCGTACAGCAGTCGGCCTCCGGCAGGTCCGCGGAGGCCTCCGGCGGTGCGGCCAAGGACGTGGGCGGGAAGAAGACCACGCAGGGGGGCTCGGCGGGGCGGGCGGCGAAGGGTGCGGCCGGGAAGGCGACCGAGGGGACGAAGGCGGCTGTCACCAGGACGAAGACGGCCGTCAAGAAGGTGACGGCCAAGAAGGCCGCTGCCGGGAAAGCGGTGGCCGGGAAGGTGGCGGCCAAGGGGACGGCGGCCAAGAAGGCGGGGGCCGAGGCTCCGGCCGGGAAGGCGGCTGCCGAGAAGACGGCCGTGCAGGAGACGGCTGTCGAGGAGACGGAGGCCGGGAAGGCGGCAGCCATAGAGGTGGCGGCCACGAAGGCGACTCCCAGAAAGGCGACGCCCAGAAAGGCGGCGGCCAAGAAGGCCCGGACCAAGGAGGCGGCGGGCACCAAGACGGCAGCCGGGAAAGCGGCTGCCAAGAAGGCGGCCAAGGAGGCGGCGGCCGGGAAGGCGGCAGCCGCAGAGTCGACAGCCACGAGGGCGGCGGCCAAGGAGACGGCGGCCCCCAGCAAGGTGGCCACCAAGACGGCGGCCAAGGAGACGGCGGCCCCCAGGAAGGTGGCCACCAAGACGGCGGCCAAAAAGGCGGCGGCCGAGGGGGCGGCGGCCAAGAAGGCCGCTGTCAAGAGGGCGAAGGCCGCCAAGGCCGTCGCCGCGGAGAAGGACGTCGAGGCCGAGGGCGTTCGCGCCGGAGGCAGGAGCACCACCACGAAGGGCGCGGCCGGAAAGGGCACCACCCGGACCGGCGCGGTCACACAGGACACGGCCGGGAGCAGCACGGCCAAGAATGCGGGTGCGGCCGAGGCCGCGCAGCAGACGGGAGCGACGACGGTGGGTGCGAAGAAGACCCCTGGCACGGCCACGGCGGCCAAGACCGCGGTTCCCAAGGCGCGGGGCGCGGCGGAACCCGGTGAGCTCGCGGTACGCCCGGGCGAGGACCCCTGGACGGCGAAGGAGGTCGACGAGGCGCGTGCCGAGCTCCAGTCCGAGGAGACCCGGCTGCGGGAGGAGATCACCTCGTCCGAGCGGTCCCTCGCCGGCCTGATGCGGGACTCCGGGGACGGCGCGGGCGACGACCAGGCGGACACCGGCACCAAGAACATCACCCGCGAGCACGAGCTGGCCCTGGCCGCGAACGCGCGCGAGATGCTCGTCCAGACCGAGCGCGCCCTGGAACGTCTCGACTCGGGCACCTACGGCCTGTGCGAGAACTGCGGCAACCCCATCGGCAAGGCCCGGATGCAGGCCTTCCCGCGGGCCACCCTGTGCGTGGAGTGCAAGCAGAAGCAGGAGCGCCGGTACTGACCTGCGACCGAATGCCTACTGAGCACGTGGGGCGCACAGAGTGTGCCGTACCCTCGTCCCAGGGCCTGTCTGACACATTCCCGCCTGCCCCGCGACGCCTGGCACGCGCGCTCGCCGCGTTGCCGCACCGCCCGCCGTGGCTCCGCCACGAGGGCGCTCCGGCGCCTTGCGATCGCACGCACCAGACGCCGCGGGCCCCGCCCTGCGGGCGGACGACGGGAATGTGTCGGGCAGGCCCTGGTCAGGCACCTAGGTTGAAGGACTCACGTGGCAGAGGCGGAGCGCATCATCGGTACGCCGGACACACCGGACGCGGCCGGCAGCGGGCAGGAGCGGCCCGGCGAGCACACGGCCTCGGGCGAGCGCGCCGACTCGGAGGTCACCCGCGCCCCGGCCGGTGGGTCCGGCACCGACGCGGCGGCCGCCGGAGCGTCCGGCACCGATCGGCCGGAGGCCACGGCCGGGCGGCCCCGGGGCAAGCGGCGGATCGCGGTCCTGTTCGCGGTCGCCGCCTTCGCCTACGCCCTCGACCTGGTCAGCAAGTTGATCGTGGTGGCCAAACTGGAGCACCACCCGCCCATCGAGATCATCGGGGACTGGCTGAAGTTCGAGGCGATCCGCAACGCGGGCGCGGCCTTCGGCTTCGGCGAGGCCTTCACGGTGATCTTCACCGTGATCGCGGCGTCGGTGATCGTGGTGATCGCCCGGCTCGCCCGCAAGCTCTACAGCCTGCCCTGGGCGATCGCGCTCGGCCTGCTGCTCGGCGGTGCGCTGGGCAACCTCACCGACCGGATCTTCCGGGCGCCGGGTGTCTTCGAGGGCGCGGTGGTGGACTTCATCGCACCGAAGCACTTCGCCGTGTTCAACCTGGCCGACTCGGCGATCGTGTGCGGCGGCATCCTGATCGTGCTGCTGTCGTTCAAGGGGCTCGACCCGGACGGGACCGTCCACAAGGACTGAGCCCCGCACGGAGTTGTCCACAGGCGCCGTACGGGGCCGACGATCCTGTCCGGCATACTCGACGGGTGAGCACGATTCCCGAGATCCGTACCCTGCCCGTGCCCGACGGCCTGGAGGGCGAGCGCGTCGACGCCGCCATCTCCCGCATGTTCGGCTTCTCCCGGACCAAGGCGGCCGAGCTCGCCGCCGGCGGGAAGGTCACGGTCGACGGATCGGTGGTCGGCAAGTCGGAGCGTGTGCACGGCGGCGCCTGGCTGGAGGTCGAGATGCCGCAGGCGCCCGCGCCGGTGCAGGTGGTGGCCGAGCCGGTCGAGGGCATGGAGATCGTGCACGACGACGATGACGTGGTCGTGATCGCCAAGCCGGTCGGCGTGGCCGCGCACCCCTCGCCGGGCTGGACCGGGCCGACCGTCATCGGAGGCCTCGCCGCCGCCGGATACCGGATCTCGACGTCGGGCGCCGCCGAGCGTCAGGGGATCGTGCACCGGCTGGACGTGGGCACGTCGGGGCTGATGGTGGTGGCCAAGTCGGAGTACGCGTACACGTCGCTGAAGCGCCAGTTCAAGGAGCGCACGGTCGACAAGCGGTACCACACGCTCGTCCAGGGCCACCCCGACCCGACCAGCGGCACCATCGACGCCCCGATCGGCCGGCACCCGCAGCACGACTACAAGTGGGCGGTCACCGCCGACGGCAAGCCGTCCGTCACGCACTACGACCTCATCGAGGCGTTCCGCGCGGCCTCCCTGCTCGATGTGAAGCTGGAGACCGGCCGCACCCACCAGATCCGCGTCCACATGGCCGCCCACCGGCACCCCTGTGTCGGGGACCTCACCTACGGCGCCGACCCGACGCTCGCCAAGCGGCTCCATCTGACCCGCCAGTGGCTGCACGCGGTGCGGCTCGGGTTCGAGCACCCGGGGGACGGGCAGTGGGTGGAGTTCGCCAGCGACTACCCGGCCGACCTGCAGAAGGCCCTGGACCAGGTCCGGGAGGAGACGTACGGATGAGCAGCACGCCGTCGCCGTCGTACGTGGTGCGGGTCGCCGAGGGCCCGGCCGACCGTGAGGCGTGCTTCGCCGTGCGCAAGGAGGTCTTCGTCGGCGAGCAGGGCGTGCCGGAGGAGATCGAGTACGACGCGTACGACGCCGGGGCCGTCCATGTGCTGGCGGTCCGGGAGGACGGTGTGCCGCTCGGGACCGGGCGGCTGCTGCACGGGGAGGCGGCCGTGGCGCAGACCGGCGCCGGACCGACCGTGGGTTGCCTCGGCCGGCTCGCCGTGGCGGGCTCCGCACGCGGGCTCGGTGTCGGCGTCGCCCTGGTGCGGGCCATCGAGGACGCGGCACGCGCGCGCGGGCTCGCGGCCGTGGACCTGCACGCGCAGACGCACGCGCTCGGCTTCTACGAGCGGCTCGGCTACGAGCCGTACGGGCCCGAGTACATGGAGGCGGGCATTCCGCACCAGGGGATGCGGCGTTCGCTCTAGCCCCGCGTGACGGGTGCCGAAACGGTTTGCCCTGGGAGCTGCGTGGCAGGCTTGAGGTCAGTTGTGTGACCGTTTGACCTCCCGGAGCGCTGACCGTGGATCAGTTGGCCCTGCTGTTCGTGCTGCTGCTCGGGGCCGTGATCAGTGTGCCCGTGGGCGACCGGTTCAAAGTGCCCGCGCCGGTGCTGATGACGCTCCTGGGGATAGTCCTCGCGCTGCTGCCGTTCGTGCCGAACGTCGAGATCCCGCCGGACCTGATCCTGCCGTTGCTGCTGCCGCCGCTGCTGTACGCGGCCGTGCGGCGCACCTCGTGGCGGCAGTTCACGGCGAACAAGAGGCCGATCTTCCTGCTCGCCGTGGCACTGGTGTTCGTCACCATGGCCTCTGTGGCCGCCGTGGCCGACGCGATCGTGCCGGGCCTGCCGCTCGCCGCGGCGTTCGCCCTCGGCGCGCTGGTGGCGCCGCCCGACCCGGTCGCGGCGACCGCTGTCGCCGGGCAGCTGGGGCTGCCGCGCCGGCTGGTGTCGATCCTGGAGGGTGAGGGGCTCTTCAACGACGTGACGGCCATCGTCCTCTACCACGTGGCGATCGCCGCCGCCGTCAGCGGGACGTTCTCGCCCTGGAGCGCGGGGCTCGATCTGGTGCTGTCGGCCGTGGTGGCGGTGGCCGTGGGCATCGCGCTGGGCTGGGGCGCGAACAAGCTGATGGAACTGCTCGGGGACGCCACGCTCCAGATCGGGCTCACCCTCCTCGTGCCCTACGCCTCGTACGTCATGGCCGAGGAACTGCACGGGTCCGGGGTGCTCGCGGTGCTCACCACCGCGGTGTTCCTCGCGGAGTACGGGTCCGACGCCGACGACGTCATGACGCGGCTGGCCGGGCACACGTTCTGGAACATCGTCGACACGCTCGTCACCGGTGTCGCGTTCGGGCTGGTCGGCCTCGAGCTGCACAACGCCATTCGCACCGCTTCCGGCCGGTGGGGCGAGCTGCTCGGATGGGCGGCGGTGGTGGTGGTCGTCGTCGTGCTCGTCCGGCTGCTGTGGCTGATGCCGGCGACCTGGCTCACCAAACGGCTGCACGCGCGGCGGGACTACGACGAGGACATCCCGGTGAGCTGGCGCGAGACCGTGGTGATGTGGTGGTCGGGGATGCGCGGGGTGGCCTCGGTGGCGCTGGTGCTGGCCATTCCGCTGGAGACGGACGCGGGGGCGCCGTTTCCCAGCCGGGACGAGATCATCTTCATCGCGTTCGGGGTGATCATGGCGACCCTGGTGCTGCAGGGGCTGACGTTGCCGTGGCTGGTGCGGCGGCTCGGCGTGAAGGCCGACACCGATCACGAGAAGGAGCTGGCGAAGGAGCTGGCCATCCGGGCGTCGAAGGCCGCGAAACACCGGCTCCGGGAGATCGAGGAGACCGAGGAGCTGCCGGAGGAACTGTCCGAGCAGATGCTGCGGCGGGCCTTCGACCTCGGGGTGCGGATCAGCCCCGAACTGGCCGAGGACGAGCGGCGGGAGGCGTACCGCGAGCGGGCGCGGCGGGTGAAGCGGGTGCGGCGGATCCAGCAGGAGATGCTGAGCGCGGCGCGGCACGAGGTGCTGGCGGCGCGGAGCGAGCCCGGGGCGGATCCGGAGGTCGTCGACCGGGTGCTGCGCCATCTCGACGTGCGCAGTCTGCGGTGAGCCGGCCGGCCACGCGTCGCCCGTGACGTTTCGTCGAGAGGCCGGAGATTCCCTGGGGGACGGTTCGCCGTCGGCGGCTGACGGGCCGTAAGGTCGTCGGTATGGCACGGAATGTAGTGATCAGTGGTGGGGGTACGGGAATCGGGCTCGCGACGGCCCGGGTGTTCGCCGAGGACGGAGACCGGGTGTTGCTGCTCGGGCGGCGGCCTGAAGTGCTGGAGAAGGCCGCGGTGCCCGGGGCCCTGACCTACGCGGCCGATCTGGCCGAGCCGGAGGACGTGCGCGGTGTCGCCTCGTTCGTGGAGCGGGAGCTCGGGGCCGTGGACGTGCTCGTGCACGGCGCCGGGGGCAACGGGCTGCTGGAACCGGACGCCGGGAGCGACGATCCCCTCGCGGGCGTCGCCCATACCTGGACCGTGAACTTCCGGCTCAACACCCTGACCGCCGTCCTCCTCACCGAGGCGCTGAAGCCGCGGCTCGCCGAGCCCGGCGGGCGCGTGCTGTTCCTCGGCTCCATCGCCGCCTACCGGGGCTCCGGAAGCGGGGCCTACGCGGCGGCCAAGGCCGGTCTGCACCCCTACGCCCACGATCTCGCCCGCGAGCTGGGACCACGCGGCATCACGGTGAACGTGGTCGCGCCCGGCTACGTCGAGGACACCGAGTTCTTCGGAGACGCGATGGACGAGGAGCGCCGGGCACGGCTCGTCGGCGAGACCTCGACCGGGCGGGCCGGCACCCCCGGGGACGTCGCCGGGACCCTGCACTGGCTCGCCTCCCCGGGCGCCGGGCACATCACCTCGCAGATCATCCAGGTCAACGGCGGCGCCGAGCGCGGTCACTGACCCGTGCCGGGACGGCCGCCCCGCAGACGACGGCCGCCCCATGTCAGAGGACGGCCGCCCGCGTCACGGGCGGCCGTCCTCGTCGCTCCCTCCTCAGCGTTCCGGGCGTCCCGAGCTGTGGTAGCGCCGCTGCTGGAGCGGCACCCCGTCCGGGGACGGATTGTGGCCGTTGCCGGAAGAGGGCGGCAGGATCGCGTCCGCCGTGTTCACCCGGGGCAGGGCGTACGGGTGCTCGTCGGCCAGCCAGCGGACCATCTGCTCGCGGACCGCGACCCGTACGGTCCATATGTCGTCGGCGTCCTTCGCGGTCACCAGAGCCCGCACCTGGATGGTGTTCGGGGTGGTGTCCGTGACGCACAGGTTGTAGGCGCGGCCGTCCCAGGCCGGGCACTCGCGCAGGATGTCGCGGAGCTTGTCGCGCATCGCTTCGACGGGGGCCGTGTGGTCGAGGTGCCAGAAGACGATGCCGGTCATCTGCGGGGTGCCCCGCGACCAGTTCTCGAACGGCTTGGACGTGAAGTACGACACAGGCATCGTGATCCGGCGCTCGTCCCAGGTGTGGACGGTCAGGTACGTCAGGGTGATCTCCTCGACGGTTCCCCACTCGCCGTCCACCACCACGGTGTCCCCGATGCGCACCATGTCGCCGAAGGCGATCTGGAAGCCGGCGAACATGTTGCTCAGCGTGGACTGGGCTGCGACACCGGCGACGATGCCGAGGATGCCGGCCGAGGCCAGCAGCGAGGCGCCCGCCGCCCGGAACGCCGGGAACGTCAGCAGCATGCTCGCCGCGGCCACCACGCCGACGATCGCGGACACCACCCGCATGATCAGTGTCACCTGGGTGCGCACCCGGCGGACCCTGGCCGGGTCGCGGTGGGCCCGGGCACTGGCGTACCGGCTGTACGACGTCTCGACGATCGCCGCCGCGATACGGATCACCAGCCAGGCGGTCGACCCGATCAGTACCAGGGTCAGCGTCCGGCCGATGCCTTCGGCGCGGCTCTCCAGCAGTTCCGCCTCGTCGTACGACCCTCTCAGCAGGGCCGCCAGGAGCACGAGCTGGTAGGGGATGCGGCCGCGGCGGAGCAGACCCCACAGCGGGGTCTCGTGGTGCCGTTCGTCGGCCTTGCGCAGCAGGAGGTCGGTGGCCCAGCCGATCACGAGCGTGAGCACGACCGAGCCACCGACCACGATCAGCGGTCGTAGCAGGTTCTCCATGCCCCCGAACCTAACCGGCTCCCGGGGGGCATGAACATGTGACTTCCGCTGCGTCCTGGGTAGTGCCGCCAAGCCGGGTTGTCACACCCCGCTGGCACCATGGCCTACATGAACATCATGCTCTTTCACTCGACCCAGGGGTTGCGGCCCGCGGTGCTCCAGGCCGCTGACAGACTGCGCGCGGCCGGACACGAGGTGTGGACCCCCGACCTCTTCGACGGGCGTACGTTCGACACGGTCGAGGAGGGGATGGAGCACAACGAGAAGATCGGCAAGGACGAGCTGCTGAAGCGGGCCGTGCTGGCCGCCGCGCCTTACTCGGAGCGCGGGCTGGTGTACGCGGGGTTCTCGCTCGGCGCCTCCATCGCGCAGACCCTCGCCCTCGGCGACGAGAAGGCGCGCGGCCTGCTGCTCCTGCACGGCACGTCGGACATCGCGCCCGGCGTCACCGCGGAGGACCTGCCGGTCCAGCTGCATGTGGCGGAGCCGGACCCCTTCGAGACGGACGACTGGCTCAGCGCCTGGTATCTCCAGATGGGCCGGACCGGCGCCGACGTGGAGGTGTACCGGTACGCGGGGGCCGGCCACCTCTACACCGACCCCGACCTGCCCGACTACGACGAGGAGGCCGCCGAGGCCACCTGGCGGGTGGCGCTCGGCTTCCTCGAATCCCTCTAGGAAGTCGTCAAGGCCGGCTCTTACACAGGGTCGTAGGCGCGCTCGACCTTCTGCGTGCCGCTGCGTGTGCGGTACGAGCGGGCCCAGGCGGCCGTGGCGTCGCGCTCGGTGCGGTCGGAGACGACGTAGTAGTCCATCTGCGCGCGCTCGGCCGTGATGTCCAGGACGCCGTAGCCGTGGCGGTCGGTGTCGACCCAGTGGACGTGCCGGTTGGCGGCGCGGATGACGGGCGAGGCGACGGACGAGACCGTCCCCTCGGGGACCTTGACGATGTCGTCGAGATTGTCCGAGGTGACCGAGGTGACGACGAACTCCGTGGCGGCCGACGGCGACAGCGGATAGGTGCCGGCGTCCACCGGCACGTCGTTGGCCCACGCCATGTGGATGTCGCCGGTGAGGAAGACGGTGTTGCGGATCGCGTTCGCGCGCAGGTGGGCCAGCAGTTCGCGGCGGTCGTCGGTGTAGCCGTCCCACTGGTCGGTGTTGAGAGCGAGTCCCTCCTGCGGCAGGCCGAGCAGCTTGGCGAGGGGCTTCAGCAGGTCGGCGGAGAGCGAGCCGATGGCGAACGGCGAGATCATCACCGAGTTGCCGACCAGCCGCCAGGTCGTGTCGGAGGCCTTCAGGCCCGACTTGAGCCAGTCGAGCTGGGCGCGGCCGGTGAGCGTACGGTCCGGGTCGTCGACCCCGCCGTTGCCGACCTTCACCTGCTGGGAGCGGAAGGACCGCAGGTCCAGCAGCGAGAGGTCGGCCAGCTTGCCGAAGCGCAACCGGCGGTAGGTGGTGCCCGCGAGCGCCGGGCGTACCGGCATCCACTCGAAGTAGGCCTGCTTGGCCGCGGCCTGGCGGGCGGACCAGGCGCCCTCCGCACCCTCCGTGTGGTTCTCGGCGCCGCCCGACCAGGTGTCGTTGGCGAACTCGTGGTCGTCCCAGATCGCCACGACCGGGGCCGTCGCGTGCAGCGCCTGGAGGTCCGGGTCGGTCTTGTACCGCGCGTGCCGGACGCGGTAGTCGGCGAGCGTGACGATCTCGTGCTCCGGGGCGTGCGGGCGCACGACTTTGCCGCGGGTGGCGTACTCGCCGGTGCCGTACTCGTAGATGTAGTCGCCGAGGTGCAGCCAGGCGTCCAGGTCGCCGCGGGCCGCGAGATGGCGGTACGGGGAGAACCAGCCGGCCTCCCAGTTGGCGCAGGAGACCACGCCGAAGCGGAGGTTGGTGACGGCCGCGTCGGCCGCCGGGGCGGTGCGGGTGCGGGCGGCGGGGGAGTCGGTGCCGCCGGCGGAGAAGCGGAACCAGTAGTCGGTGGCCGGTTCCAGGCCGCGGATGTCGGCCTTCACCGTGTGGTCGGAGGCGGCGGTCGCGGTGGTGGAGCCCTTGGCGACGACCGTGGTGAACGCCTTGTCCCTGGCGACGACCCAGCTGACGTCGGTGTCCGGGCCGATTCCGGAGCCGGGTATGGCCTCCGGTACGGGCGTCACACGGGTCCACAGCAGGATGCCGTCCGGCAGCGGGTCACCGGAGGCGACGCCGTGCAGGAAGGCGGGGGCCTGGTCGGCGGCGCGCGCGGGCAGGGCCGCCGCCAGCGGTCCGGCCAGGACAGCGGTCGCCGCCGCGGCCTTGACGACCGTACGGCGGCGCGGGGTGAGGGAGTTGAGGCCCTCTGACGTCTTCGATGATCTGTATCGACTGGTCACGACCGATCAGGTTACTGATCGGTATGCACCAGAGCGGGCGAACTCGGAAAGTTCGCCCGCTCTTCACGCGGTGGTGGGTCCCTGACCCGCCGTCACTACTTCTTGAGGGCCTCGCCCACGACCCGGTTGAAGTCGGCGACCGTCATCAGCGGCGTGCCCTGGCTGTCGGCCGTGAGCTGCTTGCCGTCCATGACGAAGCCCGGAGTGCCCTTCACGCCGTCCTTGTTGTCGTCGAAGGTCTTCGACATGGCCATCGCCCAGGCGTCGTAGGTGCCCTTCTCGACCGCGTCCTGGAACTTCTTGTTGCCCTTCAGCTCCGGGACGGTGTTCGCGACCTTGATCAGGTAGCTGTCGTCCTTGAACTTGTCGGTCGTCTCGTCCGGGTGGTACTTCGCCGAGTACAGCGCGGCCTTGTAGTCGAGGAACGCCTGGTCGCTCACGTTCAGCGCGGCGCCCAGGGCGCTCAGGGCGTTCTTGGAGCCCTCGCCGTTGTCCTTGTTGTCGATGAACGTGGCGCCGACGAACTGCATCTTGAACTTGCCGTCGTCGATGTCCTTCTTCACGGTCGAGCCGACGGTCTGCTCGAACTGGGCGCAGACGGGGCAGCGCGGGTCCTCGTAGATCTTCAGGGTCTTCTTGGCCGAGTCCTTGCCGATGACGACCGTGGTGCCCTTGGTGCCCGTGGTGTTGGCCGGGGTGACGACCTTGGCGTCCTTCTGGCCCTCCCAGTAGCTGGGCTTGTTGGCCTGGACGACCGCGTAGCCGATGCCGCCGGCTATCGCCAGGACGCCGACGATGGAGCAGGCGACGACGATCTGCCGCTTGGCCTTCGCCCGCTTGGCCTCGCGCTCGCGCTCGGCGCGCAGCCGCTCCCGGGCCGCCGTCTTCGCCGACTGGCTGTTCCGCTTGCTCATGGTGATGTTCTCCGTAGGGGACACGCACACGTCGTGTGCGCAATACGTAAGGGGGACTGCTCGTGCTCGAAAGTGCCGTGCGTCACGGCGGGTGCCTCAGGCGAAGGCGGGGGAGCACGGCGGTCCGCGCCGTCCCAGGGAGTACGCGAGGACCAGGTCGCGGGCGGTCGACGTGCGGTCCGCGGCCCGTGAGGGCAGCCGGCGCCCGGCCGGGGCCCGCCGCACCGCCACCGCGGCGACCGCCAGCAGCAGCGGCCGGAACGTCGTAGCCGTGACCGCCCGCAGCAGCTGGGCCAGAGCCCGCTCGCCGCGGCGCAGCCAGACGGCGGCGGCGAGGCCGACGCCGATGTGCGCGCCGAGCAGCAGCCAGGAGGTGGCCGGGTCGGCATGCGCGACCGCGGCCGCGAGCCGGTCCGTGCCGGCGGCGCCGGCCATCCTGGCCAGCGGCGTGCCGACCTCGCCTCCCCCGCACAGCACGTCCAGGCCGACCGACCGCAGCGGGCCTGCCACCGGGCCGCCCGCCCGGCCGTAACAGGCGTGCTGGCCCGTGGTGAACACCGTGTCGGCGCCCAGTTCCAGCGGGATCAGCAGGGCCGCGATCCGCCCGAAGGAACGCTCGCGGCCCGCCAGGGCGTACGCGATCACGAACACGGCGGTGGCGACCGCGGCCACCGTGCTCACCGGCAGCGGGGCCTGGGACAGCAGGACGTGCGACGCGGTGCTGAGCGTCACGACCACGGCCGTGAACAGCGCCGCGCGCACGGCTCTGAGCTGGATCCCGGATATGTCCATAGCGAAAGGAGAGTCTGTCACGGAGGCCGGTAAGGGACCCCTAAAGGATGCCTGTGAGGGCGCGGACGGCCAAAAACCTCACAGACCCGGAATCCTTCCGTTGCGGAACAGATCCACGAAGGTCTGGTGGTCGGCACGGGCGCGTGCGCCGTAGCCGTGCGCGAAGTCGACCAGCAGCGGTGCGAAGCCCTCCTCGTCCGCGGCGATCGCCGCGTCGATGGCCCGCTCCGTGGAGAACGGCACCAGGGACTCACCGGACTGGTCGTCCGCCGCCGAGTGCATCGTGGCCGTGGCCCGGCCGAGGTCGGCGACCACCTGGGCGATCTCCTCCGCCTCGTCGATGTCGCCCCAGTCGAGATCCACCGCGTACGGCGAGACCTCGGCGACCAGCTGGCCCGCGCCGTCCAGCTCGGTCCAGCCCAGCCACGGGTCGGCGTGCGCCTGGAGGGCGCGCTGGGAGATGACCGTGCGGTGCCCCTCGTGCTGGAAGTAGTCGCGGATCGCCTGGTCCGTGATGTGCCGGGAGACCGCCGGGGTCTGGGCCTGCTTGATGTAGATCACGACATCGTTCTCCAGGGCGTCGCTGTGGCCCTCCAGGAGGATGTTGTACGACGGCAGCCCCGCCGAGCCGATGCCGATGCCGCGGCGGCCCACGACGTCCTTCACGCGGTAGGAGTCCGGGCGGGCCAGCGAGCTGTCCGGCAGGGTCTCCAGGTAGCCGTCGAACGCGGCGAGCACCTTGTAGCGGGTGGCCGCGTCCAGCTCCACCGAGCCGCCGCCCGGTGCGAAACGGCGCTCGAAGTCACGGATCTCCGTCATCGACTCCAGCAGGCCGAACCGGGTCAGCGAGCGGGCGTCCCGCAGCGCGTCCAGCAGCGGGCCCTGCGCGGTGTCCAGCGTGAACGGCGGCACCTCGTCGCTCTTGGCGCCGGTGGCCAGGGCGTGGATCCGCTCGCGGTAGGCGACCGCGTAGATCCGCACCAGCTCGGAGATCTGCTCGTCGCTGAGCGCCTTCGCGTACCCGATCAGGGCGATGGACGCGGCGAAGCGCTTGAGGTCCCAGGTGAAGGGGCCGACGTAGGCCTCGTCGAAGTCGTTGACGTTGAAGATCAGGCGGCCGTTGGCGTCCATGTACGTGCCGAAGTTCTCCGCGTGCAGGTCGCCGTGGATCCACACGCGCGAGGTGCGCTCGTCCAGATACGGACCGCCCCGCTTCTCTGCGTCCAGGTCGCGGTAGAAGAGGCACGCCGTACCCCGGTAGAAGGCGAAGGCCGAGGCCGCCATCTTCCGGAACTTCACGCGGAACGCGGCCGGGTCGGCGGCCAGGAGCTCGCCGAAGGCGGTGTCGAAGACGGCGAGGATCTCCTCACCGCGGTGCTCCTCGTCGAGCTGCGGGAACGACATCGCTGGGTGCCTCCTGGTGCGTACGTCTGGGGACGGCGGGTCCGTCCTCTGCCTAACGTGCTGTGGTCCGCGGGAGTGCCCGCGACCCTCGCACGAAGGTACGCGGGGCAGCCCCCCGAGTGTCAGTGCCGGGGCATAGACTTCGACGCTGTCCCCCAGACTGTCCGCAGCCTGTCGGACCCCATTGGTCGTATGTTTTTCCTGGAGGCCGCAGCCGTGTCAAAGCCGCCGTTCACGCACCTGCACGTCCACACCCAGTACTCGCTGCTGGACGGTGCCGCGCGGCTGAAGGACATGTTCAACGCGTGCAACGAGATGGGCATGTCGCACATCGCCATGTCCGACCACGGCAACCTCCACGGGGCGTACGACTTCTTCCACACGGCGCAGAAGGCCGGGGTCACGCCGATCATCGGCATCGAGGCGTATGTCGCGCCCGAGTCCCGCCGCAACAAGCGCAAGATCCAGTGGGGCCAGCCGCACCAGAAGCGGGACGACGTCTCCGGTTCCGGTGGTTACACCCACAAGACGATGTGGGCGGTGAACTCGACCGGCCTGCACAACCTCTTCCGGCTGTCCTCCGATGCGTACGCCGAGGGCTGGCTCCAGAAGTGGCCCCGGATGGACAAGGAGACCATCGCCCAGTGGTCCGAGGGGATCGTCGCCTCCACCGGCTGCCCCTCCGGCGAGGTCCAGACCCGGCTGCGCCTCGGCCACTTCGACGAGGCCCTGAAGGCCGCCGCCGACTACCAGGACATCTTCGGCAAGGACCGCTACTTCCTGGAGCTGATGGACCACGGCATCGAGATCGAGCACCGGGTCCGTGACGGTCTGCTGGAGATCGGCAAGAAGCTCGGCATCCCCCCGCTGGTCACCAACGACTCGCACTACACGTACGCGCACGAGGCGTCGGCCCACGACGCCCTGCTGTGCATCCAGACCGGCAAGAACCTCTCCGACCCGGACCGCTTCAGGTTCGACGGCACCGGCTACTACCTGAAGTCCACGGACGAGATGTACGCCATCGACTCCTCGGACGCCTGGCAGGAGGGCTGCGCCAACACCCGGCTGATCGCCGAGATGGTCGACACCACGGGCATGTTCGAGAAGCGCGACCTGATGCCCAAGTTCGACATCCCGGAGGGGTACACCGAGGTCAGCTGGTTCCGCGAGGAGACCCTGCGCGGCATGCACCGCCGCTTCCCGGACGGCATCCCGGACGACCGCATGAAGCAGGTCGAGTACGAGATGGACACCATCATCTCGATGGGCTTCCCGGGCTACTTCCTCGTGGTCGCCGACTTCATCATGTGGGCCAAGAAGCAGGGCATCGCGGTCGGCCCCGGCCGAGGCTCCGCGGCCGGCTCGATCGTCGCCTACGCCCTCGGCATCACCGACCTCGACCCCATCCCGCACGGCCTGATCTTCGAGCGGTTCCTCAACCCCGAGCGCATCTCCATGCCCGATGTCGACATCGACTTCGACGAGCGCCGGCGCGTCGAGGTGATCCGGTACGTGACGGAGAAGTACGGCGCCGACAAGGTCGCCATGATCGGCACGTACGGCACCATCAAGGCCAAGAACGCGATCAAGGACTCCGCGCGCGTACTCGGCTACCCCTACGCGATGGGCGACCGCCTCACCAAGGCCATGCCCGCCGACGTCCTCGGCAAGGGCATCAACCTCGACGGCATCACCAACCCCGAGCACCCCCGCTACTCGGAGGCGGGCGAGATCCGGGCGATGTACGAGAACGAGCCCGACGTGAAGAAGGTCATCGACACCGCCAAGGGCGTCGAGGGCCTGGTCCGGCAGATGGGCGTGCACGCCGCCGGCGTGATCATGTCCAGCGAGACCATCACCGACCACGTCCCGGTCTGGGTCAGGCACACCGACGGCGTCACCATCACCCAGTGGGACTACCCGAGCTGCGAGTCGCTCGGCCTGCTGAAGATGGACTTCCTGGGCCTGCGCAACCTGACGATCATGGACGACGCCGTCAAGATGGTGAAGTCCAACAAGGGGATCGACATCGATCTCCTGAGCCTCCCCCTCGACGACCCCACGACCTTCGAACTGCTCCAGCGCGGCGACACCCTCGGCGTCTTCCAGTTCGACGGCGGCCCCATGCGGTCCCTGCTCCGGCTGATGAAGCCGGACAACTTCGAAGACATCTCCGCCGTGTCGGCCCTGTACCGCCCGGGCCCGATGGGCATGAACTCCCACACGAACTACGCCCTTCGAAAGAACGGCCAGCAGGAGATCACGCCGATCCACCCCGAGCTGGAGGAGCCCCTCAGGGAAGTCCTGGACGTCACCCACGGCCTGATCGTCTACCAGGAGCAGGTGCAGAAGGCCGCCCAGATCATCGCCGGCTACTCGCTCGGCGAGGCCGACATCCTCCGCCGCGTCATGGGCAAGAAGAAGCCCGAGGAACTGGCGAAGAACTTCGTCCTCTTCCAGGAGGGCGCCCGCAAGAAGGGCTTCAGCGACGAGGCCATCCAGGCCCTGTGGGACGTGCTGGTCCCCTTCGCCGGCTACGCGTTCAACAAGGCGCACTCCGCCGCGTACGGCCTGGTCTCGTACTGGACCGCCTACCTGAAGGCGAACCACCCCGCCGAGTACATGGCCGCCCTGCTCACCTCGGTGAAGGACGACAAGGACAAGTCGGCCGTCTACCTCAACGAGTGCCGCCGCATGGGCATCAAGGTGCTCCCGCCGGACGTCAACGAGTCGATGTCCAACTTCGCGGCCCAGGGCGACGACGTGATCCTCTTCGGCCTCTCCGCCGTCCGCAACGTCGGTACGAACGTCGTCGAGTCGATCATCAGGTGCCGCAAGGCCAAGGGGAAGTACGTCTCCTTCCCGGACTACCTCGACAAGGTGGAGGCGGTGGTCTGCAACAAGCGCACCACCGAATCGCTGATCAAGGCCGGCGCCTTCGACGCCATGGGCCACACCCGCAAGGGCCTGACCGCGCACTACGAACCGATGATCGACAACGTGGTCGCGGTCAAGCGCAAGGAGGCCGAGGGGCAGTTCGACCTCTTCGGCGGCATGGGCGAGGACGAGAGCAGCGAGCCGGGCTTCGGGCTCGACGTGGAGTTCTCCCCCGACGAGTGGGACAAGACCTATCTGCTCGCCCAGGAGCGGGAGATGCTCGGTCTGTACGTCTCCGACCACCCGCTGTTCGGCCTGGAGCACATCCTGTCCGACAAGGCCGACGCGGGCATCTCCCAGCTGACCGGCGGTGACTACTCCGACGGCTCCGTGGTCACCATCGGCGGCATCATCTCCGGCCTCCAGCGCAAGATGACCAAGCAGGGCAACGCCTGGGCCATCGCCACCGTCGAGGACCTCGCCGGCTCGATCGAGTGCATGTTCTTCCCCGCGACCTACCAGCTCGTCTCGACCCAACTCGTCGAGGACGCCGTGGTGTTCGTCAAGGGCCGCCTCGACAAGCGCGAGGACATCCCACGGCTCGTCGCGATGGAGCTGATGGTGCCGGACCTCTCGAACGCGGGCACCAACGCACCCGTGATCCTCACCATCCCCGCCACCCGGGTCACACCGCCGCTGGTCAGCCGCCTGGGCGAGGTCCTCAGCCACCACAGGGGCGACAGCGAGGTCCGGATCAAGCTCCAGGGACCCACCAAGACGACCGTGCTGCGTCTGGACCGGCACCGGGTGAAGCCCGACCCGGCGCTCTTCGGCGACCTGAAGGTGCTGCTCGGACCGTCCTGCCTGGCGGGCTGACGCAGGGCTCCAAGTCAGGGAGCCGGGGAGCTCTCGACGCGCCTGAGGGGCGTACCCGGTACCGGGGTACGCCCCTCACGCATGTGCGGGGTCTCAACAACCCGTCACACAGATGTCAGTTGTGGCCGAAGCTGCGCTTCCGCTTGTGGGAGGCCACGTCGCCGGGGGTCATGTCGGCCTCGGGCTGGGGCTCCGCCTCCGCCGCGGGACGGCGGTCCGCCCGCTGTCCGCGCTCGGTCGGACGCTGCTGCTTACGGTCACGGTTCTTGTTCTTGGCCATGGTGATGCCTCCTGTGGGGGATCTAGGGGCCAGGGCCGGGACCAGATTCACACAGGCCGACAACGATCGCATGTCGGACAATTACCGTGCGTGACAGGGGCGGTCGCGGCCGGAACCTCCGAAACGCCACGCCGAAGATCGAGTTCCGGCCGTTAACCTCCGCGCCGTCGGGCAGACTCGAAGCAAGCCCGAAACAAACCTCCTGGGAAGAGGGTGAGTCGCGTGGACCGCTGCATCGTCCTGGTGGACGCCGGGTATCTGCTGGGAGCCGCGGCGAGTCTCCTCGCCGGGGAACCCTCCCGGTCCCGGATCACCGTCGACCACGCCGCCCTCATCCAGGGGCTGCGCGAGCGTGCCGAGTCCGACACGCAGCAGCCACTGCTGCGCATCTACTGGTTCGACGGCGCCCCCGACCGCGTCCCGCAACCCGAGCACCGCAGGCTGCGCGTGATGCCCCGGGTCACCGTCCGGCTGGGCGCGCTGACCCGAAGCGACGGCCGCTGGGCGCAGAAGGGCGTGGACGCCGCCATGCACGCCGAGCTCACCGAACTGGCCCGCAACCGTGCCTGCTCCGACGTCGTCCTCGTCACCGGCGACGGCGACCTGCTGCCCGGCATGATGGCCGCCAAGGAGCACGGCGTCGCCGTCCACCTGTGGGCCGTCCAGGCCGCCGACGGCGACTACAACCAGTCCGAGGACCTGGTCGCCGAGGCCGACGAACGGCGCGTGCTGGACCGTACGTGGATCACCAAGGCCGTCCGCGCCAAGGAGTACAACGGGGTGTGCGCGCCGCAGCCCGTGACCCGGCCCGAGATCGCCGCGATCCTCTCCGCGCCGCTGCCCGACTCCGCCCTCGCCGCATCGGCCGAGCGGCCCGCCCAGCCGCCCCCGCACCCGGCGGCCGGCACCGGGCAGAACGGCACGGAGGAGCGGCTGCCCGCCGCCAAAGGGGTCCCCACGCCCAAGGACCTGGCCGCCCTGCGTGGGCCCGGCGTCCAGCCCGCCCAGCACCCCGCCTCCGCAACCCTGCGCTGGTCCTCCGACAAAGGCTGGGTCGACCGGCCCACGGCCGAGCCCCCCGAGGCCGCCTCGATGCCGACGCTCGCCCAGCTGACCACGGCCGAGCAGCGCTGGGCCGACCGCGAGGAGGACATCACCACGGTCGGCGGCGACCCCTACGAGGTCGGGCAGGTCTTCGCCCGGCGCTGGGTCGAACGCCTCGGCGACCAGACCCACCTCCAGAAACTGTCCGGCATGTACCCGCGCGTCCCGCACCGCGTGGATGGCGAGCTGCTGCGCTACGCAGCCCGCTTCGGCCTGCTCGCCCACAAGGACGACCAGATCGACGAACGGGACCGCTACGCCATCCGGGCCGGATTCTGGAAGGAGATCGGCGTGCGCACGGGCGTGGAGCACGCACCCGTCGGCGACTGACGTCTGTGCCGGCGGATTTCCCTTTGCGGACCGACCCGGGAGCGGACCGGGGCGCCCGACACCGTAGTCTCGTCCCTTGTGAGTAAGCGCGCGGCACAGGCATTTCGGCACGACGGTGACGTCGTGTGCGCGGTGCGCGGGCTGACCAAGACCTATCCGGCGGTCCGGGGCAGGCGCGGCGCGCCCGGCACCCCCGAGGTCCGCGCCACGGACGACGTGACGCTGGACATCCGCCGGGGCGAGATCTTCGGCCTGCTCGGGCCGAACGGCGCCGGCAAGTCCACCCTCGTACGCCAGCTCACCGGGCTGATGCGGCCCGACACGGGCAGCGTGGAGATCCTCGGGCACGACATCGTGCGCCATCCGGAGCGGGCCGCGCGGATCCTCGCCTACCTCGGTCAGGAATCGACCGCCCTCGACGAGCTGACCGTGTCGCTGGCCGCCGAGACCACCGGTCGGCTGCGCGGACTGGACGTACGGCGGGCGCGGGCCGAGCGGGACGACGTACTCGACGAACTGGGGCTCGCGTCGCTCGCCGGGCGTCCGCTGAAGAAGCTCTCCGGGGGGCAGCGGCGCCTGGCGTGCTTCGCCGCGGCGCTCGTGGGGGAGCGGCCGCTGCTCGTGCTCGACGAGCCGACCACCGGCATGGACCCGGTGGCGCGGCGGGCCGTCTGGTCGGCGGTCGACCGGCGGCGGGCCGAGCGCGGCACGACCGTGCTGCTCGTCACCCACAACGTCATCGAGGCCGAGACCGTGCTGGACCGGGTGGCCGTCCTGGACCGGGGGCGGGTGATCGCCTGCGACACGCCGGGCGGGCTCAAGGAACAGGTCGCCGGCGAGGTGCGGGTGGACCTGGTGTGGCGCGACGCGGCACCGCTGCACGTCCCCGAGGTGGCCGCGCTGCGGGACCGCGTCGTGGAGGCGGGCCGTCGCTGGACGCTCCGGCTCGGGCCCGAGGAGGCCCGGGCGGTGGTCGCCACCGTCACCGGAGGGGCGGCCTTCGCGGCCCTGGACGACTTCACGCTGGCCACGCCGAGCCTGGAGGACGTGTACCTGGCCCTGGGCGGTGCCGCGCGGCAGGGACTGGTGAAGGCGTGAGAAGCATCGAGGCCCTGAGCGCGCGGGCCGCCGTGTCCGTATCGAACAGGGCGACTGCCGCAGTGCACCGAGCGAAGGGAAACAGCGCGACGTGAGTGTCGTACCCGCCGATGTCCTGCCGGGCAGTGCCCTGGCCGCTGAGGAGCCCGCCGCGAACGCGGCCGAGCTCGGACCTCGCGCGCGGTTGTGGCCGTCGCTGGCGGCCGTGTACCGGGCGCAGCTCTCCCGGGCGCGGGTCGCGCGGATCCCGCTGCTGTTCGTGGCGACCTTCCAGTCGATCGGGATCATGATCCTGATGCGCGGGGTCGTGGACGACGGCGCGGAGGCGCAGGCGGTCGTCGCCGGCTCGTCGGTCCTGGTGGTCGCCTTCGTCGCGCTGAACCTCCTCGCGCAGTACTTCGGTCAGCTGCGGGCCAGCGGCGGACTCGACCATTACGCCACCCTGCCGGTGCCGCCGGCAGCGGTGGTGCTGGGCGCGGCGGGCGCGTACGCGTCGTTCACCGTCCCCGGGACCGTCGTGACCGCGGTGTTCGGCTGCGTGCTGTTCGGGCTGCCGCTGGCCCATCTGTGGATCCTCGTGGCCGTGATCCCGCTCGCGGGCGCCGCGCTCGCCGGCCTGGGGGCGGCGCTGGGGCTGCTCGCGCCCCGGCCGGAGCTGGCCACGCTGCTCGGCCAGATGGGCATGTCGGCGGCGCTGCTGCTGGGCGTGCTGCCGGCCGACCGGATGCCGGAGGTCGTGCGCTTCACACGGGATCTGCTGCCGTCGACGTACGGTGTCGAGGCCTTCGCCCGGACGTTCGGGCCGGATCCCGACTGGGCCTTCGTCCTCGGTGACCTCGCCGTGTGCGGGGCCGTGGGCGTCGTCTCGCTGGCCGTGGCGACCTGGGCGTACCGGCGGGCGGCCGTCCGGTGAGCGGGGAGGGGTCGTCCGGTGACGCGGAGCACAGGCGGGCCTGGCACGATGGCAGGGTGACCGCACCACTGACTCCGCCACCGCCACCGCATGAACGTTCCGCGCAGGGCGCGTGGCAGCCGCCGGACGCCGGGTCCGCGGCGTACGGGCCCCAGGCGCAGGGGGCGCACGCTCCGGGGGCCCAGCATGCCGAGTACGCCGGGCACGGCTGGTACGGACAGGACGGGCCCGGAATGAAGACGGAAGTGCGGGAAGCCGCCCTGATCTCGGTGGCCGTGGCGCTCGGCGGGGTGCTGCTCGGGGTCCTGTGGTGGTGGCTCGCGCCGCACGTGCCGCTGGTCGGTGCCGTGGTGAACGGCGACTGGGTCGTCTACCTCAAGGACACCGAGGGGGAGCAGGCCATCGGGGTGGACGGGACGTTCACGCTGCTCGCGCTGGGCTTCGGGGTCGTGAGTGCCCTGGTGGTGTTTCTGCTGCGGCGGCGCGGGGGTGTGCCGCTGGTGGTGGGGCTGGCCGTCGGGGGGCTGCTCGGGGCGCTGCTGGCCTGGCGGGTCGGGGTGTGGCTCGGGCCCGGGGAGGATGTCGTCGCGCGTGCGAGGGAGGTGGGCAAGGGGGTGACGTTCTCGGCGCCGTTGAAGTTGGGGGCGAAGGGGGCGTTGCTGGCCTGGCCGTTTGCCGCGCTGGTGTTTCATCTGGGGTTGACGGCGTTGTTCGGGCCTCGGGATCCGGAGCCGGAGTTCGGGGACGGGGCGTATCCGGGGCCGCCGGCTGCTTAGTGCTCGGCGTCGTCGCTGAGGACGGGTGGGTGCGCAACCCGGCGTCGCGGGGTGCCGCTGCGCCCACCCGTGCCGCCCCAGCGGCACGACTGCCCGCAGCTAACGTCGGATAGACGCGAGTACCGCTTCCGTCAGCTTGGACAAGTCCCCCGGGGACAGTTCCACTTCCAGGCCTCTCCTGCCCGCCGAGACGCAGATCGTCGGGTGGGACGTGGCCGAGGTGTCCAGGACCGTGGGGAGTTTTCTGCGTTGGCCCAGGGGGGAGATGCCGCCCCTGACGTAGCCCGTCGTGCGTTCCGCCAGGGTCGGGTCGGCCATCGTCGCTCGTTTGCCGCCGGTCGCCGCTGCCAGGGCCTTCAGGTCCAGTTGGCCCGCGACCGGGACCACCGCGACCGTCAGCGTGCCGTCGACGTCGGCGACCAGGGTCTTGAAGACGCGGTCCGGGGAGACGCCCATCGCCTCGGCGGCCTCCTCGCCGTAGGAGGGGTGGGCGGGGTCGTGGTCGTAGGAGTGGACCGTGAACTCCACGCCCGCCGCCGTGAGCGCGACCGTCGCGGGGGTGCCGCCCGCCTGCTGCTTCTTCGACTTCTTCGCCATCCCGGTCCGCTTCAGTTGAGGCTCGTCGGGCCGCGCGTCAGTTCCGACGCCGGCAACGACGGCAGACTACGGATGACGGCCGTCTCGGAGCGAAGGAGTTTCAGCTCGTCGCGCAGCCGGGAGGCGGTGTCGGGAGCCTGGAGCAGGCGTTGCTTGGCCGGGACGTCCAGCATCATCGCCGCGGCCACCAGGTACGACACCACGCCCGGCTCGTCGGGCAGGTCGGCGCCGGTCGACAGGGACCGTTCGCGTGCGCCCGCCAGTCGCTTCTGGTACTGGCGGAAGGACCGCAGCACCCCCTCGGCCAACGGCGCCGCCTCGTCGCCCGGTTCCTCCGGCAGCGTCTCCAGCTCGGCCGTCAGGAACGGGCCCGACGCCTCGACCGACAGCAGCCGCACCCGGGTCGTACCGGTCGCCAGCACCTCGAAGGAGCCGTCGGCGCGCTCCCGGATCGTCGCCGCGTCGGCCACGCAGCCGACCTTGTGGAACGCCGCGGCCGGGTCCGCGCCGAAACCGGCCGCGGGCCCCCGCTCGGGCACGGCCGTCGGGTCGGGCAAGCCGGGCGCGCTCGGGGCCACCTCGTGGCCGTCGCGGATCGCCACGACGGCGAACCGGCGCGGCTCGTCCTCCGGTGTCTTCAGCAGCTCGCGCATCATGGCGCGATACCGCTCCTCGAAGACGTTGAGCGGGAGCACGAGCCCCGGGAACAGGACGGAGTTCAAGGGGAAGAGGGGGAGCCGGACGGTGGTCACGACGCAGAAGCCTAATGGTCGCCGGAGCGGACTCGTCCGCCCCGTTCACTCCGTGGATGCCCGGAGGGCCTGCCGGCCGCCCCGGCCCGGATGTCGTCGCGGACTCGCAGGAAGTGGTGGAGCGGGTCGTCCGACACCTGGTCCCAGGGGAACGAGGTGGCGTACGGCCCGTTCAGGCGCAGCTGTTCCCGGGCGTCCGCCCAGCGTTCCAGGCGCACCAGGACGAAGATGAGCAGGTTCCGCATCCGGGCGGGCCAGGGGTCGGCCGCCGGCAGCCGCGGGGACAGCGCGATCGCCCGGTCGACGGCCGTGTCCAGCCGCTCGCGCGGTACTTCGGGGCCGCAGCCGTCGGTGAGGTAGCCGAAGGCCGCCCGCAGCGGGAGGGCCTGGACGAGCGCGTCGGCGGGCGCGTCCTGCGCGGCCCGGTCGGCGAAGTCGAAACACTCGTGGTGCGAGCCGTGCCAGTAGGTTGCCAGGTAGCGCAGGGCCGCCACATGGCACCCGTAGTGGTGCGGGGCGCGGCGGACGGCGGCCGCCCACAGCTCCTCGAAGTACTTGTGCCCGGCCTGGGCGCCCCGGGCGTGGTCGAGCGCGAGCCGCCACGGCACCGGGTCCCGCTGGTCGCCCCGGGCCGCGGCCGTGATCAGCGGGCTCACCTCGCGCAGCACCTCGGCCCGGGCCGGGGACTGCCAGGCGCGGTCCACCGCCAGCTGGGCCCCGACCAGCAGCGCGTCCGGGTCCTTCGGGGCGGTGGCGAGCCAGGCGTCCAGCCACTCGGGGCGCGAGCGGGCGAAGGCGGCCAGCCGGGTCACGTACCGGTCGCGCCGCTCCCACTCGGCCGCCGCGCGCGTGGCCTGGAGCAGCACGGCCGCCGGTCCGTGATCGCCCCGGGCGGCGGCGACCAGAGCCGGACTGAGCCGGGCGTCGGGCGCGTCGAGCAGCACCTCGTCGTCGGTGAACGGTCCGCCGGCGAGGTGGGAGGCGGTCCTTGTCATCCGGCTCGGGCGGATGAACGGCAGCTGCAGAGCCATGGTGCTGACCATTGAAAGTCCGCTGGTCAGGGCGGCGCCAGTACGTTCATGGAACTTGCGGAAAGTTGTACGCCGCGTGGTCAAGAGAAGGCAAAGCTGTGACAGTTCAACAACTGTGGTCACACCAGCACCATGAGTCGCGCGAACGGCCCGGGACCATCAGCTGCGTCGCAGCAACCGCGTCGCCCCCGCCGCCACCGTCGTCGCCAGGATCCAGCCCAGCAGGATCATCGCCGTCGCCAGCCACTGCCAGCCGCCGCGCAGCTGCCAGAACCCCACCTGGCCCAGGTCGATGACCGGCAGCAGCAGATCGAGGGTGAACAGCGCGGGGCTCCACTCCGGATGCTCGCCCCGCTTCATCGGCGGATGCCCGGACTGCGCGAAGGCGAGCGAGCCCGCCGCCCACAGCACCGCCATCCACACCGCGGCCCGGCCCGGCCGGTACCCGTAGGCGACCGTCCAGTCCTGGGCGTAGCCCCAGAGCTTGGCGGCGAACGGCAGGCTCTCGCGGTGCCGGCGCTGCTTGGCGAGCAGCACCTCGCGGGCGTCCTCGTCCTCCCCGCCGGCCCGCAGCACCGCCGCCAGCCGCTCGTACGGCTCCGGGTTGTACTCGGCGGTCGCCGCCGCGACCCAGTCCAGCCGCTCGGCCAGCGGGAACGGCCCGCGCGGCACGAGGTTCTCGTAGGCGAAACCGCCCATGTGCAGCCGCCCCGGGCCCGGCCAGGCGTCCGCCCGGTCCATCAGGTTGATGATCTTCGCCCCCGACAGCACCACCCGCCCTCGCTCCGGATGCTCCCCGAGGAAGCGCAGCTCCGGCGTCTGCACCCGGCGCAGCGACAGCTCCTGGTCGTCGGTGAGGGTGAACCTGGCCTGCTCGAAGTCGACGGCGTCGCCGAACCGCCCGTCGTCCAGCCGGATCCCGCCCTCACACGCGAACCGCTGGATCCGGGTCCCCTGCGCCGGGGTCATCCCGCTCATCGCCTGGGCGCCGACCCCCGCCGGCGTCAGATACAGACTGCGCTCGACGGTCAGCTGCGGGGCGTTCAGCGCGAGCCGCGCGTACGGGTTGGCCAGCCGGGCGCCGCGCAGGCTCAGCGAGACACCGACAGTGGCGGCGCGCAGGCTCAGCTCGCCGTGCGACTCCAGCAGCTCGGCCTGTAAGTCCTGGCCGACGGTCATGCCGTCCGCGGCGACCGACCGGCCGCTGCGGTCCCGCTGCACCACCGCCTGGTTGAGCATCAGGTCCGTGCCGATCTGCGCGTCGGTGAGACGGATACCGCGGTGGAAGCGGCAGCGCGGCAGGTGCAGATCGCCCTCCGTGTGCACCCGGGCCGCCTCCAGCCGCGGCACCGAGCAGTCCACCATCCGCAGCGTCGTGAAGCGGGCCTCGGGCACCAGCACGTCCTCCTCGAACCGGCACCGGCGCATCTCGACATAGGGCACCACCGTGCCGCCCGCGAGGTCCAGCGAGCCGCTGACCCGCACGCCGACCAGCTTCAGCGAGGACACCCGGCCGGCCAGGGCGGGCGGGCCGTCGAGCAGCAGCCAGCAGACGATCCGCGCCCGCACGGCCCGCTCCTCGCCCCACGGATGACCGCCGTGCGGATCGTCCACCACGGGATCGCCGCTGCTCAGGTCGTACACCGTGCCGTTGCGGAAGGCCTGCCACATACCGGCCTCGGCCGCGGTCAGGTCCTCGGGCAGCTCCCCGGCACGCACGCCGGCCCCCTCGGTCACGTCTCTTCCTTCCTCCCCGGGTACTCGCGAGTTCAGATCTTCGTACAACTGTTCATGCCCGCTGGGTGACGACCCGAACGCGAAACGTGCTGTGCTTTGCGGGGGACACCCCCACACCCCCACCCCCGTGATCCTCCGGGTTTCCGCGGCGTTCTGTATCAGCCATTGATACGAGCGCACGGCCCGTCATCGGGGTCTGAGAGAATTGAGCACGTGATCTCCCGAATCGATCTGCGCGGCGACGCCCTTCCCGAGGGCCCCGCCCTGCGTGACCTGCTGCCCCGAGCCGACTTCGACGTTGCGGCCGCCCTGGAGAAGGTGCGTCCGATCTGCGAGGACGTGCATCATCGGGGCGACGCGGCGCTGATCGAGTTCGCCGAGCGGTTCGACGGGGTCAGGCTCGACCAGGTACGGGTGCCGGCCGCCGCGCTCGGCCGCGCGCTGGAGGAGCTCGACCCGGCCGTGCGCGCGGCCCTGGAGGAGTCCATCCGCCGCGCCCGGATCGTCCACCGCGAGCAGCGCCGCGGCACGCACACCACCCAGGTGGTACCCGGCGGCTCCGTGACCGAGAAGTGGGTGCCGGTCGAGCGGGTCGGGCTGTACGCGCCCGGCGGCCGCTCCGTGTACCCGTCCTCCGTGATCATGAACGTGGTGCCCGCGCAGGAGGCCGGCGTCGAGTCGATCGCCCTCGCCTCACCCGCGCAGGCCGAGTTCGGCGGCCTGCCGCACCCGACCATCCTGGCCGCCTGCGCGCTGCTCGGCGTCGACGAGGTGTACGCGGCCGGCGGTGCCACGGCCGTCGCGATGTTCGCCCACGGCACCGAGTCCTGCGCGCCCGCGAACATGGTCACCGGCCCCGGCAACATCTGGGTCGCCGCCGCCAAGCGCTACTTCACCGGCAAGATCGGCATCGACGCCGAGGCCGGCCCGACCGAGATCGCGGTCCTCGCCGACGACACGGCCGACCCGGTGCACGTCGCCTCCGACCTGATCAGCCAGGCCGAGCACGACCCGCTGGCCGCCGCCGTCCTCGTCACGGACTCCGTCGAGCTCGCGGACGCCGTGGAGAAGGAGCTGGAGCCGCAGGTCGCCGCCACCAGGCACGTCGACGACCGGATCGTCCCCGCCCTGTCCGGCAAGCAGTCCGCGATCGTCCTGGTCGACGGCATCGACGAGGGCCTCAGGGTGGTCGACGCGTACGGCGCCGAGCACCTGGAGATCCAGACGGCCGACGCCGCGGCCGTGGCCGACCGGGTCCGCAACGCCGGCGCGATCTTCATCGGCCCCTGGGCCCCGGTCTCCCTCGGCGACTACGCGGCCGGCTCCAACCACGTCCTGCCCACCGGCGGCTGCGCCTGCCACTCCTCGGGCCTGTCCGTCCAGTCCTTCCTGCGCGGCATCCACATCGTCGACTACACGCGGGACGCGCTGGCCGAGGTCGCGCATCACGTGGTGACGCTGGCGGAGGCGGAGGACCTGCCCGCGCACGGCGCGGCGATCAAGGCAAGGTTCGGTTGGAAGGTGCCCGAGAGCAAGTGAACGACGTACGCATCGACGATCTCCCCGTACGGGACGAGCTGCGCGGCAAGTCCCCCTACGGCGCGCCCCAGCTGGACGTCCCCGTACGGCTGAACACCAACGAGAACCCCTACCCGCTGCCCGAGCCGCTGGTCGAGCGCATCGCCGAGCGGGTCCGCGAGGCGGCCCGGAACCTCAACCGCTACCCGGACCGGGACGCGGTCGAGCTGCGCACCAAGCTCGCCGAGTACCTGACGGACACCTCCGGCCACCAGGTCGGCCCGGCCAACGTCTGGGCCGCCAACGGATCCAACGAGGTCATCCAGCAGCTGCTCCAGACCTTCGGCGGGCCGGGCCGTACCGCGATCGGCTTCGAGCCGTCGTACTCGATGCACGGGCTCATCGCGCGCGGTACCGGCACGGGCTGGATCTCCGGCCCCCGGAACGAGGACTTCACGATCGACCTGGCGGCGGCCGAGAAGGCCATCGCCGAGAACCGGCCGGACGTCGTCTTCATCACCACCCCCAACAACCCGACCGGCAACGCGGTTCCGCCCGAGACCGTCCTCGCGCTGTACGAGGCCGCCCAGGCGGCCAAGCCGTCGATGGTCGTGGTCGACGAGGCGTACATCGAGTTCAGCCACGGCGACTCGCTGCTGCCGCTGCTCGACGAGCGCCCGAACCTGGTCGTCTCCCGCACGATGTCGAAGGCGTTCGGCGCGGCGGGGCTGCGCCTCGGCTACCTCGCCGCGCACCCGGCCGTCGTGGACGCCGTCCAGCTCGTCCGGCTGCCCTACCACCTGTCGGCCGTCACCCAGGCGACCGCCCTGGCCGCCCTGGAGCACACCGCCACCCTGCTCGGCTACGTCGAACAGCTCAAGGCCGAGCGGGACCGCCTGGTCACCGAACTGCGCGAAACGGGCTACGAGGTCGTCGAGTCCGACGCCAACTTCGTGCAGTTCGGGCGGTTCGACGGCGAGGGCGGCGCGCACACGGCCTGGCAGAAGATCCTCGACCGGGGCGTCCTGGTCCGGGACAACGGCATCCCCGGATGGCTGCGGGTGTCCGCCGGAACCCCCGAAGAGAACGACGCGTTCCTCGACGCGGTACGTGCACTGAAGAAGGAGCAGAGTTCATGAGCCGCACCGGACGCGTGGAGCGGACGACCAAGGAGACCTCGGTCCTCGTCGAGATCGACCTCGACGGCACCGGCAAGACGGAGATCTCCACCGGCGTCGGCTTCTACGACCACATGCTCGACCAGCTCGGCCGGCACGGTCTGTTCGACCTGACCGTGAAGACCGAGGGCGACCTGCACATCGACTCGCACCACACCATCGAGGACACCGCCCTCGCGCTCGGCGCCGCCTTCAAGCAGGCCCTCGGCGACAAGGTCGGCATCTACCGCTTCGGCAACTGCACCGTCCCGCTGGACGAGTCCCTCGCCCAGGTCACCGTCGACCTGTCCGGCCGCCCCTACCTCGTGCACACCGAGCCCGAGAAGATGGCGCCGATGATCGGCGAGTACGACACCACCATGACCCGGCACATCCTGGAGTCCTTCGTGGCCCAGGCCCAGATCGCGCTGCACGTGCACGTGCCCTACGGCCGCAACGCGCACCACATCGTGGAGTGCCAGTTCAAGGCGCTGGCCCGGGCCCTGCGCTACGCGTCGGAGCGCGACCCGCGCGCGGCCGGCATCCTCCCCTCCACGAAGGGCGCCCTGTGAACGGCACCTCGACCCTGCTGATCGTCGTCGGCCTGTTCCTCGTCGGCGGGATCTACTCCTTCGTCAAGCAGAAGATGCCCAAGGGCCTGATCGTGCTGCTGTCGATCGGCGCCGCGATGTGCCTGGCCGCCGGTGTCGTGAGGCTGGAGGTGTGGAATTGAGCAGCCCGAAGAAGGTGGTCGTGTTCGACTACGGCTTCGGCAACGTCCGCTCCGCCGAGCGTGCCCTCGCGCGCACCGGAGCCGACGTCGAGATCACCCGTGACTACGACAAGGCCATGAACGCCGACGGGCTGCTCGTGCCCGGCGTCGGCGCCTTCGCCTCCTGCATGAAGGGCCTGCGCGAGGCGCGCGGGGACTGGATCGTCGACCGCCGGCTGTCCGGCGGCCGCCCGGTCATGGGCATCTGCGTCGGCATGCAGATCCTCTTCGCGCGCGGCATCGAGCACGGCGTGGAGACCGAGGGCCTCGACGAGTGGCCCGGCTCGGTCGAGCCGCTCCAGGCCGAGATCGTGCCCCACATGGGCTGGAACACCGTGGACGCCCCGGCCGGCTCGCAGCTGTTCGCCGGCCTGCATGCGGACGCGCGCTTCTACTTCGTGCACTCCTACGCCGTCCACGACTGGTCGCTGGAGACCCACAACCCGACGATCGAGCCCCCCAAGGTCACCTGGTCCACGCACGGCAAGCCGTTCGTCGCGGCCGTCGAGAACGGCGTCCTGTGGGCCACGCAGTTCCACCCCGAGAAGTCCGGCGACGCCGGAGCGCAGCTGCTGAACAACTGGATCGGAACCCTCTGAGATGGCTTCGAAGCTCGAACTCCTCCCCGCCGTCGACGTCCGTGACGGCCAGGCGGTCCGCCTGGTGCACGGCGAGTCCGGTACGGAGACCTCCTACGGCTCGCCCCTGGAGGCCGCTCTCGCCTGGCAGCGGTCCGGCGCCGAGTGGCTGCACCTGGTCGACCTGGACGCCGCGTTCGGCACCGGGAACAACCGCGAGCTGATCGCCGAGGTCGCCAAGGCGATGGACATCAAGGTGGAGCTGTCCGGCGGCATCCGCGACGACGACACCCTCGCCGCCGCCCTCGCCACCGGCTGCAAGCGCGTGAACCTCGGCACGGCCGCCCTGGAGACCCCCGAGTGGGTCGCCAAGGTCATCGCCGAGCACGGCGACAAGATCGCGGTGGGCCTGGACGTCCGGGGCACGACCCTGCGCGGCCGCGGCTGGACCCGGGACGGCGGCGACCTCTACGAGACGCTGGAGCGCCTCGACAAGGAGGGCTGTGCCCGCTACGTCGTCACCGACATCGCCAAGGACGGCACGCTCCAGGGACCGAACCTGGAGCTGCTGCGCAATGTGTGTGCCGCGACGGACCGTCCGGTCGTGGCCTCCGGCGGCGTGTCCTCGCTGGACGACCTCCGGGCCATCGCCGGCCTCGTCCCCCTCGGTGTCGAGGGCGCGATCGTAGGGAAGGCGCTGTACGCGAAGGCGTTCACCCTGGAAGAGGCCTTGGAGGCAGTGTCGTCATGAGTGATGCCGTACGGCGAGTGCAGAGCGGAAGTCCCTGGGAAGAGTCCTTCGGTTTTGCACGTGCCGTCGCGGCGGGCGACCACGTGCTGGTGGCGGGCACCACGTCCTTCAAGGGCAGCGTGCTGTACGGGGAGGGGGATCCGTACGAGCAGGCGAAGGTGGCCTTCACCAGCGCGCTCGACGCGGTCGCCGAGTTCGGGCTCGGTGCCGCGTCGGTGATCCGCACCCGCATGTACCTGGCGCACGCGCGCGATCTCGACGAGGTGGGCCGCGCGCACAAGGAACTGTTCGACACCGCGCGCCCGGTCGCGACCTTCCTGGTCGTGGAGGGCTTCATCGATCCGCGTGTGCTGGTGTCCGTGGAGATCGAAGCATTCAGAGGAGCCGTGACTTCATGACCCTGGCGGTCCGAGTCATCCCCTGCCTGGACGTGGACAACGGCCGGGTCGTCAAGGGCGTCAACTTCCAGAACCTGCGCGACGCGGGCGACCCCGTCGAGATGGCCAAGGTGTACGACACCGAGGGCGCCGACGAGCTGACGTTCCTGGACATCACCGCCTCGTCGGGCAACCGCGAGACGACGTACGACGTGGTGCGCCGCACGGCCGAGCAGGTGTTCATCCCGCTCACCGTCGGCGGCGGCGTGCGTACCGCCGAGGACGTGGACAAGCTGCTGCGGGCCGGTGCGGACAAGGTCGGCGTCAACACGGCCGCGATCGCCCGCCCGGAGCTGATACGCGAGATCGCGGAACGCTTCGGCCGCCAGGTCCTCGTCCTCTCGGTGGACGCCCGTCGCACGGAGTCCGGCTCCTTCGAGGTGACCACCCACGGCGGCCGCCGCGGCACCGGCATCGACGCCGTCGAGTGGGCGCATCAGGCCGCCGAACTCGGCGCGGGCGAGATCCTGCTCAACTCGATGGACGCGGACGGCACCAAGGACGGCTACGACCTGGAGATGATCCAGGCCGTGCGGGGGCACGTCACCGTCCCGGTCATCGCCTCGGGCGGCGCGGGCAGGCTGAAGGACTTCCCGCCGGCGATCGAGGCCGGCGCGGACGCGGTGCTGGCGGCGTCCGTGTTCCACTTCGGCGACCTGCGCATCGGCCAGGTCAAGGAGACGCTGCGGGAGGCCGGACACCCCGTGCGGTGACACCGGCCGTGTGTGGAGCCCCGGCCGCGTGAGGCGACCGGGGCTCTCCCGTGCGCGCGGCGCTTCTCAGATCCCGAGCTGCTTCGTCTCGTGCAGCTTCGCGATCGCGGCCTCGTCACCGTCCAGCTCGACCTTCGCCTTGCTCTGCCGGCCGTACGAGAACAGCACCAGCTCCGACGGCTCGCCGGTCACCGTGACCACCGGCGTACCGCGGTGGGCGACCACCGTCTGGCCGTCCGGGCGCCGCAGCACCAGGCCCGTCGGCACGCCTCGGCCCATCAGGCGGGCCGTGCGCTCCAGCCGGGACCACAGGGCGTCCTGGAACACCGCGTCGAGCTCGCGCGCGGACCAGTCCGGCTGGGCCCGGCGGACGTCTTCCGTGTGGACGTAGAACTCGATGATGTTCGACGCCTCGTCGACCGGCTTGAGCGAGAAGGGGGAGAAACGCGGCGGCCCCGTACGGATCAGCTGGATCAGCTCCTCGTACGGCTTGCCGGTGTACTCCGCCATCACCCGGTCCAGGCGCGGCGCGAGCTGCTTGATCAGTATCCCGCCCGCGGCGTCCGGCCGGCGTTCGCGCACCACCACGTGCGCGGCGAGGTCCCGGGTCGTCCAGCCCTCGCAGAGGGTGGGCGCGTCCGGACCCGCGGTCTCCAACAGGTCGGCGAGGAGAAGTCGTTCACGCTTGGCATGGGTCGACATGCGGCAAGCCTACGACCGCGCGGAAGGTCCGCCCAGTGGACACTCCACCAGGCCTGTCAGTGGCGCGCGGCACAATGGTCGGCATGACCAGCACGTCCCCCCGGCCCAGCCGCCTCGACCCGGAGATCGCCGCCCGCCTCAAGCGCAGCAGCGACGGCCTCCTGCCCGCCATCGCCCAGCAGTACGACACCGGAGAGGTGCTGATGCTCGGCTGGATGGACGACGAGGCGCTGCACCGCACCCTGACCACCGGCCGGTGCACCTACTGGTCCCGCAGCCGCCAGGAGTACTGGGTCAAGGGCGACACCTCCGGCCACTTCCAGTGGGTGAAGTCCGTCGCCCTCGACTGCGACGCCGACACCGTCCTGGTGAAGGTCGACCAGGTCGGCGCCGCCTGCCACACCGGAGCCCGCACCTGCTTCGACGAGGACGTCCTGCTCAAGGACGGGGACGGCGGCTGCGAAGACTCCGCGACGGATCAGTAAGGTCAGCCGCCATGGACCTCGAGACGTTCCGCAAGCTCGCCGCCGACCGGCGGGTCATCCCGGTCACCCGCAAACTCCTCGCCGACGGCGACACTCCGGTCGCGCTCTACCGCAAGCTCGCCGCCGAGCGCCCCGGCACCTTCCTGCTGGAGTCCGCGGAGAACGGCCGCTCGTGGTCCCGCTACTCGTTCGTGGGCGTCCGCAGCGCCGCCACCCTGACGGAGCGCGACGGGCAGGCGCACTGGCTCGGCACCCCGCCCGTCGGCGTCCCCGCCGGCGGTGACCCGCTCGCCGCCCTGCGCGCCACCATCGAGGCCCTGCACACCCCGCGCGACCTCGCCGAGGACCTCGGCCTGCCGCCCTTCACCGGCGGCATGGTCGGCTACCTCGGCTACGACATCGTCCGCCGCCTGGAGAAGATCGGCCCCGGCGAGCGCGACGATCTGAAGCTGCCCGAGCTCACCATGCTCCTGACCAGCGACCTGGCCGTCATGGACCACTGGGAGGGCTCGGTCCTGCTGATCGCCAACGCGATCAACCACAACGACCTGGAGACCGGCGTCGACGAGGCCCACGCCGACGCCGTGGCCCGGCTCGACGCCATGGAGGCCGACCTCTCCCGCCCCGTCGCCCAGCCTCCGGCCGCGCTCCCGCCCTCGGAGCTCCCCGAGTACACCGCGCTGTGGGGCGGCCCCGACTTCCAGGAGGCCGTCGAGGACGTCAAGGAGCGCATCCGGGCCGGCGAGGCCTTCCAGGTGGTCCCCTCCCAGCGCTTCGAGACGCCCTGCACCGCGAGCGCGCTGGACGTCTACCGGGTCCTGCGGGCCACCAACCCGTCCCCGTACATGTACCTGTTCCGCTTCGACGGGTTCGACGTCGCCGGCTCGTCCCCCGAGGCCCTGGTCAAGGTCGAGGACGGGCAGGCCATGGTCCACCCCATCGCCGGCACCCGCTGGCGCGGCGCCACCCCGCAGGAGGACCAGGCCCTCGCCGACGAACTGCTGGCCGACCCCAAGGAGCGCGCCGAGCACCTCATGCTCGTCGACCTGGGCCGCAACGACCTGGGGCGGGTCTGCGAGCCCGGCTCCGTCGAGGTCGTGGACTTCATGTCCATCGAGCGGTACTCGCACGTCATGCACATCGTCTCGACGGTCACCGGCCGCGTCGCCGCCGGCCGCACGGCCTTCGACGTCCTCACCGCCTGCTTCCCGGCCGGCACCCTCTCCGGCGCCCCGAAGCCCCGCGCCATGCAGATCATCGACGAACTCGAACCGTCCCGGCGCGGGATCTACGGCGGCTGCGTCGGCTACCTCGACTTCGCCGGCGACTCCGACACCGCCATCGCCATCCGCACGGCGCTGCTGCGCGACGGCACCGCCTACGTCCAGGCCGGAGCGGGCATCGTCGCCGACTCCGACCCGGTCGCCGAGGACACCGAGTGCCGCAACAAGGCGGCGGCGGTCCTGCGGGCCGTGCACACGGCGAACCGGCTCGGAAAGGCCTGAGACGAACCCCCGGGTGACGGTTCGCCCGGGGTTCAAGCGATAGTGGGGGATGTGACTGCTGTACCTCACTCCCGTCCCGAAGCCGCCGGATCCGCCCGGGCCGGCCGCCTGAGCCTCGCCGTCGCGCTGTTTGCCGGTGCCCTCGGCGCGGCCGTGGCACTGCTCGCCTCCCGGCAGCAATGGGCGGAGGGCACCGCGACGGTGGCCGGCGGCGCCTTCCCCCTGTCCGCCAAGGGCAGCGACGTCACGGGCGTCCCCGCGGCGCTCGCCATCGTGGGCCTCGCCGCGCTCGTCGCCGTCTTCGCCGTCCGCCGGGCCGGCCGCGTCGTCGTGGCCGCGCTGCTCGCGCTGTCCGGCGCGGGCACCGTCGCCGCCGCCCTGATCGGCGCCTCCGACGGCTCCGCCCTCGACGAGAAGGCCGCGGAGGCCTCCGGTGACACCACGGCCTCCGTGGCGGCCCTCAGCCACACGGCCTGGCCGTACGTCGCGGTCGTCGGCGGCGTGCTGCTCCTGCTGGCCGGACTGCTCGCCCTGCGCTACGGCCGGCTGTGGCCCGCGATGTCGGGCCGCTACGAGCGGGGCGGCACCCCCCAGCCGCGCCGCAAGGCACCCGCCGTCGACCCGGACCGGCCCGAGGACCTGTGGAAGGCACTCGACCGGGGAGAGGACCCGACCGGGGCCTGAACCGTACGCGGAGCCGAGGGAGTACCCCCGCTCACCGCGCGGGCGTGCGTGCGGGACAATGAGCCTGAGCGTCCTGCTCAGACACGCACACAGCAACGAGGAGCAAGCAATGGCGGGCAGCAGCCACGGTCACACCCCGGCCGCCTGGACCGGTGTCACGATCGCCTTCATCGGTTTCTGCGTCGCGGGCGCGTTCATGGTGATGGACCAGCCGGTGGGCTTCTGGGCGGGCATGGTCGTCGTGCTGCTCGGTGGTGTCGTCGGCGCCATCATGCGGATGATGGGCCTGGGCCAGCCCAGGGACCTGCACCAGCCGCACCAGGTGACGGGCGACCGCGAGCCGGCGAGCGCCGAGGGCTGACCTCCGCGGAACACCGCGTCGTCGCGTGAGGGGCGGCCGGCACACGGGTGCCGGGGCCGCCCCTCACGCGCGTGCCGGGCACAATGCATACCGTGAACACCGACAGCCGAAGGGTGACGCGGAGCGTCCCGGGGCGCCTGGCCGTCCCCGCCGGGGTGCTCGCGGCCGTCGCGGCCGCCTTCGCCTACGTGGGCGCGGTGGATCCCAACGAACCCGGCCACTACCCAGTCTGCCCGCTGCTGCGCTACACGGGCCTGTACTGCCCCGGCTGCGGCGGACTGCGCAGCGCGCACGCCTTCGTGCACGGGGACTTCCCGGCGGCGCTCCAGGACAACGCCCTGGCCGTCCTCGGCTATCTGGGCTTCGCCGTGGTGTGGACCGTATGGGTGGTCCACGCGGTCCGCGGGCGCCCGCTGCGGATCGACCCTCGTCCCGGGGCGGTGTGGAGTCTCGGCGCGTTGCTGCTGGTCTTCACGGTTGTCCGGAACCTGCCCTTCGGTGGCTGGCTCCATCCTTGATCAACTGGTGGATGTCCAGTATGGGGGCACCTCCCGCCCGAGCATGCGAAGCTGGTTCGAGGGTGGGGGAGGGACCGGCGTCAACCGGATGCGAGGCCCGCGCCCCGCTGCGGATACCATCGCAGTGACCATCGGTTTTCGACTGGTCGCTGGAACTCGCAACCGTCTGGAAGGGGGCCGCTCGCGTGAGTGTGCTCGACGAGATCATCGACGGAGTCCGTGCCGACCTCGCGGAGCGGCAGGCGCGCGTCAGCCTCGACGAGCTCAAGGAGCGCGCGGCGAAGGCTCCCGCGGCCAAGGACGGTGCGGCCGCCCTGCGCGGCGAAGGTGTCAAGGTCATCTGCGAGGTCAAGCGCTCCAGCCCGTCCAAGGGCGCGCTGGCCGCGATCGCCGACCCGGCCGGGCTCGCCGCCGACTACGAGGCGGGCGGCGCGGCCGTCATCTCCGTGCTCACCGAACAGCGCCGCTTCGGCGGCTCGCTGGCCGACCTGGAGGCCGTCCGCTCCCGCGTGGACATCCCGGTCCTGCGCAAGGACTTCATCGTCACGTCGTACCAGCTGTGGGAGGCCCGGGCCTACGGCGCCGACGTCGTCCTGCTGATCGTCGCGGCCCTGGAACAGCCCGCCCTGGAGTCCCTCATCGAGCGCGCCGAGTCCATCGGGCTCACCCCGCTCGTCGAGGTGCACGACGAGGACGAGGTCGAGCGCGCGGTCGACGCCGGCGCCCGTGTGATCGGCGTCAACGCGCGCAACCTGAAGACCCTCGAGGTCGACCGCGGCACCTTCGAGCGGGTGGCACCGGAGATCCCCGACCACATCATCAAGATCGCCGAGTCCGGCGTCCGCGGCCCCCACGACCTCATCGCCTACGCCAACGCCGGCGCCGACGCGGTCCTGGTCGGCGAGTCCCTCGTCACCGGCAAGGACCCCAGGACGGCGGTCTCCGACCTGGTGGCGGCGGGCGAGCACCCCGCACTCCGGCACGGCCGGGGCTGATCACCCGCTAGGCTTGCCCCGATGACTCTCACCGTGACCACAGTGGACCGGCACGCGCGCCTCGCGCGCGGCTGCCGTCCCCGGGGCTGCCGCGCACCGGCACGCCGCGTGCACGGCCGCAGGGTCAGGTACGTCATCGGTGACGAACCAGGGCAGGTCAACGGCCGTCGATGGCAGCGCGCCCTTTAGGGGCGCGGGGAACTGCGCGACAAGCCACAGCCGGCCGGCGGCCGACTGACGAAGCCCCGCCCCCACGGCGACTAGTGCGTTCAACACCACTCACCGTGAGGTATCCGCATGCCCAGCGACTTCTTCATCCCGGACCCAGAGGGGCAGACCCCCAGCCCCGAAGGCTACTTCGGTGCCTTCGGCGGCAAGTTCATCCCGGAGGCCCTCGTCGCCGCCGTCGACGAGGTGGCCGTCGAGTACGACAAGGCCAAGCACGACCCCGAGTTCGCCAGGGAACTCGACGACCTCCTGGTCAACTACACCGGCCGCCCCAGCTCCCTCACCGAAGTGCCCCGGTTCGCCGAGCACGCCGGCGGGGCCCGCGTCTTCCTCAAGCGCGAGGACCTCAACCACACGGGCTCCCACAAGATCAACAACGTCCTCGGCCAGGCCCTGCTCACCAAGCGCATGGGCAAGACCCGCGTCATCGCCGAGACCGGCGCCGGCCAGCACGGCGTCGCCACCGCCACCGCGTGTGCGCTCTTCGGTCTCGACTGCACCATCTACATGGGCGAGATCGACACCCAGCGCCAGGCCCTCAACGTCGCCCGCATGCGCATGCTCGGCGCCGAGGTCATCGCCGTGAAGTCGGGATCGCGCACCCTCAAGGACGCCATCAACGAGGCGTTCCGCGACTGGGTGGCGAACGTCGACCACACCCACTACCTCTTCGGCACGGTCGCCGGCCCGCACCCCTTCCCCGCCATGGTCCGCGACTTCCACCGCGTCATCGGCGTCGAGACCCGCCGCCAGCTCCTGGAGCGCGCCGGGCGCCTCCCCGACGCGGCCATCGCCTGCGTCGGCGGCGGCTCCAACGCCATCGGCCTGTTCCACGCCTTCATCCCGGACACGGACGTACGCCTCATCGGCTGCGAGCCCGCCGGGCACGGCGTCGACACCGGCGAGCACGCGGCGACCCTGACCGCCGGCGAGCCCGGCATCCTGCACGGCTCGCGCTCGTACGTCCTCCAGGACGACGAAGGCCAGATCACCGAGCCCTACTCGATCTCGGCCGGCCTGGACTACCCGGGCATCGGCCCCGAGCACTCCTACCTCAAGGACACCGGCCGCGGCGAGTACCGCGCGGTCACCGACGACGCGGCCATGCAGGCCCTGCGCCTGCTGTCCCGCACCGAGGGCATCATCCCGGCCATCGAGAGCGCCCACGCGCTGGCCGGCGCCCTGGAGGTCGGCAAGGAGCTGGGCAAGGACGGGCTGATCGTGGTCAACCTGTCCGGTCGCGGCGACAAGGACATGGACACCGCGGCGCGTTACTTCGGCCTCTACGACACCGACGCCGAGGTCGCCGCCGACGCGGACGCCGACACCGCCGAGATCGAGGGGGACGCCAAGTGAGCGGGAACATCCGACTGCTGGCCGACACCCTCGCCACGGCCAGGTCCGAGGGGCGGTCCGCTCTCATCGCCTACCTCCCGGCCGGGTTCCCGACCGTGGACGGCGGCATCGAGGCGATCAAGGCCGTCATCGACGGCGGCGCCGACGTCGTCGAGGTGGGCCTGCCGCACAGCGACCCCGTCCTCGACGGGCCCGTCATCCAGACCGCCGACGACATCGCCCTGCGCGGCGGCGTCAAGATCGCCGACGTGATGCGCACCGTCCGCGAGGCGCACTCCGCCACCGGCAAGCCCATCCTCGTCATGACGTACTGGAACCCCATCGACCGCTACGGCGTCGAACGGTTCACCGCCGAACTCGCCGAGGCGGGCGGCGCCGGGTGCATCCTGCCCGACCTGCCCGTGCAGGAGTCGGCACTGTGGCGGGAGCACGCGGAGAAGCACGGTCTCGCCACCGTCTTCGTCGTCGCGCCCAGCAGCAAGGACGAGCGGCTCGCGCAGATCACCGCGGCGGGCAGCGGCTTCGTCTACGCCGCCTCCCTCATGGGCGTCACCGGCACCCGCGCGACGGTCAGCTCACAGGCCGAGGACCTGGTGGGACGCACCCGCGCCACCGGCACCGACCTGCCCGTCTGCGTCGGGCTCGGCGTCTCCAACGCCACCCAGGCCGCCGAGGTCGCCGGCTTCGCCGACGGCGTGATCGTCGGCTCGGCCTTCGTCAAGGCCATCCTGGACGCCCCGGACGACGCGGCCGGACTGGAAGCCGTGCGGGCGCTCGCGGGCGACCTCGCGAAGGGCGTGCGCGGACAGGCGTAAGTAAGAGGGAAGTCATACGGGTCCCTCTTACGGGTGGACCTGGGGCCGGGGAGGCGCGGTGCGCCTCCCCGGTTCGTTTCCGGGGTGTGAGCGAGAAGAACCGTGAGGGAAAGCGCACCGCCCGAGAGCGGCTGGCGGTCGAGCGCGAGAAGCAGAAGTCCGCGGACAAGCGCCGGCGCGCGCTGATCGTGGGCGGGGCCGTCGTCGCCGTCCTGGGACTCGCGGCGGTGATCGGCGTCGTCGCCGCCAACGCCGGGAAGGACGACGAGAGCGAGGCTTCGGGCCCGGTCGTGGCGCCCTCCGGAGCCCAGGGCAAGGACGGTCTCGCCATCCCGGTCGGCAAGGACAGCGCCAAGTCCACGCTCACGGTCTGGGAGGACTTCCGCTGCCCGGCCTGCAAGTCCTTCGAGACGGCGTACCGGCCGGTGATCCACGAGCTGACCGACGCCGGCCAGCTCAAGGTCGAGTACCACCTGGTCACCCTCATCGACGGCAACATGGGCGGCAGCGGCTCCCGCAACGCGGCCAACGCCGCGGCCTGCGCCCAGGACGCCGGGAAGTTCGCCGCGTACCACGACGTGCTCTTCGAGAACCAGCCCCAGGAGGTCGACGACGCCTACGCCGGCAACGCCAAGCTGATCGAGCTGGCCGGCAAGGTCGACGGCCTGGACACCCCCGCCTTCCGCAAGTGCGTCGAGAGCGGCACGCACAACACCTGGGTCGCCAAGTCCCACCAGGCGTTCAACAAGGGCGGTTTCTCGGGCACGCCGACCGTGCTGTTCGACGGCGAGAACATCTACCAGGACCGGACGATGACGCCGGCGAAGTTCAAGAAGATGGTGGAGGAGCAGAACAAGGGGTAAGGGCTTTTCTCACGCCCCCGTTATGGACCCGTAGCCGGGCTGCCTGCCGTGGCCCCGGCCCGGCACGGTAGCGTCGACCTTGCCATGGAACTTGCCTTCATTCCCAGCCCGTCGCGCGGGGTGCTGTACCTCGGCCCCATTCCGCTGCGCGGCTACGCGTTCTGCATCATCATCGGCGTCTTCGTTGCCGTCTGGCTCGGCAACAAGCGCTGGATCGCCCGGGGCGGGCGGGCCGGCACGGTGGCCGACATCGCGGTCTGGGCCGTGCCCTTCGGCCTGGTCGGCGGCCGGCTCTACCACGTGATCACGGACTACGAGCTGTACTTCAGCGAGGGCCGTGACTGGGTGGACGCCTTCAAGATCTGGGAGGGCGGCCTCGGCATCTGGGGCGCGATCGCACTGGGCGCGCTCGGTGCGTGGATCGGCTGCCGGCGCCGGGGCATCCCGATGCCCGCGTACGCGGACGCCGTCGCGCCGGGCATCGCCCTCGCCCAGGCGATCGGCCGCTGGGGCAACTGGTTCAACCAGGAGCTGTACGGCAAGCCCACCGACCTGCCCTGGGCCCTGGAGATCACCTCGTCCGCGGACGGACGGGTGCCGGGCACCTACCACCCGACGTTCCTGTACGAGTCGCTGTGGTGCATCGGCGTCGCGCTCCTGGTCATCTGGGCGGACCGCCGCTTCCGGCTGGGACACGGCCGGGCGTTCGCGCTGTACGTCGCCGCGTACTGCGCGGGGCGTGGGTGGATCGAGTACATGCGCGTCGACGACGCCCACCACATCCTGGGTCTCCGGCTCAACGTGTGGACCGCGATCTTCGTGTTCCTGCTCGCGGTGGCCTACCTCGTGGTGTCGGCGAAGACCCGGCCGGGCCGGGAGGCCGTGGTGGAGCCCGCCTCCGGCGGTGAAGCCACCGCGGACGCCAAGACCGACGAGAGCCAGGCCGACGGCGAGAGCAAGGCCGACGGCGAGAGCAAGGCCGACGCCGACGACGCCGACGACGAGTCCAAGGACGAGGCCGGGTTCGGCGAAAAAAGGCCCTGACGGATCAACCGTTCGACATTCGAGTTTGAGGGGGGGCCCCGGACCCTTTCCGGGGCGCCCCTCGGCGCGTCTACCCGGCGGCGTGCCAGTGACAGGGTGCGCTGGGCCGCCGTCACCACCGCCGTGTCGACGAAGCGCCCGTCCGGGAGGGCCCGGGCGCCCTGTTCCGTCGCCGCCGCCTTGACGACCGTCTCCGCCTCTTCGATCTCCCGCTCGGTGGGCAGGAAGGCCCGCTCGATCACCGGGAGCTGGCGGGGGTGGATCGCGGCCCTGCCCAGGAAGCCCAGGGCGCGGCCGTGGGCGCAGGAGGCGGCCAGCCCGTCCAGGTCGCGGATGTCCGGGTGCACCGACTGCGCCGGCGGGGGCAGGCCCGCGGCCCGGGCCGCCACCACCACCCGGGAACGTGACCAGTCGAGACCCGCGTCGTCGCGTACGCCCAGGTCGGCCCGCAGGTCCGCCTCGCCGAGCGCGATGCCCCGGAGACACGGATGGGCCGTGGCGATGGCGTACGCCCGTTCCACGGCGAGGGCTGTCTCCAGCAAGGCGTACAGGCCGGCAGTGGTCCGGTGCGCGATGTGTGTGATCCCGGCCGGGGAGGCCACCTTGGGCAGCCGCAGCCCCGACAGACCCGGGGCCGGGCCGATCGCGGCGACGTCCTGCTCGCCCCAGGGGCTGTCGAGGGCGTTGACGCGGACATGGACCGGGACGGGCTGCGGCTCGCCGAGCAGCTCGGCGGCGGCCGCGCGGGCATACGCCTTCCGGTCCGGGGCGACCGCGTCCTCCAGGTCGACGACGACGACGTCGGCACCGGCGGTGAGGGCCTTGGCCACCACGTGCGGGCGGTCGCCCGGTGCGTAGAGCCAGGTGAGCGGGGGCGCCGCCGTCACAGGGCGCCCTCCGTGCGCAAGGCCTTGAGGTCGGTCTCGGTGAGGCCGAGTTCGGTCAGGACCTCGTCGGTGTCCGCGCCGTGCGGGCGGCCGGCCCAGCGGATCGCGCCGGGCGTGGCGGAGAGCCGGAAGAGGACGTTCTGCATCCGTAGGGGGCCCAGGTCCGGGTCGTCGACGGTGGTGATGGTGTTCAGGGCCCGGTACTGCGGGTCCGCCATCACGTCCCGGACGTCCTGGACCGGGGCCACCGCGGCTTCCGCCTTCTCGAAGGCCGCGATGACGTCGGTGCGGGTGCGCGCGGCGATCCAGGAGCCGACCGCCTCGTCCAGGACGTCGGCGTGGCGGGCGCGCTCGGCGCCCGTGGCGAACCACGGCTCGTCGATCAGCTCCGGACGGCCCACCAGGCGCATCACGCGTTCCGCGACCGACTGGGCCGACGTCGACACGGCGACCCAGGTGCCGTCGGCGGTGCGGTACACGCCGCGCGGGGCGTTGTTGGGGGAGCGGTTGCCGGTGCGGGGCTGGACGTGGCCGAGCTGGTCGTACCAGAGGGGCTGGGGGCCGAGGGCGGCCAGGATCGGTTCGATCAGCGCCATGTCGACGACCTGGCCCTCGCCGGTGCGGTCGCGGGCGGCGAGCGCCGTCATGACGGCGTAGGCCGTCGTCAGACCGGCGATGGAGTCGGCCAGGCCGAACGGCGGCAGCGTCGGGGGCGCGTCCGGTTCGCCGGTGATCGCCGCGAAGCCGCTCATCGCCTCGGCGAGGGTGCCGAAGCCGGGGCGGTGCGCGTAGGGGCCGAACTGGCCGAAGCCGGTGACGCGGGCCAGCACCAGACGCGGGTTGGCGGCCGACAGCTCCGGCCAGCCCAGGTCCCACTTCTCCAGGGTGCCGGGGCGGAAGTTCTCGATGACCACGTCGGCGGTGGCGGCGAGCCGCAGCAGGGTGGTGCGGCCGCCGGGCTTCGACAGGTCGAGTGTGATGGTGCGCTTGTTGCGGCCGAGCATCTTCCACCACAGGCCCACGCCGTCCTTCGACGGACCGTGGCCGCGGGACGGGTCCGGTCTCGACGGATGCTCGACCTTGACGACCTCCGCGCCGAAGTCGCCGAGCAGGGTGGCGGCGAGCGGGCCGGCGAAGAGGGTGGCGAGGTCGAGGACGCGGAGGCCGGTGAGGGGAGCGGTCATGGGCGCGGAGACGGGCGCGGTCGTGGGCGCGGTCATGGGCGGTGGGCCTCCCGGTCGGTGAGGTGGGCGAGGGTGTCGAAGCCGATGCCGTTGAAGTCGCCGACGGAGGTGGAGAGCCGGTTCTTCAGGGGGGCCGTCCAGCGGTCGGGGAGTGCGGAGGGCGAGCCGGCGAGGAGGGCCGCGATGCCGCCGGTGGTCGCGCCGCTCGAGTCGGTGTCCCAACCGCCGCTCACGGCACGGCAGATGGAGCCGGAGAAGTCGCCGTTCGCATGGGTGAGGGCGGCGGCGATCAGGGCGGTGTTGGGGACGGCGTGCACCCAGTGGTACGTGCGGGCGTGGGTGGCGTGGAGTTCGTCGACGACCGTGTCGAAGTCCTCGTGCTCGCCCGCCAGTCGGATGGCGTGGCGGACGGCTCGGGCGAGGCGGGAGCGCGGGGGCACGACGGTGAGGCCGGTGCGGAGGCAGGTGTGGATGTCGTGTTCGCGGGTCGCGGCCGTCGCGATGGTGGCCGCCGTGAACATCGCCGCGTAGACGCCGTTGGCGGTGTGGGTGAGGGTGGCGTCGCGGTGGGCCTGTTCCGCGGCGGCGGCCGGGTCGCCGGGGTTGGTCCAGCCGTGGACGTCGGCCCGGATCAGGGCGCCGATCCATTCGCGGAACGGGTTGCGGTGGCGGGCGGTGTGCGGGGGTTCCAGGCCGGTGAGGAGGTTGCGGTAGGCGATGCGTTCGGCGGTGAAGGTGCGGGCGGCGGGGAGTTCCTCCAGCCAGGTGCGGGCCACGTCCGTGGTGGTGAAGGTTCTGCCGTGGCGCCCGAGGACGAGGAGGTTGAGGAGGGGGTAGTTGAGGTCGTCGTCCTCGGGCATGCCGTCGATGTTCTCGGCGAGGGAGTTGTTCGCCGAGCGGCGGTTCCAAGGGTGCTTCCGGAGGAGGTCCTCGGGGACGCCCCTGGCTGTGAAGTAGGTGGTGAGGGGCCAGTTGCCGGTGGATCTGGCCAGTTGGCGGATGCCGTCGAGGGGGAGTTTTTCGACTGGTTTGCCCAGGAGGCAGCCGGTGGCTCTGCCCAGCCAGGCGGCTTCGAGGTGCTGCGGGGTGGTGGCCGAGGTGGGGGTGGGGGCGCTCACCGGCGCCGGCGGGGTGCAGTCTGCGCCCACCCGTGCCGCCCCAGCGGCACGACTGCCCGCAGACGGCGGTCGCTTGCCCGCAGATGGCGGTCGCTTGGCCGCAGGCGGGGGCGGCCATTGGGGGCAGGCTGCTCTGATGGTTTCCAGGGCTGTTGGTTCGTCTTCCGACAATGTGCTGGGGAGGTCGGTCAGTTCGTCGAGGAGGTCGTTTGCCAGTCGGCGGAGGTAGCGGGAGGCCGGGGTGGGGGACGCGCCTGCCGTGAGGGGGGCGTCCGGGCCGCCTGCCGCTCTCCAGCGGGACGCGATCGCCGACGGCTCGCGCCCGTCCTGGGCTGCCTGGCGCAGTTCGTGGCCGATCAGGTCTTCCGGCTGGACCCAGGTCAGTCGGAGCATTCCGGTCCTCCGAGGGACGCGAAGGCTCGTTCGTGGGTGCGGCGGCGGGTCACGTCCCGGGTGAAGATCTCGCGGGTGACCTCGCTGAGCGTGGCCGCCGGTTCCCAGAGGTCCAGGCGGCTGGCCTCCGCGATCGCCTTGGCCCAGTCCTCGGGGGGCGGTGAGCCCAGGGCCCCGGCCAGCGCTCCGGCCATCGTGGCGATGGAGTCGCAGTCCCGGCCGTAGTTCACGGCGCCGAGGACCGCGTGGCGGTAGTCGCCCCGGGAGATGAGCAGCATGCCCAGGGCGATGGGGAGTTCCTCGATCGCGTGCAGGCGGGAGGGGCGGCGGGCGCCGAGGGAGGGGGAGCGGTAGTCGGGGCCGACCGTGTCGTACGGAGTCACCGCCGCACGCAGGGGTGCGAGCGCCGACTCGAAGTCGGTGTGGCGGGAGGCCTCCTCGCAGACCCGCTCGATGGCCGTGCGGGTGCCGTCCTTCGCCAGGGACAGGCAGGTCGAGATGACCGAGTCCGGCGTCGCTCCCGGGGCGCACGCCGCCGCCACCGCCGCGGCCAGGACACCCGCCGCCTCACGGCCGTACGACGACTGGTGCGCGCCGGCGACGTCCAGGGCCTCCGCGTACGCCGCCCGCGGGTTGGCCGCGTTGACCAGGCCGACCGGGGCCATGTACATCGCCGCACCGCAGTTGACGATGTTGCCGGTGCCGGCCTCGCGCGGGTCGGCGTGGCCGTAGTGGATCCTCGTCACCAGCCACTTCTCCGCCAGGAAGATCCGCTGGAGGGGGAGGGCCTCGGTCTCCAGTTCCGGGATCCAGCGCGGCTCGGTCATCAGGTCGGGGACGAGGTGATCGGCGACCGCGTAGGCGTCCAGGTGGTCGCGGACCCGGGCGTAGACCCGCACCAGGGCGTGGGTCATCAAGGTGTCGTCGGTGACGTGGCCGTCGCCCTTGTGGTACGGGGCGAGGGGGCGGGCGGTGCGCCAGGCGTCGCCGTGCCAGGGGCCGACGATGCCGTGGACGCGGCCGCCGTGCCGTTCGAGGATCTGCTCGGGGGAGTAGCCCTCGACGGGGCCGCCGAGGGCGTCGCCGACAGCCGCTCCGACCAGCGCTCCGGTGATGCGCTCGTCCAGGAGGGCGTTTTGGTGGGGTTTGGGCTTCATGGGCGCATCATCCACCCGGGTGGGCCGGTTGTGCGGCTTCCAGGAGTCCGGCGAGTTCCACGACCGAGCTGCTGCCGGAGCGGCCCCGCAAGGCCATCGCCCCGCTGAAGGAGTCCGGCGAGCGCTGGCTGGAGATCATGGAGATCGCGCACGGCCTGGGCGTGGAGTCCACGTCGACCATGCTCATGGGCACCGGCGAGACCAACGCCGAGCGCATCGAGCACCTGCGGATGATCCGGGACGTCCAGGACCGCACGGGCGGCTTCCGTGC
>NZ_GG657757.1:2223456-2224083 GCF_000158955.1 Streptomyces viridochromogenes DSM 40736 | reverse complement strand
GGGCGAAGGCGCTGTCCGTGGCTTGTGGCGAGGTGGAGGGCGTGGCGGGCGTTGCGGCCGATCTCCGTCCCCTCCGGGAGCTCGGCGAGGGCCGCCGTGACGCAGGCGTCGACGTTCGCGCCGGCCAGGGCGAGGGCGAGGGCCGCGGCCATCGCGCGGGCGCCGTGCACGCCGTCGCCGTCCTGGGTGTACCGGGCGTCGAACTCGGCGAGGTCCGCGGCGCGCCGGGGGTCGCCCGGGTGGGCCACGGCCAGGACGCAGGCGCGTACGCAGGCCGCGTCGTCGAAGTAGTGCGGGTTGTCGTGGCCGGTGGCGGGCGGGCGCAGGCCGGTGGCGAGGTTGCCGAGGCCGGCGCGGACGGAGATGCGGGCGCGCAGGGGGAGGACGGCGGACTCGATCTCGGGGGCGCGTTGTGCCGCCGCGGCCACCTCGCTCGCGACGGCGTTCCAGGTGAGGTCGATCGCGGCGCGGGTGCGGCGGTCCCGGCTGAGGTCGCCCAGGACGGTGTCGTCGCCGGCGCGGAGGAGGGCCTCGGCGGCGAAGGCCGCCCATTCGGCGTCGTCGGAGGGGCCGAGGCGGAGGGGTTCCGGGGGCTGGTTCAGGGCGATGGGGACGGGGAGGGTCGTC
>NZ_GG657757.1:2200621-2223061 GCF_000158955.1 Streptomyces viridochromogenes DSM 40736 | reverse complement strand
GCCCCGGACCGGGCCGATGGGGGCCGCCCAGGCCTCCGGGATCGCCGACACTCCCCGCGTGGCGCCCGCCAGGGCCCCCGCCACCGCCGCCGTCGTGTCGGCGTCGCGGCCCATGTTCACGGCCGTGAGGACGGACTGCCCGAAGTCGCCGTCGGCCGTCGCGTACGCGCCGAAGGCGAGGGCGACCGCCTCGGGGGCCAGGTCGGTCCAGGGGTAGCCGCCGATGACGACCGCGGAGCGGACCGCGCGTTCGCCGCGGTGGGCCACCGCCACGGCGCGGCGCAGGCAGCGGGCCGTCCACGAGTCGTCGGGAACGACCGCGAGCGCGGCGGCCACCACCGCGATCGGCTGGGCGCCCGCCATCGCCGCCGCCACCCCCGCGGCCACCGCCTGGCCGCCGTAGATGCCCTCGCCGTCGTGGCTGACCGAGCCGTCGACCGCCGCCAGCCGGGCCGCCTCCGCCGGGCGGCCCGGCGCGAACACCCCGAAGGGGGCCGCGCGCATGGCCAGACCGTCGCTCCAGGCGTGCCGGTGCTGGGCGGAGATGGGGGCGGCCAGGCCCCGGCGGAGGTTCTCCAGCGTGCCGCGTTCGCTGAAGCCGGCGCCGCGGAACGGGCCCTCGTCGCGGTCGGCGATCCACTCGTGCCAGGCCGCCTCCACGTGCGCCGGGGTGAGCGCCGAGCCGTGCCGGGCCAGCAGCAGGCCGGAGAAGATCGCGTACTCGGTGTCGTCCGTGCCGGACGGGTTATCAGTCACGTAGCCGGTGATGCGGCCCCACCGGGCGCGGATCTCGGAGGGCTTCATGTTCTCCGCCGGGGCCCCGAGGGCGTCACCGACGGCGAGGCCCAGCAGCGCGCCGCGGGCCCGTTCGCGGAGCTCGACGGCGTCCCCGGGCGCCGGGACGGAAGGGATGCAGGCGATCGATGCCATAGGGGAGGTGTCCCACTCCGGCGACCGCGTCCAGCCCTCCGGACCGCAGCATCACCCGGTCGACATCTGTGCATGGTCATCATCAAGTGAGCGCCGAGGGGTAAAACCGCAGGTTAGCCCAGCCTTTCCTTGCTGGCGGGACTGGAATCCGCGGCGTACTTTGTGTGTTGTAAAAGTTTGGAACTCGTCCAAACAAGTCTGTTCGAACAGGTTCTCCGCACAGGCTCTTCCGAGGAAGGAACCGGGGATCTTCCATGGCCATCATCGAAACCGAGGCGACGCTGCACGAGGCGCACCGGGACAACCACACCCATCGGGACGTGAACGGCGGCTGGCTGCGTCCCGCGGTGTTCGGAGCGATGGACGGCCTCGTCTCCAACCTGGCCCTGATGACCGGCGTCGCGGGCGGCGCGGTCGGTCAGCAGACCGTCGTCCTCAGCGGACTCGCGGGCCTGGCCGCCGGCGCCTTCTCCATGGCCGCCGGTGAGTACACCTCCGTCGCCTCGCAGCGCGAGCTCGTCGAGGCCGAGCTGGACGTGGAGCGGCGCGAGCTGCGCAAGCATCCGCAGGACGAGGAGGCCGAGCTCGCCGCGCTCTACCGGTCGAGAGGGGTCGAGCCGAAGCTGGCCGACGAGGTCGCCCGGCAGCTGTCGAAGGATCCCGAGCAGGCGCTGGAGATCCATGCCCGGGAGGAGCTGGGTATCGACCCCGGCGATCTGCCCTCGCCCACCGTGGCCGCGGTGTCGAGCTTCGGTTCCTTCGCGCTGGGCGCCCTGATTCCCGTGCTGCCGTACCTGCTGGGGGCGAGCAGCCTGCTGCCGGCCGTGCTGCTGGCGCTGCTCGGGCTCTTCCTGTGCGGCGCGGTGGTGGCCAGGGTGACGGCACGCACCTGGTGGTACAGCGGACTGCGGCAGCTGTTCCTGGGTGGCGCGGCGGCCGGTGTGACCTACGCCCTGGGCACCTTGTTCGGAACGGCCGTAGGATAGCTCGGCTTGGACCTATGCGTGGGGCCGCATAAGTAACCGTTACTCGCTGGTTTCGACTGCGCAACCACCGGGCATGAGCCGTAAGCGCTGCGGGCAATGAGGCTCGCCGCGTACCCCCCAGCGGGGTGGGCGAAGACGCCCGCTCCGCCCTCGGGCCCGTCGGGCTTCGATCTCACCCGGTCGTTCCGTACTGGCCCTCCATAGCTTCCACCGTCGGTGCGGAACCCCCCGCCGCGAAACCTCCGGTGTCCGCATGCTGGAACGGATTATCCCGGTTCCCGAGAACCGCTCCATCATGTAACCTGCACGAAATTTTGCGATCACGCGAGGGCCAACGTCGTCCCTCGGCACCTTGCATATGCCACTGACGACGACGGGAGAGCCGATGCGTACGCCGCGCCAGCCGTCCCAGCATTCCGCGAATGGCCAGAACTGGTCGTTCATGGATGCTCGCCCTGCTGCGCAGGGTATGTACGACCCCCGCAACGAGCACGACGCCTGCGGCGTCGGCTTCGTCGCCACCCTCACCGGCGAGGCGTCCCACACCCTGGTCGAGCAGGCCCTGACCGTCCTGCGCAACCTCGAACACCGCGGCGCCACCGGCTCCGAGCCCGACTCCGGCGACGGCGCCGGCATCCTGTCGCAGGTCCCGGACGCCTTCTTCCGCGACGTGGCCGGATTTGAACTGCCCGAGGCCGGCGGCTACGCCGTCGGTATCGCCTTCCTGCCGGAGGACTCCACCGACGAGGCCGTCTCGCGGATCGAGACGATCGCCGCCGACGAGGGCCTGACCGTGCTCGGCTGGCGCGAGGTGCCGGTCGCGCCCCAGCTGCTGGGCGCCACCGCCCGGTCGACCATGCCGGTCTTCCGCCAGATCTTCGTCAGCGACGGCGCGGCCGCGCCCGCGACGGGCATCGACCTCGACCGCAAGGCCTTCGTGCTGCGCAAGCGCGCCGAGCGCGAGGCCGGCGTCTACTTCCCGTCGCTGTCCGCCCGGACGATCGTCTACAAGGGCATGCTGACCACCGGCCAGCTGGAGCCCTTCTTCCCGGACCTGTCCGACCGCCGCTTCGCCTCCGCGATCGCGCTCGTGCACTCCCGGTTCTCCACCAACACGTTCCCGTCCTGGCCGCTGGCCCACCCGTACCGCTTCGTCGCGCACAACGGCGAGATCAACACGGTCATGGGCAACCGCAACTGGATGCGGGCGCGTGAGTCGCAGCTGGTCTCCGACCTCTTCGGCTCCTCCGAGAAGGACCTGGAGCGCGTCTTCCCGGTCTGTACGCCGGACGCCTCCGACTCCGCCTCCTTCGACGAGGTCCTGGAGCTGCTGCACCTGGGCGGCCGTTCCCTGCCCCACTCCGTGCTGATGATGATCCCGGAGGCGTGGGAGAACCACGACTCCATGGACCCGGCCCGGCGCGCCTTCTACCAGTACCACTCCACGATGATGGAGCCCTGGGACGGCCCGGCCTGTGTCACCTTCACCGACGGCAAGCAGGTCGGCGCCGTCCTCGACCGCAACGGCCTGCGCCCCGGCCGCTACTGGGTCACCGACGAGGGCCTCGTCGTCCTCGGCTCCGAGGTGGGCGTCCTGGACATCGACCCGGCCAAGGTCGTCCGCAAGGGCCGCCTCCAGCCCGGCCGCATGTTCCTCGTCGACACCGTCGAGCACCGCATCATCGAGGACGACGAGATCAAGGCCGAGCTCGCCGCCGAGAACCCCTACGGGGAGTGGCTGGAGGCCGGTGAGATCGAGCTGGGCGACCTGCCCGAGCGCGAGCACATCGTCCACACCCACGCCTCGGTCACCCGCCGCCAGCAGACCTTCGGCTACACCGAGGAGGAGCTGCGCGTCCTCCTCGCGCCGATGGCCAAGGCCGGTGCCGAGCCGATCGGCTCGATGGGCACCGACTCGCCCATCGCCGCCCTGTCGGACCGCCCGCGGCTGCTCTTCGACTACTTCACCCAGCTGTTCGCGCAGGTCACCAACCCGCCGCTGGACGCCATCCGCGAGGAGCTCGTCACCTCCCTGCGCTCTGCGCTGGGCCCCCAGGGCAACCTCCTCGACCCGAACGCGGCCTCCTGCCGCAGCGTCGTGCTGCCCTTCCCGGTCATCGACAACGACGAGCTGGCCAAGCTCATCCACATCAACGCCGACGGCGACATGCCCGGCTTCAAGGCCGCGACCCTCTCCGGCCTGTACCGGGTACACGGCGGCGGTGACTCCCTCGCCGCGCGCATCGAGGAGATCTGCGCCGAGGCCGACGCCGCCATCGAGAACGGCGCCCGGCTGATCGTCCTGTCGGACCGCCACTCGGACGCCGAGCACGCGCCGATCCCGTCGCTGCTGCTCACCGCAGCCGTCCACCACCACCTCATCCGCACCAAGCAGCGCACCCAGGTGGGCCTGCTGGTCGAGGCCGGTGACGTCCGCGAGGTCCACCACGTCGCCCTGCTCATCGGCTACGGCGCCGCCGCCGTCAACCCGTACCTGGCGATGGAGACCGTCGAGGACCTGGTCCGCGCCGGCACCTTCCTGCCCGGCATCGAGCCCGAGAAGGCCATCCGCAACCTCATCTACGCCCTCGGCAAGGGCGTGCTGAAGGTCATGTCCAAGATGGGCATCTCGACCGTCGCCTCCTACCGCGGCGCCCAGGTCTTCGAGGCCGTCGGTCTCGACGACACCTTCGTCGAGAAGTACTTCAACGGCACGACCACGAAGATCGGCGGAGTCGGCATCGACGTCATCGCCAAGGAGGTCGCCGCCCGCCACGCCAAGGCCTACCCGGCCTCCGGCATCGCCCCGGCGCACCGCGCGCTGGACATAGGCGGCGAGTACCAGTGGCGCCGCGAGGGCGAGCCGCACCTGTTCGACCCGGAGACGGTCTTCCGCCTCCAGCACTCCACGCGCTCCGGCCGCTACGACATCTTCAAGAAGTACACCGAGCGCGTGAACGAGCAGTCCGAGCGCCTGATGACGCTGCGCGGCCTGTTCGGCTTCAAGTCCGGCCGGCAGCCGATCTCCATCGACGAGGTCGAGCCGGTCTCCGAGATCGTCAAGCGGTTCTCGACGGGCGCCATGTCGTACGGCTCCATCTCCCAGGAGGCGCACGAGACCCTCGCCATCGCCATGAACCAGCTGGGCGGCAAGTCCAACACCGGTGAAGGCGGCGAGGACCCGGAGCGCCTGTACGACCCGGCCCGCCGGTCGTCCATCAAGCAGGTCGCCTCCGGCCGCTTCGGTGTGACCTCCGAGTACCTGGTCAACTCCGACGACATCCAGATCAAGATGGCCCAGGGCGCCAAGCCCGGCGAGGGCGGCCAACTGCCCGGCCACAAGGTCTACCCGTGGGTCGCCAAGACGCGTCACTCGACGCCGGGCGTCGGCCTCATCTCGCCGCCCCCGCACCACGACATCTACTCCATCGAGGACCTGGCCCAGCTGATCCACGACCTGAAGAACGCGAACCCGCAGGCGCGGATTCACGTCAAGCTGGTCTCCGAGGTCGGCGTCGGCACGGTCGCGGCCGGTGTGTCCAAGGCGCACGCGGACGTCGTCCTCATCTCCGGCCACGACGGCGGCACGGGCGCCTCACCGCTCACCTCGCTGAAGCACGCCGGCGGCCCCTGGGAGCTCGGCCTGGCCGAGACCCAGCAGACCCTGCTGCTCAACGGCCTGCGCGACCGCATCGTCGTGCAGACCGACGGCCAGCTGAAGACCGGCCGTGACGTGGTCATCGCCGCGCTGCTCGGCGCCGAGGAGTTCGGTTTCGCGACCGCCCCGCTGGTCGTCTCCGGCTGCGTCATGATGCGCGTCTGCCACCTGGACACCTGCCCGGTCGGCATCGCCACGCAGAACCCGACGCTGCGCGAGCGCTACACCGGCAAGGCCGAGTACGTCGTGAACTTCTTCCAGTACATCGCCGAAGAGGTCCGCGAGATCCTCGCCGAGCTGGGCTTCCGCTCCATCGAGGAGGCCGTCGGCCACGCCGAGACGCTGGACGTCACGCGTGCCGTCGACCACTGGAAGGCGCAGGGCCTGGACCTGGAGCCGCTGTTCCACGTGCCCGAGCTGCCCGAGGGCGCGGTCCGCCACCAGCTGATCGCCCAGGACCACGGTCTGGAGAAGGCGCTCGACAACCAGCTGATCAAGCTCGCCGCGGACGCCCTGGCCGCCTCGGACGCCACCGAGGCCCAGCCGGTGCGCGCCCAGGTGCAGATCCGCAACATCAACCGCACGGTCGGCACCATGCTCGGCCACGAGGTGACGAAGAAGTTCGGTGGCGCGGGCCTGCCCGACGACACCATCGACATCACCTTCACCGGCTCCGCCGGCCAGTCCTTCGGCGCCTTCGTGCCGCGCGGTGTCACGCTGCGCCTGGAGGGCGACGCCAACGACTACGTCGGCAAGGGCCTCTCCGGCGGCCGGATCGTGGTCCGCCCGGACCGCGCGGCCGACCACCTCGCCGAGTTCAGCGTCATCGCGGGCAACACCCTCGCCTACGGCGCCACCGGCGGCGAGATGTTCCTGCGTGGCAAGACCGGTGAGCGGTTCTGCGTCCGCAACTCCGGCGCGACGGTCGTCTCCGAGGGCGTGGGCGACCACGGCTGCGAGTACATGACCGGTGGTCACGCGGTGGTGCTCGGCGAGACGGGCCGCAACTTCGCGGCCGGCATGTCCGGCGGTATCGCGTACGTCATCGACCTCGACCGGGACAACGTCAACGCCGGCAACCTGGACGCCGTCGAGGCGCTGGACGACACCGACAAGCAGTGGCTGCACGACGTGGTCCGCCGCCACCAGGAGGAGACCGGCTCGACCGTGGCCGAGAAGCTCCTGGCCGAGTGGGACACCGCCGTCGAGCGCTTCAGCAAGATCATCCCCAGCACGTACAAGGCAGTGCTCGCCGCCAAGGACGCCGCCGAGCGAGCCGGTCTCTCCGAGACCGAGACCCACGAGAAGATGATGGAGGCGGCGATCAATGGCTGACCCGAAGGGCTTCCTGAACCACGGGCGCGAGGTCGCCAAGTCCCGCCCCGTCGAGGAGCGCGTCAAGGACTGGAACGAGGTCTACGTCCCCGGCTCCCTGCTGCCGATCATCAGCAAGCAGGCCAGCCGCTGCATGGACTGCGGCATCCCGTTCTGCCACAACGGCTGCCCGCTCGGGAACCTCATCCCCGAGTGGAACGACTACGCCTACCGCGAGGACTGGGCCGCCGCCTCGGAGCGCCTGCACGCCACGAACAACTTCCCGGAGTTCACGGGCCGCCTGTGCCCCGCTCCCTGTGAGTCGGCGTGTGTGCTCGGCATCAACCAGCCGGCCGTCACCATCAAGAACGTCGAGGTCTCGATCATCGACAAGGCGTGGGAGACCGGGGACGTCGCCCCGCAGATCCCGGAGCGCCTGTCCGGCAAGACGGTCGCGGTCGTCGGCTCGGGCCCGGCGGGCCTCGCCGCCGCCCAGCAGCTGACCCGCGCCGGTCACACCGTCGCCGTCTACGAGCGCGCGGACCGCATCGGAGGCCTCCTCCGCTACGGCATCCCCGAGTTCAAGATGGAGAAGCGGCACATCAACCGCCGTATCGAGCAGATGCGTGCGGAGGGCACCCGCTTCCGCACGGGCGTCGAGATCGGCCGCGACCTGAAGGCCACGGACCTGAAGAAGCGCTACGACGCGGTCGTCCTGGCCGTCGGGGCGACCACGGCCCGCGACCTGCCGGTGCCCGGCCGCGAGCTCCAGGGCATCTACCAGGCCATGGAGTACCTGCCGCTCGCCAACAAGGTCCAGGAGGGCGACTTCGTGGCGCCCCCGATCTCGGCCGAGGGCAAGCACGTCGTGGTCATCGGCGGCGGCGACACCGGCGCGGACTGCGTGGGCACCGCCCACCGCCAGGGCGCGGCCTCCGTCACGCAGCTGGAGATCATGCCCCGCCCGGGCGAGGAGCGGCACCCGGTCAACCAGCCCTGGCCGACCTTCCCCATGCTCTACAAGGTCACCTCGGCCCACGAGGAGGGCGGCGAGCGCGTCTACGCCGTGTCGACGACCCACTTCGAGGGCGACGAGGACGGCAACGTCCAGTGGCTGCACCTCACCGAGGTCGAGTTCATCGACGGCAAGCTGACCCCGAAGCCGGGCTCCGAGCGCAAGATCCCCGCCCAGCTGGTCACCCTCGCCATGGGCTTCACCGGCACCGACCGCGACAACGGCCTGGTCGACCAGTTCGGCCTGGAGCTCGACGAGCGCGGCAACATCGCCCGCGACGCCGACTTCCAGACCAATGTGCCGGGCGTGTTCGTCGCCGGTGACGCCGGCCGCGGACAGTCGCTCATCGTCTGGGCGATCGCGGAGGGCCGCTCGGCGGCGCGCGGGGTGGACCGCCACCTCGCGGGCGCGAGCGACCTGCCGGCACCGATCCGGCCGACGGATCGTGCGCTGATGGTCTGACGCGCACCCTCAGGAACGTCCCGCACAAAGGCGTGCGGAACACAGATGGCGCCTGCCCCTTGTCCCCGACCGGACGAATGGGCGGGCGCCGTCGTCTTTTCCGCTGCTTCGCCGCCCGGCGACACCCACGTGACGATCACGGCGGCGGCGACGCACAGGACACCGACGAGGGCCAGCCAGCGCGCGCACTCCACGAGCAGCCAGATGGTCTTGGTTCGCTCCTTCTCGTACCGCAACAGCCTGCCCGCCTCGAGCAGGATCTCCTCACCGGGCCGCCCGTGCACGGCCACGACGCCCAGCCAGGAAGCGGCGACGAGGGCGAGGAAACCGGCGATCAGCAGCCCGATCACCCACCAGCGCGGAGTGCCCGCCAGCTTGCTCAGGTCTTCCTGGCCCTTGAGGACGAAGACGGCCGTGAGCAGGCCGGTGAGCGAGGCCAGAAAGTTCCGGTATCCCTCCGCCTGCCGCAGCGCCGCCTGCAACTGCCGTTCCGGAGAGGCCGTCTCGCGGCCCCGGCGGTCCGCGTCACGGAGCTGCTGAGGCGTGGGCGTGAAGGTCATGGGGTCGCTCCGGCGGAGTGTCCGGGGGCGGGCGGCGGTGCGATGGTCAGCAGGGCACCACAGCCCCGGGGTTCACTCGCGGGACGGTTCATGTGCAGGGTGCGGCACTGGCACACCGTGTAGTACGGCTCGGGTCCTGGTTCCTTGCGCCGGCCGAAGAAGCCGCCCTTGGCGACCGGGGGCTGTCCGAACGTCCATGTCCTCGTCATCGGGCAGGTGCAGACCGGGCAGGTCCCGGAGGCTTCGTACGAGGCGTCGTCGCCGTTCCTGCGCATGACCCACCGGAAGGTGAGGGTGGCGGTGTGGACGGCGTCGGGGTCGTAGGGGATCGGGGGCGTCACTCTGTGGTGCCTTCCAGGTGAGGGAGTTCGAGAGAGAACAGGTCCGCGTAGCGGGCCAGCCGATCGCGCACCTCGGGCTCCGGCAGGTCCGTCTCCTCCGCGCAGAGGGCGATGTGGTCCTGGGAGACCGTGCCGGACAGGGCGGGGGCCCGGCCGGTGAGCTGTTCGGTGAGGATGATCAGGTCCTGCCAGTCGGGAACGCGATCGGCCACGTCGCCGTCGGGCCTGCGGACGGTGACGTCCAGACCGAGGCAGGCGAAGGGGGCGTAGCGGTCGTAGGTCTTGCCGAGCGACCAGTCGAAGCGGCCTGCTGTGCGGACGAGTTCGAGGGGGCCGAGGGCACAGGCCTCGTCGTCGACGCCGAGGAGGCCCCGACCGACGGCGGCGAGGTCGAACAGGTCCGGTGTGCGGTCCCGTACGGCTGCGAATCCGGGGGTGTCGAGGGCGCACGGGGGCGGGGGAGCGCCGAGCGGAACGAAACGGGCGAGGTGCTCGATGGAGGCGGCAAGGGTGCGGCGCGTGTAGTAGGCGTGGTGGAGCAGTGACCGGAGTCCGAGCTCGGACGGAAATCCGCTCACTCCCTGTGGCAGGAGCGCACGGACGTCCTGGGCGTCCGGTTGCAGGCCCAGGACCGCGGGATCCGGCTGTTCGACCCTGATCGGCAGGATCTGGTCGTCACCGGTCAGCTGCCGCACGATGTCGCCGATGGGGCGTCGCTCCCGGGAGCTGAGCCGGACGAGGGTGGGAAAGGTCACTCCCTGTTCGTCCAGGGCCCTGGCGGACGTTCCGAGCGGATGTTCGCGCGTCAGAGGGTGGTCCCAGACCGCCAGTTGCCGGACGGTCGCGTCGATACTCTCGTCGAAGCCCGGGGAGAGGAGGCCGGCCGCGCTCATCCGTCGCAGGACCATGTCGACTTGGCCGAGGTCGATGTCCGTCCTGGCCGACAGGCTTGAGGGACGAACCGGCCTGCGGGTGACGATTCTGATGAACTGCCAGGGCGAGATACACCCGTCGCGGCGACGGGTCGCCAAGAGTACCTGGGCCGCCAGCGGTGAGGGGATCCAGTCGGCCACCTCGGCGGGCGGTCGGTCGGCCCGGACCCCGGTCACCGGCGTGAGAGCGTTCACGCGCGCGGCCACCTCACCGGGCGGAGTCTGCGACTCCGACGCCAGCAGGAGCAGATCGGCAATCCCGAGATCGTCACCATGCCGTCCGCTCTCGCTCCGCCTGATGCCGACCGACTGGGCGAACAGGGGGCCCTCCAGTTCCGTGAGCGGGCCGTGCTCGACGGCTGCCGGCGACGGGTCCTCCCGCAGCGAGAAGCCGAGCGGCTCGAACAGCCGGACACGGGCCGCCAGCTCGCTGAGGGACGACCCCGGGCGGGCCCGTACCAGAAGGTCGATGACGCCCAGCTCCCCGGGCCACAGGTGTATTTCCTCGTTCAGCTGGCTGCTCACCAGCAAGGCGGCGTCACCGCGCGTGGGAATCTCGGCGGCCAGATCGGCGTCCAGATCGGGCGGGGGCGGCAACTCGGGTTGCCAGGTCCTGAGCTGCTCCAGGAGCGCGACCGCCTCCGCGAGCGGCATACGGTTTCGCGCCGCGATCAGCAGCAGCGCGGCATACGGTGCCGGCCGCTGCCAGGAACTCGCACGATGCATGGACCGGAAGATCGCGGACAGCTCCACCAGTTCCGGTGTGGGCCGCACCGCCCGGGTTCCGCGAATGTTCGTCGTGGCGGGAACCTCGAAGCCCACGACCGCGTAGCGGCGGAGGGCCTTGAGGGGCTTCGCCAATGGCGTGTGCGTCAGCTGTGCCGCACGCAGTACCGTCTCCCACTCGTGCGGGTCGCCTTCCTTCGGGAAGAGGACGGCGTCCATGCTGACGGGCGTGGGATACCCGGGTGGCTGGAAGGTCTTGCCCTCCGGGTGCTGAGCGAGCCGTGTGTTCTGCCACTGCTTGGCGATGATCGATTGGTATTCGCCGAGGATTCCGCGCCAGGGGCCTCGGTCATTACCGCTGACCTGGTCCATCGGCAGGCATCCCACCGTCTCCAGGGGCACCGTGCGCGGCAGGCCCTGATGACGTGAACCGGGTCCGGGAAGGATGACGGCCGTGGCATCGTCCGGCAGCGAGTCGAGCACGGAGAGGGCGAGCCGGGGCGTCCTCTCGGCGAGTTCCCACAGGTGCGACAGGCTGACCGTGTGCCACCGCGCGGCGGCCGTCGGAGCGGCCCGGAGGAGTTCGGCGGTCACCACCTCCTCGTCGTAGGAGATCAGGCTGTTGCGGTCCACGCTGGGGTCGGGCCGGTGCCGCTCCCGCAGGTTGACGATGTAGCCGTAGGACTCCGGTGCGCCCTTGATGACGACTCCGTCCAGCAGCCACCCCCCGCGCCCCTGCACCAGCCAGATGTCGCGGGCACCCTGGACGGCGTCGCCGTGCCAGGGCGTGGGTGTGGGAGGCGTGAGGGCGCCGGGTTCCCAGCGGTGGTGCCGTACGGCCGTCGCCGTGTCGTCCTTGGTGAGTTCCCGTGCCTCCACCTGAAAGTCCGCCACCCACAGGAAGGACTCCAGCGTGTCCACCAACGACGACGGGGCGGCGGAGGCCTCACCCAGATACAGCCGCACCCGAGTCCCCCCGTCCAGCGCCACATGCGGATCCTCGCTGACCCGAAGCAGCCCGGACCCCGACTGGATGTCGGCCCGCAGCGGGTCCAGCTGTGATGCACGGCCGTAGAGGTCCACCGGGCTCGTCCAGACGACCACTTCCTCGGCCAGCATGAAGTAGCTGAACACGCCGATGCCGAAACGGGAGTTCAGGGGCATCTCGCCCAAGTCGGCGCGCCGCCAGTTGCGGCGTTCCTGGACGAACTCCGGGTCCTGCTCGTACCGCTTGCCGGCCCGGGCGAACATCGAGGTCAGCTTCGCGCGGTTCATGCCCGAGCCGTTGTCCGTGCACTCGATGTAGGGCCGGCCCTCGGAGTCCCAGCCCTGCGTGAACGTGATCTTCGGCTGCCAGTCGGGCCCGGGCCGTCCCTGCGCCGCGCCGTACCGGCGTCGCATGTCGCGGTAACGGCAGGCGTCCAGGGCGTTCTGATACAGCTCCCGTACCGCCAGCATCGGGTCGCCGTAGAGCTGGGTGCCCATCAGCAGGGGCCGGATCTCGTCCTCGGCCAGCCGGAAGCGTTCCAGGGGCTGCTTGTAGCGTTCCGCCACAGGAACCAGTTGTTCACACGTGACGCGCTCGGGGAGGCCGCGCAGCAGGGGCGGCGGCGTCGTGCGCTGCTTCTGCCACTCCTGGTGCAGAGAGCACACGGTCGCGTTGGTCCGTGCGGCGAGTTCCTCGACCGCGACGTGCAGCGCCGGGTGGGGACAGGGGAAGCGGACGGTGAGTTCGTAGGCGCGGTCGTCCTCGCCCAGGGACGTCACGTCGTAGTCGAAGTCGGCCGACAGTGCGGCGACGACCTCGGCCGGGTCCAGCGGCTCGTGGGCGCCCAGGTGGTCGACGAGGACGCTCGACATCCGGCGCGGATCGGCGGCCTGGAGACCGGCCGTCCACAGCAGGCGGGCGAGATCCGGGGCGCGCCACTGGTTCCCGGGCACCGGCGGGTAGGCGTTCCAGTCGTCGCCGCCGCGCGCGTCGTTGATGCGCGGGCTGGTACTGGGATGGACCGTGAGATGGCCGAGGACCTGGCGCAACTGGCCGTCGATGCCGAGCCTGGTCGCCTCCCGGGCCGGTGTTCCCGAGGGATCGGCGGCCGCGTCGAGAACCGCGCTGACCAGCAGGTCGAGGATCGTGTCCACGGCCGGATAGTCACCGGTGCGTTCCCAGAGCAGGTCCCAGTCGGTGATGAAGCGGTGCCGCAGCCAGTGGTCCGCCGCCGCCGTCTGCTCCTTGAGGCCGCGGCGGCGCAGGGTCGCCACGGTGCGCCGGACCTGGGAGTGGGCACGGGCCACGTCGTGTGCGGCGTCCCGCACGAGGCGGTCGTGGCCTTCCAGGGTGTCGTCCGCGGCGCTCTTGACGTCCATGCCCTCGGGCATCGTCCGGCGCAGTTCCTCCAGCGCGATCGCGACGACGCCCTCCTGCACGACGGGCGCGGCGAGCAGCGCCGCCGTCTCGGCGGGCGAGAGCAGGTCCCGTCCCTCCAGCCGGGCCCGCTTCACCAGGGCCTCGACCTGCGCGACCACCCGGACCGGATACGTGGGATCGGTCCACGGGTCGTCCCGGTGCGCCCCCTCCGTGGCCAGGGAGTCCGCGATGCGCTCCACCAGCTCGCCGAGTCGCTTCTTGACCCGCTCGTGGACGGCGTCGACGCCCGACGTGTACTGCCACAGGCACGACTGTTCGATCATGGTGGTCCACCGCTGCACCTCCTGCGCGCCCTCGCACAGCACAGGCCCCGGCCCGTCCGCGTTCAGCCCGTGCGGGAAGTACCGCTCGACGGTGGGCGGCCTCACCCCGGCGTCGGAGGCGTTCCTGCGCACGGCGTCCCGCGTGTACCGGACGAGGTCGGCGAAGGTGGTCGGCTGGGTCGTCGGGGCGAGCGCCTTGGCGAGGGCGCGGCCGAACCAGCTGCCCTCCTGGGGGTCGGCGTAGGAGCGCTCACCGCGGCTGCAGCTGTAGAGCCAGTACACGTCCTCGGCGGCCGAGAGCACCGCCGTCCTGCCCTGCTCGGCCTGGCGCGTGGGCTCCTCGGTGCGGCAGGTGTCCAGGCACATGACCGTGGTCACGCCGCGGGGCAGCCCGTCGAGCAGGCCCTCGGGATCGGCGGGTATGAGGGTGCGGGCGAGCAGGGACCGGCCACCCGCCGGGTCCGCGCGGCCCGGCTGCACGTCGGCGGGCAGGAGATGGTCCCGGTTGCCGACGGTCGTGCCGTGACAGGAGATGTAGAGGAACGCGGTGTCGCCCGGGGAGCATGCGTCGAAGAACTCCTGGAGGGCACCCAGCAGCTCGAAGCCGCCCGGGTCGTGCAGGGCCCGTACGTCGTAGTGCGACTGACGCAGCGCACGGCTCACCAGCTCGACGTCCTCGGCAGCGCTGTCGAGGACCGGGAAGCGCCGGGCGAGGTGCTCGTCCTTCTCCAGCGCGGGAGTCCGCCCCACCCCGACCACCAACGCTCGCCGCACACCCGTACCTGCAGCCTCAACCCGCCCCGAACCCACCCGTCCCCCTCATGCCATGAGCAGGCAATCATGGCAGAGCGGGCACCGTGCGCGTTTCCGATTGCCGTACTCTCTGGGGCGGCCCCGGTGATCCACAGCCGGTGCCGTGAACGAGGGGGCGCGTATGGCCGCGATCAGTCTGAGCAAGGTGCAGGAGACCGCTCCCGCGCTCGTGAACCTCTACAAGAGCGCCGGAGTGTCCCTCACGAAGCACGGGCTGGACGGGCTGCGGGCCGCGGTCTACCTCGTGATCGACCACTCCGGCTCGATGAGGCCGTACTACAAGGACGGCAGTGTCCAGGCGCTGGCCGACCGGGTGCTGGGTCTGTCGGCGCACCTGGACGACGACGGCACGGTGCCGGTGGTGTTCTTCTCCACCGACGTCGACGCCGAGACCGAGATCGCCCTGGCCGACCACCAGGGGCGGATCGACCGGATCGTCGCCGGGCTCGGGCACATGGGCAGGACCAGCTACCACCTGGCGATGGACGCCGTCATCGACCACTACCTGGACAGCGGGTCGAAGGATCCCGCCCTGGTCGTGTTCCAGACCGACGGCGGGCCCGTCAGCAAGCTCGCCGCGGAGCGGTACCTGTGCAAGGCGGCGAGGCTGCCGCTGTTCTGGCAGTTCATCGGCTTCGGCGACCCGGGCAGCAAGCAGTTCGACTTCCTGCGACGGCTCGACGAGCTGGCCGTACCGGAGAAGCGTGTCGTGGACAACGCCGGGTTCTTCCACGCGGGCGAGGATCCGCGCGAGGTGCCGGACGCCGAGCTGTACGACCGGCTGGTCGGCGAGTTCCCGGCGTGGCTGGCGGCCGCACGGGCCCAGGGGATCGTACGGCCGTCGGCCTAGAGGCCGCACGTCCGCGCTTGCGCCGCCGCCGTGCCGTGCCACGCTGGGATGGATCCCACGTGGAGGCGACGACGTATGGGCGACGACGGCGCACGACGGGCGCACGGGACGGGCTCCGCCCACAGGGGACCACCCGCCGGCAAGGGCGAGAATCTCGCCGACTGGGCGGACGGGCGGCTCGGTCTGTACGCGCTGGCCAAGGCCAACATGCGCAAGGTCTTCCCGGACCACTGGTCCTTCATGCTGGGCGAGGTCACCCTCTACAGCTTCGTCGTCCTGATCCTCACCGGTGTCTACCTCACCCTGTTCTTCGAACCGAGCATGCAGGAGGTCGTCTACCACGGCTCCTACACCCGGCTCAACGGCGTGCCCATGTCCAAGGCGTTCGAGTCGACACTGGACATCAGCTTCGACGTGCGCGGCGGGCTGCTGATCCGGCAGATCCACCACTGGGCGGCGCTGGTCTTCATCACCGGCATGCTGGTGCACATGATGCGGGTGTTCTTCACGGGAGCCTTCCGCAAGCCACGCGAACTCAACTGGGTCCTCGGCTGGACCCTGCTGATGCTCGGCATCATCACCGGCCTGACCGGCTACTCCCTCCCCGACGACCTGCTGTCCGGCACCGGCATCCGCTTCGCGCAGGGCGCGATCCTGTCGATCCCGATCGTCGGGACCTACCTGTCGTTCTTCCTCTTCGGCGGGGAGTTCCCGGGACACGACATCGTCTCGCGGCTGTACCCCGTCCACATCCTGCTGCTGCCCGGGATCATGCTGGCCCTGGTGACCGCCCACCTGATCCTGGTCTTCTACCACAAGCACACCCAGTTCCCGGGCCCCGGACGGGGGGAACGGTCCGTCGTCGGCATGCCCTTCCTGCCGGTCTACCTGGCCAAGGCGGGCGGCTTCTTCTTCCTCGTCTTCGGTGTCCTGACGGTCATGGGCGCGCTCGCCCAGATCAACCCCGTCTGGGCGTTCGGCCCCTACAGACCCGACCTCGTCACCACCGGCGCCCAGCCCGACTGGTACCTCGGGTTCTCCGAGGGCCTGATCCGGGTGATGCCGGGATGGGAGATCAACCTCTGGGGCCACACCCTGGTGCTCGGCGTGTTCATCCCCTTCTCGCTGTTCCCGCTGGTCCTGCTCGCCCTCGGCGTCTATCCCTTCGTCGAGGCGTGGATCACCGGCGACAGACGCGAGCACCACATCCTGGACCGGCCGCGCAACGCACCCGTCCGCACCGGACTGGGCGTGGCCTGGCTGACCCTGTACGCGGTGCTGCTGATCGGCGGCGGCAACGACATCGTGGCCACGCATCTGCACCTGTCCATCAACGTGATCACCTGGTTCGTGCGGATCGGCGCGTTCGTGCTGCCGGTCGCCGCGTTCGTCGTCACGAAGAAGATCTGCATGAGCCTCCAGCGCCGCGACCGCGCCAGAGTGCTGCACGGCAGGGAGACCGGCACCATCAGGCGGATGCCGACCGGCGAGTACACCGAGGTGCACGAGCCGCTCCCGCAGGCCCAGCTGTTCACCCTCACCCAGCACGAGCAGAACCCGCCGTACGAGCGGGAGCCCGAGGTCGACGCGGCCGGCGTGCGACGCAAGGTCAAACGGTCCGAGCGGCTGCGCGCCCGGCTGGCCAAGGCCATGTTCGGACCCGACGCGCGGATCGAGAAACCGACGGTCGAGGAGTACCGGGAGATCACCGGAGGCGATCACGGGCACTGACGGACCCGCCGAGGACACACCTCCGCTCACGTACAGCACCCCGGTACGCTCCTGAGCCGCTCACGTGTCGCACTCCAGCACGCTCCCGCACAACGCGCACCGCGCCCGGACCCTGCCCCGCACCGGAACCCTGATCCGCTGATGACAGGTCGGACAGGGAAACGAGACCCGCAACCGCCCACCCCCGTCGGGGGAGAACCGGTACCGCACGCCCGGCTGCGGCGGCCCGGCCGGCGCGTGCCGCCGATCCCGGGCGTAGCGCCGCCGCCCCGCCCACCCCGCCGCCGTCAGCGGCGGCTCCTGCCCGTCACGGCGCGCCAGCGTCATGCCCTTGACGTACGCCGAGTACGCCTGCGGGCTCGTGAACCACACCGACGGGTCCTCACCGAAGAGCAGCGCCCGCTTGGCCAGCACGTACCCGAACTCCTCCGGCGTGAGATACCCCAGCTTCTGCGACGACGCCCCGTCCTCCCGGTACGCGTCCAGCAGCAGCCAGCCCGCCCCCAGGTACGTCGTCGCCGTGTCCGTGAGGATCTCGTTGTCCCGGACGCCGGTGAAGGAGAGATCCAGGCGGTGCAGGTACACGTGCATCACCTCGTGGGCGAGGGCCGCCCCGATGTCCCGCCGATGCGTACGGAACCGGTCGTTCAGCTCCACGAAGTACTCCGGCCCGGCCGCGAGCTCGACGTTCGCCGCGTGCCGCATCTCCCGGAAGCTCACGATCAGCCGGGCGTCCGGCAGCCGGTAGTGCCGCACCAGCTCGTGCGCCACCCGCTGCGCCCCCAGATACAGGTCGTCGGTGTCGCAGAACGCCACGTCGGCAGGGAGCACGCTGGTCGCGAACGTCTGGATCGTGTCGTACGACAGCCGCTTGTACAGCGCCGTGACGGCGGCCCGCACCGTCTCCAGATGCGGGTAGCCGTGCTCGACCGGCCCGTCGTTCGCCACGCCTCACCCCCAAGACGCCCCTGAACCCGGTTCCACTGTACGAAAGTGTGACGGTCACCGGACCCCACCGCCCATCCGAAAACCGGTCGCTGAGCGGCGCCGACTGGTGAGACGACCCGCGGCCGCCGCACGTCCGCCCGTAGGCTGACGCCCCATGACCACCAGCAACACCGGCACGGGCGACGTCGACCCCGCCGTCCGCGAGGAACTCGCCCGCCTGCGCGACAGCATCGACAACATCGACGCCGCCGTCGTCCACATGCTCGCCGAGCGCTTCAAAGCCACCCAGCAGGTCGGCCACCTCAAGGCCCAACATCAGCTGCCGCCCGCCGACCCGGCCCGCGAGGGCCGCCAGATCGCCCGGCTGCGCGCACTCGCCGAGGACGCCAAACTGGACCCGGCCTTCGCGGAGAAGTTCCTGAACTTCATCGTCGCCGAGGTCATCCGCCACCACGAGCGCATCGCCGACGAGGCACTCAACGGCAGCGCGTCCGGCGGCAACTGACCCAGGACGACCTCTTCCCGGGGGGAGTGACACGGCGGCCCGCGCGGGGCATGCTGCGCTGTGCACAGCATGTCAACTGACGAGCACTGCGCGTCAGTGTCCCGGACTTACTCTGGTCCTCCACGAGGGAGGGGCGTCGGGCCATGCCGTCGGATACCAGGATCCTCATCGTCGACGACCACGAGGACACGCTGTACGCGCTGGAGAGCGCCCTGGCCCCGCTGGGCTACCTGCTCGGCCGGGCCACCAGCGGCGACGAGGCGCTCAAGCAGGTGCTCCGCGGCCAGGTCGGCCTGCTGCTGCTGGACGTGCGCATGCCCGGCGTCAGCGGACTCGAGGTCGTGCGCTACATGCGCCGCGTCGAACAGACCCAGCACATCCCGGTGATCCTGCTCACCGGTTTCGGCGCCGACCACGAACTGACCACCGCCGCCTTCGGCCTCGGCGTCGCCGACCTCGTCATGAAACCCGTCGACCCCTGGGCCCTGCGCACCAAGGTCCGCTACCTCTTCGACGCCCACCGGCGCCACCTCGCCCTGGAGCGGGAGGTGCACAGGCTGCGCGCCGTCGTCCGGGAGCACACCGAGGCAGCGGCACGCCCACCGCGCCCCGCTCCGCACCGTCCCGACACGCTTGTGCCGCCCCCGCGTCCCCTGGGGGCGCACGCCGGGGAGCTCGAAAAAGACCGCTCATAGACCGGGCACCGGGCTCGTACCGATCCGCCTCTGTGCCTTGCCGGTGCCATCAGGCAGCATGGCACGCATGTCCGTACTGACGCGCGACGAAGCGCAGACCCGAGCAGAGCTCCTCGACGTCCACAGCTACACGATCGAACTCGATCTGACCACCGGGGACGACACCTTCGACTCGCGCACTCTGATCAGGTTCGGCGCCCGCACGGACGGCGACACCTTCGTCGAGCTCAGGCCCGCCGAGCTGCGCTCCGCCACCCTCGACGGACACCCCCTGGACCCGGACACCCTGGACGGCAACCGGCTGCCCCTGAAGAACCTCACCGCCGGCGAGCACGAACTCCGCCTGGACGCGCGCATGCGCTACTCCCGCACCGGCGAGGGCATGCACCGCTTCACCGACCCCACCGACGGCGAGACCTACGTCTACACCCAGCTGTTCATGGACGACGTCCAGCGCGTCTTCGCCGCCTTCGACCAGCCCGACCTCAAGGCCGTCTTCGACCTGTCCGTCACGGCCCCCGAGGGCTGGACCGTCCTCGCCAACGGCGTCACCACCCTCACCGACGGCGTCTGGACGGCGGCACCCACCCCGAAGATCTCCACCTACCTCGTCGCCGTCGCCGCCGGCCCCTGGCACTCGGTGCGCACCGAGCACCGCGGCCTGCCCTTCGGCCTGCACTGCCGCCGCTCCCTCGCGCCCCACCTGGACGACGACGCCGACGAACTCCTCGACGTCACACGCGCCTGCTTCGACCGCTACCACGAGAAGTTCGACGAGCCCTACCCCTTCGACTCCTACGACCAGGCCTTCGTCCCCGAGTTCAACGCGGGCGCCATGGAGAACCCCGGACTGGTCACCTTCCGCGACGAGTTCGTCTACCGCTCCGCCGTCACCGACACCGAACGCCAGACCCGCGCCATGGTCGTCGCCCACGAGATGGCCCACATGTGGTTCGGCGACCTCGTCACCCTCAAGTGGTGGGACGACATCTGGCTGAACGAGTCCTTCGCCGAGTACATGGGCTACCAGACCCTCACCGAAGCCACCCGCTTCACCGACACCTGGACCGACTTCGGCATCACCCGCAAGGCCTGGGGCTACGACGCCGACCAGCGCCCCTCCACCCACCCCGTCGCACCCGAAGCGGTCGACGACACCGCCTCCGCACTGCTGAACTTCGACGGCATCTCCTACGCCAAGGGCGCGAGCGCGCTGCGGCAACTCGTCGCCTGGCTCGGCGAGAAGGACTTCCTCACCGGAATCAACACCCACTTCGCCCGGCACAAGTTCGGCAACGCCACCCTCGCCGACTTCATCGACAACCTCGCCGGCGCCACCGACCGCGACGTGCACGCCTGGGCCGACGCCTGGCTGCGCACCACCGGCGTCGACACCCTCACCCCGCGCATCGCACCCGGCGAGCACGGCACCTGCACCCTCACCGCCGAACGGACCGGCAGCCGCCCGCACCGCATCTCCGTCGGCCTGTACGACCGCGACCTCGGCGACGACGGCGGGCAGCTCGTCCTGCGCGAACGCCTCGACCTGGACCTGCCGCAGCACGGCGCCCACCCCATCGGCAAGCGCCCGGCGCTGCTCCTCCTCAACGACGGCGACCTCAGCTACGCCAAGGTCCGCTTCGACCCCGAGTCCTTCGAGACCGTCCGCAAGGAACTGTCCGGCCTGCCCGAACCGCTCACCCGCGCCGTCGTCTGGAACGCCCTGCGGGACGCCGTCCGCGACGGCGAACTGGCGCCCGCCGCCTACCTGGAGACCGCCCGGGCCCACCTCCCGCTGGAGACGGACCTCGCCATCGTCCAGGGCGTGCTCGCCTTCGCGTCCACGTACATCGCCGACCGCTACGTCACGCCCGGGGAGCGGCCCGCCGCGCTCGCCACCCTCTCCGAACTGTGCCGCGACCTCATCCGCCGCACCGAGGACGGCGACAACCCCGGCCTGCGCCTGATCGCCGTACGCCACCGCATCGACGTCGCCGCCCACCCCGACACCATCGCCGCCTGGCTCGCCGACGGCACCGTCCCGGGCGGCCCCGAGCTCGACCCCGAGCTGCGCTGGCGCGTCCTCGGACGGCTCGCCGTCCTCGGCGCCACCGACGAGGCCGCCATCGCCGCCGAACTGGAACGCGACCCGAGCGCCACCGGCCAGGAGGGCGCCGCCCGCTGCCGGGCCGCCCTGCCCGACCCGGAGGCCAAGTCCCGCAACCTGAGCAGGCCATGTTCGGCTCCGACGACCTGTCCGCCTACCTGTACCACCGCCACCGCCCAAGGACTTCTGCAGCCCGGATCAGGTCGACCTGTCCACGCGTACGTGCCGCGCTACTACCCGGACGCGGTCGCCCTCGCCGCCCGCCGCGGCCCCGCCGTCGCCGACGCCGCCGGACGCTGGGCCTTCCCCGCCCACGCCGTCGACGCGGAGACCCTCCGGCTCGGCGAAGCATGCCTGCGCGACGCCGGACCGATCCCGGCGCTGCGCCGCAAGCTCGTCGACCAACTCGACGACCTGGCACGGGCGTTGCGGGTCCAGCAGGGCCAGGAGGAGGTCTAGGACCGGAGACGTAGGGCGCGGGAGGCGCGGCTCGTACCTGCCGCCGATGCGGTGGGCGGGCCGCCCTCCCTAGCCTCGGGCAGGACAGGACGATCCAACCCGAGGAGCCCTTCGTGATCGCAGTGACCGGTCCCACCGGAAACGTCGGCCGTGCCCTGGTCGAACGCCTCGTCGCCGCCGGCCGCCCCGTGCGGGCACTGACCCGCGACCCGGGCCGGGCCCGCCTGCCCGCCGGCGCCGAGACCGTACGACTCGACCCCGATGCCCCGGACGCGATGTTCGAGGGTGCCACCAAGCTGTTCCTGTACGTCCAGGCGGGCGGCGAGCACACCCCGCGCCTCCTGGACGCGGCCCGCGTCGCCGGAGTGCGCCACGTGGTCCTGCTGTCCTCCGGGATCATCGACTCGGGCGCCGACGAGTCCCACCCCATCCACGTCATGCACGCCACCGCCGAACGTCACGTCCGCGACAGCGGCCTGGCATGGACCTTCCTGCGCCCCAACGCGTTCGCCACCAACGCCTTCCAGTGGGCACCGCAGATCCGCACCGGCGACACCGTCCGCGGTGTCTTCGCCGACGGACAGGCCGCGCCCATCCACGAGGACGACATCGCCGCCGTCGCCGAACGCGCCCTCCTCGACGACGGCCACGAGGGCGCCGCCCACCGCCTCACCGGACCCGAGGCGATCACCAACGCCGGGCAGGTCGCCGCGATCG
>NZ_GG657757.1:2186216-2200521 GCF_000158955.1 Streptomyces viridochromogenes DSM 40736 | reverse complement strand
CACCTCCCCCCGGAGATGCTCCAGGCCCTGCTGAAGTCCTTCGCCGCCACCGTCGGCACACCGCCGGAGATCACCGGCACGGTAGGGGAGATCACCGGCCGCCCGGCACGCCCCTTCGCGGTCTGGGCCGAGGACCACGCGGACGACTTCAAGGGCTGACGGGCCGCCCCGGGCGGTTCCGACCGGTTTTCACCGCACGGAAGTACCTCCTCCCGCATCCGGTCGTTGGGCTATTCGGGCGCACCGCCCCGCGTCCCGGAGGACACACAGCCCATGAGCACGCCGCCCCTCTCCTCAGGCCCCGAAGGCCCGCACGCCCTGAGGCCGTTGCTGGACACCGTGCTCGACGCCCTGGAAACAGGCGCCCGGGCGCGCGGCGGCCCACTACCGGCGGGCGGGCCGGACGCGGTCGCCGCACGGATGCGGGAGGCGGTGGGGGGAGGTCCTGCCCTGCCAGGGCGACCCGCACGCCCTGCGCACCCTGGTCCACGCGGTCACCGAGGGCGCAGCCGACCCGGCCCACCCCCTGTGCACCGCCCACCTCCACTGCCCACCCCTGGCCCTCGCCACCGCCGCCGACCTCGCGGCCTCCGCCCTGAACCCCTCCCTGGACTCCTGGGACCAGGGGCCGGGGGCATCGGAACTGGAGGCCCTGGTGACAGCGGCACTGGCGAGCGAGATCTACGGAGCCGGAAAGCCCGACGGGCGGGGCAACCCCCCACCCCCACCGAGAGCGCCACACGGCTGACGAGCCCTGCACAGGTGGCACGCGGACGGGCGCCGACGAACCCGGCCGGACCGACGCGCCCCCCAGGGCCGGTGACCCCCCAACGGCCCGCGAGCTTGGCCCGGCCGGCGCGGGGGCGGGTGTGGGGGAGTGCGGTGGGACCGGCGTGCCGCCTAGGGTCGGTGAGCCCCGAACGGCCCGCGAGCTTGGCTCGGTCGGCGCGGGGGCGGGTGTGGGGGAGTCCAGCGGGACCGGGGCGCCCGCCAGGGCCGGTGAGCCCCGAACGGCCCGCGAGCTTGGCCCGGCCGGCGCGGGGCTGGGTGCCGGGGAGTGCGGCGGGTCAGGAGCGCGCCCCAGGGCTCAGGAGTCCCGCGGAGCCCGCGAGCTTGGCCCGGCCGGCGCGGGGGCGGGTGTGGGGGAGCCCAGCGGGACCGGGGCGCCCCCTAGGGTCGGTGAGCCCCGAACGGCCCGCGAGCTTGGCCCGGCCGGCGCGGGGGCGGGTGTGGGGGAGTGCGGCGGGTCAGGAGCCCTCCCCAGCGCTCGCGAGTTCCCCGGAGCCGGCGAGCTTCGTCCGGCCGGCGCGTGGATGGACGCCAGGGAGTCCGGCGGAACCGGCGCGCCCCGGAGGGCCGCGGCGTCGCGCCCGCCCGAGCCCCCCGGCTCCCTCATCACCACCGGCGGCACCGAGTCCAACCAACTCGCCCTGCTCCTCGCCCGGGAGGCGTGCGGCGGGTCCGTGCGGCTGGTGTGCGGGGCGAACGCCCATCACTCCCTGGCCCGGGCCGCCTGGCTGCTCGGGCTGCCCGAACCCGTCCGCGTGCCCACCCCGGCCGGGACCCTCGACCCCGGCGCGCTGGACGAGGCCCTCACCCGCCTGCCCGGCCCGCTGCTCGTCGCCGCCACCGCCGGCACCACCGACGCCGGGCTCATCGACCCGCTGCCCGAGATCGCCGCCCGCTGCGCCGCCCACGGCGCCCGGCTGCACATCGACGCCGCCTACGGCGGAGGCCTCCTGTTCAGCGACCGGCACCGCGCCGCGCTCACCGGGCTCGACGCCGCCGACACCGTCACCCTCGACCTGCACAAACTCGGCTGGCAGCCGGTCGCCGCCGGCCTCCTCGCCGTCAAGGACCCCCGCGACCTCACCGCCCTCGGACAACGCGCCGACTACCTCAACGCCGACGACGACACCGACGCCGGCCTGCCCGACCTGCTCGGCCGGTCCCTGCGCACCACCCGCCGCCCCGACGTCCTCAAGCTCGCCGTCACCCTCAAGACCCTCGGCCGCACCGGCCTCGGCACGCTCGTCGACCAAGTCTGCGCGACAGCCCGCGAGTTCGCCGCCCTCGTCGACCGCCACCCCGGATTCGACCTCTACGCCCGCCCGGTCATCAGCACGGTCCTGTTCCGGCCCACCGGCGCCACCGACGACACCGTGGCCGCCGTACGCCGCGCGCTCCTCACCGACGGCCGCGCCGTCCTCGGCCGGGCCCGCCCCGACGCCCGGCTCTGGCTCAAGGCCACCCTCCTCAACCCCGCCACCGGGCCCGACGACCTGACCGCGCTGCTGCACCTCGTGACAGCGCGGCACGCGACACTCGTGGAAGGACACACCCCCCGATGAACCCCGTGCCGAGCCACCGGCCGAACGGCGAGCCGAACCCCGCCCCGGCAACCCCGCCCCAGCACCCGCACCGCGACCCCGACGCCCCCCGCGACCTCGTCGGCATCGGCATCGGCCCGTTCAACCTCTCCCTCGCCGCCCTCGCCCAGCCCCTCGGCGACCTCGACACCGTCTTCTACGACCAGCGCCCCGCCTTCGGCTGGCACTCCGGCCTGCTCATCGAAGGCTCCACCATCCAGGTCCCGTACCTCGCCGACCTGGTGACCCTCGCCGACCCCACCAGCCCCTGGAGCTTCCTCAACTACCTCAGGTCCCGCGAGCGGCTCTTCCCCTTCTACGTCGCCGAGCGCTTCCACATCCAGCGCGCCGAGTACGACGCCTACTGCCGCTGGGTCTGCGACAACCTCCCGGGACTCCACTTCGGCCACCAGGTCGACGCCGTCCGCTGGAACCCCGAACGCGACGTCTTCGAGGTCGACTTCACCCAGCTCGACAGCGACGGAGAAGCAGAGGCCCTCGGGCGCACGTACACGCGCAACGTCGTCCTCGGCATCGGCACCGAACCCTACGTCCCGGACCCCCTCACCCCCCTCGTACAGGCCCCCGGCGTACCCGTCCTGCACGCCGCCGACTACCTCGACCACCGGGCCGCCCTCCTCGCCGCCGGGCACGTCACCATCGTCGGCATCGGACAGTCCGGCGCCGAGATCTTCCTCGACCTGCTGCGCAACCGGCCCGCAGGACACGAGCAACTCCACTGGCTGGGCCGCACGGAGGCCTTCGCGCCCATGGAGTACTCCAAGCTCGGCCTGGAACACTTCACACCCGACCACACCCGCTACTTCCACGCCCTGCCCGAGCCCACCCGCGACCGCCTGGTCGCCGGCCAGTGGCAGCTGCACAAGGGCATCGACACCGCCACCGTCGCCGCCATCCACGACGAGCTCTACCGCCGCACCCTGCACGGCGGCTGGCCGGACGTCGTCCTCACCCCCGGCGTCCACGTCCGCACGGCGGGCCGCGTCGCGACGACCAAGGTGGAACTGCACCTGGAACACGGCCCGCAGGACAGCCGCTCCAGCCTCACCACCGACGCCGTCGTCCTCGCCACCGGCTACCGCGAGCGCCCCCTCGGCCGCGTCCTCGCCGGCCTCGACCCCTACCTGCGCCGCGACAGCCGCGAACGCCCCCGAGTCGACGAGGACCACCGACTCGTCCTGGACCCCTCCGTCACCGGCACCGCCTACGTCCAGAACGCCGAGACCCACACCCACGGCGTCGGCGCCCCGGACCTCGGCCTCGCCGCCTGGCGCAGCGCGATCATCCTCAACTCCCTCACCGGCAGGGAGGCGTACGCGCTGCCGCGCCGAACCGCCTTCACCACCTTCGGCCTGACCCAGCCACGTCAGGTCCCGCCGCCCCGAGAGGCACCGGCGCTGACCCCGCTGGTCGACCGAAGGTGACGAGACCCCCGAGAGACTCCGGAAGAGGCTCTAGAAGACGGGCGTGCCGTTCCGCGTGAGCTTCCAGTCCACCGCCGCGAACTCGGCCGGATCGATCGACCCCTTCGCCTTCACCCAGGCGATCATGGTGTTGCGGATCTCGTCCGAGTTCGACCACAGCAACGGGGCGGCGGCGACATGCGGGAAGTTCCCGCCGCCGTTGGCCCGGTAGTTGTTCACGGCGAACACGAACTTCGCGTCGTCCGCCAGCGGCTCGCCCCCGAACCGCACGTTCGTCACCCGCGAACCGGCCGGCTTCGCGATGTCGACCTCGTACGAAAGGCCGCTCACCACGTCGTAGTTGTAGTCCGGCGTACCGTTCGCATTCGTCAGCTTCGCCGGATCCACCTCCGTGCCCGGCGCCGTCTGCACGAAGTAGTTCGCCGAGAACTCCAGGTACGCCTTCATCTGCGCACCCGTCATCAGCCGCGCCTCCAGCGTGTTCTCGAAAACGTACAGACCCGCCACGTCCCGGATCGTCACCTCGCCCGCCGGGATCCGCGCGGACCGCGAGAAACACGCCGCCTGCGACAGCACCGGCAGCGCGGCATGCTCCGTGCCCGCCAGCGCCTGCTTCACCGTGTCCGCCTGGATGTGGTTGATCAGGTCGATGATCGGCACGTCCTTGTACGGCGCCTCGGCCGACGTCATCTCCGCCGCGTTGGTGCCGATGACCTGGTTGACGTACGCCACGACCTTCTCGTGCTCGTCGAAGAGCAGCTTCGTGATCGTCGGGTCCTCCTCCACCGTGTTGGAGTTCAGGACCTTCGCGCCCACGTTCTCGACCTTCCAGCAGCCCTTCGCCCACACCAACTCGAAGTCGAACAGCGTCAGCCGCTGCCCCCACTTCAGCGGCTCCGACAGCACGACCCGCTTGCCCGTCTTCTTGTTCGTGACGAAGTACTCGGGGATCTCCGTGTGCGCGTGCCCGACCAGGATCGCGTCGATCCCCGGCACCTGCTCGGCCACCAACCCGGCCGCGTTCTCGATGTACGGCAGCTGGTCACCGTAGGACGACGTCCCCGACGAACCGCTGTGCGCCGACACGATGACGACGTCCGCGCCCATCGACCGCAGCTTCGGCACCCACTTCGCCGCCTGCTCCTCCAGACCCGGGAACGTCATCTTCCCCTGCACGTTGGCCTTGTCCCAGATCGCGATCCCCGGGTTGGTCAGCCCCAGCACCGCCACCCTCACATCCCGCCCGAACGGCGTGCGCAGCCGGTGCATGCTGTACGGCGCGAACGCCGGCCGCAGCGTCTTCGCGTCCAGCGCGTTCGCGCCCAGCAGCGGGAAACGACACTGCTGCTCGAACTTCCGCAGCACCGGAATGCCGTAGTTGAACTCGTGGTTGCCGAGCGCCGCCGCGTCGTAGTCCATGGCGTTCATCGCCTGCGCCATCGGATGCACCGGGCCGCCCTTGGCCGTGATCGGGTCGACCTTGGCGTAGTAGTACGACAGCTGAGTGCCCTGGATGGTGTCGCCCGCGTCGATCAGCAGCGTGTTGCGGCGGCCCTTCTCCGCACGGATCCGGTTCACGAGCGTGGACACCTTCGCGAGGCCCACGTCGTTGTGGTCCTTGTCGTCGAACTCCTTGTCCGTGAAGTAGTCCCAGTTGAAGACGTTGCCGTGCAGGTCCGTCGTCCCCATCACGGTGAACGCGTACCGCTTCGCAGGCCGCCCGCCCCGCGCCTCGACCGCCTGCGCACCCGGCGCCCCGACCGCACCGGCCAGCGCCACCCCCGCCCCGGTCACGGCGGACTTCCCCAGGAACTTCCGGCGGTTCAACGGCATGTCTGGCTCTCCTCGCGGAATCTGTGAACGACGCGCGTAGATAACGCGCGTAGATTCTGACCCGATCAAGACGGGCAGCAACAGCCCCGCCAAGGTTGCGATTAGATGACTCGGGATCGTCGGCCCAGGCCTGCGACCGGCCAACACATGACAGAGTGGGGCGTATGAGCGCCCCCACCGGAGATGCCACCCCGCCCGCCGTTCCCTACGGCACACCCGACGCCCCGCGCATCGCCGTACGCGGCGAGGCCCGCCTCGAAGTCGACCCCGAGATCGCCCGCATCGGCATCACCGTCGCCGCCCGCGGCCGCGACCGGCGCTCCGCCCTCGACGACCTCACCCGCCGCAACGCCGGCGTCCTCGACCTCGTCAAGTCCTACGGCGACGCCGTCGAACGCCTGGAGACCGGCGCCTTCTCCATCACCCCCGAACTCGTCAAGCACGGCCGCGGCGAACGCGTACGCACCTACCACGGCAGCGTCCACGTCACCGCCGAACTCACCGACTTCACCACCCTCGGCGAACTCACCACCCGCCTCGCCGACCTGGAACTCACCCGCGTGGACGGCCCCTGGTGGGCCCTGCGCCCCGACTCACCGGCCCACCGCGAAGCCCGCAAGAAGGCCGTCGGGGAAGCCGTCCAGCGGGCCCGCGAGTACGCCGAGGCACTCGGCACCTCCCTCGCCGCCCTCGTCGAACTCGCCGACATCGGCGCCGAGAACGGCCCGCCGGCCTACCCCCAGGCCCCCGGCCGCGCACGCTCCATGGCCTACGGCTCAGCCGCCCCCGACGCCGCGGCGGCCCCCCTCGACCTCGAACCCCAACGCCAGCGGGTCCACGCCCAGATCAACGCCCGCTTCACGATGGTGCCGCCGCGGCTGTAAGCACCCTGGCGTAATTCCCGAAAACGCGACCGAATTTCCCCGGGTGCTCATCAGAGCACCCGACCGCACAATTCAACACTTGTCCATAACGCTTCATGCAAAGTCCGGCGAGTAGTCACTCGCGACCAATTCTCTACCGGCCGGTAACTCTTAGGCTCAGCCCATGCGCCGAGCAAAAATCGTCTGCACACTGGGGCCAGCCACCGACTCGTACGACCAGATCAAAGGCCTGGTCGACGCCGGAATGGACGTAGCCCGCTTCAACCTCAGCCACGGCTCTCACGCCGAACACGAGGAGCGATACCGCCGGGTACGAAAGGCAGCCGACGAAACCGGCCGCAGCGTCGGCGTCCTCGCCGACCTTCAAGGCCCGAAAATCCGGCTCGGCCGCTTCACCGAAGGCCCCGTACTCCTTGAACGCGGCGACACCTTCACCATCACCGTCGAAGAAGGCGCCGAAGGCGACCGCGACAGCTGCGGCACCACCTACGCCGGCCTCGCCGCCGACGTCACCACCGGCGAACGCATCCTCGTCGACGACGGCAAGGTCTGCCTGGAGGTCACCGAGGTCGACGGCCCCCGCGTCCACACCACCGTCGTCGAAGGCGGCGTCATCTCCGACCACAAGGGACTCAACCTCCCCGGCGTCGCCGTCTCCGTCCCCGCCCTCTCCAAGAAAGACGAGGACGACCTCCGCTGGGCCCTGCGCACCGGCTTCGACGTCATCGCCCTCTCCTTCGTCCGCACCGGCCGCGACATCCAGGACGTCCACCGCATCATGGACGAGGAAGGCCGCCGCCTCCCCGTCATCGCCAAAGTCGAGAAACCACAGGCCGTCGAGAACATCGACGACATCGTCGCCGCCTTCGACGGCATCATGGTGGCCCGCGGCGACCTCGGCGTCGAAATGCCCCTCGAACACGTCCCGATCGTCCAGAAGCGCGCCATCAAACTGGCCAAACGCAACGCCAAGCCGGTCATCGTCGCCACCCAGATGCTCGACTCGATGATCGACAACTCCCGCCCGACCCGCGCCGAGGCCTCCGACGTCGCCAACGCCGTCATCGACGGCACCGACGCGGTGATGCTCTCCGGCGAGACGAGCGTCGGCAAACACGCCATCGAGACGGTCCGCACGATGGCGCGCATCGTCGAAGCAGCCGAGGAAGACATCCTCGCCAAGGGACTGCCACCCCTGACGGAACGCAACAAGCCCCGCACCCAGGGCGGCGCCGTGGCCCGAGCGGCCGCCGAAATGGGCGACTTCCTGGGCGCCCGCTTCCTGGTCGCCTTCACCCAGTCGGGCGACACCGCCCGCCGCCTCTCCCGCTACCGCTCCCCGATCCCCCTCCTCGCCTTCACCCCTGACCAGGCCACCCGCTCCCAACTCAGTCTGACGTGGGGTGTGGAGACGTTCCTCGGCCCGTGCGTGGACTCCACGGACGCGATGGTCGACCAGGTCGACGAACTCCTCCTCCGCTCGGGCCGCTGCCGACAGGGCGACACGGTCGTCATCACGGCGGGTTCCCCGCCCGGTGTCTCCGGCTCGACGAACATGGTCCGCGTCCACCACATCGGCGAGGACGACACCCCGGCGTAACCCGTCAGTACTTGGGACCGACGTGGGCGTCCATGAGGGCTACGGAGGCTTTGCGGGCGACGGAGATGTTGTACGGGTTGCCGTGGCGAGTGCAGTGCGTCCACTCGACGCCGAGCTTGTCCAGAGTGTCGGTGTAGAGCCGCCGGATGTCCTCGGAGACGTTGGTGAAGAAGTACCGGGGATACTCGTAGCGCTTCCGCTCGCCGGCGACCAGGCGGGTCGTCCAGTTGGTGATCCGACAGCCGTCCGAGTGAATGAGCCCCCGGACGAATTCCCAGGGGTGGGCATCGACGATGACCTGCTGCCAGGGTTCGAGGGCGATACGCCGTTCGTGTTTCTTGCCGGGTCCGTGCTGCGGGAAGAGGTGCGGCCAGTGCCTGCTGTAGCTGACCACCGAGACGTATCCCTGCGCCTGCGTGCGAGAGGCGCACCCGGTCGGGTTGATGGTGCGCATGGCGATCTCGCAGGCTTCGATCAGACCGGGCCACGAGTTTGCGCACGCGATTCTCAGGTAATAGCCGGTGCCGCGAGGGTGCCCGCTGATGCAGCCATCGCCGAGATAGAGGCCCAGTAGGTAGGCGTACGCGCACTCGTCGGCCGGCGGTCCGGTCTCTGGAGGTGCCATGCGTGGCCGAGGCTCGATGCGGACCTGCCAGGAGCGGATCGCGGCCCGCGAGATGCCGGTCTCACGGCTCACCGCATTCAGGCTGCGGCCCTGGGCCACCAGTGCGAGCGCTCGCTTGCGCGTGCTGAGGTCGTACATGGGGGCCACTGTGGAGCTGTGATCACGTCGACACGCAGCAAAAAGTGGATGTTCACGAGAACGTGGACATCCACTTGCGGATGGTGACCTTGGAAAGGAAGGAAAAGTGCCCCGGGTCGGACTCGAACCGACACTGTATGGGTTTTGAATCCATTGCCTGCTGCCAATTGGGCTACCGGGGCCCAGTGAATCGAAGGTTTACCTCCACCCACTGCCTGACCACCATACCGCAGCTAGGTACGCTCTTGGGAGCAGTACCGGCCTGCCCCTACCAAGGAGCCCACGTGAGTGCCCCCGAGTCGCCCCAGCCTGTTGACGTGCCTGAAGAGGACAAGTCGCACGTGCCTCCGATGACGACGCGGGTCGTCATCGCCGAGGACGAGGCCCTGATCCGGCTCGATCTCAAAGAGATGCTGGAGGAGGAGGGGTACACCGTCGTCGGTGAGGCCGGGGACGGGGAGCAGGCGGTCGAGCTGGCTCGTGAGCACCGGCCCGACCTGGTGATCCTCGATGTGAAGATGCCGAAGCTGGACGGCATCTCCGCCGCCGAGAAGATCGCCGAGGAGAGCATCGCGCCGGTGCTGATGCTGACCGCTTTCTCGCAGCGTGACCTGGTGGAGCGGGCCCGGGACGCCGGCGCCATGGCCTACCTGGTGAAGCCGTTCAGCAAGACCGATGTCGTGCCGGCGATTGAGATGGCCGTCTCGCGCTTCACTGAGCTGAAGGAGCTGGAGAAGGAGGTCGCGGACCTCACGCTCCGGCTGGAGACGCGGAAGCTGGTGGACCGGGCCAAGTCCGTCCTGCAGACCGAGTACGGGCTGTCCGAGCCGGCCGCGTTCCGGTGGATCCAGAAGACCTCGATGGACCGGCGGATGTCGATGCAGCAGGTCGCGGAGGCCGTCATCCAGGATGCCGAGGAGAAGAAGGCCGGCAAGGGCTGATCAGCGCGTACGCACAGGCGAGGCCCGCCCCCTGCGGGGGGCGGGCCTCGTCGTGTGTCCGGGTGCGGGTGTCAGTCCTCGCCGAGGTAGGCCTTGCGGACGGACTCGTCGTGCAGCAGGTCCTGCCCGGTTCCGGAGAGGACGATGTTGCCGACCTCCATGACGTGGCCCTGGTCGGCGAGGGAGAGCGCTGCCTGGGCGTTCTGTTCGACGAGCAGGATGGTGGTGCCCTGGGACTTGAGCTCCGCGATGGTCGCCATGATCTTCTGCATCATGATCGGGGAGAGCCCCATGGAGGGCTCGTCGAGCATGAGGAGCTTGGGCTGGGACATCAGGGCGCGGCCCATGGCGAGCATCTGCTGTTCGCCGCCGGAGAGGGTTCCGGCGGCCTGCTTGCGGCGTTCGCCCAGGATGGGGAAGAGGTCGTAGGCGCGCTGGATGTCCTTCTCGATGCCTTCTTTGTCCTTGCGGAGGAACGCTCCGAGCTGGAGGTTCTCCGCGATGGTGAGGCGGGGGAAGATGTGCCGGCCTTCGGGGGAGTGGGCGAGGCCGAGGGCGACGATCTTGTGGGCGGGGACTCCGCTCAGGGGCTTGCCGTCGAAGGAGATCTTCCCGGAGGTGGGCTTGAGGAGGCCCGACAGTGTGCGCAGGGTCGTCGTCTTGCCGGCGCCGTTGGTGCCGATGAGGGTGACGACCTGGCCGGCTTCGACGCTGAAGGAGATGCCTTTGACGGCTTCGATCTTGCCGTAGGAGACCCGGAGGTCTTCGACCTCGAGCAGTGCGGTCACTTGGCCTCTCCCTTGGTGCTGCTGGTGGTGCTGGGCGCTTCGGCGGCTGCTTCGGCGGCCTCGACCTCGGCGGCTTCGGCTTCGCCGGGGTCGCCTTCGAAGGGTTCGCCGAGGTAGGCGGCGATGACGCGTTCGTCGGCCTGGACGACCTCGGAGGTGCCTTCGACGAGCTTCTCGCCTTGGACCAGGACGGCGACCCGGTCGCTGAGGTTGAAGACGAAGCGCATGTCGTGCTCGATGAGGAGGACGGCGATGCCCTTGTCGCGGATGGCGAAGACGAGTTCTTCGGTGGCTCGCGTCTCCTGGGGGTTCATGCCGGCCGTGGGCTCGTCGAGCAGCAGGAGGCCGGGTTCGCTGGCCAGGGCCCGGGCGATCTCCAGCTTGCGCTGTTCGCCGTAGGGGAGGTTGCGGGCGAGGTGGTCGCGCTTGGGGGCGAGGCCGATGAACTCGAGGAGTTCCATGGCGCGTTCTTCGCTGGCGCGTTCGGCTTTCTTGAAGCCGGGGCCGCGCAGGAGGGCGGACCAGAGGCCTTCCTTGGTGCGGGTGTGGCGGCCGACGAGGACGTTCTCCAGGACCGTCATGTTGGAGAACAGCCGGATGTTCTGGAAGGTGCGGGCGATGCCGGCCTGGGTGACCAGGTGGGGCTTGGGCGGGAGGACCGTGCCCTTGTAGGAGACGGTGCCCTCGGTGGGGACGTACAGGCCGGTCAGGCAGTTGAAGAAGGTGGTCTTGCCGGCGCCGTTGGGGCCGATGAGGCCGACGATCTCGCCGGCGTTGACCGTGAAGTCGACGGAGCGTACGGCGGTGAGGCCGCCGAAGCGCATCGTGACGTCGCGGGCTTCGAGTACAGGTGTCGTCATGGTGGTTACGCCCCCGCCTTGGTGACGGCCGGTTCGTCGGTCAGCGTGGTCTGTTTGGGTACGTCGAGTTGGCCGGTCTCGTGGAATTCGAGCTGGCGCCGGCGGTTGGCGATGATGCCTTCGGGGCGGAAGCGCATGAGGAGGATGAGCGCGATGCCGAAGGCGAGGAGGGACTTGTCCTGGAGGAAGACGAGTTTCTCGGGGAGCAGGTAGAGGAGTGCCGCGCCGAGGAGCGGGCCCGCGACCGTGCCCATGCCGCCGAGGACGACCGCGGCCAGGAGGAACGCGGAGTTGGGCGGGGTGGAGCCGGCGAACTGGTACGGCGTGGGGACCACGCTGTAGGTGACGTGGGCGCTGACGGTGCCGGCGAGGCCGGCGAGTGCGGCACCCAGGGCGAAGGCGATGAGCTTGACGCGGAAGCCGTTGATGCCCATGGCGGTGGCGGCGGTCTCGTCCTCGCGGATGGCGATCCAGGAGCGGCCGATGCGGGAGTCGGAGGCACGTGTGTAGACCAGGACCACGATGGCCATGATCAGCACCATCAGCAGGTAGTAGTTGGCGAACCGGCCGAGGGTGAATCCGCCGATGTCGTGGGCCTGGCCGAAGTTGAATCCGAAGAGGTTCAGGTCGGGGATGGAGGGGATGCCGTTGGGGCCGTTGGTGACGTCGGGTCCGGAGTCGCCGTCCATGTTGTTGACCGCGATGCGGAAGATCTCTCCGAAGCCGAGGGTGACGATGGCGAGGTAGTCGCCGCGCAGGCGCAGGGTCGGGGCGCCGATGAGGACGCCGAAGACCAGGGAGGCGGCGGCGCCGGCGAGGGCGGAGGCCCAGAAGGGCAGGTGGACGCCGGAGATGGTGGAGAACTCGGAGCCGGAGACCAGGGCGGCGGTGTAGGCGCCGACGCCGAGGAAGGCGACGTAGCCGAGGTCGAGGAGTCCGGCGAGGCCGACGACGATGTTGAGGCCGAGGGCGACGGTCCCGAAGATCAGGATGTTGACGCCGATGTTGGCGTAGTGGTCGTCGGTCTGGGTGAAGGGGAAGGCGATGGCCGCGGCGAAGCCCATGGCGAGGGTGAAGCTGCGGTTGGCCGCGAGCAGTTGGGAGAACCGGTCGAGGAGGCCGGCGGTGTGCAGGGCCCACATGGCGAAGACGACGACGAAGAGGTAGCCGACGAAGAGTTCGCCGTATTCGGTGTCGATGCCGTAGGTGAAGACGCCGAGGCCGACGATGGTGACGGCGGTGATGACGGCCCGCTGGACCCAGGGTGCGGTGGCCGGGGCGGCGGGGATGCGGTCGGGCTTGGCGACGTAGGCCTTGAGGGCTGCCTTGGTGCCGTCGGTGCCGGTCTTCTCCTGGGGGAGGGCGAAGGCGCCGATGACGGGCAGGAGGGAGGCGATGGCCGCGATCCAGCCGCCGGGTTCGAGGTTGACGACGCCGCCGAGCTCGATGCTGATGGCGATGACGGTGAACCAGGTGACGGCGAATCCGCCGAGCGCGTTGAGGACGAGCGGCGCGTTGTTGCGGGCGGGCAGCAGCCAGCCGAGGCCGCGGACGCCGTATCCGGCGAGGGTGAACAGGGTGGTGAGGACGCCGGCGGTGAAGGTCAGCCACTGGAGGCCGCCGGGGTAGCCGTTGATGGTGAGGTCGCCGGGGAACTCGGCGGTCCAGGTCCAGGCGAGGAACGCGGAGGCGGCGGTGGCGATGCCGCCGGCGAGCAGCAGGGCGCGGGCGGCCGCCGCGGGCAGTCCGATGAGGCCGCGCGGTGCGGGCGGGGTGGGGGCGGCGTCCGGTGCGGGGGTCTTGGTCGTCTCGGTCATGTGATCACGCCCTGTCCGCGACGCGCTCGCCGAGCAGGCCCTGTGGCCGGAACAGCAGCACGAGGATGAGGAGGCAGAAGGCCCAGACGTTCGCCCAGCTCTGGCCGCCGAGCTGGTTCATGCCGGGGATCTCGTCGATGTAGGCGGAGGCGAGGGTTTCGGCGATGCCGAGGACGACGCCGCCGAGCATGGCGCCGTAGATGTTGCCGATGCCGCCGAGGACGGCCGCGGTGAAGGCCTTCAGGCCCATGAGGAAGCCCATGCGGTAGTCGACGTTGCCGTACTTGAGTCCGTAGGCGACGGCGGCGACGGCGGCGAAGAAGCCGCCGATGGCGAAGGCGATGACGATGATGCGGTTGGTGTCGATGCCCATCAGCTGCGCGGTGTCGGGGTCCTGCGCGGTGGCCTGCATGGCGCGGCCGGTGCGGCTGCGGCGCACGAAGATCGCGAGGGCGGCCATGCAGACGACGGCGGCGAGGATGAGGAAGATGTCGGCGTCCTTGATGGTGATGGAGCCGATGTCGTGGGTGGCGTCGAGCCCGGGGAAGGCGCGGGCGCGGTCGGCGCCGGGGTAGAAGTTGCGGACGACTTCCTGGAGGGCCAGGGAGAGGCCGATGGCGGTGATGAGCGGTGCCAGGCGTGGTGCTCCGCGCAGGGGGCGGTAGGCGAACCGTTCCGCTCCGACGGCGATGAGGATCGCCACGAGGGCGCCGCCGATGAGCATCAGGGGTACGGCGATGGCCATCGAGGTGCCGTCGGGCAGGATGTAGAAGTAGACCGTGAGGGCGCCGAAGGCCCCGGTCATGAAGATCTCGCCGTGCGCGAAGTTGATGAGCTGGACGATGCCGTACACCATCGTGTAGCCGATGGCGATCAGCCCGTACATCGAGCCGAGAAGCAGCCCGTTGGCCAGCTGCTGCGGCAGGGTGTTCACCGCATGGCCTCCATGTCGCTGGTTGGTCGTGTGCACTGGATGCGTGCGTGGTCGCGTGCTGTGTGGGGGTG
>NZ_GG657757.1:2184075-2186008 GCF_000158955.1 Streptomyces viridochromogenes DSM 40736 | reverse complement strand
CTTCGAAGTCGGACTTCTGGACTCCGTCGACGACCTTGGAGCGCAGGTCGTTGATGTCGGTGGGCACCTTGCCGCCGTTGGCGTCGGCCGCGGCCTTGACGGCCTTGATGATGGCGGTGGTGGCGTCGTAGGCGTAGGCGCCGTACGCGCCGTAGTCGCCCTTGTAGCCCTTGTCCTTGTACGTCTGGATGAACTGCTTGGCGGCGGGCAGGGTGTCGGCGGGGACACCGATCGCGGTGGCGAGGTCGCCCTCGGAGGCCTTGCCGGCGGCCTCGATGTAGGTGGAGGCGAACATGCCGTCGCCGCCGAACAGCGGGATCTTGACGCCGGTGTCCTTGAGCTGCTTGGTGATCAGCGCGGACTCGTCGTACTGGCCGCCGTAGTAGAGCAGGTCGGCACCGGAGTTCTTGATCTTCGTGGCGAGCGAGCCGAAGTCCTTGTCGCCGGTGTTGACGTGGTCGGTCGCGACGACCTTGCCGCCCATCTTCTTGTACTGCTCCGCGAAGATCTTCGCGAGGCCGGCGCCGTAGGTCTGCTTGTCGTCGACGACGAAGGCCTTCTTCTTCTTGAGGCCGTTGTACGCGTAGCCGGCGGCGAAGCTGCCCTGCAGTTCGTCGGTGGTGGCGGTGCGGAAGTACGTCTTGTAGGGGCGCTTCTTGTCCGTCTGCCAGTTCTTGCCCTGGGTCAGCTCGGGGTTGGTGTTGGCCGGGGAGATCTGGACCATGTTGGCCGAGGCGAACACCTGCTGCATCGTCTGGGCGACGCCGGAGTTCAGCGGGCCGACGGCGCCGACGGCGGTCTTGTCGCCGACGATGCTGGTGGCGTTGGACTGGCCCGTGGCGGGCTGGGCCTTGTCGTCCAGGGCCTTGAGCTTGAATTTCACGCCCGGGACCCAGTTGTTCTTGTTGGCGTCGTCGACGGCGATCTGCGCGCCGTACTGGATGCCGAGGCCGGTGGTGGAGTTCTCACCGGACAGGGGGGCGTCGACGCCGATGGTCAGGGTCGTGCCGCTCCCGCTGTCTCCGCCCTTGTCACCGCTGTCGTCTCGGGAACCGCAGGCGGTGAGAGTCAGAGCTCCGGTCGTGAGAACGGAGGTAAGAATCACCAAGGAACGCTGTCGCACAATCAGTCCTTTCACAGGCAGGCCCCGCCCTGGTCGGGGGGTGAGTGCCGCGCTGGTACCGAACTCCCGATGGAGCGGTGACTGGCCGTGACTCTAAGCCCGGGGTCAGGGCAGGGTCAGCGGCGAGGGCTGGCTTGTGACTTTCTTGTTATGACGGGGTGGATGCCCGGTCTCGGCGGCGGACCCTCTCGGCGGGTTTGGTGGATTTTCGCCGAGGTCCGCATTCTGAGAACTCGCACTTCCGGTTGGCCGTGGCTGAGATCGTGCGTTTGCCGGGGTGTGGGCGGCGCGTACGAGATCGGAAAGGTCCGGGGAGCGGGCGCGGCCGGAGATGAAACTGGGGTGTTGTATTGCGCGCGCGTTACGGAGCGTTACGCCGAGAAGGGGATGGCCCGATTCCAGGGGGAGTTCCGTGTGATCGGAAGCGGCTGTTTCGGGCGGGTCCGGCGGGGCCTGGTGCCCCGCCGCTCCGTTTCGGGCGGCGGGGTTTCGGGGTTACGGCAGCTTCACGAACGGCGCCAGGAAGGCGCGGGCGCCGGGGGTGTCCAGGCGGTACGTCACGTTGGTGGCGTAGCAGGGGGTGTCGCCGGTGATGGTGGTCGCGGCGAGGACGCTCTTCCCGCCCAGCAGGGCGAAGTTGGGGCCGCCCGAGTCGCCGTAGCAGGCGCCTCCGTTGCCCTGGGGCGCGGTCATCGCGAGCCGGACCCAGGAGTCGTTGAGGGCGTTGAAGGTGACGGGCGCTTTCATGCGGACGCCGCCGCCGGGGTGGGTGTGGCCGCCGGGGCCGTGGGCGGCTTCCTGGGTGCCGTA
>NZ_GG657757.1:2155394-2183719 GCF_000158955.1 Streptomyces viridochromogenes DSM 40736 | reverse complement strand
ACCGTACGTCGTCGGGCCAGTCGGTGGTGCAGTGCGCGGCGGTCAGGAACGTGTCCGCGTCGATCATGGTGCCGGAGCAGACCCAGTCGACCCGGTCGGGGGTCGCGGGGTTGTCGTCGTCGTCCCAGGTGGCCACGAGCGCGCCGACCTCGGTGCGTTCGGGGGCGGGGGTGGCGTTGTAGGAGTTGATGGCGGAGGACGGCAGCGCGGTGGCGAGCACGGCTGCGCTGGCCGCCGCGGTGACGGCGAAGGCGCGTACGGAGGTCAAGAGAAACCCTTCGGCGGTTGGGACGGGTCTTCTCCTGTGGGGGTGGAGCGCCAGTGAAGCCTCCGGGGGCGGCCGCGACAAGAGCGCGCCCGCCCCTCCAGGGTTTTCCCTACGTCCGGAGCCTTGGGGTCAGCCCGCGGACCGGATGAGCTCCTCGTCGGCCGGCCGCACGTCACGCAGCATGCAGGTGAGCCGTGCGGTGCACACGCGCTTGTCGTGCTCGTCGGTGATGACGATCTCGTACGTGGCGGTCGAGCGCCCCCGGTGCACGGGCGTGGCCACACCGGTGACCAGGCCGGAGCGCACCCCGCGGTGGTGGGTGCAGTTCAGGTCGACGCCCACGGCGATCTTGGAGCTGCCGCCGTGCAGCATCGACCCGATCGAGCCCAGCGTCTCGGCCAGCACCGCGGAGGCCCCGCCGTGCAGCAGGCCGTAGGGCTGGGTGTTGCCCTCCACCGGCATCGTCCCGACGACCCGGTCCGCCGACGCCTCGGAGATCTGGACGCCCATCCGGTTCCCGAGATGGCCCGCGGAGAAGAGGGCCAGGAGGTCCACTCCGAGCGCCGCGTACTCGTCGATGACCTCTTGCGGGAACTTCACATGCTGCTGCTCACCCATGGGGCCCGGCTCCGTTCGTCCTCATCGCTCGGCTGCGTCTCTCGCTGAGCGAACGCTCAGTCGGTGGCCGATTGTTCCAGACGCACCACGACGGACTTACTGGCCGGGGTGTTACTGGTGTCCGCCGTGGCGTCCAGCGGCACCAGCACGTTGGTCTCCGGGTAGTACGCGGCGGCGCAGCCCCGGGCCGTCGGGTAGTGCACCACGCGGAAACCGGGCGCCCTGCGCTCCACGCCGTCCTTCCACTCGCCGACCAGGTCTACGTAACCGCCGTCGGCCAGCTTCAGGGCCCGGGCGTCCTCGGGGTTGACCAGCACCACCCGGCGGCCGTTCTTGATGCCGCGGTAGCGGTCGTCGAGGCCGTAGATCGTGGTGTTGTACTGGTCGTGCGAGCGCAGTGTCTGCAGCAGCAGGCGGCCCTCGGGCAGCTCCGGGTACTCCACGGGCGCGGCGGTGAAGTTGGCCTTGCCGGTGGCCGTGGGGAAGCGGCGCTCGTCGCGCGGGGCGTGGGGGAGCGCGAAACCGCCGGGCCGGGCCACGCGCGCGTTGAAGTCCTCGAAGCCGGGGATCACGCGCGCGATGCGGTCCCGGATCGTCGCGTAGTCCTTCTCGAACTCCTCCCAGGGCGTGGCGCTGCTCTCGCCCAGCACGCGGCGGGCCAGGCGGCAGACGATGGCCGGCTCGGACAGCAGCTGCCGGCTCGCGGGCTCCAGCCGGCCCCGGGAGGCGTGCACCATGCCCATCGAGTCCTCCACGGTCACGAACTGCTCTCCGCTGCCCTGGAGATCGCGTTCGGTGCGGCCGAGCGTCGGGAGGATCAGGGCCCGCGCGCCGGTGATCGCATGCGAGCGGTTCAGCTTCGTCGACACGTGCACGGTCAGCCGGGCCCGGCGCATGGCCGCCTCGGTGACGTCCGTGTCGGGGGAGGCGGAGACGAAGTTGCCGCCCATGGCAAAGAAGACCTTCGCCTCGCCGTCGCGCAGCGCGCGGATGGCCCGTACGACGTCGTAACCGTGCTCGCGCGGCGGGGCGAAGCCGAACTCCTTCTCCAGGGCGTCCAGGAACGCCGGCGCGGGGCGTTCGAAGATGCCCATGGTGCGGTCGCCCTGCACGTTCGAGTGGCCGCGCACCGGGCACACGCCCGCGCCCGGGCGGCCGATGTTGCCGCGCAGGAGAAGGAAGTTGACCACTTCGCGGATCGTGGGAACGGAGTGCTTGTGCTGGGTGAGGCCCATGGCCCAGCAGACGATGGTGCGCTCGGAGGCGAGGACCATGCGCAGGGCCTTCTCGATGTCCTCCCGGGTCAGACCGGTCGCCCTGAGCGTCTCGTCCCAGTCGGCGGCGCGGGCGGCCTCGGCGAACTCCTCGTAGCCGTGGGTGTGTTCCCGTACGAACGCCTCGTCGACCGCGCCCTCGGTGTCGAGGATCAGCTTGTTGAGAAGGCGGAAGAGGGCCTGGTCGCCGCCGATGCGGATCTGCAGGAACAGGTCGGTGAGGTCGGCGCCCTTGAGCATGCCCTGCGGGGTCTGCGGGTTCTTGAAACGCTCCAGGCCCGCCTCGGGCAGCGGGTTGACGCTGATGATGTTCGCCCCGCCCGCCTTGGCCTTCTCCAGGGCGGAGAGCATGCGCGGGTGGTTCGTGCCCGGGTTCTGGCCGGCGACGATGATCAGGTCGGCCTTGTACAGGTCCTCCAGCAGGACGCTGCCCTTGCCGATGCCGATGGTCTCGGAGAGCGCCGACCCGGACGACTCGTGGCACATGTTCGAGCAGTCGGGCAGGTTGTTCGTGCCGAGCTCGCGGGCGAAGAGCTGGTAGAGGAACGCTGCCTCGTTGCTGGTGCGGCCGGAGGTGTAGAAGAGGGCCTCGTCGGGGGAGTCGAGGGCGGCGATCTCCTCGGCGACGATGTCGAAGGCGCGCTCCCAGGTGACCGGCTCGTAGTGCGTGCCCCCGTCGGGCAGGTACATGGGGTGGGTGAGGCGGCCCTGCTGTCCCAGCCAGTAGCCGCTGCGGCCGGCCAGGTCGGCGACCGGGTGCGCGGCGAAGAACTCGGGCGTCACCCGGCGCAGGGTGGCCTCCTCGGCGACGGCCTTCGCGCCGTTCTCGCAGAACTCCGCCTTGTGCCGGTGCTCCGGCTCGGGCCAGGCACAGCCCGGGCAGTCGAAGCCGTCCTTCTGGTTCACGCTCAGCAGTGTCAGCGCGGTGCGCCTCACACCCATCTGCTGCTGGGCGATGCGCAGCGTGTGCCCGATCGCCGGGATCCCCGCTGCGGCGTGCTTCGGTCCGGCGACCTGTGGCGCGTCCTGAACCGGATCACTCTTGGGCGGCTTCGACACCATCGCACGCTCCCCTTCGACTGCGCAGTGAGGTCCGCGTCAGATCCTCGCACGGGGTGGTGACATCGGTGCCGGGGCGGGTGCCGGCTGTGTGCGCGGGCACATCGGGCGACGGCCGGGGTTCTCGCCGGTGAGCGTCGCCGGCGGCCGGAGAGGGGGCCCGGCGGCGTTGGAGAGGGGACCGGCGGCGTTGGAGAGGGGCCCGGCGGCCGGGCGGACGGGGTCGGCCGCGGTGTCCCGGGGTGCCGGCCGGAGCCGGGGGCGGGGCCGAGTGTCAGTGGGGCGTGGCAGGATCGGGGGCGTGGCAGAGACAGCATCGAAGACGACCGACCAGACCTCCGGCGGCAGCCGCCCGCGACTGATGCTCATGGACGGGCACTCGCTGGCCTACCGCGCGTTCTTCGCGCTGCCCGCGGAGAACTTCACCACCGCGACGGGCCAGCCCACGAACGCGATCTACGGCTTCGCGTCGATGCTGGCCAACACGCTGCGTGACGAGGCGCCCACGCACTTCGCGGTCGCCTTCGACGTCTCCCGCAAGACCTGGCGGTCTCAGGAGTTCACGGAGTACAAGGCCAACCGCTCCAAGACCCCGGACGAGTTCAAGGGCCAGGTCGACCTGATCTGCGAGCTCCTCGACGCGATGGGCGCCGCCCGCTTCGCGGTGGACGGCTTCGAGGCCGACGACGTCATCGCCACCCTCGCCACCCAGGCCGAGGCCGAGGGATTTGACGTACTGATCGTCACCGGCGACCGCGACTCCTTCCAGCTGGTCAGCGAGCACACCACGGTGCTGTACCCGACCAAGGGCGTCTCCGAGCTGACCCGCTTCACCCCGGAGAAGGTGTTCGAGAAGTACGGGTTGACGCCCGCGCAGTACCCCGACTTCGCGGCCCTGCGCGGCGACCCCTCCGACAACCTCCCCGGCATCCCCGGCGTCGGTGAGAAGACCGCCGCGAAGTGGATCAACCAGTTCGGCTCCTTCGCGGAACTCGTCGAGCGCGTGGAAGAGGTCAAGGGCAAGGCCGGCCAGAACCTCCGCGACCACCTGGAAGCGGTCAAGCTCAACCGCCGGCTCACCGAGCTGGAGCGCCGGGTGGAGCTCCCCAAGGGCGTCACCGACCTGGAGCGGGCCGCCTACGACCGCAAGGCCGTCGCGATGGTCCTCGACACCCTGGAGATCCGCAACCCCTCGCTGCGCGAGCGTCTCTTCGCCGTCGACCCCGGCGCAGAGGAGGCCGAGACCACCCCGATCAGCACGGAGGGCGTGCAGCTCGACGGCACGGTGCTCGGCACCGGCGAGCTCACCGGCTGGCTCAGCGAGCACGGCACCCAGCCCCTCGGTATCGCCACCGTCGACACCTGGGCGCTCGGCACCGGGTCGGTCGCCGAGATCGCGCTCGCCGCCCCCGGCGGACCGGCCGCCTGGTTCGACCCCTCCCAGCTGGACGAGGCCGACGAGAGGGCCTTCGCGGCCTGGCTCGCCGACGCCGCCCGGCCCAAGATCCTCCACAACGCCAAGGGCGCCATGCGTGTCTTCGCCGAGCACGGCTGGAGCGTCGAGGGCGTCACCATGGACACCGCGCTCGCCGCCTACCTGGTCAAGCCGGGCCGCCGCTCCTTCGACCTGGACGCGCTCTCCCTCGAGTACCTGCACCGCGAGCTGGCCCCCGCCGCCGAGGCCGACGGACAGCTCGCCTTCGGTGAGGACGAGGGAGCCGAGGCCGAGGCCCTGATGATCCAGGCCCGTGCCGTCCTGGACCTGGGCGAGGCCTTCGAGAGCCGCCTGGAGGAGGTGGGCGCCGCCGACCTCCTGCGGGACATGGAGCTGCCCACGTCCGCGCTGCTCGCCCGCATGGAGCGGCACGGCATCGCGGCCGACCGGGCCCACCTGGAGGCCATGGAGCAGATGTTCGCCGGTGCCGTCCAGCAGGCGGTGAAGGAGGCCCACGCCGCGGCCGGGCACGAGTTCAACCTGGGCTCACCCAAGCAGCTCCAGGAGGTCCTCTTCGGCGAGCTCGCCCTGCCCAAGACGAAGCGCACCAAGACCGGCTACACCACGGACGCCGACGCCCTCGCCTGGCTCGCCGGACAGACGGACAACGAGCTGCCGGTGATCATGCTCCGCCACCGCGAGCAGGCCAAGCTCCGCGTCACCGTCGAGGGCCTGATCAAGACCATCGCCGCCGACGGCCGTATCCACACCACGTTCAACCAGACGGTCGCCGCCACCGGCCGCCTGTCCTCCACGGACCCGAACCTGCAGAACATCCCGGTCCGCACCGACGAGGGCCGCGCGATCCGCCGCGGCTTCGTCGTCGGCGAGGGCTTCGAGTCCCTGATGACGGCCGACTACAGCCAGATCGAACTGCGCGTGATGGCCCACCTCTCCGAGGACGAGGGCCTGATCGAGGCGTTCACCTCGGGCGAGGACCTGCACACCACGGCCGCCTCACAGGTCTTCGCGGTCGAGCCGACCGCGGTCGACGCCGAGATGCGCCGCAAGATCAAGGCCATGTCGTACGGCCTGGCCTACGGCCTCTCGGCCTTCGGCCTCTCCCAGCAGCTGAACATCGAGGCGGCGGAGGCGCGCGCCCTGATGGACGCGTACTTCGAGCGGTTCGGCGGCGTACGGGACTATCTGCGCCGGGCGGTCGACGAGGCCCGCGCGACGGGCTACACGGCGACGCTCTTCGGACGCCGCCGCTATCTCCCCGACCTCAACAGCGACAACCGCCAGCGCCGCGAGGCGGCCGAGCGGATGGCACTCAACGCGCCCATCCAGGGCACGGCGGCCGACATCGTCAAGATCGCCATGCTCAACGTGGACAGCGCGCTGAAGGACGCCGGTCTGACGTCCCGCATGCTGCTCCAGGTCCACGACGAAATCGTCCTGGAGGTCGCCCCCGGGGAGCGCGCCACCGCCGAGGAACTCGTCCGCCGCGAAATGGCGAACGCGGTCCAGCTCCGCGTCCCCCTGGGCGTCTCGGTGGGCTCGGGCCCGGACTGGGAGTCGGCAGCGCACTAGTACAACTCGGAACGGATGGAGGGGCCCTCGGCAAGAGCACGGCCGGGGGCACCGCTCCCTGCCGAGCACGGCATCGCCGGCAACGGCTGGTACTTCGCCGGTAGCAGCCGGGCAAAGTTCCCGTGCCGGAGGCGTCACTCGCGTGGCCTCCGAGAAGGCGCCCGTGCTCCCGGCGGTCGCAAGGAAGCGGGCATGGGCATACGCACGCTCCTCCGCCGTACGGCAACAGGCGTGGCACCCTCGCAGGTCCCGCCCTTCGCGGTCGCCGCGAGCACGGTCCGCGTCCCCGCCACCCTCACCCCGGCCCTGCGCCGGGCGACGGAGAATCTTCGGCGGCACCTGGCCCCCGAACAGCGACCGGCAGGCCTCACCGGGGCCGACACCCCCACCGCGCCACGCCCGGGCAGCGCCGGCCACCTCGGCGGCACCGAACCCGCAGCCCCCGGCAACGCCAGGATCTCCCTCGGCCGTCCCCGTCCCTGGGCCGGCCTGGCCCGCGGCTACCTGACCCTCGTCCTCGCGCTGTCACCACGGCCCCGCCCCGCAGCCGTCACGACGACCACCGACCCCCTCAGCGAGCGGCCGGACGGCTCGGCTCCGCGTCGTCGGCGCGGCCGGGACCGGCCGGCACCGGGACCGGACGGCGCACCCTGACCCCCACGGCGTACAGCAGCAGCGCCGGGACCAGCCCCGCACCCGCGCCGAAGCACACCGTCGGAATGATCTCCCAGGGCTTCGCGACCGAGCCCCAGTAGGCCCACCAGTGCGCGGCCCGCTGCACCGCCCCCAACAGCGCGAAGCCACCGATCACCGCACCGGCCGCCCACCTGTCCCGCGCCGCCAGCACCGGGATGCCCACCGGCTCGCGCACCGGAATCCGCCGCAGCCCGTACGCCACGAACGCGGCGATCACGACGGCGGCCACCGCCGAACCGCCGTACTGCAGGTACCAGTAGAGCGGCGAGCCCGCCACCTCCCGGCCCAGCACCGGGAACAGCCGCATCCCCCACCGGTCCAGGTGCGTGAACGCGTCCCACACGACATGCGTCAGCGCGCCGAGCACCGCGGACACGTACCACCGCACCACCAGGGACGTCCGCACCCGCGCGCGTGGCACACCGCATCGCAACAGCGTGGCCACCGGCCCCTGCCGGGCCCGCGGCAACAGCGCCACCAGCGGCTCGCGCACCAGCAGCCACAGCCCCACCAGCGCCCAGGCGATGAGCACATCGACCGTGAACACCCCCGGCAGGGAGTGCGTCACGTCACCGAACTCCATCGCCCCGGACACCGCACTCGCCGCGTAGTAGGTCATGTCGGGCGCGAAGGAGCCCGCCACGAGCACGGCGGGCACCAGCGGCCCGCGTCCGGTGCCGTCGGCGCGTACGGCGGGCAGCACGGCCGCGGCATGGCTCAGCGTGAACGGCAACTCGGCTCCTCGTGACGGTGGTTGCCCGGGCGGTCGGAGGGCCCAGTATGCGGGATCCCGAACACCGGCCGCCCGCCACGCCCGCCACATGACCAACTGGTGAAAATCGGGCACGAACGGGTGCCCGAGCAAAGGAAGTTGTCGTAGGGTCGCCAGGGTCACCGTGCCCCGGGCCGGAGACACGGGCCGGGGAAACACGGTCCGGAGGGCAACCACTCGGCCCTCTCGGTCGTCACAACAGAGCGAACGCAACAGAAGACCGCGAACGCAACACGAGCGTGCGAACGCGGCACGGCAGCGCGCGACACACGGAGAGAAGGACGCTCGGGCGTCCACGGGAGGGGTTCACTCTATGGCGGCGCAATTCGGCAGGAGGCTGCGCAAGGGGGCGGCAACCACCGCCGTGGCCGCGGTAGCGGTCGCGGCCCTGTCCGCCTCACAGGCTCCGGGGGTGAACGACCACGGCAGACGCACCGCCGCGGACGCCATACCCTCACCCGACGCGAGCACCTCCGACGGCGGCGCCACCGGCAACTCGCCCTACTACACGGACCTGCCGCCGCTCAACAGCCCGAACCCGTCACCGAGCACCGGAACCGGACCCGTCACCCCCGGCACCACCGAGGCGGGCATCCCCGCCACCGTCCTCGACGCCTACAAGAAGGCCGAGACCGCCCTGCGCGAGGCCAAGCCCGGCTGCAACCTGCCCTGGCAACTCCTCGCGGCCATCGGCCGGGTCGAGTCGGGCCAGGCCCGCGGCGGCCGCGTGAGCGCCGACGGCACCACCACCTCGCCGATCCTCGGCCCGCAGCTCGACGGCAACGGCTTCGCCCTCATCAAGGACACCGACAACGGCGCCTACGACGGCAACAGCGACTACGACCAGGCCGTCGGTCCGATGCAGTTCATCCCGTCCACCTGGGCCTGGGCGGGCCGCGACGGCAACGACGACGGCAAGAAGGACCCCAACAACGTCTACGACGCCGCGCTCGCGGCCGGCCACTACCTGTGCCGCAACAACTGGGACCTGTCCGACCAGAGGGACCTCGACCGCGCGATCCTCAGTTACAACAACTCGCGTGAGTACCTGAACCTCGTCATGAGGTGGCTGGAGTACTACCGCAAGGGCACGCACGAGATCCCCGACGGCACCGGCACCCTGCCCAACAACCGCAGCGACAACGGGGCCGGGGCGAGCCCCACCCCCGCCACGCCCTCCACGCCCGGCACCACCCCGAAGACCCAGGCTCCGGGCGGCTCGACGCCCAAGCCCAGCCCCAGGCCCGACAAGCCCGGCGGGGGCGGCACCACGACCCCGAAGCCCCCCACCACCACCCCGCCCGGCACCCCGAGCACACCGCCCACGACGCCCCCCACCCCCACCGACACGGTGGACCACCTGGAGGGACGCCGGAACCGCGAAGCTCACCGCCATGGCCGGCGACGTGTTCGGCAAGCGGATCAGCACCCGCGCCGAGACGAAGGCCGGCAAGGTCGTCGCCAAGGTCCGGATCCGCTTCACGATCATCGGCGACACGGACACCACCTTCACCGGCGGCGAGAGTGTCGCCACGGTCGCCACCAACAGCTCCGGCGTGGCCGGCGCGCCCGCTCTGCAGGCGGGGGAGGATACGTCTGGTGTCACCGTCCGCGCCACCGTCGTGGGCCGTGCGGTCGGCCTCGACTACAAGGCCACCGTCACCGAACGCGCCGCGGACCAGCTCGCCCGCACCGGTGACGCCGCCCTGACCTGCACCCCGGGCGGCGAGTTCGCCAACCAGGTCGAGGTGAAGGCCACGTACCAGGGGGCCGTCGCGGACGGCGTCGCCGCCACCGCCACGCTGATCAAGTCGGAGGACGACCCGACCGCCAACGACAAGGGCCCCTACTTCAAGGACGCCGACGGCAAGGCCGTACGCACCCTGACGAGCCTGAAGACGGACGCCAAGGGCCTGCTGAAGCTGCCGAAGCTGTACGCGGACGACACCACCGGCACCTTCCTGCTCCGGGTCAGCACCGCGGGCGGCGCGACCCTCACCGTCGAACTGACCGTGGCGGCGGCCGAGACGTCCTCGCCGAGCCCGTCGGCCAGTCCCAGCGCGTAGCCCTCGAGTACGAGACACGAAGCCCCTCCTCACCGGGGAGGGGCTTCGTTGTGTGTGCAACGTGTTCTCATCTCCGCCGCCCGTTGCTACGGTGCCCAGAAACCTGACGGTGTATCAGCTCCATTCGTGGGGAGGCCCCGTATGCGCACCCTCGTCGCCGCCGCCACCGGTCTCGCCGTCGCGCTCGCCGTGGTCCTGACGCTGACCGCCCTCGGCGCCCCCTCCGGCGGGACGTCCCCGAAACCGCTGCTGACGACGGTGCCCGCACACCCCTGACCGCCCGCCCGGGAGGGAGGCCGAGATGCGCCGCAAGGCCGGCCTGGTCCTGCTCGCCCTCGCCGTGTTCTTCGCGGCGCTGTCCCCGCTGCTGCGCTGGTACGCCTTCCCGCGCCTCGCCAAGGTCCCCGCGAACCAGTACCAGGACATGGTCCTGGAGGCGAAGGACGCCACCCTCCTCGACTACGCCACGATGCGGGCGAGGAAGGTCTCCAAGGTCACCATCGTGCAGACCCTCAAGGGTGACGTCGAGGCATCCGAGCGCATCGAGGAGTCGGCCGGCCGGGACGTCGTCGTCTGGGACGGCCTGTCCTACGTCGTCGGCCCCGACGGCGAGATGGTGTCCAAGATCCCCGAGCGCTACATCTTCGACGCCCACACCCAGGAACCCGTCCACGCCACCGGCGAGATGGTCGACGGCGACCCGGTGCGCCGCCAGGGCATCGAGTTCAAGTGGCCTTTCCTCACGGAGAAGCGGGACTACGAGTACTTCGACGCCCAGGCCCGCGTCACCGCCCCCATCCGTTACAAGGGCACCCAGGACTTCCGCGGCCTGGAGGTCTACTACTTCGAGCAGACCATCCCCTGGACCAAGGTGAGGATCCCCGAGACCCTGCCCGTCGAGGGCCTCACCCCCGAGGCGGTCGCCAAGACCGGCACGACCCGCTGGTACACCACGGTCCGCAAGTTCTGGGTCGAACCCCTCACCGGCGCCCCCGTCTACGGCGAGGAACTCCACCGGGAGGAACTGCGCGGCGGCACCCTCCTCGGCGACCGCGACAAGGTGACGGCGTTCGCCGGGCACGTCAAGATGCGCGAGGACTACATCGACCACACGGTCGACCTCGTCAAGTCCAACCGCACCCTGGTCCTGCTGATGACGTCGTACCTGCCGTGGGGCTTCCTGGCCCTGGGCCTGTCGCTCCTCACCCTCTCCCTCCACCTGGAGGCGCGCGGCCGCAGGCCGGCCGGCCCCACTGCCACGGAGACCGAGGAGCCCTCGACGGTCAGCGCCTGAGCCGGGCGTTGGTGTGCCGGGTGGGCTCGGCGGCGGCCGGGTCCTCGGGCCACGGGTGTTTCGGATACCGCCCGCGCAGCTCCGCCCGTACGCCCTTGTAGCCGTCCTTCCAGAAGGAGGCGAGGTCGGCGGTGACCGCGGCCGGCCGCCCGGCCGGGGACAGCAGATGGACCAGCAGCGGCACCCCGGCGACCCGCGGCGACTCCTGGAGCCCGAACATCTCCTGCAGCTTCACCGCGAGCACCGGCTGCTCGGGCCGGGACCAGTCGATCCGGATCCTCGACCCGCTCGGCACGGTGATCCGCTCCGGGGCGAGTTCGTCGAGCCGGCCCGCCTCCCCGCAAGCCCAGGGCAGCAGCCGCGCGAGCGCCTCCCCGGCGTCGATCCGCGCCAGATCGGCCCGCCGCCGGGCCCGGCTCAGCTCCGGCTCCAGCCACTCCTCCACGCGCGCGTGGAGCGCCTCGTCGGTGACCTCGGGCCAGGGATCGCCGACACGCAGCCGCAGAAACGCGAGCCGCTGCCGCAGGACCTCGGCCTCGGTCGACCACCGCAGCAGCCCGAACCCCTCCTGCCGCAGCCCGTCGAGCAGCGCGCCACGCACGAGGCCGGGGTCGGCGTCCTTCAGCGGCCGCACCGCCAACTCCACGGCCCCCAGCCGCTCCACCCGCCGGGCCACGACGTCCCCGCCGTCCCAGTGCACCTCGTCCCGTTCGTCGAGCAGCGCACCCGCGGCGAGCCGGGCCACGTCCTCGTCGACGACGGCTCCCGACTGCACGCGCGCGTGCCCCTTGCCGACGGGCCGGTCGGCCACGGCCACGGCGATCCAGGGGGCACCACGCAGTCCACTCCCGTCACCGACCTCGGCACGGGTTCCGGAGACCATGAGGTACGACCCGCCGTCTGCCTTGGCGACACGCTCAGGAAAGGCGAGGGCGGCGACGAGGCCTGTCCGGCGATCCTCGGAGCTGCTGTCCCCACCCTCGACCCCGGCCGCTGGAGGGCGGTTACGGGCGGGTGGCTGGGAAATGTCCGCCACTACGGCCCGCAGCCGCCGAACCTCACCCCGCCACCGGGAGGAATAGGCGTCACCCCCACGCCGCGCACTGCGCAAGGCACCCGCCAGATCATCGCCGTACTCCCGAGGCGCCTCCTCACTCAGCAGAGCGACCACCTCCGAGGCCCGCTCGGCCCCCACCAACGGCATCGAGTCGACCAGCGCCCGTCCCAACCGCGGATGAAGCCCCAACCGCGACAGGGAAACCCCACGCTCCGTGGCCCGCCCGACGGAGTCGACCGCCCCGACAGCTCCCAGGATCTCCCGCGCCGCCGCCATACCCCCGGCGGGCGGCGGATCCAGCAGCGCCAGCCCCGACGCGTCCGGATCCCCCCAGCACGCCACCTGCAACGCGAACGCCGTCAGATCGGCCACCTTGATCTCCGGCGACGGAAAACGCGCCAGCCGCGCGTCCTCTGCCTCCGCCCAGCACCGGTACACCGCCCCCGGAGCCTCACGCCCGGCCCGGCCCGCCCGCTGCCGCCCGGCCGCCTGTGAGGCACGCACCGTCGTCAGCGCGCTCAGCCCGCGCGCGTGGTCGACACGAGGCTCCCGCGCCAGCCCGGAGTCGACGACCACCCGTACGCCCGGAACCGTCAGCGACGACTCCGCCACGGACGTCGTGAGCACCACCCGCCGCCGCTCCCCGCCCGCCAGCACCGCGTCCTGCACGGCCGCCGGCGCCCGCCCGTGCACCTGAAGCACCTCGACGTCCCCGAGCCCCCCGAGCTGCCCGGCGATCCGTGAGATCTCCCCGACGCCCGGAAGGAAACACAGCACGTCGCCGTCCCGTTCGGCCAGCGCCCGCCGCACCACCGACGCGACGTGCGTGAGCAGCGCCGGGTCGACCCGCATCCCGTGCGGCGGCCTGGGGGAGGGCCGCACCGGCGGCGCCCAGACGACCTCCACCGGATGCGAGGCCCCTCGCGCCTCCACCACCGGCGCCCCGCCCAGCAACCGCGCCCACCCTTGGGCGTCCGTCGTGGCCGAGGCGGCCACCAGCCGCAGCTCCGGCCGCAGCGTCTGCCGTACGTCCCACAGGAACGCCGCCGCGGTGTCCGCGTCCAGATGCCGCTCGTGGCATTCGTCGAGCAGCACCACGTCGACACCGGCGAGCTCCTGGTCCCGCTGCAACCGCTGCACCAGCACACCGGTGGTGACGACCTCCACGCGCGTGTGCCGCCCGACGACCCGTTCCCCGCGCACGGTGTAGCCGACGCTCTCGCCGGCCTTCTCGCCGAGCAGCCACGCCATCCGCCGCGCCGCCGCCCGGGCCGCGATCCGCCGCGGCTCGGCGACGACCACCCGCCGCTCGGGCCCCTCCCCGAGCAGCCCCGCGAGCTCCAGCGGCACCAGCGTCGTCTTGCCGGTGCCGGGGGGCGCCACGAGAACGGCGGTGCCGTGCCCGTCCAGGGCCTCGGTCAGATCGGGCAGGGCACCACGTACAGGAAGGGCTTCCAGGGCGTCGTAACGGATCACGCCCCCAGTGTCGTACGCCCGCGCCCATAAGAGGGGCGCGGGGAACTGCGCGACCAACCACGACGGCGCCGCAGCCCGCGAGGGGGCGGCTGTCCCGCGGAGCGGCTCAGTCCCGCTCGCAGACGAAGATCGCCGTCCCCGGGATCAGGTTCCCGCGCAGCGGCGACCAGCCGCCCCACGCGGACGTGTTCCAGGCCGGCCACTCCGGCTCCACCAGGTCCATGAGCCGGAAGCCGGAGGCCACGACGTCCCGGACGCGGTCGCCGAGCGTCCGGTGGTGCTCCACGTAGACCGCGCGGCCCTCCTCGTCCTGCTCGACGTAGGGCGTGCGGTCGAAGTAGGAGGACGACACCGACAGGCCCTCGGGCCCCGGCTCGTCCGGGAAGGCCCAGCGGATCGGATGTGTCACCGAGAAGACGAGACGGCCGCCGGGCCGCAGCACCCGGCGCACCTCCCGCAGCACCAGCCGGGGGTCGGCGACGAAGGGCAGCGCCCCGTAAGCCGAGCAGGCCAGGTCGAACGAGCCGTCCGCGAAGGGCAGCGCCCCGGCGTCGGCGCACACCAGGGGGAACGGGCCGCCGATGCGCAGCGCGTGCTGCAACTGCCGGTGCGAGATGTCCAGGGCCACCGGGCGGGCGCCCTGGCCGGCCAGCCAGCGCGAGCACTGCCCGGCGCCGGCGCCGAGCTCCAGGACGTCCTTGCCCTTCAGCTCCTCCGGCGGGCCGAGCAGTTCGGCCTCCACCTCGTCCAGACCCTCGGGACTCCACACGAAGCGGTCGTCGCCGAGGAACGTGCCGTGCTCCACCTGGTACTCGTCCGCGTTGCGGTCCCACCAGCCACGGTTGGCGCGGGAGCTCTCCGTGACACCGGCGGCACGCCGGGTGGCCTCGGGTTCGGACGCTTCGGGCTCTTGGATGATCGGCTCCCTCGTCGTACTCTTCCGTCAAGTCGGCCCCGGAGGGTCACGAGGGGGGTGTTGCACGCCCTGCGTGGCCTCGGACGACACGACTTGTGCCGGGTATGCGGCGTTCCGCCCTGCGTGGGCGGCTTCGCGCATTGACCCTGCCCGGCTGCCCCCGTATGCTACAAGTTGCGCTGCGGGCCTGCGCACCTCAGACGTAGCAGGCTGCGCTCGCATCTGTATGTATGTCCCCTCGGTTGTCGAGGCGCCACTGTTTTTGAGTGGCGCTTCCTTGGCTGTCCGGCTTCTGCAGAGCGAAACGGGCTCCCGGCGTAGCAGTACCTACGACTTCAATGTCCGTACCGGAGCCCTTTCCCACATGACGAGCAGCACCGAGACCACCGCCACCACCCCGCAGGTAGCGGTCAACGACATCGGTAACGAGGAAGCCTTCCTCGCCGCGATCGACGAGACGATCAAGTACTTCAACGACGGCGACATCGTCGACGGCGTCATCGTGAAGGTCGACCGGGACGAGGTCCTGCTCGACATCGGTTACAAGACCGAAGGTGTGATCCCGAGCCGCGAGCTCTCGATCAAGCACGACGTCGACCCGAACGAGGTCGTCGCCGTCGGTGACGAGATCGAGGCCCTTGTTCTCCAGAAGGAGGACAAGGAAGGCCGCCTGATCCTCTCGAAGAAGCGCGCCCAGTACGAGCGTGCCTGGGGCACCATCGAGAAGATCAAGGAAGAGGACGGGATCGTCACCGGTACCGTCATCGAGGTCGTCAAGGGTGGTCTCATCCTTGACATCGGCCTCCGTGGCTTCCTTCCGGCCTCTCTGGTCGAGATGCGCCGCGTCCGCGACCTCCAGCCCTACGTGGGCAAGGAGCTCGAGGCCAAGATCATCGAGCTGGACAAGAACCGCAACAACGTGGTCCTGTCCCGCCGTGCCTGGCTGGAGCAGACCCAGTCCGAGGTCCGCCAGACGTTCCTCACGACCCTCCAGAAGGGTCAGGTCCGTTCCGGCGTCGTCTCCTCGATCGTCAACTTCGGTGCCTTCGTGGACCTGGGTGGCGTCGACGGTCTGGTCCACGTCTCCGAGCTGTCCTGGAAGCACATCGACCACCCGTCCGAGGTTGTCGAGGTCGGCCAGGAGGTCACCGTCGAGGTCCTCGACGTCGACATGGACCGCGAGCGTGTCTCCCTGTCGCTGAAGGCGACCCAGGAAGACCCGTGGCAGCAGTTCGCCCGCACCCACCAGATCGGCCAGGTCGTGCCCGGCAAGGTCACGAAGCTGGTTCCGTTCGGTGCGTTCGTCCGCGTGGACGAGGGCATCGAGGGTCTGGTCCACATCTCCGAGCTGGCCGAGCGCCACGTGGAGATCCCGGAGCAGGTCGTCCAGGTCAACGACGAGATCTTCGTCAAGGTCATCGACATCGACCTCGAGCGTCGTCGCATCAGCCTCTCGCTGAAGCAGGCCAACGAGTCCTTCGGTTCCGACCCGTCGGCGGTCGAGTTCGACCCGACCCTGTACGGCATGGCCGCGTCCTACGACGACCAGGGCAACTACATCTACCCCGAGGGCTTCGACCCCGAGACCAACGACTGGCTCGAGGGCTACGAGACCCAGCGCGAGGCGTGGGAGACCCAGTACGCCGAGGCGCAGCAGCGCTTCGAGCAGCACCAGGCGCAGGTCATCAAGTCCCGCGAGGCGGACGAGAAGGCCGCTGCCGAGGGTGGCGAGACCGCCGCTCCGGCCGCGTCCGGTGGCGGTTCGTACTCCTCCGAGGGCCCGGACAACTCCGGTGCGCTCGCTTCGGACGAGGCGCTTGCCGCGCTTCGCGAGAAGCTGGCCGGTGGGCAGAGCTGAACGCCCGCTGAGCTGTAGCTCCTGACCGAGGGGCCGTACCTTTCGAGGTGCGGCCCCTTGGTGTTTCCCGGATGTGCCGCCAAGATCGATGTTCTCCTCCTCCAAGGGAATGCCCATACCCGCAAGGGCGTTGTGCAGTATGAATACGAGGAGGGGCGGTCACAGTGCTTGATCCGCAGGGTTTGTACGCATGGGAGCCGAAGGGGCTGTCCGTCGTCGACATGGCGCTGGCCCAGGAGTCGGCCGGTCTTGTCATGCTCTACCACTTCGACGGATACATCGACGCCGGTGAGACGGGGGACCAGATCGTCGACCGGCTGCTCGACTCGCTGCCTCACCAGCTCGTCGCCCGGTTCGACCACGACCGGCTCGTGGACTACCGGGCCCGCCGCCCGCTGCTGACGTTCAAGCGCGACCGCTGGAGCGACTACGAGGACCCCGCCATCGAGGTGCGGCTGGTGCAGGACGCCACCGGCGCTCCGTTCCTGCTGCTCTCCGGGCCCGAGCCGGACGTGGAGTGGGAGCGCTTCGCCGCGGCCGTGAAGCAGATCGTCGAGCGGCTCGGCGTCCGCCTCTCGGTCAACTTCCACGGCATCCCCATGGGCGTCCCGCACACCCGGCCCGTCGGCCTCACCCCGCACGGCAACCGCACCGACCTCGTCCCGGGCCACCGCAGCCCGTTCGAGGAGGCGCAGGTGCCCGGCAGCGCCGAGTCCCTCATCGAGTACCGCCTGCTCCAGGCGGGGCACGACGTCCTGGGTGTGGCCGCCCACGTCCCGCACTACATCGCCCGCTCCCCGTACCCGGACGCGGCCCTGACGGTCCTGGAAGCCATCACGGCGGCGACCGGACTGGTCCTGCCCGGGATCGCCCATGCCCTGCGCTCGGAGGCCCACCGCACCCAGACGGAGATCGACCGGCAGATCCGCGAGGGCGACGAGGACCTCACCGCCCTGGTCGAGGGCCTGGAGCACCAGTACGACGCCGTCGCCGGCGCCGAGTCCCGCGGCAACATGCTCGCCGAACCGGTCGACATCCCGTCGGCCGACGAGATCGGCCAGGAGTTCGAGAAGTTCCTGGCGGAACGAGAAGGCGACAACTGACCCGGGTGACGCGCGCCGAAAGGGGCGCGGGGAACTGCGCCGCCGGCCCGACACGACCCGCACACGCAAGACGACCCGCACCACCCGGATCCGCCTCCTCAGCGGAGCGTCTAGGCTGCCGCACATGCTGAAGGTTGGCCTGACCGGTGGTATCGGCGCCGGCAAGAGTGAGGTGTCACGGCTGCTCGTCGAGCGCGGTGCCGTGCTGATCGACGCGGACCGCATCGCGCGGGAGGTCGTCGCACCCGGGACCCCTGGTCTCGCCGCGGTCGTGGCGGCCTTCGGTGAGCAGGTGCTCGCCGCCGACGGCAGCCTGGACCGGCCGAAGCTCGGCTCCATCGTCTTCGCCGACGCGGCGAAGCTCAGCACCCTCAACTCGATCGTCCACCCCCTGGTCGGCGCCCGCTCCCGCGAGCTCGAGGCGGCCGCCGCCGAGGACGCGGTCGTCGTCCACGACGTCCCGCTCCTCACCGAGAACGGCCTGGCATCGCTGTACGACGTCGTGATCGTCGTCGACGCGAGCCCCGAGACCCAGCTCGACCGGCTCGTTCGGCTGCGTGGCATGAGCGAGGAGGACGCCCGGGCGCGGATGGCCGCGCAGGCGACGCGGGAGCAGCGTCGGGAGATCGCGGACGTCGTCATCGACAACGACGTCCCGCTGGAGGATCTGGAGAGGCGCGTGAGTGAGGTGTGGGCCGAGCTGGAGCGCAGGTCGCAGGCGTCCCGGCCGTCCCCTCCGGAATAGCGCCACCTTGAGGGAGCGTTGAAGCCGTCCAGTGAGGGAAGGATTCTGCCGTGCCCGAGACCAGCGGTCCGAACGGACGTACTCCGGAGACGGACGTCATCGACTTCCGCGCCGCCGAGCAACTGCTCGCGGCGCGTGATCCGCGGGGCGCGGTGAAACTGCTCGACGAAGTCGTCGCCTCACACCCGGAGAACACCGCCGCGCGACTGCTGCGCGCCCGGGCCTTCTTCGCGGCGGCGCAGCTGAGGCCGGCCGAGCTCGAGTTCTCCATCGTCCTGGAGCGCGAGCCGGACAACGCGTTCGCGCACTTCGCGCTCGCCCGCACATATGAGCGGCAGGGACGTCCCGAGCAGGCCCAGCGCCATTTCCGCCTGGCCGCCGCGCTGGACCCCAACCCGGAGTTCCTCAAGGCGGCGCGCTTCGACTCGTGAGGGCGCGCTTCTACTGGTGAGCCGGCCGCTCAGGGTGCGGCGCATGCGGCGCGGTTCTTGCGGCTCATGCGGTGCGGCTCATGCGGCTCGTCGGCTGTGAGCGTCCGCCGTGGTGGGCCGGTCGGCCGGAGCGTCCGTCTCAGGGGCGGTTGTCCGGCGGTCGGTAGGGCGGGATGTCGGGGCCCGGCTGGTAGTGCGGGCCCTGGCGGATGTGCCTGATGATCACGACGAGATCGATCGTGACGACCAGCAGCAGTACGCCGCAGGCGATGGCCCAGCCGGTCCGTCCGACGATCGTGAACGCGACCGTCCCGAAGAGCGCCCAGGCAAGCCCCCACAGACTGAGCCACAAGCGCGCCCGCAGAGCACTGCGCGCAGTCGTCGGTTCACTGCCCGTACGCATCGCGATCTCCACTCCTGTTTGCAACGTACTCCTCGGCGCGGGCGCTGACCAACAGGAGTAACCGGGCCCGTACAGGACTGCGCTCACTCGGACGGGTGAAGGCGGTCGGCATGGGAACTGGCTTGCGGGGGTGGGCCGTTGGACGGGCATGGAGCTGAACATGCGTGAGGGGTACGAGGGGACGGGGCCGGGGGCCATCACCCCGGACGGCTGTGCGGTGGAGCTCTATTCACGGCTCCCCATCGGGGACGAACCGGACATCATCGCCGCCGCGGTGCCCAAGGGAGCGCACATCCTGGAGCTGGGCAGCGGGGTCGGCCGTATGACGCACGCGCTGCTGGAGCGCGGGTTCACGGTCACGGCGGTGGACGAGTCCGCCGAGATGCTGGAGCGGGTCCGCGGGGCGCGGACGATATGCGGCCCGATCGAGGAACTCGACCTGGGCGAGAAGTTCGACGTGGTGCTGCTGGCGTCGTTCCTCGTGCACGCCGGGGACGCCGAGATCCGCAGGGGCCTGCTGCGCACCTGCGTGCGCCACCTCGCGGAAGGAGGCAGTGTGCTGATCCAGCGGGAAGGCGAGGACTATCACACGAACGTGCCACGCGAACGGGTCGATCCCAGCGGCTTCACCCTACGGATCGTGTCGGCGGAGCCGGTCGGCGACGGGGTCAACTCGGTGCGCGCGGAGTACGAGTTCCCGGACGCGGTCTGGACGCACACGTTCCGCGCCCGCCCGCTGACCAAGGCTCAGTTCGAGGAGGCGCTGCGGGAGACAGGGCTGAGGGTGGACGAGTACCTGACGGACAACCGGATCTGGGTGAGGGCGGTGCCGACGCCTTAGGCGGACAGGTGGTTGAAGGTCCTGGGGGTGGGGCCTGGGTGAGCCGGAACGGAAAGTCCGCTGGGCGTCGATGAGTTCGAGGGGCAGGGGCGGTCTGCCTCTGCGTCATCATCACGGACCGCTCACCCCAGGAGACCTCCATGTCCTCCATGCCCAAGACCACCGCCACCGCCCCCGCGTCCGCCCCGTCCGGGCGTGTTGTCGCCGAGTCCGCGACTGCTCGCGGGCGGCGTGCCCGGATCGCGCTGCGCGGTCTTCAGGTACTGCTCGCCCTGTTCTACGTGGTCGCGAGCGCCCTGCCCAAGCTGATCGCCCACTCTTCGGCCGTCGAGTCCTTCGAGGAGCTCGGCTGGGGCAACGCTGGGATGTACACGATCGGCGTACTCGAACTGGCCGGAGGAGTCGCCCTGTTGATTCCGGTGCTCCAGTCGGTGGCGGCGATGGCGCTGAGTGCGCTGATGGTGGGCGCGTTCATCGTCCAGATCGCCGTCTTCGACGGGCGGTACGCGGCGACGCCGCTGATCCTGATCGTGCCGCTCGCCCTCATCGCCTGGGCTCGGCGGGGGCACAACGCCGATCTGCTGCGACTGCTGCGGCTCCGTGCGTGACCCTGCCGCGTGCACTGCTCACGACCCCGGCTTGCCCGGCCCCCCGCCGGGGCCGGGGCCGCTGCCGGGTCCCGGGCCGGGCAGGCCGCGCAGGCGTTCCATCTCGCGGCGGTCGCGCTTCGTCGGGCGGCCCGCACCGCGGTCGCGGATGCCGGCCGGGGCGACGGCCTCGCGGGGCGGGGGTGGCGGGGAGTTGTCGATGTAGCACTGGACGGCCACGGGAGCGCCGACCCGCTTGCGGATCAGCCGTGTGACCACGACGACCCGCTCCCGGCCGTCGTGCCGCAAGCGAACCTCGTCGCCGACGCGCACCGCGTGGGCGGGCTTCACACGCTCGCCGTTGACGCGCACATGCCCGCCCCGGCATGCGGTGGCGCCCATGGAACGGGTCTTGACGAGGCGTACGGACCAGATCCAGCTGTCGACACGTACGGTCTCACCGCTCTGCGGACCCGCGGCCTCGGCGGCGGCGACCGCCGCGGCGACCTTCGGGTCCTGGGCCTCCGCGCCGCCCACCCCGCCGTTCTCCGCACCTTGAGAAGCCATGCCCCCGACCTTAGCTCTCCGAGAGGCCCGTCCGGGCGGGGAAAACGCCTCCGGGGTCCGTACCGGACGCGACCGTCACCTCGGGGTCACGCGCCGGCACGTCGTGAGTCCTCCGCCTCCCGGTGAGGGGTGCGGACCCCACCGCCGCCTACGGTGGAGCCATGGACGCCAGCGGCCTTCCCCTTCTGGACCAGCGCATCTCGGACTGCCGGGCCTGTCCGCGGCTCGTGTCCTGGCGTGAGGAGGTGGCGCGGGAGAAGCGTGCCGCGTACGCGGACTGGACGTACTGGGGACGGCCGGTGCCCGGGTTCGGGCCGGCGGACGCGAGGCTGCTGATCGTGGGGCTCGCGCCCGCGGCCCACGGCGGGAACCGCACCGGCCGAATGTTCACCGGCGACCGGTCCGGGGACGTTCTGTACGAGGCGCTGTACGACGTCGGCCTCGCTTCCCAGCCCACCGCCGTGCACGCCGACGACGGGCTGGAGCTGTACGGGGTCCGTGTCACCTCGCCCGTGCACTGCGCCCCGCCCGCCAACAAGCCCACCCCCGAGGAGCGGGACGCCTGCCGCCCCTGGCTGGTGCAGGAGCTGCGGCTGCTGCGTCCGACGCTGCGTGCCGTCGTCGTGCTCGGCGCCTTCGGCTGGCAGGCCGCGCTGCCCGCGTTCACCGAGGCGGGCTGGTCCGTGCCCCGGCCGCGCCCCGCCTTCGCCCACGGAGCCCGCTTCGAGCTGGACGGCCTGGATCTCTTCGGCTGCTTCCACGTCAGCCAGCGCAACACCTTCACCGGCCGGCTCACCCCGGTGATGCTGCGCGACGTGCTGCGGACGGCCGCACGGGCCGCGGGCCTGCCGGTGGCCGGGGGCTGAAGAGGGCGATACGGCTAGGGCGCTTCCTCGTCCCCGAACAGATGCCGCATCGTGGAGCGGTAGTTGGTCCGTACGTGGGTGAGCGCGTGCGCGCGGGCCCGGTCGGGATCGCCCGAGGCGATCGCCTCGTACAGCTCGCGGTGCTCCACGAGGAGCTGGGGCCACTCCTCGTTGCGCCGGGTCATCCAGCGCAGCCGGCCGGCGACCGGTTCCAGGGCCTCGGTCAGCAGGCTGTTGCCGGCCATCGCCACGATGCGGTCGTGCAGGCGGCTGTTGAGGTCCGTGATCAGCTCGGCGTCCCCGGCCTCGGTGGCGGCGGCCGCGCGGGCTATGAGCTCCTGGACCTGGGCGAGGTCCTCCGGTGTCGCACGGGACGCGGCGAGTCCGGCGGCGTAGACCTCCAGGGCCTCGCGCAGTTCGAACAGTTCCTTGACGTCGGTCGGGGTGAGGCGGCGGACGACCGTGCGGCGGGGCGTCTCGAAGTGGACGAAGCCCTCGGCGACGAGCGCCCGGATCGCCTCCCGGACCGGGACGCGCGAGACGCCGAAGCGCTCCGCCAGCTCGCGTTCGACCAGGCGGTCGCCGGGAAGCAGGCTGCCCGCGATGATCTGCCGCCGCAGCTCGGACGTGACGCGTTCGCGCACCGCTCCCAGGGGTTCGATCTTCGTCATGCAGCCCATCTTCGCCGAAGCGAGGCCTCTTTTACGGAGCGTTAACAGCAGCGATATCCGTCAGAACCGTTGACGACGAGACCATGTGCGCAGTTTGGTATACCAAACGCACTGGCCGTGCAGCCCCCCGCAGCGCAGTCCTCCGTCGTCCCCTTGCTCATGGAGGCCACCGTGTCCCTCGCCGACCGAGCCGCAGCCACCGGCGCCCCAGCGTTCGTCCCCGATCCCCGCCTCACCAACGAAGACCTCGCGCCCGCGAAGAAACGCAACTGGAAGGTCTTCGACCTCTTCGCCATGTGGATGTCCGACGTCCACAACCTCGGCAACTACACCTTCGCGGCCGGACTGCTCTTCCTCGGCATGAACGTCTGGCAGATCTTCACCTCCCTGCTGGTCGGCTTCGTGCTCATCTACATCGGAATGAACTGGATGGGGAAGATCGGACAGCGCCACGGCGTGCCCTTCCCGGTCGTCAGCCGGATCGCCTTCGGCATCTGGGGAGCCAACATCCCGGCGCTGATCAGGGCCGTGATCGCCATCATGTGGTACGGCATCCAGACCTACCTCGCCTCCGTCGCCGTCAACGTGATGCTGCTGGCGGCCTGGCCGAGTCTTGAGTCGTGGACGCACAACTCCTTCCTCGGCCTGGACGCGCTCGGCTGGGTCTCCTTCATCGCCCTGTGGCTGGTCCAGGCGGCGATCATCAGCCGGGGCATGGAATCGGTCCGGAAGTTCCAGGACTTCTGCGGTCCGGCGATCTGGCTCGTGATGATCGCCCTGGCCGGGTGGATCCTCTACAAGGCCGACTGGACGATCTCGCTCACCTCCACCCCGCACCCGGTCTCCGTCGGCGAGCAGTGGCGGCAGTGGTTCGGCGCGATCGGCCTGGTCCTCGCCACCTACGGCACCCTGATGCTCAACTTCTGCGACTTCTCCCGCTTCGCCCCCGACTACAAGTCGGTCAAGCGCGGAAACTTCTGGGGCCTGCCCATCAACTCCACGGCCTTCGTGATCGTCTCGGTCATCGTCACCGCGGGCGCGTTCGAGGTCTTCGGTAAGGAGATCACCGACCCCGCCTACCTGGTCGCCGAGATCGGCAACACCTGGGTACTGGTCCTGGGCGCGCTGACCTTCGCCATCGCCACCATGGGTGTCAACATCGTCGCCAACTTCGTCTCACCGGCGTACGACCTCGCCAACGTCTGGCCGCAGAAGATCACCTTCAAGGTCGGCGGCATGATCAGCACGGTCGCGGCCCTGCTCGTCACCCCCTGGAACCTCTTCTCCAACCCGACCGTCGTGAACTACTTCCTCGGCGGCCTCGGCGCCTTCCTCGGACCGCTGTTCGGCGTGATCATGGTCGACTACTACTGGGTCAAGCGCGGCCGCGTGAACGTCGACGAACTGTTCGACGCCTCTCCCGGCGCCCGCTACCACTACCGCAAGGGCTTCAACCCCAAGGCGCTGTGGGCGTTCCTGCCGGCGGCGGGTGTCGCGGCGGTCCTCGCGCTGGTGAAGACCTTCAGCGACGTCGCGCCGTACTCCTGGTTCATCGGCACGGCACTCGCGGCCGGACTGTACACGGCGCTGTGCCGCCCCGAGCGCGCCACCGCGGAGGTCTGAGAGACGTGCGGATCGTCGTCACCAACTGCAACACCACGCAGGAGATGACCGAAGAGATCGTGCGAGGTGCCCGGGTCGCCGCAGGCCCGGGCACCGTCGTGACCGGACTGACCCCCGCCTGGGGGCCCGAGTCCGCGGAGGGCTGGCTCGACAGCCACCTGTCCGCCGCGGCCGTCCTGGACACGCTGCGCACCTACGACGGACCGCCCTACGACGCCGTCGTCATGGCCGGTTTCGGGGAGCACGGGCGCGAGGGCGTCCGCGAACTGGTGGACGTACCCGTCGTGGACATCACGGAGGCCGCGGCGCACCTCGCCTGTCTGCTCGGACGGCGGTACGGCGTGGTCACCACACTGGAACGCTCCTGCGGTCAGATCGAGGACAGCCTGGAGACGGCGGGCGTGGGCCGCAACTGCGCTGCGGTCGTGGGCACGGGCCTGAACGTGCTCGACCTCGGCGACGAGGAGCGCACCGAGACGGCGTTCCTGGCCGCCGCCGAACGGGCCTGCGCCGCCGGGGCCGAGGTGCTGGTCCTGGGCTGCGCGGGCATGACGGGGCTGCAGCGCGTGCTCGGGGAGAAGCTGGGCCTGCCCGTCGTCGACGGCGTCGCCGCGGCGGTCAGGCTCGCCGAGTCGCTGGTGGCGCTGGGGCTGACGACGAGCCGGGTGGGGAGTTACGCCCAGCCGCTGGCGAAACGGAGGGTGTGGGGGAGGCCCGGACCTGCCGGCTCATGACGGGCCGTCGAGCGTGACGTCGTCGCGATGGGCCCCGTAGAAACCCACCTGCTGGGCCATGACCTGCCTCATCGGGGTGCCGCGCGGTACGGCGTACACCGTGCCGGGGAAGTCCAGCGCCTCCTGCACCTGCCAGAGTTCGTCGTGCTCGCCGGGCGCGAAGAGCCGGGCCCGCGGCGCGCCCGCCGCGATCCAGCCGATGGGCAGGACGGTGCCGGACGGCAGCACGGAGTTGACGTGCAGCACGCTGTGGATGCGCAGTTCGGATCCGGCGCCCGCGACGGCGCCGGGGAAGACACAGGCACCGGTGGCGACGAAGACCTCGTCCTCGAGGGTGGCCCCGTTGACGTGGACGTGCGGTCCGACGAGCACGGCGTCACCGATGACGGTGGGATGCCCCGCCCGCCCCCGCACCAGAGCGTTCTCCATGACGACGACGTCCGAGCCCACCCGCACCTCGCCGTCCTCGGCGGTGAGCACCGCCCCGTGCAGCACACGGCTGCGCTCGCCGAGGACGACGGCCCCGCACAGCACGGCCGTCGGGGCGACGTACGCGGACTCGGGGACCACCGGGCGCCGCCCGCGGTGCTCGATCAGCATGGAGTTCTCCTCAGGTCGGCGCCCCGTCGGGCACGACGGCTGTCGCCGTAATCTCCACCAGTTGGCCGGTGTACCCGAGGCACGCCACGCCGATCAGGGTCGACGAGTGCGGACCCGTACTGAGCCCGGACGCCTCGACGACGCTCCACACGGCGGACAGCACGGCCGGCTCACCGCTCACGACATACACGTCGGTCGCCACGACGTGCGCGAGATCGCTCCCCACGGAGGCCAGCTGCTCCGTCAGGTTGGCGATCACCTGCTCGGCCTGCCGTACGGGATCCCCGGGGCCGACCAGCTCACCCCGGGCGTCCAGCGGCACGGAACCGGCGAGGAACGCCAGCCGCGTGCCGGCCTCGACGACGGACGCGTGGGAGTAGGCGGGCGGCGGGAAGAGGCTCGGGACGGTGACGCGGCGGATCACGTGGGACTCCGATCTGGAGCGACGGCTCTGGCGTGACTGGGCAACCCAACCCACCGATCATGCGAGGTCCGGCATCCCGAACGCACCCGTATTTCGTTTCACACCGACCGGGCGATCCCCCTAACCTTCCCCGGACACCGCCTGCCCAGGAGCCCGCCGTGCCCACCCCGTCGGACCAGACCTTCCTCGACACCACCGCCGGCCGCCTCGCCGCGATCCCCACCGTCCGGGCCGTCACCCTCGGCGGCTCCCGCGCCCAGGGCACCGAACGTCCCGACAGCGACTGGGACTTGGCGGTCTACTACCGGGGCGCCTTCGACCCGGACGACCTCCGGGCGATCGGCTGGGAGGGCGAGGTCAGTGAACTCGGCGCATGGGGCGGCGGAGTCTTCAACGGAGGCGCCTGGCTGACCGTCCACGGCCGGCGCGTGGACGTCCACTACCGCGATCTCGACGTCGTCGAACACGAACTGGCGGAAGCCGAGCAGGGCCGCTTCCGCGTCGAGCCCCTGATGTTCCACCTGGCGGGCATCCCGACGTACCTGCTCGCCGCCGAACTGGCGATCAACAAGGTGCTGAGAGGGACCCTGCCGCGCCCCGGGGCCTACCCGCCGCTCCTCCGCGAGACCGCCCCGCCGCACTGGCACGGCATGGCCGCGGCCACCCTCGCGTACGCCAGGGCGGGCCACGCGCCGAAGGGCTCGGTCACCCAGGTCGCCGGCGCGATCGCACTCGCCGCGACCCAGACCGCTCACGCGGTGCTGGCGGCACGCGGGGAGTGGGTCACCAACGAGAAGGGACTCGTGGCCCGGGCCGGGCTCGGCGAGGTGGACGCCCTCGTGGCGAACCTGGCGGCGAGTCCCGACGCCCTCGACCGGGCGATCGCCGGCGCGGAGGCGCTGCTCCGCGCCGGAGGAGCCCAGAAAACTCCCTGAGCACACTCAGTGCCGGGCGAACTGGACGCGGGTCGGCTGTACCGCGTCCGGGCGCAGCGCGATGCCGTCGACGGTGAGTCGTTCACCGTAGATGTCGGTGAGCCGGAGGGCGCCGCCGCAGCCGGTGCCGTCGGGGGAGAGGAAGTAGTTGTACTCGGTGCGGGTCAGACGGCTCCAGCCGCTCCCGGTGCTCACCTCCAGCCGGGCCAGCGGATTGCGGTGGCCGAGCGCCTGGATGCCGCACCAGTGGCGGCTGGAGCCGGACTTGTAGCGGATCGAGACGGTGTCCGACGTGCTGGGGCTCAGCAGGCTCCATGTGATCGGGATACGGCCCGCGGACAGGCCGGCGAGCTTGGCGAAGGCCTCTTTGCTGAGGTCGAGCTGCCCGGGGGCGCAGGGCAGGGGGCATTCGTTGGTGATCCGGACCGTGACGGAGGCGCCGTTCGCCGCGCGGACGAGGATGTACGCCCCGCAGGCCTTGGACGTCTCGTAGTCGGTGGTGTTCATCGCGGCGACCATGAGGTCGGGGCTCGGACCGTACAGGCAGGCGCCGTCACCGTCTCCGGCGTCGTAGTGCGTGGCCACCCCCTGGTAGGAGACCTGGGGCTTGATCCGCCCCGCCAGTGGCGCCGAGTCGGACACGGCCCGCTGTGCGGACCGCGGGCTGCCGGCGGGCGAGGGCCGGGCCGGTGCCGGGGCCGTGGTGCGCGCCGGGGTGGGGCTCACCGTGGACGGCTTCGGCTTCGCCTGCCGCTTCGACCGCCGCTCGGCCTTCGCTTTCGCCTTCGGCGCCGTGGGCGTGGCGCTCGCCCGCGGAGTCGTGGAGTGCTCGGCCGCGGCCTGCACGGTGCCCGGCTGACTCCCGGGGTGGAGCGCCACCATCAGGGACACGAGGAGTGCGACGGCCGCCAGGGCGACCGCGGAGGCGAGGGCCGTACGCCGCCTGCGAAGGGGGCGCCGATGGGAACGGGGTGCCACGGATGAGTCCTTGTCCGTTCGGGAGAACACGCGCTTGCGTCTCATCAGTGGTCGACGAGCCCGAAAAGGTTGCCGCGTCCCGTACGCGGCCGTCCCGTACGCGGCCGTCCTGTCCGCGGCCGTCCCGTACGCGGCCGTCCTGTCCGCGGCCGTCTCCGGAGCGATTGCCGGTGGGTGGTCACCGCGACTGCCGTTTGTGGTCATAAAGAACCCGGCCCTCAGGCGGTCCGTCACATCGCGGAAACCTTTCCTCCAGGAACCCCGCCTACCGTGAGCAGCCACACCCCGCCCCGGCCGCCGTCGCCCGAAGGCTCACCCCCGCCCTCGACGAGACGACAGGAGCCCCGTGTTCCGGACCCCCCGCTTCACCCTTGCGCTGCCGCCCTGGCTCGCCCATGCCCTGCGTGCCCAGCGGGGGCCGGTGCCCTGGAGCGC
>NZ_GG657757.1:2110073-2153432 GCF_000158955.1 Streptomyces viridochromogenes DSM 40736 | reverse complement strand
TATCCACACCGGCGCGTGGTCCGAGCCGGGGCGCCCTGCGCTCCGCCGGGTCGGGGCCGATCGACGGGAGGCCGGGCTGGTGGGAGAGCTGGAACGGCGCTGCGCGCACTCGTCGACCGCAGCCACGGCCGGCGCGTCCAGCGGTACGACACCTGACTCCCCAGGCCGGTCCGCATGGCTCGCGACCGGGTACGAGGACGTCCGTGCGGCCCTCGCCGAAAGAACTTCGTGAGCCGGCGATGAGTTCCGCCCCTTCCCGCGGTCACCTATCCGAACGGAGCCGTAGGACAGGAGGGGCCCATGTCGCTTCCGGAGATCGCCTCCCGCGAGCAGTGGCGCGCGGCGCGCGCGGAACTGCTGGTCAAGGAGAAGGCCGTGACGCGCGCACGGGACGCGCTGGCCGCCGAGCGGCGCGGCCTGCCCATGGTGGAGGTCGACGAGGAGTACGTGTTCGAGGGCGGGGACGGCAAGGTCACCCTGCTCGACCTGTTCGAGGGGCGGCACCAGCTGGTCGTCTACCACTTCATGTTCGCGCCCGAGTGGGACGCCGGTTGCCGCAGTTGCTCCGGATTCCTGGACCAAATAGGGCATCTCGCTCATCTCGGGGCGCGCGGCACGTCGTTCGCGGCCGTGTCCCGGGCGCCGTACCCGAAGATCCTTCCGTTCAAGGCGCGGATGGGCTGGACGGTGCCCTGGTACTCGTCGCACGGCAGCGACTTCAACCGCGACTTCGAGGTGACCCTCGAACGCGAGGGCGAGCTCGTCGAGCGGCCCGGCCTGAGCTGCTTCCTGCGGGACCGCGACCGCGTCTTCCACACCTACTCGACGTACGAGCGCGGTCTCGACGGCCTCGGCTCGACCACCAGCCTGCTGGACCTCACGGCGCTGGGCAGGCAGGAGCGGTGGGAGGAGCCCGAGGGGCGGGCGTCGGCTCTCGGGGCGCCTGCGGGGAGCGAGCGGATCCGGTATCACGACGAGTACGACGACTGATACGGAAGGTGAACACATACGCCAAGAGGCTGAGAGGTTGGTCACACTTGGCGGTGAACGAGTGTCAACTACGTCTCAGAACCGTCACTTCGCGAGCCGTGCACCCCATCGTTGGCGTTTAACTCTACGAGTGCAGCGCTACATGGAGGTGCAGGGTGGTGAACGGGCGAACGGTGCTCGAGCGCTTTCCCGCCGGTGGGCCGCGTGGCTCCTGGCCGGCGGAGGAGTTCGCGCAGGCGCGGCGTCTGGAAGGCCTGCCTGCCGAGGTTGTCATGGACCTCGCGACGGACATGTTCCTGGTGATCGTGCGCAGCGGCGACGGCGCCGACGCCACCGCCTGACGGGCGGCCCGGGCAAGACCTCGTTCAGCCCGCCTTCGGCGCCGGCACCCTGTGGACGGGAGCGGGTGGTGTGACCGGCGCGGGCGGCTTGGTGAACTGCTCCGCCTGGAGCGCGTACAGCTCGGCGTAGAGGCCGCCGCTCGCCAGCAGCTCGTCCGGTGGCCCGGACTCCACGAGCCGGCCCTGGTCCAGGACGTGCACCAGGTCCGCGTGACGCACCGACGCCAGCCGGTGCGTGATCAGCACGACCGTCTGGCCGCTGTCGGCCAGGGCGCGGATCCGCTCGAAGACCTCCAGCTCGGCCCGGGCGTCCAGCGCCGCCGTCGGCTCGTCCACGATCAGGATGCTCCCCCTGCGGTACGCCGCGCGGGCGATGCCCAGCCGCTGCCACTGGCCCCCCGACAGTTCGTGCCCGCCGCTGAAGTTGCGGGCGAGCAGTGTGTCCAGCCCACGCGGCAGGTCGGCGACCACCGTCTGAGCCCCGGCCTCGGCGATCGACGTGGCCAGCCGCTCCTCGCACAGCGGCGCCGACGTGCGGCCCAGGGCGACGTTCACCCGGGCCGTGAAGGGCCACCGCTTGAAGTCCTGGGCCACCATCGCGATCCGCTCGGCCAGCCGGTGCCGGTCGGCGGTCGCCGCGTCCACGTCGTCCCACACGATCCGCCCGCGCTCCGGGGTGTAGAGCCCGGCGAGCAGTTTGACCAGGGTCGTCTTGCCGGAGCCGTTCTCACCGACCAGCGCCACGATCCGGCCCAGTGGGAGGGTGAGGGTCACGTCGGCGAGGGCGGGACGTGCGGACTCACCCGGATACCGGAAGGTGACGTTCTCGAAGCGGATCTCGCGCGGGTTCTCCGGCAGTGCCCGCCCTCCCACCGGGATCGCCCGCTGCGCCGCCTCCGTGTACAGCCGTTGCAGGTCGCCGACGAAGAGGGCCTCCTCGTGCAGCGCGTTGACCTCCACCACGAGCGTGTCGAGGCTCTGGGAGCCGGTGCGGATCGCGATCACGGCCGTACCCGCCACCGACAGGGCCATCGCCCCCGCCAGCAGCAGCCCGCCGAGCGTCGCGTACGTCGCCACCGTCGCCACGCCCGTCCACGCCGCGGCGATCAGGCCGGTGCGCGCGGCGAGCCGGGCGAGGCGCGCCTGCTCGGCCTCCGCCGTCTCGGACATCGCGCGGAAGTGCCGCAGCAGGAACCCGCCCACTCCGTGCACCCGGATCTCGGGCGCCGCCTCGGGCTCGATCAGCAGGCTGCCGAGCAGGCGGCCCGCGCGGGCGTGCTGCACCCAGGCGTGGAACGACTCGTAACGCCGCCGGGCCATGGTCAGGGCGCTCCACGCGCTCGGCAGCGTCATCGTCACCAGCAGCGGCAGGAGCGCCGCGTGCAGCACGTTCAGCACGCCGGCCGCCGCGACCAGCGAGACCATCGCGTTGATCACCCGCGTCCCGTACATGATCATCCGGCGGGCGGAGGCGGCTCCCTCCTGGGCGGTGTCCAGCAGCTTGTGGAAGGCGTGTTCCTCGATCGCGTCAGCTCGACGCGCGGCCCGCTCCAGGTAGAGCTCGTCGCCACGCGCTCCACCTTGGGCTCCAGCCGACCGGTGGCGTACGTGCTGGCGGCCCGCAGCAGTGCCGCGAGCAGCATCACGACGGCCACGGTGACCAGCGCCGGGACGGCACCGCGCAGCCGGTCCTCGATCGGACCGCCGCCCATCAGCCCGGCCAGCACGCTGTTGACCGCGAGCAGGCTCACCGCCTGCGCCACACCCCGGCCGGCCTCGGCGGCCAGGACGATCCGTGCGGCGCCCCGGTCGGCCTGCCGGGCGAGCCGCAGGCTGGACGCCAGCAGGGACGGCAGCCGGGCGATCATGGCCCGGAAGTTCAGCTCCAGGAACGCGTCGGCGTGCTGGTTCCAGCCCATGTCGTAGCGCAGCGGTCCGCCGAAGAGCAGCCGCTCCGACTCGGACACCTCCGGCGCGGTCCGCTTCTTCCCCACGGTCGACCGACCTCCCACCTCGTGCCCCGCCTTGTGAGGCGGACCACTATTGCGGGGGCGGAGCCCGTCCGGGCAGGGCGCAGCCCGGGGCGCCGGATGCGCGCGGGCGCACGACCTGACCGGGGGAGGTGTGGGGCGGCGCGGGGGTGTGGGGTGGTGCGGGGGTGTGGGTGTGCGCTTGGCTGCTCGACCGGGCTGTGCTGTTCGATCGGCTGGTGGTGCGCGTTCTGGCCCGTGTTGCCCGACCGGCCGAGGTGCTCCGCGGGTCGAGGGGTGCCGTACCGGCCCGTGCCGCCCGACCGGCCCGTGCTCGCCGGGTCCTACGCGCTGACCGGCCGCGACCAGGCCGGAGCTGTTCCCGTCACGCGGCACAGGGTCAGGTACAGCGGGATCGGCGGGGTGTACGGAAGCGTGCCGTCCGGGCGGTGGATCAGGTCGGGGAGCCGCGAGAGGTCCGGGACGACCGCGCCGGTGACGTAGTGGGCGGGGGCCGGCCATTCCAGGGCGTGGTCGGAGTCGGACGGCACCAGCCACCACCAGGTCGTGCCGTCGGCGTAGACGCAGCCCACGCGGGGCAGCCGGGGCATGACCAACGGGCCGAGACGGGCGGGTACGGCGACCGCGTCGCAGCCGAGCGGGGCGGTCATCCCCTCGGGCACCGGCAGGCGCAGCGCCTGGCCCGGGGTGCGCAGCCCGCGCTGGAGGCGGGCCAGGGTGTCGAGATTCAGGACGCGGCCGACGCGCCCGGGACTCATACGGGCCTCCGCTGCCCGCGCCGCCCCTGGGCCGGAACCTCGTCCATGCCCTTCGTATGGCGCGTCGGGTGCGCCTCGTCCCCGTCGCCCGGGCCGTCGGACGGACCCGGCTTCGGGCGGGCGCCCCAGCCGAGGTCGTTCCGGGGCTCCGGCGGCTCGTGCGGGGTGTCGGTCGTGCGCGGCAGCTCGGCCCAGACCAGCAGCCCGGGGCCGTGCTCATGGGCTCCCCAGGCGTCGCAGAGGGCGTCGACGAGAAGCAGTCCCCTCCCGTGCTCCTCCTCGGGCCGGGTGCGGCTGGCCGCGTGGGGCTGGCCCGGCGCGCAGCCCTCGTCACGCACGGCTATCCGCACCAGGTCGTCGCCGTCGTGCAGTTCGCACACTATGTGCGTGCTCGCCGTGTGCACGATGGCGTTGGTGACCAGCTCGGAGACCACCAGGGCCGCGCTGTCGCAGGTGTCCTCGCACACCGACCAGCCGGTCAGCCGGGCCCGCGTCAGGCGTCTGGCCTGTGCGGGGGAACCCGGATGTGCGGCCAGTTCGAAACGGAACCGGCGCCCGGCGGCGGCCCCCGCGGGGACTGCTTCCGTGGCGGCACCGAGGCCGTAAGGGCCTGCGGCGGCGTCTGTTCCTAAGGGCGCGGACGGAATCACGCTTGCCACTATCGCCCCGCCGTGAACACTTGGCAAGTGTCACTCTGAAAATTGCAGAGTGCTGTGTGACGGTCTGGAAGGCCGTGGCACACTGCTCGGAACAGCACCCCGCGCGGCGCCAGTTGAGACTGTCGAAGAACTGTTCGGAACATCTGTTCGGAAACTCGGCTCTTCGATCAGGGTCTTCGCATGGCGCCGCCGGGCTGTCAGCGTTCTTTTGTGGCCGGCTCGTCAGAACTCTTGGTGGAGGTGGAGCGTGAGTGAACCGCGGTCCGCGCCGACGGTCGGTCAGGTCGTCCTCGGTCGGCGCCTGTTGGACCTGCGGGAAAGCGCCGGGGTGAAGCGCGAGGAGGCCGCCCGCATCCTGCGTGTCGCCCCCGCCACCGTCCGCCGTATGGAGATGGCCGAGGTCGCGCTCAAAATCCCGTACCTGCAACTGCTCCTGAAGGCCTACGGAATCTCCGACGAGGAGGCCGACGCCTTCGTCCAGCTGGCCGAGGAGGCCAACAAGCCCGGCTGGTGGCAGCGTTTCCACGACATCCTGCCCGGCTGGTTCTCGATGTACGTGAGCCTGGAGGGCGCGGCCGACGTCATCCGGAGTTACGAGCCCCATTTCGTCCCCGGGCTGCTCCAGACCGAGGACTACGCGCGCGGAGTGCTCCGCTCGGGCGCCATAGGGCAGACCCGGCCCGCCGACATCGAGCGTCATGTCGCCCTGCGCATGCAGCGCCAGGAACTGCTCACCCGCAAGGACGCGCCCCGGCTGTGGGTCGTGATGGACGAGACCGCGCTGCGACGCCCGGTCGGCGGCCCGGAGGTGATGCGTGCCCAGATCGACAGACTGCTCGAGGCCGCGAAGCAGCCCAACGTGACGCTGCAGGTCGCCCCGTTCCAGGCCGGGCCGCACCCGGGTACGTACGGGCCGTTCGTGCTGTTCCGATTCGCCATGCCCGAACTGCCGGACATGGTCTACAGCGAGTACCTGACCGGCGCGGTCTATCTCGACGCGCGCGACGAGGTGGCGACCCACCTCGAGGTCATGGACCGCATGGCGGCGCAGGCCGCTACGGCACATCGCACGAAGGAGATCCTCCGGGATCTCCGCAAGGAGCTCTGAATGGACCGCATCAAGCCGCGCAAACAGGTCTACAACGGCATGCCCGCGCGTGACTTGGGCAGCGAAGGCTGGCACAAGCCGTGGAGCGGTGGGAACGGCGGGAACTGCCTGGAGGCGATGAAGCTCGCCGACGGCCGGATAGCCGTCCGTCAGTCCACCGACCCGGACGGCCCGGCGCTGATCTACACCACCGCCGAGATGACGGCCTTCATCGAGGGGGCCAAGGCGGGGGAGGCGGACTTCCTGCTGTCCTGACGTGCTTGCCGTCGTTCACGTTCAACTTCCGTACGCTGGTGCTGAATTGACCGTCCCTTGCCCCTTACGGAGTGCCTCATGACCGGGCAGAACCCCACCTCGGCCGCCCAGATCGACACGACCAGACCCCATCCCGCGCGGATGTACGACTGGTACCTCGGCGGCAAGGACAACTACCCGGTCGACGAGGAGATGGGCCGGCAGATGCTCACCCTCGACCCGCGGGTGCCGGTCATGGCCCGGGTCAACCGCGCGTTCATGCACCGGGCCACCCGCTGGCTGGCCCAGAACGGCGTACGGCAGTTCCTGGACGTCGGCACCGGCATTCCGACCGAGCCCAACCTGCACCAGGTCGCCCAGGGCATCGCTCCCGACGCCCGGGTCGTCTACTGCGACAACGACCCCATCGTGCTGGCCCACGCGGCGGCCCTGCTGCGCGGCACGGACGAGGGGGCCACCGAGTACCTCCAGGCCGACGTGCGCGACCCGGACGCCGTCCTGGAAGGCGCGAAGAAGGTCCTGGACCTCACCCGGCCCGTCGCGCTGTCGCTCGTGGCCCTGCTGCACTTCGTCTCCGACGAGGACGGCGCCCACGACCTGGTCCGACGCCTGCTCGCCGCACTGCCCTCCGGCAGCTACCTGGTGGTCACCCACGCCACCGCCGACTTCACGCCGGAGGAGTCGAAGGCGGCCACCGACAAGCTGCGCGCCGCCGGTGTCACCCTGGCCCTGCGCTCCCGCGAGGAGTTCACCCGCTTCTTCGACGGCCTCGACCTCGTCGAGCCCGGCATCGAGGTGCCCCACCGCTGGCACCCCGAACTGGGCGAGCCGGTGCCCGGCCAGGACGACGGGGTGATCCCGGGGTACGGGGCGGTGGCGCGCAAGCCGTAGGGCCCCGAGGGCTTCCCGGTCGGGCTCCGGGCCGGTCAGGGCGGTGGCAGTGCTCGGCACAGCGCCTCCAGGGCCGGCCCGTACGCATGCTCGGAGGCAGTCGCGTACCCCACGACCAGACCGTCGCCCGCCGCCATGTCCGTGGCCGGGTGCCGGAACACGGCGAGGCCGTCGAGGGAGACGCCCTGCCAGACGGCGGCCTTGACCGTGGACGCCTCGGTGCCGGGCGGCAGCCGCAGCACCGCGTGCAGACCGGCCGCGACACCGGTGACCTCGATGTGCGGCGCGTGCGCGGCGAGCGCCGCGACCAGCCGGTCCCGGCGGCCCCGGTACCGCTGCCGCATACGCCGTACATGACGGTCGTACGCCCCGGAGGCGACGAAGTCGGCGAGGCACAGCTGGTCGAGGACGCTCGCCCACGCCTCCCGTTCCCCCTTGGCGGCCAGGGCGGCGCCGACGTACCGCTCCGGAAGCACCATCCAGCCCAGTCGCACCGCCGGTGACAGGCTCTTGCTGACCGAGCCGATGTGGATCACATGCTCGGGGTCGAGTCCCTGCACCGCGCCGACCGGCTTGCGGTCGTAGCGGAACTCCCCGTCGTAGTCGTCCTCCAGAACCAGCCCGCCACGCGCGCGTGCCCAGTCGATCACGGCCGCCCGGCGCGCGGGATGCAGCGGCCCGCCGGTCGGGAACTGGTGCGCCGGCGTGAGCAGCACGGCCCGCTCGCGGCCCAACCGGTCGACCCGGGCGCCGTGTTCGTCGAGAGGGAGCGGCACGGTCCGCACACCGGCGGCGGCGAGGACCTCCCGGTGGAACCCGAGTCCGTACGCCTCCACCGCCAGGGGCCCGCGCAGGACGCCACCTCCGAACAGCAGCCGCAGCGCGTGCGCGAAACCGGAGCAGATCACGATCCTGCCCGGCTCGGTCCGCACGCCACGCGCGCGTGCCAGATACTCCGTGAGCGCCTCCCGTAGTTCCGCCCGGCCGGCAGGGTCACCGGGGCCGAACACCTCGTTGGGGGCCTGCTGGAGGGCCCTTCGGTAGGAGGCGAGCCAGGCGGTGCGCGGGAACGCCGAGGCGTCCGGCGTGCCCTGCCTCAGGTCGTGCCGGGGGCCCCGCGCGCGTGGCGGGGCCTTCCGGGGCACGCGCGCGGCCGGCCGCGGCGGTTCGGCGCTCCCCCATTGCCTGAAGGGCATGGGTGGTACCCCCATCGCGACCCGGGTGCCCGAGCCCTGGCGTGCCGTGAGCCAGCCCTCCGCGACGAGTTCCGCGTACGCGTCGGCCACCGTGTTGCGGGCGACCCCGAGGTCGGCCGCGAGTGACCGGTACGGCGGCAGCCGCGTGCCCGGAGCGAGCCGCCCGCTGCGTACGGCCTCGCGCAGGGCACGGATCAGCGCCGCACGCCGACCGCCCGGCCCGGTCAGCTCCAGATGGAGGTCGGCCCCGATCCGCTCCGCGGAATTGACCCACGAATCAGCCATGGAAATGCACCCTACCGGGGGTCTTTCGGGCCCGTAGGTTGAAGGACATGACGACGAACACGAACACGACGACGAACACGACCCCGGTGCAGGGGAGGGCGCCCCGGCTGGAGTTCGCGAAGTCTTCCCCGAAGGCCTTCCGGGCCCTCGTCGCCTTCGACGCCGCCGCCCGTGAGGGCCTCGACCCGGCCCTCGTCGAACTGATCCAGATCCGCGCCTCGCACCTCAACCACTGCGCGTACTGCCTCCACATGCACACCAACGACGCCCGCAAGGCCGGTGAGAGCGAGGACCGGCTGCACATGGTCGCCGTGTGGCGTGAGGCCCGCCACTTCTTCACCGAGCGGGAGCAGGCGGCCCTGGCGCTCACGGAGGCGATGACCCTCGTGGCCGACGCGGGCGTCCCGGACGACGTCTACGCACAGGCCGCGTCCCACTTCGAGGAGCGGGAACTGGCCCAGGTCCTCGCCCTGATCTGCACGATCAACACGTGGAACCGGGTGGCGCTGTCGACCGGGAAGGTCGCGGGCACGGACGAGCGGTGACGTTCCGGTGGCCCGACGTCCGGTGGCTCGATGTCCGGTGGTCCGGTGGTCCGGTGGCTTCAGGGGCGGGCGGCCGGGGGCCTGAGGGCCAGCGCGCTACACCGCCATGGGCCGGTCGTACGGCCCGATCGGAGTCGGCAGTCTCGAACTGCCCGTCAGGTGGTGGTCGACGGCGGCCGCCACCGCCCGCCCCTCGGCGATCGCCCAGACGATGAGCGACTGGCCACGGCCGGCGTCCCCCGCGGCGAAGACGCCCGGCACATTCGTGGCGAAGCCGGGGTCACGCGCGATCGTGCCGCGGGGATCCATGTCCAGTCCCAGCTGGTCGACGAGCCCGTCCTCCCGGTCAGGGCCGGTGAAGCCGAGGGCGAGCAGCACGAGATCGGCGGGGAGCGTCCGCCCGGTGCCGTCCACCGGGCGGCGCCGCGCATCCACCTCGACCAGGTGCAGCGAGCGCACATGCCCCTCCCTGTCACCGTCGAGGCGCAGCGTGGACGCCGCGAACAGCCGCGCGTCCGCGTCCGCGACCGGAGCCGTCCGCAGGTCACCGGCCTCCTCGTGGGCGGCGGACAGCCGGTAGACCCGCACCGGGTACGTCGGCCAGGGCTCGGTGTCCTCGTCGCGCTGCGCGCCGGGCAGCGCGTAGATGTCCAGCTGGGTCACGGATGCGGCGCCCTCCCGGACGGCCGTGCCCAGGCAGTCGGCCCCGGTGTCGCCGCCGCCGATGATGACGACGTGCCGGCCGGCTGCCGACAGCGGGGACGTCTCCAGATCGCCCTGGCGCACACGGTTGGAGAGCGGGAGGTACTCCATCGCCTGGTGAACACCCGTCAGATCCCGCCCCGGCACGGGCAGTTCACGCCAGGCCCTCGCCCCCGTGGCGATCACCACGGCGTCGTAGCGACTCTTCAGTTCGGCGGCCCCGACGTCCCGTCCGACCACCGTCGACGTACGGAACTTGGTCCCCTCGTCCAGCATCTGCTCCAGCCGCCGCTCCAGGTGGTGCTTCTCCATCTTGAACTCGGGGATGCCGTACCGCATCAGCCCGCCGGGCCGGTCGTCCCTCTCGTACACGGCGACCGTGTGCCCGACCCGGGTGAGCTGCTGGGCCGCGGCCAGTCCGGCGGGCCCCGAACCGATGACCGCGACCGTCTTGCCCGACAGCCGCTCCGGCGGCCGCGGCGGCGCGAAGCCCTCCTCCCAGGCCCGGTCAGCGATCGCGCACTCGACGTTCTTGATGGTGACGGCCGGCTGGTTGATCGCCAGCACGCATCCCGCCTCGCACGGCGCCGGGCACAACCGGCCGGTGAACTCGGGGAAGTTGTTGGTCGCGTGCAGCCGGTCGGCCGCCGCCCGCCAGTCCTCCCTGGAGACCAGGTCGTTCCACTCGGGGATCAGGTTGCCCAGCGGGCAGGCCTCGTGACAGAAGGGGATGCCGCAGTCCATGCAGCGGTCGGCCTGCTTGCTGATGATCGGCAACAGCGCCCCGGGCACATAGACCTCGTTCCAGTCGCGCACCCGCTCCTCGACGGGCCTGCGCGGCCACTCCTGGCGCGGGGTGGTCATGAAACCCTTGGGATCGCCCATGGCCGTCTTCCTTGCGTGCGCGTGTCGCAGGGCGTGCGTCGCCGGGCGGCACTCCTGCGGCCACGATACGTCCGCGGCGGCCCGCCCGCAGGGCAGCGGACAGCACGTTCTCGCAGGCTGGGGGCGTCAGGTGAGCGCCAGCAGGTACGCCACCGCCGCCCCGGCCGAGGCGGCCGTGCGGACGTGGTTCCACATCGTCCACTCGCGCACGTACACCGGCCAGTACGCGGCCGCCTCCGACGTGCCCGGATCCAGCCTCAGCAGCGCGTCGTTGCGCGGCACGTTCGCGACCATGGTGAGCCCGAACGAGCCGAACAGGTACAGCGCGCTGCCCACCAGCAGCTCCACCGTCCCCTCGTCCGGCCACAGCACGAACGTCACCACGGCGATCACCGCGCACACCAGGGCCGATCCGAGGAACACCACCATGAAGGGCGGTGCCACCGCCGCCACGTTGATCGCGTTCATCGCCGCCACCCCCTGCGCGGGCGGCAGCGTGGCGAGGCCCCGCATGACGAAGGTCGAGAAGCCGCAGAACACCCCCGCCACCAGACCGGTCCCCAGCACACCCAGCACCGTCAGCACGAAGTACGGTCCGTCGATCATGTCAGCCTCTCCCACCCGTCGAGCCGGGATCCTGCCCGGCACCCTTCCTCACCACAAGTGAATTGCCGTACGAGCACGGTGACCATGGCCGAGCGGCGCGGGGGCATGCGCGAACGTCGCGGACTCGCCGATCGGCCCTGACTGGGGCCCGACAGCCCGACCGGTGCGCGTGCCCACCGTACGGCGGCCGGCCACGCCGGTGCGGCGACCTGCCGAGGAGCAGCGCGGCCGGCTCCCGCACGCCGGGGTCCTCGCAGGTCACCCCGCGGAACCGAGCCCCTCCACCGCCCACCCCCTCAGCACCGCCTCCACCACCGGCGCGATCCGCCGCCGCGCCTCGTACCGCGGCACGCCGCTCATCAGCAGCCGGTCGTACGGCGTGTCCAGATGCCGTACGGACGCCACGACCGCCGAGGTCACGGCCCCCTCGGTCAACGCCCGCCCCGCCGCGCTGCGCCCCACCCTTCCGCTGCCCCGCTCCGCGGCGTGCGCGGCGACGGCCTGCGCCCGCGCGTCCGGGCACCCGGGAAACAGCCGCCGTATCTCCGCCGCGAACGCCTGGACGAACAGCTCGTCCCGGACCGCCCGCCGCCGCGCGTCCCGCACCCGGCGCCGCCGCCGCGCCTCGGCGTCCGCGAGACACCGCTGCTCGGCCCTGGCGAGCGCCGCCTCCTCCACCAGAACGCCCTGCCGTTCGTAACGGCTCCTGCGCCGGTTGAACCGCACGACCACCGCCGACAGCCCGCTCTCCTCCCGCGATCTGCGCGTCAGCGCGGTGTCGCCGCGCGGCACGAACACCAGATGCGCGAGGTCGGCGCAGTCGAGGCACCGCGGGGCACCGTCCTCCAGGACGAGCAGCGGCAGCGGCCCTCGCCGGCACTCGGCGCAGTGCCGCCTTTTGAGAGGCTGGAAGGCGAGAAGTCCGGTGTGGGGCGGGAGCGTCGCGCGGGGGACCATGAGTGGTTCATTCCCCTGCGGACCGTGACCGGCACGCCCTGCCAGGGCCTGACGCATCATGGGCCTGTGCGACTCGAAGCGATCACCTGGGACCGGCTCGGCGACCTGCTCGCCGAGCGTCTGCTCGACCTGAAGCCCGCCGACGGCAGCCCCTGGCCGCGCATCGCCTTCGACGGCGCCCCGGCCGCGCGCCCGGGGGACCTCGCCCGGCGTGTCTCCGAGGCCCTGCGCATACGCGGCCGCTCCTCGCTCGTCGTCGGCACGGAGGGCTTCCTGCGTCCCGCCTCCGTGCGACTGGAGTACGGCCACCGGGACGTGGAGTCCTACTACAGCGGCTGGTACGACACCGGCGCGCTGTGGCGCGAGGTGTTCGGCCCGCTCGAAGCCGGCGGCGACGGCAGCGTCCTGCCCGACCTGTGGGACCCGGCCGCCGACCGGGCCACCCGCAGCCCCAAAGTCCGGCTCCCGCCCGGCGGCATGCTGTTGCTGCACGGGCCCTTCCTGCTCCGGCACTGGTTCCCCCTCGATCTGAGCGTTCACGTCGCGCTCTCCCCGGGCGCCCTGCGCCGCCGCACACCCGAGGCCGAGCACTGGACCCTCCCGGCCTTCGAGCGCTACGAGCGGGAGAGCGACCCGGCGGGCGCGGCCGACGTCCTGGTACGGGCCGACGATCCGCGTCATCCGGCGTGGGGCGGCTGAGCCGACGCCGGGCCGGCGCGGGACGCCGTGGCGTGTGCGAGAGCCGGGCCGCGCGGCGAGAATGAAGGGCGTCGGGACTCGCGGTGCGTCCCGTGCCGCGCCGGCCGTCCGGCACCGGGAGGTACCTCATGACCACCGCCGGAGACATCATGCACCGCGGCGCCCAGTGGATCCCCGCCCACGAGACCCTGGACCGCGCCGCCCAGCTCATGCGCGAGCTGAACGTCGGGGCCCTGCCCATCAGCGACGAGAACGAGCGGCTCTGCGGCATCCTCACCGATCGCGACATCGTCGTCGGCTGCGTCGCCATGGGCCACGACCCGGCCAGGGTCACCGCGGGTGAGATGGCCAAGGGCACCCCCCGCTGGATCGACGCGAACGCCGAGGTCGGCGAGGTCCTCCGCGAGATGCGGGAGCACCAGATCCGCCGGCTGCCCGTGATCCAGGACAAGCGCCTGGTCGGCATGATCAGCGAGGCCGACCTGGCCCGGCACCTGGCGGACGACCAGATCGCCTCCTGGGCCGGGAGCGTCTACGCCCGGACCGTTCCGGGCTGACGCCTCGGGCCGCCCCAGGATCGGCCCGCGATCACTCCTTGATCACCCCGCAGGTCCCGGTCGTCGTCAGAGCCAGCCGCTGCGCCGGAAGCCCCGGTACAGCACCAGGCACGCGACGGATATGACGCCGATGACCATGCCGTAGCCGTATCGCCAGTGCAGCTCCGGCATGTGGTCGAAGTTCATGCCGTACACCCCGCAGACCATGGTGGGCACCGCGATGATCGCGGCCCACGCCGTGATCTTCCGCATGTCCTCGTTCTGCGCGACCGTGACCTGCGCGAGGTGCGCCTGGAGGATGGAGTTGAGCAGCTCGTCGAAGGCGGCGATCTGCTCCTTCGCGCGCAGCAGATGGTCCGAGACGTCGCGGAAGTAGGCCTGTATCTCCGGGTCGACCGCCCGGATCGGCCGGGTGGCGAGATCCTCCAGCGGCCGGCTGAGCGGCACCACCGCCCGCTTCAGCTCCAGGAGTTCACGCTTGAGCTGGTAGATGCGTCCCGGATCCGCGCGTGCGCCGGTCTCCGCGAACACGTCCGTCTCGACCTGGTCGATGTCCTCCTGGACCGAGTCCGTGACGGTCAGGTAGTCGTCCACCACATGGTCGGCGATGGCGTGCAGCACCGCGGACGGGCCCTTGGCCAGCTGATGGGGATCGGACTCCAGCTCCTCGCGCAGCGGACCCAGGGAGCCGTGCCGGCCGTGCCGCACCGTGATCACGAAGTCGTGGCCGACGAAGACCATGATCTCGCCGGTGTTCACCACCTCGCTGGTGGCCGTGAGTTCCTCGTGCTCGACGTAGCAGACCGTCTTGAACACCGCGAACAGCGTCTCTCCGTACCGCTCCAGTTTGGGGCGCTGGTGGGCCTCCACGGCGTCCTCGACGGCCAGCGGGTGCAGGTCGAAGAGTTCGGCGATGCCCGCGAACTCCTGGTCGGTCGGCTCGTGCAGGCCGAGCCAGACGAAGCCCTCCCGGCCCTTGCGCACCTGCTCCACTACGTCCACCAGGTCGCCGCGCGCAGGGGTGCGGACACCGTCCCGGTACGTCACGCAGTTGACCACCGAGGAGCCCAGCGGGGAGCGGGCCGGGTGACTCAGGTCGACACGCGGGCGCCGCCGGGCCAGCCGAGCCACCTTGCGGAGGCCGCCGACCCCACCGAGGGTCGTGACCTTCCGCAGATTCCCTGCCATGGACATCCGGATCTCCTTGCGTGGCTCTCCTCGCGCCGTTCCCGCGCCTTGGCGGCAGTCTGCCAGGCCGACGTGAGCTGCGGGTAAGCCTGTGGAAACGGCTCGTTCCGCTTTGTTCCCGGCTGTGGACGATGTATCGGCGCGACGAGGACATCGACACGGCGAAGGCATCGACACGGCGAGTACATCGGCACGAGTGAAGACATCGACGCGTGTCGGGACCGTGCGGTTCTGCGTCCCGGAGCGTCGACCATCACGGACAAGTGGGGCAACTGGGATGATCGCGGCATGACGCGAACCGATGGGTACCTCCTCGACAACCGGCAGACCGAGGCGGCAGAGCACTTCAGCGCCTTCGCCGCTCTCTTCGACCCGACGACGTTCCAGCATCTCGAAGCACTCGGCGTCGGATCCGGCTGGCGGTGCTGGGAGGTCGGTGCCGGCGGCATCTCCGTGGTGTCCTGGCTGGCGAAGAAGGTCGGCCCGACCGGCCGCGTCGTCGCGACCGACGCCGACCCCGCCCGGCTCTTCCCGGCCCCCCGGCCGCCCGTCCGGATGCTCGTGCACGACCTGGTCGCTCAGGAGCCACCGGGGGACGGCTTCGACCTGGTGCACGCACGCCTTGCGCTCGTCCACGTGCCTGACCGGGAACGGGCGCTGCGGACCATGGTCAAGGCGCTGCGCCCCGGCGGCCGCCTCCTCGTCGAGGACGCCGACCCCGCCCTCCAGCCCCTGCTCTGCCCCGACGAGTGCGGCTCCGAACAACAGCTCGCGAACCGGCTGCGGCAGGGCTTCCGCCGACTGCTCGCCGACCGCGGGACCGAGCTCCCCTCCGGCCGTACCCTCCCACGCCTGCTGCGGGAGGCCGGCCTGACCCGCGTGCAGGCCGACGCCTACTTCCCCATCGCCTCGCCGGCCTGTGCCGCCCTGGAGTCCCTCACGATCCGCCAGATCCGCGACCAGCTGGTCGCCGCGGGACTCGCCACGGACCAGGACATCAACCGCCACCTCACGAACGTCACCTCCGGTGTCCTCGATCTGACGACGGCTCCGATGATCTCGGCGTGGGGGCGGAAACCGTAGCGGTGCGGGGTGCGAGACATCAGCCGGGCCGGGGTGGTCTGCCGCCCACGTGTTCCACCGCCCTCGCGCCCGCCCGGCAGCCCTCCTCCGCCGCCTCCTCCGGGTCGGCGCCCGCGAGCAGGGCGGCGAGGAAGGCGCCGGTGAAGGCGTCACCGGCGCCCGTGGTGTCCCGTGGCGTCGCCGGTACGGCGGGAACGCGCGCGGACACCGTTCCCGAGCGGGCCACGAGGGCTCCTTCGTGGCCCTGCTTGGCGACCACCAGCGGAACGCGCAGGCTCAGCTCGGCAGCCGCCTCGGCCGCGTCGGTGAGCCCGGTCAGCAGGCACGCCTCGTCCCGGCTGGGCAGCAGGAGGTCCACCCCCTCGACGAGCGCGAGGAAACGCTCGGCGCCCAGCTCCCCGAGGAATCCGGCCGACGCCGGGTCCAGGCTCACCGGCACGCCCCGTGCGCGTGCGGCCTTCAGCGCCACCGCCACCAGGGCCCGACTCGGTTCCGAGAACAGGAGATAGCCCGACAGGTGCAACCGGACCGCCCCGTCGAGCAGCGCGTCCGACCAGTCGGCCGGTTCGAACCGCAGCGCCGCCCCGCTGTCGGTGAGGAACGTCCGCTCCGCCGAAGCACCCCCGTCGACCAGACAGATCACCGTGCCGGTCGGCGCCACCGGGTCGACGACGAGCCGCGGCCGCACACCGTGGGCCAGCAGCTCGCGCTCGTGCCAGGCGGCGGCCTCCGCCCCCACGCGCCCGAGCAGTCGCACCTCCGCCGCACCCCGGTCCGCGGCCCAGCACGCCACGTTGGCACCCGCCCCACCCGGAAGCGTCCGGATCGAGGCGGGCGTGTCCGTACCGGCCGCGAGCGGACCCCGGTGCCGTGCCACGACGTCCGTGACGACGTCCCCGACGACCAGCAGCGCCCCGGCCTCGGTCCCGGCCCCGGCCCCGGCCCCGGTCCCGGCCCCGGTCCCGGTCATCCCCGGGACCAGGCCGCCGCGATCCGCGCCGCCAGGCGCACGTTGCCACGGACCGCCGCCAGGTTGGCGCTCAGGGAGGCCCCGTCGGTGTGCCGTACCAGGTGGTCGAGCAGGAACGGGGTGACCGCCTGGCCGGTGATCCCCTCCGCCTCGCACGCGTGCAGCGCGTCCGCGAGCACCCGCGCGTGCAGCTCCGGATCGAGCTGCTCCTCCTCGGGGACGGGGTTGGCGACGATCAGCGCCGACTCCGGCCCCGCGAGCGCGTCCTGGGCGCGCATGACGCCCGCCACCTGCTCCGGCGAATCCAGTGTCCAGTCCACCGGATGCCCCGAGTCGGACAGGTAGAAGCCGGGGAACCGCCCGGTGCCGTACCCGGCCACCGCGACACCCAGCGTCTCCAGCCGCTGGAGCGTCGCCGGCACGTCCAGGATCGACTTCACCCCGGCACACACCACGGTGATCCGGGTCCGCGCCAGCAGACCGAGGTCGGCCGACTCGTCCTGGGTCACCGTCCACTCCCGGTGCACCCCGCCGACCCCGCCCGTCGCGAACACCCGCACGCCCGCCAGCGCCGCCAGCAGGGCGGTCGCCGACACCGTGGTCGCCCCGCTCGCCCCGGCGGCCACCGCGAGCGGCAGGTCCCGGTGGCCCAGCTTGCGGATCCCGTCCTCGTTCGCGACCCGTTCCAGCTGCTCCTTGTCCAGGCCGACATGAGGCCGGCCGTCCAGCACGGCGATCGTCGCGGGCACCGCGCCCTCCTGCCGCACGGCCGTCTCCAGCTCCAGCGCCACCTGGAGGTTGCGCGGGCGAGGCAGCCCGTGGGCGATGATCGTGGACTCCAGGGCCACCACGGGCCGACGCGCGTCGATCGCCTCCCGCACTTCTTCTGAAACCACCAGCACCACGCGCCTGCCTCCTGTCAGTCGGTCAGTCGGTCTTCCCTCATCTCTGGCGGGCGGCGCGCCGGGCCAAACCCTTGCGGGCCGTCGGAGGCGTCACGAGCCTGGGGGTATGACGGACCACACCACACGTCTTGACCACGTCGTCCTCTGGGTGCGCGACCCGGTCGCCGCCGCCGACTTCTACGAGAAGGCCGTCGGCATGGAGACGGTCAGGCTCACCGAGTTCGCCGCGGGGCAGGTGCCGTTCCCCTCCGTGCGCGTCAACGACGAGACCATCATCGACCTGATGCCGCGGACCTTCGCGGAACGCATGACGATGCTGCCCGGTGCCGCCGACAGCGCGGGCCACCCCGTCAACCACGTCTGCCTGTCGCTGCCCCGCGGGGACTTCGACGCCCTCCTGAGCCGTCTCGAGCAACGCTCCGTGCCGGTGTCGGACCTCTCGTACGACTCCTTCGGAGCCCGGGGCAAGGCCACGCGCAGCTTCTACTTCCGCGACCCGGACGGCAACGTCTTCGAGGCACGGCACTACGACTGACCTGACCGGGCCCGTGGCCTCAGAAGAGAGGCTCGGGCAGCACCCCTTCCAGGGCGAGCAGCTTCCGCTTGGTCTCCAGGCCGCCCCCGAAGCCGCCGATGCCGCCTCCGCTCTCGACGACCCGGTGACACGGCACCACCACCGGCAGCGGGTTGGCGCCCATCGCCGTGCCCACGGCCTGGGCGGCTCCCGGCTGCCCGACCCGCCCGGCCAGGTCGCCGTACCCGACGACGGTGCCGTACGGCACACCCGTGGCCAGTTCGCGCAGGACCTCGCGGTTGAAGCCGGAGATGAGCGACCAGTCCAGCGGCAGGTCGAAATCGCGGCGCCGACCCGCGAAGTACGCCTCGACCTGACGTATCGCCTCGGCCAGCAGTGGGGCGCCGGGCGCCTCGACGGGCTCGGTGCCGAACCGCGACGCCAGCCGCTCCACCGCCCGGTCCCGCACCGCGTCCGTGGCGTGGAACACGACGTTGACCAGGCCGTCCCGACTCGCGGCCAGCAGCAACGGCCCGATTCCGCTCTCGACGACCGCCCACACGACCCGCGGCTCGACCTGCCCCTGACTGTCCATGCGCCCACGGTACGACCCGCCACTGACAACGCCCGGCGTCCGAGGCCTCACCGGAGGGATCGACCGCCGACGGCCTCCCGCACCACGTCCGGCTTGTTCGTGATGATCCCGTCGACGCCGTACCGGGCGACCCGCCGGGCCGTCGCCGCGTCGTCCACCGTCCAGGTGAAGACCTCCATCGGAGTGCCGTGCGGCCCGTCGAACGCCTGGACGGAGGAGACGTACGCCGTGGAGAGGGTGCTGTAGGAGGGATTGATCTGGTCGGCGAAGCCGGCGTACTCCGGCAGATCCCTCACCGACGGTGTGCCGAGCAGGCCGGTCTTCACGCCGGGCTTCAGCTCGTGCACCGCTCGCACGCTGGCGGCGCTGAAACTCTGCACGACCAGCCGGTCCGCCAGGTGCGACCGGTCGAGCCAACCCTCGTTGCTGAGGACCTTCAGCGTCTGCTGCTCGATGCCCGGATACAGCTCCGGGTTCTTGACCTCCAGGAGCAGCTTCTGGTGATGCCGCTCGACACGGTGCACGAACTGCTTCAGCGTCGGCACGCGCGCACCCGCGTACGCGGGAGCGAACCAGCTGCCCGCGTCGAGACGGGCGATCTCGGCGGCGGTGAAGTCCTTCACCTTCCAGGGAGCCCGGCCGGGGAACACCTCCTCGGCGTCGGTGGTGCGCCGCAGGTTGTCGTCGTGGACCACGACGAGCTCACCGTCACTGGTCCGCTGGACGTCGTTCTCCACCCAGCCGATGCCCAGCTCGGCCGCCTTGTCCACGGCGGCCAGCGTGTTCTCGGGGGCGTACGCCGAGCCACCGCGGTGCGCGACGACCAGCGGTGCCGTGCCGTCGTCGGCCGCTGCCGCGGGGGAGACGGGGAAGAGGAGGCCGGCGGTCCCCAGGAGTGCGGTGGTGGAGGCGGCAACAGCGCGCGCGTGCATGCGTACTCCTCACGTCGAGCGATCACGTCACAGACAGCTCAACTGTGACAGCAGAGGGTCAACGCGAGAGGGGTACAGGATGGCCACAGCTTGAACGCAGATGACCCAACTCCGCTCACCGGTGCCGCACAACTGGGGCAAGGCCGTGTTTCTTTGCCGGAAAGTCGTTCGACCATTCCGGTGGGGGTCATACTCTCTGCGTCAACCCTGACCGTTGTGCGGTCCTGGGAGGGGGCGCACATCAGGAATTCCGGGACGCAAAGGGCGGGAAGGGCAGCCGCGCATGCAGGGCACGGTCGACGGATTCAGCTACGGCCTGGTCACACCCCTGGTGGCCTACTTCATGGCCTGCCTGGGCGGCGCCCTGGGGTTGCGCTGCACCACCAGATCCATGCTCGTCGCCCAGTCCTGGCGCTCCGGCTGGCTCGCCCTGGGCTCGGCCGCCATCGGCTCCGGCATATGGACCATGCACTTCGTCGCGATGATGGGGTTCACGGTCAGAGGGACCCCGATCCACTACGACAAGGCGATGACCTTCGCGAGCCTCGCCGTCGCGATCGTGATGGTGGGCATCGGGATCTTCATCGTCGGCTACAGGGGAGCCCGGGGAACGGCCCTGTTCACCGGGGGCACCATCACCGGCCTGGGCATCGCCTCGATGCACTACCTGGGCATGGCCAGCATGCGCCTGGACGGGAAGCTCGAGTACAACACGCTCACCGTCGGCATCTCCGTCGCCATCGCCATGGGCGCCGCCACCGCCGCGCTGTGGGCGGCCGGCCAGGTCAGGGGATTCCTGTGGAGCGTCGGCGCCAGCCTCGTCATGGGGCTCGCCGTCACCGGCATGCACTACACCGGCATGGCGGCCCTCGACGTCCACGTGCACGGCACATCCGCGCCCGCCACGGGCGAGTCGCCCGCCTCCCTGCTCGCGCCCATGCTGATCGGCCCGCTCTCCTTCCTCCTCCTCGCGGGCGCCGTGGTGATGTTCGACCCACTGATGGTCATGGGCAAGCCCACCGTCGCCCCCGTCGAGCACAAGCCCGGCATCCCGGCCCACACCCACAGCGCCGCCCACCACAACCCGCGCCGCCTGCGGTTCCGCCCCCGCCGCCCCGTGGCGCACCGAGGCTCCCGCACCCCGCAGAACCGCTGATCGGAGCCCATTGTCAGTGCGGGGTCGTACCGTGGATTGCATGCGGCCCGTTTCCCAGATCGAACGCACGGTGGCGCCCATCGAGGTCGTCAGCCCCTACCAGCCGAACGGCGACCAGCCGGCGGCCATCGCCGAGCTCGCCCGGCGCATCCAGGCAGGCGAGAAGGACGTCGTCCTCCTCGGCGCGACCGGCACCGGCAAGTCCGCCACCACCGCGTGGATGATCGAGAAGCTCCAGCGCCCCACGCTCGTGATGGCGCCGAACAAGACGCTGGCCGCACAGCTGGCGAACGAGTTCCGCGAGCTGCTCCCGAACAACGCCGTCGAGTACTTCGTCTCGTACTACGACTACTACCAGCCCGAGGCCTACGTCCCGCAGTCGGACACCTACATCGAGAAGGACTCCTCGATCAACGAGGAGGTCGAGCGCCTGCGCCACTCCGCGACCAACTCGCTGCTCACCCGCCGCGACGTCGTCGTGGTCGCCTCGGTCTCCTGCATCTACGGCCTCGGCACCCCGCAGGAGTACGTGGACCGCATGGTCCCCCTCAAGGTCGGCGAGGAGATCGACCGCGACGAGCTGCTGCGCCGCTTCGTGGACATCCAGTACACACGTAACGACATGGCGTTCACCCGCGGCACCTTCCGCGTCCGCGGCGACACCATCGAGATCTTCCCGGTCTACGAGGAGCTGGCCGTCCGCATCGAGATGTTCGGCGACGAGATCGAGGCGCTGTCCACCCTGCACCCGATCACCGGCGAGATCATCAGCGACGACGAGCAGCTGTACGTCTTCCCGGCCTCCCACTACGTCGCCGGCCCCGAGCGCATGGAGCGGGCGGTCAACGACATCGAGAAGGAGCTCGGCGAGCGACTCTCGGAGCTGGAGAAGCAGGGCAAGCTCCTGGAGGCCCAGCGCCTCAGGATGCGCACCACGTACGACATCGAGATGCTCCGCCAGATCGGCACCTGCTCCGGCGTGGAGAACTACTCGATGCACTTCGACGGCCGCCTGCCCGGCTCCCCGCCCAACACCCTGCTGGACTACTTCCCGGACGACTTCCTGCTCGTCATCGACGAGTCCCACGTCACCGTCCCGCAGATCGGCGCCATGTACGAGGGCGACGCCTCCCGCAAGCGCACCCTCGTCGACCACGGCTTCCGGCTGCCCTCGGCCCTGGACAACCGCCCCCTGAAGTGGGAGGAGTTCCAGGGGCGCATCGGGCAGACGGTCTACCTGTCGGCGACCCCGGGGAACTACGAGATGTCCCGCTCGGACGGCGTCGTCGAGCAGATCATCCGCCCCACCGGCCTCGTCGACCCGGAAGTCGTCGTCAAGCCCACCGAGGGCCAGATCGACGACCTGGTGCACGAGATCCGGCAGCGCACCGAGAAGGACGAGCGCGTCCTGGTCACCACACTCACCAAGAAGATGGCCGAGGACCTCACGGACTACTTCCTGGAGCTCGGTATCCAGGTGCGCTACCTGCACAGCGACGTCGACACCCTGCGCCGTGTCGAACTCCTCCGCGAGCTGCGCGCCGGCGAGTACGACGTGCTGGTCGGCATCAACCTCCTGCGGGAGGGCCTGGACCTGCCCGAGGTGTCCCTCGTGGCGATCCTGGACGCCGACAAGGAGGGCTTCCTGCGCTCGGGCACCTCCCTGATCCAGACCATCGGCCGTGCCGCGCGCAACGTCTCCGGCCAGGTCCACATGTACGCCGACAAGATCACCCCGGCGATGGAGAAGGCCATCGAGGAGACCAACCGGCGCCGGGAGAAGCAGATCGCGTACAACACGGAGCAGGGCATCGACCCCCAGCCCCTCCGCAAGAAGATCAACGACATCGTCGCCCAGATCGCCCGCGAGGACGTCGACACCGAGCAGCTGCTCGGCACGGGCTACCGCAAGGGCCGGAAGGACGGCGGGGGCACCAAGGCACCCGTGCCGTCCCTCGGCGGCAAGGCGGCCGAGGCCGGCAAGTCCGCCAAGGGCAAGGGCAGGTCCAAGGAGACGGTGCCGACCGACCGCCCCGCGGCCGAACTCGCCGAACAGATCGAGGAGCTCACCACGCGCATGCGGGCCGCCGCCGCGGAGCTCCAGTTCGAGATCGCGGCCCGGCTGCGCGACGAGGTCTCCGAGATGAAGAAGGAACTGCGCCAGATGAAGGAGGCCGGACTGGCCTGACAGCGCACCCCGTACGCGCAGTGTTGCAAGACCGACACAAAGTGCGGACGGGGGTACGGCACCGTCAGCGCCGCTGCGTAGGGTTCTGATCAACCGCGACTGCGCGGCAACAGGGGACGTTCGAGAGGGGAATCAGCGCGTGACCGTCAACATGACCAAGGGTCAGGCCATCAGTCTGCAGAAGAACGACGGGGGCAGCCTGACCGCGGTGCGCATGGGTCTCGGCTGGCAGGCGGCTCCCCGGCGCGGCCTGTTCGGCTCGCGTACGCGAGAGATCGACCTCGACGCGTCCGCCGTCCTGTTCGCGGACAAGCAGCCGGTCGACGTCGTCTTCTTCCGCCACCTGGTGAGTGACGACGGATCGGTGCGCCACACCGGCGACAACCTCGTCGGCGGTGTCGGCCAGGGCGGCGACGACGAGGCGATCCTCGTCGACCTCTCGCGTGTCCCGGTCCACGTCGACCAGATCGTCTTCACCGTGAACTCTTTCACGGGCCAGACGTTCCAGGAGGTGCAGAACGCGTTCTGCCGCCTGGTCGACGAGACCAACGGCCAGGAGCTCGCCCGCTACACGCTGGCCGGCGGCGGCCAGTACACGGCCCAGATCATGGCCAAGGTGCACCGCTCGGGGCCGGGCTGGACGATGACGGCCCTGGGCAACCCGGCCAACGGCCGCACCTTCCAGGACCTGATGCCGGCGATCCTGCCCGTCCTCTGAGGCCCCCGGGCCGAGCGGCCCGGGCAGCCGGCGAGCGGCACACGACACCAGACAACGACACAGGGGGACGAAGGCGATGACGGCCGAGCTGGTGCGGGGGCAGAACCACCCGCTCTCCCAGGTTCGTCTCGAGATCCGGATCTCGGCCGGCACGCCGATCGTGGCCGCGGCCGCGCTCAGTGACGAGAACGGCCGCATCCGCGGTGTGGAGTGGGTGGCTCACCCGGGCGCACCCACCCAGCCGGGGCTCGAGGTCTCCCGCCAGGCCGCAGCCGATCACCGCCTCGCGGTGGACCTGGACGCCGTGCCGGAGGCCGTCCACCGTGTCGGTGTGTTGCTCGCCCTGCCGTCGGGCGGGCCGGGGCCGGCCCGTTTCGGCGCCGTGGCCGCGCCGTTCGTCGCCGTCACCGGCCTCGACGGCGGCGAGATCGCCAGCTACACCATCACCGGTCTGGACACCGAGTCCGCAGTCGTCGCCCTGGAGCTGTACCGCCGGCAGGGAGCCTGGAAGGTGCGGGCGATCGGCCAGGGGTACGCGGGCGGCCTCGCCGAACTCCTCACCGACCAGGGCCTGCCGCAGGCTCGGCAGCTGGCCGGAGGCATCGACGACGCGGTGGCCCGGGGCCTGGCCCGCTCGGTGCAGGCGCCCCCGCCCCGTACGGCGGACGGCGACCGCTCCCGGCAGGCGGCGGCCCCGGCCCTCGGCCCGGACCAGGGCGGCACCGCCCCCCAGGGCGTACCCCCGATGTCCCCGTACGGTGGACAGACCCCCGGCGCGCCAGGGCAGCCCGCACCGCAGCCGTCGGCGTACTCGCCCGGCGCGCCGGACCCCTCCGCCGTCACCCAGCCCAACGTGCCCACCGCGGGCGGCGGCCCGATCGACTACAGCCATCCGCGCCGCCGGAACGCCGCCCCGCCCCCGCCTGCGCCCACCGCGCCCCCGGCCGCACCCGGGCAGCCCGCACAGCCCGTCGCGGGCGACGCGACCGGCTGGTCCATGGACGAGCGGCTCTACAACCAGGTGTGGGGCATGTTCGAGGACCTCGCCCGCACCACCGCCGCCTATCGCAGCGCCGTGGACTTCGCCGAGTCACGCATGGACAAGGAGCTGGAGCAGCTCCTGTCCGACCCGCGCAGCCGGATCGGTGGTCAGGGTGACGCCGCCCGTGAGGCGGCCCGGGCCCGGCACGCCCAGCTCGTCGCCCAGGCCAGGGAGGTCCTCGACCGGGACCTCGCCCAGCTGATGGCCGAGGCCGAGGTCGTCGAACCGGCCCTGCCGCCGGCGTACGCCCGCTGGGACAACCCCGTGTGGCACGCCTACCGCGTACCGATGGAGATCCCCATGGCCCTGCGCCTGGGCGACCTCCACCTCCCCGAGGCCGACCGCATCCGCATCCCGATGCTGGTCCGGCTGCCGCTGGAGCGCGGGCTGTGGATCGACAGCGGTCGGACCGCGTCGTCCGACGGTTCGCTCACCGACGGGCACGCCATGGGGCGTCTGGCCATGGAGACGGCGGTCGCGCACGCGGCCCGGCTGCTCGCCGTGTACCCGGCGGGCGACTTCACCGTCCACGTCATCGACCCGGCAGGTTCGGGAGCGCAGCCGCTGGCGCCCCTCGTCCAGACCGGTGTTCTCGCGGCCCCGCCCGCAGTCGGCGCCGCGGGGGTGGCCGACGCGCTGGCCCGGCTCACCCAGCGGGTCGACCTCGTGCAGATGGCGGTGCGGGGTGGCGCAGCCGACTCCCTCCCGCCGGGCTTCGACACCTCGCAGCAGCTGCTGATCGTCAACGACTTCCCGCACGGCTTCGACGACCGGGCCGTGAACCAGCTGCGCTACCTCGCCGACGAGGGTCCCGCCTTCGGCGTCCACCTGATGATGGTGGCCGACCGGGAGGAGTCCTCCGCCTACGGGCCGTTGCTCGACCCGCTGTGGCGTTCGCTGCTGCGACTGACCCCGGTGGCCGATGACCACCTGGCCGACCCGTGGGTCGGTCATGCCTGGACGTACGAGCCCTCGCTCGTGCCGCCGGGCAGCCAGGTCCTCCAGCAGGTGCTCACCCAGGTCGCGGCGGCCCGCACCAAGTACATGTAAAGCCCTCTGACCAGGGATTTTGGCCTTTCTTTTGCCAAGTGCTTTACCTGTTCTTGGTGATTGCGGTACTGTTGTCGGCACGGAGGGGAGTACTCCCTGTCTGCTGCGGCGTACCCGTCAATACGGATCAGGCCAGATCCCGGGGCGTCGGCCCATCCTTGGGTGGAAGAGACCTCCGGCAGCGACGACGCTGACATTTGCCGTTAACGACTGCCGGAGGCGCAGTGGATGTTTCCGTGACCCTATGGGTCCTGACGATCGTGGGCCTCGCCGCCCTGATCGCGGTCGACTTCTTCATCGGCCGCAAGCCGCACGACGTGTCGATCAAGGAAGCAGGAATCTGGACGGTCGTCTGGATCGTGCTCGCCGCGCTCTTCGGGCTCGGCCTGCTGATGTTCGGCGGCGGCCAGCCCGCCGGTGAGTTCTTCGCGGGCTTCATCACCGAGAAGTCGTTGAGCGTCGACAACCTCTTCGTCTTCGTCCTGATCATGGCGAAGTTCGCGGTGCCCTCGCAGTACCAACAGCGTGTGCTGCTGATCGGTGTCCTCATCGCCCTGGTCCTGCGGGCCATCTTCATCGCCGCCGGTGCGGCGATCCTCGCCAGCTTCGCGTGGGTGTTCTACATCTTCGGCGCCTTCCTCATCTGGACCGCCTGGAAGCTCATCCAGGAGGCCCGCGCGGACGAGGACGACGAGGACTGGGAGGAGAACAAGCTGCTCAAGGCCGCCGAGCGCCGCTTCGGTGTGGCCGACCGCTACCACGGCACCAAGCTGTGGATCCAGGAGAACGGCAAGCGGGTCATGACCCCGATGCTGGTCGTGATGCTCGCGATCGGCACCACCGACGTCCTGTTCGCGCTCGACTCCATCCCCGCGATCTTCGGCCTGACGCAGGACCCGTACATCGTCTTCACGGCCAACGCGTTCGCGCTGATGGGTCTGCGCCAGCTGTACTTCCTCATCGGCGGCCTGCTGAAGAAGCTGGTCCACCTCAGCTACGGCCTGTCGATCATCCTGGGCTTCATCGGCGTGAAGCTGGTGCTCCACGCGCTGCACGAGTCCGGGGTGCACGTCCCCGAGATCAGCATCCCGGTCTCGCTCGGCGTGATCTGCGCCGTCCTGATCGTCACCACGATCACCAGCCTGCGGGCCTCCAAGAAGCAGGCGGCGGCCGAGGCGGCGAAGGGGCAGAGCGGAAGCGCTCCGAAGGACAGCATCGACGTCTGACCACGTCGGACGCAGGAACAACCATCACCGGGACCGGTGCGCGGCGAATTGCCGACCACCGGTCCCGGTGCTTGTTTGTTCCTGAGCGCGTTCCCCGGTAGCCCCGCAGCCCGCTCGAGGGACCCGCACGACCGGAGTGCGGGCCCCCCGAGCGTCTGCGACGATCCCTCCATGACCGCTCGGCGCAGGCCGCTCACGGCGCAGTGGACGACCCTGGTGCCGTTGCTCGCGGCCGTGCTGCTGGTCCTCACCTGGGGGCGCGACCTGCCCGGCGTGATCGTCGCGCTGATGACCCTGGTCCTCGCGGGAGCCGTCCTGGCCGCCGTGCACCACGCCGAGGTGGTGGCGCACCGGGTCGGCGAGCCCTTCGGCTCCCTCGTGCTCGCCATCGCCGTCACGATCATCGAGGTCGCCCTCATCGTCACCCTGATGGTTGACGGCGGGGACAAGACCTCGACGCTGGCCCGCGACACGGTCTTCGCGGCCGTGATGATCACCTGCAACGGCATCGTCGGCCTCTGCCTCCTGGTCGCCTCCCTGCGGCACGGCACGGCCGTCTTCAACCCCGAGGGCACCGGCGCCGCGCTGGCGACCGTCGCGACCCTGGCGACGCTCAGCCTGGTCCTGCCGACGTTCACCACGAGCAAGCCCGGCCCGGAGTTCTCCACCGTCCAGCTGACCTTCGCCGCGCTCTCCTCACTGGTCCTGTACGGCCTGTTCGTCGCGACGCAGACCGTGCGGCACCGGGACTACTTCCTGCCGATCACCCGGCACGGCGAAGTGATCACCTCCGAGGAGCACGCCGAGGCACCGACCGCCCGCACCGCCCTGATCAGTCTCGGGCTGCTGGGCCTGGCGCTGATCGGCGTGGTCGGTCTGGCCAAGGGGGTGTCTCCCACCATCGAGTCCGGGGTGGAGGCCGCCGGTCTGCACCAGGCCGTCGTCGGCGTGATCATCGCGTTGCTGGTGCTGCTTCCGGAGACCATCGCCGCGCTGCGCTCCGCCCGGCGCGACCGCGTGCAGACCAGCCTGAACCTCGCCCTCGGCTCGGCCATGGCCAGCATCGGACTGACCATTCCCGCGGTCGCGCTCGCGTCCGTGTGGCTCTCCGGCCCGCTGGTGCTCGGCCTCGGTGCCACGCACATGGTGCTGCTCGCCCTGACCGTGGTGGTGGCCTCGCTGACCGTGGTGCCGGGCCGGGCCACGCCGCTCCAGGGCGGAGTCCATCTGGTGCTGTTCGCGGCGTATCTGGAGCTGGCCGTCAACCCGTAGCCGCCTCCGCCTCCGCCCCTGCCGCCACCGGAACCGGACGGGTCTCGGGCAGCAGCGCGAAGCACCCCAGGCTGAGCAGCGCGATCGCCGTCAGATACGCGGCCACGCCCCAGGGCACCCGCCCGCCCTGCTCGGCCAGCGCCGTCGCCACGATCGGGGTGAGTGCGCCGCCGATCACCCCGCCGAGGTTGTAGCCGACGGCGGCGCCCGTGCAGCGCACCCGCGGTGCGTACAGCTCGGGCAGATACGCCGCGATCACGGCGAACATCGTGATGAAGGAGAGCATCGCTCCGAGGAAGCCGAGGAACATCGGCAGCGGATCGCCGGTGGCGAGGAGAGCGACCATCGGGAACATCCACAGGGCGGCGCCCGCGCACCCCACGAGGCACAGGGGGCGCCGGCCGTAGCGATCGCCGAGCACCGCCGCCAGCGGCGTGAGCGCGCCCTTCACCACCACCGCGGCCATGATGCAGGTCAGCATGACGCTGCGGCTCACCCCGAGCTGTTCCGTGCCGTAGGCGAGCGACCAGGTCGTCACGGCGTAGAAGATCGCGTAGCCGATCGCGAGCGCCCCGCCGGTGAGCAGGAGCAGGCGCCAGTGGTCACGCAGGACCTCGGCGAGCGGCACGCGCGCGTGATCGTCCATCTCGAGGAAGCGGGGGCTCTCGGCGAGCGAGGAGCGCAGCCACAGTCCGACGACGGCCAGTACCCCCGCCGCCCAGAACGGCACGCGCCACCCCCACGCGGCGAACTGTGCCTCGGACAGCGTCGACGACAGCCCCAGCACCACACCGTTGGCGAGCAGGAATCCCAGCGCCGGCCCGACCTGAGGGAAGCTCGACCACAGCCCGCGCCGTCCGGCGGGCGCGTGCTCCACCGTCAGCAGCACCGCCCCGCCCCACTCCCCGCCGAGCCCGAGCCCCTGGAGGAAGCGCAGGACGAGGAGCAGCAGGGGAGCGGCCACGCCGATCGTGCCGTACGTCGGCACACAGCCCACCGCGACCGTGGAGGCGCCGGTGAGCAGCAGGGAGGCCACGAGGACCGGCCGCCGCCCCCTCCGGTCCCCGATGTGTCCGAAGAGCACCGACCCCAGCGGCCGGGCCACGAAGCCCACACCGAAGGTGGCGAAGGCGGCCAGCGTCCCCGCCACCGGCGAGAAGGTCGGGAAGAACAGCGGCCCCAGGATCAGGGCCGCCGCCGTCCCGTAGACGAAGAAGTCGTAGAACTCGATGGCCGTGCCGGCGAGGGAGGCGGCCGCGAGGCGCGGCATGGAGGGTGCCCTTACGGTGCGTACGTCGTGCATGCCGCGTCAACTACCCACGGTGACGGCGGGTTACGGGGGCGCGTGGAGGGCTTGGGGGGTCCTCAGTATGTGACCGTGATGCGCCGGGCCGGGCCGTCCACACGCGCCGTGCCCCCATCGGGATCACCGTGATAGACCGGCTGTGAGCAGCGGTCCGCCACGGGCCGCCCGAACGCGACCGGACCGGAGGAACCGTGCCCCGCACCCTGGCCAACGCCCCGATCATGATCCTCAACGGCCCCAACCTGAACCTGCTCGGCCAGCGCCAGCCGGAGATCTACGGCTCCGACACCCTCGCCGACGTCGAGGCCCTGTGCGCCAAGGCGGCGGCCGCGCACGGCGGTACGGTCGACTTCCGCCAGTCCAACCACGAGGGCGAACTGGTCGACTGGATCCACGAGGCGCGGCTGAACCACTGCGGGATCGTCATCAACCCGGGCGCCTACTCGCACACCTCCGTCGCCATCCTGGATGCGCTCAACACCTGCGACGGCATGCCGGTGTTGGAGGTCCACATCTCCAACATCCACAAGCGCGAGTCGTTCCGGCACCACTCCTACGTGTCGCTGCGCGCCGACGGGGTCATCGCGGGCTGCGGGGTGCAGGGGTACGTGTTCGGCGTGGAGCGGGTCGCGGCACTGGCGGGTGAGGGCAAGGCCGACACGTGAGCCGGTGCCGGTAAGCCTCGCCGGCCTGGCCGTCGCCCCTTACAGACGTCCCGCCTCCACGACCCGCCGCAGGAAGCGCCGAGTGCGCTCCTGCCGCGGCTCCCCGAAGACCTGCTCGGCCGTGCCGCGCTCATGCACCACACCGCCCTCCAGGAAGCACACCTGGTCGGCGACCTCCCGTGCGAAGCCCATCTCGTGCGTGGCCAGCACCATGGTCATGCCCTCGTCCTTCAGCCCGCGGACGACCGTGAGGACCTCGCCCACCAGCTCGGGGTCGAGGGCGGCGGTGATCTCGTCGAGCAGCAGCAGCCGGGGCCGGACGGCCAGGGCGCGGACGATCGCCGCCCGCTGCTGCTGCCCGCCGCTCAGCCGGTCCGGATACTCTCCCGCCTTCCCACCGAGACCGAGCCGCTCCAGCAGCTCACGCGCGCGTGCCTCGGCCTCGGCCCGGGGCACGCCGTGCACCCGGCGGGGAGCGAGTGTGACGTTCTCCAGGACCGTCATGTGCGGGAACAGGTTGTACGCCTGGAACACCACGCCGATCCGGCGCCGCACGGCGTCCTGGTCGACACGGGGGTCGGTGATCTCCTCGTCGTCCAGCCAGATCGCCCCGTCGTCGATCTCCTCCAGCAGGTTCGCGCACCGCAGCAGCGTGGACTTGCCGGAGCCGGACGCGCCGATCAGCGCGGTGACCGTGTGCGGCGCGACCTCCAGGTCGACGTCCCGCAGCACGACCGAGCCACCGAAGGTTTTGCGGACGGACTCCATCCGCAGTACGGGCGTCTCGCTCATGTGGCTCCTCCCTGGGCCCGACGGCGGTCCATCCGTGCGGTCACCCAGTCCGTGAAGCGGGTCATCGGGATGGTCAGCGCGACGAACACCAGACCGGCGACGATGTACGGCGTGTAGTTGAGGCTGCGGCCGACGATGATGTCGGCGGCCCGTACGGCGTCCACCGCCCCGCCGATCGACACCAGCCCGGTGTCCTTCTGCAGCGACACCAGGTCGTTCAGCAGCGGCGGCACCTGGCGGCGCACCGCCTGAGGCAGCACCACGTACCGCAGGGCCTGCCGGTTACTGAGCCCGAGTGAGCGGGCCGCGGCGCGCTGCGAGGGATGCACGGACTCGATGCCGGCCCGGAACACCTCGGCGACGTACGCCGAGTACGTGAGGGTGAGCGCCGTGCCGCCGAGGAGCACCGGGTCGACGGTCACCCCCTGGAGCCGCAGCGCCGGGACACCGAGGACGACGATCATCAGGTTGATGATCAGCGGGAGTCCCCGGAAGAAGTCCGTGTACGCGGCGGCCAGGGCCCGCAGCGGGAAGAACACCGGCCCGCGCAGGGTACGCGCGATGGCGATCAGCATGCCGAGGACGAGCACCGCGGCCCCGCAGACCAGCAGCAGCCGGACGTTCAGCCACAGCCCTTCGAGGACCTTGGGGAACGCCTCGCGCGCGTACCCCCAGTCGAAGAAGGTCTCCTTGGTGCGGGGCCAGCCCGGGGCGTTGACCACGACCAGGTAGAGGACGGCTCCGGTGACGAGGGTCGAGAGGGCGGCGACCGCAGTGGCGCGGCGAGCCCGGGCACGCTTGTACCGCTCGCGCTCGATCCGCCGCTGCGACGGGGCGTACGCGTCGCGCACGCCCTCCTTGCCGGAGTCCGCCCCGGGCGCATCTTCGGTGACCGTCACTTGAGGACCGGAGCGTCGACGGCGTCCGACAGCCACTGCTTCTCGACCTTCGCGAGCGTGCCGTCCTTCCGGAGCGCGTCCACGGCGTCCGTCACGCACGAGGTGAGGGCACTGCCCTTGTCGAGCACCAGACCGAACTGCTCCGGTGTGCCGCCCTGGTTCTCGAACTGGCCGACGATCGTCGCGTTCGTGACCTCGGCGCCGGTGATGTAGAAGGCGGTCGGCAGGTCGACCACGATGGCGTCGACCTGGCGGTTCTTCAGCGCGGACTTGGCCTGGTCGTTCTTGGCGAAGGCGGCCGCCCCCTGGGCCGGCTTCACCACGTCCTCGATGGAGGCGAGGCTGGTGGTGCCGACCTGGGCGCCCAGCTTGAGGCCCTTGAGGCCGGCGATGCTCGTGGCCTTCGAGGCCTTGGTGCCCTTGAGCGCGACGACGGCCTGGCGCACGTCGTAGTAGCCGGACGAGAAGTCCACGGCCTTCTTCCGCTCGGCGCTGACGGACACCTGGTTGATGTCGAAGTCGAAGGTCTTCTCGCCGGGCGCGAAGGCCTTGTTGAACGGGACGGTCTGCCAGACGACCTTGTCCTTGCCATAGCCGAGCTGCCGGGCGACGGCGTACGCGACCGCCGACTCGAATCCCTTGCCGTTCGCGGGGTCGTCGTCCTTGAACCAGGGCTCATAGGCGGGTTCGTCGGTGGCGATGGTCAGCCTGCCCGAGGCGCGGGTGGCCAACTCGCCCTTCTCGCACGTGTTTCCGCCGGACGCCGACGGCCGGTCCGAGGCCTCCGGCTGCGGTGCACAGCTCACTGCGGCGGCGAGGAGGACGACGGCCAGGGCAGCGCGGCGCAGGGCACGCGGGGCAGGATGCATGGCGGGAGATTGGCAGGTCACGGCCCCGTTTGTCGAGGTCACGGCAACAGATGTCCGGATGGTGGGAACGGGTGTTGCATTCGTGTGAACGCCCCCGGCGCACCGCCGTGTTCCGCAGACGCAGACGCAGACGCAGACGCAGACGCCGGGGCCGCCGGCCGAGGGCGGGGATCGACAGGCCGGCGGCCCATCCGCCCAGGAGCCGTCATCCTGCGCGGGGCTCCTCCCAGTTGACCGCTCAACCGGGGGAGAGGGGAGCGCATGTGCGACCCCGGCGTGTGCGAACGATTCACACGGGGCGCGTTGCGCGGCTCACCGCTCGACGCGTATGCGCCCCGCGCAGTCCTTCACCACCCGCGCGCGTGCCACTCCGGCAGATGCGGGCGCTCCGCGCCCAGTGAGGTGTCGTTGCCGTGCCCCGGGTAGACCCACGTCTCGTCCGGCAGGACGTCGAAGATCTTCGTCTCCACATCGTGGATGAGGCTGGCGAACGCCTTGGGATCCTTGTGGGTGTTGCCCACACCGCCCGGGAAGAGACAGTCCCCGGTGAACACATGGGGATGCCCGTGCGGGTCGTCGTAGACGAGAGCGATCGAACCGGGTGTGTGCCCGACCAGGTGGCGCGCGGTGAGTTCCACGCGCCCCACCCGGATGGTGTCCCCGTCGTCGACCGGCACATCGGTCCGTACGGGGATGCCCTCGGCGTCCTCGCGGCCCGCGTACGTGCGGGCACCGGTGGCCGCCACGACCTCGGCGAGCGCCTGCCAGTGGTCGCCGTGCCGGTGGGTCGTGACGACGGACGCGATGCCGTCGCCACCGATCATGCCCAGCAGGGTGTGCGCCTCGTTCGCGGCGTCGATCAGCAACTGCTCGTCCGTCGCCCGGCAGCGCAGCAGATAGGCGTTGTTGTTCATCGGACCCACCGCGATCTTGGTGATCATCAGGTCCTTGAGCTCGTGCACGTCGGCAGGCCCGCCGACCGTCACCTCGCCGCTGTACGTCATGTCCGCCAGCCTATAGCGGGGGCAGCGCCGGAAGCGGGCCGCCGTCCACCGTCAGCGCGGAGCCGCTGCGGCGTCCGGCCAGCCAGCCCAGCAGATCCGCCGGCGAGCCGGTGACGGTCACCTCGGCCCCCTCCTCCGTCTCCCGTCCGGTGCTCCACGCGCGCGTGCCGTCCGTGACGCGGGTGGCCGGTACGTCGGGGTGCCCGGCGAACCGGTCGGCCAGGAAGTCGATCTCCCGCTCGGTGAAGTCCTCCGGCAGATCCTCCAGCTCGTACCCGATCCCCAGGTCCACGTGGTGCAGCTCCACCTCCACCCACCGCCGGAACGGCACCCGGGACGCGGAGTCCGTGACTCCGTTGCGCAGCTCCACCGTCCGCGACCAGTCCGCCGGAGCGGCCCCGGTCTCCTGGAAGCGGGCCGCGCTCTCGCGCAGGTCGGTGAGCTGGATGTCGAGGGGGCGCGGGGCGTCCCGCTCGATGTCGCTGTCCCGGGCCTCGGCGGAGACATACATGGGACGGCCGGCGAGGACGTTCACGAGGGCGTCGGCATTGCGGGCGAGGTGGGCCAGGACATGGCCGCGGGTCCAGCCGGGCAGGCGTGACGGCTCCGTCACAGACGCGTTGTCCAGTTTGCCGACTGCGAGGAGCAGCCGCTCGGTCGCGTCACGTACAGACTCCAGGTCATGCGCGTGATCAATCATGGTGCTGACCCTAGCCCCGCCACACCTTCGGGTGAAGGTGGTGAACGAGTGCCGTAAATCGAATGCGCGTGCTATATGGTCGGACGTGGCGTCGGGCATGCTGGAGAGCCGGGGTTTGTTGGCAACCGTGAATCCGACCGGCGTTGTCAGTGGCTCCCCCTAGTCTGAGAAGGACGGGGGCCCCGCCCCTGTCACTTCTCTCAAGAAAGGTGCGGACCGGCGTGGCCGACCGTCTCATCGTTCGTGGAGCGCGCGAGCACAACCTCAAGAACGTCTCGCTCGACCTCCCGCGCGACTCGCTCATCGTCTTCACGGGCCTGTCGGGGTCGGGCAAGTCCTCGCTGGCCTTCGACACCATCTTCGCCGAGGGGCAGCGGCGCTACGTGGAGTCGCTCTCCTCGTACGCCCGGCAGTTCCTCGGCCAGATGGACAAGCCGGACGTCGACTTCATCGAAGGTCTGTCCCCGGCGGTCTCCATCGACCAGAAGTCGACCTCGCGCAACCCGCGCTCCACGGTCGGCACGATCACCGAGGTCTACGACTACCTGCGCCTGCTCTTCGCGCGCATCGGCAAGCCGCACTGCCCCGAGTGCGGCCGCCCGATCTCGCGCCAGTCGCCCCAGGCCATCGTCGACAAGGTCCTGGAGCTGCCCGAGGGCAGCCGCTTCCAGGTGCTCTCGCCGCTGGTGCGCGAGCGCAAGGGCGAGTTCGTCGACCTCTTCGCCGAGCTCCAGACCAAGGGCTACTCCCGCGCGCGTGTGGACGGCGAGACCATCCAGCTGTCGAACCCGCCGACGCTGAAGAAGCAGGAGAAGCACACCATCGAGGTGGTCGTCGACCGCCTCACGGTCAAGGAAGGCGCCAAGCGCCGCCTCACCGACTCCGTCGAGACGGCCCTCGGCCTGTCCGGCGGCATGGTCGTGCTCGACTTCGTCGACCTCCCCGAGGACGACCCCGAGCGCGAGCGCATGTACTCGGAGCACCTGTACTGCCCGTACGACGACCTCTCCTTCGAGGAGCTGGAGCCCCGCTCCTTCTCCTTCAACTCGCCCTTCGGCGCCTGCCCGGACTGCTCCGGCATCGGCACGCGCATGGAGGTCGACCCGGAGCTGATCGTCCCGGACGAGGACAAGAGCCTCGACGACGGCGCCATCCACCCCTGGTCGCACGGCCACACCAAGGACTATTTCGGCCGCCTCATCGGCGCCCTCGCCGACGCCCTGGGCTTCCGGACGGACATCCCCTTCGCGGGGCTGCCGCAGCGCGCCAAGAAGGCTCTGCTGAACGGCCACAAGACCCAGGTCGAGGTCCGCTACCGCAACCGGTACGGGCGCGAGCGCCGGTACACCACGGCCTTCGAGGGCGCCATCCCCTTCGTCAAGCGCCGGCACAGCGAGGCCGAGAGCGACGCCAGCCGCGAGCGCTTCGAGGGCTACATGCGCGAGGTGCCCTGCCCGACCTGTAAGGGCACGCGACTGAAGCCGATCGTCCTCGCGGTCACGATCATGGACAAGTCCATCGCGGAGGTCTCCGCGATGTCCATCAGCGACTGTGCCGACTTCCTGGGCGAGCTGAAGCTCTCCGCCCGCGACAAGAAGATCGCCGAGCGCGTCCTGAAGGAGGTCAACGAGCGGCTGCGCTTCCTGGTCGACGTCGGCCTGGACTACCTCTCGCTGAACCGCGCGGCCGGCACCCTCTCCGGCGGCGAGGCCCAGCGCATCCGCCTGGCCACCCAGATCGGCTCCGGCCTGGTCGGCGTCCTGTACGTCCTCGACGAGCCGTCCATCGGTCTGCACCAGCGCGACAACCACCGCCTGATCGAGACCCTGGTCCGGCTGCGCGACATGGGCAACACGCTCATCGTCGTCGAGCACGACGAGGACACCATCAAGACCGCCGACTGGATCGTCGACATCGGACCCGGCGCCGGTGAGCACGGCGGCAAGGTCGTGCACAGCGGCTCCCTGAAGGAGCTGCTCGCCAACGCCGAGTCGCAGACCGGTCAGTACCTGTCCGGCAAGAAGGCCATCCCGCTGCCCGACATCCGGCGCCCGCTGGACCCGTCCCGGCAGCTCACGGTGCACGGCGCCCGGGAGAACAACCTCCAGGACATCGACGTCTCGTTCCCGCTGGGCGTCTTCACCGCCGTCACCGGCGTGTCCGGCTCCGGCAAGTCGACCCTGGTCAACGACATCCTGTACACGCACCTGGCCCGCGAGCTGAACGGCGCGAGGAGCGTGCCCGGACGGCACACGCGCGTGGACGGCGACGACCTCGTCGACAAGGTCGTGCACGTCGACCAGTCACCCATCGGCCGCACCCCGCGCTCCAACCCGGCCACGTACACCGGCGTCTTCGACCACATCCGCAAGCTGTTCGCCGAGACCACCGAGGCGAAGGTCCGCGGCTACCTGCCCGGCCGCTTCTCCTTCAACGTCAAGGGCGGCCGCTGCGAGAACTGCTCGGGCGACGGCACCATCAAGATCGAGATGAACTTCCTCCCGGACGTCTACGTCCCGTGCGAGGTCTGCCACGGCGCCCGGTACAACCGGGAGACCCTGGAGGTCCACTACAAGGGCAAGTCCATCGCCGACGTCCTGAACATGCCGATCGAGGAGGCCACCGACTTCTTCGAGGCCGTTCCCTCGATCTCCCGCCACATGAAGACCCTGAAGGACGTCGGCCTCGGCTACGTCCGGCTCGGCCAGTCCGCGACCACCCTGTCCGGTGGCGAGGCCCAGCGCGTCAAGCTCGCCAGCGAACTCCAGCGCCGCTCCACCGGCCGCACGGTCTACGTCCTGGACGAGCCGACCACCGGTCTGCACTTCGAGGACATCAGCAAGCTGCTGACGGTCCTGTCCGGACTGGTCGACAAGGGCAACACGGTCATCGTCATCGAGCACAACCTCGACGTGATCAAGACCGCCGACTGGATCGTCGACATGGGCCCCGAGGGCGGCGCCGGCGGCGGCCTGGTCGTCGCCGAGGGCACACCCGAGCAGGTGGCGGGGGTCCCGGCCAGCCACACCGGCAAGTTCCTCCGCGAGGTCCTCGGCGCCGACCGCGTCAGCGACGCGTCCTCGGTGAAGGCCCCGCGCAAGAGGACGGCGAAGAAGACCGTCCCGGCACAGAAGACCGCCGGCAGTACGGTCAACAGCACCGCCGGCAAGAAGGCGGCGGCCAAGACCACCAAGACCGCCGCGAAGAAGACGACGCGAACGGCCAAGGGCTGAGAGCACCACCGACGCGCCGTGTCCCCCGGGCGACCACCTGGGGGACCCGGCGCGTCGGCATGCGTCCGTCAGCCGTTCTTCGGCTCCACGAACTGCATGTCGAGCTGGATCTTCACCACTTCGCCGAGCAGACCGGGGGCGAAGTCGAGCCCGAACTCGCTGCGCCGGATCTCGCCCGTCGCCTCGAACCCGGCGTGCCGGCTGCCGTCCATGGGCACATCGACCAGCCCGCCGAACTCCACGGCGAGCGTCACCGGCCGGGTCACCTCACCGATCGTCAGCTCGCCCTCCATCGTCCAGTCCTCGCCCGCGCCCGACACCCGCGTCGAGCGGTACGTCATCGTCGGGCGCTTCTCGACGTCGAGCAGGTCGGAGGCGCGTACGTGTGCGTCCCGGTCGGCGTTGCCGGTGTCGATCGAGGCCAGGTCGACGGTCGCGGAGATCCGGACGTCCTCGACCCGCTCCCCGACGTACAGCTCGGCCTCCAGCCGCTCGAAACGCCCCCGCACCTTGGCGATGCCCAGGTGGCGGACGGTGAAGTTCACGGAGGAGTGGAACGGGTCGAGGGCCCAGTTCCCCGGGGCCAGCGGCAGGGCGGTGGCGGAAGCGGCGGTGGTGGTGTCATGCGTCATGCCCTCCACCCTGAGGCCCGCGCGGCCCGTGAGGGAGACCGGCCGGAGCCTGGTAGTGGCAGGGCCACGATCCGCGCTCGCGCCCGATGTACGTTCGGCGGGTGAGCGACAACGAGTTGGGCGCCTTCCTGCGCACCTGGCGTGAGCCGTCAGCCCCGCCGAAGCGGGCCTGCCCACCGGTGCACGGCGCCGCACCCCGGGACTGCGGCGCTCCGAACTGGCCACGCTCGCCGGCATCAGCGTCGAGTACCTCACCCGGCTGGAACAGGGCCGCGACCGCAACCCGTCCGCCCAGGTGCTCGGTGCCCTGGCCGACGCCCTGAACCTGTCCCTGACCGACCGGGTGCTGCTGCGCCGCCTGACCAAGGAGGCGGACGGCGGAGATCCGCTGATCTGTGCGGCGGCCCCGTCCCTCAGCCGCACGGCGCGCCCCACCGTACGGGCCGTACTGGACCGCCTGGAGCCGGCCCCGGCCGTGGTGGTCAACTGGATCGGCGACGTCCTCGCGCACACGGCGGGCTACGAGCGGCTGGTCGGTCCCGTCGGCCTGCTCGACGACGAGCGGCCCAACCTGCTCCGGTACCTGTTCACCGACGCACGGGCCCGAGACGCCTACCGCGACTGGGACCGGGTGGCCGACGACCTCGTCGCCCGGCTGCGGCACGGCGTCCCCCTGCGGGACCCCTACCTCGCCGAGCTGGCCGACGAGCTGACGGTGACGGCGGGGGCGGACTTCGCCGACCGCTTCGCCGACCTGGCCCTGACGCCGCGGCGGACGGGTTCCCAGCATCTCGAACACCCGGAGGCCGGCTCGCTGCGGTTGCTGCACGAGACGCTGTCGCTGCCCGACGAGGGGCAGACCGTCGTCGTCCACCTGCCCGCGGACGAGGCCACGGCCGCCGCGCTGGACCGCCTCGACGGCCGCCGCCCCGGTGCGCTGAGGGCGGTGGGAGAGACGCGCTGAGCGATGCGGGCCGGGTGGTGGACCGTGGACCACTGCCCGGAGCCCGCTCGCGTCAGCCGTCCAGTTCGTGGGCGTACGGCGGTTCCGCGCCCGCCCGGGAGCAGGTGATCGCCGCCGCACGCGCCGCGAAGCCCAGCAGGTCCGACCAGCCGTCGGACCCCAGAGCGGCCAGCGCCTGCGGGCTGAGGGCGTCCCGCACCGCCAGCCCGTGCAGCAGCGCGGCGTTGACGGTGTCACCGGCCCCGATCGTGTCCACGACCTCCACCCGCTCGCCCGGCACGGTGTACTCACCGCCGTCGGCGGTGTAGGCGGTCAGCCCCTCGCCGCCCCTGGTGATCACGACCGCCGCCGGGCCGGCCGCCAGCCACTCCCGCGGGGTGCCGCCGAGCCACTCGGCGTCCTCCGCCGACAGCTTCAGCAGCGACACCGACGGCAGCCAGCTCTTGAACCGCGCCCGGTAGGCGTCCGCGTCCGGGATCAGCCCGGCCCTGATGTTCGGGTCGAGCGCGGTGAACACGCCCTGCCCGGCCGCCGTGCGCATCAGTTCCTCGTACGCGCTCGCCCCCGGCTCCAGCACCAGCGAACAGGTGCCGAAGGAGACCGCCCGGGTTCCGGACGGCAGCGCGGAGGACGCCGTGAACTCCCGGTCCGCCGTCCCGTCGACGTAGAAGGAGTACGCCGCCGAGCCGTCCTCGCCGACCGTGGCGACGGCGAGTGTCGTGGGCTCGGAGCCCCGCTGCACCGACGACACGTCCACTCCGGTCCCGCGTAGCCGGTCCAGCAGGGCCTCCCCGAAGGCGTCGTGGGAGACCCGGGAGCAGAAGGCGGCCGGGGAGCCGAGGCGGCCCAGCGCCACCGCCGTGTTGTAGGGGCCGCCGCCGAGCGCCGGCTGGAGTGCCGCCAGGGCCCCCGTGCCCTGCGGTACCAGGTCGATCAGTGCCTCACCGGCGACGACGATCACGACAGGGTTCCTTCCTCGGAGGGTTCGGGGCAGCCGCACGAGGTGCGGTGGACGAAGGTGCAGGGCAGCCGCACGGTCCGGGCAGGCCGCTCCGGCTCGGCGAGACGCTCCAGGAGCACGCGTACGGCCCGGGCGCCGATCTCCTTGCTGGGCTGCGCGATCGTGGTGAGCCGGGGCGAGAAGAGGTCCGCCCAGGCGAAGTCGTCGAAGCAGCACAGCGCGATGTCGCCGGGCACGGAGAGGCCGTGGGAGCGCAGGGCACGCAGCGCGCCGATGGTCATCGCGTTGTTGCCGGTGACCAGCGCGGTCGGCGGCACGGCGAGGGACAGCAGGGCGTCGGTGGCCTGTTCGGCGCCGGCCGACTCCGAGTGGCCGTGCACCAGGAGCCGCTCCTCGTAGGGGAGCCCCGCGAAGGCGAGTCCGCTCCGGTAGCCGGTGATCCGCTCGCTCGTGGTGCTGAGCCCGGGCAGCCCCGCGACCATTCCGATCCGCCGGTGGCCGAGCCCGGCGAGGTGGGTGACCAGCCGTGACGTCGGTTCGGCGTTGTCGGCGCAGACCTGGTCGATGCGCGGGCCGCCGTCCGTCTCGGGGGTGCCGACGAGCCGGTCGAGGAACACGGCGGGCACATCGTGCCGCCCCAGGTACGCGAGCAGCCCGCGCGGATCCGCGGAGGGCGCCACGATCATGCCGTCCACCCGGCGCTCGTGGAGCAGCTGGACGACCTTGCGCTCGTGGTCGGGGTCGTCGTGCGGAGCGGCGATGAGCAGGCTGTAGCCGGCCTCCAGCGCGGCGGCCTCGACGCCCTGGAGGATCTCCGTGAAGTACGGGTTGCTGACGGCCGACACCGCCAGCCCGATGGAGCGGGTGCGGGACGTCACCAGGGAACGGGCCAGTGTGTTCGTGGTGTAGCCGAGCTCCTCCACGGCGTCCAGGACCGCCTGGCGGGTGTGCGGCAGCACCGGCCGCGTGCCGTTCAGCACGTGCGACACCGTGGCCACCGAGACACCGGCGCTCCGTGCGACGTCGGCCATGGTCGCCATGGCGTTCCCTCCTCGCTTCCGGCGAGGAACGTACCGCATCCCAGACCGGACGTAAACGTTTGCGCAAGCGTTTACGTCCCGCTGGCCCCCGGGACAGGGGGAGGAGCCCCATGGGGAGACCGTGGGGAGACCCCGAGGGGGAGAGACCCCGGGGGAGAGAGACCCCGGGGGGAGAGAGGCCCCGGGGGCGAGATGCTGAACCGGACCCGGCCGGCTACTCCCAGTCCCAGCCGATCCCCACGAACCCGGCCCGCACCCGCGGCTCGACCAGGTGCACCGACCGATACCGCCCACTCAGCGCCAGCTCCTGGCACCCGGTGCGCGGGGCCGCCGTCGTCTGCTGGGCGAACCGGTGGCAGCGCAGTGGGACGGCGCCCGCGTCGAAGCACACCTGGAGCGCGTACTGGCCGCCGGGGGAGTCGAAGCCGCGGACGTACTCGCGTGACACGTCCGCCGTGCCGTCCTCGACCCCGAAGCGGAACAGGAACGTGTCCCCGGCCCGCAGCCGGGTGTCGAAGAGCAGCTCGGCCGCGAGCAGACCGGTGTCGTCGTGCCAACGGACGCGTCCCGTCCGGCAGTTCTCCAGGGCGTGCACCCGCATGCGCTCCGGCACGGCTCCCCGGTCGCCGTGGTGGACGGCCACGAAGCGGTCGACGCCGTCCCGGTGGGCGCGCACGATGTGGTGCGACTCGCGCTCGGCCAATTCGCGCCGCGCCCCGATCCGGAGCCGCTCGTGGTGCCCGAGGGTGTGCAGGCCGCCGTCCGGCGGGCAGTCCAGCTCGGCCAGCAGCTGGTCCAGGACCCCCGAGGCCTCGACGAGGGAGCGGTAGGACCGGGCTGACGACCGCTGCCCGGACGGGCTCTCGCCGGACTCGGCGAGCAGCCGGAGCAGCGACTCCTCGGGCAGCTCCAGGATCTCCTCCAGCGCCCGTACGGCCCGCAGCGACTCGGGGCGCTGCGGGCGCCTGGCGCCCTGCTGCCAGTAACTCAGGCTGGTGACGCCGACCTTCACGCCGTGGCGGGACAGATGGTGCTGCACGCGTTGCAGCGGCAGCCCGCGGGCGGCGATCGCGGCACGCAGGGCGACGTGGAAGGGGCCGCCTCGCAGGGCCGAGTCCAGTTCCGTGGTGGCGACGTCCGCGTGCTGGGGGGCGTGCGGCATGCAGGGGCCTCTTCTCTGAGTCGGCAACGGCTGGTCAGACCGTTCGCACGGGGCGGTCCCGCCGGCGCAGGGCAGGTCTTCACATCCGTACGCCGTCGTTCAGCGCCCCGAGTTCCCCCGCATTGAAGCGTGTTGATCTGGTCCCGACAACACCTGATGCCGGACAGTGACGTACTCCCGGCCGGGCCGCCCGGGCATACGAAACGCCCGGGGCGGGCACCCCGGGCGTTCGCGGCAGACCCGTGAGCTTCTAGGAGTGGTCGTTTCCGCCCTGTTCCCGGAGGGCCAGACGCTTGGCCCGCGCGATGTCGGGATCGCGCGGGTCCAGGGCGTCGCGCAGTGCCAACGGCTCGTCCGTGTACCGGCGCGCACGGGCCGCCCGCCGGGTTTTCTCGATCCGCATCCGCTTCATCCGCGCAGCCCTCCGACCCGTGGCCCGCCCGTTCCGCACCGGGAACGGCGGTCCGCACCGACAACCTGTGCCTGCACCGGGACGGGCTCCGTCCGCCGGACGTCGCCGTGTCCCGTGGGTGAGCCCCATTCCCGCTCCCGGCGGGCCGTAACCCCGGGGCGGCGCATGCCGTTGGAAACTGCCGCGCCGTCCGGCCTGTGATCGTGTCCCGCGGCCCCGCCGGACTGTCGGTGCTCGCCAGTAGGGTGTGAGACATGGCCGACCCCTCCAGCTACCGCCCCAAACCGGGTGAGATCCCCGACTCACCGGGGGTCTACAGGTTCCGCGACGAGCACCGCCGGGTGATCTACGTCGGGAAGGCGAAGAGCCTGCGCCAGCGCCTGGCGAACTACTTCCAGGACCTGGCGGGCCTGCACCCCCGCACCACAGCAAGCATGGTCACCACGGCCGCGTCCG
>NZ_GG657757.1:2053158-2109727 GCF_000158955.1 Streptomyces viridochromogenes DSM 40736 | reverse complement strand
CCGAGGAGTTCTGCGACTTCATGACCGGCCGGACGAACACCTACATCCGCCGCCTGGAGAAGCAGATGAGCGAGGCGGCCGAGGCGATGGAGTACGAGCGCGCGGCCCGGCTGCGCGACGACATAGAGGCCCTGAAGAAGGCCATGGAGAAGAACGCGGTCGTGCTCGCCGACGCGACCGACGCCGACCTGATCGCGGTCGCCGAGGACGAGCTGGAGGCGGCCGTCCAGATCTTCCACGTGCGCGGCGGGCGGGTGCGCGGTCAGCGCGGCTGGGTCACCGACAAGGTGGAGGAGATCACCACCGGCGCCCTCGTGGAACACGCGCTCCAGCAGCTGTACGGCGAGGAGAGCGGCGACGCCGTCCCCAAGGAGGTCCTGGTCCCCGCCCTGCCCGACCCCGTGGAGCCCGTCCAGGAGTGGCTCGCCGGGCGGCGCGGCTCCGGCGTCTCCCTGCGCGTCCCGCAGCGCGGCGACAAGAAGGCCCTCATGGAGACGGTGCAGCGCAACGCGCAGCAGGCGCTCGTGCTGCACAAGACCAAGCGCGCCTCCGACCTGACCACCCGCTCGCGCGCCCTGGAGGAGATCGCCGACGCGCTCGACCTGGACAGCGCCCCGCTCAGGGTCGAGTGCTACGACATCTCCCACCTCCAGGGCGACGACGTCGTGGCCTCCATGGTCGTCTTCGAGGACGGCCTCGCCCGTAAGAGCGAGTACCGCCGCTTCCAGATCAAGGGCTTCGCCGGTCAGGACGACGTCCGCTCCATGCACGAGGTGATCACCCGCCGCTTCCGGCGCTATCTCGCCGAGAAGGAGAAGACGGGCGAGTGGATGGACGGGGAGGAGGCCGAGAACGGAGCGAACGGCGAGCACGCCGAGCACGCCGAGAGCCCCCTCGCCGGCGCCGCGAACACCCTCACCGAGGACGACGGCCGCCCCAAGAAGTTCGCCTACCCGCCCCAGCTCGTGGTCGTCGACGGCGGCGCCCCCCAGGTCGCGGCCGCCCGCCGGGCCCTGGACGACCTCGGCATCGACGACATCGCCGTGTGCGGCCTCGCCAAGCGTCTGGAGGAGGTCTGGCTGCCCGGCGACGACGACCCGGTGGTCCTGCCCCGCACCAGCGAGGGTCTGTACCTGCTCCAGCGCATCCGTGACGAGGCCCACCGCTTCGCGATCACCTACCAGCGCACCAAGCGGTCCAAGCGCTTCCGGTCCAGCCCCCTGGACGACGTGCCGGGCCTCGGGGACACCCGCAAGCAGGCACTTCTGAAGCACTTCGGTTCGTTGAAGAAACTGCGATCCGCCACCATCGACCAGATCTGCGAGGTCCCCGGCATAGGCCGCAAGACCGCCGAGACGATCGCGGCGGCCCTCGCCCAGGCGGCTCCGGCCGCACCCGCCGTCAACACGGCGACTGGGGAGATCATGGAAGAGGAACCCGGCACCATGGGTTCCAGTGGGGAACACGTGAGCACGGGAGCCCCGGACGAACGACGGGGGCAGGAGACATGAATGTGAACGAGCACGACGGACACACAGAGCAAGCCGGAGACGGAGCACAGGTGAGTACGGGCACGCCCAACGAGAAGGCCACGGTCCCGGACGCGGCCATCCCCGAGCTGGTGATCATCTCCGGCATGTCCGGGGCGGGCCGCTCGACGGCCGCGAAGTGCCTGGAGGACCTCGGCTGGTTCGTCGTCGACAACCTGCCGCCCGCGCTGATCCCCACCATGGTGGAGCTCGGCGCCCGCTCCCAGGGCAACGTGGCCCGCATCGCCGTCGTCGTCGACGTCCGCGGCCGCCGCTTCTTCGACAACCTTCGCGAGTCCCTCGCCGACCTGGAGGTGAAGAACGTCACCCGGAGGATCGTCTTCCTGGAGTCCTCCGACGAGGCCCTGGTGCGTCGCTTCGAGTCGGTGCGCCGCCCGCACCCCCTGCAGGGCGACGGCCGCATCGTCGACGGCATCGCCGCCGAACGCGAGCTCCTGCGCGAGCTGCGCGGCGACGCCGACCTGGTGATCGACACCTCCAGCCTGAACGTGCACGAGCTGCGCGCCAAGATGGACGCCCAGTTCGCCGGCGAGGAGGAGCCGGAGCTGCGGGCCACGGTCATGTCCTTCGGCTACAAGTACGGCCTGCCGGTCGACGCCGACCTGGTCGTCGACTGCCGCTTCCTGCCGAACCCGCACTGGGTCCCGGAGCTGCGCCCCTTCACGGGCCTCAACGAGGAGGTCTCCGGGTACGTCTTCAACCAGCCCGGCGCCAAGGAGTTCCTCGACCGCTACACGGAGCTCCTCCAGCTCGTCGCCACCGGCTACCGCCGTGAGGGCAAGCGCTACGTGACCATCGCCGTGGGCTGCACGGGCGGCAAGCACCGCTCGGTCGCCATGTCGGAGAAGCTGGCGGCCCGGCTCGCGGCCGAGGGCGTGGAGACGGTGGTCGTCCACCGGGACATGGGACGCGAATGACACGACGTACTCCCCGGCTGAGCCGGCTGCGCCGGGTGATGCCCGAGGGCAACACCTCAGGCAAGGGCAGCCGGCCCGCCGAGGCCCGGGGCGGCAGGCCGCGCCGCCGGGGCGCCCAGCCCAAGGTCGTCGCCCTCGGCGGCGGCATGGGCCTGTCCGCCTCGCTCGCCGCGCTGCGCCGGATCACCGGCGACCTCACCGCCGTCGTCACCGTGGCCGACGACGGCGGCTCCAGCGGCCGGCTCCGCGACGAGCTGGGCGTGCTGCCGCCCGGCGACCTGCGCAAGGCCCTGGCCGCGCTGTGCGGCGACGACGACTGGGGCCAGACCTGGGCCCGCGTCATCCAGCACCGCTTCCAGTCCCAGGGCGACCTGCACGAGCACGCGGTGGGCAACCTGCTGATCGTCGCCCTGTGGGAGCAGCTCGGCGACCACGTCCAGGCCCTCGACCTGGTCGGACGCCTGCTGGGCGCCCAGGGGCGGGTGCTGCCCATGTCCGCCGTCCCGCTGGAGCTCCAGGCCCTGGTCAAGGGCCACGACCCGGCCCGCCCGGACGAGGTCGACACCGTCCGCGGCCAGGCCACCGTCGCCCTCACCCCGGGCGAGGTGCAGTCCGTGCACCTGGTGCCGAACGACCCGCCGGCCGTGCCCGAGGCGGTCGACGCCGTCCTGGACGCGGACTGGGTGGTGCTCGGACCCGGCTCCTGGTTCTCCTCGGTCATCCCGCACCTGCTCGTGCCCGAACTGCTGGACGCGCTCACGCAGACCAAGGCCCGCCGGGTACTCTCCCTGAACCTCGCCCCGCAGCCCGGAGAAACCGAGGGCTTCTCCCCGCAGCGTCATTTGGAGGTTTTGGGACGACACGCCCCTAAACTCGCCCTGGACGTGGTGCTGGCCGACGAGGCCGCCGTGCCCGACCGCGACTCCCTGACCGACGCCGCCGAGCGGTTCGGGGCCGCGGTCGAGCTGGCGCCGGTGGCCCGGCCCGACGGCACCCCGAGGCACGACCCGGAGCTGTTGGCCGCCGCGTACGACCGTATTTTTCGGATGCATGGAAGGATCGGCCCATGGCGATGACGGCAGCGGTGAAGGACGAGATCTCCCGGCTCCCCGTCACCCGGACCTGCTGCAGAAAGGCGGAGGTCTCCGCCATCCTGCGGTTCGCCGGCGGCCTCCACCTGGTGAGCGGTCGGATCGTGATCGAGGCGGAGCTGGACACCGCCATGGCGGCGCGCCGCCTCAAGCGGGACATCCTGGAGATCTTCGGCCACAGTTCCGAGCTGATCGTGATGGCTCCGGGCGGGCTGCGCCGCGGCTCGCGCTACGTGGTGCGGGTCGTCGCGGGCGGTGATCAGCTGGCCCGCCAGACCGGTCTGGTGGACGGGCGGGGCCGCCCGATCCGCGGCCTGCCCCCGCAGGTGGTCTCGGGGGCCACCTGCGACGCCGAGGCCGCCTGGCGCGGAGCCTTCCTGGCGCACGGCTCGCTCACCGAGCCCGGCCGCTCCTCCTCCTTGGAGGTGACCTGCCCGGGCCCCGAGGCCGCGCTCGCTCTGGTGGGCGCCGCGCGCCGCCTGTCGATCGCCGCCAAGGCCCGTGAGGTGCGCGGCGTGGACCGGGTCGTCGTCCGCGACGGCGACGCGATCGGGGCGCTGCTCACCCGCCTCGGTGCCCACGAGTCGGTGCTGGCCTGGGAGGAGCGCCGGATGCGCCGCGAGGTGCGCGCCACGGCGAACCGGCTCGCCAACTTCGACGACGCCAACCTGCGCCGCTCGGCCCGTGCGGCCGTCGCCGCCGGTGCCCGCGTCCAGCGCGCCCTGGAGATCCTCGCCGACGACGTCCCGGAGCACCTCGCCGCCGCCGGCCGGCTGCGCATGGAGCACAAGCAGGCCTCCCTGGAGGAGCTGGGCGCGCTCGCCGACCCGCCGCTGACCAAGGACGCCGTCGCCGGCCGGATCCGCCGCCTGCTCGCCATGGCCGACAAGCGCGCCTCCGACCTCGGCATCCCGGGCACGGAGGCCAACCTCGCCGAGGAGGAGCTCGCCGACAACCTCGTGGGCTGATCCCACGGCCCGTCAAAAAGCCGGGGTCGGCGCCCACTTGGGTGATCGGCACCGGCTTTTGCGTGTCGTTCAGGCGCTCTTGACTCGATCATGGACTGTCATGAGCCTGGCATCTGTTCGCTGCTGCGGCGGACCCAGGCTAGGGGGGTTCATGAGACGAAGAGCGAGATCGATCCTCGCTGTCGGCGCGCTCCTGATCGGCGGAGCGAGCATCGCACCCATCGCCCAGGCACAACCGGACAGCACAGCCCCGTCCGACCCGGACGAAGTCAAGGTCTTCCGCGCCGACGTCACCCGCCGGCAGGTACCCCTGCTGCTCGCCGCCGGCCAGGACGGTCACGAACTCAGCGAGCGGGTACCCGCGAAGGGCACCGCCACCGTCGAGGTCTATCTGACCGACCGGCAGGCGAAGAAGCTGGAGCAGCAGGGCGTCGACCTCACCGAGCACGACCTCTCCGCCAAGGCCAAGGCCCGCGTCGGCGACGCCGCTCAGGGCGTGTTCCGCCCCTACAGCGGCAAGGGCGGCCTGAAGGAGGAGATCCTCGCGGCCGCTCAGGAGAACCCGGACCTCACCAAGGTCGTCTCCATCGGCAAGACCGTCAGGGGCCAGGACATCCTCGCGCTGAAGCTCACCCGGGGCGCGAAGAAGGCGAAGGACGGCTCCAAGCCCTCCGTCCTCTACATGTCCAACCAGCACGCGCGCGAGTGGATCACACCGGAGATGACCCGGCGGCTGATGCACCACTACCTGGACAACTACAAGAAGGACCGGCGGATCAAGAAGATCGTCGACTCCACCGAACTGTGGTTCGTCCTCTCGGCCAACCCCGACGGCTACGACTACACCTTCGCCGACGACGACAACCGCATGTGGCGCAAGAACCTGCGCGACATGAACGGCGACGGCGTCATCGGCACCGGCGACGGCGTCGACCTCAACCGCAACTTCTCCTACAAGTGGGGCTACGACGACGAGGGTTCGTCCCCCAACCCCACCAGCGAGACCTACCGCGGCCCGGGCCCGGGCTCCGAACCGGAGACCCAGGCGCTGCACGCCTTCGAGAAGCGGATCGGCTTCACGTACGGCATCAACTACCACTCGGCCGCCGAACTGCTCCTGTACGGAGTCGGCTGGCAGGTGGCCACGCCGACCCCGGACGACACCCTGTACGAGGCGCTCGCCGGCACGCCCGAGAACTCCGCGATCCCCGGCTACCACCCGCAACTCTCCTCCGAGCTGTATACCACCAACGGCGAGGCGGACGGCCACGCGGCGAACGTCAACGGCATCGCGATGTTCACCCCCGAGATGTCGACCTGTCAGTCGGCCTCGAACGCCGACCCGAACGACGAGTGGAAGGCGGCCGACTGCCGGTCGGTCTTCACCTTCCCGGACGACGAGAAGCTGATCCGGCAGGAGTTCGCCAAGAACGTCCCGTTCGCGCTCTCCGTCGCCGAGTCCGCCGCGCATCCCGACCGGCCGTCCTCGTCGGTCGGACTGAGCGCCGCCGACTTCACCCCCGCCGCGTTCTCGACGTCGTACGCCCGCGGCGGTGACCAGGAGGTCTCCGTCGTCGCGCGGAAGTCGCTGCGCGACAAGGAGCTGAGGTACCGCGTCAACGGCGGCCGCACCGAGGACATGGCGCTCCGGCCCTGGAAGGGCGGTGAGACCTACGGCGGTGAGGACAACCTCTACTTCGACGAGTACCGGGCGAAGGTCAAGGACGGCGACCCGGGCGACCGGGTCGAGGTGTGGTTCACCGCGGAGACGAGGAACGGCAGGAAGGTCTCCAGCGAGCGCTTCACCTACACCGTCGCCGAGCGGCCCCGGGCGAACACCCTCGTCGTCGCCGAGGAGGGCGCGACCGCCACACAGGCGCAGAAGTACGTCGACGCGCTCAAGGCGGGCGGCCGCAAGGCCGTCGTCTGGGACGTCGCCCGGCGGGGCGCACCCGACGCGCTCGGCGTGCTGAGCCACTTCGACACCGTCGTCCACTACACGGGCGCGAGCGTCCCCGGCAACGCCACCCAGCTGCAACTGCGCGCCTTCCTCAACGCGGGCGGCAGGCTGATCGAGGCCGGCGAGCAGGCCGGCGGCAGCGTCGACCTCGGCGGCGGCGCCCTGTCCAACGACTTCAGCCAGTACTACCTCGGCGCCTACAGCCGCACCACGGCCGCCGGAGCCACCGGCTTCACCGGCTCCGGCGAGCTGAGCGGCTTCACGGGACCGCTCGCCGACGCGCCCGGCAACCCGCTGGACAAGGCGGGCCGGTACAACGTCACCTCCGACGAACTGCCGGCCGAGCAGTACCCGCGGTTCGCGAGCAAGGGCGCCGGACAGTTCGCCGGGGCGACCAATCCGTACGGCCCGTACGCCGGCTCCTCGATGGCCGCCGCCGTCCACACCGACGACGCCTACAAGCGCCTCACCCGCACCGTGGACCTCACGGGTGTCACCGCCGCCGACCAGCCCGCGCTGCGCACCCAGCTGATGTGGGACACCGAGTCCGGCTACGACAACGTCCTGGTCGAGGCCCACACCACGGGCGCCGACGACTGGACGACCCTGCCCGAGAAGGGCGGCGCCACCAAGGCCACCGTGCCGACGGAGTGCGAGGGCGGCTTCTACGTACGCGAGCACCCCTGGCTGAAGCACTACCTGACCCAGTCGGACGGCGGCTGCGCCGCGACCGGCAGCACCGGGCAGTGGCACAGCATCACCGGCTCCTCCGGAGGCTGGCAGCAGGTGAACTTCGACCTGAGCGCGTACGCCGGCAAGTCGGTCGAGCTCTCGATCAGCTACGTCACCGACCCGGGCACCGGCGGGTACGGCGTCCTCGCGGATGAGGCCTCGCTCGTCGTCGGCGGCACGGCGAAGGAGACCGAGGGCTTCGAGACCTCGCTCGGCGCGTGGAAGGCGACCGGCCCGCCCGCGGGCAGCCCGGCCGCCCTCAAGGACTGGGCCCGCACCGGGGCCCTCTTCCAGACCTACGGCGCGGTCACCACGGACGACACCGTGCTGCTGGGCTTCGGTCTGGAGCACGTCGTCACCGCGGCCGACCGCGCGGCACTGATGAGGAAGGCGCTCGCCTCCCTCGACGTGTGACCTCCCGAGACCAGGGAACTCTCGGTCAACAGGCACCACGCCGAGTAGCGAAATCGAGTGACCCCGCTCTCGGTGGCGGGCGGTCCGTACCCCTACTGGCCGGTACGGACCGCCCTGCCGTGTATGGGGCATCTGGATGTCACCACCGGGGCCTCAGGGAGGTAGGGTCGGAGGCGGTCGGGGACATCCCAAACAGAGCTCGCCGGCACCTCATGGCCGGCGTACCAACGAGGAGATCGGTTCGTGACGATCCGCGTAGGCATCAACGGCTTCGGCCGCATCGGGCGTAACTACTTCCGCGCGCTCCTGGAGCAGGGTGCAGACATCGAGATCGTGGCTGTCAACGACCTGGGTGACACCGCGACCACCGCTCACCTGCTGAAGTACGACACCATCCTGGGCCGCCTCAAGCAGGAGGTCTCGCACACCGAGGACACCATCACCGTCGGCGACAAGACCATCAAGGTTCTCGCCGAGCGCAACCCCGCCGACATCCCGTGGGGCGAGCTGGGCGCCGACATCGTCATCGAGTCGACCGGCATCTTCACCAAGAAGGCCGACGCCGAGAAGCACATCGCGGGCGGCGCCAAGAAGGTCCTCATCTCGGCTCCGGCCAAGGACGAGGACGTCACCATCGTGATGGGCGTCAATCAGGACAAGTACGACCCGGCGAACCACCACGTCATCTCCAACGCCTCCTGCACCACCAACTGTGTGGCGCCGATGGCGAAGGTTCTCGACGAGAACTTCGGCATCGTCAAGGGCCTGATGACCACGGTGCACGCGTACACCAACGACCAGCGCATCCTGGACTTCCCGCACAAGGACCTGCGTCGCGCGCGTGCCGCCGCCGAGAACATCATTCCGACCACGACCGGTGCCGCCAAGGCCACCGCGCTGGTCCTGCCGCAGCTCAAGGGCAAGCTGGACGGCATCGCGATGCGCGTCCCGGTCCCGACCGGCTCGGTCACCGACCTCGTCCTGGAACTCGGCCGCGAGGTCACCAAGGAAGAGGTCAACGCCGCCTTCCAGAAGGCCGCCGAGGGCGAGCTGAAGGGCATCCTCGAGTACACCGAGGACCCGATCGTCTCCTCCGACATCGTCAACGCCCCGGCGTCCTGCACCTTCGACTCCTCCCTGACCATGGTCCAGGAGGGCAAGAACGTGAAGGTCATCGGCTGGTACGACAACGAGTGGGGCTACTCCAACCGCCTCGTCGACCTGACGGTCTTCGTCGGTAACCAGCTCTGATCGAATAGACCAGGCACCACGATGTGAGAGCAGGGCTCGGGCAGCGCGCGGTCGCGCTGTCCGAGCCCTGACTCACGTACAGATCAGAGCTGTCCGATCACGAGCGCTTACGAGCGATCACGAGCTCTTTCAGGAGTCCCTGCATGAAGACGATCGACGAACTCCTCGCCGAAGGGGTGGCGGGCAAGCGGATCTTCGTCCGCGCCGACCTGAACGTGCCGCTGGACGGCACCACCATCACCGACGACGGCCGTATCCGCGCCGTACTGCCCACCGTCAAGGCCCTCGCCGACGCGGGCGCCCGCGTGGTCGTCGCCTCGCACCTGGGCCGCCCCAAGGGTGCCCCGGACCCGGCCTTCTCCCTCGCCCCGGCCGCCACGCGCCTCGGTGAACTCCTCGGTGCGGACGTGCCGTTCGCCACCGACACGGTCGGCGAGTCCGCCCGCGCCACCGTCGCCGGCCTCGCCGACGGCCAGGTCGCGGTCGTCGAGAACCTGCGCTTCAACGCCGGTGAGACGAGCAAGGACGACGCCGAGCGCGGCGCCTTCGCCGACCAGCTCGCGGCCCTCGCGGACGTCTACGTCGGCGACGGCTTCGGGGCCGTGCACCGCAAGCACGCCTCCGTCTACGACCTCCCGGCCCGCCTGCCGCACGCCGCCGGCTACCTGATCGCCACCGAGGTCGGCGTCCTGAGGAAGCTCACCGACGACGTCAAGCGGCCCTACGCCGTCGTCCTGGGCGGCGCCAAGGTGTCCGACAAGCTCGCCGTCATCGACCGGCTCCTCGGCAAGGCCGACCGGCTGCTCATCGGCGGCGGCATGGTCTTCACCTTCCTCAAGGCCAAGGGCCACGAGATCGGCTCGTCCCTGGTCCAGGAGGACCAGCTCCCGGTCGTCCGGGAGTACATCGAGCGCGCCGAGAAGAACGGCGTCGAGCTGGTCCTGCCGGTGGACGTCGTGGTCGCTCCGGAGTTCCCGGACCTCAAGACCAAGGCCCCGGGCCGGCCCAGCACCGTGGCCGCGGATGCCATCCCGGCCGGCCAGATGGGCCTGGACATCGGCCCGGAGTCCCGCAAGCTGTACGCCTCGAAGATCGTCGACGCCGCCACCGTCTTCTGGAACGGCCCCATGGGCGTCTTCGAGCACCCTGATTTCGCCGAGGGCACCAAGGCGGTCGCCCAGGCTCTCCTCGACTCCCAGGCCTTCACGGTGGTCGGTGGTGGCGACTCCGCCGCGGCCGTCCGCATCCTGGGCTTCGACGAGAACGCATTCGGCCACATCTCGACCGGTGGAGGCGCCTCCCTCGAATACCTCGAGGGCAAGACGCTCCCCGGCCTCGCCGCACTGGAGGACTGACCCTTTATGAGCACGCGCACGCCACTGATGGCGGGCAACTGGAAGATGAACCTCAACCACCTCGAGGCCATCGCCCATGTCCAGAAGCTCGCCTTCGCCCTGGCCGACAAGGACTACGAGGCCGTCGAGGTCGCGGTCCTGCCGCCCTTCACCGACCTGCGCTCCGTGCAGACCCTGGTCGACGGCGACAAGCTGAAGATCAAGTACGGCGCCCAGGACATCTCCGCGCACGACAGCGGTGCCTTCACCGGCGAGATCTCCGGCCCGATGCTGGCCAAGCTGAAGTGCACGTACGTCGCCGTCGGCCACAGCGAGCGCCGCCAGTACCACAACGAGACCGACGAGATCGTCAACGCCAAGGTCAAGGCCGCCTACAAGCACGGCCTGACCCCCATCCTGTGCGTCGGCGAGGAGCTGGAGGTCCGTGAGGCGGGCAACCACGTCTCCCACACCCTCACCCAGGTCGAGGGCGGTCTGAAGGACCTCTCCGCCGAGCAGGCCGAGACCGTCGTGATCGCCTACGAGCCCGTGTGGGCCATCGGCACCGGCAAGGTCTGCGGCGCCGAGGACGCCCAGGAGGTCTGCGCGGCGATCCGCGGCAAGATCGCCGAGCTGTACTCGCAGGACCTGGCCGACAAGGTCCGCATCCAGTACGGCGGCTCCGTGAAGTCCGGCAACGTCGCTGAGATCATGGCCCAGGCCGACATCGACGGCGCCCTGGTCGGGGGTGCCTCGCTGGACGCCGACGAGTTCGTCAAGATCGTGCGCTTCCGCGACCAGTGAGTATGCGGTAGCGGCGATCCGTCGTACCCTTGCGGGGTCCAGTACTGTGCTGGGCCCCGCGTCGTCCATCCGAATCCGAGGAAGTTGGTCCAGCCGTGGTTTTGGGGTTCTCGATCGCCCTGATCGTCTTCAGCCTGCTGCTGATGCTGCTGGTGCTGATGCACAAGGGGAAGGGCGGCGGCCTCTCCGACATGTTCGGTGGCGGCATGCAGTCCTCCGTCGGCGGCTCCTCGGTCGCCGAACGCAACCTCGACCGGATCACGGTCGTGGTCGGTCTGCTGTGGTTCGCGTGCATTGTCGTGCTCGGCATCCTGATGAAGATGAACAACTGATCGAGCCGCAATCCACACGGACCTGTACGTAAGGCCCCATGTTGGGTACGCGCAGCTGAGCGCGGCCTATCATGGGGCTTGCGTCTAGGTGTGAGGGTTGTAACTCCAATCACTGGACGCGCGTTGGGCCTTACGTAGACTGAGGCGCTCGCGGCGAAGCGGAACGCCGACTCGCTTCGCGGCACCATCACGCAGGGAGTTACGACCGTGGCAAGTGGCAACGCGATCCGGGGAAGCCGGGTCGGGGCGGGGCCGATGGGCGAGGCCGAGCGCGGCGAGTCCGCGCCGCGGCTGCGCATCTCCTTCTGGTGCTCCAACGGACACGAGACCCAGCCGAGCTTCGCCAGCGACGCGCAGGTGCCCGAAACCTGGGACTGTCCCCGCTGCGGCTTCCCGGCAGGCCAGGACCGGGACAACCCCCCGGACCCGCCGCGCACCGAGCCCTACAAGACGCACCTGGCGTACGTACGCGAGCGGCGCAGCGACGCGGACGGCGAGGCGATCCTCGCCGAGGCGCTCGCCAAACTGCGGGGCGAGATCTAGAAGTCGAGACCGGCCGGGCACCATCAGGTGCCCGGCCGGAGCTGCTTTCCCCACGGGCGTGACGGCCGCTCGCGGACCGATTGTCAGTGGTGCCCTCTACGGTTTGTGCATCGGGCGGACCGTGAGGGGGAAACAGTGTCGACGGTCGAGGTGGGGGACGTGCGCGCGCCCGCGTGGCGCGGTGGCTTCGGACGGCTGTGGAGCGCGGCCGTGCTGTCCAGCTTCGGAGACGCGCTGCGTACGGCCGCGCTGCCCCTGCTGGCCGTCACCCTGACCGACGATCCGCTGCTCGTGGCCTCCGTCACGGCCTGCGGCTATCTGCCCTGGATCGTCTTCGGACTGCTCGGCGGGGCCGTCGCCGACCGCGTGGACCAGCGGCGCGCCATGTGGACGGTCGACGCGCTGCGCGGCCTGCTGGTCGCCGCTTTCGCGGTGGCCGTCGCGCTCGGTCACGCCTCGATCGGCCTGCTGATCGTGCTGGCCTTCGCGCTGACCGCGCTTCAGACCCTCTTCGACAACGCCGCCACGGCGCTGCTGCCCGCCCTGGTCGACCGGGGCGCCCTCGGTAGCGCCAACGCCCGACTGATGACCGGACAGCGCGTCGCCGGCGGCCTGCTGGGCGGCCCTGTCGTGCCGCTGCTCCTGGTGGCCGGGACCGCCGTCCCCTTCGCGGCCGACGCCGTGACCTTCCTGGCGGCCGCGGCGCTGGTGGCCTCCCTGCGCACGCCGCCGCCCGAGCGGAAACCGCGACCGGCGGGCAGCACCCTGCGCCGGGAGATCGCCGAGGGGCTGCGCACCCTGGTCCACGACCGGGCGCTGCGTGCCCTGTGCACCGCCACCGCCCTGTGCAACATCGGCATGGGCGCCCTCGTCGCCACCCTCGTCGTCCTGGTGACCGGCTGGCTGGACGCCGGCAACGCGGGATACGCGGCGGCCATGACCGCGTACACCGTCGGCAGCCTGGCCGGGGGAGCGCTGGGCGGCCGGCTCGTCGACCGGGTCGGCCGGATGCGTGCGGTGCTGGTCGCCGGGGTGGTGCAGACCGGGACGCTCGTCGTCATGGGGGCCGTGCGCAGCCTGGCCGTGCTCGTCGCCGCGCTGGCCGTGTTCGGGTTCATGGGGATGGTGTGGAACGTCAACACCACGACGCTGATGCAGCAGCGCAGCCCCACCGGGGTGCTGGGCCGGGTCAGCTCCGCGTTCCGGACGCTCGCCGTCGCGGGCGCGCCCGTGGGCGCGTTGCTGGGCGGAGCCGTCGCCTCCGTCTGGGGCGACAACACCCCGGCACTGCTCGCCGCGGTTTTCTTCGCCCTGTCCGTCACCGCGCTGATACCCGCGCGCCGGCCGGACGTACCTGTTGTTGCGCCGGAGGACGGAGCGACGACAGTTCACGGCAACCGCTGATCCAATAGGTTGGGACCGGCAGCGGGGCAGGTACGCAGCAGCACAGGCAAGGAAGAAGGCTGAAGTCCGAGATGAACGCAGACGGCCGTACCAGGCTCAACCAGACGTCCGAGTGGACGGCACTGGCCAAGCACCGCGAGGAGCTGGGCGACGTCCAGTTGCGCGAGCTGTTCGCCGCCGACTCCGGCCGCGGCTCCGGCTACACCCTCCGGGTCGGCGACCTGTACGTCGACTACTCCAAGCACCTCGTCACCGACGACACCCTGCGGCTGCTGCGGGAACTGGCCGCAGCCACCGACGTGTTCGGGCTGCGCGACGCGATGTTCCGCGGCGAGAGGATCAACACCACCGAGGACCGCGCCGTGTTGCACACCGCTCTGCGGGCGCCGCGGGACGCGGTGGTCGAGGTCGACGGCGAGAACGTCGTCCCGAGGGTGCACGCCGTGCTCGACAAGATGACCGAGTTCGCGGACCGGGTCCGCTCCGGCGAGTGGACCGGCCACACCGGCAAGCGGATCCGGAACATCGTCAACATCGGCATCGGCGGCTCCGACCTCGGGCCCGCGATGGCGTACGAGGTGCTGCGCGCATACACGGACCGCTCGATGACGTTCCGCTTCGTGTCGAACGTGGACGGTTCCGACCTGCACGAGGCGGTGCGGGATCTGGACCCGGCGCAGACGCTGTTCATCGTCGCCTCCAAGACCTTCACCACCATCGAGACGGTCACCAACGCCACCTCCGCACGCGGCTGGCTGCTGGAGGCCCTCGGCGACGACGCCGCCGTCGCCAAGCACTTCGTCGCCCTGTCGACGAACGCCGAGAAGGTCGCCGCGTTCGGCATCGACACGGCCAACATGTTCGAGTTCTGGGATTGGGTCGGCGGCCGCTACTCGTACGACTCCGCGATCGGCCTGTCCCTGATGATCGCCATCGGCCCGGACCGGTTCCGGGAGATGCTGGACGGGTTCCGCATCGTCGACGAGCACTTCCGCACCGCGCCCGCCGAGGCCAACGTGCCGCTGCTGCTGGGCCTGTTGGGCATCTGGTACGGCAACTTCCACGACGCCCAGTCGCACGCGGTGCTGCCGTACAGCCACTACCTGTCCAAGTTCACCGCCTACCTCCAGCAGCTCGACATGGAGTCCAACGGCAAGTACGTCGGCCGGGACGGGCGTGAGGTGGAGTGGCAGACCGGGCCGGTGGTGTGGGGCACGCCCGGCACCAACGGGCAGCACGCCTACTACCAGCTCATCCACCAGGGCACCAAGCTGATCCCGGCGGACTTCATCGGCTTCGCCCGGCCGGTCGCCGAGCTGAGCGACGAGCTCAAGGCGCAGCACGACCTGCTGATGGCCAACTTCTTCGCCCAGACGCAGGCGCTCGCCTTCGGCAAGACCCCGGATGAGGTCCGGGCCGAGGGCGTCCCGGAGGAGCTGGTGCCGCACAAGACGTTCCGGGGCAACCACCCGACGACCACCATCCTGGCGCCCGAGCTGACGCCTTCGGTCCTGGGCCAGCTGGTCGCCCTCTACGAGCACAAGGTGTTCGTGCAGGGCGCGGTCTGGAACATCGACTCCTTCGACCAGTGGGGCGTCGAGCTGGGCAAGGTCCTCGCCAAGCGGGTCGAGCCCGCGCTGACCGAGGGCGCCGAGGTCGAAGGCCTGGACGCCTCCACGAAGGCTCTGGTGGCGGCCTACAGGGAGCTGCGCGGCCGGGAGTGACGGCTCTTGCGGACAGCGGACGCGGACGGCGGGGCGCCGTCCGCGTCCCGTAGACTCCGGGCGATCATGACAGCGAGTGCTCGGGGGAGCGCGAAGTGGCACGCACACGCGGAAGTTGGACGGGCGGCACTCTGACGGCCCGGTCCCTGTTGAAGCCCCAGGACGTGGCTCGGGCCGTGTTCCACCCCGCGTGGATACCCCAGCCGCTCGACCCGTCCGTGGAGCGGCTCAAGAAGTTCCGGGTCATCGCCGGGGCGGTCGCGTCCCTCGGCGTCTACACCTTCATCGAGGGCGGCTTCGATCTCACGGAGCTGCTGGAGAACGCGATGACCGCCTCGGTCGTCCTGCTCTTCCTCACACCGCTGACCGTCGGGGCGATGCTCTACGTCTGGCGGCGCACCGGCACCGTCGGGCAGTTGCGGGTGCCGCTCCTCAACTCCCTCAAGCTGCTCCTGCTGTTCGTGGGTTGTGTCGCCGCCCTGCTGGTGCTGGTGCGGACGACGAACGCGACGGGGAATCCGATCGTGATCATCGGGGTCGGCATGACGATGATGTGGATGCTGGTCTTCACGGCGTACGGAGCGGTGCGGGTCTCCGGGAACTTCTTCGGCACGGCTGCCGTGCACCGCTGTCTGCCGCCGCTGCTCGCCGTGGTGACCAGCTGGCTGATGGCCGTCCCGGACCTGGTCACCGGTGATCTGCACGGGCTCAGCCTCACGCTGGGCATCGTCTTCATCCTGGGCGCTCCGGTGACGGTCACCGCGATCGCGTTGCTGGAGATGGGACGGCTGAGGCGGCGGTACGGGATCCGGCTGAAGGCACACCCGGCGACCCTGGCTCCGACCCCCGGGCCCGTCCCGCCGACGGCCCCGCCCGTTCCGCCGGGGATGCCCCCGGCGGGGCAGCCGTACCTGCCGCCGCAGGGGAATCCGTACAACAATCCGTACAGCCACCCGTACGGCAACCCCTACGCGCCCAACCCGCAGCCGCCGTACAGCCCGCACCCGCAGCCGCCGTACAGCCCGCACCCGCAGCCGCCGTACAACCCGCAGCGGCCCTACGGCGGTTGACCGGGGAAGCCGCCGAAGCCGAGGTCAGGCGACCGCGCTCAGCGTGTCCGCGAGGCGGCGGCGGGCCGCCCGGGTCGCGGGTACGGCCGCCAGTGCCGCCGCGCACAGCACCGCCGAAGCGCCGAGCAGCAGCATGAGCAGGGCGGAAGGGCCCTGTGCGATGCCCGCGCCGATACCGCTCCATCTGCCCTGCGCGTCGATCAGCCAGTGGGCGAGGGGCAGGCCCAGTGCCGTGGCGGCCAGGACGGCAGCCAGAGCCGTACAGCCGGTGGCCGTGACCGTGATCGCTGTGATCTGCCGGGGAGACAGGCCGATCGCCTTCAGCGCCAGCAGGTCCCGTTCGCTCTCGCGGACGGTGCCACCGATCGCGGTCAGCAGCTCGATGAGCCCGATCAGGGCGAGGACGGCGATCAGCCCGGCGACGACGGCGCGCAGCGGGGAGAGACCGTCGGCCGGGTTGGTCACGGTGTGCACGTCCAGGTGCCCGCGTCCGGCCGTGGCCAGCCGGTCGGCCACGTCCCGGGGCTCGGCACCGGGGTCCAGGCGCAGCTCGTAGAGGGTCGGTCGGAGCCCGGGGTCGTTCGCGCGGAGGGTGTCGAGGGACGTGGAGATGACCCGGCCGGCGTTCTCCGGCTCGATGCTTCGGCCCACGATGTGCAGGATCTGCGGCTGGTCCCCGACGGTCATCCGCACCCAGTCGCCGACGCGCACGTTCAGCAGGTCGAGCAGCCCCTGCCCGGCCACGGCCTCGTCGGCGCCGCGGGCCGGGCGCCCCTCGGCGAGGGTGTACGGGTAGGGGTCCTGGTCGGTACCGAGGCCGCGCAGGGCGATGGTCGCCGTCTGGCCCGGGACCAGGGCGGCCGTCTCGACGCCGGGGTAGGCGGCGGCCACCTCCGGGTCGCGTTCCAGCAGCGCTCGGGTCTGCCGCTCGCCGAGGCCGGCGTCGGCGCGGACGCTGAGCGCGGTCGGCAGGCCGATCTGCTCGGGCCTGCTGTGGAAGCGGTCGATGGTCGTCCACGCGCTCATCGCCACCACGATCAGCAGCAGCGGCAGCGTGAGACGGGCGACGGTGGCGAGCGAGCGGGGGCGGCGGGTGAAGGCCTTGTGCCAGCCCAGCACCAGGGCGGGCGGAACGCGCGCGCCGAGGGCTCGGCGTGCCGTGCCGGAGAGCCGGCCGGTCCGGGGAGCCGCGGGCGGCAGCCCGAGGAGCCGGCGCGCGCCGCTCGCCGGCCGTCCACCGTGCGCAGCCGTCACGGGCCGCCGCCCGAGCATCCGGCCCGTCGCCGCGGACCACCGCCCGCCCCGCGGCGCGGCGGGCCGCTGGACCGGGACCGGGACCGGGACCGGTGGCACCCGTCCGGCCCGCCACGCGGCCAGACCGGTGGTGGCGCCGATGAACAGCACCGCGCCGACCGGTATCACCACCAGCGCCAGGGTGTGCCCGGGCAGCCCCTGCCACACGCCGACCGCGTCGCCGAGCCGCCCCGGGATGCGGCTGCCCAGCACTTCGGCGAGTCCGGCGGCGGCCACGGCGCCCAGCAGGGCGTAGGCGAGGTGCTGGAGCAGGAAGACACGGACCACCTGGCCGGGGGTGAAGCCGATCGCCTTCAGCACGGAGAGATCCCGCAGATGGCCGCGGATGCGGGTGCTGATCGCCCCGTGCACGGCGAGCCCGGCGGCGACCAGCGCGCCCAGCCCGAACAGGCCCAGTACCTGGCCGAGGAGCCGGTTGTCGCCCTGGGCCTCGGCACGCGCCTGCTGCCAGGTGGACACCTCCCCGATGGCTCCGGCCCCCAGTACGGTCACGGCACGCTGGACGACGTAGGACGTGTCGCCGGGATCCGTCAGACGCAGTCCGATCACCTGGCCGCCGGGGTCCGCCACGGCCGACGGCAGCGCCCACACCAGGCCCGGCTGCTCACCGGGCCGGTAGCGCGGTTCGGCGCTGTCGGCGAGGCCGACGACGGTCAGCCGCCGGGCGGTGCCGGGCACGGTGAGGGTGTCGCCGGGCTCCGCCAGCAGCGCGCGGGCGAGGCGGCTTTCCAGGACCACACCGTTCGGGGTGGCACGGTCCAGCCAGTGACCGGAGACGATCGGCGGGCGGTCGACGGACGGCCGTTCCGGGGTACCGCGCAGCTCCACGGCGGCGCGGCTGCCGCGCGAGGCGACCGTGGTGGCGGCGGTGGGGTAGGGGCCGGCGACGGAGTCGACGCCGTCCAGCCCGGCCAGCTCACCGGTGTCGGCCGCGGTGTCGGTGTGCAGCCACACGTGCGCGCCGTGCGACTGCGTGAACACGCGCTGCCAGGGATTGGTGGCGTACCCGAACAGGGCCGTGGCCAGCAGCAGTGAGGCGACGATGCCGGCGGTGGCGAGGACGAGGAACAACGCCTCACCGCGGTGTGTGCGCAGATCGGAGTGCGCCCAGCGCAGGGTGGCTCGCACGGGCCTCAGTCCTTCGGCCCGCGGCGGGCGCGGTGGTCGTACACCCGCATGTCAGTCCTTGAGTTCCAGTACGCCCGAGATGCCGGGCCGGCGCGGGGGTGTGCCGCCGTCGAGTTCCGCGTCGTCGGCGATCCGTCCGTCGAAGAAGCTGATCACCCGGTCCGCGGCACTCGCCAGCCGCGCGTCATGGGTGACCAGGAGGATCGTCTGGCCGCGCTGGTGGAAACGGGACAGCAGCCGCATCACCTCGCGGGTGCCCTTGCTGTCCAGGCTGCCCGCCGGCTCGTCGGCCAGCAGCAGCGGAGGGTGGTTGACCAGGGCCCGGGCGAGGGCGACCCGCTGCTGCTCGCCGCCGGACAGCTCGCCCGGCATGCTGCGCTCCTTGCCCGTCAGGCCCAGCTCGGCCAGCAACTGCTCCCGCTCGGCCCGCGCCTGCTTCGGCGATGTCCCGGCCAGCAGGGCGGGCAGCTCCACGTTGTCGGCGACGGACAGGTTGGACACCAGGTTGAAGAACTGGAAGACGATCCCGATCCGCTTGCGCCGCTCCACCGCCCAGCGGGCCTCGCCGTAGGTGTCCGTGCACTCGCCGGCGAGCCAGATGCTGCCCGAGTCCGGCCGCTGGAGGCCGCCGAGCAGATGCAGCAGCGTCGACTTCCCGGCGCCGGACGGGCCGGTGATCGCCACGAACTCGCCGGGCCGTACGCACAGATCGACCCCGCGCACGGCATGGGCGGGCGCGCCCTCGCCGTGGTGTGTCTTCACCAGTCGCTCGGCGCGCAGCACAGGAGTGGGACGGTCGTCGCTCACTCCGACTCCTCCAGCTCTTCCTGGCACCGTTCCAGCCAGTCGAGGTCGGCTTGCAGGTGCAGCATCGCGCCCTCTATCAGCAGGTGGGCGATGCGGTTGTCGCGGTCTTCGGCGGCGGCCAGCCGGGACAGCTGCCGCATGGTGTTCAGGTACTGACGCCGCTGCTGGTTGATCAGGGAGATCTGGTCGGCGAGCCCCGTCTGCGGAGCGAGCGCCAGCTTCATGAAGAACTCGTCCCGTACCCGCGGCTCGTCCTCGGGCTCCTCGAACCAGACGCGCAGCGCCTCGCGCCCGGCTTCGGTGAGGTGGTAGACCTTTTTGTTGGGTCGGCTGGACTGCGTCACGTCCTCGCCCTCGATCAGTCCCGACTTCTCGAGGCGGCCGAGGGTCACATAGATCTGGCCGACATTCGGCTGAGGGTACGCGGAGCCCAGCAGTTGCTCAAGGTCCTGCTTGAGCTCGTAGCCGTGGGCGGGGCCGCGGGCGAGGAGTGCCAGGAGGGGCAGGCGCACGCGTGCAGTCCTCCTGTCCGGTCCAATGTGCTCCAGGCCCTAGTATCGCCCATACCTAACAGGTATACATGGCCTCGGATTCCGGGCAAGGGTGCCCGTCGCCGGTGTACAGGGAGGAACCTATGCGGTGGATCCATGCCGCGGGTAGGGGCCTCCTCGTTCTCATCGTGGTTCTGACCGGCTACGTCGCCGCCGGAGCAGAGGCCGGCGAGCCCGCGCGGGGCGGCCGCGGCCCGCTCACCCTCGCCACCGCCGGAGACCTCACCGGCTACCTCGGCCCCCTGCTGGAAGGCTGGAACCGCACCCACCCCGGCGAGAAAGTCACCCTCGTCGAGCTGCCCGACTCGGCCGACGAGACCCAGGCGCAGATGGTCACCGACCTGCGCGACGGCGACCGCAGCCGGTTCGACGTGCTCAACATCGACGTCAACTGGACCCCGGAGTTCGCCGCGGCCGGCTGGATCCGGCCCCTGCCGCGCGACCGCTTCCCCCTGAAGAGCTTCCTCCCGCCGGTCGTGGACACGGCGACCTACGACGGGCAGCTCTACGCCGTCCCGTACGTCACCAACGCGGGCCTGCTCCTCTACCGCAAGGACGTCCTCGCCGAGGAGGGCGTCCCGCCGCCGCGCACCTGGGCGGAGCTGGAGCGGTACGCGAAGACCCTCGCGCCGAAGCACGGCCTCGACGGTTACGCCGGGCAGTTCCTGCCGTACGAGGGCCTCACCGTCAACGCGGCCGAGGCCGTCTACTCGGCGGGCGGCTCGATCCTCGGCGACGAGGGGGAGCGCGTCACCGTCGACTCGGCGGCGGCCCGCGAGGGCATCGGGTTCCTGGCCCGCGGCGTGCGCGAGGGCTGGATCCCGAAGGAAGCGTTGACCTACAAGGAGGAGGAGTCCAAGCAGGCCTTCCAGGACGGCCGACTGCTCTTCCTGCGGAACTGGCCGTACGCGTACGTCGGCGCCTCCGCGCAGGGCTCGAAGGTCGCCGGGAAGGTGGGCGCGGTACCGCTGCCGGGGCCGGACGGGCCCGGGAAGAGCGTCCTCGGCGGCTCCAATCTCGCCGTCAGCACCCACACCCGGCATCCCGACTCGGCCGCCCGTCTGCTCGCCTATCTCACCGGTGAGAACGTCCAGCGCCAGGTCCTCACGCGCGGCGCGCTGCCGCCCGTACGCGCCGATCTCTACCAGGACCCGGCGCTCATCCGCAGGTTCCCCTACCTGCCGACCCTGCGCGAGAGCGTGCTCTCCGCCGAGCCGCGCCCCAAGAGCCCGCGCTACGACCAGGTCAGCCTGGTCGTGCAGGCGGTCGTGCACGACGCGATGGCGGGGCACGAGACGCCCTCGGCCGCGGTGCGGCGGCTGGCGCGCGAGCTCGCCGCGGTCTCCCGTCGCTAGCTCTGCGACAGATCCTTCTAGTTACTTGTTAAGTAACGCCGACGTCTCATCTCGGTGCGAGATGCCCCGGTAAGTCCGTATTTCAGCACCCAACCTGCCACGAGACTCTGTGCTTTTCATTGACACCCTCTCGACACGCCTACTTAACATGCATGCATAACCGCTGCCCTCCTCAGAGACAGGTCGATGGGTTGAACAGGCACCACTGGTGGCGTGACGCAGTGATCTATCAGGTGTACGTCCGCAGCTTCCTGGACAGCACCGGCGACGGCATCGGCGATCTCGCCGGCGTCCGGGCCGGACTGCCCTACCTGAAGAAGCTCGGCGTCGACGGGATCTGGCTGAGCCCCTTCTATCCCTCGCCGCAGCACGACCACGGCTACGACGTGGCCGACTACTGCGACGTCGACCCGCTCTTCGGCGACCTCGCCGAGTTCGACCTGCTCGTGGGCGCCGCGCGCCGGCTCGGCGTCAAGGTGCTGCTCGACATCGTCCCGAACCACTGCTCCAGCGAGCACCCCTGGTTCCGCGAGGCTCTCGCCGCGGCTCCCGGCAGCGAGGCCCGCGCCCGCTTCCACTTCGCCGACGGCCGCGGCCCGGACGGTGACGAGCCGCCCAACAACTGGCACGCGATGTTCGGAGGACCGGCGTGGAGCCGGGTGACCGAGGCGGACGGGCGACCCGGCCAGTGGTACCTGCACATGTTCACGCCCGAGCAGCCCGACTGGAACTGGCGTGACCCGGAGGTCGTCGCCGAGTTCGACCGGGTGCTGCGGTTCTGGCTGGACCGGGGTGTCGACGGCTTCCGCATCGACGTCGCCGCCGGGCTCTTCAAGCACCCGGAACTGCCCGACTCCGACGACCCGGAGGCCGACGCCCGCACCCGCGACTCGGTCAACCCGCTCGCCTGGAACCAGCCCGAGGTGCACGACGTGTGGCGGCGCTGGCGCTCCATATGCGAGGAGTACACCGAGCGCGACGGCGGCGAACGCCTGCTCGTCGGCGAGGTCTCCGTCCCGACCGCCCGCGAGCACGCGCGGTACGTCCGCCCGGACGAGCTCCACCAGGCCTTCTTCTTCGACCTGCTCAGCGCCCCCTGGGACCCCGACGCCTTCCGGAAGGTCATCTCGGAGGCCATGCAGGACATCGCCGGGACCGGCTCGACGGTCACGTGGGTCCTCAACAACCACGACCAGGTCCGCACCGTCACGCGCTACGGCGAACCGGCCACCGAGGGCAGTGGACTGGGCGCCGCCCGTGCCCGCGCCGCCGCTCTGCTGATGCTGGCCCTGCCCGGAGCCGCCTACATCTACCAGGGCGAGGAGCTCGGCCTGCCCGAGGTCGTGGACCTGCCCGACGACGTGCTCACCGACCCGATCTTCCACCGCACCGGCAGCCGGGCCCGCATCCGCGACGGGTGCCGCGTGCCGCTGCCCTGGTCGGGGCAGGCGTCGCCGTTCGGCTTCACCCCCGGTGCGGAGAGCGCCAAGCCGTGGCTGCCACAGCCCGAGTACTTCGCCGAGTACGCCACCGACCGCGCCCTCGCCGACACCCGCTCCTTCTGGCACCTGTACCGCGACGGCCTCCAACTGCGTAGCACCCTCCCCCAGTTGGGCGAGGGCACGCTGCGCTGGCTGGACGCCCCGCCCGGCGTCCTGGCCTTCGCCCGCGGCGACGACCTGGTGTGCGCCGTCAACTTCGGCACGGCCCCCACACCCGCGCCGGTCTCCGGCACCCCCCTGCTCGCCAGCGGCCCCTGCCCCGCCGGGGTACTGCCCGGCTCCACGGCCGCCTGGTGGATCAGTTCCTGAACTCCCCGCAAGTCAACTCCCCGAAGGGACATCAACGATGATGCGACGACGTACCACCCTGCTCACCGGCTGCACCGCCCTCGTCCTGGCACTCGGCGCGACCGCCTGCGGCGGCGGCCCCGTCTCGGCCGGCGGCGGCGACAAGGCGCTCAGCGGCAAGACGGTCACCGTGGCCGGCGTCTGGTCCGGCACCGAGCAGAAGAACTTCCAGAAGGTGCTGGACGCCTTCACCGAGAAGACCGGCGCCAAGACGCAGTTCACGTCCACCGGCGACAACGTCTCCACCGTCGTCGGCAGCAAGATCGAGGGCGGCAACGCCCCCGACGTCGTGATGGTCCCGCAGGTCGGCGTGCTCAAGCAGTTCGCCGGCAAGGGCTGGCTGAAGCCGCTGTCGAAGAAGACCGAGCAGTCCGTGGACGCGGGGTACGCCCCCGTGTGGAAGAAGTACGGCAGCGTCGACGGCACCCTCTACGGCCTGTACTTCAAGGCCGCGCACAAGTCGACCGTCTGGTACAGCCCCGACGCCCTCACCCAGGCCGGCGTCAAGCCGCCGAAGTCGTACGACGAGATGCTGAAGGCCGGGCAGACCGTGTCCGACTCCGGGCTCGCCGCGTTCTCCGTCGCCGGGCAGGACGGCTGGACCCTCACCGACTGGTTCGAGAACGTCTACCTCTCCCAGGCCGGACCCGAGAAGTACGACGCCCTCGCCGCCCACAAGCTGAAGTGGACCGACGCGTCGGTCGTCGAGGCCCTCACCACGCTCGGCAAGCTCTTCAAGGACAAGCAGCTCATCGCGGGCGGCCAGAAGGGCGCCCTGAACACCGACTTCCCCGGCTCGGTGGAGAAGGTCTTCGGACCCGAGCCCGAGGCCGGCATGGTCTACGAGGGCGACTTCGTCGCCGGCGTCGCCAAGGACCAGTTCGGCAAGACGGTCGGGAAGGACGCGAACTTCTTCCCGTTCCCGGCGGTCGCCGGCGGCGAGGCCCCCGTGGTCAGCGGCGGTGACGCGGCCGTCGTCCTCAAGGACGGCAAGAACCAGAAGGCCGCCCAGGCCCTCCTGGAGTACCTGGCCACCCCCGAGGCCGCGGCCGTGTGGGCCGAGGCCGGCGGCTTCCTCTCCCCGAACAAGGAACTCGACCTCGCCAAGTACGGCGACGACGTCACCCGCGCCACCGCCAAGTCCCTCGTGAAGGCCGGGGACACGGTCCGCTTCGACATGTCCGACCAGGCGCCCGCGGCCTTCGGCGGCACGAAGGGCACCGGCGAGTGGAAGCTGCTCCAGGACTTCCTGCGCGACCCGTCCGACCCGAAGGGCACCGCGGCGAAGCTGGAGGCCGCGGCGGCCAAGGCGTACCAGGACTGATACGTCATGACAGCGACCCTCGTGAAAGAGACGAGCCCCCCGCCGCCCGGCACGGTCGCCGACCGCACCCGGCGCCTGCGCCGGCGCGGGAAGGTCGTCGCCCTGCTGTTCGTGCTGCCCGCGCTGCTGCTGCTCGGCGCGCTCGTCGTCTACCCCGTGCTGTTCAGCATCGGCCGCAGCTTCTTCGACGCCTCCGGAACGACCTTCGTGGGCGGCGACAACTACGCCGAGATGTTCCGCGACCCGGCGACCCTCAACGCCGTGCGCAACACGGCCATCTGGGTCGTCGTGGCACCGGCGCTGCTGACCGGCCTCGGGCTGATCCTCGCCGTGCTGGTCGAGAAGGTCCGCTGGGCCACGGCCTTCAAGCTGCTCCTCTTCATGCCGATGGCGGTCTCCTTCCTCGCCGCCGGCATCATCTTCCGGCTCGCCTACGACGAGGACCCCGACAAGGGCGTGCTCAACGCCGCGGTGGTCTCCGTCCACGACGCGTTCGAGGGCTCGTCGTCCTACCCGACGGCCCGGGCGCGTGACGGGCAGGGACTGACGAAGGCGAAGGACGGGTCGTACCGCACCAGCCAGAGCGTGTCGCCGGGGAACGCGGTGGCGCTCGGCCTGGTGGGGGTGCTGCCCGACGACCTGCCGGGCGGCACGAAGCCCGCGTTCGCGGCGGCGGGACAGCAGGCCGCCCCGGACGAGCTGCGCGGCGTGGTCTACCTGGACTTCACCCCCGGTGGGGGAGGGGAGCAGGGCAAGGTCGACCGGAAGGAGAGCGGACTGCCGGAGATGAAGGTCGAGGCGGTGCGCGACGGCAAGGCGGTCGCCACGGCGACCACCGCGTCCGACGGCTCCTTCCGCTTCGAGGGCCTCGAACCGGGCTCCTACGCCGTGCGGTTGCCGTCGTCCAACTTCGCGCCGCCCTACGAGGGCGTCTCCTGGCTCGGACCGGCGCTCGTCACCCCGGCGATCATCGGCGCCTACCTGTGGATCTGGACCGGCTTCGCCATGGTGCTGATCGGGGCAGGGCTGTCGACGCTGCCGCGGGACGCGCTGGAGGCCGCGCGGATGGACGGCGCGAACGAGTGGCAGATCTTCCGGCGGATCACGGTGCCGCTGCTGGCACCGGTACTGACGGTCGTCTTCGTGACCTTGGTGATCAACGTCATGAAGGTCTTCGACCTCGTCTACATCATCGCGCCCGGGCCGGTGCAGGAGGACGCGACCGTGCTCGCGACGCAGATGTGGCTGGTGTCGTTCGGCGGCGGCAACAACCAGGGCCTCGGCAGCGCGCTCGGTGTGCTGCTCCTGCTGCTGGTCGTCCCGGCCATGGTGTTCAACGTCCGCCGTTTCCGAAGGAGTCAGCGATGAACGCGGTCCGCCGCGGATTGGGCAACGGGGTCGTCCAGGCCTTCCTCGTGGTGGTCGGCCTGGTGTGGATGACGCCGCTGGCAGGGCTGTTCCTCTCCTCGCTGCGGTCCGCCGAGGACACGGCGGAGGGCGGCTGGTGGACGGTGTTCTCCAGCCCCGGGCAGCTGTCCTTCGACAACTACTCGGAGCTGCTGGGGAACTCCGGGATCACGCAGGCGTTCTGGAACACGGTGCTGATATCGGTACCGACGACGGTGCTGGTCGTGGTGATCGCGGCGCTCGCGGGCTATGCCTTCGCATGGCTGGACTTCCCCGGGCGCGAGGCGATCTTCCTCCTGGTGGTCGCGCTGCTGGTGGTGCCCGTGCAGATCGGGCTGCTGCCCGTCGCCAAGCTCTTCGGGCAGTTGGGGCTGTTCGGCACGATCCCGGGTGTCGTGCTGTTCCACGTGGCCTACGGCCTGCCGTTCGCGGTGTTCCTGCTCCGGAACTACTTCTCCGAGATGCCCAAGGAGATGCTGGAGGCCGCGCGGATGGACGGGGGCAGTGAGTGGCGCATCTTCACGCGGCTCGTGCTGCCCGTGGGGAGGCCCGCGATCGCCTCCCTGGCCATCTTCCAGTTCCTGTGGGTGTGGAACGACATGCTGGTGGCGTTGCTCTTCGCGGACAGTTCCTCGCAGCCGTTGACGGTGGAACTCCAGTCGCAGATCCGGCAGTTCGGCAGCAACATCGATGTCCTGGCCCCGGGGGCGTTCCTGTCCCTGGTCGTCCCTGTCGTCGTGTTCTTCGCGTTCCAGAAGCACTTCGTGCAGGGTGTGATGGCGGGGTCGGTCAAGTAGCGGTGGGACGGGCACGTGTCGCGGGAGCGTCTCCGGGCCGACCTGACGGCCTTCACCGCGCGCGTGCTGGGCGGGAGTTGAGACCTCCCGCGGGTCCGGAAAACGCCGGAGCGGCCGGAGGCCCCTGCGGTCAGGGGCTCCAGCCGCTCCGGTGACGCGACCGCTCGGCGTGCGCGAAGGTCACGCCAAAGCCGGTGGGTACATCGATCGCGGCAGTTGTGAGGCCGCCGCCCCGTCCAGCAGCCACAGCGTCCGGCTGCGCCCGTACGCGCCCGCCGCCGGAGCCTGCACCTCACCCGCTCCCGAGAGCGCGATCGCCACCGCCTGGGCCTTGTCCTCACCCGCGGCCAGCAACCACACCTCACGGGCCGCGCGGATCGCCGGCAGCGTCAGCGTCACCCGGGTAGGGGGCGGCTTCGGCGCACCGTGGACACCGACGACCGTACGGTCCGTCTCGCGCACCGCCGGCAACTCCGGGAACAGCGAGGCGACATGCGTGTCCGGCCCGACCCCGAGCATCAGGACGTCGAACGTCGGCACGGGCCCGTGGTTCTCCGGGCCCGCCGCCCCCGCCAGCTCCTCCGCGTACGCGGCGGCCGCCGCGTCCACGTCGTCACCGTGGGGACCGTCCGACGCCGGCATCGCGTGCACCCGCTTCGGATCGAGCGGCACCGAGTCCAGCAGAGCCTCCCGCGCCTGCGTGACGTTGCGCTCCGGGTCGCCCTCGGGGAGGAAACGCTCGTCGCCCCACCAGAGGTCCAGCCGGGCCCAGTCGACGGCGTCCCGAGCCGGGGCGGCCGCCAGCGCGGCCAGCAGGCCGTTGCCGTTGCGCCCACCCGTCAGGACCACGGACGCCGAGCCCCGGGAGGCCTGTGCGTCCACGATCCTGGTGATCAGCCGGGCCGCCGCGGCCTGAGCCATCAGCTCCTTGTCGCGGTGGACCACCAGCTGCGGTGCCGTACTCACTTCGTCGTCGCCTTCCGTACCGGCTCCAGCTCGGGCGCTTCCGCCTTCACCGGTGCCTGCGCCGTCGCTTCCGCAGCGGGTGCTTTCGCAGCCCTTTCGACCGGCGCGGGGAGGGCGAGTCGCCCTGTCCCGTCACTTTTGGGCTCACCCCGCTCTCCTTTGGCCACCGACTCCTCCGACACCCTCGGCAGCGGAGCCGACCAGGAGGACTTCAGCCGGTCCACGCCGTACCGCAGCGCCGACGCGTACGTGTCGTCCGGGTCCAGCCGCCGCAGCTCCTCCGCTATCAGCTCGGCCGTGTCCCGGCGCTTGAGCGCCACTCCGCGGTCCGGCTGTCCGTCGATGGACAGGGTGGCCAGGGAGCCGTCCGCGCGGTCCAGGGTGATCGGGCCGCAGTTGGTGTCCATGCGGACCGCCGTCAGACCGGGGCCGCCGGACAGCGACCGCTTCACGGGGACGTCCAGCCGGTCCGCGAGCCACATCGCCAGCAGCTCACAGCTCGGATTGAACTCCTCGCCCTCCACCTCGACGGCCCTGACCTCGCAGGCGACCTGGTCGAGCGCCGCCGCCAGCATCGAGCGCCAGGGCGTGATGCGGGTCCAGGACAGGTCCGTGTCGCCGGGGGTGTAGGTACCGGACCGGGTGGCCAGGTCCCGTACCGGCTGCTCGGAGGCGTACGTGTCGGTGACACGGCGCTGCGCGAGGGCGCCCAGGGGGTCCTTCGCCGGGTCGAGCGGCGCGTTCACCGGCCACCACGCCACCACCGGGGCGTCCGGCAGCAGCAGCGGCAGCACCACCGACTGCGCGTGGTCGGCCACCTCGCCGTAGAGCCGGAGCACCACCGTCTCGCCCGAGCCGGCGTCCGCACCCAGCCGGACCTCCGCGTCCAGGCGGGACTGCGTACGGTCGCGGGGCGAGCGGGAGACACGCTTGATGACCACGAGCGTGCGCGAGGGATGCTCGTGCGAGGCGTCGTTCGCCGCCTTCAGCGCGTCGTAGGCGTTCTCCTCGTCCGTCACGATGACCAGCGTGAGCACCATGCCGACCGCGGGGGTGCCGATCGCCCGGCGGCCCTGCACCAGCGCCTTGTTGATCTTGCTGGCGGTGGTGTCCGTGAGGTCTGTCTTCATGGCCGGCGCCAGCTCCGTCCGTCTCGCTCGAGCATTTCGTCCGCCTCGGCAGGCCCCCAGGTACCGGCCGGGTACTGGGCGGGCTTGCCGTTCTTGTCCCAGTACTCCTCGATCGGGTCGAGGATCTTCCAGGACAGCTCGACCTCCTCGGTGCGCGGGAAGAGGTTCGAGTCGCCGAGGAGAACGTCCAGGATGAGACGCTCGTACGCCTCCGGGCTGGACTCCGTGAAGGACTCGCCGTAGGCGAAGTCCATGGACACGTCCCGGATCTCCATCGACGTGCCGGGGACCTTGGAGCCGAAGCGGACCGTCACGCCCTCGTCCGGCTGGACGCGGATGACGATCGCGTTGGAGCCCAGCTCCTCGGTCGCGGTGGAGTCGAAGGGCGAGTGCGGGGCCCGCTGGAACACGACCGCGATCTCGGTGACGCGGCGGCCCAGGCGCTTGCCGGTGCGCAGGTAGAACGGGACGCCCGCCCAGCGGCGGTTGTCGATCTCCAGCTTGATCGCGGCGTAGGTGTCGGTCTTCGAGGACGCGTTGATGCCGTCCTCTTCCAGGTAGCCGCGCACCTTCACGCCGCCCTGCCACCCGGCCGTGTACTGGGCGCGCACGGTGTCCCGGCCCAGGTCCTTGGGCAGCTTCACCGCGCCGAGCACCTTGGTCTTCTCGGCGGCCAGCGCGTCCGCGTCGAAGGAGGAGGGCTCCTCCATGGCGGTGAGCGCCAAGAGCTGGAGCAGGTGGTTCTGGATGACGTCACGGGCGGCGCCGATGCCGTCGTAGTACCCGGCGCGGCCGCCGATGCCGATGTCCTCGGCCATGGTGATCTGCACATGGTCCACGAGGGACCGGTTCCAGATCGGCTCGAACATCGTGTTGGCGAAGCGCAGCGCCAGGATGTTCTGGACGGTCTCCTTGCCGAGGTAGTGGTCGATCCGGAAGACCTGCTCCGGGGCGAACACCTCGTGGACGACCTTGTTGAGCTCCTCGGCCGACTTCAGGTCGTGACCGAAGGGCTTCTCGATGACCGCGCGCCGCCAGGAGCCGCCCTGCTGGTCGGCGAGCTGGTGCTTCTTGAGCTGCTGGATGACCACCGGGAAGGACTTCGGCGGCACCGAGAGGTAGAAGGCGAAGTTGCCGCCCGTGCCCTGCGCCTTGTCCAGCTCCTCGATCGTGGAGCGCAGCCGCTCGAACGCGTCGTCGTCGTCGAACGTGCCCTGCACGAAGCGCATGCCCTGGATGAGCTGCTGCCAGACCTCTTCGCGAAAGGGCGTGCGGGCGTGCTCCTTGACCGCGTCGTGGACCTCTTGGGCGAAGTCCTCGTGGGCCCACTCGCGGCGGGCGAAGCCCACCAGCGAGAAGCCCGGCGGCAGCAGACCCCGGTTGGCGAGGTCGTACACGGCGGGCATGAGCTTCTTCCGGGACAGGTCGCCCGTGACGCCGAAGATGACCAGGCCCGACGGCCCCGCGATACGCGGGAGCCGTCGGTCCGCGGGGTCACGCAGCGGGTTGCTGCTCGACACCTGTTCAGCCCTCCGAGGGGGCGAGGCGCTTGAGCTCGGCCTCGGTCGACTTCAGCAGGTCGGTCCAGGAGTCCTCGAACTTCTGGACGCCCTCTTCCTCCAGCAGCCGCACCACGTCGTCGTACTTGATCCCGAGCTTCTCGACCGCGTCGAGGTCGGCGCGGGCCTGCTCGTACGTGCCGGCGATGGTGTTGCCGCGGATCTCGCCCTGCTCCTCCGTGGCGAACAGGGTCGCCTCCGGCATGGTGTTCACCGTGTTGGGCGCCACCAGTTCGTCGACGTACAGGGTGGGCTTGTACGCCTTGTCCTTGACGCCGGTGGACGCCCACAGCGGACGCTGCTTGTTGGCGCCCGCCTTCTCCAGGGCGCTCCAGCGGTCCGAGGAGAAGACCTCCTCGTACGCCTGGTAGGCCAGCCGGGCGTTGGCGACGCCGGCCTTGCCGCGCGCGGCCTTGGCCTCGTCGGTGCCCAGCGCGTCGAGCCGCTTGTCGATCTCGGTGTCCACGCGGGACACGAAGAACGATGCCACGGAGTGGATCTGCGACAGGTCCAGGCCGCGCTCCTTGGCCTTCTCCAGGCCGGTCAGGAACGCGTCCATGACCAGGCGGTAGCGCTCCAGCGAGAAGATCAGCGTGACGTTGACGCTGATGCCCAGGCCGATGGTCTCGGCGATGGCCGGGATGCCCGCCTCGGTCGCCGGGATCTTGATGAGCGTGTTGGGCCGGTCCACCAGCCAGGCGAGCTGCTTGGCCTCGGCGACCGTCGCCCGCGTGTTGTGCGCCAGGCGCGGGTCGACCTCGATCGAGACCCGGCCGTCCTGGCCGCCGGTGGCGTCGAAGACCGGGCGCAGGATGTCGGCGGCGTCACGGACGTCCGCCGTCGTGATCATGCGGATGGCCTCTTCGACGGTGACCTTGCGGGCGGCGAGGTCGGTCAGCTGCGTGTCGTAGCCGTCGCCCTGCGAGATCGCCTTCTGGAAGATCGACGGGTTGGTGGTGACGCCCACGACGTGCTGCTGGTCGATCAGCTCGGCGAGGTTGCCGGACGTGATCCGCTTGCGCGACAGGTCGTCCAGCCAGATCGCCACGCCCTCCTCGGAGAGGCGCTTGAGTGCGTCTGTCATGGAAATTCCATCTCCTACGTGTCGTATGTGAGCGTCAGCGCTGGGCTGCGGCGATCGATTCCCGCGCGGCGGCGGCCACGTTCTCGGGAGTGAAGCCGAACTCGCGGAAGAGGACCTTGCCGTCGGCCGAAGCACCGAAGTGCTCCAGGGAAACGATGCGGCCGGCGTCCCCCACGTACTTGTGCCAGGTGAGGCCGATTCCGGCCTCGACCGCGACACGGGCGCGGACGGACGGCGGCAGGACGCTGTCCCGGTACCCCTGGTCCTGCTGCTCGAACCACTCCACCGACGGCATCGAGACCACGCGCGTGGGCACGCCGGCGCCCTGGAGCTGCTCGCGTGCCTCGACGGCGACGTGCACCTCCGAGCCGGTGGCGATCAGGATGACCTCCGGCTCACCGCCGTCGGCCTCGAACAGGACGTAACCGCCCTTGGCGGCGTCCTCGTTGGGCTCGTAGGTCGGCACGCCCTGCCGGGTCAGCGCCAGACCGTGCGGCTGCCCCTTGCCGAACTCCTTCGTCCAGCGCCCCAGGATCTCGCGCCAGGCGATGGCGGTCTCGTTGGCGTCCGCCGGGCGCACGATGTTCAGGCCCGGGATCGCGCGCAGCGACGCCAGGTGCTCGACCGGCTGGTGGGTCGGGCCGTCCTCGCCGAGGCCGATGGAGTCGTGCGTCCACACGTACGTCACCGGCAGGTGCATCAGCGCCGACAGACGCACCGCGTTGCGCATGTAGTCGGAGAAGACCAGGAAGGTGCCGCCGTAGATGCGGGTGTTGCCGTGCAGCGCGATGCCGTTCATCTCCGCGGCCATCGCGTGCTCGCGGATACCGAAGTGGATCGTGCGGCCGTACGGGTCCGCCTCCGGCAGCGGGTTGTCCGCCGGGAGGAAGGAGCTGGTCTTGTCGATCGTGGTGTTGTTGGAGCCGGCCAGGTCGGCCGAGCCGCCCCACAGCTCCGGGATGACCCCGCCGAGGGCCTGCAGCACCTTGCCGGAGGCGGCACGCGTGGCCACGCCCTTGCCGACCTCGAAGACCGGGATCTTCTCCTCCCAGCCCTTGGGCAGCTCGCCCTTGGCGACGCGGTCGTACTCCGCGGCGCGCTCGGGGTTGTTGTCCCGCCACTGCTGGTACGACTTCTCCCACACCGCACGGGCCGCCTGGCCCCGCTCCAGCGCCTTGCGGGTGTGCGTGATGACCTCGTCGGAGACCTCGAAGGACTGCTCCGGGTCGAAGCCCAGGACGCGCTTGGTCGCGGCGACCTCGTCGTCGCCCAGCGCCGAGCCGTGCGCGGCCTCGGTGTTCTGCGCGTTCGGGGCCGGCCAGGCGATGATCGAGCGCATCGCGATGAACGACGGCCGGTCCGTGACGGCCTTGGCCTTCTGGATCGCCTCGTAGATCGCGGCCGGGTCCAGGTCGCCGTCGGGCTTCGGCTCCACGCGCTGCACGTGCCAGCCGTAGGCCTCGTACCGCTTGGCGGTGTCCTCGGAGACGGCCGTCTCCGTGTCGCCCTCGATCGAGATGTGGTTGTCGTCCCACAGCAGGATCAGGTTGCCGAGCTTCTGGTGGCCCGCGAGCGACGAGGCCTCGGAGGAGATGCCCTCCTGGAGGCAGCCGTCACCGGCGATGCAGTAGATGAAGTGGTCGAAGGGCGACTCGCCCTCGGCGGCCTCCGGGTCGAACAGACCACGCTCGTAGCGGGCGGCCATCGCCATGCCCACCGCGTTCGCCACACCCTGGCCGAGCGGGCCGGTCGTGGTCTCCACACCGGTCGTGTGCCCGTACTCGGGGTGGCCGGGGGTCTTCGAACCCCAGGTGCGGAAGGACTTCAGGTCGTCCAGCTCCAGGCCGAAGCCGGCCAGGTACAGCTGGGTGTAGAGGGTCAGGGACGAGTGGCCGGCGGACAGCACGAAGCGGTCACGCCCGACCCAGTCGGCGTCCGCCGGGTCGTGTCGCATCACCTTCTGGAAGAGGGTGTAGGCGGCAGGCGCCAGGCTCATCGCCGTACCCGGATGGCCGTTACCGACCTTCTGTACGGCATCGGCGGCCAGGACACGCGCGGTGTCGACGGACCGCTGGTCCAACTCGGTCCACTCGAGGTCTGTGGTGGTCGGCTTGGTGCTCACCCTGGGTCAGGGCTCCTCTCCACATGTCGGATGCCGGTGTATCGGGGCGCCCACCGGCCGCAGTCGAGCCTACCCCTGTAAGACGTGCGTTCTTTCGAGTCACTCAAGAGTGCCGGGGCTCTTCCCGATCCGCCTCCTGACTGGGCCGTATCGCATTCGACAGGTGAATACGGAGCTGCTCATCCGGGTGCTCAATCGAGCTTTTGGGCGCCCGTCGGAAGCCCCCTGTCAACACGACCCGACCCCCGCGAATGTCCGAGTCTGGGCAACGTCTAAAGTGGCGTGGTACGCGCGAGCCTTTACCGGGACTTCACACGGGTGAGGCTCGCTGGGATGTCTCTGTAGGGGTGTGCGTGACGGCCGTTGAATCCCGTCCAGCGGGTGGGGGCACCACCCATGCCCTTAAGGCTATGGGGGAGATCGGGGCGGACCAGAGCCCGGCCCACCGGCCGTTCGGGGCCCGTGTCATGGCGTTCGTGGCTCTCACCAAGCCGCGGATCATCGAGCTGCTGCTGATCACCACGGTTCCGGTGATGTTCCTGGCGCAGCAGGGTGTGCCCGACCTGACGCTGGTGCTGCTGACCTGCGTCGGCGGTTACCTGTCGGCGGGCGGCGCCAACGCGCTCAACATGTACATCGACCGCGACATCGACGCGCTGATGGACCGCACCTCGCAGCGTCCACTGGTCACCGGCATGGTCAGCCCGCGCGAGTGCCTCGCCTTCGGCATCACGCTGGCGGTCGTCTCCACCCTGCTCTTCGGCCTCACGGTCAACTGGCTCTCGGCCTGGCTCTCCCTCGGCGCGCTCCTCTTCTACGTCGTCGTCTACACGATGATCCTCAAACGCCGTACCTCGCAGAACATCGTGTGGGGCGGCATCGCCGGCTGTCTGCCCGTGCTGATCGGCTGGACCTCGGTCACCAACTCCATGTCGTGGGCGCCGGTCATCCTGTTCCTCGTCATGTTCTTCTGGACGCCGCCGCACTACTGGCCGCTCTCCATGAAGGTCAAGGAGGACTACGCGCGCGTGGGCGTGCCGATGCTGCCGGTGGTCGCCTCCAACAAGGTGGTCGCCAAGCAGATCGTGATCTACAGCTGGGTCATGGTCGCCGTCTCCCTCCTGCTGACCCCGCTCGGCTACACGGGCTGGTTCTACACGGCGGTCGCGCTGCTGGCCGGCGGCTTCTGGCTCTGGGAGGCGCACGGCCTCCAGAACCGCGCCAAGGCGGAGGTCACGGGCGCGAAGCTGAAGGAGATGCGCCTGTTCCACTGGTCGATCACCTACGTGTCGCTGCTGTTCGTGGCGGTCGCGGTCGACCCGTTCCTGCGCTGACGTACGTCACAGCGCCCTGCCCTCGCCAGTCGATCTACCCGTGAGTAGCATCCTGGTCATGGCAGACACGCAGCAGGTTGACTCGAAGGCCGAGCGCAAGGTCGCCCGGCTCGCCAAGCAGATCACCTCCTTCTCCAAGGCCCACGGCGGCGCCGAGGGCCAGGTCGCCTACCTCGGCGAACGCGGCGCCCGCATCGTCCTGGTCGGCGAGGACGGCGGCTGGGGCGACCTGGTGGCCCCGTCGTACGAGATCGCCGAGCAGGCGGTGGAGAAGTCGGGCATCACCCGCCACGACTCCTTCGACGGCGACTTCGCGGCCAAGGTGAAAACGGGCCGCTACGAGTGGTCCCGCATGGCCGGTATCCAGGTGGGCGGCCCCAAGAACGACTGACCCTCTTGGGGGCGCGGGGGGGGTATCGATGTGCGGCTCCGCCGCGTGGGCGCGACCAGCCACACGCGGTGGGCAGCCGCCCGATCACCCGCGGCCCTCTCCGGGACCGCGACCTCAAACCCGCTTCACCCGTTAGGACCTGTAGGACAACACGGTCCACGGGGAGGCCCGGATGATCGAAACGCCGTCCCTAGTGGACCAGTACTGCCACGGAGTACTCCGCACAGAACTGGGCCTCGGCACCTTCGAGGCCCAGCTCTCCCGCACGGAGGGCCCACCCGCCCCCGGCACCACCCTCTTCGACACCCAGACCGGCTTCGCCGTGCGGCGCTGGTGCCCACCCCTGCTCGGCCTCGAACCGCACTGCACACCCGCCCGCTACCTCGCCCGCCGCCGGGAACTGGGCGTCCTGGAGTCCGCCCGCCGGCTCCTGCGCGGCAGCGGCATCACGACGTACCTGGTCGACACGGGGCTGCCCGGCGACCTGACGGAACCCGGCGAGCTGGCCTCCGCCGGAGCCGCCGAGGCCCACGAGATCGTGCGGCTGGAGTTGCTCGCCGAGCAGGTCGCCGACACCTCGGGGACCGTCGAGTCCTTCCTCGCCAACCTCGCCGAGTCCGTGCACGCCGCCGCCGCGAACGCCGTCGCCTTCACCTCCGTCGCGGGCGTACGGCACGGCCTCGCGCTCGCGCCGGAACCACCCGGGCCGGGGGAGGTGCGGGGGGCCGCCGGCCGCTGGCTCGCGGGGCGCGGTGTCGGCGGGGAGCTGAGCGATCCCGTGCTGCTGCGGCATCTGCTGTGGAGCGCCGTCGCCTCGGGCCGGCCGCTCCAGCTGCACGCGGGGCTCGGCGCGCCGGGCCTGCGGATCGACCGTACGGATCCGGTGCTGCTGACGGACTTCGTGCGGGCCACGGCCGGTCTCGGCACCGACCTCGTCCTGCTGCACGGCTATCCGTACCACCGGCACGCCGCCCACCTGGCCGGTGTCTTCCCGCACGTCTACGCCGACTGCGGCGCCGCCCTCGTCCGCACCGGCGCCCGGGCCGCGACGGTTCTCGCGGAGATCCTGGAACTGGCCCCGTTCGGCAAGATCCTCTTCTCCAGCGGCGCGCGGGGGCTGCCCGAACTGCACGTGGTGGCCGCGCACCTGTTCCGCGAGGCCCTCGGCCGGGTGCTCGGCACCTGGGTCGCCGAGGGCGCCTGGTCGCTCTCCGACGCGCAGCGGGTCGCCGGGATGCTGGCGTCGGGGAACGCGCGCCGCGTGTACGGGCTCGACTAGGCCTTGGTCAGCGTGGCGCTCTCGGCAGCAGGTCCCGGTACGCCGGCGATCGGCTCCGGCCGTTCGCGCAGCGACAGCACCACCCGCAGCACCCAGATCCACATCACGGCCGAGCCCAGCATGTGCAGGCCGACCAGGACCTCCGGCAGGTCCGTGAAGTACTGGACGTAGCCGATGACACCCTGCGCGAGCAGGACGAGGAACAGCTCGCGGGTGCGGTTGAGCGGGCCGCGCGGGGCGTCGACCGCCTTGAGGACGAACCACAGGGCGAACGTCAGCGTCACCACGATCCACGCTAGCACGGCGTGCAGCTTGCTCACCGTCTCCCAGTCGACCGGCATCCGCTCGACCTCGCTGGAGTCCCCGGCGTGCGGGCCCGCCCCGGTGACCACCGTGCCGACCAGGATGAGCAGGACGGCGGCCGCGACCAGGAACCAGACCAGCTGCTGCACGGCCTTGCCGACCAGCGGGCGCGGCGGGGCGTCGCCCTCACGGACGCGCTGCCACATCACCGTCGCCACCGCGATCAGCGCCGAGGTCGCCACGAAGTGGGCCGCGACCGTGTACGGGTTGAGACCGACCAGCACCACGATGCCGCCGAGCACCGCGTTGCTCATCTCGATTCTAGTACTACAGCCAGCCAGCCGGACCAGCGCGCGGTACGGCTTTTGTGAAGCGCGCGGCGATGATCGTCAGCCGACGGCCGCGCACAGCACGTACGTCAGCATGCGGTTGCCGAACTCGATGGCGCCATGGACGCCCATCTCGCCGGTGGCGGTGAGCGAGTCGGTGGTGCACTTGGGCCAGGTCGGGCAGCCGAGGCCCGAGCCGGTCAGCCGTACGGCACCGCCGGTGACCACGATGAGCACCGACATCACGATGGCGGACAGGGCCGCGCGCTGGACCGTCCGGGGTTCCGGGGTCCAGCGGTCGGCGATGAAGGCGAGCGGGTTGCGCAGGGCCGCCCTGGCGTCGGCGCGGGTCACTTTTGGCACGCGTCCCATCGTAGGGCGCCGCTTGTGCACGCTTTCACGAGGGTCGGTCATGGGCTCACTCCCAGCGGAAGAACCGTCCGGCCGCGGCCAGTCCCAGGACCGCCCAGACGCCGAGGATCCCCAGGTCGCCCCAGGGCATGGCGGCGCCGTGCCGCAGCACGTCCCGCAGGCCGTCGGACAGCGCGGAGATGGGCAGCAGGCCGAGTACGTCCTGCGCGCCGGAGGGGAACTTGTCGAGCGGGACGATGACCCCGCCGCCCACGAGCAGCAGCAGGAACACCAGGTTGGCGGCGGCGAGCGTCGCCTCGGCCTTCAGGGTCCCGGCCATCAGCAGGCCGAGGCCCGAGAAGGCGGCCGTGCCGAGGACCAGGAGCAGCAGGACCGCGAACGGGTTGCCCTGCGGCGACCAGCCGAGCCCGAAGGCGATGACCGTCAGCAGCACCACCTGGAGCACCTCGGTGACCAGCACGGACAGCGTCTTCGCCGTCATCAGGCCCCAGCGGGGCAGGGGCGAGGAGGCGAGCCGCTTCAGCACGCCGTAGCGGCGCTCGAAGCCGGTCGCGATCGCCTGCCCGGTGAAGGCGGTCGACATCACCGCGAGCGCGAGGATGCCGGGCGCGAGGAAGTCGACCGCCTCGCCCGCACCCGTGTCGACGATGTCGACGGTGCTGAAGAGCACCAGGAGCAGGGTCGGGATGACGACCGTCAGCAGCAGCTGCTCGCCGTTGCGCAGCAGCATCTTCGTCTCGAGCGCGGCCTGGGCCGCGATCATGCGGGCGAGGGGCGCGGCCCCCGGCTTCGGCGCGTAGAGGCCGGTGGCGGTCACGAACGCAGCTCCTTACCCGTGAGCTCCAGGAAGACGTCTTCGAGGGTGTGCCGCTCCACCGAGATCTTCTCCGGCATCACGCCGTGCTGGGCGCACCAGGAGGTGACCGTCGCGAGCAGCTGGGGGTTGACCTTGCCGACGACCCGGTAGGAGCCCGGTGTCAGTTCGGCGGCCGAGGAGTCGGCGGGCAGTGCCTTGAGCAGGGAGCCGACGTCCAGTCCGGGGCGGCCGGAGAAGCGGAGCGTGTTCTCGGCGCCGCCGCGGCACAGTTCCTCCGGCGACCCCTGGGCGATGACCCGGCCCCCGTCGATGATCGCCACGTCGTCGGCGAGCTGCTCGGCCTCGTCCATGTAGTGCGTGGTGAGGATCACCGAGACGCCGTCGGCGCGCAGGTCCCGGACCAGGTCCCAGGTGGCGCGGCGGGCCTGCGGGTCGAGTCCGGCGGTCGGCTCGTCCAGGAACACCAGCTCGGGGCGCCCCACCACGGCCATCGCGAGAGCGAGCCGCTGCTGCTGCCCGCCCGACAGCCGCCGGTACGTCGTACGGCCGCACGAGCCGAGCCCGAGGCGTTCGATGAGCGCGTCCACGTCCAGCGGGTGCGCGTGCAGCTTGGCGACGTGGCGGAGCATCTCGTCGGCGCGGGAGCCCGAGTAGACGCCGCCGGACTGGAGCATCACGCCGATGCGGGGCCGCAGGTCCCGGGACTGTCTGACCGGGTCGAGGCCCAGGACGCGCACCGTGCCGGAGTCCGGCTTCCGGTACCCCTCGCAGGTCTCGACCGTGGTCGTCTTGCCCGCCCCGTTGGGGCCGAGCACGGCGGTCACGCCCTCCCGGGCCACCAGGTCGAGGCCGTCCACCGCGGTCTTCGTGCCGTACCGCTTCACCAGGGCCTGGACCTGGACCACGGGCTCACTTCGCATGGGTCCAGAGTCTAGGTAGGCCGGACGGGGCTCAGACCGGGGGGTGCGGGAATTCCTCCTCGCGGGAGCGGTGGAGCGCCAGCCACCGTTCGGCGTAGGCCACGGCGTCCGTCACCGGGAACAGGCGCGCCTCGGCGGCGCCCACCTTTCCGCGGACGACGGGACGGTCCCGTTCGAAGTCGTAGCCCAGCTCGTCGAAGCGGTCGGAGCTGATGGACACCTCGACCACGGTCTCCCAGCCCTCGGGGCCCGGCCTGCCGACGGCGACGCGCGGGGACGGTATCCGGTACTCGGCGAGGTGAAAGGCGGTGCAGGAGGCGTAGCCGGCGCCGAGCAGCAACACCCGGGCGCCCATCGCCTCCAGCCTCGCGAGCGGGCTGCGCTCCCCGAGCCGGCAGTCGGGCGCGTGTCCCTCGACCACCTCCGCCGCGTGCCGGCCGAGCGCGGCGAACGAGGTCTGGGGGTGCGCGCTGCGCAGTGCGCCGGGCCAGGTGCGCACGGTCTCCGGGACGACGCCGACCCCGCGGGCGGGCGTGATGCGCGGGTCGTAGGCGGGCATCGTGGCGCGGATCGCCGGCCACCACTGCGGGGGCACGGGCGGATCGCTCCACAGCGCCGGGTCCGACAGGTCGCCGGTCTGCGTCGGAACCACCAGCGTGCCGTCCGGGCCGACCGCGTCGAGCAGCCCTCGTACCACCGCGACGGCGCCGCCGTTGACCCAGCCGAGCGAGCTGAGCGAGGAGTGCACCAGGAGGGTCTCGCCGGGCCGCACGCCCAGCTCGCACAGCTGCGTGTGCAGCGTGTCCCGAGTGACAAGTGGGCCGGTCGGAGGGGGTGTGGACATGGTTCGGGAGTCTCCCCGACGCGGCCCCGGCATGCCACCCGTTTGATCGATCGGAGATCGTTTCCGCAGGTCGGATTAGGTATACCTAAGTGACGCAGGGCACCGCCCGGTCGGGCGGACGTGGCTTGCCCGTCCCCGAGGAATTACGCAACAATGGCGTTGTGAAAAACGTCGGCGAGGCTCGGGAGACCCCCGCGGGGGCCCCGCAGGAGGAGCTCGCGACCGGGGAGCGGTCCACCCGCAACCGCGTCGCGCGGTCCATCCTGGACCACGGCCCGTCGACCGTCGCCGAGCTCGCCGAGCGCCTGGGACTCACCCAGGCGGCCGTACGCCGGCACCTCGACGCCCTCGCGGGCGACGGTGTCGTCGAGGCGCGCGAGCAGCGGGTCTACGGCGCGCGTACCCGCGGCCGCCCGGCCAAGGCGTTCGCCCTGACGGACTACGGCCGGGACGCCTTCGACCAGTCGTACGACAAGCTCGCCGCGGACGCCCTGCGCTGGATCGCCGACCGCGAGGGCGGCAACGAGGCGATCGCCGCCTTCGCCCGCGCCAGGATCGCCGCGCAGGCCGGCGCGTACCGCGAGGCGGTCGAGGCCGCCACGCCCGAAGAGCGGACCGAAGCGCTGGCCAAGGCCCTGAGCGCGGACGGGTACGCTGCTACGGCGCGCAGCGCGCCCCACCCGCAGAAGGGTGAGCAGCTCTGCCAGCACCACTGCCCGGTCGCCCATGTCGCCGAGCAGTTCCCCCAGCTGTGCGAGGCGGAGACGGAATTTTTCGCCGAGCTGCTCGGTACGCATGTACAGCGGCTCGCCACCATCGCGCACGGCGACGGCGTCTGCACGACGTTCATCCCCAAGATTTCCCACAACGCATCCGCAAGCACGGCCGGGAGGAACCCCGCATGACTCTCCCCACGGAGACTGCCCACCCTGAGCTCGAGGGCCTGGGCAAGTACGAGTACGGCTGGGCCGACTCCGACACGGCCGGCGCCTCTGCCAAGCGCGGCATCAACGAGGACGTCGTCCGGGACATCTCCGACAAGAAGAGCGAGCCGGAGTGGATGACCAAGCTCCGTCTCAAGGGTCTGCGCCTGTTCGAGAAGAAGCCCATGCCGAACTGGGGCTCGGACCTGTCGGGGATCGACTTCGACAACATCAAGTACTTCGTGCGCTCCACGGAGAAGCAGGCGGCGTCCTGGGAGGACCTGCCCGAGGACATCAAGGCCACGTACGACAAGCTCGGCATCCCCGAGGCGGAGAAGCAGCGCCTCGTCGCCGGTGTCGCCGCCCAGTACGAGTCCGAGGTCGTCTACCACCAGATCCGCGAGGACCTGGAGGAGCAGGGCGTCATCTTCCTGGACACCGACACGGCCCTGAAGGAGCACCCGGAGCTCTTCAAGGAGTACTTCGGGACCGTCATCCCCGTCGGTGACAACAAGTTCGCGTCGCTGAACTCCGCCGTGTGGTCGGGCGGCTCCTTCATCTACGTGCCGCCGGGCGTCCACGTGGAGATCCCGCTCCAGGCCTACTTCCGCATCAACACGGAGAACATGGGCCAGTTCGAGCGGACCCTGATCATCGTCGACGAGGGTGCCTACGTGCACTACGTCGAGGGCTGCACCGCCCCGATCTACAAGTCGGACTCGCTGCACTCCGCGGTCGTCGAGATCATCGTCAAGAAGAACGCCCGCTGCCGCTACACGACCATCCAGAACTGGTCGAACAACGTCTACAACCTGGTCACCAAGCGCGCCGTGGCCTACGAGGGCGCGACCATGGAGTGGGTCGACGGCAACATCGGCTCCAAGGTGACGATGAAGTACCCGGCCGTCTACCTGATGGGCGAGCACGCCAAGGGCGAGACCCTGTCCATCGCCTTCGCCGGCGAGGGCCAGCACCAGGACGCGGGCGCCAAGATGGTCCACATGGCCCCCAACACGTCCTCGAACATCGTCTCCAAGTCGGTGGCGCGAGGCGGTGGCCGTACCTCCTACCGCGGTCTCATCGAGATCGGCGAGGGCGCCCCGGGCTCCAAGTCGAACGTGCTCTGTGACGCGCTCTTGGTCGACACGATCTCCCGCTCGGACACCTACCCCTACGTGGACGTCCGCGAGGACGACGTGTCCATGGGCCACGAGGCGACCGTCTCCAAGGTCTCCGAGGACCAGCTCTTCTACCTGATGAGCCGCGGTCTGTCGGAGGACGAGGCCATGGCGATGATCGTGCGCGGCTTCGTCGAGCCCATCGCCAAGGAGCTCCCCATGGAGTACGCGCTGGAGCTCAACCGGCTGATCGAGCTGCAGATGGAAGGCGCGGTCGGTTAATCCGGTCCGCAATCCCATCAAGCCCTCTACGTAACGGAAAGCGAGCACTACGACAGCCATGGCTGAGGCCCAGAATGCCCCGGTGGGCTCCACCACCACCGGCTCGATCGCGGTGGCGGCCGAGTCGACCGTCGCCACCCGCATGAGCGCGCCCCCCTCCTACGACGTGGCGGACTTCCCCGTCCCGCACGGCCGGGAGGAGGAGTGGCGGTTCACCCCGCTGGAGCGCCTGCGCGGCCTGCACGACGGCACCGCCGTCGCCACCGGCAACGGAGTGAAGGTCGACGTCCAGGCCCCCGAGGGCGTCACCGTCGAGGCCGTCGGCCGCGACGACGCCCGGCTCGGCAAGGCGGGCATCCCGGTGGACCGCGTCGCCGCCCAGGCCTACTCCGCCTTCGAGAAGGCCTCGGTCGTGACCGTGCCGAAGGAGACCGTCCTCACCGAGCCGATCCGCATCGCGGTGCACGGCGAGGGCGGCACCGCCTTCGGCCACCAGGTGATCGAGCTGGGCCCCTTCGCCGAGGCCGTCGTGGTCATCGACCACACCGGTGACGCGGTGCTCGCCGCCAACGTCGACTACCTCCTGGGCGACGGCGCCAAGCTGACCGTCGTCTCCGTCCAGGACTGGGACGACAAGGCCGTCCACATCGCCCAGCACAACGCCCTTGTCGGGCGCGACGCCTCCTTCAAGTCGGTCGTCGTCACCTTCGGCGGCGACGTCGTCCGGCTGCACCCGCGCGTCAGCTACGCCGGCCCCGGCGGCGAGGCCGAGCTGTTCGGCCTGTACTTCACCGACCGCAGCCAGCACCAGGAGCACCGCCTCCTGGTCGACCACAACGTCCCGCACTGCAAGTCGAACGTCGTCTACAAGGGCGCGCTCCAGGGCGACGACGCGCACGCGGTGTGGATCGGCGACGTGCTCATCGAGGCCGCGGCCGAGGGCACCGACACGTACGAGATGAACCGCAACCTGGTCCTCACGGACGGCGCGCGCGTGGACTCCGTACCGAACCTCGAGATCGAGACCGGCGAGATCGTCGGCGCCGGCCACGCCTCGGCGACCGGCCGCTTCGACGACGAGCAGCTCTTCTACCTCATGGCCCGCGGCATCCCGGAGTACGAGGCCCGCCGACTGGTGGTCCGCGGCTTCTTCGCCGAACTGGTCCAGCAGATCGGCCTCCCCGACATCGAGGAGCGTCTGATCGCCAAGATCGAGGAGGAGCTGGAGGCGTCGGTCGGATGACCGCATTCGTACGCGTCTGTGGGCTGGGCGAGCTGGAGGAGGACACCCCGAAGCGGGTGGAACTCGACGGCACGCCCCTGTCCATCGTGCAGACCGAGGGCGAGGTGTTCGCGATCCACGACATCTGCTCGCACGCGAACGTCTCCCTGTCGGAGGGCGAGGTCGACGACTGCCACATCGAGTGCTGGCTGCACGGCTCGCGCTTCGACCTCCGTTCCGGCAAGCCCGACGCCCTTCCGGCGACGCGCCCCGTCCCCGTATACCCCGTAAAGATCGAAGGGGACGACGTGCTCGTCTCCCTCACCCAGGAGTCCTGAGGCACCCATGGCAACGCTTGAAATCCGAGACCTGCACGTCACCGTCGAGGCCGACAACGCCACGAAGGAGATCCTCAAGGGCGTCGACCTCACCGTGAAGCAGGGCGAGACGCACGCCATCATGGGCCCCAACGGCTCCGGCAAGTCGACCCTCGCCTACTCCCTCGCGGGTCACCCGAAGTACACCATCACCGGCGGCACCGTCACCCTCGACGGCGAGGACGTCCTGGAGATGTCCGTCGACGAGCGTGCCCGCGCCGGCCTGTTCCTCGCCATGCAGTACCCGGTCGAGGTCCCCGGCGTCTCCGTCTCCAACTTCCTGCGCACCTCCGCCACCGCCACCCGCGGCGAGGCCCCCAAGCTGCGCACCTGGGTGAAGGAGGTCAAGGAGGCCATGGAGCGCCTCAACATGGACCCGGCCTTCGCCGAGCGCAACGTCAACGAGGGCTTCTCCGGCGGTGAGAAGAAGCGCCACGAGATCCTCCAGCTGGAACTGCTCAAGCCGAAGGTCGCGATCCTCGACGAGACCGACTCCGGTCTGGACGTCGACGCCCTGCGCGTCGTGTCGGAGGGCGTCAACCGCGTCCGCGAGACGGGCGAGGTCGGCACCCTGCTGATCACCCACTACACGCGCATCCTCCGTTACATCAAGCCCGACCACGTGCACGTCTTCTCCGGCGGCCGGATCGTCGAGTCCGGCGGTGCGGAGCTCGCCGACAAGCTGGAGAACGAGGGCTACGAGGCATACACGAAGGGTGGCGCATCCGCGTGACACAGCTGCCGGGCCTCCTCGACACAGAGGCGCTCCGCAAGGACTTCCCGATCCTGGACCGCCAGGTCCACGACGGTCAGAAGCTCGTGTACCTGGACAACGCGGCGACCAGCCAGAAGCCGCGCCAGGTACTGGACGCCCTGAGCGAGTACTACGAGCGCTACAACGCCAACGTCCACCGTGGCGTGCACGTCCTCGCCGAGGAGGCCACGGCGCTGTACGAGGGCGCGCGCGACAAGGTCGCGGAGTTCATCAACGCGCCGAGCCGCGACGAGGTGATCTTCACCAAGAACGCCTCGGAGTCGCTCAACCTCGTGGCCAACATGCTGGGCTGGGCCGACGAGCCCTACCGCGTGGACTCCGAGACCGAGATCGTCATCACGGAGATGGAGCACCACTCCAACATCGTGCCGTGGCAGCTGCTCGCGCAGCGCACCGGCGCGAAGCTGAAGTGGTTCGGCCTGACCGACGACGGCCGCCTGGACCTGTCCAACATCGACCAGGTCATCACGGAGAAGACGAAGATCGTCTCCTTCGTGCTGGTCTCCAACATCCTGGGCACCCAGAACCCGGTCGAGGCCATCGTGCGCCGCGCCCAGGAGGTCGGCGCCCTGGTCTGCGTCGACGCCTCGCAGGCCGCGCCGCACATGCCGCTGGACGTGCAGGCCCTCCAGGCCGACTTCGTGGCCTTCACCGGCCACAAGATGTGCGGCCCGACCGGCATCGGCGTCCTCTGGGGCCGTCAGGAGCTCCTGGAGGACCTGCCTCCGTTCCTCGGCGGCGGCGAGATGATCGAGACGGTGTCGATGCACTCGTCGACGTACGCCCCGGCGCCCCACAAGTTCGAGGCGGGCACGCCGCCGATCGCCCAGGCGGTCGGGCTCGGCGCGGCGATCGACTACCTCAACTCGATCGGCATGGACAAGATCTTCGCCCACGAGCACGCGCTCACCGAGTACGCGGTGAAGCGGCTCCTGGAGGTCCCGGACATCAGGATCATCGGCCCCACCACGGCCGAGGAGCGGGGCGCGGCGATCTCCTTCACTCTCGGGGACATCCACCCGCACGACGTGGGCCAGGTCCTCGACGAGCAGGGCATCGCGGTCCGGGTCGGCCACCACTGCGCGCGGCCGGTCTGCCTGCGCTACGGAATTCCTGCGACCACACGAGCGTCGTTCTATCTGTACTCCACGCCGGCCGAGATCGACGCGCTGGTCGACGGCCTGGAGCACGTACGGAACTTCTTCGGCTGAGAGGCGTGCGGAAACCGTGAAGCTGGATTCGATGTACCAGGAAGTCATCCTGGACCACTACAAGCACCCGCACGGGCGGGGCTTGCGGGATGGCGACGCCGAGGTGCACCACGTCAACCCCACGTGCGGTGACGAGATCACGCTGCGCGTGAAGTACGACGGCACGACGATCGAGGACGTCTCGTACGAGGGCCAGGGCTGCTCGATCAGCCAGGCGAGCGCGTCCGTCCTGAACGAACTCCTCGTCGGCAAGGACCTCTCCGACGCGCGGAAGATCCAGGAGACCTTCCTGGAGCTGATGCAGTCCAAGGGGAAGCTGGAGCCCGACGACGCGATGGAGGAGATCCTGGAGGACGCGGTCGCGTTCGCCGGGGTGTCCAAGTACCCGGCCCGGGTCAAGTGTGCCCTGCTGAGCTGGATGGCCTGGAAGGACGCGACGGCCCAGGTGCTGGGCGGAGCCGACGCCGAGAAGGAGACGACGGCATGAGCGAGACCGTGGAGATGAAGCCGGCCTCGGAGGAGGAACTCCGTGAGGCCCTGATGGACGTCGTCGACCCCGAGCTGGGCATCGACGTCGTCAATCTCGGCCTCATTTACGGCATCCACGTCGACGAGTCCAACATCGCGACCGTCGACATGACCCTGACGTCGGCGGCCTGCCCGCTGACGGACGTCATCGAGGACCAGGCCAAGTCCGCCACGGACGGCCTCGTCAGCGAACTGCGCATCAACTGGGTCTGGATGCCCCCGTGGGGCCCCGACAAGATCACGGACGACGGGCGTGAGCAGCTTCGGGCTCTCGGCTTCAACGTCTGAGATCACTGACGGACGAAAGGGGCGGCACCCTCCCGGGTGCCGCCCCTTGTCCGTGCTCGGACCAGCCCGGATGCTCAGTCGAGCCCGGCCACCAGCCGGAACGCCGAGTCCGCGCGGTACAGGCCGTCGTACTGGTACGGCTCCAGGCGGAGCTGGAAGTTGCGGTGGCGCAGGAAGCGGCCCGGGTAGTTCACCGACTCCAGCATGACCGCGCCGGAGTGGGACGCCGGGCGGGGGCAGAAGGTGGCGTCCTTGCCGAACAGGGAGGAGCCGTCGTTGCGCTCGGCGCGCAGGACGAAGCTGCGGTGGCGCAGGTAGCCGCCGTCGGCCGTGGCGAAGGAGTAGCAGGAGGAGTCGGCCAGGCCCGCCACCCGCTCGAAGGTGGCGTCGCCGCGGTCCGAGGCCGAGCCGGGCGCGGCGAGGGTGACGTAGCCGCCGCTGATCTGCCAGTAGCGGTCGGGGTAGTTGACCGAGCGTATGGACGTCCCGTGCGTAGCCGGGGGCTTCGGCGGTTTCGACGTCCGGTCGGCCGCCGGCGGCTTGGGCTTCTTCCGAGGGGGCTCGGGCTTGGCGTCAGGACTGGGCGATGCACTCGTCGTGGGCGTAGGAGACGGGCGGCGGTACTCCTTGCCGGGCCGGTCCGTGCCCTTCTCGGAGGGCGTCGCGAACGAGATCAGGCCGCCCGGGGCCGAGCTGCTGAGTGTCGACGGCTGCGCCGCCGCGGGGGTCGGCTCGCCCGACCGGCTGTCCATCACCGTGATCGCCGTCACGCACGCGGTGACCGTGGCCACCGCGAGGGCTCCCGCCAGCCAGAGGCGTCGGGTGCCCGGTGCCCGGCTGGTGTCCGGGGCCCAGCCGCTCTCCCACGGATGGTCCTGCGGGGGCCGGGACTTCTCTTCTGACATGCGTTGATTTCCTCCGACGGGCACCCTTGACGGCGGCGCAGTTGTGGTGGCCCGGTGTGTGATCGGTGACACCGTAGTGGAGCCCGTGGATCTCCGGCAGGAGTTTGGAGAGAGCGGTTTCCAGACTTTTGTTGTGTACGGGCGTACATATGCTGTGTACGCTTGTACATATGGGTTACTTGCTGCTTTCCGCGGCCATCGCCGCCGAGGTGGGCGCGACCACCGCCATGAAGTACAGCGAGGGCTTCAGCAGGCTCGGACCCTCGGTGCTCACGTTCCTCGGATACGTCGTCTCCTTCACGCTGCTCGCCCAGACGCTGAAGAGCGTCTCCATGGGCACGGCCTACGCGATCTGGGCCGGCGTCGGCACCGCCGCCATCGCGACGATCGGGATGGTCTTCATGGGTGAGGGGATGACCGTCGCCAAGGCCGCCGGTCTCGCGCTGATCATCGTCGGGGTCGTGGTGCTGAACCTGGGAGGTGCCCACTGATGCCCCGGCGCCACGATCCCGAGCGGCGGCAGCGGATCATCGACGCGGCGATCCGGGTCGTCGGGGCGAAGGGAATCGCCGGGCTGAGCCACCGCAGTGCCGCCGCCGAGGCCGATGTGCCGCTCGGCTCGACGACGTACCACTTCAAGACCCTCGACGAGCTGCTGGTCGCCGCGCTGCGGCAGGCCAACGAAGGCTTCGCCAAGGTGATCGCCTCGCGCGGCGGCCTGGAGGACCCCCGGACCGACCTGGCGGCCGAACTCGCCGGGTCGATGGGGGAGTGGCTCGCGGGCGACCGGACGGGGGTCGAGCTGGAGTACGAGCTCTACCTCGCCGCCCTGCGCCGGCCCGCCCTGCGGCCCGTCGCCGACGAGTGGGCCGAGCAGGTCGCCGAGTCGCTGTCCCGGCGCACGGACCCGGTGACCGCGCGGGCGCTGGTGGCGGTCGTGGACGGCATCTGTCTCCAGGTGCTGCTGACCGGCGTGCCCTACGACGAGTCGTACGCGCGGGAGGTGCTGGGACGGATCGTCGCCGGGGCCCGGGAATGATGCCGGCGGGGCGAGGCGGCGAGGCGTCCGTGCTGCTGAGGGGTGCCCCGCACGGGCGGATACCGCCCGTCCCGTGAGACGCCCCCGCACCGGTTCGCATCGACCGGCGTATGCCGGTTAGGTTGCCCTCATGACCGACACGACTGCTCCTCGCACCACCGGCGCCGTGGCCGCCGGCCTCGCCACGATCGCCGCCGACGGCACCGTCCTCGACACCTGGTTCCCCGCGCCCGAACTGGCGGCCGAGCCCGGCCCGTCCGGCACCGAGCGGCTCTCCGCCGAACAGGCCGCGGAGCTGCTCGGCGGCGGCGCGACCGCGGCGATCGGCCCGGACACCCGCCGGGGTGTCGAGGTGGTCGCGGTCCGCACGGTCATCTCCTCGCTCGACGAGAAGCCGGTCGACGCGCACGACGTCTACCTGCGTCTGCACTTGCTCTCGCACCGCCTGGTCAAGCCGCACGGCCAGAGCCTCGACGGCATCTTCGGCCACCTCGCCAATGTCGCCTGGACCTCGCTCGGCCCGGTCGCCGTCGACGACATCGAGAAGGTGCGGCTGAACGCGCGCGCCGAGGGCCTGCACCTCCAGGTGACCTCCGTCGACAAGTTCCCGCGCATGACGGACTACGTGGCCCCGAAGGGCGTCCGGATCGCCGACGCCGACCGGGTCCGCCTCGGTGCGCACCTCTCCGAGGGCACCACCGTGATGCACGAGGGCTTCGTCAACTTCAACGCCGGCACGCTCGGCACGTCGATGGTCGAGGGCCGCATCTCCGCGGGCGTCGTGATCGGCGACGGCTCGGACATCGGCGGCGGCGCCTCCACGATGGGCACCCTGTCCGGCGGCGGCAACGTGATCATCTCCATCGGCGAGCGCTGCCTGATCGGCGCCGAGGCGGGCGTCGGCATCGCCCTCGGCGACGAGTGCGTCGTCGAGGCCGGCCTCTACGTCACCGCCGGCACCCGCGTCACCATGCCCGACGGCCAGATCGTCAAGGCCCGCGAGCTGTCCGGCGCGTCCAACATCCTCTTCCGCCGCAACTCGGTCACCGGCGCGGTCGAGGCCCGGCCGAACAACGCGGTGTGGGGCGGTCTGAACGAGGTCCTGCACAGCCACAACTGATCACGGACGGCCGTGACCCGCTGGTCGCCTCGTCAACCAGCGGGTCTGCCGGCGAGGGCATGCGCCAAGCCGAGCAGCTCGCCCAGCCGGGGTTCGTCGCTGTGGGGGGAGGCGAGGGCGGACCGCTCCGGGTCGGTGAGCGGGACGAGCGGGCGCTGAAGGACCGAGGCGGGGTGGTGCAGGTCGTGCACCCGGGTGACCCTGGCCGAGGACCGCTGCCATCCACGGACGGTGACGTCGGCGTAACCGGAGTAGGCGACGAAACGTCCTCCGGGCGGGGCGGCCACCGTCTTGAGTACGGTGCCGTCACCGACGAGGAGATCCGGGGCCGGGCACGGTCTGAGACCGTCGGTGGTGTCGAAGAAGTGGACACGGTCCTCGCTGTGCGCGATGCCGCAGACGATGCCCCAGGCCGGCACGGCGGCGAGCTCCGACAAGGGAGGTGTGTCGAGTCGGCGGATCGGACGCAGACCGAAGCCGTCCCATTGCCAGAGGACCACACCGCCGCGTGAGTCGGCGGTCAGCAGCAGATCCTCATCGGCGAAGACCAGATCTCTCACCTCCGTGTTGCCCGCGGACGCGGCAGCGAGCATCTGGGAGTACCGCGCGTCCGTCGCGACGAGCCGGTAGCCGTCGCACAGGACCAGCCGGTCACCGTCGGGCGCTACCGCGATCCGACGGGCCGACGTCAGACCCCAGTCGCTGAAGCTCACGTTCCGCAGGCGTCCGGCGGAGTCCTGCACGATCGCGGCCGGGGCGAGTGCCAGCCCGCCCACGAACCCGTCGGCCGTGGCAACGACGTTCATGCCCGTGAGCATCGCGTCACGGGCCAGCACCGTCGTGCCGTCGGGCCCGTGGCGGACGAGCTCGCGTCCGGGTTCGCGGCCTCCGTGCGACCGTACGGCGACCACCTCGCGAGACCCGAGGCAGGCCAGGGACTCATGGTTCACCGGGCCATGGGAGAGCACCGTACGGCGCCCCGAGTCGAGGTCGAGTGTCTCGATGATCTCGCGCCCGCCACCCGACCGCCGCCCGGCACCGACATCGACTCTCGCCACCGCCAGGACCGCGCTGCCGGGGCGGCGCGAGAAAGAGCAGTGCCTGGCCGAGTAGAGGTGCAGTTCGTCGGGGAGCGGCCTGGTGGCGGCCCGCACGGCGTCATCGATCAGAGCTGCGCTGCGGCGCGCGGACGTGGCACGCAGCCGGTCCAGCAGGTGGCGGTCCGCGGGGTCCGCGGGGAGCCAGCCGCGACGGGGTATGCGTCGGGCCATCCGCACGGCGTCCACCAGGGGCGCCTCGCGCAGCAGCGCCCACAACTGCGGCCAGTCCCGGGCGCGGGCCAGCGCGCGAGCCTCGGAGTCGAGTCGCCGGGGCGGGCGTGGACGCCGGGGGAACGGTGGCATCGCAGAGCGGTGCACGGTGGGGACGGTGGTGGGCACACGGACCGTGAGGCGATCGAGGTCGACCTCCCGGGAACGAGCGCCCGCTTCGGGATCCTCCGGAAGACCGGCCGCCAGGCGGGCGGCGTTCTGCTCGTGCAACGCGCCCACGAGGTGGTCCTCGTACGTGTCGGGCGCCGCGTGGGCCAGCCGTCGCCACATGGCGACCTGCTCCTCGCCCACCGACACCGCTTCCTCGGAACGCCCCACGTCCAGGAGGCCGGACCGCAGCGACCCCAGGGCTCGGCCATGAGATTCGGCATAGCGCAGAGGGTGGGCTTCGGCCAGCCGCCGGGTGATGGCGACCGCGTCCCGCGCGGCACCGAGGGCCTCCTCGAAGTCGCCGTCACGGGACAGCGCCCGGTACAGCGCGAGAAGCGAGTCGGCGAGTGTCGTCTCCTCGATCAGCAGGCCATCGGCCGCCAGTTGCCGGCTCAGCTCGACGGCCTCCCGCAGGGTGCTGGTCTCGTCCGGCGGTGTGAAGGTCAGGGTGGCGGCGTTGGTCAGGGCGATCGCCAGGCCCCGACGGTACTGGGGATCTCGCTCGGCGAGAGCCCGATAGATCCTTGCCGCTCGTTCATTGGCCTGGTAGGCCTCCTCCCACCGGCCGGCCCTCTCCTGGTGGGCGGCGAGGTTGGCGAGAGCTGTGGCGAGGTGCGGCTCGTACGTATCAGGGTCCGTGGCGGTGAGGCGTTCGAACAGCTCCAGCACTCTTTCCTGGGTGCTGAGTGCCTCGGCTCGCCGTCCGAGGTCGGAGAGAAAGCCCGCCACGTTCGTCAGGGCCCGGCCGAGGTGTTCCTCGTAGCGGCGCGGATCACCCGCGGCGAGTTCGCCGAACAAGGCCGCGGCGCGCTGCGTGGCCTCCAGAGCCTCCTCGGTCCGGCCGAGATCATCGAGGTGGTTGCCGTGATTGACGAAAAGCCTGGCGTGGACGGCCGGATCGCCGGTCGAGGCGAGCCGGTGTTCCAGCAGACGGACCATGACGGTCGCTCGTCCGACGGTGAGGTCCGCCGGGGCAGGATCGGGCAGGTGCGAGGCGATGTCCTCGAGCAGGCCGGCCTCGATGTCGGGCAGTCCGGCCAGGGCGGTGAGGGCGGCGCCGCCCGCCGAGACGCCGAGACCCGGGTCGGCGGCCAGTAACGGGTACAGGCAGGTGGGTCCGACATGCGGCCACCTGGCCGCCGCGACCGCCAGAGCCATGACCGGCCGGGCGGGCCCGGAGCCGTGCCGCAGCACGGTCGCCGCGGTGTCGGCCGCCCATGGCTGGGCGGGGTAGTCGGCAGGATGGCCGGGCAGCGTGAGGGCGACGAAGTCCTCCGCGAGACGGTCGGGGTAGAGGGGTTCGAGGACGGTGTCGCCCGCGGCCGCGGGCGGAGGATAGCACACGGCATGGTCGGCCAGGACGCCCGCGGTCGGCCGGCCCATCCCCAGGTCGTCCACCAGCGCGGCACCCCGCAGGGGAGGCTGGGCACCGCCCAGAGACGCCGCGAACACCGTACGGTTCATCACGGCGGGCGGTGTGGCGATCCGCGCCTGGCCCCGTTTGTCGTGCAGCAGCGTCCAGGCCAGCTGCTCCCGGTCCAGCAGGTAGACGGTCAGGCCCGCCAGGTCCTGTGGTGCCCGTCGGCCGCCGGCCCGGGCGTCCACCGCGACCAGCGCGGCCATGTGCACGGCGAGCGTGAGGCCGAAATCGGCGTGTGTCAGGTCCGGTTGTCCGGACGGCGGATCGAGACCGTACCGGGCGGCGAACCCGTGCAGGGCCGCGTGGAACATCTCCGGTCTCCCGTCCGTCCCGCCGTGCCGCTCCCCGGCGCCGGGCGGCGAGAGCGGCGACAGCTCCTGGGTGGACGTGGACACCTGCTCGTTGGCCAGGGCCGCGCGCAGCGCCGGCCAGGACGTCGTGTCGCGCGCCAGCAGAAGGACGCGGGTCGGCACTCCGTGCTGGTGCAGCAGAGCATTGCTGAACAGCCACGTCAGGCTGGTCAGCGACCACCGGTCGGCGTAGTCGACCACAAGGAGCAGACCGGCAGCGTCCGTCAGGCGCAGATCCTGACTTCCGGGCGGGGGCAGGACGCTGCCCGGCCCCTCCACGGCGGTGACCACCTTCCAGCCCAGGGACCGCATCTCGTGGGCGAGTTGATGAGCCAGCCGCGTCTTGCCCTGGCCACCCTGGCCGTGCAGCCAGCGTGCCGCTCGTGATGGTCCGCCGGTGCACCACGTACGCAGGGAGAGCAACTCGTGCTCGCGGCCGGTGAAGGGGACGACGGCGAAACGGGCGTTGAGCATCCGGCTGGGCTGCTCACGGATCCACTCGGAGCCGGGATCCTCCGGAGCGGACCAGGTGCGCAGGAGGTAGAGGGGCGTGCCGTCCCCGAAGACGTGGATGTCCGCGCCGATGGCTCCGTAGGCGAACCCACCGGTGGCCGTGACGTGTTGTGCGCTCACGGCTGGAGGTCGGGCCGATCGGCCGGCGGCTGCTGATGGACGATCAGGTTCCCGCCCTGAACCCCGAAGGCCTGGCCGTGGTCCCGGGCGTCGACGTGCTGAACCCAGTTCTGCTGTGTTCCCGGCAGCGCGCTGTTCAGATGCCGGGTCAACTCACCCAGCTCGTCGACGGCTTCAGGGTGGGCGAGCAGGAACTGCTCCACACGCAGTCGCCAGGCGGGCAGCAGACTCCGCCGCGCCTCATCGGAGTCGTCCGCGGCGCTCACCAGCGCGGCCTCTTCGTCCAACCGTGCGGCCAACTGCGCCGGTTCGCCCTCCCGGCCGCGCCCGAACACTCGCACCAGTCCGTCCCGTGCCACCTGCCAGGTGTCCGTGGCCATCGCCCCGACCAGCGCTGTGGAGGCGGCAGCGGCGAGCGCCGCCATCGAGTCGATCATCGGCTTCCCTCCCCCGTGGTGCCCATGTGCCCCCATGGTGCCACCGGAGCGGCGGATGCGGCAGGCTCAGTACCCGCCTAGCTGCTGCCGTCGGCGTGCAGCGGTGCGCCGTCCAGGGACGTGTCGGTGAGGGTGGTGCGGACCTCGGTGCTGATCTCCGTGCGGCTCAGGACGGCACAGGTGATCTTGAACAGGAGGAAGCCCGAGCGGTGCGTGCCGGTGACCATGCCCGAGTTCGTGCAGTGGGTCACGCCTTCCCGGAGCCAGTCGTACAGGCTGTGGAGGTCGTCGTCCCTCCAGCCCTCGAGGGCGGCGGCGTGGATGCCGAGGGAGATCCTTTCGGCCAGGTAGTCCGGATCGAGCACGCTCCGGAAGCGAATGGTCAGGCCCTCGAACTCGTGACCCTGGTGGAAGCCCCACCTCGCCTGTAACTCGCTGACGCCCCGAGCGAGGGGCCGGGCGGGGAGGACCCACTCGTACGCGTCCATGTGGGGCGCCGTGTGCTTCAGCCACCGGTCCTGTTCGTCCGGCCGGACCACCCAGGGAAGCGGGACATGTGGAAAGCGCGGCCATTCGACCTCGGGGCAGTCCCATCGGGTCCTCCAGGACCGGACCTTCTCCCGGTTGGCGATGTACTTGGCCCGCAGTTCTCCGGCCTGCCGCCGCTTGCGCCCGCGTAGGTCCATGCGTTCCGGCCCTCCCCTCAGCCTTGCCAGGCACTCTCCCCGCGCGCCTTCGGACCCCCAGTGTCCACCCGCTTCAGCTCCAGCCACACCCCGAACCAGGCCACGTACGAGTTGTCCGGCGTGACCTCGCAGCCGTTCCGGCAGATGAACCGGTGGACGCAGTGTCCGATCAGACGCCGAACCGACGAAACGAGGAACGGGACATGAAGAACGAGTGCGGGCGGGCCCTGACGCGCTGTCTGGCCGGGGCGGTCGCGGTGCTGGCGGTGTGCTGGCTTCCGGCGGGGGCCGCGCACGCCGACGAGACCAGCACGAACTCGCACAACGGTCACCGGTTCGGTCTGGCCAACGTCCACGTCGGCCAGATCGACGACCCCGCGGAGGACGTGCTGGAGCACACGCTGCTGTTCGGGGACGGGTACGCCTGGAACTGAGTCAGGACGTCTTGATCAGGTCGGCAGGTTCTCGTAGAGGGAGCGCAGCTCGTCGGTCCTTCCCGGGTCGGCGGGGCGCAGGGGTGCGCGGACCGGTCCGGCGGGGAGGTCCAGGGTGTTCAGGAGCGCCTTCGTCGTGACCGTGCCCGGCAGGCCCGCCGACATGATCGCCTCGATGAGGGGCGTGGCCCGCTGCTGGAGGCGGGCCGCCCGGGGCGCGTCGCCCGCGTCGAAGGCGTCCAGAACCTCCCGCAGGTGGTGCGGGATCACGTTCGCGACCGTGCTGACGTACCCCGCCCCGCCCACCGCGTACAGGGCGAGGTTGTGTTCGTCGCAGCCCGCGTAGTACGCCAGGTCCGTGCGGTCCAGCACCTTCTGGGCGGCGAGGAAGTCGTGGGAGCAGTCCTTGACCGCGACGACCGCGGGGTGTCCGGAGAGGCGGAGGATCGTCTCGGGTTCGATGCGGACCCCGGTGCGGACCGGGATGTCGTAGAGCATGAGCGGGAGTTCGGTCGCGTCCGCGACCTCGCGGAAGTGGGCCTCGATCGCCTCCTGCGGGGGCCTGTTGTAGTACGGGGCCACCACGAGCAGGCCGTCCGCGCCCGCCTTCTCGGCCTCCCGGGCGAGGTCCACGGTGTGCCGGGTGTCGGCGGTGCCGACGCCCGCGACGATCGACGCGCGGTCGGCGACGGCCTCGCGGACGGCCGTGATCAGGGCCGACTTCTCGGCGTCCGTGGTGGTCGGTGACTCGCCCGTCGTGCCGGACAGGACGACGCCGTCGCAGCCCTGTGCGACCAGGTGGGCCGCCAGGTGCTGCGCGCCGTCGAGGTCCAGTGCGCCGGAGCGGGTGAACGGGGTGATCATGGCGCAGAGGGTGCGGCCGAACGGGGGTGTCATGCCGAGTAGTGTCGGCGGCGTGACCGTGTAGCTCTAGTTACTTTTCGTTCCCTGTATTCGTAAGTGATGCTTCCCGGTTGTCTTGTGTCGGCTTCCGTTCGTGTCGGCTTCCGTCTCCGGGTTGCCTCCGGGGTGCTTCCGGGTTTCCGTGGTGGAGTGCCCTATGTCCACAGCGGGCCTTTCGGGTCACCATGGCCAGGACGGTCGGCGACGGCATTTCATGGAGGCGTCATGAAGCTCGGCAAGGCACTGGCCACCGGGGTCGCGGAGGAGCTCCCGCAGAGCCGGGACGAGGAGATCGAACTTCCGGACCTCCGGCCCGACTTCCAGGAGGCCGAGGAGGCTGCCCTGGAAGAGGCTCCGGTC
>NZ_GG657757.1:2051555-2052586 GCF_000158955.1 Streptomyces viridochromogenes DSM 40736 | reverse complement strand
GGGCGGAGAGGGCAGGGCTGGAGTCGGGGGTGGGAGTGGAGGTGGGGGTGTCCGAACTTGTCGCGGAGGCCGCGTTGTTGCAGGCGCGACTCGACTGGTTTCAGGCTCAACTGGCCCGGCTGGGGGAGCGCGGGGACGGCGGGACGCCGCAGGGGTAGCGGGGGGTGGGCCGGGTACTCGGGGGTTCCTACGTCGAGAGGAGGCGGAACACCGTGACCGGGACCATGGATCAACGGGCCGTGCGCGACGAGCACCACTCCGTGGGCGAGCTCGTCTCACAGGCCGCGGAGCAGCTCTCCCGGCTCGTGCGGCAGGAAGTGGCTCTTGCCAAGGAGGAGCTGGCCGAGAAGGGGCGGCGTGCGGGCCGTGGTGGTGGGCTGCTCGGGGCGGCGGGTGCGGTCGCCTACGCCGGGTTCCTCGCGCTGGCCGGTACGGGCATCGCCGCGCTGTCGCTGGTGCTGTCCGTCTGGGCCGCGGCGCTCATCATCACGGGTGTGCTGTTCGTGATCGCGGGCGTGCTGGCCGCGATCGGCCGGGGACAGCTGCGGCGGGCCACGCCTCCCACGCCTGAGGAGGCGCTCGGCAGTGTCAGGGCGGACGTGGAGGAGATCAAGGAAAGGGCGCATCGATGACGGAAGCGACGGGTGGGGCCAAGGGGCCCGACGAGCTGCGGCAGCAGATCGAGCGGACCCGGAACGAACTCGGGGACACGGTGGAGGAGTTGGCGGGGAAGGCGGACGTGAAGGGGCGTGCGCGGGCCCGGGCGGCCGATCTCCGGGACAAGGCCGGGGCGATGACGGTGCAGTTGCGGAGCAGCGCCGCGCAGGCTGGGCACACGGTGCAGGACAAGGCGACGCACACGGGGCCTCGGCCGGTGCGCAGTGTCGTGCGGGCCGGGATGCGGCATCCGGGGCCGGTACTGGTCGCGGGGGCGGCCGCGGGGGCGGCGGTGGTGGCGGTCGAGGTGTTGCGGCGGCGGCATCAGCACGGGCATCGCTGGCGTTGAGGGTCTAGGCGCGGGGGTGGGGCGG
>NZ_GG657757.1:2030078-2051088 GCF_000158955.1 Streptomyces viridochromogenes DSM 40736 | reverse complement strand
CACGTCTACGCGGGGGACGACGGAACCACGCTGATGCACTACTCGCAGTGGAGCAGCGAGCAGGGCTACGAGGGTTTCGTCAAAACTCACCGGCAGGAGCGGGTCGACGAGATCGACACCCACGTGCCGGGGATAGAACGGGTCGGGCTCGGGCGGTACCGGCGGTATCGGAGCCGGGAGCGGGCCGTCGGGGACCTGCGGGTGCCGGGGCTGATCGTGGCCGTGCGGGTCGACTTCGAGGCCGGGGAGCGGCGGGCGGAGTGGGTCGATCTCGTGCTCCAGGCCGTGGCTGACGATCCGGAGGGGGACGCCGGGCTGATCTCCGCTCACTTCCATCTGAGCACCGACGGCGGGCACGTGCTGAACTACGCCGAGTGGGAGAGCGGCCGGGCCTATGACGAGGCCTTGGCCGCGCCGGTGACTGCTGCGTGGGAGCGGGTGCGGACGTATCCGGGGGTGAAGGGATCGAGCGGGAGCCGGTACCGGCATGCTCTGGGGCTCGTGCCCGGGTGAGGCCGGCTGGGGGTGGTGTCCAGCCGGCCTCCGGGGGTGGGTGTCACGGGCGGAAGCGCAGGACCTGCGGGTCGTGGTCGCTGATCTGGTCGTTGAACTCCGCGTTGATGTGCACGCTGTCGTACTCGAAGGCGCAGTCGCGGCGGATCGACGGGCTGATCAGGATCTGGTCGAGCACCTGGCTGTTGCCCTGGTACGTGTACGAGTAACGCTCGCTGCGGGGGAGCGACTTGATCGCCGACCAGAGTTCGCCGCGGCCCTCGAGGAGCTGCGCGGTGCGGGAGAACTCGAAGTCGTTGATGTCGCCCAGGGCGATGACGTCCGCGTTCTTCTGGGTGTCGAGGATGTCCTTGACGAAGGCGTTCACCAGGGTGGCCTGTTGGTGGCGCTGGGTCTCGGAGCTGCGGGACGGCGGCCGGTACTGGGACGTCAGGCCCTGGTCGCCGCCCTTGGAGTTGAAGTGGTTGGCGATCACGAAGACCGTGCGGCCGCGGAAGACGAACTCACCGGCCAGCGGCTTGCGGCTGTTCTTCCAGGCCTCGTCGGAGGGGGCGACGCGGCCGGGGCTGAGGGTGAGGTGGGCCTTCCCGCGGATCTTCGTGACGGCGGTGGCCGTCGTGGCGTCGCCGCCCGCGCGGTCCGTGAAGGAGACCCGCTCCGGGTTGAACAGGAACGCCTGGCGGATGTTGCCGCCGGGCTCGCCGCCGTCGGTGTTGTTCGCCGGGTCGATCGAGCGCCAGTCGTACTTCGGCCCGCCGGCCGCGACGATCGCGTCGATCAGCTTGGTCAGGGTCTTGTCGGCGGCGACCGTGCCGTCGTTCGTGGCGCCGTTGTTGTCCTGGATCTCCTCCAGGGACACGACGTCCGGCGACTTCAGGTTGTTCACGATCGCGGCGGCGTGCGCGGCGAACGTGTCGTCGGAGGGGTCGAGGTTCTCCACGTTGTAGGTGGCGACCGCGAGTTCGGAGGAGCGCTGCTTGCGGGTCGTCTCGCGCTCGAGGCCCGCGCTCTTCAGCGTGCCGAGCTCGCTCGCGACCAGGGTGTAGCCGCCGAACTGGTTGTAGTCCAGGGGGCCCGCGGTGGTGCCGGTGAGGGTGTCGCCCACGTTCGCCTTGGGGAAGTCCGCCGTCGCGCCGAGGGACTGGATCTGCAGGCGGCCGGTGTTCTGGGCGTCGTAGGAGCCGTAGACCGTGCCGCCGTGGCGGTTGCGGTTCTCGTGCGGCTTCACCGTCACCCAGAGCTCGGTGTACGGGTCGGTGGCGCCGACCACGCGGGTGTCGGCGACCCGGACCGTCATGCCCTCCAGCGACTCGTAGTGGTCCAGGGCGTACTTCGCGGGCTCCAGGGGGAGCGCGTTGATCGAGCCGTTCGCGTCGGTGGCGCCGGCCGGCGCGTAGGCGGCGGGGACCGACCGCGCGGAGACGGTGGTGGCCGCGGGGAGCGGGTTGCCGCTGGACAGGACCGTGAACGTCGGCTTGGTGATCTCCGTCAGGGACTGGTTGCCGGAGGTGGTGCCGCCGGGGACGTACTCCGAGACCGTGCCGCCGACCGTGACGGAGTCACCGACGGCGACGCCCTTCGGCGTGGAGCCGACGAAGACGAAGACGCCCTCGCTGGTCGCGGCGTCGGCGTCCGGATTCGGGTCCTGGATCCAGAAGCCGCGGGACGAACCGTAGGTCCGGATGCCCGTGACGATTCCGGGCACGTCGGTGACCTGCTTGCCGGCGTACGGGGAGATCCGGGTGCTGCCCTGGACATCGTGGATGCGGACCGAGTCCGCGTGCGCGGGGGCGGTGAGGACGATCGTGGATGCCGCGGAGCACGCGGCGGCGACGGTGAGCGCGGCGAGGCGCGCGGACGACTTGCTCGGCAACGGGATTCCCTCCGGGGACGTGACAGGCGCCGGGACGAGGGTGGAACGTGTGGCTGGCGGCCGCTACCTGTGGGGCGGGCGGTGTGACGCGCGTAGAGAGTGGTGAACGGGGTACGTGGTGGGGCTGACCCGGTGAACAAGTGTCCGCCGACTTCTACGCGCGTCAATCTCCTGCCTGCTCAGGGCAGTTGTCAAGGTTTCGGCCATGTACAGACGCTGACGGGGACATGAAGTGGGCGGCATGGGTGTAAATCCGTCTAGGCTGAGCGGCTGAGTCGTATGAGGCGTCCTAGGAGAACAGCCGATGTCAGACAGCTCCCCCCTGCCGCCGGTGCGGCTGCACCCCGAAGCGGAGCTGGCGCGCGACGCGCTGTCCACGCCGGTGCTGTCCCGGGCCGCCCGGCTGGCCCGCTGGGCCGGGCCGGAGACCCGGGTCGACGCGGGAGGCGGGCTCGTCGACGAGCAGCTCCCCGCGGCGGCCGAGGCACTTGACCTGAGCGGAGACGATGCCGCCGCCGACGCCAGTGAGGCGTGGCGGGTGGCCGTGGACGCCGGGCTCGTCGAGATCGTCGACGAGGAGGAGGGCACCGTCAGGGCGGGCGAGGATCTGGCGCTGCTCACCGGCGGCTCGCCGCACGACGTGCTCGCGGTGTGGCTCACGGCGCTGGAGACGGTGCTCGCCGACGCGAGCGTGCCCGACCTGGAGGGACTCGCCGATCTCGTGGACGAGGGCGGCGAGATCGATCTCTCCGCCCTCGACTGGGATCCGGAGGCCGAGGCCGAGTTCCTCGACGGCGTGCTCGGCAACCTCTACCTGCTGACCGCCGGTGAGGACACGCCCGGTGACGCCCCGGTGCCGCTGCCGGCGCTGGCCGCTTCGGTGATCGTGCCCAGCGACATGGGGGAGCCCACCAACGACGTCCTGGAGCAGGTGTCCGACGCGATGATGCGGCTGGACGACCAGTTCCGGACGCTGGAGCCGGTGGGGCTCGTGGAGTACCAGCCCGTCGACGAGGCGCTCATGGCCGACGCCGACGAGGAGCCCTCGGCACCCGTCGAGGACACCGACGTCTCCCGGTACGGCATGGTCCGGCTCACCCCGCTCGGGCTGTACGGCATGCGCGCCCGGCTGATGGAGGCCGGGTTCGAGGCGCCGGCCGTCGGCGAGCTCGCGGACAAGGGGGCCGACGCGCTGCTCGACGGCACGGCCCAGTACCCGCCGGGCGCGGCACAGGCCGAGACCGAGCGATGGCTGGAACGGAGGGAGCCGCTCGCCGCGGCGCGGGAGTTGCTGGCTGCGGCCCGGGGCTCCGACGCCGGGGCGCCGTTGCGGCGGTTGCGGTGTCAGCAGGCCCTGTCGCTCGTCGGCGCTTCGGCCGAGCCCGCCTTGCGGGAGGTGCTCGACGACGCCGAGCTGGGCGGCCTCGCGCGGGTGTGGCTGACCGAGCACGGCGCGGCGGACGTTCCGGCGCCGTCCGAGGCGATGGTGTACTGGCTGACCATCGACACGGTGGCCGCGCAGCTGGCCGCGGAGGGCAACTCGGAGGAGTTGCGGGCGCTGGTGCAGGGGCTTGCTCAGCAGCACAGTGGGTTCTTCGACGCGGTGTGGCGGGTCGATCATCCGGCGACCGCCGATGTGCTGGAGGCGATGGGGCGGTTGCATCCGGACAAGAAGGTTGCCAAGGAGGCGCGGAAGGCCGCGTTCAAGGCGCGGTCGCAGCAGGGGGGCTGAGCCCTACCGGCGGGTGCCGCGTCGTTGCGGCTGGTCGCGCCCACGCGGCGGAGCCGCATATGAGAACAGTCCCGCGCCCCTTTGGGCGGTGTTCAACTCGCGTTCATATGTGAGCGGGACGGTTTCGCCGAACGAGGTCCGCCACCCTCCACGGCAATCCACCGTCACAGGAGACACCATGTCGCTCACCCGCAGGGACTTCGCCAGGAATTCCGCGATCACCGGTGCCGGTGTCGCGCTGGCGGGCAGTGTCGGCGCCCTCGCCACCGCACCCAACGCCCTCGCGTCCTACGACACCGAGGGCAGCACGGAGGAGGCGTCCGCGGACGCGGGGCACGGGGTCGGCTACGGGCCGCTCGTGTCCGACCCGAAGGGCGTCCTCGCCCTGCCCGCCGGATTCGAGTACCGGGTCATCACCTACAGCGGCAGAACCAAGCTGGAGTCCGGTGAGTTCACGCCGTCCAACCACGACGGCACCGCCACCTTCGACGGCCCCCGCGGCACCACCCTGCTCGTCAACAACCACGAGCTGAAGGGCCCGCGCGCCAACTGGAAGTACCCGGTCCCGCTCACCGAGGGCCTCGTCTACGACCCGGCCGCCGCCGGTGGCTGCACGGTCGTCGAAGTGCGCCCCGACGGACGGATCGCCGAGTGGGTCGGCATCGCCGGTACGTCCACCAACTGCGCCGGCGGCCGCACTCCCTGGGGCACCTGGCTCACCTGCGAGGAGAACTCCGACAAGGCCGGCGTCAACGGCATGACCAAGGACCACGGCTACGTCTTCGAGGTCGACCCCGTGGACCGGCGCGCGGGCCGGAGCCCCAAGCCGCTGAAGTTCTTCGGCCGCTACGACCACGAGGCCGTCGTCATCGACCCCAGGCGCGGCCACGCCTACCTCACCGAGGACGCCGCCGGCCCCAACGGCCTCTTCTTCCGCTGGACCCCGCCGACGGGCTTCGAGTACGGCCACGGGAAGTTCCGCAAGCTGGCCGACGACGCCGGGGTCCTCCAGGCGCCCAAGTGCTTCGACTCCGGCGGCAAGTTCGTCGACGACCTGTCCCGCGCCACGAAGATCGGCACCGTCTACGGCGTCGACTGGGTGGACGTACCCGACCGCGACGCCCGCACCACCCCCGTGCGCAAGCAGTTCGGCGACGGGGAGGTCACCCGCGCCCGCAAGCTCGAGGGCATGTGGTGGGGCGACGGCGGCGCCTACATCGTCTCCTCGTACGCCCGTGAGGAGAGCCCGGTCCAGCACGACGGGCAGGTCTGGTTCTACGACCCCAAGCGCCGGACGCTGACGCTGAAGGTGCTGCTCGGCGTGAACCCCGACCCGTCCGAGGACGGCGCCTTCGACGGCCCCGACAACATCACCGTCTCCCCGTACGGCGGCCTCGTCATCGCCGAGGACGGGGAAGGCGTGCAGCACCTGTTCGGGGCCACCGACAGCGGCCGCACCTACCCGATCGCCCGCAACGAACTGAACATCGGCACCGCTCAGGAGCCGGAATACAGCGAGTTCACCGGCGTCACCTTCTCTCCCGACGGCAGGATTCTGTACGCCAATATCCAGACCCCCGGCATCATGCTCGCCATCAGCGGGCCCTGGAAGCGCCAGCGCCGCTGAAGCTTCTGCCCCTCGAACGAGTGATCTTCACTCGTTTTGCCCAGCTCATCCCCGCATCGGAATAGTGTTTCCGTCTCGCGCTGGTGTCATTCGATGCGGGGTGGGCTGTGGGAACGGATCCGCAGGGTGGTTTTGTGACGGGCTCGCGGGTGTGGCTGCCCGACGGCTCAGCAAGAGCGATCGAGGAAGTGGTTTCCAGGCGGCTTCCTGTACTTTCCTTCAGTAAGAGGTGGGACACGAGGCCGGTACGGGTACGGCGCGAACCAAGGTCCGCGGGATCACTCGGTCGGTGACCTCGTCGCCACGGCTCCGGATGCATGGTTTGAGGGAATCCCGCGAGAGGTGCTGAGAATCGGGTTCGTGTCCGGTCGCGTTATCGAAGCCGCACTTGACCAGCAGTGGGTGACGCAAAGGCGCGTGGGGCGACAGGCGTGGGAATGCAAGCCGACCGATGCTCTGAGTTTGGGCGATCGCGTACCGTTTCCATTGACCGCTGCTCATTTCGGGGTGGAGGGCCAGGCTCGAGAGGGGTACTTCATCGGCGCGATGCTGGGAGACGGCGGTATGACGTCCTGCACCCCTGAGTTCCATGGTGACCCGTTGGATGGCGCCGTCGGCTTCATGCGTGACTTTGCCGCGGACCATGGATGCGGTGTGCGTGAGATTCCGCAAGGATCCATCGTCCGGCTGCGATTCCCGTTCAAGGCCGGGCAGCGCAATCCCATCACCGATTGTCTGCGACGCTTCGGTGTATGGGGTCAGCGGTGCCATGAAAAGCGACTCCCTGATATGCAGTTGAGTCGGGACTTCTGGATCGGATGCCTTTCGGGGCTGGTGGACACTGATGGCTGTGTGCGTGAGCGGACCAATGCTCGGGGCACGCAGTATGGCTCCGCCGAGTTCGCTACAGTATCGCCGTTGCTTGCGATGCAGGTGTCCGATGCGCTCTTGCGGTTGGGGGTCGCCAATAGAGTTCGGGTGAACAAGAGGCGGCAGGAGCAGGGGCGTTCCGTCAATGGCTACGCCATCGTGAGTCGACGGCCGATCCAGATCGTTGAGATTTCCCGAGCTGTCGCACTCGTTCGACTTGCCGGGCTTCTGCACCTTCGGATCGGGTACAAAGCGTCCAGGCTGAAGCGACTGGTGCGCACGGTCGGACATGTCGCTCCCGCGCGCAGTGAGATGCACGGCTATGACGAGTCCGTGGCACTCGATCGCGTGAAGAGTATCGCGGCGGTAGGTATTCGTCGCGTGCACGGTGTCATGGCCAGTACCTCTGGCCTGTTCGTAGTCAATGGCCTCGTGACGGCGGCCGGAGATCACACCGGTCCTCAAGAGCCGGTGATCAGGTACTGACGCCCTTCTCCGTTCGGGCTATCTCCCCAGTTTCGCCACGGGGTGAGCCCTGGGGCTTGTTCGTGAGGCATATTGACATCTAACATTTCAGTTCATGGAGGCCATCCGGCCCGTGCCCCGGACCCTGCTCAGGGACCGTGCGTACGAGGCGATCCGGGACGCCATCGTGGCCGGGGAGATCGAACCCGGTGCGGTGGTGCGGGACGCCGAGCTCGCGGAGCGGCTGGGGCTGTCCCGGGCGCCGGTGCGGGAGGCGTTCTCCCGGCTCGTGGACGAGGGGCTGCTGGAGAGCAAGCCGCAGAGCTACACCCGGGTGACCCCGCTCGTGGCCGCCGACGTCCGGGACGCCGCCGCCGTGGTCGGCGCCATGCACGAGCTCGCCACCCGGGGCGCGGTGCCCCGGCTGGACGCCGCCGACATCGAGGAGATGCGCTCCGCCAACGACCGGTTCGCCGCCGCCGTCGGCACCGGCGACGTGGACGGAGCGCTGCGTGCCGACGACGCGCTGCACGAGGTCCTCGTCCGGGTGAGCGGCAACCGCGCCGCCGCCGCGACCGTCGCCCGCTACACCCCGCTCATCCGCCGCCTGGAGCGACGGCGCTTCGGCGAGGGCGGCAGCTGCCGATCCGCCGGGCTGCACGACCGGCTGATCGATGCCTGTGCGGCCGGTGACGTGGCCGAGGCGGTCCGCGTCACCGCGGAGATCTGGCGGGGGCTCGAAGAGCTCGCCGACTGAGACCGACCGAGACCCACCCCGGGAGGACCCGTGTCCCTTTCCTCGTACGAGCGTTTCCCCCTGCTCTTCGGGTCCTCGCCCGTCCACCCCCTGGAGCGGCTGACCGCGCACCTCGGCGGTGCCTCCCTCTGGGCCAAGCGCGAGGACTGCAACTCCGGTGTCGCGTACGGCGGGAACAAGACCCGCAAGCTGGAGTACCTGGTCGCCGACGCGCTCGCCCAGGGCTGCGACACGCTCGTGTCGATCGGCGGGGTGCAGTCCAACCACACCCGCCAGGTCGCGGCCGTGGCCGCCCGGGCCGGCCTCAGTTGCGTGCTCGTGCAGGAGAGTTGGGTGGACTGGCCGGACGCCGTGTACGACAAGGTCGGCAACATCCTGGTCAGCCGGCTCGCAGGGGCCGACGTACGGCTGGTGAAGGCCGGGTTCGGCATCGGGTTCAAGGAGAGCTGGGAACAGGCGCTCAGAGACGTCGAGGAGGCCGGCGGCAAGCCCTACGCCATCCCGGCCGGAGCCTCCGACCATCCACTCGGCGGCCTGGGTTTCGCCGGGTGGGCGTACGAGGTCGCCGAGCAGGAGCGGGCGGCGGGCGTCTTCTTCGACACCGTGGTCGTGTGCTCGGTGACCGGCTCCACCCAGGCCGGCATGGTCGCCGGGTTCGCCGCGCTGGAGGAGGCGGGCGGACGGCCCCGGCGCGTGCTCGGCATCGACGCCTCGGCGAAGCCCGCCGCCACCCGTACGCAGATCGCCCGGATCGCACGGAACACGGGGCAGCTCATCGGCGTCCAGCGGGAGTTGGCCGAGGCCGACGTCGAACTCGACGAGCGGTACCACGGGGGCACGTACGGCATCCCCGACGAGACCACGCTCGCGGCGATGCGGCTCGCGGCCCGTACCGAGGGGATGGTCACCGACCCCGTGTACGAGGGGAAGTCCATGGCCGGGCTGATCGACCTGGTGTCCCGGGGCGAGATCGGCCGCGACTCCACCGTCCTCTACGCCCACCTGGGCGGACAGCCCGCCCTGAACGCGTACAGCGCGCTGTTCTGACCTCCCTGCGCCCCGGTTGGTGGAATCAATCGGCCGGACGGCGGGTTGTGAGCGGATACCTGAGATCTTGAGGAGCCGCCATGCCCGAGGAACCGGCCGTCCGTGAACTCCGCCTGGTGGTGACGGCGGAGGACTACGACGCCGCGCTGCACTTCTACCGGGACGTGCTCGGACTGACCGAGCAGGCCGCGTTCGCCTCGGACGGCGGACGGGTCACGATCCTCGACGCCGGGCGGGCCACCCTGGAGCTGACCGACCCCAAGCACGCCGCCTTCATCGACGAGGTCGAGGTGGGACGGCGGGTGGCCGGACCCATCAGGGTCGCCTTCCAGGTGGACGACTCCGTCGCCGTCACGGCGCAGCTGGCCGCCGCCGGGGCAGAGGTGGTCGCCGAGCCGACGCGCACCCCCTGGAACTCCCTGAACTCCCGGCTCGAGGCCCCGGGCGCCCTTCAGCTGACGCTCTTCACCGAACTGGACGACTGAGGGTCGCCGCCCGGCAGCCCGTACCGGGCCCCGGTGCCGCCGGATACAGTGCTGCGCGTGCGGACGGACAATCAGCGGGCGGAGCCGGGTGCCGACCGGCCCGAGAGTGCCCGGCGCCGGGCCACGATCCACGACGTCGCACGACTGGCCGGGGTGTCACGCCAGACGGTCTCCCGGGCGGTCAACGACAAGGGTGAGATCGACCCGGGCACCAAGGAGCGGGTCCTGGAGGCCGCGCGGCTCCTGGACTACCGGCCCAGCCGGTTCGCGCGCGGACTCGTCCAGAAGGGGACGGTGACGGCGGGCCTGGTCATTCCGGACCTGCGGAACCCGTTCTTCCCCGAGGTGGCGGCCGGGGTGCTGGAGGCGACCGAGCAGCGCGGCTGGCAGGTCGTCGTGTGGGACTCCCGGATGGACGAAACCAGGGAGCGACAGGCGCTCGACGTGCTCTCCCACCAGGCCGACGCGGTCGTGGGCTACTTCAAGGACCCGGACGACGTCCTCACCCGGCACCTCGGCGGCGTCCCCCTGGTGCTGCTGGAGCGCGGACCACAGCAGACCCGGTTCGCGGCCGTCGGCATCGACGCCGCCACCGGCGTCGAACAGGGCATGCACCATCTGTTCCGCACGGGGCACCGCCACATCGGCATGCTGGACGGCGTGCACAGCCCCGGCCCCCGCCGGCAGGCCTTCCTGGACCAGGCTCGCCGGCTCGGGTTGCCGGCCGACGAGGACTGGGTCGTGGTGTGTCCCGAGCACAGTGTGGCGGGCGGCGAGGCGGGCATGGAACGGCTGCTGGCCGCACGCCCGGAGATCACCGCCGTCTTCGGATTCAACGACCTGATCGCGGTCGGGGCGATGCGCACCGCCCGCCGCCGCGGCCGGAGCGTCCCGGACGACCTGGCCGTCCTCGGTTTCGACGGCCTCTCCCTGGGCGAGCTGGTGGACCCCGCCCTGACCACCCTGCACATCGACAAGCGCCGACTCGGGCGGCTGGCCGTGGAGCAGGTGGCCCGGCTGCGCGCGGGTGAGGAGCCGCTGCGGGGCGCGGACGCCTGGGTGGTGCCCGAACTCGTGGTGCGTGCCTCGGCCTGACGTCCGCCCGACGCCCGCCCGACGTCCGCCTTGCTTCCGCGTGCCGTCCGCGTGCCGTCCGCCCGCCGTCCGCCCGCCGTCCGCCCGCCGTCCGCCTGACCTCCGTCGGCGCCGGGCCCGGCAGATCGGCCGTGCGGTTCCCTTGACACCGGTTTTCGGGCGTTCCTCCTCGGGATGCTGCTGGTGACGTAAAGAGGTGAGGCGGCCCGAGGCCGAGCGCACGGGCCGCCCTCGGCGGTTCTCGGTAGGGTGCGCAGAGAGTCCCCGGTTCCGGGGTGGGCCCCATGGTTCGTGAGGAGTGCACCCGTGGCGCAGGCCAGGCCCATGCGGGCGGACGCTCGGCGCAACTACGAGCGGCTGCTGAAGGTCGCCGTGGAGGCCTTCGCCGAGCACGGGGAAGGGGCGTCGCTCGACGACATCGCCAAGCGTGCCGGGGTCGGCTCCGGCACGCTGTACCGGCACTTCCCGACGCGGCACGCGCTGCTGGAGGCCGCGTACCTCGACCGGATCGAGGCGATCGCGGGCCGGGCGGACGAGCTCGCGGCCGAACTCCCGCCGGGCGAGGCGCTGGTCGAGTGGCTGTACGAACTCGGTGCCGGGCTGATCCGGATGCGCGGCTTGCGGGCCCTGCTGGGCCCGGCGGTCGCGGACACCGGTTCCCCTCTGGGAACGGCCTGCGGCGACTCGGTGAAGGGCGCGGCGGGGCGACTGGTCCGTGCGGCTCAGGAGGAAGGCGCGCTACGGCGCGACGTCGAGCCGATCGACGTCCTGCGGCTGGCCCATGGTGTCGCGGCGGCGGCGGAGCTGGCGGACGCGGAGTGCGGGCACATCCGGCGGTATCTGACGTTGCTGACGGAGGGGTTGGAACCGCGGGGATCGTGAGACGACCGGGAGGTCGGTCGCGGGTCCACGCGCCGTAGGGGTGCGGTTGGTTCCTCGGGTGCGGCGGGTGTGTGGCTTGTCGCGCGGTTCCCCGCGCCCCTCAGGGGGCGCGGGGAACCGGCGTGTCACAGCGACTGGGCCGCCGGCTTCACCATTCCTCTCACCGTGCGGGACTTCACGAAGTCGCCCATGGCCGTCATCTCCCACTCGCCGGAGAACTGGCGGATCAGCTTGGCCATCATCACGCCCGTCTGAGGCTCCGCGCTCGTGAGGTCGAAGCGGACCAGTTCCTCGCCCGTCGTGCCGTCCAGGAGGCGGCAGTACGCCTTGGCGACCTCCGTGAACTTCTGGCCGGAGAAGGAGTTGACCGTGAAGACCAGGCCCGTGACCTCCTGGGGGAGGCGGCCGAGGTCGACCGTGATGACCTCGTCGTCCCCGCCGCCCTCGCCCGTGAGGTTGTCGCCGGAGTGCCGGATCGCGCCGCCCACGATCTGGAGCTTGCCGAAGTAGCAGCTGTCGATGTGGTTGCGCTGCGGCCCGTAGGCGATGACCGAGGCGTCCAGGTCGATGTCCTTGCCGCGGTACGCCGGCTCCCAGCCGAGGCCCATCCGGACCTGGGAGAGCAGGGGGCGGCCGCCCTTGACGAGGGAGACCGTCTGGTTCTTCTGGAGGCTGACGCGGCCCTTGTCGAGGTTGATCTTCCCGGCGCCGAGCGCGGGCGGCGGAGGCGTGTCCGGAGCCGCGACTGCGGAGACGTGCGGGGCCGGGGCGGCCGTCGGCGGCTGCGCCGGGGGCGGCGGCGGGGTCACCGGCTGGGCGGGCGGCACCGGCTGGGCCGGGGCGGCCGGCTCCTCCACGGTGACGCCGAAGTCCGTGGCGATGCCCGCGAGTCCGTTGGCGTATCCCTGGCCGACGGCACGGGCCTTCCACTGGCCGTTGCGCCGGTAGATCTCGACGATGACCAGGGCCGTCTCGGCGCCGAGCTGCGGGGGCGTGAACGTGGCCAGGACGGAGTTGTCGTCCGCGTTGCGGACGGTGGCCGTCGGTTCGATGCCCTGGAAGGTCTGGCCCGCGGCGTCCGGGCTCGCCGTCACGACGATCTTCTCGATGCGGTCCGTCCGGCTCCCTACGGCACCACCACGATCTTCCGGCCCACCCCGGCCGCGAACTGCTCCAGGGCCTGCGGGTACCGCTCGACGGCTGGTTGTAGAAGATGAAGTCGTCGTCGGAGCGCACCTTGCCGTCGGCGGTGAGCAGCAGGCCCGATACGTCGAGCCGCACGGGGGCGGCGACGTCCACCGTCACGCGGGCGGCGGACAGGGGGATGTTCGAGCCGGGGGTCATAGCTGTCATGCCCCGTGAACGAGCGAGGCGGTTTTACCGTTCCCTTACCCTGCGCCCAATCGGGTCAGCGCCGATTGCGGGGGTGATCGCGCGCCGTGCGTTCGTTGCCCCGCTTGTAGTTGCCGGTCCAGCGGGCCATGACGAGCTGGGGGTCGCAGGCCTCGACCTCGGCGAGGAAGCGCGCGGCCCGAGGGCCGTTCAGCGTGGTGGCGAGGCGGCCGTGGTGGCTGATGCGGACGGTCCCGCCGGTGTGCTGCTCGTAGCTGAATCCATGGGGGCGCGGCATTCCGCGAGGGTAGGGGACGGGAGGCGGACGCCCCAGCGATTTTCGCCCGCGCCCGGTTGATAGGCGTTCCGCTATCAATCCGTCGGACATCGGCATCGGGCGGAGGTTCCCCCGGCGGCGCGGCTGCACAAGACTGGCGGAGAAGGATCTTGCGCAACCGCTGTGACACGGGGGACGCGGGGGAGGTGTGGGGTGCGGCGTGAGGGGGGGGCCGCACCCCACACGTGTGTGGTCCGTCCGGCTCCCTACGGCACCACCACGATCTTCCGGCCCACCCCGGCCGCGAACTGCTCCAGGGCCTGCGGGTACCGCTCCAGCGGGATGCGGTCGCTGATGAAGACGTCCGGGTCCAGGACGCCGGTCGCGAAGAGTTCCGCCGCCCGTTCGAAGCTGTGCAGCACCGCCATCGAGCCCGTGATGGTGATCTCCTGGTTGTAGATGCGGTACGGGTCGATCGTCACGCGCGTCGCGTAGTCGGCCACGCCGAACTGCAGGAACGTGCCCGCCTTCGCCACCCGGTCCAGGCCGTCCTGGATCGCCGCCGCGTTGCCGGTGGCGTCGACGACCAGGTCCCAGCCCTGCGGGCGGTCGAGGTCGTCCGGGTTCGCCGCCGACGCCGAGACGCCGAGGCGGCGGGCGGTCTCCAGGCGGGCGGAGTTCACGTCGACGACGTCCACGCTCGCCGCGCCCGTGCGCTTGGCCAGCTCCAGCATCATCAGGCCCATCGTGCCCGAGCCATAGATCAGGACATGGGCGCCGAGGCGGGACTGGAGCACGTCGTAGCCGCGTACCGCGCAGGACAGCGGCTCCACCAGCGCCGCGTCCTCGGTGCGGACGTGCTCCGGGAGCTTCACGCAGTTCGCCACCGGGGCGACCGCGTACTGTGCCGCGCCGCCGGCCGTCGTGACGCCGATCGCCGCCCAGCGTTCGCAGAGGTTGTTGTGGCCGGTGCGGCAGTAGCGGCACTCGTAGCAGTAGAGGGACGGGTCCACCGCGACCCGGTCACCCACCGACACCTCCGTGACCTGGGCGCCCACCCCGACGACCTCGCCGGCGAACTCGTGCCCGGGCACGATCGGCAGCTTCGGGGCGAACTCGCCCTGCAGGATGTGCAGGTCGGTGCCGCACAGCCCGCAGGCCGCGACCTCCACGACGACCTCACGCGGCCCTGGCGTCGGGTCGGGGACCTCGGCGACGACGGCCCGGCCCACGGACTCGATGACGGCGGCCTTCATTTCACGGCTCCCAACGACAGGCCCTGGACCAGCTTGTCCTGGGCGGCGAACCCCGCGGCGAGCACCGGCAGGGAGATGACGAGCGACGCGGCGCACACCTTGGCCAGGAACAGACCCTGGCTGGTGATGAAGCCGGTCAGGAAGACGGGGGCGGTCTCGGCGACGACGCCGGTCAGCACCCGTGCGAAGAGCAGTTCGTTCCAGCTGAAGATGAAGCAGATCAGGGCGGTCGCCGCGATGCCGGGCAGGGCCATGGGGGCGACCACACGTGTGAGGACCGTCGGCAGCCGGGCTCCGTCCACCCGTGCCGCCTCGATCACCGCGACCGGGATCTCGGCGAGGAACGACTGCATCATCCACACCGCGATCGGCAGGTTCATCGAGGTGTAGAGGATGACCAGCAGCCAGATGTTGTCCAGCATCCCGGCGTTCTTGGCGAACAGGTAGATCGGCAGCAGGCCCGCCACGACCGGCAGCATCTTCGTCGACAGGAAGAAGAACAGCACGTCCGTCCACTTGCGGACGCGGTTGATCGACAGCGCGTACGCGGCCGGCAGGGCCAGGGCGAGGACGAGCAGTGTGGACACCACGGACGCGACCGTCGAGTTGATCAGGGCGGGCCAGGGGCTCGCGCCGCCGCCCGCGCCGAAGAACTCGCGGTAGCCGTCCAGGGTCAGGGCCGCCGCGAAGGACGGCGGGTTGGTCGCCGCGTCCGCTTCCGAGTGGAAGGACGTCAGGGCCATCCACGCGATGGGCAGGAAGAACGCGATGCCGAGCAGCCAGGCCAGCAGGCCCAGGCCCGCACCCTTGCCTCGGACCCGGCGGGCACGCAGTGCGGTCGTGCTCATGCGCGGGACACCTCCTCACGGAACAGGGACGACACCACGCGCAGGGCGAAGGTCGCGATGACGATCGAGCCGATGACGACCAGGACGCCCGCGGCCGAGGCGAGGCCGTTCTCGTGGGCCTGGTAGAAGCTCTGGTAGACGGTGTAGGGGAGGTTTGCGGTGCCCAGGCCGCCGGACGTGATCGTGAAGACCGCGTCGAAGTTCTGGACGATGTAGATCGAGCCCAGCAGAGCGCCCAGTTCGAGGTAGCGGCGCAGATGGGGGAGCGTCAGGTGGACGAAGATCTGCCAGTCGCTCGCGCCGTCGACCCGGGCGGCCTCGATCTGCTCCTGGTCGCGGCTCTGCAGGCCGGCGAGCAGGATCAGCATCATGAACGGCGTCCACTGCCAGACGAGCGACGCCTCGACCGCGAGCAGCGGGGTGTTGGAGATCCAGTCCGGCTGTGGGCCGCCCACATAGTGCAACAACCCATTGAGGAGGCCGTACTCAGGGTTGTAGAGCACATGCTTCCAGAGGAGTGCCGCTGCCACGGGGACCACGAGGAACGGGGCGATCAGCAGGGTGCGGACGAAGCCGCGGCCCCGGAACCTCCGGTCCAGCAGCAGGGCGAGCACCAGTCCCAGCACCAGGCTGGCCAGGACGACCGCGACCGTCAGCAGCACGGTCGTCCACACCGAGTGGCGCAGGTCCGCGTCGGTGAGGACCTCCTGGTAGTTGCCGAGGCCGGTGAAGTGCCGGGCGTCGGGATAGAGGGAGTTCCAGTCGAAGAAGGAGATCACCAGCGTGGCCACGAACGGCAGCTGGGTGACGACGATCATGAAGATCAGGGCGGGGAGCAGCGGGGCCCGGGTGGCCCAGGCGCGCAGCCGGGCCGAGGGCGGACGTGTCGCGGGCACGGGGGGCGTGGCCACGGGGGCCGTTGTCGTCGCTGTCATCGTCCCTCGTACTCCTCGGAGATCTTCTCGGCGAGCGCCTGTGACTTCTTCAGGGCCGAGTCGACGGACTGGCGTCCGGCGATGGCCGCGCTGATCTCCTGGGAGACCTTGGTGCCGAGGTCGGTGAACTCGGGGATGCCGACGAACTGGATGCCGGGGGCGGGCCGGGGCTGCACCCCGGGATCGTCGGGCCGGGCCCCCTCGATGGCCTCCTTGGTCATCTCCTGGAAGGCGGCGGCCTCCTTGCGGTAGTCGGCGTTGGCGTAGGTCGAAGCCCGCTTGCCGGCCGGCACGTTGGACCAGCCCGCCTTGTCGCCGACCAGTTCCTCGTAGCCCTTGCCGGACGCCCAGGAGACGAACTTCCAGGCGTCGTCCGGGTTGCGGGAGGCGTTCTGGATGCCCCAGGCCCAGGTGTAGAGCCAGCCGGAGGACTCGGTCTTGTCGACCGGGGCGGGGGCGTAGCCGACCTTGCCCTTGACGGGGGAGTTCGCCGCCTCCAGGGATCCGGCCGCGGACGTGGCGTCGTACCACATGGCGACCTTGCCCTGGGTCATGTTGTTCAGGCACTCGGCGAAGCCGGACTGGGCGGCGCCGGACTCGCCGTGCTCGCGCACCAGGTCGACGTAGAACTTCGTCGCCTTCTCGAAGGCCGGGGAGTCGAGCCGCGCCTTCCAGTCCTTGTCGAACCAGGTGCCGCCGAAGGTGTTCACGACCGTGGTCAGGGGTGCCATCACCTCGCCCCAGCCGGGCAGGCCGCGCAGGCAGATGCCCTTCATGCCGGGTTCGGCGCCGTCCGCCTTCGCCGCGAGGTCCGCCACCTGCTGCCAGGTGGGGTGCGCGGGCATGGTCAGGCCCTTCTTCTCGAACACATCCTTGCGGTACATCAGGAACGAGGACTCGCCGTAGAAGGGCTGGCCGTAGAGCTTGCCGTCGTCCCCGGAGAGGGACTGGCGCATCGGCCCCAGGACGTCCTGCTCGTCATAGGCCGGATCCTTGGTGACGTACGAGTTCATCTCGTGCAGCCAGCCGTTGCGGGCGTAGATCGGTATCTCGTAGTTGGACAGCGTGGCGACGTCGTACTGGCCGGCCTGGTTGGCGAAGTCCTGGCTGATCTTGTCGCGGACGTCGTTCTCGGGCAGCACGGTGAAGTTGACCTTGATGCCCGTCTCCTTGGTGAAGTGGGCGCGGGTCAGCTTCTGCAGCTCGACCATCTGGGGGTTGTTGACCATCAGGACGTTGATGGCGTCGCCGCCGGATCCGGCCCCGCCCGCGCCGACCCAGCAGCCGGAGAGCAGCGGGGCGAGCAGCGTCCCTGCGGCGGCCATGGCGAGCGTGGCTCGCGGTGGCCGTCGTCGGCTCTGGGTTCGCATGGATCGCTCCTGGAGATATGGGGAGAGGGGGTATGAGTAGAGGATGTACGGGGAGATAAAGGGCATCGCGGGGCGTGGCTGTGCCCTGGGGGGACATGGGGTTCGGTGGGTCAGACGCGGATGACCTGTGGTCCGAGCAGTGAGTAGCGGTGGGCCTCGGCCGCCGGCAGCAGGGTGCTCGTCACGATCGTCTCCAGCGCGCCGACCTCGGCGAACCGGCAGAAACTGACCGCTCCGAACTTGGTGTGCACGCCGGCGAACACCGTGCGGCGGGCGGCCCGGATCGCCTGTGTCTTGACCTCGCTGACGGCCGGGTCGGGGGTGGTGAGGCCGTGTTCGCGGGAGATGCCGTTGGCGCCGATGAACGCCAGGTCGACGACGAAGCCGGCCAGCATCTTGGTCGTCCAGTGGTCGACGGTGGCGAGGGTGCCGGAGCGGACCCGGCCGCCCAGCAGCAGGACGGACACGGTGTCGGTCTCGGCCAGGGCGCCCGCGACCGGCAGGGACGCGGTGACCACGGTCAGCGGCCGGTCCCGGGGGAGTGCTTCGGCGATGAGCTGCGGGGTGAAGCCCTCGTCGACGAAGACGGTCTCGGCGTCGCCGAGCAGTTCGGCGGCGGCGGTGGCGATGCGCCGCTTCTCGGGGACGTGGCTGGTGGCGCGGAAGGCGAGCGTCGTCTCGAACCCGGCGCTCTCCACGGGGTAGGCGCCGCCATGGGTGCGGCGGAGCAGGCCGTGGTCCTCCAGGACGCGCAGATCCCGCCGGACGGTCTCCTTGGCCACGCCGAGTTCGGAGGCGAGGGCGGTGACGTCGACCGCGCCGTCGCGCCGGGCGGCCAGCACGATCTCGCGCTGACGTTCTTCCGCGGTTCTGTTCATGGCCGTCACCCGCCTCCCTGCTGTGCTGCCCGTTCGGGCCCTCGGTCGGGCCATGGGGGAAGTTCTACAGCGGGTCCTCGACGGTGGCCAGGTCTGTTGCGGGCGCGATCCTGCCCGTGTGTGCCCGTTCGGTCCCGGACATGCGCGGTGTGCCGCGGGCGGGTCGTGGCCCTCCACGGGTGCGTTGTGGCTGGTCGCGGGGTTCCCCGCGTCCCTGGCGACGCTGCCCGACTGTGTGCGAGCCGTGCCCGAATGCCCGAGCGGGCGGGCCCGTTCTCTGCCCGCCCGCCTGTACGCGACGACTTGTTCCGGTCAGTACGGCCAGATCGGCGGGTCCGTCACGAACTGGCCGCCGAGGTAGGCGTGCGCCTCGTTGCCGTCCTGCAGTTCGCCCTGCTCGGCGATGAGTTTCCCGGCGAAGGGCTCGGAGTCGTCCTGGGGGTCGTAGCCGAGCGCCCGCGCCGAGGTCAGGTCCCACCACAGGCGGGTGTTGGCGGAGGAGCCGTGCACGACCGTGTGGCCGACGTGCTCGGCGGTCAGGGCAGCGTGGAAGAGCCGGGCGCCGTCGGCGGGGCTCATCCACACCGAGAGCATCCGCACGCTGGTCGGCTCCGGGAAGCAGGAGCCGATCCGCACCGAGACCGTCTCCAGGCCGTGCTTGTCCCAGTAGAGCTGGGCCAGGTCCTCGCCGAAGCACTTGGACAGGCCGTAGAAGGTGTCCGGGCGGCGCGGGGTGTCGATCGGGATGAGGGGGTCGTCGCCTCGCGGGCGCGGGGTGTAGCCGACGGCGTGGTTGGAGGAGGCGAAGACGATCCGGCCGACGCCCTCCTCGCGGGCGGCCTCGTAGAGGTGGTAGGTGCCCTCGATGTTCGCCTTGACGATCTTCTCGAAGGGGGCTTCCAGGGAGATGCCCGCGAGGTGGATGATCGCGTCGACGCCCCGGACCGCCTCGCGCAGGGCCTCCTGGTCGGCGAGGTCGGCGACGATCGCGTCCGGCGCGCCCTCGATGGGGCGCAGATCGAGCAGGCGCAGCTCATAGCCGTAGTCCGGGAGCAGGTCCCGCATCAGGGTGCCGAGGCCCCCGGCGGCGCCGGTGAGCAGAACGGTGCGGGGAGCGGGCATCCTCGGTTCTCCTTGAATCGGCCATTGTGCACATGAGCGCACGCCATTCATATGCGTGGACACGCTAAGGAGGCGGGGTGGAGCACGTCAAGTGTGTCGTGGAGGTGGCGAATTCGCTGGTATGTCGCGGGTTCGCGCGCTTGACCGGCGCCGAGGCGGCGCCTTAGCGTGGGATTGTTCAGAAATATAGACGGCAATCATGAATATGGAACCGGGAGAGCTTGTGACGTCAGCCCCTCTCGCCGCCCGACTCGGCATCCCCAGCGGACCGCTGTTCTTCCCGGTCACCGCCTACGGACCCGACGGCTCCGTGGACCTGGACACCTATCGCACGCATGTGCGCCGCGGGGTCGAGGCCGGGGCCGCCGCCGTGTTCGCCTGCTGCGGCACCGGCGAGTTCCACGCGCTCACGCCAGAGGAGTTCGAGAGCTGCGTCCGGGTGGCCGTCGAGGCGGCCGAGGGCCGGGTGCCGGTCGTCGCGGGCGCCGGGTACGGCACCGCGCTCGCCGTGCGCTACGCCCGCCTCGCCGAGGCGGCCGGGGCGGACGGTCTGCTCGCCATGCCGCCCTACCTCGTCGTCGCCGGGCAGGAGGGGCTGCTGCGGCACTACCGGGAGGTGGCCGCGGCGACCTCCCTGCCCGTCGTCGTCTACCAGCGCGACAACGCTGTCTTCACACCGGAGACCGTCGTCGAACTGGCCCGCACGGACGGGATCATCGGCCTCAAGGACGGGCTCGGCGACCTCGACCTCATGCAGCGGATCGTCAGCGCCGTACGCTCCGCGAGCCCCGGGGACTTCCTCTACTTCAACGGCCTGCCGACCGCCGAGCAGACCCAGCTCGCCTACCGCGCCCTCGGCGTCACGCTCTACTCCTCCGCCGTGTTCTGCTTCGCGCCCGAGCTCGCCCTCGCCTTCCACCTGGCCCTGCGGACCGGCGACGAGCCGATGGTGGAGAAGCTGCTCGACGGCTTCTTCCGCCCCTTCGTCGAACTGCGCGCCCAGGGCCGCGGCTACGCCGTCGCCCTCGTCAAGGCCGGTGTACGGCTGCGCGGCCTCGACGTGGGGGAGGTGCGGCCCCCGCTGCACGAGCCGACCGGGGATCATCTCAAGCAGCTCGCCGAACTGATCGAACGCGGCTACGCGCTGCTGGAGGAGGCCAAGTGAAGGCGTCGGCATTCGTCTACCCCTGGGACGTCAACGGGGACCCGGAGGCGCCCGCGCGGATCGCCGGGCTGGGCGTGGACCAGGTGACCCTCGCCGCCGCCTACCACTCCACCCGCGCGCTCACGCCCCGCCACCCCCGCCACCGCATCGTCACCGCCGAGCACGCCGCCGTGCTGTACCCGGCGGGCGACCGCTGGGACGGGCGGGAGCTGCGCCCCTACCAGGCCGGCGGCTGGGCCCCCGGGGACGCCTTCGGCGAGGCCGCCGCCGCGCTCACGGACGCCGGTCTCGAGGTGCACACCTGGGTCGTCCTCGCGCACAACTCCCGCCTGGGCGCCGAGCACCCCGGCACCTCGGTCGTCAACGCCTACGGCGACCGCTACCCCTGGGCGCCGTGCATCGCCCAGCCGGCCACGCGCGCGTACCTGATCGATCTGGCGGCGGAGGCGGCCGTCCGGCCACGGGGCGCGCGGCACGGAGC
>NZ_GG657757.1:1981629-2029654 GCF_000158955.1 Streptomyces viridochromogenes DSM 40736 | reverse complement strand
GCGCACATCCTGTCCGTGGCGGACGGTGTGGTCGTGCCCTGCGCGGGCGGCACCGGCACGCTGACGCCGTTCGCCCGGCAGGGCAAGGAGGGCGCCGTCATCGCCGCCAACTTCCCCGTCGTCTCCGGCATGGGCGGCAGCCCCGGCACCCTCGCCGCCGACGCCACCGAGGCCAAGCGCCTCGGCGCCACCGAACTACGGCTGTACCACGCCGGGCTCGCGTCCGACGGCGACCTGCAAACGGTCCGCTCCGCCCTCGCCGGGCGCTGAGGCGGCGGGCCGCGCCGCCGTCGCCGGGGTCCTTGCAGGGGGCTGAGGCGGTGGGCCGCGCCGTCGTCGCCGGGGTCCTTGCAGGGGGCTGATGTGCCGACGTGGCGTCGCAGGGCCGGGTGCGCTTGGCTGTTGTGTCGCGCTGGGGTGGTGGGTTGGCGTTGCCGGGCGGGGCGGTTTGGGTCTTTGCCGGGGGCTGATGTGGTGGGGTGGCGTCGCCGGGCGAGGGCGGTACGGACCTTGCAGAGGGCTGATGTGGTGGCGTGGTGGCGCCTGTCGGGGATGAATCCGGCCCTTGTGTCGCGCTTGGGCGTGGGTGCTTGTCGCCGGGCGGTGTGCGCTTGACTCTTGTGTCGCCGAGGCGCTGGGTCGGCATCGCCGGTCGGGGGCGGTTTGGGGGCTTGCAGGGAGCTGATGCAGGGGGGTGGCGTCGAGGGTGGGGGATGGTTCGGCCCTCGCAGGGGGGCCGATGCGGCGGGGTGTCCTCACCAGCCGGCGGTGGCCCCCGCCCTCGACGGGCGCTGAAGCAGCACTGCCGCCGTCACCAGCAGGGCCGCGCCCAGCGCCACCAGCACCAGCCGGTGGCTCACCAGCTCGACCAGGGCCGCACCGATGGCCAGCCCGAGCACGTTCGGCGTGTACACCATCGTGTGGGCCGTGGCGGTGACGCGGCCCAGCAGCGGGCCCGGCGTCTCGCGCTGCACCGAGGTCAGCGTCGCGATCAGCACCGCGGGCAGGCCCGCGCCGATCGCCGCGCCGCACACCAGCGCCGACGGGTCGGACGGCACCGCCCGCAGGGCCACCGCGACGGCCAGCAGCGCGATGCCGTACGCCGCGAAGCGCCGCTCGCCCAGCCGCCGCAGGGCGGTGCCGGAGAGCAGGCCGACCGCCACCGACCCCGCGCCCTGCACGGCGTACAGCACACCGGCGTACGCGGGGGAGTGCCCGAGGTCGTCGACCACGGCGTAGACCAGCGCCCCGTTCCCTCCGGCGCACAGCATGGTGGCGCCGCCCGCCACGACCAGGGGGCGCAAGCCCGGGTGCGCCCACAGGTGGCGGGCGCCCTCGGCGGTCTGTCGACGACGGCCCCCGGTCGGCCGCACAGGCCTCTCCTCCCGCACCCGCAGCACCGCGTACATCCCCGTGGCCAGCACGAACGTCCCCGCGTCCAGCAGGGCGACGCTCGCACCGCCGTACGCCGCGTACAGGCCCGCGCCCGCCAGCGGGGCCAGGAGCTTCATGCCCTCGGTGGCCGTCATCCGCAGGCCGTTGAAGTCGCCCAGCAGGGCCGGGTCGACGGCGGCCGAGACGAGGGCCGACTCGGCCGCGTCATGGACGACGCCCGCCGCGCCGTACACGAACAGCACCCCGTACAGCAGCCACAGCTCGCCCGCCGAGTCGACACCCACGAGGGTGAGCAGGAGGGCGGCGAGAAGCACGTTCACGCCGATCAGCACCGGCTTGCGGCGGTGCCTGTCGGCGACGGTGCCCAGCAGCGGCCCTGCCAGGGCCGGCAGCCACATGGCGAGCATGCACAGCGCGGCCAGGCCGTCCGAGCCGGTGAGGTCCTTCACCCACACGCCGGACGCCAGCCACAGGGCCGAGGTGCCGAAGCCGGAGACCACCGCGCCGGAGAGGTAGAGGCCCGCGTCGCGGTCGCGCAGGACGCGCAGGAGAGGCCAGGTCGTCTTGGTCGTCATGCCTGGCCATCGTGGGACTAAGGACCGTGCGGAGGGATCGGGAGGGTGCCTTAGTTCCAGCCGGAATGATCAATCCCACTGTGAGGCGAGCATTTCCCCGAGCTTGCCGAAGCTCTGGACCCAGCCTTCCTCGTGGAGGGCCCGCCGCCGCTCCGTGGCGAAGTCGCCCTGGTCGAGGGTGAGATGAGACTCTCTGACGTCGGTGTCGTACAGCGACAGCGTCACCACCGTCTCCCGGTCCTCGGGGTCGGGATCTTCCCAGCGGAAGGTGTACGACAGGCCCACCGGGGGATCGACGTCGATGTATTCGCCCACCAGGTAGAACAGCTCGCCTTCCGGTGGCTGCATCGCGATCCGGTAGGCACCGCCCGGGCGGAGGTCGATCTCCACACTCGGGGTGCTGAACCCGTCCGGGCCCCACCAGCGGGCCACTTCCACGGGGTCGGTCAGTTCTCGGAACACGCGCACGGGCTCATCCGCCAGCTCGAGCTCCAGATGCAGTCTCAGCTCGCCGTCCTGTGTCATCACGCACCACCTGACACTGAAGGTGCCTGGAACAACTCCTCTGTGCATTTTAGGTGGGCCGACCATGGGCCACGATTCCGAAGCGATGAGTTCCGCGGCCGGTGTCGGTCTACCTCCCAGGAACGGAACCAGGAGGAGCAGCCCGATGACCGACACGACCCCGACCCCGACCCCGACACCGACCTCGACCCCGGCACCGACTCTGGACCTCGGACCGCAGGCGGCGGTCGTCGCACGCCTGGCGGAACGCGTCACCGACGAGCAGCTGGCGGACCCGACCCCCTGCCCCGAGTACGCGGTACGCAACATCCTGGGCCACCTGGCCGGGCTGGCCGTCGCCTTCCGTGACGCCGGCCGCAAGGACCTGGGCGCCACGACCGACACCAGCCCGGGCTCCACCCTGCCCGAGCTGGGGGCCGACTGGCGCGAGGAGCTGCCCAAGGTGCTCGACGAGATGGCCGAGGCCTGGCGGGACCCGGCCGCCTGGACGGGCATGACCCGCGCCGGAGGGGTGGACCTGCCCGGCGAGATCGGGGGCCTCGTCGCCACCGACGAGCTGGTCATCCACGGCTGGGACCTGGCCCGCGCGACCGGCCAGTCCTACACCCCCGACCCGGCTGCCCTCCAGGCCTGCCACAGCTTCCTCGAGGCATCCGTGGACGATCCCGGCCGCGACGGCATCTTCGGCCCGGTCGTGACCGTCGAGCCCGACGCGTCCCTGCTGGCCCGGGCCGTGGGGCTCAGCGGACGGAATCCGGGGTGGACCCCCAGGTCGTAGAAAGCGATTGCTGTTTCCTCTGTCGAAAGCATTGACGAAACACACGCGCCCTCCTACCGTCATCGCGTCGTACTTCGTACGTCATATATGAGACGCGATACGCGAGATCCGATACGCGATCCACCGAGACGCGAGATCCGAGAGGCGCGCATGACCTCTGTGCCCACGCCGATCCCCTCCCGCACGCAGTACGTGCTGGAGGGGATCAAACACCGCATCCTCACCGGGCAGTTGACGCCGGGCCAGGCCCTGGTCGAGACCGAGCTCGCCGCGCAGTTCGGGGTGTCGAAGACGCCCGTGCGCGAGGCGCTCAAGACCCTCGCCGGTACCGGGCTGGTCGTGATGAGCCAGTACAAGGGCGTCACGGTGCGCATGGTGGACGCGGACATGGCGCGCGAGGTCTACGACGTGCGGCTGCTGCTGGAACCCGAGGCACTGAAGCGCGCGGTGCGGCGCGGTGCCTCCCTGGACGCCGCCCGGTCCGCGCTGACCAGGGCGGACGAGGCCACGGACACCGCCGAACGCTCCCTCGCCAACCGGGAGTTCCACCGCGCCCTGTACCTGCCGTGCGGCAACCCGCTGCTCGGCCGGATGCTCGACGAGGTCCGCGACCAGGCCGCCCTGGTCTCCGCCGTCGCCTGGGCCGCCTCGCCCTCCTGGGAGCGGGAGGCCGGCGAGCACCGCGAGATCCTCCGGCTCGCCCTCGACGGCGACGCCGACGGCGCGGCCCGCGCCCTCCACTCCCACATCGCGTCCTTCGTGCGGCGCGCGTTCCCCGAGGCAGGACTGGAACAGGAAGGTCAGGAATGAGCAGCGTGGCGTTCGAGACCCAGCGGGCGGCCCTGGCCGACGTTGTGGCGATCCCGGTGACCCCGTTCGCCGAGGACGGCTCCGTCGCGCAGGACACCTACCGGGCCCTGCTGCGCCGTCTGCTCGACGGCGGCATCACGACCCTCACCCCGAACGGCAACACCGGCGAGTTCTACGCCCTGACGCCCGAGGAGCGCCGGCTCGTCACCGAGCTGACCGTCGACGAGACCGGGGACCGGGCCGCCGTCCTGGTCGGGGTCGGGCACGACGTCCCGACGGCCGTCGCCTCCGCCCGGCACGCCCGCGAGCTCGGCGCCCAGATGGTGATGGTCCACCAGCCCGTCCACCCCTACGTCTCGCAGGACGGCTGGGTCGACTACCACCGCGCGATCGCCGAGGCCGTGCCCGAGCTGGGCGTCGTCCCGTACCTCCGCAACCCGCAGCTCACCGGGGCCCGGCTCGCCGAACTCGCCGACCACTGCCCGAACGTCATCGGCGTGAAGTACGCCGTGCCGGACGCCGCCAAGTTCGCGGCCTTCGCCCGGGACGCGGGTCTTGAGCGGTTCGTGTGGGTGGCCGGGCTCGCCGAGCCGTACGCCCCCTCCTACTTCTCCGCGGGCGCCACCGGCTTCACCTCCGGGCTGGTCAACGTCGCCCCGGCCGTCTCCCTGAACATGATCGAAGCGCTGCGCTCCGGCGACTACCCGGCCGCCATGAAGGTCTGGGAGCAGATCCGCCGCTTCGAGGAACTGCGCGCCGAGAGCGGCTCCGCCAACAACGTCACCGTCGTCAAGGAGGCCCTCGCCTCCCTCGGACTGTGCCGCCGCGAGGTCCGCCCGCCGAGCAAGCCGCTGCCTCAGAGCGAGCGGGCCGAGGTCGCCGCCATCGCCGCCGGGTGGTCGATATGACCGACCGGAAACGTCCCGAGGACCTCAGAAGCCACCAGTGGTACGGCACCGAAGGCCTGCGCACCTTCAGCCACCGTGCCCGCACCCGCCAGCTCGGTTACCTCCCCGAGGAGCACCTCGGCAAGCCGGTCATCGCGATCCTCAACACCTGGTCCGACATCAACCCGTGCCACGTCCATCTGCGGGACCGCGCCCAGGCCGTGAAGCGGGGGGTGTGGCAGGCGGGGGGCTTCCCGCTGGAGTTCCCGGTCTCCACGCTCAGCGAGACCTTCCAGAAGCCGACCCCGATGCTCTACCGCAACATGCTCGCGATGGAGACGGAGGAGCTGCTGCGGTCCTACCCCGTCGACGGGGCCGTGCTGATGGGCGGCTGCGACAAGTCCACGCCCGCCCTGCTGATGGGCGCCGCGAGCGCGGACCTGCCGGCGGTGTTCGTGCCGGCCGGGCCGATGCTGCCGGGGCACTGGCGCAACGAGGTGCTCGGGTCCGGCACCGACATGTGGAAGTACTGGGACGACAAGCGGGCCGGCGTCATCGGCGACTGCGAGATGCAGGAGCTGGAGAGCGGCCTGGCCCGCTCGCCCGGCCACTGCATGACGATGGGCACGGCCTCCACGCTGACCGCCGCCGCCGAGGCGCTCGGCGTCACCGTCCCGGGCGCCTCCAGCATCCCGGCCGTGGACTCCGGGCACGACCGGATGGCCGCCGCCGCGGGTCTCAGGATCGTCGAACTGGTCCACAAGGACCGCAAGTTGAGCGACATCCTCAACCCCGAGGCCTTCGAGGACGCCGTGACGACCGTGCTCGGGCTCGGCGGCTCCACCAACGCCGTGATCCACCTGATCGCCATGGCGGGCCGCGCGGGCGTCCGGCTCACCCTCGACGACTTCGACCGCATCGCGCGGACGGTCCCGGTGCTGGCCAACGTACGGCCCGGCGGACAGACCTACCTGATGGAAGACTTCCACTTCGCGGGCGGCCTGCCCGGGTTCCTCTCCCGGATCACGGACCTGCTCCACCTGGACCGGCCGACCGTCTCGTACGACACCCTGCGGGAGCAGCTCGACGGCGCCCAGGTCCATGACGACGACGTCATCCGGCCCCGGGACAACCCGGTAGCGCAGGAGGGCGGGGTCGCCGTGCTGCGCGGCAACCTCTGCCCGGACGGCGCCGTCATCAAGCACATCGCCGCCGAGCGGCACCTGCTCAAGCACACCGGACCCGCCGTCGTCTTCGACGACTACAAGACGATGCAGCGCACCATCAACGACCCGTCGCTCGGCATCACCCCCGAGCACGTGCTCGTGCTCCGGAACGCCGGCCCCAAGGGCGGCCCGGGCATGCCCGAGTACGGGATGCTGCCGCTGCCCGACTACCTGCTCAAGCAGGGCGTCCGCGACATGGTCCGGATCTCCGACGCCCGGATGAGCGGCACGAGTTACGGCGCGTGCGTGCTGCACGTCGCCCCCGAGTCGTACGTCGGCGGACCGCTCGCCCTGGTCCGCACCGGGGACTCCATCACCCTCGACGTCGAGGCACGCACCCTCCATCTCCACGTGGACGACGAGGAGCTGGAGCGGCGCGGGGCGGACTGGACGCCGCCGCCCACCCGGTACGAGCGCGGCTACGGCGCGCTCTACAACGAGCAGATCACGCAGGCCGACACCGGCTGCGACTTCGAGTTCCTCGCCCGCCCGGGCCGGGTCGCCGACCCCTACGCGGGCTGAACCACCGCACCACGCGCCACCGCACCGCCACGCGCCACCGCACCGCCACGCGCCACCGCACCGCCACGCGCCACCGCACCGCCACGCGCCACCCGCACGACCTGGAGGCCGTCGCCGCCAGGTTCCACGGCACCACCGCGCCGCCTCGGCGCGCCCACGCTCTCAGCGCTACCCGGCACGACCCGGCGCCACCCGGCACGACCCCGCACACCGAGAAAGCGCTTCCTGCGCCCGCACCGAAGCACGACGTACCACGACGTACTGAGAACGGAGAACAGTCATGGCCCAAGCCGCAGCCGTGGCGAAACCGCCCGCGCCACCCCGGCGGCGCCGTGCCTCCGCCACACCGCGCAGGCTCCCGTACCTGCTGATAGCGCCGGCCGCCCTGCTCATGCTGGGCTTCATCGCCTACCCGGTCATCAGCGTCTTCTACTACAGCCTGCAGAACTACAACCCCACCAAGCCGTGGCGGAACGGCTACGCGGGCTTCGACAACTTCGTCCACGCCTTCACCAAGGACCCGGTCTTCTGGGACACGCTGGTCTTCAGCGCCAAGTGGGTCGTCGTCGAGGTCGGCCTCCAGCTGCTGTTCGGCCTCGCGCTGGCGCTCATCGTCAACCAGACCTTCGTGGGCCGGGGCCTCGGCCGCGCCATGGTCTTCTCCCCGTGGGCCGTCTCCGGCGTGCTGACCTCCGCGATCTGGGTGCTGCTCTACAACTCCCAGACGGGCATCACCCGTTACCTCGCGGACATGGGCATCGGCTCCTACGGCACGAGCTGGCTGTCGGACACCTCCACGGTGTTCCCGGCGGCGGTCGTGGCCGACCTGTGGCGCGGTGTGCCGTTCTTCGCGATCCTCATCCTCGCCGACCTCCAGTCCGTCTCCAAGGACCTGTACGAGGCCGCCGAGGTCGACGGGGCCGGCCGCCTCCAGCAGTTCTGGCACATCACGCTGCCCCACCTGAAGGACGCGATCATCCTGTCGACACTGCTGCGGGCCGTGTGGGAGTTCAACAACGTCGACCTGCTCTACACCCTGACCGGCGGCGGCCCCGCGGGCGAGACGACCACCCTGCCGCTGTACATCGCCAACACCTCCGTCGACGCCCACAACTTCGGCTACGCCTCGGCCCTGACCACCGTGGCGTTCGTGATCCTGCTCTTCTGCTCGATGGTCTATCTGCGGCTGAGCAAGTTCGGAGGCGAGAACAAGTGAGCGTCAAGGAAGCCACCAAGGCGGCGCCCGCTCCCGTGCGCGTCACCCCCGAACCGCCCCGGCCCCCGAAGAAGAACCGCGCCTGGGACGAGGCCCCCCGCTGGCAGATCTACCTGCCCCTGGGCATCTACCTGCTCTTCACCCTCATCCCCTTCTACTGGATCCTGCTCTTCTCGCTGCGCCCGGCCGGCTCGACCTCGCTCGTGCCCTGGCCGATCACCTTCGAGCACTTCGAGAAGGTGTGGACGGAGCGCAGCTTCGGCACCTACTTCGCCAACAGCGTCCTCGTCGGCGTCGCCACCCTGCTCATGACGACGCTCGTCGCGCTGGCCGGCGGCTACGCCCTCGCCCGGTTCGACTTCAAGATCAAGCGCGGGTTCATGCTGGCGCTGCTGTGCTCCCAGTTCGTGCCGGGCGCGCTGCTGCTGGTGCCGCTGTTCGAGATCTTCGCCGAGCTGAAGATGATCAACTCGCTCGGCAGTGTCATCCTCGCCGAGACGGTCTTCCAGCTGCCGCTGTCGATGATCCTGATCAGCAACTTCATCAAGAACGTGCCGTACTCCCTGGAAGAGGCGGCCTGGGTCGACGGCTGCAACCGCATGACCGCCTTCCGGATCGTGGTGCTGCCGCTGCTGCGGCCCGGCCTGATCGCCGTCGGCTCGTTCGCCTTCGTCCACTCCTGGAACCACTTCCTGTTCGCCCTGATGTTCCTGAACAACCAGGACAAGCAGACGATCCCCGTCGGCCTCAACTCCCTGATGAGCGCCGACAGCGTCGACCTGGGCGCGCTCGCCGCGGGCGGCATCATCGCGGCCGTGCCGGTCGTGATCGTGTTCGCCTTCATCCAGAAGTGGCTGATCACCGGGTTCAGCGCGGGGGCGGTGAAGGGATGAGAACACTCCAGGTGGCACTGGCGGGCCTGCTGCTGGGGGTCCTGAGCCTCCCCGCCCAGGCCGAGACCCGCGACCTCGGCCGCGACACCCTCCCGGCGAACGACGGCTGGGCCGCCCACGGTTCGGGCACCACCGGAGGCGCCGCCGCCGAGGCCGCACACGTCCACACCGTCACCGACCGCGCCGGACTGGTCCGCGCCCTCGACGGCGGCTGGACCCCCGCCCTGCACGGACGGATCGACAGCGCCGCGGCGGGCGACCGGGCGGTGGCCCGCGGCGCGGGAGCGGGGAGGATCCGGTGACCGGTCGCATCATCGACGCCATGAGCGCACCCCTGAGCACCCCCCTGCCCGTCGTCCTCGCCGGCGCCCGCGGGCACGGCCGGTGGCACGTCGAGAACATCCGCCGCCTGCAGAAGAAGGGCATCGTGCGGCTGGCCGGCGTCTGCGAGCTGACGCCGCTGACCGAGGAGGAACTCGGCGACCTGGGCGCCCCCGAGCAGTCCGCCGACTTCGGCGCCCTGCTGGACTCCACCGGCGCCCGGATCGCCGTGATCTGCACCCCGATCCCGACCCACACCGATCTCGCGCTCACCGCGGCCGAGCGGGGCGTGCACCTCCTCCTGGAGAAGCCGCCCGCCCCCTCGTACGCGGAGTTCCGCCGCATGGCCGACGGGGTCGCCGCCGCCGGTGTCGTCTGCCAGATCGGCTTCCAGTCGCTGGGGTCGCACGCCCTGCCGGCCGTCCGCGAACTCATCGACCGGGGCGCGATCGGCCGGCTGGTCGGGCTCGGCGGGGCCGGTGCCTGGGTACGGGACGAGGACTACTTCCGGCGGGCGCCCTGGGCGGGCAAACGGCGGCTGAACGGCGTCGACGTGATCGACGGGGCGCTGACCAACCCGCTCGCCCACGCCGTCGCCACCGCCCTCGCCCTGGGTGGCAGCACCCGCGCCGAGGACGTCACCGGCATCGAGACCGAACTGCTGCGCGCCAACGCCATCGAGTCCGACGACACCTCCTGCGTCCGGATCACCACCGCGCAGGGCCACCCGGTCACCGTCGCCGCCACCCTGTGCGCCGAGGAGGCGGACGAGCCGTACGTCCTGGTGCACGGCAGCACCGGCCGGATCACCTTCTGGTACAAGCAGGACCGCGTGCTGCTCCAGCGCGCGGGCCACGGCCCTCAGGAGTCCGACCACGGCCGCACCGACCTGCTGGAGAACCTCGTCGCGCACCTCACCACCGGCGCGGACCTGCTGGTCCCGCCGGACGAGACCGGGGCCTTCATGAAGGTCGTGGAGGCCATCCGCACCGCTCCCGACCCGGCGCCGCTGCCGGACACCGCCTGGCGCCGGATCCCCGAGGAGAACCGCCGGGTCGTGCCCGGCATCGACGGACTCGTCGCGGCCGCCGCCGACACCCTCTCCCTCTACTCCGAACTCGGCGCCCCCTGGGCCCCGGAGCATCTGTCGAACGAGGTGAGCACCCGATGACCGGCAACGACACCGCGGTCCTGCGCGTCGCCGGCCGGCCGGTCGGCCGGTACGTCACCCGGCCCGAGCTGCCGGCCCGGCTCTCCCCGCGGCCGTACCTGCACCCCGTCACCACCCTGACCGGTACGGCGGTCACCGAGCTGAGCCCCGCCGACCACGCACACCACCTCGGCGTCGGTGTCGCCGTTCCCGACGTCGAGGGGCACAACTTCTGGGGCGGGCGCACCTACGTCCGCGACCGGGGCCCGACCGAGCTGGACAACCACGGCTCCCAGCGGCACGTCGCGTTCCAGCTGCGCGACCCGGACGGCTTCGTGGAGGAGCTGCGCTGGGTGGCCGCGGGCGGTGAGCTGCTGCGTGAGCGCCGTACCGTCGCGGCCACCGAACTCACCGACCAGGCCTGGGCGCTGGACCTCACCTTCTCCGTCACCAACGTCACCAGGATCCCGCTGTCGATCGGCAGCCCCGCGACCAACGGGCGCCCGGGCGCGGCCTACGGCGGCTTCTTCTGGCGGGCCCGCAAGGAGTCCTTCCCGCCGGAGGTCTTCACGGCCGCGGAGGAGGGCGAGGAGCGGATCCACGGCCGCCCCGCCGACTGGCTCGCCCTCCGGGGCGGCACCTGGACGCTGGTCTTCGCCGGCGCCACCGAACAGACCCGCCGCGACCCGTGGTTCGTGCGCACCGGGGAGTACCCGGGGGTCGGCTCCTCACTGGCGCACGCCGAGCGGCTGCCGCTCCCGCCCGGCGAGACGGTCGTGCGCCGGGTCGTCACCGTCGTCGCCGACGGCCGTCTCGACCGGGACGCCGCGGCCGCCCTCGTCCGCAAGGCGGTGAGCCCGTGACCGAGGAGACCTACCGCAACCCGATCCTCGACGCGGACTGGTCCGACCCTGACGTCGTCCGGGCCGGCGACGATTTCTACCTGACCGCCTCCAGCTTCGGCCGCACCCCCGGCCTGCCCCTGCTCCACTCCCGGGACCTGGTCAACTGGACCCTGGTCGGTCACGCCCTCGAACGGCTGGAACCGGCCGAGGAGTTCGCTGGGCCCCGCCACGACTGCGGCGTCTGGGCCCCGTCCCTCCGGTATCACGACGAGCGTTTCTGGATCTTCTGGGGCGACCCCGACCAGGGCATCTTCCAGGTCAACGCCCCGCAGATCAGGGGCCCGTGGACCCGCCCGCACCTGCTGAAGGCCGGCAAGGGCCTGATCGACCCCTGCCCGCTGTGGGACGAGGAGACCGGCGAGGCCTATCTGGTCCACGCCTGGGCCAAGTCCCGCTCGGGCGTCAAGAACCGCCTCACCGGCCACCGCATGCACCCCGACGGCACCGAACTCCTCGACGAGGGCAAGGTGATCGTCGACGCCGACCGCATCCCCGGTTGGTTCACCCTCGAAGGGCCCAAGCTCTACCGGCACGACGGCTGGTTCTGGATATTCGCCCCCGCCGGCGGCGTGGAGACCGGCTGGCAGGGCGCCTTCCGCTCCCGCGGCTTCTTCGGGCCGTACGAGGAGCGGATCGTCCTGGAGCAGAAGGACACCGACGTCAACGGTCCCCACCAGGGCGGCTGGGTGCGCACCCCGTCCGGCGAGGACTGGTTCCTGCACTTCCAGCAGCGCGGCGCCTACGGCCGGGTCGTGCACCTCCAGCCGATGCGCTGGGGCGCGGACGATTGGCCGGTGCTCGGGGACGACGGCGCCCCCGTCGCCGTACACCGGCGGCCCGCGCTGCCGCCGCAGCCGCCGGCGGCGCCCGCCACCGACGACGACTTCCCCGGCGGACGCTACGGACGCCAGTGGCAGTGGACCGCCAACCCGGGCGACGGCTGGGCCACCCAGCACTCCGGGGACGGACTGCGGCTGACCTGCGTCCGCTCGGCCGAAGCGCACGACCTGCGCAAACTGCCGAACGTGCTCACCCAGCGGATGCCCGGCAAGCCCTGCACGGTCGAGGTGGAGCTGCGGCTCGACAGCGACGAGCCCGGGGCCAGGGCCGGGCTCGCGGTTCTCGGGGACGCGTTCGGCTGGATCGGGCTCCAGCGGGGACCGGACGGGACCGCGCACCTCGTGCACCGGTTCGCCGAAGGGGTCGCGGACGCCGAGCGCGACGCCGCACACCCCCGGCTCGCGACCGACGGCCGGGCCCGGCTGCGGATCGAGATCGGCGCGGGCGCGCGCTGCCGTTTCTCGGCCGACACCGGTGACGGTTTCCGGCCGTCGGGCCCCGTCTTCACCGCCACCCCGTGGCGCTGGGTCGGCGCCCTGCTGGGCCTCGTCGCTCTCGCACCCGCCGGTCAGGGCCACGCCGGGGCGGCGACCTTCACCCGGTTCCGGATCAGCGCCTCGTAACGCACTCCAGTCGTAAGCCTGTTGGGAGCCGCAATGACGCACCTCCGCAGCAAGCGCTTGTCAAGACCGGGGCACGGCAAGGTCGTGGCCACCGTGCTCGGTCTCGTCGCCGCGCTGGGTCTCGGGGCGATCGGGGAGGCCCAGGCCGCCCCGCCCGCGCAGGCCGCGCCCGCCGCGGACCGCTGGACCGATCGCCCGCACGGCTTCGCCTCCCTCGCAGGCGGCACCACCGGCGGGGCGGGCGGCAAGATCGTCACCGTCACCGATCAGGCCGCGCTGGCGAAGTACGCGGCGGCCGAAGAGCCCTACGTCATCCGCGTCAAGGGCTCTGTGGAGATGGACCCGTTCGGCACGGAGATACCCGTCGCCTCCGACAAGACCATCATCGGCGTGAGCGACTCCGCCGAGATCGTGCACGGCGGCTTCACCCTCGACCCCGGCACGCACAACGTCGTCATCCGCAACCTCACCATCCGCGACACGGCCATCGAGGGCAACTGGGACTGCAAGGACACCGACTTCGACGGCATCCGGCTGGACACCGCCCACCACGTGTGGATCGACCACATCCGGTTCTCGCGCATCTGCGACGGCCAGCTCGACATCCGCAAGGACAGCGAGTACGTCACCGTCTCCTACAACCAGTTCACGAACAACAACAAGACCTTCGGCATCGGCTGGACGCCCAACGTCAGGACGCAGATCACCGTCGACCACAACTGGTTCCGCGGCACCAAGCAGCGCAACCCGTCCGCCGACAACTGCGCCTACGCGCACCTCTACAACAACTACCTGTCCTCGCAGCTGTCCGACGGCGACCCCGTGTGGACGTACGGCAACTGGTCGCGCGGCCGGACGAAGATGGTCATCGAGAACAGCTACTACGACGGAGTCCAGCACCCCTACCAGGCCGACACCACCGCCGAGCTGGTGCAGCGCGGCTCCGTCCTCAGGAACACCTCCGGCCGGCACGACGCGTGGGGCGCCGCGTTCGACCCGCGAGAGTTCTACGACTACCGGCTCGACCCGGCCGCCGCCGTGCCCGCGCTGGTGAAGCGCTTCTCGGGCCCGCAGAAGCGCATCGGCGGCCCGGTCGTGCTGCACGTCCCGGGCGCCTACCCGACCGTGCAGTCCGCCGTGGACGCGGTGCCCGACGGCAACGACACCCCCGTGGAGATCGCCGTCGCGCCGGGCACGTACCGCGAGAAGGTGTACATCCCCGCGAGCAAGCCGAACCTCCTCCTGCGGGGCACCGGACGCGACCGCTCCGACACCGTCGTCGTCTACGACACGCCCGCCGAGTACGGGGGTTCGACCGGGAGCGCCACCGTCCGCATCGCGGCGAACGACGTCACCGCACGCAACCTCACCTTCAGCAACGACTTCGACGAGGCCGCGCACGAGCTGAAGGGCGAGCAGGCGCTGGCGATGAAGACGACCGGCGACCGCATCGTCTTCGAGGACACCGCGTTCCTGGGCAACCAGGACACGCTCATGACCGACAGCCCCAAGCTCACCACCGTCAGCCGGGTCTACGTCCGCGACTCCTCCATCGAGGGCGACGTCGACTTCCTCTACGGCCGGGCCACGACGGTGATCGAGCGGTCGGTCATCCGGGCGCTGAGCCGGGGCTCGGACACCAACAACGGCTACATCACCGCCGCCTCGACGTGGACCGGGAACCCGCACGGGTTCCTCATCACCAGGTCGAAGATCGTGAGCGACGCGCCGGCGGGCTCCTTCCACCTCGGGCGGCCCTGGCACCCCGGGGGTGAACCCGACGCCGTCGCCCAGGTGCTGATCCGGGACACCGAGCTGCCGGCCGCGATCAAGTCCGCGCCGTGGACCGACATGAGCGGCTTCTCGTGGAAGGACGCGCGGTTCGCCGAGTACCGCAACCACGGTCCGGGCGCGACGGTCACCGCCGACCGTCCGCAGCTGAGCGACGAGGAGGCGCGGTCCCAGACCGTCGCCGCCTACCTCAAGGGCACGGACCACTGGGCTCCGTACGCCCGCCACCACTGACTACCCCCACCGTCACAGCCAGTTGGATCCAGAAGAAGAGAGCCGACCGATGAAGATCAGCATTCGCAGAAGCAGGCGCGCCGCCACGGCCGTCGCCCTGGGGGCCGCGCTCGCCCTGACCGCCACCGCCTGCGGTGACGACGGCAGCGGCGCCGGCGGGGACAAGGGCGCCGAGGGCAGCGGCAAGGGAAAGATCGTCTTCTGGGACAACAACGGCGGTGTCCGCACCGACATCTGGAAGGAGATCATCGCCGACTTCGAGAAGGCCAACCCGGACATCAAGGTCGAGTACGTCGGGATCGCCGCCACCGAGTACCAGTCCAAGGTGGACACCGCCCTCCAGGGCGGCGGCCTGCCGGACGTCGGGGGTGTGGGCGCGGCGATGCTCGCCGGGTTCGCCGCGCAGGGCGCGCTGGAACCGCTGGACGAGCGGCTCGCGGGGTCCTCGCTCGACGGCAAGCTCAACAAGGACATGGTCGAGTCGCTGAAGGCGGCCGGCGGGGGCGACGACAAGCTGTACTCGATCCCGACCTCCGCGAACAACGGTGTGCTGTACTACCGCACCGACCTGTTCAAGAAGGCGGGCCTCGAGGAGCCGACGACGTGGGAGCGGTTCTACGAGGCCGCGGACAAACTCACGAACCAGGGCAAGAACGAGTTCGGGTACACCATTCGCGGTGGCACGGGATCCATCGCCCAGGCGCTGGACGCCATGTACGGGCAGTCCGGGATCACCTCGTTCTGGAACTCCAGTGGTGAGAAGACCACGGTGAACGATCCGAAGAACGTGGCGGCGCTGGAGAAGTACGCGGCGCTGTACAAGAAGGTCACGCCCGCGGCCGACCTCAACAACGACTTCACGAAGATGGTCGCGCAGTGGGACTCCGGCACGATCGGGATGCTGAACCACAATCTCGGCTCGTACCAGGACCATGTGAAGGCGCTCGGGGTCGACAAGTTCCGCGGTATTCCGCAGCCGACCGGGCCCGGGGGGAAGCGGGTCCAGGTCTCCAACCCGGTGGACGGGCTGGGGCTGTTCAAGAGCGGCAAGAACAAGGAAGCCGCGTGGAAGTTCATCGAGTTCGCCACGTCCAAGGCGGAGAACTCGAAGTTCAACGAGACGGCGGGGCAGGTGCCGGCGAACACGGACGCGGCCGGGGATGCGTGGATCTCGAAGGCCGAGCCGACGAAGCTGGCCGCTGACGCGTTGTCGGACGGGTCCACCACGATCGTGCAGCTGCCGTACTACCTGCCCGACTGGAACACGATTTCCAAGGCAGACAATGAGCCGAACTTCCAGAAGGTGCTGCTCGGGAAGATGAGCGCGAAGGAATTTCTGGACGCGTTGGCTGAGCAGCTGAACAGCGCGCAGGCGGAGTGGGATCAGCAGAACGGTTAGTTCGGGTTGCTGGATTTCGCCGTGGGGCGGCCTGTGGATTGCAGGGTGCGGGCCGTCCCGTGGCTTGTCGCGCCCACGCGGCGGAGCCGCATATCAATACTGCCCCGCGCCCCTGAGGGAACCACCATCCGCATGTCAGAAAGGAACACGCGTGTCTCTCAGCCGAAGACAGGTCGCAGTCGCCGCTGTCGCTGCCGTGCCCCTCGCGTTCTCCGCCAGCGGTGCCGCACAAGCCGCCAGTCGCCGAAGTCGCACCCTCTACATCGCCGGTGATTCCACCGCCGCCCAGAAATACGCCGACGCCGCGCCCGAGACCGGGTGGGGTATGGCTCTTCCGTTCTTTCTGCGTGAGGGGCTTTCGGTCGCCAACCATGCCGTGAACGGGCGTAGTTCCAAGAGCTTCGTCGACGAGGGTCGCCTCGATGTGATTCTCTCCGCGATCAGGCCCGGGGACTTCCTGCTCGTGCAGTTCGCCCACAACGACGAGAAGGCGGAGGACCCCACCCGGTACACCGAGCCCTGGTCGACGTACCAGCAGTATCTGCGGACGTACCTCGACGGGGCCCGGGCGCGTGGGGCGCGGCCGGTGCTGGCGACCTCCGTGGAGCGGCGGCGGTTCGACACCGCCGGCAAGGCCCTGCCGACGCACGGTGAGTATCCGGCGGCCATGCGGGCGCTGGCCGCCGAGGAGCGGGTCGCGCTGCTCGATGTCCAGGCCCTGTCGCTCGCCCTGTGGCAGCGGCTCGGGGTCGAGGAGACGAAGAAGTACTTCAACTGGACCGCGACCGAGCAGGACAACACGCACTTCAATCCGCCGGGCGCGATCGCCGTGGCCCGGCTGGTGGGCCAGGAGCTGCTCAAAGCCCGGGTGCTGGGGCCGCGCGATGTGCGCCGGCTGGATGCGGCGATTCCGGAGTCCTGGATCACCTGGCCGGAAGCCGCCTCGTAACACCCCCGACGATGAAGGAAGAGAGCCGCACCATGAACGTTCGTAAGTGTCATGATCATGCCATTCAGCGGAGAGTCGCTGTCGTGGTCGGATGCGCCGCGCTCGTGCTGTCCCTGAGCGGCACCGGCGCGCAGGCCCAGCCCCGGGACGTGGCGCGCCAGACCCTCGGGGCCGGCGACGGGTGGGGTGCGTACGGCACCGGCACCACCGGCGGTGCCGCGGCCGATGCCGCGCACGTCTACACCGTCACCTCCTGGGAGCAGTTCAAGGCCGCACTGAAGGACGGCGGGTCCGCACCGAAGATCATCAAGGTGAAGGGGATGATCGACGCGGTCTCCCAGGGGTGCGAGGCGTTCGAGGCCGAGGGGTACGACTTCCAGAAGTACCTCGCCGCCTACGACCCGGCCGTCTGGGGGCACGACAAGCCGGTCAGCGGTGAGCAGGAGGAACTGCGGGCCGCGTCCGCCGCCCAGCAGGACAAGACGATCAAGGCCGCCGTGCCCGCCAACACCACCGTCATCGGTGTGGGGAAGGACTCGGGGATCCTCGGCGGCAGCCTCCAGATCAAGGGCGTCGACAACGTCATCGTCCGCAACCTCACCGTCGAGGCCCCGATCGACTGCTTCCCGCAGTGGGATCCGACCGACGACAACAAGACCGGTGCCTGGAACAGCGAGTACGACGGTGTCGTGGTCTACGGCTCCACCCATGTGTGGGTCGACCACAACACGCTGACCGACGGCCGTCACCCCGACAGCGCGTTGCCGTCCTACTTCGGCAAGACCTTTCAGCGGCACGACGGGCTGCTCGACGTCGTGCGCGGCTCCACCTACGTGACCGTGTCGTGGAACTCGTTCGACGACCACGACAAGACCATGCTGATCGGCAACAGCGACAGTGCCACCGCCGACGACACGGGCAAGCTGAAGGTCACCCTGCACCACAACCGCTTCGAGGGCATCGTGGAGCGGGCGCCCCGGGTGCGGTTCGGCCAGGTCGACTCCTACAACAACCACTTCGTGGTCACCAAGGCCCAGAAGTGGGGTTACGTCTACGGCGTCGGCAAGGAGTCCCGGCTCGTCGCCGAGCACAACGCGTTCACGCTGGCGCAGGGCATCAGCCCGGCGAAGATCCTCAAGAAGTGGAGCGAGGCGCCGGTCACCGCGGGAGCCAACCTCGTCAACGGCAAGGCCGTCGACCTGATCGCCGTGCACAACGCGGAGATCCCGGAGGAGACGCTCCAGTCGGGTGCCGGCTGGACACCGACCCTGCGGGCGCACGTCGACCCGGCGAAGGCCGTCCCGGGACTCGTCGACGCCCGCGCGGGCGCCGGCCGCGTGCGCTGACCCTGCCCTGAGCCGGCCGGGGCGGCCCGCATCGCACCCCTGCCCCGGGGTGCGTCCGCCCCGGCTTCTCCCCATCCGCACCGGCCGCACCGCGAAGGAGCGGCCGCATGCTCGCGCAGCCCGTGCCGGAGAACCGGCCCCGACTCGACGCCGAACAGGCCGCGTCGCACACCCGGGACACCTGCCTCGGCGACTGGAGGCCCTGGGCGTGGCCGGGGCTCGGCCACGTCTTCGTCCGCGAGACGCAGGACGAGGTCTTCAGCTGGCTCGACGACGTCCTGTGAGGCTCACCGCCGTACCGGCTTGACGCCCTCCAGGGTCGGCACCACCGGCTTGACGGTGCCGTCCGCCGCGAACTCCATGCGGTCGACGGTGGTCTCCCGGTGCATGCCGTCGCCGCCCGGCAGACCCGGGCCGTTGAGGGCGAAGCGGTGGTAGACCATGTACCAGTCGTCGGTGCCGGGAGTGTTCACCACCGAGTGGTGACCGGTGCCGAGGATGCCGTACTCGGGTCGCTTCTCCAGGATCGTCCCGCGCTTGGTCCACGGGCCGAGCGGGGACGGGCCCGTCGCGTACGCCACGTGGTAGTTCTCGCTGCGGGTGTCGTCCTCCGACCACATGAAGTAGTACGTGCCCTTCCGCTTGATCACGAAGGAGCCCTCGCGGAAGTTGTCCGGGGTGATGTCCTTCACCTTCGACGCGTCGAAGGACACCATGTCGTCGCCCAGCGGCACCACGTAGCCGTGCCCGTTGCCCCAGTACAGGTACGCCTGGCCGTCGTCGTCCGTGAAGACCGCCGGGTCGATCATCTGGCCCTTCAGCGAACCGCCCTTGGCGACGAGCGGCTTGCCGAGCGCGTCCTTGAAGGGGCCTGCGGGGGAGTCGGCCACCGCCACGCCGATCTGCTGCTCGGCGCAGAAGTAGAAGTAGTACTTGCCGTTCCGCTCGGCGATCGCGGGTGCCCAGGCGTACTTGTCGGCCCAGCTCACGTCCGGCCCGAGGTCGAGGATGACGCCGTGGTCCTTCCAGTTCACCAGGTCCTTCGACGAGTACGCCTTGAACTTGGTGCCGCTCCAGCCCTGGAAGCCGTCCGTCGTCGGGTAGATCCAGTATCTGCCGTTCAGGTAGTGGACGTCGGGGTCGGCGTTCAGGCCCGGCAGCAAGGGGCTGCGGGTGCGGACCGCCTCGACCGTCCAGGTGCGCCTGGTGCCGTCGGCGGCTGTCACCGTGTACTTCTGCGGCGTGCGGAAGTCGCGGCGCGTGCCGGACCTCGGGCTGAGCTTCGCACCCTCACCGACCCACAGCTTCGGGGCCAGGCCGCGCGGATCGGCGTCCGGCTCCATCGGCAGGACGACCTTCGAGGCGCTCTCCGTGACGATCGAGTAGCCCTTCTGGTGCCGGGCCGTCGCGTCCACCACCGAGGTGGAGGTGCTCGGGTAGGCCGCCAGCAGCCGGTCGTACTCCTGCTGCGTCACCGGGAGGACCGTGCCGTGCCGGGGGCTGGCCGGGAGCTGGTAGTTCGTGGACGGCGTCCACGTGCCCGAGGCGAGGTCGGTGGTCTCGAACGGCACGTAGCCGCGACCGCCGTACTCGTCGATGAACAGGTACCACTTCTTCTCGGTGTTCGACTTGAACACCGTCGGGCCCTCGCCGCGGTCCATCGCGCCCTTGCCGATGCAGTCGGCCACGAAGTCGTACTTCGTCGAGGTCAGCGAGGCCGACTTCTCGCCGGTGATGAACTTCGAGCAGGGGCTGGAGGAGCTGGGGTCCCGCTCGTCCTTGGTGTAGCGGTAGTAGTCGTCCTTGTACTTCACGACCGTGGAGTCGATGACCGAGTAGCCGGGGTCGTTCCACACCTTGGGCTCGCTGAAGGTCCGGAAGTCCTTCGTGGTCGCGTACATCATCTTGTTGTACGTGTCGCCCTTGTGGTCCGGGTCGTCGTCGGCGTACAGCTTCGACGCCCAGAAGACGACGTACTCGCCGAGCTTGTCGTCCCAGTAGGCCTCCGGGGCCCAGGTGTTGCCCGCGCTGTCGGGGGAGACCTTCACCAGGCGCTGGTCGGTCCAGTGGACGAGGTCCGTGGACTCCCAGACCATGATCGACTTGCTGCCGTGCCGCTGGACCTGGTCCCAGCTGCCGCTGGAGTTCTGGTACATCCGCAGGTCGGTGGCGATCAGGTAGAACTTGTCGCCCTCGGGGGAACGGATCACGAACGGGTCGCGCAGGCCCTTCTCGCCGGTCGTCGACGTCAGCACCGGCTTGCCGGCGTTCAGCTCACGCCAGTGCAGGGCGTCGTTGCCCCGGCTGAGGGCGTAGCGGATCTGCTCGCCGTCGGCCGTGCCCTCGCCCGTGAAGTAGGCGAAGAGATAGCCGGCGTACTTGGAATGCTTCACGGGTGGTGCTCCGGGGTCCGCGGTGCTGGGCGGCGCTGTGAGAAGGGTCAGGAGGAGCCCCGTCAGGGCCAGGAACGGAAGCAGGAGCGTGCGGGGGCGCATGACACTTCCTGTCGGAGTCTGGGGGATTCTGTTGGATAGCGGCTCTCGGAGTTTCACCGGGCGGGGACAGGGCGTCAACGGGTGTGCATGAGGCCCGTGGTTCCGAAAGTTTCGGATCCACGGGCGGGGGAGCGGCAACCCTTTCCCGGCGCGGCGGCGACCGGCTCCAGGACCATCGGCTCGACGATGAACCAGGGCCTGTCCGACGGCGTTCCGGGACTGAAGGGCGGCCGCCTCGGGTGCCGTGGAGGATCAGGCCGCCGACGGCCCGACCGCGGCCGGGCGGGTAGGTGCCCGAGTGCGACCACACCTCGTCCGCCGGCTGCGGGCCGGGCCGGTCGCCCGTGACCTCGTGCACCGAGGTGGGCGCGGCGGGCAGCCTCGCCGGCAGCCGCAGCGCACGGCGGGCCGGACCGCCGCGGCTGCGATGCCCGTCAGGCACACACGGCGACGCCCCCGCCGGTGCGATGCGGCGGGGGCGTCCCGCGAACCGGCCGAGGGGGGCTCGGCCAGTGCGTTCGACCGCCCGGAGAGGGGCTCCGGAAGGTCGTGGTGCCGGGTGGTCCGACTGGGGGCCCGGACATCCGGCGTCCGGCCGTCCCGAGGGGGGTTACGGGACCGGCCGGAGCTCAGGCGGCGTGCGGCCTCACTGGTAGCTGATGTCGGAGGCCTTGAAGTTGCAGGTCTTGCCGTCGGGGCCGGGCGGGGTCAGCTCCTTGGGCTCCTTGCCCGTGTTGTTGCCCTCGAAGCGCACACACGTCTTGATCTTCTTCTTGCTGTCGCCGTGTACACGGATCTTCGACAGCGTGGCGGTGTCGCCGTAGTTCTGGTTGACGCCGACGATCGCGTTCATCGGCGCCGTCACGTCGATGTCGTTCAGCACGATCGTGCGCTTGTACTGCGTCGAGCAGTTGCCGCAGGAGCGCACCAGCTTGCCGGCGTTCTCCACCTGGAAGCCCGAGACGTTCAGCGTGCCGGCGCCGTTGAACTGCAGCACCTTGTCGTCGGCGTTCTTCGCGCCGCCGCCGATCACCTTGTACACCGCGGACGACGACTTGCCCTTGAAGCTGGCCGCGTCCTCGCCGACGTCCAGCCACCACACGTTCTGGATCGTGCAACTGCCCTTGCAGTGCACGCCGTCCGCGGCCGGGCTGCCGATGATGACGTTCTTGAGGGTCGCGCCGTCGGCCAGCTCGAAGAGGGGGTCCTGGCCCTCGTCCTGGTTGTCCTTGCCGAGCGCGCCGGTGCCGTAGAACATCTTCATGCCGCCGTCGCGGACACCGGAGACCGGGATGGTCTTCGACACGGGCTCGCTGCCCGTGTCGGAGGGCCAGGAGGACGCGGCGCTGGCGGTGGACAGCATCGACGTGGTGACGATCGCGGCTCCCGCGATGCCGAACGCCGACAGCCCGGAGATCACCGCCCGCCGCCTGGTGACCCGACGGCGATGGCGGACGCGCTGTTCTGCTGGTGCAGTCATGTACCGATTCCTCAGATGGGGGGTGGTTCTTGCGCGTACTGGTCGCCACCGGTGAGGAAGGGGTTGCCGCGCCTTCAAGGTTTTTTCACGCCAGTGCGTCAGGGCTCGTCGACGGCGCCCCTACCCGCTGGAGGCCGGCACGCATCCGTGTCCACCGCACCGCGGCCCCGCGACGCGCGCGAGCCGGCCGCGGCCGAACGGCCGAACCACCGCGACCGGGCCGCCGCTGAGCGGTCAGCCGTTCCCGGCGTCGTCCACCGCGGCGAAGCCGCCCCCCACGGACAGCCGGTCGGAGCCCGCGGCGGCCGTCACCGTGTAGCGGTCCGCGCCCGCGTCCCGCCCGCCGCGGGCGTGGTCGAACTGCCCCGCGAACACCCACTCGCCCGCCGGGACCGTACGGCCCTCCTTGAGGGTCCAGGTGTAGACGAGGAAGCCGTCCCGCTCGTCGACCGTGAGGGTGAAGTCCTGCTCGGGCAGGGAACGCCAGGCGCCCGCGTCGGAGACCCCGCCGGTCTGGGCGACCCGCAACCGCACGGACAGCGCGGTCAGTTCCTCACGGGTCTTGAGGGTGATGTTGCTCTGCGCCCAGAAGTCGTTGCTGTGCGGGTCGACCGAGCCGTCCGACCACAGCGGCCCGTCCTCGGTGGCGGCGGGCGGCCGTACGGAGACGGAGCTGCTCGGCTGCCGCGAAGGCGGCCGGCCGGACTCGCGGTGCTCCGGTGCGCGGCTCGGCGTCGGATCCGCGGGCGGCACGGGAGCCCGGCTCGACGCCTCCGGTGACGGCGTGGGCGTGGCCTCCGGTGTCGGCGACGTCGCCACCTCCTGCTGCGGCGGGGGCGGCCTCCTCCTTCACGGCGGAGGCGACCGCGTACCCGCCCACCGCCAGCACACCGGGCCACCGCGGCCGTCGCACCCGTCACCCGGAGCCAGCCGAACACCGGCGGACGCGTGAACCGGTGGCCGGAACCGGCCGGGCCGGCCATGCCGCGCTCGACCCGGGCCAGGATGCGCTCCCGGTCGGGCTCGTGCGCCCCGGCCGCCTCGTGCAGCCGGGTGTGCAGTTCCTCCCGCACCTCTCGCGGCATGGTCATCGGTCCCTCCCTCCGCCCTCACCGGTGCGCACGCCCTCCACGGCGGGTGAGCAACGGGGCGCGCCCAGCGCCGCGTGCATGCGCTGCGGTACCCCCGGTGTGCCCAGCAACCGCTGGAGTTCGGCCATTCCCTTCGAGGTCTGGCTCTTCACCGTACCCACCGAGACGCCGAGGGCGAGCGCGGTGTCCTTCTCCGAGAGGTCGAAGGCGTGCCGCAGCACCACACAGGCCCGCTTGCGGAACGGCAGCCTGCGCAGGGCCTCCTGGACGTCGACCACGCCCGCGACGTCCGGGTTCTCGGTGTTCTCCTCGCGCTGCGACCAGAACAGGGCGATGCGCCGTCGCTCGCGCACCGCGCTGCGGATGCGGGTGCGGGCCAGGTTGGCGACCACCCCGCGGGCGTACGCCGCCGGATGGTCGGCCGCGCGCACCCGGTCCCAGCGGTGCCACAGCGCCAGTAACGCGTCCGCCGCCAGGTCGTCGGCGGTGTCCGACTCGCCCGTCAGCAGATAGGCGAGGCGGGACAGTTCGGCGTAGTGGCGCTCGAAGAAGGCGTGGAACTCCACGGAGGCGGCGTCGTCGACGACAGTGCCCACGGGCGACCTCTCCTCGCAGCGGCTTCGGGCACTCCCGGGCGGGGGCCCCTGTGAGTGTCATGTAGATGACATGTGAGTATCCGGGGGAGGCCCGGACGAGATCGGGAAGCGTAGCAGCGATCGTCAGGATGGTTCGTACGGAGCTTCGAACAGCGGTTGGCGGGCCGGGCTCTGATTCCGTAACACGAAGAAAACCTGAACGTGGTTCAACGCGAGGACAATCCAGCCAGCATCCGCACACCGATCACCCCGGCACCGAGGAGCACGCGTCATGTCCGAACCGCAGCAGGTGACCGACCGGCCGCCCACCGCACCACCCCCGGTGAACAGCGTCGACCGGTTCTTCAAGATCTCCGAGCGGGGCTCCACCCTCGGCCGGGAGATCCGCGGCGGCTTCGCCACGTTCTTCACGATGGCCTACATCCTTGTCCTGAATCCCCTCATCCTGGGCAGTGCGAAGGACAAGTTCGGGCACCAGCTGGACGCCGTCCAGCTCACCACCGCCACCGCCCTGGTGGCCGCGGTCATGACGATCATCATGGGCGTGGCCGGCAACCTGCCGCTCGCGCTCGCCGCCGGACTCGGTCTCAACGCCGTGGTCGCCTTCCAGATCGCCCCGCTGATGAGCTGGGACGACGCGATGGGCCTGATCGTCCTCGAAGGCCTGCTGATCTGCGTACTGGTGGTGACCGGTCTGCGCGAGGCCGTCATGCACGCCATACCCCAGCCGCTCAAGCAGGCGATCAGCGTCGGCATCGGCCTGTTCATCGCCTTCATCGGCTTCGTCGACGCCGGGTTCGTCAGCCGCATCCCCGACGCCGCGAACACCACCGTGCCCGTTCAGCTGGGCGGCACGGGCACGCTCGCCGGGTGGCCGATTCTCGTCTTCTGCCTGGGCGTCCTGCTGACGATCGGCCTGCTCGCGCGCAAGGTCAAGGGCGCCATCCTGATCAGCATCGTCTCCATGACGGCGGTGGCGATAGTGATCAACTCCATGGCCGACATCAAGTCCTGGGGCCTGACCACACCGTCCTGGCCCGACAAGCTGGTCGACACCCCCGACTTCGGCCTCATCGGCCACTTCGACCTGTTCGGGGCGTTCAGCGCCCCCGGCGTCGGGATCATCACCGTCGTCCTGCTGGTCTTCACCCTGATCCTGTCCGACTTCTTCGACACCATGGGCACCGTCGTCGGCATCAGCGCCGAGGCGGGCCTGCTCGACGAGGAGGGCAAGGTCCCGAACCTCGGCCGGGTACTGCTGATCGACGGTGCCGCGGCGGTCGCGGGCGGCGCCGCCTCCGCCTCCTCGGCGACCTCCTACATCGAGTCGGCGGCCGGCGTCGGCGAGGGCTCGCGCACCGGCTTCTCCAACCTCGTCACCGGCGGCCTCTTCGGCCTCGCGCTGTTCCTGACCCCGCTGCTCACCATCGTGCCGCTGCAAGCCGCCGCCCCGGCCCTGGTCGCCGTCGGCTTCCTGATGATGACCCAGGTCAAGCACATCGACTGGGACCGGTACGACATCGCCATCCCCGCCTTCCTGACCATCGCCGTGATGCCGTTCACCTACTCGATCACCAACGGCATCGGCGCGGGATTCCTCGCGTACGTCGTCATCAAGACCGTGCTCGGCAAGGCCAAGGAGGTCCACTGGCTGCTGTGGGGGACCTCGGCGCTGTTCCTCGTCTACTTCGCGATCGACCCGATCGAGCAGCTGCTCGGCGCCAAGTGACGCCGGACGGCCGTACGGAGACATAGGGCAACGGGCCGCCCCCGGGGGGAAGGGGGCGGCCCGTCACGTGTACAGACGGCTTTGACGCGGCCGGGGTTCAGTCCTTCAGCGCCGCTTCCATCATCGCCCTGGCCACCGGCGCCGCGAGCCCGTTGCCGCTGACCTCCGAACGGGCCGCGTTCGACTGCTCGACCATGACCGCCACGGCGACCTCCTTGCCCGAGGAGCCGGACTTCCCGTACGAGGTGAACCAGGCGTACGGCACCTGGCTGTTGTTCTCGCCGTGCTGCGCCGTACCCGTCTTGCCGCCCACGGTCGCGCCCGGGACCTTGGCGTTCGTGCCCGTGCCCTGTTCCACGACCGTCTGCATCGCGGACTGGAGCTGCTCGGCCGTCGAGGAGCTGACGATCTCCTTCGAGTCCGCCTTGTCGTCGTAGTCCTGCAACACATCACCGCCGCTGTTGGTGATCTGCGAAACCATATGCGGCGAAACCAGCTTGCCGCCGTTGGCTATGGCCGCCGACACCATGGCCATCTGCAACGGGGTGGCGGTCACATCGAACTGGCCGATGCCCGTCAGAGCCGTCTGCGACGGGTACATGTCGGAGGGGTACACGCTCGTGTACGCGCGCACCGGCACATCCAGCCGGTCGTCGTTGAAGCCGAACTTCTCGGCCATGCCCTTCACCTTGTCCTGGCCCAGCTTGACGGCCAGCTTCGCGAAGACGTTGTTGCACGAGTACTCCAGAGCCGTACGGATCGTGGCGTTCGTGCAGGGCGCGTTCGGGTTCTCGTTCGACAGGTCCTTGCTGGTGCCCGGCAGCCGGTACGGGTCCGGGCTGTCGGTCTTCTCGTCCACCGACGAGTACAGCCCGTTCTCCAGCGCGGCCGCCGCCACGACCAGCTTGAACGTCGACCCCGGCGGCAGCGGCTGGCGCAGCGCGCGGTTGGTCAGCGGCTTCTCCGGGTCGGTGGTGAGCCTCTTCCAGGCGGCCCCCGCCGTGTTGGCGTCGGTCAGCTCCGAGGGGTTGTACGACGGGGTGGACACGACCGCCAGGATCTTCCCGGTCTTCGGGTCGATGGCGACGGCCCCGCCCTTCTTGTCGCCGAGCGCCTCGTACGCCGCCTTCTGCACGTCCGGGTCGATCGTCGTCACCACGTTGCCCGGTTCGGCCCGCTGGTTGGTGACGGTGTCCATCACCGACTTCAGCCGGGTGTCCGTGCCGTTGAGCAGGTCGGTGTAGATGCCCTCCAGCTGGGTCGGGGCGTAGGCCTGCGAGGCGAATCCCGTCACGGACGCGTACAGCTCGCCGTCCTTGTACGTGCGCTTGTACTTGAGGTCGCTCGACTTCGTCGCGGCGGAGCCGGTGACCGACCGTCCGCCCACGATGATGTTCCCGAGCGGCGCCGAGTACGTCTCGATGGCGTTCCGCCGGTTGTCCTTGTCGTCTGCGAGCGCCTGGCCCTCGTAGAACTGCACCCAGGTCGCCCTGCCCAGCAGAGCCAACACGAGCAGCAGCGTGAAGACCGATGCGCGCCTGATCGTCTTGTTCATCCCGAACATGAGGACGAGCGAGGCCGGGCGGATCGTTCCCTCCGTCCGGATTTCTCATCCGGCGGCCCGGTTTTCTCACCTCCCGTTAAGAAAGCCCGCCTCGTACGCCGCGATGACCGCCTGCGTCCGGTCCCGGGTGCCCGTCTTGGCCAGGACCGCCGCCACGTGCGACTTCACCGTGGCGGGGCCGACCTCCATCCGGCGGGCGATCTCCGCGTTGGTCAGCCCGTCCGCCATACGCCGCAGCACCTCCCGCTCCCGGCCCGTGAGCTTCGCCACCCACGCGGGCGGCGCCGGGTGCGCGCGGGCGTGCGCGGTCGCGAGCGTGCGCACGGCCGCCGGGAACAGCAGGCTGTCGCTGCGCGCCACCAGCCGGACCGCCTGCACCAGCGCGTCGGCGTCCGACCGTTTCAGCAGGAACCCGGCGGCGCCGACGCGCAGTGCGTCGTAGACGTAGGAGTCGTTCTCGAACGTGGTCACGACGATGATCCGGGGCGGCTCGTCGAGTGTGCCGAGGATCTGCTCGGTGGCGCGGATGCCGTCGGTCTGCGGCATCCGGACGTCCATGAGGACGACGTCCGGCCGCAGCTCCCGCACGACCGACACGGCCTCGGCACCGGTGGCCGCCTCGCCCACCACCTCCAGGTCCGGCTCGGCGGAGAGGATGGCGCGCAGCGCGGTGCGGACCATGCGCTCGTCGTCGGCGAGGACGACACGGATCGGGGCAGGGCGGGTCATGCGGGTCCTTTCATCGGCAGGTTGACGTGCAGCCGCCAGGTCCGGTCGGGCGTCGGACCGGCCGCCGCCGTGCCGCCCAGCAGCCTGACCCGGTCCGCGATGCCGCGCAGTCCGTGGCCGCCGCCGGGCCGGGAGGAGGGCGTGCCGCTCAGCGGGTTCTCCACTGTGATCTCCAGCTGCCCGTCCGCTGCCGCGACGCATACGTCCACGGCGACCCGCTCCCCGGCGTGCTTCAGGGCGTTGCTGAGCCCCTCCTGAAGGATCCGGTAGGCCTCGCGGGAGAGCAGCGGGGGCAGCGCCTCCGGGTCGGCCTCGACCCTGGCCGTCACCCGCAGCCCGCCCGCCCGGGTGCGGCGCAGCAGACCGTCGAGGTCGGCGGCGAGGGTGGGCGCCGGGGCGGTGCCGGGGGCGTCGCCCTCGCGCAGCACGCCCAGGACGGCGTCGAGTTCGCCGACGGTGCGCCGGGTCGTCTCCTCGATCGCGGCGAGGGCCTCGCGGACGAACTCCGGGTCGGCGTCGAGGACGCGGCGCGCGGCGCTCGCCTGGAGACCGACCGCGCTCAGCGCGTGGCCGACGGAGTCGTGCAGCTCCCGCGCCAGCCGGTTGCGTACGGCCAGCTCCGCCGCGCGTGCCTCGGCGGCGGCGAGCCGGTCCTCGGGCGTCGGGCCGAGCAGCACCGGCGCCCAGCGGGCCAGCAGCGCGCCGCACCCCGCCGCGCAGCCGGCCAGGGCGACGAGCGACGCGACTCCCGCGACCGGGGCGAGCGCCAACGCCCAGGAGTGGTCGAACACTTCGGGAAGGCCGAGCCGGGTGCCGCCGAGCCACGCGAAGGCCGGCAGCGCGATCAGCACGGCGGCGAACGGCGGCAGCGCCAGCGACATCCCGGCGATGATCCCGCCGATCCCGAGGTGCAGCGTGAACCAGGCAGCCGTGCGGACCCTCTCGCCCCACGTCCGGGCCGGTCCCGAGGCGATCCGGTCCGTGTCCACACCGCACAGCCAGCGCGCGTTGGCGGCCTCCAGAGGGCGGGCCGTCGGGAACAGGGACGAGACGGCGGCGATCGGCAACCCCACACCGAACGAGGCGAGTTGGAGGGGAAAGGACCCGAAGACGTCCGTGCTGCCGGTGGCCGGTCCGATGATCACCGAGCCGACCAGAAAGTACGGCATGGCGAGCGCGCCGCCGAGGATCAGATGGACCCAGCGCAGGCGCGCCCGCCGGCCGATCAGGAGCCGGACGGCGTCTCTCACACCGCCCGCCGCACGGCCCGGGCCGAACGCTCCGCGAAGCAGTAGGCGCCGATGGCGGCGACGAGCAGGCCGACGAGCATCTGCCCAGCGTAGGCGAGGTTCATCAGGGGTGTCGGACGATCCGCGAGGTCCTCCACGCCGCCGAGGGGCGCGAGCGACAGCCAGCCGCCCCAGCAGGCCACGGCACCGGAGCCGGTCCAGGCCAGCCCGAGCGGCACCCACACGGGCAGGGCCGGCAAGCTCCGGAAGGCCAGCAGGTGGCCGCCCGCGACGGCCGCGACGAGGAACGCCACGAACACGGCCTCCAGGACGTAGAAGTCACCGCCCCGGTCCGCCGCCCGGCCCGCGCTGAGCCCGGCATCCACACCGCAGGCCCACAGGACGTGGAGGGTGAGCGGCGGCAGGGCGAGCACAGCCGCGGCGACGGCCAGGGCCCGGTGGGCCGGCCCGACGACACCGACGGGCAGCTCCCACACCCGGCCGCGCCACACGTGCCCCCAGCGGTCGCGGGCGTACAGCACGAACAGGGCGCCCAGGGCGAGCCCTTGCAGGATGAACCCCGAATACACGACGGTGAACACCCACCCATGAAGGAAGGGCTCGTGTTCCGCGCCCGGCGCGCTGCCGCCTCCGAACGCCTTCACGACCAGCTGCGCCGGGAAACCGGCCATGATCGGCGCGAGCAGCCCGGTGGCGACCCACACGGGGAACGCCGGCAGCCAGGCCGGCACCCGCAGCCCCCACGGCCTGGTCAGCAGCAGCGCCAGCACGATCACCGCGCTGTCCAGCAGCACGGAGAGACCGTTGATCACGGCCATGCCCACACGGTCGTCGAGCAGCCCGCTCCCGTGGGGGATCCCGACATGACTCCCGGCGACCCAGGCGGTCTTGAGCCCGAGGTAGGGCAGGCAGGAGAGGACGGCGACGGTACGCAGGACCCGCCGGGGGCGGCTGAGACGGACGGCGGGGCGGCGAACGGCCGTGGGCGCGAGGGACTGCGTCATGCGAGCAGCCTCCCGCGCGCCAGCCCTACGGCACGTCCTGCACGGCGACGATCCGCCTCCGCCGGACGGGGGAGAAGGGCGCACCCCGGGGGAGAGAAGGACACCTCCCAGGGGGTGTCTAGCCCACCAGGGTCAGCACCGTCTCGTCGATCTCCGCGCCCCGCGCGTTGGCATACCCTCGGGCCGACGCGACGGCGCGGAACCCGCACTTCTCCAGGACGCGCAGGGACCCCGCGTTGTCCGTCGCCGCCCGGGCGTACAAGGGACGCTCGGGTACCTCCGTCACGAGCGCCCGGAGAGCCGCCGTGGCGATGCCCTTCCCCCAGTACGCGCGGTCGATCCAGTACGTCACCTCGCGTTCGCCCGCCACCCCGTACACCGCGGCGCTGCCGACCACGTCACCGTCGGCCAGCACCGTGCGGACCACGTCGGCCGAGGAGCGGATCCGGGCCCAGTGGGCGTCGAAGGTGTCCCGGTCGGACGGGTCCTCGGGGGTGAACGCCGCCATGTGGAGGGCCTCGGGGTCGTTCATGTGCCGGTAGAAGACCGGCAGATCGCTGTCGTGGACCTCGCGCAGCTCGACATTCATGCCTCAGAGCCTACGGGTGGCCAGTGTCAGCCGGTCCCGCGCGTCGAACAGGGCGTCCTTCACCAGTTGCTCGTGCGCCGGCGTCAGCCGGGCCACCGGCACCGAGCAGCTGATCGCGTCCCGCGCCGGAGTGCGGTACGGAATCGCCACCCCGAAGCAGCGCAGCCCCAGCGTGTTCTCCTCGCGGTCCACCGAGAAGCCCTGCTCCCGCACCTGGTGCAGCTCCTCGATGAGCTTCTCCCGGTCGGTGATCGTGTGCTCGGTCAGCGCCGGCAGCGTCTCCGGGAGCATCTTGCGGACCTGCTCGTCCGAGTACGTGCTCAGCAGCGCCTTGCCGAGGGACGTGGAGTGCGCGGGCAGACGGCGGCCGACCCGCGTGAAGGGGCGCAGGTAGTGCTGCGACTGGCGGGTGGCGAGGTAGACGACGTTCGTGCCGTCCAGACGGGCCAGGTGGATCGTCTCCGTCGTGTCGTCGGAGAGCCGGTCCAGGGTCGGCCGGGCCGCCGCGACCACCTCGTCGCCATCGATGTACGACGTGCCGACCAGCAGTGCCCGCACCCCGATGCCGTACCGCGTGCCGGTCGCGTCCGTCTCCACCCAGCCCAGCTCGACGAGCGTGCGCAGCAGCATGTACAGGCTGGACTTGGGGTATCCGACGGCCTCCTGGACCGCCGCGAGGGAGTGCATACCGGGCCGCCCGGCGAAGTATTCCAGCAGTTCAACGGTCCGTACCGCGGACTTGACCTGTGCCCCGCCGCCTGTCTCGGCTACCGACATCGCCCTTGACCCCTTCGTTCGACGGGAAATAGTCTCCGACAGCCTATTCATCATCAGAGACAGCGTTCAGTATATCGAACATCCCTGGTGAATGACCCAGATACACGTGGAGGGACCCGCGGTGGCAGCAGCACCAGTCTGGAGTGTCGACCCCCGAACCGGGAAGCAGCGTGAACAGGTTGCGGTGGAGGCCACAGCCCAGGAGGTGGACGCCGCCGTCCGTGCCGCCGAGGAGGCGCGCGGCGCGCTCGCCGACCGTGCCGTCCGCGCCGCCTTCCTGCGCACCGCCGCCGACGAGCTGGAGGCGGCCAAGGACGGGCTCGTCGAGACCGCCGACGCCGAGACCGCGCTCGGCCCGGTCCGGCTGACCGGCGAGCTCGCCCGCACCTGCTACCAGCTGCGGGCCTTCGCGGACATCGTCGACGAGGGCGCCTTCCTCGACGTCGTCATCAACCACCCCGACGACACCGCGACCCCGCCCATCCCGGACCTGCGCCGCTACAAGGTGCCCCTGGGCGTCGTCGCCGTCTACTCGGCGTCGAACTTCCCCTTCGCCTTCTCGGTCGCCGGCGGCGACACCGCGAGCGCGCTGGGGGCCGGCTGCCCGGTCGTCGTCAAGGCCCACCCCGACCACCCGGCCCTGTCCGAGTACGTCGCGAAGATGCTGCGCCGGGCCGCCGCCCGGCACGACATCCCCGAGGGCGTCGTGGGCCTGGTCCACGGCTTCGAGGCGGGCGTCGAGCTGATCAAGCACCCGCTGGTCGCGGCGGCCGGCTTCACCGGGTCCGTGCGCGGGCGGGCGCGCGCTGTTCGACGCGGCCGCGGCCCGTTCCCGTGCCGATCCCCTTCCACGGCGAGCTGGGCTCCCTGAACCCGGTCGTGGTCACCGAGGCCGCCGCCGCCGAGCGGGCCGAGGCGATCGGCTCCGGCCTCGCCGGTTCGATGACGCTGGGAGTCGGCCAGTTCTGCGTGAAGCCGGGCCTCGTCCTCGCCCCGTCCGGTGCCGCCGGTGACGCCCTGCTGAAGTCGCTGACCGACGCCGTCAGCGACACCGACGCCGGGGTCCTGCTCGACCACCGCATGCGCGACAACTTCGTCGCGGGCGTCGCCGAGCGGGCCGCACTGCCCGACGTCGACTCGCCCGTCACGCCCGGCGCGGGCGGCGACCACACCGTCAGCGCGGGCTTCCTCACGGTGCCGGCGAGCAGGCTGGCGGCTAAGGGCGAGCACGACCTGCTGCTGGAGGAGTGCTTCGGCCCGGTCACCGTGGTGGCCCGCTACGAGGACGAGGCCGAGGTGAAGGCGGTGCTGTCGCGTCTGCCGGGCAACCTCACGGCGACGGTGCAGCTCTCCGAGGAGGAGGCCGCCGGCCAGGGCCGTGGCGCGGAGCTGCTGCAGGAGCTGACGCCGCTGGCCGGGCGTGTGCTGGTCAATGGCTGGCCGACGGGGGTCGCGGTGGCTCCCGCCCAGCACCACGGGGGGCCGTACCCGGCGACGACGTCGACGTCCACGTCGGTGGGTGGGACGGCGATCGAGCGGTGGCTGCGGCCGGTGGTGTACCAGAACACGCCGGCGGCGTTGCTGCCGGCGGAGTTGCGGGACGAGAACCCGTTGGGGCTGCCTCGTAGGTTCAACGGGGTTCTGGAGCGGTGAGCGCCGTAGGGGCGTGGCGGGTTGCCCGCTTGCGGTTCGCTGTGGCTCGTCGCGCCCACGCGGCGGAGCCGCAAATTGACACAGTCCCGCGCCCCTGAGGGTCGGACCTGAAAGACTTGGTCGAATGGATCTCGAACTTCCCGAACTTCCTTTCGGGCTGCGCATTTATGGGCCCGACGGTCACTGGTCCTACGAGGACGGGGTGCTCACCGGGTGGGCCGGGGCGCGGCAGGATCGGTTCGTGCCGCCCACCGGGGAAGCGCTGGACCCCGCCTCCGACGCGCCCCGGTTGCTCGGGGCGCCCGAGGGGGACTTCCAGCTGATCGCCCGGGTCACGGTCGGGTTCGGCGCGGCCTTCGACGCCGGGGTGCTCTACGTCCACGTCGGGGAGCGGGCCTGGGCCAAGCTCTGCCTGGAGTACTCCCCGGACGTCCCCACGGTCTGCACGGTCGTCACCCGGGGCCACTCGGACGACGCCAACTCCTTCACGGTGGACGGCAGTTCCGTCTGGTTGCGGGTCAGCCGCACGGGCCGGGCCTTCGCCTTCCACGCCTCCCGAGACGGCGAGCGCTGGACCTTCGTCCGCCTCTTCACCCTGGGCGACGAGAAGGAGACCGGAGGCGCCCTGGTCGGCTTCATGACCCAGTCCCCGATGGGGGAGGGCTGCGTGGTGACGTACGACCACATCGAGTTCCGTCCGTACTGGCCGAACGATCTGCGCGACGGCAGTTGAGGACGCGCCCGGCCCGGGAACCGCACCCCGGCCGGGCACGTCCTCCGTTCCATGATCGAGGAACGAGTGACCCCGGGGCGTGTGATCCGTACCGTCCTGCCCGCCGAGGTGGCGGACGTCGTGGCGCTGCACGCCCGGGCCCGGGCGACGTACTACCCCGACGGGGTGCCGCAGGACGGCACCGACTGGCTCGCCGCCTGGCGGAGCGCCCTCGCGCGGCCCGACGGCCGGGTGCTGTGCCTCGTCGAGGGGGGCCGCATGATCGGTCTGGCCTCGTTCCGCACCCCCGACGGGGCTCCCGGGGACACGGTGAAGCTGTTCCAGTTCCACGTGGACCCCGGCCACTGGCGCCGCGGCGCCGGCACCGCGCTGCACACCGCCTGCGTCGAGGAGTGGCAGGCCGACGGCAGGCGGACGGCCGTCCTCGACGTGCACGTCGACAATCTGCGCGCGCAGGCCTTCTACATCCGCCAGGGCTGGGTCCCGGACCCGGCGAATCCGCCCGCCGAGGGCGACCACCATCGGTGTCTGCGCCTGACGGTCCCCGGGGAATGAACGCCGCTGCTTGAACGTTCATGCACTCGGCGGAGGGAGCGCCTCCGTGTCCCCGTACGAGCTGGAGAGAGCCGAAGACATGCGCGTCGAGATCTGGAGCGACATCGCCTGCCCCTGGTGCTACGTGGGCAAGGCCCGCTTCGAGAAGGCGCTGCGGGACTTCCCGCACCGCGACGACATCGAGGTGGTGCACCGCTCCTTCGAGCTGGACCCGGGCCGCGCCAAGGACGACATCCAGCCCGTGATCACGATGCTCACCAGGAAGTACGGGATGAGCGAGGCGCAGGCCGAGGCCGGTGAGGACAACCTGGGCGCACAGGCCGCCGCCGAGGGGCTGGACTACCGTACGCGCGGCCGTGACCACGGCAGCACCTTCGACATGCACCGGCTGCTCCACCTCGCCAAGGAGCAGGGCCGCCAGGAGCAGCTCCTCGACCAGCTGTACCGGGCCAACTTCGCCGAGGAGCGCTCGGTCTTCGGCGACGACGAACGGCTGGTGGAGCTCGCCGTGGCCGCCGGACTCGACGGGGAGGCCGTCCGCGCCGTGCTCGCCGATCCGGACGCCTACGCCGCCGAGGTCCGGGCCGACGAGCGGGAGGCGGCGCAGCTCGGCGCGAGCGGTGTGCCGTTCTTCGTGCTCGACCGCAAGTACGGCGTCTCCGGCGCCCAGCCCGCCGAGGTCTTCGCCCAGGCCCTGACCCAGGCGTACGGTGACCGCGCCCCGCTGACGATCGTGGACAGCGGTGACGCGGACGCGTGCGGCCCGGACGGCTGTGCGGTGCCCCAGCACTGAAACGCGCAGGCCAGGGACCATACATAAGCGCTGCTTGGCCGCATCACGCAGAAAACGGCAATGGACGGGGAGATCCATGGGACGCAGAGTGGTCCCATGGAGACCTTCGAGAACCTCGTCCGTGCCGAGTTCGCCCCGAAGCACACCTACCTCAACACCGCGAGCAACGGGCTGCTGCCCGCCCGTACCGTCACCGCCCTGCAGCAGGCGGTGCGGATGCGTGCCGAGGGCACGCCCCTGGGTCCCCTGTACGAGCACGTGGAGGCCGCCCGCGCGTCCTTCGCCCGGCTGGCCGGGGTGCCGGCCGAGCGGGTCGCCACCGGAGCGTCGGTCGCCGAGTACGGGGGCCTGATCGCCGCCTCGCTGCCCTCCGGGGCCGAAGTCCTCACGGTGGACGGCGACTTCGCGTCCCTGGTGAACCCGTTCCACGTGCGCGGCGACCTCAAGGTGCGCTCCGTGCCCCTGGAGCGGCTCGCCGAGTCCGTCCGCCCCGGTACCGCGCTCGTCGCGGTCAGCACCGCCCAGTCGGCCGACGGCCGGCTCGCCGACCTGTCTGCCGTGCGCGAGGCGGCCCGGGCGCACGGAGCGCGCACCTACGTCGACGCCTCCCAGTCGGCCGGCTGGCTGCCGATGGACGGCGATGCCGACGACTTCCTCGCCGCCGTCGGATTCAAGTGGCTCCTGGGACCGCACGGAGCCGCGTTCTTCATCGTCCCGCAGGACTTCGGCGGCCTCTCGCCGCTGCTCTCCGGCTGGGTCGCCGGTGAGATTCCCTGGGACAGCTGCTACGGCCCGGTCGAGGAACTCGCCCACTCCGCACGGCGCTTCGACATCAGCCCCGCCCTCTTCACCTACGCCGGGCTGCGAGCCTCCCTGGAGCTGCTGGAGGAGATCGGCGTGGACGTCGTGCACGCCCACGACCTCGCTCTCGCGGACCGCTTCCGCGCCGGGCTCGCCGGGCTGGGCCATGAGCCGGTGCCCGCGCCGGGCTCCGCGATCGTGTCCGTGCCGGGGCTCGGTCACCGCCAGGGCGAACTGAGCCGGGCGGGCATCGAGGTGTCGGACCGGGCGGGGAACCTGCGGGCCGCGTTCCACCTCTACAACACCCCGGAGAACGTCGACCGGCTGCTGGACGTCCTGTCCGCCTGACCACCCGGACAGCACACAACCGGGTGGGGCCTCCCGTCCCACACGAGGAGGCCCCACCCGGCAGTCCTGTCACACGGTCACGTCACCGCTGAGCGGCGGTCACCGCACCGGAGTGAATCCCGCGCCCCGATGCTGTGTCCTCCGAGGGTTGGTCACCGCACCGGAGTGAAGTCCCGCGCCCCGATGAACTCCGGCCGCCGGACCGGCGCGGCGAACGGTTCCACCGCCGTGTTCTCCACGCTGTTGAACACGATGAACACGTTGCTGCGCGGGAACGGCGTGATGTTGTCGCCGGAACCGTGCATGGCGTTGCAGTCGAACCAGGTCGCCGACCCGGCCTTGCCCGTGAACAGCTTGATGCCGTGCTGCGCGGCAAGCTGGGTCAGCGCCTCGTCGGACGGCGTGCCCGCGTCCTGCATCTGCAGCGACTTCTTGTAGTTGTCCTTCGGCGTTTCCCCCGCACACCCGAGGAACGTCTTGTGCGACCCCGGCATGATCATGAGCCCGCCGTTGGTGTCGTAGTTCTCGGTCAGCGCGATCGAGACCGACACCGTGCGCATCCGCGGCAGACCGTCCTCGGCGTGCCACGTCTCGAAGTCCGAGTGCCAGTAGAAACCACTGGCCCCGAACCCCGGCTTGACGTTGATCCGCGACTGGTGGACGTACACGTCCGAGCCGAGGATCTGCCGCGCCCGGCCGACGACCCGCTCGTCGCGCACGAGCCGGGCGAACACCTCGCTGATCTTGTGTACCTCGAAGACCGTGCGGATCTCCTTGGACGCCGGCTCGACGATCGACCGCTCGTCGGCACGCATGTCCGGGTCGTTCACCAGCCGGTTCAGCTCGTTCCGGTAGACGGCGACCTCGTCCTCGGTGATGAGCTCGTCGATGGCCAGGAAGCCGTCACGCTCGAAGGAGAGCAGGTCGGCCGGGGCGACCGGGCCCGGGGCGTCGGGGGCGCCCCAGACGACCGGGTCCTGGCGCGGGGTCAGTGCCTCGACGGCACCGCGACTGGGATAGAGGTCCGGGATACCGGTGGCGGTGTCGGTGGTGGCGGTCATGGAAACGTCACACCTCCTCGGTGAGCAGCGGGTAGACGCCGTTCTCGTCGTGGTCCTCCCGTCCGGTCACGGGCGGGTTGAACACGCAGAGGCAGCGGAAGTCCTGCTTGACCCGCAGCGTGTGCCTCTCGTGCCCGTCCAGGAGGTACATGGTGCCGGGCGTGATGGTGTGCGTCAGCCCGGTCTCGTGGTCGGTCAGCTCGGCCTCGCCCTCCGTGCAGACGACGGCCTCGATGTGGTTCGCGTACCACATCGACGTCTCCGTACCCGCGTAGAGGACCGTCTCGTGCAGGGAGAAGCCCACTTTCTCCTTGGCGAGGACGATGCGCTTGCTCTCCCACGTACCGGACGCCGCCTTCACGTGCCGGTCGGTACCTTCGATCTCCTTGAACGAACGGACAATCACGGTGCTGCGATGCCTCCTAGATGAGTGGTGCTTGGTCGGTCAGGCGGTCTCGCGGACGGCGCGGGCCAGCGTGCTCAGGCCCTCGTCCAGTTCTTCGGGGGTGATCGTGAGCGCGGGGAGCAGCTTCACGACCTCGCTCTCGGGGCCGGACGTCTCGATGAGCAGTCCGAGCTCGAAGGCGCGCTTGGCGACCTTGCCGGCGCGGTCCTTCTCGTGGAACTCCAGGCCCCACACCAGGCCGCGGCCCCGGTACTCCTTCACGTCGGCCAGGTTCTCCTCGGCGATGGAGATCATGGCCTGTTCGACCTGCTCGCCGCGCTTGCGGGTCTGCTTCTCCATCGCGGAGCCGTCGGCCCAGTACGTCTCCAGGGCCGCGGTGGCCGTGACGAACGCGGGGTTGTTGCCGCGGAAGGTGCCGTTGTGCTCGCCGGGCTCCCAGATGTCCAGCTCGGGCTTGAACAGGCACAGCGACATGGGCAGGCCGTAGCCGCTGATCGACTTGGAGACGGTGACGATGTCCGGCGTGATGCCCGCCTCCTCGAAGGAGAAGAACGCGCCGGTACGGCCGCAGCCCATCTGGATGTCGTCGACGATCAGCAGCATGTCCTGCCGCTCGCACAGCTCGGACAGGGCACGCAGCCACTCGGGACGCGCCACGTTGATGCCGCCCTCGCCCTGGACCGTCTCGACGATCACGGCGGCGGGCTTGTTGAGGCCGGATCCCTGGTCCTCCAGGAGCCGCTCGAACCACAGGAAGTCCTCGACGGTGCCGTCGAAGTAGTTGTCGAACGGCATCGGCGTGCCGTGCACCAGCGGGATGCCGGCGCCGGCCCGCTTGAAGGCGTTGCCGGTCACGGCCAGCGAGCCGAGCGACATGCCGTGGAAGGCGTTGGTGAAGGAGACGATCGACTCGCGCCCCTTCACCTTCCGCGCCAGCTTCAGCGCGGCCTCCACGGCGTTGGTGCCGGTCGGGCCGGGGAACATGACCTTGTACGGCAGGTCACGCGGGCGCAGCAGCAGGTTCTGGAAGGCCTCCAGGAACGTGCGCTTGGCGGTGGTCGACATGTCGAGCCCGTGCGCGACGCCGTCCCGCTCCAGGTAGTCGATCAGCGCGCGTTTCAGGACCGGGTTGTTGTGCCCGTAGTTCAGTGAACCGGCTCCGGCGAAGAAGTCGAGGTACTCATGGCCGTCCTCGTCGTACATGCGGCTGCCCACCGCACGGTCGAAGACGGTGGGCCAGCCGCGGCAGTAGCTGCGCACCTCGGACTCCACGGTCTCGAAGACACTCAGGTCGGGCTGGGTGATGGTCACGACGAATCGCTCCTCGGTGCGTGGGGGAAGTCTGCGGGGTCGGGCGGGGAGTCAGGGAAGTCAGTGGGGCAGCGGGCCGATGCGGTACAGCACCTCTGCGTCGTGCGGCCCGTCGGGGAACAGGCCCGTGTCGAACAGCACCTCGCGCTCCAGCCGGGCGCCGTGACGCTCGGCGAACGACGTGAACAGGCGCTCCGAGGCGGTGTTGCCCGGGGTGATGGTGGTCTCCACCGTCGTCACTCCGCGCTCGGCGACCGTGCGCGCGACCAGACCGTCGAGCAGCGCGGCGGCCAGGCCGCGCCCGCGGTGTGCCTCGTCCACCGCCACCTGCCACACCAGCAGGGTGCGCGGGCTGTCAGGCCGCAGGTACCCGGTGATGAAGCCCATCGGCTCGCCGTCCTGGTCACGGGCGACGGCCGACGTGGCCGCGAAGTCGCGGCACCACAGCAGATAGCTGTAGGACGAGTTCAGGTCGAGAACCTTCGAGTCCTTCGCCATCCGCCACAGCGCGGCTCCGTCGGCCGTCGTGGGGCGGTCGATTTGCGGATCTGCTTGTACGGCAGTCATGCGAATTGAACTTACCCAGGGAAATTCAAAATTGCATCGCCGATCGGGGTTACGTATGAGCGATGTCTGTGTTATCGCGCGGGCGCGAGGGTTCGCGCGCAGAGGCGGCAGAATGCCCGGTATTGCACGGATAATACCGGGCAAAGTGGTCACTGTGTGTAACGCGTCACAGCCGTGCAACCCTCACGAGATCCCGCCGAATTACCTCGCTGAATGTCCTCAAAATCTCTGTGTTTAGGACCGAGGAAAGCGGGCAGAAGAATACGGGAAGCTGTTCTTGAAAGTATTCTTAATTGTGTGCCAGCTTACATGTGAGATGTTGCGGAAAGCGCGTGTAATTCAAGCCCCGGTCACTCCGTCGATGCGTTCCCGCAGGAGATCGGCATGACCGTTGTGCCGTGCGTACTCCTCGATCATGTGGATGAGCACCCAGCGCATGCTGACCTCCATCCCCGGGACCGGGCCCTCGGCGACCCGCCCGACGTGGTCCAGCGGCAGCCCTGTGGACAACTCACGCCCCCGGGCGATCTCCCGCCGCCAGATCGCGAGCGCCTCGTCGAGCCCCCGCCCGGGATCCAGCGCATAGCCCGTCCCGTCCTCGAACACCGGCGGTACGTCGAGCCCGGCGGCCACGCGCTGGAACCAGTTCCGCTCGACCTCGGCGAGATGCTGCACCAGCCCGAGCAGCGTCAGCGTGGACGGCTCGGCCGACGCGGTCCGCGCCTGCGCGTCGTCCAGGCCCGCGCACTTCAGCTCCAGCGTGGCCCGGTGGAAGTCCAGCCAGCTCTCGAGCATGGCCCGCTCGTCACCGGTGAGGTGGGGGATCGGGCGCCCGTCGGGGAGGGTCTGGGGGGCATCGGTGGGGATGCCGGAAGGTGTGCCGGCAGGTGTGTCGGTGGTCATACGGGGAGCATGGCACGGGCCACTGACACCGGCGTGGGCCCCTCAGCGCCGCCACGCGCGCTCGACGGCCCGCAGCGCCCCCTCCACATCCACGGTCAGCCCCTGCTCGGAGAGCGCCACCCCCAGCGCCGCCAGACTCGCCCGGACCGCCCCCGGCGTCGCGTCGGCCCCGTAGTGATTGACCCGGATCATCTCCTTGGCCAGCGCGCCCCCGCCGGCGGCGAGCGGCAGCGCCGGATCCGACTCCAGTGCCCGGGCCACCAGCTCCGCCGCCACCACCCCGGACGGTGTCCGCAGCGTCGTGGCGACCGGCGCCGCGTCGCCCGCCTCGTACACGTACGGCTCCAGACCGCCACCGAGCGCGACCGCCCCGGCCCGCGTGGCGGCCGCAGCGGCGGCGTGCCGGGCCATCACGGCGTTCGGCCCGGTCGCCTCGATCCGCTCCACGCACGCCTCCAGCGCGAGCATCTCCAACTGCGCCGGAGCGTGCGGCAGAGCCTTGCGGCCGCCGTCGATCCACCGCTCCTTCCAGTCGAGGAGCGACAGGTACGAGCGGCGCGGCGCCCGCGGGTTCGCCGCCATCCGGGCCCAGGCCCGCTCGCTCACCGACACCGCCGACACCCCGGCCGGTCCGCCCATCGCCTTCTGCGCCCCGATCACGCACAGGTCCACGCCCCACGCGTCCGGAAGCACCGGCTCGGCACCGATCGACGCCACCGCGTCCAGGTAGAACAGGGCCCCGTGCGCCCGCACCACCTCGCCGATCGCCGCGACCGGGTTGGTGTTGCCGGTCGCCGCCTCCGCGTGCACCAGCGACACGAAGTCGATCTCCGGGCGCTCGGCGAAGGCCTGCCGGATCTGCTCGGCCGTGACCGCCGTGTGGAAGGGCACCGCCAGGTCGATCACCGTGGCCCCGCAGTCGCGCAGCCAGTCGCCGAAGGTCTGCCCGTACGGGCCCGTGATCACGTTCAGGGCCGTCGTGCCCGGACCGGCCGTGGCGCGGATCGCGCCCTCCAGGGGCAGCAGCGCCTCGCCCTGCATGATCACGACGTCCTGCTCGGTGCTCAGCAGCCGCGCCACACGGTCCTCGATCGCGGCGAAGCGGTCCGCGCCGAGCGGGGCCAGGTCCAGAAACGGGTGCGTCACGGTGGGGCTCTCTTCACTCACGGGTTCGACGGCAACGAGGGTAACCGCCGGGTACCACCCACCTGCGAGCCGAGGCCCGCGACAACCGGCCCCCTTCGGACCGCGCCCGGCGTCTCACTAAGGTGCGGTGCATGAGCGATCACGCGGTGCTGCACGTGAAGGGTCGGGTGCTCGTCGGGCCCGAGGACGTCCGGGACGAGCTGTGGGTGGTCGACGGCCGCGTCTCCTACGACCGTCCCGCCGGCGCCCGCGACATCCGCACCGTCCAGGGCTGGGCCCTGCCCGGCCTCGTCGACGCACACTGCCACGTGGGGCTCGACCGGCACGGCGCGGTCCCGCAGGACGTCGCCGAGAAGCAGGCGCTGACCGACCGGGACGCGGGCACGCTGCTGATCCGCGACGCGGGCTCGCCCTCCGACACCCGGTGGGTCGACGACCGCGAGGACCTGCCGAAGATCATCCGTGCCGGGCGGCACATCGCCCGCACCCGCCGCTACATCCGCAACTACGCCTGGGAGATCGAGCCGGAGGACCTGGTCGCCTATGTCGCCCAGGAGGCCCGGCGCGGCGACGGCTGGGTGAAGCTGGTCGGTGACTGGATCGACCGCGACCTCGGCGACCTGTCGGCCTGCTGGCCCCGCGGGGCGGTGGAGGCGGCGATCGCGGAAGCCCACCGCCTGGGCGCCCGCGTCACCGCGCACTGCTTCGCGGAGGACTCCCTCCAGGACCTCGTCGAGGCGGGCATCGACTGCGTCGAACACGCGACGGGCCTGACCGACGAGCTGATCCCGCTGTTCTCCGAGCGGGGCGTCGCCATCGTGCCGACCCTGGTCAACATCGCGACCTTCCCCGAGCTCGCCGACGGGGGCGAGTCCCGGTTCCCGCGCTGGTCGGCACATATGCGCCGGCTCCACGAACGCCGCTACGACACCGTCCGGAACGCTTACGACGCCGGGATCCCGGTCTTCGTCGGCACCGACGCGGGCGGCGGCCTCGCCCACGGCCTCGCGGCGGCGGAGGTCGCCGAACTGGTCACCGCGGGCATCCCGCCCGTGCAGGCACTGGCGGCGGGCACCTGGACGGCCCGCTCCTGGCTCGGCCGCCCCGGCCTGGAGGAGGGGGCTCCGGCGGACCTCGTGGTCTACGACGAGGACCCGAGGACGGACGTCCGCGTGCTGGGTGCGCCGCGCCGGGTGGTGCTGAACGGCCGCGTGGTCGGCTAGCCGCGAGGGTGCGTGGGGGACCCCTCGTGGCCGCCGAAGCAGGACGTGGCCGAGATGGGCGGCCCGCTCATGCCGGCCGAGACGTCCTGCGAGACCCGGGCAGTCGTGTCCGCTGCCGGGCCACCGGCCGAGCGGTCCGCCGCACCGCCGAGGTGGGGCTCGCCGAGACGGGCGGCGGCTCGACAACGCCGTACCCGGGAGCACCAGTCCTGCTCGCCGCGGGCGGGGGGGGGACACCAGCGCGCGCTGACCTCGTGTGGGTGAGCCCGCCGGGTGGCGCCGGAGTGCGACCGGCCGTGGCCAGGTGCCTCGTCGGCGCCGCGCGGCGTCGCCCTTGCCCGCGTAGGGGCGGGGCCGGATCGTGCACATGGCCCGCGCCCGGTGTGCGGCGCGCCCGGCAGGCGTTCTGTTACGGGGCCACCGCTCGCTCCAGCGCCCGCAGGAACCCGTCCGTCGTCCTGCGGTCCCGCACCGCCAGCCGCAGCCACTCCTCGTCCAGGCCGGGGAACGTGTCCCCGCGTCGCACGGCGTAGCCGAGGTCGCGCAGGCGCCCGCGTACGGCGGCCGCGTGCGGCAGACGGACGAGGACGAAGGGGCCCTCCGCGGGCTCCGCCACCCGCAGCCCCGCCGGGGCGAACCCGGCGAGACCCGCCAGCAGGTGGGCCCGGTCCGCCGCGATCCGGTGGGCCGCGTGGGCCGCCTCCGCCACCGCCCGTGGCCCCACGCACGCCTGCGCCGCCGCCAGCGCCGGAGTGGACACCGGCCACAGGGGTTGCGCGTGTTCCAGGGCCTCGACGGTCTCCGGCGCCGCCAGCACGTACCCGATCCGCAGCCCGGCCAGGCCCCACGTCTTGGTGAGGCTGCGCAGCACCACGAGGCCGGGCACGTCCACACGGTCCGCCAGGGCCTCCCGCTCGCCCGGCACCGCGTCCATGAATGCCTCGTCCACCACCAGCACCCGCCCGGGACGGGCGAGGGAGGCGATCGTGTCCGCCGGGTGCAGCACCGACGTCGGGTTCGTCGGGTTGCCGATCACCACCAGGTCCGCGTCCTCGGGGACGGCCGCCGGGTCGAGCCGGAAGCCGTCCTCCTCCCGCAGCAGCACCCGGTCGACGGTGTGCCCGGCGTCCCGGAGCGCCGCCTCCGGCTCCGTGAACTGCGGGTGGACGACGACCGGCCGCCGCACCTTCAGTGCCCGCGCCAGCAGCACGAACGCCTCCGCCGCTCCCGCCGTCAGCAGCACGCGCTCCACCGGCAGCCCGTGCCGCGCCGCCACGGCCGCCCGCGCGGGGCGCCCGTCGGGATAGGCCGCGAGCCCGGACAGGGACGCGGCGATGTGCTCCCGCAGCCACACCGGGGGTGTGTCCGCGCGGACGTTCACGGCGAGGTCGACCAGCGAGCCGCCGCCGTCCCGGACCTCGGCGTCCCCGTGGTGGCGCAGATCGTGCCCGCTCTCCGTGTGCATGGGGCCCTCAGTGCGCATGCGAGTGCGCGTCGTGGTGAGGGTGGCCGTGCCCGTGGTGGTGGCCCTCGTCGTCCGGGTGGAAATGCGGCTGCTGCGGCAGCCCCACCTTGTCCTCGAAGCCCGGCAGGGCCACGCGGTAGACGCACGAGTCGCAGTTCATCCGCAGATCGCCCCGGACGGCCTCCTCGTACCGCTCCCACACCAGGTCCAGCAGCTCCGGCTCCGGCCCGATGACACCGGCCGAGCGCACTTCGACCTCCGGGTGCGCCTCCGCCCAGCCCTCCGTCTGCATCCGGACCCGGTCCGGCAGGATGCCGGTGAACAGGAAGTAGGGGAGCACCACGATCCGGCGGGCGCCGAGCCGCACGCACCGGTCGAGCCCGCTCGGCACGTCCGGCGCCGCCAGCGACACGAACGCCGTCTCGACACCGGCGTACCCGCGCCCCTCCCACAGCAGCCGCGCCGCCTTGTACACCTCGGCGTTGGCGTCCGGGTCCGTCGACCCGCGCCCCACCAGCAGCACCGTCACATCGGCCCGGTCACCCGGCGTACGCCCAGCGCCGCCCAGCGCCTCGTCCAGCCGCCGCTCCAGCACGTTCAGCAGCGCCGGGTGCGGGCCGAGCGGGCGCCCGTAGGTGTACGAGACGCCGGGGTGCCGCTCCTTCTCGCGGGCCAGCGCCGCCGGGATGTCGCCCTTGGCGTGCCCGGCGGACACCAGCATCAGCGGTACGGCGGCGAACCGCCGTACGCCCTGCTCCACCAGTTCGGTGACGGCCTCGCCCAGCGGCGGCGGGGACAGCTCGATGAAGCCGCCCGCGACGGGCAGTTCGGGGTGGCGGCGTCCCAGCTCCCGTACGAAGTCGCGGAACGCCTCGGCTCCCGCGTCGTCACGGGTGCCGTGGCCGGCGATGAGCAGCGCGGGCGGGGTGGTCACGGTTTCTCCTCGGCGGAAGTGGGGTGGTGCGGCGGGGCGTCGAGCGTGCGCGAGCGGTCCTGGCGGGTGTGCGGCCGTCGGCCGGGCTTCCGCCGGACCGGGTGGGCTTCCCGGTTCACGCGGTGCCCTCCTGCCAGCGGTAGCCGCGCGGTGTCACCATGCGGCCTGCGATCTCGCGAGTCGCCGTGTTGCCCACCGTCACGACCGTCATCATGTCGACGGTCGCCGGGTCGAGCGCGGCCAGTGTCGTGACCCGGGCGGACTCGTCCGGCCGCGAGGCGTTGCGCACGACACCGACCGGGGTCGACGGCTCCCGGTGCCCGGCGAGGATCGCCAGCGCTTTGGGGAGCTGCCAGTCGCGGCCCCGGCTGCGCGGGTTGTAGAACGTCACGACCAGGTCCGCCTCGGCCGCCGCCCGCACCCGCCGCTCGATGACCTCCCACGGCGTGTGCAGGTCGGACAGGCTGATCGACACATGGTCGTGGCCCAGCGGCGCCCCCAGGATCGCGCCGGCCGCGAGCGCCGCCGTCACGCCGGGCACGCCGACCACGTCGATGTCGTCCGAGGCCTCGGCGAGCGCGGGGGAGGCCATGGCGTACACCCCCGCGTCCCCGCTGCCGATCAGTGCGACGGCTTGCCCCTTGCGGGCCTCCTCGACGGCCGTGCGCGCCCGCTCCTCCTCGGCCCCGAGCCCCGACTCCAGGATCCGGGTGCCGGGCCGCAGCAGATCGCGGATCTGGTCGACGTACTGGTCGAGACCGACCAGCACGGAGGCACGGCGGAGTTCGGCCTTCGCCCGCGGCGTCAGCAGGTCCCGGGCGCCCGGTCCGAGCCCGACCACCGCGAGCCGCCCCCGCCCGGGCCGCCGTACCACGGCACAGGTGGCCATCGCCGGGCTCGCGGCGGACTTCCGCTTGGGGACGAGGAGTTGGCACCGCGCAGCATCGCCGCGGCCTCCGCGACGGAGGGCGTGCCGACGGCGGCCAGTGGCGCGTCAGGACGTGTTGGGTCACTCTTCGACCGCGGCCAGATGCCCCGGCGTGCTGTTACGTCACCAGCGGCACGGCACGCCCAGCCGCCGCGCGGCCTCGACGAGGCCCTGCTCCCCTGCCTTGGCGTCGAACGGTGGCCAGCTCGGCCACGGACGCGGCGGACAGCCCGGCCTCCCGCAGAGCGTCCTCGACCAGGGCGAGCACCTCTTCGGCGGGGGCGCCCCTCGACGCCCCGACCCCGACGACCAGGGACGGCGGCCGCAGCACCACCTCGCCCTCGGCCGGCTCGACCAGACGGTCGGTCAGCCGGACCGTGTATGCCCCCTCGGCCGCCACCGGCAGCGGCGGCAGCGGCCAGGCCACCTCGGCCCGCAGCGCCACCACCTCGCCGTCCAGCAACGCCCGCGACACCCCGGCGACATCGCCCTCCACGGGCAGGCCGAGCGTGTCCAGGCCGGGCAGTCCGACGGCGTCCGTCGCCGTCGTCACCACCGGCTCGGCCCCCAGCAACTCCCCGACGTCGAGGGCGAGTTCATTGGCGCCGCCCGCGTGCCCGCCCACCAGGGACACCGCGAACCGGCCGCCCTCGTCGACGCACACCACACCCGGGTCGGCCGCCTTGTCGGACAGCAGCGGAGCCACCAGGCGCACCACCGCGCCCGTCGCCAGGAAACACACCAGCTGCTCGCACTGCGCGAACGCGGCCCGTACGGCGTCCCCGACGGGACCCTCGTACACCCGCGTGCGGTCCGGCCACGCGGCGGCCAGCCGGTCCCGCGCAGCCGCTCCCGCCGCGGTGGCGGAAATGAGGCCGATCACTGAGCGACTCCTTCTTCGACGCGTTCTGTGACGTGTTCTGCTCCACGCACCGGGACTGTGGTGATCATGTACTGGCACCCCGTTCGCGCAGGGCCCTGCGGGCCTCGGGGTCGGCCTTGCGGTAGCCGTGGAAGTGGCCCGGGTGGTACAGGTGCGAGCGCGTGCCGTGCGCGTCGAGGGCCGGGCCGACCAGGAACAGGGTGTGCTTCCAGAGCTTGTGCTCCTTGACCGTCTCCTCCAGCGTGCCGACCGTGCACCGCACGACCAGCTCCTCCGGCCAGGTGGCCTGGTACGCGACCACGACCGGGGTCGTCGTCGGGTAACCGCCCTCCAGCAGCTCCCGCACGAGCTGCCCGCTGCGGGCGGCGGAGAGGAAGATCGCCATGGTGGTGCCGTGCCGGGCGAACTCGCGCACCTCCTCCCCGGGCGGCATGGGCGTCTTGCCCCCGCCGAGCCGGGTGAGGACGACGGACTGCGCCACCTCGGGAATCGTCAACATCGCGCCGGGCGAGCGCGGCGACGGCGGAGAACGCGGACACCCCGGGCACGACCTCGGTCGGGATGCCGATCTCGGCGCACCGGTCGAGCTGCTCCTGGGTGCCGCCCCACAGGGCGGGGTCGCCCGA
>NZ_GG657757.1:1980867-1981529 GCF_000158955.1 Streptomyces viridochromogenes DSM 40736 | reverse complement strand
GTCCTCCAGGGACAGGGCCGCCGAGTCGAGGGATCTCCGCGTCCTCACGCGCGTGCCCCAGGACCTCCTCCTGGACCAGGCTGGCCGCCCAGATCACGACGTCGGCCTCGGCGATGGCGCGGGCGGCGCGGAACGTCAGCAGGTCGGCGGCGCCGGGGCCGGCACCGACGAAGGTCACCTTGCCGGCGGGGGCGTCGGCCATGGGGTCGGTCCTCTCGTACAGGGGGTCGGTGGTGAGCGGGGGGATGTGCGGGCGGGTCAGAGCTTCCCGCCGCGCCCGCCGTCACGCCGTGCGGGGGCGATGAGCGTCGACAGGTAGGGCAGGGGAGCGCCGTCGAGTTCGGCGGCCGGACGGATCGACTCCTCCGTCAGACCCAGCGCCGACCCCCACACCGCGCCGCCGAGCCGCCCGGTCTCCCGCAGCGCCTCGGCGACCTCGTGCGCCTGCCGGCCGAACTTGTAGGCGACGACGGTCCCGGGCCCGGCGAGGGCCTCCTTCAGCGCGCTCGCCCCCGCGGTGACGGGCACGAGCGTCAGCGGCTCGGTTCCCTCGGTCAGCACGGCACCGGACCGGGCGGCGAGGTCCTGCATGGCGGTGATCCCGGGCACCGTCTCGACGACGGTGCGCGGGCACCAGCTCGGTGATGGTCTGCGCGAGATAG
>NZ_GG657757.1:1970407-1980434 GCF_000158955.1 Streptomyces viridochromogenes DSM 40736 | reverse complement strand
AGATAGCTCGCGTGCACACCGCGCTGTACGAAACCTTCGACCCGCCGGTGCGGAGTCCGGAAGCCCCAGGCGGGGTCCGCGCCCGAGCCGGGCTCCACGGCGGTCCGGTGGAACTCGTGCCCGCGCATCCGCGTCCCCGCCGCCGCGAGCACACTGTCGCCGACGGCGACGGCGTCCCGGTAGCCCAGGGTCAGCCGCTCGGTCATCCGCGCCCCGGCGTCCAGCACCCCGCACATGGGCAGCCCGTCCAGCTCCCGGCACAGGTACAGCAGCCCCGCACACTCGGCGGCGACGGGAGCACCGCTCTCCGCCAGGACGGCGACGGCCTTGCGCAGGCCTTCGTTGGCGGACAGCTCGGCGGCGTACACCTCGGGGAAACCGCCCCCGATCACCAACCCGCTCGTCCCCTCGGGCAGTTCCTCGTCCCGCAGGGGATCGAAGGGCACGACGTCGGCACCGGCGGCGGCGAGCAGTTCGGCATGCTCGGCATAGGAGAAGGTGAAGGCCGGCCCACCGGCCACAGCGACCCTCGGCACGCCTCCACCGGCCTCGGCCTGTCGGCCCGGCCTCTTGTCCGACCGTTCCGACCGTGTCGGGTGGTGGGTGGCCGAGGAGACCGCCTCAGCCGCGTCCCAAGCCGCACAGGACAGCGCACCGGCACTCCGCGCCAGCGCAGCCAACGCCTCGAGGTCACACCCCGCCGACACCTGCGCGGCCATGGCGGCGACCGCCTCCACGGCCGCCGCCCGCCGCTCGGCGACCGGCACCAGCCCCAGATGCCGGGACGGCGTGTCCACCTGCGGTGCCCGCCGCAACACCCCGAGCACCGGCACGCCCACCTGCTCCAGGGCCTCCCGCAGCAGCTCCTCGTGCCGGTCCGACGCGACCTTGTTGAGGATCACGCCCCCGACCCGCACCTCCGGGTCGAAGGAGACGAACCCGTGCACCAGCGCCGCCACCGACCGCGACTGCGACGACGCGTCGACGACCAGCACCACCGGCGCCCGCAGCAACTTCGCGACATGAGCCGTCGACGCCAGCTCGCCCTCCCCGGCGGCCCCGTCGTACATCCCCATCACGCCCTCGACGACGGCGATGTCACACCCTCGCGCCCCGTGCAGGAACAACGGCCCGACCAGCTCCGGCCCGCACAGGTACGCGTCGAGGTTCCGCCCCACCCGCCCGGTCGCGAGCGCGTGGTACCCGGGGTCGATGTAGTCCGGCCCGACCTTGTGCGGGGACACGGCGAGCCCCCGCGCGGCGAACGCGGCCATCAGCCCGGTGGCGACGGTGGTCTTGCCGCTCCGCGAGGAGGGCGCGGCGACGACCAGCCGGGGAACGGAGGGGGACGTCACCACTCGATGCCTCTCTGCCCCTTCTGCCCGGCGTCCATGGGGTGCTTCACCTTGGACATGTCGGTCACGAGGTCGGCGAAGTCCAGCAGCTTCTCGGGGGCGTTGCGCCCGGTGATCACCACATGCTGGGTGCCGGGCCGGTTCCGCAGGACGTCCACGACCTCGTCCGTGTCCACCCAGCCCCAGTGCATCGGGTAGGCGAACTCGTCCAGCACGTACAGCCGGTACGTCTCGGCCGCCAGGTCCCGCTTGACCTGCTCCCAGCCCTCCCGGGCCTTCTCCTCGTTGTCCAGCTGCGCGTCGCGCTGCACCCAGGACCAGCCCTCGCCCATCTTGTGCCAGGCGACCGACCCGCCCTCGCCGGAGGCGCCGAGCACCCGCAGCGCGTTCTCCTCGCCGACCTTCCACTTCGCCGACTTGACGAACTGGAACACCCCGATCGGCCACCCCTGGTTCCAGGCCCGCAGCGCGAGCCCGAAGGCGGCGGTCGACTTGCCCTTCCCGACGCCCGTGTTCACCACGACGAGCGGCCGGTTCCGGCGCTGTCGGGTCGTCAGACCGTCGTCCGGAATGACACTCGGCTGTCCCTGCGGCATTAAGCGGCCCTCCTCGTGGTCCCCTGCACATCCCTCACCAGCCCGGCGATCGAGTCCGCCCGCAGCTCGTCCAGCGTCACGGCGGTGCCGCCCAGTTCACCGGCGAGCTGCCCGGCGAGCCCCAGCCGCACCGGCCCGGACTCGCAGTCCACGACGACGGACGCGACACCCTCGGCCGCGAACAGCCGTGCCGCACGCCCGGCCAGGGCGACCGGCTCCGGACCTCCGGTGGCCCGTCCGTCCGTGACCACCACGACCAGCGGCCGTCGCGCCGGATCCCGCAGCCGCTCCACGCGCAGCACGTCGTGCGCGCGCAGCAGCCCGGCGGCCAGCGGCGTACGCCCGCCCGTCGGCAGCGACTCCAGCCGGGCCGCCGCCGCGTCCACCGAGGACGTCGGCGGCAGCGCGACGTCCGCGCCCGACCCCCGGAACGTCACCAGCCCCACCTTGTCCCGCCGCTGGTACGCGTCCAGCAGCAGCGACAGCACGGCCCCCTTCACGGCACTCATCCGCTGCCGCGCCGCCATCGACCCGGGAGGCGTCCACGACGAACAGCACGAGATTGCCCTCGCGCCCCTCGCGGTGGCCTGCCGCAGGTCGTCCCGGCGCACGACGAGACCCGGCCCGGACCGCCCGCGAGCCCGCTGGTGCGGCGCCGCGGCCTGCACGGTCGCCGCCAGGTGCAGCTTGGTGAGCGCGCCCTTGGGCCGCCGGGCACCCGTGGTCCGCCCGTGCTCGGTCCGCGCCCGGGACCGCCGCCCGGCGGTTCCCTCGCCGAGGCCGGGCACGCTCAGCACCTTGGTCCGAAACGGTTCGGCGGCCCGTACGGCCGACTGCTCGCCGGCCCCCGACGGCTGCGGCTGCGGCTGCCCGCCCTCCCCGGCCTCGGACCGGGCCTCGGAGTCGTCGCCCTGGGGCCCCTCGTCGGGCTCCGGCTGCCCACCGCCGCCACCGGGCCCGTCCGGCCCCGGATCCGGGTCGGAGTCCGGGTCCGGATCCGGGTCCTGATCGTCGTCCCCGGAGAACTCCTCCAGGGTCTCGTCCAGCTTGTCCTCGTCCAGCCCCGGCGCGTCGAAGGGATTGCGGCGCCTGCGGTGCGGCAGCGCGAGCAGAGCCGCCTGCCGGACGTCCTCAGCGAGCACGTCCGTACGCCCCGCCCAGGCCGCCAGCGCGGTCGCCGTGCGCGCCATCACGATGTCGGCGCGCATGCCGTCCACCTCGAACGCCGCGCAGGTCGCCGCGATCTGCCGCAGCGCCGCGTCGCCCAGCCGCAGGGACGGCAGGCAGCTTCCCGCGCCGCCGCGATCCGCGCCCGCACGGCGCTCTCCTCGTCCGCCCACCGGGCCGCGAACCCGGCCGGATCGGCGTCGTAGGCGAGCCGCCGCTTGACGACCTCCACCCGCTGGTCGGGCTCCCGCGAGGCCGCGACCTCGACGGTCAGCCCGAACCGGTCCAGCAACTGCGGCCGCAGCTCGCCCTCTTCGGGGTTCATGGTGCCGACCAGCAGGAACCGCGCGGCATGCCGTACGGACACACCCTCCCGCTCGACGTACGAGGCACCCATCGCGGCCGCGTCCAGCAGCAGGTCGACCAGGTGGTCGTGGAGGAGGTTGACCTCGTCGACGTAGAGGATCCCGCGGTGCGCGTCGGCGAGCAGCCCGGGTTCAAAGGCCTTCACGCCCTCCGAGAGGGCCCGCTCGATGTCGAGCGCACCCACGAGCCGGTCCTCCGAGGCGCCGACGGGCAGTTCGACCATCCGGGCGGGCCGGGTGGCGAAACCCCCCGGCTCGTGGGGTCCGTCCGGGCAGCCGGGGTCGGGCGCGCCGGGGTCGCAGGAGAAGCGGCACTCGGAGACGACGTCGACCTCCGGCACGAGCGCCGACAGCGCCCGCACGGCCGTCGACTTGGCCGTGCCCTTCTCACCGCGCACCAGCACACCGCCGACCGCCGGGCTCACCGCGTTGATGAGCAGCGCCAATCGGAGGCTGTCCTGTCCGACGAGGGCGGTAAAGGGATAGGGCGTGCTCACGCGGTGATCACTCCTTCGGGGGATTCATGGCAGAACGAGGCGCAGCCGAGCCGCGGCCCCGTCGTGGTCGAAGCCTGCTCCCCGCCGACACGGGGACGGTCCGGCCGTGTCGCCGGCGGTAGGCGGTGTGCAGGTGTGCTCCCCGTCGACGTGGGGGTTCGCAGGGCGCTCACGCGTCGCCCTCCAAGTCGCCTTCGAGTTCAAGGTAGGTGGCACGCAGCCGCTCGAGCGTCTCCGCGTCCGGTTCCGCCCACAGTCCGCGGTCGGCGGCCTCCAGCAGCCGCTCGGTGATGCCGCGCAGTGCCCAGGGGTTGGACGTCTTCATGAAGTCCCGGTTCTCCGGGTCGAAGACGTACTCCGAGCTGAGCTTCTCGTACATCCAGTCGTCCACGACCCCGGCCGTGGCGTCGTACCCGAACAGGTAGTCCACGGTCGCCGCCATCTCGAAGGCGCCCTTGTAGCCGTGCCGCCGCATGGCCGCCATCCAGCGCGGGTTGACCACGCGGGCGCGGAAGACGCGGTGGGTCTCCTCGCCCAGCGTGCGGGTCCGCACCTGGTCCGGGGTCGCCGAGTCACCCACGTACGCCTCGGGGCTCGCGCCCGTCAGGTGCCGCACCATGGCGACCATGCCGCCGTGGTACTGGAAGTAGTCGTCGGCGTCGACCAGGTCGTGCTCGCGCGTGTCGACGTTCTTCGCGGCGACCGCGATCCGCCGGAACGCCGTCTCCATGTCCCCGCGCGCGGCCCGTCCGTCGAGCCCCCGCCCGTAGGCGTAGCCGCCCCACACCGCGTACACCTCGGCGAGGTCCGCGTCGGAGCGCCAGTTGCGGGCGTCGATCAGCGGCAGCAGACCGGCCCCGTAAGCCCCCGGCTTGGATCCGAAGATCCGGGCCGTGGCGCGGCGCCGGTCGCCGTGCTCGGCGGTGTCCTGGTCGGCGTGCGCCCGGACGTAGTTCTGCTCGGCGGGCTCGTCCAGCTCGGCCACGGCCCGCACCGCGTCGTCGATCAGCCCCACCACGTGCGGGAACGCGTCCCGGAAGAAGCCGGAGATCCGGACCGTGACGTCGATGCGCGGCCGGCCGAGCTCGGCCGGCGGAACGACCTCGAACCCGGTCACCCGCCGAGAGGCGTCGTCCCACACCGGCCGGCAGCCCAGCAGGGCCAGGATCTCGGCGATGTCGTCGCCCTGGGTGCGCATGGCCGAGGTGCCCCACACCGTCAGCCCGACGGACTTCGGGTACGCGCCGGTGTCGCTCAGGTACCGCTGCACCAGCGAGTCCGCCAGCGACTGCCCGACCTCCCAGCTCAGCCGGGACGGGATCGCCTTGGGGTCGACGGAGTAGAAGTTGCGACCCGTCGGCAGGACGTTGACCAGCCCGCGGGTCGGCGACCCGGACGGGCCCGCCGGGACGTAACCGCCGTCCAGCGCCCGAAGGATGTGCCCGATCTCGTCGGTGGTCCGGGCCAGCCGCGGCACGACCTCCCCGCAGGCGAACTCCAGCACCGCCGCCGCGGCGGGCAGTTCGGTGCCGAGTACCTCCCGGACCAGGGCCGGGCTCTCGGCGACCGCCCAGCCGCGTTCCTCCATGCCCTCCGCGAGCCGCCGGCACAGCTGTTCCAGCAGGTCGATCGCGTCGGCGGCGGTCCGCGCCGGGCCCTGCACCAGGTCCGTCAGCTCCACCGGCACCTTCACCGGCGCGCCCGGCTCGGCCAGCAACTCCTTCTCCACCAGCCCGAAGTGCTCCGCGAGCGACGCCCTGAGCCCGGGCAGCGCGTTCGCCTGCCCGCCCCAGACCTGCGAGGCGCGCAGCACGGCCAGGACGAGGTTGACGCGCGGCTCGCCGACGGGCCCGCCGCCCAGGATGTGCAGACCGTCCCTGATCTGCACGTCCTTGATCTCGCACAGATAGCCGTCGATGTGCATGACGAACTCGTCGAACGCCTCGTCGGCCGGCTGCTCGTCGACGTGCAGGTCGTGATGGAGCTCGGCCGCCTTGACCAGCGTCCAGATCTGCGCGCGCACGGCCGGGGCCTTCGCCGGGTCCAGGTCGGAGACGAGCGCGTACTCGTCGAGGAGCTGCTCCAGCTTGGCCAGATCACCGTAGGTGTCGGCGCGCGCCATCGGCGGCACGAGGTGGTCGACGACGGTCGCGTGCCCGCGGCGCTTGGCCTGGGTGCCCTCGCCGGGGTCGTTGACGATGAACGGGTAGATCAGCGGCAGGTCTCCGAGGACGGCGTCCGGGGCGCAGCCGCCGCTGAGCCCGAGTCCCTTGCCGGGCAGCCACTCCATCGTGCCGTGCTTGCCCATGTGCACGACGGCGTCCGCGCCGAAACTGTTCTCCAGCCAGCGGTACGCCGCCATGTAGTGGTGCGACGGCGGCATGTCCGGGTCGTGGTAGATCGCGATCGGGTTCTCGCCGAAGCCGCGCGGCGGCTGGATCATCACCACGACGTTCCCGAACCGCAGGGACGCCAGCACGATGTCGTCCCCGTCGACGTACAGGCCGCCCGGCGGCTCGCCCCACGCCGCGGTCATGGCGTCCTTCAGCTCCGGGTCGAGCTTCTCGAACCACGCCCGGTAGTCGGCGAGCGGCACGCGCGCGGGCGCCGACGCCAGCTGGTCCTCGGTCAGCCACTCGACGTCGTGACCGCCGGCCTCGATGAGCCGGTGGATCAGCTCGTCGCCGTTGTCGGGGTGTCCCTCCACGGCGTACCCGGCGTCCCGGAGGGCGTCCAGCACCCGTACCGCCGAGGCCGGGGTGTCCAGGCCGACCGCGTTGCCGACCCGGGAGTGCTTGGTCGGGTAGGCGGTGAAGACGAGCGCGAGCTTCTTGTCGGCGTTCGCCTTGTGCCTCAACTCCGCGTGCCGCACGGCGATCCCGGCGACCCGGGCGGCGCGCTCCGGGTCGGCGACGTACACGGGCACGTCGGCGCCGTCCTCGGTGGCCTGCTCCTTGAAGGAGAACGGCACGGTGATCAGCCGCCCGTCGAACTCCGGGATGGCCACCTGCATCGCGGCGTCCATGGGGGAGAGGGCGGCGTCGGACGCCTCCCAGGCCCGGCGCGAGGACGTCAGGCACAGCCCTTGCAGCACGGGGATGTTCAGCTCGGCGAGGGCGCCGATGTCCCAGGACTCCTCGTCGCCGCCCGCCGACGCCTGCGAGGCGTGGGTGCCACCGGCCGCGAGCACGGTCGCCACGAGGGCGTCCGCCTGCCCGAGGATCTCGTACAACCCCTCGTCCGCCCCGCGCAGCGAACCGCAGTACACGGGCAGCGCGTCGGCCCCCCGCGCCTCGATCGCGTCGCACAGGGTGTCCACGAACGCGGTGTTGCCGCTCAGCTCGTGCGCCCGGTAGAAGAGCACGCCCACGGTCGGCCGGCCCTGGTGGCGCGGACGTTCGCCCCGGACGCCGTACTCGGGCATCCGCTGCGGCGCGGCGAAGCCCTCGCCCGTGAGCAGCACGGTGTCGGACAGGAACCGGGCCAGCTCGGTGAGGTTGGCCGGTCCGCCCTCGACGAGGTACTTCAGCGCCTCCGCGACGACCCCGGCCGGCACGGACGACTCGGCCATCAGCTCCGCGTCGGGCACGGACTCGCCGCCGAGCAGCACGGTGGGGACGCCGGACGCCTTCAGCACGGCGAGCCCGTCCTCCCAGGCCCGCTTCCCGCCGAGCAGCCGTACGACGGCGATGTCGGCGCCCTCCAGCAGCGCCGGAAGCTCCTCCCGGGCGTCCACACGGGTCGGATTGCCGATCCGGTACGAGACACCGGAGGCGGCCCGGGCCGCCAGCAGGTCCGTGTCGGCGGTCGACAACAACAACACAGTGCTCATGCGGGCGCTCCCGGTGGGATGAAGGGCAGTCCTCGCGGCGCGCCCGACTCGATGAGCCGCCACAGCGCGTCCGTGTCCGCGTGCTGTTCGATCAGGTCGCCGAGCCGGTCGAGCTGCTCCTCGCGCAGCGCGGCGAACGACGTGTCGGGCGCCGGCACGAAACGGCGGCCCGCCGCGGCCGCCACCTCGCGCAGGAAGGCCCGCCGGAACCCGTCCGACTCCAGTGAGCCGTGCCAGTGCGTGCCCCAGGTCTGCCCGACCCGGCAGCCGTCCAGGAAGGGTTCCCCACCGGTGACCTCGGCGATCCCGTGATGGATCTCGTACCCCTCGACGCGCTCGCCGAGGGCTTCCCCGACCGGCCGGGTCAGGGTCTTCTCCGCGGCGAACCGCACACGGACGGGAAGGACACCGAGCCCTTCCACGCTCCCTTTGCGGCTCTCGACGTCGTCCTCGATGTGCTCGCCGAGCACCTGGAAGCCGCCGCAGACGCCGAGGACGGGCCGCCCTTCGGCGACCCTGCGCTTCAGCGCCTCGGCGAGCCCCCGCTCGTGCAGCCACTCCAGCGCGCGGACCGTCCCCCGGGTGCCCGGGACGACGACGAGATCGGCGTCGGCGAGCTCCTCCGGCCGGTCCACGAACCGCACCACCGCACCCGGTTCGGCGGCCAGGGCGTCCACGTCGGTGAAGTTGGACATGAGGGGGATCGCGCAGACGGCGATCCGCAGGACGTCCTCCCCGACGGGCGGGGCGACGGTCGACTCGCGCACGGTCCCGCGCAGGGACACGCGCAGTCCGTCCTCCTCGTCGATGCCGAGCCCGTGCCGGAAGGGCAGGACGCCGTAGGTGTGCCGTCCGGTGAGCCCGTGCAGCATGTCGAGGCCCGGCTCCAGCAGACTCACGTCCCCGCGGAACTTGTTGACGAGGAACCCGGCGACGAGCTCCTGGTCCTCGGGCGAGAGCAGGGCGACGGTCCCGAAGAACGAGGCGAAGACCCCGCCCCGGTCGATGTCGCCGACGACGAGCACGGGCAGCCGCGCGCCCCGCGCGATCCCCATGTTGACGATGTCCGTCCGCCGCAGATTGATCTCGGCGGGAGAACCGGCCCCCTCACAGATCACCGCGTCATACGTGCCCCGCAACTCGGCGAGACAGTCGAGAACGGTCCCGAGCAGTTTCTGCTGACGTCCGCCGTGGTACCCGCGCGCGCTCAACTCGCCCACCGGCTTGCCCATCAGCACGACCTGGCTGCTGCGCTCGCCGCCGGGCTTGAGCAGCACGGGGTTCATCAGCGCGGTCGGCTCGACGCGGCAGGCCTGCGCCTGCATGGCCTGCGCGCGCCCGATCTCGGCGCCCTCCCTCGTCACGAAGGAGTTGAGGGACATGTTCTGCGCCTTGAAGGGCGCGACCTTGACGCCCTGCCGGACCAGCCACCGGCAGATCCCCGCCGTGACGACGCTCTTGCCGGCGTCGGAGGTGGTACCGGCGACAAGAAGCCCACCGCTCATACTCACTGCCCCCTCTTGAGCAACCGCGCACCGGCGCACACCCCGAGCGCGAGCCAGGTGACGCGCCGCGACAGCCGCACGGCCCGTGCGACGTCGTGCGTGTCGACGGCACGTCCTTGCGTGTTCAGCACGGGCCGGTGCTCCACCCGCCCGCCGTACGAGAGCGTTCCGCCCAGCCGCACCCCGAGCGCCCCGGCGAAAGAGGCCTCCACGGGCCCGGCGTTGGGGCTCGGATGCTTCGCCGCGTCCGCCCGCCAGGCGCGGACGGCCCCGCGCGGATCCGGTCCGGCCAGCGCCGCGAGAACGGCGGTCAGCCGGGCCCCCGGCCACCCCGCGAGGTCGTCCAGCCGGGCGGAGGCCCACCCGTACCGCCGGTACCGGGCGGACTTGTGCCCGACCATGGCGTCGAGGGTGTTGACGGCCCGGAAGCCGAGAAGCCCCGGCACACCACCGACGGCCCCCCACACGAGAGCCCCCACGACCGCGTCGGAGGTGTTCTCGGCGACGGACTCGACGACGGCCCGGGCGATCCCGTCGGCGTCCAGCGCCTGCGGGTCCCGCCCGCACAGATGCGGCAGCCGCGCACGGGCCGCTTCGACGTCCCCCGCCTCCAGGGCCCGCCCGACGGCCTGTGCCTCGCGGGCGAGCGAAGTCCCCCCGACCACGGCCCAGGTGGCGGCGCCGGTCAGCGCGACGGAGGCCAGGGCGGA
>NZ_GG657757.1:1967070-1969928 GCF_000158955.1 Streptomyces viridochromogenes DSM 40736 | reverse complement strand
TCAACTTGCCGTTGACCTGCGGGGGGAGAGTGTGCAGAACCCCACACCGGGCGGGTGCGGTACGACGCCGAGTCGCCCTCACACGACACCCGCACACGACACCAGCACACGACACCCGCACACGACGACCGGGCGGCACGGGACCGAAGCCCCGCGCCGCCCGGCGGCAAACAGTCGTGGTCAGGCGACGATCAGGTAGATCCCGTACCCGACGGCCGCCGCACACGCCGCGAAGCACGCGTACGCGCCGGTGACCGCGAGCCCCGCCGAGCCACCCTGCGCGGCCGCCCGCTCCTGGCGGGAGAGGCCGGTGATGCCGAGGGTGAACAGGCCCACCAGGGCCACGGTGACCACGAGGCTGACGCCGAAGACGGAGCCGAGGGCCGCCCAGTCGATCTTCATGGCAGAGGTTCTCCTTGTAACCGCGTGGGCGGGATCAGACCGGGGTGGACGTGGTGGTCGGGGCGGCGGGTTCCCGTTCGGCCTCCGCCTGGGCCGGGAACGTGGGCAGCGACTCCTCCGAGGCCGTGCCGCCCGCCGGCGGCGGCGTGACCGCGGCCATCGCCGTGGTCACCACACCGGCCGGCTCCGTCTCCTCGGCCTCGTTGACGTTGGTGTGGTCGATGACCTCACGCCGGGAGAGCTTCCAGATCACCGCGCTGGAGGCGACCAGGAAGACCGCCACCACCGCCGTGCCCCAGTCGCCGAAACCGGTGACGTACTCGGCGAGCGCGCCCACCAGGGCCGCCGCCGGCAGGGTCAGGGCCCAGGCGACGAACATCCGCGTCGCCGTCGACCAGCGGACGACGCCGCCCTTGCGGCCGAGGCCCGCGCCCATCACCGAGCCGGACACGGAGTGGGTGGTGGAGAGGGAGAAGCCGAGGTGGGAGGAGGCCAGGATGACCGTCGCCGCGCTGGTCTGGGCGGCGAAGCCCTGCTGCGGCTGAAGGTCCGTCAGGCCCTTGCCCATCGTGCGGATGATGCGCCAGCCACCGAGGTAGGTGCCGAGCGCGATGGCGAGACCCGCCGAGAGGATGACCCACAGGGGCGGGTCGGAGTCGGGGGCGACGGCGCCGCCGGCGACCAGGGCGAGGGTGATGACACCCATCGTCTTCTGGGCGTCGTTGGTGCCGTGCGCCAGGGAGACCAGGCCCGCCGAGGCGATCTGGCCGGCCCGGTAGCCCTTCTCGGACGCCTTGCCGTCGGCCTTCTTCCCGAGGGAGTACGTCAGCCGGGTGGCGAACATCGCCGCGACGCCCGCGACCAGCGGCGCGGCGATCGCCGGGAGCAGCACCTTGGTGACCAGGACGTCACCGTGCACCGCGCCGACGCCCGCCGAGGCGATCGTGGCGCCGATCAGGCCGCCCATCAGGGCGTGCGAGGAGCTGGACGGCAGACCGACCAGCCAGGTCAGCAGGTTCCAGAGGATCGCGCCGACCAGGGCGGCGAAGATGACCTCGGGACGGACACCGGCCTCGTCGACGAGGCCCTTGGAGATCGTGTTGGCGACTTCGACGGACAGGAAGGCGCCGACCAGGTTCAGGACCGCGGACATGGCCACCGCGACCTTCGGTCTCATGGCGCCCGTGGAAATGGTCGTGGCCATCGCGTTCGCGGTGTCGTGGAAACCGTTCGTGAAATCGAACGCGAGTGCGGTTACCACCACAATCGCGAGGATCAGCGAGAAGCTTTCCATTTACCCAGGCAATCGTTCGAGGTCGTTGGCCGGACGAACGTAGGTAACCCGAGTGAACGGAAGATGAACTGAGGGGGGCGCAGGAGTGTCCACAAACGAGGGTTGCCGTTCCGCCCTGCTGACAGGCTCCCCGCGCCCCCGCCGACTGGGCGCCCCGCACCGAGTCTTTCAATCGATCGAGTGACCCGTCGAACGGGTTCTGATCGCCCGAATGCCCGACGGTCTCCGGCCCGACGGTCTCCGGCCGGGCGAGATCCACGAGGCTTCTGTACGGGCTGAGGGCCTGCCTGGCAGGATCGCCGCATGGCTGAACAGCGAGGCGACGCACGGGGCACGGGGAGCGTCCGGGACGGCGCACCGCAGGCGGGGGAGCCGCGGCGGAGGGACGTGCGCCCCGAGGAGGCGCGTGCCTGGGAGGACCTCGTCGCGACGGCCCGCCGGACGGTTGCCGAAGGGCTCGTCGTCGGCACGTCCGGAAACGTCTCGGTACGTGTCGGGGACACGGTCCTGGTCACCCCCTCGGGTGTCCCCTACGACCGGCTGGAGCCGGACGACGTCACCGGCGTCGACCTCGACGGCCGGCAGGTCCTCGGCGCACTCGTCCCCACCAGCGAACTTCCCATGCACCTCGCGGTCTACGGCACCACCGACGCCCGAGCCGTCGTCCACACCCACGCCGTGCACGCGACGGCCGTCTCGACGCTCGTGCCCGAGCTCCCGCTGATCCACTACATGGCCGCCGCGCTCGGCGGTCCCGTCCGGGTCGCCCCGTACGCCACCTACGGCACGGACGAGTTGGCCGAGAACATGCTGCGCGCCCTCGCCGACCGCTCCGGCTGCCTCCTCCAGAACCACGGCACGATCACCTACGGCACATCCCTTGACCAGGCCTACGACCGCACCGCCCAGCTGGAATGGATGTGCCGGCTGTGGCTCACCGCCGCGTCGGTGCCGGGCCTGTCCCCGAGCCTGCTCTCCGGCGAGCAGCTGGCGGAGGTGGCGCAGCGCCTGAGCGGGGTACGGCCAGCGCCGCTGACCCCTTCGCCCCGGACGCCGGCCCGGCCCCGCCTCCCGCCCCTCACCCCGCCGCCCCCGCCCACTGGTCGCCCCTGCGGTCCGCCTGGACACTGGAGGGATGCGCACTGTCAAAGCGGCGGCCGCC
>NZ_GG657757.1:1924744-1966970 GCF_000158955.1 Streptomyces viridochromogenes DSM 40736 | reverse complement strand
GGCCGCCGGCCGGCTGGCCAGTGGGCGCGCTCAAGGCGCCCCCGGGCAGGCCGCTGCCCACGAACCCCGGTTGACCGTGCACGGCACGGCGCCGGGGCAGATCAGCCTCACCCGGGACCTGGCCGCCCTGCGCCCCGGCCGCTACGGCCTCTCCGGCGACGGCTCCCACGCGGTCGTCGGGCCCGTCCTGGCCGACGTCCCCGGCACCGCCGACACCGTCGTCCGCCGCCTGGAGCGGGTCACGCACGGCACCCTCGAAAGCGGCGACAAGGTCTGGCTCACCCCGAACGTGTACGTCGGCAACCCGAGCGCCGCCCTCGGCATCGAGCACGCCGACGTCGACGTCCCGGGCGAACTCGGCGCCCTGCCCTTGTGGTTCGTGCCCGGTTACTGTTTACACCCTGGGTGATCGCCGTGCACGGCCTGGGCACCACCCGCGAACTCGCCATGAACGTCATGGGGTTCCTGCACCGCAACCGCGTCCCGGTGCTCGCCCTCGCCTACCGCGGCGACCGCGGCGCGCCCCGCAGTCCCGACGGCCTGAACCACCTCGGCGAGACCGAGTGGCGCGACCTCGACGCGGCGATCCGCTACGCCGTGCGGTACGGCGCCCGGCAGGTCGTCCTGCTCGGCTGGTCCACCGGCGCCACCATGGCCCTGCGCGCCGCCGCGCGCTCGGAACTGCGCGACCGGGTCTCCGGGCTCGTCCTGGACTCGCCGGTGCTCAGCTGGGAGGCAACCCTGCGCGCCCTCGCCGCGGCCCGCCGCACCCCAAGCGCGCTGCTGCCGCTGGCGGTCCGTGCCGCGCAGGGCCGCACCGGCCTGTACGGCGACCGCGACGCGGCCACGCCTCCCGCCGCGGGGCTCCGCGTCCCCGCGCTCGTCATCCACGGACCGGACGACACGGTGGCCCCCTGGGGACTCTCCCGCCATCTCGCCGACACCCGCCCGGACATGGTCGCCCTCCACCGCGTCGCCGGCGCTCCCCACGGAGCGATGTGGAACGCCGACCCGCCGGCCTACGAGGAGGCGCTGCGGCGCTTCCTGGTACCGCTCATGTGACACCGCCCGCGTCATGCCCCGGGCGCACCTCGAGTTCACGCGCCCTCCATCCCGTCGCCACCACCTCGCGCTCCGCCCGCCGACGACCGGTCGCGATGATTCCGTTTAGCGTCGTACCACTGGCCTGTTCATGGCCCTCGGCCGCTCCCGGCACCCGGTGCGTTGGCCATCCCCGTCGCCCGCCGTGACATTCCGTTTGGGTTTTCGGACCGTCAACCGGGAGACTGCCCCCGTGACGTCCCGTATCCCGCGCGACTCCAGGCTTCGACTCGTCCGCCCGCGACCCCTGGCCGCCGCCCCCAGAGCGATGAATCAGCGGCCCTCGCGCCGACCCGCCCCGCGCCCTCCGGAGGGCACCCCGGCACCGGCGGAGCTGGCCAGAATGGCACGCTCACGTCTGGCCGGCGCGGCCCGCGTCGCCCGCTGGGCCGACGCCGCCCTCGGCCCCGGCCGGGACAGCGCCACCGCCGACGGCAAGGCCACCCTCTCCGGCGCGACCGCCGAACGGGCCGCCGACGAGTTGGGCCTGACCCCGGCTCAGGTCAGGGCCGACTGGGACACCGCCCGCCTCGCCGGCCTGGTCGAGGTGCACGGCGACAGCGCCCGCCCCGGCTGGCGGCTGCGCGCCTGGGACCGCGACGACAGCGCCGTACTGCGCGGCTGGGTCGCCCTCTTCGACGCCTGGTCGCTCGCCCACCCGGAGCCCGAGGGCCACGAGCCCGCCGCCGTCGCCGAGGTCGTCTCGGCCATGCCGCAGGCGCTCTCCTTCCTCCAGCTGTCCGCCGGCCCCGTCCCCGTGGAGCAGCTCCTCGACCTCCTGGAGCAGCGCGTCACCGAGCTGCGCACCGCACGCTGCGAGATCCCCTACGGCCCGCAGCCCGAGCCGGTGGCCGAACCGGAGCCCACCGACGCCCCGCTCGCCCCGCTCCTCGACTGGGCCCTGCGCGCCCTCGCCTCCGTCGGCGCCCTCACCTACGGCGACGGCCAGGCCACACTCACCCCGCTCGGCAGCTGGGCCGTCTGGGTCAAGCTGGAGCAGATCTGCGTCGCCGCGCAGAGCCCCGCCGGGAACATCGAGCAGGGCGCCGAGGACATGCTCCGCGGCTGCGCCCAGCTGCGCCCCAACGCGGCCCGCGCCGAGTACCGCGCCTGGCTCGCCGCCCGCCCCGTCGGCAGCGCCGTCACCGAACTCCTCGGCGCCGCCCGTGGCGAGGACGCCCTGCTGCGCGGTCTCGCCTTCGAGGCGCTGCGCGTGGTCGGCGCCCCCGCCGAGCCGGACGTCCACGCCGTACTGGACGAGCCGACGCTCCGGCCCTACGCGCTGATGTGGCTGGCCGAGCACGACGGGGCCGACCCGGAGGACGCCCACGAGGTCCTCACCCGGGAGGAGGCGACCTGGCTGTGGGTGGACACCGCCGCAGCCGTCGCCGACCACGGTGAGGCTCCGCTGCTCGTCCGCCACCTGGAGTCCGCGGTGCAGCCGACCGTCCCGATGCTCCTGGACGAGGTACGGGCCGTGGGTCACCCGCGCACCGTGCAGGTCCTGGTCGCCCTCGCGGCGGCCCACCCCGACCCCGCCCTGGCCAAGGCCGTACGCCGGGCCGCCTTCCAGGTGCACACCGGCGGCAGCTAGCCCCCCCGGGCCGGCGGCCGGCCCCGGGCCGTCAGGCCGCTATCTCGGGCGCGTACGTCCCGAAGCTCCACACGTTGCCCTCGAGGTCCCGGGCCATGTAGTCCCGCGAGCCGTAGTCCTGGTCCGTCGGGGGCATCAGGACCTCCGCACCGTGGTCGACGGCGCGGCGGTGGTGCGCGTCCACGTCGTCCACCACGACGTAGACCCCCGTACTGCCCGAGCCCTTCATGGCCGCGTCGAACACGCCGCCGCGGCCCTTGGTGCCGACCATGACCGCGCCGTTGCCCTGCGTCAGCTCGGCGTGCATCACCGAGCCGTCCTCGCCCTCGTACACCGACAGCTCCGTGAACCCGAAGGCCTCCGTGAGCTGCCGGATCGCCGCCTTCGCGTCCGCGTACAGCAGCGTCGGGTAGATGCTCGGACGCCCGCCGGACGTGCCTGCCATGGCGATCACTTCCTCGTGCCTCGCTGCCCGGGAAGGCCGGAATCCGGCCCGCTGTTCAGTCTTCCACCGGCCACTGACAACGGCCCCCGGGCCGTCGTGACCAGAACCGCACCAGGATCCAGAAAAAGTGGTTGCACGCCCCCGTTAGACTGTCCCCCATGGCCATTCTCCTCGCGCATTAGACGGCGGGAACGTCCTCAGCCGCCCATCCCGCCCCCGTATCCGCCCTGGAGTCTGTCCGTGATCTCCGCCTCCGGTATCGAGCTGCGCGCCGGTGCCCGCGTCCTCATCGAAAACGCCTCTTTCCGTATCGCCAAGGGTGACCGCATCGGCCTGGTCGGCCGCAACGGCGCGGGGAAGACCACCCTCACCAAGTGCCTGGCGGGCGAGGGCATGCCCGCCGGCGGCGCCATCACCCGCTCCGGCGAGGTCGGCTACCTCCCGCAGGACCCGCGCACCGGCGACCTCGACGTCCTCGCCCGCGACCGCATCCTCTCCGCGCGCGGCCTGGACGTACTGATCCGCAAGATGCGCGAGAACGAGCAGCGCATCGCCACCGGCAAGGGCGGCACCCGCGAGAAGGCCCTCAAGCAGTACGAGCGCCAGGAGACGGAGTTCCTCACCAAGGGCGGTTACTCCGCCGAGGCCGAGGCCGCCACCATCGCCGCCGCGCTGAACCTGCCCGACCGGGTGCTCGGCCAGCCCCTGCACACGCTCTCCGGCGGTCAGCGCCGCCGTATCGAGCTGGCCCGCATCCTGTTCTCGGACGCGGACACGCTGCTGCTCGACGAGCCGACCAACCACCTCGACGCCGACTCGATCATCTGGCTGCGGGACTACCTCAAGACCTACCGCGGCGGCTTCATCGTGATCTCCCACGACGTCGACCTCGTCGAGACGGTCGTGAACAAGGTGTTCTACCTGGACGCCAACCGCGCCCAGATCGACATCTACAACATGGGCTGGAAGCTCTACCAGCAGCAGCGCGAGGCCGACGAGAAGCGCCGCAAGCGCGAGCGGCAGAACGCCGAGAAGAAGGCCTCAGCGCTGCACTCGCAGGCCGACAAGATGCGGGCCAAGGCCACCAAGACCGTCGCCGCGCAGAACATGGCCCGCCGGGCCGACAAGCTGCTGGCCGGCCTGGAGGCCGAGCGGAAGTCCGACAAGGTCGCCAAGCTGCGCTTCCCCGAGCCCTCCCCGTGCGGCAAGACCCCGCTCATGGCCGAGGGCCTGTCGAAGTCCTACGGCTCGCTGGAGATCTTCACCGACGTCGACCTGGCCATCGACAAGGGCTCACGCGTGGTCATCCTGGGCCTCAACGGCGCGGGCAAGACGACCCTGCTCCGCCTCCTCGGCGGCGCTGAGGAGCCCGACACCGGCCGGGTCATCAAGGGCCACGGCCTCAAGCTCGGCTACTACGCGCAGGAGCACGAGACCCTCGACCCGGAGCGCACGGTCCTGGAGAACATGCGCTCGGCCGCCCCGGACCTGGACCTGGTGGAGGTCCGCAAGACGCTCGGCTCGTTCCTGTTCTCCGGCGACGACGTCGACAAGCCCGCCGGTGTCCTCTCCGGCGGCGAGAAGACCCGCCTGGCCCTCGCCACGCTCGTGGTGTCCTCGGCGAACGTGCTGCTCCTCGACGAGCCCACCAACAACCTCGACCCGGCCAGCCGCGAGGAGATCCTCGGCGCGCTGCGCACCTACAAGGGCGCGGTCGTCCTCGTCACCCACGACGAGGGCGCCGTCGAGGCGCTCCAGCCGGAGCGGATCATCCTGCTGCCGGACGGCGTCGAGGACCTGTGGGGCGCCGACTACGCGGATCTCGTCGCCCTGGCCTGAGTGTGAGCGCCGCCTGAGCGTCAGTGCCGCTTGATCGAATGCGTGATCAACGGCGTATGGATCATTCGGCCCAGTGGTGATCCATCATCTGTGTGAGATCTCCTCGTACCGAGGTGTGTCCTACATCGATTTCGCGGCCGAGCCCCCGATTCTTCCGGGCTCGGCCGCGACGCCTTTCTGACCAGGCATTTCCCGGAACAATCCGTTCGGGCGTACGGACGTCACTCCTCGGAATTCCATATTCCGCTTGTGGGGACGCGCTCCCGTCGTCACAACCTTGTCTCACGGACCTTGCCGAATGGGTGGCCATCAGGGCCCGGAGGGGTGATCATGAGGAGACCAGAGCGCACTTCCCATGAGGAGGCACGGGTGGCCGAGACTCTGAAGAAGGGCAGCCGGGTGACCGGCGCCGCGCGCGACAAGCTCGCGGCAGACCTGAAGAAGAAGTACGACGCCGGTGCGAGCATCCGGGCGTTGGCCGAGGAGACCGGCCGCTCGTATGGCTTTGTGCACCGCATGCTCAGTGAGTCGGGCGTCACGCTGCGAGGGCGTGGCGGGGCGACCCGGGGCAAGAAGGCCACGGCCTGACCCCGGGTGGCCCCTCGGCTTCGATGGTGGCCACCCGGTCGTTCGGCTGATCGCCCGGGTGGTTACTGTGCAGTCACTTAGCTGACCGCACACATCGGAGGCGTCCTATGGCTTCGCCCGACAAGGACCTCGTTCCCGTACTCGACAAGGACGGCGTACGGCTCACCGTCGACGACGCGATCGCCACGGTGACGCTGACCAACCCGGCCAAGCGCAACGCGCAGAGCCCCGCTCTGTGGCGGGCGCTGACCGAGGCCGGGCGGCAGCTGCCAGGCTCCGTCCGTGTCGTGGTGCTGCGGGCCGAGGGCAGGTCCTTCTCGGCCGGGCTCGACCGGCAGGCGTTCACTCCCGAGGGCTTCGACGGCGAACCGTCGTTCGTCGACCTCGCGCGCGGCAGTGACGCCGAGTTGGACGCGACCATCGCCGAATACCAGGAGGCGTTCACCTGGTGGCGGCGCAGCGACATCGTCTCCGTCGCCGCTGTCCAGGGGCATGCCATCGGGGCGGGCTTCCAGCTCGCCCTCGCCTGCGACCTGCGCGTCGTCGCCGACGACGTGCAGTTCGCCATGCGCGAGACCAGCCTCGGACTCGTGCCCGACCTGACGGGCACGCACCCGCTGGTGGGACTCGTCGGCTACGCCCGCGCGCTGGAGATCTGCGTGACCGGGCGCTTCGTCACGGCCGACGAGGCCGTGAACACCGGGCTGGCCAACCTCGCCGTGCCCGCCGGCCAGCTCGACGACGCCGTTCGGGACCTGCTCTCGGCCGTGCTCGCGGCGCCCCGCGACGCGGTCATCGAGACCAAGGCCCTGCTGCGCGGCGCCCAGGACCGCACGTACGAGGAGCAGCGCACGGCCGAGCGCCAGTCCCAGGCCCGCCGCCTGCGCGACCTCGCCGGCGTCGGCGACTGAGGACCGCCGGTCCTGCCCGGGGCGCGGTCAGCCGATCGCGCTCACCACGACCGCCGCCGTCGGGTGGTCCGACAGCGTCCGCCTGACCGCCGTCCGGACCTCGCGGGCCACGTCCCTGGCCCTCTGGTCCGCGCCCACCGCCAGCTCCAGCCGGACATGGCGGTGGGGCAGCGCCGCGCCCTCGGGGAACAGCAGCTCGATGTGCACGGGGTGGCCCAGCGTGCCGGTCAGATGGAGGACACCCGGGACGCCGAGCGCGGCGGCGGCCACCCGGGCCTCGTCGTCGCCCACGGCCCGCGCGGCAGCCGGGAGCTCGGGAAGGGCGACGGCGGGTCCGCCCTCCGCGGGCCCCTCCTCGTCCAGCAGCCCCGTCACCTGCAGGTCCACCTCCGTCACCGTCAGCCCCAGCCGCCGGTCCGCCGCGTTCGCCAGTGCCTCCCGCAGCACCGAAGCCGTCGCAGGCAGGGGTCGCGCGGCCGTCGCGGCGATCTCCGCCGTCACCCGCAGCGGCCCCGGCGGCAGCGCGCTCGGCGGAGCCGGTACGGCCGGCTCCCCGACGTCCGTCACATCGGCGAGCGTCACGCGCAGCGCGTCGAGGCGCACGCCCGGCGCGTCCCCCGCCGCGCCCCGCAGCACCGCCTCGGCGGCCCGCTCGGCGATCCACGCGCCGTCCCGGGCATCACCCAGAGGCAGCAACCTGCCGATACCCAGCTGATGTCTCACTGCCTGCGTCCATCGGTCGGCCGTCATTCCTCCAGCCTGCCGCATCAAAGGCGCGCTGCCACGCAACCGTGCTTACGGTGGTCGAAGGACGTCAACCGAAAAGGACGTACGGCGATGACCGATATGACCGAGAACCGGGGCGGGGAGAGCGAGACAGCGGCGGCACGCAGGAGTCCGCTGGTCAAGCGCGGCGGGGGAGACCCGGGCTCCCGCGGCCGGACCACCATCGCGGACGGCGTCGTGGAGAAGATCGCCGGGCTCGCCGCCCGCGACGTCGACGGCGTGCACGCCATGGGCAGCGGAATCTCCCGCACCTTCGGAGCCGTGCGCGACCGCGTGCCCGGCGGCGCCAAGTCGGTGACGCGCGGCGTGAAGGCCGAGGTCGGCGAGGTGCAGGCGGCCCTCGACCTGGAGATCGTCGTCGTGTACGGCGTGTCGATCGCCGACGTGGCCCGGGACGTACGGGAGAACGTCATCAACGCCGTCGAGCGGATGACCGGCCTCGAGGTCGTGGAGGTCAACATCGCGGTGAGCGACGTGAAGCTGCCGGACGAGGAGGAAGAGGAACCGGAGCGCCGGATCCAGTGAGGCACGGGCCACGGACAACACAGCGGCTGAGGAGCTGAGGAGCGCATGAGTATGGGCGTAGCCGGCATGATCGCCGGCATGGCGCTGGCCTTCGCCGGGTACTTCGGCGGGTTCGGAGCCTTCCTGCTGGTGGCGGCGCTGGGCGCTGTCGGCTTCGTCGTCGGCCGGTTCCTGGAGGGGGACATGGACTTCGGCGACTTCTTCCGCCCCCGTGACGAACGGCGGCGGGGACGCCCGTGAGCACGGGGGCCGGTGAGCTCGGCAGACCTCTGACGGTCGTCCCGCCGCGCGAGCGCGGCGCGACGCGGATCGCCGACCGGGTCGTCGCGAAGGTCGCCTCGCAGGCGGCCCACGAGGCCGTGGGGACGCTGCCGCTCGACGCCGGGCGGCCGTCCGCCACCGTCGTCGTCCACCACGAGGTGGCCCACGTCCGGGTCCACATCGAACTCGACTACCCCTGCGACGTCGGCGCGCGCTGCCGCCAGGTGCGTCGCCAAGTCGTCGAGCGGGTGGGCGATCTGGTCGGAATGCAGGTGCCGGAGGTCGTCGTCCAGGTGGAGCGGCTGCATCTGGTGGCGCCGCCCGGCGCGGTACAGGGGAGGACGCGATGAGCGAACCCCGGGGCACCGAACCCTCCGACGGCGCCACCGAGCGCCTGCCGGTCCCCGACGAGTCGGCGAACGGTACCGAACCGGACGGGTCCGCGCCCGATTCCGGCAGCGGACCGCCCCCTGTCGAGGACGCCGAGCAAGGCCGGGAGGGCCGTTTCTGGTCGGCACGCCGCATCCCCGCGGGCATCGTCGCGCTGCTGCTCCTGGGCCTCTTCGGACTGTTCCTCTACGACATCGTCTCCGTACGGGCCGGCCGGCCCGAGATGTACTGGCGGCGGGAACTGGCCGACCAGCTCGCCGAACGGCCCCTCGACGACACCTGGGTGCTCGTCGGCGCCGGAGTCACCGCCGTCCTCGGCCTCTGGTTGCTGGTCCTGGCCGCCACACCCGGCCTGCGGGACCTGCTCCCGATGCGGCGCACCCACAGCGACGTGCGCGCCGGACTGCACCGGGACGCCGCCGCGACCGCGCTGCGCGACCGGGCCATGGAGGTCGCCGGTGTGCAGTCGGTCCGGGTACGGATGCACCGGACCAGGGCGGACGTCCGCGCCGCGGCGCACTTCCGGGAACTGGACGACGTACGAACCGACTTGGACGCCGTGCTCACCGAAGCCGTCGACGGACTGGGACTGTCCCGGCCTCCCCGGCACTCGGTGCGCGTCCGGCGGCCCGGACGAAAGGGGTGACCGCGGTGCTCCGGGTCGTCAACCGCGTGTTCCTCGGGCTCGTGGGCCTCGTCCTGCTGGTGCTCGGCGGCTCCGTGCTGGCCGTCGGCCTGGGCGCTCCGGCGCCCTCGTGGTGGATCCACGACAGCAAGCACGACGTCCTGCTGAGCGACGCCGAGCGCACCCGCTGGCAGGACGAGAGCTGGTGGTGGCCGGTCGTCATCGCCGTCCTCGCCGTCCTCTTGTTGCTCACCTTGTGGTGGCTGGTCGCGGTGCTCCGCCGACACCGCCTGGCCGAGATCCTCGTCGACACCGGCGACGACGAGGGCGCGCTCGTGCGCGGCCGGGCCCTGGAGGACGTCCTCGGCCAGGAGGCGGGCACGATCGACGGTGTGGCCCGCGCCCAGGGCCACCTGACGGGCCGCCGCACCGCCCCCGAGGCCCGCGTACGCCTCGCACTGGAGCCGCACGTGAACCCGGGGACCGCGCTGCACGACTTCACGAGCGGCCCCCTGGCGCACGCGAAGACGTCGGCGGGCCTGGCGTCACTTCCCGCGGAGGTGCGGCTGCTCGGGGTCAAGCACGGTGCCGAACGGGTGGGTTGAGTGCGGCAGAGCCGTTTTGAGGGGTGTCGGGAACTGCGCGACCAGCCCCCACGCACCCGCACCCGGCACCGCTCAGAACCCGTGCCGCGCGCCCCCGTCAACCGGCACCATGACCCCGGTCACATAAGAGGCCGCCGGCGACAGCAGGAACGCGGCCACCCGCCCGAACTCCTCCGGGGCCCCGTAACGCCGCAACGGGATGCGCGACTCCGAGGCCGCCCGCGTCGCCTCGGGATCCGCCGACAGCGCGTCGAGCTCGCGCACGCGATCCGTGTCGATCCGCCCGGGCAGCACACCGACCACCCGGATCCCCCGCGGCCCCAGCTCGTTCGAGAGCGACTTGGCGAAGCCCGCGAGCCCCGGCCGCAGCCCGTTCGAGATGGTCAGCCCGGGAATCGGCTCGTACACCGACCCCGACAGCACGAACCCGATGACACCCCCGGGCCGCAACTCGGCGGCCGCGGCGCGAGCCAGCCGCACCGCACCGAGGAACACCGACTCGAAAGCCGCCAGCCACTGCTCGTCCGTGTTGTCCGCGACGAACCCGGCCGGCGGCCCGCCCACGCTGACGAGGACACCGTCGACACGGTGGAAGTGCTCCCGCGCGGCGCCGATCAGCCGGGCCGCCGCCTCGGGGTCGGCGTTGTCGACGGCCACGCCCACCGCGTTCGGGCCCAGCTCGGCCGCCGCCTCGGCGACACTCTTCTCGTCCCGCCCGGAGATCACCACCTTCGCCCCGTCCGCGACGAGCTCGCGCGCGGAGGCGTTGCCGAGGCCGCGGGTGGCCCCGGTGACGACGTACACCCGGTCATTGAGTCCAAGATCCATGGTTCCTATCCTGCCCCGTCCTGCCCGAACAGGGCGAGGGCGGTGTTCACGAGGCCGATGTGGCTGAACGCCTGCGGGAAGTTGCCGAGCTGCCGGCCGGACACCGGGTCGTACTCCTCGGAGAGCAGACCGACGTCGTTGGCGAGCCCCACCAGCCGTTCGAACAGGTCGCGGGCCTCCTTCGTACGGCCCGTCAGGTGCAGGGCGTCCGCGAGCCAGAACGAGCACACCAGGAAGGTGCCCTCGGAGCCGGGGAGCCCGTCGACGCCCCCGCTGCCGTCGGTGCTGTAGCGGCGCAGGAAGCCGCCGTGGTCCAGCTCCTCGCGGACCGCGTCGATGGTGCCGACCACCCGCGGGTCGTCGGGCGGCAGGAAACCCAGGCGCGGGATGAGCAGCAGCGCCGCGTCCAGTTCGCGGGAGCCGTAGGACTGCGTGAAGGTGTTGCGCTCGGAGTCGAAGCCCTTCTCGCACACCTCGCGGTGCACCTCGTCGCGCAGCGCGCGCCAGCCGTCCAGGTCGCCGTCCAGCTCCGGATGGGACTCCAGGGTGCGCACCGCACGGTCGGCGGCCACCCACACCATCACCTTCGAGTGCACGAACTGGCGCCGACCGCCGCGCACCTCCCACAGCCCCTCGTCGGGCTGGTCCCAGTGGGTCCGCAGAAAGTCCATCAGGGCCGTCTGCAACGCCCACACGTCGGGCTGGGCGGACAGGCCCGAGACGCGGGCCAGCGACAGGGAGTCCATGACCTCGCCGTACACATCCAGCTGGAGCTGGTCCACGGCGTCGTTCCCGACGCGTACGGGGACGGACCCGTCGAAGCCGGACAGCCACGGCAGCTCGTACTCGGGCAGCCGCCGCTCGCCCGCCACGCCGTACATGATCTGGAGGTCCGCCGGGTCGCCCGCGACCGCCCGGAGCAGCCAGTTCCGCCAGGCCTCGGCCTCCTCCTGGTAGCCCGCCGCCAGCAGCGCGCCCAGGGTGAGGGTGGAGTCGCGCAGCCAGCAGTAGCGGTAGTCCCAGTTGCGCACCCCGCCCGGCTCCTCGGGCAGTGAGGTGGTGGGGGCGGCGACGATGCCGCCGGTCGGGGCGTAGGTGAGCGCCTTGAGGGTGAGCAGGGAGCGGACGACGGCGTCCCGGTGCGGTCCGTCGTAGCGGCACCGGGCCACCCAGGACTGCCAGTCCTCGACACTGTGGCGCAGCGCCTCGTAGGGGTCGACGAGCGGCGGGCGCGGCTCGTGGGAGGGATGCCAGGTCAGGACGAACGCGACCTTCTCCCCCCTCCTGACCGTGAACTCGGCGTGCGTGCCGAAGTCCTCGCCCCAGCTGCGCACCTCCGGTTCGCTGCGCAGCCACGCCGAGTCGGGGCCGGCGACGGCGACACGGTGGCCGTCGGCCCGGCGCACCCACGGGATGATCAAGCCGTAGTCGAAGCGCAGTTTGAGGGTGCTGTGCAGCGTCACCTCGCCGTCGAGGCCCTCGACGACCCGCACGACGTCGGGGGCGATGTCGCGCTGCGGCATCAGGTCGGTGACCCGGACCGTCCCCCGCTCGGTCTCCCACTCGGTGTCCAGGACGAGGGTGTCCCGGCGGTAGGCGCGCCGGGTGCACCGGTCCGCGCCCACGGGGGCGATACGCCAGTACCCGTTGCCCTCGTCGCCGAGCAGTCTGGCGAAGCAGGCCGCCGAGTCGAAGCGGGGCAGACACAGCCAGTCGATGGATCCGTCCGTGCCGACCAGGGCCGCGGTCTGTTCGTCGCCGATGATCGCGTAGTCCTCGATGCGGGGGTGCACGGAGTGCGGGTTCCCGGCAAGTCGGCGTGGCAATCAGGGCAGCGGCCGGGGGAGTGACGTGCCGACCGCGGTCGGCGCGCCGGTGCCGGAGAAGATCACCCCCGGGTCCGACGGGGCCTGGTTGAGCACCCACAGACCGATCAGGGTGGCCAGCGTGAAGACGACGGTGATCAGTACGGCGAGCACGAGCCGCCGCCGGCGTTCCCGCCGCAGCCACTCGCCGCGCGCCGTGCGGTACGCGTCGGGGTCGGGGAGCACCCCGCCGGCGAGTGCCCGCAGCGCCTCGCGCAGCTCCTGCTCGGTGTCGCCGTGGCCGGTGCGGTCCGGACCGGTGTCACGCGACCCGGTCGCGTCTCGATGTGTCATCGCCGGGCCTCCATCGCCTGGGTCAGGGCGGCGATGCCGCGTGCCGTGTGCGTCTTGACCGAGCCGCCGGAGATGCCCATCGCGGCGGCTATCTCGCCCTCCTTGAGGCCGAGCCAGTGCCGCAGCACCAGGGCCTCGCGCTGCCGGGGCGGCAGTTGCTGGAGCGCGTCGATCAGCACACGCTGGTCGTCCCGCAGCAGTGCGGCGTGCTCGGCGGAGACGACCGTCTCGTCCGGCGTCTTCTCCTCGTGCCGGCGGGCCACCTGAAGGTGCCGTATCCGCATCCGTGTCAGATTGCAGACGGTGGAGCGAAGATAGGCCTCCGCCGCGGCCACGTCCCGCAGCCGCCGCCACTTGCGGTAGATCTGGTAGTAGGCCTCGGCCACCACGTTCTCCGGGTCGTCGGCGCCGAGCAGCACGGCGAGCCGCAGCATCGAGGAGTAGTGCAGCTCGAAGAGGTGGGCGACACCGGCCTCGCGCTCCTGGTCGGCCGGGTCGCCGGCCGGGGGAACGAGCGGCTCGGCCGGTGCCGGTGCCGGTGGCAGCGTCGGGTTCTGTCTGTGTCTCACGGGTTGTTCGCTCCCGTCTCCGGGCGTCGCCGGACGGTCAGGCGGGACGGCAGGTCGGTCGTGTCGGTGCCGCGCGGCACGCCGAGTCGGGTCAGCGCCGCGGTGCCGGCCAGCGCGACGGTCAGATTGAGCAGCAGGGCGGCGAGCCCGGCATAGATCTCCAGCGGCCCGGCGCCGGTGCCGAGCGGCACGATCGGGGAGAAGCCCTCCCGCACCACCAGGTACGTCCCCGACGCCATGCCCACGGCCCATCCGGCGAGCAGGGCCCGCGGGTGCAGCCGCCCGGTGAACAGCCCGACGGCGACGGCCGGGAAGATCTGCAGGATCCACACGCCGCCGAGCAGCTGGAGGTTGACGGCGTCCTGGTCGCGGAGCCCGAACACGAACGCCACCGCCCCCGCCTTCGCGGTCAGCGACACCGCCTTGGCGATGCGCACCTGCCGCTTGGGTGTGGCCGTCGGATGCACGTACTCGACGTACACGTTGCGGACGAAGCTCGTGGCCGCCGCGATCGACATCACCGCGGCCGGGACGAGCGCTCCCACGGTGATCGCGGCGAACACCAGCCCGGCCAGCGGCGCCGGCATCAGCCGGTCGACCAGCATCGGCACGGCCGCCTCGGCGCCACCGCGCGGCGCGCGCACCCCGGCCGCGAGGGCGGCGATGCCGAGGAACCCGAACAGCGCGAGCAGCCCGGTCCAGGCGGGCAGCGCCACCGAGACCTTGCGCAGGGTCCGCGGCCCGTCGGCGGCGAACCCGGCGGTGAGCACGTGCGGGTACATCAGCAGGGCGAGGGCGGAGCCGAGGGCGAGCGTGGCGTAGGCGGGCTGCTGCTCGGGGGAGAGGAGCAGCGCCGGTCCGCCCAGCCGCCGGGCGGCACCGTCGAAGACCGGACCCGGGCCGCCGAACCGCTCCAGGACCAGCCAGGTCACCGCGGTCAGCGAGACGAACACGGCCACCGCCTTCAGCGCCGAGATGACCGCGGGCGCCCGCAGCCCCTGCCGGTAGGTGGCCACCGCGAGCCCCGCGAACAGCGCCACCATCACCAGGTCCCCGGCGGCACCCCGCGGATAGACGCCCCCCGCGGTCAGCACCGCCCGGATCCCCAGCAGTTGCAGCGCGAGGTACGGCATCGTGGCGAGGATCCCGGTCAGCGCGACCACCAGGGCCAGCGACGGCGACCCGTAGCGGCCGCGTACGAAGTCCGCGGCGGTGATGTAGCCGTGCCGCCGGGCCACGCTCCACAGCCTGCTCAGCAGGACGAAGGCGAGCGGGCAGACGATCACCGTGTACGGCACCGCGAAGAAGGCCCGCGCGCCGTTGCCGTAGGCCAGTCCGGGCACGGCGGTGAAGGTGTACGCGGTGAAGACCGTGCCACCGAGCAGCAACCACGTCCAGCCGGGGCCGAGGGCGCGGTCGGCCAGCGCCCAGCCCTCCAGCGAGGGCAGCCGGTCCACCGGGCGGAGCCGCCGCGCGGTGACCGCGAGCAGCGACGCCCCGCCGATCACGGCGAGGAACGTCGCGGTCATGGCGCCGTCAGCCATAGGTCACCGTCCTTGGTGTGCCTGTGCCCTCGCGCGAGAGTTGCGCGGGCGGCCCGTCCGGAGGACAGGGAATCGGCGGGAAATCTTCCGTGAACGCCGTGTCATCCACTCCCGGCGGGAGCGCAACTCTTGCACAGACCGACAGCGAGCGGGAGAGGTGCGCGGATCAGGGAAGCGCACCGGAACCGACCCCGCGCACGTCCTGTCGCACACCACCGTCACGGTGAGGAGCCGCCATGCCCGTATCAGCCCTGCCCGAATCCGGCCGGTCAGCGCCCGAAAAGCGTCGAATGCCCCTTAGGTCCGTCCTGCTTTGGGGTGCCGTCGCCCTGCTCGGCGCGGTCGCCTGGGGGGTGCTCGCCCTGGCCCGCGGCGAGCGGATCTCCGCGGTCTGGCTGGTCGTCGCCGCACTCGGGTCGTACGTCATCGCCTACCGCTTCTACGCCCGGTTCATCGCCCGCCGGGTCCTGCGACCGGACGACCGCCGGGCCACCCCCGCCGAGCGTCTGGAGGACGGTGTCGACTTCCAGCCCACCGACCGCCGGGTGCTGCTCGGCCACCACTTCGCCGCCATCGCCGGCGCCGGGCCGCTGGTGGGCCCGGTGCTCGCGGCGCAGATGGGCTACCTGCCCGGGACCCTCTGGATCGTGGCGGGGGTGATCTTCGCGGGGGCGGTGCAGGACATGGTCGTGCTGTTCCTGTCGATGCGGCGGGACGGCACGTCGCTCGGGCAGATGGCCCGTGACGAGATCGGCCGGGCGGGCGGGGCCGCCGCCCTGATCGCCGTGTTCGCCATCATGATCATCCTGCTGGGTGTACTGGCGCTGGTCGTGGTCAACGCCCTGGCCCACAGTCCCTGGGGCACCTTCTCCGTCGCGATGACCGTCCCCATCGCCCTGTTCATGGGCTTCTGGCTGCACGTCATCCGCCCGGGCCGGGTCGTCGAGACCAGCCTGATCGGGGTGGTCCTGCTGCTGCTCGCCATCGTCGGCGGCAGCTGGGTCCAGGAGTCCTCGCTGGCCCCGGCCTTCACCCTCAGCCCGACCACCCTCGTCTTCTGCCTGGCCGGCTACGGCTTCGTCGCCTCCGTCCTGCCGGTGTGGATGCTGCTCGCGCCGCGGGACTACCTCTCCACCTTCATGAAGATCGGCACCATCGCCCTGCTCGCGGTGGGCGTGGTCGTCGCCGCGCCCGTCCTGCGCGCGGACGCGGTGAGCGACTTCGCCTCCTCGGGGGCCGGGCCCGTCTTCGCCGGGGCGCTGTTCCCGTTCCTCTTCATCACCATCGCCTGCGGCGCGCTCTCCGGCTTCCACGCGCTGGTCTCCTCGGGGACCACCCCCAAGCTGATCCAGAAGGAGTCCCAGGTCCGGCTGATCGGCTACGGCGCCATGCTGATGGAGTCGTTCGTCGCGATCATGGCGCTGATCGCCGCCGCGACCCTGGAGCCGGGCCTGTACTACGCCATGAACGCCCCGGCGGCCCTGCTCGGCACGACGGCCGAGTCGGCCTCCCACGCCGTCGCCGGCCTCGGCTTCACCATCAGCCCCGACCAGCTCACCCAGGCGGCCAAGGCCGTGGAGGAACAGAGCCTGATCGCGCGCTCCGGCGGAGCGCCGACCCTGGCCGTCGGCATGTCGGAGATCTTCTCCGGGGTCTTCGGCGGCACCGCGATGAAGGCCTTCTGGTACCACTTCGCGATCATGTTCGAGGCACTGTTCATCCTGACGACCGTGGACGCGGGCACCCGGGTCGGCCGGTTCATGCTGCAGGACATGCTCGGCAACGTCTTCAAGCCGGTCGGCCGGGTCAACTGGAAGCCCGGCATCTGGCTGTGCAGCGCGCTCGTCGTGGCGGCCTGGGGCTACTTCCTCTACACCGGCGCCACCGACCCGCTCGGCGGGATCAACCAGCTCTTCCCTCTCTTCGGCATCGCCAACCAGCTCCTCGCGGCGATCGCCCTGGCCGTCTGCACCACCGTCCTGATCAAGTCCGGGCGGCTGCGCTGGGCGTGGGTCACCGGCGTCCCGCTCGCCTGGGTGGTCGCGATCACCTTCACCGCGGGCTGGCAGAAGATCTTCTCCGCCGATCCGAAGGTCGGCTTCTTCGCCCAGCGCGCGCGGTACGCGGACGCCATCGACGCCGGGCAGGTCCTGCCGCCGGCCAAGGACCTCGGCGACATGCACACCGTGGTCACCAACTCCACCGTCGACGGTGTGCTGATCGCCCTGTTCCTGCTCCTGGTGGCCGTCGTGCTCGGCAACGCGGCGGTGGTCTGCGTACGGGCCGTCAGGGCCCCGGGGCCACTGCCGCTCGCGGAGGCGCCGTACGTGGAGTCCCGCATCGACGTGCCGGGCGAACCCGCCGAGCCGATGGCGGGGGCCCGTTCGTGAGGGCGGTGCGCTGGGCGCGGGCGGTGCGCTGGTACGTGCGGGAACTCACGGAGGTGCTGAACCGGTCGCATCGGGAGGACTGCCGGCAGGGGCGCTGCTGCTGAAGCCGCGGCGGCGGTCCGTCACACCGCGGCCGGCTCCGCCTTCTCGGAGTCGGCCGCCTCGGTCGCCTTCCGCGCCCGCTCCCGGGCCTCGCGGCGGGCCAGGACCACCCAGCCCACGGGGACGGCGGCGGAGAACAGCCACCACTGGATCGCGTACGCGTAGTTCAGCGCCGCGTCCTCTTTGCCGGGGTTGCCCAGCAGCTCGGGGGTGTCGCCCTTCGGCTCGGGCGCCGTCTGCGCGATGTAGCCGCCGAGCACCCGGGCGTCCAGGCGCCGGGCCTCCTGCTCGCTGTTGATCAGCATGACCTGCCGGTCCGGCAGACCCTCGAGGTTCTTGATGCCGCTCGCCTCGGTCGTCTCGTCGGGCATCAGCCGGCCCTTGACCGTCACCTCGCCGCCGGGCGGTGCGGGGACCTTCGGGAACGCGGTCTGGCTCGGGCCGTCCGACGGGATCCAGCCCCGGTTGACCAGGAGGACCTTGCCGTCGTCGAGGACGAACGGGGTCAGGACGTGATAGCCGACCTCGTCGTCGGAGTTGGTGCGGCGGCGGACGACGACCTCGTCCTCGGTGTCGAAGTGCCCCTTGGCGGTCACGGTCCGGTACCGCTCGGCGCTGGTGACCGTGTGCCCCGGCGTGGTCAGCTTCTCGACGGGCACCGGCTCGGCCGCCAGCGCGTCCGTGACCAGCTGGTTCCGGGCGGTGCGCTCCTCGTAGCGATGCATCTGCCAGATGCCCAGCCTGATCATCGTGGGGATGAGAAGCAGGGCGATCAGCGTCAGGATCACCCACTGCCGGGACATCAGGAAGCGGTACACCCCACGACCGTACAACCGGGTCGCGGGGTGCATTCAGGCGGGTACGGGTTTATACCTTGTCGACAATTCCCACCTTTCCCTCCGCGCGGGCGCAGTGGGCACCGCAGTACCAGTGGCCGTCGACGTCGACGCCCTGGCCGATGATCTGTACCCGGCAGTGCTCGCAGATCGGGGCCATGCGGTGGATCGCGCAGGCGAAGCAGTCGAAGACGTGCACCGCCCCCTGCGCGTGCACCTCGAAGGTCATTCCGTACTGATTGCCACATACCTCACAGGTCGCCATGGGCCACAGGGTGAGCCGTCGCCGTGGCCCGGGCGAGCGGTCACCGGGCGAGTCGCCCGCCAATCACCCGTCCGTACGGTCGCCCCGGCGTCGCCTCGCCCGGTCCGGTCACCCCTCCGAGGCCGGCTCCACATCCGCGAGGAGCTGCCCGAACGCCGCCTCGTCCACGACCGGCGTGCCGAACTGCCGGGCCTTGACCACCTTGGACGTGCCCGAGTCCGGGTCGTTCGTGACGAGCAGGCTGGTCAGCCGGGACAGGCTGGTGGCGACGTGCAGCCCGGCGTCGGTGGCCCGGTCCTCCAGCAGTTCCCGCTCGGTCGAGGTGTCACCCGAGAAGGCGACCCGCATGCCCTGCTTGAGCCGCCCGCCCGGCTCGTACCGCCCCGGGTTGGGGTAGGGGCACGCGGGCCGCTTCCGGGAGGGGCGCCAACTCGTCGGGCGGTATCCGCCGTAGCCCGCCTGCTGTCCGATCCGGGGCGTGGCGGGGCGGTCGGACCACTCCGTCAGCGGCCGGCACTCGAGCAGCGGCAGGCGTACGCCGCCCGCCGCCGCGGCACGCAGGCTCGGCTGGAACGCCTCCGCCAGGACGCGCGCGTCGTCCAGCGCGTGGTGCGCCCGCCGCTGGACGACGCCGTAGTGCGCGGCGAGGGACTCCAGCTTGTGGTTGGGCAGCGGCAGTCCGAGCTCTTTGGAGAGCGCGATGGTGCACAGCCGCTGCCGCACCGGAACCTCGCGCTGGGCGCGCGCGTACTCCCGGGCGATCATCTGCCAGTCGAAGACGGCGTTGTGCGCGACGAGCACACGCCCCTCCAACCGCGTCGTGAACTCCTCGGCGATGTCCTGGAAGAGGGGCGCGCCCTCAAGTGCCTCGCTCGTCAGTCCGTGGATCCACACGGGGCCGGGGTCCCGCTCCGGGTTGACCATCGTGTACCAGTGGTCCTCGACCTCACCGCGCGCGTCCAGCCGGTAGACGGCCGCGGAGATGATGCGGTCGTCCCGGGCCAGACCCGTGGTCTCCACGTCAACGACCGCATATCCCTTGGGATACGCGGTCGGCCACGATGTGGAAGAGAGCGCTGCGGTCGTCAGGTCTTCGAGCATGGTCCCTGAGGATACGGGCCACGACTGACACCGCCGTCCGCCAGGGGCGCCCGCCCGTCCCTTCCGACGCCCCCTCAGGCATCTTGTCCGGTCTGTCCGTTCGAGAGGCGTACGTCTGATCGGTGCTCAGGTGCTCCGCCGCCGGCCCCGGGCGATTGGCGGAGATCGCCAAGAAGCAAGCGCGTACCGTCGGTAATACTTGTGGGTAACAACGTCTAGTCGGGGCACGACAGCGGTCCTACGGTGCATGCATGCCGAACCTGCCCGATGTCGTGCTGTGGTCGATACCCGCCTTCGTGCTGCTCACCGTGGTCGAGATGGTGAGCTGCCGTCTCCACCCCGACGAGGACGCGGAGGGCTACGAGGCGAAGGACGCCGCGACGAGCGTCGGCATGGGGCTCGGGAGCCTCGTCTTCGACTTCCTCTGGAAGATCCCGATCGTCGCCGTCTACACGGCCGTCTACGAACTCACGCCCCTGCGCGTGCCCGTCCTGTGGTGGACCGTCCCGCTGATGCTGCTCGCGCAGGACTTCTTCTACTACTGGTCCCACCGCGGCCACCACGTCATCCGCATCCTGTGGGCCTGCCACGTCGTCCACCACTCCAGCCGGAAGTTCAACTTCACCACCGCGCTGCGCCAGCCCTGGACGTCCCTGACCGTGTGGCCCTTCTACCTCCCCCTCATCGCCGCCGGCGTGCACCCGGCCGCGCTGGCGTTCTGCTCCTCCGCGAACCTCGTCTACCAGTTCTGGATCCACACCGAGCGGATCGACAAGATGCCCCGCTGGTTCGAGTTCGTCCTCAACACCCCTTCGCACCACCGGGTCCACCACGCCTCCCAGGGTGGCTACCTCGACCGCAACTTCGGCGGCATCCTCATCGTCTGGGACCGGCTGTTCGGATCGTTCGTCGCCGAGACCACACGGCCGGTGTACGGGCTGACCAAGAACATCGACACGTACAACCCGCTCAAGGTGGCCACACACGAGTACGTGTCCATCGCCAAGGACCTGAGGGCGGCCCGCGACTGGCGCGAGCGCGCCGGACGGGTGTTCCGGGGGCCGGGATGGGGCCCGGCCCCGGCCAGGGCAGAGGTCGCGTCACCGGCGGCTTCGCCGGTGGTGGAGAGCACGCCGGTCGGTGGGGGCACGCCGGTCGGTGGCAGCGCGCCGGTCGGTGAGAGCACGTCGGCGTGAACCTCTCCCGCGTGCTCCTCCTCGCCCTCGGCCTGGCCGTCGCCACCGACCTCCTCTCGCTCGCGGCCGGCTTCGAGCCCGGGCACGTCGTCGCCAAGCCGTCGCTGATGCCGCTCCTGGCCGCCTGGGCCGCCCTGCGCCGCGCACCCCGGCCGCTCCTGGCCGCTCTCCTCTTCGGCTGGGGCGGGGACGTCCTGCTGCTGTCCGACGCCGAACCGGCCTTCCTCGCCGGCATGGCCTGCTTCGCGGCGGGACACGTCTGCTACCTCGTCCTGTTCGTGAGGAACGGCAGCCGGTACGCGGTCCCACGCGCGCGTGCGGGCCTGCTCGCCCTCGGCTACGCCACCGCCCTCGTCACGACGGTCGCGCTGCTGAGGCCGGACCTGCCCGCGGACCTGCGCGTGCCCGTCGCCGCGTACAGCCTCCTGCTCACGGCCATGGCGTACGGCGCCGCCATCCGGCTCGGCCTCTTCACCGGACTCGGCGGCGCCCTGTTCCTGCTCTCCGACACGCTCATCGCGACCGGCGTCGCCGAATGGCCGCAGCCACCGAGGCCGGACTTCTGGATCATGCTCACGTACATCGCGGCGCAGATCCTGCTCGTCCTCGGCACGCTCGGCGCGCTCAACGCCCGCCGGGCACCGGCCGCGACGTACGGCGAGATGCGCGCCGCCTGAGACTCACCAGCGGATCGGCGCCGGAAGAGCCGTCAGCAGCCCGGACACCGCGACCACCAGGCCCAGCGCGACGACCTCCGCCCGGGCCGGCGCACAGGCCGTCAGCGGATCGGCGGCCCGGCGCAGCCGCTGACGGGCCCACAGGGCGAGGCCGGCGACGACGGCCGTGAGGAGCGCCTTGGCGAGCAGGGCCCGCCCGTAGGCCGTCGCCGTCAGCTGCTCCAGGATCGTCTCCGGCGGCATCCGGCGCAGTGAACTCCACACGCCGGTCGCGGTGATGGCGGCGAGCAGCACGGCCGCCACGCGCGCGTAGAGGCCCAGCAGGGCGGCGCCGGCCTGTGTGCCGTACCGGCCGTTCCACAGCCGCAGGGTCCGCAGCGCGTGCAGCAGGCCGCCCACCCACAGCGCCGCGCAGGCCAGATGCACCAGCGTCAGCGCCGAACCGGTCAGCGGACCGTGCTCGGTCGTGGGGTGCGCGCGCAGGGCCTCCGCCACGACGACGGCGGCCAGCGGCCAGATCTGCGTGCCGGGCCGGCGCGACACCGCGCACAGCCCCGCCACGAGGAACGCGTTGACCTCGATCAGGGCGAGCTTGCCGTCCCGGGACGCGTAGAGCCCGCCGACGTCGATGTCCGACAGGCCGCCCGGGACGAGATTGCCGGTGGCCACGACCGAGGCGAGCCCGAGAGCGGCGACGAAGCCCGCACCGGCCGCGAAGGGCGACCAACCGCGGGGAACGGGCGGGTGACGCCCGTCAGCGGGCTTCTCCGGAGCACCCGGCACGGAGCGCGCCAGCCGGTTCACGAACAGCTCGCCGATCGGCAGGCACAGCGCGGCGAACAGCACCGTACGCAGCAGGGCTATGCCCCCGGAGCCGGGCGCGGCGGCCTCCCCGGTGCCGTGCAGCGCGGTGGACGGGCCGAACAGCGGGATCAGCGCGGCCAGCGTCACCAGTACCAGGAGGGCGACGGACCGGCCCGCACCGGTGGGCCGTACGGGCCCGTGCGTGCCGGCCGCCCCGGGGGTGGGTCTTGTCGAGGTCACCCCAGGATCTTCACCAGCCTTCACATCGGCGGGCAAGTCCGGGAGGACGAACTCAGTCGGTCTTCGACGCGGCCGACCACTTCAGCCGCACTTCCTTGCCCACGTTCGTCGGCCGCACCTCCCACCCCTGCGCGAGCGCGACCTCGGCGACGTACCGGCCGCCGACGCCGCGGTACTTCCGCAGGGGTATCGCACACTCGACCGGCGGTGGCGGCATGTTCGGCTTGCGCGGCGCCGAGGCCCGCGCGGTCCACCTCCCGACCGCCTTGTCCACCCGCGCCTTGTAGAAGTCGGCGTCACCTTCATGACGCAGCTCCGGCCAGGACACGCACCAGGAGGCCAGCGCCCCCACGCGGTCCAGCACCGCGCCCATCACGTTGAGGTAGCCGCGTTCGAGGGTGCTGCTGAAAGCCGTGATCACCTCGGCGAACATCCCGACGACGATGAACACGGCCGCCACCGCCACCCACAGCACGGCCACCACCGGGAACCACACCACGCTCCCGGCGAACCGCAGGGCCAACTGCCACCGCGGCCGCACCGGTTCGGCTGTCCAGGTCGACCGATCCTCGTACACGTCCATGACGAGGAATCCTGCCGCAGGAACGCAGCGGGCCGGGCGGGTACCCCCGCCCGGCCCGAACCGTCTTCACACTTCACACGAGCTCTACTTGGTCACCGCGTCCAGCGCGTCCGCGATGCCCCGGCCGTAGAAGCCGTTGCGGTTCTTCGAGCCCTCGCACACCGCGTCGACCTTGCCGTCGGCGTCGATGTCGTACGGGTCGGTGCACGGCGTGGCGTCGGCCTGTGCGTACAGCAGGGCCTTGACCCGGGCCGGGGACGCGGACGGGTGCGTCGACTTGATGAGCGCGGCGACGCCCGCGACATGCGGGGACGCCATCGACGTACCGGCCATGTAGCCCCACCGGCCGCCCGGCAGCGTGCCCAGGATCAGCCCGCTCGTGGCCGGCGGCTCCGGCTTCTGGTAGGCCGTCGAGTCGCCGCCCGGCGCGGCTATGTCGACCACGCCCAGCCCGTGGTTGGAGAAGGACGACTTGATGCCCTTCGCGCCCGTCGCCGCGACCGTGACCACACCGGGCAGCTGCGTCGGGATGTCGAGGCACTTCGACGGGTCGACGACGCGGTCGCCCGGCGTGGTGTCGTTCGGGGACGACGGGTCGGTGATCTCGTCGGAGGCGAGGTCGTAGTTCTCGTTGCCGGCCGCCGCGACGTTGACCGCGCCCTTCTTCTCCGCGTACCGCGAGGCCCGCGTGACGGCCTCCACCAGCGCCTTCTGGTCCGGGTCGTCCTTGCAGTTGAAGTACCAGGGGTCGGTGTAATAGCTGTTGTTCGTCACGTCGACGCCGTGCTCGGCCGCCCATATGAAGCCGCACACCACGGCCTCCGTGTAGAAGAAGCCGTCCGGGTTGGACACCTTGATCCCGGAGACCTTCACGCCGGGCGCGACACCGGTCATGCCGACGCCGTTCTTGGCGGCCGCTATCTCTCCCGCCACATGCGTGCCGTGCGGGCTCTCCGAGGCAGCGGGCCGCCAGGCCCCGTCGGCGGTGTCCGGCTTGCCCGAGACACAGTTGACCGACGCCTTGCGGTCGAAGTTGGGCGCTATGTCGGGGTGGGTGTCGTCCACACCGGTGTCGATCACGGCGACCGTGACCTTCTTGCTGCCCAGCGACTTCTCGTGCGCCCTGTCCGCCTTGATGGCGGGCAGGTCCCACTGCAGGGACTCCAGCGGGTCCTGGCCGGCCGCCGCGCCGGCGTTCGCGACCTCGGCCGCGCTCAGCACCTTCGGCGCGCCCAGGTCGGTCGTCGCCGCCGACGGCAGCGGCGCCGTGCGGGTGGCTCCCGCCGACCGCACCCCGCGCACCGTGCGCATGGTCTGGGCGAAGGCGGGGTTGGAGGAGTGGGCGACGATCACGCCGATCTGGTCGTACGACGTCACGATCGTGCCGCCGGCCTTGCCGACGGCCTTCTTCACGGACGCCGAAGTGCCGTGCCCCGGCCCCACGTTGACGACGTAGCTGAGCGGGGTCGCGTCGGCGGAGACCGCAGCGGGAGCCTGGTCGGCGGCCGTGGCCGCGGTGTTCGGCAGGAACGCGAGGGCCGTGGCCATGGCCATCCCGGCCGGGATCGCGACGGCGCGCCGGTAGCGCGCGTGCGGCGCAGTCATGGTGTCTCCAGTTCGTTCGCGGTACGAGCGGACTTTGCGGAAGGACTCAGGAGTACGGCTCACTTGACCGCGCGCAGCGCGTTGACGATGCCGTACCCGTAGAAGCCGTTGACGCGCTTGCCGCCCTTGCACACCGCGTCCTGCGTGCCGTCGCCGTCCTGGTCGTAGGACGAGGGGCAGGCGGTCGGGTCGGCCTGTGCCTTCAGCAGCGCCTGGAGCTGGGCCGCAGACGCCCACGGGTGCTTGGACTTCAGCAGCGCGGCGACCCCGGAGGCGTGCGGCGCGGCCATCGAGGTGCCCTGGAGGAAGCCGTACTCGCCGTTCGGCAGGGTGGACAGGATGCGGCCGTCCTTCGAGGGCGTGTCCGGCGTCTGGTAGCGCCTGTCGCCGCCCGGCGCCGCGACGTCCACGACACCCTCGCCGTACGACGAGTAGTACGACTTGAGGCTGTTCACGCCGGTCGCGCTCACCGTGACGACACCCGGCAGCTGGTTCGGCACGTCGAAGCACTCGTGCGGGTCGATGGTGCGCGGGGCGGGGGTGGAGTCGTCCGGGCTGGAGTCGTCGACGATCGCGTCCGAGTCCAGGTCGTGGTTGGAGTTGCCCGCCGCGGCGACGTTGAGCGTGCCCTTCTTCTGGGCGTAGAGCTGCGCCCTGTTGACGGCGTCGACGATGGCCCGCTGGTCCGGGTCGTCCATGCAGTTGTACAGCCACGGGTCCACGTAGTAGCTGTTGTTCGTGATCTCGACGCCGTGGTCGGCGGCGAACACGAAGGCGCACACGACGCTCTCCGGGTAGAAGAGTCCGTTGGCCCGGTCGGTCACGTTGATGCTGGAGACCTTCACTCCGGGGGCCACACCGGAGACACCTATGCCGTTGCGGGCGGCGGCTATCTCACCGGCGACGTGCGTGCCGTGGTAGTCCTCGGCGGTGTACGGCCGCCAGGCGCCCTCGGTGGTGTCGGGCTTGCCGCCCGCGCAGTTGGCGGACTGGGCCGCGGAGAAGTTCGGGGCGATGTCGGGGTGGGTGTCGTCCACGCCGGTGTCGATCACGGCGACGGTCACCTTGCGGCTGCCCGGGTTGATCTTCGCGGCCTGGTCGGCGCCGATCGCGCGCAGGTCCCACTGGTCCGCTTCGAGGGGCTCGCTCTCCGGCGCCTTCGCCGAGGCCGCCGCCACGCGCTGGGCCTGGGCGGCCGTCAGGTACTGCGCCGCCCCCTCCTGCGTCGTGCCCGCGGCGGTCAGCGGCGTGGTCCGCGTCGCACCCGCCGACTGGACCCCGCGCACCGTGCGTATCTTCTGGGCGAAGCCGGCGTTCGAGGAGTGCACGACGAGCACGCCTATCCGCTCGTACGTGGCCACGACCGAGCCGCCGGCCGCGCCGATCGCCTTCTTCACCGACGCGATCGTGCGACGGTCCACCTTGGTGTTGACGACGTACGCCAGCTCCGGCGCGTCCGCCGCCTGCGCGGTCGGCTCCGCGGCCGGGGCCGCCGACGCGGCGGCGGGCAGGAAGCCGAGCGAGGCCGTCAGCGACAGCACGACAGGCACGGCGAGAGCGAGCCGGCGTCTGGAACGCAGCTGGGACATGGGGTCTCCACATCATCCGGAAACGAAACCGGCCCGAGGCACAGGTGGTGCTCGGGCAGGTACATGACGGGTGGTGCAGGGCGAAGCTATCCCGCGCTCTCGCTGGCCAGCAACGTTTTGTCGAAACGACTTCGGAAAGAAAGCCCGGCCGTTGAACCGGTTCTCGCGTGCCGCCGTGACGTTGAGCAGGGAGCGCGAGGACACTCGCCTCCGTCCCCGTTCAAACCGCTTCCGTCGTCACGAGGAGACTCTCCGTGTCCACCGATGCACCGCCCCCCTCGAAAGAGCAACACAAACTCCCCTCACCCGAGGAGTTCGCCGAGGTGCAGGAGAGCGCGGAGTTCGGTGAACTGCGCCGCTCGTACCGCTCCTTCGCCTTCCCGCTGACCGTCGCCTTCATCGCCTGGTACCTGCTGTACGTCCTGCTGTCGAACTACGCGGGCGGCTTCATGGGAACCAAGCTGTTCGGCAACATCAACGTCGCCCTCCTCCTCGGCGTCGCCCAGTTCGTCACCACGTTCCTCATCGCCTGGTGGTACTCGCGGCACGCCGCCGCGAAGCTCGACCCCAAGGCCGAGGCCATCAAGTCCCGGATGGAGGGCGGCGCATGAGCCCCGCACAGCAGACCCTGCTCGCCGCGAACGAGGCCAGCGAGCACCGCCCGCTGATCATCACCCTGTTCGCGCTGTTCGTCCTGGCCACGCTCGGCATCACCGTCTGGGCCGGCCGCCAGACCAAGGACGCCGCCGACTTCTACGCGGGCGGCCGCCAGTTCAGCGCCTTCCAGAACGGACTCGCGGTCTCCGGCGACTACATGTCGGCCGCCTCGTTCCTCGGCATCGCCGGCGCGATCGCCCTCTTCGGCTACGACGGCTTCCTGTACTCCATCGGCTTCCTGGTCGCCTGGCTGGTCGCCCTGCTCCTGGTCGCCGAGCCGCTGCGCAACTCCGGGCGCTACACCATGGGTGACGTGCTCGCGTACCGCATGCGCCAGCGCCCGGTCCGCACCGCCGCCGGTACGTCCACGATCGTCGTGTCGATCTTCTACCTGCTGGCCCAGATGGCCGGCGCGGGCGTCCTCGTCTCCCTGCTGCTCGGCATCACCTCCGACGCGGGCAAGATCCTCATCGTCGCCCTCGTCGGCCTCCTGATGATCGTCTATGTCTCCATCGGCGGCATGAAGGGCACCACCTGGGTCCAGATGGTCAAGGCCGTGCTGCTCATCGGCGGCACCATCCTGATCACCTTCCTGGTGCTGCTGAAGTTCAACTTCAACATCTCCGACCTGCTCGGCCAGGCCGCCGAGAACAGCGGCAAGGGCGCCGCCTTCCTGGAGCCCGGCCTCCAGTACGGCATGACCGGAACCTCCAAGCTGGACTTCGTCTCCCTCGGCATCGCCCTGGTGCTCGGCACCGCCGGCCTGCCGCACATCCTGATCCGCTTCTACACGGTGCCCGACGCCAAGGCCGCCCGTAAGTCGGTGAACTGGGCGATCGGCATCATCGGCGGCTTCTACCTGATGACCATCGCCCTCGGCTTCGGCGCCGCCGCGCTGATCTCCCAGGACGAGATCATCGCGTCCAACCCGTCCGGCAACACGGCGGCACCCCTGCTCGCCCTGCACCTCGGCGGTGTCGACTCGACCTGGGGCGCGATCCTGCTCGCCACGATCTCGGCGGTAGCCTTCGCGACGATCCTCGCCGTGGTCGCCGGCCTCACCCTCGCCTCGTCGTCCTCCTTCGCGCACGACATCTACGCCAACGTCATCCGCAAGGGCAAGGCGTCGGGCGCCGAGGAGGTCCGCGCGGCCCGCTGGGCGACCGTCTTCATCGGCGTCGTCTCCATCGGCCTCGGCGCCCTCGCCCGCGACCTGAACGTGGCCGGCCTCGTCGCGCTCGCCTTCGCGGTCGCCGCCTCCGCCAACCTGCCGACCATCCTCTACAGCCTGTTCTGGAAGCGGTTCACCACCCAGGGCGCCCTGTGGTCGATCTACGGCGGTCTGATCGTCGCCGTCGGCCTGGTGCTGTTCTCGCCCGTGGTCTCCGGCGACCCCAAGGCGATGTTCCCCGAGGTCGACTTCGCCTGGTTCCCGCTGAAGAACCCGGGCATCATCTCCATCCCCTTCGGCTTCCTCATGGGCTGGCTCGGCACGATCCTGTCGAAGGAGGAGCCGGACGCCAAGAAGTACGCGGAGCTGGAGGTCAGGTCCCTGACCGGCACCGGCGCCCACTGAGCACCAACCCCCGCGCGCGGCCGCGTCGTAGGAACCTCCAGGTCCCTGCGGCGCGGCCGCGTCCCGCGTCGTGGGATCGGGACTGCGGTGTTGTCACCGGGGTCACGTAGGCTCGCTGGTGTCGGAGAAAGCGTGCTCCGGGCACGATCCGCGTCTAGGGAGGGGGCCCACGTGCTCATCGACACCTACGGCCGAGTGGCGACCGACCTGAGGGTCTCACTGACCGACCGGTGCAATCTGCGCTGCACGTACTGCATGCCCGAGGAGGGCCTGCAGTGGCTGGCCAAGCCGGATCTGCTGACGGACGACGAGATCGTCCGCCTGATCGACATCGCGGTCACCTCACTCGGCATCGAGGAGGTCCGCTTCACCGGCGGTGAGCCCCTGCTGCGCCCCGGCCTGGTCGGCATCGTCGAGCGCGTCGCGGCCCTGGACTCGCGCCCCCAGATGTCCCTCACGACCAACGGCATCGGCCTCAAGCGCACGGCCGAGGCCCTGAAGGCGGCAGGTCTGGACCGGGTCAACGTCTCCCTGGACACGCTCCGCCCGGACGTCTTCAAGACCCTGACCCGCCGCGACCGCCACAAGGACGTCATCGAGGGCCTGTACGCCGCCCGCGACGCGGGCCTGACCCCGGTCAAGGTCAACTCGGTCCTGATGCCGGGGCTCAACGACGACGAGGCCCCCGACCTCCTCGCCTGGGCCGTCGAGCACGACTACGAACTGCGCTTCATCGAGCAGATGCCCCTGGACGCCCAGCACGGCTGGAAGCGCGACGGCATGATCACGGCAGGGGACATCCTGGCCTCCCTGCGCACGCGCTTCGAGCTGACCCCCGAGGGCGAGGAGAAGCGCGGCTCGGCCCCGGCGGAGCGCTGGCTGGTGAACGGCGGACCGCACGTGGTGGGTGTCATCGCCTCCGTCACCCGCCCCTTCTGCGCGGCCTGCGACCGCACCCGCCTCACGGCCGACGGGCAGGTCCGCACCTGCCTGTTCGCCCAAGAGGAGACCGACCTGCGCGCCGCGCTGCGCTCGGATGCCCCGGACGAGGAGATCGCCCGCATCTGGCGCCTGGCGATGTGGGGCAAGAAGGCGGGGGCGGGCCTGGACGACCCGACGTTCGTACAGCCGGACCGTCCGATGTCGGCCATCGGGGGTTAGAACGTCGCGCTCAGGGCTGCGGGGAACTGCGCGGCCGGCCACAGCCGGCCCGCAGCCGACCACGCGACCTCATCCGCCGCTCTCGTCCCACTCCTTCAACGGGACAACGTCCTTCAAGAACCCCCGCACCCCGAGGAACTGCGACAGATGCTCGCGATGCTCCTCACAGGCCAGCCATGTCTTGCGCCGCTCCGGCGTATGGATCTTGGGGTTGTTCCACGCGAGCACCCACACCGCGTCGACACGGCAACCCTTCGCGGAACAGATCGGCGTCTCGTCACTCACTGCTTCGTCTCACCACTGCACACAGAAAAGGCGACGCCGAGCAGCCACGGGGGGAGCTGCCCGGCGTCGGTCCGTCGCTCCGACGGGGGATGCGGAGCGCGTACGAAGTATGTCACGGGTAACCCCAAGCCCGGCACCGGAACAACACGATTGATCTGAGCTTTTCTTGAGCTTGGCGCGAAGATGACTTCCGTGCGCGATCGCCCGCGAGAGCCCTCACCGCTCGCCGGACTCGGTCCGCGCGCCCGGCACCGGCCCGGACACGGCATCTTCCGCGGCGGATCCGGCCGGACCGTCCTGCGACCCCGGCGGCGTGATCATCGGGCGCACCGGCGGTGCGATGAACGTCGACGGCAGAGACGGCGCGTTCTCGCGCCCCGCGTTCGCGATCACCACCGCGATGTACGGCAGCACCAGCCCGAGCACCAACGCCACGATGGCCACGTGCCGTTCGACGTTCCACAGCGTGGCCGCGAGGATCACGGAGATCGTGCGGATCGTCATCGAGATCACGTACCGGCGCTGCCGCCCGCGGACGTCGTCCTGAAGTCCCGCCCGGGCGCCGGTGATCCGGAAAACCTGGACGTGCCCGCCGCCATGCTGCTTCCGCATCGCATCCACCATCCGCCCGTATCGGACTCTCCCCGCCCCGTAGCCGTCCCGGGCCGGTCGGGGAACCTGACCAGGACAGCTTCCACGGTACGCCGCGCCCGGGCCGGTCACGAGAGCGGGGCGGGTCGGCCGGGGGCAGGGGTTCGGGCCGTGCCGCGCACGCGTATCCCCCGGCATCACGCGTATCCCCGGCATGCGGCGCAGGGCGCCTCGGCCGACACTGGGCGTAGTGCTCATCTCGAGCCGTGCGAGGAGGCAGCGATGGGCTGGTTCTGGGCGATCATCGTGGGACTGGTGCTCGGCCTGATCGCCAAGGCGATCATCCCGGGCAAGCAGCACCTCCCCCTGTGGCTGACCGTCATCCTGGGCATGATCGGCGCCATCGCCGGCAACGCCATCGCCCGAGCGGCCGGTGTCGACGCCACATCGGGTATCGACTGGTGGCGGCACGTCTTCCAGCTGGTGATGGCGATCATCTTCGTCGGCCTCGGCGACCGGGCCTGGACGGCGAGCCGGGGAGACAGACGCAGGGCGTGACGGGCATACGGCGAAGGGGGCGGCCTCCGGCACCGGAGACCGCCCCCTTCCTCGTGTCCTTGTGCTCTCAGCCGCCCGTGACCTCGGCCGCCGCCAGGTTCTTCTTGCCCCGGCGCAGCACCAGCCAGCGGCCGTGCAGCAGGTCCTCCTCGGCGGGGACGGCGTCCTCGCCGGCGACCTTGACGTTGTTCACGTAGGCGCCGCCCTCCTTGACCGTGCGGCGCGCGGCCGACTTGCTGGCGACCAGGCCGACCTCGGCGAACAGGTCGACGACCGGACCGAGCTCGGCGACCTGGATGTGCGGCACCTCCGACAGGGCCGCGGCCAGCGTCTTCTCGTCGAGCTCCGCCAGCTCGCCCTGACCGAACAGGGCCTTGGACGCGGCGATCACGGCGGCCGTCTGGTCGGCGCCGTGCACCAGCGTCGTCAGCTCCTCGGCCAGCGCGCGCTGCGCGGCACGGGCCTGCGGACGCTCCTCGGTCTGCCGCTCCAACTCCTCCAGCTCCTCCCGGGACCGGAAGGACAGGATGCGCATGTACTTCGAGATGTCCCGGTCGTCCACGTTCAGCCAGAACTGGTAGAACGCGTACGGCGTCGTCATCTCCGGGTCGAGCCAGACGGCGCCGCCCTCGGTCTTGCCGAACTTGGTGCCGTCCGCCTTGGTCATCAGCGGCGTAGCCATGGCGTGCACCGTGGCGTCCGGCTCCAGCCGGTGGATCAGGTCGAGGCCCGCCGTGAGGTTGCCCCACTGATCGCTGCCGCCCTGCTGGAGCGTGCAGCCGTACCTCCGGTAGAGCTGGAGGAAGTCCATGCCCTGGAGCAGCTGGTAGCTGAACTCCGTGTAGCTGATGCCCTCGGAGGACTCCAGACGCCGGGCCACGGAGTCCTTCGTCAGCATCTTGTTGACACGGAAGTGCTTGCCGATGTCCCGAAGGAACTCGATCGCGGAGAGGTTCTCCGTCCAGTCGAGGTTGTTGACCATGACGGCCGCGTTCTCGCCCTCGAAGGTCAGGAACGGCTCGATCTGCGCGCGCAGCTTGGCGACCCAGCCGGTGACGGTCTCCGGGTCGTTCAGCGTGCGCTCGGCGGTCGGACGCGGGTCGCCGATCAGGCCCGTGGCACCGCCGACCAGTGCCAGCGGCCGGTGGCCGGCCTGCTGGAGCCGACGCACGGTGAGCACCTGCACCAGGTGCCCCACGTGCAACGATGGTGCCGTCGGGTCGAAGCCGCAATAGAACGTGACGGGACCGTCCGCGAGCGCCTTGCGCAAAGCGTCCTCGTCAGTGGACAGGGCGAACAGCCCGCGCCACTTCAGCTCGTCGACGATGTCCGTCACGGTTCTCGTGTCTCCTTGATGATCTTCGGGCAGTCGGGTGACAGCCGACTACGAGGTTATACGCCCTGACTGACAGAGCTCATATTGAAATCCGGGACCCGCAGCGCGGGCATGGCCGCCCTGGTGAACCAGTCGCCCCACTCCCTGGGCAGCGTCTTCTCGGTCCGCCCCGCCTCCGTGGCCCGGCCCAGCAGACCGACCGGCGACTCGTTGAACCGGAAGTTGTTCACCTCGCCGGTCACCTCACCGTTCTCCACGAGGTAGACACCGTCCCGGGTCAGGCCCGTCAGCAGCAGCGTCGCCGGATCGACCTCGCGGATGTACCACAGGCAGGTCAGCAGCAACCCGCGCTCGGTGCTCGCGACCATCTCCTCCAGGGAGCGGTCCTCGCCCCCGTCGAGCATCAGGTTGTCGATGCCCGGCGCCACCGTCAGGCCGGTCAGACCCGCACTGTGCCGGCTGGTCGTCAGGTGCCGCAGCTCGCCCTCGCGCATCCACTCGGTGGCCGTCAGCGGCAGCCCGTTGTCGAAGACCGACTGGTCGCCCCCGGAGGAGTGCGCGATCACGAAGGGCGCCGACTCCAGACCGGGCTCGTTCGGGTCACTGCGCAGGGTCAGCGGCAGGTCGGTCAGCTTCTCGCCGATCCGCGTGCCGCCCCCCGGCTTGGAGAACACCGTGCGGCCCTCGGCCGCGTCCCGGCCCGACGCCGACCACATCTGGTAGACCAGCAGGTCCGCCACGGCCGTCGGCGGCAGCAGGGTCTCGTACCGGCCCGCCGGCAGCTCCACGCGCCGCTCGGCCCACCCGAGCCGCACGGCCAGCTCCGCGTCCATGGCGGCCGGGTCGACGTCCTTGAAGTCCCGGGTGGAGCGCCCGGCCCAGGCGGACCGGGTGCGGTCCGGCGACTTGGCGTTCAGCTCCAGCGTCCCGTTCGGCTGGTCGTGCCGCAGCCGCAGCCCCGTGGACGTACCCATGTACGTCGACACCAGCTCGTGGTTGGCGAAGCCGTACAGCTCGCGGCCACCCGCACGCGCGCGTGCGAAGGCCTCACCGAGCGCCGGAGCGAAGTCGGCGAACACCGCGGAGGACGTCTCGGCGGGCGCCTCCGTGAACTCCGGCGCCTGCGCGACGCCTGTGACCAGCGGCTGCGCGTCCTCGGCGGGCCCGGCGCCGCGCGCGGCGGCCTCGGCGGCCCGCACCAGGGGCTCCAGCTCGTCGGCGGTCACGGCCGACCGCGACACCACACCCGAGGCCGTGCCCTCCTTGCCGTCGACCGTGGCGACGACGGTGAGGGTGCGCCCGCGCGTGACACCGTTCGTGGTCAGCGCGTTGCGCGCCCAGCGCAGGTTGGCCGTGGACTGCTCGTCGGCGATGACGACACACCCGTCCGCCCGGGACAGTTCGAGGGCCCGCTCGACCACTTCATGCGGCTTGCTGGTACGAGGGCTCATCGACCGGCCTCCTGGGTGGTGTTGAGGATGTTGACGCCCTTGAACAGGGCCGACGGGCAGCCGTGCGACACGGCCGCGGTCTGCCCCGGCTGGGCCTTGCCGCAGTTGAAGGCGCCGCCCAGGACGTAGGTCTGCGGCCCGCCCACGGCGGCCATGGAGCCCCAGAAGTCGGTCGTCGTCGCCTGGTAGGCCACGTCCCGCAGCTGCCCGGCGAGCCGCCCGTTCTCGATGCGGTAGAAGCGCTGCCCGGTGAACTGGAAGTTGTACCTCTGCATGTCGATCGACCACGACCGGTCGCCGACGACGTAGATGCCCCGCTCCACGCCCCCGATCAGATCCTCGGTCGACATCCCGGCCGGGTCCGGCAGCAAGGACACGTTGGCCATGCGCTGCACCGGCACGTGCCCGGGGGAGTCGGCGTAGGCGCAGCCGTTGGACCGCTCGAAGCCGGTCAGCTTCGCGATCCGCCGGTCCAGCTGGTAGCCGACGAGCGTGCCGTCCTTCACCAGGTCCCAGGACTGGCCCTCGACTCCCTCGTCGTCGTAGCCGATGGTGGCGAGCCCGTGCTCGGCGGTGCGGTCGCCGGTGACGTTCATCAGCTCCGAGCCGTACCGCAACTTGCCGAGCTGGTCGAACGTGGCGAAGGAGGTGCCGGCGTAGGCGGCCTCGTAACCGAGCGCCCGGTCGAGCTCGGTGGCGTGCCCGATGGACTCGTGGATGGTCAGCCACAGGTTGGACGGGTCGACGACCAGGTCGTACAGGCCCGCCCGGACGCTCGGCGCGCGCATCTTCTCCGCGAGGAGCTCCGGAATCCGCTCGAGCTCGCCCTCCCAGTCCCAGCCGGTGCCCCGCAGATACTCCCAGCCGCGCCCCACGGGCGGCGCGAGCGTGCGCATCGAGTCGAACTCGCCGCTCGACTCGTCCACCGACACGGCGTTGAGCACCGGGTGCAGCCGCACCCGCTGCTGCGTGGTCACGGTCCCGGCCGTGTCGGCGTAGAACTTGTTCTCGTGGACGGTGAGCAACGAGGCGTCGACATGGTCGACCCCGTCGGCCGCCAGCAGCCGCGCGCTCCACTCCGCGATCAGCCCGGCCTTCTCCTCGTCGGGCACGGTGAACGGATCGATCTCGTACGACGAGATCCACGTCCGCTCGGCGTGCACGGGCTCGTCGGCCAGCTCGACCCGCTCGTCCGACCCGGCCGCCTTGATCACCTGGGCGGACAGCTTCGCCATCGCCACCGCCTGACCGGCGACCCTGGCGGCGGCGTCCAGGCTGAGGTCGACACCGGACGCGAAACCCCACGTCCCGCCGTGCACCACGCGCACCGCGTACCCGAGGTCGGTGGTGTCCGACGACCCGGCGGGCTTGGCGTCCCGGAACCGCCAGGAGGCGTTGCGGATCCGCTCGAACCGGAAGTCCGCGTGCTCGGCACCGAGCGCACGCGCGCGTGCGAGGGCCGCGTCGGCGAGGGGGCGTAGGGGGAGGGCCGTGAAGGCCTCGTCGATGGTATGAGGCACCGCCGTCTCTTTCTGTCGAGGTGACCGTGGTTGCCGTACTTCCTGACTGGTCCGATCATGTCGTCCATCCCGCGCGCGGGCCATGAGTTTCCGGACCCGGGCGCGCGGGTTTCTGTAGGGACCCGACAGTGAGTCCCCTACGCCACTGTCGGTGCCCGATTGTCCGCGGGCATGCCCGGACCGATAGGTTTTCGAGGAAGCCGCCTGTCATCGCCGCCTGCTCGTCCAGGCGCCCGGGCGGGGTATCAGACCGCTATCGAAAGGGTGATCCGTTGAGCCGCTCGGTTCTCGTCACCGGAGGCAACCGGGGCATCGGCCTCGCCATCGCCCGCGCTTTCGCCGATGCCGGCGACAAGGTCGCCATCACGTACCGCTCGGGTGAGCCGCCGGCCGCCCTGACGGAACTGGGCTGCCTCGCCGTCAAGTGCGACATCACCGACGCCGAGCAGGTGGAGCAGGCCTACAAGGAGATCGAGGAGGCCCACGGCCCCGTCGAGGTCCTGATCGCCAACGCCGGCATCACCAAGGACCAGCTCCTGATGCGCATGTCGGAGGAAGACTTCACGTCGGTCGTCGACACCAACCTCACCGGCACCTTCCGCGTCGTCAAGCGCGCCAACCGCGGCATGCTGCGCGCCAAGAGGGGCCGCGTCGTCCTGATCTCCTCGGTCGTCGGCCTCTACGGCGGCCCCGGCCAGGCCAACTACGCCGCCTCCAAGGCCGCCCTGGTCGGCTTCGCGCGCTCCCTCGCCCGTGAGCTGGGCTCGCGCAACCTCACCTTCAACGTCGTCGCGCCCGGCTTCGTCGACACCGACATGACCAAGGCGCTCACCGACGAGCAGCGCGAGAACATCGTGAAGCAGGTTCCGCTCGGCCGGTACGCCCAGCCCGAGGAGGTCGCCGCGACGGTGCGGTTCCTCGCCTCCGACGACGCCTCGTACATCACTGGAGCCGTCATCCCCGTTGACGGCGGACTGGGAATGGGTCACTGATCACCATGAGCGGAATTCTCGAGGGCAAGCGCGTCCTGATCACCGGTGTGCTGACGGAGGCCTCCATCGCCTTCCACACCGCCAAGCTGGCCCAGGAGCAGGGCGCCGAGATCATCCTCACGGCGTTCCCGCGGCCGACGTTGACCGAGCGCATCGCCAAGAAGCTGCCGAAGCCCACCAAGGTCATCGAGCTCGACGTCACGAACGACCAGCACCTCGGGCGTCTGGCCGACATCGTCGGCGAGGAGCTCGGCGGCCTCGACGGTGTCGTCCACTCCATCGGCTTCGCCCCGCAGGACGCCCTCGGCGGCAACTTCCTCAACACGCCGTTCGAGTCGGTCGCCACGGCCATGCACGTCTCGGCGTACTCCCTGAAGTCGCTCACCATGGCCTGCCTGCCGCTGATGCAGAACGGCGGCTCCGTCGTCGGTCTGACCTTCGACGCGCAGTTCGCCTGGCCGCAGTACGACTGGATGGGCCCGGCCAAGGCCGCCCTGGAGGCGACCAGCCGCTACATGGCCCGTGACCTGGGCAAGCAGAACATCCGCTGCAACCTGGTCTCGGCCGGCCCGCTCGGTTCCATGGCCGCCAAGTCCATCCCGGGCTTCGGCGAGCTGGCCTCCGTGTGGGACAGCCGTGCCCCGCTGGAGTGGGACCTGGCGGACCCCGAGCCGGCCGGGCGCGGCGTCGTCGCCCTGCTGAGCGACTGGTTCCCGAAGACCACCGGCGAGATCATCCACGTGGACGGCGGTCTGCACGCCATCGGCGCCTGATCTCCGCCCGCGTCAACGCGACGCCGACGCCCCGTTCCCCGCACCGCGCGGGGATCGGGGCGTCACTCGTTCGGCCCACCGGCCGGGCGCGCAGGCTCACGAGCGGTCACTCTGGATGAAGCCTTCACCACGCGATCCCCTCCCCAGCACGGCCGAGGAGGTCCCCTTGTGCGCTTGTCCCGCCGAACGGCCTCGCTGTCCCTCGCCGTCGCTCTCGTGATGACCCTCTCGTACGAGGCGGTGCCCCACGCGCGCGTGCCCACCCGCGAGCAGGAGGCGGCGAAGCCGGCGGAGCCCTTCGGGGCCGCGTGCCGGATCCGCGTCACCGGCTCCCGGGTGACCGCCTACTGCCACAACCCGTACCCCGTGGTCGACCGCGTGAGCCTGCACGTCGAGTGCGCCCGCTGGTGGGACATCGACACCGACAGCTCCCCGGTGGAGACCTGGCCCGCACTGACCGTGCGGCTCACGGGACGCTGCTGGAAAGAGGTCGGCGAGGCGTGGATCAGTCACCAGCGGGGGAGCTGACCCCGGCCAGCCGGCACAGGAACGGGTAGCGGGCGGCCTCCGTCGCCGCCTGCGCCGCGTCCCCGGCGCGGATCGCGTCGAGCAGCCCTCCGTGCTCCATGTACGTCTCCGGCGTCAATTCCTCGCCGACGTCCTCCCGCAGCCAGTCCCGCAGCACCTCGCCCAGGTCCGCGTACATGGCGGTCATGACGTCGTTGTGGGAGGCCGACACCACGGCCAGGTGGAAGGTCGCGTCCGCGGCCACGAACGCCTCCGCGTCACCCGACTCCCAGGCCTCCTCACGCCGCAGCAGCAGCGCGTCGAGCTGCTTGAGGTCCTTCTCGGTGCGCCGCTCGGCGGCCAGCCGGGCGGCGGACGACTCCAGCGTGGAGCGCAGCTCGGCGATGTGCCGGGGATCGGCGCCGGCGAACCGCCGCTGCATCACACCGGCCAGCTCACTGGTGGCCACGACGTAGGTTCCGGAGCCCTGCCGGATGTCCAGCAGGCCGTTGTGCGCGAGCGCGCGGACGGCCTCGCGGACCGTGTTGCGCGCGACGCCGAGCTGCTCGACCAGTTCGGGCTCGGTCGGGATGCGGGAGCCGATCGGCCACTCGCCCGAGGTGATCTGCGCCCGCAGTGCGGCGATGACCTGCTCGGACAGCGCGGAGCGTCGGGGATGGCTCAGGGGCATGACTCACCTTCCCACGTCCGGAGCGCCCGCGGGCGTCCGGGGGTTGGACGGGAGTGGACAGTCAATCATCCTATGATTCTATGATGGGTCTCATGGCTAGTGAGGAAACCCGGACGATGACGCCCCCGACCGTACGCAGCTCGGCCGCGCACGACGCCGGGAAACGCGGCGGCCCGTCCACGCACGCGTGGACGAAACGGCTGCTCGTCCTCGGCATCGTGCTGTCCGCGCTGAACCTCCGCCCCGCCATCACCAGCCTCGGCGCGCTCCTGGAAGAAGTCCGCGACGGGCTCGGCATGAGCGGCAGCGTGGCCGGGCTGCTCACCTCCGTCCCCCCGCTCTGCTTCGCCCTCTTCGGCGTCATGGCCCCGCGGCTCGCCCGCCGCTTCGGCCCAGGCGCCGTGGTGTGCGCCGGCATGGTCGCCATCGCCACCGGCCTGCTGATCCGGCCGTACGCCGGCGGCACGGCCGGATTCCTGGCCGCCAGCGCCCTGGCCCTCATGGGCATCGCGGTCAGCAACGTCCTGATGCCGGTCATCGTCAAGCACTGGTTCCCCGACCGCGTCGGCTCCATGACCGGCCTGTACTCCATGGCGCTGGCCCTGGGTACGTCCCTCGCGGCCGCGGTCACGGTGCCGCTGACCGACGCGCTGGGCGGAAACTGGCAGTCCGGCCTCGCCCTGTGGGCGGGCCTCGCGGTGGCCGCGATCCTGCCGTGGCTGCCGTTCGTACGCGGACGCGTATCGGCCCCCGGGACGGAGCCCGAGCGCGAGGAGACGCAGGCCTCCGCATCGGCCGACCCCGCACGCGAGGAGGCGCCGCGGCTGCGGATCACCCGGAGCCGTACCGCCTGGGCACTGGCCGTCTTCTTCGGGCTCCAGGCCACCGCCGCCTACATCACCATGGGCTGGATGGCGCAGATCTTCCGGGACGCCGGTGTACCCGCGGGCACCGCGGGGCTGCTGCTGGCGGTCACCATGGCGATGGGCATTCCGCTGGCGTTCGTCATACCGCGCCTGGCCACACGACTGCCGCACCAGGGCCCGATCGTGCTCGCCCTGGGCGTCTGCGGCCTCGCCGGCTACGCCGGTCTGTACCTCGCACCGGCCGCCGGCGCCTGGGCCTGGGCCCTGCTGCTCGGCGTCGCCAACTGCGCCTTCCCGCTCGCTCTCACCATGGTCGGCATGCGGGCCAGGACCGGACCGGGCGTGGCCCAGCTGTCGGCGTTCGCGCAGAGCACCGGCTATCTGATCTCCATTCCGGGACCGCTCCTGGTGGGTGTCCTGTACCAGCACAGCGGCGGCTGGGGCCTGCCGATCGCGCTGATGAGCGCCCTGATGATCCCGCAGATGGTGGTCGGCTTCCTGGCGGGCCGGGACCGCACGGTGGAGGCCGAGGCGGGGCGCTGAGCCCGTCCCCGGGCGTCGAACTCACCCCGGGGCGGCCGGTGCGGGCGTCGGGTGCGAGACTTGCCCCATGCCAGTGCTCGACCCGAATCCCCAGCACGGTCAGAAGAAGATGCTGCTCGTCTTCGGCTCCTTCTTCGCGATCTTCATCGTCATCGCCGTGATCGCGACCATCGCCTCACCATGACCGCCGCTCGTCCGGCCGACCGGCCCGTATGCGGCCCGTGGTGGGGCTAGCCCCCCTGTCCCCTAGGGGGTGAGGGTCAGGGTCAAGTGGGTGGACCACCGGATGGGTTGGCCGCCGCCGGTTCCGTAGCTTCGTTGTGTGACCGCGAGACGCGGGCCACCACCACTCGAAGAGCGGAGGCACCCATGTCGGCCCCTACGCACCCCAGGCTCCACCCGGCCACCCGGGCCGGCGCCGACAGCCGGCTTCCCTGGTGGGCCCTCGCCCTGCCCACGCTCGCCTTCGCCGCACTGCTCGCCCTGATCCTGAACCCGTCCGACGCCCACGCGGCCACCGGTGACCCCGCGATCACCCAGCTCTTCGAGCGTATGCAGCAGCTGATATCCCGCTGAGCACGGCAAAAGACCGGTGGCCAACTCCCTGCGCCACATGGCGTGTTTCATGCGAAGCTGGATCTCATGAGCGTCGCAGAACCCCGCAGGATTGTCCTCTTCCGCCATGCGAAAGCCGACTGGCCACAGGTGACCGACCACGAGCGTCCGCTCGCTGACCGGGGCCGAAAGGACGCGGCGGAGGCCGGACGGAGGCTCGCCGACACCGGCGTCCCCTTCGACCTGGCCCTGTGCTCCACCGCGGTCCGGACCCGGGAGACCTGGAAGCTCGCCGTCCAGGAGTTCCCGCACCGGCCGAAAACCGTCTACGAGGAGCGGATCTACGAGGCCTCGCCGGGTGAACTGATCGCCGTGCTCAACGAGACCCCGGACGACGCCCAGAACGTCCTCCTGATCGGCCACAACCCGGGCGTCCAGGGCCTCGCGGAGATCCTCGCGGGCTCGGCCGAGGACGACGCCCGTGAGCGGATGGGCCGCCGCGGATTCCCGGCCGCCGCCTTCGCCGTGCTGTCCTTCTCCGGCTCGTGGAAGAGCGTGGAGCCGGGTGTGGCCACGCTGCAGGACTACTGGGCACCGACCGAGTGACCCTCTGGCGCTGACGGAGGCCCGGCACCGCACCGGTACCGGGCCCTCCTGGCCGGCCGGCAGCCGGTCGGACCGCGTTGGCGGGTTCAGACCGCGTCGAGGGTGTCCGCCGTCTCGACCTCTTCCCGGGTGACGCCCAGCAGGTACAGGACCGTGTCCAGGAAGGGGAAGTTCACCGCGGTGTGCGCGGCCTCGCGGACCACCGGTTTGGCGTTGAAGGCGACACCGAGACCGGCCGCGTTCAGCATGTCCAGGTCGTTCGCACCGTCACCGATCGCCACCGTCTGCGACAGCGGCACACCCGCCTCGGCGGCGAACCGCCGCAGCAACCGCGCCTTGCCCGCGCGGTCGACGATCTCGCCGGTGACCTTGCCCGTCAGCCTGCCGTCGACGATCTCCAGCGTGTTGGCGTGGGCGAAGTCCAGCCCCAGCCGCTCCTTCAGATCGTCCGTGACCTGGGTGAAACCGCCCGAGACCACACCGACTTGGTAGCCGAGCCGCTTCAGCGTACGGATCAGGGTGCGAGCTCCCGGCGTCAGCCGCACCTCGCTGCGCACCTTGTCCACGACCGAGGCGTCGAGCCCCTCCAGCAGCGCCACCCGCGCGTGCAGGGACTGCTCGAAGTCCAGCTCCCCGCGCATCGCGGCCGCCGTCACCGCGGCCACCTTGTCCTCGCAGCCGGCGTGCGCCGCGAACAGCTCGATGACCTCGTCCTGGATCAGCGTGGAGTCGACGTCCATGACGACCAGGCGCTGCGCCCGCCGGTGCAGACCGGCGGCGACGACCGCCACGTCGATGCCGAGCTTCGCCGCGTCGGTCGCCAGGGCGGTGCGCAGCGGCTCGGTCTCCACGCCGGACACGGCGAACTCGACCGCCGTCACGGGGTACTTGGCGAGCCGGAAGATACGGTCGATGTTGCCGCCGGTCTTCGTGATCCGCGCGGCGATCGCGGCCGTCGCCTCCGCCGTGAGCGGATGCCCCAGCACGGTGACCAGGGAGCGGCCCGACCCGCGCGGCCGGTTGTCGCCGAGGCCGGAGATGATCTCCGCCTGCATCTTCATCGACTCGGCCCAGCTGTGCACGGTCGCCCGCAGATCGCCCTCGAGCCCCGAGGGCGGCTCGGTCACGAGCGCGCAGAGCACCATTCGGCCTCGGGTGACGACCTGCTCGATGTCGACGACGTCGACGGAGTAGGCGGCGAGGGTGTCGAAGAGTCCGGCCGTGATGCCCGGCCGATCCTTGCCGAAAATCTTGACAAGGAGGGTGGGGACGTCGGAGGACGAGGTCTGCGAAGCGCTCATGGTGGTTCCACCGTATCCGGCGGGCAGGTCGCAGCGCCCCTGAGGTCCGCCTTGCGGACAGCGAACAGTGGGTGTCGCGGCGATGGCGTGAACCTTACG
>NZ_GG657757.1:1906863-1923381 GCF_000158955.1 Streptomyces viridochromogenes DSM 40736 | reverse complement strand
TCCGGCAGGAAACGGGTCAGCTCACCCGTTGCGCGGCCGTCCCACGGCACGAACAGGCCGATCGGCACGCCCAGCCAGACCCCGTTCGGCGCCCCGAGCAGCGCCGCGCCCGCGATGCGCCGGGGATGGTCGTCGCCGATCGCCGCGTACCCCGCCGCAGAGAGCCCCGCCGCCACCGCCACCAGCGACACGGTCACCACGGCGGACACGGCGGGCCGTACGACCCGGTGTACGGCCTCCCAGCCCGGCGGCAGCGGCGTGCGGCGCGAGGCCAGCAGGGCGACGAGAAGGATCCCGGCCGACCAGACGAGACCGCCGAGCAGTGTGCGCGCGGTGTCGACCGTGAAGCCCACCGCCGCCTGCGCGTCGACCAGGTCGCCGAGCCGGTCCGGCAGCAGCCCGCCGATGTCCCCGACGTCCCCGAGCCCGGGGATCTCCACCCCGCCGCCCCCGCCGCCCCCGGTCAGGTCGTCCAGCCCCAGCGAGCCACCGTCGATCGTGATGACATCGTGCCCCGCCCACGCCAGCCCGCCCAGCATCGCCACGAACAGCGCCACCACCGCGCCCGCACGCGCGAGGAGTTCGGCCGACGAGATCACAACTCCCGCCGCACGCAAGGACCGCAGGAAGAAGTACGACAGCAGCACCGCTCCGACCAGGCTCACCCCCAGTGGCGTGATCTCGATGGCCGTGTCCGCCTGCGCGCCCGACAGGCCGAACACCGACACGTCACCGGACGGCGTGACCGACCCACCCGCCCCCAGGGCCACCACCGCCGCGGTCATCGGCCCCAACGAGCCCGCCGCGTCCGCTTCCAGTAGATGCAGTCCCAGCGCCGCCGTTCCCGCCATTCCGATCAACGCCCAGCTCACGGCGGCGACGGCGGTCAGCAGCGCGTCCCCCCACGGCACGCGTGTGCCGTCGCTCGCCGTCTCGACACCTTTAGCAACACCCATGGCAGACCCCCCGATCCGCTACGCGGCGGGAACACCGCGCATGTCCCCCTCGCGTCGAAATACCACTCTCCGGGCCGTTTTCAACCCCGTCAACGGAAACGGCTGACGCGTCCGAACGCGGTCTTCACTAGGCCCGACTTTCGGTCAGAGGGCCGCTCCTGAAATAGTTCCCCCCGATGTTCGACATCCCTAGACTCCCCATGTCGGGGGTAACTCGGGGGACAACTCAGTGGGGCATGGAGTGCCGGAACTCGTACTGGAATCAAACGGACGTACCTGGACGCTCGATCCGTCCAGGGCATACACCCTCGGACGTGATCCGCAGGGGGACGTCGTCTTCGACGACGCCAGGGTCTCCTGGCGTCACGCCACGGTCAGTTTCAACGGCCGCAGTTGGGTCATCGAGGACCACGGCAGCACCAACGGCACGTTCGTGCAAGGGCAGCGGATCCATCAGATGGAGCTCGGCCCGGGCTCGGCGGTGAACCTGGGCAACGCCACCGACGGACCGCGCCTGAACCTCTCCGGCGCCGCGGCTTCCGTCGCCACGCCGCAGGCCCAGCCTCAGCAGCCGTACGCCGCGCAGGGCGCGAACGCCGGCTGGGCGCAGCAGGCCCCCGCCCAGCAGACGCCGGGGCAGGCCCCGTACCAGCAGCCGCAGCACCAGGTGCCGCAGCAGCAGGCCCAGGCCGGATGGCAGCAGCCCCAGCAGCAAGCGGCACCCATCCCGCAGCAGCAGGGCCCCGGCGGTGCCGCGGGGGCGCCGCCGGTCCACGGTGACCGCAGCCCGACCACGTTCCACCAGTTCTCCCTCGGCCGCGTGATGCGCATCGGCCGTGCCCTGGAGAACGAACTGGTCGTCTCCGACCTCCAGGTCTCCCGGCACCACGCCGAGTTCCACGCCACGCCCGACGGCCGCATGGAGATCCGCGACCTCGGCTCCCACAACGGCACGTACGTCAACGGCCAGCCCATCGCCAAGGGCGGCACGCAGCTGCTCGGCCCGACCGACGTCGTCGGCGTCGGCCACTCCACGTTCCGGATCGTCGGCGACCGGCTCGAGGAGTTCGTCGACACCGGTGAGGTGTCCTTCTCCGCCCGCCACCTGACCGTCACGGTCGACGGCGGCAAGCAGATCCTCAAGGACGTCTCCTTCGGCGTCCCGGAGAAGTCGCTGATCGCGGTCATCGGCCCGTCCGGCTCCGGCAAGTCGACGCTGCTCAAGGCGCTCACCGGCTACCGCCCGGCCGACCAGGGCGAGGTCCTCTACGACAACCGCAACCTCTACAAGCAGTTCGCCGAGCTGCGCCAGCGCATCGGTCTGGTCCCGCAGGACGACATCCTGCACAAGGAGCTGACCGTCAAGAAGGCCCTCAAGTACGCGGCCAAGCTGCGCTTCCCGGCCGACACCACGGCCGCCGAGCGCGAGGCCCGGATCGACGAGGTGCTGCGCGAGCTGAAGCTGGACATCCACAAGGAGAAGAAGGTCACCTCCCTCTCCGGTGGCCAGCGCAAGCGCGTCTCCGTGGCCCTGGAGCTGCTCACCAAGCCGTCGCTGATCTTCCTGGACGAGCCCACCTCGGGTCTCGACCCGGGCATGGACCGTGACGTCATGCAGCTGCTGCGCGGCCTCGCCGACGACGGCCGTACGGTCCTCGTCGTCACCCACTCCGTGGCCGAGCTGGCGATCTGCGACAAGCTCCTGGTGATGGCCCCGGGCGGTGCGGTCGCCTACTTCGGCCCGCCGGAGGAGGCGCTGAACTTCTTCGGCTACGACACCTGGGCCGATGTCTTCTCCGCCTTCGAGAACTACCGCGACTACGACTGGGCGGGCCGCTGGAAGGGCTCGCAGCACTACCAGATGTACGCCGCGGACATCGACGCCGTCGCGCCGCAGTCCGTACAGGTTCCGCCGATGCAGGCGATGAAGCCGCCGAAGCCGCAGGGCTGGATGTCGCAGTTCGTCACACTGGTGCGGCGCTACGTCTCGGTGATCGCGTCCGACAAGGGCTTCCTGGCCCTGATGGTGATCCTGCCGGCCGTGCTCGGCGCGGTGAGCCTGCTCATCGACGCGGACAGGGGCCTGCTGCCCAACCCGGCCAACCCGCAGACCGGCCGCATCATCCCGAACGGCACGGCCACCACGGTGCTGCTGATCCTCGCGGTCGGCGCCTGCTTCGCGGGCGCGGCGAACTCGGTCCGCGAGCTGATCAAGGAACGGGTCATCTACGAGCGGGAGCGCGCGACCGGCCTGTCACGCTCGGCGTACCTGATGTCGAAGGTGTTCGTGCTCGGCATGATCACCGTGCTGCAGGGCCTGCTGGTCGGTGTCATCGGCTTCTCCAGCCGGGAGATCCCGGAGGAAGGCCTGGTCTTCGGCAGCGCCACGCTGCTGGAGCTGTCCGTGCCGATCATGGCGCTGGGCTTCACGTCGATGATGTTCGGCCTGATCATCTCGTCGCTGGTCAAGACCGCCGAGAAGACCATGCCGCTGCTCGTGATGTTCGCGATCATCCAGGTCGTCTTCACCGGCTGCCTGTTCACGCTGCACGGCTCGATCGGCGTCAACCAGTTCTCGTTCCTGATGCCCTCGCGCTGGGCGGTCGCCGCATCGGGTGCCACGCTGGACTTCAACAAGATCAGCCCGCCCGAGACGGCCGGCGACAACGACCCGCTGTGGGAGCACACGGCCGGCGCCTGGGCCATGGACATGGGTGCGCTGCTCGTCCTCGGCGTGATCTGCGGCTTCTTCGTGGCGCGCTTCCTGCGCCGCCACGAGCCGGAGGTCATGCGCAAGTAGTCATGCGCACGTAGTCACGCGCTGCGGTCACAGCTCGACGTGGCCCGAAGGGCGGCACCCCGTCAGGGGGTGCCGCCCTTCGGCGTTCACACGTTCAGCGAGCAGAGGTCCGCGCCACCTCAGTACGCGCTGTCGACGTTGTCCATCGAGCCGTACTTGTCAGCCGCGTAGTTGCAGGCGGCGGTGATGTTGGCGACCGGGTCGTAGATGTCCCAGGAGGTGCCGGCGACGTGCCAGGTCTTGAAGGTCGGCGGGATGACCTGCAGCAGACCCTTCGACGGGATGCCGTTGATGGCGTTGATGTCCCAGTCGTTGATCGCCTTCGGGTTACCCGAGGACTCCCGCATGATGTTGCGGTGGATGCCGTCGTAGGACGCCGGGATGTCGTGCTTCTTCAGGATGTCGAGCGACTCGCGGATCCAGCCGTCGAGGTTGTTCGCGTAGGTCTTCTTGGCGGCCTTCTTGGCGGCCTTCTTGGCCTCGGCGCGCTTGGCGGCGCGGCTCGCGGCCTCCTTGGCCTTGCGCTCGGCCTCGGCCTTCTTCTTCGCGGCCTCGGCCTCGGCCTTCTTCTTGGCGGCGGCAGCGGCGTCGGCCTTCTTCTTGGCCGCGATCTGCTCCGCCTTCAGGCTGGCACCGGCCATCTGGTCGGTGACGCTGGCCTTGACGTCCTTGATCTGCTCGGTGCTGAACGCCACCGCAGCCGGCTGAGCGGCCTCGGTCGTGGTCTTCGTCGAGGCACCGCTCGGCACCGCGGAGAAACCGATGGCGGCGGCGCCGAGGGTGGCGACACCCGCCATGGCGATCTTGTGGTGACGGGTCAGGCTACGACTCTGAACACGGCTGAAGATGTTCTTGGGCATGGTGGTTTGGACCTCTTCGAATAGCGCGGGAGTCGCTCGGCGTCCGGCGTTGGACTCGGTGTGTTTCCGACACGAACGCCGCGGAGGTGAACCACGGCGCTGAGCGACGGCAGCCATTCTTAGCGGCCGCAAAAAAGCGTGGCAAAGGTGTGACGTACGAAAGGAGATAGTGGATCAGGGATGGGCAAATCGGGGCAGACTGGACCGTACGCGCCGCTCAAAAGGTGCGACTTTGTCTCCTACGTCCCTTCGTACGTGACGTGGGTCCTATGCGAGGGCTCACATCGGGTGGAGTTCCGTTTCACTGCCGGTTGCACAAGCGATGCTCTGCGTGAGGGCTCTTCACCGCAGTACGAGGTGCACGTCCCCGAACTCGTGCCACAGGTAGCGGCCCTGCAACGCCGCCTCGTAACCCCGCTCGACCGCCACCCGCCCCGCGACCGCCTCCAGCATCAGCAGATGCGAGGCCTCCGGCTCGTGCAGCCCGGTCAGCAGCCCGTCCACCACACGGACCCCGCGCTCCGGCGTCACCACCAGGCCGGTCCACCCCGCGCGCGGCCGTACGACCCCGTCGGCACCCGCCGCCGACTCCACGGCCCGCACCGCCGTCGTTCCGACCGCGACGACCCGGCCGCCACCGGCCTTCGTCGCGTTGATCAGCCGCGCCGAGGCCTCCGGCACCGCGAAACGCTCCGGGTACGGCGGCTCGTGCGCCTCCGCCGAAGCCACCCCCGTGTGCAGCGTCACCGGCGCGAGCCGCACCCCCCTGCTCACCAGCTCCGCCACCACCCGTGCGGTGAACGGCCGGGCCGCACTCGGCATCTCCGCACTGCCCGCCCCGTCCGCGGACGGCAGCGCGAAGATCGTCTGGTAGACGGACAACGGCTGGTCCCGCTCCGTGTAGGCGTAGCGAATCGGCCGCCCGTGCTCCCGCAGCAGCCCCACCACACCGGGCCCGGCGACCCGCGCCCACCACAGCCGCTCACTCCGCCCGCTCAGCGGCTCCTCCAGCACCAGCCGTACACCCCCCGGCAGGCACACCTCCGTACCCGCGGGCCCACCCGCACGCGGGCGCGTGGTGCCCCGCCCGTCGGGTTCCCGCAGCTCCACGGCCCAGCGGCCGTCGTCCCCGCGTGTGGAGAAATGCACCACCACGCGCGTGTGCCCGGACCATCCGTCCACGGCCGCCGCCAGCGTGGCCGAGGTGTTGACCACGAGCAGATCCCACGCACGCAACACCCGCGGCAGCTCGGTGAACGTGTGATGTGCCACCTCGGTACCCCGCGACACCAGCATCCGTACGGCGTCCCGGTCCAGCCCGGGCCCCCGCTGCTCGACCGGCACCCGGGCCGACAGCTCCTCCGGAACCCGCATGGCCGGCGTCATCGCGCCCCGTCCGCCAGGGCCGGAGCCCCGTACCGCCCGCTGGCCGGCCGCTCGTCCAGCAGCCGCAGGAATCCCGGCACCACAGTGGCCGGCTCCGGCCGCGGGTCGTCATCGTCCGGTACGGCCGCCGCGTACAGGTCCGTGGCCATGTCCCCCGGATCCACCGCCCAGACCCGCAGCCCCGGCTCCTCCACGGCGAGCACCGCCACCAGGTGGTCCAGCGCCGCCTTGGATGCCCCGTAGCCGCCCCAGGTCTCGTACGCCTCCGCCGCCGCGTCCGAGCTGACCGCGACCACGGTGCCCGCCCGGGAAGCCCGCAGCAGCGGCAGCGCCTCCTGGACCAGCCCCAGCCCCGCCACCAGGTTCACCTCGAGCGCCCGCCGCAGCCCCTCCAGGGACAGCTCCTCCAGCCGCACCAGCGGCTCGGCCCCCAGCGCGCTGGCGTTGTGCACCAGCAGGTCGACGCCGCCCAGCCGCCGCGCCGCCGCCACCAGCTCCGCCCGGTGCCCGCCGTCCCTGACGTCCCCGGCCAGGGCGGTCACGCGCGTGCCGTGCGCGGAGACGGCCTCGGCCGCGTCCCCCAGGGCCCGCGCACCCCTGGCGTCGAGCACCAGGTCCCAGCCCCGCCCGGCCAGGGCCTGAGCGAGCGCCCGCCCCAGGCCCTTCGAGGCCCCCGTGATGATCGCAACCGGCATGATCGGCTCCCTCGTCGTGATCGCGTGCCCACAACGTAGGAACGGGGCCGCCCGGACCGCCTCGGACGCGGGCCGCAACCCACCGGGTCCCTTCGCCCTACGTCAGGGGCCCGGCGCCCTCGGTCCTACGCCGCACCGCCCGGCCCCTCGGCCCCGCGACCTAGGCCCACCGGACCGGGCACCCGCGGCCACCGGTCCGATCCGCGCTGTCACAGCCCGCCGGTACCGTGAGGACATGAGCCACGGTCCCCGGTCCGGCCTCGCCGCGGTGAGTTCCGCGTTGCTGGCCATGAGCAGACACCTCGAGGTGCGCGACGTCCTGAAGACGATCGTCGCCTCGGCCCGCGAGCTGCTCGACGCGCAGTACGCCGCGCTCGGCGTGCCGGACGACCACGGCGGCTTCGCCCAGTTCGTGGTCGACGGGGTCAGCGAGGAACAGTGGAAGGCCATCGGCCCCCTCCCGCGCCAGCACGGCATCCTCGCCGCGATGCTGCACGAGGCCAGGTCCGAGCGCCTCGCCGACGTCCGCAAGGACCCCCGCTTCGAGGGCTGGCCGAAGGCCCACCCCGACCTGGTCGACTTCCTAGGGCTGCCGATCCGCGACGGCGACGAGGTGATCGGCGCACTGTTCCTGGCGAACAAGAACTGCCCGAAGCCCGAGGGCAGCTGTGGCTTCACCGCGGACGACGAGGAGTTGCTCGGCATCCTCGCCCAGCACGCCGCGATCGCGCTGACCAACGCCCGCCTCTACGAACGCAGCCGTGAGCTCACGATCGCCGAGGAGCGCTCCCGCCTGGCCCACGAACTGCACGACGCGGTCAGTCAGAAGCTGTTCTCCCTGCGTCTTACCGCCCAGGCAGCGGCCCGCCTGGTGGACCGGGACCCGGTACGCGCCAAGGGCGAACTCCAGCAGGTGGCGGCCCTGGCCGCCGAGGCAGCCGACGAACTGCGCGCGGCGGTGGTCGAGTTGCGCCCCGCCGCCCTCGACGAGGACGGCCTCGTGGCGACCCTCCGGACGCAGATCCGGGTCCTCGACCGCGCCCACTCCGCCCGCGTGACCTTCGCAGGCCGCGGGGTGAAGGCCCTGCCCGCCTCCCAGGAGGAGGCCGTCCTGCGCGTCGCCCAGGAGGCCCTGCACAACGCCCTGCGCCACTCCGGTGCCGACCACGTCGACGTGACCCTGGACCGCCGCGGCGGCGGAGCCGTCCTGCGCGTCACGGACGACGGCACCGGCTTCGACCCGAGCGCGGTCCGCCGCGCGGGCCGCCACCTGGGCCTGGTCTCCATGCGGGACCGGACGAGCGGGGCCGGCGGCACGCTGACCGTGGAATCGGCGCCCGGCAAGGGCACCACGATCGAGATGGAGGTCCCCGGTGGCTGAGGCGATCAAGGTGCTGCTCGTCGACGACCATCAAGTGGTCCGCCGCGGGCTGCGCACCTTCCTCGAGGTACAGGACGACATCCGGGTCGTGGGCGAGGCGGCGGACGGCGCCGAAGGAGTCGACCGCGCGGAGGAGTTGAAGCCCGACGTCATCCTCATGGACGTCAAGATGCCGGGCATGGACGGCGTCGACGCCCTGCGCAGACTCCGCGAATTGGACAACCCCGCACGCGTACTGGTCGTCACCAGCTTCACCGAGCAGCGCACGGTGGTGCCCGCCCTGCGCGCCGGCGCCGCCGGATACGTCTACAAGGACGTCGACCCCGACGCCCTCGCCGGAGCCATCCGCTCGGTCCACGCCGGGCACATCCTCCTGCAGCCGGAGGTCGCAGACGCACTGCTGTCCCAGGAGGAGGCCAACTCGGGGCCGGCAAGAGCCGGTTCGCTCACCGACCGGGAGCGTGAGGTGCTGGGCCTGATAGCGGACGGCCGGTCCAACCGGGAGATCGCCCGCGCGCTCGTCCTCTCCGAGAAGACCGTAAAGACGCACGTCTCGAACATCCTGATGAAACTCGACCTGTCCGACCGGACGCAGGCGGCTCTGTGGGCCGTTCGCCATGGCGTGACCGGCTGACACGCACCCCACGGCAACACGGAAGGTTCCGTTCCAGGCAGAGATTCATACCGTCGTGGGAATGTCCCCCATATGGCGCATCCTCGAGGGATCTCCGCCGTTCTCCAGTGCGTGCTGCGGCGCCTGCCGCGGCAATCGCAAGGAGGGCTCAGAAGTGAAGAACCTGAAGAAGGCCGCTGCCGTGACGATGGTGACCGGCGGCCTGCTGGCCGCGGGCGCGGGCATGGCCTCCGCCACCAGCGCGCACGCCGACGGCAAGGCCGTGGGCTCCCCGGGCGTCGTCTCGGGCAACCTCATCCAGGCCCCGGTCCACGTCCCGGTCAACGTGTCCGGCAACAGCGTGAACGTCATCGGCGTCCTGAACCCCGCGTTCGGCAACCTCGCCGTCAACCACTGACGCACCCCTCCGCCTCCGAGCCGGAGGCGCCCGGCCTCCCAGCCCCACCTGGGAGGCCGTCAGCCTGCGGGCAGTCGTGCCGCTGGGGCGGCACGGGTGGGCGCAGGCGGCACCCGGTTACGCCGGGCTGCGCACCCACCCGCCCTCAGCACCAACGCCGAGCACCAGCACAACCGACCGTCACCGCACCCCCCGCTCCCGCTCCTCCACAACGGAGTTGTACGCCGCGACCTGCGCCCTACGCGCAGTCCGCTCCACCGACCGCAACGCCTCCCGCCGCGTAAAGATCTCGGACGAACTCACCGCACCCCCGTGCCCACTCTCCGTCGCCACGGCGATGAGCGTCCCCACCCGCTGTGCCAATTCCAGCACCCGCACCGCCCGCGACGGATACCCCGGCGCCAGCACCTCCCGCCCCCGCTCGGCCCGCGCCCGATACGCGTCGACCGCCGCCTCCGCCACCGGCCCCGACCCGGCCACATCCAGCCGCGTCAGCACCTCGGTCGCCTCCCGGAGCGCCTCCGCGAGCTCCCGCTCCGCCTCGCCCAGCGACGGCACATCCGCGGGCGGCGCCTCCCGCACGCGCAGCACGTGCCACACGACCTCGACATGCACATCACCTTCGGGCCCGGCCTCGTACACCTCCGGCACCAACCCGAACGCGGCCCCGTGACAGACCACGGCCTCCTCGGCGTCCAGCGCCCGCGCATTGAACTCCGGCGGCCCGCTCAGCCCCAGCGGATGCCCGGGCGCTGGCAGCGCGACCCGCAGCCCGGTCACGCCGAGCGTCCGCATCCGCCCCAGCGCGAGCGTCAGCCCGACCGGAGCCGACTCCCCGGGCAGCCCCTCCACCCGATGCACCGCGTCCTCGCCGACGATGGCGAGCACGGCGTCATCCGGTGAGACAAGTCCGGCCAAAAGGGCATTTCCCCAAGCTGCAAGACGTCCAGCGCGCGGTTCCGAGAGCATGCCCACACCCTAGGACCCTCCAAGGACCGGACCGAGGGAACGCCCGGTACGACCGGTGGCGTAGATTTCATGGAGGGCTGCGCCCACAGGCGCGGCGGACCGAGCCACAGGCGTACGCAACAGCCGAGACCGGCCACACTGCAAGGGGAGACAACGCGCTCATGAGCGATGTTCTGGAGCTTCAGGACGTATCCGTGGTCCGCGAGGGCCGGGCTCTGGTGGACCAGGTCTCCTGGTCGGTCAAGGAGGGCGAGCGCTGGGTCATCCTCGGCCCGAACGGCGCGGGCAAGACCACCCTCCTCAACCTCGCTTCCACGTACCTCTACCCCAGCTCGGGCACCACCGCCATCCTCGGCGAGACCCTCGGCAAGCCCGGCACCGACGTCTTCGAGCTGCGTCCGCGCATCGGCATGGCCGGCATCGCCATGACCGAGAAGCTCCCCAAGCGCCAGACCGTCCTGGAGACCGTGCTGACCGCCGCGTACGGCATGACCGCGACCTGGCACGAGGACTACGAGGAGATCGACGAGCAGCGCGCCCGTGCCTTCCTCGACCGTCTCGGCATGAGCGAGTACCTGGAGCGCAGGTTCGGCACGCTCTCCGAGGGCGAGCGCAAGCGCACCCTCATCGCCCGAGCCCTGATGACCGACCCCGAGCTGCTGCTCCTCGACGAGCCCGCCGCCGGCCTCGACCTCGGCGGCCGCGAGGACCTGGTCCGCCGCCTCGGCCGCCTCGCCCGCGACCCCATCGCCCCCTCGATGCTCATGGTCACCCACCACGTCGAGGAGATCCCCCCGGGCTTCACCCACGTCCTCATGATCCGCCAGGGCAAGGTCCTCGCCGCCGGCCCGCTGGAGCTCGAACTCACCTCCCGCAACCTCTCCCTCTGCTTCGGCCTCCCGCTCGTCGTCGAACAGGTGGGCGAGCGCTGGACCGCCCAGGGCCTCCCGATCTCCTGACCAGGCTCCCGCCCCACAAATCCCAGGGTAAGAACGGCATTTCACACCACGGGCGCCCTGTCGGCGACGGGGCCCGCGGACCTACCATGACCACGTGGACATCGACGCATGGCTGTGGTGGCTGATCGGCGCGACGGCGCTCGGCATCGCGCTCGTGGTCACCGCGATGCCCGAACTCGGCATGCTCGCGGTGGGCGCGATCGCCGCGGCGCTGGTCGCGGGCGTCTTCGGCGGCGAAGCCGTCGCCCAGGTCGTCGTCTTCGCCATCGTCTCGACCGCCGGCATCGCGGTCGTACGGCCCATCGCGAACCGACATCGCGCCCAGCGTCCCCAACTGGCCACCGGCGTGGACGCGTTGAAGGGCAGACAAGCCGTCGTCCTGGAACGCGTCGACGCCTCCGGTGGCCGTATCAAGCTGGCCGGAGAGGTCTGGTCGGCCCGCGCCCTCGACACCGACCGTGCTTACGAAGTAGGCCAGGAAGTGGATGTCGTGGACATCGAGGGGGCCACCGCGATCGTCATGTGACCTCGCACGACGTAACTGAAGAGAACCTCTCGCGAGGTACGCGACGGTCTGTCAGACTCGACCAGCAAGATCTTCGACAACCATAAGATCTGCCGAAGGCGCCGAGGCGGAGAGAGGTACGGGGAACGACGATGGAACCGGTCATCATCGTCCTGATCATCCTGGTGGTGTTGGTCTTCATCGCCCTGATCAAGACGATCCAAGTCATCCCACAGGCCAGCGCGGCCATCGTCGAGCGCTTCGGCCGCTACACGCGGACACTCAATGCGGGCCTCAACATCGTCGTCCCGTTCATCGACACCATCCGCAACCGCATCGACCTGCGCGAACAGGTCGTGCCCTTCCCGCCGCAGCCGGTGATCACCCAGGACAACCTGGTCGTCAACATCGACACGGTCATCTACTACCAGGTGACCGACGCCCGCGCCGCCACCTACGAAGTCGCCAGCTACATCCAGGCGATCGAGCAGCTCACGGTCACCACGCTCCGCAACATCATCGGCGGCATGGACCTCGAGCGGACCCTGACCTCCCGTGAGGAGATCAACGCGGCCCTGCGCGGTGTCCTCGACGAGGCCACCGGCAAGTGGGGCATCCGCGTCAACCGTGTCGAACTCAAGGCGATCGAACCGCCCACCTCCATCCAGGACTCGATGGAGAAGCAGATGCGCGCCGACCGCGACAAGCGCGCCGCGATCCTCCAGGCCGAAGGTGTCCGGCAGTCCGAGATCCTGCGCGCCGAGGGTGAGAAGCAGTCCCAGATCCTGCGCGCCGAAGGTGAGGCCAAGGCAGCCGCCCTGCGCGCCGAGGGCGAGGCCCAGGCCGTCCGTACGGTCTTCGAGGCCATCCACGCCGGCGACCCGGACCAGAAGCTCCTCTCCTACCAGTACCTCCAGATGCTCCCCAAGATCGCCGAAGGCGACGCCAACAAGCTCTGGATCGTCCCCAGCGAAATCGGCGACGCCCTCAAGGGCCTCTCCGGCGCGATGGGCAACTTCGGCGGCATCGGCGGCGGTTCCGGCGGCAACGGAGGCACCCCCGGCGCCGCCGTCCCGGCCCAGGAACGCCGCGAGAAGCCGTCCATCGACTGACAGCACCCACAACGCAACGTTCCCCGCACCCCCTTCCTTCCAGGGGCGCGGGGAACTGCGCGACAAGCCACGCACGACCCGCGAGCCGAGGAACCACCTGAGCTCCTATGAAGGTGCCCGGCGCCGGGTCACGCCGCGTCCAGCACCAGCCAATCCGGCAGCGCCGCGAAGTCGTCCTGCGCCAGAGCCAAGAGCATCGCATCAGCCGGCGTCGGCTCGAACGGCTCCCGGAGCAACGGCATACCCGCCTCGACAGGAGTCCGATTCGCCTTCCGGTGATTGTCCTCCGCACAGGACGCCACCGTGTTCAGCCACGTGTCCTGCCCACCCTGCGACCGTGGGACCACGTGGTCCACGGTCGTCGCCCGCCTCCCGCAGTACGCGCACCGGTGCCGGTCCCGGACCAGCACACCCCGCCTCGACCACGGCGCTCGTCTTCGGAACGGCACCCGTACGTACTGACAGAGCCTGATCACCCGCGGCGCGGGTATGTCGACCGCGGCTCCCCGCATCCGCAGTTCGGGGTGGGCCTGCTCGACGACGGCCTTGTCCTGAAGCACCAGAACGACGGCTCGGTTCAGCGTCACCGTCGACAGCGGCTCGAAGCTCGCGTTGAGTACCAGCGTGTCCCGCATACCAGCCCACCTCCCGTGTGCACCGGCCCACCCCCTGGCGGGCTGGGATCAACTCTGGCCGGGCACGCCGAGATGGACAACGCAATATCTGCTGCTCCCACGGGGGGTGACCCCCGTGACCCCCGGCAACAAAAATGCCCGCTCCTGATCAATTCCAAGACCAGGAGCGGGCAAACGTTGCGTGAACGCCGAGATCGCTCAGCAGTGGGGCTCAGCCTTCGGCGGGCACCTCGTACTCACCGATGAGCTGAGCCCGCCCGAGGGTGTGGAACCGCAGGTTGAAGCCCACGGCGGCCGGAGTGGCGTCCGAGTCCGGACCGAGCTTCTCCTGGTCCACGGCGTACACCGTGAACACATACCGGTGCGGCCCGTCCCCGGGCGGCGGCGCGGCACCACCGAAGTCCTTGCTGCCGAAATCGTTCCGGGCGTGGACCGCCCCCTCGGGCAGTCCCTCGAAGCCGCCGCTGCCCGCACCCGCGGGCAGCTCGGTCACCGAGGCCGGAATGTCGAACACCACCCAGTGCCAGAACCCGCTGCCCGTCGGAGCGTCGGGGTCGTAGCAGGTCACGGCGAAGCTCTTGGTCCCGGACGGGAAGCCGTCCCACCGCAGATGCGGCGAGGTGTTGCCGGCCGCGTGGACCTGAGCGTCCTGGAGCGTCGCCCCTTCCTCGATGTCCTTGCTCGTCACCGTGAACGACGGCACGGGCGGATGGAAGTCGTGGGGGAGCGGCCGCCGCTTGAGCTCGGTCACCTCGGTACCTCCTGATCGGTTCTTGCAGTCGCCCCCGAGCCTAGAACCAGTTGCGCTTGCTGCCGACCTCGGACAGCCACTGGTTGAGGTACGCCGCCCAGTCGGTCCCCTGGTAGTCGCCCAGACCCACCTGGAACGACCGGAAGGTGTCGCTGCCCTCGCTGAACAGGCCCGGCTTCTTGTCCATCTCCAGCACCACGTCCATGGCGTGCTCGTCGGCCACGAAGCTCAGCTCGACCTGGTTCAGCCCCCGGTACTGCTGCGGCGGGTAGAACTCGATCTCCTGGTAGAACGGCAGCCGCTGCCGCGTACCCCGGATCGCACCGCGCTCCATGTCGGCGTTCTTGAACCGGAAGCCAAGCTGGATGAACGCGTCCAGGATCGCCTTCTGCGCCGGCAGCGGGTGCACGTTGACCGGGTCCAGGTCACCGGAGTCCACCGCACGCGCGATCTCCAGCTCCGTGGACACCCCGATGTTCATGCCGCGCAGCGCCTGCCCGTCGATCATCGTGATCGGCGTCTCCCACGGGATCTCCAGCCCGAACTGCACCGCGTGCACCGCGCCCGCCTGCAGCTCGAAGGCCCCGCCCAGCCGCGACTTCGTGAACTCGATGTCCTGCTTGTACTCCTGGTCGCCGCTCTCCACCTCGACCTTGGCCTGCAGCCCGACCGAGAGCCCCTCGATCTGCTGGTTCACGGACCCGCCCTGGATCCGCACCTCACCCTGGACGACACCGCCCGGCACGACGTTGACCTCGTGCAGCACCGTCTCGACCGAAGCCCCGCCGGCCCCCAGGCTCGCGAGCAGCTTCTTGAACGCCATGTCTCTCCCTCTCGCCCACTACGGGTGGATCCCTGATCACTACAAACGCGATCCGGCCGTGGCCGGTTCCATGTCCTCACCCTGGCAAGGCCTGTGCCCGCCTGCCACCCCGCCGCGCCACCCGTCTTTAGTACCCTCGGACGGCATGATCGCGACCCCCGACCGTACGCCCCTGCCCAGGGAGTTCTTCGACCGGCCCGTCCTCGATGTCGCCCCCGACCTCCTCGGCCGCATCCTGGTACGCAGCACCCCGGACGGTCCGATCGCCCTGCGCCTCACGGAGGTCGAGGCCTACGACGGTGAGAACGACCCCGGCTCCCACGCCTATCGCGGCCGCACGGCCCGCAACGGCGTGATGTTCGGTCCGCCCGGGCACGTCTACGTCTACTTCACCTACGGCATGTGGTTCTGCATGAACCTGGTGTGCGGCCCGGAGGACAAGGCGAGTGCGGTCCTGCTCCGCGCGGGCGAGATCATCGAGGGCGCCGAACTGGCCCGCACCCGTCGACTCTCGGCCCGCAACGACAAGGAACTGGCCAAAGGCCCGGCCCGTCTGGCCACCGCCCTGGGCGTGGACCGCTCCCTCGACGGCACGGACGCGTGCACCTCGGAGGAGACCCCTCTCCGCATGCTGAGCGGGACCCCCGTGCCCTCCGACCAGGTACTCAACGGCCCCCGCACCGGCGTGGCCGGCGAGGGGGCCGTGCACCCCTGGCGCTTCTGGATCGCCAACGATCCGACGGTGAGCCCCTATCGAGCCCACGTCCCGAGGCGCCGCCGAAGTTGACGTGCCCTCCCGAGGTGCGTAATGTAGCCCGAGCCGCTTGACCCGGGTACGGCATTCGCCAGCAGCCGGAAGCGGCCAACCCACTACTTAGCTACACCCCTTCAGCAGGGGCGAATCCGGCGTGCCCGCACGTCCGAATTCGATGCCGACGAACTCGATTATGAGTTGGACGGCGAATCGGTTAACGTAGTGAATGTCGAAAGGCCGACGAGCGAAAGCCAAAGCCTCCCGGCAAAACCCGCCGACAGGGAATCGGATCGGAAAGATCTGATAGAGTCGGAAACGCAAGACCGAAGGGAAGCGCCCGGAGGAAAGCCCGAGAGGGTGAGTACAAAGGAAGCGACCGTTCCTTGAGAACTCAACAGCGTGCCAAAAGTCAACGCCAGATATGTTGATACCCCGTCTCCGGCCATCAGGCTGGGACGAGGTTCCTTTGAAATAAACACAGCGAGGACGCTGTGAACGGTCGGGCTTATTCCGCCTGACTGTTCCGCTCTCGTGGTGTAACACCGGATTACCGGTACACATTCACGGAGAGTTTGATCCTGGCTCAGGACGAACGCTGGCGGCGTGCTTAACACATGCAAGTCGAACGATGAAGCCCTTCGGGGTGGATTAGTGGCGAACGGGTGAGTAACACGTGGGCAATCTGCCCTGCACTCTGGGACAAGCCCTGGAAACGGGGTCTAATACCGGATATTGACCATCGCGGGCATCCGTGATGGTGGAAAGCTCCGGCGGTGCAGGATGAGCCCGCGGCCTATCAGCTTGTTGGTGAGGTAATGGCTCACCAAGGCGACGACGGGTAGCCGGCCTGAGAGGGCGACCGGCCACACTGGGACTGAGACACGGCCCAGACTCCTACGGG
>NZ_GG657757.1:1904528-1905857 GCF_000158955.1 Streptomyces viridochromogenes DSM 40736 | reverse complement strand
CGTGTAACACCCGAAGCCGGTGGCCCAACCCCTTGTGGGAGGGAGCTGTCGAAGGTGGGACTGGCGATTGGGACGAAGTCGTAACAAGGTAGCCGTACCGGAAGGTGCGGCTGGATCACCTCCTTTCTAAGGAGCACTTCTAAGCCGGGCTTGCCTGGTTCAGAGGCCAGTACATCAGCGAATGTCTGATGCTGGTTGCTCATGGGTGGAACGTTGACTACTCGGCACACTTGATCGTCTTCTCCTTCTAGTACTGCTCTTCGGAGCGTGGAACGTTGAGGGAAGCGGGGAGGGTGTCGGGCACGCTGTTGGGTGTCTGAGGGAATGAACTTTCCTCATGCGCCGGCCCCAGTGAACTCCGGTTGATTCCGGGGGTGATGGGTGGCTGGTCGTTGTTTGAGAACTGCACAGTGGACGCGAGCATCTGTGGCCAAGTTTTTAAGGGCGCACGGTGGATGCCTTGGCACCAGGAACCGATGAAGGACGTGGGAGGCCACGATAGTCCCCGGGGAGTCGTCAACCAGGCTTTGATCCGGGGGTTTCCGAATGGGGAAACCCGGCAGTCGTCATGGGCTGTCACCCGCTGCTGAACACATAGGCAGTGTGGAGGGAACGCGGGGAAGTGAAACATCTCAGTACCCGCAGGAAGAGAAAACAACCGTGATTCCGGGAGTAGTGGCGAGCGAAACTGGATGAGGCCAAACCGTATGCGTGTGAGACCCGGCAGGGGTTGCGCATACGGGGTTGTGGGATCTCTCTTTTACGGTCTGCCGGCCGTGAGACGAGTCAGAAACCGTTGATGTAGGCGAAGGACATGCGAAAGGTCCGGCGTAGAGGGTAAGACCCCCGTAGTCGAAACGTCAGCGGCTCGTTTGAGAGACACCCAAGTAGCACGGGGCCCGAGAAATCCCGTGTGAATCTGGCGGGACCACCCGCTAAGCCTAAATATTCCCTGGTGACCGATAGCGGATAGTACCGTGAGGGAATGGTGAAAAGTACCCCGGGAGGGGAGTGAAATAGTACCTGAAACCGTGTGCCTACAAGCCGTGGGAGCGTCGGATACGTGCTTGCACGTATCTCGTGACTGCGTGCCTTTTGAAGAATGAGCCTGCGAGTTTGCGGTGTGTTGCGAGGTTAACCCGTGTGGGGAAGCCGTAGCGAAAGCGAGTCCGAATAGGGCGATTTTAGTAGCACGCTCAAGACCCGAAGCGGAGTGATCTAGCCATGGGGCAGGTTGAAGCGGAGGTAAGACTTCGTGGAGGACCGAACCCACCAGGGTTGAAAACCTGGGGGATGACCTGTGGTTAGGGGTGAAAGGCCAATCAAACT
>NZ_GG657757.1:1891918-1902584 GCF_000158955.1 Streptomyces viridochromogenes DSM 40736 | reverse complement strand
GTAGGAATATTGAGAAGGGCTGTCCCTAGTACGAGAGGACCGGGACGGACGAACCTCTGGTGTGCCAGTTGTTCTGCCAAGGGCATGGCTGGTTGGCTACGTTCGGGAGGGATAACCGCTGAAAGCATCTAAGCGGGAAGCCTGCTTCGAGATGAGTATTCCCACCTCCTTGAGAGGGTAAGGCTCCCAGTAGACGACTGGGTTGATAGGCCGGATATGGAAGCACGGTAACGTGTGGAGTTGACCGGTACTAATAGGCCGAGGGCTTGTCCTCAGTTGCTCGCGTCCACTGTGTTAGTTCTGAGACAACGAACGGTTGTCGGCTTTGAGCAGAACAGACAATTGAAGAGTGTGCTTGTTCGCTCGAAACCATTAGGGTTTCGGTGGTTATAGCGTAGGGGAAACGCCCGGTTACATTCCGAACCCGGAAGCTAAGCCTTACAGCGCCGATGGTACTGCAGGGGGGACCCTGTGGGAGAGTAGGACGCCGCCGAACAATCTTTGGAAGGACCCCTGGTCACCAGCGTTCAGCTGGGACCAGGGGTCCTTTTTTGTTTTTTGCACTGCGCGCCGGTGACCCGGTTGCGTGAGAATGACTTGCGGTACCGAAGACAGGAGTCACCATGTCCACCAACTCTCCCGACGACCGACCGGAGCGCGACCAGCGACGGGAGGGGGACCGGAGCGACCGCAACGACCGCGGCGGTCAGCGCGGGGGCCGCGGGGACCGTGGCGGCTTCCGTCGCGACGACCGTGGCGGCAACGACCGTGGGGGCTACGGGCGTCGTGAAGGCGACCGAGGAGACCGCGGTGACCGTCCCGACCGCGGTGAGCGCGGTGGCTTCCGCCGCGATGACAGCCGTGGCGGTGACAACCGTGGTGGTGGGTACGGCCGGCGTGACGACCGTGACCGTGGACCGCGCAGGGATGACCGCGACCGCGGCGGCTTCCGTGGCCGTGACGACCGAGGTGACCGTCCCTCCTTCCGCCGTGACGACCGCGACGACCGAGACCGTGGTGGTTTCCGTCGTGACGACAGCCGTGGCGGTGACAACCGTGGTGGTGGGTACGGCCGGCGTGACGACCGTGACCGCGGTCCACGCAGGGATGACCGCGTCCGAAGGCGGCTTCCGTAGTCCGTGACGAGCGAGGTGACCGTCCCTCATTCCGCCGTGACGACCGGGGTGACCACCTGCCTTCCGACGCGACGACCGGCGTGATGACAGACGTGAAAACCATCGTGATGACAGTCGTGACGATCGTCGTGATGACAGGCGGGACGACCGGCGTGATGACAGGCGTGGCGAGAGGCGTGATGGCGATCGCGGTGGGTTCCCCCGCCGTGACGACCGCCGTGACGACCGTGGCGGCTTCCGTCGCGACGACAACCGCGACCGTGGCTTCCGTGGTGACGACCGGGACCGTCCCAGGGACGGCGACCGCGGCGGCTTCCGGCGTGACGACCGTGGTGGTTTCCGCGGCCGCGACGAGCGCCGTGGCGACGACCGTGGGGAGCGCGGCGGCTTCCGGCGTGACGATGCGGGTCGGGGCGGACGTCCCGGCTTCCGTCGCGACGACGGCCCCCGCAGCGACCGTGGTGACTTCCGGCGGGACGACAACCGTGGCGATCGCGGCGGTGACCGCGGTGGTTTCCGCGGACGTGACGACCGCCGTGACGACCGCGGCGGACGCGGTCCCCGACGGGACGACCGTGGTGACCGCGGCTCCCGGCGTGACGGCGATCGGGGCGGCTTCCGCGGTCGGGACGACCGGCGTGGCGGCGGCCGGTTCCGTGACGAGCGGGAGCGGGACAGGGAGCCGATCAAGCGGCTGCCGATCCCGGAGGACGTCACCGGTGACGAGATCGACAAGGACGTGCGGCAGGAGCTGCAGAGCCTGCCCAAGACGCTCGCGGACGACGTCGCCAGGAACCTGGTGATGGTCGCGCGGCTCCTCGACGAGGACCCCGAGGGCGCGTACGGCTACTCCCGGGTCGCGCTGCGGCTGGCGTCGCGTGTCTCCGCCGTACGGGAGGCCGCCGGGTTCGCCTCGTACGCCAACCAGAAGTACGGGGAGGCGCTGGCCGAGTTCCGGGCTGCCAAGCGGATGACCGGGAACATCGACCTGTGGCCCGTCATGGCCGACTGCGAGCGGGGGCTCGGGCGGCCGGAGAAGGCGCTGGACATGGCCGGAGCACCCGAGGTGCACAAGCTCGACAAGGCCGGTCAGGTCGAGATGCGGCTCGTGGCGGCCGGCGCGCGGCGGGACATGGGGCAGCTGGACGCGGCCATCGTGACGCTGCAGAGCCCGGAACTGGCCTCCAGCTCGGTGCAGCCGTGGACCGCGCGGCTGCGGTACGCGTACGCCGACGCGCTGCTGGCCGCCGGTCGGGAGAGCGAGGCGCGGGAGTGGTTCGCGAAGGCCGTGGAGGCCGACCGGGACGGCAGCACGGACGCTTCGGACCGGCTCGCCGAGCTGGACGGTGTGGAGTTCGTGGACGCCATGTCCGACGACGACGAGGGTGAGGGCGCAGACGTCGCCCCGGAGAAGCCGGAGAAGCCGGAGGACCCGGAGGATAAGGACTGACGTCCCGTAGGGACCTGTAGGGCCCCGTAGGGAGTAGAAAGCAGAAGGGGGGCGGATTCCAGGAGGATCCGCCCCTTTCGTGTGTTCGGAGGCGTGTGTTCAGAGGTCGAGCGCGCGCAGTACCAGGCCCGACGCGGGCTTCGGGCCGAACGACGTCGACTTGCGCGGCATCGTCACGCCCTGCCGGGCCAGGTCGCGGACGACCTCCTCGCGGACCGGGTGCATCAGGACGGCCGTACCGCCGTCGCGTTCCGCCTTCGCGACCGTGGCGGCCGTGTCGTGGATGTAGGCGATGTGGGCCGGGGAGTCCTCGGGGATGCGCCACACGTGGTCGAGGAGCGTGGCGTGCAGGACCGTCGCGTCCAGGGTCCGCCAGGCCGCGGGACGGTCGGCGGGGATCGTGCGGGCCAGGAGGTCCGGGTCCGGGTGGTCGACGAGGTGGAAGGAACCGTCGCCGGCCAGCAGGAACGCGTTACCGGCGCAGGCCGCGTCCGCCAGCGCCTCCAGGGCCTCGGGCAGCGGGGCGTGCAGGCGGCGCACCCGGAACAGGCCGTGCAGCGCGGCGACGGCCCGGTCGACGGGCAGGTCGTGGAGGAGCCGGTGGATGGCGCGGACGCGCAGGGGGTAGCGGGCCGTGTCGACCAGGAGCACCAGGCCGTGGTCCCACGGGCTGGGGGAGGGGTGTTCGGTGCGCAGGCGGCGGTAGGTCGCCCAGCGGTGGTGGCCGTCGGCGATGAGGGCCTGGTGCCGGGCGAGGTCGGTCTGGATCGTGGCCAGGTCGGCCGGGTCGGTGACCGACCACAGGCGGTGGCTGAAGCCGTCCTCCGTGGTGGTGGCGAGGAGGGGTGGCCGACCTGCGGTGCGCTCGACGAGGTCGGCCGTGGCGGTCGAGGAGCCGTCACCGCGGTAGGTGAGCAGGAGGGGCTCCAGGTTCGCCGAGGTGGCCCGCATGAGGGCCGCGCGGTCGGCGACGACGTGCGGCATGACGTCCTCGTGCGGCAGGACCACCTGCTCGGCGGGGTCCGACACCCGCAGGGCGCCGATGATGCCGCGTTGCAGCATGCCGGTGCCGTCGCGTTGCTCGTAGACGTACAGGCCGGGTTGCGGGTCGGTGGTCAGGACGCCCTCGGACAGCCAGCGGCGCAGGGTCTCGGCGGCCTGCTCGTTGCGGACGCTGGGGGTGGCGGCCTGGGGGAGGATCAGGCGGACGATGTTGTGCGGGTCGGAGGACTCGAGGTGGTGCAGGCCGTCGGGGCGCACCACGACGTCGTACGGCGGAGATGTCACGGCGGCAAGGCTGCCGACCCGGTCGGGGTCGTAACGGAGGCCTCGGAACGGGGTGAGTTCCAGGCCTCGGTGCGCCGTTGCCTCCGAGTGACCTGCTGTGTCCATCCCGGCATCGTACGGCTGTCGGTGGCATGGGGGATGATCGGGGGAAAGCCGTCGAACGAGGAGCGATGCGGGATGAGCCGGAGTGTCAGGACGAGGCCCGAGGGCAGTGGGCGGGCCCTGAGCGAGGCGTACGACACCGCGCTGCTCGATCTGGACGGGGTGGTGTACGCGGGGGGCAGTGCGATCGAGTACGCGGTCGAGTCGCTGGCCGAGGCGCGGGCGGGTGGGATGCGGCTCGCGTACGTGACCAACAACGCCCTGCGCACCCCGGACACCGTGGCCGCGCATCTGAGCGAGCTGGGGATACCCACGGGCGCGGACGACGTCATCACCTCGGCGCAGGCGGTCGCGCGGCTGATCAGCGAGCAGGTGCCGCAGGGCGCCCGGGTGCTGGTGATCGGCGGTGAGGGGCTGCGGGTGGCGCTGCGCGAGCGCGGGCTCGTGCCCGTGGAGTCGGCGGACGACGATCCGGTGGCGGTGGTGCAGGGGTACGGCGGGCCGGAGCTGCCGTGGGGCCGTTTCGCGGAGGCCAGTTATGCCGTGGCGCGCGGTGTGCCGTGGTTCGCCTCCAACACCGACCTGACGATTCCGAGCGGGCGGGGGATCGCGCCGGGCAACGGGGCGGCCGTGGAGGTCGTACGGATCGCCACGGGCGCCGAGCCGCAGGTCGCGGGCAAGCCGCTGCCGCCGATGCACCGCGAGACCATCCTGCGGACCGGGGCGGAGCGGCCGCTGGTGGTGGGCGACCGACTGGACACGGACATCGAGGGCGCGTTCAACGGGGAGGTCGACTCGCTGCTCGTGCTGACCGGGGTGACCGACGGTGCGCAGCTGCTGGCGGCGCCGCCGCAGCACCGGCCGACGTATGTGGACGCCGATCTGCGGGGGATGCTCACCGGGCAGCCCGAGGTGGAGGAGGCAGGCGACGGCGGGTTCCGGTGCGGGGGCTGGACGGCGGCGGCCGGTGCGGACCGGCTGGAGCTCGACGGGGAGGGCGAGGCGCTGGACGGGCTGCGCGCGTTGTGCGCCGCGGCGTGGACGGCCGCCGGTGAGGGCGTGTGCGAGCTGGACGGGGAGAAGGCGCTGGCGCGGCTGGGGTTGTGAGCTCCGGTTGGGACCGGGGGATCCGGGGCAGGCTTTCGGCCGTGCGTTCGTGGCGGTGGCCGGGCTCCGGAATCGTGATCGTATGCGAGGGTAGGCTAACCTAACCTGCGTGTTGGTCGACAGTCCCCCCGAACAGCGCGCGGAGACCAGCTCCGCGCCCCCAACCCGACGTGCACTCCGTGCCTTTGGGCTGCTTCTGGCCGCCGCGATCCTGGTGCTCGTGGCGCTGGCGAGTATCGCGATCGGAGCGAAAGAGCTGTCCCTCGGGCAGGTCTGGCACGGCCTGTTCGAGGACTCGGGGTCGTACGGCGACGTCGTCGTGGCGGAGCGGCTGTCGCGGACCGTGCTCGGGTTGCTCGCCGGCGCCGCCCTCGGGCTGTCCGGCGCGGTCCTGCAGGCCCTCACGCGCAACCCGCTGGCCGACCCCGGGCTGCTCGGGATCAATGCCGGCGCGTCCGCCGCGGTCGTCACGGCCATCACGTATCTCGGGGTCACCTCGCTCAGTGGCTACGTCTGGTTCGCGTTCTTCGGCGCGGCCGCGGTAGGGGCGCTGGTGTGGTTCCTCGGCGGCGGCCGGGGCGCGACGCCGGTGCGGCTCGCCCTCGCCGGCACGGCGCTGACCGCCGCTCTCTACGGCTACCTCCAGGCCGTGATGATCATGGACGACGCGGCGCTCGGCAAGATGCGGTTCTGGACGGTCGGTTCGCTGTCCTCGGCGACCGACTCGACCATCAGTCAGGTCCTGCCGTTCCTGCTGGCAGGTACCGTCCTCGCGCTCGCGCTGGCCCGGCCGCTGAACGCCATGGCCATGGGCGACGACACCGCCAAGGCGCTCGGCGCCAACCTGAACCGGACGCGGGCGCTGTCCATGCTGGCCGCGACCGTGCTGTGCGGGGCCGCGACCGCCGCCTGCGGTCCGATCGTGTTCGTCGGCCTGATGGTGCCGCACGCCGTGCGCTCCTTCACCGGGCCCGACCTGCGCTGGATCCTGCCGTACGCGGCGATCCTGTCGCCCGTGCTGCTGCTCGGCGCCGACGTCCTCGGACGGATCGTGGCCCGGCCCGCGGAACTCCAGGTGGGTATCGTCACCGCGATCCTCGGCGGCCCGGTGTTCATCTTTCTCGTACGACGGCGGAGGACGGCGCAGCTGTGAAGACCACCAACCGTGCCGTGCGGACGCCGGGCGGGCTCTCCGTACGCCTGGACGTACGCGCCTTCGTCGTCGTGCTCCTGCTGCTGGTCGTGGCGCTCGGGGCGAGTGTCGTGCTGATCGGCACCGGCGACTTCCCGATCCCCGCCGCCGACGTGCTGCGGACGCTCGTGGGCGAGGGCAACGCGGGCCAGGAGTTCATCGTCACCGAGCTGCGGCTGCCGCGGGTCCTGGTCGGACTGCTGGTCGGCGCCGCGCTCGGGCTCGGCGGCGCGCTGTTCCAGTCCATCTCCCGCAACCCGCTGGGCAGTCCGGACGTGCTCGGCCTCGGGCAGGGGGCGACGGCCGGTGCGCTCACCGTGATCGTGCTGTTCTCCGGGAGCGCCAACCAGGTCGCCGTCGGCGCGCTCGTGGGCGGCCTGGTGACCGGGCTCGCCATCTACGCGCTCGCCTGGAAGCGGGGCGTGCACGGCTACCGGCTGGTGCTGGTCGGCATCGGCGTCTCCGCGATCGTCACGGCGGTCAACGGCTATCTGCTCACCAAGTCCGACATCGTGGACGCGGCCCGCGCGGTCGTGTGGATGACCGGTTCCCTCGACGGCCGTGACTGGGCCCAGGTCTGGCCGCTGCTCGGGCTGTGCGCCGTGCTCGTGCCGCTCGTCCTCGGCAACGCGCGGGCCCTGCGGATGATGGAGATGGGCGACGACGTGTCGTACGCCCTCGGGGTGCGGGTGGAGCGCGTGAGGCTGCTGCTGATGGTGGCGGCCGTGCTGCTCACCGCCTCCGCGACCGCCGCTGCCGGACCCGTCAGCTTCGTCGCGCTCACCGCGCCGCAGCTGGCCCGGCGCCTGACCCGCTCGCCCGGCCCGAACCTGCCGGCCTCGCTGTGCATGGGCGCCGCCCTGCTGGTCACCGCCGACTGGCTCTCGCAGCGGGCGTTCGGCGCCGAGCAGCTGCCCGTGGGCGTGGTCACCGGCGTGCTCGGCGGTGTCTACCTGCTGTGGCTGCTGGTCACCGAGCGCAGGGCGGGCCGGATATGAGCGCCGGCGGCACCGCCGGCAGCGGACTGAACAACCAAGGGAGCACCGTGAACCGCCTGTCCGCCGAGAACGTCACCCTCGCCTACGACCAGCGGGTGATCGCCGAGCAGTTGTCGGTGGAGATACCCGACAACTCCTTCACCGTGATCGTCGGCCCCAACGCGTGCGGCAAGTCGACGCTGCTGCGGGCCCTGTCGCGGATGCTCAAGCCGAGCGAGGGCCGGGTGCTGCTCGACGGTCAGGTCATCCAGTCGATGCCGGCGAAGAAGGTCGCGCGGACCCTCGGCCTGCTGCCCCAGTCGTCCATCGCGCCCGACGGCATCACCGTCGGCGACCTGGTCGGCCGCGGCCGCTACCCGCACCAGGGCCTGCTGCGGCAGTGGTCCACCGAGGACGAGCGGATCGTCCAGGAGTCCATGCGGCAGACCGGCGTCGCCGAGCTCGCCGACCGCTACGTCGACGAACTGTCGGGCGGTCAGCGCCAGCGCGTGTGGATCGCCATGGCGCTCGCCCAGCAGACCCCGCTGCTGCTGCTCGACGAGCCGACGACCTACCTGGACATCCAGCACCAGATCGACGTCCTGGACCTGTGCGCGGAGCTGCACGAGGAGCAGGGCCGCACGCTCGTGGCCGTGCTGCACGACCTGAACCACGCCGCCCGCTACGCCACCCACCTCATCGCCCTGCGCGAGGGCACGGTCATCGCCGAGGGCGCGCCGAACGACATCGTCACGGCCGAGCTGGTCGAGGAGGTCTTCGGGCTGCGCTGCCAGGTGATCGACGACCCGGAGACGGGCACGCCGCTGGTGGTGCCGGCGGCGCGGAAGGCACGCGTGACGGGCGGGGCCCGAGTGGAGAAGGCCGCCGCCGCGGACGCTACAGCAGCTTCCTGAGCTGGAGCAGGTCCCGGAAACCCGCGTGCAGTTTCACCCGGCCGGAGCCCCAGGCCGTGGCGAAGTTCAGCTCGCCGTCGACCAGGGCCACCAGGTCGTCGCCGGTCATGGCCAGCCTGATCTCGGCCCGGTCGGGCGGCGGTCCCAGGACCGTGTCGCGCACCTCGATGCGCCCGCCCTGCATGCGGCCGACGAAGGTGACGTCCAGGTCGGTGATGTGGCAGCTCACCGAACGGTCCAGGGCCGCGGCGTCGCGGACGTCCCCTTCGGCGCGCTGCATGTTGTCCGAGAGCTTGTCGAGTGCGCTGCGGCACTCCTCGATCGTGGCCATCGCCGTCGACGTTACCGCAGGGGTTCGCGGTAGCGTCTGGGCATGGACGACGCAGTGCCCGACCCGCCGGTGGTGGAGGAAGCGCCCGAGCCCGCGTACGACCCGGCCGCTCCCGCCCCGCTGAACGTGCCCCGCACCCCCACCGGCGACGCCGACGTGGACGCGGCCCTGGACCGGCTCGGTGACGCCGACCACCTCGCCACCGACGGACACGTCGAGGTGTACGAGGATGTACACCGGGGGCTGCGTGACGCGCTCACCGCGCTCGACGCCCGCCCGGGACCTCCGGCGCCCCCGTCGCAGGCACGGATCTAGGAGCTGAACCGAACGTGGCAGGAGTCGCACGCCGCCGTCTGGACGCGGAGCTGGTCCGCCGGAAGCTCGCGCGCTCGCGTGAACACGCCGGCCAGCTGATCGCCGCCGGGCGTGTCTCCGTCGGCAAGACCCTCGCGACCAAGCCCGCCACGCAGGTGGAGACCGCGGCCGCGATCGTCGTCGCGACCGACGACAACGATCCCGACTACGTGTCGCGCGGCGGCCACAAGCTCGCCGGCGCGCTGCAGGCGTTCGTACCGCTGGGCCTGGCCGTCGAGGGGCGCCGGGCACTGGACGCCGGCGCCTCCACCGGCGGTTTCACCGACGTCCTGCTGCGCGCGGGCGCCGCCCATGTCGTCGCCGTGGACGTCGGATACGGACAACTCGCATGGGTGCTCCAGAACGATGAACGCGTCACCGTCAGGGACCGTACGAACGTACGCGAGTTGACGCTTGAAGCGATCGATGGGGAGCCTGTGGATCTTGTCGTGGGGGATCTGTCCTTCATCCCGCTCGGGCTGGTCCTGCCCGCCCTGGTGCGGTGCGTGAAGCCGGACGCCGACCTGGTGATGATGGTCAAGCCGCAGTTCGAGGTGGGGAAGGAGCGGCTGGGCAGCGGGGGAGTGGTACGCAGCACCCGGCTGCGGGCCGAAGCGGTGACGGGGGTGGCCGAGAAGGCCTGGGGACTGGGGCTCGGGGTGAAGGGCGTGACGGCCAGTCCGCTGCCCGGGCCGTCGGGGAATGTCGAATACTTCTTGTGGTTGCGGGCCGGGGCACCGGAACTGGACCCGGCCGATGTCGACCGTGCAGTGGCGGAGGGGCCGCGTTGACCGAGAACCGAGCTCGTACTGTTTTCCTGCTCGCCCACACGGGGCGGCCCGCGGCCGTGCGCAGTGCCGAACTCGTGGTGAAGGGGCTGCTGCGCTCCGGTCTCGGCGTGCGCGTCCTGGAGGCGGAGGCGCGTGACCTGCCCCTGCCGGAGGAGGTGGAGCTGGTCAAGGAGGCCACTCCGCAGTGCCTCGACGGGTGTGAGCTGCTCATCGTGCTGGGCGGCGACGGCACGCTGCTGCGCGGGGCGGAGTTCGCCCGGGCCTCCGGGGTGCCGATGCTCGGCGTCAACCTCGGGCGGGTCGGGTTCCTCGCCGAGGCCGAGCGCGACGACCTCGACAAGGTGGTCGACCGGGTGGTGACCAAGGCGTACGAGGTCGAGGAGCGGATGACCGTCGACGTCGTCGTGCACCGCAACGGGGACATCGTGCACACGGACTGGGCGCTGAACGAGGCGGCCGTGCAGAAGGTGTCCGCCGAGCGGATGCTGGAGGTCGTCCTCGAGATCGACGGGCGTCCGGTGACCGGGTTCGGCTGTGACGGGATCGTGCTGTCGACTCCGACCGGGTCGACGGCGTACGCGTTCTCGGCGGGTGGGCCGGTGGTGTGGCCGGAGGTCGAGGCGCTGCTGATGGTGCCGATCAGCGCGCACGCGCTGTTCGCGAAGCCGTTGGTGACATCGCCGGATTCTGTGTTGGCTGTGGAGGTTCTGCCACACATTCCGCCGGGTGTGCTGTGGTGTGACGGGCGGCGGACCGTGGAGTTGCCCGCCGGGGCGCGGGTGGAGGTGCGGCGCGGGGCCGTGCCGGTTCGGCTGGCTCGGCTGCACCATGCCTCGTTCACCGACCGGCTGGTGGCGAAGTTCGCGCTGCCTGTTTCCGGGTGGCGGGGGGCTCCGCACTAGCGGGCCGTGGGGGCGCGGGTGGTCTGTGGCTTGTCGCGCCCGCGCGGCGGAGCCGCACATCGATACAGTCCCGCGCCCCCGAAAAAAAGGGGCGTTGCCACTCTCGTGGGTGACACGAGTGGG
>NZ_GG657757.1:1888483-1891818 GCF_000158955.1 Streptomyces viridochromogenes DSM 40736 | reverse complement strand
GTGATCGACGACGCTGTCGTCGAGCTGTCGCCCGGGTTCACCGCGGTCACCGGTGAGACGGGTGCGGGCAAGACCATGGTGGTCACCAGCCTCGGGTTGTTGCTCGGCGGGCGCGCGGATCCGGCGCTCGTGCGGATCGGGGCCGGGAAGGCGGTCGTGGAGGGGCGGATCACCGTCCCGGACGACGCCACGGTCGCCGTGCGCGCTGAGGAGGCGGGGGCCGAGCTCGACGACGGGGCCCTGCTGATCAGCCGTACCGTTTCGGCCGAGGGGCGCTCGCGGGCGCACCTGGGCGGACGCAGCGTGCCCGTGGGGGTGCTCGCCGAGCTCGCCGACGAGCTGGTGGCCGTGCACGGGCAGACCGACCAGCAGGGTCTGCTCAAGCAGCAGCGGCAGCGGCAGGCGCTCGACCGGTACGCGGGCGACGCGGTCGCCGGGCCGCTGGCCAAGTACGCGGAGGCGTACAAGCGGCTGCGGGCCGTCGCCGCCGAGCTCGACGAGATCACCACGCGCGCACGTGAAAGGGCCCAGGAGGCCGACATGCTGCGCTACGGCCTCGACGAGATCGCCGCCGTGGAGCCCCGGGCCGGTGAGGACGTGGAGCTCGCCGAGGAGGCCGAGCGGCTCGGGCACGCCGAGGCGCTGGCGTCGGCCGCCGCGGTCGCGCACGCCGGGCTCGCGGGCAATCCGGAGGACCCGGAGGGCGTGGACGCCGGGACGCTCGTCGCGGGCGCGCAGCGGGCCCTGGACGCCGTACGGTCGCACGACCCGGCGCTGGCCGCGCTCGCCGACCGCATCGGGGAGATCGGGATCCTGCTGCGTGACGCGGCGGGGGACCTGGCCGGGTACGCCGACGACCTGGACGCCGACCCGCTGCGGCTGGCGGCCGTGGAGGAGCGGCGGGCCGCGCTCACCGGGCTGACCCGGAAGTACGGCGAGGACATCGCCTCCGTGCTCGCCTGGGCCGAGAACGGTGCCGCGCGGCTGACCGAACTCGACGGCGACGACGAGCGGATCGGGGAGCTGACCGCCGAGCGGGACGCGCTGCGGACCGAACTGGGCGGGCTCGCACAGGCGCTGACGGACGCCCGGACGGAGGCCGCCGAGCGGTTCGCCGCCGCCGTCACCGCCGAGCTGGCCTCGCTCGCCATGCCGCACGCGCGTGTGTCGTTCGACATCCGGCAGACCGAGGACCCGGAGGGTGTCGAGGTCGGCGGCCGTGCCGTCGCGTACGGGCCCGCCGGTGCCGACGAGGTCGAGCTGCTGCTGGCCCCGCACCCGGGCGCGCCGCCCCGGCCGATCGCCAAGGGCGCGTCCGGCGGTGAGCTGTCCCGGGTGATGCTGGCCGTGGAGGTCGTGTTCGCGGGGACGGACCCCGTGCCGACGTACCTCTTCGACGAGGTCGACGCGGGGGTCGGCGGCAAGGCGGCGGTCGAGATCGGCCGGCGGCTGGCCCGCCTCGCGAAGACCGCGCAGGTCGTGGTCGTGACCCATCTTCCGCAGGTCGCCGCCTTCGCCGACCGGCAGTTGCTGGTCGAGAAGACCAACGACGGGTCGGTCACCCGTTCCGGCGTGAAGGTGCTGGAAGGGGAGGACCGGGTCAGGGAGCTGTCCCGCATGCTCGCCGGCCAGGAGGACTCGGAGACGGCCCGGGCGCATGCGGAGGAACTGCTGGCGACGGCTCGGGCGGATGCCTAGCAGCAGCGGCGGTCGTGCGGCAGAACCGGGCGGGTGCGCCGATCTTCACTCGTGTGGGTGACCCGACCCGGCGCACTCCCCCGACGCCGCGCCCCACGGTCGCGCCGTCGGGGTCCGGGCGTTCCCGGAACCCCCGTATGTCCTGGCATCCTTGGCGGAGTACGCGTAGGAAGCTTCGTGACCGCCCGACCCGAACCAGGAGCCCGGCCACGTGACCCCCGTGAGCAGCCACTCACCGCATGGCCAGTCGCCGCTGCGCACCGTGCAGGTGCTGGGCGGAGGCAACGCCGCCAGCAGCGCCCATGTGCGCTCCCTGGCCGCGGGGCTCGTCGCGCGGGGCGTGAAAGTCACGGTGTGCGCCCCCTTCGAGGCGGATCGCGCCTACGACTTCAGGGGCGTCGGGGCCGACCACGTGCACGTGCCGCGCAGCAGTGACCCGGTGTCGGTCGCGGCCCTGCGGGCGGCATGCGCCAACGCCGATCTGGTGCACGCGCACGGGCTGCACGCCTCCTTCCGGACCGTGCTGGCGCTCAGCGGGCGGCGCGTGCGTACTCCACTGGTCGTGACGTGGCACGACCGGGCGCACGCCGACGGGGCCCGCGCCCATCTGCTGCGGGTCCTGGAGCGCCGGGTCGTGAAAGCGGCCACCGTGGTCCTGGGCACGACGTCGGCGCTGGTGGACCGGGCACGGCGGACCGGAGCACGGGACGCACGGCTCGCCGCCGTCGCGCTGCCCGGCCCCCGCCGCCCCGTGGAACCGGACGACCCCGACCGCCTGCGGTCCAAGGTGCGGGCCGAACTCGGCGCCATCGGCCGGCCGTTGCTGATCGCGGTCGGCTCCCTGGAACGGCACCGCGGATACGACGTGCTGCTGGACGCCGCGCGCGCGTGGCGCCGTCTCGATCCCGTCCCCCTGGTCGTGATCGCGGGGGAGGGGCCGCTGCGCGGCGAACTCCAGGAGCGGATCGAGGAAGAGGGACTGCCGGTCCGGCTCTTCGGACGGCGCGACGACATCACCGAGCTGCTCGCCGCCGCCGATCTCGCCCTGCTGCCCAGCCGTTCCGAGGAGGCACGCTCCGTCCTCGCCCAGGAAGCCCTCCACGCCCGGGTGCCGCTCGTCGCGACCGCCGTCGGCGGCGTTCCCGAACTGGTCGGAGACGCGGCCGAACTCGTCCCGTGCGGGGACGCGGAGGCGCTCGCCGACTCCGTCGTCCGCCTGCTCGGCGACCCGGAGAGCCGGGAGCTGCTGAAGGAGAAGGGCGCCCGGCAGGCGGCGACCTGGCCGACCGAGGACGAGACGGTCGCCCAAGTGCTCAGCGTGTACGACGAGCTGACCCAGCCCCGGCCCCTCCCGTAAGCGGGCCCCCTAGGGAACGTGCCTGCGGGCCCGTAGCGCCAGGCTGAGGGCCAGGACCGTCTGCGGGTCGTCGAGGTCCGTGCCCAGCAGCTCCCCGATGCGGGCCAGACGGTTGTACAGGGTCTGCCGGTTGAGGTGGAGCTCCCGGGCCGTCTCCGCCTTGCGCCCCGCGTGCGCGAGGTACGTCGACAGGGTGGGCAGCAGCGGCGGCCGGGAGCGGCGGTCGTGCTCCAGGACCGGACCGAGAGCCCGGTCGACGAACGCGGCCAGGTCCGGATGG
>NZ_GG657757.1:1834681-1887582 GCF_000158955.1 Streptomyces viridochromogenes DSM 40736 | reverse complement strand
CACCGCCGGTGCACCTCCTCGGCCCGCTGCAGCAATGCGTAGTGGCCGTTGACGATCTCGGTGTGGATCTCCTCCGTGACCGTGACGAACGGCACCTCGCGATGCAGCTGGACGAGCGGCAGTCCGGCGGAGCGTGCCGTGTCGACGAGGGCGGCCGGCAGCCGTGGGAAGCGCGGCCCGAGCTCCACCACCAGGGCGGCGATGCCCCGCTCGGCCAGGGTGCGCACGAACGCCCGCTGCTCGGCCGGGCGGGTGCCGAGGCCGTAGCCCGTGGTCAGCAGCAGCTCGCCGCCCTTGAGCAGCGAGGCGATGTGCGGCACCTCGCCGGCGTGCACCCAGCGCACGGTGCGCCCGAGCCGCTCGGCGCCCGCCAGCACCTCCGGCAGCCCGCTGCGCAGCCCCGGCAGCTCCAGCGCCCGCTGCACGGTGATCCCGGCGCCCTGGGTGCCGTAGCCGCTGTCCGTCCCGCTGTCCATGTGCCGGACGCTACCCGCGTAGGTGCCTCACGGACATCTTCTGAGGGGCGCGGGGGCGATCAGGACACGGGATTACTGCGACAACGGCCGGGTACGGGCGCCGTCATGGATATCAGCGTGGTCGCGGTAGGGCGGGAGGACGACAGTCCCATCGAGGAGCCGTTGCGGGTCGCCATGCTCGCCGACCGGCTCGGGTACCGGGAGGTGTGGGCGGGCGAGGGAGCCACCTGGGACTCGTTCGTCCTGGCGACGGCGATCGGCGCGGCCACCGAACAGGCCGTGCTGACGGCCGGGCCCGTGCCGGTGAACGTGCGCGACCCGCTCACCATCGTCCGGGGCGCCGCCTCCACCGCGGCCGTCACCGGCCGGCCCGTCGGCGTGGCACTGGGCACCTCCAGCAAGCGGGTCGTCGAGGGCGTGCACGGCCGGCCTCGGACCCGGCCCGCCGCCACCCTCGCGGAGTCGGTGGCGGCCGTGAGCGCCCTCATGCACAGCGTGCCGGGTGAGCCGATCGTGCCCGGCAGCGGCTTCCTGCGCCGGCTGCCGCCGCCCGGCGGCATGGTCACCGTCGCGGCGTTCGGTGAGCGCGCGGTCGCCGCGGCCGTCGAACACGCCGACCGGATGCTGCTCGACATCGTCTCGCCCGAACAGGTCCGGATGCTGCGGGCCCGGATGCTCGCGGCCGCCGAGAAGGCGGGGCGCACGCCGCCGCGGCTGGCCTCGTGGCTGCCCGCCGCCGTGGACCCGAAGCCCGAGACGCTCCAGCAGGTCCTGCGCAGCGTCGTCGGCTACCTGCGGGTGCCGGGCTACAGCGACATGTTCGTCGACGCCGGGTTCGCCGAGATCGTGGAGCTGGCCGCCAAGGGCGCGGACCCGGACACCCTGCTGCGGGCCATGCCCCCGGAGGTCGCCGGCACGGTCGCCCTCGTCGGCGACGCCGACACCGTCCGCGCCCGCATCGACGCCTACGCCGAGGCCGGACTCGACGAGATCGCGCTGGTGCCCGCGACGGCGGGTGACCCGGCAGGGGAGCGGACGCTCGGGGCGCTCAGGCCGGCGTGATGTTGTGGTTGAAGCGGAACACGTTGTCCGGGTCGTAGCGCCGCTTCAGCTCCGCCAGCCGCCGGGTGTTCTCGGCGCCCAGACCGGCGACCACGCGCTCGTCGCCCTCGTCGCCGATGAAGTTGAGGTAGACCGCGCCGGTGCTCCACGGCCGCGTGCCTGCGCGTACGTCCCGCACCCACTGCCGGCACCGCTCGTCGTCCGCCGGGTCCTCCCAGACGGCGAAGGGATGCACCGCCCAGGGCGCGTCCCGGTAGGGCACCGGGTACTCGGGCGGCCCGGCCGCGATCGCGCCGCCCTGCGGGAACAACACGTGCTGGGTGCCGGTCGGCACGGGCACGGCCCCGGCGAGGGAGCAGAAGACGTCCACGAAGTCGTCGGGCGCGCCCGTCACGTACTCCGCCGACCAGTAGTTCCGCATCCCCGGCGGGTCGTCGATCATGCACTGGAGGTCGGCGTACGGGATCGCGCCGACGACCTCGGCCTCGTGCGGCAGGGCCAGCAGGGGCTGGGCGACCTTGCGCATGTCGTCCTCACCGCCGGCGTACGTCAGCAGCGCGACGCACACGAGCCGGCCGACCAGGTGCTCGGGGACGAACTCCTCCGGCGGGCCGGTGAGGTAGATGATGCCGCCGCCCGCCTCGTCGGGCGCGGAGGCGATCACCTCGCGGAAGGTGCGGACGGCGTCCGGGCCGTGCTCCGGGAGGAACAGCACCAACGCCATGGAGAACTCGGGCAGTTCGTGCAGCCGCAGCGTGAGCGCCGTGGCGACACCGAAGTTGCCGCCGCCGCCGTGCAGCGCCCAGAACAGGTCCGGGTTCTCGTCGGCGCTCGCGTGGACGCGGCTGCCGTCGGCGGTGACGAGCTCGACGGCGAGCAGGTTGTCGACGGCGAGCCCGCACCAGCGGTCCAGCCAGCCGGTGCCGCCGCCCAGCACGAAGCCGCCGACGCCCGTGGTGGACACCCGGCCGCCGGTCGTCGCCAGCTTGTACGGCTCGGTCGCCCGGTCCAGATGGCTCATCGTGGCCCCGCCCGCGACCCGGACCGCCTGCGCCGCCGGATCCACGGTCACCGCGTGCATCCGCCGCAGATCGACCACCACACCGCCGTCGTTGACCGCCATGCCCGCCACGCTGTGCCCCCCGCCGCGCACCGCGACGGGCAGGTCCAGCTCCCTGGCGAACCGCACGGCCCGCACCACGTCGTCCGCGTCGGCACACTGCGCGATGACCGCGGGCCGCCGGTCGATCATGCCGTTGAAGACGGCCCGGGCTTCGTCGTAGCCCGCGTCGTCCGGGGCGAACACATCGCCGCTCAGTTCCTCGCGCAGCGCGGCGAGAGCCGCACCCGCCTTCCAGAGGGGAGCCATGGCCGCCCCCTTCCGACCGGGGGGAATCGTCCTGTTCCAGCCTAGGCGGCCATGGCACGTCCGGCCCGTTGTAGGTTCCGGTGAGCCGTATCCCGGGGCGTTCGGGTGACCCGCGTTGTGCTGACTCGATGCGGGCTCGTGTCGGTGGCGCAGTCCCGTCTTGGCCAGGTACGCGATCAGGCGCCCGGTGGCGAGCCGCCCCGGGGCGTGGCGGTGTGGTGCTGCTCAGCCCTGGGCAGCGGGATGCATGGAGATCGGCCGTTCCTTCGGCCTAGCTCCTACCTGCCGGCCAGAGCTTCGGCTTCCGTACGGGCCCGCACCGCCTCCAGCGCAGCGTATTCCGCCTCCAGGATCGCGGAGCCGGCGTAGTCGATCGCGAACGACGCGTACCCCTCCGCGTCCTCCGCCTTGAGCTCGGCATGCTTCACGTCATGCTCGCCCTTGCGCTCCTGGAGATGGCTCTTGACCTTCGCCACGTGCTCCTGCCACTTGTTCCTTGCCTCTTCCATTGACGCAGCGGCAGCGGCCTTCTGCTCGGCTCCCTCACGGCGGAGTTGTTCTGCCCGCTGTTCCGTCTCCCGCTGAACCTGTTCGATCGCGGCCGCCAGATCCTCCTGGTCCTTGGCGATGGCACTCTGCACCTGCTCTTGGGCCTGCTTCGACCAATCCGTCAGTTGGTTGATGCGGTCCGTCATCTGCGTCATGGTCCTGCCCTTCCGATTGCTCTAAAAGGATGATTCTTATTAATTCGAACATATCCGGCGGGGGGATTGCTACTCCCCTGGAAGGGCCATGGCAGGCAGCGGACAGGCCGGGACGTCGGGGACGTTGGCCGTAGTCGCCACGCCCCGGGGCGGCTCGTCACCGGTCCCCCGATCGGCGGACTGAGCCTCCGCGGCGCGATGCACAGGCGTGGCCGGATGCGCCGCGCGGTTGTACGCCGCCGGTCTCGGTCAGCGACGCCGTGGACATGCGCGGGGGCGTGGCAGAGGTTAGATAAGAAGGGTGGTGGTCAACAGGTCAGATGATGTCGGAATCCCGCCGGAACTGTCTGTTCTGTGTGGACCGTTGGCCTGTGGCCGGTCGGACACCCACGTGCCTGTGCCGGATTCGTGGTCCATGCGCGTTCGAGAGCCGGGGTACGCCGGCACGCTGGTGGCCGCCGTGTTCTCCCGCGAGCACGTGTGCGAGCCGGTCAGACAGCCGGTTCGGGCGGGGCCCCCTCCGCTTGGTGCAACCAAGGCCGCCCAGCGGGCTGTTGCGCCCCTTTGTCTCCCCTGCGACCGTCGATGACGCAACCGGACCCCGGCCAGGAGCCGCAGTCGCCTGAAGGGCCCCCGCCTTCCGGAGCCGAGGCTGCGGAAGCGGGGGGTGCCGCCCGGATGCCCCGGTGGCTGCCTCGTGCCATGGTGCTGGCGCTTGCCCTGGTGGCCGCCTTCCAGCTGGGCAGTTGGGCGTTCCACAGGCTCACCGGTCTGCTGGTCGGCATTCTGATCGCGCTCTTCCTGGCGCTGGGGATCGAGCCGCCGGTCGGCCGCTTGGTCGCACGGGGGATGCGCCGGGGCCTGGCCGCCCTTCTGGTGTGCCTCGCCATGGTCCTTGGGGCGACGGGTTTCTTCTTGCTGTTCGGGTCGTTCCTGGCGGGCCAGATCAGCGACATCGTCGAAGACTTCCCGGGGTACTTCGACTCCTTCATCGGCTGGATCAACCGGACGTTCCACACGGAGCTGTCGCGGGCCGACATCCAGGGCCGACTGCTGCGCTCCGACTGGCTGCGGAGGTACGTACAGAAGAGCGCGGGCGGGGTGTTCGATTTCTCTGCTTCCGTGCTGGGCGGTCTGGTCCGGCTACTGACGATCTTCCTGTTCTCGTTCTACTTCGCCGCGGACGGCCCCCGGCTGCGCCGCGCGCTGTGCTCGCTGCTGCCACCGGCCAAGCAGAGCGAGGTGCTCCGGGCCTGGGAGATCGCGGTCGACAAGACAAGCGGGTACCTCTACTCCCGTGGGCTGATGGCCCTGATCTCCGCGGTCGCCCACTTCATCATGCTGGCACTGCTGGGCGTGCCGTACGCCCTGGCGCTCGCCGTGTGGGTGGGCGTGGTGTCGCAGTTCATCCCGGTCATCGGCACCTATCTGGCCGCGGCCGTGCCCATCGTGGCCGCGTTCGCCGTCGACCCCTGGTACGCGGTGGTGGTGCTGATCTTCGTCGTGATCTATCAGCAGGTCGAGAACTACCTGATCCAGCCGAAACTCACGTCCAAGACCGTGGACATCCATCCGGCGGTGGCCTTTGGCTCCGTGATCGCGGGCACCGCGCTGCTCGGTGTGGCCGGCACGCTGATCGCCATTCCGGTGGTGGCCACGTTGCAGACGTTTTTCAGTGCGTATGTGAAGCGGTACGACGTAGCGGATGATCTGGAGGAACAGGAAGGCCGGCGTTACCCGCCCGGGGACGGTCCGTCGCTGCGGGAGCGGCTGCGTGGGCCGCTGCGCCGCCGCGGTCGGTCCTGAGCGGGCTTGCGAAAGCCTCCGCCAGATGAAAGAGGACCAGGGATGGGTGACGATGGAGGTGTACCTGCCGACCGTGCTTTCCAGGAGGAGGCAGCGGCATGACGTATCCCTCCGATTCCTCTGGCACCGGCCCTCCGCGCGGCACCGAGCCACAAGACGCCCCCTTGACCGAAGGCCTCGGCGCCTTGGCGAACATGGGCTGGCAGATCCTGCTCACCACGGGCCTGGCCACGATCGCCCTGGGTATCGTGATCTTCGCCTGGCCGGATGAGACGCTGCGGGTTGTCGGCGTACTCTTCGGCATCTACCTGCTGGCCACCGGCGTCTTCCAGCTGGCAGCCGCCTTCGGCACGCACGTCCCCCGGCATCTTCGGGTGCTGCACTTCCTCACGGGCGCGCTCTCCGTCCTGCTGGGGCTGATCTGCTTCCGGGGCACCGTGCAGTCGATCTTTCTGCTCGCCCTGTGGATCGGCTTCAGCTGGCTGCTGCGCGGCATCACGGTGACGGCTGCGGCGGCCTCCGCCGAGGACACGCCGGCACGCGGCTGGCAGCTGTTCTACGGGATCATCAGCACTCTGGCGGGCATCGTGCTGATCGTCTCGCCGTTCACCTCGATCGCCGCACTCACCATGGTGGTGGCCGTCATGGCCGTGGTCCTGGGGGTGGTCGAGGTGTTCCAGGCCATCAGGATGCGCGTCGAAGTCGGCCGCCTCGCACCGGGGGGCGGCACTGCCTCCGAGCGGCGGCCCCTGTTCCACCGTCCCCACCCCCAGCACTGATCACGGCGGAGACCCCGAGACCCCGCTTCGGCGGCGCTCCTGGACTTGGGCGCGCGCGGCGCGCGGCGTCTGCGCGGCTGCCGCAGCGCACGGATGCGCCGTCAACCCGCCCACCCGGGGACGCCGCCACACCGTCGTTTCCTACGTCGACCGGGTGGCCGAAGGCCGGCCTGAGCAGCGAGAGGGGGTGCGGTGATGGCCGATGCCCGGACCCGTGCCCGGGCGGTGATCGTGACGAATCCACGCTCGGGCGGCGGCAAGACCGCTCGTTACGGCCTGGTACAGCGGGCCGAGGACATGGGAGCCCAGGTCTGGACGACCAGTGCGGAAGGGGACGCGACGTCGCTCGCGCAGAAGGCCGTCGAGGCGGGTGCGCAGGTGCTGGGGGTCGCGGGCGGTGACGGCACCGTGTCGGCGGTCGCCGCCGTGGCCGCCGACACGGGCCGGTCGCTGGTCGTGGTTCCGGCGGGCACCCGCAATCACTTCGCCCGGGACCTGGGCCTTGATCTGCGCGATCCGGGGCGGGGGCTGGACGCTCTGGTCGACGGTGAGCCCGCGCAGGTGGACCTGGGGGTGCTCGGCTCGCGTGTCTTCGTCAACAACGTCTCTTTCGGTATGTACGCCGACGCCCTGCTGGAGCCCGGGTACCGGGAGGACAAGCCGCGCGCGTTCACCGCGGTGGCGCCCGACTACGTCACGGGCAAGCAGTGGGTCGAGGCCCGCGTGGACACACCATCGGGGACCGTTGAGTTCCCGCAGGTGGTGCTGATCTCCAACAACCCTTACCACCTGGCAACACCGCGCTGGCTGGGTCGTCGCTTCTCGCTCGCCACGGGACAGCTGGGCGCCATCGTCCTCAAGCGCCCGACTCAGGCGCCCCCAGACCTCCTGCGGCACCTGCGCGGCGAACTACGACAGCACAAGCGCGGTGCCGGCCCGGCGGGTGAAGGGGTTGTCGTCTGGTCGGCTCCCGGCATCACGCTGCACGGTGACGTCCGGCACCTGGACGCGGGCATCGACGGCGAAGCGGTGCGGCTTCCTCTTCCCGTAGTGTGCGGAATTCGGCCGGGCGCCCTGCGGGTGCTGCTGCCGAAGAACCGGCCAGGGATCCCGCCCGAGCGCGCGGTGCGCCACTGAACGGAAGCTTTCGGCAGGTATCCCTGAGGCTCACAGCCTCACCCGTGCGCTACGAACCCGGGCGAGGCGCGGACGAGCCCGAAAGCGACCTGCAGCCGCTCCAGCCGCGACTCGTAGATCACGTGGTCGCATGAATCCCGCTGCCGTGTCGTATCCGACATGGCGACGACATCGCCGCGCGGAACACGACACGGGAAACGGGAACCTGCACCCGTTCAGCCGCCGTACGCCCCCGAAGCCGTCAGACGCAGCGCCGTGTCGATCAGCGGCACGTGGCTGAACGCCTGGGGGAAGTTGCCGACCTGGCGCTGGAGGCGGGGGTCCCACTCCTCGGCCAGCAGCCCGAGGTCGTTGCGCAGCGAGAGCAGCTTCTCGAAGAGCTTGCGGGCCTCGTCCACACGGCCGATCATCGCGAGGTCGTCGGCCATCCAGAACGAGCAGGCCAGGAACGCCCCCTCGTCGCCGGGCAGACCGTCGACGCCCTCGTCACCGCCTGAGGTCGGGTAGCGCAGGATGAAGCCGTCCGGCGTGGACAGCTCCCGCTGGATCGCCTCGATGGTGCCGATGACCCGCTTGTCGTCCGGCGGCAGGAAGCCCATCTGCGGGATCAGCAGCAGGGAGGCGTCCAGCTCCTTCGAGCCGTAGGACTGCGTGAAGGTGTTGCGCTCCTTGTCGTAACCCCTCTCGCAGACGTCCCGGTGGATGTCGTCGCGCAGTTCCTTCCAGCGCTCCAGCGGGCCGTCCGCGTCTCCGGACTCGATCAGCTTGATGGTGCGGTCGACCGCGACCCAGGCCATCACCTTGGAGTGCACGAAGTGGCGGCGCGGGCCGCGCACCTCCCAGATGCCCTCGTCCGGGTCCTGCCAGTGGTCCTCCAGGTAGCGGATCAGCTTGAGCTGGAGAAGGGAGGCGTAGTCGTTGCGCGCGAGACCCGTCATGTGGGCCAGGTGCAGGGCCTCGGTGACCTCGCCGTAGACGTCCAGCTGGAGCTGGTGCGCGGCGCCGTTGCCGACCCGGACCGGGGTCGAGTTCTCGTAGCCCGGCAGCCAGTCCAGCTCCGCCTCGCCGAGCTCCCGCTCACCGGCGATGCCGTACATGATCTGCAGGTTCTCCGGGTCGCCGGCCACCGCCCGCAGCAGCCACTCGCGCCAGGCGCGGGCCTCCTCGCGGTAGCCGGTGCGCAGCAGCGAGGACAGGGTGATCGCCGCGTCGCGCAGCCAGGTGTAGCGGTAGTCCCAGTTGCGGACACCGCCGATGTCCTCCGGCAGGGAGGTGGTGGGCGCGGCGACGATGCCGCCGGTCGGGGCGTACGTCAGGGCCTTCAGCGTGATCAGCGAGCGGACCACGGCCTCCCGGTAGGGGCCGTGGTACGTGCAGTGGTCGACCCACTCGCGCCAGAAGTCCTCGGTCGCCTCCAGCGACTGCTCCGGCTCGGGCAGCGACGGCGGCTCCTTGTGGGAGGGCTGCCAGGAGATCGTGAACGCGATCCGGTCGCCCGGGGCGACCGTGAAGTCCGCGTACGTCGTGAGCGACTTGCCGTAGGTCTCGGCGGATGTGTCGAACCACACGGAGTCGGGACCCGCGACGGCCACCGTGCGCCCCTCGTGCTTGTGCACCCACGGCACCACCCGCCCGTAGGAGAACCGCATCCTGAGCGCCGAGCGCATCGGCACCCGGCCGGAGACGCCCTCCACGATCCGGATCAGCTGCGGGGCGCCGTCACGCGGCGGCATGAAATCCGTCACCCGGACCGTGCCCCGCTGGGTGTCCCACTCGGACTCCAGGATCAGCGAGTCACCGCGGTAGCTGCGCCGCGCGGCGGTGGGCGGCTGCTGGTCGGAGGCGTACGCGGGGCCGAGCCGCCAGAAGCCGTGCTCCTCGTTGCCCAGCAGCCCGGCGAAGATGGCGTGCGAGTCGAAGCGGGGCAGGCACAGCCAGTCGACTGTCCCGTCCCGGCAGACCAGGGCAGCGGTCTGCATGTCTCCGATGAGTGCGTAGTCTTCGATGCGCCCGGCCACGTGCAACTCCAGTCGAACGGCCACGTCACCCCACGAGGGGGCTGTCGCTAGTGCGGTCAAGGGGGTTTTCAGCAGTCTTGCAATGCGTCGTTGAGCGATGAAGCAAAACAGGTCGCCCAGCCGTGATGCAAAGCGCCAATTGTTGCTCAACGAACTGACGAGCTCACCTTGTTCCGGTGCTTACGGGCGGGGGGTGGTGCCGTTGGGCCGGGCGCGCTCGGCAGCGAGTGTCCGAGCAGGATACGACGCACGCAGATGATCTGGGGGCCGCTCCGGGCAAGCCGGGTACGCCGAACGAGTGAGCAATGGGTGAGGGACCGGTGACCGGGGCGGTCTCCGTGGCGATCCGTGCGCGGAGCGTGGCCGGAAGCCGGTGCCCCGAGGCGCTGATACGCTGGTAGCCCGTGGACCGGTGGGCCCCATCCCTGACAGGGAACCCCCGAACCGCAGCGACGGCAACCCCCGGAAACCTCCGGCAGGCAGCCGCACCGCACCCCCAGACCGCGACCACGGGAGCCCCGTCTTGGCCATGCCGCCCGCCGCATTTCGTAATTCGACGACCAAGCACATCTTCGTCACCGGGGGTGTCGCCTCCTCTCTCGGCAAGGGCCTGACGGCCTCCAGCCTCGGCATGCTGCTCAAGGCCCGGGGTCTGCGTGTCGTGATGCAGAAGCTCGACCCGTACCTGAACGTGGACCCGGGCACGATGAACCCCTTCCAGCACGGTGAGGTGTTCGTCACCAACGACGGCGCCGAGACCGACCTGGACATCGGCCACTACGAGCGCTTCCTCGACCGCGACCTGGACGGCTCCGCCAACGTCACCACCGGCCAGGTCTACTCGACGGTGATCGCCAAGGAGCGGCGCGGCGAGTACCTGGGCGACACCGTGCAGGTCATCCCGCACATCACCAACGAGATCAGGCACCGCATCCGCCGTATGGCGACGGACGAGGTCGACGTCGTGATCACCGAGGTCGGCGGCACGGTCGGCGACATCGAGTCGCTGCCGTTCCTCGAGACCGTCCGCCAGGTCCGTCACGAGGTCGGCCGTGACAACGTCTTCGTCGTCCATATCTCGCTCCTGCCGTACATCGGCCCCTCGGGTGAGCTGAAGACGAAGCCCACCCAGCACTCGGTTGCGGCCCTGCGCAACATCGGTATCCAGCCGGACGCGATCGTGCTCCGCTGCGACCGCGAGGTGCCCACCGCGATCAAGCGGAAGATCTCGCTGATGTGCGACGTCGACGAGGCCGCCGTGGTCGCCTGCCCCGACGCCCGCTCGATCTACGACATCCCGAAGACCGTGCACGGCGAGGGCCTGGACGCCTACGTGGTCCGCAAGCTGGACCTGCCGTTCCGTGACGTGGACTGGACGACCTGGGACGACCTGCTCGACCGCGTCCACAACCCCGACCACGAGATCACGCTCGCGCTCGTCGGCAAGTACATCGACCTGCCCGACGCCTACCTCTCGGTCACCGAGGCGCTGCGCGCCGGCGGCTTCGCCAACCGGGCCCGCGTGAAGATCAAGTGGGTCACCTCCGACGACTGCAAGACCCCGGCCGGTGCCGCCCAGCAGCTCGGCGACGTCGACGGCATCTGCATCCCCGGCGGCTTCGGCGACCGCGGTGTGCTCGGCAAGGTCGGCGCGATCAAGTACGCCCGCGAGAACAAGATCCCGCTGCTCGGCCTCTGTCTCGGCCTGCAGTGCATCGTCATCGAGGCCGCGCGCCACCTGGCCGAGATCCCGGACGCCAACTCCACCGAGTTCGACCCGGCCACCGGCCACCCGGTCATCTCCACCATGGCCGAGCAGCTCGACATCGTCGCCGGTGAAGGGGACATGGGCGGCACCATGCGGCTCGGCATGTACCCGGCGAAGCTGGCCGAGGGCTCGATCGTGCGCGAGGTGTACGACGGCAAGGAGTACGTCGAGGAGCGGCACCGGCACCGCTACGAGGTGAACAACGCCTACCGCGCCGAGCTGGAGAAGAGGGCGGGCATCCTGTTCTCCGGCACCTCGCCGGACGGCAAGCTCGTCGAGTACGTCGAGTACCCGCGCGACGTCCACCCGTACCTGGTCGCGACCCAGGCGCACCCGGAGCTGCGCTCGCGGCCGACGCGTCCGCACCCGCTGTTCGCCGGGCTCGTCAAGGCCGCGGTCGAGCGGAAGACTTCGAAGTAACACACCAGTTGTACGGTGGCCGGGGTGCATCCCTTCAAAAGGTGTGCACCCCGGTTTCTTTCGGCACCTCGGGTTGGGCACGTGGAAGGACAGGCATGACGATCAAGGACACCCCGGAGGAGTGGGAGATCCGAGCGACGGACACCCCCTTCGTGGGCAACAAGACCTCCGTCCGCACCGACGACGTGGTCATGCCCGACGGCACCGTGGTCGGCCGGGACTACCAGGTCCACCCCGGCTCCGTGGCCGTCCTCGCGCTCGACGAGGCCGACCGCGTCCTGGTCCTGCGCCAGTACCGCCACCCCGTGCGCCACAAGCTGTGGGAGATCCCGGCCGGACTGCTCGACGTCCCCGGCGAGAACCCGCTGCACGCCGCGCAGCGCGAGCTGTACGAGGAGGCGCACGTCAAGGCCGAGGACTGGCGGGTGCTGACCGACGTCTACACCACGCCGGGCGGCTGCGACGAGGCCGTACGGATCTTCCTCGCCCGCGATCTGTCCGAGGCCGAGGGCGAGCGCTTCGCGGTCGAGGAGGAAGAGGCCGACATGGAGCTCGACCGGGTTCCGGTCGGGGACCTCGCCCGTGGTGTGCTGGCCGGCGAACTGCACAACAACTGCCTCGTCGTGGGCGTCCTCTCCCTGATCGCCGCGCGGTCCGGCGACGGTCTGGACGCGCTGCGCCCGGCCCAGGCACCGTGGCCGGCGCGTCCGTTCGAGGCATGAAGGGGCTCTCCGTCCGGCCCCGCTCCCCGCGTGGTGTGAAGATCGGCTGATCCGATCGGGCGAAGTGTCCGCCGAGCCCGCCGTGCTCCGCCCGGAACGTTGCAGAGCGTGAACTAGGCTCTGTAGCACGCCCGGACCGGAGTCCCGGCGGGCTTGTGCGTGGTGGGACGGGAGTGTGGCCCGTGACGGATCAGGTCGTGGAGACAGGCGACGTGCGGCTGACCGGGCACGCTTGCGGGGAACGCCGGTTCCTGGGACGCACACGGGAGTTGAAGGAACTGCGCGCCGACATCGAGCGCGCCGGACTGGACACCCTCGCGGGCCGCAAAGCCCCCCGCGCGCGGGTACTGCTCATCGCCGGCCGGCCCGGGTCGGGGCGCACCGCACTCGCCGAGGAACTCGTACGGCAGGTCGCCGGCGCATACCCGGACGGGGTCCTGCGCGCCCGGCTGACCGACCCCGACGGCACCCCCGTACCCGTCGAGCGCGCCGCCCGCGACCTGCTCGCCGCCCTCGACGAGGACGCCCCGGCCGGAGCCTCGGAAGACGACCTCACCGACGCCCTGCGCACCGCACTGGCCGACCGCCGGGCCCTGCTCCTGCTGGACGACGCGGACGCCGCCGAGCAGGTCGACGCCCTGCTGCCCGACACCCCGGACTGCCTGGTCGTCGCGGTCTCCGAGGGCCCGCTGACCGGCATCTCCGACGTCCGCCCCTGCACCCTGGGCGGCCTGGACGCCAAGTCCGGGGTGGAACTGCTCTCCCGGCACACCGGCTCGGTCCGCATCACCGTCGACCCCCGGGCCGCCGAAGGCCTCGCCGAGGAGTGCCAGGGGCAGCCGGCCGCGCTGATGCTGGCGGGCGGCTGGCTCGCCGCCCGCCCCAAGGCGGCCGTCTCCGACCTCGCCAAGCAGCTGCGCGCCGAGGACGACGAGGGCACCGCGCTGAGCCGGGTCTTCCGCCTCGCCTACGCCGCCCTGCCCACCACCGCCGCCCGGATGCTGCGCCTGCTCGCCCTCGCCCCGGCCGGACTCGTCGACCCGCAGACCGCCTCCGCACTCGCCGGCTGCTCGGTCGACAGCGCCCGCACCGTCCTGGACGACTTCGTCGCCCTCGGCTTCCTGCACGCGGTGGACTCACCGATCCCGCAGTACGAGGTGCCCGGCTGCCTCTACCCCCTGCTGCGCGTCCTCGTCGAGCACCACGAGCGCCCGGCCGAGCGCCGGCTGGCCGGGGCACGCATGCTGGAGCGGACCGTACGGCTGCTCCAGTCCTGCCGGGCGATCACCGAGACCGACAGCCCCCAGGCACGCCAGAAACTCCTCGACATGCCGCGCGCCCTGCGCTTTCCCACCCCGAGGGCGGCCGCCGACTGGCTGCGCCTGACCCGGCCCGCCCTGCTGGCCTCGGCCCGGCTCGCGGTCCTCGACGGGGAGCTGGACACCCTGGCCCGGCGGCTGATGTCCCAGCTGGTGCGGGCGATGGTCGCGCACGTCGGCACCCAGGCGGCGGCGCCCGACCTGTACGTCATCCACAACCTGGTCCTCGACGTGGCCGAGCGCCTGGAGCTGCCCCGCGAACGCGCCGCCGCCCTGCTCAACCTCGGCGACCTCGACGCCCGGAGCGGCCGCACGGCCGACGCGCTGGTGCGCTACCGGGCCGCGCTGGACGCCGGACGCGAGGTGAACGATCCGTACGCGACCGGCCGCGCGATGGAATCCGTAGGGGGCGCGCACCTGGAACTCGGCGACTTCGACCGGGCCGCCGACTGGTTCGGCCGGGCCCTGGCCGAGCGGCTCGCCCGGGGCGAGCGCGAGGACGCCGCCCGGCTGTACGGGCGGATCGCCTCCGCCCACACCTACGCGGGCCGCTACGGCGAGGCCCTGCGGAACTGGCGCTCGGCGATCACCGGCCACCGCCGCAACGGTGACGTGGCCGCGCAGGCGCGGGCCATGAGCGAGTTGGCGCGGGTCCAGGAGTACGCGGGCCGGCCCGAGGAGTCGCTGCGCACCTGCCGAGAGGCCGTGGAGTGGGCCCGGCGGGCCGAGGACACGCGGTTGCAGGCCGCGCTGCACCTGCGGGTCGCCGACACCCTCGACCACCTCGGCGACCCCGCGTCGGCCCGGCTGCACCGGGGAGCCTCCGAGCGGCTGCTGGGGGAGCAGCAGGACGGGAACGACCAGCCCCTGGAGGCCCTCTTCGCCGACTCAAACCTGAAACCTCGACCTGACGCCTGCGAAATCCGTAGTGCATCCGAGGAAGATTGATGCAATGAAAGGCTAGACAGCGGGAACACCTTCATTAGACTGGCTCCGCCGCACGTTCTCCTGCGGTCTCTCCCGGTGTGCCCGAGCGTGCCCGGGTATGCCTAGTAATGCCCCCATACCCTCTGAGCCAAGGACCGTGATCGACGTGAAGGTCGGCATCCCCCGCGAGGTCAAGAACAACGAGTTCCGGGTGGCCATCACCCCCGCCGGCGTGCACGAGCTGGTGCGTCATGGCCACCAGGTCGTCATCGAGCGCGGCGCCGGCGTCGGCTCCTCGATCGTGGACGAGGAGTACGTCGCAGCCGGTGGCCGGATCCTGGACACCGCCGACAAGGTGTGGGCCACCGCCGACCTCCTGCTGAAGGTCAAGGAGCCCGTCGCCGAGGAGTACCACCGCCTCCGCAAGGACCAGACGCTCTTCACCTACCTGCACCTCGCCGCATCCAAGGAGTGCACGGACGCCCTCCTGGAGTCCGGGACCACGGCCATCGCCTACGAGACGGTCGAGCTGCCCAGCCGAGCGCTGCCGCTGCTCGCCCCGATGTCCGAGGTCGCGGGCCGGCTGGCCCCGCAGGTCGGCGCCTACCACCTGATGCGCGCCAACGGCGGCCGGGGTGTGCTGCCCGGCGGTGTCCCCGGCGTCCTGGCCGGCCGGGCCGTCGTCATCGGCGGCGGTGTCTCCGGCTGGCAGGCGGCGCAGATCGCCATCGGCCTGGGCTTCCACGTGACCCTGCTCGACAAGGACGTCAACAAGCTCCGCGAGGCCGACAGGATCTTCGGCACGAAGATCCAGACCGTCGTCTCCAACACCCTGGAGCTGGAGAAGGCCTGCCTGGAGGCCGACCTCGTCATCGGCGCGGTGCTGATCCCCGGCGCCAAGGCCCCGAAGCTGGTCACCAACGAGCTGGTCTCGCGGATGAAGCCCGGAAGTGTCCTTGTCGACATCGCGATCGATCAGGGCGGCTGCTTCGAGGACTCCCGTCCGACCACCCACGCCGAGCCGACCTTCCAGGTCCACAACTCGGTCTTCTACTGCGTCGCCAACATGCCCGGCGCCGTGCCCAACACCTCCACCTACGCGCTGACCAACGCCACGCTGCCCTACATCGTCGAGCTGGCCAACCACGGCTGGGCGGGCGCGCTGCGCCGCGACCCGGCGCTGGCCAAGGGCCTCAACACCCATGACGGCAAGGTCGTTTACCGGGAGGTCGCCGAGGCGCACGGCGCGGAGCACGTGGAGCTGTCCTCGCTGCTCGGCTGAGCCCGCGCCGCCTCCGTGGGCCGGTAAATCAACCAAGTCACCAACAGGTAAAGGCGATACGTCAACACGGGTCGTCAATGCCGCGCACCCGGCCGGACCTTGCCCGCAAGGTCCGGCCGGATGTGTGTATGGTCACTTCGCGGTTCTCGAGCAACTCGCCTCGAACGTAACCCTTCAACCGATTCGCACACCGGTGAAACCTGCCGTGCGACGGCCGTACGCCCTTGACAGCGGGATGTTTCATTGCCGACACATCGGGCCGGGTCCGGCGGATTGTGTTGCTGCGGACGCCCGACACGCCATAGAGTCGCCAACCGTCGGCATGGTGCCACGCTGACCTGTCTAGAAGTTTCCTGGTCACCAAGGAGGTAAGACGACTTGTGAATGAGTCGACATTTACTCCCGGGGGTGGCCAACCAGGAATGCCTGCACGGGACCAGGCGCCCGCGGGGTTCGCGGCTGTCGGCTCCGTCGCTGTGCGCACCTTCGCAGCCCACCAGAGTCAGCAGACGACTCACACTGCACACCAGAAGATGGATGGCCATCACGTGAACGCCATGGCCGGCGACGGAAGTGGCGCGCCCCACAACCACTTCGCCGACTACGACGAACTGCCCGAGGGGCACTTCTACGACCCCGACGCGGAGTACGAGCCCGACCCCGAGTACGCGGCCACTCTCGCGCCCGACGCGGCCAGACAGCGCCGGGAGCGTATCGGTCCGACCGGGCGTCCGCTGCCGTACTTCCCGATCCCGGGCCCGCTGGGCGACCACGGACCCGCGAAGATCATCGCGATGTGCAACCAGAAGGGCGGCGTCGGCAAGACGACGTCGACCATCAACCTGGGTGCCGCGCTCGCGGAGTACGGACGCCGGGTCCTGCTCGTGGACTTCGACCCACAGGGCGCGCTGTCGGTCGGACTCGGCGTCAACCCGATGGAACTCGACCTCACCGTCTACAACCTGCTCATGGAGCGGGGCATGGCGGCCGACGAGGTGCTGCTGAAGACGGCGGTCCCCAACATGGACCTGCTGCCCAGCAACATCGACCTGTCGGCGGCCGAGGTCCAGCTCGTCTCCGAGGTCGCCCGCGAGTCGACGCTCCAGCGCGCCCTGAAGCCGCTGCTGGACGACTACGACTTCATCGTCATCGACTGCCAGCCCTCGCTCGGCCTGCTCACGGTCAACGCCCTGACGGCCGCGCACAAGGTGATCGTGCCGCTGGAGTGCGAGTTCTTCGCGCTGCGCGGTGTGGCCCTGCTGACGGAGACCATCGAGAAGGTCCAGGAACGGCTCAACCCCGAGCTGGAACTCGACGGGATCCTGGCCACGATGTACGACTCGCGCACGGTGCACAGCCGTGAGGTGCTCGCGCGGGTCGTCGAGGCGTTCGACGACCACGTCTACCACACGGTCATCGGGCGCACGGTCCGCTTCCCGGAGACCACGGTCGCCGGTGAACCGATCACCACGTACGCCTCCAACTCCGTCGGCGCCGCCGCCTATCGCCAGCTCGCCAGGGAGGTGCTCGCCCGGTGTCACGCCGAGTGAGTCTGCCGGGGGCCGACGAACTCTTCCGTACGACAGGGGGGATGGGGCTGCAGTCGTCCACGCCCAGGCGCCAGGCCAACGGCGACGCCAGGGTGCCCGCTCCGGCGGGGGAGGGCGACGCGGCGGCGGCCGCGGAGGACGCGCCGCAGTCGGTGCCCGCGCAGGGCGGTGACGGTGAGGGCGCGGAGCATGTCGCGGCGGACGCGGACCCGGCCGAGGCCGGGGAGTCCCGCAGCCGGGGCGCGGAGCGCTCCGGCTCCGCCCGCCGGCAGGCGGCGCAGGAAGGTTCTGCCGCCGGGGCCGCCGGGGCCGCCGCGGCGCCTCGCAAGCGTGGGAGGCAGGCCTCGCGCCGCCCCAGCGGCCGTGAGCGGCACGACGAGAAGATCACGGTCTATGTGTCGGCCGAGGAGCTGATGGACCTGGAGCACGCCCGTCTCGTGCTCCGCGGTGAGCACGGCCTGGCCGTCGACCGCGGCCGCATCGTCCGCGAGGCGGTCGCCGTGGTCCTCGCCGACCTGGAGACCCGCGGAGACGCCAGCATCCTCGTACGACGGCTGCGCGGGCGGTAGCGATAGCCTGCGGGGGCCATGACCTCGAACGCCTCCCCACCACCCACCGGCCAGTCCGGCCGCAGGCGTGCGCTCGGGCGAGGGCCGGGGGTTCCGCCGGCCGAACCGGTGGCGGACCCGGCGGCTGAGCCCACGCGGCCCGTGCCGCCGGAGACGGCGCCCGTGGCTTCGCCGGTCGAGTCGGTCGCACCGGCCGAGTCGGCCGAGGCGGCTGTGCCGGACGAACGGGGTGAGCCGGGCGAACGGGTCGAGTGGGACGAGCCGGACGAACGGGTCGAGTTGGTCGAGCCCGACGAGCCCGCTGGGTTGGTCGAGCCGGTCGAGCCGATCGCGTCGGTGGAACCGGCTGTGCCCGTCGAGTCGGTGGCGGTGGTCGGGGCGAGTGTGTCGCCCGTGGCGGCGGTGGCCGGTTCGGCCGCAGTGGGGGCCGGGGCCGTGGGCCCGGCAGCGGAGCCGCGGCACGCCGTCAAGGCGCCGACCGGTGACGGCGACGGTGATGGCGAAGGCGCCGCCGACGACGGAGTCTTCAAGGTCCGGCTCGCCAACTTCGAAGGCCCCTTCGACCTGCTGCTCCAGCTGATCTCCCGGCACAAGCTGGACGTCACCGAGGTCGCGCTGTCCAAGGTGACCGACGAGTTCATGGCGTACATCCGGGCGATGGGGCCGGACTGGGACCTGGACGAGACGACCGAGTTCCTCGTCGTCGCGGCCACCCTGCTGGATCTGAAGGCAGCCCGGCTGCTGCCCGCCGCCGAGGTGGAGGACGAGGCCGACCTCGCGCTGCTCGAAGCCCGGGACCTGCTGTTCGCCCGGCTGCTCCAGTACCGGGCCTACAAGCAGATCGCCGACATCTTCAACGGGCGCCTCGACGACGAGGCCCGGCGCTACCCCCGCACCGTCGGGCTCGAACCCCAGCACGCCGAGCTGCTGCCCGAGGTCGTCATCAGCATCGGCGCGGAGGGGTTCGCCAAGCTCGCCGTGAAGGCGATGCAGCCCAGGCCCAAGCCGCAGGTGTACGTCGACCACATCCACGCCCCGCTGGTCAGCGTGCAGGAGCAGGCCGGGATCGTCATCGCCCGGCTCAGGGAGCTCGGCGAGGCCAGCTTCCGGGCCCTCGTCGAGGACACCGACGACACCCTGACGGTCGTCGCCCGCTTCCTCGCCCTGCTGGAGCTGTACCGCGAGAAGGCGGTGGCGCTGGAGCAGGAGGCCGCGCTCGGGGAACTGCTCGTGCGCTGGACCGGCGGGGACGGCGACGAGACCCCGACCGTCACCGACGAGTTCGACCGGCCGCCCGAGCCGCCGAAGGAGGAGAAGACGGAGTGAGTGAGGAAACCAGGGAGCTTCCGCCCGGCCTGCGCACCGTCGCCGACCTCGACCTCAAGCCCGCTCTGGAGGCGGTCCTCATGGTCGTGGACGAGCCCGCGACCGAGGAACACCTCGCGAAGATCCTCGACCGGCCACGCCGGCAGATCGCGGACGCCCTGCGCGAGCTGGCCGACGAGTACACCGTCCAGAGACGCGGCTTCGAGCTGCGGTTCGTCGCGAACGGCTGGCGGTTCTACACCCGCGCCGCGTTCGCGCCCGCCGTCGAGCGCTTCGTGCTGGACGGCCAGCAGGCCCGCCTCACCCAGGCCGCCCTGGAGACCCTGGCCGTCGTCGCCTACCGGCAGCCGGTCAGCCGCAGCCGGGTCTCGGCCGTGCGCGGAGTGAACTGCGACGGTGTCATGCGCACCCTCCTCCAGCGCGGCCTGATAGAGGAGGCGGGCACGGAACCCGAAACAGGTGCGATCCTGTACAGGACGACGAACTACTTCCTGGAGCGGATGGGCCTGCGCGGTCTGGACGAGCTCCCGGAGCTCGCGCCCTTCCTCCCGGAGGCGGAGGCGATCGAGGCCGAGACCCAGGAGGGCGTACCGTCGTTCGACCCGGACGCGCCTGACGACGACGTGCCGGGCCGCCCGGGGAGCCCGGGGACCCACGACGAAGACGACCAGACGGAACTTTGATGCGAAGCAGCAGCGGCAGGAACAGCAGCGGAAACAACGGCGGGAGCCGTGGTGGCAACAGCGGCGGCCGCGGCGGGAGTGGTGGTGGTCGCGGCAACTTCCGCGGCGCCGGCAACAACCGCGACGACAAGCAGGGCAGCGGCCGTCCGAAGAAGCCGCGCCCGGAGGAGCGCCGCTACGACGTGGGCCCCGGGGCCACGAAGGACGGCCCCAAGTCCGGACGCGGCGGCTCCGCGCGCGGCGGCGCCAAGGGCGGGCCCAAGCAGCCCCAGAAGCAGGGGCGTACGGCCCCGGCGCGCCCGCGTGAGTACGAGGCGCAGGTCGAGGAGCGCAACCGCGACCGGTACGCCGGGAAGAAGGAGGTCAAGCTCCCGAAGACCTTCCCCGGCGCCGAGCAGGAGGGCGAGCGGCTCCAGAAGGTCCTCGCCCGCGCGGGCTTCGGCTCCCGGCGTGCCTGCGAGGAGCTGATCGAGGAGGCCCGGGTCGAGATCAACGGCGAGATCGTCCTGGAGCAGGGACGGCGCGTCGACCCGGAGAAGGACGAGATCAAGGTCGACGGCCTGACCGTCGCCACCCAGAGCTACCAGTTCTTCTCGCTGAACAAGCCCGCCGGTGTCGTGTCGACGATGGAGGACCCGGAGGGCCGGCAGTGCCTCGGCGACTACGTCACCAACCGCGAGACCCGGCTCTTCCACGTCGGCCGGCTCGACACCGAGACCGAGGGCGTGATCCTGCTCACCAACCACGGCGAGCTGGCCCACCGGCTGACTCACCCGAAGTACGGCGTGAAGAAGACCTACCTCGCGCACATCGTCGGCCCCATCCCGCGCGACCTGGGCAAGCAGCTCAAGGACGGCATCCAGCTGGAGGACGGCTACGCCCGCGCGGACCACTTCCGGGTGGTCCAGCAGACCGGCAAGAACTACCTCGTCGAGGTCACCCTCCACGAGGGCCGCAAGCACATCGTGCGCCGGATGCTCGCGGAGGCCGGCTTCCCGGTCGACAAGCTGGTCCGGGTCGCCTTCGGGCCGATCACCCTGGGCGACCAGAAGTCGGGCTGGCTGCGGCGGCTGTCCAACACGGAGGTGGGCATGCTGATGCAGGAAGTCGACCTCTAGGGCCTGTCGTTTGGATCATGTCGGCGTCGCGGGGCGTGGCACGCACATCTGCCGCGTTGTCGTCGGGTTGTCAACTCCCCCACGCTCGGCTTCGCTCGCGCGGGCGGTGCCCCCATCGCGTTGACGCCCTCCTCCGCCTTGCATCTGCACGCACCACGCCCCGCTCGGGTCGGCCGAGAGGCGCAGTCGCTCTCGGCCGACCTGATCCAAACGACAGGCCCTAGACGTCACGCCGGTACGCCGAGGGCCGTGAGCTCCCCGCACCCCTGCAGGGGTGCGGGGAACGGAAGGACGCCTGACATGACCACGCTCGTCCACAAGCAGGCCGCCACGGGAGCGCTCACGGGCCTCGCGCTGGGGGACGCGCTGGGGTACCCGACCGAGTTCGACAGCGTGTCGTCGATCCTGGCGAAGTGCGGGGACTGGCGGGAGCTCGCGCTGCCGACGCCGGCGATCGTCAGTGACGACACGCAGATGACGTTGGCCCTCGGGTGGGGGGTGCGGACGGCGATGGACCGTGGCCTGCTCACGCCCAAGCGGATGGAACGGCCGGTGCGCGAGGAGTTCGTCGACTGGTATCAGTCGCCGCAGAACAACCGGGCTCCCGGCCGCACCTGCCTCAAGGCCTGCTCGATACTGAAGGACGAGGGCCGCCCCTGGCAGGACGCCAGCCAGATCCACTCCAAGGGCTGCGGCGCCAACATGCGCGTCGCCCCCCTGGGCCTGATCCAGGGGCTGAGCGACGAACAGCGCGCGGGCGCCGCCCAGTTGCAGTCGGGCCTCACCCATGGGCATCCCACCGCGCTCGCCGCGTCCGACCTCACCGCGCACGCCGTACGGCTGCTCGCGCAGGGCGCCGAGCCCGCCGGGCTGACCGGGCTGCTGCGCTCGTACGCCCGGGAGAACCGCAGCCACTACCACGAGCGCTGGCTGGGCGATCTGTGGCGCCGGGCCGAGGACCCGAGCCCCGAGCAGTTCATCGCGCGCGGCTGGGACGAGTGCCTGGCGATCCTCGACCGGCTGGAGCACGCCGTACGCACCGTCTCGCCCGAGACGGACCCGTGCCTGGCCACGGGGGAGGGCTGGATCGCCGAGGAGGCCCTGGCGACCGGACTGCTGTGCTTCCTGCTCTTCGCCGACGAGCCGGTGACGGCCCTGCGGCGCGCCGCCTGCACGGCCGGTGACTCGGACTCGATCGCCTGTCTGACGGGCGCGTTCGCCGGCGCGTACCTGGGCGCGGAGGCCTGGCCGGGCGAGTGGGCCGACCGGGTCGAGTACCGGACCGACCTGCTGACCCTCGGGGCGCTCTGGGACGCCTGATCAGGCGACCGGCCGGAGGGCCGAGGCGCGGCGGACGCGGGTCAGGAAGTCCTCCACGCGCCGCCGGTCCGGTTCGGCCGGCAGGGGGCTGTGGTGGGCGGCCCGCTCGGTCTCCCGCTCCAGGCGCGTCATCCAGGAGTCGATCCCGGACCAGGGCACCTCGCCCCGCTTCACCGCGAGCAACGGCTCGCGGTGGACGCCGACGTCGACCGCGAGCGTGCCCGTGCGCAGCAGGTCGCGGGTGCTGATCAGCAGGCGCAGCAGATGCATCGCGTGCTTCCAGCGGGGAGCACCGTGGACGCGGACGTCGGCCTCCAGCTTGCGGCGCTGGCCGTGGGCGTACCCGGTGAACGTCTCGTGGACCCGCCGGGAGAGGAACGCCTCACGCAGGGCGAGCAGCTCGCGCCCGGTGTCGTCGGCGTACTCCACCAGCGGGGAGTGCAGGCACTCCAGAATGTTGGGGTTGGCGCGCAGGGCCAGCTCGCAGAAGCGCTCCAGCTCCCAGCTGAACTGCTCCTCGGCCGGGCCCTCGACATGCGTCGGCGGCTTGTCGAAGCGCCAGAACAGCGGAGTGGGAGCCAGGAACACGCCACGGCGGTCGGTGTCGCTGCCCTCCGTCGCCAGGCCGAAGGCGCGCGAGCCCATCACACAGGCGTAGATCGTGTGGTCGCGCACCAGGGTTTCGGACTGCATGACCGGGAGCGTACGCGGACGCTCACGTCAGGCGAATCGAGTTTCCCTGCACGGTGATCTGCTCGGCGGGCAGCGGCTGGGTCGCTGGACCGTGGGCCACCGAGCCGTCGGCGACACGGAACCTGCTGCCGTGGCAGGGACAGTTGATCGTGCCGTCGGAGACCGACCCCACCGTGCAGTGCTGGTGGGTGCAGATCGCCGAGAAGGCCTTGAAACTGCCCTGCTCCGGCTGGGTCACCACGACCTTCTGGGCCTCGAAGATCTTGCCGCCGCCGACCGGGATCTCGTCGGTGGACGCCAGCTCCTGGCCGCCCGGGGCGGTCGTCGCCCCCGGGTCGGTGGGGGAGCTCGTCGACGTGGAGCCGCTGTCGTCGCCTCCGCCACAGGCCGCGACGAACGCCGCCGCGCCTGTCGCGCCCGTCGCGAGGAGGACCGTGCGCCGCGTGGTCTCGTGGGTCATGTCGTCACTCCGAAGACGCCGAAGAGGGGATGAACCGGAATTTTCCGCATCACGGCTCCGAAAATACCCAAGGAACGGTAATCCCGGTGTCTCATCGGGTGGGCGTCGTGCATCCCGGCCGCACGGGCTGACTAGGCTGGACGGTCGTAGAGCGACACGCACGTGAGCAAGGAGCATCGCCGTGGCGGTACGAGCGGTCCGGGGCGCCGTCCAACTCGAACGGGACGAGGCCGGGCACATGGACGAGCAGGTCGGAGCCCTGCTCACAGCCATCCTGGAGCGCAACGACCTCACCGCCGACGAGCTGATCAGCATCTGGTTCACGGCCACGCCCGACCTGCACAGCGACTTCCCGGCGGCGGCCGCGCGCAAGCTCGGCATCGTCGACGTACCGCTGATCTGCGCCCAGGAACTGGACATCGAGGGCGCCATGCCGCGTGTCGTCCGCGTCCTCGCGCACATCGAGTCGGACCGGCCCCGGGCCGACATCGCCCACGTCTACCTCGGCTCCGCCGCGGCCCTGCGCAAGGACATCGCCCAGTGAGGACCGCACTCGTCATCGGCACCGGGCTCATCGGCACGTCCGCGGCGCTCGCCCTGTCCCAGCGGGGTGTCACCGTGCACCTCGCCGACCACGCCCCCGAGCAGGCCCGTACGGCGGCCGCGCTCGGCGCAGGCACCGACGAGGCGCCGGACGGGCCCGTCGACCTCGCGATCGTCGCCGCCCCGCCCGCCCACGTGGCGGACGTGCTCGCCGACGTCATGAGCCGCGGCGCGGCGCGCGGCTACCTCGACGTCGCCAGCGTCAAGGGCGGGCCGCGCCGCGAGTTGGAGTCGCGCGGCCTCGACCTCGCGGCGTACATCGGTACGCACCCCATGTCGGGCCGCGAGAAGTCCGGCCCGCTCGCCGCGACCGGCGACCTCTTCGAGGGCCGCCCCTGGGTGCTCACCCCGACCCGGGACACCGACACCGAGGTGCTGAACCTCGCCCTGGAACTGGTCTCGCACTGCCGTGCCGTGCCGGTCGTGATGGACGCCGACGCCCACGACCGTGCCGTCGCCCTCGTCTCCCACATGCCCCACCTGGTCTCCAGCCTGGTCGCCGCGCGCCTGGAGCACGCGGAGGAGGCCGCCGTACGGCTGTGCGGGCAGGGCATCCGGGACGTGACCCGGATCGCCGCCTCCGACCCCCGGATGTGGATCGACATCCTCTCCGCGAACCCCGGGCCGGTCGCCGACCTGCTCACGGACGTCGCCGCCGACCTGGAGGAGACCGTGCAGGCCCTGCGCGCCCTCCAGTCCTGCGACGACCACAAGCGCAGCGCGGGCACCACCGGCATCGAGGACGTCCTGCGGCGCGGCAACGCCGGCCAGGTCCGCGTCCCCGGCAAGCACGGGTCCGCGCCGCGGGCCTACGAGGTCGTGGCCGTCCTGATCGACGACCAGCCGGGACAGCTGGCCCGGATCTTCGCGGACGCGGGGATGGCCGGGGTCAACATCGAGGACGTGCGGATCGAGCACGCGACGGGGCAGCAGGCCGGTCTGGTGCAGCTGATGGTGGAGCCGAAGGCGGCCCCCGTCCTGACCGCGGCGCTGCGGGAGCGGGGCTGGGCCATCAGGCAGTGACGCCTGCCGCATGCGGTCGGCCGACGCGCGGCCGGACGAGTGACGCGAACCCAGTAACCTTGTGCGGGGCAGTCGCGCCCTCACCCCCGCCGACCCGGTTTCAGGAAGGTCCCCACAGTGGAAAGCGCCACGCCAGTGATTGTCGCCATCGACGGCCCGTCCGGCACGGGCAAGTCGAGCACCTCGAAGGCCGTGGCGGCGCAGCTCGGGCTGAGCTACCTGGACACCGGCGCCCAGTACCGGGCGATCACCTGGTGGATGGTGAGCAACGGAATCGACATCGACGACCCGGCCGCGATCGCCGCCGCGGCAGGCAAGCCCGAGATCGTCTCCGGCACCGACCCGCAGGGCCCCACCATCTTCGTCGACGGCGTCGACGTGGCCGGCCCGATCCGCACCCAGGAGGTCACCTCCAAGGTCAGCGCGGTCAGCGCGGTGCCCGAGGTGCGCGCCCGGATCACCGAGCTGCAGCGCACGATCGCCGCCTCCGCGGAGCAGGGCATCGTGGTCGAGGGCCGTGACATCGGCACGACCGTGCTGCCGGACGCCGACCTGAAGATCTTCCTCACCGCCTCCCCGGAGGCGCGTGCCGCCCGCCGCAGCGGCGAGCTGAAGGGCTCCGACGTCCACACCACCCGCGAGGCCCTGATCAAGCGGGACGCGGCCGACTCCAGCCGTAAGACCTCGCCGCTCGCCAAGGCGGGGGACGCGGTCGAGGTGGACACCACCGAGCTCACGCTGGCTCAGGTCATCGAGTGTGTCGTGACCCTCGTCGAGGAGAAGCGGGCCGGGAAGTGACCGAGGTGCCTTCGGCGCGCAGCGCCGACGTCGGGCGGCGTATCGGCGTCGGCCTGATGTACGGGCTGTGGAAGCCGCGCGTGCTCGGCGCCTGGAAGGTGCCCACGCACGGCCCGGTGATCCTCGCGGTCAACCACTCCCACAACATAGACGGCCCGATGGTCATGGGCGTGGCGCCCCGGCCGACGCACTTCCTGATCAAGAAGGAGGCGTTCGTCGGCCCCCTCGACCCGTTCCTGACCGGCATCGGCCAGCTGAAGGTGGACCGCGACACCACCGACCGCACGGCGATCACCAGGGCGCTCGGCGTGCTGGAGAACGGCGGCGTGCTGGGCATCTTCCCCGAGGGCACCCGGGGCGAGGGCGACTTCGCCTCGCTGCGCGCCGGGCTCGCGTACTTCGCGGTGCGCAGCGGCGCCCCGATCGTGCCGGTCGCCGTGCTGGGAAGTTCCGACAGGGGCGGACGGTTGATAAAGGGGCTGCCCCCGCTGCGGTCCCGTGTGGACGTCGTCTTCGGCGAGCCCTTCGAGGCGGGCGACGGCAGCGGACGGCGGACACGCACGGCGCTGGACGAGGCGACCGGGCGCATCCAGAAGCAGCTCGCCGCCCACCTGGAAAACGCAAGGCGCTTCACCGGGCGCTAGGCAACACTGAGTAGTGGATCACCCCGGAACCGCGGGTACTCCACCGACCACCACGATGAACTACGAGGTACGGACTTCATGAGCGACCACATCCAGCCCGACGGCTCGGACGCCTCCGCGGGCGCGCACGAGCATGACCACGGGGCGCTCGGCGACGCCGAGTACACGGAGTTCATGGAGCTCGCCGTGGAGGAGGGCTTCGACCTCGAGGACGTCGAGGGCGCGATCGAGGAGGCCGGGCACGGCCCGCTGCCCGTCCTCGCCGTCGTCGGCCGCCCCAATGTCGGCAAGTCGACTCTGGTGAACCGCATCATCGGGCGCCGAGAGGCCGTCGTCGAGGACAAGCCCGGCGTCACCCGGGACCGTGTGACGTACGAGGCCGAGTGGGCGGGCCGCCGCTTCAAGGTCGTCGACACCGGCGGCTGGGAGCAGGACGTCCTCGGCATCGACGCCTCCGTCGCCGCCCAGGCCGAGTACGCCATCGACGCCGCCGACGCGGTCGTCTTCGTCGTCGACGCCAAGGTCGGCGCCACCGACACCGACGAGGCCGTCGTACGGCTGCTGCGCAAGGCCGGCAAGCCGGTCGTGCTGTGCGCCAACAAGGTGGACGGCCAGAGCGGCGAGGCCGACGCCACCTACCTGTGGTCCCTGGGGCTGGGGGAGCCGTACCCGGTCTCGGCGCTGCACGGCCGAGGCACCGGCGACATGCTCGACCAGGTCCTCGAGGTGCTGCCCGAGGCGCCGCGCGAGACGTTCGGCGGGGGTGGCATCGGCGGCCCCCGGCGCATCGCCCTGATCGGCCGCCCGAACGTGGGCAAGTCCTCGCTCCTCAACAAGGTCGCGAACGAGGAGCGCGTCGTCGTCAACGAGCTGGCGGGCACCACCCGTGACCCGGTCGACGAGCTGATCGAACTCGGCGGCGTCACCTGGAAGTTCGTCGACACGGCCGGCATCCGCAAGCGCGTCCACCTCCAGCAGGGCGCCGACTACTACGCCTCGCTGCGTACGGCGGCCGCGGTGGAGAAGGCGGAGGTGGCGGTCATCCTGATCGACGCGTCCGAGTCGATCTCCGTGCAGGACCAGCGGATCGTCACCATGGCCGTCGAGGCGGGCCGCGCGATCGTCCTCGCGTACAACAAGTGGGACACCCTCGACGAGGAGCGCCGCTACTACCTGGAGCGGGAGATCGAGACGGAGCTCGGCCAGGTAACGTGGGCACCGCGGGTGAACGTCTCGGCGCGCACCGGGCGGCACATGGAGAAGCTGGTCCCGGCGATCGAGACGGCCCTGGCGGGCTGGGAGACCCGGGTCCCGACCGGCAGGCTGAACGCCTTCCTCGGTGAGCTGGTCGCCGCCCACCCGCACCCGGTCCGGGGCGGCAAGCAGCCGCGCATCCTGTTCGGCACGCAGGCGGGCACCAAGCCGCCGCGGTTCGTGCTGTTCGCCTCCGGCTTCATCGAGGCGGGCTACCGGCGCTTCATCGAGCGCCGCCTGCGCGAGGAGTTCGGCTTCGAGGGCACGCCGATCCACATCTCGGTGCGGGTGCGCGAGAAGCGCGGCGCGAAGAAGAAGTAGCGAGAAGCAGCGCGAGAACAGCGGAAGGGCGGCCCCCGACGGGGGCCGCCCTTCCGCTGTCCGGTGCTCGCTCAGACGTCGCCGCGTCGTCCCGGTGGCAGTGCGGCGGGCACGTGGTGCATCCCCGTGCCGTGCGGGTCGACGGTCCCGACGCGCTGCCAGTGCGGCTGCTGGCCGGCGGCATGGCGGGCGCTCTGGGCTCCCGCGCTGTACGCACTGTACGAGCCGCTGTGCGCGTGGCTGTACCAGCCCGTGCCGTATGAACCCGTGCCGTACGAACTCGTGCCGTACGAACTCGTGCCGTACGAGCCCGTGTCGTGCGGGATGTTCCCGAAGGCGGTGAAGCCCAGCTTCTCCTCGCCACTGCGGTCGCCGGGCAGTGCGCGGAAGGACTTGACGTACTCGGCGTAGAGCGCGTCGTAGATCGGCGTGGCCGATGGGCCGCCCTGGGTGTCCTGAGCCGATCGCGCGGAGGGGATCGACGAGAAGGACTGGCGGCGGGGAACGTCGTATGCGTGCACGTATGTCCAAACGACCCCGCGGGTCAGGGGATGCGGCCCGGGTACCGCTTTCGCCGGGATGCGGACCGCGCGGCTGATCCGCCGCTCAGGTGCCGGCCAGCGGCAGCGCCGCGGCGACCAGCCTGCCGTTCGCCGCCGCCTTGTCCAGGGCGTCCCGCAGCAGGTCCTCGCGCGGCTGGCGGCCGATGGAGCCGACGGGCGCGGCGAACATCAGCACCTGCTGGTGCTTGTTGGCGGCCGCGCGCCAGCCCTCGGTGACCTGCAGCGGCTGGTGCGCCTGCCACCAGGCGACCGGACGGCCGCCGTTCTGGCCCGGCTGGAGCACCGCGTGCAGTTGGCCCACCGCGAGCAGCACGGACCAGCCGTGCAGCACGGGCGGTACGGCGGACAACTCGGCCAGGGGCATGAAGCCCTGCTCGACGAGGAGCGGCAGGAACTCGTCGCCGCTGTCGCCGGTCGTCCCGGGCCGGGCGATGGGCACGGTCGGTTCCACCACGAGGGCCGGGTGCAACTCCCCACCGATCAGGATGAGTCCGCTGGTCACGCCGAGCACCGCCTGCTCGGGCGCCACTTTGTCGGGCTCCAGGTCGACGGTGTCGCCGGTGATGGACTTCACGGCGCCCCGGAGCTGCTCCTCGGTGACCTGCACGACCTGCGAGGGCAGACAGCCGGCGTGGGCGAAGGCGAGGACGGCGGTCTCGTCCCCGATGAAGAGGACGGTGCTGGTGCGCTCCTGCTCGGAGTCGCCCGGAGTGCGGCAGGACGTGCAGTCGTAACTGCCCGGGGCGGTCTCTCCGGCGAGCAGGCGGTCGGCTTCTTCGTCGCCGATCTCGGCGCGTACCTCGTCGCTGACGTCGAGCATGCGCGGCACGGGTGACTCCCTCGGGGATGCGGTGCGGGGCGGGGCCGGGTGGCTCCCGGCCCGTGGTCCGGGTCGGCCCCGGCTCATGAAGAAGACAACGGGCGATCTGTGGCGGGAGTCACGCCTTACGGCGAACGGAATCGAACCATCCAGCGCACAGGGTCACGCTCGGCACGGAATCGGGCACTCACGGTCAAGTCCCTGATTTGTAAAGGGTGTTGGGATGGTGAAGTGGGTCACAGGTCAGCAGGTGGGGTGGTCGACAAATCCGGAAATCCACGAATGAAGTGGGTGTCCGGAAATTGCCGTTACCCGAGGTATCGGTGAACTGGCCTGCCCTGACAGCGGACTGGTTGCTGTCGGCCCGTCACCTTCCATACATTCCTCCGCCGTGTGCAACGAGCACCGCTCGGGTACGTCCGCCGGCCGCACGGTTCTCCGGAACCGCGCACAGCACCACACCTGCGGACGGGGCGAGCGCGGCCCACGCGCCCCATGGCGCGGAGGGCGGCGTCCCGCCTTGGGGGACCTCGAGTGCTTCGAGAGGGAACTACATGTCCGAATGTGCCGACACCACTCGCGACAACGCTCGGAAGAACCAGGTTCGTACGACGGCGGTCCTCGCCGGGGCGGCACTGCTCGCGCCCCTCGGACTGCTGGCCGCGACCGGAAACGCCGCGGCGGCTGACAGCGGAGTGTGGGACCGCATCGCCCAGTGCGAGAGCGGCGGCAACTGGCACATCAACACCGGCAACGGCTACTACGGCGGACTCCAGTTCGCCGCCTCCACCTGGAGCGCCTACGGCGGCACGGCCTACGCGGCCACCGCCGACCAGGCGAGCAAGTCCCAGCAGATCGCCGTCGCCACCAAGGTCCAGCGCGCCCAGGGGTGGGGCGCCTGGCCCGTCTGCTCGGCACGCGCCGGGGCGAGCGGCGGCGCACCGGCGTCCGCCGACCCGGTCACCACCACGAAGTCCGCGCCGGCGAAGCCCTCGAAGGCACCGGCGCGCCCGACGGAACACGCCGACCGCAGCTCCTCACGCGGTGACTACACCGTCCGCCAGGGCGACACGCTGAGCGGTATCGCCGCCCGCCACGGGACGACCTGGCAGCGCGTCTACGACGCCAACAAGGCCGCCATCGGCGGCGACCCCGACGTGATCGTGCCCGGTCTGAGCCTCGAACTCTGACCGCTGTTCCCCCTCGCCGGGACACGGGCCCCGTCCGGTCGGCCGACCGGACGGGGCCTCGGCATCTCGGCTCAGTGCCTGAGCTCGCTCGTCTCCCCGGCGAACACGACGGCCCCGCGGCGCAGTTCGTAGACGAGCGCGTGCCGCTCGCGCAGGACGGGCGGCAGCCGCTGCTCGGCGATCACCACGCAGGCGTCGAGCCCGCCCAGCAGCTCGTGCGTGCGGGCCGCGACGGAGGGGGACATGCCCTGGGCGGGCTCGTCGACGAGGACCACGCGCGCGCGTGCCGGCAGGGCCCGGGACAGGGCGAGCACCGTCCCGCAACTGGCCTACACGCCTTGAGGACAGTGGGTGTCCGCAAGGGCTGGCAGACTCGCCCCATGTTGGAGACCTCGGCCCGCCTGCTGCGTCTGCTCTCCCTGCTCCAGGCCCACCGCGAGTGGTCCGGTGCCGTTCTGGCGGAGCGGCTCGGCGTCAGCGCCCGCACCCTGCGCCGGGACGTCGACCGGCTGCGCGCACTCGGCTACCCGGTCAACGCCAGCCCCGGCACGGGCGGCGGCTACCAGCTCGGCGCCGGCGCCGAGCTGCCGCCGCTGCTCCTGGACGACGACGAGGCCGTGGCCGTGGCGATCGGACTGCGCACGTCCGCCGGGCAGGGCATCGAGGGCATCGGCGAGACCTCGGTCCGGGCCCTCGCCAAACTGGAACAGGTGCTGCCGAACCGGCTGCGCCGCCGCGTGGGCGCCCTGAACGCCTTCACCGTGCCGATGCTGCGCGGCCCCTTGCCCGACGCCGTCGACCCGGCCGTGCTGACCGAACTCGCCCACCTCTGCCGGGACGCCGAGCGGCTGCGCTTCGAGTACCGCGGACACGACGGCACCCTCAGCCGCCGCAGCGTCGAACCGCACCGCCTGGTGTGCACCGAACGCCGCTGGTACCTGGTCGCCTGGGACCTGGACCGGGAGGACTGGCGCACCTTCCGCGCCGACCGCGTCACGCCCAGGCCGCCGCACGGGCCGCGCTTCGTGCCGCGCGAGCCGCCCGCCGAGGACCTCGCCGTCTACGTCTCCCAGGGTGTCTCCACGCGCGTGTACGCCACCCACGCCGTGGTACGGCTCCTGGCGCCCCTGGAGGAGGCCGCGGCGCACATCTCGCCCTCCGCCGGCGTCCTGGAGGCCGAGGGCCCGCACAGCTGCCTGCTGCGCTGCGGCGCCGGCAGCCTCGACGTGATGGTGATCCACGTGGTGATGCTGGGCTTCGAGTTCGAGGTGCTGGAACCGGTGGAGCTGGTCGAGGCGGTCAGGAGGACTCGCGACCGGCTTGATGCCGCGCTGGCTCGGGCTGCGACGTCACCGCCGCGTACTGCGGATGGTGCAGGTCGAACGCCGGCGACTCCGACCGGATCCGGGGCAGCGTCGTGAAGTTGTGCCGGGGCGGCGGGCACGAGGTCGCCCACTCCAGGGAACGACCGTAGCCCCAGGGGTCGTCGGTCTCGACCTTCTCGCCGTACTTGGTGGTCTTCCACACGTTGTAGAGGAACGGCAGGGTCGAGATGCCGAGCAGGAACGCGCCGATCGTCGAGACGGTGTTGAGCGTGGTGAACCCGTCCGCGGCGAGGTAGTCCGCGTACCGGCGGGGCATGCCCTCGGCACCCAGCCAGTGCTGCACCAGGAACGTGGTGTGGAAGCCGACGAAGAGCGCCCAGAACTGGATCTTGCCGAGCCGTTCGTCGAGCATCTTCCCGGTGAACTTCGGCCACCAGAAGTAGAAGCCGGCGAAGATCGCGAAGACGACGGTGCCGAAGACGACGTAGTGGAAGTGCGCGACCACGAAGTACGAGTCCGTCACGTGGAAGTCCATCGGCGGTGACGCCAGGATCACCCCGGTCAGCCCGCCGAACAGGAACGTCACCAGGAAGCCCGCCGCCCACAGCATGGGCGTCTCGAACGACAGCGAGCCCTTGAGCATGGTGCCGGTCCAGTTGAAGAACTTCACGCCCGTCGGCACCGCGATCAGGAAGCTCACGAAGGAGAAGAACGGCAGCAGCACCGCTCCCGTGGCGAACATGTGGTGCGCCCACACCACCACCGACAGGCCGGTGATCGCCATGGTGGCGCCGACCAGCGTCAGATAGCCGAACATCGGCTTGCGGCTGAACACCGGGATGATCTCCGTGATGATCCCGAAGAACGGCAGCGCGATGATGTACACCTCGGGATGGCCGAAGAACCAGAACAGGTGCTGCCACAGGATCGCCCCGCCGTTGGCCGCGTCGAAGACCTGCGCGCCGAACCGCCGGTCCGCCTCCAGCACCAGCAGCGCCGCCGCGAGCACCGGGAAGGCCATCAGGATCAGGATCGACGTGAACAGCGTGTTCCAGGTGAAGATCGGCATCCGGAACATCGTCATGCCGGGGGCGCGCATCCCGATGATCGTGGTGATGAAGTTGACCGCGCCGAGGATCGTGCCGAAGCCGGACAGTGCCAGCCCCATGATCCACAGGTCGGCCCCGATCCCCGGGGTGCGCTCCGCGCTGTTGAGCGGGGCGTAGGCGAACCAGCCGAAGTCCGCCGGACCGGAGGGCACCACCAGGGAACCGAGCACGATCAGCCCGCCGAACAGGAACAGCCAGTACGAGAGCATGTTCAGCCGGGGGAAGGCGACGTCGGGGGAGCCGATCTGCAACGGCATCAGCTCGTTCGCGAAGCCCGCGAAGCTCGGTGTCGCGAACAGCAGCAGCATGATCGTGCCGTGCATCGTGAACAGCTGGTTGAACTGCGTGTTGTCGAGGATCTGGAGGCCGGGACGGGCCAGCTCCGCGCGCATCAGCATCGCCATCACACCGGCGATCAGGAAGAACACGAACGACGTGATCAGGTAGAGGTGGCCGATCTTCTTGTGGTCCGTCGTCGTCAGCCAGTCGACGACCACCCGGCCGTGCTTCGTCCGCGGCACGGGCCGCGCCGTCGCCTGTACGGTCTGCGTCCCCATCGCTCGCTCGCCCCTTCGCTCATCGCGTGCCGGGCCCGCCGAAGCCCGCGCCACGTACCCGCGAGCCCACGTCATGATGCTCGCGTCGCCGCGCGCTCCGACAGGGGGCGTACCGGCCTCTTCGGGCCGAAGCCATGCATTTCCTGTGCCGCGCGGGCCGCGCGGGCCCGGTCCGGCACCGGAATGGAACGGGCTCCGGAGGCACTTCTCCCGGAACTTTCCGCCGGGCTTTTCCATGGCCTCATGTGACACGCGGAATTCCCGATCGAATGCCTGCGGAAGGCCTACAGAACCGCTCGTCCGTGTGACGGACAACGCCCGAAACTCCTGCCTTGATCTTGTGACAGAAGCGTGACAGGCGAGAGACGGAAGGGGACGGATCGGGGCTGTGTGACCTTGCTTACCGGCCCGGACTTCCCGGCTCCCCGGGCAGGACATAGCGTGGCGGTATGGCACCGAATCCGACACCTTCCGCGGAACCCGACGACAGCCCGGACACCTATGTCGGCCTGGAGGCAGGCCGTGCCGAACACCTCGCGCGGGAGCGCGGCTGGCCGACGGTGCGCTCGTTGCCGCCGGGGGCGATCATCACGATGGAGTACCGCGTGGGGCGGCTGAACTTCGAGGTGAAGGGCGGCCGGGTGGCGCGGGCCTGGAAGGGTTGAGACACGGCGAGGCCCCCGGTTCCGGAGGGGAACCGGGGCCCTCCGCCTTGTGCCGTCGGCCGATCGTCAGGGGCGTGCCGAGGAGGCCGAGCCGCGCGGGTGCCGCTCCGGGTGCCGCTCCGCGTGCGGCGGACGGCGGCTGCCGGCCGGGGTGATCGGGGTGCGCTCCGAGCGGGTGGTGTGCGGGCCCGGGGCCAGATAGGCGGGGGCCCGGGGCGAGTGGGCCGCGACGTCGTCCCGGTCGGGCAGCGGCGTGACCACCACGGGCGGCGCGCCGCCGGAGGCGGCAGCGGGCGCCGAGCGGACCCGCCAGCGGTCGCGCAGGTCGAAGATCGTGGCCTCGGCACGGGCGATCAGCGGCTCGAACCACGGCAGGCCGAGCAGGATCAGCAGGCCGGCGGTCCAGCCGAGGAGGACATCGCTCAGCCAGTGCGTACCGAGGTAGACGGTGGCCATGCCGACACCGAGGGAGGTCACCGCGGAGACGGCGGACAGCCAGCGCTGCGCTCTCGCGCCGGAAGCGAGGTAGGCCAGGATTCCCCAGGTCACCACGGCGTTCGCGGTGTGACCGCTCGGAAATATATCGCCGCCGCGCCACATCTCGTTCGAGCCGATGACGGTCGCGTAGTGCGGCCCCAGGCGGCCCATGCCGTACTTGGCGGCGCCGACCGTGATGTTCAGCAGCAACAGCGAGACGCCGAGGGCGAGCAGCGGACGCAGGGTGTGCTGACGCCAGGAGCGCCAGCCCAGCCAGGCCGCGACCATCACGGCGGTAGGACCGCGCTGGCCGAGCACCACGTAGTAGTCGACGAACCAGTGGATCCCCGACCACTGCTGGTACGGCCGGAAGAACATGACCTGCCAGTCGAGCCGGACCAGCCAGGACGTGATCACCACGGCCCACACGATCGCGCCGTAGAAGGCCAGGGTCGCCGCGAAGAGCACGATGCGGTGCCTGCTCATCTTCGGCACATCGATGTGGGCCGGTCGTTCCGGCTCACGATCCAGCCGGGCGAAGACCCGGTCCAGACGGGTGAGCTTCGGTTCGGTACGCACCCAATCGACGTTACAGCGAGTGAGCTGAGATCCCGCTCGAATCAACGGCTTTGTGATGACGATGTGATGTGGGATTCCTCTCAGAAGGAGGTTTATTTCCACGGAATCTGTAATCGACGGCCGCTGCGGCCTTCAATTCGTTTGATCATTCCGGGTGACGGTTTTATCGCGCTTTTGAATTCGTTCACCGGAGCATGGCGCGGAATTCTCCCGGTGCTCACAGCGGGTCAGGGCGGACCCGAGCCGTTCAGCCAGAACGCCCCGTACACCGCCGAGGCGATCGCCACGGACCCTAGCACCAGCGCTGACCTGCGCGGACGCAGCCGGGCGAGGGCCAGTGCGAGGGGCAGCAGCAGTGGGAAGGCGGGCAGCAGCAGGCGCGGTTTGGAGCCGAAGTAGCTCGACGCGCACAGGGCGAGCGCGACGACGATGCCCGTGTAGACCAGCAGCGGAAGCGGCTGCCGCCCACGTACCCCGGTCACATACAGCCAGACGACTGACGCGACCCCGAGGATCAGCCCCATGCCGGCCAGGGCCGACGGGAACGACGCGAACTTTTCGCCGACGAACCGGGCGAAGGCGTAGCCCCCGTCGAACCCGTTGCGCCATCCGGCCTGCACGTCGAGATAGCCGAGCGGACCCTTGCCGGTGCGGTGGCCGACCCACAGGACGTACCCGGCGGCCCCGAGGGGGGCGAGCAGCATGCCGAGCACGCGGCGGGTGCCATCGGCGGAGGCCGGGGCGCGTAGCGCGTCCCGGGCGCCGTCCGGTTCGGCCGCGCGTCGGTCCCGCACGAAGGTGGCAATGCCCGTCGCCCAGACCGCGGCCACCACGGCCAGCCCCACCGGGCGGGTGAGCCCCGCCAGCAGGGCCAGCGTGCCCGCGGTCACCCAGCGGCCCGTAAGGACGGCGTACAGCGCCCACGCGGCGAGCGCCGTGAACAGGGACTCGCTGTACGCCATCGACTGCACGATCCCGACCGGGAGCACCGCCCACAGCAGCACCGCAAACACCCCGGCCCGTCGGCCGTACACATGGTCCGCGACCGCGAAGATCCCCCAGGCGGCGGCGACCGACGCGCACAGGCTGACGACGAAACCGCCGTCCGCGTGCGACAGCGGGGACACCGCCGCCACCAGCCGCTCCAGCCAGGGCAGCAGCGGGAAGAACGCGAGGTTGGAGTGCACGTCCCCGTTCGGCAGGCGCACCTCGTAGCCGTAGCCGAGCTCGGCGACCCTGGTGTACCAGAGCGCGTCCCAGCGAGCGGTCAGCAGCGTGTACGCGCTCTTGTCGCGCGCCGCGCTCCACACGGCCAGGGTGACGAGGCCCAGGACGCGGACGGCCGCGTACCCGAGGAGTGCCGGGGCCGCCCGGCGCAGCGCCCCGGCGCGGGGCGGGGCCGCGCGCGTCTCCAGATCGGTCACGGGCCCGATTATCGACCCGGGACGGAACCGGCCGGCCGTCCGGGGCGTGGTCGCCGGAGAGGGGAGTGGCGTACGCCACATCGTTCCGGCGGAACCGTGAGAGGTCCGCCACTCGGCTTGCGCGCGGACTCGCGTACTCTGACGTGTCACTCGCTTTTCGTTTGCGCGGGCCGGGGACCACCGCTCCTCTCCGGCCGAGTCGCGGGGGCGTCCCCCACCCCGTGAGCCCGCCGATCGCGAGGGAACATCTGGGAGGTACGTGCATGTCCGGGACGACCACGGCCGCCGCTGCGCTGCGCCGTCGGGCGGCCGGGTCCGGTGCCAACCGCTGGGTGGTTCTCGTCGTCCTCTGCGTCAGCCTGCTGCTGGTCGCCGTCGACGCCACCGTGCTGCACGTGGCGGTCCCCGCCGTCACGGAGGACCTGAAGCCCGGCGGGATAGAGCTGCTCTGGATCGTCGACGTCTACCCACTGGTCTGCGCCTCGCTGCTGATCCTGTTCGGCACGCTGGGCGATCGTGTGGGCCGCAGGAGGATCCTGCTCCTCGGGTACGCGCTGTTCGGCGTCGCCTCCGGGATGGCGGCCCTGGCCGACAACGCCCAGGTACTGATCGTGGCGCGGGCGCTGCTCGGCGTGGGCGGCGCGATGATCATGCCCGCGACCCTGTCGATCCTGCGGCAGGTCTTCCCCGACCGGCGTGAGCGCGCGCTCGCGATCGGCATCTGGAGCGCCGTGGCCGCCGTCGGCGCGGCGATCGGACCACTGCTCGGCGGCTTCCTGCTGGAGCACTTCTGGTGGGGGTCGGTCTTCCTCGTCAACATTCCGTTGATGCTGGTCAGCCTCCCGGTGGGGCGGCTGCTGCTGCCCGAGTCGAAGGGCGACGGGGACGGCCCCTGGGACGTCGTCGGTGCGCTGATGGCGGCGGCCGGGCTGTTCGGCGTGGTGCTGGGCGTCAAGCGGCTCGGCGGCGGCGAGTCGCTGGGGAGCCTGCTCACCGTGCCGCCGCTGGTGGTGGGAGCGCTGCTGGTGATCGGCTTCGTGCGGCGGCAGCGGCGGCGGACGCATCCGCTGGTGGACCTGAAGATGTTCGCGCGGCCGGCGTTCAGCACGTCCGTCGGGTGCATCGTGCTGGCGATGCTCGCGCTGGTCGGACTCGAACTGATCGCGGCGCAGTACCTCCAGCTGGTGCTGGGGCTGTCTCCGCTGGAGACGGGGCTGCGGCTGCTGCCGCTGACGTTCGCCGCGATGGCGGCGGGGCTGGCCGGAGCGCGGATGCTGCGGCGGTTCGGGCCGCGGCGGATGGTGTGCTTCGGGTTCTGCCTGACGGCGTTCGCGGTGGTGCTGCTGACCGCGATGGGCCGGACGGACGACTGTGCGCTGATGGTGGCCTCCTTCGTACTGCTGGGCTTCGGGCTGGAGACGACGCTGTTCGGGGCGTACGAGTCGATGCTGAGCGAGGCCCCGCAGGAGCAGGCCGGTGGGGCGGCGGCGATCGGGGAGACGTCGTACCAGCTGGGGGCGGGGATCGGGATCGCGCTGCTCGGCACCGTGATGAACGCGGCGTACACACCGGGGCTGTCGGGTGTGCCGGGTGTTCCGCAGTCGGCTTCCGCTTCGGCGGGGCATTCGCTGGGGGAGGCGTACGAGGTTGCCGCGCGACTGGGCGGGAGCGCGGGGGCCGCTCTGCGGCATGCGGCCCGGGACTCGTTTGTGCACGGGCTGCATGTGACGTTGCTGGTGAGTGCCGGGCTGTTGCTGTTGGGAGCGGTGATGGCGTTGCGTTTGCCGCGGGACATGCAGTGTGAGGAGGAGGGCGCCGGGGCCGGGGAGGGGACGGTGGAGGTGCCTGCACAGAGGGACGCCGCGGAGTCACGGGTCTCGGCGTAGCCCGCCACCCATGCACCGCCCGTGCCGTACCGCCCGTGCCGCGCCGTTGGTGGCTTGCGGTGGGGGTGGGTGGGGGTTCGGGGGATCGTGCCCGCGGGCGCCGATGGTGATGCGTCCCCGCGGGCGACCTTTCCTCGTTGGTTGGCAGCTACGGGTGGTGCGGGGGCGGGCGGAGGTCGTAGCTTCTTTATTAGCAGTGCTAGTTAAAGAGTCTCGGAGGGTGTCGTCATGTCTGTGTCGTCCAAGCTGCCCCCCTTCGACCCCGTCGACCCCCTCGGCCTCGACGACCTGCTGGAGCCGGAGGACCTCGGGATCAGGGACACCGTGCGGGCCTGGGCCGCGGACCGGGTGCTGCCGTACGTCGCCGAGTGGTACGAGAAGGGGGAGCTGCCCGGGATCCGGGAGCTCGCGAAGGAGCTCGGCGGGATCGGCGCCCTCGGGATGTCCCTCGACGGGTACGGGTGCGCCGGCGCGTCCGCCGTGCAGTACGGGCTGGCGTGTCTCGAGCTGGAGGCCGCCGACTCCGGAATCCGGTCCCTCGTCTCGGTACAGGGCTCCCTCGCCATGTACGCGATCCACCGGTTCGGCAGCGAGGAGCAGAAGCAGCAGTGGCTGCCCCGTATGGCCGCCGGTGACGTCATCGGCTGCTTCGGGCTCACCGAGCCCGACCACGGATCCGACCCCGCCTCCATGCGGACGCACGCCAAGCGCGACGGCACCGACTGGGTGCTCAATGGCCGCAAGATGTGGATCACCAACGGGTCGGTGGCCGGTGTCGCGGTCGTGTGGGCGCAGACCGAGGACGGGATCCGCGGGTTCGTCGTGCCGACCGACAGCGCCGGGTTCTCCGCACCCGAGATCAAGCACAAGTGGTCCCTGCGGGCCTCCGTCACCAGCGAGCTCGTCCTCGACGACGTACGGCTGCCCGCCGCCGCCGTCCTGCCGGAGGGCACCGGACTGCGCGGGCCGCTCAGCTGTCTGTCGCACGCCCGGTACGGGATCGTCTGGGGCGCCATGGGCGCAGCCCGCAGCAGTTTCGAGGCCGCGGTCGACTACGCGAAGTCGCGGGAGCAGTTCGGGCGGCCCATCGGCGGCTTCCAGCTCACCCAGGCCAAACTCGCCGACATGGCGGTCGAACTGCACAAGGGGATTCTGCTCGCCCACCATCTGGGGCGGCGTATGGACGCCGGCCGCCTGCGCCCCGAGCAGGTCAGCTTCGGCAAGCTCAACAACGTGCGGGAGGCGATCGAGATCTGCCGTACGGCCCGCACCATCCTCGGGGCGAACGGGATCTCCCTCGAATACCCCGTGATGCGGCACGCGACCAACCTCGAGTCGGTGCTCACCTACGAGGGCACCGTCGAGATGCACCAGCTCGTGCTGGGCAAGGCGCTCACCGGGCTCGACGCCTTCCGGTGAACCCCGTGCGGAGGCAGGACCGGCGAGCGGCCCTGCCTCAGCTCTGGTTGAAGAAGCCGTCCGTGCGGTGCCCGGTCGGGTCGCCGTTCACGATCTCCGTGTTGGCGGGGGTCAGCAGGAACACGCGGGTCGACACCCGCTCGATGGAACCGCGCAGCCCGAAGATCAGCCCGGCCGCGAAGTCCACGACGCGCTTGGCGTCGGCGGCGTCCATGGCCGTGAGGTTCATGATGACCGGCACGCCCTCCCGGAACAGCTCGCCGATGGCGCGGGCGTCCCGGAAGCTGTCCGGGGTCACCGTGCCGATGCGGCGGCCCTTCTCCTCGGCGACGTCCGAGGCCACCTTGACGCGCGGATCGGTGACCCAGGCGTCCCCGGGCTCGGTCCCGTCGGAGTAGTCGTCGTCGTAGTAACGCTCGTCTTCGTTGTCGTCGACGAGGCCAAGCCAGGCACTTGCCTTGCGTACCGATCCCATGGACGCCTCCTCTCACAGCGGTCTTTCTGCTTTCCGCACCCCTATGGTCGTCCATGATGCGGATGGCGCGCCAAGTGGATAGACGCCGCGCGGGGGGTTTGTGACGGTACTGGTGCACAGCGAATCCGTCGAGAGTCCGTGTGTCCCAAGGGTCGTTTCCCAAACGGCTGCTGACTGTGAGTGAAATATGATTCTTCCCGGCGTACGGGTGACGGCCGGGGCGTACGGGTGAACACCCGGGTCGGTACGATGCCGCAGCTCAGCGTCGTAACGAAGCCCGGGGGAACGTCGTGTTCGGAATCGTCAGGCCTTGCAGGCACCGGCTCGGAGAGAAGTACACGAGCCAGTGGATGGCGCATTTGTGCGGGCTGTGCCTCACACTGCGGGGTGACCACGGACAGTTCGCTCGAATAGTGACGAACTATGACGGTCTGCTCATATCAATTTTGACGGAGGCTCAGGCGCAGCGCGGAGAAACCGGGCGGCGAACGGCCGGGCCGTGCCCGCTGCGCGGCATGCGCACCGCCTCCGTCGCACACGGCGAGGGTGCCCGCCTGGCGGCGGCCGTCTCCCTTGTACTGGCCTCGGCGAAGGTGCGCGACCACGTGAGCGACCAGGACGGGCTGTTGGCCCGCAGGCCGGTGGCGCGTGCCGCCCGCAGGGTCGCCGCGAACTGGGACGCGGCCGGCGCCCGTACCGGCAGGGCCGTCGGGTTCGACACCGCCGTCCTGGTCGACGCCGTGGACCGGCAGGGCGGCCTCGAGGCGCTCGCCGGGCCCGGGACGCCGATCCTGACCGTCACCGAACCGACCGAGACCGCCACCGCAGCCGCCTTCGCGCACACGGCCGTCCTGGCCGGCCGACCGCACAACGCCGGGCCGCTCGCCGAGGCGGGACGGCTCTTCGGACGCCTGGCCCACCTGCTGGACGCCGTGGAGGACCTGCACGCTGACGCCGCGTCAGGCGCCTGGAACCCGATCGCCGCGACGGGCACCTCTGCGATGGAGGCCCGGCGGCTCGCCGACGACGCGGTGGCCGGAGTGCGGCTCGCACTGCGCGACGTCGAGTTCGAGGACGCCGCGCTCGTGCATCTGCTCCTCGCGCACGAACTGGGTCGTTCGGTGGACCGGGCGTTCGGCACGGTGCCGGTGTGCGCGTCCCACCAGGGTGGCGGGCCGTACGGGCCCGGTTCGGACGGACCTGGTCCGTATGGGCAGCAGCCGCCTCAGGGACCGTACGCGCACGGGCCCGGCTCCCCGCAGAACCCCTACGCGGGCGGTGGCGGGAATCCGTACGCCGGCGGCGGTGGAGCGTACGGCGGCGGAGGAGCCTACGGCGGCGGTGGGTTCGGCGACGGCGCGCCGGCGCCGCAGCCGCCCAAGGGGCGGCGTGGGTTCTGGGCCGGCTGCGGGATGTTCTGGCTGCTGTGCTGTACCTGCAAGCTGTGCTGCGCCAAGGAGTACGAGGGCCCGTGGTCCCGCAAGAAGCGCGAGGGCTGCTGCCGGGACTGTGACTGCGACGGGTGCGACTGCTGCTGCCCCTGCGACGGTTGCTGACCCGTCCCCGGCGCGGGTGCGGTACGGGGCGCGGGTGCTGCTACGGGACGTGCTGGTAAAGGTCTTTCAAAGGTTGACGGCCGAAAGGCCCTCTTGCGCCGACCGGCCGTTCGGCCGAATACTCCCCCTCAGCGCTTGTCAGGGGCACGGCGTGTTCGGAAACCGGACACGCGGTCCCAGGCTGCGCCTCACGGGCCCGAAACCCCACGAGGGCCCCCGACTTCCTTTGTGGAGGAACGAAAAGTGAGGATCAAGCGCACCACCCCTCGCAGCGGCATTTCGAGACGGACCCGGCTGATCGCCGTCTCCACCGGCCTCGTGGCCGCTGCCGCGATCGCGATCCCCAGCGCGAACGCGTCCGACACCCCCTCCACCTTCAGCGCCGCGGAGCTCAAGAGCGCCAGCGGATCGTTGCTGAAGGCCGACATCCCGGGCACCGCCTGGGCCGTCGACAGCAAGAACAACCGCGTGCTCCTGACCGTGGACAGCACGGTCACACAGGCCGAGATAGCGAAGATCAAGCAGCAGGCCGGCGGCAACGCCGACGCGCTCACGATCAAGCGCACCCCCGGCACGTTCAACAAGCTCATCCAGGGCGGCGACGCCATCTATGCGAGTAGCTGGCGCTGCTCCCTCGGCTTCAACGTCCAGAACAGCAGCGGTCAGCAGTTCTTCCTGACCGCCGGTCACTGCACCGACGGCGCGGGCACCTGGTACTCCAACTCCGGCCGCACCACGGTCATCGGCTCGACCGCCGGCTCCAGCTTCCCGGGCAACGACTACGGCATCGTGCGCTACAGCGGCTCCGTCAGCCGGCCCGGCACCGCGAACGGCGTGGACATCACCCGCGCGGCCACCCCGAGCGTGGGCACCACCGTCATCCGCGACGGTTCCACGTCCGGTACGCACAGCGGCCGTGTCACCGCCCTCAACGCCACCGTCAACTACGGTGGCGGCGACGTCGTCTCCGGCCTGATCCAGACCACCGTCTGCGCCGAGCCCGGTGACTCCGGCGGTTCGCTCTACGGCAGCAACGGCACGGCGTACGGTCTGACCTCCGGCGGCAGCGGTGACTGCACCTCCGGTGGTACGACGTTCTTCCAGCCCGTCACCGAGGCCCTGAGCGCCTACGGCGTCAGCGTGTACTAGGCCCCGTCGGGCAGTAGTTCAGGGCGATTTGCGCCCCCGCACGTACTGCGTGCGGGGGCCTTTCTGTTTGGTGTGGGTTGTTGTGGTTGGTGGAGGTTTCGCGAGGATGTGGAGATGGTGTGTCAGTGGGCTTTTTGTGGCTACTGGTTGGGGTCGGTCGATGGGTGGTTTTCAGTCAGGGGTAGACCTCACAGCGTGCGCACACATTACTCGCGCGTAATGTTTGCAGTGTGAACACGCGGGAGTTGGGTCCGATTTGGCCATGGGCGGTCAATATGAGGGGGCGTGCGGTCCGTCATCTACGCGCGTCCTGAAGTCGACCTTGTGTGCTCCCCGTTGTCCTCGGAATAGTGGGCGCTCGTCAACGAAGCCTTCCGGTCCGCGAGGTCCCCACAACCTCCCGGACCGTCCCCCCACAGGAGGACAGCAGTTGAAGCACCGACGCATATCCAAGCGGCGTGCAGCCGTGGCAGGTGGCGGAATAGTCGCCCTGGTCGCCGCGGGAGTCACCTTGCAGTCTGCGAACGCGAGCGAGACGCCTGAGGCCTCCGCGCCCAAGACCCTGTCGATCGTGGCGGCCGGAAAGCTCGCCTCGACGCTGGCCCAGGACCTGGGCGGCGACGCGGCGGGTACGTACTACGACACCAAGAGCAAGAGCCTTGTGGTGAACGTGCTCGACGAGGCCGCCGCGGATGCGGTCGAGAAGGCCGGCGCCAAGGCGAGAATCGTGGCGAACTCGCTCGCCGAACTGAAGAGCGCCCGCAGCACGCTGAAGGCGGACGCGACGATCCCGGGTACCTCCTGGGTGACCGACCCGACGACCAACAAGGTCGTCGTGACCGCGGACCGTACGGTGTCCAAGGCGGAGTGGTCGACGTTGACGAAGGTCGTCGACGCGCTGGGCGCGAAGGCCGAGCTCCAGCGGACGAAGGGGGAGTACAAGCCCTTCGTCGCCGGCGGGGACGCCATCACCGGTGGCAGTGGTCGCTGCTCGCTCGGCTTCAACGTGGTCAAGGGCGGGGAACCGTTTTTCCTGACCGCCGGGCACTGCACCGAGTCCATCTCGACGTGGTCCGACTCCAGCGGCAAGAAGATCGGGACCAACGCGGACTCCAGCTTCCCGGACAACGACTACGGGCTGGTCAAGTACACCGCGGACGTGGCTCACCCGAGTGAGGTGAACCTCTACAACGGGTCGGCGCAGAAGATCACGGGTGCGGCCGAGGCGACCGTCGGTATGAAGGTCACGCGGAGCGGGTCGACGACCCAGGTGCACGACGGGAAGGTCACGGGGCTGGACGCCACCGTGAACTACGGCAACGGCGACATCGTGAACGGCCTGATCCAGACCGACGTGTGCGCGGAGCCGGGGGACAGTGGCGGGTCGCTGTTCTCGGGTGACAAGGCGGTCGGGCTCACGTCCGGTGGCAGTGGTGACTGCACCTCGGGCGGGGAGACGTTCTTCCAGCCGGTGACGGAGGCGCTGTCGGCGACCGGGACCGAGATCGGCTGACGCCGCGGCTTTCCGAAGTCCCGCCCCTTGTGTGAGGGGCGGGGCTTTTGCGTTTGCGTGGGGTATGGCGTTGTGCTGTCGCATGCTGTTTCGTCGTGGGTCGGGGGCGCGCCGGGGGGTGTCCGTCCTCGGAACGGCGCGACCAGGTCACCTACCGGCTGACTGGCGTCACACGCGCCGCCCACTGCGGGCGGACACCCCCCGACACGCCCCCTTCCGTGCGTCGGCGGCTGCGGGTGCGTGGGTATCACGGTGCGTGCGTCGGCGTGCCTTGTGCGCGTTTCCGTAGTGCGGCTGCCGCCATGGTGATCGCGGCTCCCGCCACTGCCCACGCCGCCAGGACCAGGAGGGGGCCGGTCATCGCGTTGTTGTCGAAGTAGGCGATGGAGCGGGTCGACCATGTGCCGGCGCCCGGGGGGAGGGCAGGGCCGATCGCCTTCCAGAAGGGTGGGAGCAGAGGTGGGGGGAGGGGGCCGCCCGAGCTCGGGTTCCCGAGGATCACCACCAGGAGGATGACCAGGCCGATGCCGATGGTGCCGAAGAGGCCCTGGAAGGCGAGGGTGGCCGCGCCCACGGCGAAGATGATCAGGGTGCCGAGGCCCCAGAGGGCGGCCGTGCTGCCGGAGAGGGCGTCGAGGATCGGGCCGGTGATGAGGGCTCCGCCCAGGCCGCCGAGGACGGCGACCAGGGCCATGACCGCCAGGCGGATCGCGGCGCGGGTGGGGTTGGAGGGTTTCGCCCCGGCGCTGAGGGCCAGGGCGGCGGCGCCCAGGTAGCCGCCCACGCACCAGCCGACCACCAGGTAGAAGGACGAGAGTCCGTTGGGGTCGTGGGTGGCGGACGGGATCACGTCGATCGTCCGGAGCGTGCGTCGTTCCGCTCTCTCCAGCGTGGTGACGAGGGCGGTCAGCGTGGCGGAGAGGGATCTGCCGCCGCCGGAGGCGACCAGGAGGGTGTCGGTGCCGGCCGGGTTGATGATCAGGGCGGCGTCGATGTCCCGCTCGGTGATCTGCTTCCGGGCGGTGGCCGCGTCGGGCAGGGCGCGGGGGTCCAGGGGGGTGCCGGGCAGCTGTTCCAGTCGGGTCACCGCCTGGGCGGAGGCGGCTCGCGGGGCGACCACTGCGAAGGGAACGTCCTTGGGCTTGGGGTCGTGCAGCGCCCCCACGTAGGAGGCGATGAACAGCAGCTGGAGGGTGAGCACGCCGACGATGAGCAGGGTGGCCCGGGGCGTGACGGCGTCTCTCACCTCCCGCGGGAACAAGCTGTGCGGCATGCCTCCACGGTCGGGGGCTACCCGGTGTTTTCGCAGGTGGGGCGGGGCCGAACGGATGTCGTACACGTATTCGAAATTTGGTCTATGGTGGGGGTGAGGTAGCTGGGAACAGACGTTCGATAGCCGAGTTGCTCACGAGTGCGGGAGGTGCGTGTGCCGGGGTTCACGCATCTGCACACCGTCTCCGGATTCTCCTTGCGATATGGAGCCTCACACCCGGAGCGGCTGGCCGAGCGCGCATCCGGGCGGGGTATGGACGCCCTGGCTCTCACTGATCGCGACACGCTGGCCGGTGCCGTCCGGTTCGCGAAGGCCTGTGCGAAGGCGGGGGTCCGTCCGGTGTTCGGGGCGGATCTGGCGGTGGCGGGAGTGGAGCCCCCCGAGCCCGGACCGCGGAGCCGGCGGCGCACCCCGGTGCGGGGTGGTGCCTTTGTCGACGAGTCGGCTCCCCGTGTCACCTTTCTCGCCCGGGACGGTGGCCGGGGGTGGGGGGAGTTGTGCCGGCTCGTGTCGGCGGCGCACGAGGCGGAGGGGGCGCCCCTGCTGCCCTGGGGCCGCAATCATGCCGAGGGGCTGACCGTGCTGCTCGGGCCCGATTCGGAGGTCGGACGTGCTCTGGCCGCCGGGCGTCCCGACCGGGCCGCGAGACTGCTCGTGCCCTGGCGGGAGGTCTACGGCGATGCCCTGCGGCTCGAGGCCGTCTGGCACGGCCGGAAAGGAACGGGGCCCGGCTCCCTGCGGCTGGCCGCCCGTACCGTCGGGTTCGCCGCCGAGCAGCGGATCCGGCCCGTGCTCAGCAACGCCGTACGGTACGCCGACCCGGGCCTGGGACCGGTCGCCGACGTTCTGGACGCCGCCCGCCGGCTGGTGCCCGTCGACCCGGCCAAGGAGCTGGACTCCGGTGAGGCCTGGCTCAAGGGCGCGGAGGCCATGTTCGCAGTGGCGGAGCGGATCGTGGAGGCCGCGGGGTTCCGGCGGGACACCGCTCATCGGCTGGTGGAGCAGACCGAGGCCGCGGCCGCCGAGTGTCTGGTCGACCCCGAGGACGATCTCGGGATCGGTACCGTCCACTTCCCCGAACCACATCTGGTCGGCGCCGGGCGCCGTACCGCCCAGCGGACGCTGGCCTCGCGAGCGGTGGCGGGGATGGTGCTGCGCGGGTACGACCGGCGGCGGGAGTACTGGGAGCGGATGCACCATGAGCTGGACATCATCGCCCATCACGGCTTCGCCTCCTATTTCCTGACCGTTGCCCAAGTGGTCGACGATGTGCGGGAGATGGGTGTCAGGGTCGCCGCCCGGGGGTCCGGGGCGGGGTCGCTCGTCAACCATCTGCTCGGGATCGCGCACGCCGATCCGGTCGAGCACCGGCTGCTGATGGAGCGCTTCCTGTCGAAGGAGCGGGTCGTGCTGCCCGACATCGACATCGACGTGGAGTCCGCACGCCGGCTGGAGGTCTACCGCGCGATCATCGACCGGTTCGGCACCGAGCGGGTCGCGACGGTCGCGATGCCGGAGACGTATCGCGTCCGGCACGCCATCCGCGATGTGGGGGCCGCCCTGTCCATGGACCCGGCAGAGATCGACCGGGTGGCCAAGTCCTTTCCCCATATCCGGGCACGGGACGCCCGCGCGGCGCTGGAGGAACTGCCCGAACTGCGCGCGCTGGCCGGGGAGAAGGAGAAGTACGGGAAGCTGTGGGAACTGGTCGAGGCGCTGGACGCCCTGCCGCGCGGGGTGGCCATGCACCCGTGCGGGGTGCTGCTTTCGGATGCCTCGCTGCTCGCGCGTACGCCGGTCATGCCGACCAGCGGCGAGGGTTTTCCGATGTCGCAGTTCGACAAGGACGACGTCGAGGACCTCGGGCTGCTCAAGCTGGACGTGCTGGGGGTGCGGATGCAGTCGGCCATGGCGCACGCGGTGGAGGAAGTGCGGCGGGTGTCGGGCGTCCGGGTCGATCTGGACGCCCTGGCGCCGGGGGACCCGGAGACGTACCGGCTGGTTCAGTCCACCGAGACGCTCGGGTGCTTCCAGATCGAGTCGCCCGGGCAGCGGGACCTGGTCGGACGGCTTCAGCCGGCCACCTTCCACGACCTCGTCGTCGACATCTCACTGTTCCGGCCCGGGCCGGTCGCCGCCGACATGGTGCGGCCGTTCATCGAGGCGCGGCACGGGCGGGCGCCGATCCGTTATCCGCACCCTGATCTGGAGGAGCCGCTGCGGGACACGTACGGGGTCGTCGTCTTCCACGAGCAGATCATCGACATCGTCGACATCATGACCGGCTGCGGGCGTGGTGAGGCGGACCGGGTGCGGCGCGGGTTGTCGGACCCGGAGTCGCAGGCGCGGATCAAGGTGTGGTTCGCGCAGCACGCGGCGGCCCGGGGCTACGACGCGGAAACGATTCAGCGGACCTGGGAGATCGTCGAGGCCTTCGGGTCGTACGGCTTCTGCAAGGCGCACGCGGTCGCCTTCGCCGTGCCGACGTACCAGTCGGCGTGGCTGAAAGCGCATCACCCGGCCGCCTTCTACGCCGGGCTGCTCACGCACGACCCCGGGATGTACCCGAAGCGGCTGCTGCTGGCGGACGCGCGGCGGCGCGGGGTGCCGGTACTGCCGTTGGACGTGAACAAGTCGGGGGTCGCACACCGTATCGAACTGGTGTCCGGTACTTGGGGTCTGAGGTTGGCCCTCTCCGACGTGCACGGCATCAGCGAGGCCGAGGCGGCGCGGATCGCCGAGGGGCAGCCGTACGACTCGCTGGTCGACTTCTGGGAGCGGGGCCGGCCCAGCCGTCCGCTGGCGCAGCGGCTCGCGCAGGTGGGAGCGCTGGACGCGTTCGGCGCCAACCGCCGTGATCTGCAACTGCATCTGACCGAACTGCACCGGGGCGCCCGGGGCGGGGGCGGTGGCCAGTTGCCGTTGGCCGGGGGACGGAGGACCGCTCCGGCCGGGCTGCCCGACCTCACCTCCTCGGAGCGGCTCAGCGCCGAGCTGGGCGTGCTGTCCATGGACGCCTCGCGCAATCTGATGGACGACCACCGGGCGTTCCTCGACGAGCTGGGCGTGGTGTCCGCCCGTCGGCTGCGCGAGGCCCGGCACGGGGAGACCGTGCTGGTCGCGGGTGCCAAGGCGGCCACCCAGACGCCGCCGATCCGGTCCGGCAAGCGCGTCATCTTCTCCACCCTGGACGACGGCACGGGCCTGGTCGACCTGGCCTTCTTCGACGACTCCCACGACGCCTGCGCCCACACCGTCTTCCACTCCTGGCTGCTGCTGGTGCGCGGAGTGGTGCAGCGGCGCGGCCCGCGCAGCCTCAGCGTGGTCGGCGCCGCCGCCTGGAACCTCGCGGACCTGCTGGAAGTGCGCCGGGAGGAGGGGCTGGAGGGGGTCGCGGCCCGGCTGGCCGGGGCCGGCCCCGGCTCCGGTGATTCCGGTGATTTCGGTGAAGAGGGTTCCGGTGACGGCGGCGAGGGAGCCGTGCGGCGGCGGCTCGCCGGGTCGGACGGTGCGCCCGCGCCGACGGGTTCCGCGGCCAAGGATCCGATGGAGCAGCGGAAGATCCGCATGTCCACGGGGTACGAGATGCACCCCTGGGCCGATCTGCGTCCGGCGGGCGAAGGACCCGCGAACACAAGGAAGTTGTGGCACCAGAGTCCGGGGAGTGCGGGATGACCATCCTCTGCGTACGTTTCCAGCTGCCTCCGACGAGCGAGGCGGATCTGCCCCATCTGCTCGGGATGCTCGAGGAGTTCACCCCCGTCGTCCAGGCCCTGCCACCGGACGGTGCGCTGGCCGACCTGCGCGGCGCCGAGCGGTACTTCCGGCGGGACGCCGTCGAACTGGCCTCGGTGATCCGGGTGCGGTCGCTCGCGCTGCACGGCGTCGACTGCGTGATCGGGGCCGGGCCCGGGCCGATGCTGGCCCGAATGGCGCTGCGCGACGCGGCCCCCGGGGTGACGCGTACGGTGCCCGACGAGCCGGACGCCATCGCGGAGTTCCTCGCGGACCAACCCGTCGCCGCGCTGCCCGGCGTGGGCACCGCGACCGCCCGCACGCTGGGCGACTACGGCCTCGACACCCTCGGCCGGGTCGCCGCCGCGCCGCTGTCCACGCTGCAACGGCTGATCGGCGCGAAGCCCGGCCGCGAGCTGCGCGAGAAGGCGAACGGTGTCGACCGCGGCCGGGTCGTGCCGAACGCCGTCGCCCGGTCCCTCGCGACGGAACGCCCCTTCGGACGCGACGAGCTGAACCCGGAGCGGCACCGCCGGGCGCTGCTGTCGGCCGCCGAGGAGATCGGCGCCCGGCTGCGCGCCCTGGAGAAGGTCTGCCGCACGCTCACCCTCACCATGCGCTACGCCGACCTCCCCCACTCTCGAACAGGCTCGAGCGGGGGGACCCCCATCGCCACCACCCGCAGCCGCACCCTGACCGAACCGACCGCGCACTCCCCGGCGCTGACCAGGGCCGCGTACGGCATGTACGAGGCGCTCGGGCTGCAGCGGGCCCGGGTGCGGGCCATCGCCCTGCGCGCCGAGGGGCTCGACCCAAAAAAACCGGGCCTCCCACCAGCTGACCTTCGACCCGGTGGACGAGAAAGTCCGCCGTATCGAGGAGGTCGCGGACCAGGCGCGGGCGAAGTTCGGGCCGCGGGCGGTGATGCCCGGGGGACTAGGGGGGCGGGCGGCGCCCCCTCCCTCCCCGTGACGTCAGTTGGCCCACGGCGGCACGATGCGGGTGCCGTCGCCCAGCCGCGCCTCCAGGCCGACGGAGGTGGTGACCCAGGAGTACGCGGTCCGGTCGGTCGGGTTCTCGACGGTCAGGGTGGCGCCGGGGTTGATGATCACCGTGTCCCCCGCGGTGACCCGCTCGGTGCGGCCGTCGAGGGTGATCAACAGCTCGCCGTCGAGCAGATGGAAGATCTCCTCCCGGCTGACCGTATGCGCGGGCGCCTTGAGGCCGGCCGGGATCTCACCGCGCCAGGCACACAGCTCCTTGCTGCCGCTGCCTGGGGTGGCGTACGAGACGAAACGGGCGCCGTGGATCTCGTGGACGACGGCTTCGGACGATCGGACGATGGGCACGATGCCTCCAAGTGGTCAAGTAGCTTGACCATATAGTCAAGCTACTTGACCGTCGCGTCAAGGGTGTTTCAATGCATGCGTGCAGAACTCCGAGGCCATGGCCCTGTCCGCCGCCCTGCTCGCCGTCGCCGGCGGGCTCACCCAGCGCATCCACGAGGGCGTGCTCGCCCGCGGCTTCGAAGGGGTGCGGCCCGCGCACGGCTTCGCCTTCGCCCGGCTCGCCCCGGACGGCGCCACGGTCACCGACCTCGCCGCCCACCTCGGGGTGACCAAGCAGGCCGCGAGTCAGCTCGTCGACGAGATGGTGCGCAAGGGGTATGCCGAGCGGCAACCGCACCCCGAGGACGCGCGGGCGCGGCTGGTCGTGCTGACCGAGCGGGGGTGGGCCTGCACCCGGGCCGCGGAGGAGGCGGCCGCGGAAGCCGTGGGGGAGTGGGGAGAGCTGCTGGGGGAACGGGGCATGCGCTCCCTGGGGCGGCAGTTGCTGCGGATCGCGCCGCACGGGCCCATCCGGCCCGCCTGGTGACGGAGCGCCGGCCGGGGCCTCGGGCGCCGGTTATCGCTGCAAGTTTTTACTGACGCGTAACTTCCCAGTTTGACTACTCGCCCGTAACTTGACGAGTGAACAGCATCCTCGTGATCCGGATCACAGGGCCCAGTCCCGTCGCATCCCCCTTGAGCCGCAAGGAGATCACCCGATGCTGCCCTGGAAGCGAGTGCTCAGACCCCTGTCCGCGCTGCTGCTGACCGCCGCCGCCCTCACCGTCCCCGCCACCACCGCCCAGGCCGCCGGCGCCCCGAGCTCCGGCTGGAACGACTACTCCTGCAAGCCGTCCGCCGCCCACCCCCGTCCCGTCGTCCTCGTCCACGGCACCCTCGGGAACTCCGTCGACAACTGGCTGGGCCTCGCCCCCTACCTGAAGGTCCGCGGCTACTGCGTCTTCTCCCTCGACTACGGCCAGCTGGAGGGCGTCCCCTTCTTCCACGGCCTCGGACCCGCCGAGAAGTCCGCCGGACAGCTGAAGGACTTCGTCGACCAGGTGCTCGCCGCGACCGGAGCCGCCGAGACCGACGTCGTCGGGCACTCGCAGGGCGGCATGATGCCCCGCTACTACCTGAAGTTCCTCGGCGGAGCCGCCAAGGTGAACGCCCTGGTCGGCATCGCGCCCAGCAACCACGGCACCGACCTCAACGGATTCACCAAGCTGCTGCCCTACTTCCCGGGCGCGGCCGACCTGCTGTCGAAGAACACCCCCGCCCTCGCCGACCAGGTCACCGGCTCCGCCTTCCTCACCAAGCTCAACACCGGCGGCGACACCGTGCCCGGCGTGCGCTACACCGTCATCGCCACCCAGTACGACGAGGTGGTCACGCCCTGGCGCAGCCAGTACCTGAGCGGGCCCGACGTGCGCAACGTCCTGCTCCAGGACCTGTGCGCCGTCGACCTGTCCGAGCATGTGGCCGTCGGGCTGCTGGACCGGATCGCCTTCCATGAGGTGGCCAACGCGCTGGATCCGGGGCGGGCCACGCCCACCACCTGCGCGTCGGCGTTCGACTGACACGTGTAAGGCAGGCGCGTGGCGAGCTGACACGTGTAGAGGAACCGTTTCGGGGCCTGTCCGGCCTGAGCCGCCGGACAGGCCCCGAGTCCTGGTTCAGCGGCCCTGCCGGCCGCCGCTCACCGCC
>NZ_GG657757.1:1820194-1834581 GCF_000158955.1 Streptomyces viridochromogenes DSM 40736 | reverse complement strand
CGCCGCCGCGCCGCCGGCCGCGAGGTAGGTGGTGCTGCTGTCACCGCCGGTCTCGGCGAGGTTCTCGGTGGTTCCGGCCGCCTTCGGCCGGTTGGGGGCGGACGCAGCCGCCTTCGGCCGGTCCGGGGTGTCCCCGGCGGGGGCCGCGGCCGGCTCCGCCGACGTGCGGGGGTCGTTGTCGCCGTGCCCGTGGTGCTCGACCGTGGACTTGGCGTTGCCCTCCTGGATCTGCTTCTCGCTGGGCGCGGAGGCGGACGGGGCCGGAGCGGCGCCCCCGCTCGCCGTACCGCCGCCGAAGGCGACGTCCGAGCAGGAGTAGAACGCCTCGGGGCTGTCCGACCGCTGCCAGACCGCGTACAGCAGGTGCCTGCCGGAGCGCTCGGGCAGGTTGCCGGAGAAGGTGTAGAAGCCGCCCGTGGCGGCCGGGTCGGTGGACGTCGCCACCGGGTTCTTCAGGTCCAGGTCTTTCCAGGCGAGCGGCTTGGCCGGGTTGTAGCCGGACTTGGTGATGTACACCTTGAAGGTGCCCTTGTGGGGGGCGGTCACGCGGTACTTGAACGTGTGCGAGCCGCCCCGCACGGAGGTCGCGGGCCAGTCGGCGCGGGCCAGGTCGAGGCCCTTGAACTCCGCGTTGCCCGCGCTGCACAGCTTGCCGTCCGGGATGAGCTGCTGGTGCCGCCCGCCCGCGTCCCCGATGCGGATGCCGTTCCAGTCGTACAGGGCCTGGGTGCCGCCCGCCGTGACCGCCGCCTTGCACGCGGCCGACTTCGGGCTCTCGGGGCCCTCGGCGTAGCACTGCGAGACCCGGCTGACCGGGTCGCCCATCGAACCGTGCGCGGCCGCCGGTGTGGCGGTCAGCGCGGTCAGGGCGAGCGGGGCGGCGCCGAGGGCGGCGACGGCGACTGCCTTACGGCGTGCGGGCATGCGGGAACTCCTCGAAACGGTACGGGGAACAGGGCCGGACCCGAGCGGGCCGGATCCCGTGGGGTGATCCGAAGCTAGCCCCAGGAAAGCGCGGAATCGCCTGCTGAGGGCGGGTGGAGGAGATCCTTATGGCCGCGTTAAGGAAGTGCTCAGACTGGCATCAGGTAGGTAGCGTGCGCGGCATGGAGGACGAGGAGATCCGGCCGGCCGGCGCAGCCGACGTACCGGTCGTCAGGGACGTGATCGACGCGGCCTTCCGCCCCTACATCGAGCGCATCGGCCAGGTGCCGCAGCCCATGAAGGAGGACCACGCGGCGAACGTGGCGGCGGGAAAGGTGTTCGTGACGGGCGATCCCGTGATCGGCCTCGTCGTGGTCGAGGCGTTCGCGGACCATCTCTTCCTCGACACCGTCGCCGTCCACCCCTGCGCGCACGGCAGGGGAGTGGGGCGACGTCTGCTGCGGTTCGTGGACGCGCACGCGCGTGCGCTCGGTCTGCCCGAGGTCAGGCTCTACACGAACGCGATGATGTGGGAGAACCAGCGGATCTACCCGAAGTACGGCTACGCACTCGTGGAGCGTCGCGGGGACGGGCCCTATGACCGTCTCCACTACCGCAAGCGGCTGCTCTGACGCGTCGTGTGACCGGCACCGGACGCTCAGCTGTCCGGCCACCAGGTGCGGGCGATGTCCTTGCGGACCTCCGGGCGCCCGGCGGGGCGCTCGTCGGCCTCGTCACGGACCCGGCGGACGTCCGACTTCTTCAGGGGCTTCTGCACGGTCACACGGCGCATGGCTGCCTCCTAAGGGCCTACCGGGTTCCGCGTTCTCACGGAGGTAGACCTTTCGGGGGAGGGTTACTCATCGCTGCCGGTCTGTCAGTGGCGCCTGTCACGATTCGATTGTCAGTGGCGGGTGTCACTCTTGGGCGCATGGCCTACGACAGTGACGACGTGACCTCGGCGAACACCGGCGGCGACATGGACTGGGACGCGCGGGCCGCGACCTTCGACGAAGAGCCGGACCACGGGCTGCGCGACCCCGGGGTGCGTCGCGCCTGGGCCGGGCGGCTGCGCGGCTGGCTGCCCGGACGCGCGGGTGACGTCCTCGATCTGGGCTGCGGCACCGGCAGTCTGTCGCTCCTCGCGTCCGAACAGGGACACCGGGTGACGGGCGTGGACCTCTCCCCGGCGATGGTGGCGCTCGCCCGGCGGAAACTGGCCGGGCGTGACGCGCTGTTCCTCGTCGGTGACGCGGCGCAGCCCCCGGTCGGGGAGCAGCGCTTCGACGCCGTGCTCGTGCGGCATGTCCTGTGGGCCCTGCCCGAGCCCGGCCGCGTGCTGCGGCACTGGGCCGGGCTGCTGCGGCCGGGGGGACGGCTCGTGCTGGTAGAGGGCGTGTGGGGGACGACCGAGCCGGCCGGCATACCGGCGGAGCGGCTCACCGGGCTCCTCGCCCCGATCGCCGGACAGGTGCGCGTGGAGCGGCTGTCGGACGATCCGCTGCTGTGGGGCGGGGAGGTGACGGACGAGCGGTACGCGGTGGTCGCGACGAGCGGGGTCTCAGACCAGGAGGGTGGTGAAGTCGCCGCCGCGGGCCAGTGACTCCAGTTCGTCGAGCGCGGACCGCGCGGCCGCCGCCGCCTCGGGGTCGGTCCGCGCGAGCCCGCTGTCGGCGAACTCGTCCTCGTCCAGGCGGCGCACGTCCGTGCCGTCCGCGGACACCCACAGGTCCAGGTCGAGATCCTCCACGATCAGCTCCGGGCCGACGGGGGTCCCCCCGGTCGAGCGGGTTCGAGCGTGGGGGAGGACGGCCGGGCGGGTGATGTCGCAGTACCAGCCCTTCAACGCGCCCGTGGCGGAGCGGACCTCCTTGATCGCGTACCAGCGGTCGCGCCAGTAGTACTCCGTGAAGACGTCCCCGGGCTCGAAGCGGACGAAGCCGAAGTCGCGGACGCCGTCGCCCGCCCACGGGGCGCGGACCTCGACACGGGTGCCGTCATCGTCCAGGAGCTCGCCGGTGTAGCGGATCTTCGTGCGGCCCGCCTTGAGCAGGACGACGTCCAGCCGGTCAGCCGAGTTCTCGGACATAGCGCACTTCCTTCGCGCAGATCTCGTAGCCGAGCCACTTGTTGATGGCGATCATCGGATCGTTCCCGGTGTCGTTGCCGGTGAACGCCTCCGTGTACCCCGCTGCCCGGGCACGGTGCAGGGAGTCGGTCTTGGCGAGCTTCGCCAGGCCCCGGCCGCGGTGGGCGCGGGCGGTGCCGGTCATGGCGGTGCCGTAGCGGGTGCCGCCGTCGGTGTACGCCACGCTGAAGGCGGCGGGGCGGCCGTCGACGACCGCGACCGTCGTCAGTTCACGGTCGAGGAGCGGATGCATCCAGTGCTGCGCGAGCCAGGCCTCGTAGTCCGTGAACTCGACGTCGATGTCGCTCGGTTCGTCCACCGACGTCATCGCGTCCAGTTCGAAGATCGGGCGCGGGTCGTCGGCGTACTCGGCGGCCGTGCGCAGCTCGACGCCCGGCGGCGGGTCCAGGCGCGGCGGCAGGGTGCCGGCCGCCAGGTCCAGGCGCAGGAAGTACGCGGAACGGCTGGCACGGAAGCCCTTCCGCTCGGCGAAGGCGTGGTTGTCCGGCTCGTCCAGCACCCACACGAACAGCTTCCTGACGCCCAGTGCGGCCAGGCGCTCCTCGGCGGTGCGCAGCAGGAGCGAACCGGCGCCGCGGTGTACGCGGTCGGGGCGCACGTAGATGTTGGCCGAGCCCTGGCCGGGCTCCGGGCTGTCGTGGGCGACGCTGATCTGGGCCGTGCCGACGATCTCACCGTCCTCCTCGGCCACGAGCTGCCCGAAGTGGGCGTCCGGATGGGCATGGGTCACGGTGTGCACCACGGACTCGGGTGTGGACAGCATGAAGGGAAGGGCGAGCCGGCGGGTGGTGGAGAACCCCTCGGCGTCGGCTCGGACATCCGGTCGCAGGTCGCGCACGATCACGGTCATGGAGGCGCACGTTACGTGGGGGCGCGCCCCGGGTGCCTCCCATTTTCCGCGCGGTACGGGACAATCGGCCTGTGACCTTGAAGATCGACATCGACGACAGTGCCCCGCCGTACGAGCAGGTACGGGCACGGATCTCCGAGCAGGCGCGCTCGGGTGAGCTGCCGGTGGGGTACCGGCTGCCGACCGTGCGGGGGCTGGCCGAGACGCTGGGCCTCGCCGCGAACACCGTCGCCAAGGCGTACCGGGCGCTGGAGGCGGACGGAGTGATCGAGACGCGGGGGCGGCACGGCACGTTCGTGGCCGCGGCGGGCTCGGCGGCGGACCGCGAGCTGGCCGCTGCCGCGCAGGCCTACGCGGAGCGGGCCCGCAGGCTCGGGCAGGGGGAGGACGTGGCCCTCGCCGCGGTACGGGACGCCCTGCGAGCGGCTCACGGCGAGTAGGGCGGCAAGGGCCTGTCGTTTGGATCATGACGCAGACGCGGGGCCTGGCACGCGCATCTGCCGCGTTGTCGTCACTCGCCGACTCCCCCACGCTCGGCTTCGCTCGCGCGGGCGGTGCCCCCATCGCGTCGACTCCCTCCTCCGCCTTGCAGCTGCACGCACCAGGCCCCGCTCACCGGCATTGACAGGTGCTGCCGATGCCCTGCGCCATGATCCAAACGACAGACCCTAGCCGGACCGCTGCGCCAGGCGCTCAGGAGTCCGTGTGACGTCCAGGTCCGCCGACCTTCCCAATCGGGCGAACGCCCTCGCGTCCTCCACCGCCGCGCCGCCCGGGTCGTTGTTGAAGTACGCGTGGACGTCCTCGCCGTCGGGCCATGTCGTGGCGATGCGGTCGAGCCAGGTGGCGAGGGAACGGCGGCCGTAGCGTGGCCAGGGGTGGGCGCGGCCCTGGTGGAAGCGGACGTAGCCCCAGTCGGCGGTGCGCCACAGGGGCGTCGCGGGGCGGGCCAGGACGTCGGCCCAGCACAGGGCCGCGCGCCGGGATCGCAGCACCGCGCGGACCTCCGGCGTCCACCAGGAGTCGTGGCGGGGCTCGACCGCGACCCGCGTCGAGGCGGGGAAGCAGGCCAGACAGGCGTCCAGGAGGCCCGGGTCGGCGCGCAGGTTGGGCGGGAGCTGGAGCAGGACCGGGCCGAGGCGGTCACCGAGGCCCGCGGCATGGCTCATCAGCCGCCGCACCGGCTCCTCGGGGTCCTTGAGCCGCTTGATGTGGGTCAGATAGCGGCTCGCCTTGACCGCGACCACGAAGTCCGCCGGTACCCGTCCGCGCCAGTCCTCGAAGGTCTCCCGGGCCGGCAGCCGGTAGAAGGCGTTGTTGATCTCGACGGTGGCGAAGTGCGCCGCGTACTCCTCCAGCCAGAGCCGCATCGGCAGCCCGGACGGGTACAGGACGTCCCGCCAGTCCTTGTACTGCCACCCGGAGGTGCCGACGAAGAGGGTCACAACCCCATCAAAACACCGGCCGGCACCGACCCCCTACAGATACAGCCCGGCGTCCGCGCCCCCACGCGGCTCCGGCAGGGCCGTCGGGGAGGTGCCCCGGCGCAGCGCGTACAGCTCCGCCAGTGTCGCGCCCTCGCGGCCGATGCCCTCCTCCCCACCCAGCCAGCTCACCGCCTCCGGCCGGGTCAGCGGGCCCACCTCGATCCGGGCGAGGCAGCGGCCCGGCCGGACCACGGCCGGGTGCAGACGCTCCAGGTCCTCGTTGGTCGTGACGCCGACCAGGACGTTGCGGCCCTGGCCGAGCAGCCCGTCCGTCAGGTTCAGCAGCCTCGACAGCGCCTGGCCCGCCGTGTGCTTGGCCTCACCGCGGATCAGCTCGTCGCAGTCCTCCAGGAGCAGCAGCCGCCAGCGGCCCTTGCCCGCCGAGTCCTCCTCGCCGATCGCGATGTCCATCAGATAACCGACGTCACTGAACAGCCGCTCCGGGTCGAGGACGCAGTCCACCTGGCACCAGTCCCGCCAGGAGCGGGCCAGGGTGCGCAGCGCCGACGTCTTGCCGGTGCCCGGCGGGCCGTGCAGGAGGAGGAGGCGGCCCGAGATGTCCTCGGGGGTGGTCTTCATCAGGCGGTCCATCGCGTTCGCCACCGGCGCGGTGTAGTTGGGCCGGACCTCGTCCCAGGTGCCCGCCGCGATCTGGCGGGTCGTGCGGTGCGGGCCCCGGCGCGGGGAGACGTACCAGAAGCCCATCGTCACGTTGTCCGGCTGCGGTTCGGGTTCGTCCGCCGCGCCGTCCGTGGCCTGGTCGAGCACCTTCTCCGCCAGCTCCGCGCTGGTCGCCGTCACCGTGACGTCCGCGCCCCGGTTCCAGCGGGAGACCAGCAGCGTCCAGCCGTCGCCCTCCGCCAGCGTCGCGCTGCGGTCGTCGTCCCGGGCGACGCGCAGCACCCGGGCACCGGACGGCATCAGTGTCGCCCCGGACCGGACGCGGTCGATGTTGGCCGCGTGGGAGTACGGCTGCTCGCCCGTCGCGAAGCGGCCGAGGAACAGCGCGTCGACGACGTCGGACGGGGAGTCGGAGTCGTCGACGTTGAGCCGGATCGGCAGTGCCTCGTGGGGGTTTCCAGACATAGCCGCCATGATCCGGCACGGGGGCGCCGCGTGCACCCCGTTTCCCGGTGCACGCGGCATGTCGCCGGGACGCAGGTCAGGCCGCCGGGCGGCACACCACCCGGCGTGTCCGCCGCGCCCCGCGGACCACGGCGTACCCCTTGGTCAGGGCACGGTCCCCGGCGAACGTACGGGCGATCGCACGGCCCTGCACCACCCGCTCGAACTCGGCGAGGTCCGTGCTGCGGCGCACCGTCACGCGCCGCAGGGCGTACGGCCCCTGGGCGCGGCGCGCGAGGCCGTTGCCGACGGCGAGGGCCTGGGCGTATCCCGTCTCGCGCACCGCCTGCCGGACCCGGCGGCTGGAGTAGCCGTAGGGATAGGCGAACGACGCCGGTACGGCACCCAGTTGGTCCGTGACGATCTCCTTGCAGTGGATCAGCTCGAACCGCAGGGTGGCGTCGGAGACCTGGTCGAGCTGGGGATGGCTGTGGCTGTGCCCGCCGATCTCGACGCCCGCCGCCGCGAGCTCGCGGACCTGGCCCCAGTCCAGCATGGTGTCCAGGCCACCCCCGGTGTCGTACGGCCCACGGAGCCACCCGGTCGAGACGAACAGGGTGGCCGGGAAGCCGTGCTCGGCGAGCGCGGGCAGGGCGTGCCGGTGCACGCCCTCGTAGCCGTCGTCGAAGGTGATGAGGACCGGCCGCTCGGGCAGCGGGCGGCCGGAGCGCCAGCACACCGCCAGTTCGGCCGTGGTGACCGGGGTGAGGCCCAGGCCGGCGATCACCGCCATCTGCTCGGCGAACGCCTCCGGGGTCACCGACAGGGCGCGGGTCGCCTCGTTCGGATCGGCCGCGACCGCGTGGTACATGAGGATCGGTACGCGTGCGTCACTCACGGGCCGCCACCTCCACCTCCGGCACCTGGAACGTCGTCCCGCCCCGGCGTGCCCGGACGCTGCCGACGACGTACCCTCCCGCCGCCGTCAGCACCCCGGCCACGATCGCGCCGGCCCGTCCGGCACCGCCCGGCCGGGCCAGCAGGGCGTCCCTGAGGCCCCGGGCCACCCCGGCGGGCAGGACCCGGGTCGTGTACCGGCGTTCGGACTCGAGTCCCTTGCCGACGCCGACACTCCGGGCCACCAGGGCTTTGGACAGGCCCTCGGCGTAGGCGCGCGTACGGAAGTAGCGGAAGTGCTCGCGCGCCTCGGGCACCCGGTGGTGGATCACCGCCCGGTCGTCGATCAGCAGGACCGCGTCCGGCCGGGCGCGGCTGAGGCGGATGCACAGTTCCGTCTCCTCGCAGCCCAGCGGGCGTTTGTCGCCGTCCCGGCCGATGCCGGTGGCGAAGCCGCCCGCCGCGTCGAAGGCGCTGCGGCGGAACGAGGCGTTGCCGCCGAGCACGTTGCGCACCCGGACCCGGCCGCGCGGCAGGCCCCGGTAGGTGCAGCCCACCACCCAGTCGAACTCCTCCGGGAACCAGCCGGGCCGCCGCCCGGACGCCCAGACCGGCTCCGTGCGCCCGCCGACCGCCATCACGCGCGGGTCGGTGTACGCCTCGGCGAAGTGCCGCAGCCAGTCGCGCTCGGCGACGGCGTCGTCGTCGAGGAAGGCGACGACCTCGCCGCGGGCGGCCGCGATGCCGGTGTTGCGTCCGGCGGACAGGCCGCGGGGGCCCGCGTTCGCGAGCACCCGCACCACAGCGCCGCCGGAGGTCTCCTTGTACTCCTTGGCCAGCCGGTCCCGGAGCGTCTCGTTGTGGTCGACGACCAGCAGTGTCTCCAGGGCCGGCCGCGACTGCGCCCGCACCGAGGAGACCGCCGCGAGGATGTCCTCCCAGCGGTCCTCGGTGTACGCGCAGATCACGACGGAGATGCCGGGACCGCTCAAGACACCTCTCCCCGGATGGTGGCCGGCATCGGCGACCGGGACGCGCGGCGGCGCAGCGCGCGCCGGTTGGAGCGCTCCTGGAGGATCACCCTGAGGACGCGCAGCCCGTCGCGCACGGCCCGCAGGTTGCTGGTGCCGTGGATGCGCAGGTACTCGTGGCTCGGTATCTCCTGCACCTTGAGCCCGGCCTTGACGACCCGGATGTTCATCAGGGTCTCGACCTCGAAGCCGGTGCAGTCGAGGTCGATCTTGTCGAGGCAGTGCCGCCAGAACGCGTTGTACCCATAGCACAGGTCGGTGTACCGGGCGCCGAACTTGCGGTTGACGACCGTGCACAGCGCCCAGTTGCCGAGCTTGCGGATGAAGGTCATGTCGTCGGTGCCGCCGCCGTTGGCGAAGCGGGAGCCCTTGGCGAAGTCCGCGCCGGAGACGAGGGCCGACACGTACGACACGATCTCGTTGCCGTCGGCCGAGCCGTCCGCGTCGACCATCACGATGATGTCGCCGGTGCAGGCCTGGAACCCGGTGATCAGGGCGTCGCCCTTGCCCTTGCCGCGCTGCTCGACGACCTTGACGTCGGGCCACAGCTCACGGGCCACCTGGACGGTGTCGTCGGTGGAGTTGCCGTCGACCAGGACCACTTCGTGTATCCAGTCGGGCAGGGTCTTGAAGACGTAGGGCAAGTTCTCCGCCTCGTTCATGGCCGGGATGACCACGCTCACCGGCGGCGCGATGGCCAGGTGAGAGGAGACGGGTCGGTACGTGGCGGCAGTCGGCGGATGCGGCTCCGTCGCGGCCGGCTGCAGGACTGAGCTCATGAGTCTGGTCCCTCTCGTCCGGTGGACCGCCCCCCCAGGGCAGTCCGGATCCAGTCCGGTTCGAAAGGGGGGTTCTCACCCGCGGCACGCCGAGATGGAGCTTCGGGCACACCGGGTGAGCTGGCAAAGCTGGCCGACCGCGAAAACGGCAGCCGACCGCGCGGCACGGCCCGGTCACCACATGCGGTCACCGAGCACGGCACCCCCCTACCGCGCCCCGCGCCGGTTCGTCGCGGTCCTGAGCCCTCCCCTGGAGCCGCGTACTGACGGACCGATGCGGGTGAGATGTATGACGGTATTGACGATTGAACCCGTATGGCAAGACCTGGAACGGCCGCTCACGTTTTTGTTGGTTTTGTCGTTGCCGTATGCGATTTTTGGGGCGCAAGTTGAGGGTTCCGGTCGTATAACGAGTCGTTCCCCGGAGGCGATCAGTGCCTCCGGGGAACGCTTGTTCAGGGGTGCGGGTCTGCCGCTACTGCACGATCTGGAGCAGTCGGTTCGGCGAGCCCGAACCCGCGCTGGTGACCTTGCCGGTGACGGCGCCGTTCACCAGGGCCGCGGCGACCTGGGCCGGGGTGGACGAGGTGTGGCCCGCCAGGTAGACCGCCGCCGCGCCCGCGACGTGCGGGGTCGCCATCGAGGTGCCGGAGATGGTGTTGGTCGCGGTGTCGCTGGTGTTCCAGCCGGCCGTGATGGAGGAGCCGGGCGCGAAGATGTCCAGGGCCGAGCCGTAGTTGGAGTAGCTCGCCTTGGCGTCCGTGCTGGTGGTGGCGCCGACCGTGATCGCCTCGGCGACCCGGGCCGGGGAGGACGAGGAGGCGGTGGTGCTGCTGTTGCCCGCGGCGACGGCGTACGTGACGCCGCTGGCTATGGAGTTGCGGACCGCCGTGTCCAGCGAGGCCGAGGCGCCGCCGCCGAGCGACATGTTGGCGACCGAGGGGCCGGAGTGGTTCTGCGTCACCCAGTCGATGCCCGCGATCACGCCGGCCGTGGTGCCGGAGCCGCTGTTGTTCAGCACCCGTACGCCCACGATCTTCGCCTTCTTGGCGACGCCGTAGGTCGAGCCCGCGATCGTGGTGGCCACGTGGGTGCCGTGGCCGTTGCCGTCGGAGGCGTCGTTGTCGCCGTCGACGGCGTCGTAACCGTGCGTGGCCCGGCCGCTGATCTGCTGGTGGGTGATGCGCACCCCGGTGTCGATGACGTAGACCGTCACGCCGCTGCCCGCGCTGTCCGGGTAGGTGTAGGTGCCGGAGAGCGGGAGCGAGGTCTGGTCGACGCGGTCCAGGCCCCAGGGCGCGTTGGTCTGGGTGGCGGCCAGCCGGACGCGCTGGTTCTGCTCGACGGAGGCGACCGCCGGGTCGGCGGCGAGCCGCTTGGCCTCGGTGGCCGAGAGGGCGGCGGAGTAGCCGTTCAGCGCCTTGCCGAACGTCTTCTCGACGGTGCCTCCGTACTCCTTCACGAGGCCCTTGCCGGCGGCCGAGGACGCCTTCAGGCCCGCGCTCTTCTTGAGCGTGACGATGTAGCTGTCCTTGACGGCGGTCGGTGAGTCCGCGGCGAGCACTCGGCCCTCGGCGGGGGCGGCCTGTGCGGGGAGGGTGGTGAGCCCGCCCACCAGGGCGGCGGTCGCCGACAGGGTGATCGCGGCGAACCCGAGTCTCTTGCTACGCAGTTGTGCCATTACGAGGGAGTCCTCCTCTAGGCGGCGCGCGCCTGGGTGGGGCGCGCGTCATGTGGGGATGTGCGCGTGCTCGCGCACACGGACCGGGAGCGTCGCGTTCCGCTCCCGGGCCGGAGTAAAGCGTCGACCATCTACCGGCGTAGAACAAGAGAGTTGAGCGTCAGTCAACAAATCTGTCATGGGCACGCAACACGCGAGGTCGGTTGCGTAACAAGAGGCGTGGTGAACACGCCACCCGCCGTGAAAAGGGCCGAAAAGACTTGGCATGGACACTTCCTGTCAACACGCGTAGCTGCTACCACGGTTAAGGCAGAGATCCTGCTAAAGGGAGGTTCCATGAGACGTTCCCGACTTGTCGTCTTCGTGAGCTCACTCCTCCTCGCCGTCGGCACCGCCCTCACGGGGGCGGCGACGGCGCAGGCGTCCTCGGTCGCCGCAACTGGCGGTTATGTGGCGCTCGGTGACTCCTACTCCTCCGGAGTGGGCGCCGGGAGCTACATCAGTTCCAGCGGCGACTGCAAGCGCAGCACGAAGGCCTTCCCCTACCTCTGGGCAGCCGCCCACTCACCCTCGACGTTCGACTTCACGGCCTGCTCGGGCGCCCGAACGGGTGATGTTCTGTCCGGTCAGCTCGGCCCGCTCAGCAGCGCCACCACCCTGGTCTCCGTCAGCGTCGGCGGCAACGACGCGGGATTCGCCGACGTCATGACGACCTGTGTGACCCAGTCCGACAGCGCCTGCGTCTCCCGTATCAACACCGCCCGCTCGTACGTCGACTCCACGCTGCCCGGCAAGCTCGACAGCGTGTACTCGACGATCCGCTCCAAGGCACCCGGCGCCCGCGTCGTCGTGCTCGGCTACCCCCGCTTCTACCAGCTCGGCACCACCTGCCTCGGCCTGTCCGAGACCAAGCGCAAGGCCATCAACGACGCCTCCGACCACCTGAACACCGCCATCGCCAAGCGCGCCGCCGACCACGGATTCGTCTTCGGTGACGTCCGTTCCACCTTCTCCGGCCACGAGATCTGCTCCGGTGACTCCTGGCTGCACAGCGTCAACTGGCTCAACATCGGCGAGTCGTACCACCCGAAGGCCCCCGGCCAGTCCGGCGGCTATCTGCCCGTGCTCAACGCCAACGACTGACCGCTCAGCCGCAGTCCGCGTCCGCTCAGCCGGAGTCCGTGTCCGAATCCGTGTCCGAAGGAGAAGGGGAGGCCCCGCCCGGCGGGGTCTCCGTCTCACACGTCACCGAGAACGACACCGACTCGGACGTCGTGCGCACCGGCTCCCGCACCTCGACGCTGATCTCGTTCTCGAACGTCCCGGTCTTCGCGTTCGTCGTCAGGGTCACCGTGTCCTGCTTGGAACGCCCGCCGCCCTCCGGGAACGACAGCGTCTTCCAGCTTCGGTCGGTCAGCGAGCCGTCCTCCGTGACCCAGCGGTAGCGCACCTCGGCCGGCAGCCGGCCCACCGTGAACGTCGCCGTGAACCGGGGCGCCTCGGCGCTCGGTGGCGGACACGAGCCCGCGTAGTCCGTACGCCTGCCCTCCAGGGACACCCGTACCGACTGCGGCGGCGGAGAACTCTTCTCGCTCTCGGTCTCGCTCGGCGTCGGGGAAGGGCTGGACTTCTCGCTCTCGGTCTTCCGCGACGGGTCACCGGTCGCGGCCGGCGTGGTCAGCCCGCCGCCCCGGTCGGGGTTCCCGGAGCCCTCGCCGCCGTCGCCGCGGTTCAGCAGCGCGTACGTCAGCCCGCCCACCGCGAGCGCCAGCACGGCCACGCCCGCGACCAGCACCCGTCCGGCCCGGCGGTCGCGCTCCGGACGGGTGGCCGTCGTCGTACCCGAGCCGGCCGGTGCCGGTCCACCGGGGAACGGCATCGCCGGCGTGGGGGAGGGCTCGGGGTGGCCCGCGACCGTCGGCGGGAAGGGGACCGCCCGCGGGGAGTCCGCGCGCGGCGAGCCGCCCGCGCCGACGACCCGCAGATCCTGCTCGGCCCGCTCGGCCGGCAGCCGCTGCGACGGATCCTTGCGCAGCAGCCCCTCGATGACCGGCGCCAGCGGACCGGCCCGGTGCGGCGGCGGGAGCTCCTCGTCGACGATCGCGCGCAGCGTGCTCAGCGGGGTGTCGTGACGGAAGGGGGAGTAGCCCTCGACCGCCGCGTACAGCAGCACGCCGAGCGACCACAGGTCGGACTCCGGGCCGGGTGTGCGGCCGAGCGCCCGCTCCGGGGCGAGGAACTCGGGCGAACCGATGACCTCCCCGGTCATGGTCAGCGCGGAACTGCCCTCGACCATGGCGATCCCGAAGTCGGTGAGCACGATCCGGCCGTCGTTCGCGATCAGCACGTTGGCCGGCTTCACGTCCCGGTGCAGCACCCCCGCCTCGTGCGCGGCCCGTAGCGCGGCCAGCACCTCGGCGCCGATGTGCGCGGCACGCTGCGGCGGCATCGGGCCCTCGGAGTCCAGGACCTCGGCCAGGGAGAGCCCCCGGACCAGTTCCATGACGATCCAGGGCCGGCCTTCGTCCGCCGCCACGTCGTACACCGTGACCACGTTCCGGTTGGCGACCCGGGCCGCCGCCCACGCCTCCCGCTCCAGCCGGGCGTACATCCGCTGCACGTCATCGGCCCCCAGCCCCGCCGGGGCGCGCACCTCCTTGACGGCGACCTCGCGGTGCAGCAACTCGTCGCGGGCGCGCCACACCGTCCCCATACCGCCCTCGCCGAGCGGTGCCAGGAGCCGGTAGCGGCCCGCGATCACACGCTCATGGCCCGGTTCTTCGGACACGGCGCCCCCATTCGCAGCCGGGCGAACTCTCCACGAGGTCTCTTTTCCCCATGAGGCAGGAATTCCTCACGACGTCCCATTCCCACGGCTTCCTCTCGAAAGTAACTCAGCCCAGTGCGGATGCCGCCCCCTTGAACACCAGTCCGGCACCGAGTACCACCACGGCGAAGGCCGACCCCAGCGGGGCGGTCCGGCGTACCAGGGCCGCCATCGGGCCGGCCGTCCAGCGGGGGCGGCGGTCCAGGAGCCGGGTCATCGCGCTGCCCGCCTTGACGACGGCGTACCCGGCGACGGTCAGGGTGAGCGCGAGCCCGACGCCGTAGGCGACGACGAGCAGCAGACCGAACCAGGCCTGCCCGAGGGCGGCGGCGCCGACGAGCACGACGACGGCGGACGGGCTGGGCACGAGGCCGCCCGCGAAGCCCATGAGGATCGTGCCGCGGAGGGTGGGTGCGACGGGATGGGAGTGGGTGGAGCCGCCGTGGGTGTGCTCGATCGTGTGGGGGTGGGAGTGCGGGTGGGCGTGGTCGTGCGGGTGGCTGTGGTCGTGGTCGTGGTCGTGGTCGTGCTTGTGGTCGTGTCGGGCTTGTGGCAGTGGGTGTCGTCGTCGTGGGTGTGCGTATGGCCGCCGTGGGAGTGCCCGTGCGTGTGTCCGTGCCCGTGTCCCTGGGTGTGCGCGCGGCCCCGCAGGGCGCGGCGGAGCAGGCCCCTCCCGCCAGGGTCACCAGGATGCCGC
>NZ_GG657757.1:1802813-1819846 GCF_000158955.1 Streptomyces viridochromogenes DSM 40736 | reverse complement strand
GGAGGCGCGGGGGCGTCCGACTCCGCCTCGACAGGGCCGGGCCACCGGGCGCACCGCAGGGCGGCGACGCGGTGTCGGCCGGGGAGGAGAGCAGCTCCTCGGGATAGCGGGTCAGTTCGGCCGACACCGACTTCTCCGGTACGTCCGAAGCGGCGAGCGTCATACGGTCGCCGCGCGCGGTGATCTCCCGCCAGCCCGGGCCGGAGGAGGCACCGGCGCCCCGGAAGCCGAGGGCCACGGTCTCCTCGCCCGAGGGGAGCGGAGCGGTCAGTTCGCACTCCACACGGAGGGTGTCGAGACCGGCCTGCCCGGGCCGCACGCGCGCGTGGCTGCGCTCGGCGGTGAGCGCGGCGCTACGGCCGTCGACGGTGGCCCTGCTGTCCGCGGCGGCCGTCGCACACCGCTCACGGGCCCACATGGCGATGCCCAGCCGCTCGATGTCCGGCCCGGCCTGGGTGGCCGGGATCTCGGCGAGGTCCTCCACGTGGTGGACGCGGAGTTCGCCGGGGGCGGCGACCAGGCCGTCGTAGCGGTTGACGGTGAAGTTGCCCAACGGGTGCGCGCTCGCCGAGCCGGCGGGCACGAGGGCGATCGCGCAGGCGGCCGTCAGGACGGCGGCGCCGGAGGCGAACAGTCGGCGCAGGGTCACCGGGTGCCCTCCAGGTCCTTGAGCGCGGTACGGGCTTCGCGGGCGCCCAGGGGCGAGAAGCCGGGGTTCAGTTCCAGGGCGGCCTTCAGGTGGGTGCGCGCGTCGCGGTCGTCGCCGGTGGCGCGCTCGATGATGCCGCGGTGGTAGAGGAAGGCGGCGTTGCGGTAGCCAGTGGCCGTGGCCCGGCGGGCGTACGGCAGGGCCTCCTTGTCGCGGCCGTTGACGTGCAGGGCCCAGGCGAGGGCGTCGGCGGTGTGCACACTGTGCCGGCGGTTCCACTCGGCACGGGCGGCGCGCAGGGCCTCCTTCTTGTCGCCGTGGTCGGCGGCGGCCATGGCCGTGTCGAGGTCGGCGTTGACACCGCCCGCGCGGGCGAGGGCCGTCCAGGCGTCGACGAGGGCGTACTGGTCGCCGGCCTTCGCCCGGTCGCCGTCGGCGCCGCGGGCCTCGTAGAGCTCGCCGAGGGCGACGAGCGGGCCGGGCAGCGGGAAGCGGGCGACGACCCGCTCAAGGCCCTCGGCGGCGGCCGCCCGGTCGCCGCTCGCGGCCTGGGCACGGGCACGGCCCTCCAGGGCCGGGAGGTACTCCTCGTCGGCGGCGAGGGCACGGGCGTAGTGGCCGAGGGCCGTCTTGTACTCGCCCTGGTTCCAGGCGAGCTGGCCGAGGGCCGTGGCGACGTACGCGACGTCGGCGGGGGAGTCGGCCTGGCTCAGGGCGCGTTCCAGGACGGCACGCGCGGTGCGGACGTCGCCGCGCAGCTCGTGCACGTACGCGTACCGCGTGAAGACGGGGACGCCGGGCCGCCGGTCGTCGGCGGTCCGGGCGGCCTCGGCGGCGTCGTCGTACCGCCCGAGTTCGACGAGGGCGTCGACCCGGCTGCACAGGGCGCGCTCGTTGTACGGGTTCTGCTTCAGCGCCCGGTCGGCGTGGGCCAGGGCGCCGGTGAAGTCGTGCCGCGCGGCGGCGAGGGCGGCCCGGCCGGCCAGGGCCTGGTCGTTGTCCGGCTCCAGTTCGAGGGACCGCTTCAGTGCGCGTTCGGCCTGCGGGTAGCGCGAGGGATCGCCCTTCGTACGGGCCTGCTCGACGTAGGCGACCCCGAGCGTGGCCCAACTGCCGAAGTCCCTGGGCTGGGCCCGGAGATGCTTCTGCAGGGACACGATCCCCGAGTCGAGATCGCCGCGGGCCAGCGCACCGGGCGTCAGGGCCCCGGACGCCGACACGGTATCGACACCGGTCCCCGTGCTCCCGCCCCCGACACCTCCGAAGGCAACGGCCCCACCGGTCAGCGCGACGGCCAGCAGCGCGGCACACCCGGCCAGTTGGGCGGCCCGCCACCGCCGCCCGCCGTCGGCGGCGCGCCGCACCGCGGCCACGCGCGGATCGACGCCGGGGGCGTCGGTGTCGTCGGTGTCGTCGGCGGAAGCGCCACCCCTCTCTGTCGCACCGCCGGCCGAGCCTCCGCCCTGCCCGGTGTCCGGAACCTCGGTCGAGTGCGGAGCCCGCCCCACCGGCGCCTCCGTGCCCGTACCCGCGTCGAGGGCCGGTACGGACCGCTCCTGGGCGGGCTCCTGGTCCGGGCGCGGCCGGTCGTCGTCGCGCCTCTCCGGTGAGCTGTCCGTCGTACGCGGAGGCATGGCCTCTCCTCAGTCGGCTGTGCAAGTGCGGGTGCGGGTGCGGAACTGCGGGAGTCGAAGGCGCGGCCCGTGCCGTGGGGGACGGTGGGGAACGGGCCGCGCCGGTAGGTGGGAGCGGAGCGGGTCAGTACGCCCGGTTCCGCATCCGGCGCCACCACATCAGGGCCGCGCCGATCAGGACGATGCCGCCCGCCCCGGCCCCTGCGGACGCGGCGATCAGGCGCATGTCGTCGGAGCTCTGCGTACCGGCCGGCTGGAGCGCGTCGCCCAGCTGGCTGCGGACGTCGTTGCCGCCGTCCACGCCCTTGGCGAGCGGGCCGCGCGACCCCTCGGTCGGGTTGGCCAGGTACGGGAAGTACTTGCCGAACTTCTTGTCGTTCTTGTCGACCGCGTCACCGAGGTCGTTCTTCGCGCCCAGCAGCTCACCCTCGACGACCTGCAGCGACGCGTCGATCACGTCGTCGGTGAGGCGACGGCCGTTCGGGAAGCCCGCGTTGTCACCGTCCAGGACACCGAGCCGCTTGGGCTTGGCGGCCGGCTTGATGGACGTGTTGAGGCGCAGCTGCTCCGACGGCGTCACGTGCGGCGGCTGGTTGAGGTCCTTGACGCCCTTCAGGAACACGTCGACCAGGTCGTTGCGCGGCTCGTCGGGCGCCGGGATCTTGTAGATCGCCTCGATGAGCTTGGGCAGCTCCGGGTTGGTCACGTTCTCCAGGAACTGGGCGTCGTCCCGCGGCGCGGACGCGTTGAACTTGTCCTTGTCCTTGAGCGGGTTGACGACCTCGTTCACCAGCGGGTTGCCGAGGCGCGAGACCTGCGCGTAGTAGCCCTGGGCGTTCTTGCGCTGCGTCGTCGACCAGACGCCGATGACCGGCTGCTCGTGCGACTCGGTGAGGAAGCTGTTGGGGACCTGCAGGGCGATCGAGTTGACGTTGTAGCCCTTGAGCGTGTCGTTGCCGACCTCGGAGAGGTTTCCGCCGTACAGCAGGTCGAAGACCCTGAGGTCCAGGAAGAACGGGTCGTCGGCCTGCCCGGCGAACGTCTGGGCGCCCCCGGCGAGCTTGTGGACCGCCTGCTCGCGCAGGGTGTTGTAGTCCGGCATCGACGCCTTGCCGACGTTCGACGGCGCCACCGGGACGTCGTCGGCGACCTTGGTCTTCGACACCGGCTTCAGGTGCTTCAGCTTGATCAGCTCGAGGTCGTACGTCTGCGTGATGTTGAGGTCGGGGTCGTCGAGGCTCTCGACCGGACCCGTGTTGTAGAGGAACGTCTTGTCGTTCTTCGTGTGCGTCTTGAACGTGTACCGGAAGAGCAGGTCCTCCTGCGCGTCACCGTTGCTGTCGATACGCAGGTCGTACTGGGCGTCCTCGGCGAACGTGAAGAAGTTGGGCCCGCCGGCCGGATCCTCCATCGGGATCCAGTTCGCGATGATGGTCGTCGTGTCCGGCTTGTCCGGGCTGACGAACGCGTACACGTCGGTGTTGTCGTACTGCGGGGTCCCCGAGATCAGCGGGGCCTCCCGGTGACTGGAGGCGGCGGCCTCCTCAGGTGCCAGCGCGGTCACGCCGGCGGCGGCGAGCCCGCCGGCGGCCAGCGCACCACAGATCACGGTCGCTATGCTCCGGCGCCCCGCGCCGGTCCTGAAGGTAGGTGTCATGCCGTCCGTCCTCGGTGCCAACTTGCCTGACACACGCCATTCGGAGTGGTCGGCAGAGCGGATTGGTCGAATCTCAAACGTTCTTACGGCTCATCTGAAAAGTTGTTTCATCGCCGGGCGACCCGCGTTTTCGGCGCGCTGATCCGTAACCCCATCCGGAGGTGTGTGCGTTGCGAATGCCTCGTATGAGGGGACAGGCCCCATGCGGCCTGGGAGAGGGGGACCGAGTGGAGGCGGACGAGCTGCTGCTGCTCGTGGCGGGCGGGAACCAGACGGCCTTCGAGGAGTTGTACGGGCTGGTGTCCGGCCCGGTCTTCGGACTCGTACGGCGTGTGGTGCGTGACCTGGCCCAGTCGGAGGAGGTGGCTCAGGAGGTGTTGCTCGAACTGTGGCGCTCGGCAGCGAAGTTCGACCCCGGCCGGGGCAGCGCGATGTCGTGGATCCTCACCCTGGCCCACCGCCGCGCCGTCGACCGGGTGCGCAGCGCCCGAGCGGCCGGCGAGCGCGAGCAGCGTGAGGCGCTCCGCGCGAACCAGCCCGCCTTCGACCAGGTCACCGAGGAGGTCGAGGCCGGTCTGGAACGCGAGTGGGTGCGCCGCTGCCTGGACCGGCTCACGGTCCTCCAGCGCCAGTCGGTCACCCTCGCCTACTACGAGGGCTACACCTACCGTGAGGTGGCCGAGCAGCTGTCCCTGCCGCTGGGCACCGTCAAGACCCGGATGCGTGACGGGCTGACCCGGATGCGCGAGTGCCTGGGAGGCGTGGCATGAGCCTCTTCCGCCGCGAGGACCTGCACTCGCTCGCCGCGCCCTACGCGCTCGACGCCCTGGGACCCCCGGAGCGGGTCCGCTTCGAGAAGCACCTGAGGGACTGCGACCGCTGCGCCGCGGAGGTGCGCGCCCTGTCCGAGGACGCCGTCCGGCTGGCCTGGTCCACGGCCGTCCCGGCCCCGGCCGCGATGCGCGACCGGGTCATGGCCGCCGTACGGGCCACGCCGCAGGACCCCGCACCGCAGGAGAGCGGGCGCGAACCGTCGCGCGCGCGTGCGACGCAGCTGCCGCCGCACGTGTGGGGCACCCAGCCGCCGCCGCGGCAACGGCAGCGGCGGCGGATCCCGCTGTTCGTGCCCTTCGCGACGGCCACCGCCGCCGCGGCCCTCGTCGTCGCGTCGCTGTTCGCCGTACAGGCGAACCGGACCCAGGACCGGCTGACCGCCGAGCAAGATCGGTCACGTGAGATCGCCCACGTTCTGTCGGCTCCGGACGCGCGTGCGAGCAGCGGCCGGGACGCCAGAGGCCGAACGATCGGAGTGATCGCTTCCGCCACGGAGCGGAACGCGGTCGTCACCCTCGGCGGATACGGCGCCCCGTCGGGCGGCCGGGTGCACCAGTTGTGGCTCATGCGCCCGGGCGCGCAACCACGCTCCCTGGGGCTCTTCGAAGACGATACGCCCCTGGTCGCGACGGGTCTGGGCGCCTCGGCGACGTCACTGGCCGTGACCGTCGAGCCCGCCGGGGGCTCGCCGCAGCCCACCACCCAGCCCATCGTCCAACTCGCCCTGAAATCTGTTGGATTCGGAGAGTAATCGGAGATACATCGTCAACCCCCTTATGGGGAAGGTGAATCCTGTGACCGCGATACATGTGTGCCCGGCCGGGGAGATAGGGTTAACCTGCCCGGGCCGGGTGGACTCGTACGGGTGGGGAGTGACATGGAACAGATAACAGTGCGCAGCAGGGCCAGGGTCCCTGCGATCACCTGCGGAAGCAGCGCGAGCAGTTCGCGCCTGGACCGACACCTCTCGGTGCTGGGAGGACCCGCGGTCCCCCAGCGGGAGACGGTCGAGGCGACCTCGCTGATGCGTGAACTGACCGCGCGTCAGCCGCACGACCGCAACGGCAGGGGCGCGCGCGTGCGCCGCGTCTCGCTCTTCGCGCCGCTGCGTCGGCTGCGTCGTTCGCTGTTCGGCGGCAGGTAGGGGCCCGCGCTCGGGCGGTCACACCGCCCTGGTGCAGCGCTGCGCACTCGTCGTCCGTCATCCCCGCGGCACGCAGCGGCGCCAGGTGTGTTCCCGAGCGCGGTACGCCCCCTGTCGGTTGCCTCATCCCCGCCCGGCAGCGACTGGGGGCCCGCTCACCGCTCCCCGTGCGCGTACTGGCGCACGGCCAGCGGTACGAAGAACCCGAGCAGCACGGCGCACCACAGCAGTGACCCCGCCACGGGGCGGGCCACCGGCCAGGCCGCCCCGTCAGGTACGGGTGCGTCGCCGAAGAGATCCCGCAGGGCCGTCGCCAGGGCGCTGATCAGCGTACGGAGGCGGTCCGTGACGCCCCGGTGCGTGTCCTGGGCCGCCTGGAACATGCCGGTCATGATGCCGCCCGCGGCGGTCGCCACCAGCAGGCCCGGTACCGGGAACGACCGGTACTCCTCGCCCCGCATGGACAGCGGGCACTCGAACGCGTGCTGGACGCCTTGGATCCCGATCTGCGCCAGGCCGACAGGGCCTAAAGCAGCGCGAGTTGCCCCTCCGGGCCCTCCTCCGGGCCGTCGAGGACCGAGGCCGGGCGGCGGGCCGACGCCGGGGCGGGGAGGACGCCCGCCTCGCGCAGCTCGGTCGCCGTGACGGGGTCGGGGACCGGCCGGTCGTCCCGCTCGGGCCGGTCTTCGGCCAGCAGAGTCAGGACGGTGATCAGCTCCAGGAGTTCCGACGTCCAGGCCTGCGGCCAGGTGGCGGGGCGGATCGCCGCGAGTGTGCCCGGCTCGGGGTCAGGGACCCGCGCCGCGAACCACTGTTCCAGGACGCGGACTCCGCCCACCTTGAAGTCCCAGGCCTGCGGTGGCACGGGGGAGATGCGGCCCTCGTCCAGCAGCAGGGACTCCTCGTCCCGGTCGTAGCGCAGGGCCACGGGCCGGGAGGGCAGGGGAGCGCGGACGTAGGGGCGGCGGCCGCCGGGGAGCTTCGGCCGCTCACCGTCGCGGCGCATCAGCCACAGCAGCCGGCGGCCCAGCTCCACGCCCCGCGCCCAGGCGCCGGCGTCGCCCGTGAGCGGGACGGTGAGGTCCGGGCGGGCCGTGGCGGTGATCCAGGCCAGCACGTCCAGCGGAGTGGGGGCGCCTCCCAGACGGGCGTGCAGGAGCTCCAGCAGGCCGGGGGCCAGGTTCGGCTCCAGGCCGCCCGGGCGCCGGAACAGCGGGCGGACGCGGCCGGGGCGGAGCAGCGGGAGCAGCGAGGTGACGAGGAGGGACTCGGGCGTCTCCACCAGGAAGACCTGCCGCTCGTCCGCCACCCGCCAGAGTTCCGGCCGGGCCGCGTCGATCAGCCGCTGGTCGGGGATCAGCCACTGCTCGTCGAAGGGCGCGAGCAGCACCCGCACCGGCTCCGGGCACGGCCCCGAGGCGCGGACCAGCTTCTGCGTGCCGCCCGTCCGGCCGGGCAACTGGCCGACCGCCGAGTGCAGGGTGCGCGAACGGCTCGGCTCGAACAGGGTCTCGCGATCGGGGCCCTCGGCCTTCACCAAGGCGTCCCAGCGGGCCTTCAGGGACGCCGGGTCGGGGCCCGCCGGCCACCCCCGGCCGAGCCGCGGCGGTGCGACGGACCACGGCATGAGGTTCGCCAGCAGCGGAGCGTCGTCGTGCGTCACGCTGGGCATCGTACGGTGTGGCTCCGGCCCGCGGGTCAGGTGGCGTCCAGGGTCACCGTGAAGGAGAAGCGGTCCCCCCGGTACTGGATGACGGCCACGTCCAGCGGCCGTCCCTCCGGGTCGTACGTCACGCCCGTGTAGTGCAGGATCGGACTCAACAGCGGTACTTGGAGCAGCTTCGCGGTCTCCGGGTCGGCCAGCCGGGCCTCCACGGTGTCCGTGATGCGGCTGATGTCCGCTCCTGCCACATCCCGCAGCACCTTGGTCATCGGCCACCGCACCAGATCGTCGAGGTCGATCCGCGCGGCCAGTTCGGGACGCACGTAGTTGCGGGCGTGGTTCGTCGGCTCACCCGTCTTCTCGTCGCTCCGCAGCCGGTGGTACGTCGACACCTGCGGCACGTCCGGGAAGAACTCGGCGAGTTCGCCCGGCACGGGGGTCGTGCCGTGGTCCAGCAGTTCGGTCGTCATGCCGGACTGCTGGGCCACGATCGCGTCCACCGAGCCGAGCAGCCGGACCGGGGAACCCCGGCGCGCGTGCGGCTCGATGAAGGTGCCCCGGCGCCGGTGGCGCGTGATGAGACCTTCGTCCTCCAGCTCCTTCAGCGCCTGCCGCATGGTCAGCACGCTCACCCCGTAGTGCCCGGCCAGCTGTTCCTCGGTGGGCAGGCGCAGCGGGTCCTGCGGCGAGCGGCCGAGGATCGAGGCGCGCAGGGACTGCGACACCTGGTACCAGAGCGGCAGCTTGCGGTTCAGGACGATCGAGTCCGGGGCGAAGGAGGTCACGGGCCATCCGTACCGGTAGGAAATGATCAGTGCAAGGGGCTGAAGTGCCGCTCCATGCCCTGCCATACGTCGTCGTAGCGCTGTTGCAGGTGTTCCGCCCGGGCCGCGTGCGGGGTGAGGGTCAGCGGCCAGCGGGTCTCGAACATGAACGCCAGACCGTCGTCGATCTTCTGCGGCTTCAGCTCGGCGGAGCTCGCGCGGTCGAACGTCTCCCGGTCGGGGCCGTGCGCCGACATCATGTTGTGCAGCGAGCCGCCGCCCGGCACGAAGCCCTCCGCCTTCGCGTCGTAGGCGCCCTCGATCAGGCCCATGTACTCGCTCATCACGTTCCGGTGGAAGTAGGGCGGCCGGAAGGTGTCCTCGCCCACCAGCCAGCGCGGCGCGAACACCACGAAGTCCGCACCGGCCAGGCCCGGGGTGTCCGACGGGGACGTCAGCACCGTGAAGATCGACGGATCCGGGTGGTCGTACGTGATGGTGCCGAGCACATTGAACCGGCGCAGGTCGTAGACGTACGGCACATGGTTGCCGTGCCAGGCGACGACATCGAGCGGGGAGTGGTCGTACGTGGCCGTCCACAGATTGCCGCAGAACTTGTTCACCACCTCCACCGGGCCCTCGACGTCCTCGTACGCGGCGACCGGGGCGCGGAAGTCCCGGGAGTTGGCGAGGCCGTTGGCCCCGATCGGGCCCAGGTCGGGGAGCCGGAAGGGCGCGCCGTAGTTCTCGCACACATAGCCACGGGCGGACTCGTCGAGGAGTTCCACACGGAAACGGACCCCACGCGGGACGAGCGCCACATGGCCCGGCTCCACATGGAGCAGGCCGAACTCCGTGCGCAGCAGCAGCCCGCCGCGCTCCGGGACGATCAGCAACTCGCCGTCGGCGTCGCTGAACACCCGGTCCATCGAGACGTTGGCCGCGTACAGGTGCACGGCGATGCCGGTGCGCTGGGTGGCGTCCCCGTTGCCGCCCAGGGTCCACAGGCCGGCCAGGAAGTCGGTCTCGGGTGCCGGGTCGGGCAGGGGGTTCCAGCGCAGGCGGTTGGGGTCGGGCACGGTCTGGGTGAAGGGAGCGGTGCGGACCGTGCCGTTGTGGGTGCGGGTGAACGCCGGGTGTGCGGCCGACGGGCGGATCCGGTACAGCCAGGAGCGGCGGTTGTGGGCCCGCGGCTCGGTGAACGCCGTGCCGCTCAGCTGTTCCGCGTACAGCCCGAGCGGGGCTCGCTGGGGCGAGTTGCGGCCCTCGGGCAGCGCGCCCGGGACGGCCTCGGAACTGTGCTCGTTGCCGAAGCCGGAGAGGTAGGTCAGCCCTTCGGCGGTCTTCCGCGCTTCCCCACGCTCGAGTTCGCTCGCGCGGGAGGTACCCCCATCGCCCATGATCGCTGTCTCCCTTGGGTTTGATTCCTATGCAACACCGTAGGATTGCGATTTCCCCGACGCAAGGGGGACGCGCGGGCCCGTGTGCCCTCCTCTCGACGGACGATGCGGAACCCGACTCCAGGACGATCCGCCGGGCCGGACATGTGTTCTACGCTCCCAGGCATGTCGTGGACACGGGGGTTTCTCGCCATGCTCGCGGTCGGTGCCCTCCTGGCCGGAACCGCGGGCTGTGGCTCCGGTGACGCCGAGGAGGAAGGGGTGTCGCCCGCGCCGGTGGGCCGGGTCCTGGAGGACCGGGACCAGGAGGGGCGCCCCTACCGTGAGGTGGAGCGGAAGGGTGCCCCCGGCGTCGGCGTCGAGGTGCAGCCCGACGCGACCGGTGGCTGGGACGTACGGCTGACCGTGCGGAGGTTCCGCTTCTCCCCGGCCGGGGCGGCGGCCCGGGCGGTGGCCGGGAGCGGTCTCGCGCACCTCTACGTGGACGGCCGCCTCGTCGCCCGGCTCCGCGCCTGCGGGTACCGTCTCGCCGACCGGCTGGTGCCGCGCGGCACGCACCACGTCACGGCCCGTCTCTACGCCGACGACGGCACCGTGTGGGCGGTGGACGGCACCCCCGTGGAGAGCACGGCCGACATCACCGCGTCGAAGCAGCGGACCAGGGGGCGAGGTTCACCGGACCGCGCCGGAGAGGCATCATGAAGCCCGTGCCCCACGCGACATCGCTCCGTCGTGCGCCCGTGCAGCGGCGCAGCGCCGAACGCCTGACCAGGATCCTCGACGCCTGTGCCGACCTTCTCGACGAGGTCGGCTACGACGCGCTCAGCACCCGAGCCGTCGCCCATCGGGCCCAAGTGCCCATCGGCTCGGTCTACCGCTTCTTCGGCAACAAGCGCCAGATGGTCGACGCGCTGGGCCAGCGCAACCTCGAGCGGTACTCCGCACGCGTCACCGAGCGACTGGAGGAGGCCGGCGAGGGAGGCTGGCGCGTGGCCATGGACGCCGTGCTCGACGAGTACCTGGAGATGAAGCGGTCCGCGCCCGGCTTCTCCCTCGTCGACTTCGGCAACCAGATCCCCGTCGGTTCCCGCGCCGAACCCAACCACCGGGTCGCCGACCGGCTCACCGAACTCCTTGCCGGCCATCTCGGCCGCGAGCCCGACGAGGAGCTGCGCCGGGTCTTCCTCATCGCCGTGGAGACCGCCGACACCCTGGTGCACCTGGCGTTCCGGGTCGCGCCCGAAGGGGACGAGAAGGTCATCGAGGAGATGCGGGAGATGCTGCGGGCGTATCTGGCCCGGGTGCTCGACTGACGACTCCGGCCGGTACGTGGCCGACCTCCTGCCCGGCAGGGGCTCCCCTCCGTGCATACCGGTCGGTATGCTCGGCGCGTCCGCGCGTCACCACTGCCGTCGCCTCCCGGGAGGACCCGTGTCCCGCACCGCCCTGCGTATCTGTCCCTTGTGCGAGGCCACCTGCGGCCTGACCCTCACCATCGAGGGGACGCGCGTCACCCACGCCCGCGGTGACCGCGACGACGTGTTCAGCAAGGGCTTCATCTGCCCCAAGGGCGCCTCCTTCGGGGCCGTCGACGCCGACCCCGACCGGCTGCGCACCCCGCTCGTGCGCCGGGACGGCGAGCTGCGCGAGGCCACCTGGGACGAGGCCTTCGACGCGGTCGCCGCCGGCATCCGGCCCGTCGTGGAGCGGTACGGACCGCACTCCGTCGGCGTCGTCCTCGGCAACCCCAACGTGCACACCATGGCCGGTGGCCTCTACCCGCCGGTGCTGCTCGCCGGGCTCGGCACCCGCAGCGTCTTCACCGCCTCCACGGTCGACCAGATGCCCAAGCACGTCTCCAGCGGACTGCTCTACGGCGACGCGAACGCCATCCCCGTGCCCGACCTCGACCACACCGACCACCTGATCCTCATCGGCGCCAACCCGCTGGAGTCCAACGGCAGCCTGTGCACCGCCCCCGACTTCCCGGGCAAGCTCAAGGCGCTCAAGGCCCGGGGCGGCACCCTCGTCGTGATCGACCCGCGGCGCACCCGCACCGCGAAGCTCGCCGACCGGCACATCGCCGTGCGGCCCGGCACCGACGCCCTGCTGCTGGCGGCGATGGCGCAGGTGCTCCACGACGAGGGCCTCGTCGAGCCGACCCCGCACGTCCAGGGCGTCGACGAAGTGGCCGAGGCCCTGCGGGAGTTCACCCCGGAAGCCGTCGCCGAGGCCTGTGACGTCGAGGCCGACGTCATCCGCGTCCTCGCCCGCGAGCTCGCCGCCGCACCCACCGCCGCCGTCTACGGCCGCATCGGCAGCTGCACCGTCCCGCACGGCACCCTCGCCAGCTGGCTCGTCGACGTCCTGAACATCCTCACCGGCAACCTCGACCGGCCCGGCGGCGCGCTCTTCCCGCAGGCCGCCACCGACAGGACCCCACGCCCCGCGGGCCCCGGCCGCGGCTTCGCCCTCGGACGCTGGCACTCCCGGGTGAGCCGGCACCCGGAAGCCAAGGGCGAACTGCCCCTCTCCGCCCTCGCCGAGGAGATCGACACCGCCACCGAGGAGGGCGAACCGGTCCGCGCGCTCCTCGCCGTCGCCGCCAACCCCGTGCTGTCCGCACCCGACGGCGACCGGCTGGACAAGGCGCTCGACTCGCTCGACTTCATGGTCAGCGTCGACCCCTACCTCAACGAGACCTCGCGCCACGCCGACGTCGTCCTGCCCCCGCCCCCGCCCTCCCAGAGCCCGCACCACGACTTCGCCTTCAACACCCTCGCCGTCCGCAACCAGGTCCGCTACACCCGCCCCGCGGTCCCGCTGGAACCCGGCCGCATGGCGGAGACGGAGATCCTGGCCCGGCTGATCCTCGCCGTGACGGGCATGCACGGCGCCGACCCGGGCGCCGTCGACCAGATGGTCATCGACCAGACCCTCGGCAAGGCCGTCAGGGAACCGCACTCGCCGGTGCACGGCCGCGACCCTGGCGAGCTTGCCGCACAGCTGACCGGCGACAACGGCCCCGAGCGACGGCTGGACATGATGCTCCGCCTCGGCCCCTACGGCGACGGCTTCGGCGCACGACCCGACGGACTCGGCCTGGAGAAGCTGCTCGCGCACCCGCACGGCATCGACCTCGGGCCGCTGCGGCCCCGGCTGCCGCAGCCGCTGAAGACCGGGAGCGGGCAGGTGGAGCTGCTGCCGGGGCCGATCGCGGACGACCTGCCCCGCCTGCGCGCCGCCCTGGCCGAACGCCCCGAGGGCCTCGTCCTGATCGGCCGACGGCACCTGCGCTCCAACAACAGCTGGATGCACAACGTGCCCGCCCTCACCGGCGGCTCCAACCGCTGCACCCTGCACCTCCACCCCGAGGACGCGGAACGGCTGGGCGTGCGGGACGGGGACCCGGTCAGGGTGAAGGGCGCCGGGGGAGAGGTGACCGCACCGGCCGAGGTCACCGACGCGATCCGGCGGGGCGTGGTGAGCCTGCCGCACGGCTGGGGCCACGACCGCCCCGGCACCCGCCTCAGCCACGCCTCGACCGACCCCGGCGTCAACGTCAACCAGCTCCTCGACGGCCGGATGCTCGACCCGCTGTCGGGCAACGCGGTCCTCAACGGAGTGCCCGTCGAATGCGCCCCGGCGGCCGAAAAGCTCGTGCCCCTGACCTGAGCAAAGCTGTGACCAGCAGTTTTGCGCTTATTGCTCGCACGTCAACGTCTTGTTAACGCTGCTTGACGGGACCTAACGTCTCGGACACCGCCGGCCCTGGTGGAATGTTCAAGGGCGAACGTTAGGTACCCACTCATGCTGACCATCCTCGGCTTCGCCATGATCGCGACCTTCCTGGTCCTGATCATGATGAAGAAGATGTCGCCGATCGCGGCGCTCGTGCTGATTCCCGCTCTCTTCTGCGTGTTCGTCGGCAAGGGCGCCAAGCTCGGCGACTATGTCCTCGACGGCGTGACCGACCTCGCCCCCACCGCGGCGATGCTCATGTTCGCGATCGTCTACTTCGGTGTGATGATCGACGTCGGTCTCTTCGACCCGATCGTCCGAGGCATCCTCAAATTCTGTAAAGCCGACCCGATGCGGATCGTCGTCGGCACCGCGCTGCTCGCCGCGATCGTGTCGCTGGACGGCGACGGCTCCACCACCTTCATGATCACCGTCTCGGCGATGTACCCGCTGTACAAGCGCCTGAAGATGAGCCTGGTCGTGATGACCGGTGTGGCCGCCATGGCCAACGGCGTGATGAACACCCTCCCCTGGGGCGGCCCGACCGCCCGCGCCGCGACCGCGCTCAAGCTCGACGCCAGCGAGATCTTCGTCCCGATGATCCCGGCGCTCCTGGTGGGCCTGCTCTTCGTCTTCGGTCTCTCCTACGTCCTCGGCGTGCGCGAGCGCCGGCGGCTGGGCGTGCTGACGCTGGACGAGGTCCTGGAGGAGGAGAAGGACACCGAGACCGAGACGGTCCTCGTGGGCGCCGGCGGCTCCGGCGACGGCAAGGTCTCCATGCGCAAGGGCGCCACGGGTGCCACGGGCGGCGCGGCCGGAGCCGGCGGTACCGGCTCCGGTACGGACGCCTCCGAAGGCTCCGACGACGGCTTCCAGGGCCTCGACCCGAACCGGCCCACCCTGCGTCCCAAGCTCTACTGGTTCAATGCGCTGCTCACGGTCGTCCTGCTGACCGCCATGATCATGGAGTGGCTGCCCATCCCGGTGCTGTTCCTGCTCGGTGCCGCGCTCGTCCTCACCGTGAACTTCCCGCACATCCCCGACCAGAAGGCCCGCCTGGCCGCTCACGCGGACAACGTCCTGAACGTGGCCGGCATGGTCTTCGCCGCCGCCGTCTTCACCGGCGTCCTCCAGGGCACCGGCATGGTCGACCAGATGGCCAAGTGGATGGTGGACGTCATCCCCGCGGGCATGGGCCCGCACATGGCGCTCGTGACCGGTGTGCTGAGCCTGCCGCTGACGTACTTCATGTCGAACGACGGCTTCTACTTCGGTGTCCTCCCCGTCCTCGCCGAGGCGGGCGCCGCGCACGGTGTCTCCCCGGTGGAGATGGCCCGGGCCTCGCTGGTCGGCCAGCCGCTGCACATGTCCAGCCCGCTCGTCCCGGCCGTCTACGTCCTGGTCGGCATGGCCAAGGTGGAGTTCGGCGACCACACGAAGTTCGTGGTGAAGTGGGCCGCCCTCACCTGCCTCGTCATCCTCGGGGCGGGCATGCTCTTCGGAATCATCTGATCGCGGCGTCAGACTGTCGTAAGGAGAACGTCATCGTGAGGCCCGGTGGGAACCGCGCTGGCTGCTCAGCCTCGTCATCGCGTTCAGCTTCGCGCAGGGGGGCGGTGTCGATGGCCCGGCCCGCCGTCTCCTACCGGGCCCTCGCGCTGGGCGCGGACGAGCGCGCGGTCGGTGTGATCGCCGGTGTGTACGCGCTGCTGCCGCTGTTCGCCGCCGTCCCCCTGGGCCGCCGTACCGACCACGGCCGCTGCGCGCCGCTGCTGCCCTTCGGAGTGGTCCTCATATCCGGCGGCTGCGCGCTCAGCGGCGTCGCCGGCTCCTTGTGGGCGATGGCCCTGTGGAGCGGGGTGATGGGCCTCGGCCACCTCTGCTTCGTCATCGGCTCGCAGTCCCTCGTCGCCCGCCAGTCCGCGCCGCACGAACAGGACCGCAACTTCGGCCACTTCACCATCGGGGCCGCGCTCGGCCAGCTGGTCGGGCCCATGGCCGCGGGTGCGCTGATCGGCGGCGAGGACATGACGGGCACCAGCGCGCTCGCACTGGTCGTGGCGGGCGGGATCGCGGCGGTCGCCTTCACCTCGCTCTGGCGCATCGAGCACCGCCGTACGGCACCCGCGTCAGGGGCGGCGCAGGGCGACCGCCTCCCCGTCGGGGGCATCCTGCGCACCCGGGGCGTACCGGCCGGCATCTTCATCAGCCTCGCCGTGCTGTCCGCGACCGACATCCTCACCGCCTACCTTCCCGTGGTCGGCGAGGACCGGGGCATCGCGCCGTCCGTGATCGGCGTCCTGCTCAGCCTGCGCGCGGCAGCCACCATCGCCTGCCGCCTGGTGCTGACGCCCCTGCTGCGGCTGCTCGGCCGGACCCTGCTGCTCACGGTGACCTGTCTGCTGGCGGCCCTGCTGTGCGCGGGTATCGCCCTGCCGGTGCCGGTCTGGGCGCTCGCCGCGCTGCTGGTCCTGCTCGGCTTCTGCCTCGGGGTCGGGCAGCCGCTGTCCATGACGACGGTCGTCCAGGCCGCTCCGGACGACGCCCGTTCCACGGCCCTGGCCCTGCGCCTGACCGGCAACCGGCTCGGCCAGGTCGCGGCGCCCGCGGCGGCAGGGCTGATCGCCGGGGTCGCGGGGGTGGCGGCACCGTTCGTGATGCTGGGGGTGCTCCTGCTGGTCTCCTCGGGGGTCGCCGTGCGGTCGCCGGGGCACCAGGGCGAGGAGGGGCCGTCGGGCGCGGAGGAGTCTCCGGACGAGGGTGAACCGCACGCCGGACCCCGCCGGGGCCGGATGCCGTTGCGCCGGAAGAGCGACATCTGACGCGTCGTGGGCGCTGCTCCGGCGTTTCCGGGTGACATGTGACAGATAGTCAGGTGACGAGATGTTTGTATGACAATCATCTGACTTGGAGGACATGTCCATGCCCCTCGTACCCCTCGCGCGCCGTGCCGGCACCCGCAACGCCGTCCTCGCTGCCCTCACTCTCGCCGGGACCACCCTGAGCGGGGTGCCCGCCGTCGCCGCCCCGGGGGACAACGGGGACGTCAAGATCCACTCCGCCGAGACGGCCGCCAGTGATCGCCGCAACGATCCGAAGGTGTGCGACTTCTACCTCGCCGCCTTCGACTTCGAGGGAGGCGAGACGGTCAACTGGACCATCCAGACCCTGCCCGAGGTGCCGGCCGAGAGCGGCTCCGTCACCCTCGACGCGGCCGGTGCGGGCCGCTCTCCGCTCATCGACCTGCCCAACGGGCAGTACAAGCTGACCTGGCTCACCGACCGGGCCCACGGCGCGGGCAAGTTCAAGGTGTTCCAGGTCGACTGCTCGGCGTCCAAGGCCACACCCACCGCCATCACCCCGGCAGGCGGCCCGCCGGCGGGTGGCGGCGGCATCGCCCGTACCGAGGCCTTCACGCCGGTCGCGGGCGCCGCCGCCGTCGGGTTGGCCGCCGTCGCCGGGACGGTCTGGTTCCGGCTCCGCCGCCGCCCCGATGGCGCGGCGTAGGACGGCTTCCGCGGATCGCGCCGCTCCGGTGGGACGGCGC
>NZ_GG657757.1:1802056-1802350 GCF_000158955.1 Streptomyces viridochromogenes DSM 40736 | reverse complement strand
GGGCAGGGTGGCGTGGGGCTCGGTCCGGTCTGGGCGGTGAGTCGAGGGTGGGGCGTGGGGCTCGGTCCGGTCTCGGTGAGCCGAGGGTGGGGCGTGGGGGCGGAGGCGGCGCCTCGCCGGGGGTGCGGGGTCGGGGCGGGCCCGGGGTGGTGCGGTACCGGCGGGTGCGTCGGCCCTGGTACCGGAGGCGGGCCTATCGGCTGACGCGGACGATCGTGGTGGGCTGCTTGCTGCTGGTGGGCGGCCTCTGCTGGGACCGGGGCGAACAGCCCGGCCGCCACGCCGTGGTGGCAC
>NZ_GG657757.1:1791884-1801956 GCF_000158955.1 Streptomyces viridochromogenes DSM 40736 | reverse complement strand
GGCGCCTCGCCCGGCGGGCAGGGCACCGCCGTGGCGGTCGGGCATCTCGACACGGACAGCGGTCCCGCCGTCTTCGCGGGGCTCACCGAGCTGGAACCCGGCCGTGTCGTCCAGGTCCGCCGGGCCGACGGCCGGACCGCCGTCTACACCGTCGACGCCATCAAGTCCTACGAGAAGGCGCACTTCCCCAGTCAGGAGGTGTACGGCGCACGGGGCCGCCCCGAGCTGCGTCTGATCACCTGCGGCGGCAACTACGACCGCAGGAAGGGCTACTCCGGGAACCTCGTGGTCTTCGCCCACCTCACCGGCACCCGCTGACCCCCGGCCGAACCGGGTCGCCCGCCTTCTCACCAGATGGACGGAAGCCCCCGATCCCGCCCGGTGTCTTCCCCTGGGTGCACACATTCCGTTAACTTCCGTGACCCACAGCCCCGTGCGACCCGTACGGGGTTTCCGGCCCGCGGAGCACCAGCGCCCTGAAGACCCCTCGGGGGCACCTCATGACACGCGCCATCTCCCTGCACGACGTGAGCAAGGCCTACACGCGAGGCGCCCGTGTGGTGGACCGGCTGTCGCTGGACATCACACCGGCTGAGTTCCTCGTCCTGCTCGGCCCGTCCGGCTGCGGCAAGTCGACCGTGCTCAGGATGATCGCCGGCCTGGAGGAGATCGACGAGGGCGAGCTGCTGCTCGACGGCGAGTACGCCAACGACCTGCCGCCGTCCGGACGGGACATGGCGATGGTCTTCCAGAATTTCGCCCTCTACCCGAACATGACCAGCCGCGCCAACATCGGCTTCCCGCTGCGCATCGAGGCCCCGGACACCGACCCGCGGCCGCGCGTGGACGCCACCGCCCGGCTGCTGGGCATCGAGGACCTCCTGGACCGCCTGCCCGGCCAGCTCTCCGGCGGCGAGCGCCAGCGTGTCGCCATGGGCCGTGCCATCGCCCGCCACCCCTCCGCCTTCCTCATGGACGAGCCGCTGTCCAACCTCGACGCCAAGCTCCGCACCCACCTGCGGGCCGAGATAACCCAGCTCACCCAGGAACTCGGCGTCACCACGGTGTACGTCACCCACGACCAGGCCGAGGCCATGTCGCTCGGCGACCGGGTGGCCGTACTGCGCGGCGGCGTGCTCCAGCAGGTCGACAGCCCGCGTGCGGTCTACGCCCTGCCCCGCAACGTGTTCGTCGCCGCCTTCGTCGGCACCCCGCGCATCAACCTGCTGCGCGGCCTGGTGCGCGCCCCGCTGGACGGGGCGATGACCATCAGCCTGGGCAAGCAGTTCCTGCGGCTGCCCGAGCCGCTCTCCCTGGACCACCAGCTGCTGCGGGTCCAGCAGGGCCGCGAGGTCATCGTGGGTCTGCGTTCGGAGGCCGTCCGGATCGCGAAGCACTCCGCCGCCCGCCCCGGCGAGGTGCCGCTCACCGGCCTGGTCGAGCACGTGGAGTTCCAGGGGCACGAGATCCTCGTCCACTTCGACACCGGCTCCAGCCCCGCCGTCGTCCCCGAGCTGGAGGCCCCGCGGCCCCGCCCCGGCAGCCCCGCCCGGCGCCGCCGCCGTGACGGCTCGGTCCTCACCCGGCTCCGGGAGCGGTCCGCAGCCGGGCGGGCCGGACCCGTGGTGACCCTGGACCACCCCGAGGCCGCCGTCCCCGAGGCCGCCGAAGTCCGCCTGCCCGGCGACCTCATCGTCCGCACCACCCCGGACCTGGCCCTCCGCCACGGCATGCAGGTACCGCTCCTCGTGGACCTCGCCCACCTCTTCGTCTTCGACCAGCACGGCGACCGCATCTGCCCGCACCCGGATCGCCTGCCCGACCTGGGGGAGTGAGGAGCGGCACATCCGGACGTGGCCGTCCGCGTGCTGTGATGACCGGGATGACCGGGACGTCTGGCGTCAGAAAACTATCGCCGCTAGTTTATGTGCCGGACGACGATGCCCCGCCCCCGGAGGAAGCGCGATGAAGGCACACGACGGCATGTACATCGCGGGCGCCTGGCGCCCCGCCGCCGGCCAGGACGTGATCGAGGTCGTGAACCCCGTCGACGAGCAGGTCATCGGCACGGTCCCGGCCGGCACCGCCGAGGACGTCGACACCGCCGTACGGGCCGCCCGCGCCGCCCTGCCCGGCTGGGCGGCGACCCCGCCGGCCGAGCGGGCCGCGCACCTCAGCGCGCTCCGGGACGTGCTCGTGGCCCGCGCGGACGAGATCGCCGAGACCGTGACGGCCGAACTCGGCTCACCCCTGAAGTTCTCGCAGGCCGTCCACGCGGCCGTGCCGATCGCGGTCGCCGGCTCCTACGCCGAGCTCGCGGCGACGTACGCCTTCGAGGAGAAGACCGGCAACTCGGTCGTCCACCACGAGCCGGTCGGTGTGGTGGCCGCGATCACGCCCTGGAACTACCCCCTGCACCAGATCGTCGCCAAGGTCGCCCCGGCTCTCGCGGCCGGCTGCACGATCGTGGTGAAGCCCGCCGAGGACACCCCGCTGGTCGCCCGCCTCTTCGCGGACGCCGTGCACGAGGCGGGCCTCCCCGCGGGCGTCTTCAACCTGGTCACCGGCCTCGGCCCGGTCGCCGGACAGGCCCTCGCCGAGCACCCGGACGTCGACCTGGTCTCCTTCACCGGCTCCACCGCCGTCGGCCGGCACATCGCCGCGATCGCCGCCGGTGCCGTCAAGAAGGTCGCCCTCGAACTCGGCGGCAAGTCCGCCAACGTCATCCTGCCGAGCGCCGACCTGGCCAAGGCCGTCAACGTCGGGGTCGCCAACGTGATGTCCAACTCCGGGCAGACGTGCAGCGCCTGGACACGGATGCTCGTCCACCGCGACCAGTACGACGAGGCGGTCGGACTCGCCGCGACCGCCGCCGCCAAGTACGGCGACCGGATCGGCCCGGTGGTCAACGCCAAGCAGCAGGCCCGGGTACGCGGCTACATCGAGAAGGGCGCCGCGGAAGGCGCCCGCCTGGTCGCCGGCGGCCCCGAAGCCCCGCGCGAGACCGGGTACTTCGTCAGCCCGACCGTCTTCGCCGACGTCACGCCGGACATGACCATCGCGCAGGAGGAGATCTTCGGCCCGGTCCTGTCGATCCTGCGCTACGAGGACGAGGAGGACGCCCTGCGGATCGCCAACGGCACGGTCTACGGTCTGGCCGGCGCCGTCTGGGCCGGTGACGAGGCCGAGGCCGTGGCGTTCGCGCGCCGCATGGAGACCGGCCAAGTCGACATCAACGGCGGCCGCTTCAACCCCCTCGCGCCCTTCGGCGGCTACAAGCAGTCGGGTGTGGGCCGCGAGCTCGGGGTGCACGGCCTGTCCGAGTTCCTCCAGACCAAGTCCCTCCAGTTCTAGTCAGGGAGTCCCTTCCGCCATGGCTGTCCGCGCCGCCGTCCTGCCCGCCGTCGGCTCTCCGCTGGAGATCACCGGCATCGACCTGCCGGATCCCGGGCCCGGCCAGGTCCGTGTCCGGCTCGCCGCCGCCGGGGTCTGCCACTCCGACCTGTCCCTGTCCGACGGCACCATGCGCGTCCCCGTCCCCGCCGTCCTCGGCCACGAGGGCGCCGGTACGGTGCTCGCCGTCGGCGAGGGCGTCACCCACGTCGCGCCCGGCGACGGCGTCGTCCTCAACTGGGCCCCGTCCTGCGGCAACTGCCACGCCTGCTCGCTCGGCGAGGTCTGGCTGTGCGCCAACGCCCTCGGCGGCGCCGCCGACGTCTACGCCCGCACCACCGGCGGGACCGACCTCCACCCCGGACTGAACGTCGCCACGTTCGCCGAGGAGACCGTCGTCGCCGCGGCCTGCGTCCTGCCCGTCCCGGACGGGGTCCCGCTCACCGACGCGGCCCTGCTCGGCTGCGCCGTCCTCACCGGCTACGGCGCCGTCCACCACTCGGCCCGGGTCCGCCCCGGCGAGACGGTCGCGGTGTTCGGTGTCGGGGGAGTGGGTCTCGCGGCCCTCCAGGCGGCCCGGATCGCGGGCGCCTCGAAGATCGTCGCGGTGGACGTGTCCGCCGAGAAGGAGGAACTGGCCCGCACCGCCGGCGCCACCGACTACGTCGTCGCCTCGGACACCACCGCCCGGGAGATCCGCGGCCTCACCGGGAAACAGGGCGTCGACGTCGCCGTCGAGTGCGTCGGGCGCGCGGTCACCATCCGCACGGCCTGGGACTCCACCCGCCGCGGCGGCCGCACCACGGTCGTCGGCATCGGCGGCAAGGACCAGCAGGTCACCTTCAACGCCCTGGAGATCTTCCACTGGGGCCGCACCCTCTCCGGCTGCGTCTACGGCAACTGCGACCCCGCCGCGGACCTCCCGGTCCTGGCCGAACACATCCGGGCGGGCCGCCTCGACCTGAGCGCGATGGTGACGGAACGGATCTCCCTCGAGGGCATCCCGGCGGCGTTCGAGAACATGCTGGCGGGCAAGGGCGGCCGGGCACTGGTCGTCTTCTAGCCCGTCTCCCCCCGCACCCCGGCCTCCACGCGAGGCCGGGGCCTCAGGCATGCCCGCCCGCACAGTCGGTGCCAAGTACAGGTAAAAGTCCTGGTGCGCGACCCGTTGACGTCCATACCGTCCGGTCAGTACGTTCCCCGAACCCGAGCCACCCCCCGTTCCGTCCCCCGCACCCATCGGAGCGTGCACCGCATGGACACGGCACCTTCCGCTCAGCCCGTCACCACCGCGCCCGCCGTGGGCAACCGCCGCCGGGTAGCCACCGCGGCAGCGCTCGCCTCGGCCGTCGAGTGGTACGACTACTTCGTCTTCGGCATCGCCGCCGCCCTGGTCCTCGGCGATCTCTACTTCCCCGCGGGCAGTTCCACCGCCGGCGTCCTGGCCTCGTTCGCCACCTTCGCCGTCGGCTTCCTCGCCCGGCCCCTCGGCGGCATCGTCGCCGGGCACCTCGGCGACAAGCGCGGCCGCAAGCCGATGCTGGTCCTCGCCCTCACCCTCATGGGCGTCTCCACCACCGCCATCGGCCTGCTCCCCACGTACGACACCATCGGCGTCGCCGCCCCGATCCTGCTGGTCCTGCTCCGCGTCGCCCAGGGCGTCGCCGTCGGCGCCCAGTGGGGCGGCGCGATGCTCCTGGCCACCGAGTACGCTCCGGAGGGCAAGCGCGGTGTGTACGGCAGTGTCGTCCAGCTCGGCGTCCCCATCGGCGTGGTCACCGCGAACACCGTCTTCCTGCTGGCCGGCGCGCTCACCACCGACTCGGCGTTCGCCGCCTGGGGTTGGCGGGTGCCGTTCCTGGTCGGCCTGCTCGTGCTCGCCCTCGCCTGGTACATCCACACCCGCGTCGAGGAGACCCCGGCGTTCCGGGAGGCCGAACGCGCCCTCGCCGAGCAGGAGAAGACCGAGCAGAGCTCGCCGCTGCGCACCATCCTGCGCGGACACCTCGGCACGGTGCTCCTCGCGGGCGGCTCCTTCGCCGTGAACACCGCGACCTTCTACATCCTCATCACCGGCGTCCTCGACTACACGACCCGTGAGCTGGACATGAAGAAGGGCCCGGTGCTCCTCGTCTCGCTCTGCGTCAGCCTCACCCAGCTCGTGCTGATCCCGGCCGCCGCCGCACTCTCCGACCGCGTCGGCCGCATCCGGATCTACGCCGTCGGCGCCGTCGGCATCGCGTTGTGGGCCGTACCGCTCTTCCTGCTGATCGACACCGGCTCGCTGCTGTGGCTCGCGGTCGGCACGTTCGTCGCCAGCTGCTTCCTGAGCATCATGTACGGCCCCCAGGCCGCCCTGTTCGCCGAGCTGTTCACGCCCGAGATGCGCTACACCGGCGCCTCCCTCGGCTACCAGATCGCGGCCGTCGCCGGCGGCGGCCTCGCGCCCTTCGTCATGGTGCTGTTGCTGGAGGCGACGGGCACGTCGATGGCCGTGTCCGGCTACATCATCGCGCTCTCGGTGATCGCACTGGCCTCGATCAAGGTCCTCGCGGGCCGGGCGAGTGCCACGGAGTCCGAGGCGGCGGCGCCGGAGGCCGCCCCGAAGTCCGAGTCCGAGTCCGAGTCCGCCGCCGGGTCAGCGGGCTGAGTCCGCGGCCCCTTCGGGCCGTGGTTCCGGAGCCGCTCCCGGAACCTCGGCCCGAGCCGCCGCCCGCGACCGCGACCGGGACACCGCCACGCCCGCCAGGCACAGCACACCGCCGAGCAGGGTGAGCGGTCCCGGCACCTCGCCGAGGAAGAGCCAGGACATCAGGACGACCAGCGCGGGCGCCGCGTACGTCGTCGCGCCCATCTTGCTCGCGGTCGTCCGGGACAGGGCGTACGCCCACGTCGTGAAGGCGAGGGCGGTCGGGAAGACGCCCAGGTACACCATGTTGAGCGTGGCGGAGGCCGGGGCGTCGGCGGCCTGCCGGACGAGCTGTCCGGCGAACGGCAGGCACACCACCGCGCCGACCAGACAGCCGAACGTCGTCACCTGCAAAGGGCTCGCCGTGCCCAGCGCCGGCTTCTGCGCCACGACACCACCGGCGTACGAGACCGCCGCCAGCAGACAGAGCACCACCCCGAGCACCGAGGAACCGCCCTCGCCGGACATCGAGAGACCCACGGTGACCGCACCGGCGAACGACACCGCCATCCCCGCCAGCAGCCGCGGCGGCATCGGATCACCGAGCAGCCGGGAGCCGAGCAGCGCGATCATGATCGGCCCGGTGTTCACGACCAGGGCGGCCGTACCCGCGTCGACCTGCTGCTCACCCCAGTTGAGGACGACCATGTAGAAGCCGAACCACAGCAGCCCCGATATCGCGATGCCGCGCCAGGCCGTGCGCGGCGGCCACCCCTCCCGCCGCAGGAGGCAGATCAACCCCAGCGTCAGGGCCCCGGCCAGCAGCCGCCCGAGGGCCAGCGCGCCCGGCGAGTACGCGTCACCCGCACTGCGGATCGAGACGAAGGCGGACGCCCACAGCACCACGGTGACCGTGGCGGCACCGGCGGCCAGCAGCTCCGCGCGGCGGGCCGGACGGGACGGGGAGTTGTTCATCATGCTCCAGAGGCTAGGAGGGAGACAGGGACGGACGCTCGCGGATTTCGGACGGGGCGCTGCACCTCGCGGCGGGTTCAGCGCAGTGCCGTCGCCGCCACGCCCAGCAGGTCGAAGAGGGCCCGTTCACCGGCCGGCGTCACCTTCACGGCCCGCTCGGAGCCGATGCGCACGCACCACCCCGTGTCCAGCGCGTGCCGGCACAGCGCAGCGCCCGCCACGCCCGCGAGATGGGGGCGGCGTTCGGTCCAGTCCAGACAGGCCCGGGCCAAGGGCCGCCGGCCCCGCTGTTCGAGGCCGATCCCGGCCGACTCGAACCACGCGAGACCCGCGTCGGTGAGCGCGAACCCGGTCTCCTGCTGCAGCAGCCCGCGGGCGGTCAGCGCGTCGGTGACCGCGATGCCGAGCCGCCCGGCGAGATGGTCGTAACAGGTGCGGCCCCGGGCCATCGCCGAGCCGGCGTTCGACTCCCGCAGAGTGCGTGGCCGTACGGGCGTGCCCGGCGCGACCTGCGCCGCCAGGTCCTCCACCAGTTGCGCGACCCGCGCGTCGGCCAGCCGGACGTACCGGTGCCGGCCCTGCCGCTCCTCGGTGAGCAGCCCGCCCGCGACGAGCCTGCCCAGGTGCTCGCTGAGCGTCGACGCGGCGACCCCCGCGTGCCGGGCCAGCTCGCTCGCGGTCCAGGCGCGCCCGTCGAGCAGGGCCAGCAGGCACACCGCCCGGGTCTCGTCCGCGAACAGCGCCGCGAGCCGGGCCAGGCCCGTGGCCTTCGGGTCCCTCGTCGTCATGACCCCCAGCATGGAACACGGATCCTTCGGCCGTCGCCGAAGTGTCGCTACGCCGTGCGCCGCACCTGCTCGTACTGCCCCGCCAGCCCGTCCAGCAGGGCCGTCAGCCCCGTCTCGAAGGCCCGCTCGTCGATCTTCTCCTGCTGCTCGGCGAGGAGGTGGGCCTGCTGGAGGTGCGGGTAGTCGGCGGGGTCGTAGGCGCTCGCGTCGTCCACGAAGCCCCCGGCGAACGAGCCGAGCGCGGAGCCCGTGACGAAGTAGCGCATCAGGGCGCCGATGGACGTGGCCTGCGCCGGCGGCCAGCCCGCCGCGACCATCGCGCCGTAGACGGCGTCCGCGAGGCGCAGCCCCGCCGGGCGGCGGCCGGGGCCCCGGGCCAGCACGGGAACGATGTTCGGGTGGTCGCGCAGCGCGGCCCGGTAGGAGACCGCCCAGTCGTGCAGCGCGGTCCGCCAGTCCCGGCCGTCCTGGAACATCGTGAGGTCCACCTGGCCGCTCACCGAGTCGGCGACCGCCTCCAGGATCTCGTCCTTCGTGCGGAAGTGGTTGTAGAGCGAGGGCCCGCTGACCCCCAGTTCGGCGGCGAGCCGGCGCGTCGAGACGGCCGCGAGGCCCTCCGCGTCCACGAGCGCGCGGGCCGTCTCGACGATCCGGTCGGTGCTGAGCAAGGGCTTGCGCGGTCGGGCCATGGCGCACATAGTAGGGCTGCCAAGAGAAACTAGCAGTGCTAATTTAAATGTACGGGTTTCACATGTATGCCTTCCGATGGGGTGACGTCTGGTGAATCTGGAGCTCAGCGAGGAGCAGACCGCGGTCCGGCGGCTCGCGCGGGACTTCGTGGAGCGTGAGATCACTCCCAACGTCGTCGCCTGGGACCGGGCCGAGGAGGTCGACCGCTCGATCGTGAAGAAGCTCGGCGAGGTCGGCTTCCTGGGCCTGACGATCGACGAGGAGTACGGCGGCTCCGGCGGTGACCACCTCGCGTACTGCCTGGTCACCGAGGAGCTGGGCCGGGGCGACTCGTCCGTGCGCGGCATCGTCTCCGTCTCGCTCGGGCTCGTCGCCAAGACCGTCGCCGCCTGGGGGAGCGAGGAGCAGAGGCGGCGGTGGCTGCCCGGGCTCACGTCCGGCGAGGCGGTCGGCTGCTTCGGCCTGACCGAGCCGGGCACGGGCTCCGACGCGGGCAACCTCGCGACACGGGCGGTGCGGGACGGCGACGACTACGTCATCAACGGCACCAAGATGTTCATCACCAACGGCACCTGGGCCGACGTCGTCCTGCTCTTCGCCCGCTCCACGGACGCCCCCGGCCACAAGGGCGTCTCCGCCTTCCTCGTCCCCACCGGCACGCCCGGCCTGACGCGCCGCACGATCCACGGGAAGCTGGGGCTGCGCGGTCAGGCCACGGCCGAGCTGGTGCTGGAGGACGTACGGGTGCCCGCCTCGGCACTGCTGGGGCAGGAGGGCAAGGGCTTCTCGATCGCCATGTCCGCTCTCGCCAAGGGCCGGATGTCGGTCGCCGCGGGCTGTGTCGGCATAGCCCAGGCCGCGCTGGACGCGGCCGTGCGGTACGCGGGCGAGCGCGAGCAGTTCGGGAAGCCCATCGCCCGGCACCAGCTGGTCCAGGAGCTGATCAGCGACATCGCCGTGGACGTCGACGCCGCCCGGCTGCTGACCTGGCGGGTCGCGGACCTGATCGACCGGGGGCAGTCGTTCGCCGTCGAGTCGTCGAAAGCGAAGCTGTTCGCCTCGGAGGCGGCCGTCCGCGCCGCGAACAACGCCCTCCAGGTCTTCGGCGGCTACGGCTACATCGACGAGTACCCGGCCGGCAAACTACTGCGGGACGCCCGTGTGATGACCCTCTACGAGGGCACTAGCCAGATCCAGAAGCTGGTCATCGGGCGTGCCCTGACGGGGGTTTCGGCATTCTGACGGCCGTGTCGGCTTTCTGAGTACGCGCCTGAGTACTTCGGCGGATGTGGCGCGGGCCACGTCCGCCGAAGCTTGCCCCCATGAGTGAGACACCGGGCAAGCAGCAGAACACGGCCGCCTTCTACGGCCAGGCCGTCGCCTCCTTCGCCGTCGCGATGGCGGCCACCGCCATCGGTATCTACCAGCTGAGCGCCGACGCCTGGGTGCGGGGCTTCCTCGCCATCGCCGTCCTGTACCTGGTCACCTCCTCCTTCACCCTGGCCAAGGTGATCCGGGACCGGCAGGAGGGGCCGGCGGCGCCCTCGTACACCCCTTTCGAGAAGCACTGAGCGGTCCGGACGGAAGTGCCGACCGG
>NZ_GG657757.1:1789492-1791784 GCF_000158955.1 Streptomyces viridochromogenes DSM 40736 | reverse complement strand
CGGCGAGGCGCAGGCGTGGGGCGAGGTCACGCCCGACGCGGCGCGGCGGCTGCTGATCGCCGCGGTGGAGGCCTTCGCCGAGCGTGGCTACCACGCCACGACGACCCGGGACATCGCGGGGCGCGCCGGGATGAGCCCGGCCGCGCTCTACATCCACTACAAGACCAAGGAAGAGCTGCTGCACCGCATCAGCAGGATCGGGCACCAGAAGGCCCTGGAGATCCTGCAGACGGCGTCCCGGCGCGAGGGCACCGCCCGTGAGCGTCTGGCCGACGCGGTCGGCTCCTTCGTTCGCTGGCACGCCGGCGGACGCACCACCGCCCGGGTCGTCCAGTACGAGCTGGACTCGCTCGGCCCCGACGCCCGCGCCGAGATCCTCGCGCTGCGCCGGCAGTGCGACGCGGAGGTGCGGGGGATCATCGAGGACGGCGTGGCCGCGGGCGAGTTCGACGTGCTGGACGTGAAGGGCACGACCCTGGCCGTTCTCTCGCTCTGCATCGACGTGGCCCGCTGGTTCAACGTCGACGGGCCGTGGACGCCGGACGAGGTCGGCACGCTCTATGCCGACCTCGTGCTGCGCATGGTGGGGGAGAAGTAGCCCGCCGGGCCGGAGGCGGCGGCGGAGGTCAGAGGTAGTAGCGGGCGACGGACTCGGCGACGCACACGGGCTTGTCGCCGCCCTCGCGCTCCACGGTGAAGGCGACGGTGACCTGGACGCCGCCGGTCACGTCCTCGACGCCGGTGATGGCGGCGGTGGCGCGCAGCCGGGAGCCGACGGGGACGGGCGCGGGGAAACGCACCTTGTTGGTGCCGTAGTTGACGCCCATCTTCACGCCCTCGACGGCGATCAGCTGCGGCCCGAAGAGGGGGAGCAGCGACAGGGTCAGATAGCCGTGCGCGATGGTGGTGCCGAAGGGGCCCGCGGCGGCCTTCTCCGGGTCGACGTGGATCCACTGGTGGTCGCCGGTGGCCTCGGCGAAGAGGTCGATCCGCTTCTGGTCGACGTCGAGCCAGTCGGTGTACCCCAGTTGCTCGCCCACCGCCGACTTCAGTTCGTCGACGGACGTGAAGATCCTCGGCTCTGCCATGACCCGGCCTCTCGGTTCAGAAGGTCTGCCTGCTCGTGTTTCCCTAAGCGACTGCTTAGCATGGTCGGCCGAGGGAGCCGTGTCAACGGTCGACTGTAGGGTTCGGGGAGTGCCCCAGATTCCAGAGAAGATCCATGAGCTCACGGTCGGCCAGCTGGCGGCGCGCAGCGGGGCCGCCGTCTCGGCGCTGCACTTCTACGAGTCGAAGGGGCTGATCAACAGCCGCCGCACCTCGGGCAACCAGCGCCGCTACTCGCGGGACGCGCTGCGCAGGGTCGCTTTCATCCGGGCGGCGCAACGGGTCGGCATCCCGCTGGCGACGATCCGCGAGGCGCTGGCGGAACTCCCCGAGGAGCGGACGCCGACGCGGGAGGACTGGGCTCACCTCTCCGAGGCCTGGCGCTCGGAGCTGGACGAACGCATCAAGCAGATGGAACGCCTCCGCGACCACCTCACCGACTGCATCGGCTGCGGCTGTCTCTCCCTGGACGCCTGCGTCCTCTCCAACCCGGACGACGCCTTCGGCGAACGCCGCGCAGGCTCCCGGCTGATGATCGAGGCCCACCGCAGGTAATCCGCCGAGCTGCGGGCAGTCGTGCCGCTGGGGCGGCACGGGTGGGCGCAGCGGCACCCCGCCACGCCGGGCTGCGCAACCCCCCGGCACCAGCCCCAACGCCCAGCACCTCACAGCGCACCCTGCGCGTACTCCGCCAACCCCGCCGAAACCAACGCCGCGTTGGACCCGGCCCACCGCCCGTCCGGCAGGACCAGCACATCCTCCAGCCCGACCCGGGTATCCACCCCCAGCCGCCCCGCAAACCGCACCACCGGCCACGCACCCCCGCCCTCCCCGTGCAGCAACACAGGGCGGCCGTGGGCGGCACCGATGTCGGACAGCAGTGCCCGCGCGGAGGAAACCGCGCCTTCCGCATCCACGTCCGTCACCTCCGCCAGCACCCGCAACACCCTCGGCCCCAACGGAGACACGGCGAACCGCTCCGCCCCGTCCGTCCCGGACCAGATGCCGGCCTCCACCCCCACGCCCAGTTCGAGAAGCACGGCGGCGATCTCCTCCGCGCCCTCTTCATGCCAGTTGACCGAGGCGTGATCGGGCAGCACCGGCAGCGTCGCCCAACTCCGCACCCGCTCCAGCCGCCCGGCGGGGTCCGGCTCGGCCCACGCCCCCGTGGTCACCCCCACGGGA
>NZ_GG657757.1:1759190-1789091 GCF_000158955.1 Streptomyces viridochromogenes DSM 40736 | reverse complement strand
AGGGCTCCGGGCGTGAGCACGGGACGCGGTACCAGGATCCCGCAGTCCGTGCAGACCGGGCCGGTCGAGGGTTCGTGGTCCCAGGTCGTGCTTCCAGACGAGCCGCTCCCCGCCACACACCGGGCATTCCGCGCCCGGCTCGCGCTCCAGCGCCGCGATCAGCCGGCGCAGCACCTCGGCCAGCGGTTCACGGGGATGGACCGTCGGATCGTCGCACCACGCCACACCGAACCCGCCCCAGGTCAGCCGGTGCCAGTCGTCCACGCTGCCCGGCCTGCGCAGTCCGTCGTGCTTCTCCTTCTTGCGACGCTCGGCGAACTCGACCTCGTAGGCCAGCCAGACCGCCCGCGCCTCCTCCAGCTCGTCCAGTGCGGCCACGAGCCGCGCTGGATCGGGGGACCGGTCCTCGGGACCGAACCCTGCCCGGGAGCACAAGTGGTCCCAGGTCGCCCTGTGCCCGTAAGGGGCGAACCTCTCAAGGCACTTGCGCAGCGAATAGCGCCGCAATGCCAGATCGCACCGCGGATCGCGGACCTGTCTCGCCAGACTCCGGAAACCGGCCATCGTCCTGCACCTCCGTCACACCTGCACCTGTAATCCGGTCACTTCGGCGTCGTCGTACGGACGTCGCCGAATAGACGTATCGACAAGCGAATCGGCTCCATCTGATTTCAAATGGCCTCCATAAGCCGTCCGAAGAGGCTCGCCGGTCGACTGCCGTGGTCCGTGTGCCTGTTGTGCTGACTCCAAAAAGTGACGCCTGTTCATCTTCAATCCGGGTGATACCGGCGGTAACATCCGGCCACCCCCACGGGAGGAGCCCCCCATGCCACGGCGTCACCCACACACCGTTCTCGACAGAATGAGAACTCCCCGCGGAATCCACGGGTTCCTGAAGACCGCATCGATATGCGCGCTGATGGTCGGCCTTTTGTCGCCACTCTCGCAGGCGGCGGCCTCCGAGACGGCGAACACGCAGGCCACGGCGGTCGCGAACGACTACTGCGGCAACCAGTGTTCGGACATCCTCCCGCCCGGCCAGAACGGCAACGCCACACTCGCCCAAATCCTCCTGAACCAGGCATTCGGGACCCAGCCCGAACACGCCGAGGACCAGCTCGGGCCCTACGCCGGCCTCGCCAAGGGGTACTCCGGCCTCACCAACGACAAGATCAACACCTTCTTCAACGACGCCTCCTTCGGGGTCCCCGCCGACCAGGTCGCCTCCACCCTCAAGCCCGCCGGGCGCAGTGACGTGACGATCGTCCGGGACAAGAAGGCCGGTGTGCCGCACATCACCGGCACCACCAGGTACGGCACGGAGTTCGGAGCCGGCTACGCGGCGGCCCAGGACCGGCTGTGGCTCATGGACGTCTTCCGGCACGTCGGACGCGGTCAGCTGACCTCCTTCGCCGGCGGCGCGCCCGCCAACCAGGGGCTGGAACAGCAGTTCTGGCGCCATGCCCCGTACTCCGAGGCCGACCTCCAGGCGCAGATCGACAACGCCGTCGCCACCAACGGCGAACGCGGCAAGCAGGCCCTCGCCGACTCCAAGGCCTACCTCGACGGCATCAACGCCTACATCGACGCCTCCGACAGTGGCCGATACTTCCCCGGCGAGTACGTCCTCACCGGACACAAGGACTCCGTCACCAACGCCGGCACCATCGAGCACTTCAAGATCACCGACATGGTCGCGCTGGGCTCCGTCATCGGCGCGCTGTTCGGCTCCGGCGGTGGCGGCGAGGTCAACAACGCGCTCTCCCTGCTCGCCGCCCAGGAGAAGTACGGCGCGGTCGAAGGCACCAAGGTCTGGGAGTCCTTCCGGATGCGCAACGACCCGGAGGCCGTCCTCACGGTCCAGGACGGCGGCTTCCCGTACGCGACCAAACCGGACGCCCCCCAGGGCACCGCCGTCCCCGACGCCGGCTCGGTCGCGCCCGAGCCGCTCGTCTACGACCGCACGGGCAGCGCCGCCTCCGCCGGCGCCACCGGCGCGTCCGGTGAGGCGACCAGAACGGCCGTGTCGTCCGCGAGGCGCGGCATGTCCAACGCCCTCGTGGTCAGCGGCGAGCACACCGCCAGCGGCCACCCCGTCGCCGTGTTCGGCCCGCAGACCGGCTACTTCGCCCCGCAGCTGCTGCTGCTCCAAGAGCTCCAGGGGCCGGGCATCAGCGCCCGCGGCGCCTCCTTCGCGGGCCTGAGCATGTACGTCGAACTCGGCCGCGGCCAGGACTACGCGTGGAGCGCCACGACCTCCGGCCAGGACATCATCGACACCTACGCCGTCGAACTGTGCCAGGACGACTACCACTACCTGTACCGCGGCACCTGCACGCCGATGGAGAAGATCGAGCAGAAGAACGCCTGGAAGCCGACCACCGCCGACGGCACCGCGGCCGGCTCGTACACGATGCGCGTCTGGCGCACGAAGTACGGACCCGTCGAGTCCCGCGCCACGGTCGGCGGCAAGAAGGTCGCCTACACCTCCCTGCGCTCGTCCTTCATGCACGAGGCCGACTCCATCATCGGCTTCCAGATGCTGAACGACCCCGGCTACGTCAAGGGCCCGGAGTCCTTCCAGCAGGCGACGCAGCACATCAACTACACGTTCAACTGGTTCTACGCCGACTCCGAGCACACCGCCTACTACAACAGCGGCGACAACCCCGTGCGCGCGAACGGCGTCGACGCCGAGTTCCCGGTGTGGGCGCGGCCCGCCTACGAGTGGCGGGGCTGGGACCCGGCGACCAACACGGCCGACTACACACCGCCCTCCGCCCACCCCAACTCCATCGACCAGGACTACTACGTCTCCTGGAACAACAAGCAGGCCAAGGACTACACGACCGCGCCCTGGGGCAACGGCTCCGTGCACCGTGGCAACCTCCTCGAGGACCGGGTGAAGAAGCTGGTCCAGCAGGGCGGGGTGACCCGGGCCGCGCTGGTGCGGGCCATGGCGGACGCGGCCCTCGCCGACCTGCGCGCCGAGGACGTCCTGCCCAAGCTGCTGAAGGTGATCAACAGCGCGCCGGTCACCGACTCCACCGCGGCGGCGGCCGTGAGCAAGCTCCAGGCCTGGGTGACGGCCGGCGGCAAACGCACGGAGACCTCCGCCGGCTCCAAGAAGTACGCCGACGCCGACGCGATCCGCGTCCTGGACGCCTGGTGGCCGCTGCTGGTCGAGGCCGAGTTCGAACCGGGCCTCGGCAGCGAGCTCTACGAGGCCATGACCGCCAACCTCCCCGTCGACGAGTCCCCGTCGGCCGCACACGGCCCCAACGGCGCGCACGCCGGAAGCTCCTTCCAGTACGGCTGGTGGAGCTATGTCGACAAGGACATCCGGGCCGTGCTCGGTGAGCAGGTGCGGGGACCGCTGGCCCGCGCGTACTGCGGCGCCGGCAGCCTCGGCGCCTGCCGGGACAGCCTCATCAGCACCCTGAAGCAGGCGGCCGGCAGGACCGCGGCCCAGGTCTACCCCGGCGACGACGTGTGCTCGGCGGGCGACCAGTGGTGCGCCGACTCGATCAACCACCGCACTCTCGGCGGCATCAAGCACGGCAAGATCAGCTGGCAGAACCGGCCGACCTACCAGCAGGTCGTGGAGTTCACCTCGCACCGGTGACACACGGGCCGGCGGCGGGTCAGCGGATGCGGCCCGCCGCCAGCACCAGCCGGGCCAGCTCCTCGTGCAGGATGTCGCTGTGCGCCCCGGCAGGCGGTCCGCCGCGTCTGACCACGGCCGCCGCGTCGACGTTCACGCACCCCGAGGCGGGCAGCTCCGCCCGCAGGGCCTCGGCGAGCGTGTACGCGCGCGTGCCCGGCACGGCCTGGATCCCGCCGTGCCCCAGCGCTCCCCACTTGGCACCCAGGGCCCGCCCGATGTCCGGTCCGGAGACCGACCGGCTGTCGCCCGCCATGCGCGAGGCCAGCGGGTACAGCGTGCCGAGGGCCGAGTCGTGCCGGGAGTGGCAGCACACCAGGGGGCCGTCGACGCGGTTCTGCTGTCCCTGGAGCACCCCTCCCGCGCGGGCGTCGTGCGGCAGCCGGGCCGCGAACGCGTAGTGCGAGAACGCCCCTTGGAGCAGCGTCACCGACTTCACCGTGCGCACGCCCTCGGGCAGGCCGCGCAGCGCGAACGACACCAGCCGCGCGCCGAAGCTGTGCCCGACGAGGTGCACACGCACTCCCGGCGCCGCCTTCGCGAGCTGCCCGACCACCCGGCCGAGACCACGCTCACCGACGGTTCCCGCCCGCCGTTTCATCGCGTAGTACGTGGCCTGCCGCAGCAGTTCGTGCGCCCCGTCCCAGGGGTTCGGAAGCCGGAACCCGCGCCGCGCCCCGGACGCCTCCAGTTCCGCGAGCGCACGCGCGAACTCCTCGCAGGCGGCCGCCGCGGACCCGGCGACCATCTCCGGCTCGCTCTGCGGCACGCCCTCCGCCACCGTGTCCGCCGCGAACAGCGACTGCGGCCCCGGCGCCACCACCTCCACCAGCAGCCGCACCCGCCGCCCGAACTCCTCCAGCTCGGCCTCCTCCGGCGGCTGCTGCTCCAGCAGCCGCGCGATCTGGTCGACCAGGACCGCCCGGCCCGGGAAGGTCTCCAGCAGTGCGTGCCGGGTGTCCTTGTCGAGCGCCGGGCGCGGGGGTGTCTCGGCCGCCACCGCCCGGGGCAGGTCCGGGATCGGTTCGTCGGAGAACCGCATCGCCGGCCACAGCACCCCGACGTACCCGATCCGGGCCGCCGGGGCCAGCCGCGGAACGGGCGCGAAGAAGCGGTCGTAGAGGCGGGTCGCGCTCGAACGGTCGTTGTTCCAGCCGTGCGCGAAGACGACCAGGTCGCGCACCTTCCGTTCGGTCACCCCGGCGAGCAGCCGGTCGCGCCGGCGGCCCGCCGGGTCCCCGTCCGCGTCGAAGGCCAGCTCCCAGTAGGGAGTCGCACTCATCGCCGGATCCGCCATGACAGGCCCCCTCGTCCCCCGGGTGACGCCGCGATGTGGGCGTATCGTCCTGCCAACGGACGCGAATGGCCATACGTCACGGACCTATTGGGCGGGCGGGTGCGCGCTCAGCGGTAGAGCAGGTACGCCCGCCGCGTCTTTCGGAACGCGGCCAGCTCCCGCTGCCAGTCCGCCACGATCTCGTCGGTGTCCGCGCCCGCGTCGATCATCGTGCGCACGCGCGTGGAACCGGTGAGCTTGTCGATCCAGTTGTCGGGGCGCCAGGCGAAACCGCTCCAGACCTTCTTCGCGGTCACGAGCAGGGCGATTCCCGTCCGTACGGCGTCGAACGCCTCCCGGTCGTGCACATGGATCTGCACTCCGCCGATCGTCTTGCCCTGGAACTTCGAGAAGGTGGGCGCGAAGTACGCCTCCCTGAACCGCACGCCGGGCAGAGCGAGTTCGTTCGCCGCGGCGGCCCAGCGCCCGTCGATCCCCTCCGCCCCCAGCAGCTCGAACGGCCGGGTCGTGCCGCGCCCCTCCGACAGGTTCGTGCCCTCGAACAGACACGTCCCCGCGTACACCAGCGCCGTCTCCGGCGTCGGCATGTTGGGGCTCGGCGGCACCCAGGGCAGCCCGGAGGCGTCGTAGAACTCCGACCGCTTCCAGCCCGACATCGTCACCGTCTCCAGCGGTACGGGGTCCGTGAGGAACTCGCCGTTGAACAGTCGCGCCAGTTCGGCGACGGTCATCCCGTGGGCCTGGGAGACGGGCTGCCGCCCGACGAACGTGGCGAACTCCCTGTGCAGCACCGGCCCCGACGCCGCGCGGCCGGTCACCGGGTTGGGCCGGTCCAGGACCACGAACCGCTTGCCGGCGAGCTGCGCGGCCTCCATGCAGTCGTACAGCGTCCAGATGTACGTGTAGAAGCGCGCGCCGACGTCCTGGATGTCGAAGACGACCGTGTCCACGCCGGACGCGGTGAAGACGTCGGCGAGTGCCCGGCCGCTCTTGAGGTACGTGTCGTAGACGGGCAGGCCGGTCGCCGGGTCGTCGTAGCGGCCCTCGGAGCCGCCGGCCTGGGCAGTGCCGCGGAAGCCGTGCTCGGGGCCGAAGACGGCGGTGAGGTCGACGCGGGGGTCGGGGTGCATGACGTCGACGATGTGGCGGGCCTCGCGGGTGATGCCGGTGGGGTTGGTGACGATGCCGATCTTCTGGTCGTCGAGCAGGGCGTAGCCGGTGTCTGCCAGTCTTTCGAAGCCGGTGCGCGGTTGCCTGCGGCGCTGGGCGGCGGATGCGGTGGACGTGGCTGATACGGCTGCCGCCGCGGCGGTTGTGAGTACGGCTCGTCTCGAAGGGCGCATGCGGTGACCTCCTTGAGCGGGGATGGTCGGCATGGGCACGGTATGCGCTCCCGCGTATTGTGGGGAGGCTGCGGGCCGGCTGTGGTCGATCGCGCCCACCCGGCGGAGCCGCATATGGGTACAGCCCCGCGCCCCTGTCGGGGCGTCGTCGATACCCCTTCCCTGGCACATACCGACCGGTTAGTCTGGCGCCATTGCTGAGCCGCGACTGAGGAGACCGATGGTGGGAGCCTTTCAAGGGGCCGGGGTGGTTGTCACGGGGGCCGGTGGCGGGATCGGGGCCGCGCTCGCCCGGCGCTTCGCCGCCGAAGGGGCCCGGGTCGTGGTCAACGATCTGGACGCCGAGCGGGCCAAGCACATCGCGGACGAGGTCGGGGGCGTCGCCGTGCCCGGTGATGCCTCGGGCATCGTCGGTGACGCCCGGGACGCGCTCGGCGGGACCGTCGACGTGTACTGCGCCAACGCCGGTGTGGCCGCCGACGGCATCGAGCCCGGCCGGCCCCTGGACGAGAAGGCGTGGGCCCTCTCCTGGGACGTGAACGTCATGGCCCATGTGCGGGCCGCGCAGGAACTGCTGCCCGCCTGGCTGGAGCGCGGCAGCGGCCGGTTCGTCTCCACCGTCTCCGCCGCCGGGCTGCTCACCATGATCGGCGCCGCGCCCTACGCCGTCACCAAGCACGGCGCCCTCGCCTTCGCCGAGTGGCTGTCGCTGACGTACCGGCACCGGGGTGTGAAGGTCCACGCCATCTGCCCGCAGGGCGTGCGCACCGACATGCTCGCCGCCACCGGCAGCGCGGGCGACCTGGTGCTGCAGCCGACCGCGATCGAACCGGAGGCGGTGGCGGACGCCCTGGTGAAGGGCGTCGAGGAGGACCGCTTCCTGATCCTGCCGCACCCGGAGGTCGCCGCGTACCACCAGGCCCGGGCCGGTGACCCCGACCGGTGGCTGACCGGCATGAACCGTATCCAGCAGCAGTGGGAGGAGAACCGGTGACCGAGTCCCGTTACGCGGCCAAGCCCTGGCTGGGGCTGCTGAACGACGCCCAGAAAGCCGCGATCAGCCCCGCCGGCTCCCTGGTGCACGCCCTGCGCCGGGCCGTGGCCGAGACACCGGACAGCGACTTCCTGGCCTACTTCGACGGCCGGCTCACCTACCGGGACGTCGACGAGCTCAGCGACTCCGTCGCCGGGCATCTGACGGCACGCGGTCTGGAGCGCGGCGACCGGGTCGCGGTCCTGCTGCAGAACTCCCCGCACTTCGTGCTCGCCGTGCTCGGCGCCTGGAAGGCGGGCGCGGTCGTCGTGCCCGTCAACCCGATGTACAAGTCGGGCGAGGTGGCCCACGTCCTGCGGGACGGCGAGGTGGCCGCGCTGATCTGCGCGGACCGGGCCTGGGAGTCGTACCTGCGCGAGACGGCCGCCGACTCGCCCGTACGGATCGTGCTCACCGCGTGCGAGCTGGACTTCCAGACCCGGGGCGACGCGCGCGTGCTGACCTTCGAGCGGCTGCCGCAGGCCCAGGACGCCGACGATCTGGTGGCCGTGGCGGGCGCGGGGAACAAGGCGCCCGAGGGCCGCGAGCCCGGCCCCTCGGACATCGCGCTGATCAGCTACACCTCCGGCACGAGCGGCACACCCAAGGGCGCCACCAACACGCACGGCAACATCATGTACAACGCCGTGCGGCAGCGGACCGGTCTGGGGCTGCCCGAGCGGCCCGTCTACTTCGCGATGGCGCCGCTGTTCCACATCACCGGCATGGTCTGCCAGTTCGGCGCCTGTCTGGACAGCGGGGGCACGCTCGTGCTGGCCTACCGCTTCGAGGCGGGCGTGGTGCTCGACGCGTTCAGCGAACACCGGCCGCACTACACCGTCGGCCCGTCCACGGCCTTCATGGCACTGGCCGCCCACCCCTCCGTCACCCGCGACCACTTCTCCTCCTTCCGGGTGATCTCCTCCGGCGGCGCCCCGCTGCCGCCCGCGCTGGTGGAGAAGTTCCGGGCGGGCTTCGGGCCGTACATCCGCAACGGCTACGGGCTGACCGAGTGCACCGCGCCCTGCGCCTCCGTGCCGCCCGGTCTGGAGGCGCCCGTCGACCCGGTCTCCGGGACCCTCGCCGTGGGCCTGCCCGGCCCCGACACGGTCGTACGGATCGTCGACGACAACGGCGCCGAGGTGCCGTTCGGCGAGCAGGGCGAGATCGTCGTACGGGGACCGCAGGTGGTGCCCGGCTACTGGCGCCGCCCCGACGCCACCGCCGAGACCTTCGCCGACGCCGAACTGCGCACCGGCGACATCGGCTTCATGGACGAGCAGGGCTGGCTGTACGTCGTCGACCGCAAGAAGGACATGATCAACGCGTCCGGCTTCAAGGTGTGGCCGCGCGAGGTCGAGGACGTCCTCTACACGCACCCGGCGGTGCGCGAGGCCGCCGTCGTCGGCGTGCCCGACGGGTACCGCGGGGAGACCGTCAAGGCGTACATCAGCCTGCGTCCGGACGCCGAGACGGACCCGGATGCGCTCGCCGCCTACTGCAAGGAGAGACTGGCCGCCTACAAGTACCCGCGCCAGGTGGAGATCCTGCCGGACTTGCCGAAGACGGCCAGTGGGAAGATCCTCCGTCGGGAACTGCGTTCCCGTACGCACGGCAACTGACAGCAGAACGGAAAGGCAGGTGGCGGCAGTGCCCAGGACCACGGACTCGGACGGCACGCCCGTGCCTCAGCGGCTCCTGGCCGCCGCCACCCGGCTCTTCGCCGAGCAGGGCTACGACCGCACCTCGGTGCAGGAGATCGTCGAGGCGGCCGGCGTCACCAAGGGCGCGCTGTACCACTACTTCGGCTCGAAGGACGACCTCCTGCACGAGGTGTACGCGCGCGTGCTGCGCATCCAGCAGGAGCGGCTGGACGCCGTGGCGGACTCGGACGAGCCGGTGGAGAAGCGGCTGCGGGCCGCGGCTGCGGACGTCGTGGTGACGACCATCGACAGCCTCGACGACGCGATGATCTTCTGGCGGTCCATGCACCATCTCAGCCCCGAGAAGAACAAGCAGGTGCGCGCCGAGCGCCGTCGCTACCACGAGCGCTTCCGTGCGCTGGTGGAGGAGGGGCAGGGGCTGGGCGTCTTCTCCAGGGCGACCCCCGCGGACCTGGTCGTGGACTACCACTTCGGCTCGGTCCACCACCTGTCCACCTGGTACCGCCCCGACGGCCCCCTCACCCCTCAGCAGGTCGCCGACCACCTGGCCGACCTGCTGATGCGCGCCCTGCGGCCGTGATCAGGTGACTCCGTCCCCGGTGCCGGTCAGGTACTCGTAGGTGCCGGTGATCCCAGGCCCACTCGATGCCGACCTTGTGCTGGACGGCGCCGACGACGTCCAGCAGCACCGACTCGGGCTCCAGACCGGCCGCCAGGGCGCCGGTGACGATGTCGACGGCCGAGAACGCGTCGCCCTCCCGGGGAAGACGTCGTGCGACGAACGGTCCGGTCCCGCAGTCCGGGCGCTCTGCGCAACCACCTGGACATATCCAGCCCCCGCAGGGGGTGAAGCGGCGGTGGGGGCGCGCCCACCGCCGCCGCGTGTCACAGGTACTGCTTCAGCTCCCGCCGGGCCAGCGACCGCTGGTGCACCTCGTCCGGCCCGTCCGCGATCATCAGCGTCCGCGCCCCGGCGTAGAGCTCCGCCAGCGGGAAGTCCTGGCTCACCCCACCCGCCCCGTGCAGCTGGATCGCCCGGTCGAGAATGTCGACCACCGCCCGAGGGGTCGCGATCTTGATGGACTGGATCTCGGTGTGGGCCCCCCTGTTCCCCACCGTGTCCATCAGCCACGCCGTCTTCAGCACCAGCAGCCGCAACTGCTCGACGGTGACCCGCGCGTCCGCGATCCAGTTGTGCACCACACCCTGCTGGGCCAGCGCCTTGCCGAACGCCGTTCGCGACACGGCCCGCCGGCACATCAGCTCGATCGCCCGCTCCGCCATGCCGATCAGCCGCATGCAGTGGTGGATCCGCCCGGGGCCCAGCCGGGCCTGCGCGATGGCGAAACCGCCGCCCTCCTCGCCGATCAGGTTCGACGCCGGCACGCGCGCGTGGTCGAAGACCACCTCGGCGTGACCGCCGTGGTAGTGGTCCTCGTACCCGAAGACCTGCATCGCCCGCTTGATCGTGACACCCGGCGTGTCCCGGGGGACCAGCACCATGGACTGCTGACGGCGGATGTCGTCCCCGTCCGGGTCCGTCTTGCCCATCACGATGAAGATCTTGCAGTCCGGGTGCATCGCCCCGGAGATGTACCACTTGCGGCCGGTGATGACGTACTCGTCGCCGTCCCGCTCGATGTGGGTGGTGATGTTGGTGGCGTCCGAGGAGGCCACCTCCGGCTCGGTCATCGCGAACGCCGAGCGGATCTCACCGGCCAGCAGCGGCTCCAGCCACTGCTTGCGCTGCTGCTCGTCACCGAACTGGGTCAGCACCTCCATGTTCCCGGTGTCGGGCGCCGCACAGTTGGTCACCGTGGGCGCCAGCTGCGGCGACCGTCCCATGATCTCGGCGAGCGGCGCGTACTGCAGGTTGGTGAGCCCGGCCCCGTACTCGGAGTCCGGCAGGAAGAGGTTCCACAGGCCCTGCCGGCGTGCCTCGGCCTTCAGCTCCTCCACCACGGGCACCGTCTCCCACGGCGAGGCGAGCCCGGCGCGCTGCTCTTCCGCCACCGCCTCGGCCGGGTAGACGTACTCGTCCATGAAGGCGAGGAGCTTGGCGCGCAGCTCCTCGGTGCGCGCGTCGAAAGCGAAGTCCATCTGGATCAGCCCTCCTGGAGGCCTTCGTGGAGCGTGGTCAGTCCGTGCCGGACGAAGACGGGCACGAGGTCGCCGATGCGGTCGAAGCCGCGCCCGACCGTCTGGCCCAGCGTGTAGCGGTAGTGGATGCCCTCGAGGATCACGGCGAGCTTGAACCAGGCGAACGCGGTGTACCAGGCGACCGCGGAGACGTCGCGGCCCGAGCGTGCGGCGTACCGCTCGATCAGTTCGGACGGCGCCGGGTGCCCGGGGGCCTCGGCGGTCGTGGAGACGGGGGAGTCGGGCATGCCGAGCGGCATGCTGTACATCACCAGCAGGCCGAGGTCGGTGAGCGGATCGCCGAGCGTCGACATCTCCCAGTCGAGGATGGCCTTGATCTCGTCGTCGCCACCGATGAGGACGTTGTCGAGCCGGTAGTCCCCGTGCACGACGGCCGGGGCGGGGGAGCGGGGCAGGTCCCGGCCGAGGGCGGCGTGCAGTTCGTCGATGCCGTCCAGGTCGCGGTTACGGGAGGCGTCCAGCTGCTTGCCCCAGCGCCGCAGCTGCCGGTCCAGGAAGCCCTCGGGCCGGCCGAAGTCGGCGAGCCCCACCTCGCCCGGGTCGACCGCGTGCAGCTCCACCAGCGTGTCCACCAGGTTCAGCACCGCGCCCCGGGTCCGCTCCGGGCCGAGCGGGGCGAGCTGGTCGGCGGTGCGATAGGGGGTGCCCTCGACGAACTCCATGACGTAGAACGGCGCTCCGAGCACCTCCACGTCCTCGCACAGCAGCACCGGGTCGGGAACCGGCACGGCCGTCGGGTGCAACGCGCTGATCACCCGGTGCTCGCGCCTCATGTCGTGCGCGGTGGCCAGGACATGACCGAGCGGGGGTCGCCGTACGACCCACCGGGACGTACCGTCGGAGAGCGCGTAGGTGAGGTTCGACCGTCCGCCCTCGATCAGCCGGCCGGACAGCGGACCGGTCACCAGGCCGGGCCGCTCCCGTTCGAGCAGGCTGCGCAGCCGGTCGAGATCGAGTCCGGGCGGATGGTCGGGGCTCATGTCGCTCCTACGGGCAGGTGGACGGTTCCCGACTCATGATGCCGACCGGTCGGTATGTAGTCCAGAGCGGGGCCGAAACGTGATCGGGGCCACGATAGGCCGACGGCCCGTTCCGCCGGGCCCCGGGGCGTGCCCGGCGGCTTCGTTCAGGCCATCCGGCTTGCGTGCCACAAGGAGAGCCCGGAAGGTCGGACCCATGAAGGCGATCAGCTACTCACGGTACGGCGGACCCGACGCGCTGGCGTTCGGGGAGGTCCGCGACCCCAAGGTCGGCCCGGACTCGGTGCTGGTGAAGGTGCGGGCCGCGGCCGTGAACCCCGTCGACTGGAAGGCCCGTGAGGGCTACCTCGACAGTATCCTCGAAGCCGCCTTCCCCGTGGTGCCCGGCTGGGACGTCTCGGGCGTCGTCGTACGGCCCGGCGTGGCCGTCTCGGAGTTCGACGTCGGGGACGAGGTCATCGGGTACGTACGCGAGGACTTCCTCTCCCGCGGCACCTTCGCCGAGTACGTGGCCGCACCCGTGCGCACCCTCGCCCGCAAGCCGCGCAACCTCTCCTTCGAGGAGGCGGCGGGGCTGCCGCTGGCCGGGCTCACCGCCTACCAGGTGCTGACCAAGGTGCTGGACGTGAAGCGGGGCGAGACGGTCCTGGTGCACGCCGCGGCCGGTGGTGTCGGCTCGCTGGTCGTGCAGCTGGGGGTGCATCTCGGCGCCCGCGTGATCGGCACGGCGAGCGAGCCCAACCACGACTTCGTGCGGAGTCTGGGCGGGGAGCCGGTGACCTACGGCGAGGGGCTGGTCGAACGGGTCCGGGGGCTGGCGCCCGAGGGGGTGGACGCGCTGTTCGACACGGTCGGCGGCGACACGCTGAAGGTCTCGGCGAACCTGCTGGCCCCCGAGGGGCGCCTGGCGTCGATCGCCGACCCCGACGTCGTGAACTACGGCGGCCGCTACTACTTCGTCCGCCCCGACGCGGAGGACCTCCAGCGGCTGTCCGATCTGGCGGAACAGGGCGTGCTGAGCGTGCACGTCTCCGAGACGTTCCCGCTGGAGCGGGCGGCGGACGCACACCGGCTGAACCAGAAGGGCCGGACGCGCGGCAAGATCGTCGTGACGGTGGACTGGGAAACCGAGAGCACGGAGCCGGCCTAGGTGTGCTGACCGGACAGTCCCTAGAGGACCAGTGCCGCTCCGCACACCGCCATCGCCGTGGTGCACAGCACGGCGGCCGTGGCGTGCCGGGGCGCGAACGCCACGGGGTCGGGGGAGGACGCGAGGGCGCGGATTCGGCGGTGGGCCACGCCCAGGAACCCCAGCCACAGGACACAGCACAGCGCGCACGCGATGATCCCGGGCGCCGACACCCCGCCGTGCAGCGCGGTCTTCACGGCGAGCACGGCGGCGACGGTGACCGAGAGCGTCGTACGCCGCCACGCGAGGCGGGTCCGCTCGGGCTGGAGCCCGGGGTCGCGGTCGGGATCCCGGGGCACGCTCCCCGACGCGCTCACCCCTCCCACCCCACGAGCACCACGACGACCATGACGAGGGCCACGACCGCGACGACGAGGCTCAGCACCGCGGGGAACCGGGACACCGGCAGGTCCTCGCCCCGGCGCATGGCCCGCTCGCAGCGCACCCAGTGGTTGACCGCCCGCAGGGAGCACAGCACGCCCGCGGCCAGCAGCGCGAGCGCCAGGCCCACACGCCAGCCCCAGCGCAGGTCCGGCAGGAACTGGTCCACGGCGAAACCGCCGCCGATCAGCGCGAGCGCGGTGCGCAGCCAGGCCAGGAAGGTGCGTTCGTTCGCCAGCGAGAACCGGTAGTCGGGCGTCACACCGTCCCGCCGGACCTCCGCGGGCGCGAACCACAGCCGGACGTTCCGTACGAACTCGATCACCTGCGCGACCCTACCCGTGACGCCGAGGCCTCCTGCTCACACGTCCGGACCGGCCCCGGCGGGCCTTGCCTGTTCATGAGCCCGATCGGCCGGTCGACCGGAACGCCGTGAGCCGTTCGTACGCCGCCAGCCCGTCCGGCACGAACTCCCAGTCCCGCAGCCGCCGCCGCACCTCGTCCTCGGGCAGGAAGTCGTGCCAGGCGACCTCCTCGACCTGCGGCCGGACCGGACGTGCGCAGGTGACCTCGTACACCGCCGACCACCAGCTCTGGCCGGCGCCGTTGTCGTAGAGGAACTTGAAGAGGTACCGCGGGGCCGGCAGGCCGCTCACGCCCAGTTCCTCCTCGGCCTCGCGCAGGGCCGCCGTGTCATAGCTCTCGCCCGCGCCGACCACACCGCCGACGAACATGTCGTACAGGGAGGGGAAGACCAGCTTGGTCGGCGTCCGCCGGTGCACGAAGATGCGGCCCTCGGCGTCCCGGGCCTGGATGAAGACGCAGCGGTGCCGCAGGCCCCCGGCGTACGCTTCGCCCCGGGGGGACTGGCCGATGACCTGGTCGTTCTCGTCGACGATGTCGAGGATCTCGTCTGCGGCACTCATGCCCTCATCCAAGCAGGGCGCGCCCCAAGCGTGAGGGACGGCGTCACTGCGTCTGCGGCTGCAGCTGCCCGACGCGGGCCGGCCGGGCCGCCCCCGTGGGCATGCAGGGGTGCAGCCCCAGCAGGATGATCCCGGCCACCACGGCCAGGAGACCGCCCGCCTCCCAGGACAGCGCCACCGCGTCGGTCCGCAGCCGGTCGCCCAGGAAGCCGACGCCGCAGATGATCCCGGCGAGCGGCTGTGCGGCGGTGAGGGCGGGCAGCGACTTGCGCAGGGACGCGGTCTCGAAGGCGCTCTGCACGAGGAGCAGTCCCGTGACACCCAGGGCGAGCACCGCGTACGGCTGCCAGCCGGTCATCAGCTCGGCGAAGCCGCCCTGGGAAAACTTCTCCCCGCTCACCCGCGTGAGCGCGTCCTGCACGCCGTACAACAGCCCGGCGGCCAGCGCCAGCAGCACCGGCCCGGAGCTCAGCCGGGAGCGCTTCGCGTGTGTCGTGAGCAGCAGGGCGAGCCCGGTCATGGCCCCGATGATCAGCCACTGCCGGGTCGGATCGGCCGTCGCGGCGCCGCCCTGCGGCTCACCGGCCACGATGAACGCGGTCACCCCGCCCGCCAGCAGCAGAAGGCCCGCCCACCCCTGGCGGCCCAGCGACTGCCGGGTCTGCCTGCGGGACAGCGCGAGCGCGAAGAGCAGGTTCGTCGCCAGCAGCGGCTCCACCAGTGACAGCTCACCCTGCCCCAGTGCCGCCGCGCCCAGCCCCATGCCGGCCACCATCAGGGCGATGCCGCCCAGCCAGCGCGGCACCTTCATCAGGTCGACCAGCAGGCGGAAGGAGAGGAAGTCGTTGAGGGGGGCGCGCTGGGCCGCGTTCTGCTGGAGGACGAAGCCGAAGCCCAGACAGCAGGCGGCGCTCACGGCGAGCACCAGAACTAGAACCGACACGCGGTGTACCTCGATCGTCAGGCCGGGTCACGATTGCGTAGGGGCCGACTCTACCGGCCGACTCCGCCCGGTGCGCCCGTACGTCGTGCCATCGTGCGGGGCGGAGGCCGCCCAGTGCTATGACGTACGTCACAAAGGGCGAAAAGGATAATTCGGATGGGCGCCACACGTCTCTCCCGCTCCCCGTTGATCACAAAACCCTCACGAGTAACGGCACTTGACGCGTGTAACGCCCTTGGCGCCCTTGACGTCAACCGTAGGCGGGGGGTTGGCTGTGTGTGATCAGTTCATGGCAATGCGCACATCCGCGCTCCACCGACCGCCGTGAGCCGAAACACAAGAAGAGCGCGTGAGGAAGTTCGCGGTGTCCCCACCCCCGCCTCCCCTCGGCCGTGGCCGCAGACGTGCGTCTCAGGCCTTCGACGAGGCCCTCGACGACACCGACCTCGTCGCCGCGCGCGCCGCACTGGCGCAGGGCCGCTGGCAGAACGCCCGTTCCCTGCTGGTGCACACCGGAGACGACTGGGACCGGCGCGGCCACCGCTTCACGGTCCTCGCGCGGGAGTCCTACTGCGCCGCGTGGGCCCGCGAGTGGCTGCTCGCCGAGCCCGAGTCCGCCGACGCCTTCGTACTGCTCGCCCTCGCCCAGGTCAGGCGCGTGCTGCAGGGCAAGGGAAAGCCGGCCCGCGCCCGCGAGGACTGCCTGATCGCCGCCGAACGCGTCCGCGCCGACCCCACGCCCTGGCTCGGACTGCTCATGCTGGAGTGCGCCGTCGGGACCGACCAGGACGTGGTCCGCGCCTTCGAGCAGGTCCGCGGCCGGTACGCCGACCACCACCATGCCCACCACCTGATGGTCACGAGGCTCGCCGGACGCCGCACCGAGGCCGGACCGGATCCGCTGCACGAGGTCTACGACTTCGCCAACTGGGCCGCCGAACAGGCACCGGCCGACTCCCCGCTCGCGATCCTGCCGGTCATCGCGCATGCCGAGCGCTACCGCGTGCTGGCCGCCGCCGGGCACGAACCCGCGGACCCGGCCGCCTCGGGCCACTGGACGGGCCGCCGCGCCCGGCAGGTGATGAAGTCCGCCTTCGACTGGTGGCTGGAGTGGGAGCTCGAAGGCCACCCGCGCCGGCTGATCGACCTGAACTTCCTCGCCCACGCCAAGTTCTGCGAGGGGCGGGGCGCCGAGGCCGCCGCCCTGTTCCACCGGATCGGCCGGCACGCCACGCCCGCGCCCTGGTCGTACCCGGACCGCGACCCGCACACCGCTTTCGCCGCCGCCCGCGCCGGCGCCCTCGGCACCGTCTGAGACCCGGAAACCCAGAAGTGAGGACGCTCTCCCGATGACCACGGACAGTTCGAGCACGAGCACGTCCGCCGCCGGTGGCGGCATCAGTACGTTCAAGGGACAGGAACGGGCCCTGCGCGCCGACCGCCTCGGCACCGGGGGACTGCTGCTCTCCGTCCTCGCCGCGACCGCCCCGCTCATGGTGGTCGCCGGTGTCATGCCCACCACATTCGCGGTGATGGGCATCGTCGGCCAGCCGCTGCTCTTCGTCCTCCTCGGCGTCGTCCTGATCCTCTTCAGCGTCGGGTACGCCGAGATGAGCCGCCACGTCCACAACGCGGGCGCCTTCTACGCCTACATCTCCCGCGGCCTCGGCGGCACCGCGGGCGCCGGCGCCGCGCTGGTCGCCCTCGTCGCCTATAACGCGCTCCAGGTCGGCATCTACGGCATCTTCGGCTTCGAGGTGTCCGGGCTCTTCGCCACCTACGCCGAGGTCGAGGTCGCCTGGTGGATACCGGCGCTCGCCGCCGCGCTCGCCGTCGGGCTGCTGGGCTGGCTGAAGATCGACGTCAACGCGCGCGTGCTCGGCGTGCTGCTGGTCATCGAGGTGCTGCTCGTCGTGATCTTCGACGTCGCCGCCCTCGCCGACCCCGCGAAGGAAGGCCTGTCGCTGCACGCCTTCAACCCCGACACCCTCACCGGCGCGGGCGTCGGCACCGCGCTGTGTTTCTGCATCGCCGCCTTCCTCGGCTTCGAGCAGGCCCCCGTCTACGCCGAGGAGACCAGCCGGCCGCACGTGCTGGTGCCGCGCGTGATGTTCCTCGCCGTCGGCGGGGTCGCCGTCTTCTTCGCGCTCAGCAGCTGGGCCCTCACCGTCGCCACCGGCCCCTCCGCGATCGTCGGCACATCCCAGAAGCAGAGCGCCGGACTGCTGTTCTTCCTCACCGAGTCCCGCCTCGGCGGCACCTTCACGGACGTCCTGCACGTCCTCTTCGTCACCGGCATGTTCGCCGCGCTGCTCAGCTTCCACAACGTCGTCGCCCGGTATGCCTTCGCCATGGGCCGCGAGGGCCTGCTGCCCGCCGCCTTCGGCCGCACCAGCGGCAGCAGCGGCGCCCCCGGCACCGGCTCGCTGCTCCAGACCGTCGTGGCCGTGGTGGTCGTGATCGCGTTCGCGGTCGCCGACGACAATCCGGTCGGCGACCCGACCGCGCCCGTCCTGCACCTGTTCACCTGGTTCGGCAACATCGGCGCCCTCGGTGTGATCGTGCTGATGGCGGCGGCCTCGCTCTCGGTCGTCGTGTTCTTCGTCCGCCGCGGCGCCGCCGGCGCCCAGGCCTGGCGGCTGGTCACCTCCACCCTGTCGGGCCTCGCCCTGCTCGTGATCGCCGGCTACACGGTGAAGGACTTCGAGGTGCTGGTCGGTGCCGGCCCCGGCTCCTCGCTGAGCTGGGTGCTGCCCGGCATCATCGCCCTCGCCCTCGCCGCGGGCCTGGTCCTCGGGCTGGTGCTGCGCGCCCGCGCCCCCGAGAAGCACGCCCGGATCGGCCTTGGCAACGAGGCGTTCCAGCTGGACAAGGCGGCGTCGTCCTGAGACGGCACGCGTCAGAAACCGTTCGCGCGTAAGAAGTCGTTACGGAAGTCTGACGAGCACCCGCGATCCCTGTCCTGCCGGGGCCGCGGGTGTTCGAATGAGAACGTGAAGAGGAACGCGGACAAGAACGCGGACGAAGACGTGAATGGGGGCGAGCACGAGGACGTACAGGACGGCGTGAACGACGGACACCCCGACGAGCGGGGCACCCCGATCGGCCGCCGCGTCTTCCTCGGCACCCTCGGCCTGGGCGCACTCGGCGTGGTCGCCGCGCCCAAGCTGCAGCGCGGCCTTGAGGGCTTCCTCGGCGGCACCGCCGACAAGGACCCCACCGGCCTGACCGGACTGCTCCCGAACGGCGGCGGCTTCCGCTACTACTCGGTCGCCTCGTCCGTCCCGCGCAAGAACGCCGACACCTACCGCCTGAAGGTGGACGGCCTGGTCGACCACCCCGCGACCTACACCCTGGCCGACCTCAGGGCCCTCCCGCAGACCCGCATGGTCCGCGACGTCCAGTGCGTCACCGGCTGGCGCGTCCCGCACACCCCCTTCGAGGGCGTACGCCTCGCCCGTCTGCTGGACGAGGCCGGAGTCCGCCCCGGCGCCAAGGCGATCCGCTTCACCTGCTTCGACGGCACCTACAGCGAGAGCCTCACCCTCGACCAGGCCCGCCGCGCGGACGTCCTGGTCGCCCTGCGCATGCAGGACAAGGACCTCGGCCACTCCCACGGCGGCCCGGTCCGCCTCTACGTGGCGCCGATGTACTTCTACAAGTCGGCCAAGTGGCTCTCCGGCATCACCGTCACCGACGACGTCGAGCCCGGCTACTGGGAGGAACGCGGCTACGACGTCGACGCCTGGGTGGGCCGCTCGAACGGACGGGACGATGACCCCACCAGCTGACACCACGGCCGCGGTCAGACGCTTCAGCCGGGCCGAACGCTGGGTGCACCGCACGACGGCCGTCCTCATGGGCGTCTGCGTCCTGACGGCGGCCTGCCTCTACGTCCCGCAGCTCGCCGAACTCGTCGGCCGCCGCGCCCTGGTCGTCACCCTGCACGAGTGGGCCGGCCTGGCCCTGCCCGTCCCCGTCCTGGCAGGCCTCGCCTCCCGTGCCTTGCGCGCCGACCTCCGCCGCCTCAACCGCTTCGGCCCGCACGACCGCACCTGGCTGCGCGCCGCCCTGCACCGCGACAAACGGCACGCGTCCCGCCCGGCCGGCAAGTTCAACGCCGGCCAGAAGATCTACGCGGCCTGGATCGCCGGCGCCACCCTCGTCATGCTCGGCACCGGCCTGATCATGTGGTTCACCCACCTCACCCCGCTCGTATGGCGCACCAGCGCGACCTTCGTCCACGACTGGCTGGCCCTCACCATCGGCATCGTCCTGGCCGGCCACATCGGCATGGCCCTGGCGGACCCGGAATCCCGCCGAGGCATGCGCACCGGGACGGTGAGCCGCGAGTGGGCGAACCGGGAGCACACGCTGTGGCGGCCGTGACTCAGCCGGGCCCGGTCGGCGGGAGGCCGCGCCTGCGCCGCACGTAGGCGACCGTGACGGCCCCGAGCAGTGGCCCCCACAGCAACAGCGGGGCGTAGCAGACGTAGAACACAGCGGCCCCCCAGCCGCCCGCCGCTGTCGGGTAGTCGGACGGGAGCGGCTCTCCCCGGAGGGTGACTCCGGCGGCCTCCGCGACCGACGCGGCGGTCCACAGGGCCGTCAGCACCACCGCGCCGAGGGCGGCGGGCACGACCGCGCCCCAGGTCGGCACCCTGCGCCCCCGCAACAGCGGGACCCAGCGCGGGAACACCTCACCCCACGCGGCGACCAGCCCGACCGCGGTGAACGCCACCAGCTCGGACAGCACCGAGAGCAGGACCACATAGACCTCACCCGGCAGCCACGACGGCAGGCTCCCGGTCTTGCCCGCGGTGTCCTCGTCGAAGAAGGTCACCAGCACCCGCCACAGGCTCGACGGCAACACGACGAGCGGAACGGCGTAGGCGGCGCTCCGCGCCCACCGAGGCACTCCGGCCACCGGCGAGTGAGCGGTGGCCCAGGCCCTGCGCAGCCGCCCGGGCGGGCGCGGGACCCCGGACGGTGAAACGGATGAGACGGTGCTGGTCATGAGCCCAAGGTCGCAGTCGCTCGGCGAGCGTGGATCAGCCCGGGGAAGGAACCGTCTCCACCGCTCGGGGGAGACGCGCAGGGCCACCGGCGCCCTAAGGGGCGCGGGGCTGTATCGATCTGCGGCTCCGCCGCGCGGGCGCGACCAGCCACAACGCGCCCGCACCCGCCCGACAGCAACAACCCCTACGGTGCTGCCGCGAAATCCAACAGCACCTTGCAGGACCGACTCCGATCAGCGGCCAGCGCGAAAGCCGACTCGGCGTCCGCCACGGGAACCACCGCACTGACCAGCCCGTCGAACGCCGGCTCCACCGCGAGCAGGGCCAGCGCCTCGTCGAACTCGGTGTCGAACCGGAATGCCCCGCGCAGCTCGATCTCCCGGCTCACCACGAGATTCCCCGCGAACGGACTCTGCCCCGGCGGCAGCATGCCCAGTTGCACCACGACCCCACCGCGCCGCACCCGCCGCAGACACGCGTCGAGCCCCGCGGCCACCCCGGACGCCTCGATCGCCAGGTCCACCTCGGCGGGCCACCCGGCGTCGTCCGGGTCATCGGCCCGTACGACCGTCCCGGCACCGGCGATCAACGCGTACTCCAGCGCCTCGGGCAGCAGATCCGTGACGGTGACATGCGCCGCCCCCGCCGCCTTCGCCGCCGCGACCACCAGACACCCGATGGGCCCGGCACCGGTCACCAGCACATGCCGGCCGGCCACCTCCCCGGCCCGCCGCACCGCGTGCACGGCGACGGACAGGGGCTCGGCGAGCGCCGCACGGCGCAGTTCGAGACCGTCCGGCAGGGCCCGCACCTGCTCGGCGGGCACGACCACCTGAGCCGCGAAACCGCCCTGCACGTGCGGGAAGCGCGCCGCACTGCCCAGATAGGCGGTGTCGCGGCACACGTTCCGCCGCTTGTCCCCGCACTCGGGGCACACCCCGCACGGGGTCGCCGGATGCACGGCGACAGCCGTACCCGGAGCCGGGCCCGACGCGTCCGCCCCGTACTCCAGGACGGTCCCGACGACCTCGTGGCCGAGCACCATCGGCTCCCTGAGCCGGAAGTCACCGACCCCGCCGTGCCGCCAGTAGTGCAGATCGGACCCGCACACCCCGCCGTAGCGCACAGCCACCAGCGCCTGTCCCGGCCCGGGGACCGGAACCGGCAACTCCGCGACCCTCAGGTCATCCTGACCGTGGATCACACAACCCAGCATCGCAGCCTCCCTGATGGTCACAGCACGCTCGTCATGCCGCCGTCGACGTACAGCACCTGTCCGCTGACGAAGTCCGCGGCGGGGGAAGCGAGGAACAGCACCCCGCCCACCAGGTCCTGGGTCCGGCCCCAGCGGCCGGCCGGGGTGCGCCGCCGCACCCAGGCGCTGAACTCCTCGTCGTCGACCAGGGGTTGGGTCAGCTCGGTCTCGATGTAGCCCGGGCCGAGCCCGTTGACCTGCACACCGCTCGGGCCCCAGTCCGCGCACATGCCCTTGGTGAGCATCTTCAGCGCGCCCTTGGTGGCCGCGTACGGCGCGATCCCGGGCCGTACCACCTCGCTCTGCAGCGAGCAGATGTTGACGATCTTTCCGTGGCCGCGTTCCGTCATCCGGCGCGCCGCCTCCCGGCCGACCAGGAAGGCACTGGTCAGGTTGGTGTCCAGGATCCGGTGCCAGTCGGAGTCGGTGAACTCCAGCAGTGGGGCGCGCAGTTGCATGCCCGCGTTGTTGACGAGGATGTCGAGCGGGCCCACCCGCTCCTCGACGTCCGCGATCCCGTCCGCCACGCACGGCCCGTCGGTCACGTCGAACGCAGCCGTGTGCACCTTGTCACCGGGCAGTCCGGCGGCCGCTTCGGCGAGCCGGTCCTTGTCGCGTCCGTTGAGGACGACCGTGCAGCCGGCCTCCGCGAGACCACGGGCCAGGGCCAGTCCGATGCCCCGGCTGGAACCGGTCACCAGGGCCGTACGGCCGCTGATGTCGAAGAGAGGGTGAGCCACCATCGCAGTTCCTACTCCTAAATGACCAGGGACAACAACAGGACGATGCCGCCGGCGACCACCGAGATGATCGTCTCCATGACGGACCAGGTCTTGATGTTCTGGCCGACACTCAGCCCGAAGTACTCCTTGACCATCCAGAACCCGGCGTCGTTGACGTGGCTGAAGAAGAGCGAGCCGGCGCCGATGGCCAGGACGAGGAGCGCCGCGTGCGTGGTCGACATGTCGGCGGCGAGCGGGGCGACCAGACCGGCCGCCGAGACCGTCGCCACCGTCGCCGAACCGGTCGCGAGCCGGATCGCCACCGCGATCAGCCAGGCCAGCAGCAGCGCGGGGATCGACCAGTCCTTCGAGATGTCCAGGACCATCTGACCCACCCCGGTGTCGATCAGCGTCTGCTTGAAGCCGCCGCCGGCGCCGACGATCAGCAGGATGCCCGCGATCGGGGCGAGGCTCTTCTCGACGAGCGGCGAGATCCGCTCCTTGGAGAACCCGGCGGGCCGCAGCAGGGTGAAGATGCCGACCAGCACCGAGGCGAGCAGCGCGATCATCGGGGCGCCGATCACGTCGAAGACGCGCTGGACCGGGTTCTCGACATCGTCGATGACGATGTCGACGAGCGCCTTGGCCAGCATGAGGATCACCGGCAGCAGGACCGTGAACAGCGTGGCGCCAAAGCCGGGGCGCTTCTCCAGGTCCTCCGAAGCGCGCTGCGGGATCATGTTCTCGGGCGCGGGGACGTCCACCCAGCGGGCCGCGTACTTCGAGAACACCGGACCGGCGATGATCACCGTGGGTATCGCGACGAGGACACCGAGGGCCAGCGTCACACCGAGGTCGGCCTTGACCGCGTCGATCGCGACCAGCGGACCGGGGTGCGGCGGCACCAGACCGTGCATCACGGACAGGCCGGCGAGCGCCGGGATGCCGATCCGCATCAGCGAGTAGTTGCCGCGCTTGGCGACCATCAGCACCACCGGGATCAGCAGCACGATGCCGACCTCGAAGAACAGCGGCAGCCCGATCACGGAGGCGATCAGCACCATCGCCCATGGCATCGACCGCCCGCCGGCCTTCGCGAGGATGGTGTCGACGATCTGGTCGGCGCCGCCGGAGTCGGCGAGCATCTTGCCGAGGATCGCGCCGAGGGCGATCAGCACACCGACGCCGGCGACCGTGGTGCCGAGTCCGGTGCTGAAGCTGAGGAGGACCTTGTCCAGTGGCGCCCCGGCTATCGCGCCGAGCGCCAGTGACCCGATGGTCAGCGCCAGGAAGGCATGCAGCTTGAACTTGGTGATGAGCAGGACGATGACGGCGATGCCCGCCAGGACGGCGATGCCCAGCTGAGCGTGTCCGGCCGAGGTGATCGGCTCGGCGGCGTCCGCTGCCAGCATCTCGACGCTGAGTCTGGTCACGGGGTAGGGGTCCCTTGTCTTCGGGGGAGTGGAGGAGGGGAGACCGTCAGGGGCTACTGGACGGTTTCGGGGAGGTCCGCCAGGGCGAGCGCGGCGCGCTCGGTGATCTCCTGCGGACCGCCCGAGACGTCCACACCGACTCCCGCCTCGTCCGCCTCCAGCGGCTGGAGCGTGGCGAACTGGGAGTCGAGCAGTGCCGTGGGCATGAAGTGCCCCTGCCGGTGCGACATCCGGTCCTCGATCAGCGCGCGGTCGCCCGTGAGGTGCACGAAGACCACGCCCGGCGCGGCGGCGCGCAGCCGGTCGCGGTACGACCGCTTCAGTGCCGAGCAGCTGACCACCCCGCCGAGCCCGGCCCGCCCGTGCGCCCACTCGCCGATGGCGTCGAGCCAGGGCCCGCGGTCCTCGTCGGTGAGCGGCGTACCGGCCGACATCTTGGCGATGTTGGCCTGCGGGTGGAAGTCGTCGCCCTCGGCGTACGGAACGCCGAGCCGGGCCGCGAGCAGGGGACCGATGGTGGTCTTGCCGGTGCCGGCGACGCCCATGACCACGACGACGTGGGGGGTGTTCATCGCTGCCTCACTGTCTGCTGTCTTCGTCGACACGTGATGTCGACGCAACTGAAACTCATTAGGTACGACGAATTCAAGAGGCCGTGACAAATAAGTCTGACTTTTTGGCTGCGTGATCTACCCCGTACGCTGAGTGCATGAGCACACCGGGCCGGGGGCTGCACGGCCATGTACTGGACACCCTCGGCCCCGAGATCACGGCGGGCGAGTACCCGCCCGGCAGCGTGCTGCGCACGGACGAGCTCGCCCAGCGTTTCGACGTGTCACGATCCGTGATGCGCGAGGCGGTCCGCGTCCTGGAGTCCATGCACCTGGTCCAGTCCCGCCGCCGCGTCGGCGTCACGGTCCGCCCGACGGCCGAGTGGAACGTCTACGACCCCCAGGTCATCCGCTGGCGCCTGGCCGGCAAGGACCGCCCCCGGCAGCTGCGCTCCCTCACGCTGCTGCGCTCCGCGATCGAGCCGGTCGCGGCCGGCCTCGCCGCCCGGCACGCCACGGCCGAACAGTGCGCCGAACTCACCGAGTGCGCCCTCGGCATGGTCGCCAACTCACGCGGTCACAAGCTCGAGGAGTACCTCGTCCACGACATGGCCTTCCACCGCGCCATCCTGGACGCCTCCGGCAACGAGATGTTCGCCCGCCTCGGCGACGTCGTCGCCGAGGTCCTCGCCGGTCGCACCCATCACGACGTGATGTTCGAGGACCCCGACCCGGCCGCCGTCACCCTGCACGTCCAGGTCGCCGAGGCGGTCCGCGCGGGCGACGCGGTCCGCGCGGAGGAACTGACCCGCGAGATCACGGTCGGGGCCCTCCAGGAACTCGACATCCTGGCCCCCTGACCCCGCTACGCCGGAAACTCCCCGTCGATGTACACCCACGCTCCGTCGACCCGCTCGAACCGGCTCCGCTCGTGCAGCGAACCGCCCCGGTACGACGCCCGGAACTCCACCGTCCCGCCGGAGTGGAACGCGGACCCGTCACGCGTGTCCAGGATCTCCAGCCCGGTCCACCGCATCCCCGGATCGAGCTCCAGCCGCCCGGGCCGCGTCCGCGGATGCCAGGTGCGCAGCAGATACGCGGCGTCCCCCTTCACGAAGGCGCAGTACCGCGACCGCATCAACGCCTCGGCGGTCGGCGCCGCGGCGGCACCCGAGTGATACCGGCCGCAGCACGCCTCGTAGGCCTCGGGCAGCCCGCACGGGCAGGAACGACTGGTCATGGTCACCCTTCCGCGACAACGCCTGAGGGCCGTGACCTCGCGGTCACGGCCCTCAGCTTCATGTGTCCGAGGGGGGACTTGAACCCCCACGCCCGATAAAGGGCACTAGCACCTCAAGCTAGCGCGTCTGCCATTCCGCCACCCGGACAAGGTGTCTGTCGCGTGGGTTCTCCCCGCGGCGACGACGTAAACATTACCAGGCTTTCCGGGGTGGCCGATCACCCCCCGTCCACACCCCGGCGAGGCGTGAACGGCGTGTGACGGGCCGGGAGCTCTCTTGGGGTGTGGGCCGGGGAGAGAGAGGATGAGGGGGACCCACCAGCAGTGACACCGGGAGGAAGCACGTGAGCGAGACGGACACGGCCAGGAGCGTCACCGGCGAGGACGAGGTCGTGGACCTCTGCCGCGAGCTGATCCAGATCGACACCAGCAACTACGGCGACCACTCGGGTCCGGGCGAGCGGAAGGCGGCCGAGTACGTCGCCGAGAAGCTCGCCGAGGTCGGGCTCGAACCGCAGATCTTCGAGTCCCACCCGGGCCGCGCCTCCACGGTGGCCCGGATCGAGGGCGAGGACCCCTCCCGGCCCGCGCTCCTCATCCACGGCCACACCGACGTCGTACCGGCCAACGCGGACGACTGGACGCACCACCCCTTCTCCGGCGAGGTCGCCGACGGCTGTGTGTGGGGCCGCGGGGCCGTCGACATGAAGGACATGGACGCGATGACCCTGGCGGTCGTCCGCGACCGGCTGCGCAGCGGGCGCAAGCCTCCGCGCGACATCGTCCTCGCGTTCCTCGCCGACGAGGAGGCCGGCGGCACGTACGGGGCCAAGCACCTCGTGCGCAAGCACCCCGAGCTGTTCGAGGGCGTCACCGAGGCGATCAGCGAGGTGGGCGGGTTCTCGTTCACCGTCAGCGAGCAGCGGCGGCTCTACATGATCCAGACGGCCGAGAAGGGCATGCACTGGATGAAGCTCACCGTGGCCGGCACCGCCGGGCACGGGTCGATGATCCACCGGGACAACGCGATCACCGAGCTGTCGGAGGCCGTCGCGCGGCTCGGGCGGCACAAGTTCCCGGTGCGCGTCACGAAGACCACCCGCGCCTTCCTCGACGAGCTCGGTGACGCGCTCGGCACCGAACTCGACCCGGAGGACATGGAGTCGACCCTCGTCAGGCTCGGCGGCATCGCCAAGTTCATCGGCGCGACCCTGAGCAATACGGCCAACCCCACCCAGCTCGGCGCCGGTTACAAGGTCAACGTCATCCCGGGCGAGGCGACCGCCCACGTCGACGGACGGTTCCTGCCCGGCCACGAGGAGGAGTTCCTCGCCGACCTCGACCGGATCCTCGGCCCGAACGTGCGCCGCGAGGACGTCCACGCCGACAAGGCCGTGGAGACCACCTTCGACGGGGCGCTCGTCGGGGCGATGCAGTCCGCTCTGCTGGCCGAGGACCCGACAGCCAAGGCGATCCCCTACATGCTCTCCGGCGGGACGGACGCCAAGTCCTTCGACGACCTGGGCATCCGGGGCTTCGGCTTCGTGCCGCTGAAGCTGCCGCCGGAGCTGGACTTCGCCGGCATGTTCCACGGCGTGGACGAGCGGGTGCCGGTGGAGGGCCTCCAGTTCGGCGTGCGCGTGCTCGACCGGTTCATCGACGCGTCCTGAACCGGCCCGAGCGGAACGCCCGTAACGGAACGCCGCTATTCGGTCGGGTGTGCGAGATCGACTGGGAAGGGTGAATGCGACCATAAGCTCGTAGCCTCATTACTCCCTCCTCGTTACAGGTAATGCGATCGCAAGATGGGTCGCTTTGCCAACTAGGAGGAATAATGATCAAGAAGGTCGTCGCTGCTGCGGCTGCCACCGGTGGGCTGGTTCTCGCGAGCGCGGGCCTGGCCGTCGCCGACTCGGGTGCCCAGGGTGCCGCCGTGCACTCCCCGGGTGTCCTGTCCGGCAACGTTGTTCAGGTGCCCGTTCACGTCCCGGTGAACGTCTGCGGCAACACGGTCTCCGTGATCGGGCTGCTGAACCCCGCCTTCGGCAACACCTGCATCAACAAGTGATGCTTTCCCCTCACTGAGGGGAGTTTCAAAGCCATCGGTCCCGGAGTGCGTGCCACGCGCTCCGGGACCGAACGCTTCTTTCGAGTAATTCGAGAAGAGCTCGAAAAGAATTCGAGACAGGGTCGAAGGCAGGTATTCAGTAATGCGACAGGTCACCCGCAAGGGTCTGATGACCGTGGCGGCCGCGACCGGCGTGATCGCCGCCGCGGGCGGCGCGGCGCACGCCGACTCGGGCGCCCATGGCGCCAGTTCGGGCTCGCCCGGCGTGCTGTCCGGAAACACGGTGCAGGCGCCGGTGCACGTCCCGGTCAACGTCTGCGGGAACACGGTCAACGTCGTCGGGGTGCTCAACCCGTCGGTGGGCAACTCCTGCGCCAACAAGGGGGGCGGATCGTCGTCGGGGGGCTACGGCGAGCACCGTGGCCACGGCGGCTCGCACGCCGGCGGACACGCCACCGACTCGCCCGGCGTCGGCTCGGGCAACCACGTCCAGGCGCCGATCGACGTGCCGGTGAACGTCTGCGGCAACAGCGTCGACATCATCGGCGTCGGGAACCCCAGCGCGGGCAACGACTGCCGCAACGGCGGCTCCGGCGGACACCACACCAACCCGCCCGGCGGCGGCCACGAGAACCCCGGGCAGCCGGGTAACCCGGGCAACCCTGGAAACCCGGGTAACCCGGGTAACCCGGGCAACCCCGGTAACCCGGGCAACCCCGGCAGCCCCGAGGAGCCCGGTCACCCCGGCACCCCGGGCACGCCGCCCAGCACCGGCGCCGAGACGCCGGGCGGTTGCACGGGCAACAAAACCCGGGCGGCCAGCTCGTCACGCAAACCCGACGGGGGCGCCCAACTCGCGAACACCGGCAGCGACCTCCGCTTTGGCTCGTCCTCCCGGCCGGCGCCGGCGCGCTGCTGGCGGGCGCGGTCCTCTACCGCAAGGCACGCGCCTCGGCCTGACACCATCGCGAAAGGAGCGGGCCCCGCCATCCGGCGGGGCCCGCTCCGTCACATGCCTTCTCCCAGTGTGCCGCCCCAGCTCACCACGTGGCCCGCACCTGGCGGATGATCCGCCGGCGCAACCGCACCTTGCGGCTGCCGTCCCGCAGCAGGCTCAGACGGTACAACTCCCAGTGTCCGTACTCGGCATGGTCCGTCAGCAGACGTGCCGTTTCCTTGCGGGAGACCCCGCGAGGTACGTACACGTCGACAAATTCGTATTCCGGCATCGCATCTATTGTGCGGGCTGGGGCCTGGTACGGATAGCGTCTGCACTATGTCTGATGCTGCGCAGCCCACCGCTGCCGAGGTACGCGCCGCCGCCGAGGCGGTCAAGACCGCGCTCGACCGCCACCTGGCCGCGGTCGAACGCAGGTCGGGGGAGGACGACCCGGCCGTCTACGAGGCGTTCAACCAGCTGGCCGCGGCCGCAGAGGTGTACGACGAACTGCTCTACGACCGCTACGACGAGGTCACACCCTTCGAGATCCCCGGTGCGGAGGATGCGCTGCCCCCGTACAACGGGCCCGAGGAACCGAACGCGCTGAGCGTACTCATCCGCCGCGACTACGCGGTGGCCGAGCCGCAGCGGCTGCTGGCGCAGGCCGAGCGGATCGAGGCCGCGGAGGGCGAGGACGGCCTGGCCGCCTCCGGGACGGTCCACGGCGCGCTCGGCCTCCTCTTCGGCGAGTTCGAGCCCGACGAGATCGCCTCCCGGCACAAGGAATTCGGACTGGAGGAGGGCGACTCCACGCTCTGGGTGGCGGCCGCGGACGAACCGGCCGAACCCGGCGAGTGGCTGGAGGCGCCGTTCGAGCAGGTCGATCCGCAGCAGGTGGTCTGCCGTTTCGACGTCAGCGCCGTCTTCGACGAAGAACTCGACGACGACGTCGACGACGAAGACGGCGACGAGGGCGAGGCTGAGGACCTGGACGACCTCGACACCGACCTCGACGAGGACGAGGACCTGGAACCACTGGACGCGGACCGGCGCTGAGCACAGGCGCCGGCCACCACGATCAGCCACCACGAGGG
>NZ_GG657757.1:1757615-1759074 GCF_000158955.1 Streptomyces viridochromogenes DSM 40736 | reverse complement strand
CCCGCCCGAACGCCGTGTACACCACGGCCCGGCTGAGGGCCTGCGCGGCATCGCCGGGCAGGACCACGACCACCGCGGGCCACCGGCTCCCCACGGCCTGGTGCGCGGTCAGCGCCCACCCGTGCCGCACGGACTGCTCCACCCGCTCCTTGGGCACGACGACGGCCTCGCCCTCGCACGACAGGTGCAGCCCCTCGGCATCCGCCTTCACCACCGTGCCCGGCAGCACCCGCCCGGGAGCGGGGGAGTGGACGACCCGGTCGCCGGGGTCGAAGCCGGCGAAGCGGCCCGGGCCCGGGTTGAGCCGCTCCTTCAACGCCGCGTTGAGCGCACGGGTGCCGACGGCACCGCCGTGCCCCGGTGTGATCACCTGTGTCTCCTCGGCCGGTACGCCGATCGCCCGCGGCACCGAGTCCGCGACGAGCTGCACCGTCCGGTGCACGGCCTCACCGGCGTCCCGCACCGGCACGATCACGACCTCCTTGCCCGGGGCCTCGACCTGGTTCAGCTCGCCGATGCCGATGCCGGAGACCAACTCGCCCAGCGGCCCCGGATCAGGCCGCCGCGAGGAGACCTGAGGGCAGATCCGGGCCGCGAGCAGATCGGCGAACACCCGGCCCGGACCCACGGACCAGAGCACCGCCGGATCCCCGGCCAGCACCAGCCGTGCCCCGTCCGGCAGCGACTCCGTCAGCAGTGCCGCCGTCTCGACGTCCAGCTGCGGTGCGTCGAGCACGACGAGCAGATCCAGATCCAGCGCCCCGTCGGCGTCCCGCCCCGGCCCCTCGGACCCGGCGAGCAGCCCGGCGACGGTGCAGACGGGGGCGGCGGGGGAGGCGGCGTCGGCGGACGGGGTGCCCGGCGCGGCTTCGGCCGTCCCCGAGCGGGGCAACAGGGCGGCGAAGCGGGTGCGGCCGATCGGGCCGTGCGCGGCGGCCCAGACGCGCAGGCCGAGGGAGTGTGCGGCGGTCAGCAGGGCCGCGGGCTCGGCCAGCGAGGCCGCGCCACCGGTGTGCAGGACCAGACCATGAGCGGCGACCGCGCGGATCAGCTCACCCGCCGACCCCTGGGTCGAGGCCGCGGCCCGCTCCCACTCCACAGCCGAACCGTCCTGCTTGGGCGCCGAGTTGACCAGCCGGGCCAGACCGTCGGCGAGGCTCTCCTCCGCGAGCGCGTACCGCTCGAGGCCGACCAGGAGGCGGACCGGGCGTGCCTCGTCCCCTTCGTCCTCCTCAGCGTCCTCGGCGCCCATCGCCCTGGCCGGGGGCGGAGCACCGGTCTCCTCCAGGGCGTCCTGAAAGACCAGCGCCTCACCCTCCGCGATGCTGTCCTGCACCGCACGGTCGGGGTCCGGCACGCCCCGCTGGGCCAGGGCCGTCACCAGGGCCGGCATCTCCAGAGCGGTGTGCCCGGCACAGCGCGGCCTGCTCCAGGAGCCAGACGGTGACGGCCCGGCCCC
>NZ_GG657757.1:1730824-1757214 GCF_000158955.1 Streptomyces viridochromogenes DSM 40736 | reverse complement strand
TCGGCGGCCTGGCCGCTCAGCTTGCCGCCGCTCTCGATCGGCTCGCTCTTCTCGGCCTTCCGCTGTTCGATGCGCTCCCGCTCGACCTGCTGCGCCCGCAGCTCGGCCTCGGCCTCGGACACCTGACCCGAGTCGGCCGCGTCCCCCTGGGTCCCCTCGGTCTCCGCACCACCGGTCGGCGTCCCCGGCTCGGCGTCCTCCGTGGTCTCCGGCTCCGTGCTCACAGCGTGCTCCAGTCGTGATCGGGATAGCGGTGCACAGGCGCCGACACGTCGTCGAGCGCCCGGCAGATCTCGTCAGGAAGACTAAGGGTCTCCACTGACAATGCCGCCGTGAGCTGCAGCGCGTTGCGCGCGCCGACGACCGGCGCGGCCACGCCCGGCCGGTCGCGGACCCAGGCCAGGGCCACCTGGAGCGGCGTCACCGCGAGACCGTCGGCCGCGGTGGTCACGGCGTCCACGATGCGGCTCGCCGTGTCGTCGAGGTACGGCGCGACGAACGGCGCGAGGTGCTCCGAGGCGCCGCGCGAGTCCGGTGGCGTCGCGTCGCCCCGGTACTTGCCGGTCAGCACGCCACGCCCGAGCGGCGAGGACGGCAGCAGTCCGATGCCGAAGTCCAGCGCGGCCGGCAGCACCTCGCGTTCGACGCCGCGCTGGAGCAGGGAGTACTCGAGCTGCGTCCCGGCCAGCCGGGTCCTCCCGGGAGCCGCCAGCTGCCAGGTCGCGGCCTTGGCCAGCTGCCAGCCGCAGAAGTTGGAGACGGCGGCGTAGCGGGCACGGCCGCTGGCGACCGCGAGGTCGAGGGCCTGGAGGGTCTCCTCCAGCGGGGTGTCCGGGTCGAAGGTGTGCACGTGCCAGAGGTCGACGTAGTCGGTGCCGAGCCGGGAGAGCGAGGCGTCCAGCGCGGAGAGCAGATGGCCGCGGGAGGCGTCGAAGCGGCGGTCGGGGTCCGGCACGCTGCCGGCCTTGGTCGAGATGACCAGGTCCCGGCGGGGCACCAGGCCGTCCATGAGCCTGCCGATCAGGTACTCGGCCTCTCCGTCGCCGTACACGTCCGCGGTGTCGACGAGGGTCCCGCCCGCTTCCCAGAACGTCTTCATCAGGTCCGCGGCGTCGTGCTCGTCGGTGTCCCGTCCCCAGGTCAGGGTGCCGAGCCCGATCCGGGACACACGCAGGCCGGTGCGGCCGAGATGCCTCTGCTCCATGAACGCCGAGATTACTGGCCAGAGCCTTCCGTGTGAGGAGCCGTGTGCAACGACTCTGCGTCATCCCCCGGCCCTCGCGCTATGGTCTCCGCACAAGGCACGTTACTGATCAGTAAGGGGATTCGGCATGCAGCTCGGCATCAACCTCGGCTACTGGGGTGCCGGAATGGACGCGGACAATCTGGCCGTCGCCCAGGAGGCCGACCGGCTCGGATACGCCGTCTGCTGGGCCGCCGAGGCCTACGGGTCCGACGCCGCCACCGTCCTGAGCTGGGTCGCCGCCCAGACGGAACGGATCGACGTCGGCTCCGCCATCTTCCAGATCCCGGCCCGCCAGCCCGCCATGACCGCCATGACGGCCGCCACCCTCGACTCCCTGTCCGGCGGCCGCTTCCGCCTCGGCCTCGGCGTCTCCGGCCCGCAGGTCTCCGAGGGCTGGTACGGCGTCAAGTTCGACAAGCCGCTCGCCCGCACCCGCGAGTACGTCGAGATCGTCCGCAAGGCCATGACCCGCGAGCGCCTGTCCTACGAGGGCGAGCACTGGACCCTCCCCCTCCCCGGCGGCCCGGGCAAGCCCATCAAGCTGACCGTGCACCCGCAGCGCGAGCACATCCCGCTCTACATCGCCGCGATCGGCCCGAAGAACCTGGAGCAGACCGGTGAGATCGCCGACGGCGCCCTGCTGATCTTCCCCTCCGCCGACCACCTCGAGGACACCGCGATCAGGTACCTGCGCGCCGGGCGCGAGAAGGCCGGCAAGACCCTCGACGGGTTCGACGTCTGCCCGACCCTGCCGCTCGCCGTGGGTGACGACAAGGACGTGGCCACGCTGGCCGACACCTTCCGTCCCTACACCGCGCTGTACGTCGGCGGCATGGGCAGCCCCAAGCAGAACTTCTACAACCAGCTCGCCCGGCGCATGGGGTACGAGCAGGAGGCCGCCGAGATCCAGACCAAGTACCTCTCCGGCGACAAGCAGGGCGCCGCGGCCGCCGTACCGCACGACCTCATCGACAAGACGACGCTGCTCGGTTCCGTGGACCGCATCGCGGACCGGATGAAGGCCTACGCCGCGGCCGGGGTCACCACCCTGTCCCTCGCGCCGGCGGGCTTCACTCTGGAGGAGCGGCTCGCCTCCCTGCGCGCCGGTACGCAGGCCCTGGAGCGCGCCGGACTCGCCTGAGGTTTCAGCGGCCGTGGTGGGGGCTCGGGGGTCTTCCCCGCCACGGCCGTCACGCGGAACAACGCGTCGGACCCCCGGCGGTTACGCCGTACCGCCCTCGGTGCGCCGAGCACAGCTCCCCCCACGTCCTCCATTTGGCGGAGTTGACCGGCACACCTGTTGCAGCACCCCTCACCCCGCACTTGACTCGTTCTTCGCGGAACCTGCGGAAATCCGCGGAATCCTGGCGGTACGCGCACGCGCGCGGGAACGAGGTGCCCACGATGCTTTCGGCCAAGAGTCTGTTCCAGGAGATCCTCGCCGACGACGAGTCCTTCGCCCTGTTCTGCTCCATCGCCGCGAGCGGCGAGTCCCAGGGCGGCTGGGAGAACGCGCGTATCGCCGCGCTCGTCCCCGAGAGCGAACGCGAACTCGCCCCCAAGATCACCCGGCACGGCGCCGACGAGGACAAGCACGGCCGGATCTTCAACGCCCTGCTCAAGAAGCGCGGCCTGGACCCCGTCCCGGTCCCGCCGGAGACCGACTACACCATGCTGCTGGAGAAGAACGGCATCGGCCTCGCCCACGAGCAGCTGAAACGCGACGAGCGGCTCACGGTCGGGGACATCGTCACCTACCTCTCACACAGCAGGGTCACCGAACAGCGTGCCTCGGAGCAGATGGAACTGCTCCGCAAGCACTTCGCGGACCACCCCGACATCGGCCGCGCGGTCAAACAGATCTCCAACGACGAGGACAACCACCTCGCCTACTGCCACGAGGAGCTGCTGCGCTTCGCGTACGCGGGCCACGGCCGGGTCATCCAGCGGACCCTGCGTGAGTGCGCGCTGGCCGAGATCCGGATCTACCGGGACGTCAGCCTCGCGGTCATGGCGAACATGGGCCGCATCCTCGGCTGGTCCAGGGCCAAGTCGGCGGTGCTCGCGGCGGGCATCCACGCGATGTACGCCTACGAACGGCTGGGCGGCTGGCGCCGGATGGTGTCGCTGAAGACGCCCGAGCGCCGCAACGCCCTCGGCGGACCCGCGTCCGCGGAACCCGAGTTCGCCTGACCCGGCCCGTCTACAGCCACCCGCGGCGCTTGAACAGCCGGAAGACCATCATCTCCAGGACGGCCATCAGGACGATCAGCGCCGGATAGGACCAGACCCAGTGCAGCTCGGGCATGTGATCGAAGTTCATGCCGTAGATCCCCGCGAACATCGTGGGGATCGCGGCCATGGCCGCCCACGCGGAGATCTTCCGCATGTCGTCGTTCTGCCGGACACTCATCTGCGCCAGATGCGCCGACAGGATGTCGGACACCAGCCGGTCCAGGTTCTCCACGGACTCGTTCACGCGCGTGAGGTGGTCGCTGACGTCGCGGAAGAACGGCCGGGCCCGGTCGTCCACGAACGGCACCGCGACGCCGTACGGGGCCGTCCCCGCCAGCCGGCTCATCGGCAGGGCCAGCGGCCCGGTCGCCCGGCGGAACTCCAGGACCTGCCGCTTGAAGGTGTAGATCCGGGACGCGGTGTTCCGCGATCCGCCGCCGTCCGGTGAGAAGACCTCCGCCTCCAGCTCCTCCAGGTCGGTCTGCAACTCGGTCGCCACCTCCAGGTAGTGGTCGACGGTCGCGTCGGCGACCGCGTACAGCACGGAGGTCGGCCCTTTGCCCAGCAGCTCCGGTTCCTGCTCCAGCCGGCTCCGTACGGCCTTGAGCGGGGCGCCCTCGCCGTGCCGGACGGTCACCACGAACGAGTCGCCCAGGAAGATCATGATCTCGCCGGTGGAGACGGCGTCGCTCTGCGGCTCGTACGCCACCGGCTTCAGCACCACGAAGAGCGAGTCGTCGTACACCTCCAGCTTGGGCCGCTGGTGGGCCTTGAGGGCGTCCTCGACGGCCAGCGGGTGCAGCCCGAACTCCCGGGTGACATGCTCGAATTCACGTTCTGTGGGCTCGTGCAGCCCGATCCACACGAAACCGCCCGCAGCGCGGGCCTCGTCCAGGGCTTCGGAGAAGTCCTCGGGCCCCTCCGACCGGTGTCCGTCGCGGTAGATGGCACAGTCGACGATCACGAAAAGAGTCTCCCGTCACTCGAACGACACCGCACGCGCGCGTGCGCCTACGCTGGACCGCATGCCCACGTTGATCCTGGTCCGGCACGGACGTTCCACCGCCAACACCGAGGGACTGCTCGCCGGCTGGACACCCGGCGTGGCCCTCGACGGGCGCGGCGCCGAGCAGGCCGCCGCACTGCCCGGGCGGCTGGCCGAACTGCCCCTCGCCGAGATCGTCACCAGTCCGCTCCAGCGCTGCCAGGAGACGATCCGGCCCCTGCTCCGGGCCCGGCCGGAACTGACCCACCACACCGACGAGCGCATCGGCGAGTGCCACTACGGCGACTGGTCCGGACGCAAGCTCGCCGAGCTCAAGGACGAGCCCCTGATGGAGGTGGTGCAGGCGCACCCGTCCGCCGCGGCGTTCCCCGGCGGGGAGTCCATGCGGGCGATGCAGACGCGCGCCGCCGAGGCCGTACGCGAGTGGAACGCGCGCGTGGAGCGCGACCACGGCGCCGACGCCGTCTACCTCATGTGCTCGCACGGCGACATCATCAAGTCTCTCGTCGCCGACGCACTCGGACTTCATCTGGACCTCTTCCAGCGGATTTCCGTTGAACCGTGTTCCATCACCGCGATCCGCTACACACGACTGCGGCCGTTTCTCGTCCGCCTCGGCGACACCGGGAACTTCACGTCCCTGGTGCCGCGCGAGGAACCGCCGGGCGACGAAGCCCAAGTCGGGGGTGGTGCGGGCGCACCGTGATCGTCCGCCGCAGTAGGGTGAAGCGGTCGCAGCAGTGCCGTGGTCACACGGTTCCCACGATTCCAATGGAGACAGGACGTGTCCCGTCAGGTGTTCCTCTACGACCATCCGGAGCGTTTCGTGGCCGGTACGGTCGGACTGCCCGGACGCCGTTCGTTCTTCCTCCAGGCTTCCGCCGGCACCCGGGTGACCAGCGTGGCCCTGGAGAAGACCCAGGTCGCAGCGCTCGCCGAACGCATGGAAGAACTGCTCGACGAGGTGGTGCGCCGCAGCGGCGGCAGCGCTTCCGTCCCCGCCGTGGCACCGTCGGAAGTCCATGACACCGCCCCGCTGGACACCCCCATCGAGGAGGAGTTCCGGGTCGGCACCATGGCGCTCGCCTGGGACGGCGACGAGCAGCTCATGATCGTCGAGGCGCAGGCGCTCGTCGAACTCGACGCCGAGTCCGAGGAGGACCTCGCCGAGGCCGAGGAACGGCTCCTCCAGGACGAGGAGAACGGGCCCCCGATGCTGCGGGTCCGGCTCACCGGCGCGCAGGCGAGGGCCTTCGCCAAGCGCGCCCTCGACGTCGTCAACGCGGGGCGGCCGCCGTGCCCGCTGTGCAGTCTCCCGCTCGACCCGGAAGGACACGTATGTCCGCGCCAGAACGGATACCGCCGCGGAGCGTGACACCTCCTCCGGACCCCGCCGAGCTGCTCGCCCGGGGCGAACTCACCGTGCGCGGACGGATCCGCGAGGCGTCCAACGCGGCCCTGTACTGCACGGTGTCGTACGACGGCGGGGAAGCGGCCTGCATCTACAAGCCGGTCGCCGGTGAGCGACCCCTGTGGGACTTCCCCGACGGGACGCTCGCCCAGCGCGAGGTCGCCGCGTACGAGGTCTCCGAGGCGACCGGCTGGGGCCTGGTCCCCGCCACCGTGCTGCGGGACGGCCCCTACGGAGAGGGCATGTGCCAGCTGTGGGTCGAGGCGGTGCCCGACCAGGAGCTGCTCGCCCTGGTCGACGGGGAGGAGCCGGAGCCGGGCTGGAAGGCGATCGGCTTCGCCGAGGTCGGCGAGGGACGTACCGCGCTGCTCGTGCACGCCGACGACGAGCGGCTGCGGCGGCTCGCGGTGCTCGACGCCGTGCTCAACAACGCCGACCGCAAGGGCGGGCACCTGCTGCCCACGGGCGAGGGCCGGCTGTACGGCATCGACCACGGGGTGACCTTCAACGTCGAGAACAAGCTGCGGACCCTGCTGTGGGGGTGGGCGGGGGAGCCCCTCACCCCGGAGGCGGCCGGCGTCCTCGAAGGCCTCAGGAAGGACCTGGCCGAGGGCGGGGCTCTCGCCGCGCGGCTCGAACCGCTGATCACCGGTGCCGAGATCGAGGCCACACGCGAGCGGGTCGGAGCTCTGCTCGCCTCGGGGAAGCATCCGGAGCCGGGCGGGGAATGGCCGGCGATTCCCTGGCCACCCGTGTAGCAGCACATACGGCGCGCTCCCGCAAGAGCGCCTTCTCGGCCGTCCGGGCCGCTCCCATTCGTATAGGGAACTTCAGTCCGGTTAGGCTCAGGTCATGCATGCCTGGCCCGCTTCCGAGGTCCCCGCCCTGCCTGGTCAGGGCCGCGACCTGAGGATCCACGACACCGCGACCGGCGGCCTCGTCACCCTCGACCCCGGTCCCGTCGCCCGTATCTACGTCTGCGGCATCACCCCGTACGACGCCACCCACCTGGGGCACGCGGCGACCTACAACGCGTTCGACCTCGTGCAGCGCGTGTGGCTCGACACCAAGCGGCAGGTTCACTACGTCCAGAACGTCACCGACGTCGACGACCCGCTCCTGGAGCGGGCGCAGCGCGACGGCCTCGACTGGGCCGCGCTCGCCGAGCAGGAGACGGCCCTCTTCCGCGAGGACATGACGGCCCTGCGCATGCTGCCGCCGCGGCAGTACATAGGCGCCGTCGAGGCGATACCCGGGATCGTCCCGCTCGTCGAGCGGCTGCGGGACCTGGGCGCGGCGTACGAACTCGAAGGCGATGTCTACTTCTCCGTCGAGTCCGACCCGCACTTCGGCAAGGTCTCGAACCTCGATGCCGCGGCGATGCGGCTGCTGTCCGCCGAGCGCGGCGGCGACCCGGACCGGCCGGGCAAGAAGAACCCGCTCGACCCGATGCTGTGGATGGCGGCCCGCGAGGGCGAGCCCAGCTGGGACGGGGGGTCGCTCGGGCGCGGACGGCCGGGCTGGCACATCGAGTGCGTGGCCATCGCCCTCGACCACCTCGGCATGGGCTTCGACATCCAGGGCGGCGGCTCCGACCTCGCCTTCCCGCACCACGAGATGGGCGCCTCGCACGCCCAGGCCCTCACCGGCGAGTTCCCCATGGCCAAGGCGTACGTGCACGCCGGCATGGTCGCCCTCGACGGCGAGAAGATGTCCAAGTCCAAGGGCAACCTGGTCTTCGTCTCCAAGCTGCGGTACGACGGCGTCGACCCGGCCGCCATCCGGCTCGCGCTGCTCGCCCACCACTACCGCGCCGACTGGGAGTGGACCGACCAGGTCCTCCAGGACGCCGTCGACCGGCTCGGCCGCTGGCGGGCCGCCGTGTCCCGGCCCGACGGGCCGCCGGCCGAGGCGCTCGTGGAGGAGATCCGCGAGGCCCTCGCGAACGACCTGGACGCCCCGGCCGCGCTCGCCGCGGTCGACCGCTGGGCAGCGCTCCAGGAGAAGAGCGGCGGCACGGACACGGGCGCGCCGGGCGTCGTCTCCCGCACGGTGGACGCGCTGCTGGGCGTGGCTCTGTAGCCGAGAACAGGCAGAGGGGCGTCTCCCGGTCGGGAGACGCCCCTCTGGCGTGCCGACGGTGCGGCGGTTGCGGCAGCCCGCACGGGCTCCGGCGACCTGCCCTACCCCTCGCCCTGCGCGGGCCTCCCCGACGGCCAGGCGCGTCTCGGCGCCGGGGCTCCCCCCTCGGCCTGCCCGGTGTCTGCGGACACCGTCGACGGTCGGGGCGTCCCGGGGTGGATGGGGTCGGGAGTCGGCTTCCGGTGTTGCGGTGGCGGGCCCCTTCTCGGCCTGCCCGGTGTCTGCGGACACCGTCGACGGCCGGGGCGTCCCGCGGCGGACGGGGTCGGGAGTCGGTTCCCGGCGCCGGGGCGGCGTGCTTGTCTCTCGGTCCGGGCGGCGTTCGCCGGATGTCGGTGTCGGCCCGGGCGCCCCGGGGCGGACGGGGTTGTGAGTCGGTCCCCGGTGTCGCGGTGGCGTGCTCGTCCCTTGGCCGGGTCGGTGTTCGCCCCGCCGGACGCGTGGACGGCCCGGGCGTCCCGGGGCGGGCTGGGGCGCTCCTGCGCCCCGCGGCTCAGTCCTCCGACGACTCGTCGTCGTCCGTGCCGCTCGGCTTGGGCGGCTTCGGCGGGCGGGTGCGGCCGCTGGGGTTGTCCCGCAGGTAGGAGGTGCTGTCGCTGCCGTCCGCCGTGGCGTGTCCGCCGGACGCGGGCGGGCCGCCGCCGTCCCGGCGCCGCAGGTAGCGCTCGAACTCGCGGGCGATCGCCTCGCCGGACGCCTCGGGCAGCTCGGCGGTGTCCCGGGCCTCCTCCAGCGACTGGACGTACTCGGCGACCTCGCTGTCCTCCGCGGCCAGCTGGTCCACGCCGACCTGCCAGGCCCGCGCGTCCTCGGGCAGCTCGCCCAGCGGGATGCGCACGTCGATCAGGTCCTCCAAGCGGTTCAGGAGGGCCAGCGTGGCCTTCGGGTTCGGCGGCTGCGACACGTAGTGCGGCACCGCCGCCCACAGCGAGACGGCCGGCACACCCGCGTGCGTGCACGCCTCCTGGAGGACGCCGACGATGCCCGTGGGGCCCTCGTACTTGGTCTCCTCCAGGTCCATCCGGCGGGCCAGGTCGGCGTCGGACGTCGTCCCGCTGATCGGAACCGGGCGGGTGTGCGGGGTGTCGCCCAGCAGGGCGCCGAGGACGACCACCAGCTCCACACCCAGTTCGTGCGCGAAGCCGAGCAGTTCGTTGCAGAACGAACGCCACCGCATGGACGGTTCGATGCCCCGGACGAGAACCAGATCGCGCGGCTTCTCACCGCCGACCCGGACCACCGACAACCTTGTCGTCGGCCACGTGATCTTGCGGACGCCCGCTTCCATGAACACCGTGGGGCGGTTCACCTGGAAGTCGTAGTAGTCCTCGGCGTCCAGCGCCGCGAACACTTCGCCCTTCCACTCCCTGTCCAGATGCGCGACCGCGGTGGAGGCGGCGTCGCCGGCATCGTTCCAGCCCTCGAACGCGGCCACCATGACCGGGTCGACCAGCTCGGGAACCCCCTCGAGCTCGATCACCCAGTGCCTCCTTCCGACGTACCCTCGCGTACGCCCCAACCTTACGGCGTGCCAAGGCGGCGCCCGCAGCCCCCTCGCAGGGGGAGTGACCCCATCACTGCCCCGCGAACCACCCCTGAACACCCCGGATTCATCCGAGCGGTGAGTGAGGCCCGGGTCACAGAGTGGAGCGCAGCCACTGCTCGACGCTCGCGATGTGCACCGTCGCCCACGAGCGCGCCGCCTCGGCGTCCCGGTCGCGCAGTGCGGCGAGGATCGCCCGGTGCTCGCGCAGGGTGCGGCCGACGGCGTCCTCCTGGGTGAGGCCGCGCCAGATCCTGGCCCGGGTGGTCGGCCCCGAGAGCCCGTCGAGCAGCGAGCACAGCACGGAGTTGCCCGAGCTCTGCACGATGCCCCGGTGGAACTCCAGGTCGCAGGCGACGAGGTCCTCGACGGACGGGGCCTCGCCGAGCTTGTCCAGCTGGGCCGTGAGCGCGTCCAGTTGCTGCTCACTGATCCGCAGGGCTGCCATGGCCGTCGCGGCCGGCTCCAGGATGCGGCGTACGGCCAGGAACTCCAGGACCGTGTCGTCGCGGTGGAAGTCCACGACGAAACTCATCGCCTCCAGCAGGAGTTGCGGGTCGAGACTGGTCACGTACGTGCCGTCGCCCTGCCGCACGTCCAGGATCCGGATGAGGGACAACGCACGTACGGCCTCCCGCAGGGAGTTGCGGGACAGGCCGAGGTCGGCGGCGAGTTCGCTCTCCTTGGGCAGCCGGTCGCCCGGCCGCAGCGCGCCGGAGACGATCATGCCCTTGATCTTCTCGATCGCCTCGTCGGTGACTGCCATGGCCGGCCTCCTGTCGCTTAAGACCTCCGACGTATCACGTCATTATGCGGGGAGGAGCACGCGGAGGGGGCGGCTCCGTCGGCGTGGAACCGCCCCCTCGGGACGGGCCCCTGGGGCCCGCGTACTGCCCTACTTCTTGTCGAGCAGGTCCTGGACCTTGGCGCGGACGTCGTCCGTGGCCAGGCCGCGGATCGTCAGCGTCGTCCGGCGGCGCAGCACGTCGTCCTGCGTCTCGGCCCACTCGTGGTCCCGGGCCCAGACGACCTGCGCCCAGATCTCCGGGGCGTCCGGGTGGACGCGTGCGGCCAGTTCCGGGTTCTCGTTGGCCAGCCGGGCGATGTCGAAGGCCAGCGAGCCGTAGTGCGTGGCCAGGTGCTTGGCGGTGTCGGCCGCCATGCGCGGGCCGGGCGCCGGGCGGTCGGTGAGCAGCCGGTGGGCGACCGCGCGCGGGTTGGCGATGCCGGGCAGCGGCAGCTTCTTCGGCAGCGAGCTGATCGGCTCGAAGTCGTCGCCCAGGGGGTGGCCCGGCAGCGACTCCAGCTTCTGCATCACCGTACGGCCGATGTGGCGGAAGGTGGTCCACTTGCCGCCCGCGACGGACAGCATGCCGCCCTTGCCCTCGGTCACGACCGTCTCGCGCTTGGCCTTGGCGGTGTCGCCGGGGCCGCCCGGCAGCACCCGCAGGCCCGCGAAGGCGTAGGTGATGAGGTCGCGGTCCAGCTGCTGGTCGCGGACGGAGAAGGCGGCCTCGTCGAGGATCTGGGATATGTCCTGGTCGGTGACCGAGACGTCCGCCGGATCGCCCTCGAACTCCTCGTCGGTGGTGCCGAGGAGCAGCATGTCCTCCCAGGGGAGGGCGAAGGTGATGCGGTACTTGTCGATGGGCGTGGCGAGCGCGGCCTTCCAGGGGGAGGTGCGCTTCAGGACCAGGTGGGCGCCCTTGGACAGGCGGATGGACGGCGCCGCGTTCGGGTCCTCCATCTTCCGCAGGTGGTCGACCCAGGGGCCGGTCGCGTTCAGCACGAGCCGGGCGTTGACGCCGAACTCGTCGCCGGAGAGACGGTCCTTGAGCTCGGCGCCCGTGACCCGGCCCTGCGTGAAGCGCATGCCCGTCACCTCGGCGTGGTTGAGGACGACGGCACCCGCCTCGACGGCCGCGCGGACCGTCATCAGAGCCATGCGCGCGTCGTTCATCTGGTCGTCGCCGTACACGGCCACGGCCTTGAGGTTCTCGGTGCGCAGCTCGGGCACGTCCTGGGCGGCCTTGGCCGGCGAGAGCAGGTGCCCGACGCCGTCACCGAAGGCCGACAGCGCGGAGTAGGCGAAGACGCCCGCCCCGAGCTTCGCCGCGCCGTGCGGCCCGCCCTTGTAGACGGGGAGGTAGAACGTGAGCGGGTTCGCCAGGTGGGGGGCCACCTGGCGGGAGACCGCACGGCGCTCGAAGTGGTTCTCCGCCACCAGCTTCACCGCGCCGGTCTGCAGGTAGCGCAGACCGCCGTGGAGCAGCTTGGAGGAGGCGGATGAGGTGGCACCGGCGAAGTCGCCGGCGTCGACCAGAGCCACCCTGAGGCCGGACTGCGCGGCGTGCCAGGCGGTGGAGATGCCCAGGATGCCGCCGCCGATCACGAGAAGGTCGTACGACGCCTTGGCGAGCTGCTCCCTGGTCTCGGCTCGGCTCGGGTTCGAGCCGGAGGCCGGGTGCGTCCCCAGGGCAGGCACGGACTGCAGGGTGGACTGACTGGTCATGCTGTTTCTTACTCCTCGTCCTCGAGCCAGCCCATGGTCCGCTCGACGGCCTTGAGCCAGTTCTTGTACTCACGGGCGCGGGTGTCCGCGTCCATGCGGGGGGTCCACTCGGCGGCCCGGCGCCAGTTGGCGCGCAGGTCGTCGGTGCTGTTCCAGAAGCCGACGGCGAGGCCGGCGGCGTAGGCGGCGCCGAGGCAGGTGGTCTCGGCGACCATCGGGCGCACCACGGGGGCGTCCACGAAGTCGGCGAGGGTCTGCATCAGCAGGTTGTTGGAGGTCATGCCGCCGTCGACCTTCAGGGCGGCCAGCTCGACGCCGGAGTCCTTCGTCATGGCGTCGGCGATCTCCCGGGTCTGCCAGGCGGTCGCCTCCAGCACGGCACGCGCCAGGTGCGCCTTGGTGACGTACCGGGTCAGGCCGGCGATCACACCGCGGGCGTCGGAGCGCCAGTACGGGGCGAACAGGCCGGAGAAGGCCGGCACGAAGTAGGCACCGCCGTTGTCCTCCACCGACAGCGCGAGCGTCTCGATCTCGGCGGCGGTGGAGATCAGACCCATCTGGTCGCGCATCCACTGCACCAGCGAGCCGGTGACGGCGATCGAGCCCTCCAGGGCGTAGACCGTGTCCTGCTCGCCGATCTTGTAGCCGACGGTGGTCAGCAGGCCGCTGTAGGAGTTGATGATCTTGTCACCGGTGTTCATCACCATGAAGGTGCCGGTGCCGTACGTCGACTTGGTCTCACCCTCGGAGAAGCAGGTCTGGCCGAACAGGGCCGCCTGCTGGTCGCCGAGCGCGGAGGCGACCGGGATGCCGCCGAGCAGGTCGCCCAGCTTGCCGCCCGTGATCTCGCCGTAGACCTCGGCGGAGGAGCGGATCTCGGGCAGGACCTGCGGCGGGACGCCGATGGACTCGCAGATCTTCTCGTCCCACTGCATGGTGTGCAGGTTCATGAGCATGGTGCGGGAGGCGTTGGTGACGTCGGTGACGTGCTTGCCGCCGTTGACACCACCGGTCAGGTTCCAGATGACCCAGGTGTCCATGGTGCCGAAGAGGATGTCGCCCGCCTCGGCGCGCTCCTTCAGACCGTCGACGTTGTCGAGCAGCCAGCGGGCCTTGGGGCCGGCGAAGTAGGAGGCGAGCGGCAGGCCCGTCTCGCGGCGGAAGCGGTCCTGGCCGACGTTGCGGCCGAGCTCGCGACAGAGGGCGTCGGTGCGGGTGTCCTGCCAGACGATGGCGTTGTGGACGGGCTCACCGGTGTTCTTGTCCCACAGCACGGTCGTCTCGCGCTGGTTGGTGATGCCGATGGCCTTGATGTCGTCGCGGGTGATGCCGGCCTTCTGGATGGCTCCGGCGACGACCTCCTGGACGTTGGTCCAGATCTCGTTGGCGTCGTGCTCGACCCAGCCCGGCTTCGGGAAGATCTGCTCGTGCTCCTTCTGGTCGACGGAGACGATCCGGCCGTCCCGGTCGAAGACGATGCAGCGGCTGGAGGTGGTGCCCTGGTCAATGGCGGCGATGAAGGGGCCGGCGGTGTGCGCGTCGGTCACTGTGTGCTCCTGGTCATTCCGGGTTTAAGGGGCTTTACGTACGGCGCGTGCTGGAAGTTTCGCGTCGGGCGCGAGGATCGCTCCTGTCGCTCCTAGGCGAACGCGACGTTGTAGATGCCCGCCGCGATGGCGCCGCCGAGCAGCGGACCGACCACGGGGACCCAGGCGTAGCCCCAGTCGGAGCCGCCCTTGTTGGGCAGGGGCAGGAGGGCGTGCACGATGCGCGGACCGAGGTCACGGGCCGGGTTGATCGCGTAGCCCGTCGGGCCGCCGAGGGAGAGGCCGATGGACACCACCACGAAGGCGGTGATCAGCGCGCCCAGGGTGCCGAGGCCGTTGCCCTTGTCGTTCAGGCCCTGGGTGAGCACGGCGAGCACCAGCACGACGGTGCCGATGACCTCCGTGGCGACGTTCTGCCAGGCGACGCGGACCTCGGGGCCGGTGGAGAAGACGCCCAGCACGGGGCCGGCGCCCTTCTCCTGGGCCTCGACGGCCTTGGCCGTGGTGTCCTGAGCACCCGGACCGCCGACGATCTCGCGGTCGGTGAGGTGCGCGTGGAACTGACCGTAGTAAGCGATCCAGACCAGAGCGGCACCGATCATGGCGCCGAGGATCTGTCCGGCCCAGTAGACCGGGACGTTCTTCCAGTCGCCGTCCTTGATGGCGATGGCCAGCGTCACGGCCGGGTTCAGATGGGCGCCGGAGAGCGGCGCCGAGGTGTAGACCGCCGTGAGCACCGCGAAGCCCCACCCGAAGGTGATGGCGAGCCAGCCGGCGTTGCGGGCCTTGGAAGCCTTCAGCGTGACGGCGGCGCAGACGCCGCCGCCGAGGAGGATGAGTATGGCGGTACCGATGGTCTCGCCGATGAAGATGTCGGAGCTGGACACCCGCGACTCCTTTGTCTTACGTCCAGGGAAGTTCGATACCGGCCTGGCTGTCACACTCTAGCGCTTATTGCCGGTAGCTGTTCGACAATGTCGACCGATGGACGGGAGTCTTGCTTCGGCGTTACGAGCACGTCAAGGGCTGTGAACTCGAAAACCTGATCGTTACTGATCGCCGCCGCTCGATGATCTTCGCCGCAGGTGAACGCGGACATGCCGGCGCGAACATGCCGAGGACCGGGACGCCGTACGACGTCCCGGTCCTCGGCATGTGCCGGTGTGTGCCGTCAGAACCGGCCGGCGCCCAGGTCCCGCGACACCGCGCGGGCGCAGTCCCGTACCGCCGCGATCAGCTCGGGGCGCAGCGCGCCCTCCTCGTCGGACCGGCACAGCCGCTCCACGGCGCCGGTGATGCCGACCGAGCCGACCGGCATGCGCCGCCGGTCGTGGATGGGGGCGGCCAGGGAGGCGACGCCCTCCCAGGTCTCCTCGACGTCCGCCGCGTAACCCCGCGCGCGGGTGACGTCGAGGATGCGTTCAAAGTCCTCCGGCTCGCATACGGTCCGGTCGGTGAACGCCTTGCGGTCGGCCTCCAGGGCCTCGCTGTGTGCCACGGGGTCGTAGGCGGACAGCACCTTGCCCAGCGCCGTGGAGTGCAGCGGCTGCATGGCCCCGATCTCGAGGACCTGCCGGCTGTCGTCGGGCCGGAAGACGTGGTGCACGATCAGTACGCCCTGCTGGTGCAGGACGCCCAGGTAGACGCTCTCGCCGCTGGAGCGGGCCAGGTCGTCGGCCCACACCAGGGCACGCGCCCGCAACTCGTGCACGTCGAGGTAGGTGGTGCCGAGGCGGAGCAGCTCGGCGCCCAGCTGGTAGCGGCCGGAGGCGTCGTCCTGCTCCACGAACCCCTCCTGCTGGAGGGTGCGCAGTATGCCGTGGGCGGTGCCCTTGGCCAGGCCCAGCGACGAGGCGATGTCCGACAGTCCGAGCCGCCGCTCGCCTCCCGCGAGCAGCCGCAGCATCGCGGCCGCCCGTTCGAGCGACTGGATGTTCCGTGCCATCGCCGTACTGCCTCCGTCCCCTTCGAACGCCGACCAGCGGCGTCCGCAGCCCTCGTTCGGCAATGTCGAACACTACCGGTCGATGTCGACCTCTCGCTAATGGCGGGTCACCATTTGTTGCGCCAACGGGCCGAAATGTGTTGCATCGGAGGGTCCGCCGTTCCGGTGCCGTGGCAGGTCCGTGGCGGTGTTTCCCGCCTGCGCCGTCCGCCCCGTGGACGCCCTGCACATCCCGGGCGACTCCCGGTTAGGCTGGCGCCGTGCGCCCTTCCCCCGGGGGATCGCTCCTGGGTGTCCGGGGAGCCGCATAGCCGACAGCCGTCGCATTTGAGGGAGCCCTTACATGGCCTCGTTGCCACCGACCCCTTCCGCCGACAGCCGGACCCGTGTGTCCGCCCTCCGAGAGGCCCTGGCCGCCCGCGTGGTGGTGGCCGACGGTGCCATGGGCACCATGCTCCAGGCCCAGGACCCGACGCTGGAGGACTTCCAGAATCTCGAGGGCTGCAACGAGATCCTGAACCTGACCCGGCCCGACATCGTCCGTTCCGTCCACGACGCGTACTTCGCGGTGGGCGTCGACTGCGTCGAGACCAACACCTTCGGCGCCAACCACACGGCCGCGGCGGAGTACGAGATCGCCGACCGGGTGCACGAGCTGTCCGAGGCGGGTGCCCGGATCGCCCGCGAGGTGGCCGACGAGTACGCCGCCGGCGACGGCCGGCCCCGCTGGGTGCTCGGCTCGGTCGGTCCCGGCACCAAGCTGCCCACGCTCGGTCACGTCACCTACAGCACCATCCGCGACGGCTACCAGGCCAACGCCGAGGGCCTGCTCGCGGGCGGCGCGGACGCGCTGCTCGTGGAGACCACGCAGGACCTGCTCCAGACGAAGGCGTCCGTCCTGGGTGCCCGCCGGGCCATGGAGGCCACCGGCGTCGAGGTGCCCCTGCTGTGCTCGATGGCCTTCGAGACCACCGGCACCATGCTGCTCGGCTCCGAGATCGGCGCGGCGCTGACCGCGCTGGAGCCCCTCGGCATCGACATGATCGGCCTGAATTGCTCCACCGGCCCCGCCGAGATGAGCGAGCACCTGCGCTATCTGACGCGCCACTCGCGCATCCCGCTGCTGTGCATGCCGAACGCCGGTCTGCCGATCCTCACCAAGGACGGCGCCCACTTCCCGCTCGACGCCGAGGGCTTGGCCGACGCCCAGCAGACCTTCGTCCAGGACTACGGTCTGTCCCTGGTCGGTGGCTGCTGCGGCACCACTCCCGAGCACCTGCGCCAGTTGGTGGAGCGGGTGCGGGGCGTCACCCCGAGCGAGCGCAGTCCTGAGCCCGAGCCGGGTGCCGCCTCGCTCTATCAGTCGGTGCCGTTTCGGCAGGACACCTCCTACCTGGCCATCGGCGAGCGCACCAACGCCAACGGCTCGAAGAAGTTCCGCGAGGCCATGCTGGACGCCCGTTGGGACGACTGTGTGGAGTTGGCCCGCGAGCAGATTCGCGAGGGCGCGCACATGCTCGACCTGTGCGTGGACTACGTCGGCCGCGACGGCGTCGCCGACATGGAGGAGCTGGCGGGCCGTTTCGCCACCGCCTCCACTCTGCCGATCGTGCTGGACTCCACCGAGGTCGACGTCATCCAGGCCGGCCTGGAGAAGCTCGGCGGCCGCGCGGTGATCAACTCGGTGAACTATGAGGACGGCGACGGTCCGGAGTCCCGCTTCGCCAAGGTCACCGCCCTCGCCAAGGAACACGGCGCCGCCCTCATCGCGCTCACCATCGACGAGGAGGGCCAGGCCCGCACCGCCGAGAAGAAGGTCGAGATCGCCGAACGGCTCATCGACGACCTCACCGGCAACTGGGGCATCCACGAGGAGGACATCCTCGTCGACTGTCTGACCTTCACCATCTGCACGGGCCAGGAGGAGTCCCGCAAGGACGGCATCGCCACCATCGAGGGCATCCGCGAGCTGAAGCGGCGCCACCCCAAGGTGCAGACCACCCTCGGCCTGTCCAACATCTCCTTCGGCCTCAACCCGGCCGCCCGCATCCTGCTGAACTCCGTCTTCCTCGACGAGTGCGTCAAGGCGGGCCTGGACTCGGCGATCGTGCATGCCAGCAAGATCCTGCCGATCGCGCGCTTCAGCGAGGAGGAGGTCCAGACGGCTCTGGACCTCATCTACGACCGCCGTGCCGAGGGCTACGACCCGCTCCAGAAGCTCATGCAGCTCTTCGAGGGCGCCACCGCCAAGTCCCTCAAGGCCGGCAAGGCCGAGGAGCTGGCGGCCCTGCCGCTGGAGGAGCGTTTGAAGCGGCGCATCATCGACGGCGAGAAGAACGGCCTGGAGGCGGACCTGGACGAGGCGCTCCAGGAGCGGCCCGCGCTCGACATCGTCAACGAGACCCTGCTGGAGGGCATGAAGGTCGTCGGTGAGCTGTTCGGCTCCGGCCAGATGCAGCTGCCGTTCGTGCTCCAGTCCGCGGAGGTCATGAAGACGGCCGTGGCCCACCTGGAGCCGCACATGGAGAAGTCCGACGAGGCCGGCAAGGGCACCATCGTGCTGGCCACCGTGCGCGGCGACGTGCACGACATCGGCAAGAACCTCGTCGACATCATCCTGTCCAACAACGGCTACAACGTCGTCAACCTGGGCATCAAGCAGCCGGTCTCCGCGATCCTGGAGGCCGCCGAGGAGCACAGGGCCGACGTCATCGGCATGTCCGGCCTCCTGGTCAAGTCCACTGTGATCATGAAGGAGAACCTGGAGGAGCTGAACCAGCGCGGCCTGGCGGCGAACTTCCCGGTCATCCTGGGCGGCGCCGCCCTGACCCGGGCCTACGTCGAGCAGGACCTGCACGAGATCTACCAGGGCGAGGTCCGCTACGCCCGCGACGCCTTCGAGGGGCTGCGCCTGATGGACGCCCTGATCGGCGTCAAGCGGGGCGTGCCCGGCGCCAAGCTGCCCGAGCTGAAGCAGCGCCGCGTCCGGGCCACCGCCCCGGCCGCCGTGCAGGAGCGCCCCGAGGAGGGGCACGTGCGTTCCGACGTCGCCACCGACAACCCCGTCCCCGAGCCGCCCTTCAGCGGCACCCGCGTGATCAAGGGTATCCAGCTCAAGGAGTACGCGAGCTGGCTGGACGAGGGCGCCCTGTTCAAGGGCCAGTGGGGTCTGAAGCAGTCCCGCACCGGCGAGGGCCCCTCCTACGAGGAACTCGTCGAGAGCGAGGGCCGGCCCCGGCTGCGCGGACTGCTGGACCGGCTCCAGACAGAGAACCTGCTGGAGGCGGCCGTGGTCTACGGCTACTTCCCGTGTGTCTCCAAGGACGACGACCTGATCATCCTGGACGAGCAGGGCAACGAGCGCACCCGCTTCACCTTCCCGCGCCAGCGCCGGGGCCGCCGGCTGTGCCTGGCCGACTTCTTCCGCCCCGAGGAGTCCGGCGAGAGGGACGTGGTGGGCCTCCAGGTCGTCACCGTCGGCTCGCGCATCGGCGAGGAGACCGCCCGCATGTTCGAGGCCAACGCCTACCGCGACTACCTCGAACTGCACGGCCTGTCCGTGCAACTGGCCGAAGCCCTCGCCGAGTACTGGCACGCGCGCGTGCGCTCCGAGCTCGGCTACGCGGGCGAGGACCCGGACGAGATGCAGGGCATGTTCGAGCTGAAGTACCGGGGTGCCCGCTTCTCCCTCGGCTACGGCGCCTGCCCGAACCTGGAGGACCGCGCCAAGATCGCCGACCTGCTCCAGCCGGAGCGCATCGGCGTACACCTGTCCGAGGAGTTCCAGCTCCACCCCGAGCAGTCCACGGACGCCATCGTCATCCACCACCCGGAGGCGAAGTACTTCAACGCCCGCTGAGCGGCCCCCCGGGGCACCACGGGACCACCACGGGCCAAAAAGAGGCACTTCTTCCGCGCACGACGTAGACTGGTCGGTCCACCGCAGGCCGGTTCCCTTCATGGGAGCCGGCCTGAACGTCCCTCAAGGAGGTACGTGGATGACCAGTACGGTCCCCGCGCTCGGAACCCTTCCCCAAGCTCTCGGCTCCGCTCGGGCAGGGGATACCCCAACGGCCGAGGGCTCCGCCCTGCAGGCGGTGCTCCTCGACATGGACGGCACCCTGGTGGACACGGAGGGCTTCTGGTGGGACGTCGAGGTCGAGGTCTTCGCCTCCCTCGGCCACACGCTCGACGAGTCCTGGCGCCACGTCGTGGTCGGCGGCCCCATGACCCGCAGCGCGGGATTCCTCATCGAGGCCACCGGCGCCGACATCCCCCTCGAAGAGCTCACGGTGCTCCTGAACGACGGCTTCGAGGACCGTATCGGCCGTGCCCTGCCGTTGATGCCGGGCGCCGACCGGTTGCTGGCCGAGCTGTACGAGTACGAGATCCCCACGGCACTGGTCTCCGCCTCGCACCGGCGCATCATCGACCGGGTGCTGAAGTCACTGGGTGCGCACCACTTCGGCCTGACGGTGGCCGGTGACGAGGTGCCACGCACCAAGCCGCACCCCGACCCGTACCTGTTCGCCGCCGCCGGACTCGGCGCGGACCCGGCCCGGTGCGCCGTCATCGAGGACACCGCGACCGGGGTCGCCGCCGCCGAGGCAGCGGGCTGCCACGTCGTGGCGGTGCCCTCCGTGGCTCCCATCACCCCGGCCCTGCGCCGTACGGTCGTCACCTCACTCGAAGAGGTCGACCTGACATTTCTGCACGGTCTGATGACGGAAATGCGCTAGCTGTTCACCCAGCGTGCAGTGGAGTTTGGACGACAATTTCGTAGATGAATTCGACCCTCTCCGGGCGGTCGAATTACCGTACTCCGGAACCCGTTTGTGGTGTGACGTTCCCCACGCGGTCCGGGGTCGACAACGGCTCCGGCGTGTGCTTCGGGAGGCCTCTGACGTGTCCTTGTGTCCCGATTGGTGGAACGCTGTACCAAAGCTTCCGCCATCGGGTTTTCGGTGTGTCCGCGCCTGGTTCCGCAGCGTGATGGGCCCTCAACTCCGATGGCTGCGAACCCTCCTGCGGGCGCGGACTAATCTCGATGCGAGAACATCGCCCCACCCCCGTGATCCGCTTGCGCCACCCCTGCATGCCGGGTACACGGAGTAGACAGCTCTGGAGAAACTCGAGCATGAACCGCAAGACTTTGGTGCTGCCGGCCGTGATCGGCCTGCTCGCGCCGGTGCTCGCCGCCTGCGGCGGGTCCGACAGCGGGAGCGACGACGGCAGCGCGATCGTCGCCGGCACCACGGACCGGTTCACCGCCTCGAAGGACGCCCCCGCGCCCCTCGACCCGGCGTACGCCTACGACGTCGGCACCTGGAACATCCTGCGTCAGACCGTGCAGACCCTGATGATCCAGCCGCGCGGCGAGGGCGAGCCCGTACCGGAGGCCGCCGAGCGCTGCGGATTCACCGACACCGGCAACGAGCGCTACGCCTGCACCCTGCGCGACGGCCTGAAGTTCGCGAACGGCGACCCCGTCACCGCGGCCGACGTCAAGTACTCCATCGACCGCGCGCTCTCCCTCAAGGCCGACAGCGGGGTCTTCGCGCTGCTGTCCACCATCGACACCGTGGAGACGGAGGGTGACCGCGACGTCATCTTCCACCTCAAGACCGCCGACGCCACCTTCCCGTACAAGCTGTCGACCCCGGTCGCCGGCATCGTCGACCCCGACGAGTACCCGAAGAACAGGCTGCGCGACGGGTTCGACCTCGACGGCTCCGGCCCGTACACCCTCAAGGCCGACGTCGAGGACAACGAGCTGGTCAAGGCCGAGTTCACCCGGAACCCCCACTACAAGGGGAGCCTGAAGGTGAACAACGACAAGGTCGACATCGTCTCCTACAAGGACGCCGACGAGATGAGCGCGGCGCTGGACGAGGGCGACGTCGACCTGATGACCCGCACCATGTCCCCCGAGCAGATCCGCAAGCTCTCGGGCGACGCGGACACCGGCGTCGACCTCGTCGAGATGCCCGGCCTGGAAATCCGCTACCTGGGCTTCAACACCGACGCTCCGACCGTGAAGTCCAAGGCCGTGCGCCGGGCGATGGCCCAGGTCGTCAACCGCAGCGAGCTGGTCTCCAAGGTCTACGGCTCCCAGGCCGAGCCGCTGTACTCGCTGGTCCCGGCCAGCGTCACCGGCCACTCCAACTCGTTCTTCAACCAGTACGGCGACCCGAACGTCACCAAGGCCCGTGCCCTGCTGAACCAGGCGAACATCACCACCCCGGTGAAGCTGACGCTGCACTACACGACCGACCACTACGGTCCGGCCACCAAGGAGGAGTTCGAGGTCCTGCGCGGCCAGCTGAACTCCAGCGGCCTGTTCGACGTGAGCATCAAGGGCACGCCGTGGGACACCTTCCGCCCAGCCGAGAAGAAGGGCGAGTACGACGTGTACGGCATGGGCTGGTTCCCCGACTTCCCGGACGCCGACAACTTCCTCGCGCCGTTCCTCGACAAGGACAACACCCTTGGCTCGCCGTACGACAACAGCCAGATCCGGAACACCCTGATCCCCGAGTCCCGTCGTGAGGCGGACCGGCTGTCCGCCTCCACCAGCCTGACGGACATTCAGGACATCGTCGCCGCTGACGTGCCAGTGCTGCCGCTGTGGCAGGGCAAGCAGTACGTCGCCGCGCGCGACGACATCACGGGAACCGCCTACGCGCTCAACTCCGCCTCGACGCTCCAGCTGTGGGAGCTCGGCCGCGGTGTGAGTGGCTGACGGACCCGATGGAACCCCGGGCCCCTGACCGCGGTCCCGGGGGACCGTGCCCCGGAGCCAGGGACATGCTCCGGGTGTTCTCGAGAACCGACGACAAGGCACACACGTGAACATACGCAACCAGTGGCCGGTACTGCCCATCGTGGCGGGCCTCGCCTCCGGCCTGCTGACCGGCTGTGGCACGGAGAGCGGGGACTCCGCGGGGGAGGGATCCAACGTGGTGGTGGGGATGTCCGACGACGTCCTGGCCACGGATCCGGCCTCCGGCTACGACCCCGGCTCCTGGCTGTTGTTCAACAACGTCTTCCAGTCGCTGCTCAGCTTCCCCAAGGGCGCCACGGAACCCCAGCCCGAGGCAGCGGAGAGCTGCGCCTTCACCGACACGCAGAGCTCCGTCTACAGGTGCACGCTGAAGGACGGCCTCAAGTTCAGCAACGGTGACGCGCTCACCTCGAAGGACGTCAAGTTCTCCTTCGACCGCACGCTGAAGATCAACGACCCCGACGGGCCCGCGGTCATGTTCCCCACGCTGGACGAGGTCGAGACCCCGGACGAGAAGACGGTCGTCTTCCACCTCAACACGTCCGACGCCACCTTCCCCAGCAAGATCGCCTCCGGCGCAGGCTCCATCGTCGACCACAAGGAGTACGACGCGGGCAAGCTGCGCAAGGACGGCCAGGCCGTCGGCTCCGGCCCCTACAAGCTCGACTCGTTCGACGACGGCCAGGCCGTCTTCTCCGTCAACGAGAACTACAAGGGCACCGCCAAGGTGAAGAACAAGGGCGTGACGCTGAAGTTCTTCGACGGCGACCAGACCGCCCTGAAGCAGGCCATCCAGAACGAGGACGTCGACATCGCCTACCGCGGCCTCACCGCGGGCGACGTCGCCGACATGGAGAAGGCCGACGACGGCACCGGTACCGAGGTCGTCGAGGGCAGCAGCGCCGAGGTCCAGCACCTGGTGTTCAACATGGACGACCCGGTCGCCGGAAAGCTCGGCGTCCGCAAGGCCATCGCGCACCTGCTGGACCGCGAAGCCCTCATCAGGGACGTCTACCAGGGCACCGCGACCCCGCTGTACTCGATCATCCCGGCCGGCATCGCGGGCCACAACACGGCCTTCTTCGACACCTACGGCGCCCGCCCCTCCACGTCCAAGGCCGAGGCCGCGCTGCGCGCCGACGGCATCACCGGCAAGGTGAAGCTGACCCTCTGGTCGACCCCGTCCCGCTACGGCCCGGCCACCGACCAGGAGCTGAACGCCATCGCCGACCAGCTCAACGCCAGCGGCCTGTTCGACGCCACCGTCAAGTCCGTCCCCTTCGGCCAGTACGAGAAGGACATCGCCGCCGGCAAGTACGGCGTCTACGTGAAGGGCTGGGTGCCCGACTACCCGGACGCCGACAACTTCACGTCCCCGTTCTTCGGCCAGGGCAACGTGCTGGGCAACAACTACGACAACGGCACCATCACCGGAAAGCTCATCCCGCGTACCGCCGCCACGACCAACCGCGCCTCCACCGACCAGGAGTTCGGCGAGCTCCAGGACATCGTCGCCGACGACGTGCCGGTCCTGCCGGTGTGGCAGGCCAAGCAGTACGCGGTCGTCCGCGACGGCGTCTACGGCCTGGAGTACTGCCTCGACGCGTCGACCGTGTTCCGCTTCTGGGAGCTGAGCAAGGACGCCTGACGCATCCACGTGAAGAGGGCGCCCCCTGCTCGTCAGGGGGCGCCCTCTTCCATGTCCCGGCTCAGGGGCTCGCTACTGCGCCCCGGGGCGCACCAGTCCGCTCTCGTACGCGTACACCGCGGCCTGCACACGGTCGCGCAGGCCCAGCTTGGTGAGCACATGCCCGACGTGCGTCTTGACGGTGGTCTCGCTGACGAACAGGTCGGCGGCGATCTCGGCGTTGGACAGCCCGCGCGCCACCAGCTTCAGCACCTCGACCTCGCGGTCGGTGAGCGTGTCCAGCGTGTCCGGCACCGGCTCGTCGCCCGACGGCAGATGCGTGGCGTACTTGTCGAGCAGGCGCCTGGTGATGCTGGGCGCGAGCATGGCCTCGCCCGCGGCCACGACCCGGATCGCCTGCACCAGCTCGTTGGCCGGGGCGTCCTTCAGCAGGAAGCCGCTGGCACCGGCGCGCAGGGCCTCCACCACGTACTCGTCGAGGTCGAAGGTGGTCAGCACCAGGACCTTCGCCGGGCCGTCCCGCCCGGGGCCGGTGATCTGCCGGGTCGCCTCCACACCGTCCATCCGCGGCATGCGGATGTCCATCAGAACCACGTCGGGCTGCAGGGCCCGCACCTGGTCGAGCGCCTGGAGGCCGTCTCCGGCCTCGCCGACGACCGCGAGGTCCTGCTCGGCCTCCAGGATCATCCGGAAGCCCGTGCGGAGCAGCGGCTGGTCGTCGACGAGTAGGACGCGGATGGCCACGTAAGTCTCCTTCGCTAGTCCGGCCCCATTCTGCCCTGCGCGAGGCCGCCGGACTCAGCCGCCCTCACCGGTATGGCCTGCCGGACCGACCGGCGACGGCAGGGGCTCCGGGGCCCCGATCCGCAGCGGGTACGGCGGGGGAGTGCCGCCGAACTCGGGGCAGTGGGCCTGGTGGTCGCACCAGCCGCACAGCTTCGTGGGGCGCGGCCGCCAGTCGCCCGACTCGGTCGCCTGCCGGATCGCCTCCCACAGCGCCAGCAGCTTGCGCTCGACCCGCTCCAGGTCGGCGAGGACGGGGTCGTACGTCAGCACCTCTCCGCTGCCGAGATAGACCAGCTGGAGCCGGCGCGGCACGACGTTCTTCAGCCGCCACACGACGAGGGCGTAGAACTTCATCTGGAACAGCGCACCCTCGGAGTACTCGGGCCTGGGTGCCTTGCCCGTCTTGTAGTCGACGATCCGGACCTCACCGGTGGGCGCCACGTCGACCCGGTCGATGATCCCGCGCAGTCGCAGCCCGGACTCCAGCTCCGCCTCCACGAACAGCTCCCGCTCGGCCGGCTCCAGCCTGCTGGGGTCCTCCAGGGTGAACCAGCGCTCGACGAGCCGCTCCGCCTCGCCCAGCCAGCGCGCGAGCCGCTCACCCTGCGGATCGTCGGCGAACAGCTCCACGACCTCCGGCCGGGTCTCGCGCAGCCGGTCCCACTGGCCCGGGATCAGCGACTTCGCCCGGGGCGCCGTGCGCTCCGCGGCCGGGGCGTCGAAGAGCCGCTCCAGGACCGCGTGCACCAGCGTGCCCCTCGTCGCCGCCTCGCTCGGCTTCTCCGGCAGCCGGTCGATCACCCGGAAGCGGTACAGCAGCGGGCACTGCATGAAGTCACTGGCACGCGAGGGGGACAGCGAGGCGGGCGGTACGGCGGTGGGCGCGCTCTCGGTGGTGGTCCCGGCCTCGCTCGCCGTCTCGTCCGCCGCTGCCGTGTCGATGACCGCCTCCACGGACCCGGCCGGGACCGGCGGATCCACCGCCGCGGCAGGGCTGCTGTCGGGCTGCGCCGCGCCCTCGGTGCTCGTCTCCATGCCCCAGACCATACGGCCCGCCACTGACAGTGACCCAGCCGCGGTGAACACAGGGGGTGCCGGGGCCGAACGCGCCTCGACGGACGCATACCATCGACTCGAGACCCTCCCGTCCGGCAGGCGCGGGAGACGCTTCGAACGAGGGGACACCGGTGGACGAGAGCGGCGGGCGCGGGCAGCCGCAGTCCGGCAACGACGAGTCGGCCGAGCGCCACGCGGGGCCTCCGGCCCGGGCCACCGACCCCACTCCCGCCGACGAACAGCCGACGGACGAGCGGCGGTTCACCCCCGAGCAGCACGACGACGCCCCGGCGACGAGCACGCCGACGGCACGGCCGGCCGAACCGGGCGCCGCTCCGAAGGACGGCACGCCGTCCGGCGGCGACCCCGCCGGTTCCGCCGACGGGCACGACGGGCGTGACGAGCAGGCCGGTCACGACGAGCAGGCCGACCGCGCCGACGCGGACTCCGACGGCCCGCACGCGGCACCCGGCGGCGAGCGCGACGGGTTGCCCTTCACCGCAGGGCGACGCGCACCCCGACCACGCGG
>NZ_GG657757.1:1681558-1730291 GCF_000158955.1 Streptomyces viridochromogenes DSM 40736 | reverse complement strand
AGGGGCCCGCCCCCCAGCGCCCCGAGCCGCGTGGCGGACTGCTCATGGGGCGGCCCTTCGGCGTTCCCGTCTACGTCGCGCCCAGCTGGTTCCTCGTCGCCGCGCTGATCACCTGGGTGTTCGGCGGGCAGCTGGAGCGTGTGCTGCCCGAGCTCGGCGCCGCCCGCTACCTGGTCTCCCTGTTCTTCGCGGTCGCCTTCTACGCCTCCGTCCTCGTCCACGAGCTGGCCCACACGGTCGCCGCCCTCCGCTTCAAGCTCCCGGTCCGCCGCATCCAGCTCCAGTTCTTCGGCGGCGTCTCCGAGATCGAGAAGGAGGCCGAGACCCCCGGCCGGGAGTTCGTGCTCGCCTTCGTCGGCCCGCTGCTCTCCCTCGTCCTGGCCGGCGTCTTCTACGCCGCCCTGCAGATCGTGGAACCCGGCACCGTCCCCGGCGTCCTGCTCGCCGGCCTGATGATCTCCAACCTCATCGTGGCCGCGTTCAACCTCCTGCCCGGCCTGCCCCTGGACGGCGGCCGCATGCTCCGCGCCGTCGTCTGGAAGCTCACCGGCAAGCCGATGAGCGGCACCGTCGCCGCCGCCTGGGTCGGCCGCGCCCTCGCCGTCTCCGTCCTGATCGGCCTGCCCCTGCTGACCCAGTCCGGCGCGCTCGGCACCGACGCCGTGGACAACGTCGGCATGGACACCGTCCTGGACGCCCTGCTCGCCGCCATCCTCGCCGCGATCATCTGGACCGGCGCCGGCAACAGCCTGCGCATGGCCCGCCTGCGTGAGCACCTCCCCGAACTGCGCGCCCGCGCGCTCACCCGCCGCGCGGTCCCCGTCGAGAGCGACACCCCCCTCTCGGAGGCCCTGCGCCGCGCCAACGCCGCCGGAGCCCGCGCCCTGGTCGTCGTCGACGCCGACGGCCACCCCCTCTCCCTCGTCCGCGAGGCCGCCATCGTCGGCGTACCCGAGCACCGCCGCCCCTGGGTGGCCGTCAGCGGCCTCGCCCAGGAACTCACCGACGGCATGCGCGTCTCCGCGGAGCTGTCGGGCGAGGAACTCCTCGACGCCCTGCGTGCCACTCCCGCCACCGAGTACCTGGTGGTGGAGGAGACCGGTGAGATCTACGGAGTACTGTCGGCGGCCGACGTCGAGCGGGCCTTCGTCAAGGCGATGGCGCGGCCCCAGTGAGCACGGGTCTGCCGGGAAGCCCTCACGCGCAGGAGTGGTCGGCGGCCGCCGTAAACGCCGGTAGGCTGGTCACATGTCCGAACCGACCGGTGCCGCCCGCAGGCGCGGGCCCTTCAAGGTCGGGGACCAGGTACAGCTGACCGACCCCAAGGGCCGCCACTACACGTTCACGCTCGAGGCCGGGAAGAACTTCCACACCCACAAGGGTTCCTTCCCGCACGACGAACTGATCGGTGCTCCCGAGGGCAGCGTTGTCCGCACCACGGGAAACGTCGCCTACCTCGCGCTGCGCCCCCTGCTCCCCGACTACGTCCTGTCCATGCCCCGCGGCGCCGCCGTGGTCTACCCCAAGGACGCGGGGCAGATCCTCGCCTTCGCCGACATCTTCCCCGGCGCCCGCGTCGTGGAGGCCGGCGTCGGCTCCGGCTCGCTCAGCAGCTTCCTGCTGCGGGCCATCGGCGACCAGGGCATGCTGCACAGTTACGAGCGCCGCGCCTTTCCGTTGCCGCCGCGGGTGAGCCACGGAGCTGTGCCGTTGACCCGCCGCAAACCCCCGAGGCCCGTGTCGCCCGGCAGCGGCGGCCCACGCAGGCACGGGCTTGCTGACACAGCGGCAGGAACCGTAACTCTCCTGACTTCCCCGGCACAGGACGTGCACACCCCGCCGTTCCCTCGCGGTGTGACGTGTGGCACCATGCTGGCCACCCCACCTCACCGGCACAGCCTCAGGAGACTCTCCTAGTGCAGCCTTCCGCCGTCCCGGAGCTCGCCCACACCCACACCCGACCGATCCACTGGCTCGCCACCGCGACGGCCGTCGCCGGCGTCGTCGCCTTCTCCTCGTTCCTGCAGCCGGACGCCGCGACGGCGGCCCAGGCGGCAAGCCCCCGGACCAAAAGCGCTCCGGCGCACTTCGCTCCGCCCGACCCGGCCGCGGCGACGTTCCCGATCGAGTGCGGCCCGGTGCAGGCCGTGGTGAAGAAGAAGGCATCCGGAGACCTCGACGGCGACGGCAGCCCGGAGACCGTGGCCGTGGTCCACTGCGACTCCCCGATGGGCACCCCGCCCGACGGCGTGTACGTCCTCACCCGGGACGGCGACACCGGCAAGCCGCGTGTGGTGGCCACCCTGCTCGACCCCCGCAAGCGCACCAACGTGAGTGACTTCGCCGTGCGGGACGGGGCCGTCAGGGCCACGCTCCTCGGCTACTCGTCGGCCGACGTGCCGCGTTGCTGCCCCGACGTGAAGAGCGACGTGAAATGGCGTTGGCAGGACGGCGCGTTCGTCCGCTCGACGCCGTCCGGGGCGCGCAGCGTGTGAAGGCCGTGCGGCTGCGGTGTGTGAGATATCAGACAGTAGTGACGCAACGTGGAGAACTGGTCACTCCGCGTCCGGTCCGTAGACCTCGGCCCTGTCCGAAACGCGACGCACGTGGATGCACTCGCCCGGACACTCCTTCGCGGAGTCGACCACGTCCGTGAGGAGCGGCAGCGGAACGGGCGTTGTCGCGCCCTTGTCCTGGAGCAACTCGTCGTCGGCGCTCTTCACATAGGCCAGACCGTCGATGTCCAGCTCGAACACCTCGGGCGCGTACTGGGCGCAGATGCCGTCACCGGTACAGAGGTCCTGGTCGATCCAGACCTCCAGCGCCTCGCCCTCGACTCCGGCCTCCTGCTGCACGCTCATGTCTCCTGCCGTTTCATGCGTCGAGCCATGTCGGGAATCCGGCCAGCTCTGACGGGTGTTGAACACTTCGACCCTACCTCCGGCTGGGTTCCAATCATGTTCGCTGGGTATTCCCCTGGCGTGAGGGAGAGCGCAAGGGTGAAGATCGGACACACCCCGACCGTCTTTGTGATCTAGGGGTTTCAATCGACACCCGCCCAGGTAGGGTCTGGAAGCGTCCAGCTCCCCTTGGAGGAGGTGAGGACCGTGGCAGCCCACGACGACGACATGAACCGCGGCATCCGCCCGGGACGCGGGTCCGACGACCCGGCCGGGCAGATCGCCTACCTTGAGCAGGAGATCGCCGTCCTGCGACGCAAGCTCGCCGACTCTCCGCGACACACGAGGATTCTCGAAGAGCGGATCGTCGAGCTGCAGACCAATCTGGCCGGCGTGTCCGCACAGAACGAGCGACTCGCCAACACGCTCCGTGAGGCCCGTGACCAGATCGTGGCCCTCAAGGAGGAGGTCGACCGGCTCGCGCAGCCGCCGGCCGGCTTCGGAGTGTTCCTGCAGGCGAACGAGGACGGCACCGCCGACATCTTCACCGGCGGCCGCAAGCTCAGAGTGAACGTCAGCCCCAGCGTCGAGCTCGAAGAGCTCCGGCGCGGCCAGGAAGTGATGCTCAACGAAGCTCTCAACGTGGTCGAGGCCATGGAGTACGAGAGCGTCGGAGACATCGTCACCCTCAAGGAGGTCCTCGAGGACGGCGAGCGGGCCCTGGTGCTCGGGCACACCGACGAGGAGCGGGTGGTGCGGCTCGCCGAGCCGCTGCTGGACGTCACCATCCGCCCCGGCGACGCCCTGCTCCTGGAGCCCCGCTCCGGATACGTCTACGAGGTCGTGCCGAAGAGCGAGGTCGAGGAGCTCGTCCTCGAAGAGGTCCCCGACATCGGCTACGAGCAGATCGGCGGCCTCGGCGGCCAGATCGAGGCCATCCGGGACGCCGTGGAGCTCCCGTATCTCTACCCGGACCTGTTCAAGGAGCACGAACTGCGGCCGCCGAAGGGTGTCCTGCTGTACGGGCCCCCCGGATGCGGTAAGACCCTCATCGCCAAGGCCGTGGCCAATTCGCTGGCCAAGAAGGTCGCCGAGGTGACCGGCCAGGCCGCCGGCAAGAGCTTCTTCCTCAACATCAAGGGCCCGGAGCTGCTGAACAAGTACGTCGGTGAGACGGAGCGGCAGATCCGCCTCGTCTTCCAGCGGGCCCGTGAGAAGGCCAGCGAGGGCACCCCCGTCATCGTCTTCTTCGACGAGATGGAGTCCCTCTTCCGCACCCGTGGCTCCGGTGTCAGCTCGGACGTGGAGAACACCATCGTCCCGCAGCTGCTCGCCGAGATCGACGGTGTGGAGGGCCTGCAGAACGTGGTCGTGATCGGTGCCTCCAACCGTGAGGACATGATCGACCCGGCCATCCTGCGGCCCGGCCGGCTGGACGTGAAGATCAAGATCGAGCGTCCGGACGCCGAGGCGGCCAAGGACATCTTCGGCAAGTACCTCACCGAGCGCCTCCCGCTCCACGGCGACGACCTCGCCGAGCACGGCGACTCCAAGGCCTCCACGGTCCAGAGCATGATCCAGACGGCCGTGGAACAGATGTACGCCGAGTCCGAGGAGAACCGCTTCCTGGAGGTCACCTACGCCAACGGTGACAAGGAAGTCCTCTACTTCAAGGACTTCAACTCCGGCGCCATGATCGAGAACATCGTGGGCCGGGCCAAGAAGATGGCGATCAAGGACTTCCTCGAGAAGAACCAGAAGGGTCTGCGCGTCTCCCACCTCCTCCAGGCCTGCGTGGACGAGTTCAAGGAGAACGAGGACCTGCCGAACACCACCAACCCGGACGACTGGGCCCGGATCTCCGGAAAGAAGGGCGAGCGGATCGTGTACATCCGTACGCTCATCACCGGAAAGCAGGGCGCGGACACCGGACGCTCCATCGACACGGTGGCGAACACCGGTCAGTACCTGTAAAAGGCAGGGTGGCTGCGGGTGCCCTCGGCGGGTACCCGCAGCCGACTGTTTTTCGGGCCACGGCTGGAGCAACGCAATGACGCAAATGATCTCCCCACCAGCGCAAAGGCGTTCTAGGCTCTTCCGTACCGCCGATTCGCGCAGTGCGGGGACGGGCACCGCACACGCAACCGAGCGCCAGCGGTATCTGAGCGGCGCCCACGACCGAGGGAGCCGCCGGGCAAGGAGGGCCGCATGACCGTACGGCGAGTAATGGGCATCGAGACGGAGTACGGGATCTCCGTCCCCGGCCACCCGAACGCCAATGCCATGCTCACCTCGTCCCAGATCGTGAACGCCTACGCGGCGGCGATGCACCGGGCCCGCCGGGCCCGCTGGGACTTCGAGGAGGAGAACCCGCTGCGGGACGCCCGAGGCTTCGACCTCGCCCGCGAGGCCGCCGACGCCAGCCAGCTCACCGACGAGGACATCGGCCTGGCCAACGTGATCCTCACCAACGGTGCACGGCTCTACGTCGACCACGCGCACCCCGAGTACAGCGCCCCCGAGGTCACCAATCCCCGGGACGCCGTCCTCTGGGACAAGGCGGGCGAGCGGATCATGGCGGAGGCCGCGGAACGGGCCGCCCAGCTGCCCGGTGCCCAGCCCATCCACCTGTACAAGAACAACACCGACAACAAGGGCGCGTCCTACGGCACGCACGAGAACTACCTGATGAAGCGGGAGACCCCCTTCTCGGACATCGTGCGCCACCTGACGCCGTTCTTCGTCTCCCGCCAGGTCTTCGCCGGAGCCGGCCGCGTCGGCATCGGCCAGGACGGGCACGAGCACGGCTTCCAGCTCAGTCAGCGGGCCGACTACTTCGAGGTGGAGGTCGGCCTCGAGACCACGCTGAAACGCCCGATCATCAACACCCGCGACGAGCCGCACGCCGACGCCGAGAAGTACCGCCGGCTGCACGTGATCATCGGCGACGCGAACCTGTCGGAGATCTCGACGTACCTGAAGCTGGGCACCACGGCTCTCGTCCTGTCCATGATCGAGGACGGCTTCATCGCGGTGGACCTCGCCGTCGACCAGCCCGTCCGCACGCTGCACCAGGTCTCCCACGACCCGTCGCTCAAGCGTCTCGTCACGCTCCGCAGCGGCCGGACACTCACCGCGGTCCAGCTGCAGATGGAGTACTACGAGCTGGCGCGCAAGTACGTGGAGGAGCGGTTCGGGGCGGACGCCGACGACCAGACCAAGGACGTGCTGTCCCGCTGGGAGGACACCCTCACCCGTCTGGAGCACGACCCGATGAGCCTGGCCGGCGAGCTGGACTGGGTCGCCAAGCGGGAGCTCATGGAGGGCTACCGGCGCCGGGACAACCTCGACTGGGACGCGGCGCGGCTGCATCTGGTCGACCTCCAGTACGCCGACGTACGGCCCGAGAAGGGCCTGTACAACCGTCTGGTGGCCCGCGGGCGCATGAAGCGCCTGCTGGGCGAGGCCGACATCGAGCGGGCCCGTACGGTGCCTCCTGAGGACACCCGCGCCTACTTCCGCGGCCGCTGCCTGGAGCAGTACGCGGACGACGTCGCGGCGGCCTCCTGGGACTCGGTGATCTTCGACCTCCCGGGCCGGGACTCGCTGCAGCGCGTCCCAACCCTGGAACCGCTTCGCGGAACGCGTAATCACGTCAAGGAGCTCCTGGACCGCTGCCGTACCGCGGAAGACCTGGTCAGGGTCCTGTCCGGGGGATGAGCACGCATCGCGGGTACTCGGGAGGGGCCCGCCGGACAGGGTGGAAAATCCCAGGTCCGGGAATCATCGAGGTGGCCCCCGTACGTTGGAGCAACTGCGGGGCCATTGTCAGACCCGGCGAGTAGGGTCTGATCTTGACCGAGCAACTGTGTCGGGCGAACCGAGCGGGGTGAGGGATATGGCGACCAAGGACACCGGCGGCGGACAGCAGAAGGCCACCCGGTCCACCGAGGAGGTCGAGGAGCAGGCGGCAGAGGCGCAGGCTTCGGAGGACCTCAAGGAGCGTCAGGAGAAGCTGAGCGACGACGTGGACTCGGTTCTGGACGAGATCGACGACGTACTCGAGGAGAATGCCGAGGATTTCGTGCGGTCCTTCGTCCAAAAGGGCGGCCAGTAAGGCTCCTGCGCCTTCGTTCCGAAGGTGAACGGGCGCATTGGTGACGGACGGGCGGAGCGCGGAGCGCTGTGCGCGGGGCGGTGAACGACGTTCTGCCCTCGTGTGCGGCGCTCCGGGCGTCGCGGCGTCCTGAGCCCGCCGGCCCGCCGGAATCCGGCGGTGGGCAAGTGCGGGGTCGCCGCGGCGGAGTTGGGGCCGCCGGGCATGTGGATCACCGCCGCAGGACGGGTAGGGTCCGTGGCATACCGTGCCCCCGGTGGCAACCGGACCGGGGTAGTTCCAAGGATCGGCCCGACGTCACAGGGCGGGCTGTCGCATACGTGGAAGGAATCGCGTGGAAGCCAACACTCGTAGCACCGGGCGTCTACCAGCTGCCTTCCTGACGCCAGGGTCTTCCTCCTTCATGGACTTCCTGTCCGAGCACCAGCCGGAGATGCTGCCCGGCAATCGGCAACTGCCGCCCACCCAGGGCGTGATCGAGGCGCCGCACGGCACCACGATCGTCGCCGTGACGTTCCCCGGCGGTGTCGTCCTCGCCGGTGACCGGCGGGCCACCATGGGCAATGTCATCGCGCAGCGGGACATCGAGAAGGTCTTTCCGGCCGACGAGTACTCGGCGGTGGGCATCGCCGGTACGGCCGGTCTGGCCGTGGAGATGGTGAAGCTGTTCCAGCTGGAGCTGGAGCACTTCGAGAAGGTCGAGGGCGCGCAGCTGTCGCTGGAGGGCAAGGCGAACCGGCTGTCGACCATGATCCGCTCCAACCTCGGCATGGCCATGCAGGGCCTGGCCGTGGTGCCGCTCTTCGCGGGGTACGACGTGGACCGTGAGAAGGGGCGGATCTTCTCGTACGACGTGACGGGCGGGCGCTCCGAGGAGCAGGGCTACGCGGCCACGGGTTCCGGCTCGATCTTCGCGCGCGGCGCGATGAAGAAGCTCTTCCGGAACGACCTGAGCGAAGCCGACGCCACGACGCTCGTCGTCCAGGCGCTCTACGACGCGGCAGACGACGACTCGGCGACCGGCGGTCCCGATGTCGCCCGCCGGATCTATCCCATCGTCACCGTGATCACCGAGGACGGCTTCCGCCGGCTCTCCGAGACCGAGGCGTCCGAGATCGCGCGCGCGGTCCTGGAGCGGCGGCTGGAGCAGCCGGACGGTCCGCGGGCCGCGCTGCTCTAGGCAGCGGGCTGTCTTGAATCAGGGTGGTCCAGTGAATCGACGGAATTCTGAAGAGAGGGACGGATAACCGGTGTCGACGCCGTTCTATGTCTCACCCCAGCAGGCGATGGCCGACCGGGCCGAGTACGCCCGCAAGGGCATCGCCCGTGGCCGCAGCCTGGTCGTGCTGCAGTATGCCGACGGCATCGTGTTCGTCGGCGAGAACCCGTCCCGTGCGCTGCACAAGTTCAGCGAGATCTACGACCGGATCGGCTTCGCGGCCGCCGGCAAGTACAACGAGTACGAGAACCTGCGGATCGGCGGTGTGCGCTACGCCGACCTGCGCGGTTACACCTACGACCGGGACGATGTGACGGCCCGGGGCCTGGCCAACGTGTACGCGCAGACGCTGGGCACGATCTTCTCCAGTGCGGCCGAGAAGCCGTACGAGGTGGAGCTGGTCGTCGCCGAGGTCGGGGAGACGCCCGAGGGCGACCAGATCTACCGGCTGCCGCACGACGGATCCATCGTGGACGAGCACGGCTCGGTCGCGGTGGGTGGCAACGCCGAGCAGATCAGCAGCTACCTGGACCAGCGTCACCAGGAGGGCATGACGCTCGCCGAGGCGCTGAAGCTCGCGGTGCAGGCGCTGTCCCGCGACACCAACGGCAGCGAGCGGGAGATTCCCGCGGAGCGGCTGGAGGTGGCGGTGCTGGACCGTACGCGTCCGCAGAAGCGCAAGTTCAAGCGGATCAGTGCGCGTCAGCTGTCCCGCCTGATGGAGGCGGACGGTTCGGGACCGGCGACGGCGGCGGAGGCCGAGGAGGCTGACTCCGAGTCCGGGGACGACGAGTAGTCGGATCGCCCGTAGTCGCGCGCCCCGGCAGTTTTCGGCCGGGGCGCGCGGGTGGTGAGTCGGGGCCGTGCCGGGGGTGTCCGTCCTCGGAACGGCGCGACCAGGTCACCTACCGGCTGACTGGCGTTACACGCGCCGCCCGCTGCGGGCGGACACCCCCCGACACGGCCCCTTGCGCACGTACCTAGCTGCGCCCACCCGTGCCGCCCCTAGCGGCACGGGTGGGCGCAGCGGCACCCCGCCACGCCGGGCTGCGCAACGCCCCGGCCCCAGCACCAACGCCGGGTACAGCTAGCGTGGGGGCGCCGTAGAGCCCCGTACGACCAGCCGCACGGGAATGTCCCCACCCTCGGGCTCACGCCCCTCCAGAACGGCCAGCAGAGCCCGCATCCCTCGTTCGCCGAACAACTCGGCATCGAGGCGGACCGTCGTCAGCTCCGGGTCGATCGCCGTGGCCAGCGCCAGATCGTCCAGGCCGGTGACGGAGACGTCGTCCGGGATGCGCAGCCCCAGCCGACGGACCGCCTTGTACGCCCCGGCGGCCAGCTTGTCGTCGTCACAGACGAGCGCGGTGGGACGAGGGCCGGTCTCCGACAGCGCCCTCACGGTCGCGGCCACCGCATCCTCGATGGAGATCGGTGAACGGGCCGTGACGACCGACGTGCCCGGCACCGCGGCCACACGCGTCGCCAGCTCCCGGGCCCGCACCTCGAAGGTCCAGGACGGAACGTCCGCCGCCAGATGGAGGAAGCGGCGGTGGCCCAGCCCCAGCAGATGCTCCGCGACCTGGCGGACACCGTCGGCGATGTCGAGGTTGACCGTCGCCGCCCCCAGGCTGCCCTCCGGGTCGCTGTCCAGCATCACCAGCGGCAGCGCCTCACCACGGATCGCCGAGAGCGCGTCCGCCGCCATGGAGGAGGCGATCACGCCGTCCAGCGCGGCCTGCGCGGAGGCGAAGGGGTCCCGGGCGGGCCCGATGCCCTCGGGGGAGGGGTAGAGGACCACGCCGAAGCCGTGCTCGGCGGCGACGCGGGCGGCGCCCGTGTAGACGCCGGCGAAGAACTCCGTGGTGAGGGCGGGGACGACCAGGAGAACCGTGCGCGTGCGGCCCAGGCGCAGGTTGCGGGCGGCCAGGTTCGGGCGGTAGCCCAGCTCGCGCGCGGCCTCGCGGACCCGCTCCGCCGTCGCCTCCGCGACCCGTCCGCGCCACTTGTCCCCGAGGACCAGGGAGACCGCCGCCTGGGAGACCCCGGCGGCCTGGGCGACGTCCCGGCTCGTGGGGCGGGTGGTGCTGCCTCGTGCCACCGTCGGCCTGCTCCTTCGTCTGGACTCCCGAACAGCCGACATGGTACGTATGAGCTCCGACGTTATACGTAAAACCTAGGGGCGGGGACATGGCCACGGGATACCTGGAGATCCTTCGGGCACGGCACGCGGCCCGGCTGCTCGTCGGCACGCTGGTCGGCCGGCTGCCCTGTGCCACGGCGCCCATCGCGATCGTGCTGTTCGTCCGGGCGGAGGGCGGCACGTACAGCCTGGCGGGGGCTCTGGCGGCCGTGTACGGCGTCGCCAACGCCGTGGGGCAGCCGGTCCTGGGCCGGCTCGTGGACCAGCGGGGACAGCCTCGCGTGCAGCTGCCGGCAGCCGTCCTCTCCGCGCTCTCCATGGCCGTATTCGCCTTCGGCGGCATCGGGTCGCTGCCGCTCGCGTACGGCGCCGTCGCCGCGGCGGGGATCTTTACGCCGCCCCTGGAGGGCGGGCTGCGGGCGCTGTGGCCCTCGGTCCTCCGGAAGGAGGACCAGGTCCACACGGCGTACGCCATGGACGCCGTGGCCCAGGAGGTGATGTTCACCGTCGGGCCGCTGCTGGTGACGCTGTGCGTGTCCCTGTGGTCGGCCCAGGCCGCGCTGCTCGTGCTGAACGTGGTGGGGGTGCTGGGGGCGCTGTCCGTGGTGGTGTCGCCGCCCTCGCGTGCGTGGCGGTCGGCGCCGCGGGAGGCGCACTGGCTGGGCGCGCTGCGCTCGACGGGGCTCCTGGCGGTGCTGGCGGCGTTCCTGTTCGTCGGGATGGCGCTCGGGTCCATCACGGTCGCCTCGGTGCCCTACGCGGACGAGCACGGCGGTGACGCGGTGTACGGCTGGCTGATGGCCGCCCTGGGGTTCGGGGCGCTGGTCGGTGGCACCGTCTACGGGGCCCGGCAGTGGGCCGGTGAGCCCGCGCGGCGACTCCAGGTGCTGGTGGCCCTTCTGGTGGTGTGTTACCTGCCGCTGATGCTGATGCCGGACGCGGTGCCCATGGTGGCGCTGACCGCGCTCGCCGGGGTCTTCCTCGCGCCCGCCATCGCCTGCGCGTTCGTCCTGGTCGACCGGCACGCCCCGCGCGGCACCGTCACCGAGGCGTTCTCCTGGCTCGTGACGACGTTCACCGTGGGCCACTCGGTGGGAACGGGCGTCGCGGGCCCCGTCGTCGAGGCCGGAGGGGCCCTGTGGGGCTTCGCCGTGCCGGGTGTCGTGGGCGGCGTGTCCCTGCTGGTTTTGACCGCCACAGGACGGGTACTCGCAGCTCCCGGCGGGGGAGCGGTTGTTGCGGCCGGTTCGGAAAATGATCCAAACCGTGCCCCCGAACCCCGTTTCAGTTCAGGGGATCGGGCGTAATGTTCCCTCATGGACCGCCGCATTTTCGGGCTGGAGAACGAGTACGGCGTCACGTGCACGTTCAGGGGACAGCGCCGCCTGTCTCCTGACGAGGTGGCGCGGTACCTCTTCCGCCGTGTCGTGTCATGGGGCCGCAGCAGCAATGTCTTTCTGCGAAACGGCGCCCGCCTCTATCTCGACGTGGGCTCACATCCGGAATACGCCACACCCGAATGTGACAACGTGATCGAACTGGTCACCCACGACAAAGCGGGCGAGCGCATTCTCGAGGGACTCCTGGTGGACGCCGAACGACGCCTGCACGAGGAGGGAATCGCGGGCGACGTCTACCTCTTCAAGAACAACACCGATTCGGCGGGCAACTCCTACGGCTGCCACGAGAACTATCTGGTCGCCCGGCACGGGGAGTTCTCCCGGCTCGCGGACATTCTCATTCCGTTCCTGGTGACGAGGCAGCTGCTGTGCGGCGCCGGCAAGGTGCTGCAGACGCCGCGCGGGGCCGTGTACTGCGTCAGCCAGCGGGCCGAGCACATCTGGGAGGGCGTCTCCTCGGCGACGACCCGCTCCCGGCCGATCATCAACACGCGCGACGAGCCGCACGCGGACGCCGAGCGCTACCGGCGACTGCACGTCATCGTGGGCGACTCCAACATGTCCGAGACGACCATGCTGCTCAAGGTCGGCGCGACCGACCTGGTGCTGCGCATGATCGAGGCGGGCACGGTGATGCGGGACCTCACGCTGGAGAACCCGATCCGGGCGATCCGCGAGGTCAGCCACGACATCACCGGGCGCCGCAAGGTGCGCCTGGCCAGCGGCCGGGAGGCCTCCGCGCTGGAGGTGCAGCGCGAGTACTACGAGAAGGCGCTGGACTTCTGCGAGCGCCGCGGCATCCGCACCGGCACCGTCGAGCGCGTGCTGGAGCTGTGGGGCCGGACGCTGGACGCGATCGAGACCGAGGACCTCGACCGCATCGGCACCGAGATCGACTGGGTCATGAAGTACAAGCTCATCGAGCGGTACCGCAGCAAGAACAACATGACCATGTCGCATCCGCGGGTCGCGCAGATAGACCTCGCCTACCACGACATCCACCGCCGTCGTGGCCTGTACTACCTGCTCGAGAAGAAGGGCCAGGCGGCCCGGGTCTGCAACGACTTGAAGATCTTCGAGGGCAAGTCCGTGCCGCCGCAGACCACTAGGGCCCGGCTGCGCGGCGACTTCATCCGGCGGGCCCAGGAGCAGCGCCGTGACTTCACGGTGGACTGGGTCCACCTCAAGCTCAATGACCAGGCTCAGCGCACCGTGTTGTGCAAGGACCCGTTCCGTTCCGTGGACGACAGGGTGGAGAAGCTGATCGCCGGAATGTGAGGAAACGCCCCGGCGGGGAAATCGCCGGAACGCCACACGGGCGCCGTACGTTACCAGTGCGGCGCCCTGCTCACGCCGTAGAGTTGCGCGCACGCCATCAGAAGATCGATTGATTACGAGGCCCCCACAGTGCGCCGACGCTCACTTCTCATCGCTGTTCCCGCAGGACTGACCACGCTCGCCGCATGCGGTGACGACAAGTCCGACTCGAGCAAGGCAAGCGACAGTCCGTCGCCCTCGGCGTCGGCCCCGTCCGCGGCCCCGCCGCCGAAGATCGTGGACGGTCCGCTGCCGGCGGTCACCGCGGGCACCAAGTTCGACGAGAAGCCGACGATCGCCAAGGGCAGCGGCGAGCCGTCGAAGCAGCTGGCGGTGAAGACCCTGATCGCGGGCAGCGGCAAGACCGTCGCGGAGAACGACTTCGTCGTGGCGAACTACCTGGGCCAGGTCTGGAGCACGGGCAAGGTCTTCGACAACTCCTACGACCGCAAGACCCGCCTGGCCATCCAGCTCTCCCAGGGCCGGATCATCGACGGCTGGCGGTACGCGCTGGCCGGCAAGAAGGCGGGCAGCCGTGTCGAGATGGCCGTCCCGCCCACCTGGGGATACGGCTCGCAGGGCAACCCGCAGGCGGGCATCAAGGGCACCGACACCCTGGTCTTCGTGGTCGACGTGCAGGACACGTTCAACGCCACGAGCTCCGCCAAGGGCGAGAAGGTCCCGCAGGACGACGCGGACCTGCCCAAGGTCGGCACCAACACCGACGGCAAGGCCCCCAGCATCGAGGTGCCCAAGGCGGCCGCCCCGACCAAGCTCGTCGCGGAGTACGTCCTGGAGGGCGACGGCGACGAGGTCGCCGCCGGCGACAGCGTGCTCGTGCAGTACAAGGGCGTGCTGTGGGACGGCGGCAAGGAGTTCGACTCCTCGTACGCCAACAAGCAGCTGGTGTCGTTCTCCCTCCAGCAGGTCGTCAAGGGCTGGGCGCAGGGCCTGACCGGCAAGAAGGTCGGCAGCCGCGTCCTCATCGTCATCCCGCCGAAGCTGGGTTACGGGGACAACCCGCCGCAGGGCAGCGGCATCAAGAAGGACTCCACGCTGGTCTTTTCGGTGGACATCCTCGCGAAGCTCTGAGGCGCGTGGGATGTAAGACTGTGCGTGTTCGCCTTTTCGCAGACAAGCAGGAGCTAGAGACGTGAGCATCGACAAGCCCGAGATCGACTTCCCGGGCGGCGAGCCCCCGGCGGACCTCGAGATCAAGGACATCTGGGAAGGCGACGGCCCGGTCGCGCAGGCGGGCCAGACCGTCACCGTGCACTACGTCGGTGTCGCCTTCAGCACGGGCGAGGAGTTCGACGCCAGCTGGAACCGCGGCACCCCCTTCCGCTTCCCGCTGGGCGGCGGCCGGGTCATCCAGGGCTGGGACCAGGGCGTGCAGGGCATGAAGGTCGGCGGCCGTCGCCAGCTGACCATCCCCGCCCACCTCGCCTACGGCAACCAGAGCCCGTCTCCTCTGATCAAGCCGGGCGAGACCCTGATCTTCGTGGTCGACCTGCTCGGGGTCTGAGCAAGGTTCGCACAGAATCGATCATGTGGGGCCCATGCCTGTCCGGGCATGGGCCCTCGGCTTTGCGGTCCCCCCGCGGGGCGGTACGGTCATCGGTCTAAGCACCATAGGGAGGCGAAAGGCGTCGATGGCCATTGCCAAGGCGGAGCGGCTGATGAACCTGGCGCTGTGTCTGCTCGGGACGCGGCGGCCGCTCAGCAAGCGTGAGCTGCGCGACTCCATCGAGGCCTACGTCGAGGCCTTCGGGCCGGGCAACGGCCCCGGCGGCAACGACGACTCCTTCAACCGCATGTTCGAGCGCGACAAGGACGACCTGCGCGAACTCGGACTGGTCATCGAGACCGTAGAGAGCCTCGACGGCGAGATCGGCTACCTGGCCCGCCGTGACAGCAACCGTCTCCCGCCCATCACCCTGGACGCCGAGGAGGCCGCCGCCCTCGGGCTCGCCGCCAAGGTGTGGCAGCAGGCCCGGCTGGCCGGCGCTGCCAGCGGCGCCCTGCAGAAACTGCGCGCGGCGGGCCTCCCCGAGGACGTCGACCCGTACGGGCCGCACGGCGCGCTGGAGCCGCGCATCCCCGTACACGAGGCGGCGTTCGAGCCGCTGATGCTCGCCTGCCGGGACCGCCGGCCGGTCGTGTTCGACTACCGCAAGGCGACCGCCGCCCGCCCCGAGCAGCGGCATGTCGAGCCGTGGGCGCTGGAGTGCTGGCGCGGCCACTGGTACCTGGCCGGCTGGGACCGCGACCGGGGTGCCGAGCGCGTCTTCCGGCTGTCCCGGATCACCGGCAAGGTCCGCTCGCGCGGCGGCCGGTACACCGCCGACGTGCCGGACGTCGTCACCGTCCGCGAGACCGTCGCGAGCTGGGCCGGGGAGATCGCGGACCGCTCGGCGCGGATCCGGCTGCGCTCGGACGCGGGGTACCCCCTTCGGGCGAAGGCGACCTCCGTGCGGGAACTCGGGGACGGCTGGGACGAGTTGGAGATTCCGTACGGCCACGGGCTGGACGCCTGGCTGGTGGAGTTCGGGCCGGACGTGGTCGTCCTGGAGCCCGCCGAGCTGCGGGCCGACGTGGTGGACCGGCTGCGGGCCGTGGCCAAGGGCTGAGGGGGAGCGGGAAGAGACAGTGGCAGGCAAACCGGTCAGGCCCGTGAACGCCATCGACCAGACCCGGCGGATGCTCTCCCTGGTGACGTATCTGAGAGAGCGTCCCGGAGCGCGGGTCGAGGACGTCGCGCGTGCCTTCGGCATCACCGAGGACGAGCTGGTCTCCGACCTCGACGTGCTGCCCATGTGCGGCACCAGCTTCCGTGGCGGCGACCTGCTCGACATCGACACCGACGGCGAGCGCATCTGGTGGCACAACCCGGCCGCCCTCGCGGCGGAGGCGGCCGAGCCGCTCCGGCTCGCCGCCGACGAGGCCACCGCGCTGCTCGTCGCCGCCCGGGCCGTGGCCACGCTGCCAGGCCTGCGCGAGAGCGACCGCCAGGCGCTGCTGCGGGCGACGGCCAAGGTGGAGACCGCGGCCGGCGAGGCGGCGGGCGCCAGCTCGCGCCTGTCGGTGACCTTCGAGTCCGAGGGCGGAGTCTTCGCGGACGTCGACCGGGCGATCGCCGAGCGCCGCCGGCTGTGGATCCGCTACTACTCGCCCGCGCGCGACGAGGTCACCGAGCGTGAGATCGACCCGATCCGCCTCGTCAGCGTCGGGCACACCTATGTCGAGGCCTGGTGCCGCCGCTCCGAGGCGCGCCGCACCTTCCGGCTCGACCGGGTCGCGGAGATCAGGATCCTGGACGAGCCGTCGGCGCCGCCGGAGGTCGAGCTGCGGGACCTGTCGGAGGGGCTGGTGCAGCCCGCCGCGGAGGACCCGGAGGTCGTCGTCGAGGTCGGCCCGGGCGGACGCTGGGTCGCCGAGTACTACCCGCACGACAGTGCGGATGAGCTCCCGGACGGCGGGCTGCGTATCACTCTGCGGACCCCCGACCCGGCGTCGCTGCGGCGCCTGGCCCTGCGGCTCGGACGTGACGGCCGCATCGTGTCGCCGCCCGAGCTCGCGGACAGCGCCCGGCTGGCGGCCCGCGAGGCGCTGGCGGGGTACGACGGGATCGAGTCGGTCCGGGCCGCCGACGTGACGGAGGCGGCCGGGGTGCCCGGGCCGCACCCGGTGAGCGCGACGCCCGCCGTCCCGGACGGGACGGACTGCGGGCGCGAGTGAGCCGACACGGCGCGCGGTGCCCCCGAGGCGAACGACCGAGGACGAGGAGCGAGGACTGTGAGCGAGTCGGTGACGTCGTCCGGTGCGCGGGGCATGACGGTGGAGTCCGCGTTCGCCGGGATGAGAGGCGTGTCCCCGGTGATGTTCCGGGCAGGCTGCCCCGACTGCCGGGAGCGTTTCGAGCTCACCGCGGGTGCGCTGCGCCTCGCCATCGGCGCCTCGAGCCGCACCACGTTCTACTCGTTCACCTGCCCGGAGTGCGGCGCGTCCGTCCGCAAGCCCGCGGGGGAGCGGATCGTGGAGCTGCTCACCGGCGGTGGCGTGCGGACCCTGCGGCTGCACTCGACCCTCTAGAGGGGCGGGCCGTCCGGCCGTCCGGGACGGTCTAGGCTCGACGTCATGTTCTGGCCGATGTTCGCGGTTGCTCTGGGGTTCGTGGGTCTCGCCGTGCTGGGGGTGCTCGCCGTACGGGTCTTCGTCGAGGCACAGCGCCTGGGCAGGCAAGTCACGGACTCGGCGCGGCGCATCAACCGGGCCGCCGAGGACCTGGACCGGGCGGCGGAGAGCGCGGCCCGGTCCGTGGACGCCCTGTGAGTCACGCAACGGGCGGCTGTGAGTTGCGTTTCGGGACAGTTCGCCCTGTCACCTCGGCGGTTCGTCCAGGTACTCTGCTGGTCGCGGCCCGGTTAACGAGGCACTGGTCGCGGACGGGAGTACGCACGGGGGATGCAGAGGGATTGCCTCACGTTTACCCCTGAGCGTTACGATCGCTGTCAACACGACCGTTCGGACACATGTCCGACCGGTCGGACAGCACCCCACCACAGCCGCCTCGGTGAGAAGGTAAAGACTTATGTTCGGAAGGCTCGGAGCCCCCGAGATCATTCTCATCCTCGTCGTCATCATCCTGCTGTTCGGCGCGAAGAAGCTTCCGGACATGGCGCGGTCGCTCGGCAAGTCCGCCCGCATCCTCAAGAGCGAGGCCAAGGCGATGAAGGACGACGGCAAGTCGTCCACGACCCCGGCCGGTCCGCCCAACCCCGACGAGCAGCCCGCGCAGCGCACCATCCAGTCCGCGCCCGGCGACGTGACCAGCTCCCGCCCGGTCAACGAACCGACGGACACGACCAAGCGCTGACGCAGGGCCGGTGACCTCCGGCCCGCCGCACGAGATGGGAACGTGGGTTGCTGAAGTCTGCCCGCAAGGAGAAGGAGAAGGACCCCGAGGGGCGGATGCCCCTCGCGGAGCACCTTCGCGAGCTCCGCAACCGGCTCGCCAAAGCGATGCTGGCGATCGTCGTCGTCACGGTCGTCGCCGCCTTCTTCTACAACGACATCATCAACTTGATCACCAAGCCGATCCTCGACTCGGTCGGCTGTGACAAGACGTTCGCGGAACTGGCGAACTCGCGGCCCGACGCGAAGCCGTGCGCGCAGATCACCATCAACGGTCTGCTCGCCCCCTTCACCCTGGCGCTGAAGGTCTCGCTGATGGCCGGTGTGGTGCTGGCCTCGCCGGTCTGGCTCTACCAGCTGTGGGCCTTCGTCGCCCCCGGTCTGCACCGGCACGAGAAGAAGTACGCGTACGCGTTCGTCGCCACGGGTGCCCCGCTGTTCATCACGGGCGCCTACTTCGCCTACACGGTGCTGCCCACCTCGGCGAAGGTGCTGCTCGACTTCACACCGGGCGGCACGTCCAACCTCCTCCCGCTGGACGACCTGCTCGACCTGGTCATGCGGATGGTGCTCGTCTTCGGCCTCTCCTTCGAGCTGCCGCTGCTGCTGGTCATGCTCAACCTCACCGGGGCGCTCAGCGGCACGCGGATGCTCGGCTGGTGGCGCGGCATGATCATGGCCATCACGGTCTTCGCGGCCATCGCCACGCCCAGCACCGACCCGCTGACCATGCTGATGCTCGCCGGGCCGATCTGGATCCTGTACTTCGGGGCAGTCGCCTTCTCCCTGCTCAACGACCGTCGCCGCAGCCGCCGCGAGGCCCTGGGCCCGGACGACGACGAGGCCTCGGAGCTGGATCTCACGCCCGAGGACATCGGCGAGATCGAGCCCGTGACCACCGGCCGCGCCGCCCTGCCCGAGCAGGCGAGCTCGGAGCGCTCGGACCGGGTCAACGGTTATGACGACGTGACCTGAAGACCGCCGGGCAGCTCATAGGGTCGGTCCCGTGACCAGCGAGATCACCCTCTTCGTCAACCCCACCGCGGGCCGCGGCCGGGGCGCCCGCGCGGCGCAGCCGGCCGCTTCCGCTTTGCGGGCGGCCGGTTTCTCGGTGCGCACGGTGCTCGGGGAGGACGCGGCCGACGCCCTCACCCGTGCGCGGGACGCCGTCGCGGGCGGGACCGGGGCGCTGATAGCCGTCGGCGGCGACGGCATGGCGGGCCTCGCCCTGCGGGCCGTCGCGGGCACGCGCACCCCGCTCGGCCTGGTCGCCGTCGGCACCGGCAACGACTTCGCCCGCGCCCTCGGCCTGCCCGTGCGCGAACCGGCCGCCGCCGGGCGCATGATCGCCGACGCCCTCAAGTGCGGTCGGCTCCGCGACATCGACCTCGGTCAGGTGGGGGGACCGCTGGTTCGGCACCGTTCTCGCCTCCGGCTTCGACTCCCGCGTCAACGACCGGGGCAACCGCATGCGGTGGCCGGTCGGCCGTTTCAGGTACGACCTCGCGATGATCGCCGAACTGGCCGAGTTCCGGCCCGTCCCGTACCGGATCCGGCTCGACGACGGCGAGGTCCGCGAGGTCGAGGCGACGCTGGTGGCCGTCGGCAACGGCTCCTCGTACGGAGGCGGCATGCGGATCTGCCCCGGGGCCGACCTGACCGACGGGCTGTTCGACGTCACGATCGTCGGGGACTGCGGCCGTTCGACGCTGCTGCGGGTGTTTCCGCAGGTGTACCGGGGCACGCACACAGAGCATCCGAAGGTGACCGTGCTGCGGGCGGCGCGGGTCGAGATCGCCGCCGACGGAATCACCGGATACGCGGACGGGGAGCCGCTCGGCCCGCTGCCGCTGAGCGCGCGCTGCGTGCGCGGGGGCGTACGGGTCGTCGGCCCCTGAGCTGCGCCGATCCCAGGTTTCACAGGATCGGATCCGGTTAATGATCGTCCTGTTGTCAGTGGGGCCCGGTACGCTCGAAAGCACGATGACAGAGGATCTCTCACCGGCCGAGCGGTACGCGGCAGCGCGCGAGCGCGCTGTCGAGCAGGCCACCGCGCTCGCCTCCTTCCGCGAGATGTACGACTTCGGCCTCGACCCCTTCCAGATCGAGGCCTGCCAGGCGCTCGAGGAGGGGAAGGGCGTGCTGGTCGCCGCGCCCACCGGCTCCGGCAAGACGATCGTCGGCGAGTTCGCCGTCCACCTCGCCCTCCTCCAGGGCAAGAAGTGCTTCTACACGACGCCCATCAAGGCGCTGTCGAACCAGAAGTACGCCGACCTGTGCCGCCGGTACGGCACCGAGAAGGTGGGCCTGCTCACCGGCGACAACAGCGTCAACTCCGACGCCCCGGTGGTCGTGATGACCACCGAGGTGCTGCGGAACATGCTGTACGCCGGTTCGCAGACCCTCCTGGGCCTCGGCTACGTGGTCATGGACGAGGTGCACTACCTCTCCGACCGGTTCCGTGGAGCCGTCTGGGAAGAGGTGATCATTCACCTGCCCGAATCGGTCACCCTGGTCTCCCTCTCGGCGACGGTGTCGAACGCCGAGGAATTCGGCGACTGGCTCGACACGGTCCGCGGCGACACCGAGGTGATCGTCTCCGAGCACCGGCCCGTGCCGCTGTTCCAGCACGTGCTGGCCGGACGGCGGATGTACGACCTGTTCGAGGAGGGCGAGGGCCGCAAGAAGGCCGTCAACCCCGACCTCACGCGCATGGCCCGCATGGAGGCGAGCCGGCCGTCGTACCAGGACCGCCGGCGTGGCCGGTCCATGCGCGAGGCCGACCGCGAGCGTGAGCGCAGACAGCGGTCCCGGATCTGGACGCCGAGCCGGCCCGAGGTCATCGAGCGGCTCGACGCCGAGGGGCTGCTGCCCGCCATCACCTTCATCTTCAGCCGCGCCGCCTGCGAGGCCGCGGTCCAGCAGTGCCTGTACGCGGGGCTCCGGCTGAACGACGAGGAGGCGCGCGAGCAGGTGCGCTCGCTGGTCGAGGAGCGCACGGCGTCCATCCCGGCCGAGGACCTGCACGTCCTCGGCTACTACGAGTGGCTGGAGGGCCTGGAGCGTGGCATCGCCGCCCATCACGCGGGCATGCTGCCGACGTTCAAGGAGGTCGTCGAGGAACTGTTCGTGCGCGGCCTGGTCAAGGCCGTGTTCGCGACCGAGACGCTCGCACTCGGCATCAACATGCCCGCCCGCTCGGTGGTGCTGGAGAAGCTCGTCAAGTGGAACGGCGAGCAGCACGCGGACATCACACCGGGCGAGTTCACGCAGCTGACGGGGCGTGCGGGGCGGCGCGGCATCGACGTCGAGGGCCACGCCGTCGTGCTGTGGCAGCGGGCCATGAACCCCGAGCACCTGGCGGGCCTCGCCGGCACGCGCACGTACCCGCTGCGGTCCAGCTTCAAGCCGTCGTACAACATGGCGGTCAACCTCGTGGAGCAGTTCGGCCGGCACCGCTCGCGGGAGCTGCTCGAGACGTCCTTCGCGCAGTTCCAGGCGGACAAGTCGGTCGTCGGGATCTCCCGGCAGGTGCAGCGCAACGAGGAGGGTCTGGAGGGCTACAAGGCCTCCATGACCTGCCACCTCGGCGACTTCGAGGAGTACGCGCGGCTGCGCCGCGAACTGAAGGACCGGGAGAACGAGATCGCCCGGCAGGGCGCGGCACACCGGCGCGCCGAGGCCGCCGTCGCGCTGGAGAAGCTGAAGCCCGGTGACGTCATCCACGTGCCCACCGGCAAGTACGCCGGCCTGGCGCTGGTACTGGACCCGGGCCTGCCGGCGGGCCGTTCGAACGGCCATCGCGGCTTCGAGCAGCACGACGGGCCGCGCCCGCTGGTGCTGACCGCCGAGCGGCAGGTGAAGCGGCTGGCGTCCATGGACTTCCCGGTGCCGGTCGAGCCGCTGGAGCGGATGCGGATCCCGAAGTCCTTCAACCCCCGTTCCCCGCAGTCCCGTCGGGACCTCGCGTCCGCGCTGCGCACCAAGGCCGGGCACATCCCGGCCGAGCGGCACCGCAAGCGGCGCTCCCAGGCGGCCGACGACCGGGAGATCGCCCGGCTGCGGACCGCGCTCCGCGCGCACCCGTGCCACGGGTGCGACGACCGTGAGGACCACGCTCGTTGGGCCGAGCGCTACCACCGGCTGCTGCGGGACACCTCGCAGCTGGAACGCCGGATCGAGGGCCGCACGAACACGATCGCCCGGACGTTCGACCGTATCGTCGCGCTGCTGACCGAGCTGGACTATCTGCGCGCGGACGAGGTCACCGAGCACGGCAAGCGGCTCGCGCGGCTGTACGGCGAGCTGGACCTGCTGGCCAGCGAGTGTCTGCGCGAGGGCGTCTGGGAGGGACTCGGCCCGGCCGAACTGGCCGCGTGCGTCTCGGCGTTGGTGTTCGAGTCCCGGGTCGCGGACGACGCGATGGCGCCGAAGCTGCCGTCCGGGAAGGCCAAGGCCGCGCTGGGCGAGATGGTGCGGATCTGGGGGCGGCTGGACGCGCTGGAGGAGGAGTTCCGGATCACCCAGACCGAGGGGGTCGGGCAGCGTGAGCCGGACCTCGGGTTCGCCTGGGCCGCGTACATGTGGGCCTCCGGGAAGGGGCTCGACGAGGTGCTGCGCGAGGCGGAGATGCCGGCGGGGGATTTCGTGCGGTGGTGCAAGCAGGTCATCGATGTGCTGGGGCAGATCGCTGCGGCGGCGCCGCAAGGGTCTTCGGTGGTGAAGAACGCGCGTAAGGGCGTGGATCTGTTGCTGCGGGGGGTCGTCGCCTACTCGTCGGTGGGGTGAGCTTGTTGCGCGGGTGACGGCTGTTGGTGGTTGTTCGCGCAGTTCCCCGCGCCCCTTAAGGGGCGTTGTTCTGAAGGTCCCTCACCCGTTGCGGTGAGGGACCTTCGTATGCCCGTTCGCCATTACCGTTCGTATTCGAACGGTGTCGCAGCGTGTAAACGACTGAGCGTACTATCCCTTCGCGTCCGGTTTCCGGTGGATGCTGAATATGACACGGCGATGATCCGGTCGGACTAAGCTCGCCCGCAGCGCACCGGCTTGAGGTGAATTCGTGCGCTTGTTCCCCCATGTGCGGAAGTGTCCGGCCGTTCCATGGCATACCCACTTTTTTCAGAAGGCCTTCATGGTGAGTGTCCAATCCCCTCCCGGTCGCGGTGGACTGCCCTACGCGCGCGTACTGTTGCTGCCGGCCATAGTGATGGCCGCGGCGACCGGAGCCGCCGTCGCCCTGGTGACGGCGCCGGCCCGGCTCGCCGTCGGCTGGTGCGGTGGTATCGCCACCGCGCTGGTGATCGCGACGGCGGCCGAGGCGGTGCGCCGCGGCCGCGCCCTGCAGAAGCAGCGGAGCGAGCACGCCCGTCACAGCGCGTCTCTGGAACAGCGGATCGCCGCCCACGAGCACGAGTTGGTCCGCTTCTCGAGGGAGATCATCCCCGCGGCGCTCGATCTGCTGCGCACCGGGGAGTCCCCGAGGGAGGTGATCCGCAAGCTCGGTCTGGCCAACCCCGCCTACCGGGACCTCCCCGCGCCGCAGCACGAGACGCTGCTGACACTGCTCAAGATCGTCGACTACGAAGTGACCATGCGCGACGCCGCGGCGCGCTCCTTCGTCAGTGTCGCCCGCCGCGTCCAGGCGATCATCCACCAGCAGGCCGAGGAACTCAGGGAGATGGAGGAGGACCCACGGCCGCAACCCCGAGGTCTTCGACGACCTGCTGCGCATCGACCACGGCAACGCGCTGATCGGACGTCTCGCCGACTCCGTCTCCGTCCTCGGCGGCGGCCGGCCCGGGCGGCAGTGGCCCGCGGCGGTCTCCCTGTACAGCACGCTGCGCGGCGCCATGTCCCGCATCCTGGAGTACCGGCGCATCCAGCTGTCCTCCATCGCCAAGGTCAGCGTCAAGGGCATCTACGTCGAGCCGGTCATCCACGCCGCCGCCGAACTCCTCGACAACGCCACCCGCTACTCGCCGCCGCAGACCAAGGTGCACGTCACCGCGACCGAGGTGCAGACCGGTGTCTGCATCGAGATCGAGGACGGCGGTGTCAACCTCAACGAGGAGGCGCGTGCCCGGATCGAGGGCATGCTGGAGGCCGCCAAGGCGGGCGTCGACCTGCAGGACATCGGTGAGCACCCGCGCCTGGGCCTGGCCGTCGTGGGCCGCCTCTGCGCGGCGTACAACATGCAGGTCTCGCTGCGCGCCTCCGCGTACGGCGGCGTCCGCGCCATCCTCATCGTGCCGAGCGAGATGATCACCCACGAGCCCGGCGTCGGACTCGCCCACGGCATCGGCGCGACCGGCATCCCCATGACGGTCGGCATCCCCGAGGGCCCGAAGCGCGCGCCCAAGAGGCGCCGCCCCACCAGCCCGAAGATCCCCGCCACGGTCTCCCTGGAGGACGACGACGTCCCCGAGGTCACCGAGTGGACGGCGAACGGCCTGCCGCAGCGCCGCAGCCGGGTGAAGACACCGCTCGCCGAGCGACTCGCCCAGCAGGCCGCCAACGAGAAGGCCGACCGGGAGGCGGCCGAACGGGGTGAGTACAACCCCTGGGCGACACCGGAGCCCGAGCCCAAGTCATGGCACGACATGTCCTCCCCCGACGCGCCCGGCAAGGGCCTCGAAGCCTTCTGGGAGGGACTCAAGCAGGGCATCGAACCCGGCACCCACCCGACCGACTTCATCCGGAACCCGACCAAGTACCTGCACCTGATCAACGACCCGGCCCCCACCGAGGCCGACGACGAGGGGGACCTCAAGTGATCCAGCAGCGAGGCAACTTCGACTGGATGCTCAAGCAGCTCGCCGACGGGGTACCGGGCATCGAGATGATCGTGGTGCTCTCGGCCGACGGCCTGCGCATCGCCCGCTACGGCGGCGAGCCGGACGCGGCCGACCGGGTCGCCGCGGCCTGTGCCGGCCTGCAGTCCCTCGCGGGCAGCATCTGCCAGGAACTCACCGTGGGCGACGGCGAGATGAAGCTCATCATGATCGAGATCGACCGCGGCTACTTCTACCTGATGGGCGCGGGCGCCAACGCCTTCCTCGCGGTGCTCTCGGACGTGCGGTGCGAACCCGGCCGGATGAGCGCGATGATGCGCGACCTGGTCGTCCGGATCGGCGGCCATCTCACCAGTCCGCCCCGGCGGAACGGGCAGATCGTATGACGCCTCCGCAACGCCAGAAGCGCGGCCCCGCACCGGAACCGCCCCCGCCGCCCGCCCAGCAGGCCGAGGGCGAGGTCAGGAACCCCGAGCGGATGTACGTGGTGGCCGGCCCGGACGGTGAACGGGCCGAGCTCGACCTGGTGACGTTAATCGTGGCGCGTGCCGCGGACCCGCCGCCCTCCGCCTCTCCCGAGCAGGCGGCGCTGCTCCGGCTCTGCGCCGCCCCCCTTTCCGTGGCCGAGCTCTCGGCCTACCTCCACCTGCCGTTCAGTGCGATGGGCGTGCTGCTCACCGAGTTGCTGACGGCGGAACTGGTGCAGGCGCGCGCCCCGATCGTCCGCCGCTCACGCACCGATCGTTCCCTCCTCGAAGCGGTGATGAATGGACTTCAACGGCTCTGACACCCTCCCGGGCCCCCGGGCCGAGGACCAGCTGCCCCACACGGCACAGTCCGCGGCCAAGATCGTGATCGTGGGTGGCTTCGGCGTCGGCAAGACCACCATGGTCGGCTCGGTCAGCGAGATCACCCCGCTGACCACCGAGGAGACCATGACGCAGGCCGGCATCGGTGTCGACGACAACTTCGGCTCCGCATCCAAGACGGCCACCACCGTGGCGATGGACTTCGGCCGGATCAGCATCACCGAACAGCTCGTGCTGTACCTCTTCGGCACGCCCGGTCAGCAGCGCTTCTGGTTCCTGTGGAACGGCCTCTTCGAGGGCGCGCTCGGCGCGGTGGTGCTGGTCGACACCCGCCGGCTGGAGGTCAGCTTCGACGTGATGGGGCGCCTGGAGGAGCGCGGTGTGCCGTTCGTGGTCGCCGTCAACTCCTTCCCCGACGCCCCCCGTTACGCCCTCGATGAGCTGCGCACGGCCCTCGACCTCACGCCGGACATCCCGATCATCGAGTGCGACGCGCGACGGCGGGCCTCCAGCCGTGACGTCCTGATGACCCTCATGCGCTTCCTGCACTCGCTCGCGATGACGGGCTCGCGCACCTGATCCCACGTTCGCGCCCGCCCCGCTTTTCCCCCATACGCATGGATCTACCTCAGTTTCGGAGCGACCACTGTGACGCCTGAATCCCACGCCCCGACCGGTACGGACGCTTCCCGGACCGGCCCGCCCCCCGGCTGCCCCGCGCACGGCCTCGGGCCCGGGGGACTGCACCGGCTGCACGAGTCGGAGGACCTGGGAGCCCTGTACGAGCAGCTGCGGGACGAGCACGGTCCCGTGGCGCCCGTGCTGCTCCACGACGACGTGCCCATGTGGATCGTGCTCGGCCACGCCGAGAACCTGCACATGGTGCGCTCGCCCTCGCAGTTCTGCCGGGACAGCCGTATCTGGAACCCGCTCAAGGAGGGCCTCGTCAAGCCCGACCACCCGCTGATGCCGCACATCGCCTGGCAGCCCATCGCCTCGCACGCCGAGGGCGACGAGCACAAGCGGCTGCGCGGCGCGGTCATGGGCGCCATCTCGACCATCGACTTCCGCAGCCTGCGCCGCTACATCAACCGCAGCACGCAGGCGATCGTCAACCGGTTCTGTGAGAAGGGCGAGGCCGACCTCGTCAGCCAGTTCACCGAGCACCTGCCGATGGCGGTGATGTGCGAGATCCTCGGCATGCCCGACGCGTACAACGACCGCCTGGTGGAGGCGGCCCGCGACGCGCTCAAGGGCACCGAGACCGCGATCGCCAGCCACTCCTACGTCATGGACGCCCTGAGCCGGCTCACCGCCCGGCGCCGGGCCCAGCCGGAGGAGGACCTGGCCAGCTATCTGATCACCCACCCGGCCCGGCTGAGCGACGACGAGGTCAGGGAACACCTGCGCCTGGTGCTCTTCGCCGCCTACGAGGCCACCACCAACCTGCTGTCCAACGTGCTGCTCACGGTGCTGATCGACCCGCGTTTCCGGGCCCAGCTCAACGGCGGCCAGATGACGGTGCCGGAGGCGGTGGAACAGTCGCTGTGGAACGAGCCGCCGTTCAGCACGGTCTTCGCCTACTTCGCCAAGCAGGAGACCGAGCTGGGCGGGCAGCGCATCCGCCGGGGTGACGGGCTCCTCTTCGCCCCGCTCCCGGCCAACGTCGACCCGCGGGTGCGGCCGGACCTGTCGGCCAGCATGCAGGGCAACCGCTCGCACCTCGCGTTCGGCGGCGGCCCGCACGAGTGCCCGGGCCAGGACATCGGCCGTTCCATCGCCGACGTCGGCGTCGACGCCCTGCTGATGCGACTGCCGGACGTCGAACTCGACTGCGGCGAGGAGGAACTGCGCTGGACGGCGTCCATCGCCTCCCGGCACCTCGTGTCGCTGCCGGTGCAGTTCCTGCCCAAGCCGCAGCAGGACGTGACGGAGACGCCGAACCACAACCACGTCCCCGCCCAGCGCTCCGACTGGCAGATCGGCAGCGTCCAGCCGCGGCTCCAGCCGGCCCCGGCCGCCCCACAGCCACAGCCACAACCCCAGCCGGCCCCGGCGCACCCGCACCCGCAGTCGCCGGTGGCGGAACCCGTACGCCGCAAGGGCGTGTGGCCGCGCTTCCTGCGCTGGTGGCGCGGCTACTGACCGTCCGTCGGGCCGTCGTCCGTCCCGGCGGCCCACCGGTCGTACGACGCCCACGCGGCGAGTTCGCGGCCGCTGCGGAACCGGTGCTCCTCGCCCGTGACCGGGTCGGTGAACTCCAGGGTCCGTGCCAGGAGTTGCAGCGGGCGCCGGAAGTCACCGGCCGGAACGGGCGCGGTCACCTCCGGGTAGAGCGGGTCGCCGAGGATCGGCACTCCCAGCGCGGTCATGTGCACGCGCAGCTGGTGGGTCTGGCCGGTGCCGGGCACCAGCCGGTACCGGGCGAGTCCGCCGGACCCGGCCGCACGGTGCTCGACGAGCTCGATGCGGCTGACGGCGTTGGGCTCGCCCGCCACCTCCCGGGCGGTGAGCACCCCGCGTTCCTTCACGATCCGGCTGCGTACGGTCCGGGGCAGCGCGAGGCCGGGATCGTGGGGCGCGACCGCCTCGTACTCCTTGCGCACCCGCCGGTCGCGGAACAGCGTCTGGTAGGCGCCGCGATCCTCGAGGCGCACGGTGAACAGCACGAGTCCGGCGGTGAGCCGGTCCAGACGGTGCGCGGCGGTGAGCGCCGGGATGCCCAGCTCCCGGCGCAGCCGGGCGAGCGCGGTCTCGGCGACATGGCTGCCGCGCGGGGTGGTGGCGAGGAAGTGGGGCTTGTCGGCGACGACGATGTGCTCGTCCCGGTGCACGACCTCCAGAGGGAAGGGCACCGGCACCTCGTCGGGCAGGTCCCGGTGGAACCACACGAACGCCCCCGGCGCGTAGGGCGCGTCGGCCGCCACGGCCCGCCCGTCCGCCCCGACGACCAGCCCCGCCTCGAACATCGAGTTGACGACCCCGTCACCCGCCCCGGTGAGCCGTTCCACCAGATGCTCGCGCACCGTGGCCCAGGCGCCCTCGGCGGGCAACCGCACGCGCACCGGGTCCACCCCGTGGCGCTGCGGCAGGGGAGCGGGCGGGATCCTGGTCCTGCGTCGTCTCATCGCGGCCCAGCGTACGAGGCCGCCGTGCCCGCGCGGAAAACCACTGGGACCGCTCGCCGCTCACTTGCCAGGATGCGGGCATGCCCTTCCTCATCGACCCGGTCCTGACCGCCGGGACTCTCGCGGGACGCCCGCAGCCCACCCTGCCCACCGGCGACGGACTGCTCATACGGCCCTGGCGGGCCTCAGACGCGTCCGCGGTGTACGAGGTCTTCCAGGACCCCGTGATACATCAGTGGCATGCCCGGAGTGCCGACTCCGAGGCCGAGGCCGGTGGCTGGATCAACGACTGGCACCGGGCGTGGGAGGAGGAGCGGGAGGCGCAGTGGGCCGTCGTCGACACCCGCTCGGACTCGCTGCTGGGGCGGGTGGCGCTGCGCGAGATACGGCTCGACGACGGCGGGGCGGAGGTGGCGTACTGGACCGCCCCGGCGGCACGGGGCCGGGGCGTGGCCGCCCGGGCCGCGACCGCGCTCACCCGCTGGGCCCTGGACGAGGTCGGGTTCCACCGCCTGGAGCTGCTGCACGCCGTGCGCAACGAGGCGTCCTGCCGGGTCGCCACGCGCACGGGCTTCGCCCTCGAAGGCACGAAGCGCAGCGCCGTCCTGCACGCCGACGGCTGGCACGACATGCATCTGCACGCGCGCGTGCGGGGCGACTGAGCGGCCCGGCCCTCAGGTGGCCGGCGTGCTTTCCTGCTCCGCCTCGATGCGGGCGTTCCACTCGCGCTTCGAGGCCTGCCAGCCGTCCTCGTTGTGGCCGCGTCGCCAGTAGCCGGAAATGGACAGGTCCTCGCGCGCGATCCCGCGCTCGACCCGCAGCAGACTGCGCAGCTCCTTCACGAAGTGCGCCTCGCCGTGGACGAAGGCGTGCACCCGGCCCTCGGGGAACTCCAGGTTCCGCACGGCCTCGACCAGCGCCTCACCGAGGGGCCGGTCACCGCGGTGCAGCCAGACGACCTCCACATCGGAGTCGATCTTCTGCTCCTCCTCGGGCCCGGAGATCTCCACGAAGGCGTACGCCCTGGCGCCGCGCGGCAACGCCTCCAGGGCGCAGGCGATCGCGGGCAGCGCGCTCTCGTCACCGACGAACAGATGCCAGTCCGCCTCGGGGTCCGGTGCGTAGGCCCCGCCGGGCCCCATGAACAGCACGGTCTCGCCCGGCTGGACTCGGGTCGCCCACGGGCCGGCCAGGCCCTCGTCGCCGTGGATGACGAAGTCGAGCGTCAGCTCGCGGTGTCCGGCGTCCCACTGCCGCACGGTGTACGTCCGGGTCACCGGCCACTGTTCGCGGGGCAGCTCGTCCCGGACGCGCTGCGGGTCGAAGGGCTCCGGATAGCTCACGCCCGCGGGCGGGAACAGCAGCTTCACGTAGTGGTCGGTGCAGGTGTCCGCCGTGAAGTCGGCGAGGCCCTCGCCGCCGAGCACCACGCGCTGCATGTGCGGGGTCAGCCGCTCGGTGCGCACGACCTGAGCGGAGTGCGGCTTGCGCGGCTGGCGTCCCGGTCGCTCTGCCATGAGGACCTCCCTGTCTCACATAGTTAGGGTTACCTAAGTTAGCACCTCGTCCCCGCTCCACACCTCTCGTAGGGAAGGTCATGGCCCGAGAAGGTCACGACCCGAGCGTCACCAGCAGGCGCTCCAGTGACCCGCCCAGGCCCCAGCGGGCCGCCAGCGCCTCCAGGCCCGCCGGGTCGCGCGGTGCCCGCGGCAGCGCCGTCCTGACGTCAGGCAGCGGCACGTCGTCCGCGACCCGGACCACCTTCGGCGCGACCGCGAGATACGGGCGGGCCTCGTCCAGCCGCCTCCGCTGCGTCGGCGTCAGCTTCGACCGCCGGTCCTCGACGGCGGCCATGATCCCGGCCAGGTCGCCGAACTCCGCCAGCAGCTTGGCGGCCGTCTTCTCGCCGATGCCCGGCACTCCCGGCAGGCCGTCGCTGGGGTCGCCGCGCAGCAGAGCCAGGTCCGCGTACCCGCTGCCGTCGACCCCATACTTCCCGCGCAGCACCGCCTCATCGGTGAGCTGCAGGGTGCCCACGCCTTTCAGCGGGTACAGCACGCGGACCCCGCGGGCGTCGTCCACCAGCTGGTAGAGGTCGCGGTCGCCCGTGACGATGTCGACCGGGCCCTTCGCCCCCGCGGTGAACGTGCCGATCACGTCGTCCGCCTCGTACTCCGCCACGCCCACGCGCGCGATGCCGACCGCGTCCAGCACCGCCTCGATGACCGGCACCTGCGGCGAGAGCGTGTCGGGCACCTCCTCCTCGTCCGGGCCGGCCGCGCGCTCCTCGGCGACGCGGTGGGCCTTGTAGGAGGGGATCAGCTCGACCCGCCAGTGCGGCCGCCAGTCGGCGTCCATGCAGGCCACCAGGTGGTCCGGCCGGTGGTCCTTGACCAGCCGGTCGATGAAGTCGAGCAGCCCGCGCACGGCGTTCACCGGCGTGCCGTCCGGTGCCTTGACCGATTCCGGGACGCCGAAGTAGGCGCGGAAGTACAGGGAGGCGGTGTCGAGGAGCATCAGTCGTCCGGTCACGCCACGCATCATGCCGTACGGCACCGACAGTGACCCGCCGCCCCTGTGACGCGCCTCACTTGTGCGTTTGGGATTCGGGATCCAGGGGAGGCGCCGCCCCGGAGCGAGGCTGGTTGCGCATTTCAACTGTTTGCGCCCCTGTCCTCTCGCTGTTCTGTTGCCGTCGAATTTGAGGTGCACGTGTCAGCAACGCTTGAGGCAGAGAGCCTGTACAAAGTGTTCGGCAGGAGACCGGACCGGGCGGTCGAGCGGCTCAAGGGCGGGGCCGACCGCGAGGAACTGCGCGCCGAGGGCACGACCGCCGCCGTGATCGACGCGTCCTTCACCGTGGAGCCCGGCGAGATCTTCGTCGTCATGGGCCTGTCCGGCTCCGGCAAGTCCACCCTGCTGCGCATGCTGAACGGCCTGCTCGAGCCGACCGCGGGCCACGTGCGCTTCGACGGCCAGGACCTGACCACGCTCGGCGACCGCGAGCTGCGCCAGGTCCGCTCCAAGAAGATCAGCATGGTGTTCCAGCACTTCGCGCTCTTCCCGCACCGCAGCGTGCGCGAGAACGCCGCCTACGGTCTGGAAGTGCAGGGCGTGCCCCGCGCCGAGCGCGTACGCCGCGCCGACGAGGCGCTCGCCCTGTGCGGCCTGGCCGGCTGGGAGAAGTCCTGGCCCGACGAGCTGTCCGGCGGCATGCAGCAGCGCGTCGGTCTGGCCCGCGCGCTCGCCACCGACGCCGACCTGCTGCTGATGGACGAGTCCTTCAGCGCCCTGGACCCGCTGATCCGCCGCGACATGCAGGACCAGCTGCTGGAGCTCCAGCAGAAGCTGAAGAAGACGATCGTCTTCATCACCCACGACCTGAACGAGGCCATGCGCCTGGGCGACCGCATCGCCGTCATGCGCGACGGCCGCATCGTGCAGATCGGCACCGCGCAGGACATCCTGCTGCGCCCGGAGAACGACTACGTCGCCTCCTTCACCCAGGACGTGGACCGCTCCCGAGTCCTCACCGCCGGTGAGCTCATGGACACCTCGGTCACCGCCGACGGCCCCGGCTGCCAGTGCGAGACCGCCACGCCCGACACCCCCTTCACGCAGCTGTGCGCCATCAGCGCCCGGCTCTCCCACCCCGTCTCGGTCGTGGACAAGGACAACAAGCAGATCGGCGTCGTCCCCCGGCAGCGCCTGGTCGGCTTCCTCGGCGACGAGCCGGACACCACCCCGCAGCCCTGCGACTCCCCGCGGGACAAGGGCGGAGAGAAGGTGACCGCCCGTGCCTAGGGTTCAGCTCGGCAGCTGGGTCAACGACGGGGTCGACTGGCTCACCACCCACATGGCGTGGCTGTTCGACTTCTGCAAGACCGTCTTCCTCGGCCTCTACGACGGCATCAACGCCGTCCTCCAGGCCCCCGAACCGCTGCTCCTCGCGGGCATCTTCGCCGTGATCGCCTTCTGGCTGCGCGGCACCCTCGCCGGTGTCCTCACCTTCGTGGGATTCGCGTTCATCGACTCCCTCGAACTGTGGGAGAACGCGATGATCACCCTGTCGCTCGTCCTCGTGGCGACCGTCATCGCGCTGGTGATCTCGATCCCCGTGGGCATCTGGGCGGCCCGCTCGGACCGTGTCAGCGGTCTGGTCCGGCCGGTCCTGGACTTCATGCAGACGCTGCCCGCGATGATCTACCTCATCCCGGCGATCCTGTTCTTCGGCACCGGCGCCCCCGCCGGCATCGTCGCCACGCTGATCTTCGCGCTCGCCCCGGGCGTACGCATGACCGAGCTGGGCATCCGGCAGGTCGACAAGGAGCTGGTCGAGGCCGCCGACGCGTTCGGCACCACGCCCCGCAACACCCTGCTGCGCGTCCAGCTCCCGCTCGCCCTGCCCACCGTCATGGCCGGCGTCAACCAGGTCATCATGCTCGGCCTGTCGATGGCCGCGATCGCCGGCATGGTCGGCACCGGGGGCCTTGGCGGCGACGTCAACGAGGCCATCGGCCAGCTCAACGTGGGCCTCGGCTCCGAGGCCGGTGTGGCCATCGTGATCCTCGCGATCTACCTGGACCGCATGACCAGCGCCCTCGGCACCCAGGTCTCCCCGCTCGGCCGCCGCGCCGCCGCCAAGCTGCGCGCCGCCCAGGGGCTGAAGATCTGGTCGTACCGGCCCCGACCGGCCGTCGCCGTGATCGGTGTCGTCGTCCTCGCCCTCGCCGCGGGCGGCATGGGTGTCCTCGGTGGCGGCAAGGCCGGCACCGAGGCCGTTGCGGACGGCAAGAACGTCGGCCAGGGCAAGAAGATCAGCATCGGCTACATCCCGTGGGACGAGGGCGTCGCCTCCACCTTCCTGTGGAAGGAGGCCCTGGAGCAGCGCGGCTACGAGGTCGAGGTCAAGCAGTTCGACGCGGGCCCGCTGTACACCTCGCTCGCCCAGGGCGACGTCGACTTCCAGACGGACGCGTGGCTGCCCACGACCCACGCCCAGTACTGGAAGAAGTACGGCAAGCAGCTCGACGACCTCGGCGCCTGGTACGACAAGACGTCTCTGGAGCTCTCCGTGCCCGCCTACATGAAGGGCATCGACTCCCTGGAGGACCTCAAGGGCAAGGCCTCCGAGTTCGACGGCAAGATCACCGGCATCGAGTCCAGCGCGGGTGAGATGGCCCTGCTCAAGAGCAAGGTCCTCAAGGCGTACGGCCTGGACAAGGAGTACAAGGTCGTCGACAGCTCCACGCCCGCGATGCTGGCCGAGCTGAAGCGCGCCTACGCCCAGAAGAAGCCGATCGTCACGACGCTCTGGTCGCCGCACTGGGCGTACAACGACTACGACCTCAAGAAGCTCAAGGACCCGAAGGGCGCCTGGGGCGAGGGCGACGGTGTGCACACCCTGTCCCGCAAGGGCTTCAAGGGCGACGACCCGACGGTCGCCGGCTGGCTGAAGAACTTCAAGATGAGCGAGAAGGAGCTCACCAGCCTCGAAGCCGAGATCAACAAGGCCGGCAAGGGCAACCAGCAGGAGGCCGTCCGTGCCTGGCTGAAGCAGAACCCCGGCTTCGTCGACAAGATGGCCCCGGTCAAGAACGCCGGGGGCGGCACGCCCGCGGAGGCCAAGCAGCCCCTGGACGTGGCGTGGTTCCCCTGGGACGAGGACATCGCCGTCACCTACCTGTGGAAGAACGTCCTCGAACGGCGCGGCTACAAGCTGAACCTGAAGCAGATGGACGTCGGCCCCGTCTACACGGGTCTGGCCTCGGGCGATCTCGACCTCAACTTCGACGCCTGGCTGCCCTACGCCCAGAAGAACTACTGGGACAAGAACAAGGACCGGCTCAAGGACCTCGGCACCTGGTACGAGCCAACCTCCCTGGAGATCGCCGTACCGTCCTACGTGAAGGGCGTCGACTCCCTGGAGGACCTCAAGGGCAAGTCCGGCACCTTCAAGGGGAAGATCATCGGCATCGAGCCGGGCACCGGTGAGATGGACCTGGCGAAGAACAAGGTCCTGCCCGCCTATGGTCTCGACAAGGAATACGAGGTCGTCGACGGTTCCACCCCGGCCATGCTGGCGGAGCTGAAGCGCGCCTACGCCAAGAAGGAGCCGATCGCCGTCACCCTGTGGTCGCCGCACTGGGCGTACAGCGACTACGAGCTGACCAAGCTGAAGGACCCCAAGAAGGGCTTCGGCGAGGGCAACACGATCCGCACCATCTCCAACGAGAAGTTCCCCGAGGAGTACCCGCAGCTCACGAAGTGGATCAAGAACTTCAAGATGAGCGAGGACGAGCTCGGCACGCTGGAGAGCGAGATCAAGGGCCGCGGCCAGGGCCATGAGGAAGAGGCCGTCGCCGCGTGGCTCAAGGAGCACCCCGACATGGTGGAGCGCATGACGCCGCAGTAACTCCGCAGTAGGGTTTCCGGGGTGGGACGCGCCATACGGCGCGTGCCACCCCGGACTCGTTTCCACGAGCGGGATCCGGACAACCACAGAGCGCTACGCCACCCCCCGAACCCCCTCTCCCGCCCTGTTCCTCCCGTAGGAGGAATCCGTGGCCCGCCTGAGGGCGGCGGATCCCCTGGCGCGAACTGTGAGGTCGCGCGCCGCCCTGGATGACGTCGATGTGACGGGCGCATGAAACGGTTTGCCGAACATGCGTAGGGTGCAGACAACTCAGCATGGGACGTGCGCCGGGACACCGGCGCACCGGGAGCGGATCGACGGGTGAAGGAGGGAGCCGGAGCGATGGGCGACCACAAAGAGCAGCCCCTTCGGGTGGGCGCGGCCGTGCGTCGGCGGCGCCGCGCGCTGGACCTCACCCTCGCCGTGGTGTCCGAGCGCAGCGGCCTGTCGGTCCCGTTCCTGAGCCAGGTGGAGAACGACCGGGCGCGGCCCAGCAGGAGCTCCCTGGAGAAGGTCGCCGACGCCCTGCGCACCACCGCCGTGGAGCTCCTCGCCGCGGCCGACCCGGCCTGCAGCGTGGACGTCGTCCGCGCCGACGCCGTCGAGCCGCTGCCGCTGCCGCTGCCGCAACCCCGGACTCGGTCCCTGGTGCGCGGCCACCACCAGATGCACGCCTCCGAGTTCACCGGCGAGCACGACGCGGGCCGTGAATTCCAGTACCGCAACGACCAGTTGATGTACGTCGCCGACGGCGCGGTGGAGATCGAGGCGGAGGGCCGCGCCTACCGTCTGGGCCGCGGCGACACGCTGTACCTCACCGGCGGCGTACGGCACCGGTGGCGGGCGGCGGAGTCGGACACCCGCGTGATCGTCGTCGCCGTGGCGGAGCACATCGAGGCGGTCCGGGACCGGCCACGCCGGTGAGGGTCGTCTCGCTGGTGCCCTCGCTGACCGAGGCCGTGGCCCGGTCCGCGCCCGGCACCCTGGTCGGCGCCACCGACTGGTGCACGCATCCGCCCGGCCTCGACGTGGCCCGTGTCGGCGGCACCAAGAACCCGAAGACCGACCGGATCCTCTCCCTCGCGCCCGACCTGGTGATCGCCAACGAGGAGGAGAACCGCGCACCCGACCTGGCGGCCCTGCGCGCGGCGGGCGTCGCGGTCCTGGTGACGGAGATCCGCGACGTGCCGCAGGCCTTCCGGGAGCTGGCCCGGGTCCTGGGCGACTGCGGGGTGACGTCCCGGCCGCGCTGGCTGGACGAGGCGGAGGCCACCTGGTCGTCCCTGCCTCGGCCGGACACCCGCCGGACGGCGGTCGTACCGATCTGGCGCCGCCCGTGGATGGTCCTGGGCCGCGACACCTTCGCGGGTGACGTCCTCGCCCGCCTCGGCGTCGACCACCTCCAGGCGGCGCATCCCGACCGCTACCCCCGCATCCCGCTCGACGACCTCCGCGCCGGCGAGCCGGACGTCGTGATCCTCCCCGACGAGCCGTACCGCTTCACCGCGGACGACGGCCCCGAGGCCTTCCGCGGCCTGCCCTGCGCACTCGTCAGCGGACGGCACCTGACGTGGTACGGGCCGTCGCTGGCCGAGGCACCACGGGTGCTGGAGCGGGCGCTGCGAGCAGCTCGCCCCTGAGCAGCCCGCGTACGGTGCCGAGCGCCGCCGTGGCCCATGCGCCGACCAGCACGCCGTACAGCACGACCGCCGGCGCCGAGTAGGCCACGAGCCCGGTGTGCCGGGCCAGCGCCTCGGCGCCCGTGACACAGGTGCCGACCGGGAAGGTGAACGACCACCAGGTCATCGAGAACCGCATCCCGTGCCGCCGGGCGCGCAGCACATGGGCGGTGGCGAGGCAGAACCACAGCAGCGCGAACCCCATCACGGGCACGCCGTACAGCACGGCGAGGACACCGAAGCCCTCGGCGTACGGTTCCGGTACGACCCCGGGGGCGACGTCCGCGAACGCGCCGACGGCGGTGGTGGACTGGCCGAGCGGCCCCAGTACCAGGAACAGCGTCGGGGTGAGGGCGAGCGGCAGCGGCCCGCAGGTGAGCAGCCGGCCGACGACCAGCGGCAGCATGACCAGGGTCGCGAGCAGGCTGAGCCCGAACAGCCGCGAAACAGAGGAGGAGCAGCGTCGCCCGGGGCTGTCCCGGAGGCAGCCGGGGCACCAGCAGCGGTCCGACGGCGGCCGACACCATGGGCGCGACCAGCGGCAGCAGCCACACGGGCGTGGCCTGCCCCGGCTCGACCCGGTGCCGTACGGCCATCAGGTACGGCACGGCGACGGCCGCCGCCAGTCCGAGGGCCGTCCCGGCGCCGAACAGCACGCCGCCGAGCGTCACCGCGGCTCCCGTGCCGATCCAGTCCCGGCCCACGGTGAGGGCACCGCCGCCCACGGCCGGCAGGGCCATCGCGAGACAGCCGTAGAACGGGGCCGTCGCCGGGTCGAGGAGGTGTGCGCGGGCCTGGTCCCGGTGGTGCAGCCAGTGCGCGGTCCGGGCGCCGAGCAGGACCAGGAGCAGGACGAGCGAGACGGCCCAGACACCGGCGAGCACGCCGCGCAGCCCGGGAACGTGTGCCGGGAGGGCGGCTCCGGCGCCGGCGACGACGGCCGTGCCCATGACGGTGGCGTACCAGTTGGGCCCCAGGTGACGGACGGAGACGGCGCGCGGGAGGGGCCGGGTTGCGGTGACCATGATCCAACGGTCGGGCCTCGGGAGCCCGGCCACCAGCGAGTACGGTTCTATGGCGACATAAGCTGGGTTTATGAGCAACACGGATGAGCAGGCCGGTCCGTCTCCCACCGGATCGCTGGCGCACCGGGTGCCCGATCTGGGCGCTCTGGAACTGCTGCTGGCGGTGGCGCGGCTCGGCAGCCTGGGCGGGGCGGCGCGGGAACTCGGCATCACCCAGCCCGCGGCCAGCAGCCGGGTCCGGTCGATGGAGCGACAGCTCGGCGTGGCACTGGTGGACCGCTCGCCGCGCGGATCCCGGCTCACGGACGCCGGGGCGCTGGTGACCGACTGGGCGCGGCGGATCGTCGAGGCGGCGGAGGCGTTCGACGTGGGCGCGCAGGCGCTGCGTGACCGGCGTGACTCCCGGTTGCGGGTGGCGGCGAGCATGACGATCGCCGAGTACCTGCTGCCGGGCTGGCTGCTCGCGCTGCGGGCGCAGCGGCCCGACACGGCCGTGTCGCTGCACGCCGGCAACTCGACGGTGGTCGCGGAACGGCTGCTGTCGGACGAGGCGGATCTGGGGTTCGTGGAGGGGCTCACGGTGCCGACCGGGCTGGACTCGGTGGTCATCGCCCACGACCGGCTGATAGTCGTCACCGCGCCGGGCCACGCCTGGTCCCGCCGGCGGCGCGCGCTGGAGGCGTCGGAGCTGGCGGCGACGCCGCTGATCCTCCGTGAGAAGGGCTCGGGTACGCGGCAGGTCCTCGATGCGGCGCTGGGCGGGCTGGCTCGGCCGTTGATCGAGTTGTCGTCTACGACGGCCGTCAAGGCGGCGGCGGTGAGTGGGGCGGGGCCTGCGGTGCTGAGTGAACTGGCGGTGGGGGAGGAACTCGCCATGCGGCGGCTTGTGCGGGTGCCGGTGGAGGGGGTTGCCCTCGCGCGTGACCTGAGGGCGGTCTGGCCCACGGGGCACCGTCCGACTGGCCCCGCCAGGGACCTGCTGTCGCTGACGCGGGGGTAGTTTTTTCGCCCCCGCCGCCCCTACCCGTCCCATCCTCAGGGGGCTCCGCCCCCTGGACCCCCGATCGGCCTGGACGGCCTCGTCCTCAAACGCCGGACGGGCTGGGAGCGGGCGGAGCCCCCTGCCGCTCAGTCCGCTGCTGCCGCTTCCACCAACGCCCGCATCACTCGCACGTCCTGCCCCATCTCCGGATGCCACTGCACCCCCAGCACCCACCCCGCGCCGGACGGCAGTTCCACCGCCTCCACCGTCCCGTCCACCGCGTACGCCGACGCGACGAGTCCCTCGCCCAGGCGGTCCACGGCCTGGTGGTGGTACGACGGCACGGACGTCTCCTCCGGCACGACCCCGGCGTACAGACTCCCCGGCACCGGCTTGACGGCATGCTCGCCGAAGACGCCCACCACCTCCGCATGCCCGTCGAGGTGCTGCACCAGCGTCCCGCCGAGGGCGACGTTCAGCAGCTGCATGCCCCGGCAGATGCCCAGCAACGGCACACCCGCCGCAAGCGCCGCGTCGATCAGCGCCAGCTCCCAGGCGTCCCGCTCCCGCGCCGGCGGCCCGGTCCGAGGCTCGGGCTCCGCGCCGTAGCGGGCCGGCTCCACGTCCGGACCGCCCGCGATGACCAGCCCGTCCAGCCGGGCCACGGCCGCCGCGGCCAGTTTCGGGTCGTCCGGCGGAAGCATCGCGGCGAGGCCGCCCGCCCGTTGCACCAGCCGCGGATAGCCGGCCGGCAGCAGTGCGGCCTCCAGCTCCCACACGCCCCAGCGCGCACCGGACTCCAGATAGGTGCTGACACCGATCAACGGCCTGGTCACGGAAACTCCCTCACGGTCGACGCCTCGGTACACCTCATTCCCGTGCCAACTCTGCCTCGGCCGCCGCCAGTGCCGCGAACTCCTCCTCCGGCGCCTTCGCGACCAGCCGCTTACGGCTGTACAGGCCGAAGTACGCGACGGCCACGGCGTACACCACGAGGGCGATGACCGCCGCCGTCACTTCCACCAGGAACGTCGCCACCAGCGCCGCGCAGGCCAGCACCAGGGCGACCGAGGAGGTCAGGACCCCGCCCGGCGTACGGTACGGCCGCGGCAGCTCCGGCTCGCGGCGGCGCAGCACGATGTGCGACAGGGACATCAGCGCGTAGGAGATGGTCGCGCCGAAGACCGCGATGTTGAGCATCCGGGCGCCGTCGCCCGACAGCGCGGCCAGAACGAAGCCGATCGTGCCGGGCACCAGCAGGCCCAGGTACGGCGCCTTGCGGCGGCTGGTGAGGGACAGGAAGCGGGGCAGGTAGCCCGCGCGGGAGAGGGCGAACAGCTGGCGCGAGCCGGCGTAGATCAGCGAGAAGAACGAGGCCACCAGGCCGGCCAGGCCCGCGTAGTTCACGATCCGGCTCAGGGTCGTCGCCTTGCCGCCCGGCTGGAGCGCCTCGACCAGCGGGTTGCCCGCCTCCTGGATCGCCGCGGAGCCGCGTGCGCCGGCGGCGGCGAAGAACGTGACCACCGCCAGCACCACCAGGATGCCCATCGACCAGCGGATGGCCTTCGGCAGCGTACGGGCCGGCTCCTTGGTCTCCTCGGCGGCCAGCGGCACCCCCTCGACGCCCAGGAAGAACCACATGCCGAACGGGAACGCCGCCCAGATGCCGAGCAGGCCGAACGGCAGCCAGGAGCTCGACCCCGCGGCGCCGGAGTCGACCGGGATGTCGTCCAGCGACCCGACCGAGAAGTCGGGCAGTGCCGCCAGCGCGAACACGATCAGGGCCGCCACCGCGATGCCGGTGACGACGAAACTGAACCGCAGCGCCTCGCCCACGCCCCACAGGTGGATGCCGAGGAAGATCGCGAAGCAGACCAGGTACATCGGCCAGCCGGACTCCAGGCCGAACAGGCCCAGCGACTCGACGTAGTCGCCGATGAAGATGACGATCGCCGCGGGCGCGAGGACGTACTCGATGAGGATCGCCGTGCCCGTCAGGAAGCCGCCCCAGGGGCCGAGCGCCCGGCGGGCGAAGCCGTAGCCACCGCCCGCCGTCGGCAGGATCGAGGACAGCTCGGCGAGGGCGAAGACCATGCACGCGTACATCGCGCCCATCAGCACCATCGCGATCGCGAGGCCCCCGAAGCCGCCCTCGGCGAGGCCGAAGTTCCAGCCCGAGTAGTCGCCGGAGACGACGTAGGCGACGCCGAGACCGGTCAGCAGCACCCAGCCGGCGCTGCCCCGGCGCAGCGCTCTGCGTTCCAGATAGTCGTCGCCCTCCGGGGCGGGGGGTGTGAGGGTGGGCTCCTGGGGCATGGGCAGACTCCCGACAGGGCGGCGGCGGACACGGTCGAGCGGGCCGTGGCTCAATGGAATGGAGCCATACCTTTGCGGTGCCGACCGAGGGATGGCAAGACCCGTGCGTTAATCGCCCGTAAATCCTCACCAGGCGGGGACGCCGCCCGGATCAGCCGAGGAAGCCCCGCAGCAGCGCCGCCGTGCCCCCGCAGTGCTCGCGCATGATCTCCCGCGCCTGGTCGGCGTCGCCCTCGATCACGGCCTCGACCACGGCGGTGTGCTGCCGCTGGGAATGCTCCAGGTTGCGCACCAGCAGCGGGATGCAGTCGAGCAGGTCGTTGACCGTCGCGCGGACGGCCGCGTACTGGGCGGTGAGCGTGGGGGAGCCGGACAGCTCGGCGATGGTGAGGTGCAGCAGCGTGTCCAGGCGGCGGTACTCGGCGAGTGGCGCGTCGTGCGTGCGCGCCAGGGCCTCGCGGAGCCGGTCCGCCTGCCCCTCGTCCAGCCCGTGCGCCGCGCACAGCCCGGCCGCGCCCACCTCCAGCACCTCCCGGAACCGCAGCACGTCCTCTATGTCGACCTCGGCGATCCGGCGCCGCAGCTCGTCCTCACCGCCGGCGTCCGCGCGCGGCAGCACGAACGTGCCGCCGTACCGGCCGCGCCGCGACTCGACCAGCCCCTGGTCCTGGAGGACCTTCAGCACCTCGCGCAGCGTCACCCGGCTGATCCCCAGCCGCTCCGCCAGCTCCCGCTCGGCCGGCAGCCGCTCGCCCCCCGGCACCAGACCCAGCCGGACGATCTGGAGGATCTGCTCCAGCGCCTCCTCGAAGCCGTTGCCCGCCCGCACCGGCCGCAGCACCGGTGTCAGTCCGTCCCGCACCGCGCCGCCCGCTTCTTCCGACATGTGGCCGTACCCCCTTCCCAAGCAATGGTTCTCCGCAATACCTTATGGCTCCCGGCGGATCCAAGGCAGCGGATCCAAGGAGCCTAGGAGGCCTTCCCGTGGCAGACCGCACACCCCCGCTGAGCGTCGAGGAGCTGCACGCCCTCGTCGCCGGCGGCGAGATCGACACTGTCGTCCTGGCCTTCCCCGACATGCAAGGGCGGCTCCAGGGCAAGCGGTTCGCCGCACGCTTCTTCCTCGACGAGGTCCTCCAGCACGGCACCGAGGGCTGCAACTACCTGCTGGCCGTCGACACCGAGATGAACACCGTCGACGGCTACGAGATGTCCTCCTGGGACCGCGGCTACGGCGACTTCGCCATGCACCCCGACCTGGCCACCCTGCGCCGCGTCCCCTGGAACGAGGGCACGGCCATGCTCCACGCCGACCTCGCCTGGAGCGACGGCTCCCCGGTCGCCGCGGCGCCCCGGCAGATACTGCGCCGCCAGCTGGAGCGCCTCGCCGAACTCGGCTACACCGCGCAGGTCGGCACCGAGCTGGAGTTCATCGTCTTCAAGGACACCTACGAACAGGCCTGGGACGCGAACTACAGAGGCCTGACCCCGGCCAACCAGTACAACATCGACTACTCGGTCCTCGGCACCGGCCGCATCGAGCCCCTGCTGCGGCGCATCCGCAACGAGATGGCCGGCGCCGGCCTCATCGTCGAGTCCGCCAAGGGCGAGTGCAACCCCGGCCAGCACGAGATCGCCTTCCGCTATGACGAGGCCCTGGTCACCTGCGACCAGCACGCCGTGTACAAGACCGGCGCCAAGGAGATCGCCGCCCAGGAGGGCATGTCCATCACCTTCATGGCCAAGTACAACGAGCGCGAGGGCAACTCCTGCCACATCCACCTCTCGCTCGCCGACGCCGACGGCCACAACGCCATGGCGGGGGGCGGCGAAGGCGGCATGTCGGACGTCATGCGGCACTTCCTCGCCGGACAGCTGGCCGCCCTGCGCGACTTCTCCCTGCTCTACGCCCCCCACATCAACTCCTACAAGCGGTTCCAGCCCGGCTCCTTCGCCCCGACCGCCGTCGCCTGGGGCCACGACAACCGCACCTGCGCGCTGCGCGTCGTCGGCCACGGCCGCTCCCTGCGCTTCGAGAACCGGCTGCCCGGCGGCGACGTCAACCCCTACCTCGCCGTGGCCGGGTTGGTCGCGGCAGGCCTCCACGGCATCGAGCAGCGGCTGGAGCTGCCCGAGCCCTGTCCGGGCAACGCCTACACCGCCGACTTCGCCCACGTCCCCACCACCCTGCGCGAGGCCGCCGAGCTCTGGGAGAACAGCCCTGTCGCCAAAGCCGCCTTCGGCGACGAGGTCGTCGCGCACTACCGCAACATGGCGCGCGTCGAACTGGACGCCTTCGACGCCGCGGTGACCGACTGGGAGCTGCGCCGCTCCTTCGAACGCATGTGAGGCCCTTCGTGTCTTCCGAGAACCTTCTGGAAGTACTGAACCCCGCGACCGAGGAGGTCGTCGCCGCCATCGCGGCGGCCGGCCCGGCCGACGTCGACGCGGCGGTCACCCTGGCTACCCGGGCCCAGACCGTCTGGGCCGCCCTGGCGCCAGGCGACCGCGCCCGGCTGCTGCGCCGCTTCGCTGCCACCGTCGACGAGCACCTGGAGGAACTGGCCCGCCTGGAGGTCCGCGAGGCCGGCCACCTCATCGGCAACGCCCGCTGGGAGGCCGGCAACGTTCGTGACCTGCTGGACTACGCGGCCGGGGGAGTGGAGCGGCTCACCGGCCGGCAGATCCCGGTGCCCGGCGGCCTGAACGTCACGATCCTCGAACCGCTCGGCGTCGTCGGCGTGATCGCGCCCTGGAACTTCCCCATGCCGATCGCCGCCTGGGGGACGGCACCGGCCCTCGCGGCCGGCAACGCGGTGATCCTCAAGCCCGCCGAGACCACCCCGCTCACCGCGCTGCGCCTCGCCGAACTCGCCCTGGAGGCAGGGCTCCCGGAGCACCTCTTCCAGGTCCTGCCGGGGCACGGCGCCGTCGCGGGCGAAGCGCTGGTACGGCACCCCGGCGTCGCCAAGGTCGTCTTCACCGGCTCCACCCGCACCGGGACGCGCGTCGCCGCGCTCGGCGCCGAGCAGGTCAAGCCGGTCACCCTCGAACTCGGCGGCAAGAGCCCCAACATCGTCTTCGCCGACGCCGACCTCAAGACCGCCGTCGACCCCTTCTCGTTCCTGGACAACTCCGGCCAGGACTGCTGCGCGCGCACCCGCATCCTGGTCCAGGAACCGGTCTACGACGAGGTCCGCGAGCTGCTGGCCAAGGCGCTGGCCGACGTGGTGGTGGGCGACCCGGCCGACGAGAAGACACAGATGGGCCCGCTGATCTCCCGGCAGCAGCTCGACCGCGTCCGGGGCTTCGTGCCCGAGGACGCCCCGGCCCTGCGCGGCAGCGCGCCCGAGGGGCCCGGCTTCTGGTTCCCGCCGACGGTCCTCACCGGGGAGGCGCCCGACTCGCCGTGCGCCCGCGAGGAGATCTTCGGCCCGGTCGCCGTACTGCTGCCGTTCACCGACGAGGCGGACGCGATCCGCCTGGCCAACGACACCCCGTACGGCCTCTCCGGCTCCATCTGGACCCGCGACGTCGGCCGTGCCCTGCGCGTCTCCCAGGCCGTCCGCGCCGGCAACCTGTCCGTCAACTCCCATGCCAGCGTCCGCTACTGGACCCCGTTCGGCGGCTTCAAGCAGTCGGGCGTCGGCCGCGAACTCGGCCCCGACGCCCTGGCCGCCTTCACCGAGACCAAGAACGTCTTCATCAGCACGGAGGGCCCCGCACAGTGACCGAAGCAATTGTGTGCCGTCGCCTCGTCGGCCGTACGGCCGTCATCACCGGAGCCGGCAGCGGCATCGGCCTCGCCACCGCCCGCCGCCTCGCCTCCGAGGGCGCCCACGTCGTCTGCGGCGACGTCGACGAGGCCCGCGGCAAGGCCGTCGCCGACGAGGTCGGCGGTATCTTCGTGAAGGTCGACGTCACCGACGCCGAGCAGGTCGAGGCGCTCTTCAGGGCTGCCCACGACACCTACGGCAGTGTCGACATCGCCTTCAACAACGCCGGCATCTCCCCGCCCGACGACGACTCCATCCTGGAGACCGGCCTGGAGGCCTGGAAGCGCGTCCAGGAGGTCAACCTCACCTCCGTGTACCTGTGCTGCAAGGCCGCCATCCCGTACATGCGGCAGCAGGGCAGGGGCTCCATCATCAACACGGCCTCCTTCGTGGCCCGCATGGGCGCAGCCACCTCCCAGATCTCGTACACCGCCTCCAAGGGCGGCGTCCTCGCCATGTCCCGCGAACTGGGCGTGCAGTTCGCCCGCGACGGCATCCGGGTCAACGCCCTGTGCCCCGGCCCGGTCAACACCCCCCCTCCTCCAGGAGCTGTTCGCCAAGGACCCGGAGCGCGCCGCCCGCCGCCTGGTGCACATCCGGTGGGCCGGGTTCGCCGAGGCCGAGGAGATCGCCGCCGCGGTCGCCTTCCTCGCGAGCGACGACTCCTCCTTTCGTGAACGCCACCGACTTCCTGGTCGACGGCGGGATCGCGGGGGCGTACGTCACACCGCTGTAAGGCGGGTCCTGGCGGCCGGGACCCCTCACCGGCCCCCTGGGCCTAAAGTGCCGGGATGAGCATGACGCCTCCACCCGGCTGGTATCCCGATCCGCACGGCCCGCACCTGGAACGCTGGTGGGACGGCACCGCCTGGACCGAGCACCGCCGTGCCCCCGGGTCCCCGGCCGGGCCGGTGCCCACGTCCCCGGGCGGCGGCACCGGGCGGGCGAAGGCCGTCGCCCTCACCGCGGCCGGCGCCGTCCTCGTCGCGGCGGTCGCCACCGGCGCCGTCGTCCTCGGCGGCGGGGACGACGGCGGCGCGCAGACCCGGACCGGCCCCACGTCCGCGCCCCCGGCCACCGTCGCGCCGACCGGGACGACTCCCGAGGCCTCCGCCTCCGGGCCGTCCGCCGACGACCCGGCCGTGGTCGAGGACCAGCTCAACGGCGTCACCTTCCCGCTGCTCGACGGCTGGGTCCGGCCGCAGTACGTCGCCCAGAAGGACGCCGTCATGACGACGGACGGCACCTACGACTGCCCTGGCGACGGCACCGTCTGCCGCCACGGCCTCGTCCTCTCCCGCACGGTCACGTCGAACGACGAGAAGTCCACCGAGGCCCTCGCCAAGGAGGACATCTCCGATGCGGCCGAGCAGGCCTTCGACCGCGACACGATCGGCCGCAAGCCCTACGGGGGCATGGAGTCGCACGAGGTCGTCGGATCCGGGCCGGTGGCGGTGGCCGGCCGCGCCGGGTACTTCGTGCGCTGGCGCGTGCGGACCGCGAAGGGGCCGGGCGGCTACGTCCAGTCGCTGGTCTTCCCCTCCAGCGTCGGCACCGAGTCGCCGGTCCTCGTCCGCTACGTCTTCGACGCGGGCGAGGACGGGCCGCCGCTCGCCGACATGGACCGCATCACCAAGGGCATCCGGCCGGTCGGCGACGCGGCCACCGGCGGCGGCGTGGGCAGCAGCATCGGCCCGTCGGACTGACGGGTGCCGCCGTTCGGCTACAGGAACGTGTGACCCTCACCGCGGTACGTCGGCACGGTGGCCGTCACGGTGTCGCCCTCGATCAGGTGCAGTCGGTCGAACCGCTCGCACAGCTCACCGGCCTTCGCGTGCCGGAACCACACCTTGTCGCCGACCAGCAGGTCGTCGGCGGGCGAGCCGAGCAGCGGCGTCTGCACCTCACCGGCCCCCTCCTGAGGGTCGTAGCGCAGCCCCTCCGGCAGGTACGGCACGGGCGACCGGTCGGCCCCGGCGGCCCCGGACGCGGGGTACCCGCCACCGAGCACGGTCACCACCCCCACCCCCGGCCGCCGTACGACGGGCTGGGCGAAGAGGGCCGCCGGACGGCCGCTGAACGAGGTGTAGTTGTCGAACAGCCGCGGCACGTACAGCCCCGACCCGGCGGCGATCTCGGTCACCGCCTCCTCGGCCGCCGTGTGCTGCACCGAGCCCGTGCCACCGCCGTTGACGAACTCCAGCCCCGGCACGACGGCCCGGACGGCACGCACCACCTCGGCACGCCGTTCGGCGAGTTCACGCCTGGCCGCGGCCTGCATCAGCCGTACGGCACGGGACCGCAGCGGCCGTCCCGCCACCGCGTCCCCGACACCCGCGACATGGCCCTCGTACGCCATGATCCCCACGACCTCGAAGCCCGGCCGCCGGGCCACCGCCCGGGCCACGTCGGCCACCTGGGCGGGGGAGTGCAGCGGCGAACGCCGGGCACCGACCCGCACCCGCCCGCCGAGGAGCTTGAGGGACGTGTCCAACTCCAGGCACACGCGCACGACTTCACGCCCGCCGCCCCGGGACGCGTCGATCAGATCCAGCTGGGCCACGTCGTCGACCATCACGGTGACGGCGGCGGCGAGCTTGGGGTCACCGGCCAGTTCCGCGAACGCGGCTCGGTCGGCGGACGGGTAGGCGAGCAGCACGTCCTCGAACCCCGACCGGGCCAGCCACAGCGACTCGGCGAGGGTGAACGACATGATCCCCGCGAACCCGTCGCGGGCCAGGACGCGTTCGAGTAGCGCCCGGCACCGCACGGACTTGCTGGCGACCCGGACGGGCTTGCCGTCGGCGCGGCGGACCAGATCGGCGGCGTTGGCGTCGAAGGCGTCCAGGTCCACGATCGCGAGAGGGGCGTCGAGATGGGCTGTGGCCCGGTCGTAACGGGCCCGGTCGGCGGCGCGCGCAGTCATGGACGCAGCCTGCCAGACAGGATTACCGCAGGGTAGGGGGACGTTCCGGGCAGATGCCCCGGCGTCGTGGACTGGTTCCCGTTCACGCAGGAACACGCCGTAGAGTGACGCGCACGTACGGCGGAACGACACCGGCCGGAGGTCCGCTCCGGGATGACGATCCGTCCGTACGGGTATGTGTGCCCGGGACGACTCCGTGCCGGGCCTCGGGCAGCACGACACCGGCCCGCGCAGCACGAGCGGCCCGGGCACGAGGAAACGGGGGGTGCATGAGCACGGAAGCACAGCGTGCCTCTTTCCTTCCTCGCCCCAGCGCCCCACCACGCCCCTCACACCCACCGACCGCACCGGAAGCCACCAGGACGGACCGGCCGGACACCCCGCCCGAACCTTCCCGACCGCCCGCGGACAAGGCGACGCCGGCCAAGGACGGCCGCGGGCGTCCCGGCACCGGCGACACGTCCCCGGGCGAGGCCCCCTCGACCCCGGCCGCCGGCATCGACGGGCACCCACGTACACCCGGTTCGGTCTCCTCCGGCTCGAACGGGCAGACCCGCACGGACGGTCCCGCGTTCTCCGGTTCGGCCGGTGTGTCGAGCAGGCGCCCTCGCACGGGCGGTCCGGGCACCTCCGGTTCGGTCGGTGGCGCGGACCGGAACACCCGCACCTCGGGCCGGGCGTCCTCCGGCTCGGCCGGGGCCGCCCGTTTCCCGAGCGTCGGTCCCACCGCCGAGCCCACCATCCCGGAGCGCACCGAGCCCGGCACTCCCACCGTGCCCCGGCGCACCGAGCCCAGGACACCGCCCCCGCCCCGCGCCTCCGCGCGTTTCCCGGACGCGCCGCCCGGCGTCGGCGGCGAGACCCGGCCCGGTGCGG
>NZ_GG657757.1:1654594-1681257 GCF_000158955.1 Streptomyces viridochromogenes DSM 40736 | reverse complement strand
ACCGAGCCGGCGCCGCGCGGCCCGGCGCCCCGGCGCGCCCCGCACACGAAACGCGCGCGGGTGACGGTGCCGGACCCGGTGCCGACACTCGCGCCACCACCGGGCGCGGCATGCGCATGCCGTCCGCGCCCACCCACCGGCCCGTCCCCGGCGCACCGGCCCAGGATCCGGCCCCCGTCCCGTCGGCTCCGTCCACTCCGCACGCGCCCACACCCGTGACCCCCGACCCGTCCCTCTCCTGGAGCGCCCCCCTGTCGCGGCCCCTCGTGTCCTTCGGAGCGCCCGAGGGGTACGACGGCGACGGACAGCCCCGGCCGCTCGGGCGGCGCGGTGCGTCGCAGGCCGCCGCGGCCGCCGTCTGTCTCGTGCTCGGACTGGGGCTCATCTCGGGCGCGGTCACCGGGAGCTGGCTCGTCGGGGACTCCGGCGACGAAGGCACGCGCAGCACCTTCGCCGCCGCCGGGAGCCTGTGGCACAACGTCCCGGTCGACCAGCTGTTCCCGCCCACCGTGGAAGGGCAGGGCGCCGGCCCCGGCGGAGCCGACCGCACCTGGACCCGTATCGCCGTCGCCCCGGACAGCGGCTGCAAGGGCGCCTTCGACCCCCTGCTGCGCAAGGCGCTGGCACCCGTCGGCTGCGAGCGGCTCCTGCGCGCCACCTACACCGACGCCACCCAGAGCCACGTCACCACCGTCGGCCTGCTCTTCACCACGGCCGACGCCCCGGGCATGACCTCCCTCGCGAACCGTTTCCGCAAGGAGCGCCTGGACCGCCGCAGCGACCTGATGCCCCTGCCGTACGCCGCCAAGGACACGCCCGCCGCCCACTTCGGGGCCGACCAGCGCGCCTCCTGGACCATCTCCGTGCTGACCGAGGCCCCGGTCGTCGTCTACGCCGTCTCCGGCTGGGCCGACGGCCGCAGCGTCGACGACCCGCAGCCCGCCGAGGACGCCATGCAGTCCGGAGCCACCACCGCCCAGGCCCAGGCAGGACTCGGCAACGAGGCACAGGGCCTCGCCGACCGCGTCGAACGCGGCCTGCGCAAGAACGTCCGCTCGGCCTCGGAGCAGCCGTCGTGAAAGCCACCAGAAGGCCGGCCGGGAAAGCCGCCGGGGCCGGCCGGTCCGCGGCGCTGAGCGTCCTGCTCGCCGCCGGCCTCGTCCTCCTCCCCGCCACCACCGCCCACGCCGACGGCATCCGCGCCCAGCAGTGGGCCCTGGAGGCCATGCACACGCAGGAGGCCTGGCAGACCACGAAGGGCGAGGGCGTCACCGTCGCCGTCCTGGACACCGGCGTCGAGGCCGACCACCCCGACCTGACCGGCAACGTCCTCACCGGCAAGGACCTGGTCGGCTTCGGAGCGCAGAAGGGCGATCGCGCCTGGGCCCGCCACGGCACCGCCATGGCCGGCATCATCGCCGGCCACGGACACGGTCCGGGCAACGCCGACGGCGTCATCGGCATCGCCCCCGAGGCGAAGATCCTCCCCGTCCGCGTGATCCTGGAGGACGGCGACTCCTCCCGCGCCAAGGCCCGCAGCACCCGCGGCAACGCCCTCGCCGAGGGCATCCGCTGGGCCACCGACCACGGCGCCGACGTCATCAACCTCTCCCTCGGCGACGACTCGTCCTCCGCGCACCCCGAACCGACCGAGGACCAGGCCATCCAGTACGCCCTGAAGAAGGGCGTGATCGTCGTCGCCTCCGCCGGCAACGGCGGCGAGAAGGGCGACCACATCTCCTACCCGGCCGCCTACCCCGGCGTCATCGCGGCCACCGCCGTCGACCGCTCGGGAACCCGCGCCACCTTCTCCACCCGCCGCTGGTACGCCACCGTCAGCGCCCCGGGTGTCGACGTCGTCATCGCCGATCCCGACCAGAAGTACTACGAGGGCTGGGGCACCAGCGCCGCCGCCGCCTTCGTCTCCGGAGCCGCCGCCCTGATCAAGGCCGCGCACCCGGACCTGACCCCGGCCCAGGTCAAGACGCTCCTGGAGGACACCGCCCGCAACGCCCCCGCCGGGGGTCGCGACGACTCCCGCGGCTTCGGCTTCGTCGACCCGGCCGCCGCCATCAAGGCCGCCGACCGGATCCGGCCGGAGGGCCTGCACTCGGCGGCGTACGGCGGGAAGTACTTCGGCGGCGGCCCGGACGACGCCGCCTCCGGGGGCGACACCGCCGACTGGGCCGCCCCCCTCGCGGGCGGCGCGGGCGGTGTCCTGCTGGTCGCGGCCGTGGCCCTGTGGCGTGGCCGGCGCGCGAGCCGCGACGACTTCTAGGAGACGAACTCCTTAGGAGACGAACTTCAATGGAGACGACCTTCCAGGGAGCCGAGCACCGGAAACGGCTGCCGACGCGTCGGCACCCGGGCCTATAGGGGTCGACGACCGTGGGCGAACAAGAACATCCCCGACCCCGGCTTCTCCGACGACGACGGCTCCGCCGACCCCCGGCTGGGCGCGGCACTCGCCGCCTGGTCCGAGGACCGGGATGCCGTGGGGCCGGTCCTGGACGCCCTCAAGGGCGCCCGGCTGCTCGTCCCCGTCGTGGCCGTGCTCGGCGAGGTCGAGGAGGACGAGCGGGGACTGCGCCGCGAGAAGACCAGCGACATGGCCGTCCCGACCCTGAAGGCCGGAAACCGCACCGCCCTCCCGGCCTTCACCTCCACCGACTCCCTCGCCCGCTGGGACCCGGCGGCCCGCCCCGTCGCCGTACCGCTGCACCAGGCGCTCCAGGCGGCGGCGCACGAGAAGGCGGACACGGTCGTGCTCGACCTGGCCGGACCCGTGCCCTTCGAACTGACCGGGCCCGCGCTGCTCGCCCTCGCGGAGGGCCGTACGAGCACCGACCCGCTCGCCGACCCGGCCGTCGTCGGGGCCGTACGCGCGGCCGTGGCCGCCGAGCCCGCCGTCCTGCGCGCCCACCTCGGGCCGGGCCAGGCCGACGGCACCCTCGCCCTCGTCCTGGACCCGTCCGCGGCCCCGGCCGAGGCCGCGCAGGCCGTCGCCCGGCGGCTCGCCGCCGACGAGACACTGAGGGCCCGCCTGGTGCGCGGCCTCGACCTGGCACTGCTGCCGGCCGGGGCGACGCCTCCGGGCGAGCCCTTGTACGAACGCTGACGCGGGAGGTCAGCCGCGGCGGGAACTAGCCGTAGACCGGGCCGGTGTACTTCTCGCCCGGCCCCTTGCCCGGCTCGTCCGGGACCAGCGAGGCCTCGCGGAAGGCGAGCTGGAGCGACTTCAGGCCGTCGCGCAGGGGAGCCGCGTGGAAGGAGCTGATCTCGGTCGCGGTCGCGTCCAGCAGACCGGCCAGCGCGTGCACCAGCTTGCGGGCCTCGTCGAGGTCCTTGTGCGTGTCGCCCTCCTCGGTCAGACCGAGCTTCACGGCGGCGGCGCTCATCAGGTTGACGGCGACCGTCACGATCACCTCGACCGCCGGGACCTCGGCGATGTCGCGGGCCATGGCGTCGAAGTCGGGGGACTCAGGAGGGGTCTCACTCATGCCCCACACGATAGGCGCAGCGGGGGCGCGCGCCGTACCGGCCCCCGAGGCGCCTGAATTAGCCGTTCCTGGCCATTGCTGGTAACCTCGTGTAACGACCGGTCGGACCCGTATGCCTAGCGGCCCGCGAGCCCGGCCCACAAGTGGAGGCTTTCGAACTCCCACCTGACCGCCCTCAGGGCGTCGGGTCACCGGTCAGACGGTCCCGTCCCAGCGGCGGCGATCCGTCCGAAAGCGCGCCCCGCGGCACCCCGCGGCGGTGCTCCGGTAGTTCGAGGAGCCCCGCCTGGGATCGTCCGGGGCATTTTTTCTGCTTCGACGCGGTTAGGTCTATCGAATAGAGACGTAACGCGGCCGTCCGCCAGACCGCCGCGTGGTGCTACCGAGGAGGATCCATCAGCGCCGAGCCCCGCATCAACGACCGGATTCGCGTTCCCGAGGTGCGACTTGTCGGTCCCAGTGGCGAGCAGGTGGGCATCGTCCCGCTGGCCAAGGCACTGGAGCTTGCGCAGGAGTACGACCTGGACCTGGTCGAGGTCGCGGCGAACGCCCGTCCGCCCGTGTGCAAGCTCATGGACTACGGGAAGTTCAAGTACGAGTCGGCCATGAAGGCCCGTGAGGCGCGCAAGAACCAGGCGCACACGGTCATCAAGGAGATGAAGCTCCGGCCGAAGATCGACCCGCACGACTATGACACCAAGAAGGGTCACGTCGTCCGGTTCCTCAAGCAGGGCGACAAGGTCAAGATCACGATCATGTTCCGTGGTCGCGAGCAGTCCCGGCCCGAGCTGGGCTACCGACTGCTGCAGCGTCTCGCGGAGGACGTCCAGGACCTCGGTTTCGTGGAGTCGAACCCGAAGCAGGACGGCCGAAACATGATCATGGTTCTCGGTCCGCACAAGAAGAAGACCGAGGCGATGGCCGAGGCTCGCCAGGCGCAGGAGGCCCGCAAGGCGGACGCGAAGGCCAACCCCGGCCGCTCGCAGAACGCCGCGGAGGCCGAGGCGCCCGCCGAGGCGCCCGCCGAGGAGCCCGCCGAGGCGTGACCCCCGGGACGCGAGTCCCAGGAAAGCAACCGAAACAAGACGACGCTCCACCGTGCCCGGTTTCGCGACCGGGCATCGGAGCGCCACCGACGAGGAGAGAACGGCGCTATGCCGAAGAACAAGTCGCACAGCGGGTCCAGCAAGCGCTTCAAGGTCACCGGCTCCGGCAAGGTGCTCCGTGAGCGCGCCGGCAAGCGCCACCTGCTCGAGCACAAGTCGTCCCGTGTGACGCGTCGCCTCACCGGCAACGCCGAGATGGCCCCGGGCGACGCCAAGAAGATCAAGAAGCTTCTCGGCAAGTGACGCCCGGCGCGTGAGCGCCGCACGTCAGGACCGGGACCCAATCGATTTCGGGCCGTGTGAGTACCACCGCGGCCCCGCTACAAGGAGTTAAGAAGTGGCACGCGTCAAGCGGGCAGTCAACGCCCACAAGAAGCGCCGGGCGATCCTCGAGCAGGCCTCCGGCTACCGCGGTCAGCGTTCGCGCCTGTACCGCAAGGCCAAGGAGCAGGTCACCCACTCGCTGGTCTACAACTACAACGACCGCAAGAAGCGCAAGGGTGACTTCCGCCAGCTGTGGATCCAGCGCATCAACGCCGCTGCCCGCGCCAACGGCATGACCTACAACCGCTTCATCCAGGGTCTGAAGGCCGCGAACGTCGAGGTCGACCGCAAGATCCTGGCAGAGCTGGCCGTCAACGACGCCGGCGCCTTCGCCGCGCTCGTCGAGGTCGCCCAGAAGGCGCTGCCGAGCGACGTCAACGCGCCGAAGGCCGCGTGACGCCGCGCCGGCACTGAGCCGACGTGACTGAAGGACCCGCAGGCCGACGGCCTGCGGGTCCTGCTGTGTCCGAGTTAGTGACAAGGTGAATCGCATGCCCACCCCCGAGCTCATCTCCCCCCGCTCCTCCCGCGTCCTGGCCGCGCGGCGGCTGGCCAAGCGGAACTTCCGGGGGAAGGAGCGGTTGTTCCTCGCGGAGGGACCGCAGGCGGCGCGGGAGGCGGCGGAGCACCGGGCCGGAGGCTCGGCCACGCTCGTGGAGCTGTTCGCCACGCCGGAGGCGGCCGAGCGGTACGCCGACATCGTGGGGGCCGCCCGGGACGCCGGCGCCCGGGTGCACCTCGCCTCCGAGCAGGTCGTCGCCGACATCTCCACCACCGTCACGCCCCAGGGCCTCGTCGGGATCTGCCGGTTCCTGGACACGCCCTTCGAGGAGGTCCTCGCAGCCCGCCCGCGGCTCGTCGCCCTGCTCGCGAACGTGCGTGACCCCGGCAACGCCGGGACCGTGCTGCGCTGCGCCGACGCGGCCGGTGCCGAGGCCGTGGTGCTGACCGACGCCTCCGTCGACGTGTACAACCCCAAGGCCGTCCGGGCCTCCGTCGGCTCCCTGTTCCACCTGCCCGTCGCCGTCGGTGTGTCCGTGGAGCGGGCGGTCGAGGGGCTGCGGGCCGAGGGTGTCCGCGTCCTCGCCGCCGACGGGGCGGGCGACCGCGACCTCGACGCCGAGCTCGACAAGGGCACCATGGGCGGGCCGACCGCCTGGGTCTTCGGCAACGAGGCCTGGGGCCTGCCGGAAGAGACCCGCGCCCTCACCGACGCCGTCGTACGCGTCCCGATCCACGGGAAGGCCGAGAGCCTGAACCTCGCCACCGCCGCCGCCGTATGTCTCTATGCGTCGGCGCGTGCACAGCGCGCCCCCGCAGGGTGCCGCTCCGTCACCGGGAACTAGTAAGGTGACCAGCTCAGGGACCCTCTGCGGAGCCTGAGAGGTGGGGTACGGGGATGAGTGTCGGCACGAGCAGCGGCCAGGGGGCCCAGGACGCCGGGAGCCCGCCTGCCGCGTCCCGGCCGCCCGGTGATCTCGCCGGCCTCGGCATCGACCCGGACCAGTTGCCCGACGGCCTCGTCGTCGCCGACGAGCAGGGCCGCGTCATCTGCTTCAACGCCGCCGCCGAGCGCATCACCGCCGTCCCCGCCCGGGACGCCCTCGGACAGCGGCTGGAGAAGGCCCTGCCGTTAGAGGACCTGGAAGGGCGCCGCTGGTGGCAGCTGACCGACCCGTACGGCGGCCTCGCCATCCGCGTCGGGCAGCCTGAGCGCAACCTCCTGCTGCCGGGCGGCCGTGAGGTGCTGGTCTCCGCGCGCTACGTCCGCACCCGGCCCACCGGACCCGTCCGCCGCCTCGTCGTCACCCTGCGCGACACCGAGGCCCGGCGCCGCACCGAGCGCAGCCACGCCGAGCTGATCGCCACCGTCGCCCACGAACTGCGCTCCCCGCTCACCTCGGTCAAGGGCTTCACCGCCACGCTGCTCGCCAAGTGGGAACGCTTCACCGACGACCAGAAGCGGCTGATGCTGGAGACCGTCGACGCCGACGCCGACCGCGTCACCCGGCTCATCGCCGAGCTGCTCGACATCTCACGGATCGACTCCGGCCGGCTCGAGGTGCGGCGCCAGCCCGTCGACATCGGCGCCGCCGTCGGACGGCACATCCACGCCTACGTCGCCGCGGGGCAGCCCGCCGACCGGTTCCTGCTGCGCGTCCAGCAGCCGCTGCCCGACCTGTGGGCCGACCCCGACAAGATCGACCAGGTGCTCAGCAACCTCCTGGAAAATGCCGTGCGGCACGGCGAGGGAACTGTCACGATCGACGTCACGGCCACGGCGTCCCCCCGCGACGGCGAGCACGCCGAGCAGGGCGAGAAAGCGGCCACGTCGGTCACGGTGAGCGACGAGGGGCCCGGCATCCCGGAGGAGTCCATGAACCGCGTCTTCACCCGCTTCTGGCGGGGCAGCAAGCGCGGTGGCACGGGCCTCGGGCTCTACATCGTCAAGGGCATCGTCGAGGCCCACGGAGGCACCATCGAGGTCGGCCGCGCGCCCGGCGCCGGCGCCGAGTTCCGATTTACGTTGCCCGTGAGCGCTCCGGCATATCTCGCCTGAGCCGCCCGCGGGCGCATTCGTCCATCTCCACCCCGTTAGACTCGGCCATTGGCACCTCTGTGTCCTTCACACGGCCCTCGCGAGTCGCGGAGTGGGTGACGGGGACCATCAGCCAGCCAATCGGAAGCACGGGAAGAGATGTCGGCACCGAATAAGTCGTACGACCCTGTCGAGGTCGAGGCGTTGAAACCGGAAGAGATCGAGCGCATGCGGGACGAGGCGCTCGCCGCCTTCGCCGCCGCGGACTCCCTCGACGCGCTCCACGAGGCCAAGGTCGCCCACACCGGCCCCGCCTCCCCGCTGGCCCTCGCCAACCGCGAGATCGGCGCCCTGCCCCCGCACGCCAAGGCGGACGCGGGCAAGCGCGTCGGCCAGGCCCGCGGCGCCGTGAACAAGGGCCTCGCCGCCCGCCAGACCGAGCTCGAGGCCGAGCGGGACGCCCGCGTGCTGGTCGAGGAGGCGGTGGATGTCACGCTGCCCTACGACCGCGTACCGGCCGGCGCCCGGCACCCGCTCACCACCATGATGGAGCGGGTCGCGGACGTCTTCGTGGCCATGGGCTACGAGATCGCCGAGGGGCCGGAGGCAGAGGCGGAGTGGTTCAACTTCGACGCCCTGAACTTCCTGCCCGACCACCCGGCCCGGCAGATGCAGGACACCTTCTTCGTGCAGGGGCCCGAGGGCACCGAGGAGTCCGGCTCCGGCGTCGTCCTGCGCACCCACACTTCTCCGGTGCAGGCCCGTGCGCTGCTCGACCGTGAGCTGCCGGTCTACATCGTCTGCCCCGGCCGGGTGTTCCGCACCGACGAGCTGGACGCCACGCACACGCCCGTCTTCCACCAGATCGAGCTGCTCGCGGTGGACGAGGGCCTGACGATGGCCGACCTCAAGGGCACCCTGGACCACATGGTCCAGGCCCTGTTCGGCGCGGACATGAAGACCCGGCTGCGGCCGAACTACTTCCCCTTCACCGAGCCGAGCGCCGAGATGGACATGCTCTGCTACGTCTGCAAGGGCGAGTCCGTCGGCAACCCCGACCGCCCCTGCCGCACCTGCTCGTCCGAGGGCTGGATCGAGCTCGGCGGCTGCGGCATGGTCAACCCGCGGGTGCTCACCGCCTGCGGCGTCGACCCCGAGAAGTACAGCGGGTTCGCCTTCGGGTTCGGCATCGAGCGGATGCTGATGTTCCGCCACAACGTCGAGGACATGCGAGACATGGTCGAGGGTGACGTCCGGTTCACCCGGCCGTTCGGGATGGAGATCTGATGCGGGTCCCGCTTTCTTGGCTGCGGGAGTACGTCGACCTGCCGGCGACGGAATCCGGCCGCGACGTCCAGGACAAGCTCGTCTCGGCCGGACTCGAGGTCGAGACCGTCGAGCAGCTCGGCGCCGACCTCAAGGGTCCGCTGGTGGTGGGCCAGGTGGCCACCATCGAGGAGCTGACCGACTTCAAGAAGCCGATCCGCTTCTGCACCGTCGACGTCGGCCAGGCCAACGGCACGGGCGAGCCGCAGGAGATCATCTGCGGCGCCCGGAACTTCGCCGTCGGCGACAAGGTCGTCGTGGCGCTGCCCGGCGCCGTCCTGCCCGGTGACTTCCAGATCGCCGAGCGCAAGACCTACGGCCGGATGTCCCGCGGCATGATCTGCTCCAGCGACGAGCTGAACATGGGCGACGACGGCACCAAGGGCATCATCGTGCTGCCCCCGGAGACCGAGATCGGCAAGGACGCCGTCGAACTGCTCGAGCTGGTCGACGAGGTCCTCGACATCGCCGTCACGCCCGACCGCGGCTACTGCCTGTCGATGCGCGGCGTCGCCCGCGAGGCCGCCATCGCCTACGGCCTGCCGCTGCGCGACCCGGCCCTGATCGACGTGCCCGGCCCCAACGCCTACGGCTACCCGGTGCAGATCGCGGACCCCACCGGCTGCGACCGCTTCACCGCCCGCACCGTGACCGGCCTGAGCGCCGAGGCACGCTCCCCGATCTGGCTCCAGCGGCGCCTGCAGAAGGTCGGCATGCGCCCGATCTCACTCGCCGTCGACGTCACCAACTACGTGATGATGGAGCTCGGTCAGCCGCTGCACGCCTACGACCGCGGCCTGGTCCAGGGCACGATCGGCGTGCGCCGGGCCGAGCAGGGCGAGAAGCTCACCACCCTCGACGGCGTCGAGCGCACGCTGGACGCCGAGGACCTGGTGATCACCGACGACCGCGGCCCCATCGGACTCGCCGGCGTCATGGGCGGCGCCAACACGGAGATCGCCGACCACGACGACGTGGAGAACGCCACCGCGGACGTCGTCATCGAGGCGGCGCACTTCGACGCGACGTCGATCGCGCGCACGGCCCGCCGCCACAAGCTGTCCTCCGAGGCGTCCCGGCGCTTCGAGCGCGGCGTCGACCCGCAGGCCGCCGCTGCCGCCGCACAGCGCACGGTCGACCTGCTGGTCCTCCTCGCGGGCGGCACCGCCGAGGCCGGCGTCACCGAGGTCGTCGCGCCGACCGCGCCGCGCACCATCACCATCCCGGCCGACCACCCGGGACAAGGTCGCGGGCGTCGCCTACGGCCGGGAGACCGTCGTCCGGCGGCTCCAGGAGATCGGCTGCGACGTGTACGGGCAGGACGAGCTGATCGTCACCGTGCCGTCCTGGCGGCCCGACCTCACCGACCCGAACGACCTGGCCGAAGAGGTCATCCGGCTGGAGGGCTACGAGAACCTGCCCTCCACGCTGCCCAAGCCGCCGGCCGGTCTCGGCCTGACGGACCGGCAGCGGCTGCACCGCCGCGTCGGCCGTGCCCTGGCCGGTGCCGGGTACGTCGAGGCGCTGAACTACCCGTTCATCGGTGAGCAGGTCTTCGACCAGCTCGGCCTCGAGGCGGACGACCCGGCCCGCCGCGTCGTGAAGCTCAGCAACCCGCTGAGCGACGAGGAGCCCGCGCTGCGCACGTCGCTGCTGCCGGGCCTGCTGGGCGCCCTGCGGCGCAACGACGGCCGGGGCTCGCACGACCTCGCGCTGTTCGAGACGGGTCTGGTCTTCCGGCCCCGCGAGGAGCGGCGGATCGCCGCCGTGCTGCCCGTCGACCGCCGCCCGACCGACGAGGAGCTCGCCGAGCTGGACGCGGCGCTGCCCGAGCAGCCGCGGCACGCCGCGGTCGTCCTCGCCGGTGCGCGCGAGCAGGCCGGCTGGTGGGGCAAGGGCCGTCCGGCCGACTGGGCCGACGCGGTGGAGGCGGCGCGGACGGTGGCCCGTGAGGCCGGTGCCGAACTGGTCGTTCGCAACGGGCAGTACGGGCCGTGGCACCCGGGGCGGTGCGCCGAGCTGGCGATCACCGTGGACGGTGCCGAGCGCGTCGTGGGCCATGCCGGTGAGTTGCACCCGCGGGTCGTGAAGGCCCTGGGCCTTCCGGCACGGACCTGTGCGATGGAGATCGACCTGGACGCGGTGGAATCGGCCGGTGACGCGACCGTCCAGGCGCCACGCATCTCCACGTTCCCCGTGGCCACGCAGGACGTCGCCCTGGTCGTCGACGCGGTCGTTCCGGCGGCGGAGGTCGAGGAGGCCCTGCGCGACGGGGCCGGGGAACTGCTGGAGTCGATCCGGCTGTTCGACGTGTACGAGAACGTCGAGCAGCTGGGGGAGGGGCGCAAGTCGCTGGCGTACGCGTTGCGGTTCCGGGCCCCTGACCGGACGCTGACCGTGGACGAGGCTTCCGCGGCCCGGGACGCGGCGGTCGCCCTCGCGGGCGAGCGTGTGGGCGCCGAGTTGCGGAGCTGAGCGGCTGTTCGCGCAGTTCCCCGCGCCCCCCAGGAAAGAAGGTCGGGTTGCCTCACTCGTTTGAGTGGTAAAGGTGGGTGATCCTGCCTTTTCGGGCGTGCTGTCGACAGAATCGGACCGGCCTTCTGGGCCGGTCCGATTCTGTGTGTCAGGGCCTAATTGGGGGGCCGTCGGCATGATCCGCGTCAAGGGTCGGGTGGTGCGCGGCCTCGGTCTGCCCGTGGTGTGGGGCGCGGCGGCCGTCACGTACAAGCTGACCTGCCCGCTCGCCCAGGAGACCGACCTGGGGGCGCGGATCGTCACCAGCGCCGTGTTCTTCTCGGTCGGTACCGGGCTGATCCTCCATGTGCGGCAGACGCTGATGCGTGAGCTGCGCCAACTGCGCCGGGTCGCGGGCGCCGCACAGAGTGCGCTGCTGCGGCCGCTGCCCTCGCGGGTCGACGGACTGGACGTCGCCGCCGCCCAGTTGTCGGCCGAGCGCGGCGCCGCGATCGGTGGTGACCTGTACGAGGTCGTCGCCACCGAGTACGGCGTGCGGGCCGTGATGGGCGACGTGCGCGGGCACGGGATCGGGGCGTTCGGGACCGTCGCCGCCGTGCTCGGGTGTTTCCGTGAGGCCGCGCACGACGAGCAGGATCTCGGCGGGGTGCTGCGCCGGCTGGACCGTGCCCTGGCCCGGCATCTGCGGCAGGAGCATCCCGCGAGCGCCGCCGAGGAGTTCGTCACCCTGCTGCTCGTGGAGATCCGGCCCGACGGCGAGATGCTCGCCCTCAACTGCGGGCATCCGTGGCCCTATCGGATGGGCGAGTCCGGCGTGGACCAACTCGCCCCGGCGGATCCGCACCCTCCCCTCGGCCTGTTCCCCCTGCCGGCCGAGCTGCCCACCGTAGGCCTGGGCTACCTGGAGCACGGTGACGCGCTCTTCCTCCACACGGACGGCGCCCAGGACGCGCGGGACGCCCGTGGCCGGTTCTTCCCGCTGTCCAGCGTTCTGACGAACGTCGCGGCGGACGGTCCGCTCTCCTCGCAGCGCGTCATCGGCCGGATCTCTTCCGCCCTCCTGCACCACACCCGGGGCACACCACCCGACGACATCGCCCTGATGGTCATCGCCAACGGCCGGCCCACGCCCCTCAGGGGCGCGGGGAGGAACTGCGCGACCGGCCACGACGCACCCGCGGCCGGCAACGCACCGCTGACACCAGGGCGATGACCGGCCCGGCCAGGGCCGGCGATGCCGTCCGCCCCGCCACGGAGTGTCGGGCAGGCAGCCGGGCGGACGGCGGGTGCGGGCCGCCGCACTGTACGAGGGGGAGCCGGCGGCCCGGCCGGCCTCTTTCGAGGCATTTCAGTCAACCGGCCGGCGACGCTGAGCGACAGTGCGCGCACAGCGCGGATTCGAGCACTCCGTTCACACCCCGTGTGAAGGCGGAACCACTAATCTGGCCGCACCGAGCCACCGGGGGGCCCACATGCAGCCCAACACTCTGCTCGACGCGATCCTGGACGAGGCCGGGATCTCGCACGCGGGGCTGGCCGCACACGTCAACCAGGCGGGACGGGCACGTGGCCTGTCCCTGAGATACGAACACACCGCCGTCGCCCGGTGGTTGAAGGGGCAGCGCCCCCGGGGCCAGGTACCCGACCTGATCTGCGAGGTGCTCGCCGCCCGGCTGCAGCGGCAGGTCACCCTCGACGACATCGGGCTCGGGGTGCCCGGCGAGCCCGCCGCCCCGCACACAGGGTCCCTGTCCGGCTTCGTCGAGCGGGCCACCGCCCTGTGGCGCTCGGACCAGCAGCAGCGCCCGCACATCCTGGGCGCGCCCGCGCTCACCGGCACGCCGGCCGTCATGCCGGTGTGGGAGTGGGAGAACCCGCCCGAGGACGTGGACGTCTCCCGCGGCGGCAGACACCGGGTCACCGCGGGTGACCTGGAGATGCTGCGGTCCGCCCGGACGCACTACGAGCAGATGTACCGCAAGGCCGGGGGCATCGCGACGCGGGCCCGGATCGTCGGGTTCCTCAACTCCGAGGCCGCTCCGCTGCTGCGCGGCAGCTACACCGACGAGACGGGGCGTCAACTGCACCGCGCCACCGGAGGTCTGGTGGCCGTCGCCGGGATCTGCGCCTATGACTCCGACGCGCACGGGCTCGCCCAGCGCTACTTCCACCAGGCCCTGCGGCTCGCGAAGGCCAGCGGGGACCGGGGGCTGGGCGCGTACGTGATCGCGCTGCTCGTCAACCAGTCGCTGTACATGCGGGAGTACCGGCAGTCCGTCGCCTTCGCGGAGGCCGCGCTGCGGGCCGCCGGCAAGCACATCACGCCGGCGCTCGCCTCCGACCTGTACGCGATGCAGGCCAAGGCCTACGCCCACCTCGGTGACGGCACCAGCGCCCTGTCGTGCATCCGGCGGGCCGAGCAGGCGGCGGAGCGGATCCGGCGGGGTTACGAGCCCGATGAGACCGGCTACGTCCAGCCGGGGCTCGTCAACGTCCAGGTGGCGGAGGCGCTACTCAGCCTCGGGGAGATCGCGGCCGCCGGGGAGCACGCCGCCGCCGCCGTCGACAACCCGGCGCACGACCGCGGCCGGGTGCACCGGCTGGCCATGCTCAGCACCATCGAACTGCGGCAGGGCAACGCGGACAAGGCGGTGGCCATCGCCGTGCAGATGGCCGAGCAGGCCCGCGGCATGGAGTCGCAGCGGCTGCGCGACCGGCTGCGCGCGGTCCGCGAGCACCTGGTGCGCAGCAGGTGCGCGGGCACGGCCGAGGCCGCCGAACTCATCGACGGAGCACTGCGCGTACCGTTGTAGATCCGGGCAGCGGCGCCCGCCTGATCCCGAGCCGCTTCCCGTGCGCCTGCTGTCCGTCCGTCCCTGCTGCGATATTGCCACTTACTCGACGGAAGGTGGCAGAACCGTGCAGTGGACGAAACACAACGAACAAGCTGTGTACTCAAACCGCTGGTTCAGCGTCAATCTCGCGGATGTCGAACTGCCGGACGGCCGGCATCTCGACCACTTCCTCATACGGCTGCGGCCCGTTGCCGTGGCCACGGTGGTGAACGAGGCCAACGAGGTGCTGCTGCTGTGGCGGCACCGCTTCATCACGGACAGCTGGGGGTGGGAACTCGCGGCGGGCGTCGTCGAGGACGGCGAGGACGTCGCCCGCGCGGCCGCCAGGGAACTGGAGGAGGAGACCGGCTGGCGACCGGGACCCCTGCACCACCTCATGAGCGTGGAGCCGTCCAACGGGCTCACCGACGCCCGGCACCACGTGTACTGGGCCGACGAGGGCGAGTACGTCGGGCACCCCGTGGACGACTTCGAGTCGGACCGCCGGGAATGGGTGCCTCTCAAGCTCGTCCCCGACATGGTCGCCCGCGGCGAGGTCCCGGCCGCCAACATGGCGGCCGCGTTACTTCTGCTGCACCATCTCAGGCTCGGACAGGACACGTTGCCCTGAACCGACGTGTCCTCGGGCCCGTCAGACAGGCCCTAGCGTCCGAATACCTGCCAGATCGCCATGACGAGGGCACCCACGGCGGTGAGGGCGGCGACCGCGGGCAGCGGCCAGCGCGCGTGTTCGAGCGTGTGGATCCGGGTGTTGAGTTCCTCGATCTCCTTGGCGGTCTCCTCGGTGCGGTGGCTGAGCAGAGCCAGCCCGCCCTCGACGCGGGCGTATGCCACATCGAGGCGGCGTCGTAACTCTGCGAGTTCTCCATGAACGACGGGATGCTCGGGATCGGCGGTCACGAGTCCGCTCCTTTCCGTAGTCGTGTCACATCCCTGGTGTGCGCAGAGGAGTCAACTCGCCTGGTGGGCGCCTGGGGAGCGTGTGCGACGGGCATATGCGAGCCCGCCGCGCACACGGTGTGTGAATGCCACGGGCCCGGCACCAATTCTGGTGCCGGGCCCGTTGGTTGGCCGAAATCTGACCGTCTGTAATCAGCCTAGTACGTGTAGAAGCCCGACCCGGTCTTGCGGCCCAGGCGGCCCGCGTCGACCATGCGCTGGAGGAGCGGGGGAGCGGCGTACAGGGGCTCCTTGTACTCCTCGTACATCGACTGGGCGACCGAGGCGACCGTGTCCAGGCCGATGAGGTCGGAGAGCTTCAGCGGGCCCATCGGGTGGGCGCAGCCCATCTCCATGCCGTTGTCGATGTCCTCGCGGCTGGCGATGCCCGTCTCGAACATGCGGATCGCGGAGAGCAGGTAGGGGATCAGCAGCGCGTTCACCACGAAGCCGGACCGGTCCTGGGCGCGGATCGCGTGCTTGCCCAGCACCTTCTCGGTGAACAGCTGGGCGCGGCCGAGGGTGCCCTCGGAGGTGGTGAGCGCCGGGATCAGCTCGACGAGGTTCTGCACCGGCGCCGGGTTGAAGAAGTGGATGCCGATGACCTGGTCGGGCCGGGAGGTCGCCACCGCCAGCTTCACCAGCGGGATGGAGGAGGTGTTGGAGGCCAGGATGGCGTCGGGCCGGGTCACGACCTGGTCGAGCACCTGGAAGATCTCCGTCTTGACCTGCTCGTTCTCGACGACGGCCTCGATCACGAGGTCCCGGTCGGCGAACTCGCCGAGGTCCGTGGTGAAGTTCAGCCGGGCCTGGGTGGCCTCGTGCTCCTCCTCGGTGATCTTGCCGCGCTCCGCCGCCTTGGCCAGGGAGCTGAACAGCCGGGTCCGGCCGATCTCCAGGGCCTCGCCGGTGGTCTCGGCGACCATGACGTCCAGACCGGCCCGGGCGCACACCTCGGCGATCCCCGCGCCCATCTGACCGCAGCCCACGACTCCGACGCGTGCAATGTCTCCCGCTGGGGTGTCCGTCACATCGTCCCTTTCGCTGCTGATCCACTTCTGGGCAGGTGCTCCGGGTCCCGGCGCCTGCTCCGTTCGTGCACGTTACTCCCAAGTATCGATGATCGATCGAGGGGGGCGGGTCCGCTTCGGGCATGCTGACCCCGGAGCGATCCGCGACGGGGCGGATCCGCGGCTGTTTGGGGCATGCGGATGGGACGAGTGTCACGCAGGGCGTTCGCGGTGGCGGCGCTGTCGGCTTTCACGATGGTGCCTCCGGCGTCGGCCGCGCCCAAGGGAAACAGTACGTCGGGCGGTAAGGCGGCCTCCGGGATGCGGGGGGTGTGGCTGGCCACCGTGGCCAACCGCGACTGGCCCTCGAAGCCGGGGCTGACCGCCGCGCAGCAGCGCGCCGAGCTGGCCGCCCACCTCGACAGGGCGGTCCGCGACCGGCTCAACACTGTGATCTTCCAGGTCAGGCCCACGGCGGACGCCCTGTGGCCCTCGCCGTACGAGCCGTGGTCGCAGTACCTCACCGGGACCCAGGGCAAGGATCCCGGCTGGGACCCGCTGGGCACGGCCGTCGAGCAGGCCCACGCCCGCGGGCTGAAGTTGCACGCCTGGTTCAACCCGTACCGGGTCGCCACCCATGCCGACCCGACCCGGCTCGCCGCCGACCATCCCGCCCGTACGAACCCGGACTGGGTGGTCACGTACGGCGGGAAGCTCTACTACAACCCGGGGATGCCCGAAGTCCGGGCCTTCGTGCAGCACGCGATGCTCGACGCGGTGGCCAAGTACCCCTTGGACGGCGTCCACTTCGACGACTACTTCTACCCGTACCCGGTGGCGGGCCAGACCTTCGACGACGACACGGCCTACCGCGAGTACGGCGCCGGCTTCCCGAACCGGGCCGCCTGGCGGCGGGACAACATCGACAAGCTGGTGCGCGAGACGGCGGACCGCATCAAGCAGATCCGGCCCGGCGTCCGCTTCGGCATCAGCCCCTTCGGCGTGTGGCGCAACGCCGCCACCGACCCGCAGGGCTCGGACACCCGGGCGGGTGTGCAGACGTACGACGACCTGCACGCGGACACCCGCAAGTGGGTGCGCGAGAGCTGGATCGACTACATCGTCCCGCAGCTGTACTGGAACATCGGCTTCGCCGCCGCCGACTACGCGAAGCTCGTGCCGTGGTGGGCGGAGGTCGCGCGCGGCAGCTCGACACAGCTCTACGTGGGGGAGGCGCTGTACAAGGCGGGTGACCCGGCGCAGCCCGCGGCCTGGCAGGATCCGGCCGAGCTGTCCCGGCACCTGACGCTGGCCGGGCGTCACGCACAGGTGCGCGGGCACGTCTTCTTCGCCGCCAAGGACATGGCGGCCGATCGGATCGGGGCCATGGCGCGGGTCGTCGCCGACCACTACGGGCAGCCGGCGCTTCCCCCGCGCTGAGTCACGGCCCGGTGGTGGTCTCCCGGTGCCGGATCTCGGTGTCGGGCCCTGGTGAGCAGACGCCCTCGTGCCCGTCCTCGAACCGGACGCGGTACGGGGGGTTGCCCTCCTGACCCAGCACTTCGACGATCTCGCCGACCTTGTCGTGCTGACCGACCACCCTGCCGTGCTGGACAAGATGGTCGCCCACGGTTGCGCGCATCTGGGGCCTCCTCACGATGGGCTGGTCACGAGCTGCGGAGCGGTCCGTGGCCACGAGTCTACGGCGGGGGACGCGGGTCGGCAGGGGCCGTGCGCCGTCTGGCTCAGCCGCGGGCCCGCTGGGTGACGGCGATGCAGACCAGTACCGCCGCGGCCGTCAGTGGGGCCGCCACCGTCAGGTGCTCGCCCAGCAGCAGCACCGACCACACCAGTGTGAGGAGGGGCTGGGCGAGCTGCAACTGGCTGGCCTTCGGGATGCCGATCGCCGCCATGCCCCGGTACCAGAGGACGAGACCGAGGAACTGCGAGCCCGCCGCGACCCACAGCAGCCCGGTGACGCTGTGCGCGGTGAGGTGCACGGGCTCCTGCGCCAGTGCCAGCGCGGCGGCGGGCACGGTCAGCGGCAGGCACAGCGCGAGCGCCCAGCCGATGACCTGCCAGCCCGGCATGACCCGGGCCAGCCGGCCCCCCTCGGTGTAGCCGGCCGCGCACACCAGCAGTGCCGCGAACAGGTACACGTCGGCCGTGCTCAGAGCGCCGCCGCTCTGCTGCACGGTGAAGGCCAGCACCGCCGCGGCTCCGGCGAGAGCCGCGATCCAGAAGGTGCGCGACGGCCGGGTACCGACCCGCAGGGCGGAGAAGAGCGCGGTGGTGAGCGGGAGCAGTCCGACCACCACGGCCGCGTGCGCGGTGGTCGAGGTCTGCAGCGCCAGCGTGGTCAGCAGCGGGAAGCCGAGCACGACACCGGCCCCGACGACCGCGAGGCCCGGCCAGTGGCGGCGGGCGGGCAGCGGAACGCGAAGGGCGAGCAGACAGCCGCCCGCGATCACCGCGGCCAGCACGCTCCGCACGGCGACCAGCGGCCAGGGCCCGAATCCCTCCAGTCCCCAGGCGGTGGCCGGGAACGTGAGGGAGAAGGCGACGACGCCGAGGGCGGCCTGGAGGGTGCCGAGGCCGGGGCGGTCCGGGGCCTCGGCGACTGCTATCCGTGGTGCGGCAGTAGCGCTACTCTGTGCTCTCATGCATGAGCGTAGCAGCGTCGGTGAACTGGCGGAACGGCTGCGGGACGAGCTCGACCGCTACTCGCCCGGTGGAAAGCTGCCGTCGAGTCGGGCCCTCGTCGAGCGGTTCCGGGTGAGCCCGGTGACCGTGTCGCGGGCCCTGGCCCAGCTCGCCTCCGAGGGGCTGGTGGTCACCCGGCCCGGCGCGGGCGCCTTCCGGGCCCCGGTCCGGACGGCACCGGCCCCCGCCGGGGACACCTCCTGGCAGGAGGTCGCGCTCAGCGCGGACGGTGCCGCCGATCTCGTACCGCGCTCGGTGGACGCCTCCGGGGTGCTGGTCTCGCTGGCCGCCCCGCCGCCCGGCGTGATCGAGTTCAACGGCGGCTATCTGCACCCGTCGTTGCAGCCGGAGCGGGCGATGGCCGCCGCCCTGTCCCGCGCGGGACGCCGTCCCGGAGCATGGGGGCGCCCGCCCATGGAGGGGCTGCCGGAACTGCGCGAGTGGTTCGCGCGGGGTATCGGAGGGTCCTTCACGGCCGCCGAGGTGCTGGTCACCGCCGGCGGGCAGTCCGCGCTCACCACCGCCCTGCGCGCCCTCGCCCCGCCCGGGGCCCCCGTCCTGGTCGAGTCGCCGACGTACCCCGGCATGCTCGCCATCGCCCGTGCCGCGGGCCTGCGTCCGGTGCCCGTACCGGTGGACGCGGACGGCGTGAAACCCGCGCTGCTCGCCGACGCGTTCCGGGCCAGCGGCGCCCCGGCCTTCGTCTGCCAGCCGCTCTTCCAGAACCCCACCGGTGCCGTGCTCGCGCCCGAGCGGCGCCGCGAGGTGCTGCGCATCGCCCGTGAGGCGGGCGCGTTCGTCGTCGAGGACGACTTCGTGCGGCGGCTCGTGCACGAGGACGCCGGGCCGCTGCCGCGCCCGCTGGCCGCCGACGACCCCGACGGTGTCGTCGTGCACGTCTGCTCGCTGACCAAGGCGACCTCGCCGAGCTTCCGGGTGAGCGCCCTGGCGGCGCGCGGCCCGGTCCTGGAACGGCTGCGCGCGATCCAGGTCGTCGACACCTTCTTCGTTCCCCGGCCCCTGCAGGAGGCAGCGCTCGAACTCGTCGGCTCGCCCGCCTGGCCGCGCCATCTGCGGTCCGTGTCCGCCGAGTTGAAGGCACGCCGGGACGTGATGACCGGAGCGCTCGCGCTGCACCTTCCGGAACTCGCCCTGCCGCACGTCCCGTCCGGCGGCTACCACCTGTGGCCTCGTCTGCCCGACGGGACGGACGAGTCGGGTCTGGTGGCGGCCGCCCTGCGGGCCGGCGTCGCGCTCGCCCCCGGCCGCCCCTACTTCAGCGCCGAGCCGCCGGCCGCGCACATCCGGCTGAGCTTCGCCGCCGTCGCGGGCACCGGGGAGATCGCCGAGGGGGTACGGCGGCTGCGCACGGCCTGCGACGAGGTCCTGGGATAAGTGTTCGACGCGTGGCGGGCGACCTGCGAGCATCCCGTCATGACCGACACGCCGAGCCTGCCCGAGGGCTACGAGATCTCCACCGACCCCGGCCGTATCGACGCCGCGCGCGTGCACCACTGGCTGTCCACCGACGCGTACTGGGCGCTGGGCCGCCCCCGCGAGAAGCAGGACCGGGCGATCGAGGGGTCGCTCAACTTCGGGGTGTTCGACACCGCTTCGGGAGAGCAGGTGGCCTACGCCCGGGTCATCACCGACCGGGCGACCTTCGCCTGGCTGTGCGACGTGTACGTCGCCCCGTCGGTGCGCGGCAAGGGCATCGGCACCGCGTTCCTGACGGCCGTACGGGACGAGCTGCGGCGGTACGGGGTGCGCCGGGTCCTGCTCGCCACGCACGACGCGCACGGCGTCTACGAGAAGCTCGGGTTCGCCGGGCTGGAGGTCCCCGAGCACTGGATGGCGCTCATCTTCGACCAGTGAGGGCGGGCACACCCTGGGTAACTCCCAGGTAACATCTCTTGACCTGCGCACTTGCGGGACGCACCATCCCCGCATGCCACTGAGGGTCACGTTCGTCGCCGCTGCCCGCAGCTCCCCGCTGCTCGCCGAGCGTTTCGAGGACGACCGGCCGCTGGACCAGGCCGGCTGGGGCGAGGTGGAGCGCGTCGCCCACGAGCTGCTGCCGCTCGCCGCCGCCGAGCTGCGGTACTGCTCGCCCACGCCGCGCAGCCGGGCGACGGGGGAGGGGCTCGGATACGCGCCGCTCGTGCAGCTCGGGCTGCGGGACTGTGACATGGGCCGGTGGCGGGGGCTGACCCTGGGCGAGGCGATGGCCAGGGAGCCGGAGGCCGTGGACACCTGGCTCGCCGACCCGCGCGCCACACCGCACGGCGGGGAGTCGCTGGTGGACTTCATCACCCGGGTCGGCGGCTGGCTCGACACCCGGCCCGTCGAGGACGGCTGCCGGCTGGTGGCCGTTGCCGAGCCGTCCGTGATCCGTGCCGCCCTGGTGTACGCGCTGAAGGCGCCGCCCTCGACGTACTGGAACCTCGACGTCCGTCCGCTGTCGACGACCGCCGTGACGGGCCGGGCGGGACGCTGGAACCTGCGCTTCGACGGGGTGTCCGCTCAGCCTTCGCGCACGTAGTCGGTGCGCAGCACCAGGTCCTTGGCCGGGCCGCGCACGCGCCACACCGTCCGCCAGTGGTCCGCGTCGGTGACGGTGAACTCGCCGCGGTAGAGGTCCGCCGCGCAGGGGTGGTCGGCGATGTGCCGGCCGGAGGCCAGGTCCAGGTCGTGGAACGGCCGCCCGTCCGCGAACCGCACCTCGGCCGTGCCGCCCGGACCCGGCAGGAACCGCAGCGTCCGCTCGGCCGGCCGGGCGACGCCCTGCCAGACGAAGGTGCCGGACTCGTGGTGCAGCAGCCCGCCGTGGTCCAGTGCGCCGAAGGCGGTGGTGCCGGTGAACCGCCCCTCCTCGCCGCTCGCGAGATCCCGCACCGACCGCGCCACCCGCCAGTGCCCGGCCAGATACGTCAGTACGTCCGGTACTGGCCAGAACTCGCCCATTCCGCCCCGCTCTCCGTCCCGGCCGTTGCTGCGCGACCCATTGACGCGCTTGATCCCCCTCCCTATCTTGCCGTTCGAAGTGCTGATCAATGTCTGATATTTCGAACACTCCTCTACCAGAGAGCCGCGGAGTATCCATGCCACGCACCGCCCGCACCCGATGGAGAGTCGGCCTCACGACCACCGCCCTCCTGACGGCAGCAGCCCTCGTACCGGCCCCCGCGCACGCCGAGGACGTCACCGACTACGCGATCACCGTCGACCCGTCGTCCGCCAAGGGCGCGAAGATCGACGACATGATGTACGGCGTCTTCTTCGAGGACATCAACCGGGCCGCCGACGGCGGTCTGTACGCCGAGCTCGTGCAGAACCGTTCCTTCGAGTACTCCACCGCTGACAACGGTTCCTACACGCCCCTGACCTCCTGGACGGTCGGCGGTACGGCCCAGGTCGTGGACGACTCCGGCCGGCTCAACGAGCGCAACCGCAACTACCTCTCCCTGGGCGCCGGTTCGACCGTCACCAACGCCGGCTACAACACCGGCGTCCGGGTCGAGCAGGGCAAGACGTACGACTTCTCCGTGTGGGCCCGCGCCCAGGGCGGCACCACGCTCACCGTCACCCTGAAGGACACGGCGGGAACGCTGGCCACCGCCCGCCAGGTCGCGGTGAAGGGCGGCTGGGCCCAGTACAAGGCCACGTTCACCGCCACCCGCACCAGCAACCGCGGCCGCCTCGCCGTGGCCTCCACGAACGCCGCCGCGCTCGACATGGTGTCGCTGTTCCCGCGCGACACCTACAAGAACCAGCCGAACGGCCTGCGCAAGGACCTCGCCGAGAAGATCGCCGCGCTGAAGCCGGGCTTCGTGCGCTTCCCCGGCGGCTGCCTGGTCAACACCGGATCCATGGAGGACTACAGCGAGGCGAGCGGCTGGCAGCGCAAGCGCAGCTACCAGTGGAAGGACACCGTAGGCCCGGTCGAGGAGCGCGCCACCAACGCCAACTTCTGGGGCTACAACCAGAGCTACGGCCTCGGCTACTACGAGTACTTCCGGCTCTCCGAGGACATCGGCGCCATGCCGCTGCCCGTCGTCCCCGCCCTGGTGACCGGCTGCGGTCAGAACAAGGCCACCGACGACGGGGCGCTGCTCGAGCGGCACATCCAGGACACCCTCGACCTCATCGAGTTCGCCAACGGCCCGGCGACCTCCACGTGGGGCAAGGTCCGCGCGCGGATGGGCCACCCCAAGCCCTTCCACCTCACCCACATCGAGGTCGGCAACGAGGAGAACCTCCCGAAGGAGTTCTTCGCCCGCTTCCAGCAGTTCCGGGCCGCCGTCGAGGCGAAGTACCCGGACGTCACCGTCATCTCCAACTCGGGTCCCGACGACGCCGGCTCGACCTTCGACACCGCCTGGCAGCTCAACCGCGAGGCGAAGGTCGACATGGTCGACGAGCACTACTACAACAGCCCGAACTGGTTCCTGCAGAACAACGACCGCTACGACTCCTACGACCGGAACGGCCCCAAGGTCTTCCTCGGCGAGTACGCCTCCCAGGGCAACGCCTGGAAGAACGGCCTCTCCGAAGCCGCCTTCATGACCGGCCTGGAGCGCAACGCGGACGTCGTCAAGCTCGCCTCGTACGCCCCGCTGCTCGCCAACGAGGACTACGTCCAGTGGCGGCCGGACATGATCTGGTTCAACAACCGGGCCTCCTGGAACTCCGCCAACTACGAGGTCCAGAAGCTGTTCATGACCAACGTCGGCGACCGCGTGGTCCCCTCGAAGGCCACCACCACCCCGAACGTCAGCGGCCCGATCACCGGCGCCGTCGGCCTGTCGACGTGGGCGACCAGCGCCGCCTACGACGACGTGAAGGTCACCTCGGCGGACGGCTCGACGCTGCTCAGCGACGACTTCTCCGGTGACGCCTCGAAGTGGACGGGCAGCGGCCGCGGCAGCTGGAGCATCCAGGACGGGAGTTACGTCCAGACGGACGCCGCGACCGAGAACACCATGGTCACGGCGGGCGACCCGGCCTGGAAGGACTACGACCTGCATGTGAAGGCCACCAAGAAGTCCGGCAAGGAGGGTTTCCTCGTCGCCTTCGGCGTCAAGGACACCGGCAACTACTACTGGTGGAACCTGGGCGGCTGGAACAACACCCAGTCCGCGATCGAGCAGGCCGTGGACGGCGGCAAGGGCACCCTGATGACGAAGGCCGGGTCGATCGAGACGGGCCGTGCCCACGACATCGACATCAAGGTCCGCGGCCGTCACGTCACTCTCTACCTCGACGGCAAGGAGTGGGGCAGCTTCTCCGACGACAAGCCGGCCGAGCCGTTCCGCCAGGTCGTCACCGAGGACGCCAAGACCGGGGACCTGATCGTCAAGGTCGTCAACGCCCAGTCCGCCGAGGCCCGTACCGCCGTCGACCTGGGCGGCGCGAAGGTCGCCTCCACGGCTCGCGTGACCACGCTGGCCGCCGACGAGGGCGCCGTGAACACCGAGACGGACACACCGGTGACCCCGGTGACGTCGACCTTCCGGGGGGTGGCCGGGAAGTTCACCTACACCTTCCCGGCGAACTCCGTGACGTTCCTGCGGATCAAGCAGAAGTAGGACCCGCCGGTGCGGGCCGCCGTCCCCCGGGGCTGTGGCCCGCACCGCGGGCGTCACTGGTGGCAGGGCCCCCGAGTAGCCGCACGGCACCTGAATGGGATTGCATAAACGTGCAGAGAAACGTATAGTCATGCCCTCTAGGAGGAGGTTCCATGGCGGTACGTGCGGCAGTGGCCGGAGCGAGTGGATACGCGGGCGGGGAACTGCTGCGTCTGCTCCTGGCGCACCCCGAGGTCGAGATCGGCGCCCTGACCGGCAACACCAACGCCGGACAGCGGCTCGGCGCGCTCCAGCCGCATCTGCTGCCGCTGGCCGGCCGGGTGCTCCAGGAGACGACCGCCGAGGTGCTCGCCGGGCACGACGTCGTGTTCCTCGCCCTGCCGCACGGGCAGTCCGCCGCCGTGGCCGAGCAGCTCGGACCGGACGTGCTGGTGATCGACATGGGGGCCGATTTCCGGCTCACGGACGCCTTCGCCTGGGAGAAGTTCTACGGCTCGCCGCACGCCGGAACCTGGCCCTACGGTCTTCCCGAACTGCCGGGTGCCCGCGCCGCGCTGGAGGGGTCCAAGCGTGTCGCGGTGCCCGGTTGCTACCCGACCGCCGTCTCCCTCGCCCTCTTCCCGGCGTACGCCGCCGGCCTCGCCGAGCCCGATGCCGTGATCGTCGCCGCCTCCGGCACGTCCGGCGCGGGCAAGGCGCCCAAGCCCCACCTGCTGGGCAGCGAGGTCATGGGGTCCATGTCCCCGTACGGCGTCGGCGGCGGGCACCGGCACACGCCCGAGATCACCCAGAACCTCAGCGCGGCGGCGGGGGAGCCGGTCTCCGTCTCCTTCACGCCGACCCTCGCGCCGATGCCCCGCGGGATCCTCGCCACGTGCAGCGCCTCCGCGAAGGACGGCGTCACGGGCGAGTCCCTGCGCGCCGTCTACGAGAAGGCCTGCGCCGACGAACCCTTCCTGCACCTGCTGCCCGAGGGCCAGTGGCCCGCCACGGCGTCCGTCTACGGTTCGAACGCCGTTCAGGTGCAGGTCGCGTACGACGAGGCCGCCGGACGGATCATCGTGATCAGCGCCATCGACAACCTCACCAAGGGCACCGCCGGCGGTGCCGTGCAGAGCATGAACCTCGCCCTGGGACTCGACGAGACCACGGGACTGACGACGATCGGAGTTGCGCCGTGAGTGTGACGGCAGCAAAGGGATTCACGGCGGCGGGCATCGCCGCCGGGATCAAGGAGAACGGCAACCCCGACCTGGCCCTCGTGGTCAACATCGGCCCCCGCCGCGCCGCCGCCGGCGTCTTCACCTCCAACCGTGTGAAGGCCGCGCCGGTCCTGTGGTCCGAGCAGGTCATCAAGAGCGGCCAGGTGTCCGCCGTCGTCCTGAACTCCGGCGGCGCCAACGCCTGCACGGGGTCCAAGGGCTTCCAGGACACGCACGCGACGGCCGAGAAGGTCGCCGAGGTCCTCGGCCGGGGCGCCATCGAGGTCGCCGTCTGCTCGACCGGCCTGATCGGCGTCCTCCTCCCGATGGACAAGCTGCTCCCTGGCGTCGAGAAGGCCGCCGGATCACTGAGCGAGCACGGCGGCGAGAAGGCCGCCATCGCCATCAAGACCACCGACACCGTCCACAAGACGTCCGTCGTGACCAAGGACGGCTGGACCGTCGGCGGCATGGCCAAGGGCGCGGGCATGCTCGCTCCCGGCCTCGCCACCATGCTCGTCGTCCTCACCACCGACGCCGACCTGGACGACGACGCCTTGGACCGGGCCCTGCGGGCGGCCACCCGCACCACCTTCGACCGGGTCGACTCCGACGGCTGCATGTCCACCAACGACACCGTGCTGCTGCTCGCCTCCGGCGCCGCCGGCGTCACTCCCGAGTACGCGGAGTTCGCCGAGGCCGTACGGCAGGTCTGCGACGACCTCGGTCAGCAGCTCATCCGGGACGCCGAGGGCGCCAGCAAGGACATCAAGGTCGAGGTGATCAACGCCGCGACCGAGGACGACGCCGTCGAGGTGGGCCGCTCCATCGCCCGCAACAACCTCCTCAAGTGCGCCCTCCACGGCGAGGACCCCAACTGGGGCCGCGTGCTCTCCGCCATCGGCACCACCTCCGCCGCCTTCGAGCCCGACCGGCTGAACGTCGCCATCAACGGCGTCTGGGTCTGCAAGAACGGCGGTGTGGGCGAGGACCGCGAGAAGGTCGACATGCGCTACCGCGAGGTGCACATCGTCGCCGACCTCGCCGCCGGTGCCGAGACCGCCACCATCTGGACCAACGACCTCACCGCCGACTA
>NZ_GG657757.1:1619847-1654494 GCF_000158955.1 Streptomyces viridochromogenes DSM 40736 | reverse complement strand
TGAGCAGTCCGACGCGGAAGCACACCGCTCTCCCCAAGGCTGAACCTCATCGAGGCGCTGCCGTGGCTGGTCCGGCACAACGGCAAGACCGTCGTCATCAAGTTCGGCGGCAACGCCATGGTCGACGAGGACCTCAAGGCCGCCTTCGCCCAGGACGTGGTGTTCCTGCACCACGCCGGCCTCAAGCCGGTCGTCGTGCACGGCGGCGGCCCGCAGATCAGCGCCGCCCTCGACCCAGCACGGCATCGTCAGCGAGTTCAAGGCGGGCCTCAGGGTGACCACCGAGGACGCCATGGACGTCGTACGGATGGTGCTGGCCGGTCAGGTGCAGCGCGAGCTGGTCGGGCTGCTCAACCAGCACGGGCCGCTCGCCGTCGGCCTGACGGGCGAGGACGCGCACACCATCTCCGCCACCAAGCACCAGCCCGAGATCGACGGCGAGCTCGTCGACATCGGCCGGGTCGGCGAGATCACCGCGATCGACACGGGCGCGATCGAGGCCCTGCTCGCCGACGGCCGCATCCCGGTCGTCTCCTCGATCGCCCGCTCCCAGGACGACGGACATGTCTACAACGTCAATGCTGATACGGCGGCTGCGGCACTCGCTGCCGCGCTGGGCGCCGAAACCCTCATGGTCCTCACGGACGTCGAGGGCCTCTACGAGGACTGGCCGAACAGCGACGAGGTGATCAGCCGCCTCACCGCCACCGAGCTGGAGCGGCTGCTGCCGGACCTGTCCTCCGGGATGGTGCCGAAGATGGAGGGCTGCCTGCACGCCGTACGGGGCGGCGTCACCACCGCCCGGGTCATCGACGGCCGGGTCCAGCACTCGATCCTGCTGGAGATCTTCACCGACGAAGGCATCGGCACGATGGTCGTGCCCGACGAGAAGCCCGGGGGAACGGGCGAACAGGGGGAGTCGTGAACAACGTCGCGGGCAACGTCGTGAACAACGTCGCGGGCAATCAGGAACTGACCGCGCGCTGGCAGGGCGCGCTCATGAACAACTACGGCACCCCGAGGCTCCCGCTCGTCCGCGGCGAGGGCACCAAGCTGTGGGACGCCGACGGCAAGCAGTACCTGGACTTCGTCGGCGGCATCGCGGTCAACGCCCTCGGCCACGCCCACCCGGCGATCGTCGAGGCCGTGAGCCGGCAGATCGCCTCCCTCGGCCATGTCTCCAACCTGTTCGTCGCCGAGCCGCCGGTCGCGCTCGCCGAACGGCTGCTCCAGCTCTTCGGCCGCGACGGCAAGGTCTACTTCTGCAACTCCGGCGCCGAGGCGAACGAGGGCGCCTTCAAGATCGGCCGGCTGACCGGGCGGACCCACATGGTCGCCACCGAGGGCGGCTTCCACGGCCGCACCATGGGCGCCCTCGCGCTCACCGGCCAGCCCGGCAAGCAGGAACCCTTCCTGCCGCTGCCCGGCGACGTCACACACGTGCCGTACGGCGACGCCCAGGCGCTGGCCGCAGCGGTGACGGAGGAGACCGCCCTGGTCGTCATCGAGCCGATCCAGGGCGAGAACGGGGTCGTCGTCCCGCCCGCCGGCTACCTCAAGGCCGCCCGCGCGATCACCGCCGCGACCGGGGCGCTGCTCGTCCTCGACGAGGTGCAGACCGGCGTCGGTCGGACCGGCCACTGGTTCGAGTACCAGGCCCACGAGGGCGTGCTGCCCGACGTCGTCACCCTCGCCAAGGGCCTCGGCGGCGGACTGCCGCTCGGCGCGACCGTCGCCTTCGGGCGGGCCGCCGAGCTGCTCCAGCCCGGTCACCACGGCACGACCTTCGGCGGCAACCCCGTCGCCTGCGCCGCCGGGCTCGCCGTCCTCGACACCATCGAGAACGAGGGGCTGCTGGAGAACGTCAAGCGGCAGAGCGAGAAGCTGCGGGACGGAATCGAGGGCCTCGGCCACCAGTTGATCGATTTCGTCCGGGGCGCGGGTCTCCTCCTGGGTATCGTGCTCACCGAGCCGCTCGCACCCCAGGTGCAGCAGGCGGCTCAGGACGCCGGTCTCCTGGTGAACGCGCCCGCCCCCGATGTCGTACGGCTCATGCCGCCGCTGAACATCACCGATGCCGAGGTGGACGCTTTCCTCCGGGCACTGCCCGGCGTCCTCGACGCAGCCGACGGGGACGGACGATCCGGGGAATGAGACGACGATGAGCCAGGCGCAGGACCACGAGCAGCCGGGGGCGGGCGGGCCCGCCGTGCCGCAGACCCGCACCGCACGCCACCGCCGGATCGTGGACATCCTCAACCGGCAGCCGGTGCGGTCGCAGAGCCAGCTGGCGAAGCTGCTCGCCGACGACGGGCTGAGCGTCACGCAGGCGACGCTCTCCCGGGACCTGGACGAGCTGAACGCGGTGAAGATCCGCAACGCCGACGGCGACCTGATCTACGCGGTGCCGAGCGAGGGCGGTTTCCGCACGCCCCGCGCGCCGCTGGGCGGGTCGGCGAAGGAGGAGCGGATGCGGCGGTTGTCGCAGGAGCTGCTGATCTCCGCGGAGGCTTCGGCGAATCTCGTGGTCCTGCGTACCCCTCCGGGGGCGGCGCAGTTCCTGGCCTCGGCGATCGACCAGGCCGAGCTGCACGACATCCTGGGGACGATCGCCGGGGACGACACGTTGATGCTGATCAGCCGGGACCCCGACGGGGGGCAGGCGCTGGCCGCTCATCTGCTGAGGCTGGCGCAGAACGGTCACTGAGCGCCGTAGGGGTGCTTGGCCGTGGGTGTGTGCGGGTGCGCCGTGGCCGTTCGCGCAGTTCCCCGCGCCCCCAAGGTGCCCGCAGCGGCACCCCGCTCCGCCGGGTTGCGGACCCCCCGCCCCCAGCCCCCTCAGCCCAGCCTCGCCGCCAACCCCCCGGTGCACCGCACCTCGTCACCGCCCGTGATGAGTAAAGCCTCGACATCCGGCAGCGACTCCAGCCACGCGAGCCCCTCCCGCGACCCCATCGCGAACGCCGCCGTGGCCCAGCAGTCCACCCACGTCAGCCGAGCCCCGACCACCGTCACGGCGACCAGGTCGGTCACCGCGGAACGCCCCGTACGCGGGTCGACGATGTGCGCACCCCGCTCGGCGGTCCCGGACGTGGCCACGGACAGCTCGTCCGCACCGGCCGCGGAGACGACCGCCGCGAGCCCGCCCGGCCGCAGCGGATCCGCCACCCCCACCCGCCAGGGCCGCTGCGCCCCCGGCGACCCCAGCAGCTGCACATCCCCGCCGCCGTTGACGTTCACCCCGCACACCCCGGGCACCGCCGCCAGCCGCCGCGCCGCCCGCTCCACCGCCCAGCCCTTGACGATGCCGGTCGGATCGAGGCGACCCTCGTACGACGTGCTGAACCAGCCGTCGCTCAGCCGCTCCTCCTTGTTTTGTCAGCTCCAGCACCTCGGCGACCTCGGGGTCGCACTCCGCGACGGTCAGTTCACCGCGCTGCAGCCGGGAGACCTGGCTGTCCTCGCGGTACGTGCTGAACACCTCGTCGACCCGGTGCAGCCCGGCGACGACCTCGTCCAGCGCCGCGCGTACGGCGGCCGGTTCCCCGCCGCGGACGTCGAGGGAGAAGACGGTCCCCATCGTCTCCTCCACATGACGCACCGCGGCGGGAGCCTGTGCGGAGTCGGCCACCGTGTCAGCCACCGGCCTGGTCCAGTGCGGACTGGAGCGACTGCTTGTAGCCCGCGCTGGTGTACGTCGCCCCAGAGACCGCGTCGATCTGCGCGGTGCCTGCCGCCACCGCCGCCTGGTTCAGGCGGGGGACGGAGGAGGAGGTGATCTGGTCGCTGCGTCCGCCCTTGGGCGCCTGGACGGCCTCCGCCTTGGTGATCTTTCCGCCGGCGACCGTGACACGGACCTGGACGGGCCCGTACTGCGTCTGCGCGACACTGCCCGTGACGGTCTTGGCCTGGGCGCCGCTGCCCGACCCGGCGCCCTGGGCGGAGCCGCTGCCCCCTGCCGGGGCCTTGTCCAGCGCGGACTGGAGGGACTTCTTGTACCCGGCGCTGGTGTAGGTGGCTCCGGAGACCGCGTCGATGTCCGCGGTGCCTGCCGCGACCGCCGCCTGGTTGAGGCGGGGGACGGAGCTGGCGGTGATCTGGTCGCTGCGTCCGCCCTTGGGGGCCTGGACGGCTTCGGCCTTGGTGATCTTTCCGCCTGCCACGGTGACGCGGACCTGTACGGGCCCGTACTGCGTCTGGGCCACATCGCCCGTGAGGGTCTGGGCGTTGCCCGAGCCCTGCGAGGCGCCCGCCGAGGCCTTGGCCTTGTCGAGGGCGGACTGGAGGGACTTCTTGTACCCGGCGCTGGTGTACGTCGCCCCGGACACGGCGTCGATCTCCGCGCTCTGCGCGGCGACCACCGCCTGGTTGAGGCGGGGGACGGAGCTGGCGGTGATCTGGTCGCTGCGTCCGCCCTTGGGGGCCTGGACCGCCTCGGCCTGAGTGATCTTGCCGCCGCTCATGGTGAGGCGGACCTGCACCGGCCCGTACTGCGTCTGCTGCGCGTCACCGGTGACCGCGCCGTTCACGCCGCCCTGCGGAGCCTGCCCCGCGGCGGCGGGCGGGACCTGACCCCCCGCCGCCTGGGCGCTGCCCGGGTCGGAGGCCGGCTTCATGGACAGCAGCAGCACGATTCCGGAGACGGTGGCCGCGCCGGCGAGCACGGCACGCCGCACGGGGTGACTCTTCTTCATGGTTCTCAAGCTCCTGAAGGGCCGTTGATGTCCCGTCGCTCACATCTCGAACGACTCGTGATGGATACGGCGGGCGGGGACTCCCGCGCCGCGCAGTGCCTCGTACACCGACTGCGCGAAGCCGGGCGGCCCGCACATGAAGACGTCGTGCTGGTCGATGTCCGGGATCTTCCGCTGGAGGGACTCCGCGGAGATGTCGGGGCGTTCCCCGTCCGGGCTGTTGACCGCGTACATCAGCCGGGCGCCGCGCTCGTCGGCGATCTTGGCGAGTTCGCCCCACAGCGCCAGGTCCTGGGTGGTGTTGGCCCGGTAGAGCAGGGTGATGTCACCGGTGGCGCCCGGCAGCGTCTCGAACAGGGCCCGCATCGGGGTGATCCCGACGCCGCCCGCGACCAGCAGCACCTTGCCGCGGCTGCGGCGCTGTGCGGTCATCGCGCCGTACGGGCCCTCGGCCCACACCTTGGTGCCGGGTTCGAGCTCACGCAGCCGGGAGGTGTGGTCACCGATCGCCTTGACCGTGATCCGCAGCATGTCCGGCCGGGGCGCCGCCGACAGCGAGTAGGGGTGGGAGCTGAAGCGCATGCCCGGCGCCTTGAACCGCCAGCGGAAGAAGTGCCCGGGCTCCGCGCCCATCCGGTGCAGCTTGCGCCCGCCGATCAGCACGGACACGATGCCCGGGGTCTCCTCGATGACCGCCTCGACCCGCATGCGGTGCCGCAGGTTCAGCCGGATCGGGGTGAGAATCCGGTACCAGAGCACCAGTGCGGTCACCACGCCGTACAGCCCGTACCAGAAGGTCTTCGCGGCGGGCTCGACCGCGAACTCGTTGCCGGTCGTGATCTGGTGCCAGAACGTCATGTACACCGACGCGTAGGTGAGCAGGTGCACGTGGTACCAGGTGTCGTACCCGATCAGGCGGCGCACCCCGCCGATCGAGAGGATCCCGATGAGGAACAGCAGACCCGTGCCGATGGCGGCCTTGCCCATGTCCGGCAGCTGGTTGATGGAGTCGATCGTCTGCTGGACGATGTCCCCGAGCCCCTTGCCCGCCTGGAGCGCGTAGCCCCACATGGTGAGGAAGACGTGGGCCAGCACCAGACAGAGCGTGTAGCGGCCGGTCATGGCGTGCCAGCGCGCGACCCGGTCGCTGCCCACCCGCCGCTCCAGCGCGGGCACCCGGGCCATCTGGAGCACCACCAGCGCCATGAGGTAACCGGCGAGCAGGCCGGTGATCCGGCCCGCGGCCAGGATCTTGCTCGTGTTGTCCGCGAGGGACGGTGTGTTGTCCCACCACAGCCACAGCACGGCCGCGGCTCCGGCCCACAGGGCGATCAGCAGCGGGACGGCCGGGGAGCGGCGCGGGCGGATGCGGCGCATCGTCTGGCGGCGGGCGGCACGTCCGCCTGCGAGCGTGGTGGTCACGGTTCCTCCGTGGGGACTTGACCCTTGGCCCACAGATACGTGCCGGGGCACGGGAGTGTTCAGCCGCGTGCCGAGTCATGTGCGCACGGGAGTGACCGGGGATGACACGCCCGCGTGCCGGGCGGGCGCGCGGTCCTAGTGCCGCGGCAGGCACCTAGTACCGGGTGACGGCCGTGGCCCCGCGGGTCGTGCCGACCGCGATGTGGGGGCGCTTCGCCGGGTCGGCCCAGGTCAGGATCCGACGCATCGCGTCCTTCGGCACGGACACGCAACCGGCCGTCGCCCCGCGCCCGTTGACGTGCAGGAAGATGCCGGCCCCGCGCTCGCGCACCGGGCGCTCGTAGTTGAAGCCGACGACGAGGGCGTGCGCGTACCGCTCCCCGTAGCTGATCAGATGCTCGGACTCGGCGGCCCGGCAGTCGGCCGCGCGGGGTTCGGTCCAGCGGTTGTAGGAGCGGGAGGCGTTGTCCTGGCACCACCAGGAGTCCCAGCGCACCCTGCGGTAGGTGAACGCCGTCCCGCGCGGCGCAGCGTCGATGCCGAAGGCGAACGGCAGGTCGTACAGGCCCGTCGGTGTCGTGTCGGTGCCCTGTCTGCGGGAGGTGCCCCGGACGAGTCCCTTCGCCCCGAAGCGGGCGGGCGCGGAACCCGCCTCCACCCACCGTCCGCCCCTGCGCTCCCACCAGGTGACGGTGCCTCTCGTCGAGGCCGTCTTCGGGGCCACCGCGGTGATCAGCTGGGTGCCGCCGCCGGTGTCGGCCATCCGGGCCGGCAGCGGCGCGGGGGCGGGCGGCCCGGCGCCGAGTGCGACGAGGGAGGAGACGGCGAGGGCGACGGCACCGGGGCGCATGCCTCAGACCGTAGAGGGCGGCAGCGGCAACGGCAGCCCGGGGAGTCCGTCCAGGCTGGTCGCGATGTGCTCCTTCTTGGTGAAGTAGGCGCTGAGCGAGGCGTCGTCCTCGCGGGCGAAACGCCTGCCGTGCAGGTCGCGGTCCGCCTCGTACGCCATGTAGGGCACCGCGTAGCCGCAGGTGTCGCGGACGAGTTCGGCGGTGACGACGATGACGGCGCGCAGGCCGTGCCGCGTCGGGTCGATGTCGGGGAAGTGGGCGAGCAGTTCCGCGAAACGGGCGTCGTCGCGGAAGACCGGCTCGCCGCGGCCGTGCACGCGGACGATGTTCGGCGGGCCCTGGAAAGCGCACCACATCAGGGTGATCCGCCCGTTCTCCCGCAGGTGGGCGATGGTCTCGGCGTTGGAGCCGGCGAAGTCGAGGTAGGCCACCGTGTGCTCGTCCAGCACCGCGAAGGAGCCCTTGAGCCCCTTGGGGGAGAGGTTGACCGTGCCGTCGGCGGACAGCGGAGCGGTGGCGGTGAAGAAGACCGGCTGCGCCTCGATGAACGAGCGGAGCCGGCCGTCTATGCCCTCATGAGTTTTTCCCATGTCACATGATGATGCACCCAGGTCTTTCGACTGTCTAAGGAATTGCGGGATCCGGTCACCTCTGCCGGATCCCGCGCCCAGGTCCCTGCCCGTGGCCGCCCCGGCCGGCGCTCCCACGGGGCGGCCACGGCGCCTGTCACCTCACTTGTTGAGGGTGCAGGCAGCCAGGGAGTCCAGGCCGGCCGGCTTCTCGGCGGTGCGGCCGATGGCCGTGGCGATGCGGTTGACGGTGGAGACCCGCTTGTCCTCCAGCGGGCCGAGGATGGCGTTCTGGACGAAGTTGGGGCCGCCCTGGCCGACGGTGTCGACCAGGCGCTTGTTGGCCTCCGCGATCTGCGTGTCCAGCAGCGCCAGGTTGCGGTCGACCTCGGCCTGGGCGGAGGCCGGCACGGCGGGCAGCTGGGAGGCGACGTCCGGGCAGCTGATGGTGCCGGCCCCGGCGTTCCCCGCCGCACCCGCACCCGCACCCGCGTCCTCGCCGGCGCCCGCCCCGGCCTCCTGGCCCGCCCCGGCCTCGGCGCCGGCACCTGCTTCGGCGCCCGCTCCGGCCTCGGCACCTGCCTCGGCGCCCGCACCCGCTTCGGCTCCGGCCTCCGCACCGGCGCCCGCCTCGCCACCCGCCGCGTCACCCGCTCCGGCTCCGCCGTCGGCGCTGAGCTGGCAGGCGGCGAAGGCCTCGAGGCCCTCCGGCTTCTCGGCGGCCCGCCCGATGGCGGTCTCGATGCGGTTCAGGGCCGCGACACGCTTGTCCTCGAGGGGGCCGAGGATGGCGTTCTGGACGAAGTTGGGGCCGCCCTGGCCGACGGTGTCGACCAGGCGCTTGTTGGCCTCCTGGATCTGGGTGTTCAGATCGGCCAGGTTGCGGTCGACCTCCGCCTTCGCCGAGGCGGGGACCTCCGGCAGCTGGCCGGTGACGTCCGGGCACGAGATGGTACCGGGACCGGCCAGCGTCCGGGCGTTCGTCCCACCGCTCTCGGGCGTCTCCCCGGCGAGGGCGAAGCCGGCGATGACCGTGCCGGACAGCGCCACCGCGGCGGCGCCGCCGATGAACGTGACGCGACGCTTGTTGTACTTCGGAAGAGCCCTGGACATGGGGGTGCCTCACTAGGGGTCGGTGGGTCGTGGGTGTTCGACGCGGCGCCTGCGTTCGGCGAGAGGTACGGGTAAGCGGTTTCCCGTGTTCAAAGGATCTTCAAATTCTTCTCGACGTGGCCGGAATCAGGGCCTCACGCCGAGGGCGATTGACGAATCATGCGGACCTCTGCATACTCATGCATGTCAGTGATCGCAGTATGAGGAGAAGAACCCGTGACCGAGCGCGTCGTACTCGCCTACTCAGGCGGTCTTGACACCTCCGTCGCCATCGGCTGGATCGCCGAGGAGACGGGCGCCGAGGTCATCGCGGTAGCGGTGGACGTCGGCCAGGGCGGCGAGGATCTGGACGTCATCCGCAAACGCGCCCTCGCGTGCGGTGCGGTCGAGGCCGAGGTCGCCGACGCCAGGGACGAGTTCGCCGAGGAGTACTGCCTCCCGGCGATCAAGGCCAACGCCCTCTACATGGACCGCTACCCGCTCGTCTCCGCCCTCTCCCGGCCGACGATCGTCAAGCACCTGGTCGCCGCGGCCCGGAAGCACGGCGCCGGCACGGTCGCCCACGGCTGCACCGGCAAGGGCAACGACCAGGTCCGCTTCGAGGCCGGCATCGTGGCCCTCGCTCCCGACCTGAAGTGCATCGCCCCGGTCCGCGACTACGCCATGACGCGCGACAAGGCCATCGCCTTCTGCGAGCAGAAGGGCCTGCCGATCGCGACCACCAAGAAGTCGCCGTACTCCATCGACCAGAACGTCTTCGGGCGGGCCGTCGAGACCGGCTTCCTGGAGGACATCTGGAACGCGCCGATCGAGGACCTCTACGAGTACACCGAGAACCCGGCCGACGCGCGTGAGGCCGACGAGGTGGTCATCACCTTCGAGCAGGGCGTCCCGGTCGCCCTCGACGGCAGGCCCGTCACCGTCCTCCAGGCCATCCAGCAGCTCAACGAGCGCGCCGGTGCCCAGGGCGTCGGCCGGATCGACATGGTCGAGGACCGGCTCGTCGGCATCAAGTCGCGCGAGGTGTACGAGGCTCCGGGCGCGATCGCCCTGATCACCGCCCACCAAGAGCTGGAGGGTGTCACCGTCGAGCGGGAACTCGCCCGCTACAAGCGCCAGGTCGAGCAGCGCTGGGGCGAGCTCGTCTACGACGGCCAGTGGTTCTCCCCGCTCAAGCGCGCCCTGGACGGCTTCGTCAACGAGGCCAACGAGCACGTCACCGGGGACATCCGGATGACGCTGCACGGCGGCCGCGCCGTGGTCACCGGACGCCGCTCGGCGCAGTCGCTGTACGACTTCGATCTCGCGACCTACGACACCGGCGACACCTTCGACCAGTCCGCGGCCAAGGGCTTCATCGACATCTACAGCCTGGCGTCGAAGATCGCGGCCCGGCGCGACCTCTCTTAAGCAGTAGCGTGAGAGCCGCCTCCCCCCCGTTCACGGGCGGGGAGGCGGCGGCCCATCCGTATCTCTCTAGGAGCAACGCAAGTGAGCAGCAACAGCGGTGACGTCCGGCTCTGGGGCGGCCGTTTCGCCGACGGTCCCGCCGAGGCCCTGGCCAAGCTGTCCGCGTCCGTCCACTTCGACTGGCGGCTGGCGCCGTACGACATCGCCGGTTCGCGTGCGCACGCGCGCGTGCTGCACAAGGCGGGCCTGCTCACCGAGGACGAGCTGACCCGGATGATCGCCGGGCTCGACCGGCTGGAGGCGGACGTCGCCGGCGGCTCCTTCGTCGGCACCATCGCCGACGAGGACGTGCACACCGCCCTGGAGCGCGGCCTGCTGGAGCGGCTCGGCCCCGACCTCGGCGGCAAGCTGCGCGCGGGCCGCTCCCGCAACGACCAGGTCGCGACCCTCTTCCGCATGTACCTGCGCGACCACGCCCGGGTCGTCGGCGGCCTGCTCGCCGAGCTCCAGGACGCGCTGATCGGTCTCGCCGAGGCCCACCCCGACGTGGCGATGCCCGGCCGCACGCACCTCCAGCACGCCCAGCCGGTCCTCTTCGCGCACCACGTCCTGGCCCACGTCCAGTCCCTCTCCCGGGACGCGGAGCGGCTGCGCCAGTGGGACGCCCGCACGGCAGTGTCGCCGTACGGCTCGGGAGCCCTGGCGGGTTCCTCCCTGGGCCTGGACCCGGAGGCGGTGGCGAAGGACCTCGGGTTCGAGCACGGCTCGGCCGGCAACTCCATCGACGGCACGGCCTCCCGCGACTTCGTCGCGGAGTTCGCGTTCATCACGGCGATGATCGGGGTCAACCTCTCCCGGATCGCCGAGGAGGTCATCATCTGGAACACGAAGGAGTTCTCCTTCGTGACCCTGCACGACGCGTTCTCCACGGGCTCGTCGATCATGCCGCAGAAGAAGAACCCGGACATCGCGGAGCTGGCCCGCGGCAAGTCCGGCCGCCTGATCGGCAACCTGACGGGCCTGCTCGCCACCCTGAAGGCGCTGCCCCTCGCCTACAACCGGGACCTCCAGGAGGACAAGGAGCCGGTCTTCGACTCCATCGACCAGCTGGAGATCCTGCTGCCGGCCTTCACCGGCATGATGGCCACCCTCACCGTCCACCGCGACCGCATGGAGGAACTGGCCCCGGCCGGCTTCTCCCTCGCCACGGACATCGCCGAGTGGTTGGTCAAGCAGGGCGTCCCCTTCCGCGTCGCCCACGAGGTCGCCGGCGAGTGCGTGAAGGTCGCCGAGTCCGAGGGCAAGGAACTCGACGAGCTGACGGACGAGCAGTTCGCGAAGATCTCCTCCCACCTCACCCCCGAGGTGCGGACGGTGCTGAACGTCCCCGGCGCCCTGGCCTCCCGCAACGGCAGGGGCGGCACCGCCCCCAGCGCGGTCGCCGTCCAGCTGACAGAGGTGAAGGCGGACGTGTCGGCCCAGCACGAGTGGGCGGTGGCCAAGAAGCAGGCCTGAGGGAAACGCACTCAGGGGCGCGGGGAACTGCGCGACAAGCCACGAACAACCCGCACTCGCAAACACACAACAAGCCCCGAGCTCTCAGGCGGAGGTCATCGCGGGGGTTACGTTGGTCGAAAGCCGTAGCCGACCGAACGGAGCCCGCGATGCCCTTCGCCCGCCTGGCCACAGCAACAACCCCCACCTGCCACATCGGCCTCGGTCTCGCCGCCGTCGGACGCCCGGGCTACATCAACCTCGGCCGAGACGAAGACCTCGGAGAAGACCGCGGCGTAGAGGCGCTCCGCAACCGCACCCACGAACTCCTGGACGCCGCCTACGCCCAAGGTGTCCGCTACTTCGACGCGGCCCGCTCCTACGGCCGCTCGGAGGAGTTCCTCGCCGACTGGCTGCGGAACCGGCCCGGCCTCGACGACATCGTCGTCGGCAGCAAGTGGGGCTACACCTACACCGCCGACTGGTCCACCGACGCCGAGACCCACGAGGTCAAGGACCACACCCTCGCCACCTACGAACGGCAGCGCGCCGAGAGCGACGCCCTGCTCGGCGACCGGCTCGACCTCTACCAGATCCACTCCGTGACCCCTGACAGCCCGGCCCTCACCGACAAGGAACTGCACGCCAGGCTCGCGGAAGCCGCCGCCCAGGGCCTCACCGTCGGTTTCTCCACCAGCGGCCCCGCCCAAGCGGACGCGATCCGCGCGGCCCTGGCCGTGACGGTCGACGGCGAACCCCTCTTCCGCACGGTGCAGTCCACGTACAACGCGCTGGAGACCTCTGCCGCCCCCGCCCTCGCCGAGGCCCACGACGCCGGCCTCACCGTGATCGTCAAGGAGGGCATGGCCAACGGCCGACTGGCCGGGCCGCATGCTCCGGACGCCGTCAAGGAGGTCGCCGAGCAGGCCGGGCTGGGCTGTGACGCCGTGGCCCTGGCCGCGATCCTGCGGCAGCCGTGGGCCGGCGTCGTCCTCTCCGGCGCCGCCACGACCAACCAGCTCGCCTCGAACCTGCACGCCGCGGTCGTCGACCTGGACGACGACCAGCTGGCCCGCCTCGCCACGCTGGCCGAGGAACCGCAGGCGTACTGGGAGCGGCGCGGTCAGCTGCCCTGGCACTGACCACTCACCTTCCGAGCTCTCACCTTTGGGTGCTCACCTTCTCTCCGTGAGCCGACAGTCATGAGGCACGCATGCCCAGCATGAGACATTGGTGTCTCATATGGTTTATGTTTGTCTCATGGCTGTCGACCCTGACCACGTGCTGCGCTCCGCCGCCGCCCTGCTGACCCGCAAATCCACCGCGACCATGGACGAGGTCGCCAAGGCCGCCGGGATCAGCCGCGCCACGCTGCACCGCCACTTCGCCGGACGTGACGCCCTCGTCCGCGCCCTGGAGTCGCTGGGCATCGAGGAGTGCCGGGCGGCACTGGACACGGCCCGGCTCGACGAGGGCACCGCGAGCGAGGCCGTCCGCCGGCTGGTCGGAGCCATGGAGCCCGCCGCCGGACTGCTCGCCTTCCTCTACACCGAGAACCAGCTGTTCGAGGGCGAGGAGCAGAACGCGGGCTGGTCCCTGATCGACGACCGGATCTCGGCCCTGTTCCGGCGCGGCCAGCTCGCCGGCGAGTTCCGCATCGACCTCACACCGGCCTGGCTCACCGAGGCGCTGTACGGCCTGATGGCCTCCGGTGCCTGGATGGTGCACAGCGGCAAGGGCGCGCCCAAGGACTTCCAGCACATGATCGTCGAGCTGCTGCTCGGCGGCGCACTGCGGAGAGAGGAATCATGACCAGCACCCTGCAGGCGGCGAGGACCGACGAGGCGGTGAAGCGCCCCGGCCGCTGGCTCGCGCTCGGCGTTCTCGTGCTCGCTGTGCTGCTGGTGGCCGTCGACGCGACCGTCCTCGGTCTCGCGACCCCCTACATCAGCGAGGACCTGAGGCCCTCGGGCACGCAGCTGCTGTGGATCGGCGACGTCTACTCGTTCGTCATCGCCGGTCTGCTCGTCTCCATGGGCAGCCTCGGCGACCGCATCGGCCGCAAGCGGATCCTGCTCGTCGGCGCGACGGCGTTCGGAGCGATATCCGTGCTCAACGCCTACGCCACGACCCCGGAGATGATGATCGTCGCGCGGGCGCTGCTCGGCGTCGCCGGTGCGACCCTGATGCCCGCCACGCTCGCGCTCATCCGCAACCTCTTCCACGACCCGCGCGAACGCAGCCTCGCCGTCGGGATCTGGGGCGCCACCGCCTCCGCGGGTACGGCGGTCGGCCCGATCGTCGGAGGGTTCCTGCTGGAGCACTTCTGGTGGGGATCGGTCTTCCTGATCAACCTGCCCGTGATGCTCGTGCTGGTCCTCGTCGGGATGAAGCTGCTGCCCGAGTCGCGCACCGCGAACCCGGGCCCCTGGGACATGAGCAGCGTCCTGCTGTCGCTGGTGGGCATGGTCGGCATCGTGTACGCGGTCAAGGAGATCGCGGCGCACGGCTTCGCCTGGACCCCGACGGCCGCCGGCCTGCTGGGCGCCGCCGCCCTGTACGGGTTCGTCCGCCGTCAGCTCCGGCTCCCGGCTCCGCTGCTGGACATGCGGCTGTTCCGCAACCGCGGCTTCAGCGGGGCGGTCCTGGCCGACCTGCTGACCATCCTGGGCCTGTCCGGGCTGGTGTTCTTCCTCTCGCAGTACCTGCAACTCGTCCAGGGCAGGCGTCCGTTCGAGGCGGGTCTGGCCGAACTGCCCGCCGCGATCGGTGCGGTGGCGGCCGGTCTGGTCGCGGGGCGTGCGGCCCGCCGTTTCTCGGTGCGGTCCGTGGTCTCCTGCGGTCTGGCGGCGATCGGCCTGGGGCTGGCCGCGCTCACGGTGGTCGGTCAGTCCACCGGCTATCCGCTGCTCGGTACCGCGCTGCTGGTGGTCGGTGTCGGCGCCGGTTTCTCGTTCACCGTGACCGCCGACGTGATCCTGTCCAGCGTGCCCAAGGAGCAGGCGGGTTCCGCCTCCGCCGTCTCCGAGACGGCGTACGAACTCGGCGCCGCCCTCGGTATCGCCGTGCTCGGCTCGATCGTCACCGGCGTCTACCGGGACTTCACCGGTCCGGCGGGAACACCGGACGCGGCCCACGAGTCGCTGGGCGGCGCCGTCGAGGCGGCAGCGGGCATGCCCGCGCACAGCGCAGCCGTGATGCTGGACGCGGCCCGCACGTCCTTCGTCGACGGACTGGCACTCGCGGCCGGCGTCGGCGCGGCGGTCCTGCTGGCCGCGGCGGTGGCGGCGTGGTTCCTGCTGCGGGGGCAGCGGCTGGAGGGCGGGGCGGAACACCCGTAGCCCAGGTGGCGCTGAGGGGCCCGGCCCCTCAGCGCACCGCCGCCTACGCCGCTTCCTTCGCCTTGCTCGCGTACATGTCGACGTACTCCTGCCCGGACAGCCGCATGACCTCGGCCATCACCGAGTCGGTGACGGCCCGCAGCACATAGCGGTCCCGGTCCATCCCCTCGTACCGGGAGAACTCCATCGCCTCACCGAACCGCACGGTGACCTTGCCCGGCCGGGGCAGGCCCGCCCCGCCCGGCTGGATCCGGTCCGTACCGATCATCGCGAACGGCACCACCGGAGCCCCGGTCATCAGCGTGAGCCGGGCGATGCCGGTACGCCCCCGGTACAGGCGGCCGTCGGGAGACCGTGTGCCCTCCGGGTAGATGCCGAAGACCCGGCCCTCGTCCAGCACCCGTCGCCCGGTCATCAGGGCGGCCACCCCGCCCCGGCCGCCGTCGCGGTCCACGGGGATCATGCCGACGCCGGTGAAGAACCAGGCCATCAGCCGGCCCTTGAAGCCCTTCCCGGTCACGTACTCGTCCTTGCCGATGAAGCAGACCTGCCGGTCGCAGACCAGCGGCAGGATCATCGAGTCGATGAACGTCAGGTGGTTGCCGGCCAGGATGACCGGACCGTCGCCGGGAATGTGCTCCGCACCTTCCACCTGTGGGCGGAACATCAGGCGCATGATCGGGCCGAGCACTGCCTTGATGAGTGCGAAGCGGGACAACGGACCCTCCGGTGTCAAGGGATGCTTTATGTGTATGTGCAGGTGAGGACGATACTCGCGGCCCCCGGGATCGCGCACATCGGCCACGGCGACTTAACCGAGGTCTTACACACTGTTGACGCGTGTTTACCTGCGGTGACACCCCGTCGACGATGCGTGACCCGGCCGTCACGATGTGACGGACATCGCTCCGGACGGACCAGTACCGGCCTGGCACGCGTTCCCAGAACCGCCGTGCCGAACCGGCGGGAATGCGACGAAGTCGACGAACCGTCAGTTCGCCGCCCCGCCCGCCACGGTGACATCGCGTGTCACCCGCGTGTTCCGCGCGGCGTCTCCCGCTGGTCATGTACGCGCCCGTACGATCGGCCCGCACTGACGAGCCGACGGCAGGAGGGCGCTCATGGGAACGCAGAAGTCGAACGAGGGAGCGAGCGGAACCGGACGGCGGGCCCTGCTCGGCGCGGCGGTGCTCGGCGCCGGCGGAGCGGTACTCGGCGTGACCGGCACGGCGAGAGCCGACAGCGTCCGGTACGGCAGCGGCGGACTGAAGAGCCTCCCCAAGCCGACGATCGTCGGCCACCGCGGGGCCAGCGGCTACCGCCCGGAGCACACCCTCGGCTCCTACCAGCTCGCTCTCGACATGGGCGCCGACATCGTCGAGGCCGGCGACCTGGTGCCGACGAAGGACGGGCACCTCGTCTGCCGTCACGAGCCCGAGATCGGCGGCACCACGGACGTCGCCGACCACCCCGAGTTCGCCGACCGCAAGAAGACCAAGCAGCTCGACGGCGTCTCCACCACCGGCTGGTTCACCGAGGACTTCACACTCGCCGAGCTGAAGACCCTGCGGGCGATCGAGCGCATCCCCGCCAACCGCCCGCACAACACCCTCTACAACGGGCGCTGGGAGATCCCCACCTTCGAGGAGGTCCTGACCTGGCAGGACCGGCAGACCCGGGCGCGCGGCAAGCAGGTCTGGATCTACCCCGAGATGAAGCACCCCACCTACTTCCGCAAGCAGGGGCTGCCGCTGGAGGAGCGGGTCGCCAAGGCGCTGCGCAAGCACCGCAAGGACGGGCGGACCTCCCCGGTCATCATCCAGTCCTTCGAGCCGACCAGCATCGAGCGTCTCAACAAGCTCGTGGACAACCCCCTGGTCGTCCTGCTGTCCGGCGCGAACACCCGCCCCTGGGACTTCGTCGAGACGGGCGACCCGCGCACGGTCGCCGACCTGGTCAAGCCGGCCGGCCTCCGGGAGATCGCCTCCTACGCGCAGGGCATCGGACCGACCCTGGACCTGGTCATCCCGCGCGACGCCGGCGGCAGGCTCACCGAGCCGACGGCGCTCGTCTCCGACGCGCACAAGGTGGGCCTGATCCTGCACCCGTGGACCATGCGCAACGAGAACCCCTTCCTCCCGGCGGACTTCCGCAAGGGCACGGAGGCCGACGCCTACGGTGACGTCTTCGGTGCCTACAAGGCCTACTTCGCGACCGGCATAGACGGCGTCTTCACCGACCAGCCGGACACGGGCGTGCTGGCCCGCGAGGTCTTCGTCAACAGCTGAGCGCGTCAACAGCTGCGCTCACACCCCCCGGTCGAGTGAGTTTCGGCCGCCCGGGCAACCCACCGCCCGGGCGGCCGCGTCGCTCCGCATATGACGCACGAGCTGGTCACCTCCCTGCGCCCGCTGCTCACCGCCGAGGCCTCCGCGGAGGCATACGCGGCCGGAGCCGAGGCCGGCGACCTGGAACAGGCGGTCTGGCTCCGTCTGCTGGAGCGCCTCGACGCCGAGGACCCGCCGCGCGACCCGCAGGGATGGCTCCGCCGGGCCGTCCGCTCGGAGGCCCGGCGCACCCGCCGGACGAGCCGCCTCGAACGGCCCTACGGCGTCGAACCGGTCGACGACGGTGGCCGCGACCCCGAACAGCTCGCCCTCGACGCGGCCCGCGGCCGTGCCGTGCGCGCGGCCGTGCGCCGCCTCCCGGGCCGCTGCCCGCGCCTCATGGAGGCCCTGCTCTCCCCTGAGGACCTGACATACCGGGAAATCGCAGGGGAGTTGGGTATCTCACAGGGCAGTCTCGGCCCGGAACGTTCCAGATGCCTGGGATGTCTGCGCAGATTGCTGGCACCGGAGGTTGCGGCCCGCTGAGGGCGGGGATAGGAGTGGGGGACGACCGGTGATCAGATGAGCGGGAGGCGTGCGCACATGGGCATGAGCGTGACCATCTCTGCGGCGACCGAGCAGGACGCGGAGCAGATCTTCAGACTGCAGTACCTGTGCTTCCAGACGGAGGCGGCCCTGTACGGGAACTACCGCATCGACCCGCTCGTCCAAACCCTCGACTCGGTCCGCGAGGAAGTCGGCCGCGACTGCGTCTTCGTGGCCCGGCTCGGCGACGAGGTCGTGGGCTCGGTCCGCGGCTCGGTCACCGACGGCGGCGCCGCCGCGATCGGCAAGCTCTGCGTCCACCCCCGCCTCCAGGGCCACGGCATCGGCGCCCGTCTCCTCCGCGCGGCCGAATCGGCCCTCGCCGACCAGCACGGCGCCACCCGCTTCCGCCTCCACACCGGCCACCGCAGCGAGGGCAACCTCCGCCTCTACCGCAGGGTCGGCTACGAAACGGTGGGCACGTCCCAGGGCGCCGACGGCGTCCCGATGATCGTCCTGGAGAAGCCCGCCGGCACCTACGCGGCGACGGCTTGACCGCGCCCTGAAGGGGCGCGCGGCTGTATCGAAGTGCGGCTCCGCCGCGCGGGCGCGATCAACCACGTGTGACCCGCGGCCGCCTGATCACCTCAGGCGGCATCCCCGTCTCGCGTACGCGACTTCCGCAGCCAGTAGATGGCCGACACCGGCAGCAGAACCGGGATGAACACATACCCCATCCCGAAGTCCGACCACACGGTCGCGTCCGGGAAGGCGGACGGCTCGATCAACGTCCAGGTCCCCACCGTCAAGACACCCGCCAACTCGGCAACACAGCAGGCCAGCGCAGCTTTCCGCGCCGTCTCCCCGCCCCGCACCAGCGAGTACGTGATGAACCCGTACACGACACCGGCCACCGCCGACAGCGAGTAGGCCAGCGGCGCCCGGTCGAACTCCGTCGCGATCTGGTACGCGGAGCGTGACACCGCCCCGACGACCATCACGCCGTACAGCCACACCAGCAGGGTGCCCGGCCCACTGATCAGCCGCTGCCGGCCCACCTCAGCCTCCCCAGATGTCATAGAGCCGCACCTCCAGCACCGCCAGCACCACGCCGCCCGCGGCGACCGTCACCGAGCCCCACCGTGAGCGCTCGGCCAGCGACATGAACCCCGCCGCCGGGACGCACGCGAACGCGCCCAGCAGATACGCCACGAAGATCGTCGTGCCCTGCTCCGGCTTCTCGCCCCGCGCCAGCGCCACGATCCCCACCACCAGCTGGATCAGCGACAGCAGGGTGACGACGGCCATCCCGATGAAGTGCCAGTCCTTCGTCGGCTGGTCACGGTAGGCCGCCCAGCCGCACCAGGCGGCCACCAGCAGCGCGGCGACCCCGGTCACCAGCGTCAGGACATCAAGCATGCTGCGACCTTATTACGGCCGAAAAGGCCCGATGCTCCCGGCCCTGGCCTGCCCCGTAGGGTCGGGGGCATGAAGATCCACGCGCACGCCCTGCTGTTCGACAACGACGGAACCCTCGTCTCCTCCCTCGCCTCCGTGGACCGCTGCTGGGCGCGGTGGGCCGCCGAGTACGGGATCACGGCCGAGGACTTCGCGCGGGTCGAACTGCACGGACGGCCGGCCGCCGAGATAGCCGCCGACCTGCTGCCCGCCGACGTCGTGCCGGAGGCCGTCGCGCGGATCGAGGACCTGGAGGTGGAGGACGTACCCAACGGTGGGGTGCACCTGCTGCCCGGCACCCGCGCGTTCCTCGACGCCCTGCCCGCCGAGCGCTGGGCCGTCGTCACCTCCGCCACCCGGCGACTGGCCGAGGCCCGCCTGGACGCCGTCGGCATCCTGCCCAAAACGCTCGTGGCCGCCGACGACATCACCCGCGGCAAGCCCGACCCCGAGCCCTACCTGCTCGCCGCCCGCACCCTCGGCGTCGACCCCGCCCACTGCGTCGTCTTCGAGGACGCCCCCGCGGGCCTGGCGGCCGGGCGCGCCGCAGGTATGACCACCGTGGCGTTGACCACAACCCACCAGGCGCACGAGCTCCAGGCCGACCTCGTCGTCGAGGACCTGTCGGCCCTGTCGGCACTGGTCACCCAGCAGGGGATGGAGATCTCCCTCCGCGGCTGACGTCTCCCGGCCCCCTGTCCGCCTCTGTCCACCATCCGGACAACGGCGGGCTGTCAGGACCGTACGCATGTTTTACTGACCGCATGACCACGACGAGCGACCGCATCCCCGCGACCGAGGCGACCATGCCGCCCGGTGCTCGTTGTACGTGTCGAATGTGCGCCTTCTAGAGGGCCCCCGCACGACCCCCTGAGCTCGCGCCCCGAAGCGAGACCGCGGCATGTCCGCACGCCCTGAGCGGTGCGTGACATCCAGCCGCCCGCGCACATGTTCTCTCCGGTTCCACGCCCCTGCGAGAACCGTGTCGCGTCCCTGAACGAATGCAGCTGTGCCCGGGCACACCCACGCCCGCGCACTCGACAGTGACGGAAACCCACGTGATCACCACAACGGACCTGACCAAGGTCTACCGTTCACGCGGCCGTGAGGTCACCGCCCTGGACGGCGTCGACCTGCACGTCCGCGAAGGCGAGGTGTACGGCGTCATCGGCCAGTCCGGCGCCGGCAAGTCCTCCCTCATCCGCTGCGTCAACCTGCTGGAACGCCCCACCTCCGGCACCGTGACGGTGGCCGGGGAGGACCTCACCGCCCTGGCCGGCCGCGGCCCGCGCGCCGGAAGGGAACTGCGGCAGGCGCGCAGCCGGATCGGCATGGTCTTCCAGCACTTCAACCTGCTGTCCTCGCGCACCGTCCAGGACAACGTCGAACTGCCCCTGGAGATCCTCGGCAAGTCCGGGAAGGAACGCTCCCGCAAGGCGCTGGAGCTGCTCGACCTGGTCGGCCTCGCCGACAAGGCGGGCGCCTACCCCGCCCAGCTCTCGGGCGGCCAGAAGCAGCGTGTCGGCATCGCCCGCGCGCTCGCCGGCGACCCGAAGGTGCTGCTGTCCGACGAGGCCACCAGCGCCCTCGACCCGGAGACCACCCGGTCGATCCTCGCGCTGCTGCGCGACCTGAACCGGCAGCTCGGCCTGACCGTCCTGCTCATCACCCACGAGATGGACGTCGTCAAGTCGGTCTGCGACTCGGCCGCGCTCATGGACAACGGCCGCATCGTCGAGTCGGGCACGGTCAGCGAGCTGCTGGCGACCCCGGGCTCCGAGCTGGCCGCCGCGCTGTTCCCGCTCGGCGGCGAGGCCTCCGGCGAGGACCGCACCGTCGTCGACGTGACCTTCCAGGGCGAGAGCGCGACCCAGCCCGTCATCTCGCAGCTCGCCCGCACCTACAACATCGACATATCGATCCTCGGCGCCGCCATCGACACCGTCGGCGGCCTCCAGGTCGGCCGTATGCGCATCGAACTGCCCGGCCGCTACGAGGACAACGTCGTGCCGATCGGCTTCCTGCGCGAACACGGACTGCAGATCGACGTGGTGGGCGCGGCGGAGCAGACGGCCGCGCTGGTGAAGGAGAGTGCCGAATGACCTGGTCCGAGATGCAGCCCCTGCTGGAACAGGCGTGTTGGGACACGCTCTACATGGTCGGCTGGTCCACGCTGATCGCCGTCGTCGGCGGCCTGCCGCTCGGCATCCTGCTGGTCCTGACCGACCGCGGCGGTCTGCTCCAGAACCTCGCCGCCAACAAGGTCATCGGGCAGGTCGTGAACATCGCCCGCTCCCTGCCGTTCATCATCCTGATGGTCGCGCTGATGGGCTTCACCCGCTCGATCACCGGGACGACCATCGGCCGCGAGGCCGCCATCGTGCCGCTCGCCATCGGCGCCATCCCGTTCTTCGCGCGCCTGGTCGAGACGGCCGTCCGCGAAGTCGACCACGGGCTCGTCGAGGCCGTGCAGTCCATGGGCGGGAACACCTGGACCATCGTCCGCAAGGTCCTCGTGCCGGAGTCCCTGCCGTCGCTGATCTCCAGCACCACCACCACGATCGTCGCCCTCATCGGCTACTCGGCGATGGCGGGCACGGTCGGCGCCGGCGGCCTCGGAGACATCGCCATCCGCTACGGCTACCAGCGCTTCGAGACCCAGCTCATGTGGATCACCGTCGCGATCCTCGCCGTCGTCATCTCGGTCATCCAGTTCGCCGGCGACTACGCGGCCCGCTCCCTGCACCGCCGCGGCGCCCACTCGGGCCCCGCCCCCAAGCTGCGGCTGCTCAAAGCCGCCTCCTGAACTCCCCGTACACCCACACGGGGTCGCACCACCCGCAAGGTCCTTAAGGAAAGGCACTTTTCGTGCGTAACACCGCCAAGATCACCACCGCCACACTCGCCGCCGGAGCCCTCACCCTCGGGCTCAGCGCCTGCGGCGGGGACAGCTCGGGCACCGACGGACCCCTGATCGTCGCCGCCAGCCCCACCCCGCACGCCGAGATCCTGAACTACGTCAAGGACAACCTCGCCAAGAAGGAAGGCCTCGACCTCCAGGTCAAGGAGTTCACCGACTACGTCACGCCGAATACGGCGACGCAGGACGGCTCCGTCGGCGCCAACTACTTCCAGAACAAGCCGTACCTCGACGACTTCAACAAGAAGAACGGCACCGACATCGTGCCCGTCGTCACGGTCCACCTGGAACCGCTCGGCCTCTACTCCCACAAGGTCAAGAAGGCCGACGACCTGAAGAGCGGTGCGACCGTCGCCGTCCCCAACGACACCGTCAACGAGGCCCGCGCCCTCAAGCTCCTCGCCGCCCACGGGCTCATCACCCTCAAGGACGGCGTCGGCAGCGAGGCGACCCCCTCCGACATCACCAAGAACCCGAAGAAGCTCAAGTTCAAGGAGCTGGAGGCGGCCCAGACGCCGCGCTCCCTCGACGACGTGGACGCCGCCGTCGTCAACGGCAACTACGCCCTCGAGTCCGACCTCAAGCCGGCGAAGGACGCCCTCGTCCTGGAGTCCCCGAAGAACAACCCCTACGGCAACTTCCTCGCCGTGAAGAAGGGCCAGGAGGACGACCCGCGCGTGAAGAAGCTCGCCAAGCTCCTCACCTCGCCCGAGGTGAAGAAGTTCATCCAGGACAAGTACGACGGCGCCGTGCTCGCCTCCTTCTGAGCCCGCGCCCGGCACCCGCCACACACGGCGTCCTCCCTCACCGGGTGGGGGAGGGCCCCGTGGTGCGGATCAGTGCTTGCATGCTGCATGCTGGGCAGTTGAGCAGGCCTTGAAGGTTCACCGAAGGTTACGGAGCGGCGCATGACGAGCACCTTTCCCAACGTCTCCATCAGCACGGAGCGGTTGGTACTGCGCCCCCTCGAGGAGCCGGACATCCAGTCGTTCGCCGACATGATGAACGACGAGCTCGTCACCACGTGGACCACCGTCCCGCGCCCCTACACCGAGGCGCACGCCCGCTCCTGGATCACCGAACAGGCCCCCGCCGAACGCGCCGAGGGCCGCGGCATCGTCTTCGCCGTCACGGAGTTCCTCACCCAGCGGCTTGTCGGCATCGTCCACCTCAAGAACACCGACTGGCGGGTCCGCTCCAGTGAGATCTCCTACGTCACCGCCCCCTGGGCCCGCGGCGAGGGCTACGCCTCCGAGGCGGTGCTCGTCACCGCCCGGTGGCTCTTCGACGACCAGAAGTTCGAGCGCCTCGAACTGCGCACCGCGGCCGACAACACCGCCTCCCAGCAGGTGGCCCAGAAGATCGGCTGTATCAGCGAAGGAGTGCTGCGCGGCGCCTGGATAGCCCGGACCCGCACCGGCGACGACGAGTGGACCGAGGTACGCACCGACCTCATCGTCTGGAGCCTGCTCCCCGAGGACCTCGACGGCGTGGGCGAGCGGCCCCCCGGCGGCTTCACCTCCTTCGGCGACTGGAACTGACCCACGGCCCCGAGCGCGACGGCACCGCAGCCCCCTCCGCCGGCTTCACCGGGTACTCTCACGGAGCCCGCCTGCGGGCCGCTCACCCGACGACACGCAGACGAACTGCGAGAACCCCTGGAGACTGACGACGATGGCCGACCGGGTCACGGTGATCGGCTGGGACGGTTCGCCGCTGACCGCCGCGGCGCGCGCCGCCCTGGGTGCCGCCACGCTCGTGGCAGGTGCCGCCCACCACCTGGCGCTCCCGGAGGTCCCCGCCGGCGCCGAGCGCATCCGCCTCGGCAGCGTCGCCCTCGCCGCCCGCCGCATCGCCGCCCACCGCGGCACGGCCGTGGTGCTCGCCGACGGCGACCCCGGTTTCTTCGGCGTCGTACGCACCCTGCGCGCCCCCGAGTTCGGCCTTGAGGTCGAGGTCGTCCCCGCCGTCTCCTCGGTCGCCGCCGCCTTCGCCCGGGCCGGGATGCCCTGGGACGACGCGCAGGTGGTCGTCGCACACCGCCGCACCCTGCGCCGCGCGGTCAACGTATGCCGAGCCCACACCAAGGTGGCTGTCCTCACCTCGCCCGGCGCCGGGCCGGCCGAACTCGGCCTGCTCCTCGAAGGAGTCCACCGCTCCTTCGTCATCTGCGAGGAACTCGGCACCGATCGCGAACGTGTCACCGTCGTCACCTCCGACAAGGCGGCCGACCACACCTGGCGCGACCCCAACGTCGTCATCGTCCTCGGCGGCCCGGCCCGCCCCGGTACCGCCGGAGAGACCGGCGGCTGGATCGCCGGCCGCGACCCGTCCGCCGGACCCCGTGACTGGTCCCTGCCCGCCGAGGCCTACGGCGGCGAGTTCGGCGAGGGCGAGACCCAGCTGCTGCGCGCCTCCCAACTCGCCCGCCTCGGACCGCGCATCGGCGACCTCGTGTGGGACATCGGCTGCGGCAGCGGAGCCTTCGCCATCGAGGCCGCACGGGCGGGCGCCGCCGTCATCGCCGTCGACAGCGACCGGGCGGCGTGCGCACGCACCGACGCCACCGCCCGCCGCTTCGGCGCCCAGCTCCAGATCGTGCACGGCAGCGCCCCGCACATCCTGGAGAACCTCCCCGAACCCGACGTCGTCCGCGTCGGCGGCGGGGGAGCGGCCGTGGTCTCCGCCGTCGCCGACCGTCGCCCGCAGCGCATCGTCACCCACGCCGCCACCCGCGACGCCGCCGAACTCATCGGCCGGGACCTGACGGAGCACGGCTACGGCGTCGAGTGCGCCCTGCTCCAGTCCGTCGAACTCGACACCAGGGCCTGGACGGAGAAGAAACGGAGCGTCGCGTTCCTGCTCAGCGGCGCCCTGCCCCGGCGCAGCGCCTGATCCCGCGGACGTCCCCGTGATCGGGTTGTCGTACTGCGCGCGGTAGGCTGGCCGATCGCTGCACCGCACCAGGACGCCCGGCGGTTCGTCGGTCAATGTCCGGAAAACTCACCCGTTTTGGGGTGGGGGTGGTACGGCAGAACCGGAGGACGCGCAACGTGGCGCAGTCCACAGCAGAACCGTCGCGGATCAACGTGCCGTGACGGTGGTTCGGCCGCAACAATGCCAGTGAGTGGCTTTGTCGCCTTTTGCGGGCGGGCCGTTCGTGCCGCTGGGGACGCACGCTCGTTCTTCACTGTGGGGCGGTCGGTGCGCCGTTCCGGGTGAGCTGGTCGTAGGAGCACTAACCGATGGGCGAGGGGTACGCATGACGACATCGGCAGTCCCGGGCGAGGGACTGCCGAGAGCCAAGTCATAGTAAAACAGCGCAGGTGCCTCGGGCCGGGTGTCTAACGCCTAAGTCTCCGAGGACACCATCGAGGAAGAGGACCGTTGCTGCCGGGATCCCACGGTGCCTGGGGCAACGAGGTCACCCCGCCCGCGCCGGAGCCGGTCGTGGAGACCGTGCACCACCCGGGCCCGCACGAGATCTCCGGCCGTGACAGCGGCTCGGTCGACCTCGGCGGCGTCCGCCCTGCCCGACCCGCCGCCGATCCCGCCCATCACCCCGCGTCGGCCGCTGCACCTCGGCCCGCCGCTGCCCGACAGCTCCGCCAGCCCGGTCCGCTCCCTGGCGGACCGTGGCCCCGCCGACGCGCCCGTACGGCAGCCCGCACCCGCGTCGGCGGGTCCCGAGTACCTCGACGCGCCGAGCGCCCCCGAGCCGCTCGTGTCCCCCGCGGCTGCCTGGAGCGCGCAGACCGTGCCCCAGGCCCCGGTGGGCGCCGGGGCGGCACCTGCGGAAACGGTTGTTCCGGCTCCGCTGCCGACGGAGACGGCCCAGGCCGTCGCGACCGGCGTGGCGACGGAGACGGTGGAGCCGACGCCGGCCCACCCGGCCGAGGCCGAACACCCGCCGACGACCGCCCAGACCCCGGAGCCTGCGACCGTCCCCGCCCCGGACGCGGACCAGGCCGTTGCCGCCGAGGCCGCGCAGGCGGTGCCGGTCCAGGGCGCTGAAGGTGCCGGTGAGCCGGACCTCGGCCCGGACGCGAATCAGGCCGTTGCCGCCCAGGCCGGGCAGACGGTGCCGACGGAGGGCGCGGCGGCCGTCGGCGAGCCCGGCGTCGGTCCTGACGCGGGTCAAGTGGCTGCTGTCGAGGCCGGACAGGCGGCGCCCGTGGGAGGCGCGGAGGCCGGCGGCCCGGACGCGGGTCAGGCGGTTGCCGCCGAGGCCGCGCAGGCAGCGCCGGTGCAGGGCGCGGAGGTTGCCGGCGAGCCGGATGGCGCGGGCGTAGGCCCGGAAGCCGGCCAGGTGGCCGACGCCGAGACGGGGCAGGCCGTCCTCACGGATGGCGTGGCCGACGCCGAGGCCGGGCAGGCCGTCCCCGCGGATGGCGAGGCCGGGCAAGCCACTCCGGAGGCCGGCGTGGCCGACGTCGCCGGAACAGGCGCCGGCCCGGAGACAGAGCATCCCGTCGTCGCCGCGACCGAGCGGGCCGCCTCGGCCCAAGCCGCGGCCGTCGAGGGCGACCCCGCCGAGGCGGGGGCTGTACCGGCGCAGGCCGAGGAGCCCGCCCCGGTCATGGACGGTGCCGGGCAGTCCGGTGAGCAGCAGCTTGCCGCCGCCGCTCCCACGGCCCCCGCGGGCGACTCCGCCGACGGCGGCGAACAGGCCCCGGTGGCCGCCGCCGCGGAGCAGGACGTGGCGCCCGCTCCTGTCCCCGATGCCGCACCGGCCCCCGGAGCGGTCCCCTTCCCGGAGGCTCCCGTCATGCCCGAGCACGCCGTCGCGGCACCCGAGGCCGGTCCCGGAGAGGCGGTTGCCGGCCCCGAGGCCGCGGCGCCCGAGGGCCCCGCCCCTGCCGTGCGGGCGCCGGACGCGGTCGGCCCCGAGGCCGCCGCACAGGCCCAGGCAACGGGCGTGGGCCCCGAGGCCGTCGCGCAGGAGCCAAACACCACCGGCGCCGCACCCGCCGCGCAACCTGCCGAGCCGATCGCCGCGCAGGCCAACCCCCAGACCCCTGAGGCAACTGACGCCGGGACAGCCGCGCAGGCCCCCGAGGTGACAGCTCCACAGACCGCCGCCCCCGAGGCACCCGCCGACACCGCCGCCGCCCCGGCCCCCGAGACGCTAACGTTTATCGTCCTCGCAGAGACAGTCTCCCCCGATCTACCTGGCGGGATACACCGACGACGATTCAGGACCACCGAAACCGATCAGCGGCCGCCACGGCAGCAGAAGCACAGCCCCGGCAGCCGAGCCCAGCCCCGAAGACGGCTCAGCCCGCCATGAGCCGACCGACCCCACACCGACCCCGCCGAGGACATCACCGTGCCGACCACCGACGAGCAGAGCGCCCAGCCCGTCCTCCAGGGCCCGCAGCAGTCCCGGCCCGTCGTCGAGGCGGACACCGTCGTCATGGTCCCCGCACCCCGCGAGGGCGACGCCGAACTCGTACAGAACGCCGACGACCTGGACACCCGGGCCGCCGAACAGGAAGACCTGGCCGACCAGGCACGTCACGACGAGGAAAGCGCGGCCGCAGTGGCAGAAGCACGGCAGTCCACCGGCCCGGCAGCCCCCGCCTACGACCCCGCCGAGCGCGAGGCCGTACTGAAGGTCATGCGCGAACGCCGCGACATCCGCAACGGCTTCCGCAGCGACCCGATCCCGCACGAGGTGCTGCTCCGTGTCCTGGAGGCCGCCCACCACGCGCCCTCCGTCGGCCACTCGCAGCCCTGGGACTTCGTCGTCATCCGCTCCGCCGACACCCGGCGCGCGATGCACGAACTGGCCATGCGCCAGCGCGACGCGTACGCGAAGTCCCTCCCCAAGGGCCGGGCGAAGCAGTTCAAGGAACTGAAGATCGAGGCCATCCTCGACACCCCGGTGAACATCGTCGTCACCGCGGACCCGACCCGCGGCGGCCGTCACACCCTCGGCCGTCACACCCAGCCCCAGATGGCGCCGTACTCGGCCGCCCTGGCCGTGGAGAACCTCTGGCTCGCCGCCCGCGCCGAAGGACTCGGCGTCGGCTGGGTCAGCTTCTTCGACGAGCGCGAGATGGTCCGCGCCCTCGGCCTGCCCGAGCACCTCGAAGTCATCGCCTACCTGTGCGTCGGTTACGTCGACGAGTTCCCGGACGAGCCCGAGCTGCTGCAGGCGGGCTGGTCCAAGCGCCGCCCGTTGTCCTGGGTCGTGCACGAGGAGACGTACGGCCGCCGCGCCCTGCCCGGAGAGGAACCGCACGACCTGCTCGCCGAGACCGTCGCGCAGATCCGCCCGCTCGACGCCAAGGCGCTCGGCGAGGCGTGGGAGCGCCAGAAGCGCATGACCAAACCGGCCGGTGCGCTGGGCATGCTGGAGATCATCTCCGCACAGCTGTCCGGCCTGTCCCGCCAGTGCCCGCCGCCCATCCCGGAGCCCGCGGCCGTCGCGATCTTCGCCGGGGACCACGGTGTCCACGCCCAGGGCGTCACCCCCTGGCCGCAGGAGGTCACGGCCCAGATGGTGGCCAACTTCCTCGGCGGCGGAGCCGTCTGCAACGCCTTCGCCACCCAGGTGGGCGCCGAGGTCTGCATCGTCGACGTGGGCGTGGCCGCCGACCTCCCGGCGACTCCGGGCCTGCTGCCCCGCAAGATCCGTGCCGGCACGTCCGACCTGACCACCGGCCCCGCGATGACCCGCGAGGAGGCCAAGCAGGCCATCGAGGTGGGTATCGAGACCGCCCGCGACCTGGTCGCCGCCGGCAACAAGGCCCTGCTCACCGGTGAGATGGGCATCGCCAACACGACCGCGTCCGCCGCGCTGATCTCCGTGTTCACGGGAGCGGACCCGGCCGAGGTCACGGGCCGGGGCACCGGCATCAACGACGAGACCCTCGCCCGCAAGACCGAGGTCGTCCGCCGCGCCCTGGAGCTCCACCAGCCGGACCCGGCCGACCCGATCGGGGTGCTCGCCGCGATCGGCGGGTTCGAGCACGCCGCGATCGTCGGCCTCCTCCTCGGCGGCGCGTCCCTGCGCACGCCGGTCATCCTGGACGGCGTCAGCGCCGGTGCCGCCGCCCTGGTGGCCCGTGCCATCGCCCCCGAGGTCCTGGCCGCCTGCATCGCGGGCCACCGCAGCGCCGAGCCGGGCCATGTGGCAGCCCTCAACAAGCTGGGCCTGCGCCCCCTGGTCGACCTCGACCTCCGCCTCGGCGAGGGCACGGGCGCCCTGCTCGCCCTCCCGCTGGTCCAGAGCACGGCCAGGGCGATGCACGAGGTGGCGACGTTCGACTCGGCGGGAGTCACCGAGAAGTAAGGCTTCTTGGGTCCTCGTGGGTTCGTGGGCAGTCGTTCCGCAGGGCGGAACGGGTGGGCACGGACCCACGAGGGCGCACCCGGCCACGATGCCCAGCCACCGGACACCCTCGCCCCCACAACCCCCCGCGCCTTAAAATCCGCACGTCAGGGCACCGAACACCGCCACAACAGGAGCCACACCCTCATGGCCGAACACCCCGCCTACCCCGTAGGCCTCCGCCTCACCGGCCGCCGCGTGGTCGTCCTCGGCGGAGGTCAGGTCGCCCAACGCCGCCTCCCCGCCCTCATCGCGGCAGGCGCGGACATCCTCCTCGTGTCCCCCGAGGTCACCCCCTCCGTACAGGCCATGGCGGATGCCGGGGAGATCACCTGGCGCCGGCGTCCCTACGAGGAAGGCGACCTCACCGACGCCTGGTACGCCCTGATCGCCACCGGCGACGTCGACGCCAACACCAGGGCCTCCGCCGAAGCGGAGCGCCGCCGCGTCTGGTGCGTCCGCTCCGACGACGCCGACGAGGCGACGGCCTGGACCCCGGCCACCGGTCACAGCGAGGGCGTCACGGTCGCCGTCCTCACCACCGACGCCCGTGGCCGCGACCCCCGCCACACCGCCGCCATCCGGGACGCGGTCGTCGAGGGCCTGCGCGACGGCACGCTGGTCGCCCCGCACCACCGCACCCGCACGCCCGGCGTCGCCCTGGTCGGCGGCGGCCCCGGTGACCCGGACCTGATCACGGTCCGCGGCCGGCGTCTGCTCGCGGAGGCGGACGTCGTCATCGCGGACCGCCTCGGCCCCCGCGACCTCCTCGCCGAACTCCCGCCCCACGTCGAGGTGATCGACGCGGCGAAGATCCCCTACGGTCGTTTCATGGCCCAGGAGGCCATCAACAACGCGCTGATCGAGCACGCGAAGCAGGGCAAGTCGGTCGTCCGCCTGAAGGGTGGCGACCCGTACGTCTTCGGCCGTGGCATGGAGGAGCTGCAGGCCCTCGCCGAGGTCGGCATCCCCTGCACGGTCGTCCCCGGGATCTCCAGCTCGATCTCGGTCCCGAGCGCGGTCGGCATCCCGGTCACCCATCGCGGCGTCGCCCACGAGTTCACCGTGGTCAGCGGCCATGTCGCGCCCGACGACGAGCGCTCCCTGGTCGACTGGCCGTCCCTGGCCAGGCTGACCGGCACGCTGGTCATCCTTATGGGCGTCGACAAGATCGGAAGGATCGCCGAGACGCTCGTCGCGCACGGAAAGCCGGCCGACACCCCCGTCGCCCTCGTCCAGGAGGGCACGACGGCCGCTCAGCGCCGTGTCGACGCGACCCTCGCGACGGTCGCCGAGACGGTACGGACCGAGGACGTGAAGCCCCCAGCGGTCATCGTCATCGGCGAGGTCGTGAAGGTCGGCCCTCTGGTCACCGCCCCGAGCGAGTAACCCCGGGTAACCCAACCCGTCCCAAGCCGTTGGCACCGTACCCAGGACAAGGCAGTATCACCCTGTGGCCGATCTCATCACCGTCGAGGATCCCGACGACCCGCGCCTGCGCGACTACACCGGCCTGACCGACGTGGAGCTGCGCCGCAAGCGCGAACCCGCCGAGGGCCTCTTCATCGCCGAGGGCGAGAAGGTCATCCGAAGGGCCAAGGAAGCCGGTTACGAGATGCGGTCCATGCTGCTCTCGGCCAAGTGGGTCGACGTCATGCGCGATGTCATCGACGAGCTTCCCGCCCCGGTCTACGCCGTCAGCCCGGAGCTCGCCGAGCGGGTCACCGGCTACCACGTGCACCGCGGGGCGCTCGCCTCCATGCAGCGCAAGCCCCTGCCGACGGCGGCCGACCTCCTCCGCAGGACCCGCCGTGTCGTGATCATGGAGTCGGTCAACGACCACACCAACATCGGCGCGATCTTCCGCTCGGCCGCCGCCCTCGGCATGGACGCGGTCCTGCTCTCCCCGGACTGCGCCGACCCCCTCTACCGCCGCAGCGTGAAGGTCTCGATGGGTGCGGTCTTCTCCGTCCCGTACGCCCGTCCGGACAGCTGGCCGAGAGTCTGGAGTCGGTCCGCGAGACCGGCTTCACGCTCCTCGCCTGACCCCCGACGAGAAGACCCGCCCCCTCGACGAGGCCGCCCGCACACCATGGACCGGGTGGCCCTGATGCTGGGCGCCGAGGGCGACGCCCTGTCCACCCAGGCCCTGGTCGCCGCCGACGAGTGGGTCCGCATCCCCATGTCTCACGGCGTCGACTCCCTCAACGTGGGCGCGGCGGCCGCCGTCGCCTTCTACGCCGTGGCCACCGGCCGCCCCCACGCCTAGGGACCGTCGTGGAACGGCGCGGGCCGACGGCGCCGAAGCCCTACGGTCCGAAGCCGTATGGTCCGATGTCCTGCGGGACGATGTCCTGCGGTCCGAAGCCCAATGGTCCGAAGCCCTACCGAAGCCCTACGGTCCGATGTCCTGCGGAGCGTGTCCCTGCTGTACGCGCTCCTGGCGCACGCCGCCCCCGTCGCCGCCCAGCCCTCGCGCCGGCCCCTGGCAGCCCTGGACGAGGGCGATGCCGAGCGCCACGACGAGTGTGACGACGACGAACACGAACAGCCGCTGCCGCAGCAACCGCGGGTTGGCGGGCCGCAGCCGGGTCCCCGTGTTCCTGGACGCCGGGCGCCCCGTGCCGCTGTGGGGAGCCGGACGGCTGCCGCTGTTCGACCGCGTCCCGTTGCGCCCGGTGGGCGTCGGCCTGGATCCGGCCCGTGACGGGGCGCCGCCACGAGGGGAGCCGCCACGAGGGGAGCCGCCACCCGCCGGAGCACCTCGGGTACCGCGCCCCGCCGGTTTGCCGTTGCCCTGCGGGCCGTTTCCGCGCCGGGGAGCCCCGTCCCCGGCGGGAGCCGAACCCCGGGGCGGGGGAGTGCCCCGGCCCCGCTGCATGCCCGACGCCCCGGTGCCCTGCTGTCCCTGCGGCCGCCGGGTGCGCTCGGGGTAGGTGTCGGCGGGCCGCTCGGTCTCGGCGCCGCGTGGCGCGGGCGGGCGTACACCGGTGAGGTCCTGCGACTCGCGGGCCGCGATCTCCTTCAGCCGCAGCGACAGTTGGAGCGTGCTCGGCCGCTCCTCGGGGTCCTTGGCCAGGCACGCCCGGACGAGCGGAGCCAGGGCGTCGGGTACGCCGTGCAGCTGCGCCTCCTCGTGCACGACGCGGTACAGCATCACCTCGGAACTGCCGTGCCCGAAGGGCGAGTCGCCCATGGAGGAGTACGCGAGCGTGGCACCGAGCGAGAAGACGTCCGTGGCCGGCGTGACGGCGGCCCCGCGCACCTGCTCCGGCGCGAGGAAGCCCGGCGAGCCGACCGCCGTGCCGACGTGGGTCAGTGTCGAGGCACCGGTGGCCCAGGCGATACCGAAGTCGATGATCCGCGGCCCCTTGGGGGACAGCAGGATGTTGGAGGGCTTCAGGTCCCGGTGCACGACCCCGGCCTCGTGCACGGCGACCAGGCCCTCGGACAGGGCGGCACCGACGGCGGCGACGTCGGCCGCGCCGAGCGGTCCCTCGGCGGCGACCTTGTCGTGCAGAGAGGGGCCGGGCACGTACTGGGTGGCGAACCAGGGCCGGTCCGCGTCGAGGTCGGCGGCAACGAGCCGGGCCGTACAGCCGCCCCGGATCCGCCGCGCCGCCGAGACCTCACGGGCGAACCGTGAGCGGAACTCCTGATCCTCCGCCAGGTCGGGGCGGATGACCTTGAGCGCGACCCGCTGCCCCTTCTTGTCGGAGCCCAGGTAGACCACGCCCATCCCGCCCGCGCCGAGCCGTCTGTGAAGCCTGAACGAGCCGACGACGCGCGGGTCCTCGCGCCTCAGGCGCATCATCGCCATGTTCATCCCCGCTGCCCGGTCCTGTGACGAGCCACAGCTTACGTTTCCATGACCGCCCGCGCGCAGAGGCCGCGCCCTCTCGGGGCGACGGATTGTCAGTGGTGGCCGGGAGATGTGAAAGGTGGTCACGGAGCGTGCGAACAGCTCCCGTTCACACTCCGCTGTACCCCAATCACCCGCCAGGGGAAGGGGATTGACCCCGTCCAGGGTGATCCTGTGCGAACAGTCGTGGCCGCCGGTGACACGACGGGCACGGACGAGGTGCCGACGAGCAGGGCGGCCCGCAGGCCGGGGACGACGGTACGACGAGGTGTCATGGAAGTGAGCGAAGTCACGCGTAGGGGGACAGTGGTGCGTACGGCACGCTTTGTGGCGAACTGGGTGCCGGAGCTGCGGGAGCAGCCGGATCCCTGGAAGGAAAGTCAGGACAAAGCAGGGTGAGCCGGGCTTCCCCTCGGGGAACACCCTGAGACCCGGGTCCGCGTCTCCACCCAGGGGAGTACATCGCGGGCGACGGCTCATCCTCCGGGAGGCCCGGCAATCGGTACGAGGGCATGACGCCCTGGAAGGGCCGGACGCCTAGATTTGAGGTCAAGCGGCGGGTGGCAGCACTCGTCCCCCGAGGTCAGACACCCGCCGCTGCCCATGACAACTGAGAACGGTCAGGAGAGGGGCCATGGCCCACACGGCGCCGCGGACGATGATCCGCGAGGAGGGACGCAAGGCGTACGCCGCCGCGTTCCGCTCCCGCCGCCAGGGCCGTCGCCACCCCGTGGTGGCGACGCTGATGGCCCTTCCCCTGGCGGTCCTGCTCCTCCTCGTCTTCGACGGGTGGGAGACAGTGGCCACACAGGCGTCGTCCGTGGGAGAGATGCTGGGGCGCTGAGCGGCGACCCCAGGCCCGGAAGAGCGGTCCGGGCGGGGACATCCACCCATGAAACCCCGTGGGGACGGGGGTACGGCGGACGGCAATGATGCCGGCGCAGCTGGGGAGCTGCGCCGGCATTGCTTTTGCCCCCCAGCCGCGGGCAGTCGTGCCGCTGGGGCGATGGGGGTCCCCCCTGCTCGAGCGAAGCCGAGAGCTTGGGGGAGGCACCCCGCTGCGCCGGGCTGCGCAACGCCCCCCGCCCCCCCAGCGCCGAGCACCTGAAACCCACAGTTCCGTACGCCCCGGCCCCTCGTACCCTCACCCCGTGACCCCCGCCCCCACCCCACTCCTGCACGCCCTCACCACTCAGGCCCGAGCCACCGCTCACGCCCGCTCCCCGGCCTGCCCCTGCGGAGCACCCGTCACACTGGCGGACCGCCCCGACGGCACCGTCGTCCGCCACGCGGACACCGTC
>NZ_GG657757.1:1582285-1619747 GCF_000158955.1 Streptomyces viridochromogenes DSM 40736 | reverse complement strand
GCCGACTCGCCACCGCCACCCGCCACCCCGGCATCCTCCTGCCACCGCTCGCCCCGACCCCGGCGGCCCTGCACGACCGGCTCGTGACGTTCTGGCCGTACGGCACACCCGTGGACCCGGACGACCCGGACGCGGCCCCCTGGGAAGCCGCCGCCACACTCCTCGCCCGGCTGCACCGCGCACCTGCCCCGGAGGCCCTGCCCGCCATGCGAGGTCCCGCCAAGGCGGCCCGCGCCCTCGCCCGGCTCCGCGAGGCCGGCCCGCATCCCGCTGCCGCCCCCGTCCTGCGGGCCTGGAACACCCTCCCTGCCTGGGCTCGCGACGAGGCCCCGATGCCGGACACCGGCACGCTGTGCCACGGTGACCTCCACCTCGGCCAGCTCATACGCCACCCGGCCCCCGAAGGCCCCTGGCTGCTGATCGACGTGGACGACCTCGGCGTCGGCGTCCCGGCCTGGGACCTCGCCCGGCCCGCCGCCTGGTACGCCTGCGGGCTGCTCCCGCCCGACGAATGGGCCCGTTTCCTCGCCGCCTACCGCGCCGAGGGCGGCCCCGCCGTCCCTGCCGACGGCGACCCCTGGCCGTCCCTGGACGTCCCCGCCCGTGCCCTCACCGTGCAGACCGCGGCCCGGGCCGTCGCCAAGGCGGTCGCGGCCGGCCGTCCCCTGGACGAGGTGGAGCGGTCGGTCGTGGACGCTTGTGACCGAATGGCTACCGTCCCGCCGCAGTTGAGGCAGGGGTACGCGAAGTAGGGTGCAACCGACCACAGCGGGACGGAGTCTGTCCTGGCGACATACGAAGCAGGACCGACCGGCGAGGAGTTGAACGCCCATGCAGTGTCCGAAGTGCCATGCGCCGATGCACACGTACAACCGCAACGGTGTCCAGATCGAGCAGTGCAGTGGCTGTCGCGGCATCTTTCTCGACTACGGCGAGCTGGAGTCGCTGACCCGCCTGGAGTCCCAGTGGTCCCAGGGCGCCCCGCCGCCCCCGCCCGCCCCGCAGGCCTACCCCGCTCCGCCGGCACCCGCCTGGGGCGCCCCGCACGGCGGCCACGGTCACCACGGCCATCACGGTCACCACCGCCACAAGAGCTTCGGGCACATGCTGTTCTCGTCGTGACGCGAGTCGTGACAAGAGTCGCGGCACGACTCGTGACACAACGAGCGTGACCACCACGAAGCCCCCGGCCGATTCGCTCGGCCGGGGGCTCCGGTGTGGTGTGGACGATACTGGGATTGAACCAGTGACCTCTTCCGTGTCAGGGAAGCGCTCTCCCGCTGAGCTAATCGTCCTCGGGACCATGACCACGCTGTGCGGCGGATCATGAGCACTGCGTGCGCGATACTGGGATTGAACCAGTGACCTCTTCCGTGTCAGGGAAGCGCTCTCCCGCTGAGCTAATCGCGCGGGTTCGGATCTTCGACGAGATCCAGTGGACGATACTGGGATTGAACCAGTGACCTCTTCCGTGTCAGGGAAGCGCTCTCCCGCTGAGCTAATCGTCCTTGGAGGTGGAGACGGGATTTGAACCCGTGTAGACGGCTTTGCAGGCCGTTGCCTCGCCTCTCGGCCACTCCACCAGGAGTGTAGGGGGCCGGGAAGCCCCCTGTTCCTTCGAGCGGACGACGAGGCTCGAACTCGCGACCTCAACCTTGGCAAGGTTGCGCTCTACCAACTGAGCTACGTCCGCTTGTCGTTTCGGTCCGCTCTCGCGGCCCGGCGACGTGTTGAACTCTAGCGGATTCCGGTGCCAGTACAAAAACGCGTTTGTGCAGCGTGCTGCGCTTCCCCTGCTCAGGTGCGTCGCGGGGCCCCCGACGGGACACGCCCCGGTCACCCGCGCGACACCGCCATAGACTCGACTGTGTGCTCGACCACCCTCCTCTCGCCCGCTTCGGCGACCGCGTCGCCACCGGGCTCCTCGACGTCACCGACGACCCCGAGGCCCTGGAATCCAGTGGCTTCTGGGCCGTCTGCGCCGACTTCGAGGGCCGTCTGACCTGCGCCCGCTTCCGGGAGGTGCGGAAATCCCCGGTACCCGCTCCCGTGCCGGGCGCCTGGCGCGGCCCGGCCCTGGATGAGTGGACGTCCTCGCTCGACCGCGCGGCGTACACGGCGGCGGTGCGGCGGATCCGCGAGCACATCGCGGCCGGTGAGGTCTACCAGGCGAACCTGTGCCGGGTGCTGTCGGCGCCCGTCCCGCCCGGCGCCGACGTGGACGCCCTCACCGCACTGCTGGCCCGAGGCAACCCGGCACCCTATGCAGGAACGATCCGCCTGCCCCGTCACGGCGTGGAGATCGCCACCGCGTCCCCCGAACTGTTCCTGCGGCGCGGCGGCCGGGTCGTCGAGTCCGGGCCGATCAAGGGCACCGGGCGCACCGAGGCGGACCTCCTGCAGAAGGACTACGCCGAGAACGTGATGATCGTGGACCTGGTCCGCAACGACATCGGACGGGTCTGCGCCACCGGCAGCGTGACGGTGCCCGACCTGTGCGCCGTGGAGAAGCATCCGGGGCTGGTCCACCTCGTCTCGACGGTCCGCGGTGAGCTGGGCGACGGGGCCGGCTGGGCCGAACTGCTCGGCGCGGCGTTCCCGCCCGGATCGGTCACCGGGGCGCCCAAGTCGAGCGCCCTGCGGATCATCGACGCGCTGGAGACGGCGCCCAGGGGCCCGTACTGCGGCGGGATCGGCTGGGTCGACGCCGACCGGAAGGCCGGTGAGCTGGCCGTCGGCATCCGTACCTTCTGGATCGACCGGGGCGAGGGCGCGCTGCGCTTCGGCACCGGTGCCGGCATCACCTGGGGATCGGACCCCGAGGGGGAGTGGCGGGAGACCGAACTGAAGGCGGACCGGCTGCTCGCGATAGCGTCGGGAGCGTACGAGGCGAGTGGAGAGGACCTGACGTGAAGATCTGGCTCGACGGCGGGTTGCAGGACAGCGAGTCGGCCCGTGTCTCCGTCTTCGACCACGGGCTGACCGTGGGCGACGGCATCTTCGAGACGGTGAAGACCGTGCACGGCCAGGCGTTCGCGCTCACCCGGCACCTCGACCGGCTGACCCGGTCGGCACGCGGCCTCGGGCTGCCGGACCCGGACCACGACGAGGTGCGCCGGGCCTGTGCCGCCGTCCTCGAGGCCAACCCCGCGCCGCTCGGCCGGCTCCGCATCACCTACACCGGCGGCCACGGCCCCCTCGGGTCCGACCGCGGTGAGCACGGCCCGACCCTCGTGGTCGCCCTCGGCACCACCACCCGCCGTCCCGACTCCACCGCCGTGATCACGGTCCCCTGGACCCGCAACGAGCGCGGCGCGCTCACCGGCCTGAAGACCACCTCGTACGCCGAGAACGTCGTCGCCCTCGCCCGGGCCCGTGAACAGGGCGCGACCGAGGCGCTGTTCGCCAACACGGTGGGACAGCTCTGCGAGGGCACGGGCTCCAACGTCTTCGTGGTCCTCGACGGCGAGCTGTACACGCCGCCGCTCGCCTCGGGCTGTCTCGCCGGCATCACGCGCGCGCTGGCGATCGAGTGGACCGGAGCCGAGGAGACCGACCTGCCGCTGGACGTCCTCCAGCGGGCCGACGAGGTCTTCCTCACGTCCACACTGCGGGACGTGCAGGCCGTGCACCGGGTCGACGACCGTGGGCTGCCGGGCGCGCCGGGCCCGGTGACGGCCAAGGCCATGCGGATCTTCGAGGAGCGGTCCGGGAACGATCTCGACCCCTGACAGCCCTCGGATATTCGGCTGACCGGGGCCGTGGCCCGCGGGTAGAACACCTCTGATGACCACGACCCTGCGGCCGACCGAGCCGCTTCAGCAGAACGCCGACGGGACGCGCTCGCGCCGCTACCAGGTATGCGTGAACAGCCGTCCCGTAGGGGCGATACTCCTCGGCACGCATCCCGTGTTCGGCGACGCCGTGGCCCGGGTCCTGAGCCTGCGCATCGAGGAGCCGGACCGCGGACGCGGCCGGGGCACGGTGGCCGCGCTCGCCGCGGAGGAGGTGGTGCGCGGCTGGGGGTGCCGCCGTATCGAGGCGGTGGTGCCCGCCGACTCCGAGCCGGCGTTCCGGCTCGCCACGGCGCTCGGCTACGTCGTGCGCAACCGCGGTATGGAGAAACCCCTCGGCGACACCCCGCCGGATCTGCCGGAGGGCAGCCGCGCCCGGCCCATGACCGAGGCGGAGTTCGGCCCCTGGCTGGAGAAGGGCGAGGAGGACTACGCGCGGAGCTGGATCGAGCGGGGCGTTCCGGAGGCCGAGGCCCGGGCCAAGTCGGAACGCGACCACGCCACCCTGCTGCCCGACGGCCTCGCCACCCCCGGCGCGCTCCTCAGCGTCGTGGAACACCGGGGGACACCGGTGGGCACGCTGTGGCTCGCGTTGCGCGAGGACGACGCCTTCGTCTTCGACGTCGAGACCCACGCCGCCCACCGGGGCAGAGGACACGGCCGCACCCTCATGCTGCTGGCCGAGGCCCAGACGATCGTCCAGGGCAGGCGGACCATCGGCCTCAACGTCTTCGCCGGCAACGACCCGGCGGAACGGCTCTACGCGTCGCTCGGCTACGAGACCCGGCAGTACGCCATGTACAAACCGCTCCTGTAGCGGCCGGCCACGGGGCCGGGGCCGACGGGTCAGTCCCGCTGCTGTTCCTGCTCCGCCAGCAGCCGGTCCGCGATCTCCTCGATCCGCTCGCGCAGCCCCTCCTGGCTCTTGCCGCCGTCGAGGCGCTCACCGCCGATGACGTACGTCGGGGTGCCGGTCACGCCGATCGCCTTGCCCTCGGCCTGGTCGGCGTCCACGAACAGGATGTGCCGGCCGTCGATCAGCGCGGTCTCGAACTCCTCGGCGTCCAGGTCCAGTTCGCGGGCCAGCTCGACCAGGAAGGGTTCTCCCTCACGGCCCAGCTGCTCGACGCGGCCGAGCAGGGCCTCCACGTAGGGCCAGCCCCTGCCCTGCTCCCAGGCCTCCTCGGCGGCCTGGGCGGCGGCGAAGGCGTGCTTGTTCTTCTCCAGCGGGAAGTGCCGCAGCCGCACCTCCAGCCGGTCGCCGTAGTGGGCGCGCAGGGCGCCGAGGTCGCCGAGGGCGGTACGGCAGTCCGGGCACTGCAGGTCGCACCAGACCTCGAGGACGGGGGCGGCGGGACGGGCGGGGGAGGAGTCGCTCATGCCGACAGTCTTCCAGCCCTCGGGGTCCGTACCCCAATCGGACGTACCGGGGCCGGGGCCACCGGCACCTGCGGAGGAGGTGACCCGGAGATGTCCCTGATGTCCGGCCGCGGCATGGCCCGCCGGGGTGTGGCGGGTGCAGGATGGAAGGGACGAAGCCCCTGCTCGACCGCGCCACGCTGGAGGACCGGATGATTGCCGAGACCGTCTGCTCCGCCGTGTCCGCGGCAGGCCTGGGCATTGCGGTCGTCACGGCGTACCGCAAGCGTTTCCTCACGGCCACCCGTATCGCGGCCTACTCGCTCGTGCCGATCGGCCTGGTGATGACCGGAGTCGTCGAGTGGCTGGCCGACACCGCCTTCAGCCCGACGGCCTGGGCCGGCTTCGGTGTGCTCGGCGCCGCCTGGGTGCTCTTCATGACCACCCGCGTCGTGGAGCGCCGCCGCGGCGGCACCCGCAAGGAGCGCAGAGCCGCCCGGGCGGCGGACCGGCCCGACGCGGTGGCCGCCCCGGCGGCCTCGGCGCCCTCCCTGGGCCAGGGGTCCCGCCCCGCTTCCCGGCCCGCGGCGGCTCCCCGGGGAGACGACGACTTCAGCGACATCGAGGCCATCCTCAAGAAGCACGGCATCTGAGGGCCCGCTTCGGCTGAATCGTCACAGTGGGTCCGCGGGCGCGCGGAAGTGATCACAACCCGAACGGGACCTCGCGGAATCGGCGCACTCCCGCTCCGAACAGGGACGCTGATCGCGTCCGGTCGGCCGACTGCGTCATCATCACCGCGAGATGCTGGACACGACACAGAGCGACCCCGCGCCGCCGCAGGACGAGCCCCGCGGTTGCCTTTTCGCCCTTTCCCAGCCACCGCTGATGATCTTCCTTGCGGTGATCGGGAGCCTGCTGCTCATGGCCTCGTTGCACGACCTGCTGTTGCTGTGAGCCTTACCCGCGGTACCCGGCGCCATCCGCCGGGACCGCGTCGGCATCGATGTCCCTCCGGAACCCCGCCCGACCCGACCCGCGGGCCGGACCGCCCTCAGCCCGCCGCCTCCTTGCGGCGCGCCCGGTACGCGGCCACATGCAGGCGGTTTCCGCAGGTACGGCTGTCGCAGTACCGCCGCGAGCGGTTGCGGGACAGGTCGACGAAGGCGCGCCGGCAGTCGGGTGCCTCGCACCGCCGCAGCCGCTCCTGCTCCCCGGCGACCACGAAGAAGGCCAGGGCCATCCCGCAGTCGGCGGCCAGGTGGTCCGCGACGGAGGCACCGGGCGCGAAGTAGTGCACATGCCAGTCGTAGCCGTCGTGGTCCGTGAGCCGGGGAGTGGTTCCGGCGGCCGCGACCAGCTCGTTGATCAGGCCTGCGGCGCTCCGGGGGTCGGGGGCGGCGAAGACGGAGGCGAACCGCCCGCGGATCTTCCGCACCGCCGAGAGATCGAACTCCGAGAGCGCTCCGACATCGCTGATCTCGTGGTTCTGCACGAAATCCGTCAGGGTCGCCACGTCGGGCAGCCCGTCGGATGCCGTGTCGTCCTCCGGTGCGGTGTTCACCAGATCGACCACGGTGTCGAGGGCGCACCGGGTGTCATGGGTGATCAGCACGATTCGCTCCCTGGCCTGGGGGTCGGGCGGGCGCCCGCCGATGCTGGCCGATGGTAACGGCTCCACTGTCGCCGGACCGTCCTCATGCCCGCACACGGCTTCGAATACAACGCCGCCCGGCGCTCCATGGTTCCCGGCCGGCCCACAGGCGGCCGGCGAAGGTGTGAGCGGTGGCGCATGCGAACCGGCGCCGCCCCGCGAGATACGCGGTAGCGGCGCCGGTGCGTCCCGTATGCGGTTGTCCGAGCCCGAGCCGTCTCCCCGAGTCGACGGCGCCGGGCGGCTTTGTGAGGGCCTCGCCCTAGCTTTCCGCCAGGATGTGCGAGAGCTCCTGGTCGAGATCGAAATGCCGGTGCTCCGTGCCGGGCGGCACAGCGGCGTCGGTGCGCTTCAGGAAGGACTCCAGGGCCCTTGCCGGGGCCTCGAGCAGGGCTTCGCCCTCCGGTGAGCTCAGGGCGATGCACACGACGCCCTGACCGTGGCTGCGCGATGGCCAGACGCGGACGTCTCCGGTGCCCGTGGGGCGGTGAAGTCCCTCGGCGAGGAGGTCGCGGGCGAACACCCACTCGACGGTTTCCTCGGCTCCGGTGTGGAAGGTGGCGTGCACGGCGTAGGGGTCGGCCGTGTCGTACCGCAGGCCTGCGGGGACAGGCAGGGAGGACTCGCTCGACACAACGAGGCGCAGGTGCAGCTCGCAGCTGACCGTGGTGTTCATAAGCGCCAGGGCCTTTCGCTCAGTGTGCGCTCGGGGATTCGCACGTCGGCGAAATCGACATGCCACCTACGGTGCCGTTGTAAACCCCTCTGAGTGTTTTGCGTGCCTTTACGTAACTCTTCCGGCCGAGAGATCGTTCGCGTCGTGCGTCCATTCCAGTGACTGGTTTCGCTCGGGTAGTGTTTGTCCGTATGAATACGGGGAGTAACGAGCCGGGCGAGGTGGCCGTGGCGTCGGACGAGACGGGGACTGACGAGGTGCACAGCGAGCAAGAGCGGGCGCTCGGCTCGCGTGCTCCGGAATTCATCAAAGCGCGCCGCGCGCTGCACGTGAGCTGGCAGGTCGGGGTCTTCATCATCGGGCTCGCGGTGGTCGTGGCGGGCATCATCATGCTGCCCCTGCCCGGACCGGGCTGGGTCGTGATCTTCGGCGGCATGGCGATCTGGGCGACCGAGTTCGTCTGGGCCCAGCTGGTGCTCCGCTGGACCAAGCGGAAGGTCACCGAGGCGGCCCACCGTGCCCTCGACCCCCGGGTGCGGCGCCGGAACATCATCCTGACGTCGATCGGGCTGGTGATCGTGGCCGTACTGGTCGGGATCTACGTGTGGAAGTTCGGCATGGTCATGCCGTGGAAGATCGAGGACCAGTGAGCCGCGGCGGGGGTGCCGACGTCGGCCGTCCGGTCACGGGCACCCTCTGACATGGGGTAATCTTCTTCCTGCGCCCGGGCGATTAGCTCAGTGGGAGAGCGCTTCGTTCACACCGAAGAGGTCACTGGTTCGAACCCAGTATCGCCCACCCGGATCGGCGGCCCATCTGCACAGTGCGTGCGGGTGGGCCGCCGTCGTTGTCGGCCTCGCGGCGCTGCGCGGGCCGGGGCACCTGTCGGAAACCGGACACCTCCCACACCGCCCCACGGTCCCCACCAGGCCGTCGGCTTTCGGTCGCGACCGAAGCCGCCGTGACCCGGCCCGCTTCGTTCGACCCTCTGGTCGCACCCGTCTCACCAGTGGCGTCATCGAGCCGGAGCCTCGCCGGGCGGGTGCCCCCTCCTCGCGCCCTCCGGCTCCTCGGTGAGAAATTCTTGTCCGAATCATTGACGCACCCTCAGCCCCTCCGTACCTTGTGCCAGCAAGCGCTTACTTGAAACGATTCATGCGAGCGGGACGACGTGCGGGGAGGCCAACCGTGGTGAACGGCAGGAATGTTGAGAGACGTGCGGTTCTGAAGGCGGCCGGCGCCACGGCGGCCACCCTGGGGCTGGCCGCGACCACCGGCTGTGGTGGTGACGGAGGGGCCTCCGCCGACGGGACGGTGACGATTCGTTATGCGTGGTGGGGAGCCGAGGACCGCGCCCAGCGCATCAACAAGACCATCGCGCTCTTCGAGAAGAAGTACCCGAAGATCAAGGTGAAAACGGACTTCCAGCCCTATCTCGACTTCTGGAAGAAGTTCAACACCCAGGCCTCCGGCGGAAATCCGCCGGACGTCTTCCAGAATGCCATCGGCTTCCTCCGCAAATACGACGCGAAGAACGTGCTGCTCGATCTCGGCGAACAGGCCAAGGCGGGCAACCTCCGGATGGACGGATTCCGGGCGGGCCTGGAGAAGTTCGGCGAGATCGACGGCAAGCTCCTCGGAGTTCCGGTCGGTTCGAACTCGATGGCCCTGGTCATCGACAAGCCCGTCTACACCCGTGCCGGAGTGAAGCCGGAACAGGGCTGGACCTGGGGCGACTTCGACGCGGCGATGAAGAAGATCCGCGACAGGACGGGCCGTGCCGGGGACAGCGGCATGTACGGCGTCATGTACCTCTACGACCTGTACCTGCGTCAGAACGGCAAGGCGTTCTTCACCGAGGACGGGCTCGGCTTCACCGAGGCCGATCTGACGGACTGGTGGACGAAGGCCAGGAAGGGCGTCGAGGAGGGTCTCTACTCCGACCCCAAGAAGGTCGCCCAGATCAAGCCCAAGTCGGCGGTCGCCGCCGAGCTCGCCGGCGGCGAGTTCACCTGGGACAACTTCACCGTCCGTTACACCGCGGAGGGTAAGAGCGAGTACGGCCTGGCTCCCATCCCGACCACGGACGGCAAGAAGACCGGCCAGTACCTCGGCTCCCTCATGCTGAGCGCCTCCAAGCGCACCCAGCACCCCAAGGAAGTCGCCCGGTTCATCGACTTCATGGTGCACGACCCCGAGGTCGCCAAGATCATGGGCTACGACCGCGGTGTGCCCGCGACCCAGGCCCAGTACGACGCGTACAAGCCGACCGACGAGGTCACCAAGGCGATCGCCGCCTACGAGGAGTCGCTCGTCGAGGCGGGTGTCCTGGAGCCCATCACACCGCACCCGAACGGCGCGGACATCTGCGAGTCGGCGTTCCTGCGCATCGCCGAGGAACTCGCCCTCGGCAAGCGCTCGGTGGACGAGGCCGTCAAGCAGTTCTTCACCGAGTCGAAGACGGCTCTCGGCACCTGATGGGAACCACCGTGACACACGCCCCTGCGATGGAGGGCCTGTCCCAGGACTCCGAGCCGCGGCACGGTCCGGTGAAGCCCCCGCGCCCCGCCGCCCTCAAGCGGCGGCGGCGCCGGGAGAACCTGGCCGGCTATCTCTTCATGTCCCCGTGGATCGCCGGGTTCCTGTTGCTCACCGCGGGCCCGATGGTCGCCTCGCTCTACTTCGCGTTCACCGACTACAACCTCTTCGACGCGCCCAAGTGGATCGGTCTCGACAACTTCTCCGAGATGTTCGGCGATCCGCGCTGGCGCCACTCGGTGCAGGTCACGCTCTGGTACGTCGCCGTCGGTACGCCGCTGAAGCTGCTCGCCGCCCTCGGGGTGGCGCTGCTGCTGGCCCAGAGCCGGCGCGGGCAGGCGTTCTACCGGGCCGCCTTCTACGCTCCGTCGCTGATCGGGGCGAGCGTCTCCGTCGCGATCGTGTGGAAGGCGATCTTCTCGGACGACGCGATCGTCGACCGCACGCAGAAGCTCTTCGGCGTGGACGTCGGCGGCTGGACCGGCGACCCGGACATGATCATCTACAGTCTGGTGGCGCTCACCGTCTGGCAGTTCGGCGCGCCCATGGTCATCTTCCTGGCCGGCCTCAAGCAGGTCCCGCGCGAGCTGTACGAGGCGGCCGAGGTCGACGGCGCGGGCAAGCTGCGGCGGTTCTGGAACATCACACTGCCGATGATCTCCCCGGTGCTCTTCTTCAACGTCCTGCTGGAGACGATCCACTCCTTCCAGATCTTCAGCTCGGCGTACATCGTCGGCGGCGGCGCCGGCGGCAACGCCTGTGGCCCAGCGGACGGTTCCATGGTCTACACCTGCTACCTCTACGTTCAGGGCTTCGAGAACAGCCGGATGGGTCTGGCCTCCGCCATGGCCTGGATGCTGCTCGTCGCGGTCGCCTTGGTGACGGCGGTGCTGTTCTGGTCCCAGAAGCGCTGGGTGCACTACGAGGAGGGCGCGTGATGAGCTCCGCCGGTCTCTCGACTTCGCGTCACAGACTGCCCGGTTCCCTCGCCTGGCACATCGGATCCCTGCTGATCCTCGCGGTGATCCTCTACCCGGTGATCTGGGTCATCGGCGGTTCGTTCAAGAAGAGCGAGGACGTCGTCGGCAGCCTGGACCTCTTCCCGGGCGATCCGATCACCTCGAACTACACGCGGCTCGGCGAGGGCATCGCGGACATCTCCATCTCCACGTTCTTCCTCAACTCGCTCACCCTCGCGGTGGGTTCCGTGATCGGCATCCTGCTGTCCTGCTCGCTGACGGCGTACGCCTTCGCGAAGATCAGGTTCGCGGGCCGCAATCTGCTCTTCACGCTGATGATCGGCACGCTCCTGCTGCCGTACCACGTGCTGCTCATCCCGCAGTACGTGCTGTTCCGCAACATGGAGATGATCAACACCTACACACCGCTGCTGCTGGGGAAGTACCTGGCCACCGAGGCGTTCTTCGTCTTCCTGATGATGCAGTTCATGCGCAACCTGCCCAAGGAACTCGACGAGGCCGCCCGGCTCGACGGCTGCGGACACCTGCGCATCTACTGGTCGATCGTGCTGCCGCTGTGCCGTCCGGCCCTGATCACCAGTGCGATCTTCACGTTCATCAACGCGTGGAACGACTTCATGGGTCCGCTGATCTACCTCAACGAGCCCGACAAGTACACGGTCTCCCTGGGGCTGAAGATGTTCGTGGACCAGGAGGGCGTGGCCGACTACGGCGGCATGATCGCCATGTCGCTCGTCGCGCTGCTCCCGGTTCTCGCCTTCTTCCTGGCCTTCCAGCGGTATCTGATCGACGGTATGGCCACGTCGGGGCTGAAGGGCTGAGTGCGCATGGCCGAGACCCGAGTGAAGGTACGTGGGGAGTCGGTGCTCGCGGAGCGGTTCGCGGTCTTCGCCGAGTGTCTGCTGACCGGGGTGTGGATCGCGGTGGCCTCGTTGGGTGTGGTGACGTACCCCGCGGCCTTCGCTGCCGGTGCGCGGCATCTGCGGCGCCGTACCGCTCATGAGGGCGGTGGGTGGCGGGAGTTCGTCGCCGACGTCCGTACGGCCCTGCGCGGCGGGTGGCTCGCCGGGCTCGCCGGGTGGGCCCTGGCGGCGGCCGTCTGGGTGGACGTCCAGGCGGCCCGGGCGGGGATTCCCGGTGGGCCGCTCGTCGGGGCCGTCGGGCTGGTCGCGCTGATCGGCCTCGTCGTGGCGGGGCTGCGCGCGGCGGCGGTCTGGGAGCCGGACGCCCGCTGGCGGACGCTGCTCGCGCACGCCTGGCGCCGGACCGTCCTCGACCCGGCCGGGTCCTTCCTGATCATCGCCGGGCTGGCCGTGGTGGCCCTGTCCGCGTGGTTCGTCGCGCCGCTGGCGGTCCCCGTCCTCGGGGCCGTCGCGGCGGCGGCCGTCGCCGTGGAGGAGCGGTACCGGCACCGCTGACCGGCGGTGCCCTCACCTCAGGTCGGCGCCCCGGGCGCCGCACCTCTCTCTGTGTCATGCCCCTGACCAACGCAAGTGCTTTCCGCACGGACGAGGAAAGGCAGCATCCCTATGTCTCCCATCCCCCGCAGGTCCCTGCTCAAGGCGGCCGCCGTCGCCGGAGCCGCCGCCCAGTTCAGCTGGGCGCTGGGGGCGCAGGACGCGCAGGCCGCCCCCGTGGCCGAGACCGCCGAGCCCGACCCGGTGACCCTCGACTGGCTGGAGGACGGCGGCCTCGGCGCCGCCCCCGGCTCCACCGTCGGCGTCCCCTGGCCCAAGGGCGCCTACCAGAAGGAGCAGACCTTCGCGCTGACGGACGCGGGCGGCAAGGCCGTCCCCGTGCAGTCGTGGCCGATCGCCTACTGGCCCGACGGCTCTCTCAAGTGGACCGCGCACGCGGTCGGTTCGGGTGACGGCACACTCACCCTCAAGGCCGGGACGCCCGCCGCCCCCGAGAAGAAGGTCACCGTCGACAAGAGCGGCGGCACCATCGACATCTCGACCGGCGTCATCACCGCCAAGATCGGCACGTCCGGTTCGACGATCGTCAAGTCGGTCAGCCGGGGCTCGACGGAGATCGCGAAGAACGGCCGCCTCGTGCTGATCCGCCAGCCCGAGATCGAGGACGAGGACCAGGGCGCGGTGAAGACCGAGCGCTTCGACGGTGCCGTCTCCAAGGTCACCGTCGAGCAGGAGGGCCCCATCCGCGCGGTCGTCCGCGTCGACGGCAAGCACCGCAAGGGCGGCCGCAGCTGGCTGCCCTTCTCGATCCGGCTCTACTTCTACGCCGGCGCCGACTCCTTCCGCATGGTCCACACCCTCACCTTCGACGGCACCCAGGAGCCCGCGAAGGCGAGCGGCGACTTCGTCCGCGGCCTCGGTGTGCGCTTCCAGGTGCCGATGCGGGACAAGGCGTACGACCGGCACATCCGCATCGGCGGCGACGGCACAGGCCTGCTCCGCGAGGCCGTCAAGGGCATCACCGGACTGCGCCGCGACCCCGGGGCGGCCGTACGCACCGCCCAGTTCGAAGGCGAGAAGCTGCCCGACCCGGCCACCTGGGACCAGCGGGTCACCACCCGCCTCCAGTACATCCCCGAGTGGGGCGACTACACCCTCTCCCAGCTCTCCGCCGACGGCTTCACGGTCCGCAAGCGCACCAAGAAGGGACACGGCTGGATCGGCGCGGGCGGTGGCCGCAGGGCGAGCGGCTTCGGCTACGTCGGCGGCGCGAGCGGCGGCTTCGCCTTCGGCCTCAGGGACTTCTGGGAGAAGTTCCCCGCCCAGCTCGACATCCGCGACGCCCAGACCGACACCGCAGAGGTCACCCTCTGGCTCTGGTCGCCCGAGGCGCAGCCCATGGACCTGCGCTTCTACCACGACGGCATGGGCCAGGACACCTACCCCGAGCAGCTCGAAGGCCTCAACATCACCTACGAGGACTACGAGCCCGGCTTCGGCACCCCCTACGGCATCGCCCGCACCAGCGAACTCCTCTTCTGGGCCCACGAGTCCACGCCCGGCGCCGAGCGGATGGCCGAGCAGGTCGCGGCCGTCAGGACGCCCCCGCAGCTCGCCGCACCGCCCAAGCAGCTCGTCAAGGCGGGTGTCTTCGGCAAGCTCTTCTCCGAGCCCGACCGTTCCACCAGCGCCAAGGCGAAGATCGAGGACCACCTCGACTTCCTCTTCACCTACTACAAGGACCAGGTGGAGCAGCGCCGCTGGTACGGCTTCTGGGACTACGGCGACATCATGCACAGCTACGACCCCAGCCGCCACCAGTGGTGCTACGACGTCGGCGGCTACGCCTGGGACAACTCCGAGCTCTCGCCCGACCTGTGGCTCTGGTTCGCCTACATGCGCTCCGGACGCGCCGACATCTTCCGGTTCGCCGAGGCCATGACCCGGCACACCGGCGAGGTCGACGTCTACCACCTCGGCAAGTGGGCCGGCCTCGGCACCCGGCACGGCGTCCAGCACTACGCCGACAGCGCCAAGCAGCAGCGCATCGCCAACACCACCTACCGCCGCTACTACTACTTCCTCACGGCGGACGAACGCGTCGGCGACCTCATGCACGCGAACGTCGACTCCGACGAGACGTTCCTCGTCCTCGACCCCATCCGCAAGATCCGCACCGAGCCCTACACCCCCGACCGCAACGCCCTGTCCATCGGCTTCGGCACCGACTGGAGCGGTCTGGTCTCCGCCTGGCTCACCGAGTGGGAGCGGCGCGGCCCCAAGTGGGAGAAGGCGAAGGCCAGGGTCCTGTCCACCATGGAGACCATCGCCGCCCAGCCCAACGGCTTCGTCCAGGGCAGCGCGCTCTACGACCTCGACACCGGCAGGTTCGCCGTGGACAAGGAACCCAAGGTCGGCGTCTCTCACCTGTCGGCCATGTTCGGCCTGGTGGAGCTCTGCGCGGAGCTCATCGACCAGATCGACATGCCGAAGTTCAAGGAGGCGTGGCTCGACTACTGCCGCTACTTCAACGCCACCAAGGCCGAGCAGAAGGCCCGCTACGGCTCCGACTTCGGTTCCCTGCTGCTCTTCCAGGGCCACTCCCGGCAGGACGCCTACGCGGCGGCCCGGACGGGCGACGAGAAGCTGGCCGCCCGGGCGTGGCGCCAGTTCTACAACAGCGCCGACACCTGGGACTACAAGGAGACCACCGACTGGTCCACGAAGAAGATCGAGGGCCCGGCCGGCCTGGTCACCGGCAGCGAGGCCGCCTGGGTGTCCACCAACGCCACGGCGCTGTACGGGCTGGCCGCCATCCAGAACCTGGCGCTGGTCGGGGACAAGATGCCCTGACCTGCGGCTGGTGCCCCGACAGGCGACGTTCGCCGCGTCGCGACGCCCGGCACGCTCCCCCGAGCTCTTCGAGCAGGGGGCACCCCCACTCGCCGCACCGGCCGAAAGCCCGAGTACGTCCCGTACGAGGACGTCCGGCCGGCACTCCCCCAAGCTCTTCGAGCAGGGGGTACCCCCGGAGCACGCACCGGACGCCGCTCCTCGGCGGGCAAACGGTGCCTGCCGCGGCACTAGTTCATCCGCCCCAGGACCTCCCGCACCCTGCGGACGTCCCGGATCCGCTGCTCGTACGTCGCCCCGAGTGCGAGCAGCAGGAGCCCGGCGAGGGCGGGCGGCGCCCAGCGGGGGAGTGCCCCGGTCACCTGCACGACGTACGGGGCGAGTTCGTGCAGCGTGACCAGGGCCAGCACCGACCCGCCGAGCACCAGCGGGGCCTGGAGGTGGTGCCGGGCTCCCAGCAGGGTCACCAGCAGCGCGGCCGTGCCCAGCAGCAGCGGGCGCGTCCAGTTGGGGTCGGCCCAGGCCGCGACCAGACTCGGCACGAGGGTGGCCGCGAGGCCGGGGCCGTACGCCGTCCAGGACGAGGCCCGCGGATCGTGACGCCGCCGCGCCACGCCGACCAGCAGCGCAGGCAGGGTCACCGGCAGCGTGTACGCCTCGGGCGTGCCGACGTCCCAGGCGGCCAGGCGTACCCAGGCCGCCAGCACGAACAGGGCCGTGGCCGCGTAACCGACGGGCCGGCGGCCGGGGCGCACCGCCGTGCCCGCGGCGATCACCCCGCACAGGGCCAGCACCAGGGCGAGCATCGGCGGATCGGTGACGGCGAGGCCCACGGCGAGCAGGCCGGCGGCGGCTCCCGTGACCTCGACCGGCACCGTCGCCCGGGACTCCCCGAGACGCGCCGCGAGCAGGGCGGCGGCAGCGGGGACGGCCAGGACCAGCAGGGCGACGCGGGCCGGCGGCCAGTCCGCGGCGGCCCCCGTCGCAGCGGCCAGGGCGGCGGCGTACACCAGGGCGGCCGGGGCCGTGACGGCGGCGAAGGCGCGCCCGCCACGACGCCGTCGCGAACATCCGCGACCAGCGCCGACAGCGTGACGAGGGGTCGCGCTCTGCGAGGCGAGGGACGTCAGCGCAAGACTGACCGAGGCGACCAGGGCGAGGACGAGCGCGGCGAGCCGTCGCACGTCGGACACCGTGGCCCGGCACACGTACAGAGCGGCGGCGGTCAGCCCTCCCGGAACCAGCATCCCCGCGACGTACGGGATCTCGAGGACCGCCGGAAGGATCAGCGCCGTGGCCGACACCAGGCCGAGCGCGCCGATCCGGGCCCGCGCACGCCACGTCGGCGCACGGACCGCCAGGGCGAGCACCGCCGCGACGGCCACCAGCACCACGGGAACTCCCGCCACGTCCGGCGGCCAGGGGACCTCGACGGTCACCGCGGCACGCGCGTCCACCGGCGCACCACTCCACACCCGGCCCAGCCAGCCGGCCGGCCCCAGCACCGCCACCGCGACGACGGGCAGCGTCCACAGCACGGCCAGCGCCTGTACGGCACCGCAGGCCCAGGCGAAGCCCGCCCGCACCGGGGCGGGCAGCCGCCCGGCGCGCACCGCCGCCAACAGGGCGATGCCGAAGACCAGATGGGCCGGAACCGTCCAGGCCCCCGGCAGCCAGGACCGGGCCACTGCGCCGAGCGCGGCGACCGCGAGCAGCCCCGAGGTGATCGTGAGGCCGAGGGGGTGCTTCTCGCCCGGCGTCTGCCAGGCCGCGGTGAGCGCGATCCCCGCCGCGAACAGAAGGAGGGCTCCGGCGCGAGAGGCCGCGCCCGGGCCGCCCGCCGCCAGGGACAGCCAGCCGGCGGCCAGGACACCCGAGCCGCCCATGGCGTACGCGCCCACCAGGGCCGTGATCCGCACGGACCCGTTCGTCACGCGCAGCGCCACCGCCGCGTCGAGCCCGGCCGTCACCAGCAGCGCGGCCGTGATCACGTACGGGCCGGAGTCACCGGCCAGGGCCCACAGCAGCAGCGGGAACTGGGCCGCCGCCAGGGCGCAGGGGAGAGGCAGCCGCAGCGCGGCCGTGGCCGGCAGCAGACCGTACGCCGACCAGCCCGCCGCCAGCACCGCCGACGCGACCGCCGCGTACCCGGTGCCGTCCGTCCCGGACAGGGCGGCCGCGTGCAGCGCGTAGGCGTCCAGAAGGGTCAGCGCCAGCCCGAGCCCCGCCACGGACTCGGCCGTCGACCGCAGCCCCCGCTTCAGCGACAGCACCGGTGCGGCGAGTGCGGCCAGCGTGACCGCGCCGAGCACCAGTGCCCGCCCGGTGATCCCCAGGTGGCCCCAGCTGACCAGCGTGAACACCGCGGCGGCCAAGGTGAGCAGGACACCACCGAGGACCAGGAGCACGTTCTGCACACTGGGCGCGGCGGTCTCCGGACGGGGCGGTGCGGTGGGCGGCCCTTGCGGCCCTGGTTGCGGCTGCGGCTGCGGCTGGTGCAGGGCCGCGACCAGCCAGGCGCGACGGGCCAGCAACTGGGTGCGCCGGGCCTCCAGTTGCCGGAGTTCGGCGTCGAGGAGCAGCAACTCCTCGGCCGGGGGCGGAAGGTGCGTCATGCCTCGCAGTGTGGTGCGCGTCACCTCGTACGGCATGAGTGCGGATACTCAGGCGCGTACTCAGACCGTCCCCACGGCCAGGGGGCAGACTGCCGTCATGGACTGGAACCACTACCGCTTCCGCAGTCTGTGGACCCTGCCCGCCCCGCCCGCCACCGTGTACGCGGCGCTGGAAAACGCCGAGGGCTACCCCCGGTGGTGGCGCCAGGTCCGGGAGGTGACCAGGCTCGACGACACGACCGGGGTGATCCGGATCCGCTCCCTCCTGCCGTACGACATGACCTTCACCGCACGGGAGGTGCGGCGCGATCCGCAAGCCGGTGTGCTGGAACTCGCGATGTCCGGGGACATCGAGGGCTGTGCGCGCTGGACGGTCACACCGCTCGGGACGGGCACGCTCGCGCGGTACGACCAGGTCGTCGACGTCCGCAAGCCGTTGCTGCGGCGGCTCGCGGTGCCGTGCCGGCCCGTCTTCCGGGCCAATCACCGGCTGATGATGCGGGCGGGAGCGCGCGGACTGGCCAGGCACCTCGAAGCGGTTTGAAGGAAGCGTGCCGGGACCTGTATGGTTCAGTGCGTTCCCGGGCGATTAGCTCAGTGGGAGAGCGCTTCGTTCACACCGAAGAGGTCACTGGTTCGAACCCAGTATCGCCCACCGGAAACAGCCGGTCCGTCTCAGACGGACCGGTTTTTTCACACCCGGACCAGGTGCTCAGGCCGCCGCCGGCAGGTCCGGACGCAGCGGCCAGGCCGGGTCGACCGTCTCCTCCACGCCGCTGCGCGCGAACCACGCCTGGAGGCCCCGGGCCTGCGCCGCGTGCCACACCGCCTGGAGCGTGTGCAGCTCACCGGGTGCGAGCCGCTCCAGCCGGGACGCGAAACGGCGGCCCACCGCCCGGGTGACCTCCAGCGCCGCCATCGCGTCGGCCGCCGCGTCGTGCGCGCCCTCCAGGGCGACGCCGTAGTGCGCGCACAGGTCCGTCAGGGTGCGGCGGCCCTTGCGGTACCGGTCCAGATGCTTGTCCAGCACCCTCGGGTCGAGCACCCACAGCGGCGCCGACTCGAACCAGCGGCCCAGCGCCGAGGCGCGATGACGCCGCAACTCCCGGTCGAGCAGCGTCAGGTCGAACGGCGCGTTCATCACCACGACCGGGCGGCCGGCGTGGGCCTGCTCGGCCAGCGTCTCCGCTATCTCGTACACCACCGGCGCCGGCCACCGCCCGTTGCGCTGCAGGTGTTCCTCCGTCAGTCCGTGCACCGCCGTCGCCTCGGCGGGCACCGGCACCCCCGGGTTCACCAGCCAGCGGCTGACCCGCGGCCGGACGCCCGGGGCGTCCTGGACGACGACGGCGGCCGACACGATCCGGTCGGTCTCGACGTCCACGCCCGTCGTCTCCGTGTCGAAGGCGGCCAGCGGCCCCTCGTACCAGCACATCGTCATAGCCACACAACCCCTCGTTCACCTCCGGCAGTTGACGCACCATCCGCTGCCCGATTCGGTGATACCCGGGCTGTTTGCGCCGTACGCCGGAAGGAGACAACAGGAGTACGGGTCGGTGCAGTTCAGCGGCCCGCAACGGGGAAACACTTGTTCTGGAAGGCTGTTGGCCATGGCCATAGCGCAGCCCGAACGGGGCGGGCTGCTGCCCGAGCGCACGGCTTGCTCCCGCGGCACTCTCGCCACCACCGCCTGCATGGAGACACTGCAGGTCGGCTATCTGCACGCCGTCGCGGCGGCCGCCGGCTGCTCGCTGTCCCAGCCGTTCCCCGACAACGGCATCGACTGGCACGTCAGCCACAGCGCCCCCGGGCACACGGTCGACGACGAGGTCACCATCAAGGTGCAGCTCAAGGCCACCTACCAGGTGCCGCCCCACCCGCCGGGACGCACCTTCGCCTTCACCCTCGACAACGACCACCTGGCGAAACTCGCCCGCACGCCCGTCTCCGTGCACAAGATCCTGGTGGTGATGCTGGTGCCGCGCTCCCAGGACGACTGGCTGCGCGCCGGCCACGACCGGCTCGACCTCAGGCACTGCTGCTACTGGACCAACCTCGCCGGCCACCCGATCACCGGCCGCCGCCGCACCACCGTGCGGATACCGACCGCACGCATCTTCGACGACCGGGCGCTGTGCGAGATCATGACGCGGGTCGGGACGGGAGGAAAACCGTGACGCACCGCCCCACCGAGGAGCCGGTGAGGCAGGTCCGGCCGCACCCCGTCGAGACGACGAGCCGGCACGGCCGCCCGCCCGAGCCCATGGACGTCGACCCGGCCGTGCTGAGCGCCCTGCTGCGCCGGCACGGCTGGCAGCGGCGCGGCGGCGCCCCCGGGCGCTACGGCCGCTGGACCCCGCCCGGCCCCGGTGGCAGCGGCACCAGCCTCCTGGTGCCCGAGAGCCGCGCCTTCCCCGACAGCGACGACCTGCTCGGCGAGGCCCTGCTCGCCCTGTCCCGCAGCGGCTCGCCCTCCGCACGCGACGTTCTCGTCTCCCTCACCGTGTCCGGCGACGAGATCCACTGGTGGCACGACGTACCCGCCCGGGCCCGCCGGCGCGGCGGCCCTGGAATCGTCGAGGGACCGGCTGCGCACCGCCCGCCCGCCGCAATGCTGCTCGCGGCGGCCCTCGCCGCCCGCGCCGCGGGCCGGGCTACCACGGCGCCCGGGCACCGGAGCTCCGCGGGCCGCGTCCCTGGAAGAACGTCTTCGTGGGTTCCGCCACGGGAGGGCACCGCCTCACGGCCTTCGTGCCCGTCACCGGCGGCCGCACCCTGGCCGTGTGCCTCCACCAGGCGCTGTACGCCGCTCGTGAGGCCATCGACTACCGGCGCGCCACGGGCGGCATGGACGCCTTCGACGGCGCGGTCGAGGCCGGCGTGAGCCACGAGCTCACCGAGGCTCTCGTCGCCCTGGTCCGCGGTACGGAGGGCGCCCGGATCGCCGTCGAGTGGGCCCCGGCGGCCGGTGTGCCCGAGGGCTGCGCCCCCTCCGCCGAGCCCGTCGAGTTCTCACCCGGCGACCTGCCCGTGCTGCGCGAGGCGAGCGCCCGCTATCTGCGCGAGGAACCGGCCGTGCCGGTGCGGATCACCGGCTCGGTGGTGCGGATGCGCAGGTCGGGGCCGCGCGGCGAGGGCACCGTACGGCTGCGCGTGCTGGCCGGGGCCGACGTACCGAACGTCCGGGTCACCCTGGACGAGGAGGCCTACCGGATCGCCGGGCACGCCCACCTCGTCGGGCTGCCGGTGCGGGTCCAGGGCCGCCTGGAGAGCCGGGGCGGCTTCCGGCGCCTCACCGGCGCGCACGGCGTCGTACCGGTGCAGGTCGACGACGCCGAGCGGGACCGGCTGATGAAGTCGCTCCAGGAGAACGCCGGGATCGCGGCCTTCTTCGAGGAGGCCTGCGGAGGGGACGGGGAGGACTGCGGGGACTGATTTCGCGGTGGGCGGTCCGGGGTCGGTACGATCCTTACTCGTGCGCGCGCTCCGGTAAGGCGCACGCAACCCCACCTTCAGTCAGGAGAGACCGGTGTCAGACGTCCGTGTGATCATCCAGCGCGATTCCGAGCGGGAAGAACGCGTGGTGACGACGGGCACTACGGCCGCCGAGCTCTTCGCCGGCGAGCGCTCGATCATCGCCGCGCGCGTGGCCGGCGAGCTCAGGGACCTGTCGTACACCCTGGCCGAGGGCGACGAGGTCGAAGGCGTCGAGATCTCCTCCGAGGACGGCCTGAACATCCTGCGGCACTCCACCGCGCATGTCATGGCGCAGGCCGTGCAGGAGCTGTTCCCCGAGGCCAAGCTCGGCATCGGCCCGCCCGTCAAGGACGGCTTCTACTACGACTTCGACGTCGAGAAGCCGTTCACGCCCGAGGATCTCAAGGCCATCGAGAAGAAGATGCAGGAGATCCAGAAGCGCGGGCAGAAGTTCGCCCGTCGCGCCGTCACCGACGAGGCCGCCCGCGAGGAGCTCGCGAACGAGCCGTACAAGCTGGAGCTGATCGGCCTCAAGGGCTCCGCGTCCAGCGACGACGGCGCGGACGTCGAGGTCGGCGCCGGTGAGCTGACGATCTACGACAACCTCGACGCCAAGACCGGCGAGCTGTGCTGGAAGGACCTCTGCCGCGGCCCCCACCTGCCGTCGACCCGGGCCATCCCGGCGTTCAAGCTGATGCGCAACGCGGCCGCCTACTGGCGCGGCAGCGAGAAGAACCCGATGCTCCAGCGCATCTACGGCACCGCGTGGCCGACCAAGGACGAGCTGAAGCAGCACCTGGAGTTCCTCGCCGAGGCCGAGAAGCGCGACCACCGCAAGCTCGGCAGCGAGCTCGACCTGTTCTCGGTCCCCGAGCAGATCGGCTCCGGCCTCGCCGTCTTCCACCCCAAGGGCGGCATCATCCGCCGGGTCATGGAGGACTACTCGCGGCGCCGCCACGAGGAAGAGGGCTACGAGTTCGTCTACACCCCGCACGCGACGAAGGGGAAGCTCTTCGAGACCTCGGGGCACCTGGACTGGTACGCCGACGGCATGTACCCGCCCATGCAGCTCGACGAGGGCGTGGACTACTACCTCAAGCCCATGAACTGCCCGATGCACAACCTGATCTTCGACGCCCGCGGGCGCTCCTACCGTGAGCTGCCGCTGCGCCTGTTCGAGTTCGGGACGGTGTACCGGTACGAGAAGTCCGGTGTCGTGCACGGCCTGACCCGTGCCCGCGGCTTCACCCAGGACGACGCGCACATCTACTGCACCCGTGAGCAGATGGCGGAGGAGCTCGACAAGACGCTCACCTTCGTCCTCGGCCTGCTCCGCGACTACGGTCTGACCGACTTCTACCTGGAGCTGTCCACCAAGGACCCGGAGAAGTTCGTCGGCTCGGACGAGGCCTGGGAGGAGGCGACGGAGACCCTCCGCCAGGTCGCCGAGAAGCAGGGCCTGCCGCTGGTCCCGGACCCGGGTGGCGCCGCCTTCTACGGGCCGAAGATCTCCGTCCAGACCAAGGACGCCATCGGCCGTACCTGGCAGATGTCGACGATCCAGCTCGACTTCAACCTGCCGGAGCGCTTCGACCTGGAGTACACCGGCGCCGACGGCGCCAAGCAGCGCCCCGTCATGATCCACCGCGCCCTGTTCGGCTCGATCGAGCGCTTCTTCGCGGTGCTTCTGGAGCACTACGCGGGCGCCTTCCCGGCCTGGCTCGCCCCGGTCCAGGCGGTCGGCATCCCGATCGGCGACGCGCACGTCGAGTACCTGGAGAAGTTCGCGGCGGCGGCCAAGAGGAAGGGCCTGCGCGTCGAGGTCGACTCCTCCTCCGACCGGATGCAGAAGAAGATCCGCAACGCCCAGAAGCAGAAGGTGCCCTTCATGGTCATCGCGGGCGACGAGGACATGTCCCACGGCTCCGTGTCCTTCCGCTACCGGGACGGCTCGCAGGAGAACGGCATCCCGTTCGACGAGGCCATCGCGAAGATCCAGAAGGTCGTCGAGGAGCGCGCGCAGGTCTGATCACACGGCGCGAAGGCCCCCGGGGGGATCCCGGGGGCCTTTGCCGTACCCCCAGCTCGACGCCATATGCTGCACTGCATGACGAGTGAGCCGGAGCAGCAGCTGGGAGTGGGGACGCAGGACGCGTTCCAGCGCCTGTGGACGCCCCATCGGATGGCCTACATCCAGGGCGAGAACAAGCCGACCGGCCCGGGCGCGGCCGACGGCTGCCCCTTCTGCTCGATCCCGGCCAAGTCCGACGAGGACGGGCTGGTCGTCAAGCGGGGCGAGCAGGTCTACGCGGTGCTCAACCTGTACCCGTACAACGGCGGGCACCTCATGACCGTGCCCTATCGCCACGTCGCGGACTACACGGACCTCACGGCGGGGGAGACCGCCGAGCTCGGCGAACTCACCAAGCAGGCGATGACGGCCCTGCGCACGGCCTCCGGCGCGCACGGCTTCAACATCGGCATGAACCAGGGCTCGGTCGCCGGCGCGGGCATCGCGGCCCACCTGCACCAGCACATCGTGCCGCGCTGGGGCGGTGACACGAACTTCATGCCGGTGGTGGGCCACACACGCATCCTGCCCCAGCTCCTGGCGGACACCCGGAAGATGCTGGCGGAGGCCTGGCCGACGTAAGCCGCGGGCACGCGTGCCGCTGGGGCGACGGGGGTCCCCCTGCTGAGCGAAGCCGAGAGCTTGGGGGAGGGTGGGCGCGGCGGCGGTGGGCGCGGCGGCACCCCGCTGCGCCGGGTTGCGCTCCATGCCCCTCAGCTACAACCCGGAGCTTCTCAACGACTACGCGTCGTACACATCGGCCTTCTTCGGCGAAGCCTCCTGCACCGCCCCACTGAGCACCGCCGACCGCGACCCGAACTTCTCCACGTCGACCCCGTTCTCCCGCAGCACCTTCAGCGCCGCCGTGTGCACCACCCGCAGCACCGGCGTCGCGGCCCGCAACGCGTCGTCCGCCATGAACCGGTGCCGCCACGGCTGATCCGCCCACGCGTGGCGCAGACCGAACGGCTCCGGCAGCGTCAGACCACCGCCGAGCCAGTTCAGCAGCGGCGGGTACCAGGTCAGCGGGGCCCGCGCGGCCAGCCGTACCACCTCGTCGGCGTCGATCAGCGGAAGCTTCACGGTGCGGGTCTCCCAGAAGCGCAACGACTTCTGGACCGTCTTCTCCTTGGCCGCGGGCTTCTCGTTGAACAGGGCGTTGACCGGTCCCAGCGCGTGCCCCGTGACCTCGATGCGCAGGGTGTCGTGCAGCACCGTCACCGTGATCAGCATCGTGATCACCAGATGACCGTCCCAGAGGGTCCACTGCACACCGAGGTAGTGCCGGTCGCCACTGCCGAACTGCTGCTTGTTGCAGATGTCCTGGATGGCGTGCGTCCGGACCGTGTACGCGTCGACGTCCGTGCCGCCCGGCCGGGACACCTCCGTCGCCTTCTCGCCGATCGGCGTGACGATCCAGTGGGTGATGGACGGCTTGGGGAAACCTCCGGTGTTGATGGACGTGCGCTCCAGCATGCCCAGTCCGCCCTGGATCGCCACGATGACGTCCCAACTGCGGAAGGGGTGGAACTCCTTGCCGGGCTCGGCGGAGACCAGCTCCTCGGCCAGCTGCCAGCTGCCCCACCGCGTGCCCATGCCGAGTATGCCCTTGGGACCGGCGTAGAAGACGGAGTTGGAGCGCTGCTCGGCGCCGAGGCGGGCCAGTTCCTTGCGCACCTGCTCGGCCGCGTCGCCGGGATTGCCCGGGACCGCCTCGGGGATCTTGGCCCCCACACCGCCGCCCGACAGCAGACTCGACCAGCGCTCCCGCAGGTCACGGGCGGTCCGCTCGCAGATCATCTTGGCCCAGAACCAGCCGACGACCGGCATGACGACCGACGCGCGCCCGTACAGGGCCCAGAAGCCTGTGAACGGCATGCGGATCAGGAACAGCACGGCGAGCGCGCCCACCGCGACCAGCAGCGTGGTGGCGAGGGCGCCGGCGCGTTTGTCCTCGCGCTTGGCCATGGTGGTGCGCAGCGTGAACACCAGCAGCCACACGAGGAAGCCCGGCAGGAAGAGGACCCCGCAGATCACCGTGATTGCCGACAGCCAGTTGTCGCGGTCGCGGCGGATGCGGTGGGCCGCCAGGCAGTGCTCCACGACGACCTGGGGCTCGATACCGAAGGACTGGATCACCGGATTGCGCCCGGCACCCAGCATCCGGTCGATGACGGCACGGGAGAAGGCCTCGCCGAAATTGGGGCGGAAGATCCTCGCCCAGGAGCGCGGCGGTGTCACCTTCGACTGGTGCCACTCGTTGTCCGCGTTCAGGATCTTGGTGACCTCGTCGTCCCGGTACGCCGCGGCGGCCAGAGCGTAGGTCGCCGCCGTCTGGCCAGTCGCACCCGCCAAAGGCACCTGGGCCCCTGGACTGAAGTCGAATCCGTCCGTCACTGCCGCCCCCATCGCTGCCGCACCTGCATTGCGGCCTTCCCGACTTCCGCGCTCCGCACACCTGTTGATCAGGTCATCAGCGTATCGGCACGCACCGTCGTCCGTCGGCGGGCGGCCACGCAAGCCGCCCGCCGAGGCGCACAGAAGCCCTCACGGGGGCAGTCGGAGGCGCCGGGCGCCAACTATGAGGCCTTGCGCACCTCTTCACGGACCCGGTCCGCGACCTGCGGCGGCATCGGCTCGTGCCGCACGTACCGGCGGCTGAAGTGTGCCGTGCCGTGCGACAAGGACCGCAGGTCGACCGCGTACCGGCCGATCTCGATCTCGGGCACCTCCGCCCGGATCAGGGTGCGGCCGCCGGGTGTCTGCTCGGTGCCGAGCAGCCGGCCGCGCCGCCCCGACAGGTCGCTCATCACGACGCCCACGAAGTCGTCACCGATCAGCACCGACACCTCGGCCACCGGCTCCAGCAGATGGATCTTCGCGTCCGCCGCCGCCTCCCGCAGCGCGAGCGCGCCGGCCGTCTGGAACGCGGCGTCGGAGGAGTCCACCGAGTGCGCCTTGCCGTCCAGGAGGGTCACGCGCACGTCGATGAGCGGATGCCCGGCGGCGACTCCCCTGGCGGCCTGGGCCCGAACGCCCTTCTCCACCGACGGGATGAACTGCCGTGGCACCGCGCCGCCGACGACCTTGTCCACGAACTCGATGCCCGAACCGCCCGGCAGCGGCTCCACCTCGATCTCGCAGATGGCGAACTGGCCGTGCCCGCCCGACTGTTTGACATGCCGGCCGCGCCCTGCCGACTTGCTCGCGAAGGTCTCGCGCAGGGAGACCTTGTGCGGTACGACGTCGACCTGGACGCCGTACCGGCTGCGCAGCCGCTCCAGGGCGACGTCCGCGTGCGCCTCGCCGAGGCACCACAGGACGACCTGGTGGGTGTCCTGGTTCTGTTCCAGCCGCATCGTCGGGTCCTCGGCCACCAGCCGGGCCAGGCCCTGCGAGAGCTTGTCCTCGTCCGGTTTGCTGTGCGCCTGGATGGCCAGCGGCAGCAGCGGATCGGGCATCTGCCACGGCTCCATGAGCAGCGGGTCGTCCTTGGCGGACAGGGTGTCGCCGGTCTCGGCGCGGCCGAGCTTGGCCACGCACGCGAGGTCGCCCGCGATGACGTGCGACACCGGGCGCTGCTGTTTGCCGAACGGCGTGGACAGGGCGCCGATGCGCTCGTCGACGTCGTGGTCCTCGTGCCCGCGGTCGGCCAGCCCGTGCCCGGAGACGTGGACGGTCTGGTCGGCGCGCAGGGTGCCGGAGAACAGACGGATCAGCGACAGCCGGCCGACGTACGGGTCGGAGGACGTCTTCACGACCTCCGCGACCAGCGGCGCGTCCGGATCGCACGGCTTGAGCTCGCGCGGCTTGCCGTCGATGGTGGTCACACGCACCGTCTCGTGCTCCAGCGGCGTCGGGAAACCGCGGGTGACGAGCTCCAGCAGCTCCACCGTGCCGAGTCCCTGCCGGGAACCCTCGGCGGCGGGGGCGGCGGCCAGAACGGGGAAGAAGACACCCCGTGCGACGGCCCGCTCCAGATCCTCGATCAGGGTCCCGACGTCGACCGGCTCGCCGCCGAGGTAGCGGTCCATGAGGGTCTCGTCCTCGCTCTCCGAGATGATCCCCTCGATCAGCCGGTTGCGGGCCTCCTCGATCAGCGGCAGCTGGTCCTCGCCCGGCTCGGACTCCTTGCGCTCGCCGGTCGAGTAGTCGAACAGCTTCTGCGACAGCAGCCCGATCAGGCCGGTCACGGGCGCGTGCCCGTCCGGTGCCTGGGGGCCGCGCAGGGGCAGGTAGAGCGGCAGGACCGCGTCGGGGTCGTCCGCGCCGAAGGCCTCCGCGCAGGTCCGCGTCATCCCCTCGAAGTCGGAGCGCGCCGCCTCCAGGTGTGTGATGACGATGGCGCGTGGCATGCCCACGGCCGCGCACTCCTCCCACACCATGCGGGTCGAGCCGTCCACGCCGTCCGAGGCCGAGACGACGAAGAGGGCCGCGTCCGCCGCCCGCAGACCGGCCCTGAGCTCGCCGACGAAGTCGGCGTATCCGGGGGTGTCGAGAAGGTTGATCTTGATGCCGTCCCACTCGACGGGCACCAGGGAGAGCTGCACCGAGCGCTGCTGCCGGTGCTCGATGTCGTCGTAGTCGGAGACGGTGCCGCCGTCCTCCACCCGGCCCGCCCGGTTCACCGCCCCCGCCGTGAGCGCGAGGGCTTCCACCAACGTGGTCTTGCCCGATCCGGAGTGGCCGACCAGCACCACATTCCGTACGGACTGGGGGTGGTCGGCCGCCTGCGCCCTGCCGGCGGCCCCAGGGTGTGTCTGTGCCTTGTCGCCCATGATCCTGCCTCCCGTGCACGGTGAGGTCACTGTGGGCGCGGACACGCGGGATCCGCGTGCGGTGCGGCTCCGGCGACGCCCGCGGTTATTCGAGCTTTCCACTCCTGTCACGGTGCGTCCATACGAACGACGTGATCGCGCCCCGCGCCGGGCCCCGCCCCGCGCTCCGCCGAGCCGTGACACGGGCCTCGGGTCCCGGCCGTCGCCCGCACGCCCGCGTGGCTACGATGGGCCAGCCGGTGGCCAGCAGGGGCCAGACGGCGACACCGACCCTCGGGAAGGCCATGCTGAACAAGTACGCGCGTGCATTCTTCACGCGTGTCCTCACACCGTTCGCCGCGTTTCTGATCCGGCGGGGCGTCAGCCCCGACACCGTCACGCTCATCGGCACCGCCGGTGTGGTCGCGGGCGCGCTGGTCTTCTACCCCATGGGCGAGTTCTTCTGGGGCACGGTCGTGATCACGCTCTTCGTGTTCTCCGACCTCGTCGACGGCAACATGGCCCGTCAGCTCGGCCGCTCCAGCCGCTGGGGCGCCTTCCTGGACTCCACGCTCGACCGGGTCGCCGACGGCGCGATCTTCGGCGGCTTCATCCTCTGGTACGCCGGTGGGGGCGACGACCTCGTCCTGTGCGCCGTCTCGATCTTCTGCCTGGCCAGCGGCCAGGTCGTGTCGTACACCAAGGCCCGCGGCGAGTCGATCGGCCTGCCGGTCGCCGTCAACGGGCTCGTCGAGCGGGCCGAGCGGCTGGTGATCTCGCTGGTCGCGGCCGGGCTCGCGGGCCTGCACAAGTTCGGTGTACCCGGCATCCAGTACCTGCTTCCGGTCGCCCTGTGGATCGTCGCCGTGGGCAGCCTCGTCACCCTGATCCAGCGGGTCGTCACGGTCCGCCGGGAGTCCGCCGAGGCCGAGGAGGCCGAGGCCGCGCAGGACAATGAGGGCAAGCAGCACAACGCCTCTCACGGGAGCGAGGCGGCCAAGTGAGCGCACAGGACCGGCTGACGGACGCGCTGTACGGCCTCGGCTGGGGCACCGTCAAGAAGCTCCCCGAGCCGGTCGCCGTACGGCTCGGAGACACCATCGCCGATCTCGCCTGGAAGCAGCGCGGCAAGGGCGTGCGGCGGCTGGAGAGCAACTACGCGCGCGTGGTGCCCGGCGCGAGCCCCGAGCGCCTCGCCGAGCTCTCGCGCGCGGGCATGCGGTCGTACCTGCGCTACTGGATGGAATCGTTCCGGCTGCCCGCCTGGAGCAAGGAGCGCATCCGGGACGGCTTCGACCCCAAGGACCTGCACCACCTCACCGAGGGCATGGCGGCGGGGCGGGGCGTCATACTCGCCCTGCCCCACCTGGCCAACTGGGACCTCGCCGGCGCCTGGGTCACCACCAAGCTGGGCATCCCGTTCACCACGGTCGCCGAGCGCCTGAAGCCCGAGACGCTGTACGACCGGTTCGTCGCCTACCGCGAGGGACTCGGCATGGAGGTCCTGCCGCACAGCGGCGGCACCGCCTTCGGCACCCTGGCCCGGCGGCTGCGCGACGGCGGCCTGGTCTGCCTGGTCGCCGACCGCGACCTGTCCGCCTCCGGCGTCGAGGTCGGCTTCTTCGGCGACACGGCCCGGATGCCGGCCGGACCGGCCCTGCTCGCCCAGCAGACGGACGCGCTGCTGCTGCCCGTCACGCTCTGGTACGACGACTCGCCCGTGATGCGGGGCCGCGTCCATCCGCCCGTCGAGGTGCCCGAGTCAGGCACGCGCGCCGAGAAGACGTCTGTCATGACACAGGCGCTGGCCGACGCCTTCGCCACGGGGATCGCCGACCATCCGGAGGACTGGCACATGCTGCAGCGCTTGTGGCTCGCGGACCTCGACCCTGCGAAGGGGACCTCGTGAGGATCGGCATCGTCTGCCCGTACTCCTGGGACGTACCGGGTGGCGTCCAGTTCCACATCCGTGACCTCGCCGAGTACTTCATCCGCCTCGGTCACGACGTGTCCGTCCTCGCCCCGGCCGACGACGACACCCCCCTCCCGCCGTACGTCGTCTCGGCCGGACGCGCGGTGCCGGTGCCGTACAACGGCTCGGTGGCCCGGCTGAACTTCGGCTTCCTCAGCGCCGCCCGGGTACGCCGCTGGCTGCACGACGGCGCGTTCGACGTGATCCACATCCACGAGCCGACCTCGCCGTCGCTCGGCCTGCTGACCTGCTGGGCGGCCCAGGGCCCGATCGTGGCCACGTTCCACACCTCCAACCCTCGCTCGCGGGCGATGATCGCCGCGTACGCGATCCTCCAGGCCGCGCTGGAGAAGATCAGCGCGCGGATCGCGGTGAGCGAGTACGCCCGCCGCACGCTCGTGGAGCACCTCGGCGGGGACGCGGTGGTGATCCCGAACGGTGTCGACGTCGACTTCTTCGCCGGGGCCGAGCCCAAGGCCGAGTGGCAGGGCGAGACGATCGGCTTCATAGGGCGCATCGACGAGCCCCGCAAGGGCCTGCCGGTGCTGATGAGGGCCCTGCCGAAGATCCTCGCCGCGCGCCCGAAGGCCCGGTTGCTGGTCGCCGGACGCGGCGACGAGGAGGAGGCGGTGGAGACGCTCCCGGCCGAGCTGCGCTCCCGCGTGGAGTTCCTCGGCATGGTCAGCGACGAGGACAAGGCCCGCTTTCTGCGCAGCGTCGACCTGTACGTCGCGCCCAACACCGGCGGGGAGAGCTTCGGCATCATCCTGGTCGAGGCCATGTCCGCCGGGGCCCCCGTCCTCGCCTCCGACCTGGACGCCTTCGCGCAGGTCCTGGACCGGGGCGAGGCCGGCGAGCTGTTCCCCAACGAGGACGCCGACGCCCTGGCCGACGCGGCCGTGCGGCTGCTGGGGGACCCGGTGCGCCGCGCGGAACTGCGCGAGCGGGGCAGCGCCCACGTCCGGCGCTTCGACTGGTCGACCGTCGGTGCGGACATCCTGTCCGTGTACGAGACGGTGACGGCGGGGGCGGCGGCGGTCGCCGAGGACGAACGGGCGACGGGGCTGCGGGCCAGACTGGGGCTCGCCCGGGACTGACGCCGGGCCGCGGGTGCATTTTCGAGCCACTTCGAACAGAGAGCCTGACGGTCGCACAGGGAGCCTGACGGTCGTCCGTCGGCGCGGGACGGGGCGGGGTGCACGGACGGACCGGCCCTGACGCTAGCCTTGCCGCCCGTGACCACCACTCTCATCTGGATCGCCGTGGCCCTGGTGGCGATCGGGCTCTACCTGAGCTGGACCGCCGGGCGCCTCGACCGCCTCCACGCCCGGATCGACGCCGCCCGGGCCGCCCTGGACGCGCAGTTGCTGCGCCGGGCCTCGGTGGCGCAGGAACTGGCCACGTCCGGGGTCCTGGATCCGGCCGCCTCGATCGTCCTGTACGAGGCCGCCCACGCCGCCCGGCAGGCCGAGGAGGAGCAGCGGGAGGTCTCGGAGAGCGAGCTGAGCCAGGCGCTGCGCGCCGTGTTCGCCGAGCCCGCGCAGGTGGAGGCGGTACGCGAGGCGCCCGGGGGAGAGGAGGCGGCCCGGGAGCTCACCGAGGCCGTCCGCAGGGTGCCGATGGCCCGGCGCTTCCACAACGACGCCGTACGCGCGGCCCGAGCCCTGCGCCGGCACCGCAAGGTGCGCTGGTTCCGCCTGGCCGGTCACGCCCCGTTCCCGATGGCCTTCGAAATGGACGACGAGCCTCCGGCGGCTCTGGTCGACCGGGCGGCCTAGACGTTTCTGCTTGCCCGCAGGGTTAAAGAATCGGCTTGTTTCTGCTCATCCCAAACCGCCCTCATTCGGTGCGGCACAAAATCATTGCGTGCCTCGGTGAGAGTGGGTTAACGTCTTGGCGGCCAGCCTGACCAGCATGGCCGGGCAGCGTGCCGGAGGGGACCAAAAGGAGCAGTGATGCTCCGACGGACCGGGCGCTCCCTAGGTGCTCTTATTTGTGCGGGGGAACTCAAAATGCGGACGTCTGTACTGCTGCGCCACCGAGTGCGTCTTGGGCCCGTGGCGCGATAGACATGTGTCTTTCCATGTGACGCTTCGGCGATTTTCGGGCCGGCCGATTTCTCGGCACTTCGTGTCTTCGGTTTCTTGAGGCCGCCGCCTGATTCAGGGTTTTCGACTTCGCGTCCGCGTATCACTGAACGACGGCGTACCCGTTGTCCGCCTGCGCCTGCTTCGCCATGTCTGCCGGCCGCTCACCGAGCGTCGGCAGCCGCATACCCCTGCCCCGCCCTGCTCATCTGACGGGCTGCCCTACGTGGCGGCAGAAAGGTTCCTTTACATCCATGAACAGCAAGCACATCGCTCCCGCACGTGTGGGGCGGATCATGACGCGCGGCCTCGTGACCGCAACCGCTCTCGCGGCCGTGACCGGCACCGTCGCGCCCGGAGCATTCGCCGACAGCGCTCCCGACGTCCCGGCATCGGACGCCGTGGCCCGCGTGGCGGGCATCGGGACGACCGACGCCCAGCGTGTCGAGGCCGCGGCCGTGGTCCGTCTCGACCCGACCGCCGAGGTGCTCCTGCTCAGCGACTACGACTTCATCCACGCTCTGTGGCAGAAGGCCAGCGACGCGGGCGAGAAGCTGGACACGGTGCGCACCGCCGCCGAGCAGGCGATGGCCAGCACGGCCGACGAGGACCACGTGAACTTCATCGTGACCGGCGTGCACGAGGCGTACCGGCTCGACCAGCAGCGGGAGCGGGAGAAGGCCGAGGCCGAGCGGGCGGCCCGGCTGGCCAAGTCCCAGGTCCTGCTCACCATCGGCATCCCCAGCACCCCCGAACTGCTGGCCCTCAGCGACGACAACTTCATCCGGGCCGTCGCCAGGCACGAGGCGTCCGGTCCCGAGGTGCGGGCCGCGGCACTGCAGGCGCTGGCCGGTGAGCCGGCGGACTGGCACGAGTTCATCGTCAACGGCGCCCGCGAGGCGCACAAGCGGGACGTGGCCAAGGAACTCGAGGACCTCGCCGAGAAGGACCGCCTGGAGGCCGAGCGCCGCAAGGAGATCGCCGCGCGCAAGAACGCCGCGGCCCTGTTCCGTATCACTCCCTCCGAGGCCATGCTCGGGCTGAGCGACGACAACTTCATCCGCGAGCTGCTGCGCCTGGCCGCCGCCGACCTGCACGGCACCGAGCTGTATGCCGAGGGGCAGCGGGCCACCCTCAGCTCCGACCCGGCCGTGTGGAAGGCGTACATCCACACCGGCGCGGACGCCGCGTACAAGCGCGACGACGAGAACCGGCGCAAGAAGCTCGCCGAGGCGAACCGCAAGCTCGCCCTCCAGATACAGGCCGCCGCCGAGAACGGCGGAGTCAACCCCAACCTCGTCGCCGCGGCCAAGAAGGCCCTGGCCGGCAGCGACGACGATGTCGCCGTCTTTTTGAAGGCGGACACCCAGTACCGGCTCAAGCGCCAGTCCCTCAGGGCGTGGGGAGGCGGTGAGTACGCGCGCCAGTCCGGCGCGGACCGTGGGAAGGTCGTCCTCAACGACACACTCAAGAGCACCAGTGCACCGGCCGACCGCGAGGACGCCACCTGGGTCGTCGTGCCCTCCCTCGCGAGCCGGCCCGGCTGCTACTCCTTCGAGTCCGTGCGCAAGCCCGGCTACTACATCAGGAGCGGCAAGGCCGAGAAGAACGGGCTGCGCGTGGAGATCGCCGCGGACGACCGGAGCGCCACCTTCCGGAAGAGTGCCACGTGGTGCACCAAGCCGTTCCCTCCGCGGCCACTGCCCACCCCGCTCAACGGCATGTCCTTCTCGCAGGCCGCCGGTAGCGGCGTGAGCTGGCTCGCTCCCACGACGACCGAGGTCTACGCCCGATCCGAATTCTCCTTCCCCCTGCCCGGCGGGAAGCCGGGCGAAGCCCAGCCGGTACGCCCGGCGGCCTGGCGTATCAGCGCACCGCTGGCGCCCTGACGAGACACCGGCCCAGGGGAGAGAGCAGCAGTGGTGGCAGATTCCGCCGGTCACGGCGTGAGACGTCAGAGATGGGCCGTGTCCGCGCTGGTGGCCGGGGCGCTGGCCGGGGGCGGTGTGCTTCTGCCCGCGGCGCCCGCCCGTGCGTACACCGCCGTGCGGGCCGCGGACCCGGCCGACGCGTCGTCGCTGGTGGCCGCCGCAGCGGCGGACGAGGCGCGGGCGCGTGTGCTGCGGCTGGCCAAGTCGGGCCTGCCCGCGGAGATCCGCACCTCGGCATGGAACGCGCTGCGCAGTACGCGCGGCGATGCGGCCATCGCCGAGTGGCTGGCCCCCGGGGGCGGCTACGACGCGGCGAAGCAGCGCCTGCGTGACGCGCGGTCCCGCAACCGGGCGTTCTGCGAGCGGGTGGTGAGCACGCATCCGGTGGGGTTCTCCCCGCAGGTGCGATCGGCCGCCGAGCGGGCGCTGAAGGGCACCGACGCCGATCGGGCCGCGTTCGTGAAGACCGGCTACGCCGAGGCCCAGCAGGCTGACCGTGTGCTGCGGGAGGCTGACGCGCAGCGGCGTCTGGAGGTGGCCGAGAAGGACCGTGCCTTCGTGCGAGTGGTCGCGGAGAGCGATCCGGGCGAGCAGGTGCGGGTGGCGGCGCAGTGGGCGCTGCGGTCCGGCTCCACGGACGCGGACGTCGCGGAGTTCTTCGGCTACGGCTGGGCGACGGGTGCGGCGCTGGACGTGGAGGCGTACCGGCTTCGGGTGGCGGACGGGGAGGTGCGGCGCCAGCACGTGCTGTCGTCGCTGATCGCCCAGGCGGTGGCCGCCGAGGAGGCGTTGAAGTCGTCGGCCGACGCCGCGAAGGCACGTGCCGAGGCCGAGCTGGCCTGGCGGGCGGTCGCCGATCACGCGGACGGCGCGCAGACGGCCTGGCTGGCCGAGCAGGAGGCGGCCAGGACACAGGCGGAGAGCTGGCAGAACATCGCCCGGCTGTCCAAGGAGAGCGCGGACGCCATCTGGGAGAAGATCGCCGCGCCGGCCGAGGCCCGGCAGGGCGACTGGGCCGCGGAGCAGACGGAGGCCGCCCGGACGGCCGCCTTCTGGAAGGACATGGCGGACCGGGCCCGCGACAGCGAGAACCGCGTCAAGGGCTGACGCCGCCGGCCCGGCGAACACCGTGCCGGGCCGGCCCACCGGGCCCTCGGCCGCACGGCAGCCCCGTAACGCTGCCGGCTTCGCGGCCGAGGCCCCGATCACCCCTGCCCGCGTATCGAGGGCAGGGGCTTGCTTTTGCCGAATTCCTTTGGCCTGTCCCCTTATTGAAGGAGTTCCCATGAGAAAGAGATTCCGGCCGAGATCCGGAAGATTACGCCGGCGCGTGCCCGGCATGATGGGCAAGGCGGTGTCCACCGTCATGGCGCTGGCCGTCCTCGGCACTGTGACCGGGGAAGCCGGAGCCGTCACACAGGAGAAGCCGGGCAGCGTCGAACTGACCCGGATTGTGGCCGGATTACCGAAGGCGGCGACCGGCCCGGCGCGGCCCCATTCCGCGCTGGACGAGATCAGCGCGGACCGCGACCGGCAATTGGTGGAGGACTTCGCGGAGTTCGACGAGGAGGAGGAAGTCCGCGAGGCCGCCAGGAAGGCGTTGGAGAGCACGGATCCGAACGCGATCCGGGACTTCCTTGAGCGGGGAGAAGCCGAGGCGCGGCAGCGCGCCAAGGACAAGAGGGACGCGGCCGATGTCGCCAACCGCCGTCAGATCGAGGCGATGCGCGGCACGGGCGGCCCGTTCTTCAACGCGGAGGTCGAGCGGGTCCTGAAGGGCACGGCCCGCGACCGCGCCGACTTCCTGGCCTTCGGCGCCGAGATCGCGCGGCAGCGGGACAAGGCGACGGAGCAGAACGACAAGGAACGCGCGGCGGAGAACCGCAAGCGGGTCGAGATGCTCGTCGCGGTCGGCGGCCCGGCGGTGAAGAGTGCCGCGCAGGCCGCCTTGGCCACGGGCGACGACAAGGTGATCGCCGAGTTCCTGGAGAAGGGCTATCTGGTCGCCGCGCAGAAGGACGCGGACGACCGGGCCGCGCACGAGAAGGCGCAGAAGGAGGCGCTGGAGGCGGCGGAGCGGCTGCGCGAGCTGGCGGAGAAGGCGGCCACGGCCGCCGGTGCCCGTACCAAGCTGATCGCCGCGCACGGCAACGCGGTCAAGGCGCTCAAGACCGCGTCGAACGCGATGAGCGCGGCGGGCGCGCAGTCCCGCGAGGCCGACCGGATGCTCGCCGCCGACCGGGCCGGCAAGCGCCTGTCCGACTACGGGCCCGTCAAGACCGAGATCGCCCGGCAGGTCGGTATCGCCGAGGACGCGGCCAAGCAGGCGCAGGTGGCGGCGGGCCAGGCCAAGGTGCAGGCCGATGTCCTGGTCGAGACGGGGCTCACCCACGGCGTCCAGTGGTCGGAGGTCGCCTCCGGTATCGCGGGTGCGGCGGACGCGGCGGCCAAGGCGGCGGCCACCGCGCAACATGCGGTGGACGCGTCGGCCGCCGACGCCGCCGGGCTGAACTCCAAGAATCAGGCCGAACTGCACGCGCGGCAGGCCGCCAAGTGGCGGGAGAACGCCGAGGAGCACGCGAAGGCGGCGGCCCGGCTCGCCGAGGCGGCGGCCAAGCAGGCGAAGATCGCGGCGGACGCGGCGGCCAAGTCCCGCCAGGCGAGGATCGATGCCGAGCAGGCCGAGAAGCAGGCGTGGGAGCACGCCCAGAAGACGCGCGCCGCGCGGGTCGAGGCGCAGCGCCAGGCCAAGATCGCGGCCGAGCAGCGGCAGATCGCCGAACGCGAGCGCGACCTGGCGGCGGCCGCACGGGCGCGTGCCGAACGGGAACGCGACGTGGCCGCTCAGGCACGGGCGCGTGCCGAGGCCGAAGCACGGACCGCCTCGGCCAAGCGGGCCGACGCACAGGCCGCCGCGGCCGAAGCTGCGGAGAAGCGGGCCACCGCGCAGACCCAGGAGGGCATCGCCGCCAAGGCCGACGAACTGGCCAGAGGCGAGGAGACCAAGGCCCGCAACGCCCGGAACAAGGCGGTGGAGGCCGAACGCGTCCACAAGGCGGAGGAGTCCCGGGCCAGGGCGACCGAAGCACTGGCCGCCAAGGCGAAGGGCACCGAGCACGCCGAGACCGCGCGTACGGCCGCCACCGAGGCACGGTCCGCCGCGGACGCGGCCGGCACAGCCGCCGGCACGGCCCGTGGCGCAGCCGATCAGGCGTCCTCGGCGGCGGTGCGTTCGCGTTCCGCGGCCATCGAGGCCGCTGGTGCGGCCGCGCGGGCGCGG
>NZ_GG657757.1:1570533-1582185 GCF_000158955.1 Streptomyces viridochromogenes DSM 40736 | reverse complement strand
ACAAGGCCGAAGCCGCCGCGTTCGCGGCGAACGCGTGCGGCGAGCAAGGCGGAGTCCGAGGCCGCGGCCACGCACGCGGCGACGCAGCGGGCCAACGCCAAGGCGGCCGAGGCCACCGCGCAGGAAGCCCGGGCCGGCATCGCCGCCCACGAGGCCTCCCGGCTCGCCGGGCTGGCCGCCATCCATGCCAACCAGTCCCTCCAGGCGGCCAACCGCACCCGGGAGGAAGCCGACGGCGCCACCAGGGAAGCGGCGATGGCGCGCCTGCAGTCCACCATCGCCGTCCAGGCCGCCACCTCCGCCCGTACCACCGGCAGCCGGTATCGCAGACCCGGCCAACACCGCCATCCAGCTCACCGCGCCGTTCACCGGCACGGACGTGAACGCCGACTTCGCCGCGGAGGTGGCCCAGGCCGCCCTGGCGATGGGCCAGGCGGAGGTGACCAAGGCCGAGACCCGAGCGGCGGAGGCGGTCAAGGCCGCCGACGCGGCCGAAGCCGCCGCCGCGCGTGCCAACGCCGAGGTGGGCCCCGCGTTCAAGGCGGCGGCGGCAGCGGCGCGTTCCTCCGCGGACGCGGCCCGCTCCTCCGTGGCCGCGATGAAGTCCGCGGCGCAGGCCGCCGAGGACGGAGCCAAGGCCAGAGCCGCGGCTGCCCGGGCCAACGAGGCCGACGCCCAGGCGCAGGCCGACGCGAAACTCGCCCGCCAGGCCGCCAACGAGGCGTTCGCGGACGCGGCGGCGGCCCGCAACGCCGCCACCCAGGCCGAGGCCGAGGCCGCACGCGCCCGTGGAGCCGCCACGGAAGCGGAGAACCACGCCGCGGCCGCGAGCAGCGCCGCCACCCTGGCCGAGAAGGAAGCGAGCGTCGCCCAGGGCGCGGCCGCCCAGGCGGAGAAGGACGCCGCCGACGCCGACAAGCTCGCCACCTCGGCCGAGGAGCACGCCAAGTCGGCCGAGACCGCCGCCAAGAACGCCGGCACCTACGCCAAGGAAGCGGACGAGGCGGCCAAACGAGCCGAGGAGTACCAGCGCGAGCAGGAGCGCAAGGAGCGCGAGGAGGCCGCCCGGAGCAAGGAGAACGGCGACCCGTACTCCCTGGAGGAGGCTGAGCGCGCGGCGCTCGAAGCCGCCGGCATCAGCGAGGCGGAGTACGAGGCGGCCCGGGCGCTCGCGCAGAAGGACCTGCTGGACTATCTGAAGGAGAACGGCGCCGAACTTCTCGTCGAACTCGCCGCCGAGGAGATCAAGGAGTGCTGGGACGATCCGGATATCTCCACCTGCCTGTGGGCGGTCGTCAGCAACCTGCCCTGGGCGAAGGCCGTCAAGCTCGTCGGCAAGCTCCCGAAGATCGGCAAGGCCATCTGGGGCATCAAGGGCTTCCTGGACAAGTCTGCCGAGGCCAAGAAGCTCGTCGACAAGGGCGAGAAGATCCTCGAGGACGTTTGGAAGAAGCTTCCGGCCTGCGTGACGGACAGGAAGAAGAAGGGTTCTGCGGCCCAGCGTTCCGCGCGGTCGGTGGACGGTGCGCACCACTCCTCGGTCATGGCGGGCGGCGGCAGTGGCGCGGGAGATCTGGGTCTCGCGCGCGAGGAGTTCATCGCTAAGCTCGTCGGCGGAAAGGTGGCCAAGGGGGAAAACGGGCAGGACATCCCGATCGTGATGCCCAACGTGGGATCCAGTGGTCTCGACGTCATCGGACCGAACGGCGAGTACATCTTCGTCGGCGGTGGCGCCAAGGCCGCGAACCCGTCCAAGTTCGGCAAGGCCCTCAAGATCAACAAGTACGCGGCCGACGAGGCCGGAGTGAAGGCGATCTACTACCTGGCCGACAACACACCGGAATCCGCCATCAAGCAGGCCAAGAAGGTCTTCGGAGACGAAAATGTGCACATCTTCACGCTGCCGAGCTGCTAGCCATGGCTGACGGATTCATCCGCTGGTACCGGGAGTCGGGAGCCACGTCGGTCTTCGTCGAGCAGGTGGAACTCTTCCAGGCGCACGGCATCGGGCTCGTGCACCCCGTGAGTGGCGCGGCCGTGGTGCTCGACGTCGAGGGGGAACACGTCCTGATGCCTCCGGACGAGCTGGGCCGTCTTCTGGGGCTGCGTGTCGCCTCCCTCACGATGGACTGGTGGATCTCCCAGGATGTCGATGTCGTCGACACGTACACGTACGAGCCATGGGGGTGCGAGATCCAGACGCTGTGGGTGGACGGCCTCACCTCGGAGCAGGCCGACTCGGTCGAGGCGGCCGTTCTCGCCGCGGCGAGGGGACTTCCCACGCCGACCCGCGCCGTGATCGTCGATCGTCGGGGTCGATGTGACCCCGACGACTGGGACGCGGCGGTGCTCCACGACGGGGAGGTGCTGCCGGCCGTCGCGGACCGGGTGCTCGTGCGCGACCCGCTCAAGGGGAAGCTCCTCAGGTCGTCGCCGGAGCTGAGGAGTGAGGAGATCGGGGCAGGTCTGACCCTGCTCTCTCCCGCACGCCTCTGACACCCTCTCGGTCCGTCGGTCCGTGCCCGCGACGGCCTCTGGGCGGAAGGCCCCGCCGAACCACCACGTTCGGCGGGGCCTTCGGCATACGGTTCGAGACAGAAAACGATCCACCGGCCTCTCATTGGCCCTTGCTGTGGCCTGGCCCCCTCACGTTTCCTCGTTGCTGCAGAAACCCCCTTTCCCCTCAGCGAGGTCACCCGTGTCCATCTCCGAAAACCAGGCTCCCGAGACCGGCACCGCCCGTGTGAAGCGCGGCATGGCCGAGCAGCTGAAGGGCGGCGTCATCATGGACGTCGTCACGCCGGAGCAGGCGAAGATCGCCGAGGACGCGGGAGCCGTCGCGGTCATGGCCCTGGAGCGGGTCCCGGCCGACATCCGCAAGGACGGCGGTGTGGCCCGCATGTCCGACCCCGACATGATCGAGGGCATCATCGAGGCCGTCTCCATCCCGGTGATGGCCAAGTCCCGCATCGGCCACTTCGTCGAGGCCCAGGTGCTGCAGTCCCTCGGCGTCGACTACATCGACGAGTCCGAGGTCCTCACCCCGGCCGACGAGGTCAACCACTCCGACAAGTGGGCCTTCACCACGCCGTTCGTCTGTGGCGCCACCAACCTGGGCGAGGCCCTGCGCCGCATCGCCGAGGGCGCGGCCATGATCCGCTCCAAGGGTGAGGCCGGCACCGGCAACGTCGTCGAGGCCGTCCGCCACCTGCGCCAGATCAAGGGCGAGATCGCCAAGCTGCGCGGCTGCGACAACAACGAGATCTACGCCGCCGCCAAGGAGCTGCGCGCCCCGTTCGAGCTGGTCAAGGAGGTCGCCGAGCTCGGCAAGCTCCCGGTGGTGCTGTTCTCCGCCGGCGGCGTGGCCACCCCGGCCGACGCGGCCCTGATGCGCCAGCTCGGCGCCGAGGGCGTCTTCGTGGGCTCCGGCATCTTCAAGTCCGGCGACCCTGCCAAGCGCGCCGCCGCCATCGTCAAGGCGACCACGTTCTACGACGACCCGAAGATCGTCGCGGACGCGTCCCGCAACCTCGGTGAGGCCATGGTCGGCATCAACTGCGACACCCTCCCCGAGACCGAGCGCTACGCCAACCGCGGCTGGTAAGGCACAGGAGCACATGAGCACCCCCTTGATCGGCGTCCTGGCCCTCCAGGGCGACGTACGGGAGCACCTCGTCGCCCTGGCCGCGGCCGACGCCGTGGCCAGGCCGGTGCGGCGCCCCGAAGAGCTCGCCGAGGTCGACGGCCTCGTCATCCCCGGCGGCGAGTCCACCACCATCTCCAAGCTGGCCGTCCTGTTCGGGGTGATGGAGCCCCTCCGCGCGCGCGTGCGGGACGGACTGCCCGTCTACGGCACCTGCGCCGGCATGATCATGCTCGCGGACAAGATCCTCGACCCGCGCTCGGGCCAGGAGACGATCGGCGGCATCGACATGATCGTGCGCCGCAACGCCTTCGGCCGGCAGAACGAGTCCTTCGAGGCGGGCGTCGACGTCGAGGGCGTCGAGGGCGACCCGGTGGAGGGCGTCTTCATCCGCGCCCCCTGGGTCGAGTCCGTCGGCGCGGGGGCCGAGGTGCTCGCCGAGCACGACGGCCACATCGTCGCGGTCCGCCAGGGCAACGCGCTGGCCACGTCGTTCCACCCGGAACTGACCGGCGACCACCGCGTGCACGCCCTGTTCGTCGAGATGGTGCGCGCGAACCGGACGGCCGAGTCCTAGTAGGATTCCTGCGTTCGTTGCTGAGATGGGTTACGCGAAGGAGACAGGCAGATGTCCGGCCACTCTAAATGGGCCACGACGAAGCACAAGAAGGCCGTCATCGATGCCAAGCGCGGCAAGCTCTTCGCGAAGCTGATCAAGAACATCGAGGTCGCCGCGCGGATGGGCGGCGTCGACCTCGAAGGCAACCCGACGCTCTACGACGCCGTCCAGAAGGCCAAGAAGCAGTCGGTTCCGAACAAGAACATCGACTCCGCGATCAAGCGCGGTGGCGGTCTCGAGGCCGGTGGCGCCGACTACGAGACGATCATGTACGAGGGTTACGGCCCGAACGGCGTGGCCGTGCTCATCGAGTGCCTCACGGACAACCGCAACCGCGCGGCCTCCGACGTCCGCGTCGCCATGACCCGCAACGGCGGCTCGATGGCCGACCCCGGCTCGGTGTCCTACATGTTCAGCCGCAAGGGCGTCGTCATCGTCCCCAAGGGCGAGCTGACCGAGGACGACGTCCTCACGGCCGTCCTGGACGCGGGCGCCGAGGAGGTCAACGACCTCGGCGAGTCCTTCGAGGTCATCAGCGAGGCCACCGACCTGGTCGCGGTCCGCACCGCTCTCCAGGACGCCGGCATCGACTACGACTCCGCCGACTCCAGCTTCGTGCCGTCCGTCCAGGTCGAGCTGGACGAGGAGGGCGCCAAGAAGATCTTCAAGCTGATCGACGCGCTCGAGGACAGCGACGACGTGCAGAACGTCTTCGCCAACTTCGACGTCAGCGACGAGGTCATGGAGAAGGTCGACGCGTAACGCCGGGCTCCACAGCTCCACGGGCCGACGGGACACACCCCGTCGGCCCGTCGCGTTGTCGGTGGTACCCGATAGCCTGCACAAACAGGTGAGCGACAGGGAGGGCGCGTGCGCGTACTGGGGGTGGACCCGGGACTGACCCGGTGTGGTGTCGGGGTGGTCGAAGGCGTCGCCGGACGGCCGCTCACCATGATCGGTGTCGGTGTCGTCAGGACGCCCGCCGACGCGGACCTCGGCCACCGCCTCGTCGCCGTCGAGCAGGGCATCGAGCAGTGGCTCGACGAACACCGGCCGGAGTTCGTCGCCGTGGAACGCGTCTTCAGCCAGCACAACGTGCGTACGGTGATGGGCACCGCCCAGGCCAGCGCCGTCGCCATGCTCTGTGCCGCCCGCCGAGGGATCCCCGTGGCGCTGCACACCCCGAGCGAGGTCAAGGCCGCCGTCACCGGCAGCGGCAGGGCCGACAAGGCGCAGGTCGGCGCCATGGTGACCCGCCTGCTCCGGCTCAGCGCACCGCCCAAGCCCGCCGACGCGGCGGACGCCCTCGCCCTCGCCATCTGCCACATCTGGCGCGCCCCCGCCCAGAACCGACTCCAGCAGGCCGTCGCCCTGCACACATCGAAAGGCCGTACGGCATGATCGCCTTCGTCAGCGGCACGGTCGCCGCGCTCGCCCCCGACGCCGCGGTCGTCGAGGTCGGCGGCGTCGGCATGGCCGTGCAGTGCACGCCGAACACGCTGTCCACGCTCCGCATGGGCCAGCCCGCCAAGCTGCACACCTCCCTCGTCGTACGGGAGGACTCGCTGACCCTGTACGGCTTCGCGGACGACGACGAGCGGCAGGTCTTCGAGCTGCTCCAGACGGCGAGCGGCGTGGGACCGAGACTCGCCCAGGCGATGCTGGCCGTGCACACCCCGGACGCGCTGCGCCGGGCCGTCGCCACCGGCGACGAGAAGGCACTCACCGCCGTCCCCGGCATCGGCAAGAAGGGCGCCCAGAAGCTGCTCCTGGAACTGAAGGACCGGCTCGGCGAGCCGATCGGAGCGCCCGCGGTCGGTGCGCCCGTCAGCAACGGCTGGCGCGACCAGCTGCACGCGGCACTGATCGGCCTCGGCTACGCGACCCGGGAGGCCGACGAGGCCGTCGCCGCCGTGACCCCGCAGGCCGAGGCCGTCGAGGGCACGCCCCAGGTGGGGCAGCTCCTGAAGGCGGCCCTGCAGACGCTGAACCGAGCCCGCTGATCCACGACCCTCTGAGGCACATCTATGAACTGGGACGACACGACCGACACCTCCGCCGGCGAGCGGCTGGTGGACTCTGTCGCCGACGGTGAGGACCAGGCCGTCGAGGCCGCCCTGCGCCCCAAGGACCTGGACGAGTTCATCGGCCAGGAGAAGGTCCGGGAGCAGCTCGACCTCGTCCTGCGCGCCGCACGCGCGCGTGGCGCGACCGCGGACCACGTGTTGCTCTCCGGCGCCCCCGGCCTCGGCAAGACCACCCTGTCGATGATCATCGCGGCCGAGATGGGTGCGCCCATCCGCATCACCTCCGGCCCCGCCATCCAGCACGCCGGCGATCTCGCCGCGATCCTCTCCTCCCTCCAGGAGGGCGAGGTCCTCTTCCTCGACGAGATCCACCGCATGTCCCGGCCCGCCGAGGAGATGCTGTACATGGCGATGGAGGACTTCCGCGTCGACGTCATCGTCGGCAAGGGCCCGGGAGCCACCGCCATCCCGCTGGAGCTGCCCCCGTTCACCCTGGTCGGCGCCACCACGCGCGCGGGTCTGCTGCCGCCGCCGCTGCGCGACCGGTTCGGCTTCACCGCCCACATGGAGTTCTACGAACCGGCCGAACTGGAGCGCGTCATCCACCGCTCGGCGAACCTCCTCGAGGTCGAGATCGAGCCGCACGGCGCCGCCGAGATCGCCGGCCGCTCCCGCGGCACGCCCCGCATCGCCAACCGCCTGCTGCGCCGCGTCCGGGACTACGCGCAGGTCAAGGCCGACGGGCTGATCACCCAGGACATCGCGGCGGCCGCCCTCGCCGTCTACGAGGTGGACGAGCGCGGCCTCGACCGCCTCGACCGGGCCGTGCTCGAAGCCCTGCTCAAGCTGTTCAGCGGCGGTCCCGTCGGTCTGTCCACGCTCGCCGTCGCGGTGGGGGAGGAGCGTGAGACGGTGGAAGAGGTGGCCGAGCCCTTCCTCGTGAGGGAGGGGCTGCTGGCCCGCACCCCGCGCGGCCGGGTGGCCACCCCCGCCGCATGGGCGCATCTCGGCCTCACCCCGCCCCGCTCCCAGACGGCGGGAAACGGACAACAGGACCTGTTCGGGGCGTGAGCGCACCGTCACCGTTTCGGGACGGCGACGTCAGTGGCCGGAGCAGGAACCTCGGTGCCATGCTGAGCGTTGTTCCATGCGCGCGGACTCGCTTAGACTCCGCCGATGCCGCCTTTGTCGGCGGCGTACATACCCCCAACCAGCTGGCCGCTCACAGCGCGGTCGTGTGAAGGAAGTACCGACCCGTGAGTCTCCTGACCCTCCTCCCGTTCATCGTGCTCATCGGGGCCATGTTCCTGATGACCCGGTCGGCCAAGAAGAAGCAGCAGCAAGCCGTGGACATGCGGAACCAGATGCAGCCCGGCAGCGGTGTCCGCACCATCGGGGGCATGTACGCCACGGTCAAGGAGGTGAACGACGACACCGTCCTCCTCGACGCCGGTCCGGGCGTCGAGCTCCTCTTCGCCAAGAACTCCATCGGTGCCGTCCTCACCGACGACGAGTACAACCGCATCGTCCACGGCATCGAGCACGACCTGAAGTCCGACGCCGACCTCGTCCCGGACGACGCCTCCTCCCTCACCGAGACCGGCGACTCCGCCGCCGACGCCACCGCTGACGACAAGGCCGTCGACCTCGGCAAGAAGGACGCGGCTGACGAGCCCGCCGAGGACGCCCCGGCCGGCGAGGCGAAGACGGACGAAGAGCCGAAGAAGACCGACGGCGACTCCGAGGCGAAGTAGTCGTGACCCCGGGGTGCGCGGGCGATGCCCGCGCACCCCGGACCACGCCCAGCTCGCACGGAATCCCGACACCATGTCATGGCCACCCGTCCGCCGATCCGGAGCGAGGTGGCCCGAGAGGGAGTACGAGAAGGTGGCCACACCTAAAAAGGGCAGGAACGCGAGCGCCCAGAGCAAGCCGTGGCGCTCGCTGGCCCTGATCCTGATCGCCATCGCGGCGCTCACCGGTGGGATGTTCGCCTCGGGACACACGAAACCGCGTCTCGGCATCGACCTCGCCGGCGGTACGAGCATCACGCTCCGCGCGGTCCCCGAGGCCGGCAACGAGTCGGCGATCAACAAGACCAACATGGACACCGCCGTCTCCATCATGGAACGCCGTGTCAATGGTCTGGGCGTCTCCGAGTCCGAGGTGCAGACGCAGGGGCGCGACAACATCGTCGTGAACATCCCCAAGGGGACCAACTCCGAGCAGGCACGTAAGCAGGTCGGCACCACCGCCAAGCTCTACTTCCGCCCCGTCCTCGCCACCGAGGTCTCCGGCGGCAACGGCAAGACCAGCCCGTCCCCGAGCCCCACCGGCAGCCCCTCGGGCAAGCCGTCGGGCAAGGCCACCGACAAGCCCGAGGCCACCGACAAGGACTCGGCATCCCCGTCCGCGAGCCCGACCACGCAGGGCCGCGCCGTCACGGACGCGCTGAAGGCCGACGCGACGCCGTCCGCCGGCGCCTCGGACAAGGCGAAGGCCAGCCCCTCTCCGTCCGCCTCCGGTGGCACCGCCGAAGAAGACGCGAAGAAGCTCCAGGCGCAGTACGCCGCACTCGACTGCACCGACGAGAAGGCCCGCGGCAAGGTCGGCGACGGCTCGAAGGCTTCCGAGCCGACCCTGGCCTGCGGCAAGAACTCGCAGGGCCAGTGGCAGAAGTACGTCCTCGGCCCGGCCGAGGTCGACGGCACCGACGTCGACAAGGCCCAGGCCAGCCTGAACACCCAGAGCGGTGCCGGCTGGACGGTCCAGATGGACTTCACGGACTCAGGCGCCAAGAAGTTCGCCGCCATCACCGGCAAGCTGGCGCAGAACCAGTCCCCGCAGAACCAGTTCGCGATCGTCTTGGACGGTGACGTCGTCTCCGACCCGTTCGTCCGCCAGGCCCTGACCGGCGGCAACGCGGAGATCTCCGGCAACTTCAACCAGCAGTCGGCGCAGGAACTCGCCAACATGCTGAAGTACGGTGCGCTGCCACTGACCTTCAAGGTGGACAGCATGACGACCGTGACCGCCGCCCTGGGCGGTGACCAGCTGCAGGCCGGACTGATCGCCGGCGCGATCGGTCTCGCGCTGGTCGTCATCTATCTGATGGCCTACTACCGCGGCCTGGCGTTCATCGCGATCCTCTCGTTGCTGGTCTCCGCAGCCCTCACCTACACGCTCATGGCCCTGCTCGGCCCGACCATCGGGTTCGCGCTGAACCTGCCGGCGGTGTGCGGAGCCATCGTCGCGATCGGCATCACAGCGGACTCGTTCATCGTGTACTTCGAACGCGTCCGCGACGAGATCAGGGAAGGCCGCACCCTGCGCCCCGCCGTCGAGCGGGCCTGGCCGCGCGCCCGGCGCACCATCCTGGTCTCCGACTTCGTGTCGTTCCTCGCCGCCGCGGTGCTCTTCATCGTCACCGTCGGCAAGGTCCAGGGCTTCGCGTTCACGCTCGGCCTGACCACCCTGCTCGACGTGGTCGTCGTGTTCCTCTTCACCAAGCCGCTGCTGACGCTGATGGCCCGCCGCCCGTTCTTCGCGAACGGCCACAAGTGGTCCGGCCTCGACCCGAAGAGCCTGGGTGCGCAGCCGCCGCTGCGCCGCACCCGCCGTCCTGCCGCCCCCGTCGACCCGAAGGAGGCCTGAGATGTCGAAACTCGGCAACCTCGGCGCCCGACTGCACCGTGGCGAGGTCGGCTACGACTTCGTCAAGAACCGCAAGATCTGGTACGGCCTGTCGATCCTGATCACCATCACGGCCATCGTCGGCCTGACGGTCCGCGGCTTGAACATGGGCATCGAGTTCCAGGGCGGCGCCGTCTTCAACACCCCGAAGAACACCAGCGCCTCGGTGTCCCAGGCGGAGGAGTACGCGGAGACGGCCTCCGGCCACGACGCGATCGTCCAGAAGCTCGGCGACGGCAGCCTGCGCATCCAGGTCGCCGGCATCGACACCGACGCGGCGAACAAGATCAAGAACACGCTCGCCGACGACCTCAAGATCGACTCGGAGCAGATCAACGCGGAGCTGGTCGGCCCCAGCTGGGGTGAGCAGATCGCCAACAAGGCCTGGCAAGGCCTCGGGATCTTCCTGATCCTCGTGGTGATCTACCTGGCGATCGCCTTCGAGTGGCGCATGGCGCTCGCCGCGTTCGTCGCGCTGATCCACGACATCACCATCACGGTCGGTATCTACGCCCTCGTCGGCTTCGAGGTCACACCGGGCACGGTGATCGGTCTGCTGACCATCCTCGGCTACTCGCTCTACGACACGGTCGTGGTCTTCGACAGCCTCAAGGAACAGACCAAGGACATCACCAAGCAGACCCGCTGGACCTACAGCGACGTCGCCAACCGCTCGATCAACAGCACCCTCGTCCGCTCCATCAACACCACGGTGGTCGCACTGCTGCCGGTCGGCGGCCTGCTGTTCATCGGTGGCGGCGTGCTCGGCGCCGGCATGCTGAACGACATCTCGCTGTCGCTGTTCGTCGGCCTCGCCGCCGGTGCGTACTCCTCGATCTTCATCGCCACGCCGCTCGTCGCCGACCTCAAGGAGCGCGAGCCGCAGATGAAGGCCCTGAAGAAGCGCGTCCTGGCCAAGCGGGCCCAGAAGGGCGAAACGCCGCAGACGGGAGAGGCCGAGGAGCTGTACGCCGAGGAGCCCGCGGACGCCGCACCCGCGGTCGTCGGCCCTCGCAACCAGCCCGCGTCCCGCAGCCGCGGCCGCGGCCGTCCCTCGGGGAAGCGCCGATGACCGAGATCAGGGACCTGCTGCTCAGCCGCATCAGGGACGTGGCGGACTACCCGGAGCCGGGCGTGATGTTCAAGGACATCACCCCGCTCCTGGCGGACCCGGCGGCGTTCACCGCGCTCACCGACGCCCTCGCCGAGATCGCCGAGCGCAGCGGCGCCACCAAGGTCGTCGGCCTGGAGGCCCGCGGCTTCATCCTCGGCGCCCCGGTCGCCGTCCGCGCCGGTCTCGGCTTCGTCCCCGTGCGCAAGGCGGGCAAGCTCCCCGGAGCCACCCTCGCCCAGGCCTACGACCTGGAGTACGGCTCGGCGGAGATCGAGATCCACGCCGAGGACCTGACCGCCGAGGACCGTGTCCTGATCGTCGACGACGTCCTCGCCACCGGCGGCACCGCCGAGGCCTCGGTCCAGCTCATCCGCCGGGCCGGCGCCGAGGTCGCGGGTCTCGCCGTCCTCATGGAGCTCGGCTTCCTGCACGGCCGCACCCGCCTGGAACCGGCGCTCGGCGGAGCCCCGCTGGAGGCGCTGCTCACGGTCTAGAAGGCCCACGGCAGCCCGGTGGACACCGGCTCGACACCGCGGAGGCGGACCCGGAGGAATCC
>NZ_GG657757.1:1545644-1570376 GCF_000158955.1 Streptomyces viridochromogenes DSM 40736 | reverse complement strand
GAGGCCCAGCACCTGACCGCCGCCAAGAGAGGCCGCCTCGGCAGCCGCGGCCAAGCCCGCGCCGAACGGCAGCACGCGAAGAACGACACCCGCGGGCCGGTCGAGCACGCCCAGTCGGCGCCGGTCGACAAGCCCGCCGAGCAGTCGCGCCCCAAGCCCCTCCCGCCCGCCGTGCGCCAGACCACCGGCCAGCCCGCCCGCACCGGCTCCTCCAACCGCGTCCGCGCCCGCCTCGCCCGTCTCGGCGTCCAGCGCGCGAACCCCTACAACCCGGTGCTGGAGCCGTTGCTGCGCATAGTGCGCAGCAACGACCCGAAGATCGAGACGGCGACGCTCCGCCAGATCGAGCGCGCCTACCAGGTCGCCGAGCGCTGGCACCGCGGCCAGAAGCGCAAGAGCGGCGACCCGTACATCACGCACCCCCTCGCCGTGACGACGATCCTCGCCGAGCTGGGTATGGATCCGGCCACCCTGATGGCCGGTCTGCTGCACGACACGGTCGAGGACACTGAGTACGGCCTGGACGACCTGCGCCGCGACTTCGGCGACGTCGTCACCCTGCTCGTCGACGGCGTCACCAAGCTCGACAAGGTCAAGTTCGGCGAGGCCGCCCAGGCCGAAACCGTGCGCAAGATGGTCGTCGCCATGGCCAAGGACCCGCGCGTCCTGGTCATCAAGCTCGCCGACCGCCTGCACAACATGCGCACCATGCGCTACCTCAAGCGCGAGAAGCAGGAGAAGAAGGCGCGCGAGACCCTGGAGATCTACGCGCCGCTCGCCCACCGCCTGGGCATGAACACCATCAAGTGGGAGCTGGAGGACCTCGCCTTCGCGATCCTCTACCCCAAGATGTACGACGAGATCGTACGGCTGGTGGCCGAGCGGGCACCGAAGCGTGACGAGTACCTGGCCATCGTCACCGACGAGGTCCAGCAGGACCTGCGCGCGGCCCGCATCAAGGCGACCGTCACCGGCCGCCCGAAGCACTACTACAGCGTCTACCAGAAGATGATCGTTCGCGGCCGGGACTTCGCGGAGATCTACGACCTGGTGGGCATCCGCGTCCTCGTGGACACCGTCCGCGACTGCTACGCGGCCCTCGGCACCGTGCACGCGCGATGGAACCCGGTCCCCGGCCGGTTCAAGGACTACATCGCGATGCCCAAGTTCAACATGTACCAGTCGCTGCACACGACGGTCATCGGCCCCGGCGGCAAGCCCGTGGAGCTGCAGATCCGCACGTTCGACATGCACCGCCGCGCCGAGTACGGCATCGCCGCGCACTGGAAGTACAAGCAGGAGGCCGTCGCCGGCGCCTCCAAGGTGCGCACCGACGCGCCCAAGTCGTCCGGCAAGAGCAAGGACGACCACCTCAACGACATGGCCTGGCTGCGCCAGCTGCTGGACTGGCAGAAGGAGACGGAGGACCCCGGCGAGTTCCTGGAGTCCCTGCGCTTCGACCTGTCCCGCAACGAGGTCTTCGTCTTCACCCCCAAGGGCGATGTCATAGCGCTCCCCGCCGGAGCCACCCCCGTCGACTTCGCGTACGCCGTGCACACCGAGGTCGGCCACCGCACCATCGGCGCCCGGGTCAACGGCCGTCTGGTCCCGCTGGAGTCCACCCTCGACAACGGCGATCTGGTGGAGGTCTTCACCTCCAAGGCACCCGGCGCCGGCCCCTCCCGTGACTGGCTCGGTTTCGTCAAGTCGCCCCGCGCCCGCAACAAGATCCGGGCCTGGTTCTCCAAGGAACGCCGCGACGAGGCGATCGAGCAGGGCAAGGACGCCATCGTCCGCGCGATGCGCAAGCAGAACCTGCCGATCCAGCGCATCCTGACCGGCGACTCCCTGGTGACCCTGGCGCACGAGATGCGCTACGCCGACATCTCCGCGCTGTACGCGGCGATCGGCGAGGGCCATGTGTCCGCGCAGAACATCGTGCAGAAGCTGGTCCAGGCCCTCGGCGGCGAGGAGGCCGCCACCGAGGAGATCGACGAGTCGGTCCCGCCGGCCCGTGGCCGCAGCCGCAAACGCCGCTCCAGCGCCGACCCGGGCGTCGTCGTCAAGGGCGTCGAGGACGTGTGGGTCAAGCTGGCCCGCTGCTGTACCCCCGTTCCGGGCGACCCCATCATCGGCTTCGTCACCCGCGGCAGTGGCGTATCGGTGCACCGCCATGACTGCGTGAACGTCGAGTCACTCTCCCGCGAGCCCGAGCGCATCCTCGAGGTCGAGTGGGCGCCCACCCAGTCCTCGGTCTTCCTGGTCGCCATCCAGGTCGAGGCCCTGGACCGCTCCCGGCTGCTCTCCGACGTCACCCGCGTGCTGTCCGACCAGCACGTCAACATCCTCTCCGCCGCCGTCCAGACCTCTCGCGATCGCGTCGCCACCTCCCGGTTCACCTTCGAGATGGGCGACCCGAAGCACCTCGGCCACGTGCTGAAGGCGGTCCGGGGCGTGGAGGGTGTCTACGACGTGTACCGGGTGACGTCCGCGCGCAACAGGACCTGACGGCCGCGGCGACCACGCGAAAGAGGGCCCCCGTCCGGTACGGAGGCCCTCTTTCGGTGAACGGGTCAGCCTCCGAACTCGTGGAGACCCTTCAGCGCCTGGTCGAGCAGCGCCTGGCGGCCCTCGAGCTCACGCTCGAGCTTGTCGGCCTTGGCGGTGTTGCCCTGCGACCGGGCCTGCTCGATCTGGCCTCGGAGCTTGTCCACAGCGGCCTGCAGCTGACCGGTCAGACCCTCGGCACGCGCGCGTGCCTCCGGGTTCGTCCGGCGCCACTCGGCCTCCTCGGCCTCCTGGATGGCCCGCTCGACGGCGTGCATACGGCCCTCGACCTTGGGCCGGGCGTCGCGCGGCACGTGGCCGATGGCCTCCCAGCGCTCGTTCACATTGCGGAAGGCGGCCCGGGCCGCCTTCAGGTCCGTGATCGGCAGGAGCTTCTCGGCCTCCTCGGCCAGCTCCTCCTTGAGCTTCAGGTTCTCCGTCTGCTCGGCGTCCCGCTCGGCGAAGACCGAGCTGCGGGCCGCGAAGAAGACGTCCTGGGCGCCGCGGAAGCGGTTCCACAGGTCGTCCTCGTGCTCGCGCTGCGCACGGCCGGCGGCCTTCCACTCGGCCATCAGCTCCCGGTAGCGCGCGGCCGTCGCACCCCACTCCGTGGAGTTCGACAGCGCCTCGGCCTCGGAGACCAGCCGCTCCTTGGTCCGCCGCGCCTCCTCGCGCTGCGCGTCCAGCTGCGCGAAGTGCTGCTTGCGCCGCTTGGAGAACGCCGACCGGGCATGCGAGAACCGGTGCCACAGCTCGTCGTCGGACTTGCGGTCCAGCCGCGGCAGACCCTTCCAGGTGTCCACCAGGGCCCGCAGCCGCTCACCGGCCGCCCGCCACTGGTCGGACTGCGACAGCTCCTCCGCCTCGGCGACCAGCGTCTCCTTGGCCTTGCGCGCCTCGTCGGACTGCCTCGCCCGCTGCGCCTTGCGCTCCTCGCGGCGCGCTTCCACCTGCTCGACGAGCTTGTCCAACCGGACCCGCAGGGCGTCCAGGTCGCCCACTACGTGATGCGCGTCGACCTGTTCCCGGATGTGGTCGATCGCGGCCTGGGCGTCCTTCGCCGACAGGTCGGTGGTCTTCACTCGCTTCTCGAGGAGGCCGATCTCGACAACCAGGCCCTCGTACTTGCGCTCGAAATAGGCCAGCGCCTCCTCGGGGGAGCCTGCCTGCCAGGAACCGACGACCTGCTCGCCGTCGGCCGTACGCACGTACACGGTCCCCGTCTCGTCGACGCGGCCCCACGGGTCGCTGCTCACAGCGCCTCCTCCACATGATGCCTGCGAGGGGCTTCAGTGCCCCCGGGCATCGTCCACAGTTTCGTCACGGCCAACATAGGCGACCGGCGGGGGGCGTGTCCGCATCCCGCGCGACCGAAATTTCGCAGTTGGGGGGTCAGGATTCGGTGATCGTGGCCTTGTTGATCACGACCGTCGCGTTGGGCGCCGTGTTACCCGTCTGGGGGTCGGGGGCCGCAGCTCCGGCGGCGGCGATCTTCTTCAGGACCTTCATGCCCGCCTCGGACACGGTACCGAACGGTGTGTAGTCGGGCGGCAGCTGACTGTCCTGGTAGACCAGGAAGAACTGGCTGCCACCGGTGTTCCGGCCCTTCTTGGCCTGCGGGTTGTACTGGTTCGCCATCGCGACCGTGCCCGCCGGGTACACCCCGCCCTTGAGGCTCTTGTCCTTCAGGTTCTCGTCCGGGATCGTGTAGCCGGGGCCGCCCATGCCGGTGCCCTGCGGGTCGCCGCACTGCAGGACGTAGATGCCCTGGTTGGTGAGCCGGTGGCACTTGCTGTGGTCGAAGTAGCCCTTCCCGGCGAGGAAGTTGAACGAGTTGACGGTGTGCGGTGCCGCCGACGCCTTCAGGTCGATGTCTATCTCGCCGCAGGTCGTGTCCATCTTCATCGTGTACTTCGCCGACTCGTCGATGGTCATCGCCGGTTCCTTCTTCCAGGTCTCCGACTTGACCTTGCCCGCGGCGGGCTTCTCGCACGGGTCCGGGGCCTTGCTGGGCGAGGCGCTCGGGCCGGCCTCCGCGCTCGCGTTCTTCTTCTTGCCGTCGTCCTCGAACGGCTTGGTCAGGAAGACCGTCACGGAGAACACCACGACCACGCCGAGGACCGAGGCGATCACGGAGTTGCGGATGCGGGCCTTGCGTCGCGTCTCAGTGCGTCGCTGCTGCTGCCGCAAGTACTTCTCACGGGCGAGCTGACGCCGCCGCTGTTCCTGGCTGACCACCGGGTTCTCTCCTCATGCGTCTCGAACATCGACCGGTACGCGTGGGGCCTGTGCGCCGACCGCCTGCGTGTGCCCCGTACCGTATATGGGTTCGCTGAGGAATCGGCAGCGCCGGTAGGCTCTGTGGGCAGCCGCAGCCGCCCGTATCGACACAACGAAGGACGATCGTGCTCATTGCCGGGTTCCCCGCCGGGGCCTGGGGGACGAACTGCTATCTCGTCGCCCCCGCCGCCGGTGAGGAGTGCGTGATCATCGACCCCGGCCATCAGGCCGCCGACGGCGTCGCGGAAGCGATCGCCAAGCATCGGCTCAAGCCCGTCGCCGTCGTCCTCACCCACGGCCACATCGACCACGTGGCCTCGGTCGTCCCGGTGTGCGGCGCGCACGACGTGCCGGCCTGGATCCACCCCGACGACCGGTACATGATGAGAGACCCCGAGAAGGGAATCGGCCGCTCCATCGGCATGCCGCTCCTGGGCGAGCTGACCGTGGGGGAGCCGGACGACGTCAAGGAACTGGCCGACGGCGCGAAGCTGGAGCTGGCCGGTCTGGAGCTGGCCGTGGCCCACGCCCCGGGCCATACCAAGGGGTCGGTGACCTTCGGCATGCCCGAGGCGGCGGACATCCCGCCGATCCTGTTCTCGGGCGACCTGCTGTTCGCCGGCTCCATCGGACGCACCGACCTGCCCGGCGGTGACATGGCCGAGATGCTCGACTCGCTGGCCCGCGTGTGCCTGCCGCTCGACGACTCGACCGTGGTGCTGTCCGGCCACGGCCCCCAGACGACCATCGGCCAGGAGCGTGCCACCAATCCGTATCTGCGGCAGGTGGCCGCCGGCCAGGGAGCCCACGACGCTCCCCGACGAGGAATGTGACGAGACCTTCCGTGAGCACCTTCAAGGCCCCCAAGGGCACGTACGACCTGATCCCGCCGGACAGTGCGAAGTACCTGGCCGTCCGCGAGGCCATCGCCGCACCGCTGCGCAACTCCGGCTACGGCTACATCGAGACGCCCGGCTTCGAGAACGTCGAACTCTTCGCGCGCGGCGTCGGTGAGTCGACGGACATCGTGACGAAGGAGATGTACGCCTTCGAGACGAAGGGCGGCGACAGGCTGGCCCTGCGCCCCGAAGGCACGGCCTCCGTCCTGCGTGCCGCGCTGGAGGCCAACCTGCACAAGGCGGGCAACCTCCCGGTCAAGCTCTGGTACTCCGGCTCGTACTACCGCTACGAGCGCCCCCAGAAGGGCCGCTACCGCCACTTCTCCCAGGTCGGTGCCGAGGCGATCGGCGCCGAGGACCCCGCGCTGGACGCCGAGCTGCTCATCCTGGCCGACCAGGCGTACCGCTCGCTGGGCCTGAGCGACTTCCGGATCCTGCTCAACAGCCTGGGCGACAGCGAGTGCCGCCCGGTGTACCGGACGGCGCTGCAGGACTTCCTCCGCGGCCTGGACCTGGACGAGGACACCCTGCGCCGCGCGGAGATCAACCCGCTGCGCGTCCTGGACGACAAGCGTGAGTCGGTCCAGAAGCAGCTGGGGGAGGCCCCGCTGCTGCGGGACTACCTCTGCGACGCGTGCAAGGCGTACCACGAGGAGGTGCGCGAACTGATCACGGCGGCGGGGGTGGCCTTCGAGGACGACCCGAAGCTGGTCCGCGGCCTGGACTACTACACCCGCACCACCTTCGAGTTCGTCCACGACGGCCTGGGCTCGCAGTCCGCCGTGGGCGGCGGCGGCCGCTACGACGGGCTGTCGGAGATGATCGGCGGCCCCGCGCTGCCGTCCGTCGGCTGGGCCCTCGGCGTCGACCGCACGGTCCTCGCTCTGGAGGCGGAGGGCGTCGAGCTCGAACTCCCCGCCACCACCAGCGTGTTCGCCGTCCCGCTCGGCGAGGAGGCCCGCCGGGTTCTGTTCGCGAAGGTCACGGAGCTGCGCAAGAACGGCATCGCGGCGGACTTCTCCTACGGCGGCAAGGGCCTCAAGGGCGCCATGAAGAACGCCAACCGCAGCGGCGCCCGCTACACCGTCGTCGCCGGCGAACGCGACCTCGCCGAGGGCGTCGTCCAGCTCAAGGACATGGAGTCGGGCGAGCAGACGGCGGTGGGCGTGAACGAGATCGTGGCCGAACTGGAAGCGCGCCTGGGCTGACCCTTCCAGCCCGTCCGGCGCTTGAGGACGAGGCCGTTCAGGCCGACCGGGGGCCCAGGGGGTGCAGCCCCCTGGCGGGGTCGAAGGGGCGGAGCCCCTGGGGGACCGGACGGGCGCGCGGTGCCGTCCGGCTCCGTCCACTCGACGACGGCCTCACCGCCGGACCTCTCCCGCAACGCCTGCGGCTCGCCCTCGGCGGCGATCCGGCCCTTCGCGACGACGGCCGGCCGGTGCGCGAGGGCCTCCGCCTCCTCCAGGTAGTGCGTGGTCAGCAGGATGGTCGTGCCGTCGTCGGCCAGGGCGCGGACCAGCGACCAGAACCGCCGTCGGGCGGCCGGATCGAACCCGGTCGTCGGCTCGTCCAGGAGCAGCAGGTCAGGACCGCCGATCACGCCCAGCGCCACGTCCAGCCGCCGGCGCCGGCCGCCCGACAGCGCCTTGATCCGGCTGTCCGCCTTCGCCGCCAGGCCGACCAGGCCGATGACCTCCTCCGGGTCCCGCGGCCGGGGGTAGTAGCGGGCGAAGTGCCGCACGGCCTCCCGGACCGTCAACTCGGCGGGCGCCGATTCGTCCTGCCAGACGATTCCGACACGTGACCGCCACGCGCGCGTGGCGCAGGCCGGGTCCGACCCGAGCACGGACACCTCGCCCGCGTCCCGGCTCCGGTTGCCCTGGAGGATCTCCACCGTGGTGCTCTTGCCCGCGCCGTTGGGCCCGAGCAGGCCGAACACCTCGCCGCGCCGGATGCCCAGGTCGATGCCGTCGACGGCGGTCGCGTCGCCGTAGCGCTTGCGCAGCCCCCGCACCTCCACGGCGAGGTCGTACCCCTGTGCTGTCATACGACGAGCGTCGGCCGAAAACGACCCCTCAGGGACGACCGGGAGGACATGCTTATGTCCACTGAACGGTGGACAGGCGCCCCCGTGCGGCACAATGGCCCTGACCGAAGCAGTCCGGATCTCGAGTGACGGAATCGGCGGGATGAGCAAGACGACAGTGAAGGACGTCTCCACGGAACCCGAGCCGGAGAGCGCCGAGATCGCGCCCCGTCGCGAGGGCGGCAGCCGGGCCTTCGCCCTGATGCTGATGATCACCGGCGCGGCCGGGCTGCTCGCGGCGTGGGTCATCACGATCGACAAGTTCAAGATCCTCGAGGCCAAGGTCGAGGGCAAGACATTCACGCCCGGCTGCAGCTTCAACCCCGTCGTCTCCTGCGGCAGCGTCATGGAGAGCAAGCAGGCCGCGGTCTTCGGCTTCCCGAACCCGATGCTCGGTCTCGTCTGCTACGGCATCGTCATCTGCGTCGGCGTGAGCCTGCTCGCCCGGGCCCGCTTCCCGCGCTGGTACTGGCTCACCTTCAACGCCGGCTGCCTCTTCGGCGTCGGCTTCTGCGCCTGGCTGATGTTCCAGTCCCTGTACCGGATCAACGCGCTGTGCCTGTGGTGCTCCCTGGCCTGGGTCGCCACGATCATCATGTTCTGGTACGTGACGTCGTTCAACATCCGCAAGGGCTTCCTGCCCGCCCCGAACTGGCTCAAGAGCTTCTTCGGCGAGTTCACGTGGGTCATGCCCGTGCTGCACATCGGCATCATCGGCATGCTGGTCCTGACCCGCTGGTGGGACTTCTGGACCAGCTGACCCGGGCGGTCCGGGCCCGGGCCGGATTGTCGGTGCGGTGATTTAGGGTTTCTGACGTGGAGCCCGACCTGTTCACCGCCGCAGCCGAAGAACGCCAGGAGAAGGAGCCGTCCAGCAGCCCCCTGGCGGTGCGGATGCGCCCGCGCACCCTCGACGAGGTCGTGGGCCAGCAGCACCTGCTGAAACCGGGCTCACCGCTGCGCAGACTGGTCGGAGAGGCCTCCGGTCCGGCCGGCCCCTCCTCGGTGCTCCTCTGGGGCCCGCCCGGCACCGGCAAGACCACCCTGGCCTACGTCGTCTCCAAGGCCACCGACGCCCGCTTCGTGGAGCTGTCGGCGATCACCGCCGGCGTCAAGGAGGTCCGCGCGGTCATCGACGGAGCCCGCCGCGCCTCCGGCGGTTACGGCAAGGAGACCGTCCTCTTCCTCGACGAGATCCACCGCTTCAGCAAGGCCCAGCAGGACTCCCTGCTCCCGGCCGTCGAGAACCGCTGGGTGACCCTGATCGCGGCGACGACGGAGAACCCGTACTTCTCGGTGATCTCGCCCCTGCTGTCCCGCTCTCTGCTGCTCACCCTCGAACCGCTCACGGACGACGACATCAGGGGCCTCATCCGCCGTGCCCTCAGCGACGAGCGCGGCCTGGGGGACGCCGTCGCCCTCCCCGAGGAGACCGAGAACCACCTCCTGCGCATCGCCGGCGGCGACGCCCGCCGGGCCCTGACCGCCCTGGAGGCGGCCGCCGGAGCCGCCCTCGACAAGGGCGAGCCGGAGATCGGCCTGACCACCCTGGAGGAGACGGTCGACCGGGCCGCCGTGAAGTACGACCGCGACGGCGACCAGCACTACGACGTGGCCAGCGCCCTCATCAAGTCCATCCGCGGCTCCGACGTCGACGCCGCCCTGCACTACCTGGCTCGGATGATCGAGGCCGGCGAGGACCCCCGGTTCATCGCCCGGCGCCTCATGATCTCCGCCAGCGAGGACATCGGGCTGGCGGACCCGACCGCCCTGCAGACGGCGGTCGCCGCCGCCCAGGCCGTCGCCATGATCGGCTTCCCGGAGGCCGCCCTCACCCTCAGCCACGCCACCATCGCCCTCGCCCTCGCACCCAAGTCGAACGCGGCGACCACCGCGATCGGCGCCGCCCTGGAGGACGTCCGCAAGGGCCTCGCCGGCCCGGTGCCCGCGCACCTGCGCGACAGCCACTACAAGGGCGCGACCAAACTCGGCCACGGCCAGGGCTACGTCTACCCGCACGACCTGGCCGAGGGCATCGCGGCCCAGCAGTACGCCCCGGACGCGCTCAAGGACCGCGAGTACTACGAACCCACCCGGCACGGCGCGGAGGCCCGCTACGCGGACGCCGTCGAGTGGACCCGGAAGAACCTCGGTCGAAAGCGGTCCTGAGCACCCTGTAAACTCGTCCGGAGTGCCGCGTCCCGTGCAGTCAGAACGGGACAGTCGGCCGGAGCCCCGGTCCTCCGGAATCGGCTCCAGGAGCGTCGCGCACCGTCGAACGGTGTCGCGGGCAGCCCACCACCACCCGTCGCACGACGGGACCGGCCGGTGGGCCACTCGCGTGCTGCACGTATGTGCCCAGACCAGGGGAGCGGCTGCCCACCCCGTCCGCAAGGGCGAGGCGGGTTTCCCCGGCTGCGGATGCGACCTCCCTCAACCCTGACAAGCCGGAAACCAGGAAAGAGAAAAGACAGTGGCGAACCAGTCCCGCCCCAAGGTCAAGAAGTCGCGTGCCCTCGGCATCGCACTGACCCCGAAGGCCGTCAAGTACTTCGAGGCCCGCCCCTACCCGCCGGGTGAGCACGGCCGTGGCCGCAAGCAGAACTCGGACTACAAGGTCCGTCTGCTCGAGAAGCAGCGTCTGCGTGCGCAGTACGACGTGTCCGAGCGCCAGCTCGTCCGCGCCTACGAGCGTGCCTCCAAGGTCCAGGGCAAGACCGGTGAGGCCCTGATCATCGAGCTCGAGCGTCGTCTCGACGCGCTGGTCCTTCGTTCGGGCATCGCCCGCACGATCTACCAGGCCCGCCAGATGGTCGTCCACGGCCACATCGCGGTCAACGGCAAGAAGGTCGACAAGCCCTCCTTCCGTGTCCGTCCGGACGACGTCGTGCAGGTCCGCGACCGCTCCAAGGAGAAGACCCTCTTCACGATCGCCCGTGAGGGTGGCTTCGCCCCCGACGGCGAGACCCCGCGCTACCTCCAGGTGAACCTCAAGGCCCTGGCGTTCCGCCTGGACCGCGAGCCGAACCGCAAGGAGATCCCGGTGATCTGCGACGAGCAGCTCGTCGTCGAGTACTACGCCCGCTGATCTTCGGCAGGCACGCGGTACAACAGCCCGCCGTCTCCCCGTCCCTTCCGGGCGGGCGAGGCGGCGGGCTTTCGCGAATCCGCCGCCGCCGGGCGGCAATCCGGTACGGAGCCGCACCCCCGGCGCGATAGGCTCGTGGCACGACTTTCTCGTATTCAGGCAGATGTTCAGGCACGTTTCAGGGAGCGGGTGCACACAGTGTCCGGTGGAGAGGTGGCCGGCATCCTGGTGGCCGTCTTCTGGGCGATTCTGGTCTCCTTCCTCGCCGTCGCGCTGGCGAGGCTGGCCCAGACACTCAGAGCGACCACCAAGCTGGTGGCGGACGTGACCGACCAGGCCGTCCCATTGCTGGCAGACGCCTCCTCGGCGGTGCGTTCCGCGCAGACCCAGATCGACCGGGTCGACGCGATCGCCTCCGACGTCCAGGAGGTCACGTCGAACGCCTCCGCACTGTCGACCACCGTCGCCTCCACCTTCGGCGGCCCGCTGGTCAAGGTCGCCGCCTTCGGCTACGGCGTGCGCCGGGCCCTCGGCGGCCGCAAGGAGGACGCGCCCGCCAAGGCGTCCAGGCGTACCGTGATCGTGGGCCGCACGGTCTCTCGGCGCAGCGCCCGAGGGAAGAGGGACTGAGAGACAGCGATGTTCCGCCGTACCTTCTGGTTCACCACGGGCGTCGCCGCCGGTGTGTGGGCCACCACCAAGGTCAACCGCAAGCTGAAGCAACTCACGCCCGAGAGCCTGGCCAGAACCGCGGGGAACAAGGCGATCGAGGCCGGCCACCGCATCAAGGACCGTGCGCTGGACTTCGCGCTCGACGTCCGGGACAACATGGCCGCGCGGGAGGCCGAGCTGGGCGACGCCCTCGGGATCAACGAGAATCCCGAACTCCCCGGGCCCCGGCGGTACGCCGCCATCGAGAACCGCAACAACCCCAAGTACGTCGAGGGCTCGACGTACCAGACGTACCCGTACAACCGGAATGAGGACCACTGATGGAGTCGGCTGAGATTCGCCGCCGCTGGTTGAGCTTCTTCGAGGAGCGCGGTCACACCGTCGTCCCTTCGGCGTCGCTCATCGCGGACGACCCGACTCTGCTCCTCGTCCCGGCCGGCATGGTGCCCTTCAAGCCCTACTTCCTGGGTGAGGTCAAGCCGCCCTTCAGCCGCGCCACCAGCGTGCAGAAGTGCGTGCGCACGCCCGACATCGAAGAGGTCGGCAAGACCACCCGGCACGGCACCTTCTTCCAGATGTGCGGCAACTTCTCCTTCGGCGACTACTTCAAGGAAGGCGCCATCACGTACGCCTGGGAGCTGCTCACCAGCCCCCAGGACAAGGGCGGTTACGGCCTCGACCCCGAGCGCCTGTGGATCACCGTCTACAAGGACGACGACGAGGCCGAGCGCATCTGGCACGAGGTCGTCGGCGTGCCGAAGGAGCGCATCCAGCGCCTCGGCATGAAGGACAACTACTGGTCCATGGGCGTCCCCGGCCCCTGCGGCCCCTGTTCCGAGATCAACTACGACCGCGGCCCCGAGTTCGGCGTCGAGGGCGGCCCCGCCGTCAACGACGAGCGGTACGTGGAGATCTGGAACCTCGTCTTCATGCAGTACGTGCGGGGCGAGGGCACCGGCAAGGACAGTTTCGAGATCCTCGGCGAACTGCCCAGCAAGAACATCGACACCGGCCTCGGCCTCGAGCGCCTCGCCATGATTCTGCAGGGCGTGCAGAACATGTACGAGATCGACACCTCGATGGCCGTCATCAACAAGGCCACCGAGCTGACCGGCGTCCGCTACGGCGACGCCCACGACTCGGACGTCTCCCTGCGCGTGGTCACCGACCACATGCGCACCTCGGTGATGCTGATCGGCGACGGCGTCACCCCCGGCAACGAGGGCCGCGGCTACGTGCTGCGCCGCATCATGCGCCGCGCCATCCGCAACATGCGCCTGCTCGGTGCCACCGGTCCGGTCGTGAAGGACCTGGTCGACACCGTGATCGAGATGATGGGCCAGCAGTACCCCGAGCTCATCACCGACCGCGAGCGCATCGAGAAGGTCGCCCTCGCCGAGGAGAACGCCTTCCTCAAGACGCTGAAGGCCGGCACCAACATCCTCGACACGGCCGTCACCGACACCAAGGCCGCCGGCAGCACCGTGCTGCCCGGTGACAAGGCCTTCCTGCTCCACGACACCTGGGGCTTCCCGATCGACCTCACCCTGGAGATGGCCGCCGAACAGGGCCTCTCCGTGGACGAGGACGGCTTCCGCCGCCTGATGAAGGAGCAGCGGGAGCGCGCCAAGGCCGACGCCCAGGCCAAGAAGACCGGGCACGCCGGCGCCGGCGCCTACCGCGAGATCGCCGACCAGGCCGGTGCCACCGACTTCATCGGCTACACCGACACCGAGAGCGAGTCCACGATCGTCGGCATCCTCGTCGACGGCGCCTCCTCCCCGGCCGCCACCGAGGGCGACGAGGTCGAGATCGTCCTCGACCGCACCCCCTTCTACGCCGAGGGCGGCGGCCAGATCGGCGACACCGGCAAGATCAAGGTCGACACCGGTGCCGTGATCGAGATCCGCGACTGCCAGAAGCCGGTCCCGGGTGTCTACGTGCACAAGGGCGTCGTCCAGGTCGGCGAGGTCACCGTCGGCGCCAAGGCGCACGCCTCCATCGACGGCCGTCGCCGCACGGCCATCGCCCGTGCCCACTCGGCCACCCACCTGACCCACCAGGCCCTGCGCGACGCCCTCGGCCCGACGGCCGCCCAGGCCGGTTCCGAGAACCAGCCCGGCCGCTTCCGCTTCGACTTCGGCTCCCCGTCCGCCGTCCCGACGGCCGTGATGACCGACGTCGAGCAGAAGATCAACGAGGTGCTCGCCCGCGACCTCGACGTCCAGGCCGAGGTCATGGGCATCGACGAGGCCAAGAAGCAGGGCGCCATCGCCGAGTTCGGCGAGAAGTACGGCGAGCGCGTCCGCGTGGTCACCATCGGTGACTTCTCCAAGGAGCTGTGCGGCGGCACGCACGTGCACAACACCGCCCAGCTGGGCCTGGTGAAGCTGCTCGGCGAATCCTCCATCGGCTCGGGTGTCCGCCGTATCGAGGCGCTGGTCGGTGTGGACGCCTACAACTTCCTCGCCCGGGAGCACACGGTCGTCGCCCAGCTCCAGGAGCTGATCAAGGGCCGTCCGGAGGAGCTCCCGGAGAAGGTCTCCGCCATGCTCGGCAAGCTGAAGGACGCCGAGAAGGAGATCGAGAAGTTCCGCGCCGAGAAGGTCCTCCAGGCTGCCGCCGGTCTCGCCGAATCCGCCAAGGACGTCCGCGGCATTGCTGTCGTGACCGGTCAGGTCCCGGACGGCACGACCGCCGACGACCTGCGCAAGCTCGTGCTCGACGTGCGCGGACGCATCCAGGGCGGACGGCCCGCCGTGGTGGCCCTGTTCGCGGTGGCGAACGGCAAGCCGCTGACGGTCATCGCCACCAACGAGGCCGCCCGCGAGCGCGGCCTGAAGGCCGGCGACCTGGTCCGTACGGCCGCCAAGACCCTCGGCGGCGGCGGTGGCGGCAAGCCGGACGTCGCCCAGGGCGGCGGCCAGAACCCGGCCGCCGTGGGTGACGCCGTCGACGCCGTCGAGCGCCTGGTCGCCGAGACGGCCAAGTAAGAATCGGGTCAAGAAGATGCGAAGAGGACGTCGACTCGCGATCGACGTCGGGGACGCCCGGATCGGGGTCGCCTCGTGCGACCCCGACGGGATCCTCGCCACCCCGGTGGAGACGGTCCCCGGGCGTGACATCCCCGCAGCCCAGCGGCGGTTGAAGGGCCTGGTCGAGGAGTACGAGCCGATCGAGGTCGTGGTCGGTCTCCCGCGTTCCCTCAAGGGGGGCGAGGGACCGGCCGCGGTCAAGGTCCGGGGCTTCGTCCAGGAACTCGCCCGCATGATCTCCCCGGTTCCGGTGAGACTCGTGGACGAGCGCATGACGACGGTGACGGCCAGTCAGGGACTGCGCGCCTCGGGCGTGAAGTCCAAGAAGGGGCGGTCCGTCATCGACCAGGCAGCGGCCGTGGTGATCCTGCAACAGGCGCTTGAATCCGAACGGGTGTCAGGTAAAGCACCCGGCGAAGGCGTCGAAGTGGTCATCTGATCGCGATACGGTAACGTTCCGCGCGACGCGGCGGCGTTCGAACGGTCCCGCCGCACAGCAAGAGGCGATACGGGAGCGGAGCCGTAAGCCGCGTGACCGCCGCCTCGCGGCTCTAGGGGATCGATGACTGAGTATGGCCGGGGCCAAGGCTCCGAACCGTGGCATCCGGAGGACCCGTTGTACGGGGACGGCGGATGGGGAGGACAGGAGGCCCACCAGGGCCGGCAGTCCCCCTACGGCGGCCAGCCGCAGCACTATCCGGAGCAGCAGCAGTACGACGACTGGGGCACCGGCGAACAGGCCGGATACGGTCAGGCGCAGCAGCAGTACCAGCAGTACGCGCAGCACCAGTACGACCAGCAGCAGTACGACCAGCGGAACTACGACCCGCAGTACGCCGTACAGACGCAGCAGGGCTACGACTCCGGCACCTGGGCCACCGGCTCGCACGGCCAGGCCCCCTACCCGCCCGATCCGGCCGACCCCTACGGGCAGCAGACCGCCCCGTACGGCGAGGACCAGCGCGACTACTACGGCACACCGGACGCGTATCCGCCCCCCGAGCCGCCGGGCCGCCGCAACGCGGAACCGGAGCCGCCCGAGACCGTCTGGGACCCCGGACCGGACCAGGGCGAGCACGCCTTCTTCGCGGGCGGTGACGACGAGGACGACGAACCGGGCGACCGTCGCGGACGCGGCGACGACCAGCAGGGCCGCGGCGGCAAGCCCAAGAAGCGCCGCAACGGCATGGCCTGCCTCTTCGTCGCCCTGGTCCTCGGTGGAGGCCTCGCGGGCGCGGGCTACTTCGGCTACCAGTTCTACCAGGATCGTTTCGCTGACGCCCCGGACTTCGCGGGCGACGGCAGCGGGCAGGAAGTGTCCGTCGAGATCCCCGAGGGCGCGGACGGTTACGCGATCGGACGGGCACTGAAGTCCGCGGGTGTCGTCAAGAGCGTCGACGCCTTCGTCTCGGCCCAGGCGGGCAATCCCGACGGCCGGACCATCCAGGCCGGTGTCTACACGCTGCAGAAGCAAATGTCGGCCGCCAGCGCGGTCGAACTGATGCTCAGCCCCGAGAGCCGCGACAACCTCATCATCGCCGAGGGCAAGCGCAACGCCGACGTCTACCGGCTCATCGACAAGCGGCTGAAGGTCAAGGACGGCACCACCGCCGCGGTCGCCAAGAAGGACTACAAGAAGCTGGGCCTGCCCGCCTGGGCCCAGAACCACCCGGGCGTCAAGGACCCGCTGGAAGGGTTCCTCTATCCGTCCAGCTATGGCGTGAGCAAGGGCCAGAAGCCCGAGGACGTCCTGAAGCAGATGGTCCAGCGGGCCACCGCGACGTACGAGAAGCTCGGTGTGGAGCAGAAGGCCCAGAACCTCGGACTCGACGACCCGTGGCAACTGGTCACCGTCGCGAGCCTCGCCCAGGCCGAGGGCACGAGCCACGACGACTTCCGCAAGATGGCCGAGGTCGTCTACAACCGGATGAAGCCCGGGAACCCGCAGACGAACGGCATGCTGGAGTTCGACTCCACCTACAACTACATCAAGAACCAGAGCAAGATCGACCTGAGCCTGAGCGAACTGCGGAACTACGACAACCCGTACAACACGTACTTCCACAAGGGACTGCCGCCGGGACCGATCGACAACCCGGGCGAGGAAGCGATCAAGGGCGCCCTCAGCCCGACGGGCGACGGCTGGTACTACTTCATCTCGCTCGACGGCAAGACCAGCAAGTTCACGAAGACGAACGCCGAACACCAGAAGCTGGTCGACCAGTTCAACGCCTCGCGGAACAACTGAGGAACTCCTGATGGCCGCACCACACCGGGCCGCCGTGCTCGGTTCCCCGATCGCGCACTCGCTCTCCCCGGTCCTGCACCGAGCCGCCTACCAGGAGTTGGGCCTGGCCGGCTGGACGTACGACAGGTTCGAGGTCGACGAGGCCGGGCTGCCCGGGTTCTTCGAGAGGCTCGGCGCCGAGTGGGCGGGGCTCTCGCTGACCATGCCGCTGAAGCGGGCCGTGATCCCGCTGCTCGACGAGATCAGCGACACCGCGGCCTCGGTCGACGCGGTCAACACCGTCGTCCTCACCGAGGACGGCCGCCGGACCGGCGACAACACCGACGTCCCCGGCATGGTCGCGGCTCTGCGCGAGCACGGCATCGACAAGGTCGACGCCGCCGCGATCCTCGGAGCGGGCGCCACCGCCTCGTCCGCACTGGCCGCGCTGACCCGGATCTGCCCGGGCGAGATCGCCGTCTACGTGCGCAGCGAGGCCCGGGCCGCCGAGATGCGGCGGTGGGCCGAGCGGCTGGAGGTCACGGTACGCGTCGCCGACTGGGCGGACGCCGAGCAGGCCCTGCGCGCGCCCCTGGTGATCAGCACCACCCCGGCCGGTGTCACCGACGCCCTCGCCCGGTCCGTGCCGGAGCGCCCGGCGGCCCTCTTCGACGTGCTCTACGACCCCTGGCCGACCGACCTCGCGGCCCGCTGGTCCTCGTACGGCGGGGCCGTCGTCAGCGGACTCGACCTGCTGGTGCACCAGGCCGTGCTCCAGGTCGAGCAGATGACGGGGCTGGCCCCGGCGCCCCTGGACGCCATGCGAAAAGCGGGCGAGCGCGCTCTCGCGGCCCGCTAGGATCCGCTCTCGGTTCCGCAGGGGGCGGAACAGGGGAGGGGAACGCTCGTCATGTCCACAGGCCTGCCTCAGGCGTCCGCGAAGTCCCAGATATTCGAGGCCCTGCTGGGCTTCCTGCCCGACTGGGTGCAGATCACGGTGATCGCCCTGATCGTGCTCGCCGTCGTGGCGTCCTGGGCCGTGAAGATCAAGCGGAAGATCGCCTACCGCCGCGCCGTCCGGGGCGGACAGCCGGTCCACGCCGCAGCGCAGTTCGGACAGGGGCGCGGGGCGGACTACCTGGGGGAGTACGCCCCGCGGCCGGCACAGTCCGCACCGCAGCCGAGCGGAGCCGACTTCCTGGGCGCCTACGCGCCGCAGCGGGCCGGCTCCGACGGTCCGGCCCCCGGCACGTCCGCCTGATGGACCGGCGGCCGGACGCGCGGCCGGGGCATGGGAGGATCGGAGGTGGCGTACCCGGGTCCGAGCACCCGGCCCGGCCGTAGCCGTACGCGACGGCGTGCGTACGCTGGGCAGTAAGCAGGCCGCGAAAACTGAGGAGCACCGTTGAGCAGGTTGCGCTGGCTGACCGCGGGGGAATCCCACGGTCCCGCACTCGTCGCGACGCTGGAGGGCCTTCCCGCCGGCGTGCCGATCACCACGGACATGGTGGCGGACCATCTCGCGAGGCGACGCCTGGGCTATGGGCGCGGTGCCCGCATGAAGTTCGAGCGGGACGAGGTCACCTTCCTCGGCGGCGTCCGGCACGGCCTCACCCTCGGCTCCCCGGTCGCGGTCATGGTGGGCAACACCGAGTGGCCCAAGTGGGAACAGGTCATGGCGGCCGACCCGGTCGACCCGGAGATCCTCGGCGGGCTCGCCCGCAACGCCCCGCTGACCCGCCCACGGCCCGGCCACGCCGACCTCGCCGGCATGCAGAAGTACGGCTTCGACGAGGCCCGGCCCATCCTGGAGCGGGCCTCCGCCCGTGAGACCGCGGCCCGGGTGGCCCTCGGCGCGGTGGCCCGGTCGTACCTCAAGGAGACGACCGGCATCGAGATCGTCAGCCACGTCGTCGAGCTGGCCTCGGCGAAGGCACCGCACGGCGTGTACCCGACCCCGGCCGACGTCGAGAAGCTGGACGCGGACCCCGTGCGCTGCCTGGACGCCGACGCGTCGAAGGCGATGGTCGCGGAGATCGACCAGGCCCACAAGGACGGTGACACCCTCGGTGGCGTCGTCGAGATCCTGGCCTACGACGTGCCGGTGGGGCTGGGGTCGCACGTGCACTGGGACCGGAAGCTGGACGCCCGGCTCGCCGGTGCGCTCATGGGCATCCAGGCGATCAAGGGCGTCGAGGTCGGCGACGGCTTCGAGCTGGCGCGGGTGCCCGGCTCCAAGGCGCACGACGAGATCGTGAACACGCCCGAGGGCATCCGCCGCGTCTCCGGCCGCTCCGGCGGCACCGAGGGCGGTCTGACCACCGGTGAACTGCTGCGGGTCCGCGCCGCGATGAAGCCGATCGCGACCGTGCCGCGCGCCCTGCAGACGGTGGACGTCACCACCGGTGAGGCGACCCAGGCTCACCACCAGCGTTCCGACGTGTCCGCAGTGCCGGCCGCCGGCATCGTCGCCGAGGCGATGGTCGCCCTCGTCCTCGCCGACGCCGTCGCCGAGAAGTTCGGTGGCGACAGCGTGACCGAGACCCGCCGCAACGTGCGGTCCTACCTCGACAACCTGGCCATCCGATGAGCCCACTGATCGTGCTCGTCGGCCCGATGGGCGTGGGCAAGTCCACCGTCGGGCAGCTGCTGGCCGAGCGGCTCGGGACCGGCTACCGGGACACCGACGACGACATCGTGGCCGCGCAGGGCCGGACGATCGCCGAGATCTTCGTCGAGGAGGGCGAGCCCGTCTTCCGCGCGATCGAGAAGCAGGCCGTGCGCGAGGCCCTGGTCGGGCACGACGGGGTGCTGGCCCTGGGCGGCGGCGCGATCCTCGACCCGGACACCCGTGCCCTGCTCACCGGCCACCGTGTCGTCTACTTGTCGATGGATGTCGAGGAGGCGGTCAAGCGGACCGGCCTCAACGCGGCCCGGCCGCTGCTCGCGATCAACCCGCGCAAGCAGTGGCGCGAGCTGATGGAGGCCCGCCGGCACCTGTACGAGGAGGTCGCCACGGCTGTCGTCGCGACGGACGGACGTACGCCCGAAGAGGTCACCCGAGCGGCGCTGGACGCACTGGAGTTGAAGGAAGCATGAGCGAGGCAGTGACGCGGATCCAAGTCGGCGGCACCGCCGGCACCGACCCCTACGAGGTCCTGGTGGGCCGCCGGCTCCTGGGCGAGCTGGCCGGGTTGATCGGAACCAAGGCCAAGCGGGTCGCGATCGTCCACCCCGAGGCGCTGGCCGAGACCGGTGAGGCGCTCCGCGCCGACCTGGCCGAGCAGGGCTACGAGGCGATCGCCATCCAGGTGCCCAACGCGGAGGAGGCCAAGACCGCGGAGGTCGCCGCCTACTGCTGGAAGGCGCTCGGCCAGTCCGGGTTCACACGCACGGACGTCATCGTCGGTGTCGGCGGCGGCGCGACCACGGACCTGGCCGGGTTCGTGGCCGCCACCTGGCTGCGCGGGGTGCGCTGGATCGCCATCCCGACCACCGTCCTCGCCATGGTCGACGCGGCCGTCGGGGGCAAGACCGGCATCAACACCGCCGAGGGCAAGAACCTGGTGGGTGCCTTCCACCCGCCCGCCGGAGTGCTCTGCGACCTGGCCGCGCTGGACTCCCTCGCGGTCAACGACTACGTCTCCGGACTCGCCGAGGTCATCAAGGCCGGCTTCATCGCCGACCCGGTGATCCTCGACCTCATCGAGGCCGACCCCGAGGCGGCGCGCACCCCGGCCGGTCCCCACACCGCCGAGCTCATCGAGCGCTCCATCCGGGTCAAGGCCGATGTCGTGTCGTCCGACCTGAAGGAGTCGGGCCTACGCGAGATCCTCAACTACGGCCACACCCTCGGCCACGCCATCGAGAAGAACGAGCGCTACAAGTGGCGCCACGGCGCCGCGGTCTCGGTGGGCATGCACTTCGCCGCCGAACTGGGCCGCCTGGCAGGCAGGCTGGACGACGCGACGGCGGACCGCCACCGCACCGTCCTGGAAGCGGTCGGCCTGCCCCTGTACTACCGCCACGACCAGTGGCCCAAGCTGCTGGAGACCATGAAGGTCGACAAGAAGTCCCGCGGCGACCTGCTGCGCTTCATCGTCCTCGACGGTCTGGCCAAGCCCACGGTGCTGGAGGGACCCGACCCGGCGGTGCTGCTCGCCGCGTACGGAGAGGTGGGGCAGTAAGTCCCACGCCGCGCCTTCCGCCCGAAAACGCCTTACGCGGCCGGGCACTTCGGGTCGCCCTCGGCCGTTCACACAACAATGGCCGGGGGCGGTACCGTTCGGTAGCGGCGGGCCCGCCCCCGCTGTCAGCGCCCATCGCCTGTACGAGACGGAGTGGCACCGGATGCAGCACGCAGTGGGTTCTCCGCTGCCGCCGCCCCACCAGACGGGGCACGGACCGGCCGGCTGGTCGCCGGCCGCACACCACCCGGGTCCGCAGCACCCGGGCGTGCCCCAGGGCTCCGCGCCCGTGCCCGCGCCGCCCCCGGCGCCGGGATATCCCGCGCCACCGCCCGGCCCGGCTCCGCATGCCCCGGCTCCGCAACCGGTCTCTGTCCCTCCCGTGCCGGACACCACCGGCCATGTGCCGCTGCCGCCGGGCGGCCCGGTCGCCATGCCCAGCCCGCCGCCCGCCACGGCGGCACCCGACCCCTCAGGCACGACGCTCGCCGTCCTGCTCATCGGGCCCGCCGGTGCCGGGAAGACCAGCGTCGCCAAGTACTGGGCGGACCATCGCCGGGTTCCCACGGCCCACATCAGCCTCGACGACGTACGCGAGTGGGTCCGCTCGGGCTTCGCCGACCCACAGACGGGGTGGAACGACAACTCCGAGGCGCAGTACCGCCTCGCCCGCCGCACCTGCGGATTCGCCGCACGCAACTTCCTCGCCAACGGCATCTCGTGCATCCTCGACGACGCGGTCTTCCCCGACCGGCCGGTCGTCGGCCTCGGCGGCTGGAAGCGGCATGTGGGGCCAGGGCTGCTGCCGGTCGTCCTTCTTCCCGGGCTGGACATCGTTCTGGAACGCAACGCGGAGCGCTCGGGCAACCGGCGGCTGACGGACGAGGAGGTCGCCCGTATCCACGGGCGGATGGCCGGGTGGTACGGGTCCGGCCTGCCGATCATCGACAACTCGCAGATGGATGTACCGGAGACGGCCCGGGTACTGGACGACGTCCTGGCCAGGTCCATCGCGAGTCCGCCGCAGTGGTAGCCGGCGGGCGGTCGGTGCACTGACCCGGCGCTCGGTGCGTGCCGGGCGTTGCTGCCGGGGCCGGGGCGTTGCGCAACCCGGGGTGGCGGGGTGCCTCCCCCAAGCTCTCGGCTTCGCTCGAGCAGGGGCCCCCATCGCCCCAGCGGCACGACTGCCCGCAGCTCGAGCGGATTGCACCCGCACTCGCGTACGCACGGAAGGGGACGTGCCGGGGGGTGCTCGCCCGCGGCGGTTGGCGCGTCAACGGACGGTCAGTTGGTATCCGACCCCATCGCGCTGTTCCGAGGACGGACACCCCCCGGCGCGGCCCCGACCCACCACCTCACGCGTAGGCGCTACGCGCTCAGCCGCCGCCGGCACCCCCACTCGGCCCTCTCGACCGGCGGCATCCCGCCCCCGCTCGTAGGCTCGGGTCATGTCAGACGTGTACGCGGCCCGCCGGACGCGCTTGAGGGAATACTGCAACGCGGGCGGCAGCGCGGCGGCGCTGGTCTCCCGTCCCGCCAATGTGCGCTATCTCGCGGGCGCCGCCCCGCGCGGAGCCGTGCTCCTGCTGGGCAAGACCGAGGACCTGCTCGTGTGCGGCGGTCCGACGGCCGGCCGCCCGGGCCAGGAGCGGCCCGACGAGACCCTGCGCGTACAGATCCTGCCCCCAGCCGGTGGCGGCGACCCGGTCGTCGCGGCCGGCGACCTCGCCGCGGGCCAGGGCGCCGACTCCCTGGCCGTGGAGGAGCACCACCTCACCGTGGCCCGGCACCGCGCCCTCGGCTCGGTCGCCCCCCGGCTGCGCCTGGCCGACCTCGGCAGCGCGGTCGAGCAGCTCCGGGTGGTCAAGGACGAGGAGGAGATCTCCTGCCTCCGCATCGGCGCCGAGATCGCCGACCAGGCCCTCGGCGAACTGCTGGAGTCCATCCTCGTCGGCCGTACCGAGCGCCATCTCGCCCTGGAGCTGGAACGGCGCCTCGTGGATCACGGGGCCGACGGACCGGCCTTCCCGACGTCCGTCGCCACCGGGCCGAACGCCGGGCGGCCAGGGCACCGGCCCACCGACCGGCGCGTGGAGGAGGGCGACTTCCTCTCCGTCTGCCTCGGTGCCACGTACCGCGGCTACCGCTGCGAGATCGGCCGTACCTTCGTGATCGGCACCGCTCCCGCGGACTGGCAGATCGAGCTGTACGACCTGGTCTTCGCGGCGCAGCGGGCCGGTCGTGAGAGCCTGGTACCCGGCGCCGCCTGCCGGGACGTCGACCGGGCCGCCCGTCAGGTCCTGGACTCCGCGGGGTACACGGAGGGCCTCACGGCCCTGACCGGACACGGGGTAGGGCTCGAAATCGATGAGGACCCTCAGTTGAGTCCTGCGGCCATGGGTAAACTGGACGCTTGCGTGCCGGTCACCGTCGAACCGGGGGTCCACCTCCCGGGCCGGGGCGGCGTCCGGATCGATGACACGCTCGTCGTCCGCCCCGAGGCGGACGGCGGACCCGAGCTACTCACCATCACGACCAAGGAGCTGCTCGCCCTGTAGGCAGGTGCGTGCCCCGGGGTCGTACGTCAGTCCAGGAGATTCCGCAACCGTGGCTTCCACGAACGACCTCAAGAACGGCATGGTGCTCAAGCTCGAAGGCGGCCAGCTCTGGTCCGTCGTCGAGTTCCAGCACGTCAAGCCCGGCAAGGGCCCGGCCTTCGTGCGCACCAAGCTCAAGAACGTGCTCTCCGGCAAGGTCGTCGACAAGACCTTCAACGCCGGCGTCAAGGTCGAAACGGCCACCGTCGACAAGCGCGACATGCAGTTCTCCTACATGGACGGCGACTACTTCGTCTTCATGGACATGGAGACCTACGACCAGCTGCACGTCGACCGCAAGGCCGTCGGCGACGCCGCCAACTTCCTGATCGAGGGCTTCACCGCCACCGTCGCGCAGCACGAGGGCGAGGTGCTCTTCGTCGAGCTCCCGGCCGCTGTCGAGCTCGTCATCCAGGAGACCGAGCCGGGCGTCCAGGGCGACCGCTCCACCGGCGGCACCAAGCCGGCCACGCTGGAGACCGGCCACCAGATCCAGGTCCCGCTCTTCATCACCACCGGTGAGAAGATCAAGGTCGACACCCGCAGCAGCGACTACCTCGGCCGGGTGAACAGCTAACCGTGGCTGCCCGCAACACGGCCCGCAAGCGCGCCTTCCAGATCCTCTTCGAGGGCGACCAGCGTGGCGCAGAGGCCCTCACGGTCCTCGCGGACTGGGTTCGGCTCTCCCGGGCCGACACCCGGCAGCCACCGGTGAGCGAGTACACGATGGAGCTGGTCGAGGGCTACGCGAAGCACGCGAAGCGCATCGACGAGCTGATCGCCCAGTACTCGGTCGGCTGGACGCTCGACCGGATGCCGGTCGTCGACCGCAACATCCTGCGGCTCGGAGCCTACGAGCTGATCTGGGTCGACGCGACCCCGGACGCCGTCGTCCTCGACGAGATGGTGCAGCTGGCGAAGGAGTTCTCCACGGACGAGTCGCCCTCGTTCGTGAACGGCCTGCTCGGCCGGCTGAAGGACCTCAAGCCCTCGCTCCGCCGCGACGAGGCCTGAGAGAGACAGAGAATGCCGGAGGGCCCCCAGCGGTCACGCTGCGGGCCCTCCGGCATTCCGTACGGCCGAGTGCCGTCCGACCCTCGGAACGCCGCCGGGG
>NZ_GG657757.1:1515065-1545544 GCF_000158955.1 Streptomyces viridochromogenes DSM 40736 | reverse complement strand
AAAAAAAAAAAAAAAAAAAAAAAAAAAAAAAAAAAAAAAAAAAATAAAGAAAAGAAAAAAGAAGATGAAAACGAAAAAGAAAAAAAAAAAAAAAAAACCCGGCGGCACGTTTCTGCGCTCCTCGCGGAGTGCTCAGCCCTCGTCGTGGGTCGCCACCGCGCGACGCGCGTCGGCGTCCAGGACACCCCAGCTGATCAGCTGCTCGGTGAGGACCGAGGGCGACTGGTCGTAGATGACGGCGAGTGTGCGCAGGTCGTCCTGGCGGATCGAGAGCACCTTGCCGTTGTAGTCACCGCGCTGCGACTGGATCGTGGCCGCGTAGCGCTGCAGTGGGCCCGCCTTCTCGGCCGGCACCGTGGCCAGCCGCTCCAGGTCCAGGACCAGCTTCGGCGGCGGCTCGGCGGCGCCCCCCGGGGTGGTGCCCGGCAGCAGCTCCTGCACCGGAACGCCGTAGAAGTCCGCCAGCTCGGCAAGGCGCTGCACGGTCACGGCACGGTCGCCGCGCTCGTACGAACCGACCACGACCGCCTTCCAGCGTCCCTGGGACTTTTCCTCGACACCGTGGAGGGAAAGGCCCTGCTGGGTGCGGATCGCCCGGAGCTTGGCCCCGAGCTGTTTGGCGTATTCGCTGGACATATAGCTCCCCGGCACTGTGTCGACGCGCCTCGGCTGTGTTGCCGGACCGCGCGGCTGGTAACTCACTGTGAGGTTACGCAGCGTTACTCTGCCGCGTCAAGCCGAATGGTCCGCACCGACTCTTCCGTGGTATCGGCGCTCCGTTAGGCCGAGTGGGTGATTCGAGGGGGCCATCGAAGCGGTCGTGGGGACCTGCTACCGTGTATGGCGCAATCCCGACGTCCTTTAAGGTCCGTCCCGTGAGGCGGAGAAGGAGGTCCGTTTCGTATGGACACGCACGACACGCAGTCCGATGCCCGGCCCGTTCTCGAAGGGCCCGACATCGCACGGGTGCTGACCCGCATCGCCCACGAGATCGTCGAACGCGCGAAAGGCGCCGACGACGTGGTGCTCCTCGGCATCCCGACCCGGGGCGTCTTCCTCGCCCGGCGGATCGCCGACAAGCTCGAGGAGATCACCGAGCGCAAGGTTCCGTGCGGCTCGCTCGACATCACCATGTACCGCGACGACCTGCGCATGCACCCGCCGCGTGCGCTGGCCCGTACCGAGATCCCCGGTGACGGCCTCGACGGCAAGCTGGTCGTCCTCGTCGACGACGTGCTCTTCTCCGGCCGCACCATCCGGGCCGCCCTCGACGCCCTGAACGACCTCGGGCGCCCGCGCGCGGTGCAGCTCGCCGTCCTCGTCGACCGCGGTCACCGCGAACTGCCCATCCGCGCCGACTACGTCGGCAAGAACCTCCCCACGTCGTTGCGGGAGACGGTCAAGGTCCAGCTCGCCGAGGAGGACGGTCGCGACACCGTGCTGCTCGGCGCCAAGCAGACCTCCCAGTAGCGCTTCGGGCGTACGCCGTCGGCGTACGCCGGCTCAGTGCGCCTTCGCGCGCCCGTCTGCCCCCATTCTCCTGAACTGTCTTACGGAGCCTGACAGATGCAGCGTCATCTCATCTCGGCCGCCGACCTCACCCGCGACGACGCCGTCCTGATCCTCGACACCGCCGAGGAGATGGCCCGGGTCGCCGACCGGCCGATCAAAAAGCTGCCGACCCTGCGCGGCCGCACGATCGTCAACCTCTTCTTCGAGGACTCCACCCGGACCCGGATCTCCTTCGAGGCCGCCGAGAAGCGGCTGTCCGCGGACGTCATCAACTTCTCCGCCAAGGGCTCCAGCGTCTCCAAGGGCGAGTCCCTGAAGGACACCGCCCAGACGCTGGAGGCCATGGGCGTCGACGCCGTGGTCATCCGGCACGGCGCCTCGGGCGCCCCGTACCGGCTGGCGAACTCCGGCTGGATCGACGCGGCCGTCGTCAACGCCGGCGACGGCACCCACCAGCACCCCACCCAGGCCCTGCTGGACGCCTTCACCATGCGCCGCCGCCTGATCGGCCCGGACGCCGGCCTCGGCCAGGACCTCGCGGGCCGGCGCATCACGATCGTCGGCGACGTCCTGCACAGCCGGGTCGCCCGCTCCAACGTCGACCTGCTGCACACCCTCGGCGCCGAGGTCACCCTCGTCGCCCCGCCCACTCTCCTGCCCGTCGGCATCGAGGCCTGGCCCTGCGAGGTGTCGTACGACCTCGACAGCACCCTCTCCAAGTCCGACGCGGTGATGATGCTGCGCGTCCAGCGCGAGCGCATGAACGCCGCCTTCTTCCCCACCGAGCGTGAGTACTCCCGGCGCTACGGCCTCGACGGCGACCGCATGGCGCGGATGCCCGAGCACGCCGTCGTGATGCACCCCGGCCCGATGGTCCGCGGCATGGAGATCACCGCCGAGGTCGCCGACTCCGACCGCTGCACCGTCGTCGAGCAGGTCACCAATGGGGTGTCCATCCGGATGGCCGTCCTCTACCTGCTGCTGGGCGGCGCTGTGTTCGATTCGAAGAACGTGCCCGCCGTCACCCACACCCGTACCGAGGAGAAGTAAGAACCATGAGCAAGATCCTGATCCGTGGTGCGAAGGTGCTCGGCGGCGAGCCGCAGGACGTGCTGATCGACGGCGGGACCATCGCGGAGGTCGGCACGGGGCTGACCGCCGAGGGCGCCGAGGTCGTCGAGGCCGAGGGCAAGGTGCTGCTGCCGGGCCTGGTCGACCTGCACACCCATCTGCGCGAGCCCGGCCGGGAGGACTCCGAGACCGTCCTCACCGGCACCCGCGCCGCCGCCTCCGGCGGTTACACCACCGTGTTCGCCATGGCCAACACGTTCCCGGTCGCCGACACCGCCGGTGTCGTCGAGCAGGTCTGGCGGCTCGGCAAGGAGCACGGGTACTGCGACGTCCAGCCGATCGGTGCCGTGACCGTCGGCCTGGAGGGCAAGAAGCTCGCCGAGCTGGGCGCCATGCACGAGTCGGCCGCCGGGGTCACCGTCTTCTCCGACGACGGCAAGTGCGTCCACGACGCCGTGATCATGCGCCGGTCCCTGGAGTACGTGAAGGCCTTCGGCGGTGTGATCGCCCAGCACGCGCAGGAGCCGCGGCTGACCGAGGGCGCCGAGATGAACGAGGGCGTCGTCTCCGCCGAGCTCGGGCTCGGGGGCTGGCCGGCGGTGGCCGAAGAATCGATCATCGCCCGGGATGTCCTGCTCGCGGAGCACGTCGGCTCCCGCGTCCACATCTGTCACCTGTCGACCGCCGGATCCGTCGAGATCGTCCGCTGGGCGAAGTCCCGCGGCATCGCCGTCACCGCCGAGGTCACCCCGCACCACCTGCTCCTCACCGACGAGCTGGTGCGGACGTACAACCCCGTCTACAAGGTCAACCCGCCGCTGCGCACCGAGCGCGACGTCATGGCGCTGCGCGAGGCGCTCGCCGACGGCACGATCGACATCGTCGCCACCGACCACGCCCCGCACCCGCACGAGGACAAGGACTGCGAGTGGGCCGCGGCCGCCATGGGCATGGTCGGCCTGGAGACGGCGTTGTCAGTGGTGCAGGAGACCATGGTCGAAACGGGTCTGCTGGACTGGGCCGGCGTCGCCGACCGGATGTCCTTCAAGCCCGCGCAGATCGGACAGGCCACGGGCCACGGACGTCCCGTCTCGGCAGGTGAGCCCGCCAACCTCACCCTCGTCGACACGGCATACCGTGGGCTGGTGGAACCCGCGGGCTTCGCCTCGCGCAGCCGCAACACCCCCTACGAGGGCCGCGAGCTGCCGGGCCGTGTGACGCACACGTGGCTGCGGGGCAAGGCCACGCTCGTCGACGGGAAGCTCACGTGACACTGTACTGCTGCCGCCGAGAAGGAATCGGCGCAAGTGACCGACTGGGCCGCCCGCATCGGCTGGGTCGTCGGCCTCGCCCTGTTCGTCGCGCTCGTCTACTGGCTGATGCGCGAGGGCTGGAAGTGGCGCGGCACCCTCCAGGGCGACCTGCCCGAGCTGCCCACCACCCCCGACGAGACGGGACCGGCCAGGCTCACCATGAGCGGCCGCTACCACGGCTCCACCACCGCCGGGCAGTGGCTCGACCGGATCGTGGCGCACGGCCTGGGCACCCGCAGCCGTGCCGAGCTGACCCTCACGGACGCCGGACTGGACGTCGTGCGCCCCGGGGCGAACGACTTCTTCGTGCCGGCCGCGCAGCTCCGGGAGGCCCGCCTCGACAAGGGCATCGCCGGCAAGGTGCTCACCGAGGGCGGCCTGCTGATCGTCACCTGGGCGCACGGCGACCGGCTGATCGACTCCGGGTTCCGCTCCGACCACGCGGCCGAGCACAACGAGTGGGTCGAGACCGTCAACTCCATGATCGAAACGAACACCAGGGAAGGCGCCGAACGATGACCACCTCCACCAGGGGAGCCACCAAAACTCCCGCCGTACTCGTCCTGGAGGACGGCCGGATCTTCCGCGGCCGCGCCTACGGGGCCGTGGGGGAGACCTTCGGCGAGGCCGTCTTCTCCACCGGCATGACCGGCTACCAGGAGACCCTCACCGACCCCTCGTACCACCGCCAGGTCGTGGTGATGACCGCCCCGCACGTCGGCAACACCGGTGTGAACGACGAGGACCCCGAGTCCAAGCGCATCTGGGTCTCCGGGTACGTCGTCCGCGACCCCGCACGCGTGCCGTCCAACTGGCGCTCCCGGCGCACGCTGGACGAGGAGCTCGCGGCGCAGGGCGTGGTCGGCATCTCCGGCATCGACACCCGCGCCCTCACCCGGCACCTGCGTGAGCGCGGCGCCATGCGCGTCGGCATCTTCAGCGGCGACGCCGTCCAGGAAGACGGCGCGCTCCTCGCCCGCGTGCAGGAGGCCCCGCAGATGAAGGGCGCGAACCTCTCCGCCGAGGTCGCCACCACCGAGCCGTACGTCGTCCCGGCCCTCGGCGAGAAGAAGTTCACCGTCGCCGCCGTCGACCTCGGCATCAAGGGCATGACGCCGCACCGCATGGCCGAGCGCGGCATCGAGGTGCACGTGCTCCCGGCAACCGCGACCGTCGAGGACGTGTACGCGGTCAACCCGGACGGCGTGTTCTTCTCCAACGGTCCGGGCGACCCGGCCACCGCCGACCACCCCGTCTCGGTGATGCGGGGCGTCCTGGAGCGCGGCACGCCGCTGTTCGGCATCTGCTTCGGCAACCAGATCCTCGGCCGCGCGCTCGGCTTCGGCACTTACAAGCTGAAGTACGGCCACCGCGGCATCAACCAGCCGGTGCAGGACCGCACGACCGGCAAGGTCGAGGTCACCGCGCACAACCACGGCTTCGCCGTCGACGCCCCGCTCGACCAGGTCTCCGAGACCCCGTTCGGCCGCGCCGAGGTGTCGCACGTCTGTCTGAACGACAACGTGGTGGAGGGGCTCCAGCTCCTCGACCGCCCCGCCTTCAGCGTCCAGTACCACCCCGAAGCGGCAGCCGGCCCGCACGACGCCGCCTACCTGTTCGACCGCTTCGTATCCCTGATGGAGGGCCAGCGTGCCTAAGCGCACCGATATCCAGTCCGTCCTGGTCATCGGCTCCGGCCCGATCGTCATCGGCCAGGCCGCCGAGTTCGACTACTCCGGCACCCAGGCGTGCCGCGTCCTGAAGGCCGAGGGCCTCAGGGTCGTCCTGGTGAACTCCAACCCGGCGACGATCATGACCGACCCGGAGATCGCCGACGCCACCTACGTCGAGCCGATCACCCCCGAGTTCGTCGAGAAGATCATCGCCAAGGAGCGCCCCGACGCGCTGCTGCCCACCCTGGGCGGCCAGACGGCCCTCAACACGGCCATCTCGCTGCACGAGGCGGGGACCCTCGACAAGTACGGCGTCGAGCTGATCGGCGCCAACGTCGAGGCCATCAACAAGGGCGAGGACCGCGACCTCTTCAAGGAGGTCGTCGAGGCCGTCCGCGGCAAGATCGGCCACGGCGAGTCCGCCCGCTCGGTCATCTGCCACTCCATGGACGACGTGCTCCAGGGCGTCGAAACGCTCGGTGGCTACCCGGTCGTCGTCCGCCCCTCCTTCACCATGGGCGGCGCCGGCTCCGGCTTCGCCCACGACGAGGAGGAACTGCGCCGCATCGCCGGCCAGGGCCTCACGCTCTCCCCGACCACCGAGGTGCTCCTGGAGGAGTCCATCCTCGGCTGGAAGGAGTACGAGCTGGAGCTGATGCGCGACAAGCACGACAACGTCGTGGTCGTCTGCTCCATCGAGAACTTCGACCCCATGGGCGTGCACACCGGCGACTCGATCACCGTCGCGCCCGCCATGACGCTCACCGACCGCGAGTACCAGACCCTGCGCGACATCGGCATCGCCGTGATCCGCGAGGTCGGTGTCGACACCGGCGGCTGCAACATCCAGTTCGCGGTGAACCCCGAGGACGGCCGGGTCATCGTCATCGAGATGAACCCGCGCGTGTCGCGGTCCTCGGCGCTGGCCTCCAAGGCGACCGGCTTCCCGATCGCCAAGATCGCCGCCAAGCTCGCCGTCGGCTACACGCTGGACGAGATCCCGAACGACATCACGCAGGAGACCCCGGCCTCCTTCGAGCCGACGCTCGACTACGTGGTCGTGAAGGCCCCGCGGTTCGCCTTCGAGAAGTTCCCGAGCGCGGACGCCACCCTCACCACCACCATGAAGTCCGTCGGCGAGGCCATGGCCATCGGCCGCAACTTCACCGAGGCCTTCCAGAAGGCCCTGCGCTCGCTGGAGAAGAAGGGCAGCCAGTTCACCTTCGTCGGCGAGCCCGGCGACAAGACCCAGCTCCTGGAGCAGGCGGTCCGCCCCACCGACGGCCGGATCAACACCGTCATGCAGGCCATCCGCGCCGGCGCCACGCCCGAGGAGGTCTTCGAGTACACGAAGATCGACCCGTGGTTCGTCGACCAGCTCTTCCTCATCAAGGAGATCGCCGACGAGCTGGCCGAGGCGCCCGAACTCACCGCCGACCTGCTCGCCGAGGCCAAGCGGCACGGCTTCTCCGACACGCAGATCGGCGAGATCCGCGGCCTGCGCGAGGACGTCGTCCGCGAGGTCCGGCACGCGCTGGGAATCCGCCCGGTCTACAAGACGGTCGACACCTGCGCCGCCGAGTTCGCCGCGAAGACGCCGTACTTCTACTCCTCCTACGACGAGGAGACGGAGGTCGCCTCCCGCGAGAAGCCGGCCGTCATCATCCTGGGCTCCGGCCCGAACCGCATCGGCCAGGGCATCGAGTTCGACTACTCCTGCGTCCACGCCTCCTTCGCGCTCAGCGAGCGGGCTACGAGACGGTCATGGTCAACTGTACCCGGAGACGTCTCACGGACTACGACACCTCCGACCGCCTGTACTTCGAGCCGCTGACGCTGGAAGACGTGCTGGAGATCGTGCACGCCGAGCAGCAGGCCGGACCCGTCGCGGGCGTCGTCGTGCAGCTCGGCGGCCAGACCCCGCTGGGCCTGTCGCAGGCGCTGAAGGACAACGGCGTGCCGATCGTCGGCACCTCCCCGGAGGCCATCCACGCCGCCGAGGACCGGGGCGCCTTCGGCCGGGTCCTCAAGGAGGCCGGCCTCCCGGCCCCCAAGCACGGCACCGCCACCACCTTCGCCGAGGCCAAGGCCATCGCCGACGAGATCGGCTACCCGGTCCTCGTCCGCCCGTCGTACGTCCTCGGCGGGCGCGGCATGGAGATCGTCTACGACGAGACGCGCCTGGAGGCGTACATCGCCGAGTCGACCGAGATCAGCCCCTCCCGGCCGGTGCTGGTCGACCGGTTCCTCGACGACGCGATCGAGATCGACGTCGACGCGCTCTACGACGGGCAGGAGCTGTACCTCGGCGGCGTCATGGAGCACATCGAGGAGGCCGGCATCCACTCCGGCGACTCGGCGTGCGCCCTGCCCCCGATCACGCTCGGCGGCTTCGACATCAAGCGCCTGCGGGCCTCCACGGAGGGCATCGCGAAGGGCGTCGGCGTCCGCGGCCTGATCAACATCCAGTTCGCGCTCGCGGGCGACATCCTCTATGTCCTGGAGGCCAACCCGCGCGCCTCCCGGACCGTCCCCTTCACCTCGAAGGCGACCGCGGTGCCGCTGGCCAAGGCCGCCGCCCGGATCTCGCTGGGCGCCACGATCGCCGAGCTGCGCGCCGAGGGCCTGCTGCCGGCCACCGGCGACGGCGGCGAGCTGCCGCTGGACGCGCCGATCTCCGTCAAGGAGGCCGTCATGCCGTGGTCGCGCTTCCGCGACATCCACGGCCGCGGCGTCGACACGGTCCTCGGCCCGGAGATGCGCTCCACCGGCGAGGTCATGGGCATCGACTCCGTCTTCGGCACGGCGTACGCCAAGTCGCAGGCGGGCGCCTACGGCCCGCTGCCCACCAAGGGCCGCGCCTTCATCTCGGTCGCCAACCGCGACAAGCGCTCGATGATCTTCCCGGCGCGCGAGCTTGTCGCGCACGGCTTCGAGCTGCTCGCCACCTCCGGCACGGCCGAGGTCCTCAAGCGCAACGGCATCAACGCCACGGTCGTGCGCAAGCAGTCCGAGGGCACCGGCCCGAACGGCGAGAAGACCATCGTGCAGCTCATCCACGACGGCGAGGTCGACCTGATCGTCAACACCCCCTACGGCACCGGTGGCCGCCTCGACGGCTACGACATCCGTACGGCGGCGGTGGCGCGCTCGGTGCCCTGCCTGACGACGGTCCAGGCGCTCGCGGCGGCGGTCCAGGGCATCGACGCCCTCAACCGCGGCGAAGTGAGCGTCCGATCGCTCCAGGAACACGCGGAGCACCTGACCGCGGCCCGCGACTAGCAGCCCCGAGGGGGACACCGGAAACGGTGTCCCCCTCTTCGTGAGGACAGCACGTCCTCGTGAGGACACCATGTACCGAATCTTCTTCAGCCTGTTCTTCAAGCGGCTGGACCCGGAGCAGGCCCACCACCTGGCCTTCCGCTGGATCCGCCTCGCCGCCCGCGTCCCGGTGCTGCGCACCTTCCTCGCCGCGGCCCTCGCGCCCCGCCACAAGGAGCTGCGCACCGAGGCCTTCGGGCTGCGCATGCACGGCCCCTTCGGGCTCGCGGCGGGCTTCGACAAGAACGCCGTCGGCATCGACGGCATGGCGATGCTCGGCTTCGACCACGTCGAGATCGGCACCGTGACCGGCGAACCGCAGCCCGGCAACCCCAAGCAGCGGCTGTTCCGGCTGGTCAAGGACCGCGCGCTGATCAACCGCATGGGCTTCAACAACGACGGCTCGCTCCGGGTGGCCGCCCGTCTGGCCTCCCGCACGCCCGTCTTCAGGACCGTGGTCGGCGTCAACATCGGCAAGACCAAGGTCGTACCGGAGGAGGAGGCCGTCGCGGACTACGTGAAGTCCGCCGAGCGGCTGGCGCCGTACGCCGACTACCTGGTCGTCAACGTCTCCTCCCCGAACACGCCCGGTCTGCGCAACCTCCAGGCCACGGAGGCGCTGCGTCCCCTGCTGAGCGCCGTCCGCGAGGCCGCCGACCGCACGGTGTCCGCGCGGCGCGTCCCGCTCCTGGTCAAGATCGCGCCGGACCTCGCCGACGAGGACGTCGACGCGGTCGCCGACCTCGCCGTGGAGCTCGGCCTGGACGGCATCATCGCCACGAACACCACCATCGCGCGCGACGGCCTCGGCCTCGCGTCGGACCCCTCCCTGGTCAAGGAGACCGGCGGCCTGTCCGGAGCACCCCTGAAGGAACGCTCCCTGGAGGTACTGCGCCGCCTCTACGCGCGCGTGGGCGACCGGATCACCCTGGTGGGCGTCGGCGGCGTCGAGAACGCCGAGGACGCCTGGCAGCGCATCCTCGCCGGTGCCACGCTGGTCCAGGGGTACAGCGCCTTCATCTACGAGGGGCCCTTCTGGGGCCGGGCCATCCACAAGGGGCTCGCCGCGCGCCTGCGCACCAGCCCGTACGCCACGCTCGCCGACGCGGTGGGCGCCGACGTGAGGAAGACGGCATGAGTGGTCTCGAACCCTTCGGTGCCCGCCTGCGCCGGGCCATGGACGAGCGCGGCCCGCTGTGCGTCGGGATCGACCCGCACGCCTCCCTGCTCGCCGAGTGGGGTCTGAACGACGACGTGGCGGGCCTGGAGCGGTTCAGCCGCACGGTCGTCGAGGCGGTGGCCGACCGGGTCGCCGTGCTCAAGCCGCAGAGCGCGTTCTTCGAGCGCTTCGGCTCGCGCGGTCTCGCCGTCCTGGAGACGACGGTGGCCGAAGCGCGGGCGGCGGGCGCGCTGGTCGTGATGGACGCCAAGCGCGGCGACATCGGCTCGACCATGGCCGCGTACGCCGAGTCCTTCCTGCACAAGGACGCCCCGCTGTTCTCCGACGCGCTGACGGTCTCGCCGTACCTCGGCTACGGCTCGCTCAGCCCGGCCGTCGCGCTGGCCCGGGAGAACGGCGCGGGCCTCTTCGTGCTGGCGCTGACCTCCAACCCGGAGGGCGGCGAGGTCCAGCACGCGGTGCGGGCCGACGGCCGGAACGTCGGAGCGACGATGCTCGGGCACCTGTCCGTCGAGAACGCGGGGGAGGAGCCCCTGGGCTCCTTCGGCGCGGTCGTCGGCGCGACCCTCGGGGACCTGTCGTCGTACGACCTGGACATCAACGGCCCGCTCCTCGCGCCCGGCATCGGAGCTCAGGGGGCCACGCCGGCCGATCTTCCCGGGGTCTTCGGCGCGGCGGTGCGCAACGTGGTGCCGAACGTCAGCCGGGGAGTGTTGCGCCAGGGTCCCGACGCGGTCGCTCTGCGTGACGCCGCGGAGCGCTTCGCGGAGGAGATCCGTCACGCCGTGGCTGCCTCCTGACCTCATCCTGACCTCATCCGGGCCCCCTCCTGGCCTTCTCCGGAGACCTCCGATGAGTGGCCAGGGGTGCTCTTGAATCTGAATACATCCTCAAATCCGGGGCAGTATGTCCTAAATGTCCGTTCAGATGAAGGCTGACCAGGACTTTTCCGCTGTTCTCGCTGACTCTGGCGGACTTGCCCGCTAGTCTCCGACGAGAGTGAACGGGCAAGCGTGTTGCTCGTAGCTCCCCAGGTGTGGGGCGACTAGGTTCCTCACCGGTCCGTATCCGACAGTTCGACATCCGAGGTGACGTAGGCGTGGCTCTTCCGCCCCTTACCCCTGAACAGCGCGCAGCCGCGCTCGAAAAGGCCGCCGCGGCTCGCCGGGAGCGGGCCGAGGTCAAGAATCGACTCAAGCACTCCGGCGCCTCCCTTCACGAGGTCATCAAGCAGGGCCAGGAGAACGACGTCATCGGCAAGATGAAGGTCTCCGCTCTCCTTGAGTCCCTGCCGGGCGTGGGCAAGGTCCGCGCCAAGCAGATCATGGAGCGACTCGGTATCTCCGAGAGCCGCCGTGTGCGTGGCCTCGGCTCCAACCAGATCGCCTCCCTGGAGCGCGAGTTCGGCAGCACCGGCTCCTGAACCGGTTACTCCGGGGAAGCGAGTCCCGGGCACTCCGGGATTGCTGGATAATCGCTGCATGGCTGCAACACCCCGGGGGACGTCCCCCGTACCCCCGGACGTACGTCCGCGGCTGACCGTGCTCTCCGGCCCCTCCGGGGTCGGCAAGAGCACGGTCGTCGCTCATATGCGCAAGGAACATCCCGAGGTCTGGCTCTCGGTGTCGGCGACGACCCGCAAGCCCCGCCCCGGCGAGAAGCACGGAGTCCACTACTTCTTCGTCACCGACGACGAGATGGACAAGCTGATCGCCAACGGCGAGCTGCTGGAGTGGGCCGAGTTCGCCGGCAACCGCTACGGCACGCCGCGCGCGGCCGTGCAGGAGCGCCTGGAGAAGGGCGAGCCCGTACTCCTCGAGATCGACCTGCAGGGCGCCCGTCTGGTCCGCGAGTCGATGCCCGAGGCCCAGCTGGTGTTCCTGGCTCCTCCCTCCTGGGAGGAGCTGGTGCGCAGGCTCACCGGGCGGGGCACCGAACCGCCCGAGGTGATCGAGCGACGGCTGCGGGCGGCGAAGATCGAGCTGGCCGCCGAGCCCGAGTTCGATACGACCCTGGTCAACACCTCCGTCGAGGACGTGGCTCGCGAGCTGCTAGCCTTGGTGGACGTCGTGTGACCATCGTTGATCGCTACCGGATCTCGCTGATCATCCCGACAGAATCTTTCCCATCCATCGGAAGGTAGAGCGTGTCCTCTTCCATCTCCGCGCCCGAGGGCATCATCAACCCGCCGATCGACGAGCTCCTCGAGGCCACCGACTCGAAGTACAGCCTCGTGATCTACGCGGCCAAGCGGGCCCGCCAGATCAATGCGTACTATTCGCAGCTCGGCGAGGGCCTCCTCGAGTACGTCGGTCCCCTCGTCGACACCCACGTCCACGAGAAGCCGCTCTCGATCGCGCTCCGCGAGATCAACGCGGGCCTGCTGACGTCCGAGGCCGTCGAGGGCCCGGCGCAGTAAGTAGTATTTGCAGCTTGACGCTGACTTTTCCACAGGCCCGGCAGGTCGACTGCCGGGCCTGTGGTGTGTCATGGAGTCGTACGTTGTGCAGGTTGCCGAGGTCCGGGGAGAGACGGTGGACAAGCCGAAGGTCGTTCTGGGGGTCAGTGGCGGCATCGCCGCGTACAAGGCCTGTGAGCTGCTCCGGCGGCTGACGGAGTCGGGCCATGAGGTACGCGTGGTGCCCACGGCCTCCGCGTTGCACTTCGTCGGCGCCGCCACCTGGTCCGCGCTCTCCGGCAACCCGGTCTCCACCGAGGTGTGGGACGACGTGCACGAGGTCCCGCACGTCCGCATCGGGCAGCACGCCGACCTCGTCGTCGTCGCCCCGGCCACGGCCGACATGCTCGCCAAGGCCGCCCACGGCCTCGCCGACGACCTCCTCACCAACACGCTGCTCACCGCCCGCTGCCCCGTCGTCTTCGCCCCCGCGATGCACACGGAGATGTGGGAGCACCCGGCCACGCAGGAGAACGTGGCGACGCTGCGCCGCCGCGGCGCCCTCGTCATCGAGCCGGCCGTGGGCCGTCTCACCGGCGTGGACACCGGCAAGGGCCGGCTGCCCGACCCGGGCGAGATCTTCGAGGTCTGCCGCCGGGTGCTCGCCCGCGGCGTGACCGAGCCGGACCTGAAGGGACGGCATGTGGTGGTCAGCGCCGGCGGCACCCGCGAGCCCCTGGACCCCGTCCGCTTCCTCGGCAACCGCTCCTCCGGCAAGCAGGGCTACGCCCTCGCCCGCACCGCGGCCGCCCGCGGCGCCCGCGTCACGCTGGTCGCGGCCAACAGCACCCTGCCGGACCCGGCCGGCGTGGACGTCGTCCCCGTGGGGACCGCCGTGCAGCTGCGTGAGGCGGTGCTCAAGGCCGTCGCAGACGCCGACGCGGTGGTGATGGCGGCGGCCGTGGCGGACTTCCGTCCGGCGGCGTACGCGGCCGGGAAGATCAAGAAGAAGGACGACCAGGAGCCGGAGCCGATCACCCTGGTGCGGAATCCGGACATCCTCGCGGAGATCTCCGCCGACCGCGCGCGCCCCGCTCAGGTGGTCGTCGGCTTCGCCGCGGAGACCGACGACGTGCTGGCCAACGGTCGCGCGAAGCTGAAGCGCAAGGGCTGCGATCTGCTCGTGGTGAACGAGGTGGGCGAGCGCAAGACCTTCGGTTCCGAGGAGAACGAAGCCGTGGTGCTCGGTGCCGACGGCAGCGAGACCCCGGTGCCGTACGGGCCCAAGGAAGCCCTGGCCGAGACGGTGTGGGACCTGGTCACCGAGCGCCTCCAGTGATGTTTCCGGCACCCTGCGCCCCGGTGAAACCCGGCCGAACGGCGCGTGGCGCCTCTGGTCAATGCCGCTCGGCATTGGGCACAATGCCCGTGCCGCAGGTCACAGCGCTCCCGAGTGTCGAGACAGGGGGACCGTGGCCGAAGCGTGACCGATAAACTGTTCCACGGACGGCGCCCGGGTGCAGCCCCCGCCGTCCGCCAATGATCAGCCAGCAGCCGCTGCAACCCCAGGGAGCGTTGTGTCCCGTCGCCTGTTCACCTCGGAGTCCGTGACCGAGGGTCACCCCGACAAGATCGCTGACCAGATCAGCGACACCATTCTCGACGCGCTGCTGCGCGAGGACCCGGCCTCCCGGGTCGCCGTCGAGACCCTGATCACGACCGGCCTGGTACACGTGGCCGGCGAGGTCACGACCAAGACGTACGCGGACATCGCGACGCTGGTCCGGAACAAGATCCTCGAGATCGGCTACGACTCCTCGAAGAAGGGCTTCGACGGCGCCTCCTGCGGCGTGTCGGTGTCGATCGGCGCCCAGTCCCCGGACATCGCCCAGGGTGTGGACACGGCGTACGAGTCCCGTGTCGAGGGCGACGAGGACGAGCTCGACAAGCAGGGCGCGGGCGACCAGGGCCTGATGTTCGGCTACGCGACGGACGAGACGCCGACGCTGATGCCGCTGCCGATCTTCCTGGCGCACCGCCTCTCGAAGCGCCTGTCCGACGTGCGGAAGAACGGCACGATCCCCTACCTGCGCCCGGACGGCAAGACGCAGGTCACCATCGAGTACGACGGTGACAAGGCGGTCCGCCTGGACACCGTCGTCGTCTCCTCCCAGCACGCCTCCGACATCGACCTGGAGTCGCTCCTGGCTCCGGACATCAAGGAGTTCGTCGTCGAGCCGGAGCTGAAGGCGCTCCTGGAGGACGGCATCAAGATCGACACCGAGAACTACCGTCTGCTGGTCAACCCCACCGGCCGCTTCGAGATCGGCGGCCCGATGGGTGACGCCGGCCTGACCGGCCGCAAGATCATCATCGACACCTACGGCGGCATGGCCCGCCACGGCGGCGGCGCCTTCTCCGGCAAGGACCCGTCCAAGGTCGACCGCTCCGCCGCGTACGCGATGCGCTGGGTCGCCAAGAACGTGGTGGCGGCGGGTCTCGCCACCCGCTGCGAGGTCCAGGTGGCGTACGCGATCGGCAAGGCCGAACCGGTCGGCCTGTTCGTCGAGACCTTCGGCACCGCCAAGATCGACACGGACAAGATCGAGAAGGCGATCGACGAGGTCTTCGACCTCCGCCCGGCCGCCATCATCCGCGACCTCGACCTGCTCCGCCCGATCTACTCCCAGACCGCCGCGTACGGCCACTTCGGCCGTGAGCTTCCCGAGTTCACCTGGGAGCGCACGGACCGCGTGGACGCGCTGCGCAAGGCGGCGGGGCTGTAGACGAGCCCCTGGGCATGCGGCCCGGCTCCCTTCGGGGGCCGGGCCTCGCCGCGTCCCGGGCCGTTCCGGGCGCCGTCGGTTGTCAGTGGGATTTGGTAAGAATGCAAGCGTGAGCAGCGAGAACGAGCACGCGGACGGTGCTGACGGTGGTGCGGAGGGTGCGCCGCCCGAGCAGCTCGCGCTCATCCGGGAGAGCGTGCGAAAGGCCAGGACGCCCCGGGCCAAGCCGCGGACGTGGCGGGGCGCCGCACTGGCCAAGGAGCTGCCCGTCGCGCGGGTGCTCGTCGACAAGGGCGTGCTCCATCTCGACCGGTACTTCGACTACGCCGTGCCCGAGGAGCTGGACGCCGAGGCCCAGCCGGGCGTGCGGGTGCGGGTGCGGTTCGGGGCCGGGCGGCATCGGGTGCGAGAAGGGCGGCGTGAGGGCGGCGGGCTGATCGACGGGTTCCTCGTCGAGCGGCTGCCCGAGTCCGACTACACCGGCCCGCTGGCCGCCCTCGCCCAGGTCGTGTCCCCCGAGCGGGTGCTGAGCGAGGAGCTGCTGGGTCTGGCCCGGACCGTCGCCGACCGGTACGCGGGCAGCCTCGCCGACGTCCTGCAACTCGCCGTCCCGCCGCGCAACGCACGGGCCGAGCAGCGTCCCTCGCCCGCGCCGCAGCCGCCGCCCCAGGCGCCCGGAGCGGGCTCCTGGCAGCGTTACGAGCGGGGGGCGGCCTTCCTGGAGTCGCTGGCCTCCGGCGGAGCGCCACGGGCCGTGTGGAACGCGTTGCCCGGCCCGCAGTGGAGCGAGGAACTGGCCCGGGCCGTCGCGGCGACCCTGGCCTCCGGGCGCGGAGCGCTCGTCGTCCTGCCCGACGGGCGGGCGGTCGCCCGCGTCGACGCCGCCCTGACCGCCCTGCTCGGCGAGGGACGGCACGCGGTGCTCACCGCCGACGCGGGACCCGAGAAGCGCTACGCGCAGTGGCTCGCGGTGCGGCGGGGCTCCGTACGGGCCGTGATCGGAACTCGGGCGGCGATGTTCGCGCCGGTCCAGAACCTGGGACTGGTCGCTCTGTGGGACGACGGGGACGACAGCCACAGCGAGCAGCACGCGCCGCAGCCGCACGCGCGGGAGGTGCTGCTGCTGCGGGCCGCCCAGGACAGGTGCGGCTTCCTGCTGGGCAGCTGGGGCTGCACCGTGGAGGCCGCGCAGCTCGTCGAGACCGGGTGGGCGCGGCCGCTCGTGGCCGCGCGGGAACAGGTGCGTGCCGCCGCACCGCTCGTACGGACCGTCGGGGACGGCGACCTCGCGCGGGACGAGGCCGCCCGGGCCGCCCGGCTGCCGACGCTCGCCTGGCAGGCCGTCAGGGAGGGACTGCGGCAGGGCCCGGTGCTGGTGCAGGTGCCCCGGCGGGGCTACGTGCCGCGCATGGCATGCGCCGCCTGCCGGGCCCCCGCGCGGTGCCGGCACTGCTCCGGGCCGCTGGAGGCACGGGACGGCGGCGCGCTGTGCTGTGGCTGGTGCGGCCGGGAGGCGAGCGACTGGCACTGCCCGGAGTGCGGGGCCTTCCGGCTGCGCGCCTCGGTCGTGGGGGCGCGGCGGACGGCCGAGGAACTCGGACGGGCTTTCCCCGCGGTTCCGGTGCGGACCTCGGGTCGTGAACACGTGCTCGACACCGTGCCGGGGGCGCCCGCGCTGGTGGTGAGCACGCCGGGGGCCGAACCCGTCGCCGAGGGCGGCTACGCGGCGGCGCTGCTGCTGGACGGGTGGGCCATGCTCGGACGGCCCGACCTGCGGGCCGGGGAGGACGCGTTGCGGCGGTGGATCGCGGCTGCGGCGCTCGTCCGGCCACAGTCGGCCGGGGGCACGGTGGTCGTCGTGGCGGAGCCGACGCTGCGACCAGTGCAGGCGCTCGTCCGGTGGGATCCCGTCGGGCACGCGGTGCGGGAACTGGCCGAGCGGGCGGAGCTGGGTTATCCGCCGGTGTCGCGGATGGCGGCCGTGTCCGGGCCGCCACAAGCGGTGGCCGACTTCCTCCGTACGGCCGAACTGCCGTCGGAGGCCGAGGTGCTGGGGCCGGTGCCGTTGCCCGTGACGGCTCCGGGGCGTCCGCGGCGGGCGGGGGCGCCACCGCCCGGGGAGCAGTGGGAACGGGCGTTGCTGCGGGTGCCGCCGGGAAGGGGGGCCGCGCTGGCGGCCGCGCTGAAGGCCACGCAGGCCGCGCGCATGGCTCGGGGGAGTGGCAGTGGGAGCGCGAGTGCCAAGGGGAGTGCGGACGCTCGGGGGAGTGGGAACGGGAGCGCGGTCTGGGTGCGGATCGATCCGATCGACATCGGGTGAGCGCGGTGGCTGCGGGCCGGTCAGGGGGGGCGGGCTGGTCAGGGTGCGGTCCGGTGCCGCACTTGCCGGTGAGGCGCCGCCCGTGGCTACCGGTGGGGCGCGTCCCGCGGATACGACTGCCCTCCCGAACAGGTGTCGGGAGGGCAGCTTCGGGTGCGGTGTCCGATCAGCCGTTGCGCGGGCCCGGGAAGGCCGTCGGCCTCACCTCGTCGCGGAGGGCCGGGCTGCCGGCCGTCGGCTGGGTGGGCATGGAGCGGGCCGCGGGGACCGTCGGGACCGTGGGGAGACCGGTGCCGACATTGACCGTGCGGTTGCCCGACGGCTCCGGGGTGCGCTCGGCCTCGGCCGCGGCGGGCTGGGCCGCGGCCCGGCGCGCGCCGTAACGGCGGTGGACCGCTTGTTTGGTGACGCCCAGTGCGGAGCCCACGGCGTCCCACGAGAAGCCGAGCGAGCGGTCGAAGTCCACGGCCGCCGTGACCAGGGTCTCGACACTGTCGCGCAGCTCCTGGGCGAGACGTACCGTCGGGGCGGGCGCGCGTCCGTAGACGACGAAGCCCGTGGAGGGGCCGGAGCGGCGCGGGCGGTAGACGTTCCCCAACTGGGCGGTGAGCGTGCGCAGTGCGTCCACCTGCCGGCGGACCCGCTCGATGTCCCGCACCAGCAAGTGCAGGCTGGCCCGAGCCTGGGCGTCGTGGGTTGCGTGGTCGGCCATGAACAAGCCTCTCGAACCGGCGATGAAAGGAATGGGCCGCGATGGGGGCCCGATGTGGTCAACTCTGTCTTGACCAACGCGGATTCGCTCCGTGGGTCACGGTGTGGGGGCGTGGGGGCGTGTGCGTGCGCCCTGTTTGCGCGGGGTGTGCGCCTCGGCCTGCGGGTCTGCGGCGTCGTTTCCCACCCGCGCACTGCCCGTAACGGTCAGCCGAGAGGTCCGGGTCTCCCGTGGGGGGCCGAGCGCCGTCGGCGGCTTTCCGGGGTCGGCTCATAGACTGGTGTGCTGCCCGTCGTTCACCCCCGCCCGAGAGGCCCCCACCACCCCATGAAGCTCGTCTTCGCCGGTACACCCGAGGTCGCCGTTCCCGCCCTGGACGCTCTTCTCGCCTCCCGGCGGCATGAGGTGGCCGCTGTCGTCACGCGGCCCGACGCGCCGGCCGGGCGGGGGCGCAGGCTCGTCGCGTCGCCCGTCGCCGAGCGGGCGGAGGAGGCCGGGATCGAGGTGCTGAAGCCCGCCAGGCCGAAGGACCCGGAGTTCCTGGAGCGGCTGCGGGAGATCGGGCCGGACTGCTGCCCCGTCGTCGCCTACGGCGCGCTGCTGCCCCGGGTCGCCCTCGACGTTCCCGCGCACGGCTGGGTCAATCTGCACTTCTCGCTGCTGCCCGCCTGGCGGGGCGCGGCGCCCGTGCAGCACGCCATCATGGCCGGCGACGAGATCACCGGGGCGTCCACGTTCCTGATCGAGGAGGGCCTCGACTCCGGGCCGGTGTACGGGACGGTGACCGAGGAGATCCGGGCCACCGACACCAGCGGCGATCTGCTGACCCGGCTGGCCTTCGCCGGTGCCGGGCTGCTCGCGGCGACCATGGACGGGATCGAGGACGGCACGCTGAAGGCCGTACCGCAGCCGGCCGACGGAGTCACCCTGGCCCCGAAGGTCAACGTCGAGGACGCCCACCTCGACTGGAACGCCCCCGCGCTGCGCGTCGACCGGGTGGTGCGGGGCTGCACCCCGGCACCGGGCGCCTGGACCCTGTTCCGCGGTGAGCGGCTCAAGCTCGTCCAGGTCGCCCCTGTCCCGGACCGGACGGATCTCGCCCCGGGGCAGATCTCCGCCCGGAAGAACAACGTGTACGTCGGCACCGGCTCGTACGGCGTCGAGCTGCTGTGGGTGCAGGCGCAGGGCAAGAAGCCGATGCGGGCGGCGGACTGGGCGCGCGGGGTGCGGATCGCCGAAGGGGAGCGGCTCGGGGGCTGATCCACCCGCGACATGTTCACGCCCCGCGCGGCGTAGGCTGGACGGCGCACTTCATCTCACACCCGGAGCACCTTTTTCGTGAGCGACCAGCCCCGTCGGACCCGCCCGTCCGGCAAGCCCTACCGTCGGCCCAAGAAGGACCCTGTCCGCATCCTCGCCTTCGAGGCGCTGAGGGCCGTGGACGAGCGGGACGCCTACGCCAACCTCGTTCTGCCGCCGCTGTTGCGCAAGGCGCGGGAGAAGGACGACTTCGACGCCCGGGACGCCGCGCTCGCGACCGAGCTGGTGTACGGGACGCTGCGGCGGCAGGGGACGTACGACGCGGTCATCGCGACCTGCGTGGACCGGCCGCTCGGAGAGGTCGATCCGCCGGTGCTGGACGTGCTGAGCCTCGGTGCGCACCAGCTGCTCGGGACGCGGATCCCGACGCACGCGGCCGTGTCCGCCACCGTCGAGCTCGCGCGGGTCGTGCTCGGCGACGGGCGGGCCAAGTTCGTCAACGCCGTGCTGCGGAAGGTCGCGCAGCACGATCTGGACGGCTGGCTGGAGCGGGTCGCACCGCCTTACGACGAGGACCCCGAGGACCATCTCGCCGTCGTCCACTCGCATCCGCGGTGGGTCGTGTCGGCGCTGTGGGACTCCCTCGGCGGCGGGCGCGCCGGTATCGAGGAGTTGCTGCATGCCGACAACGAGCGGCCCGAAGTGACCCTGGTCGCGCGGCCGGGCAGGGCCACCGCCGAGGAACTGCTCGGCGAGGACGCCGCCGTGCCGGGGCAGTGGTCGCCGTACGCCGTGCGGCTGACCGAGGGCGGCGAACCGGGCGCCATCGCCGCCGTCCGTGACGGGCGTGCGGGCGTGCAGGACGAGGGCAGCCAGCTCGTGGCGATCGCCCTCGCGAACGCGCCCTTGGACGGGCCCGACCGGCGGTGGCTGGACGGGTGCGCGGGGCCCGGCGGCAAGGCCGCGCTGCTCGGTGCCCTCGCCGCCGAACGGGGCGCGACGCTGCTCGCCTCCGAGAAGCAGCCGCACCGGGCGGGGCTCGTGGCCAGGGCGCTGGAGGGCAATCCCGGGCCGTACCAGGTGATCACCGCGGACGGGACACGGCCGGCGTGGCGCCCCGGCAGCTTCGACCGGGTCCTGGTCGACGTGCCGTGCACCGGTCTGGGCGCCCTGCGACGCCGCCCCGAGGCACGCTGGCGGCGCCGGCCGGACGACCTGGAGGGGTTCGCGCCGTTGCAGCGCGGGCTGCTGCGTACCGCCCTGGAGTCGGTGCGGGTCGGCGGTGTCGTGGCCTACGCGACGTGCTCGCCGCACCTCGCCGAGACCCGGGCCGTCGTCGCCGATGTGCTCAAGCAGGTTCCGGACACCGACCTCGTCGACGCGCGTCCGCTGCTGCCCGGCGTACCGGATCTGGGCGACGGCCCCGACGTACAGCTGTGGCCGCACCTGCACGGGACCGACGCCATGTACCTGGCACTCATTCGCCGGACCGGCTGACCCCCGCCGAGACGCTCTGCCGGGCCGACGCACCGCCGTCGTCCCTGGCCAGCCGATGCGGCCACCACACCTTCGGACCCACGTCCAGGAACAGCGACGTCACCAGGACCGAGCGCACGACGAACGTGTCGATGAGGACGCCGAGGGCGACCGCGAAGCCGATCTCGGCGAAGGCGACCATCGGGAGGGTGCCGAGGGCGGCGAACGTGCCGGCCAGCACCAGGCCCGCGGAGGTGATGACCGCGCCGGTGGCAGCGAGCCCCGTGATCACGCCCTGTCTGGTGCCCTGGCGGGCCGCCTCCTCGCGGATGCGGGTGGTGAGGAAGATGTTGTAGTCGATGCCCAGGGCGACCAGGAAGACGAAGACGAACAGCGGGAAGTCGGTCGCCTCCCCCGCGTAGTCGAAGATGTGGCGGAAGGTTAGGGCGCTGAGGCCCAGGGCCGCCGTGAAGGACAGGATCACCGTCCCGACCAGCAGCAGCGGGGCGATCAGCGCCCGTAGCAGCGCGCTGAGGATCAGCAGGACGACGGCCAGGACCAGCGGGATGATCACCACGTTGTCGCGGGTCGTCGCCCTGTCCATGTCGATGAGCCCGGCCGTGCCGCCGCCCACCCGGGCGTCCGCGTCCGGTACGGCGTGCACCGCGTCCCGCACCCTTTCGACGGTCTGCTTGGCCGCCTCGCTGTCCGCCGGATCGGTCAGGGTCGCCTCGAACAGCACCTTGCCGTCGTTCACGGGTCTCGTGCCCGGGGGCAGGCCGAGCGAGGTCGGCACGACGCCCTCGGTCCCGGCGACCGCGCGGCCCACCTGCCGGGCCTGCGCCTGGTCGGAGACGATGACGAGCGGGCTGCCGCTGCCGGCGGGGAAGTACCGCTCGGCGACCTCCTGGCCGACGATCGAGTCCGGTTTTCCGGTGAAGGCGTCCGCGTTGCTGATGCCCTCCGCGCGCAGCTGGATGAGGCCGAGCGAGCAGACCGCGAGGACGAGAGCCGTCACCGCCCAGACCGTGCGCGGTCGGCGGGCGATCCCGCGTCCGGTGCGGGCCCAGATGCCGCGCCCGGTGGGGTCGGCCGAGCCGAGGTGCGGGATCACCGGCCAGAAGATCCAGCGGCCGAAGATCACCAGCAGGGCCGGGAACAAGGTCATCATCGCCAGGAGGGCGACCGCCACGCCGATCGCGGCGACCGGGCCCAGGCCGCTGGTGGAGTTCATCTCCGCGACCAGCAGCACGAGCATGCTCAGCACGACCGTCGCCCCGGAGGCGAGCACGGCGGGGCCCGCCCGGTGCAGGGCGCGCGCCATCGCCTCGTGCCGGTCCTCGTGGCGGCGCAGTTCCTCCCGGTAGCGCGCCACGAGCAGCAGCGCGTAGTCCGTCCCCGCGCCGAACACGAGCACCGTGAGGATGCCGGCGCTCTGCCCGTTGACCGTCAGGCCCGCGTACTCGGCGAGGAAGTAGATCAGCGCCTGCGCGGTGAACAGCGCGGCGATCACGGCGAGCAGCGGGACCAGCAGCAGGGTGGGACTGCGGTAGGTGATCAGCAGCATGACGATGACGACGGTCATGGCAGACACCAGCAGCGTCGAGTCGATGCCCTCGAAGGCCTTGGAGAAGTCCGCCGACGTGCCGCCCGGCCCGGTGATGTGCACGGCGAGGCCGCCGTGACCGTCTCCGGTGACGTCCCGCATGGAGTCGACCGCGGGCGCGATCCGTTTCCAGCCCTTCTCGTCCATCGTGATCGGTACGAGGATCTCCGCCGCCCGGGGATCGGCCGGCCGGTCGTAGACGGGCCCCCGGGTCTCCGCGCCCCGGATGCCGTGGTCGCGCAGCTGCCTCAGCCGGGCCGCGTCCTCGGTGATCTGCGCGCGGTCCTGTGCGGTGAGCCCGCTGTCCCGGGCGTAGACGACGACCGCGGGGAGCTGCTCGGGCCGGAAGCCCTTCGACAGCTCCAGGACCTGCGTCGACTCGGCGGACCCCGGCAGCCAGGACGCCGCGTCGTTGTCCTGGGCATCGGTGAGCTTCATCGCGAACGGCGCGGTCAAGAACAACACGACCACCCACAGACCCAGCACCAGCCACTTCGCCCGCCGCCCGCACACGAGGTGCCCGATGCCCTGCTTCATGGCAAAGCCTTCCGCGAAGACGCCTCTTCAGGGGCGCGGGGCTGTGTCATGTGCGGCTCCGCCGCGTGGGCGCGACCAGCCACATACAACCCGCAGCCGAACAGAACGACCGGCCCTGTGGGACCCCCACCGCCCAAGCCCAGCGCAGCGCATAGGCTAAGGACATGGCCGCGCAGATCAACCCCAGCATCCTGTCCGCAGACTTCGCCCGCCTCGCGGACGAGGCGAAGGCCGTGCAGGGAGCCGACTGGCTCCACGTCGACGTCATGGACAACCATTTCGTCCCGAACCTCACGCTCGGCGTGCCGGTCGTGGAGTCGCTCGCCCGAGCGACGGACACCCCGCTGGACTGCCATCTGATGATCGAGGCCCCTGATCGGTGGGCGCCGCAGTACGTGGAGGCGGGGGCCGGTTCCGTCACCTTCCACGTCGAGGCCGCCGCCGCCCCGGTCCGGCTCGCACGGGAGATCCGCGCCAAGGGCGCCCGCGCCTCCATGGCGCTGAAGCCCGCGACCCCCATCGAGCCGTACGAGGACCTGCTCCCCGAGCTCGACATGCTGCTGATCATGACGGTCGAACCGGGCTTCGGGGGACAGGCCTTCCTTGACATCATGCTTCCGAAGATTCGCCGCACCCGCGAGTTGATCAGCAAGCACGGACTGGAGCTCTGGCTCCAGGTCGACGGCGGAGTTTCCGCTTCCACCATCGAGCGCTGCGCCGACGCCGGAGCCGATGTCTTCGTGGCCGGATCGGCGGTCTACGGGGCAAACGACCCGGCCGAGGCGGTACGTGCACTACGCACCCAAGCGGAGGCGGCGACGGCGCAGGCCTCCTGGGCCTGCGACCACTGAGCCACAGCAAAGTGAACGGCTCTCATCAGGGCTGATCAACCGCGCCGGATCTGCAAGGATGAACGGCGAATCCAGAGTGTGAACAGCAGTGAGGAGATCGCCGTGTCGGGTATGTCGGCGGGCCGGTCAGCCATGCGGATGGGACCCGCTGAGCTGGTGCAGGCGGCGGCCATGGCCCGCCGCTTCTACCTTGAGGGCAAGTCCAAGATCCAGATCGCGGAGGAGTTCGGCGTCAGCCGCTTCAAGGTGGCCCGGGTCCTGGAAACCGCCCTCGAACGGGATCTCGTGCGTATCGAGATCCGTGTGCCTGCAGAACTGGACGCCGAGCGCTCGGACGCGCTCCGCGCCCGCTACGGCCTCAGGCACGCCGTCGTGGTCGAGTCCCCGGCCGAGGCCGAGGAGACACCCGACCCCGAGAACCTGGGAGAGGTGGCCGCCGACCTGCTCGGCGAACTGGTCAACGAAGGTGATGTGCTGGGCCTGGCCTGGGGCCGCTCCACCATCCACATGGCGGCGGCGCTCGACCGGCTGCCGCCGTGCACGGTCGTGCAGCTGACGGGTGTGTACGACGCCGGGACCGCCGAACGCGGCTCGGTCGAGGCCGTGCGACGGGCCGCTCAGGTGTCCGGCGGCGACGCCCACCCCATCTACGCGCCGATGCTGCTGCCCGACGCGGCCACGGCCTCGGCACTGCGCAACCAGACGGGGATCGCCCGGGCCTTCGAGCACTTCGACAAGGTCACCGTCGCCTGTGTCTCCATCGGCTCCTGGGAGCCGGGCATCTCCACGGTGCACGACATGCTCACCGAGGAGGAGCGCGCGCACTACGCCTCCCTCGGTGTCGCCGCCGAGATGTCCGCGCACCTCTTCGACGCCGAGGGCCGCCGGGTCGGACGGGACCTGGGCGAGCGGTGCATCACCGTCAAGGCCGACCAGCTCCGCCGGGTCCCCGAGGTCGTCGCGATCGCGGGCGGGCAGCGCAAGGGGCCGGCGATCGACGCGGTGCTGCGGTCCGGGCTCGTCACCAGCCTGGTGACGGACACGTCGGCCGCGGACTACCTGATGACGGCGGGGCCGACGCCCAAGTCCGCGTTCAACCGGTCCGACCCGGACGGAGCCTGACGGATGGTCGGCGAGTCGCGAAAGGTGACGGACGACCCGGCGGGCCGGATCGTGCTCACGCTGGACCTCGGCGGGGTCATGGACAAGGCGGGCCTCATGGACCGCTGCGCCCGTGACCTGGCCCTGCCCGAGTGGTTCGGCCGGAACTGGGACGCCCTCGCCGACTGCCTGTCCGACCCGGACCTGTGGCCCGAGGGGGCCGTGGACCGAGGGTTGCTGGTCGTCGTCACGGGCTGGCGGGCCTATGCCGAGACGCGGCCCGAGGAGTGGCAGGTCGCGGAGGAGATCTTCGCCGAGGCGACCGACCGCGGCCCGGGTCTCTTCGTGACCCTCGGGCTTGGAGCATCCTCCGAGGAGCCCCCTGACCAGCCTGGATGATCTGCTGGGGGACGTCCGGAGGCCCGGCGTGGGAGAATGAAGTACGTGCTCTTTCCCCCTGGCCGGCCGGTCAGGGGGTCACCTCTGATCGACTGGGATGTGCAGCACGTGCGTTTCCTCAATGACATCCAGCCCGGGTACGACCTGACGTACGACGACGTCTTCATGGTGCCGAGCCGCTCCGCGGTCGGCTCGCGCCAGGGCGTGGACCTCAGCTCCCCGGACGGCACGGGCACCACCATCCCGCTCGTCGTCGCCAACATGACCGCCATCGCCGGGCGGCGCATGGCCGAGACCGTGGCCCGCCGCGGCGGCCTGGTCGTGATACCGCAGGACATCCCGATCGAGGTCGTCACCGAGGTCGTCTCCTGGGTGAAGAGCCGCCACCTGGTCCTGGACACCCCGATCATCCTGTCCCCGCACCAGACCGTCGCCGACGCCCTGGGGCTGCTGCCCAAGCGGGCGCACAACGCCGGTGTCGTCGTCGACGAGAACCACAAGCCCATCGGCGTGGTCACCGACTCCGACCTCTCCGGCGTCGACCGCTTCACGCAGCTCGCCGAGGTCATGTCCCGGGACCTGCTGCTCATCGACGCGGACAAGGACCCCGGCGAGGCCTTCGACACCCTCGACCACGCCAACCGCCGCTACGCCCCCGCGGTGCACCAGGACGGCACGCTCGCCGGCATCCTCACCCGCAAGGGCGCCCTGCGCGCCACGCTCTACCGGCCGGCCACCGACGCGCAGGGGCGGCTGCGCGTCGCCGCCGCCGTGGGCATCAACGGCGACGTCGCCGGCAAGGCCGAGCAGTTGCTGGAGGCGGGCGTCGACACGCTCGTCATCGACACCGCGCACGGCCACCAGGAGTCGATGATCAGCGCCCTGAAGCTGGTGCGCGACCTCGACCCGCAGGTCCCGATCGCCGCGGGCAACGTGGTGGCCGCGGCAGGCGTGCGTGACCTCATCGAGGCGGGCGCGGACATCGTCAAGGTCGGTGTCGGACCCGGCGCCATGTGCACCACGCGCATGATGACCGGCGTCGGCCGGCCGCAGTTCTCCGCCGTCCTGGAGTGCGCCGCCGAGGCCAGGAAGTACGGCAAGCACGTGTGGGCCGACGGCGGCGTCCGCCACCCGCGCGACGTGGCCATGGCCCTCGCCGCCGGTGCGTCCAACGTGATGGTCGGCTCCTGGTTCGCGGGCACCTACGAGTCCCCGGGCGACCTCCAGCACGACGCGCAGGGGCGTGCCTACAAGGAGTCCTTCGGCATGGCGTCCGCGCGAGCCGTGCGCAACCGCACCTCGGACGAGTCGGCGTACGACCGCGCCCGCAAGGCGTTGTTCGAGGAGGGCATCTCCACCTCCCGCATGTACCTCGACCCGGCCCGCCCGGGCGTCGAGGACCTGATCGACTCGATCATCGCGGGCGTCCGCTCCTCCTGCACCTACGCCGGTGCCGGCTCCCTGGAGGAGTTCGCCGAGAAGGCCATCGTCGGCATCCAGAGCGCCGCCGGCTACGCCGAGGGCAAGCCGCTGCACGCCAGCTGGAGCTGACCCGCCCGGCGCCCTCGTGCAAGGCCCCCGACGAAAAATCGGGGGCCTTGTGAGGGTCCACGGCCTACCGTCGTGCGCCATGGAGATCACCGTCTGCCGGGCAGCCGACGTCGAGATGCTCGACCGGTGCATCGGCTCCCCGGGCGCCACCTCGTTCCACGCGCGCCGCTTCGAGCGCCAGGAACAGGGTCTGAGCACCTATCTCGTCGCCTGGTACGGCCGACGACCCGTCGGCCACACGGAGGTGCGCTGGGGCGGCTGCGACGACGCGACGGTGCGGGCGGCGTGGCCCGGCTGTCCGGAGATCAACGCACTGAGCGTGTGGCCCGAGTCGCTGCGCTCGCGCGGCATCGGCAGCGCCCTGGTCCGGGCGGCCGAGGAGCGGGCCCGTGCGCGGGGGCGCACGGCCGTCGGCCTCGGCGTCGCCGACGACAATCCGCGCGCCGCCGCCCTGTACGCCCGGCTCGGCTACCAGGCCCTCGCCCCCTACCTCGGCCGGTGGTCGTACGAGGACCACGACGGCGTCACGCGCGAATGGGTCGAGAAGCTGACGTTCCTCGTGAAAGAGCTGCCCTGAGCAAGCCATGCACAACGGATAAATGCAACCGCGCAACGAACCTCCGGCCGATCGCGAGGAACGCAATGATCTTGCGGATGTGCGCAAGGTTGCTGCATTTCACCAGCAACGCAGATGCTCGTAGGCTGTCGCCTCGTACGTGGCGTGGCAGGGACCCCGCTCGGTGGGCCCCTGTTCAAGGGTGCCGCCCGTCCCTGTCGCCCTGACCGGCAGCGATAAGGAGCCAGCGCGTGCTCGACCAAGGCGCACCCCCGCAGAACTCAGGCCAGACAGCCGCCCAGGCGTCCCCCGGCATAGGCGCGCGCCTCATGCGCCGCAAGCCCGTGGAGCGCCTGGTCGAGGAGGGTGGTCAGGGCGAGGGAGGCTCGCTGCGCCGCACCCTCGGGCTGTGGCAGCTCACCATGATCAGCATCGGTGCCACCCTCGGCACCGGCATCTTCGTCGTCCTCGGCGAGGCCGTGCCCAAGGCGGGGCCGGCCGTCACGCTCTCCTTCGTCATCGCCGGCCTGACCGCCCTGTTCTCGGCGCTGTCCTACGCGGAGCTGGCGGGCACCATCCCGGTCTCCGGCTCCTCGTACTCGTATGCGTACGCAACGATGGGCGAGCTGATCGCCTGGATCTGCGGCTGGTGCCTCGTCCTCGAGTACGGCGTTTCGGTCGCCGCCGTCGCCGTCGGCTGGGGCGAGTACCTCAACGAACTGCTCGACGGCACCATCGGCGTCACCATCCCGGCCGCGCTGTCCGCCCCGCCCGGCGACGGCGGCGTGTTCAACCTGCCCGCGCTGATCGTCGTGCTGCTCGCCATGGCGTTCCTGATGGGCGGCGCCCGCGAGTCCGCCCGCGCCAACACCGTCATGGTCATCGTGAAGATCGCCGCGCTGGTGCTGTTCTGCGCCATCGGCGTCCAGGGCTTCCGCTCCGGCAACTACGAGAACTTCATGCCGCTCGGCATGGCGGGCGTCAGCGCCGCCGGTGCCACGCTGTTCTTCTCCTACATCGGCTTCGACGCCGCCTCCACCGCCGGTGAGGAGGCGAAGAACGCCCAGCGCGACCTGCCCCGCGCGATCATGCTGTCGCTGGTCATCGTCACGGCCCTGTACGTCCTCGTCGCCGCCGTCGCGGTCGGCGCCAAGCCGTGGAAGAACTTCACCGACTCCGAGGCCGCCCTCGCCCAGATCATGCGCGACGTCACCGGGCAGACCTTCTGGGGCACCCTGCTGGCGTTCTGCGCCGTCATCGCCATCGCGAGCGTCGTGCTGACCGTGCTGTACGGCCAGACCCGCATCCTGTTCGCCATGTCCCGCGACGGGCTGGTGCCGAAGGTCTTCTCCAAGGTCCACCCGAAGACCAAGACCCCCCGCACCAACACCCTGATCGTGTCGCTGTTCTGCGGTGTCCTGGCCGCCGCGATCCCGCTCGGGCAGCTCGCCGACGCCACCAGCATCGGCACCCTGTTCGCCTTCGCGCTCGTCAACGTGGCCGTCGTGGTGCTGCGCCGCACCAAGCCGGACATGCCCCGCACCTTCCGGGTGCCGCTCTCCCCGGTCCTGCCCGCGCTGGGCTTCGGCTTCTGCCTGTGGATGATGGGCAGCCTGTCGGCCGTCACCTGGGTGGTCTTCGGTGTCTGGATGGCCGCCGGGCTCGTGTTCTACTTCCTGTACGGCTACCGCCGTTCCCGACTCGCACCATCCGAAAAGTGAACGACCCACTGTGCTGAACGATCTCGACGAACGCATCGTGCACGCCCTCGCCGAGGACGCCCGCCGCTCCTACGCCGACATCGGCCAGATCGTCGGCCTGTCCGCGCCCGCCGTGAAACGGCGGGTGGATCGGCTGCGCGCCACCGGAGCCATCACCGGCTTCACCGTCCGGGTGGACCCGGGCGCCCTCGGCTGGGAGACCGAGGGGTTCGTCGAGATCTACTGCCGTGGCAACACCTCCCCGGAGACCATCCAGCGGGGCCTGGAGCGCTACCAGGAGGTCGTGGCCGCGTCCACCGTCACCGGGGACGCGGACGCGATCGCCCAGGTCTTCGCCTCCGACATGCGGCACTTCGAACGGGTCCTGGAGCGGATCGCCGGGGAGCCGTTCGTCGAGCGGACCAAGTCCGTGCTCGTGCTGTCGCCGCTGCTGCGGCGCTTCTCGTCGGGATCGCCCACGTAGGCGGGATCGCCCGCGTAAGTCCGTGGCCCGATCCCGGTGCCAGGCCTAGCATCGGTGCCATGACCTGGCGACATTGATCCACCAGCCGTGCCTCCCGAGGGCCGCCTCGGACGCCGTACCTCCGGCGTCCGATCCGTCCCTGCGGGAAGGCCTCATGACACTCTCACCCGCACGCGTGCCCGCCACCGGTGTCCGGCGGCTGACGACCACGCTGTACGGCTACGCGTTCCTCGACGACTTCGTCCTGCTCTACCCGGTGTACGCGCTGCTGTTCGCCGACACCGGCATGTCGCTCTGGCAGATCTCCTCCCTGTTCGCCCTGTGGTCGATCACCGCGGTGGTGCTGGAAGTGCCCTCCGGCGCCTGGGCCGACGCCGTGTCGCGTCGGAGGCTGCTGTGGATCGGCCCGCTGCTCACCTCCGCCGGCTTCGCCCTCTGGGTGGTCGTCCCGTCGTACGGGTCCTTCGCGGTCGGCTTCGTTCTGTGGGGTGCGGGTGGGGCGCTCGGTTCGGGCGCGCTGGAGGCGCTGGTCTACGACGAGCTGGAGCGGCTCGGTGCCGCCGACCGATACGCGCGGACCATGGGCCGGGCCCGGGCCGCCCGGCTGGCGGGCACCGTTGCCTCCATCGGCCTGGCGGGGCCCGTTCTCGCCCGGGGCGGCTACGCGGCCGT
>NZ_GG657757.1:1472164-1514965 GCF_000158955.1 Streptomyces viridochromogenes DSM 40736 | reverse complement strand
GAGCATCCTGGCCTGTGGTGCTGACCCGCCGTCACGGCCACCGTTTCCCGAGCACGGGCCCGCCGGAGACGCCGACGCGACAGCTGGGCGACGACCCTTCGGACCCGGGCTCGCGAGTCCGCCGGGACCGTACGGTGCGCGGCGCCCTGCTGCTGGTCCCGGCCGTGGCCGCGGTGTGGGGCGCACTCGACGAGTACACCCCACTGCTGGTCGGGGACCTCGGCGTCGCCGAGGCGACGGTGCCCTACCTGATCATGCTGATCTGGGCGGGCGTCACCGTCGGCAGCCTCCTGACCGGACCGGCCGAACGCCTCGGCACGGCCGGACTCGCTGCGCTGCTCGCGGGCGCCGCACTCGCTCTGGCGGCGGGTGCCGCGGCCCGCTCACTGGCCGGCATCGCTCTCGTGAGCGTCGCCTTCGCCGGGTTCCAGCTCGCGGAGGTGCTGGCCGACGTCCGTCTCCAGCACCGTATCGACGAGTCCCGGCGGGCCACGCTCACCTCCCTGGCGAGCCTGGGCACCGAACTCGCCACGGTCGCCACGTTCGGCGTGTACGCGCTGCTCGGCACGGACCTGGCGCACAGCACCGTCTTCGCGGTGCTCGCGGTTCCCTACGTGGTCACGGCGTTGGCACTGGCTAGAGCTTCGGCTGCCACGGCACGACCCTGAAGTCGCCCGTACCCTTCTTCACCTTCTCGTACGGGGCGGAACTCACGCACTTCGGCGGCTCGTTCCCCTCGCCGGGGCGGCCGGTCGAGGCCCAGCTGTAGCCGAGCCGGTCGTGGTGGCCGAGATCGTGGACGGTGACGCCGACCCGCTTGCCCTCCGCGCCCGGGAGGTCGGATTCGGTGATGACGCCGGACACGACGGCCACCTTCCCGCCGGTGACCAGACAGTCGACCTTGACCTTGGCCCGGGCGCCGAAGTCCTTGAGGTAGTGGCTGAACTCGAAGGTGCCGGTCGCCTTCATCGGGTCGGCGGTGTCCTTCGCCGCCAGATGCGCGTCGAACGAGAACGTGATGTCGTCCCCGGCCGAGCGGTACAGCTTGGCGGTGCCGGTGAGCGCGGCGGCCTCCCGCTCCCGGGGCGGGGCGTCCGAAGCGGTGGCGGTCTCCCGCTGCCGCGGCGGCTCGTCGGACGCGGTGGCGGCAGAGGCCGCTCCGGCGGTGAGGAGCAGGGCGGAGCCGAGCACGACGATCTTCGTACGGCGGTTCATCACGGTCCTTTCGGCAGGTCGAGTGGACGGCCCCCACTCTTCCGGCGCCGCGCCCCCGCCACATCGCACCCGAGGCGGGACCCTGCCTCCGCCGACCGGCGGGGAGGCAGGACCGCCCTGCGCCCCAGGGATGAGCCGACCTGCGACCTCGGCGGCGCAACGAATCGCCGCTCACACCCGGAGCACGCAACAAACCGGTCATCGGCGCGCAACGGCGCCTTCTTGTCCCTCCCGCTCCGCCGCCCGTACCGTCTACGTGGCCCCCACAACCACCCTTCCGCCCGGTGAGGAACACCCATGCGCACCGCCCTGCTCCAGAGCTCCGGCCGCCCCGGCTCGACCGTCGAGAACCTCAAGGTCCTCGACGAGGCCGCGGGCCGGGCCGCCGCCGCGGGCGCCGGGCTGCTCGTCACGCCGGAGATGTTCCTGACCGGGTACGCGATCGGCGACGACATCGGCCGCCTGGCGGAGCCCGCCGACGGACACCGCGCGGACGCCATCGCGGAGATCGCGTCGAGCCACGGCCTGGCGATCGCCTACGGCTACCCCGAGCGGGACGGCGACGCGGTGTTCAACTCCGCCCAGCTGATCTCCGCCGACGGCACCCGTCTCGCCAACTACCGCAAGACGCACCTCTTCGGCTGCTTCGAGCGCGACCACTTCCACCCGGGTGACCGGACGGTCGTCCAGACCGAGATCGACGGCCTCCGCGTCGGCATCCTGATCTGCTACGACGTCGAGTTCCCGGAGAACGTCCGCGCCCACGCCCTGGCCGGCACCGACCTGCTGGTCGTCCCGACGGCGCAGATGCACCCGTTCCAGTTCGTCGCCGAGTCGCTGATCCCGGTGCGGGCCTTCGAGAACCAGATGTACGTCGCGTACGTCAACCGGGCCGGCCAGGAAGGGGAGTTCGAGTTCGTCGGCCTCTCCACGCTCGCCGGGCCCGACGGGGTCGCCCGCACCCGCGCCGGACGCGGCGAGGAACTGGTCCTCGCCGACGTCGACCCGGTGTTCCTCGCCGCGTCGCGCGAGGCCAACCCCTACCTGCGGGACCGGCGCCCGGGCCTGTACGGGCCGCTCGTCTGAGAACCCCCTGATCCGCACACCCTGATCGTTCCTCTGCAAGGAGTCCGCACCCCATGACGTCCACCGTGCCCAACGCCGTCGAGCACGCAGACGCGCAGCAGCCGCCGATCACCATGTTCGGCCCGGACTTCCCGTACGCGTACGACGACTTCCTCGCCCACCCGGCGGGGCTCGGGCAGATACCCGCGACGGAGCACGGTACGGAGGTCGCGGTCATCGGCGGCGGCCTGTCCGGCATCGTCGCCGCGTACGAGCTGATGAAGATGGGCCTCAAGCCGGTCGTGTACGAGGCCGACCGGATCGGCGGCCGGCTGCGGACGGTGGGCTTCGACGGGTGCGACGAGTCCCTCACCGCCGAGATGGGCGCGATGCGCTTCCCGCCCTCCTCCACCGCCCTCCAGCACTACATCGACCTGGTCGGCCTGCAGACGCGGTCCTTCCCCAACCCCCTGGCGGAGGCGACCCCGTCGACCGTCGTCGACCTCAAGGGCGAGTCGCACTACGCCGAGACGATCGACGACCTGCCGCAGGTGTACCGGGACGTCGCCGAGGCCTGGAACCGCTGCCTGGAGGAGGGCGCCGACTTCTCCGACATGAACCGCGCCCTGCGCGAGCGGGACGTGCCGCGCATCCGCGAGATCTGGTCCCGGCTCGTCGAGAAGCTCGACAACCAGACCTTCTACGGCTTCCTGTGCGACTCCGAGGCGTTCAGGTCGTTCCGGCACCGGGAGATCTTCGGCCAGGTCGGCTTCGGCACGGGCGGCTGGGACACCGACTTCCCCAACTCCATCCTGGAGATCCTGCGCGTCGTCTACACCGAGGCCGACGACCACCACCGCGGCATCGTCGGCGGCTCCCAGCAGTTGCCCCTGCGCCTGTGGGAGCGCGAGCCGGCGAAGATCGTCCACTGGGCGCAGGGGACCTCGCTCGCGAGCCTGCACGAGGGGGGCGAGCCCCGCCCGGCCGTCACCCGCCTGCACCGCACGGCCGGCAACCGCATCACCGTGACCGACGCCCACGGGGACATCCGCACCTACCAGGCGGCGATCTTCACCGCCCAGTCCTGGATGCTGCTGTCGAAGATCGCCTGCGACGACTCGCTCTTCCCGATCGACCACTGGACGGCGATCGAGCGCACCCACTACATGGAGTCCTCCAAGCTCTTCGTCCCCGTGGACCGGCCGTTCTGGCTCGACAAGGACGAGGAGACGGGCCGGGACGTCATGTCGATGACGCTCACCGACCGCATGACGCGCGGCACTTACCTGCTCGACGACGGTCCCGGCAAGCCCGCCGTCATCTGCCTCTCCTACACCTGGTGCGACGACAGCCTGAAGTGGCTGCCGCTGTCCGCGAACGAGCGGATGGAGGTCATGCTGAAGTCGCTCGGCGAGATCTATCCCAAGGTCGACATCCGGAAGCACATCATCGGCAACCCGGTGACGGTCTCCTGGGAGAACGAGCCCTACTTCATGGGCGCGTTCAAGGCCAACCTGCCCGGCCACTACCGCTACCAGCGGCGCCTCTTCACGCACTTCATGCAGGACCGGCTGCCCGAGGACAAGCGCGGCATCTTCCTCGCCGGTGACGACATCTCCTGGACGGCCGGCTGGGCCGAGGGCGCCGTCCAGACCGCCCTCAACGCGGTCTGGGGCGTCATGCACCACTTCGGCGGCACGACCGACCCGACCAACCCGGGCCCCGGCGACGTCTACGACGAGATCGCCCCCGTCGAGCTGCCGGAGGACTAGCGGACACCCCATGGGGCCGGCGACCCGGGCTCGGTCAGGGGCGTGAGCAGCATGCGCCCCGCGAAGCCCACCGCCGTGTCCAGGCGGGCGGTGAACTCCTCGGCGACGTCGGGGAAATCGCGCAGCGCCCAGAGCGCCCGGGCCGCCGTCCAGGTGGCGTCGCGGGCACGGTCCAGGCTCCACGAGCCGAGCAGATGGGTCAGCGGGTCGGCGATCTGGAGGAGGTCGGGGCCCGGCATCAGATCTTCGCGGATGCGCTCCTCCAGCGAGACGAGGAGATCGCCCACCGCGTCGAACTCGTCCTCCAGCTCGGCGGGTGCGCAGCCGAGCGTACGGCAGGTGTCCACCACGGCCAGCGCGAGATCGTGCCCGATGTGCGCGTTGATGCCCGCCAGCGCGAACTGCAACGGCCGTACACCGGGATGGCGGCGGAACTGGAACAGCGGCCTCCAGCAGGCGGGCGGAAGCCGCTCGTCCGCCACTGCCTCGACGGCGTCCAGGTACCGCCGCGCGAACCGTACGTCCAGCGTGATCGCGGCGTGCGGGTCCGCGAACCGCCCGGTGTCGACGTACCGGTCCACCGCCTCCGTCACGGCGAGGTAGACGCGGTTGAAGACGGCCACCCCGTCCCGGGGGTGCAGGGCGGCGTCGAGGGCGCGCATACGGGAGATGACTCCGTCGACCGGAGTGTCCACGGCTGGGGGGACTTGTTCGCATCGCGGCATGCGGGCAGAGTCCCAGCTCTAGGCTGGCGGGAGTACCGGCGGGCCCGGCGCTTCCCCGAAACGGGGGAACACCGCCCGCCGCAGGGGGAGGGGGAGCGGCACCGTGTCAGGCTCACGTGCCCGGCGCCTAGCCGCCCGCAGGGCCGAGCGCAGGCGCGCCGCCCGGCGCGGCGCGATGGTCGTGGCGGCCTCGGTCGTGGTCGCCGCCGGAGTCGTCGCGGGGGGCCTCGCAGCCGTCGACGACGGGCGGGCCGCCGACGAGGCTGCACGCCCCTCAGTGTCCGCCTCGCACCGCCTGGCACCGCTGCCCGCCATGCCGTCGGCGTCCGCGCCGACCGCCGCCGAGTCCGCTGCTCCCACGCCTTCTCCGAAGCGGAGCGCGAGCCCCGCACCGTCCCCGTCGTTAGCCGCGCGGGACGAGCGGGACGAGGAGCCGACCGCCGTGACCCGGCCGGCTCTACCGCCACCCCGACTCCCAGGTGCTCGACTGGGTCCGGGCCCACTCCGGCGACCCCCGCCGCGCGGTCATCGCGTCCCGCATCGCGGAGCAGCCGGCCGCCGTCTGGTTCGCCGACTACGCGCCGGACACCGTCACCGCCCGCGTCGCCGCCGTGACCTCGGGCGGGGCCGCGCAGGGCCGCGTGCCCGTCCTCGTGCCGTACGCGATACCCGGCCGGGACTGCGGCGGCCACTCCCAGGGCGGGGCACCGGACCTGGACGCGTATGACGCCTGGATCGACCGGTTCGCCGCGGGACTGGGCACGGGCGAGGTCATCGTCGTCCTGGAGCCCGACTCCGTCGCCCAGACCGAGTGCCTGTCCGCCGGCCGGCGCGCGGACCGGTTCGCCTCGCTGGCCCGGGCCGGACGCGTGCTGAAGGCCGCCAACCCCCGGGCGCGGGTGTACTTCGACGCGGGTCACTCGGGCTGGAACGCGCCGGGCGAGCAGGCGGCGTGGCTGCGGCAGGCCGGGGCCGCCTCGCCCGAGTCCTCCGACGGGATCTTCAGCAACGTCTCCAACTTCCACACCACGGCCGCCGAGGCCGCCTACGACCGGCGGGTCCTCGACGCGCTCGGCGGCCCGGCGAGCCTCGGCGCCGTCATCGACACCAGCCGCAACGGCAACGGCGCCCCGGCCGACGGGGAGTGGTGCGACCCGGCCGGCCGCAAGCTCGGCCGCACCCCCACCCTCAGCACCGGCGAGGCCCGAATCGACGCCTACCTCTGGGTCAAGCTGCCGGGGGAGTCGGACGGCTGCAAGGGCAGGCCGGGGACGTTCACGGCGTCGTACGCCTACGACTTGGCGTCGTCGTAGGAGGAGGTGCCCTCGTCCAGCAGCGGGTGCTGCGTCTTGAGGTGGGCCGGGGCGAAGGTCCGCAGCGCGTGGTAGCCGGTGATGACGACCAGGGTGCCGAGGGCGATGCCGCTCAGCGAGAACGTGTCCGTGATCTTCATGGAGACGTTGCCGACGCCGACGATGATGCCCGCGGCCGCCGGCACCAGGTTCAGCGGGTTGCGCAGATCCACCTTGGCGTTGATCCAGATCTGGGCGCCGAGCAGCCCGATCATGCCGTACAGGATGACGGTGATGCCGCCGAGGACACCGCCCGGGATGGCCGCGACGACCGCGCCGAACTTCGGGCAGACGCCGAAGAGGAGCGCGAAACCGGCGGCGGCCCAGTAGGCGGCCGTGGAGTAGACGCGGGTCGCCGCCATCACGCCGATGTTCTCGGAGTACGTGGTGTTGGGCGGGCCGCCGACCGCGGTGGACAGCATCGAGCCGACGCCGTCGGCCGCGATCGCCGTGCCGAGCTTGTCGTCCAGCCGTTCGCCGGTCATCTCGCCGACCGCCTTCACATGCCCGGCGTTCTCCGCGACCAGCGCGATGACGACCGGCAGGGCGACCAGGATCGCCGACCACTCGAACGACGGGGCGTGCAGCGTGGGCAGCCCGATCCAGTCGGCCTTGCCCACGCCGGAGAGGTCGAGCCGCCAGTGGTCGGTGAGCTTGCCGCTCGCGTCCACCGAGTGGATCTTGCCGAAGGCCAGGTCGAAGATCCACGAGATGCCGTACCCGAAGACCAGCCCGAGGAAGATCGCGATCCGGGACCAGAAGCCGCGCAGGCACACCACGGCGAGCCCGGTGAACAGCATCACCAGCAGCGCCGTCCACTGGTCCTGAGGCCAGTACGTCGAGGCCGTCACGGGCGCCAGGTTGAAGCCGATCAGCATCACCACCGCGCCGGTCACGATCGGCGGCATCGCGGCATGGATGATCCGCGCCCCGAACCTCCGCACGGCGAGCCCCACCAGGAACAGCGCTCCACCGACGACGAAGACCGCGCCGGTGACGGTGGCGCTGCTGCCGCCCTGCGCGCGGATGACCGCCGCCACGCCGACGAAGGACAGCGAGCAGCCCAGGTAGCTGGGGACGCGCCCGCGCGTGGCGAGCAGGAACACGACGGTCGCGACGCCCGACATCATGATCGCGAGGTTGGGGTCGAGGCCCATCAGGACCGGAGCCACGAAAGACGCCCCGAACATGGCCACCACGTGCTGGGCACCGAGCCCGGCCGTGCGGGGCCACGAGAGCCGCTCGTCGGGGCGGACCACCGCGCCGGGCGCCGGGGTGCGTCTGTCGCCGTGCAGTTTCCAGCGGACGCCGAGATCCATGGTGCGGTTTCGCTTTCGTCGTGCGTGCGAGTGTCCGGACCATTGTCGGGGTGCGTCAGGGGCGGTGGTGACCGGGGGCCGACCGGGACGGCGGCGGTCCGCTCAGGGCCGCGGGTCGGGGACCGCCGCGTCCGGCTTGCTGATCGTCGCCCGCTCGCCGGGACGCAGCACGCCCGCGAACGCCATCAGACCGCAGGACAGCAGCGTCACCAGGCAGAAGGACACCATCAGGCTGGTCGCCTGTGCGAGCATGCCGATCGCGCTCGGCGCGATCAGACCCGAGGTGTACGTGATGGTCGCTACACCCGCGATGGCCAGGCTCGGATTGGAGCCGCTGCGCCCCGCCGCCGCGAAGCACAGCGGTACGACGACGGCGATGCCCAGCCCCATCAGCGCGAACCCGGCCATCGCCACCGCCGGCTGCCGGGCGGCGACGATCATCAGTCCGCCGAGGACGGCGAGCACCCCGCTCGCGCGCACGGTCCGCACGGCACCGAAGCGGTCCACGATCCGGTCGCCCGCGATCCGGGCGACGGCCATGGTGAGGGTGAAGCCCGTCGTGCACGCCGCCGCGAGACCCGCCGAGGTCTCCAGCTGCTCGCGCAGGTAGACCGCGGACCAGTCCAGGCTCGCGCCCTCGGCGAACACCGCGCAGAACCCGATCGCGCCGATGAGCAGCGCCGACCGGGGCGGCAGCGCGAACCTCGGCGGCGGCTCCTCGTCCTCGGCGGGCTGCAGGTCGAGCACCCACCGGCAGGACAGGACACCGACGAGGGTGAGGACCGCGGCGGCCAGCACGTGGTGCAGCCGGGCGTCCGAACCGAGGTGCGCGGCGAGGGTGCCGGCCGCCGAGCCGACCAGGGCACCCGCGCTCCACATGCCGTGCAGTCCGGACATGATCGACCGGTCGAGGCGGTTCTCGACCTCGACACCCAGGGCGTTCATCGCCACGTCCGCCATGCCCGCGGTCGCGCCGTACGTGAAGAGGGCCAGGCAGAGCGTGAGCAGGTTCGGGGCGAGGGACGGCAGGACCAGGGACATCGTCCACAGGGCGATCAGTCCGCGCAGTGCGTTACGGGCCCCGAAGCGGTGGGTGACACTGCCCGCGAGCGGCATCGCCACGGACGCGCCCAGCGCCGGAAAGGCCAGCGCGATCCCCAACTGCCCCGCGGTGACGCCCGCGTGGTCCTGGATCCACGGCACGCGCGTGGCGAACGAGCCGGTCACAGCGCCGTGTACGGCGAAGACGGCGGCCACGGCGTACCGGGACCGCTTCACCTCGCGCAGTTCGTCGGCCACGTTGCCCATTCTGCGATCCCCCTCCAGGTCTCCGCCGCACTCACCAGGTGCGGGCGTAAACTATCAGGAACCCTGCCTGATAATAAGAGGGTTTCCAGCGGACCACGGCCGACGGACTCACCCGTCTGGAAGGATCCCGGCATGCCCGCATCCCCGAGCACCGCCCGGGCCATCAACGACCGGCTCGCCCTGCGGCTGCTTCAGCAGGAGGGCCCGCTGACGGCAGGGCAGTTGAAGCAGCGGACCGGTCTGTCCCGGCCGACCGTCGCCGACCTCGTCGAACGACTCACCGTCGCCGGTCTGATCGCTGTGGTCGGCGAGGCGGGGGAGCGGCGGCGCGGGCCCAACGCCAAGGTGTACGGCATCGTCGCCGACCGGGCGCACCTCGCCGCGCTCGACGTACGCACCGAGAGCGTCGCCGTGACCGTCGCCGACCTGGTGGGCCGGGTGCTGGCCGAGGCGTCGGTGCCGATCGGCGGGGACACGGGGACCGGCCCCGCGGTGGAGCAGGCGGTCGCCCTGGTCGAGCGCGTGGTGAAGGAGGCCGGTGCGGACCGGCTGCACACGGTCGGCATCGGGGCGCCCGGGCTGATCGACCCGGCCAGCGGCGAACTGCGCGACTCCTCCGGGCTGCCCGAGTGGCACCGCCGGCTCGTCGCCGCTCTCCAGGAGCGGCTGCCCGAGGCTCGGGTGAGCGTCGAGAACGAGACCAACCTCGCGGCGCTGGCCGAGCAGCGCGACGGCGTGGCCCGGGACCGCGACACGTTCGTCCTGCTGTGGCTGGGGCACGGCACGGGCGCGGCGGTGGTCCTCGACGGTGCGTTGCGCCGCGGGGCCTCGGGCGGCACCGGCGAGATCGGCTTCCTGCCCGTGCCGGGCACCACAGGGCTGCCGTCCGCGACGGACTGCGAGGGTGGGTTCCATTCGCTGGCCTCGTCGGCCGCGGTGCTGGAACTGGCCGCGGAGTGCGGTGTTCCGGTGGCGGCGGGAGAAGAACCGTCGACGGTGGGAGTGGTTCGGGCGGCGACCGGCGTGGTGCGGTCGGCGGTCGGGCTGGTGGAAGACGGTGGGGCCCGCTCAGAGGCTTTCGGGTCCGCCGCTCGATTCCTCGATGCCCTCGCCGACCGGCTCGTCGTGGGGGTCGCCTCGGTCGTCGCGATCCTGGACCCCGGATGCGTGGTGCTCGGCGGCGAGGTCGGCCGAGCGGGCGGCGACGAACTCGCCGCCCGCGTACAGGACCGCATCGCCCGGATGACGCCCCTGCCCACCGAGGTGCGGACGACCACCCTCGGCGGCGGCGCGGTCCTGCGCGGCGCCCTCCTCACGGCCCGCGACCGCGCCCAGGAGGAGCTCTTCACCCCCGGGGAACGGCCGGTTCAGTCCTGGTAGGCCGTACCCGGTGCTCTCACGACGTGGACCGCTCGCTCCCCTTCCGAGCCGGCCCCCCGCCCCCGTACCGCCGTGCCAGGTACTCCTCGAACGTCCCCGTGCCGACAGCCTGCCGCGGCGCCAGATGACCACCGTCGCGAAAGCCCCGGTACGCCGCGCCCCACAGCGGGACGTTCACCACCGCCCGGCGGCGGCCGGTCGCCTTCAGGTACGCCCGGGCCAGGGACTCCAGCGTCCGTACCTCCGGCCCGCCCATGTCCTCGACCCGCCCCGCCGGCGCGCCCGCGGCCAGCCCGGCCAGCCGGTCCGCGACCTCGTCCACCTCGACGGGCTGGTCCCGGACGCCCGCCGGCAGGAGCAGCACCGGCAGCTTCGACAGCACCTGGAGCAGCATGACCAGCAGATCGTGGAACTGCGTCGCCCGCAGCACGCTCCAGCCGATCCCCGACTCCTCGATCAGCCGCTCCACCGCGAGCTTGCTCCGGTAGTAGCGGAAGGGCACCCGGTCGACGCCCACGATGGAGATGTGGACGAGGTGCGCCACCCCGGCGCCGCGCGCCGCCCTGATCAGGTGCGCCGCCGCCTGCTCGTCGCCTTTCGGCGACGACGCGCAGTGCACGATCGTGTCCACACCGGAGACGGCCGCGTCCAGCGCGCCACCGCCCTCCCGCAGGTCGACGGCGTACGGCTGGGCGTGCCGGCTGAGCACCCGCACCTCGTGCCCGTCCGCGCGCAGCCGCTCGACGACGAGCCGGCCGAGTGTTCCGGTGCCGCCGGTCACCAGGATCGTGCTCATGCTGTTCCGTCCCTTCGCAGCCCGGCGCCCCCGGGGGGAGCACCCGTCGTCGCTCACGCGTGACGAACTCCAGCTTCTCCGGGGCGACCACGGTCCGCACCCCGGTGATCAGCGAAGGAGGACCCGAACACCGTCCGCGCGGCGTGGGAAGGCCCGACGGCGGGCAAGGGCCGTCGTCACCGCCGCCGGGCCGGTCTGCGGGTTGCGGTCTGCGAGTTGCGGGTTGCGGGTTGCGGGTTGCGGCGACCCTAGAAAGGACTAGACCACACCGTCAATAGGTACGGACCGATCCCGAGCCGGTCAAGGGTGGGCGCCCGCCCCGCAGTTGGACCCGCCGTCGCGCTCGGGTAGCACGGCGACACTTTCTGTGAGGCACCCCACATTTTGGTCGGCGATCAGGCATGGCACACTGGCCATGTATCAACAGCAGCGCACTCCGGGGTCGGTGAAAGTCCGAACCGGCGGTTACAGTCCGCGACCCGGTCGCTTCCAGCGGCCGGTTGACCAGGTGAAATTCCTGGACCGACGGTTAAAGTCCGGATGGGAGGCAGTGCGCGGCGAGCGGGCATACATGCGCGCCGCCGAGAAGTTCGCCCTCGGGCGAACCACATCCGGCGTCGCCCCCAGTGTCCCTGCTCGTACTTCTGTCGACATCGACAGCCCCGGAGTCCGTGCCCGAAGAGGCAGGAGGACCCGGGAAGTGTTCACCGGAATCGTCGAAGAGCTGGGCGAGATCACCGCCGTCGAGACCCTCGACGACGCCTGTCGCTTCCGCCTGCGCGGCCCAGTTGTCACCCAGGGTGCCAAGCACGGCGACTCCATCGCCGTCAACGGCGTCTGCCTCACGGTCGTCGACCACGAGGGCGACGAATTCACCGCGGACGTGATGGCCGAGACCCTGAACCGCTCCAGCCTCGGCGCCCTGAAAGCCGGCTCCCGCGTCAACCTCGAACGCCCCATGGCCGTCGGCGAACGCCTCGGCGGGCACATCGTGCAGGGCCATGTGGACGGCACCGGCGAGATCCTGGAACGCAAGCCGTCCGACCACTGGGAGATCGTGAAGATCTCCCTCCCCGCGGACCTCACCCGCTACGTGGTCGAGAAGGGCTCCATCACCGTCGACGGCATCAGCCTCACCGTCGTCGACGCCGGCCCGGACCACTTCACCGTGAGCCTCATCCCCACCACGCTCGCCCTGACCACGCTCGGCCACAAGCAGCCCGGCGACCCGGTCAACCTCGAAGTGGACGTCATCGCCAAGTACGTCGAGCGGATGATGGGCGACCGAGCGCAGGAGGCGGCCAAGTGAACTGGCTCAACTCCGAGGCGTTCACGCTCTTCGGCCAGCACATCAAGTGGTCGGACATGATCGGCAACGTGATCGGCCTGATCGGCCTCGCCTTCGGCTGGCGGCGCTCCATATGGACCTGGCCCACCCAGTTCCTCTCCGGCCTCATCCTCTTCGCGGCCTTCGCCACCGCCCACCTCTCCGGCAGCGCCGGCAAGCAGATCGTCGTCATGCTCGTCGCCGCCTACGGCTTCTGGCAGTGGAACCGCGGCCGACGACAGGCCCAGGACGGCACCATCGCCGTACGGTTCGCCACCTGGCGCGAGCGCGGAGTGCTCGCCGGGGCGGCCGCCCTCGGCACCCTCGCGGTCGGCGGGCTGTTCACCGCCTTCCCGACCCTGTCCTGGGACCCCTGGCCGGACGCCTACATCTTCGTCGGCACCGTCGTCGCGATGTACGCCCAGGCCCGCGGCATGGTCGAGTTCTGGCTCGCCTGGCTCCTGGTCGACCTCGTCGGCGTCCCGCTGAACTTCGCCAACGGCTTCGCCTTCTCCGGCTTCGTCTACGTCATCTACGGTGCGCTCGTCCTGTGGGGCCTGCGCGACTGGTGGCTGCGCTCCCGCGCGGCAGCCCAGCCCACCCTGGAAGGAGCGCCGGCATGAGCGCCGCAACCGTCCTGTACAGCACAGAGGTCGAGGACTTCACGCTCGACACCGTCGAGCAGGCCATCGCCGACATCGCGGCCGGCCGCCCCGTCGTGGTCGTCGACGACGAGGACCGGGAGAACGAGGGCGACCTCGTCATCGCCGCCGAGAAGGCGACCCCCGAGATCGTCGCCTTCATGATGAGCGAGTGCCGCGGCCTGATCTGCGCCCCCATGGAGGGCGACGAACTGGACCGGCTGAAGCTCCCGCAGATGGTCGAGGACAACACCGAGTCGATGAAGACCGCCTTCACGGTCTCCGTCGACGCCACCGCCGCCCACGGCGTGAGCACCGGCATCTCCGCCCCCGACCGCGCCACCACGCTCCAGCTGCTCGCCGACGGCACCGCCCAGCCCGACGACTTCGTGCGCCCCGGCCACATCTTCCCGCTGCGCGCCCGGTCCGGCGGCGTCCTGGCCCGCAACGGCCACACCGAGGCCGCCGTCGACCTCGCCCGCCTCGCGGGCCTGCGCCCGGTCGGCGCGATCGTCGAGATCGCCGGCGAGGACGGCCGGATGCTGCGCCTGCCCGAGCTGATCCCGTTCGCCCGCAAGCACGGCCTGACGATCATCTCCATCGAGGACCTGATCGCCTACCGGCGCGGCAGCGAACCCACCGTCCGCCGCGAGGCCAGGACCCAACTGCCCACCGCCCACGGCACCTTCACGGCCTACGGCTACCGCTCCACCCTCGACGGCGTCGAACACGTCGCCCTGGTGCACGGCGAGATCGGCGACGGCGACGACGTCCTGGTCCGCGTCCACTCCGAATGCCTCACCGGCGACGTCTTCGGCTCCGCCCGCTGCGACTGCGGGCCCCAGCTGGACGCCTCCCTGGCCCGCATCCAGGCCGAAGGCCGCGGAGTGGTGGTCTACCTGCGCGGACACGAGGGCCGCGGCATCGGCCTGATGTCCAAGCTGCGGGCCTACGAACTCCAGGAGCGCGGCCGCGACACCCTCGACGCCAACCTCGAACTCGGCCTGCCCGCCGACGCCCGCGACTACGCGGCCGGCGCGCAGATCCTCGCCGACCTCGGTGTGCGCGGCGTCCGGCTGCTGACCAACAACCCCGACAAGACCGACGCGCTCGTCCGCCACGGCATCGCGGTCAAGGCCCGCGTGCCCATGCCCGTGAGCGTCGGCGAGCACAACCTCCGCTACCTGCGCACCAAGCGGGACCGGATGGGCCACGACCTGCCCTGGCTGGACACGACCACCGTGCCGGCCTGCGGCAACCAGTAAGAGAGCACAGAGGGAGAGACGTGAGCGGCAAGGGTGCACCGGAGCTGTCCGTACGCAATGTGGGTGACCTCAGGGTCGCCGTCATCGCGGCACAGTGGCACGAGAAGGTGATGGACGGTCTGGTCGACGGCGCCCTGCGCGCCCTGCACGACCTGGGCATCGACGAGCCGACCCTCCTCAGGGTCCCCGGCAGCTGGGAGCTCCCCGTCGTCGCCAAGGTCCTCGCGGGCCGCGGCTACGACGCGATCGTGGCCCTGGGTGTCGTCATCCGCGGCGGCACCCCCCACTTCGAGTACGTGTGCCAGGGCGTGACCCAGGGCCTGACGCAGGTGTCGGTCGAGACCGGCGTCCCGGTCGGCTTCGGCGTGCTGACCTGCGACACCGAGGAGCAGGCCCTGGACCGCGCCGGCATCGAGGGCTCCAACGAGGACAAGGGACACGAGGCGGTGACGGCGGCCGTGGCGACCGCGGCCACCCTCCGCTCAGTATCCGAACCCTGGCGCTGACGAAAGCCACCTGTGGCATAGGCTGAGCGACACCATGTCCAAGAAGACGTTCGAGGAGCTCTTCACCGAGCTCCAGCACAAGGCCGCCCAGGGCGATCCCGCCACTTCCCGCACCGCAGAACTGGTCGAGAAGGGCGTCCACGCCATCGGCAAGAAGGTCGTCGAGGAGGCCGCCGAGGTCTGGATGGCCGCCGAGTACGAGGGCAAGGAAGCCGCCGCCGAGGAGATCTCGCAGCTGCTGTACCACGTCCAGGTGATGATGGTCGCCCGCGGCATCTCCCTCGACGACGTCTACGCCCACCTCTGAGCCACCCCCGTTCCCGCAAGACACCACGCAAAGGAAGCCGACCTCATGCTGCGCATCGCCGTCCCCAACAAGGGTTCCCTGTCCGGCCCTGCGGCGGAGATGCTGCATGAGGCCGGCTACCAGCAGCGCCGCGAATCCAAGGAACTGCGGATCGTCGACCCGACCAACGAGGTCGAGTTCTTCTACCTCCGCCCCCGCGACATCGCGATCTACGTCGCCTCCGGCCAGCTCGACATCGGCCTCACCGGCCGGGACCTGCTCATCGACTCCGGTGCCGACGCCGAGGAGATCCTCGCCCTCGGCTTCGCCCGCTCCACCTTCCGCTACGCCGCCAAGCCCGGCACCATCAGCGGCCTGGCGGACCTCGCGGGCAAGACGGTCGCCACCTCCTACGAGGGCATCGTCGCGGCACACCTCGCCGACCACGGCATCGACGCCTCCGTGGTCCACCTCGACGGCGCCGTCGAGACCGCAATCCAGCTCGGCGTCGCCCAGGTGATCGCCGACGTCGTCGAGACCGGCACCTCGCTGCGCAACGCGGGCCTGGAGGTCGCCGGCGAGCCGATCATGAAGTCCGAGGCCGTGGTGATCCGCCGCACCGGCGCGGACGCCGACGACCCGAAGGTGCAGCAGTTCCTGCGCCGCCTCCAGGGCGTCCTGGTCGCCCGGACGTACGTGATGATGGACTACGACTGCCGGGTGGAGCAGCTGGAGAAGGCCGTCGCCCTCACCCCCGGCCTGGAGTCGCCGACCGTCTCCCCGCTGCACAACGAGGGGTGGGTCGCCGTCCGCGCGATGGTCCCGGCCAAGGAGGCGCAGCGGATCATGGACGACCTGTACGACATCGGCGCCCGGGCCATCCTGACCACGGCCATCCACGCCTGCCGTCTCTGAGGGGCGCGCACCGATGTCCGATCTGCCCACCCTGCCCGTCACTTTCCGGCCGGGCAGCACCCGCGCGGTGCTGCTCACCGCCGCCGTCGCCATCTTCGTGGTGATCACGGCCGTCGCGATGCTGCTGAAGCAGCTCAGTCCCGCCGAGCGCCTCAGCTTCGTCGTCACGGCCCTCCTGCTGGACGCGGTGCTGCTCCTGCTGGCACGGCCCAAGGTCGTCGCCGACGAGGACGGCGTCACTGTCGTGAATCTCACGAACAAGCGCCGGCTGGACTGGGCCGAGATTCTCCAGGTGACCCTCCGGCCCGGCGACCCCTGGGTCTTCCTCAACCTCAGCGACGGCACCAGCCTGCCTGCTCTCGGCATCCAGCCGGGCCTCGCCAGGCAGCGCGCGATCGCCGACGCCCGTGCCCTGCGGGCGCTCGCCGAGGCCCGTTCCGTGGCGGACCCCGAGCGGTCTCAGGGCTGACTCGGGGAGATCCTCAGGGTGGTCACCCTGCCGCATCGGGCCATGTCTTGATTAATCTGTTTCCGGAGGCGCGAACGGATGCGCCTCCGCCCCTGCCGCCCCGCCCGGTGCGCCAGGGGCTCCTGCTAACCGAGGAGTGACCCTCTCCGGCGATGGACGGATCGTCCTGTAGTACCTGCGCCGCCCCCTGCCGACATAGCGCGGACCGTGTCCGCGACCGTGCGGAGGCGGCGGCATCATGACCACCCCCCTGCTGCTCCTGGCAGCCGCGTTCCTGCTGATCCTGGCCAACGGGTTCTTCGTCGCGGCCGAGTTCGGCCTCGTGACGGTCGAGCGGGCGGAGGCCGAGAAGGCCGCCGCCGACGGCGACCGGCGCGCCCACCGCGTCGTCGAGTCCCTCAGGGAGCTGTCCTTCCAGCTCTCCGGCACCCAGCTCGGCATCACCATCACCTCCCTCGTCGTCGGCATGCTCGCCGAACCGGCGCTGGCCGAGCTGCTGCACGGCCCGTTCACCGCGATCGGCATCCCCGAGGGAGCCGTCTCCGGTGTCACGGTCGTCGTCGGCATGCTCGTGGCCTCCGCCGTGCAGATGGTGATCGGCGAGCTCCTGCCCAAGAACTGGGCGGTGTCCAAGCCCCTTCAGGTCGCGCGCTTCGTCGCGGGCCCGCAGCACGTCTTCGCCCGGCTGTTCCGCCCGGTCATCGCCGGCCTCAACGCCGTCGCGAACCGGCTGGTGCGCGCCCTGGGCGTCGAGCCCGCCGAGGAACTGGCCTCCGCGCGCACCCCCGGCGAACTCGTCTCCCTGGCCCGTCACTCGGCCCGGGCCGGCGCCCTGGAACAGGACACCGCCGATCTCTTCGTGCGGACCCTCTCGCTGGGCGAGCTGACCGCACAGCACGTGATGACGCCGCGTGTGAAGGTCAGCGCGCTCCAGTCCTCCGCCACCGCCGAGGACGTGGTCAACCTGACCCGCGCCACCGGACTGTCCCGCTTCCCGGTCTACCGGGAGAAGATCGACGAGGTCGTCGGCATGGTCCACCTCAAGGACGCCCTGGCCGTCCCCGTGCAGGAGCGGCTGCGGACCCCCGTGGGCCGTATCGCACGCCCGGCGCTGCTCGTCCCCGAGACCCTGCCCGTGCGGCCGCTCCTCGCCCGCCTGCGCAGCGAGCAGCCCATCGCGGTCGTCGTCGACGAGTACGGCGGCACGGCCGGTGTCGTCACCCTGGAGGACATCGTCGAGGAGATCGTCGGTGAGGTCCGCGACGAACACGACGGCCACGACCTGCCCGAGCTCGCCTCCGCCCCGCCGGAGGACGGCCGGCCCGCCTGGGACGTCGACGGCAGCTGCCGGGTCGACGTCCTCCAGCGGATAGGCCTCGAGGCGCCCGAGGGCCCGTACGAGACCGTCGCGGGGCTGATCGCCGACCTGCTGGGCCGTATCCCGGCCGTCGGCGACAAGGCGGAGCTGCCCGGCTGGCGGCTGTCGGTGCGCCAGGTCGGCCACTACCGCGCGGAGCGGGTCCGGCTCGTCCGGACCGCCCCGGTCGCCGTGATGGAGGCCGCCCGATGAGCGTGCTCCAACTGACCTTCGCCGCACTGCTGGTCCTCGCCAACGGCTTCTTCGTCGGCGCCGAGTTCGCGCTCGTCTCCGTACGCCGCAGCCAGATCGAGCCCCTCGGCACCGCCCGGGCCCGGCAGGTCCTCTACGGCCTGGAGCGGCTGCCGCAGATGATGGCGGCGGCCCAGTTCGGCATCACGATCTGCTCCCTCACCCTCGGCGCGGTCGCCGAACCGACCGTCGCGCACCTGCTGGAGCCGGTCTTCGAGTGGATCCACCTGCCGCACGGCATGATCCACCCGCTCACCTACGTCCTCGCCCTCGCCGCGGTGGTCTTCTTCCACCTCGTCATCGGCGAGATGGTCCCGAAGAACCTGGCGATGGCGGCCCCCGAGAAGGCCGCCCTGTGGCTCAGCCCGGGCCTGGTCTGGTTCGCCCGCTTCTGCAAGCCGATCACCGCCGCGCTCGGCGCCGTCTCCCAGGGCATCCTGCGGCTGTTCCACGTCGAGCCCAAGGACGAGGTCGAGGCCGTCTTCACCAGCGAGCAGCTCAACCGGCTGGTGGAGGACGCGGGTCAGGCGGGCCTGCTCGACCCCGAGGAGGCCGAACGCCTGGAGGACGCCCTGGAGCTGGGCTCCCGCCCGGTGACGGACGTCCTGCTGAAGCGCGAGTCACTGGTGACGGTCAGCCCGTCGGTCACCCCCGGGCGCATCGTCGAGCTCACCGCCCGCACCGGGTACTCCCGCTTCCCGGTCGCCGCGGAGAACGGCGCGTTCATGGGTTACCTCCATGTGAAGGACGTCCTCGACCTGGAGCACTCCGACCGGGCCGTGCCCCAGCAGTTGTGGCGGCCCATGACGACGCTGAGGTCCGAGCTGCCGTTGGACGACGCGCTGACGGTGATGCGGCGGGCCGCCACACATCTGGCCCAGGTCGCCGACGCGTCCGGGAAGGTGCTGGGGCTCGTCGCGCTGGAGGACGTGCTGGAGCTGCTGGTGGGGGAGGTGCGGGATCCCGCGCATCGCGAGGTGCGCGAGGTCCGGCTGACCGAGCCGAGGTCCGGCGAGGAGGTGCTGGCGACGTAGCTGGGGCCGGGCGGGTGCGCAGCCCGGCGCAGCGGGGTGCCGCCGCGCCCACCTGTGCCGCCCCAGCGGCACGACTGCCCGCAGGCTCAGCCGGTTCACAGTCCGGGCGGATCCTGTGGCCCCCGCCCGGACAGCACCTCCCCGTACGCCTGCATCAGATCCGGCAACCGCAACGTCGCCAGATCCTCCCGCTCCAGCACCCCGGGATACACGGACAACCGCAGATCCCGGTACGCACAGCTCTTCTCGTACAGCGTCCGCAGGAACCGGCCGTTGCCCAGCTCGTCGATCCACCCCTGGTCCACCACGTGCCCGGCGATCGACCGCAGCTCGTCGAGGGACTCCTCGTCCCACACGTCGCCGTTCTCCGCCGCGAGCACCTTGCCGATCTCGGTCAGCTCCAGGGGGCGGTAGGAGGGGAAGTCGACGCGGGTGGTGAAGCGGGAGGACAGCCCGGGGTTGGCGGCGAGGAGACGGTCCATGCCCTCCGGGTAGCCGGCCAGGATCACCACGAGGTGGTCGCGGTTGTCCTCGGCACGCTTCAGCAGCACCTGGAGCGCCTCGTCGCCGTACGCGTCCCCCTTGCCGTAGCCCGAGTTGGACAGCGAGTACGCCTCGTCGACGAAGAGCACGCCGCCGAGGGCGGAGTCGATGAGTTCGTTCGCCTTCACGGCCGTCTGGCCCAGGTACTCGCCGACCAGGTCCGCCCGCTGCGCCTCCACGAGATGGTCGCCGCCGAGCAGCCCGAGGGCGTAGAACACGCGGCCGAGGATCCGGGCGACGGTGGTCTTGCCGGTGCCGGAGGGGCCGGAGAAGACGAAGTGGCGTTTCGGCGGCTGGACCGGGAGCCCCTGCCCGGCCCGCAGCCGGGCCATGTTCAGCTGCGCCGACAGGGCCTTGACCTGCCGCTTCACCGGTTCCAGGCCGACCATGCGCTCGAGCTCGGCGAGCGCCTCCTCGAGTAACGCGGGGTCGGTGGGCCCGGCGGGCAGGGACGGCGCCGGGCCGGCCTTCTCGCGTACCGCCGGGCCGGTGAGCGGAGGCAGGGGAGCGGAGACCGGCGGCTCGGGGTCGGGCATTCTCAGGTCGCGGCCCTCGGCACCGAAGAGCGGGTCGAATCCGTCCGGGCCGTCCACCGCGTCCTGGCCGGCACCGGTGAGCGTGATCGCCGCGAGGTCGGTGGTGTCGTCGTAGCCGTCGCCCTCGGCTATCGCGGCGAGCCGGGCCGAGGTGTCCATGAAGGCGGGGTCGACGCGGTGCACGGCCCGGTACAGGGGGAGCGCGGCGGCGCTGCGCCCGGTGCCCTCGTGCGCGCGGGCCAGCCAGTAGCGCAGCTCCTTGCGCTGCGGCTGCTCGCTTCGACAGCGCATCAACGCGGCGGACAGCAGCGGTTCGGCCTGTCCGTACATCTCCAGGCGGACTCGGGCCATACCGCCGAACAGGCCCGCCTCGATACCCAGCATCGGGTCGTCCACGAGCGGGTCCGTGTGCCGGACCAGCTGCTCCCAGTCCTTGACCAGATAGGCCCGGCAGGCGTGCAGGAAGCGGACGTGGGCGTCGGTGTCCACCGGCGGCAGCCCGGCGAGCGCCCGGTCCAGTTCGGGGACGTGGCGGCCGTCCAGCCAGTGGGAGGCGTGCGCGAGCAGCAGGTCGCGCGGGCTCTCCAGCACGGGCTGCACCCACCAGCCCAGCCAGTACCAGGAGTTGAGGGTGCGGCGGTACCGGGTGCGCTGTTCGCCGAAGCGGTCACGGTGCCGGAACATCCTGAGCAGCGCCGTCGTCGTGTCGACGCGCAGCGCGTGCAGCCCGAGCCAGCCGTCGGCCATGCCGGGGTCCATCCGTACGGCCGCGCGGAACTCCTCCTCCGCCTGCGGATAGGCGCCCATGGTGTAGGCATCCACGCCTCGCAGCCAGGCGAGGTCGGCCGGGGCCTGAGGGCCCTGCGTGCCGAAGTCCATCACGTCCCCCACAAACCGTGCCCCCGTCGGTGTCCCAACGAGCCGTCCCCCCAGTCGGCTGCCCTGCTCGAACCGCTGTGCCACGGACCGGAGTTGCAAGGTGTACGAAGCAACCGTCCGTTGGTCGCAACGAGGGCATCGTACCTGCGGGGGCGGCGACCCCGTAGGGTGCCGCACGGGCCGTTCGGCGAGGTGGGAGCGGATGCGGCAGAGCCGCGCACGGTGACCGAGGGTGAGCGTCAGGCACCGCCTGCCGCCCGGAAAACCGGCGGAAGACAGAACGAAGCCCCCGATCACGGGGGAACAACCGGGGGCTTCGCGTCTGTGGGCGGCTCGAATGGCCGCACATTCAGAACGTAAGTCCTGTACGGCCTGGCGGTCAAGCCGAGTTGAAGCACTCCGGCAAGTTGTCCCGCAAGCGCATTCACAAGTTCAGCACACTGCGGGCGGTCCGTCACCGTGGGTGAGGGGATGGTCCGGTCCAACGGCCTCCGCAGGTCCCGGGAGTACCTCGAACCCCTTCTCTTGCTGCCGTACCAGGAGATCGGCGAAGGGTCGCGAGGGGTCGTGGGCGAAATGGCGCCGTTCCGCCGGGACCCAGCCGTTCCAGAACTCTCGCTGCTCCTCCCCGTCGCGTGCCCGCCCCCGTGCCCAGGCCTCCTCGCACGGCAGCTCCATCCACAGCAGCAGGGCGAGGTGGGGCCGCAGCGCCCGGCGTCCCGCGCCCACGCCCTCGACGAGGATCACTGGCGCGGGCGGCAGGGGGCGCCTGGGGCCGAAGCGGCGGGCGCGCCAGTCGTAGGGGGCGTAGTGCGCGGTCCGGCCGTGGGTCAGCGGTTCGAGCACCTGGTCGAACAGGCGCCCCGTCCAGTCGAACAGTTCGTCGTGGCTGGCGATGTCGTCGAGGCGCAGCACCGGCGCGCCCCCCAGCGCTGTCGCCAACTGCCCGGCGAACGTGGTCTTCCCGGAGCCCGCGTGGCCGTCGACGCCGACGAGACGGACCGGGCCGCAGGAGGGCGGGAGCCGGCGGATCCGGGAGGCCAGGTCGCGGACGGCCGGTCCCGGAGCATGGCGGAAGGGTGGATTCATCTCGCTCAGCACTCTAACGACGGCGCCCTCGGCCCGTGCCAGTGGTCGACGCCAATATTGGTCGGGCGTGGCGCGCGTCGAAGTGCTGGCGGGACCCGGCGGGCTGTGCTCCTATGTGGCGCATACATGTGTGCGCCCGGCCGGGCGGTGGACCCGTGTCGCCCGTGCCCGACTCCGACAACCGGGGGTCCTGCCATGAGCAGAGCCGAACAGCCCTCCCGCAGAACCGTTCTGGCCGCCGCGGTCGCCGCCGTCACGGCGAGCGCGGGCCCGGCGGCCGCCGTCACCGAGGCTCCCATGACGACCGACGCCGCAGACCCCGCCCGTGCGGTCCCGGCCCGCACGGTGGACAACCGGGCGTGGGTCTCGTACAGCGACTGGCACGGGGGCGCCCTCCAGGGCACGCGCGCCGTCGCGGGCACCCACCCGGGCGTGGTGATCGCGACGCCCGCCGGTACGACCGACTACACGGATCCGCACACCGGCACCACGGCCGCCTGGGAGTACGGCGCCTGGACGTCCCCCGCCCATCGCTTCGCCGTCCCCGCGACGGAGGCGATCGTCTCCTGGAACGCGCACACCCCGGCCGGGACGTGGCTCCAGGCCGAGCTCAGGGCCGACTACACGGACGGCACCAGCAGTCCCTGGTACGTGATGGGCCGCTGGGCAGCCGGCGACCAGGACATCCGGCGCACCTCGGTCGACGACCAGAGCGACGGCAAGAGCAGCGTCTGGACGGACACACTGGCGATCGACGATCCGTCGACGGGGCTGCGCATGGCCGCCTGCCGGCTGCGCCTGACCCTGTACCGCAGGCCGGGCACCAAGGCCACGCCCACCGTGTGGCGGCTCGGCGCGATGGGCTCCGACGTGCCCGACCGGTTCACCGTCCCGGCGTCCGTGCCCGGCCTCGCGAAGGAACTGGTCGTGCCGCGGTACTCGCAGGAGATCCACAAGGGCCAGTACCCCGAGTACGACAACGGCGGCGAGGCCTGGTGCAGCCCGACCTCCTCCCAGATGATCATCGAGTACTGGGGAGGCCGGCTCACCCCGAAGCAGCTGGCCTGGGTGGATCCCTCGTTCGCCGATCCGCAGGTGTGCCACGCCGCCCGGTTTACGTACGACTACCAGTACGCGGGCTGCGGCAACTGGCCGTTCAACGCCGCCTACGCGGCCACCTTCAAGGGCCTCCAGGCCGTGGTCACCCGGCTCGGCTCGCTCGGCGACCTGGAGACGCTGATCGCGGCGGGCATCCCGGCCATAACGTCCCAGTCGTTCCTGAAGGAGGAGCTGTCCGGCGCCGGGTACGGCACCGCCGGGCACCTGATGACCGTCGTCGGCTTCACGCCAGGCGGCGACGTGATCGCGGGCGACCCCGCCTCGGAGAGCAACGACGCCGTGCGGCGTGTCTACCGGCGGCGGGAGTGGGAGAACATCTGGTTGCGGACCAAGCGGTACAACGCCTCCGGCAAGGTCGTCTCCGGCACCGGCGGCGTCTGCTACCTGTACTTCCCGGCGCGCCCGACCGCGGGCCAGCGCAAGGCCCTGGCGGCCGTGGGCGTGCGGGCGTGATCCCGCCCGGACCACTGTGACCTGACCCACGACGGGGCCCTCCGACCTGCCATACTGCGGGTGTCCCGCCTCGCCCGCCCGTTGGAACCAGGGTCGAAATTGAATATCAGTCAACAACCTGCCGCGCGTCCCAGGGCCCGTGGCACCGAGCGCTCGCTGGCGCGCCGCGCCGAACTCATCGCCATCGGGCGGAGGTTGTTCGCCGACACGTCCTACGATGCCCTGTCGATGGACGACATCGCCCGGCAGGCGCACGTCGCCAAGGGGCTCATCTACTACTACTTCCAGTCCAAGCGCGGCTACTACCTGGCCATCATCCAGGACTCGGTGACCGACCTGGTCACCCTGGCGGCGAGCGGACTCGAACTGCCCCCGGTCGACCGTGTCCAGCGCACCATCGACCGCTATCTGCGCTACGCAGAGCACAACCAGGCCGCGTACCGCACGATCGTCAGCGGGGGCGTCGGCTTCGACACCGAGGTGCACGCCCTCCGCGACGGGGTGCGCGAGGCCATCGTCGCCACCATCGCCGAGGGGGCGTACGGCCGCGTCGACATCACCCCGCTGGCGCGTATGGGGCTGCTGGCCTGGGTGTGCAGCGTCGAGGGGGCCACCCTCGAATGGATCGACCGCCCCGAGCTGCCCCGGCAGACCATGTGCGAACTGCTGCTGAAGGGGCTCGGCGGCGCCCTGCGGGCGATCGAGGACCTGGACCCCGCCTACCCGGCTCCGGAGGCCGCCCACCAGGGGGCGTGAGAAGAGCGGAGGGAACCGGCACGGCCCCTCCGCCCCATGGGTCGGCAAGGTCTACTTGATGGCCTTGATCAGCTCACCGTTCGTCGTGTCGCCGCTCAGCTCCCAGAAGAACGTACCGCCCAGGCCCTGCTGGTTCTTGTAGGTCATCTTGGTCCCGATGGTCGCCGGGGTGTCGTAGCTCCACCAGTTGCTGCCGCACTTGGCGTACGCCGTGCCGGCCACCGTCCCCGTCGCCGGGCACTTGGTCTTGAGCACCTTGTAGTCCTCGATGCCCTGCTCGTAGGTGCCCGCCGCCGGGCCGGTCGCCGTGCCGCCGGGCGCCGACCGGGTGACGCCCGTCCAGCCGCGGCCGTAGAAGCCGATGCCGAGCAGCAGCTTCGAGGCGGGGATGCCGAGGCCCTTGAGCTTCGCGATGGTCGCCGACGTGTGGAAGTCCGCCTTCGGGATGCCGGAGTACGAGGTCAGCGCAGAGTGCGGGGCCGTCGGACCGGCCGCGTCCCAGGCGCCGAAGAAGTCGTAGGTCATCGGGTTGTACCAGTCGACGTACTGGGCGGCGCCGGCGTAGTCCGCGGCGTCGATCTTGCCGCCCGGGGTGGCGTCGGCGGTGATCGCCGCGGTGACGAGGTTGCCGGAGCCGAAGGTCGTGCGCAGTGCCTGCAGCAGGTTCCGGAAGGCCGCCTTGCCGCTGGTGTCGCAGGTCGCGCCGCAGGCGTTCGGGTACTCCCAGTCGATGTCGATGCCGTCGAAGACGTCCGCCCACTTGGAGTTCTCGACCAGGTCGTAGCAGGACCGGGCGAAGGCGGCCGGGTTCCTCGCGGCCTCGCCGAAGCCGCCCGACCAGGTCCAGCCGCCGAAGGACCACAGCACCTTGAGGTCCGGGTGCTTCTGCTTCAGCCTGCGCAGCTGGTTGAAGGTGCCGCGCAGTGGCTGGTCCCAGGTGTCGGCCTTGCCGTCGACGGACTCGGCGGCGGTGTAGGCCCGGTCGGTGGCGGCGTAGGCGTCGCCCATCGCGCACTTGCCGCCGGTGACGTTGCCGAAGGCGTAGTTGATGTGCGTGAGCCTGGCCGCCGAGCCCGAGGTCTCGATGTTCTTGACGTAGTACTTGCGGTCGTAGGTGCCCCATTCGGTGAAGTAACCGATGACCTTGGAGCCGGCCTTGAGGCCGGGAGCGGCCTTCGCCTCGGCGGCGGCTTCCTGAGCCGAGGTCGCCGCGGTAGCGGAGGTGCCCGCGCCGGCCAGCAGACCGGCGCCGAGGACGGCGCAACAGGCCGCGGACACGAGGGCCCTGAAACGGGAGCGGTGGGGGGTGTGCATCCGGTGTCTCCTCGTGGGGGAGAAGGGACGCGCGCACGCGCGCCGATTGGCATGAACGCGTTAATCGGTGGAGCGAAACAGTAGGAGGACTAGACCAGTTGGGTCAATGGTGCGGACCAATTTCGCTCTGCCGGACCCGCTCGGGTATTTCTTGAAGTAAGCGGTCGTTAACTGGTGACGGGATGCCTCCGATCGGGCATACTCACAGCGCACAGCCGCTGGTCAGCAGGTTCCGAGACCCGGGACTGCAAGCATCGGCCAGGCACCAGAACGACCCGGCGGCGCCGCCCTCACCCACGGGCCCGACCGCCAGTGCCCGACAGGGAGGAGAGCGTCGCCATGCCCGACCGCGCCCCGCAGCCGGTGGACCGACAACTGCCCACGGACGAGGCCCGGGATCTGATCTCGCTCGTCCGCGACATCGCGCAGCAGGAGATCGCCCCGCACGCGGCCGAGGAGGAGGACGCCGGCCGCTTCCCGCGTGAACTCTTCGGCCTGCTCTCGCGCTCCGGCCTGCTCGGTCTGCCGTACGACTCGGAGTACGGCGGGGGAGACCAGCCCTACGAGGTCTACCTCCAGGTCCTCGAAGAGCTCGCCGCGGCCCGCCTCACCGTCGGCCTCGGCGTCAGCGTGCACACCCTGGCCTCGTACGCGCTCGCCGCCTACGGCACCAAGGAGCAGCAGGTCGAGCACCTGCCCGCGATGCTCGGCGGCGGCCTGCTCGGCGCCTACTGCCTCTCCGAGCCGCACTCCGGGTCGGACGCGGCGGCCCTGCGCACCAAGGCGGTGCGGGAGGGCGACGACTGGGTGATCAACGGCACCAAGGCCTGGATCACGCACGGCGGGATCGCCGACTTCTGCACGGTCATGGCGCGCACCGGCGAGGAGGGCCCGCGCGGCATCACCGCGTTCCTGGTGCCGGGCGACGCGCCGGGGGTCAGCGCCGCGGCGCCCGAGAAGAAGATGGGCATGAAGGGCTCGCCCACCGCGCAGGTCCACTTCGACGACGTACGGGTCTCCGACGACCGCCGCATCGGCGAGGAGGGCCAGGGCTTCGCGATCGCCCTGTCCGCGCTCGACTCCGGGCGGCTCGGTATCGCGGCGTGCGCCATCGGCGTGGCGCAGGCGGCGCTCGACGAGGCGCTGGCGTACGCGGCGCAGAGGCGCCAGTTCGGCAAGCCGATCGCCGACTTCCAGGGCCTGCGCTTCATGCTCGCCGACATGGCGACGCAGATCGAGGCGGGGCGCGCGCTCTACCTGGCGGCGGCGCGACTGCGCGACGCCGGCCGGCCGTTCGCCCGGCAGGCCGCCATGGCCAAGCTGCACTGCACCGACACGGCGATGCGGGTCACCACCGACGCCGTGCAGATCCTCGGCGGCTACGGCTACACCGCCGACTTCCCGGCCGAGCGCTACATGCGCGAGGCCAAGGTGCTCCAGATCGTCGAGGGCACCAACCAGATCCAGCGGATGGTCATCGCCCGCCATCTCGTGGGTCCAGAGGAACGCTGAACTGGTCGAGGCCGCGCCAGGGGGCCGCGAGCCGCATCCACTCCGGGTCGTGACGGCCCGGCAGGGTGCGGCCCCGCTCGGCCCAGGCTCGCATCAGGTCGCGGTAGATCGGCGGGTCCTGATAGCGCGGCGCGGGCGGCCGAACCGATTCTGCGGGCGGCGGGACGTACAGGAGGCGCTGACGCCCGGTCGCTGAGGAGATGGGGGTCATACCAGGGCAACGCGGCTGAGGCCGGACAGGTCACCGGCAGCCGGAATCGGGCGTGCGTTCAGGCACGCCCGATTCCGTGTGTCCTCCGGGAGCCGGCCGCGGCGTACCGCCGGTCACTCGTCCGGGCACACCGAACCGCACCACGGCGGACCGCGTGCCGTGGTGCGGCGCAGCTACTCGGGGTGGGCGAGCGGGCCGGAAGCCCAGCGCTCAGGCCGCCTGGCGGCGCATGACGGGGATCCTGATGGGGCGTGAGCCCGGCCCGCCGACGTGCGAGAAGGGCTGGGTCCGCCAGTCGAGTCCCTGAGGGAGCGTCAACAGCAGGGCGGTGTCCTGCTCCTGAGGCTCGACGGACTCGTCGGCGGCGCGGGCGTCCGTGGCCCGGCGGCCCGTCCCGGCGCAGACCGTGAGCCCGAACGGGTTCCACGGTGAGGCGCACAGCGCGTGCTCCGGCAGGACCTCCTCGTCCGCCAGGAGGGCGATGGGCTGCGCGCAGTCCGGGCAGACGACCCGGAACATCTCGAAGGTGTCGTAGGCGTCGAGTTCGTCGTCGAAGGTGTCGGGTTCGACGCCCTCCGGCTCGGGCTCGACGACGAGCTGCTGCCGCTTGGGTGCGGTGCGACCAGGGCGCTTAAGACTCTGCATTGGGTTCTCCCCCTCGGGCTGGGCCGATAAGGCACTGCGGCCTCGACCACAGCAAGCACTTCCCGTCCCCCCTCGGCGGTAACCACGAGAACATCACGGAGACCGTTCGGGCCCTGTGGCGTTCGTCACATGCCGTGCGCAGGTGCCCACTGCGGCGGTTTTGTCCCCCCGGACTACCGACCGTCTTCTTCCGGCCACATCACGAACCGGGCATGACCAGGGCTCCTCAGCTATCCGAGGAGATCAACCGCCCTGTAGGTTCTTGCGCCATGGAGGAGCTGGACCGACAGATCGTGCAGCTGCTCGTCAAGGACGGGCGGATGAGCTACACAGACCTGGGCAAGGCCACGGGTCTGTCCACGTCGGCCGTGCACCAGCGGGTGCGGCGGCTGGAACAGCGTGGCGTCATCCGCGGCTATGCCGCGGTCGTCGACCCGGAGGCGGTCGGGCTGCCCATGACGGCGTTCATCTCGGTGAAGCCGTTCGATCCCAGCGCGCCGGACGACATCGCGGAGCGGCTGGCGGGCGTGCCGGAGATCGAGGCGTGTCACAGCGTCGCGGGGGACGAGAACTACATCCTCAAGGTCCGGGTCGCCACACCGCACGAGCTGGAGGAACTGCTGGCCCGGGTGCGGTCGTTGGCGGGGGTTTCGACCCGGACGACGGTGGTGCTGTCCACGCCCTACGAGGCGCGGCCGCCGCGCATCTGATGCCGCGGCCGCGGGTGGTTCGTGGTTGATCGCGCGGTTCCCCGCGCCCCTTTCGGGGCGTCGGAGCGGGGCCTGTGAGACTGTTCCCCATGAGTGAGTCCAGCACCCCGCCGAAGACCCTTCTGCTCCGTCGCGGAGAGGTCCACAGTCCTGCCGATCCCTTCGCCACGGCGATGGTCGTGGAACGGGGACAGGTGGCGTGGGTCGGGTCGGAAGGGGCCGCCGACGCATTCGCCGACGGGGTCGACGAGGTGGTCGACCTCGACGGGGCGCTGGTCACTCCGGCGTTCACGGACTCGCACGTGCACACCACGGCCACCGGCCTCGCGCTCACCGGCCTCGACTTGTCCTCGGCCCCCTCGCTCGAAGCGGCCCTGGCCCTCGTACGCGACTTCGCCGCCGCCCGGCCGGGCGACCGGGTGCTGCTCGGGCACGGCTGGGACGCCGCCCGCTGGCCCGGCGGCAGGCCGCCGACGCGGGCCGAACTCGACGAAGCCGCCGGTCGCCGTCCCCTCTACCTCAGCCGGATCGACGTCCACTCGGCGGTCGTCACCACGGCCCTGCTCGACCTGATCCCGGATGCGGTCACCCGTGACGACGGACCCCTCACCGCCGACGCCCACCACGCCGTGCGCGCCGCCGCGTTCGCAGCCGTGACGCCCCAGCAGCGCGCCGACGCCCAGCATGCCGCCCTCGAACACGCCGTCTCGCTCGGTATCGGCACGGTCCACGAGTGCGCCGGCCCGGAGATCTCCTCCGAGGACGACTTCACCGGGCTGCTGCGCCTCGCCGCCGAGGAGCCCGGGCCGCGCGTCGTCGGCTACTGGGCCGAGCGGGACGTGGCCAAGGCCCGGGAACTGGGGGCGATCGGCGCCGCGGGCGACCTCTTCGTCGACGGAGCCCTCGGCTCGCACACCGCCTGTCTGCACCAGCCGTACGCGGATGCCGGCCACACCGGCAGGGCCTACCTGGACGCCACCGCGGTCGCCGCGCACGTCGTGGCCTGCACCGAGGCGGGTCTCCAGGCCGGCTTCCACGCCATCGGCGACGCGGCCGTGGACACCGTGACCGAAGGCGTTCGGGCCGCCGCCGAGAAGCTCGGCCTCGCCCGGGTCCGGGCCGCCCGCCACCGCGTCGAGCACGCCGAGATGCTCACGCCCGAGACCGTCGCCGCCTTCGCCGAACTCGGCCTCACCGCCTCCGTCCAGCCCGCGTTCGACGCCCTGTGGGGCGGCGAGGACGGTATGTACGCGCAGCGGCTGGGTGCCGAGCGGGCACGGGCCCTGAACCCGTTCGCGGCCCTGTTGCGCGCAGGCGTCCCGCTGGCCTTCGGCTCCGACAGCCCGGTCACCCCGCTCGACCCGTGGGCACGGTCCGGGCCGCCGCGTTCCACGCACGCCGGAGCACGCGTCTCCGTACGGGCCGCGTCACGCGCACACGCGGGGCGGCTGGCGGGCGTCGACGGGACGACGCGGGCGTCCTGTGCGGGCGCCCCCCGCCGACTACGCGGTGTGGCGTTACCGGCGAACTGGTGGTCCAGGCTCCCGACGACCGGGTCGCCCGCTGGTCGACGGATCCCCGCTCCGGCACTCCGGGGCTGCCCGATCTGACCCCGGGCCGCGACCTGCCCGTCTGTCTGCGCACCGTGGTGGGCGGACGCACGGTCTTCGTACGGCCGGGCGAGTGATCTACGGGGGTGGCGCGCACGAGATCGTGCGCCGCACCCCCGGCGCGCGACCTGCGCATCCTCCGCGCTGACCAGGGCCTTGCCGCACAAAGCGCAGGTCGAACGGCTGTTGACAGGCTGCCGCAGGGGGCCGGTAGGTTCGGCCCAGTCCACCACCGGACGCCCGACCGGGGAACGTCCGCGCACTCGCCGCAGCGCCGCCGGGTCAGGGACGGTGTGCCGCACCGGGCACCGCCACTGGGAGCCAGGCTCAGGCCGGCGCAGCGCCGAGGGAACGTTCCGGCCGGTCGGGGAGGTGTGACCCGGGTGGGGCCCGGACGCTCAGTAGACAACGGCTTTCGGTCGATCCGCAGCCAGCGGGTCCCAGGTCGGCCCGAAGGGCGCCGGGCCCCCATCCGCCGTACGCTCGCCCCCGAAGGCGCATTCTTACCCGCGTCTCGCGGATTCGACACCACCATTCGAACGTCCTGTCACGTCATCGCAGGCCGGGCCCACTATGGTGGATCCTTGCGTACGGACATGAAGGGGCATCAGTGAACGACGGCGACGGAACCCTCGCGGCAGGAGCCCAGGGGAGGAAGTTCGGCCCGCTCGGCACCGCCTTGGTGATCATCCCGACCTACAACGAGGCGGAGAACATCAAGAGCATCGTCGGCCGGGTGCGCGAGGCCGTCCCCGAGGCGCACGTGCTCGTGGCCGACGACAACAGCCCGGACGGCACGGGCAAGCTGGCCGACGAGCTGGCCGTCGACGACGCCCACGTCCACGTGCTGCACCGCAAGGGCAAGGAGGGCCTCGGCGCCGCCTACCTCGCGGGCTTCCGCTGGGGCCTGGAGCGCGACTACGGCGTGCTGGTCGAGATGGACGCCGACGGCTCCCACCAGCCCGAGGAGCTGACCCGTCTGCTCACCGCCCTCAAGAGCGCCGACCTGGTGCTCGGCTCGCGATGGGTGCCGGGCGGCCGGGTGGTGAACTGGCCCAGGTCCCGAGAGGTGATCTCCCGGGGCGGCAGCCTCTACTCCCGGCTGGCGCTCGACCTGCCGCTGCGCGACATCACCGGCGGCTACCGTGCCTTCCGCCGCGAGACCCTGGAGGGCCTCGGTCTCGACGAGGTCGCCTCGCAGGGCTACTGCTTCCAGGTCGACCTCGCCCGTCGCGCGGTCAAGGCCGGCTACCACGTGGTCGAGGTGCCCATCACCTTCGTCGAGCGTGAACTCGGCGACTCCAAGATGAGCCGTGACATCCTCGTCGAGGCGCTGTGGCGGGTCACGGCGTGGGGCGTGGGCGAGCGGGTCGGCAAGGTCACGGGGCGCGGCGGCAGGCCGTCGAAACCGTAGCCGCCGTCCCGGAGCGCTTTCCGGACCGCGGGTCACAGGACGGGTCACGGAAAACACCTGATCGAGCGCTTATCCCGCACTGAGCCGGGGCCAGGCACACTGGAGTCATGACGACTGGCGCTCAGACCCCCAGTGACCCCGCCCGGCCGCGGCGCTCCCGGCTGCGTACGTTCCTGCCGTTGGGTATCGCCGCGTGGTTCGTGCTGGAGATCTGGCTGCTCACGATGATCGCGGGGGCGTCGAGCGGACTGGTGGTCTTCCTCGTCCTGCTCGCGGGTTTCGTGCTCGGCGCGGTGGTGATCAAGCGGGCCGGCCGGCGGGCGTTCCGCAAGCTCTCCGAGGCGCTGCAACAGCAGCAGAGCGGTGTGATGCCCGAGGCGGCCCGGCCGAACAGCGAGGGCAACGGTCTGATGATGCTGGGCGGCCTGCTGCTGATGATCCCCGGAGTGGCGTCGGACGCGGTGGGCCTGCTCCTGCTGCTGCCCCCGGTCCAGAAGGCCGTGAGCCGTTCCGCGGAGCGCACCTTCGAGCGCAAGCTCCGCGAGGCCGACGCGGGCACCCTCGGCGGTGCCTTCCAGCAGGCCCGGATGCACCGCCCCGACGGCAAGGTCGTCCAGGGCGAGGTCATCAGGGACGAGCCGGGCGACGCCCCGCGGGAACCGCGCCCGCCGCTCACGCACTGAGCGCGGCCCACGGGCCCCGGCCACTGAGCGCGGCCCATGGCCTCAGGTCGGCAGAGCAGACAGAAAACCGCGGGCGCCGTACTTCACGTACGGCGCCCGCGGTCTGATGCGCTGTGATTTCGGCCAGGCCCCGAAGGGACTTATGCCGACTTGCGGCTGTCTCGGGGATGAATCGCGATGTTCATCGCACCGGAGCGCAGAACCGCCAGGCGCTCCTCGAGGACCTCTTCGAGTTCCTCACGGGTGCGCCGCTCCATCAGCATGTCCCAATGCGTACGCGCGGGCTTGCCCTTCTTCTCTTCAGGGACATCGCCGTCCACGAGGAGTGCCTGGGCCCCGCAGACCTTGCACTCCCACTCCGGCGGGATCTCCGCCTCGACCGAGAAGGGCATCTCGAAGCGGTGCCCCTTCTCGCATGCGTACTCCACGGCCTGGCGCGGGGCCAGGTCGATGCCGCGGTCCGTCTCGTAGCTGGTCACCACGAGGCGCGTGCCGCGAAGAGCTCGCTCACTCATGAATCGTGCCTCCCGGGCTTGTCGCCCACAGGACAGGTGTCGCTGTCGTCGTCATCCGGTCAACGTCCGGTCGGCGGTAAAGATTCCCGTTCCGAGTCCCGTTCCGGGTCATGCGTCGCCGTCGTAGCCGCCCTTGTTGTACCCACCAGCGCCCGGTTTGTCACATCTGCTGGCAGATGTAACCTAGCGTTTCGGCATCTTTGACGCGCAGTAACGGTACGCCTGGCAGGCCAAACGCGTACACTACAGCCCTTTCGCTTCGAGTGCTAAATCCTGTCAGGAACCGGATTCCCCGCTTCGGCGATCGCACGCTGTACCGGAACCCGGGCGAGCAGAGCGAACCCGATGACGAAGAACCCCACCAGCGAGATGATCGCGTCCCGGTAGCTCCCGGTCAGCTGGTAGGTGACGCCGAACAGCAGCGGCCCCAGCCAGCTCATCCCGCGGTCGCTCATCTCGTACGCCGAGAAGTACTCGGCCTCCTTCCCGGGCGGCACGAGATGGGAGAACAGGGACCGGGACAGCGCCTGGCTGCCGCCGAGGACCAGTCCGATCCCGGCGGCCAGGACGAAGAACCACACCGGCACCCCGGCCGGCAGGAAGTATCCGGCCGCCAGCGTCAGCGTCCACGCGGCCAGCGAGCCGAGGATCGTGCGCTTGGCCCCGTAGGTCCGGGCCAGCCGGCCCATCGCCAGCGCGCCCACCACCGCCAGCACCTGCACCAGCAGGACGGCGCCGATGAGGGTGGACTGCCCGAGGCCCAGTTCCTCGGAGCCGTAGACCGAGGCCTGTGAGATCACCGTCTGGACGCCGTCGTTGTAGACGAGGTAGGCGAGCAGGAAGGCGAGGGTCAACGGGTGGCGGCGCATGTCGCGGACGGTCGCCGCGAGCTGGCGGAAGCCCGGCAGGGCGGCCTCCCGCGGGGTCGTCCTGCGGTCGCGCAGCCGACGGAGCGGGATGAGGGCGAACGCGCCCCACCACAGGCCGGCCGACGCCAGGCAGATGCGGACCGCGGTGCTCTCGGAGAGGCCGAAGCCGTCGTGCCCCGTGTAGAGGACCAGGTTGACGACGAGGACCAGGGAACCCGCCGCGTAGCCGAAGGCCCAGCCGCGGGAGGACACCGCGTCCCGTTGCTCGGGCGGAGCGATCTGCGGCAGATAGGAGTTGTAGAGCATCATCGCGACGGACTGCGCCGCGTTCGCGACGACCAGCAGGAGCCCGCCGAGCAGATAGCGGTCGCCGTCCAGGAAGAACATGGCCGTGGTGGCCGTGGCCCCCAGGTAGGCGGCGGCCGCGAGGAGCGGCTTCTTGCGGCCCGTGCGGTCGGCGGCGGCCCCCACCAGGGGCATCGCCAGCACCGCCACGATCACCGACAGGGACACCGAGTACGCGAAGAAGGACCCGGCGCGCACCGGGATCCCGAGCGGGTGGACGTACCCCTCGGCGTCCGCCGCCGACTCGGCGACCGACGTCAGGTACGGGCCGAGGAACACGGTGAGCACGCTCGTCGAGTAGACGGAGCACGCCCAGTCGTAGAAGTACCAGCCGCGCTGCTCGCGTCTGCGCTCCGCCGCCCCGTCGGCCGACGGTGTATGCACGGTGTCGGTCCCCACCCGTGCCCTCGCTTCCCCGTGAACGCGCGGAGGGCGTGGGCCCCGCGTCTCAGACCCAGACGCCGCGGTCCTCCATGACCTTGCGCAACGTGTCGATGTGATCGGTCATGATGCCATCCACGCCCAGATCCAGGAGCCGGTGCATACGCTCGGGCTCGTTGACGGTCCACACGTGCACCTGGAGCCCGCGCGCGTGCGCGGCGTGCAGGAAGCGGTCGTCCACGACCTGGATGCCGGACTGGATCTCGGGGACCTGGGCGGCGACCGCCGAGCGGCGCACCGCCGCAGGCAGCCCCCAGGAGCGCAGCCGCAGGTTGAGCACGCCCCGCGTGCCGTAGGACGTGGCCAGCCGCGGGCCGGCCAGCCGCTGGGCGCGCACCACGCGCGCCTCGGAGAACGAGCCGAGGCAGATCCGGTCCCAGGAGTCCGTCCGGCCGACCAGCTCCAGGAAGGCCAGCAGGGCGGCCTCCGCCTTGACGTCGACGTTCCAGCGCACGTCGGGGAAGGTCTCCAGGAGCTCCTCGAAGAGGGGCACCGGCTCCTCGCCCGCCACGCGCGCGTGCCGTACCTCCTGCCACGGCAGGTCGGCGATCCTGCCCGCGCCGTCCGTCACCCGGTCCAGGGTCGCGTCGTGGAAGGCGACGAGCCGGCCGTCCCGGGTGGCGTGGACATCGGTCTCGATGTACCGGTAGCCCGCCTCGACGGCGCACCGGAACTGCCGCACGGTGTTCTCCAGGCCCTCCGCGGCCCCGCCCCGGTGGGCGAAGGCGATCGGGCCGGGATGGTCGAGATAGGGGTGGCGTATCCGCGGGGTCACGGACGCAGTATCGCTCCTCGCGGTTGACCTGTGGCAACGACCGTGCTGCCGTCGGATGCCGGGAGGACGGCGAACACCCGCAGGAACAGCTGGGCGAGCGGGCCGATCGACACCGCGTACAGGAGGGTGCCGACGCCGACGGTGCCACCCAGGGCGAAGCCGGTCGCCACGACCGTGAGCTCGATGCCCGTGCGCACCAGACGGATCGAGACCCCGGTGAGCTGGTGCAGTCCCGTCATCAGGCCGTCGCGCGGGCCCGGGCCGAAGCGCGCCGCGATGTACAGGCCGGTCGCCGCGCCGTTCAGGACGATCCCCGCCACCATCAGCGCGATGCGCGGCGCCAGGCCGTGCGCGTCGGGCGCCAGGGCCAGTGTCGCGTCCATCGCCATGCCGATGACCAGCACGTTGGAGATCGTGCCCAGCCCCGGCCGCTGGCGCAGCGGGATCCACGCGAGGAGCACCGCGGCGCCCACGAGGGTCAGCACCACTCCGATCGACAGCCCCGTCCGCTCGGCGATGCCCTGGTGCAGTACGTTCCACGGCTCCAGGCCGAGTCCCGACCGGACGAGCAACGCCGAACTCGCGCCGTACAGCGCGAGACCCGCGTAGAGCTGGATGAGCCGCCGACCGAGACGGCGCTGCGTGGACATGTGGTGCCCCCTGTGGTGGTAGTGGACTGACGCATGACACCATGTGGCTTGGACGCTGAGTCCAACCAGGGCCAATCCGGGGAAGGTGGACTGATTCCGATGGCGCAGTGGACCTCGGCCGTGGGGGCGGCGCAGCTCGCCCGGCTGCTCAACTCCCAGCAGGACCGCCCGGCGGGGCCCGGCACCCGCAGGCCGCCCGCCTACCGCGCGCTCGCGGACGGCATCCGGCTGCTGGTGCTCGAGGGACGGGTCCCGGTGGCCGCCCGGCTGCCCGCCGAGCGCGAACTCGCGTTGTCCCTCTCCGTGAGCCGTACGACGGTCGCGGCCGCGTACGAGGCGCTGCGCGGCGAAGGGTTCCTGGAGTCGCGGCGGGGCGCCGGAAGCTGGACCGCGGTGCCGGCGGGGAACCCCGTGCCGGCGCGGGGGCTGGAGCCCCTGCCGCCGGAGGCCCTCGGCTCGCTGATCGACCTCGGCTGTGCCGCCCTGCCCGCGCCCGAACCGTGGCTGACCCGGGCCGTGCAGGGCGCTCTGGAGGAACTGCCGCCCTACGCGCACACGCACGGCGACTATCCCGCCGGGTTGCCCGCGCTGCGGTCGATGATCGCCGAGCGGTACACCGCGCGCGGGATCCCGACCATGCCCGAGCAGATCATGGTCACCACCGGGGCGATGGGTGCCATCGACGCGATCTGCCATCTGTTCGCCGGACGGGGCGAGCGCGTCGCCGTCGAGTCGCCCTCGTACGCCAACATCCTCCAGCTCATGCGGGAGGCCGGGGCCCGGCTCGTGCCCGTCGCCATGGCCGAGGGGCTCACCGGGTGGGACATGGACCGGTGGCGGCAGGTCCTGCGGGACGCCGCCCCGCGCCTCGCCTACGTCGTCGCCGACTTCCACAATCCGACCGGGGCGCTCGCCGACGACGACCAGCGACGGCGGCTGGTGGACGCGGCGCGGTCCGCGGGGACCGTGCTGATCGCCGACGAGACGATGAGCGAGCTCTCGCTGGAGGACGTGCGGATGCCGAGGCCGGTGTGCGCGTTCGACCCGGCCGGGTCCACGGTGATCACGGTGGGGTCGGCGAGCAAGGCGTTCTGGGCCGGTATGCGCATCGGGTGGGTACGGGCCGCGCCGGACGTGGTCCGCAGCCTGGTCGCCGCGCGGGCCTACGCGGATCTCGGTACGCCCGTGCTGGAGCAGCTGGCCGTGAACTGGCTGTTCGGAACAGGTGGCTGGGAGCGGGCCGTCGCGGCGCGGCGGGAGCAGGCGCGGCAGAACCGGGACGAACTCGTGGCGGCGGTGCGCCGGGAGCTGCCCGGGTGGGAGTTCGAGGTGCCGCGCGGTGGGCTGACGCTGTGGGTGCGGACCGGGGGGCTTTCCGGGTCGCGGCTCGCGGAGGCGGGGGAGCGGGTCGGGGTCCGGGTGCCGTCCGGGCCGCGGTTCGGGGTGGACGGGGCGTTCGAGGGGTATGTGCGGCTGCCGTTCACCGTGGGCGGCGCGGTGGCCGAGGAGGCGGCCGCGCGGCTGGCGGCGGCGGCACGGATCGTGGAGTCCGGTGGGGTCAGCGGTACGGAGGCACCGCGTACGTTCGTCGCTTAGCGCTCGGCGGGGGCCGGCTTCGTCAGCACCGGGACCGGCTCGGCTTCGGCCGGCTCCGGGACCGGCTCCGGCTCGCCTTCCGCCGGTGCCGGCACCGTCTCTCCGTCCGCCGGTGCCGTGCGGGGCGGGAGGAGGTCCAGCACCGCCTGGCGGTGGGCTTCGGTCGTCGCGTCGTCGTAGGGGTGCGGCGTGGCAGGGACCTGGAGGCGGTGGACCGGGCCCGTGCCCAGGCGGGCGTAACCACGGCCGGGTGGGACCTCGTCGACGGGGGTGGTGTGCGGGGGCGCCCCCAGGACGGACTCGCACTGCTCGCCCGTCGCCGGACCGAGGACGACGCGGGCACGCGTGTGGTGCCGTACCGGTTCGCTGAGCATCTCCATGCAGTCCAGCTGGTCGGCCACCACCACCGTCACGTTCACCGGGCGGCCGTGCCGCAGGGGGACCTGGAGGAGGGACTGGGGGTCCTCGCGGTCGTCGGCCGCGGCCAGATGGGTGAACGCCGTCGGACGGTCCAGGAGGATCCACAGCGGGCGCCTGGTGTCGTCCGGCGGCGGGTGCCCCGCCTGGTGGGCACGGTTGGCGGCGATGAGGCGTCGCTCGGTCTCGTGCGCGGCCCACTCCAGGCTCGCCAGGACCCCGGCGAGTCCGCACTCGACGGCCAGGACGCCGTCCCGGCCGGTCAGGCAGGCGTACTCGCCGGTGCCGCCGCCGTCGACGATCACCACGTCGCCGTGCCGGAGCGCCTGCAGGGCGATGGACCGGAGCAGGGAGGACGTGCCGCTGCCCGGCAGGCCGAGGGCGAGCAGATGGGGCTCGGTGGAGCGCAGACCCGTGCGCCAGACGACGGGGGGCGCGTCCCGCCGCTGCTCGCCGCAGGTCAGGGGGAGTGTGCGCCGGACCCGGGTCGGGTCGGTGAAGCCGAGGACGATCTCGCCGGGCGCGGTGACGAAAGGCTGGGCGACGATGTCGACGGCGAGCGGTGAGAGCACGTCGACCGTCAACTGGTTGCCTTCCTCGTCCCACGTGAAGTGGTATTCGCGGCCACGGCCCGACTTGGCGGCGAGAAGGTGCTCGACCTTGGCGCGGGCCTCGGCCTCCCCGTCGGCGAAGTACGCCGGGTAGCGCCACCACCAGGTGGCGAGATCGCTGCGGCGTCGACGCGTAAGTGGGAGACTGTCCCACCGCGCCGCGTGGCGCGTACAGCGGCTCAGGGTCTCGGTCGTGGAGAAGTAGGGCACGAGCGCCTCGTACAGCGACTCCAGGCGCTGGGTCTGCGACTCGTCGGGCCCCTCCGGTACTACCGCGGCACCCTCCCGGCCCTGCCAGGCCGCCGCCGCCATCAGGGTGATGGCGGCGAGCAGCGGCCCGTACGGAGCCAGCGCCACGACCAGGATCACGGAGGCCATCAGGAACAGCAGCGCCCCCCGCTTCTCCTTGGGGGTCTCGGTCCATCTGCGCCGCCCGGCCGCTGCCAGCCGGCGCAGACCCCGCGTGATCGTGATCAGCGGGTGGAGGACGTCGGTGGCGCTGTCGGCGGCCGTCCGGGCCAGCTCCCGGCTCCGGGCGAGCTGTGCGCCGCCGTTGCTCAGAATGCGGGGGAGGGGGCGCCGGGCCACTGCTGCCTCCAGTCAGTACGTACGGGCGGGGTGCGTACGGGGAGCGGGGTCGTCAGAACTTGATTCCTCCCAGGAGGCTCGCCAGGCTCTCGCCGCCCGCCTTGATGCTCGGGGCGATGGCCGTACTGGCCAGATAGAAGCCGAAGAGCATCGTGACCACGGCGTGCGACGCCTTGAGGCCGTCCTTGCGGAAGAAGATGAAGACGACGATGCCGAGCAGGACCACGCCTGAGATGGAGAGAATCATGTGGGTTCTCCTGGTTCGCGGGGACAGTCACCATGAGTACTTCCAGGCTCACAGGATGTATCCATACGATAAAAGGTGCAACTGGGTTAAATCCGGACCATTTCCCCCCGGTTGACGGAGTGGTCCCTGGCCGGCCGAACCGGGCCGTGGTCCTCGCCCGGTCTGTGGTGATCTTTACCTCGGGCACATCGGGTCATGTGCGGCGTGAGCCAGTACCCTGGCGATTCACTCGTACGGCTGCGCCACTCGCAGGCGTACGCACCCGACGTGACGCGCAGGAGAGGCGGTCCGGCCGATGACCGAAGTCCCCGACCCCGAGGTCGTGGAGCTGGCGACCAAGATCTTCGATCTGGCCCGGCGGGGACAGACCGAGGCGCTCGTGGCGTACGTGGACGCGGGCGTTCCGGCCAACCTCACCAACGACCGCGGCGACTCGCTCGTGATGCTCGCCGCCTACCACGGCCACTCCGACGCGGTGCGCGCCCTGCTCGACCGCGGCGCCGAGGCCGACCGGGTGAACGACCGAGGCCAGACCCCGCTCGCGGGAGCGGTCTTCAAGGGCGAGGCGGACGTGATCAAGGCTCTTCTGGAGGGTGGCGCCGACCCGGCCGCCGGTACGCCCTCGGCCGTCGACACCGCCCGGATGTTCGGCCGGACGGAATTGCTCGAACTGTTCGGCGATCACTGAGCCGACCAGTCTGACCTGGAACGACAACGAAAACGGGGGAGGCGGTAAAGGGCCGCCGAAATTTCGGTCGCGGCAGACGGAAGTGCCGAGTCATCATGACGACGTGGTTCACGGACGTGATGGTTGGGCAGGTGTTGCCGCACCGCGCGGGCCGTGACGCGGTCCGCAAGGGCCACCGACGAGAGGCAGAGGAAGATGGTCTACAGCAAGCAGGAAACGGCGGGCACTCCGACGTGTTGTCGCGCGGCCAGGTAGTACACGTCCCCGGTTGCGTCGACGCTTGATGTGAGGCTGTTTCCCATGTTCGATCCGGTCATAGCGCCCAGCGGTACGCTGCTCGGCCTGCTCCAGCGGGGTCGCGGCGACGGCACGCTGCACGCGCTCACCGCCCCCCGCGCCGAGGCGCTCGCGGCGTTGAACCACTGCGTGCTGCGCGATCCCCGCCACGACTGGCAGGTGGAGAACCGCTCCCTCTACTACGCCCGCCTCTACCTCGACCTGAACGGCGAGCTGGACGAGGTCGAGGCCCATCTCTTCGGCGCCGAGGACGTCCTCGACAGCGACGAGTCACGCACCGGGCTCGCCCTCGCCGTCCTCGGGCACCTCGCCTCCTACGGCAGGCGGGACGCGCTCGAACTGCTGCGCAGGTACGCCGCCCACGGCTCCAACTGGGCCTGGGCCCTCGACGAACTCGCCCTGCGGGACGACGACGCGGGCCTGCGCGCCCTCGCCGCGCCCGTCCTCGCGCGGTTCCCGGCCGACCCGGAGGGCGAGGCCGAGCTGGCCGTCGCCGTCCGTGACGCCTTCGAGCCCCGGCCGTGGCGGCTGTGGGCCGAGGATCCGCGCGAATCCGTCGCCACGCGTGTGCGTGCCGCCCACGAGGCGGGCTGTTTCGACCGCTGGCAGCGGCAGATGCGGCCGACCGGGCCCCGTCCCGGATGGAGCGTGAGCGCCGTCTTCGAGTGGGCCCAGCAAGGCCTCGAACGGGGCGCGGCACTCCATGTCCCGGCCGCCCGCTGCCTCACCGCCGTGGCGGGCCCCGACGACCGGGCCGAGATCGTCCGGGCGGCGAAGGACGGCAGCGACGGAGCCCGGTGCACCGCCCTGCGCTATCTCGCCGACGGAGGCGATCCCGACGCCCTCGACCTGATCGAGGGCGCCGTGGCCACCGGCTCGACGGTCGTCGTGGACGCCGCCGTCGACGCCTTCGAACGCATGCGCTCGCTCGCCGCCGTCGACCGGGCGCGCGGCTGGGCCCGGCGGCCCGACCCGCTGGGCGCCGCCGCCGGACGCGTTCTCGCCTGCCGGGGCGGGGCGCGGGACCGCGACCTGGTCCTCACGGCCCTGCGCGAGGCCGTACGGGGTGAAGGCCCTGACGCGCCGACGCTGTGGACCCTCGTCGACGGCACCGGGCGGCTCGGCATCGCCTGCGCCGCACCCGTGCTCCGGCACGTCTACCGGGAGACCGCCTCCTCCCATCTGCGCGGCCGGGCGGCCCGCGCCCTCGCCGCCACCGACCCCTCCTTCGCCACCGGCTTCGCCGTCGAGTGCCTGTGGGACTGCGAGGAGACCACCCGCGAGATCGCCGCCCGGCACGCCGAGACCGGAGACGCCCGCGTCGTCGAGCGACTGCGCCGGCTCGCCGCGGACCCGGCCGAGGAAGCCGAGGTCCAGACGGCCGTACGCAGCCGGATCGGTCCCGAGGAGACCGCTGTGTGACCCCCTCGGTGCCAGATCGGCGGGGCGGAATCAGGCCGCCCGGGTGAACGAGGGGTGACTCGCGGGTCAGGAGGGCATGGACGCCGTCTGACCTGCGCGGGTGCACCTCAGAACGCTCATAGGACGTTCCTCGGCCGGAAAGATCCACGTTGACGCGGCCACGTCCGGCACGGCGACAACACCGGTATGCGTGTCGTCATCGTGACCGAATCCTTTCCCCCCGACGTGAACGGCGTGGCCCACTGCGCGCTCCAGACCGCCCGGCACCTCGTCGATCGCGGTCACGCCCCCGTCGTCGTCGCCCCGGCCCCCGCGCCGGGGCACAAGCCCGACGCGTCAGCGCCGTGCCCCGTCGTCCACGTCCCCTCCCTCCCGCTCCCCGGCTACCCCCAGGTCCGCGTCGCCCTCCCCAGCCGGCGTCTGGCCGCCACCCTCGTCGAGCACCGTGCCGACGTCGTCCACCTCGCCAGCCCCTTCGTCCTCGGGGTGCGCGGCATGGCCGCCGCCGCCCGCCTCGGCATCCCCGCCGTCGCCGTCTACCAGACGGACCTGGCCGGATACGCCCGTACGTACATGGGCGCCGGAGAGGCCGCCGCCTGGCGGCGCATCCGCTCCGTCCACGGCGCGGCCGACCTCACCCTCGCTCCGTCCACCGCGGCCCTGCGCGACCTGGAGACGCACGGGGTGCCGCGGGTCGAGCTGTGGCCGCGTGGTGTGGACACCGCACGGTTCCGGCCCGACCGCCGTGACGAGGCGCTGCGGCGGGAACTCGCCCCGAACGGCGAAGTGATCGTCGGCTACGTCGGCCGGCTCGCCCCCGAGAAGCAGGTCGAACTCCTCGCCGGTGCCTGTGGCCTGGACGGCGTCCGCGTCGTGATCGTC
>NZ_GG657757.1:1458269-1471847 GCF_000158955.1 Streptomyces viridochromogenes DSM 40736 | reverse complement strand
ACGGGACGCGGTGCGTGCCCTGGCCGCGGACCCCGCACTGCGGGCCGCCTTCGGTGCCGCCGGGCGGGCCACGGTGGAGGGCCGCACCTGGGCGGCCGTCGGGGACCGGCTGATCGGGCACTACACGAACGTGCTCGCCGCGCGCAGGACGGTGGTGGCGGCATGAACCCGGGCAGCCAGAACATCCGGGCGCTGCGGATCGTCCGGCTGGCGAACTTCGTCGCGCCCGCCTCCGGCGGTCTGCGCACCGCCCTGCGCGAACTCGGCAAGGGCTACAAGGCGGCCGGGCACGATCCCGTCCTCGTGGTCCCCGGCGAGCGGGCGAGCGACCGCGAGACCGAGCAGGGGAGGGTGATCACCCTCCCCGGGCCGCTGCTGCCCGGCACCGGCGGCTACCGCGTGCTCGCCGACAAGCGGCGGGTGGCCCGGTTGCTGGAGGAGCTCGCGCCGGACCGGCTGGAGGTCTCCGACCGCACGACCCTGAGGTGGACCGGCAAGTGGGCGCGGCGCGCCCGGGTCCCGGCCGTGATGGTCTCCCACGAGACCGCCGACGGCGTGCTGCGCACCTGGGGCCTGCCCGAGGGCGCCGCCCGCCGGACCGCCGACGCCCTCAACGTCCGTACGGCCCACACGTACGCGCGCGTGGTGTGCACCACCGAGTTCGCCGAGCGGGAGTTCGTGCGGATCGGGGCACGCAACGTCGTCCGGGCCCCGCTGGGCGTCGACCTGGTGCAGCGGCACCCCGCGCTGCGCGACCCGGAGCTGCGGGCACGGCACGCGCGCGTGGACGAGACACTGCTGGTGATGTGCTCGCGGCTGTCCGTCGAGAAGCGGCCCGGCACGGCGCTCGACGCCCTGGAGGCGCTGCGGCGGCGCGGGCGGCGCGCGGTGCTGGTGGTGGCCGGGGACGGCCCGCTGCGCGCCCGGCTCGAACAGCGGGCGCACGAGAGCGGCCTGCCGGTCACCTTCCTGGGCCACGTCCGCGACCGGGGTCTGCTCGGCGCGCTCCAGGCGTCCGCCGACCTGGGCCTGGCACCGGGGCCGGCCGAGACCTTCGGGCTCGCCGCGCTGGAGGCCATGGCGTGCGGCACGCCCGTCGTCGCGAGCGCGTCGTCCGCGCTGCCGGAGGTGATCGGCTCCGCCGGGGCCGTCGCGGCCGACCACGGGGAGGCCTTCGCGGACGCCGTGGACGTGCTGCTGGAACGCCCGGAGGCGGGACCGGCGCGACGCCGCACGCGCGCGTGCGGCGTGCTTCGGGTGGAACGCGGCGGTCGACGCGTTCCTCAACAACCCAAGACGCGGCCGTCCCCGTCCGCCCGTACGTGCCCGGGGGCGTGGCATGAGACCCCCACGGTTCGAGGGGGCTGCTCGGTTCGAGGCGCCTACGCGGTGCGAGGGGGCTGCGCGGCCCGCGGGGCCTCTGCGGTTCGTGGCCCTCGGTGACTCGCTGACCGAGGGTGTGGGCGACCCGGTCGGGGACGGGTGGCGCGGCTGGGCCGCGCTCCTCGCCGACGGGCTCGCCGAGGGGCCTGCCCTGTCTGCCGACCGGCCTGCCGCGCCCGCCGAGGGGCGTGTCGTGCGTTCCGAGGGGGAACCCGTCCGGTTCACCAACCTCGCGGTGAGCGGGGCGCAGACCCGGGACGTGCTGGAGCGGCAGCTGCCCGCCGGGCTGGCGCTGCGGCCCGACCTCGTGTCCGTCGTCGTCGGTGTCAACGACACCCTGCGCTGCACCTTCGACATCCAGGCCGTGGCCGCCCGGCTCGACCAGGTGTACACGGCGTTCACCGAGCAGGGCGCGGTCCTGCTCACCGCATGTCTGCCCGACCCGGGCACGATGCTCGGCCTGCCGGGGGCCCTGGCCCATCCGCTGGCGCGGCGGCAGCGGGCCGTGAACACGGTGGTCCACGCGCTGTCCGACCGGCACGGAGCCCTGCACCTGCACGCGTGCGAGGGCGACTGGATCACCGACCGTGCCATGTGGAGCGCGGACCGGCTGCACCCCGGGGAGCGCGGCCACCGGCAACTGGCCCTGCGCTTCCACGAGCTGCTCACCGAGCACGGACTCGCGACGGGTCCCGCGCCCTCGCCCGAGCCGGAGTTCCCCGGCCCGGCGAAGTCGGCGAGCCTGTGGTGGCTGGCCACCGCCGGCACCGGCTGGGTGGCGCGCCGGTGCACCGACCTGCTGCCCCAGCTCCTGACCCTCGCCGCCGACGAGCTCCGGCACCGGGCCCGGGGCACCAGTGCCCGGCTCGATCTCCGGGCGTCCGCCGCGGTGTCGGCCGCGCTCGCGGCCCTGTCTGTGGCGGAGCAGCCGGACGCGGCCTGACCGGCTCAACGGGTACACAGCGGCTAGACCGGCCCGGCCGGTTCAGCGGCGGCGCACCGCCACGAAGCGGACCGGTGTGCCGGGAACCGCCTGGGCGGCGGCCGGAAGGTCGGCGGCGTGCACCACCGCGATCACCGGGTAGCCCCCGGTGGTCGGGTGGTCGGCCAGGAACACCAGCGGCCTGCCGTCGGGCGGGACCTGTACCGCGCCCAGCACCATGCCCTCGCTGTGAAGTTCCCCCTGCCGGGTCCGCTCCAGGGCGGGGCCCTCCGTGCGCAGCCCGATGCGGTTGCTCGCGGGGGAGACCCGGTAGGGGCGCGAGACGAAGGTTCCTACGGCTCCCGGCGTGAACCAGTCGTCGCGCGGGCCGAGCGTCACCCGCAGGACCAGCTCGGCCGGTGGCGCCGGCTGCGGGGCGACGTCCACGCGCACGCGCACGCCTGTCGGCCGGCCCAGGGGCAGCACCGTGCCGTCCGTGAGCGGGGCGGGACCGAGCCCCGACAGCAGGTCCGTCGAACGGCTGCCGAGTACCGGCTCGACAGCGATGCCGCCGCAGACGCCCACGTAGGAGCGCACCCCCGAGACGGCGGGCCCGACGTCCAGCAGCGCACCGGCCGGCAGCCGCAGCGGCGCGCCCCAGGGGACGGCCCGGCCGTCCACCGTGACCCGGCAGGGCGCGCCTGTCACGGCCACCACGACCGTGGAACGGGGGCGCACGGCGCAGCCGTTGAGGGTCGTCTCCAGTACCGCGGCCTCGGGCGGATTGCCGGCGAGCCGGTTGGCGAGGTCCGCCGCGGGCCGGTCCAGCGCCCCGGAGCGGGGCACACCGAGGTGGGCGTGCCCGGGGCGGCCGAGGTCCTGAACGGTGGTCAGGGCCCCGGCGCGCACGACGGCGAGGGCGTGGTCCGTCATGAGTGCCTCACCGGCCAGGACCGGGACGAACCGCACGCACATGCCCGGCGAGAGCAGCGCGGCGGGCACGCGCGCGTGGTCCCACAGGAGTGCGTCCGTCGTGCCGATCAGCTGCCAGCCGCCGGGTGACGAGCGTGGGTATACGCCGGTGTACGGGCCCGCGAGCGCCACCGAGCCGGCCGGGACGGCCGTGCGCGGGGTGGCCCGTCGCGGGACGTCGTAGCGCGACGGCAGACCGGTGAGGTAGCCGAAGCCGGGCGCGAAGCCGCAGAAGGCCACCCGGAACTCCGTCTCGGCGTGGATACGGGCGACCTCCCCCGTCGGCACGCCCCAGTGCGCGGCGACGTCGGCCAGGTCCGGCCCGTCGTAGCGCACCGGGATCTCGACCACCTCACGCGCGCGTGGGGGAGCGGGCGGCAGTTCCGCCGCGGTCAGTTCGGCGGCCAGCCGGGCGGGGGCGTCGAGGCCGTCGAGGAGGACCGTGCGGGCCGCGGGGACGATCTCGCGGGCAGCCAGCGAGCCCTCCGCGCGGCGCCGCAGCAGCTCGGCGTGCAGCGCCTGGGCCTCGTCGTCCGAGGAGACCTCGACGAGCAGGGCGTCCACGCCGACGGGCAGGACCTTCATGCGAAGGCCTCCACCCGGACCCCCGACGACTCCAGACGCTCCCGCACCCGGCGCGCCAGTTCCACCGCGCCGGGTGTGTCGCCGTGCAGACACAGGGATCGCGCGCGTACGTCGATCCGCGTCCCCGAGTGGGAGACGACCTCGCCGGAGCGGGCGAGGCTCAGGGACCGCTCGACGACCGTGTCCGGGTCGGTGACCACGGCGCCCTCCCGAGCCCGCGGCACGAGCGTGCCCGTGTCGGTGTACGCCCGGTCGGCGAACGCCTCGGTGACGACCGGCAGTCCGGCCTTGCCGGCCAGCTCCAGCAGACGCGAGCCGGGGAGGCCCAGCACGGGCAGCGTGGCATCCGCGAGGAGCACGCCGTCGACGACCGCGGCGGCCTGCTCCTCGTCGCGCACGACCCGGTTGTAGAGCGCGCCGTGCGGTTTGACGTAGGCCACGCCGGAGCCCGCCGCGCGGGCGAACACCTCCAGGGCACCGATCTGGTAGGCCACTTCGGCCGCCAGCTCGGCGGGAGGCACGTCCATCGCGCGCCGCCCGAACCCGGCCAGGTCCCGGTAGGACACCTGGGCGCCGATCCGGACGCCGCGCTCGGCCGCCAGCTCGCACACCCGGCGCATGGTGGCGGCGTCCCCGGCGTGGAAACCGCACGCCACGTTGGCGCTGGTGACCACCGACAACAGCCGTTCGTCGTCGGTGAGCCGCCAGCGGCCGAAGCCCTCGCCGAGGTCGGCGTTCAGGTCGATCGAGGTCATCCTTGTCGGTCTCCTGTCAGGCCACGCGGTACTGCTCGTCGCGGGCGTCGGTGAGGAACATCTGCCCCGGGGCGTGCGTGAGGGCGAACGGCGGGCGGGAGGCCATCACGGCCGCCTGCGGAGTGACTCCGCACGCCCAGAACACCGGGATGTCGTCGGGCTCGGCGTCCACCGGGTCGCCGAAATCGGGCCGGCCGAGGTCGTCGATGCCGAGCCCGGAGGGCTCGCCGCAGTGCACGGGGCTGCCGTGCACCGCCGGCAGCAGGCTGCTCTCCCGGATCGCCGCCGCCAGGTGCCGGGGTGGCACCGGCCGCATGGACACCACCAGCGGCCCGTGCAGCCGCCCCGCCGGACGGCACTGCCGGCTCGTCACGTACATCGGGACGTTCCGGCCCTGCTCGACGTGCCGGATCGGCACGCCCGCCTCGCTCAGCGCCCACTCGAACGTGAAGCTGCACCCGATCAGGAACGACACCAGGTCGTCCCGCCAGTGGGCGCGCACATCCGTCGGCTCGTCCACCAGCTCGCCGTCCCGCCACACCCGGTAGCGCGGCAGGTCGGTGCGCAGGTCCGCGCCCTCGGCGAGCACGGTGGTCCATGATCCGGCGTCCGTCACGTCGAGGACCGGGCACGGCTTGGGGTTGCGCTGGCAGAACAGCAGCATGTCGTAGGCCCAGTCGGCGGGCACCGAGATCAGGTTGACCTGGGTGTGGCCGGCCGCGACTCCGGCGGTGGGGCCCGTCAGCCCCTCCCGGAAGCGGGCGCGCGCCGCTTCCGGGCGCCACGCGTGCGCGTGCTCGTCGACCAGGACCACAGGACGGTCCTCGGTGCCGGTGCCGGTGCCGGTGCCGGTGCTCACGGGGTTCACACGAGCTCCTTCCCGCGCGTCTCCGGAAGCCCGAGCAGCGCCAGCGCCGCCAGGCCGTAGCCGATCGCGCCGAAGACGAGCGCGCCGCCCACGCCCCAGCTGTCGGCCAGGAAGCCGACCGCCGTCGGGAACACGGCACCCACCGCGCGCCCGGTGTTGTACGTGAAGCCCTGCCCCGTGCCGCGCACCGCCGTCGGGTACAGCTCGCTCAGGTAGGAGCCGAAGCCGCTGAAGATCGCCGACATGCAGAACCCGAGCGGGAATCCGAGCACCAGGAGCAGGGTGTTGGCGCCGCTCGGGATGTTCGCGTACGCCAGGATGCAGATCGCCGAGAGCAGGGCGAAGAGCCAGATGTTGCGCCGCCGGCCCAGCTTGTCCGTGAGGTAGCCGCCGGTCAGGTAGCCGAGGAAGGCACCCGATATCAGGAACGTCAGATAGCCGCCGGTGCCCACGACCGACAGGTCGCGCTCGGACTTCAGGTACGTCGGCACCCAGGTGGCCAGCGTGTAGTAGCCGCCCTGGACACCGGTCGAGAGCAGACCCGCGAAGACGGTGACGCGCAGCAGACCGGGCTTGAAGATCGCGGTGAAGGAGCCCTTCTCCGCGCTCTGTTCACGAGCTGCGGCGGCCTCGGGCGCGTCGTGCACACTGCGCCGCAGCCAGATGACGAGCAGCGCGGGCAGCGCCCCGGTCCAGAACATGATGCGCCAGGCCAGGTCGTCGCCGGCCACCGAGAAGACCAGCGTGTAGGCGATCACGGCGAGGCCCCAGCCCACGGCCCAGGAGCTCTGGATCGCGCCGAGCGTGCGCCCCCGGTTCCTGGCGCTCGCGTACTCGGCGACCAGGATCGCGCCGACCGCCCACTCGCCGCCGAAACCGAGCCCCTGGAGGGCGCGGAAGACCAGCAGCGTCTCGTAGTTGGGCGCGAAACCGCAGGCGACGGTGAAGACCGCGTAGGTGATCACCGTGATCATCAGTGCCTTCACCCGGCCGATGCGGTCCGCGATGACGCCCGCGAGGGCACCGCCGATCGCGGAGACCACCAGGGTGACCGTCGTGAAGAGGCCGGTCTGGCCGCTGCTCAGGCCGAAGTAGGCGGACAGCGCGACCATGCTCAGCGGCAGCGTGAAGTAGTCGTACGAGTCGAGGGCATAGCCGCCGAAGGCACCGGCGAACGCGCGGCGGCCGCGCGGGCCGAGGGCGCGCAGCCAGCCGAACGCCCCGTCATCGGCGGTGTGTTCGTCCGCCGCGGAGCGTGAGTCGTCGGTCAGGGCCTGTGGTGGAGGGGTCGTGCTCATGGGCACCTCGCAGAGGGGGGACGGAGAGTGCTTCGGGACGAGCCGTGCTGAGCACCGTAGAGGATTGTTCAACGATCCCTCAATACCTATGTTGGTTGTTCTTCTGATCTGCGATTGAATTCCGGCATGGCAGAGCAGCTGAAGGACCTCGCCGACGACCGGGCTCTCCTCGGGCGCACGAGTACCGCCGAGCGGGTCTCGGACATCCTCAGAAGCCGGATCGCCGAGGGCTACTTCCCGCCCGGGACCAGGCTGTCGGAGGACAGCATCGGTGGCGCGCTCGGCGTCTCCCGCAACACGCTGCGCGAGGCGTTCCGCCTGCTCACACACGAACGCCTGCTCGTCCACGAGCTGAACCGGGGCGTCTTCGTCCGGGTCCTGACCGTGGAGGACGTCGAGGACATCTACCGCACCCGCCGGCTCGTCGAGTGCGCCGTCGTCCGCGGCCTCGGGCAGCCGCCGTACGGTCTCGACGGGCTCGCCGGTGCCGTCGCGGAGGGGCGGCGGGCGGCCCGGGAAGGTGACTGGAAGGGTGTGGGTACGGCCAACATCCACTTCCACCGGGAACTGGTCGCCCTCGCCGCGAGTGAGCGCACCGACGAGTTGATGCGCAGCGTCTTCGCCGAACTGCGTCTCGCGTTCCACGTGGTGGACGAGCCGCAGCGGCTGCACGAACCGTACATCGCGCGAAATGTCGCGATTCTTGAGGCTCTTCAGGCCGGGGAGCGCGGCAAGGCCGAGCGTCTGCTCGCAGGCTATCTGGACGACTCGCTGGAGCGGGTCGTGGAGGTGTACCGACGGCGGGTGGGCGAGGACGGTTGACGGGACCGCCGCGGGGGCGCACCCGCGTCGTTTGGGTGGTTGTCAGACCCAGGACCTAGTCTGTGCACCGTGACTTCGCCTGCATCGACGGACAGCGTTCCGCCCCAGCTCAGCGCGGGGCCGCGCCCCGCGCCGGGGCCGGCCGCCGACGAGGGCCTGGCGCGGCGCCTGCGCGCGCTCGCCTGCACCGCGCCGCTGCACGACCTCGACGTGCGCAAGGCGAACCTGGCCGGCGAGTACTCGGTGTACGGCATGGCGGAGGTCGCCCTCGCGGCCATCGACCTGGTCACCCTGAACATGGACTTCGACACGGGCGCGGACCACGACCAGATCGTCGCCCGCCTCACCCCGCGCATCGCCGCCCAGGCACCGCAGCGGCCCCCCGCCGAGCACGAGCGGGTGGCCCGCTGGGTCCTGGAGAACCTCATCAACGTCGGCAGTGTCGACCGGGGCTTCCGCGCGGTGTACGGCACCTTCGGGGCGGACGGCACCTATGTGCGCCGCGACTACGACTTCAAGCTGATCGAGGAGGTCCCCGGCCCCGGCGGCACGGTCTACCTCCGTACGACGGACGAAGCGGTCAACGTTCTCGTCGGCGCCCTCGACACGGACGTCACCAGCGCGCAGATCGCCGCCGAGGTCAAGCTGGAGGTGCTGATCAGCCGCGGCCGGCTCGCCGACGCCCAGCTCGCGGCCGAACAGGCCCGCTACCGCACCGTGCAGTACTCGGAGACCCTGCGCCGGGCCCTGGACGCCACCCGGCGCAATGTGCGCGCGGTGGACTGGCTCAGCACCGTTCCCGACATGATCGCCGAGGCGCTGGAGCACGTCGCCGACCGCTACCGCCACGAGAACGCGATCCTCACGAACATCCGCAAGGCCCGCGACGAGTCCGAGGACCCGGAGCACAAGCGCCGCGCCGCCGAGCTCGTCGACATCGTCAAGGACTGCATCCGCCGGCACACCCAGCTGCAGTCCCGGCTGCTCGAGGCCGGGCCGCTGTTCCGCGCCGAGCAGGACCGGCAGGCCTTCGCCACGCCGACGGCCACCTCGGGGATCGACCTGTACGGCCATCTCGTCGCCCCCGTCCTGCCCCTGCCGCTCGAGCAGGCCGTCCGCGTCACGGACGCCTTCTTCGGGCGCGGCACCGGGCTGCGCACACCGGTGTCCGTCCGGGTCGGCGATCTCGTCGACATACTGCTCACGCCCCCCGTGGAGCGGGAGCACCTGGGTGCGGAGATGCCCGAGCCGGACCTCATCGCCACGCCCGACGACAGCCGGTTCAGCGAGGAGCAGCTGGCCGCGGCGCGGGAGCTTCTCGACCTGCCGGCGGACGCCCCGCGGCGGTTGTCGGGCCTGCTCTCGGAGGCCCGCCGCCAGGATCCCGAACTGCCCTATCTGGTGGCGCTGCTGGCGGTGCACGCGGCCAGTCCGCTTTTTCGGTTTGGCCTATCGCCAGGGCGAGCAGAAGCTGCTGTTCGCCGTGGACGACGGGACCGAGCTCGACGATCCGGAGTTCGGCGGGGCCGACCTCATCGTCGGGACGGCGCTGCTGGACGCGGCGGGGATGGCGGCGGACAGGACGGAGGCCGCGTGATGCTTCCGCCGGTGGGCGGCCGCGACGCCGTCGTGGCCGGTCGCGCTGTTCCCCGCGCCTGCGAGGGCGTTGCCCGCAATCCCGTCTACAAGGTCAAGGAGTTCAAGTCGTGAGCGAGCACGTCGAGTGGGGCGACGCGGAGAGCGCGGCCCCGGCGGCCACCGCCGCCGTCACTCCCGCCGACGCCGCCGACGCGGCGCGGCTCGTCTCCTTCGGCCTGCAGCCCAAGCTGCAGCCCGCCCGCGACCAGGAGTACGCGGACCTGCTGCGGCGCTACCGCGAGGACCCGCCGTTCGCCCGGCTCGCCGACGCCGTGGCCACCGGTCTGGGGCTGATCGTGCTGGAGGTGTCCCCGCGCGCGGGGATGGCCGTGACCGCCGCGGAGGACTCCGTGTTCGCCGTCCGCATGGGCGACTACGCGCGTCGCACGTCCGCCGACGGCGGCGACCGGTTCCTGCACGGGCTCGCCCATCTCGCCGTCGCCGCCATGGCGTTCCCGCGCCCCGAGGACCTCGCCGACGACGGCTACATCGGCCGCGTCACGGTCAACGGCGTCGACGCCTTCGTCCGCCAGGCGTGCCGCCGCCTGGAGGAGCGCGCCGAGGAACAGGGCGAGAACACCGACCCGGCGACCGGTGCGCCCGGCCTGGAGGCCGCCTGGCGGATCTGGGTGCGGCGCAGCTCGACGGGAGCCACCAAGGACGCGCGCCGGCTCGCCGGTTCGACCACCGGCATCGTGGCCAAGGCCGTGGCCTTCCTCACCGACTCCGGATTCCTCCAGCGCACCGGCGACGACAACGGCGGCACGTACCGCACGACAGCCCGCTACCAGCTCCAGGTACGGGACATGGCCGGCAGCGCCGCCATGGCCGAGCTGCTGGAGCTGGGCGTCGTCCCGGTCACCGACGGAACACCGACGCTGCTGCCCGCCGAGGAGAGCGACGACCTGGATCTGGTCGCCGACGCCGGGCTCCCGTTCCACTCCTCCTGAACCATCCCTTCGTCTGAGAAGCCTCACGAGAGTCCGCCATGTACGAGCTGTCCCGGGTCCGCCTCTACTCCATCGGGCCGGCCGGTGCGCGCTACGCCGACACCGTGCTTGATATGCGCGGGGTGGGCGAGCCCGTGCCCGACCCCGCCCCCATGCAGGCGGAGTTCTTCGAGGAGGAGCCCGTCGGCCCGCCGCGCCGGCCCGCGCCCGCCGGCGTGCTCTTCCTGGAGAACGGTGGCGGCAAGTCGGTGCTGCTCAAGCTGATCTTCTCCGTGATGCTGCCGGGACACCGGAACACGCTCGGCGGCGCGAGTTCCGGCGTGCTGCGCAAGTTCCTGCTCGCCGACGACTGCGGCCACGTGGCGCTGGAGTGGCAGCACGTGCAGACCGGCGAGTGCGTCGTCGTCGGCAAGGTGAGCGAGTGGCGCGGACGGCAGGTCTCCAACGACCCGCGGAAGTTCGCCGAGGCCTGGTACTCCTTCCGGCCCGGACCCGGACTGAGCCTCGACAATCTCCCCGTGGCCGAGGCCACCGCCGTACGGGCCCCGGTCGAGGGGCAATCGGGCGCGCGCGGGCGGCGCCGCACCATGAAGGGCTTCCGCGACGCCCTCACGGAGGCGGGCAAGACGTACCCGCACCTGGAGGTGCACTGGGAGGAGATCCACGACCGCTGGATCGAGCACCTCGGCGACCTGGGCCTCGACCCCGAACTCTTCCGCTACCAGCGGGAGATGAACGCCGACGAAGGCGAGGCCGCCGGTCTCTTCGCGGTCAAGAAGGATGCCGACTTCACCGACCTGCTGCTGCGCGCCGTCACCGACACGCGGGACACCGACGGGCTCGCCGACCTGGTCAGCGGCTTCGGCAACAAGCTGGGCCGGCGCGCCGAGCTGATCGCCGAACGCGACTTCACCGCCGGGTCCGTGGACCTGCTGGGACGGATCGTCGAGTCCGCCGAGGCCCGCACCCGCGCGCGGGACATCCACACCGGAGCCGAGCGCCGTACCCGGACCCTGGCACGCAGGCTGTCCGCGCGCGGCGTGCGGGAGCGGGCCCGGGCCGCCGACCTCGCCCAGCGGGTCACCGCCGCCGCCTACGCCGTCACGCACGCCGAGGCGGCACGCGAACGCAGCGCCCTGATCTCCGCCGAACTCGCCTACCGGCACGCCTCGCTGGCGCTCGCCGCGGCCGAGAAGTCCGCCGCCGCGCAGAAGCGCGAACTCGCCGACGCCCGCACGCTGTACTCGGCCTGGCAGGCCGCCGAGGCCGTACTGCGCCACCGCGCCGCCGCCGACCGCGTCGCCCGTGTCTCCGCCGCGATCCAGGAGGCGGAACGGGACGCGGCCCCCGCGCTGGCCGCCCGCTCCAAGGCCGCCGCCGACCTCGTCCGTGCCCTGCACGCGGCCGCGGAGAACGCCGAGAACCACGCCAACGAGGAGGAGGAGCGCTCCGCGGCCCTCCAGGAGGTCAGCGACGCGGCCTACAGCGACTCCACCGCCGCCGCAACCCAGGCGCAGCGCGCCCGCAGTGAGGTCGGGCACCTGAAGCAGCGCCTCGCCGAGGTCGAGCAGGAGACCGCCGAGGCGGTACGGGCCGGCTGGCTCGACGACAGCGCGCCGGACGCCGACCCGGCCCGCGCGGCCCTCGCCGCCAGCGACGCCGAGAAGACCGCCGTCGCGGCCTGGGACTCGGCCCGCGAGGAGTCCCGCCGGGCCACCGAGCACGCACGCGAGGCCGCCGTCACCGAGACCCGCGCCGAACTGACCGCGGCCCGTGCGGCGGACGCGGCGACGGCGGCCGAGCGGTCGTACCAGGCCGAGCGCCGCACCGCCGAGACTCTGGCGGGGGAGGAGCGGCTGGCGGAGCTGCTCAGCCTGACCCCCGGTACCCGCCCGGGCATCCCGCAGCCCCGCCACGGCACGGACCACGAGCCGGCCGCCCCGCCCGCGCCCGGCGAGCAGGGGCTCAGCCCCGAGGAGCTCGACCGCTTCGCCGACGACCTGCGCGAACTCCTCGACGACGCCATCGGCTCCGCCGAACGGCAGCTGTTCGACCTGCGTACGGCCGCCGCCGACGACTCCCGGATCCTCGGCGCGCTCGGTGACGGCGGGCTGCTGCCGCCCGGCCCGGACGTGCTGGCCACCGTCGAGTTCCTCGGTGAGCACGGCATCCCCGCACTGCCCGGCTGGCGTTACCTCGCACAGGCCGTCGACCCGGCCGACCACGCCCGCGTGCTGGCCGCCCGGCCCGAACTCGTCGACGGCGTGATCATCACCGACCCGGACTCCCACGCACGCGCCCGGGAGGCGCTGGGCGACGCGGCGCTGCTGCCGCGTTCCGCCGTGGCGGTCGGCACGGCAGCCGCCCTGCTCGCCCCGACCCCCGCCCCGGACAGCGACAGCGGCGACGTGTTCCTCGTGCCGCCGAACCCGGCCATGCACGACGAGCACGCCGCCGACGAGGAGCGCCAGGCCCTGCGCGCCCGGGCGACCGAGCGGGACGAGGAGATCCGCGCGCTCGCCGCACGGCTCGGCAAGGACCGCGAGCTGGCCGCCCGGCTCGCCTCCTGGCGCACCGGGTGCCCGGCCGGCCGGCTCGCCGAACTGGGCCAGGCGGCCCACGACACCCGCGTGTTCGCCGAGGAGTCGGAGGCCGAGCTGACCGAGGCGCGCACCGCGCGGGCGGGAGGCCGACGAGGTCGCCGGCGAGGCCGCCCGGGTCCGGGACGAGCGGCAGGAGGCCGCCCAGAAGGCCCGCCGTTCCGCGGACGCCCTCGCCGGGCTCGCCTTCCGGCTGCGCGAGCGGGCCGGCTGGCAGGTCAGACTGCGCGAGCTGGCCGACGAGGCCGCCGAGTCCGAGGCCGCCGCCCAGGCGTGCCTGGAGCGCGCCCGCGCCGCCGACGAGGACCGACGAGCCGCCCAGCGCGCCGCCGACGACACTCGCCGCACCGCCCGCGCGCTGCGCGCCGAGCGGTCCGAGATCGCGGGCGCCCCCGACGACGTGCCCGAGGACGACGCCCAGACCCCGAAGGCATCCCTGCCCGCCCTGCGCGAGGCCTACCGGGCCGCGTCCCAGGTGTACGAGAAGGTCGGTGTGGGCGCGGACCTGCGGGCCGAGCAGGCCCGTGCGGAGAGCGACGAGAGCGCGGCCCGCGCGGAACTGGACCGGCTGAGCAACAAGGTCCGCACACGCGCCGAGCAGCTCCTCGAATCCCCCGACGGCTCGGACGGACCCAGCCGCCAGGCCGCCGCCGCCCGCGCCGAGGAGCTGGTGCAGCTCCTGGAGACCCGGATGTCGAGCGCGAGCGAGCAGCTCGGGCGACTGCGCGGTGAGACCGAACGGCACGCGCCCGAGGACGGTGACGCGCACACCGAGCTCCCGGAGG
>NZ_GG657757.1:1451925-1457986 GCF_000158955.1 Streptomyces viridochromogenes DSM 40736 | reverse complement strand
CAGCCCGGAGGAGGCCCGGCAGTCGGCCGCCGAGGCCCGCCGCTCCCTGCGCGGCTGCGCCGCCGACCTGTCCGCCGCCGAGGCCGCCGTCCGCGAGGCCAGTGACATCCTCGTCCGGCACGCCAACTCCACGCGCTACGAGCAGGTCCGCACCCCGGCACGCCAGCAGATCCGCGAACTGCCCGCCTCCGCACTGCCCGAGCACGCCCAGAAATGGGCCGACGCCTTCGCGCCCCGGCTCCGCGTCCTGACGGACGAGCTGGAGCAGCTGGAGCGCAACCGCGACTCGATCGTGGACCGCCTGCGCGGGCTCGTCGAGTCGGCCCTGGCCACCCTGCGTTCCGCCCAGCGGCTCTCCCGGCTCCCGGAGGGCCTCGGTGAGTGGTCGGGGCAGGAGTTCCTGCGCATCCGCTTCGAGGAGCCCGACCAGGCCACGCTCACCGAGCGGCTCGGCGAGGTCATCGACGAGGCGACCCGTGCCGCCGTCAAGAAGAACTCCGACCTGCGGCGCGACGGCATGTCCCTGCTGCTGCGGGGCGTCGCAGCGGCCCTGCAGCCCAAGGGCGTCGCCGTCGAGATCCTCAAGCCCGACGCGGTGCTGCGCGCCGAGCGTGTCCCCGTCGGGCAGATGGGCGACGTCTTCTCCGGCGGCCAGCTCCTCACCGCGGCCATCGCCCTGTACTGCACGATGGCCGCGCTGCGGAGCAACGACCGGGGCCGCGACAAGCACCGGCACGCCGGCACGCTCTTCCTCGACAACCCCATCGGCCGCGCCAACGCCACGTATCTGCTGGAGCTCCAGCGCGCGGTGTCGGATGCCCTGGGCGTCCAGCTCCTCTACACCACCGGCCTGTTCGACACCACGGCGCTGGCGGAGTTCCCCCTCGTCATCCGCATGCGTAACGACGCCGATCTGAGGGCGGGCCTCAAGTACATCAGTGTCGAGGAACACCTCCGCCCGGGTCTGCCGCAGCAGCCCCAGGCGGGAGAGGCCGTACGCAGCGAGATCACAGCGACCAGGATGTACAAACGCCCCCAGTAGGAGCGCCCGGGGGCACGGTGGGGGTCAGGCGCCTTCCCGCGCGGTGAGCGGCGGTTCGGCGGTGACCTCCGAACGGTGCTCGGCGAGCACGCCGGTCCTGTGCCGCTGGACGAACCAGTAGTACGCGAAGCCGCCGCCGGCGATGACGGCGACGAACAGCACCGCCCCCCAGCGCAGGTACCAGTGGTAGGGGGCCGCGGCGTTGTAGACCGCTGCCCGTGGCCAGATCAGGTTCAGCGTCATGCCCGCGCCCCACAGCACGGCCAGGATGTTGACCGGCAGGCCCCACCGGCCCAGCGAGAACCGGCCCCCGTCCGCGGGCTGCCACCTGCCGCGCAGCCGGGCCGCCAGCATCGGCACCGTGACGCCCAGATACGCGAGGTAGATCATGATGATGCCGATGCTGGTGACGACGGTGAAGATCTGCGGCTGGCGGATGTTGACCACCAGGATCGCCAGCGCGAGGACCCCGATGATCACGGTCGGCAGCACCGGCGTCTGGAACCGCGGATGGCACCTGGCCAGCCGTGAGGACGCGGGCAGATTGTTGTCGCGGGCCATCGCGAACGCCAGTCGGACCGCCGCCGTGTGGACCGCCAGCGCGCACACCGTCACCGCGATCAGCACGCACCACAGCATCGCCTTGCCCGCCGTCGGGCCGAGTACGTCCAGCACGATGTACTGCAGGCCGTCCGTGGACAGCTTCTCGCCCTTGAGGCTGGAGACGCTCATCAGGGCGAGGAGCAGGATCAGGCCGCCGAGAACGAACGAGGCGACGATGGCCCGGATGATCGCGCGCGGCGCGTTGCGCGTCGGGTCCAGGGACTCCTCGCCCAGCGAGGCCGCCGTGTCGAAGCCGTACATGACGTAGGCGGAGGCCAACGAGGCCACCAGGAAGGCGCCCAGATAGCCGTTGCCGTACCCCGCGCCGGTGCCGTGCGTCTCCATGACCACCTGCGGACCGCGTGTGACATGGACCGCGAACAGGACGATCAGCACGACGGTGGCGATCAACTCGATGAAGACGCCCGCCGTGTTGATGGTGGCCATCAGCTTGACGCCGAAGGCGTTCACCAACGTCGTGAACAGGATCAGCACCGCGGCCAGGACGACCGCGTTGGTCGCCACGTCGTACCTGCCGGTGCCGTCCCCCACGAACTGGAAGAACGACGAGATCTGCGGCAACGTCAGCTGGTAGGCCAGCGCCACCGCGGCTATGGATACGATCGATGCGATCAGCATCATCCAGCCGGCGAGCCAGCCCAGATGCGGATTGCCGATCTTCTTCGACCAGTTGTAGACGGAACCCGCGACGGGATACCGGGCCGCGAGCTCCGCGAAGCACAGGGCGACCATGAACTGGCCGACGAAGACCATGGGCCATGACCACCAGTAGGCGGGGCCGCCGCTGCCGTAGCCGAAGTAGAACAACTGGAAGGTGCCGGTCAGGATCGAGATGTAGCTGATCCCGGCGGCGAAGGTGTGGAAGTTGCCGAGGGTGCGTTTCAGTTCGGGTCTGTAGCCGAACTCGGTGAGCTCGGCGTCGTCCTGGCCATGCGGGTGTGCGGGCTGCGCGGTTCCACTCATGCAGCCAACCCTGTGGTGTGGGACGGGTGTTGCGCCAGATGCACGCCGTCCCGGGTGCCGGGCGAATCGTCGCCGCCCGAGGGCGTGCCCGGCACCCGACTCGGTTCAGCCCTGGCTCACGGGTGGGACAACTGCCCGGCCCCGCCCCTTCGGCGTATGCGCTCCTGCGCCCGCTCGTCAGCGCGCGCCTGGCGCCGGGACCGGCGCCGCTCGCGTCGCAGGGCCCGTGCCGTGCTGCTCGGCATCGACACCACGCCGTGGCGCTGGGACCAGACCTGACGCGTCACCCACACGTCGAGCGCTCCCCAGGTGGCCGCGATCGTGCTGACCACGCTGCTGATCACCATGGGGAACGCCAGCCAGGACCCTGCCATCGTGCACAGGAAGGCCACCATGGCCTGGAGCAGCGTCACGGCGATGAGGAGTACCGCGCGAACCGCCGCCGTCCGTACCGGATCCGGCAATCGGCGCCGCCGCGCGGGCTCCTCGACCCACAGTGGCCGGTAGGGCCCCGCGTTGCCGACGGGATTGTCGCGATCACTCGCTTCGGCAGACCGTTGTGGCGTCACATACGCCTCATCAGCCCCGGGCGTCCTGCGCCGTTCCGCCGTGCCCATCACTGTGTCACTCCCCACCGCCAGCAGACCGCTCGCCCGCATCCGAAGACCCGTGCTCCCCAGTGGCTGCCCGGCTTGCGCTCTTTTACGCCGCCCAGATGCGGGATGCGGCCCCTGTGGCCGATTCCGCCCCCATTTCCCATGGAGAAGGACGAGCAACTCGTCATGAAGATTCCCGGGAACCGAAAAATTTCAGCCAACCAACCAGACGGATCGTGGGGGTCGGCTCGTGCGCCGACCATCGGTTTCGGGGAGACAACTCCCTCAATGCCCGGACAACTCACCATGCCTCGTGGCTGGCGCGGAAGTTCAGCTTCCGGACCGGTCTTCGAGTTCCCTGTGGGTCGGTAGTAGGCTCGCGCCGTTTGTTGACGCACATGTGTACCCCCGGTAGCCGGGGGCCCGAGCTGGGGGAGGCCATGCGCTTTCGCGGGAAGTCCATCCGCCGGAAGATCGTGGCGCTGCTTCTCGTGCCGCTGGTGTCCCTGACCGCGATCTGGTCCTTCGCCACGGTGCTCACGGGACGTGAGGCGGGCGACCTGTTCAACGTGTCGTCCGTGGTGGAGAAGATCGGCTACCCCATCGAGGACACCGTCCGGGTCCTCCAGGAGGAACGCCGCCAGACCCTCGTCTACCTCGCCGATCCCCGTGCCTCCGACGGCCTCGCCGCGCTCCGGCGCAGCCGGAGCGCCACCGACGAAGCCGTCGGCAGCATCCGCGAGAACGCGCGGAACCCCGATGTGCGCGACGCGATGGGAGCCGACACCGACGAGCGGCTGACCGCGGTCCTGGACGCCTTCGACGGCATCGAGTCGCTGCGCCGCAGCGTCGAGGACGGCACCGTCAACCGCTCCCAGGCACTCGACCTCTACAACCGGCTGGTCGACCCGTGCTACGTCCTGCTGGCCAACCTGCACGTGGTCGACAACGTAGAACTGGACAAGCAGTACCGCGCGCTGGTCAATCTCGCCCGCGCCCGCGAACTGCTCGCCCGCGAGGACGCCCTCCTCGGCTCCGCCCTGGTCGTCGGCGAGATCTCGCACTCCGAGGAGCGTGACGTCTCCGACCTCGTGGCCCAGCGCACCCTGATGTACGACGTCAACCTGCCGCTGCTGCCCGTGGCCGAGCGCGACCGCTACGAGAGCTTCTGGAAGAACGCCTCCACCGCGCCGCTGCGGGTGGCCGAGGAAGCGGCCGTCGCCTCGGGGGCCGGAACACCCCGTGGCGTCACGGCGAAGAGCTGGGACAGCGCCGCCGGGAACGTGCTCGACGAGCTCGGTACCCTCAACGACCAGGCCAACGACCGCTATCAGGACCGCGTCCACCCGGTGGCCGTGGGCGTCATCGCCAAGGCGGTCATCGCCGGCGCGCTCGGCCTGATCGCGCTGCTGGTCTCCCTCTTCCTGTCCGTGCGCGTCGGCCGCACCCTGATCCGCGACCTGCGGCAGCTGCGCCTGGAGGCCCACGAGGCGTCCGGGGTGCGGCTGCCCAGCGTGATGCGCCGCCTCTCGGCGGGCGAGCAGGTCGACATCGAGACCGAGGTCCCGCACCTGGAGTACGACAAGAACGAGATGGGCGAGGTCGGCCAGGCCCTCAATACCCTCCAGCGCGCCGCCGTCGAAGCCGCCGTCAAACAGGCCGAGCTGCGTGCCGGTGTCTCCGAGGTCTTCGTCAACCTCGCGCGCCGCAGCCAGGTCCTGCTCCACAAGCAGCTCACCCTGCTCGACGCCATGGAGCGCAGGACCGAGGACACCGAGGAACTCGCCGACCTGTTCCGTCTCGACCACCTCACCACCCGTATGCGCCGGCACGCCGAGGGCCTCGTGATCCTCTCCGGCGCCGCGCCCTCCCGGCAGTGGCGCAAGCCCGTCCAGCTCATGGACGTGGTCCGTGCCGCCGTCGCCGAGGTGGAGGACTACGAGCGCATCGAGGTCCGTCGCCTTCCGCGTATCGCCGTCACCGGCCCGGCCGTCGCCGACGTCACGCACCTCGTGGCCGAACTCCTCGAGAACGCCACGGTCTTCTCGCCCCCGCACACCGCGGTCCAGGTCGTGGGCGAGCGGGTCGCCAACGGCTTCACCCTGGAGATCCACGACCGTGGACTCGGCATGGCCGCGGAAGCGCTTCTGGACGCCAACCTCCGGCTCGCCGAGACCCCGGAGTTCGAACTGTCCGACACCGACCGGCTCGGCCTGTTCGTGGTCAGCCGTCTCGCCCAGCGACAGAACGTCCGCGTCTCCCTCCAGCCCTCCCCGTACGGCGGCACGACCGCCGTCGTCTTCATCGCCGACGCGCTGCTCACGGACGACATCCCGGACACCAACGGCATCGGGTTCCGCCTCGACCGCCCCCAGCTGGCCGCGGAGAACGAACCGCGGGACACCCGCCGCGCCGCGCTGGCCCAAGGGACGGCGCAGCGCCCCGGGCTGCCGGCCTCCCTCCTGGACGGACCGGTCGAGCTGGAGGCCCCCGTCGACCTCGACGCCATCCGCGACTTCCCCGGCGCCCTCGAGGTCGAGGACAGCGATTACGGCGGCCTGTTCCTCCCTTGCACCTCCCTCACCGGCGCCCAGGACGACACGGCCGGCCGCCGCGACCCGCACCAGCAGAGCGACGCCCGCGGCGCAGCGGATCTTTTTCGACAGCGACGACGGGCTGAGCGCACCGGTCCAGCTGCCCCGCCGCCACACCCCCAAGCTGGTCAGCTCCCACGGACGCCCGGTCACCGAGCAGCGCACCCGGCGGGGGAGGACGGACGAGGAGACCACCCCGGCTTGCCGGCCGAACGGAGCCCGAGGGCCCGCCCCCGCTTCCG
>NZ_GG657757.1:1443730-1451507 GCF_000158955.1 Streptomyces viridochromogenes DSM 40736 | reverse complement strand
CCCGCAGCTGAAACGCGGGCCGGAGCCTCGTACGGAGGAACCGACCGAGTCCGTCGAACGCGACGCCGACGAAGTACGCAGCCGTATGGCCTCGCTCCAGCGAGGCTGGCAGCGCGGCCGCGAGGAGAACGCCGCGGGCGACGCCGCCCACAGCGGCACAGCACCACAACGAACGACAAAGGGGGACGGTCGATGACCGCACCGAAGGCGACCGGCCACACGACCGACAAGGGGCAGCTGAACTGGCTCCTCGACGACCTGGTGGATCGCGTCGCGAGTATCCGCAAGGCCCTCGTGCTCTCCGGCGACGGATTGCCGACGGGTGTGTCCAGGGACCTGACCCGGGAGGACAGTGAGCATCTGGCCGCCGTAGCCTCCGGTTTCCACAGCCTCGCCAAGGGCGTGGGACGCCACTTCGAGGCCGGTAGCGTCCGCCAGACCGTGGTCGAGCTCGACGACGCGTTCCTGTTCGTGACGGCCGCCGGTGACGGCAGCTGCCTCGCCGTCCTCTCCGACGCCGACTCGGACGTCGGCCAGGTCGCCTACGAGATGACGCTCCTGGTGAAGCGGGTGGGCGTGCATCTGGGCGCCGCTCCGCGCACCGATCTGCCCGCAGGCGGGTAGTGAGATGACATGAGTGCTGACGGTCAGGGAAGAAGCCACTGGTTCGACGACGAGGCCGGACCGGTCGTCCGTCCGTACGCCATGACCCGCGGCCGCACCAGCAGCCAGGGTCAGCACCGCCTGGACCTGATCGCGGTCGTGGTCACGGAGCCGCACGCGGACGATCCGGAAGCGGACCACATGCTCTCCCCGGAGCACGTGGACATCGTCGAACTGTGCCGTGACCTGCCGCAGTCGGTCGCCGAACTCGCAGCGGAACTCGACCTGCCGATCGGGGTGGTACGGGTCCTTGTCGGAGACCTCGTGGACGCGGAATTCGTCCATGTGAACCGGCCCGTACCCCCTGCCGAGCTGCCGGACGAGAGTATTCTGCGCGACGTGATCAACGGCCTCCGGGCGCTGTGAGCAGCGCGGAAGCGGGGTACTGACGTGACAGGCTGGCAGTTCTGGGTCGACCGAGGCGGCACCTTCACCGACATCGTCGCGCGTCGCCCGGACGGCCGGCTGCTCACCCACAAGCTCCTGTCGGACAACCCGGCGCGCTACGCGGACGCCGCGGTCGAAGGTGTCCGCTCCCTGCTGGCCGACTCCGGTGCCCCCGTCGAGACCGTGCGCATGGGGACCACGGTCGCCACCAACGCGCTCTTGGAGCGCAAGGGCGAGCGCACCCTGCTGCTGATCACGCGCGGCTTCCGCGACGCCCTGCGCATCGCCTACCAGAACCGTCCGGGCATCTTCGCCCGCCGCATCGACCTGCCCGAGCTGCTCTACGAACGGGTCGTCGAGGTCGACGAGCGCATCGCGGCCGACGGCACCGTGCTGCGCGCGCCCGACCTGGACGCCCTCGCCGGGCCTCTCCAGAAGGCGTACGACGACGGGATCCGGGCCGTCGCCGTGGTCTGCATGCACAGCCACCTCCACCCCGCCCACGAACAGGCCGTCGGGGAGCTCGCCACCCGCATCGGCTTCCCGCAGATCTCGCTCTCCAGCGAGGCCAGCCCCCTGATGAAACTGGTCCCCCGCGGGGACACCGCCGTCGTCGACGCCTACCTCTCGCCGGTCCTGCGCCGTTACGTCCGGCACGTCGCCGACGCGCTCGAGGGCGTACGCCTGATGTTCATGCAGTCCAACGGCGGCCTCACCGAGGCCGGGCAGTTCCGCGGGAAGGACGCCATCCTGTCCGGGCCGGCCGGTGGCATCGTCGGCATGGCACGGATGTCGCAGCTCGCCGGTTTCGACCGCGTCATCGGCTTCGACATGGGAGGCACCTCCACCGACGTCTCCCACTTCGCGGGCGAGTACGAACGCGTCTTCACCAGCCGGATCGCCGGCGTCCGGCTGCGCGCCCCCATGCTCGACATCCACACCGTCGCCGCCGGCGGCGGCTCGGTCCTGCACTTCGACGGCTCCCGCTACCGCGTAGGGCCGGACTCGGCGGGCGCGGACCCGGGACCCGCCTGCTACCGCGGCGGTGGACCGCTCGCCGTCACCGATGCCAACGTCATGCTCGGCCGCATCCAGCCCGCCCACTTCCCGAAGGTGTTCGGCCCCGGCGGCGACGAGCCCCTCGACGACGCGCTCGTCCGGGACCGCTTCACCGCCCTCGCGCGCGAGATCCGCGAGCAGGCCGGCGACGACCGCACACCCGAGCAGGTCGCCGAGGGCTACCTGCAGATCGCCGTCGCCAACATCGCGTCCGCGGTCAAGCGGATCTCCGTCCAGAAGGGCCACGACGTCACCCGGTACGCCCTCACCACCTTCGGCGGCGCCGGCGGCCAGCACGCCTGCATGGTTGCCGACTCCCTCGGCATCCGCACCGTCCTCGTGCCGCCCATGGCCGGCGTGCTGTCCGCACTCGGTATCGGGCTCGCCGACACCACGGCCATGCGTGAGCAGTCCGTCGAGGCGCCCCTGGAGCCCGCGTCGATGCCCGGCGTGCGCAAGACCGCCGAAGACCTCGAAGCCGCGGCACGCGCCGAACTCCGTGCCGAAGACGTCCCCGAGGAGCACATTCAGGTCACCCGTCGTACCGAGCTCCGCTACGACGGCACCGACACCACCCTCACCGTCGAGCTGACCGAGCCCGACACCATGCGGCAGGCCTTCGAAGAACGTCATCGCGCCACGTACTCCTTCACGCTCGACCGCCCGATCGTCGTCGAAGCCCTCTCCGTCGAAGCCACCGGCATCACCGAACCCCCCGATCTCTCCGCTCTCGCCCCCTACGGCGCCCCCGCCGGCCGCGGCTCCGAGCACGGCCCCGCAGCGGCGCGGACCGTCCGCCTCCACACCGGCGGCACCTGGCGCGACGTACCCCTCCACCACCGCGAGGACCTTCCCCCCGGCGACAGCGTCACCGGCCCGGCGATCATCGCCGAAGCCGGCGCCACGACCGTCGTCGACGACGGCTGGCGAGCCGCCGCGACCCACGACGGGCATCTGGTCATGGAACGCGTCGCGATTACGCAGAGTTCCGATCTCGACACGAAAGTCGACCCGGTTCTGCTGGAGGTCTTCAACAACCTCTTCATGTCCATCGCCGAGCAGATGGGCGCCCGCCTCGAATCCACCGCCCAGTCCGTCAACATCAAGGAGCGCCTGGACTTCTCCTGCGCCCTGTTCGACCCGGACGGAAACCTGGTGGCCAACGCCCCGCACATCCCCGTCCACCTGGGCTCGATGGGCACGAGCGTCAAAGAGGTCATCCGGCGCCGTGGCTCCCGCATGCGGCCGGGCGACACCTACGCCGTCAACGACCCGTACCACGGCGGCACCCACCTGCCCGACGTCACCGTGATCACCCCGGTCTTCGACACCGCACCCTCGAACAACGCGGACAGCTCGGACAACACGGAGAGTGACCCCGAGATCCTCTTCTATGTCGCCTCACGCGGCCACCACGCCGAGATCGGCGGCATCGCCCCCGGCTCGATGCCCGCCGGCAGCCGCACCATCGATGAGGAGGGCGTCCTCTTCGACAACTGGCTGCTCGCCGAGGACGGCCGGTTCCGCGAGGACGAGACCCTCCGCCTCCTCACCGAGGCGCCGTACCCCTCCCGCAACCCGAAGACCAACCTCGCGGACCTGCGTGCCCAGATCGCCGCCAACCGGAAGGGCGTCGACGAGGTGGGCCGCATGATCGAGGACTTCGGTCTCGACGTCGTCCAGGCCTACATGAAGCACGTCCAGGACAACGCCGAGGAGGCAGTACGCCGCGTCATCGACGCACTCGACGACGGCGACTACGCCTACGAGACGGACTCGGGCGCCGTCATCCGGGTGCACGTGCGCGTGGACCGCGAGAACCGGGCCGCGACCATCGACTTCACCGGCACGTCGGCGCAGCTGCCCACCAATTTCAACGCCCCCTTCTCGGTCGTCAACGCGGCCGTCCTGTACGTCTTCCGCACCCTCGTCGCCGACGAGATCCCCCTCAACGACGGCTGCCTGCGCCCCCTGAAGATCGTCGTGCCGCACGGCTCCCTGCTCGCCCCCGAGCCACCGGCCGCCGTCGTCGCGGGCAACGTGGAGACCTCACAGGCCGTCACCGGCGCGCTCTACGCCGCGCTCGGTGTCCAGGCCGAGGGATCCGGAACCATGAACAACGTCACCTTCGGCAACGAACGCCACCAGTACTACGAGACCGTGGCCTCGGGCTCCGGCGCGGGCGACGGCTTTCCCGGCGCACCCGTCGTCCAGACCCACATGACCAACTCACGCCTCACCGACCCCGAGGTCCTGGAGTGGCGACTGCCCGTGCGCCTCGAGGAATTCGCGGTCCGGCGCGGCAGCGGCGGCTGCGGACGGTGGCGCGGCGGGGACGGTGCCGTGCGCCGTATCCGGTTCCTGGAACCCATGACGGTCTCCACGCTGTCCCAGCACCGACGTGTCCCCCCGTACGGCATGGCGGGCGGCGAGCCGGGCGCGCTCGGCGCCAACCGCGTGGAACACGCCGACGGCACGGTGACCGAACTCGGCGGCAGCGACTCCGCCGACGTCGTCACCGGCGACGTACTCGTCATCGAAACCCCTGGCGGCGGAGGCTACGGCCCACCGTCGCCCGACCCCCATCAAGCAGGAGAAGAGATCGATGATCTTCGGGCGTTCTGAGCGCGGCAAGCCACCGGTCGAGCCCGTCACGCTCAAGATCCTGGTGGCCGGCGGCTTCGGCGTGGGCAAGACCACGCTCGTCGGCGCGGTCAGCGAGATCAGGCCGTTGCGCACCGAGGAACTGCTCACCGAGGCCGGGCGCCCGGTCGACGACACCAGCGGCGTGGAAGGCAAGCACACCACGACCGTGGCCATGGACTTCGGCCGCATCACGCTCCGCGAGGACCTGGTGCTGTACCTCTTCGGCACGCCCGGACAGGAGCGGTTCTGGTTCATGTGGGACGAGCTCTCCGAGGGCGCGCTCGGTGCCGTCGTACTCGCCGACACCCGCCGCCTGGAGGACTGTTTCGCCGCCGTCGACTACTTCGAACGGCGCTCGATCCCGTTCCTCGTCGGCGTCAACTGCTTCGAGGGCGCCCCGCGGTACCCGGTCGAGGACGTCCGTCAAGCCCTCGACCTGGACGAGGGCGTACCGCTGATGATGTGCGACGCCCGCGACCGCGAGTCGGTCAAGGAGGCACTCATCGGCGTCGTCCAGCACGCGATGGCGTACGCGGCCGACCGTCGCCAGATCGTGAACACCTGACGCCGGCCGAGCGGACGGACACGGCCCGTACCCCCGCCGACGGGGGTACGGGCCGCAGTCAGGACACGACCGCGCACGCGCGCGTGGCTAGTTGCCCTCCTCCCAGCCGAAGCTCTTCTCCACGGCCTTGCGCCAGTTGCGGTACTCGCGGTCCCGAACCGACGCGTCCATGGACGGGGTCCACTCGACGTCCTTCTGCCAGTGCGCCTTGAGCTCGTCCAGGTCGTTCCACACACCGGTGGCCAGACCGGCCGCGTACGCAGCGCCCAGACAGGTGGTCTCGGAGACCTTGGGCCGCACCACCGGGACGTCGAGCACGTCCGCCTGGTGCTGCATGAGCAGGTTGTTCTTCGTCATGCCGCCATCGACCTTCAGGGTGGTGATGTGCACCCCGGAGTCCTGGAACATGGCGTCCACGACCTCACGGGTCTGCCAGCTCGTCGCCTCCAGCACCGCGCGCGCGAGGTGCGCCTTGGTGACGTACCGGGTGAGGCCGGTGATCACGCCACGGGCGTCGGAGCGCCAGTACGGTGCGAAGAGGCCCGAGAACGCGGGCACGATGTACGCGCCGCCGTTGTCCTCGACGCTCGCCGCGAGGGGCTCGATCTCGTCGGCGGTGCGGATGATGCCGAGCTGGTCCCGGAACCACTGGACCAGGGCGCCCGTGATGGCGATCGCACCTTCCAGGCAGTAGACCGGCGCCTCGGTGCCGATCTTGTACCCCATCGTGGTGAGCAGTCCGCTCTTCGACGGCACCGGGCGGTCACCCGTGTTGAGCAGCAGGAAGCTTCCCGTGCCGTACGTGTTCTTGGCGGTGCCCACGTCATAGCAGGCCTGCCCGAACACGGCGGCCTGCTGGTCGCCCAGTGCGGAGGCCACGGGCACGCCGGCGAGCTGGCCGACGGCGGTGCCGTACACCTCGGAGGAGGACCGGATCTCGGGCAGCATGGCCTCGGGGACGTTCATCGCCGAGAGGATCGCCGGGTCCCACTGGAGGGTCCCCAGGTTCATCAGCATGGTGCGCCCGGCGTTGGTCACATCGGTGACGTGCTGCCCGCCGTCCGTGCCGCCGGTGAGGTTCCAGATCAGCCAGGAGTCCATCGTTCCGAAGGCGATCTCCCCGCGCTCGGCACGCGCACGGAGGTCGGGCACGTTGTCGAGCAGCCAGGCCGCCTTGGGCCCGGAGAAGTAGGTCGCCAGCGGCAGACCCGTCTGCTCGCGGAAACGGTCCTGCCCGTCCGAGCCGCCCAGCTGGTTGCACAGCGCCGCCGTCCGCGTGTCCTGCCACACGATGGCGTTGTGCACCGGCTTGCCGGTCGCCCGGTCCCACAGGAGGGTCGTCTCGCGCTGGTTGGTGATGCCCATCGCGCTCAGCTGGTCGGCCCGCAGACCGGCCTTGGCGAGCGCCCCCGCGACCACCGCCTGCACCTTGGACCAGATCTCGGTGGCGTCGTGCTCCACCCAACCGGGCTTCGGGAAGATCTGGCGGTGCTCGCGCTGGTCCACGGCGACGATCGCGCCGTCCTGATTGAAGACGATGCAGCGGCTCGACGTCGTGCCCTGGTCGATCGCTGCGACGTACTTCTCGGCGTTGTCCGTCATGGCTACCCCTTGGTTCAGAAGGCAGGGTGCGTCCCCATGGCTACGTCAGCCGGAGGCAGGTAGATCTCGAGTCCCGCCCGGCATCCGCGACGAGCGTGCCGTCGCAGCCGTATCACCCGTGGGGGAAGGAGCCTTGGCGCCGGCGCGGCCGCGCGCCGTAGTGCCGGAATACGCCGAAAGTGTTCACCGGCACCCGAAGGGCGTCAAGGTCGCCGACCACAACGGTTGACGGCCATGTGGCGGCGGCCGGGCAGTTGCCGGGCCGGGTGGCCGGTTGCACGGCCCTGACGGCGCCCGGTCGCGTGATGTTCAGATCTGCTCGGGCCCCGCGCGGCTGTGGGGATCAGTGACCCACGCGAGGCTGTGCTGGTGGTGTCCGGCCTTCGCTGAACTCCGTCGCCTGCGACGGACCCAGCCACACCTGACTTGCTTGCTAGCCACCAGCATCCACCTGACCAGGTGGTTCCTCAACCGCACGGGTGAGGACCGGGCTCTCGGCCCCGCATCAAGGCCTTCGCGGGCGGAGCCCAGCCGCGCCCGGGCACCTCCTCGGCCCGCCCCGAGCGGCCCGGACACCCTGTACCCCCCCCTCAGGCCCCACCCCTCTCCGCCACCCCACAGCCCGCCTGGGCCGGTGTCGATGCCGGGTCGGTGCCGCGGCGGGTCTCGTGCCCGGGCACGCCCGCCCGGCCCAGCACCCAACTGGCACCGTGCAACGCCTTCGCGGCCTTCTTCAGCGGCGCCAGGCACGCAGCCGCCTGACGGTGGTCGCTGACACTGCCCGGCACGCACAGCACCGTGGCGAGCGACAGCGTGACCGGTCGGCACAGCCCGCCGACCAGGGGACGTCCAGGA
>NZ_GG657757.1:1441169-1443552 GCF_000158955.1 Streptomyces viridochromogenes DSM 40736 | reverse complement strand
CCAGCTCAGCGCGAACGCCCACCCGGCCGCGATCCGCCGGTCCCACCTCTGCGGTGATCGCGTCCGAGCCGGGCAGACGGGTCAGCGGATTGAGCCCCGCCGCCTCCTCCACCCGCGTCTCGGCAAGCGCCCGCACGAGGTCCGCGAGCCGTACGACGCCCACACACCGCCCGTACGCGTCCACGACGGCCACATCGTCCGACGTGCGGTCCCGGTCGCCGACCGCCACCACGTCCAGGACCTCCCAGGCGGTGGCGTCGATGCCCACCGTGCGCGGCGGGTCACCGAGTTTCGCCGCGGGCCGGTCGGCGTACAGGGCATGCCCGTAGCGCCCCGACAACGACAGCAGGAAGCGGGACCGGTGCACCGACCGGACCGGCACCCCGGCCCGGTCCACGAGCAGCACTCCGGACACGTCCGGCGATCCGGTCAGCAGGGCCCGCACCTGTCCCGCGGAGGCCGCGGCGGGCAGCAATGCCGCGGGGCGCACGAACTCCCGCACCGAGGGCCCCGACCGGGGCACGGCCACATCGCCGGGGGAGCGGGGCGGAACATAGACGTCCGCGGCGGGCAGCCGCGCCGGCGGCGCGAACAGCTCGCCCTGCGCCAGCTGCGCTCCGGCGGCGAGCGCCGCCGCGCACTGGCCTTCGGTCTCCACGCCCTCGACCGCCAGGAGCGCCCGCAGCTCGTCGCACAGCGTCCGCATCGACCGCACCACCGCGGGCCGCGCCAGCAGCGACGCGTCCAGCTTCATCAGGTCGGGCGCGAGATCCGACAGCAGCCGCACGGGCACGTCCCCGTCCCCGACGCCGTCCGCACAGATACGGAAGCCCTGGCCGCGCAGCGCGGACACCGCCTCCAGCAAGCCCTGTTGCGGCACATGCGTGTACGGCGGACAGATGTCGACCGTCACCTCCCAGGGAAGCCGCCCCGCCTCGCGCACGGCGTCATGGAGCGAAGGGATCCCGCCGAGGTCGGCGAGCGTGCCGGCGAACACGTTGACGAACAACGGAAGCAGGGTCTCCTTGCGCACCGCCGTGCGGACCGCCGACACCGCCAGCCGGCTGTCGAGCTCCGGATCCCGGCGGGCCTGCGCCAGGATGTCGCCGGTCTCCGGGCGGGCGAGTATCTCCAGCCCCGCGACCACGCCGGTCGTCAGGTTGACCACCGGCTGGAAGGCGAAGCGGAGAGTGTCCGTCCAGGAGTGCACGGGAGCATGATGACTCCACGGGCGCACGACCGAGCGCAGGTTCATGATTCGTTCACGCAACGTTCCTGCGCGATCACACAGCGTACGAACAGGTGCCGTCACGACCCGCTTCACGATGAGCTGACGGTGCGTCATGAGCCTGTCAGCGTCAACTGGTTCCGAGCTTCCCTTCCCCGGCGCGACCGTCTCCTGATAGACGCAAGGGCCATGACACGACTCACCACCGTGGCACGCGGCCTGATCACCGCGTTCGCCGCCCTGCTGGCAGCGACCGCCCCGACCGCCCCCGCGCAGGCCAGGACCGAGCCCAAGGCGCCCGAGAACTTCGTGGCCCTCAGAAGCGTGGACCCGACGATCATTCAGGAGATGCGCTACTTCACGCCCCACAACTTCGTCGGCGAACGCGTCGACGGCTACGCCCAGCCGATCTGCGTCCTCACCCGACCCGCCGCCGAAGCCCTCCACAAGGCCCAGCGGAAGCTGCTCCGCCAGGGCTACACGCTCAAGGTGTACGACTGCTACCGGCCGCAGCGCGCTGTGGACCACTTCGTCCGCTGGGCCAAGGACCTCGACGACCAGGCGATGAAGGGCGAGTTCTACCCGAACGTCGACAAGACCCGCCTGTTCGCCGACGGCTACATCGCCGAGAAGTCCGGCCACAGCCGTGGATCGACCCTGGACCTCACCCTCGTGAAGCTCCCGGCGAAGCCCACCAGGCCGTACCACCCCGGAGAGCCCCTCGTGCCGTGCTTCGCGCCCAAGGACGAGCGGTTCCCCGACACCTCCGTCGACATGGGCACCGGCTTCGACTGCTTCGACACCCTCTCGCAGACCCTCGACCCGCGCATCCAGGGCGAACAGCGCGCCAACCGGCTGCTGCTCAAGAACACTCTGGAAGACCTCGGCTTCGTGAACCTGGCAGAGGAGTGGTGGCACTACACCTTCAAGCCGGAGCCCTACCCGGACACCTACTTCGACTTCCCCGTGTCCAGGAAGTCGCTCACCGGCCACCACTGACCGGCCCGCTCGCGACGCCCTCTCCGTGATCGGCTACAGTCCGCCGCGTGTCCGAAACTCAGCACTCCAGTTCCAACTCCGCGCCGGGCTCCCACTGTTCGAGCTGCGGCACGCCCTACGGAGAGGGCGTCTCCGGCTGGCCCCGCACCTGCCCCG
>NZ_GG657757.1:1432000-1440710 GCF_000158955.1 Streptomyces viridochromogenes DSM 40736 | reverse complement strand
CTCCCCGGCCCCGCGGACGCGCACCGGGTACGGCGGCTCGACCCCGCCGTCCTCACCCTCCCGCTCGACGACCACCCGCGAGCCCCTCCACCGAGCGCTGTACCGCTCGATCTCCGGCTCGTCCCATCCCTCGCCCCCGTCCGGCACGACCAGCCCGCCCCCGGTCCGTCCCCGGGCGGGCGCCCACACCTCCAGCTTCCAGACCGCCGTCCTCCCCGCGTACGGGAAGCACGGCACCCGCGCGTGCGAACACCGGGATCCGCGACAGGGGCGCCTCGACGAGCACCTGCGCCGGCCCCTCGTACGCCTGCTCCGTCACCGTGTCGTACCAGCGCCCGCGCGGCAGCTGCACGGCACGCCGGTCCGCGCCGGGGTCCAGCACCGGCGCCACCAGAAGGCTGTCACCCAGCAGGAAGGCGTCCCCGCAGTCACGCAGCGCCCGCTCCTCCGGCGCCGACCACCACAGGGGCCGCACGTAGGGAGCTCCGGTACGCCGGGCCAGATGCGCCAGGGTCATGAAGTACGGCAGCAGCCGCCGACGTTCGACGAGCGCCACGCGCGCGTGCTCCAGCACCTCGGGACCGAACTCCCAGGGCTCCCTGCGCCCCGCCCGCAGACTCGCGTGCGTGCGGAACAGCGGCAGCCACGCGCCCAGCTGGAACCACCGCAGGTACAGCTCGGGTGACGGATCCCCGTCGAAGCCCCCGATGTCCGGCCCCGAGTAGGGCACACCGCACAGTCCGAGCCCCATCACCAGTGCCAGGGACGCCCGCAGGCCCGGCCAGCCGGTCGCCACGTCGCCCGACCAGGTCCCGCCGTAGCGCTGCATGCCGGCCCATCCGGACCGGGAGAACAGGAACGGCCTCTCCAGCGGCGCGAGTGTGCGCAGCGCTTCGAAGCCCGCCCTGGCCATGCACAGGGCGTACACGTTGTGCGCCTCACGATGGTCACCGCCCCGCCCTTCCAAGGAGTGCCGCGCCGAACGCGGAAGCGTCGACTCCCCGAAGGCGGTGAACGACGTCGGCTCGTTCATGTCGTGCCAGAAACCCGAGAACCCGTGCGCGAGCCGCTCCTTATAGAGACCGCCCCACCACTCACGCACGCGCGCGTGCGTGAAGTCCGGGAACACCGCCTCACCGGGCCAGGCGACGCCCTCCACGACCTCCCCCGACGTCTCCCGCACGAACGCGTCCTCGGCCGTCCCGCCGTCGTACACGGCGTTGCCGGGCAGGGCCTTGACGGCCGGATCGACGATCGACACCAGCCGGATGCCGTCCCGCAGCAGTTCCTCGGCCAGGACGGGCAGCTTCGGAAAGCGGTCCTGGTCGACGGTGAACACCTGATGCTCGTCGAAGTGGTCGGTGTCCAGGTGCACGGCGTCGAGCGGCAGCCCGTGCTCCAGGTAACCCGCGACGATCCTCCGCACCTCCTGTTCGCTGCCGAACCCCCACCGCGCGTGGTGATGGCCCAGCGCCCACGCCGGCGGCAGCGCGGGCGCCCCGGTGAGCGACGCCCAGGCGAGCAGCACGCGCGCGGGAGTCCCCGCCATCACCCAGCAGCGCAGCGGACCGCCGTCCATCCGCAGCTCGCTCGTCCCGGCCCGGTCGTGACCGGACCCCGCGCCCTCCTCGCCCTCCCGCAGCGTCACCGCGCCGTCCCAGGAACTGTCGTGGAACACCAGGTGCGTACCGCCGTCGGCCACCACCACCTGCACCGGCATCGTGATGTACAGCGGGTCGTCCCCCGGCGCGAAGGCGCGGCCGGGGTCGGTGTTCCACAACCGGTAAGTGCCGTCCCGCAGCCGAGGCCCCGCGGCACGTCCACCGAGCCCGAAGAACCGCGCGTCGGCAGCCACCTCCGCCCGCTGCATCCACCGCGCCGGGCCGCCACCGACCGGTTCCCACCAGCGCGGCGGCAGATCCCGACGCAGGGTCACGCCACCGGGAGTACGCACCTCGACCGCGCCGTGCCGCGAGACCACCACCGTCAACCGCTCGGCCACCACCCGCCAGCCGCCGTCCTTGTCCGGCTCCAGCACCGCCCGGGGATCCGGCTCCGGACAGCGCCCTGCCAGCGCATACGACGGCTCGGGCTCCGCCCCGTCCCAACCGAAGAACACCGCTCCGTTCACGGCCACGAGAACCCGCAGCTCCGACCGGCTGAACCGGACGACCCCGCCCCCCGGCCCCGGCTCCACCTCCTGCACGGTCCCGGGCACCCGCGCGCGCTCCGCCCCCCGCGCCGGAAGCCCGGTGGCGTCGGCCCGCCGCCTGCGCCACGCTGCTCGTACGGTCCGCACACCCTGCGCCGTCCCCACCGACCCCACCGCTTTCACCGAACGCACCAGGTCACGACCGTTCATGCTGCTCACCCTGCCACTGACCACCCCGTGCGGGGGTGCCGTTCAACTGTCGTTCACCCGTGCCGGAACCACATCTTCACGACAAGGACTATGTGCGGCGCACCCTGGTGCCGAAGTCGATCACATGGCATTGTCCGTGCCAGCCGCGCCACGCGCACACCCCAGCCCGTGCGCGGAGGACGCACACGACGCGCACAGTCCGGGAGCCGACCATGCCGACCGACAGTCCCCAGCCGCTCTGGCAGCCCGACGCCGAGCGCATCGCCCGCGCACGGATCACCAGGTTCCAGGCCTGGGCCGCCGAGCACCACGGCGCCCCCGCCGAAGGCGGCTACGCGGCGCTGCAGCGCTGGTCAGTGGACGAGCTGGAGACCTTCTGGAAGGCCGTCACCGAGTGGTTCGACGTCCGCTTCGCCACCCCCTACGCGCGCGTGCTGGGCGACCGGGCGATGCCGGGCGCCCAGTGGTTCCCCGGGGCGACCCTCAACTACGCCGAACACGCCCTGCGCGCAGCGGACACCCGCGCGGACGAACCGGCTCTCCTGTACGTCGACGAGACGCATGAACCACGCCACGTCACCTGGGCCGAGCTGCGCCGCCAGGTCGGCTCCCTGGCAGCGGAGCTGCGCGCTCTCGGCGTGCGCCCCGGAGACCGCGTCAGCGGCTACCTCCCCAACATCCCGCAGGCCGTGGCCGCCCTCCTCGCCACCGCCGCCGTCGGCGCCGTCTGGACCTCCTGCGCGCCCGACTTCGGCGCCCGCAGCGTCCTCGACCGTTTCCAGCAGGTCGAACCGGTCGTGCTGTTCACGGTCGACGGCTACCGCTACGGCGGCAAGGAACACGACCGGCGCGAGACCGTCGCCGAACTGCGCCGCGAACTGCCCACCCTGCGCGCTGTCGTCCACATCCCCCTCCTGGGCACCGAACCGCCCGAGGGCGCCCTGGACTGGACGGCGCTCACCTCCGCCGACACGGACCCCGTCTTTGAGCAGGTGCCCTTCGACCACCCCCTGTGGGTGCTCTACTCCTCCGGCACCACCGGCCTGCCGAAGGCCATCGTCCAGTCGCAGGGCGGCATCCTGGTCGAGCACCTCAAGCAGATCGGCCTGCACTGCGACCTCGGACCCGAAGATCGCTTCTTCTGGTACACCTCGACCGGCTGGATGATGTGGAACTTCCTCGTCTCCGGCCTGCTCACCGGCACCACGATCGTCCTCTACGACGGCAGCCCCGGCTACCCGGACACCGGCGCCCAGTGGCGCATCGCCGAACGCACCGAGGCCACCCTCTACGGCACCTCGGCCGCCTACGTCATGGCCTGCCGCAAGGCGGACGTGCACCCGTCCCGCGACTACGACCTCTCCTCCGTCCAGTGCGTAGCCACCACCGGCTCACCCCTGCCGCCCGACGGCTTCCGCTGGCTCCACGACGAGGTCCGCGACGACCTCTGGATCGCCTCCGTCAGCGGCGGCACGGACGTGTGCTCCTGCTTCGCAGGCGCCGTCCCGACCCTCCCCGTCCACATCGGCGAACTCCAGGCCCCCTGCCTCGGCACCGACCTGCAGTCATGGGACCCGAGCGGAAACCCCCTGGTGGACGAGGTCGGCGAACTCGTGGTCACCAACCCCATGCCGTCGATGCCCATCCACTTCTGGAACGACCCCGACGGCAGCCGTTACCGCGGCAGCTACTTCGACACCTATCCCGGCGTCTGGCGGCACGGCGACTGGATCACCGTCACCTCCCGCGGATCTGTGATCATCCACGGCCGCTCCGACTCGACGCTCAACCGCCAAGGCGTACGCATGGGCTCCGCCGACATCTACGAGGCCGTGGAACGCCTCCCCGAAATCAGGGAGTCCCTGGTCATCGGCATCGAACAGCCCGACGGCGGCTACTGGATGCCCCTCTTCGTGCACCTGGCCCCCGGCGCCGCCCTCGACGAAGCGCTGCTCAACCGCATCAAGCAGACGATCCGCGAGCAACTGTCACCCCGCCACGTCCCCGACGAGATCATCGAAGTACCCGGCGTCCCGCATACCCTCACCGGCAAGCGCATCGAGGTCCCGGTCAAACGCCTTCTCCAAGGCACCCCCCTGGAGAAGGCGGTCAACCCGGGCTCCATCGACAACCTCGACCTGCTCACCTTCTACGAGGACCTGGCCCGCAAACGCGCCTGACTCCAGCCCTCGACTACTTCTCGTCACCGGCACCGATGCCGCAGGTCATAGCAACCACATGGCTGTGACCTGCGGACTTATCTGCCGGCGAGTCGTCGATCAGCTCCGCCCACCCTCGTTGTCAGTGCCGTCGATTACTGTGAGTGAGCATTGATCGACCGTGCACAGGGGGAAACACATGGCGCACACCGACAGCCGAACCATGCGACGTGTCCTGCGACGCGAAATCGCAGGCACCATCGGCCTGCTCACCGACGAACACGACTTCCGGGTCATGCGGCGCTACCGCAGCTTCACCTTCGACGACCACGCGGCCTACCTCAAGCACGTGGAAGGCCTCCTCAGGGCACGGGCCCTGCAGGGCAGCCACACCACGATCGCCCTCTTCGACCCCGAGGAGTACGCCGAGTTCTGCACACAGAAGGACCTGGACCCCGACACCCCGTCGAGCCGCACTCGCTTCACGGCACAACTCGCGGTCACAGGCCCGACCCTTCCCTACGACGGCCGGCCCCTGACCGACCTCCTCCCGGTCCTCGTCGACGAAGCGGTGCGGCAGGCCACCTGGGAGTACGCCACCACGCTCCTCGCCCGCCTGGGTGCCTGCGGCTCGTGCGGTGAGGACATCGGACGCGCCGCCTTCGGCCGTGCCTCGGAGCTCCTCGTCCGCATCCTCGACACGGCCCCGCGCGGCGACCGGCACCTCGTCTGCAGCGTCACCGGACCGCCCGAAACACTCGTCGCCGCCCTCCACGCCACCGACACCGGCGACGCCCTCGACCTGGACGAGACCGAAGCCCTCGAGTTCACCACGGTCCTGGCGCTCGGCCTGGCCACCGAAAGCCCCGGCGGACTCGTCATCCGCGCCAGCGCACCAGGCACCCCGGACCGTGTCTACGGCTGGCGCCTGCGCGGATACGGACTCGTACCCCTCACGGCGGGCGAGGTCTTCGACGCCTACTGCACCGACGCCGAGTCCGGCGAGCTCATCTCACCGGAATCCAACGTCGACTACTGCGAGCCGCCCGACCTCGGGGAGGAAAAGCCCGCGCACGGGCACAACCACTGACACGCGGGAGGGGCGCCCCACCGCAGTGAAGCGCCCCTCCCGGGCAGCCGTCGGCCGTCCGCACCCGGCCTACTCGCCCGACAGCACCGCCTGCGCCGCGTTGCGCGCTTCCTCGGCACTGTCCGACGCCCGTGCCGCCGCGGCGGCACGCTCACACTGCGCCAGCGTGTACTTCGCCAGCGTGGCCCGGACATAGGGGATCGATGCCGCGCCCATCGAGAGAGAGGTGACGCCCAGACCAGCCAGCACACACGCGAGCAGCGGGTCGGACGCGGCCTCACCGCAGACACCACAGCTCTTGCCCTCGGCCTTCGCAGCCTCGGCGGACAGCGCGACCAGGTCGAGCAGCGCGGGCTGCCACGGATCCTGCAGACGGGAGACGGCACCGACCTGACGGTCGGCGGCGAAGGTGTACTGGGCGAGGTCGTTCGTCCCCAGCGACAGGAACTCGACCTCCTGAAGGATCGAGCGGGCCCGCAGCGCGGCCGAAGGGATCTCGACCATCGCGCCGAACTTGGCCCGCAGGCCGGCCTCCCGGCATGCGTCCGCGAAGGCCCGGGCGTCGATGCGGTCCGCCACCATCGGGGCCATGACCTCGAGGTAGACCGGCAGCCCCTCCGCGGCCGTCGCGAGCGCCGTCAGCTGGGTACGCAGGACGTCCGGGTGATCCAGCAGCGTCCGCAACCCGCGCACGCCGAGCGCCGGGTTCGGCTCGTCACCCGGGGTGAGGAAGTCGAGCGGCTTGTCCGCACCCGCGTCCAGCACCCGCACCACGACACGTCCCTCGGGGAACGCCTCGAGCACCTGGCGGTACGCGGCGACCTGCTTCTCCTCGGACGGCGCCTGCTTGCTGTCGTCGAGGAACAGGAACTCGGTACGGAACAGACCGACGCCCTCGGCACCGGCCTCGACCGCCGCGGTCACATCCGCCGGCCCACCGATGTTGGCGAGCAGCGGCACCTTGTGACCGTCCGCGGTGGCACCGGGCCCGGTCGCGGCGGCCAGCGCCGCCTTGCGCGCGGCGGCCGCAGCTTCGAGCTCGGCCTTCTTCTCGTTGCTGGGATCCACGAAGATCTCACCCGTGCTGCCGTCGACGGCGATCATCGTGCCTTCTGCGAGCTCCCCGGCACCCGGCAGCGCCACCACGGCCGGCACACCGAGAGCCCGCGCCAGAATCGCACTGTGGCTGGTCGGACCGCCCTCTTCCGTGACGAAGCCGAGCACCAGCGTCGGGTCCAGCAGCGCGGTGTCGGCAGGCGCCAGGTCCCGGGCGACAAGGACGTAGGGCTCGTCGCTGTCGGGGACGCCAGGCATCGGCACCCCCAGCAGACGGGCGACGATACGGTTCCGCACATCGTCGAGGTCCGCCACGCGACCGGCCAGGTACTCACCGGCACCCGCCAGCAGCTCGCGGTACGCGGCGAACGCGTCGTAGACCCCGCGCTCGGCCGTGCTCCCCACGGCGATCCGCCGTTCCACATCAGCTATCAGCTCGGGGTCCTGGGCCATCATGGCCTGAGCCTCGAGCACCGCCTGGGCCTCGCCCCCCGCGAGGTTGCCGCGCGCCATCAGGTCGGCCGCGACCGCCTCCACAGCCTTGCGGGCGCGCCCCTGTTCACGCTCCGCCTCCTCAGCCGGGATCTGCTTCGCGGGCGGCTCCAGCACCGCCGTTCCCATATGCCGAACCTCGCCGATCGCCACACCGTGGCTCACACCGACGCCTCGCAGCGTTGTCTCCATCTCACCCGTCTCCGATAGTGCGGCGGCTCCCACCGCCGCGTTGGTTGTCGTACTCGCCGTCATACGACGGCACTGACGTCACTTCCAGAGGAAGAGACTGTCGCCGGCCTTCACATCGCCGTTGTCGCGAAGATCGGAGAGCGCTTCGGCCGTGGCTTCCAACGCCACGACCGGGCAGACCGCGGACTTGCCGGCGGCTTCGACTGCGGCAGGGTTCCAGCGCACGATGCCCTGACCGCGCCGGACGGTGTCGCCCTTGTTCACGAGCAGCTCGAAACCCTCGCCGTTGAGCTGCACGGTGTCGATACCGAGGTGGGTGAGCACGCCGTGCCCGTTCTCGTCGACGACGACGAACGCGTGCGGATGCAGGGAGACGATGACGCCGTCCACGGGAGAGACGGCCTCGGAGGGCTCACGTACGGGGTCGATCGCTGTACCCGGGCCGACCATGGCCCCGGAGAAGACCGGATCCGGCACGGCTGCCAGTCCGATGGCGCGTCCTGCGAGCGGGGACGTCACGGTGGTCATGGGAAGCCTCCCAGGGGTGGAGATCGATATGGGCCGTCCCTGCGGTACCGGGCGGCACACTGTTCAGCAGCGTATGTCACGTGAAGTGCCGGTTCCGCGCGAGCACTCCGAAGTGGTCTAGACCATACCGCACATCGATTTGCACCCGCTCTGTAGCCGCATGTACAGTCGTTCTCCTGCCTGGGGCTGAGCGACACAACCTTGCGCCCTGGCCCGGCAGCACCCAACTTGTCAGATCCTATCTCGGGGTCACCTTCTGCATGCCTGCAGGACGGTGGGCAGAGAGTCGGAAAAACACTGATAGAGTTTGGAACAGCGAAGGGAAGCGCCCGGAGGAAAGCCCGAGAGGGTGAGTACAAAGGAAGCGACCGTTCCTTGAGAACTCAACAGCGTGCCAAAAGTCAACGCCAGATATGTTGATACCCCGTCTCCGGCCATCAGGCTGGGACGAGGTTCCTTTGAAATAAACACAGCGAGGACGCTGTGAATGGTCGGGCTTATTCCGCCTGACTGTTCCGCTCTCGTGGTGTAGCACCGGATTACCGGTACACATTCACGGAGAGTTTGATCCTGGCTCAGGACGAACGCTGGCGGCGTGCTTAACACATGCAAGTCGAACGATGAAGCCCTTCGGGGTGGATTAGTGGCGAACGGGTGAGTAACACGTGGGTAATCTGCCCTGCACTCTGGGACAAGCCCTGGAAACGGGGTCTAATACCGGATATTGACCATCGCGGGCATCCGTGATGGTGGAAAGCTCCGGCGGTGCAGGATGAGCCCGCGGCCTATCAGCTTGTTGGTGAGGTAATGGCTCACCAAGGCGACGACGGG
>NZ_GG657757.1:1428377-1430942 GCF_000158955.1 Streptomyces viridochromogenes DSM 40736 | reverse complement strand
TCCCGGGCCTTGTACACACCGCCCGTCACGTCACGAAAGTCGGTAACACCCGAAGCCGGTGGCCCAACCCCTTGTGGGAGGGAGCTGTCGAAGGTGGGACTGGCGATTGGGACGAAGTCGTAACAAGGTAGCCGTACCGGAAGGTGCGGCTGGATCACCTCCTTTCTAAGGAGCACTTCTTACCGAGTCCTTCGGGACGAGGTCAGAGGCCAGTACATCAGCGAACGTCTGATGCTGGTTGCTCATGGGTGGAACGTTGACTACTCGGCACACTTGACCTGCTCTGGTCGTTAGTACTGCTTCGGCGTGGAACACGATATGGAGAGGCGAGGGTGTCGGGCACGCTGTTGGGTGTCTGAGGGAATGAACTTTCCTCATGCGCCGGCCCCAGTGCACTCGGACCGTAAGGGTTCGGGGTGATGGGTGGCTGGTCGTTGTTTGAGAACTGCACAGTGGACGCGAGCATCTGTGGCCAAGTTTTTAAGGGCGCACGGTGGATGCCTTGGCACCAGGAACCGATGAAGGACGTGGGAGGCCACGATAGTCCCCGGGGAGTCGTCAACCAGGCTTTGATCCGGGGGTTTCCGAATGGGGAAACCCGGCAGTCGTCATGGGCTGTCACCCGCTGCTGAACACATAGGCAGTGTGGAGGGAACGCGGGGAAGTGAAACATCTCAGTACCCGCAGGAAGAGAAAACAACCGTGATTCCGGGAGTAGTGGCGAGCGAAACTGGATGAGGCTAAACCTACGACGTGTGAGACCCGGCAGGGGTTGCGTCGTGGGGGTTGTGGGATCTCTCTTCTGTTGTCTGCCGGCAACAGGACGAGTCAGAAACCGTTGATGTAGGCGAAGGACATGCGAAAGGTCCGGCGTAGAGGGTAAGACCCCCGTAGTCGAAACGTCAGCGGCTCGTTTGAGAGACACCCAAGTAGCACGGGGCCCGAGAAATCCCGTGTGAATCTGGCGGGACCACCCGCTAAGCCTAAATATTCCCTGGTGACCGATAGCGGATAGTACCGTGAGGGAATGGTGAAAAGTACCCCGGGAGGGGAGTGAAATAGTACCTGAAACCGTGTGCCTACAAGCCGTGGGAGCGTCGGATACGTGCTTGCACGTATCTCGTGACTGCGTGCCTTTTGAAGAATGAGCCTGCGAGTTTGCGGTGTGTTGCGAGGTTAACCCGTGTGGGGAAGCCGTAGCGAAAGCGAGTCCGAATAGGGCGATTTTAGTAGCACGCTCAAGACCCGAAGCGGAGTGATCTAGCCATGGGCAGGTTGAAGCGGAGGTAAGACTTCGTGGAGGACCGAACCCACCAGGGTTGAAAACCTGGGGGATGACCTGTGGTTAGGGGTGAAAGGCCAATCAAACTCCGTGATAGCTGGTTCTCCCCGAAATGCATTTAGGTGCAGCGTCGTGTGTTTCTTGCCGGAGGTAGAGCACTGGATAGGCGATGGGCCCTACCGGGTTACTGACCTTAGCCAAACTCCGAATGCCGGTAAGTGAGAGCGCGGCAGTGAGACTGTGGGGGATAAGCTCCATGGTCGAGAGGGAAACAGCCCAGAGCATCGACTAAGGCCCCTAAGCGTACGCTAAGTGGGAAAGGATGTGGAGTCGCAGAGACAACCAGGAGGTTGGCTTAGAAGCAGCCACCCTTGAAAGAGTGCGTAATAGCTCACTGGTCTAGTGATTCCGCGCCGACAATGTAGCGGGGCTCAAGCGTACCGCCGAAGTCGTGTCATTGCAGCAATACGGCCAACGCCGGCTGTGATGGGTAGGGGAGCGTCGTCTGCCGGGTGAAGCAGCACCGGAAGGTAGTTGTGGACGGTTGACGAGTGAGAATGCAGGCATGAGTAGCGATTCACACGTGAGAAACGTGTGCGCCGATTGACTAAGGGTTCCTGGGTCAAGCTGATCTGCCCAGGGTAAGTCGGGACCTAAGGCGAGGCCGACAGGCGTAGTCGATGGATAACCGGTTGATATTCCGGTACCCGCTGTGAAGCGTCAAACATCGAGCATCGTGATGCTAAGGCCGTGAAGCCGCCGGTGATCCCTTCGGGGTGAGTCGGAGTGGTGGAGCCGCTGAACCAAGCGGTTAGTAGGTGAGTGATGGGGTGACGCAGGAAGGTAGTCCATCCCGGGCGGTGGTTGTCCCGGGGTAAGGGTGTAGGACGTCAGGTAGGTAAATCCGCCTGGCAATAGTCTGAGACCTGATGCCGAGCCGATTGTGGTGAAGTGGATGATCCTATGCTGTCGAGAAAAGCCTCTAGCGAGTTTCATGGCGGCCCGTACCCTAAACCGACTCAGGTGGTCAGGTAGAGAATACCGAGGCGTTCGGGTGAACTATGGTTAAGGAACTCGGCAAAATGCCCCCGTAACTTCGGGAGAAGGGGGGCCACACCTGGTGATGGACTTTACGTCCTGAGCTGGGGGTGGCCGCAGAGACCAGCGAGAAGCGACTGTTTACTAAAAACACAGGTCCGTGCGAAGCCGTAAGGCGATGTATACGGACTGACGCCTGCCCGGTGCTGGAACGTTAAGGGGACCGGTTAGCTCCATTTCGGTGG
>NZ_GG657757.1:1335559-1427612 GCF_000158955.1 Streptomyces viridochromogenes DSM 40736 | reverse complement strand
GGGACGGACGAACCTCTGGTGTGCCAGTTGTTCTGCCAAGGGCATGGCTGGTTGGCTACGTTCGGGAGGGATAACCGCTGAAAGCATCTAAGCGGGAAGCCTGCTTCGAGATGAGTATTCCCACCTCCTTGAGAGGGTAAGGCTCCCAGTAGACGACTGGGTTGATAGGCCGGATATGGAAGCACGGTAACGTGTGGAGTTGACCGGTACTAATAGGCCGAGGGCTTGTCCTCAGTTGCTCGCGTCCACTGTGTTGGTTCTGAAACCACGAACGGCCCCACGTGCCACACGTGGTGCGGCATTGTTCGATAGTTTCATAGTGTTTCGGTGGTTATAGCGTAGGGGAAACGCCCGGTTACATTCCGAACCCGGAAGCTAAGCCTTACAGCGCCGATGGTACTGCAGGGGGGACCCTGTGGGAGAGTAGGACGCCGCCGAACTCCTTTTAGAGCTCTGGCTCTTGGGCACACAGCCCGAGAGCCAGAGCTTTTTTACGTTGAGGTAGGGTCAGGGAGCATCGTTGGTACGTTTCCCACAGGAGGCCCCCGGGTGGAGGTTCAGGAGACTCGCGTCCAGACGGACCGTGTGCTCACCATCCCGAACATCCTCAGCATGGCGCGGCTCGTCGGCGTGCCCCTCTTCCTGTGGCTGATTCTGCGGCCTGAGTTCGGTGGGCCCAAGAGTGACGGCTGGGCCCTCCTGGTACTGGCCCTGAGCGGCATCAGTGACTACCTGGACGGCAAGCTCGCGCGGCGCTGGAACCAGATCAGCAGCCTCGGCCGGCTTCTCGACCCCGCGGCCGACCGGCTCTACATCCTCTCGACTCTGGTCGGTCTCACCTGGCGCGAGATTCTGCCCCTCTGGTTGACTGCTGTACTTCTCGCGCGAGAGCTGGTTCTGCTGGTGATGGTGGGCATCCTCCGCCGGCACGGCTATCCGCCGCCCCAGGTGAACTTCCTGGGCAAGGCCGCCACCTTCAACTTGATGTATGCCTTCCCGTTGCTCCTGCTCAGTGATGGCAGTGGTTGGATCTCGTCACTCGCCGCCGTTTTCGGATGGGCGTTCGCCGGATGGGGTACAACGCTGTACTGGTGGGCAGGAGTCCTCTACGTGGTACAAGTCCGCCGCCTGGTCCGTGCGGACGCCGTAGCCGAATGAACTCGCTGATTGGTCCGGCCGTGTCGGCCCCGATGGCCTGAGGCCGAAAAGTGCGGGACAATCTTCGCGGGTGAAGTCGGCTAGACCGTCGTCTCTTAGAGGAGGACGCTTCCGACATGAAGGCCGTCGTGATGGCCGGAGGCGAGGGCACGCGCCTTCGCCCCATGACCTCAAGCATGCCCAAGCCGCTCCTGCCCGTGGCCAACCGCCCGATCATGGAGCACGTCCTGCGGCTGCTCAAAAGGCATGGGCTCAACGAAACAGTCGTAACTGTCCAGTTCCTGGCCTCGCTCGTCAAGAACTACTTCGGTGACGGCGAAGAGCTCGGTATGGAGCTCACCTATGCCAATGAGGAGAAGCCACTCGGTACTGCCGGAAGCGTCAAGAACGCCGAAGAGGCACTGAAGGACGATGCCTTCCTTGTCATTTCCGGCGATGCCCTCACGGATTTTGACCTCACCGAACTGATCAATTTCCACAAGGAAAAGGGCGCGCTGGTCACGGTCTGCCTGACGCGTGTGCCCAATCCTCTGGAATTCGGTATCACCATTGTCGACGAGGAAGGCAAGGTGGAGCGCTTCCTCGAGAAGCCCACCTGGGGCCAGGTCTTCTCCGACACGGTGAACACCGGTATCTACGTGATGGAGCCCGAGGTCTTCGACTACGTCGAGCCTGATGTGCCCGTCGACTGGTCCGGTGACGTCTTCCCACAGTTGATGAAGGAAGGCAAGCCCGTCTACGGCTATGTGGCCGAGGGCTACTGGGAGGACGTCGGTACGCACGAGAGCTATGTGAAGGCGCAGGCCGACGTCCTGGAGGGCAAGGTCGACGTCGACATCGACGGGTTCGAGATCTCCCCCGGAGTGTGGGTCGCCGAAGGAGCCGAAGTCCACCCCGACGCCGTGCTCCGTGGCCCCGTCTACATCGGTGACTACGCCAAGGTCGAGGCCGGTTCCGAAATTCGTGAGCACACGGTCGTGGGCTCCAACGTGGTCGTCAAGAGCGGCGCGTTCCTGCACAAGGCCGTCGTTCACGACAACGTCTACGTGGGGCCGCACAGCAATCTGCGCGGCTGCGTGGTCGGAAAGAACACCGACATCATGCGTGCGGCGCGGATCGAGGACGGGGCGGTCATCGGGGACGAGTGCCTGATCGGTGAGGAATCGATCGTCCAGGGCAATGTGCGGGTTTATCCCTTCAAGACCATCGAGGCCGGCGCCTTCGTCAACACCTCCGTGATCTGGGAGTCCAGGGGACAGGCGCATCTCTTCGGCGCCCGCGGTGTGTCCGGAATCTTGAATGTGGAGATCACACCGGAGCTGGCCGTACGGATCGCCGGTGCGTATGCGACGACCCTGAAAAAGGGCTCGACCGTCACCACGGCCCGCGACCACTCGCGCGGTGCCCGTGCGCTGAAGCGGGCCGTGATCTCCGCGTTGCAGGCCAGCGCCATCGACGTGCGGGATCTGGAGAACGTGCCCCTGCCCGTGGCGCGGCAGCAGACCGCACGGGGGAGCGCGGGCGGGATCATGATCCGTACCACGCCGGGCGTGCCGGACTCCGTCGACATCATGTTCTTCGACGGGCAGGGCGCCGACCTCTCACAGGGCAGCCAGCGCAAGCTGGACCGGGTGTTCGCCCGGCAGGAGTACCGGCGGGCCTTCCCCGGCGAGATCGGTGACCTGCACTTCCCGGCCAGCGTTTTCGACTCGTACACCGGGTCGCTGCTGCGGAACGTCGACACCACCGGGATCGCGGACTCCGGGCTGAAGGTCGTCGTGGACGCGTCCAACGGCAGTGCGGGGCTCGTGCTTCCGAGCCTGCTCGGGAAGCTCGGCGTCGACTCGCTGACGATCAACCCCGGACTGGACGAGTCCAGGCCGACGGAGACGGCCGACATGCGGCGGTCGGGGATGGTGCGTCTAGGGGAGATCGTGGCGTCCTCGGGGGCCGCGTTCGGTGTGCGGTTCGACCCGGTCGGTGAGCGGCTGTCGCTCGTCGACGAGAAGGGGCGGATCATCGAGGACGACCGAGCGCTGCTCGTGATGCTGGACCTGGTCGCCGCCGAGCGGCGCAGTGGCCGGGTCGCGCTGCCGGTGACCACGACCCGGATCGCCGAGCAGGTGGCGGCCTACCACGGGACGCAGGTCGAGTGGACGACCACCTCCCCCGACGACCTCACACGCGTGGGTGGTGAGGAAGGGACGATCTTCGGCGGCGACGGCAAGGGCGGCTTCATCGTCCCCGAGTTCAGCAGCGTGTACGACGCCACAGCGGCCTTCGTGCGGCTGATCGGGCTCGTGGCGCGGACGCAGCTCACGCTCAGCCAGATCGACGCGCGGATCCCGCGAGCGCACGTCCTGAAGCGGGACCTGGCGACTCCGTGGGCCGTCAAGGGCCTGGTGATGCGGCGGGTCGTCGAGGCGGCCGGAGACCGCTTCGTGGACACCACGGACGGGGTGCGTGTGGTGGAGACCGACGGCCGCTGGGTCATGGTGCTGCCGGACCCGGCCGAGGCCGTCACCCACCTGTGGGCCGAGGGGCCGGACGACGCCTCCGCGCAGGCCCTGCTGGACGAGTGGTCGGCGGTCGTGGACAGCGCCGGCCGGTAGAACGGCCTGCACGCATGCGTGCCGGACAAGTGTCCCCAACGGGGCCTGTCCGGCACGCCGGTGGGCCCGTTCGGAGGTAGTGGCCGCGACGTGCGACGATGTGCGGCATGCCGCAGCAACCCCCCATTCGGAGCACACCCACGCGGCCCCGGCGCCTCGACGCGTCCATGTCGTTGCTCACCAACGTCATGGACCACAGTCTCGACGACGGATACGCCGAGGCCGCCGCGCGGAAGAAGGCCGCGGGCGAGGGTGGCATGCCGAAGACCCTGCGGTCGAAGCTGGGGCTCGCCGCCGGCCTGGTGCTGGCAGCCCTCGTGGTGACCGTGGGAGCGGCGCAGGCCCGGGTCGCCGCTCCGGTCGTCGCCAAGGAGCGAGAAGAGCTGGTCGACCGCATCGACCGGGAGTCCGAGACGGCCGACCAGCTGGAGGACTCCGTCGACCGGCTGCGCGAGGACGTGAGCGCACGGCAGCGCGAGGCGTTGAAGCACAGCGGCGGCAGCGCCGACTCCGACCTGGTGGGCATCCTGTCGGGCGCCTCCGCGGTGCACGGCCCGGGCGTGAAGCTCATGGTGAACGACGCCAAGGAGGCCGACGGGGGCGGGGAGGGCGGCCCTCGGGAGACCTCCGGGTTCTCCGATACCGGCCGGGTGCGTGACCGGGACATGCAGCGCGTGGTCAACGGGCTGTGGGAGTCGGGTGCCGAGGCCGTCTCCATCAACGGGCAGCGGTTGACGGCGCTGTCCGCGATCAGGGCCGCGGGTGACGCGATACTGGTCGACAACAAACCGTTGGTGCCGCCGTACACGGTGCTCGCGGTGGGGGACGGGCAGCGGCTGAGCACGCGGTTCCAGAACAGCGCGGACGGGTTGTACCTGAACGCGCTCCAGGAGGGCTACGGCGTCAGGACGGCCATTTCGGTGGAGGACGACCTCCGGCTGCCCGCCGCACCGAGTGTGACCGTACGTACAGCACAGCCGAGCACTGAGAAGAACGAGAAGGGCACATCGTGATCGCCGTACTGGGCCTCGTCGTGGGAGTCGTGGCCGGCCTGTTGGTCCGGCCTGAGGTTCCGGCGGTGGTCGAGCCTTATCTGCCGATCGCTGTCGTGGCGGCGCTCGACGCCGTCTTCGGCGGCCTGCGGGCCATGCTCGACGGCATCTTCGACGACAAGGTCTTCGTCGTGTCGTTCCTGTCGAACGTGGTCGTGGCCGCGTTGATCGTCTTCCTGGGCGACAAGCTGGGCGTGGGTGCCCAGCTGTCCACCGGTGTGGTGGTCGTCCTCGGTATCCGGATCTTCTCCAACGCCGCGGCGATCCGCCGGCACGTGTTCCGGGCGTGAGGCCGATGAGCGAGCACGACGAGAAGCGGGCCGAGGAGCAGCGGGCCGACGAGCAAGGCGGCACGCGCGCGGACCGGGGCGACGGGCCGGGCGAGTCGGGGAACAGGCTGCGCAAGGAGCTGCCCGATGAAGTGTCCCCCTCGGTGCCGGCCGCCCGGGCCACTCCGGACCCCGAGCCGGAACCCGATCCGGAACCGGAGCCGGAGGGGGTACGGGAACCCGAACCGGAGACGGCCGCCGAGCCGCAGCTGACCGGCCGGCAGCGGTTGGTGCAGGGGCTGTGGCCGCCGCGGGTCAGCCGGGCCCAACTGATCGTGGCGGTGTTGCTGTTCGGCCTGGGTTTCGGGCTGGCCGTGCAGGTGGCCTCGAACAGCGACAGTGACAGCGCCCTGCGCGGTGCACGTCAGGAAGATCTCGTCCGCATCCTCGATGAACTGGATGACCGCACACAGCGTCTTGAGGACGAGAAGCAGGGTCTCGAGAAGCAGCGCGACGAGCTGGAGAACAGCTCGGACCAGGCCGAGGAGGCCCGCAGGCAGACCATCGAGAAGGAGAGGCAACTCGGCATCCTCGCGGGCACCGTGGCCGCGGAGGGCCCCGGCATCACGATGACCATCGAGGACACGAAGGGGACCGTCGAAGCGGACATGCTGCTCGACGGGGTCCAGGAGCTGCGCGCGGCGGGCGCCGAGGCGATTCAGGTCAACGGCGTGCGGGTCGTCGCGGGCACGTATCTGACCGACTCCGGCAAGGGTGTGGCCGTCGACGGGAACAAGATCAATGCTCCCTATCGTTTCAAGGTCATCGGCAAGCCGCAGGATCTCGAGCCGGCGCTCAACATCCCCGGAGGTGTGGTGCAGACTCTCGAGAAGGAACAGGCCACCGTCACCATCGAGAGGTCGACCAAGATCGTCGTGGACGCCTTGCGAGCAGCGAAGCGGCCTGACTACGCTCGGTCGTCCTCCCAGTGAACCGGGGGTGCATGGGCGGCGTCCGGCGAGGGCATGAGGTTGCGGGGGGTCGGCGCACCGAATGGGTGGTGCGTGGTGGAAACTGTCTGGTGCCGACGGACGTTGTCAGGATGTCCGGGTCGGCCAGAGTGTTCAGTCAGGGTTCGTCCTGCCCCACGGGCGGGTCTGTTTCGGTCAAGGGGAATCGCCCGTGAAGTTGTTTGCGAAGTTGTTCGGCAAGAGCGCGCGAGAAGGTAGCGACAGCGCGACCGCTCGTCATCGCGCACAGCCTGGCGAGGAAGGCCAGCGGCCGCTGTTCCGTGACCAGGTCGGTGGTCCGGGTGGCGACGTTACCGGAGGTCAGGGCGCGCCGTCGGTTGACCCTGCACAGCCCGGCGGAATAGGTTTCGGGCAACCGCGGCAGGAGGATCCGATGTCGGCCCTGGTGTGTACGAGGTGCGGTAACCGCAACGCGGAGAACAGCCGCTTCTGCTCCAACTGCGGTGCGCCGCTGCGGGCCGGAGCCGCCCCGGAGCGTCCGTCCGAGACGACGTCCACGATCTCCATCTCCGGTCTCGAGGCCTACGACAGCGAGGCCACCGGCCAGACGCCGATGCCGACGCTCTCTCCCGAGGCGCAGGCGGCCGTCGACGCGCTGCCGCTGGGTTCCGCGCTCCTGGTCGTGCGACGCGGCCCGAACTCGGGCAGCCGCTTCCTGCTGGACGGCGACCTGACCACGGCCGGGCGCCACCCGCAGAGCGACATCTTCCTGGACGACGTGACGGTCTCCCGGCGCCACGTGGAGTTCCGCCGCGGACAGGACGGCTCGTTCACGGTGGCCGACGTGGGCAGCCTGAACGGCACGTACGTGAACCGCGAGCGGATCGACCAGGTCGCCGTGAACAACGGCGACGAGGTGCAGATCGGCAAGTACCGGCTGGTCTTCTACGCCAGCCAGCGGGGCTACTGACCCGGATTCCGTCCGGGGAGTCCCCCGAAGGTCCGTCCGTCAGGGAAGGTCCATGCTGCAAACACCGAGCGGCGGTGCCCGGCACGGCACCGCCGCCACGGACAGTGGGCTGATGAGCATCGGCACGGTGCTGAACGTGCTGCGTGACGAGTTTCCCGAAGTCACCATCTCCAAGATCCGTTTCCTGGAGTCGGAGGGGCTCATCGAGCCGCAGCGGACCCCGTCGGGGTATCGCAAGTTCAGCGCCCGCGACGTCGAGCGTCTCGGTCACGTCCTGAGGATGCAGCGGGACCACTATCTGCCTCTGAAGGTGATCCGCGAGCACCTGGACGCCATGGAACGCGGTGAGGCGGCTCCGCTGCCCTCCCTGGGGCGGCAGCGGGACGGCGACCCGGCACCCGAGCCCTCCGAGGCGCCCACCGCGGCCAGAATCAGCCGTGAGGAGCTGCTCACCGCCGCCGGTGTCGACGAGCAGACGCTCAGGGAGTGGGAGTCGTACGGGCTCGTCACCCCACTGGAGGACGGGGCGTACGAGGCGGAGGCGGTCACGGTGGCCGGGCTCGTCGCCGAGCTGGGGCGGTTCGGGATCGAGCCGCGGCACCTGCGGGTGATGAAGGCGGCCGCCGACCGCGAGGCCGGGCTCGTGGACCAGGTGGTGGCCCCGCTGAAGCGGCACCGGAACCCGCAGACCAGGGCCCATGCGGAGGCCCGTACCAAGGAGCTGGCGGGGCTCACGGTGAAGCTGCACGCCGCGCTGGTGCAGACGGCGCTCGGGGTGCGGCTGCCCTGAGGTATGCCGGTCGCGCGAGGCCGGATCGGGCGCCCGTTGCCTGCCCGACTACCCAAACGTCCCGAGCACGGCCTAGGGTTGCTGTGTGAACGAGCTCGATGTCGTAGGTGTCCGGGTGGAAATGCCCTCCAACCAACCGATCGTGCTGCTGCGTGAAGTGGGAGGCGACCGTTACCTCCCCATCTGGATCGGACCGGGTGAGGCGACGGCGATCGCCTTCGCCCAGCAGGGCATGGCTCCCGCGCGGCCGCTGACCCACGACCTGTTCAAGGACGTGCTGGAGGCCGTCGGCCAGGAGCTCACGGAAGTGCGCATCACGGACCTGCGTGAGGGTGTCTTCTACGCGGAGCTGGTCTTCGCCAGTGGCGTCGAGGTGAGCGCCCGCCCGTCCGACGCCATAGCGCTCGCCCTGCGTACCGGGACGCCGATCTACGGCAGCGACACGGTGCTCGACGACGCCGGTATCGCGATCCCGGACGAGCAGGAGGACGAGGTGGAGAAGTTCCGCGAGTTCCTCGACCAGATCTCCCCGGAGGACTTCGGCAGCAGCAGCCAGTGAGCTCCGAACGCCGTGGACGGCCGGACGGCGAGGAGCGGCGGTAGTCGGTGGGACATGTGGGCGGCCCCGGTGGACGACAAGTCCGCGTCAGGGTCGCCCGCGGCATGTCGGACGGGCGAACTGCCCGCATGTGCCGGCGGCGAGTGAGAGCGTCAGACGGCCCGTCCCGAGGGCATTCGGCTAGCCTTTCCCCGCGGTGGGGCACGGGAAACCACTCTTAGGGTGATTATCACTCGGCGTGGCGAGTGTGGCGATCGTTGACGCACCCCTGGTGACTGCCTACCGTCGAGAAGGCAGGTCAAGGACGGAGGTCGGCGTGAGAAGCAGCGGCGACGGTACGGCTGGGGGCGGCCCCGAGCGCAGTCTCAGGGTGAGCGGACCGTACGCTCCCCCCGGTTCTCGGCTCCGCGCGAGCGGGGGATATCCCCAGCCCGGTGACGCGGCCGATCACGTTCCGCAGCTCCCTACGGCCGTGCCGAGCAGCGGAGGGACGACGTCCATGGCGTCCGAGGCGTCCGAGCAGATCGGCTATCGCGGCCCCACGGCCTGTGCGGCCGCCGGTATCACCTACCGGCAGCTGGACTACTGGGCCCGCACCGGCCTCGTCGAACCGAGTGTGCGCCCCGCCTACGGGTCGGGGACGCAGCGGCTGTACAGCTTCCGGGACGTCGTCGTCCTGAAGATCGTCAAGCGGTTCCTCGACACCGGGGTGTCGCTGCAGAACATCCGCACGGCCGTCCAGCACCTCAGGGAACGCGGTTTCAGCGACCTGGAGCGCCTGACGCTGATGAGTGACGGGGCGACGGTCTACGAGTGCAGCTCGCCGGACGAGGTGCACGCCCTGCTCCAAGGAGGCCAGGGCGTCTTCGGGATCGCCGTGGGCGTGGTGTGGCGGGACGTCGAGAGCGCACTGTCCCAGCTGCACGGGGAGCGGATCGACACCGGCGAGACCCTGGTCGGGACCAATCCGGCGGACGAACTGGCGCGGCGGCGGAATCGGGCGGTCTGAGCCGCTCGGGAGCAGGCGCAACATGTGAGGCGGGACGTTTCCGCACCGGTCGGCAAGCGCTTGCTCCCCGAGAGCGGGTGGTCTTCCGGGGCGTTGTCAGTGGCGTAGGGCAGCATCGGAGTTGTGAGAACCGCGCCCACGATCCTGCACCTCGACATGGATGCCTTCTTCGCCTCGGTGGAGCAGGCCTCCAAGCCGAGTCTGCGCGGGAAGGCCGTCGTTGTGGGCGGCCTCGGACCGCGCGGCGTGGTGGCCACGGCCTCGTACGAGGCCCGGGTCTTCGGAGTGCATTCCGCGATGCCCATGGCGCAGGCCCGGCGGCTCGCGCCCCATGCCGCCTACCTCGTGCCGCGCTTCGGGTTCTACCGGGCGATCAGCGAGCGGGTGATGGAGCTCCTGCGCGCGCTGTCGCCGCTCGTGGAGCCGCTGAGCCTGGACGAGGCGTTCGTGGACCTGGAGGCCGGTGGAGCGGCCTGGGACGAGCAGTCGGCGCGGCTGGCGGGGGTGCGGCTGCGCACGGACATCCGGACGGTCACCGGCCTCACGGGGTCGGTCGGCCTCGCCGCCTCGAAGATGCTGGCGAAGATCGCCTCGGAGCAGGCCAAGCCCGACGGGCTGGTGGTGATCGAGCCGGGGACCGAGCGGGCCATGCTCGCCCCCATGTCCGTGCGGACGCTGCCGGGAGTGGGCCCGGCGACCGGCGACCATCTGCGGCGGGCCGGGATCACCACGGTCGAGGAGATCGCCGAGGCGGGGGAGGACGAGCTGGTGCGACTGCTGGGGAAGGCGCACGGGCACGGTCTCTACGCGATGGCGCTGGCCCGGGACGACCGGCCCGTGGTGGCGGAGCGGGAGGCGAAGTCGGTGTCGGTCGAGGACACCTACGACGTGGACATCCACGACCGGTTGCGGGTCGGTCTGGAGGTGCAGCGACTCGCCGACCGCTGCGTGCGGCGGCTGCGGGGGGCCGGGTTGTCCGGGCGGACCATCGTGCTGAAGGTGCGCCGGTACGACTTTTCCACGCTGACCCGTTCCGAGACGCTGCGCGGGCCGACGGACGACCCCGGGGTGATACGGGAGGCGGCGGCCAGACTGCTGGACACCGTGGACACGACGGGTGGTGTGCGGCTGCTCGGGGTAGGCGTCAGCGGGCTTGCCGACTACACGCAGGAGGACCTCTTCGCACAGGCGGCGGGGGAGCGGGCGAACGCGGAGGGCCCCGTCGAGGAGCCCGCCGTGGCGCCGGTCGAGGAGCAGCCGGCGCTCGCCGAGAGGCGCTGGCCCGCCGGGCACGACGTGCGGCACGGCGAGTTCGGGCACGGATGGGTGCAGGGCAGCGGACTGGGGCGGGTCACCGTGCGGTTCGAGACACCCGACTCGGGACCGGGGCGGGTGCGGACGCTGCGGACCGACGATCCGGAGCTGGAGCCGGCGGATCCCTTGCCGCTGGTGTTACCGAGATCGGAGGGGAGCCGAGGACCGGACGGCGGGGCCGTGGGGGCGCGGTCCGCTGCCCCGTAGGGGGCCGTCGGGGGCGTCAGGTGGCCTTCTCGTCCTTGCCGGCCAGCTTGCCGAAGTCGTGGTCCGGGAGCGCGGGAGGGGCGGCCACGTCGAGACCGTAGTGGTGGTAGAGCTGCAGTTCCTGCTCCGGGGAGAGATGGCGGCCCACGCCGAAGTCGGGGGCGTCCTTGATCAGGGCGCGGTCGAAGGGGACGTGGAGGGCGCCGTCGATCAGCTCACTGGGCTCCAGGGGGACGAAGGCGTCCCTGCTGAACAGGCCGGTCCGTATGGCGGCCCACTCGGGTTCACCGGTGGCGTCGTCGAGGTAGACCTCGTCGATCGTGCCGATCCTGGTTCCGTTGCGGTCGAACGCCTTGCGGCCGATCAGGTTGCGCGGATCGATATCGGTTCGCACGGGCCCTCCACGTGGTCGCAACTCATCCGTAAAGACTACAAAACGGCACAATGGGGAGTGTGGCCACTCGAAGGTTCGTGCGGAGATCTCGCTGGTAGGCTGGCAACGGCTGCTAACCCCGTGCGGGAGAGTCCTCCGGACATCATCGGAGGCGCCGAAGGAGCAAATCCTCCCCGGAATCTCTCAGGCACACGTACCGCACGGACGAGGTCACTCTGGAAAGCAGGGCGGGTGTCGACGGCTTCCGCTCTCACCGACGGTGAAAGCCGGAGGCCTTCGGGCGATCCGGTGAAGCTCTCAGGTTGAGATGACAGAGGGGGAGGCCGTCCGGGTACCCGCGCCGTGGTGCCCCTCGAAGGTCGTGTCAGACCAGGAGGCCTCCGCAAATGACCGCCCATCGCATTCCGCTCTCCGAGCTCGAAGAGGCAGTCCCCTTCGAGCAGCGCCACATCGGCCCCGACCACGAGGCCCGCGCCAAGATGCTCGCGCAGGTCGGCTACGGCTCGCTGGACGAGCTCACGGCCGCCGCGGTCCCGGCCGTGATCAAGAGCACCGAGGCGCTCGACCTGCCGAGCGCCCGCAGCGAGGCCGAGGTGATCGCCGAACTGCGCCTGCTCGCCGACCGCAACCAGGTCCTCGGATCCATGATCGGACTCGGCTACTACGGCACCTTCACGCCGCCGGTCATCATGCGCAACGTCATGGAGAACCCGGCCTGGTACACGGCCTACACGCCGTACCAGCCGGAGATCTCGCAGGGGCGGCTCGAGGCGCTGCTCAACTTCCAGACCATGGTCGCCGACCTCACCGGACTGCCGACCTCCGGCGCCTCCCTGCTCGACGAGGGCACCGCGGCCGCCGAGGCCATGGCGCTGTCGAGGCGTCTTGGCAAGAACAAGAAGGGCCTGTTCCTGGTCGACGCGGACGCGCTGCCGCAGACGGTCGCCGTGATCCGGACCCGGGCCGAGCCGACCGGTGTCGAGGTCGTCGTCGCCGACCTCACCGACGGCATCCCGGCCGAGATCGCCGAGCGTGAGATCAACGGCGTGCTGATCCAGTACCCGGGCGCCTCCGGGGCCGTACGGGACATCAAGCCGGTCGTCGACCAGGCGCACGAGCTCGGGGCGGTCGTCACCGTCGCCGCCGACCTGCTCGCGCTGACGCTGCTGAAGTCCCCCGGGGAGCTCGGCGCGGACATCGCGGTCGGGACGACGCAGCGCTTCGGCGTGCCGATGGGCTTCGGCGGGCCGCACGCCGGCTACATGGCGGTGCGGGAGAAGATGGCGCGCAGCCTGCCCGGCCGCCTCGTCGGGGTGTCCGTGGACGCCGACGGGAACAAGGCCTACCGCCTCGCGCTCCAGACGCGTGAGCAGCACATCCGCCGCGAGAAGGCCACCAGCAACATCTGCACGGCGCAGGTCCTGCTCGCCGTGATGGCCGGTATGTACGCCGTCTACCACGGGCCGGAGGGCCTGAAGGGCATCGCGCGGCGCACCCACCGGTACGCCACGATCCTCGCCGCCGGGCTCGAGAACGGCGGGGTCGAGGTCGTGCACGGTGCCTACTTCGACACCGTGACGGTGCGTGTGCCGGACAGGGCCGCCGACGTCGTGGCCGCCGCGCGGGAGAACGGGGTCAACCTGCGACTGGTCGACGCCGACCACGTCTCGATCGCCTGCGACGAGACCACCACGCGCGCCCAGCTGCGTGCCGTATGGGGCGCCTTCGGGGTCGAGGGTGTCGTCGAGGCGCTGGACGCGGCCACGGAGGAGGTGCTTCCGGAGGCTCTGCTGCGTACCGACGAGTACCTGACGCACCCCGTCTTCCACCAGCACCGCTCCGAGACCGCCATGCTGCGCTACCTGCGGCGGCTCGCCGACCGCGACTACGCGCTCGACCGCGGCATGATCCCGCTGGGCTCCTGCACCATGAAGCTCAACGCGACCACGGAGATGGAGCCGGTCACCTGGCCCGAGTTCGGGCAGCTGCACCCCTTCGCGCCCGCCGAGCAGGCCGCGGGCTACCTCACGCTCATCCATGAGCTGGAGGACCGTCTCGCCGAGGTCACCGGGTACGACAAGGTGTCCCTCCAGCCGAACGCCGGGTCGCAGGGCGAACTGGCCGGTCTGCTCGCCGTACGCGGGTACCACCGGGCCAACGGGGACGAGCAGCGCACCGTGTGCCTGATCCCCTCGTCCGCGCACGGCACCAACGCCGCGAGCGCGGTGATGGCGGGCATGAAGGTGGTCGTCGTGAAGACCGCCGAGGACGGCGAGATCGACGTCGAGGACCTGCGGGCGAAGATCGAGCAGCACCGGGACGAGCTGGCGGTGCTGATGATCACGTACCCGTCCACGCACGGTGTCTTCGAGGAGCACGTCTCCGAGATCTGCGCCCAGGTGCACGAGGCGGGCGGGCAGGTCTACGTCGACGGAGCCAACCTCAACGCGCTCGTGGGGCTCGCCAAGCCCGGCCACTTCGGCGGTGACGTCTCGCACCTGAACCTGCACAAGACCTTCTGCATCCCGCACGGCGGCGGTGGCCCCGGCGTCGGTCCGGTGGCGGTGCGGGAGCACCTCGCGCCGTACCTGCCGAACCACCCGCTGCAGCCCGAGGCGGGCCCGGAGACGGGCGTCGGCCCCCTCTCCGCGGCACCGTGGGGCTCCGCCGGCATCCTGCCCATCTCGTGGGCGTACGTCAGGCTCATGGGCGGTGAGGGGCTGAAGCGGGCCACGCAGGTGGCGGTGCTCAGCGCCAACTACGTCGCCAAGCGCCTGGAGCCGCACTACCCGGTGCTGTACACCGGCCCCGGCGGCCTCGTCGCGCACGAGTGCATCATCGACCTGCGGCCGCTGACCAAGGCGACCGGAGTGAGCGTCGACGACGTCGCCAAGCGGCTGATCGACTACGGCTTCCACGCGCCGACGATGTCGTTCCCGGTGGCCGGGACGCTGATGATCGAACCGACCGAGTCGGAGGACCTGGCCGAGCTGGACCGGTTCTGCGAGGCGATGATCGCCATCCGCGCGGAGATCGAGAAGGTCGGCTCCGGCGAGTGGCCCGCGGACGACAACCCGCTGCGCGGCGCCCCGCACACCGCCGGCACGCTGGCCGGGGCCTGGGAGCACGCCTACAGCCGTGAGGACGCCGTCTTCCCGGCCGGGGTCTGTGCCGCCGACAAGTACTGGCCGCCGGTGCGCCGCATCGACCAGGCCTTCGGCGACCGCAACCTGGTCTGCTCCTGCCCGCCCCTGGACGCCTACGAGGACTGACCGGCCGACCCGACAGGGGGAGGGGCTCCGCCGTCGGCGGGGCCCCTCCCGGCGTTCGCGGGCTCACACGGCGGCGAGTGACACTTCGGTCGACTTGATCAGGGCGACGACGGGGGTTCCGGCCGCGAGGGCGAGGTCGTCGGCGGCGTCCCTGGTGATCGCGGCGGTCAGTTCGCCGCCCTCGACGGTGATCCGGACGGTGGCCATGGCCTCGCCGGTCGCGACGGCCGTGACCGTGCCGGGGAGCCGGTTGCGGATGGACAGGCCCTCGACGGGGGTGGTGGCCAGCGCGACCTCCGTCGACTTCACCAGGGCGCGCACGGCGCTGCCCGTGGTGAGACCGAGGTCGTCCGAGGCCTCGCGGGTGATCGCCGCGGTGAGGTTCTGGCCGCCGGCGAGGCGCACCTTGACCGTCGCCATGGCCTCGCCCGGCGTGACGGTGGTGACGGTGCCGAGGAGCTGGTTGCGGATGCTCAGGCTCATGGGTGCACGGTAGCCCGGGGAGCTCCTTATGCCGGGTACATGTGGGGTGCCGTGCCCGGGGGGAATCGACCTCGACATCCACCTCGACATCCGAACCTGTGCCCTGAAACCGGTGACCAGGCCGGGCGTCGTCGTCGACACGGACTCGCTGGTCACGAACTACTCCCAGATCAAGGCGCGGCGCGGTCGCGCGACCGGCGCACCTGTCGTGCTGCGCGTGCGGCTCAGCGGCGAGATCGAGTTCGGGCAGGTCGTGGCGCGGCGGGCCCGCAAGGGGTTCGGCAGGAGAGCGGCCAAGGGCTGAGTCTGCTCAGCCGACGTGCACCTTCGGCCTGCGCTTCCGGTCCTGTTCCGCCTCGCGCAGGACCTCGCGGGTCACCGGGGCCACCTCTCCCTGACCGAACAGGAAGAAGCGCAGGAAGTTGGCGAAGGGGCCGCCCTCGGTCCACTCGAAGTAGATGTGCGGGGTGCGGCCGGTCGTGTCGCGGACGTGCAGGAGGAGCGCGGCCAGCGCGTTGGGGATCGAGGAGGACTCCAGCGTCAGCACGCGGTAGCGGTTGTGGAGCACCTCGCCGCGTACCGTCAGGCTTGTCTCGAACTCGGACGGGTCGGTGACCGTCACCTCGACGAAGACGAAGTCCTCCTGCTCGGAGAGTTCGTTGTCGTTGCGTATCTGCTCGATCTTGTCGCGGTACTCGGCCTTGTCCCGTCGGTCGGGCTCGTTGGCGATGAACCGCATCCGGCGGCTGGCCATGTCCCGGACGAATCGTTCCGCCATGGGGTCCAGCGTCACGCTGGTCACGCGGAGTTCGAAGGCGCGGGCCAGCCGGGAGAGCAGGGAGACCAGCATGATGCCGGCGATGAAGCAGGCGCCGATCTTCACGCCGTCCGGACGCTCGATGACGTTCGCGACGGTGGTGTACAGGAACACCGCGGAGATGACCGCGAACGCGATGGTCCACTTCCGCTGTCCGGCCCTGCGGGCGGCGATGGTCACCGCGATCGCGGCGGAGCTGATGAGGACCAGCACACCGGTGGCGTAGGCGCCGCCCTGGGCGTTGACGTCGGCGTCGAAGATCCAGGTGACCAGGAAGGCGATCAGCGTGAAGACGATGACCATGGGCCGTACGGCGCGTGCCCAGTGCGGGGCCATGCCGTAGCGGGGCAGGTAGCGCGGCATCAGGTTGAGCAGCCCCGCCATCGCGGAGGCGCCGGCGAACCACAGGATGGCGATCGTCGAGATGTCGTAGACGGTGCCGAAGCCGTTGCCGAGGTACTCGTGGGCCAGATAGGCCAGCGCGCGTCCGTTGGCCGGGCCGCCCGGCTGGAAGTCCTTCTCGGGGATGAGCAGGGTGGTGATGAAGCTGGTGGTGATCAGGAAGACGCTCATGATGAGAGCGGCCGTGGTGAGCAGCTTCTTGGTGTCGCGGATGCGGCCGGTCGGCCGCTCCTCCGTGTCGTCCGGGTCGCCCTTGACGTGCGGCATCACGGCCACGCCCGTCTCGAACCCGGAGAGGCCGAGCGCCAGCTTCGGGAAGACGAGCAGGGCCACGCCGATCATGAGGAACACGTTGCCGTGCTCGGCGGTGAGCGCGCTCGACCAGTCGGTGACCACATGGCCGGCCGTGATGACGTGATAGAGGCCGACGGCCACCACGACCGCGTTCAGCGCGAGGTAGGTGCCCACCAGGGCGACCGCGACGCCGATCGCCTCCAGGAAGCCCTTGAGGAACACGGCGCCCAGCAGGGCCACCAGGACGAGGGTGATCAGCATCTGCTTGTCGTGCAGGACGCCGGTCAGATGCGGGTTCTCGACCAGGTGGGTGGAGGCGTCGGCGGCAGACAGGGTGATGGTGATGAGGAAGTCGGTGGCGGCGAAGCCCAGCAGGGTCAGGACGAACAACTTGCCCTGCCAGAAGGAGAGCAGCCGCTCCAGCATGGAGATCGAGCCCTCGCCGTGCGGGCTCTCCTCGGCGACCCTCCGGTACACCGGCAGGGCGCCGGCGAGGGTGACGATCACCAGCACGATGGTCGCGATCGGTGACAGCAGCCCGGCCGCGAGCGCGGCGATGCCCGGCTGGTAGCCGAGCGTGGAGAAGTAGTCGACACCGGTCAGGCACATCACGCGCCACCAGGGCTGACCCTTGTGCGGGGCCTCGGGCTCGGCGTGGGGACCGGTGTGGCCGCCCGGCTTGCCCATGTCGGACAGGCCTTCCAGCATCCAGGCGCGCAGGCGGGTGGATGGGGCGGGCTCCGTACGGCTCGGCGGCCGGTGCTCGGTGGTGGCCATCGACGTGCTCCCGATGTGCGGTTCAGCGTGGTTCCGGCCATCCCTGGACGGCCTGATCAGCGTATGCGGAGTGTGATGCAGTGGCCTCTGAATGAGAGGCCTGAGCGCGTCAAGCTTCCGTTAAGACTGCCCCCGAGTACCCCGGTTCGCGGCGGTCAGGGGTGTGAACCGCGAGCTGAGGGTGTGTGGGGCGGCTGCCGAGCCGCCCGTTCATGGCGCTGAGCGCCGACCGAAGCGGAACCGCCGTCGGTCCGGAGTGAACACCCTGTGTGATCAGGAGGAGGTCCGGTCCGTAACGTTCGTCTGGCATATCGAATGTTTCGCCCTCTCGTGCCGTCCAGTCGTGAACTGGAGATTTCACCGCGCCGAGGGGTTGTAACCCTTTGGCCGCTGTCTCTAGGGTGCGGCAACAACGCAGCTTTCTGAATCTGAGTCGAAACTTTCGAGGAGCGCATGATGGGCGACCCGGCACTGTCCCGCCGCGGCTTCCTGGCGGCCTCCGCCGCGGCCGGTCTGGGGATGACGGCACTGACCGCATGCGGCGGGGACTCGGACGGAGGGTCGTCGGGGACGACCACCATCGAGTGGTGGAACATCTCCACCACCCAGCCGGCCAAGAGCGTGTGGGCCGCCCTAGCCCGCAAGTACGAGGCGCAGAACCCCAAGGTCAAGATAAAGATCGTCCAGCTGGAGAACGACGCCTACAAGTCGAAGATGACGGCCCTGACCTCCTCCGGGAAGCTGCCCGACATCTTCCACACCTGGGGCGGCGGCGTCCTGAAGCAGCAGGTCGACGCCGGACTCGTCGAGGACCTCACCGACAGCACCAAGCCCTGGGCGGACGCCCTGCTGCCGGTCGCCAGGGAGCCGTACCTGATCGACGACAGGGCCTACGGCGTCCCGTTCGACATCGGCATGATCGGCTTCTGGTACAACAAGGCGCTCTTCAAGAAGGCCGGCATCAGCGCACCCCCGACCACCTGGAGCGGCTTCCTCGACGCCGTGCGGGGGCTGAAGTCCGCCGGCGTCACGCCCCTGGCACTGGCCGGCAAGGAGAAGTGGCCCGGTATGTACTACTGGGCCTACCTGGCGATGCGCGCCGCCGGCGCCGAGGCGCTGCAGAAGGCCTACGACGACAAGGACTTCACCGGAGCCCCCTTCCTGGAGGCGGGCGAGCACCTCAAGGAACTCGTCGGCCTCCAGCCGTTCCAGAAGGGCTTCCTCGGCGCCGCCTACTCCTCCCCGACCGGCCAGGCCGCCACCGTGGGCAACGGCAAGGCGGCCATGGAGCTCATGGGGCAGTGGGCACCGGTGGTGCAGGCCGACGCGGGCAAGGGCCTGGGCAAGGACCTCGGGTTCTTCCCGTTCCCCGCGGTCGAGGGCGGAAAGGGCGCCATCACCGAGGTGTTCGGTGGCGGCGGCGGGCACGCCCTGCGCCGGGGCGCGCCGCAGGAGGCCGTCGATTTCCTGAAGTTCTTCGCGTCCGAGGCCACCGACCTGGAGCTGGTCAAGAAGACCGGCGTGCTGCCCGTCGTCCCGGCGGCCGAGAGCGCCATCGCCGACCCCAACATCAAGGCCGTACAGGGACAGTTGAAGAAGGCCACCGGCTTCCAGCTCTACCTCGACCAGGCGTACGCGCCCGCCGTGGGCCAGGAGGTCAACGACAGCGTCGCAGGGCTCATCTCCGGTTCCAAGTCGCCGGAGCAGGTCGCCCAGTCGATCACGAAGACCGCGAAGGAAGAGCAGTAGCCGGCGATGACCTCCACGTTCCTGCCGGACCAACGGACCGGCCCCGGTGCCGGCCTGCCGCCGCAGGCCGCGGACCGGGCCCGGGGGAGGGCCCGGCGTCGCGCGCTGAACTGGCTGACCGCGGCCGGCTTCCAGCTGCCCGCCCTGGTGCTCTTCATGGGGCTCGTGCTGCTGCCGATGCTGTTCGCCCTGTATGCCGCGTTCTTTCGCTGGGGCGGCTTCGGTATGCCCTCCGACTACATCGGCGGTGAGAACTTCACCCGCCTCTTCCAGGACGAGGTCTTCCTGGGCGACCTGTGGCGCTGCCTGGTCCTGGTGGTGCTGTCGCTCGCAGTCCAGCTGCCGTTCGCGCTCGCCATGGCGGTCCTGCTCAACCAGCGGATGCGCGGCCGGGCGGTCTACCGGATGCTGTTCTTCGCCCCGTACGTGCTGTCCGAGGCGATCACCGGCGTGAAGTTCGGCATGATCTTCGCCCCGGACGACGGGTTCGCCGACCAGTTCCTCGGCAGGATCGGGCTGGACGGGCTCGGCGGGGAGTGGTTCGCCGACCCGTCCACCGTCATGGCGACCCTGTTCCTGGTCATGACCTGGAAGTACTTCGGCTTCCACATGATGCTGTACCTGGCCGGGCTCCAGGCCGTCCCCAGGGAGCTGACCGAGGCGGCGCTCATCGACGGGGCCGGGCCCTGGCAGCGGTTCCGCAACGTGACGCTGCCGCTCCTCGCGCCCACCCTGCGCATCAGCGTCTTCCTGGCGGTCATCGGCTCGATCCAGCTCTTCGACCTGGTGTGGGTGACCACCGCGGGCGGTCCGGACCACCACTCCGAGACCATGGCCGTGACCATGTTCCAGTACGGCTTCAAGCGCTACCAGGTCGGCTACGCCAGCGCGATCAGCGTGGTCATGTTCGGCATCAGCCTCGTCTTCGCCCTCACCTACCAGCGGTTCGTGCTCCGGCGCGATCTGGAAGGGGCCACCACGACCATGCGGGGTGACGGAAAGTGACGTCCACTCAGCAATCCCGCAGGGGCCCTCGGAGCAGGGGGCCCCGGAGCAGGAACCTTCCTCTGCACCTCGTCCTGGTCGTCGTCGGCGCGCTCATGGCCGTCCCGCTGCTCTACGCCGTGCTCTCCGGCTTCAAGTCCACCGACGAGCTCTCCCGCAACCCCGTCGGACTGCCCGAGTCCTGGGTGACCTCCAACTACACGCAGATCCTCGGCTCGGGGGACTTCTGGCGGCTGATCGGCAACAGCACGCTGATCGCGGTGGGCACGACCGTCCTGGTCGTCGCGGTCTCCGCGCTGTCGGCCTTCTCCTTCGCGCGGTTCGCCTTCCGCGGCCGGGAGGTGCTGTTCACGCTGTTCACGATGGGGCTGATGTTCCCGTTCGCGGTCGCGGCCCTGCCACTGTTCCTGCTGCTGCGCTCCCTGGACCTGCTGGACAACCCCCTCGGCGTGATCCTCCCGCAGGCGGCCTTCGGGCTGCCGATGACCATCATCATCCTGCGCGGTTTCTTCCGGCAGATCCCCGGCGAGCTGGAGGAGGCGGCCACGCTCGACGGATGCAGCTCGTTCGGCTTCTTCTGGCGGGTGCTGCTCCCCATGGCGCGGCCCGCGCTCGGCACCGTCTCCGTGCTGGCCGTCGTCACCAGCTGGAACAACTTCTTCCTCCCGCTGCTGGTGTTCACCGACGCGCAGTGGTGGACGCTGCCGATCGGCGTGCAGCAATTCCAGGGGCAGTACTCCGCGGAGTACGCCAAGGTCTTCGCCTATCTGGTGCTGGCCATGGTCCCCGCCCTCGCCTTCTACTCGGTCGCCGAGCGTCAACTCGTCGGCGGCCTCACCGCCGGCGCGACGAAGGGCTGACCCGCGCCGCGCACCCCACCCACCCGATCGTGAGGAGTCGCACCATGCGCAGGACCGCCATACGACTCAGACTCGCCGGGGCGCTCGCCGCCGTGCTGGTGGCCGGCGGCGTCGCCGGCGGGCCCGCGGCCCAGGCCGCGGAGCGGCACGGCAAGGAACCGACCCTCGCCGACCTCGCCGAGCGGCACGGCCGCTACTTCGGCAGCGCCACCGACAACCCCGAGCTCGTCGACGAACCGTACAAGGCCCTGCTCGGCAGCGAGTTCAGGCAGATCACGCCCGGCAACGGCATGAAGTGGTACGCGACCGAACCCCAGCAGGGCGTGTTCGACTTCTCCCAGGGCGACGAGATCGTGAACCTCGCCCGCGCCAACCGGCAGAAGGTGCGCGGCCACACGCTGGTCTGGCACAGCCAGCTGCCCGGGTGGCTCACCGGGCGGGAGTGGACGGCCCCGGAGCTCAGGGCCGTGCTGAAGAAGCACGTCCAGGCGGAGGTACGGCACTACCGGGGCAAGGTGTTCGCCTGGGACGTCGTCAACGAGGCGTTCAACGAGGACGGTACGTACCGCGAGTCGGTCTTCTACAAGACGCTCGGGCCCGGCTACATCGCCGACGCGCTGCGCTGGGCGCACCAGGCCGATCCGCGCGTGAGGCTGTACCTCAACGACTACAACATCGAGGGGATCGGCCCGAAGAGCGACGCGTACTACCGGCTGGCCAAGGAGCTGAGGGCCGCGGGCGTCCCGCTGCACGGCATCGGCCTCCAGGCCCATCTGGCCCTCCAGTACGGCTATCCCACGACCTTGGAGGACAACCTCCGCCGCTTCTCCCGGCTCGGGCTGGACACCGCGCTGACCGAGGTCGACGTACGGATGCAGCTGCCCGCGACCGAGGAGAAGCTGGCGCAGCAGGCAGAGTGGTACCGGGACCTGACCGAGGCGTGCCTGGCGGTACGTCGCTGCGTCGGCATCACCGTCTGGGACTACACCGACAAGTACTCGTGGATCCCGGCGTTCTTCCCGGGCGAGGGCGCGGCCCTGCCGTGGGACGAGCAACTGCGGCCGAAGCCGGCGTACTTCGCGCTGCGTGGGGCGCTCGGGGGGAAGTAGCGGGGCGGTTGGGCCCCGCTGTGCCCTCCCACCGGCGGCACGACTGCCCGCGACCGCCGTGCGGCCGGAGTCCGTCAGCCGGCCGTCGGCGGTGGTGCCGTGCTCGCCCTGACGACCAGCTCCGTTCCCAGTTCCACCCGAGGGGAGTCCGGCTGTTCGTCGCGGGTGAGGCGGAGGACCGTGCGCGCGGCCAGTTTGCCCATGTCGGCCAGGGGCTGGCGGACGGTGGTCAGCGGCGGAGCCGACCAGCGGACTTCCGGAAGGTCGTCGAAACCGACCACGCTCATGTCCTGCGGCACCCGCAGCCCGCGTCGGCGCAGCGCCTCGATCGCGCCGAGCGCCATCTGGTCGCTCGCCGCGAACACGGCGGTCGGCGGCTCGGGCAGGCCGAGCAGCGCGTCGCAGGCGGCGAAGCCGGACTCCGGCCGGAAGTCCCCCGGCACGACGAGAGACGGGTCCAGCGCGATGCCGGCGCCTTCCAGGGCCGCGCGGTAGCCGTCCAGCCGGGCCCGGGAGCACAACAGCCGCGGCGGGCCGGCGATCAGACCGATCCTGCGGTGGCCCAGGGAGAGCAGGTGCTCGGTGGCCGCCATGCCGCCCGACCAGTTCGCGGCGCCGATCGTGGGCGCGTCCTGGGCGGGCGAGCCGGCGGGGTCGACGACGACCAGCGGGACGCCGAGGATGCGCAGTTCCTCGTGGAGCGTCGGTTCCAGGGCGGAGGTGACGAGGATGACGCCGTCGGAGGCACGGGCGCGCAGATTGCGCATCCACTCGCGGGCGTCGCCCGAACGCCCGTGGATCGCCGACACCACCGTGCCGACCCCGGCCGCGTGAGCCACCTCCTCGACCCCACGGATGATCTGTACGGCCCAGGGACTGTCGAGGTCGTTGAAGACCAGGTCGAGCAGGGCCGCACGGGTGCCCGGGGACGCCGCGCGCCTGCGGTAGCCGTGCCGGCGCAGCAGGTCCTCGACCCGGGCCCGGGTCTGCGGCGCCACGTCGGACCGGCCGTTGACGACCCGGGACACGGTCGGTACGGAGACGCCGGCCTGCCGGGCGATCTCCGTGATCGTGACCTTGCCCCCGGCGTCGGCCTCACGTGCTGCCACTTGCCCCACCTCCGTCGACGCACCACCCGCGAAACTTCCAGGAGTCTTCCGGAAAGCGGGCATCGGTGGGAAGGCGTACGAGCCATGAACGGGAAGTCGCAGGGGGTGACGCGCGGTGACGGCACCCGGACATACGTCGGGGCCGGTTCGCAGGTGCTGCGGCCGGCCCCTCTTTGTCTGCGGGCGGACGTCACTCCGCCCGGCGGTCCTCAGGCCGCCGTCATCACCTGGTTGCCGGCCAGCGGACGGTGCGGGTCGATGACCCGGCCGTCCGGCAGAAGCTCACCGGTGTCCTCGAAGAGCACCACGCCGTTGCACAGCAGGCTCCATCCCTGTTCCGGGTGGTGCGCCACGAGGCGGGCGGATTCCCGGTCGGCGGAGTCGACGGAAGGGCACGGTGTCTGGTGCTGGCACATGGGTGGGATCTTTCGCTCTGTCGTGATGGATGAGATGACCGAGTCGGCTGAGTCGGTCGTGTCGGCTGCTTTGTCTGTTCCGCGGCTAGAAGTGTCGTTCATGGCCGCCCCCCGTTGATAAGTCGTCGGAACCCAGTGTTGCCCCAAGGGCGTCAATCCGCAGGGATTTCGCCGCACCGCTTCTCACAGGTTCATGACGCATCACCCGCGCGGACGGTTCATCCCAACTGGACTGTCACTTTGGGTGGTTCGTGGTGGCCGGATGGGGCTAGTTCGCTCGGACCAGGTGCCATTTCCGGCTCGTACGAGCCATTGGAGGCTCGTACGAGCGATAAAAGGCGACCCCGCCGCCGGGAATTCGGCGACGGGGTGCGGAAAACCTCGCGGGCGGCGCTTCAGGCGGGTGAGCCGAGCAGTCTCGTGGGAGTCGCCCGGTGGGTCAGGACGGGGAGCAGTTCGGCGACGCGGTGCGGGCGATGCGCCGCGATACCGGGAGGGGCGGGGGCCAGCGGGACGAGCAGGTCGGTGGCGGCGGGGTGGCCGGCGGCACCGTCCGCGGTGCAGTCCTCGTGCAGCCAGAGCGTCAGCATGTACAGGCTGGGCACCGACAGCAGGCGGGGCTGGTACGGCTGCGGCATCGTCTCGGCCTGACGCAGGGCGCGCTCGGTCGAGGTGATGTACGGGCCTTCGAAGAAGTGGGAGAAGGCCCAGCCGTCGGGGGTCAGCATGGTCTCCGCCGCGGCCACCGCACGCTCGCCGCAGCGGATCAGGAAGCGCCACCCGGCCAGCCGGGTGGCCGACACGCCCTCGGCGGTGACCCGGTCGAGGACGTGGACGGGCAGCGGGAGCTCGGGGGTGGTGGGCCCCTGGGCGCGGAGCAGGGAGGGAGTTCGGGCCTCGCGGACCGCGGTGGGCGAGGAGAGCGCAGTCAGGACGGAACGGAGTGCGGGCGCGGGAGCCGGAGGGACATGCAGCGGCATGGTGGGTCGCCTCTCATTCAAAGGCACGGTGGCACGAGGGCGGGGGCGGACGGCGCTGTCAGCTCACGAGGGTGGGCAGAGGCGGGGGCCGGGTCTCAAGAACGAGAGGGGGGTGGGGTCCGTCGAACATCGCCTCGACGGCAGGACCCGTCGACCGTGGGCGCCAACCTTCTGCCTTGTTCGCGGAGTTTATACGACACGGGTTCAGGCTGTGTTTCGTCTAGCCGTTTCCGGTGAGTAGAACAAGGGTACATTCGGTCGGCGATTCGCGAGAATTATCCCGATTCCGGGCGGTGGTGCGAGGCGTTGACCTCGGTGAATGTTCACGAGGCGGTCGGCCCATTCTCGTCGGCTTTTTCACGAGTGCGCGGTACCCGAAAATCAGGTCTCTGCGTCATGCCGAGTGAATGTGCCACCGGTTACACGTGGCCAGCGTAGCGGGCCGCGCTCCCGCCCGGGACGTTATCGATCGCTTTTGCTGGGCATCCTCCATCTGACCGGGACCCCGGCGGCCGGATCTTCGGCCCGCACCATCCGAGGAGGGACGCATCGATGGGGGAGAAGGTCGTGGCAGGCCAGTTCGACCTGTCCGATCGCCAGCGCTACCGCGACAAGCTTCGTCAGTGCCTGGCGAGCTTGGAGCGGCTCCTGGCGGAGAAGCGGTTCGATCGTCCCAAGAACCTGATGGGGCTGGAGATCGAGCTGAATCTCACGGGCGCCGACGGCATGCCGAAAATGTTGAACGCACAAGTCCTTGAACGTATCGCCAGTCGCGATTTCCAAACAGAACTCGCCATGTTCAATCTGGAAGTCAACATTCCCCCACACCGTCTCGACGGCCGGGTATTCGACCGGCTGGCGGAGGAACTCCGTACGTCACTGGCATATGCCGACCGAAAAGCCGGCGAGGTCGACGCGGGAATCGTGATGATCGGTATTCTCCCGACCCTCGACCGGGACGACCTGGTCTCGTCGAACCTCTCCGACGTCGACCGGTACACCCTCCTCAACGATCAGATCGTGGCCGCCCGCGGGGAGGAGTTCACCCTCGACATCGCCGGCGTGGAGCACCTGAGCTGCACCTCCAAGTCCATCGCGCCGGAGGCCGCGTGCACCTCCGTGCAGCTGCACCTGCAGGTCACACCGGCCCGCTTCGCCGACGTGTGGAACGCGGCCCAGGCGGTCGCCGCCGCGCAGATCGCGGTCGGCGCCAACTCGCCGTTCCTGTTCGGCCGCGAGCTGTGGCGCGAGTCGCGGCCCCCGCTGTTCCAGCAGTCCACCGACACCCGCCCGCCGGAGCTCCAGGCGCAGGGTGTCCGGCCGCGCACCTGGTTCGGGGAGCGCTGGATCACCTCGGCGTACGACCTCTTCGAGGAGAACCTGCGCTACTACCCGGCACTGCTGCCGATCTGCGACGACGAGGACCCGCTCGACATGCTCGACCAGGGCGGCGTCCCGGCGCTCGCCGAGCTCGTCCTGCACAACGGCACGATCTACCGCTGGAACCGCCCGGTCTACGGCGTCGCCGACGGCGTCCCGCACCTGCGGGTGGAGAACCGCGTCCTGCCCGCCGGTCCCACCGTCATCGACGTCGTCGCCAACACGGCGTTCTACTACGGTGTCGTCCGCGCCCTCGCCGAGGAGTCCCGGCCGGTGTGGACCCGGCTGCCGTTCGAGGCGGCCGCCGCCAACTTCGACGCCGCGTGCAAGGACGGCATCGACGCCCGGTTCACCTGGCCCCGCCGCGGCCGCTACGGCGGCACCACGCAGGTCGACGCGGTGAGCCTGATCCGCGACGAACTGCTGCCGCTGGCCGAGGCCGGGCTGGACGCCTGGGGCGTCGAACCGGCCGACCGCGACCTGTACCTGGGCGTGATCGAGGAGCGGTGCCGGCGCAGGGTGAACGGGGCGAGCTGGCAGGCCGCGACCTTCCACAAGGCCCTCGACGCGGGCCTCACCCGGGACGACGCGCTCGCTGCCACGACCCGGCGCTACCGCGAGCTGATGCACAAGGGGGACCCGGTGCACAGCTGGCCGGTGGGACTGCCCGAGCCGGTGTCGCTGAGCTGACACCGCCGCCCAGGTGACGACCCGCTGCCGCCATACTGATCCGACAGGTCGGTGAAGTGGAGGCAGGTGTGCAGGCGGAGTCGAGCCCGGTGGCCGACGGTTCCATCCCCCAGCAGCGGCTCTCGCGGCGGATGCTGCGCAACGAGACGCTGCTCGTGCTGGCGCTCTCGCTGGGGGCGAGCGGAGTCTCGGCGCTGATCAGCTTCATCGGCTCGGTCACCAAGCCGGGCGGCCTCAAGGACCAGGCGGCCACGATGAACGCCTCGGCCGCGCCCGGCCGCCCCTGGCTCGACCTGGCCTGGCAGCTCTTCGGGATCACCACGGCGCTGGTGCCCGTCGCGCTCGTCGCGCACCTGCTGTTGCGCGAGGGCGCGAGCCTGCGCACCATCGGCTTCGACCGCACCCGCCCCTGGCCCGACCTCGGCCGCGGCGCGGCGATCGCGGCGGTCATCGGCAGCACCGGAATCGCCTTCTACCTCGCCGCCCGCGGCCTCGGCTTCAACCTCACCGTGGTGCCCGAGGCGCTGCCCGGCGTGTGGTGGAAGTACCCCGTGCTGATCCTCTCGGCGATCCAGAACGCGGTGCTGGAGGAAGTGATCGTCGTCGGCTATCTGCTGCGCCGCCTGGGACAGCTGGGCTGGACCCCCGCGGCGGCCCTGGTGGGGAGCTCGGTCCTGCGCGGCTCGTACCACCTCTACCAGGGCATCGGCGGCCTCATCGGGAACATGGCCATGGGCGTCGTCTTCGTCTACCTGTACCGGCGCTGGGGGCGCGTCGGTCCGCTCGTGGTGGCCCACTCGCTGCTCGACATCGGGGCGTTCGTGGGCTACGCGCTGCTCGCGGGCAAGGTGGGGTGGCTGCCGACGGCGTGACGAGCCGGCGAAGGGGCGTACGACACCGTCGTGCGCCCCTTCGCTGTGTCAGGCCAGCAGCTCGCCCTCGATGACGACGACCGCTCTGCCGCTCAGCAGGGTGCGGTCGCCGCGCAGCTCCGTGCGGACGCGGCCGGAGCGGGCCGATGCCTGCAGGCCGGTGAGGTCCGGGCGGCCCAGGCGCTCGGACCAGAACGGGGCGAGCGCGGTGTGGGCGCTGCCGGTCACCGGGTCCTCGTCGATGCCGACGTTCGGGAAGAAACAGCGCGAGACGAAGTCGTAGCCACGGGCGGGGTCCTCCGCCCGGGCCGTGGCGATGACACCGCGCCGGGAGTGGGCGGCGAGGGCCCTGAGGTCCGGACTGAGGCCGTGCACCGTCTTCTCGTCGGCGATCTCGACCAGCAGGTCGCCGACGTTCGGGCCGGTGTCGAGGACCGTGAGCGGTTCGGCGCCCAGAGCCTCGGCCAGGCCGTCGGGTGTGTCGACCCGGGAGAGCGGGGCCGTCGGGAAGTCCAGCGTGACGGAGCCGTCACCGGTGGGTGTGGCGACGAGGACGCCACTGCGGGTGGCGAACCGCACCGGGCCCTCGTGGGCGCCGGTGGTGTGCAGGACGTGGGCGGTGGCCAGGGTCGCGTGGCCGCACATGGCGACCTCGGCGGCCGGCGTGAACCAGCGCAGTGCCCAGTCGGCCTCGCCGCCCTCGGGGAGGGGGTGGGCGAAGGCCGTCTCGGCGTGGTTGACCTCCAGGGCGATGTTCTGGAGCCGGCTGTCGTCCGGGAAGGCGTCCGCGTCGTGCAGGAGCAGCACTCCCGCCGGGTTGCCGGAGAAGGGGCGCTCGGTGAAGGCGTCGACGATTCGAATCCGCATGCCCAGACGCTAGAGGCGCCGTGAAGTCGCGGGCCAAGGCCAATTCGCGAGTACTGGCCCGGTTTTGCCGGCCGGCCAAGGCGCTCTACCGGCGGACCGCCGAGATCAGTCCGCCGGGCCGCTCCTCGCGCTGCGCAGGGGTGCTGATCGGGCGGCCGTAGGCGGCAGCGCGCTCGCGCAGGGTGTGGCTGCCGGCCTCCCAGCCGTGCCCGGCCAGCCAGCCCACCGGGTCGTCGGGCATCTCCGAGACCCACATGGACGCCGCCGATCCCGGCTCGGCGTGCGCGCCGAAGCGCTCGATCACGCCGCGCGAGCCCAAGGTCAGCCCCATCCGACTGCCTGCCGCCGACTGCGCGCCGATCCGGGCCAGCAGTAGCTCCACCGCGTCCTCGGTCAGATAGATCAGTAGTCCTTCGGCGATCCATGCGGTCGGCACCGCCGGGTCGTGCCCCGCGGCGGCCAGCGCGCCCGGCCAGTCCTCACGCAGGTCCACCGGGACGGTGATCCGCTCGCAGCGTGCGACGGCCCGCTCCTGGCGCAGCACCGAAGCCTTGAAGTCCAGGGGCGCGGCGGTGTCGACCTCGAACAGCCGGGTGCCCTCGGGCCAGTCCATCCGGAAGGCCCGGGTGTCCATGCCGGCGCCGAGCAGCACGACCTGCCGGACACCCGACGCGGAGGCCTGCCGCAACAGGTCGTCGAGGAACTTCGTCCTGATGACGATGGAGAACGACACGGCCGGCCGGCGGCGTCGCGCGGCCTCGTCATCGGGCGGCGGCGAGGAGGGCCACAGGCCGCCGGCGGTGGCGAAGGCCTGTGCCAGTGGGTCGCGGAACAGCGCGTTCTCCCGCTCGGTCTCCAGCGCCCGCACCCGGGCCACCCCCACCGCGGTGGCCCAGACTCCCGACGGCCGCACCCGCTCCTGCTCATCAGTCACCGCGACAGCCTAGAGCCGCGGTTCAGCGGCAATCGAACGAGATTTCGCTGTCACAGGACACAAGCGGCTGCGGATCCAGTCTTGTCTGGGCAACTGTTCCGATATATCGTTGAGGTATCGCGACAGATCAACGATGGAATGGAGAGTGGTTGCGATGCGCACCCATGGTTTTGAGCACGGACATGGACACGGACACGGCGGACCGCGGCACGGCCGGGGCGGTTTCGAGGGGCTGCGTGCTGCCTTCGGTCCCTTCGGCCCGGGCGGTCCCGGCGGCCCCGGCTGGGGCGGGCCCGGTGGCCCGGGCTTCGGTCCCGGCCCCTGGGGCGGCCGAGGGCGTGGCGGGCCCAGGGGAAGGGCGCGGCGCGGTGATGTACGGGCATCGATCCTGGCCCTGTTGAAGGACCGGCCGATGCACGGCTACGAGATGATCCAGGAGATCGCCGAGCGCAGCGGCGGGGCGTGGAAGCCCAGTCCGGGCTCGGTGTATCCCACCCTCCAGCTGCTGGAGGACGAAGGGCTGATCATCAGCGAGTCCGAGGGCGGCAAGAAGCTGTTCTCGCTCACCGAGGCGGGACGCGCGGCGGCCGAGGAGGGGCCCGAGGCGCCCTGGGAGGAGGCCTCCCGTGGGGTCGACTGGGAGGCCCTCGGCGAGATCCGCCAGGCCGGCTTCGGGCTCATGGAGGCCTTCGGGCAGGTCTGGAAGACCGGCAGCAAGGAACAGCGGGAGAAGGCGCTCGGCGTCATCAACGAAGCCCGCAAGAAGCTGTATCTGATCCTCGCCGACGAGGACTGAGGTTCATCCCCCTCGTGGGACGGGCGCCCCTGGAGCGATCCGGGGGCGCCTCGGTGTTCCGGCCGGTCAGGTCACCAGCCCGTCGAGCTTGCGCAGCGACTCCTGCAGGGCCGCCGTGCCCGAGTCCTTGAGCTTGCCCGCCATCAGCGACACCGCCGCGCCCGTGAACTCGCCGTCGATGCGGACCGTCGTCGCCGTGCCGTCCGGGGTGAGGGTGTAGCGCGTCGCCACGGTCACGCCCATCGGGCCCTTGCCGCGGATGGCGAGCACCCGGGCCGGTTCCAGCTCCTCGACGGTCCACTCCACCTCGGCCGGGAAGTTCATGAGTCTCATGTTCTCCTGGAACGTGGCTCCCACTTCGAGGGGCTCGGGGCCGCCCGACGGGAAGCTGGTGTGCGTCGCGTTCCACTCGCCGTACGCGGGCCAGTCGGTGAGCTGGGCCCACACCTTCTCGGCCGGTGCCCCGATGCGTGCCTCCGCGCTGACTTCGGCCATGCGAACACCTCTTTGTGTCGGGCTGGGTGTCGCGGAACGTAGCCGGAGGAGTCGCAATGTTCAATACTGACGAACAGTCAGAAGTGTGGGTGGCCTGGGGCGCAACGGCCTGATCTCCTCCGTAGGGAGGAGATTCCGGTCGGCGAAGTCCACTTCCTGTGGGACGCGAAAATGCTTCGCTCCGAGGATGACCCGGGCTCTCGGGACTGATGGGGTGAGGGGTGTGCAACCCTCGATTCCCCGGCAGTCGGCCCATGAGCACGGCATCCACCGCGCGGAGAACGATGCCAGGCTCAGTGCCGAGCTGGCATCGGTGATCGGAGGTGCCCGTCGCCGGGCGGTCAGGGACGGGGACCGGCAGATCGACACCGCCCATCTGCTCCACTCGCTGCTGGAGTCCGACCCCGAGGCGCGCATCGCCGTCGGTGACGGACCGCAGCTCGCTCGGCTGCTCGGCTATCTCGTCCAGCGCAGCATCGGGTACGGCCTGCGCTGGCAGAGCGGTGTCGAGGACTCCGGTGCCGTTCCCGTGCCGGCGGACCCCTCTGTGAAGGAGACAGCGGGCTTCTCGCCGCTGGCCGCGACGGCGATGGAGTACGCCTGCGAACGCGCCGCCCGGCACGGCGGACCGGCCCGTGCGGCCGACCTGCTCGCGGCGATCCTCGTGGACCGGCAGGCGCGCGCCGTCGAGGTGCTCGGTCGGGCCGGGATCGAGCCGCGCGAGGTGCTCGCCCGGCTCGACGGCGTCAGAGGGAGCGACGCGGCTCACTGACTGACCGGGGGCTCGCGGCGTCCAGGCAGTGAGACAGGTGTCAAGGGGGTGACGCTCCTGTCAGGCCCTGTCATCATGTGCCGGTGCGTACGTCTGACAGCAGTGCGAGCGGGCGCGGCAGGGGTGTGGGGCTCGGCCTCGCGCTCGTGTCCGCGGTGGCCTTCGGCGGATCCGGTGTCGCGGCCAAGCCGTTGATCGAGGCGGGCCTCGACCCGCTGCACGTGGTGTGGCTGCGCGTGGCGGGGGCGGCCCTCGTGATGCTGCCGCTCGCGGTACGCCACCGTGCGCTGCTGCGCCGCCGTCCCGGACTGCTCGCCGGGTTCGGGCTGCTGGCCGTCGCCGGTGTCCAGGCCTGTTACTTCGCGGCCCTCTCCCGTATCCCCGTCGGGGTGGCCCTGCTCATCGAATACCTGGCGCCCGCCCTCGTGCTGGGCTGGGTGCGTTTCGTGCAGCGGCGGCCCGTCACCCGTGCCGCGGCGGTCGGTGTCGTCCTCGCGGTCGGCGGACTCGCCTGCGTCGTCGAGGTGTGGTCCGGTCTCGGCTTCGACGCCCTGGGGCTGCTGCTCGCACTAGGCGCGGCCTGCTGTCAGGTCGGCTACTTCGTCCTCTCCGACCAGGGCAGCGACGCCGGGGACGAGGCCCCCGACCCGCTCGGTGTCATCGCCTACGGGCTGCTCGTCGGCGCGGCCGTGCTGACCGTCGTCGCCCGGCCCTGGAGCATGGACTGGTCCGTGCTCACGGGCACCGCGCGCATGGACGGCACACCCGTCGCCGCCGTGGCGCTGCTGGCCTGGATCGTCCTCGTCGCCACCGTCGTCGCGTACGTCACCGGTGTGCTCGCCGTGCGACGGCTCTCCCCGCAGGTCGCCGGCGTCGTGGCCTGTCTCGAGGCGGTCATCGCCACCGTCCTGGCCTGGATCCTGCTCGGCGAGCACCTCTCGGCGCCGCAGATCGCCGGTGGCGTGATCGTGCTGGTCGGCGCCTTCATCGCGCAGTCCTCGACGCCGGCGAAGGGGTCCGAGGGCCCGGTGGCGAGCGGTGGCCCGGAAAGGGAGTTGTCCAGGGGCGGAACGGCCGCCTGAGTGCCGATCATGTCTTCGAACGCACTCGTTCTTCCGCCCCCGGCCGCCTGAGGCGGGCCCTGCGGAAAACGCGCCCGGCGTTGCCGCCGGGCCGAACGGCGGCGCCCGCAGCCGAAGTCCGTGGACCCCGTCGATCCCACTGATCCGGGGAATCGCGGGGCTTGCGGTGGCGGAGGTGCGGGGGTGCGCAAGGAGCCGGGTGCGCTTGTCCGACGGCGGCTGCGGGCCGTCCCCGGCCGGTCGCGCGGTTCCCCGCGCCCCTTCAGGTCACCGAGCCTCGAGGTAGTCGGGCAGTTCGGTGCCGGGGGTCAGGTCCGGGTCGGGAACCGGGGTGCCGTAGGTCCTGTGCACCGGGACCACTCCGGCCCAGTGGGGGAGGGCGAGGTCTTCCGGCTCGTCGTTGACGCCGCCGGTGCGGAGCTTGGCGGAGACCTCGTCGAGGTCCAGGCGGATCACGGCCGTGGCGGCCAGCTCCTTCCTGTTGGCCGGCCGGGAGTCGGCGGCGCGTCCCGGCACGACGTGGTCGACCAGCGCGTCCAGGGCCCGGCGCTTCTCCTCGGGGTCCGTCACGTCGTGGGCGACGCCGTGCACCACCACGGAGCGGTAGTTGATCGAGTGGTGGAAGGCCGAGCGGGCCAGGACCAGGCCGTCGACGTGCGTGACGGTCAGGCAGACCGGCAGGCCCGGGTCCGTCTGACCGGCCGCCCGGAGCGGGCGCGAGCCCGTCGAGCCGTGCACGTAGAGCCGCTCGCCGACCCGGGCGTACAGCGTCGGCAGCACGACCGGTGCGCCGTCGCGGACGAAGCCGAGGTGGCAGACGTAGGCCTCGTCGAGTATCGCGTGCACCAGTTCCCTGTCGTACGCCGCCCGGTTCGCCGAGCGTGTGGGGACGGTGCGGTCGGTCGGGGTGTAGGCGGTGGCGGGCTGCGACGACGTCTGCGCGGTCCCCTGCATGGCGCTCTCCATTGCACTAGTGCATACTTGGGTTTGTGCTAGGAGAGTATCCGATCAGCGGGCGCCGCGCAGTGGACATTTCGGCGAGCGTCGAGCGGGCTGTGGGGGCCGGTGTCTTGCAGCCCGGGCAACTGCTCCCGCCCATGCGGGAGTTGGCGGAGCGTCTGGGGGTGAATCCCAACACCGTCGCGGCCGCGTACCGGACTCTGCGCGAGCGCGGGGTCATCGAGACCGCGGGCCGGCGCGGCAGCCGGGTGCGCTCCGCGCCCGCGACGACCGGGCGGGACCACATCAGGGTGGACGTCCCCGAAGGCGTGCGGAACGTGGCGGACGGCAATCCGGACCCGGCCCTGCTGCCGCCGCTCGCGGCGGCCTTCGCGGCGGCCGCCGCCGAGGGCGACCGTGCGCCCGTGCTGTACGGAGAGGATCCGCTGGATCCGGAGCTGGCCCGGCTCGCACGCGCCGGGTTCGACGCCGACGGGGTGCCGGACGGCCCGCTCGCCGTGGTGTCGGGTGCGCTCGACGGGGCCGAACGCGTGCTGGTGGCCCACCTCAAGCCCGGCGACACCGTCGCCGTCGAGGACCCCGGCTGGGGCCGCACCCTCGACCTCGTGCCCGCGCTCGGGCTGCGGACCGTCCCCGTCGGCGTCGACGACGAGGGCACGCACGCCGACGACGTGCGCCGGGCGCTGGCGGCCGGGGCGCGTGCCCTGATCGTCACGGGCCGTGCGCAGAACCCGACCGGCGCCGCGGTGAGCGCCACGCGCGCGCGTGCCCTGCGGTCCGTGCTCCGGGAGTACCCGGAGGCCCTGCTGATCGAGGACGACCATGGCCACGGCATCGTCGACGTGCCGCTCCATCCCCTGGCCGGCGCCACCCGGCACTGGGCGTTCGTGCGCTCGGCCGCCAAGGCCTACGGGCCGGATCTGCGGCTCGCCCTGCTCACCGGGGACGGCGTCACCGTCGACCGGGTGCGCGGGCGGCAGCGGCTCGGGCCGGGCTGGGTGAGCCGGCTGATGCAGCGCGCTCTGGTGCGGCTGTGGGCCGACGGCGCGGTGGACACGCGCGCGGTGGCGGCCGCGTACGGGCGGCGCCGGGACGCGCTGATCGGCGCGCTCGATCGGCGCGGGGTCGCGGCGCACGGGCGTAGCGGGATGAACGTGTGGGTGCCGGTGCCGGACGAGACCGGTGCCGTCGCCCGGCTGCTGCACGCCGGCTGGGCCGTCGCCCCCGGCGCCCGCTTCCGGTTGAGCGCACCGCCCGGCGTCCGGGTCACCGTCTCGACGCTCACCGAGGACGAGACCGAGGCGCTGGCCGACGCGATCGCCTCGGCGCTCGGACCGCCTCCGGCGCGGAGTTACGTCTGAGGCGGAGGCGGCCCGAGCGCCGGGCAGGGGCACCCGCTATGACCGGGGCTTCGGCCGGACCTGTGTGAGCGCCGCCCCCGTCAGGACGATCACCGCGCCGACCGGTGTCGACCACGCCAGCGGCTCGCCGAGGAGCGCGACGCCCGCCGCCGTCGCGATGACCGGGATGAAGTACGTGACCATCTGGGCCGTGGTCGGGCCGACCTCGGCGACCAGGCCGTACTGGAGGAGCACGGCGAGGCCCGTGCCCAGCGCTCCCAGGGCGGCGATCGCCAGCAGCGGCACGGGGGAGAGGTTCGTGGGCAGGGTCGTGAACAGTGGGGTGACGACGGCCAGCTGGACCGTCGCCAGCAGCAGTTGCGCGCCGGTCATGGACAGGTGCGAGTGGCCGGCGCCGGCCAGGGTGCGTCGGACGTAGATCCAGCCGATCGGGTAGCTGAGGGAGGCCAGCAGAGCCAGCGCCGTGCCGCCGGCGTCCAGGCCGTGGAAGCCCTGCCAGGCGCCCAGCACGGTCAGCACGCCGAGGAAACCGAGACCCAGCCCCGCGACCCGCACCCGGGTCGGACGGTCCTCCGACAGGGCGACCAGCGACAACGTCATGCCCCACAGCGGCGAGGTCGCGTTGCAGATGCCCGCCAGTGTGGACGGGATGGTCAGCTCCGCGTACGCGAACAGCGAGAACGGCAGGGCGTTGAGCAGGAACGCGGCGACCGCCAGATGCCCCCAGGTGCGCGCCCCGCGCGGCAGCCGCTCGCGCCGCACCGCCATGGCGGCGGCGAGCACCGCCGTACCGAACACCAGCCGGCCGAGCGTCACCTGGAACGGCGCGTACGCATGGGTGCCCACCTTGATGAGGAGGAAGCTGAAGCCCCAGATCAGGGACAGGGCGGCGAAGCGGAGACGCCAGTCGAGACGGCGACGCGGCCGTTCGCTCGAAGGGGGTGTGACGGTGACCCGGCCGACGGGGGTGGTGACGGTGCTCATGGCAGCCACGATGCTGGCCAAAACCTCGTAGCACAAGCGATATTTCGCACCCGATACTGCGTAGTATTGCTTACATGTTGAACCTGGAGCGCCTGCGCACCCTCGACGCCCTCGCCCGGCACGGCTCGGTCAGCGGCGCGGCCGAGGGCCTGCACATCACGACGTCCGCGGTCTCCCAGCAGATGTCCAAGCTGGAGCGCGAGGTCGGCCAGCAACTCCTCGCCAAGAACGGCCGGGGTGTGCGGCTCACCGACGCCGGCCGGCTGCTCGCCGAGCATGCCGCGCGCATCCTGTCCCAGGTGGAGCTCGCCCAGTCCGACCTGGAGGCGCAGCGCGGGCAGGTCGTCGGCGAACTCAGACTGTCGGCGTTCCCGACCGCGGCTCGCGGGCTCTTCCCGCTCGCGCTGTCCGCGCTGCGCCGGGAACATCCCGCGCTGCGGCTGCGCTCAAGCGAGCTGGAGCCGGAGCAGGCCATCGCCGGTGTGGTGCGCGGTGATCTGGACCTCGCCGTGGTGCTCGACTGGTACAACAAGCCGATGGCGCTGCCCGACGGCCTGGTCAAGGCGCCGATCCTGGACGACCCCGCCGATGTCGCCATGCCGGCGGACCACCGGCTCGCGGGGCGCGACGAGGTGGACCTCGGCGAGTTCGCCGACGACGAGTGGATCACCTGGGGCGACGGGGAGTTCTGCCACGAGTGGCTGATGTTCACGCTCCGCTCCCGGGGCATCGAACCGATCGTCGGCCACCGCGCCGCCGAGACCCACACCCAGCTCGCGCTGGTCGCCGCGGGCCTCGGTGTGTGCATCGCCCCTGTGCTCGGCCGCCGTCCCGTGCCGGACGGGGTCGTGACGGTCCCCGTCGGTCAGCGGGTGCGGCGGCATGTGTACGTCGTCTGGCGTGCGGACGCCGACCGCCGCCCGTCGATCCGGGCGGCGGTGCGGGCCCTCCAGGCTGCGGGCGAGAGCCTCGACTGAGGCGCTACTGTCCGGCCAGCTTGCGGAAGTCCCAGGAGACGACCTTCTCGGGGGTCAGGCGCAGCCAGGCGTGCCGGCCGTCGTGCGGCATCTCCTCCAGGTGGAAGTTCTTCCGGGCGAACAGCATCTCCGGGACGTCGAGTTCGGCGCGCAGTTCGCCGATGCGCGGTATCTCGCCCACGAACTCGACGGTCCCGGACAGCTCGGCGCCGCGCAGCTCGTCGTACTCCTCACCGGTGTCGACCACGATGGCCACGCGCGGGTCGCGCCGCAGGTCGGTCCACCGCTTGCTGCGCACGACCGAGTACAGCCACATCGACCTGCCGTCCCAGGCGAACCACAGCGTGCTCACGTGCGGGGCGCCGTCGGCCGAGATCGTGGCGACCCGGCAGGTGCGCTGCGTGGTGAGGAAATCGTCCAGCTCACCGGGCGTCATCATGATCTTCCGGCCCCGGCGCTGCTGCGTGACGGTCATGCTCCCCCTCTTTCTTTCTCCCACGTCGTGCCAGAGGAGATCCTCTGACATCACGTCAGAAAAAGAATGCTGTCTCTTCCTTCCGGGCGCAACGGTGGCTACGCTCGCCCGACCCGCCGCCGGCGCCCAGGGGGAACCGTGCCCTCGTACGCAGAGCTCAGTGAACTCCTCGATCCGCCCACCACCGTGCTGCTCACCGTCGAATGCCAGGAAGGCGTGGTCGGAGCCGACAGCGCGCTGCCCGAACTCGCCGAGGCGGCCCGCTCCGGCGGAGTGCTCGCCAACGTCGCCCGCCTGGTCGCCGCCGCCCACGCGGGCGGTGTCCAGGTCGTCCACGCCATCGCCGAACGCCGCCCCGACGGCCGCGGAGCCAGCCGCAACGCAACGCTCTTCCGCGCCGCCGAACGGCTGCCCGTCCGGCAGCTGACCGGCACGCGCGCGGTGCGTGTCGCGGCGCCGATCGAGGTCGCCGAGGAGGACCTCGTCGTCCGGCGCCTGCACGGGCTGTCGCCGCTCCAGGGCACGGAGGTCGACCCGCTGCTGCGCAACCTCGGCTGCCGCACGCTGATCGTCACCGGGGTCTCGGCCAACGTGGCGGTCCCCAACGCCGTGTTCGACGCCGTGAACCGCGGTTACACCGCCGTCGTCCCGGCGGACGCCGTCGCGGGGGTGCCCGCCGAGTACACCCCCGCGATGATCCGCCACACCCTCGCGTTGGTCGCCACGGTCGCGACCACGGACGAGGTGCTGGCGTGTCTCACGCGTCCCCGGGACGCGCCGCTCCGGGGCGAGCTCAGGCGAGCTTGATCGAGTCGCCGTCGACGGTGATCTTCATCTCCGGCAACGGCTTCTTCGCGGGACCGCTCTTCACGCTGCCGTCGGTGATCGAGAAGTTGCTGTTGTGGCAGGGACAGTTGATGACGCCGTCGGCGATGCTCTTCACCGCGCATCCCTGGTGGGTGCAGGTGGCCGAGAACGCCTTGAACTCGCCCGCGGCCGGCTGGGTGACGACCACCTTCTGGTCGGCGAAGACCTTGCCGCCGCCCTCGGGGATGTCGGCGGTCGACGCGAGCGCGCCGCCGGCCGCGGCACCGCCCCCACCGCTCGACGGGGTGCTGCCCGACCCCTGGTCGCCCTGGGCGGTGCCGGACGAGCCGGAGGAGTCGACGGAGCCGGACGAGCTGTCGTCCGAGCCTCCGCACGCGGTCAGCGCGGCGGCGAGGCCCGCCGCTCCGGCCGCCGCCACGACGGTACGACGGGCCGGTCCCGATGCGGGCTGGAGCGAAGCGCTGGTCATACGGACATTTCCCTTCGGGAGGCTTGCGATGATCTGCCGGGAGGTACGGGCCCGGCGGACCGCCTGTTCAGACGGTGTCGAAATCCTGGCCCGGCCGGGAGCAGCTGCGCATAAAACCTCGCTGTCGGTTCGCTGTCGGTTTCCCGGCCGCCGTCGCGACGCCGGCGGCGGCGGCCGGGCCACCGCGTCAGTAACCTGGGGCGATGCTCAAGGAAGTGATCGCGACCCGTTTCATCGCCCCCCTGCGGGAGGGCGGTTCGCTGCCGGGGCTCGTCGAGGCCGACGACTTCGGGACCTACGTCCTGAAGTTCACCGGCGCGGGACAGGGCCGCAAGACGCTCGTCGCCGAGGTGGTGTGCGGGGAGCTCGCCCGCCGGCTCGGGCTGCGGGTGCCGCGGCTGGTCACGGTCGAGCTCGACCCGGAGCTGGGGCTCTCCGAGCCCGACCAGGAGGTGCAGAGCCTGCTCAGGTCCAGCGGCGGCACCAACCTCGGCATGGACTTCCTCTCCGGCGCGCTCGGCTTCGACGCGCTCGCGTTCCCGGTCGGCCCCGAGGAGGCCGGGCGGATCGTCTGGTTCGACGCGGTGGTCAACAACGTCGACCGGTCCTGGCGCAACCCCAACCTGCTGATGTGGCGGGGCGAGTTGTGGCTCGTCGACCACGGCGCGACCATGATCTGGCACCACAACTGGCCCGGCGCGGAAACCTCCGCGGCCCGACCGTACGACGCCTCCGACCATGCCCTGGCGCCCTTCGGGCCCGACGTGGCCGCCGCCGCGGCCGAGTTGGCGCCTCTGGTCACCGAGGAACTGCTCGCCGAGGTCACGGCCCGCGTCCCGGACGCCTGGCTGACCGGCGAGCCCGGTTTCGCCACACCCGACGACCTGCGGCGGGCCTACGCGCGGCCGCTGCTCGCCCGGGCCGCCGCCATCCACGAGCGCATCCAGGGGATCAAGTGAGCGACCGGCACATCATCAGGGGCGGGACGCGGGACCGCCAGGTCTACGAGTACGCGGTCCTGCGCGTCGTGCCGCGCGTCGAGCGCGGCGAGTGCATCAACGCGGGGGTGCTCGTCTACTGCCGCGCCGAGTCCTACGTCGGCGCCCGCACGCACCTCGACGAGGCCCGCCTGCTGGCCCTCGACCCCCAGGCGGACGTGGCGGGCATCCACGCCGCCCTGCGGGCCGTGGAAGGGGTCTGCGCGGGCGGCACGGCGGCCGGCCAGGCAGCGGGCGACGACCCCGGCCGCCGCTTCCGCTGGCTCGTCGCCCCCCGCTCGACGATCGTCCAGCCCGGCCCCGTGCACACCGGCCTGACGACCGATCCGGCGGCGGAGACGGAACGGCTGCTGGACCTGCTGGTGCGATGACGGACCGGTCGGGGGCACGGTCGGGCCGCGCCCCCGAGGTCACCGCAGACGTGACCTCAGACGTCGCCTCAGGAAGAAGCCGGCCGTGAGCAGGGCGCTCACGGCGAAGGTCAGCCCGATGGCCACGTCCCAGTCGCTCGGCCCGGAGGCCACGGCGCCGCCCAGTCCGCCGCGCACACCGCGGGACGGAGCGGTGGTGGGTGTGACGGTGGCGGAGGCGGACGGGCTGACGGAGACCGACGGGCTGACGGTGGGGGTGGGCATGTGCGTGGGGGAGATGATGCCCGCGCCGCGGTGGGGCAGCGCCTCACACGCGATGCCGTCCCCGCGGCCCTGGTCCTCGTCGAGTCTGTCGGGATCGCTCGGATCCGCGTCGAGAACGGCCTGCGCGTCCTCCTGGAACGCGAAGTCACGGCAGTCCCGATCGGTTCGGGCGTGAGCGGGCTCGGCCAGCGGCATGATCGCGGCGATCGCGAACAGCATGCCGATGGCACCGGTGCGACGGCGCATGGAGTCTCTCCCTTTTCCGGCCACGAGTGGCTCGCGCTTCGACGCTAGGCGGGGAAAGGTGCGCGGGCGCGGCGGTCGTGCGCTGATCGGGTGGCCGGGGCGGCCGATCAGGGCCGGGTGGGGGACGAGTGTGGTCCGCTGGGCCTCGTGGGCCCGGGTAATGGATCACATGCCGGGCCCGGCCGTTGACACCGCGTGCCAGGGCTTCTAGCGTCACACCCACTGAAGGTACTAAGCGGTCGCTCACCTGAGGAGAAGCAGCCATGTCCACCACTGAGCAGCGGGTAGCCGTCGTCACCGGCGCGGCGCGCGGGATCGGCGCCGCCACCGCCGTACGCCTGGCCGCCGAGGGCCGCGCTGTCGCCGTGCTCGACCTCGACGAGGCGGCGTGCAAGGACACCGTCGAGAAGATCACCGCCGCCGGCGGCAAGGCCGTCGCGGTCGGCTGCGACGTCTCGGACGAGGCGCAGGTCGAAGCGGCCGTCGCGCGGATCGCCGAGGAGCTCGGCGCGCCGACGATCCTGGTCAACAACGCGGGCGTGCTGCGCGACAACCTGCTGTTCAAGATGAGCGTCTCCGACTGGGACACCGTCATGAACGTGCATCTGCGCGGCGCCTTCCTGATGTCCAAGGCCTGTCAGAAGCACATGGTCGACGCCGGATTCGGGCGGATCGTCAACCTCTCGTCGTCCTCGGCGCTCGGCAACCGCGGGCAGGTCAACTACTCGGCCGCCAAGGCGGGCCTCCAGGGCTTCACCAAGACCCTGGCCAAGGAGCTCGGCAAGTTCGGCGTCACCGCCAACGCCGTCGCCCCCGGCTTCATCGCCACCGAGATGACCAAGGCCACCGCCGACCGCGTCGGCATGGGCTTCGAGGACTTCAAGGCCGCCGCCGCCACCCAGATCCCGGTGGCCCGGGTCGGCGAGCCGGACGACATCGCCAACGCCATCGCCTTCTTCACGGGCGAGGCGGCCGGGTTCGTCTCCGGCCAGGTGCTGTACGTGGCCGGCGGACCGCTCGACTAGGGGACCAGACATGACTTCCGTGGAACTCTCCGGCAAGGTCGCCCTCGTCACGGGCGCCAGCCGCGGCATCGGCTACGGCGTCGCCGAGGCGCTCGTGGCGCGTGGTGACCGCGTGTGCATCACCGGCCGCAACGAGGACGCCCTCAAGGAGGCCGTCGAGCAGCTCGGCGCCGACCGCGCGATCTACGTCGCCGGCAAGGCGCACGACGAGGACCACCAGGCCCTCGCCGTCGAGCGCACGATGGAGGCCTTCGGCCGCCTCGATCACCTGGTCAACAACGCCGGTACCAACCCGGTGTTCGGGCCGATCGCGGACCTCGACCTGAACGTCGCGCGCAAGGTCTTCGAGACCAATGTCGTCTCCGCACTGGGCTTCGCCCAGAAGACCTGGCACGCCTGGCAGAAGGACAACGGCGGCGCCATCGTCAACATCGCCTCCGTCGCGGGCCTGTCGCCCTCGCCCTTCATCGGCGCCTACGGCATCAGCAAGGCCGCCATGATCAACCTGACGGTGCAGCTCGCGCGCGAGTACGCGCCCAAGGTGCGGGTCAACGCCATTGCCCCGGCCGTCGTGAAGACCAAGTTCGCCCAGGCCCTGTACGAGGGCCGGGAGGAGGAGGCCGCCGCGGCCTACCCGCTGGGCCGGCTCGGCGTGCCCTCGGACATCGGCGGCGCGGCCGCGTTCCTCACCTCCGCGCAGTCCGACTGGGTCACCGGCCAGACGCTCGTCGTGGACGGCGGCATCTTCCTCAACGCGGGCACGGGCTGACGGCAGCACGTACGCGGTTCGGCACGGGCGCCCCTTGACGCGAGCGGCGCCCGTGCCGGCGTAATGGTGTCCCCAAGGGCGATGACAACGTCGTCATAGGTTTACTGATCAAGGAGTCATGCCCGGGGGAGAGTCAGCGGGCGCGGCACTGCGGTATGGTCTGCCGACCCTTGGTATGGCAGATCGAGGAGCGTGCGCGTGTTCAAGCGGAACCGATGCCTGCGGCGGGTAGCGGCCATCGCGTCCATATCGACCCTGCTCGCCGGGTGCGGCGTGCTGTCGTCCGACACCCCGGAGGACGAAGGGCCGATCGTGGTGGGCACCACCAGTGCTCCCAGCACGTTGGACCCCGCGGCCTCCTGGGACAGTTCATGGGAGCTGTTCCGCAACATCTACCAGACGCTCCTGAGCTATCCGACCGGTACGAGCGAGCCGCAGCCGGACGCCGCCGAGCAGTGCGGCTTCAGCGACTCCTCGAACCAGGTGTACCGCTGCGAGCTGCGCGAGGGCCTGAAGTTCTCCAACGGGGAAGCGCTCGACGCCCAGGCGGTGAAGTACTCCTTCGACCGGATCCGCAAGATCAACGTCAACGGCGGCCCCGCCGGTCTGCTGGGCAGCCTGGAGCGGGTCCAGGCGTCGAACGACCGCGAGGTGATCTTCCACCTCAACAAGCCCGACGCCACCTTCCCGTTCGTGCTCGCCACCCCCGCCATGTCGATCGTCGCCCCGGAGGAGTATCCGAAGGACGCCCTGCGCAAGGGCGACGACGCCGTCGGTTCCGGGCCGTACAGCCTCGACTCGTACAGTGACGGCAAGGAAGCCGTCCTCGTGCGCAACGACGCCTACAAGGGCTTCGCGAAGCGCCAGAACGACGCGGTCACCATCCGCTACTTCCAGGACTCCGGCGCCATGGTCAAGGCCCTGCGGGACAAGCAGATCGACGTGACCTACCGCGGTCTGGCCGCCGGGGACGTCGTCGAGCTGCAGGGCGCCAAGGAGGAGGAGATCCAGCTCGTCGAGGGCACGGGCACCGACATCAACTACCTGGTGTTCAACCCGAAGGACCCCTGGGCCAACCGCAAGGCCGTGCGCCAGGCCATCGCGCAGGTCGTGGACCGGGCGGCGATCGCCCACAAGGTCTACAAGGACACCGTCGACCCGCTGTACTCCATGGTCCCCAAGGGCCTCACCGGCCACACCACGGGCTTCTTCGACGACTACGGCGACCCCGACGTCGCCAAGGCCCGCAAGACCCTCACCGGCGCGGGCATCAACCGGACGGTCCCGCTCACCCTCTGGTACACGAGCGACCGGTACGGCTCCGAGACCGCCGCGGAGTTCAAGGAGCTGAAGCGCCAGCTCGAGGGGTCGGGCCTGTTCACGATCACCCTCAAGAGCCGCCCCTGGAAGACCTACGTCGAGGGCTACCGCAAGGGCGAGTACCCGGTGTTCGGACGGGGCTGGTTCCCCGACTTCCCGGACGCCGAGAACTTCATCGCACCGTTCGTCGGCGAGCAGAACGCCCTCGGCACGCCCTACCCGGCGCCCGAGATCACCGGCGACCTGCTGCCCCGGTCGCGCCGCGAGAGCGACCGCGCGAACGTGGTGAAGGAGTTCGAGGAGGCCCAGCAGATCCTCGTCGACGACGCGCGGCTGCTGCCGCTGTGGCAGGGCAGGCAGTACGTGGCGGCGAGCCGGGACGTCTCGGGCGCCGAGCGGGCCCTGGACCCGTCGACGATCATGATGATGTGGGAGCTGCACCGCAAGACCGCCTGGTAGCCCGGGCGCACTCGGGGCTTCCCGGGCACGTTGTCAGTGGTCGCCGGTAGGTTCTGAGGCCTGGAAGTGACCGCACATCGTGAGGACGTTGACGTGACCGACACCGCCATGCTGCCCGAGTCCTGGCGCGGGGTTCTGGGTGACGAGCTGCAGCAGCCCTACTTCAACGAGCTGACGGAGTTCGTCGAGGAGGAGCGGGCGAAGGGCCCCGTCCACCCGCCGCGTGAGGAGGTCTTCGCCGCGCTGGACGCCACGCCGTACGAGAAGGTGAAGGTCCTGATCCTCGGTCAGGACCCGTACCACGGCGAGGGGCAGGGGCACGGGCTGTGCTTCTCGGTCCGGCCCGGTGTGCGGATCCCGCCGTCCCTGCGGAACATCTACAAGGAGATGCACGAGGAGCTGGGCACTCCCATTCCGGACAACGGCTATCTCATGCCGTGGGCCCAGCAGGGCGTGCTGCTGCTCAACGCGGTGCTCACGGTCCGCGGCGGCGAGGCCAACTCGCACAAGGGCCGGGGCTGGGAGAAGTTCACCGACGCGGTCATCCGCGCGGTGGCCGACCGGCCCGACCCGGCGGTGTTCGTGCTGTGGGGCAACTACGCGCAGAAGAAGCTCCCGCTGATCGACGAGACCCGGCATGTGGTGGTCAAGGGCGCGCACCCCTCGCCCCTGTCCGCGAAGAAGTTCTTCGGCTCCCGGCCGTTCACGCAGATCGACGCGGCGGTGGCGGCGCAGGGGCATGAGCCGATCGACTGGACCATTCCGAACCTGGGCTGAGGCCGACGGCTGACCGCCGCGTGGCCGACGGCGTACGGAGCGGCCTGAGCTGGATCCTCCCGGTCTGCGGCTAGCGTCGGGAGGAGACAGCGGTCGAGCGTGCGGAGGGCGTGGTGGCGGAGCGGCAGGGGCAGGCGGCGGCGGATGCCGTGCTGACGCGGATCGGGCAGGTCGTGATCCTGCACCACGCGGGAGACCGGGAGGAGGCCCGGCGGCGCTTGCTGGACCTGTGGGCGGAGGTCGGGGAGCACGGCGACCCGCTGTACCGCTGCACCCTCGCCCACTACCTGGCCGACACGCAGGACGATCCCGCGGACGAACTGGCCTGGGACCTGCGCGCGTTGACGGCCGCGGAGGAGATCGCGAGGGACGGCCCCGCCGCCCGGGAAGGGGCGCTCGCGGTACGCGCGTTCTACCCCTCCCTGCACCTGAGTCTGGCCGCCGACTACGCCGGACTCGGTCAGCGCGATGCCGCCCGCACCCATCTGCGGCGGGCCAGGAGCGCCGCCGCCGACCTCGCCGACGACGGCTACGGACAGGGCGTGCGAGCCGCCATCCGGCGGTGGGAGTCGCGGCTGGGTGAGGGTGGCGGAGAGGCGTGGACGCCGCCGCGGCAGCGGCCCTGATCCAGGGGAGTCAACGTCCGTAGGCGTCGCGGCAGATGGTCGCCTGCGGGCTGTCCGCCGGCCACCCCCCGTAGCGCCTGCCCAGCGCACAGACGTCCGGCGTGTTCGGAACGTTCTGCTGGACGTTCCGCCGTACCGGACCCGAGACGTCGGGGACATCGGCATGCTGCCGCTGCGGGCTCCGCCGGTTCGGCTCGCGCGGCTCCGGGCGCACGGGGCGCGGGTGAGGGTCACGGTTGCCGGACGGCACGGTCCGCTCGGGCGAGGCCGCCGCGGGGGCGGCCGGGCGGGCCTCGGACGCGGTCGGCTCCGGGCGGCGGGACGTCTCGATGAGTTCGAGGGCCTCTCGGGCCGGTGCCTGCACGACCTGGGTCTCCGACTGCCCCTCCGGCCCCGGTGCCGACGGCCCGGACGGTGCCGTCGGGGGGCCGGGAACGGAGGGACGCTGGACCGTCATACAACCGGACAGGGCCGAGACAGCCACGGTCACCAGGAGCGTCGCGGTGGTCGTCGTTCGATGCACCCGCGCCACTCTGCTGCGTCCGGCCCTCCGTGGGGCGGCGAACGGGCGGAGGATGCCCCGCACGGGTGATCTCGCGCCCCGTACGGAGGTGGTCGCCGTGCCGCGGGGTGACGTCAGTCGCCGGTCGAGCCGTCGATGCGCTCGCGGATCAGGTCGGCGTGGCCGTTGTGCCGCGCGTACTCCTCGATCATGTGGGTGTAGAGCCATCGCAGGTTGAACCGCTCGCCGGTGCGGCGGTGCTTGCCCTCGGTGAGGTCGTCCAGGCCGAAGCGGGCCGCGTTGCGCCGGGCCGCCTCGATCTCGGCCTGCCAGGTGGCGTGGGCCTCCCGGTAGGTGTCCGCCTCGGTCAGATGGAACTCGCCGTCGAGGTCCTCGTCGCTGAAGTAGAGCGGGGCCGCGTCCTCGTTGGCCAGGACGCGGCGGAACCAGTTCCGCTCCACGTCCGCCATGTGCCGCACCAGCCCCATCAGGGACAGCTCGGAGGGCTCCGCCGAGGCGGACCGGAGCTGCTCGTCGCTCAGACCCTCGCACTTCCAGGCGAGGGTCTGCCGGTGGAACTCCAACCACCCTTCCAGCATGGTGCGTTCGTCGGCGGTCGGGGCAGGCATACGGCGTTCGGTCGTCATGGCCGCATCTTTTCCCAACACTCCGTGCGGCACCACGGTTTTTTCAGGCCGCGGTCATCCCGGCCAGCAGTTCCCGCAGCCCGGCCCGCACCTGAGCGAGGCTCGGCACCTCGGCGCCGAACGATCCCGCCACACAGCTGAACATCAGCCCGTCCGCCCAGGCGATCAGCGACAGCGTGTGCCGGGCGGGATCCGTGGAGCCCATCCCGGTGACCAGGGCGGCGAGCTGGTCCCGGAAGCGGGCGCCCGTCGCGTCGAAACAGGCCCGGAGCTCGGGGCGGCGCGTCGCCTCCAGGGCCAGTTCGTAGCGGGCGAGCGTGAGGGCGCGGTTGCTCGTCAGGGCGCGGTGGGTGGCCAGGGCCAGCGCGTCGGCGAGGGAGTCGGTGCCGGACCGGGGGTCGGGCATCTCGTGCAGCGCCAGCACCCGTGCCTCGCGGTCGGCCAGACGCCGCACCGCCAGCTCCAGCAGAGCCTGCCGGGTCCGCGCGAGGTTGGACGTGGAGCCCTGGGGGAGACCGGCCGCCTCGTCGACCGCGCGGTGCGTGAGGCCCCGCATCCCGCGTTCGGCGAGCAGGGAGAGGGCCGCGTCGGCGACGAGGTCGGAGCGGGAGGGGCCGGCGGCGCGTACGGACATGGCGCTCACGCTACCGGTGTCACTACGGGTGTAGTAACGTCGAGAGGTAACTACAGGTGTAGTTACGCAGCACGTTCATTCCCCTGGTCCGAGGAGGAGCCATGGCACGGTCCGAGCGGATCGTCGTGATCGGCGGCGGCATCGCAGGTCTGACCGCGGCCGCCGCCCTGCACCGGCGCGGCCGGCACGTCACCGTGCTGGAGCGGGCCCGCTCACTGCGGCCGGTGGGCGCGGCCATCTCGCTCGCTCCCAACGCGCTGCGGGCGCTGGACGTCATCGGCCTCGGCGACACCATCCGCGAGCTCGCGGCCTGGTCGGGGGACGGCGGGCTGCGCACACCGAGGGGGCGGTGGCTCGCGCGTTCCTCCGCCGACGCCGCCGCGGAACGCTTCGGCGGCCCGCTCGTGCTGCTGCACCGCGCCACGCTCATCGAGCACCTGGCCGCACAGCTCCCGCCCGGCACCGTACGCACCGCCGACGCCGCGACCCTCACCGACCGCGGCGACACCGACCGGCCGGCCCGCGTCGCCACCGCGGACGGCGAGCTGGAAGCCGACCTGGTGGTGGCCGCCGACGGAGTCCGGTCCGCGGTGCGCCGCGCGCTCTTCCCCGGCCACCCCGGGGCCGTCTACTGCGGGTTCACCACCTGGCGGGTCGTGATCCCCGTCCCCGGAGCCGAGTTCGCCTCCCACGAGACCTGGGGCAGGGGCCACATCTGGGGCACCCACCCGCTCAAGGACGGCCGCGTCTACGCCTACGCCGCCGCCGTGACACCCGCCGGCGGCAGCGCGCCCGACGACGAGAGGGCCGAACTGCTGCGCCGCTTCGGCCACTGGCACGACCCGATCCCCGCCGTGCTCGCCGCCGCCCGCCCCGAGGACGTCCTGCGCCACGACGTCCATCACCTCGCCGAACCCCTGCCCGCCCACCACCACGGCCGGGTCGCCCTGGTCGGCGACGCCGCGCATGCCATGCCGCCGACGCTCGGCCAGGGCGGCAACCAGGCCATCGAGGACGCGGTCGTCCTCGCCCACCACTGCGACGACCTCCCCGCCTACACCGCGGCCCGGCTGCCCCGCACGACCGCCGTCGCACGCCAGGCCGTGAAGGTGGCCCGCCTCAACCTCATGACGAGCCGTGCGGGGACCGTCGTACGCGACAACGCCGTGGCCGCGCTGTCGAAGGCCGGGCCCGCCCTGTTCCTGCGCGGCTTCGACGGCATCGCCGACTGGAGGCCCCCGCAGCACCCGTATGCTTCCGGGCAGGCCCCGGCAGGAAACCGTTAGAGGAGAACACCCCGTGAAGGTCGGCTGCATCGGACTCGGCGACATCGCGCAGAAGGCCTACCTGCCGGTTCTCGCCTTCCAGCCCGGCATCGAGCTGCACCTTCAGACCCGTACGCCCGCCACGCTCGCCCGGGTCGCCGACGGCCTGCACGTCCCCGGGGAGCGGCGGCACACCATCCTCGACTCCCTGCTCGCGGCGGACCTCGACGCCGCCTTCGTGCACGCCCCCACGATCGCGCACCCGGAGATCGTGACGCGGTTGCTGGAGGCGGGCGTACCGACGTACGTCGACAAACCGCTCGCCTACGCGCTCGACGACTCCGTCCGGCTGGTGGAACTCGCCGAGGAGCGGGACGTGAGCCTCGCCGTCGGCTTCAACCGGCGGCACGCCCCCGGCTACACGCAGTGCGCCGACCATCCGCGCGAGCTGATCCTGATGCAGAAGAACCGCGTCGGGCTGCCGGAGGAGCCGCGCACGATGATCCTCGACGACTTCATCCACGTCGTCGACACCCTGCGGTTCCTGGTGCCCGGGCCGGTCGACGACGTGACCGTGCGCGCCCGGGTCCGCGACGGCCTGCTGCACCACCTGGTGCTCCAGCTCGCCGGGGACGGCTTCACCGCGCTCGGCGTGATGAACCGGCTCAGCGGTTCGGCCGAGGAGATCCTGGAGGTGTCCGGGCAGGACACCAAGCGGCAGGTGATCAACCTCGCCGAGGTCGTCGACCACAAGGGCCAGCCGACCGTGCGACGGCGCGGGGACTGGGTGCCGGTGGCCCGGCAGCGCGGGATCGAACAGGCCGTGCTGGCCTTCCTGGACGCGGTGCGGGCGGGCAAGGTGCTCAGCGCCCGGGACGCGCTGGAGACCCATGAACTGTGCGAGCGGGTGCTTCGCGCGGTTCAGGAGCGGACCGCCTGAGCCGCAGCGTCCGTACGCCCTCGCCCGCGGCCCAGACGAGGAGGATCAGGACGGCCGCGTGGACGGCCCAGTCGCCCAGGCGGACGTAGGGCGTGGTGCCGTGGGCGAGGGGGACCGCGTAGATCTGCGTGGCTGAGGCGTCCGTGCCGAGCCACGAGCCGACCCGCTGCCCGCTCGGGCCGTAGACGGCGGAGACACCGGTGAGCGTCGAATGCACCATGGGGCGGCCGGTCTCGGCGGCCCGCAGGGCGGCGAGGGAGGCGTGCTGCTCGGGGGCCCAGCTGTGCTGGAACGTGGACGTCGACGACTGGCCGATCAGCACGTCGACGCCTTCCCGGGTGAGGTGGCGGGTCATGTCGGGGAACGCCGTCTCGAAGCACACCATCGGGCCGACGCGCAGCCGGTCCCCCACGTTCATCACGACCGGTTGTGAGCCGTGCCTGCGGTCCTCGCCCGCCGCCTTGCCGACGGAGGTGGCCCAGCCGAGCATGGAGCGGGCCGGGATGTACTCGCCGAAGGGGACGAGCCGCATCTTGTCGTAGCGCTGGCCGGTCAGACCGTCCGGGCCGACCAGGATCGAGCTCTTGTAGATGCCGGGCACGTCGGAGCGCCGGGCGTCCACGTTGACCAGGATGTCCGCGCCCGTCGCACGGGACAGGTCCGCGAGCCGCCGGGCGAGGTCGGGCCGGTCCCCGAGGTCGAAACCGACGCTGCTCTCGCCCCAGACGACCAGGTCGACGTCCTGGCCGGCGAGGCGGCGGGTGAGCTGTTCCTCGCGGGCGAGCCGGCGGTCGGCGCCGCCCGGGCCGTCGATGACGCCCGGCTGGACGACGGCGATCCGGAGGTGGCCGTCGACGGCGGGGCGGGGTGCGAGGGTCCAGGCGGCCGACGTGGCCGCCGCCGTGGCGACGATGCCGGCCACGGCGGGCACGCGGGCCTGCTGGACCGCCACGAGCACGGTCACCGCGACGTTGACGGCGACGACCAGCAGACTGAGCAGCCACACCCCGCCGACCGAGGCCAGCCGCAGCGCCGGCTCGACCTGCCACTGACTGGAGCCGATCATGCCCCAGGGCCCGCCGAGGCCCTGCCAGGACCGGATCAGCTCGATGCCCAGCCACCCGGACGGCACCACCAGCAGCGCGCCCGCGACCTGGGCCGTCGAGGGGACGCCCGCGAGCAGGCGGCGCACCAGCCAGCCCCACGGGGCCCACAGGGCGCCCAGCAGGGCGGCGATGACGAACGTGAACACGTGCAGGCTCGGCAGCAGCCAGTGGTGCATGGCCAGCATGAAGCCGAAGCCGCCCCACCAGCCCTCGACGGCCGCCCGTTTTCCGGTCGGCGCGGTGCGCAGCAGCAGGAGCCAGGGGACCAGGGCGATGTAGGCGCACCACCACAGGGACGGAGCGGGAAAGGCAAGGACGGGCAGGGCGCCCGCGACCGCCGCGGCGGCCGAGCGGCGCCGGGGAGAGGCGAGCCAGTGGCCGAGCGTCTTCATAGGCGCCTCCTACCCCGCGGGTGCCTCCAGTGTGCGCCCTGCCGACGATCTAGGACAGAGGACGCCGGGTCAGTTGACCACAGGTGCCGAGTGCCGCCCGGGAAGGCGCCGCCACTTCTCCCGTACGACCACCTCGCTCAGTCGCCAGCCGTCGTCCGTGCGCAGCAGCGCGAAGGCGTACCGGCCGCCGCACATGAAGTCGGGCGCGGGCCCCGACGTGGCCATGGGGTTGACGTAGTCGGCCTGGACCCGGGCCGTGTCGCCGGTGTCCTGCTCCCAGACGCCGAACCGCACGCGCCGGTTGACGATCAGATGCTGCCGCATCGGGAACAGCCCCAGGCTCTCGGCGAGCCACGCGGCGACCGCCGAGGCCTCTCCCTCGATGCCGCCGGCCGAGCGGTAGTCCGCCCGCCCCTGCGGGACGAACAGGTCCCGGTACGCCTCCCAGTCCCCGTCGTCGACGGCGACCGCGTAGTCGGTGATCACCCCGTCGACGGCCAGCCGGTCTCTTACGGTGGCGAGCTCCACGCGCTGCGTCATCGGCTCAGTGTTGGGCATGTCAGGTGCCGAGCCAAGAGCCGTGCGTGATATTCGGTGGCCGCCGGGCGCCCCCGGGGCCCAGCCTGTCCTCCGTGAACGATCGAAACGAACCGCGATTCCGTGTCCGCGCCCGCCACACCGAGTCCACGATCACCGTCTACCAGGCCTACCGCCCGGAGATCGGCGGCCCCGCCGCCCGCGACGGCCGCTTCCCGGCGGCCTGGAAGCGGGACCGCATGACATGGATCAAGCCGTCCTTCCTGTGGATGATGTACCGCTGCGGCTGGGGCACGAAGGAGGGCCAGGAGACGGTCCTGGCGGTCGAGATCAGCCGGGACGGTTTCCTCTGGGCGCTGCGCAACGCCTGTCTGTCCCACCACGTCCCCGCCCTGCACGGTGAACAGGCCGACTGGAAGCGGCAGTTGAGGCGGGCACCCGCGCGGGTGCAGTGGGATCCGGAGCGGGATCTGCGGCTCGCACCCCTGCCGTACCGGTCGCTTCAGCTGGGGCTCGCGGGGGAGGCGGCGGCGCGGTACGCGGACGAGTGGATCGTGGGGATCGAGGACGTCACGCCGCTGGCCACGGAGGTTCATGCGCTGGTGCGGGCGGGCGAACTCGACGCGGCCGCCGGGCTGTTGCCCGAAGAGCGGCCGTTCCACGTCGACGACGAGGTGCTGGCGCGGCTGGGCGCCCGGGGCGCCGGGGCAGGTGCGGTCAGGCTGCCTTGACGACCCCGCTGCGGATCGCGGCGGCCCACTCGACGACGAGCAGCTCGTACTCCGCGCGCTCCTCGGCCGACAGGGTGCCGCCCGTGCGCCGCCACAGCGCGCGGATCTCCTCGTTGACCTCGACAGCGGAACGCACGGAACCAGGGGTCACGGAATCGGGGGACATGCGGACCAGCCTAGGGGCAGCCACTGACAGCCCGCTACTGGACGGCTACCCGATCGATATGCGGTTGGTCACGAGAGCCGGATCACAGGGCGCCGTCGTCAGCCCGCCGACTCGGCCGCGTGCGGGCTCAGCACGCCCATCGTGACCAGGACGATGATGAGGATGCCGAGCGCGATCCGGTACCACACGAACGGCATGAAGCTCTTGGTGGTGATGAACTTCATGAACCAGGCGATCACCATGTAACCCACCACGAACGCGACGATCGTCGCGAAGATCGTGGGCCCCCACGAGACGTGGCCGCCCTCCGTCGCGTCCTTCAGCTCGAAGACGCCGGAGGCGAGCACCGCGGGGATGGCGAGCAGGAAGGAGTAGCGGGCCGCGGCCTCGCGCGTGTAGCCCATGAACAGGCCGCCGCTGATGGTGGCGCCGGAGCGGGAGACGCCCGGGATGAGCGCCATGGCCTGGCAGGCGCCGTAGATCAGGCCGTCCCGTACGCCCAGGTCCTCCAGGGCCTTGCGCTGCTTGGGCGCGCGGTGCCGGCCGCCCTTCTCGTCGCGGGCCGCGAGCCGGTCGGCGACGCCCAGGACGATGCCCATGCCGATCAGCATGGCCGCGGTGATCCGCAGGTCGCGGAACGGTCCCTCGATCTGGTCCTTGAGCGTCACGCCGAGCACACCGATCGGGATCGAGCCGACGATGACGAGCCAGCCCATCCGCGCGTCGGGGTCGCCGCGCAGCTCCTTTGTTCGTGAGTGAACGGGTCCACGCCGACAGGATCCGCCCGATGTCCCTGCGGAAGTAGATCAGCACGGCGGCCTCCGTGCCGATCTGCGTGATCGCCGTGAAGGCCGCGCCAGGGTCCTCCCAGCCCGAGAAGGCCGCCGTCAGCCGCAGGTGCGCGCTGGAGGAGACGGGGAGGAACTCGGTCAGCCCCTGGACGAGTCCGAGGATGAGTGATTCGAACCAAGACATGAGGTAGCGGAATCCAAGTGCCGATCGTGGAACGGACGACGGGCACGCCCGACCGCCGAGTGTGATGAGCGGGGAATCAGATGTGCCGAGGGGGAAGCGTAGCGCCCCCGGGTGACCGCTCGGACACAGGGGTTTGGAAGCCGCTCGTACGCACGACGGGCCCTGCTCAGGCCGCCGTGGGCCCGGTCACCGACCAGCCGGGTGCCTGGGGGCGGGCCGTGAGGTCCTCGTGGCGCACCTCGTCCCCGCAGGCCCCGCAGGTGACGACCGGTGCGAGCACCTGGCCGCAGGAGTGGTCGAGGACCATGGGCCGGTCGCCGACCGACCGCAGATGACGGTCGCCCCACGCCATCAGGGTCATCAGCACCGGCTCCAGTTCCAGTCCGGCACGGGTGGGCCGGTACTCGAAGCGCTGCGGACGCTCGCTGTAGGGCTGCCTGTCCAGGATCCCGGCGTCGACGAGCCGGCGCAGCCGGGTGGCGAGGATGTCGCGCGGTGCGCCGATGTTGCGCACCAGCTGATCGAAACGGCCGTTGCCGAGGCACACCTCCCGCAGTACGAGCAGGGAGTACTTCTCGCCGACGAGCGCCAGGGTGTCGGCGATGGAGCAGGGGCGCGGGTCCTTGGTGGCGGCCATGGAGGCCAGTCTAGGAGAGGGTTGGATTTTCCAACTCAGCGGGCTACGGTGAGTTCGGATTTCCTACTCACTGGTAGCCGCGGAGGCCCGCACATGCGTGACGCAGTGATCGTCGAAGCCGTACGCACCCCGATCGGCAAGGGCAAGCCGAACGGCGCCCTCGCCCACGTCCACCCGGTCGAGCTTCTCGCCCACACCCTGCGCACCCTCGTCGAGCGCTCCGGTGTCGACCCGGCACTGATCGACGACGTCATCGGCGGCACCGTCGACCAGGTCGGCGAGCAGGCCATGAACACCACCCGCTACGCCGTCCTCTCGGCCGGCCTGCCGGAAACCGTCCCCGCCACCACGGTGGACCGCCAGTGCGGCTCCTCCCAGCAGGCCGTGCACTTCGCCGCCCAGGGCGTCCTCTCGGGCGCGTACGACCTCGTCGTGGCCTGCGGGGTCGAGTCGATGAGCCGGGTGCCGATGTGGTCGAACGTGCCCGCCGGCAAGGACCCCTTCGGACCCGGGGTCGCGGAGCGCTACCCCGAGGGACTCGTCCCGCAGGGCATCAGTGCCGAGCTGATCGCCGCCAAGTGGTCGATCTCCCGGGAACAGATGGACGCCTTCGCCGTCTCCTCGCACCGGAAGGCCGCCGCGGCCTGGGAGAACAGGCTCTTCGACGCCGAGGTCACGCCGCTGGAGGGCGTCACACGCGACGAGTGCGTACGGCCGGGCAGCACCACCGAGATCCTCGCCGGGCTCAAACCCGCCTACCACGACCCCGGCTTCGCCGACCGGTTCCCGCAGATCGAGTGGAACGTCACGGCGGGCAACGCCAGCCCGGTCAATGACGGTGCCGCGGCGGTGCTCATCACGTCGAGCGAGACGGCGGCCCGGCTCGGTCTGCGCCCGCTCGCGCGGCTGCACAGCTTCGCCGTCACCGGCTCGGACCCGCTGCTGATGCTGACGGGGGTCGTCCCCGCGACCGAGAAGGTGCTGCGCAGGGCATCACTGACCCTCGACGACATCGACCTCTTCGAGGTCAATGAGGCGTTCTCCAGCGTCGTGCTCGCCTGGCAGCAGGAGACCGGCGCCGATCTCGCCCGGGTCAACGTGCACGGCGGCGCCATCGCACTCGGCCACCCGCTCGGCGCGAGCGGCACCCGGCTGACGACGACGCTGGTGCACGCGATGCGGGAACGGGGCGCCCGGTACGCGCTCCAGACCATGTGCGAGGCGGGCGGGCTCGCCAACGCCATGGTGCTCGAGCGGGTGTGAGCAGGGCAGGCGTAACGGTTCGTCAGAGCTGGCGCAGGCGGTGCCGCTTGCGCCAGGCGATCACCACGCCTGCCAGCGCGGGCAGCGCGATGCACGCCATCGCGATCAGGAAGGCCGGCGAGGTCGGGGCCGAGGCGCGGGCTCCGGCGACGACGTACGCGGCGGTGTTCGGGATCGAGCCGAGGCCCGTCGCCAGCAGGAACGGCAGCAGGCCCATGCGGGAGACGGCGGCGCAGTAGTTCGCGGCCCAGAACGGGACACCCGGGAACAGCCGCACAGCCAGCATCGAACGGAACCCGTGCCGGCTGAACTGGCCGTCCACGGCCTTCAGCCAGCGCCCGCGCAGCAGCGGCCGCAGGGCGTCCTGTCCCAGCGCCCGGCCGAGGCAGAAGGCGATCCCGGCACCGAGCACCGTGCCCGCCAGGGACACGCCGAGCCCCAGCTGGGAACCGAACAGCGCGCCCGCCGCCAGGTTCAGCAGCGGCCTCGGCACGAACGCCACGGTGCACACGCCGTACGCCACCGTGAACACCACTGCCGCCGCCGCTCCGCCGAGCTGCGGCGGCCAGCCCTGCGTCAGCAGCCGCTGCGGCTCGAACAGCAGCACCGTGCAGGCACCCGCGGCGAGCAGGGCGACGAGCAGGGAGAGCCGCGACCACGGAGACAGCAGAACTCTCACGCAACGAGCGGCGAAACCGGTGGGTGCGACGGACGAGGCGGTCGTTGCCGGGGGGACGGCGACGGCGAGCTCCGCGGCGGTGGCCCGGGGAGAGGCCGTGGCGGTGCCCCCAGAGCGGGTGGTGGCATCGAGCATCCGGTGACACTAACCGACACATGTGTGTGATCGCCGTATGGATCGTCTCACGAGCGTCACAGCCGGCCGTGCGAGAGTCCGCGCCGAGGCAGCCGAAAACCATTCGACGTGCGGTAAAGCGTCGGCAATGATCGATGTCATGTTCCGGCACGCCTTCGCCCTCGCAGCATCCGTCGTCACGGATGCCCCGAAGGCTGCCGTCGATCTCACCGCCTTCACCGACGGCGCCCGAAGCTGACCCTCTCCGGTTCGTCCGGCGGACCCCGCAAGGGGAGGGTCGGGCAGGTCCTCGGGGTCCCACTTCATGACTAGACGCTTCGAGGTACAGCCATGTCCAAGACGGCCTACGTCCGCACGAAACCGCATCTCAACATCGGCACCATGGGTCATGTCGACCACGGCAAGACCACCCTGACGGCCGCCATCACCAAGGTCCTCGCCGACCGCGGCACCGGCGCGTTCGTGCCGTTCGACCGGATCGACCGGGCGCCCGAGGAGGCGGCGCGCGGCATCACCATCAACATCGCGCACGTGGAGTACGAGACCGACACCCGGCACTACGCCCACGTCGACATGCCGGGCCATGCCGACTACGTCAAGAACATGGTCACCGGCGCCGCGCAGCTCGACGGGGCGATCCTCGTCGTCTCCGCGCTCGACGGGATCATGCCGCAGACAGCCGAACACGTGCTGCTCGCCCGGCAGGTGGGCGTCGACCACATCGTCGTCGCCCTCAACAAGGCCGACGCGGGCGACGAGGAGCTGACCGACCTGGTCGAGCTGGAGGTCCGCGACCTGCTCACCGCGCACGGCTACGGCGGTGACTCCGTACCCGTCGTACGCGTCTCGGGACTGAAGGCGTTGGAGGGGGACCCGCGCTGGACGGCTTCGATCGAAGCGCTGCTCGACGCGGTGGACACCTATGTGCCGATGCCGGAGCGGTATCTGGACGCGCCGTTCCTGCTGTCCGTGGAGAACGTGCTGACCATCACCGGCCGGGGGACCGTGGTGACCGGTGCGGTGGAGCGGGGCGTGGTGCGCGTCGGTGACCGGGTGGAGGTGCTCGGGGCGGGCGTCGAGACCGTGGTGACCGGGCTCGAGACCTTCGGCAAGCCGATGGAGGAGGCGCAGGCCGGGGACAACGTGGCGTTGCTGCTGCGGGGGGTGCCGCGGGACGCGGTTCGGCGGGGGCATGTGGTGGCCGCGCCGGGGAGTGTGAAGCCGCGGCGGCGGTTCTCCGCGCAGGTGTACGTGCTGTCCGCGCGTGAGGGTGGGCGTACGACGCCGGTTTCCAGTGGGTACCGGCCGCAGTTCTACATCCGGACCGCGGATGTGGTGGGGGTCGTCGATCTCGGTGAGGTGGCGGTGGCCCGGCCCGGTGACACGGTCGCCATGACCGTGGAGCTGGGGCGGGAGGTGCCGTTGGAGCCGGGGCTCGGGTTCGCCATCCGTGAGGGCGGGCGGACTGTGGGGGCGGGGACCGTGACCGTGGTGGGTTGAGGTGGTGGGGGGCTGCGGGGCCGTTGCGGCTGGTCGCGCCCACGCGGCGGAGCCGCTCATCGGCACGGCCCCGCCCCCCTGAGAGGCCCGTTGTGCAACGGCACAATGGAGGAGTGAAGGAAGCCATCGCCGTCGCCCGGTCCGTCGATCACGGGTTTGCCAAGCTGATGCCCGACATCGATCGGGAACGGGCCTGGTTGCTGACTGTCGACGGGGCGCCGCAGTCCTATGTCGATCTGGATGATCCGACGCATCTGGAGTTCGAGTACGCGCGGCGGCTCGGGCATGTGCTGGACGTGGTGGGGGAGCCGGGGGCCGCGTTGGACGTGCTGCATCTCGGCGGGGGCGCGTTGACCCTGCCCCGGTATGTGGCCGTGACCCGGCCCGGGTCCCGGCAGGACGTCGTCGAGGTCGACCGCGGACTGCTGGAACTGGTGGCCGGGCATCTGCCGTTGCCGGAGGGGGCTCGCGTCTCGCTGCATGCGGGGGACGCCCGGGACTGGCTGGAGAACGGTCCCTCGGACTCGGCGGACGTCATCGTGGCCGATGTGTTCGGCGGGTCGCGGGTGCCGGCGCACCTCACGTCCGTCGCGTACGTCCGTGAGGCCGCGCGGGTGCTGCGGGACGGCGGCGTCTACCTCGCGAACCTGCCCGACGCGGCGCCCTTCGCCTTTCTGCGGTCGCAACTCGCCACGCTGGGCACCGTGTTCGAGGAGCTCGCGCTGATCGCCGAGCCGGGGGTGCTGCGGGGGCGGCGGTTCGGGAACGCGGTGCTCGTCGCCGGGCATCGACCGGTAGACGTCGCCGCCCTGGCCCGGCGCACCGCCGCCGACGCCTTTCCCGCCCGGGTCGAACACGGCACCGCGCTGCGGGAGTTCATCGGTGGCGCGCGTGCGGTGCGGGACGAGGACGCCGTGCCGTCACCCGAGCCCCCCGACGGGGCGTTCGGCATCGGCTGACTCGCTCCCGGTGGCCCCGCCGCGGGTGACGTGCGTGGTCGTGCGCCTCAGGTTGCGTACGTCCGGCACGCACAGCGCCGCCGCCGTGACCAGGACGACCAGGCCGGCGCAGCCCCACAGGGCCGCCGAGCGGCCGAAGGCCTCCTCCGCGGGGCCGGCCGCGGCCGTGGCGAGCGGCACCAGGGCGACGGAGCCGAACCAGTCGTACGCGGAGACGCGGGAGAGCTTGTCCTCGGGAATCTCCTGGTGCAGGGCCGTCATCCAGGACACCCCGAACACCTCCACCGTCGCACCGGCGACGAACATCACCACGTACAGGACGCCGACGGGCACCGGTACGGCGAGTGCGGCCGAGGGCAGGGCCAGGGGGAAGACGCAGAGGGTGCCGGCGAAGAGTAGACGGCGGGGTTTCCAGCGGGTCATGAGCACGGCCCCGGCGACCGTGCCGGCCCCGAACACGCCCAGGGCGAGGCCCCACGGGCCCGCGCCGCCGAGGTGGTCGCGGGCGACGAGCGGGCCGTAGACGGCGTCGGCTGCGGCGACGACCGCGTTGGCGATGGAGAACTGGACGACGACGGCCCACAGCCAGGGCCGGCCGGAGAACTCCCGCCAGCCGTCCCGCAGATCGGCGAGCAGCCCGCCGCCGGGCGTGCGCGGCGGGATGTGGCCGACGTCGAGGAAGGCCCGCAGCAGCCCGGCGACGGCGAAGGCCGCCGCGTCCGCCGCGAGCACCCAGCCGGGCCCGATCACGGCGACCATGGCACCGCCCAGCGCGGCACCGCCCAGAGCCGCGCCCTGCATCGCCATCCGGAACACCGCGAACGCCCGGCCCGCCTGCTCGCCTTCGACCGAGGACATCAGCATGCCCTCGGCGGCCGGGCCGAAGAAGGCCTGGCCCGTGCCACCCAGGGCGGCGAGCAGCATCATCTGCCACAGCCGGGCGTCGCCGGTCAGCACCAGAGCGGCGAAGACGGCCTGCGAGAGGCAGTTCAGAGCGTTGGCCGCGACCATCACGTGGTGCCGGGGCAGCCGGTCCGCGATCGCGCCGCCGACCAGCAGGAACAGCACCAGCGGGAGCGTCCGGGCCGCCGCGACCAGACCTACGTCGCCGCCGTCGCCGCCCGTCGCGAGCACGGCGAACGCCGCCGCGACCAGGGCGCCCTGGCTGCCCAGGCTGGTGACGACCGCGGCAGCGGTCAGCAGGGAGTAGTTGCGGCCCGCCCAGGCGGGCCGGCGGGAGCCTCGTGAGGAGGCGGTGGGGGACGTCACCGGCCGACTATCGCCGGGGCCGGGCCGACTTGCCAAACGGATTGTGACGGCCAAGCGGATTGTGACGGCCCCCGGCCCGTCAGTTCCCCGTGGGGGGCTCCTTGGTGAGGCGCACGGTGCTCAGGATCTTCTGGACGGTCGCCTCGGACAGCTCGTCCTTGACACCCTTGGCGCCGAACAGGTTCCAGGTGACGAAGTCCCCGGCGCCGTTCTTGAAGGCGAAGGTGATCGCCTTGCCTTCGCTGTCGCACTTCCCGTTCTGGGGGGTGTTCTCCGAGTGTGCCGTGGCGACACTGCCCTTGATGCCCGACTTGGTGGTGTACGGCTTGGGCTTGCTGTACTTCACGCTCTTCTTGTCCGGCTGGGTGTAACCGCCGAAGATCCACCACGGCACGCGGGTCTCGGCCGCCTCGTCCGTGGTCTTCGCGCCGTCCTCACCGCGGGTGCCGGCGGTGACCAGGGCGGTGTCCTCCTTGCGGCCGTCCTTGTCGGGGTCGCTCGTGCACCACTTGGACTGCAGGTAGGCGGGGGCGGTGACGGTGGTGCGGTCCAGCTCACCGTCCTTCTTCTCCCACTCGAAGCCCACGCTCGTACCGGGTGTCTCGATCTCCCAGTCGGCGGGGACGTCGAACTCGGTGCCGAAGCGCGTGTTGACGACGACCTTCCAGCCCGGGATGGTCGCCTTCTCCGCCTCACCGCCGCGCGGATTGTCCTCGGAGGCGGAGGCGGAGGCGCTCGGCTCGTCGGAGGCCTTCTTGGAGGCGGTCGGTGCCGGCTTCTTGTCGTTCTTCCCGTCAGCCGTGTCGCTCTCGTCGCCGCCCAGCACCAGGAAGCCGGTGACGCCGGCCGCGACGACCACCGCCGTGGCGGCGATGATCGCGACCAGCTTCGTCCGGTTGCCGCCTCCACCACCCGGCGGGGGCTGCGGTGCGCCGGCCGGCGCGGGCGCGCCCCACTGGGGCTGCTGCCCATAGGGGTTGGGCTGCTGGTAGCCCGGCTGCTGATACGGATTCGGCTGCTGGTACCCCGGCTGCTGGTACGGGTTGTTCGCTTGCGGGTTCTGCTCGCCCCCGGGCGGCTGCTGTCCTGGCCACATGGGCAGCAACCCTAGCCGCGCTCCGGACACGATTCGGTCACCGCGCGTGGACGGAGACGTAGCAACCCGGAGACAGAGCGGTGTGGAAGCTGTGCGAACCGATGCGGCGGCCGTCACAGCGTCTGTTCAGTCACCTCTACTCGTGAGTAACATGCGGTCATGAGCGCAGACCAGATGTCCATCGGCGAGATGCTCGCCGCCACGGTGCCCATGGTTCGGACCCTGAACCTCGAGTTCCTCGAGACCACGCCGGAGCGGGCCGTGGTGTCCCTGCCGGACCAGAGCGAGTACCACAACCACGTGGGCGGGCCGCACGCCGGCGCGATGTTCACGCTCGGGGAGTCCGCGAGCGGAGCGATCGTGCTGGCCGCGTTCGGGGACCAGCTCTCCCGGGCCGTGCCGCTCGCCGTCAGCGCCGAGATCGCCTACCGGAAACTGGCGATGGGGCCGGTGACCGCCACCGCCACGCTGGGCCGCCCGGCCGATGAGGTCGTCGCGGAACTGGACGCCGGTGAGCGTCCCGAGTTCCCGGTGGCGATCGCCGTCCAGCGGGCGGACGGTGCGGTGACGGCCGAGATGACCGTCGTCTGGACGCTGCGGCCCAACGGCTGAGAACGCGTCGCTCACGGGAAGCCCGCCGGGGGGCCCGCGGCCCGGGCCGTCTCAGGCCGCGATGTCCCGGTGGTGCGTCGGGCGGGCTCCGTCCAGTTCCGCGACGAATTCCTTGAGCCATGACACGAACTCCGGTCCCAGGTCGGGCCGGTCGCAGGCCAGCCGCACCACCGTGCGCAGGTAGTCGGCCTTGTCGCCGGTGTCGTGGCGCAGGCCCTTGAAGACGACCCCGTGCACGGTGCCGCCCGCGGCCAGTTCCTGGAGGGCGTCGGTCAGCTGGTCCTCACCGCCCCGGCCCGGTGCGGTGCGCTCCAGGACGCCGAAGACGGCCGGGTCGAGGACGTAGCGCCCGATGACGGCGTAGCGGCTCGGCGCGTGTTCCGGGTCCGGCTTCTCGACCAGGCCGGTGACGCGGACGACGTCCTCCTCGCCGGTCGGCTCGACGGCGGCACACCCGTAGCGGTGGATCTGCTCCGGCGGGACCTCCAGCAGGGCGACCACACTGCCGAGCCGCCGGTCGCGGACGTCGAGCATCCGGCTGAGCAGCGTCTCGCGCGGGTCGACGAGGTCGTCGCCGAGGAGGACCGCGAAGGGCTCGTCGCCGACGTGCCGGCGGGCGCACAGGACGGCGTGGCCGAGGCCCAGCGGGTCGCCCTGCCGGATGTGGTGGATGCTCGCCAGCCGCGCCGGGTCGCGCACCGCGTCCAGTCGCACGGTGTCGCCCTTGGCCGCGAGCGCCTGTTCCAGCTCGAAGGCGTGGTCGAAATGGTCCTCGATGGCCCGCTTGTGCCGGCCGGTGACCATCAGGACGTCGTCGAGGCCCGCCGCTGCCGCCTCCTCGACGACGTACTGGATGGCCGGCTTGTCGACGACCGGCAGCATCTCCTTGGGCGTCGCCTTCGTGGCGGGCAGGAAGCGGGTGCCGAGGCCGGCGGCGGGGACGACCGCCTTGCGGACGGTTCGGGCGGGGGCGGCCGGGCGGGAAGGGTGGGGGGTGATCATGCGGCCCATGCTGGCGGGCGGAGATGAGAGCACGCAGAGAGCCGCATGGGAGAAGGCTGTGGAGTGGGAGATTTCGCGGACCAACCGCCTTTGTTCGCACACAACTTGAGGCTTTCGGCACCGGCTTTGTCGAATGCGGGTGCGGATACCGCCGGTAACACATCGGAAATTCCGGCGTTTTGAGCATGGGGCATCCGAACTCCTTGTTGCCTGTGAGTCGCATGTGCGAAAGTGAGCTGCCTCACAGGCAAGTCCGCGACTGATGCGGCACAGGTATGCACCAATCACCCACCTGCTTTCCGACGGACGCGCAATTCCCATGCCGTCCTGCGGCTGGAAGGAAATGGTTCCGTGCAATCCCCCTACCCCCCACGCCCTCCGTACGCTCCCCACCCCGGGGCCCGGCCCGCGGACTCCGACCGCAATCTCCTCGCCCGGGTGGGAGAGCCCGCCGAAGGCCCGCGCGCCGTCGCGCTGTTGCTGGCGCGGCACTGGCGGGCGGTCCACGAGTACGCCGTGATCTGCCTCGCCTCCTCGGAGGATTCGGCCTCGATGGCGGCCGCCGCCGCGTTCCGCAGGGAACTCGGCGGACCCGGCGGCGGCGCCCTGCGCCCACGACTGCTCGCGGCCGTGCGGGACACGGTCGCGGAGTGGGCCGCCGACGACGGCATTTCCGGGGTGCTGCCGGAACTCCGCAAACCCGTCGGGGGTCGCGGTCTGCGCGCCGCACGGTCCGTCACACCCGAAAGGCGACGCCTCGCCGAGCGCGCATTCCGCGGCCTTCCGGGGGCTTCCCAATGCCTGCTCTGGCACACGGAGGTGGAGGCCGAACCGCTATCCGTACCGGCCGGTCTGCTGGGCGTCGACCCGGGTACCGCGTCGGCGGCGCTGGAACAGGCGCGCGAGCAATTCCGGGCGGGATGCGTGCGGGCGCACCGGGAACTCGCGCCGAGCCAGGAATGCCGCTACTACAACCGCCTGCTGGACGTTCCGATGCGCCGCGGCAGGGCCTTGCTGCCGGACGTGCAACGGCATCTCATGGCCTGCCGGTACTGCCGTCACGCCGCCGAACAACTCGGCCATTTCGAGGGCGGACTCGAGGACCTGCTCGTCGAGACCGTGTTGGGGTGGGGTGCCCGCCGCTACCTCGCCTCACGGCCGGGCCGCGACGAGGGCCGGAGCGCTCTGGCCGGGCCCCCGATCCACGGCCGCCATCGTCTCCCGGCCCGTGCGCTCCCGGCGGGCGGCCGGCCCGGGGCGCCGAGGAAACACACCAAAACCCTGGTCGCCGCGGTCGGTCTGACCTCCCTCGTGCTGCTCGCGACCCTGTTCGCCGCCCGGGGCTGGACCGAGGAGAGCGGTACCGCCGACCCCCGGGCCACCTGGGGAGCGGTCAGCGGCCACGCGGTCGATCCGGACTCCGTCGGATCCTCCCCGGCCGGCTCTCCGTCGGCCGACTCCGCGGGCAACCCGGCCGAGGTGGGCCGCGGGCGGTTGCGCAACCTGGACGCCGGTCTGTGCCTCGACGTCCCGGGCGGCCGGGACCGGGCCGGCGCCCGTATCGTGCTGAGGACCTGTTCCGCCGGGTCCCCGCAGTGGTCGTACCGGGACGACGGCGCGCTGCGCAGCGCCGCCGACCCCACCCTCTGTCTCGGCTCCGACCCGGCCGAGGGCTCGGTCGAGATGGCCGGCTGCCTGGTCCACGCCGGAGTCGTGCGCTACGACCTGACCGTGCGCGGCGAACTCCTGCCGCGCGACGGCCACGGACTCGCCGTGGCGCCCGGGAAGGACCGGGAGGTGATCGTCACCGACCGCGGCGCCTCGAAGGGGCAGCGCTGGGCGCTGGAACCGGTGGTGGTGAGCGCGGACCCGGCGGAACCCCGGGAGAAGCGGGCCCGGGACATCCCTGGGGAGAACCGCCAGGACAAGCGGGAGAACCGCCGGGACGAGAAGGAGAACCGCCGGGACGAGGAGCCGCACGAGGGCGTCCCGCCCGGGCAGCGGGCCGAGCCACCGCGGACCAGGTCCGGCGAACCGCCGCGGCAGCGCTACGAGACGCGGTTCGCCCGGACGGAGTGGCGCGGCGAGGCCGAACCGGGGTTCGCCCCCGGTGACGCGGGCACGCCCGGCTCCGACGTACCCGGTCCGACGGCAGGACCGGACGCACTCGGTTCCGCGACCGCCAGCGCGGTCACCACCGTGACGAAGGTCCGCACCGCCGCGCTCCCGTAGGCCGGCCCCCCAAGCATGGCCGAGAGGCGCCTGGCATCGAATCGGAACAGACTGGTACTCCTCCTGAGGCCGCCGCAGAACCCCAGGGAGTCACTCATGCCCGAGGCCCAGCGCCAGCACAGCAGCACCGCACCGACCGACGAGGAACTGCGCACCCTGGACGCCCACTGGCGGGCCGCCAACTACCTGGCGGCCGGTCAGATCTACCTGCTGGCGAACCCCCTGCTCACCGAGCCGCTGCGACCCGAGCACATCAAGCCGCGGCTGCTGGGGCACTGGGGCACCTCGCCCGGCCTCAACCTCGTGCACACCCACCTCAACCGGGTGATCAAGGCCCGCGACCTGGACGCCCTGTGCATCTGGGGCCCGGGCCACGGCGGACCGTCGGTACTGGCCAACTCCTGGCTGGAGGGCAGCTACGGCGAGAAGTACCCGGACGTGACACGGGACGCGCAGGGCATGGAGCTGCTGCTGCGGCAGTTCTCGTTCCCCGGCGGCGTGCCCAGCCACATCGCCCCGGAGGTGCCCGGCTCCATCCACGAGGGCGGCGAACTCGGCTACTCCCTCGCCCACGCCTACGGCGCCGCCCTCGACCATCCCGGCCTGCTGGTAGCCTGCGTGATCGGCGACGGCGAGGCCGAGACCGGCCCGCTGGCCGGCTCCTGGCACGCCAACAAGTTCCTCGACCCCGTCCACGACGGTGCCGTCCTGCCGATCCTCCACCTCAACGGCTACAAGATCGCCAACCCGACCGTGCTGTCCCGGCTGCCCGAGGCGGAGCTGGACGCGCTCCTGCGCGGCTACGGCCACGAGCCGATCCACGTCGGCGGCGACGACCCGGCCACCGTCCACCGCGCGATGGCCCAGGCGATGGACACCGCCCTCGACCGCATCGCCGAGGCGCAGCACGCCGCCCGCGAGGAGGGCGTGACCGAGCGTCCGCACTGGCCGGTGATCGTGCTGCGCACCCCGAAGGGCTGGACCGGCCCCGCCGAGGTGGACGGCGAGCCGGTCGAAGGGACTTGGCGCTCCCACCAGGTGCCGCTGGCCGAGGTCCGCGACAACCCCGAACACCTGCGGCAGTTGGAAGCCTGGCTGCGCTCCTATCGGCCCGAGGAACTGTTCGACGCCGAGGGCCGCCCGGTCGCCGACGTCCTCGCGTGCGTGCCCGAGGGCACCAAGCGGCTCGGCGCCACCCCCTACGCCAACGGCGGACTGCTCGTCCGCGACCTGCCCGTCCCGTCCCTGGACGACTTCGCCGTCCCGGTCGACAAGCCGGGCACCACGACGCACGAGCCCACCCGGGTCCTCGGCGACCTCCTCGCCCGGGTCATGCGGGACACCGCGACCCGCCGCGACTTCCGCCTGGTCGGCCCGGACGAGACGGCCTCCAACCGGCTCCAGGCCGTCTACGACGCCAGCGGCAAGGCCTGGCAGGCCGGCACGTTGCCCGAGGACGAGCACCTGGACCGGCACGGCCGGGTGATGGAGGTCCTCTCCGAACACCTCTGCCAGGGCTGGCTGGAGGGCTATCTGCTCACCGGCCGGCACGGGCTGTTCTCCTGCTACGAGGCGTTCGTGCACATCGTCGACTCGATGGTCAACCAGCACATCAAGTGGCTGCGCACCTCCCGCCGGCTGCCGTGGCGCGCCCCCATCGCCTCCCTCAACTACCTGCTGACCTCCCACGTGTGGCGGCAGGACCACAACGGCTTCTCCCACCAGGACCCCGGCTTCGTCGACCACGTCCTCAACAAGAGCCCCGAGGTCGTCCGCGTCTACCTCCCGCCGGACGCCAACACCCTGCTGTCCGTCGCGGACCACGCCCTGCGCAGCCGCGACTACGTCAACGTGATCGTCGCCGGGAAGCAGCCCTGCTTCGACTGGCTGTCGATGGACGAGGCCCGCGTGCACTGCGCCCGCGGCGCCGGCATCTGGGACTGGGCCGGCACCGAGGACGGTCTGCGCGAGCCCGACGTGGTGCTGGCCTGCGCCGGTGACGTCCCCACGCAGGAGGTCCTGGCCGCCGCGCACCTGCTGCGCCGGCACCTGCCCGAGCTGGCCGTCCGGGTGGTGAACGTCGTCGACCTCGCCCGGCTGCTGCCCGAGAAGGAACATCCGCACGGAATGAACGACTTCGAGTACGACGGCCTCTTCACCACCGACAAGCCGGTGATCTTCGCCTACCACGGCTACCCGTGGCTCATCCACCGCCTCGCCTACCGCCGCGCCGGCCACCAGAACCTGCATGTGCGCGGCTACAAGGAGTCCGGCACCACGACCACACCCTTCGACATGGTCGTCCGCAACGACCTCGACCGCTACCGCCTCGTCATGGACGTCATCGACCGCGTCCCGGGACTGGCGGTGCGCGCCACGGCCGTACGCCAGCGGATGGCCGACGCCCGCACCCGCCACCACGCCTGGATCCGTGAGCGCGGCACCGACCTGCCCGAGGTCGCCGAGTGGACGTGGAACGCCTGAGCTCCGGGAGGCGTCCTGTAACCCGGTAGGCTTCCCGTGCACTCAGGGAGGCAGAGGGAAAGGAACCGGCGTTGCACGTCCAGGAATGGCTCGAAACGGTACCCGCGGTCGCCGTGTACGCGCTGGTGGGGCTGGTCATCGGCCTGGAGAGCCTGGGCATTCCGCTGCCCGGGGAGATCATCCTGGTCTCCTCCGCGCTGCTCGCCTCCCAGAACGGCGAGATAGACCCCGTCGTCCTCGGCGCCAGCGCCACGGCCGGAGCCATCATCGGCGACTCGATCGGCTACGCCATCGGCCGCAAGGGCGGCCGTCCCCTGCTGGCCTGGCTGGGCAACAAGTTCCCCAAGCACTTCAGCGAGGGGCACATCGCCACCGCGGAGCGCTCCTTCGAGAAGTGGGGCATGTGGGCCGTCTTCTTCGGCCGCTTCGTCGCCCTCCTCCGCATCTTTGCGGGCCCCCTGGCCGGTGTGCTCCGCATGCCCTACTGGAAGTTCCTCATCGCCAACGTCCTCGGCGGCATCGTCTGGGCCGGCGGCACGACAGCGGTCATCTACTACGTCGGCATCGTCGCCGAGTCCTGGCTGAAGCGCTTCTCCTGGCTGGGCCTGGTGGCGGCGGTCCTGGTCGGTGTCACGTCCATGCTGGTGATCAAGCGCAGGGCGAAGAAGGCGGCACCAGTGGTCACCGCGGGGGAGTAGTTCGCTCGGGGGCGCGGGGCCGTGCCGATATGCGGCTCCGCCACATGGGCGCGACCGGCCCCACGCTCCCGCACCGCGCCCTACGCATGCACGTCGCGATGCGCCTTCGCCAACTCGGCGTACATCGTGCCGTTGAGGGAAATCCCCTGCCGCTCCTCCTCCGTCAACGGCCGCTTCACCTTGGCCGGCACCCCGGCGACCAGCGACCCGGCCGGCACCACCATCCCCTGCGGCACCAGCGCCTGCGCGGCCACCAGCGACCCCGCCCCGATCACCGCCCCGTTCAGCACGGTCGCCCCCATACCGACCAGACAGTCGTCCTCGACGGTGGCCCCGTGCACCACCGCGTTGTGCCCGATGGACACCCGCTCACCCACCGTCACGGGAAACCCGGGGTCGGCATGCAACGTGCAGTTGTCCTGGACGTTGCTGCTGGCCCCGACGGAGATCGACTCGACGTCGCCGCGCAGCACGGCCCCGTACCAGACACTCGCCCCCACACCCAGCGTCACGCCCCCGATCACCGAAGCCGTCGGCGCCACGAACGCCTCCGGATCGACCTGCGGCTCTCTGCCGCCGATCCCCGTGATCATCGCCCGCTGTCCCATGTCCGCCTCCAGAAACGTCGTAGACAACGCGCAAACCGTACGACACCCGGTGGGGCGAAGATCACAGGCCTTCGACCCCGCGAGGTGAGCTACCGCTGAGTACGGTGACCTCGTGCCGAAGCGCAAGAACACGTTCTCATCCTGGCGGCGCGGCCTCGCGCAGCGCGCCGTCCATGCGGGCTGGGCCTGGGCGCAGCGCACGGGCTCCGTCTCCGTCGAGCACCCTGGGCGCTACCGGTTCGGGGCGATGGGAACAGGTACCAGACTCGCCTTCCCGCTCGGCACGGTCTTCGGCGAACCCTGGATCCATCTCGGCGCCCACTGCATCATCGGCGAGCAGGTCACCCTCACCGCGGGCCTGATGCCCGACTTGGACCTCGGCCCGGACCCGATCCTGCGCGTCGGGGACGGTGTCGTCCTGGGCCGTGGCAGCCACGTGATCGCCGACACCACGGTCACCATCGGCAGCGACTGCTACTTCGGTCCGTACGTCTACGTGACGTCGACGAACCACTCCTACGACGATCCGCACGAGCCGATCGGCAAGCAGTGGCCGCGGATGGAGCCGGTGGAGATCGGACCCGGCTGCTGGATAGGCACGGGCGCGGTCATCCTGCCCGGGGCCCGGATCGGGCGGAACGTGGTGGTGGCCGCCGGGGCGGTCGTCCGGGGCACGGTGCCCGACCACGCCGTGGTGGCGGGCGCGCCGGCCCGCGTCGTACGCCGCTGGACACCCGCCGACGGCTGGCAGCCACCGCTGCGCACCCCACCGCCGGTGCCGATACCGGAGGGCGTCACCCCCGAGCAGTTGCGCGCCCTGTCGGACCTGGACGAGGAGACCGCGGCGCGACTGGCGGAGCTGGACGAGGAGGCCTCGCCCGGCATGGCCGGGCTGGAGCCGGGGGCCTGACGCCCGTGCCGCGCTGAACCGGAGCCGGCGAAGCCCGGCCCGGTCGCCCGGTCAGCCCGATGCCAGCAGAACCGTCCCGACCAGGGCCAGACCCGCCCCCGCTGCCTGCACCGCCCGCAACCGCTCGCGCAGGACGCCCCGCGCGGCCACCGCCGTCACCACCGGGTAGAGCGAGGCGAGCACGGCGGCGACGGTGACCGGGCCGTGCTGCGCGGCGATCGAGTACGTGCCGTTCGCGGCGACGTCCGCGAGGCCGACGAACGCGAGTGCCGGGAGGGAGCGCCACGGGAAACCGTCCGCCGGCAGGGTGGGCGCGCCGCGCCGCGCCGACACGTACAGCGCCAGTCCACCGGCGGCGACGTTCGTGACCCGCTGCACGAACAGGGCGAGGAACAGGCCGGTCAGCGTGGAGGACGCCTCGGCGATCAGGGCCATCACCGCGCCGAAGCCGAAGGCCGCGAGGAGGGTCAGGGCGATGGCCTGGCGCTGTACGGGGGCGCCACGGAACTGGGGGCCGCCCGCGAGGCAGACGCCCGCGACGGCGACCAGGATGCCGACGAGCTGCAGCACCCCGGGCCGCTCGCCCAGCACCAGACCCACGCCCACCGGCACGGCCACGCCGACCGAGCCCAGGGGCGAGACGACGCCCATCGGGCCCAGCGCGAGCGCCTTGTAGAAGGCGAGCATCGCCACCGGCCCGACCAGACCGGCGGCCACCGCGAACCACAGCTGCGGCCCCCACTCGCTCCAGCCGCCGGTCGCCACCACGACGGCACCGAGCACGGCCACCGCGATCGATTGCGACACCACGACCACGGTGAGCGCGGGAGTGCGCCGGGTCAGCAGTCCGCCGCCGAAGTCGGCCAGTCCCCACAGCACGCTGGTGGCCAGGGCGAAGAGCGCTGTCATCGTTCGGATGCCTCGCAGTACAGTTCGGTGAACGATCAGGTCAACCACACCATAGTGCAGTCTGTTGCACTGTGTCATACAGAATATTGGACGGAACGTGTCGGACCTCGACCTGCTGACCCAGTCCCTGGCGCGCAGCGTCAAGCACTGGCGCGCGGTGCGCGGCTTCACCCTGGACGTGCTCGCCGCCCGGGCAGGTGTCAGCCGGGGCATGCTCATCCAGATCGAGCAGGCCCGCACCAACCCCAGCCTCGGCACCGTGGTCAAGATCGGCGACGCGCTCGGCGTCAGCATCACCACGCTCCTCGACTACGAGCAGGGCCCGAAGGTCCGCATCGTCCCCGCCGAACAGGCCGTACGGCTGTGGCACACGGAGTCCGGCAGCTACAACCGGCTGCTCGCGGGCACCGAGGCGCCCGGCCCGCTGGAGATGTGGGACTGGCGTCTCATGCCCGGCGAGAGCAGCCCGTCGGACCCGCACCCCGCCGGCACCGTCGAACTGCTCCACGTCACGGCCGGGGAGCTGACGCTGACCGTCGACGGCGTGGAACACCGCGTGCCCGCGGGCGCCAGCGTCTCCTTCGAGGCCAACATCCCGCACACGTACGGCAACACCGGGGACGTGCCGATGGAGATGATGATGGCCGTCTCGGTGCCGCCCGTGGCCTGAGCCGTCCGGCCCGGGGCTGGTCCGGGGTTGTTAACGTGCGGCCATGCGCGCACCCATCGGACACTTCGACGGCGCCCGTCCGGCCCCCGCCTGCCTCGACGAGCTCACGAGCCCGGTCGCCGACGCCGTACGCACCTGGCGGGGCAGCGTCCCCGCCGAGCAGATCCTCTACGTCGACACCGAACCGGAGTGGGCCGACACCGCCACGTTCGTGGAGCACTACGGCCGTGACCTGCTGGAGCGGTCCGCGAACTGCGTGGTCGTCGCGGGCAAGCGCGGAGGCGAGGCCACCCTGGCGGCGTGCGTCGTGCTGTCCACCGCCCGGGTCGACGTGAACAACGCCGTACGCCGCCAACTCGGCGCCCGCAAGGCCTCGTTCGCCGCGATGGACACGGCGACGGGGGAGACCGGCATGGAGTACGGCGGCATCACCCCGCTCGGACTGCCCGGCGACTGGCCCGTGCTGGTCGACGCGGCCGTCGTCGACCTGCCGTACGTCCTGGTCGGCAGCGGTCGTCGGCGCGGCAAGCTGCTGGTTCCCGGCAAGGCGTTCGCGGAGCTGCCGGGCGCGGTGGTGCTGGAAGGGCTCGGGCTCGCCTGACCCGCGGCGCTCCCGGTCTACGCCACCGCGTGGTGGGCCAGCGGCTGATGCGGGTCGGCCTCGCCCGGGGCCGGTTCCGGGTCGGCGTGGACCAGCGCCGCGGTCAGCCGCGGCACGGCGTGCAGCAGGGCGTGCTCGGCGTCGACGGCGATGCGGTGGGCCTCACGTACCGTCACGTCGCCGTCCACCACGACCGCCACCTCGGCACGCAACCGGTGACCGATCCAGCGCAGCCGCAGCTCGCTCACGCCGCGTACGCCCGTGACCTCGGCCAGCACCCGCTCCGCCCGGTCCACCAGGGCCGGGTCGACCGCGTCCATCACCCGCCGGAACACCTCCCGCGCCGCGTCCCGCAGCACCAGCGCGATCGCGGCCGTGATCGCCAGCCCGACGATCGGGTCCGCCAGTTGCCAGCCCAGGGCCGAGCCCCCGGCGCCCAGCAGCACGGCCAGTGAGGTGAATCCGTCGGTCCGGGCGTGCAGTCCGTCGGCGACCAGTGCGGCCGAACCGATCGTCCGGCCGACGCGGATGCGGTAGCGGGCCACCCACTCGTTGCCCGCGAACCCGACGAGGGCGGCCACGGCGACCGCCGGAACGTGCTCGACGGGCCGCGGGGCGAGGAGGCGGTCGACCGCCGTCCAGCCCGCGAAGACCGCGGACGCGGCGATCGTCAGCACGATCACCAGCCCCGCCAGGTCCTCGGCCCGCCCGTAGCCGTAGGTGAAGCGGCGTGTGGCCGCGCGCCGGCCCAGTGCGAAGGCGATCGCGAGCGGTACGGCCGTCAGCGCGTCCGCGGCGTTGTGCACGGTGTCTCCGAGCAGTGCCACCGAGCCGGAGGCGACCACCACGACCGCCTGCGCGAGCGCCGTCACGCCGAGCACCGCGAGTGAGACCCAGAGCGCCCGCATGCCGCGGGTCGAGGACTCCAGCGCGGAATCCACCTTGTCGGCCGTCTCGTGGGAGTGCGGGGTGAGGAGGTGGGAGAGCCGGTGGCGCAGGCCCGTGGGGGAGTGGCCGTGTTCGTGACCCTGGTGCCCGTGGTCGCCGTGCTCGTGCCCGTGGCCGGCGTGCTCGTGGGCATGGACCCCGTGCCCGTGCCCGTGGTCGTCGTGCCCGTGCCCGTGCGCGTGGTCGTGCCGGTCGCTCACGTGGGTCTCCTTCCGGTGCGCGAGTGGACGTGCACACGCCCATGGCGCCATTATGTGCGTATGAGCGCACGCATGCACCTGTCACCTGCGGACGATGCGCATCCGCGCACCCCGGGCGAGGAACAGTTCGCGCTCGCCGCCGAACTGCTCGCCCTGCTCGGCGACCGCACCCGGCTCACCCTGCTGCACGCCCTGACCAGGGCGGAGGCCGATGTCACGACGCTCACCAAGGCGTGCGGTGCGGCGCGCCCGGCCGTCAGCCAGCACCTGGCGCGCCTGCGCCTCGCCGGGCTGGTGAACACACGGAAGGAGGGCCGCCGGGTGATCTACTCACTCCGCGACGGCCATCTGCGCCGGCTCGTGGACGAGGCCTTGAACGTGGCCGACCACCGGCTCACCGACCGGCCCGTCCACGACTGAGCCGGTACGGCACGACTGAGTCAGTACCGCGCGGCCGTCCCGAGGTACTTCTCGGCGAAGGCGGCGGCCGCCACGGGCGAGGAGAACAGGCGGCGCAGCCGGGCGATCGAGGTGCCCGCGCGGAACGGGTCGCCCGACGCCGGCCCGTGGAAGACCTCGGCCAGCCACTGGGAGAACTCCTGGTAGTCCCACACCCGCCGCAGGCACGCCTCCGCGTAGCCGCCGAGGCCGCTGTCGTCACCGTCGTTCAGGTGGGCCACCAGCGCGTCGCCGAGCAGGAAGGCGTCGTGCAGGGCCAGGTTCATGCCCTTGGCGGCGATGGGCGCGACCAGATGGGCCGCGTCACCGGCGAGGTGGAGCCGGCCGTGCACCATCGGCTCGACCACGTAGTCGTGCATGTCCAGCACGCGCTTCTCGATGAGCCGGCCCTCCGTCAGCGGCGGCACACCGCTCGCCCCGAGCCGCTCCTGGAGTTCGGCCCAGACGCGCTCGTGCGGCCAGTTCTCCGGGTCGTCGCCCGGCGGGCACTGGAGGTAGTAGCGGGTCACCTCCGGGCTGCGCGGCATCTGCCCGGCGAACCCGTTCGCGTGGCAGCCGAACAGCACGCAGTCGGCGGACGGCGGCGCCTCGGCGAGCAGGGCCAGCCAGCCGGTCCCGTAGTCGTGCCGTGCGACACGGATCCGCTCCGGCGGCAGCGAGGCCCGGGTCACCCCACGTGCCCCGTCGCAGCCGGCCACGAAGTCGCAGTGCACGACCTGCTGTTCACCCGTCTCCGGGCAGGTGTACGACACGGAGGGACGCTCGCTGTCGATGTCGTGCACGCGCACGTCCCGGACCCCGAAGCGGACCTGCCCGCCCCGCACGTCGGCGTACTCATGCAGCAGGTCGGTCACCAGCAACGGCTGCGGATAGACGAAGTGGTGACTACCCGTCAGCTCACCGTAGGGGAACCGGAAGCGCTCGCCCTCGAAGCGGAACTCGCACGCGGTGTGCAGCTCCGCGCGGTCCAGCAGGTTCCGGGCGAGGCCCCGCTTCTCCAGGCCCCGCACGGCCCACTCCTCGATGACGCCGGCCCGGGGCCGCCGCTCGACGAACTCCCGGCTCTCGGTCTCCACCACCAGGCAGTCCACGGACGCGGCCCGCAGGATGTTGCCGACGGTCAGCCCGGCGGGCCCGGCGCCCACGACGACGACGGGGAAACGTTGCGGAGCGCGGGAGTTCGGAGGTGGGGAGGCGTGGGTCATGGGCTCATTATGGAGGGACGCCCCGCGCGCGACCCGGGCCGGTGGTCCGCCACCTCGGGGACGGCCAGAGCTACCCGAGTCGTGGAATCTCGATCGCCGGGCAGCGGTCCATCACCATCTCCAGGCCCGCCGCGCGGGTCCGGTCGTACGCCGCCGCGTCGACGACACCGAGCTGGAACCACACGGCCCGCGCCCCCTTGGCGACCGCCTCGTCCGCGACCGCACCGGCCAGCTCGCTGTTCACGAACACGTCCACGACGTCCACGTCGAAGGGAATGTCCGCGAGACTCGCGTACCCCCGCTCGCCGTGCACCGTCTCCGCCTTGGGGTGCACGGGCACGACGCGCTTGCCGAACCGCTGGAGCACGGCGGCGACGCCGTACGCCGCGCGCGCCTGGTTCGAGGACAGACCCACCACGGCCCAGGTGTCGCCGAGCTCCGTCAGGATCCTGCGGACCGTTGCCTCGTCGCCGTACACCGGCGGCCTCCTCCGACGTCGCGAATGACCTGCTCTCCGGAGAACGGCGCAGGGCGCGCGGTGATTCCCCGGCGGCCCCCGTGATAGCTTGCCGAGGCCAGTCGAACCCATGTACGTGGGTCAGGGAATCCGGTGCGAATCCGGAACTGACGCGCAGCGGTGAGGGGGACGGGCGGGGCCTCGGCCACTGGACGGCGCGCGAGTCGTCCGGGAAGGCGTCCCGCACCGGGTGAACCCGAGTCCGAAGACCTGCTGGCGGCCCCCGCGGCCGCACGCGGCGGGGGAGCACCGTACGACCGGGCTCCGCGATCGGGCCCTCGACGACTGAGGACTGGTGTCCGTGCCCCTCGCCCGACCCGCCCGCGCCGCCGCCCTGCTCGCGGCCGGTTCCCTCCTCCTGGCCGGCTGCGGCGACGCGCAGCCCGCCACCGGGAAGGCTGCCGTCACCCTCGACAACTGCGGCCACGAGGTGCGTGTCCCGGCCGCGCCCGAGCATGCCGTCTCCCTCAACCAGGGCACCACCGAGATCATGCTCTCCCTCGGCCTCGCCGACCGCATGGCGGGCACGGCCACCTGGACCGACCCGGTGATGAAGGGCCTGGCGAAGGCGAACGCGAAGGTGCCGCGCATCGCCGACGACAACCCGTCGTTCGAACGGGTGCTGGACGCCGACCCCGACTTCGTCGCCGCGTCCTTCGTCTCCACCCTCGGCAAGGGCGGCGTCGCCACCCGTGAGCAGTTCGAGAAGTTCGGCGTGCCCACCTACGTCTCCCCGTCCGACTGCGGAGGCAAGGACAACTCGGCCGGCGGCGACGGCACGCGCGACAGGGCGCTGGACATCGACACGATCTACGGCGAGGTACGGGACCTCGCGACCGTGTTCGGGGTGAGGGAACGCGGCGACGACCTCGTGGCCTCCCTCCAGCGGCGGATGACCGAGGCCACAAAGGGCATCGACGCCTCCGACGTCACCCTCCTGTACTGGTTCGCCAACTCCGAGTCGCCCTACATGGCGGGCTGTTGCGGAGCGCCCGGCATCATCACCCGTGCCCTCGGCGCGAAGAACGTCTTCGACGACACGCACGAGGAGTGGCCGCAGATCAACTGGGAGACGGTCGCCGACCGCGATCCGGACGTCCTCGTCATCGGCGACCTCACGCGCAAGTCGCAGACCGCGGAGTCGGCCGCGAAGAAGATCGCCTTCCTGGAGTCCAACCCCGTCACCAGGAACATGGACGCGGTCCGGCACAAGCGGTACGTGCTGCTCAGCGGCCAGGCGATGAACCCGACCATCCGCACGGTCGAGGGCGTGGAGCAGGTCGCCGCCGGACTGCGCGAGTTCGGGCTCGCGAAGTGACCGTTCGCGCACTGGCGCTCGGCGCCGGCGGGGTCTTCCTGCTGGTCGTCTCCCTGGCCCTGGCGATCACCGTCGGCCCGGCCGACATCCGGGTCGCCGACGTGTGGTCCGTCGCCGCGTCCCATCTGGGGCTCGGCAGCACCGACCTGACGCCGATCCGGGACGGCATCGTCTGGCAGCTGCGCCTGCCGCGCACCCTGCTCGCGGCCGTGTGCGGGGCGGGGCTGGCCGTGTGCGGGGCGGTGATGCAGTCGCTGCTGCGCAACCCGCTGGCCGATCCGTTCGTCCTCGGCGTGTCCTCGGGCGCCTCCACCGGCGCGGTCCTGGTCGTCGTCCTGGGCGTGGGCGGAGGTGCCGTCTCGCTGTCCGCGGGCGCGTTCCTCGGCGCCCTGGTCTCCTTCGCGCTGGTACTGCTCCTCAGTCACACCCTGGGCGGCACCACCGACCGGGTCGTCCTGGCGGGTGTCGCCGCCATGCAGCTCTTCTCCGCGCTCACCTCCTTCGTCGTGCTGACCTCCGCCGACGCCGAGACGACCCGCGGCGTGCTGTTCTGGCTGCTCGGCTCGCTCAGCGGCGCGGGCTGGACCGACGTGTGGCTGTGCCTGGCCGTCCTGGCCGTGGCGCTGGTGGTGTGCCTGTCGTACGCCCGAACCCTCGACGCCTTCGCCTTCGGGCAGGATGCGGCCGCCGCCCTCGGGGTGTCGGTGGCCCGCACCCGGCTGGTGCTGCTGTGCGTCACGGCTCTGCTCACGGCCGCGCTGGTCAGCTCTGCCGGGGCGATCGGCTTCGTCGGACTGGTCCTGCCGCACGCCGCCCGGGCCCTGGCCGGCCCCGGCCACGCGCGGCTGCTGCCGGTCACCGCCCTCGCCGGTGCGGTGTTCCTGGTGTGGGTCGACACCCTGGCCCGTACGGCCCTGGATCCGCAGGAGGTACCGGTGGGAGTCGTGACGTCACTGATCGGGGTGCCGGCGTTCGTGGCGGTGCTGTACCGGACACGGAGGGTGCGGTGAGCCGGGTGCGGACGCGTGCGGGGGAGCCGGTGGAGGTCGCCGGGCTCCGGGCGGACCGGGTCAGCCGCCGCGCCGACGGGCGCCTCATCCTCGACGGCGTCGTCCTCGCGCCGCAGACCGGCTCCACCGTCGGTGTCCTCGGCCCGAACGGCTCCGGCAAGTCCACACTGCTCCGGCTGCTGGCCGGGCTGCTCACGCCGACCGCCGGGGTCGTCACCCTCGACGGCACCCCGCTGGGTGACCTGCCCCGCCGTACCGTCGCCCGCCGCCTCGCGGTGGTCGAGCAACAGGCCGACACACAGGTCGAGTTGACGGTCGTGGACGTGGTCCGGCTGGGCCGGGTGCCGCACCGCCGCGCCTGGACGCCCGGCACGGCGGACGACGAGCGGGCGGTGCGCGCCGCCCTGGAGCGCACCGGCCTCGCCGACCGGGCAGGCCAGCCCTGGCACACCCTCTCGGGCGGTGAACGCCAGCGGGTGCAGATCGCCCGCGCACTCGCCCAGGAGCCGCGCGAACTCCTCCTGGACGAGCCCACCAACCACCTCGACATCCACCACCAGCTCGACCTGCTCGCCCTGGTCACAGGCCTGCCGGTCACCACCGTCGTCGCCCTGCACGACCTCAACCTCGCGGCGATGTACTGCGACCGGGTCGTCGTCCTGAGCGCGGGCCGGGTCGTGGCGTCCGGCGACCCCGGTGACGTCCTCACGGAGGAGCTCATCGCCGAGGTGTACGGCGTCCGGGCCGCCGTCAGCCGTGAAGGTCCCGAACGCCGGCCCCACGTACGCTTCCTCGGCACCCTGGCGTGAGCGGTGGCCGTGTCATTGGTGGGGAGAATCCCGCCACGGTGGCCGGAAAGTAGCGGACATGCCTGCATGCGGACGCCCGCCCGCCTACGCTCGCCTCGTGCTGCGCATCATCGACGCCCGTACCGGAGAGCCGGTCGACGCCGCCCCGGCCCGCCGGGGCCTGACCCGTGTCGAGGTGCACGCGCCCGGCTCCGACACGACCGACCTGAGGGTGCTGCTCGTCGCGGACGTACTCGTCCGGACCCTGGAACTCGGCGGCACACCGGTGTGGGCCCTGCTGACCGGCGGCCGGCGACAGGCGGAACTGCGAGCGCGCGCCACGGCGCTCGGCATCCGGCCGTTCGAGGACAGCACCGACGTGAGCGCCGGTCTGGGTGAGGCTCAGGTGATCCACGTGACCGGCGAGGGCGGGGCGGCGGCCGACGGGGTGCGGATGGACGTCGCCCCGGCTCACCCCGAGCACCCCGGCACACCGGACGACACCGACCCCGCCGTGCTGCGCCTCGCCCTGCTCGCCCGGCACCACGACACCCCCGTCCGGCTGGAGGCGGCCGTCCTCGAGGAGGCCCGCGCCACCCTCGCCCGCTGGCGCGGTGCGGTCGCGCGCTGGGCCCGGTCGCCCTCGCGGCCCGTCCCCGACGAGGTGCGCGGGCGGCTGCGGGACGCCTGGGAGGACGACCTGGACGTCCCACGCGTGCTGGACGTGCTGCGCCAGGTGGAGACCGATCCGGACCTGCCGGACGGTGCACGCTTCGAGACGTACGCCTACGTCGACCGGCTCCTCGGCCTCGACCTCACCCGCGATCTGGGATCCCCGTCATGATCGACCGCACCGCGGCGCGCCCGCTGCGACGCCTGGTCGTGCTGCGGCACGCCAAGTCCGCCTGGCCCGTGGACGTCGCCGACCACGAACGCCCACTGGCCCCGCGCGGCCGCCGGGACGCCCCCGCCGCCGGGCGGGCCCTGGTCGAGGCCGACTGCCTGCCGGACCTCGCGCTGTGCTCCACCGCCCTACGCGCCCGCCGGACCTGGGAGCTGGCCGCCTCCCAGTGGGGCACACCGCCGCCGGTCCGGCACGACCGGCGCCTGTACGCCGCGAATCCCGCCGGGCTGCTGGCCGTCGTGCACGAGGTGCCCGCCGAGGTGGAGACACTGCTGCTGATCGGCCACAACCCCGGACTGGAGGAACTGGTCCTGGCGCTCGCCGGTGACGGCCTCGACGACACCCTGGAGCAGGTCCGCACGAAGTTCCCGACCTCGGCGATCGCCGTCCTGTCCTGGCACGGCGGGAGCTGGTCGGACCTCGCCCCGGGCAGCGCGCTGCTCACCTCCGTGACCGTGCCCCGGGGTCCGAAGAAGTAGCCCGGTCACGCGCACGGGCATGGGGCCTTTCCGGTGATTTGCCCCGGCTCGGGCTGAGCGCGGGTGCCGGGGCGGGTACGCCGTCTGCGAGGAGGGCCGCGAAGAACGGCCTCGGAGAACGGCATTGCCATCCATGAGGAGACGAGCCATGCACGCAGTGTTTCGGCGGTACGAAGGGGTGACCGACCCGGCTGAGGCGGGACGCCGGGTGAACGAGGGGTTCGTGCCGCTGATCCAGCAGGTCCCGGGGTTCGTGGCCTACTACTGGGTCGACGCCGGTGGCGGGGTGATGGTGTCGACCAGCATCTTCCAGGACCCGGCCGGCGCCGAGGAGTCGACCCAGCGGGCAGGCGGCTTCGTACGGGACCGTCTTGCCGAGCTGCTGCCCAACCCGCCGCAGGTCACGGCAGGCGAGGTCGTGGCCCAGGCGTAGCGGAGGACCTGGTGTAGCGGAGGTCCCGGCGGAGGCGGGCGGAGGCGCCGCGGGGGCCGAACGCCCTCGATCACCGCATTAGGCTGGCCGGATGCAGGACGAATACCGCACGGTCGCCGGCGCGGGCGTGCACGAGACCGAGGTCAACCGCTCCCGCTTCCTGTGCGCCCTCGCCCCGGCGGCGACCGAGCGGGAGGCGCAGGACTTCATCGCCACGGTCCGCAAGCAGCACGCGGACGCCAACCACAACTGCTGGGCCTACGTCATCGGTGCCGACGCCTCCGTCCAGAAGGCGAGCGACGACGGCGAACCCGGCGGCACGGCCGGTGTCCCCATGCTCCAGATGCTGCTGCGCCGCGACATGCGGTACGTCGTCGCCGTCGTCACCCGCTACTTCGGCGGGGTCAAGCTCGGCGCCGGCGGCCTCATCCGGGCGTACGGCGGAGCGGTCGGCGAGGCGCTGGACACCCTCGGTACGCGCACGCGCCGCAGGTTCCGGCTGGCCACGGTCACCGTCGACCACCAGCGCGCCGGCAAGCTCGAGAACGACCTGCGCACCACCGGGCGCGAGGTCCGGGACGTGCGCTACGGGGAGGCGGTCACCCTCGAGATCGCCCTCCCGGACACCGACGTGCCCGCATTCCGGTCGTGGCTCGCCGACGCGACGGCAGGAACGGCCGTCTTCGAACCGGGCGGGGAGACGTACGGCGACGTCTGACGCGCGGTCATGGCCTCTGCGGCGCCTGAACGCAGGCCCGCCGGGTCCGGATCAGGGCTCGGGTCTGCGGAGCGAGGCCACCGGCGCCGGGCCGTGGTGCGCCTCCGCCGTTGCGGCGCAGAGCTGGGTGTGGTGCGCGCTGAGGCTGCGGCGCGTGCCGCGCCGGGTGTAGCCGTGGTGCGTGGCGCGACCCGCGCTCGTGGCGGCACCCGGCCGTGGCGTACCGCGTGGTGCGGCACGACGGCGGTGCTGTGCGCGCATCGAGGGTACGGCGGACCGCCGAGTCGTCGCGCGCCCATCCCTGTTCCGCCCAGCGGCGGGACCAGCCGAGGGGCAGAACGGGGTGGACGGCGGTCAGCGGTCCTTGGCGGCGTCGGCGGGCTCGGGTGGCTCTTCGATGCCCGAGGTGCGCGCTCCCGCCGCGGGTTCCGTGGTCGCGGGGACGCGGCCCAGGCGGAGGGCGAGCAGCGCGGTGCCGACGGCGAGGGCCGCGAGGACGTACGCGGTGAGGTCGAAGGCGTCCGCGAACTCGGACATGCCGGTGCCCGGGCCCGGCTCCTGAGGGTTGGTCCCCAGGAAGCCGCGGTACAAGGCCCCGATGACCGCTACGCCGAAGGCCATGCCCGCCTGGGTGACGGTGTTGAGCACACCCGATCCGGCGCCCGCGTCGTCCGGGTGGACCCGGGACAGGACGGTGTCCACCAGCGGGGCGACGACCAGGCCCTGCCCGAATCCGGAGACGCCCATCACCACCGCGAGCCCGATCGCCTGGCTCGTGCCGGTCAGCCCGGTGGCCGCGGGCACCGCGACCAGGCCGACCGCCATGACGAGGCCGCCCGCCACCGACACCCCGATGCCGAACCGCGCGGCGAGCGCGCGGCAGGCCGCCGAGGCGGCGATGAACCCGAGGCCGAGCGGCACGAACACCAGGCTCGCCGCGAGCGGCGTCAGCCGGAGGCCCGACTGGAGGTGGTAGGTGAGCACCAGGAACAGTCCGGCGTTGCCGGAGAAGAACAGCAGCACGGTGCCCATGCTGAGCGGGAAGCCCTTGGCCCGCAGCAGCCGGCTCGGCAGCAGCGGGTCGTTGCCCCGGGACTCCGTCCGCCGCTCCCAGCGCAGGAAGGCCCAGGTGCCGGCCGCGCAGAGGGCGAAACAGCCGTACGTCCACCACGGCCAGCCGTGCTCACCGCCGAGGATCAGCGGGATGAGCACCAGCGGCAGCAGCACGGCCGTGAAGACGACGCCGAGGAGGTCCAGGCGCGGCACGTCCGCACTGCGGCTCTCCGTGACGGCGGGCACGGCCGCGCACAGGATCGCCGCGCCGATCGGCACGTTGATCAGGAAGATCATGCGCCAGCCGAGACCGGCCACGTCGAGGTCGAGCAGCAGACCGCCGCCGACGAGACCGGCGATGACACCCGCACCGATGGAGGCACCGTAGGCGCCGACGGCCCGGGCACGGTCGCGTTCGTGCACGAAGACGGCCCGGATGAGGGAAAGCACCTGCGGGGTCATCACCGCGGCCGACAGACCCTGCAGCACCCGGGCCGCGATCAGCGTCCCCGGACTGGGCGCGAGCGCGCACAACAGGGAGGTCAGGGTGAAGGTGGCCACCCCGTACTGGAAGGTGCGTTTGCGGCCGATCCGGTCGCCGAGCCGCCCGCCGGTTACCATGCCCGCTGCGTAGGCGATCACGTAACCGTCGATCACGAACTGGAGTTGGCCGAACCCGGCGTTCAGGTCCGCCTGGATGCCCGGAGCCGCGACGTTCACGATGAACATGTCGATCTGGCTCATGAACATCGCGAGCAGGACCACGGTGAGACCCGCCCAGTCCCGCCCGGTGGCGCGGTGGGGGCCGGTGGTGGTGGGGGCCCCGGCTCCGGCCTTCGGACTCGCTTTCGTTGTCACTGTGCGCATATCACCACTCGTTGTCGAACGTGCGCTGGTCGAGGGGGTGCGCTGAAGCACCGATGTATGTTTAGCACTAAATTCAGATCTAAATGTAGCAGGCGAGTGGAGGGCAGGCCTCATGAGGTCATCGGAACGAAGCGATCGTCGGCCGCAGGGAGACGACCCGGCGGACGCCATCGCGGCTGCCTGGAGCCGCGAGCGGCCCCAGACTCCGGTGGGCTCCATCGGCGTGGTCACGAGGATCTGGCAGCTCGCCAAGCACTTCGGTGACGACCGCCGGCGGGTGCTGGCCGAGGCCGGGGTCGACCCGGCCACCCTGGACCTGCTCAGCGTGCTGCGGCGCAGCGGGCCCCCCTACACCATGAGCACGAGGGACCTCGCCGGGCACTCCCTGGTCACCGCGGGCGCCATCTCGCAGCGGGTCGCACGCGCCGAGCGCGACAACCTGGTCACCCGCCGCCCCGCCCCCGGGCGCAGCCGCGCGGTCCTCGTCGAACTGACCCCGGCCGGACACGAGCTGGTGGAACGCACGGTGGACCGGGTGCTGGCCCGCGAGGCACAGCTGCTGGAGCGCCTCGGGCCGGAGCGGCGTGAAGCGCTCGCCGAGCTGCTGCGCGAACTGCTCGACGACGTGCAGGACGAACTCAAGGTGCAGGGGGTCTCCCACGTGGGGCACGAGGGGCTGGACCAACCCGGACACGGCTGAGCCCGGCCGGAGATCCGGCCGGGCGCACCCGCCGGCAGCGGAAGCGGGTCAGGCTCAGTAGCCGTACGCGCTCGGCGCGTTCTGGCCGCCGTCCACCGGGATGTTCGCGCCGTTGACGGCCCGTGCCCGGTCCGAGAGCAGGAAGGCGATCACCTCGGCGACGTCCCGCGGATCGACCAGGCGGCCGCCGGGGAACTCCTTCTCGAACTCGTGGTAGGCCCGCGGGTCCTCGTCCCGGAGCCTGGCCCAGCCCTTGCCCTCGATGAGCATGGAACCGGGCGAGACGCTGTTGACCCGGACCCCGCGCGGCCCCAGCTCACGGGCGAGGGACGCGGCCATGTGGATCTGTGCCGCCTTGGCCGCCGCGTACTGCGCGGGCGGGGCCGGCTTCCAGCCGGAGATCGAGGAGACCAGCACGGCGCCGCCCCCCGTCCTGGCCAGGTGATCGGCGGCCTCGCGCAGCGCGATCGCCGGGTGCGTGACGTTGAGCCGGTACGTAAAAAAACAGTCGTACGGCTCCGTGGCGCGCAGGTCGGAGCCCCGTACACCGCCCGCGACCGTCACGAGGCCGTCCACCCGGCCGAGCCGGGCGGCCGACTCGTGTACGAACGCCGCGAGGGCGGACTCGTCGAGCACGTCCAGCCGCCGGGTGTGCGGGGTGCGCCCGTGCCGGGCCCGCACCTCCTCGGCCACCGCCTCCAGTGAGGCGGCGTCGCGACCGCACACGGCGAGATCGCACCCCTGCGCGGCGAGCCGGAGCGTGGTCTCCCGCCCCAGCCCACGGCTGCCGCCGGTGATGATCACCGCCCTCCCGGCCGGGCCGGGCGCGCCGGACTCCCGTGCCCCGTCCCTGCCGTCCGTGTCGTCCACGCCGTCGTGCTCCTCTCCTCGTCTCCCCCTTCTCGTTTCCCGTTCTCCGGCGCGGTGCTCAGCCCGTCCTCGCCGGATCCCGCACGATGTACGCCGAGAGGATCTCGTCGACGCGGTCGAGCACGGACTGCTCCAGCCGCACGCCGGAGGCCGCCGCGTTCTCCTTGACCTGCTCGGGACGGCTCGCGCCGATGATGGCCGCCGAGACGGACGGGTTCTGCAGGACCCACGCGACCGCCAGCTGGCTCATCGTCAGTCCGAGGTCGGAGGCGACCGGGCCCAGCTCCTGGACGGCCCGCAGGGCTCCCTCGTCGTTCATCCAGTGGCCGACCAGCATGTCGACGAAGCCCTTGCCCGCCTCGGCGCTCGCCCGGGAGCCCGCGGGCGCCTCCGCGCCGGGCAGGTACTTGCCGCTCAGGATGCCCTGCGCCAGGGGCGACCAGACGACCTGGCCGAGTCCCTCCCGCTCGCACGCGGGCACGACCTGCGACTCGATGACCCGCCACAGCATGGAGTACTGCGGCTGACTGGCGACCAGCGGGACGCGCAGCTCCCGGGCCAGACCCGCGGCGCGGCTGATCTGCTCGGCGGTCCACTCGCTCACCCCGACGTAGAGGATCTTGCCCGAGCGGACCAGGTCCGCGAAGGCGAGCATGGTCTCCTCGAGCGGCACGGCCGGGTCGTGGCGGTGGGCGTAGTAGATGTCGACGTAGTCGGTGCCGAGGCGGCGCAGCGAGCCCTCGCAGCCCTCGATGACGTGCTTGCGGGACAGGCCGCGGTCGTTGGGGCCGGGGCCCACCGGGTGGCAGACCTTGGTCGCGAGCACCAGGCCCTCGCGACGCTGACCGGCGAGCGCCTTGCCGAGCACGGTCTCGGCCCGGGTCTCGGAATACACGTCGGCCGTGTCGAAGGTGGTGATGCCCGCGTCGAGTGCGGCCCGCACGCAGGCGTGGGCCGCCTCCTCGTCGATCTGGGCACCGTGGGTGATCCAGTTGCCGTAGGCGATCTCGCTGATCACGAGGCCGCTTCGGCCGAGCCGGCGGAACTCCATGTGCTGTGTCCCCTTCTCTGCTTCTCTTCTCGGACGTTCTCAGACGTTCTTGGACGTTCTCGGAGGTTCTCGGTCGTTCCCGGGTGTCGCGGGACGTCCCGGCGGCGCGCGTGCGGGCGCCGTGCCGGGCCGGCCGGGCCGCCGCCTCACAGCAGTGCCGCGGTGCGGGTCATCACCTCGCGGGCCTGACGCGGACTGAGCCGCGGGTCGCAGGCCGACTCGTAGCGGGGCAGCGGAGTGGCCGAGGCCAGTTCCTCGGCCGTGTCGACGCACTCGGTGACCGGGCCGTGGGCGGTCTCCAGCATCAGACCGGCCGGACGCAGGCCGTGCGTGTGCAGCGTCGACACGAAGCCTTCGATCTCCGCCATCACGTCGGCGACCGCCCGGCTCTTCTGCCCTGCGCCGTTGACCCGGGTGTTGCCGTGCATCGGGTCGCAGATCCAGGCCACACCGGCGGCCTCGTCGCCGAGCGCCCTCAGCACGGCGGTCAGGCCCGGGGCGATGCGGTCCCGCCCCATGCGCACGATCAGGGAGAGCCTGCCGGGACGGCTCCGGTCGCCGAGCATCCGCACCAGTGTGCGCACCTCCTCGGGCGGCGCCCCGGGGCCGATCTTCACGCCCACGGGGTTGCTGATCGCGGCGGCGAACTGGACGTGCTGGTGGTCGGGTTGACGGGTCCGGTCGCCGATCCACAGGAAGTGCCCGGAGGAGCCGTAGCGGCCCCCGTCGGCGTCGGGCCGCACCAGGGCCTGCTCGTACTCCAGCAGCAGCGCCTCGTGCCCGGCGTACGTGCGCTGCGGTGCCGTCCGCCCGGCCAGGCCCATGTCCCTTTCCAGCAGGGTGCTCAGGGTGGTGCCGGCGTTCCGGTGGGCCAGCAGCAGCCGGGACGGGAGCGCGACCCGTGCGGCCAGGGTGGGCTCGGGGGCGTTGACCGCGTCCCCGCGGTAGACGGGCAGCACCGTGCCGTCGGACAGCGTCTCGGTCGGTTGTGAACGCGGCTTCGCGTACTGCCCGGCGATTCGACCCATCCGGACGGCGGGCAGCCCACTGGCCTGGGTGAACGCGTCGGCGAGCCCGTGCAGTTCGTCCGCCTTGGCGAGGACGGTCTCCGGGGTGGCGTCGGCGAAGCGCTCGGCGCACTCCCCGGCCTGGAGCACGAAGGCCTCGCCGCGGGCGGCCCGCCCGAGTTCGGCTGTGAGGTCGGCGCAGGCGGTGGAGTCCACCAGCGGAGGCTTGGCCTCGAGCGAGAGCAGGACCTCCTTGAGCTCGTCGAGCGAGGCCCATTCGGGCTGTTGCAGGGCACGGGCCGGCAACAGCAGGCGCGTGGCGGTCATGGTCTTCCTCCATGGGGCGGGACGGGTACGGCACCCGAGCCGGATTCGGCGGGCGCGCGTCACACGACGGCAGCGGCGTCGGCTTCTGTGCGGATGTCATCGGGGCCCGCACCGGCGTCACGGTGTGGGCCGGGGCCGGTGACGGAGGCCGGCAGATGGCGGGCCCGGGCCAGTTCGGCCGCCCGGACGATCTCCCCGGCGAGCGGACGGTCCTGGGCGGCCGTCGGTCCCAGTGGCGCGGTACCGCGGTCCAGCAGGTCCGCCACCGGCGTGCCGGGCCAACGGCTGCCGTCGGATGAGCTGGGGAGGGACATCGGTGCCTTCCGTCGTCCTGGCGTCGGCGGGTGTGCGCGCCGCTCTAGCCGGGGGCGAAGCCCAGCGGGCCGACCGCTTCCTCCAGCAGCCCGGCCAGGCGGATCAGCAGCGGTTCGTGGTCGCGGCGGGCGATGAGCTGCACGCACAGCGGCGCGCCGCGCTCGTCCCGGGCGACCGGCATGGTGAGCGCGGGCAGCCCGGCGAAGCTGGCGAGCGGCGTGTAGGAACACGCGCAGTTCGTAGTCGGTTCCCCAGCGCCGGGATGGTCGACACCCGGGCGTCGCGGCGGCGAGGTCCGGCGGCGCGGCCGGGTTCCAGGGGCAGCAGCCAGGCGTCCACGCCGGCGGTGTCGAAGTCGCCCTCGACCGTGGCGCGGGTGTGTGCCAGGCGCTCCAGGATCCAGGCGTAGCGGTCGTCCTGGACCTTCGCCCCGACCTCGAGGGCCCCTCGGGTGGTCTCGTGCAGATCGGCGGGCACCCAGGGCCGCCACAGCTGGTAGGCGTCCCAGGCCTGACGCGCGCACAGTTCCCAGGCGGGTCCGCGCAGCGCCCACAGGTCGTCGACCCGTACCGGATCCAGCCGCTGACCGCTCGCCTCCAGGAACCCGCAGGCCGCCTCCAGCGCCCGGCGCATGACGGGACCGCAGGTGCCGTCGGGCCCGTCCACGTTCGCGACGACGCCGATCCGGTACGGCCCCTCGCCGGCCGGCTGCCGGGCGCCGAGCCGGTCGAGCCCGAGGAGCGGCCACAGGTACGCCAGGTCCGCCGCGCTGCGGGTGACCCAGCCGAGGGCGTCCATGGGCGGGGAGAGCGGGAAGACCCCCTCCAGCAGGGAGGTCCGCTGGGTCATCCGCAGGCCCACCGTCCCGCACTGGCCGGCGGGCCAGCGGACCGAGCCGAGCACGTCCGTGCCGAGGCCGAGGTCGCAGATACCCGCGGCCACGGAGACGGCCGTGCCGGTGCTGGACCCGCCCGGGTCGATCCGCGGAGCGTACGGGTTGACGCACTCCGACCCCACCCCGATGTTGAGTTCGGTGGTGACGACCTTCGCGGTCACGGCCGCGAGAGCGCCCGGCAGGGCGGCGATCGCCGGGTTCGAGGCCCGGGCGTGGTGGCGGTGGCCGCGCAGACCCAGCCTGGTGGGGAAACCGGCCACGTCCACGGTGTCCTTCACACCCACGCGCACCGGCGGGGCGTCCGGGCCGAGCGGGGCGCGCTGGACGCAGGCCCGGTAGCGGGCGTCCGCCAGGTCGGACCAGGCGGCTTCCGCGGTGCGCCACTCCTCGGCGCCCAGCGTGCCCCGGGTCCGGGCCGCCACCCGCTCCGGCAACGGCAGCGCCATCGGTGCGCCGGGCTCGGGCGCCTCGGGCGCGGCGGCCCAGCGGGCCTGCCGCGCGTAGCCGGTGATGGCTTCCTGCGGGGTGGGGGTGGCGTCCTGCGGTGTGGGGGAGTCAGACATGCTCGGCCTCCTCGGCGGGGCGGGCGGCGGCGGTGAGCTCGGTGATGAGGACTTTGCCGGTGGCGCCGCGTGGGATCTGGGGAACGCGGTGCACGGCACGCGGCGCGGGCAGCCCCGAGGGCAGCCGGCCCAACTGGCGGCGCAGGGCGGCCGGGTCGACCGTTTCGGGTCCGGCGTAGAACACCTCGTAGTGCTCGCCGCGTACCGGATCGCTCACGGGCGCGCAGACGAGGTCCAGACCCGGGCAGCGCTCGCGGGCCAGATCCTCCACACGGGCCAGGTCGCAGCGCACGCCGTTCACCTTCACCAGCCGGGACGCACGCCCCAGGTGGTGAAAGGTGCGCGGGCCCAGGGGGGCCACCAGGTCCGGCAACTCCCAGTCGTCCGGGGGCGCTTCGGCGCCGGACAGGCGGGCCAGCCGCGGACTGCCGACCCGCAGCCGCCGGGCCGCCGCGCCGTCGTCCGCGAGGGTGCCCGGCAGCACCTCCACGTCGGGCAGCAGGCGCCAGGGCACGCCGCCGGTGTGCTTGCCGGCGATCGGACGGTGGGCGACGGCCCCGGTCTCGGTGGAGCCGAGGAGTTCATGCGCCCGGAAGCCGGTCTCCGCGAGGCGTCCGGCGACCTGGTGGGCCGCCGGTGTGGCGGGGCCCGTGCTGTGCAGGGCCGTGACCCGGCCGTGCCGTGCCAGGGCGGGGAGGTGCCGGGCGAGGAGCTGCCAGGTGGAGGGCAGGCAGACCAGGAGCGTGGGGGCCCCGTCGTCGAGCGGGGGCACGGTGAGCGGCTCGTCCCAGAGGCCGGTCACCGGGATGTCCCGGAGCCGGGGCAGCTCGTGCCCGTACAGCCGGCCGTAGAGGTGGCCCGGGGGAGCGTAGGACACGATGCGGCCGAACCGGGCGGAACCCAGGACCGCTTCGTGCACGAGCTCCGCCTCTGCCCGCAACTGGGCCTCGGTGCGCAGCCAGGTCACCGGCGGGCCGGTGCTGCCGGAGGTGGCGAAGGCGATGTCGGGCATGGTCAGGTCCCGAGACCGAGGGCCGCCGAGTCCTCCAGCCGCTCGTGGGTGAAGCGCACCATCCGCTCCACGCTGGAGAACCAGAAGCGGACGTCGTCGGCGACGAAGTCCACCTCGATCCCGAACTCGCCCTCGACGGCGGAGATGCACTCCATGGCGGTGAGACTGTCGTAGCGCTCGCCGAGCGCCTTCTGGAGGTCGGCGTCGGAGGGCACGTCGGTGAAGGCGTCGCCGATCCGGGCGGCGAGGACGGACCGGATGCGGTCGTGGATCTCTTCGGTGGTGGGGACGGTCGTGGTCATGGTCGTACTCCTTGCCGGTGGAACAGGTGGTCCAGTGGTCCAGTGGGGGGGAGGGGGGACGAGCTCAGCCGGCCGCGGCCGGTGCGGGTCCCACGGCGGTGCCGTCGGCCCGGCTCAGACCGTCGCCCGCGCCGAGGTAGACGTCGGAGGGGGACGTGGGGCGGAACTCCAGGTAGCAGAACGGAGTCCGGGCGTCCGCGCCCAGCGCCTCGGTGATGCAGCGGGCGAGCCCGTCGCGGAAGGCGTCGTCGCGGTCGGGACCCACACAGCACGTCACCGAGGCGTGGCGCGGGCCGCCGCCGTCCGTGTCGTGCGGCAGCGCCTCGACGGGCAGCCCGCCGGAGAAGACGGTGCTCTCCTCGGTGGGTTCGAACCGGACGACGACGTGAGCGGCCTGGACGCCCTGGGCGGTGAGCCAGCGGGTGACGCGCAGCGCGACGGCGCGGCGCCGGGATACGGGGAGTTCGGGGGTACGGATGGTGATGGTGGGCACGAGGCCTCCGGTACGGCGATTCGGGACCGGGCGGTTCGGGACCGGGCGGTTCGGCTCGGGCGGTCGGGCTCGGGCGATTCAGGACAGGGCGAGGGCCGGCAGCGTGCCGGGGCCCGTGGCGAGGCGCCGGGAGAGGAGGGTGCCGAGGCTGTCGGCGAGCGGCCCTCCGCCGCCGGGGGCCAGCGGGCTCCACGCGGTGCCGTCGGCGCCGCGCACCCGGTCGACGAACGCGCGGACGTGCCCGGTGTCGAGGGCGAGCCCGGCCCGGTCGGCCGCCAGCACCGCCTCGTAGGTCGACAGCAGGTCGGGGACCCGGTTGCCCTCGCCCGCGTGGCCGCCGCCGCGTACGCGATGGCGGGCGAGCAGCACGTCGACGGCCTCGCGGGCCTCGGCGGGGGAGGCGAGCCCCGGGCCGAGCAGCAGCCGGACGCGCTGGGCCTGGAGCGCGGGGCGCAGACCCGGCCCGGCGCCGGGCACGTTGCCGTGCGCGAACGGCTCCCCCTCCGGGATGCGGCAGGACTCGACGAAGGAGAGGACGCCGGCGAGGTCCAGGCCGAGTCCGTCCGGCCCGCCGAGCAGGGCCGCCGCCTCCACCGCCGCGGCCGTGGACACCAGGTCGGAGCCGCGGCCTTCCCAGTAGCCGAATCCGCCGTCGGCGTTCTGGAGCCCGGCCAGCCAGTCGGCGATCCGGCGCCGGGCCGCCGGGTCCTCGGCGAACGCTCCGGCCGCCAGGGCCCACAGGGTGCAGCGCACCTCGCTGCCCCGGCCCGGCATGTACATCACGCCGCCCTCGTTGGGCAGTTGGCAGCCCTCCAGCCAGCGCACCTCGTCCGGCCGGGAGGAGGCCGGGTCCGCCGAGAGAACGGCGGCGGCGGTGGACAGGGCGTCCGCCGCCTCCCCGGGCTCCCGGTAGGTGTAGCCGCCGCCCGGGCAGGCCAGTTCGGCGATACGGGCGGTGACGGCGTCGGCGACGGGGGCGAGCGGCGCGCCGAGCGCCTTGAGCGTGCCGACGGCACAGAAGGAGGCCCACACGTCCTCGACGTCGTACCCCTCCCAGCGCACGAAGGCACCGGAGGGGCCGCGCAGGCCCATGACCCAGTCGTGGCAGCCGTCGGGATCACGCGGAGCCCGGCCGAGCGCCGCGAGCGCGCCCACGGCCCGGTACGTGGCCCACAGGCAGGGCACCTCGGCGGCGGGGGCGAAACGGAAGCCGCCCTCCTCGCCCTGGCGGGCGCGCAGCCAGGCGGTGAGCGCCTCCTCGTCCCAGGGCGGGGCACCCGTGGCGCCGTCACCGGTGGCGGCCCGCCAGGCCATCACGCCGTAGTAGCAGGCCCGTACGTCGGCCTTGCCCCGCCGGGCGTCCTGCGGGGACCAGCTCAGGCCGCCCTCGGCGCACTGGAGCCGGCTCAGCCAGTCCAGCAGGCGGGCGCGGTCGGGCACCGGGCCGCCGCACAGCTCGACGGCCGTGCGGGCGGAGAAGTGGGTGGCCCACACGTCCGGTGCCTGCCCCGGGAGCATCGCGTAGGCGTCCCCGGACCAGGTGCGCTCCAGCCAGCGGGCCGTGCCCTCGGTGCCGGGCACCGGGCGGCCCATGTCGCGCAGCCCCTGCGTGCAGTAGAAGGTGGCCCAGGCGTCGGAGAGCATGCCCCGGCTCCAGGCGTAGCCGCCGTCGGCGTTGCGCCGGCCGGACAGGTAGGCGGCCGTGCCGTCCGGGTCGGTGACACGGTCCGCGCGGTCCAGCCAGGCTAGGGTCCGCACGGCCGCGTAGGTGCACCACAGGTCGGGTTCGCCGCCGGACACACCCCGGCCCTGCGGCGCGCGGGGGGCCGTCTTCGGCACGGTGGCGGTCATCGCGCTACCTCCACTTCCCGGATGTTGGACCGCTTCCAGCTCTTCTGCGAGGCGCCGCTCTTGGTGTTGGCGGGCAGGGAGTTGACGAACACCACGCCGTCCCAGCGCAGCCCGAGCAGTTCCTCGGACCTGTCCTGGACGCGTCGGCACTCCTCGGGCTCGCCGTCCCGTCCGGTGCCGATGCCACGCTCCAGGAGCAGCCGGGCGTAAGGTGCCCTCGCTGTCCACCTCCAG
>NZ_GG657757.1:1239576-1335330 GCF_000158955.1 Streptomyces viridochromogenes DSM 40736 | reverse complement strand
CCGCCCCGGTCGTGCAGCGGGACGGCTCCCTCGGGAGTGGCCAGTTCGAAGTAGGTGGCGGCGGGCAGCAGGTGCTGGCGGCCGTGCGCGCAGGCCGCGGCCAGCGTGCCGGTCTCCGTGCTGCCGTAACTCGCGTCGTGGGCCTCGGCGTTCCACCACGTGCCCAGCCGTGTACGGAACGGCTCGGTGTTGACCTCGCCGAGCAGCATCAGCCGGTCGACCGACGAGCTCAGGTCGTCCAACTCCCCGCGCTGTGCCAGCAGCCGGGTGAACTGCAGGGCGACACCGGGGGCCACGAAGACCGTGGTGGGGCGGTAGGCCCGCCACATGGCCTCCAGCCGGTCCCAGCCGGAGATGCCGGTGGCGAACGGATAGGCCCGGATGTGGGCGACGTCCAGGTACTCGCAGACCCCGGCGACCAGATCCGCCACCGGAACGATGTCGGACGGCAGCAGGATCACCACGCGCTCGTCCGCTCCGAGCAGCGGACGCCACGCCTCGGCCACCGAGACGGTGTTCCAGATGGTGTCCTCGGCCAGGCGCGGGGTGGGCGTGGGCTGCCCGGTCGTGCCGGTGGTCTCGTAGTACTTCGAGGCGTCGGTGGGGGTGACGGCCGCGTAGCGCATGGGCTGCGCCTTCAGCGACTCACGCGGGGTCACGGGCAGGTCCCTGAATCGGTCGGGGGAGAACTCCCCGATATCGTCCCGGCCCTCACCAGGGCCGTAGGCCCTTGTTCCGCGCGCGCGTCGCCAGGCTTCGGAGAGTTTCCTCGCGTAGAAGTCCTCGGTCGGGATGCGGCCTTGATTCTCCCGAATCTCGGCCTGTGCCTCACGAAGTAATGTCTGGCGTTTGTCGGTGTGCAGGATCACACGAACCTCGCTCATTTATCGCTTGTCGCTTGCGCACAGCCGGAGAGGGGAGGGGCTGTGCGTGCTCCCGTGACGTCGGCGTCGACGGGCCGCCCGGCGGGAGTCGGGAGGCCACAGCTCAGGGCTTGGCAGAGGGGCCAGGAACCCGACTCGCAGCGAACGTATAGCACTAAAGGTCGACGGTGCAACCGGCCTCGGGGGCCTCAATCGGCCATGTGCGACTGAAAATCGACGGACCTGTTGTCATGTCAACGCGGCTACCGATCGGTACGTTGCCCGAGTCGGTTTTCCGGCTTAGCCTCTATGGCGCCGGTGTGAATCCGGAGTCTTTTCGAAGTCGCGGTTAAATGATCTCAAACAGCGGGTTTCGCGCTCATTGAAGCGCCTGCCGCACGCCGTTTTCCACGGCCGTCCGCGACCCTCATCCGAATCCGTGAGCACGCATTTTCACTCCCTCACTTGGAGCTTTCTCATGTGCGGAATCGCAGGCTGGGCCGACGTCGGAGGCGACCTGACGCGGGAGGTGGACAGCGTCGAGCCGATGGTGCGGACCATGGCCTGCCGCGGGCCGGACGCCGCCGGGATCCACGTCGGCGCGCACGCCGTCCTCGGACATCGCCGACTGGCCATCATCGACATCGAGGGCGGCAGGCAGCCCATGGCCGCGTCCGCGGAGCCGGACCGGCCCGCCGGTGAGAAGCCGGCCGTGGTGCTCAGCTACAGCGGCGAGGTGTACAACTTCCGCGAACTCCGGGAGGAGCTCCGTGGGTTCGGTCACACCTTCCGCACCCGCTCGGACACCGAAGTCGTCCTGCGCGCCTACCTCCAGTGGGGTCAGGACTTCGTCAGGCGCCTCAACGGCATGTTCGCCTTCGCCCTGTGGGACGAGCGGGATCGGCGCCTTCTCCTGGTACGTGACCGGCTCGGCATCAAGCCCCTGTACGTCGGACGGCTCGCCGGCGGCGTCCTGTTCGGCTCCGAACCCAAGGCGATCCTCGCCCACCCGCGCTTCCGGGCCCGGCTCGACAGCCAGGGACTCGCCGACCTCCTCGGCCTGATGAAGTCACCGGGCGTCACCCCCTACCGCGACATCGAGGAGGTGCCGCCGGGGTGCGTGGCCGCCTACGACGCCGACGGGCTGCGCGTCGAGCGGTACTGGAGCCTGGAACGGCAGCCCCACGAGGACGACGCCGGCACCACCGCCGACACCGTGCGGGCCCTGCTGGAGGACACGGTCTCCCGCCAGATGGTCACCGACGTGCCGCTGTGCACCCTGCTCTCCGGAGGCCTGGACTCCACCGTCCTCACCGCACTCGCCGCCCGGGTGCAGGCCGACGCCGGGGAGCCTCCCGTGCGGTCCTTCGCGGTGGACTTCACCGGCAGCGAGGCCGACTTCCGGGCCAGCGACTTCCGGCCGGAGCGCGACTCCCCCTACGCCCTCGAAGCCGCACGGCACATCGGCACCGACCACCGGCTCATCGAGCTGTCCGCCGACGAGCTCACCCGAGACGTCAACCGCGACGCAGTCCTGCGCGCCCATGATCTGCCCTACACCTTCGGTGACGTGGACACCTCGCTGCACCTGCTCTTCCGCGGGATACGCGAGCACTCCACGGTCGCCCTGTCCGGCGAGTCGGCCGACGAGGTCTTCGGCGGCTACGCCTGGTTCCACGACCCCGCCGTCATCCGGGCGGCGGCGTTCCCCTGGCTCAGCCGGATGCAGCTCATCACTCCCGAGCTGCTCTCCCCGGCCTTCCGCACGGCCACCCGCTTCGAGCAGTACCGCGCCGACCGCTACCAGGAGGCCCTCGCCGAGGTCCGGCACCTGCCCGGCGACTCCCCGTCGGAACGCCGCATGCGCGAGATCAGCCACCTGCACCTCACCCGCTGGCTGCCCGCCCTGCTCGACCGCAAGGACCGGCTCAGCATGGCCGCCGGCCTGGAGGTCCGCGTGCCCTTCTGCGACCACCGGCTGGTCGAGTACGTGCACAACACGCCCTGGGACCTCAAGACACCCGACGGCGACCCCAAGGGTCTCCTCAAGCGGGCCACCCGCGACATCGTGCCGAGGTCCGTGCTGGAACGGCGGAAGAGCCCCTACCCGACCACCGCCGACCAGCTCTACGAGAAGGACCTGCGCACCCGGACCCAGGCACTGCTCGCCGACCGCTCCTCACCCGCCTTCGACGTGGTCGACATCACCGAGCTGACCCGGCTGCTCGACCTCCCGCAGGGCCACTTCCACACCCAACTGCACCGCAACGGCCTGGAGACCGCCCTGTACCTCGACCGGTGGATGCGGGAGTACGACATCGCCCCGGAGTGACCCGATCCACCCGCGATCACGGACAATTCCGGTGATTCGGCACCGGTTGTGAGTGGTGTGCCGAGGTTCGTGGTGGACCAGGTGCCCGCACGCGTTAGCGTGGTGGGTGCTGACAGCGGGCCACTCCGGCCCGCCCGGATCGTGGAGCGGTAACAGGGGGAGACATGCAGGTCGGAGCAGGGTCTTGAGACTGCTGCACACGTCCGACTGGCATCTCGGCCGGTCGTTCCACCGGGTGAACATGCTCGGCGCCCAGGCCGAGTTCATCGGCCACCTCGTCACGACCGTGCGGGAGCGGGCCGTGGACGCGGTGGTCGTCTCGGGCGACGTGTACGACCGGGCGGTGCCACCGCTCGCCGCGGTCGAGCTGTTCGACGACGCCCTGCACCGGCTCGCCGCCCTGGGCGTGCCCACGGTGATGATCTCCGGGAACCACGACTCGGCCCGCCGGCTGGGGGTCGGAGCGGGCCTGATCGGGCGGGCCGGGATCCACCTGCGGACCGAGCCCTCGGCGGCGGGCACCCCGGTGGTCCTGGCCGACGCCCGGGGAGACGTCGCCTTCTACGGGCTGCCGTACCTCGAACCGGCGCTGGTGAAGGACGAGTTCGGCGTGGAGAAGGCGGGGCACGAGGCCGTGCTGGCCGCCGCCATGGACCGGGTCCGCGCCGACCTCGCCACGCGCACGCCCGGCACCCGCTCCGTCGTCCTCGCGCACGCCTTCGTCACCGGCGGCGAACCCAGCGACAGCGAACGGGACATCACCGTCGGCGGCGTGGCGGCGGTGCCCGCCGGCGTGTTCGACGGTGTCGACTACGTGGCGCTCGGGCATCTGCACGGGTGCCAGACCCTCACCGACCGCGTCCGCTACTCCGGCTCCCCGCTGCCCTACTCCTTCTCCGAGGCCACCCACCGCAAGAGCATGTGGCTCGTCGACCTGGCCGCCGACGGCACCGTCGACGCCGAGCGCCTCGACTGCCCCGTGCCGCGCCCCCTGGCCCGGATCCGGGGCCCGCTGGAGGACCTGCTCGCCGACCCGGAACTCGCGCGGCACGAGGAGGCCTGGGTCGAGGCGACGCTCACCGACCCGGTCCGCCCGGCCGACCCCATGGCCCGCCTCACCGAGCGCTTCCCGCACACCCTCAGCCTCGTCTTCGACCCCGACCGGGCCGAGGACGACCCCGAGGTGTCCTACGCCCGGCGTCTCGCCGGCCGCACCGACCAGCAGATCGCGGAGGACTTCGTCGCCCACGTGCGCGGCGCCGGACCCGACGCCCGCGAACAGGGCGTGCTGCGGGACGCGTTCGACGCCGTGCGGACCGACGAGACCGTACGGGAGGTGGCCCGGTGAGGCTGCACCGGCTCACGATCACCGCCTTCGGCCCCTTCGGAGGCACCCAGACCGTCGACTTCGACGAACTGTCGGCGGCCGGGCTGTTCCTGCTGCACGGACCGACCGGCGCGGGCAAGACCTCCGTCCTCGACGCCGTGTGCTACGCCCTGTACGGCTCGGTGCCGGGCGCACGGCAGGGCGGCGGACAGGGCGTCACCCTGCGCAGCGACCACGCCGCGCCCGCGACCCGCACCGAGGTCGCCCTCGAACTGACCGTCGCCGGACGCCGGTTGGAGATCACTCGGCAGCCGCCCTGGGAACGCCCCAAGAAACGCGGCACCGGCACGACCCTGGACAAGGCCCAGACCTGGCTCCGCGAGTACGACTCCACAGCCGGCGCCTGGAAGGACCTCAGCCGCTCGCACCAGGAGATCGGCGAGGAGATCACCCAGCTGCTCGGCATGAGCCGGGAACAGTTCTGCCAGGTCGTCCTGCTGCCGCAGGGCGACTTCGCACGGTTCCTGCGCGCCGACGCCGAGGCCCGCGGCAAACTGCTCGGCCGGCTGTTCGACACCCGCCGCTTCGCCGACGTCGAGAAGCGCCTCGCCGAGCGCCGCCGGGCCACCGAGGCCCGGGTACGGGACGGGGACGCCGAACTGCTGGCCGACGCCCACCGCATGCAGCAGGCCGCGGGCGACGCCATGGAGCTGCCGGAGCTGGCCCCGGGCGAACCCGGACTGGCCGAGGCGGTCCTGGGTGCGGCGGCCGTCGCCCGCAGCACCGCCCGCGAGCAGCTCACCGTCGCCGAGCGCACCCTCACCGCCGCCGAGTCCGCCCAGGCCGCCGCCGACCGCGCCCTCGACGACGTACGCGAACTCGCCCGGCTCCAGGGGCGGCACGCGCAGGCGCGGGAACGCGCGGCGCGCCTGGAGGAGGGCGCCGAGGCGTACCGGGAGGCACAGGCGCGCATGGAGCGCTCCCGCAAGGCCGAGGCGGTCGCGCCCGCACTCGACCTGCGGGAGTCGGCCGAGGCCGAACACCGGCGGGCAGCAGCCGCCGAGACACGCGCGCGTGCCCTGCTGCCCGAGAGCTTCGCCGACGCGGGCGTGGCCGGACTCGCCACCGCCGCCCGCCGCACCGCCGAGGAACTGGGCGGACTGGACTCGGCCCGCCGCGCCGAATGGCGACTCGCCGAACTCCTCGACGAGCGCACCGGCCTGGACCGCCAGGAGCGCGCCGACGCGGACGTCCTCCAGGAGGCGGAGGCCTGGCTCGACGGCTGGGAGGAGACCCGCACCGCCCTGCAGGACCGCGTCGACTCCGCGCAGCGGGCCGCCGCCCTCGCCGAACAGCTCGCCGAACGGCGTGAGCCCGCGCGGCAGCGGCTGAAGGCGGCCCGGCAGCGTGACCGGCTCGCCGAGGACACGGACCAGGCCGCCGACCGGGTCCGCGAGGCGCGGGACCGGACACTGCGCGCCAAGCAGCACTGGCTCGACCTCAAGGAACAGCGCCTGACCGGCATCGCCGCCGAACTCGCCGCGAACCTCGCCACCGGCGAGCCCTGCGCCGTCTGCGGCGCCACCGAACACCCGGCCCCCGCCCGCAAGGTCGCCGGACACGTCGACCGCGAGGCGGAGGAAGACGCCCTGGCCGCCTACCAGCGCGCCGACGAACAGCGCGCCGAGGACGAGCGGCGGCTGGGTGTCGCCCGGGAGGCGCTCGCCGCCGCCACCGCCGAGGCCGGTGACACCCCCACCGACCGCCTCGCCCAGGAGGCGGCCGAGTTGGAGCAGCGGTACACGCGGGCCCGCGACGGCGCCGCCGGACTGCACTTCGCGCAGGAGCGGCTGCGGCAGGCCGGGCACGAGCACGAACAGCGCGTCGCCGCCCGGCAGGAGGCCGCGGTGCGGACCGCCGCACGGGTGGGCCGCCGGGAGCGGCTGGAGCGCGAACGCGCCGCCCTGGAGGAGGAACTGGACCTGGCGCGAGGCACCCTGGACAGCGTCGCCGCACGGGCCGCACAGCTGGAGCGCCGCGCCGCGCTGCTCACCGACGCCGCCGACACCGCCCGCGCCGCCGCCGACACCGCACAGCGGCTCAAGGACGCCGACGCCCGGCTCGCCGACGCCGCCTTCCGTGCCGGCTTCGACACCCCCCAGGACGCGGCCGCCGCCCTCCTCGACCACGAGACCCACCGCGAACTGCAACGCCGCCTGGACGCCTGGCAGCACGAGGAGGCCGCCGTCCGGGCCGTCCTCGCCGAGGCCGACACCACGGCCGCCGCCGGGCGGCATCCCGCCGATGTCGTCTCGGCGCAGCAGGCCGCCGACGAGGCGGCCCTCCGCCTGCGCGGCGCCGCCTCCGCACACGACGCCGCCCGGCGTCGGTGCGCCGAACTCGACCGCCTGTCCGCCAGGGCGACCGCCTCCGTGCGCCGGCTGGCGCCGCTGCGCGAGGAGTACGACCGGGCCGCCCCGTATGGCCCGGCCTCACCGCCGGCACATCGACCGACAACGAACGCCGGATGCGGCTGGAGTCGTACGTGCTCGCGGCCCGGCTGGAACAGGTCGCCGCGGCGGCGACCCGTACGGCTGCGGCGCATGTCGTCCGGCCGCTACACCCTCGTCCACTCCGACGACCGCACCGGACGCGGCCGCAGCGGACTCGGACTGCACGTCGTCGACGCCTGGACGGGCCGCGAGCGGGACACGGCGACGCTGTCGGGCGGCGAGACGTTCTTCGCCTCCCTCGCCCTCGCCCTCGGACTCGCTGATGTCGTCACGGACGAGGCGGGCGGGGTGCGGCTGGACACCCTCTTCATCGACGAGGGTTTCGGCAGCCTCGACGACCAGACGCTCGACGAGGTCCTCGACGTCCTGGACTCCCTGCGCGAACGCGACCGCAGCGTCGGCATCGTCAGCCATGTGGCCGACCTGCGGCGGCGCATCCACGCGCAACTGGAGGTCGTCAAGGGCAGGTCGGGATCGGTGCTGCGGCAGCGCGGCACGTGAGGATTGTCGGAAGGTCCTAACCCGCTACGTGATGTGGCGAGCTGGCCTTGTAGGTTCTTGCCCCATGGTGCGATACGCGGAGCCGGGCGCGGTGGAGTGGGTCGAGTCGGGCGGCGGGCCGCTGATAGCGGTACCCGAGACGGTCCTGCCGTTCTGGGCGGGCGCCGACGGTGAGGAGACGGCGTCGGACTACGACCGGGCCTGCGAGGTGGACGGACACGTCGGACTGCTGCCGGTCGGCGACTGCACGGCGCTGGTGCTCGGCGGCGAGCCCGCATCCACCGCCTACCTGCCTGACCAGGGTGTCTTCGTCCGGTGGTGCGCGGGCGACTCCGAGGCCGAACTGCTGGCGAGCGTCCCACCGGCCGTCGCCGCCGCGGAGTGGGAGCCGGAGGTGCACTGGGACGTGCCGGGCACGGTCCTCCTGTTCGACGCCGCGTGGCCCGGCACGGACCCGTCGGCATCCGACCACGTACGAGTCCGCTTGGAGCCGGGCAGATACGCGGTGCGCGCGGCAAGGGTCCAGCCCGGCCCCGAGACCTGGCTGGACCTCGTCCAACTCCGCCTCGTGTCCCCCCGGTAGCCGCCACGCCTCAGCGACGCCGGCGGCTTCCGGCGGTGGTCCCCTCCTACAGCTGCGACAGTTCGTCCACCAGGTCGTCCAGGCCCAGCGAGCCCTGCGACAGGGCGGCCATGTGCCATGCCTTCGGGTCGAAGGCGGCACCGTGACGTGCGCGGGCCTGCTCACGGCCCAGCAGCCAGGCCCGCTCGCCGAGCTTGTAGCCGATGGCCTGGCCCGGCATGGACAGGTAGCGGGTCAGCTCGCTCTCCACGAAGTCCGCGGGACGGCTGCTGTGCGAGCCGAAGAACTCCTGCGCCAGCTCGGGCGTCCACCGCTCGCCGGGGTGGAAGGGCGAGTCGTCGGGGATCGTCAGCTCCAGGTGCATGCCGATGTCGATGATGACGCGGACGGCCCGCATCATCTGCGCGTCCAGGTAGCCCAGCCGGCGCTCCGCGTCGGTCAGGAAGCCCAGTTCGTCCATCAGCCGCTCCGCGTACAGCGCCCACCCCTCGGCGTTGGCGCTCACCATGCCGACACCGGCCTGGTAGCGGGAGAGGTCCTGCGCCACGTGCTTCCACTGGGCCAGCTGGAGGTGGTGGCCGGGCACGCCCTCGTGGTACCAGGTGGAGACCAGGTCGTAGACCGGGAAACGTGTCTTGCCCATGGTGGGCAGCCAGGTGCAGCCCGGCCGCGAGAAGTCGTCCGACGGCTCCGTGTAGTACGGGGCCGCGGCGCTGCCCGGCGGGGCGATGCGCGACTCGACCCGGCGGACCCGCTCGGCCAGGTCGAAGTGGGTGCCGTCGAGCGCCTCGATCGCCTCGTCCATCAGCGACTGGAGCCACTCCCGCACCTCGTCGACGCCCTCGATGTGCGTGCCGTGCTCGTCCAGGTGCGCCAGCGCCACCCATGGCGTGGCCGCGCCGGGCAGGATCTTCTCGGCCTCCGCCTTCATCTCGCCGAGGAGGCGGTGGTACTCGGACCAGCCGTACGCGTACGCCTCGTCCAGGTCGAGGTCGGTGCCGTTGAAGTAGCGCACCCAGCGCGCGTACCGCTCCCGGCCCACCACGTCCGGGGCGCCCTCGACCGCCGGCGCGTACACGTCCCGCATCCAGTCCCGCAGCCGTACGACGGCCTCGGTGGCCTGGCGGGCCGCGGTGTCCAGCTCGGACCGCAGCGCGTCGGGGCCGGTGGCCGCGAAGGTCTCGAACCAGCCGAGCCCCTGGCCGTCGGTGTCCGCCCACTCGCCGAGCTGCCGCACGAACGTGGCCGTGGCACGCGGCCCGCCGTACAGCTTCCGTTCCAGGCCGAGGGCCAGGGACTCACGGTAGCCCTCCAGGGCGGTGGGGACCGCGCGCAGCCGCTCGGCGATCGCGGCCCAGTCCTCCTCCGTCTGCGCCGGCGTCACGGTGAACACCTGCCGCACCGCATGGGCGATCGAGCTCAGGTTGCTCACGGAACGCAGGCTCTCGTCGGCCTCGTGCACCGCGAGTTCGGCGGTGAGCCGCTCGCGCAGCAGCCGCGCGCAACGGCGTTCGACGTCACTGTCCGCGCCGGGCCGCCGCTCCGCCTCGTCCAGCCGCGCCAGCGTGCGGCGCGCCAGCTCGGCGACCGCCTCCTGGCCCGCGGGTGAGGTGTCGGGCAGCCTGCTCGAACTCTCCTTCACGCCGAGGAACGTGCCGGTGATCGGGTCGAGGGCGACGAGCTCGTCGACGTACGTGTCGGCGACCTCTCGGGGCAGCGGGCTCTTGATCTCAGACATGCCGACCATCCTGGTACGCGGGGCAGCGCGCGTCATCCGGATTGAGCCGAGGGCGTAGGCGGCAGCAGCGGACCGCACTCCCACTGCTGGAAGATCAGCCGGGTCTCCACCCGGGCGACCTCCCGGTGCGCGGTGAACTCGTCCAGCACGAGCCGCTGAAGGTCGGCCATGTCGGCGACCGCGACATGCACGAGATAGTCGTCCGGCCCGGTCAGATGGAAGACGGTCCGCGACTCCGGCAGGGCCCGGATCCGCTCCACGAACGGCCCGACCAGCTCCCGCCGGTGCGGCCGGACCTGCACCGACAGCAGCGCCTCCAGCCCGCGCCCCAGCTTGGCCGGATCCAGCTCCAGACGGTGGCCGAGGATCACGCCCGAGCGGCGCAGCCGGGCCACCCGGTCCAGGCACGTCGACGGCGCCACACCGACCTGTGCGGCGAGGTCCCGGTACGTCGTCCGGGCGTCGTTCTGCAGCAGCCGCAGCAGGTGGAGGTCCACCGGATCCAGTACGACGGTTTCAGCCATAGGCCGAACGTAACACGGGGTTTCCCGTCGAAGACCCGCTCGGTGTTCACCCTTCCGTCATGGACACAGCGAGCATGGGCGCCCACGGCGACATACGTACCGCACCACGAGCACTCGCGACCGAGGCCGTGCACGCCGGGCGGGACGACCTCGCCCGACAGGGGCTGCACGCCCCGCCGATCGACCTGTCCACCACCTACCCGTCGTACGACAGCCGTGGCGAGGCCGCCCGTATCGACGCCTTCGCCGCCACCGGCGCGGAGCCGGACGGCCCGCCCGTGTACGGGCGGCTGGGCAATCCGACCGTCGCCCGCTTCGAGACCGCGCTGGCCCGCCTGGAGGGCACCGAGGCGGCGGTCGCGTTCGCCAGCGGTATGGCGGCGCTGACCGCGGTGCTTCTCGTGCGGGCCTCGATGGGATTGCGCCACGTCGTCGCCGTGCGGCCGCTCTACGGGTGCAGCGACCACCTGCTGACCGCCGGACTTTTGGGTTCGGAGGTGACCTGGACCGACCCGGCCGGGATCACCGACGCGCTGCGCCCGGACACCGGCCTGGTGATGGTGGAGTCCCCGGCGAATCCGACCCTCGCCGAAGTCGACCTGCGGGCGGTGGCGCATGCCTGCGGTTCGGTCCCGCTGCTCGTGGACAACACCTTCGCGACACCCGTCCTCCAGCGCCCCGCCGAACAGGGCGCCCGGCTGGTGCTGCACAGCGCCACCAAGTACCTCGGCGGGCACGGGGACGTGCTGGCGGGTGTCGTGGCCTGCGACGAGGAGTTCGCGGGACGGCTGCGGCAGGTGCGGTTCGCCACGGGCGGCGTGCTGCACCCGCTGGCCGGCTACCTCCTGCTGCGCGGCCTGTCCACCCTCCCCGTCCGGGTCCGCGCGGCCTCCGCCACCGCCGCCGAACTCGCCCGCCGCCTCACCGCCGACCCGCGTACGGTCCGTGTGCACTACCCGCGCATCGGCGGCGCGATGGTGTCCTTCGAGGTGCACGGCGACCCGCACGAGGTCATCGCCGGAGTCCGCCTGATCACCCCCGCTGTCAGCCTCGGCAGCGTCGACACCCTCATCCAGCACCCGGCGTCCATCAGCCACCGCATCGTGGACACGGAGGACCGCAGGGACGCCGGGGTGAGCGACCGACTGTTGCGCATGTCGGTCGGCCTGGAGGACGTGGAGGACCTGTGGTCGGACCTGGACGCGGCGTTGGGACAACGCCCCTCCAGGGGCGCGGGGAACCGCGCGAACGACCACACCGAACCCGCACCCGCACGCTGACCAGGGCGCCTACGGCGCTGAGGCGTTCCCCAGACTGGCCGCCTGCTCGGCGGCAGCGTCACCGAGTCGTGCGGTGATCACCAGCGTCCCCTCCTCGACCTGGTAGTCGAGAGGAAGCTCCAGCCCCCGCATCGCCGCGACCATCCCGGTGTTGGACGCCTGCGTCACGGCGTACACACTCGAGCACCCCGCCTCGCCGGCCATCCCCACCAGCCTGCGGAGCAACTCCGCCCCCACACCCCGCCGCTGCCAGGCGTCCTCGACGATCAGCGCGACCTCCGTCTCGTCCCCGTCCCACAGCAGATGACCGAGACCGACGAGGCGCCCGGAAGCCGTCTGCACGGCGAGCGTGCGGCCGTAGCGGGGACTCAGGAGGTGGTTCAGGTAGCGACCGGCGTCACCGACCGGCCCGTGGTAGCGAAGCTTCAGCGTGCGATCCGAGCACCGCTCGTGCATCGCCCGCGCGGCCTCCAGATCACGCGTGTCGGCCCGCCGCACGGTGATGTCGCGCCCCTCGGCGAGGGTGAGCACGTCCCGGCCGTGCGGAACGCGCGGACCGAGCCGGGCGTCCAGTTCCACCAGGGCCCTGGCCCGGGCGAACTCGGTCGGCGTGAACGGCAGGTACGGCCGCTCCACGGTGATCACTCCGCCTTCCGGGCCGCGCAGGCGCATCACCGTCTCGTCGAGGGCTCCCTCCACGGGCACCCCGTCGGGCGCCCGGCCGCCGCCGGCCTGCGCGGGCAGCGAGCGGATCGTGCACCGGCCCAGCAACTGGCGCAACGCCAGGGGCAGTTCCGCGGCGTCCACGGCGGTGCGGGCGGCGAGCCCCAGGACCCGGGTCGGCGCGTCCACCAGGTCGTGGGCGTCGGCCCGTTCGATCCAGGTGTCGGTGCCGCCGGCCGTCCGGACCGCCGTGGCGATCCCGGACGCCGGGAGCTCGCCAGGGGCACGCAGCAGGAACTCGTCCACCGTGCCCGCGGCCAGCGGATGCGTCTGCAGGCTCAGGATGTCGACCCGGTGCTCGGCGAGGGCCGTGCACAGAACCGCCAGGGACCCCGGCTCGTCCTTCACCGTCGTCCGCATTCGCCACAGCGTGCTCGCCCCCGGCACCTGCTCCGGTGCCGAGGACCCGGTATCACCCGTCGGCGGCGCGTGTTCGTGGCGTCGTGTTCGCCAGGCGTGGACCGCGCCCGTGACCCGCTGCCACGGGGTGGCGGGGCGGCAGTCGTTCAGGTCCGACACTTCAGTCACTTTTCGCGTCATGCACCCACTGTGACCGAACGGTGTTGCGTGATCACAAACGCCCTGTGACTGGCGGGTAAAAGAGTTGGCTTGCCCTCCTTATCGATCCTTCAAACGTTGTGCTCCGTACCGTACTTCGTCCCTCACTGGCCGACCAGGCCCGGCTGGAGCACCTTCGTGAACAGCACGGTGCCGTCCTGTTCCCGCAGACGGACCGTCAGCTCGCCGCTGCCGCCGTCGATGGCCACCTCGCCGAAGAACTGGTAGCCACCGGCGGGCGAGACGTTCGCGGTGGTCGGCGCCTTCACGAACACCCGGTCCGGGCCGAAGGTGCCGTCGAGCGCGTTCGCCGGGAAGGCGCCGGCGTTCAGGGGACCCGACACGAACTCCCAGAACGGCTCGAAGTCGGTGAAGGCGGCCCGCGACGGCTGGTAGTGCTGCGCCGAGGTGTGGTGCACATCGGCCGTCAGCCACACCGTGCCCGTGATGCGCTGGTGCTTGACGAACCGCAGCAATTCGGCGATCTGGAGCTCTCGGCCGAGCGGCTTGCCGGGATCGCCCTGCGCGACGGCCTCGATGTTCGGCTTGCCGTCACCGGTGTCCGGGACGACCAGGCCGATCGGCATGTCGGAGGCGATCACCTTCCACACCGCCCGGGAGCGGGCCAGCTCGCGCTTGAGCCACTCCAGCTGCTCGCGTCCGAGGATGCCCTGCGGGTCGGTGGGCTGGTCGTCCGGCGAGTTGGCGTTGCGGTAGGTGCGCATGTCCAGGACGAAGACGTCCAGCAGCGGGCCGTGGTGCTGGACCCGGTAGACACGGCCGTCGGGGCGGCGCAGCGTGGAGATCGGGAAGTACTCCGAGAACGCCTGACGGGCGCGGGCGGCGAGCACGTCGACGCGCTTCTCGGTGTACCGGGAGTCGGTGAGGATCTCGCCCGGGTACCAGTTGTTGGTGACCTCGTGGTCGTCCCACTGGATGATCGACGGGATCCGGGCGTTGAAGGCGCGCAGGTTCTCGTCCAGCAGGTTGTAGCGGAAGTTGCCGCGGAACTCCGTCAGGGTCTCGGCGACCTTCGACTTCTCCTCGGTGGTGATGTTCCGCCAGGTGCGCCCGTCGGGCAGGGCGACCGTCTCGGTGATCGGGCCGTCGGCGTAGATGTTGTCGCCGCTGCACAGGAAGAAGTCCGGGTCGAGTGCGGCCATCGCGTCGTAGATCCGGTAGCCGCCGAACTCCGGGTTGATGCCCCAGCCCTGCCCGGCCAGGTCGCCGGACCAGACGAACCGTACGCCGTCGCCGCGCTTGGCGGACGCCGTGCGGAAGGTTCCGGTGACCGGTTCGCCGGTGCGGCGGGGGTCGTCCGGGTCGGCGAGCAGCACCCGGTAGTGGATCTGCTCGCCGGGCGGCAGGCCACGCAGCCGGGTGGTGCCGGTGAAGTCCGTGCCCGAGCCCAGCAGCGGGCCCTGCCATCTGCGCGGATTGCGGAACGACTCGGTCGCCGACGTCTCGACGATCATCCGGGCGGGACGGTCGGACCGCACCCACACCAGCCCGGAGTCGGAGGTCACGTCGCCCGCCTGGACGCCCCACCCCGCCTTCGGGCGCCCCGACCGTGCGAAGGCCGGTGCCGCGCCGAGCGCGGTGGGCAGGGACAGGGCCGCCGACGCGACGAGCGAGCCACGCAGGACGCTACGGCGCCCGGGGAACGGACGGTGTGACATGGATACGCCTCCAGGGACGGGATCCGGCCAGGTGTGCACAGCCACAACTACTGGCACGCCGCAGCGCACACGCGAACCCCAAGTGAACAACTGACCGCGGGGGGAGGGGAACCGGCAAAAGCGCGCGAGCCCGGGGGAGTCACCCCGTGGCGGCCTCCGCCATCAGGCGTATGCCCTCGTGGATCCGGGCGGGCGGCACATGGGCGTAGCCCAGGACCAGCCGCGTCTTCTTCCCGTCCGCGGTCCCGGCTCGCGTGTGGGCGTAGGCCGACAGGGGGCGTACCGCCACTCCGGCCGTTGTCACGTGCTCCAGGAAACGCTCCTCGGGGCCGTACCGCTCGGGGAGGGTGGCGATCACGTGCAGGCCCGCGGCGATCCCGGAGACCTCGGAGCCGGGGAAGTGCTCGGTGAGGGCCGTGGTGAGGGCGTCCCGGCGGTCGCGGTAGGCGCGCTGGCAGCGGCGCAGCTGGCGGTCGTAGTCACCGCGCTCCAGGAAGCAGGCGAACAGGGCCTGGTCGAGGGCCGGGTGCCCGAGATCCATGGTGCGCTTGCGTTCGATGATCTCCTCCGCCCACGACTCGGGCACCAGCAGCCAGCCCAGCCGCAGTCCCGGGGCGAGGGACTTGCTGACCGAGCCGGTGTAGGCGACGTGGTCCGGGTCGAGGCCCTGGAGCGCGCCGACCGGGGCACGGTCGTAGCGGAAGTCGCCGTCGTAGTCGTCCTCCAGGACGATGCCGTCCACGTCCCGCGCCCAGTCGAGCAGGTCCGCACGGCGCCGCGCCGAGTAGGCGATCCCGGTGGGGAACTGATGCGCCGGTGTCGTCACCACGGCGCGGACGCCCGACGCCCGCAGCGGCTCCAGGGTGATGCCCTCGCCGTCCACGGGCAGGGGTACGACGGTGACGCCGGCCGAGGCGTACAGCGCGTCGTGCTGGGGACTGCCCGGGTCCTCCACACCGACCGTGCGCACACCGCGCGCGTGCAGCGCGAATCCGAGCAGCGTCGTCGCCTGGGCCACCCCCGAGACGACGACGATCCGCTCCGGGTCGGCCACCACGCCCCGCCGCCGGGCGAGCAGTTCGGCCAGCGCGGTGCGCAGCCGGGGCAGCCCGCGCGGATCGGGATAGCCCAGCTCCTGGTGCGGCAGCTCCGCCAGCACACCGCGCTGCGCTGCCGCCCACGCCGAGCGCGGGAACAGTGACAGGTCCGGCGTCCCGGGTACGAAGTCCGCCCGGGCACCGGGCAGGCGCGGAGCGAGGTCCCGCGCCCGAGGCCGGGCGGACCGCACCGCCGCGCCGACCCACGTCCCGGCGCCCTGGCCGCTGCGCAGATAGCCCTCCGCCGTCAGCTGCTCGTACGCCTGGGTGACGAGCCCGCGCGAGACCCCCAGGTCCGCCGCGAGATCCCGGCTCGACGGCAACCGCGTGCCCGGCGCCAGCCTGCCCGAACGCACCGCCTCGCGCAGGGCCGTCTGCAGCGCCCGGCCACGGGTGCGTGCCGGTGCCGAGACGGCGGGGAGCAGCAGTTCCCAGGCGGCGGACGCGGGAGCGTTGCGGTTCATGCCGTCAGTCTGCCCGACGGGCGGGGCGTTCCCCGAGCAGGTTCGAGGGGCACGACCGTGTCCGGTCAGCGGCTGCCGTCGAGGACGACCCGGGCGACGAGGGCCGGGTCGTCGTTCATCGGGACGTGGCCGCAGCCGGGCAGCCGCACCAGCCGGGCACGGGGAATGACGCCCTTGGCCCGCACGCCCTGGCGGGGGATGAGCAGCCGGTCCCGGTTGCCCCACGCCACGGTGACCGGCGTGCCGACGATGTCCTCGGTGAACTGCACGGTCCTGCCCGAACGCAGGGTCTCGGAGAAGCCCTGGGCCCGGGCCAGCGCGAGGGTCTCGGCGATCACGGCCTCGGGCGAACGGCGGCCCGGGCGGGCGTAGATGGTGCTCGTCAGCAGGGTGCGGCCGATCGCCGGGCGGGCCAGCCGTTCGACCACGGGCAGCGGCATGCGCCGGGCGATCTGCCGCATCGCCGTCAGCACCGCGAACGCGTAGCGGCGCTCGGCCTCGTTCCAGAACCCGGCGGGCGACAGGGCGGTGACGGAGCGGACGAGCCGGGCCCGGGCGAGCTCCAGGGCCAGCAGGCCGCCCAGCGAGTTGCCCGCCACGTGCGGCCGTTCGATCGCCAGCGCCTCGCACAGTGCCGCGAGGACGGTGTTCATCGTCGGCAGGTCGTGCGCCATGCCGTCCGGAAGCGCCGGCGACTCGCCGCATCCGGGCAGGTCCACGGCGATCACGTCCCGCTCGGCCGCCAGCGCCGGGATGACCGGGTCCCACACCTGCCGGTGGTGGCCGATGCCGTGCAGCAGGAGCAGCGGTTCGCCGCTGCCCTCGCGCGTGTAGGACAGGGTCACGTTCTGCTCGCCTCGCGCGGAGGCGACCTTGAAGGAGACGGTGGCGGGCATGGAGGTGCTCCTCGGCTGGACTCGCTGACGGACGCTGTAGACAGCTTGTCAGCAATTACTACCGGCGGGTAGCCCCGAGTCGCGACCACCTTCCCGGCGCCCGCCCGGCTCAACGCGCCCGGCGCAGCTCCAGGTTGAAGTCCGCGTGCCCGAACTTCTGCATCAGGCCCATCCACAGCGGCAGCCACATCTCGACGGCGCGCGCCGCCCGGATGCCCCCGAGATCGAGCACCCGGTCGGCCGGCCAGCCGAACTCCCCGAGCAGGGCCGTCACCTGTTCCTTGGCGCGCGCGTCCTCCCCGCAGACGAACACGTTGTGCTCGCCCGGCACCCGCCCGGGGTCGACCATCACCTGGCAGTTGACGGTGTTGAGCGTCTTCACCACGCGCGCGTTCGGAAAGGCCCGCTGGATCTGCTCGCCCACGCTGTCCGACTCCACGGGGGACAGCCGCAGCTCGCCCTCCTCGAACGCCAGCGGGTTGGAGACGTCCACGAGGACCTTCCCGTCGAGGTCCTCCGGCCTCACCGCCTCCAGTGCCGCGAGCGCAACTCGCCCGCCGACCGCGTTCACCACGACCTCGCCGAACGCCGCCGCCTCCGCGAACGTCCCCGCGCTCGCCCCGGCGCCCGCGGCGGCGGCCCACTCCACGGCGGCCGGATTGTCCGCCGTCCGCGAGCCGAGCCGCACCTCGTGCCCCAGCTCCACCAGCCGGCCACCGAGCGTGCGCCCGACCTGCCCCGTGCCCAGAACCGCGTACCGCATCGCCACCTCCTGTGCTGTGCCGCCGATCACCGGCGTCCTGCCGGCCATTCTGTCCGGCAACGGGCGATTCCGCCTGGACAGGGCCGCACCCGTGGGCTGGGATGGAGTCCGTGACCACCGAGACCGCGACCGACGTCTTCGAAGCGCACCGCCCCGTCCTGACGGGCGTCGCCTACCGCATGCTCGGCCGTGTGGCCGACGCGGAGGACGTGGTCCAGGAAGCCTGGCTGCGCTGGTCGGGCGGGGACCGCCGTGATGTGCGCGAACCCCGCGGCTACCTCGTCCGGATCACCACCCGTCTCGCCATCGACCGGCTGCGCCAGATCAAGGCGCGCGGGGAGACGTACGTGGGCCCCTGGCTGCCCGAGCCGTACGTCACCGACTTCGGCGACACCGTGCCGGACACCGCCGAACGGGCCGTGCTCGCCGACTCCGTCTCGCTCGCCGTCCTCGTCGTGCTGGAGTCGCTGTCGCCGCTGGAGCGGGCGGTGTTCGTGCTCCGCGAGGCGTTCGGCTTCCCGTACGCCGACATCGCCGCCATGCTCGACCGCGGCGAGGCGGCGGTACGCCAGCTGGCCGGGCGGGCCCGCAAACACGTCGAGGAGCGCCGGCCGCGCTACGAGGTCGACCCCGCCCAGCGCCGGGACCTCACCGAACGGTTCCTCGCCGCCGCGACGGACGGCGACCTCGAAGGGCTGATGGAACTGCTCGCCCCCGACGTCCGTCTCGTCGGCGACAGCGGCGGCAAGTCGCGGGCGCCGCTGCGGGTGCTGCGGAGCGCCGACAAGGTGGGCCGTTGCCTCGTCGGTGCCGCGCGGAAGGGCGTCCCGGATCACTCCTTGCGCTTCCTGGAACTCAACGGCGGCCCGGCCGTGCTGGTCCTGTCGGGCGACAGGCCCGACAGTGTCTTCCAGCTCGACATCGCCGACGGCCGCGTCCAGGCCGTCTACATCATCCGCAACCCCGACAAGCTGGGGTCGCTGGCCACCGCGTAGACGGCGCCGCCGCAGCCCGTACGCCACCGTCCTTACCGCGCGGACGAACGCCCCGTGAACGTTCCCGGGCATTGGTCTTGACCAAGGATCAGGGCGGACCTATGGTCGCAGAGAAGTGAAACAACCTTTAAAAAACAAGGGCGCTAAAACGCCGCCGACCACGGCGATCGCGGAGGACAGGGTGGGGACCACGCAGCTGGAATCGGTGCCGGAACCGAAGTACTTGCACCTCAAGACCGTGCTCAGCGAAGCGCTCGACTCGGAGTTCGCGGTGGGGGAGATCCTGCCCAACGAGCGCGACCTCGCGGCCCGTTTCGGCGTCGCCCGCGCCACGCTCCGTCAGGCCCTGGAGCAGCTGGAACTGGAGGGCAGGCTGCAGCGCCGCCGCGGTGTCGGCACGACCGTCGCGCCGCCCCGCATGGGCGTCTCCCTCGGCGCCGGCCCGCACACCTGGCCGGGTGGTTCCGAGGACGCCTGGCAGCCCGTCGACTGCACGGCGGCCGTGCCGCCCGCGGCCGTCGCCGACGCACTGGAGACCGGACGCGACGAGTCCGTGCACATCGTGCGCCGCTCGCGCGTCTCGCAGGGCAGGCCGGTGGCCGCCGAGCTGCTGTACGTCCCGCGGTCATCGGTGTCCGAGCTCTCCGCGATCGACGCGTCCTCGGGGGCGGCACGGGCGCGTGCGGTGCTGAGGGACTTGCGGCGTGTGGAGCTGGAGCGCCAGGAGAACGCGGTGGAGCTCGGCTCCGCCGGGGCGGACGACGCGAAGGAGCTGGACCGGCTTCCCGGGGCGCCCGTTCTCGTCGTCACGACTCGGTTCGTGTCCGCGGGGCGTGCGGCCGCGCTGTCGGTTGCGACGTATCGCGCTGACACGTGCCGACTGACCTTCGGTGACTCGGGTGGGGTGGAGATTCACACCGGGCCTCAGCGGCAGGCGTCCTGACCGTCACGTCGGTTTCAAGGGGGCGGTGAGCCGGCGGCCGCGGGTGCGTCGTGGCTGGTCGCGCCCACGCGGCGGAGCCGCACATCGACACAGCCCGCGCCCCCGAGAGGGGCGTTGTCGTCAGCGGCGTTCCACCGTGAACAGCTGTTCCTCCACGTGGTCCAGGGCCAGGCGCAGGGCGCCGGTCGCCACCGCCGCGTCCCCGAGGCGGGATAGGGTCACCTCGGGTGGGCGCAGGCAGTAGCGGGCGAGTTCGTGACGGAGGGGGTCGAGGACACCGTCCAGGCCCGCGGCCCAGCCGCCGATGACGACCAGTTCCGGATCGAGGGCCAGGGCGAGGGCCGCCACGTCGTGGACCAGGCGCTGGATGAAGCGGTCCACGGCCGCGCGGGCCCGCTGGTCGCCCTCCCGGGCCTGCGCGAAGACCTCGGCTACCGCCTGCTCGTCCAGCGGGTGGAGGGGCTCGTCCGTGGTGGACAGGAGCGTCTCGGGCGTCACCTCCCGGCCCAGCAGGTGCAGCGCGCCGATCTCGCCGGCCGCCCCGCCGTAGCCCCGGTGCAGTCGGCCCCCGATCAGCGCGCCGGCCCCGGGACTGAGCCCCGCCAGCACGAACACCACGTCCTGCGACTCGGAGGCCGCGCCCTTCCAGTGCTCGGCGACCGCCGCCGCGTTCGCGTCGTTCTCGACCAGCACCGGGCACTTGAAGGACCGGCTCAGCCGCTCGCCCAGCCGCAACCCCGTCCACCCGGGCAGCGCCGTGCCCAGCCGTACCGTGCCGTCCGCCTCGACGATCCCTGGTGTCGCCACACCCACAGCCCGCAGCGAGCCGCGGGCGACACCGGCCCGGCGCAGCAGCTCGGCGACGACCCCGCGCAGCCGTTCCAGGCGCTCGTCGGCCCCGGCCGTCTCGGCCACCTCCCTGGCCTGGGAGCCGATCACCCGCCCGTCCAGGTCGGCCAGGAGCGCGGCCACCCGGTGCGCCCCGATCTCCAGCCCCAGCAGATGCCCGGCCTCCGCACGGAACCGGAACCGCCGCGCCGGCCGCCCCTGCCGCCGCGCCGCACCCTCCTCGGCCGCCTTCTCGACGACGAGCCCGGCCTCGATGAGTCCCTCGACCACGCCCTCGACGGTCGGCCGGGACAGCCCCGTCACCCGGGTGATCTCGGTCAGCGTCGCGCTGTCCGTGGCACGCAGCGCGTGCAGCACCACCGCGGAGTTGATCCTTCGCAGCAGCGAGGGGTCCCCGCCGGTCAGCCGCCCCACCGTCCGTCCTCCCAGCTCGTGCGCGTGTTGGCCGGATCGTACTCGGCCCGCCGGGCCCCGGCGAGGGGCAGGCACCCGGCCCGCCGCTCACCCCGGCGCCACGAACCCGGACTCGTACGCCGCGATCACCGCCTGGGTACGATCCCGCGCTCCCAGCTTCGCCAGCACGGCGCTCACATGCGACTTGACCGTCTCCGTACCGACGACCAGCCGGCCGGCGATCTCCGCGTTCGACAGCCCCCGCGCCATCAGCCGCAGTACCTCGGCCTCCCGCTCGGTCAGCTGCGCCCGTTCCATCGCCGCCCGCGCGGCCCGGTTCCCGCCCTCGTCCCCGTACTCGGCGGCGAGCTGCCGTACCGAGGCCGGGAAGAGCAGCGAATCGCCCTCGGCGATCAGCCGCACCGCGTGCACGATCTCGGCCGGCCGGGCCCTCTTCAGCAGAAACCCGTCGGCCCCCGCCCGCAGCGCCTCGTACACGTACTCGTCGTTCTCGAACGTCGTCACCACGAGGATCCGCGGCGGATCGTCGACCGTCCGCAGCAACGCCCGGGTGGCCTCGATACCGTCCAGCAGCGGCATTCGTACGTCCATGGCGACCACGTCCGGCCGCAGCCGACGCACGAGCGGGATCACCGCCGCCCCGTCCGCGGCCTCCCCGACCACCTCGATGTCGGGCTGTGCCTCCAGCACGGCCCGCAGACCCGCGCGTACCAGGGGTTCGTCGTCGACGAGGAGAACGGTGACCGGCATCCGGCCAGCCTAGATCAACTCAGTGGAAGCTCGACATGAACCTGCCAGTCTCCCTCGTCCGGTCCGGTCCGGGCGCGTCCGCCGAGCAGGGCCGTGCGCTCGCGTATGCCGCGCAGGCCGCTGCCACGTCCGGGGCCGGGTATCGGCGAGGTCAGCGGGTTGCGTATCGCGAGGACGAGGGTGTCGCCGGTGACCTGGACGCGTACGTGAGCCGGAACCGCCCCCGCATGCCCGCAGCACATTGGTCAGCGCCCTCCTGGAGGATCCGGTAGGCCCTCCACGGGACACCCGGACCCCGGCACGGTGTCCACGGGGTCCGGTCACCTCGGCCTCGACCTTCGCTCCGGAGGCCCGCGCGGACTCCAGCAGCCGGTCCGCGTCCGCCAGGGTCGGTCTGCTGCTCACGGGCTTCCGCGACTCGCGCAGAACGCCCAGCACCCGCTCCAGGTCCTCCAGGGCGGCCCGGCCGGTCTCCTCGATGGCGACCAGCGCCCGGTCCGTGAACCCCGGGTCACCGGCCGCCCGTGCGGCGCCCGCCTGCACCACGGCGACCGTCAGCGCGTGCCCGATGGAGTCGTGCAACTCGCGGGCGATACGCGTGCGTTCCAGCAACTGTTCGGTGCGCTCCTCCAGCGCCGCCATCCGCTCGGCGGGCGACGGCCCGAGGAGCCGCCCGGCCAGCACGGTTTATTAGGCGGCCGGACCACACCACGACGACGGGGCACAGAATCAACGGCACGGGTGCGACCACGGCGTGCCACCAGTGGTTCTCCTCGACGGTCACGAATCCATCGGCCCAGGGCCCGAGACCGAGCCCGGTCGTCAGCAAGTCGATCGCGAAAAGGGGCAACTGGAGGGAGAGGTGGGCCACGGCCCAGCCGAAGACAAGCCGCGCCTCCAGCCACACCACCGTTCGCCCGCGGTCCCCCCATGTGGCCGACGGGGTGGTCGCGATCTCCGGGCTGTCACCCTCCTGCCGGTGGTCGATCAGCAGCAGCCTGGCCTGGAATCCCTCCACGACCCGTGTGATGGGCACGAGACCCGCGAGCCCCAGCAGCACGGCGGCCGTGACCTGGGTCCACCACGCTTCCTGGATGAAAATCCACAACGACGGCCACACGATGGCCACCACCATGTGCAGCCACCGTTTGTACGTCACCGCCCGCGTGAGCGGGCGCAGCATGCGGACCATCGCGCCATCGTGCCAGCCGCCACTGACAGCGAGCCTCCCCCGCACGGGGGAGAGGATCTCCACGGCCGGGGGAGGACGGCACCCCCGGCGGAACGCCACGCTGCTGCCATGACCAGCATCGAAGTCCAGGATCTCACCAAGGAGTTCGGCACCGCACGAGCCGTGGACGACCTCACCTTCCGTGTCCTGCCCGGCCGTGTCACCGGCTTCCTCGGCCCCAACGGAGCCGGAAAGTCCACCACCATGCGGCTGGTGCTCGGCCTCGACCGGCCGACCGCCGGTTGCGCCACCATCGGCGGCCGCGCCTACCGGGCCCTGCGCGAACCCCTGCGCCACGTCGGCGCCCTGCTCGACGCGCAGGCCGCACACGGCTCCCGTACCGCCCGCGACCATCTCCGTGTGCTGGCGGTGAGCAACCGCATCCCGGACCACCGCGTGGACGAGGTGCTGGAGGAGACGGGCCTGGCCTCGGTGGCCCGGCGCCGGGTGCGGACGTACTCCCTGGGCATGCGCCAGCGACTCGGCATCGCGGCCGCCCTGCTGGGCGATCCCGAGGTGGTCATGCTGGACGAGCCGTCCAACGGCCTCGACCCGGAAGGCATCGTGTGGATCCGGCAGCTGCTGCGCCGGCTCGCGGGGGAGGGGCGCACGGTCCTGGTCTCCAGCCATCTGATGAACGAGACGGCGTCCTTCGCGGACCACCTCGTCGTCCTCGGCCGGGGCCGGCTCCTGGCCGACACCCCGATGCGCGAGTTCATCCACGCACGCGTGCGACCCCGGGTGCGGATCCGTACGACCGACCCCGTGGCGCTCAAGAGTGCTCTCGCCGAGCACGGCCACGAAGCCGTGGAACACGTGGACGGGCACTGGAGCGTGGACCACGCACGCGTGGACGACATCGGTCGCGTCACCTCCGCCGCGGGTGTGCCGGTCCTGGAACTCGCGGCCGAGGAGGGCACCTTGGAACAGGCCTATTTCGACCTCACCTCGGCCGAGGCCGAGTTCACCGCGCAGCCGCAGGAGGCATGACCATGGAACTCACCCCCGTCCTCCGCTCCGAGTGGCTGAAGATCCGCACACTGCGCTCCCTCCCGGGAACGCTGCTGGCCCTGTTCGCCGCGACCACGGCGTTCTCCGCGATCGCCGGTGCCTCGAACACCTCGGACCCCGGCTTCGACCCGCTGTTCATGGCCCTGTCCGGTGTCGTCCCCGGCCAGATCGCCGCCGTCTCCTTCGGGGCCATGGCCGTGTCCTCGGAGTTCCGGCCGGGCGCGCTCCGGCTCTCGCTGGCCGCGGTGCCGCAACGCGGCAGCTGGTTCGCGGCCAAGTCGGCCGTCATCGCCGTGCCGACCCTCCTCGTGGGATGGGTGACCGCCCTCGCCGCCCTGCTCGTCGCACGGGCGGGGCTCGGTCCGGCGGCGGACGGGCTCACCACCGGCGAACAGGTGCGCGGTGTCGTGGGCTGCGGTGTCTACCTCATGCTGATGGCCCTGTTCGCCGCCGGGCTCGCCGCCCTGCTGCGCAGCGGCACGGCCACCCTGTCCCTGCTGATCCCGTTCATCCTCGTCGTGTCGTTCGTGATCGGCGACGCGACGGGCACGGTCGCCGACTTCCTGCCCGACAAGGCGGGCCAGTTGGTCATCCGAGGGACGTACGCGGGATCGTCCCTCGGGCCGTGGTCGGGGCTCGCGGTGACCGCGCTCTGGACGGCGGCCGCCCTGCTGGCGGGAGCGTGGAGCCTGCGCCGGCGGGACGCCTGACCGGCAACAGGTGTGATGCCCCGCCAAGTGTCAGTGGCGGCGGGTTTACTGGACCTCATGAACATCGCGCAGCACATCGCCTTCGTCGACGAGCTGTGCTTCCGCCCCTTTCCGGCGGAACACGGCCCGTCGGACGTCGGCACCTCGGGCCCCGGCTACCACGTCGCGGTGTTAGAGAGCGCGGCCGACGGCGACCCCGCGACCCGGGCGGTGACGGTCGACCAGTTCGAGAAGGACCGGGACGCCGTCTACGAACTGCTCGCCTCGCGCTGGGGCGACACCGATCCCTACAACCTGCAGACCGTCCTCCTGCGCACCGAGCGGGAAGCAATTCCCCGGCCGTGGGCCGAGCTGAGCGCATGGGCCGGCGTGGCGCACGTGTGGGAGGTGGAGGGCACCGGCCGCTGGGTCGCCGTGGCGGTCGCGGACCGGGACCCCTCCCAGGACGTGCGGCTGCTCGCCGTGGTCACGGAGACGGACCCGCCGTGACCGGTCAGGACTCCGCGGCCTCCCGCAGGCGCCGGAACTCCTCGGCCATGGTCTCGGCCGTCCAGTGCGCGTTCAGCCCGCTCGGGTTGGGCAGCACCCACACCCGCGTGTCCCCGATGGTCCGCGACTGCGGTCCCACCCGGGCCTTGCGGTCGTCGAACGCGGCGCGGTAGGCGGTCACCCCCACCACGGCGAGCAGCCGCGGCCGCAGCCGTTCCACCTTCAGCGCGAGCAGCCGCCCGCCCTCCCGGTACTCCTCGGGACTCAGCTCGTCGGCCCGCGCGGTCGGCCGGGCCACGACGTTGGTGATGCCGAGCCCGTACGACAGCAGCTCCTGCTGCTCCGCCGGTTTCAGCAGCCTGGGCGTGAACCCGGACCGGTGCAGCACCGGCCAGAAGCGGTTGCCGGGGCGGGCGAAGTGATGGCCCGTCGCGGCGGTCATCAGACCGGGATTTATCCCGCAGAACAGCACCCGCAGACCGTCCGCGACCACGTCGGGCACGACGCGGTCACGGGCGGCCTCCAGTTCCTCGGGCGTGAAGCGCGCCATCGTGAGCGGCGCGTCAGAGGATCGCGCCGGGCGTGTAGCCCGCGGCCCGGGGGTGCTGCTTCACGATCTCCTCGACCCGGGCGACGACGGTGGCGACCTGGTCGCCCGCGGCACCCGTGAAGGACAGCTTGTCGGCCATCAGGGCGTCCAGCCCGGCCCGGTCGAGCGGGATGCGCGCGTCGGCGGCCAGCTTGTCGAGCAGCTCGTTGCGCTCGGCGCCCTGCTCGCGCATCGCGAGCGCGGAGGCGACGGCGTTCTCCTTGATCGCCTCGTGCGCCAGCTCCCGGCCCACGCCCGCGCGCACCGCGCCCATCAGCACCTTGGTGGTGGCGAGGAACGGCAGGTACCGGTCCAGCTCACGCGCCACGACCGCCGGGAAAGCGCCGAACTCGTCGAGGACCGTCAGGAACGTCTCCAGCAGACCGTCCAGCGCGAAGAACGCGTCCGGCAGCGCGACCCGGCGCACCACCGAGCAGGACACGTCGCCCTCGTTCCACTGGTCGCCCGCCAGCTCACCGGTCATCGAGGCGTAGCCGCGCAGGATCACCATCAGGCCGTTGACCCGCTCGCAGGAGCGGGTGTTCATCTTGTGCGGCATCGCGGAGGAGCCGACCTGGCCCGGCTTGAAGCCCTCGGTGACCAGCTCGTGCCCGGCCATCAGCCGGATCGTCTTCGCCAGCGACGACGGCGCCGCCGCCAGCTGCACCAGCGTCGTCACGACCTCGTAGTCCAGCGAGCGCGGGTAGACCTGGCCGACCGAGGTGAACGCCTGCGAGAAGCCCAGATGCCCGGCGATCCGCTGCTCCAGCTCCGCGAGCTTCGCGGCGTCCCCGCCCAGCAGGTCCAGCATGTCCTGCGCGGTGCCGACGGGGCCCTTGATGCCGCGCAGCGGGTAGCGGCCCAGCAGCTCCTCGATACGGCCGTACGCGACGAGCAGCTCGTCGGCGCCGGTGGCGAAACGCTTGCCGAGGGTGGTGGCCTGCGCGGCCACGTTGTGCGAACGGCCGGCCATGACCAGCTCGCCGTACTCGCCGGCGAGCTTGCCCAGCCGCGCCAGCACGGCCACCGTGCGGTCGCGCACCAGCTCCAGCGAGAGCCGGATCTGGAGCTGCTCGACGTTCTCGGTGAGGTCGCGGGAGGTCATGCCCTTGTGCACGTGCTCGTGCCCGGCGAGGTCGTTGAACTCCTCGATCCGCGCCTTCACGTCGTGCCGCGTGACCTTCTCACGCTCGGCGATGGAGGCCAGGTCGACGGTGTCGAGGACGCGCTCGTAATCGGCGAGCGCCGCGTCCGGCACCTCGATCCCGAGGTCCTTCTGGGCCCGCAGCACGGCGAGCCAGAGCTGCCGCTCCAGCTTCACCTTCTGCTCGGGCGACCAGAGCGTGGCGAGCTCGGCGGAGGCGTAGCGTCCGGCGAGGACGTTCGGGATGCGGGGCTTGGCGGGCGCAGAAGTCACGTGGACGGATTCTACTGGCGATTCGTGCAGGCCAGCGCACCGGCCTTTTCGTCGGAACCTACGAGAGGTGCTCGTGCACCGGGCCCTACAGCTCGTACGGCAGCAGCTCGGGCCGCTTCGGCGGCAGTCCGTCGCCCGAGGAGCGGCCCGTCAGACGGCGTCCTATCCAGGGCAGCAGGTGCTGCCGGGCGAACCGCGCGTCCGCCACGCGCCGTTCGACCCAGCCGGGCGGCAGCGTCGCCGGCATCGGTGTGTGCCACTCGGCGTCCTCGGGCTCGTGGCCGAGCGCCTGCCACACCGCCTCCGCGACCCGTCGGTGGCCCTCCGCCGTCAGGTGCAGCCGGTCCACGTCCCACAGCCGCGGGTCGCTGAGCGAGGGGGCGCCGTAGAGGTCGACGACGAGCGCGCCGTGCCGCGCGGCCAGCTCGTCGACGCAGGCGAACAGCTCCTCCATGCGCGGCCGGAACCGCTCCAGGACCGGCCCCTGCCGGCCGGGGCTGCGCATCAGCACGAGCTGCTCGCACGAAGGGGTCAGCTTCTCCACGGCCTCTTCCAGGAGCGCGCGCACCCTGCCCATGTCGCACTTGGGGCGCAGCGTGTCGTTGAGCCCGCCGACCAGGGTGACGACATCGGCCCGCATGGCCGCGGCCACGTCCACCTGCTCGTCGACGATCTGCTGGATCAGCTTGCCGCGCACCGCGAGGTTGGCGTACCGGAAGCCGGGCGTACGGGCCGCCATCCGGGCGGCGAGCAGGTCGGCCCAGCCCCGGTAGGTGCCGTCGGGCAGCAGGTCCGACATGCCCTCGGTGAAGGAGTCGCCGACCGCGACCAGGCTGCTGTAGGTGGGATTCGTCTGCATGGCGACGGAAATAGTATCCCGTGCACATACCCAGCGGTCGGTCGGTCCCGCCGGACCCGGTTCTCACGCCCTCTGGCCGAACAGCTCCCGCAGCACGTCCTCCATGGTCACCAGACCGGCCAGCCGCCCGTCCGCGCCGAGCACGGCCGCGAGGTGCGTACGGCTGCCCCGCATCGCCGTGAGGACGTCGTCGAGCGGCGTGTGTTCCCGCACCCGGGCGATGGGCCGCATGTCGCGCAACCGGAACGGCGTATTCCGCCCAGCGGCGTCCAGGGCGTCCTTCACGTGCAGGTAGCCGACGATCCGCCGGCCCTCGTCCACCACCGGGAAGCGGGAGAACCCGGATTCCGCAGACAGCCGCTCCAGCTCGTCCGGAGTGACTCCCACACGCGCGTACACCACGCGTTCCAGCGGCAGCACCACGTCGCGCACGGGGCGGCGGCCCAGTTCCAGCGCGTCGTGCAGCCGCTCCTGGGCGCGGTCGTCGATGAGACCGGCCTCGCTGGAGTCCTTCACGATCTGCGCTATCTCCGCGTCCGAGTAGGAGGCGGCGACCTCCTCGCGGGCCTCCACCCGCAGCAGCTTCAGCAGTGTGTTGGCGAAGGTGTTCACCGTGAAGATCACCGGGCGCAGCGCCCGGGACAGCGCCACCAGGGGCGGGCCGAGCGCCAGCGCGCTGCGCACCGGCTCCGCGAGCGCGATGTTCTTCGGCACCATCTCGCCGAGCAGCATGTGCAGATACGTCGCCAGGGCCAGCGCGATCACGAAGGACACCGCGTGCCCCGCGCCCTCGGGCACACCCACCGCGTGGAACACCGGCTCCAGCAGATGCGCGATCGCCGGCTCGGCGACCACACCCAGCACCAGCGTGCACAGCGTGATGCCGAGCTGTGCCGCCGCCATCAGCGCGGACACGTGCTCCAGCCCCCACAGCACACTCTTGGCGCGCCGGTCGCCCTGGTCGGCGTAGGGCTCGATCTGGCTGCGGCGCACGGAGATCAGCGCGAACTCCGCGCCGACGAAGAAGGCGTTCACGACGAGCGTCGCCAGACCGATCAGCAGCTGGACGGCGGTCACAGCTTCACCCCCTTCTCGTCGGGCTTCTCGTCGTCGAGGGGCGCGCGCAGCAGGACGCGGGCCGCCCGGCGCCCGGTCGCGTCCAGGACCTCCATCCGCCAGCCCGCGACCTCGAGGGTGTCGCCGACGGCCGGTATCCGGCCGAGCACCGTCGCCACCAGCCCGGCGAGCGTCTCGTACGGCCCCTCCGGCGCGCGCAGCCCGATGCGCTCCAGGTGGTCCACGCGCGCGGAGCCGTCGGCCGAGTACAGGGCATGGCCGGACTCGTCCGTGCCGGCGGGTGCGAGGTCCGGCAGCTCGTGCGGGTCGTGCTCGTCGCGCACCTCGCCGACGACCTCCTCGACGATGTCCTCCAGGGTGGCGACACCGGCGGTGCCGCCGTACTCGTCGATCACCACGGCCATGGTGCGCTTGCCGGAGAGCCGGTCCAGGAGCCGGTCGACCGTGAGCGTCTCGGGGACCAGCAGGGGTTCGCGCATCAGCTCGGAGACGAAGATCCTGGTCCGGCGCTCCGCGGGTACCGCCAGGACGTCCTTGACGTGCGCGGTTCCGACCACCGAGTCGAGGGTGCCGCGGTAGACCGGGAACCGGGACAGGCCGGTGGCCCGGGTCGCGTTCGCCACGTCCTCCAGGGTCGCCTGCACCTCCAGGGCGACGACCTGGACCCGGGGCGTCATGACGTTCTCCGCCGTCAGGTCGGCGAGGTTCAGGGTCCGCACGAACAGCTCGGCGGTGTCGGCCTCCAGGTCGCCCTCCTTGGCGGAGTGCCGGGCGAGCGCCGCCAGCTCCTGCGGACCGCGCGCCGAGGCCAGCTCCTCGGCCGGTTCCACCCCGATCCGGCGCACGACCCGGTTCGCCGTGTTGTTCAGGTGGGTGATGAAGGGCCGGAACGCGGCGCTGAACCAGCGCTGGGCGTTGCCCACGGTCTTGGCGACGGCCAGCGGCGAGGAGATCGCCCAGTTCTTGGGCACCAGTTCGCCGACGACCATCAGGAACACCGTCGACAGGGCGGTGCCGAGCACCAGCGCGAGACTGTGCGAGGCGGAGCGGGAGACGCCGGCGTCCTCCAGCGGCCCGGCGATCAGCGCGGCGATCGACGGTTCGGCGAGCATGCCGACGACCAGGTTCGTGACCGTGATGCCGAGCTGCGCCCCGGAGAGCTGGAACGTCAGGTTCCGTACGGCCTTGAGCGCGCCCTGCGCGCCTCGCTCGCCGCGCTGCACCGCCTGCTCCAGCTCTGCGCGCTCGACCGTGGTGAGCGAGAACTCGGCCGCCACGAAGGCACCGCAGGCGAGTGAGAGCAGGATCGCCGCCAGGAGCAGCAGCACTTCGGTCATCGGTTCACCCCCGTTGCATGCTTCTCCAGGACGGGGCGGAACGCGCGATGTCGCGCACGGGGAGGCTCGCCCATGGACGGACGCTCACAACCTTTCATGCAGAACCGAGTGGCCATCCAAGAGTAAAGGATGGGCAAAGTCCTGTGGGGGGACTCACGCGGGGCCGGCGGGGACGGATGAGAGCCGGTACGCACCCTGGTGGGAGACGACGCGGCCCCCGGTGGGCGGTGCGAAATGGGTGCCCAGGAGAAGGGTGTCCGTACCGGCGAGCGAGCCGAGCAGCTCGCGGCGTGTGACCTCGGACCGGCCGGGGTCGATGTCCACGCAGGCGCCGATGCCCGGGTGGGCGAGCTGGACGGGGTGGTGGACGCAGTCGCCGGTGATCAGCGCCGTCCGCCCGCGGCTGGTCAGCTCGACGGCGACGTGGCCGGGCGTGTGACCGGGCGTCGGGAGCAGGCGCAGGCCCGGAGCGACCTCGACGCCCTCGGCGGGAACGTCCACGAGGTCGAGCAGTCCCGCCTCCTCCACCGGGATCACGGAGTCGCGGAACATCTGCCGGCGCGCCTCGTCCATGGCGTACCCGGCCCAGAACTCCCGCTCGGTGCGGGAGGTCAGGTACCGGGCGTTCGGGAAGGTGGGGACCCACTCGCCGTCCGCCTCCCGGGTGTTCCAGCCGACGTGGTCGGCGTGCAGGTGGGTGAGGAGTACCAGGTCGACCGAGTCCGGGGAGTGCCCGGCGGCGGTGAGGCGCTGCGGGAAGTCGGTGTCGAGCCGGTGCCAGGCGGGGTTGGCCCGCTCCTTGCCGTTGCCGATCCCGGTGTCCACCAGGATCCTCAGCCCGTCGACGGTGAACGCGAAGCTGTGGCTGTCGATGCGCAGGATGTTCTCGTCGTCGGCGAAGTCGGGGCGCAGCCAGGCTTGCCCCGCGACGACGTCCGGTGTGGCGTCGGGCAGAAGCCAGGGCCCGGTGGCGCGAGGCAGCAGGATCTCGTCGACGCGGTGAACCGTGACGTCGCCCACGGTCCAGGAGGCGGGTGTGGTCATGGGAGCTCCTTCGACCGTCATTAAAGCAATCTGTTTGCGTTAAGGCGACCGTAGGTCCTAGTGTCCCCTAAAGCAAACGTTTAGCTTTTGTGGAGGGTCGATGTCTCAAGCCGAAGTGACGCCGCGTGAAGCTGCCCACCGTGCCGCGGTCGCGGCCACCGCCGACCACATTCGCTCCGTCGTCGCGGTCCTGCGGGAGCTGGACTTCGGCGACACCCCGCCCGCCTTTGCCTATCGCGCCGCGGCGACGAAGGAGACGCACGATGCAGCCCAGTGAACTGACCCTGAGCGCCGCCGCCGACGAGATCCGGGCCCGGCGGCTGTCCCCCGTCGAACTGGCGGACTCCGTGCTGGAGCGCGTCGAGCGGGTGGAGCCGCACCTCGGGGCCTACGTCACGGTCAGGGCCGAGCGCGTCCGCCGGGCGGCGCGCGAGGCCGCGGACGACATCGCCGCCGGGCGCCACCGCGGTCCGCTGCACGGCATCCCGATGGGTCTGAAGGACCTGATCGATGTCGCCGGCCTGCCCACGTCGGCCAGTTCGCGGGTCAGGTCCGGCCACCGCGCGCCGGCCGACAGTACCGTCGCCGCACGGCTGTCGGACGCCGGAGCCGTCCTGGTGGGCAAGACCCACACCCACGAGTTCGCCTACGGCCTGACCACACCGCAGACCCGCAACGCCTGGGACCCCGGCCGGGTCGCCGGCGGCTCCAGCGGTGGATCGGCCGTCGCCGTGGCCGCGGGCACCGCCACCTTCGCCCTGGGCACCGACACCGGCGGATCCATCCGGGTGCCCGCCGCACTCAACGGCGTCGTCGGCCTCAAACCGACCTACGGCCTCGTGCCGCGCCACGGCGTCACGTCCCTGTCCTGGTCCCTTGACCATGTCGGTCCGCTCACCCGCACCGTCGAGGACGCGGCCCTGGTCCTCGCCGCCGTGGCCGGCCACGACCCGCGCGACTCCGCATCCCTGGCCACACCCCCGGCGCGGTACCTGCCGGGCCCGGACACCGACCTGACCGGGCTGCGGATCGGCGTGCCGCGCACCTACTACTTCGACCGTGTCGACCCGGAGGTGGAGGCCGCCGTCCGCCGCGCCATCGGGCAGCTCGAGGCCCTCGGTGCCCGGCTCGTCGACGTCGAGATCCCCATGGCCCGCTACGTGAAGCCCACCCAGTGGGGCCTCATGGTGCCCGAGGCCACCGCCTACCACGAGGACACCCTGCGCACGGTCCCCGAGCTCTACCAGGACGACGTCCGGGTCCTTCTCGAGGCCGGTGAGCTGATGCCCGCGGGCGACTACCTGCGCGCCCAGCGCTCGCGCACCCTCATGCGACAGGAGTGGGAGCGCGTGCTGCGGGACGTCGACCTGATCGCCGCCCCCGCCGTCCCAGTCACCGCGGTCGAGGCCGGCCAGGAGGCGATCACCTGGGCCGACGGCACCGTCGAGGATGTCGCCGACGCCTATGTGCGGCTCTCCGCCCCCGCCAACATCACCGGCGTGCCCGCCCTGTCCGTACCGGTCGGCCACGACACCGCGGGCTTGCCGATCGGCATGCAGCTCCTCGGCAGGCCGCTCGGCGAGAGCCTGCTCCTGAGGGTCGGCCACGCCTACGAACAGACCCGGCCCGCCCACGGGCTCGCGACGGCGACCGCGGCCGCTCGTCAGACCGCGGCCGCCCGTTAGACGCAACGATTTCGCTTTAAGCTGGGTGTCATGAGCAGGCAGATGGTGCGCCCCGGCGGGCGCAGCGCCCGGGTCCAGGCGTCGGTCCACGCCGCCGTGCGCGAACTCGCGTCGGAAGTCGGCCGGGACGCGCTCACCGTGCCGATGATCGCCCAGCGCGCGGGCGTGACACCGTCGACGGTCTACCGCCGCTGGGGAGACCTCCAGGAGCTGCTGTCGGACGTGGCGGTGGAGCGGCTGCGGCCGGACACCGCGCCACAGGACCACGGCACCCTGTCTTGCGACCTGACGGCATGGGCCGAGCAGTTCCTCGACGAGATGTCCTCGCCCGCCGGCCGCGCCTACATCCGCGACGCCCTGCTCGGCGACCCGGACGGCGGCAACGCCGGCCGGTGCTCGGCCTACGCCGCCGAGCAGATCGGTGTCGTCCTCGCCCGGGCGGCCGGGCGAGGGGAGCCGGCACCCGGCGTGGAGACAGTCATCGACCAGGTCGTCGCCCCCATGATGTACCGCATTCTCTTCCGCCCGGACGGCCTCGACACCTCTTACGCCCACCGGCTCGTGGCAGGCGTCCTCACCCCGGCCGGTGAGAGGGTTTCCCCCGGCTAGTGCCCCGACAGGCGACGTTCGCCCCGTCGCGACGCCCGGCACGCTCCCCCGAGCTCTTCGAGCAGGGGGTACCCCCAGAGCACGCACCGGACGCCGCTCCTCGACGGGCAAACGGTGCCTGCCGCGGCACTAGTCGGTGAGGGGCTTCACCCAGCGTCGCCACTGCTCCTCGGGCCCGTAACCCGCGGCACCCCACGCGTGGTGCGCGGTCTCGTTGCGCGTCAGCACCATCGCGTCCGCGCGCCGCCCGCCGAGCCGTACGAACCGCTCCTCGGCCGCGGCGAGCAGCGCGGAGCCGATGCCCCGGCGGCGGAGGTCCGGATGAACGGCCAGCCGGTACAGATGGCAGCGCCACCCGTCGAACCCCGCGATCACCGTGCCGGCCGGCTCGCCGTCCCACTCCGCCAGGATCAGGGCCTCGGGGTCGCGCGCGATCAGCCGCTCCACGCCGGCGCGATCGTCGCTGATGCTCGTGCCCTCGGCGGCCACCTTCCAGAAGGCCAGCACGGTGTCGAGGTCCTCGGGCGTCGCTGCCCGGATGCGCAACTCGGTCATGCGATGATCACACCACGCGCCGTGAGTAGCGGTGCATCATTCCAGGATGCGGACGTCAGAGTCCGCGCACCCGCTCCATGACCGGCGCGAACGCCTCCATGTAGGGCTCCAGGACCGTGAAGTACGTGAAGCCGTACCGCTCGCGCCGGGCGAGCACCTGCTCCGTGATCTCGTCCACGGTGCCGAGCAGGGTGATGGGGAGCTCCAGTACCTGATCCACCGTCATGTCCGGGACCAGTTCGAGGAACGGCCGGACGGCGGCCTCGCGGTCCTCGGTGCCGATCACCATCTGGATGAGCAGGTTCAGCTCGGGCGGCTCAGCACGGTGCTCCGCGAACTCCAGAGTCCGCCCCACGCGTTCGTCCAGCTCGTCCGCCGAGATCGGTGTCAGCTGCCCGGTCGTGCTGCCCGGCGCGGTACGTGCCCCGGTGAACGACGCGATGTCCGCGTGCTCGGCGCTCAACCGCAGTATGCGGTCGCCGTTCCCGCCGATCAGCAGCGGCACCCGGGGCCGCTGCGTGGGCTGCGGCTGGTGCTCCTTCGAGCCCAGCAGTCGCTCCAGTTCTTTCACCGTGCGCCGCAGGTGGTCCACCCGCTCGCCGGGCGAGCCGAAGGGCAGCCCGGCCGTCTCGTGTTCCTCCCGGACGTAGCCGGTGCCGAGGCCGAGCTCCAGGCGGCCGCCCGTCAGCGCGTCCGTCGTGGCCACCTCGCGGGCCAGCAGGGCCGGGTTCCAGAAGGCCGCGTTGAGCGTGAAGGTGCCGACCCGCGGACGTTCGGTGGCCTCGGCCGCCGCCACGAGCGCCGGGAACGGCGCGGGCATGCCCAGGTGGTCGGGGACGAGGATCACGTCGTAGCCGAGTTCCTCGGCCCGGCGGCACTTGGCACGCCACTCCTCGGCGGAGGCGGGTTCGAGCAGGTTGACGGCGAAACGGAACGGACGCGACATGAACTCTCCTCACACATCAGCGGACTTGAGTACCCGTCGCGATTCCATCATTCGTGCGCGATCGCCGCCAGTACGTTCATGCGGGATGCCCGCAAGGCCGGCAGCAGCGCCGCCACGACCCCCACCACCGCCGAGCCGATCACCACCGAGACGATCGTGCCCCACGGGATCGCGAGGGCCGTCATGCCCTGGAGCGCCAGCACCTGCTGCATGCACACGCCCCACACCAGTCCCAGCGCGAGCCCCAGAACCGCGCCGAACACCGCGATCACCACCGACTCCAGACGGATCATCCGCCGCAGCTGACGCCGCGCCAGCCCGATCGCCCGCAGCAGCCCGATCTCCCGGGTGCGTTCGACGACCGACAGCGCGAGGGTGTTGACCACGCCGAGCACCGCGATGACGATCGCCAGCCCCAGCAACGCGTACACGAGGTACAGCAGGACGGCGATCTGGTCGTGGACCAGCCGCTTGTAGTCGGCCAGGTCCCGCACCTGCACCTGGGGGTACGGGTCCAGGGTCTCCTCCAGACCGGCGCGCAGGTCGTCGTCGCTCGTGCCGGGGGCGGCGTTGACGTACAGCGCCGCGTCCTGTCCGCCCGGCGCGTACCGTTCGAGGGTGGCGAGCCCGAAGTAGAGTCCGCCCTGCGTGCCGAAGCCCTCGGCGGTGTCCTGGTCGGTCAGGGCGCCGACCGTCAGCGCGGCCCGGCGTCCGCCCTGGAACTCCACCGGGACCGAGCTGCCCACCCGGACGCCGTGGTCGCGTGCGAAGTCCCGGTCCATGGCGAGGTGCCCGTCCGCGAGCGCGGCGGCCGAGTCCCCTCGCGCGTAGGTGATGTCGGCGACCTCGTCGAGCCGTGGGTCGTAGCCCGCGGCGGTCGTCTCCACCCGGTCGCCGTCCGGGAGCCGCACCGCGACCGGCGTGAACCGTCCGCGCACCACCAGACCCACGCCGTCGGTGTCCCGCACCGCCTCGGTGATCTCCCGCGGGAAGGGCATGAAGGTGCCGTTCTGGATCACGAAGTCGGCGCCCAGCGTTCTGTCGATCTGCTGGTCGAACGACCGGTTCATCGAGGCGCTCGCCACCGACATCCCGCCGACCAGGGCGATGCCCACCATCAGGGCGGCCGCGGTGGCCCCCGTCCGGCGGGGGTTGCGCAGGGCGTTGCGCTGGCTCATCCGTCCGATCGGCCCGAACAGCGCGGGGAAGGCCGAGCCGAGGACCCGGATCACGGGGCGCACCAGCAGCGGCCCGGCGATCACGGTCGCGATCAGGGTGAGCACGACACCGAGCCCCAGCAGGGACGCCGCAGACGACGTCCGCTCCGACACCGCGCAGCCCACGAGCGCCGCCGCACCCACCGCCCCGACCACCGCGCCCGCCACCGCGCGCATCCGCAGCGGCCTGCCGACCCCGGCGACCTCGGCGTCCGACAGCGCGGCCATCGGAGAGACGCCCGCGGCCCGCCGCGCCGGCAGATACGCGGCCACGAAGGTGACGCCGAGACCCACGACGTACGCCGCCACGGGCGTCGCCCAGCCGATCACCATCTCGTCGGCGTCGATGTTCATGCCGAGCAGGCCCATCAGCTCGATGAGCCCGGCCGCGAGCCCGATGCCCGCGGCGAGCCCCAGCGTGGAGCCGGCCAGACCGAGCAGCAGCGCCTCGGCGAGCACCGAGTCGCGGACCTGGCGCCGGTCGGCGCCCAGCGCACGCAGCAGGCCCAGCTCGCGGGTGCGCTGGGCGATGAGCATGGAGAAGGTGTTGACGATCAGGAACACGCCCACCAGCACCGCGACCCCGGCGAAGCCGACCATCACGTACTTGATGACGTCGAGGAACCCGCCGAGCTTGTCGACGTCCGACTCGGCCTGCTCGTCGGCCGTCCGGAAGTCGTAGGTGTGCGCGCCGAGCGCGGCGGCCACACGCCGCTTGAGCTGCCCGTCGCCGACCCCGTCGGCGGCGTCGGCCTCGATGCCGGTCGCCGCCCGCGGGTCGCCCAGCAGCTTCGTCCGCGCGGTGGGGACGTCGAAGTAGACCCGGGCGGAGCCGGGGTTGGTCGTGGTGAACGTGACGATGCCGACGACCCGGACCCGGAACGAACCGGGCGGTGCGATCACGGTGAGGGTGTCGCCGATGCGCACGTTCCTGCGGTCGGCGGTCTCCGAGTCGAGCAGCGCCTGGGCGGGACCGCGCGGTGCGTGGCCGGAGGTCAGTTCCACGGGGCTGCGACCGTCCGGCTCCCAGGAGTTGCCGAGCGTCGGGGCCCCGGTGGTCGGCCCGACCGGTTCGTTGTCCTTGTCGACGACCGTGATGCCGTTCACCTTCACCTCGGCGCGGGCCGCCGCGACCCCGTCGACCCGCCGTACCCGGTCGGCGAGCGCGGCCGGCAGGGTCGCCGTCCGGCCGGAGGGCACCGCCTCGTCGAGGCCTTCCTTCGGGCTGACCGTGACATCGGCCGCGGTGGAGGCGAAGAGCCGGTCGAAGGTTCGGCCGACGGTGTCGGAGAAGATGAGGCTCCCCGTGACGAACGCGACGGACAGCAGGACGGCGAGCGCGGAGAGCAGCAGCCGCCCCTTGTGCGCCAGAAAGCTCCTCAGGGTCGCCTTGAGCACGGCGTCAGTTCTCCTCGCCCCGCGCCGGGGCGTCCTCGTGCCGGACGCGGATGGCATCAAAGCGCTTCATGCGTTCCAGCACCGCCTCCGCCGTCGGCCGGGGCATCTCGTCGACGATCCGGCCGTCACCCAGGAAGAGCACCAGGTCCGAGTGGGCGGCGGCGCCCGGGTCGTGGGTGACCATGACGACCGTCTGACCGAGCCGGTCCACCGCCTCGCGCAGGAAGCCCAGCACCTCCAGGCCCGCGCGCGAGTCGAGGTTGCCGGTCGGCTCGTCCGCGAAGATCAGCTCGGGCCGCGAGGCCAGCGCTCGCGCACACGCCACGCGCTGCTGCTGGCCTCCGGAGAGCTGCGACGGCCGGTGCCGGAGCCGGTCCCGCAGCCCCAGCGTGTCGATGACCTGGTCCAGCCACGTCGCGTCGGGCCGGTGCCCCGCGATGTCCATGGGCAGGGTGATGTTCTCCAGCGCGTTCAGGGTGGGGATGAGGTTGAACGACTGGAACATGAAACCGATCCGGTCGCGGCGCAGCCGCGTCAGCTCTCGCTCCTTCAGCCCCGTGATCTCCGTGTCGCCGAGCCAGACGTGACCGGCCGAGACGGTGTCGAGCCCCGCCAGGCAGTGCATGAGCGTGGACTTACCGGAGCCCGAGGGTCCCATCACCGCGGTGAACCGGCCGCGCACGACGTCCACGTCCACCGAGTCGAGGGCCAGCACGGCCGTCTCGCCCGAGCCGTACGCCTTGGTCAGACCGCGGGCACGGGCCGCGATCCCGTCGGCCGGCGCGAGGCCGGGGGCATGCTCCGCAGCAGGTGTGGACAAGGCCGCCTCCTCGGGGTGGACGTCAGGACTTCCCCGCCCCGCTCGAGCGTAATGTGACCCGGCCCACACCCGGTATCCTCCGCGCGTCGGAGCCCCGGCCTTGCCGGTGCTAGCACCTACGCGCTAGCTTCGAGGTATGGCGAAGACCCAGCTGAACGTGCGAGTCGACGAGGGCACCGCCCGAGCCGCCCGCGAACGCGCCCTGGCCCGCGGCATGAGCGTCAACCGCTACATCGAGGAGCTGGTCAGGCAGGACACCGGCGAGGTGGGTCACACCTTCGTGGAGGCCGCCGCCGACTTCATGAAGCAGTACGAGTCGGTCTTCGCCGAGGAATTCGGCCCGGACCGCGAGGGCACGCGCGAAGGTCGCCACTGAACCCTTGGACAACCTCGAGATCGACCTCGCCTGGCTGCTGATGCTCGCCGAGCAGAAGACCCCGGGAGACCCCCAGGTCACCGACTGGGGAGCCCTCGTCGCCGCCGTCGCACGCCACCAGGCCGAGATATTCGACGTCCCCGTCTACGACAGCCCCCACGCCCGAGCCGCCGCGCTGCTCCAGCTCCTGATCCACGTCCCCGCGCTGGAACGCTCCAACGCCCTGTTCGCCTCCGCCGTGGCCTACGCGTACCTCGTCGCCGGCGGCGCCAAGGTCGTCACCTCGCCCGAGCAGGTCCGTGACCTCGCCCGGCTGGTCAAGAGCGGCGAGGCGTCGGTGCGGGACATCGAGCAGGAGCTGCGTCAGTGGAGCCTGTGACCGCCCGACACCGCCCGGCTACGTGTCGAGCGGGCGCCACGCCGTGCCCAGCACGCAGTACGAGCTGGGCAGGACCGGCCCCTGCTCCGGCATCAGCACCCGCCGGTAGGGGCCGAGTTCGAAGCCGGCGTCCCGCAGCGCCCGTACCGGCTCCCGCGACAGGTGGCAGCCCCCGGCCAGCACCGGCCAGACCGTCCTGTCCAGGGCACGCTGGCTGAAGGCCATCACCCGGCCGCCGCCCCGCCCGTGCTCGAAGAACCGCAGCTCGCCGCCCGGCCGCAGCACCCGCCGCAGCTCCCCGAGCGCCCGGGGCACGTCCCGCACACTGCACAGCACCAGGGACACCACGGCCGCGTCGAAGGCCTCGCTCTTGACCGGCAGCGCCTCGGCCGCGCCCGGCACCACGTCCACCGGGACCTCCGCGCGCAGGGCGGCCTCCACGGCGAGGTGCCGCAGCCGCCGCTCCGGTTCGACGGCCACGACCTCCGAGACGGTGCCCGGGTAGTGCCCGAAGTTCAGCCCGTTGCCCGCGCCGATCTCGATCACCCGCCCGGACAGCCCGGCGAGCAGTCTCCCGCGCACCCGGCCCATACCCATCCGGGTCTCGGCGGCCACGCTGACGCGGGCGTAGCAACGGGCGAACAGCGGATGGTGCACGGCATCCCGGGGCACCTTGCCGGAGCGCAGCGGCATGGGGACCTCCCTGTCGAGACGGGCCTATCGCGATTGTCCCCCTCAGGAGCCCGGCCCACCCCTGCCGCCTACCGCGGGACTAGGCGGTCCAGCACCGGAAGGTGGTCACTCCCGCCGGCCTCACCCCGGCCTCGCTAGCCGAGTTCCGCCGCCAGCAGCGCGGCCGTCTCGGCCACCAGCGGGTTGTCGGCCGGGGCGTCCTCCTCCGGCTGGGTGGTCAGGACGGACATCACGATCGGCGGGCCGTCCGGCGGCCAGGTGATGCCCACGTCGTTGTTGCTGCCGTACTGTCCGCCACCCGTCTTGTCGGCGAGCAGCCAGTCGGCGGGCAGGCCCTTGCGGAACCTGTCGATGCTGGTCGTGTTGCGCAGCAGCCAGTCCGTGAGCCGGGCCCTGTCCCGGGGCTCAAGCACGTCGCCGAGCACCAGCCGGGCGTAGGTCAGGCCGATGGCGCGCGGGGAGGTCGTGTCGGTCACGCGCCAGGGCTCCGCGGAGTTGAGCTCGGGCTCCCAGCGGTCGAGCCGGGTGACGCGGTCACCGACCGAGCGGCAGAAGCGCGTGACGGCGGTCGGCCCGCCCAGCTCCTTCAGGAGCAGGTTGCCCGCGGTGTTGTCGCTGAAGCGGATGGTGGCGTCGCACAGTTCGCCCACGGTCATGCCGGTCGCGACGTGGTCCTCGGTGACGGGGGAGAAGCCCGACTCGGTGACGTAGTCCTGGGTGTAGTGGATGCGCCGGGCCAGGAACTCGCCGTCGCGGTCGAGGTCGCGCAGGACGGCGGCAACGGCGAGCGTCTTGAACACCGAGGCCATCGGGAAGCGTTCGGCGGCCCGGTACGTCACCGTCCGGCCCGTGCGCAGGTTCCGCGCGTACACGCCCAGGCCGGGCGGTGTGCTCCTGCTCGATCTCCCGGAGCCGCGCGGTGACGCCGCCCGTGCCGGGTGACGCGAAGGCCGTGCCGCCGCCCGCCGCGAGAGCGGCGGCCGTGCCCAGCACGAGGGCCGCACGGCGGGACGGACGTAATCCGTTGGTGTGCACAGTGGTCCCTTCGGATGTGATCACTTACGTGGTTCAACACGCGACCACACCCGCGCCGGTTCCACCGCGCGCCTGCCGGGACTCTCAGGACACCCGCGGCGCCTCCCGCACCTGGAACGCCGCCGCGTCCCACGTTCCGTCCAGACGCGGCGCCAGCCAGTGCGGTGCCGCCGTCCGGAAGGCGGCCGGGTCGAGACCCCCCGACCCGGCGGGAACGGCGCCCAGCAGCGGCGCTCCGGCCACGTCCGGCAGGTCCGCGAGATTGCAGCGCGCGGCGAGGTCCGGCGCGGCGGGCCAGCTCCCGATCACCACGCCCGCGAGGTCCAGTCGCCGGGAACGCAGTTCACGCGCCGTCAGCTCCGTCGAGTTCAGGGTGCCGAGCCCCGCCGGTGTCACCACCAGCACCGGGGCCGACAGCAGCCCGGCCGCGTCGGCCAGGGTGCCGCCGCCCGCGTCGAACCGTACGAGCAGTCCGCCCGCGCCCTCGACCAGCACCAGGTCGTGCTCGGTGGCCAGTTTGGCGGCGGCCTCCGCGACCGCGTGCGGATGCACCGGGGCGCGACCGGCCCGGCGGGCCGCCGTGGCCGGCGCCAACGGCTCCGGATAACGCGCGAGTTCGGCCGTCGTGACGGCGCCCGCGAGCCGCGCGACCTCGGCGGCGTCCCCCGGCTCGTCCGGCCGTACACCCGTCTGCGCGGCCTTCAGCACGGCCACCGAACGGCCGGCCGCCCGCGCCGTCGCCGCGACGGCGGCGGTCACGACCGTCTTGCCGACCTCCGTGCCCGTGCCCGTGATCACCAGTACCGGCATGTCATCCCTCCCGTGCCGCCGCGCACACCGCACGCGCGATCCGCGCCACGTCCGCGTCGCCCGTCACGTACGGCGGCATGGTGTAGATCAGATCGCGGAACGGCCGCAGCCACACGCCCTCGCGTACGGCCGCCTGCGTGGCCGCCCTCATGTCCACGGCGTGGTCCAGCTGCACGACCCCGACGGCGCCGAGCACCCGCACGTCCGTGACGCCCGGGAGCTCCGCGGCCGCCGCGAGCCCGTCCCGCAGTCCCGCCTCGATCCGCTTGACCTCCGCGAGCCAGTCCTGGCCGAGCAGCAACTCGATGGAGGCGCACGCCACCGCCGCCGCCAGCGGGTTGCCCATGAAGGTCGGCCCGTGCGCGAGCACCGGGACCTCGCCGCGCGAGATGCCGTCGGCCACCCGAGCGGTGCACAGCGTCGCCGCCATCGTCAGGTAGCCGCCGGTCAGTGCCTTGCCGACGCACATCACGTCCGGTGTCACGGCGGCGTGCTCCGCCGCGAACAGCGCGCCCGTACGGCCGAAGCCGGTCGCGATCTCGTCGAACACCAGCAGCACGTCGTGGGCGTCGCACGCCTCGCGCAGCACGCGCAGATACGCGGGGGAGTGGAACCGCATCCCGCCCGCGCCCTGCACCACCGGCTCGACGATCACCGCGGCCAGCTCGTCGGCGTGCCGCGCGACCGTCGTGCGCAGGTGCTCGGCGTACGCCTCGTCGTACTCGGCCGGCGGCGGGTCGGCGAACACCTGACGCTGGAGCACCCCGGTCCACAGCTCGTGCATCCCGCCCTCGGGATCGCACACCGACATCGGCTGCCAGGTGTCGCCGTGGTAGCCGCCGCGCCAGGTCAGCAGCCGTCGCTTGCCGGGGCGGCCCAGCGAACGCCAGTACTGCAGGCACATCTTGACCGCGACCTCGACCGATACCGACCCGGAGTCGGCGAGGAACACGTGCTCGAGACCCTCGGGCGACATGTCGACAAGGAGTTTCGCCAGCCGTACGGCGGGCTCGTGGGTGAGCCCGCCGAACATCACATGGCTCATCCGCCCCAACTGCCCGCGGGCGGCCTCGTTCAGCACCGGGTGGTTGTAGCCGTGGATCGCCGACCACCAGGACGACATGCCGTCGACCAGTTCGCCCGAGCCGTCGGCGAGCTTCAGCCGCACTCCGCTCGCCGACTCCACGACCAGCGGTTCCTGCCGGCCGGGCATCGGACCGTACGGATGCCACACATGCCGTCGGTCGAGCTCCAGCAGGGCGGGCACCGACAGCTCAGGCATTGGGCGCGAGGTCCGTCCCGGCGCCCCGGCGGCGCACGGCGACCAGGTCGGTCCGGGCGTCGGCGGCCGTACGGGGCTCGGAAGCCTCCGGCGCGGCCCCGGAGCCGCAGACGCCGCCGCCCTCGGAACCGCAGGCACCGCCTCCGTCGTGGCATCCGCCGGCGGCGCGGTGGTCGGGCAGCGTCACCTGGTCGGTGCCCTCCACCTCGAACCCGGCGTCCGCGATCATCTCCAGGTCGGCCTTGCCGGCCTGGCCCTCACTGGTGAGGTAGTCGCCGAGGAAGATCGAGTTGGCCAGGTGCAGGGCGAGCGGCTGCAGGGTGCGCAGATGGACCTCGCGCCCGCCCGCGATCCGCACCTCGACGTCCGGGCAGACGAACCGCGTCATCGCCAGGATCCTGAGGCACCGCTGCGGGGTGAGGTTCCATTCCTTGGCGAGCGGGGTGCCCTCGAACGGGATCAGGAAGTTGACCGGCACGGAGTCCGGGTCCAGCTCACGCAGCGAGAAGACGACGTCCACCAGGTCCTCGTCCGACTCGCCCATGCCCGCGATCAGCCCGGAACAGGCGGAAAGGCCCGCCGCATGGGCCTTCTCGACCGTGTCGACGCGGTCGGCGTAGGTGTGGGTGGTCGTGATGTCCCCGTACGTCGCCTCGGACGTGTTGAGGTTGTGGTTGTAGGCGTCGGCGCCCGCCTCGCGCAGCCGCTCGGCCTGCCCGTCGGAGAGCAGTCCGAGGCAGGCGCACACCTCGACGCCCTCGTTGTTCTCCTTGATCGCCTTGATCGTGTCGGAGACCCGGTCCACGTCCCGGTCGGTCGGGCCGCGCCCGCTGGCCACCAGGCACACCCGCTTGGCGCCTCCGGCCACTCCGGCCGCCGCGGCGTCGGAGGCCTGGTCGGGTTTGAGCCAGGTGTACTTCAGGATCCCGGCCTCGGAGCCCAGACGCTGGGAACAGTAGGAGCAGTCCTCGGGGCACAGCCCCGACTTCAGGTTGACGAGATAGTTGAGTTTCACCCGTCGGCCGAACCAGTGCCGACGCACCTTCCCGGCCGCGGCCACCACATCGAGCAGGTCGTCGTCGGACGTCGAGAGGACGGCGAGTGCCTCTTCGCGGGTCGGCAGCTCGCGCCGAAGCCCCTTGTCCACCAGCGTGTTCAGCAGGTCCATGAAAGTCGATCCTGTCCTACGGAGCCGTCCCTGGCCAAGGAGAGTTCGCACAACAGAGTCGCTTCGAGGTGTGGGTATTGCCACACACTGACCTGCTGGTGGTCCCGCTAGTGTCTGTGCACTGCCTACAAATTCCGCGGAGGACCACCCATGGCGTTCGGCTGGATCGACGAGCAGGCGCGAGCGCGCGGCCGCGCGGGACTCGTACGGACTCTGCGCCCCCGTCCGGCCGCTTCACCGCTCCTCGACCTGGCGAGCAACGACTACCTGGGTCTGGCCCGCCATCCCGAGGTCACCGAGGGGGCGGCTCGCGCCGCGCGGGTGTGGGGCGGCGGCTCGACGGGCTCCCGGCTCGTGACCGGCAGCACCGAACTGCATGCCGAACTGGAACGGGAGCTGGCCGATTTCTGCGGTTTCGAGGCGGCCCTCGTCTTCTCCTCCGGCTACGCGGCCAACCTCGCCGCGGTCACCGCGCTGGCCCCGCACGGCTCCCTGATCGTCTCCGACGCGGGCAACCACGCCTCGCTGATCGACGGCTGCCGGCTGGCCCGCGGCGCCACCCAGGTCGTGGCGCACGCCGAACCGGACGCCGTCCGCAAGGCGCTCCAGACGCACGAGGGCACGGCGATCACCGTGTCCGACACGGTCTTCTCGGTGGACGGCGACGCCGCCCCGCTGGCCGCGCTCGCCGCGGCGTGCCGGGAGCACGGCGCCGGGCTGGTGGTGGACGACGCCCACGGCCTGGGCGTGCTCGGCGACGGCGGCCGCGGCGCCCCGTACGCGGCGGGGCTCGCGGGCGCCGACGACGTGGTCGCGACGGTCACACTGTCCAAGTCGCTCGGCAGCCAGGGCGGAGCGGTCCTCGGTCCCACCCGGGTCGTCGAGCACCTGGTCAACGCGGCACGGACGTTCATCTTCGACACCGGACTCGCCCCCGCCGCGGCGGGAGCGGCCCTGGCGGCCCTGCGGCTGCTGGTCCGCGAGCCGGAACGGGCGGCGCGGGCCCGCGCGGTGGCCGGCGAGCTGCACGCACGCCTGACCGCCGCGGGTCTGGAAGCGGTACGTCCGGACGCCGCGGTGGTCTCGGTGCGGGCGCCCTCCGCCGAGGACGCCGTGCGCTGGGCGGCCGAGTGCCGCGCGGCGGGCCTGGCCGTGGGCTGCTTCCGTCCTCCTTCCGTGCCCGACGGCATCTCACGGCTCAGGCTGACCGCCCGCGCGGACCTGACCGCGGAACAGATCGAACGCGCTGTACGGCTGATCGACGGGACGCGACCATGAGTCGGCGTGACACGGCCGGGTACCGGACGATGACGGACTGATCAGGAACGGTTGGAGAAGCGGGTTCAGATGCGCTCGACCGCGGCCGTGAACTCCGCCCAGCTCTCCGGGGAGAAGAGCAGCGCGGGCCCGGCGGGGTCCTTGGAGTCGCGCACGGCGAGCAGCCCGGACCGGTCGGGGGTGACCGGACGCGCGGTCTCGACGCAGTTGTTCGCGCCGGTGCTGTAGCTGCTGCGCAACCACCGCACACCGTGCAGTTCGAGGCTTGAGGGGACATGACGAGGCAGTGCACGCATGGTGCCTCCTTAGGCGCCGGCGGCTGTCCCGGCGATGAAATCCAACGAGTCCTCGGGTGAAAGGGCGTGGATCTGAAGGGTGTTGAAGGCCTCCGAGTAGACCCGGAGGTCTTCTTTCCGTTCGAGGTAGAGGCTACTCGTCAAGTGGTCGAGAACAACCACATCCAGATCGGCGGTGCTCGAAAATGAGAAAATAACGAAAGGGCCGGTGACGCCGATGTGCGCCCCGGCGGTGAACGGCAACACCTGCAACCGCACTTGAGGCAACCGCGCCGCCTCGACCAGTCGTTCCAGCTGCCGCGCCATGACCCCGGGCCCGCCCACCTCCCGCCGCAGCACCGCCTCGTCCAGGACGGCGCTCAGCTCCAGCGGCGGATCCGCCCGCAGCACGTCCTGCCGGGCCAGCCGCACCTCGACCAGTGTGTCCAGCCGCTCCTCCGACAGGCCCTCCACCGCGGCCCTCGTCACGGCACGCGCGTACTCGGGGGTCTGCAGCAGCCCCGGGACGACCGTGGTCTCCAGCGTGCGCATCGTGCCGGCCTGGGACTCCAGGCTGATGAAGTCCCGGTAGGTCGGCGGCAGGACACCGCGGTAGGCGTGCCACCAGTGATGCCGGCCCCCGCTGTCGTCGGCCCCCGCCAACACCATGAGCAGCTCGCGCAGTTGGGAGTCCGCCACACCATAGGCGTCGAGCAGTAACCGCACATCGGCCGGTTTCACCCCGCTCGTGCCCGTCTCGATCCGGCTGACCTTCGACTGGTGCCAGCCCACCAGGCGGGCCGCCTGTCCACTGGTGAGCCCCGCCGAGGTGCGCAGTGCGCGGAGTTCGGCGCCCAGTTTCCGGCGGCGCACCGCGGGACCGTGCTGCATGGGTTCTCCTTACTCCTTACGAGCCACCCAAATACGGTCTCGCGTCGCAGAGTTCACCGCTTTGAGCGACAGATATATGCATCTCTTGGTGGATCGCCGCCCCTCGCGGGTGTTCTGGTGGCAGTCTGACGACGAAGCACCAGTCCGGGACCGTACTCGAACCATCCGCTCCGTGTCGGACTGCGGTCCCGTGGGAAAGGGACGACGTCGCCATGGCAGACCATCTGGAAGCATCCGTCACTCTGCCGAGCGATCCGGCCTCGGTCTCCGCGGCACGCGCCTACGTGGTGGGCACGCTCACGGAGTGGGGCCTGCCGGCGGACACGGAAGTGTCCGACACCGTCAGGCTCATCGTCTCCGAACTCGCCACCAACGCCGTCCAGCACACCTTCGGCCAGTCGCCCACCTTCACGGTGGACGTCGTACTCGACCGGGACGAACGACTGAGCATCGGCGTCACGGACAGCCACCCCCGGCTCCCCAGACGGTTGCCCGCCGCCGTCCAGCAGGACAACGGGCGCGGGCTGGTCATCATCCGCTGGCTGACCGCGGAATGCGGCGGCAAGCTCAGGATCCGCCCGACCCGTGAGGGCGGCAAGACCATCCTCATCGAACTCCCCTGGGCCGTCCCCGCTCAGCCCGTCACGGGACCGTGAGTCATCGGCGCCGCGCTGACGCCTCCCGGTGAGCTGCTCCCCCTCGAACCGCTGACGGCGGCCTGATGGTGCCGCGCAGCGGTGCGGGGATCTGGACCGTGCCCTGGGGCGCCGGTCGCTCGACGGGGGTGTCCGGTTCCTCGGAGGCGCCGTCCGCCCTGTCGCGCTGCCCCGCCCGCCGCACCAGCCGGGGGAGCAGCCCCCACAGGCCGGTGCAGACCAGGAAGGTCGCCGCGCCCGCCGCGATCCCGCCGGCCCGGAGGGTCGTCACATCCACCACCAGCAGTACGGACCCACTGAAAGCGAACACCAGAACGATAAGCCCGGTGGTGGCCAGGCGTGAGGAGACCTGCACGATGCGCGGCTTGGCGCCCTGCTGGAAGAGCGAGCGGTGCAGCGCGGCCGGCGCGGTGAACAGCGCCGCGGCCAGGACCGCCAGCAGCAGCGTGACGACGTAGACGACGCGCTGGAAGGAGTCGAGGGACCCGAAACGCGAGGTGAAGGCCAGCGACAGCAGGAAGGCGAAGAGGATCTGTACGCCCGTCTGGGTGACCCGGAGTTCCTGGAGCAGCTCGACGAAGTTCCGGTCGGCGCGCTGCAACGGCGTCTCGCCGCGTGCGGTGCAGGGACGGTGCTCGGCCATGGAGTCACGGGTAACCACTTCAGCCCGTGTCACGCTCCGGCGTGCGGCGGCGCGTCAGGACGCCGCCGCACGCCGGGCGGATCACTTCACGCGCCCGTACCAGACGCTCTTGGTCCAGAGCTTCTGCAGTCGCACGACGTCCCCGCTCTTCGGGGCGTGCCAGAGCTTGTTCTTACCCGCGTAGATACCGACGTGGTACACGTTGCTGCCCGAGTGGAAGAACACCAGGTCTCCCGCCTTGCGGCTCTTGGCGGAGATGTGGCGCGTCCTGTTGTACTGCTGGGCGGCCGTGCGGGGGAGCTTCTTGCCCGCCTTCTTGAACGAGTACAGCGTCAGACCTGAGCAGTCGAACCGGTGCGGCCCGGTGGCTCCGTACTTGTAGGGCGAACCCTTCTTCGAGGCCGCTATCTGGAGCGCCTTCGTCGCCGGCGTGGCCGCCGCTGCTTCGGAGGAGAAGCCGGGGGCCACGATCGAGCCGCCCACGGCGGCGATGGTGAGGGCCGAGGCCGTACCGGCCCGGACCATGAGCGACGGGACACGATTGAGCGCAGTCATGCGCAACCCTTCGTCAGCCGCCTGTGAAGGATGACCTGTCGGATTCGGGCTGGCGAAGTTGCCCGGCCGCTGACGCGGCTTCACCCCAAGGGCTGCTCGGGCCCGGTCATGGCGTGACCGTCCCGGCGACCCGTCGTGCTTGGGTCCTCCACTCCTGCCGATGCACTTCTGTCGACCGGTCATCCGGGCGGCGGCAGGACTCGGCGTCCGCCCGGACCGCCCCGCCGCTGTGGCGGGGGCTTGTCGTCAGTCAGGGATCTTGGCGCATGGATGTCCGGAAATCCCAACGGAACCTGGGATTTGTGTTGTTACTCACCACTCATCCGTTCGGGTGGACACCCCTGCGTTCGAGTCGCCGTCCACAGGCGCACAGGCCGCCGGACCTGGGATGGAATGCCTTATTCCGCCCCTCGGTCAGGCGTGTTGCGCAACTGCGAGGGCCCGAAAATACGATCCCCGTCTACTCCGAACAGGGGTACGTCTTTCGGGCCGTTTCGACTCGGGCCCGGACGCCTTGTCGTCGAAGCGAGCGTCCGGGCCGATGAGTCCGCGTCAACTGACGGACTCCGGGGGCAGGGTGACGCGCGCCGTGCGCCGCTCGCCGTCGAGCACCCGCAGGGCTCTGGCGAGTGTGGCGGAGTGCAGTTCCGTCTCGCCTCGTTGGTGCATCAGGGTGAGTGCGTCACGTAGCGCGGTCGCCTTGCCGACCAGGGCCTGGGCGGCGCGCAGTCCACGGTAGGTGTCGCCGTCCAGGGCCGGATTGATCCGGCCGAGCAGGTCGACGACCTCGAGGTACCGGTCGATCAACTCCGCCTCGGCGCGGGTCAGGGCGGGCAGCGGCGGCAGTTCGGGAGGAAGCACCGGAGGCTCACTCTCCGGTCGGCGGGGCCAGGGTGGCCTTGCGGTTCGGGACGATCCGGTCCACCAGGCCGTACTCCACCGCCTCCTGGGCGGTGAGGATCTTGTCGCGCTCGATGTCGGCGCTCACCTGCTCCCGGGTGCGGCCCGTGTGCCGCGCGAGCATCTCTTCCATGCGCGTCCGGATGCGCATCAGCTCGTCGGCCTGGATCGCCAGATCGCTGGCCTGTCCGTGGACCGGCTCGGGCAGCGCGGGCTGATGGATCACCAGGCGCGCGTCCGGCAGTACGGATCGCTTGCCGGGCGTCCCCGCCGCCAGCAGCATCGAGGCGGCCGCCCCGGCCTGGCCCAGGCAGACCGTCTCCACGTCGCAGTTGATGTACTGCATCGTGTCGTAGAGGGCCGTCATCGCGTGGAACGTGCCGCCGGGGGAGTTGATGTAGAGCGAGATGTCGCGGTCGGGCGCATGGTGTTCCAGGTACATGAACTGGGCCATCACGTCGTTCGCCGAGGTCTCGTCCACGGGCGTCCCGAGGAAGACGATCCGCTCCTCCAGGAGCTTCGAGTACGGATCCATCGTCCGTTGCCCGGACCCCGTCCGTTCGGTGAACTCGGGCAGCACGTAACGGGCGGACGGTCGGGTCATGGTGAACCCCTCCTCGCGGGCAGGGCTGTCTCCGGCGACAGCTGTCTCTGTAAAAAATGTACAGGACGTACGTGCCGTTATGATGGGGACATGGCCTACGAGATTCCGGTGACGCAAGCCAGGGCTGAGCTCGCCGACCTGATCAACCGCGTGGTGTACGCCGGCGAGCGTGTCGTCGTCACCCGGCACGGCAAGCCCCTCGTCGCCCTCGTCTCCGCCGATGACCTGCGGCGACTCGAAGAGGCCCAGGAGCTTGCGGAGCCCGCGGAGGAGGCGGTGATCAGCGCCGTCTCCACGGTCCACGAGGTCGCGTCCGCTTCTCGCGAACGGCAGCGATTCGGCATCGCGGCGGAGCACCGGGGCCCGAACCCCGCCTAGCCCGGCCCGGAGCAGACGGAAGACCGTGTATTCCCGTCCGCTGTGCGGGGATGCACGGTCGTTCTTCTTCCGTGTGCTCGTTGTTCCGTCGTGGCGCACTCGGGTGCCGGTGCGTCTGCGCGCGGGGCCACGGTTCAGCCGACGGTCGCGAGTTCCCGCCTGTCGGCCGTGGGCGCGCCGCCCGCCTTCCGTGCCCGGAGTGAACCGCCGAGCAGTACGGCGCCCAGGCCCAGCGCCGCCCACCAGGCCAGGGTGAGGGCCGGGCCGGTCGCCGCCGCCCCGTCGAAGTACGACACCGAGCGCAGCAGCGTCGCGCCCGCGCCGGGCGGCAGCCACTGGCCGATCGCGCCCGCCGGCTCCGGCAGCATCTCCGGTGCCGTGGCGGCCCCGGAGAAGGGGTTGCCGAGGAACATCACCACGGCTCCGGCGATCCCGATGCCCGCCGTGCCGAGCAGGGCGGCGAGGCCGGCGACGGCGCCGCTGACGGCCAGCGCCGACAGACCCAGCGCGGCCGCCTCCGCCCACCAGTCACCCGTGAGCACCCCGAGCCGGCTGTGCGCGATCCCGGCCGCGACCACACCCACCAGGGCGGCCGCGCCGAGCAGCGCGATCACGGCCCGCACACCGCGCAGCCCCAGCAGGGTGACCACCGCTCCCGCCGCGATGCCGGCCAGCGCGAGCGGCAGCACGGCGGCGCCCAGTGCCGCGCCGCGCGGATCACCCGCCGGGGCCGCCACCACGTCGACCGTCTTCACCTGCGCGCCCTCGGCGGAGGCCTGCCGTGCCACGGCCTGCTGGAGGAACTGGGCCACGGCCGGCCCGGCGGCGGACGCCGTGAGCAGCTCGGGCCCCCGGGGCGTGACCACGACCGCGCCGTACACGGTCCGGTCCTCGACGGCGCCCCGGGCCGCCGCCTCGTCGGCGTAGCGGTGGATCTCGAAGGCGCCCCCGTGGCCTTCCAGCCGCTTCTCCAGCTGCGCCGTCGCGGCGGGCGGCCCCGCGACACCCAGAGGCAGGTCGCGCGGCGCGGTGCGGGCGGCGGGCCAGGTGAAGGCCCACAGGGCCAGGGCCGCGAGGGCGGGCACGAGGACGATGACCGCGATCAGGCGGTGGTGGGTCGTGGAGGGCATGGGATCTCCTGCGAACGGCTGCACCGGCTAAAAAGAAGGATCGTTCGTTTTTGCTGTGTTCCCCACCGTGCTCCGCCCGGACGGCCTTGTCAAGAATGAATATTCGTTTTATTTTGCTGACCATGGCCCGCGTGTCCCAGGAACATCTCGACGCCCGCCGCCGCCAGATCCTCGACGGCGCCGCCCTCTGCTTCGCCCGCAACGGCTTCCACGCCACGTCCATGCAGGACGTGCTCAAGGAGGTCGGCCTCTCCGCCGGCGCCGTCTACCGCTACTTCAGCGGCAAGGAGGAACTGATCGGGGCGATCGTCGGCGACGTGCTCGGTTCCGTCCGCGAGGCCTTCGAGGAGGCGGCACGGCAGAGCCCGCCCCCGCCGCCGGACGAACTCGTCGCCTCCGTCCTCGGCAAGACGCTCGCCGCCCGCGAGTCCCTCGTCGTCGACGGCCGGCCCGCCTTTCCGCGGCTCGTCGTCCAGGTCTGGACGGAGACCCTGCGCAACGAGGAGCTGGCGGCCGTCCTGCGGGAGGGGTACGGCTCGGTCCGCGCGAGCTGGGGGCGGATCGTCGAGGGCTACCAGGAGGCCGGGATGATGCGGGCGGACGTGGCGCCGGACCACGTGGCCCGCACGATGATCGCCGCCGTGCTCGGGTTCATCGCACAGCAGTCCCTCTTCGGGCCCGCTCCGGTCGAGGTTCTCCGGGACGGCCTGCGGGCGCTGACGAGCATGCCCGACGGCCCCGCGGCAGCCGAGGGGACACGGCTCGGTTAACGTGCCTGAAACCCGATCCAACTAGCCTGCCGCCACGCCACCAGGGCTTTTCCCCCCGGGGCTGCGGCAACCGGGCCCCGCACGGTCCGGAGCGACGACTGTGAGGTGGGACGTGCAGCTGACCCCGCACGAGCAAGAGCGACTCCTGATCCACGTGGCGGCCGACGTGGCCGAGAAGCGCCGGGCCCGTGGTCTTAGGCTCAACCACCCCGAGGCGGTCGCCCTCATCACGTCGCACCTCCTCGAAGGCGCCCGTGACGGCCGTACGGTCGCCGAACTCATGTCCTCCGGACGCAAGCTGCTCACCCGGGACGACGTCATGGAAGGCGTCCCGGAGATGATCCACGACGTCCAGGTCGAGGCCACCTTCCCGGACGGCACCAAGCTCGTCACCGTCCACGAGCCGATCGTCTGAGGGAGGGTTCCGATGATTCCCGGAGAGATCCTCTTCGCCGACGGGCCGATCGTCTGCAACGAGGGCCGCGAGGTCACGCGGCTCACCGTCCTCAACGCCGCCGACCGGCCCGTCCAGGTCGGCTCCCACTACCACTTCGCCGAGGCCAATCCCGGGCTGGAGTTCGACCGCGCCGCCGCGTACGGCAAGCGGCTGAACGTCGCCGCCGGCACGGCCGTGCGCTTCGAGCCCGGAATCCCGGTCGACGTCGAACTCGTTCCGCTCACCGGCGCCCGTGTCGTGCCCGGTCTGCGCGGGGAGACCGGAGGTGCCCTCGATGCCTGAGATCTCGCGTGCCGCGTACGCCGACCTGTTCGGCCCGACGACCGGCGACCGGATCCGGCTCGCCGACACCGACCTGCTGGTCGAGATCGAGGAGGACCGCTCGGGCGGGCCCGGACTCGCCGGTGACGAGGCGGTGTTCGGCGGCGGCAAAGTGATCCGCGAGTCCATGGGCCAGTCCCGTGCCACCCGCGCGGAGGGCACCCCGGACACCGTCATCACCGGCGCGGTGATCATCGACCACTGGGGGATCGTCAAGGCCGACATCGGCATCCGCGACGGGCGGGTCACCGGGATCGGCAAGGCCGGCAACCCCGACACGATGGACGGCGTGCACCCCGACCTCGTGATCGGCCCGGAGACGGAGGTCATCGCCGGGAACGGGCGGATCCTCACGGCGGGCGCGATCGACGCGCATGTCCACTTCATCTGCCCGCAGATCGCCGACGAGGCGCTGGCGTCGGGCATCACGACGCTGGTCGGCGGCGGCACGGGCCCCGCCGAGGGCTCCAAGGCCACCACCGTGACCCCCGGCCCCTGGCATCTCGCGCGCATGCTGGAGTCGATGGAGGCCCACCCGCTCAACATCGGCCTGCTCGGCAAGGGCAACACCGTCTCCCACGAGGCGATGCTGTCCCAGATCCGGGGCGGCGCGCTCGGCCTGAAACTGCACGAGGACTGGGGCTCGACCCCGGCCGTCATCGACGCCGCGCTCACCGTCGCCGAACGGACCGGCATCCAGGTCGCCATCCACACGGACACCCTCAACGAGGCCGGGTTCGTCGGCGACACGCTCGCCGCCATCGCCGGGCGGGGCATCCACGCCTACCACACCGAGGGCGCGGGCGGCGGGCACGCGCCGGACATCATGACCGTGGTCTCCGAGTCGTACGTGCTGCCGAGTTCCACCAACCCGACCCGGCCCTTCACCGTCAACACCGCCGAGGAACACCTCGACATGCTGATGGTGTGCCATCACCTCAACCCGGCGGTGCCGGAGGACCTGGCCTTCGCCGAGTCCCGGATCAGGCCGTCCACGATCGGCGCGGAGGACGTGCTGCACGACCTGGGCGCGATCTCGATCATCTCCTCCGACTCCCAGGCGATGGGGCGGGTGGGCGAGGTCGTCATGCGGACCTGGCAGACCGCGCACGTGATGAAGCGGCGCAGGGGTGCGTTGCCCGGGGACGGGCGGGCCGACAACCGCCGGGTCCGTCGCTATGTCGCCAAGTACACGATCAACCCGGCGCTCGCCCAGGGCCTGGCCCGGGAGATCGGTTCGGTGGAGAGCGGCAAGCTGGCCGATCTGGTGCTGTGGGAGCCCGCGTTCTTCGGCGTCAAGCCGCAGCTCGTCATCAAGGGCGGGCAGATCGCGTACGCGCAGATGGGCGACGCGAACGCCTCCATCCCCACCCCGCAGCCCATCCTGCCCCGCCCGATGTACGGGGCGATCGGGCGGGCGCCGGCCGCCAACTCCGTCAACTTCGTCGCGCCCCTCGCCGTCGAGGACGGGCTGCCGGAGCGGCTCGGTCTCGGGAAGCGGTTCGTGGCGATCGACTCCACGCGCGGCGTCACCAAGGCCGACATGCGGGAGAACGACGCGCGGCCCGAGGTGCGGGTCGATCCCGACAGCTTCGCCGTGCACATCGACGGAGAACTGGTCGAGGCGACGCCTGCGGCCGAACTTCCCATGGCCCAGCGGTACTTCCTGTTCTGAGGCGGTCCTGATGTCACGTGCGGCGCTTCTCGTGCTGGCCGACGGCCGCTTTCCCGCCGGGGGACACGCCCACTCCGGCGGGGCCGAGGCGGCCGTCAAGGCGGGCCGGATCAGCGGCGCGGCGAGCCTGGCGGACTTCTGCCGCGGGCGGTTGCACACGGCGGGGCTGGTGGCCGCGGGGCTCGCGGCGGCCGCCGCGCTCGGGACCGACCCCGTCGCGCTCGACCGTGCCGCGGACGCCCGTACCCCGTCGCCCGCGCTGCGGCTCGCCGCGCGCAAACTGGGACGGCAGCTGTTGCGGGCCGCCCGTGCGACCTGGCCGTCCGCCGAACTGGACGCCCTGGGACGGGAGTTCCCCAAAGGGGCGCACCAGCCGGTGGTGCTCGGCCTAGCGGCCCGGGCGGCGGGTCTGGGGCCGGTCGACGCTGCGTACTGCGCGGCGTACGAGAACGTGAGCGGGCCGGCCACGGCGACCGTGCGGCTGCTGAGCCTGGACCCCTTCGACGCCACGGCGGTCCTGGCCCGGCTGGCACCGGAGGTGGACCGCGTCGTGGACCGGGCGGTGGAGGCCGCACGCCAGGCCGTCGACGGCGGGGTCGACGCCCTGCCCGCCGCGTCGGCGCCCCTGCTGGAGATCGGGGCGGAGGCGCACGCGGCCTGGCCGGTACGCCTGTTCGCCTCGTAGCCGCCTGCTGACAACGCCGAGCGGGAACACACCGCCTTGACGGGCGCGGGGCCGTATTCGATGTGCGGCTCCGCCGCGTGAGCGCGACCAGCCCTCACTCACCCGCACCCCGACACCAGCGCCCGCCATCCCGCATCGCCCGCACAACCCGGACCCACCACCCCACCAGGAGCCGCACATGCACCTCGACCACCACCACGACGGCCCGTCCCCGGTGAGCGCCGACGCCCGCCGCCCCGACGGCTCCCGCCGCGCCCTGCGCATCGGACTCGGCGGACCCGTCGGGTCCGGAAAGACCGCCACCGTCGCCGCGCTCTGCCGCGCGCTGCGGGACGAGTTGTCACTCGCGGTCGTCACCAACGACATCTACACCCGGGAGGACGCCGAGTTCCTGCTCCGGGAGGCCGTGCTGCCGCCCGAGCGGATCACCGCCGTGGAGACCGGGGCCTGCCCGCACACCGCGATCCGGGACGACATCTCCGCGAACCTGGAAGCGGTGGAGGACCTGGAGGACGCCATCGGGCCGCTCGACCTGGTCCTCGTGGAGTCCGGCGGGGACAACCTCACCGCCACCTTCTCCCGGGGGCTGGTCGACGCGCAGATCTTCGTGATCGACGTGGCGGGCGGGGACGACATCCCGCGCAAGGGCGGGCCGGGCGTGACCACAGCCGACCTGCTCATCGTCAACAAGACCGACCTCGCCCCGTACGTGGGCTCCGACCTGGCGCGGATGGCGGCCGACGCCAAGGCGCAGCGGGCCGAACTGCCGGTCGTCTTCCAGTCGCTGCGGAGCGAAGCCGGGGTGACGGAGGTCGCCGCCTGGGTGCGTGCACAGCTCGACGCGTGGGCGGCTCGGGCGTGAACAGCTCCGGGGTGCGGTCCGTCGCGCGGATCGTCGCGCGTGACGACGGCCGGGGCGGCACCGCCCTGCCCGTGCTGGAGAGCGACGGGCCGCTGGCGCTGCGGCGCACCCGGGGGAGCGGTGCCGAGGCGCGGGTCATGCTGGTCGGCGCGATGAGCGGGCCGCTCGGCGGCGACCACTTCACCGTCCGGGCCCGCGTCGAGGAGGGAGCGCGGCTGTCCGTCGGGTCCGCCGCCGCCACCATCGCCCTGCCGGGACAGGCCAAGGGCGAGGCCCGCTACGACGTCCGGCTCGACGTCGCCGACCATGCCGAACTGCACTGGACGCCCGAGCAGCTGATCTCCGCGAAGGGCAGCGACCTGCACGTCACGACCCGCGTCGACCTCGCCCCCGCGTCCCGGCTCCTGCTGCGCGAGGAGCAGGTGCTCGGGCGGGCCGGTGAGGAACCCGGGCGGCTGACGAGCCGTCTGACCGTGCGGGTCGCCGAGCGGGTCGTACTCGACCAGGAACTGGCCTGCGGCCCCGGCGCCCCGGGCGGCTGGGACGGGCCCGCCGTGCTCGCGGGGCACCGGACCGTCGGACAACTGGTCGTCGTACGACCGGAGTTCGGTGCCGATCCGGTGACGGCCCGGGTGCTGGGGGAAGGAGCCTCGGTCGTTCCGCTCGCCGGGCCCGCCGCACTGGTCACCGCCGTGGCCCCGGACGCCCTGCGGCTGAGACGGCTGCTCGACGAGGCGCTGACGTCCCTCTTGTAGCCGTCCGCAGAGCAGAACGCGCCTCACCGGTTATCGGATTGGCAAAGAAGGACGGCTGCCCCCTGTTCTCAGGGACCTCACAGCCGGGAGGATCCCCGTACTGATCGCAACGATGTACGGGGAGGTCACACTTGAGGGGTACGAGACCGAAGAGACGGACGGCGGCGCTCGGTTCGGCCGGAGCGCTCGTCGCGGCCACGCTCATAGCCGGCGCCGTCGCGGCGCCCTCGGCGAACGCGAGCGCGAGCGCGGGTACCCGCCACGGCCAGGACCGCGAGGCCCGGGGCGCCGCGCTCGCCGCCGCCCGGGCCGCGAAGGCCGGTATCGACTGGCAGGACTGCCCCGCCGACTGGAACCTGGCCAAGCCGATCCAGTGCGGGTACGTCACCGTGCCGCTCGACTACGCCGAGCCGCACGGCAAGCAGATCAAGCTCGCCGTCGACCGCATCGGCAACACGGGCACGAAGGCCGAACGGCAGGGCGCGCTGCTCTACAACCCCGGCGGCCCCGGCGGCTCCGGACTGCGCTTCCCGGCCCGGGTCACCAGCAAGAACCCCGTCTGGGCCAACACGGCCAAGGCCTACGACTTCGTAGGCTTCGACCCGCGCGGCGTCGGCAGGTCCACGCCCATCTCCTGCGTCGACCCGCAGGAGTTCGTCAAGGCGCCCAAGATGGATCCGGTGCCCGACTCCGAGGCCGACAAGCTCGCCCAGCGCAAGCTGGCCCGCGAGTACGCCGACGGCTGCTACGAGCGCAGCGGCTGGATGCTGCCGCACATGACCACGCCGAACACCGCGCGCGACCTCGACGTCATCCGCGCCGCCCTCGGCGAGAAGAAGCTCAACTACCTCGGCGTCTCCTACGGCACCTACCTCGGTGCCGTCTACGGCACCCTGTTCCCGGGGCACGTGCGCCGCATGGTCGTCGACAGTGTCGTCAACCCGTCCCGCGAGAAGATCTGGTACCAGGCCAACCTGGACCAGGACGTCGCCTTCGAGGGCCGCTGGAAGGACTGGCAGGACTGGGTCGCCCGCAACGACGCGACCTACCACCTCGGCACCACCCGCGCCGCGGTCCAGGCGAAGTGGCTTCAGCTGCGCGCCACGGCGAAGAAGAGCCCCATCGGCGGCGTCGTCGGCCCGGCCGAGGTCATCTCCTTCTTCCAGAGCGCCCCGTACTACGACTCCTCGTGGGCCCCGGTCGCGTCCGTCTTCAGCAAGTACGTCGCCGGTGACACCCAGGCGCTCGTCGACGCCGCCGCTCCGGACCTGTCCGACACCGCGGGCAACGTGGCCTCGGAGAACGGCAACGCCGTCTACACGGCGGTCGAGTGCACCGACGCCAAGTGGCCCACCAGCTGGCGCAGATGGGACCGGGACAACACCCGGCTGCACCGCGACCACCCGTTCATGACCTGGGCCAACGCGTGGATGAACCTGCCGTGCGCCACCTGGCCGGTGAAGCAGCGGACGCCGGTCGACGTCCGCACGGGCAAGGGACTGCCGGGTGTGCTCATCGTCCAGTCCGAGCGTGACGCCGCCACGCCGTACGAGGGCGCCGTCGAGCTGCACAAGCGGTTCAGGGGCTCGCGCCTGATCACCGAGAAGGACGCCGGTTCGCACGGCGTCACCGGCCTGGTGAACGCGTGTGTCAACGACCGGGTGGACGCGTACCTGCTCACCGGGAAGCTGGACGGTGCCGATGTGACGTGCGCGCCGCACGCCACACCGAAGCCGTAACCCGCGCTGTACGAAGGTGAGGGGCGGCCGGGCATCCGGCCGCCCCTCACTCACGCCGCGAACCAGGCGTCCTCCGCCGCGTAGTCGAAGAGGTCCGGGTAGACCCGCGCGAGGGTGGGAAACGCCTCCTTCCAGTCCTGCCCGGACAGCCGCCGGGTGAGCCACTCGACCGTCTCCGGCAGGGCGTCGGGGTAGGACACGACGGGACGGTAGCCCAACTCCCGTTCCGCGGCGGCCATGTCGAACACCACCGGCAGCTCCGCCGACCAGGGCGAGCTGCCCACGGACGGCGAGGGAGCGGGCCCGTCCACCAGGACGGTCTCCGTCTCCACCCCCATGACGGCGTCCACCGCCGCCCCGATCTCGGACACCGTCGGCGGCTGCGGATCGCAGGCGTTGAGCACCCGCGAGCCCGGGCGGGCCGCCGCCAGCCGGATCAGCTCGGCGAGGTTGCGGGCGGCCGACGGGTGGAAACGGCTCTCGCCCCGGAAGGCGAGCACCCGCCTGCGCCGGCCGTCGAGGTTCCGTTTCACGAAGTACAACTCGCGGGGGAGCGGGCTGTGCGGCCCGTGGACCGCGCCCGGGCGCAACACCGTCGTGGGCAGCCGGTCGCCCGCCGCCAGGAGTTCTCTCTCCAGCGCGGCTTTGCCGGTGCTGTATGTGGCGTCCCCCGGCGCGATGGTCGGCTGGTCCTCCGGTATGGGCACGGGGTACCGCGGACAGCCGTCCGGCTCGCTCATCGTTTCGAAGCCGCGGCCCTGGCCGTCCTCGTACACCATCACCGAGGACACGACCACGGCCGAACCGATGCGGTCCGCCAGTGCAGTCAACTGCCGTGCGTGCCGGGCCCCGTAGGCGACCATGTCGACCACGAGGTCGCAGCCGTCGCCGATCAGCTCGCTCAGCGCCGCGTCGTCCTCGCGGTCCAGCCGCCGCGCCCGTACCCCGTCGGGCCAGCTCTCGTCCCGGCCCGCCCCGCGCGAGGCGGCCGTCACCTCCCAGCCGTCCCGGGCCAGCGCCTCCACCGCCGGCCGTCCGATCTGCCCCGCCGCCCCGATCACCACAGCACGTCTCATGCCGGGAACGTAGATCGCCGGGGCCGGACGGGGAAACGGTTTCTGCCGACAGCAGACCTCAACGGAGCGGCAGCCGCGGGAACTTCCGCTCCTTGGTGGCGGCCTCCTCGGCCTTCACGACCGCCGCGTACTGGTCGACGTACTCCTGCTCGGACAGGGAGAGGACCGCGTACATGATCTCGTCGGTGACGGCGCGCAGGACGGCCTTCTCGTTCTCCATGCCGGCGTAGCGGGAGAAGTCGAGTGGCTTGCCGAAGCGGATCGCGACCGGGTGGATGTTGGGGATGACCTTGCCGGGCGGCTGCGCCTCGAAGGTGCCGATCATCGCGCAGGGGATCACCGGGACACCGGCCTTCAGGGCCATCACCGCGACGCCGACCTTGCCCTTGTAGAGCCGGCCGTCGTGCGAGCGGGTGCCCTCGGGGTAGATGCCGAGCAACTCGCCCTTGCTCAGCACGCCGAGGCCCTCGCGGATCGCGGCCTGCCCGGCGTCCTTGCCGGAGCGGTCGACGGGGATCTGCCCCGCGCTGCGGAAGAAGAAGGCCGTGAGCCGGCCCTTGAGGCCCGGCCCCGTGAAGTACTCGGCCTTCGCGAGGAAGGTGATGCGCCGCTTGAGGATCGCGGGCATGAGGAAGTGGTCCGAGAACGACAGGTGGTTGCCGGCGACGATGGCGGCGCCCTCCGACGGTACGTGTTCCAGACCTTCTATGCGAGGCCGGAAAACCAGTCTCAGCAGCGGGCCCAATAGTACGTATTTCAGCAGGTAGTAGAACAAAGCGGGCGCTCCTCGACTCTCGCGGTGGACTCGCCGCCGCGTTCCAGCAGGTCAACCGGCATGTCGTGGGGTGCCAGTGTAGGTGCAGGCGCGACCACCGGGCACCTCGTGCGGCGAGACCGCGTCGATCCTTCACCGTTTGACTGATGGTCAGTCAGGTGGGTGCGTCCGGTGGTGCTCATGCGGCTGGGGAGGACCGCGGGACCAGCGTGCTGCTCCATGCGGGTGATCGGCAAGCCGAACGGGTGGCATGGCGGGATACGAAGGGTGCCTGGCCAACCGCTGGTTCTTGCGGTCCTCCCGAGTAGTCTGCGAGACATGCGGATCTCTGTTTCCTCGGACATGGACGAGCCTGTCGCTCGCTCCCTCGTGGCCGCGCTGCAGGACAGAGGGCACGAGGTGCGCCCGTACGGCGCGCTGCGCCCCGGGGGCGACGCACAGTGGGCGGTGTGCTCCGAAGCGGCGGCCCGCGAGGTCGCCGAGGGGACGGCCGACCAGGCCGTGGTGTGCTGCTGGACCGGCACGGGCGCATCGATCGCCGCGAACAAGGTGCCGGGCGTCCGGGCCGCCCTGTGCACGGACGCCTACACGGCCGACGGGGCCCGCCGCTGGAACGACGCCAACGTGCTGGCGCTCAGCCTGCGGCTGACGTCCGAGCCGCTGCTGTCGGAGATCCTCGACGCCTGGTTCGCGGGCGAGCCCAGCGCAGACGCCGAGGACCGGCAGAACGTGGACCGCGTCAGACTGCTCGACCACGGAAAGGACCGGCTCTAGGTGTAAGGACCGGCTCCAGGCGTGCTGTCCGGCTCACAGCCGCACGATGATCAGCGCGGTGTCGTCGGTGCTCCCGCCGGGCGGCAGCAGTTCCAGCAGGACGGTGTCGGCGAGGGCCTCGGGGTCCTGGTCCCGGCTCCGGTGCAGCGCGTCGGCGAGGCGGGCCAGGCCGGTGTCGATGTCCTCGCCGCGCCGCTCGACCAGACCGTCGGTGTAGAGCACGAGTGTGGCGCCCGGCGTGAACGTCGTCTCGGCCTGCGGTCTCGGGATCGGGTCGGGACGGGCGTCCAGCGGCGTGTCGGTGGCCCCGTCCAGGAACTCCGTACGGCCGTCCGGGTGGACCAGTACGGGCGGGAGATGACCGGCGCTGCTGTACGTGATGCGCCGCCGGTCGAAGTCGATGAAAGTCGTCACGGCGGTCGCCGACTCGGCGCCCTCGACCACGTGGGCGTAGCGCCCCAGCACGTCCAGCGCCTGGGCCGGGCCGTCGGCCACGCGGGAGGCCGCGCTGAGCGCGCTGCGCAGCTGGCCCATGACACCGGCGGCCTCCAGCCCGTGCCCGACCACGTCGCCCACGGACACGCCGACCCGGTGGCCGCCGACCAGGTCGACCAGGTCGTACCAGTCCCCGCACACGTTGAGGGCGCCGACGGCGGGCCGGTACCGGACGGCGGCCCGGTGGTGGTGGCTGACCTGGCGGCGGTCGGGCAGCATCGCTTCCTGGAGGGCGAGCGCCACCTCCCGCTCCCGGGAGTGCGCCTGGCGCAGCCGTTCGTTCAGCTCCTGGAGCTCGCGGGCGCGGGTGTACAGCTCGGCTTCCAGGACCCGGGCCCGGCTGCCCTTGTTCCCTCCCGAGCGGCCCCGGGCCCGGATCAGCTCCGTGACCTCCTCGACGCGGTGCAGCACCAGCACCACGTTGCCGTCGGGGCCGAGCAGCGGGGCGTTCACCGGGCTCCAGTAGCGCTCCTCCCACTCCCCGGGCCGCTGCGGATCCTCGACGTCGTAGCGCTGCAGGGCCATCGCGTCCCGCTCGCCGGTCGCCAGCACCCGGTACAGCGAGGCCTCGAGATTGCGCATGCCCGTCGCGCTCGGGTTGTTGGGGTTGTCGGGGAAGACGTCGAACAGGTACTTGCCGATCAGCTGCTCGCGGGAGCGGCCGGAGACCCGGACGAACTCCTCGTTGACGTCCGCGTACACGAACTCGGGCGTCAGTAGCGCCACCATGCCGGGCAAGGCTTGGAACACCGCCGCGTAGTCGATCGCCGAATCGCTCATGGCAGCCGCCTCACCAGTGCCGAGGTCATACTATTTTCCCACGGTATGGGGTGTGCGCCCTCGTCCTCACTCCAGGAGATCGGACAGCGACTCCCCGGCGAAGGCCGCGGGCGCCGGTGGGGCGAAGCCCGTGAGCGGCTGCTCGGCCCAGATGATCTTTCCGTCCGGGACGAAGCGCGTGCCCCACCGCTGGGCCAGCTGGGAGACCAGCAGCAGTCCGCGCCCGCCCTCGTCGGTGGCGCGGGGGTGACGCAGATGGGGCGCGGTGGCGCCGCCGTCGAAGACCTCGCAGACCAGGGCACGCTCCCGGATCAGCCGGAGCCGGATGGGCCCGGTGGCGTACCGGATGGCGTTGGTGATCAGCTCGCTCACCACCAGCTCCGTGGTGAAGGACAGCTCCTCCAGGCCCCAGCCGGACAGCCGCCGGGTGGCCGCGCGGCGGGCGTCGGCGACCACGGCCGGGTCGGGCGGCAGCTCCCAGACCGCGACCTGCCCGGAGTCGAGGCGCCGGGTACGGGCCATGAGCAGGGCCACGTCGTCGTGCGGTCGCGCCGGGACCAGGGCGTCGACCACGGTCCGGCAGTGGTCGTCGAGCGGGCCGCCCTGTTCCAGCGCCCGGCGCAGCCGTTCCCGGCCGGCGTCGACGGCCCAGGTCTCGCCGCGGGCCAGCAACCCGTCGGTGTGCAGGGCCAGCGTGCTGCCCTGTGCCAGGGACAGCTCCACCGCCTCGAAGGGCGGGCCGCCCACCCCGAGCGGTGGCCCCTGCGGAAGATCGACGAACGTCACCGAGCCGTCCGGCAGCACCACCGCCGGCGCGGGATGGCCCGCGGCCGCCATCGAACACCCGCCGTCGACCGGGTCGTACACCACGTACAGGCATCCCGACCCCATGGACTGTGCGCCCGCGTTGCCCGACGCACCCGGCTCCACACCCGCCTCCCGCGCCGAGTGCCCCACCAGGTCGTCGAGGTGCGCCAGCACCTCCTCGGGCGGCAGATCCAGGGCGGCCAGGGTCCGTACGGCGGTCCGCAGCTGCCCCATGGCCGCGGCGGCGTCGATGCCGTGCCCGGGCACCTCGCCCACGACGAGCGCCACGCGCGCGCCGGAGAGCGGGATGAGGTCGTACCAGTCGCCGCCCAGGCCGGTCAGCTCGTCGGCCGGCCGGTAGCACGCGGCCACCTCGACCGCGTCCTGCTCGGGCAGCCGGAGGGGCAGCAGACTGCGCTGCAGGACGAGCGCCGCGTCCCGCTCACGCGCGTAGCGCCGGGCGTTGTCCACGCAGACGGCGGCACGGGAGACCACGTCCTCGGCCAGCCGCAGATCCTCCTCGTCGAAGGGCTCCAGGCGGCGGCGCCGGAAGAACGTGGTGACGCCCAGGGTGGTGCCGCGCGCCCGGACCGGCACGATCATCACACTGTGCAGGCCCAGCTCCAGGAACGTGGTGCGCGGGTCGCCCGGGGCGTTCCTGGCCCAGGTCCGGGTCCGCGGGTCGAGCCGTTCCTCGCGCCAGGACCGGCCCGTGGCCAGGCAGCGGATCGGGGGCGAGTCGGCCAGGTAGGTCGCGACCTCGCCGACCCCGACGACGGCCTCCGGGAGGTCGCCCTCCGCGGCCCGGTGCCCCGCGCGGCGCAGCGCCACCGGTTCCGAGTCCGCGAGCGGCCCGGGCGCCGGCTCGGCGCCCCCCAGCACCGTCTCCAGCAGGTCCACGGTGACGAAGTCGGCCAGTCCGGGCACGGCCACGTCGGCCAGTTCCTGCGCGGTGCGCATGAGGTCGAGGCTGCGGCCGATGTTCTCGCCGGCCCGGTCCAGGAGCGCCAGCCGCTGCCGGGCCCGGTGCAGCTCGGTCACGTCGACGACCGTGTAGGACACGCCGATGGGCCGGCCCCGGTCGTCGTCGAGGCGCATGAACGACAGCATGTGCGCCGTCTCGCGCAGCGGAGCCGACCGCACCTGGCCCACGTGCTCGTAGCCGGAGACGGCCTCCCCGGTCGCCAGCACGTGCCGCATCTGCGCCTCGACCGCTTGGGCGTCCAGGCCGGGCTGGACGTCCGCGAAGCGCAGACCGAGGCGCCGGGGTGCCGGTCCGCCGCCGAACTGCTCCAGGGCGGTGTTCGACCACACGAACCGCAGGTCCGTGTCGACGATCGCGATGCCGACCGGGGCGTTGCCCAGCATCCGTTCCAGCACCGCGCGGCTCATGTGCGAGCCGGGTGCCCCGGCCAGTTCCGACAGGAGCGCCATCCAGCGAGAGCCGCCGTGCGCGTCCTCGGCGGAGGCGATCCGCGCCACGACCCGCACCGCCGCGCCGTCCTTGCGGCGGACCGTCAGCACCCCGGTCCAGCCGCCGTCCCCGCGACACCGCTCGACCAGGTCCGGCACGCGCTCCGCGTCCTCGGCGGTCAGCAGTTCGGCGAGCTTCCTGCCGACCGCCTCGGGAGCCGTGTATCCCAGCAGTCGCCGCGCGGCCGTGCTCCAGCCCGTCACCACGCCCTGCGGATCGAGCAACAGGGGCGCGGCGTCGGCCACGTCGAACCGCCGCCGGGCACCGCCGTACTCCTCGTCTCCGCCCACGGCCGACCTCTCTGTCGCTGAGAGTGGTCTACCACCTCTTGTCTCAATCTTCACCCTTCCTGCGGAAGGGGGCGGCTTGTGCGGGTCCTGCGGGGGCGGCCCTCGCCGTCGGTCCTCCTTATCCGGGGAGCCCGAGGACCTTCTCCAGCGATTCCAGTGCCCCCACCAGCTCGTCATCGGTGACGGTGAGCGGCGGGGCCAGGCGGATGGTCGAACCGTGGGTGTCCTTGACCAGGACCCCCTCCCGCATGAGCCGTTCGCTGATCTCGCGGCCCGTGCCGATCGCCGGGTCGATGTCGACGCCCGCCCACAGGCCCCGCGCGCGGAAGCCCACGACGCCCTTGCCGACCAGGCGGGCCAGTCCCTCCCGCAGGGTCACGCCCCGTTCGGCCGCGCGCCGCTGGAACTCACCCGTCTCCAGCAGTTCGACGACCGCTGTGCCGACCGCGGCCGCCAGCGGATTGCCGCCGAACGTCGACCCGTGCTCGCCCGGGTGCAGCACCCCGAGCACCTCCCGGCGCCCGACCACCGCGGACACCGGTACGATCCCGCCACCCAGCGCCTTGCCCAGCAGCACCACGTCCGGCGCGACCGACTCGTGCTCGACCGCCAGGGTGCGCCCCGTGCGGCCCAGTCCGGACTGGATCTCGTCGGCGATGAACAGGCACCCCTCGCGGCGGGTCAGCTCGCGCACCCCGGCCAGGTAGCCGTCGTCCGGGATGATCACCCCCGCCTCGCCCTGGACCGGCTCGATCAGCACCGCCGCGGTCGTCTCGTCGACCGCGGCCTCCAGCGCCGCCAGATCGTTGTACGGCACGACCCGGAAGCCCGGGGTGAAGGGGCCGAACCCGCGCCGGGCCGTCTCGTCCGTGGAGAAACTGACGATCGTCGTCGTGCGGCCGTGGAAGTTGTCCGCGGCCACCACGATCGTCGCCCGGTCGGCCGGGACGCCCTTGACGTCGTAGGCCCACTTGCGGGCCACCTTCACCCCGCTCTCCACCGCCTCCGCGCCGGTGTTCATGGGCAGCACCATGTCCGTCCCGGTCAGCGCCGCGAGCCGCTCGGCGAACTCGGCGAGCCGGTCGTTGTGGAAGGCGCGCGAGGTCAGGGTCAGCCGGTCGAGCTGACGGTGGGCCGCCTCGATCAGCGCCGGATGCCGGTGGCCGAAGTTGAGGGCCGAGTAGCCGGCCAGCATGTCGAGGTAGCGCCGCCCCTCCACGTCCTCCACCCTTGTTTTCTTTCGGCACGGGCGACGACCACGGGCAGCGGGTGGTAGTTGTGCGCGAGGACCGGCTCCTCCGCGCGGATGAGCTCCTCGGAGCCACGGGTGCGGACAGGTGCGGTCATGAGCGGATCTCCCGGATCTCCTGGGTGCAGCACTTGATGCCGCCACCCGCCTTGTGGAACTCGGACAGGTCGACGGGGACGGGGACGTAGCCACGGTCGGCGAGTTGCCCGGCCAGGCCCGTCGCCCCCGGCGAGATGAACACATGGCGCCCGTCGGAGACGGAGTTGAGCCCGAACGCCATCGCGTCCTCGCGGGTGGCGAGCACCGCGTCCGGGTACAGCCGGGCCAGCACCTCGCGGCTGCCCGGCGAGAACGCCTCGGGGTAGTAGGCGATGTTCTCGTCGTCGAGGACGAACAGCGCCGTGTCCAGGTGGTAGAAGTACGGGTCCACCAGCGTCAGAGCGATCACCGGCGCCCCGAAGTACTCCTGCGCCTCGCTGTGGGCCTCCCGGGTGGTGCGGAAGCCCGTCCCGGCCAGGATCCAGCGGCCGGCCGGCACCAGGTCGCCCTCGCCCTCGCACACCGACTCGGGGTGGTAGACCTCGTAGCCCTCCGCCTTGAACCACGCCTCGTACGGCACGGACTCGGGACGGCGTTCGGGCGCGTGGAAGAGAGAGCCGAAGACGCGGCCGTCGACGACGACCGCCGCGTTCGCGGCGAAGACCATGTCCGGCAGGCCGGGAACGGGGTTCACAGTGTCCACGGTATGGCCGTGGGTCCGGTAGGTCTCGACCAGCGCCTGCCACTGGTCCAGGGCGCGGATGACGTCGACGGGTTCGTCGGGTCGCATCCAGGGATTGATCGCGTACTGGACGGCGAAGTGTCTGGGCTCGCAGACGAGGAAGCGCCGCGGGCGCGGCACACAGGAGTCGGGCACAGAGGGGTTCCTCCGCTTCCTAACGGTGTGTGACTGAGGGTTGACACCAAGGTAGGAACTGACGGAGGCGACCGACAAGAAACATCAGTTGCGCGTCAGCGCAGGAACGCTGCGTCTTCGGGCCTCTCGGCGCAGGTCTGGTGCGCCGCTCCTGGGGCCCTACTCCGGAGCGGGCTGGCTGGCGCCCGCCTCCGGGCTCTCCGGGAGGAGATGCGACAGCACCATCACGCTGATCGTCTTCCGGATGAACGGCTCCTGGCGGATCCGCTCCAGCACCTCCTCGAAGTGCTCCACGTCCCGCGCCCGCACGTGCAGCAGCGCGTCCGCACCGCCGGTCACGGTCATCGCCGCGGTGATCTCCGGGTAGTCGCGCACGACCTCGGCCAGCCGCCGCGGCGGGGCCGCGCCCTCGCAGTACACCTCGACATAGGCCTCCGTGCGCCAGCCCAGCGCCGACGGCTTCACCGTGGCCGTGAACCCGGTGATCACGCCCGTCTCCCGCAGCCGGTCGACCCGGCGCTTGACGGCCGTGGAGGACAGCCCGATCGCCGTGCCGATCTCGGCGAACGACGTCCTGGCGTTCGCCATCAACGCGGTGATGATCTTCTGGTCGAGTTCGTCGAACGCCGTGGACCTGCTGTTCATGCGGGCACTGTATCCAGCGGGAACGTGCACCCCCGGCACATGTCCAGACGTGCGGATCGCCCCTAGACTCCGGGGTCATGCTGCGCGCCCTGGCTGTCGACGACGAACGCCCCTCGCTGGAGGAACTGCTCTACCTGCTGCACGCGGACCCCCGCATCGGCAGCGCCGAGGGCGCCGGTGACGCGACCGAGGCGCTGCGCCGCATCAACCGTGCCCTGGAGTCCGGCCCGGGCGGCCCCGAGGCGATCGACGTCGTCTTCCTCGACATCCAGATGCCCGGCCTCGACGGCCTCGACATGGCGCGGCTGCTCACCGGCTTCGCCCGGCCGCCGCTCGTCGTGTTCGTCACCGCCCACGAGGACTTCGCCGTCCAGGCCTTCGACCTCAAGGCCGTGGACTACGTCCTCAAACCCGTCCGCAAGGAGCGCCTCGCCGAGGCCGTACGGCGAGCCGCCGAGCTGCGCGGCTCACCGCCCCGCATACCCGTGAGCGAACCCGACCCCGACCAGATACCCGTCGAACTCGGCGGGGTGACCCGCTTCGTCGCCGTCGACGACATCACCCATGTCGAGGCCCAGGGCGACTACGCACGCCTGCACACCCACAAGGGCAGCCACCTGGTCCGCATCCCGCTGTCCACGCTGGAGGAGCGCTGGCGCTCCCGCGGCTTCGTCCGCATCCACCGCCGCCACCTCGTCGCCCTGCGTCACATCGGCGAACTCCGTCTCGACGCGGGCACCGCCAGCGTCCTCGTGGGCGCCGAGGAGCTCCAGGTCAGCCGGCGCCACACGCGCGAACTGCGCGACCTGCTCATGAGGAGGCCCTGACGGTGCCCCAGGACCACACCGAACGCCGCGTCGTCGTCACCGGCCCGCCCCGCCGCGCGCACCGGGCCTCCGGCTACTACCGTCCGCGCACCGAGATCGACGAACAGACCACCCTCGGCCACACCTACGTCCGCTCCCTGATGCGCACCCAACTGCGCGCCGCCCTCACCGTGTTCGCGATCCTCGGCCTGCTCGTCGGCCCGCTGCCGCTGCTGTTCGCGGCGATGCCCGACGCCCGCCGCCTGGAGTGGGCCGTCCTCGGCTTCGGTCTCTACGCCCCGCTGGTCCTGCTCGCCCGCTGGTACGTCCGCCGCGCCGAGCGCAACGAGCGCGACTTCGTACGCCTCGTCGAAGACCGCTGACCGGCGGCCGGCCCACCCACGACCCATGAACTCCAGCTACGCCGTCCCCGCCGTCGCCCTGGTCGTCGTCGCGACCGTCCTGGTCGGCGCCTTCGGGCTGCGCATCTCCCGCACCACCTCGGACTTCTACGTCGCCTCCCGCACCGTCGGTCCCCGCCTCAACGCGGCCGCCATCAGCGGCGAGTACCTCTCCGCCGCCTCCTTCCTGGGCATAGCGGGCCTGGGCCTGGTGCAGGGCCCCGACATGCTCTGGTACCCGGTCGGGTACACCGCCGGCTACCTGGTCCTGCTGCTCTTCGTCGCCGCCCCGCTGCGCCGCTCCGGCGCCTACACGCTGCCCGACTTCGCCGAGGCCCGCCTCGACTCCCAGGCCGTACGGCGGCTCGCCGGGGCCTTCGTCGTCGGCGTCGGCTGGCTGTACCTGCTGCCCCAGCTCCAGGGCGCCGGACTGACCCTGACCGTGCTGACCGGGGCGCCCGACTGGCTCGGCGGGGTGATCGTCGCCGTGGTCGTCACCGCCACGGTCGCGGCCGGCGGTATGCGCAGTATCACCTTCGTCCAGGCCTTCCAGTACTGGCTGAAGCTCACCGCCCTGCTCGTCCCCGCCCTCTTCCTGGTCCTCGCCTGGCAGAGCGACGGAGCACCCCGCCACGCCTTCGACGAACCGGCGAGCTTCCGCGAGCAGCGCGTCGTCCGCGTCGGCGACAGCATCGACCTGAAGCTGGACCGGCCGCTGACCGTCACGGTGAGCGGCACCGTGGACGGCCGTACGCACGCCGGCACCCGCCTCGAACTCCCGGCCGGCACCCACCACGTCGAGCGCGGCACCCGGCTCACCTTCGCCGCGGGAGCGACCGTCCCCAAGGCCGAGCGCAGCGGCGGCGGCGACCTGTCGCCCACCCAGGCCGAGAGCCGCGAGGAACGCCCGCTGTACGCCACGTACGGACTGATCCTCGCCACGTTCCTCGGCACCATGGGCCTGCCGCACGTCGTGGTCCGCTTCTACACCAGCCCGCACGGCGTCGCCGCCCGCCGCACCACCGTCGCGGTCCTGGGTCTGGTCGGCGCCTTCTACCTGCTGCCACCCGTCTACGGCGCACTCGGCCGCCTCTACGCCCCCGAGCTCACCCTCACCGGTGACACGGACGCCGCCGTCCTGCTCCTGCCCGACCGCCTGATCGGGGGAGTGGGCGGCGATCTGCTGGGCGCGCTGGTGGCGGGCGGCGCCTTCGCCGCGTTCCTGTCCACCGCCTCGGGGCTGACCATGGCGGTCGCGGGCGTCCTCACCCAGGACGTCCTGCCGTCCCGGGGCGTACGGCACTTCCGGCTCGGGACCGTCTTCGCCATGGCCATGCCTCTCGCGGCGAGCGTCCTGGTCGGCGGGCTCCCGGTCGCCGACGCCGTGGGACTCGCCTTCGCGGTGTCCGCCTCCTCGTTCTGCCCACTGCTCGTCCTCGGCATCTGGTGGCGCCGGCTGACCCCGCCCGGCGCGGCGGCGGGGATGCTGGTCGGCGGCGGCTCGGCCCTGCTCGCCGTCGCCGCGACCATGGCCGGCTACCCGGGCGAGGGCGCCGCCCTGCACGCCCTGCTCGCCTGGCCGGCGCTCTGGTCGGTGCCCCTGGGCTTCCTCACCATGGTCCTGGTGTCCCTGGCCACTCCCGGCCGGGTGCCGCCGGACACGGCGGCGGTCCTGGCCCGGTTCCACCTGCCCGAGGAACTGCGCACGGAGGTGACGGCATGAGCGGATTCCTGGCGGGCCTGTGCGTCGCCGTGCTCCCGGTGCTGGCCGCGGGGGTCTGGCTGGGCCGGCGCACGGCCCGTCCCAAGAGCCTCGGCGGCCTCGGCACGCCCGTCGAGCACGCCACCTTCGAGACCCTGCACACCGCCTCCCTCGCCGCGCCCCCGCTGCGGGCCGGGCTGACCGAGGAGACCGCCCGCAAGTCCGCCCGCAAGCTGCGCTCCCTGCTCGGCACGGACGCCCTCTGCCTCACCGACCGCGAGCAGGTCCTGGTCTGGGACGGCGACGGCGACCACCACCGCACCGAGATCATGGAACGCCTCGCCGGCGCCCTGGACACCGGCCGCGGCGAGGCCTTCCGCCTCACCTGCGAGATCCTCGACTGCTCGGTGCGCTGGGCGGTCGTCGCCCCGCTCACCGTCGACGAGCGGGTGCACGGCGCCCTGGTGGCGTGCGCGCCCCGTGAGTCGGCCGTGCTCGTCCGGGCGGCCGGCGAGGTGGCCCGCTGGGTGTCCGTACAGCTGGAGCTGGCCGACCTCGACCAGTCCCGCACCCGTCTCATCGAGGCCGAGATCAGGGCGCTGCGGGCGCAGATCTCCCCTCATTTCATCTTCAACTCGCTCGCGGTGATCGCCTCGTTCGTCCGCACCGACCCCGAGCGCGCCCGCGAACTGCTCCTCGAGTTCGCCGACTTCACCCGCTACTCGTTCCGCCGGCACGGCGACTTCACCACCCTCGCCGACGAGCTCCACGCCATCGACCACTACCTGGCGCTGGTGCGGGCCCGCTTCGGCGACCGCCTCTCCGTTACCCTCCAGATCGCCCCGGAGGTGCTGCCGGCCGCCCTGCCCTTCCTCTGCCTCCAGCCGCTCGTCGAGAACGCCGTCAAACACGGACTCGAGGGCAAGGCCGTGTCCTCGGGCAAGTGCCACATCCAGATCACCGCCCAGGACGCGGGTGCCGAGGCCCTCGTCGTCATCGAGGACGACGGCGCCGGCATGGACCCCGGCCTGCTGCGCCGTATCCTCGCCCGCGAGGTCAGCCCCTCGGGCGGCATCGGCCTCTCCAACGTCGACGACCGGCTCCGCCAGGTCTACGGCGACGACTACGGCCTCGTGATCGAGACCGCCACGGGCGCCGGGATGAAGATCACTGTACGGATCCCGAAGTACCAGCCGGGCGTGCACTCGGCGGGCCGGCTGACCCGGGAGTGAGCCGTCAGGTGCTGCGCGAGGTGACCACCATCCCGAGGGTGATCAGGCCCAGGACGACCCAGCCGAACCACAGCCAGCCGTTGCTCCCGAGCGCCACCGTGTAGGCCGTCACCATGACGAGGCCGCCGACGGTGAGTACCCCCATGGTCTTGGTCGAGTTCGAACCGTTCGTGGAACCGGGCATCGCAACACCCTCCTCATGGTCCGGTCCCTCCATGGTGCCTGCCGGAAGTCCGGCGCGCACGGGCCGTGCCACAAGAGGTTTCTAGCGCCCCTGTCCGTTCAGGGAGGCCAGATAGGCGTTGTACGCCTCGAGCTCCTTGTCCCCGTCGCGGTCCGCGGCCCGGTCCTTGCGCCTGGCCTGCCGCTGATCCGAGGCGTACCACTGGAACAGCAGCGCGACCAGCACGAGCACGGAGGGGATCTCGCTGAACGCCCAGGCGATACCGCCCGCCGCGTTCTGGTCGGAGAGCGCCTCGATGCCGAGCGAGGCGGGCGGGTTCTTGAACGTCTCGACCATCGGCTCGGACGCCATCATCAGCGCGATCCCGAAGAACGCGTGGAACGGCATGCCCGCGAACAGCTCCAGCATCCGCATCAGGTAGCCCGGCCGGTTCGGCCCCGGGTCCACGCCCATGATCGGCCAGAAGAACACCAGGCCCACGGCGAGGAAGTGCACCATCATCGCGACGTGCCCCGCCTTGGAGCCCATCAGGGTGTCGAAGAGCGGAGTGAAGTACAGCCCGTACAGGCTCGCGATGAACAGCGGGATCGTGAACGCCGGGTGCGTGACGATCCGCATGTACCGGCTGTGCAGGAACATCAGCAGCAGCTCGCGGGGCCCCTTACGACCCCGCCCGGCTGTCGGCAGCGCCCGCAGCGCCAGCGTGATCGGCGCGCCGAGCAGGATCAGGATCGGCGACACCATGCTGATCACCATGTGCTGCACCATGTGCACGCTGAACATGACCATGCCGTAGTCGTTCAGCTGGGTGCACATCATGAGCATGATGCTCAGCACACCGATGACGTAGGCGACGGTCCGCCCCACCGGCCACTTGTCCCCGCGCCGCACCAGCCGCACGACACCCCACCCGTACAGCGCCAGCCCGACGAGACAGGCGACGAGGAAGAACGGGTCCGCCGACCACTCCAGCCCTCGTCCCAGCGTGAACGGCGGCAGATCCATGGTCATGCCGTGCCCGCTGTGATCCATTCCGCCGGCTCCTGTTTCGTGGGGGTGTGCAGCAGTCTGTCCGCCCACAAGAGTAGAACCGCCCCCGGTCGCGGCTACGACCGGGGGCGGCTCATCGCCCTTCAGGGGCGCGGGGCTGTGTTCGATCTGCGGCTCCGCCGCGTGGGCGCGATCAGCCACACACGACCCGCACCCGGCGAACGAGCATCACCTCAGAGAACGGTCTCCGCCTCGTCGTACCGTTCCTCCGGCACCGTCTTCAGCGTCTTGACGGCCTCGGCCAGGGACACCATCACGATGTCGGTCCCCCGCAGCGCCGTCATCTGCCCGAACTCCCCGCGATGCACGGCTTCCACCGCATGCCACCCGAACCGCGTGGCGAGCACCCGGTCATAGGCGGTAGGCGTACCACCTCGCTGCACATGCCCGAGAATGACGGGCCGGGCTTCCTTCCCCAGCCGCCCCTCCAGCTCCACGGACAGCTGCCGGGCGATCCCGGCGAACCGCTCGTGCCCGTAGATGTCCTTGCCGCCCTCGTCGAACTCCATGGTCCCGGCCCGGGGCTTGGCCCCCTCCGCCGCGACCACGATCGCGAAGCGCTTGCCCGCCTCGAACCGCTCGCCGACCCGCTTGGTCAGTTCCTCTATGTCGAAAGGGCCGTTCCGGAACGACGATGGCGTGCGCACCGGCCGCCATGCCGGAGTGCAGCGCGATCCAGCCGGTGTGCCGGCCCATGACCTCGACCACGAGCACCCGCTGGTGCGACTCGGCCGTGGTCTTCAGGCGGTCCAGGGCCTCGGTCGCCACTCCGACGGCCGTGTCGAAGCCGAAGGTGACGTCCGTGACCGCGATGTCGTTGTCGATGGTCTTCGGCACACCCACGACGGGCAGACCGCTGTCGGACATCAGCCGGGCCGCCTTGAGCGTGCCCTCGCCGCCGATGGGGATGATCGCGTCGAGGCCGAGTTCCTCGACATGGCCCTTGGCCCGCTCCACGCCGTCCCGCAGATGGGAGGGCTGGACCCGGGAGGACCCGAGAATCGTGCCGCCGCGGGCGAGGATGCCACCCACCGCGTCGAGGTCGAGCTTGAGGTAGTCGCACTCCAGGAGGCCCTTCCAGCCGTCCCGGAAGCCGATGACCTCGTCGCCGTGGTCGACGACGGCGCGGTGCACGACGGACCGGATGACGGCGTTCAGGCCGGGGCAGTCGCCGCCGGACGTGAGGACACCAATGCGCATCGCCCGAAATACCTTCTCAACGTGGGCCGGGGACCGGACCACGTTGTCCGGCTCGAATCCCCGCCACCCTAGCGGCATCGGGGGGCTGGACCGAACCTCGCGTCCGCCTGCTGGACGACCCCGCTCACCTGTGCGGATGTGCCGTCAGACGGGCTGTTGACCAGCAGGTTGACGCGAACCCCGGGCCGGCTGCGGACCAGCGCCTAGGCAGGCTGCTGAGCAGCGGCGATGCGCTCGTCGCGCAGGGCCTCGTACCAGCGGTCGTCGGTCGGCGGCAGCGCGTTGACGTCGAGGGCCAGCTTCAGCAGCAGGTCCGCGATCAGCGGGTTGCGCGCGAGCACGGGGCCGTGCATGTACGTGCCGAAGACGGTGTCGTTGTACGCGCCCTCCGTGCCGTCGCCCGTGCCGTTGCCGTTGCCGAACTGCACCCGGGCGAGCGGGCGGGCGGTGGGGCCGAGGTGGGTGACGCCCTGGTGGTTCTCGAAGCCGGTCAGCGGGGGCAGCCCGAGACGCGGATCGATGTCGCCCAGTACGTCACCGACGCACCGCGCGCCCTCGCCCCGCACGGAGACGACGTCCAGCAGCCCGAGACCGGGCTCGCGCTGGCCGAGGTCGTTGATGAACTCGTGGCCGAGGATCTGGTAGCCGGCGCACACGGAGAACACGATGGCGCCGTTCTCCACGGCCCGCTGCAGTCCGCCGTCCCGGCGCAGCCGCTCGGCGGCGAGCCGCTGCGGGCGGTCCTCGCCGCCGCCGATCAGATAGATGTCGCCGGAGGTCGGGATCGGCTGGTCGCTGCGTACGTCGAGCCGGGCCACGTCCAGGCCGCGCTGCTGGGCCCGGCGCTCGACGACGAGGACGTTGCCCTGGTCGCCGTAGGTGCTGAGCAGGTCGGGATAGATCCAGACGACCCGCAGTTGGTTGTCGCTCACAAAAGTCCCCTGACGTCTCGTGCTCAGTTGCCGACGCGGCGGCGCAGGTCCTGGAACGCCGTGTAGTTGGCGATGACCTCGATCCGGCCCGGCGGGCAGGCCTGTACGGCCTGGTCGAGGTTCTCGTAGACCTGGAAATGCTGGTTCGCGACCTCCAGGCGCACCGCCAGGTCCAGCCTCCGGTCGCCGATCACGCAGATCGGGTGGCCCGTCAGGCGCGAGTAGTCGACGTCCCACAGCCAGGAGGTGTCGGTGCCGTCGGCCGAGCGCGCGTTCACCGACAGGATGACCGGCGTGGGCGGCGGATCGATCAGGGAGAACGTCTCCAGCCAGCCGGCCGGGTTCTTCGCGAGCAGCAGCCGGAGGTCACGGCCCTGGAACTGGACCACGTCGTACCGTCCGGCCACCGCCTGCACCTGGTACATGCGCTCCAGCGCGACCTGCGGCGGCACGCCGAACACGGCGGCGACGGCGGCCGAGGAGGCGGCGTTGGCCTTGTTGGCGCGGCCGGGCAGCTGCAGGTGGATCGGCCAGGCCGAGCCGTGCGGGTCGAGGACGTGGTCGCCGGAGAGCGCCCAGCTCGGCGTCGGACGGCGGAAGCCGCACTCACCGCAGAACCAGTCGTCGCCCGGGCGCTGCATCACACCGCCGCACGACGGGCAGGACCAGGCGTCGTCCTTCCACATCTGCCCGGCGGCGACCCAGATCACATTGGGGGAGGAGGACGCCGCCCAGACCACCAGCGGGTCGTCGCAGTTGGCGACGACCACGGCCTTGGAGCCCGCGAGTCCCTCCCGCCAGTTCTCGGCGAGCATGCGCGTCTCGGCGGCCCGGTCGAGCTGGTCGCGGGAGAGGTTGAGCAGCGCGATGCACTTCGGGGCGGTGTCCCGGGCGACGCCCGCGAGGTACTTCTCGTCGACCTCGATCACGCCGTACCGCGCGTCCGAGCTGCCCGCGAGCGCCGAGGTGATGCCGGCCGGCATGTTGGCGCCGAGCGCGTTGGAGACGACCGGTCCGGCCGCTCGCAGTGCCTCGGCGATGAGCCGGGTGGTGGTGGTCTTGCCGTTCGTCGCCGAGACCAGGATCACGTCCAGGTTCTGCGCGAGCCGGGCGAGGAGGTCGGGGTCGAGCTTGAGCGCCACCCGGCCGCCGATCACCGAACCGCTGCCGCGCCCTGCGGCGCGGGATGCCGCTGCGACCGCCTTGCCCGCGGTCACGGCCAGCTTGGCCCGCGGCGAGAGCGGGTCCGAGTTGCCTGCCATCAGTTCTCGATCCTCCTTGCGTACGCGCCGCGCTTTGAAGCCTGACGGCCACGTGGTGTGGACCTCAGCCTATCGAGATCCATTAGCACTCCCGAACCGCGGCACTGTGGCGAACTCGTGTGGGAGGCGCGGACCGACAGGACCTTACTCTTGCCGCCATGCGACAGAGCCCCATCCCCGGCGCTCACGGCAACGTGAGACCCCTCACCCTGCACGGCGACCCCGTGCTCCACACGCCCTGCGCGGAGGTCACCGACTTCGGCCCCGAACTGGCCCGGCTCGTCGAGGACTTGTTCGCGACCATGTACGCCGCCCAGGGCGTCGGCCTCGCCGCCAACCAGATCGGCGAGCCGCTGCGGGTCTTCGTCTTCGACTGCCCCGACGACGAGGACGTCCGCCACCTGGGGCACGTGGTCAACCCGCGCCTGGTCGAGACGGACGGAGTGGTGATCCGCGGCCCGGAGGGCTGCCTGTCCCTGCCGGGCCTGGAGGCGGGAACGGAGCGTTACGACCACGCGGTGGTCGAGGGCTTCACGATGACGGGAGAGCCCGTCACGCTGCACGGCACGGGCTTCTTCGCCCGCTGCCTCCAGCACGAGTACGACCACCTGGAGGGCCGCATCTACGCGGACCACCTGAGCGGCTGGCGCCACCGCAAACTGATGCGCCAGGTGGCCCGGGCTTCCTGGTGCCGGGCTGAGTAACTCAGGGGCGCGGGGCTGCGTTCAATATGCGGCTCCGCCGCGTGGGCGCGACCAGCCCCCACCGGCCCGCACACGACACACGACAGTCAGAACCCCGGACCCCCGACCCGGTCCCCCGCGGCAGCCAGCCGCCCCCACAACAGATCAGCCAGACTCCGCACCAACTCGGCACGAGAACAAGGCCGTTCTCCGAGCCACCAGTCCCCGGCCGCATGCATCATGCCGACAATCCCATGCCCCCACACCCGCGCCAGCTGCTGCCCACCCGGCCCGAGATCCAGCCGCTCCTCGATGACCTGAGCCAGCTCCTCGCCCATCCGCCGCAGCAACGGCGCACTGTGCTTGCCGACATCGAACCCCTGGTCCCCCGGCTGGCTCCCCTCCGCCGGGTGCATCAGAAACCGGTACACCTGGGGCCGCGCCTCGATCGCCGCGAGGTACGTGTCCAACGTCGCCTCGACCCGCTCCCGACGATCGGCCGGGGCGTCCAGCGCCGCCCGCAGTGAGTCCAGCAGCGCGTCGGTGTGCCGCTTGGCAAGGGCGGCGTAAAGTCCGCCCTTGTCGCCGAAGTGCCGGTAGAGGATCGGCTTCGTGATACCCGCCTCGGCGGCGATGGCGTTCATCGAGGCATGCGGGCCGTCGCGCAGCACCACTCGGTCGGCGGCCTCCAGCAGCTCACGCCGTCGGCGGTCGGCGGACCGTTGCTGATCGGTCCGCTGCGTGGTGTCCATGTGCTCTCCCCACCCGTGCTGATTCGATGACGCCTGCGCAAACTAACACTGAAGCGTGTCCTGGACACCGAAAGGGTGCCGACCGGTCGGTAGGAGTTGACGCGGACTACCCGCCGGTAACAGACTGGTGTTACCGCAAGTAACAGGCACCTCGTGCCGCCGCTGGAGGGGACCGACATGGCCGAGTTCACCATGGAGCTCAACGACGAACAGAAGGAGGTCCGGGACTGGCTGCACGGCTTCGCGGCCGATGTGATCCGCCCCGCGGCCGCCGAATGGGACGAGCGTGAGGAGACTCCCTGGCCGGTCATCCAGGAGGCCGCCAAGGTCGGCATCTACTCCTTGGACTTCTACGCCCAGCAGTACTTCGACCCCACCGGCCTCGGCATACCGATGGCGATGGAGGAGCTGTTCTGGGGCGACGCGGGCATCGCCCTGTCCATCGTCGGCACCGGCCTCGCCGCCGTCGGCGTCCTCGCCAACGGCACCGAGGAGCAGGTCGGCACCTGGATCCCCCAGATGTACGGCGACGCGAACGACGTCAAGGTCGCGGCCTTCTGCTCCTCCGAGCCCGACGCCGGCTCCGACGTCGCCTCCATGCGCACCCGGGCCGTGTACGACGAGGCCAAGGACGAGTGGGTCCTCAACGGCACCAAGACCTGGGCGACCAACGGCGGCATCGCCAACGTCCACGTCGTGGTCGCGGTGGTCGACCCGGAGCTCGGCTCCAAGGGCCACGCCTCCTTCATCGTCCCGCCGGGCACGCCCGGGCTGGCCCAGGGGCAGAAGTTCAAGAAGCACGGGATCCGCGCCTCGCACACCGCCGAGGTCATCCTGGACAACGTGCGGGTTCCCGGCTCCTGCCTGCTCGGCGGCAAGGAGAAGCTGGACGAGCGGCTGGCCCGGGCGCGGGAGCGGGCGAAGCAGAGCGGGGAGCGCGTGAAGAACGCGGCCATGGCCACGTTCGAGGCGAGCCGCCCCGCGGTCGGGGCCATGGCGGTGGGCACCGCCCGGGCCGCGTACGAGGTCGCCCTCGACTACGCGAAGACCCGCGAGCAGTTCGGCCGGCCGATCATCGACAACCAGGGCGTCGCCTTCCAGCTCGCGGACATGCGGACGTCCATCGACGCGGCGCGGCTGCTGGTGTGGCGGGCGTCGTGGATGGCGGTCAACGGGAAGCCGTTCACGGCCGCCGAGGGGTCGATGTCCAAGCTGTTCGCGAGCGAGACGGCGAAGAAGGTCACCGCTCAGGCGATCCAGATCCTGGGCGGGAACGGGTACACGCGGGAGTATCCGGTGGAGCGTATGCACCGTGATGCGGCGATCTACACGATCTTCGAGGGGACGAGCGAGATCCAGCGGCTGGTGATCGCGCGCACGCTGGCGGGCGTGCCGATCCGTTAGACCGGGCCCTGGCTCACCACGTCACGGGAAGGGTCTCGGGCACGCGGCTCAGCGGGCCCTTCCCGAGGGGCACCTCTCCGGCGGGTACGGCGAGCCGCAGGCCCGGTACTCCGTCGAGGAGCGCGTCGACCAGAAGCTCGGCCTCCAGCCTCGCCGGCGTGCCGCCCAGGCGATCCGCCGTCCCCGGGCGGCGCAGCAGTGCGTGGACGGCGCGGGGGCGGATCTCCGGTTCGGCACGCAGCCGTTCGGCGAGTTCCGGGTGGGTCAGCAGGACGTGGAACAACCGGCCGCTGGTGCCCATGACCGTCTCGCCGCCGGTCTGGAGCGGCACCGCGAGGCCCACCGCCTCCGCCGGCGTCATCCCGCCCCGGCCCACGGCGGCGGCGAGCAGGGACGTGACGTCCTCGCCCGTGCCGTCCCGGCGCAGGCCGATCAGCTCGGAGAAGCAGGCGCCCATGTCCCTCTTCGCCCTCTCGCCGCTCTCGGTGCCGTGCGGGGCGGACAGGATCAGCCGGGTCGGGACCGCTCGCGCTCCCGCTCCACCCCGCGCGCCGCGACGAGCCTGCCCCGGGGGACCGGGGGCGGCGTCCGGGTGATCGTCCCTTCGCTCATCCCACCTCGTCTCGTCCCCGCCGTGCCTGCGGCCCAAGGTGCTTCCACGGTCACCCGATGGGACGCCGGGGTCGCGTCGGGCTGCTCCGTACCGGGGACGCTGCGCCAGGCTGGGCGAAGACCCGCACCCGCACCGAGGGAGGACGCGATGACGCGCACGGCCCGGGACCTGCTGAAGACTACCACTGCCCGGCTCGCCCCGGATCCCTGCTCCAACCCCGTGGTCCCCCGGATCGCCCGTGGCGAGGCACCCCGCTCCCGTGCTCGCCGCCCTCGCGCTGGAACAGGCCGCGGTCATCCCCCGCGGACCGCCGCGCGTTCTAGCACCTTGGCCGAGCGCTCTCTTGTGACCGATCCCGAGGCCGCTGCCTTCTTCGGATGCTCGTCGGAGGGCGAGGCGCTGGCGCAGGAACCAGCTGGGAGGCCTTCGTGACGGCGTGCGGTGTGGACGCCGAGGGCGCGGCGTCGTACGCACCGCGCCCGGGCTGTCAGGCCTACCCCTCGTACGTCGCCTGGCTGGCCCTGAACGGCTCGCCCGCCGATGCCGTCCTGGCCCTGACGGCCAACTTCTCGGCGTGGGGAGGCTATTGCGCGACGATCGCCACGGCGTTGCGCCGGCACTACGGCTTCGACGACACGGCCTGTGCCTTCTTCGACTTCTTCGCGGAGCCCTCGCCCGAACTGGACGAGACGGCGACGGCGGCGGTGCGGGCGGGTCTGGACGCCGGGCGACTCACCGAGTCACTGGCACACGAGTACGGCCGCCTGCTGCAACACTACGAGGCGATGTTCTGGTCCACGCTGGTGGAGCCGACCCCCTAGGGGCGCGGGGAACCGCGCGAGCGGCCACAGCCGAACCCGCAGCCGCACGACTCACGACGCACCCCCACTGCTGTGCGCGATACAAGCCACGTCGATACGGTCGGCCAGCTTCGCGAGCTCGATCGTCAACGCCGCCACCGTGTCCTCGTCGAGCCCCGACTCCCCGGACTCCACCAGCCGCACCCACCGGCCCCCGACCGTCCGCAACAGCTTGCTCACATCGGCAGCAGCCACCTGCAAGGCCCCGCGGTCGTCGACGATCAACGGCAGAGTCACTTCGCGGTTCACAGACGGGATCGTAGCCCCGCAACACTCACGCACCATGCCAAACAGTCGTGATGTTGCAGAACTCGCGGATTCCGTGCCCGGACAGCTCACGCCCGTACCCGGACCGCTTCACCCCGCCGAACGGGAACGCCGGATGGGACGCCGTCATGCCGTTCACGTACACCCCGCCCGCCTCCAGATCGCGGACGAACCGGTCCACCTCGGCCTCGTCGCGGGTCCACACGTTCGAACTCAGCCCGAACGGCGAGTCGTTCGCGATCAGCACGGCCTCGTCCAGGTCGGCCGCCCGGTACAGCGTGGCGACCGGCCCGAACGCCTCCTCCCGGTGGATGCGCATCTCCCGGGTGATGCCCGCGAGGATCGTCGGCCGGAAGTACCAGCCGGGCCCGTCCGGCCGTTCGCCACCGCACAGCACCGCCGCACCGCCGCGCACCGCGTCGTCGACCAGTTCCTCCAGATCGCGCAGTCCCTGTTCGCTGGAGAGCGGCCCGATCTCGGTGTCGTCGGCCAAGGGGTCGCCGACCTTCAGCGCCTCCATGCCCGCGGTGAAACGCTCGGCGAACGCGTCGTAGACGTCCGTGTGCACGATGAAGCGCTTGGCTGCGATGCACGACTGCCCGTTGTTCTGCACGCGCGCGGTCACCGCGACCTTGGCGGCCCGGTCGATGTCGGCGGAGGGCATGACCACGAACGGGTCGCTACCGCCCAGCTCCAGCACCGTCTTCTTGATCATCTCGCCGGCGGTGGAGGCGACCGCGCGGCCCGCCGGTTCGCTGCCGGTGAGGGTGGCCGCCTTGACGCGCTCGTCGCGCAGGATCTCGTCGACCGCGCCGGAGCCGATCAGCAGCGTCTGGAAACAGCCCTCGGTGAAGCCGGCCCGGTGGAACAGGTCCTCCAGGTAGAGGGCGGTCTGCGGGACGTTGGAGGCGTGCTTGAGCAGGCCCACGTTGCCCGCCATCAGCGCGGGCGCGGCGAAGCGGACCACCTGCCAGAGCGGGAAGTTCCACGGCATCACCGCCAGCACCGGCCCCAGCGGCCGGTAGCGGACCCGTACGCGGGACGCGCCGGAGTCCTTCACGTCGGTGTCGGAGGGTTCCTCCTCGGCGAGCAGTTCCTCGGCGTGGTCGGCGTACCAGCGCATCGCCTTGGCGCACTTCGCCGCCTCGGCGCGTGCCTGCTGGACCGGCTTGCCCATCTCCGTGGTCATCACGCGGGCGATGTCCTGCTGGTCCTCGTCGAGGAGGTCGGCGGCCCTGTTCAGCAGCCGGGCGCGCTCCTCGAACGTCGTCGTCCGGTACGTCCGGAAGGTGGCCTCCGCGAGCTGGAGCCGACGCTCGATCTCCTCCTCGCCCATGGCCTCGTACGTCTTGAGCGTCTCGCCGTTCGCCGGGTTCACCGTTGCGATGGGCATGGCTGACCTCCCTCGGAGCGGGCTGTGTCTCGACCTTCCCGCGCGGCGGACGGGACCGCAACGCGGGAGCGTCTCCTCAGGCCGAGTGCTCCGCCAGGCGGTCGAGAAACGCCACCTGCGCCTTGACGATCACCTCGCGGCCCCGGTCGAGACCGAACCACGCCACCCGGTCGAGCTCGGGAAACTCCTGGAGCTGTCCCGAGCGCGGCGGCCACTCCATCCGGAACGTGCCGGGCGTGATCGTCGCCGGGTCGAGGTCGGCCTCGATCGCCCAGACCGTGACGATCTTGCCGCCTGTCTGCCGGACCTCGCCCAGGGCGATGGCCTCGCCGTCGGGCGGGGGCAGCCCCAGCTCCTCCTCGAACTCGCGGTGGGCGGCCGCCCAGGCGGACTCGTCGGGCTCGTACTCGCCCTTGGGGACGGTCCAGGCCCCGGCGTCGCGCCGGGCGAAGAAGGGGCCGCCCATGTGGCCGAGCAGCACCTGGAGGCCGTCGGCGGTGTGGTGGAAGAGCAGCAGGCCGGCACTGCGCTTCACGGGCCCACCCCCGGGTGCGCGGCCAGCAGCGTCTCCACCGTGTCGGCGTCCTCCGGGCGCTTGTCCTCGCGGTAGCGGACCACGCGGGCGAAGCGCAGGGTGACACCGGCGGGGTAGCGGGTGGAGCGCTGCAGGCCGTCGTAGGCGATCTCGACGACGAGCTCCGGACGTACGGTCACGACGTATCCGTTGTCCTCGACGGCGAGCCGCTGGAGCCGTTCGGTCTGCCAGGTGAGCATCGCGTCGGTCATGCCCTTGAAGGTCTTGCCGAGCATGGCCAGGCCGCCGTCGGCGGTGCGGGCGCCGAGGTGGAGGTTGGAGAGCTTGCCGGTGCGGCGGCCGTGGCCCCACTCGGCGGCCAGGACGACCAGGTCGAGGGTGTGGACGGGCTTGACCTTCAGCCAGGCCGCACCGCGCCGGCCCGCGCTGTAGGGGGCGTCCAGCGCCTTGACGACGACGCCCTCGTGGCCTCGCTTCAGGGTCTCTGCGAGGAACTCCTCCGCCGTGCGCACGTCGTCCGGGCCCGACACCGTGGTGCGCCGGACCCGCGTCGGCTCGGGGACCAGCCGGGCCAGTTCGGCGTGCCGCTCGGCGAACGGCAGGTCGAGCAGGTCGTGGCCGTCGACGGACAGCGCGTCGAAGAAGACGGGCGAGACGGGCACCGCACGGGCGGCCGTCGCCACGTCGGTACGGGAGCCGACGCGCCCGGCGGTCTCCTGGAACGAGCGGGGGCGGCCGCCCTCGTCGAAGGAGATCACCTCGCCGTCCAGGATGAACCGCTCGCCCCGCAACTCCAGCGCGGCGGCCGTCACTTCGGGCAGCCGGCCGGTGATGTCGTCGAGGGTGCGGGTGTAGAGCCGCACCGAGTCGCCGTCCCGGTGCACCTGGACGCGGATGCCGTCCAGCTTCTCCTCGACCGCGCAGGCGCCGAGCTTGTCCACCGCCTCGGCCACCGAGGAGGCGCTGTGCGCCAGCATCGGCCAGACCGGGCGGCCGACGGTGAGGCGGAACCGGTCCAGGGCGGCGGGGCCGTCCGCGAGCAGCGCCTCGGCCACTGCCTGCAGCGAGCCCGCGAGCATCACCGCCCGCCGTACCTCTGCCGGCGCCGCCCCGGTCGCCTGGGCCAGTCCCTCGACGGCGACCGCGTCCAGCGCGCCCTGCCGCACCTCGCCGGTGAGCAGCCCGATGAGGAAGCGCTGCTCGTCCTCGGTGGCCGCGCCCATCAACGCGCCCACCAGCCGGGCCCGTTCCGCCTGGGAGCCGGGGCCGGACACCTGGGCGAGCTCCGACAGCCGTACGTCCACCTCCCGTACGGTCAGGACCGGATCGCAGGCCGGGGCGACGGGGCGGCTCAGGACCTTCCACCCGACGCCGATCCGGCCCTGCGGCAGCCGTCCCGCCAGGTAGGGGATGACGATCGGCACGTCGTCGGCCTCGGCCTCCCGGAAGAGCTCCGCGAGCAGGGCGGTCTTCCGGGACCGCGCCGAGGTGGCGGCGACCTCCTGGGACACTCGGGCCAGCCGGTGCAGCAGCATGCAGCCATGGTGCACCGCAGGGGGCGCCTCTACACCCGCACGGCGGCGTCGAGGTCCGTCATCAGCAGGTCACCCACGATCGCCGACGCCGCCCGGTAGCCGCCGCTCGCCGCGTGGACCACCTGCTCGGCGAAGCCGATCGCGTTGCCCGCGGCCCACACGCCCGGCACCGTCGTCAGCCCGGTCGGGTCGACCACCGGATAGGCGCCGAAGGGCGTCTCGTGCAGCTCGGCGCCGAGCCGTTCCAGGAGCCCGTTCCGCGGGACGGCGTGCGGGGCGACGAACAGGACGGAGCGGGCGTGCATCGACCCGTCGGTGAGCCGGACGCCGGTCAGCCGGTCGTCCTCGACCACCAGCCCCGCGACCTCGCCCGGCACCACGTCCACCCCGGCCGCGGCGAGCCGGCGCAGATCGTCGTCGGACAGTTCCTCCTCGGCGACCGTGTGCAGGAAGAACCGCACGTCCTTCGACCACCGGGAGACCATCAGCGCCTGGTGCACGCTGTTCGGGCTGGTGCCGAGCACGCCGAACGGCTGGTCGCGCACCTCCCAGCCGTGGCAGAAGGGGCAGTGCAGCACGTCCCGGCCGAACCGGTCGGCGACCCCGGGAACCGTCGGCAGCTCGTCCCGCAGCCCGGTCGCGACGACCAGCCGCCGGGCCCGCACGGTCCGCCCGCCGGCCAGCCCCACGGTGAAGTCCTCGTCCTCGGCCCCGCCCTTCGCCACCTCCACCACCCGGTCCCGCACGAACTCCACGCCGTACCGGGCGATCTCCTCCCGGCCGATCGCCAGGAACTCGGCGGGTGGCATCCCGTCCCGCGTCAGGTAGCCCTGCATGTGCGCGGCCGGGGCGTTGCGCGGCTCGCCCGCGTCGACCACCAGCGTGCGCTGCCGGGCCCGGCCGAGCACCAGCGCGGCGGACAGGCCCGCGGCACCCCCGCCGACGACTGCCACCGCGTACTTCTCGGTCATGGTGACCACCTCCGCCGCCGAGAGTCGCCCCGGCCCTTCGGTATTGACAAACGTGTTTGCCGAATCTGCAATACGACCATGACTACGGACCAGGTACTCGCGGGCGTCGGCCCCCGGCTGCGGCAGATGCGCAAGGAGCGGGAGGTGACCCTGGCGGCGCTCTCCGAGACCACCGGCATCTCCGTCAGCACCCTGTCGCGACTGGAGTCCGGCCTGCGTAAGCCCAGTCTGGAACTGCTGCTGCCGATCGCGCGCGCTCACCAGGTGGCGCTGGACGAACTGGTCGGAGCCCCGTCGGCCGGTGATCCGCGCGTGCGGTCGAAACCGATCGTGATGGGCGGCCGCACCCACTGGCCGCTCACCCGCCAGCCCGGCGGCCTGCAGGCGTACAAGGTGCTGGAGCCGAAGCGCAGGCAGGAGCCGGACACGCGCACGCACGAGGGCTACGAGTGGCTGTACGTGCTGTCCGGAAAACTGCGTCTCGTGCTGGGCGAGCACGACGTGGTGCTGACGGCGGGGGAGGCCGCCGAGTTCGACACCCGGGTTCCGCACTGGTTCGGGTCGACCGGGGAGGGGCCCGTGGAGTTCCTCAGTCTGTTCGGCCCGCAGGGCGAGCGGATGCACGTCCGGGCACGGCCGAAGCGGTCGTGACGCATCTGACTGTTCCCTGATCGGCAAGCGACCGCTTAGTATGCGAACGACCCCGGTCAGACGAAGCAGTCCCCCGTGGAGGCACCGCATGCAGGCATGGCACGTGCACGAGAACGGCGAGCCGAGCGAGGTGATGCGGCTCGAGGACGCCGAGCCGCCCACGCCCGGTGACGGCCAGGTCCTGCTGAAGGTGCGCGCCGCGAACATCAACTTCCCCGACGCGCTGCTGTGCCGGGGTCAGTACCAGGTCAGGCCGCCGCTGCCGTTCACCCCGGGCGTGGAGATCTGCGGCGAGACCGAGGACGGCCGCCGGGTGATCGCCAACCCGGCACTGCCGCACGGCGGCTTCGCCGAGTACGCCGTCGCCGACTCCGCCGCCTTGCTGCCGGCGCCGGACGCCCTGGACGACGCGGAGGCCGCCGCCCTGCACATCGGGTACCAGACGGGCTGGTTCGGTCTGCACCGCCGGGCCGGTCTGGAGGCGGGGGAGACCCTGCTCGTCCACGCTGCCGCTGGAGGGGTCGGCAGCGCGGCCGTGCAGCTCGGGAAGGCCGCCGGCGCCACCGTCATCGGTGTCGTCGGCGGCTCCGGGAAGGCGGCCGTCGCCCGTGAGCTGGGCTGCGACGTCGTGATCGACCGGCGCGCCGAGGACGTCGTCGCCGCCGTCAAGGAGGCCACCGGCGGCCGGGGCGCCGACGTGATCTACGACCCGGTCGGCGGCGAGGCCTACGCCCAGTCCGCCAAGGTCGTCGCCTTCGAGGGGCGCATCGTGGTCGTCGGCTTCGCCAGCGGCACGATCCCCAGCCCCGGCCTGAACCACGCCCTGGTGAAGAACTACTCCATCCTGGGGCTGCACTGGGGCCTGTACAACACCAAGAACCCGAAGCTGGTCCAGCACTGCCACGAGCAGCTCACCGACCTGGCCGCCCGGGGCGCGATCAAGCCGCTGGTGAGCGAGCGGGTGCCGCTCGCCGGGGCCGCCGCGGCCGTGCAGAAGGTCGCGGACGGACTCACCACCGGCCGGGTCGCCGTCGTCATGGAGGAGGCAGCAGCATGAGCAGTGCCGAGGAACTGCGCCGTCGTACACGGGAGTTGCTGGCCGCCCTGCCGCCGGCCTCGACCGACCGCCTGGACTTCCTCCGGGCCCGCTTCGACGCCGGGCTGGCATGGGTGCACTACCCGGAAGGTCTCGGCGGACTCGGTGCGCCCCGTTCCCTCCAGGCCGTCGTGGACGCCGAGCTGGAGGCGGCCGGCGCCCCCGACAACGACTCGCGCCGCAACGGCATCGGGCTCGGCATGGCCGCCCCGACGATCCTCAAGTACGGCACCGAGGAGCAGAAGCGGCGCTTTCTGCGGCCGCTGTGGACCGGCGAGGAGGTCTGGTGCCAGCTGTTCAGCGAGCCCGGCGCCGGCTCCGACCTCGCGGCGCTCGGCACCCGTGCCGTCCGGCAGGACGACGGTGACTGGGTGGTGAACGGGCAGAAGGTGTGGACCTCCGGGGCGCACAACTCCCGCTGGGCCATCCTCATCGCCCGCACCGACCCGGACGTGCCCAAGCACGCCGGCATCACCTACTTCGTCTGCGACATGACCGACCCCGGCGTCGAGGTCCGGCCGCTGCGGCAGATCACCGGTGAGGCCGAGTTCAACGAGGTCTTCCTCACCGACGTCCGCATCCCCGACTCCCGCCGCCTCGGCGAGATCGGCGACGGCTGGCGCGTCGCGCAGACCACGCTCAACAACGAACGCGTCGCCATCGGCGGCATGCGGCTGCCCCGCGAGGGCGGCATGATCGGACCGGCCGCCAGGACCTGGCGCGAACGCCCCGAGCTGCGCACCCACGACCTGCACCAGCGGCTGCTGAAGCTCTGGGTCGAGTCCGAGGTCGCCCGCCTCACCGCCGAACGCCTGCGCCAGCAGCTCGTCGCGGGCCAGCCCGGCCCCGAGGGCGCCGGCATGAAGCTGGCCTTCGCCCGCCTCAACCAGGAGATCAGCGGCCTGGAGGTCGAACTCCTCGGCGAGGAGGGGCTGTCGTACGACGACTGGACCATGCGCCGCCCGGAACTGGTCGACTTCACCGGCCGCGAGGCCGGCTACCGCTACCTGCGCTCCAAGGGCAACAGCATCGAGGGCGGGACCACCGAGGTCCTGCTGAACATCGTCGCCGAGCGCGTCCTCGGCCTGCCCGCCGAACCGCGCACCGACAAGGACGTCGCCTGGAAGGACCTGACCCGATGAGCGCACAGCCCGATCTGCTGTACTCGGAGGAGGAAGAGGCGCTGCGCGCCGCCGTCCGCGACCTGCTCGCCGACCACTGCGACGCGCCCGGCGTGATCGCCCGCACGGAGTCCGGTGCCCCGCACGACCGCGCGGCGTGGAAGGCGCTGGCCGACGGCATGGGCCTCGCCGGTCTCCTGGTCCCGGAGTCCCTGGGCGGTCAGGGCGCCACCCACCGCGAGGCCGCGGTCGTCCTGGAGGAGCTGGGCCGGGCCGTCGCGCCCGTGCCGTACCTGACGAGTGCCGTCGTCGCGACCGAGGCCCTGCTGGCCTTCCCCCACTCTCGGCTCCGCTCGAGCGGGGGGACCCCCATCGCCGACGAGCTCCTCGGCGAACTGGCGTCGGGGCGCAGGATCGGCGCCCTCGCGGTCGCGCTGAACGTCGCGCCGGGCGGGGCGTACAAGGCCGTACGCCACGAAGGCGGGGCGCTGCGCGGTGAGGTGACCGGCGTCGCCGACGCCGGCGCCGCCGACGTGCTGCTCGTACCCGCGGACGACGGCGGGCTGTACGCGGTCGACGCCACGGCCGCGACCGTCACGCCCCAGGTCTCCCTGGACCTGACCCGGCCGCTCGCCACCGTCACCCTCGACGGCGCCACCGGCCACCTCCTGGGCGACGCCGAACCCGCCGTACGCCGTGCCCTGCGCGCGGGCGCCGGGCTGCTCGCCTCCGAACAGTCCGGCCTCGCCGAGTGGACGCTGACCGAGACCGTCCGCTACCTGAAGGAACGCAAGCAGTTCAACCGGCCCGTCGGCGGCTTCCAGGCGCTCAAACACCGGCTGGCCCAGCTGTGGCTGGAGGTCGTCAACCTCCGCGCGGCCGCCCGCAACGCCGCCGACGCGCTGTCCACCGGCGAGGACGCCGACGTGGCGGTCGCCGTCGCCCAGGCCTTCGCGGCGCCCGTGGCCGTCCACGCCGCCGAGGAAGCCCTGCAACTGCACGGCGGCATCGGCATGACGTGGGAGCACCCGGTGCACCTGTACCTGAAGCGCGCCAAGGCCGACTCGATCGCGTACGGCACGGCGGGCGCCCACCGGGAGGCACTGGCCGCACTGGTCGACCTCCAGGCCCCCTGACGTACACCTGGCTCACGGCCGCGGAAAGCCCGCCCCACCTGGGGCGGGCCTTTTCGTGCAGCCCCCTCGGGCGAAGTGAACGCCGGGCGGCAGTCCGGCCAACTCCACGCGCGGGCCTGCTCCTTGGACCTGCCGGGACCCCATACTCGCAGGGTTCCCGTACGGCACTTCCAGGGAGGCAGAGCATGGCCCTCACCACCCGTCGCAGAGCCCTCACCACGCTCGGCGCCGCCCTCGCGGGCTCGGTCGCCCTCCCCGCCGGCCCCGCGACGGCGGGCGAACGGGGTCACGGGACCCGTCCGTTGTGGCGCGCCCACGCCCACAACGACTACGAGCACCCACGCCCCCTGCTCGACGCCCTGGACCACCGGTTCGGCAGCGTCGAAGCCGACGTCCACCTCGTCGGCGACCAGCTCCTCGTCGCCCACGACCCTGAGGACCTCGACCCGGCGCGGACCCTCGAATCCCTCTACCTCGACCCCCTCGCCGCGCGCGTCCGGGCCAACCGCGGCCGCGTGTACCGGGGGTACCGCGGGTCGCTGCAGCTCCTCGTCGACATCAAGACCGAGGGCGCGTCGACGTACCGCGAACTCGACCGCCACCTCGGGCGCTACCGGCACCTGTTCACGACGTACGCCCACGGCCACGTCCGGCACGGCCCCGTCACCGCCGTCGTCTCGGGCGACCGCGCGGCCCGCGCGCCCATGGAGGCGCAAACCGTCCGGCGCGCCTTCTACGACGGCCGCCTCGCCGACCTCGGCAGCCCTGCGCCGGCCTCCTTCATCCCGCTGATCAGCGACAACTGGACACTCAACTTCACCTGGCAGGGCGTGGGCGCGTTCCCGGACGCCGAACGGGAGAAGCTGCGGGGCATCGTCCGCACCGCGCACCGGCGGGGGCAGAAAGTGCGGTTCTGGGCCACCCCGGACCTGGCCGGACCCGCCCGCGACGCGCTGTGGGGCGAACTGCTCGCCGCGGACGTCGACTTCCTCAACACCGACGACCTCGCCGGACTGGAGGAGTTCCTCGACACCCGGCGGGCGGTGCGGGACCGGTAGGACATCACACGTTCGGCGGACAGGTCAGCCGCCCGGACGAACCCTCCGCTACGCCACACTTACGGCCGAACGCCGTGAACCGGACATGGCGGCGTGGCGGAGGAGTTGACGATGGCCATTTCCATCTCTGTGGTGCTGCTGCTCTTGATCCTGACGCTGATCTTCCTGCGCAGCGGCGGGCTGAAGGTCTCCCATGCGCTGGTCTGCCTGATGCTCGGCTTCTACCTGGCCAGCACGAGCATCGCCCCCTCCATCCAGAGCGGGCTCACGGCGACGGCGGACATCGTCAGCAGTCTGCGGCCCTGAGGTCAGGACCCCGAGAACACGCCGATGCCGTTCGGGACGGCCCGTTCGGCGCCGCCGCTCGGGTGGTTGCGTACGGAGACGCTCTTCGCGCCCGGCTTCCGGGCCACCAGCGTCGACGACCCGCCGCCGTCCAGGCTGAAGGCGTCCGCGGAGCCCAGCCGGCGCATGGCGGCGGCCACTTCGGCGATCGTCAGCCCGCTGCGGTAGGCGGGCGCGCCGTCCAGTGCCAGCAGCAGCATGCGCCGCCCGCCGTCGGCGATGCCCACGGCCGTCCGTACGGCCGAGGTCGTGTCGTCCAGGCCCGGCAGCGGCCGCCCACCCGTGAGGACCGGGTAGCCGCCGAGGGCGAGCCGGTACGGCACGCCGTTCCCGGCCGCCACGAGACGGTGCTCGACCTCGACCGCGTCGCCGGTGGAGAGCTTCCGCAGCTGCTGGGCACCCCCCTCCCGGCCGACCAGCACGGTCGTGCCCTTGCTGATGCTGCCGCTGCCGGGGGTGTCGGCGGCCGAGACGACCCGGCCGCCCCGGACCGTCACCTCGTACGTGTCCGTGCTGCACGGAGCGGCCCGGTCGGTGTCCGTGCCGCAGGTGGCGCGCACGCGCGAGACGCCGCCCCAGTCGGTGGTGAACGCGCCGACCGAACCCACCGGCAGCGCGTACTGATTGAGCCCGCCGAGCGGCAGCCGCGCCTCCGGGGTACGGACCGAGCCGTCGAGGGCCAGTCGGTCCAGCCGGGCACGCCCGTCGGTGCCGACGCCGAACACGTCCTCGGTGGTCGTGCCGGGCGGCAGCGCCGGCCCGAAGCGCTGGCCGTCGGGCACGGCCGCCTTCAGTGTCTGCCCGCCCGCGATCGCGGGCCCCACGCTCGCGCCGGTCGCCTCGACGCCGGGGTGCTGGGCCTCGCTGATGTTGAAGAAGTCCCCCGTTGACACCGGCGACGGCCCCCTGGCCGTCGGCCATCCGCGAGACCGCCGCGCGGGAGGCCACCGCCCCGGGGTACAGCAGATCCACCCGGACACGCGGATGGTCCAGGTCGACGCTCAGCACATGCGCGTGCGTCGTCCCTGCGGCCGCGGGGATGTCGAACTGCTCGTACGTCACGCCCGGAGCGACCGCGACGGCCTCCTGGGCGGCGCCGGCCGGTGCCGCCCCCACCAGGGCCGCACCGGCCAGCGCGCCGAACGCCGTGAGAAACGCCAGGACCGTTCTGCCTGCTCCCCGTCGCTTGTGACGACCTGTCACCATGCCCCCTGATGTCTCGTCAGGTTTTCCGACTGTCAGAGGAAGTGCAGCAGACAGCGGGGGGCGGACGGAGTACCTCTGCGCCGACTACGCGGGAACGGGTGAGAAAACGTACCCCTCCGGGTGCTTCAGCTGTCGTCCGTTCCAGTGGCGTACGGCGTGAAACGAGCGGGCGCGTGGTCGATCGGCAGGCCGGGCCGCCAGGCCGTGAGCGCCTGCGCGCTGCACACGAACAGCTCCTCCGGCAGGCGGTCCAGACCGAACCAGCGCCAGCGGCCCACGCTCTCCCCGGGCTGGTCCGACGGCTCGCCGCGCCAGGCCGTGACCCGGGCGGCCACGGTCACCCGTACGACACCGCCCGCGTCGTCGAGGAGCGTCCCGAGCAGCCGGACGTCCTCCGGGCGGGCCTCGAGGCCCGTCTCCTCGCCGAGTTCGCGCACGACCGCCTCCCGCAGGGACTCGCCGGGCTCCACGGTCCCGCCGGGCAGCTCCCACGTGCCGTGCCGGTGCCGTCCGAGGAGCAGCCCGCGGGGACCGTGCAGGAGGGCGCCGACCCCGAGGGCGGCATGGGCCACGGGCGGCTTCCCGGTGCGCGGCCGGGAGGAGCGGCGCAGGGGCCGTGTCACCTGGAAGAGCCGGTAGGACGCGTGGTTTGCGGCCTGGGGCGCGTCGAGGACGTCGACGTGTTCCACCCGCATCCCGTGCTCGGTGAGCAGGGCCGTCCAGAGGTCCTCGGCGAGGACCCACATCTGGACGGTCACGTCACCACCACCGCCGGCCAGCCGCAGGGTCTCCGGCCGGGCGGCGGCCCCCTGCGACGGCCCCGCACCCAGCGAGTTCGTGTGCAGCACGGTGAAGCAGAGCCTGCCGCCCGGCTTGAGAGCCCCCGCGAGCGCGGGCAGCAGCCGGTGCGGGTCGATGTACGGGACGGCGTTGACCGAGTAGATGACGTCGTACGGCTCCGCCGTGCGCAGATGCTCCAGGGCGTCGGACAGGACCAGGCGCAGCCCGGGCAGGGTCCCGTAGCGGGCGCGCGCCCGCTCGTGCTGTCCGGGCGAGGCGTCGACCGCGTCCACCAGCGCGCCGTGGTCACGGACCAGATGGGCGGCGTGGCGGGCCGTACCGCACCCGAGGTCCAGCACGCGCCGGCCCGTGAGCTCCCCGAGGACCGCGGTCCCCGGCCCCCCGTCCTCGAAGCCCCAGCCGATCCCGGCCACTTCGGGCAGCACGGTGCCGCGCCGCAGATGGTGTTCCCCGTACGCGCGCCAGGCCTCGGCGTTGACCGCCTCCGGTCGGGCCGCCAAGGCTCAGCCGCCCGCCGCCACGTCACGCGGAAGCACCGTGACGCGGTGGAAGTTGCACCGGGCGGGTAGCGGCTCGTCGGAAGCGGGCCGGGACTGGTGGGCCTTGAGGGCGATGCTGACCAGGCCCAGCAGCAGGTCGACGTCCGCCGAGCAGTCGAGGTGGACCGTCACCCAGCACGAGCCGGGAACCAGGTGGATCGCGCTCGAACCCGCGAGGTCGTAGTGGATGCGCTGGATGGCCCGGCGGGTGAGGTGGAGGTCCACGTCCCGCGTCGAGTGGAAGTGGACTATCTCGTCACGGGCGGATCGGAGCGCCCGTCCGGTACCGCAACTCGCCGGGCCCGCCATCAGGTCGGGCCAGGCCTGCAGGCGCTCCAGGGCGCGCTGGGCCAGGGTCATGGTCCCATCGTCGCCCGCTCACCGGCCCGCAACCAGAGGTTGAGCGGTTTGTAACCGGGACGTGAGGTGCCGGGGCACGCGAGTTCGATCCGGCGTTGTCCGGGAGGAGTTGACGACCGGTCTCATGCCCGCGCGGCGACGGTGGCGGGATCGTCCAGCACCGCCCGCACGACCGAGTGCGCGGCCCCGAGCAGCGGCCCCTGCGGGCCCAGCCGGGACACGGACACGGGGCAGGCCGGGCCCGCCGTGCGCCGCGCCAGCTCGTTCCGCAGCGAGGGCAGCAGCCAGGGCGCCAGCCCGGACAGCTCCCCGCCCAGCACCACGCGCTCCGGGTCGAGCAGGTTGACCGCCCCGGTCAGGGCGACACCGAGCGCGGTACCGGCGTCGCGCAACACACGGACCACGTCCTCGTCGCCCTCCGCGGCACGCGCCGCGAGCAGCCCGACCCGGTCCTCGTCCGGCTCCAGTCCGGCCGCACGCAGCACCGCTTCCTCGCCGGCGTACTGCTCCAGGCACCCGCGCCCGCCGCACGGGCACTCCGGGCCGTCCGGCCGGACCGGCACGTGTCCCAGCTCGCCCGCGAAACCGCGGGTCCCGCGCAGCAGTCCGCCGTCCACCACGACCGCCGCACCGATACCGATCTCCGCCGACACGTGCAGGAAGTCACGCGGTGTGCCGTCGCCCAGCCAGAGTTCCGCAAGCGCGCCGAAGTTGGCCTCGTTGTCCACGGTCAGCGGGAGGCCCGCCGGCAGCAGGTCACCGAGGTCCGTGTCCTGCCAGTCGAGGTTCGGGGCACGGACCACGGTCCGGGCGTCGCGCGCCACCAGACCCGGCACGGCCACGGCGAGCCCCGCCGGCCACAGGCCCTCGTCCTCCGCCTCGGCGACGACCCGGCGTATCAGCTCGGTGAGTTCCTCGACGACCGGGCGTGGGGAGCGGCCCCGGTTCGGTCCCTGCCGCACCGCCTGCGACCGCAACCGGCCGCGCAGGTCGACCGCGCAGACCGCCAGGTGGTCGACGCCGACCTCCGCGCCGATCCCGGCGGGTCCGCGCCCGCTGACGGCGAGCGCCGACCCGGGGCGGCCCACCCGCCCCGGTCGCTCCGGACCCAGCTCCTCGAGCAGCCCCGAGCGGATGAGTTCGTCGACGAGCGTCGACACCGCGGCCCGGGTCAGACCGATCCGCGAGGCGACGGCGGCCCGGGACAGCGGCCCTTCGGCGCTGACGGCGTGCATCACCCGGGCGAGGTTGCGGCGGCGCATGCCTTGCTGGGTG
>NZ_GG657757.1:1226935-1239214 GCF_000158955.1 Streptomyces viridochromogenes DSM 40736 | reverse complement strand
CCGCCGCCGATCAGCAGCAAGGGGGCCGAGGGGTCGGCGTCCTGGTCCAGGACCAGGTCGAGCGCGCCCAGCAGGGAGTGGACGGCACCGTCGTAGGCGGCCTGGAGCAGCTGGCCGCCGGTCGTGTCGTGGCGCAGGCCGTGCAGCAGGCCGGAGGCGTTCGGCAGGTTCGGGGTGCGTTCGCCGTCCAGGTAGGGCAGCAGCGTCACGGCCGTGCCGGGCTCCACGGCCTCGCGGTCCAGGCCCAGCAGCGTCGCGACCCGGTCGACGGCGAGCGTGCAGTTCAGGGTGCAGGCGAGCGGCAGCCAGTCGCCGCGGGCGTCGGCGAAGCCCGCCACCGTGCCGCTCGGGTCGGCGGGCCGGTGCCGCGAGACCGCGTACACGGTGCCCGAGGTGCCGAGGCTCATCACCGGCACGCCGGGGCGCAGCCCGAGCCCGAGCGCCGCGGCGGCGTTGTCGCCGGTGCCGGGCGCGACCAACGTGCCCTTGGAGAACGGCAGATCATGACTGTCGCGTACCGTGCCGGCCACCTCGCCGGGCCGCACCACACGGGGGAGCAGGGCGGGGTCGAGCCCCACGTGCGCAAGGATCTCCGCGTCGTACGACTCCGTCCCGGACGCCCACCAACCCGTCCCGGAGGCGTCGCCGCGGTCGGTCGTGCCCTGCCCGGTGAGCCGTTCGGTGAGGTAGTCGTGGGGGAGGCGCACGGCCTTCGTGGCGCGGGCCGCCTCGGGCTCGTGCTCGGCGAGCCACGCCCACTTGGTGACGGTGAAGGAGGCGGCGGGGACGCTTCCGGTGCGGTCGGCCCAGAATTTCGCGCCGCCCAGTTCCTCCGTCAGCCGACGGGCCTGCGGCGCCGAGCGCACGTCGTTCCACAGCAGCGCCGGGCGCACCGGATCGCCCTGGCCGTCCAGGGTGACCAGGCCGTGCTGCTGCCCGCCGACCGACACGGCCGCGGCCTCGTGGGCCGCGTCACCGCACTGGTGCAGAGCCTCGCACAGGGCGTCCCACCACTGGCGCGGATCGCTCTCGCGCCCCGCCCCCGAGGAAACCGTGTGCGGCGCCTGGCCGCTCGCGACGACCCGGCCGGTGGCCGCGTCGACGACCAGCGCCTTGGTGGACTGGGTGGACGAGTCCACGCCGACGACGAGCGGACCCTCGGCTGCTGACATCGGGCTTCTCCCTCTTCTCGCGTCCCGCTTCTCTCGTCCCGGGACATCTTGTCCCTTCCCAGAGAGGTGCCCGCATACTAATTTGTAAATCGGCATGACGAAATAGCCTCAGCGAGCAAGGAGCCGCGGCATGAGCTTCCAGCCCACCCCCGAGGACAGGTTCACCTTCGGCCTGTGGACCGTCGGCTGGCAGGGGCGGGACCCCTTCGGCGACGCCACGCGGCGTGCCCTCGACCCGGTCGAGACGGTGCGGCGCCTGGCCGAGCTGGGCGCCCACGGCGTCACCTTCCACGACGACGACCTGATCCCGTTCGGCTCCAGCGACACTGAGCGCGAGGCCCACATCAAGCGCTTCCGGCAGGCGCTGGACGCCACGGGCATGAAGGTCCCGATGGCCACCACCAACCTCTTCACGCACCCGGTCTTCAAGGACGGCGCGTTCACCGCCAACGACCGCGACGTGCGCCGCTACGCGCTGCGCAAGACCATCCGCAACATCGACCTCGCCGCCGAACTCGGCGCCAAGGTCTACGTGGCCTGGGGCGGCCGTGAGGGCGCCGAGTCCGGAGCGGCCAAGGACGTCCGCGCGGCCCTGGACCGGATGAAGGAGGCCTTCGACCTGCTCGGTGAGTACGTCACCTCCCAGGGCTACGACCTGCGCTTCGCCATCGAGCCCAAGCCGAACGAGCCGCGCGGCGACATCCTGCTGCCGACCGTCGGCCACGCCCTGGCGTTCATCGAGCGCCTGGAGCGGCCGGAGCTGTACGGCGTCAACCCCGAGGTGGGGCACGAGCAGATGGCCGGGCTGAACTTCCCGCACGGCATCGCGCAGGCGCTGTGGGCGGGCAAGCTCTTCCACATCGACCTCAACGGCCAGTCCGGCATCAAGTACGACCAGGACCTGCGCTTCGGCGCCGGTGACCTGCGGGCCGCGTTCTGGCTCGTCGATCTGCTGGAGTCGGCCGGTTACACCGGTCCGCGGCACTTCGACTTCAAGCCGCCGCGGACCGAGGACCTCGACGGGGTGTGGGCCTCGGCGGCCGGCTGCATGCGCAACTACCTCATCCTCAAGGAGCGCGCCGCCGCCTTCCGCGCCGACCCCGAGGCCCAGGAGGCGCTGCGCGCGTCCCGTCTGGACGAGCTCGCCCAGCCCACCGCCGCGGACGGCCTCCAGGCCCTGCTCGCCGACCGGTCGGCCTTCGAGGCCTTCGACGTCGATGAGGCCGCCGCCCGCGGCATGGCCTTCGAGCGTCTGGACCAGCTGGCGATGGACCACCTGCTGGGGGCGCGCGGCTGAGTTCACGCGCGCGTGGGGGCCGTTCCGGGGCTCGGGACGCCTCCACGCGCGCGTGCGGGGCCGGCTCGTCGAGCCGGTGGCCGTCGGGCCGGTCGCGACGCCTCCACGCACGCGTGCGGGGCCGTCGGCCGGTCGCGGGTGTGACCGGCCGACGGGGCCGCAGTGCACCGGAATCGTGCGATCCACGCCATGAGTCCGTATCGGCTTCCGTGCGCCCCTCGTGCCCTGACCGGTGCGCGGCGACTCTGGTCGGTATGGCCATGCCGCCCGTACCGCCTCAGCCGCCCGGTCCGCCCAAGCGCCGGAATCCGCTGTTCGTCCTGCTCGTCCTGCTCGTGGCCGTCGCGGCCGTGTCCGTCGTGGTGCTGATGGCCTCCGGACGCGACGACTCACCGGACCGGGAATCGCCCGCCGGGAACACGAGCCGCAGTCCCGGTCCGTCGTTCAGCATCCCGGTCGAGCTGCCCACCGAGCTGCCCACCGAGCTGCCTTCCGCGTTGCCCTCCGCGTTGCCGAGTCAACTGCCCAGCCAGTTGCCGTCGGGCCTTCCGAGCCGGTTGCCGAGCGACCTCGAATCGCTCCTGCCGTCCCTGGCCCCCGGCGCGCTACTGCCTTGACACCGCCCCTCCGGAGCCGGACCCGTCGCGGGCCCGGTCCGGATCGACGAACACCACGACGTCCGTGGCCTCGGCCGACAACGGCTCGGGCTCCCACCAGCCGACGTGACGGTAGAACGCCAGTGCGTCGTGTGCCTGGTCCCAGGTCAGCAGCCAGGCCCGGCCGCCGGGCACCTGCGACCGGTGCGGAACGGCGCCAGGGTGGTCCAGCCCGTGGCGAAGCCGTCCACCTCGCCGTCCTCCGACAGCGCCAGCACCGCCCGGAACCCCGGCCGGCGCGCGTCCGACTCCAGCCGCTCACGGAACGCCGTCCGGGTCTCGGCGGCGTCCCGGTCCTCCCAAGGGGGCGCGGTGAAGACCTCGCCGTACGCCCCGGTGAGTTCGCCGGCGAGGGAGAGGACGTCCCGGCCGTAGGGGCGGATCGTCACAGTGCGGCTCCCTCTCCGGCGGCGAGCTCCGCCGCCGCCAGGGCGGTGGCCGGATCCTGCGCGGCAGCTCCAGCGGGCACCCAGCGGCCCCGCTCCTTGCGGTACGGCCACCACCGGCCGTCCCGCCCGAAGCGCAGCTGGACCGGCGCGCCGACGACCGTCCAGCGGTTGCCCCGCGCCCGTAGCGGTGGCCGCTCGTCCGCGTCCCAGGCCGACTCCAGGGCGGCACGCGCGCGTGCGAGTGCACCGCCCTCGATGCGCCACTCCTCGTCGAGGACGGACAGCGCGTCCTGACCGCCGTACCGCCAGGCGCGTACGGCCGTGGCCAGCCCGTCCCGGCCGCGTCCCGAACCGTCGGCCAGCCGGTCCGCCACGTCGCGGTCGGGATCGCCCGCGGCCAGCCGCACCGCGTCCTGCGCGACGGTCGGCTCCGGGCCGAAGGAACCCCGGAACGCCTCCGCGAGCATCCGGTGGGCCCGTGCGGCGGTCCGGGCGGCCAGGAACTCCAGCGCGGCCGGGTCGACGCCCGGAGCGGGCGGTGTCTCGGTGTCCAGGGACGGCGGCACACCGGGCTCGTCGGGCAGTACGGGCAGCGCCGGCAGCCCCGGCAGGATGTCACCCGCCGCATACGCCTCAGCCGCGTCCACACCCTCCGGCGCGGAGGAACCGGAGGCGGCCGCGCCGCTGCGCGACTGGATGTCGGCCAGCACATCCGTCTCGTCGCGCCCCCGCACCAACAGCAGGACGAACGGATCCTGGTCCAGCAGCCGGGCCATCTGGTAGCAGAGCGCCGCCGTGTGCCCGCAGTGGTCCCAGGTTCCGCAGTCGCACTCCGGCTCCAGATCGCCGAGGCCCGGCAGCAGTTCGACGCCCTCGGCCGCCGCGTCCTCGACCAGGTGCGGTGGCATCTCCCGGTCCAGCAGGGCCGCCACATGACCGGCCCGCTCCACCGTCATGTCCAGGAGGCGGTCCCACTGTCCGGGCGAGAGCGTCTCCAGCAGGACGTCGGCCCGGTGGGCCGTACCGTCCCGGTCCTGGACGACGGCCGTGAGCCGGCCCGGACGCACCGACACCGCCCCGACCGCTCCGGCGCGCGCGAGCCGGCGGCCCGCCTTGAGCTGCGCCGAGTCCAGTGCCGTGTCCTCCAGCGCCTTCAGCCAGACCTGTCCCCACCAGGTCTGCGCGAACCCGCGCCCGTGCGCGGGCGGCAGCGCGGCGAACGTGCGCTCCGTGTCCTCGTCGTGCCGAGTCATCGCAGGCCCCCTCGCAGTTCGACCAGATCCGCCAGCTCCGCGTCCGTCAGCTCCGTGAGGGCGGCCTCACCCGAGCCCAGGACCGCGTCCGCCAGCGCCCGCTTGCGGGTGAGCAGTTCGGCGATGCGGTCCTCGATCGTTCCCTCGGCGACGATCCGGTGCACCTGAACGGGCCGGGTCTGGCCGATGCGGTACGCGCGGTCGGTCGCCTGTGCCTCGACAGCCGGGTTCCACCAGCGGTCGTAGTGCACGACGTGCTCGGCCCGGGTGAGGTTCAGGCCGGTGCCCGCCGCCTTCAACGACAGCAGGAACACGGGCACTTCGCCGTCCTGGAAGCGCCGCACCATGGCCTCGCGCTCGGCTACGGGCGTCCCGCCGTGCAGGAACTGCGAGGGCGTGCCGCGCCCGGCCAGGTGCCGTTCGAGGAGGCGGGCCATCCGCACGTACTGCGTGAACACCAGGACGCCCGCCCGCTCGGCGAGGATCGTGTCGAGCAGCTCGTCCAGCAGCTCCAGCTTCCCCGAGCGTCCGGCGATCACCGGCCGCTCCTCCTTCAGGTACTGCGCCGGATGGTTGCAGATCTGCTTGAGGCCGGTCAGCAGCTTCACGATCAGTCCCCGCCGCGCCATGCTGCCGGCGCCGGAGATCTCCGCCAGCGCCTCGCGCACCACGGCCTCGTACAGCCCCGCCTGCTCCTGGGTGAGCGACACGGCGTGGTCGGTCTCCGTCTTCGGCGGCAGCTCGGGCGCGATCCCCGGATCCGACTTGCGGCGACGCAGCAGGAACGGCCGGACGAGCCGGGCCAGCCGGTCCGCGGCGCCCGGGTCCTGCCCGCCCTCGACGGCCTCCGCGTACCGCCTGCGGAAGGTGCCGAGCCTGCCCAGCAGCCCCGGAGTCGCCCAGTCGAGAATGGCCCACAGCTCCGACAGGTTGTTCTCCACCGGCGTGCCGGTGAGCGCCACGCGCGCGCGTGCCCCGATGGTCCGCAGTGCCCGCGCGGTCGAGGAGTGCGGGTTCTTCACGTGCTGCGCCTCGTCCGCCACGAGCATGCCCCACGGCACCTCGGTGAGCCGGGGCGCGTCCAGGCGCATCGTGCCGTACGTGGTGAGCACGAACTCCCCGTCGGCCAGGCCGTCCAGACTCCGTCGCGCGCCGTGGAAGCGCCGCACGGGGGTGCCGGGCGCGAACCGCTCGATCTCCCGCTGCCAGTTGCCCATCAGGGACGTCGGGCAGACCACGAGGGTGGGTCCGGCGGTCCCGGGGTCGGTCTGCCGGTGCAGGTGCAGGGCGATCAGCGTGATCGTCTTGCCGAGCCCCATGTCGTCGGCGAGGCAGCAGCCGAGGCCCAGCGACGTCATACCGGAGAGCCAGTTCAGGCCCCGCCGCTGGTAGTCCCGCAGCGTGGCGGCGAGCGCGGCCGGCTGCTCGACGGGCCGCTGCGCCTCCGGATCCGCGAGCCGCTCCCGCAGAGTCGCCAGCCACCCGGTGGGCCGCACCTCGACCCGCCGGCCGTCCACCTCGGTCCAGCCCGTCAGGGCCGCGCCGAGCGCGTCGATCGGTGTGACCTTGTGGTCCTGCTGGGACTGGGCCCGGCGCACTTCCCGGGGGTCGACCAGGACCCACTGGTCGCGCAGCCGCACCACGGGACGGTTCGCCTCGGCGAGACGGTCCAGTTCCGCGCGGCTCAGCCGCCGGTCGCCCAGCGCGAACGACCAGTTGAAGGCCAGCAGCGCGTCGGCGGACAGGAATGACGGCAGGGCGGCGGAACCCGTGCCGGGCCTCGGCTCCTCGTCGGAGGGACCCACCTCCGCGCGCGTGGTCAGTTCGCGGGTCAGTCCCTTCGGCCAGTGCACCTCCACTCCGGCCGCCGCCAGCGCCCGGGTGCCCGTGCCGAGCAGCTCGGTGACGTCCTCGTCGGCCAGTTCGACCGCGTCCGGCACGGTGGCCGACAGCAGCGGCGTGAGCGCGGTCCAGGCCCGGGCCGCGCGGCGCAGGGCGAGCAGGGCGTCCATCCGCGCGCGAGGGCCGAAGGCCTCGCCCCCGGCACCGGCCCAGACGTCCGCGGCGTCCGCGACGAGCGCGGCGTCGCTCACGCTGTGCACCTGGAGCACGGCCCGGAACGTCACGTCGGCGTCCTCGGCGGTCCCGTCCCCGGCCGCCGCGTCCGTCAGGCCGTCCGCCTCGATCCGCAGCGACAGCCGGACCCCCGCGTCGTGGCCCGCGGCCACGTCGGCGGCCCACGCGCGCTGCTCCGGCAGGTGCACCGGATCGGGCGACGCGTAGGCGGCGCCGCCGGTCACCAGCGGCGCGGCGGGGGAGCGGGGCAGGGTGTCGGCGACCGCGTCGAGGAAGGCGCGCAGGAGCTGCTCCGGGTCGGGCAGCCGCGGCGGACCCGCGCCCGGCAACGGTACGGCGTGCGCCTCGGGCGGCATCGCGGCCGCCAGACGGCGTACGGCCTCGACGTCCTCGGCGCGCAGCGGGCCTGCACGCCAGGCGTCGTGGTCGCCCGGGGAGAGCCCCGGCAGCAGCAGCCCGCGCGCCACCAGGTGCAGGGCGTGCACGGCCGCCGCACCCCAGAACCGGGTGGCGCGGTGCCCCGACGTGCCGGTACGCGCGCGTACGAGGACCGGCAGGGCCCCGCTCAACGGCAACAGGACGGCGGGCACGCGGCGCGGGCCGACTCCGTCGGCGCCCGGGACGACGACGGTCAGATCGGCGACGGTCCGTTCGGCGACGGACGCCGAGGGCACGGCGGGAAGGGCCGCGCCGTCCGGCTGCCAGAAGGCGACGCTGCCGGTGCGGGCCGGGTCGCCGGGGAGGAAGACGGCGCGGCAGTGGGCCAGTTCGGGGGAGGCGGAGGGTGCCGGGGAGAGCGTGGAGGAGGGTGCCGGGGGAATCGGATGCTCGGTTATGGCTGATTCCTCAAGTTTGACTAGTGAGTCGGAGTCGCCGAGGGTACTGCACTTTCCAGAATCTGCGGGTATGCCTTAGCTGTGAGCTGAGTCACCATGAAGGGGTCAGGGGTACGTAGGGGGCGCACCTCAGGGATGTCTCAGGGCCGCGGTCCGGAACCGCCGCAAGCGCGGGCCCGTTCTCGAGACAGAGAGCGGCACTGGCCGCGAAGGAGGCGACAGACATGTCCAAGAACGCCAAGATCGCCGCAGGCGGTGTGGCGGCCGGACTCATCCTGTTGATCTGGCTGCCCTGGTGGGCATCGCTCCTGATCATCCTGGGAGTCCCGGCCGCCGCGTATCTCACGCTGGACCCGTCGCAGCGGCGCAGGCTGCGCCGCGTGACCCGCAAGGAGATCGGCCGCTGACCGGCCGTGCCCGCCGGTCCGGCCGTGATTGTCGGTCCGGCCGCGATCGTCAGTTCGGCCGTACGGCTATTTTGTCGAGGGCTTGGAGGAGGCCCGGCAGCTCCGGCCCCCGGCCCACCGGGAGGACCTCGCCGGGTTCCTCGTCGAGCAGCACGAAGGCGATGTCGTCGGTCCTGGCCACGAGCGACCAGCCGGGACCGTCGGCGCGCAGGGTCCGTGCGTCACCCGGCGCGAACGAGGACCGGACCCGCCCCAGCGGCGGCGGTGAGTCGACGTAGGTGTGGGCCTCCGCGAGGACCCGCCGAATGCCGGTGTGGCGAGGCTGCGCCTTCTCCCCGCGCTCTGCCGGCCGGTCGGCCGCCTCGTCCGTTCCGTCCGGCGCGTCCTGTGCCCCCGGCACCGGAAAGGCCGAGTCGTCGACCTGTTCCCGCCACATCGCCCATTGCAGCGCGATCTCGTCCGCGCCCAGCCGCCGCTGGGCCGGCCCCCAGACGGTGGTGTCCGGCGGAGCCAGCGCGGGCCGGTCGTCGGCCTCCGGGCCCGGATCGTGCGGCGCGGGCACTCCGGGTGCGGCGACGGCGACCGCGAGCGGCCAGCCGGGCAGGGCCGCGACGACCGTGCGCTCGTCGGGCGACAGCTCGTACTCCATACCGCAGTCCCAGGAGGCGATCGCGACGGCCACCAGGGAGACGTCGTCGATGACCACGGTCCACCGGGCGCCGTCGCCGTCCTGGCCGAGCACCAGCCCGTACCCGTCGGCGAGCGGCGCGAGGCCGAGCGCCGCGCACGCCTCCGGATAGTCGTCGCCCAGCACGCTCGGGAACTTCGCCGGCGTCAGCAGCACCGCCGTGAGCACATAGAGCGCGTCGTCCGCGGCGGCGACGGCGTCCTCGTCCGTCCCGGCCATCCCAGCCTCCCCATCGGTTTCGTCCAACGGCGCACCCTAGTGCGCGCGGAAGCCGCTTGTCACGGCCTCAAAAGCGCACTCGGAGCTGCAGTTTTCCGGCGGACGGGACGAATCGGCCGCCCGGCCGCGGTGCGTCACGCCGCCGGCAGTCCCAACAGCTCACGGGCCACGGTCCGCGGTGACTCGCCGCGTTCCCGCGCGAGCGCGATGACGGCCCGGCAGGCCAGCTCGTTCACCCCGAACGACAGAGCCTCCGGCGACACCCAGCCGGCCGCCTCGTCGGCCCGGTCCAGATCGTCCTCCGCGCCCGCCGCCACATACGTGGCGGCAGCCTCGAAAAGATTGTGCGGACGTTTGTCCTCGTCGGTCTTGGTCTCCGTGCGCCAGGCATGAGCGACCGTGACCCCGGCCTTCCGGACCCTGCTCCACATGCCGAACCACCTTCCCCCTGGGCGATTGTTCCGCCTCGCCGGTCGTCTCCCTGTCACCAACGTAAAGTTGGAGGTCCGGTGACAGAAGGGGGAGTGCCCGGTGAAGCGCTTCGCACGGCTGGAACAAATCCGGCGGATGGACCCGCACCGGGACGCCACGGAGATCTACCGGCTGAGCCTGGCCTACGAGTTCCCCTGGGACTTCACCCGCGCCCTGGAGCTGGCTCTCTACCGGACCTACGCCGTTCCGGCCATCGGCCGGCTGCTGGCCGAAACGGCGGAGCTCACGGACCGGACGCAGAAGCGCTACGACGACACCGCGCTGCTCCTGGACGCCATCGTCGAACACGGCTTCGGCAGTGACGAGGCGACGACCGCGATCCGGCGCATCAACCAGATGCACCGCAGCTACGACATCGATGACGACGACATGCGCTACGTGCTCTGCACGTTCGTCGTGATGCCCAAACGGTGGATCGACGCCTACGGCTGGCGCCGGATGTCGCGCCACGAGATCGTCGCCAGTGCCGTCCACTACCGCACGCTGGGCCGGCACATGGGCATCAAGGACATCCCCCAGACCTACGAGGAGTTCGAGTCCTGCCTCGACGCCTACGAGGCGGCCCACTTCGCCTGGGACGAGGACGCCCGGCGGGTCTCGGACGCCACGCTCGACCTGATGGCCTCCTGGTACCCGCGCCCGCTCGCCCCCGTGCTGCGGACCGCGACCCTGGCGCTGCTCGACGACTCGCTCCTGCGGACCTTCCGCTACGTCCCGCCGAGTGCCGCCACGCGTGCGTGGGTGCGGCGCGCGGTACGTCTGCGGGGCCGCGCCGTCCGTCTGCTGCCGCCCCGGCGGGCCCCGCACTTCGCCCGCCAGAACTGGGAGATCAAGGGCTATCCGTACGGCTACCGGCTCGCCGACCTGGGCACACGCCCGGAGCCGGGTGTCCGGGGCTGTCCCGTGCGGCACGTCTAGGCGGGGGCGGCTCCCTTTCGGGTGGGGCTCAGCCCTCGCGGACGGCGAGCGCGAGGAACCGGGTGTCCTCGTCGACGTACGACGTCATGCGCCACCCGGAACGGGTCAGCAGCGGACGGAGGTTGGGCTCGGCACGCAGGTCGTCCGGGGTGAGCGCGCGACCGTGCCGCGCGGCCAGGGCCGCCCTGCCGATCGGGTGGAACAGGGCCAGCACCCCACCGGGACGCACCACGCGGGCGAGCTCCCGCAGGTTCCCGGCCGGACTCGGCAGATGCGAGATCAGGCCCGCCCCGAACACGGCGTCCAGCGCCCCCGAGCGCAGGGGGAGCGCGGCGACGTCCGTGAGCAGCAGGGCCCCGTCACGGTCCCGCCCGGCCCGGACGGCCTCACGCAGCATGGCCGGCGTCAGATCGGCCCCCACCACCACGCCCGAGGGCCCCACGGCGGCACGCAGCGGCGGCAGGGCGCGTCCGGTGCCGCACCCCGCGTCGAGCACACGGTCGCCGGCACGCAGCCCGAGCTCCGCGACAGCGGCCGCGTAGGCCGGGCCGTCGTCCGGGAACCGGCTGTCCCAGTCGGCGGCGCGGGCTGTGAAGAACTCCTGGACACGCGTCTGGTCGTCGCTCATGTACGGCATGATTCCGCACCGGCCCGGACGACGCCTCACCGGCACGGATGACGCCTCAGCGCACACGTTCGAGCGTGACTCGATCGTTCCGGTGCGTCCTTGCGTCATATTCCAAATATTCCAACACCTTTCGGAATGCGCCCCCATCGTGCGCCCGTGCCGGGTCTAGCGTCCCGGGGCCATGGGACACCTGGACCACGCCGCCCTGGGGTGGCTGACCCCCGCGCTCTCGTACGTGATGGCCTGTATCGGCGCCGCCCTGGGGCTGCGCTGCACCGTCCGCGCGCTCGCGGCCACCGGGCGCTCGCGCCGCAACTGGCTCGTCACCGCCGCCTCGGCGATCGGCACCGGCATCTGGACCATGCACTTCGTGGCCATGCTCGGTTTCAGCGTGGCCGGCACCGACATCCGCTACGACGTGCCGCTCACCCTCCTGAGCCTGCTCGTCGCCATGGTCGTGGTCTGCGCCGGCGTCTTCGCCGTCGGTTACGGCCGGGACCGCGTCCGGGCCCTGTTCCTCGGCGGGCTCACCACCGGCGTCGGCGTCGCCAGCATGCACTACCTGGGCATGGCGGCCGTCCGTCTGCACGGGGACGTGACCTACGACCCGGTGCTCGTCGGGCTCTCCGTCCTGATCGCCGTCGTCGCCGCGACGGCGGCCCTGTGGGCGGCGCTCAACATCAAGTCGCCGGTCGCCGTCACCATCGCCTCCCTGATCATGGGCGCGGCCGTCAGCAGCATGCACTACACCGGGATGTTCGCGGTGGGCGTGCGCGTGACGCCCTCCGGGGAGGCGCTGCCCGGGGCCACGGCGATGCAGTTCATCTTCCCCCTCGCCGTCGGCCTCGGGTCCTATCTCTTCCTGACGTCGGCCTTCGTCGCGCTGTCGCCGACGGCAGGGGAGCGCGAGGCGTCCGCGTCGGCCCAGCGGCCGGTCGAGCGTGCCACCCCCTAGCCCCGGAGCCCGCACGGCAGGCCCGCCGCCCGGGCGGCATGCCCGGTAGCCGGGGTGACGCCCCTGACGCCGGGGACGGCACGCCCTGAATCCGGGGTGACGCCCGTGAAGCCGGGGTGGCACGCCCCGAACCATCCGGGGTGGCACGCCCCGAATCATCCGGGGTGGCAGCCCCTGAACCACTCCCGAGCGAGGAGTCCATGCGTACATCCCGTAGGACCCCCACAGCCGGCGCCCAGGCGCCGCCCCCACCGGCGCGCGGTCGCCGCGCGCACGCCGGACCACCGGCCGAC
>NZ_GG657757.1:1153107-1226668 GCF_000158955.1 Streptomyces viridochromogenes DSM 40736 | reverse complement strand
CCGATCCGTCCGCCGTACGGACCGACGAGCTGGACGAACTCGCCCGCCGCACCGACCGGGCCGTCGCCGCCCTGCGGCTCGGTGAGGACAACACCGTCGCCGACAGCGAGGAACTGCCCGCCGGAGTCGCCCGCCGGCTGGAGGCGTTCGTCGCGGGTGCCGAGCAACTGCGCCCGCTGCGGACAGCGGTGCGGGACGGGCACGCCGGCTGGGCCGACACGTACAGCCGCTACACCCGGACCATCGCGGCGGCTTTCGGCGTCGGCGGTGCCCTCACCGGCATCCAGGACGCCGACCTCGGCTCCGACGCGCGCGTGCTGCTCGAATTCTCCCGCGCGGGAGAGGCGTTGGCCCAGGAGGACGCGGTCCTGGCGAGCGCCCGCCTGTCCGGCACGCTGACCGGGGAACGGCTTCGGCTCTTCACCGGCGCCGTCGAGCTGCGCCGCACCCTCACCGAGACGGCCGTCGCGGACCTCCGCGGCACCGAACGTTCCGCAGGGGAGGCCCTCTCCGACAGCAGCGCCTACGCCGGGCTGGGCGACGCCGAGGACCGGATCCTCACCGGCGCACCGGGCAGCAAGGCGGTCGAGGCGGCATCCGAGAGCACCTGGAACACGGCCCACGCGCGCGTGCGGGACGGCATGCGCACCGTCGAGGACGACGCGGGTCGCGGCGTCGCGCGGCGTGCCGACCCGTTCACCCGAGGGCTGCTCACCCCGGCCGGCGCTGCCGTCCTGCTCGGCCTCGCCGCCGTCGTCGCCTCGCTCGTCATCTCCGTACGCATCGGCCGCGGCCTCGTCGTGGAGCTGGTGAGTCTGCGCAACGACGCCCTGGAGATCGCCCGGCGCAAACTCCCCGAGGCCATGCGGAGACTGCGCGCGGGCGAGGAGATCGACGTCCGCGCAGAGGCCCCGCCGGGACCACCCGCGCAGGACGAGACCGGGCAGGTCGCCGAGGCACTCGGCACGGTCCACCGCGCCGCGCTGCGGGCCGCCGTGGAACGCGCCGAACTGGCCAGCGGCATCTCCGGCGTCTTCGTCAACCTCGCCCGGCGCAGCCAGATCCTCGTCCACCGCCAGCTCAGCCTCCTCGACAGCATGGAACGCCGCTCCGACGACCCCAACGAGCTCAGCGACCTCTTCCGCCTCGACCACCTCACCACCCGCATGCGGCGCCACGCGGAGAGCCTGATCATCCTCTCCGGAGCGGCCCCCGGCCGTGCCTGGCGCACGCCCGTCTCCCTGACCGACGTGGTCCGCGCGGCCGTCTCCGAAGTCGAGGACTACGCGCGCGTGGAGGTACGGCAGCTCCCCGAGGCGGCCGTCGCCGGCGCTGCCGTCGCCGACCTCACGCATCTGCTGGCCGAGATCATCGAGAACGCCGCCCAGTTCTCGCCGCCCCACACGCGCGTGCGCGTCACCGGCGAACCCGTGGGCAACGGCTACGCGGTCGAGGTCGAGGACCGCGGCCTCGGCATGGGCAAGGAGACCCTCGCCGAGGCCAACCGCCGCATCGCGCAGTCCGAGGCGCTCGACCTGTTCGACAGCGACCGGCTCGGACTGTTCGTGGTCAGCAGGCTCGCCGCCCGGCACGACGTCAAGGTCCACCTGAGGACCTCGCCGTACGGCGGCACCACCGCTGTCGTCCTGCTGCCCACGGCCCTGCTGCCCACCGGGGCGATCGAACCTTCCCCCGGTGCGGCGGGCCCCGTGCGGGAATCCGCGGCACCCGTGCGGGAATCCGAGGAACGCGCTCACGCACGCGTGCCCGACGCCGCCCCGTACCAGGACACCGTCCCCGACACCGTCACCACGCCCACCGACCGGCGCGCCCTGGTGGCCCCGGTACCGGCCGCCGCCGACACCCCGAGCCACACCCCGACCCCAGGAGTCGCCACCTTGCGACTGCACCGGCCCCAGGAGCAGCCCGAGGGCTCCGACGACCTCCCGCGTCGCGTACGGCAAGCCAGTCTCGCCCCCCAACTGCGCGACGAACGCGCCGAGGAACCGCCACCGCCCGCGCCCCGGGACGACCGACGCACCCCCGAGCTGGTACGCGACCGCATGGCGGCCTACCGCGACGGCTGGACACGCGGCGGCGGCAGGCGACCCGGCCGCGCCACCACTCCCGGCCCCGCGACGGGCAGCGACAGCAGCGAAGGAGACCCCGCATGATCCAGGACCCGAGCACACACTCCGCCCGGCGCTCCGGCGAGCTCGACTGGCTGCTGGACGATCTGGTGCTCCGTGTGAGCGAGATCCGGCACGCCGTGGTGCTGTCCAACGACGGCCTGGCCGTGGGCGCCTCGTCCGACCTCCGCCGCGAGGACGCCGAACACCTGGCCGCGGTCGCCTCGGGCTTCAACAGCCTCGCCAAGGGAGCGGGGCGGCACTTCGGTGCCGGCGGGGTCCGCCAGACCATGGTGGAGATGGCCGAGGGCTTCCTGTTCGTGGCCGCCGCGGGCGACGGCTCCTGCCTCGCCCTCCTCACCGCCGTGACCGCCGACATCGGGCTCGTGGCCTACGAGATGGCCCGCCTGGTCAAGCGCGTCGGCGAGCACCTCGGCACGGCACCGCGCGTGGGTGCGCGGCCACCCGCCGCCGGATGAGCCGGGAGAGCGGTCGGTGCAGATGACCGAGGACCTGACGGGAGCCCCGCGCGAGCGGAGCAGCCAGTGGTACGACAACGATGCCGGCCCTCTCGTCCGCCCCTACGCCATGACGGGCGGACGCACCCGGCCCGGCCCCACCGGCGTGCGGTTCGACCTGATCGCCCTGGTCACGCTGAACCCCGGCGTCCCAGGCGTGGACGACGCCCCGCTCGGCCCGGAACACCGGAACCTCCTCGACCTGTGCCGGACGGAGACGCAGTCGGTCGCCGAACTCGCCGCGGGCGCGGACCTGCCCGTGGGGGTGGTCAGGGTCCTTGTCGGCGACCTCCTGGAACTCGGCTTCGTCACCGTCAGCCGCCCCGTACCGCCGGCGCAGCTGCCCGACGAACGCATTCTGCGCGAGGTGATCGAAGGACTGAGAGCGCTGTAGACGCGCAAGACGTACAACGCTCGCGCACGACGGACAGCGCCGTGGACGACCGCACACCCCCCACCCACCCGCCTGCTCACACCACCCGTAGCCGGTACTCCCGAGAGAAGTGATCAATGGTCTCCGAGCACTCCGACGCCACCGACGGCGAGAGCGCCGCACTGGCGTTGAAGATACTGGTCGCCGGCGGATTCGGCGTGGGCAAGACCACCCTGGTGGGCGCCGTCAGCGAGATCCGGCCGCTGCGCACCGAGGAACTGCTCAGCGAAGCCGGCCAGTCGGTGGACGACACCGACGGCGTGGACCAGAAGACCACCACGACCGTCGCCATGGACTTCGGACGCATCACCATCCGGTCCGGCCTCTCCCTGTACCTGTTCGGTACGCCGGGCCAGGACCGGTTCTGGTTCCTGTGGGACGAGCTGGCGCAAGGGGCGCTGGGTGCGGTGGTCCTCGCGGACACCCGTCGGCTGGAGGACTGCTTCCCCGCGGTCGACTACTTCGAGCACCGGCGCATCCCGTTCGTGGTGGCCGTCAACTGTTTCGCGGGCGCCCGGCACCACGGCGCACCGGACGTCTCGCGCGCCCTCGACCTCGACCGGGGCACACCCGTGGTGCTGTGCGACGCCCGCGACCGCGACTCGGGGAAGGAGGTGCTGATCCGGCTGGTCGAGTACGCCGGGCGGATGCACACCGCCCGGCTCCTCGACTCGGTGGGATGATCCACCGGATCTACTGGATCTTTCGGATCGCCCGGTCGCCCGCTCAGTCCGCGAGGTCCCGCTCCGCCAGGACCTTGTCGATCGTGACGCGGACGAGGAGTTCGCCCGGGACAGCGTTGCGGGCGCCGAACTCCTCGGCGCGCTCCTCGCCCATGTACCGGGCGGCGATCCGGGTGGCCCAGTGGCGTACCTCGTCGAGGTCCTTCACGATGCGGGCCCGGCCTCGCAGGACCACGAAGGAGTACGGCGGCCGGTCGTCGTCCACGCACAGGGCGACCCGGCCGTCACGGGCCAGATTGCGTCCCTTCACGCTGCGCTCGCCAGTGTTGAACACCACCTCGTCGCCGTCCAGCAGGAACCAGATCGGGGCCACGTGGGGGCTCCCGTCGGCCCGGACGGTCGAGAGCTTTCCGGTGCGGGTGCCGTACGTGACGAACTCCCGCCATTGCGCGTCGGTCATCTTCTCTGCCATGGCTCCCATCCTCCTTGCCCCGGCAGCGGTCGTGGGGAAGGCTGGCGGGGAGATCCTCCGGCCAGGAGGAGAGTCGCACGGGGAGAAAACGGGGAGATCGGAACATGGCGCAGAACCAGGGACTGGACTGGCTGCTGGACGACCTGACCGAGCGCGTCCACGAGGTGCGGCACGCACTGGTCCTGTCCAACGACGGCCTGGTGACAGGGGCGAGCACGGGACTGCGCCGCGAGGACGCCGAGCACCTCGCGGCCGTGTCGTCCGGGCTGCACAGCCTGGCCAAGGGCTCGGGACGGCACTTCGGCGCGGGCAGCGTACGCCAGACGATGATCGAGTTCGACGACGCGGTGCTCTTCGTCACCGCGGCCGGCACGGGCAGCTGTCTGTGCGTCCTCAGCGGCGCCGAGGCCGACATCGGCCAGATCGCCTACGAGATGACCCTGCTGGTCAACCGGGTCGGCGAGCACCTCGACGTGGGTGCGCGCCAGCCCGAACAGAAACCGAGAACAGACGTCTGACCTGGGCGTTCGTCACCCTCCGTGGAGTTATCCACAGGCCCGCCACGAGGTGCGCCGCAGCGGCTACCGTTTTTTCACGGCGACCGAACGCGGCGAAGCGCACGCGGTGTGAGCCCTGACTCCACGGGGGAGAACGACCATGTCCGACACCATCACGAAGACCGACCGCCTCGCCTGCGCGCCCGGCCGGGCCGCCCGCGAGCTCGACCTCAAGCGCAGTGAGTTCGACCTGGCGGTGCATCTCGGCCTCATCCGCACCGTTCCCGACGAAGGGGGCGGTGGCCGCCGGGTCGCCCGTGCGGAGATCGACCGGTTGCGCGCCGGGGACGGCTTCCCGGGCGGACTGCGCGAGCGCGTCGCGACCGCCGGTACCCAAGAGGGCGCTGAGCTCATGGCGGTGACGCCCGCGAGGTTCACGAGTCTCGCGCGTTTCGGCCTGCTCGTGCCGGTGACGTTCTACCTGAACCGCTACCGGACCGTCGTCTGGCGGTATCTGGCCGAGGAACTGAAGCAGTTCGCGGCCGAGGAGAGCAACGCCCGGCTGCTGACCGGCCGGACCACGCCGGCACCGTTGCGTGCGGCGCTGAAGACGGGCCTGGACCGCCGGCCCCGCAACTGGCGGGGACGCCACATCGGGTTTCTGCTGCGGCAGGCGGGGGACGATCCGTGGGCCCGCGCGGCAGCGGTGGCCTGTCTCCTCGACCCGGCCGACGTGGCGGAAGTGGTCCAGGACCCGTACGAGCGCGCTCAACTGGATCGTTGCCGCCCTCGCCTGCCGTCGCACGGGGCGCCCGGCTCACCCGCCGCCGAACTCGCCGAGACACTCATGACGGCGAGTGAGCCGGACGAGGTGGCCTGGTTCCGCGCGGACCTGGCCCACACGATCGAAGCGGCCCGGCAGGAGCGCCCGGTACCACGCCCGGCACCGGCGGACGACCGGCCCGTGTCCCCGGATCCCACACGTTCCCCCGGCCTGTTGGGCCGGCTGCGCCGCAGAGGCCGGCGATTCTCGGCCGGGCGGGTTTGAGACGGTGCCGAGTGCCGTCCTTTGTACGGCCCTCGACCGGTTTCCCCCGCCCCACAGAGGATCCACAGCAAGGCCCCTCCGCCGGATGAGCGGCGGAACGAGGGTGCGGCGGAGGCTGTCAGGAGAATGCCGCGACTTGTCTTGAAGTTTGCGGTGAGAACGCTCCGAGGTCGTCCGGCGGTGTCTTGACAGGTCCCGTAGGGCTACGGCGTACTTGCCCCTCTCGCCGGCCGGGAGCCGACGGCTCGAGCCGGTGATCCTTCGGCGACGGGAGTGGTGCCGTGAAAGACCTCCGGTGCGACACCGAGGGCACGGACGGGTCTGCGGACGGGGCGACCGGCCCGTTACCCCCGCCCGGCCTGGTCGATCTGTTCGGCGGCGAGATGTGGTGGCCGTCCCCCGAGCTCGCACGAGGGCGCGCAGGCAGCGGATCCGCGCCCGCCCGGACGACCGGGCCGGGCCCCGGCTGAGTGCACGAGTCCACTTGTGGTCATGTCCACTGGCGGAAGTCCGGACCGGGTGAAAGCAGCGACAGGTGTGGACGATGATCGGACCGAGTTTGCTTGTGCACGCGGACGTTACGTGTATGCGGCGAGACGGGGGAGGTACCGCGAATGCTGGACGGCGCGACGACGCGCTTCCTGGTGGTCGTCAATCACGAGGGTCAGTACTCGGTGTGGCCCGAGGACCGCGAGCCGCCCGCCGGCTGGCGGGCCCACGGTACACGCGGCACCCGCGCCGAATGCCTGGAAGTCATCCGTACGCACTGGGACGACATGCGCCCCCTGAGCCTGCGGAGCACCTTCGAGGAGGGCGGCGCGTGACGGCTCCCCAAACGGACGACGTCGTCACCGGCCGGATCGCCGCCATCTGGGCCGGGCTGCTCGACCGGCCGGAGATCGGCATCGACGACAACGTCTTCCGGCTCGGGGCGAGTTCGGTGATGGCCGTGCGGGCCGCGGCCCGCATCCGTGAGGCGCTGGACACCCCACTGCCCCTGCGGGACGTCTTCGAGTCGCCGTCGCCCGCCGCACTCGCCAAACGCATCCGGGCAAGCCGCTCCACAGCGCCCACCGCGTCCGGACCACCCAGGACCGCACCGGTGGACAGCACGGCCACCGCGCCCCTGACCTTCCAGCAGGAGCCCATGTGGCTCTTCGACCGGATGCAACCGGGCAACGCCACCTACACCATCCACTTCGCGCTGCGCCACGAAGGGCACCTGGACCTGGGCGTGCTGGACCGGTGCGTGCGGGACGTCGTCCGGCGGCACGCGGTGCTGCGCACCGTCTTCCCGAGCGTGGACGACCGGCCTGCCCAGCAGGTTCTGGACCGCGCGCACATCCCCCTCGGCGAGTCCGACCTGCGCGCACTCCCCGAAGCCGAGCGGCCCGTCGCCGCCGCCCGGATCGCCGCCCGAGAGGCACAGGCCCCTTTCGACCTGTCGACCGGTCCGATGCTGCGCGTGCGGGTCCTGCACCTGAGCGACACGCGTCAGCGGCTGCTGCTGACGATGCCGCACATCGTCACCGACGCCTGGTCCGACGACATCCTGGTACGCGAGCTGAACCACCTGTACCGGGCCCACACCGACGGCATCGCCCCGGCACTGCCACCGCTGCCCGTCCAGTACCACGACTGGGCGGCCCGACAGCGAGCGGAACTCGCCGGAACCGAGGCGGAGCTGCTGGACTGGTGGCGCCACCACCTGGCAGGCGTGCCGCCCCTGCTGGAGCTCCCCGCCGACCGGCCGCGTGCCGCGGTCAAACGGCACCGTGGCGGCAGACTCCTCTTCGACATCCCGGAATCCGTCACCCGGCGGCTCGAAGGCCTGGCCAAGGACGAGGGAACGACGCCGTACGCCGTGCTGCTCGCCGGTTTCGCCGCGCTGCTGCACCGGCTGACGGGGCAGGACGACCTGCTCGTCGGTTCACCGGTCGCGGGCCGGACGCACACCGAGACCGAGGGCCTGGTCGGGCTCTTCGTGAACACCGTCGCGGTGCGCTGCGACGTGGCCGGCCGGCCGTCGTTCCTGGAGCTGGTGCGGCGCACGCGCCGGACCGTCGTGGAGAGCTTCGCCCGTCAGGAACTGCCGTTCCACCGCCTGGTGGAGGAGCTCGCGCCGGTGCGCAGCCCCGCCTACACCCCCCTCGTCCAGGTGATGCTCGCGCTGCAGAACACGCCCGACCGGGACGGCCGGGAGCCCGGCGAGGGGCCGTTCGCACGGGAGGAGAGCGGCGGCGACACCGGAAGCGCGATGTTCGACCTCACGCTCTTCGTCACCGGGTCCGCGTCCGGCATGCGCGGGGAGTGGGAGTACGACAGCGACCTGTTCGACCGGGAACGCGTCGCGGAACTCGGCCCGCAGCTCGTCACCCTGCTCGACGCGGCGCTCGACCGGACCGACCTGCCCGTGGCCCTCCTGCCGCTGCAGGAGCCGGCGGCCCGCGACCGCATGGTCCAGGCCTGGAACGACACCGCGGACGTCCTGCCAGGCGGGCCGGACGCGGACTCCCTGCCCGCACTTCTGAGCGCACAGGCCCACCGCACCCCTGACGCCGTGGCCCTGCGGACCGACGACGGCGCCGAGCTGACGTACCGGCAGCTCCACCTCCGCGCGGACCGGCTGGCACGGCGACTGCTCTCGTACGGACTGGCCCCGGAGAGCGTGGTGGCGGTCGCTTGCGAGCGCTCCTTCGAGATGGTCGTCGCGCTCCTGGCCGTCCTCAAGGCGGGCTGCGCGTATCTGCCGATCGACCCCGGAGACCCGGCCGAGCGCACCGCCTACCTCCTGCGCGACAGCGGTGCCCGGGTCCTGCTGACGCTCCACCGGCACACGGCGAACCTGCCCGACGCGGACGGTACGACCGTCGTCACCCTGGACGAACCGGACCCGTCCGGGGACATGCAGGACACCACGTCGGCGCTGCCCGGCATCGCCCCCGGACAGCTCGCCTACCTCATCTACACCTCGGGCTCCACCGGCCGCCCCAAGGGCGTGCTCAACGAACACGGCCCGGTGTGCAACCGGATCCGCTGGGGCATGCGCGCCTTCCCGCCCGGCCCCGGCACCATCGTGCTGCAGAAGACGCCGATCCACTTCGACGTCTCCGTGTGGGAGATGTTCTGGACCCTGGCCACCGGCGCGACCCTGGTGCTCGCCCGGCCCGACGGACACCGGGACCCCCAGTACCTCGCGGGCCGGCTCGTCGAGGAGGGCGTCACGGACGTGCATTTCGTGCCGTCCATGCTCGCGGCCTTCCTCGACGTGGGCGCGCTGCCCGAGGGCCACAGCCTGCGCCGGGTGTTCTGCAGCGGCGAGGCGCTCTCCCCGGGCCTGCGCGACCGGCTCTTCGCCCGCCTGCCCCACGTCGAACTGCACAACCTCTACGGCCCGACCGAGGCCGCGATCGAGGTCACGCACTGGCGGTGCCGCCCCGGTGAACCCACCGTGCCGATCGGCCGTCCCATCGCCAACGCCCGCTGTTACGTGCTCGACGCTGAACTGAACCCGGTGCCGCCGGGCGTGCCGGGCGAGCTGTGGCTCGGCGGCGTCCCGGTCGCCCGCGGCTACCACGGCAGGGCGGACCTGACCGCCGAACGGTTCCTACCGGACCCCTACGGCCCGGCGGGCTCGCGCATGTACCGCTCGGGCGACCTGGCCCGATGGCGCCGGGACGGCGTCCTGGAGTACCTCGGGCGCGAGGACGGGCAGGTGAAGCTGCGCGGTCAGCGCCTCGAACTCGGCGAGATCGAGGCGACGCTGGCCGGCCACGCCGAGGTGGCCGACGTCGTCGTCGACGTCCGGGGCACCGGCCCGCAGGACCGGCGGCTCGTCGCCTACGTGCGCCCGGCCCGGCCGGGCCGGGACGAGCAACTCCGCACGACACTGCGGGAGCTGGCCGCCGCCCGGCTTCCCGCCTACATGCGGCCGAGCTCCTACGTCACCCTCGACCGGGTCCCGCTGACGCCGAGCGGCAAGACGGACCGCAAGGCCCTGCCCGACCCGGCGGCCGGCGAACAGCCGCGGTCCGGCCGGGGCGCCGCGCCCGGGACCCCCGCGGAACGCGAACTGGCCGGCATCTGGGCCGAGCTGCTGGGCGCGGGCGAGGTCGGCGGCGACGACAACTTCTTCGAGATCGGCGGCCACTCGCTGCTGGCCGCCCGCATGACCGGCCGTGCGTCGACGGCCTTCGGGGTGGACCTGCCCGTAAGCCTCGCGTTCGAACACCCCGTCCTGCGCGACTTCGCCCTCGCGGTGGTCACCGCGCAGGCGGCCACGGACAGCGCGGCCACGGAACGGCTCCTCGCGGAACTGGAGGCACTCGCCGACACGGAACTGGAAGCGCTCCCGGACGAGGACGGCCCGGACGGGAGAAGCGGTGAGTGAAAGCACGACCGGTGCGGGCAGCGACACCGGCAGCGACGGCACGCGCACGGGCCCCCGCTCCGGCGGCGCCCGGCCCGCACGGCGTGCGGACGGGTGGGCGGTCGCGGGCGGCGTCCTGATCGGCGCGTTGCTGTGTGTCTTCAACATCCTGGTCATCTTCAAGACCGGTGTCGCCTTCGGCGGTTCCGCCCTCGTCGTGGTGGTCGGCGCGGTGTGGCTGCGGCTGCGACGGCGCCTGTCCTGGCCCAGCCTGTTCGTGGTCTTCTCCATCGCCTCCAGCGGATACCTCTCGGCCGCCGCCGTGGGCTCCGGGATCGCCGCCAACCATCTGCGGGGCGCCGGACCGCCCCCATGGGTGGCGCTGGCCGCCATCGTCCTGCTCGCCAACGCCGTCGGACTGGTGCTGGGCATGCTCGCCGCCCGGATGCTCAGCCGGGAGGAACTCCCGTTCCCCACACTGCGTCCGGCCATCCTGCTGATGGAGAGCCTCAGCCGTAAACGGGAGGTCTCGGCGCGCCCGCTGTGGTGGTCGGCGCTGGCCTCGGTCGTCGTCGCGCTCGTCGCCTCGGTCACGACGGACGAGGGGACCGCGCACCTCCCCGGCACGCCGGCCTTCGTCGGACTGGCCCTGTCGCCCATGCTGCTGGGCGTCGGCGCGCTCGCCGGCAGCCGCTCGGCCCTGTGGATGTTCGTGGGCGGCGTGGGCTCCGCCGTGTTCTGGGCCCGGCGCGACCCCGCTGACGACTACACCCAGCACCTCTCCCACGGACCGGTCCTCGCCATCGGCATCGGCGTCATCACCGGCTACTCGGTCGCGACCCTGGTCAGATCCGTCTCGGTGCTGAGGCGCGGTCCGGGCGCCACCCGCGTCCCGGGCGACGGCCGGGCCGCAGGGGCCCTGTGCGTGCTGCTGCTGGCCGGCGCCGCCACGCTGTGCTGGCACTACGGGGCGGGCCGTGGGCTGGGCGTCGCCCTGCTGATCACGGTGATGACCCTGCTGTTCGCGCTGTTCTTCGTCCGCGTCGGTGCCGAGACCGGCATCGCGCCACTGTCCCCCGCCATCTTCCTCGGCATCATCCTGCTGCGACTCGCCGGACTGTCGATGTCCGACGCGATCGTGCTCAGCACCGCCGTCGCCGGGGCCGCGATGGCGGCGCTGTACTACACGTACGCGGTGCGGGTGTCGGACACGGCGGTGTCCGTGCGGCCCTCGCCGCGCCGGGTGCTGTCCACGCAGGCCCTCGGCGGCTGGCTGGGCGCCGTCGTCGGCCTGTTCCTGATGGCGGTGCTGCTGCGCTCCGGCCTGGTGGGGCAGCCGGAGTTCCCGGCCCCGCTGGCCCGGGCCTTCGACTTCGTCGCGAGCGCCTACTCGCTGGACTCCTCGGACGCCCAGCAGGTCGGCACCCCGCTCGCCGCCGCCCTGCCGGCCGGGTTCCTGCTCACCTTCGCCCCGGTCTCGCCCTCCGCCCTGGGACTCGGGCTGCTACTGCCGCCGGACACCGTGCTCGCGATGTCGCTGGGCGGCGCGGCGGCCTGGCTGACCGTCCGCAAGGCACCTCATCTGAAGGAGACCGTGGGGACGGTGGCCTCCGGCCTCGTCATCGGAGAGGGGGTCGTCTCGGCCGTCATCGTCGCGGCCCGCGCCTTCGGTTAGCGGACCGGCCGGAACGGTCGGCCGCCGGACCCGCCCTCGGCACCGTCGTCATACAGAGGGGACGTAACAGCAGTGGAAGACCTCCAGACCAGGATCGCCGCACTGTCGCCCAAGCAGCGAGCCCTGTTCGAGAGTCGGCTGCGGGCCGCGGCGGCTCCGGGCCCGGACCCGGCGATCCCGCGCCGGCCGGACGACGACGGGCCGGTGCCGCTGTCGTTCGCCCAGCACCGCCTGTGGTTCCTCGACCAACTGGAGCCGGGACGCCCGGTCTACAACGTCTCCGCCTCCCTCAGGATCGGCCGGCCCGTGACCACCGAGGCGGTGCGCGACGCTCTGGGCGCGCTGACCCGGCGTCACGAGGTGCTGCGGACCGTCTTCCCGGCCGACGGCGGGGAGCCCCGCCAGCACATCGCGGACAGCCTGACCCCGCCGCTGACCGAGACGGACCTGCGCGCACTGCCCGACAGCGCGCGGGCCGCCGCCGCACTGCGCCTGTGCGCGGAGGACAAACAGCGTCCCTTCGACCTGTCGTCCGGCCCCCTGCTGCGCTGCCTGCTGCTGCGGCTGCGCGACGACGACGCCCTGCTCTTCCTGACGTTCCACCACACCGTCTTCGACGGCTGGTCCATCGGTCTGCTGCGGCGCGACCTGACGGCGCTGCTGCACGCCGCCGAGACCGGCACCGACGCCGGTCTGCCCCCGCTGCCGATCCAGTACGCCGACTTCGCGGACTGGCAGCGCCGCATGCTGGACGAGAAGCGGCTCGGAGAGCTGCTGGGTTACTGGCGCGAGCGTATACGGGGAGCGCCGCCCGTCATCGACCTGCCGTTCGACCGCCCGCGTCCGGCGGTGGCGACGACCGAGGGGGCCCGGCGGCGGTTCGCGCTACCGGCCGAGCTGACCACGGCCCTGCGCGACCTGGCCGCGCGGAGCGGTGCCACCCCGTTCATGACCATGCTGACCGTGTTCGCCGCGCTGCTGCACCGCTGGAGCGGAGAGCGCGACATGGTCATCGGCACCCCGGTCGCCAACCGCGCCCGGCCCGAACTGGACGACCTGATCGGCTTCTTCGCCAACACCCTCGCCATGCGCGTCCGCATCGAGCCCGGCATGAGCTTCGGCGACCTGCTGGCCCAGGTGCGGCAGACGGTCGTCGAGGCGCTGGCCCGGCAGGACCTGCCCTTCGAACGGCTCGTGGACGAGGCGCGCACCGAGCGCACGCTCACCCACAACCCGCTGTTCCAGGTCGCGTTCGTGATGGAGGACGGCCGGGACGCCAGTGAACTGGACACACTGCTGCCCGAGCGGGCCCGCGACACGCACACCCCGGACTCCGCCAAGTTCGACCTGACGCTGGTGCTCACCGACCGCGAGAGCACGTACACCGGCTACTTCGAGTACAACACCGCCCTGTTCGAGCCCGTCACCATCGACCGGCTCGGCGAACGGCTGGCTCTCCTCGCCCGGTCCGTCGCCGCCGACCCCGGCTGGGAGCTGGCCGCCCTGCCCGTGCTCACCCGGGACGAGATCCGGCACCTGAAGGAGGTCAACGCCCCCGTCGCGGACGACCCGCGGCACCACCGCACCCTGCACGGGGTGCTGGAGGACTCCGCCCGGCGGCATCCGGATCACACGGCGGTGGAAGCCCCCGACCGTCAGCTGACCTACCGGGAACTGGACGAGGCCGCCAACCGCCTCGCCCACCACCTGCTCGCCCTCGGCGTCCGGCCGGAGCAGCCGGTCGGTGTGGCCCTGGACGGCACGGCGGACGCGATCGTCGCCACCTTCGCCGTCCTCAAGGCCGGAGCGGTCCTGCTGCCCCTCGACCCGGAGTACCCGGCGGAGCGGCTGGAGCACATCCTGCGCCGCAGCGGGGCAACGCTGCTGCTCACCCAGCGGTCGCTGGCCGGCCGGTTCGCCGGGAACGACGTCACGACGGTACTGCTGGACGACGACGCGACCCGGGCCGCCCTCGCGGACGGCCCCGCGGACCGGCCGGGGCTCCCCATCGCGCCGGACCGGCTCGCCTACGTCATTTTTACTTCCGGCTCGACCGGCGTGCCCAAGGGCGTCATGGTGCCGCACCGCGGCATCGGCAGCCTGACCCGCAGCGCCGAGCAGTTCGCCCAGACCCCGGACAGCCGGGTGCTGCGCTTCGCCTCGCCGAGCTTCGACGTCTCCCTGCTCGAACTGCTGATGACGTTCGACGCCGGAGCCACCCTGGTCCTCGAACCGCGCGCCCTGCTCGTCCCCGGCGAGGACCTGGCCCGGCTGATCCGCGAGCGCCGGGTCAGCACGGTCCTGCTGTCACCCTCGGCCCTGTCCACCCTGACCGCCGGCGAACTGCCCGGGCTGCGCACGGTGGTCATGGCGGGCGAGGCCGCGACCCTGGAACTCGCCCAGCAGTGGTGCGACGGCCGCGACGTGTTCAACGGCTACGGGCCCACCGAGGCCACCGTCCTCGCCACCATCGCGCGGTGCGCCCCGGACCGGGTGCCGCCCCTCGGCCGCCCGGTCGCCGGGTACACGGTCCATGTCCTGGACGACACGCTGCGCCCCGTCCCCTTCGGCCGGCAGGGCGAGTTGTTCCTCGGCGGCGTCGGTCTCGCCCGCGGCTACCTCGACCAGCCGGACGTCACCGCCGACCGGTTCCTCCCCGATCCCTCCGGCACCGAGCCGGGTGCCCGCCTGTACCGCACCGGCGATGTGGTTCGCTGGGGCGCCGACGGTGAGCTGGAGTTCCTCGGGCGCACCGACCACCAGGTCAAACTGCGCGGCTTCCGGATCGAGTTGGGCGAGATCGAGACCCGGCTGGAGGACCACCCGGGCGTGCGCACCGCTGTCGTCCTGGTCCGGGGCGAGGGTTCGGACCGGAGGCTGGCCGGATACGCCGTACGGGCGCCGGGGGAGGAGCGGCCCACCGCGGCCGGCCTGCGCCAGTGGCTCCGGGACCGGCTGCCCGGCTACATGGTGCCCGAACTCTTCCTGGTGCTGGACGCGTTGCCGACCAGCCCCAACGGCAAGCTCGACCGCGAGGCCCTGCCCGACCCGCTCGCACAGTCGGGCGACACCGCCGGGAACCGGCCGCCCCTGCTGGACCCGGTCGAGGAGCGCATCTCGGGGATCTGGCAGGAGGTGCTGGGCATCGCGCCACCGGGAAGTGCGGACAATTTCTTCGAAGTGGGCGGGAACTCCCTCTCGGCGACACGGATTATCGCCCGGGTCAACCAGGCCTTCGGGGTTCGCCTGCCCGTGCGCTCGCTCTTTGTGGAACCCACGCTGTCCGGGCTGGCCAGAAGTGTCTCGGCCGAGCGTGCGGAGGAACTTCCGTAGCCGGACATGGCCACAAGTGGAATAGCGGACCCCCTGGTGCCGGAGTTTCCGGCGGGAGATGATTGGTTCAGCGCGGAAAAGCTCGCAGCAATCTGCGGAGGAGGGCTGTGTGAGGCACGGTTCCCAGAATTCGGAACACCCTGACAGTTTTGGTGCTCGCGATGTCATCGAGGTCGCGGGTGAGTCGTTCGAGATATTTCGACTGCTGAATGCGGTACCGAGTGCCGGGAGCCTTCCCTACAGTCTGCGGATCCTGCTGGAGAACCTGCTGCGGCACGAGGACGGCGTCCACGTCCACGCCGGCCTGGTCGACGCGCTGGCGGCCTGGGACCCGCGGGGACCCGCGCCCGAGATCCTCTTCCACCCGGCCCGGGTGGTCATGCAGGACTACAGTGGTGTGCCGTGCCTCGTCGATCTCGCCGCCATGCGGGAGGCGTTCGTCCGGCTCGGAGGAGCGGCCGAGACGCTCAGCCCGCAGGTCCCGGTCGACCTGGTCGTGGACCACTCCGTCATGGCCGACGTGTTCGGCACCCCGGACGCCTACGCCCGCAACGCCGCTCTGGACCACGCCCGCAACCGCGAGCGCTACGAACTGCTGCGCTGGGCCGAGGCCACCTTCGACCGCCTGCGGATCGTCCCGCCGAACACCGGCATCATCCACCAGGTCAACCTGGAACGGCTGGCCGGTGTGGTGATCGCCGACGACACCGGGAGCCTCCCCGCGCTCTACCCGGACACGGTCGTCGGGACCGACTCGCACACCCCGATGGTCAACGGACTCGGTGTGCTCGGCTGGGGCGTCGGCGGCATCGAGGCGGTGGCGGCCGTGCTGGGCCGGCCGCTGACCCTGCGCGTCCCGAAGGTCATCGGCTGCGAACTCACCGGACGGCCGGCTGACGGAGTGACCGCGACCGACATCGTGCTGACCCTGACCGAACGGCTGCGGGCGCACGGCGTGGTCGGCGCGTACATCGAGTTCAACGGCCCGGGGCTGGCCGCGCTGAGCGCCGCCGACCGCGCCACCATCGCCAACATGTGCCCGGAGTACGGGGCGACCGCGGCGCTCTTCCCCGTCGACGACGAGGTGCTGCGCTACCTGCGCGCCACCGGCCGTCCGGAACGCCACCTGGACCTGGTGCGCGCCTACGCCGAGACCCAGGGGCTGTGGTACGACCCCGCGGCGGCGGCCACCATCCGCTACACCGAACGCGTCCGCTTCGACCTGGCCTCGGTCGTCCCGTCGATCGCCGGACCCCGGCGCCCCCAGGACCGGGTGCCGCTCGCCACCACCCGTACCGCGTTCGCCGAGGCCGTGTCCGAGGTCAACGGCGGGACCGCGCGACGGGCCGAGGTCACGGCCCCGGACGGCAGCCGCCACACACTCGGCGACGGCGCCGTGGTGCTGGCCGCCATCACCTCCTGCACCAACACCTCCAACCCCGCCCTGATGATCGCGGCCGGACTGCTCGCCCGGAAGGCCGTCGAACTCGGCCTCCAGCCGCGCCCCTGGGTGAAGTCCACCCTCGCGCCGGGCTCCGCCGCCGTGATGGAGTATCTGGCCAGAGCCGGTCTGGACACCTACCTGGACAAGCTCGGCTTCAGCCTGGTCGCCTACGGCTGCACGTCCTGCATCGGCAACTCCGGGCCACTGCCCGAGTCGGTGGCCGGAGCCGTGCGCGAGTCGGGCCTGGCCTCGGTGGCCGTACTCTCGGGCAACCGCAACTTCGAGGGCCGGATCAACCCCGACGTCCGGATGAACTACCTCGCCTCGCCCCCGCTGGTGGTCGCCTACGCCCTGGCCGGGACCATGGACATCGACCTCACCACCGAGCCGCTGGGCACGGGCTCCGACGGCCGGCCCGTCACACTGGCCGACATCTGGCCCGACAGCCGGGAGATCGACGAGGTCGCGCGCACCGCGGTCGACCCCGGCACGTACACGCAGATGTACGACTCCCTGATGGCCGGCGACGAGCGGTGGCGCGCCCTCCCCGCGCACCCGCAGCAACTGTTCCCGTGGGCCGAGGACTCCACGTACATCGCGCCGCCGCCCTACTTCGTCGGCACCACCGCCCGGCCGCGGCCCCTGGACGACATCCGAGGCGCCCGGGTGCTGGCGGACCTCGGCGACTCGGTCACCACCGACCACATCTCACCCGCAGGCGGCATCCCCGCGCACTCGGCGGCCGGTGTCTTCCTGCGCGAGCTCGGGGTGCCGCCCGGGGACTTCAACTCCTACGGCGCCCGGCGCTGCAACCACGAGGTCCTCCTGCGCGGCCTGTTCTCCAACCCCCGGCTGCGCAACCGTCTGGCCGCCGGGAAGACGGGCGGCCACACCGTCAACCACCTGACGGGCGAGCTCACCACGATGTACGAGGCGGCGGTCGCCTACCAGGAGGCGGGCGTGCCCCTGGTCGTCCTGGCCGGACGCGAGTACGGCACCGGATCGTCCCGGGACTGGGCCGCCAAGGGCCCGGCCCTGATCGGGGTCCGTGCGGTGATCGCGGAATCCTTCGAACGCATTCACCGGTCGAATCTCGTCGGAATGGGAATCCTGCCGCTGGAGTTCCCGGCCGGACAGAACGCGCGGACGCTCGGTCTCACGGGCGCCGAGGAATTCGACATCAGCGGTGTGCGGGAATTCTCGGAATCCGTGCCGCGTACGGTCCGGGTGACCGCGGGAGCCGTTTCCTTCGATGCCGTGGTCCGGGTCGACACGGCCATGGAGGCGGAATTCATCCGGCACGGCGGAATCATGCCGTTCACCCTGCGCGGCCTCTTGGAATCGGCGTGACCTGAATTCCCCTCCGTAGCAAACCGATCGCACCAGGGACGAAAGGAGTGTGACCCATGACCGCTGTGTTTCCCGGTGAACTGCTGCTGGCCGAGGGCATCCACGAGATCGCCCGCGTGACCGCGCTCCTGTCCGGCCCGCTGCGCCGGGCGCCACGAGTGGCCCAGGTCGTGGGTCCCGGCTTCGCCGGACGCCCCTGGGCGCCCAGGCTGACGGACGCCCTGCGCCCCCTCGACCCCACGGTCGTGGTGCACGACGGGCCGACCACACCGGACAGCGTCGCCGCCCTGGCCCGGCAACTGCGCGCGATCCGTGCGGACGTGGCGGTCGCGATCGGCGGCGGTACTGTCATGGATGCGGCCAAAGCAGCGGCGGCCCTCGCCGACGGCGGCCCTCCGGACGCCGACCGGGTGCGCCAGGCCTGCGCCGCCGGACCGGCAGCCGGCGACACCCCACCGGCCGTACGGGTCGTCGCGGTGCCCACCACCGCCGGCACCGGAGCCGAGGCCACACCGTTCGCCACCCTGTGGGACCTGAAGCACCGGCGCAAGCTCTCCCTCACCGGACCCCGGGTCCGCCCGTCCGCCGCCGTCCTCGCCCCGGAACTGCTGGCCGGACTAGGCCGCCGCGCACTGGCCACCGGCATCCTGGACGCCCTGTGCCAGGGCGCGGAGGCCTCCTGGTCCATCCGCTCCACGCCGGAGTCCATCCGCTGGGGCACCTCCGCCGTCACCCTCGCCGCCGAAGCCCTCGACCAAGTCCAGGACGACGCCCCGGACGCCGCCGCACGGCTCGCCCTCCAGCGCGCCGCCCACCACTCCGGGCGGGCCATCGCCCTGGCCCAGACCTCCTCGTGCCACGCCATCTCCTACCCGCTGACGCTCCGGCTGGGCCTGGCCCACGGCCACGCCTGCGGGGTGACGCTGGGCCGGCTGCTGCGCTACAACCACGCCGTGCCCGCCGGGGACTGCGCCGACCCGCGAGGCACCGGCCACGTCCGCCGGGTGCTCGACGCCCTCGCGGCCCCGCTCGGCGGCACCCCGGCCCGGGCCGCGCTCCGCGTGGAGCGCTTCATCACCGCCTGCGGCCTGACCCCGTACGACGCACTCGACGTCGACCACCGAAGTCTGGCGGCCGAAGCCGTGACGTACCCCCGCTGCCACGACAACCCCCGCCGGCTGGACCGCGAGTCGCTCGGCCGGCTCCTGGGCGAACGATCGGAAATGGAGGAGACGTGCGGATAGACCCGTTCAAGCTCGCTCACTGGATGAACGCCCGCAAGTACACGGCCGCCCAGACCGCCGACCTCGCCGGGCTGCCCCTGGACGACCTGCGCCGCCTGCTCGGCGACGAGGCGAACGAACCGGACCCGGCCGCGGCCACCGCCCTCGCCGAGGCCCTCAGCGTCGAGCCGTCCCAACTCGCCGCCGACGCCCACCGCAACCTGACCGTGGTGCACAAGTCCGCCGAGGAGATGCACGCCTCCCGCCGCCCCATCCAGCGCGACGGCATCCACTTCTACAACTACTACACGCTCGCCGCGCCGGAGGGCCGGGTCGCCCCGGTCGTGCTCGACATCCTCTGCCCGTCCGACCGGCTGCCCGCCCTGAACAACGGCCACCTCGAACCCGCCATCACCGTCAACCTCGGCCCCGGCGACATCAACGGCCGGTGGGGCGAGGAGATCACCCCGCAGACCTGGCGGGTCCTGCACGCCAACCACGGCGGCGACCGCTGGATCACCGGCGACTCCTACGTGGAGCCCTCGTACTGCCCCCACAGCTACTCGCTCGCCGGCGACGCGCCCGCCCGGATCGTCTCCTACACCGCCCAGTCGAACATCTCGCCGCTCATGACGGAGGCCAACAACTGGTCGACCGGAGCGTTCGAGGAGGCGCTGAAGGCCCTGTCCGGCAAGGTGAGCGCCGGTTCGGTCCTGGATCTCTTCCTGGCCCGCCGGGCGCACACCCGCACCTCCGCGGCCGAGGCGGCGGGAGTGCCCCCGGCCGACCTGGAAGCGGCGCTGCGCTCACCGGCGTCCGAGACGGGTCTGACCGTACTGCGCACCCTCGGCCGTGCCCTCGGCTTCGACTACCGGGTGCTGCTGCCCGCCGACGACCAGCACGACGGAGTCGGCAAGACCTGGACGACCATCGAGGACTCCCGCCGTTCCCGCCGCACCTTCGGCACCTACGAAGCGGCCTCCATGGCCTCCGCCGCCCATCTGCCCGACCTGGTCGGCAGCTTCCTGCGCGTCGACGCCGACGGCCGCGGAGCCGACCTGATCGACCACGCCGAGAACCACTACGTCGTGACGGAAGGGCGCCTCACCCTCGAATGGGACGGACCCGACGGCCCCGCGTCGGTGGAGCTGGAACCCGACGGCTCGGCGTGGACCGGCCCGTTCGTTCGGCACCGCTGGCACGGCACCGGCACCGTGCTGAAGTTCGGCTCCGGCGCCCACCTCGGCTACCAGGACTGGCTGGAGCTGACCAACACCTTCGAGCCCGCGGCCACGCTGCGCCGGGGCCGGCGCGACCTGGCCGGCTGGGGTTACGACAACTAGGAGGAGACCCGTGCGCGTCGTCTACACCGACCCCGCCTGGGCCCTGGACGCCGACGGACGTCCCGACCCCGCCCTGGCCGCCGTCGAACGCTCCGTCCTCGGCCCCGACATCGACATCGAGCTGGGCCTGTTCGAGGACTCCTACGTCACCACCGGCGAACGCTTCCTGAAGCACGTGCGCGGCGCGGACGCCCTCGTCATCTACCGGTGCCAGGTCACCCCCGAACTCGTCGACGCCGTCTCGCCCGGCTGCCAGGTCATCGCCCGCAGCGGCGTGGGCGTCGACAACCTCAACGGCCCCCTGCTCGCCGAGCACGGCCTCATCGGCTTCAACGTCCCCGACTACTGCGGCGACGAGGTCAGCACCCATACCCTCGCCCTGCTGCTGGGCCTGGAGCGCGGCATCAGCGTCCAGGACCGGCTGGTGCGGGCGGACCGGTGGGGCATCCACCGCGGCGGCATCCCGCGCCGCACCTCCGACCGCACCGTCGGCATCGTCGGCTTCGGCCGGATCGGCCGAGCCACCGCCCGCAAGCTCCAGGCGTTCTACCGCCAGGTGCTCGCCGTCGACCCCTACGTCCACGCCGACGTCATGGCGGGCCACGGCGTCCACCCGGTCGGCTCCCTGGACGAACTCCTCGAACGCTGCGACGCGGTGGTCCTGCACACCGCGCTCACCGACGAGACCCGCGACCTGATCAGCGGTGCCGCACTGGACCGCGTGAAACCCGGCGCCCTGCTCGTCAACACCGCACGCGGCGCGCTGGTGGACCCCGGCTGTGTGCTGCGGGCCCTGGAGAGCGAACGCCTCGGCGGTTTCGCCTCGGACGTCTTCTCACCCGAGGACCCCAACCAGAACCCGGTCGCCCGCAAGCTCCTGGAACGCGACGACGTGATCGTCAGCTCCCACCGCGCGTTCCTGTCCGCGGAGTCGGAGGAGAGCCTGCGCCGGCGCGTGGCCGAGGGCGTTCGCTCGGTACTGCGCGACGGCACCCCGCCGGCCGAGGGCCGCGTGGCCTGACCCCCTGAACCAACCCCACGAAGCACGTCCCCATTGGAGGACCCATGAACGCGACGGAGCGGCCTGGCAGCGACGGTACGGGCTCCCCGGAATCCGTCGGCAGCCGGCTGAAGAACCTGCTGCACGGCCCCGGCACATGCCAGCTGATGGGCGTTCACGACGGGCTGAGCGCCCGCATCGCCGTCGCCGAGGGCTTCGAGGCGCTCTGGGCGTCCGGTCTGTGCATGTCCACGGCACGCGGCGTCCGGGACAGCGACGAGGCGTCCTGGACGGAACTGCTCACCCTCGTCGGCACGATGACCGAGGCCGCCCCCGGAGCGCCCGTCCTCGTGGACGGAGACACCGGCTACGGCAACTTCAACACCGCCCGCCGCTTCGCCGCCCGCGCCGAGCGGGTGGGCGCGGCCGGTGTCTGCTTCGAGGACAAGGTCTTCCCCAAGATGAACTCCTTCTTCGGGGACGGCCACCAGCTGGCCCCGATCGGGGAGTTCAGCGGAAAGATCAAGGCCTGCAAGGACACCCAGCGCGATCCCGGCTTCGTCGTCGTGGCACGCACCGAGGCGTTGATCTCCAACCTGCCCATGGAGGAGGCCCTCACCCGGGCCCACGCCTACGTCGAGGCCGGCGCCGACGGACTGTTCATCCACTCGCGGATGAGCACCCCCCAGCAGATAGCCGAGTTCATGCGGCAGTGGGACGGCAGCGCCCCGATCCTCATCGCCCCCACGACCTACCACAGGCCCTCCCTCGACGACTTCGCCGCGCTGGGCATCGCCGGCTGCATCTGGGCCAACCACAGCATGCGGGCCGCGTTCTCCGCGATGCGTGACGTGTGCCAGCAGATCCGGGCGGACCGCGGGATCTTCGGCGTCGAGGAGCGGGTCGCCCCGCTGAAGGAGATCTTCGGCCTGCTCGACTACGAGAGCCTGGAGCAGGACGAGAACCGCTACACGCAGGCCCCCGACCTCGCGCCGGTGCAGGGATGATCGGCGCGGCCGACCTGGTGGCCGGGCTCACCGGCCTCGGTGTGACCACCGTGGCCGGAGTGCCCTGCTCCTACCTGACCCCGTTGATCAACCGCGTCATCAGCGACCCCGCCACCCGCTACCTCACGGTCACGCAGGAGGGCGAGGCCGCGGCCGTCGCGGCAGGCGCCTGGCTGGGCGGCGGACTGGGCTGCGCCATCACCCAGAACTCCGGCCTGGGCAACATGACCAACCCGCTCACCTCCCTGCTGCACCCCGCGCGCATCCCGGCCGTCGTGATCACCACCTGGCGGGGACGCCCCGGCGAGAAGGACGAGCCCCAGCACCACCTGATGGGCCGGATCACCGGGGACCTGCTCGACCTGTGCGACATGGAGTGGTCCCTGATCCCCGACACGACGGACGAACTGCACACCGCGTTCGCCGCCTGCCGCGCCTCCCTGGCACACCGTGAACTGCCCTACGGCTTCCTGCTCCCCCAGGGAGTCGTCGCCGACGAGCCCCTGAACGAGACGGCACCACGGTCCGCGACAGGACAGGTCGTACGGTACGCCCGGCCCGGCCGTTCCGCGGCCCGGCCCACCCGGATCGCCGCCCTGGAGCGGCTGCTGGCCGAACTGCCCCGGGACGCGGCGGTGGTGTCCACCACCGGCAAGTCCAGCCGGGAGCTGTACACCCTCGACGACCGCGACCAGCACTTCTACATGGTCGGGGCGATGGGCTCGGCCGCCACCGTCGGCCTGGGCGTCGCGCTGCACACACCCCGCCCGGTCGTGGTCGTCGACGGCGACGGCTCGGTGCTGATGCGGCTGGGCAGCCTCGCCACCGTCGGCGCCCACGCCCCCGGCAACCTGGTCCACCTGGTCCTCGACAACGGCGTCCACGACTCCACCGGCGGCCAGCGCACCCTGTCCAGCGCCGTCGACCTGCCCGCCGTCGCCGCCGCCTGCGGCTACCGCGCGGTGCACGCCTGCACCTCCCTGGACGATCTGTCCGACGCCCTCGCCACCGCACTGGCCACGGACGGGCCCACCCTGGTGCACCTGGCGATCCGGCCGGGATCCCTGGACGGGCTGGGCCGGCCGAAGGTCACCCCCGCCGAAGTGGCCCGCCGCTTCCGGGCGTTCGTCACCACGCCGCCCGCCGGCACCGCCACCCCGGTCCACGCGGGAGGGGTGACCGCACGATGAGCGCCGAGCAGATCGCCGGGACGGGCGTCATCCACGGGCGGTTCCAGCCCCTGCACCTCGGCCACCTGGAATACCTGCTGGCCGGGGCGGAACGCTGCCGCACCCTCGTCGTGGGCATCACCAACCCCGACCCGTGGACCACCACCGAGGAGACCACGGACCCCGAGCGCGGTCTGCCCGAGTCCAACCCCTGCACGTTCTACGAGCGTTACCTCATGGTAGAGGGCGCCCTGACCGAGGCCGGGGTCTCCCACGAGCGGCTGCGCATCGTGCCCTTCCCCCACAGTTTCCCGGAGCGGCTCGCCCACTACGCACCCGCCGACGCCCGCTACTTCGTCACGGTCTACGACGACTGGGGCGACGCCAAGCTCGACCGCTTCCACGCGCTCGGGCTGCGGACCGAGGTGATGTGGCGCCGTACCGACAAGCCCGTCAGCGGCGGCCGGGTCCGCCGGTCCATCGCCGAGGGACAGCCCTGGGAGCACCTGGTGCCGCCCGCCGTCGCGAGGGTCGTCAAGGAGTGTGGAATCGATGAGCGCATCCGGGCCTGACAACCGGCCCACCGGGCCCCACGGCACACCACGGACGGGACGGCTGTTCATCACCGTGCTGTGCGGCGGCGCCGACCGGCCGGTGGCGGAACTGGGCGGGCTGACCCCCTTCGAGGCGGCCGCCACCCCCCACCTGGACGCACTGGCCGGGCGCGGCAGCTCCGCCGCGCTGGAGGTGATCGCCCCCGACGTGCCCCCGGAGTCCGACTCGGGCGCCATGGCCCTGCTCGGCTACGACCCCGCCACCCACTACACCGGGCGCGGACCGCTGGAAGGGCTCGGCATGGACTTCTGGCAACCCGACGGGTACTCCGTGGCGTTCCGGGTCAACTTCGCCAGCTGGGACCCACAGACCCGGCGACTGGACCGCCGTACCTCCCGTGACCTCGACGAGGACGACCAGACCAGGCTGGTGGAGGAGATCACCGAGCAGGTGCGGCTCGACGACCGGGTCGGCTTCAGCCTCACCGGATTCGGCCGCCACCGCGGCATCCTCGCCCTCACCAGCGACACCGTCCCGCTGTCCGGGAAGGTAACGAACACCGACCCGGGATTCGTCAGCCGGGGCCCCTTCGGCGTCCCCGTGAACGCCCCCTCGGCGACCCCGGCCACCTGCACGCCCTTCGACGGCGACCCGGCCGCCGCGACCACGGCGGAACTCGTCAACCGGTTCGTCGCGGCCAGCGCCGAGGTGATGCAGCGCAGCGAGGTCAACGCCCGCCGCCGGGCCCTCGGACGGCGGCCCGCCAACCTGCTGCTGGTACGGGACGCCGGTGACACCCTGCCGCAACTCGCCGGCTTTACCGAACGGACCGGGCTGACCCTGTCCATGTACGGGCAAGTGCCGGCCGAGCGGGGCCTGGCACAACTCATCGGCGCCCGGTTCACCCGCTCCCGGCCGGCCCGCGGCCAGAGCGAACCCGACTACTACCGGGAGCTGCTGCCGCGGTTGCTCGCGGACCCGGCCGACGCGGTGTTCGTCCACCTCAAGGGCCCTGACGAGCCGGGCCACGACGGGCGCCCGCACGACAAGGTCCGGGCCGTCGAGGAGATCGACGCACACTTCGTCGGCCCGCTCGCCGAAGCACTCACCGAGGACGACACGCTGGTCGTCACCTGCGACCACGCCACGCCCTGTGAGATGGGCATCCACAGCCCCGACCTCGTCCCCGCCGTCGCGGTCGGCCCCCGCGTGGCCGCCGACGCGGTGACGGAGTTCGGCGAGAAGGCCGCGCTCGGCGGCTCGCTGGGCGCACGCCGCGCCAGCGACCTGCTGTCCGTCCTGCTCACCGGGTCGGACGGAGGGCGCCGATGACGATCACCTCCGTCAGGCTGCGCGGCATCCTGGACTCGCGGGCACGCGTCACCCTGGAGGCCGAGGTCACCCTGGACTCCGGCCACACCGGGACGGGTTCGGCACCCCGGGCGATCGCCCCCGGCAGGCTGGAGCGGCGCCGGGGACCCGAGCCGGTGCTCGGCCCGGTCACCGCGCCCCCGCTCGCGGCCGCGCTCACCGACGGCGCCGTCGACGGTCAGCGGCAGTGCGACGCGCGGCTCGCCGACGTGTACGAGGCGGGGGAGGCCGGCTCCGACCTCACCCTCGCCGTGTCCCTGGCCCACGCCCGGGCCGCCGCGGCCGCCCGGCACCTCCCGCTGCACGCCCACCTGGCGGAGCAGTACGGCCTCGGCCATCCGGGACTGCCCCGCCTGATGGTCAACGTGTTATCCGGCGGCATCCACCGCGACGGGCCGCCGCGCGGCTTCCAGCAGGTGATGGTGCTCCCGGCCACCGGTCGCATCCACACCGACATCGAGGTGGCCGACCAGGTGTTCACCGCGGCCCACCGGGCCGTGGAACGACGCTTCGGCCCCGTCCCCCTCTCGGCCTCCAGCGGTCTGCTCGTACCACTGGAGAGCGAGGAGCAACTCGCCCTGCTGCAGGCCGCGGTGGCCGAGGCCGGGCACACCGAGGTGTGCACCCTCGGCGTGGACGTGGCGGCGGAGCACCTCCACACCGGCTCCGGCCGGTACCGCTTCGGCGACCGGGAGTTCACCTCCGGGGAGTTCGCCGAGCACCTCGCGGGGCTGGCGCACCGGTTCCGCCTGACCTTCCTGGAGGACCCCTTCGACCCGGCCGACGACGCCGGCTGGGACAAGCTGCGCGGCGCCCTGCCCTCAGCCACCAGCGTGGTCGGCGACGACTTGTTCGCCACCGACGCGCGGCGGATCGCCCCTGGCCTGGCCGACGGCATCCTGCTCAAACTCAGCCAGGCCGGCACGGTCAGCGCCACGCTGGCCGCGGCGGCCGCCGCCCGCCGGGCCGGGATGCTGCTCGCCGTGTCCCACCGCTCCGGCGAGACGGAGGACACCGCCATGTGCGACCTGGCCGTCGCCGTCGCGGCGGAGCTGATCAAGGTCGGCGGACCACGCCGCGGCGACCGCCTGGCCAAGTACAACCAGCTCCTCCGGCTCGACGAGTCCCTGGCGGGCCTCGTGACCGCTCCCTGACCCCCGAGACCCGACGCCCCGTCGGCGCGCTCCCGCGCCGGCTCCGACGCAAGGCACCTTCGAGGAGAGAAGAGATGGCCGTGACCAAGGCACGTACGTTCCGCGAGCTGATGAACGCCCCCGAGATCCTCGTCGTCCCCAGTGCGTACGACGCCCTGAGCGCCAAGGTCATCCAGCAGGCCGGCTTCCCCGCGGTGCACATGACCGGCTCGGGCACCTCCGCCAGCATGCTCGGCCTGCCGGACCTCGGCTTCACGAGCGTGTCGGAGCAGGCCACCAACGCCAAGAACATCGTGCTCGCGGTGGACGACCTGCCCGTGATCATGGACGCCGACGCCGGGTACGGCAACGCGATGTCGGTGTGGCGGGCGACCCGGGAGTTCGAGCGGGTCGGCATCGTGGGCTACCACCTGGAGGACCAGGTCAACCCCAAGCGCTGCGGCCACCTGGAGGGCAAGCGACTGATCTCCACGGAGGAGATGACCGGCAAGATCGAGGCGGCCGTCGAGGCGCGTGTGGACGAGGACTTCACCATCATCGCCCGCACCGACGCCCGTGAGTCGCTCGGCCTCGACGAGGCCATCCGCCGCTCCCGCGAGTACCTCGCCGCCGGCGCCGACTGCATCTTCCTGGAGGCGATGCTCGACGTCGACGAGATGAAGCGGGTCCGCGACGAACTCGACGCCCCGCTGCTGGCCAACATGGTCGAGGGCGGCAAGACCCCCTGGCTCACCACCAAGGAGCTGGAGTCGATCGGCTACAACCTGGCGATCTACCCGCTGTCCGGCTGGATGGCCGCCGCCTCGGTCCTGCGCAAGCTCTTCGCCGAGCTCAGGGACGCCGGGACCACCCAGAAGTTCTGGGACGACATGGGTCTGAAGATGAGCTTCGCCGAGCTGTTCGAGGTCTTCGAGTACGAGAAGATCTCCGAGCTCGAGGCGCGGTTCGTGCGCGAACAGGACTGATCACCCTCCCCTTCCCCACCCCCTTCGCGACCCACGGCTCGGGAGTCGTCATGTTCGTCAACGGAGCACTGCAGCCGGCCCGACGGCACACCACGGTCCACGACCGCTGGACGGGCGAGCCCGTCGGCACCGTCCCGCGCGACGGTGCCGAGGAGGCGGCGGCCGCGGTCGCCGCGCTGGCCGCCGGCCGTCGTGCCACGACTCCCCAGCAGCGGTCGGCCGTCCTGACCCGGGCGGCCGACATGCTCACGGCCCGTGCGGAGGAGTTCTCCACGCTCATCACCGCCGAGTCCGGCGTGTGCCGCAAGGAGACCCTGCGCGAGGTGTCCCGGGCCGCCGGGAACCTCAGGGTGGCCGCCGCGGAGGCGGAGCGGATCCGCGGCGAGTCCATCCCGCTGCCCGACGGCACCAGACTGGCGGTCACCCTGCCCGAGCCGGTCGGTGTCGTCCTGGGCATCACCCCCTTCAACCGCCCCCTCAACCAGGTCGTCGTCAAAGCCGCGCCGGCCCTGGCCGCAGGCTGCCCGCTGCTGCTCAAGCCGTCGGAGAAGACGCCGCTGACGGCACTGGCCTTCGCCGAACTGCTCGTCGAGGCCGGCTGCGCCAAGGACATGCTCGCCGTCGTCACCGGCGAACCCGGCGAGGTCGGCCCGCCGCTCGCCGCCCACCCGGACGTCGCCATGGTGACGTTCACCGGCAGCGTGGCCACCGGGCACGCGGTGGCAGCCCAGGCGGCCGGCAAGCGGCAGCTGCTCGAACTGGGCGGCAACGACCCGCTGTTCGTACTGCCCGACGCCGACCTGAGACGCGCCGCCAAGCTGGCCGCCGACGGGTCCTGCGCCACAGCCGGCCAGTCCTGCCGCGGCATCAAACGCGTCTTCGTCTGGGAGGAGGTGGCCGACGAGTTCACGGCCCTGCTGGAGCCGGCCGTAGCCGCCAAGCGCGCCGGTGACCCCCGCCGGGAGGACACCGACCTCGGCCCGCTCGTCAGCGAGGAAGCGGCCCTCGTCGTGGAACGCCGGATCGCCCGGGCCGTCCGCGACGGGGCCCGCCTCGTCACCGGCGGCGAGCGGGACGGGGCCCTGGTGCGTCCCGCCGTGCTCGACCATGTGCCGCCGGACACCGAGCTGGTCACCGAGGAGACCTTCGGCCCGGTGGCACCGGTGATCCGCGTCCGCGACGCGGACGAGGCGGTACGCCTGTCCAACGGCACCGCGTACGGCCTGCAGGCCGGAGTCCTCACCCGGGACAGCGCCGCCTTCTGGGACATCGCCGCCCGGCTGCGGGTCGGCGCGGTGAACCTCGGCGAAGGGCCCCACTTCGACTCCCCGCACATCCCGTTCGGCGGTGTGAAGTCCAGCGGAGTCGGCCGGGAGGGCATCCGCTACGCCATCGCCGAGATGACCGTCACCAAGACGGTCACCCTTCCCGGCCCCTACGGAACCGGCTGACCCCACGTCAGTCCGCTGACCGCCGACCGCCCGGGCGCGCGAGAGGAGAGAGACGGTGAAGCACTGCATCGTCGTGGGATACCACGAGACGGACATGTCCGGCGAGGAGCTGCAACTGGCCCTGGAGCACGGGGGCGACGAGCTGCCCGCACCCATCCGCAGCATGCTCCGCACCAAGATCACATTCGGGGGTGCCCACTACTCCTACCTGGACGCCCTGAGCGAGGTGCGCAACCAGGACCGGGGCACCGACCACGCCTACACGGTCTCCGAACTGCCGAGCCTCGGCACCCTGTACCTCGTCAACTACCTCCAGGAACAAGGCCATCCGGCCGACTTCGTCAACAGCTACACCTTCGAGCAGGACCAACTGGTCAAGCTGCTCGCCGACAACCCGGCCTCGGTCGCCATCACCACCACCTTCTACATGATGCCGGCGCCGGTGATCGAGATCGTCCGCTTCATCCGGCGGCACAACCCGTCCGTGCCGGTCATCGTCGGCGGGCCGCTCGTCGACAACCAGTGCCGGGCGGGACGCGACGACCGGCTGAACCGGTTCTTCGACCGGGTCGGCGCCGACTACTACGTGTGGGAGTCGCAGGGCGAGGCGGCACTGGCCGGGGTGGTCGGAGCCATCGTCGACGGCGACGTTCCGACCGAGGTGCCCAACGTCTTCCTGCGCTCCGCCACCGGCGAGTGGAAACTCACCCGCAAACGCCCCGAGGCCAACGACCTCAACGCCTGCTCGGTGCGCTGGAACCGCTTCGACCCGACCGTCCTCGGCCCGACCCTGTCCACCCGCACCGCCCGCAGCTGCGCCTTCAGCTGCGCGTTCTGCGACTATCCGGAGCGGGCCGGCGCCCTCACCCTCGCCGACCTGTCGACCGTCGAGCGGGAACTCGAGGAACTCGCCGACATGGGCGTCAAACGCGTCGCCTTCATCGACGACACCTTCAACGTCCCCATGCGCCGCTTCAAGGACCTGTGCCGGATGCTGGTGCGCCGCGACTTCGGCATCGAGTGGTTCTCGTACTTCCGCTGCGGCCACGCCCGCGAACCCGACGTCTACGACCTGATGTACGACTCCGGCTGCCGCGGCGTGCTGCTCGGCATCGAGTCGGGCGACGACCAGGTGCTGCTCAACATGGACAAGCGCGCCACCACCGCGCACTACCAGTACGGCATCGAACAGCTCAAGGCCCGCGGCATCTTCACCCACGCCTCGTTCGTGATCGGGTTCCCGGGGGAGAGCCCTCAGACGGTCCAGAACACCATCGACTTCATCAACCGCGCGGGGCCGGACACCTTCGCCGTCAACCACTGGTACTACATGCACGCCACCCCCATCCACGTACGGGCGCCCCAGTTCGAACTGACCGGCAACGGCCACACCTGGTCGCACCGCAGCATGAACTCCCGTGAGGCCCTGGAGGCCGCCGACCAGATCTTCGACTCGGTGGTCAACGCCGCCTGGATGCCGGTCAACGGCCTCGACTTCTGGGGCGTCCCGTACCTCCTCGGCAAGGGCATGGACCGCTCCGAGATCGTCCGCTTCCTGGAACTGGCCAAGCCGCTCACGGTGGCGAACGTCTCCCGCGGCAGCGCCGAAGAGGCCGCCGCGGCGGAGCACCGGTTCCGCGAGTTCGTCACCGGCCTGGACCTTGCACCCGCCCGCTACCGCACCGCAGGGAGTGAGTTTCGATGACCATCCACAACCCCGAGGAACCGGAGTACTTCCCCGAGGTCTTCCCCCGCGACGCCTTCCCCCGGTACACCTGGGACGACGGCATGCGGCCGCTCACCCTGCCGCATGAGGTCTGGCTGTCGGAGACCACCCACCGCGACGGCCAGCAGGGCGGACTGCCCCTCTCCCTGGACACCAGCCGGAAGATCTACGACATCCTCTGCGAGATCACCGGCGACTCCACGGCGATCCGGCACGCCGAGTTCTTCCCGTACCGCGACTCCGACCGCAACGCCCTGATCTACGCACTGGAACGGCACCGCGACGGCGCCCCGATCGAGCCCACCACCTGGATCCGCGCCCGCCGCGAGGACGTCGAGCTGATCAAGCGGATCGGCGTCACCGAGACCGGTCTGCTCAGCTCCTCCTCCGACTACCACACCTTCCACAAGTTCGGCTCGGGCGGCCGGACCGAGGCCGCCGCGATGTACCTCGACGCGGTCACCATGGCCCTGGACCACGGCATCAAGCCCCGCGTCCACCTGGAGGACACCACCCGCTCCGACCCGGACTTCGTGCGCGCTCTGGTCGAGGAGGTCCTGCGGATCGCCGCCCCGTACCCCGCCGAACTCCAGCCGCGCTTCCGGGTCTGCGACACCCTCGGCATCGGCCTGCCCTTCGACGACGTCGCCCTGCCGCGCAGCGTCCCCCGCTGGATCCGGCTGCTGCGGGGCTTCGGTCTGACGCCCTCCCAGATCGAGCTCCACCCGCACAACGACACCTGGCTGACCGTCGCCAACTGCCTGGCCGCGATCCGCGAGGGCTGCGGAGTGATCAGCGGAACGACGCTCGGCACCGGCGAACGCACCGGCAACGCGCCGCTGGAAGCCGTCATGGTGCACCTGCTCGGCATGGGCTACTGGCCCGAGGGCGGCGTCGACCTGACTGCCGTCAACAAGCTCGTCGAGCTCTACGACGGCATCGGCGCCGGCCCGTCGCAGAAGTACCCGCTCTTCGGCCGTGACGCCTACGTCACCCGGGCCGGCATCCACGCCGACGGCCTCAACAAGTTCTGGTGGATGTACGCGCCGTTCAACGCCCCCCTGCTCACCGGCCGGGAACTGGACGTCGCCCTCACCAAGGACTCGGGCCAGGCGGGTCTGCTCTTCGTGCTGAACAAGCGGCTCGGGCTGCGGCTGGAGAAGGGCGATCCGCGGGTCGTGGACCTGCTCGCGTGGATGGACGAGCAGTGGGACGCCGGCCGGGTCTCCGCGATCGAGTGGAGCGAACTCGAACCGGTCGTCGAGAAGGTCTTCGCCACCGAGGAAGAGGCGAGCTGACATGCAGGGAACGGCGCGAGGAGGCAGCACAGCATGACCGCAGCGACACCGGACACGGCGCCGGACCGCACCGGCCCGTCCCCGGGGGCCTGCCCCGTCGTCGCGGAGTTCGCACGACGGGCACAGGCCGGACCGGACCGCCCCGCCGTCGTCCTGCCGGAAGAGACGGTCGACTACCGCGAACTCGCCGCACGGGCCGACGCCGTGGCCCGCGCGCTCCTCGACTCCAGGGGCGAGGGCTCCGAGCCCGTGCCCCTGATGGTGCTGCACCCGGCGTGGATGCTCGCCGCGTGCCTGGGGGTGCTTAAGGCGGGCAAGTACTACGTGCCCCTCAACCCCCACCACCCGGACGCCCGCAACCGGGACCTGCTGGCCCGGCTCGGCGCGGCGCTGGTCGTCACCGACGGCGCCGTCCCGGGCCGGCTGCCCGGGCGGATCACCGTGCTCTCGGTGGGCGAACTCGACGTACGGCCCGGCACACCCGGCGAGCCGGGCCCGGCCGTCGCCCCGGACCAGTGGGCCTACGCGCTCTACACCTCCGGGTCGACCGGCCTGCCCAAGGGCATCCTGCAGAACCGCGCCGACATGCGGCAGAACATCGACCGGCACGCCGCGCTCGGCATCGGTCCCGAGGACCGGGTCACCCTGATCAACGCGGACGGTTTCGTCGCCGCCGTGTCCAACCCGTACATGGCGTTACTCAACGGCGCGGCGCTCGTGCCGTACTCCTTCCAGCGCGACGGGGTGCACGACCTGATCGACCGTCTGGACGCGGCGGGGACGACCGTCTACTACTCGTTCCCCTCGTTCCTCCGGCAGGCGGCCGCCGTGTCCGAAGGCCGCACCACGGACCGGGTCCGCCTGGCCTACCTCGGCGGGGAGAGCGTGCACAGCAGCGACGTCCTCGCGGCCCGCCGGCTGTTCCCGGCCGCCACCGTCGCGGTCGGACTCAACTCCACGGAGACGGGCCTGACCCGGCTCCGTCTGATCCCCCCGGGCGCCGAGGTGCCCGATCCGGTGCCCGTCGGCGGTCCGGTGCCCGGCGTGGAGGTCCGTGTCGAGGCGTCGCCGGGCCGTCCGGCGGCCGTGGGGGAGGCCGGGCGGATCGTCGTCCGCAGCGCCTTCCTGCACGCCGCGCAGTGGACGGACCAGGGGCCCAGGCCGCTCACCGAGGCCGTGCCGGAGGCGGACAGCGGGACCGCCTGCGAACCGGCGCCCCGGGACTTCCGCACCGGCGACCGCGGCCGGCTGGACGGCACCGGGCAACTGGTCCACCTGGGGCGGGTGGACGGCATGGTCAAGGTGCGCGGCTACCGCGTCGAGACGGTGGAGGTCGAGTCCGCGGTGTCCGCCGTGACGGGCGTGGCGGAGGCCGCGGTCGTCCCCTACGAGACGGCGGAGCACGCGACCGAGCTCGCCGCCTACGTCGTCGCCAAGGACCCCGACCTCACCGACGCCGCGCTGCGCCGTGCCCTGTCCGAGACCCTGCCGACCCACCTGGTGCCGTCCTCCGTGCTGCTGGTGCCGAGGCTGCCGCGCACCCGAAACGGCAAGATCGACCGCAAGGCGCTGCCCGACCCGGCGAGCGGCACCTCAGGCACCGCCGTCTCCCGGCCGGCTCCCGCCCACACCCCGGCCCCCGCGCCCGGCGACGGACCGGACGAGGCGCGGGCGAGGGTGCTGGGCCAGGTGGGTGAGATCTGGAGCGACGTCCTGGGGGCCGGTCCGGTGCTGCCCGGGGACGACTTCTTCTCCCTCGGCGGCACCTCCATCTCGGCGTTGCGGGTGGTCTCGCGCATCCGCAAGGAACTCGGCGTGCCACTCCGGCTCGCCGTGATCTTCGAGACGCCGTCCCTGGAAGCGGTGGCCGAATCCGTACTCCGCGAACTGAAGGGGACGTAGTAAAGAGGTGCCCGCCACCCGCTTTCGCAGAACACCGAAGGAAGACCACACGTGAGCCCAGAACGACGCCCGGTCGAGATCCGTCCCGCCACCGCCGCCGACATGGCGGCGGTCTGCGACATCGTCAATCACTACATCGAGACGAGCACGGTCAACTTCCGTACGGAGCCGCAGACTCCGCAGGAGTGGATCGACGACCTGGAGCGCCTCCAGGACCGCTACCCCTGGCTCGTCGCCGAGGTGGAGGGCGTCGTCGCCGGCATCGCCTACGCCGGCCCCTGGAAGGCCCGCAACGCCTACGACTGGACCGTCGAGTCGACGGTGTACGTCTCCCACCGGCACCAGCGGCTCGGACTGGGCTCCACCCTCTACACCCACCTGCTGAAGTCCATGGAGGCCCAGGGCTTCAAGAGCGTGGTCGCCGTCATCGGACTGCCCAACGACCCGAGCGTGCGCCTGCACGAGGCGCTCGGATACACCGCGCGCGGGACGCTGCGGGCAGCCGGCTACAAGCACGGGGGCTGGCACGACGTGGGGTTCTGGCAGCGCGACTTCGAGCTGCCGGCCCCGCCCCGCCCCGTCCGGCCCGTCACACAGATCTGAGCGGAGAGCGCATGGCATCGTCGGAGTTGGAGCTGGTGCGGGAACTGATCGGGCTCAACTGGCACACCCGCAACGGCGATGTGGAGCCACGCCGGGTGGCCTACGACCGAGCCCAGGAGGCCTTCGGCGACCTGGGCCTGCCCCCCGGCGAGACCGTCGTGATCGGCGACTGCTCGGCGGAGTGGGTACGGCCCGCCCAGGAGGACGGCAGGACCCTGCTGTACCTGCACGGCGGTTCGTACGCCCTCGGATCGCCGCAGTCGCACCGCCATCTGTCCAGCGCGCTGGGCGCGGCGGCCGGGGCGGCGGTGCTCGCCCTGCACTACCGCAGGCCGCCCGAGTCTCCCTTCCCGGCGGCGGTGGAGGACGCCGTGGCGGCCTACCGGATGCTGCGGGAGCGGGGCTGCCCGCCGGGGCGGATCACCTTCGCCGGTGACTCGGCCGGCGCGGGCCTCGCCGTCGCCGCCCTCCAGGTGCTGCGCGACGCCGGGGACCCGCTGCCGGCCGCCGCGGTGTGCATCTCGCCCTGGGCCGACCTGGCCTGCGAGGGCGCCTCGCACGTCACCCGCAAGGAGCGCGAGATCCTCCTGGACACCGAGGACCTGCTCCGCATGGCGGGGCGCTACCTGGCCGGCACCGATCCCAGGAACCCCCTGGCCTCGCCCGCCCACGGCGATCTGACCGGTCTGCCGCCGCTGCTCATCCAGGTCGGTTCCGAGGAAGTCCTGTACGACGACGCCCGGGCGCTGGAACAGGCGGCGCTCAAGGCGGGCGTACCGGTCACCTTCGACGAGTGGCCGGAGATGTTCCACGTCTGGCACTGGTACCACCCGGTGCTCCCCGAGGGGCGTGCCGCCGTCGAGACGGCGGGCGTGTTCCTGCGCCGCGCCACCGAGGAGGGCGAGCGGTGACCGACTGGATCCAGAGTGCCGAGGCCCCCCGTGCGGTGGCCCGGGTGGTCTGCCTGTCCCGGGCCGGCGGCAGCGCACGGGACTTCGACCAGTGGCGCAAGCCCCTGGGCGAGGAGATCGAGATGTGTGCCGTCCAACTGCCGGGGCGGCTCGACCGGTTCCACGAGGAGCCGCTGAGCGATCTGCACCGGATCGCCGAGGAGGTGGCCGACGCCCTCACCACGCTGTCCCCGCGCCCGTACCTCCTCTTCGGCGACTGCATGGGCGCTCTCGTCGCCTTCGAGACGGCGAGCGCGCTGCGCCGTCTCGGCGCCGCCGCCCCCGCCTCACTCGTCGTCGCCTCCTACCCGGCGCCCGACCGGATGCGCACCCAGCGCCCCTACTCCGACGGCAGCGCCGAGGATCTGCGGGAGCGGCTGCGTGAGGTCGGCGGGGTGCCGCCCGCCGTGCTGGACGAGGACGAGCTGTTCGAACTGATGCTGCCTATGCTCCGCGCGGACTTCGCCGCCTTCGAGGGCTACCGCTACCGGGAGACCGAACCACTCGCGTCGGGCATCCACGCCCTCGTCGGTGCAGACGACCCGTACGTCACGGTCGCCGACCTGCACGGCTGGCGGCCCCACACCACCGGGGAGTTCACGGCACGCGCCCTGACCGGCGGCCACTTCTTCCTGCACGAGAGCGACGAGGCGGTCTCCCTGGTACGGGATCTCGCGCTCGACGCCGCGCGGTCTCCGGAGCCGGGGAGCACCGCGTGAGCGGGCGGGGCGGGGCCGATCCGGAGCAGTGCTGCGCGCTCATCACACCGTGCCCGAGCCCGCCGTCGGCTGCTGTGCTTTCCTCATGCCGGCGCCGGGCCCGGCGTCTACCGACCGTGGGCGCGGGACATGCCGGCCGGCACGGAACTGTGGGCGCCCCGCTATCCGGGGCGGGAGGACCGGCTGGCCCACCCCTTCGCCCACAGCCTCGCCGAGCTGGCCGACGACATCGCCGCCGCCGTCGCGGCGGGACTGGGCGGTGACGTCCCGCTGGCGCTCTTCGGCCACAGCATGGGCGCGGTCATCGCCCACGAGGTCACCGCACGCCTGGAGAACGCCCACGGCATCCGGCCGGTGCTGCTCGCCGTCTCCGCGCGTGAGGGCCCGCTCCAGGTCGGCCACGCGGGGCTGCACCTGCTCTCCGACGACGACCTGCTCGCCCGCACCCGCAGTATGGGCATCCAGCCGCACGCCGACGCCTACGACGACCCGGAACTGCGGGATCTGCTGCTGCCCGTGCTGCGCGACGACTGCCGGCTGCTGGAGAGCCATCAGAACGTCCCCGTGACACGGGTGCGGGCACCCGTGCTCGCCTTCGCGGGACGCGACGACCGGACCAGCCCGCGCGCCCTGATGGAGTCCTGGGCCGAGGCCACGACCGGCGGCTTCCGGCTGCTCGAACTGCCGGGCGACCACTTCTACCTGTTCTCGCACACGAAGGACCTGCTGTCCCAACTGTTGCCGGTGCTGGCGGGGGAGGACCGGACGTGGCAGTGAGAGACACCGGCCCGGCCGCGCCCGACGCTCCGCCGGCCCGGCCGTGGCGCCAGTTGCTGAGCGGGGGAGTGGGACACACCGTCGAGTCGCACGACTGGTACGTCTACACCTTCCTCGCCGTGTACTTCGCGGACGACATGTTCCCGAAGTCGTCGGGCGATCCGCTGGTGCCGCTGCTCAACACCTTCGCGGTGTTCGCGATCGCCTTCGCCGCCCGCCCCGTCGGGGCCACCGTGATGGGTGCCTACGCCGACCGCTTCGGCCGCCGCAGCGCCCTCATGGTGACGATCCTGCTCATGGGCCTCGGCAGCCTGCTGATCGCCCTGACCCCGGGCTATGCGACGGTGGGCCCGCTGGCCCCCGCCCTGCTCGTGGTGGCCCGGCTGGTCCAGGGCTTCTCGCTCGGCGGTGAGTACGGCGCCGCGGTCAGCTTTCTCGTCGAGTCCGCCGCGCCCCGGCGGCGCGCGTTCTTCGGCAGCTTCCAGTACGTCGCCTCGTCGGCCGGCCACATCATGGCAGGGCTTTCCACCCTGGCGGCCGTCCAGCTCTCGGGCGACGGCATGGACGACTGGGGGTGGCGGCTGCCGTTCGCGTGGGGTGCCGTGCTGTCCCTGGTCGGGCTGGTCATCCGCCGTTCGGCCCAGGAGACCTACCGGCCGGAGCCGGACAAGGGAGGCGGGCGGGCACGCCCGGGCGCGTTCGCGGCGCTGCGGGACCATCCCCGGCAGGCGGCGATGGTCGTCGGCCTCACCACCGGCGGCACCGTGGCCTTCTACACGTGGACGACGTACCTGCCCGCCTACGCCACGGTCAACGCCGACGCCGACAAGGAGAGCGCGGTACTGGCCGGGACCGTCTCCCTGATCTTCTTCGGTCTGCTCCAGCCCCTCGGCGGCATGCTCTGCGACCGCGTCGGCAGAAGACCGATGATGATCGCCTTCGGCGTGACCACCGCCGTGCTGACGGTGCCTCTGCTGACCGCGCTGTCCTCGTCGTTCTGGTCGGTGCTCGTGGTGCAGTGCGCCGGCATGACCCTGCTGACCGCCTACACGTCGATCGCAGGGGCGGTCAACGCCGAGTTGTTCCCCCGTGCGCTGCGCGGCCGGGGCATCGGTCTGCCCTACGCGGGGTCGGTGGCGCTGTTCGGCGGGACCGCACCCTATGTGGGGACCTGGCTCAAGTCGGCCGGACACGGTGGTCTCTTCCCCTGGTACGTGGCGGCACTGTGCGCGGTGACGGCCCTGACGGCCACGCGGCTGCCCCGCGGGGCACGGGGAGTGGACCATGAAACGGCCGATGTCACGGAAATTCTTCCGAGGGATTCCCGGCCGAGTCGATAGTTTCTTCCGTCGGTGTGCCGTCTACAGATCATGTTTATGTGAATACTTGCCGAGCTGCCGAGATTCGCCCAGGGCGACTTCAGGACATCCTGCGTTCACTCCCAGGACAGTCTTGTCTGGGCCGGTGGTCTCGCTACACTGGCGGATTATGTCTGAACTTGTGCGTCAAGGGCGCCGCACACGGCTTTCAGAGGAGGCGGCATTGTCCTTTGAGCAAGTGGCGGCGTACGAGTTCTCCAATGCGGCCCACAGAAAAGGGTCACCCGCCCGCTTTTTCTCTCGCGAAGGCCCGTGGCCGGTACGCGCCGCCGACGAGCCGGGTGGTGACGCGGAATCCGTGATCTCACAGATCATCAGTGCCAATCGCAAAGCGGTGCGTGATCAGGGCGAGCTCCTCGAAGCCCTGGAGACGGCGCTCGCCGACCTGGTGCGCGCCTCCCCGGCGTCGCCCGACAGCGGGCCAGCCGAGTCGGAGTGCAGGGTGGTGAGCGGTACTTTCGGCGGTGACGCCCTGCCTGCGGCCATCACGGAGGTGCTGCTCTGTCTGGATCCGACCGATCTGGAGCAGGACCGCTTCGCCGGAGTGCTGCGATATGCCCGGAAAGCGTCCGCCCAGGGTGTGAGCCTTCGCTGCATCTGCGCGGAGTCGATGGTGAATGTGCCTGGCGGGAGGGCGCACATTCAGGAACTCCAGGAAGTCGGCGCGGAAATCAGGGTGGCCGCCCTGTTACCGTTCCGCCTGCTGCTGGTCGACTCCCGCATTGCCTATGTGCATGTGGTCGACCGCGACGGCCGGATCCCGGAGCTGGAGATCACGAATCCGGCTGCCTGCCAATTCGTTCACCAGGTATTCGACTACTGCTGGCTGGCAAAGACTTCCTCAAAGATCATTGAAGAAAAGACAAGTTCGGTGGATTTCTCCGAACGCGAGCTGATCATCCTGCGCATGCTGGCGAACGGCATGAAGGACGAGGCCATGGCCCGTGCTCTCGGAGTGTCCACGCGTACGCTGCGGCGGGCCATTACGGACATCATGGGAAAACTCGGGGTGAGTAGCCGCTTTCAAATGGGCGCGCGTGCCGAGGAATACCGTCTGCTATGGTCCTCCGTCTCCTGTGGGTGACATGCCTGCGGGTGACATGCCTGCGGGTGACATGGCCGCGAGTGCCGCACCGGCCGCGACCAGGGCGGCCAGCACCAGGAACGCTCCGGGGTAGCTGCTGAGCCCGGCGGCGAGCAGGGCTCCCGCCGCCGGTGCCACGGCCAGCGCGGTGCCGGCGGGGGCGGTGGCGAACGCGTTGAGCGTGGCGTAGCTCCTGACCCCCCATCGGTCGCTGACCGCCGTGGCCTGCAGCAGGGTGAACATCCCGCGCACCGCGCCCGCGGCCATGGCCGCCGCACACAGCAGGGGCGCGGGTCCGGGCACGATCGCGAGAAACCCGATCGCCACGGCCCCGGCGGACAGCAGGACGATCATCCGGTGCTGGGTGGTCGTTCTTCGGGTCAGGGCCGGATAGCCGAGCCGGCCGAGGATCTGTCCCGTACCGCACAGGGCGAGCGCGCCTGCCGCGATCCCTGTGCTGAAGCCCCGCTCGACGAGGAAGGGCACCAGGTTGAGCGTCGTGGCGTAGAGGCTGAGGGCGGCCAGGGCCAGGGCCGCCGCCAGCAGTGCGAACTCCCGGCTGAGGATCACCGGACGGACGTCGGCGAAGGCGGTGCCGGGGCGGCGCTCCTCGGCTCCGGGCCAGGGGGCCCGCAGGCAGAACAGGTGCAGCGGGGTGGCGGTGACGAGCAGGACGGCGGCGAGCAGCAGGAACGTGGTGCGCCAGTCCAGGTGCGCCAGCAGCAGCGCCGTGATCGGCGCGAAGACCACACTGGCCAGCCCGCCCGCAAGGGAGAGCAATGTCAGAGGGCGCAGCCGTCGGGGGCCGTACCAGCGGGTGAGGGCCGCGAAGGCCGGAGGGTAGAGCGCCATCGCCTGCGCGACACCGGCGAGCGCCCACGCGGCCGTGAACCACGGCAGTCCGGGCGCGGTCGCCACCGCGACCAGTGCGATGCAGCCCAGCACGGATCCCGCGCTCATCACCCACCGGGGACCGTACCGGTCGAGCAGCCGCCCCACCGGGATACCGGCCACCGCACTGGCGATCAGGCCGAGCGAGAAGGCGCACATGGTCGCCGTCGTCGGCCAGCCGGTGTCACCCGTGATGCTCGGCAGGCTCACCGGAAACGCGTAGTACAGCGTCCCCCAGCTCACGATCTCCGTGACGGACAGCGCGGCCAGCGCCCGACGCAGCGCCGGAGCCGCTCGCGACCCCTCCCTGTGTTTCTCTATAGAGAAAATCACCTCGCTATAGTACTACGATGGTCGCTCTCGCAACACTAGGCAGCCGCATCCAGGAACTGCGCCTGAGTCAGTCGCTGACCCTTCAGGACCTCGCGGACCGCGCGGCGGTGAGCGTCAGCATGCTCTCCTCGGTGGAACGTGGCCGGAAGGCACCCACGGTCGTGGTGCTGGCCCGGATCGCGGAGGGGCTCGGCGTGACGGCCGCGCATCTGCTCACCGAACCCGCGCCCGTCCGGGTCCGCCGCGCGGCCGAGCAGGACGTCGTCGAGGAACCCGGTGGCTGGCAGCGCACGATCCTGACCCCCGTGGTTCCCGGCGTGAACTTCGAGTGGATCCGGTCGGTCCTGCCGCCGCACTGCGACGCCGGGGAGTACCCGGCCTACGCCCCCGGCTCCCACGAGTTCGTCTTCGTGGAGTCCGGGGCCCTGCGACTCACCGTCGGCGAGACGGTCACGGACCTGGGCGCCGGGGACTCGGCCTACTTCGCCGCGGACGCGGTACACGGCTACGTGAACCCGGGCGGGACGCCCTGTGTCTACTACGTCGCCGCCCTGATCATGCGCTCCCGGGCCCGGGGCACCCCCACGCGGCGATGAGGCCCCGGCCATGTCCACGTCCGGAAGCGGAGGCGGGAGGCGGTCATGCCCGAGCTGCCCGACGTCGAGGGTTTCCGGCAGGTGCTGGAGTCCTGCGCCAGGGGCCGGACCGTCCGGCGCGTCGACGTGCGGGACGCCGGGGTGCTGCACGACGTCAGTGCGCGGGGCCTGCGCAACGCACTGGAGGGGCGGCGGTTCGGGGCGCCGGAGCGGCACGGCAAGTGGCTCCTGGCCCGGACCGGCGGCCCCACGCTCGTCCTGCACTTCGGCATGACCGGCCGGCTGGTCTGCTGTCATCCGGGCGATGCCGTCGAGGCGCACGACCGCGTGTTGTTCACCCTGAGCGGCGGTCGTCAGCTGCGCTTCCGTGACCAGCGCAAACTCCAGGGACTCTGGCTGGCCCACGACGACTTTGACATCGACCGGCTGCTGCGGCGGCAGGGCCCCGACGCGCTGACGGTCGACCGCGCGGAGTTCGAGGCCGTGCTCTGCGCCCGGCGCGGGAGCCTCAAGACCGCGCTCACCGACCAGTCGGTGCTCGCCGGTCTCGGCAACCTCCTCGCGGACGAGATCCTCTGGCGTGCCCGGCTGCGCCCCGACCGCCGGACGCGTGAGCTCACCGAGGCCGACCTCCGCCGCCTCTACGGCCGGATGCGCGGCACCCTGAGAGCCGCCGTCCCCGCCGGGTGCGTGCCGCCGCGCGACTCCTGGCTCACCGGCCACCGCGACGACCCCGACCCGACGTGCCCGCGCTGCGGCACCGGACTGCGCCGGTCCCGGATGGCGGGCCGGGGCACGGTGTGGTGCCCGCGGTGCCAGCCGGACGCTTGATCGGCCGCGGCGGCCCCGCTCAGACGTCGGGATGCCCCTCGGCGGCGAGCGCGCGTGCCTCCGCGGCTCCGATGTCCCCGGGTCCACCGGCGACGAGCGCCACCTGCTCGCTGGGACGCCCCGTCCTGACCGCCTCGGCTCAGGGCGCTGCCGCCGTCTGACGTTCCTCGTCCGGCGCCACGAGCGACCGCGTGAGCGGAATCCGCGCCAGGGCGAACACACCCGCCGCGATCAGCACGACACCGAACAGCTCGGGCAGCACCCACCACCCGGAGCGGATCTCCTCCTCGTACAGGGTGATGCCGAGCACGAGGCTCACCGTCGCGTCGCCGAGGGTGAGCGCGGGCTGCGAGGCGACCAGCGGACCGGCCTGCATCGCGTTCTCCAGCAGGAACAGCGCGCACACGCCGGTCAGGGCGAACCCGTACGTCTGCCAGGCGGTGAAGAAACCCACGAGCCCTTGTTCGTCGAGCACGTGCGTGGCCGTCTTCATCAGCGCCGCCGTCACCGCGTAGCTGATCGCCGTCGCGGCCCCCAGGCAGGCCGCCCGGGCGCGGCCCTCCGGACGCCGCAGAGCGGCGACGGCAAGGCCCGCGACCGCCCCCGCGCACACGGCGAGCGCGGGGATCCAGCGGTCCAGCTCCACATGCGTGCGGTTGCCGGTGGGGGAGGCGGCGGCCAGCGCCACCGCCAGCCCGGCCACCACCACCGTCACGGCCAGCCAGCCCGTACCCGGCAGACGCCGGCGCATCAGCAGCGACGCGACGACGAGGGTGAGCGGCAGCTCCAGCACGAACAGGGGCTGCACGACCGTCAACGGCCCGGTCGCCAGCGCCAGCGCCTGGCAGACGGCGGCGCCGATCACCGCGAGGATGCCGGCCAGCCAGACGGGCCGGCGCAGCAGGTCGAGCATCAGCCCGGCCCGGAACCCCTGGGAGCGCGGCACGGTCAGTGCCGCTTTGCGCTGCAGCACCGTCGCGACGGCGTTGCTGAAGGCCGCGCAGACCGCGAAGACGACAGGGAGCACGGTGTGCAGCGTGGCCACCTCCCGGATCGGCGGGGCGTGTGACGCCGGCGGTGCCGCCACCTGCCATGGTCGCCGCACCGGGTCTCAGGCGCGATCGGAGCCCCGCGAGCGCCGGCCCCCGCGGCGAGACCGAGACCCGGGATTCAGCCCAGCTTCCGGAAGAGCCCCTCCTGCACCACCGACACGACCAGCCGTCCGTCACGGTCGTAGATCCGGCCCCGGGCCAGGCCGCGCCCGCCGACCGCGATCGGCGACTCCTGGTCGTACAGCAGCCAGTCGTCCGCGCGGAACGGACGGTGGAACCACATGGCGTGGTCCAGCGACGCCATGTCGAAGCCCCGCGGGCCCCACAGCGGCTCGACCGGGATGCGGACGGCGTCCAGGAGAGTCATGTCGCTGGCGTATGTGAGGGCACAGGTGTGGACGAGCGGGTCGTCACCGAGTGGCCCCACCGCGCGCATCCACACGGCGCTGCGCGGCTCCGCGTCCTCGACCTCGTCCGCGCTCCAGCGCAGCCGGTCCACGTAGCGGATGTCGAAGGGCTGGCGGCGGGCCATGCGCTCCAACTGCTCGGGCAGCGCGCCCAGATGCTCCCGGATCTCGTCCGTGACCGTCGGCAGCGACTCGGGATCCGGAACCTCGCGGGCGGGCGGCAGCTGGTGCTCGAAGCTGCCCTCCTCCGGCTTGTGGAAGGAGGCGGTCAGATTGAAGATCGTGCGGCCCTGCTGCACGGCCGTGACCCGCCGGGTCGTGAACGACCGGCCGTCGCGGACCCGGTCGACCTGGTACACGATCGGCACGCCCGGGATGCCCGGCCGCAGGAAGTACGCGTGCAGCGAGTGCACAGGACGGTCGCCCTCCGTGGTGCGGCCGGCGGCCACCAGGGCCTGGCCCGCCACCTGCCCGCCGAAGACCCTCTGGAGGGACTCCTGCGGGCTCCGGCCACGGAAGATGTTGACCTCGATCCGCTCCAGGTCGAGCAGGTCGACCAGTCTCTCGGCCGGGTTCGTCGTCATGGGTGGGATTCTCCTGTGGTCGCTGCTGCCCGGCCGTTCACAGCTGGCCGACGTCGGTGACACGGACGACCGCGCGGCCTTCCGCGTCGGAGGCGGTGAGGTCGACCTCCGCGCTGATGCCCCAGTCGTGGTCGCCGCTCGGGTCGTGGAAGATCTGCCGGACACGCCACAGTGCGCTCTGCGGCTCCTCCTCGATGATCAGCAGCTTGGGGCCACGCGCGTCGGGGCCGGTGCCGAGGTCCTCGTACTCGTCCCAGTACTTGTCCATCGCCTCGCCCCACGCGTCGGCGTCCCAGCCGGACTCCGCGTCCATCTCGCCCAGCTCCTCGACCTGGTCGAGAGCGGCGAGTTCGACCCGGCGGAACATGGCGTTGCGGACCAGGACGCGGAAGGCACGCGCGTTGGCGGTGACCGGCTTGACCTCGTCGGCCTTCTCCTGGGCCTCCTCGGCGGTCATCTCCGCCGGGTTGGCGAGCTGCTCCCACTCGTCCAGCAGGCTGGAGTCGACCTGGCGCACCATCTCGCCCAGCCAGGCGATCAGGTCCTCCAGGTCCTCGGACTTGAGGTCGTCGGGGACGGTGTGGTCGAGGGCCTTGTAGGCGCTGGCGAGGTAGCGCAGCACGATGCCCTCGGTGCGCGCCAGCTCGTAGTGGGACACCAACTCCGTGAAGGACAGCGCCCGTTCGTACATGTCACGGATGACCGACTTCGGCGACAGCGGATGGTCGCCGACCCAGGGGTGGCTCTTGCGGTACGTGTCGTACGCGTGGAAGAGCAGCTCCTCCAGGGGCTTCGGGTACGTGATGTCCTGGAGGCGCTCCATGCGCTCCTCGTACTCGACGCCGTCCGCCTTCATCTGGGCCACGGCCTCGCCGCGTGCCTTGTTCTGCTGGGCGGCGAGGATCTGCCGCGGGTCGTCCAGCGTGGACTCCACGACGGACACCATGTCGAGCGCGTACGACGGCGACTCGGGGTCGAGCAGCTCGAACGCGGCCAGCGCGAAGGTGGACAGCGGCTGGTTGAGCGCGAAGTCCTGCTGGAGGTCGACCGTGAGGCGGACGATCCGGCCGGTCGGGTCCGGCTCGTCGAGCTTCTCGACGATGCCGCCGTCCAGCAGCGAACGGTAGATGGCGATGGCCCGGCGGATGTGCCGCAGCTGCTGCTTGCGCGGCTCGTGGTTGTCCTCCAGCATGCGGCGCATCGCCTCGAAGGCGTTGCCCGGGCGGGCGATCACCGACAGCAGCATGGTGTGCGTGACCCGGAACCGGGAGGCCAGGGGCTCCGGTTCGGAGCCGATGAGCTTCTCGAAGGTCTGCTCCGACCAGGCGACGAAGCCCTCCGGCGCCTTCTTGCGGACGACCTTGCGGCGCTTCTTCGGGTCGTCGCCCGCCTTGGCGAGCGCCTTCTCGTTCTCCACGACGTGCTCGGGCGCCTGCGCGACGACAAAGCCCTCCGTGTCGTAACCGGCGCGCCCGGCCCGCCCCGCGATCTGGTGGAACTCCCGGGCCCGCAGGGTGCGTACACGGGTGCCGTCGTACTTGGTGAGGGCCGTGAAGAGCACCGTGCGGATGGGCACGTTGACGCCGACGCCGAGGGTGTCCGTGCCGCAGATGACCTTCAGCAGACCGGCCTGTGCGAGCTTCTCCACCAGGCGGCGGTACTTGGGCAGCATGCCGGCGTGGTGCACGCCGATGCCGTGCCGGACGTAACGGGAGAGATTGCGGCCGAACTTGGTGGTGAAGCGGAAGTTGCCGATCAGCTCGGCGATCTGCTCCTTCTCCGCACGCGAGCACATGTTGATGCTCATCAGCGCCTGCGCCCGCTCCACGGCCTGCGCCTGCGTGAAGTGCACGATGTAGACGGGCGCCTGCCGGGCCTCCAGCAGGTCGGTGAGCGTCTCCGTGAGCGGCGTATACCGGTACTCGTAGGACAGCGGCACCGGACGGGTCGCCGAGCGGACGACCGCCGTCGGGCGGCCGGTGCGGCGGGTGAGGTCCTTCTCGAAGAAGGAGACGTCACCGAGCGTCGCCGACATCAGCACGAACTGCGCCTGCGGCAGTTCCAGGATCGGGATCTGCCAGGCCCAGCCGCGGTCGCCCTCCGCGTAGAAGTGGAACTCGTCCATCACGACCTGGCCGACGTCCGCGTCCTTGCCGTCGCGCAGCGCGATCGACGCGAGCACCTCGGCGGTGCAGCAGATGATGGGGGCGTCGGCGTTGACGGAGGCGTCGCCGGTCAGCATGCCGACGTTCTCCGTGCCGAAGATCTTGCACAGCTCGAAGAACTTCTCCGAGACCAGAGCCTTGATCGGCGCCGTGTAGAAGGTGACCTCGTCCCGGGCGAGCGCCGCGAAGTGCGCACCCGCCGCGATCATGCTCTTGCCGGACCCGGTGGGCGTCGACACGATCACGTTCGCGCCGGAGACCACCTCGATCAGCGCCTCCTCCTGGTGGGGATAGAGCGTGAGACCCCGCTCACCGGCCCACGCCTCGAAGGCTTCGTACAGGGCGTCGGGGTCGGCGGTCCGCGGCAGCTGATCGATGAGGGTCACGCCCCCATCTTGCCTGGCCCGGTGCCCGATGCGGGAATCGGCTGCGGGCCCCAAGATCACGAGCGCTACGCTGGGCGCCGACGACACGTCAGCGCACCTGGTCAACTGGACAGCGGCACATGAGGAATGGGGCGGACAAGCGCGATGATGGGACCTGCACACTCACTGTCGGGCGCCGCCGCCTGGCTCGGCGTCGGTGCGGCGGCCGCCGCCGCCGGGCACCCGATGCCCTGGCCGGTCCTCCTCGTCGGCGCGCTGATATGCGCCGGCGCCGCGCTCGCCCCGGACCTCGACCACAAGGCGGCCACCATCTCCCGGTCCTTCGGACCGCTGTCGCGCTGGCTGTGCGAGATCGTCGACAAGCTGTCGTACGCCGTCTACAAGGCCACCAAGAAACAGGGCGACCCGCGCCGCTCCGGCGGGCACCGCACGCTCACGCACACCTGGCTGTGGGCGGTCCTGATCGGCGCGGGCACCTCGGCCGTGGCGATCAGCAGTGACCGGTGGGGGGTGCTGGCGATCCTCTTCGTGCACCTGGTGCTGGCCATCGAGGGCCTGCTGTGGCGGGCCGCGCGCGGCTCCAGCAGCGATGTGCTGGTGTGGCTGCTGGCCGCGACCACCTCGTGGATCCTCGCGGGCGTCCTGGACAATCCGGGCAACGGCGCGGACTGGCTGTTCACGGCACCGGGCCAGGAGTACCTGTGGCTGGGGCTGCCCGTCGTGCTGGGCGCGATCGTGCACGACATCGGGGACGCGCTGACCGTCTCGGGCTGCCCGATCCTGTGGCCCGTCCCGGTCGGCCGCAAGCGCTGGTACCCGGTCGGGCCGCCGAAGCCGATGCGCTTCCGGGCGGGCAGCTGGGTCGAGATCAGGGTCCTGATGCCGGTGTTCATGCTGCTCGGCGGGGTGGGCTGCGCGGCGGCGCTCAACGTCATCTGAGCACCCGCGGCCCGGGCGACCCGGGCGCTCTCACCTGGGGCCGGCCCTCGGGGGCTCAGGAGCCGCCGTACCGCCGCTCGAAGCGGGCGACCCGGCCCTCCGAGTCCACCGTGCGGGCCTTGCCCGTGTAGAAGGGGTGGCTCTCCGAGGAGATCTCCACGTCCACGACCGGGTAGGTCTCGCCGTCGTCCCACTCGATGGTCTGCTCGCTCGTCGCGGTCGACCGGGTCAGGAACGCGTAACCGGCGGAACGGTCGCGGAAGACGACGGGGTGGTAGTCGGGGTGCTTGTCCTGCTGCATGGACGCTCCTCGGACGACTCGGATCGGTGCTGCGGTCAGCCGGACAGGGTGTCCTCGTCGACGACGTGAACGGCGGCCTCCTCGGCCGACGCGGCCCCGCCGTCGATGCCCACGTCCGTGGCGACCAGCGCGCTCTCCTCGTCCTCGTGCGCGCCCTCGTCGGGAGCGACGAGCCGCCCGGAGCGGTCGGCACCGACCTCGGTGTCGAGGAGTTCCCCGTCGGTGCCCTCGCAGTCCCCGAGGCCGTCGCCGTCCTGGCCGGCGGACTCCGGCAGCTCCTCGGCGAGCCGCTCGTCGAGCGTCTCGCCCTGCTGCCGCTCGGCCGCCGTGACACCGAGGTGCTCGACGGCCCAGGGCCGCTCCGGAGGGGACCAGCCCCGGTCCAGGGGATCGTCGACGCCGTCGTTCTCCAGCGTGTCCTCGGCGTCGAGCAGCCCCGTGTCCTCCCTCTGCTCGTCCTGGTCCGGCTGGTAGACCTCGTCTCCCCAGCCGTCGGAGCTGTTCACGGGTACCTCCAGGTTCCCCGAGCCGGTGCCTGACTCCAGCCTTCCACCGAGCCTCGGCACCGCGCAACGCCAAGGGCCCGGCGCGGCCCCCGCCCCGGACCTCACCCGTGCCACGACCGCCACAACGCCGCATACGCCCCGTCCGCCGCCACCAGTTCCTCGTGGCTGCCCAGTTCGCTGATCCGGCCGTTCTCGACGACCGCGATGACGTCCGCGTCGTGGGCGGTGTGCAGGCGGTGGGCGATGGCGACGACGGTGCGGCCGTCGAGGACCTTGGCCAGCGAGCGTTCGAGGTGACGGGCGGCGCGGGGATCGAGCAGGGACGTCGCCTCGTCCAGGACCAGGGTGTGCGGGTCCGCCAGCACCAGGCGGGCCAGCGCGATCTGCTGGGCCTGCGCGGGCGTGAGCGCCAGGCCGCCCGAGCCGACCTCCGTGTCCAGGCCGTCGTCGAGGGCACGGGCCCAGCCGTCCGCGCCGACCGCGCCCAGCGCCGCCCACAGCTCGGCGTCGACCGCGCCGGTCCTGGCGAGCCTGAGGTTGTCGCGCAGGGAGCCCACGAAGACGTGGTGCTCCTGGTTGACCAGGGCGACGTGCGCCCGGACGCGTTCCGCCGGCATCCGGGACAGCTCGGCGCTGCCCAGGGTGACCCGGCCCTCCCGGGGCGCGTAGATCCCGGCGAGCAGCCGGCCCAGCGTCGACTTGCCCGCACCCGAGGGGCCCACCAGGGCCAGCCGGGTGCCGGGAGCGACCTCGAGGGACACCTCGCGCAGCACGTCGACGCCCTCCAGGTAGCCGAAGCGCACCTGGTCGGCATGGACCCGGCGTCCGTCGGGGGCCACGGAGGAGTCGCCCGCGTCGGGCTCGATGTCCCGGACACCGACCAGCCGGGCCAGCGACACCTGGGCCACCTGGAGCTCGTCGTACCAGCGCAGGATCATGCCCACCGGGTCGACGAGCATCTGGGCGATCAGCGCCCCCGTCGTGAGCTGGCCGACGTCGATCCAGCCCCGGAGGGCGAACACACCGCCGATCAGCAGGACCGACCCGAGCACGGTCACATGGGTGACGTTGACGACCGGGAAGAGGACCGACCGCAGCCACAGCGTGTAGCGCTCCCAGGCCGTCCACTCCCTGATCCGGCGCTCGGACAGCGCCACCCGCCGGGCACCGAGGCGGTGTGCCTCGACCGTGCGCCCGGCGTCCACCGTCTCGGCGAGCGCCGCGGCCACGGCGGCGTACCCGGCCGCCTCCGAGCGGTAGGCGGCCGGCGCCCGCCGGAAGTACCAGCGGCAGCCGGCCACCAGCAGGGGCAGGGCGACGAGCACGGCGAGCGCCAGCGGCGGCGCCGTGACGACCAGGCCGCCCATGAGCAGCGCCACCCACACCACGCCGATCGACAATTGCGGCACGGCCTCGCGCATCGCGTTGGCCAGCCGGTCGACGTCCGTCGTGATGCGGGACAGCAGGTCACCGGTCCCGGCACGCTCCAGCACGCCGGGCGGCAGCCCGACCGACCGGACGAGGAAGTCCTCGCGCAGATCGGCCAGCATCCGCTCGCCGAGCATCGCGCCCCGCAGCCGCACCTGGCGCACGAACAGGGCATGGGCGGCCAGCGCGGCCACGAAGAGCCCCGCGGTGAGCTCCAGCCGCAGGTCCCGCGCCCCGTCGGACACCCGCTCCACCAGCCCGCCCAGCAGCCACGGCCCGGCCATGGAGGCGAGGACGGCGACCGTGTTGACGGCGATGAGCAGCGCGAACGCCCGGCGGTGCCTGCGCAGCAGTTCGGCCACGTAGGCGCGGACGGTCGAGGGGGCGCCGACCGGCAGGGTGTTCGCCGTCGTCGGGGCCGCCGGGTCGTACGCCGGTGGCGCCACGCCGATCATGCTGTCTCCTCGATCTCTTCCAGTTCTTCCAGTTCCAGTACGTCGTCGAGAGCCACGCGGCCGGATCGCTCGTGCGCGGTGGTCTCCTCGTCCGTCTCGCGGGTGACGACCGCCCGGTAGCGGGACTCGGTGTGCACCAGCTCGCGGTGGGTGCCGGCCGCCGCCACCTCGCCCTCGTGCAGGAACACGACCCGGTCGGCGCGGTCCAGCAGCAGCGGGGAGGACGTGAACACCACGGTCGTGCGCCCCGCGCGCAGCTCCCGCATGCCCTGGGCGATCCGTGCCTCGGTGTGCGAGTCGACGGCCGAGGTCGGCTCGTCCAGGACGAGCACCTCGGGGTCGGTGAGCAGCGACCGGGCGAGCGCGAGCCGCTGACGCTGACCGCCGGACAGGGACCGGCCGCGTTCGGTGATCCGGGCGTCCATGGGGTCGGCGGCGTCCAGCGAACCCTGCGCCAGCGCGGTCAGCACGTCCTCGCACTGCGCGGCGGCCAGCGCCGCACGCGGCTCGACGTCGCCCGAGGAGGGCACGTCGAGCAGTTCGCGCAGCGTGCCGGAGAGCAGCACCGGGTCCTTGTCCTGGACGAGGACGGACGTGCGGGCGCTGTCCAGCGGGAGTTCGTCGAGCGGCACACCGTCCAGCAGCACCGAGGTGCCTTCGTGCGAGGGGTGTCCGCCCAGGCGTTCCGCCAGGTGGCCGGCCGCGTCCGGGTCCCCGCAGACCACCGCGGTCAGCCGGCCGGCGTGCGCGAGCAGTCCGGTGTCCGGGTCGTACAGGTCTCCGGAGGGGCTGTCGGCCGCGCGCGACCCGGCGGTGTCCGTCGCCCGCTCCAGCGAGAGCACCCGCGCGGCCCGCCTGGCCGACGGCCGGGAGAAGGAGTAGGCCATGGCGATCTCCTCGAAGTGCCGCAGCGGATACGTCAGGACCATCACCGAGCTGTAGACGGTGACCAGTTCGCCGACGGTGATCCGGCCCTGGCGCGCCAGGTGCACGCCGTACCAGACCACGCCGACGAGCAGCAGTCCGGGCAGCAGGACCTGGATCGCGGAGATCAGGGACCACATCCGGGCGCTGCGCACGGCCGCGTGGCGGACCTCCTGGGAGGCGTGGCGGTAGCGCTCCAGGAACAGTTCCTCCCCGCCGATGCCGCGCAGCACGCGCAGGCCGGCGACGGTGTCCGAGGCGAGTTCCGTGGCGCGTCCCGCCTTCTCGCGCTGGATGTCGGCGCGCCGGGTGGCACGGGGGAGCAGGGGCAGTACGGCGATCGCCAGCACGGGCAGGCCCACGGCGACGACCACGCCGAGCGCCGGCTGGTAGACGAGCAGGCCGGCGCAGACCAGCACGATGGTGACCAGGGCAGCGGTGAACCGCGACAAGGCCTCCACGAACCAGCCGATCTTCTCGACGTCACCCGTGGAGACGGAGACCACCTCACCCGCCGCGACCCGCCGGGTCAGCGCCGAGCCCAGGTGGGCGGCCTTGCGGGCGAGCAGCTGCTGGACACGGGCGGCGGCCGTGATCCAGTTGGTGATGGCGGTCCGGTGCAGGAAGGTGTCGCCGACCGCGTTTCCGGCGCAGGCCAGCGCCAGCAGCCCGCCCGCCAGGGCGAGTCGGGAGCCGGAGCGGTCGACCACGGCCTGCACGGCGACACCGACGCAGAACGGCAGCGTGGCGACGGAGGCGAAGTGCAGCATCCCCCAGGCCAGCGACTTGAGCTGGCCGCCCAGCTGATTGCGGAAGAGCCACCACAGGAATCGGGGACCCGAACGCGCGTCCGGCACGCCCGGGTCGGGGTAGGGAAGGTCTTGAATCTGCATGACGTCCCAGTGGCTCGTGTCAGGGGAAAGGGGGCAGGCCGAAGGCAACAAACCGTGACAGGTTCGCGCCGCCGCGTGGTCGGCGGCAACCGGTTTTCCGCGCACCGACCGGAACCGGCCGACAGGGGCGGGAACAGGGTTGCCCGACGGGCGGGTGCTCATTGCGGAGGTGGCGGACTCCCCGTAGAACACCGCCCATGAAGAGACGGATAGTCATGTCCGTGCTTGCCGGAGCGGCCCTCCTGGCGAGCACCCTCCTCGGAACCGGTCCCGCCCACGCGGCCGACGTCCCCGCCGAGTTCGGCACGGACTGGCACGACCCGGTCACGGCCGCCCCGCCCGTCCCGACGCCCGGTGGCGCCTCCTGCGAAGTCACCGTGGCCCGGGCGCAGTTCCGCGACTTCACCCCGTACCGGGGCGCGTACACCCCGCCCGGCGACTGCGGCGGCCGCTGGAGCAAGGTGGTGCTGCGGCTCGACGGCAAGGTGAAGGGGCGGCAGTACGACCGGCTCGGCTATCTGCACGTCGGTGGGGTCGAGATCTTCCGCACCTCGACGCCGCAGCCCTCGCCCGACGGCATCGAGTGGTCCGTGGAGAAGGACGTCACGCGCTACAGCGACACGTTCCGCCGCGCCCAGGACGTCGAGATGCTCATCGGGAACGTCGTCGACGACACCTACACCGGCGTCCTCGACGTCACGGTCACGCTGACCTTCTACCGGGGCCGCCCGGACGGCACGAGCCCCGACCGCGTCCTCACCCTGGGCGGCGACGCGACGCTCACCACTCCCCGCAACAGCGAACGCATCCTCGCCGAGGTGTACGCCACGGGCTCCGGCGGCGGCTGCGAGGAGTACTGGTACCTGTCGGTGCCCGATCCGGCTCCGTACTCCTGCAAGGCGGGGCAGGGTCCCTACCGCGAGGTGCAGATCAGTGTGGACGGCCGCCTCGCGGGCATCGCCACGCCGTTCCCGACGGTGTGGACGGGCGGCTGGTCCAACCCGTTCCTCTGGTACGTGACGCCGGGCCCGCGCGCCTTCGACATCAAGCCGATCACCTACGACCTCACCCCCTTCGCCGGGATCCTCAACGACGGCCGCCCGCACCGCGTCGAGGTGTCGGTCGTCGGTGTCCCCGAGGGGCAGACCGGCTGGAGCACGCCCGTGAACGTGCTCGTCTGGCAGGACGAGCACCGGGCCAGGGTCACCGGAAAGCTCACCGCGCACCGCGCGGGCGAGCTGACCGACTCCTCGGCCTACACGCCCGGTTCTCAGCACCGGGTGGACACCGAGGGCGCCCACCGGCTGACCGTCGCCGGATACGTCGACACCTCGCACGGGCGTGTCACGACCACCGTCAGCCGTTCCCTCGCCCACTCCTCGGTGCACCGCTGGACCGACGGTGAGACGACCGACGGCCTGAACGCCACCTGGACCGACGACGAGTCGGTGACGGCCGATGGCCGCACCACCCGCATGCACCGGACGTACACCATGGACGGCACGACCACCCTCGGTGCCGGTGACCGGCTGCGTACGGTGCTCACGCTCGGAGACCGCGCCACGACCGTCGCGTCGCACGGTGCCCGGCGGACCGCGTGGTCACGGCTCGACGACACCTACACGGGCGATGCCACCTACACCGCCAACGTGCCGCGTGACCAGCGGCATGCGGTGGGTACCACCAGCGAGCGCCACCGGCTGTACGGCTCACGGGGCTGCTACGACCGGACGCTCACGACCGCGCAGGGCGTGCTCACGGAGGATCGCCACCGCTGCTGAGTGACCGGTGTGGCGTGTGTGACATGCGTCACTTAGGCCGCTTTTACGTGGCTGAAACGTTGCGGTCTTGTGCGTGATCAAGACAGCCTCCATTGTGTACGGCTACGGAAGCAGCTTTCCGTATCGCAGAAGTCCCCTCCGGCTTCTGTGTGCCCCGTCCCCCTAGGAGGCCCCGTGCCACCGTCCGTACCGTCTCTGCCGCGACGCGTCGCACGCACTCTGCGTACCTCACTCTTCGCGCAGGTCCTCTGTGCCCTCGTGCTCGGAATCGTCGTCGGGAAGCTGTGGCCGGACACGGCCACGGCTTTCCAGCCGCTCGGCGACGGTTTCACCCGTCTCATCAAGACGGTGATCTCGCCCCTGGTCTTCTGCGTGGTCGTCGTCGGCATCGCCAAAGCCGGTGACCTGAAGGCGTTCGGCCGGATCGGGGTCAAGGCCCTCATCTGGTTCGAGGTCGCCTCCACGGCCGCCCTGGTCATCGGTCTCGTCGCCGCCAATGTCGTCGGCCCCGGCAGGGGCATGAACGTCGACCCCTCCTCGCTGGACGCCGCGGCGGTCGACGAGACGACGGGCGGCGGCCGGCTGCCCTCGACGACCGATTTCCTCCTGAACGCCCTGCCGCAGAGCTTCGTCGGGGCCTTCGCCGAGAACGAGCTGCTCCAAGTCCTCATCCTGGCCTGCCTGGTGGGTGCCGCCCTGCTGCACCTCGGGCACACCAGGGTGCCGAAGATCCTGCCCGCCATCGACCAGGCCCAGGACGTGATCTTCACGGTCGTCGGGTTCATCATGCGGCTGGCCCCGCTCGCGGTCTTCGGCGCGATGGCCCACCTGGTCGGCAACTACGGGCTGGGCGTGATGAAGACCTACGCCAAGCTCATCGTGCTCTGCTATGTGGCGGCGGCGCTGTTCATCGCGCTGCTCTCCATCGCCCTGCGGCTGGTCACCGGACTCAGTCTGTGGAAGTTCCTGCGCTACATCCGCGAGGAGATGCTGCTCGCGCTCGGCACCGCCTCCACCGAGGCCGTGATGCCGCGTGTGATGCAGAAGCTGCGCCGGGCCGGTGCCCGCGACGACGCCGTGGGTCTGGTGCTGCCCACGGGCTACTCCTTCAACCTCGACGGCGCCTCGCTCTACCTGTCCATCGGCACGCTGTTCATCGCCCAGGCCGTGGGCGTGGATCTGAGCCTGGGGCAGCAGGTCACCGTGGTCCTGGTGCTGATGCTGACCAGCAAGGGCATGGCGGGCATCCCCGGTTCGGCGTTCCTCGCCCTGTCCGCGACCGCCTCCTCCCTCGGGGCCATCCCGGCGGGCGCCGTCGCCCTGCTGCTGGGCGTGGACCGCATCATGGACTCGATGCGCGTCGTCACGAACCTGCTCGGCAACTGTGTCGCGGTCTTCGCGGTGTCCCGCTGGGAGGGTGCGCTGGACATCGAGCGGGCGAAGAAGGCGCTCGACGGGGAGTACGCGGCCGAGCCGGACGACGAGAAGGGCGATGCCGGGAGCGACGGCGGTGAGAACGCCGTCGAGCCGCCGGCGGTCATCGACCCGGCGCCCGGCATCCCCACCCAGAAGCCCAAGGAACCCGCCCCCGAGGTCGGTTGACCGCATGCGAACGGGCCGCGGCCACCGCTCCAGCAGGACGAGCGGCGGTCGCGGCCCGTTCGTCTGGGCCGGATGGCGGGCGTCCTGGACCAACTCCCTCAGCAATGGCGCGTTGGCCGGCTCCTCGCCAAGGGCGCGTTGACCGGCCCCTCAGCAAGGGCGCGCCGGCGCCCCGTCGACCAGGGCGTCGAGCAGCCCCCCGAGCGCCTCGCGCTGATCCTCGGTCAGCGGTTCCAGGATCTCCTCCGCGGCCGACCTGCGCGCGGCGCGCAGCTCGCGCAGCGCGTCCCGGCCGTCGTCGGTGAGCTCGATGCGGATCACCCGCCGGTTCGCCGGGTCCGGAACCCGCCGCACCTTGCCGCTCGCCTCCAGCCCGTCGACCAGCGTCGTCACGGCCCTCGGCACCACTTCCAGGCGCTCGGCCAGATCGGCCATGCGCGGTGGCGAGCCCCAGTGGGCGAGGGTGCGCAGCAGCCGGGACTGGGCCGGTGTGATGCCGAGGTCGCGGTGCTCCAGATGGCGCTTCTGGATGCGGTGCACCCGGCGCGTGAGCCGTAGCAGCTGCTCGGCGAGCAGACCGTCGGGGTCGGGCGTGGTCATGCGGGAACAATATCAGGATGTCGTTCATTGTGAGTGTAGGTAACAATGAGCTACGATCCGATGCGCCCAGCCCCCGGCGCCCTACCGCTCTCGAAGGAGCCCATGCATCCCGACCACGAAGCCCCCTGGACACCACCCGCCGGCTCGGAGGAACAGCCGCGGCAGGTCCGCCGCATCCTCCGGCTCTTCCGCCCCTACCGGGGCCGCCTCGCGATCGTCGGCCTGCTGGTCGGCGCCTCGTCACTGGTCTCGGTCGCCACACCCTTCCTGCTGAAGGAGATCCTCGACGTCGCGATCCCCGAGGGGCGCACCGGCCTGCTCAGCCTGCTCGCCCTCGGCATGATCCTCAGCGCGGTCCTCACCAGCGTCTTCGGCGTGCTGCAGACCCTGATCTCCACCACGGTGGGACAGCGCGTCATGCACGACCTGCGCACCGCCGTCTACGGCCGGCTCCAGCGGATGTCCCTCGCGTTCTTCACGCGCACCCGCACGGGCGAGGTGCAGTCCCGCATCGCCAACGACATCGGCGGCATGCAGGCCACCGTCACCTCCACGGCGACCTCCCTGGTCTCCAACCTCACCAGCGTGGTCGCCACGATCGTCGCGATGGTCGCCCTCGACTGGCGCCTGACCGTCGTCTCGCTGCTGTTGCTGCCGGTGTTCGTGTGGATCAGCCGCCGCGTCGGCAACGAACGCCGGAAGATCACCACCCGGCGCCAGAAGCAGATGGCCGCCATGGCCGCCACGGTCACCGAGTCGCTCTCCGTCAGCGGCATCCTGCTCGGCCGCACCATGGGCCGCTCCGACTCGCTGACGAAGTCCTTCGCCGAGGAGTCCGAGGAACTCGTCGACCTCGAGGTGCGGTCGAACATGGCCGGCCGGTGGCGCATGGCCGTCATCACCATCGTCATGGCCGCCCTGCCCGCCGTCATCTACTGGACCGCCGGCATCGCCCTCCAGACGGGTGGCCCCGAGGTCTCCATCGGCACCATCGTCGCCTTCGTCTCGCTCCAGCAGGGCCTGTTCCGCCCGGCCGTGAGCCTGCTGTCGACCGGTGTGCAGATCCAGACCTCGCTCGCCCTCTTCCAGCGCATCTTCGAGTACCTCGACCTGCCGGTCGACATCACCGAGCGCCCGGACCCGGTGCGCCTGGACCGGGTCAAGGGCGAAGTCCGCTTCGAGAACGTCTCCTTCGGCTACGACGGCAAGGGCGGCCCCGTCCTCGACGGCATCGGCCTCACCGTCCCGGCCGGTGGCAGCCTGGCGATCGTCGGCCCCACCGGCGCCGGCAAGTCCACGCTCGGCTATCTGGTGCCGCGGCTCTACGACGTCACCGGCGGCCGCGTCACCCTCGACGGGGTCGACGTCCGCGACCTCGACTTCGACACCCTGGCCCGCGCGGTCGGCGTCGTCTCGCAGGAGACGTACCTCTTCCACGCCTCGGTCGCCGACAACCTGCGCTTCGCCAAGCCCGACGCCACCGACGAGGAGCTGTTCCAGGCGGCGAAGGCGGCGCAGATCCACGACCACATCGCATCCCTGCCCGACGGCTACGACACCGTCGTCGGCGAGCGCGGCCACCGCTTCTCCGGCGGCGAGAAGCAGCGCCTGGCCATCGCCCGGACCATCCTGCGCGACCCGCCGGTCCTCATCCTCGACGAGGCCACCAGCGCCCTGGACACCCGCACCGAAACCGCCGTCCAGGAGGCCATCGACGCCCTGTCGGCCGACCGCACCACCCTCACCATCGCCCACCGCCTGTCCACCGTCAGGGGCGCCGACCAGATCGTGGTCCTCGACTCGGGGCGCGCGGTCGAACTCGGTACGCACGAGGAACTGCTGGAACGGGACGGCCGGTACGCGGCGCTCGTACGCCGGGACGCGCAACTGGAACCGACAAGATGAAAATATGCCCGGATTGTGACGATATGCGGGTTACTGTGCCCGCATGGAGAAGAACACTCCGCCACGGAGCAGGATCCGGCTGACGCGCCGGGGCCGTATCGCCCTCGTCGTGACCGGAGCTGTCGTCGTCGGCACCGCTGTGGCGGTGCCGCTGCTGATCCTGGGGCGCCAGGAGGGCCGTGGGGCCGTGACCCTGGTCATCCCGGAGGGCCGGCGTGCGAGCCAGGTGTACGAGGCCGTCGACAAGGCGCTCGCCCTGCCCGCCGGCAGTACGGAGAAGTCCCTCGCGAAGCTCGACCTGAAACTGCCGGACGACGCCCGGGGCAACCCGGAGGGCTACCTCTTCCCTGCGACCTACCCGATCCGGGAGAACACCGGGCCGGAGGATCTTCTGGCGCTGATGGTCGACACCGCGAACCAGAAGTTCAACGGCGCTCCCCTCGCGGCGGGGGCGCAGCGCAACGCCATGAACGTCTATCAGGCCGTCACCATCGCGAGCATCGTCCAGGCGGAGGCGGCCACCGAGGCCGACATGGGCAAGGTCGCCCGGGTGGTCTTCAACCGCCTCGAACGCGGCATGCCGCTCCAGATGGACTCCACGGTCAACTACGCCCTCGGCCGCTCCACCCTCCGGACCACGGCGGAGGACACCCGGATCGACAGCCCCTACAACACGTATCAGCGCATGGGTCTGCCACCCACACCGATCGACAACCCGGGCGAGGCCGCCATGCGTGCCGCCGTCAACCCGCCGCCGGGCGACTGGCTGTACTTCGTCACGGTCCGGCCGGGCGATACGCGCTTCACCGCGGACTACGCCGAACATCAGCGCAACGTGGCCGAGTTCAACGCTCAGCGGCAGAGCGCGGGCGCACAGGCGGCCGGGTGACCCGTGGCCCCCACGGGGGCGCGGGGGAACCGCGCGATCAGCTACGGACGGCCCGCGGTCGCCGACGGTCCTCGCCCCCCGGGAACCGGTCGGTCACGCCGCGGCCGGCTCCCGCTCCAGCAGCCGCCTGATGTCCCGTACGGCCGCGCGGCCGGCGCGGTTGGCGCCGATGGTGCTGGCCGAGGGGCCGTAGCCGACGAGGTGGATGCGGGGGTCGGCGGCGGCGTGCGTCCCCTCCATGCGGATACCGCCGCCCGGTCCGCGCAGCCGCAGCGGAGCGAGGTGGTCGATCGCGGCCCGGAAGCCGGTGGCCCACAGGATGACATCGGCGTCGACGTGCCCGCCGCCGTCCCACTCCACCCCGTCCGGGGTGATCCGGTCGAACATCGGGCGGCGGTCCAGCACCCCGTCCTCGATGCCCTGCCGGATCGCGTCGTTCAGCGGGAGCCCGGTGACCGAGACCACACTGCGGGGCGGCAGACCCTGCCGGACCCGCTCCTCCACGAGCGCGACGGCCGCCCGGCCCGCGTATTCGTCGAACGGCCCCTCGCGGAAGACCGGCGGGCGCCGGGTCACCCAGGTGGTGGCAGCGGCGTACGGGGCGAGCTCCAGCAGATGCTGCGTGCCCGACGCGCCCCCGCCCACCACGACGACCCGTCGCCCCGCGAACTCCTCGGGCCCGGCGTACCGCGCGGTGTGCAACTGCCGTCCCCGGAAGGTCTCCTGACCCGGATAGCGCGGCCAGAACGGCCGGTCCCACGTGCCGGTCGCGTTGATGAGCGCCCGCGTCGACCACACCCCGTCCGAGGTCTCCACCAGCAGCCGCCCGCCGGGACCCTCGCGCACGGCACGTACGTCGACGGGGCGCCGCACCCGCAGGTCGAAGGCCCGCTCGTACCGGTCGAAGTAGTCGCTGATCACCTCCGCGGACGGCCGCGCCGGATCCGCGTCCGTCAGCTCCATCCCCGGCAGCGCGTGCATCCCGTGCACCTTGCCGTACGTCAGCGACGACCAGCGGAACTGCCAGGCGCCGCCGGGCCCGGGGGAGTGGTCCAGCACCACGAAGTCGCGGTCCGGCTCGAAACCGGATCGCCGCAGATGATGGGCAGCGGCCAGGCCGGCCTGACCGGCGCCCGCGACGACTACCTCGACCTCGCGTGTGGTGTCCACGCTGCTGCCAACCGCGCCGGGGCCCTGGATCTTCCCGGGCCGTGCTGCGGCACGGCCGGGGGCCGGTACGTCAGGATGGGGGCATGTCAGATGTCTTCACCACCCGAGTCCTGAACGTCGCCACCGGTGCCACGGAGAAGGTCGTCGACATCACCGGCGACTGCGAGTCCTTCCTGCGCGAGGCGGCCGCCGGCCGCGACGGCCTGCTCAACGTCTTCGTCCCGCATGCGACGGCCGGCATCGCCGTGCTGGAGACGGGCGCCGGCAGCGACGACGACCTCCTGGCCGCGCTGCACACCCTGCTGCCCGCCGACGACCGCTGGCAGCACCGGCACGGCAGTCCCGGACACGGCCGCGACCACGTCCTGCCGGCCCTCGTCCCGCCCCACGCGACCCTGCCGGTGCTGCGTGGCCGGCTGGAGCTCGGGACGTGGCAGTCGGTGTGCCTGGTGGACACCAACAAGGACAATCCGCAGCGGAACGTGCGGCTGAGCTTCCTCGGCTAGGGATTCGTCATCGCCCCGATCCCGGGTGAACCTCCCCACGACAACGGCCTCCTCTGACGTGCGGCAGCCCTGAGGGACGGATCTCCACCCGCGCTCACGCGGGCGGGGCGGGGGTCAGCACCGCACCGGTTTCCGGACCGTGTGTCGTCGCCGTCCCGCCTTCGCGCCGCATGAGGCGAAGCAGCGGACCTGTCATGGCCGTGGTGAGTACGGCCACCACGATGAGCACCGAGTAGAACTCCTCATCGATGAGGCCCATCCGCAGCCCGACCGTGAGGATGACGACCTCGGCGAGGCCGCGGGTGTTCATCAGTATCGAGACGGTCAGTGCGTCATCGCGTTGCAGACCTGATGTCCGGGCGCCGAGGTAGGCGCCCGACATCTTGGTGGAGACGGCCACAACCAGGGCCGCCACCAGAAGTCCCATGCTGGAGCCGTCGAACGCGGCGAGGTTCACCCCGGTGCCCGCCACCACGAAGTAGACGGGCAGCAGCACCTGTGTGCCCGCCATCTCCATTCGCTCCATGACCTCGACACGCAGCCGGTCCAGGCCGGCCCTGGGCATCACGGCGCCGAAGGCGAACGCGCCGAAGACGAAATGGACACCCAGCCACTCCGTGGCCGCGCAGGAGGCCATGAGGCCGGTGGTCACCACCACGATCGCTGAGGTCGGCCGGCCCTCCTCAGTTTCCCTGGGGCGCAGCAGCCGGGCCATGAGCGGGCGCACGACGGAGACCAGCACCAGCAGGTAGAGGGGGAGCAGCGTCACGCGCCACTGGTCGGCGCTGCCGAAGCAGGCGACTACTCCCGCGAGCAGCACCCACGCGGCCAGGTCGTTCACGGCAGCCGCGGCCATGGTGAACCGCCCCACGGCTGTGCGGTTCATCCGCCGGTCGGCGAGGATCCGCGCCAGCACCGGAAAAGCGGTCACCGACAGGGCCACACCCGTGAACAGGACGAAGCCCGCGCTCCCCGACGGCCCGTGTTCCGCGGCGAAAGGCAGTGCCACGAGGCAGCCGCCCGCCAAGGGCACCAGCGTGGAGCCCGCTGCGACGCTCAGTGTGGTGCGCCCGCTGCCGAGGAAGGCGGAGTGGTCCATCTCGTAGCCGATGACGAACATGAACATCGCCAGGCCGACATTGGCGAGTGCTCCGAGAAGCGGGCGAACACCGTCGAGCGCGACCGTCTCCCCCCACGGGCCCCACGTGTCGGACAGCAGTGTGCTGCCGAGCAGGATCCCCGCGACGATCTCACCCACCACGGACGGCTGTCCCACCCTGCGTGCCGCCGCCGAGAACAGCCGGGCCAGTCCGAGGACCACGGCGAAGGCAAGGAAGAACACAGCGGCCTCGTCCCCCTTCATGCCCCCTCCTGTCCACCGGTGCGTACGGCGGGTGAGTCCGGCCGGGGCCTGAGGACGGCGCGTGCGATGAGATCACGCATCACCTCGCTGGGACCGGCGGCGAGGGTGGCCGCCCGCGCGTCCCGATAGGCGCGGGAGGCATCGGAGGAATCGAGATAGCCGTGCGCCCCCTGCAGTTGCAGGCTCGCGTCCGCCATCCGGCAGGCCAGTTCGGTCGTATGGAGCTTGGCCATGGAACACTCCGTGGCCGGAAGGTCACCCTGCTCGTACAGCCATGCGGTGTGGTGGACGAGTTGCCGGGCAGCAGCCAGCTCGGTTGCCAGGTCCGCCACACGGTGGGCGGGCGCCTGCAGTTCGGACAGCGTGCCGCCGAAGAGCCGACGTTCGGTCAGGCAGCGGCGGGTGTCCTCGAGACAGCGGTCCATGCCGCCCAGTGCCAGGGTCGCCGCGACCAGCCGTTCCAGTTGCAGCCCACGCATCAGGTAGTAGAAGCCGGCGTCGGCGCGCCCGATCAGATGGTCCGCCGGTACACGGACATCCTCGTAGGCCACGGTGGCCGTGCCGGCCGCGCGCCAGCCCAGCGTGGGAGTCGCGGTGATGGTGATGCCCGGCAGGCCGGAGTCGATCACCAGGAGGGACAAGCCGGTCGTTCCGTGTGGCCCGGAACCGGTGTCGGGCGAGGTCCGCACGGCGACGACGTGGAAGTCCGCCCCCGTGCCGTTGCTGACCATCGTTTTGACCCCGCGGACCACGAAGTGGTCGCCGTCGCGCTCCGCCGTGGTGGTCAGCCCGGAGAGGTCGGCGCCGGTGCCTGGTTCGGTGATCGCCAGGGCCGCCACGCGCTCCCCGTCGACAGCGGGGGCGAGGTAGTCCCGGCGCAGCCCGGGGCTGCCGGCGGCGGCGAGGTAGTGGGTGGCCATGTAGGCGTGCACCGAGACGGCTGCCCGCAGACCGCCGAATCCGGTGCGCCCCAGCTCCTCCAGGAACACCACCGAAGTGAACAGGTCCCGCGCGCCGCCACCCGCACCGCGTGCATGCAGCAGCCCGAGGTAGCCCTGCGCGCCGAACGACTTCCACAGGGACCGCGGCAGGCCGCCCTCCCGGTCCCAGGCACTCGCGTTCGGCATCACCTCGGCCGTGAGGAACTCACGGGTACGTTCACGGAATGCCGCGTGGTCGTCGGTGAAGTACGGAGATCGCACCATTCGCTCTCTTCCTGTTCTCTGTGCGCCGGGCGATGTCGCCGCGCAGCAGGGCGAGACCTCGTCGGCAGAAGGTCGTGACCGGTACGGGAGGGGGACGGGTGGGGCCCTGCGGCCAGGACGAACCGGGCATCGCTGCATGCCGCCGCCGGCCGTCGCGTCGTCGCATCAGCCACCGAGCTCACGGTTCTCCGCGGTCAGGGGTGGGATCTTCGCTTCCGGTTCGCTGTGCGCCCGTGGCGGCGGAAGCCCTCGGGGGCGCGGATGCCTCGATCGCCGCGGCCAGGGCACCGAACGTGCTGTCCGTGAAGATCAGGTCCGGGGTCAGGGCATCTTCCCCGAGCCGCCGCTCCACGTGCGCCAGCAGCCGTACGGCGGCGAGCGAGTCGCCGCCGAGGTCGAAGAAGTCCGCGTCCGGCCGAACGGCTTCCGGACCGAAGATGCCGGCCCAGATCTCGGCGAGGTGCGCGGTGCGACATGTGGCACGCGGCACCGCGTCCGGGGCCGGGGACTGGACGGTCACCTCGTCCAGGCCGGGCACCACCACGAAGCGCCCCGGGACTTCGGCCGACGGGTCCGCCCGTGTGAGGAGTTCACGCAGTTCCCGCTCGAGCGTCCGCAGATTCGGGCCGTGGCCGACCGACGTGGCCGCCACCCTCGACGGACACGTGTCGTGGGCCGTGGCCTCGGGCCGATGGGCGTACACGTGGTGACAGGGCGTCAGGGCCAGCCTGGGGTCCTGTTCGTGCGTGACGGAGAAGCCCTGTGCGCTGAGTGTGCCGAGCACGGCTGCGAGTCGGTCATCGATGTCATGAACCTCCATGACGATGCGGTCGATACGCGGCCAGAGCGCGGCGTCGATGCCTTCGAGGACATCCATCTCGGCCTTCTCCACGTCGATCTTGAGCAGGTCGATCCTGGTCAGCCCGTGGTCGGCGGCGACGCGGGTGAGCGTGGTGGTGGGAACGCGCCTGCGCACCGCGGTCATCCGGTCGGTGACGAGCCGGTCCAGCTGCGCCCCCTCCTCGGCGCCTTCGCCGGTGAGCAGGTGCCGGCGCAGCACGTCGGAATCCTCGTCGACTTGGGCGAATCCACCCGACATCACGCTGTTGTGCGGGTAGTAGGTGAACCTGATCTCTGACTCCGCCCGTCCGAGACCGCACCGCAAGACGGTGGCGTCCACGCCGTGCAGCTCGGCGTTGACCGTAGCGGCCTCCGCGAGTTCCTCCACCGGTTCGACGGCGATGACACGCGCGCCGGGGCTGCGCCGCGCGACGTCCAGGGTGAACATGCCGATGTTGGCCCCGGCATCCACGACGACCGCGCCCGGCGGAAGGGTGATGCCATGCTTGAAGTAGGCGTTCTCGGTGAAGATCTCGCGGTACAGGAAGTCGGTTTCGCCGCGGTTCACCCCGGCCACCCGGAGACCGTCGGCGGGTTCGTGCCATCCGAGCATGCCCAGCCGTCCCGCCGCCTCGAGGGCGGCCGCACGGTGCAGCAGCGGGGCATGGCTCCGGTCGGGCACGAGCCACGCGACGCTCTCCCGGCCGTCCGCCCCCGCCGTGACGGTGGCTTCGGTGACCGCGGGGTGGGTGCACAGCAGTCGGGCCATGACGCGTGTGCGGTCGCTGTCCATCGGGTCGCTCACGTGTCCTTCCAGTGGGATGCGGTGACGTCGTGGAGGAATTCCTCGGCCAGGCGGACCAGTTCCGGGCCCGCGTCGAAGGCGCTGAGGTGATCGCCCTCCGGCAGCATGCGCAGGTCCGCCCGCTTGAGCCTCCTCGCGACGTATGCGGAGCCCGCGGGGTGCGCCGTCGTGTCCTTGGGACTGCTGACCACCAGAGTCGGCTGGCCGGCTGTCAGGAAGGGGCGGCAGTCCGTGGACATGATGGCTCCGTTGAGCAGGCCGTAGCGGTGCAGCAGGTCGGGCGTCGCATAGGGGTGAATGAGGTGGTGAGCGATGTCGGGGCGCATGCCGTTCAGCGCCTGCGGGCGTCGCATCAACCGGTGCAGCCCGGCGGCCTGCTTCAGATTCCGGGAGGCCATGGCGAGCAGTGACTCGACGTCTCGCTGATGGTCGGTCTTGGGTACCGCACGGCCCAGTTCGTAGTCTCCGTGCCACAGGCTCATGGACACCACGCGTGCCGAGCCGGAAGCGGCGGCCAAGGCGATGGCGGCGCCCCCGCACAGTCCCATGGCGTGCGCCCGCCGGATGCCGAAACCGTCGAGCACCGCCAGCAGATCACGGGCCTGCGCGGCGAGACTGTGGTCCCCGAGCGCGGCCGGACCGGGCCCCGTCCCCGTGGCGAACAGCCCACGGCTCTCCCATGTCACCACCCGGTAGGAGCCGGACAACGCCGTCATCCAACGTTTCACAAGGCCCACCGGCATGCCGCACGCCGTCACGAGGGCGACGGCCGGACGGTCCTCCCGCCCGGCCGTCCAGCAGCGCAGCGGGCTGCCGTCGTACGAGGGGACCATGAACGGCCGGCCGGGGAGCGCCGTCGACGCGGACCATGCGATGCCCTCGACGCCCTCGGGCTCGGCCCGGCCCGGCCGGGCGCTGCCCGCGACCGCGCCGTACCCGCCGGAACCCAGCATCAGGCGCCTGCTGAGCGCGAGTTCCACGGACCAGAGCGGAGCGGGCTCCGGCACCACGTCGAGCCGGGGCAACCGCAGTGCGTCGGTGAGCCGGTTCAGCAGACCCTGGAGCGTTGGCACCGAGCCCGGTGGGACGCCCTCGACCGGTGCCACCCGCAGTCGTTCCGGAACGGCGCGGACGAGGGAGGCGCTGTCGACCAAAGCCGTCGCCAGCCGGTGCAGGGCATCGTTCGCCGCTCGGGCGGCGCCCTCGGATTTCGTCATCCCCGGGTCCCGCGCCCGGGCCGGTGCCGGAACGGCTGGTCGCGGGTGGTGCGATCGACCAGACGGTTGTGCCCGTATGTGTCTTCGCCACTGACCAGCACCGCCCCGTAGCGGTCGAGGCCGACGCGACCGCCGTACTCCTCGATGGCGGAGGTGCCGGGGTAGACCTGCACGGAGGTGGGCACGTAGCGGGAGGCGAAACCCATCCGCATGTCCTTCGTCCTCCCGGCGTGCGGATGTGAGGCGTGCATGAGCGTGGACCAGAAGACGATGAACTGGCCCGCCTTCATCTCCATGGAGACGGCCTGCGACTCGTCGGGCTTCCACTCCGGGTCGATCTGCAGGTCCCGGTAGTCGTAGCCGAAGAAGCCACGCCGTACGCCGTCCTTCTCCACCGCGGTGTTCCGGTCCGGCGCATAGTGCATCCGCTTGGTTTCGTCGTAGAACATGGTGCGGTGCGTGCCGGGGATGAACTGCAGGCAGCCCATGTCGACGGTTGCGTCGCTGAACGCGCACCAGACGGTGATGGTGCCGCCGAAGTCGGACCCGCCCGGCCACTGGATCTGCGGAGTTCCCGAAGCGTTGGCGAAGGTGTCCGCCTGGTGCCAGTCGGTGCCCTCGTCCCCCGGGTACTTGGGGAAGAACTCGGTGCGCCAGCACAGCACGTCAGGACCGAGGATGCTGCCGACCCGATCGACGATCTCCGGCCGGCCGATGTGCTCGGCCAGGAATCCGTGATCCAGGTGGCGGTCGTAGTTCGAGATGTTCGTGGCACCCGATATCGCGGCGCCGTCCTGGTACACGGCGGCGCTGCGGTCGAGGAGTTCGAGGCGGGCCCGTCCCCACGCCGCCTTGATCTCTGACGGTTCGTAGAGGGTGAAGGGTCCGGCGAAGCCCTGCCGGTGGAAGGCGGCCAGCTCTTCCGCGCTGAGGGAGAAGTCGGTGGTCTGCGTGGTCATGTGGTCTCCTCGGTCGGGGAGGTGGCAAGCGCGGCGTCGACGTGTCGCCCGAGCAGGCGGACCGTCGCGCCGTCGATCAGCACGGTGATGTCGAGGTCGAGCCCGAACACCTCGTTGACACGCGTGAACATGCGCAGCAGCGACAGCGAAGTGCCTCCGAGCTCGAAGAAGTCGGCGTCGCGCTCCACCCGGGGAACGTCCAGAACGACGCGCCACACCTCGGCGATCCGCGCTTCCGTGCCGGCCGCGTCCGGGCCCTGGGCGGACGCCCCGGTCACTTCCGGGGAGGGCAGCCGTGCCTTGTCCACCTTGCCGTTGAGCGTGAGCGGCAGCTCTCGGAGTACGACGTACTTGGACGGGCACATGTGCGCCGGGAGCGCGGCGGCGGTCCGCTCGGCCAGCACCGACGCGAGCGCCGGACCTGCCGTACGCGACGCGACATAGGCGATGAGCCTGACGTCGTCCTCTCCGTAGTCGTGCGGCAGGACGACGGACTGCGCCACGTCCGGATGGCGGGTGATCAGCGACTCGATCTCCCCGGGCTCCACCCGGTGGCCCCGGATCTTCACCTGGTCGTCCGTGCGGCCGAGGTAGCCGTAACCGCCGTCGGGCAGAACGACGACCCGGTCACCGGTGCGGTAGCAGCGGTGCGGTGCGCCGTCGGCGCCGACGAGGTCGATGAACCGCTCCTTGTCCAGTTCGGGGCGGCCCAGGTAGCCGCGGGCCAGGCCGGGACCTTCGATGTACAGCTCGCCGGGCTCGCCCTTCCCCACGGGCCGTTCGTCCTCGTCCAGGACGTGGAAGGTGAGATCGGGCAGGGGTTCCCCGATCGGGCTGGGTCCGTCCCCTTCGAGGTCGGCACGGAGCAGCGGGCGGTAGGAGCTGTGCACCGTCGCCTCGGTGATGCCGTACATGTTCACCAGGCGCGGGTGTTCGTCACCGTGCCGCTCCACCCAGGGGCGCAGCGTGGCGGGGTCGAGCTTCTCGCCGCCGAGCACCACCGCCCGCAGATGGGGCAGCGGATGCGAAGCCCGCGCCTCCACCGCGGCGAGCCGCCGGAAGGCGGACGGCGTCTGATTGAGCACCGTCACCCCCTGCGCGAGGAGCAGCGCGTGGAACTCCTTCGGCGAACGGGCCGTTTCCTGAGGCACCATCACCAGCCGCCCGCCGAAGAGCAGAGCGCCCCAGATCTCCCACACGGAGAAGTCGAAGGCGGCCGAGTGGAACGCGGTCCAGACGTCGTTCTCGTCGAAGTCGAAGAACCGCTGTGTCACGTCGAAGAGACGGACGACACTGCGGTGTTCCACTTGTACGCCCTTGGGCAGACCGGTGGACCCGGAGGTGTAGATCACGTAGGCGAGGTCGTCGCTGTCGGCGGAGGGCAGCTCCCTGCTGTCTGCCAGGCTCGGGGCGGCGTGGAGGCCGTCCAGCAGGACGACGTCGGCGTCCAGACCGGAGATCGGCGCGCTCAGCGCCGAGGTGGACACGAGCACGAGCGACTCGCTGTCCTTGACCGTCCACCGTATGCGGTCCGCCGGCGAGCCGGGATCGATCGGCAGGTATGCGGCACCTGCCTTGAGGATCCCGAGCATGCCCACGAGCAGGTCCGCGTCCCGGGGGGCCAGCAGAGCGACCACCTGTCCCGGCCGCACCCCCGTGCGGGTGAGCTCGTGCCCGAGGGCATCGGCCCGTTCGTTCAGCTGCCGGTAGGTGAGTTCGCCCCGCGCCGTGGTCACCGCGACCTTGTCCGGGAACCGCTCCACCACGTCCTGGAACATGTCCGTGAGCGTGCGTCCTCTCGCGCCCATGGGTCCTCCTGTCTGTTCGGTCGGTTCGGCGGCAGGCGGTTTCTCCCGCCGTTCTGAGCTCGGTGGCGGCGTGCGTCCGAATCGTGCGCCGGACGCGCTCCTCAGACCGGTACGGTCGTGGGCTCGGCGGGCCGGTCCTTGCGCAGGAGGCGGAGTTCGGTCACCACCGCCGAGGCGCACAGCACCGCTGCCACCAGCGGGAGCCATCGCGGCGCCACCTGCCCCAGGAACAATCCCCCGACCGCACCCCCGAGTGCGGCGCCCACGTAGATGACGGAGCTGTTCAGGGACACGGCAACAGGGCCCGCCGGTCCGGCCAGTCGGAGCAGGCGGTGCTGCTGTGGTGCGGCGTACATCCAGCCGCTGACACCCCACAGCAGCATGGCGACGAGCGCACCCGGGAACGATCCGCTCAGCTGTGGCATCGCCAGGAAGACCACGGCCATGCCGGCCACCGAGGCCAGGACGAGTCGCCGGCCCGCCGGACGGTCCATGTACGCGCCGGCGAGGGCGTTGCCGGCCAGGCCACCGAGCCCGAAGGCGAAGAGCAGCACCGCGAGCCGGCCGCCCTCGCCGGCGGTCGCCTCGGCGAACACCGTGGCGGCGTAGGTCAGCACCGCGTACTCCGCGATCACCGCGAAGATCGTGACGGTCAGAACCATGCGGACCAGTGGTCCGCGCAGGGCAGCGAACCGTTCCCGCGGCCGGTGCGCGGTGTGCTCGGAGTCGACGCCACGCAGCCCGGCCGCGAGGGGCACGGCCACGGCAGCGGTGGCCGCTGCGAGGACCGCGAGGGTGGGCCGCCAGCCGAAGACGTCGGCCGCCCAGGTGCCCGAGGGCACCCCCACCACCGACCCCGTCACCAGGCCGCTGGTGACCAGCGCGAGGGACTTGCCCGTGCGTCCTTCCGGGGCCAGGGAAGCCGCGAGCGAGCTCGCGTGCGGAGTGAACTGACAGGCCCCTGCGGCGACGAGCAGCCGCCCGGCCATGGCGGCCGGCAGCGAGCCGGCGACCGCGCACACCACGTTTCCGGCGGCGACGGCGATCAGCGCCGCGGTGAGCGCGGCCCTGGGCGACCTGCGGCTGAGGGGGACAGCGAGCAGTGGGCCGAGAACGGCGTACCCGATGGAGAACACCGTCATGAGCTGTCCGGCCGCCGATATGGAGACGTTGAGCGAGGCGCCGATCTGAGGAAGCATGCCGGCGATGACGAACACGTCGGTGCCGATGAGGAAGGTGCCCACGGCCAGCAGGAGAAGCCTCATGTGTCCGTCCTGGTCCGGGCCCGCTCGAGCGGGCCGGTCGTGCGGGTGACCGCGGTGCGTACCGCCTCCACGATCAGTGGCGGAAAGCCGTTCAGATAGAAGTGGTCGCCGGCGAAGTCCCGGGTGTGGAACCCGGCGGTGGTGTGCTCGGCCCAGGCGTGTATGTCGTCGCCGTGGGTGAATTCGTCGTCCCGGCCCGTCCACGCGGTGACGGGGCAGGAGAGCAGCGAGGGGGAGCTGCCGGGCCGGTAGGCGGCGGCCGCCCGGAAGTCGCTGCGCAGGGCCGGGAGGATCACCGCCCGCAGCTCGGGGTGGCCGGTGATGGCGGGGTCGGTGCCGCCGAGCCCCAGCAGCGCTTCGAGGGCGGCGTCCTCACTGTCGCCGGTCAGTCGCGAGGCCGTGCGCCGGTACGGCGCCTGCATGCCGGAGACGATCAGTCCCGCGGGCGCGGCACCGTACCGGTGTTCAAGCCTGGCAGCCGTCTCGAAGGCGACGAGGGCACCCAGGCTGTGCCCGAACAGGACGGGCGAAGAGGCCGGTCGCGGTTCGGCGAGCAGGCGTGCGATCTCGTCGGCGAGCAGCGCGACGTCCTCGAACGCGGGCTCGGAACAGCGGTCTTGGCGCCCCGGATACTGCACCGCCAGGACTCTGATGTCGGGTGCGAGCGCAGCGGAGAGCGGGAAGTACTGGCCCGCGGTGCCACCTGCGTGGGGGAAGCACACGAGCGTGCGGGCCTGTTCGTGGGCATCATGGAAGGCCCTGAGCCAGGCGGCGCGTTCGTGCGACCCACCCGATGCGGTCGAAAGGGTCATGCGGCAGCTCGTTCCGTGATCAGTGCGGTGATCGCGTCCACCCGTGGGTCATACAGGAACTCCTGCACCGATACCTGGACTTGAAAGCGCTGCTGGAGGCGGGTGACGACCAGCGCAGCGGAGAGCGAGGTACCGCCCAGGTCCGAGAAGTGCCGGTCGGGAGGTATGTCGGCGACACCGAGGACCGTCGACCATATGACGGTGACGGCCGACCGCACATCGCCGGGATCCGGGGGCGGACCGGCGCTGTCGTTCGCGTCGTCGGGGGCCGGCAGGCGGCGGCGGTCGATCTTCCCGTTCGGGGAGAGCGGCAGCTCGGACGTGAGGACGACGTGGTGCGGAACCATGTAGTCGGGCAGCAGCCGGGCGGCGTGAGCACGCAGTTCGCCCGCATCCGGTGCCTGCCCGGGCCCGGGCACGACATGGGCGACCAGTCTGCGTTCCTCGCTGCCGGGCGGTGTCCAGGCCGCCACCGCGCATTCCCGCACTGCGGGGTGGCGCAGCAGTGCTGCCTCGATGTCGCCCGGCTCGACCCGGTACCCGCGGATCTTGACCTGTCCGTCGGTCCGTCCGAGGTATTCCAGGACTCCGTCGGGCCGCTCGCGCACCAGGTCACCGGTGCGGTACGCGCGTACGGTCCGGCCCTGGATCCGTGTGCTGCGGAACCGCTCCTTTGTCTGCCGCGGGTCGTGCACGTATCCGTGGGCGAGACCGATCCCGGCCAGCCACAGTTCGGCGCCCTCCTCCACCGGGACGACATGCGCCGTCATACCGGGAAGCGGACGCCCGATGGGGGGAAGGTCGGGCCAGGAGTGCGGCGGACCGGTGAGCGTGTGGGCGACGGCGACATGAGTCTCCGCCGGACCGTAGTGGTTGTGCAGACGCGCCGCGGGCAGCCGGGTGAACAGGTCCCGGACGGCGGGCGTGATGTGCAGCGCCTCACCGGCCACGGCCACCTCGCGCAGCGCGCCGGGCAGAATGCCGAACTCGACGGTCAGATCCGCCAGTCGGACCAGTGCCACGGGAGGCAGGAAGATCCGCTGGATCTCCCATTCCCGGCACAGCTCCCACACACGCTGCAGGTCGACACGTTCGGCGTCGGACGGTGTGTACAGGCAGCCCCCGCTGGACCAGGCCGTGAAGACCTCCTGAACGAACACGTCGAAGCCGAGCGGGGCGAACATCAGCGTGCGCAGCGGCTCAGGAGACGTGCTGGCCAGCGTCCATTCGATCAGGTTGTCCACGCAGCGATGCGGCATGGAGACCGCCTTGGGCCCTCCGGTGGACCCGGACGTGAAGACCAGGTACGCGGGGTCCTCGCTGCTCGGTTCGGGGACGTGCGGCGCCGGTGCACCGTGCACCGTGCCGGACGCGGGGTTCTCCCGCAGGGGGATCACGACGGGCCCGTCCGGCCCGTCCGGGGTCTGCAGACCCGGCTCGATCAGCGCGAACCGGGCATGGCTGCGCCGCCACATGTGCTGGATGCGGTCCGCCGGATACTGCGGATCCACCACACAAAAAGCCCCTCCCGAGCGGAGCACCGCGAGGACGGCCACGCCCAGCGCGACTCCGCGGGAGGCCTGGACGAGCACGACGTCCCCGGGACGCACCCCTCGGCGCGTCAGCTGCTCGGCCAAGTCGGCCGATCTGCGGTCGAGTTCGGCGTAGTCCAGCCTGCCGTCGGGTGCGACCAGCGCGGCGGCACGAGGACGGCGCCTTGCCTGGGCGGCGATCAACTCCACTACGCGGCCGGGCAACGCGCTGTCCTCTCCCTCGTGTCCGACGTGCGCGCGAGGCCCAGCATGTCGAGGACCGCCGCACGCGTCTCCTCGGACCTGAGCAGCTCGAAGCGCTCGCAGCTCAGGCGCAGTGCGCGCTGCCGCCCGCCGGCACAGGCGAAACCGAACGGGTCGGTGTCCGCGGAGGTCAGACGCAGCACCTCGCCCTCCCAGGGCGACGTACGCGCGTGGTGAGCCGCCACCAGATGGCTGAGCCAGTCCGTGTACGCATTCACCAGCTGCGTGGCGCTTGCCGCGCTCTCCGCCTCATCGGCGCCTGCCGCACGCAGCGCGGCGCGGGCCCGGCGGGCCAGATCGCCGGTGAGCTCTTCGACGAGGCGCTCCGGGGCGTCGGCCAGCGCGACGGCGTCGACGCGCTCGCTCAGCTCCGTCTCGTCCAGCTGGACGCCGAGACCGGCGAGCCGCGTGCGGTAGTCCGCCGCGATCGACTCCCGGGACGTCGCCTCGGCGTCGAACAGCACGATCGCCGGCGGCTCTCCGCCCAGGGCGGCGGCCACTTCGAAAGCGAGCGGTGCGGAGGCACAGTACGCAGCGACCGCCGCGACCGGTGCCGGCCCGGACGGCGCGTTCGCCAGCAGGCGGGCCGCGTAGTCGGCGCCGCTCACCGCCCGCGGCAGGGGGCCTCGCAGGAGGTCGTGGACACGGACCCCGTGCCGGTCCAGGCCCAGTTCCTCGATCCGGGCCTCCTTCCGGTATCCGGGGTAGTCGAGTGCGAGA
>NZ_GG657757.1:1123893-1153007 GCF_000158955.1 Streptomyces viridochromogenes DSM 40736 | reverse complement strand
TTCGCTCCGGTGCATGAACGGGGTCCTTTCGCTGCTCACTGCGGGTCTTTGCCGACGAGGCCGGACAACGTGCGCAGTTGTGCGTTCATCAGGTCGTGGGCGCCGTCGACGAGGTCCTCCAGGGAGGCGAGCTGCTGTCCGGCGACCGCGGTGAGGGCGCGTGGAGCGGTGCCGACTGCGGGGGCGGCGGCGACGGCGGCGGGTGAAGGCGCCGGGACGACGGCGGCCGGTGGGGTGGCAGCAGGTGAGGGCGGGACCGGCCCGGACGCCCCGTCCGCCGGTGAGGGCGCGGCGTCCACCGGCGTCTTCGCCCGGGTGAGCCGGGGCGGTTCCGGCGCCGGGTACGGCTCGCGGCGGAAGGGATAGCCAGGCAGCCGGACCCGGCCGCCGCCCGCACCCACAGCGCGCCAGTCGACACTCAAGCCCCGGCGGTACAGCTCTGCCAGCGCCTCGTGCAGCCCGCCGGCACCGGCCGGCTCCCCCGGCCGGCTCGCGGTCCAGTGACTGCCGGGCAGCGCCGTCCTGCCCAGCGACGTGAGCACGTCGGCGGGCCCGAGCTCGAGGAAGTCGGCGTGGCCCAGCCTGTGCACGGCGGCCAGCGTCCGCTGGAACAGCACGGGCCGGCGTGCCTGACGCACCAGATGTTCCGCGTTCACGACAGATCCCGCGGGGAGCACCTCGCCCGCCGCGCTGTGGCCGCACGGCAACCGCAGCGGTGCGAACGTGAGGGACTCGGCGGCCTCCCGCAGGGCGGGGAGCACCGGGTCGAGCAGCGCGGAGTGGAAGGCCCGGTCCACATCGAGCGGTCGGCAGGCGATGCCCTGTCCGGCCAGCACCCGGTGAGCCGCCTCGATGGCCTCGGGGGAACCGGACAGCACGAGAGAACGCGGCCCGTTCACCGCGGCGGTCTCCACCTGCAGCCCGGCGCACAGCTCCGTGACGGTGTCGGCGTCGCCGTGCAGGGCCAGCATGCGGCCGGGCGCGGCTTCCCGCATGATCTGGTCCCGTGCGGCGGTGAAGCGCAGCCCGTCGGCGAGTGAGAAGGCACCCGCCGCGCAGAGCGCTGCGATCTCGCCGAGACTGTGCCCGAGGACGCACTCGGGCTCGACTCCGAACTGCCGCCACAGCCGTACGAGTGCCATCTGCAGGGCGAACTGGGCTGCCTGAGTGACCGCTCCCGCACCGTCCGAAGGCGGTGTCAGGAGCACGTCGAGCAGACTGCCCTGTGCCACCTGCCGGTATGTCTCCTCGCACTCGTCCAGGGCCTCGCGCACGACGGGGTACCGCCGGTACAGCTCCCGTGCCGTTCCCGCGGTGGCCTGGCCCTGCCCGGAGAAGGCGAAGGCGATCGGCCCCGCGGTGGCCGGCTGTTCCTCGTCGGGCAGCCGCAGGAACCGGTCGAGGCCGTCGGCCAGTTCGGCAGCGGTCCGGCCGTGCACCACCGTGCGGTGGGAATGATGCGTGCGGCCGAGCGCCAGCGTGGTGTGGACGTCGGCGACGCCGAGGCTGGGGCGTGCCCGCAGCTCGTCCCGCAGCCGCGTGGCGACCTCCTGAAGGGCTTCCCGGGATCGTGCGCTGATCGGGACCGGAAGCGGATGCGCGGGCTGCGGGCGGACCGGCGCCGCCGGCGCCTCCTCGAGGAGTACATGGGCGTTCGTACCGCCGAATCCCAGCGCACTGACTCCGCCACGACGCGGGACGCCCCGCGGGGTCCGCCACACCTCGGCCGCGGTGGCCAGGCGGAATGGACTGGTCTCCCAGGGCAGCCGGGGATTCGGCCGGGTCACGTTCGCGGTGGGCACGATGGTGCCGTGCCGCAGCATCAGCACCGTTTTGACGAGCCCCGCCATCCCGGCACAGGTGTCCAGATGTCCGAGGTTGGGTTTGACGGAGCCGAGGGCGCAGAACGCGGTCCTGCCCTGCTGCGAGCGGTACGCCCGCGACAGCGCCTCGAACTCCACCGGGTCGCCCAGTTCGGTTCCGGTGCCATGGGCCTCCACATGGCCGACGGAATCCGCGTCGATGCCCGCGCGGGCCAGCGCGAGCCGGACGACCTCCGTATGGCCCCGCACGCCGGGGGCGGTGAAACCGGCCTTGGCGGCGCCATCGTTGTTGACCGCGGAGCCGAGGACGACCGCTTGAATGTCGTCACCGTCGGCAAGGGCGGCATCCAGCCGCTTGAGCAGCACGACGGCGACGCCGTTGCCCCCGACCGTGCCGTCCGACTCGGCATCGAAGGCCCGGCACACCCCGCTCGGGGACAGGATGAACTCCGGGTCGTGCGCGTACCCCGCGTCCTGGGGCATGTGCACGGCCGCGGCCCCGGCCAGGACCAGGTCGTTCTCGCCCGACAGCAGTGACTGGGCGGCCAGATGGACCGCGACGAGCCCGGTCGAACAGGCGCTCTGGACGGCGACGGCCGCACCGGTGAGACCGAGGCGGTAGGCGACCCGGGTGGCGAGGAAGTCCTGCTGGCCGCCGATCAGCCCCTGCATCTCCTCCATGAGGTTCGCCGAGGGCGTGGCGCCCCCCATGCCGTGCCGGGCGAAGTACGGCAGTGCGGGGCCGTACAGGTTCATCCCGCCGCCCGCGTAGACCCCGATGCGGCGGCCGTGGGACCCGCCCGCGTACCCGCCGTCCTCCAGGGCGTGGGCACAGCACTCCAGGAACAGCCGGTGCGCCGGATCGGTGAGGCCTGCCTCTTTCCGACTCATGCCGAAGTGGTCCGCGTCGAAGCACTCGACGTCGTCGATGACCCCTGCGACCCGCACCCGTCCGTCGCCCTGCCCGCTGCCCAGGCGGCGCACGCTGCTTCGGCCGGCGCGCAAGTTCTCCCAGAGCGCGGCGAGGTCCGGTGCGCCCGGCAGACGCGCGGCCATGCCGATCACGGCGATCCGCCCGTCGGTGGGCGCCGGCGCGGGCCCGGGGCCCCGGGGCACGTCGGCCGCGCCGGGCGCGAGGTGGGCGGCGAGCGCGGCGATGCTGCTGTGTTCGAACAGGGCGGTGTCGTCCAGGGAGAGGCCGAGCGTGGCTTCCAGGCGGAGCTTCACCCGCATCAGCACCAGGGAGGTGAGTCCCAGGTCGAAGAACGAGGCCTGCGGATCAGCGGTACCGCCGAGCACCTCCTCGACGAGCGCACCGATGCGCTGACGCAGCTCCCGCTCGGTGAAGGCACCCATGTCAGCGCTCCTCTTCCTGCAGGACGGCCAGGCGGTGTGCGATCCCGCGGACCGTGGGGGCGGCGAAGAAGTCGGCCACGGGGATGCGATGCCCGAACTCCATGAAGACGCGCTCCAGGACGCGCACTGCTGACAGCGAGTTGCCGCCGATGTCGAAGAACGAGCGGTCCGGCGCGATCGAGTCGAGGCCCAGCTCGGCCGCCCAGAGCTTGTGCACCCGTCCTTCCAGCTCGCTGATCTCGAAGTCCGTTTCCGCGACGACCGGTTCGGCCCGCAGGGTGAGGAGTTCGTCGCGGGCGAGTTTGCCGGTCGCCCCGTACGGGATCCGGTCGAGCCGCACCCAGGACTGCGGTACGAGGTAGTGCGGCAGCATCGCGGCGAGCTGCGCGCGCAGCGGGGCGCTCCAGTCGCCGTCGGGCTCATGCGGAGCCGACAGCACCACGAAAGCGGCGAGTTCGGTGTCACCGGCCTCGTCGGGACGGGCCAGGACGACGGCCTCGCGGACACCGTCGAGGCGGCCGAGCGCCCACTGCGCCTCCTCGGGTTCCACCCGGTAGCCCCGGATCTTCACCTGGTCGTCGAGGCGGCCGATGTACTCGAGGACGCCGTCGGCCCGCCAGCGCACCAGATCACCGGTGCGATAGCGCCGATCACCCGAGCCGGGCGCTTCGAAGAAGCTGCGAGCGGTGGCGTCGGGGTTGTTGTGGTAGCCGTGCGAGACGGCGACACCGCCGATGACGAGTTCGCCGGGGACGCCGACCGGCACCGGCCGTCCCGAGTCGTCGACGACGTCGAGCGTGACATTGTCCACGGGCCGTCCGATCGGTACCACCGTCTCGGTCTCCGGATCCACCTGGTGCGAGGTGACCACGACCGACGTCTCGGTGGGCCCGTACTGGTTGTACATCCTCAGCTCGGGGCACTGTGCGGCAAGTTCGCGCAGCTCGGGGGTGAGTGTCAGCTTCTCGCCGCCGATGAGCAACTGGCGCAGGGACGGCACCGTCCTGAGTTCGTGCACCAGGTACTTGAGGGGCGTGAACGGCACGCTCATCCGCTGCACCTCGAAGTGGCGCAGCTGCGCCGCGACGGCTGCCGGGTCGTAACGGGTCTCGTCGTCGATGGTGATCAGCACCTGCCCCGAGGCAAGAGTGGAGAAGATCTCCTGGACGCTCACGTCGAAGCCCGCCGAGGCCCACTGCACGGTTCGCATCGCGCCGAGCGTGCGCAGTTGCCAGCGGATCAGGTTCACCGGTCCCCGGTGCGGCACGGCCACCGGCTTGGGGCGGCCGCTGGAGCCCGAGGTGTAGATGAAGTACGCCGTGGCCTCGTCGTCCACGGTCCGGTCCAGCGGCCCGTCCGCACCGCTCGGCGGCACGTCCTCCAGCCACTGCACCGGGCAGGGCAGGGTGTCGGCCACGTCGTCGTCGAGCGTCCGGTCGGCGATGACGAGCCGGGCTCCGCTGTCCGTCAGCATGAAGGCGCGCCGCTCGGCCGGCAACGCGCGGTCAACCGGCACGTAGGCCGCACCGCATTTGAGCACGGCGAGTACCGCCGTCACCAGACCCGGCCCGCGAGGCACGCTGACCGCGGCGACCTCACCCTCGGCCAGACCCCGGTCGGCGAGTCGCCGTGCCAGGCGGTTGGCCGCGGCGTCCAGCTGCGCGTAGGTGAGCGGGTCGCCCACGCCGGCCACCGCGAGGGCGTCCGGTGTCAGGGCGGCCTGCTTCTCGAACAGTCCGTGGAGCGTGGCGGGTTCGGGATCGGTGCGCTCGCCCTGGAAACCGGCCAGCGTCCGCTCGTCCCGTGCGGTCAGCGCCGGCAGCGCGGAGAGGGCGGCGCCGGGAGCTTCGACCGAGCCGCGCAGCAGGTGCTCGACGTAGTCGACGATCCGCCGCACCGTCGACTCGTCGAAGAGGCCGGCGTCGTACTCGACGGTGCAGCGGATGCCGGTCGCGTGGTCGGTGAAGTAGAAGGTCAGGCCGAACGGCGCCTGTGTGCGCGGCACCTGCCGGAACTCCGCCGTCAGCTCGCTGGACTCGAAGACGGAGTCCAGCTCCTCCTCGTACTCCACCATGACCTGGAACAGCGGGTTCGCGCCACTGCCGCGGTCCGGGTTGACGGCCTCCACGATCCGGTCGAACGGGACGTCCCGGTGGTCCATGGCCTCGGTGGTGCGGGCCTTGACGCGGTGCAGCAGCTCACGGAAGCCGATGTCACCGGACAGGTCGAGCCGCAGCGCGACCGTCTCGACGAACATGCCCACCACGTCGGCGGCGTCCTCGGGCCGGTTCGTGACCGCCGTGCCGATGACGATGTCGTCCTGCGCGGCGAACCGGCCGAGGGTGGCGGACACGGCACCGAGCAGTGCCATGAACGGCGTGCAGCCCTCGGCTCGGGCGAGATCGCGGACACCGCCGCTCAGCTCGCCGTCGATCTCGGCGACCAGCGTCGCTCCGCGCACCTCGTGCCCGGGGGAGCGCGGCCGGTCGGTGGGCAGGGTGAGCGGGGTGGCGTCCGCCAGCTCCCGCTGCCAGTAGGCCAGTCCGTCGGCAGTGCTGCTCTCCGGCGTGCCGGTGGGCCACGGGGGCAGTTCGGGCAGATCGGTGGGCTCGCCCGGCCAGGCGCGGTAGTACGCGGCGAGGTCCCGGCACAGGATGCGGGTCGACAGGGCGTCCAGCACGGTGTGGTGAGCCACGAGGTACAGCAGATGACGCTCTGCGTCGAGCCTGCCGATCCTGGCCCGTATCAGCGGGCCGGTGGCGAGGTCGAAGTCCGCTTCGTCCTCGAGGTCCCGCAGCCGCAGCAGTGCCGCCGTGTCGTCCAGGCCGGTCAGTTCCGTCACCGGGCAGCCCACCGCGATCGTGTCGAGCACCACCTGTTCCAGTCGGCCCGCGCGCTCCCGGAAGACGGTGCGCAGTTGGGGATGGCGTGCCACGACGCGACGCAGGGCGACCCGCAGCGCGTCGCTGTCGAGCGGACCCTCGATGAGCAGGGCCTTGGGCTCGTAGTAGGTGTGGCTCCCGGGGTTCATCCGGTCGAGTAGCCACAGCTGGCGCTGCAGCGGGGTGGCAGGGGCGTTGCGGGGCGTGGCGGCGGGGACGGGGGCGGTTTCGGTCCGGGGCTCGGTGCACGCGGTGCGCAGCCGGTTGAGCTCGGGCAGTCCGCCGAGCATCCGCTCGGGGGCGACCCCGAAGTCGATGAAGCATCCGATCTCGTCCGCACCCGCGGCCGTCAACGAGTCCAGAACGGGGCGCACTTCGGCGGCGCTGCCGATCAGGGCCCGGGATGCGCAGTAGCGCTCGTAGGCCATGTCGAGCACGTAGTCGAGGTCGTCCTGGTGCGTGGTCAGCAGATCCACGTCGATGCCGAGGCTGTTGGCGGCGTTGTCGAACAGGTCGATCGAGGAGCGCAGGTAGTCGCAGAACGGCTTGCGGGCCTCCTGCCTCGCACGGTCCGCGTCGGGCCCGAGATAGGTGTGCACCAGGACCACGACGCGTCCGGTGGCGGGATCGAGACCGTGGGCCGCGCGGGCGGCACGGTAGCGGGCGATGTTCGCCGCGAGGTCCTCGACGCTCTGCGCCATGAGGTTGGTGACGATGCCGAGTCCGGCCCGTGCGGCCCGCTCGTAGCTCTCGGGGTTGGACAGGACCGCGGCGAACAGCGGGATGTCATCGCCCTGAACGGGCCTGGGGTGCAGGCTCACCTCTGTCGCGTGGCCGGAGCCCGAGGTCATGGTCAACGGCCGGCCGGACCACAGGTGCCGGAACGTGTCGAGGTGTTCGTACATGATGTCCCGCTGCCGGCCGTAGTTCTCCGGTGCCAGGACGAAGTCGGTGGAGTGCCAGCCACTGGCGAAGCCGAGGCCGACCCGTCCTTGGGAGAGGTTGTCGACGACGGCCCACTCCTCGGCCACCCGGACGGGGTGGTGCAGGGGCAGCACGACGGATCCCGCGTGCAGTCGGACCCGGGAGGTGCGTGTGGCGAGGGATGCTGCCAGGACGGAAGGGTTGGGGAACAGCGCGCCGAACGAGTGGAAGTGCCGCTCCGGCAGCCACAGGGCGTGGAAGCCCTGCTCGTCGGCGTACTCCGCGGCCTGCAACAGGTGCTGGTAGGCGACGGCACTGTCGGGTGCGGGATAGTCGCCGAAGAAGTAGAGGCTGAAGTCGGGTGTCGTGCGCGCGGTGGTGCCGGCAGGCACGGGGCCGGGTGTGCCGGCAGGGGACACCGACACCCGGGCCGGCGGACGGCGGGTCGTCACGGGGACAGGAGCAGGCCCGGAGGCAGTGGCGTCGGTCCGGTCCGTTTCGGGTGCGGGCCGGCCGGCGGGCGGGGCGGGCGGGGCGCCGACGGCCTCGCCGGGTCGCAGACCGCTGAGTACCTTCAGCTGTTCGGCCGTCAGCTCGGAGAACCGGGCCATCATCTTGCCCGCCAGCTGCAGTTGGTCGGTGAACAGGGCGAGCGCGGACTCGAAGGCGTCTTCGGCCGGCACCGGAAGTGGTGCGGCGGGCGTGGTGGGCACGGGAGCCGGCCGGGCGGACTCCGCGGCCGCTACCGGCACCTGAGCCGAGGGGGCCGGGGTGGCCGGGGCGGTGGGGTCAGCGCTGTTCATGGCACGGCCTGCCACCGTTGCGGCCAGCTTCTCCGGGGTGTCGACGTCCGTGAACAGTTCACGCAGCGTCACCCGTACCCCGAACTCGGACTGTACGGCCCTGGCCAGCGCCATGAGCGACAGCGAGTCCGCCCCCGCGGCGACGAACGGACGTCCTGGGTCGAGCTGTCGCGCCGGGAGCGCAAGCCGGTCCGAGACAAGGGCGAGCACCTCGCCCGCGTTTACGGTCACTTCCGCTGCTCCATTCCTCGGGCTCATGCCTCACGCCGCCAGAAGACGCCCAGGCCGTCGATGTCCTGGATGGGGTCCGTGACCCCGAACTTGGCCCTCCAGTCGTGCACGGCTTCGGCGCACACGGGGATGTGGTAGTCGTCCACGATCACGAACCCGCCGGGCGAGAGCTTGGGGTACAGGTGGACCAAGGTGTCCATCGTCGACTCGTAGAGGTCGCTGTCCAGCCGCAGCACGGCGAGCCGGTCCACCGGGGCGGTGGGCAGCGTGTCGCGGAACCAGCCGGGCAGGAACTGCACCTGGTCGTCGAGCAGGTCGTAGCGCTCGAAGTTCCGGCGGACCGTGGGCAGATCCGTCGCCATGAAGTCGTTGTAGCGGTCGGAGGCGAGCTCCCGGTCGCCCGCGTGGGTCGACGCGTCCGCCGCCGGCATGCCCTCGAAGGAGTCCGCCACCCACACGCGACGGTCGGTCACTCCGTGGGCTTTGAGCACGGCCCGCATGAAGATGCAGGTACCGCCGCGCCACACACCGGTCTCGATGAAGTCACCGGGTACGCCGTCCGCGAGCGCTGTCTTCACGCAGTGCTCGACGTTCTCGAGACGACGTATCCCGATCATGGTGTGCGCCACGCTCGGCCAGTCGACACCGAGTCTGCGGTTGAGCTCGTCGTACTCGTGCGCCGGGGCCCAGCTGGCCGGTACGGGCGCGTCCTCGTAGATGGTGTTCGCCAGTACCTTCTTCATCAGATCCAGGTAGAGCTGTGCCGTCGGATCCATGCAATCGTTCCTGTCGGATGGGGTGCGTCTCAGGCTTTGGTGGCAAGGGGCGGCTGGGCCGCGACCGGCGCGGGCGCGTCGTTGCCGGACACCCGCACGTACCAGACCGCGACCAGGATCAGTGCGCAGATCTCGGCCAGCGCGACCGCGTCGAAGGAGCCGTGGAATGCGGTCTCCGCGAGGTAGGTGACGCCTGGCAGGGTGGTGAGGAGGACCATCGCCACCATGGGGTCGGTACGTTGCAGTCCCGTCTGCAGCGCGAACAGCGGAAGGGTCACCGCGAGCACGCCGGTGAACACCATGGCCGGCAGTTCCCCCGTCCAGTTGCCGCCTGGTCCGCCGACGAGGAGCAAGAGCAGCCCGCCGCACAGGTAGGTGAGGTGGAACCGGTGTGCCGTGACATACACGGGGTCGACGTTTCGCCGCCCCAGCTCGGTGGACAGCAGTGCGAGTACGGGCGCGCCGACCCCGGCGACGATCACCAGGACGAGGCCTGCCGCCGCCCCGGGCCCGACCGCGCTGTCCGAGGTGAACCGCTGCCCGATCGCGACACCGAGCAGCACGAGCACGACCGCTGCGTACCAACCGTGCCGGGACACTCGGCGCCCCTGCCCGGCGAGGCCGAGCAGCGCGAGCACGATCGGGCCCATCGCCGTCTCGACACCGGTTGCCAGCGTGGCGGGCACCCAGGTCAGGGAGGCGTAGAAGCTGAGGAAGGTGACGGCCGTGACGACGTTCATCGCCACGAGCAGACCGCGGGTCCTGGGGGCGGCGACGGTCCGTCCCCTCCGCAGACGACGGACCAGCAGGACCGTGTTGAACAGCACTGCGGCGGCGCCGAATCCGGCACAGGAGAGGGCCAGGCTGCCGCTGGAGTCCAGGGAGCCCGACACGAAGCCGTACACGCCCGCCTGCAGCAGTACGGAGGCGACGATGCAGAGGACGGGCATGGTCAGCCTCCGACTCCGGTGACTTGGAACAGGGTTCCCGAGTCCTCCATCTCGTGCAGCACCGCGAGGCTGTGCTCGATGAGTTCGGTGTCCTCGTGCACGAAGAAGGCCGTGCCGCAGGAACCCGTGGTCAGCTGGGTGTCCCGCAGTACGTCGTTGACCTGCGGCAGCCGGGCCACGCTGTGGAAGCCGGGCAGCCGGCGCAGTTCGCGCAGGCCGTCGGCGGAGGTCAGGATGCCCGGGCGGTCGGCGCGGAGGAAGACCTTGGCCAGGGTGCGGGCCGGCCCGTACGGCAGGTCGAACCGGTTGTGGAAGTCGTCCGGCCGCAGCAGCCGTTCGGCGACCAGGTGAGGGCTGCTGTAGCCGAAGGCGCAGTGGTAGGCGTCGGGTGACAGATAGGGGCCCATCAGCCGCGAGTTGACTTCGACGAGCCGGGGTCCGTCGGCGGTGAGCATCACCTCGGTGTGGGCCGCGCCGTCTTTCAGGCCCAGCGCGTCGAGGCAGCCCATGGTGTAGTCGACGAGCTCCTGCTCGCGCTCGTCCGGAATGGTGCGGCTGATGATGTGCCGCAGTACCGGGCTGCCTTCGATGCGATCGATGCGCTCGGCGTACAGCTCGGCGAGCAGATGCCGCCCGTCCATGCTCACCGTGTTGACGATGTACTGCGATCCGGACAGGAACTCCTGTGCGAGGACGCCTTCGTTGATCTCGCCCATGAGGTTGCGCTGTCCCACGACCGCTCGGAAGGCGGTGAGGGCCTCGTCCGCGGTGGGGCAGATCCGGCAGCCGTCGCTGCCCGCACTGTTGAACGGCTTGATCACCAGCGGGTACGACGCCCAGGAGGCGAGGAGGGCCCTCAGCTCGTCCTCGGTGCGCACGACAGCGCTGCGGGCGTGGGCGAGGCCGGCCTCGGCGAGAGCCCGCTGCATCCGGTACTTGTCGCGGCGGGCCGAGCGCAGTTCATGCCTGTGATGAGGGAGTTGGAGCCGCTCGGCGAGTTCGTCGGCGAGGGTGACACCGAACTCGCTGCCCGCGACGACGGCGCGCACACCCAGTGCGCGCAGCTGCTCCGCCGTGCTGTCGAGGTCGGTGTGCAGGACGGTCTTGATGCCGGTGCGCTCCGTGCCCGCCAGGGGCGCGCGGTCCTCCGGATGGACCTCGAGGAACGCGGCCCCTTCCTCCTGGAGGGCGTCGGCGAGCTGGGCGCCGCTGGAGGCCGGGATGACGAGCGCGATCACAGAGCGGTCCTTTCGGCGAGCGGGGCTGATTCATCGGTGCGGGGCCGGACGACCTGGTCTCCCGCCACGGCCGCGTGCTGGGCGGCCGCCCGCAGGTAGTTGACGATGGGGTGACGGGCACCTGCGGCGGCACCGAGGACCCAGATGCGTTCCGGGCTGCCCCGTTCGGGAAACCGGACCCTCAGGTCGGCGAGGAGCTCGGGCTGCGGGCCGTCCCCGTCGTAGCCGACGTGCAGTCGGCCCGCGGTTCCGGTGAGCCGTCGAGTGCGGTATCCGGCGGCGACGACCACGTGGTCGAAGCTCTCGTGCGAGCCGTCCGGCCAGTGCACCCGCCAGCCGGCGTCGGTCCGCTCGATCCGCCGCGGGTAGCCGGGGGCCACGCGCAGCCTGCCCGCCGAGGCGTGGGAAGCGAGCAGCTTGGCGTTGCGCACCGGGATCGCGGAGATGTACCGCGACATCAGGGTGCGGTAGCGGGCGAGGACGTCCGCGGCGGCCCGGGGCCGCCAGTACGGCACGTGCTCGTTGAGCGCGTCGATGACCTCGGCGACGATGTCCTGCCACGGCACGCGACCCTCGCCGGCGAACTGGGCCTCCTCGTGCAGCAGCCTGGTGGCCGTGGCCGCCCCGGAGCGGGTGCGGACGCCGCCCGTGGTGGGGTGGCTGCGGCGTATGGCCCGCACGAGCATGCGGGTGAGTGAGCCGTCGAAGGAGGATTTCTCGGGGTCGAGTGCTGCCCAGTCGCGGCGGCCGATGGCGGGCTCGGCGCTGCGGCGCAGTCGGGTGCGTACGGCCGGCAGGGTGGCGGAAGGCGAGGTGAGGACACAGTGCCGACGGCCCTGCTGGGACAGGACGAGAGCGGCGTCGATGGCCGACAGCTTGGAGCCGAGGACGAGGACCCGCGCGTCGTGGGGCAGGCGCCGCAGCCGGTCGGCCGGATAGGGCGATTCGAGGAGGCGCGGGTCGCCCTGATGGGCCCTGACCTCGGCGGGCAGCCGGGGGGCTTCGGAGCCCGCGCAGAAGAGGATGTCGGTGCCCGTGACGGTGGCGCCGTCGCCCAGCTCGACCTGGTACGTGCCGTCGTCGAGGCTGTTGATGGCGACGGCCCGTTCCCGGATGTGGGTGACCCGGGTGCCCGTGGCGCGGGCCCGGTCGCGGTACTGGCCGTAACGCTCCCGGCAGTACTGCCCGACGAGATAGCGGGGCACGAAGTCGTCGCGGTGCACGGGATGTCCGCGCGCCGCCAGGTAGTCGAGGAAGTCGGAGCGCCCCTCGCTCAGCAGGGACGTCACGTCCACGGAGGTGTTGCACACAAGCGTGGGGTCGGTGGTGCCGAAGGCGGTTCCGAACCCGATGGCACCGGGCGCCACCAGGGTGATGCGTTCGATGCCGGGCGCCCCGGCCACGTGGGCCAACGCGCTGACAGCGGTGGCGCCACCTCCGATGATGACGATTCTCTTGGTCACAGGCCTGTCCGTCGCAGCTCAACTGGTTCCCGGCCGGGCAACTCGGCCGGGGCGGGCATGTGGGTGTCGGCTGGTTCCAGAGGTGAAAGGGGAACCTTGTCGGGGGTGCTGGTGATCATGAAACCGGGCACGGCGATGCGTGTCTTCATTCCCGTCCGCTCACTTGCTGATGGGTCTTAGGACCTGGCTGGGTCGGCGGTTCCCGGTCGGCCGGTCCTGGTCCAGGACGGGCCGACGGGCTCGGCTCGGCCGATGGCGTACGCGACCTGGGCCTCAGATCGTGAGGCGAGGGTTCGGGGACCACCGACGGTGCGTCGCGGTCTGCCGGTACCGGCTTCGCGCAGACCTCGCAGGAGGAGGACCGCGCGGCGGCACAGAGGGGACTGCGGCCGTCCGGAGGAACGCATCTCACACGGAGCCGCAGGTACACCGCCGGGAATCCGCTTGAAGTGTCCGCGCTCGGACAGTGCCCGGGCCGGGCGGCGTGGTGAGGAGAGAAGGTGCGATGTGGCCCAGGGCGGCCCTGCCCCATGATGTCGGGCAGGGCCGCCCTGTGAAACGCCTGGACCGGATCAGTCCTGCGGCGTGGCGTACACAACCCAGTTGTCGTGGGTGTGCGGGTAGGGGCGGAAGTCGCCGTGCGGCGGGTCGTCCCAGGAGATTCGGCGGATCTCGTGAATGGTCCAGTCGGAGAAGAGCTCGCGCATCTCCTCCTCGCTGTAGTAGCGGAACAGCGTGTCCTTGTAGGCGAAGGTGTGCGGCGCGATCTCCTCGCCTTCGCCGTACGTGCCGTCCTTGAGCGTGAAGGCATTGGTGACGAACAGGCCACCGGGCGCCACGATGCGACGGGCCTCTGCTATCAGGTCCGTGGGGTCCTGGATCTGACCGAACACGTCGAAGCACGTCACCGCGTCCACCGAGGCGTCGACGAGGGGCAGCTTCGTCGCGTCGGCGCGCAGCAGGAACGAGCGCTGCTTGATCACGTTCCGGGCGTGCGCCAGGCCGGTGGGGGCGATGTCGACGCCGACCGCGTTGAACCCGGCGTCGGCCAGGGCGGCGAGGTTGCGCCCGTCGCCACAGCCCAGGTCGACGACCGTGCGAACGCCGCGGGCTTCGAGGGCCTCAACTGCCTGAGGAATGACCGGAATCGGATCCTCCTGCCACAGCGGACCCGCATCCTGATCCTGGTAGGCCTTCTCCCATCCGTACTGAAGCTCCGCATACTCAGCCGTGCTTGTCATACTGCCTCCTTCGGATGACTTACCTACGTCATCTTATTCATTGTCGATGACACGTAAAGAGGCGTCTCAAGATCTGAACGGGCACCCTCAACCGGCCAGGTCGAGCCACCTCAGACCCGCGGTGGCGGCGGCCCCAGTCACCACTACGACCAGGAACGGCGCACGCAGCCACACCGCCACACCCGCCACAGCGAGCCCCACGGCCCTTTCGTCGACGGCCAGTTGCTGCTGGTGGACGAAGGTCTGCGTGGTGATGAGGGCCGCGAGCAACGCCACGGGCACCACGCCCGCGACCCGCGCGACGGCCGGCCGGTCGAGCGCACTCTCAGGGACGAGCAGTCCCGCCAGCTTGAGCGCGAAACACGCGGCCGTCGCGAGGAGGATCCAGGTCCAGCTCATGAGGCACCCCCACGCCCGGCCGCACTGTCCCCTGCGCCCAGCCCGTCCGCCGGGACACGGTCCGCGAGCCCGCCTTCCGGCACTTCGTCATTCGGATTCCGGCCATCTTGCTGACGGGGCCGCACAGTTGGCAGCAGCAGGACACTCAGAGCGGTCAGCCCGGCGATCACCACGGGCAGGCCCGAGCCGACGAACGGGGACACGGCTACGGCCACCAGGCCCGCGAGGACGAAGACGAACCGACCGTCACGCTCACGCAGCCTCGGCGCCACCAGGGCCAGGAACGCGGCGGAGGAGGCCACATCGAGCCCGAGCACCTTGGGGTCCGCCAGCAGCGAGCCGGCGAGGGCGCCGACCAGAGTGGTCAGGTTCCAGAACAGGAACACCACGGAGCCCGTGACCCAGTAGGCGAAGCGGCTGGCCGACGGCGTCTGCTTGGCTATCGCCATGGCGGTGCTCTCGTCGCTCAGCAGGTGCGCGGCAGGCAGCAGGAGCCTCGGGCGTGCATCCAGTACCGGCCGCAGGCTCACCCCGTAGAAAAGACTGCGCACTCCGAGTAGCGTCGCGGTTGCGGATGCGGCAGCGCCGCCGCCACCCGCCGCGAGCGTACCCACCAGGGCGAGTTGAGCCGATCCTCCGTACAGGAGGAGGGACAGGAACTGCGTCTGCCCGACGCTCAGGCCGCTGGAAACGGCCAGCGCCCCGTAGGACAGGCCGTAGGCACCGACGGCCAGACCGACCCCGAGGGCATCGCGCACAAGCCTCGCTTTCTCCTTGCGCGGCAGTTGGTCTTGCTCCTGGACCATCACGGGGAGCCCTCCACGAGTCGTGTCGACGGGGCAGCCCAGATCCTGAGACACCCCCTTTACGTCATGGATCATACTTAGTATGACTGTCCTGTGTCATCACAGCGGCCAGGCATGACATTCAATAGCGCAGGTGACCGGTCGGCCGCACGACAGGTGAGGGAAGATGAAGCACTACTTGGACCGCTTCGAGGCCCTGCTGGGGCTCACCCCGATCAAGCCCGTCACGATTGATGTCCAGGGGGAGCCACGAACGATCCAGCTGAAGCTCGAGGGGTACAACATCTCCGGCTCGATCAAGGCCCGTACCGCCTACGGACTGGTACGCGGCCTCGTGCGGGACGGAAAGATCAGGCCCGGTGTCCAACTGCTCGAGTCCACGTCGGGCAACCTGGGCGTGGCCCTGGCCGGTATGGCCCGCTATCTGAACATAGGTTTCACCGCCGTACTCGACCCCATGAGCACAGCCGAGGTGCGCACGCGCCTGACGGACCTCGGCGCCCGCATCGTGATGGTCGACGAGGTCGACGAGACAGGCGGATATCTGCTGTCACGGCTGGCCAAGGTCCAGGAGATGCTCAAGATCGATGACAGCTACGTGTGGGTCGACCAGTACAACAGTCCGGAGAACCCGGACGTTCACTGCCGGATGACCGGCCCGGAGATCCTCGATCAACTGCCGTCCCCTCCGGACGCGCTGTTCGCCGCTGTGTCCACCGGCGGTACGTTCGCCGGGATCAGTCAGTGCTTCCGAGACCGGGGCGTGGCCACCCGCATGGTGGCCGTGGACGTCAACGGCTCCGTCGCCTATGGCGGCAGGCCCGGCCGACGGCACCTGTCCGGCATCGGCGCGAGCCGGCCGTCCTCGTTCCTCAAGGATTCCCTGATCGACCACTACGCCTACGTGGACGTCGGCGAGGCCGCCTACTACTGCCGGACGCTCCTGGCGGAAACGGGTGTTCACCTCGGCGCTTCGTCCGGCGCGGTGGTGGCGGCCTGCGCACGCTATCTGAGTGAGAATCCCGACGTCCGCGACGCCCTGTGCATCTGCGCGGACGGCGGAGAGAAGTACGAGAGCACCATCTACTCCGACATGTGGATGGAATCGATCGGGGCGATTGCCCAGCCGGCCGGCGTCATCGGATAGGCCTGCGAGATCAGGCGAGCACGCCTGCCCTGAACAAATGAAGGATAGGACCGAGGTGCAGACAAGCAGCTTGGCCGAGCGCTTCCAGGCGCTCGCGAGGCATGCCTCAGGCGGCCCCCGGGGGGACGTGGAGGACGTGGTCGACGTATCGGCTGCCGAACTTCGGTTCGCAGACGAACATGATGTGGCGCAGACGCTCGTGCTCGGCGCGTTGTGTGCCCGCTTGGACGGCGGCGCGTCGATCGCCCCCCTTCTCGGAAAGACCGCCGAGCGGTATGTCACATCCTCGATCCTGTACACGGGTCGGATCCTGCCCCGGGCGATGGAGCTGATCGAACTTCTCGACCGCGGAGTGGACGAGAAGTCGCCGGACCTCCTCACCGAAGCGGCCGACCACCTCAGCCAGGGCTGGGCCGACTATCCACGGTCCGCGTTCCCCGCGGCCTTCGCCAGGCTCGCCCGCGAACTCGGCCTCGACGTGCCGCTCCGGCAGTTCTCCGAGGTTTCCTTCGTTTCCTGGAAGCAGGGACTGGCCGGCGCCACGGCGAACGACGCGGAGCGGGCGCTGTCCTCCTTCGAAGTGGCGCTCGACCGGTACCGCAACTATCGCTACTACGCGGACGCCGCATGGCTGCACACGGATCTGGTCATCGCCCACCTGCTGGCCGGCCGCGAGGACCGGGCGTCGGCCACCGCGGAGGCGCAGCGGGACTACGTGGAGGAGATCCTCCGCACGCACCCGCTCGTCGACGGCGCCGCGGACGAGTCGTACGCCTTCCACCTCGGCGACGTACGCAGCGGCAACTACGGCACGTTCGTGGAGTCCTCCACGGTGCGACCAGAGGTGCTCACCACCCGGGACGCAGCGCTGCTGAAGCGCTACGTACACACCAGCGAGTACCTCATCGCGGCCTGCCGTTACGGGGCCCGACGGGATTTCGACGCGGCGCTCGACGTCTTCTCCTGCGGGTGGTCGGCCTTTCAGGCCTCGCCGTATCCGCGGATCTTCCTGCACCTCGCCGATCGCTACACGGACAACCGGCACGACTGGAACCCCCATCTGACCGCGTACGAGGGCTGGCACCGGATGCTGCGCACCTACCGGATCCGGGTCAAGCCACGCGTGCTGATCGACACGGCGATGACTCTGCACGACCGGTTCGCCTACGCGGGCCTGGAGGTCAGTGCCGCCGTCGTGCTGCTCGACGCGGCCATCCTGCACGCCCGGCTGCATGGCAAGGCCGGCGCGGTGGAGTGGGTCACCCGCTACCTCCAGGAACTGCGTCCCGTCGTCCCGGAGATGGTGAATGCGACGGCCCTCTACCTGCAAGCACCCCAGAGCGGCCAGTACCAGTGGCAGCTCAGCAAATACATCGGGCTGCGCCCTGCCCATCTGACGCCGGAGTTCCCGGTGGAGCTCGGCGCGGACACCGCGCCGGATCTCGACCGATTCGAGGTGTCGCTCTACGGACCGCTCCTCTCGCTGGAAGGAATGACGATTTATGAAATCACTCCGCAGGCCCTTAATGATACGTTGAAGGTGCTCGGCGAAGCATTTATGCACAGGCAGCCGGACGGTGACGTTCCGTTCCTTTCTGCAGCCGAGCTTTCACGGCGCACGAATCGCACTCCGGCAGCAATCGCCCAGACCGTGCGCAGATTCCGGAACGTCTGCCAGGAAATCTTCCGGGAATCGGCCGAGTATGATCTGATCCAGGATGCCGTCATTCAAGGCCGCCCCGGATACCGCATCAATCCGGCCAAGGTCCAGCGGTTTCGCGACTACTCTTCGGTCTCCTGACTCTCACGTTTCACGCCCACCCCAGAAAAGGACCGCAGCGTACACCATGCTCGAAAACACTCAAATCGTAGTAACGCCCGAAGAAGTCGACGCAGAATACAAGTTCGTCGTGGCTCTCAAGGCCAAGCTCGACCCCGGAGTGGCCACGAACGCCGCGTCCCACCTCTGTCTCGGTCTGGTAGCGAAGGCAGCGGCCGAACGTCCTGAACTGCTCCCGCACATGTCGTTCCTCGATTTCCCGGATGCCGACGCGGGAACCCACGCACCCGTCTCCGGGCTCTCGCTCGTCGTACTCGAAGGGCGACCCGCCTGGCTGCGTCGACTGCGCGGCGAAGCCTCCGCGGCCGGACTCCTGAGTACCGACTTCACCGGGCAGATGACCGGGGGCAGTTACGCCGACCAGCTCGAGCGCATGCGCCGGACACCGGAGAGCGAACTCGACTACTACGGCGTGGCCGTCTTCGGTCCGCGCGACGCGGTCGACCCGCTGACGAAGAAGTTCTCCCTGCTGCGCTAGCCCGGACCGGGGCACCGCGCCCGGCCCACTTCGTTCTCTCCCCCGATACGACCTGAACAGCGAGGTACACATGGACCACCGCGAGCAGTCTCCGGACCAGAGCCTCACCATCGTCCCCGCAGCGGCGGTCAGGGACGTTCTGCAGTCCCTGGGCACGGCATCCAAGGAGCTCGTCGAGGACATCTACATCAAGGCGGCGCAAGGGCAGTTGGTCAACCCCGACAGCCTGTTCCTGCGCCCGGACGAGGAGCGCAGGGAGCGCGTCATCGCGCTGCCCGCGTATGTCGCCGGCGACTCCGAGGCCATGGGGGTGAAGTGGATTTCCAGCTTCCCTGAGAACATCGGCCTCGGGCTGCCCCGGGCGTCCGCCCTGATCGCTCTCAACGATCCGCGCACCGGGTTTCCCAAGGCCGTGCTCGAAGGAGCGCAGATCAGCGGGCACCGCACCGCACTGTCCGCGGCGGTCGGCGCGGAGGCGCTACGCGCGGGCGACCGTACGCCGGCCAAGGTGGCGGTCATCGGCACCGGCTACATCTCGCGCACCACCCTGGAGGTGTTCGCGGGCCTGGGCTGGACCAGCGACCGTCTTGTGGTGTTCGACCTCGACCACGACCGCGCTCAAAACTTCGTCGCGGAGAGCAGGAAGCTTCCCGGCGGGCTCACGGCCGACGTCTCCGCGGCCGCCACGCTCAAGGAGGCCGTGGAGGACGCGGACCTCGTGCTCTTCGCCACCACCGCGGTCGTGCCGCACCTCGACGAGTCGAGCTGGTTCAAACGCGACGCCGTGGTCCTGCACATGTCTCTGCGCGACCTGACGCCCGAAGCCATGGCCGGCGCCGTGCACGTGGTGGATGACGTGTCGCACGCCCTGCGTGAGAAGACCTCGCTCGCCCTCGCCGTCGAGCAGGGCACCGTGGAACGCCAGGACATCGTCCCCGTGGGTGACCTGCTGCGCGGCACGGTCAAGCCCGACCGCGGCACACGAGCCGTCTACTCCCCCTTCGGCCTCGGCTCGTTGGACATCGCCCTCGCCCAGCTCGTCCTGGACAAGGCGCGGGACGCGGCCGACGTCGTGACCGTTCCCGGCTTCACATGCACTTCCTGACCCTCACCTTCCCGCCGTTCAGCCGGCGTCACCCCCACATGGCCAGCACCCCCTTATCAAGCAGAGGAGAAACGGCGATGCCCCGTCGACTGTTCACTTCGGAGTCCGTGACAGAGGGCCACCCGGACAAGATCGCAGACCGGATCAGTGACACGATCCTGGACGCGCTGCTGCGTGAGGACCCGGCCTCCCGGGTGGCGGTCGAAACGCTGATCACCACCGGTCAGGTGCACATCGCCGGAGAGGTGACCACCAAGGCGTATGCCCCCATCGCGCAGCTGGTGCGCGACACCATCCTGGACATCGGCTACGACTCGTCGGCCAAGGGCTTCGACGGCGCCTCGTGCGGGGTGTCGGTGTCCATCGGCGCCCAGTCCCCGGACATCGCGCAGGGCGTGGACAGCGCGTACGAGCGGCGTGTCGAGGGCGACGAGGACGAGCTGGACGCGCAGGGCGCCGGCGACCAGGGCCTGATGTTCGGCTACGCCACCGACGAGACGCCCACACTGATGCCGCTGCCCATCGACCTGGCGCACCGGCTGTCGCGGCGCCTGACCGAGGTCCGCAAGGATGGCACGCTGCCCTATCTGCATCCCGACGGCAAGACACAGGTGACCATCGAGTACTCGGGCAGCCGCCCCGAGCGCCTGGACACCGTGGTGGTTTCCAGCCAGCACGCCGCCGACATCGATCTGGAAACCCTGCTCGCCCCCGACATCCGCGAACAGGTGGTCGAGCATGTCCTGGCCGAACTCGCCCTGGACGGCATCAAGTTGGACACCGACGGCTACCGCCTGCTGGTGAACCCCACTGGCCGCTTCGAGACCGGCGGCCCGATGGGCGACGCGGGTCTGACCGGCCGCAAGATCATCATCGACACCTACGGCGGCATGGCCCGCCACGGCGGTGGCGCCTTCTCCGGCAAGGACCCCTCCAAGGTCGACCGCAGCGCCGCCTACGCCATGCGCTGGGTCGCCAAGAACATCGTCGCCGCGGGCCTCGCCTCACGGTGCGAGGTCCAGGTCGCGTACGCCATCGGCAAAGCCGAGCCCGTCGGCCTGTTCATCGAGACCTTCGGCACCGCCACCGTTGCTCACCGCACCATCGAAGAGGCCGTCGCGGACATCTTCGATCTGCGCCCCGCCGCCATCGTCCGCGACCTCGACCTGCTCCGCCCGATCTACACCCAGACCTCCGCCTACGGCCACTTCGGCCGCGAACTCCCGGACTTCACCTGGGAACGCACCGACCGCGCCGACGCCCTCCGCAAGGCCGCCGGCCTGTCCTGAACCAGGTATGTCCGACAGGCAAGAAGGGAGATGGCTGTGCGCATTGCAGTCACCGGTTCGATAGCCACCGACCATTTGCTGACTTTCCCCGGCCGCTTCAAGGAGCAACTCCTCACCGAACAGCTCGACCGGGTGTCGCTGTCGTTCCTCGCCGACCGCCTGGACGTGCGCCGAGGAGGCGTCGCGGCGAACATCGCTCTGGGGCTCGGCCGGTTCGGTCTGCGTCCTGTGCTGGTCGCTGCCGCGGGCGTGGACTTTCCCGAGTACGACGCCTGGCTCAGGGAGCACGGGGTCGACACGTCGTCGGTCCGGGTCAGCGAAACACTGCACACCGCCCGCTTCGTGTGCACCACGGATGCCGATCAGAACCAGATCGCCACCTTCTACGCGGGGGCCATGGCCGAGGCCGGCCGGATCGACCTGGGCGAAGTGCATCGACGTGCGGAACCTCTCGACCTTGTCATCGTCGGTGCCGACGACCCCGAGGCGATGCTGCGCCACACGACTACCGCTCACGCCCTGGGTGTTCCGGTCGCGGCCGATCCTTCCCAACAGCTGGCCCGCCTGGACGCCGAACAGACTCGGCACCTGGTGGACGGTGCCCATCTGCTGTTCACCAACGAGTACGAGGCGGCGCTGCTCCTCGACCGGACCGGCTGGAGCCGCGATGAGGTTCTCGCCAGGGTGGGAACCTGGATCGTCACCCGCGGCGCCGACGGCGTGTCCCTCGCAGCGGCAGGGACGCCGACGCGGGACATTCCGGCGGTGCGGACGCACGACGTGGTCGACCCGACAGGGGTGGGCGACGCGTTCCGCGCGGGTTTCCTCGCCGGCCTCGCCTGGCAGTTTCCCTACGAGCGCGCGGCTCAACTCGGCTGTGCACTGGCCACGGTGGTGATCGAATCCGTGGGCCCTCAGGAGTACAAGCTGCTCGCCACGGATTTGCTGGCCAGGATCAGCGGATCCTACGGCCACCAGTCGGCCGAGGACATCGCCTCGCGGTTGGCGGTCACTCCATGACCACCTCCGCCCCGAACCGGGCAGCCGCTCCGCGTGAAGCGCTCGCCACCCGCACGGCCTGTCCGTGCAACTGGCCGAAGCGCTCGCCGAGTACGGGCACGCGCGGGTGCGCTCCGAGCTCGGCTACGCCGGCGAGGACCCGGACGAGATGCAGGGCATGTTCGAGCTGAGGTACCGGGGTGCCCGCTTCTCCCTCGGCTACGGCGCCTGCCCGAACCTCGAGGACCGCGCCAAGATCGCCGACCTGCTCCAGCCGGAGCGCATCGGCGTTCACCTGTCCGAGGAGTTCCAGCTCCACCCCGAGCAGTCCACCGACGCCATCGTGATCCACCACCCCGAAGCCAGGTACTTCAACGCGGGAGCCCGCGCATGACGACGTTCTCCTTCGAGTTCTTCCCGCCCAAGACCGACAACGGCACCCGCGCTCTGTGGGACACAATCCGCCGAGTCGAGGCCCTGCGCCCCGACTTCGTGTCCGTCACCTACGGTGCCGGCGGTTCGTCCCGCGAGCGTACCGTCGATGTCACCCGCCGCATCGCCTCCGAGACCACCCTGCGCCCGGTCGCCCACCTGACCGCCGTGGGCCACTCGACGGCCGAACTGCGGCGCATCATCGGCCAGTACGCCGACGCCGGCATCCGCGATGTCCTGGCGTTGCGAGGCGATCCGCCCGGCAACCCGAACGCCCCCTGGATCCCCCACCCGCAAGGCCTGACATACGCCGCCGAACTGGTGGAACTCGTGCGCTCGCTCGGCGACTTCACCATCGGGGTGGCCGCCTTCCCCGAGCGCCACCCGCGTTCGCCTGACTGGGACTCCGAGATCCGGCATTTCGTGGCCAAGTGCCGATCCGGCGCCGACTACGCGATCACACAGATGTTCTTCGACGTCGAGGACTACCTGCGGCTGAGGGACCGGGTCACGGCCGCGGGCTGTGACACCCCGATCGTCCCGGAGATCATGCCCGCCACCGACGTGCGCCAGATCCGCCGCTTCGCCGAACTGTCCGGAGCGGCGTTTCCCGAACACCTCGCGCATCGCCTGGAAGCCGCCCGCGACCGCCCCGCCGACAGTCACGCCATCGGGGTTGAACACGCCACCGCCATGGCCCGGCGCCTGCTCGCGGAAGGGGCCCCGGGACTGCACTACATCACCCTCAACAAGTCCACCGCCACGCTCGAGGTCCACCGCAACGTACTGGGCTCGGCAGCGGACTCCGCGGCGAATGCAAGGAGCACACGTGTCCTCGTCCACGACTGATGTCACGAACTTCATCGGCGTGCAGGTCGAGGGCCCGTTCAAGCCGGACCACCACCGCTATTGACCTGCGTCTGCGTGTCGCGCTGTCAGAAGGCCCCGGGGTACCCGTGCCGGGCCCCGGGCCTTCTCCGCTCGATCAGTCGGCGTCAGTCGAATACTCGGTGAAGCGATAGATGCTCTGCGGATTCAGCCGGTAGCCGGGGCGTCCCTGGATCACGGCGTCCTGGGCCATGCGGTAGTCCGCCACTTCGCTGAAGCGTTCCTGACAGGCACTACGGAAGCGACGTACCGTCTGCGCCAGTGCCGCGGAGGTGCGGTTCGTACGGTCCGACAGCTCGGCAGCGGAAAGGAAGGGGGCAGTGGTTCCCTTCGCGATACTCTCCGAGAAGTCTTGGCCCAGGACTCGGAGGGTGTCGATGAGCGGTTGCGGCGCGTTCTCGTGCACGGTGACCCCTTCCACCGACAGCAACCGGTCATAGAGCGTCACCTCGAGCCGGTCAGGCTGTGGCAGCTGCTCTTCGCCCAGGTCGAGGGAGAGGAATTCCGGCACGAGATGGCCGGCCCGCAGTCCGATGTACCGGCTGAGGAGCTGGCGGCGCTCCGCACTGCGCGGCGCCTGCAGGTAGTCGGCCACGGCGCCCAGGATGTCCGGCAGGGTCGGCCGCAGATCCTGCAGGTAGCGCGTGATCCAGTCCACCGACTCGTCCCTGCCGTGCAGCCGGGAGTGCAGCACGGCGGTGTCGAGCAGGACGAGGGAGGCGCAGGTGTTCAACTCGGCGTACTTCAGACGGTCATGCAGCGTCGCGGCCGTGTCGATGAGCACGTTGGGCCGCACCCGGACACGGTAGGTGCGCAGCATCCGGTGCCATTGTTCGAACGCCGTGAGATGTACGTTCCACTTCGCCGGGGCCTCCAGATAACGGTCGGCGAGGTGACGGAACATCCTCGGGTAGGGCGACTGCTGATAGGTGCCCCAGCCGAAGGAAAAGGTGTCGAGTGCCGCGTCGAAGTCCCGCTGCACACCGTACCGGCAGGCGGAGAGGAGGAACTCGCTGGTGCGGACATAGCGCATGAGGAGTTCGCGGTCCCGTTCGGTCAGCTCGGTCGGGCGCAGAACGGATGACTCCACGAACGTGCTGTAGTCGCCGCTCTGCACGTCGCCCAGGTGGAAGGCGAACGACCGCCCCGCCTCCGGTGCGACGACCGGGTGCGCGTCGAGCACCTTCTCCACATAGGTTCGCTGCGCCTCGAGCTCGGCGTGGGCTTCTTCCTTCCGCCCGGCGAGCAGATGGGCGATGACGAGGTCCGTGTGAAGCCAGGACGCGTCCGCGTAGTAGCCGTACTTTCGGTAGCGCTCGAGCGAGTCCCTGAAGAGGGGCAGTGCTCGCTCGGGGTCGTTCTCCGCGGCGGCCTCCAGGCCATCGCGCCAGAGTACGAAGGAAACACGGGAGAACGACTCAGGCTTCCCTTCGAGTCCGGCCTCCTCGGCGAGCCGGGCGAATGCGGCCGGGAACATGGAGTCGGCGTATTTCGCCCACCCCTGGCTGAGGTGGTCGGCCACCTCCAGCAGCAGGTCGAACGATCGCTCACGTACCGCACGGTCGAGGAGCGCGATCAGCTCCCGGGTCCGCGGCAGGATCCTTCCGGTGTAGTAGAAGGAGGTGTTGACGTATTTGTCGGCTGTTGCCAGCAACACGGGCGCGGCCGACTCGCCGTTGTCCATGCGGGCGCACAACTCACCGAGCAGCAGCAGGACCGCGACGTCGTGCTCATTCGCCTGCCGCAGCTCGGCTGCGGGCACGTCCAGCACGTCCGTCATCACGACTTGGCGGCCGCCCGCGACGTGCTCCTCAAGTGCCTGGTAGCGCTCGACTACGCTGCTCATCTCCGTTGTCCTATCCGTTGCCTCGCCCATACGCGGTGGCCTCCGGCTACCGGATTCCCGTGACCTTCACCCATCGGTGACGGTTGTCCGGCACCTCCTGGAGGGGGCGACGCCAGCTGTCTCCAGCACATTCGCCGCCGCTGAGGGTGCCTCCGAACCGGTTTCGATGCGCCCCGATGCTGCGCGAGTGTTCAACGGGTGTTGTCCGCCGTGGCACGTTGCCGCCTTCAAGATGTCATCCTAGGGGAGTCTGATGACAAGACTCCATCGGGCGGGATCGAGACGTGTTCACTGGCGACACCGAGAGGCGTTCCGGCCGTGACACCCTCACGAAAGACGGGTGGGCCCCGACGGCCGGGCTGTGGCCTGCCGCCCAGGACCGTCGCGTCGAGACCCTACCCCAGAGTCAGATCTTCCACTAGGAAAGGTGCAGGGCACGGCCTCGCCCGCCGCACCGGGCCACCGGGGGGGCAGGTCACTCCCGCCCGCCGGCCGGCACTCCCGCCGCCTGGACGGTGGTCACGCTGCTCTGTATCGGGACCAGCGTGTACCTCGATCCTTGTCCTTGTGGAGGTTGGCGGACGCCGACAAGGACAATCCGCAGCGGAGTGCGGCCGAGCTTCCTGGGGTGAGCCCGCCCGCCCGGGCCGTCCACCTCGTCACCCTGCCCGGACGGCCTTGGCGCACCGTGACGCATGCCCGTAATGCCCGTATCCTCATCAATGCCAGATTCTCTTCCGAGCAGCGGATGATCCCGGGCGCAAGCGAGGCGAAGCATGGTTCGTTCCGGCGAGGAACCCAGGCCGGCGGGGCGTGCGACTGACAGCACGGGGCCCGCGGGTCCCCGCGAGCGGTTTCTCCAGGGCGAGCCGGTCGACACGGGCGTGCGGGCGTCCATCCTGAACTCGTGGCAGCGCTGCCGCACCCTGGGTCTGTCACCGGACCGGTCCGACCTCCCCTACACGGACGAGTTCGACCCGGGCAGCCGGATCGCCCGCGCGGCCGTCCCGGTGATCGACCGGCTCCAGGCCACGTTCTCCGGCAGCCAGGTCAACATCTCGGTGGCCGACGCGAACGGCACGGTGCTGCTGCGCCGCTTCGGGGATCCCTGGATGGCCAGGAGCCTCCCGCCGATCCAGGTGGTCCCGGGGTTCGTGTTCGCCGAGCAGGTCGCCGGCACCAACGGCATCGGACTGGCCCTGGCGGAACGGCAGCTCATCCGCGTCTACGGCGCCGAGCACTTCGCGGAGCGCGCCCAGTCCAACGCCTGCGTCGCGCTGCCCGTCCGTGACCCGCTCAGCGGCCGCATCGAGGGCGTCCTGTGCCTCGGCTATCCGCGCGGCTTCGAGCGCCCCGCCCTGGGTGCGGAGATCCGCCGGGCGGCCGAGACCATCGAGCGGCGGCTGCTGAGGCAGAGCTCCGCGCACGAGCGGGCCCTGCTGCGGACGTACCTGGCCACCGGGTCCGGGGACGACCTGCGGCACGGTCTCGCCATCGATGCGCTGGCCGACACGTTCCACCCCCGTGACCAGGCGATCCTGATGGAGAAGGCCGCCGAGCTGATCTCGCGCGCGCAGCGGGCCGCCGTGGACGTGACCCTGCCCGACGGCCGGCGTGTGACGCTCGTGAGCCGCCCCATGACGAGTGCCTCGGGCGTGCGGGGCTTCGCCGTCGAGGCCGTGCTGCCCGGCACCACCCCGGCGGGGGGTCACTTCGTCCTCCCGCACCAGGCGGACGAAGTGCCGGACCTCGCCGCCCTCGCGGTCGCCCCGGGGCCCGTACGAGAGTCGCTCACCCTGCCACCGGAGCCTCTCCCCGCCGCACCCGGACCGGTGATCGCGCCTGCCGCCGACCGAGCCCCCGTGGAGCCCGGCGCCACCGTGACGGCCAACGGTGACCGGGTCTCGGCGCAGCCCGGCGCCACGGTCACAGCCGACGGCAACGGCGCGGCGGCGGAGTCCGGCGGCACCATCACGGGCGCCGGCGCCGGCGCCGGCGCCGGCGTCGGCGGCGGGGGCGTGCCGGGTGACCACCCCGGATCACCGTTCCCGCCCCGGGGACTCGTCATGGTGGGGGAGCCGCACGTCGGGGCCTACGCCCTGGCGGCCCGTCGGCGCCTGGAACTGCTGTCCGAGGCCAGCGCCCGCATCGGCACCACCCTGGACGTGCGCCGCACCGCCGAGGAACTGGCCGAGACGGCGGTCCCGCGCCTCGCCGACCACATCACCATCGACCTGGCCGACGCCGTCCTGCGCGGCGAGGAATCCCCCGAACCTCTCGCCGACCTGCGGCGCACCGTGGTCCACGGCATCCGTGAGGACCTGCCCTTCACCCCGCCCGGCGAGCGCATCGACTTCGGCCCGACCGCTCCCCAGCTGCACAGTCTGACCAGCGGCGAGGCGGTGCTGGAACCGGACCTGGGGGCCGCCGCGGGCTGGCTGGCCCAGGACCCGGAGCACACCGGACACCTGCTGGCCCACGTCCACTCGCTCATCGCGGTCCCGCTGCTCGCCCGCGGAGTCGTCCTGGGTGTCGCCAGCTTCTACCGCGCCGGCAACGCCTTCGGGGACGACGACCGTTCCCTCGCCCAGGAACTCGTCGCCCGCGCCGCCCTGTCCATCGACAACGCCCGGCAGTACACCCACGAACGCGCCATGGTCCTGGCCCTGCAGCGCAGACTGCTCCCGCACGGACTGCCCGACCAGGACGCCGTCGAGGTCGCCCACCGCTACCTGCCCGCCGAGTCCGACGTCGGCGGGGACTGGTACGACGTCATCCCCCTCCCGGGCGCCCGCGTCGGGCTCCTCGTCGGCGACGTCGTCGGCCACGGCATGCTCTCCGCGGCCACCATGGGGCGGCTGCGCACCGCCGCCCGCAGCTTCGCCGAGCTCGACTTCCCCCCGGGACGAGGTCTCACCACTCAACCTCGTGGGCCGGCTGGACCGCGAGGACCCCGACGGCAAGGGCGCCGGGGTGATCGGCGCGACCTGCCTCTACGCCATCTACGACCCCACCGTGCAGCGGTGCCTCATGGCGCGCGCCGGCCACCCGCCGCCCGCGCTCGTCCACCCCGACGGCGCCGTGTCCTACCCCGACCTGCCGGCCGGGCCCCCGCTCGGCCTCGGCGGGCTGCCCTTCGACGCCGCCGAGATCGACCTCCCCGAGAACAGCCAGCTTGTCCTGTACACCGACGGGCTCATCGAGGACAGGCACCGCGACGTCGACGTGGTGCTGGAGCAGTTGCGCACGGCCCTGGCCCACCCGGAGCGCGCGCCCGAGGAGACCTGCCGGGCCATCCTGGAGACCGTGGCGCCCGTGCACCCGAACGACGACATCGCCCTGCTCGTCGCCCGCGTCCACGCCCTGGACCCCGGCCGGATCGCCGCCTGGGAGCTGCCCGCCGACCCGGCGGTCGTCGGCGACGTCCGGGCATCCGCCCTGCGGTGGCTGGCCGACCGGGGGCTCGACGAGACCGCGTTCGCCGCGGAGCTCATCCTCAGCGAGCTGATCACCAACGCCATCCGGCACGGCGCCGGGCCCATCCGGGTGCGGCTGCTGTACGGCCGCACCCTCGTCTGCGAGGTCTCCGACGCCAGTAACACCGCCCCCCATCTGCGCCGGGCGGCCAGCACCGACGAGGGCGGACGCGGTCTGTTCCTCGTCGCGCAGCTCTCGCAGAGCTGGGGCACGCGCTACCTCCCCGAGGGCAAGGTCATCTGGGCCGAATGCGGGCTCGAAGCGGCGTGAAGCGCCGACGGCCCCCGCGTGCGTCACAGCGGCCGGGAAATGCCTGAAATGCTGTAATTTGATCGGGTGCGCGACGCTCCCGACACGCCAGCGAAGGCGCCTTCGCCCTTCGGGCCCGAACCCCTGGTCCGAATCCGCGGGCTCAGCAAGCGGTTCGGCGGGACCGTCGCGCTGGCCGGGGTCGACCTCGACGTCCACGCCGGCAGCGTGCTCGCCCTCCTCGGGCCCAACGGCGCCGGGAAGTCCACGCTCATCAAGGTGCTCGCCGGTGTCCACCACGCCGACGCGGGCCGGATCACGGTGGACGGACAGCCCCTCGGCAGCCCCGCCGCGTCCCGGAGCATGTCGTTCATCCACCAGGACCTCGGTCTCGTGGAGTGGATGACGGTCACCGAGAACATCGCCCTGACCACCGGGTACGCGCGCCGCACCGGGCTGATCTCCTGGCGGC
>NZ_GG657757.1:1120072-1123254 GCF_000158955.1 Streptomyces viridochromogenes DSM 40736 | reverse complement strand
CGGCCGGGCGCTGCTCGACGGGCGGCCCTACCGCCCGCGCACGGTCGCCGAAGCCGTCGCCCGCGGGGTCGGCTTCGTGCCGGGCGACCGGTTGCGCGAGGGCTGCCTCGCCGAGCTGACCGTACGGGAGAACTTCCTGGCCAATCCCCGCGCGGGGGTCCGGCGGGCACCGCGCTGGATCGGCCCCCGTCGCGAACGCGCCCAGGCCGCCGCCCTGATCGACCGGTTCTCGGTACGCCCCCGCGACAGCGAGGTCCCCATCACCACCCTCTCCGGCGGCAACCAGCAGAAAGTCATGATCGGCCGCTGGCTGCGGACGGGACTGCGGCTGCTCATCCTCGAAGAGCCGACCGCGAGCGTGGACGTCGGCGCCAAGGCCGCGATCCACCGCCTGCTCGACGAGGCGCTCTCCGCCGGCCTCGCGGTCCTGCTGCTGTCGACCGACTTCGAGGAGGTCGCGGGTGTGTGCCGGCGCACCCTGGTCTTCGTGCGCGGCTCCGTGACGGCCGAGCTCAGTGGCAGCGCCCTCACCGTCGCCGGGCTCACCCGGGCGGCCTCGGCCATGCCCCCGTCCAACCCCGGGAACCCATGACGCCGCCGCCCCCTCCCGCCCCGCCCCGGGGCCGTTCGGGACGCCTTCGCCGCCCCGGCGGTCACCACATCGGCGCCTACGGCCTGCTCGTCCTCACCGCCCTGCTCTACCTGGTCTTCTCCCTCGCCCTGCCCGACACCTTCCCCACGCTGGCCACCCTCGACTCGATCCTCTCCAACCAGTCGATCCCGGCCGTCCTCGCACTGGCCGCCACGGTGCCCATCGTGACCGGAGCGTTCGACCTCTCCATCGGCTACGGCCTGGGCCTCGCCCACGTGATGGTGCTGCAGCTCATCGTCAACGAGGGCTGGCCCTGGCCGCTCGCCTGCCTCACCGTGATCGCCGGCGGGCTGGTCGTGGGAGTCCTCAACGGCGTCATCGTGGAGTTCGGCCGCATCGACTCCTTCATCGCCACCCTCGGCACCGGCAGCATGATGTACGCCGTGACCGGCTGGGTCACCGACGGCGGCCGGATCGTCCCCGGCCCGCAGGGCCTGCCGCCCGCCTTCACCGACCTCTACGACTCCTCGTTCCTCGGCCTGCCGGTCCCCGCCTTCTACGTGCTCGCCCTCGCGGGTCTCCTCTGGCTGGTGCTGGAGCGACTGCCGATCGGCCGGTACCTGTACGTCGTCGGATCGAACCCACGCGCGGCGGACCTCGTCGGCATCCCCACCCGCACCTACACCGTCTACGCGTTCGCCGCCTCGGGCCTGATCGTCGGATTCGCCGGTGTGCTGCTCGCGGCCCAGCAGCAGATCGGCAACCCGAGCGTCGGACTCGACTACCTGCTGCCCGCCTTCGTCGGCGCCCTGCTCGGCTCCACGGCGATCAAGCCCGGCCGGCCGAACGCCCTCGGCACCGTCGTCGCCGTCGCCGTGCTCGCCGTGGGCCTCACCGGCATCGCCCAACTTGGCGCCGAGTTCTGGACGGTCCCGCTGTTCAACGGCGCGACCCTGCTCATCGCCGTGGGCCTCGCCGGATACGCCGCCCGCCGCAGGCTGCGCGGCGGTGCCGCCCGCGACGCGTCCGCCGCGCAGCCCCCGCCACCGTCCTCCCCGGCGCCGGAGGGCGGCACGACGGGCACGCCCCCCTGAACCGCTTCGGCAGGCCCCGCCACGTCGATCCCCCCACAGGAGCTCCCGTGCACCGCACCCCTAAGGCCGCCCCCGGAATCCGCTTCGCGCGGCTCGCCTCCTGCGCCCTGCTGGCCGCGGCGACCGCACTGGCCGGCTGCGAACGCGGCTCGTCGGAGGGCGCGCACGAGACGACGACGGGCCCGAGTGGCTGCCCCGCCGTCCAGGACCGGGCCCAGCGGGCCGTCGCCGGGGCGGAGCGCGGCGACATCCCCTGGGTTTGCCCCACCAGCGGTCCCGGAGGCCGTCTTCTTGTTTAGTTTCCTCGTCTACCTCGCCCAGACCATGACCAATCCCGGCGTCGCGGGCGCCGCACAAGGGGTGCGGGAAGCCGCGCGGGTCATCGGCTGGACCGTCCGGGTGATCGACGGCGGCGGGACCCCCGCCGGTATCCAGGCGGCCATGAGCGAGGCCGTGGCCCTCAGGCCCTCGGGCATCGTCGTCGGCGGGTTCGACCCCGACTCGACGGCGTCACAGGTCGCCCGTGCCAACGCCCAGGGCATCCCGCTCATCGGCTGGCACGCGGTCCCCGACCCCGGACCCAGCCGGCAGCCCGACCTCTTCACCAACGTCACCACCCGGGTCCAGGACGTGGCCCGCATCAGCGCGCAGTGGATCATCTCCGACTCGCGGGGCCGCGCCGGGGTCGTGGTCATCACCGACGCGTCGATCCCCTTCGCCCGGAACAAGTCCGACCTGATCAGGAAGGAGCTCGCCGACTGCGGGGGCGTCGACGTGCTCTCGGTGCAGAACATCCCGATCCCCGACGCGAGCAGCCGCACCCCGCGGGAGGTCTCCTCCCTGCTCTCCCGGTTCCAGGACCGGTGGACGCATTCCGTCGCCATCAACGACCTGTACTTCGCCGACGCCGCCCCAGCCTTCCGCGCGGCCGGCGAGAAGGGGTCCGGGCCGCCCTTCAACATCGGCGCGGGCGACGGCGACCCGTCCGCCTTCCAGCGCATCAACAGCAGGCAGTACCAGGCCGCCACCGTGCCCGAGCCGCTGTCCCTCCAGGGCTGGCAGATCGTCGACGAGTTCAACCGCGCCTACTCCGGCCGCCCCGCGAGCGGGTACGTCGCCCCCGTCCACGTCGCCACGGCCGGCAACAGTGAGGGCACCAGCACCTGGGACCCGACGGGCTACCGGGAGGCCTACCGGACGATCTGGGGGAAGTGACGACCGGTCAGGGTTCCGATCCCTTCACGGAACATGCACGGAACCTCGGAAACCCTTTAAGTTTCAAACGCTAGTCTCGCGTCAGTCGAGTGGCCGCCGGGAGTCGAACCGAGCGGGGCCCGCCCATGGCGGCACTCGCGCCCCCCACCAGGCACAGGAGACTCGGTGTGTACGACGGCGACGTAGTGGTGATCGGCCGGCCGGCTACGCCGGCGTCCGGCTGGCGAAGCGGCTGGACGGGACGGCCCGGGTCACGCTGGGTGGACCGCAAGGAGGTCTTC
>NZ_GG657757.1:1094647-1119773 GCF_000158955.1 Streptomyces viridochromogenes DSM 40736 | reverse complement strand
CCGCCGAGCACGTCCTCGTCGTCGGCGGCGGCCCCGGCGGAGTCGAACTCAGCGCCGAGATCCGCCTTGCCCGGCCCGACGCCCGCGTCACGCTCGCCCACTCCGGCTCCGCGCTGCTCGACTCCACGGGCAGCGAACGGCCGGGGCGCAAGGCGCACGCCTGGCTGGAGTCCCACGACGTCGAGGTACGGCTCGACTCGTTCATGTCGCCCGGCAACGAGTTCGGCACCTACCGCGACGCCCGCGGCACCGTCATCGAGGCCGACCTGTCCTTCTGGGCGACCGGCACCACGCCGAACACGCTCTGGATCCGCCTGGCCGGGCACGGCGACTGGCTGAACCGGACCGGGCACGTGAAGGTCGACCGGACGCTCCGGGTCGAGGGGAAGCTCGACGTCTTCGCCGTCGGCGACGTGAACGACGTCACCGAACTCAAGATCACCCCCGCCGCCCTCGCCCAGGCGGACATCGCGGCCCACAACATCCGCGCCCACCTCCAGGGTTCCGGCAGGCACCGCAAGGAGCCGCGCTCCTACCGGCCGACCCGGCGCACCCCGCTCATCGTGCCGTTCGGCCCGGCCGACGGACTGACCGTGGTGCCCGTACCGGGCGGCGAGTCCGCCGTCCTCGGCAGCCGCACCACCACCATGGCCAAGGCCAAGACCCTCATGACGCCCTACATGCGGCGCCAACTCGGATACACGGCCGCCTGAACCCGGCGCGGGCCGGGGCCGCTCCGTGAGTGATCCACCCCAGTGGATAACCGCTGGTCGGCTCTGGGGTAGGGTCCCCACCGTTTCCGGCTACCGGCTGATGGTGCGCCGGTGCGGAGCGTGTCGGAGGGTGGCAAGACGATGGAATCCCAGTGGGGTGACGGCGGATCCGTGGACCTGGACGACACACGGCTGGAGACGCTCGACCCCCGACCGCTGCTGACGCGGGACTACGAGACGCGACCCGCGCTCGTGTACGAGCGGCTGCGGCAGCAGCACGGCCCGGTCGCCCCGGTCGACCTGCTCGGGGTGCCCGCCTGGCTGGTCCTCGGCTACCGCGAGTCCCTCCAGGTGCTCCAGGACGACGACGGCTGGCCCAAGGGCCTGGAGAACTGGCGCGCCCGCACCGAGGGCAGGGTGCCCGCCGACTGGCCGCTCGGACCGTCCCTGGAGGTCAACCACATCCTGATCCAGGGCGGCCCCGGATACCGACCGCTGCGGACGGCGTGGGACGTGGCCCTCAAGCCGTTCCAGGACCCGCGTCACCCCCAGGCCAAGCGCCTGAAGGCCGCCGTCACCGCCTACGCCGACGAGCTGATCACCCTGGTCGGGCAGGGCGGCCGGACGGGCGTGGCGGACCTGTCCGCGCAGTTCTCCCGGCCCCTGCCGCTGATGGTGGCCAGCCATCTGCTCGGCTTCCCCGGCTCGCAGGGCGACGACGCGCTCATGGACATGTGGCGCGTGCTCGACGCGGGCCCGGACGCCGAGGCCGCGCTGGAGCGCCTGCTCGCGACCCTGGCGGAACTGGCCGCGCTGAAGCTGCAGAAGCCCGGCGACGACTTCCCGTCGTACCTGCTGGCCGCGTATCCGGACCTGTCGCTCGACCACCTGGCACGCGAGCTGTTCATGCTGCTGGGCATGACCTCCGACCACGTCGGCATCCTCATCTCCAACACCGTCGTCGAGGTCATCTCGGGCGAGGGCAGCGTGCGGGCCAGCCTGTCCGCGGGGATGGTCAGGGAATCCATGAACCGGGTGGTCATGCGCAAGCCGCCGCTGGTCAACTTCGTGCCGCGGTTCGCCGCCCGGGACACCCCGCTCGGCAACTACACGATCCGGGCCGGCGACCCGGTGTGGGTCTCCCCGGGCGCCGCGCACGCCGACCCGCTCTTCGCCGACCACGTCGCCTCCGGCACCACCATCAGCACCCGCGCCCACCTGTCCTGGGGAGCCGGCCCGCGCCAGTGCCCGGCGCGCGAGCTGGCCTCCACGGTCGCGGCGGCCGGTGTGGGGCGCCTGTTCGAGCGGTTCGAGCACCTCGACCTCGCCCTGCCCGCCGACCAACTGCCCTGGCGCTCCTCGCCGTTCATGCGCGGTCTTCGCTCGCTGCCGGTGCGCTACGAACTCGCGGCGACGCCCGCGGGCCCGCCGGTGGGCGGCCTCGCGCCCGAGGCGGCCGGCGAGGTCCTGCCGGACCCGTCCGCCCGGCAGCGGTCGTCGCTCTGGCGCTATCTGACCGGCCTGATACGCGGCGGGCGCTGAGGGCGCTGTCCCGCGGGCGCCGGCTCTGGGATGCTGGTGGTGGATCCCGGAACAGGGCGCGAGGGCCCGCGGGGGCCGGGCAGGTACACCTCGATGACCTGCCCGGTTCACACCCGGCCGGACTCCACGGAGTCCGGCCGCGCCCGCCGGGATTCCGGGCGGGCCGCCGACAGGTGCACCGAAGTCGAACTCCACCGCGGTAGAACTCCGTTCGTCGAGGGCTGCACGACGCCCCGTGTGACCGACGGTGATCCAGTGGTGAGGGCCAGAAGGCGGGCGTACCGTCGAACAGGTGGACACCGCAGGCAGCAGCCCGCAGCCGGCCTCACCACAGGAGACCACCACCAGGGAATCGGGTGGTGGCGGAAGTGCGATGGCGCTGCTGGTCATCGCCTCGTGCCAACTGATGGTGGTCCTGGACATCACCATCGTGAACATCGCCCTGCCGCACATCCAGAGCGCACTGGACTTCTCCACCACCAGCCTGTCCTGGGTGGTCAACGCCTACACCCTCACCTTCGGCGGCCTGCTGCTGCTCGGCGGCCGGGCGGGCGACATCCTGGGCCGGCGGCGCGTGTTCATCTTCGGCGTGCTGCTCTTCGTGCTGGCCTCCCTGCTCGGCGGGCTCGCCCAGAACTCCGGTCAACTCCTCGGCGCACGCGCCCTCCAGGGCGTCGGCGGCGCCATCGCCTCCCCGACGGCTCTCGCCCTGATCAGCACGACCTTCCGCGAGGGACCGGAACGCAACCGCGCCTTCGGCGTCTTCGCCGCGGTCTCGGCCGGCGGCGGCGCCATCGGCCTGCTCGCCGGCGGAATCCTGGTGGAGTACCTCAACTGGCGATGGGTGCTGTTCGTCAACGTGCCCATCGGCCTGCTCATCGCGCTCGCCACCCCGCGCTGGATCAAGGAGTCCGAACGCCACCCCGGGCGCTTCGACATCGCCGGCGCGCTCACCTCCACCGCGGGCATGGTGCTGCTCGTCTACGGGTTCATCAGAGCCGCGCAGGACGGCTGGCGGGACGCGTTCACGCTGGCCTCGTTCGCCGGGGCGGTCCTCATCCTGGCGACCTTCGTCCTGATCGAGCGGCGCTCCAGACAGCCCATCACACCCCTGCACATGTTCGCCGACCGCAACCGCGCGGGCACGTACGGCATCATGCTCTGCCTGGCCGCGGCGATCTTCGGCATGTTCTTCTTCCTGACGCTCTTCGTGCAGGGCGTCCTGGGGTTCAGCCCCCTGCAAGCCGGACTGGCCTTCCTGCCGGTCACCGCCGTCATCGCCGTCGGCGCCGGACTGGCCTCACGGTTCCTGCCCGTCTACGGGCCCAAACCGTTCATGGTGGTGGGCGCGATCCTGGCCGCCGCCGGTCTCTCCTGGCTCACCCTGACCGACGTCCACTCCACCTACGCGGGCAGCGTCCTCGGGCCGATGCTCGTCTTCAGCATGGGCATGGGCATGGAGTTCGTGTCGCTGACCCTCATGGCGCTGTCCAACGTGCCCACCCCGGAGACCGGCGCGGCCTCCGGACTCCTCAACGCCACTCAGCAGGTCGGCGGCTCCCTCGGCCTGTCCATCCTGGTCACGATGTACGGCACGGCCAGCACCAACGAGGCGGAGACACAGATCCCGGCCTTCCTCCAGCAGGCCACCCCGGCCGAACGCCTCCGGTTCCAACGCACCGGGCAACTGCCCAAGCCCTGGTCCGACGAGATCCTCACCGCCGGCGTCTCGGCCGCCTTCATCATGGCGGCGATCTTCACCGCCATCGCCGCCCTGGTCGCCCTGTTCGTCATCCAGGTCCGCCCCTCCGACCTGGAACGCCTCAAAGGCGGAGCGGGCCCCGGACCCGTGTGAGGCCCGCCCCGGCCCTGGCCGGTCTACGCTCAGCTCCGCGACGCGATGACCAGTGCCGGCCGGTCGGCGACCAGGAAGGTGAGCCGGTCAGTCCCCCAGGGCGCCCGGGAGGCCGGAGGCGTCCGTGCCGAGCTTGCGGTAGACGGAGGACAGCAGGTGCCGCACGCCCTGCTCCGTGAGCCGCAGGTCCGTCGCGATCACCGACGCCGGATGGCCCTGCACCGTCATCTCGGCGGCCCTGCGCTCCTGGGCCGTCAGCATGTCCGTCTGCGCGTAGCGCAGGGGCAGCGGGCGCATCCCCGCGGCCGAGAGCTCGCGTCTGGCCCGGTCGGCCAGACCCGCGGCACCGCAGTGCACCGCTCCCTCCAGCCCCTGGTAGAGCCGGTCGGCGGCGTCGTGCAGACGGCCCGCGCGGGCCAGCGCGGCGCCATGGCCCACCAGCGCACGGGCCAGTTCGTACGCGGCGGGTGACCGCTCCAGGTGGTCGACGGCCCGCGTGTGCAGTTCGAGCGCCGCCTGGCCGCCCGTCACCTCGGCCTGGACGTGCAGCGCCTGGCCGATCGCGGACGCCGCACCGAAGTCCCGGGCCCGCTTGACGGCGTCCTGGGCGTGCAGGACCGCCTGATCGGGAGCGGTGCGCGCGAGCGCCGAGGCCAGTCCCAGCTGCCAGGGGCACCACGCGGGGTTGTGCCAGTCCCGCGACTCCAGCCAGTCCCCGACCTCGGACAACAGGCTCGCCGCCTCGGCGAGCCGCCCCTCCGCCAGGAGCAGTTCGGCGTACACCGTGCGGGGATCGGGGAAGATGACGGCGTTGGGAACGACGTCGCCGTAGTGGTGGGTGTCGGCGAGCCGGCGCGCGTCGGTGGTCCGCCCGCGGGCCAGCAGGATCTGGATGAGAATGCCGATGGCGAACCACTGTGCGGGCACCGCTCCTTCGACGCGCTCGGCGGTGTGCAGCCCGGCCCGGACGAGTTCCTCGGCCTCGGGCAGGCAGCCACGGCGGTAGCGGATGTAGCCCAGGAGCGTCTGGCCCTGCGCCAGATGGGAGCCGCGCCACCCCATGCGCTCGCACTCGGCCATGCCCCGGGTGAACAGCTCTTCGGCGCGTCCCGGCTGGTCGCAGTACATGAACAGCAGGGCGACCGCGACGGGCACCTCGAAGCCGCGGTTCTCGTCCGTCCAGCTCATCCCTCCGCGCAGGGCCTCCTCGGCGTACTCGAGGGCGGTCCGCCGGGGCTCGCCGCGTACCAGGGCGTCCCACGCCCGCAGACCGAGGATGTAGCGCTCCTCCAGGCCGCGCCCGGTCAGCTTGTCGGCCAGCCGCGCCAGCCGGCGCGAGCGGGCTGAGGAGTCGGGCTCGTCGGCGCGGAACGCGCTCCATACGAAGTGATCTGCCTGCATGCGCAGTCTGACACGCGGGTTGGTGGTGCGCCGCGCCTCGTCGGCGGCCACGGTCGCGGCCTCGGTCAGCCGGTCGGTGTGGGCCAGCGCCTGGGTCAGCCGGTAGACGACGGAGGCCCGCAGCTCGGGGGCGATGCCGGGCCTCTTCAGCGCCTCCCGGAGGTGGTTGACCGTGGCCGTGGGCTCGATCAGGAAGGTCGAGCAGGCCAGTTCGTGCAGGAGGGCGGCGCGGTCCTCGGCGGGGGGTGGCTCCCGCAACGCGCGGGTCAGCACGCGCCGGGCGGCCTCCGGTGCTCCGGAACGGAGGTACTCCCGCGCGGCGGCGCGCAGGCAGGCGACCGTCTCCGGCCGGTCGTCGCAGGGCACCTCCAGCAGGTGCCGGGCGGCGGTGGTGGGGTCGGAGCACACCGTCTGGGCGGTGTGGGCTGCCGCGTCGTGCATGCCGACGCGCAGGCCCGAGGGGATGTCGCGGTAGACCGTCGTGGCGATCAGCGGATGGACGAACTCCAGGCTGCCGACCGGCTCTTCGGCGTCCGTGAGGATGCGGCACGCGCGCAGCTTCTCGGTCGCCTCGGCGGCTTCCGCGCTGCCGACCACCGCGAGACCGGCGGCCGCCTCCGGGGAGAAGGGCCCACCCAGGACCGCACCCGCCCACGCGAAGCGGACGGTGCTCGGGCCGAGTCGCTTGAGGCGCTCGATCAGGCCGGGGCCCTTGATCGCCGCGGCGAGGTGACGCATCACGGGCAACTCGGCCCGGGTGCCCCTCACCCGCCGCTCGCGGAGCCTGATGGCCAGTTCGACGGTCTCGAAGGGGCTTCCGCCGGTGACCGTCCAGCATTCGCCGCAGAATTCGTCCTCGGCTTCCTCTCCCACCGCGTCCCTGATGATCCGCGCCACACCGGTCTCGCCCAGCGGGGACAGTACGTGCGGGCGCTGCTCGTGGCGTTCGACGAGCGTGCGGAACGAGGTCGCGTCCCGGGGGAGTTCGTTCGGCCGGTAGCCGACCACGACCAGGAGAGGGAGGTCCGCGACCCGGGGCGCGAAGGAGGCGAGCCAGTCGAGGGATTCGGTATCGGCCCAGTGCAGATCGTCCAGGAGCAGGACGACGGGCGCGTTGGTCATCGTCAGGCGCGTCATGACCCAGTCGAGGCCGTCGCGTACTCCGGTCGGGTCCGGCACCCGGGCGGGGTCCGTCGCCTCGAGACCGAGCGCGGCACCGACGATGTCGTACCAACTGCCCAGGAACCTGCGGCGTTCGGTCTCGCTCATCGCCGCCAGGGTGGGCTGCATGATCTGGCGGACGACGCGGAACGCCAGGCCCTGTTCGTTCTCGCCGCCCTTGCCCGACAACACCGTGAACCCCTGCGCGGCGGCGCGGGCGCGCGCCGCCGCGATGAGTGTCGTCTTGCCCAGGCCGGCCTCGCCCGTGAAGGCGAGCAGCCCGCCGCGGGGTACCCGGTGCATGCCGTCGACGGTGTCGCGGAGCTCCGCCAACGCGCGGTCGATGGCCAGGAGTTCCTCGTCGCGCTCGAGGAGAGGCCGGTGTTCGGTGATCGGTTGCCGCAGCCCATGGGCCATGTGGTCTACCGCTTCCTGTCGTTGCTCCCCGCCGGACGGGGCGAGCGTACGCTCATGTGCAGGCCCCTTGGCCAGGTCGGAACAGGAGGTAGACAGGGAGGGTGAATTTTCCGCGGGAGCGCTTCGAGTCTCAACCTTTCGGGTAGCCTGCTCTGTTTCCGCCCCATTCGGGAACTCTGAGGCGGAGGCGGCCGGTCCGTCGGTCCGTCGGTCAGAGCCCTGCGGGTGCCGTCAGCGTGTCCGCGTACCGGGGCACGGTACGGGACCAGAAGTAGCAGCCGCGGATCCAGCCGGCCATGCCCTCCACGTAGCCGATGCCGGAGGGGCTCAGCTCCGGCCTGACCTCTCCGTAGAGGTCCTCGAACTCGCGGATCGTGCTGTTGATGTGCCGTACGGCCAGCGTGACGGCCGCCGGCAGGGAGCACCGGTGCGTCCGCCGGTAGGCGAGGGCCAGGTTGATCATGCCGCCCGCCCGCTGCTCCTTCACCGCGGAGAAGAGGTCGGGTATCCAGACCGCCGCATCGGCCGATAGTCGGCTCAGGCGTCGCATGGCGGGGTGGTGGAGCTCCTCCGGGGCCAGTTCGCACCGCTGCGCTGCCTCGCACAGCGGGTAGAACGGCTCGACGCCCGCGATGAGGGAACGGATGGACCGGCACAGCCCGCTCTCCACCGGGGCGGGATGGGCCTGGGCCACCGCTTCGTACAGCAGGCCGTGCACGTACTCCCGGCTGTTCCAGGCCCAGCGTGCGGCCTGAGCGGGTGTGCACCGCTCCTGGACCTGGCGGTGGAGGTCGGCCAGGGCCGCCCCGAGCGGGGTGGTGGGTGGTTGGCCGTCGCGCAGGATCGCGACGCTCTCGGACAGCATGGGCAGCAGCCGGCCGGGCGAGTGCCGGCCGATGTCCTCCGCCCGGTCGTCGAAGACGAACTGGTAGGCGATCTGGTTCGCCGCGATCTGGAGGAGTCCGGAATCCATGTCCGGGCCGTTGAAGGCCGCGAGTTCGGCGGGTCGTGTGCAGGAGATCATGGCCGCCACCGCCGGGTCGTCGGTCAGCCCCCATGTGCTCAGCCAGTGGTCGACGCCTGCCGCCGCTTCGGACGCGTGGGGATTGCGCTCGAACGGAAACGGCATGTAGAGCTGCGCGTCGATCAGGTCCCTCAGATCGACTGCCGGAATTCCGTCCGGGCCGGCGAGCGCGATTTCCTCATGTGTCGTGGACATCTTTGCCACCTGCCGTTCGGGAGTTGTGGACGACGGGCGCGGCGGCTTTCCGGGGTGCGCGGGAATCCACCTGCCAAGGTGCGTCGACCTGCCGACTCGCTCGGCGTTCGCAGGACATGAACAAGCCTCGCGGGCCCAGCGAGGCCGCGGGGCGGAGCCGTTCCTCGTAGTCCGGCAGATGGCGAAGTCGCCAGTGCCGGGCGATGAACGCGATGGCCACCGTGGCCTCCGCCAGGGCGAGTGTCTCTCCGAGGCATTTCCGGCGGCCCGCGCCGAACGGCATCATCGCCGCGGAGTGGACCGCGTCGGTCCGGCCGGGCAGCCAGCGGTCGGGGAGGAACCGGTCGGGGTCGGGGAACAGAGCGGGATCGTGGTGCAGGAGATACGGGCTGTACATGACGGTGGCGCCCTGCGGCAGCCGGTGCCCGGCGAGCTCCGTGTCCTTCGTGGCGACGCGGGTGAAGAGCCATCCGGGCGGCCGGTGGCGAAGGGTTTCGGTGAGGACGCGCCGCGTGTGTTCGAGGAGCGGCAGTTCGTCGGGGCCGGGCGGCCGCCCCGAGGCGAGCACGGCGTCGGCTTCGGAGCGCAGGCGGTCTTCCTGCTCGGGATGGAGCGCCACGAGTGCCAGGGCGGAGGAGAGGCACAGGGCGGTGCTCTCGGCGCCGGCGAACAGCAGTGTGATCACCTGGCCGTGGACTTCCTCGTCGCTGATCACCGTCTCCCCGCCGTCGCCCCGCGCGGCCGCCAGCAGGGTCCCCAGCAGGTCGTCCCGGTCGTCATGGGCAGAGCCTCGCCGGCGCTCGGCGACAGCCGCGTCGACGATCGCGCGCAGGCCCTCGGAAGCGTGGCGGTAACGGCGGTTCGCCGGCGTGGGAATCCGGAACAGGGCGTCGACCGGGAGCACCGTCCGGACGAACATGCCGCGCGTAACGGTGGCCAGGCACCTGCGCATCTCCAGTGCCGTCGCGGGGTCGAGCGAGTCGGAGAAGAGGACGCGGCTGACCAGGCGTGTCGACAGGTCCAGCATGGCCGCGCTGATGTCGACCGCCTGCCCGTCCCGCCACGTCCGGCACACCGACTCCACTTCTTCGCCCATCATCCGCACCTGGTCGGCGACACGTGCCTTGCGGAAGCCGGGCTGGAGCAGCCTGCGCTGGCGCCGGTGATCCCGCTGGCGGCAGGTACCGACGCCGTCACCCAGCAGCGTCCGCAGTCTGTCGTAGAGCGGGCCGCCCTTGTCGAAGGTGTCCGGGTCCCTGAGTACCTGGTGGACCAGGTCCGGGTGGCAGGCCATCCAGGCACGCTGCGGACCCAGGCGTATTTCGACCAGATCGCCGTACGCGGGCAGAGATTCCAGAAAAGCCAGCGGCCGACGCACCAACGCGATACCGTGGCCGAGGAATGGGAATATGCCTGGAGCAGTGCCCACTGTCCAATCTCTGGCCGGTCCGGGAACAGAGCCGATCATCGAATACCACCTGCCTTGGTTGGCACACGGGATTGTGGTGCGGTTGCACCGAGTTGATGCTCGTCTCAGTCCTGCCCAGTAGGCTCTGTTGAAGGCTTGGCGAATCCTTTCTCCATAGGGGCGCACGGATGCACGGAGGCGCGTCGAGCGAGTCATGATTGCCGCATGTGCCCCAATTTCCCAATGTATTTCTGTGCACAGAGAAAACCATGTTCCGTCTGTGCTCCCGCGCAGAGCCGAGCTATACGGCCCCCGCCATGAGGAGGCCCGCCCACAGCGCGGTGCGGTGGGAGATGATCCGGCAGGACGTGTTCGTGCCGGGTGTGGACAGCGTCCCCGACCGCGTCGAGACCGTCGAGGAGAGGGCGGCCGAGGGCGGAGACGAAGGTGCCGTCGCTCGCCCCACACAGAGCACGTCCCTCGGCCTGCCCACGGTGTGGGCCTCGGCGAGCGGCGGAGCCCGGCGCCCTGGAAGCGCGGTGCCACCGCCCTCCGCGCCGGTGCTCAGGGCCGGTCGGGTGCGTCCGCCCCGGTCGGCAGCGGCGGCTCCGCCTCGACGCGCCGCAGCTCCTCGTCGGTGAGGAGACGCGAGCGCAGCAGGAAGCGGACGCCCTCCGGAGCCTCCAGGGAGAAGCCGCTGCCGCGTCCGGGGACCACGTCCACGGTGAGATGGGTGTGCGACCAGTACGCGTACTGGTCGGCGCTCATCCAGAACGGGGTGTCCCCGGCCACCTGCCCGAGCAGGACGTCCGAGGCACCGACCCGGAACTCGCCGCGCGGGTAGCACATCGGGGCACTGCCGTCGCAACAGCCGCCGGACTGGTGGAACATCACCGGCCCGTGCGTCCCGGTCAGCTGCCGCAGCAGGTCCTCGGCGGCGGGGGTCAGTTCGACCCGTCCCGTGCGGGTGGGGTGGCTGGTCATGCGATCTCTCCTGGCGGCTAGGGGGCTTTAGGGGTGTCCAGCCATGGTCGCCCGAAATACGCTGACGGGGAATGCCGGCCGCATTCTGTCCGAATTCCCCGTGTGGCAAGGCGTCGTGCGATCGTCACCCTGCGGTGGCCGATGGCAGCACACGCCGAGAGGAGTTCCCGCATGAGCGTGGCCCAGCCGAACGTGGTTCTCCGAGGCTGTCCTTCGTCCTACCTCGCCGAGGAAGAGCGGGTCCGGCACGTGCCGGACCCCGGCGACAGGCTGAAGTTCTATCTCGGCAACCGCTACGAGCATTTCGTACCGACCTCCGAATGGGAGGTCCACGACGGCGTGCGCCTGCGCGTCTTCGTCTGGACGGGAGCCACCAGGCCGGCCGAGTGAGCATGACCCCAGCACACAGAACGACGGCGGCGCCCGCCCGGGCCGCCGCCGTCGCCGTTGTCCGCGCCCGAGGACGGGCGCACCAGAACAGGAAGGCACCATGAACGCCGCCGATCCGTGGATACGACGCTTCTTCCCGACCCCCGACGCCCCCGTGCAACTGGTCTGTCTGCCGCACGCGGGCGGTTCGGCGTCCTTCTTCCGGCCGGTGGCCCAGGCGCTGAAGCCCGAAGTCGAGGTGCTCGCCGTCCAGTACCCGGGCCGGCAGGACCGGCACCACGAACCGATGATCGACACCATCGGTGCTCTCGCCGACCACGTCTTTCGGGCCGTGACCCGCGCCGTCGACCGTCCCTTCGCCCTGTTCGGGCACAGCATGGGCGCGACACTGGCCTTCGAGGTCGCCGTACGGCTGGAGCGGGCCGGGCGGTTCGCCGAGCGGGTCTTCGTCTCGGGCCGCCGCGCACCGTCGTGCCGGCGGGACGAGCGGGTGCACCGGCGCGACGACGCCGGGATCATCGCCGAACTGCGCAGACTCAGCGGCACCGACCAGCGGATCTTCGGAGACGACGAGCTGATGCGCATGGTCCTGCCGGCCGTCCGCAACGACTACCGCGCGGCCGAGACCTACGTGTGCGCGACGGACCACCGGCTCAGCAGCCCCGTCACCGCGCTGACCGGAGACGGCGACCCGAAGGCGAGCCATGACGAGGTACGCGCCTGGAGCGCCCACACCACGGGCGGCTTCGAGATGGTGAGGTACCCCGGCGGCCACTTCTTCCTCGTCGACCACGCACCGGACGTCATCCGTGTCATCAACGAGCGTCTGACGCGGCCCGCCCCGGCACCGCGCTGACACGCCGAGCGAGGGGCTGCCGGGCCAGCGCCCGGTCCACCAGGGCGCCGGCGGCCCCCGTGTAGCCGGCCGGGTCGCACAAGCGGTCCAGCTCCTTCGGGGCGAACACCCCGGCCAGCTCCGGCAGATGCGCCAGCACCTCCGGCAGCGGCCGTCCCGAGCCCGAGGCCAGCTCCGTCGCCATGCTCAGCAGCCGTTTCGCCGCCGCCTTGCCCAGTCGCGGCGCCAGCGCCGCGGCGAGCCGCTCGGACACCAGCGCGCTACCGATGAGCGCCACGTTCTGCCGCATCCGCTCCGGCCGGACCTCGAGACCGGCCGCCAGCTCCACGGCGGTGTGCGCCGCCCCGCCCGTCAGCCGCAGGCACTCCCGCAGCAACTGCCACTCCGCGTGCCACGGCCCCGCCGACCGCTCGTCCTCCGTGACCAGGCACTGCGTGAGGCCGGCCGCCAGCACCGGCACCTGAAGCGCCGCGCTGCGCACGAGAGTCGCCAGTACCGGGTTGCGCTTCTGCGGCATCGCCGAGGAGACCCCGCGCCCCGCCACGGACGGCTCGGCCACCTCACCCACTTCCGTGCGCGTCAGCGACTGCACGTCCACCGCCAGCTTGCCGAGCGCACCCGCCGTGAACGCCAGGGCCGCCGCGAGGTCCGCGATCGGAGTGCGCAGCGCGTGCCACGGCATCGCAGGGCCGGCCGCCAGCCCCGTCTCCGCGCCGAACGCCTCCGTCAGCTCCGCCACATACCGCGCCACGTCGAGATCCGATCCGCTGTCCCCGTCGCGGCCCCGGTCCCTGTCGTCCCGGTCCGTGGCCCCGCCGGAACGGGCCGCCGCGCGGCCGTCGATCCGGGCGTACTCGACATAGCCGGCGAGCGTCCCCGCCGAACCGCCCAGCGACACCGGAAGCGCCACCAGCACCAGCTCCAGCCGGCGATCCGCGTCCAGCAGCAACTGACGCCACCCCGCGGCCTTCACCCCGAACGTCGTGGGAACCGCGTGCATCGCCAGCGTCCGGCCCGCCATCAGCGTGTCCCGGTGCGTCCCGGCCAGCTCCGCCAGCGCCTCCGCCGCCCGCCCCAGATCGGCCCGGATGATGCGCAGCGTCCGGGCGGCCACCAGCATCGCCCCCGTGTCCAGCACGTCCTGACTGGTCGAACCCCGGTGCACGTACTCGGCCGCGGCGGGATCCTCCCGCTCCACCACCCGGCTCAGCGCCTGCACCACGCCGACCACCGGGTTGGCCGTCTCCCGCGCGGCGAGCGCCAGGGCCCGCACGTCCAGAAGCTCGGCGCGGGCCAGCCGGCTGATGGTCTCGGCCGCGGCACGCGGCACCATCCCCCAGGGTGGCCTGCGCCCGCGCCAGCGCCGCCTCGGCGTCCAGCATGGCCTGCAGCCACGCCCCGTCGGACACCGCGGCCTCGGCCGGCGTCCCCGCCCGCACCGGGGAGAGCAGACCGGCGTCCAGCAGGGAACCACCGCCCCCGTCCGGCGCGCTCACACGATCACCCCGAGCAGGTCCGTGTCCGTCATCGACCGGCGCACCGAGGGCGGCACGTGCGCCACGGGCGGCAGCCCGGTCACCGCCCGCGCGATGGCATCCGAGTCGCCGATCGTCACCGAGTCGACTCCAGGCCGCACCCCCGCCGCGGTCACCCAGTGCACCGACTCCGTCGGCACCCCGAACGCGAATCGCCGAGGGTGCGGCCGGCCGCGCGCGTCCAGCAGGTGGTACGGCCGCTCGGCCACCGCCAGCCCGCCCGTCTCGTACGAGGCACCGCAGCTGGACCGGACCCGGTACGGCCCGACCTGCTCCGTGGCCAGCAGGTGCCGCAGCAGCGGATCGTCGGTGCGGCGCAGGTCGGGCTCAGGAAGCCGGGCCTCGATCAGCGCCCGGCTCCGGACCGGCGGCCCCGGCACGAACGCAGACTCCGCGACGAACGACGGGTCGGCCGTGTCGAAACGGATCTCGGTCCCCGGCCCCGTCAGCTCCAGCACCCCCGCCTCGATCAGCGCGATCATCTCCGCGATCCGGGAGGCAGGCGGACCGATCGACAGGAACGCGTTGAGCGGTGTGTACCACCCCTCCAGGTCGTCCCGGTGCGAGTTGCCCTCCAGACCCCCGTGGTCCACGGCCAGCCGGATCTCGTTGCGCAGATCCCGCAGCACGTCCAGCGCCGCCTTGAGCGGGCCGTTCACATTGCCGCTCCGCGCCGCTTCGAGGTCGCCGCGCAGATGGTCCAGCAACCAGGCACGGAACTGCGCACGGTCCCCGAAGTGCTGCCCGCGGCACGGCTGCGCGATCCGCTCCCAGTCCCAGCGGTCCGCCACGGCGATGCCGAACTCCTCCAGCAACGGCGAGGTGTCGCCGTTCACCGGAACGGCAAGGAACCGCTCCTCGAACACCGCCCGTTCCGCGCCCCGCCCGCGGGCCTGAAGCAGCGTGGCGTAGTAGACGCCTTCCACCTCCCGGCAGATCAGCGGCCACAGGTCGGTACCGAAGTGCACCCGCTCCCCGTCCACGCCCCGGGCCCGCAACGCCGCCGCGTGCTCGGCCGTCAGCAGCCGCGCCCGGTGCCGCCCGAACGGCCCCTTCTGGTTCTCGCCGCGCGCGTGGTACGGAACACCGCGCCGCGAACTGGCGTACATCACCGGTTCCTGCCCGGACGGCCGGTACACCAGGCGGCCGCCCTCCTCATGGAAGGAACCTCCCCGGCCCAGCGTGAACAGGGCCATGTAGTCGAAGTAGTTGAGCCCCAGCCCGCGCAGCAGCACCGGAGTGCCCGGCCGGATTCCGCTCAGGTCGACGTCCGCCGGATTGGCGGGCGTCACATAGGTCAGGTAGTGGATGCGGGCCAGGGTCGCGGTCCGTTCCTGACGCGGTGTGAGCCTGCTCGGCACGTGCCCCTGCGCCAGCACGATGGCGTCCAGGCTGTTCAACCGGGTGCCGCACGCCAGCCGCACCCCCTGCGGTCCGCCGGGCACGCCGTGCGTGTCGGCCATCGCCACCGCCTGGGAGGCGTGCACTCGCACGGTGACGTGCGGCGGAGCACCGGCCACGATCCGTTCGAAGCAGTCGTTGAGGTAGTGGCCGTAGAAGGCCCGCGTCGGATAGGAGTCCGGCCCCAGCGACTTCGCCTCGCCCAGCGTCTCGGCGTCGTAACCGCCCCGGCCGGCCAGCGGCCCCAGCAACGCCAGTTGCTCCGCCCACTCGTACAGGCTGGGGCCCGGCTCGACGGGACCCTCGATCCGGGTGCTCTCGTCGGAGTAGATCGTCACCTGCGACGCCACCGTGTTCATCAGCAGATGGCGGGACTGCTCAGGACGCCACACGCGTCCGGCGCCCGGCGGCCACGGATCGACGAGGTGCACCAGCACGGCGGACGAGGACGGCGCCGCCCGTTCGTTCGCACACAGCCGCTCCAGCACGGACAATCCGCGCGGACCCGCGCCGACGATGCAGATCTCCATGGTGCCGTTCATACGGACGCTCCGTCCCGGTGCCTGGGAATCCGGCCGCCGGAATCGTCGCGAGGCATTTCCGCGCAGGTCAACCAAGCCCTTTCGGATCCGTCAAGTCGTCCCGGGTGTGCATTCCCGGAACCCGCACCCCTGCCTCGTTCGGCCACGGCGCTTAGGGGGGTGCCAGGGGTTGTCCGTGATCCTCCTCCCTGCCGAGGATCGAAATGCCGAGAGCCGGAAGCCGGAATTCGCGCTGCCGTTTTCAGGATCTCGCGCCGGGTCAGGTCGGGTCGGAAGGGATTGCACCTCATGACGGACGAGCGGAAAGTCGTTGACTACCTGCGGCGAGTGACAGCGGATCTGCATGAGACGCGGCAGCGCCTTTCCGAGGTCGAGTCGAGCATGCGGGAGCCGATCGCGATCGTGGGTATGGCGTGCCGTTATCCGGGTGGGGTGGGTTCGCCGGAGGATTTGTGGCGTCTGGTGGCCGGGGGTGTGGATGCGACGTCGGAGTTCCCGGCGGACCGGGGCTGGCCGGAGGACCTGTACGACCCGGATCCGGATGCGTCGGGGAAGTCGTATGTGCGGCGTGGTGGATTCCTGGATGACGTCGCGGGCTTTGACGCGGAGTTCTTCGGGATCTCGCCGCGTGAGGCGTTGGCGATGGATCCGCAGCAGCGGTTGCTGCTGGAGGTGTCGTGGGAGGCGCTGGAGCGGGCGGGGCTGAAGGCGGAGGAACTGCGCGGCAGCCGCACCGGCGTCTTCGTCGGCGCCTCGACCTCCGGCTACATACCCGAACTCGACCAGGCCCCGGACAGCGTCGAGGGCTACACCCTCACCGGCAACCACGCCAGCGTCCTCTCCGGCCGCGTCTCGTACTTCCTCGGCCTTGAGGGCCCCGCCGTGACGGTGGACACGGCGTGCTCCTCGTCGCTGGTCGCTCTGCATCTGGCGGTGCAGGCGCTGCGGCAGGGCGAATGCTCCCTCGCACTCGCCGGCGGCGTCACCGTGATCACCAACCCCACGGCGTTCGTGGAGTTCTCCCGTCAGCGGGGCCTGGCCGAGGACGGCCGGTGCAAGCCCTTCTCCGCCGCGGCCGACGGCACGAGCTGGGCAGAGGGCGTGGGCGTACTGGCGGTGGAGCGGTTGTCGGATGCCCGGCGCCTGGGGCATCGGGTGCTGGGTGTGGTGCGTGGCTCTGCGGTCAACCAGGACGGCGCGAGCAGCGGGCTGACGGTGCCGAACGGGCCGTCGCAGCAGCGGGTGATCCGGGCGGCGTTGGAGAACGCGGGCCTGCGCGCGGCTGATGTGGATGTGGTGGAGGCGCACGGTACCGGGACGCGGTTGGGTGATCCGATCGAGGCGCAGGCGCTGATCGCGACGTACGGCCAAGACCGCCCCGGGGGCCGGCCGTTGTGGTTGGGGTCGGTGAAGTCGAACATCGGTCACGCGCAGGCGGCCGCGGGTGTGGCCGGGGTGATCAAGATGGTGATGGCGTTGCGGAACGAGAAGTTGCCGCCGTCGCTCCACATCGGCGAGCCCACCCCGATGGTCGACTGGAGCGACGGTGATGTCGCACTGCTCACCGATGAGGGAGTGGCGTGGCCGCGCGGTGAGCGCGTCCGTCGGGCCGGAGTGTCGTCGTTCGGGATCAGCGGGACGAATGCGCACGTGGTGGTGGAGGAAGCCCCCGAGGAAGAGAAGCAGCCCGAAGTCGCGGTGCGCCGTTCGGGGTTGGTGTCGTGGATGATGTCCGGGGCCAGTGCGGGTGGGCTGCGCGGGCAGGTCGAGCGGTTGGTGTCGTTCGTGGGGGAGCGGCCCGAGGCGGATGCGGGTTCGGTTGCGGTCGGGTTGGCGGGGCGTGCCGGGTTGCGGCGTCGGTTGGCTGTGGTGGGCGGGTCGGTCGAGGAGCTCGTCGCGGGGCTGGAGTCGGCTGTCCGGGAGCAGGCAACGGTGGCTCGTGAGGGTGTGCGGGTGGGGTTGTTGTTCGCGGGTCAGGGGGCTCAGTGGCCGGGGATGGGCCGGGAGCTGTATGAGCAGTCGCCCTTGTTTGCGGGGGTGGTTGATGAGGTCTGCGGGATTCTCGATGGGTTGATGGGTGGCTCGGTCCGGGAGGTGATGTTCGGTCTCGGTGCGGATCGGGAGGTGTTGCATCGGACGGTGTGGGCGCAGGCGGCGTTGTTCGTGCTGGAGGTGGGGCTGTTCCGGCTGGTGGAGTCGTGGGGTGTGGTGCCGGATGTGGTGGTGGGGCATTCGGTGGGGGAGATCGCGGCGGCGCATGTGGCGGGTGTGTTGTCGCTGGAAGACGCGTGTGTGCTGGTGGCGGCTCGTGGCCGGCTGATGCAGCGGTTGCCTTCGGGTGGTGCGATGGCGTCGGTGGCTGCGGGTGTGGACGTGGTGGAGCCTCTGGTCGCGGGTGTGGCCGGCGTGGGTGTAGCGGCCGTGAACGGTCCGGCCTCGACCGTGGTCTCCGGTGATGAGGACGCGGTGACCGTCGTCATGGCCGCCTGTGAGGAACAGAGCATACGGACACGGCGGTTGAGGGTTTCGCATGCGTTTCATTCGGCGCGGATGGATCCGATGCTGGCCGAGTTTCGCTCTGTGGTGGAGGGGCTGGAGTTCCGTGAACCGGCGATCGGGATCGTGTCGACGTTGCTGGGACGTCTGGCGGAGCCGGGTGAAATGGGCGCACCGGAGTACTGGGTTCGCCAAGTCCGTGAGCCGGTGTTGTTCGCCGCGGCGGTCGGCGAAGCCCTGAAGGGCGGGGTGGGCGCGTTCCTGGAGGTGGGTCCAGGTGGCACGCTCACGGCGATGGCGCAGGAGTGCGTCACGGACAGCGACACCCTGCTGGTGTCCATGCTGCGCAAGGACCGCCCTGAGTCCGCTTCGGTGCTTCAGGCGGCCGGCAAGCTGTGGACCCAAGGCGTCGATATCGACTGGCAGTCGATCCTGCCCCCGGCCCCGCCCGTGGAACTGCCGACCTACGCCTTCGACCACACCCCCTACTGGCTGGAACAGGACGGCACCGCGCCCGCCGACCCGGTGGAGAAGGAGTTCTGGGACCTGGTGGAGAGCCAGGACGCAGGGCAGCTGAGCGCGCTCGTCGGGCTGAACGACGACGAGCGTTCCGCGGCCGGTGCGGTGCTGCCCGCACTGTCGTCCTGGCGGCGTCGCCTGAGGCGGAGCAGTCTTCTCGACTCCTGGCGGTACAAGATCGACTGGAAGCCCGTGGCCGTCGGCACGGCGGGCCTGTCCGGGACCTGGCTCGTGGTGGTCCCGGCGGGCCGGGGCGGTGAGGAGCCGGTGGCCGGGTGCGTCCGGGCCGTCACCCGGCACGGCGGCGAGGTGCGACAGCTCGTGGTGGACACCGGAAGCGACGAGGCCCGGGCCGGCCTGATCACGGCGCTGCGCGAAGCGGCCACCGGGACACCGGAGATCGCGGGCGTGGTGTCGCTGCTGGGGCTGGCCGAGGCGCCGCTGCCCGCGCATCCCGAACTGCCGGCCGGTGTGGCGGGCACCGTCCTGCTGGTGCAGGCGCTGGCCGAGACGGGCATCGACGCCCGCCTCTGGTCGGTGACGAGCGGTGCCGTACGCGCGACGGACGAGGACGGGACGGTGCGGCCGGCGCAGGCCTCGGTGTGGGGGCTCAGTCGTGTCGTGGCGCTGGAGGAGCCCAAGCGCTGGGCCGGTCTGATCGACGTGCCCGTGACGCTCGACGACCGGGCGGGGGAGGCGCTCGCGGCCGTACTGGCCGGGAGCGGGGACGAGGACCAGGTCGCCGTCCGGGACGGTGGCGTGCTGGCCCGCCGGCTGGTGCGCGCCCCGCTGGGCGGTTCGGCGCCGGAGCGTGAGTGGCGGTCCGGGGGCACCGCGCTGATCACCGGCGGCACCGGAGTGCTCGGCGGGCTCGCGGCCCGCTGGCTCGCCGCTCATGGCGCGACCCACCTGCTGCTGGTCAGTCGCGGCGGACCGGACGCCCCCGGGGCGTCGGAGCTGCGGGACGAACTGACCTCCATGGGCGCCGAGGTGACGATCGCCTCCTGTGACGTCTCCGACCGCGCGGCGCTCGCCGCACTGCTGGCCGGTGTCCCGGCCGAGCATCCGCTGACCGCCGTCGTGCACACCGCGGGCGCGCTCGGCAGGGGAGCGGCACTGCTCGACTCGGATCTGCCCGAGATCGCGGAACTGTTCGCCGGCAAGGTCACCGGCGCGGTGAACCTGCACGAACTGACCGCCGGCACGCCACTCGACCTGTTCCTGCTGTACTCCTCGAACGCGGGTGTGTGGGGCGGTGCCGGGCAGGCCGGTTACGCCGCGGCCAACGCCTGCCTGGACGCCCTGGCGGAGCACCGCCGTGCCGAGGGCCTGACCGCCACGTCCGTGGCCTGGGGGGCCTGGGCGGGCGGTGGCATGGCCGACGACGAGGAGGCCGTCGCCTGGCTGGGCCGCAGCGGTATGCGCACTCTCGACCCCGAGACGGCGATGGCCGCGCTGCACCAGATCGTGGAGCACGACGAGACGTGCGTGGTCGTCTCCGACCTGGACTGGCCGCGGTTCGCCGAGACGTTCACCACGGCCCGGCCCAGGCCGCTGATCGCGGAGATCCCCGAGGCACGGCGGGCCCAGGAGGAACCGGCGGCCGAACCGGGGGAGGCTCCGCTGGCGCGGCTGATCGCGGAGACGGCCCCGGCGCGCGGACCCGTGGTGCTGTTCGAGGCGCTCTGCACCGAGGTGGCCGCCGTTCTCGGGCACACCACGGTGTCCGAGTTCGACCGTGAACTGCCCTTCGGCGACCTCGGGTTCGACTCCCTCACCGGTGTCGAACTGCGCAACCGGCTGGCCGCAGCCACCGGGCTGGGTCTGCCGACGACGCTGGTGTTCGACCACCCGACGCTCGGCGCGCTCGCCGAGCACCTGCTCGGTCTGCTTCAGCCGCGGCAGGAGGAACAGTCAGGTCTGGTCCTGGGCGAGATCCATCGTCTGGAGCGGCTTCTCGGCTCGCTCGCGGACACCGAGGACCGGGACGAGATCACCGGCCGGCTGGAGACGCTGCTGTGGAACTGGCGTCGTGCGGCCCACGGTGACGACGACCCGGACCCGGTGGCTCTCGACTCCGTGGCTCTCGACTCGGTGTCGGACGACGACATCTTCGGCCTCATCGACAAGGAGCTCGGCGACAGCTGACCCGGCGGGCGGCCCGGCCGACGGACGGTGAAGACCCCGGGTGCGGTGACGACATGGCCTCGTCACCGCGCCCGGGGCCTTCGTGCCTCACGCTCCGCACCGGCCCGGGAGTCAGGCCCCGGACTCCTGGAAGCCGTCCTCCAGGCAGGCCAGCAGCCGGTCCAGCTCGGCGGCGGGATCCAGGTCGGGCTGGTTCGCCCAGCGCAGCATGACGTCCATCATGATCCCGAAGATCGCGCCGCTCAGCGCCCGCACCGCCGCGTCGGCCGGGTCGGCGCCGGTGCGCTCCGCGACCAGCTCGGCGAGGGTGCGCAGCATCTGCTTCACATTGCCGAGGCTCGCCGACCACAGCTCGGGCACGGTCACCATCAGGATGTCGCGGTCGCGCTGGGTGTTCATCTCCGAGGCCGAGAGGCCGTCCAGGGTGCTGTGCAGGGCGCGGCGCATGGCCTGGACGGGCGGCAGTTCCGGCGGCTGGGCGCGGAAGGCGCGCACGAAGAACGTCTCGTCGTCCGAGAGGACCAGGTCCTCCTTGGTGGCGAAGTAGCGGAACACGGTGCTCGCCGACACCTCGGCCGCCTCGGCGATCTGCTCGATCGTCGTCGCCTCGTAGCCCTGGTCCCGGAAGAGCCGCAGGGCCTCCTGCTGGATGGCCGTCCGGGTCCTGGCCTTCTTCCGCTCCCGCTGGCTGATCTTCCCGGGATGACGGTCGGTCCCTTGCGTCGGCTTCAAGTTGGGCACGCTCATGCTCCACATTCTCCAGGCTCTCCGGCCGCCCGCCCGGCGCGGCCGTACCGCGCCACGACGTCATGCGGCGGTGGCACCCAGGAAGGTTCTCAACCCCCCAAAGTGCTAGTAGGCTATCAATTGAAAGTCGACTCCCAAAAGAAAGTTGCCTGTCATGAGGCTCGTTCTTTACCGGCTGGGGCGCGCGTGCTTCCGGCGACGACGCCTGGTCTCGTTACTGTGGGTCGCCGTCGTCGTCGCCGTGAGCGTGGCCGGCGCGCTGCTGTCCAGGCCGACCGTGGACTCGCTCGCCATCCCGGACACGGAGTCGCAGCAGGCGATCGACCTGTTGGACGAGCGCTTCCCGGAGGCCGCGGCCGACGGGGCGGTGGCGCGCGTCGTGTTCGCCGCGCCGCAGGGCCGCGAGCTGGACCGCCCCGAGTACCGGCAGGCGATCGGACGGGTCCTCGGTGAGGTGCGCGACCTGCCGGACGTGGCCGACGTGACCGACCCGTTCCAGGAGAAGGCGGTCTCACCGGACGGGCGCATCGCCTACGCCCAGGTGTCCTACTCGGTCACCAGGAACGACCTGGCGGACAAGGACCGTGAGGCGCTGCTGGACACGGCACAGCCGGGCACGCGGGCCGGCCTGACCGTCGAGTTCGGTGGCGAGGCGGCCCAGCCGAGGCCCGGGCAGGGGGCGGGCGAACTGCTCGGACTGGCGGCCGCCGCCGTCGTCCTGTTCGTCACGTTCGGCTCGTTCGTCGCCGCGGGGCTGCCGCTGCTCGCGGCCATCCTGGGCGTGGTCTTCAGCCTCAGCATGATCGAGGTGAGCACCCGCTTCGCGGACCTCAACTCGGACACCACAGCCCTCGCGCTGATGCTCGGCCTCGCCATGTCCATCGACTACGCCATGTTCGTGGCCTTCCGCTACCGGGAGGAACTGCGGGCCGGCGAGGACCCCGAGCACGCCATCGGCACCTCCGTGACGACGGCCGGCGCCGCCGTCCTGTTCGCCGGGCTCACCACCGCCATCGCGCTGGCGGGTCTCGTCGTCGTCGGCATCCCGATCCTCACGCAGGTCGGCCTCGCCGCCGCGTTGCCCGTCCTTCGTCTCCACCGCGTTCGGCCTGAACCCTCGGTACCGCGCTCCTCGGCTTCAATCGGGCCGCCGGATCCAACGGCCGGCGCGCCGCCCACGTGCGGGACAAGGCGAAGCTCGCCCAGGTCCACGCGGAGGCACAGCACCGCGCGGAGGGCTACCGGGCCGACGGAAAGCCCACGTTCGGCATGCGCTGGGTGCGCCTCGTCGTCCGCAGGCCCCTCACGTTCTGCCTCGCCTCCGTGGTCCTGCTGGGCGTCCTGGCCGTGCCCGCGCTCGATCTGCGACTCGGACTGCCCGACGACAGCGCCGAGCCGGAGAGCTCCACCTCGCACCAGGCCTACGACCTGCTGACGGAGGGCTTCGGGCCCGGGTTCAACGGGCCGCTGACCGTGGTCGTGGACACCGCGAAGAGCGGCAAGGACGCGGCGGCCACGGCGGAGGGCATCGGACGGGAACTGGCCGGGATCCGGGGCGTGGAGGACGTCAGCCCGCCGGTGCCCAACAAGTCCGGTGACGCCGCGGTGATGTCCGTGGTGCCCGGCAGCGGCCCCACCGCGGCCGCGACGGAGCAGGTCGTGGACGACATCCGGGCGGCGGTGAAGGACACCCGGGACTCGGGCGAGGCGGCCGTCGCCGTCACCGGCCAGACCGCGATCAACATCGACATGTCGAAGCGGATCGGCGACACACTGCTGCCCTACCTGCTGATCGTCGTCGGGTGCGCCTTCCTGCTGATGATCATCATCTTCCGGTCGATCCTGGTGCCCGTGAAGGCGACGCTCGGCTTCCTGCTCAGCCTCGCCGCCACCTTCGGAGCCCTGGTCGCCGTGTTCCAGTGGGGCTGGCTGAACGACCTGCTCGGCATCCACTCCACCGGCATCATCGTCAACCTGCTGCCCGTCATCGTCATCGGCCTGTCGTTCGGGCTGGCCGTGGACTACGAGATGTTCCTCGTGACCCGGATGCGCGAGGAGTACGCCCGTGGGAACACGCCGGCCGAGGCCATCGTCAAGGGCTTCATGCAGAGCGCCCGGGTCGTCACGGCGCTGGCCCTCATCATGATCAGCGTGTTCGCGGGCTTCATCCTGGCCGACGCCGACCTGACGAAGTCCTTCGGATTCGCCCTCGCCGTGGCGGTGTTCCTGGACGCCTTCGTCCTGCGGGTGACCATCGTGCCCGCCGTGATGGCGCTCTTCGACCGCGCCGCCTGGTGGCTGCCCCAGTGGCTGGACCGCAGGCTGCCCCACCTCGACATCGAGAAGTCGGACATCGCCCCGCCGGAGACCGACCGCGACCTGGAGGAGAGCGCCGGCTCCCGCTCCTGACCGGCCTCCCGGCACACGACAGCGGCCCCCGCCGGTGCGGGGGCCGCTGTCCTGACCGGACCCGCCGGGTCGTCAGCCCTTCTTCTTACGGGCCCCCTTCATCCGGTTCTGCCCGAACCCCGGAGCCTTCTCCTCGTCGTACGAGGGGCCCGCCTCCAGCAGGGAGTACGGCAAAGTACGGCCGCCCGCGACGCGGTACCGGTCCCAGTCCACCCGGGCAACGCCTGCCACGCCCGCACCACCGGCGCCCCCGGCGACCGGCAGCGCGAGCAGCGCGTCCAGCACCTCTCCGCCGGGCGCCGCGTACACCCCGGCCCCGGCGAACGCGGTGGCCGTCTCCGGCGCCTCGTCGGCGGCATCCAGCCACGGCCCCCAGGCCGCCGCGACCACCGGCAGGCCTGCCGCCCGCCGGTGAGCGGCCAGTGCGGTCAGGAACGCGTCGGCAGCCGAGCCGACGACCGTTGCGGACCGGCCGGGCAGCGAGGTGACCGACGTGGACAGCACGAAGAAGTCCAGGCCGTCCGCGAACCGCCGCGTCAGCTCCACGGGACCCCGCAGGGCTTCGGCGAGCGCGGCGCCGAACCGCGGCCCGTCCAGGTCCTCCAGGCGTCCGTCCGCGCCCTGCCGCGGCAGCGACAGCACACCCCGCAGCGGCGGCCGGCCGTCGGCCAGCAAACCCGCGAGGCCGTTTCCACCCCGTCCCGCCGACGCCAGGTCCCCGGTTGCCAGCTTGCACCCGCTCGAACACGTTCCGAGAAGGTACTCGAAGACCTTCTTCTGGCCAGAGGGGGTGCGCACCCGCCAGCACGACCGAGCGGGCCCCTCGCGCGGCCAGCCACTCCAGCGCCACCGCCGCGTGCCGGGCGTCGCCGCCGGCGACCAGGTACGTGGCGTCCGGCCGCAGCGCCGGCCGTGCTCCGCCGCCGACCGGGACCGGCCGCCCTTCCAGACGGGCCTCGAACCAGCGCCCGCCCCGCCGGGCCAGCCGCCCCGCGCCCGGCAGCCGCGTCACCTGCCCGAGCAGGTCCGCCACCGAGGGCGGCCCCTCCTCGGGGTCGAGATCGACCTGCGCGCACGGCAGGTGCGGGTGCTCCCACACCAGCGACGTGAACAGCGCCGACAACGGTGCCTGTGCCGGGCGCGGTGAACCGCCCGCGAGACCGGTCGCCGCGCCCGCCGAGCAGAGCACGATCCGCGGCGCCTGCTCCGCCTGCCCCGCGTACTCCTGGAGGAACCCCCGCAGCAGCGCCAGCGTCCGGCCGCCCCGGCGGCACGCGGCGTCCAGCGGGTCGTCCGAGCCGGGGAGCTCCTCCGAGGCGCTCTCCTGCCCGTGGCCCGCGTCGTCGACGAGAAGCCCGGCCACCGTGACGCCCCGCTCCCGCA
>NZ_GG657757.1:1091718-1094547 GCF_000158955.1 Streptomyces viridochromogenes DSM 40736 | reverse complement strand
ACGCGCGGCCGGCCGACAGCGAGAGGTGGACCCGCCACGCTCCAGGCCACCGTCGCCCCAGGCACGCCTGCCGAGCTTGCCGTCTCCGCGTCCGATGCGTGGCCGCCCGACGGAGCGCGGCCCGTCGACCTGGACGATCGGTACGAGGAACTACGAGCCGACGGATACACCTACGGCCCCGTGTTCCAAAGCCTCAAACGCGCCTGGCGGGTCGGCGACGAGGTGCTGGCCGAGGCGGAGCTGCCGCAGACCGCGGCCGACGACACCGACCGGTTCGGTCTGCACCCGGCGCTGTGGGAAGCGGCCGCACAAGCGGTGGGGCTCGCTCAATCGGCCCGGCCGTCCGCCGAGGCCGGCGCGCTGCTGGCGTCCGTCTGGCAGGGCGTCACACTGCGCGCCACAGGAGCCACCCGCCTGCGCTTGCGCGTACGGCCCACGGGTACGGACACCGCCCGTGTCGAACTGGCGGACAGCGCCGGCGAGCCCGTAGCCGTCATCGAGCGCATGACCGTCCGCCGCACGACCGCGGCCGAACTGACCGGCACCGTCCCTGACGGCACCGACGGTCTCTTCACCTTGGCATGGACACCGGTCGGGGGTGCCGTCGCGACTGCTCAGCTCTCGGACGCGTCCGTCGCCGTACTGGGCGATGAGGCAGAGGGACCCGCCGACGAGGCCGACATCGTCGTGCTGCCGGTCTTCGGCACCCCCGCCGAAGACGAAGACGAGGGCGAGGGGGGCGACGCCGGGGGCGTGGGGGCCGTCGCCGAGCGGCTGCTCACATCGCTGCAGCGATGGCTCGCGGACGAGCGGAACGCCGGCCGCCGCCTCGCCGTGGTGACCCGGGGCGCCGTGGCCGCCTGCGAGGACACCGACGAGGCCCTTCCGGACGTGCCCGACCTGGCCGCTTCGGTGGCATGGGGCCTGGTGCGCACCGCGCAGAGCGAGCACCCGGACCGCTTCCTGCTGCTCGACCTCGACCTCGACCCCGCCTCCGACCCCGACCTCGACCCGGCGGTCGGCGGGAGCGATCTGCCGGACCTGGTGGCGAAGGCCGCCCGGACCGGCGAACCGCAGTTGGCGCTGCGCGGCGAGCGATTCCTCGCACCCCGTCTGCGCCGCAGCACGGGAGCCGCCGGGCAGGGGGCCGCGCCCGACCCGGCCGGCACCGTGCTGATCACCGGTGGCACCGGCATGCTCGGCCGGCTCCTGGCCCACCATCTCGTCACGACCCATCAGGCCCGGCACCTGCTCCTGGTCGGCCGCCAAGGGCCCGAGGCGCCCGGCGCTACGGAACTGCGCGACGAACTCGGGGCGCTGGGCGCCGAGGTACGCATCGCCGCCTGTGACGTCACCGACCGCGCCGCGCTCGCCGCACTCCTGGCCGGCATCCCGGCCGAGCACCCCCTGACCACCGTCGTCCACGCGGCCGGTGTCACCCGCAACGGGGTGCTGAGCGACGTGGAGCCGCAGGATCTGCACGCCGCGCTCCGGGCCCGAGCCGCCGGCGCCCTGAACCTGCACCACCTCACACGCGACCTCGCCCTGTCGGCGTTCGTTCTGTTCTCGTCCGCCGCGGGCACCGTGGGCAGCTCCGGGCACACGACCCTCGCCACCGCAGCCTCCTTCCTCGACGCCCTCGCCCACCACCGGCGGGCGCGGGGCCTGAACGCCCTGTCGCTGGTGTGGGGCGCCTGGGCCCCTGAGGGCCCCTCCGCCCGCCCGCTGACCGACGCGGACGCAGTACGGCTCGCACGCGAGGGAGCCGTACCGCTCCCCGCGGCGGAGGGGCTCGCGCTGTTCGACGCGGCATCGGCCGTCGGCGCCGCCCAGCTCGTCGCCTCGAAGATCGACGCCTCGGCACTGCGCGCACGTGCCGCGGCCGGCGTGCTGTCCCCGCTGTGGCACGACCTGTTCCGCACCACCACGCGCCGCCGGTCCGCGAACGACGGCGGTGACAGCCCCGGCAGCAGGGCATTCGCCCGCCAGCTCCTCGACCTGGGGGAGGAGGAGCGGGAGCGCATCGCCGTGGAGCTCGTACGCCGACATGCCGCCGCTGTCCTCGGCCACGCGTCGCCCTCGCAGGTCGACCCCCAACGCGGCCTGATGGATGCGGGGTTCGACTCGCTCACCGCCGTCGAGTTCCGCAACCGTCTCGCCGCCGAGACCGGGTTGCAACTGCCCGCCACGCTGATCTTCGACCATCCCACACCCGCCGCGCTGGCCACGTTCGTCCTGACGGAGACGCTCGGCGCGAGCGCCGATCCGGACGCCGGTGACACCGCCCCCCGCACCGCCGCCGACGACGAGCCGATCGCGATCGTGAGTATGGCGTGCCGTTATCCGGGTGGGGTGGGTTCGCCGGAGGATTTGTGGCGGTTGGTGGCCGGGGGTGTGGATGCGACGTCGGAGTTTCCGGCGGACCGGGGCTGGCCGGAGGACTTGTACGACCCGGATCCGGATGCGTCGGGGAAGTCGTATGTGCGGCGTGGTGGGTTCCTGGATGACGTGGCGGGTTTTGACGCGGAGTTCTTCGGGATTTCGCGGCGTGAGGCGTTGGCGATGGATCCGCAGCAGCGGTTGCTGCTGGAGGTGTCGTGGGAGGCGCTGGAGCGGGCGGGGCTGAAGGCGGAGGAGCTGCGCGGCAGCCGTACCGGCGTCTTCATCGGCGCCACGAACTCCGCGTACGTCCCCGACATGGACCGGGTACCGGAGACCATCGAGGGCTACGCCCAGACCGGCAACACCCTCAGTGTGCTGTCCGGTCGGGTGTCGTACACGTTCGGTTTCGAGGGGCCTTCGGTGTCGGTGGACACGGCGTGCTCGTCG
>NZ_GG657757.1:1088544-1091463 GCF_000158955.1 Streptomyces viridochromogenes DSM 40736 | reverse complement strand
GGGTGCTGGGTGTGGTGCGTGGCTCTGCGGTCAACCAGGACGGCGCGAGCAGCGGGCTGACCGCTCCTAACGGGCCGTCGCAGCAGCGGGTGATCCGGGCCGCGCTGGACAACGCCGGTCTCACGGCGGCGGACGTGGATGCGGTGGAGGCGCACGGCACGGGCACGAAGCTGGGCGACCCGATCGAGGCGCAGGCGCTGATCGCCACGTACGGCCAGGACCGCCCCGAGGGCCGTCCGCTGTGGCTCGGATCCATGAAGTCCAACATCGGCCACTCCGTCGCCGCCGCGGGTGTGGCGGGTGTGATCAAGATGGTGATGGCGTTGCGGCAGGGGGAGTTGCCGCCGTCTTTGTATGCGGGTGAGCCGACGCCGATGGTGGACTGGTCGGCCGGGTCGGTCTCGCTGCTGGCTGATGGGGTCGCGTGGGCGCGCGGGGAGCGGGTGCGCCGGGCGGGTGTGTCGTCCTTCGGAGTGAGCGGCACGAACGCCCACGTCATCGTGGAGGAGGCGCCTGCGGAGGAGCCCGCTGCCGAGCCCGTGGGTGATGGTGCGGGGCTGGTGTCGTGGGTGCTGTCCGGGGCCAGTGCGGGCGGGCTGCGGGGCCAGGCCGAGCGGTTGGTGTCCTTCCTGGAGCAACGGCCCGAGGTAGGTGCCGGATCGGTGGCGGCCGCGTTGGCGGGGCGCGAGCGGCTGCGGCATCGGCTCGCGGTGGTGGGTGAGTCGGCTGAGGAGCTCGTGGAGGGGCTGGAGTCCTTCCTGTCAGGTGACCTCTCTGTCGGCGCCGCTCAGGGCGTTGTCGGTACGGAGTCGAAGGTGGTCTTCGTGTTTCCGGGGCAGGGGTGGCAGTGGGTGGAGATGGGGGTGGAGCTGCTCGCCGCGAGTGAGGTGTTCGCCCGGGTGGTGGGTGAGTGCTCGGCGATGGTGGAGGAGTTGGCCGGCTGGTCCGTGGTGGAGGTCCTGCGGCAGAAGCCCGGGACGCCTGGCTTTGACCGGGTGGATGTGGTGCAGCCGGTGATGTTCTCGGTGATGGTGGGCCTGGCCCGGCTGTGGGAGTCGGTGGGCGTGACGCCCTCGGCCGTGGTCGGTCACTCCCAGGGCGAGATCGCGGCCGCGCATGTGGCCGGGGTGCTGTCGCTGGAGGACGCGGTGCGGGTGGTGGTGGCCCGTTCCCAAGCGTTGGTGGAGATCTGCGGGCAGGGCGCCATGGCCTCGGTGGCCCTGGGGTGCGCGGAGGTTCAGGAGCGCATCGCGGGCCTGGAGTCGGTGAGTGTGGCCGCCGTGAACGGGCCATCCTCCACGGTGGTGTCCGGGGGTGCGGAGGAGATCGCCGGCCTGGTGGCCGGGCTGACGGGGTCGGGGGTGCGGGCGCGGCGGATCGACGTCGACTACGCCTCCCACTCCGCGCACGTCGAGCAGGTCCGCCGGCGCATCGAGGCTGATCTGGCGTCCGTCCGGCCGCGCGCCGGGCAGGTGCCGGTGTACTCGACACTGCGCGGCGAGGTGCTCACCGGGCCGGAGATGGACGGCCACTACTGGTATGCCAACCTCCGTGGACGGGTGGAGTTCGAGCAGGCGGTGCGCGGTCTGCTCGCCGACGGGTTCACCACCCTCGTCGAGTGCAGCGCCCACCCGGTCCTGACACCCGGCATCGGGGAAACCGTCGACACCGTGCCCGGAGCCCAGGTGACGGTGACCGGGACGCTGCGGCGCGATGACGGCGGACTGCGCCGGTTCCTCACCAGCGCGGGCACCCTGTGGACGGCCGGGGTGGATGTCGCGTGGGACTCGCTGCTGCCGGAAGCGGAGCCGGTGGAGTTGCCGACGTATGCCTTCGACCGGTCACGGTTCTGGCTGGAACGCACCAACGGAACAGGAGACGCCTCCGGTATGGGGCTGGGCGCGGTCGAGCACGGTCTGGTCTCGGCGGTGGTGGAGGTAGCTGCCGGAGGGACAGTGGTGCTGTGCGGGCGTCTGTCCCGTTCCCGGCAGCGTTGGCTGGCCGATCACGCCGTGTCCGGGCAGGTGCTCTTCCCCGGTACCGGGTTCATGGATCTGGTGTTGCGGGCGGCGGACCAGGTCGGCTGCCAGGTGGTCGAGGAACTGGTCGTGCAGGCACCCTTGCTGTTGCCCGACAGCGGGGACGTGGATCTGCAGATCGTCATCGAACCGGCCGGGGACGACGGCGGGCGTCAGGTCGTGGTGTGCTCCCGACCCGCCGGCACCGACAGCGTCTGGACCCAGCACGCGCAGGCGGTGATCGCTCACGGCAGCACGTCCGATGTGGGACCTGTGGGTGTGTGGCCGCCGTCGGGTGCGGAGGCGATCGATGTCTCCTGCCTCTACGAGGAGTTGGCGGGGCGGGGGTATGCCTATGGGCCGGTGTTCCGGGGGGTGCGGGCGGCCTGGCGGCAGGGCCAGGACGTCTACGGAGAGATCGAGCTGCCGGAGTCGGCGGCGGAGGAGGCGGCTCGGTTCGGGTTGCACCCGGCCCTGTGTGACGCGGCCGCGCATCTGCTGCAGTTCAGTGAGGTGCTGGACCAGGACGGGGTGTGGCTGCCGTTCGCGTGGAACGGTGTGCGGCTGCTGGCCACCGGCGCCACCCGCCTGCGGGTGCGGATCACGCCGCTGGGCGAGGGCAGTGTGCGGATGGACCTCTACGACGTGACCGGTGAGCCCGTCGCTGTGGTCGAGCAGCTGACCGCCCGCCGCCTGGACGCAGCCGAACTCCAGCCCACCAGCACCGCCGGTGCGCGGGGCCTGTTCGCCCTGGCCTGGCCGGATCTACCCACACCGTCCCAGCCGACGGTCACTGACACCGTCGTGTGGACACCCCACGACACCGGCACGGAAGACACCTGGGGCCTTCCCACCATCACCGACCTCGACGATCTCCCCGCTTCGTCGCGGGCGGTGGTGT
>NZ_GG657757.1:1078441-1079782 GCF_000158955.1 Streptomyces viridochromogenes DSM 40736 | reverse complement strand
GTGACGACGGCCGGCGCCGCCGTCCTGTTCGCCGGGCTCACCACCGCCATCGCGCTGGCGGGTCTCGTCGTCGTCGGCATCCCGATCCTCACGCAGGTCGGCCTCGCCGCCGCGTTCGCCGTCCTCGTCTCCACCGCGGTCGGCCTGACCCTCGTACCCGCGCTCCTCGGCTTCATCGGCCGCCGGATCCACGGCCGGCGCGCCGCCCACGTGCGGGACAAGGCGGAGCTCGCCCAGGTCCACGCGGAGGCACAGCACCGCGCGGAGGGCTACCGGGCCGACGGAAAGCCCACGTTCGGCATGCGCTGGGTGCGCCTCGTCGTCCGCAGGCCCCTCACGTTCTGCCTCGCCTCCGTGGTCCTGCTGGGCGTCCTGGCCGTGCCCGCGCTCGATCTGCGACTCGGACTGCCCGACGACAGCGCCGAGCCGGAGAGCTCCACCTCGCACCAGGCCTACGACCTGCTGACGGAGGGCTTCGGGCCCGGGTTCAACGGGCCGCTGACCGTGGTCGTGGACACCGCGAAGAGCGGCAAGGACGCGGCGGCCACGGCGGAGGGCATCGGACGGGAACTGGCCGGGATCCGGGGCGTGGAGGACGTCAGCCCGCCGGTGCCCAACAAGTCCGGTGACGCCGCGGTGATGTCCGTGGTGCCCGGCAGCGGCCCCACCGCGGCCGCGACGGAGCAGGTCGTGGACGACATCCGGGCGGCGGTGAAGGACACCCGGGACTCGGGCGAGGCGGCCGTCGCCGTCACCGGCCAGACCGCGATCAACATCGACATGTCGAAGCGGATCGGCGACACACTGCTGCCCTACCTGCTGATCGTCGTCGGGTGCGCCTTCCTGCTGATGATCATCATCTTCCGGTCGATCCTGGTGCCCGTGAAGGCGACGCTCGGCTTCCTGCTCAGCCTCGCCGCCACCTTCGGAGCCCTGGTCGCCGTGTTCCAGTGGGGCTGGCTGAACGACCTGCTCGGCATCCACTCCACCGGCATCATCGTCAACCTGCTGCCCGTCATCGTCATCGGCCTGTCGTTCGGGCTGGCCGTGGACTACGAGATGTTCCTCGTGACCCGGATGCGCGAGGAGTACGCCCGTGGGAACACGCCGGCCGAGGCCATCGTCAAGGGCTTCATGCAGAGCGCCCGGGTCGTCACGGCGCTGGCCCTCATCATGATCAGCGTGTTCGCGGGCTTCATCCTGGCCGACGCCGACCTGACGAAGTCCTTCGGATTCGCCCTCGCCGTGGCGGTGTTCCTGGACGCCTTCGTCCTGCGGGTGACCATCGTGCCCGCCGTGATGGCGCTCTTCGACCGCGCCGCCTGGTGGCTGCCCCAGTGG
>NZ_GG657757.1:1075192-1078187 GCF_000158955.1 Streptomyces viridochromogenes DSM 40736 | reverse complement strand
CCCGGGCAACGCCTGCCACGCCCGCACCACCGGCGCCCCCGGCGACCGGCAGCGCGAGCAGCGCGTCCAGCACCTCTCCGCCGGGCGCCGCGTACACCCCGGCCCCGGCGAACGCGGTGGCCGTCTCCGGCGCCTCGTCGGCGGCATCCAGCCACGGCCCCCAGGCCGCCGCGACCACCGGCAGGCCTGCCGCCCGCCGGTGAGCGGCCAGTGCGGTCAGGAACGCGTCGGCAGCCGAGCCGACGACCGTTGCGGACCGGCCGGGCAGCGAGGTGACCGACGTGGACAGCACGAAGAAGTCCAGGCCGTCCGCGAACCGCCGCGTCAGCTCCACGGGACCCCGCAGGGCTTCGGCGAGCGCGGCGCCGAACCGCGGCCCGTCCAGGTCCTCCAGGCGTCCGTCCGCGCCCTGCCGCGGCAGCGACAGCACACCCCGCAGCGGCGGCCGGCCGTCGGCCAGCAACCCGGCGAGGCGTTCCACCCCGTCCGCCGACGCCAGGTCCACGGTCGCCTGCTCGCACCGCTCGAACCGTTCCGGGAGGTCGCCGAGCACGTCGTCCGGCAGGGGCTGCGCACCCGCCAGCACGACCGAGCGGGCCCCTCGCGCGGCCAGCCACTCCAGCGCCACCGCCGCGTGCCGGGCGTCGCCGCCGGCGACCAGGTACGTGGCGTCCGGCCGCAGCGCGGGCCGTGCTCCGCCGCCGACCGGGACCGGCCGCCCTTTCCAGACGGGCCTTCGAACCAGCGCCCGCCCCGCCCGGGCCCAGCCCGCCCCGCGCCCGGAGGCCGCGGTCACCTGCCCCGAGCAAGGTCCCGAGCAGGTCCGCCACCGAGGGCGGCCCCTCCTCGGGGTCGAGATCGACCTGCGCGCACGGCAGGTGCGGGTGCTCCCACACCAGCGACGTGAACAGCGCCGACAACGGTGCCTGTGCCGGGCGCGGTGAACCGCCCGCGAGACCGGTCGCCGCGCCCGCCGAGCAGAGCACGATCCGCGGCGCCTGCTCCGCCTGCCCCGCGTACTCCTGGAGGAACCCCCGCAGCAGCGCCAGCGTCCGGCCGCCCCGGCGGCACGCGGCGTCCAGCGGGTCGTCCGAGCCGGGGAGCTCCTCCGAGGCGCTCTCCTGCCCGTGGCCCGCGTCGTCGACGAGAAGCCCGGCCACCGTGACGCCCCGCTCCCGCAGTTCCGCGAACGTCTTCCGTACGACGTCCGGGTCGCCGGTGCCGACCGGCACGGTCTCCGTGCCGTCCCGGCCCCCGGCGTCCTCACCGGCCAGCGCGAGCGCCGGGACGCCGAGCAGGGCCAGTTCACCGCACCACGCCGCGGCTCGCTCCGGGGCTTCGCTGAACACCAGCCAACTGCCGCTCCCGCCACCGACGGTGGCCGGGCGGCCGTCCTCCGCGAGGGCGTGCCACACCACTTCGTGCCGCTCCAGCGGGGCCTCGGCCAGCCGTGCCGCCGCGGCACCCGTGAGCGGCCGCAGCCGCAGCCCCGTCACGGCCGCCACGCGGGTGCCCTCCTCGGACAGCAGGACGACGTCGGCCGCCCCGTCCGTGCCGTGCCGCACCCGCAGCCACAGCGCCTCGGAGGGCGGTCCGGACACCTCGAGCCGGTCCGCGGACACCACCGTGCGCGGGCCGGAGCCGGACAGCGCCGCGAGCTGAACGGCCCCTTCGAGCACAGCGGCCCACCGCCCCCAGGAGCCGGCCGGGCCCGCCGGCACATCGGCCGTGCCGACCAGGGCCACGGCCTTGTCGCCGCCGAGCCACACACGCTCCAGCACCCGCAGCGGCTCCCCGTACGCGTGGCCCTGCCGCCACAGCGTCCGGTACGCCTCCGCGACGTCCAGCTCGGTGAGACCCGCGTGCAAGTGACTCCGGTTCGATCCGGTCGGGCGCGGTCCGGGGCGGTCCGGGACGGCCGTCGCGCAGCCCGCTCGGCCCACCGGCCGTCGCCGTCCGGGCCCTGCTCCTTGACGAAGGTCCGCACCCGCACCCCGTCGCCGCCGTCCTCACGGATGGTCTGCAGCGTGACCGGCGTGCCGGAAGCGGCGCTCACCGTGCCGGGCAGACGCAGGTCGGTCAGTGTCCAGGCCGAGTCGCCGGACCCGTGACGGGCCGCCGCCAGCAACCACTCCAGCCGGGCCCCGGCCGGCAGCACCGGCGTGCCGTGCAGGCGCTGCCCGAACACGCCCGCCACCTGCCCCGGCGACAGCTGCTGCGGGAACGACCGGCCCGGGGCGTCCACCAGATCCAGGGCGGTGCCCAGCAGCGGATGCGGTGGCGCGGCAGCAGGCCCGGGCGTCTGCGGCTCGGGCGGAACCAGCCAGCAGCGCACCTTCTGGTAGGGATACGTCGGCAGGTCGACCCGGCGCGCGTCCCGGCCGTCGAAGGCCGGGGACCAGTCGATGTCGACGCCGTCGGCGTGCAGGTCCCCGAGGGCCGACAGCAGTGCCTGCTCGGCGGGCTGTCCGCCGCCCGGCACACCGGTCAGCAGCAGCGGCCTGCCCGGCTCGCCGAAGCCGGTGGCACAGCGGCCGGCCCGTCCGGTGAGGTCGGCCGACAGGTCCAGCCCGACCAGCCGTGTCACACCGTCCGTCCGCAGGTGGCGCACCGCGTCCAGGAAGCGTGCCGGGCCGCGCAGGTGCTCCAGCCAGTGCTCGGCGGTCCGCAGCTCGGCCGGGTCCACCGGCCGACCGGTCACCGTGGACACGACGGGCACCTCGGGTTCATGGAACGTCAACCGTTCGACGACTGCCCGGAGTTCCGCCTCCGCCGCGGCTGCCGCCCCCGGCGCGAGCAACCGCGCGGGTCGCGGGTCGCCCGTCGCCCTGCCGCTCGCGCGCCAGTGCGCGGCGAACCGGGCGACGGCCCCGGCATCGCCGGAGACGACCGTCGTGCCCGGCTCGTCGATCGCGGCGACGGCGACGCCGGCCGCGTCCGGGCCGGACAGCACGGCACGGAACCTCGTCCGCCGTGGCCCGCACCCACACCGACG
>NZ_GG657757.1:1054629-1074657 GCF_000158955.1 Streptomyces viridochromogenes DSM 40736 | reverse complement strand
CTGAACGACGACCGGGTGGTGTGCAGCGAGTGGCCGACGTCGACCGGTTCGGCCGTCGTGACCGTGGCGCGCAGCCGTTCCGCCTGAGCGCGCAGCGCGCCCGGCGACTTGGCGGAGAGGACCAGCGGCACCGCGCGCTCCGGCCCGGCCGGGCGGGCGGCCGGTTCCTCCGCGGGCGGCTCCTCGATGACCAGATGGCCGTTGGTGCCGCTGAGGGTCAGACAGGTCAGACCGGCGCGCCGCACCCGCTCGCCCCGCCGCCACGGCTCGGGCTCCGTCAGGAGCCGGACGGTGCCGGGCGACCAGTCCGCGTGCGGGGTGGGCCCGTCGATGTGCAGGGTCCGCGGCAGCCGTTCGTTGCGCAGCGCCATCACCAGTTTCGCGACGCCGGCGACGGCGCCCACCGTCTGGGTGTGGCCGATGTTGGACTTGACGGAACCCAGCAGCAACGGCCGCCCGCCCGGACGCTCCTGACCGTAGGTGGCCAGCAGCGACGTCACCTCGACGCCGTCACCCAGGGTGGCGCCCACGCCGTGCCCCTCCACCACGTCGACACTGTCGGCCGTGACGCGTCCGTCGGCCAGCGCCGCCCTGATCACGCGTTCCTGCGCGCGGCCGCTGGGGGAGACGATGCCGTTGGTGGCGCCGTCCTGGTTGATGGCGGAACCGCGGATCACCGCGAGCACGGGATGGCCGGCCCGGCGGGCGTCGGACAGCCGCTCCAGGAGCAGCATGCCGGCGCCTTCCGCCAGGCTGACACCGTCGGCCGCCGCGGCGAACGACTTCGAACGGCCGTCCGGTGCGAGGAGGTTGCGGCGGTGGAAGTCCATCAGGACGGTCGGCAGCGACATCACGCAGGCACCACCGGCCAGGGCGAATGCGCACTCGCCGTTGCGCAGGGCCTTCACCGCCAGGTGGAGGGCCACGATCGACGAGGTGCACTGGGTGTCGACCGTGACCGCGCCACCCACCAGGCCGAACTGGTACGCCAGTCGGCCGGAGGCGGCGCCCACCGAGTTGCCGAGACCGAGGTGGTCGAGGATCTGCGGGGGCGGGGCCTCCCGCAGCAGCAGCGGATAACCGCCGAACTGCACCCCCGCGTAGACGGCGGTGCGGCTGCCGCGGGCCGCCACCGGGTCGATCCCGGCCCGCTCGAACGCTTCCCAGGTCGTCTCCAGCAGCAGCCGCTGCTGCGGGTCCATGGCGGTCGCCTCGACGGGGTCGAGGCCGAAGAAGTGCGGGTCGAACTGCTCGGCGTCGTGGATGAAGCCGCCGTTGACGCCGTCCAGCGCGCTCCCGACCTGCCAGCCGCGACCCGTGGGCAGACCGCCGACGACGTCACTGCCCGAGTCGACGAGGTCCCACAGGTCCTCGGGAGAGCGCACGCCCCCGGGGAACCGGCACCCGATTCCCAGGACGGCGATGGGCTCCTGGCTCTGGGACTCCGCCGCCGCGAGCCGTCGGCGGGCCTGCTGCAGCTCGGCCGTGACCTTCCGGAGGTACTTCTGCAGTTTCTCTTCGTCGGGCATCTCGCCGTCAGCTCCCCTGCTGCTCCGGGGTGACGTGGCAGTCCTGGGTGTCGTAGTGCTTCCACTCGCCCTCCACCTCGACGTACGCGTCGAGCTGGAAATGGTGGTCGTCGATCATCGTGTACACGTCCTTGGTCATGGAGCGGACCCCGACCTCACCGAGCACACAGGAGCCGCTGAACACCAGATGGCCGTCCTCCTGCCACCCCGGCGAGCTGACGGAGCCCAGCGTTCCCATCGTGTCGACGTAGTAGGACTCGAACTTCTGCTCGACCTCGTTCCAGCCGATGATCCACTTGCCGTCGAGCTTCCAGGTGCCGTCCGCGTACGTGCCGGTGAGGTCCATCTGGATGTAGTGACCGTGCATGACGCGCCGGGTCACCGACTCCATGCGCACACCGGTGTCGAAGTGGGTGACCATCCTGCCGAGCAGGAAGTCGAGGTCCTTCAGCCGCGGGGACGGCGGCTGGTGGTCGGTGCGGGGCCGTTCCGTCGGGCGGCCCGAGAGATAGGTGTTGATCTTGCCGGCGTCGCTGGCGATGTCCGTCATGCTGTCGTCACCCTCGTTTCTTGGCAGTTCGTCACTGTCGGCCGTACGTGCTGTGCCGCGGCGCGGCGGCAGCCGGGCGGTGGTCAGACCGCGGAGTGCTGGAGCTCGCGCACCATCGCCGTGATGCTCCGCACGTTCTTCAGGTCGCTGGGGTTGATCCGCAGGGACGGCACGGCGACGCCGAGCTCCTCACGGATGTGCGCCAGAAGGAGCACGGTGTTCAGGGAGTTGAGGACGCCCAGCTCCAGCAGGGGCGTGGTCTCCTCCAGTTCGCCCTGCGGGTCCCCGTCGAGAAAGCGGTCCCGGATGAAGGCGGAGATCCGCTCGGTGATCTCGTCCTGGGCCATGGGTGCTCCTTCGTGTCCGTCACGGTTCGAGCCGCGCGGCGAGCGCGGCCCGGTCGACCTTGCCGTTGCGGGTCCTCGGCAGTTCCGGCAGCAGCCGCAGGACGTCCGCGAGCATGTAGCGCGGCAGCCGTTTCGCGCAGTGGCCGCGCAACGTGAGAGGGCCGGGCCGGCGGCCGGGCCCGGGCACCACGAACGCGGCCAGCCGGGCGTCCACACCGTGCCCGGTGACCACCACCGCCGCCTCGGCCACGTCCGGGTGGGACGTCAACGCCGCCTCGACGTCCCCGAGTTCGACACGATGGCCGCGCACCTTCACCATGTGGTCGCGGCGTCCCACGTAGTCGAACGAGCCGTCCGCGCGCAGCCGAACGACGTCGCCGGTGGCGTACGCACCGCGCTGCGGCGCGGCGCCCCAGTAGCCGAGCATCACCGTCGGCCCGTCCACCAGCAGCTCGCCCTCCTCGCCCGGGCCGCACACGGAGCCGTCGGCCGCCCGCGCCCACACCCGGTCTCCGCTCGCCGCCCGGCCGATCGGCACCGGCCGGCCCCGTTCCAGGTCGGCGGGCGTCACCTCGTGGTACGTGCACACGTTCGTCTCGGTCGGCCCGTAGAGGTTCAGCAGCCGCGCCGGCGTCCAGGCCGCCAGCCGCCGCACCTGGCTGATGGGGAACGGCTCCCCGGCGAAGAGCACGGCACGCAGCCCGTCCGGTGCCGCCCGGTCCAGCAGACCACCGGAGCGCATCATCAGCGTCAGCGCGGACGGCACCGAGTACCAGACCGTGATCCGCCGCTCGTACAGGAACGCCACGAGCTGCTCGGGCGCGTAGGCCAGCTCGGACGGCACCAGGTGCACGGCCGCGCCGACCGTGAACGCGGCGTACAGGTCGAGCACCGACAGGTCGAACGTCAGCGGCGCGTGGTTGGCGAACCGGTCCTCCGGGCCGGGCGCGAGCAGGTCGACCACCCAGCCCGAGAAAGCCAGGGCGTTGCGGTGGCTGATGCACACCCCTTTCGGGGTGCCGGTCGACCCGGAGGTGTAGAGGATGTACGCCAGGTCGTCCGGTTCCACGACCGCCTCGAACCGCCCCGGTTCGGCCGTCTCCCCGCCGCCCCCCGCCCCGGCCCCGGTGAGGCCGGCGCACCGCACCCCCGGCAGCAGGGCGGACAGCTCGGGCAGCCGGTCCGTGGCGGTCAGCACGACACTCGCCGCGCAGTCGCGGGCGACCAGCGCCACGCGCTCGGCGGGCGCGCTGTCGTCGGCCGGCACATAGGCGGCGCCCAGCCGCAGCACGCCCTGCATCGCGGCGACGACGTCGGCCGACTTCCCGGACCAGACGACGACCCGGTCACCGTGGCCGACGCCGAGGTCGCGCAGACGGCGGGCGAACGCGTCGGCCCGGCGGTCGAGTCCGGCGTAGTCGAGCGTGCCGTCGGCGGCGACCACGGCGGGCCGGTCCGGATGTTTGACGGCGGAATCCCTGACCAGGTGGTGCAGCATCACAGCCCCAGTTCCTTGGCGACGATTTCCCGCTGGATCTCGGTGGTGCCGGAGAAGACCCGGGCCGGCAGGGAGTCGCGCAGCTGCTCCTCGACGCCGCTGTCGGCCAGATAGCCGAGACCGCCGAAGAGCTGCATGGCGTCCAGGCCGTTGGCCACCGCCGCCTCGGAGACCGTGGCCTTCGCGAGGGCGATGGCGCTCTTGTCCTCCCGGCCCTCGTCCAGCAGCCAGCAGGCGCGGTACAGCAGCAGCCGGCCACTCTCCAGGCGCTGCTTCATGACGGCCATCCGGTGCGACACCGCCTGGAACTCGCCGATGCGCCGCCCGAACTGGCGGCGGCGGCCCGCGTGTTCGACGCACTGGGCGAGCTGGCGCTCCATCAGCCCGAGGTAGACGCCGAACAGCGCGGCGCGCTCCCACGCCATGGAGTGCTGGAAGATGCCCGAGCCCTGGCCCTCCGCCCCCAGCAGGTAACGGCGCGGCACATGGCAGTCGGTGAACGTGACCCGGCCCGCCAGACAGTTCGTCAACCCCATCTTGCGCAGCGGCGGGCCGAACGAGACACCGGGCAGGTCGCCCGGCACCGCGAACGCGGACAGCCCGAGGAACCCCAGCTCCGGTGCGGTGCAGGCGTAGGTGACGACGAGGCCGGCCACGGGCGCGTTGCTGGCCCAGGACTTCTCCCCGTTCAGCAGGTACCCGTCGGACACCGGGCGGGCCGTCACGCCCAGACGCCCGATGTCGGAGCCGGCCTCGTCCTCCGTCATGGCGTTGGCCGCGATGAGCTCACCGGACGCCAGCCCCTTGAGCAGCGGGCCGCGGACGTCGTCGGTGGCGAAGTCCCGTACGGGGACCGCGCAGGCCAGCAGATGGGCCGCGACCCCGAAGGCGAGCCCGGTGTCGGGACAGCCGCGGCCGAACGCCTCCAGGCCCAGCGCCGTGTCCAGCGCGCCGAGCCCGCCGCCGCCGAACTCCTCCGGCAGGCACAGCCCCGTCACACCGATGCCGGCGGCCGTCCTGAAGCCACGGCGAACGGCATCCGGATCCCCGTCCGGACGGTGCTCGCCCAGGCGCGTACCCGACTCCCGCAAGATTTCCGCGTAGCGTTTCTTCTGTGCGGCCGAGAGATCAAAATCCATGGCAGTTATGCGCCTCATCGTGAGGTGGTAATGAACGGCTGCATGCGGGCCCAGGCTAAATTCGCCTTCGGTGGGTGTCACCCCCTAGCCCGCCCCCTATAAGGAATGCCGGAAGTCAGCCCGCAATTGTGTGTGTCCCGGCATTTATAGGGGTGTCCAGCCGGTCGCGAGTCGCCCACTATTTTGGAGCGGCCGGCGCCAAGCGACGTGTAATGGCGGTGATTCGAAGACAGGGAGAAAACGGCATGGATTCGTTGCAGGCGGCCGGCACACAGTCCGGTGAGCCCGGCATCCGCTCCCACCCGTTCCTCGACGGCCGCGCGGCACATCAGCAGCCGCAGTGGACGGACCCGGACATCGCGGCCGCCGCCCGCGCCGAACTGGCCGGTCTGCCCCCGCTGGTGTCGTACGCCGACACCGCACGGCTGCGGGACCGGCTGGCGGACGTCGCGCACGGCCGCGCCTACGTCGTCCAGGCCGGCGACTGCGCCGAGGACCCGGGCGAGTGCACGGGCGGCTACGTCGCCCGCAAGGCCGGACTGATCGAGATGCTGGCCGGCCGCATGAAGATGCTCACCCACAAACCGGTCCTGCGCGTCGGCCGGATCGCCGGCCAGTACGCCAAACCGCGCTCCCGCCCCACCGAACGCATCGGCGGACGCGAACTGCCCGTCTACCGAGGCCACTTGATCAACGGCCCCGAACCGGACCCCGCGCTGCGCCGGCCCGACCCCGCGCGCCTGCTGCTGTGCTACCGGGCCGCCGCCGAGGTGCTGGGCCATCTGGGCTGGTCCCGGCGCCCGGACGGCACCCCCGACCACGGCAGCACCCTGTGGGCCAGCCACGAGGCGCTGCTCCTGGACTACGAGGCGCCCCTGCTGCGCCGCACCGAGGACGGGCTGCTCTACCTGTCCTCCACCCACTGGCCGTGGATCGGCGAACGCACCCGGCAACCCGACGGCGCCCACGTGGCACTGCTCGCGGCGGTGGCCAACCCGGTGGCCTGCAAGGTCGGTCCGGACATGACCGAGGCGGAGCTGCTGGACCTGTGCGAGCGGCTAGACCCGGAGCGGCGGCCGGGCCGGCTGACCCTGGTCGCGCGCATGGGCGCAGGCACCGTGGCCCGGCGTTTGCCGCCGCTCGTGCGGGCCGTACGGGCCGGCGGCCACCCCGTGATCTGGCTCGGCGACCCGATGCACGGCAACACCCTGACCGCCCCCAACGGGCTGAAGACCCGGCTGCTGGAAACGGTCCTGAGGGAGACCAAGGAGTTCCAGTGCGCCGTGCGCGAGGCCGGCGGCGTCGCCGGCGGCCTCCACCTCGAGATCACCCCGGACGACGTCACCGAATGCGTCCACGACGAGTCGTCGTTCGAGCAGCTAGGCAAGAAGTACACGACGCTCTGCGATCCACGTCTCGACCCACGGCAGGCCGACCACGTCGTCACCGCCTGGCGTTGAGCACCCCCGCGTGACGACCGCGACGCGCCTCACAGCGAATGGAGTTCCGCACGATGACTCGCACGACGGAGAGCCGCGCCATGCAGGGGAAGGTCGCGCTCGTCACCGGCGCGGCCGGCGGCATCGGCGCCGCGGTGGTCCGCGCGATCGCCGAACGCGGCGGCGTGACCGCGGCCGTGGACGCCAACAGCGTCGCACTGAAGGAGACGACCGAGCCGCTCGCCGCCGAGGGCCTGCGGGTCGAGGCCTTCGTCGCCGACGTCACCCGGCCCGACGACGTCGAGGCGACCGTCACCGCCGTGGAGGCCCGACTCGGCCCCGTCGACTACCTCGTCAACGCCGCCGGCATCCTCCGCCTCGGCGACGCCCGGAACCTGTCGGACACCGACTGGGCCGACACCATGGCCGTGAACGCCACCGGCGTCTTCCACATGTCGCGCGCGGTGGTCAACCGCATGGTGCCCCGGCGCGCCGGCGCCCTCGTCACCGTGGCCTCCAACGCCGCCGGCACCCCCCGGACACAGATGGCCGCTTACGCCGCCTCCAAGGCCGCCGCCACGATGTTCACCAAGTGCCTCGGACTCGAGGTCGCCGAGTTCGGCATCCGCTGCAATCTCGTGGCACCGGGCTCCACGGACACCCCGATGCTCAGCTCCATGTGGCACGACCACGACAGCGGCCGGGAGACGACCGTCCGGGGCAGCCTGGAGACGTACAAGGTGGGCATCCCGCTGCGCAAGCTGGCCACCCCGCGGGAGATCGCCGACGCGGTCGTCTTCCTGCTCTCCGAACAGGCCTCCCACATCACGCTGCACGCGCTCACGGTCGACGGTGGGGCCACGCTCGGCGTCTGAACCCTGTCCGGCACACCTGAAGAGGAAACGCCATGCCAGGCATACCACCCATCGAACCGTACGCCCTCCCCACCCGGGAGACCCTGCCCGCCAACACCGCGGGCTGGACACCCGACGCCGGCCGCGCCGCGCTGCTCGTCCACGACATGCAGCGGTTCTTCCTCGAACCGCTGCCCGCCGACACCCTGCGCCGCACCCTGACCGGCAACGTGACACGGCTGCGCGCGGACTGTGCCGCCCACGGAGTACCCGTCGCCTACACCGCGCAGCCCGGCGGTATGACGCCCGAACAGCGCGGTCTGCTCTCGGACTTCTGGGGCCCCGGCATGTCACCCGAGCCCGAACACCGCGAGATCGCCGACGGCCTCGCCCCGGCACCGGACGACCAGGTCTTCACCAAGTGGCGCTACAGCGCGTTCCACCGCTCGGGCCTGCTGGAGTGGCTGACCGCCACGGGCCGTGACCAGTTGATCATCTGCGGTGTCTACGCACACGTAGGGGTGCTGATGACAGCCGTCGACGCCTTCAGCCACGGCATCCAGCCGTTCCTGGTCGCCGACGCCACGGCGGACTTCTCCGCCCGCCACCACGGCTCGGCCCTGGAGTACGCCGCCGGACGCTGCGCCGTGGTCCTCACCGGCTCCGACGTGCGCGCCGCACTCGGAGCCGGCCCCCGGGCCGTGTCCGCGACCGCGTCCGGAACGGCCCGATGAGCGGCCGGCCCGCCACCCGGTCCGCCGCCGACCTGCTCGGCCGCATCCTCGGCGACGAGCCTCCGCCGTTCGCCCTGCTGCACCGCCCGGCCGTGAACGGCCCCGACGCCGTCGACATCCTCGTCGGCGACATCGGCGCCCACGAGACACTGGCCGGCCTGCCGGTACCGCCGGCCACCGCGGCGGGCGGCCCGCCACCGCCGGTGCTGGCCCTGGTCCCCTACCGCCAGATCGGCGAACGGGGCTTCGCCTGCGTCGACGACGGCACCCCCCTGCTCGCCATGACCGCCGAGAGCCACACCACCGCACCCGTTGCCGAGGTCACGGCCGCCATCCCGGACCTCCCGGTCCGGATCACGGACGGCTGCTTCGACACCGACGACGCCACCTACGCCGCCACCGTCCGCCGCGTCCTCGACGAGGAGATCGGCGAGGGCACCGGTGCGAACTTCGTGATCCGCCGGTCCTACGTCGCGCGGATCCCCGACTACTCGCCCCTCGGCGCGCTGGTCGTCTTCCGCCGTCTGCTGCGTCGCGAGTCCGGTGCCTACTGGACGTTCGTCGTGCACACGGGCGAACGCACCCTGGTCGGTGCCACACCCGAGCGGCACATCACCCTGCGCGACGGCATCGCCGTGATGAACCCCATCAGCGGCACGTACCGCTATCCGTCCGCCGGCCCCGACCTGCCCGGGCTCATGGAGTTCATCGCGAACCAGAAGGAGACCGAAGAGCTCTACATGGTGCTGGACGAGGAGCTCAAGATGATGGCCCGCCTCTGCGAACGCGGCGGCTGGGTCACGGGCCCGCACCTGCGGGAGATGACGAAGCTTGCCCACACCGAGTACTTCATCCGGGGCGCCACCCGCCGCGACGTACGGGAGATCCTGCACGAGACGATGTTCGCGCCGACCGTCACCGGCAGCCCCCTGGAAAGCGCCTGCCGCGTCATCAGCGCCTACGAACCGCGGGGCCGCGGCTACTACAGCGGCGTCGTGGCGCTCATCGGCAGAGACCGGCACGGGGCGCAGACACTCGACTCGTCCATCCTCATCCGCACCGCCGACATCGACTCCTGCGGCACCGTCCGGATCGGCACCGGCGCCACCCTGGTCCGCCACTCCGACCCCGCCGAGGAGGTCGCCGAGACCCGCGCCAAGGCCGCCGGACTCATCGGCGCCCTCACCGGGGACGACGGCGGCTTCGGGGAGCACCCCGAGGTCCGCACCGCCCTGGAGCGGCGCAACGACGTCCTCGCCGGCTTCTGGCTGCGCACCGACACCCAGCGGGCGCGGTCCGACCGCGAGCTCACCGGACGCCGTGTCCTGATCGTCGACGCCGAGGACAGCTTCACCTCGATGCTCGGCCGGCAACTCCAGTCCGTGGGCCTCTCCGTGACGGTGCGCCGGTTCGACGAGCCGTACGCCGTCGATGACCACGACCTCGTCGTGATGGGCCCCGGCCCCGGGGATCCGCTCGCCGCGGACGACCGCAAGATCACGCACCTGGACACCGCTGTCGCCGCCCTGCTGGCGAAACGCCGCCCGTTCCTCGCGGTGTGCCTCAGCCACCAGGTGCTCAGCCTCCGGCTCGGCTTCGACGTACGCCGCCGGGGCACGCCCAACCAGGGCACCCAGAGCGCGATCGACCTCTTCGGGGCGAGGCGGCACGTCGGCTTCTACAACACGTTCGCCGCCTACAGCGCGGACGACAAGGTGGAGTGCCCCGGCGCCGGTGTGGTGGAGGTGAGCCGGGACCGGGCGACGGGGGAGGTGCACGCCCTGCGCGGCGGCCACTTCACGTCCTTCCAGTTCCACGCCGAGTCGGTCCTCACCAGGGGCGGCGAGGAGATCCTCGCCGACGCCGTCCGAGAGCTGCTGCGCGCCTAGGCCGTGGACGCGGGGTGCGGAGGCGGGCCCGACCGCCTCCGCAGTGCCGCGCGCGGGGTACGCGCCCGGTCAGAACCCGTGTCCGTCGCCCCTGGGCGCCTCACCCACGTCCTCGGCGTACACGGACAGTTCGGCCGGCAGATCCGCCCGGCGCTTCACGCCCAGCTTGCGGTACACCCGGGTCAGGTGCTGCTCCACCGTGCTCACGGTGATGAACAGCACCGTCGATATCTGACGGTTGGTGTGCCCCAGCGTGGCCAGCGCGGCCACCCGCAACTCCGCCTTGCTCAGCCCGTACCCGGACTGGGGCACATCGCGCTCCGGCTCGGACTCCGGAACACACCCCCCGGGAACCAGCCGGTTCGCCAGGGACTGGGCACCGGACTCCCGGGCGAGCTGGTACGCGCGCCGCATCAGCGGGTGCGCCTGCCCCGGATCGCCGGGCATCTGCTGGAGCACGGTCCCCAGGTCTCTGAGGGCCCTGGCCAGCTCCACCTTGTCACCGCACGCCTGGAGCAGATCGACCGCCTCGGACAGCAGCCGCTTGCGCTGCTCGGGCGCCACCGTCCGGGCGAGCAGGCGCAGCCCACGGCCGCGGATGCGCCGGTCGGTGCGCCGGTCGCCGGAGAGCTCCTCCTGGATCAGACGCGCCGCCTCCGCCCGGTGCTCCAGCCGCAGCTGCGCCCGGGCCAGCTCCAGCCGCCACGGCACCAGACCCGCGATGTCGAGGCGCCACTTCTCCATCAGGTCCGCACACTGCCGGAAGTCCTCGCACGCCGCGTCCGGCTGACCGGCCGCCAGGTGGTAGCGGCCACGCGCGGCGAGATAGTGCAGCCCGAGCGGCGTCTGGAACATGCCCACCGGGGTCGGGAGCGCCAGCCACATGTCGGCCTCGTGATGCCGGCCGGACTCCGCCGCGCAGGTGATGAGCGTGCCCAGCGGGCCGGCCACCACCACACCCCAGCCCTGTGGCGTGATCAGCTCCAGGGCCGACCGCGCGCACTGCTCGGCCCTGCCGAGGTCGCCCAGCCGCAGCAGCGCCTCACCCCGGATCGCCTCCAGGACCGCCTGCCACACCGGCGCATACCGCACGCCCGCCTCGTCCAGCACGGTGTCCGTCCAGGCCACGACCCGGTCCGGACGCCCCGCGTACAGCATGGCCAGCAGCGCCCCGGCCGGCAGGCCCGGCGCACCGGTCCTGCCGTCGTGCCGCCGCAGGATCTGCTCGCCGCGTGACACCACGTCACAGTACGGATTGGACGTCAGCGCCTGGTGGAGGACCGTGACCGCCTCCAGCCGCTGACTCACCACGGGAGTGCCCGACGCCCCGCTGTACATCCCGTCGGTGCAGTGGGCGTCGGCCAGGACCTCCGAGCGGCACAGCGACACCAGCAGATGCAGCACCCGGAGTTCGGCGGCGTCCTCCGTGTCCTGTTCCTCCCCCAGTTCGAGCTGTGCGAGCAGGTCGTCCGCCTCGCCGACCCGCCCCTGCCACAGCAGCGGCGGCAGCACCGACGCGACCCGGGGCAGCGAGGGGCCCCGCTCCCGGATCGTTTCCAGCAGATCAGGCAAATACGTTTCCGCCGACAGCGGGTTGGTCTGCCAGCGTGCCGTCAGCATCAGCGCCTCGATGCCCGCACGCTGTTCCTCGTCGGTCTCCGCCCGCCACGCCTGGCGCAGGCAGGCGCCGGCGAACTCCGGGCGTCCCGAGGCCAGCGCGTGCACCGCGGCCTCCTGCAGCATGGGTGCCGCCCAGCTGCCCTCGACCCAGTCCGCCGCGATCAGGTGGCCGGCCAGCACGTTCGACCCCGCCTCCTGGTGGCGCAGCACCTCCGCGGCCCGGGAGTGCAGCACACGCCGGTGTTCCGCGGTGAGGTCGCCCAGCACCGAGCGGGCGATGCGCGGATGCCGCAGTTCGTAGCCCTCCACCAGACCGGACACACGCAGCAGGTGCAGGGCGCGCAGGGCCGACTCGTGGGTCGTGCCGAGCATGGTGGCGAGGACGTCGACGGTCGTCGCACGGCCCAGGACGGCGAGCGCCTGCGCCACTTGCCGCACCTGCGGCTCGTGCCGGTACAGGCAGCCGAGCACCGCCTGGTCGAACAGGCCGCCGCGGGACGGCGGCGTGCCGTCCGCCTCGGCGTGCCGCGCCGGCAGTTCGTCCATGAGGGCGCGGGCGAGCAGCGGACTGCCGCCCGTCACGGCGAGGACGTGTTCCGCCGTTCCGCGGGCATCGGTCGTGCCGGGGTGCGCGCTCGCCAGGAGGGCCAGGGAGTCCTGGGTGAGCGGCTCCAGCGTGATCCGCGAGGAGTGCGGCTGGCTCAGGAGTTCGGCGCGGAACTGCGGGTGGGGGAGCCGCAGCATGGGCGCCTCGGTCATCAGCACGAGCATCGGCGAGTACCGCAGCCGGCGGATGACGTACAGCAGGCACTGCAGTGAGGCCGAGTCGGCGTGCTGGATGTCGTCGACGGCCAGCACGAGCGGGCCGCGCCGCGCCAGGTCGCTGAGGGTGGAGAACAGGCGGCTCAGGACGGGCGCCTGCTCGACGGGAGAGATCCGGTCGACGGCCGACGGCCGTCCGGACAGACGTGCCACATCGGTGTGCTCGGGAAGCAGGTCCCGCACTTCCTGGCGGGCCTGCTCCGGTAAGTGCGCGCCGTGCAGCAGCTGGCCGATGACGCCGAACGGGATGTCGCGCTCGGCTTCGGAGGCCACGGCGCGCAGGACCTGGGCCACCTCGTCGGAGAGATCGTCGGTGAGGGCTTCAAGGAGGGATGTCTTGCCACTGCCCACCGCTCCCGTGATGAGAGCGGCATGACCGCGGAGCTGCTCGCGACAGTCCCCGAACGCCGTTCGTATGTGCCTGAATTGCTCCTCGCGCTGGGCTAGAACCACTCGGTACGCTTTCTCGTGCGTGGGAGGTCGATCGGTGGAAACGGTGTGCCGCAGCAGGGCGCCGGGCGCGTTCCGTGACACCACGTGATCCTGGGCCGGGAACCGATGCGTCACGGCGACGGCCGCCTGCGGCCGGGGCCGCGCCGGGCCGTCCGGGGGTTCGCCGGACCCGGACGGCCGGCCCGCGTCCTCGCGCCGCCCGGCGAGTCGGCGCGAAGGCAGTGGTTCGCCCGGATCTGCAGGACTCTCGCCCAGGGCGCGTCGGCGACCTGGAGCCTCCCGTTCTACGTGCTGATACATCCCCGTCCCCCTGAACTTGGAGCTGTTGCGGGGGCAGGGCCGAGCCGTCTCACAGGCACGATCGCTGTGCGTCCCCCGACGTTCCAACACGTGCTCACCTGCCGGTACGACCGACCCGGCTCGGTGAAGCCGCTCGCGGTGACGATCCTTCGGTTCGACACCCCTGCGGCCATCTCGCAATCGAGATTCGAGTGTGACACACCGAGAACAAGCCGGTTACCCCACAATTCATAGGTACACCAAGTCGATCTAGACGAATCTAGGGGTTGACAAGACGGCATGCCGGACCCGGCCGGGACGGCGGGAGCTTGCATTTCGCGGAGCACCGCTCTTGCGGATTGATTCACTCCGTATTCACGTGTGGGGCGCAACGGTCCGGCCGGGGTACCTGACGGAGTCTGCGACCGGGTATTGGCGCGCCCCAGGACGCCTCGGCATAGTGCGGGGGACGCCGAGTACCACGGTGAAATCGACCGGCAACTCCTGCCGGTCGTCAGGCCCCAGACGGAAGGCTGCCGCCACGATGACCAACAATGTCCGGACCGGACGAGAAGAGACGGAACGGCTGCTGGGCGAGGCATCCGGAACAACGGAATTCGAGCTGCTGGGCCTCGAGTGGACTCTCCTGCCGGGCGTGTTCGCCCCGTTCCACTCCCCTTCGACGTCCCACTATTCCCAATGGCTGCCCTATCCGGCCGGCAAGTCCCTGCTGGAGATGGGCTGCGGCGCCGGCGTCACCGCCGTCTACGGCGCGCTGCGCGGCTGTACGGCGGTCACGGCCGTGGACATCGTCCCCGCCGCCGTCGACAACGCCCGGCGCAACGCCGAGCGGCACGGGGTGGCCGACCGGGTCCGGGTCCTGGAGAGCGACATGTTCCGCGCACTCGGCCCGGGAGAACGGTACGACCTCGTCTTCTGGAACTCCAACGCCATCGAGGCACCCGCCGACTTCGTCTACACCCAGGATCTGGAACACTCGGTCCTCGACCGCGGATACGAGAGCCACCGCGCTTATCTCCGAGAGGCGCCGCGCCACCTCACGGACACCGGCCGGCTGTTCATCGGCTTCAACAGCCGGGGCGACCTCGACCATCTGCAGCGTATCGCCGACGAAGAGGGCCTGCGCCTGGAGAAGATCAATTCCACGAACCACGAATTCCCCGACCGTGTCGTGGAGTTCCGCCTCTTCGAAATCGTCCGCAGGGCCTCCTGACCACTGGACACCATGCCGTCCGGGCGACTTGACGGATACCGGGCACCGCCATTGACCGGATATTTCTCACGGTGCCATCCTCCCTGACATGGAGACGTCAATTCTCGATCAGCGACCCCTCTTCGACGTCGGAGCCGACATTCGCATCGCGGCCGGCGCGAAGGAGATATACGAGGCGGTCAGCGATCTTCCGAGGCACGTGGAGTGGAGTACGGAACTCCGCGGCGGCGAATGGATTTCCGGAACCCCCGGCGAGGTGGGTTCGGTCTACCGCGGTGAGAACTTCCGTGCCGACGACATCGTGGAATGGGCACCCCTGATCCGCGGGATCTGGCACACCAAGTCGGAAGTGATGACCACCGAACCGAACCATCGCTTCCGCTGGCGGATCCACTCCAAGACCGGAGAGCCCCAGGAGCTCATCTGGACCTTCGAGATCACCCCGGACGGCGACGAGTGTGTCGTCGCGCAGAAATTCTGGATGGGCTGGGCGTCCCCCGGGATCCACGACATCACCAAGGACATGGACGAGCCGGAGAAGCGGCGGTTCATCACGGAGTGGGCCGCCAAACTGGAGAACGACATCCTGCTGACCCTGGAACGCATCAAGAAGGTCCTCGAGGCGTAGCCGAGCGCCGCGAACACGGCGGCCTCGTCATGGCCGGGACACCGACGCCGTGTCCCGGCCGCCGCCCAGGGCCGTCCGCCCGCCGGTCCGGCGGACCGCTCCCGACTGCCGAGCGCGGGCCAGCGAAAGGGCCTGCACCGCGTGCGCGGCCGAGACGAGCGTCATGTGCCGGTGCCACCCCGTGAAGGAACGGCCCACGAAGTCCCGCATGCCCACCTGTTCGGAGATCTCGGCGGCGTCACGCCCGACACGCCGCACCAGCCGTGTCAGCCGCGCCAGAGCGGCCGGTGACGACGAGACGGCGTCCGTCAGCCACAGCTCTCCCGGCCACTGCCGGCCCGGCCCCGTCAGGCCGAGCAGGAGCAGATCCCCCTGCCGGCCCGCCCCCGCCCCGAACACCCGGCACCCGCACCCGGACCCGCGGCCAGTAGACCGTCCCGGCTGCCCGGCGTTCCCGCCCGGGGTCCTGCCACGGGACCGGCCGCCGCAGCGGAGCCGCCGCCCGCATGATCTCCGCGGCCGACCGGTGCCCGTCGCCGCGCCCGGGCAACGCCGGATCGGCGACGGCCAGCCTGAGCCGGCCATCCACCCGCACCAGTTGCTGCCGCAGCCCCGCCGCCCGCAGGCGCCCCAGCACGGCGAGCGCGTCCACCTCCGGCACGTCCACGACCACCGGCCGGGCGGGCAGCCCCCAGTCGCCGCCCGCCACTGCGGCACTCGCCCGCACCGCACACATTCCCATGGTCTCGGGACAGGCCCCGGCCGGAATGCCCGCCTGGGCACGGCGCACCGGGTCGCCCAGCCAGGTACCGGACAGCAGCAGCCGCCAGTTCACCGGACACGCCAGCCGCTCCGACGCCAGCCACACACCCACGGCCCGCTGCGTGTAGAAGGCCGGGGAGGAGCAGCGCTCCACCCCGACGGAGTTCTCCCCGGTCTTGGTGATCACCAACGGCCGTACCACCCACGCCTGCGGAGGCTGCACCGCGGCCACGTACCGCGCCAGGGCCACCCGCGGCGGATCCCACCGCCAGGTGGACCCGCACACGAAGTGGTGCAGACGCTGCTCGGCGGCCCGCCCGCCGCGCAGGGACGCGATGTTGCGGATGGACTTGCGGCCCCGGGCATGGATCAGCCCGTGGACGTAGTCGAGCCCCCGTCCCCGCTGGTCGCTGCGAGGCAACGAGGCGAGGAGCACGTCACACAGATCGTGCAGCACCTCGTCCACATCCCCCGGCCCCGCGTCGAGGCCGGACCGCTCGAGGCCCTGTCCCGTGATCATGTTTCCCCCATCTCGGCCGAGCGGCCACGGCGGCTCGGCGTTCGGTCCGTTCGGTCCGTTCGGGTGGGTGGTGGGGCGGTCGGCGAGGGAACGCCCGATACGGGTCCGTGAGCGATGGCCGGCTCGCGGACCCGTCGCCCGTGGCTCAGTTCAGCTCGTTGTCGATGAAGTCGAACAGCTCGTCCGTCGTGGCCGACTCCAGCCGTGCGGTCACCGGCGCGTCATCGGGCGCCGACCCGGTACCACCGACCGACGCGCCGCGCACCTGCGCGCGGTCCAGCAGCGACCGCAGCCGTTCCGCGGCTCCCGCCGCCAGGATGTCCTCCGCCCGAGCGGCCGTCAGCATCTCCTCCAGCCGGCCGAACTCCGCCAGCAGCGCCGCCCCGGCAGCCCCCGGGCGGTCGGCGCCGCCGGTGGCGGTGTCTTCGCCGTTGTCGGTGGTGAGTTGGGGCAGGAGGTGGTGGGTGAGGGCGGTGGGGGTGGGGTGGTCGAAGACGGTGGTGGCGGGGAGGGTGAGGCCGGTGCTGGTGGCGAGCCGGTTGCGCAGTTCGAGGGCGGTGAGGGAGTCGAGTCCCTGCTCCGTGAACCCGCGGTGGGCGTCGACGGCGTCCAGTCCGGGCAGGGCCAGGATCGTCGCCGTGTGGCGGCGGATGTGGTCCAGCAGGACGTTGAACCGCTGGGCGGGCGGCAACGGGCCGAGCTGCTGCGCCAACTGCGGACCCTGCTCGACGGAGGCGGCGGTACGCCGATGTGGCGAGCCGCTGCCACAGCGGGAGCCGGGGCAGTTGCCGCTCGTGGAGCAGCGCGGTGAGCAGCAGGGGATGCGGCGGCAGAGCGGAGGCGTCGAACAGCTCCAGTGCCTCCGGTGTCGACATCGGCTTCAACGCGCTCCGCGCCAGCCGCGCCAGGTCCTGTTCGTCGAGGTGGCTGGTCATGGTGCTGGTTTGTTGCCAGAGGCCCCAGGCGAGGCTGGTGGCGGGTTGGCTGTGGTGGCGGCGGTGGTGGGCGAGGGCGTCGAGGTAGGTGTTGGCGGTGCTGTAGTTGGCTTGTCCGGGGCTGCCGAGGATGCTGCCGGCGGAGGAGAAGAGCAGGAAGAGGGCGGGGTCGTGGGGTTGGGTGTGGTGGTGGAGGTGGTGGGCGGTGGTGGCTTTGGTGGCGAGGACGGTGCGCAGTTGGGTGGGGGTGAGGGTGGTGAGGGTGGCGTCGTCGAGGTGGCCGGTGGCGTGGATGACGGCGGTCAGGGGGTGTTCGGTGGGGATGTCGGCGAGGGTTTTGGCCAGGGTGTGGGGGTCGGTGAGGTCGCAGGCGGTGATGGTGGTGTGGGCGCCTGTTTGGGTGAGGTCGTGGTGGAGCTGGGGTGCGGTGGGGGCGTGGGGTCCTTGGCGGCTGAGGAGGAGGAAGTGGCGGATGTTGTGGTGGTGGGCGAGGTGGCGGGCGATGAGGGAGCCGAGGGTGCCGGTGCCGCCGGTGATCAGGACGGTGCCGTGGGGGTTGACGGGTCGGGGGATGCGGATGACGTTTTTGCCGGTGTGGCGGCCTTGGCTCATGTGGCGCAGGGCTTGGGGGAGGTGGGCGAGGTCCCATTCGGTGCGGGGCAGCAGGGTCAGGGTTTCGTTGGTGAAGAGGGTGAGGAGGTGGGTGAGTATGTCGCCGGTGCGTTGGGGGCCTGCTTCTTTGAGGTCGAAGGCGCGGTAGGTGGTGCCGGGGTGGGTGGTGCTGACGTGTTCGGGGTCGCGGATATCGGTTTTGCCCATTTCGATGTAGTGGCCGCCGGGGGCGAGGAGGGTGAGGGAGGCGTCGACGAGGTCGCCGGAGAGTGATCCGAGGATGATGTCCATGCCGGGTCGGCCATGCTGGCTGGTGTGGTGGTGGAACTGGTCGGCGAAGTCGGTGGTGCGTGAGGAGGCGATGTGGTCGGTGGGGATGCCGGCGGTTTTGAGGGTGTGCCATTTGGTGGGGTGGGCGGTGGTGTAGACGTCGGCGCCGAAGTGGCGGGCGAGTTGGGTGGCGGCCATGCCGACGCCGCCGGCGGCGGCGTGGATCAGGACCCGCTGTCCGGGTTTGATCCGGGCGAGGTCGTGCAGGGCGTAGTACGCCGTCAAGAACACCGCGGGCACCGACGCCGCATCCTGGAACGACCATCCCGCCGGGACAGCGGCCAGCATCCGCTCATCGGCAACCGTGCGGACCGCGAACGCCGCCGGGAACGCACCCATCACCCGGTCGCCGACTGCGAATCGAGTGACATCGGGGCCGATCTCCGTGACCACGCCCGCGCCTTCGGCGCCCAGGTCCTCCGGGTCGTCGACCATGCCGAGCGCGGCGACGACATCATGGAAGTTGAGTCCTGCGGCGCGGACTTCGATGCGTACTTCGCCCGGGTTGAGGGGGCGGGTGGCCGCCTCGTGCGGGGTTTTGACGAGGGCGTCGAGGGAGCCGGTGCCCTGGGGGGTGATGCGCCAGGTGTCTCCGGCGCCGAATCCGGACACGCCGTGAATCACGCCGCTGCCGCTGAGTGCGCGTACCAGCCGTGGCGCGTGGAGTTTGCCGTCGCGCCAGGCGAGTTGAGGCTCGCCGGTCACGGCGAGGGCTTGGAGCAGGGCAGAAGAGTCCGTCTCCTCGGGGTCGGGGTCGAGGTCGAGGAGGGTGAAGCGGTCGGGGTGCTCGGTCTGGGCGGTGCGGACCATGCCCCATGTCCCGGAAGCGGAGAGGTCGTTGACGTCCGCACCGGTGCCGGTGTCGACACCCACCGCACCTCGGGTGGTCACCACCAGCCGGGCCGGATGATCCTGGGCCAGCCACGCCTGCAACGCCGCGAGCACATCGCATGTGACATCTGCCAGGTCCCGGCCCCGGCCAGACACCGGCAACACCACCGCCCGCGACGAAGCGGGGAGATCGTCGAGGTCGGTGATGGTGGGAAGGCCCCAGGTGTCTTCCGTGCCGGTGTCGTGGGGTGTCCACACGACGGTGTCAGTGACCGTCGGCTGGGACGGTGTGGGTAGATCCGGCCAGGCCAGGGCGAACAGGCCCCGCGCACCGGCGGTGCTGGTGGGCTGGAGTTCGGCTGCGTCCAGGCGGCGGGCGGTCAGCTGCTCGACCACAGCGACGGGCTCACCGGTCACGTCGTAGAGGTCCATCCGCACACTGCCCTCACCCAGCGGCGTGATCCGCACCCGCAGGCGGGTGGCGCCGGTGGCCAGCAGCCGCACACCGTTCCACGCGAACGGCAGCCACACCCCGTCCTGGTCCAGCACCTCGCTGAACTGCAGCAGATGCGCGGCCGCGTCACACAGGGCCGGGTGCAGCCCGAACCGAGCCGCGTCCTCGGCGGCTGACTCGGGCAGCTCGATCTCCCCAAAGACGTCCGGGCCTTGCCGCCAGGCCGCCCGCACCCCCCGGAACACCGGCCCATAGGCATACCCCCGCCCCGCCAACTCCTCGTAGAGACCGGAGACATCGATCGCTTCCGCACCCGACGGCGGCCACACACCCACGGGCGGCACGTCACCAGGTTCGTTGGCAGCCAGGACGGCCTGCGCGTGCCTCGTCCAGATGCTGTCGGTGCCGGAGGGGCGGGAGCAGATCACCGCTTGGCGGCGCTCGTCATCGTCGGCGGGCTCGATGACGATCTGCAGGTCCACCTGCCCGGCGGTCGGCAGCACCAACGGCGCCTGCACGACCAGTTCCTCGACCACCTGGCAGCCGACCTGGTCCGCCGCCCGCAACAC
>NZ_GG657757.1:996427-1054529 GCF_000158955.1 Streptomyces viridochromogenes DSM 40736 | reverse complement strand
CCCGGTACCGGGGAAGAGCACCTGTGGGCCGGCGTGATCGGCCAGCCAGCGGTGAGTGGAGAGAAACCGGCCTGAGAGCACGACCGCGTCATGTGAGGCGACCTCGACCGCCACCGACACCACCGGGTGCTCCACCGCTGTCAGTCCGGCCTGTGTCACCTCTCCTGTTCCGGTGGTGCGTTCCAGCCAGAACCGTGACCGGTCGAAGGCATACGTCGGCAACTCCACCGGCTCCGCTTCCGGCAGCAGCGAGTCCCACGCGACATCCACCCCGGCCGTCCACAGGGTGCCCGCGCTGGTGAGGAACCGGCGCAGTCCGCCGTCATCGCGCCGCAGCGTCCCGGTCACCGTCACCTGGGCTCCGGGCACGGTGTCGACGGTTTCCCCGATGCCGGGTGTCAGGACCGGGTGGGCGCTGCACTCGACGAGGGTGGTGAACCCGTCGGCGAGCAGACCGCGCACCGCCTGCTCGAACTCCACCCGTCCACGGAGGTTGGCATACCAGTAGTGGCCGTCCATCTCCGGCCCGGTGAGCACCTCGCCGCGCAGTGTCGAGTACACCGGCACCTGCCCGGCGCGCGGCCGGACGGACGCCAGATCAGCCTCGATGCGCCGGCGGACCTGCTCGACGTGCGCGGAGTGGGAGGCGTAGTCGACGTCGATCCGCCGCGCCCGCACCCCCGACCCCGTCAGCCCGGCCACCAGGCCGGCGATCTCCTCCGCACCCCCGGACACCACCGTGGAGGATGGCCCGTTCACGGCGGCCACACTCACCGACTCCAGGCCCGCGATGCGCTCCTGAACCTCCGCACACCCCAAGGCCACCGAGGCCATGGCACCCTGCCCGCAGATCTCCACCAACGCTTGGGAACGGGCCACCACCACCCGCACCGCGTCCTCCAGCGACAGCACCCCGGCCACATACGCCGCCGCGATCTCGCCCTGGGAGTGACCGACCACAGCCGAGGGCGTCACCCCCACCGACTCCCACAACCGGGCCAGGCCCACCATCACCGAGAACATCACCGGCTGGACCACATCCACCCGGTCAAAGCCAGGCGCCCCCGGCTCCTGCCGCAGGACCCCCACCACGGACCAGCCGGCCAACTCCTCCACCATCGCCGAGCACTCACCCACCACCCGGGCGAACACCTCACTGCCGGCGAGCAGCTCCACCCCCATCTCCACCCACTGCCACCCCTGCCCCGGAAACACGAAGACCACCTTGGGGCGTGCCTCGGCTAGGCCTCGCACAGCACCGGCGGGCAGTTCGGCGGTGAGGAACTCCTTGAGTGTGGTCGAGAGCTCGTCGACGGACTCACCCACCACGGCCAGGCGATGCCGTAACCCGTCGCGCTCCGCCAGTGCAGTCGCGACCGATCCGGCACCCACCTCGGGCCGCTGCTCCAGGAAGGACACCAACCGCTCGGCCTGGCCCCGCAGCCCGCCCGCACTGGCCCCGGACAGCACCCACGACACCAGCCCCGCACCATCACCCACGGGCTCGGCAGCGGGCTCCTCCGCAGGCGCCTCCTCCACGATGACGTGGGCGTTCGTGCCGCTCACTCCGAAGGACGACACACCCGCCCGGCGCACCCGCTCCCCGCGCGCCCATGCGACCCCGTCAGCCAGCAGCGACACCGACCCGGCTGACCAGTCCACCATCGGCGTCGGCTCACCGGCATACAGCGACGGCGGCAACTCCCCCTGCCGCAACGCCATCACCATCTTGATCACACCCGCCACACCCGCGGCCGCCTGCGCATGACCGATGTTCGACTTCACCGACCCCAACCACAACGCACGCCCCAAAGGACGCTCCCGCCCATACGTCGCGATCAGCGCCTGCGCCTCGATCGGATCACCCAACCGCGTCCCGGTACCGTGCGCCTCCACCACATCCACATCAGCGGGCTTCACACCGGCGTTGTCCAGCGCGGCCCGGATCACCCGCTGCTGCGACGGCCCGTTCGGGGCGGTCAGCCCGTTGCTCGCGCCGTCCTGGTTGACCGCAGAGCCACGCACCACACCCAGCACCCGATGCCCCAGGCGCCGGGCATCCGACAGCCGCTCCACGGCCAGCACACCGACACCTTCCCCGGCGCTGAAACCGTCGGCCGCGGCGGAGAAGGGCTTGCACCGGCCGTCCTCGGCCAGACCTCGCTGGCGGGAGAAGTCGACGAATCCACCCGGGCTGGCGATCACCGTGACACCGCCGGCCATGGCGAGGGAGCACTCGCCCTGGCGCAGCGCCTGCACCGCCAGATGCAGAGCGACCAGCGACGACGAGCACGCCGTGTCCACCGACACCGAAGGCCCCTCGAAACCGAACGTGTACGACACCCGACCGGACAGCACACTGGCGATGTTTCCCGTGAGCGAGTAGCCCTCGACACTCTCCGGCACCCTGCCGGGTTCGGGTATGTAGCCGGAGGTCGAGGCGCCGACGAAGACGCCGGTACGGCTGCCGCGCAGTTCCTCCGCCTTCAGCCCCGCCCGCTCCAATGCCTCCCACGACACCTCCAGCAGCAACCGCTGCTGCGGATCCATCGCCAACGCCTCACGCCGCGAGATCCCGAAGAACTCCGCGTCAAAACCCGCCACGTCATCCAGGAACCCACCACGCCGCACATACGACTTCCCCGACGCATCCGGATCCGGGTCGTACAAGTCCTCCGGCCAGCCCCGGTCCGCCGGAAACTCCGACGTCGCATCCACACCCCCGGCCACCAACCGCCACAAATCCTCCGGCGAACCCACCCCACCCGGATAACGGCACGCCATACCCACGATCGCGATCGGCTCCCGAGCCGTCTCGACCATGCGGTTGTTCTCCTGCTGCAACCGCTCGGTTTCCTTCAACGAGGCACGCAACGCCTCGACCAGCTCGTTGTTCGCAGCATTCATGGTGAGTTACTCGCTCTCCCCAACAGGGTCAGGACGGTCGCCGCGTGCCATGCGGATCATTTCTTCGATGCTCATGGAGTCGATCTGGCTCGCGGCCGGCGGTTCGTGCCGGGCCGCCTGCGAGGCCGTGGCCGCAGCGCTGCTCGCCGTTTCGCGGTCGGGCTCTGTGAAGGGCGCCGGTTCCGCGACGAGTTCGTCGAGGAGATGCCGTGCCAGCGCCTCCGACGTCGGGTGGTCGAAGATCGCGGTGGGGGACACCCGCAGGCCGGTCGCCTTGTTGAGCCGGTTGCGCAGCTCGATCCCCATCACCGAGTCGAAGCCCAGGTCACGGAAGGCCTGGTCGGGTGCGACGCGTTCGGTCCTGGCGTAGCCGAGGACGGTCGACACCTCGGCGCACACCAGGTCCAGCAGCGCGTCCAGCCGTTGCTGCGGCGTGAGCGCGGAGAGCCGGGTCAGCAGGGCGGGCTGCTCGGTCGTGGTGGTGGCCGCCGGTATCGGACCGGTACCGACCAGCTCGGACACCATGGGGTGGGGGCGGATGGCGTTGAGGTGCTTCCCGGCGCGGGCCCAGTCGACGTTCGCGACCATCACGTCCGTGTCGCCGTGATCGAGGGCCTGCTGAAGCGCCGTGGCCGCGAGGTGCGGGGTCATCAGGTCCATTCCGCGGTGGCTGATGAATTTGGCGAATTCCTCCTTGCCGGCCATCCCGCCGCCGGACCATGCCCCCCAGGCCACCGAGAGGGCCGGGATTCCTTCCGCGCGAAGGTTCGCCGCGAGGGCGCTGAGATAGGCGTTGCCCGCCGCGTAGGCGCCCTGTCCGACGTTCGGCAGCAGACTGCCCGCAGAGGAGAACAGCACGAATGCCGAGAGGTCGTGCGCGGCGGCCAGCTCACAGAGATGAGACACGGCTCCGGACTTCGGGCGCAGCACCCGCTCCAGTTGGCCGGCGGCCACCTCGTTCACCGGTGCGTCGTCCACGATGCCGGCCGTGTGCATCACGGCGGTGAGAGGGTGCTCTGCGGGAATGCTGTCGACCGCCCGGGTCAGCGCGTCCCGGTCGGCGGCGTCGCACGCGGCGAGGGTGACCGAGGAGCCCAGTCCCTCGAAATCCGCGACGAGTTCGGCGGCGCCCGGAGCGTTCGCGCCCCGGCGGCTGACGAGGAGCAGGTGGGGGGCGCCGTGGTAGGCGAGCCACCGGGCGACGTGGCTGCCGAGAGCGCCCGTGCCGCCGGTGACCAGTGTGGTGCCCTCCGGACGCCAGGGCGCGGGCTGCGCATCGTCCGGGAGAGGTGCGCGCTTCAGGCGGCGCAGCAGGACTCCGGTGCCGCGGACGGCGACCTGGTCCTCGTCGCCGGGTCGGCGAGCACCCCGCATAGCATGGCGGCGGTGTGGTCCTCGACCGTTGGCGGAAGATCGATCATGCCCGCCCGGAGCGGCGGGTTCTCCAGGCCGGCGGCCCTGCTGAGGCCCCAGACGTGAGCCTGCACGGGGTGGGCCGGGACCTCGTCGGGGGTGACGGAGACGGCGCCGCTGGTCACCGACCACAGCCGGGCCGGGAACGGAGCGGAGTCGAGTGCCCGCACCAGATCGACGGTGGCCAGGAGGCCCGAGGGCACCACAGGGTGCCGTGGGTGCGGAGACTCGTCGAGTGGGAGGAACGACAGTACGCCTCCGACCTCGCCGTCCGCCGAGTTGTCGACGCCACGGCGCAGGAGCTCCGCCAGCGTCTCACGGTCGCCGTCCCGGGTGTCGACCAGCAGCGGCACCGGGTCGGCACCGTGCTGGGTGAGGGCCTTGAGGGAGCCGACGACCAGTTCGTCGTCCGCCAGGTGTCGTGGCACGACCACGAGCCAGGCACCGGACAGTACGGCGGTGCCGTCCGTCCGTGGCGCGGGGTCCCAGGTGGTCCGGTACCGCCAGGACTCGGCGACCGTGCCTTCCCGGTGCTGCTGCCACCAGTGGGACAAGGCGGGCAGCACCTGGTCGAGGGCGTCGGTCGCCCGGTCGTCCCGGAGACCGAGCAGCCCGGCCAGTTCCTCGGCCTGACCGTCCTTCACCAGACGCCAGAAGCGCCGCTCCAACCGGTCGTCCGGGCCGCTGTCCGGAACGGTGCCCGTCGCCGTGGCGAGCGCGTCGAGGGGCAGTTCGACGGGATCGGCTTCCGGCAGCAGTGAGTCCCACGCGACATCCACCCCGGCCGTCCACAGAGTGCTCGCGCTGGTCAGGAACCGGCGCAGTCCGCCGTCATCGCGCCGCAGTGTCCCCGTCACCGTCAAGTGCGCCCCGGGCACGGTATCGACCGTCTCACCGATGCCCGGAGTCAGCACCGGGTGGGCGCTGCACTCGACGAGGGTGGTGAACCCGTCGGCGAGCAGGCTGCGTACGGCCTGTTCGAACTCCACGCGCCCACGGAGGTTGGCATACCAGTAGTGGCCGTCCATCTCCGGCCCGGTGAGTACCTCACCCCGCAGTGTCGAGTACAGCGGCACCTGCCCGGCGCGCGGCTGGACGGACGCCAGATCAGCCTCGATGCGCCGGCGGACCTGCTCGACGTGCGCGGAGTGGGAGGCATAGTCGACGTCGATCCGCCGAGCCCGCACCCCCGACCCCGTCAGCCCGGCCACCAGACCGGCGATCTCCTCCGCACCCCCGGACACCACCGTGGAGGACGGCCCGTTCACGGCGGCCACACTCACCGACTCCAGGCCCGCGATGCGCTCCTGAACCTCCGCACACCCCAAGGCCACCGAGGCCATGGCGCCCTGCCCGCAGATCTCCACCAACGCTTGGGAACGGGCCACCACCACCCGCACCGCATCCTCCAGCGACAGCACCCCGGCCACATGCGCCGCCGCGATCTCGCCCTGGGAGTGACCGACCACGGCCGAGGGCGTCACGCCCACCGACTCCCACAACCGGGCCAGGCCCACCATCACCGAGAACATCACCGGCTGCACCACATCCACCCGGTCAAAGCCAGGCGCCCCCGGCTCCTGCCGCAGGACCCCCACCACGGACCAGCCGGCCAACTCCTCCACCACCGCCGAGCACTCACCCACCACCCGGGCGAACACCTCACTGGCGGCAAGCAGTTCCACCCCCATCTCCACCCACTGCCACCCCTGCCCCGGAAACACGAAGACCACCTTCGAAGCGGCCTTCGTGCTGCCTTCGAGTACGCCCTTCGACGGGGCGCCGGACAGGAAGGACTCCAGCCCCTCCACGAGCTCGTCCGCCGACTCACCCACCACCGCGAGCCGATGCGGCAACCCCGCTCGCCCGGCCAGCGCGCCCGCCACCGATCCCACGTCGGTCCCCGGCCGCTCACCCACGAACGACAGCAAACGCTCGGCCAGGTCACGGAGTTCACCGCCCGTGTCTCCGCAGAGCAGCCACGGGACGGGTCGGCTCGGAGTGAACTCCCGGTACCAATAGGGGCGGTGCTCCCAGGGGTAGCCGGGGAGGCTCACCACCCGGCGGCCGGGCGGTGTGGCCTGCGGAGTGGGGCGGTATCCGGCCGCGTACAGTTCGGCGGCGACCAGATCGGGCCGGTCACTGTGGACGCCCGGGTGGGCCGGTGGCGTGTGGCTGAGCAGCACGTCCACGACAACCGTGTCGGCATCCGCGTCGGACGCGAGCAGGATCGGGAGCCGTGCTGCGGATCGGGTGGAGTCCTCCGGCGGCTCGGAGCGGCCGCTCAGCAGCTGTCGCAGGGCCTCCTCCACAGTGAGCTGCCCGGCGGCGCACGCGGCGGCGAGGCGGCCGGTGCCCGTTCCGACGACCGCGACGGGGGTGATGCCCAGCGCGTACCAACCCCTCGTCGCGGCGTACTGATGGGCGAGGAGGAACGCGTCCCGCAACTCGGCGGGCGGCTCCGCGGTCAGGTCGCAGGGGGTGCCGAGCAGGCGCTCCAGCACGGCTGCGCAGCGCGTGAGGGCGGCCTCGTGGCCGGGCGCGGCGAGCGCGAACGCCCGGCGGGCCTCGGCGGGTGGGAGATCCGCGCCGTAGGACAGGGCGACGGACGGTTCCTCGTCCTCGACGGCACGGCCGAGGCGGGCCTGCGGCGGCGTCCGGCCCGCGGCGACCTCGTCCAGCGCCTCGGCCAGGGCGGCGGCGTCCGGGCCGACCACGACGGCACGGTGCTCCAGCAGGGAACGGCGGTGCCGTGCCGTGAAGACCACGTCGGCCACGTCGTGACCGCCGGTGCGCAGCGCGTCGGCCAGCAGCGCGGCGGCGGCACGCAACGCGGCCGGCGTTGCCGCGGTCACCGGCAGTACGTACGGCGGGGTGCCGGGGCCGGCGGTCGGGGCGGGCTCGGGCACGAACTGCTCGACGAGGACGTGTGCGTTGCTGCCCGTGAAGCCGAACGCGCTGACACCGGCCCGCGCCGGGCGGCCCTCGGCGGGCCACTTGCGGGGAGCGTCGACCAGTGCCACCGGCAGCCGGTCCCAGTCGATGTGCGACGTGGGGCGGTCGACGAGGTGCGGCGGGAGCTCGCCCGCGGACAGCGACAGGACGACCTTGAGCAGTCCCACGACGCCCGCCGCGGCGCCGAGGTGACCCACGTTCGCCTTGGCCGACCCGATGAGCAGCGGGCGGTCGGGCGCGCGCCCGGCGCCCAGTGACTCGGCCAGGGCCCGCACCTCGATCGGGTCTCCCAGCGGGGTTCCGGTGCCGTGCGCCTCCACGTAGTCGACGTCGGCGGGGGACCAGCCGGCCCGGTCGAGGGCCTGCCGCACGACGTCGACCTGGGCGGAGGCGTTGGGCACGGTCAGGCCGCCGGTCGCACCGTCCTGGTTGAGAGCACTGCCGCGCAGCACGGCGTACACGCGGTCGCCGTCGGCGACGGCGGTGCGCAGCGGTTTGAGGATCAGGGCGACGGCGCCCTCGCCGCAGGCGAACCCGTCGGCGTCCTGGTCGAAGGCCTTGCACCGGCCATCCTCGGAGAGCGCCCCGCCGCCCGCCATCGACGCCATGAGCGGACTCGGCGCGACGACGGCGCTGACGCCACCGACGACGGCGACCTCGCACTCGCCGGACCGCAGCGCCTGGCAGGCCAGGTGCACCGCGGTCAGCGACGAGGAGCAGGCGGTGTCGACGGCGAAACTCGGGCCGCTGAGGCCGAGGACGTACGACAGCCGGCCGGCCACGGCCGCGTACGAGGTGCCCGTGCCGTGGTGCAGTCCCAGGTCCGTGACCGTGAGGTGCCGGGCGATCAGATGCTGGTAGTCGGCGATGGAGATGCCGGCGTACACGCCCACCGGCCGGGACGCCAGGGAGTGCGCGGGGCACCCGGCGTCCTCCAGTGCCTCCCAGGCGACTTCCAGGAACATGCGCTGCTGCGGATCGAGCAGCTTGGCCTCACGCGGCGAGATACGGAAGAACGGGGCGTCGAAGTCGGCGATGCCGTCGACGTACGAACCGCGGGTGGGGATGGCGGCGCCCAGTTCCTCCCACAGCGGGTCGGCACGCCGCCCCGGCGGCGGCTCCGACGCGGTGTCACGGCGCTCCATGAGCAGCCGCCAGAAGGCATCCGGGGACGCGGCGGCCGGCAGCCGGCAGCCGACGCCGATGACCGCGACGGCGTCCGCCGGTGTTCCGGCGTCGACGGCGGCCGCAGCAACGGGCGTAGCGGCCGGAGCGGCAGGCGTCGCAGCGCTGACGGCATCAGGAGCGGGAGCGGGCGGCACGGGAGCCACCTCAGCGAGGTAGGCCCCGAGTGCCGCCACCGTCGGTCGTTCGAACACGATCGGCGTGGGCAGCTCGACGCCGAAGTCCTCCTCCATGCGCCGCCGCAGCGTGACCGCGGTCAGCGAGTCCAGCCCCTGCTCGAAGAGCCCCCGGCGGCGCCCCAGCCGATGCCCGTCGCGCAACCCGAGCACCTCCCGCACCAGAGCCTCGACGCGGTCGGCGGCGGACCCGGTCGCGGAGCCCGAGGGCACGGGAGCGGCGGGAGCGGCCGCTGTCGGCACGGGGCGGGGGGCCGCCACTTTGGACTCGGCGGCGGGCAACGCGACCGGAACCGCGTCACCGGGTGCCGCGTACAGCTCCCCGGTCACCCGGTCGTCCTCGTCCAGCAGCGTGAGCCGGATGCGCGCCGGTACGCCACCGGAAGCCCGGACTCCGTCGGCCGGGGCGTTCTGCCGGCCGCGCGGCACATCCGGCAGCCAGTGGCGGTCGCCTTCCCAGGAGGGCACCGGCAGTGAGCGGTAGCGGCGCGGCCGGCCGGTGACCCGCTCCCAGCGCACCGGAACACCCGTCACGTGCAGCCGCGCCAGGGCCTTGTGCACGGCGGAAGGGCCCGGCTCGTCGCGGTTGAGCACCGGCAGCGCCGGTGACAGCCGGCCGCGGCGGCGCAGGGCGTCGGCCAGCGGAGGCACCAGCACCGGGTGCGGGCCGATCTCGACCAGCGGACGGTCGTCACCGGCCAGCATCGCGTCCACGGCGGGCCACAGCAGCACCGGGCTGGTGAAGTTCCGTGCCCAGTACGCCGCGTCGAACGTGAGGTCCCGTGCCTCCGGGTCGACCGTCGAGACCAGGGGCACCACCGGGACCTGCGCGGTGATCTCCGCCAAGGCCTTCTCCAGCGGCGGGCCGCAGTGCGCGACCAGCGGGCTGTGCGCGGCGGCGTCCACACGCAGCAGCCGGCAGCGGAGGCCGCGCGCCTCCAGGGCGGCGGCGGTCTCCTGGACCGCTGTCGTCTCCCCGGCGACGATCAGCGACTCGGGGCCGTTGACGGCCACGACGGTCACCGGCAGCCCGATGTCGGCGAGCGCGTCCCGCACCCGGTCCTCGCTCCCACGCACCGCGTACATCAGGCCGGTGCCGGCCGTCTCGCCGAGCAGCCGAGCCCGCCGCACGATCACCTTGACCGCGTCCGGGAGGCTGAGCGCACCCGCCGTGTGGGCCGCGGCCACCTCGCCGAGGCTGTGCCCCACGATGGCGCCAGGGGTGACACCCCGCTCGCGCAGCCACCTGGCGAGCGCGACCTGTACGGAGAAGATCGCGGGCTGCACGATCTCCGTCTCGGCCAGCCGTGAGGTGCCCGTGGGGCGGCGTATCTCGTCCAGCAGCGACCACGCGCCCTCCGCGGCGATCAACTCGGCGCACTCGTCCAGGGTTTCGCGCACGGACGGGTCCGAGTCGTACAGGTCGGCCGCCATGCCCGCCCACTGGCCGCCCTGACCGGAGAACACGAACACCGGCGAGGGCGCGGTCTCCGGGTCCTCCACGACGCCCGCGTAGGCGCCCTCCGGTGGATCCAGCGGGTCCTCCAGCGCCGCGACCAGACCTGCCCGGTCGTCGGCGACGACGGCGTAGCGGTACGCCTCGTGGGTGCGGCGGGTCGCCGCGGACGCCACCAGGTCGCCGAGCGGGGCGTCGTCCTCGGCGACGGCCGCGCGCAGGCGCGACACCTGCTCGGCCAGCGCCGTCTCGCCCGCGGCGGACACCAGCAGGACGTGCGGCGTGCCCTGCGGCACCGACGCGGCCGGGTCGGTGCCCGAACCGGCCACCGCCCGTTCCGGCGCGGGCGGTGCCTCCACGACGACGTGTACGTTCGTGCCGCTGAGCCCGAAGGAGCTGACGCCCGCGCGCGGCGGTCGCTCCCGGCCGGACAGGTCCACCTCGGCCAGTGGCACGGCCACGGCGCCGCCGCGCCAGTCGACGGCGGGGTTCTGGCGCTCGACGCGGGGCTGCGCGGGGACCCGTCCGGAGGAGACCACCCAGATCGTCTTCAGCAGGCCGCCGATACCGGCCGCCGCGTCCATGTGACCGAGCACCGCCTTGTGCGAGCCGACCAGGACGGGGGAGTCCGCCGTACGGCCCGTCCCGTACACCTCGCCCAGCGCCTCCACCTCGATGAGATCGCCGATGGGGGTGAAAAAAGCAGTGCGCCTCCACGTAGTCCACCTCGTGCGGGGCGAGACCGGCCCGGTCCAGGGCACGCCGGAGCAGGTCGCCCTGAGCGGCGGCGTTCGGCACGGTCAGCCCCAGGCTGGCGCCGTCGTTGTTCACGGCCGAGCCGCGGATGAGGGCGTGGATCCGGTCGCCGGCCGCCACGGCGTCGGCGTACCGCTTGAGGACGACGACGCCGCACCCCTCACCGCGCACGATGCCGTCCGCCGAGGCGTCGAACGGCCGGCACACCCCGGACGGGGACAACGCGCCGACGCTGCTGAGGAACACGCTCAGGTCCGGGGTGATGAGCAGGCTGACCCCGCCCGCGAGGGCCGTGTCGCAGTCGCCGGTACGCAGGCTCTGCACCGCTTGGTGCACGGCCAGCAGGGACGAGGAGCAGGCCGAGTTGACCGTCGACACCGGCCCGTGGAGGTCGAAGGTGTAGGCGAGGCGGCCGGCGGCGAAGCTGAACTCCGTGCCGCTGACGTGGTGCGGGCCGATACGGCCCAGGCCGAGGGTCCGGGCGTGCAGCAGTTCGTAGTCCTTGGCGAGCATGCCCAGCACCACGGCGGTACGCGAGCCGCGCCACTCCTCGCGGGGGCGGCCCGAGTCGGCCATCGCCTCCCACGCCACCTCCATCACCAGGCGCTGCTGCGGGTCCAGGGAGTCCGCCTCGCGCGGTGTGATGCCGAAGAAGGCCGCGTCGAAACGGTCGATGTCCTCCAGGAAGGCGCCCACGCCGTTGGAGATGGTGCCCGGCCCGCCCGCCGGGTCGGCGTGCTCCGGCCCCCAGCGGTCCGCCGGCACGTCCGTGAACAGGTCGGGGCCACCGGTCAGCAGACGTCCGAAGGAGTCGAGGGACCGCACCCCGCCCGGGAAGCGGCAGCCGACGCCGACGACGGCTATGGCTCCGGACTCGGTCATCATTTCTGCCCCTCCGAAGAGTCGAAGTACTGCCGAATCACTGCGGCACAGGACAGCCGCGGTGCCGCACAGCTGTCGTCGGGAAGGCAGGCGAAACAACCCCCCGTGCAGATGTCCGCATCACCCCGCGGGAATTCATGACGCGCCGGTCGCGAATTCCGGGTCTTTTTCCTGGGAATGCCGATTGGCGACACGAGATTACTGTCCGGTGACCCCCGGAGTCAGCCCCTATCCGTCCCCTACGGGCAGGCGCCCACCGGGCCGCACCCCTATCGCAGGCCGACCGCTCCGGGCGGGGTGAGCAGGACGCGCCGTGCGTTCAGCTCGCCGCGCTCCATGCGCCGGTGCGCCTCCGCCGCGGCGGCCAGTGGCAGCGTCTCGGTGCGTCGCGGCCGCAACAGGCCCTGCGCGAGCAGGGTGTTGATGACTTCGGCCGCCTCCGCCAGCTCCGGCACCCGCGCCCGGGAGATGACGAACCCGACGACCGAGGCGTCCTTCATGTACATCGCCCCGGCGGGCAGCGCGGGCCGGGACGCGGCCCCCGCGAGCACCACGACCCTGCCGCGCGGAGCCAGCAGCGGTATCGCCTGCTCCAAGTCGTTGCGGTTTCGAGGTGTCGGTGTACAGGTCGATGCCGTCGGGCGCGGCGTCCCGCAGCCGTTCCCACTGGTCCCCGGCCCGGTGGTCCACGACCTCCGCGGCGCCCAGCCGGCGGCAGTACCCGGCGTCGCCGGGCCGGGCGGTGGCCACCACCCGGGCCCCGGCCCACGCCGCCATGGCCACCAGCGCGCTGCCGACGTTCCCGGCCCCGCCGGCCACGACGACCGTCTCGCCCCGCCGCAGCCGGCCGTGGGTGAACAGCGCCAGGTGGGCCGTCGCCGCCGGGTGGACCGTGGCGAGCGCCTCGTAGGGGTCGACACGGTCGGGCAGCCGGTACAGCCGGTCGGCCGGCACCACCGCCTGCTCGGCCGCGGCGCCCTGCCGGCCGCCGTGGCCCAGGCTGTTGCACCACACGCGCTCGCCGACCGTGAAGCCGCGCACGCCGTCACCCGTCGCGGCCACCGTGCCGACGAGGTCGCGGCTGATGACGAACGGAAAGTCCATGGGGGTGCGGAACAGGCCGGAGCGGACGAAGGTGTCCACCGGGTTGACCGTGGTGGCCGCGACGTCGACCAGGACGTCCGACGGCCCGGGGAGCGGGGCGGGCACCTCGCTGTACCGGATGACGTCCGGGGGACCGAGCCGCTCGATGAAGGCTGCCTGCATGCCCCCAGCGTGGCGGATCGGTTCCCGCCGGTCATGAGCCGCCCTGATTTTCTGTCATCTTCCGGTAAGGCGGAGCGCGCGACTTGACGCATTCACCGACCGCTTCTTGAGAGCCGGGGAAATCGCTGCGACGCTCCCGGCCAAAGGAGCCGAGCCGCAGTGTGCGGACGATGCCGAAATACACCCCCGAATCTGATGGTTGGAAGCGTGACAGCATGATTCTGCAACGCATAGCGAACCGTGGTTTCCGGCTGGGGTCGTTGTTCGAGCGGGCGGCGGCCCGTCATCCTGCGAATGTCCTCATCCTCGACCACGACCTCGACGCCGCCCCGCGGCTCGGCCGCCGGGCCACGATCGCCGAGGTCGCCGAGACGGTCGCCGACCTGGCCTCGCGGCTGTGGGCGGCGAAGGTCCGGCCGGGCGAACGGGTGGTGATCTACAAGTCGGACGGCTTCGACATCGTGCTGCTCGCCTGTGCCGTGGCACGGTGCGGAGCGGTGCCCGTCCTGCTGTCGCCGAAGCTCGACGGCGACACCGTCGCCACTCTGGTCCGCCGGGCGAACCGGCCCCACCTCGTCACCGACCAGGCCAAGCTGGAGCGGGAACTGCCGGCCGACATCTTCGAGGCGAGCGAACGCGTCCTCCTCACCTCGGGTGCCTTCGAAGGAACCGTCGACCTGCACTCCCTGGCCGGCTGCGAGCCCTTCGACGGCCTCACCATGCCCCCGGACCATCCCACGCTGATCACCCACACCTCCGGCACCACCGGCACGCCCAAACTGGCCGTCCACACCGGACGCACCCTTCAGGCCCGCTACCGCCCCCAGGTGTCGGCGCTCGCACCGATCGTCCGGGGGCGCGAGACGATCGCGGTGCACGTGTCCTTCGTGCACTCCCGGATCTTCACCGCGCTGGCCATCTCCCTGTTCCGCGGCTTCCCGATCGTGATGATGGCCGACTCCGACCCGCGGCACGCCGCCGACCTGTTCGCGCGGCTGCGGCCCGGCATCCTGGAGGCACACCCCAACTCGTTCATGCAGTGGGAGGAACTGGCCGACGACCCGCGAGGCCCGCTGCGCAACGTGAAGCTGTTCAGCAGCACGTTCGACGCCATCCACCCGCGGACGGTGCACCGGCTGCTGCGGGCGACGCGCCGCCGCGCCCCGATGTTCGCGCAACTGTACGGGCAGAGCGAGGTCGGTCCGGTGGTGGCCCGGTCCTTCTCCCCGCGCCGCGCACCCGACGCCGACGGCCGCTGCGTCGGCATGGCGATCCCCGGCATGACCGAGGTACGGGTGGTGAGCCGCAACGGCATGCCGCCGTCCCCGGAACACCCCGGCTACATCGAAGTGCGCAGCGACGGCAGGATCGTGACCTACCTGGGCGAGCAGGACCGCTACGACCAGCAGGTCACGGACGGCTGGTGGCGGATGGGTGACGTCGGCTACCGCACACGGTGGGGATGCGTGCACCTGCTGGACCGCGAGGTCGACCTCATCGAGGACTTCGGCAGCACCCTGGCCGTGGAGGACCAGCTCTTCGGGAAACTGGACAACCTCCTGGAGGTCGTCATCGTGCCGGGGGAGGGCAACGTGGCCACTCCCATCGTCTGCACCAAGGACGACGTTCCCCTGGACCCCGAGGCGTGGCGCTCGGCGGTCGCGGGACTGCCGAAGATGGCAGCGCCGGTGCAGTGGAGGCACGAGGACCTGCCGCAGACCGCCACGACCAAGATCAAGAGGCTGGAGCTGGCCCGCCTCCTCGCGGAACGGGCCGCCTGACCTACAGAGGGCGGGACGCGGTCAGTCGACGACCCAGCCGTGCTCCGCGGCGAAGCCCGCCAACGTCGAGCGCAGCTCCACGACCTGCCGTGCCGTCAGGTCCGGGCCACTGGTCAGCAGCAACTCGGTGACCAGCTGGGTGAATTCGCCGCGCGAGAAGACGGCGCAGGTGTCGTCCGGCACGGACCCGGCGCCGCGCTCCACGGACGCCGCGGGCGCCGCCGACGTGTCCAGCGCCCCGCTCGGCAGCGGGCCGCCGCCCGGCGGCAACGTGGCCCCGCCGTTCGAGCCGCGCCCGCCGGTCGCCTGCGCCGGGCCGGCGAGCGACACGTCGTAGGCCTTCAGACCACGCCCGCCGTCCAGGACGTCGAACACCACCCGAGTGCCGCTGGTCAGCGTCGTGCCCGGCTCGGCCAGGTCGTTGACGTGGACGAACACGTCCTCACCGCCGTTGTCGGGCGCGATGAAGCCGTACCCCTTGACGTCGTCGAACCGGACGACAACCCCTTGCGCCATGTCCCTCTCCCCACCTGCCCAGCGACTGCGTCCCACCACGGCCTTCGCCCCGCCCACCGGCGAGACCGACGACCAGTATCCGTCCCGGACGTGCCCCACGCGACGGACGGGGCGGGGAACGGCAGGGTCCGCTCCCCGCCCCGGTGAGGGGACCGCGTCAGGCCGCCCCGATGCCGGCGGCCCCCACCGCGTCACGCCACGCCGCCCCACCCGCGACCGCCTGTCGCCGGCCGCGCACCGCCTTGGGCGGCATGCCCACCGCCAGGGCAACGGACAGCCGCTCGCCCGTGCGGTACGCGACGAGGCACCGGCGCGCGGCCAAGTCGCCGTCCACCACGGCCACTTCGTCGTGCCCGCGCAGATGGCCGTACGCCTGGACCCTCATGTCGTACTGGTCGGACCAGAAGTACGGCACGGGCACGAACGGCCTGCGCGCGTCCGGCGGGGCGAGCAGGTTGCGGGCGGCGGCCATGCCCTGCCCGGCGGCGTTCGTACGGTGCCCGATCCGCAATCGACGTCCCGAACAGCGGGTTGTCCCAACGGGCCATGTCCCGGGCCGCGTACGACCTGCCCGTCCCGCGCCGCGTAGCCGAGTTGCCCCTACAGCAGGTCGCGCGGCACCTCCTCGTTCCAGGTACGGGAGAACACCCGGCGGCCGGCCTCGTACGCGTCGAGGGTCGCGTCCACGAAGAAGTCCGTCTCGTCGCACCTCAGCCGGGTGTGCGTCACCACCCGTACGTCCCAGTCGTCCCGCTGGAACGTCATGGTCCAGGTGGACTCACCGCTGACCGAGGTGAAGTCGTCGGCGACCGCCGTGTAGCGCTCGTGGGCGCGGCGGCCGGCCTCGAGGTCGATGTCCTCGAAGCGGACCGTGCCCCGGTCCTTCATGATGTCCAACTCGGCGCGGTAACCGACCAGGTCCCGCTTGACCTCCCAGCGCTCCTCCGGGGGCGTCACCTGGCTCGTGGTGAGCGGGGGCGCGCCCTCGGGCTCGCCGAACGGCGATGCCGGCACCTCGTCCGGTTCCTCGACCGGCCGCACCGGCAGGGTGAGCGTGCTGGAGTGCTCGTGGACGCTCAGCAGGACCGGCTTCGGCGGGGGCCAGGCCAGCGGCCAGTAGGACGTGGAGAGGGAGAGCCGGATGCGGTGGCCCGGCGGGAACGCCTGCGCCACCCCGTTCAGCGGGATGCTGGCGCGGTACCGGCGGCCCGGCTCCAGCGGCTCGGGGGACTCCGTGCTGTCACGCCGGGTCAGGTTCAGAATGCCGTACGAGACGCGGGTCGCGGCGCCGTCGGGGCTCACGTCCGACAGCCGCGCGGCCACCATGGCGACCGGCTCGCTGACCGACAGGTCGAGTTCCACGGTCGGCGAGCCGAGGATCTCCACCTGCTCCGTCAGGGGCTCGGTGTCGAAGACGAGGGAACCGCCGTCCTCCTCGCGCTGGTCGTACGGCAGGTCCGGGGGCGCGTTGTAGGAGGCCCACTTGCCCGCGAACTGGCCTACCGACAGCGGGGACCGCACGGTCAGAGCGTCGCCGTCGGGTGCCTCGTCCCGGTCGGCCGGCTCCCGCGGCGGTTCGATCGTGTGCCGGGTGAGCGGGTGGACGACCTGCCGGACGTGCGGGGAGGGCCAGTCCGGTTCACCGACCCAGCGCCCCGGCCGCTCCTCGTACGCGGTGGAGGGCGGGACGCTCTCCTGCATCCACGTGCGCAGCATCGGGCCGTCCATCACGCCGTTGTCGACGCCCTTGAGCCAGTGGTCCCACCACCGCACGAGCTCCTGGAGGTAGCCGATGGCGGGGCCGGGCTCCCCGAGGTGGGGGAACTTGTGCGACCAGGGACCGATCAGGCCCTTGCGCGGCACGTCCAGGTTGCCGAGCAGCCGGGTCACGGCGTTGGAGTAGCCGTCCGCCCAGCCGCTGGATGCCAGGACCGGGCAGCGCACGGCCGTGTAGTCCTCGCACACCGAGGCGTGCCGCCAGTAGTCGTCGCGGCGCTGGTGGCGCAGCCACTCCAGCACCCAGGGCTCGGTGTTCTCCAGCCGTTCGTGCCACATCTCGCGCCAGCGGTCGCCGACCACGGCCGGGTCGGGCGGGCAGGTGCCGTAGGCGAACATGGTGCCCGCCTCGGCCAGGTTGTCCGACAGCAGGGCGCCGCCCATGTAGTGCATGTCGTCGGCGTGCCGGTCGTCGGTGAAGGACGCGATGGCGATGGCCTTCAGGCTCGGCGGCCGGCGGGCCGCCACCTGGAGCGCCGCGAACGCGCCCCAGGAGATGCCCATCATGCCCGTGCCGCCGTCGCACCAGGGCTGTTCCGCCAGCCAGGCCAGCACCTCCTCGGCGTCCGCCTGCTCCCGCTCCAGGTACTCGTCGCGCAGCACCCCTTCGGAGTCACCGGTGCCGCGCAGGTCGACACGGACGCAGGCGTAGCCGTGCCCGGCGAGATACGGGTGGTGGATCGAGTCGCGTACGGCCGTCAGGTCGCGCTTGCGGTACGGGATGTACTCCAGCACCGCGGGCACCGGCTCCTGGTCCGAGGAGGTCGGGCGCCAGATGTGCGCGGAGAGCCGGACCCCGTCCGACATCGGGATCGTGACGTGCTCTTCTTCCTTCGTCGCGTACGGCAGGTTGGTCACGTAACGCATGGAACCCACGTGCTCCTTACTTCTCGTGGGACTTCACTCCTGCGGGTTTCACTCCTGCCGGTTTCACTCCGGCGGGGCTTCGTCGAAGGCGAGGCCCAGGGCGGCCACGCAGTGGTCGTACTTCTCCCGCAGCTCCTCCTCGTCCGCCCCACCGGTGAAGATGTGCGCCAGCTCGTAGCTGTAGCTGTCCTGTCCGGGGAGCTCCGAGAGCCTGTCACCCTCTTCGGGAATCACCTCGATGCGCACGCCGGGGGTCTCCCGCTCGATGCGGGCGATCTCCTCGGGCCCGGGGACCCGGCGCACCACACCGTCGGTGAACCAGCGGTGGTACCACTTCGCGGCCATCGCGTACGGGCCCTCGCGGTGCGGCATACGCGGGTCCTCGCCGAGGGCGAGGCTCAGCATGCAGTGGTGGTTGGGCACGCCGTCGACGTACTGGAACAGTTCCGCGTGCGACTGGGAGTGCCGAGGGTTGATCTCCAGCAGGTTGATCTCGTCGGTTCGCGGGTCGTAGAAGTACTCGATGCTGAAGGTGGCCGAGTCCATGCCGATCTGCCGCATCACGCGCTCGCTGACGTCGTGGAGCTGGGCGATCACCGGCGGCGGCAGAGTGGAGGGGTACTGGTGCCGCAGGAAGCAGGGGGAGTCCGGGTACTGGATGGAGTCCAGGACCCCGTACACGGTCACCTCGCCCTGGTGGACATAGCCCTCCACGGCGACCTGGACGCCGGACATCGACTCCTCCGCCAGACAGACCTGGCCGCCCACGCCGTCCATCTCCGCCGGCAGGTCGATGCGTTCGAGGATGTGCTCGAAGGGGCGGCCGATACGGGCGATGCCCTCGCGGATCTTGGTGACGGCCGTGCGGAACTCCTCTTCGTCATCGACTCCGAAGGCGAGTTCCGAGGAGTACGAGAGGGCCGGCTTGACCCACATGGGGAAGGTCACGTTCCGCGGCGGGCGGGGCGGCTCGGCCGACAGGTCCACCCTGTCGAAGCCCGGGTGCCGGTCGGTCGCCTTCTGCTGCTCCAGCCGGCTCCAGTACTTGTGCTCGCACTTGACCACCGACTCCAGGCTCGTGCTGCGGGTACCGTACTGCTCGCTCAGCATGGGGACGAGGGTGCTGACCGGGAAGTCCCAGTAGCCGACGATCGCGTCGATGCTTCCGTCGAACGCGTCCAGCACGCCCCTGGCCTTGTCGAACAGCGTGGGCAGGTGCACCTCGCCCAACTGGAGTTCCTCGATGGTCAGCAGCTGGTGAAAGCGCAGCCGATCGGCTCCGGGCACCTGCCGGAGCACCGGCAGGTTGGCCTCGTCGAGCCCGATCACGAAGACGTTCTTCACCGACTCGTCAGGCATAACTCTCCTTGGTCACGGGTCTCCTCACGATGTACGGAAACCGGCCGGCCGGCCGATCCCGCAAGGGCGGCGGAGTACCCCTCCCACGTGCCGTCATTCGGCTGCGGCGCGTCGCCAGGCCATGACCGTCTTCGAGCCCCGGCTCAGAAAGACGTCTCGTCGGGCAGTGACTGCTCGGCCCAGATGGTCTTGCCCGTGGGGGTCTGGCGGCTGCCCCATCGCTCGGACAGCTGGGCGACGAGGAGCAGACCGCGTCCGCCCTCGTCGAAGACGCGGGCCCGGCGCAGGTGCGGCGCGGTGTTGCTGCCGTCCGACACCTCGCAGATGAGGGTCGTGTCGCGGATCAGCCGCAGTTCGATGGGGGCGCCGCCGTACCGCAGCGCGTTGGTGACGAGCTCGCTGACGATCAGTTCCGTGGTGAACGCCGCCTCCGTCAGGCCCCAGGCGGCCAGCTGTTCGCCCGCCGTCTTGCGGGCCCGGGCCACGGCCGCCGGGTCCGGCGGCAGCTGCCAGGTGCGCACCCGCCCGGCGTCGAGCGCGGCGGTCCGGGCCAGCATCAGCACGACGTCGTCGGCGGGCCGGCCGACCAGCACCGTGCGCAGTACGTGGTCGCACGTTTCCTCCAGCGTGCCGGCCGGGCTGCCCAACGCCCGGCGCAGCAAGCCGATCCCGACCTCGATGTCGTGGTCGGCGGCCTCGATCAGCCCGTCGGTGTAGAGGGCGAGCAGGCTGTCCTCCTCCAGCTCCACCTCGACGGCCTCGAACGGCAGGCCGCCCAGACCCAGCGGCGGCCCGGCCGGCAGATCGAGGAACCGGAACTCGCCGTCGGCCGTGACCAGCGCGGGCGACGGATGCCCGGCGCGGGCCACGGTGCAGCGCCGGGACACCGGGTCGTACACCGCGTACAGGCAGGTGGCGCCGACCTGCCCCGACGGCTCGGCCGCCCGCCCGCGCACCTCCGGGCCCTCTTCCCGGTCGAGCCGGATGACGAGGTCGTCCAGCTGGGTGAGCAGCTCGTCGGGGGCGAGATCGACGTCCGCCAGCGTCCGTACCGCGGTCCGCAGACGGCCCATCGTGGCCGAGGCGTGGATGCCGTGGCCCACCACGTCACCCACGACCAGCGCGACCCGGGCGCCGGACAGCGGGATCACGTCGAACCAGTCGCCTCCGATGTCCGCTCCCGAACCGGTCGGCAGGTAGCGGTAGGCGACCTCCATCGCCGCGAGGTCCGGGGGCCGGTCGGGGAGGAGACTGCGCTGGAGCGCCAGCGCCGTCCGGCGTTCACGGGTGTAGCGCCGGGCGTTGTCCACGCTCACCGCCGCCCTCGCGACGATCTCCTCCGCGAGCAGCAGGTCGTCCTCGCTGAAGGACTCCGGCGTGCGGTGCCGCAGGAAGTGCACCAGGCCCAGGGTCACCCCCCGGGCGCGCAGCGGCACCAGCATCACCGAGTGGATCATGTGCCGGGCCACGGTCTCGGCACGGGCCGGCGAGGACCTGATCCACTCCCGCAGCCCCGGGTCGCCCGGCCGGTGCCGGGCGCCCCGCCCGGCGGCCAGCGTCCGCGCGGGCAGCGTGCCCACGGGGTAGAGCGTGGTGTCGCCCGTGGCGATCACCGACTCCGGGCAGCCCGGAAGCACCGACCGCTGCGCGGTGCGGCGCACGGTGACCGGCGCGTCCGTCGGCACCGGTCGCGGCTCGTCGCCCAGGGCGACGGACTCCAGCAGGTCCACGGTGACGAAGTCCGCGAACCCGGCCACGGCCACCTCCGACAGCTCGTCGGCCGTCAGGGCCACGTCCAGCGTGCTCCCGATGCGCAGGGCGGCGTCGTTGAGCACCGCCAGCCGGCGGCGGGCCCAGTACTGCTCCGTGGTGTCGAAGACGGTCGCGGACACGCCCTGCACCGCACCGGTCTCGTCCTTCAACGGCGACATGAACATCGACCAGGCGTGCGGCCGGGTCTCGCCCGGGGCCTTGCTGTGGTCCTCGTGGAAGATCATCTCGCCGGTGCGCAGGACCTGCCGCTGGAGGCGGTCGTACTCGTCGAAGGGCGGGTGGGGCTCGATCTCCCACAGGGTCAGGCCCTTCATCTCCTCCTCGGACCTGCCCATCACCTCGGTCATGATCTCGTTGGCGGCGACCAGCCTCGCGTCCCGGTCGTAGACCGCCACGGGAACCGGGAGCTGGGAGAGCGTGAGGTCCCACAGGGGCACGGTCCGCCGGGCGGGCCGCCCGGCCGTGGGCGCCGGCACGGTGCCGGTCACGAGCCAGAGCCGCCCGCCGGCCGCGTCGAGGAGCGGAGTTCCCTTCAGCCGGACCACCACGCGGTCGCCGTCGCGGTGCCGGAGCGCCACCTCACCGGACCATCGCTGCCCGTCGGCCACGTGCCGCCTCGTGGACTCCGGGAGCGCCGCGGCGAGCAGCCCGGTGACGGACCTGCCGACGATCTCGGCGGGTTCGTAGCCGAGCAGCCGGCGAGCGCCGTCGCTCCACACCGTGATCGCTCCACCGGCGTCGACGACGACCGCCAGGTCCTCCGGTACGCGTCCCTCCACGGTGCCTCCGGATGTGACGCCCTTACGGCCCCCCGGCCATCATGTCAGGGAGAGGCGCCGGGTACCCGTTGCGGGCTTTCCCCAGTGGAAGCGGCCGTGCCGCTGTTCAGGCGGCCAGGCGGTCCACCAGCAGGAACCCGCTGATGACGATCATCATCACGCCGGAGACGCGTGTCACCGCCCAGGCCGTCGAGGGCCTGGTCCTCAGGCCGGTTCAGCAGCAGCGCCTTCGGGTTGAGCCCGCTGGTCCCGGCTCCCTCGAGCGTGATCCGCAACCGGGAGGAGCCAAAAACGCCGCCAATGTCGTCATGCCCCTGGATCTGTCCCTCTCGCGTGCTCTGCTCCGTGAGGAAGGTTTGGCCGGATCCGCCCGTACGTGTCCCCTTCTTTTCTCCTTGATCGCGGAATCTGGGGCAAAATCTTCTCCATGGATGCCCTGGACCGGAAAATTCTTACCGAGCTGCAGTTGGACGGCCGTCTCACGGTCACCGAGCTGGCCGCCCGCGTGAAACTGAGCGTCTCGCCCTGCCACCGCCGGCTGCGCGACCTCGAACGCGAGGGCGCGATCCGCGGGTACCGGGCGGTCGTCGACCCGGCCGCCGTGGGCCTCACCTTCGAAGCACTCGTCTTCGTCACCCTGCGCATGGAGGACGCCGACACCGTCTCCGCGTTCGAGGAGGGTGTGGCCGCCGTTCCGCACGTGCTCCAGGCCCAGCGGCTCTTCGGCGATCCCGACTACCTGCTGCGCGTCGCCACCACCGACCTGACAGCCTTCCAGCAGCTCTACGACCAGCAGCTCGCCCGGCTGCCCGGCGTCCAGCGCCTGAACTCCACCCTGGTCATGAAACACGTCGTCGACGACCGGCCGCTGCCCGAATGACCAGGGCCTCGGACCGGGGGCGGGCCCGTGCGCCCCCGGTCAACTACCGGTGCGCTGCCCGGCAACAGGCGGCACGGCGGCCGTCCTAACGTGTCCGCGTCCCCTCCGCCAGCCATCCGGAAACGAGGAAACAGCGCATGCCGTACATCACCGTGGGCCAGGAGAACTCCACTTCCATCGATCTCTACTACGAGGACCACGGATCCGGGCAGCCGGTCGTCCTCATCCACGGTTTCCCGCTCGACGGGCACTCCTGGGAGCGGCAGACCGCCGCCCTGCTCGCCGCCGGCCACCGCGTGATCACGTACGACCGGCGTGGTTTCGGCCAGTCCTCCCAGCCGACGACCGGCTACGACTACGACACCTTCGCGGCCGACCTGAACACCGTGATGGAGACCCTCGACCTGCGGGACGCCGTGCTCGTCGGGTTCTCGATGGGTACCGGCGAGGTCGCCCGGTACGTGTCCAGGTACGGCTCCGCCCGGGTCGCCAAGGTCGCCTTCCTCGCCTCGCTGGAGCCCTGCCTGCTCAAGTCCGACGACAACCCGGACGGGGTCGCCCCGAAGGAGTTCTTCGACGGGGTCGTCGCGGCCGTCAAGGCGGACCGCTACGCGTACTACACCGCCTTCTACGAGGACTTCTACAACCTCGACGAGAACCTCGGCAGCCGGATCAGCGAGGAGGCCGTCCGCAACAGCTGGAACGTCGCCGCGGGCGGCGGCTTCCACGCGGCGGCCGCCGCCCCGTCGACCTGGTACACCGACTTCCGGGCCGACATCCCGGCGATCGACGTGCCGGCCCTGATCCTGCACGGCACCGGCGACCGCATCCTGCCCGTGGAGGGCACCGCGAGGCCGTTCCACAAGGCTCTGCCCGCCGCGGACTACGTGGAGATCGAGGGCGCCCCGCACGGTCTGCTCTGGACCCACGCGGAAGAGGTCAACTCGGCGCTGCTCGCCTTCCTGGAGAAGTGAATTCTTCCTCCGATTCCTCCTGGACCGGCCAGGTCCGGGATGGTGACATCGACAGGGCCGGCATCTGACCACAATCGCCGGCCCTGAACGATGCCCAGGGGAGAACCAGGTGCCCGTCGTCCTTTCCACCGCGTCACTGCCGGCCGCCGACCGCGGCGAGCGATGGCACCACGCGGTGTCCCGGACCTTCGTACCGCTGGACGTCCAGCTCCTCGAGGACGCCCCGTCACCCGGGCGGATCGTCACCGAGAAGCTGGGGTCCTTACGGGTGGCGCAGGTCCAGGCCGGCCCGCAGGTGGTGACGCGCAGCGGGCGGCTGGTCCGGGACGGGAACCGGTTCCTCATCCTGACCCTCCAGCAGCGGGGCAGCGCCCTGAAGGAACAGGACGGCAGACAGGCGCTGATCGAGCCCGGCGACTTCTCCCTCTCCGACTCCTCCCGGCTGTTCAGGAAGAGAGTGCAGAGCAGGTTCTGCTTCACCTCCTTCCACTTCCCCCGCGAGGATCTCCACGTCCGGGACGAGGACCTGCGGGCGCTGACCGCCACCGCGTTCTCCGGCCGGGACGGCGGTGCCGCGCTGGTGGCGACCTACTTCGCGCGCCTGGCCCGCGAGGCGGGGAGTTTCGACGCCCTCGTCGGCCGGCAGTTCGCCGCCACCGCGCTCGACCTGCTGGCGCTGCTGATCAACGAGAGACGCGGCCGCTTCGCGCCCCAGGCACCGGAGACCGCCGCCGCGACCCTCGTGCGCGTGAAGGACCACATCCTGCGCCATCTCTGCGACCCCGAGCTGTCACCGCCCGGGATCGCCGCCGCGCACTTCATGTCGGTCCGCTACCTCCACAAACTGTTCCAGCTGGAGGGCGCGACGGTGGGGGAGTGGATCCGCGCCCAGCGGCTGGAGCGGTGCCGCCAGGACCTGCTGCGGGCCGCGGCCCTCGGGCAGGGCGTCGCGACCGTCGCCCGGCGCTGGGGCTTCGTGAGCCCCAGCCACTTCAGCCGCGCATTCCGCGCGGCCTACGGTGTGACGCCCCGCGAATGGCAGACACACGGCCTGTCCGGCACCGGGCAGAAGCACAGGTGAGACGGAAGGAACGCCTCCGCGAACCGACCCGTTGCACAGGAGTTCGCCACGTCACCGGCCAGAGGAGCATCGTGCCTGACACGTCCACCGCCCTGCGGCGCCCCGCTCCCCGGCGCCCCGCTCCCCGGCGCCCCGCTCCCCGTGTCACAGCGTGAAGCGGGGCGGTGGCGCCGGCCGTCCCCCGGCCAGAGCGGCGAGGCCGGTCCGGGCGTCCTCCCTGACCTCCGCGGGGACGAGGCCCTCCAGCCAGAGCACGGCGCGGTACTCGGCGGCGGCCTCGGCCCGCTCCCCGAGGCGGGCCAGCGCGTGGGCCAGGTGGAGGTGGACCTTGCTCGCCTGCTTGTGCCAGCCGCGTGCGTCGAACTGCCCGCGAATGCCCCGCAGCGCGTCGGCCGCCTCCCGCCAGTCGCCCCGGTCGAGATGGACGAACGACACCGAGTAGACGGCGGACAGGGTGGTGAAGTCCCGTACGTTGGGCGGGATCCGGTCGCGGTGACGGGGGTCCGCGAGCGTCTCCATGATGCCCCGGTAGGTCTCGACGGCCTCCTGCGGGCGACCCGTCGCGCGCATCAGCCTGACCACCCCGCAGCAGACCTGGAGGTACCCGTTGACGTCGTCCGCCTCCGTGAACAGCTCCATGGCGCGCCGGTAGTGGTCGGCGGCCGGCGGCAGGTCGTCGACGGCGTCCCGCAGCCAGCCGAGATAGGCGTGCGCCCAGGCCTGCTGGAGGGTGTCCCCGGCCCCCTCGGCCAGACACAGCGCGCACAGGGCCGCGTCCACCGCCTCGTGGTGACGGCGGGCGCAGGCCCAGTACGCCCAGGCGAGGTAGTTGCGGTGGGTCGCCTCCAGCCCGGCGTCCCCGAGCGCGGCTCCCGCCGCGGCGGCACGCTCGTAGACCTCGACCCAGTGGCCCCAGGACACCCAGTGGTCGGAGAACCAGTGCATGGCCTCCGCGACTTCGGCGACCCTGGTGTGCTCGCCGGCCGCCGCCGCCTCGCGGAACGCGGCCAGCCAGGAGTCGCCCTCCGTCCTGATCCAGCGCGCCGCCTGCTCCCGGTCGTCGAGGGCGACCAGCCGGCCCGGGTCCGCCGGCGGCATGCCGTAGTCCGGTTCGTACCAGCGGCCCGCGAGGACGGCCGTGTCCAGCAGCCAGTGCCGCAGCCGCGACCGGGCGGCGAGCGACCCCTCCGTACCGTCCTCCGCGCGGTGGCGGGACGCCGCGTACAGCCGCAGCAGATCGTGCAGCCGGTAGCGGTCCTGACGGGCCGTCAACAGCAGCCCCGCCTCCAGCAGTTCCTCCAGGAGGTCCTCCGCCTCGGGCAAGGAGACTCCCGCGAGCACGGCGGCCGGCGGGACACCGAAGTCCCCGCCCGGCACGAGCGACAGCAGCCGGAACATGCGGGCGGCCTCGGGCGCGAGACGCGAGTAGGACAGTGCGAAGGCGGAGTTGACCCGCAGGTCGCCCGCGCTCAGCGCATCCAGCCGGCGGTCCTCGTCGGCCAGCCGGTCGGCGAGCCGGCGCAGGCTCCAACTGGTGCGGGTGGCGGCCCAGTTCGCGGCCACCCGCAGGGCCAGGGGGAGATGACCGCACAGCTCGGTCACGACGTTCGCGGCCGCGGGCTCGGCGTCCACCCGTCCCGTGCCCACGACGGCCCGCAGCAGCGCGGCGGACTCCTGGCGGTTCAGCGCCCCGAGTTCGACGCGCCGTACGCCCTCCAGACCGGCGAGGGTACGGCGGCTCGTCACCACCACGAGCAGGCGGCCCTCGCGCGGGAGCAACGGCCTGATCTGGTCCTCGCTGCCGGCGTTGTCCAGCACCAGGACCGCGCGGAGCCGGGCGGAGAGGTCGCGGTAGCGGGCGAGAAGCTCCTCGGCGCCGAGTCCGGCCAGCTCGGCGTCCGGCACGCCCCAGGAGCCGAGCAGCCCCGACAGCACCTGGTCGGCCGGCAACGGACGTTCGTCCAGGCCTCGCATGTCGACCAGGAACGCTCCGTCGGGGCACGAGGACGTCAGCCCCTCGGCCAGCCGGACCGCCAGTGTGGTCTTGCCGCTTCCGGGCGGGCCGTACACGACGGCGGCCGGGGGAGCGGGGGCGTCCCGCCCCTCCCCGCCCTCGGCGGCCTCCCGCGCGAGGGCGCGCAGCTCCGCCAGTTCCCCCTGCCGGCCGACGAAGTCGCGCACGCCCCTCGGCAGCGTGTGGGGCGAGACCCTGACCGACTCCGCCTGCTGCGGCCCGGGCCGGGCGGCGCGTGCCGCGGCCAGCAGCCGCGCGTGCGCCGGTTCGTCCAGCTCCAGGCCCTGGGCGAGCGCGGTGACCGTGCCGCGGTGCGGACGCCGGCTCCGGCCCCGCTCCATGTCCCCGATGGCCCGCCCCGAGACGCCCGACGCCTCGGCCAGCTCCTCGATCGTCAGCCGCCGGTCCTGCCGCAACTCCCGCAGTAACCGCCCGAACGGCCCCGCGGGCCCCCCACCACTGCCCACCGCGCGATCATACGTCGGCCGGCCGGACGCCCTCCTCCCCGTGGCCCTGAAGGGGGATCAGCCCGCGGCGTGTCCGCCGATGACGGCGTGGGCGTAGAGGATGCCGAGGCCGTAGGCGCCGCCGTATCGGGTCACCACGTCCGTCACCGCGTCGTACGTGTCGGACCGGGCCCAGTCGCGCTGGAGTTCCAGCAGCACCTGCACCCAGGTGACCGGGACCGCCCCGGCCTGGATCATGCGCTGGATCGCGTGCTCGTGTGCCTGTGGGCTGACACCGCCGGACGCGTCGGTGACGACGTACACCTCGTAGCCCTGGGCGAGGGCGGAGAGCGCGGGCAGGACGACGCAGACCTCGGTCCACAGGCCCGCGATGACGAGCTTCTCGCGGCCGGTGGCCTTGACCGCCTCGACGAAGTTCACGTCCTCCCAGGCGTTCATCGAGGTCCGGTCGACGGCCTTGTGCTCCGGGAACACCTCGGCCAGCTGCGGCAGCAGGGGACCGGAGAACGACTCGGCGGCCACGGTGCTCAGCACGACCGGCACGTCGAAGGCCCGGGCGGCTCTGGCCAGACCCACGGTGGAGTTGATGATGGCGGTGCGGTCGCCGCTGCCGGTGCCGAAGAACATCTGCGGCTGGTGGTCCACGAACAGCACCGCGCAGTTGTCCGGGGTGAGCAGGTCCGGGCTGGGGGCGGCGGTGACCTCGGCGATGTCGACCATGCGGGTGAGCCTCTCTTCGGTGAGCGGAGACCGGGGTTCGTCCGGTTCGCTCATCACGCTAGGCAGCCCGCGCGGGCACCGGCGGGCTTCGGCTCCTGCCGTGCGCGGTGGGGACAGCGGAGGTGCGCCGAGGGTCAACGGCTCTGCCGGCGTCACCCGTCGGACAAGCCGGCGGCCGCCTCCGCTTCCGCGTCGGCGGCCGAACCGGTCGTCACTGTCCGGGCGTTCAGAACTTCGGGCGAGGTGCCTGCGCCTCCACGAGTTCCGTCGCCTCCGCCTCCGTCTCGACCGACGGCGGAGAGCCCGCCAGGGGCTTGTTGGCGGTCTCCCGCATGCACAGCACGGCGATGACGCCGATGACCGCGGCGCCCGTGGCGTAGTAGGCGGGCATCAGGGTCGAGTCGAACGCGCTGATCAGGGCGGTGATCACCAGGGGCGTCGTGCCGCCGAACACCGAGGTGGCCAGGTTGTAGGCGACCGAGAGCGACCCGTACCGCACATGGGTGGGGAATATCGCCGGGAGCGCCGCCGACATCGTGCCGAGCATCGTCACCAGCGACAGCCCGAGCAGCAGCAGGCCCAGGGTGATGAGGACGACGCTGCCCTGCCGGATGAGCAGGAAGGACGGCAGCGACAGGACGAGGAACCCGAGCATCCCCGTCATCAGCAGCGGCCTGCGCCCGAAGCGGTCCGAGAGCCGCCCGACCTGGTTGATGACGCACATCTGGAGCACCATCACGAGGAGCAGGATCAGCAGCCCGTGGTTGGTGCCGTAGCCCAGTTCGTCGGACAGGTACGTCGGCATGTACGAGAGCAGCATGTAGTCGGTGATGTTGTACGCCGCGACGAGCGCGAGGCACAGCAGCAGCGGCCGCCAGTAACGGGTGAAGATCCTGCCGAGGTCGCCGGTGGCCGAGGTCTCCACGGCCTCGGCGGCCTCGCTCGCCTTGACCTGGCCGCCCTCCAGCTTCTGAAAGGCGGGCGTCTCGTCCAGCTTGAGCCGCAGGTAGAGGCCGATGAGGCCGAGCGGCGCCGCGACCAGGAACGGGATGCGCCAGCCCCACTGAAGCATCTGGTCCGCGCTGAGGACCCTGTTGAGGACGACGACCAGGCCGGAGGCCCCGACGTAGCCGGCGAGCGTGCCCAGTTCGAGGAAGCTGCCGAAGTAACCGCGCCGCTTGTCGGGCGCGTACTCCGCGATGAACGTCGACGCGCCGCCGTACTCCCCACCGGTCGAGAAGCCCTGCACCAGCCGGAAGAAGATCAGCAGCGCCGGGGCCCAGAGACCGATGACGGCGTGCGAGGGCACGAGGCCGATGGCGAAGGTCCCCACCGCCATCATGATCATAGTGAGGGACAGGATGCGCTTGCGCCCGACCTTGTCGCCGAGCGGACCGAACACCATCCCGCCGAGCGGACGCACCAGGAAGGCCACCGCGAACGTCGCGAACGAGCTGAGCAGTTGGGCGGTGTCGTTCCCCGAGGGGAAGAAGACCTTCCCGATGGTCGACGCCAGATAGCTGTAGATGCCGAAGTCGTACCACTCCATCGCGTTGCCGAGGGCGGCGGCCTTCGTCGCGCGTTTGACCGCCGCCTCGTCGGTCACGGTGATGTCGCTGCGGCGCAGCTTCGGGTGCCGTCGTTTCTCGATCGCCCGGAACAGCATCCGGTGTCGTCTCACGGCTGCGGGATCCACCGACTCTTCATTGTCGGGCGCCGCCATCAGTCGTTCCTTTCGCCGGTCGTCTCTCCCAAGCACAACGCCTGCACAGATCTCGCCCGCTCAAACTGACCCCTTCGCGCGGCGCCCGGACGACCACGGAGGGTGACGGGCGGGCGCTATGGGTGAGAGCCGCCGTCGGCCGCCGGCCGTGGTGTGGCGCGTGTCCCGCCGGGGAACCTGGTTCGCCATGGTGCGCACCTGGTGAGAGGAGCCCATGTGACAGCGTCAGCGGCGGGCGGCCGGGACCAGGGCGCGCAGGAGGCCGGGTACGAGCCGGACCCGCGCCGGTGGCGTGCCCTGTGGGTCACTCTCGTGGCCGGCTTCATGAGCCTGCTGGACGTCTCGATCGTGGTGGTGGCCCTGCCCTCCGTCCAGCGCGGTCTGCACGCCTCTCCCGCGCAGGTGCAGTGGGTGGTCTCCGGATACGCCCTCGCCTTCGCCCTCGCGCTCGTCACGGCCGGCCGCCTCGGGGACGCGCTGGACCGGCGCCGCATCTTCCTGCTGGCCCTCAGCGGCTTCGTGCTCTTCAGCGCGGCCTGCGGAGCCGCCCCGAACATCACGCTGCTGGTGGTGGCCCGCCTCGCCCAGGGACTGGCGGCCGGCTTCATGGCCCCGCAGAACTCCGCCCTCATCCAGCAGATGTTCCGGGGCGCCGAGCGCGGCCGCGCCTTCGGTTTCTTCGGCGCCACCGTCGGTATCTCCTCCGCCGTCGGACCGCTGGCCGGCGGCGTCATCCTCGCCCTGGCCTCCGGTGCCGGAGGCTGGCGGTGGCTCTTCTACGTCAACGTCCCCATCGGCATCCTCGCCGTCCTCCTCGGCCGCCGCCTGCTGCCCCGCACCCGGCCGTCCGGGCGGCAGCACGTGGACCTGCCGGGCGTCCTGCTGCTCGGCCTCGGCGTCCTGGCGCTCATGTACCCGCTGGTCCAGGCGGGCGCGGGCGGCATCGGCCGGCTGTGGTGGCTGTTCCCCGCCGGTGCCGCGATCCTCGGCGCCTTCGCGTGGTGGCAGCGCCGCCTGGTCACCCGGGGCATCCAGCCGCTGCTCGACCCGCGCCTGTTCACGACGGTGCGCGGCTACGCCGTCGGCGCCGGCGTCGGCACGCTCTACTTCGTCGGCTTCAGCGGCGTCTGGCTGGTCTTCGCGCTCTTCTACCAGGAGGGGCTGGGCTTCTCCCCGCTCCGGTCCGGTCTGGCCGTGACGCCCTTCGCGCTCGGCTCGGCCGTCGCGGCCGCGGTCGCCGGCCGGCTGGTGGACCGGCTCGGACGCGTCCTCACCGTGGGCGGCCTCGTGGCCGTGATCGTCGGCCTGGGCGGCACCGCGCTGCTGCTGCGCCTCGCCCCCCTCGACATCGCGCCCTGGGTCGCCGCCCCCGCGATGTTCCTCGGCGGCGTCGGCAGCGGCTGCGTGATCTCCCCCAACATCACCATGACGCTGCGCGACGTACCGGTGCACATGGCGGGCGCGGCGGGCGGCGCCCTGCAGACCGGGCAGCGGCTCGGCGCCGCGGTGGGCACCGCCGCCCTGCCCGGCCTCTTCTACCTCGTGCTCGGCGACGGCGACTACCGGGGCGCCCTCGTCACCGCACTCGGCGCCGGGCTCGTCGGCATGGCCGCGTCCCTCGCCCTCGCGACCTCCGACTGGAAGCACGACCGACGGATGCGCCAGGCACACGCGAAGTGCCCGGACGATGTGGCCAACAGCCCCATACACGCCCGGCAGAACTGATCCCTCGGCGCTCCCGCCGAGCACGGAACGGAGTCAGCCGGCCGCCAGAACGGCCGCCTCCTCCTTGCCGCCGGCCGCCTTGCCGCCGTCTCCCCTTACCGCCTTACCGTCGTCCGCGCTCTCCCTCGCGGTCAGAGGCAGGTAGGCGGTGATCTGCTTCCCCCTCGCGCGGGGTGCGACGGCGACCCGGTCGCTGACGGTGTGCACGAGACGCAGTCCGTGGCCGCCGACGCGGTACCGGTCCTCCCCCCGCACCGTGGGCTGCTTCGCCGAGGTGTCCCACACGGTGATGGCCAGCCTTCCTCGGAACAGCCGCAGGATCAGCTCACAGGGGCCGGGCGCGTGCCGGATGGCATTGGTGACCAGTTCGCTGACGACCAGTTCTGCGTCCACGGCCAAGGAGGCCGGAATCGGTTCGGGGGCGGTGTGCGGACCGTGGGCGAGGAAGGCGTGCAGGGCGAGGCGAGCGTCGAAGGCGCTTGCCGCGCCGTCGTCCCAGGCCGCGCCGAAGCGCAGCATGACGTGCTCGTCCGGGCCCTGCCGATCTGCCGCCTGCTTCCCAAGCGGAGTGACCATGCGGAGGCTCTTTCGTTGTGTTCGCCCCTTCCGGGGCAGCTTTCGACGTGCGTTTACCCGGGTGCGTACCACGCATACCCGGGCAGTCTCCGGACGCCCGCGAAAACCGCTCGGAGTGGCAGCAGTCACAGGGGGCTGGTTTCGGCCTCAGAGGGCACACGGGAATTCATGCCGGAGTGCGTCCCGCGGGGACGCGACGACAGCCGGCCGGGGAGGTCGAGCAGCGAGGAGGCGACGACATGGCAGGGCCGCAACGTACGGAGACCGCCGCGCCGCCATCCCCGGCCGTACCTGATGCCTCGCTGAACCGCGGGCTGGAGGCCATCGGAACCGGGGCCTACGTCGTGGACGAGGAGGGACGCATCCTCGCCGTCAACGCCCGCGCCCGGGACGTGCTGGCCCTGACCGCCGACGACATGCTCGGCCATGACGCGCACGACCTGCTGCACCGGGACTCCCACGGGCAGCCGCTGCCGAGGACCCGGTGCAGAATGCGGCAGGCCTTCCACGCCGGGCGGACCGCCCAGGCCATGGAGGACCACTTCGCCCGCGGAGACGGTTCCCTGCTCCCCATCTCCTGGCTGATCACTCCGTACGACACCGGGGACGACAGACCCGGCACCCTCGTGCTCTTCCACGCCGTCGAGGACACACCGGAGACCGGCCCGCGACCGGGGCCGGCGGCCCGGCCGTTGCCCGAGCTCGAACGGCTGGCCCTGCTGGCCGAGGCCACCGCGCAGCTGACCTCCACGCTCGACGTGGACGAGGCGCTGGAACGCCTGGTGAATCTGGTGGTGCCCCGGCTGGCGGACTGGGTGGTGATCGACCTGATCACCGAGCGGGACGAGGTGTGGCGTACCGCCGTCGTCCACGCCGAGGGCGACGCGCTCATGCACCGGGAGGACCTCCAGGGCCCCATGCCGCCCGTCCCGGAGGAATCCCCCATGCCCCTGTCGAGAGCCCTGCGCGGCGTGGCCTCCACCGTGGCCGGGCCCGGCACCTACCAGCGGACACCGGACTCCGGCATCGCGGTCGAGCAACGCCGTCTGTTCGACGTGACGGGGATGCACTCCGCCGCCATCGCGCCCATCCGCAGCACCCGCGCGGTCCTGGGCGCCCTGACCCTGGGCCGCGCCGACGACCCGGTCGCCTTCACCCCCGCCGACCTCCCCCTGGTCGAGGACATCGCGCGCCGGGCCGGCCTCGCCCTGGACAACGCCCGCCTCTACCAGCGTCAGCGCAAGGTCGCCGAGACCATGCAGAACCATCTGCTGCCCCAGATGCCGGGGGTCCCGGACCTGCAGATGACCGTCCGCTACCTGCCCGCACCCGACGCCTCACAGGTCGGTGGCGACTGGTACGACGCCTTCCCCCTGTCCGACGGGTCCACCGCCCTGGCCGTCGGAGACGTCGTCGGACACGACCTGGAGGCGGCGGCCGGCATGGCGCAGGTGCGCAACATGCTCCGCGCCTACGCCTGGTCCCAGCACGAACCGCCCAGCCGGATCGTCACACGGCTGGACGGAGCGCTCCAGCACATCACGGACGTCGACATGGCCACGATGGTCTTCGCCCGGATCGAGCCGGCGGACGACGGCCACTGGCAGCTGTCCTGGACCAACGCGGGCCATCCCCCGCCCCTGCTGATCAGCCGCGACGGCCTGGCGAGCTATCTCACCGAGGGACACGGCATCGTCCTGGGCGCCGGGGCCGCCGCCCCGCGCCCGGACGCCGTGACCCTGCTGCCGCCCGGATCCACCCTCGTGCTGTACACCGACGGCCTCATCGAAGCGCCCGGTCACTCCCTCGACGAGGGCCTGAACCGGCTGCGCCGGCACGCGGCCGCCCTCGCCCACCGCCCCCTCGCCTCCTTCACCGACCACTTGCTGCGCCGCGTCCGACCCGCCGACAACGACGACGACGTCGCCCTGCTGGCCCTGCGCACCCCCACCGCCGGGGCAGGTGCCGGCCGCCGGTGACCGGTGGCGGCCCCTCAGGGTTCGACATGGATCTTGGGGCCGGGGCCCGCGCCGGCCGGTCGCCCACCGGCGAGGACGGGGCCCACCTCGTCGAGCCCCACCGTGGCCGCGACGAGCGGCCTGGGGTCGACCGAACCGTCGGCGTACGCCTGGATCGTGGCGTCGAGGCCGGGGGAGGCGGACAGGACACCTGTCGCGGTCACGTCCTTCAGGACGAGCGTGCGGGTGTCGATCACGCTGGGCTCGCCGGCCAGCCCGATGTACACGAGACGGCCCCCGGGTTCGATCGACTCCAGGGCCATGCGGGGGAGTCGTGCCGCGTTCGAGGCGTCGACGACCGCGTCGAAGGGCACGTCCGGCAGGTCGTCCTGTGTCCACACGTGCGCGAAACCCAGGGAGCGGGCGAAGGCGAGCGAGCTCTCGGTGGTGCCCATGAGGTGCACCTCCGCACCGGACGCGCGCAGGAACATCGCGACCAGCAGCCCGATCGTCCCCGGGCCCAGGACCAGGGCGCGGTCCCCGGGAGCGGGCGCGGCGGCCCGGGCGGCGCGCAGGGCGTTGCCGCCCGGCTCGACGAGTGCGCCGAGGACCGGGTCGACGGAGTCGGGCAGGGCGTGCAACGAGGAAGCGGGGACGGCGAGTTGCTCCGCCAGCGCACCGGGCCGGTCCCCCCGGATGCCGACCTCCTGGCGCTGCTCGCACACGTGCTGCCGGCCACGCAGACAGCGGCGGCAGCCACCGCAGCCGAGCATCGTGTCGCCCATGACACGACGGCCGAGCCACACGGGGTCGACGCCGTCACCGACCGCCGCCACCCGCCCCGCCCACTCATGGCCGGGCCGCATCGGGTAGGCGGAGTGTCCCCGGTGGAGGTAGGCCATGGCGCCGGTGAAGAACTCCGTGTCGGTGCCGCACACGCCGACCCGCTCGACGTCGACGACGACTTCGCCGGGGCCCGCCACCGGCGCCGGGACGTCCCGGACCTCGTACGCACCGGGAGCGGTGAGGACGAACGCGCGCATCACAGGACCTCAGGAGTGGGGCTCGCCGAGCGGGCCGAGCAGTTCGCGGATCTCGTCGAGCGCGTCGACGAGCAAGGACAGGGGCGTGCGGTAGGCGAGCGCGCTGACGCTCACGGCTCCGGACGGTGTGCTCGGCGACGTGAGGTAGAGCGGCACGGCAAGGCAGTTGACCCCCGTCTCGTTCTCCTGGTCGTCGACGCCGTAGCCCCGTTCACGGGTGAGGGCCAGTTCCCGGAACAGCCCTGCGGTCGTGCACAGCGACCGGGGCGTCCTGCGTTCCAGCGCCGCGTCACTGCCGGGGGCGCCGTCGGCCCCGGGGTCGCCGATCCAGCGCTCGACCTCCGCCGGTGACGTCAGCCGCCGCGCGAGCAGCAGTTTGCCGACGGCGGTGGTGTGGGCCGGATTGCGCCCGCCGATCGTCGAGGTCAGTCTGACGGCACCGGTGGGCGGGTCGACCTTGGCACGGTAGACGACCTCGCGGCCGTCGAGCACCGCGTAGTGCGCCGTCTCACCGAACCGGTGGGCGAGCGCCTCCAGTACCGGACGGACCCGCACGTGGTCGGGGCGCGCCTCGTGGTGGGCGAAGGCCATCCGCAGGAACTCGTCCCCGAGCACATAGCGGCTCCTGTCGTCCTGGTCGGCGAGGCCGGCCCGGCGCAGGGCGCCGAGCGCCCGGTGCACCGTCGGCTTGGGACTGCCGATCACTCGGGTCAGCTCGTCCAGGCCCACCCCGCCGGGATACCGCGCGAGTTCCCTGAGGACGGCGAGCACCCGGTCCGAGCCGACGAGCCGGCCGGGGTCTGTCGGTCCTCCGGAAGTCTCCTTATGCTGCTTCATGGCGTTCCAGAATGTAGACCCCTGTACCGTCTACCGGAAGGGCTCCATGGAGAGGCTCCGCAGTGCTCAGTGGTACGAGGGACAGGACCGCAACGCCTACATACACCGCGCGTGGATGCGCCGCGGACTGCCGGGCGACGCCTTCACCGGCAGGCCGCAGATCGCCATCGCCAACACCGCCTCGGACCTGACCCCGTGCAACGCGCACCTGAACGAGGTCGCGGCCTCGGTGCGAAACGGCGTGTACGAGGCGGGCGGCATCCCGCTGGACCTGCCCGTGGTGTCCCTCGGCGAGACGCAGGTGCGGCCGACGGCCATGCTGTGGCGGAACATGGCCGCCATGGCCACGGAGGAGATGCTGCGGGCCAACCCGATCGACGGCGTGGTCCTGCTCGGAGGCTGCGACAAGACGATCCCGTCGCTGCTCATGGCCGCGGCCTCGGTGGATCTCCCCGCTGTCGTGGTCCCGGGCGGGCCGATGCTCAACGGCACGTTCCGCGGCGGCCTGCTGGGCTGCGGCACCGGGGTGTGGAAGCTGTCGGAGGAGGTCCGCGCGGGCACGCTCTCCCAGGAGCAGTTCACGCGCTCCGAGTCGGCGATGATCCGCAGCCGCGGCCACTGCAACACCATGGGCACCGCCTCGACGATGGCGCTGGTGGCCGAGGCCCTCGGCACGGTCGTCCCCGGGACCGCCGGCACCCCCGCACCCGACAGCCGCCTGCTGGAGGCCGCGCACCACACCGGCCGGCTGGCGGTGGAGATGGTGGGCGCCGACCGGCGACCGGGGACGTTCCTCACCGAGGGGTCCTTCCGGAACGCGATCATCGCGCTGGCCGCGATCGGCGGCTCGACCAACGCCGTGGTCCATCTCCTGGCCGTCGCGGGCCGGTTGGGCATCGACCTGACGCTGGACGACTTCGACCGCATCGGCTCCCGGGTGCCCGTCCTGGTGGACCTCCAGCCGGCCGGCCGCTTCCTCATGGAGGACTTCCACCGCGCCGGCGGACTGCTCGCCGTCCTGCGCGAGGTGCGCGACCTGCTGGACCCCGAGGCGCTGACCGTCACCGGCCGGCCGCTGGCCGACTTCCTCGACGACGCCGGGATCTGGGACGGCGAGGTCATCCGCACCCGCGCCGAACCGCTGGTCGCCGAGGGCGGTATCGCCGTCCTGCGCGGCAACCTCGCGCCCGACGGCGCGCTCGTCAAACCGGCCGCCGCCTCCCCGCACCTGCTGCGGCACCGTGGCCGGGCCGTCGTCTTCGACTCCGTCGAGGACTTCCACGCCCGCATCGACGACCCCGGGCTCGACGTCGACGCCGACTCCGTCCTCGTCCTGCGCGGCTGCGGCCCCAAGGGCTACCCGGGCATGCCCGAGGTGGCGAACATGCCCCTGCCGAGGAAACTCCTCGCCCGGGGCGTCCGCGACATGGTCCGTGTCTGCGACGGCCGCATGAGCGGCACCGCGTACGGCACGGTCGTCCTGCACGTGGCCCCGGAGGCCGCGGCGGGCGGCCCCCTCGCCCTCGTGCGGACCGGGGACTTCATCACCCTCGACGTCGAAGCCCGCCGCATCGATGTCGACGTCCCCGCCGAGGAACTCGCCCGCCGCACCCCCGCGGAGGCCACCGTGGGCGGGTACGCCGCCCCCCGCCGCGGCTGGGAACGCCTCTACGTCGACCACGTCCTCCAGGCTGACACCGGCGCCGACCTCGACTTCCTCGTCGGCTCCAGCGGTTCCGAGGTGGCCCGCGAGTCGCACTGACACCCGGTCACCCCGGCTGGTTCACCAGGTCACGGGCAGCTCCGTGACGCCCCCGGTGAGGGTGGTCCGCACCTCCAGCTCGTCCAGCCCTTTGGCGAGCCGCAGACCGGGCAGACGGCGGGCCAGGGTGGCGAAGACGATGCGCAGCTCGACGCGGGCCAGGCTCGCGCCGATGCAGAAGTGCACACCGTGGCCGAAACCGAGGTGGGTGCGTTCGGAGCGGTCGGGATCGAAGGTCTCGGCGTCGCGGTAGACGGAGGCGTCGCGGTTGGCGGAGTTGATCGACAGGACCACGGCGTCACCGCGCCGGATGGTGACACCGGCGATGTCGACGTCGGTGTGGGCGTACCGCAGCAGACCGAGGTCGCCGGGTGCGCCCAGGCGCATGATCTCCTCGACGGTGGCGTTGACCCGGCCGTCGGGGTCGGCGGTCAGTGCCTCCCACTGGTCGAGGCGAGTGAGCAGGAAGAGCGTGCCCAGGCCGATGCGGTTGACCGTGGTCTCGTGCCCGGCGAACAGCAGGCCGACACAGAGCCGGATCATGTCGGCGTAGTCGTAGTCCGCGTCGGCGCTCTGTGCCTGCACCAGGTCGGAGATGACGTCCTCGCCCGGCCGCGCGCGCTTGGTCTCGGCCAGAGCGGTCATGTACTCGTTGAACTCGTCCCGCGCCTGGTGGGCCGCGTCGCCGATGGCGTAGTCGGCCATCCGCTCCGACAGCGAGGCGAAGCGCTCGCGGTCGCTCTCGGGAACCCCGAGCAGCTTGCAGATGACCGCGACCGGCAGCGGGAAGGCCAGCCCGGACTGCAGGTCGACGACCCGGTCGGGCGAGGCGGCGTGCCCGGCGATCAGCTCGTCGACACAGCGGTCGACCAGGTGCTGGACGTGATCGGAGAGCATCCGCATCCGCTTGGCCGAGAACGCCGGCGTCAGCAGCCGGCGCATCCGCGTGTGGTCGGCCTCCTCGGTCTCGTAGTTGCCCGTGGGCCCGTCCAGGACGGCGGCGCTGGTCAGGCGTGAGGCGCGTTCCGGCTCGGGGTGGGAGCGGCCGAAACGCCTGTCGCCGAGCAGGTCGCGCACCTCCTCGAAGCGGGTGACCAGCCAGGCGGGGTCTCCGGCCGGTGTGGTGACCGGGGTGACGGGCGCCTCCCGGCGCAGCACGTCGTAGAAGGGGGCGAGGTCGAGCACGTTCGGCCTCGGGAAGGGCAGCTGCTGACGCTCGGTGGCAACGCTCATGGCGCTCCTCCTGGGATCTCCGCATGCGATCTTCGAGCCGTCCCGACCGTAGCAGTTTGTTGGCAGTGGCTGTCATTAAAGTTTCGGACAGTCGACCGGCCTCGCCGGCATGATTGGATCGCCTGATGGAGGACTCCGTGGTGGACAGCGGACCCGTGCCCCGCCGGGGGCGGCCGCCGGTGAGTGACGAGCAGCGCCGAAGACAGCGCCTCGACATCTCCCGGCACGCGGTCCGGCTCTTCGCCGAGCAGGGCGTGGCCGCCACCTCCGGCGAGCAGATCGCGCGAGCGGCCGGGGTCTCCGAACGCACACTGTGGCGCTACTTCCCCGGCAAGGAGAGCTGCGTCGAGCCGCTGCTCACGAGGATGATCGACGCCTTCCGCGCGGTGCTGCACGCCTGGCCGGCCGAGCTGAGTCTGGCCGAGCATCTGCGCGCGGCCTACCAGCCGGTCCTCGACTCGTCGTCCGCCGAGGACATCGACGCGGTTCTGGCCGTGGTCCGGATGACCCATGACGAACCCGCGCTGCGCGCCGCTTATCTCATGCTCCGGGAACGCGCGGAAGAGACGTTCGTCGAGGTGCTCGCGGAACGCCTGGGCTCCTCGCCCGACGCGCTGGACGTCCGGGTGCAGGCCGCCGCCATCAGTGCCGTACTCAAGGTCGCGGCCGACGACTTCGCCCGCGAGACGGCCGGCCGGGGCATCACCCCCGACGTGCTGACGGGCCATCGCGAAGAACTCGCCCACGCGCTCGCCCTGGTGACCTCGGGCCTCCCGGACGGCGGCACCAGCGCCTGACCGGCACGCGAGCCGCGAACTGGAGTACGAGGCCGTCGTGCCCGCCAACAGCGGGGCGACACTGCGTCTTCCGGCCGCCTCCGCCGACACCGTCCGCGAGGGACGCACCCCGCTGGGCCGGGTGCCCGGAGTGCGCTTGGCCATGAAGACCTTCGCCGGCATGCTGCGCGAGGCGTCGGGGTGCGTTGTCCTCACCTCCTCGGTGCACGCGGTCATCAGCCTGCCGGGCCACGCCGCCTACGCCGCCGCGAAGGGCGCGCTGTGCGCGCTGGGGCGCCAGCTGGCCGTCGAGTACGGGCCGGACATCCGGGTCAACACGGTGCTGCCCGGACCCATCCTCACTGCCGCCTGGGACGGGATCCCGGAGCCCGACCGGGCGCGCAGTGCGGCGGCCACGGCTGCCAAGCGGTTCGGGCAGCCGGAGGAGGTCGCCTCCGCCGTCGCCTTCCTGGCATCGGCGGACGCTTCCTATGTGACCGGAGCGAGCCTGACGGTTGATGGAGGATGGAGCGTCATGAAGGAGTCCTCGTGAGCGGCGCGCACCCCGCGCTGGGCCGTGCGCGGTCTTCGCGATCAGGACCGACACCGAAACGGAGAACGTGGTGACCCATCCCGGCAGGGGACGGGGCGTTCACCGAATGGTGACCACCCACCGGACCCCCGCACCCCACGCCCAAGGAGAGCCCGCACCCATGAACCTGGTGGAATCGCTCCGAGCCCACCGCCTGCTGGCGATCGTACGCGGCAAGGATCCCGCCGCCGCCCTGCGCACCGTACGCACCCTCGCCGACGAGGGCATCGCGGCCGTCGAGATCTCGCTGACCACCACCGACGCCCTGACCGTGATCACCCGGGCCCGGGCGGAACTCGGCCCCGACGCGCTCCTCGGCGCCGGCACCGTGCGCTCGGCCGCCGACGCCGCCCGCGCCGTGGACGCCGGTGCCTCCTACCTCGTCACTCCCGCACTCGTCGACGGCCTGGAGCACTGCGGCGTTCCCGTGCTGATGGGCGCCCTGACACCGAGCGAGATCGAACTCGCCCTCGCGCGGGGCGCCGACGCGATCAAGCTCTTCCCCGGCTCCCTCGGGGGACCCGGCTATCTGAAGGCCCTGCGCGACCCGTTCCCCGAGGTGCCCTTCGTGCCCGTCGGCGGGGTGGACGCCCAGGCCGCCCGCGACTACCTCGACCGGGGCGCCGTCGCCGTCGGCGTCGGCTCACCCCTGGTCGGGGACGCGGCCGACGGCGGCGACCTGGACGGACTCCGGGCCCGCGCCGCCGAGTTCCGCGCGGTGGCGGCGGGGGAGGCGCCGTGACGGCAGCGGACCGCCCGGCCCCGCCCGACGTGGTGACCTTCGGCGAGACCATGGCGGCGCTCCGGGCGCAGGGCGCGCTGCGGCTGGGCGGCAGCCTCGGCCTGTCCGTGGCCGGAGCCGAGTCCAACGTCGCCATCGGCCTCGCCCGCCTCGGGCACCGGGTGCGCTGGGCGGGCCGGGTCGGCGCGGACGAACTCGGGGCGCTCGTCCTGCGCACGCTGCGCGCCGAGGGCGTCGACACCGGCCACGCGGTCACCGACGACTCCGGCCGGCCCACGGGCCTGCTCCTCACCGAACCCCGCCTGGGCACGCTGACGCGGGTCAGCTACTACCGTGCCGGTTCGGCGGGTTCGGCCGTCTCACCCGCCGACGTACTGCCCGCCCTGGCCGCCGGAACCCGCATCCTGCATCTCACCGGCATCACCCCGGCGCTCGGTCCCTCGGCGGCCGAAGCGGTGCTGGCCGCCGCCACCACCGCCCGCGAGGCCGGCATCACCGTCTGCCTCGACGTCAACCACCGCTCCCGGCTGTGGTCCGCCGACCGGGCCCGCACGGTCCTGATCCCGATGCTGGCCCACGTCGACCTGCTCATCGCGTCCGAGGACGAACTGCCGCTGGTGCAGGAGAGGCCCGACGCGGACGAGCCGGACGCCGTGGCCGGCCTCCTGGCCGCGGGCGTCGGCGAGGTCGTCGTCAAACGCGGCGCACGCGGCGCGACGAGCCACACCGCCGACGGGGCGAACGACCGCGCCGCCCGGCAGGTCGACGCGGTCGATCTGGTCGGCGCCGGTGACGCGTTCGTGGGCCGGCTATCAATTCGCACTCCTCGACGGCGCGGACGTCCCCGGCCCGTCTGCACCGTGCCGTCACCACCGCGGCCTTCGCCGTCGCCACCCGGGGCGACTGGGAGGGCCTTCCGACACGGGACGAACTCGGCCTGTTCGACCAGCCCGACGGCACGACCATCCGCTGAGCCAGGAGACCGGACATGACATCAACGCAAGCACCGGCGGCGATGGTCGTCGTGGACGGCGGCTACGAACTCGCCGAGGGCGGTCGCTGGGCCGACGGCCGTTATGCGTACGTCGACATCCTCAGCGGCCGGCTCTTCGGACTGGGCACTGCCGGGCCGGCTCAACTGGCCTGCCTGGACGGGCCCTTGGGTGACGTCGCGCCGGTGGGGGTCGGCCGGGCACGTGGATCGCCGCGGCGGGCACGGGGATCGCGCTGCTCTCGGCCGACGGCACACTGGAGTGGCTGGACCGCCCGGAGGACCGCACCCCGCTCCCCAGCCGGATGAACGACGGCGTCGCGGACCCCGCAGGCCGCTTCTGGGCCGGCGGCATGGCCTACGACGGCACCCACGGCGCGGGCTCGCTCTACCGGACGGATCACGACGGCACGGTGGTACGGGTCCTCGACGGCCTGACCATCGTCAACGGCCCCGCCTTCAGCGCCGACGGCACGATCATGTACCTCGCCGACACGGCCGCGAGCACGATCCTCCGCTGCCGGGTCGACCCCGGCTCGGGCGACCTCTCCGGCGACCCGGAGACCTTCGCCCGCCCCGGCGAGGGCGAGGGCGGCCCCGACGGCATGACCGTCGACGTGGAGGGCTGCCTGTGGGTGGCGATGTGGGGCGCCGGCACGATCCACCGCCACCACCCCGACGGCCGCCTGCTCGGTATCACCACCGTGCCCGCCCCGCACCCCACCTCGGTGTGCCTGCACCCCACCGAGAACCGCCTCCTCGTCACCACCGCCAGGTACGGGGTGAAGGACCCGACCCGCACCTCCGGCGCGGTGCTCGACATCCCCGTACCGGCCCGGGGAACGGCGGCCTGCTCCTGGCGGGCGCAGAGCGCCATCGCCTACCGGAGTCACCCTGGACATCGCCAGGAGCCCGATCGCTGAGTACGCGGGCGTCACCTCAGTGACGACGGGCACCTCCTCACCGGGTGCGCCGGTCACCGCTCTCCCCGCGGCCACCTCAGCGGCTTCCTCGGCTCGGGTTCGAACCGAGGAAACCTCGCGAAGGCAAGCTCCCGGGAACTCACCGCCGCGTGTGCTCCACGTTACCCGCCACCGCAGCCGCCGACCGGGTCACGGTTCCGCCCCGCCCGAGCCGACTCCGACCTACCGGCCGGTCCCGTCCTCGGCACGGCCCGGCCGGAGCATCTGGCTCGCGGCCAGCTCGCGATAGAGGGCACTGCCGGAGAGCAGCTCCTCGTGGCGTCCGCCGGCGACGGTGCGGCCGTCCTGCAGCACCACGATGTGGTCCGCGTGCTGCACCGTGGACAGCCGGTGGGCGATGACCAGCAGGGCGCACTCCTGGGCGATGTCCTTCATGACGGTGGTGAGCGCCGCCTCGTTGATCGCGTCGAGGTGGGAGGTGGGTTCGTCCAGCAGGAGCAACGAGGGGCGGGCCAGCAGCGCCCGGGCCAGGGCGACGCGCTGTCGTTCGCCGCCGGACAGGGTGCTGCCCCGTTCGCCGATGACGGCGGACAGACCGCCGGGCAGCCGGTCGACGACCTCCGTGAGGCCGGCCAGTTCGATGACGCGCCCGATCTCCGCTTCCGAGGCGTCGGGCACGGCGTACGCGATGTTGTCCCGCAGGGTGCCGTGGACGACATGCGTGTTCTGGTCGACGACGGCCACGCCTCGGCGGCATGCCGCGCGGGTGAGCTCGGCCGCGGGCCGCCCGTCGAAGAAGACGGCGCCCGCGTCCGGCTCGTAGAACCTCGCCACCAGGGCGAACACCGTGCTCTTGCCGGCCCCGGACCGGCCCACCAGCGCCACGAACCGCCGGTGCGGCACAGCGAACGAGACACCGTGGAGGACCGGCTTGCGCGGATCGTAGGAGAAATGGACGTCTTGCAGGGCGAGGGCGGGGTGCTCGCGCGTGGGGGAGGGCGCGGCCGGTCGTGCTGCCGGGGACGTGCGGTCCCCTGGGATCCGGGGTGTCACGGGCTCGACCGGCAGGTGGAGCGCCTCGTCGATGCGCTGGTAGGCGCCCATCCCGCGCTGGACGAGTCCCACGGCACGGAAGACGGAGGACAGGGGCAGGACGAGGTACGAGGCGTACAGCAGGAAGGCGACCAGGTCGCCGAGGGAGCCGGCGTGGCTGCTCACCCGCAGGCCGCCGATGACCAGCACGATGAGGAACGAGCCCTGGACGGCGAGTTCCACGGCGGAGCTCATGACGGAGGCGAGCTTCGCGGTGCGTACCCCCGCGCCGTAGGCGGCGTCGACGCGGGCACCGATGCCGGCCGCCTCGCGTTCCTCGGCGCGGTGCACACGGACCATCGGCAGGGAGACGAGGGCGCGTTCCAGGTCGGCGGCGATGGCACCGACCGAGTTCTGCATGTGCTCGGACGCGCATCTGATACCCGTGAGCAGCGAGGCGACGACGACGGCCGCCGCCGCCACGGTGACGGCGACCAGGAGCAGAAGCAGGGGGTCGAGCCACGCCATGAGGATGATCGCCCCGGCGGCGACGAGGCTTCCCGTCACCAGATCCACCAGGGCCTGCGACACGACCTCCCGGAGCAAGGTGGTGTCGGCCGTCACCCGGGAGATGAGGTCGCCGCCCCGGTGCCGGTCGTACTCCCTCATCTCCAGCCGGAGCAGCCGTCCCACCAGCCCGTGACGCAGCTGCCGCACGACTCCTTCGCCCATCCGCTCCAGCAGGAAGCACCCCACGGCTCCCGCCGCCGCCTCCACGAGGAACAGCGCGCCGAGCAGCACCAGCGGCGGCCAGACGATCTGGCCGCGGCCGGTCGTGTCCACGACGTGCTTGGCGACGAGGGGCTGGGCCAGGCCCAGCGCGGAGCCCACGAGGGTCAGTCCCGTGGCGACGGCGACGGCGCTGCGGTGCCCGGCGGTGAGCCGGTACATCGTGGCCACCGCCGCCCGGGCGGACCTGTCGCGCCCGGCGATCTCGGCCCGGCCGCCCAGCGGGACGGTCGCGCCGGTCATCGGTCCGTCGGCCGGGACAGCGGCCCGACGGTCACCAGGCGGGCGAAGTAACCCTCCGGCACGCCCTCCCCGACGGGGTGGCCTCCCGCCTCGATCCAGGCGTGCGCGGTGAACGGAGGGACGACGCGTACGCCGGTGCACCAGGTCGGCCACGTTCCGCCGAGCCGGCACAGCAGCGCCGCCCCGAGGGATCGCGGCAGACAACCCTTCGGGCCGGCGCAGTACAGGCTGGCGGCGCACATGGCGTCGCGTGCCTTTCGGGCCTGCGCCGGTGTCGCGGGCGCGGCACCGCGCCGCAGAACGCCGAGTACGGCGCGGATGCGGCGGGGCGGCAGCAGGGCGAGGAAGAAGGCGGGCAGCAGGACGAGGCGGGCGGCCAGGCGCCGGGACAGGGGCACGTCACGGGGCCGCTCCAGCGCGCTGGGCGTCGTCATGAGGCGAGCCCCGAGCCGCGCAGCTCCCGCACGAGCGTCTCGACGTCCCGCAGGGCCTGTGCCTGGTCGATGTCGAACTCCCTGACCAGTGCGGCGGCGGCCTCCGCCTCCTCGCCCCCGTCCAGCAGCGTCCGCACCACCAGAGTGGCTGTGGGGTTCAACTCCCAGTAGGCACCGGCCCGTTCGTCCAGCAGGACCGTGCCGTAGTCGGTCTCGGCCGTGGAGACGTTCTCGCCGAACCGCAGGGGCATGTGAGGGCCTTTCTGACGTGTCTGACGTATCTGGCGTGTCTGACGTATCTGGTGTGTCTGAGTGTCCGACGGTGGACGGCGGCGGATGGCGGTCAGGGTCGCGGGACGGCAGGGGTTCGGCCACGGGTGAGTCCCCGCAGCCACACCTCGGTGGCGATCGTGGAGTAGAGGATGGCGTCGGAGAGCCCACGGGATGCGGGGCGCACGGCCAGACGGTGGAGTGCGGCGGCGTCCACCAGGCCCAGCTCCGCCAGCCGGGACCCCTCCCACAGGGCCACCAGGTCGGCGCGGTGTTCGCGCAGTCCGTTGGCGGCGTCCATGGAGGCCGTGGCCTTGTTGCTCCGCCGCAGGCACTCCTCGGGCACGATCCCGCGCATGGCCGTGCTCAGGACGGGCTTGTACCGCCAGGGCGAGACGCGTTCGCTCGGACGCACGGCGAGGCACGCCTCGATGACGCGGTCGTCGAGGAAGGGAGAGGCCATCGGCAGACCGGTCCGGGCCGCCATCCGGTCCCACTGCCGGATGATGCGGGTGCACGAGCGGATCTGCTCCAGGTCCGAGTGCATCCCACGGTCCGGGTGGAGCGGCGAGGCCGTCGCCGCGGCACCGAGCAGCGCCCGGCGGGCCAGCCGTTCCGCTTCCGGGGTCATCCAGTCGAACAGGCGCGGGGCCATGCCCCAGCCGAGGCCCGTCGCGACGGTGGTGGGGGAGGGGTCACGCAGTCGGCGGGCGGCGTCGGCGAGCCACTTCCCGTACGGACGGGAGTCGGCGAGAGCACGCACCGTGCCGCCGAGCGGCCACTGCCACAACGCCCGGAACCCCCGCATCTGACGCAGCGTGAACAGCGGGCGGGTACGCAGCAGCCGGTGGTAGTACGCCTCGGAGCACCACGCCACGTGATCGCCGCCGATGCCGGTCAGGTGCAACCGGCTGCCGCGTGCGGCGAGGCCGGGCAGGTGGTGCAGGACCCGGGAGCGGTCCATGACGCCGATGGTGGGTTCGTCGAGAAGGTCGTCGATGCCGAGCAGGTCCTCGTAGACCAGCGGCGAGGCGTCGGGGTCCCAGACGACGTGCTCGACGTCCGGGAGGTGCCCGATCGCTCGTTCGGCCCAGTGCAGGTCGGTGTCCGCCGGATCGCGTCCCGGCCAGGTACTGGCCACGACGTGGGCGGCGGAACGGTCGGCCAGGAAACAGACGGAGGTCGAGTCCAGGCCGCCGGACAGGTCGCAGCTCACGACCCCGCCCTGACGGGTGCGCGCGCCGACGGCCTCCTCCAGTGCCTCCCGGATGAGCGGCGCCGCTTCGGCGAGCGGCCGGTCCGGCTCCGGCGGCGTCCACCACCGGGTGTGCCGTACGGTGCGCCCGTCCGCCGCTACGACCATGGCGTCGTGCGGAGCAACGGCGGTGATGTCGCGCCACATCGACGTCTCGAACAGCGGATACGGGGCCGGCCACAGCAGCCGCACGGCCAGTTCCGCCACGTCGGGTTCGAGGTTCAGGACGGTGGCGAGTGTGTCGGCCCGGCTCGCCGCCACCCGTACGCCGTCGATCTCCGCGTGGAAGACGAGGCGCAGTCCGGAGGCGGTGCCCTGCACCCTGACACGTCCGTCGAGGGCGCCGACGAGATGGAAGCTGCCGGGCAGGGAGCGAGCCAGTGTGCCGAGTTCGGTGAGATCACGTAGCCGTGCGGTCCGGCGCAGCAGTTCGCCGGCGTCGACCGGGCAGCAGCCGATCAGGGCGACGGAGGCGCCGCCGGCGTGAGCCACGAGGACCTCGTCGTCGTGCCAGTGACCGACCAGCCAGGGGCGGCCCGACGGATGGGAGAGAATCCGGCTTCCGGGGCGGGCGAAGGAGCGGGCCACGGCGGCCGCGTCCGCACGGTCGGTGAAGACCGCGAAGTGCGCGTCGCCGGGGCCCGTCCCCGCACTTTCGTGCAGTTCAGTCATGACGTCAGGTCAAGGACCGTCGTACGTCAGTTCTTGCTCAGGATCAGCCGGTCGTTGCCGTGGCGCCCGAGGAGCCCGGTCTCCTTCCGGAAGGTGCCGAGCCGGACGAGCGTCGGTGCCTCGTAGGCCTTCTTCATGACTACTCCTCACATGCGGGGTTCCGACCGCTCCCCTTGACGGTCCGGGCTCGTCGGGAGCCCGGGCCGGAAAGCGGCCGCAGCACATAGCTAGCTGCGGACAGTGAGGTTGAGGCAAGAGTGTCAGCGAAGGTCAGATCATGTGCTGAATCGGTCTCACCGGGGCCGTGCGCCCTGCGCGCCCCCTGCGGCTTCCGGTGCCGCACCGGTGCGCGGCCCGGGTATGCGCCTGCTCAAATAAACGTTTCGACATGCCGCCCGACAGCTGACCGCCACGCTTTCCGGACGCGACCGCCGCCGGCCGCGGGCGGGCGCCGCCGGGCGCACTCATCGCTCTCGCGTGCTCCCTAGCCGTGCCGGATCACATGTTGATCATGTGGCCGGCGAGGCCGTGCACGGCCTCCTTGACGGCCTCGCCCAGAGTGGGGTGGGCGTGGACGTTGCGGGCGACCTCGTGGACGGTGAGGTCCCACTGCTGAGCCAAAGTCAGCTCCGGCAGGAGCTCGGTCACATCCGGCCCGATCAGATGACCGCCGATCAGCTCGCCGTACCTGGCGTCCGAGATGAGCTTGACGAAGCCGGTGGTGTCGCCGAGGCCGTGGGACTTGCCGTTGGCCGTGAAGGGGAACTTGGCGACCTTGACGTCGTAGCCGAGGTCGCGGGCCTGGGCCTCGGTATAGCCGAAGCTGGCGATCTGCGGCTGGCAGTAGGTGGCGCGCGGGATCATCGCATAGTCCAGCTCCATGGTCTCCGCTTCGGCGAGGGTCTCGGCGGCGATCACGCCCATGGCCTCCGCGGCGTGCGCGAGCATCAGCTTGGCGGTGACGTCACCGATGGCGTAGATGTGCGGGACGGAGGTGCGGCAGCGGCCGTCGACGTCGATCGCCCCGCGCTCGGTGACCCGCACGCCCGTGTTCTCCAAGCCGTAGCCGGTGACGTTCGGGGCGAATCCGATCGCCTGGAGGACCTTGTCGGCCTCCAGGATCTGCTGGGCCCCGTCCTTGCCCGTGACGGTGACGCGGACCTGCGGGCCGGACTCGTCGATGGCGTCGACGCGGGTGGAGGTGAGCACGTCGATGCCGAGCTTGCGGTACTGGCGGGCGAGTTCGGCGGAGACCTCGGCGTCCTCCAGCGGGGCGACGCGGTCCAGGAACTCGACGACCGTGACCTTCACGCCGTAGTTGTGCAGGACGTAGGCGAACTCGATACCGATCGCGCCGGCGCCCGCGATGACGACCGACTGCGGGAGGTCCTCGGCGAGGATCTGCTCCTCGTACGTCACCACGCGGGACGTGCGCTTGGTACCGGGGAGCAGCTTCGGTGTGGCACCGGTGGCGATGATGCAGTGGTCGAAGCCGATCGTGCGGGTCTCGCCGTCGTAGCCGGCCACCTGGAGGGTGTGCGGATCGACGAAGGTGCCGCGGCCGTCGTACTCGGTGATCTTGTTCTTCTTCATCAGGTAGTGGACGCCCTTGACGCGGCCGTCCGCGACCTTGCGGCTGCGGCGGAACGCCTCGCCGTAGTCGAAGGAGACCTGGCCGTCGACCTTGATGCCGAAGGTCTTCGCCTCACGGGTGAAGATGTGGGCGAGTTCGGCGTTGCGCAGGAGGGCCTTGGTGGGAATGCAGCCGACGTTCAGGCAGACACCGCCCCAGTACTTCTCCTCGACGATCGCGACGCGTTTGCCCAGCTGGGCGGCGCGGACGGCGGCGACATAGCCACCAGGGCCAGAGCCGAGTACGACAACATCGAATCGCTCGTCCTGCTCGACCACGGGTTGTTCCTCCCATAGGTTCAACTGCAACGGGCATGCCAAGTCAGACATTACTCGCCGACCCGGCAGGGGATCTTGCCACCGGGCCGTTCGACCTGTCGGACATTGTTCGAAACCTCTTGACGCTGCCCCGGGCATCGGCCGAAACTCTCGCCACACACTTCACCTGCGTGTAACGGCAGGCCCACGGAAAGGACTTGCCGTCGCCTCGTCGGCTTCTCGCCTTCCTTGCGTTTCCTTCCGTCCTGTCCGTCATCAGCCATGCCTCAGCAGGGATTCTCGACATGACGCACGTCGCACGACTTCGCAGCCGCGCGAGACGTTGGGCGGGCCCTCTCGCCCAACTGACCGCCGCGTCGATGCTGCTCACCCTCGCCGGACCCACCGCTCCCGCACAGGCGGCCCCGGCGGCCGAAGCGGCCGACATCACCGACGGCCTGGCCCTCTGGTACAAGCTCGACACGGGCTCCGGCGGCACCGTGGCCGACGCCTCCGGCAACGGCCGGAACGGCACGGTCAACGGCACCGCCGACTGGTCGGCATCCGGTCAGGGACTCGCCTTCAACGGCTCGGACACCTACATCAAGGTCCCGGACGACGTCATGAAGGGCATGGACTCGATCACCGTCTCCATGGACGTGCTGATCGACTCCGCCCAGAGCACGCCCTACTTCCTCTACGGCTTCGGCAACACCAGCGCGGGCAGCGGCAACGGCTACCTCTTCACCACCGGCAGCTCCTTCCGCACCTCGGTCGCGACGGGCAACTGGTCGACCGAGCAGACCACCAAGCCGTCCGACTCGCACAACCTGACCCGCGGCGTGTGGAAGCACCTCACCTACGCCCAGACCGGCTCCACGGGCGTGCTCTACGAGGACGGCGTCGAGGTCGGCCGCAACACCTCGGTCACCACCACGCCCGGCGCCATCGGCTCCGGCACCACCAAGGCCAACTACATCGGCAAGTCCGTCTACGACGGCGACAAGCTCTTCCAGGGCCGGATCCGCGACTTCCGCGTGTACGACCGGGCCCTGGACGGCTCGGAGGTCGAGCAGCTCTCCCTCCCCGTCGCCACCCAGGGCGTCGCCGACGACAAGGACGCCCTCAGCCTCGGTGACACCAGCGGCGTCACCTCCGACCTCGACCTGCCCAGGACCGGCACGGCCGGTGGCTCCTCCATCAGCTGGGACAGCGACAACCCGACCGTGGTGTCCGACACCGGCAAGGTGACCCGCCCCGTGGCCGGTTCACCGGACGGCCGCGCCACGCTCACGGCGACCCTGAAGAAGGGCACCGTGACCGGCACCAAGACCTTCGACATCACGGTCCGGCCCGCGCTCGACGACGCCGCCGCCACCCGGGAGGCCGCCGAGGCGCTCACGGTCCACAACCTCGACGACGCACGCGGCAACCTCACCCTGCCCGAGAGCGGCACGTACGGCACGGCCGTCGCCTGGTCCTCCGCGAAGCCGGACGTCGTATCGGCCGACGGCGAGGTCCGCCGCCCCGCGCACGGCGACGGCGCCACCACCGTCGAGCTGACCGCCACCGTCACCAAGGGCGACGCGAGGGCCACCCGTGTCATGACGGCCGAGGTGCCCGAACTGCCCGCCGAGGCGGCCCTCAAGGGCTACATGTTCAGCTACTTCACCGGCGAGGGCACCTCGGACGGCGAACAGCTCTACGCCGCCCTCAGCAAGGGCAACGACCCGCTGCACTGGCGTGAGCTGAACGACGGCAAGCCGGTCCTCACCTCCACGCTCGGCAAGAGGGGCCTGCGCGACCCGTTCATCATCCGCTCCCCGGAGGGCGACAAGTTCTACCAGATCGCCACCGACCTCAGGATCTACGGCAACGGCGACTGGGACGCCTCCCAGCGCACCGGCAGCAAGTCCGTCATGGTCTGGGAGTCCACCGACCTGGTGCACTGGACGAACCAGCGCCTGGTCAAGGTCTCACCCGACAGCGCGGGCAACACCTGGGCGCCGGAGGCGTTCTACGACGCCGAGCGCGGCGAGTACGTCGTCTTCTGGGCGTCGAAGCTGTACGACAACGCCGACCACTCCGGTGACACGTACAACCGCATGATGTACGCCACCACCCGCGACTTCTACACCTTCAGCGAGCCCAAGGTCTGGATCGACCGCGGCTACTCGGTCATCGACTCCACGATGATCCGCCACGACGGTACGTACTACCGCCTGTCCAAGGACGAGCGGAACAACACCTCCTCCACCCCCAACAGCAAGTTCATCTTCGAGGAGAAGAGCGACTCCATCCTGAACCCGTCCTGGACCCCGGTCGCCGAGGGCATCGGCAAGGGCGCGATGAACGCCGCCGAGGGGCCGCTGGTGTTCAAGTCCAACACCGAGGAGAAGTGGTACGCGTTCCTCGACGAGTTCGGCGGCCGCGGCTACCTCCCGTTCGAGACGACCGACCTCGACTCGGGCACCTGGACTCCCTCCACCGGCTATGACCTGCCCGCCAAGCCCCGGCACGGCACCGTGCTGCCGGTCACCCAGGCCGAGTACGACCGGCTGCTGCGCGCCTACCAGCCGGACCAGGTCGTGAAGAGCGTCGAGGAGGTGTCGGTCAAGACCCGGGTCGGTGACCCCCCGGTCCTGCCGGCCACGGTGATCGCCGAGTACGCCGACGGCGTCAAGCGTCCCGTCGCGGTCAGCTGGGAGGACGTACCGGCGTCGAAGTACGCCCAGGCCGGCACCTTCACCGTGACCGGCAACCTGCCGGACGGCGTCGCGATCCCGGTCCGCGCCGAGGTCACCGTGTCGGAGCAGGGGCCGGACGTCCCGGCCGACCTGCTGCTGCACTACGACTTCGACGAGACGAGCGGCAGCATCGCCCGTGACTCCAGCGGGCACGGCTACCACGGCACCTACGTCCGCACACCCGACTTCGGCACCGGTGTCGACGGCGGCTCGTTCAAGATGTCCGGCGACTCGTCGACCTCGCCGTACGTGAGGATCCCGAACGGTGTGCTGAAGAACGCCGACAGCGTGACGGTGTCGACGTATGCCAAGTGGAGGGGCGGCAGCAGCTTCCAGTGGCTGTTCGGGCTCGGGCCCGACAGCGACAAGTACCTGTTCGCCACCCCGTCCAACGGCGGCTCCAGCCTCTACTCGGCCATCACCAAGGCGAGTTGGTCGGCGGAGTCGAAGCTGACGGCCGGCTCGCAGCTCACGCCCGGCCGGTGGCGGCACGTCACGGTGACGCTGGACGGCGCCACCGGCACGATGGTCCTCTACGCCGACGGCGTCGAGGCGGCCCGCACGACGACGACCGTCAAGCCGTCCGAGCTGTACGACGCGGCCAAGGACCACAGCGGCTACATCGGCCGCTCCCTGTACGCGGCCGACCCCTACTTCGGCGGCGAGGTCGACGACTTCCGCATCTACGACCGTGCCCTCACCGGCAGCGAGGTCATGGAACTCAGCGGCAACACCACGGGTATCGCCAAGGCGACACACCCGGAGCTCAAGGTCGACGCGATCGTCGACAACGCCGGCGGCACGATCACCCTGCCGATGAATGCGGGCACCGATCTCACCACGCTGGCACCGGAGTTCACGCTGGCCGAGGGCGCGACGATCAGCCCCGCCTCCGGCAGCGTGCACGACTTCACCCGGCCGGTGACGTACGAGGTCACCGGGTCGGACGGCAAGAAGCGCACCTGGAAGGTCTCGGCGCTGATCATGAAGACCCCGTTCCTGCCGGGTCTGAACGCCGACCCCAACATCGTGCGCTTCGGCGACACCTTCTACATCTACCCGACGACCGACGGCTTCGAGGGCTGGAGCGGCACGCGGTTCAAGTCCTACTCCTCCACGGACCTGGTCCACTGGAAGGACCACGGCGTCATCCTCGACCTCGGGCCGGACGTCAGCTGGGCGGACAGCCGGGCCTGGGCGCCGACGATGACGGAGAAGGACGGGAAGTACTACTTCTACTTCTGCGCCGACGCCAACATCGGCGTCGCGGTGTCAGACTCGCCCACCGGACCGTTCAAGGACGCCCTGGGCAAGCCGCTGCTGAAGGCCGGTGACTTCCGAGGCCAGATGATCGACCCGGCGGTCTTCACCGACGACGACGGCAAGACGTACCTCTACTGGGGCAACGGCCGCGCCTACGTCGTCCCGCTCGGTGACGACATGACCTCCATCGACACCTCGAAGGTCACGGACATCACCCCCAGCGGCTACAACGAGGGCACCTTCGTCATCAAGCGCAAGGGCACCTACTACTTCATGTGGTCGGAGAACGACACCCGGGACGAGAACTACCGCGTCGCCTACGCGACCGGCCCCTCGCCCACCGGCCCGTGGACCAAGCAGGGCGTCATCCTGGAGAAGGACCTGTCCCTGGGCATCAAGGGCCCGGGCCACCACTCCGTCGTCCACGTCCCGAACACCGACGACTGGTACATCGCCTACCACCGCTTCGCCATCCCCGGCGGTGACGGCACTCACCGCGAAACCACCATCGACAAGCTGGAGTTCGACTCCGACGGCCTGATCAAGAAGGTGGTCCCGACCCTGGGCGGCATCGACCCGGTCACCGTCGTCCACGCGGGGCCGGACGCCACCGGCGCCGAGGGCGAGGCGATCACGCTCGCCGGCACCGTCTCCGGGGCCGGTACTCCCAAGTGGACCGTGCGGGACGGCGCCCCGTGCGCCGTCAAGAACCCCGCCGCGGCCCGCACGACCCTCACCTGCACCGACGACGGCACCTTCGAGGTCACCCTGACCGGCGGACGCGGCACCGACACGGCGACGGTGAAGGTCTCGAACGTCGCCCCGTCGATCACCTCCGCCAAGGGCCCCGGCTCGCCCCTCCCGGTGGGCGAGGCCGCCGTCGTCACGGCGTCCTTCGCCGATCCCGGCTCGTCCGACGGCCACACCTGCGAGGTCGACTGGAGGGACGGCAGCCGGCTGACGACCGGCACGGTCACCGACTCCGGCTGCCGCGCCACACACGTGTACGACGACGCGGGCATCCACCGCCCGGCCGTCACGGTCACCGACGACGACGGGGGCACGGACACCACCACGCTCGCGGAGCTGATCGTCTACGACCGTGCCGCCGGGCCCGCCGCCGGAGCCGGCACGATCACCTCGCCGGCCGGTGCCTACCCGGCCGGGCCGGGGCTGACCGGCAAGGCGGCGTTCACCCTGGGCGCCCAGTACAGGAAGGGAGCCACCGTCCCCACCGGCAAGGCCACGTTCGTCTTCGGCCCCGCCCGGCTCACCTTCCGCTCGACGGGCTCCGACTGGCTCGTGGTCAACGGCTCCCAGGCCGTGTACCAGGGCACCGGCACGGTCGGCGGCAAGAGCGGCTATGCCTTCAGAGTCACCGCCACCGACGGCCCGGACACCTTCCGTATCAGGATCTGGAAGAAGTCCACCGGCGACGTCGTCTACGACAACAGGACCGGCGCGAGAACGAAGGGCGTCGTCACCATCGGAGACCACCGGCGCTAGGCTCGCGCATCGAGACCAGCACGCGAGTTCGCTCCTCAACGCCTGCCCGGCGTTGGGGAGCGTGTCGCTCGCGGGATCAGCTCCTGACCGCGAAGTTGTAGTTGGGGTCGAGGAATTCGGCGCGGAAGCCGACGTGGCCGTCGTGGACGAAGCTCTGGTTGGGCGTGAGCAACCCCCACGGGCCCCAGTTGCCGCCGTGGTCCCGCGTGCAGGTTGAGGCGCCGAGGGACCCCAGCGGTCTGGTGCCCGAGTAGGCGGGCTGGAAGTTCTCGACGATGGGCCCCCAGTTCCCGAAGGTGCTGATCGCCGTCTGCTGGGCCAGCGTCGCCGCGTAGTCGAACCGGTAGACGAGGTCGTGGCGGTTCTGGACGGCGTTCCAGAGGTAGACGATGTTGCTCCAGGTCCCGGGGGACAACTCGACCGTGGTGTTCGTGACACCGATGACCTGTCGCGACAGTCCGTGCGAATTGACAGTCCGGCGGTACTCGACCATGGACGACCAGGGCACGTCCAGCTGCAATTGGTTGGGAGGGGGCTGTGCCCAGTCCCACACACAGAAGCTCGGCGCGTTCTGCGCGAAGTAGGCGACGAACGCTTCCAGCCCCCGGACCGCGCGGTTCGTGGCCGTCACGTACAGGAAGTTGTCGACGTTGCCTCCCGGGGTGTCGGGGCAGATGATGTCCCAGCCCAGCGCCGTGCCCGTCGCGAAGTCCCGCTTGAACGTCTGGTAGTAGAGGAAGCCGTAGCCGAGACGGGTCGGCACCGGCTCCTCCGTGACGCCGAAGTCCTGCTCGAACCGCTCGGCCAGGGCGGACGCCATGCGGTCGCGGTCTTCGAGATCCATGTCCGGGTCGGTCCGCGCCAGGCGGAGCCTGCTCTGCAGAAAGGCCCATCGGAGGGCTTCCGCGTTCTCGTCGGGATACTCCGTGGTGATCCGCGCGAACTTCTCGCGCTCGTCCGCGGGCTCGCCCGGCATGTCCGGACCGACGATGCGGAACGGTGCCGAGACATCGACGTAGGTGGCGGTCATGGGATGTTCACCTGCTCTCAGGACAACACGCAGGACGATGCGGTGCGGGGCGAACCGCCCGGCCGCAGGAGGGGGCGATCCCGTCCCACTCACGCACCGTAGGGGCCGTGCGTCACCCCAGCGTCATCACTGCGCAGCCCGTCCTCCGGCGCCAGCATCCGGGTGAACTGCGGTGAGGGCGCGACTCCCAGCTCCTCGCGCAGCGCCCGGCGAAAGGCCCGGTAGTGCCGCACCGCCTCGTTCGCCTTGCCCTGGGCGAGATACGCGGCGACCACCGCCCGGTGCGCGCTCTCCCGCAGTGGTTCGCCTCGTACGCTCGTCAGCGCGGTCTCCAGTGCGAGCGCGGGCCGCCCCTCCCCGGCCAGGCGGTAGGCCAACGCCTCGAGTGCGTGCAGCCGCAAGTGCCGCAGCCGTTCCCGTTCGAGCGACGCCCAGTCGTCGTCCCAGCCCGGCAGCAGTTCTCCCTCACCGAACAGGACCGTCGGCACCGGCTCGTCGCCCGGCGCCCCGGACGGTCGCACCAGGCGCAGCGCGGTCTCGGCGAGTTCACGGGCGTCGACCGTCACGGGGTCGGCGAGCGAGATCGCGTTCCTGCCGCACGTGACCAACGCCCGGTCGCCGTGCGGCAGCTTGCACAGGGTGCTGCGCAGGCTGCCTCGTGCGTGCGCCTCGGTCGCCTCCGGCCACAGCGTCCCCGCGAGGAGTGTCCGGCTGAGGCTCGAGCGCAGTCCCACGAGGGCCAGCAGACGTTGCGCGTTCCCGGACAGCTCCACCGCTTCGCCGCCGCACACCAATCCGAACCGGCCGAGCAGCCGGAGGCGGGGAGCGGGGCATGCTTCCGAGCGGTCCATCGTCTGCCTCGTCAGCGCAGTTCGGGAGGGATCGTCCGCGTGAACCAGACAGACGGCTCAGCCCCGAGTTCCGTGCGCACCAGGTGCCGGAACGCCTCGTAGTGCCTGAGGGCTTCGATCAAATTGCCCTCGGCGAGATGTGCCGAGACCACCGCCCGATGCGGGTCCTCGCGGAGCGGTTCGACGCGGATGCTCGCCCATGCGGCCTCCAGCGCCAGGGCAGGCATGTTGTGGCGTGCAAGCCGCTCCGACAGGGTGTCGAGTGCTTGCAGGCGTAGTCGGCGCAGCCATTCCCGTTCCAGGACGACCCAGTCGTCGTCCCAGTCGGGCAGCAGATCGCCCCGGTCGAGAAGCCCTGTCAGCAGGGGATCGGCGGAGAGGGAACCGCGGCCCCGGACGATGTCGAGTGCGGTCCGGGCGAGGGTGCCGGCGTCCACTCCCACGCCCTGAGCGAGGGCGAGCGACTCCTTGGTGCAGTGGACGAATTCGCGTTCGTGGCCGTCGCCGCTCAGACGCCACAGCGCTGTCCGAAGGCTCCCGCGGGCGTGTGTCCCGGTCGCGTCCGGCCACAGGGTCTGCGCGACCACGGAGCGGCGGACCCGCCGACGGAGCCCGACGAAGGCCAGAAGGCGCTGCGCGTCGCCGCACAGTGGCACGGGCTCGCCGTGGAGCTCCAAGCGGAACTGGCCGAGGAGTTGCAGGCTGGTGTGCTGTGGAGGTGGGGGAGAGGGGTTCATCGCTGCCCCCGACGAGATCGTTGGTTGACGGGGCACATACCGCCCGGTCAATTGTCTGTTGGCAGGCCCTTGATGGCGATGAAATACTAACAAAAAGGGATGAACTGCCCGGTTGGGTTTCCATAGATCTCACGGGAGCTGGTGCCGATGTGCGCCGCCGCCTCGGGGACGCCCATGGACGGGACCACCGTCACCCTCCTCCGCCGTGAGGACATGCTCGTCCTGGACTTCACCTTCTCCAACATCTCCCGCTCGGGTACGGCGGGCGCCGTCGTGCTCGGCCCCACCACGCCCGGCACCGCGGGAACGATCACCGCCCACTTCCCTCCGCAGTCCGCCCTGGAGGAGGCCACCTCCCTGGCGGCGGCGTCCCCCCGCACCAAACGGGTGCGGTACTCCGGAGAGAGCACCGTGGCCCTGCGCGTACCCCCGGGGACGTCCGTGCCGTTCACCGCGGACGGGCTGCTGTCCTGGGCCGCCCTCCTGGCCGCCCAGGCGGGTACCGTCCTCGAATGCGTC
>NZ_GG657757.1:969997-996327 GCF_000158955.1 Streptomyces viridochromogenes DSM 40736 | reverse complement strand
ACCTGGTGTGGCGGCACGTGACCGCCCCCGTCACGGGCAGCTCCGGGGCCACCGCCATCTGGCACACCCGGATCGCCCCCGCGTCCGCGCCCCTGTACGAGGACGGCCCGGTGGGCCTGGTGGGGGTCGCGTCCCCCCGAGGCTGGCAACCCTTCACCAGCTCGCTCTCCGCGCCCCACCGACAGCAGATCCACCACGCCGCCGGCGCCCGGCCGGTGACCGCCAACAGGGTCGTGCTGTCCGCGCTCGGCGCCAACACGGACCTCGCCGGGGACTGGAAGGACCTCCCGGCGCTCGGCATCACCGGCTACCGCCACCGCTCGGCAGGCGGCCGTGACATCGTCGTCCAGGTCGACGAACGCGGCTTCCTGCTGCCGTTCGGATTCCCCGTCCAGGTCACCACCCGCACCGAGCGACGGCTCGACTACGGACTCGTCCAGTCGGTCCGGCTGACCCTGCTGAAGCCCGAGATCACCTACGAAGGCGTCGCCTCCCTCCCCAACGGTGGCCGGGCCTTCCCCTTCGTCCGGGTCCGGGTCGACCAGCCGATCGACACCGAGATCTCCGTCGGGACACCGCTCGAACGGGTCGGCTACTGGGTACACCGCGCCGACGCGCCCGACACGGCGCTGCCCTTCGCCCTCAGCGCAGACGACCGGCTCGGCCACCGCGTCCACTTCACCGCCCCCCTGGTCTTCATCCGGGGCGACTTCGCCTACGGAGGCCTGGGCGGCCCCCTCGTCACGTACGAGAACGTCACCAGGAACCTCCCGCTGCCCGCCACCGGCCGTCTCGAACTCGCCCCCGACAGCGGCACGACCGACGAGAAAACCACGGTCGACCTCGCCGAACTGCGGGTCGGAGCCGAACCGTCGCAGGCCACCTCCGCCCAGCTCATGGCCGCGGGACGGCTCGCCGCACACCCCCGGCTGCTCTCCGTCGGCGCCCGGATCCCGGCCCTGGACGCCCTCGCGTCCCCGCCCGCCGGTACCGGGGTCAGCGCCGCCGCGCCGCCCGCCGTCACGGGCACCGTCCACCAGCTCAAGCTGTACGACAAGTACGTGACCGGCGGCCTCGCCGCCGCCCGCCAGGTCTACGCGAGCTTGCCGAAAGCCGCCGACTTCGCACCCCCGCCCGCCGCCTCCGGCGCCGTCGCCGCCCTCGGGCTGCCGGTGAGCGGGCTCTCCGCCGCCACCGGTCTCGTCGGCGGGAAACTGGACACCGTCGCCGCCGGACAGTTCGACCCGGGCGCGTACTTCAAACCACCCGCGGGCGCCGGCGATCTGCCCACCCGGCTGCTCGGGGTGATCGATCTGACGAAGCTGGTCGAGCCCGGGCCCGTCGGCACGGGCGACGGCACCAGCACCCCGAAGATCGTCACCACCGTCGAACACGCGCAAGGGACCACCAAGCCGCCGACCGCCGTCCGGACCGAGATGATCTGGCGCCCCAGGGTCAAGGTCACCACCATCGCACCGTTGACGACGACCCGGCCCGACAGCCTCGACATCAGGTCCACCAGCCTCGCCCGGTTCGACGGCTCCCCGCCGACCGCCGAGGTCCGCGGCGAACTCCGGGACTTCAAGCTCGGCTTCGCGAGCATCCTCTCCATCGAGTTCCGGCGGGTGGCCTTCACCGGCAAACCGGGCACCAGCCCCGACCTCGACGTCAAGATCGGCAACGTCGGCTTCGACGGAGACCTCCGCTTCCTCGACAAGCTCCGCGAATACCTGCCGACGCCCGCCGGCGGGCCCCGCGTCAACGCGGACCTCAAGGGAGTCGAGGTCGGCTACGGACTCGCCGTACCGACCGTGGGCGCCGGGGTGTTCCTGCTCCAGAACCTGGTTTTGTCCATCAGCGTCCGGCTCCCGTTCGACGGCACGGCCGTCCGCACCACCTTCGCCATCTCCTCCCGTGACCACCCCTTCCTCGTCACCGTCTCCCTCCTCGGCGGCGGCGGATCCCTCTCCCTCACCGTCGAATCCGGCGAGGTCACCGTCCTGGAAGCCCAACTGGAGTTCGGCGCGGCCGCCGCCCTCGACCTGGGCGTCGCCAGCGGCTCGGTCTCCATCACCGCCGGGGTGTATCTGAAGCTGGACCACGGCGCGAGCCTGCTGAAGGGCTTCCTGCGGGCGGTCGGCGCTCTCGACATCCTCGGCATCATCAGCGTCTCCGTCGAGTTCTACCTCTCCCTGGAGACGACCGACGTCCTCAAGGATCCGCCGAATCCGAGCGGCCTGACCCGCAAGGAGATCGTCGGCCGTGCCGTGGTGACCGTCCGCGTACGCGTCGCCTTCTTCTCGCAGTCCGTCAGCCTGCCGATGGAGCGTCGGTTCGGTGGCGGGGGAGACCCCTCGTACAGCGATGCCTTCCCCACCCAGAACGCGTGGAGCAACAGGTGCGCCGCCTTCGCCGCCCTGGAGGACACGTCATGATCAAGCAGACCCTGGTGTGGACGCTGCTGCCCGACCCGGCGGCCCCTCAGACCGCGACCGGGACGACTCAGCTGTCCCTCGTCCTCAGCATCCGGCTCTCGAACGACGAGGGCAGTCCACCCGGCACCGCCGTCCTCCCCCTCTCGCACTACACCCAGATCGCCGCCTTCCCCACCCTCGGCTTCCAACCCCTGACGGTGATCGTCAAGAAGGCGGACAACACCTCCATCACCCCCGTCGCCACCCTCGTCGACGACCCGCCGGACCCCGCGCTCTGGCAGGCGCTCTTCCCCGGGTCGCTGCTCGTCGAGCCCTTCGTCTTCGCCCAGCACACGATGACGGACGCCATCGAGTCCTATCCCGCCGCACGTGTGGCCGCGGCCCTCTCCGACGTCTACACCCGCTTCCTCGCCGGTGCCGTCGACGCCGCCGTCCGGGAACCCGAGGCGTATCCGCACGGGTCCTCCGACGGGCCCCGGGACGCCCCGGGCCGGGAGACGGTCCAACGGCTCGTCCGGCGTGTCGGCGCCCCCGACCGCTCCGACCCCGACAACGAGGCGCTCCGCCGTGAACTGCTGCGTACCGGAGCCGTCGAGGACGACGACGCACGCGACGCCGAAGGCTGGGCCCGGCTCGCGGAGTTCCACAGCCCGATGGCGCCCACGACCCGCGGGCTCACCCGCACGGGCCCCGGCACACCCAGCCCGCACGAATTCCACGCCCTGCTCGCCGCGCTCGCCGACCACCCGACGCTGATGGTCCCCCTCGGGCTGGTCCGCCGCCTCACCGTCTCCCTCCCCACGGACCTGAACGGGCAGGTCACCATCCAGGCCCTTCCGCACCAGCTCCAGTTCATCCAGAACTACCGGCCGCGGACCCGGTGTTTCGCCCGCAACGGGAAACTCACCCTCGCCCGCCCCGACGGCACCCCGGGCTCCCTCTTCCTGCCGCTGAACGACAGCGGCGTCTACACCCCGATCGACGTCGACCTCGACGCGGGCGGACTCGCCCTCCAGAACTACGCCCAGGCCCTGAGGTCCCTGCCCCGCGACGAAGCCCCACCCGAGATCAAGCCCCCCGCGCTGCGCTCCGCCGGCATCTTCGTCGCCGAGGCGAACCGCCAGGTCACCTTCCAGAACCTCCTCGACGTCGTCGCCGACATCGACAAGGACCTCAGGAACGGCGGCGAGGGCGACGCGAAGACCCTGGACGCCTCCACCGTCCAGCAGGGCATCCGGGTGGACGTCCACGACGCGGGCTCGAACCGCTGGTACCCCCTCTGCCGCCGGGAAGGGAAGTACACCGTCGACCACTACGGCACCTTGCCGATCAAGGACGAGGGCTGTGTCACCGACGCCGTCTCCCGCGGCGCCGACGCGGACGGCAACGACAAGGGGCGCCTCACCCAGGCCGTCCTCCGCTGGAACAACTGGAGCCTGGTCGTCGAACCCCGTGGCAGGACCGTCGGCGTCGACGGCCACGTGACCGACCCCGGCCCTCAGACGACCCCCGCCCTGCCCTTCGCCGCCGTCGTCGACTGCCCCGACAACACCCTGCCGGCCCTCCGCTTCGGCCGCACCTACCGCTTCCGTGCCCGTCTGGTCGATCTCGCGGGCCGCAGCACCCCGTTCACCACCACCCCCACAGCGGGCGAACCGGCCACCGTTCCCCTGAGGTTCTCCCGCTACGAGCCGGTGCCCGCGCCCGTCATGGTGCTCCGGCGTCCCGTCACCGCGGGCGAATCCCCGGTCGACCTCGTCGTCCGGACCGACAACGCCGACCCCGCCGCCCCCGTCGCCGGGCCCACCTGCGAGCGGCATCTCCTCGCGCCCAAGGCCTCCGTGGAACTGGCGGAACGGCACGGGGTGCTCGACCTCGCGGCCGGACACCGGCCCGACCCGGCCGTCCATGCCCTGCTGACGAAGTACGACGGTGGGCGGATCACCGGCACCCCGGACCCGAGCGCGGGCGGCAGTCCGTACAAGGACGCCGACACCATCGAACTGCCGTGGCTGCCCGACCCGCTGTGCCGGGGAGCGGCCCTGCGCGGCGTCCCGGGCACCCCCGAACTGCTCACCACCTGGCCCGCCGGGGGCTCCGGCTGGTACCAACGGCTGCCGATGCGCCTGGTCGTCGAGGCCGGGTCGATGGGGAGCACCCAGTCCACGGCCGTCGCCGATCCCGCCACCCGGACGATCCGCGTGAAGCTGCACCCGGCCGCGTCCTTCCCCGCCGTGCTCAGCTCGATGCTGGCGCCGGGCGACGAGGACCTGCTGGGGCAGTGGCGGTGGTACACCGAGCGGGTGAGGGCGGCCCGGGAGCCGGACGGCGACTCGGACGACGGCCGGGACTCCGGGAAAGGCACCGGTGACGACACCCGGACCGGACCGGCCACCACTGCCCGTACCGAAGGCGCCGAATCCGATGTCCACGAACTCCTCGCGGACGCGGCGAACACCGCACCCGAACAGTTCGGGCCCGCCGGGACCAGCGAGCCGGTCGACGAGATACCCGCCCTGTCCGCCGCCGACCACGAAGCCGCCCTCCGGGCCGTCCTCGCGGGCCGGATCGGACAGCTCACCCCGACGACCGGGCTGACGATGGTCCACGCGGTCCGCTGCCCGGTCACCCCGCCGGCCTTCACGGGCCCACGCGTCCTGCGGGAGCCCGCACAGACCGTGTACGCCCTCGACGAGGCCGCGATGGCCGTCCACGGTGCCTCCACCCTCACCGTGCACACCCAGGCGTCGTGGACCGAGTACTCGGACCTGACCGGCGACCGACTGGTGAAGTCCGCGGCGTCGGCCGTGCTCCGCCCGGAGACCGACTCCCTCGGCGCCCCCGGCGGCCCCGCGCTGAAGAGCATGCCGTTCCGGAGCCGCCACGACCCCGGCGACACCCGCCACCGGGTCATCACCTACACACCCGTCGGCGCGTCGCGCTTCGTGCCGTACTTCACCCAGCGTCGTACGGTCGTCCTCAACGGAACCACGCCCGCGCAGGTCGCCCGGGCCTTCGTCCCGGGCACGGTCGTCGTGCGGGCCGCCGTCCCGGCGCTCAACGCCGACAACACCCCGGCCGCGCCCGGGGTGACCTACCGCGTCGGTGCGGATGTGACCGTGGACGACGACAAGGGCGAGGTCAGCCGGATCGCCGACGGGGCGATCGCGAACGGCGCGTCGGTGGAGGTCTCGTACGTCGTGCCCCCCGTCACCCGCACCGGGCCGCCGGTCACGCTCCACGTGCCGTCGACCGTACGGCCTCCGGCGCCCGTGGTGCACTCGGTGGTGCCCGCCTTCGCCTGGCAGCGGACCACCGCGGGCAACACCACCACCAGCATCCGTAACGAGGGCACGGTCCGGGTCCATCTCAAGCGGCCCTGGTATCTCACCGGGGAGGGCGAACTCCTCGGGATCCGGGTCGTCGACGCCACTACCTCGATCGACCCGTCGGTACAGAAATGGGCCACCGCCTGGGGCCGTGACCCGGTCCGGGAGAAGGGGGACGCGCCCGTCATGGCGTACCCCACGCCCGCGAACCTGGACGAGCACGCGGTCGACGTACACCTCGACCAGGGCCACGCCCTCGGCTTCCCCGTCGACTACGACCAGCAGCGGCGCCTGTGGTACGCGGACGTACGGTTCAGGGGCAACACCCTCTACCAGCCCTTCGTCCATCTGATGGTGGTCCGGCTCCAGCCCGACTCGCTGACGGCCCCCGAGGACCTGCGGGCGTCCCCCGTGGTGGACGCCGGCTGGGTCCAGCTCCCCGCCTACCGGCGCACGAAGATCGTCGTCGGCGGGACGGCCGCGGGTTCGCCGGTGAAGGTGTCGGTCGTCGCACCGGAGCCGCCACGCGGACTGGACGGCCTGACGTCCGAGTTCACCGTGTGCGTGCAGTTCCGCAGCCCGCTGGTGCCCGATGACGCCGGCTGGCTGGACCTCGACACCGCGCCGCCCGTGCCGATGAACCGCGAGTCGGTGTCCGGCCCGATCGGGGTGTGGACCCGGGACGTCGCGCTTCCGGCCGCCGTGGGATCCCGGCCGATGCGCGTGGTGGTGCGGGAGTACGACGTCCTCCCCGACAGCCCGGAGCCGGGCCGGACGACCCGCCGGATCTCGTATCTCGACACGATCCCCATCTGACCCTGTTCTTCGAGGGGTTACGCCGATACCGACAGGTCGCGCAGCACGTCGTACGCGTACGCCGCGTCGAGCAGCGGGGGGACCACGGACGTACGGCGCGCCGAGGGCCGGGGCCTGGTCACCGCGTCCCGTACCGCTTCGGCGCGGGCGCCGGGGAAGAGGGACCACAGCAGCGCCACGGCCCCCGTGACGACGGGGGCGGCGGCACTGGTACCGGACAGCCCGCGGGGGCGTGCCGGCGCTGTCAGACCGTGGCGGCCGATCGCCCGGCCCAGCGTCGACGTGGGCAGAGGCCGGCCACCGTCGTCACACGCGACCACCGGGAGCACCCAGGGGTGGCGGACGAGCGGGGGGCCGCCGAGTCCGCCGTCGTTGCCGGCCGCGGCGACCACGAGAACCCCGTGGCGGTGTGCCAGTTCGACGGCATCGAGCAGCGCGTCGATACCGGGGTCGTCCTCGGAGCCCGCCACCGTGAGGCGTTCGAGCGCCAGACTCAGATTGACCACCCGGGCCCCGGCGGCGACGACATCCGCCAGAGCGTCGGCCAGGTCGGCGGGCGCGGCGGGCGGCACGTCGACTCCGGGAACGGGACGTACGACGAAGGAACAGCCCGGACAGATACCGGGCGTGGGGGCGGTGGGCCGGGCAGCGAGCGACGAGACGACAAGCGTCCCATGACCCGGGGAAACGCCCGGGTCCCGTGCGGGGACCGGGGCGCCGACGAACCGTACGGGCTGGAGCGCCAGATCCGGGTGGCCGGGGTCGACGGCTCCGTCGACCACGCCGACCACGACATCGGGGCGTCCGGTGGTGCGTGTGGTGAGGGCGGACAGACGGCCCGGCCCCGGGGTGCCGGTCAGTCGCACGTGGGCTTGACCCGCACCGGTTGCGATGTCGTCGTGTTCCCCTCGCAGTCCTCGCAGGTCTCGACCTCCACGGTCGTTCCGAAGTCGTCGCAGTACCTCCTCGTGGTGCACCACGGAACGCAGAGGCAGACCTTCATGCAGCGTTTCCGGCACTTCTCCATGCACTGGGGCCGGTCCCAGGAGTTCTTGCACGTCTGGGTGCACTCGTGTCCGCACTCGAACGAGCAGGTTGCGTAGTCGACCTGAGCGGGGAAGACGCCGTAACCGGTAGCCACACTCGATTGGGCGGTGAATCCGGGAATGGTCACCGCGATCACCTCACCTCAGAGGCTCGGCCCGAGACGGGTCAGCAGATAGGGGTTCATGTACCGGGTGGAGACCAGTACGGAGTACTTCTCCGTGAGGTCGGTGGTGCGGCTGGTGTAGGTCACGGTGAAGTTCATGACGCCCTGGTCGCCACCGACCGCCGCCGGGCGGACCTTGATCGAGGTCAGCGCGTAGTCGTCTGCGAACGCCTCGAAGGTCTTCAGATACACGGCCTCGTACCGGCAGGCCACGAAGTTCGCGGCGCGGTCCTCGGGCGTGGCGCCCACGTTCTCCGTGATCTGGAGGATCTTGGTCAGCACTTCGTCGGCGGTCGCCCGGAAGCGTTCGGCCGGCATGCCGTCCGGCTTCTCGATCGCGTTGTACAGCGACGGGCGGTCGAAGGAGTAGGCCTGGTAGAACTCCAGGACCGGCAGGGCGATCCCTCCGCAGGAGCCGGCGGCCCCGAGGGGGTCGCGCACCCCGACCACCACATCGAGATCGAGCGGGGTGGGAGCGGGCCGGACGGCCTCGATCAGCTTGGTGTAGTCCTCCGCGTAATGCGGCACGACGTCATACGTGTCCACGCCCTGGATCGTGAGGACGTACTGCATCTGCCGGGCCAGATAGCGGTTCTCGGGCCGGGCGAGCACCTCTCGCAGGACCTCGTCCGTCGTCAGCCCCTGGGTGTCCGTCGCCCCCACCATCTGGGCGAACTCCTTCTCGACCCCGGGGTCGCGGAACCGGGCGCGGATCTGCCCGATGGCGAAGACGTACGGAAGGGGGTGCTCGTGCGGCGTGCCGGCGACCGGCGGCGGAGCCGCCGCCTCCGGCGTGGTGTCGTCGCTCATGAGTGGCTCCCGGTGTCCCATCGGCTCGGCCGCGTGCGTCAGCGGCGCCGCTTGGAGAGGGTGACCCATTCGTTCATCCGCCGGGCTCGGCGGGCACAGCCGCCGCACGGGCGTACGCCCACGGCGCTCGTCGCCCTGCCCACCAGGTCGCCGAGGCCGATCTCGTCCTCTCGGACGAACCCGGGGAGACGGATGTCGTGACGCGCCGCCCGCCCGTCTCGCTTCTGGTGTTCGTCGTGCTCCCGGCCCATGTCGGGTGCTCCTGACGTCGATCCCCCTTGCCCTTTCCATTGTCCGCCGCGCGACAACGCCCCGCATCCGGAGGGGAGACGGGGCGCAGTCGCCGGATGCGGGTGGGTGGCGAGGCGATGGGCCTCACCGACCGGCGGTCCTCACGGAGTGCCTGACGCGACCTGGCCCGCGGACGATTCGGCCAGCAGTCGCTCGGGGCGGTGGGGCGAGATGTCCAGCTTCGCCAGCACCCCGGGGACGGTGATGCTGGGCAGGACGAGAGCGAAGAGCTCCGTGACCTCGGCCACCAGGTCGGCCTCCTGCGGCAGGGAGCTGCTCACCAGATGGACACCGGTCCACGCCCCGACGAACAGCCGGGCGATCGTGGCGGGGTCGGCGTGCGGCTGGAGTTCGCCCCGCTCCTTCGCGGCGACGAGCAGGTCCAGACTCAGCTGGATCCAGTCGGGCCAGCGGGTACCGAACAGCGACCGGGCCTTGGGGTCGACGGAGAGCCGGATCGACGCGCTCAGCAGGGGCTCGCGGGGGAGGCGGTGGGCGAGGAGCAGCGCGAGGTCGATCCAGTCCTGCACCTTGTAGGTCTGGGGGGTGAATCCCTGCGTGGTCACCGCCTCTTCGAGCACGCCCTGTGCGAGCGCCTCCTTCGACGTGAAGTGGAAGTACAGCGCGCCCCGGGTGAGTTGGGCACGTTCCAGGATCACGGAGATGGAGGCGGCCTCGTAACCGTACTCGTTGAAGACCTCGGCCGCCGCCTCCAGGAAGATCCGGCGCGTCCGGACGGCCCGGTCCTGCTTCGCCACGTGGCTCCTTGTTCCCCAGGGTCTCCTTCAAAGCGAAAGGACCAACGGATCGGTATGTTAAGGGGTTCAGCGTAGTGTCCCGGCTACCGCCTGTGCGAATCCGGCAACCGCTCGTCGACGCAGGTGTCACACCGGGCCACCGTCAGGGGCCCCGCAACGTCGTCCCCGGTCCGCTTGTGTTCGTCCCAGCGCGCCAGGACCTCGGAGCCTGCGGCGTCGATCTCGGTCCGCGTCTCCTCCGAGGCGAGGCTGGGGAGCACCATCGTCCAGAACCGTGTCACCACACACCGGGAGCACAGGGCGGCGTCCTTGCGTCCGAGGGACTCGATGCCCATGACGATCGCCATGATGGTGGAACAGGCGTCGTCCGGCAGTACCCCGTCGGCCAGGTTCCCTTCGTACTCGGCGATGGTCAGCATCCCCCGCACCCAGCTGCGCCACTTGAGCCAGAGCTCGGCGCCGCCGTCCCAGGCCGCGTCGTTGTCGAGGCCGAGCCCGGCGCGCAGCACCACGTTCTCCCCGAACTGCGTCGCCAGGACGTGGGTGGCGTCGATCAGGGTCTGCAGGGGCGAGGGCCGCGCTTCGGTGCAGGCGGTCGTGATGTACCGCAGGCTCTCCTCGGCCGCCGCCTGTACGGTCTCCCCCAGCTCCTTCTTGCTGCTGAAGTGAAAGTTGAGCGCGCCTGTACTCACGCCGGCCCCGGTGCTGATGTCCGCGAGCGACGCGGACATGAATCCTCGTCGGTCGAAGACCTCGGCCGCCGAACAGATCAGCTCCTGCCTCGTGCGTACCGCACGGTCCTGCTTGGCCATCCTTGCAGCTCCGGGGGTGATGAATGGTGAGCCCAGTGCACACCGACGCACACACAGGGTCACGTTAACAAACCGAACGTAAGGTTTCTTCTTCGGGCTGACTCGGCCACAAGCGCGAGACCGGGGCGGCCTTCGTGGTCTGTTGCGCATTGGATCTCAAAGGGCGGGGAGAATACCATGCCTTATGCTCGCTATCCAGTTCGATTGTTTTGGTGGTCCCGAGGTCCTCACCCCCGTCGAGCTTCCTCCTCCGGTCCCGGGACCGGACGAGGTTCTCATCGCGGTGGAGGCGGCCGGCGTCAATTTCGCCGACACACACCAGACTGACGGTTCGTATCCGATGGCCGGCAGCTTTCCCTTGGTCCCGGGCAGTGAGGTCGTCGGACGCACCCCCGACGGACGACGGGTGCTGGCCCGGGTGACCGGAGGGTACGCCCAGCAAGTGGTCGCCAGACAGACCGCGGTCCTCGAAATTCCCGAAGAGGTGCCGGCGGCCGAGGCGTTGGCGCTGCTGATGCAGGGGCTCACCGCCTGGCATCTGCTGCGGACGGCGGCCCGGCTGCGGGAGGGCGAGACCGTCGTCGTGCACGCCGCGGCGGGCGGGGTCGGCAGTCTCGCCGTCCAGTTGGCCAGGGAGTTCGGCGCGGGCCGGGTGCTCGCCCAGGTCTCGTCCCCGGCCAAGGCGGAGTTGGCTCTGCGGCTCGGCGCGGACGCGGTGGTCGAGTATCCGCTGGAGCGGAAGGCCGACGTCATCCTGGACGCGGGCGGCGGTCCTCTCTTCGGCCCGGCGCTGCACTCGCTCGCCCCCTTCGGCCGACTGGTCACCTACGGCAACGCCTCCCGTGAGGGCTTCCCACCGGTCGATCCCGCACTGCTCCACCAACTCGGTGTGTCGGTCGTCGGTTTCCGTCTGCGGCACGCGCTGGCGGCGCCCGGTGCGACGAACGGTCCGCTGAAGGAACTGTTCGGCCTGGTCACCGAAGGGCGCCTGAAGCCCGTCACGGGTGCCGGCTACCCGCTGGCCGAGGCGCGGCGCGCGCACGAGGACCTGCTGGCGCGGCGCACGACGGGCAAGGTGGTCCTCGTTCCCTGAGGGGACCTCCTTGAACGGACCCGTACCTCGGCCCGGATCGCCGGTCCGAAAGCGGTTACCCCGCAATGGGCGGGCGAAGAACACCGGCAGCCTAGGGTCGTCCCATGACTTCCTTTACGGCGACGGACCGGAGACCGGTCGAGCCCGGCACCCTTCCGGGTGCCGGGCTCGACCGTGGGTGGCCGTGGGCCGGGGTGGCGCGCGGTTGACGGTGTTTCGGCAGGCCTCACCGAAACGAAAACAGATCGGCGAGTATGTTCTACATCGACGGAGCAGGGGCGCGGAACCGGGTGGTCACCGGATGGTGCCGGTGAGCTCGCTGCGGAAGGCGGTGCGGCCGGCCTGTGTTCCGGTGACCCGGACGACCACCGTGTCCGGGCCCTTCTCCAGTGGCTCGGCCTCGACCAGGCAGTCCAGGTCGAACTCGACGTAGCGCTCGAACTCGGTGTCGACCGCCGTGGGATGGAAGACGCCGTTCCGGACGGTGGCCTGCGCGGTCTGGACCGCCGCTTCGATCAGACCGAGGCCGGGTACGTGGTCCACGGGATGGTCCAGGAGATGGGTGTTGGCGATGTCGTTGCGCAGGAGCCAGCGCAGGGGTTCGCCGGTCGGGCAGAGCACGACGTCCGAGGCCGCGGCGCGGCCGACGGATGCCGGGTCGAGCGGCTCGGGCAGAGGCCAGTTCCCCCAGTCGACGGTGACGCGCTCACCGCGCAGCCGCCGGTACGCGGGCGGGGATATCCAGCCGAAGTCCGACTGTGCGCCGGCCACCAGGACTCCCTCGCGGAAGATCCGCATGTCCATCGGTAACGTGCGTGCCGCCCGGCCGGTTCGTTCATGCCTCGGTATCGAGACCTCCACCTCGAAGACCGGGGCCTCGCCCGGGTGCACACGGAAATCCGGGTCGACCGTGTAGCGGAACTCGCGGAGCGTCGTCTGGTGCGTGAGCGGCACCTGGTACTCGGCGTGCGCGACGGTCAGTCCGCTCTGCCGGATGGTCTGGGTGAGGAGACGGGGGTCGTACGGCCAGGAGCCGGTGTGCGCGGGCCACTGGGCACGCAGTAAGAACGTGTCGGTGCCGTTCCCCCTCCAGTCGGTGATCAGTACGCGCTCTGCGTCTCTCAGGTGGACGAGCTCCTTGGGCACCCGTTCGTGCCTGTCGTTGCCGGGCGGGGCGTCAGCATGGTGGCGCCCCGTTCTGCGCGGGCGTGCGGTGGTTTTGGACACGGAACCCCCAGGTGATGACTCAGTGGTCGGCTTAGCCATCGTCGAACTCGCGCTCGACTCGCATGAACATACCGATCCATCGGTTCTTTTTACAAGGAATGTCAAAGGCTGCGTCAAAGACTGCTGGAGCGAACTGTCAAGGGTGCCCCGCGGCCCGAAAAGGCCCTGGTGGGGCGGGGTGTGACGGTACGGAAGGCGAGTCGTCGGCGACACCAGCAAAGAAGGCAAAGCGGCCCGGCGTGTCGCCGCACCCTGTACGGTCTGCGGCGCGTCGGCACGGCACTGGGCCCCGTACCGGCGTGCGGCAAGCCGGTACGGGGCCCAGTCGGCGGAGTCCGGTCGAGGACTGGCCGGATGCGTTGGCGGACTAGATGTAGGGCGTCCCGGGGTCGAGACCCACCAGGACCCTGCCGTGCACCTCCAGGCTCATGTTCGGATTCATCAGACCGTGCAGGGTCAGCGCCTCGATGTCGCGGCGGTACCGCCGGAAGTGTCCCTTGCGGGCCAGGGAGGAGGCGGAACTCACCGAGTTGAGCGCCTCGACCGCCTCGTTCACGAGCTGGATCGCGTGTCCGGCCCGGCCGCGCACCGTCGCCTTCTCCGTGTCGGTCAGCGGCTCCCCGACGTCGGCACGCTCCTGAAGCAGCGTCAGCTGCTTCTCGAACAGCGCCTCTGCGGCGGCGATCCGGTTCTCGGCGACGGCCACCTGGTGCTGCGTGAGCGGGTGCTCGCGCTGGTCCTCCCAGGTGGTGTAGGCGATGGGCCGGCCCAGGCCCGCGACGAACGTCTCGTAGGCACCCTTCGCGGCGCCGAGGTAGATCGCCACCGACTCGGAGATGACCATGCTGAGCAGCCCGTAGTCGCGGCCGGTGGCACCGGAGTTGGAGCGGCCCTCGGCCGTCCCGGTGAGCGCCTCGCCAACGGTGACCAGCCGGTGCGCGGGCACGAAAACGTCACGCGCGGTCGTCGTCGAGCTGCCGGTGCCGATCGTGGCGGACACATGCCAGTCGTCCGCGATCGACAGCTCCGACATCGGCACGAGGGCGTACGCCTCGTCGAAGGTGCCGTCGGGCAGCTCCACCGTGGCGGCGACCAGGTCCCATTCCGCCCCGCGGCACCCCGTGTTGAACCGCCACGTGCCGTTGAGGAGGTAGCCGCCCTCGGTGGGGACCAGCGTGCTGCTGCCCGCGGTGAAGGCGCCGGAGATGCGGACCTGACCCGTGGCGAAGATCTCCTCCTGCGTCACGTCCGGGTACAGCGTGGCCAGCCAGGCGGTGGACACCCAGGCCACCGCCACCCAGCCGGTCGAGGCGCATCCCCGCGCGATCTCGGAGAGGATCGCGTACTGCTGCGGCAGTGACAGGTCAAGCCCGCCGAACCTGCGCGGCACGGCGATCCGGAAGACGCCGGCCTTCTCCAGGAGTTCGACGTTCTCGTCCGGGATCCAGCGCCGGTCCTCGGCCTCCAGTCCGTTCTCCCGGAGCCTCGGCACGATCTCTCGCACCGCCTCCAGTACGGAGTCGAAATCGGGTTCATGCGGGGACATGGCGCCTCCTGGCATCGCTCGTGTGCCTGCTCTTCACCGTCGGAACGGTGCGCGGCCGACCGTAACCGTCGAGCAGGTGCGGGCGGGTAACACGCTGTCACTGGGCGGTAATCGCCTGATCTCCGCCCGTCACGGGCGCCCTTGCGGACGGACCCGGAGGCAGCGGATGTTTGGGCGAGCTTTGACCGCCCGGTCCCATCATGGCGACGTCCCCGCCCCGAAGCGGTTCGAGGGAACCGCCGGGGCGCCTAGTGGAGGAGCGACATGAGTGGTGAGTGGTTCCGCAGGTTCGTCCCCGACTCCCAGGGGGCTTCGACGACCCAAGGCGCGCTGAGACTGGTCTGCTTCCCGCACGCGGGAGGCGGCGCGAGCGCGTTCCTCAGGCTGTCGCGCGAGGTCACGCCAGGGATCGAGGTCGTGGCGGTGCAGTACCCCGGCCGTCAGGACCGTCGTCACGAGGAACCGTTCACCGGCATCGGGCTCCTCGCGGACGCCCTCGCGGACGAGGTGCGGCGGGAAGTGGCGGGCCCGTACGCCTTCTTCGGGCACAGCATGGGGGCGATCATCGCGCACGAGGTCGCCCTGCGCCTGGCCGAGCGGGGAGAGCCGGGGCCGGAACGGCTGTTCCTGTCCGGTCGTGGAGCTCCCTCGACGGTGCCGTACGCGCACGACCGACTGCGTACCGACGCCGATGTCCTGGCCATGGTCCGCAAACTGGGCGGTACGGCCAACGCCGTCTTCGACGACCCGGACGTTCTGGCCATGGTCATGCCGACCCTCAGGGCCGACTACCGGGCTCTCGGTTCGTACGTCTGGACGCCGCGCCCCGCCCTGGACGTCCCCTTCACGGTGCTGATCGGGGACACGGACCCGGTGGTGCCGGTCACCGCGGCGGCGGGGTGGAAGGAGTTCACCACGGCCCGCACCGACCTGGAGGTGTTCGAGGGCGGTCACTTCTACCTCGACGTCAAGGCGAAGGAGGTGGCCCGGGTGGTCACCTCCGCCCTGGGCCTGGACGGCAGGCGGAACCAGGCGGTCGCGGTCTGACCTGACCGGGGGCGGCATGTTGCGCCTCACCCTCCGCACGTTCCGACACGTGGGCGCGTCGGCCGATCCCCGGCCGGCGCGCCCACTGCGCGTCTTCCTCCGGCGCGCCCCGCCGATGGATGCGTGCTCCACGGTTAAAAAATCGAACGGTTGGTATGGTTGCAGAGGGCGGCATAGTCCGAACCAAGCGGTTATAGGCGCGAGTTGACGGTTTACCTCCCGTGAGGGCAGGTGTCCGTGCATGTCGGGGGCGGGGTATGGGGCAGTGGCCAACCTCGGGCGCTTAAAAAAACCGATCGATTGGTTTATTTTTGGCGACGAGTAGAGGGCGCGTCGCCAGGGGGGATGTCGATGGAAGCAGGTGCAGGGCAGCGTCAGTTGTCACAGGGAGGCACTGTCCAGTGCCCTGAGGGCCTCGTTCCGGAGGCCGAGTCGGAGCTCTTCGCCTCGCTGCGCCGCAGTGGCCAGCGGCAGAAGGCTGAACAGTACGTGAAGGGGTTACTCGAAACGCCCGGCCGCAAGACGCTGGGGCACATCGCGGCGCACCTCGGCGGGCCCGCGGCACAGCAGAGCATGCACCACTTCATCAGCGAGTCCTTGTGGGAGTGGACACCGGTCCGCCACGCGTTGGCCCGGCAGGCACGGCTGTTACTCGGACACGACGCCTGGGTCGTCCGGCCCACCGCGATCCCCAAGGCCGGAGCGCACTCGATCGGCGTGGACCTTCAGTACGTCCCGCACCTCAAACGTGCCGTCAACGGCCAGCAGGCGGTGGGGGTATGGCTGGCCTCGGAGCGGGCCGCCGTGCCGGTCGAGTGGCAACTCGTTCTGCCGCGGCGATGGCGTGAGGAGTCCCTCCGTCGCAGGGCTCGCGTTCCCGACGACGTACGGGCGGACTGCCTCGAGGAATGCGTCCGCGAGGCGATGGCTCAAGCGACGCAGGCCGCCGGAGTGCCGAGCAGGCCGGTGATCGTCGACGCGGAGGGGGCGGACGCCGTGGCGATCGCCCGCCACCTGGGGGAAGCGGGACACCAGTTCGTCATCCGCACCGATCCGGGAACCGGGCTGAGCGTCGACAGGTCGGTCCTGCCCGCCTACGGCGCGCGTGAGCGCGCCGCGGGAGAGCTGGTCGCCCACCTCGGCCGGATGCGCGCTCCGGTCGGCCCGGAGCCGGACCGGCCCGTGGCCTCGGTGATCCCCGTGGAGGCACCCGCCTCCCCGCACGGCGGCGCGCTCAGAGGTCTGCGCCTCATCGGGGAGTGGTCCGCGTCGGACCGGGGCGCGAACCGTTTGTGGCTGACCAACACCACCGGTGTCTCCGTGTCCGCGCTGCTGCGGCTGACGCGGCTGAGCGACCTCGTGGCGCGGGACGCCGTGGACATCGGCGACCGCGTCGGGTTGCGGGACTTCGGCGGGCGCTCCTTCTCCGGCTGGCACCGCCACGTCACGCTCGCCTCGATCGCCCACTTCGCCACCGTGCTCGCCGCCGAGCCGTCCTCCTGTGCCGCGGCTGCCTGCCAGGCCGCGTGACAGGGTGCCCGGCGCGCCACCACGTCCACGAACGTCGCCCACCACGGCACGACCCCGGTGAACGACGCACCACGAGCTCGAACACCCGGAACAGGAGTATGCGCAGTGCGGTTGAACCTGATCGGCCCGCTCCAAGTCATCACCGACGACGGCAGGGAACACGCGCCCAACGCGCCGAAGATAGCCCGGATGCTGGCGGTCCTCGCGCTCCAGCCGCGCGAGGCCGTGCCCACCACCCTGCTGATCCAGGAACTGTGGGGGCAGAACCCTCCACGCAGCGCGGCCAAGACACTGCAGACACACGTCTACCATGCGCGCCGCATGTTCCAGGAGGAGAGAGTCACGGCCGCCGACCGGAATCTGCTGGTGGCCAGAGCGCCCGGATACGAGCTCCGGGTCAACGACGACGAGGTCGACGTCAGCAGTTTCGAACAGTATCTGAGACAGGCACGCACCGAGTCCCGGAGCGGGCGGTTGGAGGGGGCCGCCCACCAGGTGAACCGTGCCCTCGCCCTGTGGCGCGGCCCGGTCCTGAGCGGCGTGCCGGTCGGCACCGTGCTCGCCGGCCGTATCGCACGCGTCGAGGAACTGCGGATCAACGCCCTCGAACTGCGCATCGAGATCGAGAGCGGGCTGGGCAGACAGCGCGAGCTGCTGCCCGATCTGCGCGCTCTCGTGGAGGAGTTCCCCCTGCACGAGTGGTTCCACGGGCAGCTCATCTCGGCGCTGCACCGAGCGGGACGCAGGAGTGAGGCTCTCCAGGCGTACCACACGCTCTACGGCATCCTCCAGAAGGAGCTCGGCCTGGAACCCTCGGCGGATCTGCGGCGGCTCCAGGCCGAGATCCTCAGCTCCTCCGGGAACGAGGAGTGGCCCGGGCCGTTCCGCCCGGAGGCACCGGAGACGTCGCGGCGGCACCTGTCGTCCGTCCCGAGGCTGCGTCCGACCGCCGTCGCCTGTTTCGGCTGACCACCCCGGGCGTCACGGACCTCCGACGTACTGGTCCGGGACGGGGCACATCGGTGGTTGCGACGCGCGTAGCCGCCTACCACGCAGAAGGTGAACGCCGGTACCGCCGGGCGTTTTCTCACCGGTACACGAACAGGCGGTGACCTTCGTGAACCCCGACGGGGCTCCCGCCCACAACGGCGTGGCACGGGACGGCGGCATGTGCCCGAGATTTGTGTGATCTTGGACCACGGCCCTGCACGATGGTGACGGATCTTGACGGATCCGGGCGGTTGCCGTGGATCGACCACTCCGCGTGCCGCTCGTGTATCCCGCCATTACGGGGATGGAGTTGGGCGAGTCATGCAGTTCCGAATGCTGGGTCCGATAGAAGTTGTCGACCATGGCGAGCAGGTGCCCCTCGGTGGCACCAAGCAGCGCGCCACCCTCGGTTTTCTCCTGCTCCAGACGAACAAGGTAGTGGCCACCAGCCACCTCATGAACGCGCTGTGGGGCTATGACGACGTCCCCGCCACGGCACGCAAGATTCTTCAGAACGCGGTCTACGGCCTGCGCAACATCCTGTCCGCCGGGCGGGCCGGGGGTGACCCGGGCGCCGCCGCCCTGCTCACCCAGCCGCCCGGCTACATGATGCGGGTGGACCCCGAACGGGTGGACCTCCAGCTGTTCCACAAGTGGGTCGGGCAGGGCAGGGAGCAACTGGCGCGCGGCGCGGCGGAGCCAGCCTCCGCGCTCCTGCGCGACGCCCTCGCGCTGTGGCGCGGGCCGGCCCTCGCGGACCTGGTGGAGGGCGGCATCCAGTGGCCCGAACTGGCCACGATCGAGAACACCAGGCTCGACGTCATGGAGGACTACTTCGACGCCCAGCTCGCCTGCGGCAACCACCACTCGGTCCTCGCCGAGCTGGAGCGGATGGTGCAGTCCGAACCGCTGCGCGAACGGTCGTGCGGGCAACTCATGCTGGCCCTGTACCGCTGCGGACGGCAGGCGGACGCCCTCAACGTCTACAGCCGCGTCCGGGCCGTGCTCGTCGAGAGTCTCGGCCTGGAGCCCGGCCGGGGACTGCAGCAGCTCCAGCAGGCGATCCTCGTCCAGGACCCGGCCCTGTCCCTCGCCCGTCCCGGCACGCCCGACCCCTTCACCGGTCGGGCCGAGATCCGCGCCGGCTCCACCGTGCCGTCGGCCACCACACCGTCGGCCGCCACACCCCCGGCCGCCCCGTCGCCGGCCGTCTCTCCGGAACAGGCGGAGCGCAGGCCCCCCGAGACCCGGGTCCCCCCGTCGCAGGGCATCACCATGCCGCAGCAGCGGGTGTCCGAACCGGCCGCACCGGAGCGGCGTACCGACTCCACGCGCCGCACGGTCTCGGCGATGTCCGTACGCGCCCGGCTCGCCCCGACCCTCGCCGACGTGGCCCCCAAGGACGTCGACGCCCTGCTGGAAAGTGCCTGCCACGTGGTCACGGAGCAGGTCGAACGCTTCGGCGGCACCGTGACGGCGTCCATCGGCTCGATGTCGCTGGCCGTGTTCGGACTGGACGGGCCGAGCGACGACGACGCCCGGCAGGCCGTCCTCGCGGCGCTCGCCATCCGCGACCTCCTCGACGTCCCGGCCGACGGCGACCCCGAGGCACCGCGGCTGGCCGTGCAGTGTGCCGTCACCACCGGAGAGGTACTGCTGCGCCACCGCAGCCACGAGGACACCCCCACCGTCATCGGCAGCGTCCTGGACGAATCCCAGGCGCAGCTCTCCGACGTGCCGGCCGGGCAGGTGCGGGTCACCGACTCCGTCCGGCGGGCGAGCGAACACGCCGTGCGCTACCGGCTGCCGGACCCCGCCTCCGGGAGCTGGGAGGCACTGGGCGCCCGTGACGAGGGGCACGCCGAGGAGGGCGGCGCCGAGATGTACGAACAGGACATCCTGCGCGGGCTGGTACGGCGCACCCGGCACCGGGGCGTGCCCCATCTGGTGACCGTGCTCGGGGAGCGGGGCACCGGCAAGACACGGCTGCTGCGCGACTTCGAACGCTGGGTGACGGCGCAGGCCGACGCGCCACGCATCCTGACGGGGCGGATCCCGGCGGCCGGCGAGGACGGCCACCGGCTCCGGCTGGCGGCCCAGATCCTGGCCGCCTACTGCGACGCGGCCCCCGGGGAGGACGCGACGGCCGCGCTGACCCGTACGGTCCGCAAGCTCTTCCCCAGCGAACGGGCCTGCGCCCTGCTGGTCTCCCGGCTCCGCCCGCTTGTGACCACCGACGGCATCGGCGTGGACGACCGCTTCGGAGGGCCGCCCGTCACCGAGACCATGAGCGCCTGGGCCCAGCTGTTCCAGCAGGCGGCGTGCCAGGAGCCGCTCGTGCTGTGCATCGACGACCTCCATCGCGCCCCTGACGTGGTACTCGACGCCGTGGAGGAACTGGCGGAGACGGCCGGGTCGGGCCCCCTGTGCGTGGTCGTCGGGGCCGGCCCGGAACTGCTGCTGCGCAGGCCCGGCTGGGCCGGGGGGAAGAGCCACGCCACGACGGTCACCCTGGACCGTCCGGAGCGGGTCACCAACGAGCAACTCGTGCGCCTGCTGCTGTCGGCCAGCGGTAACGAGGACGTCCGGACCCTCACCTGAAAAACGCCCCGCACCGCGACCGGACTCACCGGCGGGTAACCGGGCATCCATCATTTCCGGAATTCACGGGATGGTCGGCGCGTGACCGCCCGCTGGAACGGCGGGAAGAGAATATCGGCACGGTCTGCCGGTGCACGCGCATTCCGCGCTGAAAAGGAGCTGGACATGAATCCCGAATTGGCCGTCACCGAGCTCGCCGAGCCGTATCTGCGCGGCCTGTTGACCTCGGCCGGTCTCGATGTCGAGTACGTGCGGGGCGAGGGCAACACGCTCTACCGCCTCGATGCGAAGGGGCAGGAGACCCCCGTACTCGACTACGCCGGCGGATACGGTTCGCTGATCTTCGGCCACAACAACCCCGAGATCGTGGCCCGGGCCAGGGAACTGGTGGACGGGGGCGTGCCGGTGCACGCGCAGTTCTCGTTCCACCCCTACGCCAACCGGCTCGCGGCCGAGCTCAACCGGATCATCCACCGGGAACTCGGCACCGACGAGCCGTACTACGCCACCTTCGCCAACAGCGGAGCGGAGGCCGTCGAGGCGGCGGTCAAGCACGCCGAGCTCGACCGCGTGCTGCGCGTGAGCGAGACCCTGGAGGAGCTCGCGGCCGGGGTGGAGCGGGCGCGCACCGCCGTGGACGACGGCTCCGCGACCGTCCCGGACGCCGTGTACGCGCAACTGGCGACCGAGCGCCCGGCCGACGACCCACTGGCGCCGGTGATCGACGAGATCACCCGCAGGAACGGGGAACGCGCCGCGCAGGCCCCGGTGTTCCTCGCGCTGGAGGGCGGCTTCCACGGAAAGCTGATGGGCAGCGTCCAGCTCACCCACAACGAGGCCTACCGTGCTCCGTTCGCCGCCCTGGGCGTCCGGGCGAGGTTCGTGCCGCGGGGCAGGCCCGAGGCCCTCGACGAGGTGCTGGCTCAGGAGCGCGGCGTCCTGCTCGGCCTCACCGTCGAGGACGGGGAGGTGCGCGTCGTGGAGCGCGAACACCCCGTCTTCTGCGCCTTCCTGCTGGAGCCGATCCAGGGAGAGGGCGGTATCCAGGTGCTCTCCGACGAGGACGCCCGGATCATCCAGGAGTTCGCCGACGCCACCGACTGCCCGCTCATCATCGACGAGATCCAGAGCGGTCTCGGCCGCACCGGCACCCTCCTCGCCAGTTCGCAGACGGGCCTGCGCGGCGACTACTACACGCTCGCCAAGTCCCTGGGCGGCGGCCTGGCCAAGGCGTCGGTGATGCTCGTGCGCCAGACCCGCTACCGGGCGCAGTTCGAGCTGGTGCACAGCTCGACCTTCGCCAAGGACGCCTTCTCCTGCTACCTCGCGCTCAAGGTCCTCGAGATGCTGGAGCGGGACGGCGGCCGGGCCTACCGGCAGGCCACCGAACGCGGCGCCGCGCTGCAGGCGACGCTGGAGAAGGTCCGCACCGCCTTCCCGGACGTGGCCAAGGACGTCCGGGGCCGGGGCCTGATGCTCGGGTTCGAGTTCCACGACCAGTCGGAGGCCGAACACCCGGCGATCCGTGAGGCGGCCGCCGGCGGACTCTTCGGCTACGTCATCGCGGGTCACCTGCTGAACCGGCACTCCATCCGGACGTTCCCCACCGCGAGCGCCGTCAACACGCTGCGCTTCGAGCCGTCGGTGCTGCTCACCGACGAGGAGATCGGACGGCTGGAGGAGGCCCTCACCGACGTCTGCGTCATCCTCCGGGAGCAGGCCGGGGAACGACTGGTCCTGTCGTCCTCCTGAGCCTGTCCGCCCGCTCCGTTTCCTCTCCGATCCGGCGACGGCCCCCCCACCGCCCCGGACACGCCGCCCGGCCCGTGCTCGTCCACGGGCCGGGCAGCGTGCTGTCCGGGGCAGTTGGGCCGACCGTGCCGCGCGGCCCGGTCCCCGGCAATTACCGGGCCGTGGCCGGGCATTGGAAATGGGATTCCGTCACGCACGTAGGGTCGACTTATCGGGATCGCGTCACATTCCCGCCACGACATGCGTGTGCTGCCGGGCCCGACGAAATGCGGGACATGCGCCACGAGGCGCCGAACGGGTTTGTGCCATGGGAATTCTGTTTATGGAAGGGCAGCGGAAGTTCATGATGAATGAGCATGCTCCGGCGGTCGACCGTCACTCCGGGGACAACGAGCCGATCGCTGTCGTCGGACTGGCCTGCCGGCTGCCGGGAGCGGACGGCCCCGCCGCCTTCTGGGAGCTGCTCGGCGGCACCAGTGCGATCACGGACGTGCCGCGGGACCGATGGGGGGCCGGCGAACCGTCCGCCGTCCGGCGCGGCGGATTCCTCGACGACGTGGCCGGCTTCGACGCCTCCTTCTTCGCGGTCTCCCCGCGTGAGGCCGCCGCCATGGACCCCCAGCAGCGACTCGTTCTCGAACTGGTGTGGGAAGCGCTCGAGGACGCGGGCATCCTCCCCGCCTCCCTGCGCTCGACACGCACCTCGGTGTTCGTCGGCACGCTCCGCGACGACTACACCAACCTGCTCTACCAGCGAGGCACCGACGCCATCGGCCAGCACACCATGACCGGCGTGAACCGGGGTGTCATCGCCAACCGCGTCTCGTACCACCTCGGACTGCACGGCCCGAGCCTGACCGTGGACGCCGCCCAGTCCTCCTCCCTGGTCGCCGTGCACCTGGCCTGCGAGAGCCTGCGCAGCGGCGAGTCCACCACCGCGATCGCCGCCGGCGTCAACCTCAACCTCCTCGCCGAGAACACCGTCACCGAGCAGCGGTTCGGGGCCCTGTCGCCCGACGGTGTCACCTACACCTTCGACGCCCGTGCCAACGGCTTCGTGCCCGGTGAGGGAGGCGGCGTCGTCCTCCTCAAGCCGCTGCGGCAGGCCGTCGCCGACGGCGACCGTGTCTACGGTGTCATCCGGGGCAGCGCGGTCAACAACGACGGAGCCACGGACGGACTCACCGTGCCGAGCCGGGCCGCCCAGGAGGAGGTCCTGCGCACCGCCTACCAGCGGGCGGAGATCGCCGCGGGTGCCGTGCAGTACGTGGAACTGCACGGCACCGGCACCCCCGTCGGCGACCCCGTCGAGGCCGCGGCGCTCGGCGCGGTGCTCGGCGCGGGACGCCCCGAGCACGAGCCGCTGCGGGTCGGGTCGGTCAAGACCAACATCGGCCACCTGGAAGGCGCGGCGGGCATCGCCGGGGCTGATCAAGACCCTCCTGGCCCTGCATCACCGGAAGCTCCCTCCCAGCCTCAAACTTCGAGACGCCGAACCCCGCGATCCCGCTGGCCGACCTCCGGCTCGACGTGCAGCGCGAACTGGCCCGGTGGCCGCATCCGGACCGCCCGCTGGTGGCCGGCGTCAGCTCCTTCGGCATGGGCGGCACCAACTGCCACGTCGTGCTCGCCGAAGCCCCCGCCACCGCGGACGCCGACGACCCCGAGGACGAGCCGCCCGCCGGCACGCCCGGCGTGCTGCCCTGGGTCGTCTCCGCCGCCGGTGACGCCGCGCTGCGCGCCCAGGCCGAGCGGCTGCGCACCCACGTCGCCGCGAAGGGGCCGTTCGCCCGGGACGTCGCCTGGTCCCTGGCCACGTCCCGCACGGTCTTCCGGCACCGGGCCGTGGTCCTCGCCCCCGACCTGGCGGGCCTGCTCGACGGCACGGCCGCCCTCGCCGAGGGCCGCCCGGCGGCCGACGTGGTCACCGGGACCGCCGAAGGCGGCCGCACGGCCGTCCTGTTCACCGGCCAGGGCGCCCAGCGGATCGGCATGGGGCAGGAGCTCTACGAGGCGTTCCCCGCCTACGCGGCCGCCTTCGACGAGGTCGCCGCGGCCCTCGATCCGCACCTGCGCCGCCCCCTCGCGCAGATCGTCACCACCGGCGACGGACTGGACGAGACGGCCTGGGCCCAACCCGCGCTGTTCGCCGTCGAGGTCGCCCTGTACCGGCTGCTCGAATCCCTCGGTGTGCGGCCCGACTACGTGGCCGGGCACTCCGTCGGCGAGCTCGCCGCCGCCCACGTCGCCGGCGTCCTCGACCTCGCGGACGCGGCCCAGCTGGTCGCGGCCCGTGGCCGGCTCATGCAGGAGGCCCGCGACGACGGCGCCATGATCTCCGTACAGGCGGGCGAGGAGGAGGTCGCGGCCGAACTCGCCGGACTGGAGGGGCAGGCCGCCATCGCGGCCTTCAACTCGCCGACCTCGACCGTGATATCGGGCGACGCCGACGTCGTGGAGGAGGTCGCGCGGCGACTGCGCGAGCGCGGCCGCAAGACCAGGCGGCTCACCGTCAGCCACGCCTTCCACTCGCCGCACATGGACGGCGTGCTCGACGAGTTCCGCCGGGTCGCGCGGCGCCTGACCTACCACCCGGCGCGCATCCCCGTCGTCTCCAACGTCACCGGCGACCTCGCCACCGACGAGGAACTGTCCTCGCCCGACTACTGGGCCCGCCAGATCCGCCAGGCCGTCCGCTTCTCCGACTCGGTACGCCGCCTGGAGGCCGAGGGCGTCACCACGCTGGTCGAGGCCGGACCGGACAGCGTCCTGTCCGCCCTCGCCGAGGACACCGTCGAGGACCCCGGCGCCGTCGTGGCCGTCGGGACCATGCGGCGCGAGCGGAGCGAGACGCGGACGCTGCTCACCGCACTCGCGACCGCCTTCACCCGGGGCGCTGACGTCGACTGGGCCGCCCTGTCCGGCGGGCCCGGCGCCCGGCGCGTCGACCTGCCCACCTACGCCTTCCAGCGCAGGCGGTACTGGCTCGACGGACCGGCCCGGACGGCCGCCGCGCCCGAGGCAGGCCTGGACCTCGCCGCCGCGTACGAGGACGACACCCAGCACGAGGAGGCCCCGGCCCGGCCGCGCGGCGCCCTGGGCGCACGCCTGGCCGGACTGTCCGGCACCGCCCGCAGGCAGGCCGTCGGCGAACTGGTCGACGAGCACATCGCGGCCGTCCTCGGCCACACGGACGGAGAGCGCGTCGACGCGCTCACCCCGTTCCAGGAGCTGGGCTTCAGCTCCCTCATGACCACCGAACTCCGCTCGGCGCTGGCCCGGGCGACCGGACTGCGCCTGCCCACGAGTCTCCTCTTCGACCACCCCACGCCGCGCAGGCTGGCCGGCTTCATCGAGGCCGAACTGCTCGGCGACGGCGCGGAGAACGCCGACACGGCCACCGTGGACGAGGACGGCGAGCCGATCGCCATCATCGGCATGGCCTGCCGCTACCCGGGCGGAGTCTCCTCACCGGAGAGCCTGTGGCGCCTGGTCGCCGAGGGCACCGACGCCGTCTCCGCCTTCCCGGACGACCGCGGCTGGCCCGGCGAGCTGTACGACCCCGACCCGGACCGGCAGGGGACCAGCTCCGTCCGGCACGGCGGATTCCTGCACGACGCAGGCGAGTTCGACGCCGCCTTCTTCGGCATCTCACCGCGCGAGGCCCTCGCCATGGACCCCCAGCAGCGGCTCCTGCTGGAGACGGCCTGGGAGGCCGTCGAACGCGCTGGTGTCCTGCCCGCCTCGCTGCACGGCACCAGGACCGGCGTCTTCGTGGGCGCCACGTCGCTGGAGTACGGACCGCGCATGCAGGACGCGCCGCGGAACGTGCAGGGCAACGTGCTGACCGGCTCCACCGCCAGCGTCATGTCGGGCCGCGTCGCCTACCAGCTCGGCCTCGTCGGCCCCGCCGTCACCGTGGACACCGCCTGCTCCTCCTCCCTCACCGCCCTGCACCTGGCCGTCCGCTCCCTGCGGTCCGGCGAGACCAACCTGGCCCTGGCCGGCGGCGCCGCGGTGATGTCCTCGCCGGGCATGTTCGTGGAGTTCTCCCGCCAGCGGGGCCTGGCCCCCGACGGCCGC
>NZ_GG657757.1:951072-969153 GCF_000158955.1 Streptomyces viridochromogenes DSM 40736 | reverse complement strand
CCACGCCCTCGCCACCCGCCGCACCTTCTTCGAGGAACGGGCCGCCGTCTTCGGCGTCACCGTGGCCGACCGGCTCGCCGCACTGGAGGCACTGGCCGCCGGCACCCCCTACGCGGACGTCCCGGACGCCGTCACCGGCAGCGCCGCCGGCGCCGGCCGCACCGCCTTCCTCTTCACCGGGCAGGGCGCCCAGCGACTCGGCATGGGACGGGAGCTGTACGCGGCCTCACCGGTCTACGCCGCCGCCTTCGACGCCGTGTGCGCGGCGTTCGACGGAAAGCTCGAGCGCCCGCTGCGCGAGGTCGTGTTCGCCGACCCGGACGGCCCGGACGCCGAGCTGATCCATCGGACGAGCTTCACCCAGCCCGCGCTGTTCGCGACCGAGATCGCGCTGTTCCGGTTGCTGGCCCACCACGGAACCACCCCCGACCTGGTCGCCGGGCACTCCATCGGCGAACTCGCCGCCGCCCACGCCGCGGGCGTGCTCTCGCTCGACGACGCCGCGACCCTCGTCGCCGCCCGCGCACGGCTCATGCAGTCCGCCCGCCCCGGCGGCGCCATGATCGCCGTGCAGGCCACGGAGGACGAGGTCCTGCGGTCCCTCCAGGGTCACGAGCATGCCGTGAGCATCGCAGCGGTCAACGGCCCCCGTGCGGTGGTGGTCTCCGGTGACGCGGACGCCGCCGAGGAGATCGCCGACGGCTGGCGGGCCGAGGGCCGCAAGACCAGCAGGCTCAAGGTGAGCCATGCCTTCCACTCACCGCACATGGACGACGTGCTCGACGAGTTCCGCGAGACCGCGGCGGGCCTGAGCTTCCGGGCCCCGGACATCCCCCTGGTGTCCACGGTGACCGGTGTGCCCGCCACGGCCGACGAACTGGCCTCGCCCGACTACTGGTCCGGGCAGATCCGGGCCACCGTCCGCTTCCTCGACGCCGTACGCGAACTGGACCGCCAGGGCGCCACCGTCTTCGTGGAGGTCGGTCCCGACGCCGTCCTCACCGCCCTGGCCCAGGAAGCCCTCGCCGAGACGCCCACCACCCACGTCGCGCTGCTGCGGCCGGGCCGCCCCGAGACCGACACGTTCGCCCGCGGCCTCGCCCGCGCCCACACGGCCGGCGCCCCCCTGGACGGCGGGTCCCTCCACCCGGCCGGCACCGGCACCCCCGCGTTCGAACCACCGACGTACGCCTTCCAGCGGGAGCACTACTGGCTCGCCCCCGAGGCGCCCGTCGACGCGCGAGGACTCGGCCTGGACACCGCCGACCACCCCCTGCTCGCCACCGTGGTCGACCTGGCGGAGAGCGAGGGCACGGTCCTCACCAGCCGCCTGTCCCTGAGCGACCACCCGTGGCTCGCCGACCACGCCATCACGGGCACCGTCCTGCTGCCCGCCACGGCCTTCCTCGAACTGGCCGTCGCCGCGGGCGGCCACCTCGGCGCCCCGCAGGTCGACGAACTCACCCTGGAAGCACCGCTCCTGGTACCGGAGAACCGGGCGGTCCGCGTCCAGGTCACCGTCGGCGCGCCCCGACCCCGCCGGGGGCCCGGGCCGTTCACCGTCCACGCCGGCCCGGACACCGCCGCGGACGACGCACGCCAGTGGACCCGGCACGCCTCCGGCACCCTCGCCCCGCCGGCCCCCGCCGCGACGAGCGGCGAGGCCCTGACCGTCTGGCCGCCCGACGGCGCCCGACCCGAACCGCTCGCCGCCGCCTACGACCGCCTCGCCGCCCTCGGCTACGACTACGGCCCCGCCTTCCAGGGCCTCACCGCTGCCTGGCGCGACGGGGACGACCTCTACGCGGAGGTACGCCTGTCCGACGGCCCCGCCGAGGCGGCGGAAAGCTACAGCCTGCACCCGGCGCTCCTCGACGCCGCCCTGCACCCCCTGGTCCTCGCGGCGGCCGACGGCACCGACCCCGACAGCATCCGGCTGCCCTTCACCTGGTCCGGAGTCACCCTGCACGCCGTCGGCGCCGCCGCCCTGCGCGTCCGGATCAGCCCGCACGGTACCGACACCTACCGGATGACCCTGGCCTCCGGAACCGGTGCGCCCGTGGCCGAGGTCGAGTCCCTCACCCTGCGCCCGGTCGACCGTCGGAAGCTGGCCGCGACGGACCGTGCCACGACGGCCGACACGCTCTACGACCTCACATGGCCGGCCCTCGCCGCGCCCCCGCGGGACACCGACGTCCCGGAACCCGCCTTCGCCGAAGCACGGGACGCACTCGCCGACGTGGCGGCGGCCGACGTCGTCGTCGTACGGCAGTACGGGACGCACGGCACCACCCAGGCGGACGGCCGGCACACGCCGACCCTGCGGGTACTGCGCCTGGTCCAGGAGTTCCTGGCCGACGAGCGGTTCGCCGCGGCCCGCCTCGCCGTCCTGACGTCGGGCGCGGTAGGCGCCCTGCCCGGCGAGGACGTCACCGACCTCGACGCGGCTCCCGTATGGGGCCTGGTCCGCTCGGTACAGTCCGAACATCCCGACCGTGTGGTCCTGGTCGACCTCGACGCCGAAGCCGCCGCGGACACCGAGACCGGCACAGCCGGGCTGCTCACCACCGCCCTCGCCATGGGAGAGCCGCAGCTCGCCCTGCGCGACGGGACGTTCCACGCCCCCCGGCTGGCCACCACGGACACCGTCCGCGCGGACGGCGAGCAGCCTTCGTTCGCACCCGACGGCACCGTCCTCGTCACCGGCGGCACCGGAGGGCTCGGCGCCCTCTTCGCCCGCCACCTCGTCACCGACCACGCCGTACGCCACCTGCTGCTGGTCAGCCGCCGCGGCCCCGAAGCACCCGGTGCGGCCGAACTCGTCGCCGACCTCACCGCGCAGGGCGCCACCGTCCGTGTCGAGGCGGCCGACATCGCCGACCGTGAGGCCGTCGCCGCGCTCCTCGACTCGGTGCCCGGCGCCCACCCCCTGACCGCGGTGGTGCACACCGCCGGCGTCCTCGACGACGCGACCGCCCTGTCGCTGACGCCGGAACGCCTGCACACCGTGCTCGCCCCCAAGGCGGACGCGGCCCGGCACCTGCACGAACTGACCGGCGGCCTCGACCTGCGCGCGTTCGTCCTGTTCTCCTCGGTGTCCGGCCTCGTCGGCACCGCCGGCCAGGGCAACTACGCCGCCGCCAACGCCTACTTGGACGCACTGGCGCAGCACCGCCGCGCCCAGGGGCTGCCCGCCACCTCGCTCGCCTGGGGCCTGTGGGACGCCACGCACGGCATGGGCGCCACGCTGACGCCCGCCGAGATCGCCCGCTGGGAACGGGCCGGAATGCCGCCGCTCACCGTCGAGCAGGGACTCGCCCTCTTCGACCAGGCCCTCGACTCGGACGCCCCGCTCCTGGTCCCCGTACCGCTGCGGCTGTCCCGGGCCGGTGCCGCCGAGCCGCACCCGCTCCTCCAAGGGCTCGTCCCCGCCCGCCTCCGCCGCGTCGCCCGTACCTCCGGTCCGGGCCACGCGGGGGAGTCCTCCTGGGCCCGTCAGATCGCCGCGCTCCCCGAGGACGAGCGGAAGGAGACCGTGCTCGACCTGGTGCGCGGCAAGGTCGCCGCGGTCCTCGGCCACTCCGGAGCGGGCGCCGTCGCCCCCGACCGTGCCTTCAACGACTTGGGCTTCGACTCGATGAGCGGCGTGGAACTGCGCAACGAGCTGGCCCGGACCACCGGTCTGCGGCTGCCCACCACCCTCGTCTTCGACCATCCCGCCCCGGCAGCGCTCGCCGCCTACCTGCTCGGCCGTGCCGTCGAACTGGAGGCACCGGCCGCGGTCACCCCCCGGCGCACGGCCAAGGCGGAGCCGATCGCGATCGTGGGGATGGCGTGCCGTTATCCGGGTGGGGTGTCGTCGCCGGAGGATCTGTGGCGGCTGGTGGCCGGTGGTGTGGATGCGGTGAGTGAGTTCCCGTCGAACCGTGGTTGGGATCTGGAGGGGTTGTTCGATCCGGATCCGGAGCGTGTGGGGACGAGTTATACGCGTCATGGTGGGTTCTTGCATGATGCGGATCTGTTTGATCCGGAGTTCTTCGGGATGTCGCCGAGGGAGGCGACGGCGGCGGATCCGCAGCAGCGGTTGCTGTTGGAGACGGCGTGGGAGACCTTCGAGGACGCCGGCATCGACCCGACCTCGCTCCGCGGCACCGCCACCGGCGTCTTCACCGGCGCCATGTACGACGACTACGCCGCCCGGGCGGTCGCCAAGCCCGGCGAGTACGAGGGCTTCCTGCTCGCGGGCAACCTCTCCAGCGTCATCTCCGGCCGCGTCGCCTATACGTACGGCCTGGAAGGCCCCGCCGTCACGGTGGATACGGCGTGTTCGTCGTCGTTGGTGGCGTTGCATCTGGCGGCGGGTGCGTTGCGTAGTGGTGAGTGTGATCTGGCGTTGGCCGGTGGTGTGACGGTGATGTCGCAGCCGACGACGTTCGTGGAGTTCTCGCGGCAGCGGGGGTTGTCCGCGGATGGTCGGTGCAAGGCGTTTTCTGCGGGTGCGGATGGTACGGGGTGGTCCGAGGGTGTGGGGCTGCTGTTGGTGGAGCGGTTGTCGGATGCGCGGCGGCTGGGTCATCGGGTGCTGGCGGTGGTGCGGGGTTCGGCGGTGAATCAGGATGGTGCGTCGAATGGTTTGACGGCTCCTCATGGTCCGTCGCAGGAGCGGGTGATTCGTGCGGCGTTGGCGGGTGCGGGGCTGAGTGGTTCCGATGTGGATGTGGTGGAGGCGCATGGGACGGGGACCCGGTTGGGTGATCCGATCGAGGCGCAGGCGCTGCTGAACACTTATGGTCAGGACCATACTGATGAACGGCCGTTGTGGCTGGGGTCGTTGAAGTCGAACATCGGGCACGCGCAGGCCGCGGCCGGTGTCGGTGGTGTGATCAAGATGGTGCAGGCGATGCGCCACGGCGTCCTGCCCAAGTCGCTGTACGCGGACGAGCCCACCTCGGTGGTGGACTGGACGGACGGCGCGGTGGAACTGCTCGCCGAGGCCCGGGAGTGGCCGGCCGTGGACCGTCCCCGACGGGCGGGCGTGTCCTCCTTCGGGATCAGCGGCACCAACGCCCACGTCATCATCGAACAAGCACCGGACGAACCGTCCCGCACCGAGCCGACCCGCGACCAGGACCGCCCCGCGGTCCCCTGGATCCTCTCCGCCCGCGGCGAGGAGGCCCTGCGCGGCCAGGCCCGCCGGCTGCACGCACACCTGACCCGCAACCCGGACCTGACACCGGGCGACATCGCCTACTCGCTCGCGACGACGCGCGCCGTCCTGGAGAACAGCGCGGCCGTCGTCGCCGCCGACCGCGACGCGCTCCTCGCGGGCCTCGCGACACTGGCCGAGGACGGCTCCGCGCCCTCCGTCGTACGCGCCACCGCCGACCAACCAGGCAAGACAGCCTTCCTGTTCACCGGTCAGGGCAGTCAGCGGGTCGGTATGGGGCGGGAGTTGTACGCGGCGTTTCCGGTCTATGCGGCGGCGTTCGATGAGGTCGCGGGTGCGTTGGAGGGGCATCTGGGGCGGTCGCTGGGGGAGGTCATCCGGTCCGGTGAGGGTCTGGACGAGACGGTGAACACGCAGGCCGCGTTGTTCGCGGTCGAGGTGGCGCTGTTCCGGCTGATGGAGTCGTGGGGGATCGTTCCGGACTATCTGGCCGGTCATTCGGTGGGTGAGGTGGTGGCCGCGCATGTGGCGGGGGTTTTGGACCTGGCGGATGCGGCGGCGTTGGTGGCTGCGCGTGGGCGGTTGATGCAGTCGGCCGTGGCCGGTGGCACGATGCTCGCGGTGCAGGCGGCTGAGGAGGAGGTCCGCGGGCTGCTGGCCGGGTGTGAGGGCCTGGTCGATGTGGCTGCGGTGAATGGGCCGCGGTCGGTGGTGGTCTCCGGTGACGCCGCCACGGTGGATGGGCTTGCGGTGGTGTGGAAGGAGCAGGGCCTTCGGGTCAAGCGCCTGACAGTCAGCCATGCCTTCCATTCGTTCCATATGGACGGTGTGCTGGAGGAGTTTGAGGGGGTGGCGCGGGGGCTCACGTTCCGTGCGCCGCAGATCCCTGTGGTGTCGAACGTGACCGGTGTACTGGCGAGCGAGGAGGAGTTGTGCTCGCCGGAGTACTGGGCGCGGCACATCCGTCAGGCCGTCCGCTTCCACGACGGCGTACGCCTCCTGGAGCAGCTGGGTGTCCGGCAGTACGTGGAACTGGGCCCGGACGGAGTCCTGACCTCCATGGTGGAGGCGTCGCTCACCGAGCCGCCGGGCGCGCTCACCCCCGCGCTGCGCCGGGACAGGCCTGAGCCCGAGACCGTCATGTCCGCGCTCGCCCTGTTGCGGATGCGAGGAGCCGAGCCCGACTGGGACACGGCACTGCCCGGCGCCCGCCGCGTGCCGCTGCCCGGCTACGCCTTCCAGCACCGGCGCTACTGGCTCGACGCACCCACCGCGGACGTCGACGCCGAGGGCCTCGGCCTGAGCACGGTCGAGCACCCGCTGATCGGCGCCGCCGTGCGCATGGCGGGCCGCGACGCCTACCTCTTCACCGGACGGCTCTCCCTGCGCACCCACCCGTGGCTCGCGGACCACACGGTGTCCGGCACCGTCCTGCTGCCCGGCACCGCCCTCCTCGAACTGGCCCTGCGCGCCGGGGAGCAGGCCGGCAGCGCACACGTCGAGGACCTGACCCTGGCCGCACCGCTCGTCCTGTCCGAACACGGCGGCGTCGACGTACAGGTCACCGTCGGGGAGCCGGACGACGACGGACGGCGCGGCGTCGAGATCTACTCCCGCGCCGCCGGGCAGGGCCCGGACGGGGAAAGCGAGTGGGTGCTCAACGCCCACGGTTCGCTGACCCCCGCCGACCCCTCCGACACCGGGTCCGGACTGGTGGTCTGGCCTCCGGCGGGCGCGACCGAGATCGACCTCGACGGCGCCTACGAGCGTCTCGCCGACCACGGATTCGCCTACGGCGCCGCCTTCCAGGGGCTGCGCCGGGTGTGGCAGGGCGAGGGCGAGACCTTCGCCGAGGTCGCCCTGCCGGACGAGGCGGGCGAGCGGGCGGGACACTTCCTGCTCCATCCGGCGCTGCTGGACGCCGTACTGCACCCGCTGCTGCCCGGCGTCACCGGGGACGACGGACAGCCACGCCTGCCGTTCTCCTGGTCGGGTGCGCGCGTCCACGCCGTCGGAGCGTCCGTCCTGCGGGCACGGCTGACCCTGTCCGACTCCGGCGGGGAGACGCTGGAGGCGTCACTGCAGGTCGCCGACGGCACGGGACTGCCCGTGGCGTCGGTGGACTCGCTGCTCCTGCGGCCGCCGGCCGCGGACGCGCTGCGGGCAGCCGGCGCCGGACGGAACGGACTGTTCCCCGCCGTCTGGTCGGTGACCGAGGCTCCCCGGGGAACGGTCGACACCTCAGGCTGGGCGGCCCTGGGCTCCTCGCCGGTCCTCTCCGTGAAGGCGTACGAGGACCTGGAAGAAGTAGCGGGAAGTGGGGCGGACACCGTCCTGTGGGCCCCGGGCCACGACAGCACCGCCCCGGCGGGCGGCCCCGGCGTCGCCGAGGCGGCACGCGCCACCACCCGGCAGGCGCTGACGACCGTGCAGGCGTTCCTCGCCGATCCGCGACTGGCCGAAGCGCGGCTCGTGGTCGTCACACGCGGCGCGGTGGCCACGAGCCCGGACGACGACGTCCCGGACCTGGTGCACGCGGGCCTATGGGGCCTGCTGCGGACGGCACAGACGGAGAACCCCGGCCGTGTCGTGCTGGTCGACGCCGACGGCGACGGCGACGTCACCGAGGCCGTCGCCACCGGAGAGCCCCAGGTGGCCGTGCGTGGCGACACGTTCCTCGTGCCCCGCCTGGAGCGCGCCCTCGGCGCGGACGACGACGCCGTCCCGCCCCGATGGGACGAGGGCACCGTCCTCATCACCGGGGCCACGGGAACACTGGGCCGGATCCTGGCCCGGCACCTGGTGACCGAACACGGCGCCCGGCACCTGCTGCTGCTCAGCCGCCGCGGTGAATCCGCCCCGGGAGCGGCCGAGATGAAGGAGGAGCTGACCGGCCTCGGTGCCGGCGTCACCTTCGCCGCATGCGACGCCGCGGACCGTGAGGCACTGGCCGGCGTCCTCACGGCGGTGCCCGAAGACCGGCCGCTCTCCGCCGTCGTCCACACGGCGGGGGTCCTGGACGACACGGTGCTCGGTGAACTCACCCCGGAGCGACTGGACACGGTGCTGCGACCCAAGGTGGACGCGGCGTGGAACCTGCACGAACTGACACGGGACCGTGCGCTGTCGGCCTTCGTCGTCTACTCGTCCGTCGCCGGCCTCCTCGGCACCGCCGGACAGGCCAACTACGCGGCCGGCAACACCTTCCTGGACGCACTGGCCCAGCACCGCAGGGCGCAGGGCCTCCCCGGCCTCTCCCTGGCCTGGGGCCTGTGGGAGCAGGAGAGCGCCATCAGCGGCGGCCTGAGCGAGACGGACCTCAGGCGGCTGGCCCGGCTCGGCCTGGTGGCACTGCCGTCGGACGAGGCGATGAACCTGTACGACGCGGCCTTCCGCCTCGCGCGGCCCGTGCTGGCGGCCACGTACGTCGACACCGCGGCCCTGCGGCGGCAGGGTGAGAACGCGGCGCCGCTGCTACGTGGCCTGGCACCCGCCACCGCCCGCCGCACAGCGGCCGGGACGGGCGCGGAGCAGGGCGCGGGGCTCCTGGAGCAGCTCGGCGCACTCGGCGCGGCCGAACGCGAGGCGGCCCTCATCGAGCTGGTGCGGGGACAGGCCGCCGCCGTCCTCGGGCCACTCCGGGCAGGGCTCCGTCGACGCCGACAGGCCCTTCCAGGAGCTGGGCTTCGACTCGCTCACCGCGGTCGAGCTGCGCAACCAGCTCGGCCGGGCCACCGGTCTGCGCCTGCCCACCACCCTCGTCTTCGACCACCCGACCCCCACCGCCCTCGCCCGGTTCGTCGCCGGGCGGATCGAGGAACGGCAGGGGCCGGCGGACGTCCCCGGACTCGCCGAGCTCGACCGTGCCGAGGCCCTGCTCAAGTCCCTGGCACCCGAGGACGAGTCCCGGACACGCCTCGCCGACCGGCTCAGGGAACTGCTGCTCCTGGCGGAAGCGGTACCAGGAGGCGAGGCCGACGCCGGGGGCGGCCTGGACCTGGACGCAGCCAGCGACGAGGAGCTCTTCGCGCTCGTCGACGAACTCGACTGAACCCCGCACGCACCGCACACACCGCGCCCGGCCGGCAACAGGCCCCGACCCGGCACCACACCATTCGATGCTCAGGAGTTGAAAGCACGTGACGGACGAGGGAAAGCTCCGTGATTACCTCAAGCGGGCCATCGCCGACGCTCGCGACGCCCGTAAGCGGCTGAGCGAGGTCGAGGACCGTCAGCACGAGCCGATCGCGATCGTGGGGATGGCGTGCCGTTATCCGGGTGGGGTGTCGTCGCCGGAGGATCTGTGGCGGCTGGTGGCCGGTGGTGTGGATGCGGTGAGTGAGTTCCCGTCGAATCGGGGTTGGGATCTGGAGGGGTTGTTCGATCCGGATCCGGAGCGTGTGGGGACGAGTTATACGCGTCATGGTGGGTTCTTGCATGATGCGGATCTGTTTGATCCGGAGTTCTTCGGGATGTCGCCGAGGGAGGCGACGGCGGCGGATCCGCAGCAGCGGTTGCTGTTGGAGACGGCGTGGGAGACCTTCGAGGACGCCGGCATCGTCCCCGCCGATCTGCACGGCTCCCGGACCGGCGTCTTCACCGGCGTCATGTACGGCGACTACGGCTCCCGCGTCGGCGAACTGCCGGAAGGGCTGGAGGGCTACCTCGCCAGCGGCAGCGCGGGCAGCGTCGCCTCCGGCCGGATCGCCTACACGTACGGCCTGGAAGGCCCCGCCGTCACGGTGGACACGGCGTGCTCGTCGTCGTTGGTGGCGTTGCACCTGGCCGTCAACGCACTCCGCAACGGCGAGTGCGACCTCGCCCTCGCCGGCGGCGTGACCGTCATGCCGACGGCCATGCCCTTCATCGAGTTCTCCCGGCTCCAGGGCCTTGCCGCCGATGGTCGGTGCAAGGCGTTTTCGGCGGGTGCGGATGGTACGGGGTGGTCCGAGGGTGTGGGGCTGCTGTTGGTGGAGCGGTTGTCGGATGCGCGGCGGCTGGGTCATCGGGTGCTGGCGGTGGTGCGGGGTTCGGCGGTGAATCAGGATGGTGCGTCGAATGGTTTGACGGCTCCTCATGGTCCCTCGCAGGAGCGGGTGATTCGTGCGGCGTTGGCGGGTGCGGGGCTGAGTGGTTCCGATGTGGATGTGGTGGAGGCGCATGGGACGGGGACCCGGTTGGGTGATCCGATCGAGGCGCAGGCGCTGCTGAACACTTACGGTCAGGACCACACCGACGAACAGCCGTTGTGGCTGGGGTCGTTGAAGTCGAACATCGGGCACGCGCAGGCCGCGGCGGGTGTCGGTGGTGTGATCAAGATGGTGCAGGCGATGCGCCACGGCGTCCTGCCCAAGTCGCTGTACGCGGACGAACCCACCTCGGTGGTGGACTGGACGGACGGCGCCGTGCGACTACTGGCCGAGGCACGCGAGTGGCCGGCCGTGGACCGTCCCCGACGGGCGGGCGTGTCCTCCTTCGGCTTCAGCGGCACCAACGCCCACGTCATCATCGAAGCGGCGCCCGCCGCCGACACCACCGAGGACGACAACGGCACCGACGGCATCGTGCGTCCTCCCGCCGTTCTCGCCTGGGCACTCTCCGGCAGGACACCGGAGGCCCTGAGGGAGCAGGCCGCGCGGCTGCTCGCCCACGTGGAGCGCGACTCCTCGGCCGATCCCCTGGACCTGGCCTATTCCCTGGCTGCTACTCGTGCTGTGTTCGATCAGCGTGCTGTGGTGGTGGGTGCCGATGGTGAGGCGCTGGTGGAGGGGTTGCGGGCGCTGGCGTCGGGGGGTTCGTCGGGGCGGGTGGTTTCCGGTGCGCGGGTGGCGGGGCGGACGGCCTTCCTGTTCACCGGTCAGGGCAGTCAGCGGGTCGGTATGGGGCGGGAGTTGTACGCGGCGTTCCCGGTCTATGCGGCGGCGTTCGATGAGGTCGCGGGAGCGTTGGAGGGGCATCTGGGGCGGTCGCTGGGGGAGGTCATCCGGTCCGGTGAGGGTCTGGACGAGACGGTGAACACGCAGGCTGCGTTGTTCGCGGTCGAGGTGGCGCTGTTCCGGCTGATGGAGTCGTGGGGGATCGTTCCGGACTATCTGGCCGGTCATTCGGTGGGTGAGGTGGTGGCCGCGCATGTGGCGGGGGTTTTGGACCTGGCGGATGCGGCGGCGTTGGTGGCTGCGCGTGGGCGGTTGATGCAGTCGGCCGTGGCCGGTGGCGCGATGCTCGCGGTGCAGGCGGCTGAGGAGGAGGTCCGCGGGCTGCTGGCCGGGTGTGAGGGCCTGGTCGATGTGGCCGCGGTGAATGGGCCGCGGTCGGTGGTGGTCTCCGGTGACGCCGCCACGGTGGATGGGCTTGCGGTGGTGTGGAAGGAGCAGGGCCTTCGGGTCAAGCGCCTGACAGTCAGTCACGCTTTCCATTCGTTCCATATGGACGGTGTGCTGGAGGAGTTCGAGGGGGTGGCGCGGGGGCTCGCCTTCCGTGCGCCGCGCATTCCTGTGGTGTCGAACGTGACCGGTGTACTGGCGAGGGAAGAGGAGTTGTGCTCGCCGGAGTACTGGGCGCGGCACATCCGTCAGGCCGTCCGCTTCCACGACGGTGTGCGTCACCTCGTCGACCTTGGGGTGAGCACGTTCCTGGAGCTGGGCCCCGACGGGGTTCTGACGGCGATGGCGCAGGAGACCCTCGAAGCCGACGACCGGGACGACATCCGGGCCCTCACTCTCCTGCGACGCGATAGGCCCGAACCGGAGACGGCGGTGGCCGCGGTCGCCGCCCTGCGCATCAGGACCGAGGCGGGACGCTCTGGCTGGGAGGCGTTCTTCGAGGGCACCGGCGCCAAGCGTGTCCCCCTGCCCACCTACGCCTTCCAGAACGAGCGGTACTGGCTCGACGTCCCCGCCGGCCACGGCGACGCCACCGAACTCGGGCTCCGCTCGACCGGACACCCGCTGCTCGGCGCTTCGGTCACGCTCGCCCGAGGCGGAGAGGTGCTCTTCACGGGGCGCGTGTCACTGCGGACGCACCCCTGGCTCGCCGACCACGCCGTCTCCGGCACCGTCATACTCCCGGGCACCGCCTTGCTCGAACTCGCGGCCCACGCGGGCGAGCAGGCAGGCGCCGAGCAGGTGGCCGAGCTCACCCTCGCCACGCCCCTGGTCCTGCCCGCCGACGGCGGAGTGCACCTGCAAGTGGCCGTGGGGGAGAAGGACGAGTCCGGCGCACGCCCCATCGAGGTGTACTCCCGCCCCGACACGGACGACGAGCGCGACTGGGTCCTCAACGCACAGGGCACCCTCGTGCCCGCCGCCCCGGACACGCCCGCCGCCGACCTGGTGGTCTGGCCCCCGGCGAACGCGCGGGAGGCCGGCCTGGACGGCGTCTACGAGCGCCTGGCCGACCAGGGGTACGCGTACGGCCCGGCATTCCGGGGCCTGTCCCGGGTGTGGCGGGGCGAGGACGAGATCTTCGCAGAGGTGACCCTGCCGGACGGAGTGCGCGACGAGGCGGGCCGGTTCCTGCTGCACCCGGCGCTGCTGGACGCCGCGCTGCACGCCCTGCTGCCGGGCGTGGCCGAGGAAGACGTGGAAGCGCGCCTGCCGTTCTCCTGGACCGGCGTCCGCGTCCACACGACCGGCGCTGCCGCGCTGCGGGTCCGCTTCGGTCTGTCCGGCGCCGCCGACACCGTCTCCCTGCTGGTCACCGACGACACGGGCGTGCCGGTGGCGTCGGTGGACTCGCTGGCGCTCCGCCCGCTGTCGAAGGACGCGGTGCGCACGGCGGCCCAGGCGGGTCGTGACGGCCTGTTCTCGGCGGCCTGGTCCGAAGTGCCGGCGCCCGAGTCCGCCGCGGACACCTCTGGCTGGGCGGTGCTGGGAGCGCCCGCCCTGGCCTCGGCGGCCTCCTACCCGCACCTCGACGCGGTGGCGGCGGCCGGGGCGGACACCGTCGTCTGGCCGCTGGTCGCCGACGGAGACGACGGAGCCGTCGGCGGTGAGGGCATCGCCGGACTGGCGCGCGTCGAACTCGCCCGCGTCCTGGAACGCGTGCAGGCCTTCCTGGCCGACGAACGACTGGCCGGCACACGTCTCGTGGTGGTGACCCGGGGGGCACTGGCCGCCCAGCCGGGCGAGCAGGTGACGGACCTGGTGCACGCCGGTGTGTGGGGTCTGCTGCGCACCGCGCAGACGGAGAACCCCGGCCGGGTCGTCCTCGTCGACGCCGACGCCGAGGGGTACGCACAGCTCCCCCTCGCCCTGGCCGTGGGCGAGACCCAGCTGGCCGTCCGCGACCGCCGCCTGCTGGTGCCGCGACTGGCCCGTGCGCGGGCGGCCTCCCCGCAGGAGCAGGCGGCGGCCCCGCGCTGGGACGAGGGCACCGTGCTCGTCACCGGCGCCACGGGAACGCTGGGCCGTCTCCTGACCCGTCATCTGGTGACCGAACACGGCGCCCGGCGTCTGCTGCTGCTGAGCCGCCGGGGCGCGAACGCCCCCGAGGCCGGCGAACTGCGGGCGGAGATGGAGCGGCTGGGCGCCCAGGTGTCGTTCGCCGCGTGCGACGCGGCGGACCGCCGGCAACTGGCCACAGCGCTGGCGGAGATACCGGACGAGTCCCCGCTGACCGCGGTGGTGCACACCGCGGGCGTCCTGGACGACACCGTGCTGAGCGGGCTGACCGCGGAACGACTCGACGCGGTCGTACGGCCGAAGATCGACGCGGCCTGGAACCTCCACGAGCTGACGCGGCACCTGCCGCTGTCCGCCTTCGTCGTGTACTCGTCGCTGGCCGGCCTGATCGGCAACGCAGGCCAGGCGAACTACGCGGCGGGCAACACCTTCCTGGACGCGCTGGCACAGCACCGCCGGGCCCTAGGGCTGCCGGCCACGTCGCTGGCGTGGGGCCTGTGGTCGCAGACGAGCACGATCAGCGGTCAGCTGACCGACACCGACCTGCGCCGCATCGCCCGGCTCGGCCTGCGGGCCCTCCCGTCGGACGAGGCGATGAGCCTGTTCGACGCCGCCCTCCTGACCGGTGAGCCGGTCCTCGCCGTGACCTACCTGGACACGGGGGAGCTGCGACGCCAGGGCGACGAGGTGCTGCCCGTCCTGCGCGACCTGGCCCCCGCCGGCCCGCGCCCCAAGACCGCCGGCCACACCGCGCAGGGCGGCGGATCGACGCTGGTGCGGCGGCTCGCCGCGCTGGACGCCGACGCCCGTCACGCGGCACTGCTCGAGCTGGTGTGCGGCCGGGTCGCCGGGGTGCTCGGACACGCGAACGCGGCGGCGATCGACGCCGACAGGCCCTTCCAGGAGCTGGGCTTCGACTCGCTCACCGCGGTCGAGCTGCGCAACCAGCTCGGCCGGGCCACCGACCTGCGGCTGCCCACAACCCTCGTCTTCGACCACCCGACCCCCACCGCCCTCGCACGGCAACTGGCGCGCGAACTCTTCGGCGACGCACAGCCCGACCGGGCCGCCGCGGCCGTCACCGCCGCGACGGGCGACCCCGCGGAACCGATCGCGATCGTGGGGATGGCGTGCCGTTATCCGGGTGGGGTGTCGTCGCCGGAGGATCTGTGGCGGCTGGTGGCCGGTGGTGTGGATGCGGTGAGTGAGTTCCCGTCGAACCGTGGTTGGGATCTGGAGGGGTTGTTCGATCCGGATCCGGAGCGTGTGGGGACGAGTTATACGCGTCATGGTGGGTTCTTGCATGATGCGGATCTGTTTGATCCGGAGTTCTTCGGGATGTCGCCGAGGGAGGCGACGGCGGCGGATCCGCAGCAGCGGTTGCTGTTGGAGACGGCGTGGGAGACCTTCGAGGACGCCGGCATCGTCCCCGCCGATCTGCACGGCTCCCGGACCGGCGTCTTCACCGGCGTCATGTACAGCGACTACGGCACCCGGACCCACCGGCTCCCCGAAGGGCTGGAGGGCTACCTCGCCAGCGGCAGCGCGGGCAGCGTCGCCTCCGGCCGGATCGCGTACTCCCTCGGCCTGGAGGGGCCTGCGGTGACGGTGGATACGGCGTGTTCGTCGTCGTTGGTGGCGTTGCATCTGGCGGCGGGTGCGTTGCGTAGTGGTGAGTGTGATCTGGCGTTGGCCGGTGGTGTGACGGTGATGTCGCAGCCGACGACGTTCGTGGAGTTCTCGCGGCAGCGGGGGTTGTCCGCGGATGGTCGGTGCAAGGCGTTTTCGGCGGGTGCGGATGGTACGGGGTGGTCCGAGGGTGTGGGGCTGCTGTTGGTGGAGCGGTTGTCGGATGCGCGGCGGCTGGGTCATCGGGTGCTGGCGGTGGTGCGGGGTTCGGCGGTGAATCAGGATGGTGCGTCGAATGGTTTGACGGCTCCTCATGGTCCGTCGCAGGAGCGGGTGATTCGTGCGGCGTTGGCGGGTGCGGGGCTGAGTGGTTCCGATGTGGATGTGGTGGAGGCGCATGGGACGGGGACCCGGTTGGGTGATCCGATCGAGGCGCAGGCGCTGCTGAACACTTATGGTCAGGACCATACTGATGAACGGCCGTTGTGGTTGGGGTCGTTGAAGTCGAACATCGGGCACGCGCAGGCCGCGGCCGGTGTCGGTGGTGTGATCAAGATGGTGCAGGCGATGCGCCACGGCGTCCTGCCCCGAACCCTTCACGTCGACGAGCCGTCGGGACATGTCGACTGGGACACGGGCGCGGTGGAGTTGCTGACCGAGGCGCGGGAGTGGCCGGTCCTGGACCGTCCCCGACGGGCCGGCGTGTCCTCCTTCGGGATCAGCGGCACCAACGCCCACGTCATCATCGAAGCGGTGGAACACGACGAGGCCGAGGCACCGACGGAACCGTCGAGGACCCTGCCCGCCGTCCCGTGGACGCTCTCCGGCCGGACCCCGGCCGCCCTGCGCGAACAGGCGACGAAGCTGCTGTCCCACCTAGAGCGTGATTCCTCGGCCGCCCCGCTGGATGTGGCCTACTCCTTGTCCGCTACTCGTGCTGTGTTCGATCAGCGTGCTGTGGTGGTGGGTGCCGATGGTGAGGCGCTGGTGGAGGGGTTGCGGGCGCTGGCGTCGGGGGGTTCGTCGGGGCGGGTGGTTTCCGGTGCGCGGGTGGCGGGGCGGACGGCCTTCCTGTTCACCGGTCAGGGCAGTCAGCGGATCGGTATGGGGCAGGAGTTGTACGCGACGTACCCCGCCTATGCGGCGGCGTTCGATGAGGTCGCGGGAGCGTTGGAGGGGCATCTGGGGCGGTCGCTGGGCGAGGTCATCCGTTCCGGTGAGGGTCTGGACGAGACGGTGAACACGCAGGCTGCGTTGTTCGCGGTCGAGGTGGCGCTGTTCCGGCTGATGGAAGCCCACGGTGTGACACCGGACTACTTGCTGGGTCATTCGGTGGGTGAGGTGGTGGCCGCGCATGTGGCGGGGGTTTTGGACCTGGCGGATGCGGCGGCGTTGGTGGCTGCGCGTGGGCGGTTGATGCAGTCGGCCGTGGCCGGTGGCGCGATGCTCGCGGTGCAGGCGGCTGAGGAGGAGGTCCGCGGGCTGCTGGCCGGGTGTGAGGGCCTGGTCGATGTGGCTGCGGTGAATGGCCCGCGGTCGGTGGTGGTCTCCGGTGACGCCGCCACGGTGGATGGGCTTGCGGTGGTGTGGAAGGAGCAGGGCCTTCGGGTCAAGCGCCTGACAGTCAGTCACGCTTTCCATTCGTTCCATATGGACGGTGTGCTGGAGGAGTTCGAGGAGGTGGCGCGGGGGCTCGCCTTCCGTGCGCCGCGCATTCCTGTGGTGTCGAACGTGACCGGTGTACTGGCGAGCGAGGTGGAGTTGTGCTCGCCGGAGTACTGGGCGCGGCACATCCGTCAGGCCGTCCGCTTCCACGACGGTGTGCGTCACCTCGTCGACCTTGGGGTGAGCACGTTCCTGGAGCTGGGCCCCGACGGGGTCCTGACGGCGATGGCGCAGGAGACCCTCGAAGCCGACGACCGCGACGACGTCCACGCCCTCACCCTCCTCCGACGGGACCACCCCGAGGCAGAGACCGTCGTCAAGGCACTCGGCACACTGCACAGCCGCGGCGTCCGCGTCGGCTGGGAGGCGTTCTTCGAAGGCACCGGTGCCAAGCGCGTCCCCCTGCCCACCTACGCCTTCCAGCACGAGCGGTACTGGCTGCAGCCCACGGCACCGGAGGACGGCGAAGCCGGCCCGGACGCCACCGGGCACCCGCTGCTCGGTACCGCCGTACCGGTCGCGGGCACCGGCCAGACGGTGTTCACGAGCCGCCTCTCCCGGCGCACCCACGGGTGGATCGACGACCATACGGTCCTCGGCACCGCGGTGCTGCCCGCCTCCGCGCTCGTCGAGGCCGCGGTCAGAGCGGCCGACGAGGTCGGCGCGGGCCACCTGGAGAGCCTCACCGTGCACCGGCCGCCGGTGCTGCCCGACCACGGCACCGCCCGGCTCCAGACCGTCGTCGGCGCCCCCGACGAAACCGGGCGGCGCCCCTTCACCGTCCACGTCGTGGCCGACGGAGCGGAGCCCGACCGGGCCGCACACGCCGAGGGCGTTCTCGGGACCGCCACCCATCCGGCGCCCGCGACCGTCCCTGGCGGCCTGTCGGACGCTGGCGAAGTACACCTGGACGAGGGCCTCCTGCCGGACGCGGCGGCCCACGGTCTGCACCCCGCCCTGCTGGAGCGGGCCGTGCGCGGTATCGCGGGCGAGCCCCCCGCCGGCAGCGTCCGGGTCCCGGCCGCCTGGCAGGGCGTCCGGCTGCACGCGACAGGCGCCTCGGTGGTGCGCGTCCGGGTCGCGCCGACCGACGGCGACGCCGTCTCCGTGCAGTTGACGGACACGGCCGGGCAGCCGGTCCTCACCGTCGACCGGCTCGCCTTCGAGGACATGCCGGAGGACCGGTTCGCGCCGGCGGAGGGCGCGCACCAGCCGCTC
>NZ_GG657757.1:949671-950776 GCF_000158955.1 Streptomyces viridochromogenes DSM 40736 | reverse complement strand
GCGGAGGCGCCCGAGCGGATCGTCCTCGTCGACGCCGCTGTGGACGGCGCACCGTCCGGTGCGCTCCTGAACGCGGTACTCGCCTCCGGCGAGCCGCAGGCGGCGCTGCGCGACGACACGGTCCTGCTGCCCCGGCTGCACCGCACCACGCCGCAAGACCTGGAGGTGCGGACTGCGGGCCACACCCCGGCGGACACCGCCACCACCGGCGACGCCACCACCGGCGACGCCCCCGCCTTCGGTGCCCAGGGCACCGTCCTCGTCACGGGCGCGGGCGGCGCCCTGGCCGCACAGGTCACCCGGCACCTGGTGACCGGGCACGGGGTGACGCGGCTGCTCCTGCTCGACCGGCGCGACGAGGAGTCCTGGCTCGACCCGGAACTCCCCGCGCGGCTGCGGGAGTCGGGCGCCGAGGTCACCGTGGCCCGGTGCGACGCGGCCGACCGGGACGCCCTCGCGGCCGTCCTCGCCGGCGTCCCCGAGGAGCACCCACTGACGGCGGTCGTGCACCTGGCCGGGATCGTACGCAACGCCCTGCTGCCCACGCTGGCCCCGGACGAGCTGACGGCCGTGCTGCGGGCCAAGGCGGACGCCGCCTGGCACCTGCACGACCTGACCCGGGAGCGGAATCTGTCGGTGTTCGTGCTCTTCTCGTCCCACACCGGCGTCATCGGCGGGCCCGGCCAGGCCAACTACGCGGCGGCCGGCGCCTTCCTCGACGGCCTCGCGCACCACCGGGCGGCCCACGGACTGCCCGCCACCTCCGTGGCATGGGGTCTGTGGGACGTCGACGGCGGCATCAACGCGGACCTCGACGAGAGGGACCGCAACCGGTACCGGCGCGAGGGCTTCCGGCCGGTGGCACCGGACGAGGGGGCGCGACTCCTGGACGCCGCGCTGCGCATGGACGCTCCCGCACTGGTGGGCCTGCCCGTGGAGCCCGCGGTCCTGCGGGCGGGCGGCCTGGTATCCGCCGTACTGAGCACCCTCGCCGGAGTGGTCAAGCGGCGCGGCGCCACGGCCGCCGGCGCCGGGGACGGCGGGCTGGCCGGCCGGCTCGCCGGCCTCGACGCCGAGGAGCGCCGGGAGACAGTCCTCGCCCTCG
>NZ_GG657757.1:946123-949215 GCF_000158955.1 Streptomyces viridochromogenes DSM 40736 | reverse complement strand
CCCACTGAGTACGGGCCGGCCCGGGCGAACACCGAACCGCCCGGGCCGCCCCCGAACCGCAACGCGCGACCCCCATCCGCCGGACGATCCAAGGAGATCCGAGGTTCGCATGTCCAACGACATGTCCAACGAAGAGAAGTTACTCGCCTACCTCAAGAAGGTGACCGGCGACCTCCAGAAGGCGCGCCGGCGCGTGACCGAGCTCGAGTCCGGCAGGGACGAGCCCATCGCGATCGTCGGCATGGCCTGCCGCTACCCGGGCGTCTCCTCCCCGGACGAGCTGTGGCAGCTCGTCATGGACGAGCGGGACACCATCACCGACTTCCCCACCGACCGGGGCTGGGACCTCGACAACCTCTACGACCCCGACCCCACCAAGCCCGGCCGGACCTACGTCAGGCAGGCGGGCTTCGTCGACGACGCCACCCGTTTCGACGCCGCCTTCTTCGGCATCTCCCCCCGCGAGGCCCTGGCGATGGACCCGCAGCAGCGGATCCTGCTGGAGACCGCCTGGGAAGCCCTGGAAGACGCGGGCATCGACCCGGCCACCCTGAAGGGTTCAAGGACAGGCGTCTTCACCGGCCTCGTCGAACAGAGCTACCTCGGCCTCGACACCCCCGGCGAGTTCGACGGCTACCTGATGACCAGCAAGCTCAGCAGCATGGGGTCGGGACGCATCGCGTACACCCTCGGCCTCGAAGGGCCCGCGGTCTCCATCGACACCGCCTGCTCGTCCTCGCTCGTCGCCCTGCACCTCGCCGTCCAGTCGCTGCGCTCGGGCGAGTCCACCCTGGCCCTCGCGGGAGCCTCGTACGTCGCCGCGACCCCCGGCGGTCACATCGACTTCTCCCAGCAGCGCGGACTGGCCCAGGACGGCCGCTGCAAGCCGTTCGCCGCCTCCGCGGACGGCATCGGCTGGTCCGAGGGGGTCGGCCTGCTCGTCGTCGAGCGGCTGTCCGACGCCCGGCGCAACGGCCACGACATCCTCGCCGTGGTGCGCGGCATCGCCGTCAACCAGGACGGCGCGAGCAACGGCCTCACCGCGCCCAACGGCCCGTCACAGGAGCGGGTCATCCGCCAGGCCCTGCGCAACGCCCGGCTGAACGCAACCGAGATCGACGCCGTCGAGGCGCACGGCACCGGCACCACGCTCGGCGACCCCATCGAGGCCCAGGCGCTGCTCACCACCTACGGGCAGGAGCACACCGACGAACGCCCCCTGTGGCTGGGCTCCCTGAAGTCCAACATCGGACACGCCCAGGCCGCCGCGGGCGTCGGCGGCATCATCAAGACCGTCCAGGCCCTGCGGCACGGCGTCCTGCCGAGGTCGCTCCACTCCGAGAACCCCACCCCGGTCGTCGACTGGTCGGCCGGCGCCGTACGCCTGCTCACCGAGGCACGGCCCTGGCCCGAGACCGGGCGCCCGCGCCGCGCCGGTGTCTCCGCCTTCGGCGCGAGCGGCACCAACGCCCACGTCATCCTGGAGCAGGCGCCGCCCCCTGAGCCCGCCCAGCCCGCCGAGCCGGGCGGGAAGGAGGCCGACGGCACGCCCGCCGCCTCCGTCACCCCCACCACCCCGGCCGTGCCATGGGTCCTGTCGGCGAAGTCCCCCGAGGCGCTGCGCGACCAGGCCGGACGGCTCCTCGCGCACACGGAGCGGCATCCCGCGACCGACCCGCTGGACATCGCGTACTCCCTGGCCACCACCCGCTCGACGTTCCCCCACCGGGCCGGCGTCATCGGCGCCGACCTCGACGCACTGCGCGAGGGCCTGCGCGCGCTGCGCGACGGCGAGCCGTCACCGCACGTCGTGCAGGGCAACGCCGTCGACGGCGGCAAGACGGTCTTCGTCTTCCCCGGACAGGGCGGGCAGTGGGACCGCATGGCCGTCGAACTCCTCGACACCTCCGAGGTGTTCGCCGCCACGATCCGCGCCTGCGAGGAGGCCCTGGCCCCGTACGTCGACTGGTCCCTGGAAGACGTCCTGCGCCAGGCCGACGGCGCGCCGGCCCTGGACCGCGTCGAAGTCCTGCAGCCCGCCTCCTTCGCCGTGGCCGTCTCCCTGGCCGCGCTGTGGCGCTCGTACGGTGTGCGGCCGGACACCGTCGTCGGCTCCTCACAGGGCGAGGTCGCCGCCGCCTACGTCGCCGGAGCGCTCACCCTGGAGGACGCGGCCCGTGTGGCCGCCCTGCGCAGCCAGGTGACGCGCGTGCTGCACGGACGCGGCAGCATCGCCTCCGTGGCCCTCTCGCGCGACGACCTCGCCGCCCGCCTCGAAGCGGAGGGCTGGGGCGAGCGCCTGTCCATAGCCGTCGTCAACGGGCCCCGGTCGACCGTGGTCTCCGGCGACGGTGAGGCCCTCGAGGCGTTCGTCGCCCGGTGCAAGGAGGACGGCATAAGGGCCCGGAGCTTCTCCGCGGCCTTCGCCTCGCACGCGGCCCAGGTGGAGGAGATCCGCGACAGCCTCATCGAGGCCCTGGCGCCCATCCGCCCGCGACAGGGCACCGCGCAGTTCTACTCGACGGTGACCGCCGGCCCGCTGGACACCACCGCCCTGGACGCCGAGTACTGGTACCAGAACCTGCGCCGCACGGTGGAGTTCGAGGCAACCGCCCGCGCCCTCGTCGACAGCGGACACCACACCTTCGTCGAGGTCGGCCCGCACCCGGTGCTCGGCCCGGTCCTGGAGGAGAGTCACGAGCGGGCCGTCGTGGTCGGCACGCTCCGCCGCGACGACGGCGGCCTGGACCGGTTCCTGACCTCCCTCGGCGCGCTCCACACCCGTGGTGGCCACGTCGACTGGCAGACCGTCTTCACCGGCCACGAGGTCCGCGCGGTCCGGCTGCCCACGTACGCCTTCCAGCGCGAGCGGCAATTGGAACGCCGCGACGGGCGTCGACGTCACCCGGCTCGGCCTCGCCCCCGCGGAGCACCCGCTGCTCGGCGCGGCCGTCACCGTGGCCGGAGCCGGCCAGACCCTGTTCACCAGCCGCATCTCCGCCCACACCCACTCCTGGCTCACCGACAGCACCGTCCACGGTGCCGCCGTGCTGCCGCCGTCGGCCCTCGCCGAGCTGGCCGTGCGCGCCGGC
>NZ_GG657757.1:871204-945789 GCF_000158955.1 Streptomyces viridochromogenes DSM 40736 | reverse complement strand
CGGCCTGTGGCGCGACGGCGACACCCTCCTCGCCGAGGTCCGCATCCCCGACCAACTGCGCGCACAGGCAGCCGAGTTCGCCCTGCATCCGGCCCTGCTGGAGGCGGCCCTGCACACGCTGCCGCTCGCCCTCGGCACACCGGAGGGCACCGGGGCCCGGCTCGCCGCGCACTGGAGCGGCTACCAGCTCTACGCCGGCGGGGCGACCTCGCTGCGCGTCCGGTTCACCCCGGACGGCGACGCCGTGCGCGTGGACATCGCCGACCAGACGGGACGGCCGGTCGCCACGATCGCCTCGCTGACCCCGCGCACCGTCGGCGCGGCGGCCGTCGGGGCCGTCGGTGCCCGCAGCCACGACTCCCTGCTCCGCGTGGACTGGCGGCCCCTCGGCCTCACCGCGACGCCCGAGCGGCCCGCCGCCCTGGCACAGCTGGGCACCGACCTCTTCGACGCCGTCCAGCTCGCCGACGTGGCCGCGGCGGCCAAGGCCGTGGACGCGGGCGCCGTGTTCGACGCCGTCCTCGCCTGGCACACCCCGGCCCGCGAGGGGCAGGACATCGCCTCCGTGTACGCGGCCACCCACCACGCCCTCGGGGTCGTCCAGGAGTGGCTGGCCGACGACCGCCTGGAGGACGTCCCGCTCGTCTGGGTCACGCGGGGCGCCGTGGCGGTCGGCGGCGAGGACGTCACGGACCTCGGCGCGGCCGCCGTCTGGGGACTGCTGCGAACCGCCCAGTCGGAGTCGCCCGGCCGGTTTCGTGCTCGTCGACCTCGACGACGACCCGGCCTCCCTCGCCGCCCTGCCCGCCCTGGTGCGCTCCGGCGAGGCCCAGGCCGCGCTCCGGCAGGGCCGGGCCCTCGTCCCCCGCGTCACGCGGGTCGGCGCCCCGGCACCCGGCACCACGCCCGGCGGCACCTGGAACCCCGACGGCACCGTCCTCGTCACCGGCGGCACCGGCACCCTCGGCGCCCTGTTCGCCCACCACCTGGTGACCGCACACGGCGTGCGCCACCTGCTGCTCGTCAGCCGCAGCGGCCCCGCCGCGCCCGGCGCCGACGAGCTGCGGAACTCCCTCACGGCACTGGGCGCCGAGGTGACCGTCGCCGCCTGCGACACCGCCGACCGCGCCGCACTGGAGGAACTGCTGGCCGCGCTGCCCGCCGACCGGCCGCTGACCGGCGTGGTCCACGCCGCCGGTGTGCTCGACGACGGTCTCGTCACCGCACAGACCCCGCAGCGGCTCGACGCGGTCCTGCGGCCCAAGGCCGACGCCGCCTGGCATCTGCACGAACTCACCCGCGACCTGGACCTGTCCGCGTTCGTGCTCTTCTCGTCGCTCGCCGGCGTGATCGGCGGCGCCGGCCAGTCCACCTACGCCGCCGCCAACTCCTTCCTGGACGCCCTGGCCCAGCACCGCAGCGCCCACGGCCTGCCCGCGACCTCCGTCGCCTGGGGCCTGTGGGAGCAGCTCAGCGCGATGGCCGCCAACCTCGACGCCGCCGACGTCGACCGCATCGTCCGGGCCGGTTTCCGGCTCGTCGCGTCCGACGCGGGACCGGGCATCCTCGACACCGCCATGGCCCTGGGCACCCCCGCCCTGGTCGGTGTGCCCGTCGACGTGGAGGCGCTGCGCGAGCAGCGGACCTCGGTGCCGCTGGTCTTCCAGTCCCTGGCACGTACACCGGCGCGCCGCACGGTCAGCGAGTCGGCGCTGGGCACCGAGAGCCTGGCCGCCCTGCTCGAGGGCAAGGAGGAGGCGGAGCAGCTCCGCATCGTCCTCGACCTGGTCCGTGCCGAGGTGGCGGCCGTCCTCGGCCACTTCGACCCCGCCGGCATCCGGCCCGACCAAGCCTTCCCCGAACTGGGATTCGACTCGCTGACCTCCGTCGAACTGCGCAACCGGCTCGGCGCGGCGGCCGGCACCAGGCTCCCGGCCAGCCTCGTCTTCGACCACCCGTCGCCCGCCGCGCTCGCGGCGTACCTGCACGCCGAGATCGCCGGCGCGGAGCAGGCCGGGGCCGGGCCCCGAGTGGACTTCGCCGCCGAGATCCGGCTCGCCGACGACATCCGCCCGGCCGACGAGGTCCACGTGGTGGCGGAGGACCCCGAGGACGCGCTGCTCACCGGCGTCACGGGCTTCCTCGGCGCGTTCGTGCTGCGCGAGCTGATGCGTACGACACGGGCCCGGGTGCACGTCCTGGTGCGTGCCGCCGACCGGGCCGAGGCCCTGGAACGGGTGCGGTCCAACCTGGAGTGGTACCGCATCTGGGACGACATCGACCCCGGCCGCCTGCGTGTCGTCGTCGGCGACCTCGCCGCTCCGCGACTCGCTCTGACCGAGGAGGAGTTCGACGCGCTGGCCCGCACCGTCGACGTGGTCTACCACCCCGGCGCCTCGGTCAACTGGATCCACCCGTACGCGACGGTGCGGGCCGCCAACGTCCTCGGCACCGAGGAACTGCTGCGGCTCGCCGCCCGGCACCGCACCGTCCCGCTGCACTACGTGTCGACCACCGGCGTCTTCGCGGGCCCGGTGACCCGGGGCGTGCCGCTGAAGGTGACCGACCCGGCGGGGCCGGGCGAGATCCTGCCCAACGGCTACACCCAGAGCAAGTGGGTCACGGAGCAGATCATCGGCATCGCCCGCGAACGCGGCCTGCCGGTGAACATCTACCGGGTCGACCAGATCGCCGGCGACCAGGTCAACGGGGCGTGCCAGACCCGTGACTTCGTGTGGCTGACCATCAAGGGGATGCTCCAGGCCGGGGCGGCTCCGGCCGAACTTCCCGGAGTCTTCCGGCTGATGCCGGTCGACTACGCGAGCGCCGCCCTGGTCGCCGTGTCCCGGCGCCGGGCCGCCGCGGGCGGCACCTACCACCTCTGCAACGAGAGCCATGTGACGTTCGCCGACGTCGTGGCCCACCTGCGCGCGTACGGCTACCCGCTGGACGAGCTCGACCGGAAGACATGGTTCGAACTGGTGCGGGCCGACCCGGAGAACTCGGCCGCACCGCTGCTCGACGCGGTGGAACTGCTCGTCGCGGACAGTGAGTCCTTCTACCCGGCCATCGCCACCACCGAGACCGTCGCCGCGCTCGACGGGACCGGTATCGACTGCCCACCGGTCACCGGCGAGCTGTTCAGGAAGTACGTGGAGTTCTTCGCGGACACGGGGTACTTCCCCGCCCCGCGGGAGAGCGGAGCCGGAGCGGAGGCCTCCAGGTGACACACCGCCGCGGCCGGGACACGACAGTCGCGTCCCGGCCGCGGTACCCGGCCGTGTTCCTCAGATCTGTGTGCCGTACGGGTTGTCGATGACGTACAGCCAGTCGTCACCCCGCCGGCGCAGCACGTCGAGCGCGGTGCCCGAGTGACGCTCGGGGCCGCCCTCGGCCGTGTCCACCTCGATCGACCAGTCCACGACCAGCAGAGCGGTGTCGGACGTCACGTAGCACTCCAGTACCCGCGCCGTCATGACGGGCCCCAGCGCCAGAACCTCCGCCCGTCCTTTCGTTCGTTCCGGCCCGGAAAGGACACTGCCGTCCTCCTGGACGGAGATGGCGTCAACGGCGAAAAGCCGGTCGAGCGTGGCGACATCGCCACTGTTGAAGGCACTGACGGCGAGTTCCGCCCGTGCCAGGACCTGGTGATTCAGGTCTTCGCCGATTGCGGTCATGGCGTGCTCACTCCTCGGTCGTCCGGGGCGGTCGGAAAAGCGCGCGAAAGAGCCCCGAGGGCCCGCGCGTTCCGGGCGTGAGCCTGCCATCTCCCGGTCATCGCCAGGCAACGAGCCGCCCCGCCACGACGGTTACTCCGTGGTGAGAGAGAGCGGAAGGCGGCCCCCTACGCTTTTCCCATGATTCTTCGGAGGGTTTCGGAATGAGTCCTGTGTCAGTGAACGAAGTCGTTCACGGAATTCCGGTGGAACCGGCGTCGATGCGGTCGGCAATGGCGCGCTTCGCGACCGGAGTCATCGTGCTGAGCGTCGGTGGCGAGAACATTCACGGAATGACCGCCAACGCGTTCACTTCGGTCTCCCTCGAGCCACCGAAGATCCTGTGCTGCGTGGCCCACAGCGCCGTCATGCACAAGGCGATCACCTCGGTGCACGGGTTCGGCGTCTCGATCCTGGGCGCCGGACAGGAGCCCGTCGCCCGCCACTTCGCCGACAAGGCCAGGCCGCTGGGCCCCGAGCAGTTCCACGGCTTCGGCTTCGAACCCGGGGCGCGGACGGGGGCGCCGCTCCTGCACGGCGCGGTCGGCTGGCTGGAGTGCGAACTGTCCGAGGCCTACGACTCGGGCGATCACTCGATCTTCATCGGTGACGTGGTCCACGCCGCCACGGCGCAGGACTCGGCCGGGCTGCTCTTCTTCAACGGCGGTTTCCGGCAGCTCGGAGCCGCCCCCGAATGACAGGGGGGACCATGTCCGCAGGAACGAGCACACAGAAGCCGGCCTGGCCCGTGGAGCCTCTGGCCGGGCCCTGGTTCATCGAGGCGCTGAACGAGGGCCTGGCCCGGTCGGTGACACGCCTCACCCGGCCCGCGCCCGCCCGAGGGCACAGCGCCCCGGACCCGCACGACACCCTCGCCGACGGGCACTCCTTCGACGACCCCTTCACCGCCAAGGTGATGGCCGCGTACACGGAGGCGCTCGACACCGTGCTCAGCAGCGCCGAGCGCGACGACCCCCGGCTGCGGCGGGCGCTGCTGCGCCATGGAGCCCACATGCTCGCGGAGGCGTCCGGCCTGGGCTGCCGGACGCGGGACGGCGGCGAGTGTCTCCAGGAGCGGCCGCTGGAACCGGAGCGGGCGGCGGAGATGGGCACCCTGCTGATGGAGTGCGCCGCGCTCGTGGCGCTCGGCGACGGATCGCCCCGGCCGGGCTCCCGGGCCGCCGACCTCATCAGGGATCTGGGCACCTCGGTGCGTCGGACACCGGGACCGGCCCGAACCCGCCGTGACATGTCGCGATCACGCATTTCACCAGAAGTTCACAGCTGGCGTACCAAGTCCTGACAGGATCTCCTCATGGATAAAGGTCTTCTTACCGGAAAAGCCGTCCTCGTCACCGGGGCGAGCAGTGGCATCGGAGCGGCGGCGGCCAGAGTGTTCGCCCAGGAGGGCGCGGCGGTCTTACTCGTCGCCCGCCGGCAGGAGCGGCTGGCCGCCCTCGTCGACGAGCTGCGCACCGAAGGGGCCCGGGCGGAGTACGTGGTCGCCGACGTCACCTCGCGCGAGGACGCCGCGATGGCGGTGAAGTCGGCCGTCGGCACGTTCGGACGGCTCGACGGGGCATTCAACAACGCCGGCGTCGGAGGCGACCGCACCCCTCTGCACCAGATGGACAACGAGACCTACGACACCATCATGGACACCAATGTGCGCGGTGTCTTCAACTGTCTGCGCGCGGAGATCGCCGCGATGCTGGAGCACGGTGGCGCGATCGTCAACAACAGCAGCGTCGGCGGGCTCGTCGCCATACCCACCGCCGCGCCGTACATCGCCTCCAAGCACGCCGTCGTGGGCCTCACCCGGGCGGCCGCCGACGAGTACGCACAGCAGGGCATCAGGGTGAACGCCGTGGCCCCCGGCACCACCCGCAGCGAGATCACCACGGACTGGTTCGCCCGCAACCCCGGCCTGGAGGACATGGTCAACTCCATGACCCCGCAGGGCCGTACGGCGGAACCGGAGGAGATAGCCGCAGCCGCGGCCTGGCTGCTCAGCGACCGTTGCCCCTTTCTGACCGGCACGGTCCTGCCGGTGGACGGCGGCTTCGTCAACCAGTGAGAACCGGTACGGCGGAGGAGCGGATTACTCCGCCGTTACTGCCGCCCCACGCCGCCCGGATAGATTCGCAAGCCACATAGAGGCGTGTGGGGCGCCCCGTTCAGCACGGCTCCTTCGCCGGGCCGGGCCGAATCACCGCAGCGGTGGCGCCGGTCGGCGTCGGACGGGCCCCTTCGCTCCTTCTCTCCCCGACCACGAGAGGGCAGGACACCCATGTCGAAGCAGTCGCTCACCCTTGTCGGACTCGGCCCGATGGGCAGTGCGATGGCCGAGGCGTATCTCGCCAGGGGCTACGAGGTGACCGTGTGGAACAGGACGGCGAGCAAGGCCGAGCCCCTCGTGGCCAAGGGAGCCGTCCTCGCACCCACGGTCGCCGACGCCCTGGCCGCCCACGAGCTCGTCCTGCTCAGCCTGACGGACCACCAGGCGATGTACGCCGTCCTCGGCCAGGCCACCGAGGCGCTCAAGGGCAGGACCGTCGTCAACCTCAGCTCGGACACCCCGGCCAAGTCCCGCGAGGCGGCCGACTGGGTGAACGGGCACGGTGCGGCGTACCTGACGGGAGGGGTGACGGTGCCGCCCCACCGCATCGCCGGCCCGGGTGCGCTCACCTTCTACAGCGGCCCCCGCGAGGTCCTCGAGGAACACCGCGCCACGCTCGAGGTGATCTCCGCCGCCGACCACCGGGGTGAGGACCAGGGGCTGGCCGCCCTCTTCTACCAGTTGCAGCTCGACATCTTCTGGACGTCCCTGTTCTCCTGGCTGCACGCCGTCGCGGTCGCCAAGGCCAACGGCATTTCGGCCGCCGACATCCTGCCCTACGCCTCCGGCACCCTCGCCTCGATGCCGGACTTCCTGGGCTTCTACACCCCCCGGCTGGACGAGGGGAACTTCGCCGGCGACGTGGAGCGGCTCTCCATGGGCCTGGCGAGCATCGAGCACGTCGTGGAGACCGGACTCGACAGCGGCGTCGACTCCTCGCTGCCCACCGCGGTGCTGGAACTCCTCCGGCGGGGCTTCGATGCGGGCCGGGCCGAGGACAGTGCCACGAGCATCGTCGAACTCCTCAAGCAGGCCTCCGCGTAAGCGGTCCGCCGAGGTACGGGAACGGAAGCCGACAAGGGAAGGTGAGTGGGATGACTGCTGCCGATGCGCGCCGTACGGCGGTGCTCGAAGCGGTGCGGAGCATTGCCCCGCGACTCAGGGAGAACGCCCCGGTCGCCGAGAAGGCGGGCTGGATACCGGACGAGAGCGTCGCACTCCTGGAGAAGGCCGGGGTCTTCGGTATCGCCGTGCCCGAGAAATTCGGCGGCACGGACCTTCCGGCCGCCGAGCAGTTAGCGGTCCTGGAGGAGGTGGCCAAGGCCTGCGGTTCCACCGGCTGGGTCACCGCGGTCTGGGTGACCACGGCGTGGATGGCGAGCCTCTACCCCGACAAGGCCCAGGAGGAGGTCTTCGCGGGCGGCCAGGTGCGTGTCTCCGGAGGCTTCTCGCCCTCCGGGACGCTGGTGCCGACCGAGGGCGGTTACCTGCTGACGGGGGAGTGGCGGTTCAACAGCGGTGTCCGCGCCGCAGACTGGAACGTCTGCGCGGCGCTCGTGGAGCACGAGGACGGCCGGGTCGAGGACCTGTACCCGCTGGTCCCGACCTCGGACCTGGTCATCGGAGACGACTGGGACGTCTTCGGCGCGGCCGGCACCGGCAGTGTCACCTCGACCGCCGACGGCGTCTTCGTCCCCGCGCACCGCGTGGTCGGCGCCGAGGCGTACGAGGCGGCCACCGGCGACCGGTGGAACGCCGACCTCAAGGGCCGCAACTACCACCTGCTCAGCTACGTCCTGACCCAGTGCACCGCCGTCTACACCGGCCTGGCCCGGGCCGCCCTCGACGTCTTCGTGGAGAAGCTCCCGGGCAAGGGCATCGCGTACTCGAACTGGGCCGAGCAGATCAAGCATCCGCACATCCACCACCAGGTGGCCGTGGCCGCCAACAAGATCGCGGCGACGGAGGGCCTGCAACGCTCCTTGGTGGAGCTGGTGCAGAAACGTGCCGACCAGGGCCGCCGGCTGACGGTGGGGGAGAAGGCGACGATCCGCGGGCAGATCGCCTACATCGTGCAGACGGCCAAGGAGGCCGTCGACACCCTCTACACCGTGAGCCCGGCCTCCGTCATCGTGCGCAGCGGAGACCTCCAGCGCATCGAGCGGGACATCCTGGCCCTGTCGGTGCACGGGCTGTTCGCCCCCGTCGCCTCCCTGGAGGTCCAGGGACGGCTGCTGCTCGGCCTGGAGCCCGACAACGACTACCTCTGATCCGCCGGACCGGGCGGAGCCCGGGGCTCCACGCCCGAGCGCCCCGCCCCGTACGACACGTCACGTGCGTACGGGGCGGGGCGCTCGGGCGTTCCGGGGAACGCGGGCGTCCGGGGCGTCGTTACGACGGCTGCTTGTCCCACACGCCCGTGGCCGCCGTCACGCGTACGTAGTCGGCGAAGTCGCGCGGCGCCCGGCCCAGGATGCGCTCCACGGCGTCCGTGAGATAGCCGTTGGCGCCGCTGTGCACCTGGGCGAAGAGACTGGACTCCATACGCACGAACTCCTCGGTGTCCATGTACCGGTACGGCTCCGGCACACCCGCGGCCCGCATCTCGGCGGCGAACTCCTCGGCGGGCTGCGCGGTGAAGCGGAAGTCGTGCCCGGTCTCGGCGGCGATCTCCGCCACGGCGTCGCCGAAGGTCAGCAGCCGGGGCCCGGTCAGCTCGTAGAGACGGCCGGTGTGGCCGTCCTCGGTGAGCACCCTCGCGGCCGCCTCGGCCACGTCCCGCGCGTCGACGAACGCCTCCCGGCCGTCCCCGGTGGGCAGGCGGACCTCGCCGGCCACCAGCGGGTGCACCAGCAGCGCCTCACTGAAGTTCTGGTGGAACCACGCGGGACGCAGGATCGTCCACGGGGCGCCGGAGGAGCGCACCGCCACCTCGGCCGGGTAGGCCTCAGGCCAGCCCCGTGCCGACTGGAGGACCACCCGCTCCACACCGAGGGAGAGGGCCAACTCGCCCAGCTGGCGCAGCCGCACGGCGGCCTCGGGACTGAACAGGTTCTGCAGGTAGACCACGTACACGGCACGGGCGCCCTCCAGGGCCGGGGCCCAGGTGGCGGCGTCGAGCCAGTCGAAGTGCTGCTCGGAGGAGCGGGACGCCACCCGCACCGAGTGGCCGCCGTTTCGCAGCGCCGGTACCAGCCGGCGGCCGACCTTGCCCAGACCACCGAGGACGACGATGGGTCTCTCCGTCAGGTTCTCAGTCATGCGCTTCACTTCACCGGTTCCGCAAGCCCGGAGCAAGGGGGTTCAGTACCCCACTGCGTATGCGGTGACCAGCGGATTCATCCCGCTGGGCGGTCAATTCCGGGGCGGTGGACGGGCGATGACCGATCCGGTCTCCGTCGCTCCGTCCCTCAGTCAGTCAGTCGGCTCGGGACGGCGGACGCCCTCGACCGTCGCGGTGTAACTGGCGTCGGCGTGCCCCAGGGCGCGTGCGCGGCGCTCGACGGACGAGACGGCGCGCAGCACGCTGGTGTCGAGTCCTCGTAGCCGCGCCGCCTCGATGATGTCGTCGACGGTGGAGCACCGCATCGTGAGCAGTTCGCCACCGCCCGGGTAGGCCCCCTCGTCGATCTCGCGGGCCGTGTCGGCTGCGAGCAGTTCGACCGTGTCGAGCATGACCTTCAGGTAGGGCGCGAAGTCCCGCGCCTTCACGCCGTCCGCTTCGGCCAGGGCGAAGCTGTGCATCATCCCCGACATGCTCGTCCAGAAGAAGTCGAGCAGCGACATGTCGTAGAGAGCGGCGAAACCGGGGTCCTCGCCGACGTGGACCACGCGGCCGCCCAGGGCCTCGAACGTCACGCGGTGCCGGTCGTACGCGTCCGGGGAACCACTGAGGAAGACCAGCGAGTCCGGGCCGGCGATGAAGTTCGGGCCGATCATGATGGCACCGTCGAGGTAGTCGACGCCCTGCTTCACCGCCCACGCGGCCGCGGTGCGGGACCGCTCCGCCGTGCTGGTGGAGACGTTGAGCAGCACGCGGCCCTCGAAGTCGGCGGTGTCGACCGTGTCGAGCACCGACTGCGCGGCCTCGTAGTCGGCCACGCTGACGACGACCAGGTCGCCCGCGCGCACCGCCTCGGCCGCGGTGTCCGCCCACCGAGCGCCCGCGGCGACCAGGTCGTCCGCCTTGCCCCGGGAGCGGTTCCAGACGGTGGTGGGATGACCCGCCCGTGAGAAGGCACCGGCCAGGGCACGGCCCATGGGCCCCAGCCCCAGCACGGTGACCGGCAGTTTCCGGATGTCCGTTTCATTTGTCATGCCAGGCAGCATCTGTGCTTCCGCGCGCCCTCACAAGAGCGCTCGGTCAAAACGCGCTCAAAGCGCTCTCAAAAGCGCACGTCAGAGGTCGGAGAATAGACAGGAAGAGAGCGCTGGGCGCCTCCTCGATTACCGTGGAGTGGGTGCGCCCGGGAATTGACTTCGGCCTCCAGGAAGGGATCCTGGAGGCCGAGAATATTCGCCTGGCGGGCGGCAGGGTCAGCGACCCCGCATGGTCACTTCTTGTTCTGCTTGAGCAGCTCGATCACGCCGGAGAAGTCGTCGCTCCCGAAGCCGTCGGCGACCCGGCGGTCCATCAGCGACTGGATCGGGTCCAGCAGCTCCGAGCTGACACCCTGGCTCCGGCTGGCCTCGACGATGTTGCGGAAGCCCACCTGCTGCATGCTGAGCGCCGCCGAGATACCGACGTTGTACTCGTCGTTGTCGATCTGACGCGCCAGGTTCGCCACCACACCGGCGATCGAGGTCACGTACGGGATCAGCAACTCGGTGGAGAACTGCTGGGCGTTGACGCCCTCGGAGCGCACCATGGCGATGGCCTGCACGGCGCCGCCGAGCATGCCGTACATGCCGGCCAGCAGGGACAGGTCGAGCAGGGACGCCAGACCCGGGTCGGTACCCGCGAAACGGGCGTCGCCCACGGCGCTGAGGACCGGCTTGTCGCGCTCGAAGGACTCCGTGCCGGAGCCGCTGTAGAGCACGTAGGCGTGGTCGGTGCCGATGATCTGCGGAACGGCCATGATGCCGCCGTCGATGTAGTCGTAACCGAGGTCGGCCGCCCACTTCGCGGTCTCCCGGGCCTGCTCCGGGGTGCCGTTGGTGAGGTTGTAGACCGTGCGGCCCTTCAGGGCGTCGCCCAGCGGGTCCAGGACCTCGTGGACGGAGTCGTAGTCGAGGAGACAGACGATGACCACGGGGCTCGCCTGCGCGGCCTCGGCGGCCGTGGCGGCACGCTCGGCCCCCTGCTCGACCAGGGCGTCGGCCTTGGAGGCCGTACGGTTCCAGACGGTCGTCGAGTGACCGGCCTTCAGAAACGCGCCGGCGAGCGCCGCCCCCATCTCTCCCAGACCGATGACAGTAACTGCGGTATTGCCCGCCATTTCGTGTTCCCTCTCACTTGAAAACAATCGGGTGCCGGGGATGAGTGTTGCGGGTAAGTCAGCGGAAATCAAGTGCGTACGGTGGCGACGCACCTTCCTTTGCGCGAGAGCGAATTGGTCCCCGTGAAAATGACAAACTATGGATCTCTTGCTATTCGCTCGGTGTCGTTCGGTGTTATGGGCGCGTGACGCGGTCACAAAAAGGGAAGCGGCCCCTCCGCCCGCCTGGTGGACGGAGGGGCCGCGGCCGGGGAGCCGGGGTCAGGCGCCGATGATGCCGGCGATCTGGCCCGCTGCGGTGTTACCGCTCTCGATGGCGCCGTCCATGTAGCCGTTCCAGCCGCTGGCGATGTCGCCGGTGGCGAACGTGAGCCGGCCCACGGGCTGCTGGACCGCCCGCAGGGGGCCCATCAGGACGCCGGGACCGCGCACCGCCCAGCCGCCCTGCGAGTACGGGTCCTGGCCCCAGTTCTGGGCCGAGACCGCGAGCACCTCGATGCCCGGGATGATCTTCCGCAGCTCGGTCTGCACCGTCGCCCGGTCGCCCGCGTTGAACGACGCGGCATTGCTGAAGCCGATCACGATGTTGCCGTCGGAGCGCTCCTTGAACGGGAACACAGCGGTGATCTTCGAGGAGGAGGCGGCCGGTGACTCCGCGGAGAACCGGCCCAGGCCGGTGCCCTTGACGTGCATCATGAACTTCTGGGCCGTGCGCACACCGAGGCCCCGGGTGGACAGGCCGGTGAACTCGGAGGGCAGGCCGGGCGAGAACCGGATGCTGTTCCACACGTTCACCGGAACGGCGACCACCACGCCACTGGCGGTGTAGGTCGTTCCCCTCGCCGTCACCGCGACCTGCGTGCCGTTGACCGCGACGGCGGTCACCGGGGTGCTGAGCTTCACCGTCGCCTTGGACTCGTTGAGGATGGCCTGCACGAGCGCGGTCGAACCCACCGTGGGACGGTAGGTGTTGATGCTCCCGTAGCCCTCGTAGGTGTGTCCGGACAGGGCCCACCAGTGGGCCATCTCCGTCAGGCCCACGGTCGAGGCCGAACCGGTCAGGTAGGAGGTGGCCGGGTCGACCAGCAGCTGGTCCGCGGCGCTGAAGCGCATCTGCTCGACCCGGTCGCGCATGGAGAGCCGGTCCAGGTCGCGGAGCAGGTCCTCGCGGGTGAACGGCTTGTAGGGGTCCGGGAAACAGGTCCTCGACCCCTCGAACAGGGGCGTGACCACCTGCGACTGACGGGTGAACAGGTCGACGGAGTCGAAGGCCTGCCAGCCACCGGTCGTGGTGGTGGGGAAGTAGCTGCGGACGGGCGGGGCGTCGGCGGTCAGCGCCAGCCTGTACCTCTGGACCTCCCGCCACACGTTCGGCTGCTTCTCGTCGACCCACGTGCCGCCCATCTCGACCTGCTCACCGGCGAAGGTGGACGTCAACACCCGGCCGCCGATGCGGTTGCGGGCCTCCAGCACCAGGACGTTCAGGCCCTTGGCCGTGAGGCTGCGGGCGGCGCTGGCCCCGGCGAAGCCGGCGCCTATGACGATGACGTCGTAGGAGGCGCGGGACGCGGCCCCCGCCGTGCCCGACGTGGCCGCGGCGACCGAGGCGGTCAGCGCGGTCGTACCCGCCGCCTTCAGCAGGAACCGGCGCGAGAGCCGGCGCGAGATGCCGGCGGTCGGGTCCTCGGCGTGACGCGACTGGGACGAAGTGTTCTCGATGGTCATAGTCTTCCTCGAATGGCTGTCCTGAACCACCGCTCGCGCGGGCCGGTGTGAGCCGACCCGTGCGACGGTGGTGGTGATGCACGACGTCCCCCGTGAGACGCCGCAGGATCAGGCAGCCGCATTCCGAAAGGCGGTCCTGACGACCCCAGCCCGGATGTCGAGGCAACAGAGCGCGCGTGCGGTGCGCAGGACAGGGTCACTGTCCGTGGACTCCGTTGCCTTTGCTTCCCCCCTTGGGAGTCGACGCACCCTCGTCGCTTCGCGAGTCACGATGGCCGGCGATGACGGTCCACCGGTGTGCGCCGCCTGATACCCAGAACTGAGGCTAGTCCAGAGGGAATTCGGACAATCCACTCTCCGGTAACGGGGGAGGAACCGGGCCGGGCGCCCGGCCCGGACGCCCGGGGCGCAGTGCGCGGCCGGAAACCGCCGCGCACCGTTTGCGCGCATGGTTCAGCGGTCGTACGTGTAGAAGCCGCGTCCCGTCTTCCGCCCCAGCAGGCCACCCTCGACCATGCGGATCAGGAGGGAGGGCGGGGCGTACAGCGGCTCCTTGTACTCCTCGTACAGTGACCCGGCGATGGACGCGACGACGTCGAGGCCGATGAGGTCGCACAGTTGCAGTGGGCCCAGGGGGTGCGAGCAGCCCAGGCGCATGCCCCGGTCGATGACCTCCGCCGTGGCGAAGCCCGACTCCGCCATGCGGATCGCCGAGACCAGATACGGGAACAGCAGCGCGTTGACGACGAATCCGGCCCGGTCGGCCGTGCGGATCACCTCCTTGCCGAGCGTCTGCGAGACGAACCGCTCGGCCCGGTCCGCCACCGGCTCCTCGGTGAGCAGGGAGCTGGTGAGCTCGACCAGCGGAAGCATGGGCACCGGGCTGAAGAAGTGGACGCCGATCACCCGGCCGGGCCGGCTCGTGGAACGGGCCAGCCGCGTCACGGGCAGCGAGGAGGTGTTGGTCGCCAGGATGGCGTCCGGGTCCTCCATGATGGCGTCCAGGGCGGCGAACAGCTCCACCTTGGCCGTCTCGTCCTCGCGGATCGCCTCCACGACGAACTGCCGGTCGGCCATCGCCTTGAGGTCCGGGACCAGCTCGATCCGGCCGAGAGCCGTGTCGCGCTCGGCAGCGGTCAGCTTGCCCTTGGCCACCGCCTTGCCGAGGGAGTCGCGGATGCGGTTCCAGCCCGGCTCCACGGACTCCGGCCTGGAGACGGCGACCGTCACGTCGAGGCCGACCCGGGCGCACACCTCGGCGATGCCCGACCCCATCAGGCCGCAGCCGACGATGCCCACCCGGTTGACGGGCGGTGTGTCCTGCACTGTCGTGTTCATGCTGTCACTCCCCAGCGGATGAGACCGGCGCCCATGGACATGCCGCCGCCGAAGCCGCCGAGCAGCACGAGGTCGCCGGGGTGGAGATGGCCTTGACGGTGGGCCTCGTCGAGGGTGATCGCGATGGCGGCGTTGCCCGCGTTTCCGTAGCGATCGAGAGTGCGGTGCGTATGCGCGGAGGTGAGGCCCGCACGCTCGACGAGCTGGGCCAGCATGACCCCGTTGGGCTGGTGCGGAACGAAGTGGGCGATGTCCTCACGGGAGGTGTCCGTGCGGGCGCACAACGCGTCGAGCAGCGAGGGGAAGTTGTCCAGGACGAAGTCCCGGACCGCCCGCCCCTCCATACGGAAGTAGTGGTCGCCGTTCTGGACGGTCCGCTCGGACGCGGGCAGTCTGCTGCCCCCGGCCTCGACACGGATGAGCTGGTGCGCGTCGCCGCGCGACGCCAGTTCGAAGCCGGTGAACCCGTACGGCTCGTCGACCGCTCCGACGACGGCGGCGCCGGCGCCGTCAGCCATCAGGACGGCCGTGCGGCGATCGGTGAAGTCCAGGATCCGCGAGTAGATGTCGGCGCCGACGACGAGGGCCCTGCTGCCGGGCCGTTCCCGGATCAGGCTGCGGGCGATCGCGAGCGCGTAGACGAATCCGCTGCACACGACGTTGACGTCGAAGCAGACCGCCTTGTGGGCGCCGAGCCCGCGCTGCACGTGGAAGGCGGTGGGCGGTTGGGGGGAGTCGGGGGTCGAGGTGGAGACGATGAGGTAGTCGACCTCGTCCGCCTCCAGTCCGGCTCCCTCCAGGGCGTTTGCCGCCGCGTGGATGCCGAGGTCCGAGGTGGCCTCGTCGGGCGCGGCGTACCGGCGCTCCAGAATGCCGGTGCGTTCCTCGATCCATTCGGTCGGGACACCGACACGCGCGGCGATCTCGGCGTTGGTGACCTCCTCCTTGGGGAGGTGGGAACCCGTGCTCAGAATGCCGATGGGTTGCTCGGTCATGGCGTCAGATGCTCCGCACCGGATTCAGCGCGGCCGCGCCGATCCGCTCCCGCAGCGCCGCGTCGGTGACCCCGAGCCCCTCCTGCGGAGCGAGACAGAGCACACCGACCTTGCCTGTGTGCTCGTTGTTCTGCACCAGCCGGGCGGCCTCCCCGACCTCGTCGAGGGAGTACACGGTGGACAGCACGGGGGAGATCCTGCCCTGGGCGACCAGCCGGTTCAGCTCGGCCTGCTCCTGCAGGTTGGCGGCGTGGCTGCCGATGATGCGCTTGGAGTTCATCCACAGGTAGCGGTTGTCGTACGTGTGCTGGTAGCCGGTGCTGGAACCGCACGTCACCACGGTGCCGCCGCGCCGGACGACGAAGGTGGAGACGCCGAAGGTCGCGCGGCCGATGTAGTCGAAGGCCACGTGCGGGTCCTCGCCGACCTCCTGGCGGATGATCCGGCCGAGACGCTTGCCCTGCTCGATGGTCTCCTCGGGCGTGTCGGCGCGGCCGAGTCCTGTCTCGGCGCGGTTGATGATGACGTCGCAGCCGAGCGCCCGGAGCACCTTGGCCTTGCTCTCCGAGCTGACGACACCGACCGGGATGCCTCCTGCCGCCTTGACCAGCTGCACGGCGAACGCCCCGAGCCCGCCGGTGGCGCCCCAGATGAGAACGACGTCCCCGAGCTTGATCCGCGCGCCCTTGTCGCTGATCAGCATGCGGTAGGAGGTGGCGGCCGTGAGCAGCACGCTCGCGGCCTCCTCCCAGGTCAGGTGCGCGGGCTTGGGCAGGAGCTGGCTGGCCTTGACCACCGAGTAGTGCGCGAGTCCGCCGAAGTTGGTCTCGTAGCCCCAGATGCGCTGGCCGGCGCCGAGCATGGCGTCCGCGTGCGTGGCCGGTTCCTGGTCGTCGACCTGGACGCAGCTGACGACGACGTGGTTGCCCGCGCGCCAGTTCCGGACGGCGCTGCCCACGCGCACCACCACACCGGCCCCGTCGGAGCCGATGACGTGGTGCGGCAGGTCGTGACGGGTGGCGAGGCCGCCCAGGCGCCCGAAACGCTCCAGGAAGCCGAAGGTGGGAACCGGCTCGAAGGTCGCGGACCAGACGGTGTTGTAGTTGATCGCGCTGGCCATCACCGCCACCAGCACCTCGTCCGGGGCCAGTTCCGGCATGGGCACGCTGCCGACGCGGATGGACCGGCGCACGTCCTTGTCGCCGCCGTCGCCGAACATGCCGACGTCCTCGGCCCGCAGGTGAGCAGCCGTGTACTGCTCCGGTACCTGCTCCCGCTCCAGCACTTCCGCGGGTGCCCCCGCGAGCACAGCCTCGGTCAGGGAATCCATCATGCTCCAGTCTCGTGAAGTGACAGGCCCCGCACCGAGCCACGGGGGTACGGCGCGGGGCCTGGTCGCGTGGCGAAGGGGATGCTCAGGCGCTGGGCTCGTCGGCCACGGGACGGTCGACGGCCATGATCCACTTGCCGTCCTCGCCGCGGACGAGGACATCGGTGCAAGTGCCGTCGATCTTCTGGGGCTTGCCGTCCTCGCCGGTGACCTCGAGGTGGAACTCGACGATCAGCAGGGAGGTGTCACCGGTGCTGAAGGTCCGCAGCACCTTGGAGTTCAGCTTGGGCTTGGTGGCCAGGAACTCGGTGATGCTCTTGGTGCGGTCGGCCCCGGTACGCGGCGTCCCGGTGAGGTTGGAGATCGCGTCCTCGCGGTACAACTGGTCGAAGATGGCCCCCTGTCCGCTGTTGAACGCGGCCACGAACACGTCGTTCTGCTGGTCCGGGTCGTCGGTCAGGGTCAGGTCGAGGGTCTCGCTCATGAGGAGAAGGTCCTTTCCGGTGGGGTGCGCTCAGAGTTCCTTGCCGTACGGGTTGTCGATCGCGAAGCGCCACTGGCCGTCGGCGCCCAGACGCAGCACGTCGAGGCCGATGCCGGAGTGGCGCTCCGCCGCGCTGTCCGCCGTCGCGGGGACGTCCATGGCCCAGTCCGTGACCAGCAGGGCGGTGTCCGACGTCACGTACGACTCGAGGACCTTGTTCGTCAGCACGGGCTTGGCGGCCAGGAACTCGGCCAGCCCCTTGCGCCGTTCCTCACCGCTGACGGCGTGCCCCTTCTCCCACACGCTGATCGCGTCGTCCGTGTAGAGCCGGTCCACGGCTGCGGCGTCACCCGAGTTGAAGGTGCGCACATAGGTGGCGGCGTGTTCCAGAACCGCCGCGGTGAGCGCGTCGTTGGTCTCTGCCATGGCAAAACCACTCCGTTCCGTGAGATGTGCCGTCACCGTAGGCGGGCGCGGGCCACCCCCCGGTCACTGCCAGGCAATGGGTCGGAGCCGGTGCCGGGACGCCGGGGACACCGGCTGATGGACGGTCACTGGAGCGGATCGGAACGCTCAGTTCCCTCCGGCAGCGGATCATCACCCTCGACGTGGCTCACTGAGAGAAGCGGACTGCTCGCGGCAGCACGTCGCCGTCGAAGCCGATCCCGGCCGCGCCGGTCCTCGCGTGGCGGTCAGTCGCGTCGCGAGCTCCGTGAGCCGTTCCGCCAGAGCCCCTGGCGCGGATCTCGTCATGGCGGTGAGCTCGATGGTCGCCGCTCCGTGACGCGGCGGTCCGAACCTGACGGTGGGGCGCGCCCCGGACACCGCGGCGGGTACGACGGTGACGCCGAGACCGCCGGACTTCGAGATGCCGAGGAGCAGGGCGAGCCGGCGCAGCGTCACGTCAGTGCGCCAGCCTGCGACGAGCAGCGCCCGGCCCTCCAGCGGCAGTCCCCAGGGCTTGCCGCGCCGCAACTCATCGGCGCGACGGGACTCTCCGTGAGTGGAGGACCGGCAGGGGCTTCGAAGTGCGACGCCTCGAAGCCGACGATCGAGTACGACATCCGGTAGCACGATACTGACGCACACCGCATGCGCGGCCCGGGCCGGTCACAGGGCCCACCCCGGGCCGCGCCACACCGGAGAACGGAGACACGCAGTGAGTTCCGGCGGGATCACATGGATAGCCGACGGGGACATCTCCTGGCTCGGCTACTGCATCAAGCTCGCCCGGGGCCTGACCGGCGAACAACTCGCCGCCCGCCTCGCCGCTCCCGGCGCCCCCGTACCGGTCCGGGCCACCACCGGGCCGCAGGCCGAAAGTCTCGTCGACGAGCTCGACGCGGAGCACGGCGACGCCGACGGCATCGCCGTCCGCTACGGCGACCACGCCGGCCTGGGCTTCGCCCTTGCCTACGGCCACTGGCCGTCCGTCCTCGGGCCCGCGTACCACGACGGAACATCCCGAGACGGGGTCCACGTCTTCGAGCTCTACTACGAGAAGCAGAACCCGAAGGTCCCGCCGCCCGCATTCGCCTACTTCCACGACGACCACTATGTCTGCGGTTTCGACATGTACATGCATACCTGGTCGCAGGAGATCACCGGCCCCGGCGCCGACCTCGTCCGCGCTGACATCGTCGCGGCCGGAATCCCGGAGGAGACGGAGAGGGACACGGCGCACCGTGCCTCTCTCGCCGTTCTGGAGCAGCGCTTCGAACTGGCCCTGCCGCGTGATCTGATCCTCGACGCGCCACTGCCCACTGCGCTCGTCAGAGGGCAGCAGCCGCGATGAACCCGGGCGCACTCGGGCTTGCGCCGAGCCCGCCCGGGCCGGCTCCCTATCGGAGCCGGACTCCTGTCACGCCGTCAGCGCTGCAGTGTCAGCAGACCCGGACGGTAGGGCAGGAGGCCGTAGTCGCCGCCGGAGTTGGGGCTGCGCCCCTGGTAGAGCAACTGCAGGTGGCAGGGATCGACGGTCATGGTCTGATCGGGGCTGGTGCGGAGCAGTTCGCCGTGGCTGATGTCGTTGGTCCACGTGGCGCCGCTGTTGGCCTTGCCGGCGAAGGGGTTGCTCTCGGTCGCGGCCTGGGGTGTCCACGAGCCGTTCAGACTGGTGGCCGTGAACGAGCGGAAGTAGCGGCCCTGCGAGCCGATCGCCTCGACGATCATGAGGTAGCGGTTCTGGCCCTGCAGCTTGTAGACCTGCGGGGCTTCGAACAGGTTGTTCGTCGTATCGCTCATGACCACGGTCGAGGTCGTGCCGAAGCTGCCCGGGAAGTTCCCGTTCGGCATGCTGGCTCGGTAGATCTTGCCGTTGTCACCGGCGAAGAACAGGTACATGTTCGTCCCGTCACCGATGAGCGTCTGGTCGATCGGTCCTGTTCCGGAGTCGGAGATGCCTCCGGAGAAGAGCACCTGCTGGGACGACCAGCCATTCGGGTTGGTGGGGTCGCTCGACGTCCGGTAGGAGAAGGCGGTCCCGCCCCACTGGTAGGCGAGCACCCAGATGTTCTTCGGTGCGAAGTAGAAGAGCGTGGGCGCGACGGTGGACGTCGACATCGTGTTCTGGCTGGCCGAGGCCATCTCCGACCAGTTGGTGAACAGGCCGAAGTTCATCGAGCCCCAACGCGTCCCCGTGTCGTGCGTCGTCGCATAGACGAGCTGCTTGCCGTTGTAGGGGACGACGGTGAAGTCCTTGAGCGAGACCCACCCCGGCTTGGGCTGTGCCAGCGCGCCCGTTGATGTCCAGCGGTATGTCGACGGAAGATCACACTGGCCGGGGGTGTCGGCGCCGACCTTGACGAGCTGCCACTGCTGGTTGGTGCCGCCCCAGTCGTCGTACTGGACGACGTTCGCGTTGTCGGCGCTGGAGGCGCCCTGCACTTCGAGGGCCTTGTTGCTGTGGCGCGAGATGAGCCTCACGTAGCCGTCCGCGCTGTCGGCCAGCCGCCACTGCTGGTTGGCGGCGTTCAGGTCGGCCCACTGGACGATCGAGCCCCCGTTCGCGGTCGACCAGTTGTGGACGTCCAGGACCTTGCCCGAGTGGCGGGACACGATGCGGTAGTAGCCGCCCCCGGAATCGACGAACCGCCACTGCTGCTGGTTCTGATCGTTCCTGGTCCACTGAGTGATGCGGGCACCGTCGTCGGTCGCCATGTTGTAGACATCCAGGGCCTTGCCGCTGTTGCGGTTGACCAGCACATACGAGGCGTTGGGGTCTACGGTCGCCGCGCCGGCGGGCTGGGCACCGAGGAAGGTGGACACGAGCAACAAAGGCGCGAGGACGGCGAGTAATCGTCTCAGACGGACCGGGGGTGGGTGGCGAAACCACATGGGTGGGCCTCCTTTGGGGGCGGGGGTGAGGTGACCCCGATGAACCACGGAGCGGACTTCCCGGGAGAGGAGGGGCGATCTCGAAACATTCGAAGGATTCCCGGAAGCTTTGACGCCACAAGCTAGGAATGCAGGGCCCTTTGGTCAAGGCCTGTCGCCGATCTGTCCACAAACAGCGCCTCCCCTCGGGCCGGACAAGCTGTCGAACCGACCGGAAGCACGGCCTCGGCCCTGCGGCATCCGTCGACGGCGGCGCCGTGGGTTCGCCGTCCGGCTCGCCGAGACTCCGGAAGTTTCGGTCGAGGAACCGAAATTTCTTCTGCGGGGAGTGTTGACGATGCATCGTCAACACCTCAATCATCCCTGCCTGAGGGACTGGTCATAGTTCGAGATATCGAATCGAGTCTGTGCCGCAGGGCAGATCCACGCACAGCTGCACGGTGCCGGTCGAGATCGTCCTGGTCCCATGACCGCGGTGTCCGGTGGTTCCGAGCTGCCCGGGCTTCGGACCGCCCCGTCCGTCTGTGCGTGGGAGCGGACGACGCATTCCCCTGCGCTTCAGTCCTTCGTCGATTCCTACCCTGGAGGCACATTCATGGGCTCGTATGTCCTTCCCAGACCCGTTGTCCGCCGGAAGGTCCGCGGCCTGCTGTGGGCGCTGGTCGTCGGCGTCCTCGGCGTGGTCGCCGCGCTGGTCGCGCCGCCGACCGCGCACGCCGCCGAGAACACGCTCGGCGCCGCGGCGGCGCAGAGCGGCCGCTACTTCGGCACCGCCATCGCCTCGGGCAGGCTGGGCGACTCGGCGTACACCACGATCGCGGGCCGTGAGTTCAACTCGGTGACGGCCGAGAACGAGATGAAGATCGACGCCACCGAACCTCAGCGGGGCCAGTTCAACTTCACCGCCGGCGACCGTGTCTACAACTGGGCGGTGCAGAACGGCAAGCAGGTGCGCGGCCACACCCTGGCCTGGCACTCCCAGCAGCCCGGCTGGATGCAGAGCCTCAGCGGCAGCACGCTGCGCCAGGCGATGATCAACCACATCAACGGCGTGATGGCCCACTACAAGGGCAAGATCGCCCAGTGGGACGTCGTGAACGAGGCGTTCGCCGACGGCAGTTCGGGAGCCCGGCGCGATTCCAACCTGCAACGCACCGGCAACGACTGGATCGAGGTCGCCTTCCGTACCGCGCGCGCCGCCGACCCGGCCGCCAAGCTCTGCTACAACGACTACAACGTCGAGAACTGGACCTGGGCCAAGACCCAAGCCATGTACAACATGGTCCGCGACTTCAAGCAGCGCGGCGTGCCGATCGACTGCGTCGGCTTCCAGTCGCACTTCAACAGCGGCAGCCCCTACAACAGCAACTTCCGCACCACCCTGCAGAACTTCGCCGCCCTCGGCGTCGACGTCGCCATCACCGAACTCGACATCCAGGGCGCTCCGGCCACGACGTACGCCAACGTGGCCAACGACTGTCTGGCCGTCCCGCGCTGCCTCGGCATCACCGTCTGGGGCGTGCGCGACACCGACTCCTGGCGAGCGGAGCAGACGCCGCTGCTGTTCAACGGCGACGGCAGCAAGAAGCCCGCCTACACCGCCGTCCTCAACGCACTCAACGGCGGTACCTCCACGCCCCCTTCGGAGTCCGGAACGATCAAGGGCGTCGGTTCGGGCCGCTGCCTGGACGTGCCCGGCACCAGTACCGCCGACGGCACCCAGCTCCAGCTGTGGGACTGCCACAACGGCACCAACCAGCAGTGGACGTACACCGCCGCCGGCGAGCTCAGGGTCTACGGCAACAAGTGCCTGGACGCCGCCGGCACCGGCAACGGCACCAAGGTCCAGATCTACGGCTGCTGGGGCGGTGACAACCAGAAATGGCGCCTCGACTCCAACGGATCCATCGTCGGCGTCCAGTCCGGCCTCTGCCTCGACGCCGTCGCAGGAGGCACCGCCAACGGAACCCTGATCCAGCTCTCCTCCTGCTCGAACAGCAACAGCCAACGCTGGACCCGCACCTGAGGGGACCTGTCACCTAACGAAAGGGTGAATCGATGAAGACCTACGGTGCGGTTCCTCCCGCCCCTGCGCGAAAACATCGCTGGTGGTCCCGGGTTGCCGCCCTGGTGGCGACCACCCTCGCGATCGGCATGCTCGCCGCGGTGAACCCGGCGCCCGCCGAGGCGGCGACAGTGGACACCAATGCCTGGTACGTCCTGGTCAATCGCAACAGCGGCAAGGCGCTGGACGTCTCCGGCTCATCCACTGCCGACGGCGCGCGGGTCGGCCAGTGGACGCGCAACGACGGAGCCAACCAGCAGTGGCAGTTCGTGGACTCCGGCGGCGGGTTCTACCGCCTCAAGGCCCGGCATTCGGACAAGGTTCTCGACGTGGCCGGCGCCTCGACCGCGGACGGTGCCGCGATCCAGCAATGGGCCGACCACAACGGGGCCAACCAGCAGTTCCGCCTGGCCGACTCCGACGCGGGCCACGTCCGGCTGATCAACCGCACGAGCAGCAAGGCAGTGGAGGTTCAGGGCGCCTCCACGGCCGACGGAGGCAACGTCGTCCAGTACACCGACTGGGGCGGCGCCAACCAGCAATGGCAGATGATCAAGCTGTCGTCCGGTGGCGGTGGCGGTGGCGGATGCGGCAGCGCCCCGGCTCTGGCGAGCGGTACGCACACGATTCAGAGCGGCGGCAAGAGTCGCAGCTTCATCCTCAGGGTTCCCGCCAACTACGACAACACCCACCGCTACCGGCTGATCTTCGCGTTCCACTGGCGGGGCGGAACCGCCGGCGACGTCGCCTCGGGCGGCACGAGCGGGAACGCCTGGTCCTACTACGGCCAACAAGAACAGTCGAACAACACCGCGATCCTCGTCGCCCCCCAGGGCCTCGGCAACGGCTGGGCCAATGAGGGCAATGAGGACATCACCTTCGTCGACGACATGATCCGGCGCATCGAGGGCGGCCTCTGTGTCAACCCGGCACAGCGCTTCGCCACGGGATTCAGCTGGGGCGGCGGCATGAGCTACGCACTCGCATGCAGCCGGGCGAACGTCTTCAGGGCCGTCGCGGTCATCTCCGGCGCTCAGATCAGCGGGTGCAGTGGTGGCACCCAGCCCATCGCCTACTTCGGAATCCACGGCGTCAGCGACTCCGTCCTCAACATCGGGCAAGGGCGGTCCCTGCGCGACCGATTCGTCAGCAACAACGGCTGCACCTCCCAGGGCCCGCGCGAGCCCGCGCCGGGCAGCCGAACGCACATCACCACCACCTACTCGGGCTGCCGTGCCGGATACCCGGTCCAATGGGCCGCGTTCGACGGAGGCCACATACCCGGTCCGGTCGACGGCTCCCCCAACGAAAGCGGCGTCACCACCTGGACCAAGGCAGAGATCTGGAGGTTCTTCGCACAGTTCCAGTGACACGCCCGCACCATGGAGTGGGGCCAGGATCATCCTGGCCCCACTCCGTCGACGTCTGTCGCGCGCTGTCCCAGCCGCACGCATCCCCCGGCGTGTGACGTGCGCAACAATGACACGTTTGCGGTGCCTTGCGGGAAGTTTGGCGTGATCATGACGGCATGACACATATGAACCGCCGTACGGTGCTGGCCTCCGCTTTCGCGACCGCTGCCGCGGGAACGCCGCTGGTCACCGGAGCGGGGGTGAGCGCGGCGCATGCCGCCGGCGAGGACGACTTCTACAGATCGAACACGGACCTCTATACCCAACTGTCCGGGCGGGAGGGTACGGACTTCGGTCGTCGCTACAAACGGCACCAGATGCTCGACAGCGATCTCTCCGGTACATCGCCGTTCCATCGCACGACCGTGATGGCCCTGCATGGCGGCGGTATCGAGATCGGCACCTCCGAACTCTGCCTGGGCATAGCCGGGTACGACCCGAAAGACCTGTCGGTCTGGACCCCGGACGGCGGGCCCGTGCACGACTACTGGATGTTCGAGGGCCTCCTTTCCGCGGGCAACAGCAAACTGCACGTCACCTCGAAGAACTGCGACGACCATGTCGCCCTCTCCATGGCCGCGAGCAGTCTAAACGTCCTCAGCCTGCACGGCTGCAAGGAAGAGCAGGCGGGTGCCGCCATGTCCGTGGTGGTCGGCGGACTGAACACCTACTTCAAGACCTATCTGTACGAGGCGCTGTCTTCCGCCGGTTTCAACACCATCGACGGATCCACCAATGACGACCTCGCGGGCGTCAACAGGACCAACCCGTGCAACTTGACCATGTTGAACATGGGCGGGCAGCTGGAGATCACCACCGACCTGCGTCAGAGCCTGTTCGGTGACTACAGCAGCCGTGCCGCGCGTGCCGGGAGCGCGACCTCCGACGCCGACTTCGTCCGCTTCACCAGCGCCTGCCGCAAGGCGATCGCCCGCCTCGAGGCACGCGCCGACCAGCAGATCCTCTGAGCTCGGCGTTCAGTACGTCACGGGGTGCCGAGATGGGCGCCGCCTACGCCCGGACTGCGCTCCGCCGAGGCCAAGGGCAGAAAGGGCGGCCGCCGCCCCGCCGTCCCGGCCGACAAGACCGACACCGTCCGCACCGCACACCAGTCCAGGCCGCATCCCTCGCTTTCCGGTCCCGGGGAACGGTTCTGACTCCCGGCTCACGGAAGGCTCCCTGCTCGCCGCCCACCCCTGAAACCAACTCCGTTCGTTTCATTGACATCTCACTCAGAAGACCTACCGTTGGGAGCGCTCCCATAACAGCCTTGCAAACTGGAAGGAGTCCCCCCACATGCGCAAACAGAGTCCGTTAGCCGGGCGTTCGCGGTCACCCCTCCGCCGGCCTCTCCAGGCGCTCGTCATGCTGTTCGCCGTGGTTGTCGGCGCACTCACCTGGTCGGCCCCCGCTCAGGCTCACGGCACCGTCGTCGGCCCCGCCTCCCGCGCGTACCAGTGCTGGAAGACGTGGGGCAGCAACCACACGAACCCGGCCATGCAGACCCAGGACCCCATGTGTTGGCAGGCCTTCCAGGCCAACCCCGACACCATGTGGAACTGGATGAGCGCGCTTCGCGACGGCCTCGGTGGCCAGTTCCAGGCGCGGACGCCCGACGGGACGCTCTGCAGCAACAACCTCTCGAGGAACGCCAGCCTGGACAAGCCCGGCCAGTGGAAGACCACCACCGTCGGCAACAACTTCTCGGTCCACCTGTACGACCAGGCGTCCCACGGTGCGGACTACTTCAAGGTCTACGTGAGCAAGCAGGGCTTCAACCCGAAGACGCAGACCCTGGGCTGGAGCAACCTCGACTTCATCACGCAGACCGGCCGCTTCGCCCCGGCGCAGGACATCACGTTCCCCGTACAGACCTCCGGCTACACCGGACACCACATCCTGTTCGTGATCTGGCAGGCCTCGCACCTCGACCAGGCCTACATGTGGTGCAGCGACGTGAACTTCGGCTGAGCCGGGGAACGCCGCACACGGCACCGGTCCCTGCCGAGTGGGTCGGCAGCGTGACCTGCCGCCGGGGGGCGCCGTGCTGGGTGTCGACTACCCGGACCGGCACCCGCATTCCCAAGGGCAGCGCCCGCTGGTACACCGAGGTCGCCCGTACCGGCGTACTGCCCGGCGCCTGACCGGTCCGGCAGGCACAGCATCCCGGCGTGGTGTGCCGCACCACGGGACCGCCCCCGACCGCCGCAGGAGCGCGCGGGCGGGGGCGGTCCATGCCCGGCGCCCTGTGCGTGTGAAGCGACCCATCAAGAGCCCCGCTGGTCCTGAGGGAAGTGTGGACGCATCGGGCCGGAGTCTTCTAGCCTTGTCGGCGGACCATCACGGTCGTCGATGTGACCCGGCAGCGCGGTAGCCATCGACTTCTCCTGTTTCCGAGCTGTTGCCCCCGCTCGGCGTACTGGCCTGCTGAAGTACACCCGGCGGGCCGAAGCGGCGACATCCCGCTACGGCATCGGCGCGGCAGCGCGCGCCCCAAGCCTGGCAACCACCTGTTCAGGAAGGGGACTGCATTGTCATGTTCATGTTAACCAGGAGAGTCGCGGTCGCGCACTGGCAGGCCATCGGATCGGCTCTGCTCCTGGTCGCGGCCGCTCTCGTCGCGACCTTGTCCAGTGCGACCCCGGCCTCGGCGCACCCGATCAACCCCACCGACTTCCAGCAGGTCCAACTGGCCCGCGGGGTCGGGGAAGTCGGGGAGCCGATGTCGCTGGCCGTCCTCGCCGACCGGTCGGTGCTGCACACCGCTCGCAACGGGACCGTGCGCCGCACGGATGCGGGCGGCAACACCACGGTGATCGGCACCATCCCCGTCTACGCGCACGACGAGGACGGCCTGCAGGGCATCGGCATCGACCCGCGTTTCGCGACCAACCGGCACATCTACCTCTACTACGCCCCGCCGCTGTCCACACCAGGCGGCGACGCGCCGACCACCGGCGGCAACTGGTCGGCGTGGCAAGGTGTCAACCGGCTGTCCAGGTTCACGCTCAACGCCGACTTCACGCTCAACCAGTCCAGCAGAGTGGACATCCTCGACGTGGCGGCCGACCGAGGTATCTGCTGCCACGCAGGCGGAGACATCGACTTCGACGCGGCGGGCAACCTGTACCTGTCCACGGGCGACGACACCAACCCGTTCGAGTCCGCCGGCTATTCCCCCCTCGACGAGCGGACCAACCGCAACCCGGCGTTCGACGCGCAGCGCACCGCCGCCAACACCAACGATCTGCGAGGCAAGATCCTGCGGATCAAGGTGAACGAGAACGGGTCGTACTCGATCCCGGAAGGCAACCTGTTCCCGCCCGGCACGGCCAGGACCCGGCCGGAGATCTACGCGATGGGCCTGCGCAACCCGTTCCGGATGAGCGTGGACAAGGCCACCGGCATCGTCTACGTCGGCGACTACGGCCCCGATGCCGGCAACACCTCGGCGCGCGGGCCGCAGGGCCAGGTCGAGTTCAACCGCGTCACGGGCCCCGGCTTCTACGGCTGGCCGTACTGCACCGGCACGAACACGAGCTCCGAGACGTACGCCGAGTGGGACTTCGCCACCAACACGGCAGGCGCGAAGTACAACTGCTCGGGCGGGCCGACGAACAACTCGCCCCGCAACACCGGCTTGAGCGTGCTGCCCCCCGCCAAGGCCGCCTGGATCCGTTACGGCGGTGACGCCGGCAGCCCGCCGGCGTTCGGCGGCGGCTCGGAGTCGCCGATGGCGGGCCCGGTCTACCGCTACGACCCCGACGTCACCTTGCCCACGAAGTTCCCCCAGTCGTTCGACGGGCAGTTCTTCGCCACGGAGTTCGGCCGCGGCTGGATCAAGCCGATCCACCTCAACGCCGACGGCACCCCAGGGACCGTCGACAGCTTCCCCTGGTCCGGCAAACAGGTGATCGACTCGGCGTTCGGACCGGACGGCTCCTACTACCTGCTGGACTACGGCGCCGGGTCGTACCAGGGCGACCAGTACTCCGCCCTGTACCGCTTCGACTACGTCGGCGGAGGCAACCGGGCGCCCACGGCGGTGGCCGGCGCCAACCGGACCTCAGGCGCGGCGCCGCTGACCGTGACCTTCTCCTCGGCCGGCTCGTCCGACCCCGACGGCGGGGCACTGACGTATTCGTGGAACTTCGGTGACGGCACCAGCTCCACCGCCGCCAACCCGACGAAGAGGTACGACACGAACGGCAACTACACGGCCACACTGACCGTGCGCGACCCGCAGGGTGCCGCCGGCACCGCCGACGTGCGGATCACCGTCGGCAACACCGCGCCGACCGTGACCATCGACAGCCCCGCCGCGGGGGAGATCTTCGCCTTCGGCGACACCGTGCCGTTCCGTATCACCGTGACGGATCCGGAGGACGGCACGGTCGACTGCGCGAAGGTCAAGCTGACGTACATCGTCGGTCACGACAGCCACGGCCACCCGATCACCTCGAAGAACGGCTGCTCCGGCACGGTCACCATCCCGGTCGACGGTGAGCACGACGACGCGGCGAACATCTTCGGGGTCTTCGACGCCGAGTACACCGACAACGCCGGACTCACCACGCACACGCAGCACATCCTGCAGCCGAAGCACCGGCAGGCCGAGCACAACAAGACGTCGTCCGGCGTCGCCACCCTCGACAAGTCGACAGCCGAGGGCGGCAAGTCCGTCGGTGAGATCGAGAACGACGACTGGATCGCATTCGAGCCGTACAAGCTGAGCAACGCCACGTCGTTCAGCGCCCGGGTGTCGTCGGCCGGCGCGGGCGGCAGGTTGCAGGTTCGGGCCGGCTCGCCGACCGGTACCGTCCTCGGCTCCGCCACGGTCCCGGTCACCGGCTCATGGACGAACTTCACCACCGTGGGCGGCTCGATCTCCGGTGCACCGGCCGGCACCACCACGCTCTACCTGACCTTCGCCGGCGGCTCCGGATTCCTCTTCGACGTCGACGCGTTCACTTTCGACACCGGCGGCGGCCCGGCACCCGGCGCGGGTCCGATCGTGGGGCTCGCGAACAAGTGTCTGGATGTCCGTGACGGCGGCTCGGTGGACGGGACGGCGGTGCAGATCTCGTCGTGCACGGGTTCGGCGGGGCAGCGGTGGACGGTGACGCCGGGGTCGACGGTCAAGGCGTTGGGCAAGTGCCTGGACGTCAGCGGCAACAGCACGGCGGACGGGGCGAAGGTCCAGTTGTGGTCCTGCAACGGGGGCGCCAACCAGAACTGGCAGGCGTACCCGGACGGGTCGCTGCGGAACCCGCGGTCGGGCAAGTGCCTGGACGTGTCGGGCGCCAACTCCACCGACGGCACCCCCGTGCACCTGTGGAGCTGCAACGGCGGAGCCAACCAGAAGTGGACCCTCCCCTGATTTCTGTCCCCGAGAAGGGAGCGACGGACATGCGCAGACAAGCCCGAATGCTGCTGGGCGGGGCGGCGACGACACTCGCCGCCCTGGCCCTCCTCGCGCAGCCCACACCCGTCAGTGCCGCGGACACGTCCTACGACGTCCTCGTGTTCTCCAAGACGGCCGGTTTCCGGCACGACTCGATCCCGGCAGGGATCCAGGCCATCCGCGACCTCGGCGCGGCGAACAGTTTCACCGTGACGGCCACGGAGGACGGCAACCAGTTCACCACCGGCAATCTGAGCCGTTACGAGGCGGTGGTCTTCCTCAACACCACCGGCGACGTCCTGAACGACGCCCAGCAGTCGGCGTTCCAGTCGTACATCGGAGCGGGCGGCGGCTTCGTCGGCGTCCACGCGGCCGCCGACACGGAGTACGACTGGCCGTTCTACGGTGAGCTGGTCGGCGCCTACTTCGCCTCGCACCCCGCCGTCCAGCAGGCCGACGTCAAGGTGGAGGGGCGGGCGCACGCGGCGACCGCCCACCTGCCGCAGACCTGGACCCGCACCGACGAGTGGTACAACTTCCGGACCAACCCCCGTACCACCGCGCGCGTGCTCACCACGCTGGACGAGTCGTCGTACTCGGGCGGCTCGATGGGCGCCGACCACCCGCACAGCTGGTGCAAGACCCACTCGGGGGGCCGGGCCTTCTACACCGGCGGCGGGCACAGCCAGGCGTCGTACACGGAGCCGGCGTTCCGGGCGCACCTGCTCGGCGGCATCCGGTACGCGGCAGGCCGGACCAAGGCCGACTGCCGGCCCGAGACCGGCTACACGACCCTCTACAACGGCTCGACCACCGGCTGGTCGCAGACCGGCCCGGGCGGCTTCACCAACTCGGACGCCACCCTCACCTCGTACGGCGGCATGGGCATGCTCTGGTACAGCGCCCGGCAGTTCACCAACTACTCGCTGAAGCTGGACTGGAAGATGCCCGGCGACGACAACTCCGGCGTGATCGTGGGCTTCCCGCCGACGAGTGACCCGCAGTCGGCACTGGACAAGGGCTACGAGGTCCAGATCGACGCCACCGACGCGCCCGACCGCACCACCGGCTCGATCTACGCCGTCAAGGCCCCGGACACGGCTGCCCGGGACGCGGCGCTCAACCCACCGGGCGAGTGGAACACCTTCGAGGTGCTGGTGGAGGGCGAGCGGCTCCAGGTCTGGCTCAACGGCGTGAAGATCAACGACTTCACCGACACCGACCCCGCCCGTTCGCTCGCCGGCCACGTCGGCATCCAGAACCACGGCACGGGGGACGACGTGTCGTTCCGCAACGTCCGGATCAAGGAACTGGGCGGCGGCCCGTCACCCACCCCCGGCGTGGGTCCGGTCGTGGGGCTCGCGAGCAAGTGTCTGGATGTCCGTGACGGGAGCTCGGTGGACGGGACGGCGGTGCAGATCTCGTCGTGCACGGGTTCGGCGGGGCAGCGGTGGACGGTGACGCCGGGGTCGACGGTCAAGGCGTTGGGCAAGTGCCTGGACGTCAGCGGCAACAGCACGGCGGACGGGGCGAAGGTCCAGCTGTGGTCCTGCAACGGGGGCGCCAACCAGAACTGGCAGGCGTACCCGGACGGGTCGCTGCGGAACCCGCGGTCGGGCAAGTGCCTGGACGTGTCGGGCGCGGGCTCCTCCGACGGCACCCCCGTGCACCTGTGGAGCTGCAACGGCGGAGCCAACCAGAAGTGGACCCTGCCCTGAGCTGACGCGGCACGCCGGTCTCGTCTCTGACAGTGAAGGCGGTACGTGAGATCACGTACCGCCTTCACCCGTGCGGCTACGCCCGCGTCCAGCGCTGGTTGGCGCCGTCGTGGCAGTTCCACACGATGACCGCGGAGCCGCCCGCGGTGCCTGCGCCGCTGACATCCAGGCACAGCCCGTTCTGGCCGTTGCTGATCGTGCCGTTGCTGTTGAAGACCCACTGCTGGCCGGCGCCGCCGCCGCAGTCCTGGATCTGTACCCGCGTGCCGGCGGTGGCGCCGGCCGGGACGTGCACGCACTTGCCCAGCACCCGCAGCGCCGCACCGTTCTGGGTGAACTGCTGGTTGGTGTTGCTGTGGCAGTCCCAGATGATCATGGGTGTGCCGTTGGCCGCGTTCGCGCCGTCGACGTCCAGGCACCGGCCCGAACCCTCGTTGCGCAGCCGGAAGGTGGACGGGTTCGGCGGCGGGGTGGGCGTCGTGTCGTCGAACTGCGTGAAGAAGTTCCACACCACCGCCCGGGTCCACGACCTCTCACCCGGTTCGTAGTCGCCGGCCGATCCGTCGACAGGACCGGGCGTATGACCCGCGTCGAACGCGGCCCACGCCACGGGATAGCCGGCGCGGCACCCCGAATAGGTCGTGACGACATGAGTGAGGCTGCCCTGTGCCGGCTCCCGCGGGTTCTGGGGGGTGCAGCCGTTGTTCCGCACGAACCTGTCACGCAGGGAACGACCTGTGGAGATCGGGAGCACCGGGTCACGCAAGCCGTGCAGTCCGATGTACGCGACCGGCTGGGTGCCGCCGTTGCACCCGCTCAACTGCCCGCCCGAGTAGACGGCGACCGCGCGGAACACGGTCGGCCGGGCGCACGCGAGGGCGAAACTCATGCCGCCTCCGTAGCTGAAACCCCCGGCGAAGCGCTGGTTCGTGTCGACGCACAGGCCCGCCTCGATCTGCCTGAGCATGTCGTCCACGAAGGTCAGATCCTCGCCGCCCGAGTTGGCCCAGCCATTCCCGAGGCCCTGGGGCGCGACGAAGATCGTGCTGTTGTTGGAGAGCGCCCGCAGGCCGTAGTACGACCAGGAGTATCCGCTGGTTCCGCCCGAGTCGACGTCATTGGCTGTGCCGCCGTTCCAGTGGAAACCGAAGACCAGGCGGTACGGGCGGTCGTTGTCGTAGTCGGCGGGCACCCGCAGGATGTAGTTCCGCGTCCTGCCGTTGCTCTGAATCGAGTGCGGGCCGCTCGACAGCGTGGGGGACTTGCCGCATCCGGCGCTCGCGGCGACGGAGCGGACCTCGGCGGCGGCGGGCGTCGGCGAGATGCCGCTGATGCCGACCGCGCCGAGCAGGAGCGCGGCGGCCACGGCGATCGGCGTGCGCCATCGGTGACGATTCTTGCCTTGTCGCATCACGTTTCTCCCTTCCTTCATTGATGGAGCGACTCAGCGGTAGCCGGCGGCGACGATGTTGGCCTGTACCGCGCTCTCGGTCGCGTCGGACGGGTATCCGGACACCATCGCGCCCTCGTAGAAGGTGCCGGCGCTGAGGTTGGCGCCGCCGCCGGGCTTGCAGCAGTCGCCACCGCTGCCGAGGATGATGGCGCCCTGCTTCTTCATGGGGCTGTAGCCGGGCGGAAGCGCGCCGTCCCAGAGCGTGGTCAGGCTTCCGGTCTGGGCGTTGCCACCCCTGAGCGCGAAACGGCTCGTCCCGTTGTTCTTGAGCATCGCCGTCACGAACTTGCTGGTGAAGGCTCGCTGGTTCGTGTTCCAGGCCTGACTCCCACCGGAGTAGAGCCCCCATTCGAGGTCGGCCTGGACCCACGGGCCGCTGCCGACGCACCCGCCGAACCAGCACTGGGTGCTGAAATTGATCGCGTCCATCGCCCCGGCCGCGTCGGCCGCTCGGGTCGTCTCACTGTTGCCGTAGTCGAAGCAGCAGCCGCCGTTGACATGGGTGCCGCTGGTCACCATGTACATGCCTTCGGGGGCGCTGCCGGTCGGCACGCCGGTCAGGTGGCCGTCCCGCCAGTAGCTGTTGCCGGGATTGATGTAGAGCGAGTAGGCCTTGCTGCCACCGACCGCCAGCGACTCCGACGTCGCGAGCGCCGGGCGGCTCTGGCTGGAGCCGGGAACCACACTCGACCCCTGGTACCACAGGTCGTTCCCGCGGCCGGACTGGTCGTAGACGACGGTGATGACACAGGTGGTCCCCGCGCAGAACGAGTCCTGCGTCGTCGCGTCGGCGGCGCCACCCGCGCTCAGGACGCCGATGTTCCGGGTCGCGCTGTCGGAGGAGCGCCGGACCTGGTAGAGGTTGCCTTTGTAGGTGCCGTAGAGCGCTCGTACGGTGCTGTGGGCGGCGATGCAGGGGGTGCCGCCCGAGGCGTAGATGTCGCACGTGCCCGCGCCGCCCGGCACCGGCGGCGTCGGCGGTTGGGCCGGCGAGTTCCACTGCTGGTTGGTGCCGCCGTTGCAGGACCAGAGGATGATCCTGGTGCCGCCCGCGGTGCCGCCGGCGTTGGCGTCGAGGCACAGTCCGGACTGGACGCCGGTGATGGTGCCGTTGGGGTTGACGTTCCACTGCTGGTTGTTCTGGCCGTTGCAGTCCCAGATGATGACGGCGGTGCCGTTGGTGGTGCCGCGTCCGATGGCGTCGAGGCACTTGTCGCCGTGGACGGTCAGTTGTCTGCCGGTGGTGTAGGTCCAGGTCTGGCCGGCCGCGCCGGCGCAGTCCTGGAGTTGGGTCTGCGTGCCGTTGGTGGTGCCGGGGACGGTCAGGCAGCGGCCGGACTGCACGCCCACGACGGGGGCGCTCTGCCCGGGTTCGATCGGTGCCGCCAGCGCGGTGGCGCCGACGGCGACAAGCGCCAGGGCGGTGCACAGCGCGGACAACCGTCCGTACCGGCGGGGCCGAGGTATCCGAAACACCATGGCGGTTCCTCACCTGTTCGTAGGGAGGATGCCCGGCGCACGACCGCGCCGGGCATCCCGTCCGGACGGGCTAGACGGCGGTGAACCGCCACTGCTGGTTGGTGCCGCTGTGACAGCTCCACTGCAGGAGTCGTGCGCCGTCGGCCGTCGAGCCGCCGTTGACGTCCACGCACAGTCCACTGGGCACGCTCTTCATCGTGTACACGCCCACCGTGGTGGTCGGTGCGACGAGGAACTTCTGCGCATTGCCGTTGTCGCAGGTGGACTGCTGCAGGAACGCGCCCTGAGAGGTGGAGCCGCCCGTGACGGCGAGGCACTTGCCGCTGTGCACCGCCTTCAGGTGGACGGCGCCGCCACCGGCGTCGACGGCCTGCCACTTCTGGTTGTTGCCGCCGGTGGCCGCCCACTGGACGATCTGGGCGCCGTCAGCGGTCGAGGTCTCGCTGACGTCCATGAATTTGCCGCTGTGCTGCGCCGCGACCGTCCAGGTCCTTCCGGCCACCCCGCCACCGCCGCCGCTGCCCGGTTCACCGACCCCGTTGCCGCCGAAGGTGAGCGAGTCGAGGTCGAACCCGTTGTTCGAGGTGCCCTTGAACACCAGGTAGAGCTGGTGCGATCCGGCGAGATCGGCGGTGTTCACCGCCGACGTGGACTGGTAGTTGTTCCAGCCGCCGGTGCTGGGCACCGGTGTGGTGGCCAGGAGCGTGCCGGTCGGGGAGTCGGCGCGCAGTTCGATCGATCCGCCGCCGCTCGGCGACGACAGGCGGTACTTCACGCTCGTGACGCCCGACAGACTCATCGGTCTGAACGCGATCCAGTCGCCGTCGGAGATGTCGCCGACCCGCTTTCCGCTCTCCGCGCCGGCCTGCTCGACGATCCGCACACCCGACTGGTCCGTGTAGAACTCGGCCTGCTTGTGCTTGGGCTGGAGGATCACTTGGGCGTAGCCGGTGAGCGGGCTCGCACCGCCGGGGCCGCCGTCGTCGGTGTAGCGGGCGTTGAGGACGTAGTACAGGTTGGCGCCGTCGGGGTGCCCGCCCAGCAGCGTCGTGTCGATGGTGCCCGAGCACCCCGGATGGTCCGTGGTCTCATGCTGGTGGTCGTCGTGGCCGAGGGCGGGGTTGACGAACACCTTGGCGCAGTCGATGGGCGCGCCGCCGGGATCCGAGACGGACACCTTGTACGGGACGCGGTCGCCGAAGTCCAGCATGCCGCCGTTGGACGGAAGGGTGAGGGTGACGATCGGTGCGGTGTTGCCCACGGTGATCGGCACGTTGGCGAAGGCCGTCCTGCCGGTGTTGTCGGTGACCTTGAGCTGGGCGGTGTAGTTGCCGTTGCTGGTGTAGGTGTGTGACGGGTTGGCCGCCGTGGACGTGGTGCCGTCGCCGAACGTCCAGTGGTAGCTGAGCGTGCTACCGGGATCCGGGTCCGTGGACCCCGCGCTGCTGAACTGCACGTTCAGTGGCGCGTCCCCGTTGGTGGGCGTTCCGGCGGCTTTGGCGACCGGCGACCGTCCGCCGTGGTTGTAGTCGATGCGGTAGAGCCCCGAGTCGTTGTTGCCACCGGAGAAGTTGTTGCCCCATTCGAGCAGGTACAGCGAGCCGTCGGGCCCGAACTCCATGTCCATCGGCTTGAGGAACTTGGCGGCGGGCATGAAGGGGTTGGTCCGGGTGACCGCGGTCGCGGAGTCGAAGTGGACCTCCTTGACGGTGTGGCGCGACCACTCGTAGAAGAAGTGGACCCCGTCGTAGTAGGGCGGGAACTTTGTCTCGGACGGGTTCGCGGCGTTGTAGCGGTAGACCGGTCCGCCCATCGGCCCCGAGCCGCCGGAGCCGAGTTCGGGGAAGTTCGACGAGACGCCGTAGCCGTACCACATGTTCGGCGCGACGATCGGCTTGAGGCTGGTCAGGCCGGTGTTGTTCGGCGAGTTGTTGACCGGCGCGTTGCAGTTGAACTTGGCTCCGACGACGCGGGTGTCCGGGTTGTAGGGCGCGTAGGCCTGGTTGTCGCCGTGGCAGAAGGGCCAGCCGTAGTTGCCCGGGGACTTGATGACATTGAGCTCGACGAGCCCTTCGGGGCCGCGGTTGGTCGTGGGCGGGTTCCGGTCCGGGCCGTAGTCGGCGAGGTAGACCCAGCCGTTGTCCGGGTCGATCGAGAAGCGGAACGGGTTGCGGAAGCCCATCGCGTAGATCTCCGGCCGGGTCTGCGCCGTGCCCTGCGGGTAGAGGTTGCCGGCCGGGACGGTGTAGCCGCCGCCCGCCGACGGCCGGATGCGCAGAAGCTTGCCCCGCAGGTCGTTGGTGTTGCCGGCGGTGCGGGCGGCGTCGAGGTTGGCCTTGCCCGGCCGCCAGTCCAGCGGGGCGTAGCCCTGCCAGTTGGAGTCGAGGTTCGGTGGGACGTCGTCCCCGGTGCCGATGTACAGGTTCTTGTCGGGGCCGAACTCGATGTACCCGCCCGTGTGTCCGGGCTCGGCGAACGTGCGGTCCCGGGTCGCGGGGATGTCGATGATCGTCACCTGGCTCGACATGTTCAGGGTGTCGCCGGTGAGCGTGAACCGGGAGACCCGGTTGATGTCGTTCGGGACGCCGGCCGGGGAGTGGTACAGGTACACGTAGCCGTTGTCGGCGAAGTCGGGGTCGAGCGCCAGTCCGGTGAGGCCGTCCTCGCCGCCGGTGTAGACGCTGAGCGTGGCGGCTGTCACGGTCCTGTTGGTGGTCGGTTTGAAGATCTTCAGCTGCCCGCCCCGCTGGACGTAGAGCACCCGCCCGTCCGGGGCGACCGCGAGGGCCATCGGGTCCGCGGTGTTGTCGTCGAGGGTGCGCTTCTCGAAGTTGCTCCACACGGTGCCGCCGCAGTCGCCCGGCTCCTTGCCGGCCGCCCACTTGACGCCCCCGAGGACGTGGTTACGGAAAGGGGTCTCGCTGTAGGCCGCGCTGGTGTGCCCCATGCCGGTGGCCCACACGCGACCGCCGCCGGTGTTGCGGCACCAGGAGATGGGGTGATCCGGCCCCATGGCGCGGGGGCCGGGGTTGTATGTGCGCTCGTCCGCGGTGACCAGGACATGGACGTCGCCGCGCGGGTTGCGGTCGAAGTTGTACCACTCCTCGCTGCGGTTCCAGCGGTCCGGCAGGCCCGCCGTCGACGGGTGCTTCTTGTCCGCGACGATCGCGGTGCCGGACAGCACGCCGGGGGAGTGCTCCGGCATGTGCGCGCCACCGTTGATGGTCTGGTCCCACCACGGGTACTCGTTCTCGATGCCCATGTCCGTGGCGTTGTGGATCGCGACGATGCCCTTGCCGCCGGCGAGGTAGCCCTCCACCGCCTGGCGTTGGGCGGCCGTGGTCCACACCATTCCCGAGGTCTGCAACATGATGAGCACGTCGAAGGTGGCGAGGTTCGCCGGGGTGAAAACGCTCGAGTCCTCGCTGTGGACCAGCTCGAAGTCGTTGGCCGCCGCCTGCTCCCGAAGCATCGTGAGGCCGGCGGGGATCGAATCGTGCCGATAGCCGGCCGTCTTCGTGAAGACCAGGGCCCGGAAGGCCGGCGCCGCTGACGCCGGTGGGGCGATGACGAGCGACAGGAGCACGCTCGCGATCGCCCCGAAGACTAATATGATGCGACGCATGCCGTCTCCTATGTCAGCGGAGCAACGATGGCATGACCACGGGCACGCGCCGGCCGCACCTCCGATGCGCCGGAGTGCCTGGCGCGTCGAAGGCACGCGTATGCCGTCAGCTCGTCATCCCGTCCGCCGTGACGGGCAGTCAAGTCCCTACGGAAGAGATAGGGCGTCACACCAGATGCGACCGTCTCCCGTGGTCTGCCGGTCAGCATGCAGCGGCGTATCGCAACAGTCAATATGAATCGGGTGCGGCCGATTCCATAACACCTTTTGCGCATCAATCGTCGTCGGTTCGGCGCGCGACTGTCGCCGGGTCGATTCCATAACGCATTTTGCGCATCGGTCTTCGTGATTCGGTGTGCGACTGCGGGCGGGCCGATTCGATAACAGATTTTGGCGTATCAATCGCTGTCGGCTGATCGCCGGTCCGCATTGAGCAGTATGAACGGCGAATGTCCTGCTGCGATGTCCGCTGGTATTGCCAGGTACTCATCGAGGCATTTACCCTCGGGGCCGCGATGTCGCCATCGCGTCCCGGCGAAATTTCGTGGCTATTCGACCTGACGACGCGAATGCAGAGGTTCCCACGATGTCTGGCCTGCCGCCGTCGCCGCTGCTCGCTCTGCGAGGCATCGGCAAATCGTTCCTCGGCGTGCGGGTGCTCGACGGCGTCGATCTCCAGGTCCGGCCGGGCGAAGTGCACGCGGTCGTCGGCGAGAACGGCGCCGGCAAGTCCACGCTCATGAAGGTGGTGTCCGGCGTCCACCAGCCCGACGAGGGAACGGTCGAGTTCGCCGGCGCACCGCGGACGTTCCGCACCCCGCGTGAGGCCCAACAGGCCGGTATCGGCACCGTCCACCAGGAGCTGACCCTGCTGCCCGAGCGCACCGTCGCGGAGAACGTCTGGCTGGGCCGCGAGCCCCTGCGTCGTGGGCTCGTCGACCGACGGGCGATGCTCAGCCACACCGCGCGGCTCCTCGCCTCGATCGGGGAGGGCTCCTTACCGCCCGGCACCCGCGTGGGACGACTCGGCGTGGCGCAACAACAGGTGGTCGAGATCGTCAAGGCGCTCGCCCTCGACGCGCGGCTGCTCGTCATGGACGAGCCCACCGCGGCTCTCGCCGACCACGAGGTCGACCAGCTCTACGCGCTCGTACGGCGGTTGCAGGAGCACGGGATCGGCGTGCTGTACGTCTCGCACCGCCTCAAGGAGGTCTTCGACCTGTCCAGCCGGATCACCGTGCTCAAGGACGGCCGGGCGGTGGCCACCTTGGACACCGCGGACACCGGCGCCGATCAGCTGGTGCGCCACATGGTCGGCCGCGAGCTGTCGAGCTACTACCCGGACCTGGCGAGGCCGCAGGAGCTGGGCCCGGTGCGGCTGACCGTCCGCTGCGCAGGCAACCGGAAGCTGCGCGGCATCGACCTACGGCTGCGCGCCGGCGAGGTGCTCGGCGTCGGAGGCCTGCAGGGATCCGGCCGGTCGGCGCTGGCCCGCGCACTGTTCGGCGCCGCCCCGTTCAGCACCGGTCATGTGAGCGTCGACGGAGCGCCGGTCCGGCTGCGCTCGCCCCGCGCCGCGATGCGGGCCGGTATCGCCTACGTCTCCGAGGACCGCAAGGGCGAGGGGATCGTCGCCGAGCAGTCGGTGCTCGACAACGCGCTGTTGGCCGCCCGCGCCGTCCGCGCCGTCCACCCGGGCCGGGGCGGCCGCGGTGCCCGGACCGCGCGGGTCCGGGAGCTGCTCGCGGCCGTCGACCTTCGCGCCGCCGGGGAGGACCAGGAGATCCGTTACCTGTCCGGCGGCAACCAGCAGAAGGCCGTGCTGGCCAGGTGGCTCGCGCTCGCCCCGAGGATCCTGCTCTTCGACGAGCCGACCCGGGGCATCGACGTGGGCGCCAAGTCGGCGATCCACGATCTCGTCCGCCGACTGGCCCGCGACGGCGCCGCCGTGCTGATGGTCTCGTCCGAGCTGCCCGAACTGCTCGGCATGAGCGACCGGGTCATCGTCATGCGCGACGGCCGGATCGCCGGCGAGCTGGCCGCCGGCGCGACGGAAGAGGATGTCATCGCCCTCGCGGTCGGCACCGTGGGGGAGGCGGCCGGATGAGCGCCGCGCCGTCCCTGCCGGCCCGGCGGACCCCGCCCGGCGTGTTCGTCGCCCTGGTCCTCACCCTGGCGATCGGCTGGCTCGTCGTCACTCTCGACGGCGGCCGGCTGTTCAGCCTGCCGACGACGGTGAGCCTGCTGCACGTCGCCGCCGGTCTGGGCCTCGTCGCGGTCGGCCAGACCCTGGTCATCGTGGGGGGCTCGCTGGACCTGTCGGTGGCGTACGTGGTCAGCCTGAGCACCCTCGTCGCCGCGGAGACCATGGCCGGTGACGACGGTGCGCTGCTGCCGGCGATCTGCCTGGCGCTCGCCGCCAGCGCCACGATCGGCCTCGTCAACGGCCTGCTCGTCACCACGGCGCGGATCAACCCCTTCATCGCGACCGTCGGCGTCGGACTGCTGCTCAAGGGGTACCTCGACAACGGATACGACGGCCCGGCCGGCAAGACCGCACCCTCTCTGGTGCAGGGCCTGGGGTACCAGCGGGTCGGCCCGGTGCCACTGTCGTTCCTGCTGCTGCTCGCCGTCGCCGCCGCGGCCTGGTTCGTGCTGACGCGCACCCGTTTCGGCCACCACCTGATCGCCGTGGGCGGTGACCCGGAGGTCGCCCGGCTCTCCGGCGTGCGGGGCACCCGGGTCCTCGTCACCGCCCATGTGCTGTGCGCCCTCTGCGCCGGCCTCGCCGGGGTCTACCTCGCCAGTCGGCTCGGCGCCGGCGCACCGAGGGTGGGCACCGAGGGACTCTACGACCTGGAGTCGATCGCGGCGGTGGTGCTCGGCGGCACCGCCCTCGCCGGCGGACGCGGCGGCGTCGTCGGCACGGTCGGCGGCGTGCTGCTGCTCGCGAGCATCGACGCCGTCTTCAACCAGCTCGAGGTCGACGTGTTCTTCAGCAGGTGATCCGTGGCGTGATCATCATCGCGGCGGTCGCCGTCTACGCCCGTCGGGCGATGCGAAAGGCGTCGTAGCATGCGGATCGCGCGCCCACGTCGGCTCCTCACGTTCCGCTCCGGCGGTCTCGCACCGATCGTCGTGATCCTGGCGGTGCTGCTGGTTCTGCTGACCGCCCGCCAGCCGGACTTCCTCTCGCCGCCGTCGCTGATGTCGTTCCTCGGCCGCTCCGCGCCGGTCGTCCTGCTCGCCGCCGGCCAGTACTTCGTGATCGTCTCCGGCGAGCTGGACCTGTCCGTCGGCTCTCTGGTCACCGCGCAGGTGGTCGTCGCCGCCCGGCTGATCGACGGCGATCCGTCGGCCGGCTGGCCCGTCGGGGTGCTCCTGCTCGCGTTCGGCATCACCGTCGGCCTCGTCAACGGCCTCGTCACCACGCGGCTGCGGGTGCCGTCGTTCATCACGACCCTCGGGATGTTCCTGATCCTCGTCGGTGCCGTGTACCTGTGGTCCGACGGTGCCCCGAAGGGCGGCCTCTCCGAGGGGTTCCGCCGGCTCGGCCGGTCGGCGTTCGAGGACGTGCCCGTGCTGGGCCGGATCCCGTACGCCCTGGTCGTCCTGCTGGCGGCGGCCGCTCTGGCGCTGGCGCTGACACGTTCGGACTTCGGCCGCACCCTGGTCGCCGTCGGCGGCAACCCGCGGACCGCCGAGCTGAGCGGCGTGCGCGTGTGGCGCGCCAAGACCATGGCGTTCGTCCTCAGCGGGCTCGCCGCCACGCTCGCGGCGGTCCTCATCGGCGGCTACAGCGGAGTGTCGTTCCAGGCCGGTGCCGGCCTGGAGTTCGGCGCGATCACCGCGGCGGTCCTCGGCGGTGTCGCTCTGGGCGGGGGCCGCGGTTCGGTCGTCGGCGCGATGCTGGGCGCGCTGACCCTCGAGACGCTCTTCACGCTCATGAACTTCTACGGCGTCTCCGGCGCCCTCAGACCGACCGTCCAGGGCGCGATCATTCTGTTCGCCGTGGCGGCGGCGTCCTTCCGTTTCCCGTCCCGATAAAGGGGATCCAGTGAGGCATTCCATGACGGCGCTGGCCGTGAGCACGTTGCTGGTACTGGCCGGCTGCGCCACAGACGAGCCCACCACCGGCGCATCGGGTTCGCCCTCCGCGGGCAGCGGGTCGGGCACCGGCAAGCAGTCGAAGTTCTTCGTGCGGTCCGACTACGAGGAGCAGCTCGCGCTCCTCGACGCCGCGCCCACCGGGCCGCCCGGCAAGCCCTGGGAACAGGCGCTCGACCCGGCGATGGTGGAGACCGCGAAGTTCAGGAAACCTGGACCGTACAAGATCTGCTTCTCCAACGCGGGGCTGAACAACCCCTGGCGCCAGGTCGGTTTCAAGACCATGCAGGCCGAGGTCGACACGCACCGCGGCCGGATCTCCGAGTTCGTCCACGTCGACGCCGAAGGCAAGGACCAGAAGCAGATAGCGGACATCAACGACCTCCTCGGCAAGGGCTGCCACGCGCTCATCGTCTCGCCGAACACCACCGCGACGCTCACCCCGGCCGTGAAGGCCGCCTGCGAGAAGGGCCTGCCGGTCATCGTCTTCGACCGCGGTGTCGACACGAACTGCCCGGTGACGTTCATCAACCCGATCGGAGGCTACGGATTCGGCCATGTCGCGGCGGAGTTCGTCACTCGGAAGACGAAGCGGGGAGGCAAGGTGCTCGCGCTGCGCATCCTGCCCGGCGTCGACGTGCTGGAGACCCGTTGGTCCGCGGCGAAGGTCGCCTTCGACAAGGCGGGCGTCGACGTCGTCGGCGTCGAGTTCACCGACGGCGACCCGGCCAGGACGAAGAAGATCGTCAACGACTACATCCAGCGGTACGGCACGATCGACGGCGTCTGGATGGACGCCGGGGCGGTCGCGGGCGCGGCGGTCGAGGCGTTCGAGGACGCCGGCAAGCCTGTGCCGCCGATCAACGGCGAGGACCAACTCGACTTCCTGAAGCTGTGGAAGGACAAGAAGCTCACGGCGATCGCCCCGACCTACCCGACCTACCAGTGGCGCACCCCGATCATCGCCGCGCTGAGGATCCTCGACGGCGAGCGGGTGCCGAACCCGTGGAAGCTGCCCCAGCCGACCATCACCCAGGACAACCTGGACGAGTACGTCGATCCCGAAATGCCGCCGCTGCACTACGCGATGTGCGGCTGCACCGACCTGCCCGGCTACCCGAAGCGCTGGAAGTAGTCCGGTGTACACCATCGGTGTCAACCCGTGGGTCTGGGCCTCGCCGGTCGACGACGAGGCCATGGCCGAACTGGTGCCCCGCATCGCCGCGTTCGGGTTCGACGCCGTCGAGCTGCCGGTCGAGCGACCCGGCGACTGGGACCCGGCCCGCACCCGGGACCTGCTGGCGGCGTACGGCCTGCGCGCGGCCGGCGTCTGTGCGGTCACCTCGCCCGGACGGGACCTCGTGAACGCCCCGCCGGAGGCCGTCGCCTCCACCGTGGCGTACCTGAAGACGTGTGTGGACAGTGCGGTGGCCGTCGGCGCGCCCTGCGTCGGCGGCCCGGTCTACGCCGCGGTGGGGCGGACCTGGCGCATGTCACCGCCTGAGCGCGCGGCCTGCTACGCGGACGTCCGGCGCGCCCTGCGGCCCGTGGCCGACCACGCGGGGGAGCGGGGCGTGAGCATCGGCGTGGAGGCCCTCAACCGCTATGAGACGAGCGTCGTCAACACCGTCGAGCAGGCGGTGGAGCTGATCGACGGCCTGCCCGCGAACGTCGGTCTCATGATCGACACCTATCACATGAACATCGAGGAGGCCGACCCCTACGAGGCGCTCGTCGCGGCTGGTCCGCACATCAAGCACGTCCAGGTCAGCGGCACCGACCGCGGCGCCCCGGGCGCCGACCACTTCGACTGGCCACGCTTCATCGCCGGCCTGGCCACGACCGGCTACGGCGGCGCGCTGTGCATCGAGTCGTTCACCGCGCGGAACGAGGCCATCGCCACCGCGGCCTCGATCTGGCGGCCGCTCGCCCCGTCGCAGGACTCCCTCGCCCGTGACGGGCTGTCCTACCTCCGAACCGTCCTCCGCGGACTGGAGAACGCTCCCTTGGACGGGTCATAGGGGTCGCAGTGCTGCTTGCGCCGTCATCCCCTTCGGCCCCGGAACCGCCAAAAGGAGAAAACGTGTTGACCACTGTCACGATACGAAGGCGGCTTCTGGCCGGAGCCGCCACAGCCGGTTTGACCGCGACCGCCGTGATGGCGTTCCCCGCGCCCGCATCCGCGGCTCCCCGCACCGTGTACGTCTCGCCGTCCGGCACCGGCACCGACTGTTCCAGCGCGCGGCCGTGCTCACTGACAGCCGCGCAGGCGACGGTTCGATCCCTCAACGACGACATGTCGGAGGACATCGTGGTGCAGTTGGCCGACGGTGTGTACAGACTGTCGCAACCCTTCCGGCTGACGGCGGAGGACTCCGGCTCAGGCGGCCACACGGTCGTGTGGCAGGCCGCCCCGTCGGCGCGTCCGGTGATCACCGGTGCCCGGGCGGTCACCGGCTGGTCGGTGGCCGACGCGGCCAAGAACATCTGGAAGGCCGACGTGCCCGCCGGTCTCGACGCCCGGCAGCTCTATGTCGACGGCGCCGTCGCCACCCGGGCACGCACCCAGGTGAACCGGGCCGATTTCACGCCCTCCGACGCCGGATTGAGGTTCTCGAGCGGTGCGCTGAGCTATCTGAACAACCTGGCCGACCAGAGCCGGATCGAGGTGGAGGGCGTCAACTCCTTCACCGACCGGTACTCGCCGGTGCAGAGCATCAGCGCGAACTTCATCACGATGCAGCAGCCGGCGTGGAGCAACAACAACTTCGGCTACGACACCCTCATGCGGCCACACCGGGCCGGTCCGTTCTACCTGTCCAACGCCTACGAGTTCCTGGACTCGCCCGGCGAGTGGTACCTCAGCCCCAGGGCCGGAACCTTGTACTACATCCCCCGGGCCGGGCAGAACATGAGCACCGCCGCCGTGGAACTGCCGACGCTGCAGTCGCTGGTGAACGTCGGCGGCACGTACAGCGAGCCGGCGCACCACATCACGTTCAGCGGGATCACCTTCACCGGTACGAGCTGGCTGGGCCCCAGCAGCAACCAGGGTTACGTGGACCAGCAGACCGGCGCCTACCTCGCCGGCAACTGGAGCCGGCCGGGCTTCGACTCCTGCCACAACGGCTGCACGCAGTTCGAGGCCGCCCGGCCGCACTGGTCGCAGATGCCGGCCGCCGTGCAGGTCTCCGCCGCCAACGCCATCACCTTCAGCGACTCCCGGTTCGTCAACCTGGGCCAGACGGCCATCGGCATCGGCAACGACGCGAACGCGCACGCCAGTGGCGTCGGCCTGGGCGCCGCCAACATCACGGTGACCCGGTCGGAGATCGCCCGGAGCTCAGCCGGCGGCATCCTCGTGGGCGGTGTGCGCGCCGACGCCCACCACCCCGGCGACCAGCGCATGGTCAACAGGGACATCACGATCAGCAACAACCGCATCCACGACCTCGGGGCGGACTACCGGGGCATCGTCTCCGTCCTGACCACGTACGTCACGGGCAGCACCGTCGCCCAGAACGAGGTCTACAACATGCCGTACTCCGGCATGTCGATCGGGTACGGCTGGGGCGCCAACGACGCGGGCGGCAGCGACCACTATGCCAACCGCGGCCTGTACAACTACCAGCCGCGCTACACGACGCCGACCACCGCGTCCGACAACCGGCTCATCGGCAACTACATCCACGACGTCATGCAGCAGATGAACGACGGTGGCTGCATCTACACGCTCGGATGGAACCCGAGCGCGCTGATCAGCCGGAACTACTGCCTGCGGACCAACGGGTACTTCGGGATGTACTTCGACGAGGGCTCGAAGTACTACAAGGCCACCAACAATGTCTTCTCGAACACCGGTACATGGGCGACGGCCAACTACTGGGGTGGCGAGAACATGGGGAACTGGACCGTCACCGACAACTGGTCGACCAACGGCAGCACGAACGTGACCAACGGCGACCGCGGCAACGTGGTCTCCGGCAATGTGACGGTCAGCAACGGCAACTGGCCTTCCGGCGCCCAGGACGTGATGGCGTCCGCCGGACCGCAGGACACCACCCCACCGCCGACGACGCAGATCGTGGGCGTGCAGTCCGGCCGCTGCCTGACCGTCCCCGGCACCACCAACGGCACACAGACCCAACTCCAGGACTGCACCGGCGCGGCCGGCCAGACCTGGACCTACACCACCGGCAGACAACTGACCGTCCACGGCGACAAGTGCCTCGACGCCAGCGGACGCGGCACCACCAACGGCACCGCCGTCGTCATCTGGGACTGCAACGGCCAGAACAACCAGCAGTGGAACGTCAACCCCAACGGCACCATCACCGGCGTCCAGTCCGGACTGTGCCTCGACGCCAACGCCGGCGGCACCGCGGGCGGCACCAGGATCATCCTCTGGTCCTGCAACGGCGGCACCAACCAGCAGTGGGCACAGCGATAGCGGAACGCGTCGGCCTCGCTCGCGGCAGGACGTGCCGGTCGTGAGCGGGGCTCGCCACTAGGGCCAAACGACAGGCCCTAACGCCGTAGCCGGGTCGGCTCGCCCGGTCCGCTGCGGCGCACCACCCACGCCTCGGTGATGTGGGTGAACATCGCCTCGGCCGCACCCTTGGGGTCCTGCGCGGCGATCCGCTCGTAGATGCGCCGATGGCCGTGGTTGGACGCCACGCAGAAGGCACGGCCGGTTCGGCCCACGTAACGGGCGGAGTCGATGACCTGACGCTCCAGCGAACGGACCACGGCACGGCCGATGCGGTTCCCCGACGCCTGCATGACGGTGTCGTGGAACGCCCGGTCCTCTTCGTGGTACGCGGCGGGGTCGTCGACGAGCTCGTCCATCCGCTCCACCAGACCGCGCAGCCGGTCGATCACTTCGGCGTTCGCCAGGCGGGCGGCGACGTTGGCCATGTCGGCCTCCAGCACGCGGCGGGTCGCGACGAGGTGATCGAGGACGGCCAGGCTCTCGTCCTCGGCGATGGTCGCGCCGAGCACCAGCTCGTCGAGCATGTTCCACATCGCCGGCGGGGTGACCATCGTGCCGGCGCCCTGGCGGACCTGTACCAGCCCCTTCTCCTGAAGGATCTTCACCGCCTCGCGGACCACGGTGCGGCTGACCGAGAAGGTCGCGCAGAGCACGGGCTCGGGGGGAAGCGGCGAACCGGACGGATGGACTCCACGGACGATCCGCTGCACCAGCTCAGCCGTGACCGCGGCGGCGAGATTCGCCGGGCGCCGGCTCCAGGCGGGGGCCTCGGAGGCCTCTGCGGATGACTGCGGTACTGCCGTCATGACACCCCCCGGGACCCGCGCTTTACCACACGGATGTTGGGCCACTATACGGCATCCGGTTGACGTCATACGTCATACGAGTTACATACGTCATACGAGTTGCGTTCCTCCTCAACCTCAACCGCCGGACAGCCGGCCACCTCAGGAGAGTGGGGCAGCAATGAAGCAGCGAACACTGTGGTCGGTGACCCTGGTTGCCGGTCTCGTCGTCTTAGCCGGCTGCGGCAGCGCCTCCGACCCGGATGCGGCGGCCGGTGGTTCGAAGGGCAAGCTCGTCGTCTGGGACTGGAAGTCCGGCGACGCCACAGCGTCCTCCGACATCAAGAAGGCCAAGGCCGACTTCGCCCAGCGGCATCCCGGAGTGACGGTCGAGTTCGTCGCGCAGCCGTTCGATCAGTACTACACCCTGCTCGGGGCCGCCATCCAAGCCGGCAAGGGGCCGGACGTCATGCTGTTCAACGGAGGCGGGCAGATCCGTGACCGCGCGGACTCCCTTCTGCCGCTGGACGAGTACGTCCGTGACGACAGGAAGCGGCTGGCCGGGTGGGATGCCTTCACCAAGGACGGCAGGACCTACGCCGCCCCGGTGACCTTGCAAGGTCACCCGATCTACTACAACAAGTCGCTGTACCGGAAGGCGGGGCTGGACCCGGAGCAGCCGGCCACCCGTTGGGACGAGTTCGTCGCCGACTGCCGGACCCTCACCAAGACGACCGGTGCCAGATGCTTCGCGCAGGGCAACAAGGAAGGCATCGGCATCCAGTTCTTCCTGTCCGGGCTCGGCTCGGGCGTCCTGTCGCCCACGGAGTACGACGACTGGATCGCCGGCAGACGAGACTGGTCCTCGCCGGCGGTCAAGCGCGTCTTCTCGCTCTGGAAAGAGGTCAACGACAAAGGCCTGAACAACGACGGGGCGAACTCGACGGCGATGTTCAACGACGCGTTCGCGGTGTTCCAGTCCAACAAGGCCGCCCACGTCATCGGGCTCATGTCGGACACCGGGCACTGGAAGGACTTCGCCGAATTCCTCGACGCCGACGACGTCGGCGTCATGAAGTCGCCGGTCGTCATGGCCGGCGCCATGCCGAGCCTTCCCTACGACGGCGGCATCGGCTACGCCGTCGCGAAGTGGACCAAGGACCCCGAGGTCGCCGCCGACCTGGTGCGCTCCCTGACCTCCACCGGCGCACTGAAGTCGTTCTTCGCCGACGCGGGCGCCATCGCGGCCGACCGCACCGTGGACGTCTCGAGCGGCGGCCCGGCCGTCGCCACCATCGTGTCCGAGATCGACCGTGGCAAGCCCGCTCTGCACGTGGCCCTGCCGTCCAGGACCGTGGAGCTGATGGGGCGGCTGTCTCAGCAACTGCTGAGCGGATCGGTCACGGTGGACGCGGCGGTCAAGCAGCTGGCGGCGTCCGACCAAGCGGGCTGAGGCCATGTCACCGGTCGGCCGGCGCGCCGAACGCCTCGCCCCCTACGTCCTGGTCGCTCCCGCTGTCCTGATCATCGTGTTACTCCGGCTCTGGCCACTGGGACTGGGTGTCAGCTTCTCCTTCACCGGTGATGGCGACCGCAACGGCGCCACGGTGGGGCTCGGCAACTACGCGGAGCTCATCGGCGACCCGCTGTTCCGCACCGCGCTGCGCAACGTCGGATGGCTCGTGGTGCTGCTGCCGGTCGCGGTCGCGATCCCGGGACTGCTCGCCACTTTCATCCACCTGCGGGTGCCAGGGCATTCGTTCTTCCGGAGCGTCTACTTCTTCCCGGCTGTGCTCTCACCGGTGATCGTCGGCGCGATCTTCAACCTGCTCCTGGCCTTCGACGGTCCGCTGAACACCGTGCTCGGCGGCTCAGGTGCCGGCCCGGTCGACTGGCTCGGCGATCCCGACGTAGCCATCTTCACCGTGGTCGGCGCGCACATCTGGGCGACGTCAGGGATGGCGCTGGTGGTGTTCCTGGCCGGGTTCGCGACCCTGGACTCCGCACTTCTGGACGCCGCCCGGGTCGACGGCGCCTCGCTCGCGCGGATGATCTGGCACGTCATCATCCCGGGTCTGTCCCGCACCATCCAGTTCGTCGTCGTCACCACGATGATCGGAATGCTGACCTCGATGTTCGGGCTGCTCTACGTCATGACCAGTGGTGGCCCGGAAGGGTCGACCTACCTGCCGGAGTACTACATCTGGGTCCAACAGGGGCAGATGAGCCGCCCGGCGCTCGCGTCGGCCGCGTCCACGGTCCTCTTCCTCGTCATGCTCGTCGTGGGCCTCCTGCAGGTCGGTCTGCTGCGCCGGGCGGGGAGGGAGGACTGATGTCCCGCCTGGGGCCGAGCAGATGGCTGGTCGTCGTGCCCATGGGGCTCCTCGCCATGGCGACGGTCTACCCGCTGCTGTTCACCGCCAACGTCGCGACGAAGACCCGCCGGGAGTACATCCTCGACCGGTTCTCCCTGGCGAGCACTCTCCGGTGGGACAACCTCAGCACCGCGTGGAACAGCGTCGGCATGGGGCGGTACTTCCTCAACTCCGTGATCGTGGTGGCCTGCGCCGTGGCGCTGTTGCTGCTCATCGGGTCCATGGCCGCCTTCGCGCTGGCCCAGGTGCGCTTCCGTGGCTCGTCCGCGCTGGCCCTGGTCTGCCTCACGGCACTGTTCATCCCGTTCCAGGTGATCATGGTGCCGCTGGCCAGGATCATGGCCGAGGGCGGTCTCGTCGACACCTATCCGGGGCTGGTCCTCGCCTACGTCGCGCAGTTCCTGCCGTTCACCGTCTTCCTGCTGACGAGCTACTACCGGGCGGTGCCCACCGAGCTCGTCGACGCGGCACGGATCGACGGAAACACCCTGTACGGCGTCTACCGGCGGATCATGCTGCCGATGGGTGCTCCGGCACTGCTGTCGGTGGGCATCCTCGACGCGCTGTTCTGCTGGAACGACGTGCTCATCGCACTGCTGATGATGCCGTCGGCCGGCCATCGCACCCTGATGGTGGGCATCACCTCACTGCGCGGCCAGTATTCCGCCGACATCCCCACCTTCGCAGCCGGTGTCCTGATCGCCGGGCTGCCCGTGTTGGTGACCTACCTGTTCCTGCAGCGCCAGATCGCCGACGGCGTGACGGCCGGCGCGACGAAGGGCTGACGCATGCGCATCACCGGGTACAGAACCCTGACGACGGCACAGCGATGGGGCCGACCCGTCGGTGACGCCAACGGCGTCTACGCCGACGGCGTCGTGCCCGTGCCGGTCGTCATCGTCGAGACCGATGAGGGGATCACCGGAGTCGGCCTGGGACCGCACGTGGAAGCCGAGGTGATTTTCGCCGCCATCGACGGCCAGGACCCGCGCGCGGTGACCGCCCTCTACGACCGCATGCTCCGGCACACCTTCAAAGCCGGGCACGCCGGCGTGGTGTTCGGCACGATCGGCGCCTTCGACACGGCGTTGTGGGACATCAAGGCACAGGCGGTGGGTGAGCCGCTGTGGCGGCTGCTCGGCGGCGACGACCGCCTGGTCGACGCCTACGCCTCCGGCCTGGACATCGGCCTCACCGACGACGAGCTCGTCGCCACCTACCAGGTCTATGCCGAACGGGGGCTGAGGGCGGCGAAGCTCAAGGGCGGCCTGGACATCGAGCGTGACCGGCATCGGCTGTTGCTCGTACGCGAGGTACTGACCGAGGCCGCGCACGGGAGGCGGCCAGGGCTCATGCTGGACGCGAACGAGTCCTGGAGCCGCAAGCAGGCGGTACGCCACGTCGCTGAACTGGAACGCGCACTCGACCTGACCTGGATCGAGGAGCCGGTCCGGCGCTGGGACGCCGACGGCCTGGCCGCTGTCAGCCGTGGCGTACGGGCGGCGGTCGCCAGTGGGGAGAACCTCACCGGCCTCGAACAGTTCCGCCCGCTGATCGCCGCGGGAGGCGTGGACATCGTCCAGACGGCCGCGGTCTGGGGCGTCACCCACTTCCTGCGTGTCGCCGCGCTGGCGCACGCCTACGACCTGCCGGTCAGCCCGATCGGCAACACCCCTGTCGCGCTGCTGCACGCCGCGACATCGGTGCCCAATCACCTCGCGAGCGAACTGCAGGGCCTGCAGCCACCGATCGGTGTGGCGATGGACCTGCACGTCGAGGACGGCGCCTACGTGCTCGGTGACACGCCGGGCCTGGGCATCCGGATCGACGAAACGGCGATGACCTCGGCCCGTCAGAGAACGGCACCCGCACCCGACGAACCGCACATACGGCCGGAGCGGGCCGGTCTGCGGCTGCTCGCGGTCACTCCCGGACCATGCCGATCCACCGCGGAAGGGACGTTCGACACCATGGGGATGGAGGATCGATGAAGGCGGTTGTCCACCGCGGGCCCCGGCCCCCGGAGATCGAGAGCCGGGCCGCCGAGGCGCCGGCCCCGGCGAAGGAGCGCGGCGGGCGCGGCGTCGGCGTCAACGCCACCGCACCGGGCTGCGTCGCCACCGACAGTACCGGGGCGTTACGCGCGGACCCCCAGCGCGACCAGGCGGTCCTCGGCCCAATCCCGGCCGTTCGCCGGAGGCACGCCGACGATCTCGCCGCGGCCACGGTGTTCCTCGCCTCCCCGGCGCAGGACCAAGTCGACGGCATCGTTCGTCCCGTTGACGGCGGACGGCCGGGGCGATGACGGGCTGCCAGGCATTACCAGCCGACCGCGCCCGAGTCGGTCGTGCGCGCGAAGCCGAGGAGGGCGACGTGCGCGGCACGTGGGGCGGCCTTGCCCGAGGCAACGTGTACGGGCTCGTGATGCGAGCCGGCCGAGCCGACGAGACGAGCCTGGTCGTCGCCGCACAGGCCGGCGATCCACGCGCGCTCGACGACCTGGCCGCGACGTACCTGCCGCTGGTGTACGCGATCGTGCGCAGGGCGCTGGGTGAGCTCGCGGACGTCGACGACGTGGTGCAGGAGACGATGCTGCGGGCACTTCCCGAACTGCGCACGTTGCGCGCCCCGGAGTGCTTCCGGCCCTGGCTGGCCACGATCGCGACACGGCAGATCAGCACCCATCTGCAACGGCGGCAGGCGGACGCCGAACGGACGGCGCCACTCGACGAGATGACCGACCCGCCGGACGCCGACGCCGAGAACCTGGCCCTGATCCACGTCGAGCTGTCCGGTCATCGCCGAAGGACCGTACGGGCCTCTCGATGGCTCGACCCGGACGCCCGGGCGCTGCTGTCGCTGTGGTGGCTGGAGACCGCGGGCCGCCTGACCAGGGTGGAGCTCGCGGCGGCGCTGGGAACGAGCGTGGCTCACGCGGGTGTGCGGGTCCAGCGGATGCGCAACCAACTGGAGCTGAGCCGGTCACTCGTCGCCGCGCTGGAAGCCAGCCCCCGGTGCCCACTGCTGACCGCCGCGCTGGGGGGCTGGGACGGCGTACCGAGCGCGCTGTGGCGCAAGCGCATCACCCGGCACACCCGGTCCTGTGCGGACTGCGGCCGGGCCGCCGACGAACTGGTCCCCCTTGAGCGGCTGAGTGTCGCCTTGGCGCTGCTCCCCGTCCCGCCGGCACGGTCGGCCACGGTGCCCGACCAACCTGTGGCCGGGTTACTCGGCCAGTTCGCCTGACGCCGCTGGAGTCGGCACCCGAGTACCCGCCCATAAAGAGAATTCACCGCCTGAAAAGGTTATGCGGGGTGGCAGTCAATGGTCGCGCTTCTCCAATTGGTTGTGCGACGACTCAGGCTCAAATGTATCGACGCTCCCCTCTTGAATGGACCATGACAATCTGCCAATGTTCTAGTCGTCTACTCGCTGCTTTCTCCATTTGTGACCTGTGAAAGCGGAAGCCAAAAAGAGAAAGGACAGACCGACTCCCCCTGCCGGCCGGAGATCCGGGCGAAGCGGGGGAGCGAGGCTTTCCAGGCGCCACGGCGGTGGCATGACGCTGACATGCCCGCTGCGCGAGCGATCTGGGAGGGGGCCGGCGTGGAGAGGGCAAGCTCCGCGCCGGCTCGGCCGGCTGCCGCGGTCCCACAGGTACTGGCACTCGTTCACCCACCAGACGGCGCGACTGCCAGGGCAGGGATGGCGGCCGAGACCTCGACCCTCCAGTCCGCGAAGGGAGAACGACATGTCCGAGGTGACACGCAGACGGTTTCTCGCCGCGGGAGCGGCGGCTGGAGCAGGGATCGTGCCGGGTGGGTGGACGGCCACTGCCAGGAGCGGCTCGGCCGCGCCGCCGAAGGTCCTGGCCGCCAACGACCTCGCACTGTGGTACGACAAGCCGGCCGGCGCGGACTGGCTGCGGGCACTGCCGATCGGCAACGGACGCCTCGGCGCGATGGTGTTCGGCAACGCCGACACCGAACGGCTGCAACTCAACGAGGACACCGTCTGGGCCGGCGGTCCGTACGACTCCGCCAACCCCCGCGGCGCCGCCAACATCGCCGAGATCCGGCGGCGGGTCTTCGCGGATCAGTGGGGGCCGGCGCAGGACCTGATCAATCAGACGATGCTGGGCAGTCCGGCCGGACAACTGGCCTACCAGCCGGTCGGAAACCTTCTGCTCTCCTTCGGCAGCGCCACCGGCGTGTCGCAGTACAACCGGACGCTCGACCTCACCACCGCTACGGCCGTCACGACCTACGTGCTCAACGGCGTGCGGTATCAGCGTGAGGTGTTCGCCAGCGCACCAGACCAGGTGATCGTGGTCCGGCTGACGGCCGACCGGGCCAACTCCATCGCCTTCAACGCCACGTTCGACAGTCCGCAACGGACCACGGTGTCCAGCCCGGACGGGGCCACGATCGCCCTCGACGGCGTCTCCGGCACCATGGAGGGCATCACCGGGCGGGTCCGGTTCCTTGCCCTGGCCAATGCCGCCGTGACGGGCGGAACGGTCAGCAGCTCGGGCGGCACACTGCGGGTCTCCGGCGCCACCAGCGTGACGGTGCTGGTGGCGATCGGCTCCAGCTACGTCGACTTCCGGAGGGTCGACGGCGACTACCAGGGGATCGCGCGGCGCCACCTCAACGCCGCCCGCGACATCGGCATCGACCAACTACGCAGGCGGCATCTCGCCGACTATCAGGCGCTGTTCAACCGGGTGTCGGTCGATCTGGGACGTACCACGGCGGCCGACCAGCCGACCGACGTACGGATCGCCCAGCACGCGCAAGCGAACGACCCGCAGTTCTCCGCCCTGTTGTTTCAGTTCGGCCGGTATCTGCTCATCTCGTCCTCGCGGCCGGGCACCCAGCCGGCGAACCTGCAGGGCATCTGGAACGACCAGATGGCTCCCTCCTGGGACTCGAAGTTCACCGTCAACGCCAACCTGCCGATGAACTACTGGCCCGCCGACACGACGAACCTCTCCGAATGCTTCCTCCCGGTCTTCGACATGATCGACGACCTGACCGTGACCGGCGCCCGGGTGGCCCAGGCGCAGTACGGCGCGGGCGGCTGGGTGACGCATCACAACACCGACGCGTGGCGGGGCGCCTCGGTCGTCGACGAAGCGCGGTGGGGGATGTGGCAGACCGGTGGCGCATGGCTGGCCACCCTGATCTGGGACCACTACCTGTTCACCGGTGACATCGACTTCCTCCGCTCGAACTATCCCGCCCTGAAGGGCGCCGCCCAGTTCTTCCTCGACACCCTGGTCGCCCACCCGTCGCTCGGACACCTGGTCACCAACCCGTCGAACTCTCCGGAACTCGCTCACCATGCGGACGCCACCGTCTGCGCGGGGCCCACCATGGACAACCAGATCCTGCGCGACCTTTTCCACAGCGTCGCCCGCGCCGGTGAGATCCTCGACGTGGACGCCGCCTTCCGCGCCCAGGCGAAGGCGGCCCGGGAGCGGCTGGCGCCGACGAAGGTCGGCTCCAGGGGCAATGTCCAGGAGTGGCTGGCCGACTGGGTGGAGACCGAGCGGACACACCGGCACGTCTCCCACCTCTACGGTCTGCATCCGAGCAACCAGATCACCAAGCGCGGGACACCCCAGTTGCACGAGGCCGCGCGGCGGACGCTGGAGCTGCGCGGTGACGACGGGACGGGATGGTCCCTCGCGTGGAAGATCAACTTCTGGGCGCGGTTGGAGGACGGCGCCCGGGCCCACAAACTGATCCGGGACCTGGTGCGGACGGACCGGCTCGCGCCCAACATGTTCGACCTGCACCCACCGTTCCAGATCGACGGCAACTTCGGTGCGACCGCGGGGATCGCGGAGATGCTGTTGCAGAGCCACAACGGCGAACTGCACGTGTTGCCGGCGCTGCCGGCCGCCTGGCCCACCGGGCGTGTGAGCGGACTGCGCGGCCGGGGCGGATACACCGTCGGCGCCGAGTGGAGCAGTGGCCGGACCGAGTTCGTCATCACACCCGACCGAACCGGTGCCGTCCGGGTGCGGGGTCGGATCTTCACCGGCGACTTCACGCTGAAGGACGATGCGAGCGGCGAGCCGGTCCAGCCGAAGCGGCTCGAGGCCGACCTCATCGAGTTCTCCGGCCAGGCCGGCACCACCTACCGCGCGTCCGCACTCGGGTCGGGGTCGCCGGTGGAGGCCGGCGTGGCCTATCGGCTGGTGGCCGAGCACAGCGGCAAGGCCGCCGACATCAACGGCGCGTCCACCGCCGCCGGTGCGCGGCTGATCCAGTGGCAGATCACCTCCGGACTCAACCAGCACTTCGAGTTCCTGCCCTCCGACGGCGGGCACTACAAGATTCGGGTGGGGCACAGTGGTCTGGTCCTGCAAGTCGCCAGTAGCAGCAGCGGCGCCGACATCACCCAGCAGCCGGGTACGGACGCCGCCGACCAGCAGTGGCGGATCGTCGACCACGGCGGCGGCGTGATCAGTCTGGTCAACCGGCAGAGCGGCCTCGCCCTGGACGTGTGGGAGGCCTCCACCGCCGACGGAGCCCGCATCTCCCAGTGGGCAGCCACCGGGAGCACCCACCAGCGATTCCAACTCCGCCGCGTTCAGGCCGCGGCAAACCGTGGCCGACCGACAGGGGGTGCCATGTCGCCGAGCAGCGAGGGAGTCGCATGATGTCGCTCCGCGGATGGTTCTCCGGGCGAGCCGTGTAGCGGCAAGTGAGGTACCCGACGGCTGAACCGGGGTTTGGTCCGTGGCTGGTCCGGCCGCACTGGTCAGGAGGGGTGCAGTCGTGGGAGTTGGCTGCCGTGAGAGCGATGCGGGCCTGGGTGCCGGTCAGGACGGCGGTTACGGCGCTGGGATGCGCGACACGGAGCCCCCGGATTCCATAGCCCGGAATCCGGGGGCTCCGTCGTCCTCGAACACGTGGATGCCTCGTGAGGCTGCCGCAGCGATCGCGCCCTCCTCGCTGCCCGGCGTGGTGTCGCGTGGCCTTGTCGGAGGGCCCGAAGGGTTCGAGGTCGAGTACATCGGTGCCGATGGGGCACGCCGTCGCGTCGGGCTGGCCGAGTGCTGGGCGGAGCAGGCTCTCTGGTCACGGGCCTGGGCAGCCAAAGAATCAGTACTCGACTTCGCCGTAACCGCTTAGGCGGAAGGGATCAGGCTCAGGTCTTCCCACACCTCCAGGCGCCGAAGTCGCCCATCTCGCCGCCTGTCGAGATACCCGCGGAGATGCAGATCTTCCTGCCCTCGGGGAAGTTGAAGCCGTTCTCGGTCTTCGTAGTCCCGTTGCCACCGTGGTTGGTGATCAGGTGGTCGTAGTCCCACTCGTTCGGCTTCATCGGAGCCACGTCGACCTTCAGGACCGCAGCCCAGCCTTCAGCGCAGGTGTCCTTGATGTACAGCGTGTCGCCGTCGGCCACGAACCGGCCCTCTGAGTTGAAGCTGCAGCCGTGGCTGCCATTGCTGCGCGCCTGCGCGTCGGCGCCGGCGAAGGCCGGTGAGTTCGCGAGTGCCACGCACGCGACCGCGGCCGCACACGCCCCTAAAACCTTGGTCCGGTATACCTTCACGCTGATTTCCCCCTACCAGGAACTGGCCGAATACACAACATATGAGATCATCGCCAGATGTGCGGCATTCGTCGTATTGCCCATCAGAAGCTGACCGACGTAGTTCCGGTCCCGCTCACCGGCGCATGCGTTTCACGGTAGGGGGGCAGCAGCATGGAGTCGTTAGCGACGAGTGCACACACACTTGGCAACGCGTCCACTTACTGATCTTCTTCGGGGCCGGCCACTGATCGGGGGCGGTCCGCGAAGCGCAACGAGTGAGGCGGGACCCTGGCCCGGAAATGCCCCGGAAGTCCTGGTAGATGTGTGCCGAGAAGGGCGCCTGACGGGTACCTGCCCTGGTCAGGCGCCCTTCTTCTGTGTCTAGAAGAAGCCCAGCTTCTTCGCCGAGTACGACACCAGCAGGTTCTTCGTCTGCTGGTAGTGGTCCAGCATCATCTTGTGGGTCTCGCGGCCGATGCCTGACTTCTTGTAGCCGCCGAACGCCGCGTGGGCCGGATAGGCGTGGTAGCAGTTGGTCCACACCCGGCCCGCCTTGATCTCGCGGCCCAGGCGGTAGGCCGTGTTGCCGTCGCGGGTCCAGACGCCGGCACCCAGGCCGTACAGGGTGTCGTTGGCGATCTTCAGGGCCTCGTCGACCGAGTCGTAGGTCGTCACCGAGACGACCGGGCCGAAGATCTCCTCCTGGAAGATCCGCATGTCGTTGGTGCCGCGGAAGATCGTCGGCTCGATGTAGTAGCCGCCCTCGAGGCCCGGCACCGCGCGCGGGTTGCCGCCCGTGACCAGTTCGGCGCCCTCCTTCTTGCCGATGTCGAGGTAGGAGAGGATCTTCTCGTACTGGTCGTTGCTCGCCTGTGCGCCGATCATGGTGGCCGGGTCCAGCGGGTCACCGCCGACGATGGCCCGCGTGCGCTCGACGCAACGGGCCATGAACTCGTCGTAGATCGAGGAGTGGACCAGGGCTCGGGACGGGCAGGTGCACACCTCGCCCTGGTTGAGGGCGAACATCACGAAACCCTCGACCGCCTTGTCCAGGAAGTCGTCGTCGGCGGCCATGACGTCGGGCAGGAAGATGTTCGGGCTCTTGCCGCCCAGTTCCAGCGTGACGGGGATGATGTTCTCGCTGGCGTACTGCATGATCAGGCGGCCGGTCGTCGTCTCCCCGGTGAACGCCACCTTCGCCACGCGAGGGCTGGAGGCCAGGGGCTTGCCCGCTTCGACACCGAAGCCGTTGACCACGTTGAGGACGCCCGGGGGCAGCAGATCCGCGATCAGGTCGATGACGTAGAGGAGGCTGACCGGGGTCTGCTCGGCCGGTTTGATCACCACGCAGTTGCCGGCCGCCAGCGCGGGTGCCAGCTTCCACGTGGCCATGAGGATCGGGAAGTTCCACGGGATGATCTGGCCGACCACGCCCAGCGGTTCGTGGAAGTGGTACGCGACGGTGTCGGCGTCGATCTCCGCGATGCTGCCCTCCTGCGCGCGCACGACGCCGGCGAAGTACCGGAAGTGGTCCACGGCCAGCGGGATGTCGGCGGCCAGGGTCTCGCGGACCGGCTTGCCGTTCTCCCAGGTCTCGGCGACCGCGATCTTCTCCAGGTTCTCTTCGATGCGGTCCGCGATCCTGTTCAGGACGCCCGCGCGCTCCGCGGTGGACGTGCGCCCCCACCGGTCGGCCGCCCGGTGCGCGGCGTCCAGGGCGAGGTCGACGTCGGCCGCGGAGGAGCGGGCCACCTCGCAGAAGACCTTGCCGGTCACCGGGCTCGGGTTCTCGAAGTAGCGGCCCTCGACGGGGGCGACCCAGTCGCCGTCGATGAAGTTGTCGTAGCGGCGGGCGAAGGTGACGATGCTGCCGTCCGTTCCGGGCTGCGCGTACACCATGGCGGCTCTCCTCGGTGAAGGGCGGGGGAGGGGCGGGTGCGGGCCACGCCCCGTGACAGCCCTCACTGTGGTGCCCTGAGGTTGGCGCAAGGTTGGTGCCGTGACGGGGAGTTCAGTCGCGCTCGGCCGTGGTCAGCCGGCCCGCCGCGATCGCCCGGCGGGTGTCGTCCGGGCCGAGCAGACGCAGCGCGTGCGCGTGGATCTCCGCGTCGTACGGCGCCCGTTCGCCGTAGCGCAGGGCGTGCTCCGGGCGGGTGCTCGCCAGTACGGCCTCGCGAACGGCCACTTCGAGGCGGGTGCGCCACTCCTCGATGCCGGGCGCCTGCGAGCGGGGGAGCAGCGGGCCGCCGTAGAGGCGCAGGGCGGTGTCCGTGTCGCCCCGTTCCAGTGCGCGCAGTACACCGGCCGCGTCGCAGGACACCGGGATCGTCAGGGCATAGCGGCGGGCGGTGATGCCGCCGTCCAGGGCGCGCCGCAGGTGGGAGATCTCCGCCTTGAAGGTGGACGCGGTGACCGGCCGGTCGCCGTACAGGGCCGCGCGCAGCCGCTCCGGGGAGAAGCCGTCGGGTTCGAGCGCGAGCAGGGTCAGGATCTCCACCTGGCGGGGGCGCAGGGGCAGTGGTCGTCCCTCCCGCACGACCTGTTCGGTGCCCAGGCAGGTGAGCCGGACCTCGCCCGTGCGAGGTTGTTCCGTGGCCAGACGGGCCTCGATCGTGGACACCAGCGTGCGCACGGTGGACATGGCCAGCGGGTGCGAGCGGTCCCACGTGGTGGACAGGTCGAGGACGCCGAGGACACGGCCGTCCGGGCCGTGCACGGGGGCGCAGTAGCAGACCCAGCCGTGCAGGGCCGACACCAGGTGCTCGGCCGAGAAGACGGAGCTGGGGCGGCCGGTGCGCAACGCGAGGGAGAGCGCGTTGGTGCCCATGGCCTGCTCGTCCCACCGGCCGCCCGGCGCGAAGTTGACCTGCTCGGCCTTGCGGCGCATGGCCGGGCCGCCGCAGGTCCACAGGATGGTGCCGGACTCGTCGGTGACCGCCGTGACGAATCCGGCGTCCTCGGCGATGCTGTGCAGCTCCCCGGCGAGGCCCGAGACCGGCCGGTGCAGCGGCGAGGACGTCCAGCGCTGGTGCACCGGGCCGCCGTCGGTGACCGGGGCGCTGTCCCGCCCGGGGTCCACGCTGCCCAGCGAACGCGCCCAGGACTCGGTCACCTCGTGGCGCAACGCCACGCTGCCGCCCGGCCGGGCGCCCGGCACGCTCAGCCGCGGCACCCAGCGGGACCACTCGTGCTCCAGCACGGCCCTGCGCTGCCGGAGGTCAGGGCGCTGTGACATGGCCTCTCCCTGCCGTCGTACGGGGAGGACCGGTTCGCCGCGCGGTTGGCGCGGTGCCCGCCCGGTCCTCGGCCTGAGGTCAGTGTTACCGGACGCATACGGTCGAGGTCGAGAAAACCGTCAGAGCCGGTGGCTGCCGTTCCGCATGCCGGCCTGGAGGCGGCACCGGAAACGACCTCCGCGAAGGGCCCCGCTCTGAACGGGCGACCGCCTGACTGGATGTTTGTCCGGTACCCGCATGCCGCCGTACGGGTGACGGGTTCACTCGACCCGACGGACGCGGCCCGGCACGCGTACCAGCGGCGTACCGCGTCGCGTTGCCCAGGCATGGACAGCAGTGAGACGGCGCGGCGCCCTCTCGGGACCGACGCCGCGCCCCGGTCGTATGCCGAACTCACCAGCGGATACGGAGGCCATCCGCCCATCTACGCGGCGCTGGTCGCCGAATGGCAGGCCCGTGGACACGACGTCCCGGAGCACCGTGACGGCCAGTGGGTCTCCTTCGCCGCCCCGTCCGCGAGCGAGACCTGGGCCGCCCTCACCACCTGGGCCGCCGGCCGGCACCCGGGCACCGCCGTCCCCGACGGCCCCCGCCTCACCAGCGGTCGGCCCCCACGTGCTCCGCGCTGACCGGCGCCAGCACGGCGAGTGTGCCGGTGGCCTCCCGCAGGGCCGACTCGAGCGTGCCGGGGGTGTGCAGGGCGCCGGTCCCGTCCGGCGGGACGAGCCACTCCAGGCGTCCGGCGGGCCGGTAGGGCGGTGGCACGGCGACCCAGGAACCCCGCCCGACGTGCCGGACACCGAACCCGATCCACTCGCTGACCGGATCCGGCGGCAGGAAGAACCCCACTCTGCGTACGGCGCTGTCCACCAGGGTGGGACCGGGCGTCTTCAGCGGGTCGCGCCACAGGATGTCCAGGGCGAGCAGGCCGAGCCGGTCGGGAACACTGAGCACGTCCCAGTAGCGGCCGGCCTCCACGAGCGCCGTTCCCGTGCCGTGGTCCCACTCCCGTTTGCACTCCTGGGGGTCGGTGGCGGCCGCGGCGAGCCACTCGACGGCTTGTTTCCACATGACGCTCTGCATGACCACCCCAGGCACAGTCGGCAGCGCCGCGAGGGGCGCACGCTGGACACGCTCCGGTGACCCGCGGGGCTTCGGGCCCCGCGTGCCGGTCCGGCGACCCCATGTTTGTGGATATTTCTACGCGCTGGAAGGGGTGGCGCGGCCTGGCGTTTACGTGGGGCATGCCCCGGTCGAAAGGGGGCACTCGAAGGTGGATCCCGTAAGGGCTCGATCAACTTCGTGCGCGTCCATGCCGCCCGGCTGAAACCGGCCGTCGACGGTTGTGGACGACGCGCGGAGAAGTCGGAGAGCGGGGTCTTCTGGGCGTGCCCTCGATGGCCGCTCGACGCCACCGCGGTCCTCGGAGACCTGCTCACCTTCCACTCCGAGCGGATCACCGACGAGGCGTACCTCCGCACCGCGAACGAGCACCGCTCCCTGGTACTGCTCGGCCGGCTCGTCGGGCACTGGCCGCGCCCCGGCGTCGCCGCCGCCACGCACCTGGCGTACACCCTCGACCGCGACCCGCGTGCCGAGGCCCAGAACGTGCTGATCCCGCGCGGCACGCACAGCCACAGCATGCCCGCCTCCGCGGACGAGGAGTCGCTGACCTTCGAGACCGGCCGGGACCTCGTGGCGCGCGGGGACCTCAACGAACTGAAGGTCCGCCGCCGTCCCTCGGACCAGGTCCTCGCCCCGCTGCGGTCCGACCTGGACGGCGTAAAGACGCCCGAGCGGCTCGTGACCCGTCTCACGGAACCCGTTGCCCGTCTCGGTGAGGCTCAGGTGCTCGCCGCGCCGTATGAAGACATGGCGGAGTGGTTCGAGCAGTTGGAGGCGGTGTTGACGGAACTGGCTGAACAGGCCTTGCGGTTGGCACCTGCGCAGACGAACCAGCTGTACCGGGTGGAGGTCCACGAGGGCGGCGAGGCGAAGGACGCCACCTTCAAGTGGTCCCGCGAGAACGGGTCCGTGGTCCTCCCGGTCGACGAACTGGACGGCACCTGGGTTCAGCTGGCGTCGCTCGGCCACGACGACAAGCTGGACCTGGACATCGGCGACCACGTGGAGTTCGTCGACACCGCCTACGCCTCCCGACTGGAGCCCCTGCCGCTGCTGCGCGTCGAGGAGCTGGACCTGCCCGGCCGCCGTGTCCGCCTGTCGGCCGAACCGGCCCCGAGCGTCGGACGGCTCGCGCACCTGAACCCGTACCTGCGCGCTGGGACCACCGCGGCGGCCTCAAGCGCAAGGACCGCGGCTCCGAAACTGCGCGGTGGCGCCGTTCCCGTCGCGGAGGGGGAGTGGCTGCCCCTGGAGGACGGTGTCGAGGTGTACTTCGCGCGGGGCGGCAGCTACCGCACCGGCGACCACAGGCTCGTCCCCGCCCGCACCGCCACGGGCGGCGTCGAATGGCCGGTCGACCCGGCCCGCCGCCCCCTGCTCCAGGGCCCCGCCGGGATCGCCCGGCACTTCGCCCCGCCGGCCCTGATCAAGGGGGAGGGCAGCGCGGTCGACCTGCGCCTGGCCTTCGGCCCGCTGGCGAGCAGCATGCCGGCCGCGGACGAGGCGACGCTCGCCGCGGAGGAACAGGCCCGCCGTGAGGAGCTGGCCGCCGAGGACCCCTCGCGAGGGCGGTCCCAGACCACCGCGGAGGCGGAAGCCGCCGTGGAAGGAGACAACTGATGGCCAAGCCGCTGAGCGCGTCCAAGCTGGTGGAGATCCTCCGCGCCGAGGGCGTGACCGTCCACGAGGTCCGCAACTGGCGCACCCACAACCGCAACAGCAAGGGCCCGTGGGGCCCGGTGAACGGCGTGATGATCCACCACACCGTCACCTCCGGCACCGCCGCCTCCGTCGACATCTGCTACGACGGCCACTCCAACCTGCCCGGCCCGCTGTGCCACGGTGTCATCGACAAGAAGGGCGAGGTACACCTGGTCGGCAACGGCCGGGCCAACCACGCCGGGCTCGGCGACAGCGACGTCCTGCGCGCCGTGATCAACGAGTCGAAACCGCCGACCGACAACGAGGCCGACACCGACGGCAACCGGCACTTCTACGGCTTCGAGTGCATCAACCTCGGCAACGGCAAGGATCCGTGGCCCGAAGCGCAGAAGGAGGCCATCGAGAAGGTGTCCGCGGCGATCTGCCGCCACCACGGCTGGTCCGAGCGGTCCGTCATCGGCCACAAGGAGTGGCAGCCGGGCAAGGTGGACCCGCGCGGGTTCACCATGGACAGCATGCGCAAGCGCATCGCCCAGCGGCTGAGGGGCGGCGGGGGCGGCACCAAACCCGCCCTGGACCCCAAGCCGGCGCCCAAGCCGTCCTACGAGCCCTTCCCGGGCGCCGCGTTCTTCCACGTCGGGCAGCGGTCCCCGATCATCACGGCGATGGGCCGCCGCCTGGTCGCCGAGGGCTGCGGCCACTACGAGGACGGCCCCGGCCCCGGCTGGACCGAGGCCGACCGCCGGTCCTACGCGCTCTGGCAGCAGAAGCAGGGCTTCTCCGGCCGGAACGCCGACGGCATCCCCGGCAAGATCACCTGGGACCGGCTGAAGGTGCCCAGGTCGGGCAAGTGAGTCCGTGCGCCCCTCCCGTGGGAGGGGCGCACGAACGTCACGGCTCCGTTCATATTCGTGAACAAGTTTCACGAATCTAAATGATCGGCCAAGCTACGGATCGCCTCATCGCCATGTCAATACATGGCTGAAACTTTTCACCGACGTCACACCGGGCCGGAAGAGCCCCAGGAGAACGACGACGGCCCCAACCGGAAGATCCGGTTGGGGCCGTCCGAAAGGGTGCGGCGCCGGGGGTCAGGCGTCGCGTTCGGCGTGCTTCTTCTTGATCCGGGCCGTCTCCTTGCGGACCTCCGCCTGGGTGGCGCGCTCCCGCACCAGCCACTCGGGGCTGTCCTGCTTCAGCGTCTCGATCTGCTCGGTGGTGAGCGGCTCGGTGACGCCCCCGCGCGCCAGGCCCGCGATGGAGACGCCGAGCTTCGCCGCGACCACCGGGCGGGGGTGAGGTCCGTTGCTCCGCAGGTCCTGCAGCCACTGCGGCGGGTTCGTCTGGAGCTCGTTCAGCTCGGCGCGTGAGACGACACCCTCCCGGAACTCGGCGGGTGTGGCCTCGAGGTACACACCCAGCTTCTTGGCCGCGGTAGCGGGCTTCATCGTCTGGGTGCTCTGGTGCGACGTCATGGCGTCCAGGGTATCGAGCGTGTGCACGACCTCCGACCACGGCCGGTAACCTGGCCCGGTGACAAGCTCGGATGATTCCCCCGCGTTCCAGCTCGTGTACGTCCCCGGGGTGATGCCCGACAAGTGGGTGCGCATCTGGAACGAGCGGCAGCCCGATGTCCCGCTCACCCTGGCACAGGTGCCCGCAGGGGCGGCGGCCGGGCAGTTGCTGGGCGGGGACGCCGACGCGGGTCTCGTCCGGCTGCCCGTCGACCGGACGGTCCTCAGCGCCATCCCCCTCTACACCGAGCAGACGGTCGTCGTCGTCCCCAAGGACCACCTGGTCACGGCGGTCGACGAGGTGACGCCGGAGGACCTGGCCGACGACATCGTGCTGCACCCCCTCGACGACGTCCTCGACTGGGAGGACCTCCCCGGGCGGCCCGCCTTCGAACGCCCCGCCACCACGGCCGACGCCGTCGAACTGGTCGCGGCCGGCATCGGCGTCCTCGTCGTGCCCCTGTCGCTCGCCCGCCTCCACCACCGCAAGGACCTCACCCACCGCCCCCTCAGGGACGCCCCCGAGTCGAGCGTGGCACTGGCCTGGCCCGAGGACGCGACGACGGACCAGGTGGAGGACTTCATCGGCATCGTTCGCGGCCGCACGGTCAACAGCACGCGGGGCCGCAAGCAGGATCCGGCGCGGGGCGCCACAGAGACCGACCGGGCAGACGCCCGGCGAAAGCCGATGCCCGGTAGGTCGGCGGCCGGGAAGTCCGCGGCGCCGAAGCGCACCGGCAAGGGCGGGCGCGGAGCCCCCAAGGGCGACAGGCGCGGCAAGCCCCGGCGCCGTTCCTAAGGTTCGGGGCCCGCCGCGGGGGCGCGGCCCTCGAACCGTTCCTCGCTCAGCCGGCCGACGGAGTCGGCTGCGGCGCCCCGTAGGACGGATTGGGGGCGACCGTCTGCAGGTCCTTCAGGTTCTCCGGGACCTCCAGTACGCGGACCGGCGAACCCGGTTGCGGCGGCGGGGGCGTCGTCTGGTCCTGGGGCATCTTGGGCGGGGAGGTGATCTGGAGGTTGACCTGCTCGTGGTTGATCAGACCGGTCTTCTCCAGGACCGTGATGTGGTCGAGCACGGTGTCGTTGGTCGTGTCGGCGAGTTCCCGCACCATGCTGTTCCGGGTGGTGGCCCGGATCTTGGCGATGACCGGGAAGATGCCCCCGTGCGCGACGCGCATGGTGGTCACGGCCGTGGACTCGAACTCCTTGCCGGTGGCCCCTTCCGCCGTCGCCACGAACTGCTGCTGCTGCGGCGATGGCTCGTTCGGCAGGGTGATGCCAAGGTCCGTGGAGATCTTGCGGCAGGCCGCGTCGAGCCGGCCGTGCCCCACGAGCAGATGCTCCGCGACCTCCTTCATCGCCGGCGCCGTGCTCCGCTCCATGATCAATTGCCCCATCGGCTGCTCCCACAGCCCGGCCGCGCGCACCTTTACCACGAAGTCGCGATCCGCCTCGGTCAGCGGACCCCACTGGGTGTTGGCGATGATGCGGTCCTGACCGGAAGCCGTGTTCTGCACGCCCAGCATGCTGGGGTAGGCGAGCGCCGTGAGCGTAAGGATCAGCGCACCGCCCACGAACGCGGTTCCTGCGGTGCTGCGCGAGATGCGCATCGTGCCTCCTGGGATATGAACGGCCCAACACCAGGAAGTACGGATGCCGCGGGCGAAACAATCACTGCCGCCGCAAAAAAGTTCGTACTGTGTGCGGGCCGTCCACGACGGTGAACAGCCCGCCGCTCACCATCGGTTCAGGGCCGGTACGAGGCCGCGCCCGCCGTGCTCACCACCCGGTCGCCGTCGGCCCCGCTCAGCAGCCCGGCCGTCACCCACGCGTCCACCGTGGACCGCACCCGCGACACCAGCGCCCCCTTGTTCCGGAACGGCGCCCCGGCCCAGACCTCGTCCAGGAGTGTGGTGCCGTCGGCCTTCGCCGGGTTGGCGACCCCGGAGTCCCGGCCGCCGAACACGGCCTTCGGCTCGGAACGCCGGACGTAGACATGCGTCGGATCCTCCGTCCCCTCGGCGAACGGCGCCCACTCGATCCCGTCCAGCGTGAAGTGGAGCGGCTTGCCCGGCACCGGCGTGAGGGAGTGCGACAGGTCCCCGGACAGTCCCGCGTCGCGGTACAGCCCGACCTTCAGGTACTCCGTGGCGGAGTCGCGGGCGACCAGGTTGACCGGCCCGTGGAACAGGGTCTGCAGGGACGGGTCGTCGAGGGCCTTCTCCACCCGCGTCCGGAACGGCATGGCGATACGGACGGTGTCACCGGCCCGCCAGGTCCGGGACACGTCGAAGTAGCTCCCGGGCCTCGGAGTGCCGGACACCGCACGCCCGTTGACGGTCACACCGAACCCGGCGGTCGCCCACGACGGCACCCGCAGCCGCAGCGTGAAGGAAGCGCGCCCGCCGCCGAGGGTGAGCGTGCTGCCCTGCTCGCGGGGGAAGGACGTGCTCTGCGTGACCGTGACGCCCTTCTCGGCCCAGGTGAGCGTGGACGGGCTGTACAGATTGACGTACAGGGCACTGCCGTCGGCCTGCGCGAAGTACACCGAGTCCTGGTACTTGGTGGCGCTCTCCATGCCGGTGCCCTCGCAGCAGGTCGTGCCCTGCTTGGGCGTGTAGTCCCGCACGTGACCGGGCGTCAACCCGATGAAGTACGTGACGAGCGGCTTCTCCACGTCCGGCTTGTCCTGCTTCGAGCCGAGCACCTGGTTGTACAGGGCCCGCTCGTAGTAGTCCATGTACTTCGGGTCCTGCTCGTGGAAGAACAGGGTCCGGCTCAGCTTGAGCATGTTGTACGCGCAGCAGGTCTCGGCGGTGGTCGCGCTGATCGTGCCCGCGATCACGTCCCTCGCCTTCCAGAACTCCTGGGTGCTGGTGCCGCCGATGCCGTACATGCGGTGCGGTACGACCATGTCCCAGAAGTTCTTCGCGGACCTGAGGTAGCGCTCCTCGCCCGTCTCGTCGTACAGCCGCACGTACCCGGTGAAGATCGGGATGTGCTGGTTGGCGTGCAGCCCGTCGAGGATGTCGGTGTTCGCGGCGCACGCCTCGATCAGCCGGTCCAGGTCGAACAGCTGGGCCAGCGCGAGGTGTTCGGCCTTGCCGGTGAGAGTGTGCAGGTCGCAGATCGCCTCGACGATGCCGCCGAACTCGCCGCTGGAGAAGATCCCCCACATGCGCTGGAGCGTGGACTCCGGCAGCTTCGAAAGCCGGGAGTGCATCCAGTCGCACATGCCGGACGCGAGGTCCAGGGCCCGGTCGTCGTCCGTGGCGGTGTACGCGTCGAGCAGCCCCCTGAGGATCTTGTGCGCGGTGTAGTACGGGGCCCAGACCTTGGTGTAGTCGGAGGTGGTCCTGGACTCCAGGTCGATGAACTGCGTCTCCGGGTAGGCCGCGAGGAACCCGGGGTGGCTGGGCCCGCCCCAGGTGCGGCGCAGGGTGGCGGTCAGGTTCCGGCCGGAGGTGTCCGCGAAGGTGCCGCCCTCCGTCTCGTCGAAGGCGTACGACGCCAGGTCGCCCCGGCCCGTCGAGGCGTCGGCGGGCCGGCGGTTCTGCAACTCGGTGATCTCGGCGCCGGTCAGCGCCCGCGAGAAGACGTCGAACTGCTCGAAGGCGCCCGCGAAGACCGGGTCCGCGGCGTAGTGGGAGCGGCCGAGCCAATTGTTCTTCAGCGTGCCGAGGGTCGCCGGGGTGAGGTTCATCGCGGTGTTCTGAGCGACGGCCGTGCCGTTGACGTAGAGGGTGCCGGTGCCGCTCGCGAGCGTGACGGCCAGGTGGCTCCACCGGTCGAGCGGCAGCGCGGCGGTGCCGTTGAGCCCCTGCTCGCCGCCGGCGCCCGAGGTCGTGATGGCGAAGCGCGGCACCCCGGCCTGGTTGCGGGCGGCCAGGTACAGGTAACGCGTGGTGTCGTTGCCGAAGTCGAAGACACGGGTCCAGTTCGCGTCGTGCGTGGGCCGCACCCAGACGGAGAGGGTGATCGCCGAGACCCCGTCGAGCACGGCGGCCGGCAGATCCACGTACTGGTAGGAACCGCGCACCTGATCGGCGGCGCTCCCGAACTTCCCGGCGACGCTCAGCACCGCCGGATCACGCCGCAGCGCCGCACGCACCTCGGTCAGCGCCCCGACCACGGCGCCGATCCGGTCGGCGAACACCTGCTCCTTCGTGCTGCGGTACGCCTGCGCCAGCATGGTCAGGAAGTGGCCGGTGTAGTGGCCCCGCAGGTTGCCGTTGGCCTCGCCGTCCAGCCCTTCCCAGCCGCCCGGGGCCACCGCGCCGCCCGTGGCGAGACCGGCGTTGGCGCGGAACACCTGGAGCAGCCGGTTCACGTCGTAACCGCGGGCGTGGTCCAGCATCAGCTGCCGCTTGTCGGCGAAGACGCCCCGGCCGAGGCTCACGTCCTCCAGTCCGAACGGCCGCACGGTCCAGGCGGACGGGGCGCCGAGGGCTCCCGCGGCGACCGCCGCCGCGGCGGGGGCGGCGGTGGCCCGGCCGGTCGCCGCCCGGGAGAGCGCGGGTACGGCCGCGGCGAGGGTCGCGGCCTGGAGAAGGGATCGTCTGGAGAGGGGCCGAGCCATGTGTGCGCCTCCGCGGTGTCCACGTACTCACGTGTGGTCGAAATATCGAACACTGTGCGAATGATCGACCAGACCCTAGGGAGGGGACGGGGGAGCGTCAACGGGTCGGGAGAGGCGAGTTCAGGAAAGGCCGGCCGAGCGCACCAGCCAGTCGTGCGCCGTCTTTGCCGTGAACTCCTCCTGGCCACCCCTCAGCAGCAGCCCGGCGGTGGCGAACTCCGGGGCGTCCGCCTGCGCCGGGACGTACGGGACGGCGATGCACCGCATCCCGGCCGCGTGCGCGGCGGCGGCCCCCGGGGCGGCGTCCTCCAGCACCACGCACCCCGCCGGGTCGGCGCCGAGCCGGTGGGCCGCCTCCAGGAAGACGTCCGGGGCCGGCTTGCCGTGTGCGACCTCGTCGGCCGAGACGACGGTCCGCAGGCGGGCGTCCAGACCCGTGCCCGCCAGGACCGCCTCTATGGCCTCGGGCGAGGATCCCGAGGCCACGGCCATGGGCACGCCCTCGGCCGCCAGCAGCTCCACGAACTCACGCATCTCGGGGTACGCGCGCGTGGAACTGCGGGCGAGCTCCAGATAGCGGCGGTTCTTGGCGGCGAACAGTTCCTCGACGGAGGCCCGCAGGCCGTACCGCTCCTTCCAGTCCGCGACCGTCTCCCGGGTGCTGATGCCCACGTACCGCTCGTGGTCCGCCCAGCTGAAGTCGGGGACGCCGTGCTCGGCGAGGGTCTGCCGGCCTGCCTCGTAGTAGTTCGGCTCGCTGTCCACGAGCGTTCCGTCGAGATCGAAGATGACCGTCACGCCGCCGAGATTGCTCATGGTGGCAGCATGTCAAAGGCCATGATCCGCAGACCGTGAGGGGTCAGGTCCGGGCCGCGCGCCCGAGGGACTCCACCAGCGGAAGCATCCGGTGGGTGACGCGTTCGCGCAGGGCGACCTCGGTGCGGGTGCGGACGACCCCCGGCATGCTGATCAGCTTCTGGACGACGTCCTCCAGATGGGCGTTGTCCCGCGCCACGACCCGGGCCAGCAGGTCCCCGCCGCCCGTGATGGAGAACGCCTCGACGATCTCCGGCACCGCCGCCAGCGCGTCGCCCACCTCGTCGAGGTGGCCCTGGGTGACCTCGATGTGCACGAACGCGAGCACCGGATGCCCCAGAGCGGCGGGGGAGAGGGCCGGGGCCGCGCCGGTGATCACACCGTCGCGCTCCAGACGGTCGAGCCGGGCCTGCAGCGTGCCCCGGGCGACGCCGAGGATGCGGGCGTACTCGCGCACGCTCGTGCGCGGCTGCTCCAGCAGCAGCCGCAGGATGCGGGTGTCGAGCTCGTCCACGGGCATGGCGCGTCCTCCTCGTCCGTTGGCTCTGTCACGGCCGCCGTCCGGCCACTATGACTGCACCAATGGCCCAGTCTAGAAGGAGCCTGTTGAGCCAGTGGTGCCCGGGATGCTGATATGGAGGCGTCGATGGCGCTGCGGACCCCGCGGCGCCTTTTTCATGTTTTCTCATGGCCGGCGGGCGAAGGGGGCGGTAAGCGGTGCTGAAGAGGGTGTTCATGGCTCCGGATCCGGGGCGGACGCGGTTGCGGTTCGCCACCCGGGCCGTGCTCGGTATCGCGCTCGCGGTCGCCGTGTGCGGCCTGGCCGGACACTCCCTCACGGGCGCCGTCACCGGCGGCCTGGCCGCCCTGCTCGCCCTGTTCACCGTCACCGACGCCACGGTCCGCGGCCAGGCGGTCACCACCGTGCTGCTGCCCGCCGTCGGACTGCCCGTGCTCACGGCCGCGGCCGGACTGCACGACCACCCGGTGGCCCGGGACCTGACCTTCCTCGCCGTGGTCGGCGCGGGCGTGTACGCCCGCCGCTGGGGCCCGCGCGGGCACAGCCTCGGCGTGTTCGCGTTCATGACCTTCTTCGCGGCGCAGTTCCTGCACGCCACCACGGCCCAGCTGCCCGAGCTGTACGCCGCCGTCCTGCTGTCCGTCCTCGCCGCCGCCGGGGTGCGGTTCGGCCTCTGGTGCTACGAGCGTGGGCTGCCCCAGCCCGCGGTGCCCGCACCGCCGGGCGGCACGGGCCTGGCCCGGGTGACCACCCGGCAGGCCGTCCAGGCCACCGCCGGCGCGGGCTTCGCCCTCGTCGTCGGCCAGCTGGTGTCCGGGCAGCGCTGGTACTGGGCCGTAGGCGCCACCTGGTGGATCTTCGTCAACACCGCCTCGCGCGGCGAGACCCTGGTCCGCGGCTTCCGGCGGCTGCTCGGCACGGTCATCGGCATCGCCCTCGGCCTGCTCGTCGCCGTGCCCGTGCACGGCGACCCGGCCGTCACGGCCCTGCTCGCCGCCGCCTGTGTCTTCGGCATCTTCTACACGGCCGCCGTCTCCTACACCTGGATGATGCTCTGGGTCACCCTCCTCGCCGGGCTGCTCTACGGCCTCCTCGGCGTGCTCGGCCCGGGCCTGCTCGCGCTGCGGTTCGCCGAGACCGGCGTCGGGGCGCTCGGCGCCGCGCTGGCCGTGATCCTCGTCCTGCCCGTCACCACGCACAGCGTCACCGACGCCTGGATCCAGCGGGCCCTGCGCTGCGTCCACGCCTGCGCCGCCGAGACCGCCCGGCGCCTGGCGGGAGCGGCCGACGCCGACCCCGCCCCGCGGGTGGCCGAACTGGAGCAGCTGCTCGCCCGGGTGCGGCTCTCCGTCGCCCCGCTCGTCCACCCCCTGAACCCGATGCTCGGCCGCAAGCGGCGGGCCCGGCACGTGCTCGCCCTCCTCGACGACTGCGCCCGGGAGATCCGCGGCCTGGTCTCCGTCGCCGCCGACCCGGAGGCCTCCCACGACGCCCGCCTCGCCGCCGCCTGCTGGCGCGTCCAGGCCGCGGTCGAGGCGCTCACGGCGGGCGGAGACGTCTCGGCTCTGGCGCAGGGCCCGACGGCGACGGAACCGGCCCTGGCCCATCTGCACGGACTGGAACGGGCCCTGGCGGAGCTGGCCAGGCCGCTGCGCACGCCGTCAGGGTCGCCGCTGGCCGGGGCCTGAGCGCCGTCAGGCCCACCGCATCCTTGACCGGTTGGTCTAGACCGCGCATGATCGATTGCGCGGTCAGTACGGGCGGCTCGGCGACGAGAGGGGACAGCGGTGGCGGACGGTGGCAGGCGACGGGCGTTCATCGGGTCGTTCACGGCCGCAGGCGGCCCTGGGATCGTGACGGCGGCCGTCGACCCGGACAGCGGTGAGCTGACCGTCCTGGGCGCCGTGAACACCGTCCCCGACCCGTCCTACCTGGCTCTCTCGCCCGACGGGGACACTCTCTACGCCGTCAGCGAGACGGCCGAGGGCGCCGTCGCCGCGTACCGGGTGGACGGGGACGAGGAGCCCGAGCCGGCCGGACCGCCCGTGCCGGTCGACGGCAGCGGGCCGACCCACCTCGGCCTGTTCGCCGGACACGTCCTGACCGCCAACTACGGCTCGGGCAGCGTCACCGCCGTCCCCGTCCGCCCCGACGGCACCCTCGCGCGATCCGCCTCCGGCGTTCTCCGGCACCGGGGCGCGGGCCCGCACACGCCACGCCAGCAGGGCCCGCACGCCCACCAGGTGCAGCCCGACCCGAGCGGCCGCTGGGCCGTCAGCGTCGACCTCGGCACCGACTCGGTACGGGTGTGCACGCTGGCGGACGGCGTCCCGGTCCTGCACCGGGAGACCGCCCTGCGGCCCGGCTCGGGCCCGCGGCACCTGGCCTTCCACCCGGACGGCTCCCGCGCGTACGTCGTCAACGAGCTCACGCCCTCCGTCACGGTCTGCCGCTGGGATGCCGCCGAAGGCGTGCTGACCCCGCTGACCGAAACCCCCGTCCTGCCCGCCGCACCGGCCGTCGACGCCTACCCGTCGGGCATCGTCACCTCGCCCGACGGCCGCTTCGTGTGGACCGCCACCCGCGGAGCGGACGTCCTGTCGGTCCTGGCCGTCGACGGCGAGAAGCTCAGCCCGGTCAAGACCGTGCCCTGCGGCGGTCACTGGCCACGCGCCCTCACCGCCTCCGACGGCTTCCTGTACGTCGCCAACGAACGCTCCGGCGACGTGACCTGGTTCGCCACCGACCCGCACACGGGCGTCCCGGAACGCGGAGGCTCCATCAGGGTGCCGGCGGCGTCCTGCGTGATCCTCGGCTGACGGGGGGATGGGGGGCTAGCCTCCCAAGGGGCGCGGGGCCGCGTCGACGTGCGGCTCCGCCGCGTAGGTGCGACCAGCCACAACGCACCCGCACCCGACGGACGACACACACCCCAACGGCGAAGGCCCGCCCCTGAAACGGGGCGGGCCTTCACAGGCGACGGGGACGTCAGCGAACAGGCGTCCCCTGAGCCTGCTGCGGTGTGATCCCCAACGCCGTCGTGTACTTGGCCAAGGCCAGCTTCCCGATCGCCGGGTACGGCCCGAGCGACTCCGCGGCGGAGCAGTCCGCCTCCTTCGCCGCCTCCGCGACCAGCCCCGGCTCGATCTCCGGGCCGATCAGATACGGCGCGAGGGCCAGCTGCTGCGAACCCGAGGAGCGCAGCTGGTCCGCGACGGACGCGATGGAACCCTCCTGGTCCAGGGCCGCCGCCATCACCGGCACCGCGAGGCGCGCGGCGAGCAGCATGCCGGTGATCCCGGCCGCCTGCACGGCCTCGTCACCGCCCACGGACGCCAGGATGATGCCGTCGGCGGCGGTGGCCACGGTGAACAGCCGCGCGCGGTCCGCGCGGGCCAGACCGGCCTCGGAGAGCCGCACGTGCAGCGCCTCGGCGAGCAGCGGGTGCGGGCCGAGGACATCCGTCAGCTCGGCGGCGATGCGGCTCTCCATGACGGCCTGGCGGACCCGGCGCAGCAGCGCACTGTCCGGACCGGCGAGCAGCGGCACGACGACGGCGACGGGCCCGTCGGGCTCCCTGACGTCCATGCCGGCGGCGCGCGCCTGCTCGAAGCGGGCGGTGCGCTCCTCGGCGGCGCGCACGAGCACGGTCTGCAGCGAGGGGAACTCCGCGTTGTCCCCGTCGAGGTACCCGATGCGGGCGTCGAGGCCGGGCAGCTCGGAGCGGGCGATGCTCACGACCTCTTCGGCGAGGCCGCGCGTGGCGCTACTGGGCGTGCCCGGCACGGCGAGGACGAGCGCCGGCGCGCCCTCGGGAGCCACCAGCGGCTCGGGACGGCGGTGCCGTCCGGGCTGGCGGGGTCGCGGCATTCGTACTGGCAGGCCGGACTCGGGTCCAGTGGGGGAACTCATGGCGCCGCATGTTACTGGTTTCTTGGGCTCCCCTGTTCGGGGAGGGGGCAGGTGAGCGGTATCCGTCCTGTTTTGTCTGATGAGTTACGTACGGATTGAGTTACGTACGGATCATGCGTGATCGTCTCCCTCGCCCGACTGGGCCGTCACACGCGGCGTCGTCACACACAGCATGGTCTCGTCACCCGGCAGCGTGAGCGAACCGGCGGTCAGCTCGGCCGCGAGGCGCACCGAGCCGTGCAGCGGATCGCCCTCGGCCGGCACCCGCCGC
>NZ_GG657757.1:858745-870864 GCF_000158955.1 Streptomyces viridochromogenes DSM 40736 | reverse complement strand
CCGCCCGATCCAGGCACCGCCCCCGCAGTCGCCGAGCAGATGCCCCCAGCCGTCCGCCCGGCGCCACCCGGCCAGGTCGGTGCCGATCGCGATCAGCCCCGTACCCCCGGCGATCACGGCACCCGGCCGGGGCCCGAGGGCTCCCATGTACGCGGTCACGGCGTCGGCGGCCAGCGCGACCCTGCGCACCCCGAACTGCCGGGCCAGGGCGTCCGGGAGCTCGTCGCGCAGCGCGTCACCGAGAGAGGCCAGCCCGGTCGCGCCGACGACGGCGGCGGTCAGGCGCACCGGCCCGCACTCGTCGGCCAAGGCGCGTACCAACGGCACGAGTTGCGCCATGAAGTGCCCGGGATCGATGCCCCGGTCACCCGTGCGCACCGGCTCGGCGGACGCCCGCCGGGCCAGCGGCCCGCGCTCGGCGGTCCCCACCACCACTCGCAGTCCGGACCCGCCGGAGTCCACGGCGAGGAAACCGGAGCCGCACGACGCCCCGGTCACGGGAGGCGCCGGTACACCGGTCGGCCGCCCTGGCGGACCAGCGGGAAGCGTTCAGGACGAAGAGCCGGCCGAGCGGGACGACCCCGGCGGAGCGGCTCGACCACTGGACGCGACACGTTCCCCTCCTTCCCGGTGGCCGGCTGCGCGATGTGCCGGCCGACTCGAGGACCTCGACGAGGAGTGAAGAGTAGCGCCGAAAGAAGCCCTGGTGTGGGGGCCTTCGGCTTGTGCGGAGCTTCGCTGTGTGCCAGTAGAGTGACGCGCTGTGGCACCACGACCCTTGTATGAACTTGTTGAAGCAGGCTGGGCGAAGGCTCTTGAACCCGCGGCCGAACGCATCGCGGCGATGGGAGACTTCCTTCGGGCCGAGATAGCGGCCGGCCGGACGTACCTTCCGGCCGGGGCGAACGTCCTGCGGGCCTTCCAGCAGCCGTTCGATGACGTCCGTGTCCTGATCGTCGGTCAGGATCCCTATCCCACACCGGGTATGGCGATCGGGTTGAGCTTCGCGGTGGCGCCCGAGGTGCGCAATGTGCCCGGCAGTCTGGAGAACATCTTCAGGGAGCTGCACTCCGACCTGGGGCTGCCCAGGCCGTCCAACGGGGACCTGACGCCGTGGACCCGGCAGGGCGTGCTGCTGCTCAACAGGGCACTCACCACCGCCCCCCGCAAGCCCGCCGCCCACCGGGGCAAGGGCTGGGAGGAGGTCACCGAGCAGGCGATCCGGGCGCTGGTGGCACGGGGGAAGCCGCTGGTGTCGATCCTGTGGGGGCGCGACGCGCGCAATCTGCGACCGCTGCTGGGGGACCTCCCCGCGATCGAGTCCGCTCATCCTTCGCCGATGTCGGCGGACCGGGGTTTCTTCGGCTCCCGCCCCTTCAGCCGGGCCAACGACCTGCTCGTGCGGCAGGGCGCACAGCCGGTGGACTGGCGACTGCCGTGAACCTCGCGTCTGCCGCGGCGTCCCGGGAGGCACTGTGGTGGCCCGGCCGACCCGGGCCACCGTGTCAGACGGAGGAAGCCGCCGGGGCGGACTCCCGCTCCGGGACGGACGGGCCGGCCATGGCGCTCTGAGCGGCCAGCGCCTTCTCCAGTCGCCGGATGTGGTAGTACTGCACCCGCGTGGTGCGCTGCAAGGCCATGACCGCGGAGAGGAACTGGTCCATCTCGGCGGCCCGGGTGAGGATGTCGTCGGGCACGTGCTCGTCCGACAGGCAGGCTTCCGCGTCCTGGGTGAGCACGGCGTGTGCCCAGCCCCGGGTGATGGGCTTGAACAGGTCCGGGTGGTTGGCCACGATCCGGGCCCGGATGGCCAGGTCGTTCTCGGCGGCTTCCAGGTGCAGCCCGGTGTCCTTGTTGCGGGCCCCGAACAGCGGCTCATGGATGTGGTGGGCGTCGAAGCCGTGCTCGACGCAGCCGATCCAGAAGTCCCAGTCCTCTCCCGCCCGCATGGTCTCGTCGTACCCGCCCACGGTCTGCCACGCTTCACGGCGGTACAGCGAGCAGTAGAACATGATCAGTCGCTGGAGCAGCAGCTCTCTGCTGTAGGCGGGCAGAGGCATCGCCTGCGGGGGCAGGTCGTCGTCGGTGAAGGTGAACACATCGGTTGAGGCGATGGCGATGCCGGGGTCGCTGTCCAGTACCTCGACGGTCTTCTCCAGCATGGTGGGCGCGATCATGTCGTCGGCGTCCAGCGGAAGGATGTAGCGACCGGCACTGGCCTCGATTCCTGTGTTGCGCGCGGCGGAGACCCCGGCATTGGCCTGTCGGAGCAGCCTGATGCGCCGGTCGGGGTGGCGGGCGATCAGGTCCTGGGCCACCTCGGCGGTGTCGTCGGTGCTGCCGTCGTCGACGATGACGAGCTCCCAGTCGCGGAACGTCTGTGCGAGGACGCTGGAGACCGCCTCGGGCAGATAACGGGCGTAGTCGTGGCAGGGGATGACCACCGAGACCAGAGGGTCGGATCTGTGGGGCATGCGCCGTCTTTCGCTTCGGAACGGAACAGGACGGAGGGGATTCGGGGTACGGGCGGCAGGATTCCGCGACGTCGGGCGCCGACGCCCCCCCCGGGCCCTGATCCAGGACCCCGTCGCAGCGGGCCGGCCGGATGTCAGCTGGAGAGCAGTTGTGGACGACCGGGGACGTGGTCGTGGTGGCCGTGTCCGTGCTCCTGATGGTGCCCGTAGTCACAGATGGTCACGTTGCCCACCGGAGTGCAGCAGTGGCCGTAGTCGGTGACCGTCATGTTCCCGATGGGCGTGCAGCAGTGGCCGTACTCGGTGACGGTGATGTTGCCGATGGGCGTGCAGCAGTGGCCGTAGTCGGTGACGGTGACGTTCCCGATGGGCGTGCAGGGGTGCCCGTCCCCGGAGGTGAGGACGGCGCCGCCGCCTATCTGCTGCTCTTGGTGCGTGTACGGTGCCGACGCCGTCAGCGTGTCCGAGCCGAGGGCGGCCGCGTAGGCCGCCTCAGCGCTGTTGAGCAGTCCGGCGGTCGCCAGTGCGGCAGGCAGGGCCAGGGAGGACATGACACGGGCTTTCACGGTGGAGCCTTTCCTTCGGGGGCTGGGAGTTGCCCTCTGCCGCTGGTGAACTCCGGGGCAGGGGCAGCAGCACCACCGTAGGATTTCGTTACTCAGCGTGCCATTACGGGTACGCCATGTGAGGTACTCGGTCAGGACGGGACCATGGCCCCGTTGTCCGCCACGTCCGTGGCGTGGTGCGGGTGCAGCACTTCCAGGTCGGGCAGCGCCCAGCAGGAAGTGCCCATGTCCCGGGCCATCGCGGCCAGACCCTCGGTCTCGATGAGGTGCTGGTACGGGAAGGAGGGGAAGACCAGGCCGTCCCGGTGGAGATCGGCGCGTACCAGCAGTGCGGTGCCGCCGACCGAGTCGACGCGGACGAGCCCTTGCCCGCGCAGTGCGTCGAGGTACGTGCGGCCGAACCCTCTGGGTGGCTGCAGAATGCCGTCGCGCAGCCACTGGGACCAGTTGAGCGTGCCGGCTCTGGGGTGCAGGACGAAGGTGTTGAGGTCGTAGGTGGGTCCACCGGCCGTCGTGGCACAGTGCGGGACGACGATGTCCTTGTGCGCGCCGAGCAGGCGCTGGACGAGATCGGCCGGGTAGCCCGTGACATCCACATCGAGCCACAGCACCCACTCCTCGTCGTCGAGGGCTCGGGCGAGCAGATGGTTGCGCACCTTGGCCAGCACCGATCGGCGCCGGCGCTGGATGCCGGGCTCCCACCGGGGGCCGGCCAGCTGGAGGCCGAAGTCACGGTGGACGAGGGTGACCCGCCGGAACTCCGCCTCGAGGCCGGGCAGGACCTCCCGGAGCAGATCCGGAGTCATGTCCGTGCTGTCGCCCTCCAGCAGGCCCAGGGAGATCGCCTCACGCGGGTAGTCCAGGGCGCGAAGGTTCTCCAGATAGCCCGGCAGGAACGCCGCCGCGTCCTTCAGAGGGGTGAGCACCAGGACCGGGGGGCGCTCACTCGCCGGGCCGGGGGCGGGCTCGGCGGCCCGCGCGCTTCGCTCGGAGGCTCGGGCGGCGGGGTGGACCTCGGCGTGGGCGATGTCCTCCGGCTCGATCGGCAGCCGTGTCGCCATCGTGAGCAACCGCTCGGCGTACGCGCCGGGTTCGGACCAGACCTCGGTCGCCACCTCGAAGTGCTCCGCGAAGTGGGCCTCGTGGAACGTATTGCCGCCGTGACACACGTACGTGTACAGCTCGGGTGCGTCGACCGACACCACCCGGCAGGTGCGGACCACCTCTTCCGCCACCGGGGTGTCCTCGCCCCGGCGCAGTGCGGGGTAACGCGGGAGACGGTCCTTGGCGCACACCATCGACCCCTCCCATACGCGCGCGCAGGAGATCGCGAGCTTGTGGCGAGCGGGCCACCACAGCCGCTCACGCGCGAGGAAGCAGGCGTCGGCGCCGAGTGAGGCAATGGCCGCCATCTGGGTCTCGACCCGCTCCGGGTCGTACAGGTCGTCGTCGTCCCACTGGCACACGTAGGGGCCGGTGGCCAGGCTCACCGCCTCGTTGCGCAGTTCACCCAGCGGCCGCCCTTCCGGGGGAAGCCGGTGGTGGCGGATCCGGGGGTCGCCCAGCTCGCGAACGTACTGCTCCAGGGCGTCGTCCGTGCCGTCCTCCACGACGACCAGTTCAAGACTGGGATACGTCTGCGCACGGAAGCACGTGATCGCGCGGCGGGCGGTGGACGAACGGTCCTTCGTCACCATCAGGCAGGACACCGTCGGCGCCGGCGCGCCCGAGGCCCAGCGACGGCGTTGCGCGTCCAGGTTGAGGAGGCCGTCGGCGACGGGGTGCAGCTCCTGGCTCGCCCAGAATGGGAACCGTTTGCCGACCGAGGCCCGAGGAGTCCCGGGGACGTCGCGCACCCAGCTGCCGGACCAGTGGTGCACGGCATGCGCGTTCTCGTAGTCGGCTTTCTGGGGACCGAACAGCTCTGCCGCGTAGGGGCTCACCTCGGGGTACAGGACCTCCGGGCCGAGGATCGTGATCGAGGCGGAATCCGGGGCGCTGTCGATCGCTCTGCTGAGGAAGAAGGGGCCCGTGGCGTCCAGAGCACCGGGCATTCTGTGGGCGCCGACCAACTGGCGATGCACATGAGCCCAGAAGGGGTGGCCTGGCCGAGACGCGATGAACGCGTTGCCGACGATGCGGCTGAATCCGCGCTGGCGGGCCAGGAGCAGCTGTGTGTGCGCCTGCGGCTCGCAGCCGAGGACGAGTTCGCGCCCGTCAAGGATGTTGTCGACCGGGCTCAGACACTCGAAGTCCAGGTCCACGTACAGTCCGCCGAAATGGTCGAGCAGGAAATAGCGAATCGCGTCCGCCCGCATGATCGGTTCCGCGTAGCCGTCGTAGACCGGCAGGAACCATGGATAGTGCTCCTGGAGGAATGCGCGATTGTCGGAGTCGGTCCACAATCGGTAACCCCAGTCGGGGTGATGCAGGCGCCATGAATCAGCCCATTTCTTCCAATGGGCGGGTACATCGGCGTCTTTCCAGGTCTGGTGAATCACGGCGGGAATCTTCTGCTGCGTCCGCATTCACGCAGTATGCCGATCCCCTTGGCCGCGAGGGTTCTTGCAGAACTCCTGAAGGGAACAATCACCCACGCGGCCCCTCCTCCGGCCCCTTGCGTCACCCGACGAGCGCGGCCCGTACGCACAGCACGTCCGGCAGATGTGAGGCGAGCTGCCGCCAGCTGTCGCCGTCGTCCGCCGACGCGAACACCTCGCCGTTGCGGTTGCCGAAGTAGACGCCCGCGGGGTCGGCGTCGTCCGTGCACATCGCGTCGCGCAGCACCGTGCCGTAGTGGTCCTCCCGGGGCAGCCCCGCCGAGAGCGGCTCCCAGCTCTTGCCCGCGTCCGCCGTCCGGTAGACCCGGCAGCGGTGGTCGGCGGGCACCCGGTCGGCGTCGGCGTTGATCGGGAACACGTACGCCGTGTCACCTCTGTGCGGATGCGCGGCCACCGCGAAACCGAACGTGGACGGCAGGCCCTCGCCGATGTCCGTCCAGTGCGCGCCCGCGTCGTCGCTGCGGTACACACCCCAATGGTTCTGCAGGTACAGCCGGTCCAGGTTCGCCGCGTCCCGCGCCACCTTGTGCACGCACTGGCCGAACTCCGGGTTCGGGTCGGGCAGGAACACCGCGGAGACGCCCGAGTTGGAAGGCGCCCAGCTCGCGCCGCCGTCCACGGTGCGGAACACACCGGCGGTCGAGACGGCCACCGTCACCGTCCGCGGGTCGCGCACGTCGGTGAGCACGGTGTGCAGTCCCTCACCGCCGCCGCCCGGCACCCACTTCGACCGGGTGGGGTGCTCCCACAGGGGGCGGACGAGTTCGAACGTCTCCCCGCGGTCCGCCGAGCGGTACAGCGCGGCCGGTTCCGTGCCCGCGTACACCACGTCCGGCTCGGCTGCGGCCGGGTGCAGCTGCCATACCCGCTCCAGGGACGCGCCCGTGTCCTTCGGGAACTTGACGGCAGGCCGGGCCGGTTCGGTCCAGGTCCGGCCCAGGTCGTCGGAGTGGAACACGGAAGGGCCCCAGTGCGCGCTGTCGCCGCCGGCCAGCAGCCGCGGGGTCTTCCCCCGGGTGTCGATGGCGACCGAGTACACGGCCTGTGCGTTGAAGTAGGGGCTCTCGTCGAACTCCCAGGCGCCACCGCCCCGACGCCGCCCGATGAACAGGCCCTTGCGCGTGCCCACGGCGAGCAGTACCTCGGTCATGCCGATCACCTCCGCGGCGTCGCCATTGACGCCCTCGTCTCAGACAAAAAAAAAGTCTGCACCCCACCACTGACAGTCACCCCCGGAACGGGCTCCGGCACAGGTCAGGGCCGTGTCGGCGACCGGGGCCCCCGGCACGGCGCCTTCCCGGGGTACGTGCAGTGAGCATCCAGGGGTCCGCTTCCGTATGGGGAGGGCGGCGGAATGCTCATGCGCTCACGAGGAGGATCCCTTCGATGGCGTTACGTGGTCCGAATGTGTGGCTGTGGCGCTGGCGGCGCAATCCGCTCAAGCGCCGCGCCGACAGGGTGGAAGCCTGGGTCGTGCTGGGCGTGTGGACGCTCACCGTGGTCGTGGGGGTGCTGGCCGGCCTGAGCGTGAGCCGCTCCGTCGAGGACGGGCTGGCCCGGGAGCGAGTCGAGTGGCGTCCCCAGGAGGCCCGGCTCGCGGAGAAGGCACCCGGGAGGGCCGCCGAGAACGACGACGCCTCCCGTGCCGAGCACGTGTGGGCAAAGGCACGGTGGACCGCCGCGGACGGCTCCCCGCACTCCGGCCAGGTGCGGGTCCTGGCGGGAAGCGCCGCCGGGACACCGATCACCGTCTGGACGGACCGCGAAGGCCTCCAGGTGACCCGACCCGTCACCGAGACCCAGGCCCACATACGGGCCGTGCTGATCGGAGGCGTGGCGGGCTTCCTCACCGCGGCACTGCCGCTCGCGGCGGGCCGCGCGGCACGCCGCCACCTGGAGCGGCGCCGCATCGACCAGTGGGATGCCGAGTGGTCGCGCTTCGGGCCGATGTGGGGGCGTACCACGGGGTGACGGGGGAGGAGCCGGAGGGCGAGCCCCCCAGGGCCGGGTCGTCCTCGGACGGGCTGCCCCTCAGGAGGGGCGGCCTCCCGACGAGTTTCCCGGACCGGTCGCCCCCAACGGGCCCTCGAACGGGCCTCGGGTCCCCCGTGAGGGTCGACCCGCACCGGGCCGCCAGGCGGGTTCCTCCGGTACCGGCCTTCCGGACGGTCCCCCGGACAGGTTTCCCTCGGGGGCGCCCCGGGCCTCGGGGGCGGGTGGGTGCGCGGCCCGGCGGAGCGGGGTGCCTCCCCCCAAGCTCTCGGCTTCGCTCGAGTAGGGAGGTGCCCCCACCGCGTCAGCGGCACGCATGCCCGCAGCGGCGGGCGGGTTCGCCGACGCGGTCTCTCGGGAGGAACCGCCCTACCCGCCCAGCGCCTCACGGCACGTGCGCAACAGCGTCTCGTCCTCGTGGATGGCGTGACCGTCGTGGCCGGTGGCGTTCGCGCGATGTCGTCGTGGGGAACGGAGCTCCGTTCGCAGCAGGTCGTGCACGAGCGTTGCCGTGGGGCCCACCGCCGCCGCGCACCCGGCGATCGTCGTGCGCGTGCGCGGGTGCTCCATCCATGCCGAGCGAAGGACGGGGAGGACCGGCTCCGGATCCCCGGTGATCCGCCACACCGCACACGCGGCCGCCGCCCGTTCCGACGCGTCCCCCGAGCCGGTCATCCGGCGCAGCTCGGGCAGCGCCGTACCGGCCGCCGGTCCCAGCCGGCCGAGTGCGTCCGCCGCCGCCCGGCGCTGCCGACCGCGCCCCGGGGCCGTCAACCCCCGGACCAGCACGGGCACCACGGCGTTCGTCTCGCCCGTCACCGACCACAGCGCTTGCGCGGCCGCGACGGCGCAGTCGGTGTCCAGAAGCGCCCGCAGGTCCGGTATCGCCTCGTGCGCGGCACCGCCGAACGCGCCGACGGCACGGACGGCCGCTTCCGTGACGGCGTCGGGCCGTCGCGGCGCGTCCGGCAGGCCACGCAGCAGACGCAGCACCGACGGCACGGACTCGGCGTCGCCCAGCGCTGTGAGAGCGGACAGCAGGGGGACGGCCGGCCCCCGCATACCGGGCTCGTCGAGCGGAAGGCGGGCGAGCCGTCGCCGTAACGCGGGAGCGAGCGGCCCGGCCGCCCGGCCCAGGTGGGGTATCACCAGCCCGAGGTCGTCGGGCACGACCGGCCCCGCCAGCACCTCGGCCAGCAGCGGAGTGGCCCGCGCGTCCCCGGCTCGGGCCAGCGCCTTGAGCGGCCCGCCCAGCGTCGGCGCACCCCGCTCCCCGTGCCGTATCCGAAACTCGGGACGGCAGGCCACCAGAGCGTGGAGGTGGTCGGCGGCAGGCCCGGCCAGCTCGAACAGCTCTCCCAGGACGGTGGCCGCCGCATCGTGCAACCAGCCTTCTTCGGCACCCAGTTGCGCCCCTATGAGGGCGACCGGCTCCTCGGCGCCGGTACGCCACTCGCGGAACAGCCTGGCCGACATCCACACGGCGTTGCACCGATCGAGGGCGTCCGGGCTGGTCAACTGCCCGCACAGCAGGGCGATCCGGTCGGCGACCCGGCCGCCGAGCGCGGAGTGCAGGGTCCGCAACAGCTGCGAGCCCTCCTCGTCCGAGGGGCGCAGCCGCCGCAGCCGGCCGGCCAGCGTGTCCGCACCGGGACCGTCCGGCCCGCGTCCCGTACCGGAGCGCTGGCCGGACCGGTCCCGGAGCAGCCGGACGACGGTCGGTACGAGATCGCCGGGGAGCAACTCCGGGGCGCAGCCCGCGAGCCGGCCGAGCGCGGCGAGCCGCAGTCCGGGGCCGTGAGGGGGTTCGCTCAAGGTCGCCAGCAGGCGCACCGCCTCGGCGGCGCGGGCCCCGTCGGCCGACCGGTGCCGCCGGGCGAACAGGCCGAGGCTCTCGATCAGGGCGAGCAGGACCCGGTCGTCCCGCTCCACGGTGATCCGCTCCCGCAACAGGGTGAGCACCCGCGCCGGCGGGTCGAGGAACCGCACGAGCGCCCCCGGAGCGGCCCGGCGGACCCCGGCGTCCGGGTCACCCGCCAGCCGGACGAAGACCTCCGCCCCCGCCCGCAGCGCGGTCCGGGCCCGCGCGGCGTAGCCGTCCACGGCCTCGCCGTGCCCGTCGCCGGCCCCATCCCCAGCCCCGTCGACGCCTCCGATGCTGACGAGGAGCTCCACGACCGCCGCCCGGTCCCCCACCTCCTCGCGGACCGCGAGCGCGAGGAGGAACGGAACACAGGCGAGCGTCGAGTCATACACGTCTCCCCGGTGGTGCACGGCGCCGTACATCCCGTCGAGCGCGGTCTGCCGCTCGGCCGGATCGGCGGAGGCCAGCCCCCGGAGCAGTCCGGGCACGTTCTCCGCGCTGCCGTACGCATGCCGCAGCGAGGCCCAGTCGACCTCGTCGATCCCCCTGAACACGTTGTCCTCCCCAGGCGAAGTGCCAACTGACGGGGAGTCTGCACCACGGCACTGACAACGAAGCGGAATCGGGAGATGACGGTGCGCGATCTGTGCGCCCGTTGGCCGACGGTGACTCAGTCGTGGCCGGGAAGCGCGCGTTCCACGATCGTGTCGAGGTCCGCCGCCTCCGGCAACGTCCCGAACGCGTACCCCCAGTCGCCCCCGAGCCGGGTCGCGCAGAACGCGTCGGCCACCGCCGGCGGGGCGTGGCGGACGAGGAGGGAGGCCTGGAGTGTCAGGGCCGTCTGCTCCACCAGCCGGCGGGCGGTCGCCTGGGACGCCTCGGGCAGCCGGTTCCTCAGCCGTGTCACGGCCGCGTCCAGCCGGGCGTCCGCACCTCGGGCGAGGGCGAGCTCGGCGAACAGGGCCTCGGCGGTGCCCGGTTCGCGGCTCAGCGCCCGCAGCACGTCGAGGGCGTTGACGTTCCCCGAGCCCTCCCAGATGGACAGCAGGGGAGCCTCGCGGTAGTGCCGGGGCATGCCCGAGTCCTCGACGTAGCCGTTGCCGCCGAGGCACTCCAGGGCCTCCGCGGTGAACGCCGGGCCCCGCTTGGTCACCCAGTACTTGCCGACGGCCGTGGCGATCCGGCGGAACGCGCTCTCCCCGGCGTCCCCGCGGATCGCCCGGTCGGCCGCCCCGGCCAGCCGCAGGGTGAGGGTCGTGGCGGCCTCGGACTCCAGCGCCAGGTCGGCCAGGACGTTGCGCATGGCCGGCTGGTCGACCAGCCGCGCGCCGAACGCGCTGCGGTGCCGCGCGTGGTGCCCGGCCTCGACGAGGGACTTGCGCATCAGCGCGGCCGACATCATCACGCAGTCCAGCCGCGTGCAGTTGACCATCTCGATGATGGTCTTGACGCCCTGGCCCTCGGGGCCGACCAGCCAGGCGACGGTCCCGTCGAACTCGGGCTCGGAGGACGCGTTGGACCGGTTGCCCAGCTTGTCCTTCAGCCGCTGGATGCGGAAGGTGTTGCGGGTGCCGTCGGGCAGCACACGCGGCACCAGGAAGCAGGACAGGCCGCCCGGGGCCTGCGCCAGGACCAGGAACACGTCGCACATGGGTGCCGAGGTGAACCACTTGTGCCCGCGCAGGGTGTACACGCCGGATTCGGCGGTGGGCGTGGCCGTCGTGGTGTTCGTCCGGACGTCGGAGCCGCCCTGCTTCTCGGTCATCCCCATGCCCGCCAGCAGGCCCCGCTTCTCCGAGGGCACCCGGAGACCGGGTTCGTACTCCCGGCTGGTCAGCAGCGGCTCGTAGACCTTCGCCAGCTCCGGCTGCCTGCGCAGCGCGGGCACGGCGGCGTAGGTCATCGACGTGGGGCAGCCGTGCCCCGCCTCGGTGTGCCCCCAGACCAGTCCGCCCGCTGACCGGGCGACATGCGCGCCGGGCCGGTCGTCCGCCCAGGGCGACGCGGCCAGCCCCTCCGCGATCGCGGTGCGCATCAGGTGGTGCCAGCTCGGGTGGAACTCGACCTCGTCGACGCGGTTGCCGTACCGGTCGTGGGTGCGCAGCTCCGGCTCGTGGCGGTTGGCCAGGTCGGCCCACTCCTGCGCCTGGGCGCTGCCGGCCTGCCTGCCGAGCCGCCGCAGCTCCTCCTCGGCCCACCCCGCGCCCTCCCGCCGCAACCCCTCCAGCAGGGCCGGGTCGTCGGACGCGTCGTACGGGGCGAGGGGCGGGGCCTGGTTGGTGACGTCGTGCGTGGCGGGGCCGGTGTTCGCCCGCTGTTCCTCGAATGTCGAGACCATGCTCCGAGTGTTGCATTTGCTCTACGGGCGCAGCAATCCTGCAACAGCGAGTTCCGCCGCGTAGAGTGCGTGACCATGCCGATGAATGTCCCGGAGCGGCCCGGTGCGCTCGATCTGCGCCCCCTGTCCGCGCGGTCGGTCGTGCTGAGTCTGCTGCTCGGAACGCATCCTCCGGAGCTGCCGGCCAGGGAGATCGGGCGGCTGGTGCGGGGCTTCGACGTCGGCGGCTCCACCCTGCGGGCGGCGCTCAGCCGGATGGTGGCCGCCGGTGATCTGCGGCGCACGGACACCGGCTACCGACTCAGCGACCGGCTGCTGGAACGC
>NZ_GG657757.1:805804-858260 GCF_000158955.1 Streptomyces viridochromogenes DSM 40736 | reverse complement strand
TATCAGGGGGAGCTGACCCGGGACGTGGGCACGGGGGCCCGGGACATGGGCGCACGCCCCGCATGACGCCGACGGCCGTGCGAAACGCCCGCAGGGACGCTTCGCACGGCCGTCTTCACCGTGGGGGGAACGCCCTGAGGGGGCTACCGGTAGGTGATGTCCGAGGTGGAGTAGAGGCAGTTCTTGCTGTCGGGCCCGGATCCGACGGCGGTGTTGTTGTTGTACTTCTGGCAGGGCACGACCTTGCGGCCGGAGTCGTTGCGGATCGTGATGCCCCGCAGCGTCGCCACGTCGTCGCGGTTGACGTTGATGCCGACGATCCGCGCGGTGGAGCCCGTGCCGGTCACGTCGATGGAGTTGAGGTTGACCTTGCGGGTGTACTGCGTGGAGCAGTCGCCGCAGGAGCGGTAGAGCGTCTTGAACTCCTGCACCGCGAAGTTGGAGATGGTCAGGGTCCCGCCGCCGTTGTGCTGGAAGACCTTGTCCGCCGCCTTCTTCGCGCCGCCGCCGATCACCTGGTAGGTGGCGCCGTTGCCGCCGCGGAAGGTGGCGGCGTCCTCGCCGACGTCCTCCCACCAGACGTTCTGCAGCGTGCAGCTGCCCTCGCAGTGGATGCCGTCGGCCGCGGGGGCACCGAGGATGACGTTCTTCAGCACCGCGCCGTCCGCGAGCTTGAAGATCGGGTCCTGGCCTTCCTCCTGGCCGTCACCGGCCAGGTCTCCGGTGCCGTAGAACCGCTTCATCCCGTAGTCCTTGGTGCCGGACACGGAGATGGTGGAGGAGGTCCCCTGGCTGCCGTTGGGGGTCGGCCACGTGGCGGCGCTCGCGGCGGGCGCGTTGGTCGTCATGATCATGCCAACCGACAGGCCGAGCGTGGCCAGTGCGCCGGCCAGCGCGCGCCTGCGGGCGCGCGGACGTGTCGCAGAAGTCATGTCCCGATTCCTTCTGTGGTCTGAGCGGACGTGTCGTCTGAGCGGGATGTGTCACTGAGTGGATGTGTCACTGAGCGGATGCGGGGTGTCCCGGCGGGCGGGGGTGTCAGAGCCTTCCGGCGCCCGCGCCCGACGTCACCGAGGCGACGACGGACGAGGCCGGCTCCGCCGAGTAGCCGTAGGGCGGGCTGGTGAAGGTGCCGACCCGCGAGACCTCGGTCGCGGCTCCCCCGAGGTCGTTCCCACGCACGTTGGCGTATCCGTCGACGTCGCTGCTGCGGTTCGTGGTGACCGCGACCTTCGTCGAGCGGAAGACGTTGTTCTCGACCAGCATCTGGGCGCCCATGCGCGAGTGGCAGGCGGTCTCGGCGCCCTCGACGTAGTTGTTGTAGAAGTGCCCCGTGCCGAAGCGCAGGCTGGGGATGCGTGAGTACACGTCGGCGAAGTGGTTGTGGTGGTACGTCACCTTCAGGTGGCCCGTGTCCTGGCTCGCGTTGTTGTCGCTGTGGCCGACGAGCGAGCCCTTGAAGTGGTTCTTGAAGGTGTTCCAGGACACCGTGACGTTGTCCGCGCCGTGGTTGACGTCCAGCAGGCCGTCGTAGAAGTCCTTGTCGTGATCGCGGTCGGCCGAGAAGGAGTTGTGGTCGATCCAGACCTTGGTGGACGCCTCGACGGTGATGCCGTCGGCGGGCGCGACCGGCTTGCTGATGTTCAGGTTGCGCACGACGACGTTCGACACCTTCTTCAGCCGCAGCCCGCCGCCGGTGAAACCGGACGACGAACCCACGCCCAGGACGGTCGTGTTGGAGCCGACGTCGACCTGTCCGCTCAGCGAGATCAGGCCGCTGACCCGGACGACCTTGGCCGAGTTGCCGGTCACGGCCGACTTGAAGGCGCTCAGGGTGGAGACGGTGACCGCCGTGGCGTTGCCGCCGCCCGTCGTGCCCGCGCCGAATCCGACGGGTGAACTGTCGGCGGCCCCGGCCGGCTGGGGAACGGCCAGGACCGCCATCGTCGCCAGGGCGGATGCGGCGGCGACGACCAGAGTGGATCTCTGTACGCGAGTGCGTGGGGGAGTACGCATGTGGGGTGCGTCCCTTCGTGGTGCCTTCATGGAGCCAGGTGGTCATGTACTTGAATGACGTTCGCCATGTTGTTCACCGCGCATGCTATGTGCGACCCATCTGCGCTTCCGGGTCACACTGATGAACGGAACGTAAGGGGCAAGCGCTTTCTAGTCAACGCCTCGCGCAGTACACATTCGGACAGCCCTGGTCACGGCGGGGAAGGTGTGGGAGCGCTTCCATGAAGGCCATGCCCATGTCACGATGCTTTCCATCTGCTGGACGCCGCACCACGCCCCGAGAGCCGCTCCCCACGACGGAAGGGACACAGGCGTGTCTGCCACTGCCCACCCCACGGCGAGGAGACCACTGCGGTCGATGCTCCTCGCGCTCGTCGCCGCCCTGCTGCCGTTACTGGCGGCCACCGTGCTCACCGCGCCCGTGGCCGCCGCCCGGGAGAGGGCCGTACCCGCCGCGGCCCTCACCGAGGTCACGAACTTTGGCACGAACCCCAGCAATCTGCGGATGTACCTGTACGTGCCGCAGAGCGTCACCCCGAACCCGGCGGTCGTGGTCGCCGTGCACTGGTGCACCGGCTCGGGCCCGGACATGTACAACGGCACCGAGTACGACACGCTGGCCGACCGGTACGGGTTCATCGTGCTCTACCCGTCCGTCACCCGCAGCAGCAAGTGCTTCGACGTCTCCTCGCCCCAGGCGTTGCGACGCGGCGGCGGCAGCGATCCCGTCGGCATCAAGTCGATGATCGACTGGGTGACGCGCACCTACGACGCGGACACCGACCGGGTGTTCGCCACGGGCATCTCCTCCGGCGCGATGATGACGAACGTCCTGCTCGGCGACTACCCGGACGTGTTCGCGGCGGGAGCCGCCTTCTCCGGCGTGCCGTTCGCCTGCTTCGCCACCACCGACGGCTCCGAGTGGAACAGCGCCTGCTCGGGCGGCACAGTCACCCACACCCCGCAGCAGTGGGGCGACCTGGTCAGGAACGCGTATCCCGGCTACAGCGGCCCCCGCCCGCGGATGCAGACCTGGCACGGCACCCAGGACGACGTCCTGCGCTATCCCAACTTCGGGGAGCAGATCAAGCAGTGGACGAACGTCCAGGGGGTGAGCCAGACCCCGGCCGCGACCGACACCCCCCAGTCGGGCTGGACCCGCACCCGCTACGGCGGCACGGGTGACCAGGCCCCCGTGGAGGCCATCAGCCTCCAGGGCGTCGGCCACAACCTGTACGCCCAGGGCATGGCCTCCCGCGTGCTCACCTTCTTCGGCCTCGACAAGTCGGGCCCGGCTCCCCAGCCGCAGCCCGGCGCCTGCAAGGTGACGGCCGGGGTGAACGCCTGGAGCACCGGCCTGACCGCCTCCGTCACCATCACCAACACCGGCACGACGACGGTCGACGGCTGGAAGCTCGGCTTCACCCTGCCCTCGGGGCAGACGGTCACGGGCGGCTGGGGTGCCACCTATGCGCCGTCGTCCGGGGCGGTCATCGCGACCAACGTCTCGTACAACGGCACCATCGCGCCCGGTGCGAGCGTGAGCATCGGCTACCAGGCCAGTCACGGCGGCAACAGCGCCGCTCCCGCCGCGTTCACCCTCAACGGGACGGCGTGCGCGGCCGGTTGACGTACTCCCGGGTGCCGGCTCAGACCGACCGGTGGTACTGGTCCGGCACCCGTACCTCACCGCCGAGCTCGCGCGCCGCGAGCCGGGCCCACGAGGGGTTGCGCAGCAGCTCGCGGCCCAGCAGGACCGCGTCCGCCTCGCCGTTGGCCAGGATCTTCTCGGCCTGCTCGACCTCGGTGATCAGCCCCACCGCGGCGACCGGCAGCGTCGTCTCCCGCTTCACCCGGGCGGCGAAAGGCACCTGGTAGCCGGGGCCGGTCGGGATGCGGACGCCGGAGGCGTTGCCACCGGTCGAGACGTCCAGCAGGTCGACACCGTGGGCCTTCAGGTCGGCGGCGAAGCGGACGGTGTCGTCCGCGCTCCAGCCGTCCTCCTCCAGCCAGTCGGTCGCCGAGATGCGGAAGAACAGCGGCTTGTCCTGCGGCCACACCTGACGCACGGCGTCGACGACCTCGAGCGCGAAGCGGGTGCGGTTCTCGTAGGAGCCGCCGTAGGCGTCGGTGCGGTGGTTGGAGTGCGGGGAGAGGAACTCGTTGATCAGGTAGCCGTGGGCACCGTGGATCTCGGCGATCTCGAAACCGGCGGCGAGCGCGCGGCGGGCCGCGGCGGCGAACTGCCCCACCACGTCCCTGATCTGGTCGGTGGTCAGCTCGGCCGGGGCCGGGTGACGGTCGTCGAACGCGATCGGGCTCGGCGCCACGGAGTCCCAGCCGTGCGCGTCCGGGCCGATCGGGGCGCCGCCCTTCCAGGGGCGGTCCGTCGACGCCTTGCGGCCGGCGTGGGCCAGCTGGATCGCCGGCACCGTGCCCTGCGAGGCGAGGAAGCGGGTGATCCGGCGGAAGGCCTCGACCTGCGTGTCGTTCCAGATGCCGAGGTCGTACGGCGAGATGCGGCCCTCCGGCGACACCGCGGTGGCCTCCACGATGATCAGGCCCGTGCCGCCGGCCGCGCGGGCGGCGTAGTGCGCGAAGTGCCAGTCGGCGGGGGCGCCGGTCTCCGGGCCCTTGGGTGCCGCCGAGTACTGGCACATCGGGGGCATCCACACGCGGTTGGGGATCGTCACATCGCGCAGGGTCCAGGGCTCGAAGAGCGCGGTCACGGCGGACTCCGTTCGTCACGGGGAAGCTGGCAGCTCGTACGATAGGCATCGTAGTACGGTGGATGTCAAACTACGAGGGTTCTCGTACTATGGGGTCCCCGGAAGGAATATCGGGGTCCCGTGAAGAGACGGGGTTCCTCGAAGGAGTGGAGTTGCCGTGACCTCGCCCGCCGTCAGCAGCCGTGACCTCCCGCATCCCGGGTGTGACGAGATCCGGCTGGAGGGTGTGCTGCACGCGCTCTCCGACCCGATGCGGTTGCGGATCGTGCGGGAGCTTGCCGCCGTGAGCGGGGAGTTGTCCTGTTCGGACTTCGAGCTGCCGGTCACCAAGTCGACCACGACGCACCATTTCCGGGTACTGCGGGAGAGCGGGGTGATCCGGCAGGTCTACCGGGGGACGGCCAAGATGAACGGGCTGCGGCGGGACGATCTGGACGGACTCTTCCCCGGGTTGCTGGATGCTCTGCTCGATGCGGCGGGGCGGCAGGCAGCCGGTGGTGGGTGAGGGTTCGTGGCGTGAGCAGGGCCGCATGCCGCATGCCCCTTGCTCGTTGACCGCGGCCCCTGCCACAGGCGGTCAGCCGATGCCGCACCTCTGATGTCACGTCAAGTGGGACTGGGCGCTCGTTCGTCACCGGGGCCGAGTTCGTCGTCGACGGCGGGCTCACCGCGCGCTGACGTGTCGGTACTTCGCGGCGCGGACGAACCTCATGGCGGCGCGGAGCCCGCGAACCTACTGAAGGACGTTGTGGTGCGCGGCGTTCAGCAGGGACTGCCAGTCGGCGAGCTTCACCACACCTCTGCCGAGCGATGCGCCCAGTTCCGCCTCCGCCCGCTCGATCGACTGCCAGCCCAGCCACTCGACGGGGTCGGTGCCCGCCGCGCGCAAGGCCGTGAGGGAATCCTGAGGGACGTCCTTGAGGGCGAGTGACGGAGCGTCCTCCAGGACGGACGTCGCCGTCTCCTTCGCGCAGGGGCGGTTCGTGCCGATGACTCCCGTCGGCCCGCGCTTGATCCAGCCGGCCACGTACTGGCCAGGGGTGACGATTCCCTCGCGCAGGACACGCCCGGCCAGGTTCGGCACCGTGCCGGTGGTGGTGTCGAACGGCAGACCCTCCAGCGGCACTCCGCGGTAGCCCACCGAGCGCAGCACCAACTGCGCCTCGATGTCCTCGTAGCGGCCCGTGCCCGTCACGCCGCCCCGCCCGTCCGGTGCGGTCCGTTCGAAGCGGACCGCGCCCACATGGTCCCCGTCGGCGAGCAGAGCGACCGGACGGAGGAAGAAGCGCAGCCTGATACGGCGCGGGGCGCCTCCCGGCGGTGCCCCGGCCCAGCCGCGCAGCGCTTCCACGTTCCGGCGCTGCGGGGCCGGCAGCGCGGACGGGTCGGTGTACCCGGGGTCCGGTGCCACCTCAGCCGGATCGACGGTGACGTCCGTCTTTGGGAGGGTGCCCAGCTCGCGCAGTTCCTTCGTGGTGAAGCGGGCCTGCGAGGGTCCGCGCCGGCCCACCATGTGGATCTCGGTCACCCGGCTCGCCGCCAGCGCGGTCAGGGCCGCCTGCGGCATGTCGGTCGGGCTCAGCTCGGCGAGGCCGCGCGCCAGCATCCGGGTGACGTCCACGGCGACGTTCCCCACGCCGATCACCACGGCCGACCGGGCGTCCCGCAGGAACCTGTCGTCCACGGCGTCCGGGTGGGCGCTGTACCAGGCGACGAACTGGGTCGCCGACCAGCTTCCGGGCAGGTCCTCCCCGGGGATGCCCAGGCGCCGGTCCGTGGCGGCACCCACGCAGTACACCACCGCGTGGTAGATCTCCCGCAGCCGGGCGACCGGCACCCCGCCGGGGCCGGCCTGGACGCCCCCGAGGAACCGGATCCGGTCGTGCTCCAGGATCGCGCGCAGATTGTTCTGCAGGGACTTGATCTTCTCGTGGTCCGGAGCCACGCCGTAGCGGACCAGACCGTACGGGCACGGCAGCCGGTCCAGGACGTCCACGCGCACCTGGGAGTCCAGCTGGACGAGGCTCTGGGCGGTGTAGCACCCGCTCGGCCCGGAGCCTACGACGGCGACTCGCAGCACGGCACAACTCCTTACCCGAGGGATCCCGGCGGATCTCAGGAGGGCGCTGACGCCTCCAGCATCGCACCGGTGGGGCTCCGCTGACAGGGTGCTGTGCTCCGCTCGGGGCGCGTGTCCGATCTGTAGGGAAGGTGATCATTCGGTTACGTTTCGTGTGTGCTGGAAGCATCCTTTCTTAATCTTTCTGATCGCTCTCCGGCGGACGGAGCGGTGTCCGTGCGGCCCGCCTGGGAAGTGCGGGAGAACCAGGACGCCACGCGGTGGTTCGACGTCCGGCTGGCCTTCGCGGACGGCGCCTGTGTCGACGCGCTGGCCGTCGTGACCGGGGGAGGGGTCGGCGTCGAGGAGGTACGCGCCGAACCCGCGCTGTCCCTCGACGATTTGGCGGTGCTGGCCGACTGGATCGAGGCGCCGCTGGCCGAGGCTTGCGGCGCCGCCGCCGACACGGTCGGTAGCCGTGGTGGTCAGGGGCGTCGCGCGCGGCAGGACTGGCCGCGCGGCGCTGAGGGGCGGTGGCTGGTGGCGCAGGAGTACCGCGCGGCCCAGCAAAACGGCGCCGACCCGGTCCTCGCCGTGATGTGCGCGACCGGGCACAGCCGCCGCACGTCGCTCCGGCTGATCGGCCAGGCCCGGGACGCGGGCCTGCTGTCCCCACGCCGCGCCCGGCGCTGAGCCGGCTGCCGTGAGGGGCAGGCCCCCCGACCGCTAGGCCTGGACCTCCGGTTCGCGTCCCTGTGCGCTGCCCGTCGCGAAGAACCGGGACAGATCCGCGTCGCCCGTCCCGCCGGGCACCGTCGCCTCCGGCGGGACGCCCATCTCCCAGTCGAGCCGGTAGCGCTTGAACAGCTCGGCCCGCAGTACGGGCACCGGCATCGGCACCCCCGGCACCAGGACCGCGTACACCGCGCCCATCAGCAGGGCGCGCAGCATCGGGTAGTCGCTGTCGACGTCCCGCGAACCGCGCCGGGCGACGGTGTCCCGCAGCAGTTCGGCCAGTCGGCGCTGTTCCGGGCAGGGCATGAAACCCTCGGCCTGCAGCAGCCCGGCCATGTGCTGGCGCATCAGCACCGGCCGGTCCCTGGCCAGGCCCAGGATCGCGTCGATGGCCCGGGCCATCCGCTCCCGGCCGTCCTCGGTGCGCGGCTCGCGCTCCAGCGCCTCCTCCAGCGTGCGGTGCATCAGCCGGTGCACGGCGGACTGCACCAGCTGGCGCTTGCCCGGGAAGTAGTACGAGACCAGACCACGCGCCGAGCCCGCCCGGTCCGCGATGTCGCCGAGGGTCGTGGCCTCGAACCCGTGCTCGCCGACCAGCTCGACCGCCGCCTGCAGAAGCCGCTCCTTCGAACGTCTCCGCAACTCTTCGTTGACCGAGGCGCTGCGCGGGGACATGCTGTAACTCCTGCGTTGACTGGCTGCCAGCCAACTATACTCGGATACGTCCGGCCGGGACCGTGCGGTCCAGGGCGGTGATGCCGTCTGCCTCGGGCGACGCGGGGGATCGTCCGAGGCGGGCGAGCAGACGACCAGGTGGTGGCCTCGGGCTACTTGTTGGCCCTCAGCCCACCAGTTCCAGAACCGGAAGCAGCCCATCCGGCCGGTCGGTCACGGGCAGGTGGTCCACGAAGTGCACCCCGCATCCCAGAGCGGTGGCGCCGCCGTCGGCCCTGCGGTCGTCGCCGACCATGAGCGTCCGGCGCGGATCGGCGCCGAGCGCCTCGCAGGCGGTGGCGAACAACCGCGGATCGGGCTTCTGGATGCCGTGCTCGTACGACAGGACGTACGCGTCGACGTAGGGATCCAGGCCGTGCTCGCGGAAGACCGGGCGCAGGTCCCAGCCGATGTTGCTGACCACCGCGACGGGGATGCCCCGCTTCCGCAGGGTGCGGAGCACCTCCACGGCGTCCGGATAGGGGGCCCACGCCGCGGGGCTCATGTGGCGGTCGTAGAGCGCTTCGTGCAACGCCGGGTCGGGCAGCGTCACTTGGCGGGACAGACCGGTGTAGGCCGCCCGGTGCAGTGCGGCACTCCGGTCGCGGATCACCCAGGCCTCGGCGAGTTCCTCCGGCACGCGCGCCGGATCACCACCGCCCGGCAGCGCCCCGACCGCCTCCAGCGCCCGCGCCGCCGCGGTGAACTCCGCCTCGGCGAGCCGGAGTCCGGCGTCCGTGAGGGTGCCGCGCAGCCAGGAGTCGGTGGACTCGACACGGAAGAGGGTTCCCGAGAAGTCGAACAGCACAGCCGTCATGGGGGCGATCCTATGAGGCCGCCGCGCCCGGCGAGGTCCGCGGCAGCCGGCGCTCGTACGTCCACACGGCCAGGGCCACCACCAGCGCGCCCAGCAGCCAGCCGCCCACCACGTCCGACGGCCAGTGGACTCCCAGCCAGATGCGGGTCAGCCCGACGCCGACCACGGAGACGACGGCCACGGCCAGGGCCGTGCGCCACACCGCACGGCCGACGCCGTGACGGTGCAGCAGCCACAGCAGCAGGCCGCACACGACGGTGGCGGTCATGGCGTGCCCCGACGGGTAGGCCGAGTAGTGGGCCGAGTCGACGGGGTCGGGCCACACCGGGCGGGGGCGGTCCACCAGCGCCTTGATGCCCTGCTGCAGCAGCGTGCCCAGCGTGACGGCCAGCGCCAGCCACACCGCCGTCCAGCGGGCCGCGAGCCGCACCACCAGCCACACCACGACGACCGCCGTCAGCAGACGCATCGTCCACGGGTCCCACACCCAGTCGGTCAGGATGCGGCACGTCCGGGTGAGGGCGGGCTCCTCGACCGCCCAGTCGTGGGTGGTGGCGGCGATGTCTCCGTCCGCGCTCATCAGCGGGCTCCATCTGACCGCCACGAGGCTCAGCAGCAGAACCGAGCACAGGGCCAGGACACCGGCCGAACCGGCGGCGGTGCGGTGCTGGGGGCGGGGCGGGGACTCGACGGACTGGGTGTGCATGATGCGATCCTCGCCGAACCGGGGGGTCCGGATCCAGTACGGTGACGATCTTCCGGCCCGGAAGGGCGGCCTTCGGCCACGCCGCGCCTGCGGCTTCGGCCACGCCCCCGCTCCGGACGTGGACCACCGGGTACCCGCGATCCGGGCCTGGTCAACCCAACGCGCGCAGTCCCGGCACGAAGGCCACCAGCACCGGCACCACGGGCACCAGCGCGGCCGCAGCCGTCAGCCGCAGACGCCGTGCGGCGGGCAGCCGGTCCGGGGGAGTCAGCAACCGGTGCACCCGGGCCGGTACATGGGCCTGCGGTGTCGGGCAGGGGCCGAACGCGCCGCGGTGCTCGTTGAGTTCGACCAGGGCCAGGGCGGTGGTCAGACGGCCGAAGCGGCGGGACGCCGTGTCGTCGGCGGCGAGTTCGACCAGGCGGTGCATCTCGTCGCGGAAACGCGGCGAACACCGGCACCTGCGGAAAGCCGCCCGCCAGGGCGGAGGAACAGTTCAGCAGCCAGTCGTGGCGGGCCCGTGCGTGTCCCTGCTCGTGGGCCAGCACGGCGTCCAGCTTCCGGCCCTTCAGGCGGCCCAACGCGGCCGTGGTGACGACCAGTTGGGGCGGAGTGCCGGGCAGCCACCACGCGTCGGGACGCTCGCTCTCCAGCACGACGAGCCGACCGGACACGGCCACCTCGCCCGGCAGCAGCGGGGCCCGGACCAGCAGGTCCGCCCGCCGGCGGCGGCGCCGGGCGCGGGTCAGCCCGACCTCGCGGACCAGCATCGCCACGCTCCACAGCCCGCCGCAGGCCAGCGCGACCGCGGTGGTCGCCGCCCAGGGGCCCGCCGTACCGAGGGCGTAGGCCTCGACGACCCGGCCGGGCGCCGTCGCGAAGACGTGCCCGCCGACGGCGTGCCAGGCCGCCGCCGCGCTGAGCGTCATCGACAGCGCACAGCACACGATCACGGCCGCCACCACGCACTGCCACACCCACAGCGCCACCACCGGCTCACGATCGGGCCAGTCCGCCCGGGCGAGCAGCCGGGGAGCGACCACAGCGGTCAGGGCGCCGAGCAGCAACAGTGCCGCGGGGAGCATCATGAAGGGCAGCTTATGAGTGCGGCACCGCCCACGGGTACGACTTGCGCCGCCCAAGTGACGCAGGCAACGGAGTCCGCATGCCGTGCCGCCCCCCCTGATCACAGCGTCAGCAGCATCGCCACCATCGCGATCCCCATGGACAGCCGGCAGGCCCGCGCCAGCTCCGGCCGGTCGCCCCAGCCGCCGGACCCGCCCCGGGCCCCGCTCCCGGCCACGGCGGCCACCGGCACCAGCCGGACCCCGGTCAGCAGCACGTATCCGGCGAAGTAGAGCAGCAGCGCCCCCGTCAGGAGCGGGATCCCCGATCCGCCCCGACCGTGCAGGTGCGCGGGGGAGCCGGCCATGACGACGGACATGTAGACCATGGCCGCGGCCCCCACCAGGTGGTGCAGGTGGTGCGCACCGGCCCGCGCGGCCCACAGCGCGCGCACCGCGGCCGCGCCGAACACGGCCGCGTAGAGGGGCCAGGCCCACGAAGGCGGGGTGTAGACGGCCGCCGGCACGGCCATCGCGGCCATTCCGAAACCCATCAGCGCCTCGCCGCCCGCGGCGCTGCGCTGCTCCCCGGCGCCACTGCGCATCCGCAGCAGGCAGTAGGCGCCGGCCGCCGCGCACAGCGCCACCAGCAGCCAGCCGGACGAAGCCGGTCCGTGCACGGGCACCTCCCCGCTCGACAGTCGGTCATTCGATGCCCGGGCCATGTGGCGCGCACGCGAGCGCAAGGGTGTACACGGGGAGCATTCGACGGAGCACCCCAGATGAGAGACTGTGTTTTACCGGTAAAACACCTGCTAACCTTGTCAGCTATGAGCAGTGCGACCCCTGTCCCGCCCCCCACGCCCGCCCGGCGTCTTCCGCTGGCGGGCGTGCTGCGCGTCGGCCGTCCCTCGGAGATCTGGTTCAAGCCCGCGCTGAGCGTGGTCGCGGCGATCGCCCCGCCCAACCTCACCCTGCTGGCGCTCGGCCGGCTCGACCTCGCGATGTACACGATGGCCGGGTCCCTGTGCGCGCTGTACGCCCACAACCGTCCGTACGCCGCCCGGGCCGGGACCCTGGTGCGGGTCGTGCTCGGCATGCTCGGCGGCCTCGCCGTCGCCCTGGTCGCGGCGTCGCTCACCGGCAGCGCCGTGGTGCTGGTCACCGTCGGCGCGCTGCTGGCCGCCGCGCAGAAGGTGCTGTGCGACGCCACCCGGATCGGCCCGCCGGGCAACGTCGTCCTGACGTTCGTCAGCTCCGCCTCCCTGTTCGCGCCGCAGACCCTCGGCCAGGTCCCGGGCCATCTGGCCCTCGCCGCCGCGACGGGGGCCTGGGCCTGGCTGGTCTGCATGGCGCCCGCGCTCGTCCGCCCGCACGGCCCGGAGCGCCGCGCCACCGCCCACGCCCTGAAGGCAGCCGCCGCGTACGCCGACACGGGCGGTGCGGGCGAGGGGCACGCCCGGGCCCGGGCCGCGGGCTACGCCGCCGTGCACGCGGCCTGGCAGTCGCTGCTCGCCACCGACGCCCGCTCCCGGACCCGGCGCGGCCTGGAACGGCTCGTGGTCCGGGCCGAGGTCGCGCTCGCCGCGCCGGCGGAGGCCGACGCCGGCCGGCTTCGCGCCTGGGCACACTCCCTGCGCGGCACCGGGCCCGTCCCGCGGGGCCGGTCTGCCCCGGGCGGCCGCCGACGAACTCCTCGGTGTGGATGCGGCCAGGTCCCTCTGGAGGCGGCTGGGCCCCTTGACCCCCCTCGCCGTGCGTACCGCGCTTCGGCTGCGCGCTCGCCGGCTACGCCCTCCCTCGCGCTCGGCATCGGACGCCCCTACTGGGCCCTGGTCACCGCCGCCTCGCTCTACCAGGCCAACATCGCCCTGTACCTGGAGCCGTGCCGTGCAGCGCGTCGTGGGCAACGTCGTCGGGGTGCTCGTCTTCGCGGCCGCCGTGCCGCTCGCGCACCTGGGCCGGACGGCCCTCGTGCTGTGCTGCCTCGCCTTCAGCTTCGGAGCGGAGCTGCTGATCAGCCGCAACTACTGGCTCGGCAGTGTCTGCGTGACCCCGATGGCCCTGCTCATCACCGAGTTCGCCGGACAGCAGAAGCCGGGCGAGCTGGTGACGGAGCGGGTCGTGGACACTGTGGTCGGCGCCGTCGTCGGCTTCGTCGCCGCCGTGGCCGTCACCAACCGCCGCGCGGGCGACCGGGTCGAACACGCCCTGACCACCGCCGACCAGGCCCGTGAGCGGGCCGCCCGTCTCCTGGCCGAGCCGGACGCCGATGCGGCCGCCCTGGACACCGCCCGCCGCGGTCTCGCCGTCGCCCTGATCGACCTGCGAGCCACGGCCGACGCCGCGGCCGGCGAATGGTGGCAGCCCGCCCTGCCCGAGGAGCGGGTCGTGCTCACCGAACAGTCCGGACACCGTACGCTCGCCGCGACGGTACGACGCCAGGGGCTGCTCCCGGACCGGGGCGCGGGCGCCGAGAAGACGGAGGACGTACGGCCATGACGGCGACGGAGGGACCACCGCCCACGGGGGGAGCACCGGGGGCCGGCCTGGATCCGGTGGCCGGGACCGGACGGGGGCCCGGCTCGCGGTCCTCGGCCGAAGGCGACCCGGTGACGGACGGCCGGGCGGCCGGCGGGGAGGCTTCGGCCGGCGGGGACCCGGCCAAAAGCGCGGCCGTGGTCGGCGAGGACCGGGACGGCGGGGCCTTCGCTGCGGGTGACGATCAGGCCGGAGAGCCCCTGACGGGCGGGAACGGCCTGGACGGCGTCCGGCGGGGTGACACCGTCGCCGCTGTCGTCGGGCAGTGGCAGGCCGTTCACCCCGGGCTCGACACCGGGCCGATGGAGATCATCGGGCGGATCAACCGATGCGCGGCCCTGCTTCAGCAGGCCGAGGACGCGCCACTGCGCAGGGCCGGTCTCAGCCGCCCCGAGTTCGATCTGCTCGGGGCACTGCGCCGTACCGGGCACGAACTGACGCCGGGGGAGCTGGCCCGGGAGACCTTCTCCTCCGGGGCCGCCGTCACCAAGCGGGTGAAACAGCTGACCGAACGCGGTCTGGTCGAACGCCGTGGCGACAGCCGCGACCGCCGAGTCGCCCACCTCCGCCTCACGGACACCGGGCGCGACCTCGTCGACGCCATCCTGCCCGCCCAGCTCGCCTACGAGGCCGCCGCCCTGTCCGGCATGGACGCCCCCGACCAGGGCGAACTCGCCGCCCTGCTGGGGGCGTTGCTGGGCCAGCTGGAGGGGCGCCTGGGCGGGCTGCGGACCTGAGCCGGGCCGCGTCACTCCTCAGTCCCCGCGGGCACGGAGGCGATCAGTCCTCCTCGCCCGCCCGGTACACGCCGAACACCGCCCCCTGCGGATCCCGCAGCACCGCGACACGCGGCCCGTCGGGCACGGACGTGGGCAGCATCAGGACATCGCCGAACTCCTGGACGACGGCGGTCGTGGCGTCCACGTCCGCCACGGCGAAGTACGGCAGCCAGTGCGCCGGCACCTCGGGCGGGAACTTGTCGTCCATCGTCACCATGCCGCCGAAGTCCGCGCCCCCGACGCCCCACCGGGGGTAGCGCTCCGACGGGCCGACGGTCCAGCCGAACACGCGCGTGTAGAAGGCCACGGCCTGTTCCGGGTCCCGGGTGTACAGCTCGACCCAGCCCAGCGAACCGGGCGCGTTGAACAGCCCCGCGCCCGGGAACGTCCCCGCCTGCCACAGCTGGAACACCGCACCGGTCGGATCCGAGGCCACCGCGAAACGGCCCACGTCGAACACGTCCACGGGGCCGAACAGCACCGTCCCGCCCGCCTCGGTCACCGCGCGAACGGTGGCGTCCGCGTCCGTCACCGCGAACGACACGTTCCACGTGACGGGCTGCGACGGCTGGTACAGCGGTGCGAGGGCGGCGACGGCCGCGTCTTCGAGGTGCGCGACGGTGTAGCCGCCCTCCTCCTGACGCGGATCCGTCTCGGCCCGCCAGCCGAACAGCCTCGTGTAGAACCGCTGGGCCGCTGCCATGTCCGTGGTCCCCAGCTCGGTCCAGCAGGGCCCGCCGGGCACCGGTGCGTCGAGCTTCATGGCGTTCCTTCCGCAGGGACAGCCCCGGGCATGAGCTACCCCAGCACGCTAAGCCGCGGCCCGTTGCCTCTGCCATCCGGGGAAACCCACTGGTGTGCCGCTCGGGCCCCGTCGTACGCTCGGCCCGTACCGCACCGAGTGGCGGCCACCGGCTCCTTCACCCTGCCCGGAGGTTTCCCATGCCCGCTCTCGAGGTGCGGCCGTTCCGCCGAGTCGACCGCGACCAGCTCACCGACCTGGTCAACCTGCACGTGGCGGCCGTCGTCCCCGGCGTCTCCGTGTCCGTGAACACCGTCCTCAGCGACCTGGAGCGGCAGCCCGGCGAGTTCATCACCGACCCGTGGGTGGCCGAGCGGACGACGCTCGTCGCGGAGCAGCGCGATCACGTCGTCGCCGCGGCGCACCTGCTGCGCTACCGAGCCGGCGCCGAGGTCGGCGAGGCCTACCGGGACGCCGCCGCGATCGACTGGTTCGTGTGCCGTCCGGCGGCGTCCTTCTGCCCGGACGCCGACGGGGCCGCCGACCTGCTGATGCGGGCGTGCCTGGCGCGGTTCGCCCGCTGGAACGTCCGCGTGAGGTACGCCGACGGCGCGCTGCCCGCCCCCCTCGTCTACGGCCTGCCCCGCAACTGGCCGCACATCCGGTCCGTCTACCGACGCGCGGGCTTCCGGCACGTCGGGGACACCGAGGTCGTCCTGATCGCCCGGGTGGCGGACCTTCCGGAGCGGGAGCCCATGCCGGGCGTGACGGTCGAGCGCACGCTCGGGGAGTGCGGCACCCGCTTCACGGCCCGCGCCGACGGGCACGCCCTCGGCTTCGTGGAGATCGACACGACCCTGGCCCGGCCGGAACGCCACGCCCGCGCCGCGGGCCTGGCCGACATCGGCAATCTGCACATCGACCCCGGCCGGTACGGCACCGGACTGGAGCACTGGCTGCTCGCCCGGGCCGCCGACTGGCTCCGCCTGTGCGGCGTCGACCGGCTCGCCGCCTACGCGTCCGCGGCCGACGGCGCCGAGCTCGACCTCCTGACGGCGGCGGGCTTCCACGAACTGACCCGCACCGACCGGGGCTGGGAGCACCGCCCGGGGTGACCTCAGATGCCCGGCCGGTAGCGCATCGGGTGGTCCGCCGGGACCTCCACCAGCACGACCGGCGTCCCGTCCGGATCCGCGATCCACATCTCGACCAGGCCCCACGGCTCCTTCACCGGGGGCCGTACGATCTCGACCCCCTTCGCCTTCAGCTCGTCCCGCGCCGCCATCACGTCGTCGACCTGGAGCCACAGCCGCGTGGCCGGCGCCGGGGGTGTCTCGGACCGTCCCGAGACCTCCAGGAAGCCGCCGCCGAGGAAGTAGACCGTGCCGCGCTCCGGTCCCGTGCCGAACTCCCGGTAGACGGCGAGGCCGAGCTGGTCGCCGTAGAAGGCCCGGGACCGCTCGGGGTCGGTGGGGCGGAGCAGGATCCGGCTGCTGAGTACATGCACCATGCAGCGGAGCCTAGTGCCGCGGCAGGCAACGTTTGCCCGTCAAGGAGCGGCGTCCGGTGCGTGCTCTCGGCGTGCCGGCCGGAAGTCCTCGTACTGGACGTACTTGGGCTTTCGGCCGGTGCGGCGAGAGTGCGTACCGGGCGTCGCGACGGGGCGAACGTTGCCTGTCGGGGCACTAGTGGTGGCGCTACTCTCGTCCCTGCCCGAGCCGCGCCAGGAAACGGAGACATACGCCCATGGACACCGCCGCCACCGGACTGACCTTCCGCGACGCCGCCGACGCCGACGTGGACGAGCTGGTCGTGCTGATCGAGTCGGCGTACCGGGGGGACGCCAGCCGGGCCGGGTGGACCACCGAGGCGGACATCCTCCAGGGGCAGCGGACCGACCCGGAGGGCGTGCTGGCCGTCATCAAGTCGCCCGAGAGCAGGCTGGTGACCGTGGAGCAGGAGGGGCGGATCGTCGCGTGCTGCCAGCTCGAGCACCGGGGTGATCACGCCTACTTCGGGATGTTCGCGGTCAGCCCGCGGCTCCAGGGCGCGGGTCTCGGCAAGGTGATCATCGCGGAGGCGGAGCGGCAGGCCCGCGAGACGTGGGGCGTGACGGAGATGCACATGACCGTGATCTCCGTACGCGACGACCTCATCGCCTGGTACGAGCGGCGCGGCTACCGCCGCACGGGACGGATGACCCCGTTCCCGTACGGCGACGACCGCTTCGGGATCCCGCAGCGCGACGACCTGAGGTTCGAGCTGCTGGTCAAGGAGCTCGTCTAACCGCTAGGCCGTGAAACGGCCCGTGCGCTTGATGTCCGGGTGGTCGGTGGTGGCGCCGTCCAGTCCGAAGGCCCGGACGAGACGCAGATGGTCCTGCGTGTTCACCACCCAGCCGATGATCCTCAGGTCGGCCTTGCGGGCGCGCTCCACGATCTCCAGGGTGAGCCGGCGGATGTTCAGGCAGACGGTCTCGGCGCCGACCGCGACCGCGCGGTCCACGATGTCGGTGCCGTAGCGACTGGCGATCAGCGCCGTGCGCACACCCGGCACCAGCGGCTTGATCTCGGCGATCGCCTCGTCGTGGAACGAGGAGACCTCCACCCGGTCGGCCAGCCCGCGCCGGTTCATGACCTCGGCCAGGGCCCGCGCCGCCTGCGCGTCCTTGATCTCGGCCTGCAGCGGCGCCTGAACAGCCTCGAGGACCTCCTCGAAGACCGGCACCCGCTCGCCCCGCCCCGCGTCCAGGGCCCGCAGCTCCGCGAGGGTCTTCTCGGCGATCGGCCCGGTGCCGTCGGTCGTGCGGTCCACCTCCGTGTCGTGCATGACGACGAGCGCGCCGTCCTTGCTCAGGTGCAGATCGAGTTCGATGGCGTCGAGGCCGGCCTCCTGGGCGGCGACGAAGGACCGGAGGGTGTTCTCGGGCTCCACGCCCATGACTCCGCGGTGACCGATGGTGAGGAAGTTCAAGACGCGACTCTCTTCCGTCGACAGGCGGCATTGGGGGCCTTGCGGCCCACCTGGACCGTATCGCCTGCGCCCGCACTGTGCAGAGGGTGAGGGCATGGTCGCCACGCATTCGGGCACAAGCATGACCGACAGTAAAAAATGCGGTGAAGGTCAGGGTGAGGCAGGATAATTTCCTGAGGTTGCCCTTGCTGGGAGGAACCTCGTGTGTATACCGTCTGGGCACGCGAGATTCTCCCGTGGAAGGTGGGACATGACGGAAATTCTTGTGCAGGTGGGTTCGGAGGACCAGGTTCCTCCCGTGGCCAGGGTGGTGGAGCACCCGGCATGGCCCGTGCTCAAGGATGCCGTGGAGCGGATCAGGCCATGGCAGTCCAAGGACGGGTCGATCGACTTCGACGCCGAGGACGCGCCCGCCCCCGCGGACGCCGAGCTCGCCGTCCGCCAGGCCGCCGACGCGGTCCTGGAGCTCTCCCCGCTGCTCCCGCACGACCGCGCCTATCACGAGGCCCTGGTCAAGGACCTCGGACGCTGGGCCGACAGCGGCTTCCAGGTGCCCGACTTCCTCGACTCGCTGCTGGCCTTCCAGCCCGCCGCGCACCGCGCGGACGGCCTCCAGCACCTGGTCGTCTTCCCGATGTACACGCAGAACGGCAACCCGGACCGCAACCTGGAAGCGGTCGTGCTGCGCATGGTCTGGCCCGAGTGGCTGGCCGAACTGGAGCGCACCCGCTACGACAACCCGCTGTTCTGCGGCATCAAGTTCGAGGACTTCACGGCCGGCTACGACACCAACTCGGCCGTCCTCTTCCCCGAGACCATCGCCGTCCGCGAGGCCCCCGCGCGGTTCAGCTGGGGCGGCATCTTCTGCGACCGCGAGGCCGCGCGCTTCCGCCGTGTGACCGACGCCGCCGTCGACATCCTCGGCCTGGAGCTGCCCGAGGACGTCGCCGCCATGGTCCACGACCAGAAGCGCTGCGAGGAGGCGTTCGTGCTGTGGGACATGGTCCACGATCGCACCCACAGCCACGGCGACCTGCCCTTCGACCCGTTCATGATCAAGCAGCGCCAGCCGTTCTGGATGTACGGCCTGGAGGAGCTGCGCTGCGACCTCACCGCCTTCAAGGAGGCCGTGAAGCTCTCCGCCGACGGCGTCCCGCAGGCCCGTGACGTGCAGGTCGCGGTCCTCTTCGACCGCATGTTCCGCTTCCCGGTCACCGGTGAGCGCGTGCGCAACTACGACGGCCTCGGCGGCCAGCTGCTCTTCGCCTACCTGCACAAGCACGACGTCGTCCGCTGGACCGACAACAAGCTGACCATCGACTGGGAGCGCGCGCCGCAGGTCACCAACCAGCTGTGCGGCGAGATCGAGCAGCTGTACCGCGACGGCATCGACCGCCCCAAGCTCGTCCACTGGTTCGCCGGCTACGAGTTCGTCTCGACCTACCTCGCCCCGCACCCCGGCTCCAAGTGGGCCAAGGGCCCCGACGCCCTGGACGTGACACAGCCGCCCCGGAAACTCGTCGATGACGTGCTTCCGGACGAGTTTCCGCTGAGCATGTTCTATGAGGCACTGTCCAAGAAGCTGAAGAACGTGATCGCCTCGACCAAGGGCATCACGGCGGACGGCGCCGAGCGGATCGCCGCATGAGCGGCGGAGTCTTCCGCACAACCGGGACCACTGCTCAGGAGGCGAAGAAGATGGCGGGGAACGGAGCTCTCAGCGGTGCGGTGATCGCGGTGGCCGGTGCGGGCGGGCCCGCCGGCCGGGCGGCGCTGCTGCGGCTGGCCGAGGCGGGGGCGACCGTCGCCGCCGCCGACAACGATCCCGAGCGGCTCGCGGAGGCCGTCGACGCGGCCCGGTACGCCTCGGGCGGGGCGACCGTCACCGGCGAACCGGTCGATCTGCTCGACCTCCAGTCGACCCGTGACTGGGCCGCCCATATCGAGAAGGAGTTCGGCCGCGTCGACGGCCTGGTCCATCTCGTCGGCGGCTGGCGCGGCAGCGAGACCTTCATCAAGACGAGCCTCGACGACTGGGACTTCCTGGAGCTGCTGCTGATCCGCACCGTGCAGCACACCTCGCTGGCCTTCTACGAGGGACTCCAGCGCAGCGACCGCGGCCGGTACGTGCTGATCAGCGCCGCCGGCGCCTCGAAGCCGACCGCCGGTAACGCCTCGTACGCCGCCGCCAAGGCCGCCGCCGAGGCCTGGACGCTCGCGCTGGCGGACGCCTTCCGCAAGGCCGGGGGCGCCGAGGGCCCGACCTCGGCGGCTGCCATCCTGGTCGTGAAGGCACTGGTGCACGACGCCATGCGCGCCGATCGACCCAACGCGAAGTTCGCGGGCTTCACCGACGTCAAGGACCTGGCCGAGGCCATCACCGGGGTCTGGGAGAAGTCCGCCGCCGAAGTGAACGGAAACCGTCTGTGGCTCACCGAGAAGCCGTGAACCCGCCGAAGACCGACGCCCGTCGCCATCACGACCCCGAAGTCCGTGGCTTCGCCAGCGACAACTACGCCGGCGCCCACCCGGAGGTGCTCGCCGCCCTGGCCCTGGCCAACGGCGGGCACCAGGTCGCGTACGGGGAGGACGAGTACACCGACCACCTCCAGGGCCTCGTCCGCAGCCACTTCGGCCCCACGGCCGAGGCGTTCCCGGTGTTCAACGGCACCGGCGCCAACGTCGTCGCCCTCCAGGCGGTCACCGACCGCTGGGGCGCGGTGATCTGCGCCGAGAGCGCGCACATCAACGTCGATGAGTGCGGCGCGCCCGAGCGGGTCGGCGGTCTGAAACTGCTCACCGTGCCCACCCCCGACGGCAAGCTCACGCCCGAGCTGATCGACCGGCAGGCGTACGGCTGGGACGACGAGCACCGGGCCATGCCCCAGGTCGTCTCCCTCGCCCAGGCCACCGAACTCGGCACGCTCTACACACCGGACGAGATACGCACCCTGTGCGAACACGCGCACGCACACGGCATGAAGGTGCACCTCGACGGCTCCCGGCTGGCCAACGCCGCCGCCACCCTGAACGTCCCGATGCGCACGCTCACCAACGCGGCCGGCGTCGACATCCTCTCCCTGGGCGGCACCAAGAACGGCGCCCTGTTCGGCGAGGCGGTCGTGGTGATCGACCAGGACGCCGTCAGCCACATGAAGCACCTGCGCAAGCTGTCCATGCAGCTCGCCTCCAAGATGCGCTTCGTGTCGGTGCAGCTGGAGGCGCTGCTCGCCCGCGACCTGTGGTTGCGCAACGCCCGGCACGCCAACGAGATGGCCCAGCGGCTCGCCGAGGGAGTGCGGGCCGTGCACGGGGTGGAGATCCTCTACCCCGTGCAGGCCAACGCGGTCTTCGCCCGCCTGCCGCACGACGTGAGCGAGCGCCTCCAGAAGCGGTTCCGCTTCTACTTCTGGGACGAGGCGGCGGGCGACGTCCGCTGGATGTGCGCCTTCGACACGACCGAGGAGGACGTGGACGCCTTCGTGGCGGCCCTCAAGGAGGAGATGGCCCGCTGAGCGGCGTCCGCGCCGCTCACCGGTTGACGACGATCTCCGTCCTGTTGTTGCGCAGGTTCGGGTCGAACTCCCTGATGGACAGCTCCGGATCGTCGTCGATGGTCTCGACGGTGGTGCGCGCCCCGCGCACCACCCGGTCGATCCGCAACGGGATCCCGAAGCTGTACGACGCCTTGTCGTGCAGGTGGATCGGCGTCTTGCAGAAGATGGTGGTGCCGGTGTCCTCCGGCTGCCTCCAGCACTCCTCTTCCGGCAGGTCGAGGACCGTCGTGCCCTCGGGCGCCCGGAACCTCACCGTGGCCACGGCCGCTCCGGCGCCCAGCGACGCCACCCAGGCCGGACCGCGGTTGAGCACGGTCACGCGGGCGGTGACGGTGTCACCGGCGGCCCCGCTCACCCTGCCGCCGGTGAGCTTCAGGTCGGCGGTGTTCCTGGCGCCGATAATGACGCTCCGGTCGTTGTCCTGCGGGTCGAGGTCCGGGTCGGCGACAGCGGCCGCGGCCACGGGGCGCAGGTCCAGCTCGGCGCCCGCTCCCCGGGTCCACGTCCAGTCGCCGCGGGCCTCCTCCAGTGCCTCGTCCGAATACGGCTGGACGGAGTGGTCGAACCGTTCGTACAGCGCCTTCCGCCCGACATCGAGCCCGGTGCTCAGCGCGTACCGCTGTCCCGGCGCCACCGGCTCGTCCAGCACGCAGAGGGCGGACGTACCGATGTCGTGCTCCCGGTACTCGCAGTTCGCGTGCCGCTCCCTGAAGCGCAGCCCGTACGAGGCGTAGAACGTCACCAGGGTGCGTTCCGCGGTGCGGTTGCCGCTGTTCGACAGCGTCGCCCGCACGGCGGTCCGCGTGCCCGGCCGCAGTCCCCGCTGGTCCTCGGCCTGGCTGAGCCCGAGATCCGGCCCGTTGGCCACGCCGACCCGGGTCTCTGCCGGGTGGGACGTCAGCCCTCCGGCGACGGCCGAATAGCGCACGTACCCCGAGGCGCTGACGTCCGCTCCCGGCAGCGCGCGCAGCTCGAACCCGGCGGCCGGCACGCTCTCCGTCCCGGCGGGCATCTCCGGGACGTCGCAGACCGCCCTGACCTCCGACTCCGGCAGGCAGTTCGCGGGCCACGACACCCGGGCGAACGAGGCGATCTCACTCACGTCGACGGTCAGTCGCCCGGCCGGCACCCGGCCCTCGGCGACATCGCGGCTGACCCGCACGTCCAAGCCGCGCGCACGTCCGTCGCCGTCCCCGTCCGCGCCGGGCAGCACCGTCTCGTACGGCGCGGAGATCCACAGCTCGTGCTGCATGGCGTTCGCGGGTCCGGCCCCGACTCCGGTGGCCGCCAGGGCACAGCAGACGAGCGCGGTACCGAGCAGGCGGTGTGGGTTCATCATCTTTCCCCCCTTGTCACAGATCTGCGCAGGGCGAGACCCGGGGCGGGGAGGAAGGGTTGTGGGCGGGGCCGGGGGTTGCGGTGGTGTTCGGCCGTTCTTCCATGTATAGCTATGCGATCGACGGTAAATTCATTGACGATGGTTGATCGTCTCTCTACGCTCTGCCTGTATGCAGCTGATCCAGGAAACCCCTGACCTGTCCGCCTACTTGGCCGCTGACGAGGCGATCGACCATCACCATGCACTCGTGCGGGAAACGGCCGCCAGGCTCGCCGAAGGAGTGGCGGACTCGTATGAGTATGCGCGGGCGGCGTTCGAGTATGTGCGTGACACCATCCCGCACTCGCAGGACTCCGGCGATCTCCGCGTCACCTGGCGTGCCTCCGACGTCCTGGAGCAGCGCACGGGCATCTGCTACGCCAAGGCCCACGCGCTGGCGGCGCTGCTGCGCGCCGAGGACATTCCGACCGCGTTGTGCTACCAGAAGCTGGAGGTGGTGCACGGGTTGGTAGCGGTGCGGTTCAACGGCGCCTGGCACCGGCAGGACCCCCGGGGCAACAAGCCGGGCGTGGACGCGCAGTTCTCCCTGGACGGCGAGCGGCTCGCCTTCACACCCGATCCGGCATCGGGCGAGTCGGACTCCTCACGTCTTCACGCCGCACCGCACCCGGCCGTGCTCGACGTGCTCAAAGCGGCCCGCGACCGGCCTCAGCTGTGGCGGACGCTCCCCACGGAGCTCTGAGGCGCGACGGCCCTCGGGGGTCAGTGCGCCTCGGCCGCCTTCACCTGCTCCGGCGTCGGTGCCGTGCCGCCGAGGTGGGCCGGCATCCACCAGGTGTCCTCCGGGCCCCTCGGGCGTACGGGGTAGGCGCGCTGGGCGGCCTCGAGGAGTTCCTGGACGCGCTCGCGCAGTTGGCGGGTGATGGCGCCCGCGTACTTGTCGCGGGAGGCTTCGATCGCCTCGCCGACGCGGATCGTGATGGGGATGTGGCTGCGCTTGAAGTTGCGGGGGTGGCCCTTGGTCCACAGCCGCTGCGTGCCCCACACCGCCATCGGGATCAGAGGGACGCCGGCCTCCTGCGCCATGCGCGCGGCGCCCGACTTGAAGCTCTTCAGCGTGAACGACTGCGAGATCGTCGCTTCCGGGAAGACCCCGACGATCTCGCCCGACCGCAGCGAGTCCAGGGCGTGCGCGTAGGCCGTCTCGCCCTGCTTGCGGTCCACGGGGATGTGCTTCATACCCCGCATCAGCGGGCCGGAGATCCGGTGCCGGAAGACGGACTCCTTCGCCATGAAACGTACGAGACGTTTCTGGGGCAGTGCCGCCAGGCCGTCGAAGACGAAGTCCAGGTAGCTGATGTGATTGCTCACCAGCACGGCGCCGCCCGAGCGCGGGATGTTCTCCGAACCCTGACAGTCGATCTTGAGGTCCCACACCTTGAACAGAGTGCGGGCGAAGCCGACGACGGGACGGTAGACGAGCTCTGCCATGGGCGGGTCGGACCCTTCCTGCTCTGCCTGGGGAGGGATTCCCAGCGAAGAAGTTACGCAGCCGTAGGTTTACGGCTTGTCGCAGATCGTGCCCGAAGAACGGCCGGGTAGCCAGTCCTCGTGCCCGCGCGTGAGGAGATTCTCGTCACGTCATCCCCCTGACCCCACCTCGGACTTTTACGGCCCCATTACTCGGCGCGTACCGCCACCCGCCGCACGAGCAGGTACAACTCGCATCCCAGGCAATACCCGAACGCCGCGTTCAGGAAGGCGGCCGCGAGGGCGGCGCCCGTCGCCGCGAGCCCCAGCCAGTCCGGCCCCAGCGTGAGGCCGACGAGTCCGAGTCCGGCGAAAAGCAGGCCAACCGCCTGGGCGAAACGGGGCGGTTCGGGCGACTCGAACTCGGTCGGCGGCCCGAGCCGTGGCCGCACGGCCTTGCCGAACAGGTAGCCGTACGGCGACCGGGTCACCCCGCCCGCGGCGCCCAGCAGGAACGCCAGTGTCTGCCAGGCCAGCAGCCACGCGCTGCCGGTGACCAGAACGGCCGCCAGGACGACGGTCGTCACGGCGGCACCGAATCGTGGCCCTCTTGCGTCGATGTCCATAGAACCAAGCATTCCGCATCGCGGCCCCCTCGTGCGGGCGGGAATCTTTGCGGTCTCGTGAACGCTTGCACCCGGTGATGACCGGACTGGTGGTGTGTGTGGTGGTGCTCGCGGCGGCGAGCGCCTACGGAGTGCTGCAACGGCGGCGGAGCGGGAGAGTGCGGGTGCGCGGGCGGGACGACGGCAAGCGGCTCGAAGCGGCGGAGCTGGGCGCGGAACTCGGCGAACGGGCCACGCTCGTGCAGTTCTCCAGTGCGTTCTGCGCGCCCTGCCGGGCGACCCGGCGCGTGCTCGGCGAGGTCGCCGGCATGGTTCCCGGCGTGGCTCACGTCGAGATCGACGCCGAGGCCCACCTGGACCTCGTGCGCCGGCTGGACATCCTCAAGACCCCGACGGTGCTGGTGCTCGACGCCGACGGCCGGGTGGTGCGGCGGGCCACCGGACAGCCCCGCAAGGCCGACGTGATCGCCGCGCTGGGGGAGGCGGTGTGAGCGAGGCGACGCGGTCGGTGAGTCATCTCCCACATCACGGAACGAACTTGACTGCGCGTACCATTTATCGTCAGCCTGACCCCATGCCTTCGGACCTTCTCACCGCGACCGACCTTCTGCGCTCGGTCTTCCGGCGGCATGCGGCGGGAGTCGCCGTGATCACCGCGCGGGATGACGCGGGTCCGGTGGGCTTCACCGCGACGTCCCTCAGCTCCGTCTCCGCCGAGCCGCCTCTGCTGTCCTTCGGGGTCGGCACCGGCTCCTCCAGCTGGCCCGCGATCGCCGCCGCCGACCACGTCGGCATCCATGTCCTCGGGGAGCACCAGCAGGAGCTGGCCGCCACCTTCGCCCGCAGCGGCGCCGACCGCTTCGCGGCGCCCACCCAGTGGCGCGAGGGGCCCGAAGGCGTCCCCGTGCTCGACGGCGTGATCGCCTGGCTGGTGGGCCGAGTCGTCACGCGGGTGCCCGCCGGGGACCATCGGATCGTGATCGCGGAGGTCGTGCACGGAGACCCCACGGGCAGCGGCCGGCCGCTCCTCTACCACCAGGGACGTTTCCGTCGCCTGGGTGACTGAGCCGGGCGCCCCTCGAGCTGCGGGACCGTCGAGTTCCGGTTACGCTGCGTTGCGAAGGTCACAGTTCAAAGCGCTTGCTTAGCGGGAATGAACTAGGTGTACTGACGAGTAATATTTCGCTCGGAGCGTGGGTCGCCCCGACCGGGATCGGCCGCTTGAGGCACCTATGCTGCCTGCAAGTAGGCAGCCTAGAAATGACGATGCAGTAGGAGAGCCGGCGTGAGCTTGAGGATCGTTGTCACTGTGAAGTACGTGCCCGACGCCACTGGCGACCGGCACTTCGCCGATGACCTGACCGTCGACCGGGACGACGTGGACGGTCTGCTCTCCGAGCTCGACGAGTACGCGGTCGAGCAGGCGCTGCAGATCTCCGAGAACTCCGACGACGACGTGGAGATCACCGTTCTGACGGTGGGCCCGGAGGACGCCAAGGACGCCCTGCGCAAGGCGCTGTCCATGGGCGCGGACAAGGCGATCCACGTCGAGGACGACGACATCCACGGCACCGACGCCATCGGCACCTCCCTGATCCTGGCCAAGGCGATCGAGAAGGCCGGCTACGACCTGGTCGTCTCCGGCATGGCCTCCACCGACGGCACCATGGGCGTGGTCCCGGCGCTGCTCGCCGAGCGTCTGGGCGTGCCGCAGGTGACGCTGCTGTCGGAGGTGTCGGTCGAGGACGGCACGGTCAAGGGCCGCCGCGACGGCGACGCCGCCTCGGAGAACCTGGAGGCGTCCCTGCCGGCGGTCGTGTCGGTGACCGACCAGTCGGGCGAGGCGCGTTACCCGTCCTTCAAGGGCATCATGGCGGCCAAGAAGAAGCCGGTCGAGTCCTGGGACCTGTCCGACCTGGACCTGGAGGCCGAGGAGGTCGGCCTGGAGGGCGCCTACACCACGGTCGACAACGCGGCCGAGCGCCCGGCCCGTACCGCGGGCACGATCGTCAAGGACGAGGGCGAGGGCGGCAAGCAGCTCGCTGAGTTCCTCGCGGGCCAGAAGTTCATCTGATCCCGCAGTCGCTGACCGTCCCTCATCTTTCGCAAGCAGGAGAGAAGAAGTCCCATGGCTGAAGTTCTCGTCTATGTCGACCACGTGGACGGTGCCGTCCGCAAGCCCACCCTGGAGCTGCTGACCCTGGCCCGCCGCGTCGGCGAGCCGGTCGCCGTCGCGCTCGGTGCGGGTGCCGCCGACACCGCCGCCACGCTCGCCGAGCACGGCGCGGTCAAGGTCCTCACCCACGAGGCCGCCGAGTACGCCGACTACCTCGTCGTACCGAAGGTGGACGCGCTGCAGGCCGCCGTTGCCGAGGTGTCGCCGGCCGCGGTGCTGGTCCCGTCCTCCGCCGAGGGCAAGGAGATCGCCGCGCGTCTGGCGCTGCGTCTGGGCTCCGGCATCATCACCGACGCCGTCGACCTGGAGGCCGGCGACGAGGGCCCCGTGGCCACCCAGTCGGTGTTCGCCGCGTCCTTCACCACCAAGTCCCGTGTCTCCAAGGGCACCCCGGTCATCACGGTCAAGCCCAACAGCGCCGCCGTGGAGGCCGCCCCGGCCGCCGGTGCGGTCGAGGCCCTTTCGGTGTCCTTCTCCGCGCAGGCCACCGGCACCAAGGTCACCGGCCGTACGCCGCGTGAGTCGACGGGCCGTCCGGAGCTGACCGAGGCCGCGATCGTGGTCTCCGGTGGCCGTGGCGTCAACGGCGCGGAGAACTTCGCGATCATCGAGTCGCTCGCCGACTCCCTCGGCGCGGCCGTCGGTGCCTCCCGTGCCGCGGTGGACGCCGGCTGGTACCCGCACACCAACCAGGTCGGCCAGACCGGTAAGTCCGTCTCGCCGCAGCTGTACATCGCCTCCGGCATCTCCGGCGCGATCCAGCACCGTGCCGGTATGCAGACCTCGAAGACGATCGTGGCGATCAACAAGGACGCCGAGGCGCCGATCTTCGACCTCGTCGACTACGGCGTCGTCGGCGACCTCTTCGACGTCGTCCCCGCCCTGACCGAGGAGATCAAGACCCGCAAGGGCTGATCGACCCCGGCTGCAGGAGGCCCCCGTGACCGCACGAACGGTCCGGGGGCCTCTTCTCATCCGAGGGTCATCGAGGCCTGCACCGGCAGGTGGTCGCTCGGGTACGTCCCGTCCCTGCTGAAGGTGTTCATCCCGGCCCAGTGCGTGGTCACCCCGGGCGTCGTGAGGATCCAGTCGATGCGCCGCCCGCCGGGTCTGGGCCCCCGGTAGCCGTGGTACGTCCCGTACGCCGGACCCCGCGAGGCCGCCGCGTCCCAGGCGTCCACCAGTCCGATGTCCAGCATGAGGTCGTACACCCGGTTGTCGTGGGCGCCCGCGTTGAAGTCGCCGGTGACGATGACCGGTAACGACCGGTCCCACCCGGCGATCGTCTCGCCGATGAGCCCCACCGAGCGTTCCCGGGCGTACTGGCTGACGCTGTCCAGATGGGTGTTGAGGACGTAGAACTCCCGTCCCCCCTCGGCGAGGTCGGCGAAACGGACCCAGGTCACCATGCGCAGCCAGTCCGCACCCCAGGTGTTCGAGGCGATCGCGTACGGGGTGCCGGAGAGCCAGAAGTGGTCGAACTCGAGGGGCTCGAGTCTGCGCGTGTCGTAGAAGACCGCCATGAACTCGTCCTTGCTGCCGCCCCCGCGTCCGGTGCCGATCCAGTCGTAGTGCTCGCCGAGGTCCTTCTCGATCGCGCGCACCTGCCGGTAGAGCCCTTCCTGGGTGCCGATGACGTGCGGTCGCTCGCGGCGCAGCAGTTCCCGCATCACCGGTCGGCGCACCTCCCAGCGCGGTGTCCTGTCGACGACGGTCCCGAAGCGGACGTTGAACGTCATCACCTTCAGGGCGCCCTTGTGCTCGCCGGCGGAAGCGGACGATGTGGGGCCCGCGGTGGTGAGCAGCGGTCCTGCGACGACGGCGGCGGCCGCCGCCTTGAGCCCGTGGCGGCGTGTCACGCCGGCCTCGTTCGGCACGTGGTCTCCCTCCCCTTGCACGTCAGGATGACGCTTGCCCTCTGAATACGGAAGAAGAGGGTGGGTCTGCAGCGACCGAGGGTGAAGGATGGGAAACGCCACCGTAAGACGGTGTTGACCAGGCCGAAGGTCGGCCGATAACTTCGCTCTACGGATTGTTGATTCCGTACAGCGGAAAAGAGGAGGGTCTCGGAATGGGTCAGGGCCAGCAGGAGAAGGTGGCGACGAGCCTCGCGGGCGCCGTCAGCGAGGAGATCAGCGCCTCCCTCGCGCCGGTCGACGCCGAGCTGGAGCGCCGCTACCCCGGCGACCCCGGCACCCGCCAGCCCGTCCACACCGTGTACGTCCCCGGCGACGTCTTCGCCGCCGACACCGTGCGCTCCTGGGGCGACCGCGCCCTGGACGCCCTCGAGAAACACGCCCCGGACGCCGCCTCCTTCGCCGCCGTCCTCGGCCTCACCGAGGAACTCGCCGAGCCGGTCCACGCCCGAGTACGCGCCAAGCTGGAGCGCGAGCCGATCGAGGACCTGCGCGTCGACTTCGAGGACGGATACGGCAACCGCCCCGACGCCGAGGAGGACGAGGCCGCCGCACGCGCCGCCCGCCTGATCGCCGAGGCCTACGAGGAGGGCACCGCCGCCCCCTACATGGGCATCCGCATGAAGTGCATGGAGGCACCCGTACGCGCCCGGGGCATCCGCACCCTCGACGTCTTCCTCACCGGCCTGATCGAGGCCGGTGGTCTGCCCGCCGGGCTGGTGCTCACCCTGCCGAAGGTGACGTATCCCGAGCAGGTCACCGCCATGGTGCGGCTCCTGGAGGCCTTCGAGAAGGCACACGGCCTGGAGCCCGGCCGGATCGGCTTCGAGATCCAGATCGAGACCAGCCAGTCCATCCTCGCCGCCGACGGCACCGCCACCGTCGCCCGGATGATCCAGGCCGCCGAGGGCCGAGCCACCGGTCTGCACTACGGCACCTTCGACTACAGCGCCTGCCTCGGCGTCTCCGCCGCGCACCAGGCCAGTGACCACCCCGCCGCCGACCACGCCAAGGCCGTCATGCAGGTCGCGGCGGCCGGTACGGGCGTCCGCGTCTCGGACGGCTCGACGAACGTCCTGCCGGTCGGCCCGACGGAGAAGGTGCACGCGGCCTGGCGCCTGCACTACGGCCTCACCCGCCGCGCCCTGGCCCGCGCCTACTACCAGGGCTGGGACATGCACCCCGGCCACATCCCCACCCGCTACGCGGCCGTCTTCGCCTTCTACCGCGAGGGCTTCGAGCAGGCGGCCGCCCGCCTGTCCCGCTACGCCAACCGCACCGGCGGCGACGTCATGGACGAGCCCGCCACCGCCAAGGCCCTCAGCGGCTACCTGCTGCGCGGCCTGGACTGCGGCGCCCTGGACATCGCCGAGGTCGCCCGGCTGGCGGGTCTGACCCGCGCCGACCTGGAGAGCTTCGCGACGCCCCGGCGAGGGGACCTGACGGCTTCCGCATGACGGTTTCCGCCCGACGGCGCTCCCGGCCTTTCCCGTCAGCGCGTACCGGCACTGTCACAGCCGTCCACGGCGGCCGCCGCCGTCACCGCCGCCCCGTAGTCTGTACGCCACGTACCGACGTGGCGGTGGATCCGTTGGGGTCACAGGAACGGGGCAGCGGTGTCGACGGGGGAGTACGGGCAGGCGGAGGGGGCCGGCCGGCTGCTGGCGGGACGCTACCGCGTCATGACCCAGCTGGGCCGCGGGGGCATGGGCGTCGTCTGGAAGGCCGTCGACGAGGTCCTCGGCCGTGAGGTCGCCGTCAAGGAACTGCGCACCTACACCGACGCGGCCGGACCCGAACTGGCCGGGCTGCGGCTGCGGATGCGGCGCGAGGCGCGCGCGGCGGCCCGGGTCCGTCACCCCGGCGTCGTCGCCGTGCACGACATCGCGGAGGTCGACGGCCGCCCCCTCATCGTCATGGAGCTGGTGGACGGGCCGTCCCTGGACGACGTGCTGCGCGAGCGCGGCACGCTGGACCCGGGCGAGGCGGCCGGTATCGGCGCGAAGGTGATGGACGCGCTGGCCGCCGCCCACCGGGCGGGCGTCCTGCACCGTGACGTGAAGCCCGGCAACATCCTGCTCGACCGCTCCGGCCGCGTCGTCCTCACCGACTTCGGCATCGCCACCATGGACGACCCCGGCGACGGCTCGGCCACCCACCTCACCCGCAGCGGCGAACTCGTCGGCTCCCTCGACTACCTGGCCCCCGAGCGCGCCCAGGGCGCCGACCCCGGTCCCGCGTCCGACATCTGGTCCCTGGGCGCCACGCTGTACGCGGCCGTCGAGGGCGCCTCGCCCTTCCGCCGTACGTCCACGTTCTCGACGCTCACCGCGATCGTCAACGAGCCGCTGCCGGAGCCCCGGCGCTCCGGACCTCTCGGCCCCGTCCTCCAGCGCCTGATGGACAAGCGCCCCGAGTCCCGCCCTCAGGCCGCCCAGGCCCGCGAACTGCTCCAGAACGTGGCCGACACGGGCGGCGGGGACACGCCCACGTCATCGCTGCGAGCGGGCCCCTCGCTCTCGCCGGCGCGGCCGGACACGGAGCGCGGTGTCCCGTCGGTACCGCCGGGGTTCGGGCCACCGCAGCAGGTGCCGCCGGGCGCCGCCTCGCCGGGGCAGGCCCCCACGGGCCCGATGGACTCGCGCACCGCGCCCCGCCGCGGAAAGCGTCGCGCCCTCCTCGCCGCCGCTGCCGTCACCGTCGTCCTCGCGGCGGCCGGTACCACGATCGCGCTGCTCGGCGATTCCGGCCGCACGGAAGGCGGAGCGCGGACCGATGCCGCCCGCGCGGACGACGTGCCCGCCGCCTCCGCGCCCGGCCGCACCGACGACGGTTCGACCGCGACCCGGCCGGGGGAACACAGCGACGAGAAGGGCAGGACCCCCTCCGAGAAGACCACCGAATCCGAGAAGACCACAGAGTCCGAGAGGCCCGCCGAGTCGGGAAAGCCCGCCGGCGGGAAAAAGCCCGAGCCCACCGGCGAGCCGTCCTCCCAGGCCCCGGCCTGCCACCCCATCGGCGGCGGCACGTACAACTGCCAGGTCTGGAAGACCGCCGACTCCCACACCGCCTCCGGCGCCAAGATCGGCGTACTCAAGGCGGGCACCAACTACTTCTACTGCCAGAAGAACCTGGGCCGCCGTGAGACGGCCGGTCCGTGGACCAACATCTGGTGGGCGAGGACCGACGACGACAGCGGCAACACGGACGTCTGGGTCAGCGACGTCTACATCAAGGGCGGCGACAACGACGGGCCGGTTCCCGGGCTTCCCTTGTGCTGAGCCCGCGCATCGCCGGCCACGTACCGCTCCAGCCCGGAGGCCGTCACCAGCTTCTCCTCGATGAACAGCCGCGTGCCCCGCTCGCACAACCGCCGGTCGGCGCGCGCCCGTTCACAGAACTCCTCGGGGACCACGCCGAACAGCTCCCGGAAGCGCGGCAGGCCGACGAGCAGCTCGGTGAGGATCTCCCGCTCGCCCGGATGGGTGCGCGGCACTCCCGTGCCGTCGTGCAGGACACCGTGCCGGTTGACGTACGCGTACGCGCCCGGCAGGCGGGTGCCGTCCGCGAGGTCGATCCGTACGTCGGGCGCGGGCAGCCACGCCCGGTCGAAGTTACCGCCCGGCACCGGGGCGCCCTCGCTCGCGTCGATCACCGTGAGCTGCTCGTCGTCGAGCCAGATGACGAACAGCTCGCGCACGGTGTCCGGGGCGCTGACCGGCGAGGCCGACACGTACCCCATGCGGCTCACGTGCGCCGAGACACCGGCGTCGACTCCAGCCACGCGGGCCTTCACCATCGGGATCGGCGACATGATCCCGAACTCCCGCATCTTGTGCCGCAGCTGCCCCGGGCAGGCGTTCGAGCCGATGGCGAGAACCGGCGTGCGGTCGTCGTGCACCAGCCGGTCCAGCGGCAGGAAGCACTCCCCGTCCAGGAGCCCGGAGTCGGCGGGCCACGCGCCCGGATACAGCAGCGGATGCTCGCGCGGCGCCTCGGCCAGGCCGAGCGCGCGCAGCGAGCGGTCGGTGACGTCGTCCATGGTCCGCTCAGTCCGCCGGGGGAAGCTCGCCCGAGCCGCGGGTGATCAGCCGGGTCGGCAGCTCGATGCGCTCCGGGGCGACCAGCGTGCCGTCCAGCTGCCGGAACAGGCGTTCCGCGGCGGTACGGCCGATGTCCGCCGCGTCCTGCGCGACGACCGTGACGCCCGGCCGCAGCAGGTCGGCGAGCTCGATGTCGTCGAAGCCGACCAGGGCGACACTGCGGGTCTGCTCGGCGAGCACCCGGACCACGGTGACCGTCACCCGGTTGTTGCCCGCGAAGACCGCGGTGACCGGGTCCGGGCCGGACAGCATCTCCTCGGCGGCCCTGCGCACCCGCTCGGGGTCGGTGACACCGAGCGACATCCAGGCGTCCGCCACCGGTATGCCCGCGTCCTCCATCGCGGCCCGGTAACCGCGCAGCCGCTCGGCGGCGGTGTGGATACGGGGCATGTCGCCGATGAAGCCGATCCGGCGGTGTCCGTGCGCGATGAGGTGGGCGACGCCGTCCCGGGCGCCGCCGAAGTTGTCCGACAGGACCACGTCGGCGTCGATGTGCCCGGCCGGGCGGTCCACGAACACCGTGGCGACACCCGCCTTGAGCTCCGGTTCCAGATACCGGTGGTCGTCACCGGCCGGGATCACCACCAGCCCGTCCACCCGCCGTGCGCACAGGGCCAGCACCAGCTCCTGCTCACGGTCCGGGTCCTCCGCGCTGGAGCCGTTGATCAGCAGGGCGCCGTGCGCGCGGGCCACCTCCTCGACCGACCGGCTCAACGGCCCGTAGAACGGGTCCGCGAGATCCTCCAGGACCAGGCCGATGCTCGCAGTCCGGCCCTTGCGCAGCACCCGGGCGCTGTCGTTGCGGCGGAACCCGAGCGCGTCGATGGCCTCCTGGACCCGCCGCTCCGTCTCCGGCGTGACGCCCGGCTCCCCGTTCACGACCCGGGAGACCGTCTTGAGCCCGACTCCGGCACGTGCCGCGACGTCCTTCATGGTCGGCCGGGTGCCGTAGCGCGTTGCGGATCGGAGGTTGGTCTGGGGCACGGTGCGGTGTCCTGTCCTGTCGTCCACGGGGGTGCGTCGATCCTGGGTTTGTATGAGGATGTGGCGTCGAGCATAGAACCTGGACAACGTTGTCAGGCTCGGGCGAGACTGTCCACCACCATCTCCGGACCGCGCCTCACCGCTGGCCGGCCGGTCCTTTTCACTGTCGACGGGGAGATCCGACGCTGATGCACACCGACCTCGTGGCTGCGCTCGACATCGGCGGCACCAAGATCGCCGGCGCTCTGGTGGACGGCCACGGCCGGATCCTGGTCCGCGCCCAGCGGCCGACGCCCGCCCGCGAGGACGGCGACACCGTGATGCGGGCCGTGCGAGAGGTGCTCGGCGAGCTCACCGTCTCCCCGCTGTGGGAGCGCGCCACGGCCGTGGGGATCGGCAGCGCCGGGCCGGTGGACAGGTCGGCGGGCACGGTGAGCCCGGTGAACGTGCCCGGCTGGCGCGACTACCCCCTCGTCGGACGCGTCCGGACGGCGGCCGGGGGCCTGCCCGTCGAGCTGATCGGCGACGGTGTGGCGATCACGGCGGCCGAACACTGGCAGGGCGCCGCCCGGGGCCACGACAACGCGCTGTGCATGGTCGTCTCCACGGGCGTCGGCGGCGGCCTGGTGCTCGGCGGGCGGCTGCACGCAGGGCCCACCGGCAACTCCGGTCACATCGGTCACATCAGTGTGGATCTCGACGGTGATCCGTGCCCGTGCGGCTCGCGCGGCTGTGTGGAGCGCATCGCGAGTGGCCCCAACATAGCCCGGCGCGCGCTGGAGAACGGCTGGCGGCCCGGCCCCGACGGCGACACCTCGGCCGCCGCGGTGGCCGCCGCCGCCCGGGCCGGCGACCCGGTGGCCGTCGCCTCCTTCGAGAGGGCCGCCCAGGCGCTGGCCGCAGGCATCGCCGCGACCGCCACCCTCGTGGAGATCGACATCGCGGTGATCGGCGGGGGAGTGGGCAAGGCGGGCGAGGTCCTCTTCGCGCCGCTGCGCAAGGCCCTGAGCTCCTACGCGACCCTCTCCTTCGTCCGGCACCTGACCGTGGCACCGGCCCAGATGGGCACCGACGCCGGCCTGGTGGGCGCGGCGGCGGCAGCGCTGACGGAGCGGACGGACGCGGCCGCCGCGGGGGTGTGAGACCGGGCAGGAACGTTCAGCCGGGGCACTTCGGCGGCCGTTCCGCGGGCGCCCGTCCGGGATACCGGGATTTCTCTCGGAAAGCGACCGAACGTCCGTGCGGTGTGGCACGATCTCGCATGTGAGCAGCAGACCCGCCCCGGCGCAGCGCCTGCGTGATCTCGCGCGACTGCGCCGGGTCAAGGACCGGATCGACCGGGAGTACGCGCAGCCTCTGGATGTGGAGGCGCTGGCCCGGGGTGTGCACATGTCGGCGGGGCACCTCAGCCGCGAGTTCAAGCTCGCCTACGGCGAGTCGCCCTACAGCTACCTCATGACGCGCCGCATCGAGCGCGCGATGTCGCTCCTGCGCCGCGGCGACCTCAGCGTCACGGAGGTGTGCTTCGAGGTCGGTTGCTCGTCGCTGGGCACCTTCAGCACGCGCTTCACGGAACTGGTCGGCATGCCGCCCAGCGCCTACCGCCGGGCGGCCCGCACCACCGCGGGGATCCCGACGTGCGTGTCGAAGCAGGTGACCAGACCGGTCAGGAATCGAGAAGCGCCCACCTCGAGCCGAAACTAGCGTGAGGGCCATGGACATCAGCATTCACGCCAGTTTCCTCCCGCACGACGACCCGGACGCCGCCCTGGCGTTCTACCGCGACACCCTCGGCTTCGAAGTACGCAACGACGTCGGGTACCAGGGCATGCGCTGGATCACGGTCGGCCCCGTCGGCCAGCCCGCCACGAACATCGTCCTGCACCCACCGGCCGCCGACCCCGGAGTCACCGAGGACGAGCGCCGCGTCATCGCCGAGATGATGGCCAAGGGCACCTACGCCAGCATCGTCCTGGCCACCCCCGATGTCGACGGCACCTTCGAGCGGGTGCAGGCCGGTGACGCCGAGGTGGTCCAGGAGCCCACGGACCAGCCCTACGGCGTACGCGACTGCGCCTTCCGCGACCCGGCGGGCAACATGGTCCGCATCCAGCAGGTACAGGCGCGGTAGCAGTCTTCGGACCGAGTCACCCGGCGGGACCTCGTCCCGCAGGCTTCCGCATCCCTGCGCCGCCCCGAGGGCCGCGCAGGGGAAAACGAGATCGTCCACGCGCGGCAGCAGCGCCTGAGAGATGGAGTCACCATGAGCAAGGCCGAGACGACGGACAGACGGTCGCCCGGGCCGCACGTTGCCGACAGCCATGACGTGATCGGTGTGCACGGCGCACGCGAGAACAACCTCAAGGACGTCAGCATCGAGATCCCGAAGCGCCGGCTGACGGTCTTCACCGGTGTCTCCGGCTCGGGCAAGAGCTCGTTGGTGTTCGACACGATCGCGGCGGAGTCGCAGCGGCTGATCAACGAGACCTACAGCGCCTTCCTGCAGGGTTTCATGCCGAACCTGGCCCGGCCCGACGTCGACGTCCTCGACGGGCTGACCACCGTGATCGCCGTGGACCAGCAGCGGATGGGTTCCGACCCCCGCTCCACCGTCGGCACCGCCACCGACGCCAACGCGATGCTGCGCATCCTCTTCAGCCGCCTCGGCAGGCCGCACATCGGCCCACCCGGCGCGTTCTCCTTCAACACCGCCTCGGTCAGCGCGAGCGGTGGACTGACGGTCGACCGGGGCGCCGACAGGACCCGGACCGAGAAGGTGACCTTCAGCCGCACCGGCGGCATGTGCACGCACTGCGAGGGCCGTGGCACGGTCTCCGACATCGACCTCACCCAGCTCTACGACGACTCCAAGTCGCTCTCCGAGGACCCGTTCACCATCCCCACCTACACGGGAGGCGGCTGGGTCGTGCGGGTCATCGCGGAGTCGGGCTTCTTCGACAAGGAGAAGCCCATCCGCGAGTACACCAAGAAAGAGCGGCACGACTTCCTCTACCGCGAGCCGACCAAGGTGAAGATCAACGGTGTCAACCTCACCTACGAGGGGCTGATTCCGAAGATCCAGAAGAGCTTCCTCTCCAAGGACCGCGAGTCGATGCAGCCGCACATCCGGGCCTTCGTGGACCGGGCGGTCACCTTCACCGAGTGTCCCGAGTGCGAGGGCACCCGGCTCAGCGCGGCGGCCCGCTCCTCGAAGATCGGCACGGTCAGCATCGCCGACGTCTGCGCGATGGAGATCCGCGACCTGGCCGAATGGGTCCGCGGACTGGAGGAGCCGTCCGTGGCGCCCCTGCTGGCCAAGCTCCAGCACACCCTCGACTCGTTCGTGGAGATCGGCCTCGGCTATCTCTCCCTCGACCGGGCTTCCGGCACGCTCTCCGGTGGCGAGGCGCAGCGCACCAAGATGATCCGCCACCTCGGGTCCGCACTCACCGACGTCACCTATGTCTTCGACGAGCCCACCATCGGCCTGCACCCCCATGACATCCAGCGGATGAACAACCTGCTGCTGCGCCTGCGCGACAAGGGCAACACCGTGCTGGTCGTGGAGCACAAGCCGGAGACGATCGCCATCGCCGACCACGTCGTGGACCTCGGCCCCGGCGCCGGAACGGCGGGCGGCACCGTCTGCTTCGAGGGCACCATCGAGGGTCTGCGCGCCGCCGACACCGTCACCGGCCGTCATCTCGACGACCGGGCCAAGATCAAGCCGACGGTCCGCAGGCCCACCGGCGCGCTGGAGATCCGGGGCGCGTCGGCGAACAACCTCCACCACGTCGACGTCGACATCCCGCTCGGAGTGCTCACGGTGGTCACCGGTGTCGCAGGCTCCGGCAAGAGCTCGCTCCTGCACGGCTCGATCCCCGCCGACGAGGGCGTGGTGGCGGTCGACCAGACCCCGATCCGCGGCTCCAGGCGCAGCAACCCGGCGACGTACACCGGTATGGCCGACCCGATCCGCAAGGCCTTCGCCAAGGCCAACGGTGTGAAGCCCGCGCTGTTCAGCGCCAACTCCGAGGGCGCCTGCCCCACATGCAACGGCGCCGGTGTCATCTACACCGACCTGGCGATCATGCAGAGCGTCGCCACCCCGTGCGAGGAGTGCGAGGGCAGGCGGTTCCAGGCATCGGTCCTGGAGTACCGCCTCGGCGGCCGCGACATCAGCGAGGTGCTCGGAATGCCGGTGACCGAGGCCGAGGAGTTCTTCGCCGGCGGCGAGGCCCACACCCCGGCCGCGCACCGGATCCTGAAGCGGCTCGCCGACGTCGGGCTCGGTTATCTCACCCTCGGCCAGCCGCTCACCACGCTGTCCGGCGGCGAGCGGCAGCGGCTCAAGCTGGCCACGCACATGGCCGACAAGGGCGGGGTCTACATCCTCGACGAGCCCACCACCGGCCTCCACCTCGCCGATGTCGAGCAGCTGCTCGGGCTGCTCGACCGGCTCGTCGACTCGGGCAAGTCGGTCATCGTCATCGAGCACCACCAGGCGGTCATGGCGCATGCCGACTGGATCATCGACCTGGGCCCGGGGGCGGGCCACGACGGGGGCCGGGTTGTCTTCGTGGTACGCCGGCCGACCTGGTCGCGGCCCGCACGTCCCGCCGGCGAGCACCTCGCGGCCTACGTCGGCGGCTGAGGGAGGCTCCGGGGACGGCCGTGGGCCAGGTGCGCCGTGCGGGCGCCGGCCACACGGCCGTTCCCGGGCGGGCGTTTGCGACATAAAGCGTGCCCACCTTCTTCGGCCTCGGCCTCGCCCTGTCCCACTGAACAGCAGGACGGGACCCTCACCGCCGAGGTCCACGAGTTCCGGCAGCCGCGGAAGGCCGGCTGAACGGCCCAGCCCGACGAGCCCGCGACGCCGTCCGCGCGCACCCTGGTGTCATGGCGTCCGTGAAACCCGTCGTGGTCTACCCGCCCGCCGCGGACGGTGGCCGGCGGGTCCGTGTGGACGACCAGTTCCTCGGGATCGCGTACGGACTGCTGGACGTCGCCGAGTTCCTGCGGCGGGCCGGGATCGAGGACGCCGACGAGGCGTACGCGGCCGTGTCGGGGCTGATCGAGTGGCGCGGCGGTGGGCCAGGCACCTGGGGTGACGACTCCCGGTGACGCCACTCCTTCGTCCGGTCGGGTCCGGATGCGTGACCCGGGGGCCGGTCCGGCCGTTGTGCGGGGCATGAAGAAGCGCAGCATGCTCGCCATCGCCTCCCTCGCCACCGGCTTCGTCGTCGCGGCGGTCACTCCGTCCCACGCGGTCGGTGAGGGCCTCGGCCCCATCAGCGTGGACGAGACCCTCAAGACGCTCAACCAGACCGTCGCCAAGGACGGCCTGGCCGTGGCCAAGAAGGGCGGCGTCAAGAAGGTCGTCAAGAAGGACGTCCGGAAGAAGGGCTGACGAGCCGCTCAGGCTCCGGTCCACGGCGCCGGCGCTTCCCGGGTGAGGGGGGCGTCGGCGCCGTTGTCGTGCGCCCTCAACTGGTCCTGGTTTCCGTGGCAGGGTGGAGCGGGCAAGCCTCAGGGGGCCAACAGAAGAGGGGGACCTGTGACCGTCGTCTGGATCAACGGCGCGTTCGGTGCGGGGAAGACCACCACCGCACGCGAACTGATCGAACTGATCCCGAACAGCACGCTCTTCGACCCGGAGGTCGTCGGCGGCGCGCTCGCCCACCTGCTGCCGCCCAAACACCTCGCCGAGGTCGGCGACTTCCAGGAGTTGCCGATCTGGCGGCGGCTCGTGATCGACACGGCCGCCGCGATGCTCGGCGAGCTCGGCGGGACCCTGGTGGTCCCCATGACCCTGCTCCGCCAGGAGTACCGCGACGAGATCTTCGGCGGCCTGGCCGCCCGCAGGATTCCGGTCAGCCATATCCTGCTCGCTCCGGCCGAAACGATACTGCGGGAGCGTATAGCGGGTCGCGAGGTTCCGCGGGACCTTCCCGACGGCGAGGTACGAATACGTCAGTGGTCCTTCGACCACATCAAGCCGTACCGGGCCGCGCTCGCCTCCTGGCTCACCGCCGACGCCCACCCGGTCGACACCAGCGACCTCACGCCGTACGAGACCGCTGCCCGGATCGCCGAGGCCGTCAACAACGGCACCGTGCCCGTCTGCGACATCGTGCAGACGCCTGAGCCCACCGCCGAGACACTCGCGGCGGGGGTGCTCCTCTTCGACGAGCAGGACCGGGTGCTGCTCGTCGACCCCACCTACAAGGCCGGCTGGGAGTTCCCGGGCGGTGTCGTCGAGCCCGGTGAGGCGCCCGCGCGCGCCGGAGTGCGGGAGGTCGCCGAGGAGACCGGCATCCGCCTCGACGAGCTGCCGAGCCTGCTCGTCGTCGACTGGGAACGCCCCGTGCCCCCCGGATTCGGCGGCCTGCGCCTCCTCTTCGACGGCGGTGTCCTCGACTCCGCGGAAGCCGGACGGCTGTTGCTGCCCGGGCCGGAACTGCGCGACTGGCGGTTCGTCAGCGAGGAGGAGGCCGCCGAACTGCTGCCCCCGGTGCGCTACGAGCGGTTGCGCTGGGCGCTGCGGGCACGCGAACGCGGAGCGGCGATCTATCTGGAAGCCGGAGTGCCGGTCGGCTGAGCCGGCCGGTCCGGGCCCCCTTTACACGGTGCGGGGGATTCCGAGGGAAAAGCAAAAGGAAACGGCTCCGCGGCCACTCCTGAGCGCTGCCCAAGGAATCTCCCGCACTCCTTCACGCTGCGGGTAATCACATTCCCCGCTCGCGTCAACACTTTTCCATGACCACGAACAATCCCTTTTCTGGCCCCTGCTCGTCTTGACCGGACTCGTACGGTGCGTTGCGAAAGTCCGCAATGTCTCACGGCGGCACTCGACTAGGCGGGGTGGACCGTGACCGCGCTCCGCAGTGCCCCGGCCGCCTGCCCCAGCACCGGATCCCCGTGACCAAAGCAGGCCACGTCCGCGTCCAGCTCCGCCAGCCGCCGGCAGGCCGTGAGGACCTGGGCGCGATCGAGGTTGAACACCCCGGGCATCACCGTGCCGTCCACGGGTGACGCCGCGACCGTGTCGCCCGTGAACAGCACGCCGTGCTCCGGGAGATGGAGCGCGATGCTGCCGGGCGTGTGCCCCGGCACGTGGACGACGTGCGCCCCGCCGCCCACGTCCAGTACGTCACCGTCCGACAACTCGGTGACCTGGGACGGGCGTACGTGATCCTCCCTGGGCAGGAGTCTCGCGGCCTGCTCGTACAGCGGCCGCTCCCAGTCCTCGAACACCGGGGGCGGGCCCGGGACGTCGCCGCGCACGGCAGGGGCGTCGAGCCGGTGCGCCAGCACCTCGGCACCGGTGAGCGCGGCCAACTCGCCCGCCCCGCCCGCGTGGTCCTCGTGGAAGTGGGTGAGCACGATCCGCCGTACGGCCCCGGGGGCCCGGCCCAGCGCGGCCACCGCCTCGGCGATCGGAGCACCGGAACCGGCCGGGCCGGCGTCGATCAGCGTCAGTTCGCCGCCGTCGTGCCAGAGGTAGGCCTGGCCGACCGGGAAGCGCAGCAGGTGCAGACGGGGGAGGAGCTCGATGACGTCCATGGGGCGACCCTAGGAAAGGCCCCCGTCCCCGGACGAGGGCCTCTGCTGAGGGCAGAGCCGGTCAGCTCGCCGCGTAGTTCCGCAGGAACAGCGCCTCCGCCACCGACAGCCGCTCCAGTTCCCCGGGGGACACGCTCTCGTCCACCGCGTGATCTGCGCCTCCGGCTCGCTCAACCCGATGAGCAGGATCTCCGCTGCGGGTAGAGGGCGGCCCAGCGTGTTGCACAGCGGGATGGAGCCGCCCTGCCCGGCGTACTGCATGCGCTGCCCCGGGTAGGCCGCCGCCATCGCGTCCGCCATCGCCCGGTACGCCGGGCTGGAGGTGTCGGCACGGAAGGCCTGGCCCTGCCCGATCTGCTCGGTGCTCACCCGCGCGCCCCCACGGCGTGTGCGCCTCCAGATGTGCCTGGAGCAGCTTGGTCGCCTCGGCCGCGTCCACGCCCGGCGGCACCCGCAGGCTGATCAGCGCACGGGCGCCGGCCTGCACGGACGGGGTGGCGCCGACGACGGGCGGGCAGTCGATGCCGAGGACCGTCACGGCCGGCCGGGCCCAGATGCGGTCGGCGACCGTGCCGGAGCCGATCAGCTCCACGTCGTCCAGGACCTTGGCGTCCTGCCGGAACTGCTCCTCGTCGTACTGAAGGCCCTCCCAGGCCGCGTCCGCGGCCAGTCCGTCGACGGTCGTCGAACCGTCCTCGGCGCGCAGCGAGTCCAGGACGCGGATCAGCGCGGCGAGCGCGTCGGGCGCGGCGCCGCCGAACTGGCCCGAGTGCAGGTTGCCGGCGAGCGTGTTGACCCGGACGCGGACGAGGGTCATACCGCGCAGGGTGGAGGTGACGGTCGGCAGGCCCACCCGGAAGTTGCCCGCGTCGCCGATGACGATCGCGTCGGCCTCCAGCAGCTCCGGGTGCTCCTCGGCGTACCGCTCCAGGCCGCCCGTGCCCTGCTCCTCGGATCCCTCCGCGATCACCTTCACATGGACCGGTACCCCGCCGTTCGCCTTCAGCGCGCGCAGTGCCAGCAGATGCATGATCACGCCGCCCTTGCAGTCGGCGGCCCCGCGCCCGTACCAGCGCCCGTCCCGCTCGGTCAGCTCGAACGGCGGGGTGCTCCAGCCGGCCTCGTCCAGCGGCGGCTGCACGTCGTAGTGGGCGTAGAGCAGGACGGTCTTCGCGCCCTCCGGGCCGGGCAGGTAGCCGTACACCGACTGTGTCCCGTCGGGGGTGTCGAGCAGGGCCACGTCCTGGAAGCCCTCGGCGGCGAGCGCGTCGGCGACCCAGCGGGCGGCGTCCTCGCTCTCGCTCCTCGGGAACTGGTCGAAGTCGGCCACCGACCGGAAAGCCACCAGTTCGGTGAGTTCCGCCTTCGCCCTCGGCATCAGCGAGGCGACGGTCTCGGCGACCGGATTCGACGACATGGGCACGCTCCTCGTGGGTGCGACGTTGTAGCTGTGGGTGCTGTAGATCCTCCCACAGCGGACTGTGACCAGGTCCGCCGTAGGATGCGGGGGGTAGCAGCGGCAGGCGGCTTGATCGGGAGCAGTAGACCATCGTGAGCAGCGAGAACTCTTCGGCGGACGACGTGCAGCAGGTGTGGGACGTCGTCGTGGTGGGCGCGGGACCCGCGGGCGCTTCGGCCGCGTACGCGGCGGCGGTCGCCGGAAGACGTGTGCTGTTGCTGGAGAAGGCGGAGCTGCCGCGGTACAAGACGTGCGGCGGCGGCATCATCGGCCCCTCGCGCGACTCCCTCCCGCCCGGCTTCGAGCTGCCGCTCAGGGACCGGGTGCACGCGGTGACGTTCTCCCACAACGGCCGCTTCACACGCACCCGCCGGTCCAGGCAGATGCTCTTCGGACTGATCAACCGGCCCGAGTTCGACCAGCAGCTCGTCGAGCACGCCCAGAAGGCGGGCGCCGAACTGCGTACCGGGGTCACGGTCCAGCGGGTCGAGCAGCACGGCTCGGCGGTGCCCGACCGGCGTACGGTCGCCGTACTCCTCCAGGGCGGCGAGGTCCTGCTCGCGCGCGCCGTGGTCGGCGCGGACGGCAGCGCCAGCCGCATAGGCGCCCATGTCGGGGTCAAGGTCGACCAGGTGGACCTCGGCCTGGAGGTCGAGATCCCCGTGCCGGACACCGTGGCCGAGGACTGGAAGGGCCGGGTGCTCATCGACTGGGGCCCCATGCCCGGCAGTTACGGCTGGGTCTTCCCCAAGGGCGACACGCTGACGGTCGGAGTGATCTCGGCGCGGGGCGAAGGCGCCGCGACGAAGCGGTACTTGGAGGAGTTCGTCGGGCGGCTGGGCCTCGCGGGGTTTGAACCCAGCATCTCCTCCGGGCACTTGACCCGCTGCCGGGCCGACGACTCGCCGCTGTCCCGCGGACGGGTGCTGGTGTGCGGCGACGCGGCGGGGCTGCTGGAGCCGTGGACCCGCGAGGGCATCTCCTTCGCGCTGCGGTCCGGGCGGCTCGCGGGGGAGTGGGCGGTCCGGATCGCCGAGGCGCACGACGCGGTGGAGACGCGCCGGCAGGCTCTCAACTACGCGTTCGCGGTCAAGGCCGGGCTCGGCGTGGAGATGAGTGTCGGCAAGCGGCTGCTGGCCGTGTTCGAACGCCGTCCCGGACTGTTCCACGCGGCGCTGACGAGTCTCCGCCCGGCCTGGAAGGCGTTCAAGGACATCGCGCAGGGCGCGACATCACTGGGCGAGATCGTCCGCAGCCATCCGATGGCCCAGCGTGGCCTGGCCGCGCTGGACCGTCGTCCCGCCGTGCCGGACGACGAGGTCAGCCCTTCAGGGTGATCTCGAAGACCGGGTGGTCGGGGGCGATCCGGCGGAGCTGGTCGTCCGGGGAGTCCGGGCCGACTCCGGCGAAGAAGACCCCGACCTCGGCCTTCCATCGCTTGAGGTAGGCGCGCAGGATCGGGGTCTTGTCGTCGTCGGCCACCTCGGTCGCGGTGAACGGGTCCACGTGCTTGCCGAGGTGCAGCTCGCCGCCGCCCGCCGCGCGCATGTTGTGCGTCCACTGGACGTGACCGCGGGGTGCGACGAGGTACTGCCGGCCGTCCAGGGTGAGCAGGTTGACCGGGGTGGTGCGCCACTGGCCGCTCTTGCGGCCGCGGACGGCGAGGACGCGCGAGCCCCAGACGCTGATGCCGCGGCGGGTCATCCAGGCCACGAGGCGGTTGAAGACGTTGACGGTGAACCAGCCGGGCTTCTGGACGTGTGTGGACATGAGGTCCCCCTGTTGTCTGATCGTGGAGCGGTGCTCTCTTCTGTGAGCACCGCTCTCGTTCGATGGATTCAGTCTGCCCGAGGTCGCCCCGCATAGCAAGAGCGGTGCTCTCGTTTGTGTGCAGTGCTCTGCTTTCATGGCACACTTCCCGCATGAGCACCGCACACGGCGCCCGTGCCCGGGCCAGGATCGAAGTCACCGCGGCCATCAAGGACGAGGCCCGCAGACAGCTCGCGGCGCAGGGCGCCGCCCGGCTCTCCCTGCGGGCCGTGGCCCGCGAGCTGGGCATGGTCTCGTCCGCGCTGTACCGCTACTTCCCCAGCCGTGACGACCTGCTGACCGCTCTCATCATCGACGCCTACGACTCCCTCGGCGAGCGGGCCGAGGCGGCTCATGAGTCGGCGGCCACCGACCCTTTCCGGCGGTGGATCGCGGTCTGTGAGGCGGTGCGGGGCTGGGCGCTGGACCACCCCCACGAGTACGCGCTGATCTACGGATCGCCCGTGCCCGGCTACACCGCCCCCGACACCACCGTCCCGTCCGCCGCCCGCGTCGGCCTCCTGCTCCTCGGCATCGCACGCGATGCCCATCACGGCTCCGGCCTGGCCGGACCGGCGCTGCCGTCCGAGCTGCGCCCTGAGGCCGAACGGATGGCCGCCGACCTCGCGCCCGACCTGCCCCCGGAGGTGGTGTCAGCTCTCGTCGCGGCCTGGGCCCAGCTGTACGGCCTGGTCGGCTTCGAGCTGTTCGGCCAGTTCCACCGCGTGGTGGAGGACCGGGCGCGGTTCTTCCGCCACGCGGTGGGGCAACTCGCTCGGGGGGTGGGACTGGTACCCGGTTCTGCCGAGGACGCAGCGCCGGGCGGCGGTGTACTTCCCGGGGAGTAGGCGTGATCGCCACGCCGGGGTGACGCCGGTGCGGGAGTCCGGCGTCTAGCGTGGCCGGTATGGACGAGCAGCGTGTGCGGGGCGGGCCGCCGCAATGGTGGCGGCACGGCCCCGCATGGTGGGACCGGTGGGAAGGGCGGGCCCCTCGGTGGCCCTGGCGGTCCACCGTCGTCGTGACCGCGTTCGTGCTCGTCGGGTCGAACTTCGCCGCCCACGGGCAGCAGGGAGAGCGGGCGGAGCTGGATGTCTTCGCGCGGGTGCTGCTGATGGTGGCGGGAGGGCTGCTGCTCTGGCGCAAGCGGTACCCGGTGGCCGTGGTGTTCGGCACGGCCGCCGCCGTCATGGTCTACCTGGGGGCCGGATATCCCTACGGGCCGGTGCTCCTCACCGTCGCCCTGGCGTGCTTCAGCGCGATCGTCGCCGGGCACCGCCGGGCCGCGTGGGCGGCGATGGGCATGCTCTGGGCCGGGCACGTCCTGGTGGCGCACTGGCTCTACCCGTGGCTGCCGCCGTCGGGGGACTCCGCCCTCTCCTGGGGCGAGGAGATCGTCGTCGCCACCTGGGTGGCGGCGATCGTGGCGGTGTCGGAGCTGTTCCGGGTCCGGCGCGAGCAGTGGGCCCGCGAGCGGGCCGAGCGCGCGGAGGCCGCACGGCGGCGGGCCGACGAGGAGCGGCTGCGGATCGCCCGGGAGCTGCACGACGTACTCGCCCACAGCATCTCCGTGATCAATGTGCAGGCGGGCGTCGGCCTCGCGCTCCTCGACACCGACCCCGAGCAGGCCCGCTCGGCCCTCACCACGATCAAGGCCACGAGCAAGGAAGCGCTCGGCGAGGTGCGCCAGGTGCTCGACACCCTGCGCGCGCCCGGTGAGGCACCACGCGCCCCGGCGCCCGGGCTGGACCGGCTGCCCGAACTGGTGGCGCAGGCGGCGAGCGCGGGCCTGACCGTCGACGTCGAGGGCGAGCCGCCACGCCTCGCGCCCGGCACCGACCTCGCCGCCTTCCGGATCGTCCAGGAGGCCCTGACCAACGTCGTACGGCACTCGGGCTCGCGGCACGCCCGCGTGCACCTCGCCCACGACTCGCGTGTGCTGCGGCTGCGCGTCGACGACGACGGGCCCGCGACCGGCGCCGAGGCCGGCGGCAGCGGCAACGGGCTGGCCGGTATGCGGGAGCGGGCCGCCGCGCTGGGTGGCACCATCGAGGCGGGGACCCGCCCGGACGGCGGTTTCCGGGTGCTCGCCGAACTGCCGATGACGGCGTCCGCCGGTCCGTGAGCCGACGGCAACTCGAGGACGACACATGGAGGACCGGTGATCCGCGTACTGCTCGCCGACGACCAGTCACTGGTCCGGGCGGGGTTCCGGGCGCTGCTCGACGCGCAGCCGGACATCGAGGTGGCCGCGGAGGCCGCCGACGGCGAGGAGGCTGTGCGCCGGATCCGTGAACTGCGGCCCGACGTCGTCCTGATGGACATCCGGATGCCCTCGCTCGACGGCCTGGCCGCGACCCGCCGGGTCACCGAGGACCCGTCCCTGAAGGACGTGAAGGTGGTCATGCTGACCACCTTCGAGCTCGACGAGTACGTCTTCGAGGCGATCCGCTCGGGCGCCTCCGGCTTCCTGGTGAAGGACACCGAGCCGGACGAACTCCTGCGCGCCGTACGGGCGGTGGTCGCGGGCGACGCGCTGCTGTCGCCGGGTGTGACGCGGCGGTTGATCGGCGAGTTCGCGGCCCGCTCCAAGGAGCCGGCGGCGGCCGATGCCCTGGCCTCCCTCACCGAGCGGGAGCGTGAGGTGATGGCTCTGGTCGGCATCGGTCTGTCCAACGGGGAGATCGCGCGTCGCCTGGTGGTCAGCCCACTCACGGCCAAGACCCACGTCAGCCGCACGATGGTGAAGCTGAACGCCCGCGACAGGGCCCAACTCGTCGTGCTCGCCTACGAGTCGGGGCTGGTGCGGCCGGGCTGGCTGGGCTGACCCGCCGACCGGAACCGGACCAGCACGCTGACGACCCGGGCGGCGAAGAGGACGGGCGCGAGAACCGACCCGATGCGCGGCAGCAGGAGTTCCGCCGTGTCCGGAAGGCCGAAGAGCAGCGCCGGACCGGCCACGGCCCCGAGGAGCACCGCCGCCGTGAAGGCCGCACTGCACGGCGCGTACCCGATCTCGACCGTGATCGCGTCCCGCTCGGCCTGAGTGCGCCGTCCCCCGTGATGGGTCATACGTCGAGTCGAACAGGGGCGCGCCCGGCGAGCAAGCAGTCCCGCCGGGCGCGCCTGGAAGGCGTTCCCCCTAGTCGCGTACGGGTACGCGCTCCGCCTCCCTGAGGGTGGACTTGGCGACCACGACGGACGGACGGCCCCGGCGGGTCCGCAGGCCCGTGAGGGTGATCAGCAGGCCGGCGAGGGCGATGAGGGTCACGACCACGAAGCCGGGGCGGTAGCTGTCGAGGACGGCCTGCGGGGTGACGGCACCCTTCTCGGGGGCGTTCGCGGTCACCACCGCCGTCACCACGGCGAGAAAGATCGCGCCGCCCACCTGGACCGAGGTGTTGAGCAGCCCGGAGACCATGCCCTGCTCGTGCTCGTCGACGCCGTTGGTGGCCTGGACGTTGAGGGACGGGAAGGTCAACGCGAAGCCCGAGCCGACCAGCAGCATCGTCGGCAGGATCGCCGCCGCGTAGACCGGGTGGAGGTCGACCCGCAGGAACAGTACGTAGCCGACCACCATCAGGACGAAGCCCAGCACCATCAGCCGGGCCGTGCCGAACCGGTCGATGACCGCTCCCACCTTCGTCGCGGACAGCGCCACCAACGCGCCTGCCGGCAGGAACGCCAGCGCCGTGTGCAGCGCCGACCAGCCGAGCAGCTGCTGCATGTACAGGGTGACCAGGAACTGGAAGCCGATGTAGCTCCCGATGAACGTCATCGCGCCCAGTTGGGCCCGCACCTGCGGCCCCGAGCGCAGAACCCCGAGCCGGATCAGCGGACTGGGGCTGCGCCGTTCGACGGCGACGAAGGCCGCCAGCAGTACGGCCACCGCCGCGAAGGACAGCACGGTCCGGGCCGCGGCCCAGCCCACCTCGGGCGCCTCGACGACGGTGAAGACGAGCAGCAGCATCGAGGCGGTGCCGAGGACCGCGCCGGGGATGTCGTAGCCGCCCTCGCCGCGCTCGCGCTCACTGCGCGGCAGCAGCTTGAGGCCCACGAGCAGGGCGATCAGCGCGACGGGGGCGGGCAGCAGCATCGTGAGCCGCCAGCTCGCCTCGGTGAGCAGGCCGGAGAAGACCAGGCCCATCGAGTAGCCGGTGGCGCCGCAGGTGGTGTATATGGCCAACGCCCGGTTGCGGAGCGGCCCTTTCGGGGAACGTCGTGGTGATGATCGACAGGCCGGCGGGGGCCGTGAAGGCCGCGCTCAGGCCCTTGACGAAGCGACTGGCGATGAGCAGAGGTCCCGAGTCGACGACGCCGCCCAGCAGCGAGGCCAGCGCGAAGACGCCCAGGGCCACCAGGAAGACCTGACGCCGGCCCAGCAGGTCGGCGGTGCGACCGCCGAGGAGCAGCAGACCGCCGTAGCCGAGGATGTAGCCGCTGACGATCCATTGCAGCGCGGAGGTCGACAGGCCGAGGTCGGCGCCGATGGACGGCAGCGCCACGCCGACCATGGACACGTCCAGGGCGTCCAGGAACATCGCGGCGCAGAGCACCAGGAGGGTGCCCCAGAGCCGGGGAGTCCAACGCCCGTCGGACGTGGGGGTGGTGAGCGGAGAGGTCATGCCGAGACACTACATGCGCATGCATGGAATGCAAGTGCATTTAATTCGGATGCAACAATCTTGGTTGTCTGTTACGGTTCCGCGCATGGCGGCGACCCAGGCCGAGCAGGCGCTCGTGGAACAGTGGCGGGACATTCTGGCGCTGCACGCGCGCACGCAGTGCGAACTCGACCGGGCCCTGCACGGCCATGGCCTGTGCGCCAGTGACTTCGAGGTGCTCGACGTCCTCGCAGGGTGCCGGGCGCCGAAGGGCACGCCCTCCTACCGTGTCCAGGAGATCTCCGAGCGGGTCCATCTCAGCCAGAGCGCGCTGTCACGGCTGATCGCCCGGCTGGAGAAGGAGGGGCTCGTCGAGCGCTGCATGTGTCCGCAGGACCGGCGGGGCGTGCGGGTCGCGCTCACGGCGAAGGGACGCGCGCTGCACGGCGAGGTGCTGCCCGTGCAGCGCGCGGTGCTCGCGCGGATGCTGACCGACGACACGCCCTAGGTCAGGTCAGACCGCGGAGGCCTCCCGCCACAGCGCGGCGAGCGCCTTGTCGCCCGTGACCCTGGGCAAGGGGGCCCGGTTCCACAGCGCCAGGTACAACTGCTCGGCCGGTCCGGAGAGTTCGCACTCGGCCTCCCCCGACGCGCCCGGGGAGGTCACGGGCGGCTCCGGGGACAGCCGTACGGTCCACACCGCGTCGGTGTCGTCCGTGCGCACCCGCAGCACGCGCGGCTCGGGAGTGTGGAGCCGGCTCCTGGGGCGGGCGCTGAACCCGCGCAGGAGTTCGTCGATGCCGTCGGTCGCGAACTCCGGCGCGAGCGCGGTGGTACCGCCGCCGCGGGCGGATTCCGCGTCGACGCGGTGCACCGCCGTCTCGTGCGCCTGCCGCCGGGCCCAGAAGGCCAGCGGGGACGGCGCGGGCAGGAAGGCCCAGCACTTCACGTCGGGCGAGGCGGCGGACAGCGTCCCGACGAGAAGGCCGTGGCTGTCGCGGTACCAGGCCACCAGCTCCGCACCGTCGAGACCGGTGGGTTCGGCCAGGGGGCGGCGCTCGGTCAGCCCCTGCGCGACGTAGGCGGCGGCCCAGCGGTGCACCGCGCCCGTGTGCCGCAGCAGGTCGCGCACCTGCCAACCCGGGCAGGCCGGCACCTTGGCGTCCGTCCCCGCCGCCTCGGCGGCCGCGGCGAGCAGCCGGCCCTCGTTCTCCAGCGCTTGAAGGAACTCGGCGGTCTCCATGCCGCCGAGTCTGCCGCATGGAGCACGCTCCATGCCCCGGGATTCACGGCAGCGGTGTGCCGCCCGTCGCGTTGAGGATCTCGGCGGTGATGTACGACGCCTCCTGGGAGGCGAGGAAGACGTACGCCGGAGCCATCTCGGCCGGCTGCGCGGGCCGTCCGATGGGGGCCTGCTTGCCGAACGTACGCGTGTCCGGCAGCGTCGCCGGGATCAGCGGTGTCCACACCGGGCCCGGTGCCACCGCGTTGACGCGGACGCCCTTCTCGATCAGCATCTGCGCGAGGCCCTGCGTGAAGGTGACGATCGCGCCCTTCGTCGTCGCGTAGTCCAGCAGATGCGGGCTGGGCTTGTAGGCCTGCACCGATGTGGAGTTGATGATGCTGCCGCCCTCCGGGATGTGCGGCAGGGCCATCTTGCACAGCCAGAACATGCCGTACAGGTTGGTGCGCATCACCCGGTCGAACTGCTCGGTGGAGATCGACTCGATGCCGTCGGGCTGCGACATCTGGTACGCCGCGTTGTTCACCAGGACGTCGATCCGGCCGAACTCCTCGACGGCACGGTCGATCAGCGCCCGGCAGTTCGCCTCCTCCCGCACATCGCACGGGACGGGCACGGCACGCCGGCCGGCCTCCTCGACCAGCCGGGCCGTCTCGGAGGCGTCGTCCTTCTCGTCGTCCAGGTGGGTGAAGAGCACATCGGCTCCCTCACGGGCGAACGCCAGGGCGACCGCCCGGCCGATCCCGGAGTCCCCACCGGTGATCACGGTCTTGCGGCCGGCCAGTCGGCCACTGCCCCGGTAGGACTCCTCACCGTGGTCCGGGGGCGGGTCCATGGGGCCGGTCCAGCCCGGGTGCGACTGGTCCTGGGAGGGAAACTCCGGGGTCGGGTGCTGCTCAGCGGGGTGCTGCTGTTCGGTCACGGGTCTGCCTCCTCGTCCACGGCGTGCCCGGTGATCACCGGGGGCGAGCCCCGAGTACCCCGACGCCGGGGTGTCGATCACCCGGTCGGGGACGCGGCCGGCGTCACACAGGGCCGCTCAGCGCTTCTCCGGGGCCCGCGCCGCCAGCGCCTCCAGCATGAGGTCCACCGCCTCCTCGAAGGAGCTGTCCGCCATCGCCGGCAGTTCGGGACGGACCGCGGTCAGGCCCGGGTACGTTTCCGGGTCCAGGCCCTGTCTTTGACGACATCACCGGCAGCATCACCGTCGGCAGGGCGGCCGATCTCGTCGTCCTGGACCGTGGATCCGTTCGCGGGCCCGTCCGAGGGAGATCGCCGCCACCCGCGTCCTGCAGACCTTCGTGGACGGGGCGGCGCGGTCCACGCGGCTCCCCGACGTCTGAGCCGCCCGGCCGGGATCAGCGGGCCGCGGCGGTGCGCGTCGCGAAGCCGATGACCGCGGCCAGGGCGGCCAGGATCGCCACGCTGGTCAGGGCGGCGGGGAGGGAGAACCAGTCCGCCATGAACCCGATGGCGGGCGGCCCCAGCAGCATCCCGCCGTAGCCCAGTGTGGAGGCGGTGGCGACTCCGCCGGGGCCGGCGAGCGCGCCCGCCCGTTCCACGGCGACCGGGAAGAGGTTCGCGAGGCCGATGCCCGTCACCGCGTACCCGAGCAGGGCCGCCCACAGGGACGGGGCGAGCGAACCGAGCAGCATTCCGGCCGCCGCCGTGGTGCCTCCGGCGACGACGGTCCTGGTCCGCCCCAGGCGTTCCAGGAGCGTCGTGCCGG
>NZ_GG657757.1:795310-805594 GCF_000158955.1 Streptomyces viridochromogenes DSM 40736 | reverse complement strand
TCGGGCCGCGTGCGCTCGGGCGGCGCCGGGGGCTCGCACCGCAGGAGGGTACGGCCCGCCACGGCGGTCACGAGCAGTCCGACGACGGTGAGCAGCAGCAGATGCCGGGTGGGGGAGAGGGCGCCGGCGACCAGTCCGCCCAGCCCGGCGCCGATCATGCCGCCCAGGCTGAAGGCGGCGTGGAAGCTCGGCATGATCGGCCGCCCCAGCGCGGCCACGAGATCGACGGCGGCGCTGTTGAACGCGACGTTGATGCCGCCGTACGCCGCGCCGAAGATCAGCAGGACCAGGCCGAGCGCCAGGGCCGAGTGGGCCAGCGGGGGCAGGGCGACGCTGAGGGAGAGCAGCACGGCGCAGACCACGGTGACCTGGTGGTTGCCGTAGCGGCGGCACAGGCGCCCGGTGAGGATCATGGTGACGACGGCCCCGGCCGAGACGCCCAGGAGGGCGAGGCCGAGGGCACTGGCGGAGGCGCCGGTCTGCTCCTTGATGGCGGGGATGCGCACGACCCAGCCGGCGAAGACGAAGCCGTCCAGCGCGAAGAAGACGGTGATGGCGACACGGAGTCGGGTGAGGGAGTCGCCGTTGCCCGGCACGACACTGTGCGTTCGGGGTTTGTTTATTTGCGGCACAAAGTCAGGCTAGGTGGGTGCGGCCATTACGACAAGGTGCGACTCTGGGACGAGAGGTATCCGCCGGGGGGACTCGGGAGGAGCACGATGGGACGTGACGTGCCGGCCCTGGTGTTCACACGGGAGGACCGCCGTCGGTACCGGGCCAAGATGCACACCGACCTCGAAGTGCTGGCCCGGATGCTGCGCGAGTCCGGCTTCGAGAGCGAGCGCCCCCACGTCGGGCTGGAGATCGAGCTCAACCTGGTGGACGATCACGGTCTGCCGATCATGCGCAACACGGACGTGCTCCGGGCTATCGCCGACCCCGCCTGGTCGAGCGAGCTGGGCCGCTTCAACCTGGAGATCAACATCCCGCCGCGGGAGCTGACCACCGGCGGCCCCGGAGCCTGGGAGCAGGCGATCCGGGACGCCCTCAACCACGCCGAGGACCGGGCCTCCGCCGTGGGCGCTCACCTGATCATGGTGGGTATCCTGCCGACCCTCAGGGAGTCGGACGTGAGCGAGTCCGCCCTCTCCGGTGACCCGCGCTACCAGCTGCTCAACGAGCAGATCTTCGCGGCGCGCGGCGAGGACCTGCGGATCACGGTCGACGGCGTGGAGCACCTGTCGACGTACGCCGACACCATCACACCGGAGGCCGCCTGCACCAGCACCCAGTTCCACCTCCAGGTCGCCCCCAAGCAGTTCGCCGACTACTGGAACGCCGCCCAGGCCGTCGCCGGGGTGCAGATCGCCCTGGCGGCCAACTCGCCCTTCCTGTTCGGCAGGGAACTGTGGCGCGAGACCCGCATCCCCCTGTTCGAGCAGGCCACCGACACCCGGCCGGAGGAGATCAAGGCCCAGGGGGTACGCCCCCGGGTGTGGTTCGGGGAGCGGTGGATCACCAGCGTCTTCGACCTCTTCGAGGAGAACGTCCGCTACTTCCCGGCCCTGCTGCCGCTGTGCGACGACGAGGACCCGCAGGAGGTGCTGGACCGCGACGGCATCCCGCAGCTGGGCGAACTGACCCTGCACAACGGCACGATCTACCGGTGGAACCGCCCCGTCTACGCCGTCACCGGGAGCGGACCGCACCTGCGGATCGAGAACCGGGTGCTGCCCGCAGGCCCCACCGTCGCCGACACCATCGCCAACGGCGCCTTCTACTACGGACTGACCCGCGCCCTGGTCGACGAGGACCGGCCGGTGTGGACGCGGATGTCCTTCTCGGTCGCCGAGGAGAATCTGCACACCGCTTCCCGCGAGGGCATCGACGCCCGCCTGTACTGGCCCGGAACGGGTGAAGTGCCGGTCACGGAACTGGTGTTGCGGCGCCTGCTGCCGCTCGCCCACCGGGGCCTGCAGCTGGCCGGCTTGGACGCGGCCTGGCGTGAACCCCTGCTGGGCATCGTCGAGCAGCGCTGCGTCACCGCCCGCAACGGCGCCCTGTGGCAGGTGGAGACCGTCCACCACCTGGAGAAGGCCGGCATCTCGGACCGGCGAGAGGCGCTGCGGCAGATGACCACGACGTACATGGACTACATGCACATGAACGCGCCCGCACACACCTGGCCCGTGGACTGACCCCGGACTCGGCCCCGTCACGCGGGGCTCGGGGCGGTCCGGGCTCCCCACTCCTCGGCGGCCGTCAGCGGTACGGGGGCGGGTGGCTGTGCCGACGTCGTCAGCTCGATCCGCCGTCCCTCGGCCGACGAACGGAGCAGGGCGGTCATCGTCTCCAGCACGTGCAGGGCGAGTTCGCCGTTCGCACGCGGCGCCCGTCGGTCGTCGGCGGCGACGAAGTCGAGCAGTCCGACGCCGCGGGCGCCGTCGGCGTAGCCCGCGGACGGCGGGAGGGTCCGCCACTGTGTGCCGCCGAGTTCGAAGAGCCGTACGTCGCCGTCGAAGCGGTTCGGGTCCGGGAGGGCGAGCGTCCCCCGCTCGCCGTGGACCTCGATCGGGGCCGCCGTGGTGGCCACCCCGTCGAAGCTCGTCGTGATCGTCGTCAGCGTCCCGTCGGCATGCTCCAGCACACCGGAGACATGACTGTCCACCTCCACCGGTATGCGCTCGCCCGTACGCGGACCGGAACCGATGACCCGCTCGGCGCGCAGCCGGCTCGACGCCCCCGTCACGGCCCGTACCGGACCGAGGAGGTGGATCAGGGACGCGAGGTAGTACGGCCCCATGTCGAGCAGGGGCCCGCCGCCCTCGGTGTAGTAGAAGTCGGGGTGGGGGTGCCAGCGCTCGTGGCCGGGGGTGACCATCACGGCCGAGGCGAACAGCGGGCGTCCGATGCTCCCCGACGCCACGGCCGCCCGCGCGGTCTGGACCCCGGTGCCGAGGACGGTGTCCGGCGCGCACCCCACCCCGACATCCGCCGTCGCGGCGGCATCGAGGACGGCGTGCGCGTCGGCGAGCGTGGCGGCCAGCGGCTTCTCCCCGTAGACGTGCTTGCCGTGGCCGATGGCGCCGAGGGCGATCGCCGCGTGCGCGGCGGGGGTGGTGAGGTTCAGCACCGTGTCCACGTCCGGGCTGCTCAGCAACTCCTCCACCGTCAGGGCCCGGACACCGGGCAGGTCCGCGGCGACGGCCGCCGACCGGGAGGCGTCCAGGTCGGCGACCGCGGTGACCCGCACGGCGGAACGGCCCGCGAGCGTGTCCAGGTAGGCACGGGAGATGACGCCCAGCCCTACGACACCGACGCGGTGCGCGTCGCCCACAGCATGCCCCTCTCGATGATGGTGCGGACGTTGGGGTTCTCCAGGACGTCGACGCTGTGCCCCGGTGTCGTCACCACGATCCGTCCGGAGCCCCAACGGCGGGTCCAGACCGCCGGTGAGCTGACCGGCCGGTGCCAGGGCTCCCACGGCCGGGTCGGGTGCGTGGTGGTGGCGAGGACGTCGATGAGGTCGTCGTGGAGCACCCAGTACTGCTCGGTGTGCAGCTCGAAGTCCTCGATGCCCGCGGTGACGGGGTGCTCCCGGCCGGCTTCGGTGAGGGCGATGGTGTGCGGCAGGAAGTTGTCCTCCGCCCCGCCGCGGCGCTCGCACGGCTCCTTGCCCGGATGGGTGGCGAACTGGCCGCCCACCAGGTGCAGATAGTCGGATGACGCGCGGAACGAGTCGGCGATGCCGCCGTGCCAGCCGGTGAAGCCGGTGCCGGCCACGACCGCGGCACTCAGCCCCGCCAGCTCCTCGCGCGTGATCTGGGACATCGTGACGCACTGCACGACGAGGTCGGTGCCGGCCATCTCGGCGGCGTCGGCGTAGACGCCGGTCGACTCCTCGACCCGGACGGTGTATCCGTTGCTCCGCAGGAAGGGCAGGAACAGGTCCGTCGCCTCGACCGGCTGGTGCCCTTCCCAGCCGCCCCGGACCACCAGTGCTCTCTTGGGCGTCATATCGATCTCACTATGGGCCGGGCGCCCGCACTCACGAAAGGGGGCCGGGCCTCACGAAAGTTTCGCCTCCGAGGCCCGGGCGCCGACCGCCCAGCAGGCCGCGGTGAAGCGGACTTCCGACCCGTGCACGAAGGGGTCGAAGGCCGGTCGGACCGTCTCGACGACCCGCGCGCGGGTCTGCTCGTCCACCTCGGGCAGGAACATGCCGAGCGGGCCGAGCCGGGTGAAGTAGCGGACCAGGTCCCGCTCCGGCAAGCTGCAGACCACGTCGACCGGCCGGATGCCGACCTCCGCCCAGCCGCTCTCCGCCAGGACGCGGCGGATCCTCTCCGCGTCAGCGAAGGCGAACTGCCCCGGCTGGTCGGGGCGCCGGGCGGGGAGGTCGGGCAGGAACGGGGCGGCGGCGCGCTCGGCCGTCGTCATGAACGGGTTCTCGCCCGGATCGCGCCAGACGACGAACCGGAGAACACCGTCGTCCCGGACCGCGCTCCGGAGGTTCGCGAAGGCCCGCACGGGGTCGTCGAAGAACATGACGCCGAAACGCGAGATGACGGCGTCGAAGGTGCCCGGCTCGAACGCGTGCTCCTGCGCGTCGGCGCGGACGAAGGACGCCGGAACGCCCTCCCGCTCGGCCCACGCCCGTGCGGCCTCGATCATCGGGCCGGAGATGTCGACACCGACGCAGGGCCCGACCCGTCGGGCGACGGCCCGGGTGATGCCGCCCGTGCCGCAGCCCACGTCGAGCACACGGCCCGCCCGTTCGGAGGCCATCGCCTCGACGAGCAGGTCCTCGAAGGGCCTGAACATCTCGTCCAGCACCGCCTGGAGATCGACCCAGGCGTGTCCGGCGCGCCCGTTCCAGCGGGCGGCCTGTTCCTCGTCGGCCTGTTCCTCGTCGGCCCTGCGCTCGGCGTCCATGCTCGCGGTCCCCTCTGCTTGCCTTCGTCGTGCCGTGCTGACAGCGTTCTACTTCAAGTCGACTTGAGGTCAAGACAATGACAGAGCTGGACATCGCCGAGGTGGCGCAGCGCGCCGGGGTGCCCGCCTCGACACTGCGGTTCTACGAGGAGAAGGGGCTGATCGCCTCGACCGGCCGGCGCGGCCTGCGACGCCAGTACGACCCGGGCGTCCTGGAACGGCTGGCGCTGATCGCGCTGGGGCGGACGGCCGGGTTCTCGCTCGACGAGATCGCGCTGATGTTCACGCCGGAGGGGGAGCCGCGCATCGACCGGCGGATGCTGACGGACAAGGCCGAGGAACTCGACCGCCGGATCCGTGAACTGGGCGCCCTGCGCGACTCCCTGCGGCACGCCGCCGCGTGCCCCGCACCCCGCCACCTGGAATGCCCCACCTTCCGCCGCCTCCTCGACGCCGCCGCGTCAGGCGGTGTCACGACGCCGAGAAGGCGGGTTCCTCCCCGCTAGCGGATGCCGCCGACACTTGGCCCGATCGTGGTGCGCGCTGTGCCCGGTCCCCGTTGTCCGCCCCGCGGCCCGAACCTGGCCTCGGCTGCGGACTTCGGGAGGCCGCCAAGGGGATTCGCTTCGGGGGCAGCGGGGCCGGGGCGCCGAGCGCCACCGCCACGGGCACGGCGCCCTCATGACCGGCACCGTCCGGCGCCTCGAACCTGTGCGGCTCTATCCGTCGCCGCCGCGCGGCGCGACCGGCACCGGCTCCGGAGTCGTCGTCACGGTCCTGACCCCGCGCGCCCGCAGCGCTTCGAGCACGCTCGGGTCGGCCGAGTCGTCGGTCACCAGCGTCCAGCCCTCACCCAACGCCGTCCAGGCGTGGAAGGGGCGGCGGCCCAGCTTCGCCGCGTGGGCGAGGACGTAGACGTGGTCGGCGCGGCGTGCCATCAGTTCCTTGAGGCGGGTCTGGCGCAGGTCGGCCTCGCAGATGCCGTGTTCGGGGGAGATGCCGTCGGTGCCGAGGAAGACCCGGTCGAACGTCATGCGCTCCAGGGCCGCTTCGGTGAGCGGTCCGACGAAGCCCTGGCTGAGCGGGCGCAGGGTGCCGCCGAGGCACTCCACGTGCACCGTCTCGACGTCGGACAGCGCCTGCAGGGCGGTGAGCCCGGTGGTCGCCACGGTGATGTCCTCGGCCGTGCGCAGCTCGTGGGCGAGCGCACCCACCGTGGAGCCGGCGTCGAGCAGCAGGGTCTCGCCGGGACGTACCTGTGCCGCCGCCCAGCGGGCGATGGCCTGCTTGGCCTCGAAGGCCTCGCCCACGCGCTGCCGCAGTGACGCCTCGGGGTGCGCGGCCAGCGCCATGGCACCGCCGTAGGTGCGGGCCAGACGGCCGTCCGTGGTGAGCTTCGCCAGGTCGCGGCGGATGGTCGACGCCGTCACGCCGAACAGCTGGGAGAGCTCTTCGACGCTCGCGAGGCCGGTGGTGGTGGCGAGGTGGACGATGCGGTCCCGCCGCGCCTTGGATCCGATCACAGACATCGGTTCTTCGTGTCCTTAAGGTCCTGGGCCGTACAACGTACCTGCCGCCGAGCGAGGTCAGCGGGCGGCCGGAGCGGTCGACATCTCGGCGGCCTGGCGCAGGGCCTCGACCATGCTACCGGCCTCGGCCCGGCCCGTACCGGCGATGTCGAAAGCCGTGCCGTGGTCGACGGAGGTGCGGATCACGGGCAGGCCGACGGTGAGGTTGACCCCGGCCTCGATGCCGAGGACCTTGACCGGGCCGTGCCCCTGGTCGTGGTACATCGCCACGATGAGGTCGTAGTCGCCGCGCGAGGCCAGGTAGAACGCCGTGTCCGCGGGCAGCGGGCCGCGGGCGTCGATGCCGTCGGCGCGGACCGTCTCCAGCGCCGGGACGATCTTCTCCTCCTCCTCGCCGTAGCCGAACAGGCCGTTCTCGCCCGCGTGCGGGTTGATACCGCACACGCCGATCACCGGGTCGGCGGTCCCGGCGCGCACCATCGCCTCGTGGCCGCGGCGCACCGTGCGCTCCACCAGGCCGGGCTCGATGCGGTTGACCGCGTCGATCAGCCCGATGTGGGTGGTGACGTGGATGACCTTCACCCTGGGCGTGGACAGCATCATCGACACCTCCTCGACGCCCGTGAGGTGGGCGAGGAGTTCGGTGTGGCCGGGGTAGAGGTGGCCGGCGGCGTGCAGAGCCTCCTTGTTGAGCGGCGCGGTGCAGATGCCGTCCACCTCGCAGCGCAGCGCGAGTTCGGCGGCGACACGTACATAGTGGTAGGCGGCGTCGCCCGCGACGGCGGACAGCTCGCCCCAGGGCAGGTCGGCGGGGAGCAGCCCGAGGTCGATCACGTTGACGCGGCCGGGCGTGAACTCCGCCCGGGCCGGGGTGTCGACGGGGACGATCTCGCAGGTGATGCCGAGGACGCCGGCCGCCTGCCGCAGGCGCTCGGCGTCGCCCACGACCACGGGACGGCAGTTGCGCAGGGTGTCGGAGTGCAGCAGCGCCGGCACGATGACCTCGGGCCCGATGCCCGCGCCGTCGCCCATGGTCACCGCGATGACCGGGAGCGGCGCTGCGGTGGCCGCGGTGTGACCGGCGGTGGCGGTGGAGGGGACTGCGTTCACGGGGCTACTCCTGTGGGGTCGGTCGGAACGTGCTGTACGGGTGCGGGGCGCAGCGCCCGGACGATGCGCCGCAGCGAGTCGGCCTCGCCGTAGCTGCCGGGCCGGGTGACGACCGAACGGCCGTCGGGCGTACGGGAGACCACCGCGCCGTGGTGGACCTGGCCCACCGGGCGCAGGTCGGTGATGCGCAGGCCGTCCAGGACGCGGCGGGCGGTCTCGCCGCCGGTGAGGACCAGGTCGCAGCCCTGCGCCGCGTCGGCGACGGTGTCGGCGAGCGCGGCGACGAGCCGGCGCGCCAGGGCGGGACTGGCCGCGCCGGTGATGCGGACGACCGTGACAGGGGCGACCGGGGGTGCGAGCCGTCGCGGGGAGCGCAGGAGCTCGCGGGTGCCGAGGGCGACGTGGTGGGCTCCGTCCGCGACGAGGTGCGCGACCTGTCCGCGGGCGGACGGCTCGGCCGTTCCCACGACGACCAGGAGCGGCCGGACGCTGTCCCCTGCGTACGGGGCGAGTCGCGCGGGCACGGGCGTGCCCAGCAGCCGCCCCAGGGCGCCCGCGAGTCCGCCGGTGCCCAACAGTCTTACTCCGGGGCCCAGTTCGAGGGCCGCCGCGGCGATCGCGTCGAGGTCGGCTTCGGTCTCCGCGTCGCACACCGGATGCCGATCGTGCGCGAAACGCGCACGCAGCGCTTCCCGCAGCGCGCCGGGCGCGCCGCGCACCACCGTGAGCGGCACCGGAGCCGACGACAGGTCACCGAGCGCGTCGGCGACCGAGAGCGGGGCGGGCCGGGTCTCGGCACGCCACGCGTCCGTCTCGTGCAGCGGGGTCCCGTCGAGGCGCACGACACCGCCCAGGACCGTACGCCGGGCCGCCGGCAACGCGGTCGCGATCACCACGCCCGCGCCGTCCTGCGCATAGGCGGCCGCCTCGGCGGCGAGATTGCCCCGCAGCAGCGAGTCGATCTTCTTGAACAGCACCGTGCCGGCGGGGGCCGCGTGCGTGGCGTCGCGTACCGCGCGTGCCGCCTTTGCCCCGGGCAGTTGCCGCGAGTCGAGGTCGACGACGAGGGCCTCGCCGGGCTCGGCAGCCACCGGCTCGGGGGCCGGCCCCAGCAGGATCCGGGCGGGCGAGCGCAGCGCCACCGCGGTCTCGGCGGCACCGGACAGATCGTCGGCCAGGGCGAGCACGGGCCGGTGGACGGCCCGGGCGGGGCCGCCGGGGCCGGCTTCGGAGAGGGACACAGGTACCTCCTCAGGCGGCCCGGTCGGGCTGCCTCGTGGAACTGATGATGACACGGGGTGCGCGAAATGCGCGAGACCTCTTGCGTGATTCGCGCAGCCGTGCCACCGCCGCCCTGCGCTCCCGCGCACCGCTCGTCGGCTACTGGTCCGTCCTGGACTCCCCGGTCTCCACCGAACGCATCGCCCGCCTCGGCTACGACTACGTCGCCCTCGACGCGCAGCACGGCCTCCTGGAGTACGCAGGCGTCCTGCGCTCCCTCACCGCCATCGACACCAAGGGCTCGACGGCGGTCGGCCTGGTCCGCGTGGAGGCGGTCGACCCGGCCCCCATCGGCAAGGCGCTCGACGCGGGCGCCGCCGGTGTCATCGTCCCGCTGATCGACACCGCCGAGGACGCGGCCGACGCGGTGGCCGCCGTACGCTACCCGCCGCACGGCCGTCGCAGCTACGGACCCATGCGCTCAGGCCTGCGCATCGGCCCCGATCCGGCCGACGCCCACGCCCAGACCGTCGTCCTCGCGATGATCGAGACCGCCGAGGGCCTGGCGAACGTCGAGGCCATCTGCGCCACCGACGGCCTCGACGGCGTCTACGTGGGCCCCTCCGACCTGCGCATCGCGCTCGGCGGCGCATCGTCCACCGACCCGGCGCTCGCCGACGAGTTCGAGGCCGCGCTCGTCTCGGTGCGCACGGCCGCGGCCGGGGCGGGCATCGCGGCCGGCATCCACACCGCGGACGGCGCGAGCGCAGCCAAACGCCTCGCCGAGGGCTTCACCTTCGCCACCGTGGCCTGCGACCTCGTCCACCTCGAACAGGCGGCCGCCGGCCACCTGAACGCCGCCCGCCAGGCAGGCGAGGCCCGATGACCGCCCCCGACGGCACCCTGCGCCCCCACCCCACCGAGCCGGGCCGCGCCGAGACCCACCTGGCCGCCCCCGCCGTGCAGAACCACGCCGCCAACCTCACCGTCCTGCCCGGCGGCGACCTCGGCTGCGTCTGGTTCGGGGGCACCCAGGAGGGCGTCGCCGACATCTCGGTGTGGTTCTCCCGTCTCGCCCCGGACGCCGACACCTGGTCCGTCCCGGTCCGTCTCTCCGCCGACGACACCCGGTCCGAACAGAACCCGCTCCTGTTCCCGGCCCCGTCGGGCGACCTGTGGCTCCTGCACACCGCCCAGCGCGCCGGACACCAGGACACCGCCGAGGTCCGGCTGCGCGCCAGCCAGGACGAGGGCGCCACCTGGGGACCGGCCCGCGTCCTGTTCCCGGCCACCGAGCAGGGCGGCGTCTTCGTACGCCAGCCGGTCGTCCACCTGCCCGGCAGCGAAAGGCTGTTGCTTCATCAGGTCGACCAGCAGGCGGAAGGAGAGGAAGTCGTTGAGGGGGGCGCGCTGGGCCGCGTTCTGCTGGAGGACGAAGCCGAAGCCCAGACAGCAGGCGGCAGCTCACGGCGAGCACCAGAACTAGAAC
>NZ_GG657757.1:776109-794034 GCF_000158955.1 Streptomyces viridochromogenes DSM 40736 | reverse complement strand
TCGTCGAGCAGCGGGCCGTCGGTGTCGTCGTCGAGCCGCTCAGCGCCGACCCGGGCCGGCTGGCCCGGCTGCGCGAGCGGGGCATCCCGCTCGTCCTGGCCGACCGGGCGATGCCGGAACGGGACGGCTGCTCGGCCTCCGTCGACGACATCGCCGGCGGCCGCATCGCCGTACAGCACCTCCTCGACCGCGGGGCACGCGACATCCTCGTCGTCAACGGCGAGCGCGGGATACGCCAGTGCGCCGACCGGTACCAGGGGGCCAGGCAGGCCGTGCGCAGCCGACGGGAGGCACGGCTGGACCAGGTCGTCGCCGAGCAGATGTCCGTCGCGTACGGCAAGAAGATCGCGGACGGGCTCGACGACCTGCCCGGCGGGGTGTTCTGCACCAACGACTTCCTCGCGGCCGGCCTGTGCCGGGGGCTGACCGAACGGGGCCTGCGCATCCCCGAGGACGTGCAGGTCGTCGGCTACGGCGACCTCGACATAGCGAGCTTCGGGGCGACCACACTGACGACCGTCCGGCAGCCGGTCGAAGACCTCGGCCGGGCCGCCGTCGAGATGCTGCTCGACGAGATCGAGGCCCGCGCGGACCACGTCCACGAGACCCGCGTCTTCGCCCCCGGCCTCGTCCTGCGGGACTCCACCCGACCGCCCGCCTAAAGGGTGTTGCAGGAGGCCCGCCACCGAGCCTTCCGCAACACCCTTTAGACCGGAATCCGCAGCGTCACCGGCCCCGACAGCCCCGACGACCGTTGGGACTCGAACGCCCAGGCGGTCGGTGTGGCCTCCGCCAAATAGGGCGCCAGCGTGCCCCGGACCGTCACCTCCAGCCGGACGGTACGCCCGGCCGCACCGCGCAACGGGAAGCGGTACGGCGCGCAGAACGCCTCCCCGGCGAACTCCCCGTCGACCGACAACTCCACACTGCCCCGCACCCGCCCGAGATCCAGCACCGGATCGGCCCCCGACGGCACCTCCACCGCACGCGCGTACGTCACACCCCCGCTCCAACTGCCCAGGCCCAGCTGCCGCCAGTCGCCCAGAGGCAGCGGTGCCGGCACGGTGCGCACCCGAACCGGCCCGTGCCATGCCGAGCCGCCCCGCAGGACCGCCGTCGGTTCGGTGACCACCTCGACCTCAGCCGGGGTGGACAGCGGCTGACGCAACCGCAGCGTCCTTCCGTCCCAGGAGAGTTCTCCGACGCCGCTGACCTGCACCCGCGCCCCGAGCGCCAACGGCAGGTCGAGGGAGACCGTTCCCGCCGGCACCGTGAAGCGGAAGCGCTGCGGCACCGTCCGGACGTCGTCCGTGGAGCGCGAGGGCCACACGGCGTGCCCGAGCACCGGCCGGCCCGTCAGCCACGCGCTCTCCGGCAGCGGATGCGGCCGCACCACGGCGTCGCAGTGCCGCAACTCGCCCCGCCTGCGCTCGTCCTCGATCGTCCGCCCCCGCCATCCGCCCGACGCCGCCTCCCACCCGGCGCCGCTGACCAGGGCCGTCACCTCGGCCCCGGAACGCACCACCAGGTCGGCGAAGACCGCGTCCCGGACGTCGGCGGTGTCGGCGACGAGCTCCAGGATGTGCTCGCCCGCGCCGAGCGCCGGTTCGTGGCGGAAGAACATCGGCACGGCGCCCCAGTCGGCCTCGTAGTACTCCACCTTCTCCTGCCGCGCCACGACGTCCCCGTCGAGCAGGACCGTGACTGCCGAGGCGGCGCCCACGACGAGCACCGCCCGAGCATCGTCGTGCGGGACCCGCAGCCGGGCCCGGTACGTCACCCGGCCGTCGGGCCGCACTCCGTCGGGCGGACGCATGAACCGGGGACGCGGCCCGAGTCCGCCCGGTGCGGACAGACAGAAGAAGCTGCCCAGCGGCGTGCCGTCGCCCGCCGAGATGGTCGAGGGGCGGCTCTGCGCGCCGGAGAGTTCGTACTCGAGCACGTTGCGGCCCCGGCTCACCGTGACCCGGGCGGAGGCCAGGTAGCCGTGGTCCGGGTCCAGCGGCTCGCCGTTCCACCACACCCGCTTGACCGCCTCTGCGCCGACGTGCAGTTGCGCGGGCCCCCTCCGGTCGGTCTCCACGATCGCCCGGACCCGGGCGGCCGTTTTGCCGCCCGGCACGGGCACACGGACGAACTCCTCGTTCACCAGCCCCTTGAGGCCCAGCAGCCCGCCCGGATCCGGGATGCCGCGGCTCGACGAGTACACCGCGACGTCCCAGCCCGCGTCCGTCGGCACCAGGGGCAGCTCTCCGGCCAGGACCCGTTCGACGGCGGCGGTGTCCAGCGGCTGCGGCACCTGACCGACAGGCAGCGGGGCAAGGACGCGGACCCGGTTGCCGTAGGTGGCCCGGATCCGCTCCCACGCCGCGCCCTCGGTCCACTCCAGTGACCAGATCTGTGGCTCCGCCACGGACGATCCCGGCGGCAGCGCCAGATCACCCCAGGTGTTGTCCATGGTAAAAGACCAGCCGGCCGTGCCAGCCGGCCGAGACGTCGATCACCCGCGCCGGGGCCTCACGCGCGGGACGCGTCGGCACCGGCCGGCCCTCGCGCCACACGACGAGGGCCGCGGGGGCCCCGTCCAGCGGAACCTCGATGGTCGAGTGCGTGCCGTCGTCGGAGACGGTGACGCGCGCGGGGCCGCGGGAGCCGGTCGCCGGGTTCCAGACCTCGGCTTCGGCGACCTCGGCCCGCACCGTCACGGACGAGACACCCGCGCCCCTCGCCCGACGGGGGCGGTGCCGGGTCCGCAGCGGATGGGCGCCGATCTCGGGGAAAGGCCGCCCGTGACCAGCGCGACCGCTTTCGCCGCCCCCTGCGCCTGACGAGCAGCGGAAACGTCGCCCCGTGGCATGTCCGGGCCGCGTCGCCCACCGCCCGCCGCGCCGGCCTCGGGGCCGGGCACCCCGCTTCCAGCCGGGGATGGGGCCACCAGCGCCGCCACCACCGAGTCGTCGCCGTGACCGGCCGGCGGCCGTGGCGGGCGCACGGCCCACGACGACGACCCGGCCGCCCGCGTCCAGCAGTTCGGTCAGCCGCCGCGCCGTCTCCTCCTCCAGCACGCTCGCCGACGGCAGCAGCACCGCGGTGTACGCGAGGTCCCTGATCCGCAGGGCGCCGTCGGTGGTCTTGGCACGCTGGACCGAGTCGTCGTCGACGACGTCGAAGGAGATCCCGCGCCGGTCCAGGGCGCCGACGCGCGGGCCGAGCCAGTTGTTCGTGCCGCACAGGTCCAGGTAGTGGCGCTGCGTCTCGTCGGCCTCGGCGTGACCGTCACCCAGCAGGCCGTCACCGAAGTGCCGGACCGGCGCGTCCAGCGGCAGGAGGGCCTGCATGGTGGCGGTCGGGTGCAGCACCGCCACGTCCGCCGCGTAGCTGCCCCACGACATGATCGAGCAGATCCGGGCCACGGCCCGGGAGAACGCCGGGTACTGCTTCCAGTAGGGCTGCCGCCAGTCCGTGGACGGCGGCGCCCACTCGAACCACCCGCCCGCGGTCCCGAAGTAGCTGGCGTGCGGGTTGTACAGGTTGGCGCCGCTGCGCAGGAACGGCAGCAGCCAGTGGTACGTGTCCTCCAGCGTGCCGCCCCAGCCGGAGGAGTGGAACGCCTCGATCCAGACCCGCTCGTGTCCGTAGAGGTGGGCCATCGAGGAGTGCACCTTGGCGTCGCCGTGATGGTCGCTGCCCGCGGCGCCGTACCAGCGATGGGTGCGGAAGTAGTCGGTGTAGATCTGCGTCGACTGGGCCGGGTAGCCCGCGCGGGCGGGATGGCTCTGGTCGCTGCCCAGCAGCATCCCGCGCTCCCGGTGCCATGCGGAGAGCGGCCGGAACAGGGCCTCCTCGGTCAGTTCCGCGCGGACCGCGTAGTAGTCGGCGCGGACCTCCGACTCCGCGGCGGTGGCGCCCGTGCCGAACAGGGCCGGCAGATGGTCGAGCAGGTCGTAGCCGCGCCGGGCGCGGAACTCCGCCGCGAAGCGGTGGCTCCAGGTGTTGGTGCCCGGCAGTTCGTCCTGGAAGCTGCCCGCGACGACGGTCCCCAGGTGGCCGGGCACCCGCCGGTCGTACTCGTGGTGCACGGCGTCCATCAGCAGGCCGACGGCGTCCGGGTCCAGATAGTCGAACGCCGTGGGGACGGAGGTGACGAGCCGTACGCCGGTCCCGTCGGCTGCGGGGACGCGCACCCTGCCCGGCCCGTCCACGTCGAGGTCCAGACGCCGGCCCTCCGCGGAGTACGCGGCCAGCGGGGTCTCGGTGTCCCGCAGGACGACCGCGCCCTCGGAGACGGTGACGTCACGACAGCGCAACGCAGCACCTCTGGCCTCTGGGTGACGTCGCGTCACGCCGCCCTGCACATTGGCGCCCGAGAAGCCGATCTGGTCGTAGAACCACAGGCGCGTGCCCAACTCCGCGGCGATCTCGCAGGCGTCGGTGAAACGCGCCCACCACTCCTCGCCGAACCACGCCGGATCGTCGGCCCGGGCGCCGAACGTCGGGCCGGCCGGAGCCAGGTTGATCACGACGAGGTTGTGGACACCGCCCTGCGCGAACGCCCGCATCTGCCAGGCGAGTCGCTCGCGGGTGACCTTCGCACCCGACCACCACCACAGGGGAGCGGGGCCGAAATCGCGGGGCGGGTTCTCGAACAGGTGCCGGAGCGCGGGGGAGACCACGGACATCGTCCTTCCCCTGAAACGTTTTTAGGCCACCTTCACCGTAGGCGACCTGCGGCGGTCACGCCATATCCGAGGACGGCACGGCGGAACCCGAGGGGACGCGCCGATGTCTGCGCGACGTCTTGTTGCAACGTTTTTCCCGCCCTATATTCGCTGCGACCAGGCCCCCCGGAACCGCGATGTCACCAGACGACGGAGTCGCATCATGGCCGGTAACCGCCCCATCCCCAAGCAGCTCTGGAAGGCCGCCGCCCTGTCGGGCATGGCCTCCTACCTCGACGCCGGGCTGATCGTCAGCATCTCCGTCAACCTGGCCATCTACCGCGACAGTTACGACATGGGTGTGTGGATGGCCGGGGCGATCAGCGCGATCGTCACCGGCTGCATCGCCGTCGGGTCCCTGGTCGGCGGACGGCTCGCCGACCTCTTCGGCCGCCGCCGCGTCTACAACTGGGACATCTTCTGCTTCGCCCTCGGCGCCATCGTCATCACCCTGGCACCGGACGACGTCACGCTGCTGATCGGCGTCCTCGTCGCCGGAATCGCGGCCGGCGCCGACCTGCCGACCTCCCTCGCCGTCGTCTCGGACGCCGCGCCCTCCTGGGCCCGCGGCAGGCTCGTCGCCTTCACCCAGGTGATGTGGATGCTGGGTATCGCCGTCGCCGTCTTCCTCGGCTTCGTGCTGTCGACCACGGGCATGACCGGGGCCCGGCTCATCACCGGACAGCTGGCCGTGGCGGCGCTCGTCACCTGGGCCATGCGCTCCCGGCTGAAGCTGACCGGCGAGTACGCGGACGACGACGCCCGGGACACCGGGGCGGAAGCCGCCCCGAGCGGGACCGCGCTCCGGAACGTGTGGACGCGGGCCGCCCTGCTGCCCATGGCGGCGACGTTCGTCTTCTATGTCACCTGGGGTCTCGGGGCCAACACCTTCGGCCAGTTCGGCACCTACCTGCTCGTCACCGTCAGCGACGCCTCACAGAGCCTGGCCACCGGCATCAACCTGGCCTTCATCCCGATCGGCGTGCTGCTGACCATCGCCTTCGTCCGAGTCGCCGACACTCCCTGGCGTGACCGGCTGTTCTACACCGCGGCCACCGTGCAGATCCTCGCCTTCGTCATCGCCTCACTGACGGCAGGGGCGCTCGTCGGCATGCTCGTGTTCTTCGTCCTCTACCAGCTCTCCTATCCCTTCGCGGGCGAGGCCAACTACAAGGTGTGGTCCCAGCTCACGCTGCCCGCCGACACCCGCGGCACCACCCAGGGACTCACCTACGCCCTGTCGCGCGCGGTCTACGCGATCGCCGCGTTCTTCACCCCCGCGCTGCTCGACCACAGCCCCTCCGTGCTGCTCTGGACGATCACCGCCTGCATGACCCTGGCGGCCTTCGCCGGCGTGTTCATCATCCGGGTCCTGGTCCCGCGTTCCCCCGGTGCGGTCCGCGACAGAGCGGACCCGCGCGTCGCCAGCACCGAGCCGCAGCAGACCTGACAAGGAGCACCGACCATGGCAACGACCGCGGACCGCACGGCCGCAGGGGCCGCCGCCCTGCACGACCTGCTCCCGCCGGTCACCCGGCGCCGCACCCGCATCGGGCTGGTCGCCGGCGGACTCGGCACGTACTGGCCGCAGTTCCCCGGACTCCTCCCGCAACTGAAGGAGTCCGCCGCCTACGTAGCCGAACGCTTCCGGGGGATGGACGCGGAGGTGACCGACGCCGGGTTCGTCTCCGACGCCCAGGAAGGAGCCCGTGCCGCCGAGGAACTGCGCAGGGCCGACTGCGACCTGATCGTGCTGTTCCTGACGACGTACCTCACCTCCTCGATGGTGCTGCCGATCGCCCAGCGCTCGCACACGCCGGTGCTGGTCATCGACCTCCAGCCGACCGAGCGGATGGACCACGCCTCCTTCGACACCGGGGCCTGGCTGGCCTACTGCGGACAGTGCCCCGTCCCCGAGGTCGGCAACGTCTTCCGGCGCGCCGGCATCCCCTTCCGCTCCGTCTCCGGCTGGCTGCGGCAGGAGTCCGCCTGGCGGCGCATCGAACAGTGGATCCGGGCCGCGCACATCCGCGCCGCGCTCCGGCACGCCCGGCACGGCCTCATGGGACACGTGTATCCCGGCATGCTCGACGTGCAGACCGATCCGACACTGCTGTCCACCACGTTCGGCTCGCACGTCGAGGTACTGGAGTTCGACGACCTGCGGCACCGGGTGGAACGCGTCACCGAGACGGAGACCCGGGAGCGGATGGCGCTCGCCCGGCAGGTCTTCACCCTCGACGACAGCGTGGTCGAGGAGGACTTCGCCTGGGGCGCGACCGTGTCGGTCGCCCTCGACCGGCTGGTGGCGGACTTCGCACTCGACAGCCTCGCCTACTACCACCGCGGCCTCGACGGCGAACTGTACGAGCGGCTCGGCGCCGGCATGATCCTGGGCGCCTCCCTGCTCACGGCCCGGGGCGTGCCGGCCGCCGGGGAGTACGAACTGCGCACCAGCGTGGCCCAGCTCGCCTCCCAGAGCGTCGGCGCCGGGGGCTCCTTCACCGAGATCCAGGCCCTCGACTTCGAGGACGGCGTCGTGGAGATGGGCCACGACGGACCCGCCCACCTCGCGGTCAGCGCCCGCGACCCCCTGCTGCGCGGGCTCGGCGTCTACCACGGCAAACGCGGCTGGGGCGTGAGCGTGGAGTTCGACGTCCGGCACGGGCCCGTCACCCTGCTCGGTCTCGGCCAGGACGCCGATGGCAGCCTGTCCTTCGTCACCTCCGAGGGCACCGTCGTACCCGGACCGCTGCTGGAGATCGGCAACACCACCAGCCGCGTCGACTTCGGCCGCGACCCCGGCGAATGGGTGGACGCGTGGAGCGCCACGGGCGTCGGCCACCACTGGTCCCTCGCGGTGGGCCACCACGCGGCCGACTTCAGGGCGGCGGCGAGCCTGCTGGGCATCGACCACCGGCAGGTGTGAGCGCGCGGCTCGTCTGGGACGGGTGTCGAGGGACGAGTGTCGAGGAATGGGTGTCGCCCCCACCCGGGGATGGGTGTGGGCACCGATGGTGCCGGGTGCGGGACCCGTGTGAGGCTGGCAGCGTCGTCGAGGCTCGCGTGAGTGTCATGGCCGCGGCCTCGGGATGCGCCGAGAAGGCGCACGACGCTGTCCGTCACACCCCACGAAGGAGGAGCCCTTATCCATCCCCGCACGGTGAAACGATCCGCTCCCTGCGCTCCCACGAAGGCGGTGACCCGTGGGACACGCTGACAGCCTCCTCGCCATGGGCGGCGCCTTCCTGGCCGCCGCCCTCCTCGCCCGTCTCGGCGGCCGGATCGGACTCCCGACGATCCCGCTGTTCATGCTCGCCGGCATCCTGCTCGGCCCGCACACCCCGGGGCTGGTCATCGTCGAGGACGCACACGACTTCGAGATGCTCTCCGCACTCGGACTGGTGCTGCTGCTGTTCTACCTGGGCCTGGAGTTCCACCTCGACGACCTCAAGAGCGGCGGTCGGCGTCTGCTGACGGCGGGCGGGATCTATCTGCTGCTCAACGTCGGCGCCGGACTGGTCTTCGGCTTCGCCCTGGGCTGGGGCGTCCGCGAGGCGCTGGTGCTCGCCGGTGTCCTGGGGATCTCCTCGTCCGCCATCGTCACCAAGATCCTCATCGACCTGGGCCGCATCGGCCGCCCGGAGACCCGTCTCATCCTGGGCGTCATCGTCGTCGAGGACATCTTCCTCGCGCTGTACCTGGCCGCGCTCCAGCCGGTCATCAGCGGCGCCCAGGGCCTCGGGGACATGTTCCTCCAGGGCGCCAAGGCCTTCGGTTTCCTCCTGGTGCTGGCCGCGGCGGCACGCTACGGCACGAAACTGGTCGGACGGCTCATCGCGACCCGCGACAACGAGCTGCTCGTCATCAGCTTCCTCGGCGCGGCCGTCCTGGTCGCGGGAGTCTCCGAGACCCTCGGAGTCGCGGACGCCATCGGCGCGTTCATGGTCGGCCTGATCCTGGCGGGCACGCCCTCCGGACCGCGCATCAGGGAACTGGTGCATCCGCTGCGCGACGCCTTCGCGGCGATCTTCTTCTTCGCGTTCGGGCTCTCCATCGACCCCGGCGACATCGTGTCCGTCGTCGGACCGGTCACCGCGGCGGCCCTGCTGACCGTCGTCATGAACGTCGCCGCCGGACTGCTCGTCGCCCGTGTGTACCGCTACGGCACCGAGCCCGCCGCCGAGATCGCCACGACCCTCGTGGCCCGCGGGGAGTTCGCGCTGATCCTGGCCGCCATGGCCGCCAGCGCCGGACTCGACGACCGCCTCGCCCCGTTCATCGCCGGGTACGTCCTCGTCCTCGCGATCCTGGGCCCCATCGCCGCCGGACGCGCGCACCAGCTCGCCCGCGCCCTGCGCTTCGCCCAGGACCTCCTGCCCGGCCGCACGCGCCCACCGCACGACACCGAGCCCGGGCGTGAACCCGAACCCGAGGGCGAGACCACCGCCCCACCCGCTCTGCCGGCCGAGGCCGAACGCTAGTCCGCGCTGCCGGCTTCAGGCTTCGATCAGCCCCACTCGGATGGCGTAGCGGGTCAGCTCCAGACGGTCCTTCAGACCGAGCTTCTGGAGCAGGTTGGCCCGGTGGCGCTCCACCGTCTTGGGGCTGATGACCAGCAGGTCGGCGATCTGCTGCGAGGTGTGGCCCTCGGCGACGAGCTTGAGGATCTCCTCCTCACGGTCGGTGATGGCCCGGGAGGGCAGGGCGCGGCCCTCCCGGGCCCGGTCGAGGAAGTCACGCACGAGCGCGTTGACGGCACCGGGATACAGGAACGGCTCACCCCGCATGGTGGCGCGGCACGCCTCCACCAGGTCACGGTCCGCGACCGACTTGAGGACGTAACCCGAGGCGCCGGCTCCGAGAGCCTCGAAGAAGAACTGCTCGTTGTCGTACATGGTCAGGACGAGGATCCGCGTCTGCGGGCACGTCCGGGACAGCTCCCGGGCGGCCTGCAGCCCCGTCAGACGGGGCATGGCGATGTCGAGGACGGCGAGATCGGGGCGGTGCGCCCGGGCCTGGGCGACGGCCTCGGCACCGTCGTCCGCCTCGGCGACGACGGTGAGGTCGGATTCGGCGTCCAGGATGAGCCGCACGCCGCGCCGCACCAGGGCGTGGTCGTCGGCGAGCAGGATGCGGGTGGGGGTCGAGTCGTTCATGATCGGCCGTTCCGGTCGGGATCGCGTACGGGGACGGGGACGGTCAGGCGCACTTCGGTGCCTCTGCCCGGGCCGGCACCCAGACCGAGGCCGGCACCCACGAGCAGGGCACGTTCACGCATGCCGCGGATGCCGGCTCCCTCGGGCGCGTCGCCGAGGCCGCCGCCGTCGTCGCTGACCCGCAGCTCCACGCCCGTCGCGGTACGCCGCAGCGCGAGGTGGGCGTGCCGTGCCCCGGCATGGCGGGCGACATTGGTGAGTCCTTCCTGCGCGACGCGGTAGACGACGAGTTCGGCCTCCCGGCCGAGCGGCGGCAGGTCCGTGCCGAGGCGGTGCCGCACGGACAGACTGGGGCCGGCGAAGTCCGTGGCGAGCGACTTGAGCGCACTGGCCAGACCCAGTTCGTCGAGCACGCCGGGGCGCAGCCGGCGGGCGATCCGGCGGATCTCGTCCAGGCCGGCCCGGGTGGTCTCCTGCACCTGGTGCAGCTCCTCCAGCAGGTCGGGCGGGGCCTGACCGGCCACCCGCTTGAGTTCGAGCAGGACGGCGGTGAGCGTCTGCCCGACCTCGTCGTGCAGTTCCTGCGCGATCCGGCGCCGCTCGGCCTCCTGGGCGGAGAGCACCCGGGCGCTGCTCGTGGCCCGCTCGTCCTCCAGGCGGTCGAGCATGGTGTTGAACGTCGTGATCAGCTCGGCGACCTCGGCCTGGCCACCGACCTCCGGGCGCCGCCCCGGACGTAGCAGGTCGATCGTCGTCATGGCGCGCGTGAGGCGCTGGAGCGGGGCGAGGCCGATCCGCAGCAGCAGGGCGTTGGCGACGAGCATGGCGGCCAGGCCCACCGTGAGCACCGCGGCCTCGGTGAGCAGGACCGGCGTGGACACCGTCACCGGACCCAGCAGCAGCGCCGTGGCCGTGATGAGCACGAGGGCGTTCAGCAGGAAGATCCGCCAGAACAAGGGCACCGCGTACCGCCTCCTCGACACCGTCGTCCTCCAGCGTGTGCGCTGCCCGGCCGCGTCGCCATCCGTGACACCACCCATCCTCGAACCGAACACCCGCCTGCTCGGACGGCGTTCGTACAGCGCGGCCACCGGGAAGGATGAGGGTTGGGCCCGATGGCGGCAGCCGCTGGAGGGGGAGAGGCTGAAGCCCCGGTGAGACCGGCCGCGCCGCGCATCGGCGGGCGGTCCGCCGCCGCACCGTCACGTGGCCCGACACCCCTGGATTCGCCATGGCCTCGGCCGTGCGCTGCCCCGAGGCGCTGTCGGGTTCCGGAAGGGAGAAGCCGTGCCCCAGTCCGAACACGAACGTCTCGTCGACCTCGCAGCACGTCTCGAGCGGGAGGACCCCGGATTCGCCCGGGCCATGCGAGCGGGCCGCCCGGCGCGGCCCCGGGAGTACCGGCGCACCGGGCCGTGGTGGGGGCTGGCACTCGGCATGGTCCTGCTGGGCACGGGCATCGCCCTCGCCCAGGGGCTGCTCATCGCGGCCGGACTGGTCCTCGTCGGGATGGCGGCCCAGCTGGTCGATCCGGACCCTGCCCGCCGGGGGCGCCAGGGGCCCGGGCGACGCTGAGGCGAGCACGCCGGCGGGGCGACGTACACCATGTCGGCCGGACCCACTACCTGGCCGCCTCGTGTCCCGGGGCGTGCCCGCGGACCGTGTCGCGGAAGGCGATGGGGGTCTGTCCGGTGCGCTGGTGGAAGTACTTGCTGAAGTGGGTGGCGCTGGAGAAGCCGAGGCGGCCGGCGATTCGGGCGTCCGGCTGTTCTGACCCGGTCCCCACCCCCGTGTCGTCGCTGTGGGAGACGGCTGTGACCTGCGGAAGGCTGGGATCTTCCGGGCCGGACACGGCATGGCGGAGGGGGCCGGGGGTGCCCGCCGGAAGGGTGCAGTCGTAACCCGTGTGATCGCCCCGGATGGTGGGACGGCCCGAGATGACTGACGGTGGTTCACGTCGAGGCCGGGTCCGTGAGCTGGCGAGGCGTCAGCTGCCCGGCCCGTGACGGAAGGACTCACCGATGCGCTCTGCCCGCATGCTGCTCGCGACGGCCACGGCCACGGCCGCCCTCGCGATCGCCGCACCCGCCGCCTGTGCCGAGGCGATGGGTGACTGGGACCACGACAACAGTTCTTACAGCAAGGAGCACCACAAGGACGGCGAAGACCACGCGCCGCGCGGTGGGGTACACACGGGTGGCGGAGCGCTGTCCGTGGCCGGCACGGACGACGGCTGGGACGACTCCAAGTACGACCCGGACACCTACAAGGACGAGGGCGGCGACGACTGGGGCGACAAGCAGGACGAGGACCCCTACGGCGACGAGCAGGGCAAGAGCTCGTACGGCGACAAGCAGGACGAGCACGGGAAGTCCGAGGAGCACGGCAAGTCCGAGGAGCACGGCAAGGACGAGGAGCACGGCAAGGACGAGGAGCACGGCAAGGACGAGGAGCACGGCAAGGACGACGACCACGAGAAGGGCGCCTGGCAGGGCGAGCACGACAAGCCGCGCGGCGGGATGCACACCGGTGGCGGCGCCCTGGCGTCCATGCCCGGCGTCACCGCCGGCGGGCTCGCCGTACTGGCGGTGGCCGGCACCGGCCTGTACGCCCTGAGGCGCCAGAAGGTCTCGCAGGGCACGGCATGACCGATGCCTGACCGCATAGCCGCCGTGGCCGCCGCACGTGTCCCTCGCGTCGCGGCGGCCCGGCTCGTCACCCGCGAGCCGCGCCCGCCGCCGTGTCCTTTCCGCTGCCGTGTCCGAGTGAGGTGGTCTCCGATGGCAGCCAGCCCCCTTCTTCCCGACGACCCCGGGCCGTCAAGACGGCGATTCCGCACCATCGTCACGATCCTCTGGTCCGTGGCCGCCCTGGTCCTGACCGTGAGCCTGATCGCCGGCGGGGACGAGTCGTCCGACGCCGGCACCCCGCCGCACGCCCCACCGGCCGTCTCGAGCGCCACGTCGGCCGCGCCCGACGCCCCGGCCCAGGCCCGACGCGCACCGGTCCGCCCGCGCCGAGGCCGGCCGGCATCTGCCGCGATCCCGGCCGGGTCCGCCTGCTCATCCCGGGGATCTCGGTGAACGCGCCCTTCACCGACTCGCATCGACCGTTCGGGCCGACTCGAACCCCTTCCGCCCGACAACACCAACCTCGTCGGCTGGTACGCCAAGGGCGTCTCGCCGGGCGAGGCCGGTACCGCGATCATCGCGGGCCACGTCGACACCGCGACCGCCCCGGCCGTCTTCGCGAGTCTCGGCGAGCTGAAGAAGGGGGACCGGTTCCACGTGGTGCGGGCCGACGGCCGCAAGGCGACCTTCGTGGTCGACGACGCGGACTCCTTCGCCAAGGACGACTTCCCCAGCGAGCGCGTCTACGGCGACACCCCCGACGCCCAGGTCCGGCTCATCACCTGCGCGGGTGCCTACGACCGTCAGGCCCGGGACTACACCGAGAACCTGGTGGTCTTCGCCCACCTCGTCTGACATCCGGGCCCACGGCCTGACTTGGTGTTTTACAGTGACTGACACCATTCCAGACGCGACCGTGGGACCTGTGAGGTATTCGCGAACCATGACGACAGAGACGTTTGAGTTCCAGGTAGAGGCACGTCAGCTGCTGCAGCTGATGATCCACTCGGTCTACTCGAACAAGGATGTCTTCCTGCGGGAACTCGTATCCAACGCCTCCGACGCGCTCGACAAGCTGCGCCTGGAGAAGCTGCGGGACGACTCGCTCGACGCCGACGTGTCGGACCTGCACATCCGGATCGACGTCGACAAGGACGCCCGTACCCTCACGGTGCGGGACAACGGCATCGGCATGTCGTACGACGAGGTCGGACAGCTCATCGGCACCATCGCCAACTCGGGCACCGCCACCTTCCTGAAGGAGCTGCGGGAGGCTCAGGAAGGGGGTGACGCCGAAGGGCTCATCGGCCAGTTCGGCGTCGGTTTCTACTCCGGGTTCATGGTGGCGGACGAGATGACCCTGGTGACCCGGCGGGCCGGCGAGGGCCAGGGCACCCGGTGGACGTCGCGCGGCGAGTCCACGTACACGCTGGAGAGGGTCGACGACGCGCCGCAGGGCACGTCCGTGACGCTCCACCTCAAGCCCGCCGACCCGGAGAACCAGCTCCACGACTACACCTCCCCGTGGAAGATCAGGGAGATCGTCAAGCGGTACTCGGACTTCATCACCTGGCCCATTCGGACGGTCCCGGAGCCGGCGGGCGAGGGGGACGCCACGCCCGAGCCCGAGACGCTGAACTCGATGAAGGCGCTGTGGGCGCGTTCACGCGACGAGGTGTCCGACGACGAGTACCACGAGCTGTACAAGCACATCAGCCACGACTGGCGCGAGCCCCTGGAGACGATCCGGCTCCAGGCGGAGGGCACCTTCGAGTACCAGGCCCTGCTGTTCATCCCCTCGCACGCCCCGCACGACCTGTTCACACGGGACTTCCGGCGCGGTGTCCAGCTGTACGTGAAGCGCGTCTTCATCATGGACGACTGCGAGGCGCTGCTGCCGCCGTACCTCCGCTTCGTCAAGGGCGTGGTCGACGCTCAGGACCTCTCGCTCAACGTGTCCCGCGAGATCCTCCAGCAGGACCGGCACATCCAGATGATGCAGCGCCGGCTGACGAAGAAGGTCCTGTCCACGATCAAGGAGATCAGGACCAAGGACGCCGACCGCTACGCGACGTTCTGGCGGGAGTTCGGCACCGCCCTGAAGGAGGGCCTGGTCACCGACTCCGAGAACCGGGACGCCATCCTCGCCGTCTCCTCGTTCGCGACCACGCACGCCGACGACGAGCCGACCACGCTGGCGCAGTACGTGGAGCGGATGAAGGACGGCCAGGACGACATCTACTACCTCACCGGCGAGTCCCGGCAGAGCATCGAGAACTCCCCGCACATGGAGGCGTTCCGGGACAAGGGTATCGAGGTCCTGCTGCTCACCGACCCGGTCGACGAGGTGTGGGTCGACGCCGTCGGCGAGTACGAGGGCAGGAAGCTGCGCTCCGTCGCCAAGGGCGAGATCGACCTCGACGGCGAGGGCGACGAGAAGGCCGGCGAGGAGCGGGAGAAGCAGGCCGAGGAGTACGCCGGACTGCTCGGCTGGATGCGGGAGCAGCTGGACGAGGACATCAAGGAGGTGCGCCTCTCGGCCCGGCTCACCGTCTCCCCGGCCTGCGTCGTCGCGGACGCGCACGACCTGACCCCCGCCCTGGAGAACATGTACCGGGCGATGGGCCAGGAAGTGCCGCGCACCAAGCGGATCCTCGAGCTCAACCCCGACCACCTGCTGGTCAAGGGCCTGAACCAGGCGTACAAGGAGCGCGAGGACCGCTCGGGCCTCGTCGAGTCCGCCGAGCTGCTCCACACGCTGGCGGTACTCGCCGAGGGCGGCCAGCCCAAGGACCCCGCCCGGTTCGTCAAGCTCGTGGCCGACCGCCTGGAGCGCACGCTGTAGGCCAGGGGCGGATCAGCGGTGGTCCGGGGCGTCCGCTCCAGCGGCGCCGGGCGGGGTCGTGCCGGTGCTCGGTGGGACGACCTCGCCCTGGACCACCCGCGGCGCGGGGCCCGTCCCGGCCTTTTCGTCCTTCGCGGCGCGGGCCTCCGCCTTGAGTATGCGGGCCGACTTGCCGGCCGAGCGGGCCAGTTCGGGGAACTTCTTGATCCCGATGACGGCGATGACGACGATGAGGATGATCGCGAGCTCGCTCAGTCCGAACATGATGTCCTGTCCTTTCTCGCCCGGGCCGGGCACGGCGTGAGCGTATCGGGCGGGGAGCACGGCGTGGCCGCCGCCTCGGAATGCGGGGCCAGGTGCCGGCGCAGGTGCGGAAGCATGCCGCGGTCGAGCAGGGCCTGCCGCCAGGACAGCCGGGCCTGCTCCACCCGTCCGGCCGTCGGGACACCCCGCCCGCCCAGGGCCGAGCGCAGCAGCGCGCACAGGGCGAGCAGACCGCTCACGGCCGCCACGAGCGCCAGTGTCCAGCCGGCCGCCACGAGCGATCCCGGCAACGGGCCCGGTGCGCCGGAGACCTGGAGCAGGAAGCCGAGCAGGAGCAGGGCCCCGGCGGAGGTGGCCGCCACGAGGGGGGTGAGCACCGCGAGGGCCGGCAGCAGGCTGCCCGAGCCGATCGGACGAGCCGCGTCCTTCCGGGCGGACGCCCGCACGGTCAGGTAGGTCCGGTACGGCTCACCGGCCGCCGCCGTGATCTCGTCGGCATGGGTGAGCGCGTGGGCACGCAGGCGGGCGGACGCCCCGCCGGTCGGGTCGGCGCGCAGGGCACCACGGATGTCCCCGTTGCTCAGCGCCAGGTGCAGCACCGCTTCGAAGTCCGCGCGGTCCTCGGGGCGGAGGCGGGACGGATCTGTCACATCGTCTCCCGGTCGGTTGCTGGTACGACCGCCGGGCCCGGCCGTTCCGGTGGGCCCGGCGGTGCGTTCGGTCCGTGTCAGACGTGCACACCGAAGTCGGACGCGATCCCGGCGAGCCCGGAGGCGTACCCCTGGCCGACGGCCCGGAACTTCCACTCCGCACCGTGCCGGTAGAGCTCACCGAAGACCATCGCGGTCTCGGTGGAGGCGTCCTCGGACAGGTCGTAGCGGGCGATCTCCTGACCGCCCGCCTGGTTGACGATCCGGATGAAGGCGTTACTGACCTGGCCGAAGCTCTGGCCGCGGTTCTCGGCGTCGTGGATGGACACCGGGAACACGATCTTGTCTATCTCGGCGGGCACGGCGGCGAGGTTCACCTTCACGGTCTCGTCGTCGCCCTCGCCCTCGCCGGTGAGGTTGTCGCCGGTGTGCTCGACCGAACCGTCCGGGCTCCTCAGGTTGTTGTAGAAGACGAAGTGCTGGTCCGAGGGGACCTTGCCGTTGGTCTCGAGGAGCAGCGCGGAGGCGTCGAGGTCGTAGTCGGTGCCGGTGGTCGTGCGCACGTCCCAGCCCAGGCCGACCAGGACGGCGGTGAGGCCCGGCGCCTCCTTGCTGAGCGAGACGTTGCCGCCCTTGGACAGGGAAACTCCCACAGGTTACTCCTTCTTGACGTGTGCGTTCCGGGTCCGGGTGGCGAACCCGGTTTTAAATCTACAGCACTGTAGAAGATGGGGGGCCGGTCCCGCGGATCTATACGATGTCCGCACGGGTCACGCAGGACGGCGGAAGGGAGACACGGCGGTGACGGATCCCCGGCAGCGTCCCCGGCGGGGGCAGGGCGAGCTGGAGGCGCTGGTGCTGTCGGCACTGCGGGAGGCGGACGGTCCGGCGACGGCCGGCTGGGTGCAGGAACGCCTCGGCGGTGACCTCGCCTACACGACGGTGATCACCATCCTGACGCGGCTGCTCGGCAAGGGCGCGGTCACCCGGGAGCGGGTCGGCCGGTCCTTCACCTGGACGTCCGCCTCGGACCAGGCGGGGCTGGCCGCGCACAAGATGCGCAAGGTCCTGGACGCGGAGACCGACCGCGGGGCCGTGCTCGCCAGCTTCGTCACGGGCCTCGGGCCGGACGACGAGCGGTTGCTGCGTGACCTGCTGGACCAGGCCCACGGCGAGGGGGAAGGCTGAAGCCTCATGGGGGTCTTCGTCTTTCTGCCGCTCGTCCTGCCGCTCACGGCCTGGCCGGTCGCGCGCCTCGCCGAGCAGCATCTGCATCCGCGCACCGCTACCCGGCTGCTGACCGTGATGGCCGCGGTGCTGGCGCTGTGCAGCACGGTGTGCCTGGGCCTGGTGATGGTCGTCGGCACCGCCCAACTGCCCGGAAACCCGCTGCCGGACGGCTGGTCCGACCCCGAGGTGCGGGCGGCGGTGCCCTACGACGAGGTCGTCGGCAAGGCCGCTATCCCCGCCCTGTGCGCGGTACTCGTCGCCTGCTGCCGGACGCTGTGGCGGCACGCCCGGGTGCGCCCGTCAGGCCCACCGCGCCCTGATCGGGCTGGCCGGACACGGAGGTGGCCGTACTTGTCCGACGGCGCCCCCGTACGCGTACGCGCTGCCCGGAGGCCGCCGGGGTGCCGCGTCCCGCGTGACGGTGCGCCG
>NZ_GG657757.1:768894-776009 GCF_000158955.1 Streptomyces viridochromogenes DSM 40736 | reverse complement strand
CGCGGCGCCGCCGGCCGCCGGGCCCGCGACACCGGGCACCGCCGCCCCGCTGCCGCCGCCCGCGGTCGGCGCCGGGGCCGTGTCGTGGTGACCACGGCCCTGCTGGACCGGCTCCGGCCGGCCGAGCGCCGGGCCCTGTTCGCCCACGAGCGGGTCCACCTCGCCGCCCGGCACGACCGCCTCCTGCTCACCGTGCAGCTCGCCGCCCGGGCCAACCCGTTCCTGCGGCCGCTGCACACCGCCGTGGCTTACACGGCCGAGCGGTGGGCCGACGAGGAGGCGGCCCGGGAGATCGGCAGCCGCCGCACGGTGGCCCGTGCCATCGGCACGGCCGCCCTCGTCTCCGGAGGCGCCCCGGCGCCCGCCTTCCCGGGCCTCGCCGCCCCGGGACCGGTGCCGCGCCGGGTGGCGGCCCTGCTCGGCCCGGCACCCGTCGTGCACCGCTGGCCCCCGGTGTTCACCTCGGTCGGCCTGGCGGCGTGGGCAGCGGCCGCGGGAACGGCCGTGTCGGCGATGTCCTCCGCGAACTCGGCCGTCACGATGGTCCTCATCCTGCACGCTGCGACACCTCTCTGAGCCAGGGGCGGGGCGACGAACTGGCGTCCGCCGACCGGGCACGGACCCGCCCGGCCCTGCGGAAGAGCGGGCCCGCCCGCGGCGGCGGTGCTGCCCTGGGCAGCCCCCGCCGGTCACCCGGGGGCGACCCGACGTAGGCCTGCCGAAGCCTCTGGAGGTGCGGGCCCGCCCGCAGCGGCGGTGCTGCCTCGGCAGTCCGCGACGGGTCGGCGGTGCTGCCCTGGGCAGTTCTTGGCGGTGGCCCCGGGGGCGAGTGGGCGTAGGCCTGCCGAGACCTCTGAAGGTGCCGGCCCGCACCGCCGGGGTGCTGTCCCGGCAGCCCTTCGGTGGTCCGGGAGGCTAGCGGGCGTAGGTCCGCCGAGATCTCCCGAAGGGGAGGTTCCGCGCGGCGGCGGTGCTGCCCCGGCAGCCCTCGACGGTCACCGGGAGGGGAACGGGTGTGGGCCTGCCGAGGCCTCCTGAAGGGGCGGGCCCGCGCACTGCGGCCCCCTGCGGCCGCCGCGAGGGGAACGGGCGCGGGCCCGTCCGAACGCCCGGCCTCAGCCCTCCTCTTCCTCCTCGCCCTCGAAGAAGTCCCCGACCTCGTCGACGACTTCACCCGCGACCATGCCGCCGACGACACCCACCGCGAGACCGGCCGCGCCGGCGGCGACGGCGGTGCCCATGCCGGGGCCCGAGCGGTGACCGTCATGGTGATGTCCGTCGTGGCCGTGGCCGTGGCCGCCCTGGCCGAACGCGGCGGGGGAGCCGTGTCCCATCGGGGAGCCGTAGCCCGCCGGAGGGCCGTACGACGCCCGGTGCTCGACCAGTTGCCCGATCCAGCCTTCGACGATCGCGGGCCAGTCCTGGTGCTCGACGCCCTCGTGGGAGACGTTGAAGCGGGTGAGGGCGTCGTGACCGGGGGAGAGGAAGCCGCCGCGCTTGTCCGCCTCCAGCACCACCTCCATACCGCCCGGGTTCGCCAGGAACGTCAGCTCGATCTCGTTGACCTGCTGGGCGTACCGGGGTGAGGGGAGGAGCTCGATCTCCTGGTAGAAGGGCAACCGCTGCCCGGTGCCGCCGATGCGCCCGTACTCGAGGTCCGCCGAACGGAAGCCGAACCCGAGCCCGCCGAGTGCTTCCAGCACGGCCTCCTGTGCGGGCAGCGGCGCGACGTTCAGCTGGTCGAGGTCACCCTTGTCCTTCGCGCCCGCCACCGACAGCTCGGTGCGCACACCGAGCACGATGCCCAGGCCCTGGCCGTGCAGTTCGGTGATCGGCGTCTCCCACGGCAGGGTCACGCTGAACGGCACCTCGCGCTGCTCGCCCTCGGCCAGCCGGAAGCCGCCGCCGACGGTGAAGCGTTCGAAGGCCACGGCGCCCTCGCTCTCACCGCCCTCGTGCTCGGCCTCGACCCGGGCCACCAGCTCCAGGGTGATGTGCTCGATCTCGAAGTCGGCGTTGCCGCCCTGCAGTCGGACCTGACCGGTGAGTGTGCCGCCGGGCCGGGCGGGAGCCGGGTCGAGGACCGTGTCGACCGTGGGGCCGCCCACACCGAGCGCGCCGAGCAGTCGTTTGAACACCATGGTGGCGTCCACTCCTTCACGTGCGAGTACTGGCTTTCTACAAGCATGTAGAAGCATAGGGGGTCCAGGCGGGTGGCGACCGCACGAGACGTCCGTGCGCCAGGACTTGGCCGAAATGCGAGCGGGGTGACCGGGTGGGTGTCGATCCTCCGTGCGCGACACGGTGGTACGCCGTGCTCCGGCCGCCGGCTTCACGCCGATGCCCCTTCGTGTTCGTCTCGCTACGGTGAGTACACAGTCCTGTTGGGGGAGGAGCGGATATGTGCGCTGCGTGGCAGCAGTACGAGTTGGCGCCGGGGGGAAGTGCGGACGCGGACACCGGCGTCGCGGCGGTGTCCCGGATCCCGGGCAGCATGGAAGTCTGGTGGATCGGCCCGGGGACATCGGTCGAGGGCGCGTACTGGTATGAGGGCGGGGCCTGGACCCGCTACCAGCTCGCCCCGAACGGCAGCGCGAGAGAAGCCGGATCGCTCGCGGCCGTGTCCAGGATCCCGGGCGGCATGGAAGTCTGGTGGATCGGTCCCAACGGGTCGGTCGAGGGCGCGTACTGGTACGACGGCCATCCGTGGGCGCGCTACCAGCTGGCCCCGAACGGCAGCGCCCGAACCGGCTCCGCCCTGGCTGCGGTGTCCCGCATCCCCGGCAGCATGGAGCTCTGGTGGATCGGCCCGGACGAGTCCGTGGAGGGCGCGTACTGGTACGACGGCCACCCCTGGGCCCGATACCAGCTCGCGCCGAACGGCAGCGCGGCCTTCAACGGGGGGCTGACGGCGGTGTCCCGCATTCCCGGCAGCATGGAAGTCTGGTGGACCGGTCCCAACGGGTCGGTCGAGGCCGCCTACTGGTACGACGGCCATCCCTGGACCCGCTACCAGCTGGCCCCGGACAACAGCGCGTCCGTCGTCGGCGGCATCACCTCGGTGTCCCGCATTCCCGGCAGCATGGAGCTGTGGTGGGCCGGTGACAGCGGGTCGGTCGAGGCCGCCTACTGGTATGACGGCCATCCGTGGGCGCGCTACCAGCTCGCCCCGGCCGGCAGCGCCTACCGCGGCACGGCCCTGACCTCGGTATCCCGCGTTCCCGGCAGCATGGAGCTGTGGTGGGCCGGTGACAGCGGGTCGGTCGAGGGTGCCTACTGGTACGACGGTCAGCCCTGGGCGCGCTACCGACTCGCCCCGGACAACAGCGCGTCCGGCGACGGCCTCGCGGCGGTCTCCCGCATCCCGGGGAGCATGGAGGTCTGGTGGACCGGCTCGAACGAAGGGGTCCGGGCCGCCTACTGGTACGAGTGACAGCAGCCGAGTGAGAGCTGCCCCGGCGCTGTGGTTGCGGAGGAGCACATCCCACTCCTCCGCAACCGTCCACGGTCAACCATGGCTCAGCCCACGACCCGGCCCAGCTCGATCCGGTCGATGTTCGGCGCCCAGGCGCCGGCGTTGCCGAACGTCACCTTGTTCGCGCCCTTCGCCAGGTCGACCGGGACGCCGACGGTCCAGTAGTCGTCCCAGCTCCAGGTGTTCTTGAAGGTGACCTTCCGCGGCGCCGCCTTCCCGACGGTGACGTCCGCCGTCCGGGACATGATGTCCGTGTTGTAGGCGTGGCCGTTGTCCCGGCGGTCGTTGTGGGCGTAGTGGACGACCAGCAGATAGCGCCCGGACCTCGGCGCGTTCACCGTGAACCCTGCCGTGCTGGAGGCGCTGTCGCCGAGCCGGCCGATGTAGGACCCGGCGGAGGCGTGCGGGGAGTCGACGAGCGTGGCACCGCCCGTGAGCTCGGCCGAGGCGCCGTCGTAGGAGAGGGTGCCGGCGGTCGAGCCGTCGCCGGAGACGTCGAGGGAGCGGACGGCGGCGTGGCCCGACGTCATCGCGATGCGGTTGTTGCCCGCGACCAGGTAGAGCCGCAGCGGCCGCTCGGGCGCCGCCGGGACCGTCTCGCCGTGCAGCGAGAGCTTCACGGCCGCGGAGCTCCTCGGCACCACCGTGTAGTAACCGTCGCGCGGTGCGTAGACGTCGAACACCGCCTTGTCGCCGGAGCGCAGGACCAGGGCACCCGTGCCCACACCGGCCGACGACGAGTAGTCGTACGACGGCTTGCCGCTGATGTCCGCCAGTGTGGCCTCGTACGACGCGGCGGGCGCGCCCGTGCGCGTGGTCAGATCGATGCGGTCGAGCGTGACCTCGGCGTCGCCCTTGGACAGGACCACCTGGTGCTGTCCGGCCTTCAGCTGGACGGTGACGTCCTTCTTGGCGCGGTACGTCCAGTTCTCGGTGGAGGGGTAGGTGACCGTCACCGGGTCGCCGCCGTCGACGATCAGCTTCTGCGTGGCGGGGCCGCCGGACTGGTTGCCGTACAGGATCGCCAGGTCGTACGTGCCGTCCTTCGGCACCGACACCGTGAACGCGACCTTGCTGCCGGGCTGGTTGAGGGAACCGACGTCCTGGGTGCCGGAGGCGGCGTAGCCGTTGGCGTTCTGGACCGTGCCCTGGGTGTAGACCTTGCCGTCGGTGACGGCCGCCTCCTCGGCCTCGTACGACGCCGACCAGGGGACGGACGCCGCCGCCGGGGTGCCCGAGCCACCGGGGGTGAGGACGATCCGGTACGCCGACATCTTGTGCAGGCCGCGCAGCGGGACGGTCACCGAACCGTCGTCCGCCACCTGCGTCTTGGTGCGCGCGAGGACCCGAGGCGCCGCGTGCTGCCCCTCGTACCCGGACCAGGCCGCCTCGGCGACGGTCGCGGTGACCGTGCGGCCGAACACGGACCGGGGCACGTTCCGCACGACCACGTCCGAGTCACCCGAGGAACCGCCGAGCAGCACCTGTGCCTGGCGGCGCGAGGTGTCGAGGGAGGCGAGCCCCTGGAGCGTGTCGATGGAGTCGGGCTGCGGCGGCGTCACCTTCACGGTGTTCCCGGTCAGGCCCGCGTACCAGCGGAACAGCCACCAGCCGCCGTTGGGGATGTTGGACCGCACCACATGGCCGCTCAGATTGCCGGCGGCGTCCCAGTACGCCATGTTGGCGTACACCTTGTTGCGCTCGAACATGGACACCCACTGCACGAGCTGCCCGGGCACGGACAGGTCTCGGCGGTTGGCGTACTCGTCGATATTGATCTTCAGCGGGGCGATGCCCGCCTCGCGCTCCAGCGAGCGGTAGTCGTCGTAGTGAGCCTGGAAGTCGCGCAGCGAACCGGAGCCGAGCTCGTGCCAGGTCATCACCTGGGGCAGCACGTTCTCCCGCTTGGCGAAGGCGAGGAAGTCCTTCAACAGGCGTGTGTGGTAAGCGGCTTCGTTCGGTCCGGCGATCCGTGCGTCCGGGTCGATCGCACGGATCCGCTGGTACACCGTCTTCCAGTCCTTGAAGAACCGGTCGCGGTTCTTCTCGTACTGCGCCTGGTCCTCGACGCCCAGCTTGTACCAGATCTGGTCGGGCTCGTTGAACGGGATGTAGACGAAGCGGTCGCTGTTCGGGTCGGCCGAGACCTCCTTGACGATCTTGTCGACCTTGGGGAGGTAGTCGTCGATGCCGAGGTCCTCGTACGGCCACTTGGCGTAGATGTCCTGCATCATCACGTTGATCTCGCCGCCGCCGTTGCGGAAGAACGACTTGGAGACGGTGAGCGCGTCGCCGTTGGGGTGCTGGGCGCCGCCCTCCGGCTTCTGCGACACGCTGGTGATCTTCAAGGGTTCCATCGCGGCGTTGCTGGGGACTCCGTCGTCGCTGAGCCCGTACAGCGAGCCGTTGGCGCCCAGCATCACCGGCCCCTCGGAGGCGTCGAGGTCGACGGTGAGGCGTGATGGGCCGGCTGCGGCGGAGGGACCGGCCGCGGGGAGGGTGCCTGCCATGGCGGCTGCTCCAAGTAGTGCTGTGATCAGGGCGGTTCTGGTACGGGATCTCGTGCGGGCGGGGGTGATCACGCTGCTGGACCTCCTGCTGGCTGCTGGGCGGGTCAGGAATCTTCAGTGCTCGACGGACGGTGGCCCCGAGCTCTCCCGCACCACCAGTTCCGGGACGGACACGGGATGCGGGGCGACCGGCGCGGACTCCTCCAGAGCGCCGTGCAGCAGGGCGAACGCGGCCCGCCCGAGGCCGGTGAAGTCCAGGCGTACGGTCGTCAGGGACGGGGTGAGGAAGGCGGAGTGCGGGGCGTCGTCGAAACCGGCCACGCTCACCTCGCCCGGCACCGAGCGGCCCCTCTCGTGCAGGGCGCGCAGCACGCCCAGGGCGAGGTCGTCGTTGCCGCAGAGGATCGCCGTGGCGGACGGGTCCTTCGCGAGCCTCAGCCCGGCCGCGTGACCCCCCGCCGGCCCCCAACTGCCCTGCACGGGGCGGGGCTCGCGGGCGCCGGCCTCCTTCAGCGCCTGCCGCCAGCCGCTGGTGCGGGCGCTGGTGCGGCGGGTGCTGGACGGGATGGCGACGTAGTGCACGGTCTCGTGGCCCAGGGACAGCAGATGGCGCGTCGCCTGGTAGGCGGCCTCGCGGTCGTCGGCCCACACCCACGGGCGGTCACCGCCCGGCGGGCTCGCCGGTGTCTCCACCACACCCACGACCGGCAGCCCGGCGGGCACCGCTCCGAGCGCCCGGACACCGGCCGGATCGTAGGCGATCACGATGATGCCGCCGCCCGCGTCCGCCGCGCGCCGCACCTCGGCGCTGACGGCCGGGTCCTCGGCGGATTCCAGCACCCCGATCCCGACCGAGTACGACGCGGCCCGGGCGGACTCCTCGATGCCCTGGAGGATCGAGGCGTAGCCGTAGTGGGTGGTGTTCGCGGTCAGCACGGTCACGACGCGGCTGCGTCCGCTGGCCAGGGCGAGGGCGGTCGCGTTGCGGCGGAAGCCCAGTTCGTCGATGGCGGCGAGCACCCGCTCCCGGGTGGACGGCCGGACGCTGGGATGGCCGTTGATCACCCGCGAGACCGTCTGGTACGAGACCCCCGCGGCGGTCGCGACGTCCCTGATGCTCGCCGTGCGCC
>NZ_GG657757.1:756305-768579 GCF_000158955.1 Streptomyces viridochromogenes DSM 40736 | reverse complement strand
GGTCCGACGACAGCGACGCCACCGGGGAGTCCGCCCTCCCGCTCGTGGAACTCACCGCGCTCGGCCACGGCAGCGGCTGGTCCGGCCTCCGCTTCACCGGCACCGCCTTCTGCACCCGGCTCGCCTACCGGTCCCACCGCACGGGCAGACGCGACGGCTGGGAACGGCTCACCGTCGAACTCCACGACCCGGGCACCGGGCTGACGGCGTTCGCCGAACTCACCTCACCCACCGGACTGCCCGTCCTGCGCTCCCGCGTCCGGCTCCGCAACGACGGACGGGGCCCCCTGGTCGTCCAGTCCGTCAGCAGCCTCCTGCTCGGCGGCCTGCCCGCCCCGGACGCCCTCGACGTCCACCGCGCCCGCAACGACTGGCTCGCCGAATGCCGCTGGTACACCGAGCCGCTTCGCGCCGCCGTCGCCGACATCCACGTGGCCGTCCACGAGCACGACAGCCGCGCCGCGCTCACCCTCACCGGACGCGGCAGCTGGCCCACCGACGGGCACCTCGCCATGGGCGCGCTGACCGCGCGGGACGGTGATCGGGCCTGGGTCTGGCAGATCGAGTCCCCGGCCGGCTGGCGCTGGGACCTCGGCGAACGCGCCCAGGGCACGTACCTGGCACTGAACGGCCCCACGGACGCGGAACACCAGTGGCGGATCCGCCTCGAACCGGGCGAGGAGTGCACCACCGTCCCCGGGGCCCTGGCCCTCGGCTCCGGCCTCGACGAGGCGATGGGCGCCCTGACCTCCTACCGCCGGGCGGTGCGCCGCCCGCACCCGGACCACACCGCCCTCCCCGTCGTCTTCAACGACTACATGAACACCCTCATGGGCGACCCGACCACGGCCAAACTGCTCCCGCTGATCGACGCCGCCGCCGACGCGGGCGCGGAGTACTTCTGCATCGACTCGGGCTGGTACGACGACGACACCCGGGGCTGGTGGGACAGCGTCGGCGCCTGGCAGCCCTCGCCGCGCCGCTTCCCCGACGGCGGCATCCAGGCCGTCCTGGACCGCATCCGGGAGCGCGGGATGGTGCCCGGGCTGTGGCTGGAGCCGGAGGTCGTCGGGGTACGCAGCCCTGTCGCGGACGAGCTGCCGCCCGAGGCGTTCTTCCAGCGCGACGGCACGCGCCTGACCGAACAGGGCCGTCACCAGCTCGACCTGCGGCACCCGGCCGCCCGCGCCCACCTCGACAAGACGGTCGACCGGATCGTCGGCGACTGGGGCGTGGGCTACCTCAAGCTGGACTACAACATCGTGGTCGACCCGGGCACCCAGGCCCCCGGCGACCTGGCACCCGGGGCGGGGCTCCTCGGCCACGCCCATGCCTACCTGGACTGGCTGTCCGGTGTCCTGGACCGTCACCCCGGCCTGGTCGTCGAGAACTGCGCCTCGGGCGGCATGCGCATGGACGGCGCCACCCTGGCCGTCTCCCAGCTCCAGTCCACCAGCGACCAGCAGGACCCGCTGCGCTACCCGCCCATCGCCGCCGCCGCGCCGACGGCGGTCCCGCCCGAGCAGGGTGCCGTCTGGGCCTACCCCCAGCCGGAGTTCGACGACGACCTGATCACCACGACCCTCGGCGGGGCACTCCTCGGCCGCATCCACCTCTCCGGCCATCTGAACCACATGCCCGAACACCAGCTGGCCCTCGTACGGGACGCGGTGGGCGTCTACAAGTCGATCCGGGCGGACCTCGCGCGGGCCCTGCCGTTCTGGCCGCTCGGCCTGCCCGGCTGGACGGACGAGTGGCTGGCACTGGGCCTGCGGGTCCCCGGCGACCGCACGGCGTACGTCTCGGTCTGGCGCCGCGGCGGACCCGCCGAACAGCGCGTCCCCGTCCGGCACCTGGCGGGCCGGACCGTCCGCGCGGAGGTCCTGCACCCGACGTCGGCGGATGCAGGCCGGGCGGTGTGGGACGGGGACGCGCTGACGGTGACAGTGCCGCGCACCCCCGGCGTCCTGCTGATCCGGCTCACGCGGGACGACGGGTAGGCGCCCCTCGTCAGGCGCGTACGGCGTTCCGCTCCCGCCCCCGGTCGCGCGCGTCCCGGCGGAACGCCCACGCCATCTCCGGCTCCATCACCGGGCGGAACAGCCGCCGCACCGGCGGGGTGCACAGCGCGGTCACGAGCGCCCCGGCGACCACCGTCACCAGGATCTCGCCCATCGGCCGGTGGACCCACGCGGGCTCGTACCAGCCCCAGAACTTGGACCCCTGGGCGACGAAGCCGTGCAGCAGATAGCCGTACAGCGTCCCCGCGCCCAACGCGGTGAACCACATCCGGCGGCCCGGCACCCATGCCAGGAAGCAGGCCACCAGCACCAGCGAGCAGCCGAAGGTCACCAGCGCCATCACGGGCCCGTACCAGGCGGGCGCCGCGAGTTCCTCGGCGCTGTCGCGGTGGTAGAACCAGGCGCCGGTCATCCGCGGCACCGCCCAGTAGGCCACGAGGAGCGCGCCGGCGAAGACCGGCACGGCCAGGATCCGAGCCGCGCGGCGGCGTACCAGCTGGAAGTGCTCCGGCTTCAGGTACAGGCCGACGACGAAGTACGGCAGGAACTGCAGGGTGCGTTGCAGGTCGAGGTCGTTGCCGATGGACGGTGAGAGCGTCGCCAGCATCGCGATGACCAGGGCGAGCGGCAGCGGCCACCGCACGCGCTGCCAGATCGGCGTGGTCAGCCGCCAGATGAACAGCGCCGCCAGGAACCAGGTCAGGTACAGGGGATCCAGCAGGCTGACCGGCCGGTCGGGCTCCTGGTCGGTCCACCGGGTGAAGAGGGTGTACGCCGTCTCGAAGACGACGTACGGCACGGCCAGTCCGGTGATCAGACGCCTGATCCGCCCCGGGCTCGCGTCGAAGGAACGCGAGAAGTAGCCGGAGATGATGATGAACGCCGGCATGTGGAAGGTGTACACGACCATGTAGAGCGCGGAGGCCGCCCGGCTGCCGTCCCGCAGCGGCTCCCAGGAGTGCCCCATGGCCACCAGCACGATCGCCAGGTACTTGGCGTTGTCGAAGAACGCGTCACGCCGGCCGGCCGGCTTCGGCGCGGCGGCCGTCGCGGGCGGCTCCTTCCGCTCGGTCCCGCCGGTCGACACCGCGCGCATGCGCAGTGTGTCCTCGCTCATCAGGCCCCCCGCGCACAGTGTGGGGAACCGGGGCGGGTGGCTACGCGTCTTGCCGGAGATACGGCTGTGGGGTGCCGGTGCGACATCTCCGCCGCCTGACCACTGCGGAGTGGTGTAAACCGCTTTCCAGGGTGGATGTAGCGCGGATCACACCGGAGGCGACGATGCCGCCGGGCCCGGAGGGCGCGGAGCGCGGCGGCATCGTCGCTCGGGGCGCGGTCAGCTCACCGAGCAGGCGGCGCCGTTGAGGGTGAAGGCCGTCGGGCTGGGGTTCGTGGCAGCCCGGCCGGCCGTGAAGCCGAGGGTGACCGAGCCCGCCGCCGGGATCGTCGCGGTGTACGGGGCGGAGGTGACGCTCACCTCGGAGCCGCTCTGCGTGGCCGTACCGCCCCAGAGGTTGGTGATGCGCTGGCTGTCGGGGAAGGTCCAGCGCAGCGTCCAGCCGTTGATCGCCGAGGTGCCGGTGTTGCGGAGGACGATCTCGCCCTGGAAGCCGCCGGGCCAGCTGCTCGTCACCCGGTAACCGACGCCGCAGGACGACGGTGATCCGCCGGAGGACGTCGTCACCGTCACCGTCGCCGAGCGGGGCGAACGGTTGCCGGCGGCGTCGCGGGCGTAGACCGCGAAGGTGTAGGAGGTGGCGGGGGACAGGCCGGTGAGGGTGGCGGTCGTGGTGGTCGTGGAGGTCACGGCCGTCTCGGTGCCGCCGCTGATCCGCACCACGTCGTAGCCGGTCACGCCGGTCGCGTCCGTCGAGGCCGCCCACTTCAGGCTGACGGACGAGGAGGTCACCCCGGAGGCGCTCGGTGCGCCGGGGGCGGTCGGGGGAGTGGTGTCGCCGCCGCCCGAGGAGTAGACGGTGGCTTCCTTCGCGGTGGCGGCGATGCCGTTGGCGCCGTGGAAGACGCGCTCGCCCCAGGAGCTGAGCCGTGTGCGGTCGAAGTCGATCGCCAGGTCGAGGACCGGGTCGGTGTTGCCGCTCCAGGACCAGGCCAGGTAGCCGAGCCTCAGCTGCTGGGCGACGGCCATCATGGTGTCCTCGTCCGGGTCGCCGTACTGGTCGGCCGGGCCTCCGAACTCGCCGATGAGGATGGGCAGTTTCGCGTTGACGAAGGCGTTCAGGTAGTCGGTGACCTCCTGGGCGGTGTCGTAGACGCTGTACATGTGGATCGAGAAGATCAGGTTGCCGGTGGAGTCGGCCTTGTAGACGGACTGGGCGTTGGCGCGCATGACGCCCTGCCAGTCCTGGCCCCAGTTGGGTGCGTCCACCATGATCGTGTGTGTGAACCCGGCGCCCCGCAGTTTCTTGACGGCGGCGATGGTGGGATCGGTCCAGCCCGCGGGATTCGTGTTGCCCCAGGGCTCGTTGCCGATGTTGATGATGACGTAGTCCTCCTGGCCGGCGAGCACCTCTTTCAGACCGATCCAGTAGTCGGCCGCGTGGTCGAGGGTCCCGGCGGCGGCCTCCTCTCCATAGCCGGTCGTGTCGTGCACCTCCAGCACGCAGATGAGCCGGTTGGCCTTGCACTGGGAGATGACACCCGCCACGTCCTGCGCGCTGTTCTTGGTCCAGCGGTGTCCGTCGGAGAGGACGACGCGCACGGTGTTGGCGCCCATTGCCTTGATGTCGGCCAGTGACTGCGTCTCGCCCGGGTACCAGGTGTGGGCGTGGTTGACGCCGCGCATCACGAAGTCGTTCCCGGAGGCTTCCAGCAGCCGGCCGTTCTCGATCCGGAAGCCGGTGGCTGCCGCGTGTGCCGGTGTGCCGAGGGAGAGGAAGGAGAGCAGCAGGCCGAGGAGGGCGACGGCCACGGTGGCCACACGTGGGGTGGAGGTGGTGCGGGGTCTCATGGCGGCTCCAGAGGTGGGGGTAGGGGTGGGGCCTGTACGGAGGTGCGTCCGGTCCGTGGGGCAGGTGGCGAGTGGTCGCCGGGCGGGTCCCGGCCCGCCGCGCCGGGTGTCAGCCGGTGGGCGTCTTCGCCGTGCACGTGACGGTCGCCGCCGGGGCGCCCGCCGTTGCCGGGGCGGAGGCTACGAAGCCGAACGTGGCGCTCGCGCCGGGTGCGAGGGCGCCGTTCCATGCCGCGTTCGTGACGGTGGCCGTGCCGTCGGCGGCCGCCGTGAGCGTGCCGTTCCAGAGCTGGGTGAGGCGCGCGCCGTTCGCCGGTACGACGGTCGCGGTCCAGCCCGAGGCGGCGGACGCGGACGTGTTCGTCACCGTCACCTCACCCTGGTAGCCGCCCTGCCAGCTGGAGACGGCCCGGAAGCGCGCGGTGCAGGCGGCGGGTTCCCCCGGGTCCCCCGGGTCACCCGGGTCCTGTGGGACGCCCGCGTCGAGGGCTGCCGCCAGGGCCGGGTACCAGCGCGCGGCGATCTTGTCGTCGCCGGAGGCGTTCGGATGCACACCGTCGTAGGTGTCGGTGGCGGTGCTGAAGCCCGTCCACTGGTCGACCACCGTGACGGGGGAGCGCTCCGTGCCGGTCGCCCGGGCCCAGTCGGGAATCCGCGCGTTGAAGTCGACGACGCGCTGCGCACAGGCCGTGCAACTGCTCGGGTTCATGGGGATGAGCTGGGCGACGAGGATCCGCATGGCCGGATCGGACGCCCTCATCTGCGTCACGAGCTTCGTGTACGCGGCGAGGATGCGGTCCGGGGCGATGCCGCTCCACACGTCGTTCGTGCCGAAGTGCATGACAACGATGTCCGGACGGGTGGCGGCGAGCCTCCCCGGCAGCAGGTTCTGGTCGGCCACGTTGGTCACCAGCTCACCGCCGTGCCCCTCGTTGTCGCCGTCGTGCGCCTGCCCGCAGCCCTGCGGGGGGAGGGTGCCGACGAAGTCGATGCCGGTGTACCCGCCGTTCACCAGCCGGTTCCACAACACCGCACGCCAGCAGCCCGGCGAACCGGTGATCGAGTCGCCGAGCGGCATGATGCGGACGGGGTCCGCGGCCGGAGCCGCCGCGGCCATGGGGGCGAGCGTGACGCCGAGGGGGAGGAGCAGGGCGGCCAGGAGGCCGAGTGCCGGGAGGATCCGTAAGTGCGGGGACGGGCGGCGGGTTCTGCGCATGGTGGTCCCTTCCCTGGATGACGTGGGAGCGCTCCCACCACATCAAGCCACTGTTGTCATTGACGCGTCAAGAGGCGTGGTGATGAGAGGCTGATGCCCGGGGCCCGAACGACGATCAGTGACGATCACCTGGAGGCAGGCGTGGACATGGAGCGTGGCGCCCTGCACGGGCTGCGCATCGCGGACTTCTCGCGAGTTCTCGCCGGACCGTACGCGACCATGCTGCTCGCCGATCTCGGCGCCGACGTGGTGAAGGTCGAGCGCCCGGGGACGGGTGACGAGACCCGGCAATGGCGTCCGCCGGCCGACGAGCACGGCACCTCCACGTACTTCCTGGGCGTCAACCGCAACAAGCGCTCCGTCGCCCTGGACCTGTCGGCGGAGGCCGACCGGGAGCGGGCCCGTGCCCTCGTCGCCGAGTCGGACGTGCTGCTGGAGAACTTCCGGCCCGGCACGATGGAACGGCTCGGGCTCGGATACGAGGACCTGAAGGCCCGTCACCCCGGCCTGGTCTACTGCTCGATCAGCGGTTTCGGCGCCGGCGAGGGGGCCGCGATCCCCGGCTACGACCTCCTCGTCCAGGCGGTCGGCGGACTCATGAGCGTCACCGGCGAGCCGGACGGTGAACCGATGAAGGCGGGCGTGGCCCTGGTCGACGTGATCACGGGTCTGCACGCGGCGCTCGGCATCATGGCGGCTCTGCGGCACCGGGAGACGACCGGCCGGGGGCAGCGCGTCGAGGTGAACCTGCTCAGCTCGTTGCTCTCGGCCATGGTGAACCAGGCCTCGGCCTACGCCGTCGCGGGAGTCGTACCGGGGCGGATGGGCAACGCCCACCCGAGCATCGCCCCGTACGAGACCTTCCCCACGGCCGATCGGCCGCTCGCCCTCGCGGTCGGCAACGACGCCCAGTTCGCGGCGCTGGCCGCGGTCCTCGGCCGTCCGGAGCTCGCGGACGACGTCCGGTTCCGTACGAATCCGGAACGAGTGGCCCACCGTGCGGAGCTGCGGAAGGCACTCGGCGAACGACTGTGCACGGCGGGGGCCGACCACTGGTCCGCCGCCCTGCTGGCCGCGGGAGTGCCGGCCGGCCCAGTCAACTCACTCGACGAGGCCTTCGCGTTCGCCGGCCGGCTGGGGCTTCCGGGCGTCGTCACGGTGCCCGGGACGGACGCCCGGCAGGTGGCGGGCCCCTTCGCGCTGAGCGAGTCACCGACGCGCTACCACCTGCCGCCGCCCGCTCTCGGGGAGCACACCGCAGAGGTTTTCGGCGAACCCGAGTAGAGCTCCCCGCCAGGGAAGAGGTCCTCGTCCGTGAACTCCGTGCTGTGCCAGAGGTGTTGACCGTGCAGTGAAAGCGTTTTAACTTCCCTTCACCGGACACGCCGAGGTGAGGGGGAGCCGTGGCAACTGCCTTACGGGAACGAGCAGGTACGGAGGGGGTCAGTTCTGAATCGCGGCACCCTGGCGGCTCGCAGCGCGGGCGTAAAGGTTTTCAGAGCCGTTCACTGTTCCTGCTCATGCTGCCCGGCGTCGCCTACTTCCTGCTGTTCCACTACGGCGCGCTCGCCGGCAACGTCATCGCGTTCAAGGAGTACGTGCCGTTCGACGGCCTGTGGGGCAGCCCCTGGGTGGGGCTCGGCAACTTCCGGCGCATGTTCGAGGACGCGGCCTTCTGGGACTCGGTCCTCAACACCCTCTGGATCGCCGTCCTCCAGCTGGTCTTCTACTTCCCGGTGCCGCTCGGCCTCGCCCTGCTGCTGCACACCCTCACCTGGAGTTCGGTGCGCCGGTTCGTGCAGTCGGTGGCGTACCTGCCGCACTTCATCTCGTGGGTGATCGTCGTCGCGCTCTTCCAGCAGGTGCTCGGGGACACCGGCCTGCTCAACAGCGGCCTGAGCGGAGCCGGTCTGCACACCGTCGACATCATCGGCAACCCGGACGCCTTCGAGCCGCTCGTCGTCGCCCAGGTCATCTGGAAGGACGCCGGCTGGGGCACGATCATCTTCCTCGCCGCGCTCGCCCAGGTCGACGAGCAGCAGTACGAGGCCGCGGCCATCGACGGTGCCGGGCCCTGGCGCCGCTTCTGGCACGTCACCCTGCCCGCCATCCGCCCGGTGATCGTGCTGCTGCTCATCATGCGGCTCGGCGACATCCTCTCCGTCGGGTTCGAGCAGATGCTCCTGCAACGCGACGCGGTCGGCCCGGAGACCGCCGAGGTCATCGACACGTTCGTCTACTACCAGGGCATCGTCGGCGGCGACTACGGATTCGCCGCCGCCGCGGGCCTGTTCAAGGGGCTCGTCGGCGCCCTGCTCGTCTACGTGGCCAACAAGGCCGCCCACCGTCTCGGCGAACAGGGGGTCTACCGATGAGCGCATCCGCCCGTCCCGGCTGGATGGAGAAACCCCGGCCGCTCACCCAGACCGCGAAGGCGCTCGCGCTGGCCACGGTCGTGCTGCTGGTCTGCGTGCCGTTCCTGGTGATCGTGTCGACCTCGCTGGCCTCCACCCAGGAGGTCGTCGACAACGGCGGCTGGGTGCTGTGGCCCGGCGACCCCACGCTCGACGCCTACCGCGACATCCTCGACGGCGGCATCGTCACCCACGCCCTCGGCGTGAGCGCCGGGGTGACGATCGTGGGCACCCTGCTCAGCCTCGCCTGCACGGTGACCCTGGCCTACGCGCTGTCCCGCCCCGGCGTCCTCGGCGGCAAACCCGTCCTGCTGCTGGTGCTGTTCACGTTCCTCTTCCCGCCCGGCATGATCCCGAGCTTCCTGCTCGTGAAGGAACTCGGCCTGCTCGACTCCTACGCCTCGCTCGTGCTGCCCGTCCTGGTCAACGTGTTCAACCTGGTCGTGCTGCGCGGCTTCTTCCAGTCGATCCCCGAGGAGCTGTACGAGGCCGCCCGGCTGGACGGGGCGGGGGACTGGCGGGTGCTGGTGTCGGTGGTGCTGCCGCTGTCCAAGGCCGCGCTCGCCGTCGTCGGCCTGTTCTACGCGGTCGCCTACTGGAACTCCTGGTTCTACGCCTCGCTGTACCTGGAGAGCGACCACTGGCCGCTCCAGCAGGTGCTCCGCACCTATGTGGTGGCCGGTGCCGGACTCACCGACGCGACCACCGGCGAGGCCACCGTCACCGCCCCGCAGACCGTGCAGATGGCGGTGCTCGTGATCGCCACCGTGCCGATCCTGCTCGTCTATCCCTTCCTGCAGAAGTACTTCACCAAGGGCGTGCTCACCGGCGCCATCAAGAGCTGACACGAGGTGGTTCATCCATGCCCCGCATGTCCCGACGCACCCTCCTGCGCTCCATGGCGGCCGGCGGCGCCGCCGTCTGTGCCCCCGCCCTGCTGACCGCCTGCTCCTCCGGTTCCGGCGACGGCGACGTCTCCAACGCGGGGAAGAAACTCGCCCCCTGGCCCGCGTACCGTCCCGCCACCGGCCCGAAGCCGGACCTCGCCCCCACCGAGGAGGGCGTCCAGGCCGGATACACGTCCTACCCCTCCGACCTGGTCAAGTCCGTCTCCCGCACCCCGGGCGACGGCTCCACCGTCCGCGTCATGACCGTGTCCTTCGGCACACCACCCAAGTCCGCCTCGCAGAACCGGTTCTGGGCGGCCGTCGAGAAGGCCCTCGGCGTGAAGATCGAGTACACGGTCATCTCCCAGGCCGACTACCAGAAGAAGATGGCGACGGTCATGGCCGGCGACGCCGACGCCCTGCCCGACATCATCAACATTTTCTCCGGCTTCACCCTGCCCCGCGAGGCACAGTTCGTGCAGCGCCGCGCCCAGGACCTCACGCCGTACCTGTCCGGCGACGCGATCGCCGACTACCCGAACCTCGCCAACATCCCCACCCACGCCTGGCGCGACATGGGCCGGATCGGCGGGCGCGTCTACGGCATCCCCCTCGAACGGCCACTGCCCGGTTCGACCCTCTGGATCAACCAGGACATGTTCGCCGACGCGGGCATGAAGGACGGCTGGACCGCCGAGGACTTCACGTCCGTGGCGCGGCGGGGCACCCGCGGCAGGACGTACATGCTCGGCGCCGCCAACGGGTCCCTGTTCGGCAACGCCTTCCACTCCGCCGCCCACAACGCGCCCCAGGGCTGGGCCGTCACCGACGACGGCACCTTCCTCCCGGCGGCGGCCGACGAGCGGTACAAGGCGTCGATCGCCTTCCAGGCGCAGCTGCGCAAGAACGGCTCCTACCACCCCGACGCCACATCCATCTCCCAGATCGACCTGACGACCCTCTACTACAACGGCTCCGTCGCTTCCATGCAGGACGGGTTCGGCGCCTACCTGCCCAAGTACCGTGAGTCCAAGGGCAAGATGGTCCCGGCGGCCGCCCTCCCGTACAGCGTCGGCGGCGAGCCCGGCGGAACCGTCGCCGCCCGCCGCTCCTTCGGCTACACCGTTCTGAAGCAGGCGAAGAAGGAGCGCGTCGAACTGCTGCTGCGCATCCTCGACTACCTCGCCGCGCCCTTCGGCAGCGAGGAGTGGGAACTCGTCCACTACGGCGTCGAGGGCGTCCACTTCACCCGGGCCAAGGACGGCTCACCCGAGTACACCAAGCTCGGCGAGGTGGAGAACAACACCAATCTGCCGGTGAAGTACCTCGCCGAGGGGCCCCAGGTGCTGTTCGTGCCCGGCATGCCCGACGCCGTACGCGCATTGCACGCCTGGCAGCGGAAGGTCGTACCGCACGCCGTCCGCAACGCCTCGTTCGGGCTGCAGTCCGCGACGAACAACTCCCAGGGCGCCACCCTCAAGACGTTCCTCGACGACACCGTCACCGGGATCATCGCCGGACGTCTGCCGATGTCGGAGTGGGACGCGGCGGTGAAGAAGTGGCGGAGCCGCGGCGGCGACAGAATGGCCGAGGAATACGCCGAGGACCACGCGGCCAACACCTGAACAGCGGTGGGCGGAAGAGGAGAAGCGGGGGATGGGGAACGACATGGTGTCCAAGGGACGGGTCACGATCCGCGAGGTGGCCGAGCGGGCGGGTGTGTCCACGGCCACCGCCTCCCGCGCGCTCAGCGGCAACCACCCGGTGCCTCCCGCGACCCGGGCCCGGGTGCTGCGGGCGGCCCGCGACCTCGACTACGTGGCCAACGCCCACGCCCGCGCCCTGGTCGGCGGCGGCCGCAAGATGGCCGCCGTGGTGGTCCGCCAGGTCACCAGCCCCTTCTACGCCCAGGTCGCCGAGGGCGTGGAGGCGGAGGCCGCCGACCGCGGCTGGCTCTGCGTGGTCGGTGCCACGGGCGGGGACGCCCAGCGCGAGATGGAGTTCGTGCAGCTCATGCGGGAGGAGGGGGCACGGCTGGTGATCCTCGTCGGCGGAGTAGTCGAGGACGAGGCCTACCGTGAGCGCGTCGCCCACTACGCCCATGCCCTGGACTCCTCCGGAGCCCGGCTCGTGCTCTGCGGACGGCCCGCGCCCGGCCCGGAGATCCCCGCGCTCGTCGTCGAGTTCGACAACGAGGCCGGGGCCCGCGCCGTCACCGCCCACCTGCTCTCGGCCGGGCACCGCCGGATCGTCTTCCTCGGCGGACTGCCCGGCAACACCGCCCTGGACGCCCGCGTCGCCGGTTACCGGGCCGCCCTCGCCGACCACGGACTGCCGCCCGAGGCCGCGCACGTCGTCGACTGCGGACTCGGCCGGGCCGCCGGCCACCGTGCGATGACCGAACTCCTCAAGAGGACGGACGAGTTCACGGCCGTGTTCGCCGGTGACGACATGGTCGCCGCCGGCGCCCTGCGCGCCATCGCCGATGCCGGACGGCGTGTCCCCGATGACATCTCCGTCGTCGGCTACAACGACATCCCGCTCGCCGAGGACTTCAACCCGCCGCTCACCACCGTCCGCACCCCCGCCGAGGAACTCGGCCGCGCCGCCGTGCGCATCGCGCTGCGCGACCCCGAGCACGCCGCCGGGGCCCACCACCTGCTCGGCACCCACATCGTCGTACGCGAGAGCGTCGGCGCGCCCCCGCCCGGGCGCGCCCTGTGACCGACGGAGGAACCGCACCCGCATGAGCGCGCCGCACGTGTCGC
>NZ_GG657757.1:754344-756177 GCF_000158955.1 Streptomyces viridochromogenes DSM 40736 | reverse complement strand
CGCCCTGACGCCCTACGCATCGCAGGGCCTCGCCCAGTACCGGCTCCCCGGGCCGCCCAGCCACTCCGGGCCCTGGTCGGACGGGCTCGAAGGCTTCGCCCGCTCCTTCCTGCTGGCCGCCTTCCGCATCGCCGGTTCCGGCGGACAGAGGCCTGCGCTCATCGAGCGGTACGCGGCCGGGCTCGCGGCGGGCACCGACCCCCGCAGCCCCGACCGCTGGCCGCCGATCACCGACCGGTCCCAGCCCATGGTGGAGGCCGCCTCCGTCGCGATCGCCCTGCACGAGACCCGCCCGTGGATCTGGGACCGGCTCGACGACCCCGTACGGCAGCGGATCGCCGACTGGCTGGGCGGCTTCGTCGGAGCCGTCGTCAACGACTCCAACTGGCGGCTGTTCCAGGTCATCACCGAGGAGTTCCTCGCCTCCGTCGGCGCGCCCCACAGCCGCGGCGAGATCGACGCCGGCCTCGCCCGCCTGGAGGACTGGTACCGGGGCGACGGCTGGTACACCGACGGTGACGGCCGCAAGTTCGACTACTACAACGCCTGGGCCCTGCACCTGTATCCGGTCCTGTGGGCCCGGATCGCCGGTCCGCGCGCCGATCCGGCGCTGGTGGCGGGCCACCGGGCACGACTGCGGTCGTTCCTCCACGACCACCAACACTTCTTCGGCGCCGACGGGGCCCCGGTCCACCAGGGCCGCTCCCTCACCTACCGTTTCGCGACCACCGCACCGCTGTGGGCCGGGGTCCTCGCCGACGCCACGCCGCTGCCGCCCGGCCGCACCCGCCGCCTCGCCTCGGGCGCGCTGAAGCATTTCGCCGAACGCGGCGTGCCCGACGAACGGGGCCTGCTCACGCTCGGCTGGTACAAGCCCTTCCTCCCGGCCACCCAGCGCTACTCGGGCCCGGCCTCCCCCTACTGGGCGAGCAAGGCCTTCCTCGGCCTGCTCCTGCCCGCCCACCACCCCGTGTGGACCGCGCCGGAGGAACCCGGGCCGGTCGAGACGGGCGACGTACGCCTCGCGTTACCGGCACCGGGCTGGCTGCTCCACTCCACCGCGGCCGACGGGATCGTACGACTCGTCAACCACGGCAGCGACCGGCTCCCGCCCCCACCCGCCGAAGCGCAGGACAGCCCGCACTACGCCCGGTTCGCCTACTCCAGCGCGACAGCCCCCGAGACACCGGCGGACCGGGGCCCCGACAACCACCTCGCCCTGCTCGCCCCCGACGGCACGCCCAGTCCGCGCGGACGTATCCACCCCCTCGGTGTCGACGGCGCCCGTGCCGCGTCCTGGCACCGGGCCGTGCTCCCGGGCGGCGGTGAGGGGCACCGCATCGAGACGGTCAGCGTCGTCCACGGGCCCTGGGAGGTCCGGGTGCACCGCGTCGACGCGCCGCCCGGCACACCCGTGCGCGAGGGTGGCTGGGCCGTCGCCGACGACACCGGGCCACCGGCCGGCCGGACCGGCCCCAGCTGGGCACTGGCCCGACGCGCGGACGGCCTGACCAGCGCGCTCGTGGGACTGCACGGCTGGAGCGACGCCGAGGGGACGGTCGCGACGGCCGTGGGCCAGAGCGCGTACGGGCACCACTCGGCGACGCCGCTACTGACGCTGCCGTCCCACCCCGGCGGTACCTGCCTGCTGGTGACGCTGGTCGTGCTCAGCGCCGACCCGCGGGTACCGGTCACAGGAGCCCGGGTCCAGACCGCCGCCGACGCCTCCGTGGAGATCCGTTTCCCCGACGGCGCACGCGAGACGGTGCCCTGAGAGGCGCCCCAGGACATGCCGGGGGCGCGGCTCGAACGAGCCGCGCCCCTCTGCGGAAC
>NZ_GG657757.1:745334-754244 GCF_000158955.1 Streptomyces viridochromogenes DSM 40736 | reverse complement strand
GGCCAGCAGCGCCACGATCACCGCGTACACGGTCACCGCGAACGGCGTGTTGACCAGGCCCGTCACGCTGCCGTCGCTGATCTGCAGGGCACGCCGCAACTGCTGCTCGGCGTTGGGGCCGAGGATCACGCCGATGACGGCGGGCAGCACCGGCAGGCCGTAACGCCGCATGCCGAAGCCGATCAGGCCGATGATCAGCAGGATCACCAGGTCGATGACCTCACCGCCGACCGCGTACGCGCCGACCGCCGCGAAGAACATGATTCCGGCGTACAGGTACGGCCGCGGAATGCGCAGCAGCTTCGCCCACACCGGCGCCAGCGGCAGATTGAGCGCGAGCAGCAGCACCATGCCGACGAACAGGGAGGCGATCAGGCCCCACACCAGGTCGGGTTCGCGCTCGAAGAGCAGCGGCCCCGGCTGGATGCCGTACTGCTGGAACGCGGCCAGCATGACGGCCGCGACCGCCGTGGTCGGCAGACCCAGGGTCAGCATCGACACCAGGGTGCCCGCCGCCGAGGCGGACGCCGCCGACTCCGGTCCCGCGACGCCCTCGATGGCGCCCTTGCCCCACTCGTCCTTGTGCTTGGACAGGCGCTTCTCCGTCACGTACGACAGGAAGGTGGGGATCTCCGCGCCGCCCGCCGGGATCGCGCCGAACGGGAAACCGATGAACGGGCCGCGCAGCCACGACTTCCAGGTCCGCCTCACGTCACCGCGCCCCAGCCAGGGACGGCCCACCGGGATCGGCTCGGGCGGCCTGCGCCGCAGGTGTGCCGCGACCCACAGGGCCTCGCCGATCGCGAAGAGACCGACCGCGACGATCACCACGTCGATGCCGTCGGCCAGTTGGAGCGAGCCGAACGTCAGGCGCTGCTGGCCGGTCATCTGGTCCAGGCCCACCAGGCCCAGGGTGAGACCGATCAGCAGGGAGGCGAGGCCACGGATGCGGGACGAGCCGAGCACCGACGTCACCGCGATGAACGCCAGCACCATGATGGCGAAGTAGTCCGGCGCACCGATGTCCACGGCCAGTTTCGCGACCGTCGGCGCGAGCGCCACCAGCAGGAGCGTGCCGACCATGCCGCCCGCGAAGTGACCGATCGCGGCCGCCGCCAGCGCCTGGGCGCCGCGGCCGGACTTGGCCATCGGGTTGCCCTCCATGGCCGCGACCACCGCCGCGCTCTCACCGGGCGTGTTGAGCAGGATGGAGGTGGTCGAGCCGCCGAACATCGCGCCGTAGTAGATGCCGGCGAACATGATGAACGCGCCGATCGGGTCGAGCCCGTACGTCACCGGCAGCAGCAGGGCGACCGCCATCGCCGGGCCGATGCCCGGCAGCACCCCGATCGCGGTGCCGAGCAGTACACCGATCGCGGCCCACAGCAGGTTGATGGGGGTGAGGGCCGTACCGAAGCCGTCCAGAAGGGAGTTGAAGGCGTCCATGTCACAGCACTCCCATCAGCGGACCGCCCGGCAGGGGCACTCCGAGCAGGTTGTTGAAGACCACGTAGGTCACGAGGGCCAGCCCGGCCGCGATGAGCGGATCGCGGTCGATCCTGCGGCTGCCCAGCGCGAACGCCGCGCCCCAGAACAGCAGCGCCCCGGCGACCGGGAAACCGAGCGGCTCGATCAGGACGGCCGCGCCGAGGAACACCCCGGCGAGCAGCAGCACCGTGCGCCAGTCGGCGGGCTCCGACAGGTCGACGTCCTCGCCGCTCTCGGCCTGGCCGCGACCGCCGCGCAGCACGTCCACGGCGAGCAGGGCGGCGATCACCAGCAGACCGGCGCCGACCACGACCGGCACGGTCTTCGGGCCGACCGGACCGCGCTGGGCGATGTCGACGTCCATGGTGAGCGCGTCGGTCAGGACGAGCACGCCCAGCACCAGCAGCAGCGCGCACACGCCGAGTTCGGAGTGCTCCCGCAGCCACGAACGCTTCTCGCTGCGCTCCGCGGGGGGAATGTCGGTGGTCTGCGTCGTCACAGTCCCAGCTCCTTCAGCACCGAAACCACGCGCTTGTCCTCGGCGTCGAGGAAGGCGCCGAACTTGTCGCCGGTGAGGAAGGCGTCGTCCCAGCCGTTCTGCTTCATGGACTTCTGCCACTCGTCCGAGCCGTGCAGCTCCTCGACCAGCCGCACGAGCTTGTTCCGCTCGCCGTCGTTGAGACCGGGCGGGGCGACGATGCCGCGCCAGTTGGTGAAGTCCACGTCGTAGCCCGCCTCCCGCAGCGTGGGCGCGTCCAGCCCCTCGACACGCTCCGGGCCGGTGACCGCGAGCAGGCGCAGCTCGCCCGCCTTGATCTGGTCCAGGTACTCGCCGACACCGGAGACCCCGAAGGCGACCTTGCTGCCGAGGATCGACGCGAGCAGTTCCCCGCCGCCGTCGAACGGGATGTAGTTGACCTGCTTCGGGGGGATCCCGGCGGCCCGCGCCATCAGCATCGGGGCGAGGTGGTCGGGCCCGCCGGGCGACGAACCGCCGCCCACCGGGAGCTTGCCCGGGTTCTTCTTCCAGGCGCCGACGAGATCGTCGATCGTCTTGTACGGGGAGTCCTTGGCGACCACGACGACGTCCTGCTCCTCGGTGAGCCGGGCGATCGGCGTGGTGTCACCGAGCGTCTTCGGCGCGTCGTTGGAACGGACGGCGCCCACGACCCCGAGGCCCATGGACATGGCGAGTTTGCCGTTGCCGTGCTCGCTCACCAGCCGGCTCAGCCCGACCGTGCCACCGGCCCCCGGCAGGTTGAACACCTCGATGTTGTGGGTCAGTCCGGCGTCCTCGGCGTTCTTCGCGGCCGTCCGGGCCGTGATGTCGTAGCCGCCGCCGGGCGTGTTGGGGACCATGAAACGCAGGCCCGGGATCTGTGTGCCGGTCTCGGAGCCGCTGCCGGTGGTCAGCAGCGGCGGTCCGACGAGCACGAGCACGGCGGCCCCGAGCAGGGCGAAGGGAGTGCGCAGGCGCACGAGTGCCACCACCTGTCGGTACGTCGATGCGGTTGGGTGAAGGCCCTGTGGGGGAGGGTGACGTGGGCCACATGCTGCACTGACGGCCGACGAACTGTCTCTCTTGCGGAACCAACGGAGGTTTTGGTCTTTGCGGTCGGCGTGAAAACGCGAGCGCGGCGTGCACGTCTCTTTCCCCCGCCGCAGGTGGACGCCATGATGGGCGGCCCCGGCGCGGAAGGAGGCACGATGACCAGCCGGCCCGCTACGCCCGGCAGGACCGACACGATCGACGTCCTCGTGGTCGACGACGACTTCATGGTGGCCAAGGTCCACCGTGCCTTCGTCGAGCGCGTCGAGCCGTTCCGCGTCGTCGGTGCCGCCGGTACCGGCGAGGAGGCCGTCACGGCTGTCGACGCCCTGCGCCCCGACCTGGTTCTCCTCGACCTCCACCTGCCGGACGTCTTCGGCCTCGACGTCATCCCCCGGCTTCGCACCGCGGGCCACGACTGCGACGTCATGGTCGTCAGCGCCGCCCGGGAGGCCGAGACGGTACGCGATGCCGTCCGGCACGGGGTCGTCGACTACCTGCTCAAGCCGTTCGAGTCCGAGGAACTGCGCACCCGCCTGGAGCGCTACGCCGACCGGCGCGGCCGGCTGCTCGGCACGATCGTGCGGGGCCAGGCCGACGTCGACCGCGTACTGGCCGGAGCGGCCGCCCCGGGCTCGGCCGCCCCGGCCCTGCCGAAGGGCATGAGCGTGGAGACCGCCGAGCTGGTCGAGCGGGCCCTGCGCGCGGCGGACGGCACCCTCTCCGCCACCGAGTGCGCCGCCCTGACAGGCGTGTCCCGCGTGAGCGCCCGCCGCTACCTGGAGTACTTCCACTCCGTCGGCCGCGCGGAGGTGTCCCTGCGCTACGGCGTGGCGGGCCGCCCCGAACGCCGGTACCGCTTCCGCGAGGCGCCCCCCGGGATGCGGCGGGACGGCGAGGCGCGCGCCCAGTAGCGAACGGGCCGTCCCGCACCAGCCTCAGGCACGGCGGCACGGCCTCCGGGATGCGGATGCGCTCGTGGAGTTCGGCGTCGTCGAGGAGGCGGGACTCGGTGACTGGCCACCTGTGGGCCTCGGCGACCCGCGCGGTCAGCCGCCGCACCTGCGCGGGCGAGGTGGCGATGCGGAGGGAGGGGTAGGCCTTCTTGAGGTAGTAGGCGGTCCACAGGCCGGTGAACCCGGCGCCGACGACGCACACGTCCGCGGTGGTGTCACCGGGCAGCGTGGGCCGCAGCGGGGGGGCGTCCGCCGATCGCCTCGAACCATAAGGAGACGTTCCCGTCGACCAGGTCCGCTCGTGGGTCGGTGGTCGAGTGCATGGCGTGATCACGGCACGCCGCAGCCACCTGTCACGGCAGGCCCTCTACCAGCGCCTGCACATCGTCGAGGACATCCTGGGCGCGGACCTGGAGTCCGGCGACCGCCGGGCCCAGCCGCACGTCGCGATCGCCGCCCTCGACGCGCAACGGGCCCGGAAGCGCTCCTGAGACCGGCGAGCGTCAACGACGTGGAGGCGCGGCGCAGTCCACGTCCCGGGCCGGCAGCCGGCCCGTGGCGAGGTACGCGTTGACGGCGGCGTCCACGCACGTACTGCCGAAGATGCCGTACACCCCGTGCTGGTCGGCGCCGCGCAGGGTGACCAGGCGCGAGGAGGGCCAACGGGAGCGGACCGCCGTGGCGCCCTCGTAGTAGGTGCGCGGGTCTCCGGTGGCGTTGACGAGGAGCGCCGGCAGGTCGCCCCGGACCGTGGTCGGTCGCTCGCGCGGCCGGTCCCAGTACGCGCACGGGTTGACGTTGTCGGTCACGGGCGCGAACAGCGGGTCCTTCGTGCGGGCACGCTCGACGTCGCGCCAGTAGACCTCGGGGTCCCGCGGAGCGGCGTTGTCGCCGCACACGATCGCCGTCTGCACGCTGCCGTAGGGGGATTTGGCGCCCGTGAGCACGAAGTCGAGCACCCCGGCGAGCCAGGGGGACGGCGTGACCCGCTGCCCCTGCGACGCCCGCAACATGTCCCGCACGCCCTGTGCGAAGTTCCCGAAGGCGGCGTCGTTGTCCTGGGAGAGGCCGTTGAGGACGACGATCGGCATCACGTGCGCGTCCAGCCGGTGGTCGCCGAGCCGCAGCGGGATGCGGGCGGCGGCGGTGCGCACCTGCTCCACGGCGGCCAGGACCTCGTCCCGAGTACGGCCCAGACCGTAGGCCGCGTCGCGGTCGGCGGCCCAGGAGGCCCATCGCTTCAGGGCCTGGCGGTTGGCCGGCTCGACGCCCCGCCACAACCGGGCGCTGTAGCGGTCCGGGTCGATCACCCCGTCCAGGACGACCCGGCCGGTGCGGCCGGGGAACATCGAGGTGTACACCTCGCCGAGGTAGCTGCCGTACGAGTAGCCGAGATAGGAGATCCGCCGCTCGCCGAGCGCGGCCCGGACGACGTCCATGTCGCGTGCGGTGTTGCGGGTCGTGGCGTGGGGGAGCGCGTCGCCCGCGTGGCTGCGGCAGCGCTCGGCCAGGTCCTTCGAGAACGCCGCCGTACGGTCGAACCCGGCCCGGCCCTCGCCGGCCCCGCGCCACGCCGTACCGGTCGGCCAGCGGCAGTCGAGCGGTGTGCTGCGGCCGACGAAGCGGGGATCCACGCCCACCACGTCGTACCGGGCGGCGACGTCCTTCATCGCCTCGCGCACCCACGGTGCGTCGCCGAGCGACGGTCCGCCGGGGCCGCCGCCGTTGAGGAGCAGCGGGCCGACGCGGTGGGCGGTGTCGGTGGCGCGGATCCGGGAGACCGCGACGGTGATGGTGCGGCCGCCGGGATCGGAGTAGTCCAGCGGTACGGTCACGTCGGCGCAGCGGGCGCCGGCCTGCTCCAGTTCCTTGCCGGTCGTGTCGTCCGGGCCGAGCACGCAGCTCTTCCACGCGAGGTGCTGCTGGTGGAAGCGGGCGAGCGGGTCGGGGGCCGCCCGAGCCGTGGCGGGCAGTGCCGTGAGGGCGAGGGCGGCGGCTGTCAGCGCGAGGGCGAGTCTGCTCGCCTTTCCCGAGGAACGGGATAACACGTGGTGTCCTTTCTGTCGCCGATATCCCCTCCGTGGCCTGGCAGGGACATGCCGGGAGGGGCGTCGTGCGACAGAACGGTAGGGACGAGCCGCAGTCTGATCACTCCGGCTGGCAGCCGGATCATGGTGGGGGAAACCCCCCGCATGAAGCCCTGGAACGCCGTTTCCATGGCGGCGGCAGCAATCGGAAACTCCGCCTCAAGCTGGGAGAATGCTGGGGCGGACCTTGTGCAGGTCGGTGCAGGGGGGTTGTTCAGACATGCGCTCGCGCCTAGGGTCACCTTCCGAGTGCAAGCGCTTTCCAAGCGTGTGTCCGCCGGCTGTCCGAGGAGCGCCGCATGTCCGTGTCCCCAGGGTCTCCCACCCGCCGCCGTGCGGCCGTCGTCGGTACCGGAGCCATCGTCAGTGGAAGTCACCTTCCCGCGCTGCGGGCCCACGCCGACCGGGTGGAGCTGGTCGCCGCCGTGGACGTGGACCAGGAGCGGCTCGACGCCTTCCGGGAGCTGGCCGGCGGCCAGGTCGCCGGGTACACGTCGGTGGACGCCATGCTGGACGCGGAACGCCCCGACCTGGTCCTGATCGGGACCCCGCCCTCCCTGCACCGGGACCAGACGGTGGCCGCGCTCAAGGCCGGTGCCTGGGTGCTCTGCGAGAAGCCGCTCACCCTGTCGCTCGCCGAGTACGACGAGATCGCCGCCGCCGAGGAGGCCTCGGGCGCGTACGCGTCGGTCGTCTTCCAGCACCGCTACGGCTCCGGTGCCGTGCACGCCCGCGAGCTGATCACCGGCGGCGAGCTGGGCGCCCCGCTGGTCGCGCACTGCCAGACCACCTGGCACCGGGACGCCGCCTACTACGCGGTGCCGTGGCGCGGGAAGTGGGCCAGCGAGGGCGGCGGGCCCACCATGGGCCACGGCATCCACCAGTACGACCTGCTGCTGCACCTGCTCGGCGAGTGGGAGGAGATCCAGGCCATGGCGGCCCGGCTCGTCCACGACACCGAGAGCGAGGACGTCTCCACCGCGCTGGTCCGCTTCCGCGGCGGTGCCCTCGCGACCGTCGTCAACAGCGTGCTCTCCCCGGACGAGGTGAGCAGGATCCGCGTGGACTGCGCCGACGCCACCGTCGAGCTCACCCACCTGTACGGCCACACCAACGACAGCTGGGTCTACACCCCGGCCCCGCACGTGGCCTCCGACCGGGCCGCCGCCTGGCGCACCCCCGCGAACGACGTGCCCAGCTCGCACACCGCCCAGCTGGGCGCCCTCCTCGACGCCTACGACACCGGCACCCGGCCACCCGGCAGCGGCCAGGACGCCCGCACCACCCTCGAGTTCGCCGCCGCCCTGTACAAGGCGGCGTTCACCGGCCGCTCCGTGCGCGCGGGCGAGATCGGCCCCGGCGATCCCTTCTACGAGGCCATGCACGGCGAGCACCCCGACTGGGCCCCCAAGGAGCGCGCATGAGCATCCGAGTCACCCACACGCACGGCGAGGACATCGCCGTCACGGCGGCAGGCGGCACGGAGATCCTCCGCTACGTCTACCGCCCCGACCCGGACCCGTTCGAGTCCCGCAAACCGTACGCGCACCCGGTACGCACCCTGTCCGGCCGCACGGTCACCGGCTACCGCCCGAGCGACCACCGCTGGCACAAGGGCCTGCAGATGACCGCGAGTCATCTCTCCGGCCAGAACTTCTGGGGCGGCAACTGCTACGTCCACGGCCAGGGCTACCTTCCCCTGCCCGAGCGCGTCGGCTCGATGCGGCACGACGGCTTCTCCGACTTCACCGTCGAGGACGACCGCCTCGCCTTCACCGAGAACCTCACCTGGATCGAGAACGGCGGCGAGGAGTGGGCGCGCGAGGTGCGCGGCCTGACCGTGCACTCGGTGGACGAGGAGGCCGGCGCCTGGGCGCTGGACTGGTCGATCCGCCTCACCAACACCCGTTCCACGCCCCTGGCCTTCGGCTCCCCGACCACCGCGGGGCGTGAGATGGCCGGCTACACCGGACTCCAGTGGCGGGGCCCGCGCGACTTCACCGGTGGCACGGTCTTCGCCCCGGACACCGACGCCGACGCCGGCAAGCTGATGGGCACCCAGGGCCCCTGGCTCGCCTTCACCACCGAGCACGACGACGTCGACGGGCACTCCACCCTGGTGTTCGCGCACGCGCCCGAGAACCTCGACGAGACGTCCGCGATCCACGAGTCGCACTGGTTCGTCCGCTCCGAGCCCTTCCCGACGGTCGCCTTCTCCTGGGCGTTCTTCGAGGAGTTCGAGCTGCCGCCGGGCGAGTCCTTCGGCTACCGCTACCGGCTGGTGGTCGCCGACGGCGCCTGGGACAGCGACCGGGTCGGCACCCACCTGGAGGGCCTGCCGTGGTGAGCGACCCGAAGCCCGCCCTGCCGCACCCGCTGCCCGGCGCGATCGGCCTGTCCCACCTCAGCGCCTACGACTGGGAGGCCGCCGACGGCGTCTGCGGTGGCAGCCCGCACCTGCACCTGGTGTGCACCGAGGCGTACGTCGTCACCGGCGGCCGGGGCGCGGTCCAGACCCTCAGCCCCGACGGCTACCGGGACATCCCCCTGGCGGTCGGCTCCATCGCCTGGTTCACGCCGGGCACCGTGCACCGCATGGTGCAGGGCGGCGATCTGCGCATCACCGTGCTGATGCAGAACAGCGGCCTGCCCGAGGCCGGGGACGCCGTGTTCACCTTCCCGCCCGACGTCCTCGCCGACCCCGAGAAGTACGCCGCCGCGGCCACTTTGCCGCCCGGCACCGGACCGGAGACGGAGGCCGCCGCCCGGCGCCGCAGGGACCTCGCCGTACAGGGGTACCTCGTGCTCCGCGAGGCCCTCGTCGCCGGGG
>NZ_GG657757.1:733851-744693 GCF_000158955.1 Streptomyces viridochromogenes DSM 40736 | reverse complement strand
GATCGACCAGTACGCCTCCGGCGGTGTCCTGCTCGACCTCGCGAAGCAGAAGTCCGTCCTGCGCACCTCCGAGATCGATCAGGGACTGCTCGCCACCGGCCGCGTGGACGACGTCCAGTACGCGATCCCGCAGGGACAGGGCACCGAGACCGTCGTCCACGACGTCGAGGCCTGGAAGAAGTCGGGAGTGCCGCTGCCCGGCGAGAGCTGGACGTGGAGCCAGTGGGCCGATGCCATGCGCGCCCTCGCGAAGAAGACCGGCAGGCCCGGCGGCACCGACCCCGGCCAGAGCGAGGACGCCTTCGAGGTCTGGCTGCGCGGCCAGGGCAAGTCCCTCTACACGAAGGACGGCGGCCTCGGCTTCACCGCCGACGACCTCACCCGCTGGTGGACCTTCACCGACAGGCTGCGCCGCGAGGGCGCGGTCTCTCCCGCCGAGCAGACCACCCAGCTCGACGGCTCGGTGGAGAACACCCCGCTCGGGCGCGGCAAGGCGACGTCCGACGTCAACTGGGACGCCCCGGCGAGCGGTTACCTCGCCCTCGTCCCGACCGGCGTCGCCCTCGCCCCGATGCCGTCCGGCGAGGACGGCACCCCCGGCCAGTACTTCAAGCCGTCCATGTTTCTCGGCGTCTTCGCCAACACCGGCCATCCGAAGGCGGCGGCGCAGCTCGTCGACTTCATGATCAACGACCGGCAGGCCGCGAAGATCCTCGGCGCGAGCCGCGGCATGCCCGTCAACGAGTCCATTCGCGACGCGATCGGCCCGGAGCTGAAGGACTTCGACAAGACCATCGCCGGCTTCCAGGCCTCCCTCGACGGCAAGCTCAAGGACCCGCCCCAGGCGCCCCCCTCGGGCGACAACGCCCTGCAGAGCACCTTCCAGCGCGACTACGACCAGGTGTCCTACGAGCGCATGTCGCCCCGTGAGGCGGCCGAGAACTATGTCACCGAGGCGAAGGCGGAGCTGAGGTCATGACCACCACCGCGATCCCTCCCGAGGCCAAGCGCGCCCCGGCCGCCGCCCCCCGGCGCCGCCCCAGGCGTGAACGCGAAGGCGCCGCCTGGGTGTTCCTGTCCCCCTGGGTGCTCGGCGCGATCGTCCTGACGCTGCTGCCGATGGCCGTGTCGCTGTACCTGTCGTTCACCGACTACGACCTGTTCAACCCGCCGAAGTGGGTGGGCCTGCGCAACTACACGCAGATGTTCACCGAGGACCCGCGCTACTGGCGCTCGGTCGTGACGACCCTGACGTACGTCGTCATCGCCGTGCCCCTGCAACTGGCCCTCGCCCTCGTCGTCGCCCTCGCCCTGAAGGGCATGAAACGCGGCAAGGCCTTCTACCGCTCCGCCTTCTACGCGCCCTCGCTGCTCGGCGCGTCGATGTCCATCGCCCTCGTCTGGAGGGCCGTCTTCAACGACGGCGGCCCGGTCGACAACCTGCTCGGCACCGGCGGCTGGGTCAACAAGCCCGGCTTCGCGCTGCTGGCCGTAGCGCTGCTGACGGTGTGGCAGTTCGGCGCGCCGATGGTCATCTTCCTCGCCGGGCTCCAGCAGATCCCCGCCGAGCTCTATGAGGCCGCGGCGGTGGACGGGGCAGGGAAGTGGCGGCAGTTCCTGTCGGTCACCGTGCCGATGCTGTCCCCGGTGCTGTTCTTCAACCTGGTCCTCCAGACCATCCAGGCCTTCCAGGTGTTCACGCCCGCCTTCGCGGTCAGCGCGGGCAAGGGCGGTCCCGCGGACTCGACCCTCGTCTACACCATGTACCTCTACGACCGCGGCTTCGTCGCCTCCCACATGGGCTACGCCTCCGCCATGGCCTGGGTGCTGCTCCTCGTGATCGGCATCGTCACGGCGGTGCTGTTCCGCACCTCACGCTCCTGGGTCTTCTATGCCTCCGAGGGGGACCGGTGACCTCTACGACCATCACTCACAGGCCCGTTCGCCGGGGCCGTGTCGCCGTGCACCTCGGCTGTCTGGCCGCGCTGCTGGTCATGCTGTACCCGCTGGCGTGGCTGCTGGCCACCTCGCTCAAGCCCGCCGACGAGGTCATCGCGAGCTTGAACCTGCTGCCCGGCCACCTGGAGTGGTCGAACTACTCCACCGCCCTGGAGGGCGTCAACGACGTCTCCATCTGGCGGCTGCTCGGCAACTCCCTGCTGATCGCGGGCGGGGCCGTCCTCGGCAACGTCCTCAGCTGCTCGCTCGCCGCCTATGCCTTCGCCCGCCTCAGGTTCCGCTTCCGCGGACCGCTGTTCGCCTTCATGATCGCCACGATCATGCTCCCGCACCACGCGGTGCTGATCCCGCAGTACATCATCTTCAACCAGCTGGGCCTGGTGAACACCTACTGGCCGCTGATCCTGCCGAAGTTCCTCGCCACCGAGGCGTTCTTCGTCTTCCTCATCGTGCAGTTCATGCGCGGCCTGCCGCGCGAACTGGAGGAGGCGGCCCGCATCGACGGCTGCGGCCCCTTCCGCAGCTTCTTCCAGGTCGTCCTGCCCCTCACCCGGCCGGCCCTGATCACCACCGCCATCTTCACGTTCATCTGGACCTGGAACGACTTCTTCACCCAGCTCATCTACCTCTTCGACCCGGACAAGTTCACGCTGACGCTCGCCCTGCGCTCCTTCGTGGACGCCTCCAGCACCTCCGCGTTCGGCCCGATGTTCGCCCTGTCCGTCATCGCGCTGCTGCCGATCGTGCTGTTCTTCCTGGCCTTCCAGCGGTTCCTGGTGGAGGGCATGGCCAGTTCCGGAGTCAAGGGGTGAGCGGGGTGCGGACACGCGAGGCCGGTGAGGTCTTCGGGCCGCGCACGGCCCTGTTCGCCGATGTGCTGAGCGTCGGTCTGGCCACGTCGCTGGTGTGCCTGCCGCTGGTCACCGCACCGGCCGCGCTGTCGACGGCGTGCGCCGTCCTGCGCGGGGCCGGACAGGACCGGCCCGTCACGGCGGGACGGTACTTCGCCCTGCTGCGTCAGCGCCTGCGGGCCGGTGACCTGGTCGCCGGGGCCGTCGCTCTGGCGGGACTGCTGCTGTTCGCCGCGGACCTGGCGCTCGCCGGGGCCGGGCTGCCCGGGGCGACGGTGTTCGCGGCGACCGCCGCCGCCATCGCCGCCTGCGCGGCGGTCGTCGCCCTGCGGGCCTGCGCCCGTCCCGAGTCGCTCACCGACTGGCGTGCGGCGGTACGCGAGGCGGCCCGGGACGCCGGGGCGGACGTGGGCGGCAGCGGCCTCGTCCTGCTCGCCGTGGCGACGGCCGCGCTGTGCGCCTGGATGCTGCTGCCCCTGGCCTTCCTCGCCCCGGGGCCGCTGGCCCTGGCACTCACCGCGGTCGACGTACGCAGGTCGGCCGCCGTTCCCCGGTGAGTGGTGTGCTGGAAGCTCTGGACGGCGCACCGTCCCGAAGGAGCAGCTCCTTCGGGACGGTGCTGTGCTCAGCGCCCTTGGAACGCGGCTTCGTCAGCGCGCGGACGAAGCGGCTCGCCGAGGTTCTTCCTCGGCGAGCCGGTGCACCGGCGTGTGGGTCCGGCCGACCAGCGGCTGCCCCGCGTACGGAGATGCCACCCGCGGCTCAGCCGCGTACCAAGCCTCCGATGCTGATCCGCGGCCACGACCGGGCCGCCGCGAGCAGCGCCTGGGTGCGTGCCGAGGGAGTGGCCGCTGCCGCCGCCAGCGCCACGGCGGCGCTGGCGATGCCGAGGACCGCGCCCGCGGCCACGTCGCCCGGATAGTGCACGCCGGTGTGGACCCGGGAGTAGCCGACGGCGCTCGCCAGTGCGCCGAGCGGCACCGCCGCCGGAGGCAGGACGACGCCGACGGCGGTGGCGAACGCGACCGCCGAAGCGGTGTGACCGGACGGGAACGAGGCCGACGTCGGCATGGGCACGTGCCGGTCCACCGTCACCCGGGCCGCCTCCCGGTCCGGCCGGGCCCGGCGCACCAGGCGCTTGCCGAGCAGGTTGGCCGAGGCCGACGCCACCGCGATCGCCCCCACGCCGACGATCGCGGCCCGGCGCGGACGCTTCCCGCCCAGCGCCAGGGCGGCCGCGATGCCGAACGAGATCTTGGAGTGGTCGGCGGCGTGGGACAGGTGGCGCAACGTCCGGTCGAGGGTGGGCGTAGGAGTGGCGGCCACCGCCGCGTACAGGGCGCCGTCCACGGCCCTGAGATCGGCGAGCACGGCGGCCAGGAGCCCGCCGGGTCCGCGGGTGGGCTTCCCGCCGCTCGGGAGCGGACGGGGGGCGTCCGCGTCTGTGGTCGTCGGATCGGTCATGTGCTTCTCCCCGCAGTGGCCTTCCTCAGCAAGGTACCGGGACGCGCGGGGCGCACGCTCGGCGCCCCCGCAGGCCGGTACCTCCCGAGTGCCCAGGCGGCGGTCGGCCATCCGGGTGCCCCGGGGCACGGCGTCCGGTTGATCGCATCTGATGGACTGAGCGCATGACGCTGCTGCCACACCGGGTCCTGCGCGCTCTCGACCGTTTCCACGCCGACCGCCCCTGGGACCACAACGCCCACTTCCACCGCTGGATCCTGCGGCAACTGCCCGGACGGGTGGGCAGCGCCCTGGACGTGGGATGCGGCAGCGGCGACCTCGCCCGGCTGCTGGCCCACCGGGCCGAGCGGGTGCACGGAGTGGACGCCGACCCGGCGATCACGGCCCGGGCGCGGGAACTGACCCCGAAGGCCGCCCCGGTGACGTACACGGTGGCCGACGCGCCGGGCGGGCTTCCCGACGGTCCGTACGACGTCATCACCTGCGTCGCGGCCCTCCACCACCTGCCGTTCGCCGAGTCCCTCCGGGCCTTCCGCGACCGTCTGGCCCCCGGTGGGACCCTGGTGATCGTCGGTGTCGCCCGTGAGCGGACGCCCGCCGACCACCTGCTCGGTGTCGCGTCGATCCCGCTGAACATCGGCATGGCGCTGCTGAAGAACCGGGGCCGCCCGGCGCCCCGCCCGGTCGCGATGACCGCCCGCACGAGCCCCGCGGACATGACCTTCCCCGAGATCGTCCGCGAGGCCCGTGCCGTCCTGCCCGGCGCCCGCCCGCGCCGTCGTCTGTTCTGGCGCTACACGCTGGTCTGGCACCGTCGCTGACCCGGCCTCCGTCTACCGGCCGATGCTTCAGCCGGCCGCGCGGAAGGTGCGCAGCCGCAGCGAGTTGCCGACGACGAAGACCGAGGAGAAGGCCATGGCCGCCCCGGCGATCATCGGGGTGAGCAGGCCGGCCGCGGCCAGCGGCAGGGCCGCCACGTTGTAGGCGAATGCCCAGAACAGGTTCGAGCGGATGGTGCCGAGGGTGCGGCGGGCGAGGCGGATGGCGTCCGCCGCGGCCCGCAGGTCGCCCCGCACGAGGGTCAGGTCGCCCGCCTCGATCGCGGCGTCCGTGCCGGTGCCCATGGCCAGACCGAGATCGGCCTGCGCGAGGGCCGCCGCGTCGTTGACCCCGTCGCCGACCATCGCGACCGAACGGCCCTCCGCCTGCAGCCGCTTGACGACCTCGACCTTGTCCTGCGGCAGCACCTCGGCGACGACGTCCTCCGCGGCGATGCCGACCTCACGGGCGACGGACCGGGCCACCGCCTCGTTGTCGCCGGTCAGCAGGATCGGGGTCAGTCCGAGGGCGCGCAGCCGGCGGATCGCCTCGGCGCTGGTCTCCTTGACCGCGTCGGCGACCTCCAGCACCGCCCGCGCCTCGCCGTCCCACGCCACCGCGATGGCCGTGCGCCCGGCCTCCTCGGCCGCCGCCCTGGCCCGGGCCAGCCCCTCCGGCAGTTCCATCGCCCAGTCGGCCAGCAGCCGCTCCCGGCCGACGAGCACCGCGTGCCCCTCGACGATGCCCTGCACACCCAGTCCGGGCACGTTGGCGAAGTCCTCGGGCGTGGGCAGTGCGCCGAGCTTCTCCAGCGCCCCGTCGGCGACGGCACGGGCGATCGGGTGCTCGGAGGAGTGCTCCAGCGCCCCCGCCAGCCGCAGCACCTCGGCCTCGTCGGTGCCGTCGGCGGTGTGCACGGCCAGCAGGGTCATCCGGCCGGTGGTGACGGTGCCGGTCTTGTCGAGGACGACGGTGTCGACGCGGCGCGTGGACTCCAGCACCTCAGGGCCCTTGATGAGGATGCCGAGCTGGGCTCCCCGACCGGTGCCGACCATGAGCGCGGTCGGAGTGGCCAGGCCGAGGGCGCAGGGGCAGGCGATGACGAGCACGGCGACCGCGGCGGTGAACGCGGCCGTCAGTCCCACGCCGTTGCCGAGCCAGAAGCCCAGCGTGGCCAGGGCGAGGGCGATCACGACGGGCACGAACACGGCGGAGATCCGGTCCGCGAGCCGCTGTGCGGCGGCCTTGCCGTTCTGCGCGTCCTCCACCAGCCGGGCCATCCGGGCCAGTTGGGTGTCGGCCCCCACCCGCGTGGCGCCCACGACGAGCCGGCCGCCGACGTTGATCGTGGCGCCGGTGACCGGGTCGCCCGTGCCCACCTCCACCGGCACGGACTCACCGGTGAGCATCGAGGCGTCCACGGCGGACGAGCCCTCGACGACGGTTCCGTCGGTGGCGATCTTCTCTCCGGGGCGGACCCGGAATCGGTCGCCGACCCGCAACTCCGCGACCGGGACGGTCTGTTCCCGCCCGTCGGCGCGCAGCACGGTGACGTCTTTCGCGCCCAGCTCCAGCAGCGCCCTCAGCGCCGCGCCCGCCTTGCGCTTGGCCCGGGCCTCGAAGTACCGCCCGGCCAGGATGAAGGCGGTCACGCCCGCGGCGGCTTCCAGGTAGATGTTCCCGGCGCCGTCCGTGCGCTGGATGGTCAGCTCGAAGGGGTGCGTCATCCCCGGTGTGCCCGCGGTGCCGAAGAACAGCGCCCACAGAGACCAGAGGAACGCGGCCGAGGTGCCCACCGAGATCAGCGTGTCCATGGTGGCGGCGCCGTGCCGGGCGTTGGTGAACGCCGCCTTGTGGAAGGGCCAGGCCGCATACGTCACGACGGGCGCGGCCAGCGTCAGCGACAGCCACTGCCAGTACTCGAACTGCAGCGCGGGGATCATGGCCATGGCCACGACGGGGACCGCCAGCACCACGGCCGTGACCAGGCGCTCGCGCAGCGGCCGCAGTTCGTCGGCCTCGGCGGCGGGCTCGTTGGATACCTCGGGAGGCGTGGGCTCCTGGGCGGTGTATCCGGTCGCCTCGACGGTGGCGATGAGGTCGCCGACGGACAGGTCGCCCGAGTAGCTGACCTTCGCCTTCTCGGTGGCGTAGTTGACGGTGGCGGTGACCCCGTCCATGCGGTTGAGCTTTTTCTCGATGCGCGCCGCGCAGGAGGCGCAGGTCATGCCTCCGATGGCGAGTTCCACCTCGGCGGCGGTGCCGGTCGCACTGGTGGTCATGGCTCACACCCTCCCGGTCAGTTCGTAGCCGGCCTCGTCGACGACCTCCGCGATCTCGGTGTCGTCGGGCTCGGTGGCGGTGGTGACGGTGACGCGCCCGGTTCCGAGATCGACCTCGACGCCGCTGACGCCGTCCAGCTCGCCGATGGCCTTGGTCAGCGTGGCCTTGCAGTGGCCGCAGGACATTCCGGCGACGGCATAGGTGGTGGCGGGCATCGGTGCCTCCTCTGTGAGATGCGGACATACGGGCCGGGGGTATCCCCTCGGCGACTTCATATATACCCCCGAGGGGTATAGGATGCAAGCGTCGAGATGGCTTGACTGGATACCCCCTGGGGGTATGGTGAGCTGCATGGAGGGCCCGCAGTCGAGCGGGAGCCCCGGTTTCCGAAGGAGACGTCGGCCATGAACACCGGACTCAAGATCACGACCTTCGCCGCCGCTCTGGCCGCGGCCTTCGGCACGGCCTACGGTGTCGGCCGGGGCATCGACCCCGTCGTCGCCGACAGCCCGCCGAAGCACGCGGACGAGCACACCCGGCCCTCGCCCCGGCCGGAGGAAGGCGGCGGCCACACCGGACACGAGACACCCCCGGCCGGCGGACTCCAGAGCTCCGAAGGCGGCTACACCCTCGACCTCCGGACCCCGCGCGTCACCGCCGGGCACCGCGCCGACCTGCGCTTCACGGTCCGGGACGGCAGCGGCCGGGCCGTCACCGCCTACCAGCGCGAACACGACAAGGAACTCCACCTCATCGTGGCCTCACGCGACCTGGTCACCTACCGCCATCTGCATCCCACCCGCGCGGCCGACGGCACCTGGAGCATCCCCGTCGACCTGCCCCGTGCGGGCGACTACCGCGTCTTCGCCGACTTCACCCCGGCGAAGAGGGACGCCCGCAACCTCACCCTCGGGGCGGACCTCGCGGCCTCCGGCCCGTACCAGCCGAAGAGACTCCCGCCGGTGAGCACCACGGCCGGGACCAACGGCTACGAGGTCGAACTGGCCGGCGCCCTGCGCGCCGGCAAGGCGAGCGAACTGAAGCTGAAGGTCTCCCGCGCCGGCAAGCCCGTCACCGACCTCCAGCCCTACCTCGGCGCCTACGGCCATCTGGTGGCCCTGCGCTCCGGCGACCTCGCCTACCTCCACGTCCACCCGAACGGCGAACCCGGCGACGGACGGACCAGGCCCGGCCCGGAGATCTCCTTCACCGCCACGGCCCCCAGCGCGGGCTCCTACCGGCTCTTCCTCGACTTCAAGCACGGGGGAAAGGTCCACACAGCGGCCTTCACCGTCCGGGCCGGGGCAGCGACGGCCGTCGAACCGGGTACCCCCCAGGGGCACTCGGAGGTGCGGTCACGGGCACTGAGCCTCAGCCGAGGGCCCGGTCCAGATTGAAGGCCGCGCTGATCAGGGCGAGATGCGTGAATGCCTGAGGGAAGTTGCCCTGCTGCTCCCCGGTGTGACTGATCTCCTCGGCGTACAGGCCGAGATGGTTGGCGTACGTCAGCATCTTCTCGAAGGCGAGGCGCGCCTCGTCGATCCGCCCGGCGTGCACCATGGCCTCGACGTACCAGAACGAGCAGATGGAGAACGTGCCCTCGTCGCCGTGCAGCCCGTCCGGGCTGGACCGCGGGTCGTAGCGGTAGACCAGCGAGTCGGAGACCAGCTCCTCGGTGAGCACGTCCAGCGTCGAAAGCCACTTGGGGTCGGTCGGGGCGATGAACTTCGTCAGCGGCATCATCAGCACGGCCGCGTCCAGCACGTCCCCGTCCTCGTGCTGGACGAAGGCCCGGCGTGCCTCGGACCAGCCCCGGCTCATGATCCGCCGGTAGATCGTGTCGCGGCACTCCCGCCAGCGCGGCAGATCGGCCGGCAGGCCGCGCCGGTTGGCCATCCGGATGGCCCGCTCGATCGCCACCCAGCACATCAGCCGCGAGTACAGGAAGTTCTTGCGCCCGCCCCGGGTCTCCCAGATGCCCTCGTCGGGCTGGTCCCAGTGCGCGCACACCCAGTCCACCAGCGCGCACACGTCGTCCCACTGATCGCTGGAGATGGGCTGGGCCCACTTGTCGTAGAGGTAGATGGAGTCGATCAGTGCGCCGTAGATGTCGAGCTGGAGCTGGTCCGCCGCCGCGTTGCCGACCCGGACCGGCGCCGAGCCCTGGTGGCCCTCCAGATGATCGATGGTCCTCTCGGGCAGCTCGGTGTGCCCGTCGATGCCGTACATGACCTGCAGCGGGCCCGAGACCTTGCCGTCGCCCGGGCTGATGTGCCGGGTCACGAACCTCATGAACGCCTCGGCCTCGCCCGTGAAACCCAGCCGCAGCAGGGCGTAGACGCAGAAGGCCGCGTCGCGCACCCACACGTACCGGTAGTCCCAGTTGCGTTCGCCGCCGAGCCGCTCGGGCAGGCTCGTCGTCGGCGCGGCCACGATCGCGCCGGTCGGGGCGTAGGTGAGCAGCTTCAGCGTCAGGGCCGACCGGTGCACCATCTCCCGCCAGCGGCCCTTGTACCGAGACGCCGACAGCCAGCGCCGCCAGTACGCCACGGTCGCCGCGAACTGCTCCTCCGCCTCGGTACGGGCGCACCGGCGGGGCGTCACGTCGCCGCCGACCTTGTCCAGCGCGAACACCGCCGACTCGCCCTCGGAGAGCTTGAAGTCCCCGCGCACGTCCGGCCCGGCGGCCTCCAGCGGCACCGTCGCGGTCAACGCCAGCGCCAGCCCGTCGGTCTCGAAGACCGCCGTGTCACCCGTCAGCCGGACGGTGTGCGGCCGGGCCCCGTAGTCGAACCGGGGGGCGACACGGGTACGGAACGGGATCGAGCCGCGCACGCACACCACCCGGCGGATCAGCCGGTGCCGCTCGGCCTCCGCCGGCTCACCGTCGAGCGGCATGAAGTCCTGTACCTCGCCGACGCCGTCCTCGGTGAAGAACCGGGTGATCAGGACGTTGGTGTCGGGGAAGTAGAACTGCTTGGTCCGCGCCGGCACCGTGGCCGCCAGTTCGAAGCAGCCGCCGCGCTCCGCGTCCAGGACCGACGCGAACACGCTCGGCGCGTCGAAGGCCGGACAGCAGTACCAGTCGATCGTGCCGTCCGTCCCCACCAGGGCCACACTGCGCAGATCACCGATCAGCCCGTGCTCGGCGATCGGCAGATACCGTGGGCCGCCCGGCACGTCGTGGTCCGCCGCTGGTCCGCCCATGACAGCCTCCCTGGCCCGGTACCTGCCTCAGCCCCAGCCTAGGCCGTGTCCGCGAAGTCCCGCCTGCCCCGCGACGCCTGGCACGCTCCCCCAAGCTCTCGGCTTCACTCGAGCAGGGGGTGCCCCCATGACGCCGCGGGGCCCGCCCTCCGGGCGGACGACGGGACTTCGCGGACACGACCTGGAACCGCCGACGGGCCCGCCGCCGTCAGACGGTGACCACCCGCAGCCCGGCCTCCTCGAAGCGCCGCACCGTCTC
>NZ_GG657757.1:729019-733751 GCF_000158955.1 Streptomyces viridochromogenes DSM 40736 | reverse complement strand
GCCGTGTCCGTGACCAGCGTGTCCACCGCCTCGGCCGCGCAGATCCAGGCGAACGCCCGCTGTTCCAGCTTGCTGGAATCGGCGGCCACCACCACCCGCTCCGCCCGCTCGCACAGCAGGCGGTTGATCGCCGCCTCGGCCTCGTCGTGCGCCGCGGCCCCGTGCGTCACGTCGAAGGCGACGACGCCGAGCACCGCCACGTCGACGGTGATCTGCCCGAGCACGCCGTCCGCGAGCGGACCGACCAGCTCGTACGACTGGGCGCGGGCCACCCCGCCGGTCAGCACGATCTTGAACTGGGGCCGTACGGCCAGCTCGCCCGCGATGTTCAGCGCGTTCGTCACCACGGTCAGCGCGGGTGTCCCGGACGCCAGGTCGCCGCGCACGGCCAGGGACCGCGCCACCTCGGTGGTGGTCGTCCCGCCGGTCAGCCCGACCGCCTCACCCGGCGCGACCAGGTCCGCCACCGCCTTCGCGATGCGCTGCTTCTCGGAGGCGTGCCGGGCCGTCTTGTAGCGCAGCGGCAGCTCGTACGACACGCCGTGCACCACCGCGCCACCCCGCGTGCGCACCAGCATCTGCTGCTCGGCGAGCCCGTCGAAGTCGCGGCGGATCGTCGCCGCCGACACCCCGAGCTCCGCGGCCGCCTCCTCGACGTCCAGCCGGCCGCGCTCCACGAGCAGGTCCAGCAGCGCCTTCCAGCGGGCGTCGCGCGACATCCGCACCTCCACCTCTCGATCTCCGGCGACCCTAGCGCACCCGATCCCGCCGGATGCTTGATGATGCTCGAAAGCTGGCGATATCTTGCAGGAACAATCAGAGCGGAGGATGCGGCATGACGCATGTCGAGGACGAGCTGACCAGCCAGCCCGAGTGCTGGACACGCGCCGCGGCGCAGGCGGGGCGGTGCGCCGAGGCGCTGCCGGCGCCGGGGGAGCGGGTCGCGATCGTCGGCTGCGGCACCTCGTACTTCATGGCGCAGGCGGCCGCGGCCCTGCGCGAGGGGGCGGGCCAGGGCGAGACCGACGCGTTCGCCGCCTCGGAGTTCCCGCACGGCCGGGCCTACGACCGGGTCGTGGCCCTCACCCGCTCCGGCACCACGACCGAAGTCCTCGACCTGCTGGGCCGGTTGAAGGGCCGCACCCGCACCACTGCGATCACCGCCGACCCGCACACACCGGTGATGACGGCCGCCGACGACCTCGCCGTCCTGGACTTCGCCGACGAACGCTCCGTCGTCCAGACGAGGTTCGCCACCACGGCCCTCACCCTGCTCCGCGCCCACCTGGGCCTCCACCCCCACACCGCCGTCACCGACGCGCGCACCGCCCTGACGGAACCCCTGCCCGAAGGGCTCGTGGAGTGCGCCCAGTTCACCTTCCTGGGACGCGGCTGGACCGTCGGCCTGGCCCACGAGGCCGGGCTGAAGATGCGCGAGGCCGCACTGGCCTGGGCGGAGTCCTACCCGGCGATGGAGTACCGGCACGGGCCCATCAGCGTCACCACGAGCGGAACCGCGACCTGGATGCTCGGAGCTGCGCCCGAGGGGCTGGCGGGACAGGTGCGGTCCACGGGCGGGATGTGGATCGAGGGGCGACTCGACCCCCTCGCCGAACTGGTCCGCGCCCAGCGCCTCGCCGTCGCCGTCGCCGCGTCCCGCGGCCTCGACCCCGACACCCCCCGCCACCTGACGCGCTCGGTGATCCTCGCGCCCTGACCATCGACCCTGGAGACACCGTGCCCCTCACCACCACCGGCGAGCTCGTCACCCGCGCCGCCGCCGCACGTGCGGCCGTCGCCTCCTTCAACGTCATCACCCTGGAACACGTCGAGGCCGTCATCGCGGGCGCCGAGTCCGTGCCCGCCCCCGTCGTCCTCCAGGTCAGCGAGAACGCGGTCAGGTTCCGCGGCGGACGCCTGCTCCCCCTCGCCCGCGCGGCCGTCACCGCCGCCGAACACGCCGATGTACCGGTCGCTCTGCATCTCGACCACGTGCAGAGCGAAGCGCTGCTGCACCAGGCCGCCGACGTCGGCTTCAGCTCCGTGATGTACGACGCGGCCCGGCTGCCCTACGCGGAGAACCTCGCCGCGACCCGGGCGGCCGTCGACTGGGCGCACGCCCGAGGACTGTGGATCGAGGCCGAGTTGGGCCAGATCGGCGGGAAGAACGGCAGACCCCCGCTGGACGCCCACGCCCCGGGCGCCCGCACCGACCCCGACGAGGCCCGGGACTTCGTCGCCGACTCCGGGGTGGACGCCCTGGCGGTCGCCATCGGCAGCGCCCACGCCATGACCACCCGCACCGCCGCTCTCGACCACGCCCTCCTCAAACAGCTCTCCGCCGCACTGGACGTCCCACTCGTCCTGCACGGCTCCTCCGGCGTCCCGGACGGCGAACTCACGGCGGCGGTCGCGGGCGGCATCACCAAGGTCAACATCGGCACCGCCCTGAACGTCGCGCTGACCGGCGCGATCCGCGACTTCCTCGCCGACCGCCCCGAGGCGGTCGACCCGCGCGGCTACCTGACGGTGGCGCGGGAGGCGATGACACGGGCGGTGGCGCGGGCCCTCCAGGTGCTCGGCGCGACTATCGCTTGACGGCCTTCAGCACCACGAACTTCCGGTCGCTCGCCACCAGTTGACTGTTGCCGAACAGCCGCCGCAGCTTGACGTGATAGCCCAGATGCCGGTTGCCGACCACCCACAGCTCACCGCCCGGGCGCAGCGTGCGCCGCGCCCCGGTGAACATCCGCCAGGCCGTGGCGTCCGTCGTCGCCTGGTGGGAGTGGAACGGCGGGTTGTTGAGGACCAGGTCGACACTGCCGGACGGCACGCCCGCCAGCCCGTCGCCCACCCGGAACTCGGCGTGCCCCGGCACCCCGTTCGCCTTGTACGTCGCCTCCGCCGAGGCCACCGCCTGGAACGACTCGTCCACGAACAGCACCTCGGCCGCCGGGTCTTTTCAGGGCCACCGCCGTACCGACCACGCCGTTGCCGCAGCCCAGGTCCACCACCCGCCGGCCACTCCCGTTGCCCGGCAGATGCTGCAGGAAGAACCGGGTGTCTTATGTCGAGCCGGTCCGCGCAGAAGACCCCCGCGTGGTTGACGACGGTGCCTCCCGCCGCCGGGCCGATGCCGTCGGGGAGCGTGTACACGTACGGCCACGGACTGGCGGGCCGCTCCAGGGCGGGATCCGGCGTGCAGAAGATCAGCCGGGCCTTCTTGACGGCGAGCGAGGTGCGGGTCGGACCGAGGATCCGCTCGAACAGCTGGAGCGTCGAGGTGTGGATCTCCTTCACCATCCCCGTGCCCACGACGACCGTCCCCGCGTGCACCGCGGGCGCCAGCCGCAGCAACTGGTCCTCCAGCAGCGCCAGGCTCTTCGGCACCCGCACCAGCAGCACGTCGATCCGCTCCGGCGGCGGATCCTGCGTGGTGAGCAGCCGCACCGCACCGGGCTCCGCCCCGGCCCGAGCGAGGTTCGCCCGGGTCGCCTCCCGCGCCAGGTACGAGTCGGTGATCTGCGCCGGCCGGTGCGCCGCCAGCGCCGTGGCCAGCGCGCCCCAGCGGTCCCCGACGACCACCACCGTGCCCGACAGCGGGACCCGCTCCTCGGCCAGATGACCCAGCAGATACTCGTCGGAGGCGTCCCAGGCACGCAGCCTGTCGCGCGGATCCTCGGGGAAACGGCTCAGCGCGAGCTCGCCCCACGGCGTCGTCATACGGTCGTCCATCGTGCGTCAAGGCTAGCCGAGCCGCAGCTCACCACCGGTGGGGGAGGATGGGAGGCATGGACGCCGAGCTGTTCCCCCGGGAGCGTACGGAGGTCGCACCGGGCGCCGTGCACGTGCCCGACTGGCTGGACACGCGGCACCAGCGCGACCTGCTGGAGGCCTGCCGCACCTGGGCACGCCCACCCGCCGGACTGCGCACGGTCCGCACACCCGGCGGCGGCACCATGACCGCCCGGCAGGTGTGCCTGGGCTGGCACTGGTACCCCTACGCCTACGCCCGCACGGTCGTCGACGGCGACGGCGCCCCGGTCAAGCCGTTCCCCGCGTGGCTGGGCGAGCTCGGCCGCCGGGCGGTGCGGGACACCCTCGGCGAACCGGTGGCGGACTACGACATCGCCCTCGTCAACTTCTACGACGACGACGCCCGCATGGGCATGCACCGCGACAGCGACGAGAAGTCCGACGCACCCGTGGTGTCGCTGAGCCTCGGCGACACCTGCGTCTTCCGCTTCGGCAACACCGACACCCGCACCCGGCCCTGGACCGACCTCGAGCTGCGCAGCGGCGACCTGTTCGTCTTCGGCGGCCCGTCCCGCCTCGCCTACCACGGCGTTCCCCGGGTGCACGCGGGCACGGCACCACCCGGACTGGGACTGACAGGACGGCTCAACATCACGCTCCGGGTCAGCGGGCTGTAAACCGCAGGCCCGGCGGATCATGGGAGACTCGCCCTCATGAGCGGGAAGGCGGACCCCCGGCCGGCGGGGGATGCGAGCACCTCGAGGACGCGGCTGGACCGGGGGCGCTCAGCGCTCGGCCCCGCGCTGGAACTCGTGCACACCGGACGCGCCCCGACCCGGGCCGTGCTCACCGCCGAGCTCGGGGTGACCCGGGCGACGGCCGGTGCGGTCGCCGCCGAACTGGAGGCGCTCGGGCTGATCCGGGTCGACGCCCGGCCCGCCGCCGCGGCCGGCTCGCAGGGCCGGCCCTCGCACAA
>NZ_GG657757.1:728033-728554 GCF_000158955.1 Streptomyces viridochromogenes DSM 40736 | reverse complement strand
CCTCGCGCTGGAGGTCGGACACCTCACCGTGCATCCCGAGGGCCGCCCCTGCCACTGCGGCAGCCGCGGCTGCCTAGACGTGGAGACCGACCCGCTGGCCTTCCTCACGGAGGCGGGACGCGAGCCCGGCCCCGAGGTGTCCCTGCTCCAGCAGTCCATCGACCTGGTCCGCCACCACTACGACGAACCGGGCGTCCGCACCGCCACCGAGGCGCTCATCGACCGGCTGGGCCTCGGGCTCGCCGGCCTGGTCAACATCCTCAACCCGGACCGCATCATCCTCGGCGGCCTGCACCGCACCCTCCTCGACGCCGACCCCGACCGGCTCCGCGCGGTCGTCGCCGACCGCAGCCTGTGGGGCCAGAGCGGCGGCGTCCCCATCCTGCCCTGCACACTCGACCACAACAGCCTGGTCGGCGCCGCCGAACTGGCCTGGCAGCCGGTGCTGGACGACCCGCTCGGGGCACTCGCCTAGGGCCTGTCGTTTGGATCATGCCGGCGTCGCGGGGCGTGGCACGCGC
>NZ_GG657757.1:718123-727721 GCF_000158955.1 Streptomyces viridochromogenes DSM 40736 | reverse complement strand
TACGACGGCTCCGCCGCACTGGACACGATGCGCGAGGCCGCCCCGGCCCTGCGCGCCGGCACGGTCTGGGTGCAGTCCACCACCGTCGGCATCGACGGCGTCGCCGAGCTGGCCGCCTTCGCCCGTGAGCACGGCCTGGTCTTCTACGACGCCCCCGTCCTCGGCACCCGCCAGCCCGCCGAGGCCGGGAAACTGACCGTGCTCGCCGCCGGCCCCACCTCGGGCCGGGAGCAGGTGACCCCGGTGTTCGACGCCGTCGGCGCCCGCACCGTGTGGGCCGGCGAGGACGGGGCGCAGGGCGGTGCCACCCGGCTGAAGCTGGTCGCCAACAGCTGGGTCCTCGCCGTCACGGCGGCCGCCGGCGAGGCCCTCGCCCTGGCCAAGGCCCTCGGCGTCGACCCGCACCGTTTCTTCGACATCGTCGCGGGCGGCCCGCTCGACATGGGCTATCTGCGCGCCAAGTCCGACCTGCTCCTCGACGACCGGCTGACGCCACCCCAGTTCGCGGTGAGCACCGCCGCCAAGGACGCCCGCCTGATCGTCCAGGCCGGTGCGGCGGGCGGTGTCCGCCTGGACGTGGCCGAAGCGGCCGCCGCACGCATGGAGCGGGCTGCCGAACAGGGCCACGCCGACGAGGACATGGTCGCGGCCTACTTCGCCAGCTTCGACCAGAAGAAGTCCGTCTGATCACCTGGAGGTTCACCTCATGTCCAAGCCGCCGCTGCCTCCCGAGGCCGACGCCCTGCTCAGTCGGCCCAACCCGTGCGTCATGGCCACGCTGCGCTCCGACGGCGCACCGGTCTCCACCGCCACCTGGTACGCGTGGCAGGACGGCCGGGTGCTGATCAACCTCGACGCGGGCCGCGTCCGTCTGAAGCACCTGCGCCGCGACCCGCGCGTGACGTTCACCGTCCTCGCCGCTGACGACTGGTACACCCACGTCACCCTCATCGGCCGTGTCACCGAGATGTACGACGACGAGGACCTGTCCGACATCGACCTCCTCGCCCGGCGCTATATCGGCAAGCCCTACCCGGACCGCGACCGCCCCCGGGTCAGCGCGTGGATCGAGGTGGACCGCTGGCACGGCTGGGGCGCGCTGAAGGACAGCGACCAGGCCGGGGGCTGAGGCCGCCGGCCACGCCGGTCACCGCCACTCCACGGCGAACGCCCGGCCGGGGTTCTCCGTGAGGACGCGCCCCACCAGGTCCTCGCCGACGGCGTGGACGAGCCGCGGACGCACCCGGCGCAGCAGGTACGGCATCCCGGGGCCGCCGCCCACCGAGCGGGCGGCGGCCGTCGTGGTGTCCGCGCCCAGCAGCAGCCGGTCCCCGAACCCGGCGTCGGCGAGCGCCCGTACGGCGTCCGGCATCCGCCAGTCCGTCGCGTGGTTCGTCCGGGACGGCCCGTCGAAGGCCAGATAGCAGCCGGACTCCGCGGCCTGCCGGTGCACCACGAGGTCGGGGGAGCGGTTCAGATGCCCGAGCACCACCCGGTGCGGCGGCACCCCCAGCTCCCCGCACAGCAGGTCCAGCACGTCCAGCGCGCCGGTGCCCAGCTCCAGGTGCACGGTTATGGTCGCGCCCGTGGCGTGATGCGCCTCGGCCGCCGCCGCCATGGTCCAGCGGGCGTGCGCGTCCAGACCGTGGAAACCGCCCGCGACCTTGATCAAGCCCGCCCGCACCCCCGACACCCCGATGCCCGTGGTGAGTTCGGAGACGAACACCTCGGCGAGCCGACCCCGCAGCCCGGCGAGCGTGTCCTCGTCGTAGTGCACGGCCTGGTGCAGACCGGTCGCCGCCACCACGTGCACGCCGCTCTCCCGGGACAGCGGCGGCAGATCGGCGGCCCGGCGCCCGAGCCCGTACGGCGTCCATTGCACCACCGCCTGCCCGCCCTGCTCCCGGAACGCGGCCAGCTCCGCCCGTGCCGCCGCCACGCTGCGCAGCTCCTGCCCGGGCAGCAGCGGGCTGCCGAAGAACAGGTGGTCGTGGGCGTCGCACACCCCCAGGTCGCCGGGCGGCACGTCCCCCAGCACCGTCCGGATCGCGCTCACCACCGGCGCCCCTGGGGAAGCCGGTTCCGGCCGGGCGCGGACAGGTGCAGCACCTCGAACACGTCACCGTCGGCCTCGGGCCTGTCGTGCTCCCAGAGGGAGAAGTGCACCAGCTCCCAGCGGCTCGTGTCGACGGCGGCCGCGGCGAGCAGCGCACCGTCCCGCGCGGCCAGCCGCCGGGCCTCGCGCACCGCCTCCTCCGCTGCCTCGGCCAACGGCCCGGAGTCCGCCACGGGTTGGCGCCGCCGTACCGCGAACCGCGCGTGCGAACCGGTCCCTTCCTCGTACGCGAGTCCCGTCCACTGCCGTGCGGAGGGCCGCCCGAAGTCGTCGCTGAGCCCCTGGAACCCGCCGCCCCAGAGGAAGGCGTTCATGCCGTCGACGGTGTTCCACAGGTAGAACGGCGCGTACTGGTTGACCGGCGAGCCGCGCCGGCCGCGCTCGCGCATCAGGTAGGCCTTGAGCCCGAGACCGTCCCAGTCGTCGAGCAGATGCCCCAGCCGGGCGACACGGTCACGGACGACCCCCATGTCGTAGTCCGCGGGCAGGGTCAGTTCGTACTGCATGGCATGCATGGAGGTCTCCTCAGGCGGTGCGGGGTGCCAGCAGGGACAGCAGACCCCGCACACCCGCGTCGAACGCGGCCGGGGAGCCGGAGGCGCGGGCGAGGACGTAACCGCCTTGGACGGTCGCGACGACCGCAGCCGCGATCTCCTCGCCGTCCAGCGAGGGCGGGAACAGGCCCTGCTTCTGACCCTCCTCGACGATCCCGGCGAGCCGGCCCCGGAGCCAGTCGAGCGTCTCGTCGACCGGTGCGCGCAGTTCGGCGCTTGCGATGACGTCCGGGTCCATGGTCAGCCGGCCGACGGGGCAGCCCCGCAGCACGTCCCGCTCGCGTCGCAGATACGCCTCGATGCGCTCGTAGGGCGTGCCCGGGCCGTCGAGTACTCCCGCGGCGGTAGCCCGCATCTCCTCGGCGGTCCGCCGGATGGCGGCCAGTGCCAGATCGGGCTTGCCCTTGAAGTGGTGGTACATGCTGCCCTGCCCGGCGTTCGCGCGCTCCAGGATCGCCTTGGGGCTCGTCCCCACGTAGCCGCGTTCCCACAGCAGCTCACGGGTGGACTCGATCAGCCGCTCCGAAGTGCTCATGACCTCACTGTACATACCAGTAGTTACAGAAGTCGAGGCCTGGGGAAGCAGCCGAGCCCCGCCCGCCTACTCCCCACGAGGTACGCACGGTGCCGCTGACCGTACGACGACCAGGGGCACCTCCCGGGGCGACTCTCGGAAGCGACACACAGGACACCGCGACACGCAGGACATCGCGGCACCGCAACCGAGGAGTTGGACGACATGCAGACCCTGGCGAACTTCGGCGACGGCGGCCCCGGGCCGTGGATCCTGCTCTTCCCGGTGATCTGGGCGCTGGTCATCGGCGGCGGCATCGCGCTGCTGCGCCGCACGGTGTGGCGCGGACGCCGCGGCGGCCAATGGCGGCAGCCCCCGGCCGGGAACGACTCGCCCATCACCGTGCTGGGCCACCGCTTCGCCTCCGGCGAGATCGACGAGGACGAGTACTGGCGCCGGCTGTCCGTGCTGAACGAGGAGTTCGGCCGCAAGGGCGGTGCGGCATGACCACGACGACCACCCTGACGGCCAAGCCCGCCGCCCGGGTCGTCGACGCGGTACGGCCGGCGGGCTCGCCCTCGGCGCCTTCCTCGGCTGGGTCCTCGTCAGGGCCTCGGACCGGTGCGAGCGACAGCGCCTTCGCTGTGCCGCCCGCGCGACTGGCGATCGTGGCCCTGGTGGGTCTGGTGGCCGGTGCGCTCGCAGGGCTGCGCCCGGCCCGGCGCGCGGCACGCCTGGACGTGCTGCGGGTCGTGGCCACCGAGGGACGCCGCCGGGCGCCCACCGCATGACGACCCCGGGCGTCCGGGTGCACCGGACAGGCGCCCGCCGGGAGCGGGCGCGCCCGTCGACGGTGGCGCGGCAGGTCTCCGTCCACCCCACAAAATAGCGACCCAGTACCGAGGCCCGACACCCGGGGGCGGGCGACCCCAGGCATCGGGCCTCGGTACCGGGGGCGAACCCCGGGAAGGAAGGGTGGTCACCGCCCGGTCAACCGGCAACGGCGGACCGGGCGGGAGCATGTTCGGGCCGGAGCCCGTCGGCGGCGTGCGCTACCTCCGCGACGGCGAACCTGCGCGCCGGCTTCTCCTGGACCGCGCGCCGCGCCCGGCGCGGCGGGGCCGCGACCGCGGGAGCGGACGTGGGGAGCGTGAACCACACGACCTTGCCGGACTCGCCGTCCGGCCGGACGCCCCAGCTCTCGCTCATGGCGGCCACCATGGCGAGCCCGCGCCCGCAGGTCGCCAGTGGCTCGGCATCGTCCACGACGGGCATCCGGGGGTCGTGGTCGCGCACCGACACCGTGAGCCGGTCGAGCAGCAGCTCTATCTCCACGGTGCACGTCTTGTCGGGCTGGGCGTGCCGGTGGACGTTGGACAGAAGCTCGGTCACGCCGAGCGAGGCCCGGTCGATCAGGGCATCCAGATGCCAGTAGCGCAACTGCGCAGATACGATTCTGCGGACCTGGCCGATCCGCGACGGCAGGGCTTGGAGCTCCACCGTGCAGTGTCTGCTTGGGTAGCTGATCACGGCTGCGACTCCCCGACGTGAGGTCCGGAAGAACACGGAGTTCGGATCCAGCAGGGCGCCTTCGTGACACTGCCGCCCGCTGTCGTGGCCGGCGGGCTGGTTCGCAGCGTTATCGCCGGTAAACCCAGAGTGACGTGAGACCAGAGTGACGCAGGGGGTGGGGTACCGCAACTCGCGGACATCTCAGTCGCCACGCCCCGCCGCCCGGCGCACGGCCTCGATGAAGCGTCGCGCGGCCGGCGGCCCCGGCTCGCCCGGAGCGGGGTCGTGGTCGCCCAGGGTGAGCAGGTACCGCTTGCCGTTGAGATCCGCGGTCGCCCGGTCCTCGGGGCCGAACCAGGGTTTCGAAGCGCGCACCGCCTGCACCGGCGCGCTGTCGATCTCACTGCCGTAACTGGTCAGCAGCTCGAGCCGGCCGCCGCTGATCCGGACCTGCCCGGCCCGGGTCAGCGAACGCAGCCGCTTCCCGATCCGCACGCCCGTGGCCCTGAACTCCGGCTCCGCCATGCCACCCGCCCCCTTGTGCGCGTCTGTGCACCGGACCGCGCTCCCCGCGGTACCCGGCACAGGCTCGTGTCCTGATCCAGTGTGCCCCCGTCCAGGGCCTCCGTCCCGCGATGCAGTCTGCCCCCACCCCTCGTCGAGCACCAGTACACGCGACGCCCTCTCCAGGGGGCGCCCGGAGCACAGGCACAAGTGCGCCCCCGGGACCGCGCGCCCCCTTGCCCCGGGCCCTGCCCCAGGGGGCGCTTTGGGGGGCTCAAAGCTGCGTTTATGCAGGTGAGAAGCGTGCGGAAGGTGCATATGATCGGGGCGTCGGCCGCGCGCCCCGTTGTCGGCGCGCAGCGTTAGGAGCCCCCACGTGAGCACTCCCCAGCAGACCCGGACCGGCGTGACCCTCGACGTCGACCACAGTGACGCCGCCTACCGCGCGTGGCTGAAAGAAGCCGTCCGCAGGGTCCAGGCCGACGCCAACCGCTCGGCCGACACGCACCTGCTCCAGTTCCCCCTGCCGGAGCGGTGGGGCATCGACCTGTACCTGAAGGACGAGTCGACCCACCCCACCGGCAGCCTCAAGCACCGGCTCGCCCGCTCCCTCTTCCTCTACGGCCTGTGCAACGGCTGGATCCGGCCGGACAGACCCGTGATCGAGGCGTCCAGCGGCTCGACGGCCGTCTCCGAGGCGTACTTCGCCAAACTCATCGGCGTTCCCTTCATCGCCGTCATGCCCCGCACCACGAGTGCCGAGAAGATCCGTCTCATCGAGTTCCACTCCGGCCGGTGCCACTTCGTGGACGACCCCCGCACGATGTACGAGGAATCGGCCCGCCTCGCGGCCGAGACCGGCGGCCACTACATGGACCAGTTCACCTACGCCGAACGGGCCACGGACTGGCGCGGCAACAACAACATCGCCGAGTCCACCTTCCGGCAACTGCGCCTGGAGCGGTTCCCCGAGCCGGCGTGGATCGTCGCCACGGCGGGCACCGGCGGCACCTCCGCGACCCTCGCGCGCTACGTCCACTACATGCAGTACGACACCCGCGTCTGCGTGGCCGACCCCGAGAACTCGTGCTTCTTCGAGGGCTGGACGACCGGCGATCCGGACGTCACCTGCGACTGCGGCTCCCGTATCGAGGGCATCGGCCGGCCCCGGATGGAACCCAGCTTCGTCCCCGGCGCGATCGACCGGATGATGAAGGTGCCCGACGCGGCCAGCGTCGCCGCCGTACGGGCACTGGAGCGCGCCATCGGCCGCAAGGCGGGTGGCTCGACCGGCACGGGCCTGTGGAGCGCGCTGAAGATCGTCGCGGAGATGGTGGCCGAGGGGCGGCAGGGAAGCGTCGTGACCCTGCTGTGCGACCCGGGCGACCGGTATCTCGACAAGTACTACTCGGACACCTGGCTGGCCGCCCAGGGGCTGGACATCGAGCCGTACACGGCCGCGATCGACTCGCTGCTGAACACGGGCGTCTGGCCCGACTGAGGCCGGGCTTCGACGCTCAGGCCGTCAGTCTCCGCTCCAGCGCCGTGACGGCGTCCCGGAAGGCCTTGGCCTGAGCCGCCCGGATCAGCTTCATGGCGAGCCGGTACGCCGCCGTCCCGTCGGTCGCGAAGGTCCACCGCACCCGGGTGCCGGTGCCGGCGGTGCCGGCCGGGGTGAGCCGCCACTCCTCGACGATCGCCCGCACCCCGGGCGCGTTGGTGACGTCGACCCGGTACGCGTACACCTCGGGTTCCTGCGCCGCGATGACCGACTCCCGGAACCGGACGCCGCCCTGAAGCCGGATGTCACGCCCCGCCCCCTCGTCCACCGGGCGGGCGGCCGTCACCTGGGGAAACCACTCGACCCACCCGGGCACGTCCTCGAGGGCGCGGTAGACCGCCCCGACCGGAGCGGAGATCTCCCGCACGCAGACCTGCCGTACGGGCGCGGCGGCGACGAAGTCGAGCCCCACCGGACGCAGACGGTGAGCCATGGGCAGCCCTCCCGGGAAGGAAGCGGGCGATGACCGGGGGCGTCACCCTAGCTGGCGTCGCGTCAGATGTCTGCCCCCTCCTCGGGCTCCCCGGCCACCACCAGCCGCCGCAGATGCTCCGTGACGACACCGCGTGCCTCGTCCGGCAGGCCGGCGTCCGTCACGAGCGTGTCGATGCGCTCCAGAGCGGCGAACGAACTCAGGCCGACCTTGCCCCACTTGGTGTGGTCGGCGACCACCACGACCCGCCGGGCGGAGTGCACGAGCCGCCGGTTCGTCTCGGCCTCCGCGAGGTTCGGCGTCGACAGTCCGGCCTCGACCGATATGCCGTGCACCCCGAGGAACAGCAGGTCGAAGTGGAGCGCGGCGATGGCCTGGTCGGCGACCGGCCCCACCAGCGAGTCGGACGGCGTGCGCACACCACCGGTCAGCACGACCGTGGCGGCGCCCTGCCGGGGCCCCGAGGTGCGCTGTGCCGCGTGGAACACGTCGGCCACCCGCACCGAGTTGGTGACCACCGTCAGGTCCGGCACGTCGAGCAGCTGGTGCGCCAGCGCGAACGTCGTCGTACCGCCGGACAGGGCGATCGCCGCACCCGGCGCGACCAGCTTGGCCGCGGCCCGTGCGATGTCCTCCTTGGCGGTCAGCTCCAGGCCCGACTTGGCCTCGAACCCCGGTTCGTGCGTACTGGCCTCGACCACCGGGACCGCGCCGCCGTGCACCTTCTCCAGCACGCCCTGGCGGGCGAGCGCGTCGAGGTCGCGGCGGACCGTCATGTCCGACACGCCGAGCTTGCGGGTCAGCTCGTTGACCCGGACCCCACCCCGCCGGCGCACCTCGTCGAGGATCAGGGATCGCCGCTGCTCCGCGAGGAGGTTCTGATTCTCGCTCACGTACGCTCCGGTCCTTTCGCCTCAATGCCGTCCGACACGCCTCGCACACCCTCCCCGACTGGGACATTCTTCCCGTCTCCGGTGCGCGGACGTCCCATCCTTGCATGTCGCGGAGTGGACGGCGCCACCGACTGCTCGTCGCACACACGTCACTCAGGGCTCATCTGCCGCCCCGTTTCATCACAGATCGGGAAGATTTGGTGACAGGGGGTGTACGGCGTCCCAGAAGTGGAGATCCTTGTGCCCGCACGGACAGAGCCGACGGCGTGTCACGGGGGAAGTGCGAATCAGTGGAACGTGCGCAGGAACATGCGCCGGCCAAAGGGCCGGACAGACCCGTCCCGCGGCCCGGTGAGACCGGGACCGCCCTGGAACTCCTGGTCCACGGCGTGGGCGGTACCACGCCGCAGGAGATGCTCAACGATCCGCGCACGGTGCGGATCACCGGCGACAACATCGCGGCCGTCTTCCGCCGCGCCGACGACGTCGACGCGGAGACCAGCTCCGCCGCCCACCGCGACGGCCCGGTACCCGAGGCCTACGTGTGGTGCAACCTCACCTCCGGCAACGGCACCCGCGCCCTGTGGCTGTTGCTGTTGCCGTTCATGGTCATCAACCTCGCCCACTGGATGCGCCCCTGCTCCCGGGGCCGCCGTCGCACCGTGCGCCTGTACGGCCTCCTGGTACGGCTCGCGGGGCTCACCCTGACGGTGCTGCTCGTCGCGGCGGCCTGCGAGGTCGCCCTCGACCTGGCGGCCTGGCAGTGCGCGGGCACGCGCGCGTGCGCCGACCGCCACTCCTGGCTGGGCTTCCTCTCGCCCACGGTCTCGGACGGCGGCTGGTGGAGCAGCCCCGGCCGCAGGCTCGCGCTCGCCTCGTTCGTCCCCGCCGCCCTGACCGGTCTGCTGTGGTACCTGTCCCGGCGCACCTGGAGCGACTACGAGTCCCAGCAGCCACTGTCCCGCGACCCCGAGCCCGAGGAGGACGGCGGCCCGACCGCACTGGGCCGGCCTGGCTTCTGGTACGGACGGCGGCTGGTCGCCCGGCTGCGCGCCGCGCACACCGCCGCCGGACTGGTCACGGTCGCCGCGGCGGTCGCCAGCGCCGCCGCCCGCCACGACCGCCGACCCGGCGGCCCGGCCGTACTGAACACTCTCGGGGTGCTCCTGGAGGCGGCGTTGGCGGCCTGCGCGGTCGCCGTGGTGTGGGTGGTGTGCCGCCGCGGACGCAGCGAGAGACGCCTCGACCGGCAACTCGACGAGCGCTTCGTGAGGCGCCTGCCGCTCGTCGCGCTGGTGCTGCTGGCCCTCTGCCTGCTGTACGCCGCATGGGAGCGCCCCGGGTGGGAGTCGTCCGGGCGGCTTCCCGGCGACGCGACCTTCGGCGGTGTCGCCCTCGTGCAGGGCCTGCTCGTGATCGTCCTGGCCGCCGTCGCCCACGTCCTGCACCGCACCGACCCGGACCGCCGGTCCGTGCTGCGGGGCCTCGGCGGACCGGCCGTCGCGATGCTG
>NZ_GG657757.1:706837-718023 GCF_000158955.1 Streptomyces viridochromogenes DSM 40736 | reverse complement strand
CGTGATGTCAGAGGCGGCGTATCCCCAGCGCGTCATCCGACTGACTGGACGGCAAACGGCCACGTCGATAGACGGCCCGCCGGTCCTGCTGACCTGGCAGGCCTCCGTGATCCCGCCCCTGATCGTGGTGCTCCTGGTGCTCTTCGGCTGGCTCGCCCACCGCGCCTGGCAGCTCGCCCGCGCCGAGCGCGAGGCCGTGGCACGCGACTACCCGGACGAGGCACAGGACCGCGCCCGCACCCGCCGTATCGCCTACGCCCGGGCGATGGCCGCGCTCACGGACCGGGGACCCCGCGTCGTCGCCGTCACCTCCGGCGTGACCCTGCTGCTCGGCGCCGGTGCCCTCGTGGGCGCCCTGACCACCGACGAGACACCGGGCGAGGCCGCCCAGGGGGCCTACCCCGTCGTGCACGGAGCCGCGGAGACCGCCCAGGCCCTCGGCTCCTGGCTGATCGGCCTCGGCTTCCTACTCTTCGTCACCTGGGGAAGACGCGCCTACAAGGACGCCGCGGCGCGCCGCACCATCGGCATCCTGTGGGACGTCGGCACCTTCTGGCCGCGTGCCGCCCACCCCTTCGCCCCGCCCTGCTACGCCGAGCGCGCCGTGCCCGACCTGACCTGGCGGATCGCGACATGGACCCGGGCCACCGGCGGCCGGCTGGTCATCTCCGGCCACTCACAGGGCAGCGTGCTCGCCGCCGCGGCGGCCTGGCAACTCGCCCCGTCCGCCCGCAGACGCGTCGCGCTGCTGACGTACGGATCCCCACTGGAGCGCCTCTACGGACGCTGGTTCCCGGCGCACTTCGGCCCGGCCGCGCTCGGCTCCCTGCACCGGGAGGTCGACTGCTGGCGCAACCTCTACCGGCTCACCGACCCCATCGGCGGCCCGGTACGCCTGCCCGGCGACCGTGATCTCGGCGTCGACCACGTCCCGTTGACGGATCCCCTCGCCTACGGCCGCACCGACCTGCACCCGCTGCCCGCGCCGATCCTCGGGCACTCCGACTACCAGGCCGACCCGGCCTTCGCCGAGGAGCGCCGCAAGCTGCTGGCCCGGCTGCGGCCGGACCTGCCGACGCCACGCGGCGAGCCCGAGCCCGAGCCGCCCGCCGCGTAGGCGGGCGGTCAGGGCAGCTCGGGCAGGTCCTCGGCGTAGAGCAGCGTCAGGTCGTCGGTGCTCGGATCGGCGACCTGGGCGACCCGGCTCGCGTGCCGCTCCACCATCGCCTCGAAGGTCTGCCGCGCGGTACGGCCGTTGCCGAACGCCGGGCCCTTGGGGATCTCCGTGAAGTACTTCCCCAGGGCCTCGGCCGCGCCCGGCGCCAGCCGGTACTCGTGCTCCTCGGCCTGCTGCTCCACGATCCGCAGCAGGTCCTGCGGGCCGTAGTCGCTGAAGGTGATGGTCCGTGAGAACCGGGACGCCACACCCGGGTTCACCGACAGGAAGCGTTCCATCTCGGCCGTGTAGCCGGCCACGATCACCACGACCGCGTCCCGGTGGTCCTCCATCAGCTTCACCAGCGTGTCGATGGCTTCCTTGCCGAAGTCGCGGCCGCCGTCCTCGGGGGACAGCGCGTACGCCTCGTCGATGAACAGCACACCGCCGCGCGCCTTCTCGAAGGCCTCCTGGGTGCGGATCGCGGTCGAGCCGATGTGCTCGCCGACCAGGTCGACGCGGGACACCTCGACCAGGTGGCCCTTCTCCAGGACGCCGAGGGAGGCGAGGATCTCGCCGTACAGCCGCGCGACCGTCGTCTTGCCGGTGCCGGGGGAGCCGGTGAAGACCAGGTGCCGCTTGACCGACGCCGCCTTCAGGCCCGCCTGCCGGCGGCGCCGGCCGACCTCGATCATGTCCGTGAGGGCACGCACTTCGCGCTTGACGCTGTCCAGGCCCACCAGCGCGTCCAGTTCACCGAGGACGTCCTTGGAGGTGCGGGCCGGCTGCTCGGGCTCCACGGCCGGGGCCGGGGGCTCGGCCTCGGCCCGTGGTCCCGGCAGCGCGCCCAGCAGGCTGGGGGAGTGGCTCACCGTCTGCACGGCCGTCTCGCGTGCCGCGGGCGCCCGGAGCCCCGTGCTCTCGTCGCTGGTGCAGTCCTCGACGACGGGGCCCGCTCCGGACGCCGCGTCCGCGCCGCTGTCCGCGAACTCGTAACCGCCGCGCGCGCACCGCTCCGTGCGGCACTTCCGCAGCGTCGTCCGGCTGCCGTCGATCACGTGGAAGCCGTAGCCGCCGCTGCCCGTCACCCGGCAGTTCTGGAAGCTGCCGCGGCCACCGGCCGAGACGTAGACCCCGGCTTCCGCCGGCGAGTCGATCGTGCAGCGCTCCACCGTGGGGTCGGCGCCCTTGGTGACGATCACGCCGGTCTGGGTGCCGTCCAGCGTGCAGTTGCTGAGGGTGCCGCCGCTGCCGTGGTCGCGGAACCAGGCGCCCGTCGCCGCGTCCCGGATCCGGCAGTCGTCGAGCTGCGCGGTGGCCCCGTCGCTCACCGACACGGCCGTGTTGCGCACCTGCGACAGGTCGCTGTCCACGACGTCCGCGCGCGAGCCGCGGTCGAGGACGAACAGGGCGTCCGGTACGTCGCGTACCCGGCACGAGTCGAGCACGGCGGTGGCCCCGTCGCTCACCCACACCGCCGGGTAGTCGCCCGTGCTGTCGAAGATCTCGCACTGGTTGGCGTCCACGCGCGTGCCCGGGTCCCACACCGACAGGCCGTTGCGCCCGAACTGGCGCACCGTGGTGCGGGTTAGCGTGAGCACGGAGCGGGAACGCAGGTCGACCGCGTTCTCCGGGATGTCGTGGATACGGCAGTCGGCGAGCGTCAGCACGGCGTCCGTGACACCGTCGGCCGTGGTGCGGTGCACATCGCAGTCGGTAGTCGGTGAGGTGCGCGGTGGCCCGGCCGGTGACCTGGACGCCGCTGCCCCGGACCTCGTAGACCTCGCAGCCCACGGCCTCCAGCGCCGAGTTCTCCCCGGTCACCGACAGGCCCGAGCCGGACGTGTGGTGCACCCGGCAGCGGTCCAGGCGGGGGTGGGCACCTCCCCGGACCGCCACCCCGGACTGCCCGGCCGCGACGACCTCGCACTCCTCGAACACGCCGCCCGCACCGTCGAGCACGGCGATGCCGACACCCGCCGGATTGTCGACGGCGCAGCGCCGGACCGTGGGCCGGGCACTGCCCCGCACCTCGATCCCGGCCGCCGACCGCGTGACGACCCGTACGTTGGTCAGCTCCGGCGTGCCCTCCTCCACCAGCACGGCCGGGGCGGCCGCGTCCTGGCCCTCCACGTGCAGGTCCTGGACCACCGCCGAGGCGCGCACGGTCAGGGGCACCCCGTCCAAGGGCGCGATCCGCACCGACCCGGGGGAGCCGTCGGGGCCGCGCAGGGTGACCGCGCGCTGCACGACGAGGTTCTCCCGGTACGTACCGGGGGCGACCGTGAGGACGTCGCCGTCGGCCGCGGCCTCCAGGGCGGCGCCGAGCGATGCGTACTCACCCGTGCGGCGCCGCCACCGCGACGTGCCGCTGTGCGTCACCTGGACCGTGCCCTGTGCCATGGTGTAGCTGTGCCCCCACCTCGGTCGTACTGATGGCTCGTTCGCCCTCGGGACGCGCCGGCCGATGCCGGGACCACCACCGCGCCCGGCCCCTTCGGGCCTCGCGCGCACGCGGGCTCGCCACCGGCGCGCCCTTCCTGCTCGCTCGCGCGCGGGTTGTGCCGAACGGTTCGGCCGGACCACCGTAGCGTGCGCGCGGGTGGTGGGTTGACCAGAGCCGGAAGGCTGTCAGCTGCCGGCGCCCGTCCTGCCCCAGTCCGGGCCCGCCTTGTCCCATGCCTGGTCCCAACGGGCGTACCGGCGGCGGACCATGCGCCAGACGATCAGCCGCCTGCCGCCCTCGACGAGACCGCCGACCGCCAGGGCCGCGCCGAGGCCGGCGAGGACCGCGTGCGTCGACGCCGTCGCGGAGTCGAGCGGGCGGGCCACCATCCGGCCGTGCCGGTCGGTCCATATGCGGAACTCGTCGCCCTGCTGCGGGTCCTTGAGGCTCGCCAGGACCGGGCCGTGGTGCGCGGTGCCGTCCGGCGCGGTCCAGTCGGCGAGGACGCGGTTGCGCAGATCCCGGCCCGTGGAGGTCTCCGGGTCGGCGTCCAGCGGAGAACCGTCCAGCTTGCGGACCACCGTGGCCGTCACCATGTGCCGGGCCTCGTGCTGGGCCCGGACGGAGCGCTGGAGGGCGTCCTGCGCGGCGCCCCCGACGAGGGAGCCGGCCACCGGGGCGGCCAGGAGGATCAGCATCAGGGCAGCCAGCGCCACCCACGCCTCGGCCAGGTCGGTCGCCCGGCACAGCGGATTGCGCCGCCAGCGCCAGAGCCCCCTGATCGCTCGCACCGTCCGCACCCCCTTCCCGCTCCGTGATAACCCCCGACGGAGCCGTCCACGCACCGAACCGGCGAAGAGAGAGCGACATCACCTCTCTCCGGTGGCTCTCACGAATTTCTCACACAAGCTCAACGCCCGGGCGCGCGGCCCGGTTCCCGCGTCTCGGCGGGAGAGCTCCCGCGCGGGCCGTCGGCGCTGTGGCCTACCGGTCGAGGATCCGGACCGGGTCCCCGACCCGGATCGTGCCCCGGGTCAGGGGGACCAGGTTCTGCCCGAAGATCAGCTTTCCGCCGAGCCGGCGGTGCCGTCCCAGACTGTGCAGGGGCTCGCGGCCACGCTCGCCCGAGCTCTGGTCGGTCGTGGTCACCACACAGCGTCCGCAGGGCTTGGCGACGCGGAAGGGCACCTCTCCGACGGCGATGCGCGACCAGTCGTCCTCGGCCCAGGCGGTGGTGCCCGCCACGACCACGTTGGGCCGGAAACGGTTCATGGGCAGCGGGCCCTCGTCCGCGTGGTCACCCCGCGCGATCAGGGTGTTGAGGGCGTCGAGCGAGGCGGTCGTCGTGAGCAGCAGGGGAAAGCCGTCGGCGAAGGAGACGGTCTCGCCGGGCCGCGCGTACTCCGGGTCGACGGGCCGGCGCGTGGCCGGGTCGTCCATGTGCACCAGGCGCACGCCGATGCCGAGCCAGGAGCTGAACCAGGCGTGCGCGGCCTCGTCCTCGGCCGGGACCCCTTCGACCTTGTCGCGGAAGATCTCCACCGGCACCGTGAGAAACGGTCGGGGGACGGGCACCGTCAGCGGCTCCATGCCGGGCGCGGACAGCCGGACGCCGCCACCGGGCAGGAGCTCGGCGGTGGCCAGCGCGAGGCGCGGCTGCTGGCGTTGCGTGAGGACCTTTCCCGCGTCGTCGATCAGCACCCAGCGCCGGTCACCGGCCAGCCCCCAGGGCTCCACGGCGGCCTCCCGGGGCGCGAGGCCCCGGACCGCCTTGACCGGGTGGACGTGGATCGAGTGCAGGTGTGCGTTCCCCATGGGGCCATCGTGCCAGCCGGCACCGACAGCCCCCGGGAGGCGGCTCAGTAACCGCGGTACTGCTGGTTGTTGTACGGCTCCTGATAGGGGGCCGGGGCGGGCCGGGGAGCCGCGGGACGCATCGCCTCGTAGCCCGCCGCCGGCGCCGCCGGACGCGGCTGCTGGGGCTGGGGGCCGGGGTAGCCGCGCGGCGCGCTCGCCTGCTGCGGGATGTACGCCGCGGGCGCCTGCTGGAGCGGGGCGGGCTGCTGCGCCTGCGGATAGCCGTAGGCGGGCTGGGACGGGGCGGCCGGCAGGGCGGGCAGCGCCGACGGGAGGGCGGGCAGGCTGCTGCCCGGCATGTCGTACTGAGCGGGGACCCGGATCGGGGCGATCTGCGGGGTGCCCCGCTCGGCGACGAGCCTGTCGTAGATCGGGGTGTCCGGGAAGGAGGCGGAGTAGTAGCCGCCGCCGAAGGTGGAGCGGGGGGAGGTCATGGCACATAAGTTAAGCCCACGATGTGCTGGTTGGGGAGACCGATAAGAGGGTTGTTTTCCGTTCCCGCAGTGACCGGGGATCCCCAATGCGAGCGAACTCGGCAAAAAAGGGCGCCGAACAGGGTTCTGATCGTGTAAAGGCCGAGTTCCGGGCGGGTTACCAGCGGTTGGCCACCGGTCCTGCCGGTGACGTGCAGGGGAGTTCGCCGCGGGGAGGAATAGGTTGTGCGAACGGAACTCGACGGACGGCCGGGGTGTGCCCGGGGCGTTGTGACGCGATGGGGGCGGACATGCACATGCTGAAGGGTTCAAACACTCCGGTGCCCACCGCGGCGCTGCGGGTGGAACTGGGCTGGCGTACCGGACCCGGCGTACCTGACGCCGACGCCTCCGCTTTGCTGCTGGTAAGCGGAAAGGTCAGGTCCGACGCGGACTTCGTCTTCTACAACCAGCCCGCGCACTCCTCCGGCGCGATCCGGCACGAGGGCAAGCGGAACACCGACGGCCTGGTGACCGACACGCTTCTCGTCGACCTCACGCGCGTGGAGCCCGGGATCGACACGGTCGTCCTCGCCGCCTCCGCCGACGGCGGTACCTTCGGTCAGCTCCCGGACCTCCACATCGAGGTGCGGGACGCCGCCCGGGGCAGCCAGGTGGCCCGCTTCGACAACCCGGGAGCGACCACCGAAACCGCTTTCGTCCTGGGCGAGTTCTACCGCCGCCAGGGCGCCTGGAAGTTCCGCGCCGTCGGACAGGGCTACAGCAGCGGACTGGAAGGCCTGGCCACGGACTACGGCATCACCGTGGACGAGCCGCAGCGTGCGGCCCCGGCTCCCGCACCGGCTCCGGCTCCCGCACCGGCCGTGGCTCCGGTGGTGTCTCCGCCCGCCGCACCCCCGGCGGCACCGCCCGCACCCGTCCGCCTCACCAAGGTGACGCTCACCAAGGCGGCCCCCTCGGTGTCGCTCACCAAGCAGGGCGGGACCTCCGGTGCCCTGCGCGTGAACCTCAACTGGCAGGTGCGCAAACAGTTCTCGGGGTGGAGCGGCAAGTTCGGCCGCCCGGCCGCGATGCACTCCGACCTCGACCTCGACCTGTGCGCGCTGTACGAACTCACCGACGGCAGCAAGGGCGTCGTACAGGCCCTCGGCAACGCCTTCGGAGCGCTGCACCGGCCCCCGTACATCCACCTCGACGGCGACGACCGCACCGGTGCCGTGGCGAGCGGCGAGAACCTCACCGTCAATCTCGACCACAAGAACGCCCTGCGGCGCATCCTCGTCTTCGTCACCATCTACGAAGGCGCCCGTTCCTTCGCCGACCTGAACGCCACCGTCACCCTCCAGCCGCAGTACGGCGCCCCGGTCGAGTTCTCCCTCGACGAGTGCACCGTCCCCTCTCCCGTGTGCGCGCTCGCCCTGATCACCAACACCGGCGGCGACCTGGTCGTCCAACGCGAGGCCCGCTACCTGGTGCCCGAGCGTGGCGTGAGTCCGCAGCGGACCGTCGACCACGCCTACGGGTGGGGCATGAACTGGACCCCCGGCAGGAAGTGACTCCCGCCGGCGGCCGTCAGCCCTCGTCGGGCACCGCGTCCGGGCGCGCGTAGGTGCGGCCCTTCCAGGCCGCACCCCGCCCCCGGTAGTGCCGCACCGCGGAGTCCACCGTCATGAGGAGGTAGAGGAACGCGGTGAACGGCAGCAGGGGAGCGAGCCACAGCGGCTGCCGGTAGTAGCGGACCATCGGGACGTACGTTCCCGCCATCACGAGCCAGGCCGCCCCGCCGGCGACCGCCGCCGCCGTGTTCCCCGCCGCCAGGCCGGCCACCAGGGCGGCGGGCGGCACCAGATACACCAGCGCCAGCCCCACGACCGTCCCGGCGAGCAGCAGCGGACTGTGCCGCAGCTGGGCGTACGCGCTGCGCGACACCATCCGCCACAGGTCGTGCAGCCGCGGGTACGGCCGTACGCTGTCCACCCGGTCGGCGAGCCCCAGCCACACCCGCCCGCCGCTCCTCTTGACGGCCCGCGCCAGCGCCACGTCGTCGATCACGGCGTGCCGGATCGCGTCCGGGATCCGCGCCCGCTCGGCGGCCTCCGTGCGCAGCAGGACACAGCCCCCGGCGGCCGCCGCCGTCCGCGTCCCCTCCCCGCCGATCCGGCGGAAGGGGTACAGCTGGGCGAAGAAGTAGACGAAGGCCGGCACGACGAACCGCTCCCAGATGCTCTCCACCCGCAGCCGGGCCATCTGGGAGACGATGTCGAACCCACCGGCACGGGCCGCGGCCACCAGCTCCCGCAGACTGTCCGGCGCGTGCGCGATGTCGGCGTCCGTCAGCAGGAGGTACTCGGGGTCACGCGCGCGTGCCAGCCCGATGCCGTGCCGCACCGCCCACAGCTTGCCGGTCCAGCCCGCGGGCGGCTCGCCGGGCGAGCCCACGGTCAGCGGCAGTCCGCCGTGCCGGCGCGCCAGTTCGCGCGCCAGGTCACCGGTGCCGTCCGAACTGCCGTCGTCGACGAGGAAGACCTCCGCCCGTCCCGGATAGTCCTGCCGGAGCAGCGACGGCAACGAGGCGGGCAGCAGCGGCGCCTCGTCGCGCGCCGGGACGACGACGCACACGGACGGCCACACGTCCGGCTCCCCACGCGGCGGCAGTCGCACATCCGTGCGCCAGAAGAAGCCCTGACAGAGCAGCAGCCACAGCCAGGCGAGAAGTGATCCAGCGGCGATCCACACAACGGCGCTCACGCGCGCAGTCTGCCCCACGGCGCCGGGCCGGGACGGCTCATCGTCTATCGTGATCGGGTGAAGATCGCGCTCATGGACTCCGGAATCGGTCTGCTGGCGGCCACCACCGCGGTACGGCGGCTGCGCCCCGACGCCGATCTCGTGCTCTCCCTGGACCCCGACGGCATGCCGTGGGGCCCGCGGACCCCGGAGAACCTGACCGAGCGTGCCCTTGCCGTCGCCGAGGCCGCCGCCGCGCGCCGCCCCGACGCCCTGATCGTCGGCTGCAACACCGCGACCGTGCACGCGCTCACCGCCCTGCGCGCCCGCTTCGAACCGGACCTTCCGGTCATCGGCACCGTCCCGGCGATCAAACCGGCCGCGGCCGGCGGCGGGCACTTCGCCATCTGGGCCACCCCGGCCACCACCGGCAGCACCTACCAGCGCACCCTGATCCGGGACTTCGCCGACGGGGTCCCGGTCACCGAGGTGCCCTGCTGGGGCCTCGCCGAGGCCGTCGAACACGCGGACGAGGCGGCGATCGCCGCCGCCGTCGCCGCGGCCGCCGCCCTGACCCCCGACGAGGTGACCACCGTCGTCCTGGGCTGCACCCACTACGAACTCGTCGCCGAGCGCATCCGGGCCGCCGTCCAGCGGCCCGGCCGCCCGCCCCTCGTGCTGCACGGCTCCGCGGGCGCCGTGGCCGCCCAGGCCCTGCGCCGGCTCGGCGAGCAGCCCGCGCCGTCGGCCACCCCCCTCGGCACACTGACCGTGCTCCTGAGCGGACGCGAGGGCGCCCTGCCCGCACCGGCCCTGGCGTACGACGAGGGGCGGCTGCTCCAGGCGGTCACACCGGCCGGCCGAACGGCCCCGGCGCCCGGGCCGACGCAGTCACGCTCCGCCACGAGGTACCAGCACAGCGAAACCTGAGTAACCTCATAGGCATGAGGGACCACCGTCCTGGCGAGAACGCCCCCCACCCGCCCTCCGCCGTCTGGACCGGCCGGGCCACCAATCGCGTCCAGTGGCTGCTGGCGCTCATCGGCGCCGCGTGCATGGCGCTGGGCATCGAGCTGGCCGTCGACTCGGCGTGGACGTCCGGCACCGCCCCCCTCGTCATGGCCGTCGTCGGGTGCATCGCCGCCGGGCTGCTCGTCCTCTTCGGAACGCTCGCCTTCGTGCACGTCGCCCTGAAGGTCGACGAGAAGCACCTGGAGGTGCGCTGCGGCCACATCGGACTGCCCCGGCGCCGCATCCCGCTCTCCCACGTGGTGGGCGCCACCTACACCTCGCACGTCACCCCCCGCCACTGGGGCGGCTGGGGCTACCGGTGGCGGCCCGAGAAGGGCACCGCGGTGGTCGTACGACGCGGTGAGGGCGTCGTGCTGGAGATGTGGGACGGACACACCTTCACGGTCACCGTGGACGACGCGGAGGCGGCCGTGCGGGTGATCAAGTCACGGCTGGGTCCCACGAATCCGGGCACCCCCGCACACTGAGCGACCCGAGACCGCGACCGGACGGGCCCCGGCCTGTCACCGGGCGGGCGTGCGTCCGGCGCCCCGAGGACGGGTCTCCGGAGCGTGGCCCGACGGTTCGTCTGCGAGCGGGCGGGCCGTGGCCATGCCCGCCAGCAGGCCCGCGCCCACCGACACCGTGGTGAAACTCAGCGCGTTGCCGATCGCGGCGATGGCCGCGAGCGCCGTCAGGGCCGCGCCCGCCGTGAGCACCACCGGCGTCGGACGAGGGCCACGCCACAGCGCGTACAGCACCCAGCCGAAGGCCGCCGCCAGCAGGGCCACACCGACGACACCCTGTTCGGCCGCCTGCTGAAGGGGCGCCGAGTGGGGCCTGCCGTCGGACAGCAGCGACTCGGCGGACGTCTGGCTCAGCTCCCCGAAGCGCCCCGGGCCGACCCCCAGTGCGGCGTCGTCGCGCAGCAGCTGCCACGCGTCCCGCCACAGCTCCACCCGGTGCGGGGTCAGACGCCCCTCCAGCGCGGCCACGAGCCCGCCCGGTACGGCCCGCGCGGCGACGGCCCAGGTCAGACCGGTGGCCAGGGCGGCGACCAAGGCCATGACGACCAGACCGGCGCCACGGTGACGGGTACGGCCGGCGGCCAGCGAGCACACCAGCACCGTCAGGCAGCCGACACAGCCGCTGGTCGAGCCGAGCACCCCCGCCAGCACCGCGGTCCCGGCGGCCAGCCCCCGCAGCGCGAACCGCACCGCCGGGACGGAAGCGGCCCAGGCCGCGCAGCACGCGGCACCGGCCGAAAGGGTCAGCACCGCCGCAGTGGCCCCGGCGTGTCCCAGAGGCGTGGTGATCTGCGGGCCGGGCGCCAGGTGCGGCACGGCCACCGTCAGCCCGGCACCGGCCAGCGCCCCGGCGAGGGGCGCGCCGACCGGCGACAGCGCTCCGCCGATCCGCCCGGCGGCGTAACCGGCCGCCACGGCCAGCACCGCGAGGAGCACTCCCTCGGGCCGCCCGTCGTGCACGCCCGCCGTGATGAGGGACCAGCCGGCGCAGACCCCCAGCACCACCACGCCGACCGCGTCGGAAACGA
>NZ_GG657757.1:600466-706513 GCF_000158955.1 Streptomyces viridochromogenes DSM 40736 | reverse complement strand
ACCTCCGTCGGCGAGTCGGACCAGCTGGAGCCGCGGGTCGCGCCCGGGGCGCGCCCCTGGGCCCGGCGGTTCCGACGCCTTGTTCCGGCCGCCGCAGCCGCGCTCTCCGGCCTGCTCCTGTATGTCAGCTTCCCGCCGCGCACCCTGTGGTGGCTGGCCCTGCCGGCCTTCGCCGTCTTCGGCTGGGTGCTGCGCGGCCGGAGCTGGAAGGCGGGGCTCGGCCTCGGCTACCTCTTCGGGCTCGGCTTCCTGCTGCCGTTGCTGGTGTGGACCGGAGTGGAGGTCGGCCCCGGGCCCTGGCTCGCCCTGGTGGCCATCGAGGCGGTCTTCGTCGCCCTGGTCGGCGCCGGTCTCACGGTCGTGTCCAAGCTGCCCGGCTCCCCGGTGTGGGCGGCCGCCGTGTGGGTCGCCGGCGAGGCGGCACGCGCGCGCGTGCCGTTCGAGGGCTTCCCCTGGGGGAAGATCGCGTTCGGGCAGGCGGACGGAGTGTTCCTGCCGCTCGCCGCGGTGGGCGGCACTCCGGTGCTCGGCTTCGCGGTCGTCCTGTGCGGCTTCGGCCTCTACGAGGTCGTGCGTCTCGGTCTGCGGAGGCGGGCCACCGGGGTCGTGCGGCCCGCCGCGGCAGCCGTCGCCGTGTTGAGCATGGGCGTCCCATTTCTGGGGGCGCTCGCCGCCCGGCCGCTGGTGAGCGCCCAGGCCGAGGACGGCAGCGTGACCGTCGCGGCGATCCAGGGCAACGTGCCCCGCGCGGGTCTCGACTTCAACTCCCAGCGGCGCGCCGTACTCGACCACCACGCCCGCGAGACCGAACGCCTCGCCGCGAAGGTCAAAGCGGGCAAGGTCGCACGGCCCGACTTCGTGCTGTGGCCGGAGAACTCCTCCGACATCGACCCCTTCGCCAACCCCGACGCCCGCGCCGTGATCGACGCGGCGGCCAAGGCGATAGGCGTACCCATCTCCGTCGGCGGTGTCGTCGAGCGGGACGGCAAGCTGTACAACGAGCAGATCCTCTGGGACCCGGCGAAGGGCCCCGTCGACACGTACGACAAGCGCCAGATCCAGCCGTTCGGCGAGTACCTGCCGCTGCGCTCGCTCATCGGTGCGATCAACGAGAACTGGACGGCGATGGTCCGCCAGGACTTCAGCCGGGGCACCGAGCCGGGTGTGTTCACCATGGACGGCGCCAAGGTCGGCCTCGTCACCTGCTACGAGGCCGCCTTCGACTGGACCGTGCGCTCCGAGGTGACCGACGGCGCCCAGATGATCTCCGTACCGAGCAACAACGCCACCTTCGACCGCAGCGAGATGACCTACCAGCAGCTCGCCATGTCCCGCGTCCGCGCCGTCGAGCACAGCCGGACCGTGACGGTGCCGGTGACCAGCGGTGTCAGCGCGATCATCATGCCGGACGGCAGGATCACCCAGAAGACCGGCATGTTCGTGGCCGACTCGCTGGTGCAGAAGGTCCCGCTGCGCTCTTCGCAGACCCCGGCCACGCACCTGGGCGTGCTGCCGGAGATCGCGCTCGTGCTGGTCGCGGCCGGCGGGCTCGGCTGGGCCGTCGCCGCCGGCCCGCGCCGGCGACGCGCCGGTGACGTGTAGCCGTACGCCGGGAGCACACTGCCCCAAACCCACCGGACCGCCGCGACCTGCCGATTAGGGTCGTCGCCATGGCTACTCCTGACTTCATCCGCACCCTGCGCGCCTCGGCCGGTCATCAGCTGCTCTGGCTCCCCGGAGTCACCGCCCTCGTCTTCGACGACGAGGGCAGAGTGCTGCTCAACCGCCGCTCCGACACGCGCAAGTGGTCCGTGATCGGAGGCATCCCGGACCCGGGTGAGCAGCCCGCGGCCTGCGCCGTGCGGGAGGTCTACGAGGAGACGGCCGTGCACTGCGTCGCCGAACGGATCGTCCTCGTCCAGTCACTCGACCCCGTCACCTACGACAACGGCGACACCTGCCAGTACATGGACATCACCATCCGCTGCCGGGCCGTCGGTGGCGAGGCACGGGTCAACGACGACGAGTCGCTGGACGTGGGCTGGTTCGACATCGACGCCCTGCCCGAGCTGGACGAGGGCGGACTGCTGCGTATCAAACAGGCGCTGTCCGACGCCCCCACATGGTTCGCCCCCACTACCTCCAGCTGAACTATGGGGTAAGACCACATGGGGCAGTGCGGGGGCGCTGCCTAGGGTCGAGACATGACCGCGCCCCGTGTCCTTCCGGCTCCCCACGCCTCTGCTCTCGACCTCGGCGGCCGCACCGCGCTCGTCACCGGCGCCGCCGGCGGCATCGGCCGCGCCTGCGCGCTGCGGCTCGCGGCGGCCGGGGCGAAGGTGAGAGCCGTCGACCGGGACGCCGCGGGTCTGGACGCGCTCGCCGAACAGGGCCGCGACCTGGCGGGCACCGTCGAGCCGCACGTCCTCGACCTCACCGACCTGGACGCCGCCGAACACGCCGCCGCGGGCACCGACGTCCTCGTCAACAACGCCGGACTCCAGATGGTGCGGCCCATCGAGGAGTTCCCGGCCGATGTCTTCCACACGGTGCTCACCGTGATGCTGGAGGCGCCGTTCCGGCTCATCCGCGGTGCCCTGCCCCACATGTACGGGCAGGGATGGGGCCGCATCGTGAACGTGTCGTCCGTCCACGGGCTGCGCGCCTCGGCCTACAAGTCGGCCTATGTGGCCGCCAAACACGGTCTGGAGGGACTGTCCAAGACCGCCGCCCTGGAGGGCGCACCCCACGGTGTCACCTCGAACTGTGTCAACCCGGCCTATGTGCGCACCCCACTGGTGGAGCAGCAGCTCGCCGACCAGGCGCGGGCGCACGGCATCTCCGAGGAGCGTGTCCTGACGGAGGTGCTGCTCAAGGACAGCGCCGTCAAACGGCTCATCGAACCGGACGAGGTCGCCGAGGCCGTGGCCTATCTGTGCGGCCCGCAGGCGTCCTTCGTGACCGGCACTTCGCTCGTGCTCGACGGCGGCTGGACCGCCCACTGAGCGGCGGCACCCACGGCCGGAAGGTTTTCCACAGGGCTGACGCGACGGCCCGGCGATGGTGAATCCTGAGAGCATGTCCAGCGATCATGTGCAGTCAGCCGAGCGCCGGGCCGACGCCGCGGAAGCGCCGCCGGCCGGCGCCGAGACGCCCTACCTCGAGCTCCTGGCCCGCGGCGCGTCCGCCGAGGCCTACGAGCAGCCGGTGCTGCTCGCGCGTGCCGAAGGACGCCCCGCGGAGTGGATCGCCGCGCTCCAGCAGGCCAAGCCGCTCGCCCTGCGCGTGCGCTCCGAGCTGGAGGGACGGCGTCGGCGCGAGGCCGAGCTGTCCGCACTGTTCGAGACCGCCCACGACCTCGCGGGGCTGCGTGACCTGGACGCCGTGCTCCAGGCGATCGTGCAGCGCGCCCGGTCGCTGCTGGGCACGGACGTCGCCTACCTCAGCCTGAACGACCCGGCCCGGGGCGACACCTACATGCGGGTCACCGAGGGCTCGGTCGCGGCCCGGTTCCAGCAGCTGCGGCTGGGCATGGGGGAGGGCCTCGGCGGTCTGGTCGCCCAGACCGCACGCCCCTACGTCACCGACGACTACTTCAAGGACGCCCGCTTCCAGCACACCCTCACCATCGACGCGGGCGTGCGGGACGAGGGGCTCGTCGCGATCCTCGGCGTGCCGCTGACGCTCGGGCACCACGTCATCGGCGTGCTGTTCGCCGCGGACCGGCGCGCCCGGGTCTTCGAGCGGGAGCAGATCGCCCTGCTCGGCTCCTTCGCGGCCCTCGCGGCGGCGGCCATCGACACCGCCAACCTGCTCGCCGAGACCCGGTCGGCCCTCGCCGGCCTGGAGCGGGCCAACGAGATCATCCAGGATCGCAGCGGCGTCATCGAGCGCGCCTCCGACGTGCACGACCGGCTCGCCGAGCTTGTGCTGCGGGGCGGCGGGGTCCACGACGTGGCCGCCGCGGTCTCCGAGGTCCTCGACGGCACGGTCGAGTTCGCCGAGGCCGCCGCGGCACCGGCCGAGGCCCTGGAGATCTCCCGCGCGGAGGGGCACGCGGTGCGGCACCAGGACGACTGGATCGCCGCCGTCGCCGCCGGTGGCGAACTGCTCGGGGCGCTCGTGCTGCGCGGCCACCCGGGGCTCGACCCCGTCGACCAGCGCACCCTGGAGCGTGCCGCCATGGTCACGTCCCTGCTGCTCCTGGCCCGCCGGTCCGCCGCCGAGGCCGAGCAGCGCGTGCGCGGCGAACTGCTGGACGACCTGCTCGACGCCCGGGACCGTGATCCGCGCCTGCTGCGCGAGCGCGCGAGCCGCCTGCACGCCGACCTCGACGCCGTCCACGTGGTGCTGACCGCGCGGCTGGAGGGCGACGCCGCCGACGCCGACCAGGAGGCGGACGCCCGCAGACGACTGGCGGCCGCCGCGTCCCACCTCGCCGCCACCCGGCGCGGCCTGGCCGCCGCGCGGGACGGCGGTACGGTCCTGCTGCTGCCGCTCGGCCCCCGCGACACCGCAACCGACCTGGCCCGCCGCGCCGCCCGGCACCTGGGCACCGCGGTCCACGCCCCGGTCACCGTCGGCGCCTCCGCACCCACCGAGGACCTCGCCGCCCACCCCGACACCGTGGCCACGGCCTACGGGGAGGCCCGGCGCTGCCTCGACGCCCTGCGGCTTCTCGGCCGCACCGGGGACGGGGCGGCCGCTGAGGACTTCGGCTTCCTGGGCCTGCTCCTGGCCGGGGACCGGGACATCCCGGGCTTCGTCGACCGCACCATCGGCGAGGTCGTCGCGTACGACGCCCGGCGCGGCACCGAACTGCTGCGCACCCTCGACGCGTACTTCGCCTGCGGTATGAGCCCTGCCCGCACCAAGGACGAACTGCACGTCCATGTGAACACCGTCGCCCAGCGCCTGGAGCGTGTCGGCCGCCTCCTCGGCGACGACTGGCAGTGTCCGGCCCGCGCCCTGGAGATACAACTCGCCCTGCGACTGCACCGGTTGTCGGTACCGGCACAGCACTGACCCCCGAACGCCTCTCGGACGCACGGGGGTCGGTGCGGGGCCGTCTCAGACGGTGCGGGCGTCTGCCGGGGCCGTCGTGCGGTCCGCGTCGTCGGCGGGGTCGACGTCGGCCAGGTCCCGGTGGCGGGTCTCCTTGGCCGCTGCCACCGCGACGACCGTGAGCACCGCGGCGCCGATGACGTACAGGGCGATCGGCGTGGAGCTGCCGTAGTCGGACAGCAGCGCGGTGGCGATCAGCGGCGCGGGCGCGCCGGCCGCGACCGAGGCGAACTGGGCGCCGATCGAGGCACCGGAGTACCGCATCCGGGTGGCGAACATCTCCGAGAAGAACGCGGCCTGGGGCGCGTACATCGCGCCGTGCAGCACCAGCCCGACCGTGACGGCGAGCAGCAGACTGCCGAAGCCGCCGGTGTCGATCAGCGAGAAGAACGGGAACATCCACAGCCCCACCCCGACTGCACCCATCAGATAGACAGGCCGACGCCCGATCCGGTCGGAGAGCGCGCCCCAGGCCGGGATGACCGCGAAGTGCACGGCCGAGGCGATCAGCACCGCGTTGAGCGCCGTCTGCTTGGAGAGGCCGGCCGAGGTGGTGGCGTAGACGAGGATGAACGCGGTGATGACGTAGTAGCTGATGTTCTCCGCCATGCGCGCCCCCATCGCGATCAGGACGTCACGCCAGTGGTGCCGCAGCACGGCGACGAGCGGCAGCTTCTCCGCGTCCCGGGACCGGTCCGCCTTGCGGGCCTCGGCCTGCGCCAACGCCTGCTTGAAGACGGGCGATTCATCGACAGACAGACGAATCCACAAACCGACGATCACCAGCACCCCGGAGAGCAGGAACGGGATCCGCCAGCCCCAGCTGCCGAACGCGGCGTCCGACAGCAGCGCCGTCAGCAGGGACAGCACACCGGTCGCCAGCAACTGCCCCGCCGGCGCGCCGGTCTGCGGCCACGAGGCCCAGAACCCGCGCCGTCGCGCGTCCCCGTGCTCCGACACCAGCAGCACGGCACCGCCCCACTCACCGCCGAGCGCGAACCCCTGGACCAGCCGGAGCACGGTGAGCAGGACCGGCGCGGCCGTGCCGATGCTCGCGTGCGTCGGCAGCAGCCCGATCGCGAAGGTCGCCCCGCCCATCATCAACAGGCTCAGCACCAGCAGTTTCTTGCGCCCGAGCCGGTCACCGTAGTGCCCGAAGACCAGCGCCCCCAGTGGCCGGGCGGCGAATCCGACCGCGTAGGTCAGGAACGACAGCAGCGTGCCGACGAGCGGGTCGGAGTCCGGGAAGAACAGCTTGTTGAACACGAGCGCGGCGGCGGAGCCGTAGAGAAAGAAGTCGTACCACTCGATGGTGGTGCCGATGAGGCTGGCGGCGACGATGCGCTTGAGGCTGGCGGGGGGTGGGGGAGCGGTCGCGGGGGAGGTCATCGGCACCACTTCCAGGCGGTTGGCGGGGACGGTTGTGTGTCGCCATACCGTAGGAAGCCGCAGGTCAGTGGCGTATGTGGTGGGACACCATAGTTCTGGGGGTGGGAGTGCGTGGGGGCACCATGACGGTGCGGGCGGAGGGGCTCACATAGGCCTGCGAGAGCACTGTCCGAGGTGCGTTGCTCGCGAGCGCTGCGGCGCGGCTTGCGACGATCCGTCGCAGGAAGGCACTCTCCGGTGCGAAATACTGGCCCGATGAGTTCACGCACTTCCCCGGTCAGCGAGCCGATCACGATACGGAGGGCCGTCGCGCGAGATGCCAAACGGCTCACGCGACTCGTGCGTGGTTCGGGCGCCTACCAGGGTAAGTACGCATCCGCGGTCGCGGGCTACCGGGTCGGTCCTGATTACATCGAGGCCCACCGCGCCTTCGTGGCCGTGGGCGCCGACGAGCATGGCGGCCGGGTCCTCGGGTTCTACTCGCTCGTCCTCGCGCCACCGGAGCTCGACCTGCTGTTCGTCGCCGACGAAGCGCAAGGACGGGGTATCGGACGACGGCTCGTCGCGCACATGCGGTCCGAGGCGCGTGCCGCCGGGATCGACCGTGTCAAGGTCGTGTCGCATCTTCCCGCCGAGGACTTCTACCATCGCGTCGGCGCAGTGCGGACCGGGACCGCGTTTGCGAACCCGCCCGCCGTGCCGTGGGACCGTCCCGAATTCGAGTTCCGTATTCCTTCGGAGGAAAGGTCTGAACCAATATCGGGAATCAGGCCGCGATGAGCTCCTGTTCGCGGTCCGGCATCTTGACCTTGGGCTTCCTGTTCGGCAGCGAGAGCCGGACGACCTTGCGCCATGCGGAGAACACCTGCTTGGGCAGCGGCCCGGTGACGTACTCCAGCTCGTACTTCTCGAACAACGCGCGCACCTTCACCGCGACCTCGGCGTACCGGTTGCTCGGCAGGTCCGGGAACAGGTGGTGCTCGATCTGGTGCGACAGGTTGCCGGTCATGAAGTGCATGGCCTTGCTGCCGCTGATGTTCGCCGAGCCCATCATCTGGCGCAGGTACCACTGGCCGCGCGTCTCGCCCTTGATCGAACGGCGCTCGAAGACCTGTACGCCCTCGGGGAAGTGTCCGCACATGATCACCGAGTGGGACCAGATGTTCCGGACCAGGTTCGCGGTGAACGTGGCGGCGAGCGTGGGGAGGAACGACGGGCCCGACAGCAGCGGGTGGACCACGTAGTCCTTGAGCACCTGCTTGCGGATCTTGCGACCCACGGCCTTGGCCCGCGCGCGGAACTCCGGGTTCTTACGGCGGCGCTTGTTCAGGTTCTTGCCGAGCTCCAGGTCGTATGCCGCGATGCCGTACTCGAAGAAGCAGGCGTTGATGAAGTTCCACAGCGGCTGGCCGAGGTGGAAGGGGTGCCACTTCTGGTCCTCGTCGACGCGCATGATGCCGTAGCCGAGGTCGTTGTCCTTGCCGATCACGTTGGTGTACGTGTGGTGCAGCTCGTTGTGCGAGTGCTTCCACTGGTCGGCCGGCGAGACGTGATCCCATTCCCAGGTGGTGGAGTGGATCTTCGGGTCCCGCATCCAGTCCCACTGACCGTGCAGGATGTTGTGGCCGATCTCCATGTTGTCCATGATCTTCGCCACGGACAGGCCGGCGGTGCCGATCAACCACGCGGGCGGGAAGAACGAGAACAGCAGCACGCCCCTGCTGACCAGCTCGAGCTTGCGCTGCGCCGAGATGACCTTACGGATGTAGGCGGCGTCCTTCTCGCCACGGCCGGCGATCACCTCGTCGCGGATCGCGTCCAGCTCGCGGCCGAGCTCCTCGATCTGCTCAGCGGTCAGGTGGGCGGTGGGGTCGATTGCGGTCAAGATGATCCTACCGTTCGATGTCGCAGGGGCCCGCCGCGGCGGACACGCAGGTCTGGATGAGGACGCCCGGCTCGGCCTCGGTGATCTCGCCGGTGCGCAGGTCGCGGACGGCGCCCGCCTTGAGCGGCGTGATGCAGCCGAAGCAGATGCCCATGCGGCACCCGGAGGGCATGAGCACGCCGGCCTCCTCGCCGACGTCGAGCAACGGCGTGGCGCCGTCCGCGTCGACACTCTTGCCGGTGGCGCTGAACGTGACCTCGCCGCCGTCGCCGGCGACGACGATGCTGGGGCGGAAGCGTTCGGTGTGCAGGCGCTCTTGTACGCCGTGCTCGCTCCAGTGCTCTTCGGCGGCGTCGAGCAGGCCAGCGGGCCCGCACGCCCAGGTCTCGCGCTCGGCCCAGTCGGGCACGAGTTCCTCGAGACGGGCGATGTCGAGCATGCCGTCCGTGTCGGTGTGCACCTCGGTGAGCTGAAGCTTCTTGTCCGCGACCAGGGCCCGCAGCTCGTCGCGGAAGATCACGTCCTGCGGCTGTGGCGCGCAGTGGACCATGACGACGTCGTCGAACTCGGTGTCGCGCAGCATGCCCATCACGGGCGTGATGCCGCTGCCGGCCGTCAGGAAGAGCACCTTGGCGGGTTTGGCCTGCGGCAGCACGAAGTCACCGGTCGCCTGGTCGAGCTGGATCAGGGTGCCCGGTTTCGCCCTGCGGACCAGGTGATTGCTGACCTTGCCGTCCGGGATCGCCTTCACGGTGATCGTGACGCGGCCGTCCTGGCGGTTCGCCGGTGAGGTGAGCGAGTAGGCACGCCACAGGCGCACCCCGTCGACGTCGACCCCGATCCGCACGTACTGACCGGCCGTGTGGCCGCGCCAGCCCCGTCCCGGCCTGATCACGACGGTCGCGGCGTCAGCCGTCTCGGGGTGCACGGCCTCGATCCGCCCACGCAGGTCAGCGCCCGCACGCAGCGGGCTGACCAGGTCGAGGTAGTCCGACGGCAGCAGCGGCGTCGTGACCATCTCCAGCAGTTTCCACGCCCTGCTGCGGAGGGCTGCACTCGTCATGACTTCAGCTTGCTGTGCCGCAGGGCGTAAAGTCCTGACCGTAGGATGTGAATCTGGCCGACTGAATTGTTCGCAGGGAACAAAAACGTGAGCCATGCAATCCGGAGGGCCAGCGAACTGGCCCTGGATGAGACGACGGTCACCGCACTTCGGGCCGCGCTGAAGAGCACCGCCGACGAGGTGGTCCAGGCGATCATCGACGAGGTCCCTCCCTACGCCAACGCCCTTTCGGGCCACATGGGCGCCACCATCCGCCGAGCCGTCCGCACCGCCCTGGGACACTACCTGGACCTCGCGAGCGGGAACGCCTCAGGCGGCGACGCCGGTGACGCTGCCTACGAGCTGGGCCGCGGCGAGGTGCGCGACGGCCGTTCGATGGACGCCCTGCTCAGCGCCTACCGTGTCGGCGCCCGCGTGGCCTGGCGATGCCTGGCAGCGGGTGCCGTACCCGCAGGTCTGCCCGCTGCCGAGGTCGCCAAGTTCGCCGAGCTGACCTTCGCCTACATCGACGAGCTCTCCGCCGCGAGCGCCGCGGGCCACGCCGACGAACTGGCCGCCCGGGGCAGGGCCCACGAGCTCCACCTGGAACACCTGGCCCGCGACCTCCTCGCCGGCGCGAGCCCGGACGTGCTGCTGGCCTCCGCTCAACGGGCCGGGTGGCAGCCTCCGGTTTCACTGACCGCGGTCCTGCTGCCCGCCGCCCAGGCCCGGCCTGCCTACCGCACGCTCGACCCGAGCACCCTCGTCCTGGACGATCTGCCGGACGCCACCGGTGTGCTGCTCGTCCCCGATGCCGACCGATCACATCTCCTGCGGCAGCTCACCGGCCGCACCGCTGTGGCCGGCCCGGCCCGGCCATGGACGCGTGCGTGCGCCTCGTACGCACGAGCCGTCCGCGCGCGCTTGCTCTCCTCCGACATCCGCGACACCGAGGACCACCTGCCCGAGCTGGTGCTGAGCGCCGACGCGGACGCGTACGCAGACCTGCGTGCCCGAGCCCTCGCACCGTTGCGGACCTTGCCTGTCGCGACCGCGCGGCGGCTGGAGGAGACGTTGCGGGAGTGGCTGCTGCACCAGGGCAGGCGGGACGAGGTGGCGGCGGCGTTGTTCGTCCACCCCCAGACGGTCCGGTACCGGATGTCGCAGCTGCGGGAGCTGTTTCCGGATCTCGCATCGCCACACCGGGTCCTTGAACTCACGCTGGCGGTCGGTCTTCGGACCCCCTGACGCGTACGTCGACCGTCCACGACCGCGTCCGCGAGCGGGTCCAGGAATCGTGCCGCGACTCCCCGGCGCCCACTGAGCGGTGTCTCCCCACGCCGGAGACTTCGCACCGGAGTCTGAATTCGGTGCGCATGTACGCCCTGCGGTGCCCCGGTAGCTCCAGGGACTGTCCGCGGGAGCTTCGGCCTGTGAGAAGCCGGGGCGACGGAGGCGTCAACCGGCCATCATGACGAGCATGGCGCACATCGTGCCGCCCATGCCGATGTGGGCCGTCAGGGCTGCGCCCGGTGACGTACCCGGCGGGCGACGGCGGCTGCCTGCTGCCGCGTGTGCCCGGCGCTTGTTCCCTCCTGGCCGGGCCTTGTCCCATACGGAAAGGGCGAGGGAGGCGACGAACACCACGATTGCGTCGGGCAGGGCGAGCAGTCGCCGTGCCCAGCGGCCCCTTCCTGCGCCGCGGCCCGCACCCGACTGCCGATCGGTGCCGCGCAGTCGTGCCCAGACGGACGCGACGATCGAGAGCAGGAAGTACACGGCCAGAGCGAACAGAACGGCCCGCCACACAGGAGCGGAGCCTCCCGCCGCAGCGCTGTGGGCGGCGCCGGTCGTCATGTCGTGCGAGGTCATCCCAGAGGAGTGCTCCATGCCCTCTGTCCCGGCGTGGCCCATCATCTCGGAGGCGTCGGACGTCCCGGCGGACCCATAGCCATGTCCGTGGCTCATGCCGGCCATCGAGTGCCCGCCCAGAGCCAGAGCCGGCGCGGAGTCGGTGCCCGGCATGGCCAGCGTCATGATCACCATCGCGGCACTGCCGATGACGTGGTGCACCCAGCGGCGACCGTGTTGCCAGCCGTGCAACCGAGCGTGGCGCACGGACAGGGCCACACCGCCGAGGCCGACGGCGGTGAAGGCCGTGACCCACCACAGGCCGTGGTCTCCGAAGCTGGCTGCAGTCGTGGGAAGGAACATCGCGGCCATGCCACCGGCCATGACGATGTCGCCGCCGGCCGCGAACCGGGCCTCTCCGCTGTCCGCCGCGGCGAGCCGGGCCGCGCTCACGACAGTCACGAGTACGGAGACGGCCGCCAGCGTCCACGTAAGAGCCGGACTTCCCATTGCTGCCCTCCGCATCGACCGGCCGTCGCGTGCGCGGTGGTCAGCGGGCGCGTCGACGTGGGTCGTCCTCTGGCTGTCATCTGTGGATGCCCTCAGTACGTAGGGGAGCCAAGAGGTGTTCAGCGAGCGGGAGTTTCCTCCCTGAGGGCGTCAGTGCGGTCAAGGGCGCACGCCGGCCAGGGTGACCGTGACCAGGCGGCGCACGGCGGCCTCGGACGGCAGGGTTCGTGCTGCTGCCAGGGCGCTCAGCGAAGACGTCCTCACCGGCCCCGAGCACGTCGTAGCCGCGCTGCGGATTACGCGCCCCGCTGGGCTTCCTCGGGTGGCGTCCCGATACCAAGGGGCTCGCCGCGGGCTGGTGTTGGCCGGGCCGCGGCGAGGGCCGGGGGTCAGGATCCGGTGAGGGAGATGGCCAGGTCCGTGATGTTCAGCGGGAACTGGCCGATGGAGGTGGCCTGGCCGGTGAAGATGTTGATGCCGTACAGCGAGGGGGTGTTGGCGCCGTAGGGGGTGAGGGAGGCGAACGCGGCGTTGTCGACCGTCTTCCCGCCGGACAGGGTGCTGTAGATGTCCATGCCGGCGTTGATTCCGGCGTCGATGCCGAGGCTGCCGGTCGGGGCGAGTGTGCCGTTGTTCGCCGGGGACTGGAGGACGACCTGGTCCGTGGTCGTGTTGATGTCGACGAGCGTGGTCGCGGTGGCCGCGTTGAGGTCGTTGTTCGTATAGGCGGCGGCCGAGACACCCTTGGTCGTGCCCTCGATCGGCGGGGTGGTGAGGTTCAGATCCTGGATGGTGCTGTGGTCGTTGAGGTTGTGCCGCAGGTTCTGGCCGTTGTCACTGATCACGCGCAGGCGGTCGGCCGCGGGGTTGAAGTCGACGCCGAAGTTCGCGCCGTGCAGCGCGTACTGGAGTTGGGACACCTTGGTGACCACCACGTCCGTGGTGGTCGGCGGGGTCTTGATCGTGTAGATGCCGCCCTTGTTGCCGACGCCGTACATGAGGCCGTCCTGCACCCGGAAGTCGATCCCGATCAGGCCTGTGTCGCCGCTGAGGCCGGTGACGGTCCTGACCCAGTCGAGGACCTGCGGCCGGTCGGTCATGAACGTGGCCATCAGGGTGCCATCACCACTGATCCCGAAGGCGCGCAGGCTGGGCGTGGCGGCGGGAGCGGCCGAGCCGGTGCCGGGTGCGCCGAGCATGAGCGTCGTCGAGGTGACCATGACCGCGACCGCCGCCATGATTCTCTTTCTCGTGTCTGCTGCCATCGGAGTTTCCCTCCCGTTGGGGTGAGCGCCATTCGCGGCGCCTGGCCGTGAATTCCGTTTGCTACTGCCGGTATTGATCACCGTGGTCATGCCGAAGGCGGTTCTCATTAAGGCCGCTTCACAGTTCCTCCACAAGCAGAAGGGGTGACTGGAACACCCCGATCCGGGAATTTTGCGCACTGTGATAAAGGCACTGTCGATACACCTGACGCCGTTTTGTGCGGAGTGATGAAGGCCGTCCGGATCTCCCCTGTCGGCCTGCTTGTCCTGAATGGCATGCTCGCGTTCATGGGGAGCCTCTTCGCCGAGCTGGCCCGGCAGGCGTCGACCAACGCCCGTCGTGAGGTCGAGACGTACACGCGTGAGATCCCGGAGTTCGGGTTCCTGGACAAGGACTCCCGGGCGCGGGCCGAGACGCTGGAACACTCGATGTGGTTCCGGCGTCGTACCGTCGAACTCTCGCCGGACAACAGTGAGTTGACCGGAGGCGATCTCGGCTACATCGCGTCGATGGGGGAGCTGCGGGCAGGTGCGGGGATGTCGCTCGGCGCGCGGCAGCGGGTGCTGCGCGTGCACACCGCCCTCATGCTGCGTGAGATCAACGAGGCGACCGAGGCCCAGCGCGGCGGCGGTGTCGACGAACTCATGCGCATGATGACCTGGTTCGCCCCCCAGGGCGAACGAGGCATCGCTTCCTACCGCCAGGGATTCGTACGCGTACTGCGCCGCCGAATGCCGTACACCGAGCAGGTCGCCCTGCTGGCCCGGTCATTGCTGAACGGAGATCCGATTTCAGCGGAACTCGCCGCAGCCGTCGGCATGGAACTCCCGGACCGCTACGCGGTGACGGTCTTTCGTATTCCGGACCGGCCCACCATCGATCGTTTCCTGGAAAACGAGATCGGGGCGCTCGTGAAGAGCCACCGTGCGCCGATCATGTGGGGGCCGGAGTGCGGCGACGGGAGCGGTGAGCTGATCACCCTGCTTCCGCTGTTCTCCGGCCCCGAGGCGGCGGGAAGCGCACCGCCGCACGCTGTTCCCGACCTCTCACCCGACCTCACCCCCGACCACCTGCCGGACCTCGTACGGGACTTCGCCCAGGCCCTCGGCCGTCCCTGCGCCGTCGGCACGTCCGTCGCACCGCTGCCGGAGCTGGCCGACGCTCTGGACCGTGCCCGCCGGATCAGCCGGGCAGCCCCGCCGCGTCGGGCATCCGTCCGGCTGCGGCCGCACACCCTGGCCGATGTCTTCGTCGAGCTCGCCGTCGGGGACGTGCCACTCGTCGACGACTGGCTTCGCTCCCTGGCTCGCCGCCTGGAGACCGGCCCTGACCTCCTCACCACCCTCGACGCGTACTACCGCCACGACATGCACCGCGGTGCCACGGCGACCTCGCTCAACGTCCACACCCGCACCTTGGACTACCGCCTGCGCCGGGTCCGTGAGCTCACGGGTATCGACCCTGGATCGACACGAGGCGTGCGCACCTTCAGTGCCGTGGTCACCCGGCGCCTGTCGGGGGCATGGCGCTGAAACGCTTCGGGCGCCGGACCGGTGACAGTCCCTGTGCAACGACCTGAATCACGGGTCGGCTGCCTCGTGGTCCAGGGGTGTGTCCGCGTCGGCGGGACTCGGGGCGGGCCGCTGTATGACCTCGGGCAGCGCCTGCTCGGCCCAGATCACCTTGCCCTGCGGGGTGTACCGGGTGCCCCAACGCTCAGCCATCTGCGACACCAGGAACAGGCCCCGGCCCCCCTCGTCCGTCGACGCGGCGTACCGCAGATGCGGTGAGGTGCTGCTGCTGTCAGCCACTTCGCAGATCAGCGTACGGTCGCGGATCAGCCGCACGTGGATCGGCCCGGAGCCGTAGCGGATGGCGTTGGTGATGAGCTCGCTCAGGATGAGCTCCATGGTGAAGCCGCACTCCGCGAGGCCCCAGGCTTCGAGCCTTTGGGACACGGCGTCGCGCATACCCGCGACGGCGGCGGGATCTGGTGGTACGTCCCAGTCGGCGATCCGGTCGGGCGGCAGTTGCCGCGTGCGGGCGACCAGCAGGGCGACGTCGTCCTTGGGGCGCCCGGGGAGCACCCTGTCCAGCACGTCCTGGCAGGTCTCCTCGGGCGGCCGGCCGGGGTGACCGGTCAGCGCATCGCGCAGGAGCCCCATTCCCACGTCCAGGTCGCGCTTGCGATCCTCGATGAGGCCGTCGGTGTACAGGACGAGCTGGGTCCCCTCGGCGAGGCACAGCTCCGCGGTCTGGAACGGCATGCCGCCGAGACCCAGGGGTGGACCGGCGGGCACGTCCGGGAAGGTGACCGTTCCGTCGGGCCCGACCAGCGCGGGCGCCAGATGCCCCGCCCGCGCCAAGACGTAGCGGCGCGTCACGGGGTCGTAGATCCCGTACAGGCAGGTGGCGCCCACGACGCCCGCTGCACTCTCCGCCGTCTCGTTCTGGTCGATGCTCCCGACCAGGTCGTCCAGGTGGCTCAGCAGCTCGTCGGGTGACAGATCGAGCGCGGAGAAGTTGTGGACCGCGGTGCGCAGCCGTCCCATCGTGGCGGCGGCGTGCAGGCCATGGCCGACCACATCGCCGACGGCCAGTGCCACCCGGCTCCCCGGCAGGGGAATCACGTCGAACCAGTCTCCGCCCACGCCCGACTGGGCGGGGAGGTAGCGGTAGGCGATGTCGAGGGCGTTCTGCTCGGGCATGGCCTGCGGCAGCAGGCTGCGCTGGAGGGTGACCGCCAGGGTGTGCTCGCGGGTGTAGCGGCGGGCATTGTCAATGCTGATCGCGGCACGGGCCACCAACTCCTCCGCCAGCGACACGTCCTCTTCGTTGAAGCGCTCATGCTGTTGCGTGCGCCAGAAGGTGGCCATTCCCAGCACGACGCCACGGGCCTGGATGGGGGCGGTGATGAGGGAGCGGATGCCGTAGTCGATGATCGCCTTGGCCCGCTCCGGGTCCTGCACGCGCCAGCCCGTGGCGGTCGGCAGATCGCTCACCAACTGGGAGTGGCCGCTGCCGTAGCCGCGTGCCTGGGGCGTGGAGGGAAGGTAGTCGAAGAGCCGGCCCTGTTCGGTGAGGGGATGGTTGTCCACGATGCCGGACACGGCCGCGCGTCGCATGTCCGTCCCCGTGGGGGCCGGCTCCTCGCCGTGCAGGACGGCGTCGGCCAGGTCCACGGTGACGAAGTCCGCGAAGCGGGGAATGGGGACCCGGGTCAACTCGTCGGCGGTGCGCAGCACGTCCAGGGTGGTACCGATGTGGAGTCCGGCGTCGTACAGCAGCCTGAGCCGCTCCCGTGCCACCTCCGCCCTGCCCGTCACCGCCTGCAGCTCGGTGGAGTCGCGCAGCGTCACCACCGTTTCCCTGGCGCCACCCTCGCGACCCGTGGGCCGCTGGTTGACCGCGATCAGCCGCTCTCCCGCGAGGTGCACCTCGTCGGTGGCCTCGCGCCCGGAGGTGAGCAGCGCCTTCATCTCGGGATCGAGTCCCGGCAGCTCCGAGACGAGCCGCCCCTCGATGTCCGGGGGAAGCTCCAGCAGCCGTCTGGCCTCGTCGTTCGCCAGCATCACCCGCCCGTCGGCGGCGACGATCAGCACCCCTTCCCGAACGGAGTGGAGCACTGTGTCGTGGTGCTGGTACATCAGGGTCATCTCGTCCGGGGCCAGGCTGTGTGTCTGCCGTCGCAACCGCCTGCCCAGCAGTGCCGTCACGCCGACGGACAACAAGAGCGCTCCGGCCCCCGCGCCCAGGATGATCGGTAGTTGCCGGGTCACCTGACTTTCGACGTTCTTGACCTTCATCCCGGCCGAGACGATCCCGACGACCTTGTTGCCGGGGTTCTTGATCGGCACCGTGGCCTGCACCTCGCGACCGAGCGGGCCGTCGACGCTCTCCACGTAGAGCTTCCCCGCCAGCGACGGTCCGATCTCGCCCACGAAGCGCTTTCCGATGCGGTCGGGCAAGGGGTGCGTGTACCGGATGCCCTTGGTGTCCATGACCACGATGAAGTCGACGTCGGCGGCCCGGCGTGCCGCTTCGGTGAGCGGCTGGAGGACCTTGGTCGGGTCCGGGGTCTGCAATGCCGCCAGGACACCCGGCGAGTGCGCGAAGGTCTGTGCCACGGCGGTGGAGCGGCGTCTTGCCTCGGCGCCGTTGTCCCGCTCCGACTGCAGAATGAGGGCGAAGACAGCGCAGGCTACGAGCAGCACCACCAGAGCGACCTGGAAAACCAACACCTGCCCGGCTACGCTCCGCGTGCTCTTGCCGATCAGCCGCTTAAACGACAGGCGTTGAAAACGGGCGAAAAGACTCGCCATGCGACCTTTTTAACACCGGTGATCCCAAGTGGCCAGGCCGCGCCCCATCCCTGTTCGGCGGGTATCGAACATGTGTACGGCGAGCCGTCCTCGCGTTCTCCACACCCAGGGAGATCGCCTTCAGGATACGGAGCACCCCGCGAGCTGCTCGACCAGCTGCACCTGGATCTGCTCCGGCACAGCGGCGGAAGGCTCGGTGACGACATCGCGGCCCTCGCGCTGAGACGCACCACAGCGCAGGATCGGGGAGCGGTCGGAGCCGGGGGCTGAAGGCACGCTGGCGGCGACGATGCTCAGTACGGTTCAAAGCGGGGGAGGGTCTGCGCGCACCAGATCGTCTTGCCGTCGGTGGTGTGCCGGGTGCCCCATCCCTGGGTGAGCTGGGCGACGAGCAACAGGCCCCGGCCGCCCTCGTCGAAGACGCGGGCCCGGCGCAGGTGGGGAGCGGTGTTGCTGGCGTCGGAGACCTCGCAGATCAGGGAGGTGTCGCGAATCAGTCGCAGCTTGATCGGCGGTTCGCCGTATCTGATGGCGTTGGTGACCAACTCGCTGACGACCAGCTCGGTGACGAAGGCGGCCTCCTCCAGACCCCAGGCGTCCACCTGGTCGACGGCGAACTTCCTGGCGTGCGGCACCTGCGCGGGGTCCGGCTCGACGTCCCAGTCGGCGACGTGCTGGGGAGCCAGCGCGTGCGTGCGAGCGAGCAGCAGGGCCGCGTCGTCCGTGCGGCGAAGGGGGAGCACCGCGTCGATCACCGTGTCGCAGAGGGCCTCCAGTGAGGTGGCCGACTGGTCCAGGACCCGACGCAGTTCGGCGATCCCCTTGTCGACATCGTGTGCGCGGCTGTCCAGCAGCCCGTCGGTGTAGAGGGCGAGCAGGCTGCCCTCGGGCAGTTCGAGCTCGGTGGCCTCGAACGGCAGCCCGCCGATGCCGAGCGGAGGTCCCGGCTGGGCGGTCACCGGGGTTCCGGTGCCGTCCGGGGAGATGATCAGCGGCAGGGGATGGCCGGCGCTCGCCAGCATGAACCGCCGGGACACCGGGTCGTAGACGGTGTACAGACAGGTGGCCCCGGTCTCGCCGGCCGGCTGGAAGTGACCGGTGGGCTGGAGGTCGCCGGCGAGGTGGAGGACCAGGTCGTCCAGGTGGGTGAGCAGTTCGTCCGGCGGCAGGTCCACGTCGGCGAGGGTGCGGACCGCCGTCCGCAGCCGGCCCATGCTGGCCGAGGCGTGCAGGCCGTGGCCGACGACGTCGCCGACGACCAGGGCGACCCGGGCGCCGGACAGCGCAATGACGTCGAACCAGTCACCGCCCACTTCCGCACCGGCCCCGCCGGGCAGGTAGCGGGATGCCACCTCGACCGCCTCATGGTTCGGCAGTCCTTGCGGCAGCAGGCTGCGTTGCAGGGTCAGCGCGGTCGTGCGCTCGCGCGAGTAGCGGCGGGCGTTGTCGATGGCGACGGCCGCCTTGGCGGTCAGCTCTTCGGCGAGGATCAGGTCGTCGGCGGTGAAGGCCTCGGGCCGGTCGAGCCGGGAGAAGGCGACGACCCCGAGCAGCGCGCCGCGCGCCCTCAGCGGCACGGTGATCCGGCCGGTCAGCCCGTCCGCGGCGATGGACCCGGCGATCACCGGGTTGCCCGGTGGCCAGTGGGCCGGGTCGGCGGCGAGCCCGGGCCCGAAGGCCCATTCGCCGCCCTGGCCGGGTTCGGCGGCGAGCTCGACCGTGGACCTGCCGGTGGCCATGCAGCGGGCGGCGACCGAACCGGGAGGGTGGCTGACCGGTGTCGTGGGCCCGGGAGCTCGGTCGGTGTCGTCCTGCGCGCTGTGCCGGGCGGCACGGCTCAGCACGATGGGCTCGCCGGAGGTGAGCGCGGACACGGAGGGTGGTTCCTCTCCGCGCAGCACCTCGTCGAAGAGATCCACGGTGACGAGGTCGGTGAATTCCGGCACCGGGGTGGTGGCCAGTTCCTGGGCGGTGCCGATCACGTCGAGTGTCCGGCCGATGCCGCCGCTGGCCTTGTTGAGGATGAGCAGGCGTTGCCGAGCCCAGTACTCGGCGCTCATGTCGAATCCCCAGTTGGCGATCGCGCGGACCCTGCCCCCGGCATCCCGGACGGGCCAGATGCTGGTGGCCCAGGCATTGGCGTAGTCACTGCCGCGAGGGCGGAAGACGGTGATGAGACGCGTGGGGTCGCCCGTCCTCGCCACTTCGGCGAGCGCGTCCGTGTAGGGCTTGTCGTCCCTCTCGGGAAACAGCGAGCGGTCGAATTCGGGAAGCACCTCGCGGTACTTCTTACCGAGCACCTGCTCCTCGGAGTGCGCGATCACCCGGCCCGAGGAGGCGTTGATCCACAGGAACCGCAGATCGGGGTCGTACACACCGAGCGCGAAGGGCGACTGCTCGAAGGCCCGGTCGGCGATCACCGGGCGTCTTCCCCAGCGCTGGACGGTCACCGCGTGACCCAGTGCCCGCCCGTCGGGGCCGGACAGCGGATGAGCCGTCACGACGGCGTCCACCGTGGAACCGTCCCGGCGGCGCAGGGGAACAGGTCCCGTGGGATCCGGGCCGGCGCCGTAGCCCTCGGGGAAGCCGGGTGGCGGGGGATCGACCAGCAGGTCGGTCACGGGGCGGCCGACGATGTCCTGCGCCGTCCAGCCCAGCAGCAGTCGACCGCCCTCGCTCCAGCCGGTCACCGTGCCTTCCGGGTCGACCACGGCAACGGCAGTGGGCTCATCCTGCTTGCCGGCCATCTCCACCGCCACGCCTCCGTCCGGACAGCCGTGCCCGTCAGGGCTGGTTTCCAGCGGCTGCTTCCAGCCTAGATGGGGCGCCGCCGCGCGGCGCTCCGGTGGGTGCGTTCGAGAAAGACGGGTCTGCGTCGTGGCGTATGTGGCCCATACATGGGATTTCATGCGATGCGGCGATGAACGCTTCCGAAGCGCTTCGACACGAAGGAAACGCCAGCACGACACCTCAGCCGACGCCCCCCGCCGGGCGTCCAGGTGCGCCATGAAGGGTTGACGCAATGACGCCGAACGTCGTCTCCATCTCCTCAGGACCTAGCCGGAGAAGCTTCCTCGCCTCCACGGCGGTCGCCACCGCGGCGGTGGCCGGCGAGATGCCGCTGCTCACCGCCTGCGGCGGATCGGACAGCGAGTCACGCGAGGGCACCGCCTCGGGCAAGGCACCATTCGTCCAGCGGCACTTCAAAAAGGGCATGCTCACCGGAGGCTGATCCGACCGCAGGGCCCAGGTCGGTACGCGTCCTTCTCAGGCGCGGTCGACCTCGGCCCGCGGAACGGTCTCGGATCAGTAGCCGTAGATCATCTTGTAGGCGACCTCCGGGAGGAACTGTCCTGCCGAGGAGCCGGTTCCCACGCCGCAGTTGCCGTCGGACTCGCCCGGAACCTTGATCCACAAGAGCATCTCGGCGCCTCCGCCCAGCCGGGTGGGGGTGCCTATGCGGCGGCCTGAAGGGTTGCACCACTGGCCGTTGGAGCCGTTTCCGTTGCGGCTGGTGTCCACGACGAACGGCTTGGTATAGCCGTACCGGGCGCTGAGTTCCCTGTTGACGGCGTCGCCGTACGCGGTGTTCTCGCCCGTGGTCAGGTAGTTGGAGACGTTGAGCGAGAAACCGTGGGCCTGTCGGACACCCGCTTCGTGGAGGCGCCGGGCCATGGTCGCCGCGCTCGCCCAGGCCGGGTTGCCGGCGTCGAGGTAGACCCAGGTGTTGGGAGCCTGACGGTTGAACTCGGTGAGCGCTCCGGTCAGCATGGCCTCGCGTTCGTCTATCTGGCCCTGGTTCATGCAGCCGTAGTCCCCGAGGGAGTCCGGTTCGAGGATGACGACGGCCGGGCGGCCGGCGATTCCGCCCGCGAACTGGGCGATCCAGTTCGCGTAGGCGGACGGCGAGGAGGCTCCGCCCGCGGAGTGCCCGCCGCAGTAGTCGCGGTTGTAGATGTTGTAGGCGACGAGGATGGGCAACTTGTCCCGGGCGTCCGCAGCACCCGCGTACGCGCCGGTGGCGGTGCCGATGGTGCCGCTCCAGGAGCCGAACCAGCGGGCCGTCGGGGTGTTGGCGATGGAGGCGTTGATCGCGGCCGCCCGGCCGTCACCGGGGTTGGCGGCGACCCACCGCTTCGCACTGGAGTCGGGGTCCGCGTAGAACCCGTTGGTCATGGTCGTCGGGTCGGCCGCGTGGGCGGCCGGGGCGGCGGCGAGCGCCAGTGGCAGTGAGCAGAGCGCTGCCACCAGGGCGAGGAGTCTGCGGCGCATGACGGTACCTCGGCTTTCTGACAGGGGTGCTTTCTGACAGGGGTGCGTCCGAAGGTCGGCGGCTAGCAGGGGAGCGCTCCCGTCGGGAGCGCTCCCATGGCACGGTCGGTCAGCAGGTCGAGTTGGTCTGGGTGAGGAGGGCGAGCCGCCAGGGGAGGAGGTTGTAGTCGCCGCTCGCGTTGGGGTTCATGCCCTGGTAGAGGTACTGGAGCCGGCAGGCGGGAATGGTCAGTGTCTGGTCGTAGCCGGCTCGGATCATCTCGCCGTGACTGATGTCCCGGGTCCAGGCGCCCGAGGGGAAGGAGACGTTGCTCGCCCGTGCGAACGGGTTGCTCTCCGATGAGGCCAGGGGTGCCCAGGAACCGGCGAGGCTGCCCGAGGTCCAGGACCGGAAGTAGCGTCGGCCGTCCGATCCGATGGCCTCGACGAGCAGCAGGTACTGGTTACTGCCCTGCACCTTGTAGACGTTGCTCGCTTCGAACATGGCGTACTTGGAGTCCTGTGCCGCGATGACGGTGTTGGTGAACCCGTTCGGGAACTGCCCGACCGTCGTCTGGGAGCGGTACAGGTGTCCGTTGTCGTCGGAGGAGAAGAGGTAGCAGTTGGCGCTGTCGCAGATCACCCACATGTCGACCCAGTAGCCGTTGCCGATGTTCTGCCGGATGATGTCCGGCATCGACGAGTAGAAGTTGCGCGGTGCGCTCCACCCGTTGGGGTTGCTGATGTCGGGGTTGGTCGAGTACGAGGCGTTGCCGGTCTGGTAGACGAGGTACCACAGGCGTTGCGGCGCGTAGTAGAAGACCTGCGGCGCGGCTCGGTAGCCGGACCCGATGGCGGTGCGGTCCAAGTAGTGGTGCGTGGCCGAGCCGGCCTGGGACCAGTCGCTGAAGTTCAGGTAGACCAGGTTGTAGCCGGAGGAACTGGCGGTGCTCGCGAACACGTGGTACTTGCCGTTGTACTGGACGACCGTCGGATCCTTGATCCCGGCGATGTTGTGGGTCGAGTCCGGCTTCGGCGAGATCAGCGGACCGCTGGAGCTCCACGAGTAACGGCTGGGCAGAGCGGCGGTGTTGGTGGCGCTGCGTGGTCCGGTGGGCGTGCCGCTGGTGACGGCGGGCGTGCTGCGGGTCGTGGGCGTACCGCCGAGCGTGGTCAGCACCGAGTTGTACGCCGGCTTCTTGTTGCCGTTGCGGTCGAACAGCAGCGGGTTCTCGCCGCTGCGCCAGGAGTCGCTGTCGCGGATGCCCCAGACCGTGATGCCGGTGCAGCGCGCGACGTTCATGCAGGCCCTGACCGTGTTCGCGTACGCGGTCGGCGACGCCTGTGCGATGTCCAGTTCGGTGATCTGGACATCCACGCCGAGGGCGGCGAAGCTCGACAGCGTCGTCTGGAAGCTGGCGGGCGGTCCTCCGGCGCCGAAGTGGGACTGGAGGCCGACGCAGTCGATGGGCACCCCGCGCGACTTGAAGTCGCGCACCATGCGGTAAACACCCTGGGTCTTGGCGTCGCTCCAGTTCTCGATGTTGTAGTCGTTGTAACAGAGCTTGGCCGCCGGGTCGGCCGACCGCGCTGTGCGGAACGCCTGCTCGATGAAGCCGGTGCCCAGCACGTCCCGGAAGACCGAGCTGCGCATCTGGCCGCTGCCGCCGTCCGCGAAGGCCTCGTTGACCACGTCCCAGGAGTGGATCCGGCTCTTGTAGCGGTTCATCACGGTGGTGATGTGGTTGTTCATCACGCCGCGCAGTGTGTTCGCGTCCCTGATGGAGCTGACCCAGCCGGGCAGTTGAGAGTGCCAGACCAGGGTGTGGCCGCGCAGGCGCTGGCCGCGGGCCTGCGCGCGGTTGGCGATCTGGTCGGCGGGGCCGAAATTGAACGAGCCGCGGGACGGTTCGGTCGTGTCCCACTTCATCTCGTTCTCGGGCGTGACCGAGTTGAACTCGCGGTCCAGGATCGAGGTGTACGTGCCGTCGCCGAGCCTTCCGGCGGCCACCGCGGTCCCGAAGTACCGTCCGGACTGGGCGGCTTGTGCGCCGAGGGTGGAGGCCCGGACGGCATCGGGTGCGGCGGTCGCGGCCACTGGCGTCACCAGGGCGGCCGTGGCCACGAGGGCCAACAGCGAGGCTCGGCGTCGGCCGGAGTGTTTCAGAGGGTTCATGGTTCTCCTCTACGGCACGCGTTGATGTGGGCATGACAGATCTGCGTGTGTCGTTCCCCTTGGATGCCCGCTGCGGCTCCATCGGGTTCGCGATTTCGAACATGGATCGGTGCGTCGGGCATTCTGGATGATAGGAGGTCGACGGACCGCGTCAATCCCTCCCGCATGATTCGCTAAAAAGACCGAAACATTCGAAGCCCCATTGGGCTGGATGTGGGCGGTCGGTCAGGGGGGTGTGTCGGATGGTGTTGACATGCTTGGGGGTCTCTCTAGGATGCGTGACGCTTTGACTTTCCGAATGGCTTTCGAAAATTGGACCCAGAGCGTCCCTCTCGAAATGTCATGCACGTGACATGAAGGAGCCTCCGTGCCCAGACGATCAGCCAGGCGACTGCTCCACCTCCTCGCGGCCGTCGTGATGACGGTCGCCGCGACCGTCACGGCCGCTGCCCACTCCACAGCTTCCGTCGCGCCCGGCAGTCCGGCGCTCACTCCACCGCTCGGATGGAACAGCTGGAACAGCTTCGGGTGCGGGATCACCGAAGCCCAGGTGCGCCAGGCCGCCGACGCCATGGTGTCCTCCGGCATGCGCGACGCCGGCTACCGGTATGTGGTGGTCGACGACTGCTGGTTCGACCCGCAGCGTGACGCGGCAGGCAACCTGCGGGCCAACCCGACGAAGTTTCCCGGCGGGATGAAGGCGCTCGGGGACTACATCCACGGCAAGGGCCTGAAGTTCGGCATCTACCAGGTGCCGGGCGAACGCACCTGCGCCCAGACCAGCGGGGCCTATCCGGGGTCGACGGGCAGCAGGGGGCACGAGGCCCAGGACGCCGCCACGTTCGCCTCGTGGGGCGTCGACTACCTCAAGTACGACTGGTGCTCCTCCAGCGGCACCCGCGACGAGCAGGTCGCGCGGTTCACGCTGATGCGCGACGCCCTGCGCGCCACCGGGCGGCCGATCGTCTACAGCATCAACCCCAACAGCTTCCACGCCATCACCGGCGACACGTACAACTGGGGCGAGGTCGCCGACCTGTGGCGGACGACCGAGGACCTGCTCGACATCTGGCAGAACGGCAACACCAACAGCTATCCGATGGGCGTGGGCAACGTCCTGGACGTCACCGCGCCGCTGGCGGCACAGTCGGGCCCGGGGCACTGGAACGACCCCGACATGCTGGTCGTCGGCCGTCCCGGCCTGTCACTGACCGAGTCCCGCTCCCACTTCGCCCTCTGGGCGCTGCTGGCAGCCCCGCTCATGGCCGGCAACGACATCCGCACCATGTCCGCCGACGTGAGCGCGATCCTGCGCAACCCGCGTCTGCTGGCGGTGAACCAGGATCCGCTGGGCGCCGGCGGACGCAGGGTGCGCGACGACGGCGGCACCGAGGTGTTCGCCAAGCCGCTGTCCGACGGCTCGGTCGCGGTCGGCCTGTTCAACCGGGGAGGCGACACGGCCACGGTCAGCGCCACGGCCGCCCAAGTCGGCCTGTCCGGCGGGCCGTTCACCCTCACCGACCTGTGGACCGGTGGCACGTCCAGTACGTCCGGGCAGATCTCGGCGAGCGTCCCCGCGCATGGCGTCGCCGTCTTCCGGGTCAGCGGTGGCAGCCCGCTCGCCGCCACCACCTCCCGGCTGCGCGGCACCGCGTCCGGCCGCTGCGTGGACGTGGACAAGGCCTCCACCGCGGCCGGGGCCACGGCACTGCTCTGGGACTGCCACACGGCCGCCAACCAGCTGTGGACCACATGGGCCGGAGGCGAGATCCGCGTCTTCGGCGACAAGTGCCTGGACGCCTACAACCAGGGCACCACCGACGGCACCCGGGTCATCACCTGGCCCTGCAACGGTCAGAACAACCAGAAGTGGACCGTCGGCTCCGACGGGTCGATCCGCAACGTCCACGCCGGGCTGTGCCTCGACGTCAACGGGGCCGGCACCGCCGGCGGAACCCCACTGGTCCTGAGGCCCTGCAACGGTCAGGCCAGCCAGAAGTGGACCCGCGCGTGAACAACCGCGGCTTCAGCAGAGGAGTTTCAGGATGACGAGGACAAGGTCCCTCTTATGCACCGCCGTGGTCGCGATGCTGGTCGCCCTGAGCATGGGAGGCACGGCACTGGGCCACGGCCGGGGCCGGCCAGACGTCCGGGGCCGTGGCCGCGATGGCGTGCGGGTTGCCGTATGTCCTTCATGCTTACCTTTCGTTCGCTCGTAGGGGCGTGGGATTCAGCCGTCGAGGGCCTCGTAGTCGAACCAGTCGAAGTGGACGGTGCCTGCCGTGGCGTACAGGCCGATGACCCGGCCGGTGAAGCCGCCGGCGACCTCCGTCGACAGGTAGCGGCCGTCGAGGGCCGCGAGCTCGGTGAACGTTCCGTCCGGGGCTTCGAACCCGAGCGAGACGACGTCGGGTCCGGTGCAGGGCCCGTGCGGTGACGGCGGGTCGGTGACGGCGACGGCAAGGGTCACCGGCCCGGCGGGCACGGACTGGGCGGCCACGACCGTGCGCAGGGATCCGACGCGCGCGATCACCCGCACCTCCGCGCCACACGCCTCGATCGCGTAGTGGTGCCGCTCGTCCAGCCGTACGGCGAGTCCGCCGCGCCCCTGCCCCGCGTCGACCAGGGTGCGCGCCCGGCACGAGAAGTGCCGCTGACGTCGGCCCGTGAACACCACATCGGGCTCGTCCAGGGAGGCGCCCCGCGCGCGGAGCGTCAGCCAGCCGGGGCGCTCCTTGGTGGTGCAGAGCTCGGCGGGGCGGTCCCGCACGGAGATCCAGGTCGGCCCGAGTTCGCTGAGCTCGAAGTCGTCGCGCCCTTCGTCGACGGGTCCGGGGGTGAGCGGCCAGGGGAGCGCGGACAGGTCCAGGGCGACCTCGCCGACGACCGGCCAGTCGTTCTCCCAGGTCACGGGCGCGAGGAAGGTCTCCCGGCCGAGCACGTGCCAGCCGGGGGTGCCGCCGCGCGGTCGTACGCCGAGGAACACCATCCACCATGAGCCGTCGGGGCCTTGGACCAGGTCCCCGTGCCCGGTGTTCTGGACCGGATGGTCGGTGCCGCGGTGGGTGAGGATCGGGTTGGCCGGATGCGGTTCGAACGGACCGGTCGGCGTACGGCCGCGGGCGATCGACACGCCGTGGCCGCGCTCCGTGCCGCCCTCGGCGATGAGCAGGTACCAGTAGTCGCCGACCCGGTACAGGTGCGGCGCCTCCGGGGCCTTCGCGCCGGGGCCGCCGGACCAGAGCCTGTGCGGTGTGCCGTACGTCTGTCCGGTGGACGGGTCGATCCGGACCTGTGACACCCCGGCGACCGTGCACCAGCACGTGCCGTCCTCGTCCCAGGCCAGATCGGGATCGATGCCGGGCACGCCCGGTGCCCGGATGGGGTCCGACCACGGCCCCGCGGGGTCGGTGGCCGTGAGGATCAGGTTGCCACCGCCCTCGCTGCAATTGGTGACGATCAGCCAGAAGCGGCCGTCGTGGTGGCGCAGCGTGGGGGCGTAGATCCCGCCGGACGACGGCATGGAGGCCGGCAGACGCAACTGCTCCGGCCGGTCCAGGGCGTTGCCGATCTGCCGCCAGTGCACCAGGTCACGGCTGTGGAAGAGGGGTACGCCGGGGAAGTACTCGAAGCTGGAGCAGGCGAGGTAGTAGTCGTCGCCGACACGGCAGATGCTCGGGTCGGGGTGGAACCCGGGGAGCACGGGGTTGGTGGCATGGGCGGGCGGGTTCTGAGCGGGCACCCTCGGTCGTCCTTTCGTCGGATGGGTGGGTGGCGGGGTCGGCGCTCAGGGAGCGTCCGGCGCCTCATGGCCCGTCGGCCGCTCACCGCGCAGAAGGCCCTTTCTCACGGAGTGTCGAAGCGCTTCACCACGACGTGGAAGTTAACGGACTCGTTTCGTGCGAAACAAGGGGAAAGACGCGAAGAAAGTTTCCTCCCCCTGGTTCATTGACAGCCTGTCAGCCGCAAGGTCAGCGTCGATGCGCTTCGACAATCACCCTGCACCCGCCATCTACGGAATGCTGGTCCCCGGCCGAGGCACCGGATCGGCACGCCAGGGTTCGGAGTCTGCGGCGGACGCGGAACAGCCCACCGCCGCCCGGTCGGCTGGAAGCGGAATCCGGGCGGCGATGGGCTGAGCAGGGGGGAAGGAATCAGAGGGCCGTGAAGGCCCACAGTAGGTTGGTGCTGCTGCCGTACGTCCACTGCTTGGTGACGGAGCCCGAATCGACGTTGCCGCCGCCGTCGAGGACCAGGCCGGTGGTGCGGTTGGCGATCGAGTAGCGGTCGCCGCCGCGGTGGACGATCTTCCACTGCTGGTTGCTGCCGCCGTTCCAGGGCGCCTGCCGGGCCGGAGAGCCGTCGGCGGTGGCGCCCCAGCCGTCGGCCACCATGCCGTTGGTGCGGTTGACCAGCCGGTAGTAGCCGCCTTCGACCGGCTCGGCGTGCCACTGCAGGTTGGAGCTGCCGTCCCAGGTCCACTGCTTGAGGTTGGACCCGGAGCCCACACTGCCGCCGCTGTCCAGGGCGAGTCCGTTGGTGGCGTTGGTGACCCGGAAATACGTCGCCGGGTTGAACTGGACCCTCAGCGAGGTGATCTGGTCATTGTTGCCGGTGGCCCGCAGGTCGGGGTTCTCGGCGGTGAACGTCCAAGACGTGCCGCTGAAGTCGTCCCCGGAGTAGCCGATCACCTGGTAGCCGGGGGCCGTCCGGAGGGAGGACAGGGTGCGCGCGCCGAGTCCGGCCGCGGTCAGGTCGGCCGCGGTGTAGTCGCCGACCGTGAACACGCCCGCCTTGCCGGTGTAGTTGACGTCCCCGAAGCCGACGGCTCCGGCGAGCGGCCGCAGCCCCGGGATCGTGCCGGAGAAGGTCAGCTTCAGGACGTAGGCGTTCGCGCTGTACGGCGTTGAGGACGGCAGGGTGACCGTCAGGCCGGAGGAGCTCTGGGACGGTGCGGGCAGGTCGATGTAGGTGCCGGCGGTGGAGCCGAGGAGCTTGACCGAGCTCAGCGACGAGAGGTTGATCCGGTCCGAGCTGAGGGTCTTGATCGTCAGTGAGCTGCCGGGCCAGCCCAGGACGGTGGCGTACAGGACGTTGCCGGCCTTGTTGCGGGTGAAGCGGATGTCCTGCGGAGTACCGGCGTGCGGGGTGGTGAACGAGCCGCCCCCCATCTTCGTCGGGCCCTCGCCGTACTCGGTCCAGGCGCGGGTCGCGTACACCGACTCGCCGAAGCGCTTCAGATGGTCGCCGATGCCGAGCAGGATGTCCTTCTGCGCCTGGGGGATGGTGCCGTCGGCCATCGGTGCGATGTTCAGCAGTACGTTGCCGTTCTTGCTGACCCGGTCGAGGAACGAGTGCAGCATCTGCTGGAGCGTGTAGTAGCCGATGCCCTGGGTGTAGCACCAGCTGCTGCTGGAGATGCTGTCGTCGGTCAGCCAGTACGGCGTGGTGATGTCGGCCGGGCCGCCGCGCTCGTAGTCGAAGACCTCGCCCTTGCCGTTCATGCCGTCCTTGTACGTGGCGACGACCTCACGTCCCCAACTGCCCGCCTGGTTGTAGTAGTAGGCCAGGAAGTTCAGGCGCTGCTGTTCGTCGACGGCGTTCAGGTTGAAGTCCTGCCACAGGATGTCGGGCTGGGCGCGGTCGATGACCTCCTTGAGCTTGTCGAACCAGAGCTGGTTCTCCGCGGCCGGGCCCAGTTGCCCGTAGAGCTTCTTGAGGCTGGGGTCCGTCTGGGCGGGGGCGTGCTCGTAGAAGCCGGTGTAGTTGTACGCGTGGTGCATGGCCACCAGCAGCTTGAGGTTCTTGGCGCGGATGGCCGTGGAGAAGAGCCGCAGCAGGTCGAGCCCCGGCCCCTTGTCCACCGAGTTCCACTCGTTGACCTGGCTGTCCCACATGGAGAAGCCGTCATGGTGCTCGGCGACCGGGCCGGCGAACCTGGCGCCGGCGTCGACGAACAGTTGCACCCACTCTTCGGGGTCGAACTTCCCGCCGGCCGACTTCAGCTTCGGCGCGAACTTCACGACGTTGCCCGCCAGGTCCCGCGCTCCGTCGATGAAGTTGTGGTACGGCCATGCCGACGGCTGACCGTAGGTCGCGATGTGGTGCTTGTTGGCGTTGCTGCCCGCCTGGTACATGTTCCGCGGGTACCACTCGTTGTCGTAGGCGGGGACGCTGAAGGCGCCCCAGTGGAAGTAGATCCCGAACTTCGCGTCCTGGAACCACTCCGGGGCGGGCGGATGCCGGTCGACCGAGTTCCAGTCGGGCGTGTAGGTGCTGGGCGCCGCATGGGCGATGCCGGAACCGAGCGCACCTGCGGCAACGGCCGCCGCGGCCACGCTGGTGGCACCGGCCAGGAAGTGGCGTCTGTTGAGCGAACTCGACATGGAGAGACATCCCTGGTGCAGGAGGGGACAGGGGGGCTGCAAGGGGACACGGGGCGGCTAGCTGCTGTGCACAGAGTGCCGCTTGTTACGCATGAAGGTCTGCCATGTCTCCCTGAAATGTCAACCAGTGTGCAGGGATGAAAAGCACCTTTCAGCTGGGCGTTTGAGGCCGTTTAGATCGTGTATGAGCCGATTCCTGACCGTCCAAACATGGCATGTCTGGCAGTGTCTCGCGGTTGCCTCGGGTCGTCGAGTGGTGAAGGTTGATGGGATGGATCTTGCCTGGGTTTCAAAAGCGCCGGCATCCGGGCGTCCGTTGAGCTGGAGCTTCGATACGGATACCGACAAGGCTCTGGACAGCCTCCGGAGGCCCGCTTATAAACATCCCATCTCTGCCGCACCGGCGATACGCAGATGTCGTCGAGGCGAAACAACTCCCGCTACGGGACCGGCGCGAGGAAGCACCGATGAGACTCAGAACCGCCCTCTGTTCCGCTGTCTCCGCCCTCTCCGCAATGGCGCTGCTCAGCGCCTGCGGCGGCTCCAGCACCTCGGCGTCATCGAGTGGCGCGCCGTTGGTCGGCGTCGACTATCCGCGCTCCGACACCGACTTCTGGAACTCCTACATCAAGTACACGCCCCAGTACGCCAAGGAGCTGAGGCTGGACCTGAAGACCACCAACTCGCAGAACGAGGTCGCCAAGCTGACCGCCAACGCGCAGACGTTCATCAGCCAGGGCGTCAAGGGCCTCGCGATGGCCCCGCAGGACACCGCGGCCATCGCGCCCACGCTCGCGCAGCTCGAGGCGAAGAAGATCCCCGTCGTCACCGTCGACACCCGCCCCGACACCGGCAGGGTGTTCATGGTCGTGCGCGCCGACAACCGCGCCTACGGCGAGAAGGCCTGCCATTACCTCGGCACCAAGCTCGGCGGCAGAGGCAAGGTCGTCATGCTCCAGGGCGACCTGTCCTCCATCAACGGCCGGGACCGCACCGAGGCGTTCAACGACTGCATGCAGAAGAAGTACCCGGACATCAAGGTGTTAGGCGAGGCCACCAACTGGGACGGTGCGGTCGCCGCCCAGAAGCTTCAGACGGACCTGACCGCCCACCCGGACATCAAGGGCATCTACATGCAGTCCAGCTTCGCCCTGTCCGGCACGCTCCAAGCCCTCAAGCAGAAGGGCCTGCTCGTCGACCCGAAGGACAAGAAGCACGTCTTCGTCGTCTCCAACGACGGCATCCCCGAGGAGCTCAGGTCCATCACCGAAGGCAAGGTCGACGCCACCGTCTCCCAGCCGGCCGACCTCTACTCCAAGTACGCCCTGTACTACCTGAGGGCCGCGATCGACGGGAAGACGTTCAAGCCCGGCAAGACCGACCACGACAGCACCATCATCCAGGTCCGCGACGGCCTGCTGGAGGACCAGCTCTCCGCCCCGCTCGTCACCGCCGACGGCGGCACCTACGGCGGCGTCCCCAGCGTCAAGAGCGACGACAAGTCGCTGTGGGGCAACAACCTCGGCTGATGCTCCAGTCCGTCCGGTACGGCAACGGCTCACCCACACAAGGCGGTTGAGATGAGCGACGGGGAGCGAACAGTCAGCCCCGCGCCCGCGCCGGTGGACGACGGACGGGTCCCCTCCGACCCGCCCGTCGTCGAGGCTACGGGCATAGTCAAACGATTTGGCCCGACGGTGGCCCTGAACGGCGCCCGGATGACCATCAGGCCCGGTGAGACCCACGCACTCGTCGGCCGCAACGGAGCAGGCAAGTCGACCCTCGTGTCGGTCCTCACCGGCCTGCAGGCGCCCGACGAGGGCACGGTCACCTTCGGCGGTGAGCCCGCTCCCCGGGTCACCGACCGGGACGCGTGGCGTCGGCGCGTGGCGTGCGTCTACCAGAAGTCGACGATCATCCCCACGCTGACCGTCGCCGAGAACCTCTTCCTGAACCGGCACGACCATGGGCGGAGCCGGCTCATCAGCTGGCAGGCCACGCGCCGCCGCGCACAGGATGTGCTGTCGACCTGGGCGGTGGACGTCGACCCGCAGGCCCCGGCCGGTGACCTGAGCGTCGAGCAGCGGCAGTTCGTCGAGATCGCCCGGGCGCTGTCCTTCGGGGCGCGGTTCATCATCCTCGACGAGCCGACCGCCCAGCTCGACGCGGCGGCCATCAACCGCCTCTTCGACCGCATCCGCGACCTGCAACGCCAGGGTGTCACCTTCCTGTTCATCAGCCACCACCTGCAGGAGATCTACGAGATCTGCGACATGGTGACGGTGTTCCGGGACGCCCGGCACATCGTGACCGCGCCGGTCGCGGAGCTCCCCCGCGCCGACCTCGTCGCCGCCATGACCGGCGAGGCGGCGGCCGACCGGCGCGGGGAACGGGCCGGCACCCTCGACCCCGGCGCCACGGCCGCACTGAGCGTCAGCGCACTGCGCGGCGACGCCTATCACGACGTCAGCTTCCGGATCGGGGCCGGCGAGATCGTCGGCCTCGCGGGCGCCGCCGGCAGCGGGCGCACCGAGGTCGCCGAGACCGTCGTAGGGCTGCGGACGGCGACGGCGGGCGAGGTGGAGATCGCCGGCCACCGGCCCCGGCCCGGCAGCGTGCCCGCGGCGCTCGCCGCAGGCGCCGGATTCGTCCCCCAGGACCGGCACCACCAGGGCTTCGTCCCCGACATGTCGATCGCGGACAACGCCACCCTGTCCGTGCCCCGCAGGCTCGGACCCAACGGGTTCCTCAGCCGCGGCCGCCGGGACCGGATCGCCCGGAGCCTGATCGAGAACCTCGCGATCAAGACCCCCGGTCCCGAACTGCCCGTCTCCGCGCTGTCCGGAGGCAACCAGCAGAAGGTCGTCATGGCCCGCGCCCTGGCCGACGACCCCCGGCTGCTGGTCCTCATCAACCCCACCGCGGGCGTGGACGTGCGCTCCAAGGAGTTCCTCCTCGGCAAGGTCCAGGAGACCGCGGAGACCGGCACCGGAGTGCTCATCGCCTCCGACGAACTCGACGACCTGCGCATGTGCGACCGGGTCCTGGTGATGTTCCAGGGCCGTGTGACATCGGAGATCGCCCGCGGCTGGCACGACCACGATCTCGTGGCCGCGATGGAAGGAGTGGACCTGCATGCCTGAGGTGATGCCTGAAACCGTCCTCGCGGACACCGCCGCCGCCAAGGCCCCGGAGACCGGGGCGAAGCGGCTCGCGCTGCTCGGCGGCCGGATACCCCTGGCTCGCCTGCGCGACCTCGCGCTCGTCCCGGCCATCGTGGTCATCGCGATCGTCGGACAGATCGTCAACCCGGTCTTCCTTCAGACCGACAACCTCATCAACGTCCTGCAGACCATGTCCGAGATGGCCCTGCTGGTCCTCGCCCAGACGATGATCCTGATCGTCAAGAAGATGGACCTGTCGCTGGAGTCCACCATGGGCCTCGCGCCCGGCGTCGCGGCCTGGCTGGTGGTGCCGACCGGCGCGGGCCACGGACTCGGACTGCTCCCCGGTGCCTGGGCCGTCCCCGTCACCCTCGTCGTGGGCGCGCTCGTCGGCGTGATCAACGCCCTGCTGATCATCCGCTTCGGCCTCAACGGCTTCATCGTCACCCTCGGCATGCTGATCGTGCTGCGGGGTGTCCTCACCGGCATCTCCGGCGGGCAGACCTTCTTCCAGCTTCCGCCGTCGATGCTCTACCTCGGCACCGCGCAGTGGTTCGGGATGCCCGCGTCGATCTGGATCTGCCTGGTGCTGTTCGCCGCCGCGATCGCGACCCTCGGCTGGACGAGCTTCGGACGCTCGCTCTACGCGATCGGCGGCAACGTCGACGCCGCGAAGGCGGCGGGCATCCGCACCGACCGGGTGCTGTGGACCGTCATCGTCACCGGCAGCGTGCTCGCCGCCCTCGCCGGACTGATGCTCTCGGGCCGTCTGGCCTCCGTCGCCTCCGCGCAGGGCAACGGCTACATCTTCACGGTCTTCGCCGCCGCCGTCATCGGCGGGATCAGCCTCAACGGCGGCAAGGGAACCATGTTCGGGGCGTTCAGCGGCATCCTTCTGCTCTTCATGATCCAGAACGTGCTCACCCTCGCCGGCGTCCCCGCCCAGTGGATCGGCGCCCTCAACGGCCTGATCATCCTGGTCGCGTTGACCCTCTCGCGCATCACGGGCGGCAAGGTCCAGGAGTGAACCGGGCGGCCGTTCCGGCCACCCCGCACCCTGCGCCGCACCCCCATCTCGCCGCAAGGGCCGCACCGCCCCCGCCATCACAGGAGTCGCCGCCATGTCATCCGCCCTGTCCGACGCACCTGCCCCTGCCCGCATCACCGCCCTGGACGTCCTGGACGTGCGTTTCCCGACGTCCGAGCACCTGGACGGGTCGGACGCGATGAACCCCGAACCCGACTACTCCGCCGCCTATGTCGTAATGCGCACCGACGCCGGCGACGGACACGAAGGCCACGCCCTGGCCTTCACCACCGGCCGCGGCAACGATGTCCAGGCCTCCGCCATCGCCGCGCTCGCCCCGCACGTGGTCGGCCGGTCGGTCGACGACGTCTGCGCCGACCTCGGCGCGTTCTCCCGTTCCCTCGTCCACGACCCCCAACTGCGCTGGCTCGGCCCGGAGAAGGGCGCCATCCACATGGCGACCGGCGCGGTCGTCAACGCCGCCTGGGACCTGGCCGCCAAACGGGCCGGCAAACCCGTATGGCGCTTCCTCGGCGAGATGTCACCCGAAGATCTGGTTGCCCAGGTCGACTTCCGCTGGCTGTCCGACGCTCTCACCCCCGAGGACGCCCTGGACATCCTGCGCCGTGCCGAGCCCGGCCGCGAACAGCGCATCGGCCGCCTCATCGAGCAGGGCTACCCCGCCTACACCACCACCCCCGGCTGGCTCGGCTACTCCGACGAGAAACTGGCCCGCCTCGCCCGCGAGGCCGTCGCCGACGGCTTCACCCAGATCAAGCTGAAGGTCGGCGCGTCCCTGGAGGACGACGTACGGCGCATGCGCACCGCCCGCGAGACCGTCGGCGACGGCATCCGCATCGCGGTGGACGCCAACCAGAGATGGGACGTCCAGCCCGCGATCGACTGGATGAGCGCCCTCGCCCCCTACCAGCCGTACTGGATCGAGGAGCCCACCTCACCCGACGACATCCTCGGCCATGCCGCCGTGCGCAAGGCCGTCAGCCCCATCAAGGTCGCCACCGGCGAGCACATCGCCAACCGCGTCGTCTTCAAGCAGCTCATCCAGGCCGGCGCGGTGGACATCGTGCAGATCGACTCCGCACGGGTCGGCGGCGTCAACGAGAACATCGCGATCCTGCTGCTCGCCGCGAAGTTCGGTGTTCCGGTCTGCCCGCACGCGGGTGGCGTGGGCCTGTGCGAGATGGTCCAGCACCTGTCGATGTTCGACTACGTCGCCGTCTCCGGCACGACCGAGGACCGCGTCATCGAGTACGTCGACCACCTGCACGAGCACTTCGTCGACCCGGTGCGCATCGTCGACGGCCACTACCTCGCGCCGACCCTGCCCGGACTCAGCGCACAGATGCACCCCGAGTCCCTCAAGGAGTACACATACCCCGACGGCCCCGTCTGGATCGCTCGTGACTGACACGCAGGCCTTCTCCCACCTGGCTCCCACGAAGAAGGGAACACCATGCTCCTGACGGAACTGCTGCACCCCGGCATCCTCGAATCCCTGGCCGGAGCAGGCCACGGCGCCCGTGTCCTGCTGGCCGACGGCCACTACCCCGCGAGCACGGCCACCGGCGAACGCGCCCGGACCGTCCACCTCAACCTGGCCCCCGGCCTGCTGGACGTCACCACCGTGCTCGACGTCCTGCTGCGCGCCCTGCCCGTCGAGGCGGCCCACGTCATGGTGCCGCCCGAGGGCGAACCGGAGCCACCCGCCATCGCCGAGTACCGCTCGATGCTGACCGGCGTCCCTGTCGACACGCTCGGCCGCTTCGAGTTCTACGACGCCGCCCGCTCGCCCGACCTGGCGCTGGCGATCGTCACCGCCGACACCCGTACCTACGCCAACCTGTTGCTGACCATCGGTGTCCGCGCCGAAGGGACCCTGACGACACGATGACACTCGCCGTCCGTTACACGTCCGCCCGCACCCTGGACACGGCTCCCGTCGAGCCCTCCCCGCCGGGACCCGGCGAGGTGGAGCTGGCGCCCGCCCATGTCGGTATCTGCGGCACCGACCTGCACATATTCCACTGCGACATGGACGCCGGACTACCAGGACGCCCCGCCGGCTCTGGTCGCCCGTGCCCGGGCGATCGCCGAGGTCGGCGCGGCACACGGGACCACCCTGCCCGTCGCCGCGGTCGCCTTCCCGCACACCCGCCCCAGTATCATCAACGTCACCCTCGGCATGCGGACTCCGGAACAGGTCGAACAAGACGTGGAACTCCATGATCAGCGCGTCCCGGAGGGCCTCTGGGACGATCTGCGCGCGCAAGGGCTGATCAGGTCGGTCGTGCTCACGGGGCACGGTGGGGGGAGGGATGTGCGGTGTCTCTGACGGACAAGGCCATCGAACAGATCCGTGAGCTGATCCGGACCGGTGCCCTGCCCCCGGGCTCGAAGCTTCCGCCGGAGCCGGACCTGGCCGCGCAGCTGGGGCTGTCCCGCAACCTCGCCCGCGAGGCGGTCAAGGCGCTGGCCGTGGCCCGGGTCCTGGAGGTCAGGCGCGGCGACGGTACGTATGTGACCAGCCTCCAGCCGAGCCTGCTGCTGGAGGGGCTCGGCGGCGCGGTGGAGCTGCTGCAGGGCGACTCGGTCGCCCTGCAGGACCTCATGGAGGTACGGCGGCTCCTCGAACCGATGGCCACGGCCCTTGCCGCCACGCGGATCTCCGACGAGCAACTGGCCGAGGTGAAGCGGCACCTGGACGCCATGCGTGAGGCCCGCGAAGACGTCGAACGGCTCAACGTCCACGACGCCGCCTTCCACCGCGCCGTGGTCGCGGCCACCGGCAACGAGACGCTCCTCGCCCTCCTGGAAGGAATCTCCGGTCGCACGCTGCGCGCGCGTATCTGGCGCGGTCTGGTCGACGACATGGCCGCAGGCCGCACCTTGGCCGAGCACGAGGCGATCTTCGACGCCCTGTCCACCCGCGACGCCACCCTCAGCCAGGCCGCGGCCCTGCTGCACGTGAACAACACCGAGCAGTGGCTGAAGGAGCACCTGCGCTCGGGCGAACCTCTGCCCTTCGGGACGACGACGGGGAAGTGACGGGCGTACGTCCGGTCAGCCGAACTGCGCCGGGGCGGGGAGCGGGGGTCATCCCGCGGCCAGAGTGGTCCACTTCTGGTTGGAGGCGCCGGTGCAGTCCCACAGGTGGAGCTGTGTGCCGTCGGCCGTGGAGAAGCCCGGAACGTCGAGGCAGCGGCCGGAGGCGGGGTTGCGGTAGCCGCCGTTGTAGGGCTGCCAGACCTGGTTGGCACCGCCGTGGCAGGACCAGAGCTGCACCTTGGTGCCGTTGGCGGTGCCCCAGCCGGACGCGTCCAGGCACTTGCCCATCGAGCGCAGCGTGCCGTCGGTGTAGGAGGACCAGAACTGGTTGGCCCTGCTGCCGCAGCTCCACGTCTGGACGGCTGTCCCGTCGGCGGTGCCGGCGCCGTTGACGTCCAGGCACTTGCCGGCGATACCGGACTGCACGCGTTCGGGGGAGGGGGCGGGGTTGCGCAGCCACCCCGCGCTGTCCGCGGCCTGGATGCCGCGGTGGAAGGCGGTGGCCATCTTCTGGTAGCCCGAGTCGTTGGGGTGCAGCGTGTCGGCCAGGTCGGCCGTGGTCAGGCTGTTCATGTCCACGTAGGCGACATGCTTGCCCGCGGCCCGTGCGTCGTTCACGATCTGGGGGACGGCCTGGTTGTAGGCGGCCCTGTACCGCTCCTCCGAGCCGCTGGTGGACACGACCAGGGAGGCCACGAGGACGGTTGCGTCGGGGGCGGCGGCGGTGACCTGGTCGACCAGCGACCTCAGCCGGGTGGTGGCGGTGGAGACCTGGTAGCTCTCGTTGAGGTCGTTGGTACCGATGTGCAGTGTCACGACGTTGGGCCGGTAGCGGGTCAGCGAGGCATCGGTGAGTGCGGCGATCTGGTGGATCTTGTATCCGGAGTGGCCTTCGTTGTCGGGGTCGGACATCGAACCGCCCCGCACCGTGCCGACGAAGTCCAGCGGATGACCGTCGGCCGCGAGCTTGTCCCACAACGGCCCCCGGTAGCCGTTGCCCGTACTGCTTCCCACGCCCCAGGTGATCGAGTCGCCCAACGGCATGACCCGCAAGGGGGTGTTGGGGGCGGCGGAGGCCGGGGCGACACCCGCGGCTGTCGCAGCGAACACGGCGGTCGCCAGCGTGATCAGAGGTAAGACCCAGGACTTTCTCATAATGCGTCCTCTTCTGTGAGCCGTTTGCGCTGAAGTGTCTTCGCGTCGGGTCAGCTCGTCACACGGAAGGTGGCGTCGCCGCGTCCCGTCGCGGTGGTGATCGGATCTAGGCGGAGTACGTACGCGTAGTGGCGGATGTACCGGTCGGGGTGGTTGTACGACTGGAAGGACGACCAGCTCGAGTCGGCGAGCCCGGCGACCTTGCGGAAGGTGGCGTCCGCGGCGAACTGGGGGGTGCCGTCGTTGTGGACCAACTGGAAGTCGTAGTCGGAGTGCCGCAGGAAGTACCCCGGGTAGTTGACCGACTCGAAGGAGACGGTGCCGGAGCCCGCGAGGCCGGGCCTCAACCGGAACCGGGAGTCGTCGGCGGGGCTGACGTTCGGGTCGATGCGCACGTCCAGGTTGGTGTGCCGTACGTACCGGTCCTGGAAGTTGAAGGACTGGAGGCGGTTGACCGCCGTGTTGGGCCAGCGGGCGAGTACACGGCTCTCCTCGGCGGCCGTCAGGTTCAGGATCCAGCCGTGGCGCTTCTTCGTGCCGCCCATGTCGTAGCTCCCCGACGCCTGCTTCTGGTAGGCCGAGGGATTGGACGGATCGGTCGTCAGGACCGGCATGTAACCGCCGTTGCCGGCGTACTGGTCGAGGTAAAGCCCCCACTTGTCGGTGCCGTTGAACTTCATCCACATCGGTCCTTCGACCTGGGAGCCGGTCAGGCCGATGCCGGAGAGGTCGCCGATCCTGGTCCACGTCCCCAGGATCGAGTTGCTGCCTTCGAGGGTGATCTGGCCGTCGCCGGAGGCCCGCACGTAGCGGAAGTCACCCACTCCGGAGGGCACCTCGATGATCTGGGTGTCGATGATGTTCTGGGTGCCGGGGCGGTCGATGTAGAGCTGCGGGGTGGTGATGGTGCGGAAGTCGCTGGTGCGGGCGTAGTAGATGCGGTGCTTCAGCACGCCGTTCAGCGTCGCGTTCGTCGCCCAGTACAGGACGTAGTCGTTGGTGGCCGGGTCCCAGATCGCCTCCGGCGCCCAGGCGTTGCGGCCGTCGGGGATCGCGCCGGCGACATTGAGCAGCCACGGCTGGGACCAGGTGACCAGGTCCTTCGACTCCCACACCACCAGGTTGCGGCTGGCGTTGTTCACAGCCTGATCCCAGTTCTGCCCGCAGCCGATACACAGGTCGGTCGCGATGATCCAGTACTTGCTTCCGTCGGGGGACCTCACGAGTGCGGGGTCGCGCACCCCCTGCGTGCCGACCGTGGAGCGCAGGACCATGCCGCCGCCGGTGAGGTCGTTCCAGTGCAGGCCGTCCGTGCTGTGCGAGAGGTACATCTGCTGACCGGTCGACCCGTCCCCGGTGAAGTGCACCATCAGGTAGCCGGGGTCGGCGGCGACAGCCCGCTGCGGCGTGGTCAGGGCTTGTCCTGTGAAGAGAAGACATGCGGCGATCACTATCGCGGACAGCCGAGCACGAAGCGCGGACATGGCAACTCCTGTCGTTCTGCGAATGCACTGCGACTCCGAGATGTTCGACTTATCGAACGCCGTTCGTAAGTTCGGGCAGACGTTAAGGGGGGCAGCGAGAGGCGTCAATACTTCCGGCAACCGGCTTGTGGTTAACCCCTTAATCACTCAACCCACTGGCCACTGGCCGACGGCCGACGGCCGACGGACCGGGCCGTCAGGTCGGACATGAGGGGCGAACCCCAGGAGACCCCAGGAGGTCAGTCGCTGCGCGGCACCCACCCGCAGGCCCAGGTGAGCGTCACCGGTGAGCTCCAGCGCACGCCGGTCGACGGCACTGCCCTGACGGTAGGAGCCCCGCGGCGCCGCCGAGCCCATCATCGGCGCGATGGTCTCCGACGTGCTGCGGCCGGTCCCCGGCGACTGCGTCGGGGCCGTCTGTTCAGTCGAGAATCGCGGTGGCTTCGATCTCGACCAGGTGGTCGGGGACGTCCAGTGCCGCAACGCCTATCAGCGTGGCCGGCGGGGCCGGGGTGATCCCCAGTTTCGCGGCTGCCCTGGAGATCCCTTCCAGGAGCGGCGTCATCTTGTCGGGGGTCCAGTCGACGACGTAGAAGGTCAGCTTCGCCACGTCGTCGAAGGTGCCGCCGACCTCCGTCAGGGCGGTCCCGACGTTGAGATAGCTCTGCTCGACCTGGGCGGCGAGGTCGCCTTCGCCGATCGTCGTCCCAGCGGCGTCCCATGCGACCTGCCCGGCGATGAAAACCAGCCTCGACCCGGATGCGATCGACACCTGCCGGTAGACATCGATCTTGGGCAACCCGCTGGGATTCACAAAGGTGATGGCCATGCTGTTTGTCTCCTCGTCCTGAGCGTCTGTGGTTTCGGGTCCACCCCGACGAGGACGCTCTGTGTCTCTCGTGGTTACTCAGGAACTGTAGGAGAGTGGCCGCTGACGTGGAAGAACGCACTTTTCGGTGACTGGAGCACCTTATGGTGACCAGGCAGCTCACAGGTTCGCCCGAGGGCGCAGGCCTGGCGCGTACGGGTTTCTGCGGCCAACCACGGGCACCCCCGAGGGCTTGCGGTACGGCGTATCGTACGATGACCCGTATGCCTCGGCACTCACCCTCACTGGACCGCGCGACCCCGGACCGCATCGCCGAAACCGCCCTCCTCCTGATCGACGAGGGCGGCCCTGAGGCGTTGACGTTCCGTGCGCTGGCGGCGCGACTGGAGATCTCCCTCGCCTCGCTCCAGCGCCGGTGCACCGACCTGGCCGGCCTGCTGGACCTGTGCATCGACCATCTGGCCGCCCGACTGCCCGAGGTCGGGCCGGACACCGACTGGGCCGCCGCCACCGAGACCCGGTTCACCGCGCTCTACCGGCTGCTGGCGGCCCATCCGGGACTCCTCGCCCTGCGCGGCACGCGGCCCTGGCTCGGCCCTCATCTGCTGGCCCGCCTGGTCGAGCCGCAGCTCGCCGGCAGCCTCACCGCCGGAATGACTCCCGAGGAGGCGATCACCGCGTACCGGCGGATGTACCTGCTCACCCTCGGCAGTGCCGGCTTCGTCGACCACCGCGATCCCAAGGCCGCACAGGCAGCCACCCGCACCGCCCTGGCCGCACTCGACCCGGAGGAGTTCCCGGCGCTGACCGGGAACCTGGGCGAGATCGTGCCCGCCGTGACCGACCACGAGGTCTACTACGGCGCCCTGCGCCAGCTCATCCGGGCAGCGGACCCCAGGGCAGCGGACCCGACGACGGCGGCAACCGGCTCCGCAGGACCGGATCCCCGCCGCGAAACCTGATCCGCCCGACGCCGAACCGACCCACAGCAAGGACCCCGAACATGAGCACCACCACTGACACGGCACGCATTTTCAGCAGTGACAACACCGCCGGCGCCTCCCCGGAGATCATCGACGCCGTGACCCGGGCGGCCGCCGGCCAGACCCTGCCGTACGGCGCTGACGGCATCACCGCCGACGTCCGGCGTCGCATGAGCGAGATCTTCGAACGCGACGTCGACGTACTGCTCGTCTCCACCGGCTCCGCGGCCAACGCCCTGAGCCTGGCGGCCCTGACCCCGCCCTGGGGAAGCGTGCTCTGCCACCGCGACAGCCACATCAACAACGACGAGTGCGGGGCGCCCGAGTTCTACACCGCCGGTGCCAAGCTCGTCCCGCTCGGGGGTGACGATGCGAAGATCGACCCCGACGAGCTGCGGGCCGCCATGCGGCACAAGGCCGGCGACGTGCACAGCGTGGAGCCTTCCGTGGTGAGCCTGACCCAGGCCACCGAGACCGGTGCCGTCTACACCCGCGACGAGATCCACACCCTCGGCCCCATCGCCAAGGAGGCGGGTCTGCGCCTGCACATGGACGGCGCCCGCTTCGCCGGAGCCGTCGCCGCGCTCGGCCGCACACCCGCTGAGCTGACCTGGCGGGCCGGGGTCGACCTGCTGTCCTTCGGCGCCACGAAGAACGGCACGATGACCGCCGACGCGATCGTCGTCTTCGACCGGTCCCTCACCGCCGAACTGGCCTTCCGTGCCAAGCGCGCCGGCCAGCTCGCCTCCAAGATGCGCTTTCACGCCGCCCAGCTCGACGCGTACCTCACGGACGACCTGTGGCTGCGCAACGCCGGCCACGCCAACGCCATGGCCGCCCGCCTTCAGGAGGGCCTCAAGGCGATACCCGAGGTCGGTCTGCTCGGCGCCGCCGACGCCAACATCCTCTTCTGCCGCCTGCCCCAGCGGGTCATCGAGGGACTCCTGGCCGACGGCTACGTCTTCTACCACGACCGCTGGGAGCCGGGCGTCGTCCGCTTCGTGACCTCCTTCGCCACCACGGAGGAGGACGTCGACCACCTCGCCCAGGCCGTCGGCCGCCACGCCACCTGACCAAGGGGTCTGGACGCGCGCCCTCGCCTGAGTGCGTTCGAGGGGGGCCAGGTCACGGGCAGCTCGTAGAGGCCGAGGACCAGGCCGTCGTACTTGAACTCAGCGTCCGGCGAATGCCCAGGTGAACGACCTGGTTCGAAGCGCATTTCGCGACCCGTCCCACACACGACCGACCTGACGATAGCGTGATCGACATGACGGCTGAGGGCGAGACGGCAGAGAGCGAAGCCCTGGTTGGCGGCATGCTGAACGCGGGCGCGGTCTTCCGCCACGGTGCTCTGGTGGAACGCCCGGCACCTCGCACCGCACGCGCCCTCCATGCCCATCTCCTCGCGCTCAAAGGGCAGGGGTTCGACGCGGCTCCGAGGCCGATCCATCTTACCGCAGACGGTCGCGAGCAGCTGACCTTCATCCCGGGCGACGTCGCTCTACCGCCGTTTCCGCGTTGGGTGATGACCGAGACCGCGTTGAGATCGGTGGGAAGCCTGTTGAGGCGCCTGCACGACGCCAGTGCGGCCATCGCGGTTGACGCATGCGCTGAGTGGCCCCGGTCCCTGGCCGACCCGGCGGGGGGAACGATGCTGTGCCACAACGATGTGTGCCCGGAAAACGTCGTCTTCCGCGACGGCCGTGCCACGGCCCTGATCGACTTCGACCTGGCGGCTCCCGGCCGAGCAGTATGGGATGTTGCCATGACCGCCCGATACTGGGTTCCCATGCTTGATCCCACGTCCGCGGCAGTTCTCTATCCCACGGGGCTGGATGCCCCGGCACGACTGCGGATCCTCGCCGACGGCTACGGTCTCTCCCCGCAGGAGCGCGGTGAATTGCCCGGCGTTATCGAGCAGGCCACCGCATCCTGCCGGGCCTTCGTCGCTGATCGAGTGGCCGACGGTGACCCCGTCTACACCCAGGCGCTGTCCGAGCACGGTGGTTGGCAGCGTTGGGACCGCATCCAGCAGTGGCTGGTAGCTCACCACGAGATGTTCACGGCTGCCCTGTTGGGATGACTGGCTAAGAGGTTGAAGAACAGGCTGATCGGCCAGGCGAGCACCATCTGTACCGCCTCACGGTGGCCGCGAGGCGGATCCGGAGGCGTCGGCAGCCGTGCAGCCACGCAAAATTCCTCTCCACGCCCCAGCCGTAGGTGCCCAGCCTGTTGCGTGCCGGGCGCCGCGGCGTGCGATCGCGGGCCACGATCGCCCGCCGTCCGACGACGTCGCCGGCGCGAGCGCTCGCCACCTCGACACCGTCGCGCCGCGAGTGCGGACCTGGTCGCGGTAGACGTCATGCCCGTAGCCGCGGTCGGTCAACAACGAGTCCGGCCTGCGGCGGGGACGGCCGACCCGGCGGCTCGGCTCTGGCGATGACGAGTGCCCGGCAGGCCGTTGGCGGCTCACCGGACGCCGCGGCCTCCATCTTCCGGGTCCGAAGGCCCTGATCTTGGATGTCCGGGAAGGCCGTGCAAGTCCACCGAGAGCGCGAGTTCGATTCTCGCCACCCGTCCAGCGAGGGCAGCGCTCCCCCCTGCTTACTTCACGCTGGACTTTTCATCCACGCGATGATCCGGGTCCACCAGCCGTCCTTCGACCGGTCCGGCGAACCGTCCATGTTCCGAGGAACGTTTGTGTGTCGCACTGCCCCGCCCGGCAGAGCCGGATCCGGCTCCGTTCGAGTCGGCTTGCCCTCCGGCGACTGACACGTACACCGCTGAGGTGTTGGCACGCCGGCGAGCACTTGCTCCACGTGTCTCCCGCAGCCCTCATAGGTCACCTTCCGGCATGAGTGGCAGACAGCACGTCGGCACATGATTCTCCTTCATCAGCTCCCTTATTGACGACCAGTAATATCAACAGTTTCGTCACGGCCGAATTCACATTTTCACCACAAGCAACCTCCATACATGCACTGTCTCCATGAACAACTGCCCCCTGCTACCAGGAAGGACAACCGCGAGGGTGCGAAATGCACCGAAATCGATCGGCGCGCCTCACTCAGCGACGGCAAGCGGTCACGGCCGGAATCCCCTGAAGTTGCTCCGGACATCAAAACAATGGTTCCATCTCGCCCGGTCGAGAAAGGAAGGCAATACTCCGCATCGTGACAGGCCATCACCGCGCCTTTTGAGATCGTCGACCCGGGCGCGGGAGGGCAAGAGACCGAGAACGGCAACCGTCCTCACGGAACGGGGTGGTGTGCGCCGGTCAGAAGGGAGCAACGTGAGTTGCTCACACGCCGCAGGATGCCCCCTTTTCCCCTTGCTCAGGGCGAGCTTGCAAGGTTGGCGCGACTACTACTGCGACAGCGAGGATCAGTGGCTCGGCTGTGCGCGCTACCAGGTGTCACTCACCGGCGAACGTGTGCCGATCAGCCTGCTGCCCAACGGAGCCCGCGCACGACACCTTGAAGACGCGGCCACCGGCCAGGACCGGTACGGCGCCGCTACCCCGGAGCAAGGACCCCAGCAGGCCCCTCCACCGCAACATAATCCCTGGCCGCCGGAGGACACGTCCTGGTCGCAGCCGGTACCGGCTTGGCCGGCAGAGCCGTCAGATGCTGGGACCGCGGCACCTGAGACCGCGGCTCGGTTCGGGGCGGCGTCTCCGACGACACCGGTCTCGCATTACCGGCCGTCACCATCGCCACCGTTTCCACAGCCTTCGGACCCCCCATCCAGACACGCGGGGCGTGGGCCCAGCCCGAAGCGCGGCTGGTGGGCTCGATTCACAGAATGGATGGGAGGCCCCGCATGAGTGGCTACTGGCCTTGGTGGGCCGGCGCTGCCGGGCTCGCTCTGATCACCATCAACTACGCCCTCACCACGGACCGGTCTTTCGGGGTGTCCTCCGCGTGGGATCGTGTGTTGCACTGGCGCAGGGAGCGCCGTCTGGAGCGGATGGACGAGGAGTTCACCGACGAGCGTGCTCTCGCTGACGCTCTTGCCGCAGCTACAGCGGAGCACTTCGCCAGCAGCCCCGCGGCGCCCACCGCGCCGGCTGCTCCGCAGGGAATGTCACAACGGCTCGAAACCGACGCCGAACCGACGGCGAGCGAGAACCTCTCGGTCACAAGCCCGCGCCCAGCCCCCCTGGTCACCCAGGCTGCCCTGCTGGTATCGATCTTCTTCGGCGGGTTGATCGCCGCGGTCACCTCCGGGCGGTTCGACCTCCGCTTCGACATGGGCCCGGGATTCCAGGACGTTGTCACCGCGAATCCGACCATCATGACCGTCCTGCTGTTCGTCGGAGGCGTGCTGGTCGGCTTCGGCACTCGGCTGGCCGGCGGGTGCAGCTCCGGCCACGGACTCAACGGCTGCGGCCGTCTACGCCCGGTCAGCCTCGTGGCGACCGCCGTATTCTTCGGCACCGCCGTCGCGGTGTCGTTCCTGTTGTGGAAGGTGATCTGATGCGTACTCGGGGCGCGATGCTGCTGGCAAACGTCATCACCGGCCTGACTCTCGGTTATACCGTCTCCAACATCGGCTTCGGCGACTACACCGAACTGAACCGCATGTTCACCTTCCAAGACCTGCGCATGCTTCTCTCGTTTGCCGGTGCCGTTGTGATCATCGTGTGCGCGTTCGCTCTGCTGCGGGTCCGCCGCACGCCGGGGCGCATCCACGCCGGCGTGATCCCCGGTGCGGTGCTGTTCGGTACGGGCTGGGCCATCTCAGGCGGTTGCCCGGCAATCCCGATCGTCCAGGTCGCCAGCGGGTACCTGCCCGCCCTGGTCACCATCGTTGGCGTCATCGTCGGCATCCGGCTGTGCCGCTGGGCCAACGCCCGCTACTTCCACCTCGACCGCGGCTCCTGCGGCCTGTGACCAAGGACGCCTGTCCGCACGCCCCGCAGAGGCAGCAACCCGCGTCCAAGCAAGCCACCATGTCGGTCTGCTCTGGCCGATCCAGCCTGTGAGTTCATCCCCACGTCCGCAGGCCGGGCCTCGTCTCCGTTACCCCATCGTCGCGCTCCTTGCCTATGCGTGCCGCCGTCCGCCGTGTCGCGGTCTTCCGTTGTGCTGTGTCCCGTCCGCCTGGGCGGTCTGCATCTCGAACGCCTCCAGCGCGACAGGGCTGTCGGACGGCAGCACGGCTATCTCCCGCAGCTCCTGCGCCTGAGCCAGGGTGCCCGCCGCCCTGCTGTCCTCCGGGGCGTGCAACAGGCGGACACGGCCGTCGCCCGAACCCCGCCTGCCCACCGGGGCCACGGCGCCATGGGTGCCGTCGGGCAGGGTCACCCACAGCTTGAAGTCGGAGTAGCGGAAGTAGTCCGCGCCCTTGACCGGCCAGGGGTAGTGATGTTCGCCAGGGGTCCGGGGCAGGACTCCCTGGTGGTCCCCGTGGTTCAGGGGCACGCACGAGTTGAAGAGGGAGTCGGTCCACGCCTCGACTCCGTCGGCGTCCGTGATCGGCCTGCGCAGCAGCTCGCGGGCCTCTTCGTATCCCAGTGCCTCGAGGGCGGGCAGGGTGAGGGGAAAGGCGTCCACGAGTTCGGCCGCGAGGAGGCGCAGCCGGTCGACCTTCTCCGGGTCCGCGCAGAACTGCATGCTCCACTCGATGCCGGCCTTGGCGCGGTACATGCGCCAGCCGTCCCGCCCCTTCACCCACAGGCTGCCGCCGTGGTGCATCTCCCAGTGCTCGGAACCGGTGGGCCGGGGGCCGTAGGGCAGGTCCTCGTCGCTCGTTTCGTCGAGGATCTTCTTCGCCGTCGCCTTCGCGGCCCGGAAGAACGACGACTCCTTGCGCCCGGGATGTTCGACCAGCTGGATTTTCCAGGGGTGGTTTCCCGTGTGGGTTCCGGCGAGCCGGATAGTGTCGGGCAACCGTGACTTGATGGCGGAAGCGATACGGGCCATGACGACCTCCTCGCACCGGTCGCGCGGGCTCGCGGCGGGCCCGCGGGCGCCGAGTGCCTCTGCTTCCATCGTCCTCCTCGGACGACGGGACGGCGAGCTCAGAAGAAGTTGACGGAGCAAAAGGTGAAGGAGCAACGAGCGGATCGGGTGAACCATCCGGCGGCGTCAGGGCTTCAACGGCTTCGCCGACACCCCGGAGGCCTACCTCGGCCAGCCCCCGAGGGGCGCGAACTGCTGAGCACCGTCCCGGTCGCCTGGGACGAGACCCGCTTCCTGGCCGCCGACTTCGGCAGCCACGTCGTCGTCGCCCGCCGCAAGGGCGGCACCTGGTACATCGCCGGCGTCAACGGCCGGACCCTGACATGCCCGCCGGCCTCGACACCTCGGCCCCCGACTACACCCCGCCCACCGGCCAGGCCCGGCGCTTGACCATCGACCCGCGCGAACTCGGCATCAAGGCCCCGACCACGCTACGGCCGTTCGCCGACACCTCCGCCACCGACGGCACCCTGCGCGGGGCGACCGTACGGGGCCGCAGCTTCACGGTGGAAGCGAAGGTGGGTGTCGTGATGAGCGTGGTCGGCATCAGTTCGCTCCGCGCGCCACGTCGAGGTGGGACGTGGCGACCTGCTGCAGGTGGACCACGTCGGCCGCGACCGAGGCGAAGGCGAAGCCCTCGGCGAGGCGGCGGGCCGCGCTCGCGCCGTCAGCGTCGTGGATGCCGGCCGCGATGCCCGCCGCCTCGGCCGCCCCGTCCGTCGGGTGATGGGCGGCGGTGCCAGGGGAACGCTCGCATGGCTGCGCGAATCGCGCAAGGGTTGTCGCGTGCTTCGCGCACTACCGGCTCGTGATCAGCCATGAGCTCTGAGGCTGATCGCAGAGGTGCCGCGCGGCGAAGACGGGTAGGGGTTCACCGTCGTGGGTCGCGGAGCGAGTGCCCGTGCGGCACCAGGGGACCGATGGGGGAGAGACTGTGGTGCTCTTGGACCAACTGCCCGCTCTGATAGGCGTCGTGGTCGGTTCGCTCGGCTCGTACGCGGTGCAGAGCCTGACCGAGCGCCGACGGTGGAAGCGGCAGCGGGAGGAGCGGTGGGACGAGAAACGCTTCGAGACGTACGGCAGTTATGCCAACGCGCTCAAGGCGCAGCTGCGCGTCGCCCAGCGCATCGGCGCCGCCCTGGGGTTCGCGGACGTGGCCGATCCGCTGTCGCCGGCCGAAGGGCTGCCTCTCCTCGCCGACGCCGAGTCCCTCCGTGCGACGGAGTGGGAGTCCGTCCTGCTCGTCGGGGACGCGGCGACGATCGCGGCGGCGCGGCGCTGGCACGAGGCGGTCTGGACCGTCGAGTTGCTCGTGCGGGAGGGGCCAGTGGACGCCGGCCTGTGGACCAGGGCCCATCAGCTGGCGAGTGCGGCACGTGACGCCTTCTACGAGAGCGCGCGGCGTGACCTCGGCATCGCGGGAGATCCGCCGCCGTCGGGGGAGTGGCCTCGGATGTGGCGGGCCGAACTCTCCGGGTGAGGCGACCCTCCGGACGCCTAGGCGATGGACGCCGAGAGGATGGCCGACACGGCGAGGTTGCAGGACGCCGTCACCCAGACCGCCGGGTGCGGCTCCGGCTCGACCAGGGCCGCGCCCAGGCGCCCCGGCGTGATCAGGTCCACCACCAGGAACGCCACGGCCATCATCACCAGACCCAGCAGACCGAACGCCGCGGTCGAGACCAGCCCCTTGCCGAAGTCCTCGTACGTCGTCCAGATGGACGTGAACACGATGCCACCGATGCCGAGCAGCGCGGAGCTGAGCACCATGGCGGCGTTGCGGTTGCGCTCCTCCCATATCTGCCGGCCGAGCTTTCCGGGCGTCAGCACGTCGACCAGGACGATGCCGAGGACCAGCAGGACCAGACCGAGCCCGCCGTAAGCGGTGGCCCTGCCGAGCCCGTTGACGATGTCGCTCATGGGTGCGCGGCTCCGTAGCGTGAGAGATCGTGAATGATCGCGGTCAAGGAGAAGCAAAATGTAACGCACCTGTTCGGCGCCCTGACCAGCCCCCTGGCAGCCCGGGACAACCGATGTGCGTCGGAATGCCTCCATGAGGGGAACCGGGGCAGAAGTAGTCATAGGCGGACCGAACCCCACCGTCGCCCAGGTCAGGAGGGCGCGATGTCCAGGAGACTCGTCCCGGAAGGCGGCCCCTCGCTGCGTGACTGGCTCGGCAACGAGATCTTCTCCCGCGTGGCGGGCCCGGAAGGCACGGAGAACCGCACGCGGATCCACGGCACACCCGGCCCGCGCTGGTTCGGCCCCGAGCGGCCCGTCAGGAGGGTGCACGGGGATGCCGCGATGTTCATCGGCGGCCTGTCGGCCCTGTTGCTCCAGTCGCTCCATCCACTGGCCATGGCCGCCGTGGCAGGACACTCGGGCTTCCGTGGAGATCCGTGGGGACGGCTCCAGCGGACCAGTACCTTCCTGGCCATCACCACCTACGGTCCCGCCCGGAACGCCGAGGAGGCCTGCGAGCGGGTGCGGGCCGTCCACGCGACGGTCCGCGGCACGACCGCAGACGGCCAGGCCTACTCGGCCGCGGACCCGCACCTGCTGTGCTGGGTGCACGTCGCCGAGACCGACAGCTTCCTGCGCGCCCATCAGCGCTACGGCGCGCATCCCCTCGACGACGAGCAATGCGACGCCTATGTGGCCGACATGGCGCGCGTCGCCACGGCGCTCGGCGTCCCGGACCCGCCGACGGACGTCGCCGAACTCACCGCGCGCCTGGCCGCCTACCGTGGTGAGCTGCGCGCCACCGACGAAGCGCGCAGCTCGGCCCGTTTCCTGCTGCTGAATCCGCCCGTTCCGCTCCTCGCCCGTCTTCCGTACGGCGTCATCGCCGCCAACGCCGTCTCCCTCCTGCCGCTCTGGGCCTCGCGTGCGCTGTGGCTGCCACGGCTTCCCGCCCTGGAGGGCCCGTGCGTCCGCCCGCTCGGCACGGCGGTGACCGCGGGGATCCGCTGGGCCCTGAAACCGTCGCGTGACGCGGCATAGTGCCGTTGGCCGCCTCGGCGGTGCAGCCTTTTGGCGTAGGAGTCCTCGCTCTCAAATCGCCACTGGCGCAACGCGGTGCAACGGTCTATCTATGATTTCGTCACAGAACGCCGAAACGATCAGTACGCGCGACGGTCGCCGCCACAGGCTGAGTCCGGCACTCGTGCTGCTGGTGACCGCCGCGATATTGGGTGTTGCCACCAGGGCGGAGGCTCTGCCGCCTGCTCCGTCCGGGACCGACTGGGACGCCATCGCCGCCTGCGAGTCCGGCGGCAACTGGAAGGCGAACACCGGCAACGGCCATTACGGCGGACTGCAGTTCAAACAGTCCAGCTGGGTCGCCGCCGGTGGACTGAAGTACGCCCCGCGTGCCGACCTGGCCACCCGCAAGGAACAGATCGCCGTGGCCAGGCGCCTCGCCGCCCTGCAGGGCATGTCCGCGTGGTCCTGCGCGCGAGTGCGCGCCGACGCGCTCAGGGATGACTGGTGAGATAACCGCCCATGGACGTGAAGTACTCCGTCGCGCCCAACTCCCGGCCGTCCTCCGTCCGTACGCGTGTGATGGCCAGCCCGTGGTTGCGGCCGGTGCGGGCGTCGGCTCCCGCGACGACGACCACGCCGTCGCCCTCGCGATAGAAGATGCGGCCGGGCGTACCGCCGTAGCGGCCCTCGGAGACCACGGCGGCGAGGACCTCGAGTCGCTTGCCCTTGTGGAAGGCGTAGGCGCTGGGGTAGGGCTCGGACTGGGCGCGGACCAGGCGCTGGAGGTCCTCCGCCGGCCAGGTCCAGTCGATGCGGCTGTCCTCGAGGGACCGCTTGTGGAAGAAGCTGGCCTGTGAGCGGTCCTGCTCGGTGAACTCCGTCTGCCCCGCGGCGATGAGGGCGAGCGCGCCGATGGTGACCGGGGCGATGAGGTCGACGGTCTTGTGGAAGAGGTCGGTGGCGGTGTCCGCCGGCCCGACCGGCACCGCCTCCTGCCGGACGATGTCGCCGGCGTCGAGTTCGTCGTTCATCATGTGCGCCGTGACGCCCACTTCGGACTCGCCGTTGATCAAGGCCCAGATCAGCGGGGAGAACCCGGCGTACTTCGGCAGCAGCGAGTCGTGCACGTTCAGGGTGCCGTGGCGCGGGAGGCCGAAGATGCGCGGCGGGATCCAGGTGCGCCAGTTGTTCGCCACGATGATGTCCGGGTCGGCCTCCTTGAGGCGCTGGAACAACTCGTCGTCGTCCGGGCGGTTGCGGATCACCACCGGAACGCCGTGCTCCTCCGCGAGGTCGGCCACGGAGTCGTTCCAGATCTTCTCGTACGCGTGCTCGCTCTTGGGGTGTGTCACCACGAGGACCACGTCGTGTTCGGAGTCCAGTAGGGCTTGCAGGGTGCGGTGCCCCCAGGTCTGGTAGCCGAACATGACGACCCGCATGGGCTTCCTCCTCGAGGCAGGGATGGACCGGGGGCAAGTAAAGCAAGGCTAGCCTAAGTGCACAACAGGCCCTTGTGGCCGCGCACTTGAGAGCTTAGGCTCACCTAAGTTCTCGGTTTGCCGCTCCGTCGGCGTGCCCGCTCCTCGTACTTTCCCCACGCCTGACAGGCGACCGCCCCGCACGATGGGAGAGACATGTCACGGGTTCTTCCTGGTGACGCAACACCGGTACACGACCTCATCGGCATCGGCTTCGGGCCGTCCAATGTGGCCATGGCGATCGCGATCGGCGAGCACAACGCACAGGCCGGAGACCAGGAGGTGATCACCGCCCGCTTCTTCGAGCAGCAGCCCTCCTTCGGCTGGCACCGCGGCATGCTCATCGACGACGCGACCATGCAGGTCTCCTTCCTCAAGGACCTGGTGACGCTCCGGAACCCGGCCAGCGAGTTCAGCTTCCTCTGCTACCTGAAGAGCAAGGGACGGCTGATCGACTTCATCAACCACAAGAACCTCTTCCCCCTGCGGGTGGAGTTCCACGACTACTTCGAGTGGGCCGCGGCCCAGGTCGGGGACATGGTCTCCTACGGTCACGAGGTCGTCGGCGTCACGCCGGCAGTCCGGGACGGAGCGGTGGAGCACCTGGAGGTGACGGTCCGGTCGGGGGAGGGGCTCATCGTCCACCGGGCCCGCAACCTCGTCATCGGCACCGGACTGCGTCCCCTCATGCCGGAGGGCGTGGAGCGCGGCGACCGCGTCTGGCACAACTCCGAGCTACTGGCGAGGGTCGACGAGCTGGAGGGCACCGCGCCCTCGCGGTTCGTCGTCGTGGGCGCGGGCCAGAGCGCCGCCGAGAACGTCGCCTACCTGCACCGCCGCTTCCCCGAGGCCGAGATCTGCGCCGTCTTCTCCCGCTACGGCTACAGCCCCGCCGACGACAGCAGCTTCGCCAACCGGATCTTCGACCCCGGCGCGGTCGACGAGTACTTCGCGGCGCCCGAGAACGTCAAGCGCCGGCTCATGGACTACCACGGCAACACGAACTACTCCGTGGTGGACATCGACCTGATCGACGACCTGTACCGGCAGATGTACCGGGAGCAGGTCCTCGGCACCGAGCGGCTTCGCTTCCTCAACGTGTCACGGCTCACCGACGTCAAGGAGACGCCGGCCAAGGTCCGTGCCACCGTGACGTCCCTCGTCACGGGCGACGAGACACCGCTCGACGCGGACGTCGTGGTCTTCGCCACCGGCTACAGCCCCGCCGACCCGCTCGGTCTCCTCGGTGAGGTCGCCGACCACTGCCTCCGCGACGACGCCGGCCGCGTCCGCGTCGAGCGCGACTACCGCGTCGCGACCGACCCCCGCCTGCGCTGCGGCATCTATCTGCAGGGCGGCACGGAGCACACCCACGGCATCACGTCGTCCCTGCTGTCCAACACCGCCGTCAGGGTCGGCGAGATCCTCGACTCGCTGCTCGACCGGGGCCTGAGGTCCGCCGCCGGGGCCCGGACGGTCGCCGACGGGACCGGCAGCGCCGCCCGTTAGTCCGCGGCCAGAGGATGACGTACGTCGACATGAGCACGACCGCAGTCGAGCGCCCCGCGCTCAGGGGAACAACACCGGCCCGCCGGCGACGGGTCGTGGGTCTGTGCACGCTGGTGGTGGTCCTCGTGATCGCGGGAGCGGTCTCGCTGGCCGTCGGTGCGCGCGCGTTGAGTCCCGCCGAGGTGTGGCACGGGCTCTTCGCGGCGCCCGACTCCGACCAGCGGCACACCGAGATCAGGCTCATCGTCCAGACCGTACGGGTGCCCCGGACGGTGCTCGCGATCGTGGCGGGCATCGCCCTGGGGGTCGGCGGTGCGCTGATCCAGGGGTACACGCGCAACCCGATCGCCGACACGGGCCTGCTGGGGGTGAACACCGGGGCCTCGTTCGCCGTGGTGTCGGTGATCGCGCTGTTCGGGCTCACCGACCCGTTCCAGTACGTCTGGTTCGCCTTCCTGGGGGCCGCGGCGGCCGGCGTCGTCGTGTTCGGGCTCGCGAGCGTCGGCCGGGGAGCCGGCAACCCGCTGACGCTCGCCCTGGCCGGGCAAGGGGTCGCGGTGTTCCTCGCGGCGATGACCACGGCGGTCGCGCTGTCGGACCAGGAGTCCCTGAACGCGCTGCGGTTCTGGAACGCGGGCTCGGTGGCCGGCGTCGGCTTCGACGTCATCTGGCCGGTGACCGGATTCATCGCGGCCGGGCTGGTGTTGGCGCTGACCACGCTGCCCGCCATCAACCTGCTGAACCTGGGTGACGATGTGGCCCGGGGTCTCGGGGTCAACATCGCGCTCAGCCGGACCGTCGGCATCACCGCCATCACGTTGCTGGCGGGCGCGGCGACGGCGGCCTGCGGTCCCATCGCGTTCCTCGGGCTCATGGTCGCCCACGTGGCCCGCCATCTGACAGGGCCGGACTATCGCTGGCTGGTGCCCTACGCCGGTCTGCTCGGCGCCGTCGTCCTGCTGGTCTGCGACCTCGTGGGCCGGCTGGTGGTGCGGCCGGGCGAGTTGGACGCGGGTGTCCTCGTCGCTCTCCTCGGTGCCCCGTTCTTCGCGGGGCTGGTGTGGCGCGGAAAGTTCAAGAACGCATGAACGGAACGGGTGTGCAGCCGAACGGGGCGGATGTGAAGGCATCGGTGGTGCCGGGCGTGCGGTTCGCAGGGGTGTCCTTCGTCTGGCGCCCCTGGGTCGTGCTCGTCACCCTGCTGCTGGCGGCGGTGGCCTTCCTGGTCTTCTGCCTGTCCATCGGCGTCGGTGACTTCCCCATCGGACTGCCCCAGGTGATCGCCACACTGCTCGGCCGGGGTGAGCGGGTCGACGAGTTCGTCATCATGGACCTGCGGATGCCGCGCGCCCTGGCCGGGCTCGTGGTGGGGATCGCGCTGGGGGTGTCAGGAGCGATCACACAGTCCGTCGCACGCAATCCGCTGGCCAGCCCGGACATTCTGGGGATCACCGGGGGCGCCGGTGCGGTCGCCGTGTTCCTGGTGACGGTGTCGGGCGGGGCCGCCTCGGCGGTCATCGACTCCGTCGGCCTGTCCGCGGCGGCGCTCGCGGGCGGACTGGGCACGGGGCTGCTGGTGTACTTCCTGGCGTGGCGGCGCGGGATCGACGGTTTCCGGCTCATCCTCATCGGCATCTCGGTGAGCGCCGTGATGGAGGCGATCACGACCTGGCTGCTGGCCACGGCCGACATCAGGGACGTGGCCCGGGCCCAGGCGTGGCTGGTCGGTTCGCTGGACGACCGGTCCTGGGGCGAGGTCCGCGTCGCGATCTGGGGCGCGGTCGTCCTCCTCGTCGTCGTGGCGTGTGCCGCCTTCCAGTTCAAGCCGATGCACCTCGGGGACGACGTCGCGGCGGGTCTGGGCGTCCGGTATTCGCGGGTGCGTGCGGTCCTGTTGCTGTGCGCGGTGCTGCTGGCCGGTGTGGCGGTGAGCGCGGCCGGGCCGGTCCCGTTCGTCGCCTTGGTGGCGCCGCAGGTGGCCATGCGGCTGGCCAGGTGCCCGACGCCGCCGATGGTGGCGTCCGGGGTGGTGGGAGCCCTGCTGCTGACCGGCGCGGATCTGGTCGCGCGCACGGCACTGCCGATCAGCCTCCCGGTCGGTGTGGTCACCGCAGCGATCGGCGGCCCCTTCCTCGTGTATCTGCTGGTTCGGGCGAACCTCAGATAGCCGGTAAAAGGTCAGGAAGCGTGAACGGAGGGGGACTTGTGGGCGCTCAGCACACAACGACAACCGAGATCGAGTCCGGAGTCGTCGACGCCGCACGGCTGGCGGCCGAGGGCGTCACGGTCGGGTACGGCGCCCGGACGGTCATCGAGGATCTCGACGTGGCCATCCCGTCAGGGGTCGTCACCACGATCATCGGTCCCAACGGCTGTGGGAAGTCGACCCTGTTGCGGACCCTGTCCCGGCTGCTCAAGCCGGCCAGGGGCACGGTCGTCCTGGACGGCGACGACATCGGCAGGCTCCGGACCAGGGACGTGGCGAAGAAGCTCGGCCTGCTGCCGCAGGCGCCGGTCGCGCCGGACGGGCTGACGGTGTCCGACCTGGTCGCCAGGGGCCGTCATCCGCACCAGAGCTGGCTGCGGCAGTGGTCGTCGGACGACGCCGCCGTCGTGGAGCGCGCGCTGGCCATGACCGGGGTGTCCGACCTGGCCGATCGCCCGGTGGATTCCCTGTCCGGGGGACAGCGCCAACGCGTCTGGATCTCCATGACGTTGGCCCAGGGGACCGACCTGCTCCTGCTGGACGAGCCGACCACCTACCTGGATCTGGCACACGCCATCGACGTGCTCGACCTGGTCGACGACCTGCACGAGTCGGGGTGCACCGTGGTCATGGTGCTGCACGACCTCAACCTGGCCGTGCGCTACAGCGACAACCTCGTGGTGATGAGGGACGGTTCGATCCTGGCGCAGGGGCACCCACGTGACGTGATCACCGCAGAGCTGCTGCACGAGGCGTTCGGACTGCGCGCCAAGGTGATCGACGACCCGGTCGGTGACCGGCCGCTCATCGTGCCCATCGGCCGCGCCCACGTTCAACTGCCCTAGATCATACGCATGTTGGAGAAGTTAGGCTAGGCTAACCTCATCCGCTCACGCTAAGGTGTGCCTGCCCTTAGACGGGAGTGCAGCGGACAGCGCGAAAGCAAGGGGAAAGCGGATGCTCCTCACCAGAACGACGCGGACGAAGCCCTGGCGGCGATGGGCGGCCGTCCTGTCCGCCGCCACGCTCGGCGTCGGCCTCCTCGCGGGATGCGGCTCAGACTCGTCCGACTCCGCGGACAAAGCGAGCAGCGGCAACTCGGCCGCCGCCGGCGGCGCGTTCCCGGTCACGGTGGAGCACGCGTTCGGATCCACAAAGATCACCAAGGCCCCCGAACGGGTCGTCACCGTCGGCTACACGGACGACCAGACCGTCCTGGCGTTCGGCACCAAGCCGGTCGGCATGGTCGACCAGTACCCGAACCCGGCGGGCAAGAGTCCCGACATCAACACCCAGTGGCCCTGGGTGAAGGACAAGTGGGGCAGCACCCGGCCCGAGGTCGTCATGAAGAACGGCGACTCCGGCCCCAACTACGAGAAGATCGCCGCCCTGCGCCCCGACCTCATCATCGCGGTCTACTCCGAGGTCGACCGGGCCGCCTACGACAAGCTCTCCAGGATCGCTCCGACCGTCGGCCGCACCAAGGGGGAGAAGGAGCCCTTCAGCGCACCCTGGCAGGACAACGCCCTGCAGATCGCCAAGGCCCTCGGCAGGGCCGAGGAGGGCGAGAAGATGATCGCGGACGTGCAGGACCAGCTCGCCGCGGCCAAGAAGGCACACCCCGAGTTCGCCAGGGAAACCGCCGTCGCGCTGTCCTGGTACGAGAACTCGGTGGCGCCGTTCACCTCCACCGACGTGCGCGGACGCCTGGTGTCGGGCATCGGCTTCCCGTACCGGACCGAGATCGACAAGGTCGCGGACGGCAGCTTCTACACCAAGCTCTCGCCCGAACGCATCGACCTGGTCGACGTCGACCGCATTTTCGTCATCAACGACACGGCGGACACGGCGGCGCTGAAGAAGTTCAAGCTGTTCACCAACCTGGACGCGGTCAAGAACGGCAAGGTGTCCTACCTGCCGGACAGTGAGGGCTCGGCCGTCGGCGCGGCCATCTCGCAAGGCACCCTGCTCTCCATGCCGTACGCGATCGACGAGCTCGTCAAGTCGGCCGGCCAGGTGTGAGCACCACCGACACGCGCGTCGCCCCGGCGGCCCTGCGCACGGCGACCGGACGCGACGCCGGCCGATGGGTCGCGGCGCACTGCCGCGAGGCGCCCTGGCTGACGGCCGCCACCGTCCTCACCACGGTGGCCGGGGCGGCGCTCCAGGTCCTCCCCGTGCTCCTGCTCGGCCGTGTGGTCGACGGGGTCGTCGAGGGCGCGTCCCGCTCCGTCCTGGTCACGATCGGGGCGCTGATGGTGGCCGCGGCCCTGCTCGGCGCGGCCGCCACCGCGGTCTCGACCTACCTGATCGGGCGGCTCGGCGCGGAGCTGCTCGCGCGGCTGCGCGAAGGCGCCGTCCGGGCGGTGCTCGGGATGCCGAGCGCACGAGTCGAGCAGGTCGGCCGGGGAGACGTCCTCTCCCGGGTCGGTGACGACGTGGCCGTCATCTCCAAGGGCATCCGTTCGGCCGTCCCCACGGTGTTCTCGGCGGGCGTGCTGGTCGTCATCGCCACGGTCGGCATGTTCGGGCTGGACTGGCGGCTCGGCCTGGCCGGCGCCGGCGCGCTGCCCGCGTACGCCCTGGCCCTGCGCTGGTACCTCCCCCGTTCCGCCCCGCTCTACCGGAAGCAGCGGGCCGCCCAGGCCGACCGGGCACAGGCCCTGATCAGCGGCCTCAACGGTATCGACACGGTCCGGGCCTACCGCCTCGAAGGCGCCTTCCGCGAGAAGGTCACCGAGGAGTCGTGGCGGGTGCGCGACCTCGGCATCGAGGTGTTCCGGTTCTTCGGCCGATTCGTCGGCAGGGAGAACCGCGCCGAGTTCATCGGGCTCGTCCTGATCCTCGTGGTGGGATACGCCCTGCTGGAGGCCGATGCCGCCAGCCTGGGCGAGGTGTCGGCGGCCCCGCTGCTGTTCCACCGGCTGTTCTTCCCGCTCGGCGCCATCATGTTCACCTTCGACGAGGCCCAGAAGTCGGGCGCCGGCCTGACCCGGCTCGTCGGCGTGCTGGAGGAGCCCACCGAGGACCGGCTGGTCGGCGACACGAGCGTCGAGTGGCCGGACGCCGGGCCGTACCCGGTGACGGTGGAGGGCCTGACGTTCCGCTATCCCGGCGGCGCGGAGCCGGTGCTGCGGGACGTCAGCCTGACGATCCCGGCCGGCGGTTCGCTCGCGCTGGTGGGGGCGACGGGCGCGGGCAAGACGACCCTGGCCGCGCTGATCGCGGGCATCGGGACCCCGGAGGCCGGGTCGGTGCGCGTCGGGTCGACCGACCTCGCCGGTCTGGACGAGGCCGGGGCACGCGCCTTGGTCAGCATCCTGACGCAGGAGACCCACGTCTTCTCCGGCCCGCTCGCCGACGACCTGCGGCTGGCCGCACCGGAGGCGACCGACGCCGACCTGCGGGACGCACTGCGCACGGTCGGCGCCGACGGCTGGGTCGAGGCGCTCCCCGACGGGCTGAACACCCCGGTCGGCGAGGGCGGGGAGCGCCTGGACGTCACCAAGGTCGCCCAGATCGCTCTGGCCCGCTTGGTGCTGGGCCGCGCGCCGGTCGTGGTGCTCGACGAGTCGACGGCGGAGGCGGGCAGCGAAGGAGCAGCCGAGCTGGAGCGGGCCGTGCTGGCCGCGTGCTCGGGCCGCACCACGTTGTTCGTGGCGCACCGGCTGACCCAGGCCATGGCGGCGGACCGGATCGCGGTGCTGGACGCGGGACGTGTGGTGGAGCAGGGAACGCACGAGGAACTGGTGGCTCTGGGCGGCCGGTACGCACGACTGTGGCGGGCCTGGCGCGAGGGCAGTTGAGCAACCCCTGAAGTGAGTCGGTCCGACTTTCCCACGGTGGAAGGAACGCGGAGTCTTCGATGAAGGAACCGAGCGCTCGTCACGTACTGCTGTCCCCCGGACAACTGGCCGCCGTACGCCGGCGCATCGGCGACCATCCCGACCGGATCATCGCCGAGGCGTCCGCCATCGGACTGTCCTACTGGGCGACCGGTCTCGGTCCCGACGGCATCGACCTCACGCCCGGCACACTCTTCACCGAGGTCCTCGGGTGGGTGGACAACGGCGGCGACGGGCCCGGAGGCTGGGAGGTCGGCCCGGACGGCCGGAGCATCGCCGTGCCGGACGGGGTCGCGCTCGCAGACGCGCAACTCGCACTGGACGACCTGGCAAACTTCCCGGACCGGCCCCTCGGGACCATCGGCCCGTCGAGCGCGGCGGCGAGGCTCACGGCCCTGGCCGAGTGGAACGACACCCGGGCCGACCGGATCCGCCCGACCATCGTGGAGATGTTCCGCGAGCAGGCGCGGGCCAGACCCGACGCCATCGCCGTCGTCGACGAACGCCGCTCACTGACCTATCGCCAGACAGCGGAACTCTCCGGACAGTTGGCCCACCACCTGATCGAACGAGGACTCACCACCGAACAGGTCGTCGGCATCTCGCTCGGCCGTTCCGCCGAGATGGTGATCGGCCTGCTCGCCGTGCTCCAGGCGGGCTGTGCGTTCGTGCCGCTCGATCCCCAGTGGCCCGCAGCGCGCCGGGCCGTCGTCATCGAGGACGCCCGGGTCGTGGTGCAGCTCGACGACTCGGGCGAGCCCCACCCGGACGAACCGGAAGCCGTGGCCGTCGACCTGGACGACTGGAGGTTCGGTTCCTACCCCACCGAGGGCCCCGACGTCACCGTCCACGGCGACTCCCTGGCGTACGTCATCTTCACGTCCGGGTCGACCGGGCGGCCCAAGGGGGCGATGATCCGGCACGCGGCCATCAGCGAACGCCTGCTGTGGCAGGTCGACGAGATCCTCGGCTTCGGCCACGACGACGCGTCCCTGTTCAAGGCACCGCTGTCCTTCGACATCTCCATCAACGAGATCTTCCTGCCGCTGGTGAGCGGCGCCCGCCTGGTGGTGTTGCGGCCCGGCGGCGAACGGGACCCGCACCACCTGCTGAGCGTGATCGCCGAACAGCGCGTCACCTTCACGTACCTGGTCTCGTCCATGCTGGACGTACTGCTGGAGATCGCCGGCGACTCCGGGAAGCTGGACAGCCTGCGGCACGTGTGGTGCGGCGGCGAGGTGCTGACCCCGGAGCTGTACGAGCGGTTCCGCACCAAGCTCGACATTCCCATGTACCACGGCTACGGCCCGGCCGAGACGACGATCGGCGTCTCGCACGTCATCTACCGGGGCGCGGCGGAACGCCTGTCCACGTCGATCGGCAAGGCCAACCCCAACACCCAGCTGTACGTGCTGGACGACGAGCTGCGCCCCGTCCCGGTCGGAGTCGGCGGCGAACTCTACGTCGGCGGATTCCTCCTGGGGCGCGGCTACGTGGGCGCCCCAGGCCTGACGGCCTCCAGGTTCGTCGCGAACCCCTTCGCCGACGACGGCTCCCGGCTGTACCGCACCGGTGACCTCGCGCGGTTCGCCCCGGACGGTTCGCTGGACTTCCTCGGACGGGCCGACAACCAGATCAAGATCCGTGGCATGCGGCTGGAGATCGAGGACGTCGAGGTCGGTCTCGCGGAGCACCCCGGCGTACGGCACACCTGCGTCGTCGCGAAGAAGAACACGGTGGGCGGCACCTACCTCGTGGGGTACGTCATCCCGGCCGCCGGGCAGGAGGACCTGCGCGCGCAGGAGGTCAAGGCGTGGGCCGCCCAGCACATGGTCGAGTACATGGTGCCCGCCCACATCGTCGTCATGACGGAGTTCCCGCTCACCGCGAACGGCAAGCTCGACCGGAACGCCCTGCCCGAGCCCACCACCGGAACGGGCGAGCTGATCCGGCCCACGACCGAGAACGAGCGCGCGGTGGCAGCCGCGGTCGCGGCGGTGCTGCGACTCGAAGAGGTCGGTGTCGACCAGGACTTCTTCCAGCTCGGCGGAGACAGCATCCTGGCGATCTCGCTGCTGGGCGCGCTGCGCGACACCGGCCTGCACGTCACGGCACGGCAGATCTTCACCCACGGCACCGTGGGGGCCCTGGCGGCGGTGGCGAGCCGTGAGGACAGCGCCACGGTGGACCACCGCGACGTCGCCACCGGCCCCGTCGTCGGCTCACCTGTCGTGCAGTGGCTGGGCGAGACCACGGACGCGATCGACGGCTTCGTCCAGTCCGTCGTGCTGAACACCCCGGCAGGCCTCACCGCCGACGCCCTCGACGCGATCCTCACCGCGCTGCTCCGCCGGCACGACATGCTGCGGGCCAGGCTGGTGCGCGGCGACCGCTTCGGCTTCGACATACCGGAGGCCGGCCCGGCCGTCGCGCCGTGGCAGGAGTGCGACCTGCCGCTCGACGAGTGCGTCGCGCACGCCACCGCCGGGCTCGACCCGACGGGCGGCGTGATGCTGCGTGCCGTCTGGCGCCGCGCGGCACGGCAGCTGGTCCTGGTCGCCCACCACGTGGTGATGGACGGCGTGTCCTGGCGGATCCTGATCGAGGACCTGGCCACGGCATGGCGGCAGTTCACCTCGGGCACACCGGTCGAACTGCCCCCGGCGGGCACGTCGTTCCGGCGCTGGACACAGCTGCTGGAACGTGCGGCGTTCGACGCGGACAGCTCCTACTACCGGCGTCCCCTGCCAGGTGCCGACGAACCGGTCGGCAGACGTGCCCTGTCGGCGGCCGACACCGTCGCACGGGAACGGACACGCACCGTCTCGGTCGGCCCGGACGTCACGGCCGCCCTGCTGGGCGAGATCCCCGCCAAGTTCCACGCCGGAGTCAACGACGTCCTGCTGACCGCGCTCGCCGTCGCCCTCGCCCGCCGGCGCCGAGACCTCGGGCAGACGCAGACCTTCGCGCACATCGAACTCGAAGGACACGGCCGCGAGGGACAGTTCGTGGCGGACTCCGCCGGGTTCGAACCGGAACTGTCCAGGACCGTCGGCTGGTTCACCACCCTGTTCCCCGTCATCGTGGACCCCGGTGCGGCGGCCGACCTCACGGCACCCGAGTACCTGGCCGCCGCGCTCAAGAGGGTCAAGGAAAACCTCGCCGAGGTACCGGACAACGGCGTCTCCTACGGCGCCCTGCGCTACCTCACCCACACCGAGTTCGACGCGCCGGCCCCGCAGGTCCTCTTCAACTACCTGGGCCGCTTCGACGCGGGCGCCCCGGGGGACTGGCAACTCGCCCGCATCACCGGCCAGCTGGGCGAGAAGCGCGACCCGCGCATGCGCCTGCCGCGCCCCCTGGAGTTCAACGCCATCGCCGAACCAGCCGACACCGGCGCGTACGAACTGGTCACCACCCTCTCCTGGCCCGACGGCATGTTCACCGACGAGGGCCTCGCGGCCCTCGCCGGCTACTTCCGGGCGGCCCTGACCGGGCTGGCCGCGCTCGACCGGGGCGGCCACTCGCCCAGCGACTTCCCCCTGGTGCCGCTCACCCAGGCCGACGTCGACGACCTGGACGGCCCGGCACTGCGGGACGTCCTGCCGTTGACCCCGCTGCAGGAGGGCCTCTACTTCCACTCGGTCTTCGACGACGACTCCACGGGCGCCTACGTCGAGCAGCAACTCCTCACCCTGGACGGCGACGTGGACGCCGACCGGCTCGCGGCCGCGGCCACCCGCCTGCTCACCCTGTACCCGAACCTGGCCGCGCGGTTCGTGGCGCTCGCAGACGGCCGCGTGGTCTCCGTGCTGGAGAGCGGTGTCGAGGCGCCCTTCACCACGCTGGACCGCCCCGGCATCACCGACACCGAGCTGCGCTACCTCGCAGAGCGGGACCGCCGCGCGGGATTCGACCTGGCCACCGGCCCGCTGATGCGATACACGCTCATCCGCAGGGGCTCCGGCCGCCACGTCCTCGTGCAGACCGTGCACCACATCATCGCCGACGGCTGGTCGGTGCCGCCGATGCTCCGCGCGCTGCTGGCCGAGTATCACGCGCCGGGAACCTTGTACCCGGCCGGCGGCTTCTGCGACTACGTCCACTGGCTCGCTGGACGGGACGACGACGAGAGCGATCGCGTCTGGCGCGAGCAACTCGCCGGCCTGCCCGGCCCTTCCCTGGTCGCCGAAGGACACACCCCGTCCGACCGGTTGACCGAGACCGCCGCGCTGCCGGAGGACGACATCGACGCCGCCGCCCGGTCGGCCGGCGTACCGCTGAGCGTCGCCGTGCACAGCGCCTGGGCGGTGACACTGGGCGGCATCCTGCACAGCACCGACGTGGTCTTCGGCTCGACCGTGTCCGGACGCGACGCCGATGTGCCCGGCATCGAGGACATGGTGGGGCTGTTCATCAACACGATCCCCGTGCGGGCCGGCTGGACCGGTACGACCACGGCGGACGATCTGCTCGCCTCGGTACGCGAACACCAGAACGCGGTGCTCCCGCACCAGCACGTCTCGCTGGCGAGGATCGGCCGCCAGGCCGACGCCGGCTCCCTGTTCGACACCCTGGTGGTGTTCGACGTCACGACCGACACCGGCACTCTGCGGCGTCCGGGCGACACCCTCGTCATCACCGGAATCGTGAACGAGGGCGCCCCCCACTACCCGTTGACGCTGGTGGTGGAACGCACACGCGACGGCCGTCCGCGCTTCAACCTGATCTACGACGGTGAGCTGCTGCGCGAGGCGACCGCCCGGGCACTCCTGCGTACGTTCTCCTCGACCCTCACCGCCCTGCTCACCCGGCCGGACACCCTGGTCGACGAGCTGGCGCCCGAGAAGGGGAGGCTGCCCGCGCCGACCACTCCGACCACCCTGGGCGCACTGTTCGACGCCTGCGCACAGCGTGCCCCGGCGTCCACCGCTGTCACGCAGTGCGATCTCGACGGTGGCACCCGGTCAATGTCGTACGGCGAACTGGCCGACGCGAAGGGCGACTTGGCCTCGGCCCTGCGTACGGCCGGTGTGGGCCCGGGCCGGCGGGTCGCCGTCGCCGTCCCGCGCTCGCTGGAGCAGGTCGTCGCCCTGGTCGCCGTCGTCAGCGCCGGCGGCGCTACGTGCCGCTGGACCTGGCCTACCCGGACGAACGGCTGGAGTACATCCTCGCCGACTCCGCTCCACAGGTCGTCCTCGTCGCCCCCGACCAGCGGGACCGTTTCACGGAACTGCTGGCCAGAGCGGGTGTGTCGGCACGCGTACTCGTCCAGGGAGACAATCCGCCGGTGGGGGCGACCACTGAGACGGAAGTGAGCCCGCACGACCCCGCCTACGTGATCTACACCTCCGGATCCACCGGACGGCCCAAGGGCGTCGTCGTCCCGCACTCCAGCGTGGTGACCCTGCTCGCCAACACCCAGCCCGACATGGACTTCGGCCCGCACGACGTGTGGGTCCAGTTCCACTCCTTCTCCTTCGACTTCGCGGTCTGGGAGCTGTGGGGCGCCCTGGCGTACGGCGGTGAACTGCTGGTGCCCGAGTACGGGCTGACCCGCTCCCCGGTCGACTTCCACCAGCTGGTCCGAGAACGCGGGGTGACCGTGCTCAACCAGACGCCCTCGGCGTTCTACCAGTTCATCGAGGCCGACCGGCACGCCGGCGAGCCGCTCCCCGCCCTGCGCCGGATCATCTTCGGCGGTGAGGCCCTGGACCTCGGGCGGTTGCGCACCTGGACAGAGCGGCACGGCACCGCCTCGCCCGAGCTGGTCAACATGTACGGCATCACCGAAACCACCGTCCACGTCACCCACCGGGTGCTGACCGACGAGGACTTCGCACGCGGCAGGGACGTCAGCCCGATCGGCGGCCCGATCCCCGGCCTGGTCACCTACCTGCTCGACGACCGGCTCCGCCCCGTGCCGCCGGGCCGGGTGGGTGCCATCTACGTCGCCGGCGACCAGGTGTCGCTCGGCTACCTCGGCAGGCCGGGGCTCACGGCGGGACGGTTCGTCGCGGACCCGTTCGCCGGGGACGGCTCCCGCATGTACCACACGGGCGACCTCGCCCGCCGGAACCTCGACGGCGATCTGGAGTTCATCGGCCGGGCCGACGACCAGGTGCAGTTGAAGGGCTTCCGCGTCGAACTGGGCGAGGTGGAGTCCGCGGTGCGGGAACTCGACGGTGTGGTCGATGCGGCTGTCACGGTGGCGCACAGCGGCGATCACCTCGTCGCCCATGTGGTGGGCCGGGTGCCGGAAGATTTCGCGGCCCGGCTGTCGGAAAAGCTGCCGGTGCACATGGTCCCGGGCCGAGTGCTGCCGGTCGAGGCCCTGCCCCTGACGGTCAACGGCAAGCTGGACCAGAACGCCCTGGCCGAGCACGCCCGCAGGGGCGCGGGACCGTATCGGAACGCGGCTCCGCCGCGGGGCGCGACCAGCCACGACGCGCCCGCAGGTGAAGACGCGACGCTTGCCACGCTGATCGGAATCTTCGCTCAGACGCTGCCCGACTCCTCAGCGCACGCCGACACCGACTTCTTTCGCGCCGGAGGCGACAGCATCATCGCCATCACGGTCGTGAACAGGGCCCGAACACTCGGCCTGCCGATCTCGCCCCGGGACGTGTTCCTGTTCAAGACCCCCCGTGCACTCGCCGAGCACCTGAGGACACAGGCCCCCCAAGCCGAGATCGCCCCCACCGTTCGCGATGAGGGCCCGCTCCCCCCGACCCCGATCATCCTGCGCCAGCGCGAACTGGGTGGCTCACTCGCTCGATTCGCCCAGGCCAGGGCAGTGAGCGCCCCCGAGGGCACCGGCTTCACGGATGCCCAGCGCGCCGCGAACGCCCTCGTCGCCACGCACCCGGCCCTGCGGCTGAGGCTCCGCACCGACCACGGCGTATGGACCCTGCGCACCGAACCCGTCCGCCCGATCACCGTCGTACGGCCGGACACGACCGACCCCACGACGGCGGCGAACGAGGCCGCCGGACGCCTCGACCCCGAGTCCGGGGACATCGTCGCGTTCTCCTGGCTGGAGTCGACCCGGACCCTCGTCGTCACCGTGCACCACCTCGCCGTCGACTCGGTGTCCTGGCTGATCCTGCTGGACGACCTGGCCACCGGCCTGCGCGGGGAGCCCCTGCCGCCACCGACCACGTCCTACGCCGAGTACGCCGAAGCGCTGACGCTCAGGTCCGCCCACGCGATCGACGACCTCGGACAGTGGGTCAGCACCCTCCGGGCCCCCGCGCTGCTGCCCGCCGTCGACGCTCTGCGCGAGACCACGGTCGTCCTCGCCCCCGACGTGAGCGACCGCGTGACCCGCACCGCGCCCGCCGCACTCGGCATCGGTCTCACCGAGTTGCTCTGCGGCGCCCTGCGCAGCGCGCTGACCCGCGTCCAGCCGACCCCCACCGACCTCGCGATCGAGCTGGAGCGACACGGCCGGGTCCCGCTCCTCGGACACCACGACTACACCCGCACGGTTGGCTGGTTCACCGCCATCGCGCCCGTACGGCTCACCGTGCACACCGACCCCGTCGCCGCCGCCCGCGAGCTCGCCGAACGCCGGCCGGACGAGACCGCGCACGTCGCGTACGGCCTGCTCCGGTACCTCGACCCGCAGACGGCACCGCTGCTCACCGCCCGCCCGCAGGTCCTGTTCAACTACCTCGGCAGGGGCAGCGAGTCCCAGGCGCTGCACATCACCGGTGGCGACCAGGGCAGCCCGTACGCCGTCGAGGTCAACGCGTGGCTCGACGAGGACACCGGAAGCCTGCACGCGGCCTTCACCCTCGCCGAGGGCGTCCCCGACGAGATCACCGAGCACTGGCTCGGCGCCCTGCACGGCATCGCGGACGCCTCCGCGACCGCCGAGCGCACGGCCCCGGTCACCCCGCTCCAGCGAGGCCTGTTCTTCCAGGCGCAGATGACGGGTCCGGCCGGGCACTACGTCGCGCAGAGCTGGTTCACGTTCGACCGGCGCCTGGACACCGACGCCCTGGCCGAGGCGATGGCGTACGTCATCGCCCGGCACCCGGTCGTGGGTGCCGGCTTCACCACCGACGACGACGGAAACCCGGTCCAGGTCCTCGCGCCCGGCCGCCGCGTCGACGTCCGTAAGATCGCCCTGTCCACGGAGGCGGAAGTCGACGCCCTGCGGGTCCGCGACCGGGACACGGGATTCGACCCGGCCGAGCCGCCGCTGATCAGGATGACCGTGGTGCGGCTGCCCGACGACCGTGACGGCCTGCTGCTGAGCTACCACCTGCTGCTGTGGGACGGCTGGTCCCGCGAGATCGTGCTGCGGGACCTGTTCGACGCCTATCGAGCCGTCCTCGCGGGCGAGCCGCCGGTGCCGACCCCGGCCACGCCGAGCTTCGAGGACCACGCGCGGGCGCTCCACGCCAAGGACCCGGCCGTGTCGGAACGCTTCTGGGCCGAGCACCTGGCAGGGCTTCCCGGCCCGACGCTGCTCGCGGGACCGGCACCGGCCCTCTCCGACGACCTGCCGCGCGCCCTCGTGCACACCCTGTCCGCCGAGCGATCGGAGCTGCTGCGGGAAGCGGCGAGGGCGCACGGCGTCACGCTCAACGCGGTGCTGACCGGTGCGTTCGGCCTGCTGCTGGGAGCTCGCACGGGCCGCGGCGACGCCGTGTTCGGCGTGACCGTCTCCGGCCGGGAGGGCGAGGGGCTGTCCGGCATCGTCGGCGTGCTGCTCAACACCGTGCCCACGTGGACGCGGGCCCGGCCGGACGACACGGTCCGGGAGTACCTGTCGGCCGTACAGGCGGCCAGGGTCGAGGCGATGGAGCACGAGCACCTCGGGCTCGGCGAGATCCAGCGGGCCGGCGGGCACGACACCCTCTTCGACAACCTGTTCGTGCTCCAGAACTTCCTGGACGTGGACGCCTTCGCCGAGATGAACGCCAGGCACGGCATCACCTCGGTGCGGGCCGACGACTCCACCCACTATCCGTTCACCTGGGTCGTCACACCCGGCGACCGGCTCACCGTCAAGCTGGAGTACCGCGACGAGGACGACGAGAACGCCCGGCGCCTCCTCGACGACTACCTGCGCGTCCTCGAAGACCTGGCGCGGGCGACCGGACCCGTCGGCGCCTTGCCGGGGCTGGGGCCCTGGCCCCGGCCGGGTGAACGGACGGACATCGGCACGGACACCGTCGTCGACCGGTTCGACCGGGCCGCCGACCGTGACCCGCGACGGGTGGCGCTCGTCGCCCACGGCTCTACCATGACCTTCGCCGAACTGCGCGACCGCAGCCGCGCGGTGGCGGGTGTGCTCGCACAGCGTGGCATCGGCCCGGAGACGACCGTGGGACTCGCGGTCCCACGCTCCCTCGACTCGATCGTGGCACTGTTCGCCGTACTGCGTGTCGGTGCCGCGTACGTGCCGCTGGAGCTGGACCACCCGGACGAGCGGATCGCCGCGATCGTCGAGGACGCCCGCCCGGACGTGATCCTCACGGTGCGCGCGGTGTCGCCACGGCTGACCGGCGATCTGCTCGAACTGGACCGGCCCCTCCCCGCGGCCGAGCCGTTCGTGACGTTCGCGCCGGACGACCCCGACCGGCTCCGGCACCCCGCGTACACGATCTACACCTCCGGCTCGACCGGGAGGCCCAAGGGCGTGGTGACCGAGTACGCCGGTCTCACCAACATGCTGATCAACCATCAGCGCCGTATCTTCGAACCTGTGCTGGCCGAGCACGGGCACCGGGTCTTCCGTGTCGCGCACACCGTGTCGTTCGCGTTCGACATGTCATGGGAGGAACTGCTGTGGCTGGCCGACGGGCACGAAGTGCACATCTGTGACGAGGAGTTGCGCCGTGACGCGCCCCGCCTCGTCGAGTACTGCCTGGAGCACGGCATCGACGTCGTCAACGTGACGCCGACGTACGCGCAGCAACTCGTCGCCGAGGGGCTGCTCGACAACCCGGAGCGGCGGCCGGCGCTGGTACTCCTCGGCGGTGAGGCCGTCACACCGGCGCTGTGGCAGCGCCTCGCCGAGACCGAGGGGACGGTGGGCTACAACCTGTACGGCCCCACCGAGTACACCATCAACACCCTCGGCGTCGGCACCTTCGAGTGCCAGGACCCGGTGGTGGGGGTGGCGATCGACAACACGGACGTGTACGTGCTGGACCCGTGGCTGCGGCCGCTGCCGGACGGTGTACCCGGAGAGCTGTACGTGTCGGGCGTCGGCATCGCGCGCGGCTACCTCGGGCAGCCGGCGCAGACCGCCCACCGGTTCGTGGCCTGCCCGTTCGGCGCCCCGGGCGAGCGCATGTACCGCACGGGGGACCTGGTGGCCCGCAGGCCCGACGGGAACCTGATGTACCTGGGCCGCACCGACCAGCAGGTCAAGATCCGCGGTCACCGGGTCGAACTCGGCGAGGTCGAGGCGGCGTTCGCCGCGCATCCCGCGGTGCGGTTCGCCGCCGCGGTCGCCCAGCCCGCCCCGCAGGTCGACGGGGCGTACCGGCTGGCCGCCTACCTCGTGCTGGACGGCGCGGAGCCGGCGACGGTCGCCGCCGAAGTGGGCGCCGCGCTCCCTGACTTCCTGCGCCCGACGCACTACGCCCAGGTCGACGGCATCCCGCTCACGGTGAACGGGAAGGCTGACACGAAGGCGTTGCCGGAGGCCAAGCCGTTGGGCGCGCTGACCACGGCGGGGGAGCGGGGCCCGAGGACCGAGACCGAGGCCGTGGTGTGCGAGTTCTTCGCCGAGGCCCTGGACCTGGACGACGACGAGGTGAGCGCGGTGAGCGACTTCGTGTCCCTGGGGGGACACTCCATGCTGGCGGTACGACTCATCGGACTGCTCCGCCGCGAGTACGGACCGGTGATCACGATCCGAGACCTGTTGACCCTGCGCACCCCGGAAGCGATTGCCCACCACCTCGATGACCAGTCCTGACACGCAGCGGCCCCGCCCGGGGTCCGACATCCTCCGCACCGCTCTGCGCCGCAACCTCGGCGCCATGGTCTGGGGCACCGTCCTCATGGGTCTGTACCAGGCCGGTGAGACCGCCTTCCCGATCGCGCTCGGCCTGATCGTCGAACACACCATGCGGGACCGGAACCTCGGCTCGCTGGGCCTGTCGATCGCCGCGCTGGCCGTGATCATCACGACCGTGTCGCTGTCGTGGCGGTTCGGGATGCGCATCCTGCAGAAGGCCAACACGACCGAGGCGCACCGCTGGCGGGTGCGGGTCGCCGCCTGCGGACTCCAGCCGGTGGCCCGGGACGTCGACCTCAAGTCCGGTGAGGTGCTGACCATCGCCACGGAGGACGCCGACCAGACCGCCGACATCATCGAGGTGGTGCCGCTGCTGATCAGTTCGCTGGTCGCGGTGGTCGTCGCGGCGCTCGCGCTGGGCCTGGCCGACGTCCGGCTCGGCCTGCTGGTGATCGTGGGAACCGTGGCGATCCTGTCGATCCTGAGCGTGCTGTCCAGGCGGATCGGCTCCAGCACCCAGGAACAGCAGGCCCGTGTGGCGCGGGCGGGCGCGAAGGTCGCCGACCTGATCACCGGCCTGCGTCCGCTGCACGGCTTCGGCGGCAACCACGCCGCGTTCCGGTCCTACCGGAAGGTCAGCACGGAGGCGAAGCTCCAGGCGATCACCGTCGCCAAGGTGAACGGCGCGTACGCGGGCGCCGCACTGGCCCTCAACGCGGTCCTCGCCGGTGCCGTGACCCTGACGGCCGGCTGGCTGGCGTTCGACGGACAGATCGGCATCGGCGAACTCGTCATGGCCGTGGGACTCGCGCAGTTCATCATGGAACCGCTCAGGCTGTTCTCCGAGATGCCGAAGTACGTGATGATCGCGCGCGCCTCCGCCGCGCGGATGGCTCTGGTCCTGACCGCGCCGCCGGTCAGCACCCCGGGACCGGAACGCCCCGCCGCGGGCGGGAACCTGGAGCTCGACGGCGTCCGGTACGGAACCCTGCGCGATCTCAAGTTCCAGGTCTCCGCAGGGGAGTTCGTGGCGATCGCCGCCTACCGGCCGCGCGAGGCGGCGGACCTCGCGTCGGTCCTGGCCGGGCACGTCCCGCCCGGCGCGTACGAGGGAGCGGTACGGGTCGGCGGGCGGGAACTCGCGGACCTGTCGATCGAGGCGGTCCGCGAGCACATGCTGGTGAACCCGTACGACGGCGAGATCTTCGCGGGCACCCTCCGCACGAACATCGACCCGTCGGGCACCAGCCGGACCGTCCCCGAGGCCGTGGAGGCGTCCATGCTGACGGATGTCGTCGCCCTCCACCGGGACGGACTCGACCACGGTGTCCGCGACCGCGGCGCCAACCTCTCCGGCGGGCAACGCCAACGGCTCTCCCTGGCACGGGCGTTGGCGGCCGACATGGACATCCTCGTACTGCACGACCCGACGACGGCCGTCGACGCGGTCACCGAACAGCTCATCGCGCGCAACGTCGCGAAGCTGCGCCGGGGCCGCACCACCGTCGTGATCACCAGCAGCCCGGCGCTGCTGGACGCGGCCGACCGGGTCCTCGTCCTCGACGACGGGGCGGTCACGGCCGAGGACACGCATCGCAACCTCCTCGCCACCGACGAGGACTACTGTCTGGCGGTGGCGCGGTGACCCGGCCCGCTAGGGCCTGTCGTTTGGATCAGGTCGGCCGAGAGCGACTGCGCCTCTCGGCCGACCCGAGCGGGGCGTGGTGCGTGCAGATGCAAGGCGGAGGAGGGCGGCGACGCGGAGCGTCGACAACCGACGACAACGCGGCAGATGTGCGTGCCACGCCCCGCGACGCCGGCATGATCCAAACGACAGGCCCTAGGCGAGGGCCCAGGCGACATCCCTGAGCAGGGCGTGCCGCCAGCCCGCCCGGTCGTGACCCGCGGCCGATCGCGAGACCCGTACGGTCGCGCCGGCCCGCTGCGTCAGGGACTCGGTCAGTTCGCAGTGGGGCAGCATCGCCGTCTCGTGTTCCCCGACGTCGAACGCGATCCGCAGACCGGGCAGCCCGGGATGCCCCCGCAGGCGGGCGGCGATGGCGCCGCCGACCGGGCCGCCCAAGGGGTCCGGCAGGTCCATGGCCTCGGGCGTCCACCAGAACGACCCCGACTGGCAGGCGACACGGGACACCAGGTCCGGGAACTCCAGTGCCGCGTACATCGCACTCAGCCCGCCGAGGCTCTGCCCGGCGACCACCAGCCGGTCCGGGTCGGCGGGTACGCCGGACTCCGCGACCAGCGGCAGCAGTTCGTCCCGCACCGCCTCCCACAGCTCGGGCCTGCACGTGAACTCGGCCGCCCTGTCCCTGGCCGGCAGGAAGACGAGAGTGACCGGGGGCATCTCGCCACTGGCGACAGCGGATTCGAACGCGGTCATGGCCGGATGCAGGTACAGCCAGTCGTCCCCGTCGAGCAGCAGGACCACCGGCCCGCCGCCGCCCACCGGGTGCAGGCGTACGGTGCGCCGCCCGCCGAGCCGTTCACCGGCCCAGCGGATCCGCGTGCGGGGGAGGGGCAGTACGACATCGGCGCCGACGACCGGCCAGTGCGGCTGGGCCGGGGCGTCCGGGGTCGCGGCGATGGACCGGTCGCCGCCCGCACCCGCCGGGTTGAACGGGTCGGCGTACGCCCCGTCGCCGGTGAGGAACCGGTACGTCACCCGCAGCCGGGCGGGCATGCGCACCTCGGCGTACCAGCAGTCCGTGTCGCCCCAGCGGCGCAGCGGAACCGGCCCCGACCAGCTCTCGAAGTCGATGCTCGCCGCCGACCCGCGCCACAGGAACAGGGTCACCCAGCCGCCGCGCCCGTCGGGGACCGACACGGGAGCCCGCACCGCCGCCCAGAAGTCGTCGGTGCCGGGTGTGCCGGGCAGCCCGAACCCGGTGAAGGCGCTCTCCATGTCGGCCGTGACCGGGCGCATGAACGTCTCCTTGTGAGAGGGGAGGGACGACGGCTAAGCTCCTGTCAATTAGGCCAGGCTAACCTAAGGTTGACGTTCCGAGGAGGCACTCAGTATGAGCACCAACCCCTTCGACGACACCGAAGGCCGGTTCCTGGTTCTGGTGAACGACGAGGGCCAGCACTCCCTCTGGCCGTCCTTCGCCGAGGTGCCCGGGGGCTGGACGGTCGCCTTCGACGAGAACACCCGGGAGGCGTGCCTGGAGTACGTCGAGGCCCACTGGACCGATCTGCGGCCCCGCTCCCTCTCCGCGTAGCTCAGACGTGTGCCGCCGGGGTGCCGGGCAGCGGGGTGCGGGCCGGACGTTCGGCGAGGACGTCGAGGATGTTGCCGACCGCCAGGTCGACCATGGCGGCCCGGGTGTTCTCGGTGGCCGACCCGATGTGCGGCAAGGTGACGATGTGCGGCTCCGCCACCAGCGGTGACAGCTCCTTCCCCATCGGCTCGCGCTCGAAGACGTCGAGTCCGGCGGAGTGCAGTCGGCCCTCGCGCACCGCGGCCAGCAGGGCCTCCTCGTCCACGACACCACCGCGCGAGGTGCTGACGAGCGTGGCCGTGGGCTTCATGGCGGCCAGTTCGCGCACCGAGACGAGGTGCCGGGTCTCCTCGGTGAGCGGTACGTGCAGCGACACGATGTCGGACTCGGCCAGGAGCGTGGCCAGACCGACCGACGCCGACAGGTCGTCGTCGGGCGCGTAGGGGTCGTGGTGGAGGACGCGCATGCCGAACCCCCGGGCCCGGCGCGCCACCGCGCGGCCGATCTGGCCGTAACCGATCAGGCCGAGCGTGGCTCCGTGGATGTCCAAGCCGAGGTAGTCGTGCATCCGGAACAGGCCCCAGGAGCCTTCCGCGAGACTCGCGCCGGCGGCGCCGATCCGGCGGCGGGCGGCGAGGATCAGGGCGAACGTGAGGTCGGCGGTGGTCTCCGCGAGCACCCCCGGGGTGTGGGTGACGACGATGCCGCGCTCCGCGGCGGCCGCGCGGTCGACGTTGTCGAAGCCCATGCTCGCCAGCGCGACGACCCGCAGCGAGGGTCCGGCGGCGTCCATCAGCGCTCCGTCCACCGGGTCGTTGCCCAGGGCGAGGACGCCGCTCACTCCGGGTGCCAGCGCGGCGAGGTCCGAGAGGCCGGGCTTGCCGTCGCCGGGCCAGGCCACCACCTCGGCCGCCTCGGACAGACGGGCGAGACCAAGGCCGGGCAGATTCTCACGGGTGGCGAGCACACGCTTCTTCATTCATGTCTCCAGGGCAGCGAATTTCGCAGAAAACTAGCCGCGACCGCCATCGGAAACAAATAGATATTTCGTGTGACGCTATTGCCGTTCCTTATTCTTCATGCGGTGTCCCGTCGAAGGCCGTGATGAGTTCGAGGAACAGGTCGTGCACCGCCAGAGCGGGTTCGGAGAGGGGCTGGTTGTCCGAGGTCACCAACGACAGCTTGACCTGGATCACGGGATTCACGATGCGGCGCACGGACAGGGAACGGACGTCGAGGATGGCGCGCGCCGCCGACCAGGGCAGGACGGTGGCGCCGAGACCCGCGTCGACGGCGTTGACGAGCGTCAGCGCTGACTCCACCTCGCCCACCACGTTCGGCAGCAGGGACGCCTGCTGGAAGGCGGCGTCCACCACCTGCCGGATCGTGTGGATGCGACTGGGGAGCAGCAGAGGCACGCCCTTGAGCTCGTCCAGGTCGACCTCGCCCGCCCCGTGCGGCGCCGTCCCGTCGGGGGCGCCGATCAGGAAGAGATCCTCGGTCCGCAACGGCTCGAACTGCACGCCCCGCAGCGGACCGGCCCCGTAGATGAACGCCATGTCCATCCGGCCGGTCATGATCGCCTCACTGATCACGCCGCCGAAGTTCTCGTTGATGTGCAGCAGGATCTCCGGGTAGCGCTCGCGCACGCTCTTGAGCAGCGGCAGCGCCAGAGCCGCGCCCAGGCTGTACGGCGCGAGCCCCACGGACACGCTGCCGGCGGGCGCCCGCCCGGAGACGGAGACCGCGGCGTGCGCGAGGTCCACCTGCCGCAGGATCAGCTGGGCGTGCCGGTACAGCGCCCGGCCGGCCTCGGTCGGGGCGACGCCGCGTTTGCTGCGGATCAGCAACTGCTGCCCGAACTGCGCCTCCAGCGCGGACAGCTGCTGGCTCAGCGCCGGCTGCGCGATGTGCAGGATGTCGGCCGCACGCGTGATGCTCCCCGCGTCGATGATCTTGATGAACGAGTACAGACGCCTGGTGTCCATGCGAGGCCTTCCACGGGAGCGGAGCCTCATCGTAGGGAGGCCCACCCCGAAGCGCAGCCCCGAAGAGGGCCCGGGAGGTGAGGCAGGTCATAACCGTTCGCGATAACGCCAGATCGAACACATATTGGCGGTCAAGGGAGCAGGGGATTAAGTTGAGCGGAACATCCAGCCAGGATTCTTCTCGGGATATCGCCGGAACGTGATGGCATTCCCTTTCTCGTATTGTCCTTCCCCATATTCCTCCGGAGGACGTCATGACGCCCATGGTTGATCTCGTCGCCGATCTCGGCGAGGGATTCGGTGCCTACACGATGGGCGACGACGCGGCCCTCCTGGACATGCTGACGTCCGCCAATGTCGCCTGCGGATTCCACGCCGGCGATCCGCGCATCATGGACACCACCGTCCGGCACTGTGTGGAGAGGCGGGTGGCCGTGGGCGCCCACCCGAGCTTCCCGGACCTGGTCGGCTTCGGCCGCCGGGCGATGGACCTCACGCCGGAGGAGGTCCGTACCGACGTGCTGTACCAGGTCGGTGCCCTCCAGGCGTTCGCCGTCGCGCACGGCACCCGGGTACGGCACGTCGCTCCGCACGGACGCCTGGGCAACCTGGTCGCGGTACGCGCCGACTACGCCCGTGCCGTCGTGGACGCCGTCGCCGCCCTGGACGAGTCACTGATCGTCCTCGCGCAGGACGGTGAACTGGCCGACGCCGCCCGCGCTCGCGGACTGCGCGTGGGCATCGTCGGAATCGCCGACCGTGCCTACCGCGACGACGCGACCCTCGTCCCCCGCTCCGAACCGGGAGCGGTGATCCACGACCCGGACGAGATCGCCCGGCGCACCCTGCGCATGGTCACCGAGGGCGTTATCCAAAGCACCGGCGGCAAGGACCTCCCGATCGGCTGCGACACCGTCCTGCTGCACGGCGACACCCCCGGAGCCATCGCGCTGGCCGGCCGGATCCGCGAACAACTCCTCGCCGCCGGCGTCCGGATCACCTCCCTCGACGACGTACTGAGCGGCAAGGGCGCCTGACATGAACGGCAACCTCACGATCACGGACTGCGGTGACTCCGCCCTGGTCGCCAAGGCCGTGGGCCTGGGCACCGAGGACGCCTGGCGACTCGTCCACGCCCTGGCCGACGCCCTGGACGCCGTCCGGCTCACCGGAGTCCAGGGCGTCGTGCCCACCTACGACGCCCTGCTCGTGGAGCTCGACTGCGCCGACACCGACCACGAGACCGTCCGACGCGTCCTGTGGCACGAAGCCGCCCGGCTCGGGCCGACACCCGGTCCGACGACAGCGCCCCGGCACTTCGTCGTCCCCGTCGTCTACGGCGGCGAACACGGACCCGATCTGCCCGAGGTCGCCGCCCGACTCGGCCTGACCGAGAGCGAGCTCGTCGACCTGCACTGCGGATCCGACCTCACCGTGCGCTGCCTCGGCGCACCCGCCGGCGCGCCGATGATGGACGGGCCCCCCTTCCCCGCGCCCGTGCCGCGGCTGGCCTCGCCCCGCACCCGCGTCGAGCCCGGCGTGGTCGCCGTCGCCGGCCGGCAGGCGGTCATCTGCCCGATGCCCTCTCCCGGCGGCTGGCCACTCCTCGGACGCACCCCGCTGCGCGTCCTCGACCTGCACGACGACCCGATCACCCCCTACCGGCCCGGCGACACCTTCCGCTTCGTCCCCATCACCCCGGACCGGTGGAACGACTACGCCGACGCCCCATTGGCGGCCTGCCGTGGCTGACACCCTCACCGTCCGCACCGCGGGCATCACCACCGTGCAGGACCTCGGCCGCGTCGGCCGCTCCCGCTACGGCCTGCCCGTGGGCGGAGCCGCCGACCAGCACTCGGCACGCGTCGCCAACGTCCTGTGCGGAAACGACGAACACGCGCCGCTGCTGGAGATCACGGCCCTCGACTTCGCCTGCGTCCCCTCCGCCGACATCCTCGTCGCCGTGACCGGAGCCCCGGCCGACGTGAGCGTCGAGGGGGCCGCACGCCCGATGTGGGAGCCGGTCCCCGTGCGCGCCGGCGACACCCTGCGCGTCACCGGCATCCGCCAGGGGCTGCGCGTCTACCTGGCCGTACTCGGCTCGTTCACAGCGGACTACCTCCAGGGAAGCTGCGCTCCCGACACCATCCTGGGGTTCGGCCCCGCCCTGCGCGACGGCGCCGAGCTCAGCCTCCGCAGGACCTGCCCGGCCTTCGACCACCCCTACTCACGGATACCGCTCTTCCGCCTGCACGCCCCCGTCCCCGCGTTCCCCTCCACCTGGACCATCGACGTCACCGACGGCCCCGACCGGGCCGAGTTCGCAGACACGGCGCCCCGCCTGTTCGACGCTCCCTTCACGGTCAGCCCGCAGAGCAACCACATCGGCCTGCGGCTGCGCGGCGAGCGCCTGCCCCGCCGCGTCACCGAGGGCGAGGTCCTCTCCCGCGGCGTCCCGATCGGAGCCGTCGAAGTACCGGCCGGGGACGAACTCCTCGTGCTGCACCGCGGTCGCGGCGTCACGGCCGGCTACCCCGTCCTCGCCGTCGTCACCGCCACCGGCCTGTCCGCACTCGGGCAGGTACGCCCCGGGCAGACCATCCGGTTCCGCCACCGCACCCTCGAACAGGCCGTCACCGCCCACCGCGCGCAGCGAGGAGCCGTCGACGCACTGAGAACCCGCGTCCGTACGGCCTTCGACGCCCTGCGCATCCGCGCCCCCGACGGCGACTGAAACCCCCTCCCCGCTCACCCGCCCCCACCCCGCACGCACGTCCTCCACCCCATGTCCTGCACCAGACAGGAGACGCCATGAGCACCGTGGCCGCTCGACCCGTCCCCAACACCGTCGACTCCAGAACCGCCCGGAAGATCACCCTCGCAGGGTGCGTCGGGATCTTCGCCGAGCTCTACGACAACGGCATCTTCGGCTTCATGGCCGGCACCCTCGCCGCCGTCTTCTTCCCCGGCTCCGACGCCGCCATCCAGCTGGTCTTCCTCGGCTACGCCGTCTCCTTCTTCTTCCGTCCCCTCGGCGGAATCATCTGCGGCCACCTGGGCGACCGCATCGGACGCCAGCGGATGCTGGTCTTCGTCATCCTGCTCATCAGCGTCGCCACCGCGGCCATCGGGCTGCTGCCCACCTACGCGAGCATCGGCGTCGCCGCGCCCACCCTGCTGATCCTGCTGCGCGTCGCCCAGGGCTTCTCCGTCGGCGGCGAGGCGTCCGGCGCCATGAGCTTCCTCGCCGAACACGCCCCCGAGGGCAAGCGGGGCCTCTACACCAGCTACGCGCAGATCGCCTCCTTCCTCTCCCTGCTCACCGGCACGCTGATAGCCGCCGCGATGACCAGCGGGCTCGGCGCCGAACGCATGGAGTCCTGGGGCTGGCGCATCCCCTTCCTGCTCGCCGTGCCGCTCGGCATCACCGGCATCTACATCCGCAAGCGCATCAGTGACACGCCCAACTTCAACCGTCTGAAGGAAGAGGGCGGCCTGGCCAAGAACCCCCTCAAGGAGGCCTTCACCTCCGCCGAGCACCGCCGCGCCATGCTGCTGGCCCTGTTCATCCCCCTGATGAACGGCTCCGGCTACTACGTCCTGTTCAGCTACATGCCCACCTTCATGACCAACGAGCTGCACTTCGGCCAGGTCCAGGGGCTCCTCGTCACCGCCTCCAGCCTGGTCGCGATCTGTATCGCCATCCCCTACATGGGCCGGCTGTCCGACCGGGTCGGCCGCAAGAAGGTCATCGCCGGTGCCGCGATCGCCATGGCCCTGGTGGGCGTGCCCTGTTACCTGCTGATCGGCACCGGGAACGTCGCCCTCGCCCTCGTCGGCGCGTGTCTCATGGCCGTCGTGTTCGCCGGGCACACCGGCGTCATCCACATCCTGCTCGTCGAGCTCTTCCCGACCCGCGTGCGCTACTCCGCCTACGGTCTCGGCTACAACGTCTCCGCCGCGCTCTTCGGCGGCACGGCCCCGCTGCTGATGACCTACCTCATCGACCGCACCGGCGACGTCCACATGCCGGCCTACTACGCCGTCCTCACCGCCCTGGGCACCCTCGTCGCCGTCTCCCGGGTCGAGGACCGCGCCCATCTGCCCCTGCGCGACGCCTGACCGCCCCCCCACCCCCCAGCAAGGAGCACACCCGCATGCCCATCTCCGACTACCGCACCGCTCTCGTCACCGGAGCGTCGACCGGCATCGGAGCCGTAGCGGTCGAGCGACTCACCAAGCGCGGACTGGAAGTCCACGCCGTGGCACGCAACGCGGAACGCCTCGAAGCCCTCGCCGACGCCACCGGCTGCGTCCCGCACGCCGTCGACATCACCGACACCGACGCGCTGACCGCCGCCCTGGACGGCCTGGAGATCGACGTCCTCGTCAACAACGCCGGCGTCTCGCGCACCGGCAACATCCTCACCGCCGACGAGTTCGCCGTCGACGAGCAGGTCGCCGTCAACATCCAGGCCGTCCTGCACCTGGTGCGCCTGCTCATGCCCGGCATGGTGGAGCGCGACCTCGGCCACATCGTCAACATCAGCTCCATCGCCGGCGTCTACAACTTCGGCGGCAACACGATCTACCACGCCACCAAGGCGGCGGTGCACACCCTCTCCCGCCAACTGCGGGTCGACGGCTACGGCCGCCGGGTCCGCGTCACCGAGATCTGCCCGGGCCGCGTGGAGACCGAGATCTTCGGCCGTCTGCTCGGCGACATGGAGGAGGCCCAGCGGCGCTTCTACGACGGCTACGAGTCCCTCAAGCCCGAGGACATCGCCGACGCCATCGAGTTCGCCGTCGACACGCCCCGGCACGTCAACATCGGCCACATCGAGATCCTGCCCACGTTCCAGGTCCCCGGCGGCCTGAACTTCGAACGCCGGGAGGGCTGAGCACATGGACACGGCAGAGCGGGTACGCCGCATCAAGCCCTCGCCCAGCACCGCGGCGGCGCAGCGCGTGCGCGAACTCAAGGGCCAGGGCCTGACCATCCTCGACCTGACCGTCGGCGAGCCCGACTTCGACACCCCCGACCACGTCAAGGCCGCCGCGATCCGGGCGATCGAGGCGGGCGAGACCAAGTACACCCCCGTGAACGGCACACCACGGCTGCGCGCCGCGATCGCCGGGAAACTCCGGCAGCGGCACGGTCTGGAGTACACCGACCGCCAGATCACCGTCGGCGGCGGAGCCAAGCAGGTCATCTTCCTCGCCCTGGCGGCCACCCTGGACGCGGGGGACGAGGTCGTCGTCCCGGCCCCGTACTGGGTGTCCTATCCGGACATGGTCCTCGCCAACGACGGCACCCCCGTCATCGTCGACTGCCCGGAGGCGGACGGCTTCAAGCTGACGCCCGGCCGCCTCCGCTCCTCACTCACCGAACGCACCCGCTGGGTCGTCCTCAACACCCCCGGCAACCCGACCGGCGCCGCCTACACCCCGGGCGAACTCCAGGCCCTCGCCGAGGTGTTGCTGGACCACCCGCACGTCCGCGTCCTCACCGACGAGATCTACGACGAGATCTGGTACGACGACGGGGACAACCCGTCTCTGGCGGCTGTCGAACCCCGCCTGTCCGACCGGGTCTTCCTCACCAACGGCGTGTCCAAGACGTACGCGATGACCGGGTGGCGCATCGGCTACGGAGCGGGCCCGGCGGACCTGGTGACCGCGATCAACACGCTCCAGTCGCAGAGCTCCTCGTGCCCGTCCTCGGTGAGTCAGGCGGCGGCCGCCGCGGCGCTGACGGGGCCGCAGGACTTCGTACGGGAGACCGTCGACCTCTACCGGGCGCGGCGCGACACCACGGTCAAGCTCATCGCCGACACACCGGGGCTGAGCTGCACCACGCCCAGCGGCGGCTTCTACCTCCTGGTCGACTGCCGGCCGTACATCGGCAAGTTCACCCCCGCGGGCGTCCGGATCGAGAACGACGAGGACTTCGCACGCCATCTCCTGGAGAGCCGGCAGGTGGCGGTGATCCACGGAGCCGCGTACGGCGCCCCCGGCTACTTCCGTATCTCGTTCGCCACCTCCACGGACATCCTCACCGAAGCCTGCGCACGCATCACAGCCGCCTGCGCCAGCCTGTCCGAAAGGCCGTCATGATCCGCGTCAGCACCAAGTTCGACCGCCCCGACCCGGAACTCGTCGAGCGTCTCGGCGCCTACTCCTCGGCGACCATCCACGAGGCGCAGGGCAGGCTCGGGGCGCTGGACTCGTCCATCAAACCGGTCGACCACCGCATGTCCCTGTGCGGCCCCGCCTTCACGGTCCAGTGCGCGCCCCGTGACAACCTGATGCTCCAGACCGCCATCGCCTACGCCCGCCCTGGCGACGTCGTCGTGGTGTCCGGCGGCGCCTACACCGAGGCCGGTTCCTTCGGTGACGTCCTCGCCAACGCCTGCCAGTCCAAAGGGCTCGCGGGACTCGTCACCGACACGGGAGTCCGGGACACCGAGGACCTCCGGGCACTCGGCTTCCCGGTGTTCTCGCACAGCGTCTGCATCAAGGGCACCGTCAAGGAGACCGTCGGGCCGATGTGCGAGCCGATCACCGTCGGCGGACAGCTCGTCCGCCCCGGCGACGTGATCCGTGCCGACGCCGACGGCGTGGTCGTCGTCCGCCGGGAGGACGCCGCGGAGGTGGCGACCGCGTCCCAGGAACGGGTCGACGCCGAGACCGGCTACATCGCCGCGTACCGGGCGGGCCGGACCGTCATCGACATCTGCAACCTCGAACCGCTGCTCGCGGCGAAGGGCCTGGTGATCGAGGACTAGCGAGCCGCCGCCGGCGAAATCGGGTTGTCCCGTGAACTCGGGCCGCCCTAGGGTGAGATGACTTCGACGAGACGCTCCCCCGAAGTTCGCCGCAGAGCGGGAGCGTCCCACCTCGCTGAGGTGCCGAAGGGGCGGCAGCCGTCCTTGTCGACCCTTCCCTTCGGAGGTCTCTCCCATGAACGTCGGTATCGGCCTGCCCATCAGCGACCCCGCCACCCTGCTCACCTGGGCCCGGCGCGCCGACGCCGGGCCCTTCAGCACGCTCGGCCTGCTCGACCGGCTCGTCTACGACAACCCCGAACCCCTGGTCGCGCTCGCCGTCCTGGCCGGCGCCACCTCCCGTATCCGCGTCCAGACCGAGGTGCTGCTCGCCCCGCTGCGCGACACCGCCCTGCTCGCCAAGCAGGCCGCCACCCTGGACCGGATGACCGGCGGCCGCCTCGTCCTCGGCCTGGGCATCGGCGGCCGGGACGACGACCACCAGGTCGCGGGCGTCGATCTGGGCACCCGGGGCCGGCGCCTCGACCAGCAGATGGCGGTGATGCGCCGCCTCTGGTCCGGTGAGGCCTACGGCGACGGCGTCGGCCCGATCGGTCCCGCGCCCGCCCGGCCCGACGGCCCGCAGGTGCTCTTCGGCGGATTCAAGCCCGCAGCGATCGAACGCGTGGCGCGCTGGGGCGACGGCTTCCTCGCCGCCGCCGCGCCCTCCTGGGCAGGCGGCCTGTTCGACACCGCGCGCCGGTTCTGGAAGGAGTACGGCCGCGACGGCGCACCCCGCCTCGTCGCGCAGGTCAACGTCGCCCTCGGCCCCGAGGACGTGGTCGCCGAAGCCCGGGCCAACATGCACGCGTACTACACCTTCACCGGCATGGCCGATCGCATGGTGGCCGGAATGCTCACCACGCCGGCCCAGGTCCGCGACGCGATCACCGCCTTCGCCGACCTCGGCGCGGACGAGGTCATGCTCTACTGCTACGGCCCCGACCCGGACCAGGTGGACCGCCTCGCCGACGTCCTGTGACGACGCGAGGTCCGTGACCGGCCCTGGTGCCAAGCCGGGCCGGCTCCTCCTATGATCCTGCTCTCGACTGCAGCTGACTCGCGGTCAGGACGGACTCGTCGCTCACTGGGGGAGAGTTGAGGAACCGGACCACGTTGCGCGCACGTACCCGGCCTCGTACGCAGCGGCAGAAGCCGCCCGACACTCCTGAGCCGTGGTGGAAGAGGCACACCAGGTTGCTCTGGCTCGGCGCGGGCATCCCTGTGATCGGCGCGGTGCTGACCGCGCTCGTCCTGCAGTCGCTCGGTCTGAGCGGCGAGTCCGAGCCGAGCCCCGCGCCGGGCGGGGCAGGCGCGTCCTCGGGCGGCCCTGCGGCGGCGCCGTTCCTCGTGACCGCCCGGCAGGAGAGCGAGGCGGGTTGCACGGCTCTGCCGCGCCGGGTGTCCTCGCCCCGGGACCGGGCGGAACTCGTGGCCGGTGGCGACGCGCAAGCCGTCATCCGGCGCAACCAGGGCGCGCGGGCAGACGAACTGACTGTCGGTCTCACGATCGAGGGGGGTGCGAGTTCGCTGACGATCACATCCATCGACATCGAGCCGAAGTCACCTCGCGCGGCCGCTCCGCTCGCCGGAACGCTGGTGTGCGAGCCGAACGCCGGGGGAGAGTCGAAGATCCAGCTGTTCGCGGACATGGACACTCCGGCGCCCGTCTTCCGCACCGGGAAGAACTCCACGAAGAGGTACTTCAAGGAGAAGGTCATCACGCTGGAACCGGGAGAGCAGGTCAACCTGTCGGCGACGTTCCATGCCGAGCGGGGCTCCCGCGCCTTCGGCCTGTCCGTCCGTTACGTGCGGGACGCAAAAGACGGCACGGTTCCCGTTCCCGCCCCACGAGGGGGACGGTACGCGGTGACCGGCTACGCCGCGCGCTACGGGGCTGTCTACACGGGATCCCCCGGTGGCGTCTACCGCCAGGTCGAGGACCCCCGGCCCTGCCCGTGGCATCCCGAGACACAAGGATGCTGACCGATCGCGAGAAACGGGGGAGCGGAATGGTCTCGACGAGTGCTCGCAGAGTCCGGCACGCCGGCTGCGGAGTCCTGCTCGGTGTCAGCCTCCTGGCCCTCGCGGCCGGGGACGGCGGAACGTCCGGAAGACCGCTTGAACGCCCCAACACGCTGCAAGTGGCCTGGTCCTTCCAGACCCCCGTCAGGGCACTGGACGTCTCGGACCTTCCCGCAGTGCTGAACGACAGGATGCTGGCGATCCCGCAGGGCAAGACGGTGAGTGTCGTGGACACCCGCAACGGCCGTCTCCTCTCCACCCTGCACAGCTCCGCCCGGACGTTCACACCAGGGGGTTTCTCCGACGGTGTGCTGCTCGCCGTGGAACAAGGGCACGACATGCGGAACTCGGTGTCGGCCTACGACCTGGCGACCGGACGGAGACTGTGGCACAGGACCCCGAGCCCGGCCGCACGGCAGGGAAAGGGCGACGCCTGGCTGGCGACAGCTCCGCTCCGGCTGGATTCCGGAGCTGTCTTCTGGGCCGGCGACGGCCGCCTCGTGGGCCTCGCGCCGCGGACCGGAGCGGTCCGCTGGACCAAACGGATCCCCGCGCTCACACCCTGCGAGAAGTCCGAGCCCGACAACTCCGCTTCGCCCAACGCCGCCGCAACGGCGGACCGCGTCGTCCTGCTCGAACGCTGCCCGGGCCGGCCCGCGGAACTCCAGGTGATGGACCCCGAGACCGGAGAGCTCGTCTGGAAGAAGAAGCTGGGGCGCTGGCGGGAGTCCGTCCGGCTCAGCGCGGTCCGCGACGCGATCGGTGTGACCGTCGACGACGAGCTTCGGGTCTTCACGGAATCGGGTGAGGAACTCCTGCGCCGGAAGGAAGGCCGGACGTCCGAACTGTGGCCTGTGGGGGAGGACGGCGGGGTGGTGTACCTCTCGGAACTCCGCTACGGCTCCAAGTCGGACCCCGGATCGCTCCGTTCACGCACCTTGCACGCGGTACGGGCGGACACCGGGAAGACCTTGTGGACGCGCTCCCAGGGCCTCGTGGGCAACGACGAACCGGCCGGTGACGTGCTCGCCGCCGAAGCGGACGCCGACGGCGGGTATGGCGGGAACCTTCGCTGGTCCGTCGGGGACGCGCGTCTTCAGGGACCGGGTGCGAGCAGCCTGACGGATGCCGCGGGCAGGCGAAGCACCCGCGTCCCCTGGCCGGTGGCCGGGACGTTCGTCGGCCTGAGCGGACAACTGATCGTCGTCCGCAGCGAGGAGAGGGACGGCACCCGCTACACCGCTCTGCGGCCCGGCCACCGCGCCGTGGACGAGGAGAGGCCCGCCGCGCTCGGGGGAGCGGGGCGGAGGGACTGGCCGGACGCCTGCCGGCTCGTCGGGGCCCGGCTCCTGTCGGAACTGGGCCGGGACTACGTCGAACTGCCCGTGGCATCGAGCCGTACCGTGCTGGGCGCCCGACTGCCCCACCCGAGCGTGTGCCGCTTCGCCGGCAAGTCCGGATCCGTGGACGACGTCTTCTCCGTCACCGTCCGATGGGTGGCGCCCGACCCGGAGGCCGCGCGGACCTACACGGCGAGCGTCATTCCCTGGGGGTGCAATCCCTGGCTGGGAGGCGGGTGCACGACGGCCGAGATCACGCAGCCGCGGCACGGTGTCTATCTGTACACCTACAGGGTCAACTTGAAACAGGACCGTGTCGCCCACGCGACCGTGGTCTCCGGCCGATACGTCTTCGGCGTCAGCGCGGGCAACGACAAGGCGGAGACGAGACGGCTGGTCCGCCGCGTGGCGATGCATCTGTCCCGGTGACGGAGACCGGGTCGGTGACCGACCGGACGGTGAGGATCTGGGCGTGTCCGACGGGGCCGGCGAGCGGGCTGAAGCGCTGCTCGTCCGGGTCCCAGGCGCCGCTCGCATGGTCAGCGCGTAGGCCTCGTCGGTGAGCGCGAAGGTGCTGTACGTCTTGGCGAGCCGGCCGCGCACCCGGTGCAGGGGGAAGGAGAGCGCGTAGAAGACGTGGCGGGCCTGCACCAGGAAGGCGGCCACGGCGATGGACGCCGGCGGTGCCACCGCGGTGACCATGCCGATGAGCAGGAACTCGAACGAGCCCCCGTAGATCAGCGCCGCAGACAGCCCGGCCCACCACCAGTCGAGCCCCGACCGGACGACGAGTGCCCCGAAGGCCAGACCGAGCGGGAGCATGCCGAGGCCGACGGAGGCACAGTCCTGAAAGGCGGCCCGCGCCGCGGACGGCTCGTGGGGCAGGGGAGCGACGGCCGGCTGACGCGTGCCGACGGACGCAGGGCTTATTCGTGCGATGCGGCCGGGGACGGAGCCCACAGAGCCGCCACCCCGGCGATACATCGGATGGTTGAGTAACTCCGGTCGCCCACTGAGGCATTGACAGCCCGACAGACCCTGCTACGTTCCCCGATACACCCGATGTATCGGGGATCTGTCAGCTCTGGAGGACAAGATGACCTCACAGCCGGAGCACCATTCGACCGTCGCCCGCAGAGCCGTGCTCGGCACCGCGCTGGGCGGCGCGGCAGCGGCGGCCCTGCCCGGGACGGCAAGCGCCGAGGAACTCGCACGGAAGGCGCCGTCCGCCGTCGACGCGGAGCGCGCACGCCCCTGGAAGCTCCGCTCCACCATGACCACCGACGACGCCTGGGAGACGTTCCTGCGCCGACAGGACCTGCTGTGGACCAGACTGCCGACCCGCTGGTACGAGGGCCCGTTCCTCGGTGACGGGCTGCTCGGCAGCATGATCTACCAGGAACCCGGCGCCAACCGGATCCGCTTCACCGTCCAGCACGGACGGGTCCAGGACCACCGCCCCGAGTTCGGCAGCGGCTGGGGCACCTGCCGCCTGCCGGTCGGGCACCTCACCCTCGAACCGGTCGGCACCATCACCGCCGTCGACTGGCGGCTCAGCCTGTGGAACGCCGAACTCACCGGCACCGTCACGACCAGCGCCGGCACCCTCACCCTCTCCGCCCTCATCCACGACGAGGTACTCGCCGTCAAGGTGCGGGCCTCCGGCGACGAGCGCGCCGTGTGGACCTTCCACCCCGAAGAAGCCGTCAGCCCCCGGAAGATCCAGGAAGGCCCGCCCGAGGGCTACACCCCCAACCCGCCCTGGACCACCCGGACCACCTCCGACGGCACCGAACAGGTACTCCAGCCGCTCACCGGCGGCCAGACCGCCACCGCCTACCGGCGCGACGGCGAGGAACTGCTGCTCAGCGTCGGACACAGCGCGCCCTCCACGACCGCGGCCGAGGCCGACTCACTGCGCACCCTGCGGCGCGCCGGGTCGTACAGCACCCTCCGGAAGCGGCACACCCGCTGGTGGCACGCCTTCTACCAGAAGAGCTTCGTCTCCTTCCCCGACCAACGGCTGCAGAGCTTCCACTGGATCCAGCTGTACAAGGTCGCCTCCGCCAGCCGCGCCGGCGGCCCCGTGATGGCCACCTCCGGGCCCTGGCTGGAGCCCACCCCCTGGCCCGCCGTCTGGTGGAACCTCAACGTCCAGCTGGAGTACTGGCTCATCCACGGCTCCAACCACCTGGAACTGGACTCGCTCGCCACGACCTTGCGCCAGAACCAGGAACAGCTCATCGCCAACGTCCCCGCCGCCTACCGCGGGGACAGCTCCGGCGTCGGCCGCAGCTCCGACATGTTCGCCAACCGGAGCGTGGGCCGCCCCGGCACCGGCGCCGAGGTCGGCGACCTCACCTGGGCCCTGCACAACGTGTGGCTGTCCTACCGGCACTCCATGGACAAGGCCCTGCTGCGCGACACCGTCTTCCCGGTGCTGCGCCGGGCGATCAACTACTACCTGCACTTCCTCACACCGGGCAGCGACGGCAAGCTCCACCTGCCCAGCACGCTCTCGCCCGAGTACCCCGTCGTGCCACCGCAGGACACCAACTACGACCTGGCGCTGATCCGCTGGGGCTGCCGGACCCTCATCGAGTCCGCCGAACTGCTGGGCATCGAGGACGAGTCGAAGCCGCGCTGGCAGGAGGTGCTGGCCAAGCTGACCCCGTACCCGGTCGACGACAACGGCTTCATGATCGGCGCCGACACGCCCTACGCGCAGTCCCACCGCCACTACTCGCACCTGCTGATGGTCTACCCGCTGTACCTGGTCAACTGGGACCAGCCCGAGAGCCGCGACCTGATCAGCAAGTCGATCGTCCACTGGCACGCGCTGACCGGCGCCCACCGTGGCTACAGCTACACCGGAGCCGCCTCGATGTACGCCATGACCGGTGACGGCGACACCGCGATCAGCTATCTGCGGAAGTTCTTCGACCCCTCCACCCGCTACCCCTGCCAGGCCAACACCCACTACACCGAGGCCGGTCCGGTCATCGAGACGCCGCTGTCCGCCTCGCAGTCCCTGCACGACATGTTCTGCCAGAGCTGGGGCGGCGTGATCCGCGTCTTCCCGGCCGTCCCCACCGCGTGGGCGGACGTCACCCTGCACGACTTCCGCACCCAGGGCGCCTTCCTGGTCAGTGCCGTCCGCAAGGGTGGGACCACCCGGTTCATTCGCGTCAGGAGCCTGGCGGGCGAGCCCCTGAAGCTGAGGCACGGTCTCGGCGGGCGGCTCACCGTACTGCTCGACGACGGCACACCGGCCCGCACCCGGGACCTGGGCGACGGCACGCTCGCCATCGATCTGCCCAAGGGGCGTGAAGTGCTCGTCCATTCCGGCTCTCGCCCCGACCTCGTCATCGCGCCCGTCACCGTCAGCGAACCCGGCCCTGCCTGGGGACTGCCGTAACGACCACACACCTCGGAGGGTTCTTCATGGCTTTTCCGATCAGAAGCGCGGTCGCCGCGCTGTGCGCCGGACTGGCGGCCACACTCCTCACCACCGCCCCCGCCCGAGCGGAGAAGCAGGAGCACGCCTGGACGGTGTCCGCCGGTGCACACGCGCCCCGCGCGCGGATCACCCTGGACGACAGCACCGGCACGCTGAACCTGTCGGTGACCCGTGACGGCCGTACGGTCATCGAGCCGTCACCCGTCGGCATCGTCACCGAACAGGCCGACACCAGCCGGGAATTACGCTTCCTGCACCGCAAGAACCGGACGGTCGAGGAGCGGTACCGCACCAAGTCCGGCAAACGACTGGACAGACGGGTCCGCATGCACGAGACCCGGCTGTCGTTCGCCACCCCCGCCGGCGCCCGGCTCGATCTGCTCGTCCGGGCCTCCGCCGACGGAGTCGCCTACCGTTACGTGCTGCCCGCCGGGCACGGTGACGTGCTCGGCGAGACCTCCGCGTTCAACCTGCCGCCGGACGCACGCGCCTGGTTGGGCACCTACCGGGCCGACAACGAGGGCCAGTTCACCGAGTACACCGCCGCCACGGCCCCCACCGGCGAGTATTCGGACCAGGCCCTGTTCGAGACGGCCGGCGGATACACCCTGCTCGCCGAGTCCGACCTCACCGGCACCTACTCCGGCGCCCGGCTCGCCCACGACAACGGCAGCGGCACCTACCGCGTCAAACTGGCCGACGCCCGGGTGAAGACCGACGGGCCCCTCACCACCCCCTGGCGGGCCATGGTCACCGGCGACCTGGCCACCGTCACCCGCTCGACTTTCACCGACGACCTGGCGCCGGCCTCCAAGGTCGCCGACACGTCCTGGATCAAGCCCGGCACCGTGCTGTGGACCTGGCTCGCCGGCGGCCGCCCGGCCGGCCAGAGCCTCGCCGCGCAGAAGGCGTACGTCGACTACGCCGCCGAGCGGAACTGGCCCTACGAGGCCGTCGACGCGGGCTGGTACTTCAAGACCGACGCGTGGGACACCACCGACCCGGACTGGCAGACCGACAGCTGGATGCCCGAACTCACCGCGTACGCCCGCGCCAAGGGCGTCGGCATCATCGTCTGGATCCACCAGCGGGAACTCGACACACCCGAGGAACGCGCACAGTGGCTGCCCACCCTGGAGCGGTGGGGCGTCAAGGGCGTCAAGATCGACTTCATGGACTCCGAGGCGCAACCGACCCTGAAGTGGTACGACGCCGTCCTCGCGGACACCGCCGCCCACCACCTCATGGTCGACTTCCACGGCTCCACGATCCCCAAGGGCATCCAGCGCACCTGGCCCCATGTCATGACCCTCGAGGGCGTCGCCGGTGAGGAGAAGCGGAACAACACCGCGGCCCACCTCACCACCCTGCCCTTCACCCGCAACGTCATCGGCTCCATGGACTTCACCCCCGGCGCCTTCCAGCGCGTCGGACTGCGCCCCAACTCCGACGCGGCCGAGGCCGGACTCGCCGTCGCCTACGAGTCGGGCCTGCAGATGTTCGCCGGCACCCCCGAGTCGTACGACGCCCGCCCGCTCGCCCGGGACTTCCTCGACCAGCTCCCGGCCGCCTGGGACGACACCCGGCTGCTCGCCGGCCGGCCCGGGCAGGAAGCCGTGCTCGCCCGCCGCAGCGGTGACCGCTGGTTCCTGGGCGGGGTGTACGCCGGCGCCGCCCGCACGGCCGAGGTCCCGCTGACCATCGGTTCGGGACGGTGGCTGGTCGAGACGATCGAGGACGGCACCGGCGGACTCGTGCGGAACCGGAAGGTACTGCGGGGCGGCGACACCCTCACCGTGGACGTGGTCGCGGGCGGCGGCTTCGCCGGGATCGCCTGTCCCTGGCGCCCGGGCGTCACCACCTGTCATCGCTGACGATCGCTCATCCCCTCATCCCCTCATCCCCTCATCCCCTCATCTGGAAAGGACCGACATGAGTGTTTCCCGGCGCACTGTGCTGGCCACGGCGGCCGGCGCCGCGGCGACAGGCGCCTCGTCCACCCCGGCCGCGGTCGCGTACGCGGTTTCCGGCCGGGCACCGGCATCCGCCCTGAGCAAGCTCCGCGCGGCGGCCGACTACGCCGTCGAGAAGATCGGCGCCGTCGCGCCGGCCGTGACCGCCTTCCCCGTGGGCACGAAGTTCGAGAAGTGGGTCTACTCGCAGGACGGCGGCTGGGTCGGCGGGTTCTGGCCGGGCACGTTGTGGATGGCCTGGCTCCACAGCGGTGACGACGCCTTCCGCACGCAGGCGCTGGCCTCGGCGCGGAAGCTGGCTCCTCGTCAGTCCGACACCGGCACGCACGACCTCGGATTCCTCTTCTACCCGTCCTGGGTCACCGCCTGGCGGCTCACGGGTGACGAGGCGTGGCGGACCGGCGCCCTGCGGGCGGCCGACTCGCTGAGCCGGCGGTACAACCCGCGCGGGCGCTTCATCAGGGCGTGGGGAGCGCTGGACGACCCGAAGAACGCCGGCCGGGTCATCATCGACACGATGATGAACCTCGACCTGCTGGCCTTCGCGACCGCTCAGACCGGCGACGAGAGGTACCTGGACATCGCCGTGCAGCACGCGAGGACCGCACAGCGCGTCTTCCCGCGCCCGGACGGATCCACCCCGCACGTCTACGACTTCGACCCGGGGAGCGGCGCACCGCTCGGCCCGGGCACCGTGCAGGGATACAGCCCCACGTCGTGCTGGTCGCGCGGGCAGGCGTGGGGACTGTACGGGTTCACCACCATGTACCGGCGGACCGGCGATGGGGAATTCCTGGCCACCGCCCGCAGACTCGCGGACTACGCGGTCGCGGCGCTGACCCCGGACCACGTCCCGGTGTGGGACTACCGCGCGCCGCAGCAGCCCCACGACATCAAGGACGCGTCGGCCGGGGCGATCATGGCCTGCGGGCTCCTCGACCTGTCCGCCGCGACCGGTCGACAGGCCTACCGCGATGTGGCCCTGCGGCTGCTCACCGCACTGGCCGAGACGTGCCTGACGAGGAACTCGGCCCGGGCGGAGGCGGTGGTGGCCCGCTGCACCCGCAACCGCCCGGCCGAGGACGGCATCGAGAATCTCCCTTCCGTACGCCGACTACTACCTGCTGGAGGGAATCCTGCGCGTGCTGCGGCCGCGGGATGTCGACCGGGCGATCGACCTGTCCACGGGCTGACCGGCCGGGTCCGGTCAGCCCGCGATGGAGTCCAGTTGTTCCGCCGCCGGGCGCAGCACCCACAGGTCGCCGCCCGGTGGCTCCTCCAGCGAGGGCACGGCCTTCCGCGCCCGCCCGTCTCCGGCGTCGGCGGCCGCGTGGACGACATCGGTCGCCGCGTACCGGTCGAACTCGAGCTCAGGATGCGGCCAGGCGGCGGCACCCGTGGCGGCGGGCAGGAGGTAGTCGACCGCCTTGAACAGACTCTGGGCCTCAGGGCCTCGATAGGCCCACAGGTCCACTCCGACGTGCCGGCCGATGGCCGCCAGCCGGGCGTGGGCGACCAGAGTGAAGGCCGAATAGTGCCAGCTCCTGGTCCGGGTCAGCTCCTGGGGCTGGCTGCCGTCGGACGCGATCTGCGGCGCGATGCGCTGGTGCCGGGCGTCGAGGACCGTGCGGCGGGCCAGTTCCCTGTCGCCGGTCGCGTAGGCGAGTCCGGCGAGCAGCAGGTCGTAGAAGGTGCCGTGGTTGTTGGTGGCCGCGGCCTCCTGTTTGCCGAAGTCGCTCGTCCTGAGCCAGTCGCGGAAGGCGGTGTTCCACCTCTTCATGCCCGTGCGGTCCTTCGCGGTCCAGCCCGGGGCGCCGGTCTCCAGAAGCGCGAGCGCGTCGAGGACGCTGGTGTACGACTGGGAGAAGTCGATGATGCCGATGGCGCGGCCGTCGTACTTGCACGGGATGAACTGCGCGTGGTTCAGATTCGGGTTCATCCTCGTGGCCGGGTCGAGGAACCAGGTGCGCAGGACCTGCCCCGCCTTCTCGGCGTACCGCCTCTCGCCCGTGTAGTACCACGCGAGAGAGAGGTCGTACGCGGAGTCGAAGGTCTTCTCGACGTCCTGCCGGTCGGTGCCGGAGTCGACCTCGGGGTTGCGCTCGCCGTCGCGTTGCACGTAGGGGCAGCCCCACGGGTTGTCCGAGGTCGGTGTCTTCGAGGGCCACCAGTACGGCGCCTGGCTGAGGTAGTCGTGGACGTCACCGCCGGGAGCGGGCCTGGGTTTGTCGACGACGGTCCAGGGCCCCTGGCCCAGCCATCTGTCGGCGCGGGTCCGCAACGTCCCGACGGCCCGCCGGAGTCGCGGATCGCCGTGGTCCAGGCGGATCTTCGTTCGTTGCAGACGCGTGCCGTCCAGCACGGCGGTGTCCGGGATCCGGTGGTGCGCCTCCGTCCGAGCCGAGGCGACCGGTGCGGCTCCCGTGACGAGCGCCGTGAGAGCCAGTACGAGGGCGCCTAATCGTGCTCCTGCGCTCATGATCCACTCCTGTTCATGTCAGTGAACAATGTTCAGGTTTGTGGCGGCATGAGCATGGCACGATTCGAGGGAGCCGAAAAGGGCCCCACGGGGACGGCCCTGTCTACTCGCCGTAACGCGGTGTCCACTGCGCCTGCGCGATCGCCGTGCGCAGTTCCTCCTTCGTCTGCTGCGGGGCGACCCCGTCCTCCACGGCGGCGAGCGCCGTGGCCAGGGCGATCTCGCGGGCGGACTCGCGCATCCCGCTCAGGGGCGGCAGCAGCGGCACGGGCATGTCGTCGCCGTCCGCCGCGCGCACCGCGCAGCGTGCGACGGCGCGGGCGGCGGCGACCAGCATGCGGTCGGTGACGCGGGTCGCGCGGCTCGCGGTCACCGCGAGGCCCATGGCCGGGAAGACGTACACGTTGTTCGACTGGGCGACCGGCACCTCGCGCCCGTCCACCGTGAGCGGCGGGAACGGCGAACCGGTGGCGATCAGCGCCCGGCCGTCGGTCCAGCGGGTGAGGTCCGCCGGATCGGCCTCGGAGTGCGAGGTGGGGTTGGAGAGCGGGAAGACCACGGGCCGTTCGCAGGTGGCGGCCATCTGCCGCACGATCTCCTCGGTGAACGCGCCGTGGGCCGTCGACAGCCCGATCAGCGCCGTCGGCTCGACCCGGCGCACCGCTTCGGCGAGTCCGGTGCCGTCCCAGTCGGACACCTCGCTGTCGTCCCGCGCGAACATCCGCTGCTGCGGCGTCAGTTCATCGCGCGAGCGCACCAGGAGGCCGTCCACGTCCAGGATCCAGAACCGTGCCGTGGCCTCGTCCTCCGGCAGCCCTTCGTCGATCATGGCCGTCCGGATCATGTCGGCGACCCCGATGGCGGCCGACCCCGCCCCCAGGATGACCAGGCGCTGTTCGGTCAGCGGGGTTCCGGCCACGTCCGCCGCGGTGGACAGGGCGCCGAGCGCGACGGCCGCGGTGCCCTGGATGTCGTCGTTGAACGTGAGCAGCCGGTCCCGGTAGCGCGCCAGGATCGGATGGGCGTGGGCCGTGGCGAAGTCCTCCCACTGGAGCAGCGTTCCGGGCAGTTCCGCCTCGACCGCCGACACGAAGGCCTCGATCATCTCGTCGTATTCGGCACCGGTCAGCCTGCGGTCACGCCGGCCCAGATAGCGCGGATTGCCGAGCAGGTCCTCGTTGTCGGTGCCGACGTCCAGCAGGATCGGCAGGGTGCGGGCGGGATGGATGCCGCCGATCGCCGTGTAGAGGCTGAGCTTGCCGATGGGGATGCCCATGCCGCCGACGCCCTGGTCGCCCAGGCCGAGGATGCGCTGCCCGTCGGTGACGACGATGACGTCCACGTCCTGCCGGCCGTGCGGGCGGTTGCGCAGGATGTCCCGGAAACGGTGCCGGTCCTCCCACGTCAGGAACAGGCCGCGGGGCCGCCGGTAGATCTCGCTGAAACGCCGGCACGCCTCACCCACCGTCGGCGTGTAGACGACGGGCAGCAGCTCCTCCAGGTGCTCGGTGACCAGACGGTAGAACAGCACCTCGTTCGTGTCCTGCAACTGGCGCAGGTAGATGTGCCGGTTCAGGGGCTTGTCGTAGCCGTGGAACGCCTCGTAGGCGCGGGCGGCCTGCTCGTCCAGCGTCTCCACGGCGGGCGGCAGCAGACCGTCGAGTCCGAGCTCCTCGCGCTCCTGCCGACTGAAGGCGGTGCCCTTGTTGACCAGCGGGTCGGCCAAGGTCGTGACGGCGGGGCTGTCGGTCGTCCGGGGGCGGTGGGTCTTCGGCTGGTACATGGTGTGACGTCTTCCCTCGACCGGCCGGTTCGTGCGCCCCGTTTCACCTCGCGTCAGACCCGAACGGCCCAAGGACACTGCGCCCAAGGAGGCGACAGGTGATGAGCGGTGTGACCGTGGTGGAAGGGATGCGCGTGCACACCCGGACGAGGAGGCACGATGGCGGAGGGACTGGCCGAGGGCGGCACGACGTGCGCTGCCCCGAGGGACGGCGCGGAGCGCGTCGCCCCGAGAGGTGGCACGGGTCTGCCCCAGCACCGGCCCCCGGACGCCTTCGAGCAGGTGAGCGCCGTCGCCGACGCCGTCCTCTACGAGGGCTACCTCCTCTACCCCTACCGCCGGTCCTCCGCCAAGAACCGTGTCCGTTGGCAGTTCGGGGTGCTGTTCCCGCGGGACTGGGTGGAGTCCGACGGCCCTGTCGTCCCCGGCGTGTCCGGCTCCGCCGACTCCTGGTACCAGCAGACCGAGTGCCTGCTGCGGACCGGCCACCCCGATGGCGCGTCCGTACGGGTGCGGGTCCGCTACCTCCAGATGCAGCACAAACAGGTGGAGGAGACCGGCCCGGACGGCCGGCACCACGCCGTCGTGTCGCTGCGCACCGACGACGGCACGACGCATCTGACCTTCGACGAGGCCCTGCCCCGTGAAGGCGAGGTCGACGTCCCGCTCGACGAGCTCCTCCAGGGCGGACGCACCGTTCCCGTGGGCGCGCCGGCAGGCGAGGACGTCGAGCCGCTGCCCGCGGGCGCGGGGCGGATCGTCCGGCGCCGCGACGAGGTACGGGCCGACACCACCGTCACCGCCGAACGACTCCGGGACGACCTCTTCCGGCTGCGGGTGCGCACCACGAACAGCGGTCCCGCACCGGACTCGACGACCTCGCGCGACGAGGCACTGCGCCGGGCCCTCATCGCCACCCACACCCTGGTCGGCGGCGACGGGGTGGAGTTCGTCTCGCTGATCGATCCGCCGGACGCCCTGGGTGCGCTCGCCCGCTCGTGCCGGAACGAGTTCACCTTCCCGGTCCTCGGCGGGCAGGCCGACGACGACGCGCGGGTCGTGCTGTCCGCCCCGATCATCCTGCCCGACCACCCCCAGGTGGCCCCCGAGAGTCCGGGCGACCTCCACGACGCCGCCGAGATCGACGAGATCCTCACACTGCGCACGATGCTGCTGACCGACGAGGAGAAACGCGAGGCACGGGCCACCGACCCGAGGGCTGCCGCGATCCTCGACCGGGTCGACACCATGCCGCAGGAGGTCTTCGAACGACTGCACGGCGCCGTCCGGTCGCTGGCACCGGTCGCCCCGGCAGCCCCGGCCGGGGCGCCGCCGGCCGACCCACGCGCCGCCTGGTGGCAGGAGGGCGCCGACGACGGGCTGTCCCCGGCCACCGACACGGTGCTCGTCGACGGCGTGCCCCTCGGCGGCGGCAGCCGCGTCAGGCTCCGCCCCCGAGGCCGGGGCGCCGACGCCCAGGACATGTTCCTGTCCGGCCGCACCGCCCGGGTCGCCGCCGTCTTCCACGACGTGGACGGCAGCGTGCACCTCGCCGTCACCCTGGACGACGACCCCGCAGCCGAACTGCACACCTGGTACGGCCGCTTCCACTACTTCCGGCCCGACGAGCTCGAACCGCTCGAGCCCGCCGGAGACCCGGACGAGCCGTCGGCACCGGCTCCCGCCGCAGCCGAGGAGGCGCGGCACACGACCGACTCCGATACCCCCGCAGCGGAGGCCGAGTGACATGACAACGAACAGCAGTACCGCCGAGGTCAGCAAGGAACCCAGTCGCGCAGAGGAGCGACAGGGCTTCGACGAGATCACGATCCTCTGGATCTCCGAAGGCATGAGCTGCGACGGGGACACCGTCTCCCTGACCGCAGCCGACCAGCCCTCCATCGAGGACCTGGTGCTCGGCCTGATCCCGGGCCTGCCGAAGGTGAACCTTGTCAACAAGGTGCTCTCCCCGAGCCTGGGCGGCGAGGACTTCCTCGCCCCCTACCGGGCGGCCGCACGCGGCGACCTGGAGCCGTTCATCCTCGTCATCGAGGGCTCGATCCCGAACCAGAACATCATCGAGGGCGACGGCTACTGGACGTCGTTCGGCAACGACCCCGAGACCGGCGAGCCGCAGACCCTGAACTGGTGGATCGACCAACTGGCCCCCAAGGCCTGGGCGGTGGTGGCCGCAGGCACCTGCGCCACCTTCGGCGGCATCCACGCCATGTCCGGCAACCCGACCGGCTGCATGGGCCTCGCCGACTACCTGGGCTGGGACTACACCTCCCAGGGCGGGCTGCCCGTCGTCAACGTGCCCGGCTGCCCGATCCAGCCCGAGAACTTCATGGAGACCCTGGTCTGGGTCCTCTACCACGCGGCCGGTTCCGCGCCCCCGCCCCCGCTGGACCACATGCTGCGCCCGCAGTGGCTGTTCGGGAAGACGGTCCACGAAGGCTGCGACCGCGGCTCCTACTACGAGCAGGCCAGCTTCGCGAAGGACTACAACTCGCCCAAGTGCCTGGTCAAGACGGGCTGTTGGGGCCCGGTCGTGAACTGCAACGTGCCCAAGCGCGGCTGGATGGCCGGCATCGGCGGCTGCCCGAACGTCGGCGGCATCTGCATCGGCTGCACGATGCCCGGTTTCCCCGACGCGTTCATGCCGTTCATGGACGAGCCCCCCGGCGGCACCCTGTCGTCCCTGGCCATCAAGCCCTACGGCGCGGTCATCCGCCGCCTGCGCGGCATGACCAACGAGCTGGTCAACCACGAGCCCAGGTGGCGCCACAACAAGCGCAAGCTGACCAGCGGCTACGACCCACACTGGCGGGCCCGATGACGTCCCGCACGCACCGCACGACCCACCGACCGAACACCGACAGCGAGGGACAGTACCGCAGATGACCACAACCGAGGCCCGGCCCACGGAGCGCAAGACGCCACAACTCGTGGACATGTCCTGGGACCCGATCACCCGGATCATCGGGAACCTGGGCATCTACACGAAGATCGACTTCGCCAACCGGGAAGTCGTCGAATGCCACAGCACCTCGTCGCTGTTCCGCGGCTACTCGGTGTTCATGAAGGGCAAGGACCCGCGCGACGCGGGCTTCATCACGTCCCGGATCTGCGGCATCTGCGGCGACAACCACACCACCTGCTCCGACTACGCGCAGCAGATGGCCTACGGCGTCAAACCGCCCCCGCTGGCCGACTACATCGTCAACCTCGGCGAAGCGGCGGAGTACATCTTCGACCACACGATCTTCCAGGACAACCTGGTCTTCGTGGACTTCTGCGAGGCGATGGTCAAGTCCACCAACCCCAGCCTCCTGTCCCGCGCCGAGCGCACCGACGCACCCCGCGGCGAGATCCACGGCTACCGCACCATCGCCGAGATCATGCGGGCCTTCAACCCCTTCGAGGGCGAGGTCTACAAGGAGGCCCTGAAGGTCAGCCGCATCACCCGCGAGATGTTCTGCCTGATGGAGGGGCGGCACGTCCACCCGTCGACGCTGTACCCGGGCGGTGTCGGCACGATGCCGCAGCCGACCGCCTTCACCGACTACCTCAGCCGGCTCATGCGGGTCATCGACTTCGTGAAGAAGGCCGTCGCCATGAACGACGACGTCTTCGACTTCTTCTACGAGGCGCTGCCCGGCTACGAGGAGGTCGGCCGCCGCCGCACCCTGCTGGGCTGCTGGGGCGCCTTCCAGGACCCCAGGACCGTCGACTACCGCTACGAGACGATGAACACCTGGGGCAAGCAGATGTACGTCACCCCGGGCGTCATCGTCGACGGCGAACTCGTCACCAACAACCTCGTCGACATCAACCTCGGCCTGCGCATCCTGCTGGGCAGCTCCTACTACGAGGACTGGGTCAACGAGCAGCCGTTCGTCACCCACGACCCGCTCGGCAACCCCGTCGACATGCGGCACCCGTGGAACCAGACCACCGTCCCGGTGCCGCAGAAGCGCGACTTCGACGACAAGTACAGCTGGGTGATGAGCCCCCGCTGGCTCGACCCCCGTACCGGGGACCACCTCGCCCTCGACACCGGCGGCGGCCCGCTCGCCCGGCTGTGGTCGACCGCCCTGAGCGGCCTCGTCGACACCCCGTACGTCAAGTCCACCGGGCACAGCGTGCGCATCTCCCTGCCCAAGGGCGAGTCGCTCCCGGAGACGACCCTGGAGTGGCGCATCCCGAAGTGGAGCAACACCATCGAACGCGACCGCGCGAGGCCGTACTTCGTCGCCTACGCGGCCGCGATGGCCCTCCAGTTCCTGGAGGAGGCCATGGGGCTCGTGCGCGCGGGCGAGACCAAGGTGTTCGAGAACTACGAGGTGCCCGACGAGGCGATCGGCTGCGGCTTCCACGAGGCCGTGCGCGGTGTCCTCTCCCACCACCTGGTGATCAAGGACAAGAAGATCGCCAACTACCACCCCTACCCGCCCACCCCGTGGAACGCCAGCCCCCGCGACATGTACGGCACCCCGGGCCCGTACGAGGACGCCGTCCAGGGCCAGCCCATCTTCGAGGAGAACGGGCCGGACGACTTCAAGGGCGTCGACATCATGCGCACCGTCCGCAGCTTCGACCCCTGTCTGCCGTGCGGTGTGCACATGTACGTCGGCAAGGGCAAGACGCTCACCACCCTGCACTCGCCGACCTACGGGGCGAACCATGGCTGAGGCCGCCGCCCCGGAACGGCTGGCGGACCCGGACGTCGAGGCCCGGCTCGCCCGGCTCGACGAGGTGCTGGACGGGCTCGAGCCCGTCCCCGGCCCCGCCACGGAGGCGGTACGGCTGCTCACCGAGGTCTACGGCGAGGCCCTGGCCCGCGTCCTGGACCACGCCGGCGAGCAACTGGCCGGCAGCCTCGCCGAGGACGAGCTGCTGGGGCACCTGCTGGTGCTGCACGACATCCACCCCGAGCCCGCCGAACGCCGGGCGGCCCGCGCGGTCGAACGTCTGCGTCCCGCCGTACAGGAGCGGGGCGCGGACGTGGAGTGGGCCGGAGTGGAAGGGGAGGTCGGCCGGGTGCGCCTGAAGACGGGCGGCGGGTGCGGGTCCGGCTGCGGTGACGGAGCCACCCAGGTCACCGACGCGGTCCGCGAGGCCGTCCTCGCCGTGGCGCCGGAACTGACGGCGGTGGAGCCACTGCCGACGACGCCGGCTCCCGCGTTCGTACCGCTGACCACGCTGACGCACCGGGGCGCACGGTGACCACCGACGGGGCCCTGGCCCGCCTCATCCGCTCCTCGGCCGACCGCACCGCGGCGGCCCGGACGGAGGTGTGCGACCTGTGCGCCGCGCCCGTCGCCGACGAACACGCCCACCTCTACGACACCGGGCAGGACGAGGTGCGCTGCGTGTGCGGCCCCTGCTCGGTGCTGTTCGCGGGAGCCGGGGCGGGGGCCGGTCAGTACCGGCTCGTGCCCCGGCGCCGGGTCCGGCTGCCCGCCGTCGACACGGCGGCGCTGGGCGTACCGGTGGGCCTGGTCTTCTTCGTGCCCCGGGCGGACGGCACGGTCACCGCCCAGGGCCCGAGCCCCGCGGGCGCCATGCGGTGGGAGGTGGACGCGGCGGCCTGGAAGGAGCTGGCGCGGACGTGTCCGCAGCTCGCCACCGTGGAACCCGAGGTGGAGGCGCTGCTGGTGAACACCGTCCACGGCCTCGACCACCACTGGATCGCGCCGATCGACGACTGCTACCGGATGATCGCCGTCGTCCGCCGGGAGTGGCGCGGCCTGTCCGGCGGCGGCCGGATCTGGCCGGCCGTCGAGCGGTTCTTCGAGGACCTCACCGAGCGGTCTTGAGCACGTACTCCGCAGGTCGGAGGCGAGGAAGGAGAACACCCCATGGGCAGCATCAGAGTGGGCCGCCCCCAGGCGAAGCCCGACACCCCCGGGCATGTCACCGGCATGCATCAGGGCAACAGGGGTCGGTACGAGGAGCAGAAGGGGCACCACGCGGACGGCACCGCCGACGCGCGCCGCTCCACGGGGATCCACTGGAAGCGGCATGACGCCCTCGTGGAGGCCATGCCGAACATCCCGCCGGGATGACGGAGAGCAGGGAGTCGCCGCAATGAAGGTCCAACGAGTACGCAGACGCGTCGCCCACAGACGGGGCAGGAGCGGACAGCGGGTGCTGATGGCCGAGGCCGCCCTGATGGGCGGTGCGGTCCTGGCGCTGCTGGCCTGGGAGCTGCCCAGCCTGAGGCGCGAGGTGCGGATCTGGCGGATGGCCGGCGGTTTCCGCGCGGGCCACCGCTATCCCTGAGCAGCCCGTGCACGAGCTGTCGATCGCGACCGCGATCATCGAGCGGGCCGACGAGCTGGCCCGGGCGGACGGGACCGAGGCGGTCTCGGCCGTGACCGTCCGGGTCGGCGAGCTGGCGGGCGTCGTCCCCGACGCCCTGGGCTTCGCCTTCGAGGTGGCCCGTGACGGCACCGCCCTCGCCGGGGCCCGGCTCGTGGTCGAGCAGGTCCCCGCGCAGGCCTGGTGCGGCCCGTGCGCCGAGGAGTTCCCGGTGGGCATGCCCCCGTTCTTCTGGTGCCCGCGCTGTGACCAGCCCTCCAGCGACCTGCGCAGCGGCCGGGAACTGGAGATCGCCGGGATCGAGCCGTCACCGGCCCCGGCATAGCGCGAGGGGGCCCCGCCGGCACGCCGGGGGGGCCCCCTTCGCACGCCCGGTCAGCAGATGCGCGGCAGCTGCTCGCCGAGCGGCAGATCCACCACCCGCGTGCCGCCGAGACCGGTGGCGACCACCACCATGCCGGGATGCTCGGCGACGCACTCGCCGATCAGCGTGGCCCCGGCACCCTGCGGATGAGCACGCATCGCGGCCAGCACCTGCTCCGCATCCGAGGGGGGCACGAAGGCGACCAGCCGCCCCTCGTTGGCGACGTACAGCGGCTCGAGCCCGAGGAACCCGCAGGCGTTCGCCACCGCGTCCGGAACCGGGATGGCACGTTCCTGAAGCCGCACGCCGGTCCCGGAAGCCCGGGCGATCTCGTTCAGGGACGCCGCAAGACCGCCCCGGGTGGGGTCGCGCAGCACATGGATGTCGGGAGTGACGGCCAGCATCGCCGCCACCAGGTCCGCCAGCGGTGCGGTGTCACTCGCGACCTCGACCCCGAACTCCAGCCCCTCCCGCACGCTCATGATCGCCACCCCGTGCAGGCCGATCGGCCCGCTGACGATCACGGCGTCCCCGGGCCGGGCCCGCTGCGGCCGGATGTCCACCCCGTCCGGGACGAGCCCGACACCGGCGGTGGTGACGTACACACCGTCGCCGTGCCCGGACTCCACCACCTTGGTGTCGCCCGTGGCGACGGTGACCCCGGCGGCCTCGGCCGCCGCGCCCATGGCGCGCGCGACCCGTTCCACGACCGTCAGCTCCACGCCCTCCTCCAGCACGAAGGCGGCGGAGAGGTACGCCGGTCTCGCACCGCTCATCGCCAGGTCGTTCACGGTCCCGTTGACCGCCAGGTCGCCCAGGCTGCCGCCGGGGAAGAACAGCGGCCGGACGACGTAGGAGTCGGTGGAGAACGCCAGCCGCGCGCCGCCCAGTTCGAGGACGGCGGAGTCGGCGAGAGCGGCCAGGGTGGGGTTGCCGTAGGCGGGCGTGAAGACCTGCTCGATCAGCTCGGCCGACAGCGCGCCACCACCGCCGTGTCCCATCACCACGACCGGCTGGTCGCGCAGGGGGGCGGGGCAGGTCCAGCCGGCCGGGTCGACCACATCGGCGAGTTGCTCAGGCAACGGGGTTCATCTCCTCCCGCGCGGCCCCTTCGGCCTGCGGTGTCGGGGCGTTCATCCGGCGGTACAGGTAGTACGCGGCACAGGCACCCTCGCTGGACACCATGGTGGCGCCGAGCGGCGTGCGCGGGGTACAGGTGGTGCCGAACGCGGCGCACTCGGTCGGCTTGATCAGCCCCTGCAGCACTTCGCCGCTGCGGCACTCGGCCGGCTCCTCGGTACGGATCCCGGTGACGTCGAAGCGGTGCTCGGCGTCGAACGCGCGGAAGGCGTCACTCAGCCGCCAGCCACTGGCCGGGATCCGCCCGATACCGCGCCAGGCCCGGTCGGTGACCTCGAACACCTCCTCGATCATGCGCACGGCGGCCGGATTGCCCTCCTCGCGCACGGCACGCGGGTACGCGTTCTCCACCCGGTGCTCGCCACGCTCCAGCTGACGGACCGCCCGGCGGATGCCCTCCAGGATGTCCAGCGGCTCGAACCCGGTCACCACCATCGGCACCTTGAACCGCTCGGTCAGCTCCGGGTACTCCGCCGTGCCCATCACGCTGCACACGTGCCCCGCGGCGAGGAAGCCCTGCACCCGGCACTCCGGCGCCGTCATGATCGCCTCGACCGCCGGGGGCACCCGCACATGCGACACGAGCAGGCTGAAGTTGCTCAGCCCCAGGCGGCGCCCTTGGTGCACGGCCATGGCGTTGGCCGGGGCCGTGGTCTCGAAGCCGATCGCGAAGAACACCACCTCCCGGTCCGGGTGGCGGCGGGCCAGCTCCAGGGCGTCCAGCGGCGAGTACACCACACGCACGTCACCGCCCTCGCCCTTGACCCGGAACAGGTCACGGCCGGTGCCGGGCACCCGCAGCATGTCCCCGAAGGAGCAGAAGATCACCTCGGGCCGCGAGGCGATCTCCAGCGCCTTGTCGATGACCTCCAGCGGCGTGACACAGACGGGGCAGCCGGGCCCGTGGATCAACTCCACCTGTTCGGGCAGCAGTTGGTCGATGCCGTGCCGGATGATCGAGTGCGTCTGCCCGCCGCACACCTCCATCAGGGCCCACGGCCGGGTCGCGGTGGCACGGATCTCGTCCAGCAGCCGCCGGGCCAGATCCGGGTCGTTGAACTCGTCGATGTACTTCACGCCGTTCCCGCCTCCTTCGCCGCCTGCTCCCAGGCGTCCCCGAACTCCTCCTCCAGCAGCCCCAGTTCCTCGAACAGTTTCAGCGAGGCCAGGGCCGACTCCTCGTCGAGACGCTGGAGCGCGAAGCCGACGTGCACGATGACGTACTCACCCACCCGCACATCGGGCACGTACTCCAGGCACGCCTGTTTCTGCACTCCGCCGAAGTCGATCAGCCCGGTGAGCGGGTCCGCGCCGTCCTCGATGGCCACGACCTTGCCGGGCACTGCCAAACACATGGGTCACTCCTCCTGTCGTAGGTGCGCCGCGACCACCAGCTGGCCGAGGGCCAATCCGCCGTCGTTCGGCGGGACTTCGCCGTGGCGGAGCACCGCGAAGCCGTCCTCCGACAGCAGCCGCGCGCACTCCTCCTCCAGCAGCGCGTTGGCGAACACCCCGCCGCTGAGCGCGACGGTGGCGAGGCCGGTGTTCTGGCGCGTTCGCCGGCAGGCCTGTGCGACGGCCCGCGCCACGGCGCGGTGGAAGCGGGCGGCGAGCACGGCGGCCGGGGTGCCACGCCGCAGGTCGGCGACGAGCGCGCCGAGCACGGGCGCCGGGTCGAACACGCCGCGGGCGAAGCCGAAGGCGTACGCCGAGGTGCCGGCCTCCCAGGCCGAAGCGGCGGCGGCCTCCAGCTCCAGGGCGGCCTGCGCCTCGTACCCCGCGCGATGGCACACGCCCACGAGGGACGACACGGCGTCGAAGAGCCGGCCCATGCTGGAGGTCGGGGCGCAGGCCACGTCTCGTTTCAACTGCCCTTCGAGCAGTGTCAGTTCATCGGGTGCGCAAGCGGCGACGGCGGGCAGGTCCGGGTCCCACGGCAGGCCCGCCGCCCACAGCCGCGCCAGGGCCAGCCGGCACGGGTTGGCGACGCCCGCGTCTGCGCCGGGCAGCGGGGCGGGGGCGAGGTGGGCCAGGCGCCGGAAACCGGTGTAGCCGGCGAGGAGGATCTCGCCGCCCCAGACGGTGCCGTCGTCGCCGTAACCCGTGCCGTCGAAGGCGACGCCGATCACGCGTGCGGCGCCGTCGAGGCCGTGTTCGGCCATCGCCGAGGCGATGTGCGCGTGGTGGTGCTGGACCAGCACGGGGACCTGTCCGGCCGTCCGGGCGGCCCATCGCGTCGAGTGGTACCCCGGGTGCCGGTCGGCGGCGACGACCTCGGG
>NZ_GG657757.1:546300-599788 GCF_000158955.1 Streptomyces viridochromogenes DSM 40736 | reverse complement strand
GGCGTCGCACGCCAGGGTGGTAGCCGCCCCAGCCCCTTGACGGCGACGATCCGCCCCGTCGGGCCAGCAGGGCCCGTGCCGTCGCCAGGGCGTCGGCGTCGCGGGCCGGGCGGACATCGCTGCCGGGGGCGGGGCACCAGGCGCAGCCGCGGACCGCATGCGGGGCAGGCCACGGGCTGGGCGTGGAAGCGACGGTCGGCGGGGTCGCCGTACTCCCGGGCACAGTCGGGGCACATCGGGAAGCCGGCCATGGTGGTGACCGCCCGGTCGTACGGCATGCCCGTGGCGATGGTGAAGCGCGGCCCGCAGTGGGTGCAGGTGACGAAGGGGTGCCGGTGGCGGCGGTCGGCCGGATCGGCCAGCTCCCGCAGGCAGTCGGCGCAGGTCGCCGTGTCGGGTGGGAGGAGGGTGCGGCCGGGGGAGTGGTCGGTGGAGCGGATGGTGAAGTCGCGGTCGGCGCCGGTGACGGGCAGGTCCTCCAGTGCGACCTCGCTCACGGTGGCCAGCGGCGGCGGCCGCGTCTCCAGCCGGTCGCAGAAGGCGGCGACCCCGTCCGGCGGGCCCTCCACCTCGATGAGGACACCGCTCGCCGTGTTGCTCACGAATCCCACGAGCGCGAGATCGGTGGCCAGGCGGTGCACGTGCGGGCGGAACCCCACGCCCTGCACGGTGCCGCGCACGGTGACGCGGCGGCGCACCACCTGCGTGACGGGTGCCGTCACGAGACGAGGCCGGCTTCCGCGCCCTCATGGCTGTGGGTGTGCGGGCGGGGCTCCAGGGGCGGCCGGTGGACGGGGGCTCCGTCCCGTACGGCGAGCACCCGCTCCAGCAGGGTGTCGACGCCTTCGCCGGTGCGGGCGCAGGACGGCACCACCTCCACCCCGGGGTTGACCCGCCGCACATGTGCCTCGAACACGGCCCGGTCGAAACCGGCGGGCCCGGCCAGGTCGGTCTTGGTGAGCACCACCAGATGGGCCGACCCGAAGGCCGTGGGGTACTTGATCGGCTTGTCCTCGCCCTCCGTCACCGCCATGAGCACGATGCGCAGGCTCTCACCGAGGTCGTAGGAGGCCGGGCAGACGAGATTGCCGACGTTCTCCACGAACAGCAGCGAGGTGTCCTCGGGCAGCCAGCCCTCCACGTGGCCGCGCAGCTGCCGCGCCTCCAGATGGCACAGCCCGTCCGTGAGGAGCTGCTTCACCGGAGCTCCCGAGCGGGCCAGCCGGTGGGCGTCGTTCTCGGTCGCCAGGTCGGCGGTGAGCGCGGCCACCGGCAGGCCCTGCTCCACCGCCCGGGTCAGCACCCGCCCGAGCAGCTCGGTCTTGCCGCTGCCCGGACTGGACAGCAGGTTGACCACGCTCACCCCGCGCCGGGTGAGGTCGTCGCGCAGGTCCGCGGCCAGACTGTCGTTCTTCGCCAGGACGGCCTGAGTGACCTCTTCCATCGACTCGCACATGGGCGCAGCTCCTCGCGGTCGGTAGGGAAATCGTTCCGCTACCGATCCTCCGCGCCGCCGCTCACCGTCCCCGGCAGCCCGGCCGACGACAGGGCGTCGGATTCGTCCGGGCGGCTCAACGGGGGCGTCGCCGCCGGGTCGGCGAGCAGCACCGGGACGATGGTGTGCAGCGCCTCGACGGCCCGCCCGACCGCCTCGCGCACCGTCGCGCTGACGCCCGGGGCGATGTCCTCGTCGGCGGGTGCCCGCAGCTCCGGCTCACAGGCGAGGACGAGGACGCGGGGGAGCGGCTCCTCGCCCAGGTGGGCGGCCAGGGCCAGCACCTTCGCCGGGTCCATGCCGTGCGCCTCGGGCGGTGCGCCTCCCGAGGCGCGGTCGGGGAGCTCGGGCTCGATCAGCGACAGGGTGCCCGGCTCGTGTCCCCGTACGGCCGCGTCGACCAGCACGACGGCGTCGTGGCCGTCGAGCAGGGCGTACGCGAGGTCCATCCCGCGGATGCCGAAGTCCCGTACCCGCACCTCGGGTGGCAGCGGGCGCCGCTCCAGGGCACGGACCACCTCCGGGCCGAAGGCGTCGTCCGCGAGGAAGATGTTGCCGACGCCCGCGACGAGCAGCCGCGCGCTCATCGCGCGTCTCCGGCGGCCAGGGGCCTCGCGGAGCCGCTCGGGAGTTTGCGGACGAAGGCGGACCGCAGCGCGTGGTAGGGGGCATGCGGGTCGAAGAAGATGGCGCGCATGCGGGCGAGTTCGGTCCGCCGGTACTCGGCGAGGGGCCGCTGGAGCTCGTCCGCGTGACGTGCCGTGGCCTTGGCGGTGATCCGTTGTGTGAGGAGTTCCGGGTCGTCGGCGAGCCCGGCGGCCAGGCGCTCGACCTCGCCCGGGAACTCCTGGGCCGGGACCGGCAGCAGACGGTCCACCAGTCCGATCCGCTCGGCGGCCGCGGCACTCACCGGCAACGCCTCGGTCGTCAGCCGCTCGGCCGTCTCGGCGCCCACCCGGCGGGGCAGCGAGTACGTCCAGTACTCCGACCCGTACAGGCCCATGTTCCGGTAGTGCGGGTTGAGGACGCTGCCCGTGCGGCACCAGACCTCGTCGGCGGCGAGGGCCAGCATGACGCCGCCGGCCGCCGCGTTGCCGCCGAGGGCCGCGACCACCAGCCGGTCGGTGGTGCGCAGCACCGCCTCGACCAGGTCGTTCATGGCGTTGAGGTTGGACCAGGACTCGCCGGCCGGGTCGCTCGACGCCTCGATGACGTTGAGATGGATGCCGTTGGAGAAGAAGTCGCGGGCCCCACCGAGCACCAGCACCGACGTGGGGCGGCTGAGCGCGTACCGGTAGGCGGCGAGCAGCCTGCGGCAGTGGGTGGTGCTCATCGCCCCGCCGGGGAACGAGAAGGTCAGGAACCCGATGTCACCCCGTTGCCGGTAGCGGATGTCGGTCCAGGTGGTGCGGTCCGGGGGCAGTTCGAGCGGGGCGGCGATCTCGGGCAGCCAGTACGGACGGTCGCTGGAGCCCGGCATGCCGTGGAATCCGGGCGGGGCCGGGAAGCCGGCGAGCACCGAGGCCGCCGGGCGGCGGAACGGCGCCGGGTCGCCCGAGCTCTTGCGCGGGCGCAGCTCGGGGATCCACACCGCTCCGTCCCGGGTGGCCCGGCAGACCGCGCCGGACCGGGTCGCGAGCAGCTCCCCGGGCTCTCCCCGCAGCCGGTCCTCGGGATGCCCGCCGTGCAGGAACACCTCCCGGCCGCAGAGCTCGTCGCGCACCCCGGGCTGCGAGTCGGCCCCGCGGAGCTTGCACAGCACCGTCTCCGTGCCGTCCTTCTCCCAGTCGATCCGCCGCCGCTCCTGGCGGAAGAAGTCGCGCCACACCACCCGGATCCCCGGATCGCTCTGCGGACGCGGCTTGTACGACCCGTCGGCGTACCGTCGCACGGCCTGGAGGACGGCGGCCGTCGCGGCGTCCGCCACCTCGTTGCGGTACACGTCGCTCTTGCCCACCGGCGGCATGGGGAAGGACCCGTCCGCCCAGACGTCGCCCGCGTCCATCGCGGCCTCGGCCTGGAGCACCGTCACACCCCACCGGGGCGCCCCCTCGGCGATCGCCCAGTCCAGCGACGACGGGCCCCGGTCGCCGGGCGGTCCCGGGTGCACGATCAGGCAGGTGTGCTCCTGCCACACGTCCTCCGGCACGGCCGACTTCAGCATCGGGGCGACGACCAGGTCCGGACGCGTCTCCCGTACGGCGGCCCGGACGGCCTCGGGCCCGTGCGAGGCGAGCACGACGTCCACTCGGTGACCCTGATCCGACAGTTCGGCGTACACACGCTGGGACAGGCTGTTGAACGCGCTGGCGACGAGCAAGATGTCCATGACATCGCATGGTCGCCGTTCGGGAGAGGGCCGAGAAGAACCATCGCGGCGTTTCGCGGCCCTCTTCCGCTTCCGGGCTACTCGCCCGAGGGCGCCGTCAGCGGTACGTCCAGGCCCACCGGGGTGCCGGGGTTCGGGGTGCAGGGCGCCCCAGCCGTACTCGATCAGCTTGTTGTCGTCGCAGGTACTTCAGGTCGTCGATGTGCATCGGCTGGGTGGGCGCGATGGCGTTGTTGCAGCCGAGGGCGCGCGCGGGTCGGGCTGCCGGGGCCGGGCGCGCGGCCGACACGGTGACGGTGACGTCCGCCCCCGGGAGCCGCCGCCCTCGCCGCCCCTGCGCGCGCCCCCAGGCCGTCGGTCCTGGAGCCTCCCGGCCGGTCGGCCTCCGCGTCGGCTCCGGGCACCGTCACGCGGGTGATCGAGGGGAGAGTTCCCGTTCGATGAACCGGTTGAGGTGGTGCCGGGCCTCCCGCGTGGTCAGGGGAGGTGCCTGGCGCAGGCGTTGCAGGGCGAGGCCGTCGGCGAGGGCGGCGAAGCGGGCCGTGAAGCCGTCGAGGTCGTCGCAGCTGAACTCGCCGTCACCGACACCTCGTTCGGGCGAGGGTTCGGATCTGCCCGGTGCCAGGCCGCGTACCGGTCCGCCTGTCCCCGGGCGAAGGCCTCGTCCGTGCCCTGCTCGCCCGCGTGCCAGTACTCGAACCACATCCGCCAGTGCCGGTCGGTGTCCTCGGTGAACAGGGCGTCGACGAGCAGCCTGAGAGCCTCGGCCGCGCTGGTGGCGTGCTCGGCGGCCTCGCTGAGCGCCGTGTAGTACCGCTCGATGTGCAGCACCATGGCCTCGGAGAGGACTTCCTGCACACTGTCGAAGTGGTAGGTGACCGTGCCGACGGACACCCCGGCCGCGGCGGCCACGTCGCGCACGCCGACCGACGCGTAACCGCGTTCCGCGATCAGCGGGACGGCCGCGTCGACGATGAGGCGCCGCCGCACCTCGGTGGGCTGCCGGGTCCGTTCGGCCGCGGCGACGGCACGGCGCGGGCTCCTTGCGCCCTGCGGCGGCTGATCGGCGGCCGTCATCCCGACGTCCTCGGGGTGGTGCGGTGCCACGCGCGCTCGGCCACTGTCTCTCCGTTCCCCCGTGCTTCGACACGGCTGTCCATGATGAACTCCGCGGCCGTGGCGCGCAGCTCCGTCCGCGTCATGATCTCAGCGTCCCAGTCGTCCCCGCGCCGCAGCCGGATGTGCCACTCGGAGACGGCCCGCGCCGACAGCGGGTCGTCCGAGCGGATGGTGTACGTCTCGCGGGCGCTCTCCTCGTAGCGCAGCCCGTCCGGATAGGTCCGGGACCCTCCGTAACCGGGGTCGACCTCCAGGGTCCACTCGCCGGTGGCCACGTCGTGCGTGACCAGGCGCTCGGGGCGGGGATGCGCGGGTGTGTCGTAGGTGACCGGCATCGGTTCCGCCTGCTCCGGTTCCTCGAACCCCACGGGCACCTCGTCGGCGGCCTCGCGCACGGGCAGCAGGACCGCGCTGTCGGCCGGGACGACGTGCAGCGCGCCCCGTTCGCCGTGCGGCCACACCCAGGGCCAGTACGCGTCGGAGAGGGCGACACGGACGCGATGGCCGGGCGGGAAGGCGTAGCCGGTGCCGTTGAGCTCGAACTCGACGTCCTCGTACGTCCCCGGAGTCCATTCGACGGCGTGTTCGCGGCCCTTTCTGCTGAGCAGGTTGAGCACGCCCCGGGTGACGAGCGTGGACGAGCCGTCGGGAGCGACGTCGCACACGCGGGCGATGACATGGGCCCGGGGGGTGGCGCTGTCGAGGCGGAGCCGGACGCGCGGGCGGCCGAGGATCTCCACGCGCCGGTCGAGGGGCGCGGAGTCGAAGCAGACGGACCGCCCGTCCTCCTCGCGCTGGTCGGGCGGCAGGTCGGCGGCGTTGCCGAACGGGAAGAAACGGCCGGCGTCGAGACCGGTGTGCTGCGGCGAGCGCACGAGGACCGGGTCACGGCTCTCGCCGAGCGGGCGGGTGTCCCACGTGACGTCCGGGCTGGGCCACTCGGCGTCGCTCACCCAGCGACCGGGCAGCTCCTCGTGCGACGGGGCGGGCGGTACGGGGTCGCTCAGCCAGGCGCGCAGCAGCGGCTCCGCCATGATCCCGGTGTCGACGTCCTTGAGGTGCTGGTCCCACCAGCGCAGGGTCTCCTGGAGGAACCCGATGGCCGGGCCGGGCGGCAGCCCGCGGTCGGGGTACTGGTGCGACCAGGGCCCGATGATGCCCCGCACCCGCTCGCCGGGGAGGTGCTCCACGAGCCGCAGCACGGTGTCCCGGTACGGGTCGTTCCAGCCGCCGACCGCGAGGACGGCCGCGTCGATCGCCGGGTAGTCCTCGCAGACGCTGCCGTGCCGCCAGTAGTCGTCCCGCTGCTGGTGCTCCAGCCAGGTGTGCAGGAAGGGTTCGAGTGCGTCGAGGCGCTCGCGCCACATCGGCAGCCAGCGGTCCGTGCCGACGTTCGCGGGGTCCGGCGGGCGTGCGGTGAAGGCGAGCATGGTGCCGGCCCAGGCGAGCATGTCGATGCCGAGGACGGCACCGCCGGTGTAGTGGACGTCGTTGTCGTAGCGGTCGTCGGTGGAACAGACCGTGACGACCGCCTTGAGCGGTTCGGGGGCGAGGGCGGCGATCTGGAGGGAGTTGAAGCCGCCCCAGGAGATGCCGAACATGCCGACCTTGCCGGTGCACCAGGGTTGTGCGGCAAGCCAGTTGACGACGTCCACGCCGTCCGCGAGTTCCTGGGCGTCGTACTCGTCGCCCGGTGTGCCCTCGCTGTCGCCGTGGCCGCGGATGTCGACCCGGACGGAGGCGTAGCCGTGACCGGCGTACCAGGGGTGGCGCTGTGCGTCGCGCGGGGCGGTCCAGTCGCTCTTGCGGTACGGCAGGTACTCGAGCAGCGCGGGCACGGGGTCCGTCTCGGCGTCGGCCGGGCGCCAGACGCGGGCGTGCAGGCGGGTCCTGCCGTCCCGGGTGGGGATCCACACGTCCTCGCGGACGACCTGGCGCGCGAACCGGTCGCGGTACTTCACGAAACTCCTTCGGCGATCGAAGTGGGCGGGGTGTCCGGGGCATCCGGGGTGGCGGACGTGTCGGCGGGCCGCCAGCGGCGCGCCCGGTGCCCGTCGCCGTGGTCGGTCCACACGTCGCCCTCCTGGGCCGCGTCGGCCCAGTCGGGCGTCACCTCCACCGGCGGCCGTGCGTCGGGGTCGGGTTCGAGCGCGGCCGCCATCAGCCGCCGCGTGTAGGGGTGCCGGGGGGCCGCGAAGACGGCCTCCGTCGGGCCCTCCTCGACCACCACACCGCCACGCAGGACGACGACGCGGTCCGCGATGCCCCGGACGACGGCCAGGTCATGGCTGATGAACAGGCAGGCCAGATCACGTTCCCGGCGCAGGTCGTCGACCAGGCGCAGCACCTCGGCCTGGACGGAGACGTCCAGCGCCGTGGTGATCTCGTCGGCGACGAGGACGTCCGGCTCACCCGCCAGCGCCCGCGCGATGCCGATGCGCTGCCGCTGGCCGCCGGAGAGCTGGGCCGGCAGCCGGTCGGCGAGAGCCGGGTCCAGGCGTACGTCGGCGATGAGCCGCCGGGCGCGCTCGGCCGATTCGGCCCGGCCGCCGGCGGTGCGGAAGAACCGCAGCGGCCGGCGGACGGCGTCCCCGACCGAGCGCCGGGGGTTGAGCGAGGTGTCCGCGTTCTGGAAGACGAGCTGCACCCGTCGCCGCAGGGACATCGGCCGCCGCTGCGCGGGCCGGGCCAGGTCACCCGACTCGTGGGTCATGGTGCCGCCCGACGGTGTGCGCAGCCCCGCCAGGGCCCAGGCCAGCGTGGACTTGCCGCTGCCCGACTCGCCCACGAGGGCCAGCACCTCACCGCGCCGGACCTCGAAGGAGACACCGTGTACGACACGGGAGCGGCCGTAGTCGACGGTGACGTCCCGGGCCGAGACGGCGACCGGCGCGTCCCCGGGCACGACGGCCCGGGGGCGGATGTCGCGCTCGCCCGACTCCCGTACGAGGGCGAGACCGGCGTCGTCCAGCCGCGGCACACTCGCCAGCAGCCGCTTCGTGTACGGCTCCGCGGGCCGCGCGAACAACTGCCGGGTCGGCGCCGACTCCACCACGCGGCCCGACTTCAGCACGCACACCTCGTCGGCCAGGTGCGCGACGACACCCAGGTCGTGACTCACCAGCACGGCCGCCAGACCCAGTTCGTCGCGCAGGGCGGCGATCAGGTCCAGCACGCCCCGCTGGGTGACGACGTCGAGGCCGGTGGTCGGCTCGTCGAGGACCAGCACCTTGGGGCGGGCGGCGATGGCCATGGCGAGGGCGACGCGCTGCTGCTGGCCGCCGGACAGCTCGTGCGGATAGCGGCGGGCCAGCTCGGCGGGGCGCGGCAGCCGCACCTGGTCGAGCAGGTCGATGACGGGGATGTCGCCGCCCGCCTCCGCGATCTGCCGTCCGACGCGCATGGAGGGAGTCAGCGCCTGGCCCGCGTTCTGGGCGACCATGGCGACGGTCCGGCCGCGCAGCCGCCGCAGCTCGGGTGCGGGCAGGGCGAAGACGTCCCGGCCGTCCACCTCCACCGAGCCGCCGGTGACCCGGGAGCCGTGCCGCAGATGCCCGAGCAGGGCCGCCGCGAGGGTCGACTTGCCGCTGCCGGACTCGCCGACCAGCGCGAGGGTCCGCCCCGCGGCGGCTTCGAGCGACACCTCGCGCACCACGGGTACGTCGCGGCCGCCGGAACGGTAGGCCACGGACAGGGAGTTCACGGAGACGAGCGGGGTCATCAGGAGCCCTCCCTGATCCGGTCGACGCCCCAGGCCTTGGACAGGCCGTCGGCCGCGAGGTTGAGTCCGATCACGAGCGTCGCCAGGGCGATGATCGGCGCGACGCTCGCCATCGGCACGACGGTGATGGCGGTGCGGTTCTCGGCCACCATCAGGCCCCAGTCGGGAGTCGGCGGGTCGGCGCCGAACCCGAGGAAGGACAGCGAGGAGATCAGCAGCACGACCCAGGAGGCGCGCATCGCGAACTCGACGCACACCACGTCGACGATGTTCGGCAGGACCTCCCGCCGCAGGATCGACCAGGTGCCCTCCCCACGGGCCCGTGCGGCGGTCACGTAGTCGGCGGGCACGACCGCCAGGGCGGCCCCGCGCACCACCCGCACCACCTGGGGGACGAACACGACGGCGACGGCGAGCACGATGACGGCCGGTCCGGTGCCGAGCGCGGTCACGACCACGAGCAGCGCCAGGACCGCCGGCACGGCCAGCACCGCGTCCAGCACCCGCCCCAGCAGGTCGTCGAACCAGCCGCCGCGCAGGGCGGCCGCGCAGCCGGCGACCGTGCCGAGCGCGACGCTCACGACGGTGGCGGCGACGGAGACACCGAGCGCGTACCGGCCGCCGTACAGGACCCGCGCGAGGACGTCCCGGCCGTACTGGTCGGTGCCCGCCCAGTGCGCCCCGCCCGGGCCGAGCAGGGCCTGCGAGGCATCGCCCGCGATCGGATCGTAGGAGGCGAGCAGTGGGGCCAGCAGCGCGATCACGACGTGGACGGCGACGATCGCGAGGCCGATGACGGCCGTGCGCGAGGAGCACAGGGTGCGCCACGCGCGGGCGGTGCGTGCGGCCGGGGCGACGGCGGGGGCGGTGTCGACCGTGGTCATCAGGTCCTCCCTCGGGTGCGGAGCCTGGGGTTGAGGGCCATGGCGCCGAGGTCGGCGGCGAGGTTGCACGCGACGTAGACGACGGCGCTGATCAGGGCGATGGCCTGGATGACGGGCAGGTCCCGGTTCTGCACCGAGGAGAGCATCAGCTTGCCGACGCCCGGGTAGTTGAACACGTTCTCGACGACGGCGACCCCGCCCAGCAGCCAGGCCACGTTGAGCGCGATCACGTGCAGGACGGGCAGCAGGGCGCTGGGCAGCGCGTGCCGGGTGACGACCCGCCAGGTGGACAGGCCCTTGAGGCGGGCGGTGGTGACGTACTCGCTCGCCATCACGTCGATCACCGAAGTGCGGGCCATGCGGACGATGTAGGCGGCCATCACCACCGCGAGGGCGAGGGCCGGGAGCCAGACGGCGGGCAGGAGCTGGCCTACGGTGGCGTCGGGGCCGTAGAGGACGACCGCGGGGAACCACGGCAGCGCGACCGAGAAGCACAGGACGAGCACGGTGGCCACGACGAACTCGGGGACGCTCATGCCGACGAGGCTGACCGTCGAGATGAGGTGGTCGGGCCAGCGGTCGCGGTAGAGCCCGGCGACGATGCCCAGCAGCAGCGAACCGGTCACCGCGAACAGGATGGTGATGACGGCGACGAGCGCGGAGTTGCCGAGGTACTGGGCGACGTCACCGCCGACCGCCTTCCCGGAGACGAGGGACGTGCCGAAGTCGCCGTGCAGGGCGCCCCGCATCCAGTCGGCGTACCGCTCCCAGGCGGGCCGGTCGAGTCCGAGACTGCCGCGCAGCTGGGCCACCGCCTGCGGGGTCGCGTCCTTGCCGAGGACCTGGGTGGCGACGTCGCCGGGCAGGGCCTGGACGGCGAGGAAGACCAGCAGGGAGGAGAGCAGGAGCGTGCCGAGCGCGGCCGCGGTACGGCGGGCGACGAAGGAGAGCATGGTCAGGCCCCCTTCAGGCCGATGCCGAGGTAGTCGAACTCGAAGCCGTGCTCGGAGTATCCGCGCACCTTGCGGGAGAGGCCCACGAGCCGGTCGGCGAACATCGGGGTCATCGCGCCGCCCTTGTCGATCACCCACCTCTGCGCCTCGCCGTAGAGGTCACGGCGCCTCGCGTCGTCGGTCTCGGCACGCGCCCGGTCGAGCAGCGCGTCGAAGCCCTTGTCGGACCAGGCGGTCTCGTTGTACGAGGAGCCGCTGCGGAAGACCTGGTTGAAGAGCTGGTCGACGGGCCGGCCGGTGTACCAGTAGGTGGCCATCAGCGGCTGCTTCATCCAGATCTGTGTGTAGTAGGAGTCCGCCGACGCCGTCTTGAGGCGGATCCGGATGCCGGCCCGCTTCGCCGACTCCTGGTAGGCGAGCGCCATGGGCGTGAAGAGAGGGTCGTACGCCGAGGTGTACAGGTCGACGGCCAGGTTCTCGTGGCCCGCCTTCTTCAGCAGGAACCGTGCCTGCTCGGGGTCGTGCCGGGGGTGCGTCAGGACGTGCACCGGGTCGTCCGGGGGCACCGGGTTGTCCCAGCCGGCCCTGCCCGCACCCTGGAGGGCCGCCTTCACGACGTGCTCGGGGTCGTAGGCGAGCTTCATGGCCCGGCGGACGTCGACGTCGGTGAAGGGCTTGTCGGTGGTGAGCATCGGCAGCACGTACCACTGGCCGTTCTTCACGCGGGCGATGGTGGCGTGATCGGAGGCGGCCACGACACGTGCGGTGGCGAAGTCCAGGTTGGTCTGGGACAGCAGGTCGACCTGCCCGGCGAGCAGGGCGCCCGAGCGCGCGGACATGTCCGCGACCGAGTAGAAGGCGATCGCGTCGAGCACGGGGCGGCCCGCCCAGTGGTCCTTGTACGCGGTGACCCGGCCGGGGCCGGCCGGTGCGAAGGACTCCAGCTTAAAGGGGCCGGTGCCGATGCCGGTGCGCCCGATGGACTTCCCGCTGCCCTCGGGGACGACGTAGCAGTTGTAGTGCGTCAGCAGGCTCGGGAACTCGGCGTTCGGGGTCTTCAGCGGCACGACGAGGGTGTGGGCGTCGGGCGTGCGCAGCCGCCCGGGGTCGACGAGCGGGGTGAGGACGCCGGCCTGCGGGGACGCCGTCGCCTTGTCGAGGATGTGGCGCAGCGTGTAGGCGGCGTCGGCGGAGGTGAAGGCCCGGCCGTCGTGGAAGGTGACGCCTTTGCGGAGCCGGAAGGTCCAGGTGCGTGCCGTGCTGTCCGGCTCCCAGGACTCGGCGAGGTCGGGCGCCACGTCGCCGTCCGCGCCGATGCGGACCAGCCGGTTGTAGAGGGCGCCCAGGTATTCGTAGGCGGACAGGGAGCTCGCCGGGTCGAGGGTCTCGGCGTCGGAGGCGGGCGGGCGGGCGATCCGCAGGGTGCCGCCGCGGTCGGGCGTGCCGGGCCGGGCGGCGGCAGGCAGGACGGGTGCGGCGGTGGCGCCCGAACAGCCGGACAGCAGCCAGGACGCGCCGAGCGAGGCCGCACCGGCGGCGCTCGCGGCGAGCACCGAACGGCGCCCCGGGTGGTGGATGTCGGACATGAACCGACCTTCCCTGTCGCTATTCGTTCAGCCGAACGATTGAGTGAAGTCCGTGAACGATAGCGAGCAGGCGGTTTCAAGCCAACCCTTCGGACTGTGAAGAAGTCGTACAGGGAGCGTGTGACGCCGACGCCGACACCGCGTCCGGCCGCCTTGCCTCCGCGGAACGGCTGACGCAGGCTGGTCCTATGGGCGAGCAGGACGGCCCCACGCTCATCGCCTCCGTACAGCGGGCCATGCGGCTGCTGGAGGCCGTGAGCGCGCACCAGAACGGCGCGCCGGCGAAACAGCTGGCGCGTGAGACGGGCCTGCCCCTGGCCACCGCGTACCACCTGCTGAGGACACTCGTCCACGACGGGTACGTGCGGAAGCTGGACGACGGCGGGTTCGTCCTCGGTGACAAGCTGCAGGCGCTGCGGACCACCGGGCGCGCCCAGGCGCTGCTGAGCCGCGTCCGGCCCACGCTCGCCACACTCCGGGACGAGCTCGCGTCCGCCGCCTACCTCACCTTCTACGAGGACGGCGAGATCACGGTCGCGGAGATCGTCGACGGCCCGGGCACGCCCCGCGTCGACCTGTGGGTGGGCTTCGAGGACGCGGGACACGCGACCGCGCTCGGCAAGTCCGTACTGCGCGAAATGGACGTCGAGTCGCGCAAGGACTACCTCGCCCGCCACCACCTCGCCGACCTCACGCCCCGGACGATCACCAGCCGGCCGGAACTGCTCCAGCGCCTGGAGGCCCCACCCCTGGCCCCGGCCGTCACCGACCTGGAGGAGTACGCCCTCGGCACGGTCTGTGTCGCCGTCCCGGTCTACAGCGGGGAAACCATCGGTTCCCTCGGCGTCTCGCTCCCGGCGAACCGGCTCTCCCGGCTGCCAGAGATCCGTGCGAGGCTGCTCCCGACCGCGAGCCGGGTGACCCGGAGCCTCTCGCTCACTATCTGAAATTCCACTCCTTGTCGGTGTCCCAGCTCATCCCTTTATCTGGATAAGTCAGACATTTCAGGGGTGCGCTCCCAGCCTCGCGCCCCGCGCACAGGTCAAGGACACGGATAAGAACATGAGCCATGCGCGCGACCCTGGTGCCGACCACCGGCGAGTACGGCCGTCCAGCAGTCGAGTGGCCGGTGCCCGGGGTTCTGCCCGTAGACGCGCCCTCGCGCAGCTGGCCGCCGGTACGCCCGTCCTGCCCGTACTGGTCGTCGCCGCCGTCCTGCTCGCCGATCTCGCCGACGGCGCCGGGATGATCTGGCTGCCTCTGCTCGCCGCCGGGCCCGCCCTGGCGGCCACGACCAACGGGCCGCGGGGCGTCGTCTGCGTCGGTCTCCTCGCCGCGGCGCTCGGCACGCTGCTCGGGATCCGGGACGGCGTGCCGGGCCGTGAACTGGCCGCCGTGCTGTCGGCCCTGGTGGCCGTCACCCTGGCGAGCGGCCTGGCCGGCGTCCTGCGTGTACGCCGCGAACGGGTGCTCGCCGCCGTCCGCTCGGTCGCGGAGACCGCCCAGCACGCGCTGCTCAGGCCCGTACCGGCGAACGTCGGTCCCTTCCAGGTGGCAGTCCGCTACAGCGCCGCGGCCGCCGAGGCCCGTATCGGCGGCGACCTCTACGCCCTGATACCCACCCCGCACGGGGTGCGGCTGATCGTCGGCGACGTGCGCGGCAAGGGGCTCCCCGCGGTGGGGACCGCCGCACTGGTCCTGGGAGTGTTCCGCGAGGCCGCCCACGACGAGCCCGACCTGCTCGCCGTGGTCGACAGGATCGAGCGCAGCCTGGCGCGCAACCTCGGCCACGACGACTTCGTCACCGCCGTGGTCGCCGGGTATCCGGAGGGTGGGCACCTCGAGGTGGTGAACTGCGGGCACACGCCTCCGCTGCTGGTGCGCGCCTGCGGGAGTGTCGTGCCGGTCGAACCCGACCTGCCGTCCCCGCCCCTCGGGCTGCGCTCCCTCGCCGGTCACGCGCCCGGCCTGCAGGCGCTCCGGTTCGCCGAGGGCGACCAGCTGCTGCTCTACACCGACGGCGTCACCGAGGCCCGCGACCACGGCCGCTCCTTCTATCCGCTCGCCCAGGGCCTGGAGCGTCACGCGTCCCACGAGCCGTCCCGCACCCTCGGTGCCCTGCACGACGAGCTGCTGGCCCACGTGGGCGGGCGGCTGCACGACGACGCGGCGCTCCTGCTGATCCGGAAGCCGACCGCGTCGGAAGGGGGCGTGGTGCCCGAGGTGACCGCTCCCGCCCCGGTCTCCGAGGCGCGGTGCTGCTCGTGACCGCCGTTCCTACTCCTTGCGCAGGTCCTTGACCCGCTTGAGCTTGCCGACGGACCGTTCCAGGGTCTCCGGTTCGACGATCGTCACGTCCACCGTGACACCGACGCCGTCCTTGACGTCCTTGGCGATCTCTCGGGCCGCGGATGCGCGCCGGTCGGCGGGCGTGCCGGGGCGGCTTTCGACGAGGACCGTCAGGTGGTCCAGGCGGCCGCGCCGGGTCAGCTGGATCTGGAAGTGCGGGGCGACGCCGGGGGTGCGCAGCACGATCTCCTCGATCTGGCTGGGGAAGACGTTCACCCCGCGCAGAATGATCATGTCGTCGCAACGGCCGGTGATCTTCTGGATGCGGCGGAAGGCCGGCCGGGCCGTGCCGGGCAGCAGCCGGGTCAGGTCACGGGTGCGGTAGCGGACGATCGGCAGGGCCTCCTTGGTCAGGGAGGTGAAGACCAGCTCGCCCTCCTCGCCCTCGGGCAGGACCTCGCCCGTGATCGGGTCGACCACCTCGGGATAGAAGTGGTCCTCCCACACGTGCAGCCCGTCCTTGCTCTCCACGCACTCCTGGGCGACACCCGGGCCGATCACCTCGGACAGGCCGTATATGTCCACGGCGTGGATGTCCAGCCGCTCCTCGATCTCACGGCGCATCTCCTCCGTCCACGGCTCGGCGCCGAAAATGCCCACCCGCAGGGAGGTGGAGCGCGGATCGACGCCTTGCCGCTCGAACTCGTCGAGCAGGGTGAGCATGTAGGACGGGGTGACCATGATGATCTCGGGCCGGAAGTCCTGGATGATCTGTACCTGGCGTGCGGTCATGCCGCCCGAGGCCGGGATCACCACGCAGCCGGCCCGCTCCGCGCCGTAGTGCGCGCCGAGGCCGCCGGTGAACAGGCCGTAGCCGTAGGAGATGTGCACCTTGTCGCCGGGGCGTCCGCCGGCGGCGCGGATCGAGCGGGCCACGAGGTCCGCCCACATCGACAGGTCGTTCTCCGTATAACCGACGACCGTGGGGCGCCCGGTGGTGCCGCTCGAGGCATGCACGCGACGGATCTGGTCCATGGGGACCGCCAGCATGCCGAACGGGTAGGTGTCGCGCAGGTCCGCCTTCGTGGTGAAGGGGAACCGGGACAGATCCTCCAGTGAGCGGCAGTCGTCGGGCGTGATCCCGGCCTCGTCGAACTTCTTCCGGTACTGCTCGACGTGGTCGTAGGCGTGCCGCAGGCTCCGCCGCAGCCGGCCGAGCTGGAGTTCGCGCAGTTCCTCGCGCGTCAGACGCTCACCGTCGTCCAGCAGACCGTGGGGGAGGGGCTCGCCCCGCCGTTGCCCGGTCATCGCGACTCCTTCGGCGTCGTGCTCGCGCTCCTGAGGCTGCGGCTGCGGCCCCGGAACTCCGCGATCACCTCGTCACCCCGCAGAACGGTCACGTCGTAGAGGCCGCTGCGGCCGAACCGGGCGCGTTCCTCGGCCCGCGCCAGGAGCACGTCGCCTTCGTACGCCGGTGCCACGAAGGTGATGTCGGCCCCGGCCGCGACGGTCACCGGGCCGTGGCTGTTGCAGGCGCAGGCGAAGGCGCTGTCAGCGAGCAGGAAGACATAGCCCCCGTGGGCCGTCCCGTGCCCGTTCACCATCCCCGGGGTCACGGTCATCCTGAGCACGGCGGTCCCTTCGCCCTGCTCGACCAGCTCGGCACCGAGCCCCCTGGAGGCCTCGTCCGCGGCGAACATCGCCGCCGCGGCCGGTGTCGCGTCAGCGGTATGGGTCACTTCTCGCACCACCTTGTCTACCGACCGAACATTCGGTTAGCTTCGGCGTCGCCAAGTAATCCAGCCGCCTCGGTGCCTGTCAAGGGTCGGGGTCTTACCAAGGCGCGCCGGCTGTCATACCATGTACCGAACGAATGGTCGGTTGGGAAGTGGGACGGATGGACACGACACACTCCAGCCCCCCGGGGGCGGACGGCGCCGAGCCGGTTCTCCAGCAGCAATTCGACGCGACGATCGCGCGGGACCAGCGGATCGAGCCGCGTGACTGGATGCCGGAGGGCTACCGCAGGACGCTGATCCGGCAGATCGCGCAGCACGCGCACTCGGAGATCATCGGCATGCAGCCGGAAGGCGAGTGGATCACCCGCGCGCCGTCGCTGCGCCGCAAGGCCATTCTCTTCGCGAAGGTGCAGGACGAGGCTGGGCACGGGCTGTACCTGTACTCGGCGGCGGAGACGCTGGGCGCCGACCGCGCCGACCTGACCGAGCGGCTGATCGAGGGACGTCAGAAGTACTCGTCGATCTTCAACTACCCGACGATGAGCTTCGCCGACGTCGGAGTGATCGGCTGGTTCGTGGACGGGGCGGCGATCTGCAACCAGGTGCCGCTGTGCCGCAGCTCCTACGGGCCGTACGCGCGCGCCATGGTGCGCATCTGCAAGGAGGAGTCGTTCCACCAGCGGCAGGGCTACGAACTGCTGATGACGATGATGCGCGGCACCGCGGAGCAGCGGGAGATGGTGCAGGACGCCGTCAACCGCTGGTGGTGGCCGTCGCTGATGATGTTCGGCCCGCCCGACGACGCCTCGCCCAACTCCGCGCAGTCCATGGCGTGGAAGATCAAGCGGCACAGCAACGACGAACTGCGCCGGCGCTTCGTCGACATGACCGTTCCACAGGCCGAGAAGCTCGGCGTGACACTGCCCGACCCGGAGCTGCGCTGGAACGAGGATCGCGGGCACCACGACTTCGGCACCCCCGACTGGGACGAGCTCATGCGGGTCATCAAGGGCGACGGGCCGTGCAACGCCGAGCGGATGGAGCGGCGCCGCACGGCCCACGAGGACGGCGCCTGGGTGCGCGAGGCGGCCACCGCCCACGCCGCCAAGCAGGCCGCCCGAGCGGAGAAGGGAGCGGTGGCATGACCGCCGAGAAGCAGAACTGGCCCCTGTACGAGGTGTTCGTGCGCGGAAAGCGCGGGCTGAACCACGTCCACGTCGGTTCACTGCACGCCGCCGACGACCGCATGGCGCTCACCCACGCCCGTGACCTGTACACCCGGCGCAACGAGGGCGTCAGCATCTGGGTCGTGCGCTCCGAGCACATCGCCGCCTCCACCCGCGACGAGAAGGACCCGTTCTTCGCCCCGAGCGCCGACAAGGTCTACCGCCACCCGACCTTCTACGACATCCCCGACGACGTCCCGCACATCTGAAGGAGAGGGCATGAGCGACGACCACGTGTACATGACCCTCGCCGAGGGACACGAGGACGACACCCGCTGGGCCTACGGCACCGGCTTCGAGGACCCCCTGCACGGCGTGGACACGGCCGTGCCCGACGGCGTCGACGCCGGTGAACTGGCCGCGCTCTGCGTCACCCTGGCCGACGACGCCCTCGTCTCGGCCCAGCGGCTCGCCGAGTGGACCACCCGGGCCCCCGAGCTGGAGGAGGAGGTGGCCCTGGCCAACATCGGACTCGACCTGCTCGGCCAGGCCCGACTGCTCTACTCCCGGGCGGGCCAGACCGACGGCACCGGGCGCGACGAGGACGCCTACGCCTACTTCCGCGACGCCGGGGACTTCCGCAACGTACGCCTGGCCGAACTCCCGGGCGGCGACTTCGCGTTCTCGATCGTGCGGCTGCTGGTGTTCTCCAGCTGGCGCCTCGCGCACTTCGAGCGGCTCACCGCCCACCGCGACCCGGTGCTCGCGGCGATCGCCGCCAAGGGAGTGAAGGAACTGGCCTACCACCGGCAGTACGCGGCCGAGTGGGCGGTGCGCCTGGGCGACGGCACCGAGGAGTCGCACCGCCGGATGCGCCGGGCGCAGGAGCAGGTGGCGCCCTACCTGGGCGAGCTGTTCACGGCGTACGACGTACGGGACGAGGTCGTCGCCGTCCTGCGCCAGGTCTCCGAGGCGGCCGGACTGCCCATGCCGGTCTACCGTCCGCTGCCCGGCTCGGGCCGCGCCGGGGAGCACACCGAGCATCTCGCCCCGCTGCTGGCCGAGTTGCAGGGCATCGCCCGTGCCCACCCGGAGGCGACATGGTGACGACGGCCCTGGACACGCGACGGGCCCGGCGCATCGCCGAGCAGGTGCCCGACCCCGAACTGCCCATGCTCACCCTGGCCGACCTCGGCGTGCTGCGCGAGGTGTCCCTGGCCTCCGACGGGACGGTGGTGGCGAGCCTCACCCCGACCTACTCGGGCTGCCCGGCCATGGCGGAGATGCGGGCCGGCGTGGCCGCCCGGCTGCGCGAGGCGGGGTACGCGCGCGTGGAGATCCGCACCGTCCTCGACCCGCCGTGGAGCAGCGACTGGATCACTGCGGACGGCCGCCGCAAGCTCGCCGAGCACGGCATCGCCCCGCCCGGTACCGCGCCCGCGCGCGCCACCGGCCCGGTCCCGCTCGTGCTGTCGCCGCCCCGCCGCTCGGTGCCCTGCCCCCGCTGCGGTCACCCCGACACCGAGGAGACCTCCCGCTTCGGCGCCACGTCCTGCAAGTCTCTGTGGCGCTGTCTCGGCTGCCGCGAGCCGTTCGAGTACGTCAAGGAGATCTGATGGACGACCTGATGGAGCCGGCCCCCGCCCCGGCGGCACACGCCCGTGCCCGCCGACGTCCGGTCTTCCACCCCCTGCGGGTCGCCGCCGTGCGGCCGCTGTGCGACGACGCGGCAGCCGTCAGCTTCGACATCCCGGCCGAGCTGGCCGAGGAGTTCGCCTTCGCGCCCGGCCAGTCGCTCACCCTGCGGCGCGAGATCGACGGCCGGGACGAGCGCCGCTCCTACTCCATCTGCTCACCCGCCGGCACCGCACCGCGCATCGGCGTCCGGGTCGTACCCGGCGGCCTGTTCTCCGCCTGGCTGGTGCGGGACGTGCGCCCCGGCGACATCGTCGAGGTCATGGCACCCACCGGCGTCTTCACCCCCGACCTCACCACCCCCGGCCACCACGTTCTGATCGCGGCGGGCTCCGGCATCACGCCCATGGTCTCCATCGCCGAGTCCGTCCTGGCCGCCGACTCCCGCTCGACGGTCACCCTCCTCTACGGCAACCGCCGCACCGGCACCGTGATGTTCGCCGACGACCTGGCCGACCTGAAGGACCTCTACCCGACGCGGTTCCAGCTCGCCCACGTCCTCTCCCGGGAGCCCCGCGAGGCCGAGGTGCTCTCCGGCCGCCTCGACGCCGAACGGCTCTCCGCCCTCGTCGACGCGCTGGTCGACGTGGAGTCCGCCGACCACTGGTGGCTGTGCGGCCCGCACGGCATGGTCCGCGCCGCCCAGCAGGTCCTGGCCGGCCTCGACGTGCCCGGCGACCGCGTCCACCAGGAGCTGTTCTACGCCGACGACGAGCCCGTACGCGAGGTCCGGCACGCCGAGACCGGCCCCACCGGACCCGTCAGTCAGGTCACCGTCACCCTCGACGGCCGCTCCACCACCTCCGCCCTGCCCCGGGAGCGGAGCATCCTCGAAGGCGCCCAGCAGACCCGCCCGGACCTCCCCTTCGCCTGCAAGGGCGGCGTCTGCGGCACCTGCCGTGCCCTGGTCACCGACGGCAAGGCCGACATGCGGCGCAACTTCGCCCTGGAACCGGCCGAGGTCGACGCGGGCTATGTCCTCACCTGCCAGTCGTTCCCGGTGTCCGACGCGCTGACGGTGGACTTCGACACCTGACGCCGAGCCACCACCGTCTGTGTGGGGGACGGCCCCGGCCTGTCTCACCGGGAGCGCAGGACACGCAGCGCCGTGAGCGCCACATGGAGTTCGGTGCGTCCTTCACCGGACTCCAGGTCGGTGCCGAGGACGCGTTCGACGGTGCGCAGCCGCTGGTACATGGTCTCCCTCGACAGGCCGCCACGGCGGGCCGCGGTGGTCTTGTTGCCGGCGGCGTCGAGGTAGTGGCCGAGGGTCGTCAGCAGGTCGGTGCCGTGCCGGGTGTCGTGGTCGATGAGCCGGCCGAGCCGGCGCTCGGTGTAGTCCTGGACGCGGGTGTCCTCCCGCAGGGCGTAGAGCAGGCGGCGCAGGTCGACGTCCACAAGCTCGTGGAAGGAGCGGTCCGGGGGGAGCGGCTGACCGGGCGGGGTGGCCTCCAGGACCCGCGCCGCCTCCCGGAAGGAGCGCGCGGTGTCGGCGAGGTCCGTCACCTCCGAGCCCGCACTCACGATCGCTCCCGGGGCCAGACCCAGCGCGGTGCGGCCGAGGCGTTCGGCCACGGGACGCCAGGGCTGGGCGGGCCGCAGGGCCGGCAGGATGCCGAGGCGGCCGGGGGAGAGCTCGCCGACCAGCGCAGGGATCCCCGACGATCTGAGGTCCTGGTGCAGCCGGGCCTCCAACTCGCTGCCCTCGGCACCGGGGCCCAGGTCGACCAGGATCGCCAGGAAGCGGCTGTCCTCGGTGGGCAGGCCCAGGGCGGCGCAGCGGGCCCGGGCGTCCTCGGGGGAGTGGTGGCGCTGCTCCGCCAGCTCCCGCAGGGCGCTGCGGTGCGCCGTCTGCTCCCAGGGCGTGGAATGGATGAGGCGGGCGACGGTCAGGGCCATCGCCGTCCGCTCCAGGACCGTGATGTGTTCCGGCCCGAAGCCCCCTCCCTCCCCGGGGGGCCGGAGCATGGCCAGACGGCCCCAGCGTTCGCCCTGGTAGGAGACCGGCGCGGTGAGCCAGCCCTCCGGGCCGCCCACCTCGGTGTGGTCGCCGGGCTCGGCCGCCCGGGAGCGCTGTTCCCAGCCGGTGAGCGCCTCCTCCACCGTGCTCCCCGACGGCTCGCACAGCAGCGCCTGGTGCGCCAGGTTCTCCAGGACCACCGTCCGGCCGCTCATCTCCGCCGCCGCGCGCACCACGTCCTGCGGTCCCGCGCCACGCAGCGTCAGGGCGGTGAACGCCTCGTGGATCCGCTGGCTCCGGCGCATCGCGTCGGCCTGGCTGCCGAGGATGAGGGCGTGGACGACCTGGGTGACCTCCAGGAAGTTGACGTCCCGGGCGAGGGTGACCAGGGGCAGCCCGCGGGCCCGGCAGGCCTGCACGAGGGCGTCGGGTGGGCGGTGGTAGCGCCGCACCAGCTCGATGACCAGGGCGGCGGCTCCCACTTCGGTGAGTTCGTCGACGTACCGGCGGACACCCGCGGCGTCCTCGGGCAGGGGCATGCCGGTGGTCAGGACCAGCTCGCCGCCCTTGAGGAAGGAGGCGGGGTCGGTCAGCTCGGTGATGTGCACCCAGCGCACCGGCCGGTCCAGCTGGGCCAGCCCGGCGACCACCTGGGGCTGCCCGGCGGCCAGGACCGGCAGGGCCAGGACGTCGGCGACGGTCGGCGGGCGGCCGGACGGAGCGGAGTCACGGTCGTCCGGGGCGGGCGGAGGAGCCTTCGGCGGGTTGTCGTTCACGGGTGCCTCCCGGGGGTGCCCGGTCACTCTGACAAGCGGCGCTGACCTGCGCAAGAGCTACCCACGCCGAGGCGATCGGGCACCTGACCGGCCCGCGGGTTGACACAACGTCCGAACAACGCGTTCCCGCCGGACACATCACGCGTTGTCGCCGTCCGCAGCGGCATGGATGCTCGCAGTGTCGGACCAGCACGGCAGATCACCGCAAGCAGACCTCGACGCAGGCCGGGAGACGAACATGACCGCACTGTCGCCGCAGCTTCGCCAGGCCACGCCCGTGGTGGCGGCCAGGGGCGAGGGCGTCCACCTCTACGGTGAGGACGGCCGCCGCTACCTCGACTTCACCGCCGGCATCGGCGTCACCAGCACCGGGCACTGCCACCCCAAGGTCGTGGCGGCGGCGCAGGAGCAGGTGGGCACGCTGATCCACGGCCAGTACACGACCGTCATGCACCAGCCGCTGCGCCGTCTCGTCGACAAGCTCGGCGAGGTTCTGCCCTCCGGCCTGGACAGCCTGTTCTTCACCAACTCCGGCAGCGAGGCCGTCGAGGCGGCGCTGCGCCTGGCCCGCCAGGCCACCGGCCGGCCCAACGTCCTGGTCTGCCACGGCGGTTTCCACGGCCGTACGGTCGCCGCCGCCGCCATGACCACCTCCGGCGTCCGCTTCCGGTCGGGCTTCTCCCCGCTGATGAGCGGCGTGGTCGTCACCCCGTTCCCGACGGCCTTCCGCTACGGCTGGGACGAGGAGACCGCCACCCGCTTCGCGCTGAAGGAACTCGACTACACCCTCCAGACGATCTCCTCGCCCGCCGACACGGCCGCGATCATCGTCGAACCGGTGCTCGGCGAGGGCGGGTACGTGCCCGCGAACCGCGCCTTCCTGGAAGGGCTGCGGGAGCGGGCGGACCGGCACGGCTTCCTGCTGATCCTCGACGAGGTGCAGACCGGCGTCGGCCGCACCGGGCGCTTCTGGGGCCACGACCACTTCGGCGTCACCCCCGACATCCTCGTCACCGCCAAGGGCCTGGCCAGCGGCTTCCCGCTGTCCGGCATCGCCGCCTCCGAGGAGCTGATGACGAAGGCGTGGCCCGGCTCGCAGGGCGGCACGTACGGCGCCAACGCCGTCGCCTGTGCAGCGGCCTGCGCGACCCTCGACGTCGTCCGTGACGAGAAACTCGTCGAGAACGCGGAAGCGATGGGCAAGCGGCTGCGCCAGGGACTGGAGGCGGTGGCCGAGCGGACGCCGGGCATCGGCGACGTCCGCGGCCTCGGTCTCATGCTGGCCACCGAGTTCGTCACCGAGGACGGCGACCCCGACCCCGCAACCGCCGCACGCGTGCAGCGCGCCGCCGTCGACGAGGGCCTGCTCCTGCTGCTGTGCGGCGCGTGGAACCAGGTGGTCCGGATGATCCCGGCACTCGTGATCGACGAGACGGGCGTGGACGAGGGCCTCCAGGCCTGGGCGAAGGCGGTCGAGGCCGGCACGTCGGGAGCCACGGACCGATGACCACCACCACCCGCGGCCCGGCCGGTCTGACGGCCCGTCTCGCCGAGATCGCGCCCGGCCTGCGGGTGGAGAGCGGACCGGGGGCGACGGGCCCCTACGCCTACGACGCCTCCAACTACCGCGTCCCGCCCCGGGCCGTGGCCTTCCCGCGCACCGCCGACGACGTGGCCGCGGTGCTGCGGGCCTGCCGCGAGGCGGGCGTCCCGGTCACGGCCCGGGGCGGTGGCACCAGCATGGCGGGCAACGCCGTCGGAGCCGGTGTCGTCCTGGACTTCTCCCGGTACATGAACCGGATCCTGGACATCGACGTCGAGGCGCGTACCGCCCGAGTCGAGTCCGGTGTCGTCCTGGACGTGCTGCGCGGCGCGACCGCCCCGCACGGGCTGGACTTCGGGCCGGACCCCTCGTCGCACAGCCGCTGCACCCTCGGCGGCATGATCGGCAACGACGCGTGCGGCAACCGGTCGGTGCGCGACGGGCGGACCAGCGGCCACGTCGAGGCGCTGGAGATCGTGACGGCGGACGGCGTACGGGCGGTGGCCGACCACCGCGGGCTGCATCCGGCGGACCCCGGCGACGCCGGTCTCGTCGCCCGGCTCGAAGCGGACCTGCGACGCCTGGTCGAGGAGAACCTGGAGCCGATCCGTACCGAGCTGGGCCGTATCCCGCGCCAGGTCTCCGGCTACCAGCTGCATCACCTGCTCCCGGAGAACGGCTTCGACCTGGCCCGTGCCCTGGTGGGCACCGAGGGCACCTGCGCGGTCGTCACCGCCGCGACGGTCCGCCTGGTGGCGACCGCACAGGCCTCGACGCTGCTCACCCTCGGCTACGACGACGTGGTCGAGGCGGCCGAGGACGTGCCGGAGATCCTGCGCTGGTCGCCCAGCGCGGTGGAGGGCATGGACGAGGCGATCGTGGCCACCATGCGCGCCCGCCGTGGCCCGGACTCCGTCACGGGGCTGCCGGAGGGACGTGCCTGGCTCTACGTCGAACTCGAAGGCGACGACCAGGCCTCGGTGACCGCCCGCGCCGCCGAACTGCTCGACGCGCTCAAGGCCGCGGGCCGCATGACCGGCGGCCGGGTCGTCGAGAGCGCGGCGGAGCGGCGTTCGCTGTGGCGGGTGCGGGAGGACGGGGCCGGGCTCGCCGCCAGGCTGGTGGACGATGGGGGTACCGCCCGCTCGAGCGGAGCCGAGAGTGGGGGAGAGTCCTGGCCCGGCTGGGAGGACGCGGCCGTCGCGCCCGGGAACCTCGCCGCCTACCTGCGCGGCTTCCGCGAGCTGCTGGCCTCGCACGGGCTGACGGGCGTGCTGTACGGGCATTTCGGCGCGGGCTGCGTCCACGTGCGGATCGACTTCGACCCGGCGAGCGAGGCCGGCCAGGCGGCCATGCGGCGCTTCCTCACCGAGGCGGCGGCCCTGGTCGTCGAGCACGGCGGCACGCTGTCGGGCGAGCACGGCGACGGGCGGGCCCGCAGCGAGCTGCTCCAGGTCATGTACAGCCACCGCATGATCGCCGTGTTCGCCGCGTTCAAGCAGGTCTTCGACCCGGACGGGCTGCTGAACCCCGGCGTCGTCGTCGACCCCGCCCCGCTCGACGCCGACCTCGCTTTGCGTGAACTGCCCCTCGTCGACACGTCGTTCACCTTCCCGCACGATGAGGACGGTCTCGCGGGCGCGGTACGCCGCTGTGTCGGCATCGGACGCTGCCGCAGCGACGCGGGCGGGGTGATGTGCCCGAGCTACCGCGCCACGGGCGAGGAGAACCACTCGACCCGCGGCCGGGCCCGCCTGCTCCAGGAGATGGTGCGCGGCGAGACCGTCCAGGACGGCTGGCGCTCCACCGAGGTGCGCGACGCCCTCGACCTGTGCCTGTCCTGCAAGGCCTGCTCCAGCGACTGCCCGGTCGGCGTCGACATGGCCACCTACAAGGCGGAGTTCCTCCACCAGCACTACAAGGGCCGCCTGCGGCCCCGCTCCCACTACTCACTCGGCTGGCTGCCGCTCACCTCGGCGCTCGCCGGACACGCGGCCCGCCCGGTCAACGCGCTGCTGCGCGGCCCCCTCGGCCGGCTGCTCGCCCGTCTCGGCGGCGTCACCACCAGGCGCCGGATCCCGGCCTTCGCCTCCCGGCACACGCTGCGCCGGGCCCTGCGCACGGCGCGAACCGGTGAACCGGCCAGGGCCCTGCTCTTCGTCGACAGCTTCACCCGTGCCTTCCGTCCCGGGGTCGCGGGCGCCGCGGGCCGCGTCCTCGCCGGAGCCGGGATCCCCTGTGCGCCACGGGACGGCCTGTGCTGCGGTCTGACCTGGGTCAGCACCGGCCAGCTGGGCACGGCCCGCCGGGTCATGTCCCGTACCGTCGCCGCCCTCGACGACGGCGACGACCGGCCGATCGTCGTGGCCGAGCCGAGCTGCGCGGCCGCGCTCAAACGCGATGTGCCAGAACTACTCGGCACCGAGGCAGCGCGGCGTGTCGCCGACCGCGTCCACACCCTCACCGGAGCGCTGACCGAGCTGGCCGACCAGGGGTGGACACCGCCACCGCTGCCCGAGACGCTGGTGCTCCAGACCCACTGCCACGAGTACGCCACCTTCAAGGGCCGGCGCCCCGCAGACCTGCTGCGCCGCCTCGGCGTACGCGACGTCGACGAGGCCGAGGGCTGCTGCGGACTCGCCGGGAACTTCGGCTTCGAGGCGGAGCACTACGACACCTCCGTGGCCGTCGCGGACCTCGCCCTCACGCCCCGCCTCGACGCCCTCGAAGGACGGACCGTCGTCGCCGACGGCTTCAGCTGCGCCACCCAGATCGACCATCTCGCCGGTGACCGGGGCGTCCGCGCCCTGCACCTCGCGGAACTCCTCGACCCCGCCGCCGACCTTCCAGGAGAGACACCATGACCGACGTTGCGAACCAGTTGTTCATCGGCGGGGCCTGGGTGGACGCCGCGGACGGCGCCACCCTGCCCGTCGACGACCCCGCGACCGGCGAGATCCTCTGCCACGTCGCCGACGCGGGCCCGAAGGACGCCCGGCTCGCGGAGGAGACGGCCGTCCAGGCGCAGCGGGACTGGGCCCGCACGGCGCCCCGGGCCCGCAGCGAGATCCTGCGCCGCGCCCACGAGCTGATCCTGGAGCGCACCGACGAGCTCGCCCGTCTGATGACGTCCGAGATGGGCAAACCGCTCGCCGAGGCCAGGGGAGAGGTGGCCTACGCCGCCGAGTTCTTCCGCTGGTTCTCCGAGGAGGCCGTCCGTATCGACGGCGGGTACGGCATCCTGCCCGACGGCCGCAACCGCATGCTGCTCTCCCGCCGCCCGGTCGGTCCCTGCCTGCTGATCACGCCGTGGAACTTCCCGCTGGCCATGGGCACCCGCAAGATCGGCCCGGCGATCGCGGCGGGCTGCACGATGATTCTCAAGCCGGCCCCGCAGACCCCGCTGTCCAGCCTCGCCCTGGCAGGCATCCTCAAGGAGGCCGGGCTGCCGGACGGCGTGCTGAACGTCGTCACCACCTCCCGCGCCGGCGAGGTGTGCGAGCCACTGCTGCGCGGCGGCCGGATCCGCAAGCTGTCCTTCACCGGCTCCACAGCCGTCGGCCGGCTGCTGCTCGCCCAGTGCGCGGACACCGTCGTACGCACCTCGATGGAGCTGGGCGGCAACGCCCCCTTCATCGTCTTCGACGACGCCGACCTGGACGTGGCGGTGGACGGCGCGATGGTCGCCAAGATGCGCAACATGGGTGAGGCCTGCACCGCCGCGAACCGCTTCTTCGTGCACCGCTCCGTGGCCGACGAGTTCGGGCGGCGCCTCGCCGAGCGGATGGGCGCGCTCGTGGTGGGCCCCGGCACCCGGGACGGCGTCGACGTCGGCCCGCTGATCGACGCCGCCGGACGCGGCAAGGTCGAGGAACTGGTCGCCGACGCGGTGCAACGCGGCGCCCAGGTGCTGGTGGGTGGCCGTACACCCGACGGGCCGGGCTGCTTCTACCCGCCGACCGTGCTCGCCGGTGTCTCTCCCGAGAGCCGCCTGATGGACACGGAGATCTTCGGGCCGGTCGCCGCGATCCTCACCTTCGACGACGAGGACGAGGTCGTGCGCCGCGCCAACGACACGCCCTGGGGCCTGGTCGGCTACGTGTTCACCGAGGGCCTGGACCGCGGCCTGCGCGTCAGTGAAAGCCTGGAGGTCGGCATGGTCGGGCTCAACACCGGCCTCGTCTCCAACCCGGCCGCGCCCTTCGGCGGCGTCAAGCAGTCCGGGCTCGGCCGCGAGGGCGGACGGGTCGGGATCGACGAGTTCCTGGAGTACCAGTACCTGGCCGTGCCCGTGCGCTGAGGGTCAGCCCTGGTGGCGGGCGGTGATCTCGGCCGCGGTGCCGGTCACCAGCCCGCCCGGCCCGGCGAGCCGGCCGGGCTCGAAACGGGAGTCGGGCAGGGAGACGGCCACCGTGGCCGGCGGTGCTTTGCGGGGCCCGTGCGCTGACCCCGTCGACCCCCGGCATCCCTGATGGGGAATGAAGACATGAATCAGTCTTCATGTGTTCCTGTATGGTGAGGGCCACGCGCCACGCGCACCCCGCCAGAAGGACCCCTGATGACCTCCACCCTCACGCCCCGGCCGGTCGAACGGGCGAAGCCCGCACCCGACGGGGCGGCGCCCCGGCGGCGGACCCGTGTCCTCGCGCTCCCCGAGGCGCGCTGGGCCGCCGCGGCCACCGTCTTCTTCCTGCTCGCGCTGCCCTTGCAGATGACCGGCGCCCCCGCCTGGACCTGGGGCCCGCTGTACGCACTGGCGTACGTCACGGGCGGCTGGGAGCCGGGGTGGGAGGGCCTCAAGGCGCTGAAGGACCGCACGCTCGACGTCGATCTGCTGATGGTGGTCGCCGCACTGGGCGCGGCGGCGATCGGGCAGGTGATGGACGGCGCGCTGCTCATCGTCATCTTCGCCACCTCCGGCGCGCTGGAGGCGCTGGCCACGGCCCGCACCGCCGACTCGGTCCGGGGCCTGCTCGACCTGGCCCCGGCCACGGCCACCCGGCTGGCCCCGGACGGCGGCGAACAGACCGTGCCCGTGGACGAGCTGGCCGTGGGGGACACCGTCCTGGTACGTCCGGGAGAACGCGTCGGTGCCGACGGCCGCGTGCTGGACGGAGCGAGCGAGGTGGACCAGGCGACCATCACGGGCGAACCGCTCCCCGTGGCGAAGGAACCGGGCGACGAGGTCTTCGCCGGCACCCTCAACGGCACCGGCGCCCTGCGCGTCCGGGTCGACCGCGACGCGTCCGACTCGGTGATCGCCCGGATCGTGCGCATGGTGCAGGAGGCCTCCGAGACCAAGGCGCCCACGCAGCTGTTCATCGAGAAGGTCGAACAGCGCTACTCGCTGGGCATGGTGGCCGCGACCCTGGCCGTCTTCCTGGTGCCGCTCGCCTTCGGCGCACACCTCACCGACGCGCTGCTGCGCGCCATGACGTTCATGATCGTGGCCTCGCCGTGCGCGGTCGTGCTGGCCACCATGCCGCCCCTGCTGTCGGCCATCGCCAACGCGGGACGGCACGGTGTGCTGGTGAAGTTCGGCCGTGGTGATGGAGCGGATCGGGCAAGACGGACGCGGTCGCGCTGGACAAGACCGGCACGCTGACCGAGGGCAGCCCGCGCGTCACCGACGTCCGGCCGCTGCCGGAACCCGGCCTGGACGAGGACGGGTTGCTGCGGCTCGCGGCGGCGGCGGAACGGCCCAGTGAGCATCCGCTGGCCCGGGCCGTCGTGGACGCGGCCCGCGAACGCGGACTGGTGCTGCCGGGCGCGCGGGACTTCACCTCCGCGCCCGGCGTGGGAGTGACCGCCGTCGTGACGGGCCGTACGGTCCAGGTGGGCGCGCCGTCCCGCCTGCTGGACGGCCCACACCGCGCGGTCGCCGACCTGGCCGGGGACCTCGAGGAATCCGGCCGTACCGCCGTCCTCGTCGTCGTCGACGGCGCCCCCGCCGGACTGCTCGGCATCGCCGACCGGCTCCGCCCGGACGCCGCCGCCACCGTCACCGCGCTCGCCACGCTCACCGGCGCCGCCCCCGTGCTCCTCACCGGCGACAACCCCCGTGCCGCCGCGCACCTCGCCGCCGAGGCGGGCATCGACGACGTGCGGGCCGGGCTGCTGCCGCAGGACAAGCTGGCCGCCGTGCGGGAGATGACGAGCGCGGGCCGCAAGGTGCTGGTCGTCGGGGACGGCGTCAACGACGCACCCGCCCTGGCCGCCGCGCACACCGGCGTCGCCATGGGCCGGGCGGGCTCCGACCTCGCCCTGGAGACCGCGGACGCGGTGATCGTGCGCGACGAACTCGCCGCGGTCCCCACCACCGTCGCCCTGTCCCGCCGCGCCCGCGGGCTGGTCGTCCAGAACCTCGTCATCGCCGGGGTGTTCATCGCCGGCCTCGTCGTCTGGGACCTGGCCGGGACCCTGCCGCTGCCGCTCGGCGTCGCGGGCCACGAGGGCTCCACGGTCCTGGTCGGCCTGAACGGCCTGCGCCTGCTGCGGGAGAGCGCCTGGCGGCGTGCGGCCGCCCGGGAAAACGGCTGATGGAACGGCCTCAGCGCGGCGGCGGGCCGCTGCTGGCCCGCACCACCAGGTCGACGGGCACCAGGGTCTCCACCCGGGGCCGCTCCCCGGGACCGTCGATACGGTCCAGCAGGAGACGCAGGGAACGGGTGCCGATCTCGGTGAAGTCGGTGCGGACGGTGGTCAGCGGCGGCAGGAGATGCGCGGCCTCGGGGATGTCGTCGTAGCCGACGACGCTGACGTCGCCGGGGACGGACCGCCCCGACTCGTGCAGGGCGTGCAGCAGCCCCAGGGCCATCTGGTCATTGGAGGCGAACACCGCCGTCACCTCCGGGCGCCGGGCCAGCCGGCGGCCCAGCTCGTAACCGGAGTCGGCGCTCCAGTCCCCGGCGAGCGGGGCCGGGACGTCGGCACCGGCCGCCTGGAGCGTGGCCTGCCAGCTGCCCAGCCGGTGTTCGGCGGAGGTCCAGCCGGCCGGGCCCGCGATGTGCCACACGGTGGTGTGCCCGAGACCGAGGAGGTGCTCGGTGGCCTTGCGGGCGCCGGTACGGGAGTCGCCGGTGACCGGGGGCGTGCCGCTGTCGAGGGCGCTCTCCAGCACCACCAGGGGCGTGCCGAGGTCGGTCTCGGCCAGGGCCCGGCCCACCCACTGCTGAGGGGCGATCGCGATGACGCCGTCCGCGCCCTCGGCCGACAGGCGGTTCACCGCCTCGACGACGGTGTCGTGATCGGCCGTGTCCAGGGCGATGGAGCTCACGAGGTATCCGGCGTCCTGGGCAGCGGTGTTGATCGCCGTCAGGATGGAGGCCGGCCCGTACCGGGCGGCGTCGAAGGAGATGACCCCGAGCATCCGGGTCCGGCCGCTGGCCAGGGACCGTGCGCTGCGGCTCGGCCGGTAGCCGAGCGTGCGCATGGCGTCCAGGACCGCCTCGCGCGTCCCGGGGCGTACGGCCGGGTGGTCGTTGAGCACCCGGGACACGGTCTGCTTGGAGACGCCGGCCAGCCGGGCCACGTCGGCCATCACCGGCCGCGTCCCCGCGAAGTTGCGCCGGCTGCGGCCCCTGGGGACGGGGCTGTCGGTGGCGCTCGGTGTCATGGCGGGTGATTCCTCGACGTCGGATACGGCGGTCCTGGGCCGCCCGGCAGGAGCACAGCATAGGCCGGGCGGCGTGGGCAGGGGCTTCAACCGGCCCTGGCCGCCCAGGAGCGCGTGACCACCCACTCGGCCTGCCGCACCGCGGCCTCCCGCCAGGCGTCGCCCACCTGCCCGGGCACATGCACCCGGGCCCCCGCGGCCAGCGGCAGCACCCGCAACCGCAGTCCCCGCCCGCGCACCTCCTCGACGGGCAGCCGGTCCAGGCCGATGTCCCACACACGCCCCGAGTAGAACTGGTCGGCGACCAGGACGTCCCCCACGTAGGCGCGGGCCAGGTCGCCCGTCCAGCTCAGCCTCAGCAGCACACCGGCGGGGTCCCGCAGCAGGTCCTCCGGTACGTCGACGTGGTACTCGGCGGACACCGTCTCCACGTGCTTGTCCGCCGGCGCGCTCGCCCGGCCCCGCACGCCGTACTCCGGCTCGGGCGCCGGACCGGCGGGCCTGACCAGGGTGACGAGGACGGCGGTGTCCGCCGCGGGCCCGGCCTCGATCGTGTAGCGGGTGAACGCGCCGTCCGCCGCCTCCCGCACCCGCGCCCCTTCCACCACCGGAGCGGACTCCGGCGCGGGCAGCACCGCGAACGACGGCTCGGCGGCCCGGCTGCGCAGCCGCACCTCGTCCCCGTCGAAGACGACACCGTCCCCGCACAGCACCAACCGCTCGGCTCCCCACGCGGTACCCCGGTAGACGGTGCGGGCTGTCGCCGCGTCCAGGATCAGCAGACCGACACGTGAACCGTCGGCCGCTTCCACCTCGACCAGGGCGTCGGTGCCGGGCCGCGCTCCGCTGACCAGGATCCGGCCGGCGACCGGTGTCACGTCCCCGGACGGCGTCGAGACAGACTCCACCGTGGCCGCGTCCAGGGCGAGTTCGGGTGCGATGCCGTCGGTCGCGGCCAGCACCAGGACCGTACGGCCGGCCGCCTCGACGGTGCACACCGGTTGCGCGGTCGCCCACTCCAGTCGCAGCCCGGCCACCTCCAGCCGCAGCGGCCAGCAGAAGTACGCGCCCGAGGGCACCGTGACGGGAGTGCTCGGCAGCGTCAGCGCCGGCGCGTCCGGGAAGCCGATCGTGAAGGCCGTGTCCGGATGGTCCGGCAGCGGCTCGTGCGGCTGATGATTGGTCACGAAGAGGAAGCCCGAGGTGCCGTCGGTGCGGACGGCCCAGCGCAGGGTGTCCCGGTCGTGCCGTCCGGTGGGCCGCCGCTCCGGAAGCACGGACTCCATCGGCGCGATCCGCTGCCCGAAACAGGCGAGCAGCAGGTGCTGGAGCCGCAGTTCGTGATAGGTGGGACGCACTTGGCCGTACTCGCCGAGCGGGGCCTGGAAGTCGTAGCTCAGCACCGGCAGGTCGTTGGGATAGCCGGTGGCGTGCGACTCCTGAAGGGTCGTCAGCTCGCCGGGCGGGTTGGTGCCGCCGTGGAACATGTAGTAGCCCTGCCACACCGAGCCGCAGCCGATCTTGGTGAGCCCCAGCGCGCCGACGTCGGCGGCCTCGACCCTGGGCCGCCGGTGGTAGGCCACCGCCATGCCGCCGCCCAACTCGCAGGTCGCCCAGGGGAATCGGTCCGCCGGAACCGGACCGGCTTCGCGCACCGACGTGGGTCGCAGGTCGGCGCCGATGCCTTCGTCGTCGCGCTCGTGGGTGAAGAAGAAGTGCGTGCGGCAGGTGTCGGGCCAGCCGCCGTCCGCCTCCGTCCAGAACGCCTCCGGATAGCCGCCGTACAGCGGCAGCAGCTCCTCTCCCGGGAGCTGCACCCCGCCCCAGGCGGTCGACGTCCACAGCGGCGCCCTCAGTCCGGCCTCCTGGGCCAGGCGCTTCAGCGTCCGCAGGTGGCCCGGCTGGTCGGAGAGCTCGTTCTCGACCTGGATCGCGACGATCGGGCCGCCGTGCTCCCGGTCCAGGCCGCGCAGCTCGTCCGCGACGGCCGCGAACCAGGTGCGCACGGCCGCCAGATAGGCCGGGTCGTCGGTGCGCGGGGTGAGGGCGCGGGCGAGCAGCCAGTCGGGCAGTCCGCCACCCCGGACCTCCGCGTGACACCAGGGCCCGATGCGGGGGACGAAGTCCAGACCGTGCCGGGCACACAGCGCGGCGAAGCGCCTGAGATCGCGGTCGCCGTCGAAGCGGATCCGGCCCTCGACCTCCTCGTGATGGATCCACAGGACGTAGGAGGCGACGGCGGTCACCCCGCCCGCCTTCATCTTCAGCAGCTCCTCCTCCCACTGTCCGGCCGGGTAGCGGGAGTAGTGGAACTCGCCCGAGACCGGGAACCAGGGGCGGCCGCCCCGGGTGAGCCAGCGGCCGGTGACCTCGACGGGGTCGGGCACGCCCGGGGCGTCGGCGAAGGGGAGGTGGCCGGTTCGCGGGGGAGCGGAGGGCGCGGGTACGCGCAGCCGGTGCGGGGTCACCAGGTGTTCTCCGGGCCGAGGTCGGGCGCGTCGGTGAGCCGGGCGCGGGTGGCGGTGGTGCCGTGCAGCTCCAGCAGGACCAGCTCGTTCGCACCCGGACGCAGCACCGGCCCGGGCACGTAGAGCGTGTGCTGCGGCCCACGGTTCCAGTAGCGGCCCAGGTGGAAGCCGTTGACCCAGGCCTGCCCCTTCGTCCAGCCGGGCAGGGCGAGGAAGGCGTCGGCGGGCACGGCCACCTCGAAGGCGCCGCGGTGGAAGGCCGGTACGGTGACCGCCGCCGTGTCGCCGGCCGGGGAGAACGGCACCGCGCCGGGGTCGTCCAGCGGCAACGGGTGGCAGTCCCAGCCGCGCAGGGCGTCGCCGTTGAAGGAGACCGGCCCGAGCAGGCCCTTGGGCGCTCCGATACGCGGCCCATAGTTGACGCCGCCCATGTTCTCGACGAGGACCTCCAGCGTCGCGCCGGATCGTGGGACGCGCACGGGCAGGGTCTCGTCGTGGCGTTCGCGCTCCAGTACCCCGACCGGCGCGCCGTCGACGAAGACCTGGGCACGATCGCCGACACCACCGCCGAAGTGCAGCAGGCCGTCCCCGGCGGCGGGGAGAGTGGTGCGGTAGAGGGCGTAGCCGGTGCGCTGCCCGAGCTCGCCCATGGTCAGCGGAGCGTCGGCACGGACGGGAGCGGCGAGCGCCTCGGCGAGGGGCAGTAGAAGTGCCCGGCCGTTCAACTCGACGTCGGTCGGCGAGAGTTTGACTCCCGGCTCCGGGGCGGGCTCGTCGGGAACGGACGCGTGGCGGGCGATGACCTCGCGGAAGGCGTGATACTTCGGACCCGGGTCGCCGCACTCGGTGAGCGCGGCGTCGTAGTCGTACGACGTGACGGTCGGCGTGTACGCGTGCTTGTGGTTGGCGCCGTTGGCGAACCCGAAGTTGGTGCCGCCGTGGAACATGTAGATGTTGACGGACGCCCCGGCGGAGAGCAGCCGGTCCAGGTCAGCGGCGGCGTCCGCCGCGTCCCGCACGTGATGCGGACCGCCCCAGTGGTCGAACCAGCCGATCCAGAACTCGGCGCAGAACAGCGGGCCTTCGCTTCGGTGCTCGCGCAGTCGGCCGAATGACTGCTCCACGCGGCTGCCGAAGGTGCTGGCGGTCAGCACGCCTGGCAGGCTGCCCGCGGCCAGGTGCTCGGGATCGGCCTGGTCGCAGGTGAACAGCAGCTCCTCGACGCCCCGGGAGCGGAACGCGTCGGCCAGGTGCTTCAGATACGCGCAGTCGTCGCCGTAGGCCCCGTACTCGTTCTCCACCTGCACCGCGATCACGGGCCCGCCCGCCGCGGCGAGATGAGGCCGGAGCGCCGGGAGCAGCAGGTCGAGGTAGCGGTCCACGGCCCCGGTGAAGCGGGGATCGCTGGTGCGCAGCCGGACGTCCGGGTCGGAGGTCAGCCAGTCGGGCAGGCCACCGCCGTCCCATTCGGCACAGATGAACGGGCCCGGACGCAGCAGCACATGCAGTCCCTCGTCCTGGGCGAGCCGGAGGAACCGGGGCAGGTCGAGGAGGCCGTCGAGCACCAGCGGCCCCTCGGGATCGGGCTGGTGGTGGTTCCACGGCAGGTACGTCTCCACCGTGTTGAGCCCCATCAGCCGTGCCTTGCGCAGCCGGTCGGACCACAGGTCGGGGTGGACGCGGAAGTAGTGCAGCGCGCCGGAGAGGATCCGGAACGGCTCGCCGTGCAGCAGGAATCCGTCGGACGTCGTCGTCAGAGCGGGCATGCGGAGGCTTCCCTTCGGGACAGGGGCGGTCAAGAGGATCGGGTGCTGCGGATCAGCCAGAGCGTGGCGGCCGGACAGAGTGCCGAGACCCCGCACAGCAGGAGCGGCACCGCGCGGACCCCGGACCACTCGATGGCCTTGCCCAGGGCCGGCCCCGCCGCGACACCGCCGATCATGGAGGTGGGCGGGGCGGGGCGGGAGGGAAGGGGGTGGCGCGCTGTGCGGTGTGCTGGTCGGTCACGCGGACTCCGGGAGACGGCCCACGGGTGGGAGTGGGCGGAGGACACCGTCGCGTACGTCGGAAACAGAGGTGATGTTACCGGTAACATAACGTCCGTCAACACCGTTTCAGCGCCGGCGGAGCCGCCGCGGGTCCGGATCGCGGCTGTGCCCCCTCTGCTTGCCGTCCGCCGACTCGGATCCTCCGAAAACGCCTGTTCAGACGGGCGCTGCTGCTGATCTAATGCGCGGCATGGCCGTCATCCACCACACCACGCTCAAGCCCACCAAACTGGAACTCCTCACCTCCTGGCTGCCCTCCCGCCCCTGGTACCGCGGTGGCCCCGCCGAACCGGAACTGGCCAAGGCGGGCGGGTTCCGGCTGGACGACCCGGAGGGCGAGGTCGGGATCGAGTTCATCGTCGTCACCGACACCTCCGGCGACCGCTCGACCACCTACCTGGTGCCGCTCACCTACCGCGGCGCCCCGCTCGACGGCGCGGAGCACGCCCTCGTCGGCACCATGGAGCACGGTGTCCTCGGCCGCCGCTGGGCCTACGACGGTTGCCACGACCCCGTCCTGCTCGCCCAGTTGCCGGCCCTGATCGACGGCCGGGCACAGGCCCAGGACCAGAACCTCACCGACGTCCCCGACCGCGACGTCGTCGCCACCCGCACCGGCGAAGGCCCCCTCCCCGCGGACTTCACCACCACCGACGACCAGGAAGGCACCCGGCTGACTGCGCCACACGGCCCGACCCTCCGCCTCCACCGCGTCCTGGAGCCCACCCCGGACGGCCCGTTCCCCTCCCCGCAGGGATCCACCGGTCACCTCACGGGCACCTGGCAGTCGCCGGACGGGTCTCGGGCCCGAGGCCTGTTCGCCGTCCTGTACCCCGACCTCCCGGCTTAGCACGCGGCGAGCATCCTCTCGATCCCCAGAACCCCTCCCCTGAACCTCCAAGATCGAGAAGGATTGCCCCGGGCCCGTTCGGGTACGCGAGCAGGAACGTGTCCGGGGCGGATCTTGCTCCGGGCAGGCCGCACGACCGCCGCTACCAGGGAATCTGCCATGGAGACACCCGCAAACGACCCCACGCCCACGCCCGCCCAGCGGGCACTGGACGTCCTCGCCGACAACACCGAGGACGCGGCGGCTCTGGACGCGCTCGCCAACAGCGACGTGCTCATCCCCGTGCCCGACGACGCCAACGACGCCGACGCCGCCAACCCCTCGGCGGTGGCTCTGCCGGTGCTGGAACAGCCGGGCGGCGAGCCGGTGGTGCCCGTGTTCACCTCCGAGGTGGAGATGGCCGGGCTGCTGCCGTTCGTCTCCCGCTACCGCATGGTGCCGCTCGGCGCCCTCGCCGCCCAGTGGCCGGCCGACGACCTGTCGCTCACCATCGACGGCAGTTCGGAGCACCGCCTGACGCTGACCTCGGAGGGAGTCCGCACCCTGCTGGCCCGTCCGTAGGAGCCTCTCGCGCCGAGCGCCCACGCGGTCGTGGCAGGTCAGAGCGCCTTCCCGGGGTTCAGGATGCCCCGCGGGTCTAGAGCCTCCTTGATCCGCCGCTGCACCGCGTGGGCCGCCGGCCCGAGCTCCTCGGCGACCCACTGCCGCTTGAGCACACCCACACCGTGCTCCCCGGTCAGTGTCCCGCCGAGCCGCAGCGCCAGCGCGAAGATCTCGCCCGCCGCCTCCCACACCGCGTCCGGCAGCCCGCCGAGGGCCGGGTCGACGACGATGATCGGATGCAGATTGCCGTCCGCGGCGTGCGCGATGGTGAACACCGGTACGCCGTGGCGTGCCGAGATCGCCCGGATCTCCCGGACCGCCTCCGCGAGCCGGGAGCGAGGGACCGCGATGTCCTCGATCAGCGGGCGGCCGAGCCGCTCCAGTGACGGCAGCGCGAGCCGGCGCGCGGCCAGCAGCGCCTCCGCCCGAGCCGGATCTCCCGTCCGCTCCACCGTCGTCGCGAGAGGCTCCAGCAGCCGGGCCACCGCCGCGGCCTCGCTCGCCGCGCCCGCACCGTCGCACTGCACCACCAGCAGTGCGGCTCCGCGCTCCCGCAGCGCCGGGTCCACGGCCTGCAGCACCGGCCCGTCGACCAGTTCCGCCAGGGCGGGCTCCACCCCGGCCCGGGTGATCGCGTACGACGCCTCGGCCGCCGCCTCGAAGGTGTCGAAGTACGCCGCGAGCGTCGCCGTCGCCACCGGCACCGGCCGCAGCCTCAGCGTCGCCGAGGTGATCACGGCGAGGGTGCCCTCCGAACCCGTGAGCAGCGCCGTCAGGTCGTAGCCGGTGACGCCCTTGACGGTACGGCGGCCCGTGCGCACCACCGTGCCGTCCGCGAGGACCGCCTCCAGGCCGAGCACGCTGTCCCGGGTCACCCCGTACTTCGCGCAACGCAGCCCGCCCGCGTTGGTCGCGATGTTCCCGCCGATGGTCGACCACGCCGCGCTCGCCGGGTCCGGCGCGTAGCGCAGACCGTGCTCACCGGCCGCCCGGTCCAGTTCGGCGGTGATCACCCCGGGCTCCACGACGGCCAGCTGGTCGTCCGCCGAGAGTTCGAGGATCCGGTCCATGCCGGACAGGTCCAGGACCAGCGAGCCCTCTCCCGCCGCCGCCCCGCCCGACAGGCCGGTCCCGGAACCCCGTGGCACCACCGGGACGCCCAGCTCGTGCGCGTGCCGGAGGGTGACGATGACGTCCTCGGTGCGCCGGGCCCGTACGACGGCCAGCGGCTCCCCGTCCGGCCGGGTGCCGGAGCGGTCGGTGGTGTGCGCGGTGATCGTTCCCGGATCGGTGAGCAGCCGGTCGGGCGGCAGGTCACGGGCGAGCAGGCCGAGCAGACGCGCGGAGGCGGTTGTTTCCGGTGCCGCTGTCATGGGTTCAGTGCTTTCGTGCCGAGGGCGAGCAGGGCGATGTCCTCCTGTGGCGCGTGGACCGGCGCGCACTGGATGTCGCGGAAGTGCCGCTCCAGCGGATTGCCGCGGGCCAGCCCCGGGTTGCCGAGCAGCCGCACGGCCAGCTCCACGGCCCGCACCCCGTGCCGGTCGGCCAGGACCCGCGCCCCGAGGGCCCGTTCCGGGGTGTAGGAGGGATGGGCGGTGTCCACCCGCGCGGCGCCGTCGAACACGAGCTGCTCGGCGGCGGCGAGCAGTACCTCGATCTCCCCGGCGGTCCGCCGGAAGCGCTCCGTGCGGGCCACCGGATGACCGAGGTTGGCGGGCACGCGCGCGTGGGCGAAGGTGTGGAAGAAGGACTGGGCGGCGCGGGCCACTCCCAGGTAGAGGGCGGCGAGCGGGAGATGGAGACTCGCGCCCGCACGGTTGTCCTGCTCGGCGTCCGGCCCGTACGGTCCGAGCCCGATGACGTGTTCGTAGGGGACCTCGACGTCCCGGAACGTCACGTCGTGACTCCCACTGGCCCGCAGGCCCAGCTGGTCCCAGCGGCCGGTGATCTCGACGCCGGGCGAGCCGCCGGGCACCAGGAACGTGCCCACGCGCGGCTCCGGCTCGTCGGTCGTCGCCCACACCAGGAACCAGTCGAGCCCCTCGGCGCCCGTGACGAACCGCTTGGTGCCGCTGACCGCCCAGCCGCCGGCGGTGCGCCGGGCCGGGCCCGGGTGGCGGGCAGCCCGCCCCGCGCGGGGGAGCCCAGATCGGGCTCCACGCGCGCGTGGTTGAGGAGGACCGGCCGTTCGAACGACTCCTTCACCACACGCGCGTACAGCTCCTCGGGCCAGTGCGGCCGCACCGCCTGCCGGGCGTGGTTGGTGAGAGTCATCGCGGCGATCAGAGCGACGGACGGGTCCGCCCGCCCCAGCCGGTGCAGGATCCGCGCGGTCTCCTCGACTCCCGCGCCCTGACCCCCGTAGGGCCGGCCGATCGTCGCGGTGAGCAGCCCGGCGTCGTGGGCGATCCGGAGGGACTCGGCGGGGAAGGCGGCCGACCGGTCGTGCTCGGCGGCCAGTTCGGCGATGCGCTCGGTCACAGGGCCTTCTTCAGGTCGGCGTCGAGGGCGTTGGTCCAGAAGGACTTCACGTCCAGGTGCTCCTTCAGTGCTCCCAGTTCGGTGAAGGTGTCGGCGACCCTCTGCTGGGAGGCGATGGTGTCGTCGCCGACCGGCCGGGCACGCGTCGGGCGTTGCCTCTGGGCGTCGACGAGGTCCTTCCTCGCCTGGGCCAGGGGCTGGTGGGTGGCGGCGGCCGTGATCTTCGCGAAGCCCTCCTCGCGGCCGTCGCGGACGTAGGCGTACGCCTTGGTGATCCGGGCGATCAGATCGGCCGCCGCGGCCCGCCGCGCCGGGCTCTGAAGCACGTTGTCGCGCGCCGACCACAGGAAGTTGCCCGACAGGATGTCCTTGCCCGAGCCGATCGTGCGGGCGCCCTGCTGGTGGGCGGTGATGATCGACGTGCCGTAGGAGGCGAGGGCGTCGATGCTGCCGCCGTTCAGGGCCGCGAGCCCGTCGTTCGGCAGCAGCGGCTTGGCGTCGATGTCCGACCACTTCAGGCCCGCCTGCTTCAGCAGCGCGTAGAGGAAGTAGTGGGCCGTGGTGTTCTGGACGTAGCCGACCCTCTTGCCCTTCAGTTCCGCGATGCCGGTGACCTTCGAGCCCTTGCGGGTGACGACCTCCTGGTTGAGCGTCGCCCCGCGCTGCACGGCGACGACCTTGAAGTTCGGGGCGCCGTCCGCGGCGGCGAAGACGGGCGGGATCTCACTGGACGAGGCGAGGTCGAGGGCTCCGGCCCGGACGGCCTGGAGCTGCTGCTCACCGCCCTGGAACTGGCTCCACCTCACCTTGTAGGGGGTGTCGTCGAGGTGGGCGTACTTCAGGACCGCCTCCTCGGTCTTCCAGCCGGTGGCGCCGACGGAGAGCGTGACGGACGACAGGTCGGACGGGGATTCGGCCTGCGCCGGGCCGCCGCACCCCGCGGCGAAGGGCAGGAGCAGGGCCAGGGCGGCGGCGGACGTACGCAGGGTGTGGCGGAACAACACGGGCTCTCCATCAGGCGGCTTGGGTGCTGGCGCGGTGGGCGAGTTCCTGGCGGACCAGAGGCAGGACGTGGCGGGCGTAGTCGATCGCGTCGTTCAGCGGGTCGTAGCCACGGATCGACAGCAGGTCACAGCCGATGTCGACGTAGTCCAGCAGCGCCTTCGCGACCGTCTCCGGCGAGCCGACCAGGGCCGTCGACGCGCCGGCCGCGTTCGTCGCGGCCGCCGGGGCCGTCCACAGGCAGCGGTCGTGCACCTCGCCGCGCTCGGCGATGTCCAGCAGCCGCTGCGAGCCGACGTTGGCCGGGCGGCCGGTCGTGCGGTAGTGCCGCAGCAGTTCGGTGTTGCGTGCCTGGTCCTTCAGCACGCCGAGCGTGCGGTGCGCCTTCTCCCAGGCCAGTTCGTCGGTGGGCGCGATGATCGGGCGGAACGACACCCAGATACGGGGGTCGGGGCGCCCGGCGGCCGCAGCCACCTTGTTGACGGCCGCGATCTGCTCGGCCGTCTCCTTCAGCGGCTCGCCCCACAGCCCGAAGATGTCGCCCTGCTGCCCGCCGACCCGGTACGCGTCCTGCGACGAGCCGCCCACCGAGATCGGCACCAGCCCGTTCACCGGCTTCACATCCGAGTGGTAGCCCTCGAACGTGAAGTACGTGCCCTGGTGCGAGACGGGGCCGTCCGCCTGCCACACCTTCCGCAGGATCCGGATGTACTCGTCGGACCGCTCGTACCGCTCCGCCTTCCCCAGGTAGTCGCCCTCCCGACGCTGCTCCTCGTCGCTGCCGCCGGAGATGATGTGCACGGTCAGCCGGCCGTCGCTGATCCGGTCCAGGGTGGCCAGGGCCCGGGCGGCGTGCGTCGGGAAGATCACGCCCGGCCGGTGGGCCAGGATCGGGCGGATCCGCTCGGTGTGGGTGGCGACGAACTGGGCGATCTGGAAGGCGTCCGGCGAGGCCGAGTGGTAGGCGACCAGGGTGTGGTCGAAACCTCCGTCGTCCAGGGCGCGGGCGTACGTGCGCAGATGGTCGACGTCGAGCCCGGTGCGGCTCGCGGCGGCCGGTCCCGAGGCCCCGGCGTCCGTGTGGACGGCGCTGATGAATTCGACAGGCATGTACGGCTCCTGGTCAGTCGAGAAGGGAGGGGTCGGCGGACTTCGCCACGTCGACGTTCGGGTCGAGGACGCCGATGCCGTGCATGAGGTCGGCCACCCCTTGGACGGTGGAGTTCACGTCGCCGGTGACCGGCAGGACCTCGCTGTAGCCGGCGGAGGCCAGCGTCTTCGCCACGGCCGGGTCGGCGCCGTTACGCGTCTGGATGGCCTTGGCGTAGGCCTCCCGGTGCGTGCTCGTCCACTTCAGGGCCGTGCCGAGGCGCTTGAGGAAGTCGGCGAGCGCGGCCTTCTTGGACGAGTCGGCGAGGGCCTTCTCGCTGGCGTTGACGAAGCCGATGCCGCTGACCCGGCCGTCCCCGCCGTCGACGAGGAGGCGCCCGCCCTGCTTCAGCCCGACGGCCTGGTAGACACCGAAGGTCGCCCAGACCTTGACCTTCCCGGAGGCGAACGCGGCCTGCGCGTCGGTCGGCAGCAGGTACTGGACCTTGACGTCCTTGTAGTCGAGCCCGTTCTGCTTCAGCACGTTGGCCAGCAGGTACTCGGAGACGCTGCCCTTGGCGGAGGACACCACGACCCTCTGGCCCTTGAGGTCCTTGACGCTGTTGATGCCGGAGTCCTTGCGCACGACGAGGCCGACATGCCGGCCGTCGTTCTTCAGCGCGGCCACGTTCTTCACCTTCACCCCGCCGCTGATCGCCTGGAGCGCCGGCAGGTCCGCGGAGTACCCGGTGTCGGCGGCGCCCGCCTGCACGGCCTGGTAGAGCGGGGCCGCGCCCTCGAACTCGGCCCACTTCACCTTGTACTTCGCGCCCTTCAGGGCATCGGCCGCGGCGACCATCGTCTGGAGGGTCTTGGCCTGGTCGCCGATGGTGAGGGTGACCTGCTGCGACGAGGAGGCGTCCGCGGAGGAGTTCCCGCCGCAGGCGGTCAGCGCCAGCAGGGTGGTCATGCTCAGCGCGGCGGCTGCGGTACGGCGGTTCACGATGGGGTTCCTTCCAGGGTGCGGTTCACGCCCAGCCAGTTCAGGAGGCGGGCGCGCAGGGAGACGAACTCCGGGGCGGTGAGGTCCCGGGGCCGGGGCAGGTCGACGCTCAGCTCATGGGCGATCCGGCCCTCGTCCATCACCAGGACCCGGTCGGCGAGCAGCAGGGCCTCCTCCACGTCATGGGTGACCAGGAGGATCGCGCAGCCGTGCCGCCGCCACAGCTCGGCCACCAGCTGCTGCACCTTGCCCCGGGTGAGGGCGTCCAGGGCGCCGAACGGCTCGTCCAGGAGCAGTAGTTCGGGCTCGCGGACGAGAGCCCGGGCCAGCGAGACGCGCTGGGCCTGGCCGCCGGAGAGGGTCTTGGGCCAGAGGGTCGCGCGGTCCGCGATGCCCACCTCGTCGAGCGCCTTGAGCGCCAGCGCCCTGTCGGGGCGGCCGGGCAGCCCCAGGACGACGTTGCGCCAGACCTTCAGCCAGGGCAGCAGCCGAGGCGACTGGAAGGCGGCGCTGCGCCGGGCGGGCACGGTGACCTCGCCGCCGATCTCCTCGTCGAGCCCGGCCAGGATCCTCAGCAGCGTCGACTTGCCGCAGCCGCTGTGCCCGAGCAGGGCCACGAACTCGCCCTCCCGGATGTCGAGATCGAGATCGTGCAGGACGGTGTTGCCGTCGAAGGACCGCGAAAGTCCCCTGGTCTCCACACTGTTGGTCATGTCCTACGCCTCGCCCTCGAAGTTGGCGCGCCAGGTCAGCAGCCGGCGCGAAAGGATCCGTACGGCGAAGTCGCAGGCGAGCCCCAGCAGCGCGTACACGACGAGGCAGAGCACGATGACGTCCGTGCGGAAGTACTGCTGGGCGTTGCTCATCAGATAGCCGAGGCCCGCGTCGGCGTTGACCTGCTCGGCGAAGACCAGTGCCAGCCAGGCCGTCGACAGCGCGTACCGCAGTCCCACGAGGGCCCCGGGCAGCGCGCTCGGCAGGATCACGTACCTGATCAGCCCGAGCCTGCCGAGCCCCATCATGCGGGCCGCCTCGACGAGCTGGGAGTCGGTGGAGCGGATGCCGCCGTAGATGTTGAAGTAGAGCGGGTAGGTCACACCGAGCGCGACGAGCGCGATCTTCGGGGTCTCCTCGATGCCGAACCAGACGATGAACAGGGGGATCAGGCCCACCCACGGGATCGCCCGGAACATGCCCATCGAGGAGTCGATGACGTCCTCGCCGAGCCGGAACAGTCCGGCCAGCAGGGACAGGCTCAGCGCGACGGACGCGCCGATCAGGAAGCCGACGGCGGCCCGGCGGCCCGACGCGGCGATGGCGGAGGGCAGTTCACCGTTGCGGGTGAGTTCCAGGGCCTGGTTCACGACGTCGACGGGGGACGCCAGTACGGACTCGGGCAGGACACCGGTGGCCGAGGTCAGGAACCACAGCAGGACCAGGCCGACCGGGCCCGCGGAACGGCGTACGGAACGGGGCAGGGTGAGGCGGCGGCCGGACTTCGCGGTGCCGCGCAGGGTGACACGGGTGGTGGCGGCGGGCGGGCCGGGGTCGGCGCTCTGCTCGGGCAGCACCGCCGTGGCCGGTGATCGGGTCGTCATGGCGGGGTTCCTTCGTCAGGACGGGAGTGGGCCGGTCACGGCCGGGCGGGCGGGGTCGGCGGACCAGGCGGACCAGGAGCCGGGGAAGAGCACCGCTTCGAATCCGGCGATCTCCAGGGCGGCGATCTGATGCGCCGCGGTGACTCCGGAGCCGCAGTACACGCCGATACGTGTGGCCCCGGCCGCCCCCTTCTCCTCGAACCGCTCGCGCAGTACCTCCGGTGGCAGGAAGGTGCCGTCGGCCGCGAGGTTCTCCCCGGTGGGCGCGGAGACGGCCCCAGGGATGTGGCCGGGGCGCGGATCCACAGGTTCCACCTCGCCGCGGTAGCGCTCGGCCGCCCGGGCGTCCAGCAGCAGGCCCGTCGAGGCGAGTTCGGCAGCACCGTCCGCGCCGGTGGCGGGCAGACGACCTTCGGCCAGGACGACGTCACCGGGTTCCGGTGCGGTGGGCACACCCGTCTCCAGGGGCAGTCCGGCCGCCCGCCAGGCGCCCAGCGCCCCGTCGAGGAGTGTCACGCGCGTCAGTCCCGCGTACCGCAGCAGCCACCAGGCGCGTGCCGCCGCCGTGTTGCCGAGGTCGTCGTACACCACCACGGGCCGGTCCCGGCCGACGCCCCAGCGGCGGGCCGCCGCCTCCAGCCGCGCGAGGTCCGGCAGCGGGTGACGCCCGCCCTCCGGGCTCGGCGGCGCGGCGAGCTCGGTCTCCAGGTCGACGTACACCGCCCCCGGGATGTGGCCCTCGGCGTAGTGCTCACGCCCGTGCGGGTCACCCAGCGCCCAGCGGACGTCGAGCACCACGGGCGGCTGTCCGGAGGCCAGTCGCTCGCGCAGTTCGGCAACGCTCGTCGTCGCGGTCATGCGAGACCCTCCGCTATCAGGGGCAGTTCGGAGGACAGGCGCAGCCGCTCCAGGAAGAGCACGACGGTGGCGGCGGCGGTGCGGTGCAGGGCGTCGTTGAGGACGTCGTGCCGCCCTCCGTGGAAGGTCACCAGCTCGACGGGGTGGCCGGCGTACGCCTTCCGGGCCCCGTCGAGCGGGCTCACCACGTCGTCCGTGCCGTGCAGCGCCAGCACCGGGACCCCCACCCGGTCCAGGCCCGGCTCGGACAGCTCGGGAGTGACGTCCAGCGCCCCGCGCCGGAACTCCGGGTCGCCGGCGAGGCGCCCCTGGTGCGTGGGGCAGGCGGTGCGGGCCTCGGCCTCCTCCTCCCAACTCCCCGCCGTCCAGGCACCGGTGGGCAGGCCCGCCAGGATCAGGGCGTCGACCCCCGGGGTCCGGTCGGCGGCCAGTCGCACGGCGTGGTGGGCCCCGGTGTCCGAGCCCACCAGCACCTTCGGGCCGGGCAGGGACTCGTCGGCGAGCAGCTTGGCGGCCGTGTCGAGCACGCCCGGGTCGGCGGCCGGGTCGCCGAGGGCGCGGACACGATAGGCGTCGAAGGCGAGCCGGCGGCCGAACCGCTCGTACACGCCCGCGTGTTCACCACGCCCGGCCAGCACGATCAGCGTGCCGCGCGGGGCGAGGCCTTCGGGTTCGTCCCAGGAACGGAGCGAAGAGGACATGAGGGGGCAACTCCCGTGTCGGGGCAGGGGGTGTCCAGGACAGGACGAGGCAGGGCAGGGCGTACCGGCTGTCACGTGTCAGTGCGGAAGGACGTGATCAGCTCAGGTGCCGGAGCGGGGATGTGCTGCGAAGGGTCAGCGACAGCGCGCGCTGCACGCCACGCCGAAGTCGATGACTCGGCGCTGCGTCAGAAGGGCAGCGGAAGCGGTGGCGTGCAGCATGCGTTCATCATGACCGGTCGTGACAACCGCCGTCCAACGACGATTCCTCATCGAAACCGATCAGAAATCGCGATCGATCGCTCAAGCGGCTACGGTCGCCGCATGCACCGACCTGTCCTCGACCTCGTCGCCCTGCGCAGTCTGACCGCCGTGGCCGACTGCGGCGGCTTCCACCGAGCCGCCCGGGCGCTGGCCCTGAGCCAGTCGGCGGTGAGCCAGCACGTGCGCAAGCTGGAGAAGATCCTGGGGCGGCCGGTCGTCGAGCGCGAGGGGCGCGGCATGCGCTTCACCACCGACGGCCACCGGCTGCTGGAACAGGCCCGGCGCATCCTCGCGGTGCACGACGAGGCCGTGCGCACCCTGCTCGACGTCGACGCCGGCACGGTCACCATCGGTGCCACCGAGCACGCCGCCGACCAGTTCCTGCCCCGCCTGACCGCCGCCGTCCAGGACGTGCGCCCCGGCTGCCGGGTCCGCTACCGCATCGACCGCTCCGCTCGCCTCGTCGAGGCCGTGGAGCGCGGCGGCGTCGACGTCGCCGTCTATGTCACCGAGGCCGCCGCCACGGAGGGCACACCCGTCGGCGGTCTGCCGCTGACCTGGTACGCGGTGCCCGGCTGGCAGCCGCCGCCCGAGCCCGCCCCCGTGCCACTGGTCGCCGTCGAGGACCCCTGCGCGATCCGCCGCAGGGCCATCGCGACGCTCGCCGCGCACGGCGTGCCCGCCCAGGTGGTCGGGGACGCCGGCTATCTCGCGGGCGTCCTCGACATCGCCCGCACCGGGCAGGGTGTCGCCCTGCTCGCGGCAGTCGGCTCCGCCCCCGACGGGCTCACCGCCTGCGCGGCGCTGCCCCCGGTCACACCCATACCGATGAGCGCGCTCGCCCGCTCCGGGGCGGACCCGGCGACCGTCGCGGCCGCGTTCGAGGCCGTACGGGATTTGCTGCGGGAGGAGACCCCGGCAGGGGCGTGACGCCCCGGGGCCTACTCGCCCAGCGTCCGGGCCAGCGCCGCCCGCTGGAGGGGCAGCACCTCGGCGTGCAGGTCACGACCCCTGGCGGTCAGGGCGACCCACACGCCGCGCCGGTCCTCCACGCACACCGAACGCGTCACCAGCCCGTCCTTCTCCAGCCGGGCGATGAGCCGGGACAGCGCGCTCTGGCTGAGGTGGACCCGCCCGACCAGGTTCTGCACCCGGCACTGCTCGCCCTCCTCGGGCGCCGCGGTCGCGAGCATGTCCAGGACCTCGAAGTCGGACGCGCCCAGGCCGTGCGGATGCAGTGCTCGGTCGATCTCGCACATCGTGCGCGCGTGCGCCGACAGGATGTCCCGCCACCGCTCCTCGAGCCGCGCACCAGCCGTTTTCGCCGCCATATCCGAACCGTACACCGGCCCGGGGTTCGATGACTGTGCATGCAGTGGCGTCTTTCCGGCGGAGCGGGCGGCCTACGTCGACTCCCGCTTCACCAGCTCCGTCGGCAGGATCACCGCCGCCGGGTCCTCGCCCCCGATCTGCGCGAGCAGCACGCGCACCATCTCGGTGCTGATGCGGTCCCAGGGCTGCCGGATGGTCGTCAGCCCGGGGCTGGCGGCCAGGGCGGCCGGTGAGTCGTCGAAGCCGCCGACCGCGACGTCCTGCGGCACCCGCCTCCCGGCCCGCTGGAGGGCCGCGAGTACTCCCTGCGCCATGAGGTCGGAGGCCACGAACACCGCGTCGATGTCCGGGGCCCGCGCCAGCAGCATCTCGGCCCCCGCCTCACCGCTGGCCCGGCTGTAGTCGCCGGAGACGACGAGCCGCTCGTCGAAGGCCGCCCCCGCGTCCGCCAGCACCTCCTTGTACCCGGCGAGACGCTCGACACCGCCGGGTGTGTCCAGCGGACCGGTCACCATGCCCACCCGCTGCCGCCCGAGCGACAGCAGGTGCCGCACCATGTCGCGGGCGCCGTCGCGGTCGTCGGCCGCCACGTAACTCACCTTCGATCCCAGCCCGATCGGCTTGCCGCACGCGACGAGCGGCACCCCCGCCCCGCGCAGCTGCTCGGCGACGGGATCGCCGGAGTGGCTGGAGACCAGCAGCACCCCGTCGACGTGCCCGGCGGTGATGTACCGGGTGATCCGCCGCCGTTCGTCCTCGGTGCCCGCCAGCATCAGCAGCAGCGGGATGTCGTGCGCGGCGAGCGCCTGGGTGCAGCCGCGCAGCAGGACGTTGAAGTTGGGGTCCTCGAAGAACCGCTCCTGCGGCTCCGTGAGCAGGAAGCCGACCGAGTCGGACCGTCCGGTGATCAGGGAGCGGGCGTGCCGGTTGACGACGTACCCCGTCCTGCGGATGGCCGCGTTGACCGCCTCCTGGGCGGCGGGACTGACGTAGTGGCCGCCGTTCAGCACACGCGAGACGGTGCCGCGCGAGACCCCCGCCTCGCGCGCCACGTCATGGATCGTGGGCGGCCTGCGCCTGCCCCCCGCAGCGTTCATGGTCATGACTTTACGGCTCCGGAGAGCAGATCCAGACTCCAGAACCGCTGGATGACCAGGAAGAGCGCGACCAGCGGGAGCACCGCGAGGAACGCGCCCGTGATCACCAGGGTGTACAGCGCCGGGGTGTTGGCGCCCTGCTCCAGCAACGTGAACAGGCCCAGCGTGATCGGGAACTTCTCGTCGTCGCTGAGCATGATGTACGGCAGCAGGAAGTTGTTCCAGATCGCCACGAACTGGAACAGGAACACCGTGACCATGCCGGGGATCATCATCGGCAGCGCGATCCGCGTGAAGATCCGCCACTCGCTCGCCCCGTCCATCCGCCCGGCCTCCACCACGTCGGCGGGCACGGCCGCGGCGGCGTAGATCCTCGCCAGGTAGACGCCGTACGGCGACAGGATCTGCGGCAGCAGCACGGACAGGTACGAGTCCGTGAGGTCCGCCTTCGCCAGCAGCAGGTACTGCGGGACGGCCAGGATCACCGGCGGCATCAGCACACCCGCCAGCAGCACGTTGAAGATCGCCTCGCGGCCCCGGAACCGGTAGGTCGCCAGCGCGTAGCCGCTGAACGCGGAGACGCACGTCGACAGCAGCGCACCGAGGCCGGCGTACAGGGCGGAGTTGCCCATCCACTCCCAGTAGACGCCGTCGCGGTAGGCGTTCAGGTCCCGGACGTTGCCGGCGAAACCCGTGCCCGGCAGGAACGTGAACGTGGAGAACAGTTCGCGCCCGGACTTGGTGGCCGCGATGACCACCCAGGCCACCGGCAGCAGACAGTAGATCGCGCCCAGCAGCAGCGTGACCGTCGGGATCAGGGCGATCCGGCGACGCAGCGGCGGGCGGCCCCGGTCGGTGCCGGGCGTGCTGCCCGCCAGCGGTTCGGCCCCGGGAACGGTGAGGGAGCTCATCGAGCGGCCTCCTGCTTCTGACGACGGTTCGCGGCTCGCAGGAAGCCGAAGGACAGCAGGAGCGTGGCGACCGCGATGATCACGGCCTGCGCGGCGGCACTGTGGAGGTCGCCTTCGCCGAACGCGTCCCGGTACACCTTCATCAGCGGACTCCACGTCGTGGACACCGAGTTGGTGAGGGGTTTGAGGGTGGTCGGCTCGTTGAACATCTGGAGCGTCGCGATGACGGAGAAGAAGAAGGTCAGCACCAGCGAGGGCGCCACCATCGGGATCTTGATCCGCAGCGCGATCTGCGTCGGCGTGGCACCGTCCAGCTTCGCCGCCTCGTACACCTCCGCCGGGATCGCCCGGAGCGAGGTGTAGATGACGATCATGTTGAATCCGGTGCCGCCCCACACGGCGATGTTCGACAGCGCGAGGTACAGCGGCCCGCCGTCCAGCAGGTCCGGCTGCGGCAGGCCCAGCCTGTCGAGCACGAAGTAGAAGGGACTGACGTCCGGGAGGTACAGGAAGCCCCACAGCAGCGCGGCCACCACCCCGGGGATGGCGTACGGCAGGAAGATCGCGAGCCGGGTGAAGGGCGCGAGCCGCACCTTCTCGGAGTCGAGCATCAGCGCGAACAGCAGGGCGAGGCCGAGCATGACCGGGACGACGATGCAGCCGTACCCCAGGACGCGCAGCGTCCCGTGCAGCAGCTCGCTGTCGGTGAGGGCGTCGGTGTAGTTCTCCAGGCCCGCCCAGACCTCCTTGCGGGCGCCGGAGCCCAGGCCGAGGCCGGAGACCTTCACCTTGCGGAAGCTGAGCCAGAGCGCGTAGCCGATGGGCAGCGCGAAGAAGAGCGCGAACAGGATCGTCGCGGGGATGAGGAAGGCGTACGGGGCCCTCTTGGCCCCGTACGACTGCCGCCGTGCCGTGCTTTTCACCGAGCGACCCCGAAGCCCTGCTTCTTCATGTCGGCGACGGTGTCGTCCTGCATCTTCTTCAGGGCGGCGCCGAAGTCGGACTTGTTCTTCGCGGCGGCGCCGAAGGCGTCCTTGAAGGTGGTGTAGGCGACGTTCACGTTCGGGCCCCAGGCGGAGGGCGCTGTGGTCTCCGCGATGTCGGCGGCCTTGGTGTAGAAGTCGGCCTGGTTCGAGAAGTAGGCCGGCGGCTTGAGGAAGGCGCCGCTGGTCTGCGCGTTCTGGGCGGCCGGGTAGATGCCGCTCTCCTTCGCCAGCGCGTTGAGGGCCTCGCTGTCGGTGTTCAGCCAGGCGGCGAACTTCGCGGCGGCCCCCTGGTGCTTGGAGTCCGTGGTGACGGCGGTGGAGGAGCCGCCCCAGCTGCCGGTGCGGTTCTCGCTCGCGTCCCACTGGGGGAGCGGGGCCATGGCCCACTTGCCCTTGGTCTCGGGGGCGGCGGTGGTCAGCGTGCCCGGTGCCCACACGGCGCTGACCCAGGCGATCTGCCGGCCGGTGTTGAGCGCCTTGTTCCAGGCCGGGGTGTACATCGGCTGGTTGTCGATGGCGCCCTCCTCGACCAGGCCGCCCCAGAACTTGGCGACCTTCTGTGTCGCCGCGTCGTCGATGGAGACCTTCCACTGGTCACCCGAGGTGGTCCACCACTTGGCGCCGGCCTGCTGGGCGAGGCCCGCGAAGAGGCCGGAGTCGTTGGCGGAGAAGGTGGTGAGGTCCTTGTCGGGGGCCGCCTTCTTCAGCTTCCGAGCGGCCTCGGCGAACTGGTCCCAGGTCGTCGGCACCTTCAGGCCGTACTCCTCGAAGAGGTCCTCGCGGTAGTAGAACATCAACGGCCCGATGTCCTGCGGGACCGCGTACACGGCGTCCGTGCCGAGCGTCGTCTGCTGCCAGACGCCGTCGGCGAAGCTGCCCTTCGCGTCACCGACGTTCTCCGATATGTCCGCCAGCGCGTCGTTGCTGACCAGGGTGGGCAGCGCCTGGTACTCCGCCTGCACCAGGTCCGGTGCCTTGCCCGCCTTGTGCGCGGTGAGGATCTTGGTCACCAGCGTGTCGCCGGACGCCTGCTTCTTCACCGTGATGGTGATGCGGTCCTTCTTGCCCGGCCCCTTGTTCCACAGGTCCACGACCTTGTCCATGCCGGGCGTCCAGGTCCAGTACGTGAGCGAGGCCGGGCCCGCCTCGGTCTCGCTGTCCGCGGACTCGCTGCCACAGGCGGCGAGGGCGGTGGTGCCGAGCACCAGGGCGACGGCGGATCTCACGAGGCGGTGGCGCTTCGCGTACGGCATGGATCTCTCCCCTGACCTGGGGTCCTCGCCTGCTGCGAGAACCTGCCATGCTTCTGTGAGCGTTCACAGTAGAGAAACATCCCGGACACTTGTCAATGGTTGTTGCTGTGCGGTTATGTTGGGCTCCGCACTGCGCCGCTGTGTGTGCACGTTCCCATTTGATCGACCGACCGGGAGACCATCCATGCCGGAGACCACCCCCAGGGGCCTCACCGGGCTCGCCTTCGGCGGGGACTACAACCCCGAGCAGTGGCCGGAGAGCGTCTGGCAGGAGGACGTCCGGCTGATGCGGGAGGCCGGCGTCACCATGGTCAGCGTCGGGATCTTCTCCTGGGCGCTGCTGGAGCCCTCGCCCGGGGCGTACGACTTCGGCTGGCTCGACCGGCTCCTGGACCTGCTGCACGAGAACGGCATCCGCGTCGACCTCGGCACCCCGACCGTGTGCCCGCCGGTGTGGTTCTACCGCGCCCACCCCGAGGCCCTGCCCGTGACGGCCGAAGGCGTGCGCCACGAGTTCGGCTCCCGCGCGGCGATCTGCCACAGCAACACCGACTACCGCACGGCCGCCGCCGGCATCACCACCGCGCTCGCCGAGCGCTACGTCGACCACCCGGCCCTGGCCATGTGGCACGTGCACAACGAGTACGGCGTCCCCGTCTCGGCCTGCTACTGCGACTCCTGCGCCGCCCACTTCCGCCGCTGGCTCGCGACGACGTACGGCACGGTCGACGCCGTCAACGAGGCCTGGGGCACGGCCTTCTGGGGGCAGCGCTACACGGACTTCGAGCAGATCAACCCGCCGCGCCTGAGCCCCACCGTCGGCAACCCGGGCCAGGCCCTGGACTACAAGCGCTTCGCCGACGCCACCATGCGCGAGAACTTCCGGATGGAACGGGACATCCTGCACCGCCTCTCGCCCGGTGTCCCGGTCACCACCAACTTCATGACGGCCCTCAGCCAGTGCGACTCCGTCGACTACTGGGCCTGGGGCCGCGAGGTCGACGTCGTCACCAACGACCACTACCTGATCACCGACGGCCGCCGTACCCACGTCAACCTCGCGATGGCCGCCGACCTCACCCGCTCCGTCGCGGGCGGAGCCCCCTGGCTGCTGCTGGAGCACTCCACCTCGGGCGTCAACTGGCAGCCCCGCAACCCCGCCAAGGCCCCGGGCCAGATGGCCCGCAACTCCCTCACCCATGTGGCGCGCGGCTCCGAGGGCGCCATGTTCTTCCAGTGGCGCCAGTCCCGGCGCGGCGCCGAGAAGTTCCACTCGGCGATGCTCCCGCACGGCGGCACCGACACCCGCGTGTGGCGCGAGGCCGTCGAGCTCGGCGCGTCCGTCGAGGCGCTGGGCGAGATCCGCGGCACCCGCACCGAGGCCGACGTGGCCGTGCTGTGGGACTGGCAGTCCTGGTGGGCGCAGAACCTCGACTGGCGCCCCAGCGAGGACCACGACGCCCGGGAGCGCGCCGACGCCTTCTACGAGGCCCTCTACGACCGCCACCTCACCGTCGACTTCGCCCACCCGGAAGCCGACTTGTCGAGGTATCCCCTTGTCGTCGTACCGGCCGTGTACCTGATGACAGAGGCCGCCGGAGACAACCTCAAGGCCTATGTCGAGGGCGGTGGCACCCTGGTCGTCTCGTACTTCTCCGGCATCGTCGACGAGCACGACGCCGTCCACGAGGGCGCCTGTCCCGGCCCGCTCCGGGACGTCCTCGGCCTCACGGTGGAGGAGTTCTCACCGCTGCTGTCCGGCGAACGGGTGCGTGTCACCGGCCCCGACGGCTCCGAACTGAACGCCGACGTGTGGACGGAGTTCGTGGTGCCGCGCGGCGCCGAGACGGTCCTGACGTACGCCGACGGGCTGACCGCCGGCCGGCCCGCCGTCACCCGGCACCGTCTCGGCGAGGGCACCGCCTGGTACGTCTCCACCCGGCTCGGCGCCGACGGCCTGGACGCGCTGCTCGGCATGGCGGGCGAGGACGCGCGGCTCGACCCGCGCGCCGACCTGCCCCGGGACGTCGAAGTGGTGCGCCGCACCGGCGCGTCGGGCACGTACCTGTTCGCC
>NZ_GG657757.1:437163-545942 GCF_000158955.1 Streptomyces viridochromogenes DSM 40736 | reverse complement strand
TGCCGCGAGCACCCTCACCAACGGCGGCTTCGAGACCGGCGGCGCCGGCACGGCCACGCCGGCCGGCTGGTCGGAGTACGGCGACACCGGCGCCTCGTTCACCGAGTCCGGTGGCCACGGCGGGAGTTACCGCCTGAGCCACTGGGCCGCCACCGCCTACAAGGTGGAGACGTACCAGTACCTGTCCGGACTGGCCAACGGCAGCTACAAGCTCACCGCCTGGGTGCGTTCCGGTGGCGGCCAGAAGTCCGCGCACCTGGCTCTCAGGAACTGCGGCGGCGCCGAGCAGCGCACCGACCTGCCGGTCTCGGCCGGCGGGTGGATCAGGATCGTCGTGCCGGTCGAGGTGACCGGCAACCAGTGCACGATCAGCGTCAACAGTGACGCGAACGCGGGCAACTGGATCAACGTCGACGACCTGACCTTCACGCCGGGCACGTCCGGTACGTCGGTCAAGGGCGCCGACATCTCCTCCCTGGCCAAGAGCGAGGCGAAGGGCGGCGTCTACCGGAACGGCTCCGGCACGGCCGGGGACGCCCTGGCGATCCTCAGGTCGTCCGGCATGAACTACGCCCGCCTCAAGGTCTGGGTGAACCCGGCCGACGGCTACAACAACAAGGCCCGGGTCCTGGCCGTGGCCAAGCGCGTCAAGGCGCAGGGCATGAAGCTGCTGGTGGACTTCCACTACTCGGACTTCTGGGCCGACCCCGGCCGCCAGGACAAGCCCGCCGCCTGGGCCGGACACTCCTACGGTCAGCTCAGGACGGACGTGTACAACCACACGTACGACGTGCTGAACGCCCTGAAGGCGCAGGGCACCACCGCCGACATGGTCCAGGTCGGAAACGAGATCAACGGCGGCATGCTGTGGAACGAGGGATCGACGTCCGACTGGACGCGACTGGCCGGTCTGCTCAACTCCGGCTACGACGCGGTCAAGGCGGTCAACTCGTCCACCACCGTCGCGCTGCACCTCGCCAAGGGCGGTGACCTGGAAGGCACCCGCTGGTGGTTCGACAACGCCCGTTCCCACGGCGTGAGGTTCGACGCGATCGGCCTGTCGTACTACGGCTACTGGCACGGCACCCTGGCCGACTTCCAGACGACGCTCGACGACGCGGCCGCCCGCTACGGCAAGCCGGTCTTCGTCGCCGAGACCGCCTACCCGTTCCGCCTGGACAGCGGGGACGCCCACGAGAACATCATCGACACCGGTGACGAACTGGTCGCCGGCTACCCGGCGAGCGTGGCCGGCCAGACCCGGTGGACGAACGACGTGGCGAGCATCGTGGAGGCCGTACCGGGCGGCCGCGGCCTCGGCGTCTTCTACTGGGAGGCGACCTGGACCGCTGTGGGCGGCAACGGCTGGGACCCGACCGACGCCGCCTCCGGCAACGCCTGGGAGAACCAGGCGCTGTTCGGCTACGACGACCGGGCGCTCTCCTCGACGTCCTGGTTCCGCCACCGCTGACCCGACGGGGGAGGGGCCCGGCCGCACCCACGCGGCCGGGCCCTCTCCCGTTCCCGCACGCAGAGCCCCGAACAGGGCGAACTCCTGCATGACGCGGGGAAGTTCGGTATCGGTCAAGGACGTGGAGTGCCGGACGCGGCGGCCTGGACTGCGAGACAGTGGAAAGACGCGGTCATGAGGACGAGAGCCGCGAGGCAGGGGTGCGACATGCTGAGGACTCCCACCGACGAGACGCGGCTGCGCATCCTGGCCTGGATGAAGGAACCCGGACCCGCCACGCACGGCGTGACCGCGGACGCCGTCGCCGAGCGGTTCTCCCTGCCCCGCCCGGTCGCCGTCACCCACCTCAGGCTGCTCGAGGCCACCGGCATGCTGCGCACCAGCCGGTCAGCGGGCCGCGTGTACTACCACCGTGACGAGATGCGGATCGCCGAGGTCGCCCGGATGTTTGAGAAGGGCTGGTAGGCGACCCGGTACAGCGGTATCTCCCCCGACCTGAAGGGCACACGTGATGGACCGTCCCACGGCACTCGTCCCACGCCACTACATCGCGTTGGGCCACGGCCCGGAGGACGTGGTCGCCGACCCGCGCGGCCGCGTCCTGACCGGGCTGGCCGACGGCCGCATCGTGCGCCTGGACGGCCTGACCGACCCGGTCGCGGCCCGCTCCGAGGTGGTCGCCGAGACCGGCGGCAGGCCGCTCGGCCTCGAACTCCTCCCGGACGGCGCCCTGCTGGTGTGCGACGCCGAACGCGGGCTCCTGCGCGTCGACACCGGCGACGGCACGGTCCGTGTCCTCGCCGACGCCGTGGCGGGGGAGAAGCTGCGGTTCTGCAGCAACGTCGTGTCCCTCTCCGACGGCAGCGTGTACTTCACCGTCTCCAGCCGCCGCCACCCGCTGGACCACTGGATCGGCGACATCGTCGAGCACACGGGGACGGGACGGCTGCTGCGTCTCGCCCCCGGCGACGACACGCCCGAGGTGGTCCTGGACGGCCTCCAGTTCGCCAACGGGCTCGCCGCCGGTTCCGACGAGTCGTTCCTCGTCGTCGCCGAGACCGGTGCCCGGCGGCTGACCCGGTACTGGCTGACCGGTCCGAAGGCCGGCCGCGGCGAGCCCTTCGCGGAGAACCTCCCGGGCATGCCCGACAACCTCTGGCGCGGTGCCCCGGACGGACCGGTCTGGGTCGCGCTGGCCGGTCCCCGTGTACCGGCTCTCGATCTGCTCCACCGTGGGACGCCCGCGGTCCGCCGTGCCGCCGCCCGCGCGGCCGTGCACGCCCCGTTCCGCCCGACCGGCACGGTCGCCGTCCTGGCCTTCGACGACGAGGGCCGCGTCGTCCACCACCTGGCGCGGCGTCGCTCCGGCTACCGCATGGTCACCAGTGTCTGCGAGGCCGGCGGGCAGCTGGTGCTGGGCAGCCTCTGGGAGCGGGGCGTGGCGGTCTGCGAACCACCCGCCCCGAAGTGACCCGGGCACCCACGGCCACGCCGCAGTGACCCGAGCGGGCTCCCCGAGTGACCCCGTCACGCCCCGGGGGTTAATCTGAATCCCGGCCGCGACTCCCCTTCGCGGCGCGGCGGTGGGGCCCGCCGTACCCGAACCGCGGCAAGGACGCCGCCAACGGTCCCTACTTGCGACGGCACGCGCCCGGACCGTCCCGGGCTCCGGCGAGTAGGAGACGTACCCCCGTGAAAGCCCCCGAGAACCTCCGCGTCCAGGTCTCCACCCGGCGTCCACCGTCCTGGCGTGCCCAGGTGCCCGTCGTCACGGTCGTGGCGCTCGGCGGGGGCACGGGGGCCGCCGCCCGCTACGCGGCCTCCCTCTGGTGGCCCGCGTCCGCGAGCGGCTTCCCCTGGACGATCTTCTGGGTGAACATCGCCGGCTGTGCCGTGATCGGCGTGTTCATGGTGGTCATCACGGAGATCAGGGCCGCCCACCCCCTCGTCCGCCCCTTCTTCGGCACCGGCGTCCTCGGCGGCTTCACCACCTTCTCGACCTACGCCGTCGACATCCAGAAGCTGATCGACCGCGGCCACGCCGCCACCGGTCTGACCTACCTCGCGGCGACCCCGCCGGCGGCACTCACAGCGGTGTGGCTCGCGGCCCGGACGACCCGCCGCATCCTGGAACGGAGGCAGCCATGACGAGGCTGACCGGCAACGCGCTGCGCCTGACCGTCTTCGTCGGCGAGAACGACACCTGGCACCACAAGCCCCTCTACTCGGAGATCGTCCACCGGGCCCACGCGGCCGGCCTCGCGGGCGCCAGTGTCTTCCACGGTGTCGAGGGCTTCGGCGCGTCCTCCCTGATCCACACCTCGCGGCTGCTGTCACTGAGCGAGGACCTGCCGGTCGCCGTGGTGATCGTCGACACCGAGCCGCGCGTCCGTGCCTTCCTCCCGCAGCTGGACGAACTCGTCACCGAGGGGCTGGTGACCCTCGACGACTGCGAGGTGATCGTCCCGAAGGGTAAGAAAACGTTGTGAACTGGCTCCTGGTCATCGGCGGCGCGATGGTCGGCGCCCCGCTGCGCTACCTCACCGACCGGGCGGTCCAGTCCCGGCACGACTCGGTCTTCCCCTGGGGCACCTTCACGGTGAACGTCTCCGGCTGCCTGATCCTCGGTCTGCTCACCGGAGCCACCGCCCACCTCCAACTGCTGCTCGGCACCGGTCTGTGCGGCGCCCTGACGACGTACTCGACGTTCTCCTACGAGACGCTGCGGCTGGCGGAGACGGGGGCCCGGCTGCACGCCGCCGTCAACGTGGCGGCGAGCGTGGCGGCCGGTCTCGCAGCGGCGTTCGCGGGGGCCGCGCTCGCGCGGGTGTGAGGCGGGGCGGGTGAGGCGTGCGGGCGATCCGCGTGGGTGAGGCGTGTACGTGAGATCCGTCCTCGCCCGCGTGTAGTAAGACTGTCCCCTCCGCTCCCGCCTTCCCCGGACAGAACTGGATCCCATGAGCGTCATCAACGTCGGTCAGGCCGTCGTCCTCGGAGCCGTCGAGGGGGTGACCGAGTTCCTGCCCGTCTCCTCCACCGGCCATCTGAAGATCGCCGAGGGGCTCATGGGCATCCCCGTCGACGACCACGCCGTGGTCGGGTTCTCGGCCGTCATCCAGGTCGGCGCGATCGCGGCGGTGCTCGTGTACTTCTTCAAGGACATCGTGCGCATCGTCTCCGCCTGGGGGAGGGGCCTGCGCGACCGCGAGGAGCGGTACCACCACGACTACAAGTTCGCCTGGTGGGTCATCTACGCGACCATCCCGATCGTCCTCGTCGGACTCGCCGCCGAACCGCTCATCCAGGGACCGCTCGCCTCGCTGTGGGTGGTGGCCGGTTCGCTGATCGCCGGCAGCGGGGTGATGTGGGCGGCGGACCGGCTGGGCCGGCACAAGCGCGGCGAGGACGACACCTCGTTCAAGGACGCCATGCTCGTCGGCAGCTCCCAGATCCTCGCCCTGCTGTTCCCCGGCTTCTCGCGCTCCGGAGCCACCATGTCCACCGCGCTGATGCTCGACCTGGACCGCGTCGCCGCCACCCGGCTCTCCTTCTTCCTCGGTATCCCCGCCCTGACCGGAGCCGGGCTCTACGAACTCAAGGACGCTCTGGGCACCGGTGTGGGCGCGGCCCCGCTGGCGGTGGGCACGCTCGTCTCCTTCGTCGTGGCCTACGGATCGATCGCGTGGCTGCTGAAGTTCGTCGCCAAGCACTCCTTCAACGCCTTCGTGATCTACCGGATCGCCGTCGGAGTGCTGCTGTTCGGCCTGCTCGGGACGGGGGTGCTCAACAGCTGACGGTCCGCGCCGGTCCGGTCCGCCGACCGTACGAGACAGGGGCCGGGAGCCTGAACGCAGGCTTCCGGCCCTCTGAATGTTTCTTTTCGGCCTCTTGACAGGTGCCTCCCGCGCCCCGCAGGATCGCCACCGTGAACCTGTCAGACAGCCGGACAGCCGGACAGCCTGTGCGTCGCGTCAGTGCCATGGAAGCGGTGCTGGCGCACCTGCGCGGTGCCATCGAACGAGGCGAGTACGCCATCGGCGACAAGCTCCCCTCCGAGGCGGAGCTGTGCCGCACGCTGGAGGTCTCCCGACCCGTGCTGCGCGAGGCGCTGCGGGCCCTGCAGACCATGGGCCTGACCGTCTCCCGGACCGGCAAGGGCACCTTCGTCGTGGCCAGCACCGTCGAGGACCCCACCTTCGGCGACTACTCGGCCAGCGACCTGCTGGAGGTGCGCCGCCACGTCGAGATCCCGGTCGCCGGGTACGCGGCCCGCCGCCGCACCCCGGAGAACCTCGACCACCTGGCCCACCTCCTGGACCGGATGGAACGCGAGACGGACACCACCGCGTGGGTCGCCATGGACACGCTGTTCCACCTCGCCGTGGCCGAGGCCGCGCAGAACCCGGTGTTCCGCCGGGTCATCGAGGAGATCCGGGACGCGCTGGCCCGCCAGTCGGCCTTCCTCAACGAGCTGGGCGGGCGCCGCGAGCAGTCCAACCGCGAGCACCGCGCGATCGTCGAGGCGCTGATCGACGGTTCCGAGAACGACGCGGTGGAGGCCATGGCCCATCACCTCGACCGCGTCGAGACGACCCTCACCGACATCGTGCGTTCTTCGCGCACGGACACCCCCACGGAAGGCGGACCCGAGGCGTGAGTGAGCAGTCCCTGCACGAAGGCGTGCAGAAACGTTCCAGCCATGTCGACGCCGGAGACGCCGGCTACAGCAAGTCCCTGAAGTCACGGCACGTCAACATGATCGCCATCGGCGGTGCCATCGGCACCGGCCTGTTCCTCGGCGCCGGCGGCCGTCTCGCCGACGCCGGCCCGTCCCTCTTCATCGCCTACGCGGTCTGCGGCCTCTTCGCCTTCCTCGTCGTGCGCGCCCTCGGCGAACTCGTGCTGTACCGGCCCTCCTCAGGCGCCTTCGTGTCGTACGCACGCGAGTTCATGGGGGAGAAGGGCGCCTACACCGCGGGCTGGATGTACTTCCTCAACTGGGCGACCACCGGCATCGCCGACATCACCGCCGTCGCCACCTACACCCACTACTGGGGCATGTTCTCCGACATCCCGCAGTGGGTGATAGCGCTGATCGCACTGGCCGTGGTGCTCACCGTGAACCTGATCTCGGTGAAGATCTTCGGCGAGCTGGAGTTCTGGTTCGCGATCGTCAAGGTCGGCGCACTCGTCGTCTTCATGTGCATCGGCATCTTCCTGCTGGTCACCCAGCACCCCGTCGACGGACACACTCCCGGCCCGTCCCTCATCGGCGACAACGGCGGCGTCTTCCCGCAGGGCCTGCTGCCCATGCTGCTGATCATCCAGGGCGTCGTCTTCGCCTACGCCTCCGTCGAGCTCGTCGGCGTCGCGGCCGGTGAGACCGAGAACCCCGAGAAGATCATGCCGAAGGCGATCAACTCGATCATGTGGCGTGTCGGCGTGTTCTACGTCGGCTCGGTCGTCCTGCTGTCGATGCTGCTTCCCTGGAACAAGTACACCGCCGGCGAGAGCCCCTTCGTGACCGTGCTGTCGAACATCGGCGTCCCGGCGGCCGGCGGCGTGATGAACCTCGTGGTCCTCACCGCCGCGATGTCCTCCCTCAACTCCGGCCTCTACTCCACCGGCCGCATCCTGCGCTCCATGGCCATGGCCGGATCCGCGCCCAAGTTCACCTCCGTGATGAGCCGCAGCCAGGTCCCCTACGGCGGCATCCTGCTCACCAGCGGCATCTGCGTCCTGGGCGTCGGCCTCAACTTCGTCGTGCCCGCCGAGGCGTTCGAGATCGTGCTGAACTTCGCCGCGATCGGCATCCTCGCCACCTGGGGCATGATCATGATCTGTCACCTCCTCTTCTGGCAGAAGACCCAGAAGGGCGAGCTGACCCGCCCGGGCTACCGGCTGCCGGGCTCCCCCTGGACCGAGATCGTGACGCTGGCGTTCCTCGCCTCCGTCCTGGTCCTCATGTACGCCGACGGCGGCGCGGGACGCACCACCGTGCTGTGCCTGCCGCTGATCGTCGGGGCACTGGTCGTCGGATGGTTCGGTATCCGCGGCCGTGTCGCGCGCAAGTCAACCACCGGAGCGGACGCGTGACCCACGCGCCGCTCCCCGAGAAGCAGGCAGTGATGTTCAGCAGTTCCCTTACGGACGCACCCCTTGTCCGTGAACCCGTCCACGCCCCCGTCGCCCACCTCATCCGCGGCGGCATCGTCGAAGGCATCCACTACGGCTCCGTCGTCGTCCTCGGCGCCGACGGAGAGGTCCGGCTCCAGATCGGAGACATCGAGGCCGCCTTCTACCCGCGCTCCGCGCTCAAACCCGTCCAGGCCGTGGCCATGGTGCGGGCCGGGCTCCCGCTCGACGGCGAGCTGCTGTCGCTGACCGCGGCCAGCCACTCCGGCGAGGAACGCCACCTCGCCGGTGCCCGGCGCATCCTCGACCTCGCCGGGCTCACCGAGGAACAGCTGCGCAACGTCCCGGACATGCCGTTCGACCCGGTCGTGCGGGACGCCTGGGTGCGTGAGGGCCGGCTGCCCTCACGACTCGCCCAGAACTGCTCAGGCAAGCACGCGGCCATGCTCTACACCTGCGCCCTCAACGGCTGGCCGCTGGAGAACTACCTCGACCCCGGCCACCCGCTCCAGCGGGCCATCGCCGAGATCGTCGAGGACCTCACCGGGCAGCGCATCGCCCGGGTCACCGTCGACGGCTGCGGCGCGCCCCTGTTCTCCATCTCCCTGCACGGCCTCGCCCGCGCCACCGCCCGGATCGCCACCGCCGCGCCGGGCACGCCCGAGGCCCGCGTCGCGACGCCATGCGCGAGCACGCCGAGATGGCCTCCGGCTCCGGCCGAGACGTCGCCGCGCTGATGCGGGCCGTGCCCGGGCTGCTCACCAAGGACGGCTTCGAGGGTGTGCAGGTCGCCGCGCTGCCCGACGGGCGGGCCGTCGCGGTGAAGATCGCCGACGGGGCGAACCGGGCGCGTGTGCCGGTGGCCGCCGCCGCGTTGGCCCGTGCGGGCGTCGACCCGGACCTGCTCACCGAGTTCGCGGGCGAGCCGCTGCTCGGCGGTGGCGAGCCGGTGGGGTGTGTGCGGGCAGTGCGAGCTCTGGAGCCGGTTCCGTCCACGGCCTGCGTGTAGTGCCACGCCGAACCGAGGGGGACTGCGGGTCGTCGCCGGTCTGACGGCCGTCCCTGGTCGATCGCGCAGTTCCCCGCGCCCCTTCAGGGGCGCGCACTCACCCTCACTCCCAGGAAGAAGGCCCTCGCCCTCATGACCGCCGCCACCCGCTCCGAACACGACCTGCTCGGCGACCGTGACGTCCCCGCCCACGCGTACTGGGGTGTCCACACCCTGCGCGCCACGGAGAACTTCCCGATCACGGGCACGCCCATCTCCGCGTACCCGCACCTGATCGACGCCCTGGCCGCCGTCAAGGAGGCCGCCGCCCTCGCCAACGAGGAACTCGGCCTGCTGGACCCGAAGAAGGCCGCCGCCATCGTCGCCGCCTGCCGTGAGATCCGCGACGGCGAGCTGCACGACCAGTTCGTGGTCGACGTCGTGCAGGGCGGCGCCGGCACCTCCACCAACATGAACGCCAACGAGGTCGTGGCGAACCGAGCCCTGGAACTCCTCGGCCACGCCAAGGGCGAGTACCACCACCTGCATCCCAACGAGGACGTCAACCTCGGCCAGTCCACCAACGACGTCTACCCGACCGCCGTCAAGATCGCGACGGTCTTCGCGGTGCGCGGCCTGCTCGAGGCGATGTCCGTGCTCCAGGACTCCTTCGCCCGCAAGGCCGTCGAGTTCCGCGACGTGCTCAAGATGGGCCGCACCCAGCTCCAGGACGCGGTCCCCATGACGCTCGGCCAGGAGTTCTCGGCGTACGCCGTCATGATCGACGAGGACCGGTCCCGTCTCGCCGAGGCCGTCGAGCTGATTCATGAGATCAACCTGGGCGCCACGGCGATCGGCACCGGCCTCAACGCCCCCGCCGGGTACGCCGAGGCGGCCCGCCGCCACCTCGCCGCCATCACCGGCCTGCCCCTGGTGACGGCGGCGAACCTGGTCGAGGCGACCCAGGACTGCGGGGCGTTCGTGCAGATGTCGGGCGTGCTCAAGCGGATCGCGGTCAAGCTGTCCAAGAGCTGCAACGACCTGCGCCTGCTGTCGTCCGGCCCGCGCGCGGGGCTCGGCGAGATCAACCTGCCGCCCGTGCAGGCCGGTTCGTCGATCATGCCGGGCAAGGTCAACCCGGTGATCCCGGAGGTGGTCAACCAGGTCGCCTTCGAGGTCATCGGCAACGACGTCACCATCACCATGGCCGCCGAGGCCGGACAGCTCCAGCTCAACGCCTTCGAGCCGATCATCCTGCACTCCCTGTCCGAGTCCCTCACCCACCTGCGTGCCGCCTGCCTCACACTCGCGGAGCGCTGTGTCGACGGCATCACCGCCAACACCGAGGCCCTGCGCGCCACCGTCGAGAACTCCATCGGCCTGGTCACCGCCCTCAACCCGCACATCGGTTACACGGCCGCCACCGACATCGCCAAGGAGGCCCTCGCCACCGGCCGGGGCGTGGCCGAACTCGTGCTGGAGAAGGGCCTGCTGCCCGCCGACACCCTCGCCGGCCTGCTGCGCCCCGAGGTCCTGGCGGGCAGCGGCACAGCGTCGGCGGTCTGAGTCACGCGAGCGCACCGGGACCGGCCCGGAGAGAGAATGGTGATCATGACGTCGCCGACGACCTTCCAGCCGGTCCTGGAGCGCATCGCCGAGGAGATCGAGCGAACCCCCGGCCGCGGCCGGCCCGCCGACTACATCCCGGCGCTCGCCGCCTGCGACCCACGCAGCTTCGGCATGGCCGTCGCCGAACCGGACGGCACGGTGTACGGCGTGGGGGACTGGCGGCAGCCGTTCTCCGCGCAGTCCATCACCAAGGTCTTCACCCTCGCCCTGGACCTGGCCCGCGAGGGCGACGCCCTGTGGGAACACGTGGGACGCGAGCCCAGCGGCAACCCCTTCAACTCCCTGGTCCAGCTGGAGTACGAGAACGGCATCCCGCGCAACCCGTTCATCAACGCGGGCGCCCTCGTCGTCACCGACCGGCTGCACACCCGGACCGGCGACTCCTCGGGTGAACTGCTGGCGTTCCTGCGGGCGGAGAGCGGCAACCAGGACCTGACCTTCGACGAGGAGGTCGCCGCCTCCGAGACGGCCCACGGCGACCGCAACGCCGCCCTCGGCCACTTCATGGCCGCCTACGGCAACATCGACAACCCGGTGCCGGTCCTGCTCGACCAGTACTTCCGGCAGTGCTCCATCACGGCGTCCTGCGCGGACCTCGCCCTGGCCACGACCGTCCTGGCCCGTCACGGCATCCGCGCCGACGGCACCCGTCTGCTCACCCGCAGCCAGGCCAAGCAGATCAACGCGATCATGCTGACCTGCGGGACGTACGACGCGGCAGGCGACTTCGCCTACCGGGTCGGCCTGCCCGGCAAGAGCGGCGTGGGCGGCGGCATCATCGCGGTCGTCCCGGGCCGCTGCACGCTCTGCGTGTGGAGCCCGGGCCTGGACGAACGGGGCAACTCGGTGGCGGGCGTGGCGGCCCTGGACCGATTCACGACACTGACAGGCCTCTCGGTGTTCTGAACGCCCCAAGGGGAAGCGCGGGCAACGGCGCGACAGGCCCCCACCGTCCCGCGGCCTGGGGTCACACCTTCAGGGGCGCGGGGAACTGCGCGACCAGCCACAACGCACCCGCACCCTGCGAACCACCACACCTGCCGGACGGGATGCAGCCCTCACGCACCGCACCTGATCACCGGCCGGTCACTCCACCGCTTCGTCCCGGAACCCACCGCGTCAACTTCCAGCCACCCGGCACAGACACTCTGACCGAGTGTTGGCCATGGCTCCCTTCGTCGATCTCCGCCGCTGCCAGATCCTGGGTCTGGCCGGCACCGCCGTCCTCGCGGCGGGCGGTGAGACAGCCGGAGCCCTGCCCGTACGGGACCTCCTCCACCCGGCCTCCGCCCGTGCCGCCCTCGGACTGGTCGGGGTCTACTTCGGCCTCGTCCTGCTGATCGCGGCCTGGGCTCTGCTGGGCCGCCTGGTCCGCGGACCGAGACCGCCCGCGCCCCGCGCCCTCCTGGCCGTTCTCGCGGTCTGGGCCGCCCCGCTGCTGGTCGCGCCGCCGCTCTTCAGCCGGGACGTCTACAGCTACCTGGCCCAGGGCGCGATGGTCGAGGCGCACATGGACGTGTACGCGCACGGCCCGTCCCAGCTCGGCGGCCCGATCGCCGACGAGGTCGCGCCCCTCTGGCAGCACACCGGCGCCCCGTACGGCCCGGTCTTCCTCGCCGTCGCGGCGGCGCTGTCCGGTCTGACACGCGGTGAACTGCCCGCCGGCCTGCTGGGGATGCGACTCGTCGCGCTCGCGGGCGTGGCCCTGATGGCCGCCGCACTGCCCCGCCTCGCCCGCCACAGCGGCGCCGACCCGTCCGCCGCGCTGTGGCTGGGCGCCCTCAACCCGCTCGTCCTGCTGCACCTGGTCGCGGGCGCCCACAACGACGCCGTCATGCTGGGCCTGCTCGGCGTCGGGCTGGTGGCCGCGCTCGGCCGGTGGCCGGTCCTCGGAGCCGTCCTCGTCACCCTCGCAGCCCTGGTCAAGGCACCCGCCGCGCTCGGTCTGGCCGCCGTCGTCGTCCTCCAGGTCCGTGCCGGGCGGAGACCGGCGAAGGCCGTTCTGACCACCACCGTCGCCGCAGCGGGGACGACCGTCGCGGCGACGGCCGTGGCCGGCACCGGCTACGGCTGGATAGCCGCCCTGAACACCCCCGTCTCGCCCCAGAACTGGGCCCTGACCACCCTGCTCGGCCGCGCCACCCGGGCCCTGCTGCACCACCTCGGCAGCGATCTCGCGCCGCTGGCGATCCCCGCCTGGCACACCCTGGGCGTCGCGGCGGCCGTCGTCGCGGTCGCCCTGATCTGGCTCCGGCTGCGCCCGCGGCCGCTGTACGCACTCGGCCTGAGTCTGGCGGCGGTGGCCGCCCTCGGGCCGGCGATCCGCCCCTGGTACGCCCTGTGGGGGCTGTTCCTCATCGCCGCCGCCGCGCCCGGCACCTCCGTACGCCACCGTATGGCGGCCGTGACCGGCGTGCTCGCGCTCTGCGTCCTGCCCAGCGGCGGCCCGGCGGACACGGGACAACTCCTCCTGGCCGTCTGCGGCGGCGCCCTCGCGGTCGTCGTGCTGTGGCAGGCCCACCAGGCCGAGCTGGCCCCCGCGCTGGGACGCACGGCATGACCCCGGCCCTGCCCCGCACCGACCGGGGGCGGTTGCTGCTGGTGCTCGCCCTCGCCGCGGTGGTGGCCGTCTTCACGGCGACCGTGCCCCTGCTGCGCGACTGGTTCGATCTGCGCGTCTACTACGGAAGCATCGACAGCTGGGTCCACCACGGCGGCCGGATCTACGACTACCGGGTGCCGGGCACGACGTACGGCTTCACCTATCCGCCGTTCGCCGCAGTCGTCATGCTGCCGATGGCCCTGCTGGACCTGCGCACCGCCATCGCGGCCGCCCTGCTGCTCAACCTGGCGGCCCTGGCCGTGGTGCTGCGTCTGCTCGCGGGTCCGGACTGGCGGCGTCACGGCTGGTACGGCTGGGCCCTGACCGCCTGCGTGCTCGCCCTGTTCGAACCGCTCCGCGACACCTTCAGCTTCGGCCAGGTGAACCTGCTGCTCCTGGCCCTGGTGCTCACCGACGCGACGCTGCTGGCCGGCGGACGCACCCGCTGGGCGGGCATCGGCATCGGACTCGCGGCCGCGATCAAGCTCACCCCGGCGCTGTTCATCGGTCTGCTGCTGGTGGCCGGACGACGGCGCGCGGCGGCGGTCGCCACGGCCGTCGCCCTCGCCGCCACCGCGGTCGCGGCCCTGGTGGACCCCGACGCCTCGCGCTTCTACTGGACCGAGGCGCTGTGGGACACCAACCGCGTCGGCCACCTCGGCTACGTCTCGAACCAGTCGGTGCAGGGCATCCTGGCGCGTCTGGGTGAACCGGACCGGGCGGTGTGGGCGTCCGTGGCGCTGCTGGTCCTCGCCGTGTGGGCGCTGCGGGCCCGCCGGGCGGCCCACGCGGGGGACTGGACGGCCGCGTTCGCCTTGACCGGTCTCGCGGCCTGTCTCGTCAGCCCGATCACCTGGGTGCACCACCTCGTGTGGCTGCTGCCGTCCTTCGCCGTGCTGATCCGTGCCGGGCACCTCCGGATCGCGGGCGCGCTGTACGCGGTGCTGTGCACCAGTGTGGTGTGGCTGTGGTTCGACGACGCGTCCGGCGTCGCCGGGTTCCTGGGCAGCAACACCTATGCCTGGATCACCCTGGGCCTGCTGTTGTGGCTGCCGGTCGGTCAACTCCGCCCGGACCCGCGGACCGGAAGCCGCAGCACCAGTACCACGATCGTGACGCCCAGCCCGGTGGCGCCCGCGATCAGTCCGGCTTCCGTCCAGCCGGCACCGGGCTCCTCCGGCACCGCGGCCGCGGCGGCCGGTGTCTTCGCCGACGGACTCGGGGCGGGCCGCCAGGCGTCGAGCGAGCCCACCGCGTCGACCCGCCCGGCGGCTCCGAAGCCCCAGTCGAGCAGCGAGCGGGCCTCCTCGTACACGGTCGATCCACCGCCCTCCTGAGGGTTCATCACCGTCACGACGAGGGTGCGCCCGTCCCGGCGCGCCGCCGCCACGAGCGTGTTGCCCGCATGGGTGGTGTAGCCGTTCTTGATGCCGATCAGTCCCCGGTACGGCTTCACACCGGGGGCGCCGCTCAGCAGCCGGTTGGTGTTGCGGATCGGGTACGACCAGCCGCCGCCGGCCGGGAACCTGGCCTCGACCGTGGCGCAGTACTGCGCGAAGGCCGGGTCGCGCAGCCCCACCCGGCCGAAGACCGCCAGATCGAAGGCCGATGACACCTGGCCCGGTGTGTCGTAGCCGTCGGGTGACACCACGCGCGTGTCGAGGGCGCCCAGGGACCGGGCCTTGGCCTGCATGCGCCGGGCGGTGGTCCGCCAGCCGCCGCCCAGTTCGGCCAGGACGTGCACGGCGTCGTTGCCGGAGTTGAGGAAGACACCCCGCCACAGGTCGGCGACCCGGTAGGTACGGCCCTCGGTGATCCCGACGAGGCTGCTACCTTCACCGATGCCCTGGAGCTCGTCCTCGCGGACCGTGTGCCGGGCGCCCGCCGGCAGTTCGGGCATCACGGTGACGGCGAACAGGGTCTTCAGGGTGCTGGCCGGGGGCAGCCTGCGGTGCGCGTTGTACGCGGCGAGCACCACTCCGGTACGGGCGTCGGCCACCAGCCAGGACAGCGCGGAGACCCGCGGGACGCGGGGTGCGCCGGTGCGCGGGCGGACATGGACGCCGGGCCGGTGCAGCAGCAAGGGGTGCGGGGCCGCCGCCCGGGGCCCGGCCGGCGGACTGGGCTCCGCCCTGCCGCGACCGGCCGCCGCGGCCGGCATGAGGGTCAGCAGCCCCGTCGCACACAGCACACCCGCTGACACGGCCACCCGGGAAGAGAATTCGAGGATCATATGATCAACGTAGGAACAGACTCGCTCCGCACCATGACAACCGGGCCGAGAACCAGGCGCGAACACCCGTATGCCACACCCATGGCCCCCTCAGGACGGCCTCATCGCGACTGCTCGGCCGGTCGCTCCTCAGTCCGAGGGCAGCGTCGGCTGGATGCGCCGGAGGAACGTCGCGTTGTCCGGGGTGTCGCGCATGCGCTCCAGCAGGGTCTCCAGAGCGCCCTGCCCCTCCCGGTTCTGCAGCACGCGGCGCAGGCCGTGTACGGCCGCCAACTCCGCCGGAGGGAGCAGGAGTTCCTCACGCCGGGTGCCGGAGGTGGTGATGTCGACCGCCGGGAACACGCGGCGGGACGCCGGCTCGCGGCTCAGGCGGAGCTCCATGTTGCCGGTGCTCTTGAGCTCCTCGAAGTAGAAGTCGTCGGCCCGGGAGCCGGTCTCCACCAGCGCGGTCGCGAGGATCGTGAGGGAACCGCCCTCCTCGGCCGACCGGGCGGCGCCGAAGAACCGCTTGGGGCCGCTCAGCGCGGACGCGTCGACGCCGCCGCTCAGGATGCGGCCACCGGGACCGGCCGCGTTGTTGTGGGCCCGGCACAGCCGGGTCAGCGAGTCGAGGAGGAGGACGACGTCCTCACCGGCCTCGACCAGCCGCTTGGCCCGCTCGATCACGAGCTCGGCCAGCGCGATGTGCTGCTTGGCGCCGCGGTCGAAGGTCGAGGCGTACACCTCGCCCCGCACCCCGCGCCGCATGTCGGTGACCTCCTCGGGCCGCTCGTCGAGCAGCATCATCATCAGCCGGCACTCGGGGTGCCGGCCGGTGACGGCGGCGGCGAGCTGCTGGAGGAGGACGGTCTTGCCGGTCTTGGGCGGGGCCACGAGGAGCCCGCGCTGGCCCTTGCCGACCGGTGCGATCAGGTCGACGACCCGTCCGGCCAGTCCGGCGGCGGGGTGCTCGAGACGGAGGCGCTCGTGCGGATGCAACGGCGTCAGGTCCCGGAAGTGACGTCGGCCGCGCAGTTCCTCGGGCGGGCGGCCGTTGACCCGTACGACGTCGGTCAGACCGCGGCGGTCGCCGGGTACGCCCTCGACGAGATCGCCCTTGCGCAGGCCGTACCGGCGGGTCAGGGCGGGGGAGACCGAGAGGTCGGCGGGCGAGGGCAGGCAGTTCTCGCCGCGCAGATGCCCCTTCCCGGACGCGTCGATGTCGAGGACGCCGGTGGCGGTGCGGGTCGTGGGCTGCTGCAGGGCGGGTGGGTTTTCGAGTGTGGTGGTCATGGTGGTGTGTGTCCTTTCACGGACGGCAGGCATGGGACATGCGAAGGGAAGGGGGGAGTGAGCCGCGAAGGGAGGGCCTGAAGCACAACTCCGTGCGGCGGGGAACAGCACCTCGGCTCGACGAAGGACGTCGTGGTGCTGGAGATGAGGAAGAGATCCGAAGAACTGGCACCGGCGCCCGGGAAGAAGGGGCGTGCACGAGTGCTGTTCGCAATGTACCACCGAACGCGGCGGATGCGCGCCGGTCAGCTCAACGAGTGGCCAGCAGCCCGTACAGCAGCGGGATCCGTGGCTCGGGCAGCCGCCACCAGCCGGACTCCGTACGCACCATCTGCGGCCAGCGCGGCCAGGGAAGTTCGTCGCTCTCCCGCAGCCGACGCACGGCGAGTCCCGCTTCCGTCAACGCGGTGACGACCTCGCCCATTCCGTGCATCCACTCGTAACTGTCCGTGGCGCCCTCGACGGCCGGGCCGTCGGTGTAGGTGTGGGTCCCGTCGCGGCGCACCGGACCGGCGCCGCCCAGGTAGTCGTGGCGCAGAAGCAGCTCCGGGCCCTCGCCCGGCGCGGGTTTCGGGCCGAGCGAGTTCAGCAGGGGATGGAACTCGACGACGTACAACCGGCCGCCCGGACGCAGGAGCCGGCCGACGGTCTCCGCCCAGCGGTCCAGGTCCGGCAGGTAGCACAGGGCGCCCTTGCCGGTGTAGACGACGTCGAATCGCCGTTCGTCCAGGGCCTCGACGGCGTCATACACGTTGGCCCGCACGTACGTCACGTCCGCGCCGGCCCGGGCGGCGATGTCGTTCGCGGCCGTCACGGACGCCTCGGAGATGTCGAGGCCGACGGCCCGGGCCCCGCGGCGCGCGAAGGCGATCGTCTCCGTGCCGAGATGGCACTGGAGGTGCAGCACGTCACGGCCGGTGAGCTCGCCGAGGTCCTCCCACTCCCACGGGGCGAACCACCGCTCCGGGTCGAGGTCCTGATCGAGACCGTAGAACCGGCTGGCGAGATGGACGGGCGTGCGGGCGTCCCAGTTCGCCTGGTTGGCCCGCATCAGCCGGTCGTGCTCGGCGGACGTCATGGGGACATCCAACCGCGAACGGGCCGCGGACGGCGGAAGAACGGGAAAAGGGCACCGGGACGTGTCGCTCACACCGAGCGCGTCCGCGCCTCCTCGGCGATCCGCTCGAACTGCTCACCCATGGCCGCCGCGAGTGCCCGCGCCCCCGACAACGGACGCACCATCACGGTGAATTCGTCGATGAGCCCGTCCTCGTCGACGTGGATGAAGTCGCACCCGCTGATCTCCCGGTCGCCGACCCGCGCGGTGAAGACCAGGGCGTGGTCACGGCCGTGCACGTCGTTGATCTCGCGCACGTAGCGGAAGTCCTGGAAGACCCCGGAGACGGCACGCAGGATGGCCGCCGTGATCGCCTTTCCGGTGTACGGCTTGAACACGACCGGGCTGGTGAACACCACGTCCGGCGCCAGCAGCGCCTCGGCGGCGTCGAGGTCGAGCGCCTCGACCGCCTCTCGGAATGCACGCATCGAACCCCGCTTTGGTCAACTAATTGAGTAGGTGCGGAGTAGATTAGTCAACCGCTGCTACCGTGTCCACATGTCTCTGAAGTACGCCGTCCTGGCCGCCCTCCTGGAGGGCGAGGCCTCGGGCTACGAGCTGTCCAAGGTGTTCGACGTGTCGCTCGCGAACTTCTGGGCCGCCACCCCGCAGCAGCTCTACCGGGAGCTGGAGCGCCTCGCGCGGGACGGGCTGATCGAGGCGAGGGTGGTACGCCAGGAACGGCGGCCCGACAAACGGATGTTCACGCTCACCGAGACCGGCCGTCAGGACCTGCGGGCCTTCGCCGCCGCACCGCCCCGGCGGCCCACCGCCATCCGTGACGAACTGCTCATCAAGATCCAGGCCATGGACGGCGCGGACCCCGGGGCGACCCGTGCGCTGGTCGAGGAGCGCGCGGACTGGGCCCGCGGCAAACTCGCCCGCTACGCGCGCGTACGCGAGCGCCTGATGGCCGGCCGCGACGAGGAGGAGTACCTGCGCCAGGCCGACCGTGTCGGCCCGTACCTCACCCTGATGGCGGGCATCGCCTTCGAGGAGGAGAACCTCCGCTGGTGCGAGCGCGTACTGACGGTCCTCAAACAGCGAGCTCCTCTAGGCTGATCCGGTGTTCAGCCCCGAAGGCCCCACTCTGCGCGAGCTCGCCGTCCAGGCGCTCTCGTCCGTCGAACGCGGCTACGACCTCCTCGCGCCGAAGTTCGACCACACCCCCTTCCGGACGCCCGAAGCGGTCCTGGACGCCGTCGGGTCGGCACTGCGGCGGACAGGGCCCTTCGACGCCGGGCTCGACCTGTGCTGCGGCACGGGCGCGGGCGTCGGCGTCCTGGCGGGAGTGTGCCGGGAGCGGGTCACCGGGGTCGATTTCAGCGCGGGGATGCTCGACGTCGCACGGCAGCGCGTCCGGCCGGAGGGTCCGCCGGTCTCCTGGGTGCGCGCGGACGCCCGCGCCCTGCCCTTCGCGCCCGCCTTCGACCTGGTGGTGAGCTTCGGGGCGTTCGGGCACTTCCTGCCCCGCGAACTGCCCGGACTGTTCACCCAGGTCCGCTCCGTGCTGCGGCCGGGCGGCCGCTTCGCCTTTCCGCTGGTGGCCCCGCCCCGCCCGGCCTCGCTCGGCTACTGGATGCTGCTCGGCTTCGACATGGTGATGCGGGTGCGCAACGCGCTGTGGCGTCCCGCTTTCGTCATGTACTACCGCGCCTTCCGCTTCGGGGATGTACGGCGTGAACTCGCCCGGGCCGGCTTCGAGGTGGAGCTCCAGGAGCTGCCGGAGTTCGGGCGGCGACGCGACGGCAGCCCCCGGGTGCGGCTCGTCGTGGCCCGGCTGCCGGGTCAGTCGGCCCGGCCGGGCAGTGTGAACTCGTAGATCAGCGCGTCCTGCCGGGCGTCCACGACCAGGTCGGTGATCTCCAGCGGGCGCGCGTACTGGTCGTGCACACGCCGGGTGACCCGCACCGACGGCGTGCTCGCGAGGCGGGTGATGGCGTCACGGTGGTGCAGCGTCAGTCCGGCCCGGCGCATCCAGTCGTAGGCCCGGCGCAGTTGTGCGGCGGCGGTGCCGTCGGCGCGGTCCCGGTAGCGTCCCAGCTCCTCGACCTCCGCGAGCGCCACGGCGGAGAACGACGTCACGGCCGTGCGCAGCCCCCGCCCGTCGGCGGTCGCGTACCGGTAGCGGTGGATCAGGGTCGGACGGCCCGGGACCAGTCCCAGCGCCTCGGCGTGGTCCGGCGGGGGCGGCTCCCAGGTGACGGTGGCGCGGGCGACCGCGTCCGGAGTGGCGGCCCGGGCGCCGACCGGGAAGGTCAGCGAGGCCGGGGTCTCGACCGGCGCTCCGGGCAGGGTGGCGTGGCTGCCGCGCCGGTCGGTGGCGACGAGGCCGTCGCGGCGCAGCAGCTCCAGCGCCTGCCGCACGGTCTCGCGGCTGACCCCGAAGTGTCCGGCCAGCCGCCGTTCCCCCGGCAGCCGTTCGCCGGGCGGGACGGTGCCGTCGCGCAGTTCGCCGAGCAGCTCCGCCGCGATCCGCCGGTACAGGGGCTCTCCTCCGGTCGGCGGGTGGTCGTGCGGGGTGGTGCGGGCCATACCGCGCCTCCTGTTGGTGACGTTCGGTAGTCGTACGGGCTCGGTGCGCCACCAGGTCTAGCATTGGTCTAAACCAGCAGGGAAGGGCGGTCGGGCGGTTCGGCCGAAACCGGCCTGCCCGCGCCCGCCGTCACACTGCCCTGTAGAGGGCGTCGACCAGCGCCGTCTTACGAGGGTCGTCCGTGATGTGAGGCCCCATGCGGTTCATCACGTACCCCATCGACACCTCCGCCTCCGGGTCGGCGAGCCCGCAGGAGCCGCCGTAGCCGTCATGACCGAAAGCGCGCGGGTTGGGTCCGTAGGAGCCGTGGGGCCCGCTGAGCCACAGTCCGAGCCCCGCCTCCGTCTCGCGCCCCAGTCCGGCGCCGAGCACCAGGTCCAGGGAGCTGCCCTGCCCCTCGCGCGCCCGCTCGGCCGCCTCGGCGGACAGTACGCGCCGCCCCCCGTACGAGCCGCGCCCGGCGAAGACCCCGTACAGGTCGGCGACCGCTCGCGCGGTGCCGTGCCCGTTCGCAGCGGGGATCTCGGCGGCCCGCCACCCGGGGGTGCCGGCGCCGGCGGCGGAGACCGGAGGGTTGGTCAGCGCGGCCACCGCCGCGGGCGCCAACTGCGCGAAGGCGGCGGCCTGTTCGCTGTTCCCCGCGGGCGGCGGACCGACCAGTTCGGCCGCCCGCCCGGATTCCTTCTCCGGCAGGCCGATGGTGAAGTCGATCCCGAGCGGCCCGGTCACCTCCCGCTCCAGGAAGGCTCCCGGCAGCAGCCCCGACACCCGCCGTACCACCTCGCCCACCAGGTGCCCGTAGGTCAGCGCGTGATAGCCGGACCGGGTCCCCGGCTCCCACCAGGGCTCCGTGGCCGCGAGCCGCTGCGTGGTCAGCTCCCAGTCGCAGAGCTGCTCCAGCGTGTGCGGTTCACGCAGCCCGGCCAGACCGGCGCGGTGCGACAGCAGATGCCGTACGAGGACCTTCTCCTTGCCCGCCGCGGCGAACTCGGGCCAGTACACGGACACCGGAGCGTCGAGGTCCACAAGCCCCCGGTCGGCGAGGATGTGCGCGCACAGCGCCACCGGCCCCTTGGTCGTCGACCAGACGTTGACCACGGTGTCCCGCTCCCACGTACGGGTGCGCGCCGCGTCCGACCAGCCGCCCCACAGATCCACGACCGTCCTGCCGCCGACGGTGACGGCCACCGCCGCGCCCAGCTCGCCGCGCTCCCGGAAGTTCTCCTCGAACGCCTCGCGTACCGCCGTGAACCGCGCGTCGCAGTGACCGCGCACCTGTACCTCGTTCTCGGACATGGACCCCTCCCCGCCGACCGTCTCCGGGCCGGGCCGCCAAGGAGCGGCCCGGGCCCGAAGAACGTACCGACTGGTCGGACCGGGTGGAAGTCCGCAGTCCGGGAACGGCCGGATCAGATGTACGAGCGCATCCAGCGCAGCTGGGCCGCCTCCTGGAAGGGGCCACCGCCCTCGTGGTCGTTGAAGTCGTACACCTCGATCGTCTTGTCCTCGTGCCCCCAGGCGTTGAACGCCGCGAACACGGTCGAGGGCGGGCAGGTCTGGTCCTCGAGCGCGGCCGAGAAGAGCGCCGGCGACTGTCCGCGGGTGGCGAAGTGCACGGCGTCGAAGTAGGAGAGTGTGCGCAGCGCCTCCTCGGTGCGGCCGCGGTGCGTCTTGAGGTACGAGCCGATTTCCCGGTACGGCTGGCGGTCCGTGAGCGTCGCCGCGCGGGGGAAGTCGCACAGGAACGGCACGTCCGGCGCGATGCCCGACAGATCCGGGACCAGGCCGCCCACCGCGATGGTGATGCCGCCGCCCTGGCTCGCCCCCACGGCCACCGTGCGCGTCGGGTCCGTGCGGGGGTGCGAACGGGCCGCCTCCACGGCGCGCACGGCGTCCGTGTACACCCGGCGGTAGTAGTAGTTCTCCGGCGCGTCGATACCGCGCGTCATGAAGCCCGGGTAGGCGGGCGCGCCGCCCACCGGGTCCGCCGTGCCGCCGCCCGCGCCCCAGGCGCTGCCCTGCCCGCGGGTGTCCATCACGAAGTGCGCCCGGCCCGTGGACGCCCACAGCAGGTGCTGGTGCGGCAGTCCGCGTCCTCCGCCGTAACCGATGAACTCCACGACCAGCGGCAGCGGGCCGTCCACCCCCGTCGGCAGCGTCAGCCAGCCCTTGACCGGATGACCGCCGAACCCGGCGAACGTCACGTCGAAGACCTGCACGGTGGACAGTCCCGTGTCGACCGGTTCGAAGCGGGCGTCCAGATCGTGCTCACGCGCCTCCTGGAGGGTCTTGGACCAGAACGCGTCGAAGTCCTCGGGTTCGGTGGACGCGCTGCGGTACTCGCGGAGTTCGTCGAGAGGAAGATCGAACAGGGCCATGCAGGACCGCCTTGGGTGAGGAAGAGCCGCGGTGAGGGACAGTGCGGACGATCACATTACGTGGGTGGTCAGAGGGCTCGCCAGGCCTTTGTCGCGGGTCCCCGGCCGGCGCGTACCCCGGACATCCCCGACCCGGCGGCACCCGCGTCTCAGGCGCGGCGGTGTGTCCACTCCGGTTCCGTACGCGCCCAAGCACGCTCCCATTCGGTCAGCCGGCGGCGCAGGGCCACCCTGCGTACGACGCGCTGGATCAGGAGCACCGCGAGCACCGCAGCGCCCGTGGCGCACGTGCCGATGGTCAGGGTGTGCTGCCAGACCGCCGTTCCGTCCACCGGCGGGGGCACGCTCCGCCCCTGTGAGTCGAACCAGACGTGCACGACCTCACCTTGCCGAGTAGCGGCGGGGACGCGAGCCGTCGCGGTGCGCGTGCCCTCGCCCGGCTCCGTCCAGCGCACGGTCGCCCGGAACGCCTGCTGCCCGCCGGCCTGTACCGACGGCAGGGCGTCGCCCTTCCTGCCGACCACCTCGGCACGGACGCGATGACGCTCCGCGCGCTGCTCCACCGAGACCGAGCGCGCCTCGCCATGGGCCCACCAGGCAGCCGCCGCCCCCGCAAGAGGCGCACCCACGAGTATCAGGACGGCGACGACGAGCACTGTCCACGCCTCGACGACATCGGACCGGCGTCGCAACGGACTGCGCCGCCAACGCCAGCCGCGCACCCGGGTTCGCATCTCGACCTCCTCGCCGCTACCGCGCCGGCGCACCCATCAACGGCTCGGCGCGACCCGGGTCGCCGCCTGCCGTAGCCCTCCGGCTGGGGTGCCCGGGCCGGTCGTGGCGAAACACCGGGCCGCGCGCCCGGGGCGAGCCACACGTCAGGTTCGTCGGCCCGGGGGGAGGGGGCGTCGCGAGGTCAGCCGAACCGCTCGATACGGATGCGGTCCACGGGCTGACCGGCGGCGACCAGCAACCGGGAGGCGTGCTCGGCGAAGGAGTTGGAGCCGCACACGTACGCCTCCCACCCGAGGCGCGGCTGCTCAGCCAGGAGTGGCGCCACATGTGCTGCCGTCATACGTCCGACCGGCACACCCTCCGGCGCGCTCCGGGTGAACACGGGCGTCGTCTCCGCGCCGAACTCCCCGGCGTAGATGAGCTCCTCGGGACTGCGCGCGGACACCAGCAGCCGCAGCGGCACGATCAGGTTCCGTGCCCGGTGGTGCCGGACCATCGACATCAGCGGCACGACACCGGAACCGGCGCCGATCAGCAGCGCGGGCCGGTCGCCCGGCCAGGCGAAGAAGCCGCTCACCGGGCCCCGCACCTCGACCCGGTCGCCGGGCCGGGCCACCGTGTGGAACCAGCCCGAGACCTCGCCGCCCTCGATGTGATCCAGGGTCAGCTCGACATGCCCGGAGTCGTCCGGCGCGGACGCGATCGAGTAGTGGCGCTGCGCCACATAGCCGTCCTCGGCGGTCAGCCGCACCATCAGGTGCTGACCGGGCAGATGACCGGGCCAGTCGGGCACGGCGAACCGGAAGGTGGCGGCCCTCGGGGTCTCGCGCCGGATCTCGGCCAGCGTGGCGGTCTGCCACACGGAGGCGGCCTGCTCGCTCACGGCGATGCGCCCGGGAACGGCGAACCGCGTGGGCGGAACGAAGGTCTCAGTCACCCGAGTACCTCTGCTCGTCCCAGGGGTTGCCCCGCTCGTGGTAGCCGTTCCGCTCCCAGAAACCCGGCTCCTCGTGATCGAGGATCCGCAGGCCCGCTATCCACTTGACGCTCTTCCAGAAGTACAGGTGCGGCACCACCAGCCGCGCCGGGCCGCCGTGTTCCGGGGCCAGCGGCCTGCCGTCGTACTCCCACACGATCCAGGCGCGCCCCCCGGTCAGGTCGGCGAGCGGGAGGTTCGCGGTGTAGCCGGTGTGCGCATAGGCGACGGCATGGGTCGCCGACCCATGGGGCCGGACCACATCCAGGAAGGCGTCCAGCGACACCCCCGCGAACCGCACCCCGAACTTCGACCAGCCCGTCACACAGTGGATGGCGCCCTGGTACGCCGACGCCGGCATCCGGTGCGCCTGGTCCCAGTCCCAGGTACGGGGCTCGGCCACCAGACCGTCGACACGGAACGTCCAGTCGCCGGGTGCCAGGTCGGGAGTGACCTCGGCGGACAGCACGGGCCAGTCGTCGCCCGCGTCGTACTGACCGGGCGGCAGGCCGGGGTCGTCGACGCGTGGGCGCCCGGTGAAGCCTCGGGTGATGTGCATGCGGTGGTGCCTCCGGACCGGCCGGCGGTGCCCCGCCGGGCCGGCGTGATGAGTGATTGCGTATTCAACCGTACGGGTCGGGCCGGCCTGCTCGCGCCGCCTTCAGTCGGGCGGGCCGGAACCGGCTCCCGCGTTGTAGCGCACGAGGTAGTCGGCGAAGCGCGACAGGTCCTCGGCGGGCCAGTCGGCCAGCCGCTCCTCGAACACCGCCCGGCGCCTCTCGGTGACCTGGGCCAGGATGCGCCGGCCGGCCTCCGTCAGATGCAGCACCAGGACACGCTGGTCCGCCGCGTCGGGGCGGCGTTCGATGAGGCCGGAGCGCTCCAGCGAGGCCACCTGGCGGCTGACGGTCGACTTGTCGAGGGCGTAGTGCAGGGCCAGATCGGTGGCACGGCACCCGCCGCTCTCCTCCAGATGCCCCAGCAGGGTGTACGACACCAGCGACAGCTCCGGGTGCATCCGCCCGGCCGCGGCACGGGCGCGGCGGGCGAACACCGTCATCTCCCGCTGGACGGTCTCCACGGCGTCGGCTGCGTGCACCGGATCTCCCTCACCACAAGACTGCTCGGGCCTCCATGGTTGCATGACCCAACCACCCGCCGTCGGCCCGCCGTGCCGTGCCGTGCCGGCCGACCGGGCCGTCGGGTAGTGTTGCCGTCCGGCTGTGGACGGACCCAGCCGTCGCAGGACGAGGAGGTGAGACCCATTACCGCTGTGTCAGCCCGGGTGCTCTCCTCCTCTCGATGTCGCGCGGATCGCCGGCCGTAGGCGACCGCCGGAGCGCCCTTCGGTTCCCGAAAGGCTCCTGGCCCCTATGCAGTCCGTTTCTCCCGTGCCGCCGTCCGCACCGTCGTCCCGTGACGAAGTCGTCGCAGCCCTGCGCACCGCGGGGTGCGTCTTCGCCGAGGACGAGGCCGAGTTGATCCTCGCCACCGCCCGCACACCGGCCGAGACCGCCGCCATGGTCGAGCGTCGCGTCGCGGGCCTGCCCCTCGAACTCGTCGTCGGCTGGGCCGAGTTCCGCGGCCTGCGCGTCACCGTCGCGCCGGGCGTCTTCGTGCCGCGCCGCCGCACCGAGTTCCTGGTGGAACAGGCCCTCGCCCGGGTGCCCCGCGCCACCGTCGTCCTGGACCTGTGCTGCGGCTCGGGCGCCGTCGGTGCGGCGCTGGCGTCCGCACTGGGGCGCGTCGAGCTGCACGCCGCCGACATCGACCCGGCCGCCGTGCGCTGCGCCCGCTCCAATGTCGCCGCGGTCGGCGGCCACGTCCACCAGGGCGACCTGTTCGACGCGCTGCCCGGCGCGCTGCGGGGCCGCGTCGACATCCTCGCGGCCAACGTGCCGTACGTCCCGAGCGACGAGATCGGCCTGCTGCCGCTGGAGGCCCGTGACCACGAGCCGCTGGTCGCCCTCGACGGCGGCGCGGACGGCCTCGACGTGCTGCGCCGGGTCGCCGCCGAGGCGCCCCGCTGGCTCGCGCCCGGCGGCTGCGTCCTGGTGGAGACGAGCCGACTTCAGGCACCGGCCGCCCTCACCGCCTTCGAAGGCAACGGCCTGACGACACACCTGGCCGTCTCCGAGGAGCTGTACGCCCATGTGGTGATCGGCGTCAGGCCGTAACCGCGCCCGCTCAGTCCGGAGCCGTCGCCCGCGCGATGAGCAGGGCCACGTCGTCGAAGTTGTCCGGCTCGTGCAGGGTGCGCAGCAGCAGGTCGCAGACCTCCTCCAGCGGCCGGTCGGGTCCGTCGAGCAGGGACAGCAGGGTGTCGAGCCGATCGTCGAGCGGGTCGCGGCGGGTCTCGACGAGGCCGTCGGTGTAGAGCACCAGCCGGTCGCCGGGTTCGAGGTCGACGGTCGTCGTGGCGAAGGCGACCCCGCCCACGCCGAGCGGCACACCGGTCGGCAGGTCGAGCAGCTCCGGAGGCCGGCCGGCCCGGACCCGCACCGGCGGCAGATGCCCGGCGTTGGCGATCCGGCACTGCCGCAGGTGCGGATCGTGAACGGCGTAGGCGCAGGTGGCGATGGCCTCCTCCAGCCCTGCCGTGATCTTGTCGAGGTGCTCCAGGAGCCGAGCCGGGTCCAGATCGAGGGAGGCCAGCGTGTTGGTCGCCGTACGCAGCCGGCCCATGGTCGCCGCGGCGGGAATGCCGCTGCCCATCACGTCGCCCACGACGAGCGCCGTCTTGCCGCCGTCCAGCTCGATCACGTCGAACCAGTCGCCGCCGACCTCGCTCGTGGCCCCGGCCGGCTGGTAGCGGGAGGCCACTTCCAGCCCGCCCGTCATGGTCGGATGGCTGGGCAGCAGGCTGCGCTGCAGGGTGAGCGCGGTGTCGCGGGCGCTCTGGTACCAGCGGGCGTTGTCGATCTGCACCGCGGCCCGGGCGGCCAGCTCGCGCGCCAGCAGCAGGTCGTCCTCGCTGAACGGCAGCGGGTTGCGGGTGCGCTTGAGGTCCAGGGCACCCAGCACCTCGCCGCGCGCGATCAGCGGCACCGCCAGGTAGGAGTGCACCCCGGCCCGGCCCAGCAGCTCGGCCGCCTCCGGGGACCGGGCGATGCGCGGCAGGTCCTCGTCCTTGACCTGAGGCAGCATCACCGGGCTGGCTGTGCGTACGCACTGGGTGACCAGCCGGTCGTGCGCGTACCGGGCCACGTTCCCGGGCTGGTCGGCGGCCTCCAGCGCCTCGGCGGAGTCGTACCCCTGGACCGCCAGCGCCCGGATCACCGCCGACTCGGCCGGACCGAGGCTGGTGCGCCGGCCCTGCACCACCGCGTCCAGCAGGTCGACGGCCGCGATGTCGGCGAGCTCCGGCACAGCCACCTCGGCGAGCTCGTGGGCCGTGTGATCCAGGTCCAGCGTGGTGCCGATCCGCCCCGAGGCGTCGGCGATCAGAGCCAGGCGCCGACGGGCCGCCTCGGCCTCGATGCCCGCCTGGTACTGCTCGGTGACGTCGACGATCGACACGGCCACGCCGAGCACGGTTCCGAAGGCGTTCTCCAGCCGGTACAGCGAGATCGACCAGGCGTGGTCCTGGTCCGGGTCGGCCGGGGTGCGGCCGATGGTGGACTGGTCGACGACCGGCCGGCCGGTGTCCAGGACCCGGCGCGCCGCGGCCTCCAGGGCGTCGACGTCCATCCGCGGCACCACCTCGCGGACCGTCCGGCCCAGGTGCTCCTCGGCGGGCACGCCGTTGAGCTGCTCCAGGGCCGCGTTGACCGAGACGTACCGCAGCTCGGTGTCCAGCACGGCCAGCCCGATCGGGGACTGCGCGATCATCCGCGTCGACAGTGCCACGTCGCGCTCCAGCCCGGTGCACGGTCGACTGGTCGGCGCACAGCCCCAGCGCGTAGACGTCCCCCTGGTCGTCCAGCAGCCGCATGTTGCGGAACTCCACGAGCCGGGTGGTGCCGTCCTTGCGCCGGATGGGGAAGGCCCCGGCCCAGCTCTGTCCGGTGCCCATGACGTCGGCGAACAGCTTGACCACGAGATCGACGTGCTCGTCGTGGACCATGATCCGGGCGGCGAACTGTCCCAGCGCCTCGTGCGCCTCGTATCCGAACAGCTCCTCGGCCTGCGGGCTCCACAGCACGATGCGGCCCTCGGCGTCCAGGACCACCGAGGCGACGCGCAGGACGTCGAGCAGCCCACTCGGGCGCGCCGACCCGCGCGCCGGTTCGTCGCCCTCAGCCATGGGAGACCCGGCTGCACTCATCCCACGCTCCGCCTTCGCCGATCCTCGCGGCACGCCGTCATGGTGCCGACACCCCATGTTTACCGCGCGGAGCCGTAATACCGAGGCCCCTTCCGTCACCTACCACCATCCCCCAACACGGAGCCGCCCGCTCCGCAAACCTGTCGGCAGAGCAGGGGCGTCGCCGCTAGTGCTCGGCGGTAGGTGGTGCTTTGCTGGGGTAGGGGCGGATACGAGGTGGCCATGAGAGGAGCGATCACCATGGACCTTGAGCAACCGCACCCCCACTCCGTCTCGGTGGAGATCAGCGGGTGCAGCAAGCAGGACGCCCGCATCGTGTTCGACACGCTGTGCGCCTGCTTCGAGTCCGACCGGTGCGCCGACGACGTCCCCGAGGAACTGCACGAGACCCGCCCGACCGTGTGGCTCGGCACCTTCGACGTGGCCGACGAGCACGAGGGCGGCCGTCCGGCCCGGCTGGCGTCCTCCGTCGACGCCGACCTGCACGGCGGGTACTGGGCGATCGAGCACTTCCGGATGCGGCTGGACTCGCTCTTCGCCGTGCGGGACCTGAGCGCCGTCTCCGGCGACCAGGAGACGGAACTGCACCTGCGCCTCGAGAGCCGGTGACCGCCCCTCACACCCCCAGCAGGCCGAGCACGGCGCGCCGGTAGACGGCGTGCACCACGGGCAGGTCCATGAGGCGGACGCGCTCGTCCAGGCCGTGCAGTCCCTCATGGGACAGACCGAAGCCGGCCGTTGCCGGGATGCCCTCGGCCGCCAGCAGGTTGCCGATGTTCGACGGGCCCGCCGTCTTCGCCCGCACCCGCAGCCCCTCGCCGGCCGCGGCACCCAGGAGCGCGGCGGCCGGCTGCTCGTCCTCGGCCAGCCGGTACGGCGGCCAGTCCGCCACCGGGGTGACCCGCGTCGGCCGCGGCGCGGGCAGCAGCGCGTCCAGCTCGGCCACGGCGGCCCGGACCAGGTCCTCGGCGGCGCGGGCGCCGAAGTCCGGCGTGGTGCGGATGTCGACGCCGACCTCGCACAGGTCCGGGACGACGGAGAAACCCTCGCCGCCGTGGCAGGAGGTCACCGTCAGCCTCGGCGGCAGCGGGACGTCCGCGCCCGTTCCCGGCAGCGGGGCCTCGTCCAGCAGACGGACGAGCCGTGCCGCCCGCGACACCGCGCCGACCGTCGTCCGGCGCGCCCCGGAGTGTCCTGACGCCGCGTGCACCGCGATCCTGGCCCGCCACAGACCGCGACCGCCGACCACGACCTCCTCCAGCCCCGGGTAGCCGATCATCACCCCGGCCGGGCGGGCCGCGTCCGGATCGTCGAGATACGCCCGGGCGCCGCCGAAGCCGCCCGTGTGCTCGTCGGCGTCCAGCAGCACCGCGAGCCCGCCGCGCAGCTCACCGGCCCGGCCGTGCAGCTCGGCCGCGAGGTGGCAGAACAGGGCCGCGGCGAGCTTCGAGTCGGCCGCGCCCCTGCCGCGCAGCCAGCCGTCGACCACGTCCCCGGCGTCGGGCGGGAACGACCAGGCCGCCTCGTCGCCGTACGGCGCGGTGTCCACGCAGGCGTCCAGCGCCCACCAGGGACCGGGCCGGCCGCCCTCGATCTCCACCAGCAGCGCGACCGGGCGGCGTGTGCCGTCGTGGAGACGGCGGTACGGCAGTCCCCGGGCGGTGAGCCAGTCCTCCAGGACGGCGAGGACGGGCTCGTGGTCGTCGACACCGGCACGGCTCGGGCAACGGATCAGCTCACCGGCGAGATTCACCACGCAGGAGAGGCCAAGGTCCCTGGTCATGGACCCACTGTGCCCTCCATCACCTTATGCAACTAGTTGCATAAACTGCCGGCGGTCCTCTACAACTACAGACACGACACCGCGCACGGAGGGCCCGATGAGCCGTTACCCGCACCTGCTGACCCCCCTCGACCTGGGCTTCACGACCCTGCCCAACCGGGTCCTCATGGGCTCCATGCACGTCGGCCTGGAGGAGGCCGAGGGCGGCTTCGAGCGCATGGCCGCCTTCTACGCCGCCCGTGCACGCGGGGGAGTGGGCCTGATCGTCACCGGCGGCATCGCGCCCAACGACGAGGGACGCCCCTACGAGGGCGGGGCGAAGCTCACCACGCAGGCGGAGGCTCAGCAGCATCGCGTCATCACCGACGCCGTGCACCGCGAGGGCGGACGGATCGCCCTGCAGATCCTGCACTTCGGCCGGTACGCCTACCACCGGGACCTGGTCGCGCCCAGCCCGCTCCAGGCGCCCATCAGCCCCTTCCCGCCCCGCGAGCTCACCGACGCCGACATCGAGCGGACCATCGACGACTACGCCCGCGCCGCCCGCCTCGCCCGCGAGGCGGGTTACGACGGCGTCGAGATCATGGGCTCCGAGGGCTACCTCATCAACGAGTTCATCGCCCGGCAGACCAACCAGCGCGCCGACCGCTGGGGAGGCTCGTACGAGAACCGCGTGCGCTTCCCCCTCGAGATCCTGCGCCGGGTCCGCGAGGCGGTCGGCGAGGACTTCATCGTCATCTACCGGCTGTCCATGCTCGACCTCGTCCCCGGCGGATCGACGCTAGACGAGGTGATCACCCTCGCCAAGGCCGTCGAAGCAGCCGGGGCGACCATCATCAACACCGGCATCGGCTGGCACGAGGCCCGCATTCCCACCATCGCGACCTCCGTGCCGCGCGGCGCGTACACATGGGTGACCAAGCGGCTCATGGGCGAGGTGTCCGTGCCGCTCGTCACCACCAACCGCATCAACACCCCCGAAGTCGCCGAGGAACTGCTCGCCGAGGGCGCCGCCGACATGGTGTCGATGGCCCGCCCGATGCTCGCCGACCCCGACTTCGTCACCAAGGCCGCCGCCGGCCGGCCCGAGGCGATCAACACCTGCATCGGCTGCAACCAGGCCTGCCTCGACCACACCTTCAGCGGCCTGATCACCTCCTGCCTGGTCAACCCACGCGCCTGCCACGAGACGGAACTCGTGCTCTCCCCGACGCGGCTGCGCAAGCGTGTCGCGGTCGTCGGCGCCGGACCGGCGGGCCTCGCGTGCGCGGTGTCCGCCGCCGAGCGCGGACACGACGTGACGCTGTTCGACGCCGCCGGCGAGATCGGCGGCCAGCTCAACGTCGCCCGTCAGGTCCCCGGCAAGCAGGAGTTCGACGAGACGCTCCGCTACTTCCGCACCCAGCTCGACTGGCACGGCGTCGACGTACGCCTGAACACGTCCGTCACGGCCGCGGACGTCGACGACTACGACGAGGTCGTCGTCGCCACCGGCGTCACCCCGCGCACCCCCGACATCCCCGGTGTCGACCACCCGAGCGTCGTCGGCTACCTCGACGTGCTGCGCGGGGGCGTGTCCGTCGGTGACCGGGTCGCGATCCTCGGCGCGGGCGGCATCGGCTTCGACGTCGCCGAGTACCTCACCGACAGCGGCGACAAGGCCCACGAGGACCCGCGGACGTACTTCCGCCAGTGGGGCGTCGACCTGGACTACCGCGCCGCCGGCGGTCTCGCCGCCCCCGAGCGGCCCGTCCCGCCGCGCACCGTCCACCTGCTCCAGCGCAAGACCTCCAAGGTCGGCGCGGGCCTCGGCAAGACCACCGGCTGGATCCACCGCACCGAGCTCAAGCACCGCGGCGTCACCATGGTCCCGGGGGTGCGCTACGACCGGATCGACGACGCCGGACTGCACCTCACGGTCGACGGCGAGAGCACGGTGCTGGAGGTCGACACGATCGTGCTGTGCACCGGCCAGGAGCCGCGGCGCGGCCTGTACGAGGACCTGGTCGCCGCCGGGCGCAGCACGCACCTCATCGGCGGTGCCGACGTGGCCGCGGAACTCGACGCCAAGCGCGCCATCAAGCAGGGCACCGAGCTCGCTGCGGCGCTGTAGGGGCCCTGCGGCCCGTCCCTAGGATGGCTGGCATGTCACTCCCGCACGCGATCCTCGTCGCCCTTCTGGAGAAGCCGTCGTCCGGACTGGAACTGACCCGCCGGTTCGACCGGTCGATCGGCTACTTCTGGTCCGCGACGCACCAGCAGATCTATCGCGAGCTGGGAAAGCTGGAGACCGACGGCCTGATCCGGGCCCTGCCGGCACAAGCGCCGGCCCGCGGGCAGAAGAAGAGCTACGAGGTCCTGCCGGCGGGCCGCGCCGAACTGGCCCGCTGGACGGCCGCCTCCCAGGACCCCAAGCCGCACCGGGACGCGCTGCTGCTGCGGCTGAGGGCGGCGGCCGTGGTCGGCACGGCGGGCCTGGAAGCGGATCTGCGACGCCATCTGGAGCTGCACGAGCGGCAGCTGGCGGAGTACCAGGAGATCGAGAAGCGGGACTTCCCGCCCGGGCGGGACGGAACCGAGGACCGGCTGCGGCACCTCGTGCTCCAGGCCGGTATCGACCTGGAGACGTTCTGGACCCAGTGGCTCAGGCGCGCCCTGGCGGATTTCCCCGAACTCCCGGACGCGGACCCGCCCCGCACGGCCTGACCACGACGAACTCCTGAACGGCGGCCCGGTCCGCCCGGTGACCACGACGTGACGGCGGCCCGCCCGACCGGAGCGCTTCGGGAGGGCGGGCCGCCGTCCGTACCGGTCAGAGCCGGTACGGCTTGTTGCGCCGGCGCAGATACCAGGCCGTCCCGAGGAGGCCCGCCCCGACCAGCGTGCCGCCCGCCACCAGCGTGACCGTGCCGTACTCCGTCGCGGAACCGCCGACCCCGCCCATGACACCGCGCGACGGCGAGGCGGAGGCCGTGGGGGACGGGGACCTCGACGGCGTGGGAGCCGGGGAGACGACGACGGACTGGGTGCCCGCCGTGGTGCCGTCCGAGCAGATGACGATGACCGTGAACGTGCCCGGGGAGACGTTCGACCAGGCGGCGGATTGGCTGGTGGACGTCCCCGAGAGGGTCACCTGGCGCCCCTGGGCGAAGCTGCCCTGGCTGCTGGTGAGGAGCGAGGCGGTGCCCCAGCTGCCGTTGACCTGGGTGCAGGAGCTGGTGGTGACCGACACCGTCGAACCCGTGGTGCTGACGGAGATGCCGGGGCCGGCGGCAGCGGGCACGGCGGCCAGGGCGAGAGGCAGCGCGGCGGCTGCCACGGTCAGGCCGGAGCGGAGAACTGGCGAAGAGTTGCGCATGTTGACTGCCCTCCGGCGGCACGGTCGGCGGTACATCCCTTGAGCCGCCGAGGGTCGGGAACGCCCGTGCTGCCTCGCAGTCAGCCAAGGCGCCCCCGGGCCGGGCCGCACGCCGGGCGCCCCCGTGCAGGTGACGGGTTCCTTCGGCCGGCCGATGCGGGACGGGACCCCTCCGGCCGCGGCGTCACCCCCGCGCGCCGGTCGTCACGGTCCGCTCCGCCGAGAAGCCGCCCCACGTGCCGTCCGGCAGCATCGCCCGGATCCGGACCCGATGGGTGACGCCGGAGGCCCGTCCCGCGTAGAAGCTGTACGTCGCGTGGTCGCGTGGGGCGCTCCCGCCGAAGACGAGGGACGTGGCCGGCCGGCCGTCCAGGTGGATCTGGTACTCGGCGATCTCGCCGTCGAGGCGGGGCGGCACCCAGCTCAGGTCGACGTAGTAGGCGCGGTCCTCGCGGTGGCTCGTCGCCCGGAAGCCGGTGGGGGCCGTGGCGCGCCCGTCGTCCGTACCCGCAGTGGTGACCCGGACGGCGGTACCGGCGGGGGAGGCGTTTCCGGCCGCGTCCCTGGCCCGGACGGTGAACGCGTAGGACGTGCCGGGTCGCAGCCCAGTCACCACGGTGGCCGTCTGGTTCCCGCCCACGCTGTGGATCTTCGTGCCGCCCTGGTGGATGTCGTACGACACCACGCCCCGGTCGTCCGTCGAGGCGGACCAGGACAGCTGGACCGCACGTCCGCCGACGGCGCGGCCGGCAGCCGCCCGCGGACGGGTGGGTGCGGAGCGGTCGTCCGCGACGGCCGCCGGTGTTCTCGCGCGTACCCCGCGGCTGGGCGGCCCGAGCCGCCCGTCGGCGGCCCGCGCCCGCACCCTGAAGACATACACCGTGGCAGGCCGGAGCCTGGTGACATCCACCATGTGCTGCGAACCTGGCACCTCTTCGACCTTCCTGGTGCCGCGGTACACCTCGTAGACCTCGGCCCGCGCGGTCGCGTTCCACATGACGTGCACGCTCGTCGCGCTGCCCGCCGCAGCGGTGACGCCCGTCGGCGCCCCGGGCCCACCACCGCCGTCCCGCGCCTGCGCACCGGCACGGCCGCAGGAGGTGATCAGCGCGAGGACTCCGCAGAGCGCGACGAACCGGGGGAGAGCAGCGGTGACGGGAACGAGGACGCGTCGCACGGCACTGCCTCCCGGACGGCACTCGGGAATGGTCCGGACCAATATGGCCCGGCTGGCGTGATCACATCAAGAGGCGAGTGTCACCCCCCGCTGTTCGTGACCACCCGGAAGAGTTACGTATGCTGAAGCCCTCACGGCCGAACTCCTGGCGGACGGCGAGGAGTTCGAGCCTGTCGCGCGGACCGCTGTCGTCGCAGATCCCGCGTCGGCACTGGTGGCCGGGGGCCCGAGTCCTCACGCGGACTCAGGCCCCGGGCCCCTGCCGGGGGCCTGGGCCCTTGGGCCGTCCGGCCCTCCAGAGGTGGCTCGGTGATCACCCCGGGAACAGATGGGCCTGAGTGCCCGTCAGGTTTCCGAGGAGAGGACCCCGCATCGTGCATGCCCAGTCGCTCACACTGGCCGTGGCCGGCGCCGCCCTGCTGGCCCCGACGACGCTTCCCGCCGGAACGCACCGGGACCGCCCCCAGGCGCACGCCCGGCGTGTGGAGTGGCGCGAGGGCCCCGTCAGCGCCGTCGACCTGCTGGCCGAGGTCCGGGACTGCGCTCGCGTCTCCCGCGGCCGGTACCGCAGCGACAACGGCGCACCCGCGAAGATCCCGATCTGCGGCACTGATGACGCCGTGTTCTGGAAGGCCGACATGGACATCGACTGCGACGGCCGCCCCGGCTCCCGCTGCAACCGGCGCACGGACCCGCACTTCTCCGCCAGTACGTCCTATGCGCAGTCGAACGGCCGCCCGCTGAACGCCGAGCGGCTCCCCTTCATCGTCGTGCCCGCCCCGAGCCGCATCTGGGACTACCGGGACCACGGTGTGGGCGGCGGTTCGGTCGTGGCCGTCGTGTACCGCGACCGCGTGCGGTACGCGGTCGTCGGCGACACGGGTCCGCGGAACATCATTGGGGAGGCGTCCTACGCGACCGCCAAGGCACTGGGTATCCGCCCCGACCCGCACGGCGGTGGCGCACGGTCCGGCGTCACTTACATCGTCTTCAAGAACGCCCGCGTGTCACCCATCGAGGACCGCGCGGCAGCGGTGGCGACGGGGGAGCGGCTGGCGCGGGAGTTCGTCGACCGCCCTGATGGGGTGACGGGGCGTCAGCGGCGTGCCGGAAACCCGGGGATGACGCCCGAGGCCCGGGAATGAAGACCCGGGCTTTCAGGGGGAGGGGGCGGGAGCGGCCCCGGGGCGTGTGGCGGCGGGGCCACTTCGGCCTCGGGCGCCGCTCCCTGTCTCACACCTTCCGGTACGTGTACGCGTCCGTGGAAGCCGCTTCCACCGCCGCCAGGTCGGCCCCGGTGGCCGCCGTGACGACCGCGGCCACGGCTCCCTCCACGAACGGCGCGTCCACCAGCCGCGTCTGCTCCGGGAGTTCGTCCCCCTCCGCGAGCAGCGCCTTCACGGTCAGCACGGCGCTGCCCAGGTCGGTGAGGACGGCGACGCCGGCGCCGCGATCGACGGCCGCGGCCGCCGCGGCGATCAGTTCGGCGCTGGTGCCGAGCCCGCCGCTCTCGGTGCCGCCCGCCGCGGCGACGGGCACCGCCGACCCGCCTCCCGCGAGCCCCTTGGCCAGCGCGGCGACCGACGAGGCCACCTCCGCGCTGTGCGACACCAGCACGATTCCCACGAGCCGCTCGTCACTCACCGGAGGCCTCCACGAGTCCCGCCACGAGCAGCGCCGCCGACGTGGCGCCCGGGTCCTGATGGCCGATGCTGCGCTCGCCGAGGTAGCTCGCCCGGCCCTTGCGCGCCAGCAGCGGCGTCGTCGCCACGGCACCCTCCTCCGCGGCGGTCCGCGCTGCCGCGAACGAGTCGCCGAGCACGTCCACCGCGGGCACCAGCGCGTCGATCATGGTCTTGTCGCCCGGTGCCGCACCGCCGAGGGTCATGACCGCGTCCACCCCGGCCCGCAGCGCCTCGGCCAGCTGCTCCGCACTCACCTCGGCGGCATCGCCGAGCGCCTTGCCGGTACGGCGCAGCAGCGTTCCGTACAGCGGCCCGGAGGCGCCGCCGACCGTCGAGATGAGCTGGCGGCCTGCCAAGGTCAGGACCCCGCCGGGGGTGTCGGGGGCCTCCTTCTCCAGCGCGGCGGTCACGGCGGTGAAGCCGCGCTGGAGATTGGTGCCGTGGTCGGCGTCCCCGATGGGGGAGTCGAGGGCGGTGAGCCGTTCCGCCTCGCGGTTCACGGACGCGGCGGTCACCGTCATCCAACGGCGGAAGAAATCGGCGTCGAGCACTGGATCTCCTTGCCTGGTAGGTATGTGGTGATCGTCTACCCTTTCCGCGTCACATGCCCCAGCGCAGCCCCGGCGTCTTCACCGGCGCATCCCACAGGCGCAGCAGCTCCTCGTCTGCCTGGCACAGGGTGAGGGAGGCGCCCGCCATGTCCAGGGAGGTGACGTAGTTGCCCACCAGGACCCGGGCCACGGGAACACCGCGTGCCTCCAGCACCCGGTGCACCTCGGCGTTGAAGCCGTACAGCTCGAGCAGGGGCGTCGCGCCCATGCCGTTGACGAGGACCAGGACGGGGTTGCGCGGCTGCAGATCCTCCACCACCGCCTCGACGGCGACTTCGGCGATCTCACCGGACGTCATCATGGCCCGCCGCTCCCGGCCGGGCTCGCCGTGGATGCCGATGCCCAACTCCAGTTCGCCGGACGGCAGATCGAAGGTGGGGCTGCCCTTGGCCGGTGTGCTGCAGGCGCTCAGTGCGACACCGAAGCTGCGGGAGTTCTCGTTGACCTGCCGGGCGATGGCCTCCACCCGCTCCAGCGGCTGGCCCTCGTCGGCGGCAGCGCCCGCGATCTTCTCCACGAACAGGGTGGCGCCGGTGCCGCGCCGACCGGCCGTGAAGAGGCTGTCGGTCACCGCGACATCATCGTTGACCAGTACCTTCGCGACCTGAATGCCCTCGTCCTCGGCCAGCTCGGCGGCCATGTCGAAGTTGAGCACGTCGCCGGTGTAGTTCTTCACGATGAACAGCACCCCGGCGCCGCTGTTCACGGCGGCGGCCGCGCGCAGCATCTGGTCGGGCACGGGGGAGGTGAACACCTCGCCGGGACAGGCCGCCGACAGCATGCCGGGACCCACGAAACCGCCGTGCAGCGGCTCGTGCCCCGAACCTCCGCCCGAGACCAGCCCCACCTTTCCGGCCACGGGGGCGTCCCGCCGTACGATCACCCGGTTCTCCACGTCCACGGTCAGCTCCGGGTGGGCAGCCGCCAGGCCGCGCAACGCGTCCGCTACCACGGTCTCCGGGACGTTGATCAGCATCTTCACTGGAACCTCCTATGAGACGAGCATCTGGGCGTCTGACCTCCAGCTTCGCAGGTCAGCTTGGGTTTGACTAGTTATCGATCTTGACGGTCCGTAGCCTTCCGTAGCGCGCTGTGGCGCTACTGATGCTGACCTTCACAGTGTCACGCGACGTCACTCAACCGCCTGTCGGCGGCCAACAGTTGCGCGGTGCCGCTGCCTGCCTCACCCTGGCGGATGCCCCGCGCCGGCGGTCGTCAGCCCTTGAAGAGGTGCTCGGCCTTGTCGCGGTCGGTGGTGTGCGACCGCCAGGGTTCGCGGCGTGCTGAGGCCGGGTGATCCACGGTGGCGACCGGCAGATCCTGCTCGGCCCAGATGATCTTGCCCTCGGCGGTGTACCGAGTGCCCCAGCGGCGGGCGAGCTGGGCGACCAGGAAGAGGCCGCGGCCGCCCTCGTCGGTGGTGCGCGGGTGCCTCAGCCGCGGGGAGGTGCTGCTGGCGTCGGACACCTCGCAGACCAGGACGGGCTGGCGGAGCAGCCTGAGCCTGATCGGTCCGGACGCGTGGCGGATGGCGTTCGTGACCAGCTCGCTGATGATCAGCTCGGCGGTCATGGCCAGTTCCCCCATGCCCCAGCTTTGGAGGTGCCGGACCGCGAGGGCCCGGGTGGCCGCCACGGCCGCGGGGTCCGGTGGAACGTCCCAGGTCACGACCTGGTCGGCGGTGAGGGGATGGGGGCGGGCGAGCAGGAGGGCCACATCATCGGGCTGGGGGCCGGGGAGCAGCCGCTCGACTGCCGCGTCGCACAGCTCCTGGAGCCCCAGGCCGGTCTGGGCGAGAGCGCGTCCCAGACGGGACATCCCGACATCGACGTCCCGGTCCGCGGCCTGGACGAGACCGTCGGTGTAGAAGCCGATGAGGCAGCCCTCGGGCACCTCCAGATCGGCTGTCTCGAAGGGCAGGCCGCCCAGGCCGAGGGGCGGGCCGACCGGCAGGTCGGGAAAGCTCACCGTGCCGTCGGGCAGGACCACGACGGGAGGCGGATGCCCGGCCCTCGACAGTTCGCAGTGCCGCGTCACCGGGTCGTAGACCGCGTACAGGCAGGTCGCCCCGAGCACGGCGGTGCCGGTGGGCTCGGCGTCGGGGTCCTCGTCGGTGAGGCGTATCACCAGGTCGTCGAGGTGGGCCAGCAGCTCTGCCGGCGGCAGGTCCATGTCCGCGAGGGTGTGCACGGCGGTGCGCAGCCGTCCCATGGCCGCCGCCGCGGTGATGCCGTGCCCGACCACGTCTCCCACGACCAGGGCGACCCGGCCGCCGGACAGGGCGAGGACGTCGAACCAGTCGCCTCCGACACCCCCCTTCACGTCCGCGGGGAGATAGGCGGAGGCCACCTCCAGGACCGGACTGTCGACGAGGGTCTGCGGGAGCAGGCTCCGCTGCAGCGCGAGGGCCGTGGCATGCTCGCGGCTGTAGCGGCGAGCGTTGTCGATGCACACCGCCGCTCTGGCGACGAGCTCCTGGGCCAGCAGCAGGTCGTCCTGCTCGAAGGAGGCCAGGTTCTCCGACCGCATGAAGGTCGCCACGCCCAGGACGGTCTCCCTGGCGCGCAGGGGCACCGAGATGAGGGTGTGCAGCCCGAACTCCCGGATGTTCGCCGCTCGCTCCGGTTGTTCGACCACCCATACCGGATCGAACGGGTCGAGAACCGGGATGAACACGGCCTCCCCGTGGAACATGTGGCTGGCGTCGTAGTGGGGCGTGGTGAAGCCCACGGGGTCCGCGACCTGGACGACGGCCTCCGGGCAGCCCTCCCGGATCGACTGCATCCCGGCACGGCGCATCTTCGGCTTGTCGCCGGGCGGTGCGGGCACCGGCAGGTCGGTGCTGAGCACCGACTCCAGCAGGTCGACGATGACGAAGTCGGCGAAGCGCGGCACCGCCAGATCGGCGAGCTCCTGAGCTGTGCGCGCGACGTCCAGTGTGCTGCCGATCCGGGCCCCGGCGTCGTTCATCAGGGCCAGGCGCTGCTGGGCGTTCCAGCGATCGGTGACGTCGGTGACCATGTAGCACACGCCGGCGATGGACTCCTCGGCGTCGACCAGGGGGAAGAAGGACGTGGAGTACGCGTGGCGCCGGTGCGGGTCGGCCCAGCTCCAGCCCTGGTACTCGTAGTCGATCACTGGGACGCCCGTGTCCAGCACGCTCTGCATCAGAGCCTCGATCGTCTCGCCCTGCAGCCCGGGGACCACCTCGCTGAGCCGGCACCCCAGCCGCTGCTCGCGGGGCACGCCGCCGAAGCTTTCCAGGGTGTCGTTCAGCCAGACGTAGCGCAGATCCGTGCTCATGACCGCCATACCGATCGGCGAGCGGGTCAGGAAGCCGTCGAGCACGGACTGGCCGACCGTCCATTCGGGGCGCCGCTCCCGGCCGGAGACGAGGAAGCACTCGTGACCCTCCATGCGGAACGCGGCGGAGACGCGGAGGGCCACCTCGATGGTTCGGCCGTCCCGGCGCCGGACCGCGATCACGCCGCTCCATCCCGGCCCTGTTCGGCACCGCTCGACGGTCCTGGCGGTCCGCGCGCGGTCCTCGGGCGCGGCCAGCAGAAACGCACCGGACCGGCCGGCCACCTCCTTGGCCGCATACCCGAGGAGTTCCTCCGCGCCCGAGGTCCAGCCGATGATCGTTCCCGCGGCGGTGACCACCGCCGTCGCGTCGGCGGACTCCACCCCGCTGGGGCTCCCGCTGATCGCAGAAGCACTCGCTCCGAGCGGCCCGTGCTGGTTCGCAGACGACATGTCACTCACCACCACACCGACGAGATCTTCATGGTCCCGCGCACAGGAAAGCTTCGCCAGCCGACCCGCCTCTCCGCGTCGGCGGCGTCGCCCGAAACGTCGGCGCCAACACATCCAGTGTCCCCCGCGGCACCGCCTTCGGGGGCGGCAGTGAACGAACGGCCGGCGGCCGTGGGGCATGATCGGTGGGCCGGGCGAGGGGCAGACGGAAGGGGCGCCGCAGTCGTGGACGAGAACGCGGAGATCTCGACGCCGAAGGAGGCCGCGAACAACGCGCTGATCCTGGCTTTCGGGCGCTTGCAGGGGGCCGCCAACCGGCTGGAGTACATCCTGGGTCGGGCTCTGGAGGTCGAGTGCGGCATCAGCCATCTGATGTTCGAGGTGCTGCTCATCCTGGGCCGTGCGGGGGACCCCGGGCTGTCGATGCGGGCCATCGCCCAGGAGCAGGTGCTGACCACCGGAGGCGCGACCCGTCTGGTCGACCGCATGGAGGCGGCGGGCCTGGTCGAACGGGCCGAGGATCCCGGTGACCGCCGCGGGCGCCTGGTGCGCCTCACCGCCCTGGGGTCGCAGACCACGGTGGCGGCGTCGCGCATGCACATGGAGAACATCAGGCGCTACTTCCTCGCACCCCTGCCGGCCGAGGAGCGGGACCGGTTCGCCGAGAACCTCCGCGTCCTGAGCCATTCCGCCCGGGACGTCCTGCCCAGGCTTCCCTGACGGCGCCAGAAGTGAAGTGGGGCGGACGAGGAGGAGCTGGAGCCGTGGAGGGAGGTCGATCGTTCAGGGGGTGGACAGTTCGAACCGCGTCACGCGGACCGAGCCGCCCAGTGCCCGTGTCGCGTGGTTGAAGAGGGCGAACCGGTAGCCCATGAAGAACCGCCAGTCGTTGCCCATGGCGAAAGCCGGGCCGAGGCGGGTGAAGGTGACGCCGTCGGTGCTGTAGGAGAAGGTGCCGGGCCGGGACGCCCCGGGACGGATGTCGGCGGCGGCCCGCAGCCAGAGTCGACCGCCCGGCACGCTCACACCCGCCCGCTCGATGCCGGTGCCGGTGGTGTTCCAATTGCCGTCCATGGTCAGTCCGTCGACCATGACCACCCGTGTGGCACCGCCGTCACGCTTCAGCCCGATCCACGCCGAGGAGTCCCGCAGCAGCGCCAGCCCGGCTCGGTCGCCGTCCAGCATCGCGGAGTGGTCGAGCTGGACCGTCGCCGTGGACGTGGGCCCCTGAACGCGGTGGGTGAGGGTGTTGCGGGCCCAGTACAGGTCGTCCGTGACGGTCGCGGTGCGCAGGGTCAGGCCGTTGTTCACCGACCACTTGGCGTTGTCCGGGTTGTGGTTCCACTCCCACCTCGGCTTGAGGACCGTGCCGTCGAAGGTGTCGACACCGGTCAGCGGAGTGACCTGCCGGGGCGGTGGCGGTACGGCAGGGGCGGGATACGACCTGCCCCACGCGTTGTTCACGAGCTGGACGACCGGCCAGCCGTCGGAGGTCCAGGCGACCGGCGCCAGGGCCGGCATACGGCCGCCGGGATAGGCGTCGACGAAGGCCATGTAGTACCAGGCCCCGCTCTGCGTCCGCACCAGCCCGCCCTGGTGCGGCACACCTCCGCCGGAGATCGGTCCGGGCAGGTCGAGCAGGACCTGCCGGAGGGTGTACGGGCCGAAGGGGCCGCTGGTCGACCTCAGGATGTACTGGCCGTTGGCCGGGCGGGTCAGGAAGATGTAGTAGTTCCCGTTGATCTTGTAGAAGCGGGAGCCCTCCAGGGTGCCGATGTTCGACGGGGTGCTGAACACCTGTTGCGTCCGCACCTGGCTGCGGCCGTCCGCGGAGAGCTGGGCCACGTTGATCGTGCCGTTGCCGTACGCCACGTACAGGGTGTTGTCGTCGTCCACCAACAGCCCCGCGTCGTAGTAAACTTGGGGGAGCGTCGCGTGTCGGCTCCACGGCCCTTCGACGGACCTGGCGGTGTAGAGATGGGTCCGGGCGAAATCGATCTGGCCGAGCCAGTAGAACGTCCTCTCGGCGGGACGGTAGGCCAGTGACGACGCCCAGATCCCCCTGACGTAGCCGCGCCCGCCGTTCAGGTCGTACTTGGAGCCGAAGTCGAGGACGGGCACCGCGTGCCCGGCGATCTCCCAGTTCACCAGGTCGTACGAGCGCAGCACGGGCGCACCCGGCGAGTAGTGCATCGTCGAGGCGGAGCAGTAGTAGGTGTCCTCGACGCGGATGACGTCGATGTCCGCGAAGTCCTGCCAGATCACGGGATTGGTGTACGAGGCGTCCGGCACCGCGACGGCCGCGCTCGCCGGATCGGGAGGCAGCAGGGCGCCGACGGTCAGGCCGGTGGTGGCGGCCAGTGCCGCACGACGGGTGATTGATTGAGTTGTCCATGTCATGCCGATCGCCGCCTTTTCGGTGAGGCTGTTGGGGGGAGGGGAGCGGGCGGCCGTCGGCCAGGCGAACCGGGCATGGTCTGCGGGAGGGCGTTGTGAATCCTGCGGGGCCTGGTCGGAGCCTCCTGCGCGCGGGGACGCGTGTTCTGTATCTCGAACGCCAACTGTCCTGTCGAACGCCTTGGATGATAGAAGCCCCTGACCGGGCGTCAATACTCTTCGCAGCATTCGGTATTGACGTCGAAAAGTTTCGCTCTGTCAGCCGCCGTACACCGGCTCCGGCTTCGTCGCCTCGGCGAGGAGCCTCAGCGCGGTCTCGCCGGCCTCGGCCGGGGACCAGCGGCCGCCCTTGTCGGCCGTGGGGCCCGGGCGCCACCCCTCCATGACGGTGATGCGACCGCCCTCCGCCTCGAAGACGCGACCCGTCACGCCGGCGGAGGCGGCGGAGCCCAGCCACACGACGAGCGGGGACACGTTCTCCGGGGCCATGGCGTCGAAGCCGTCGGCGGGGGCCGCCATGGTCTCGGCGAACGTCGCCTCGGTCATCCGGGTGCGGGCCGCCGGGGCGATGGCGTTGACCAGGACCCCATAGCGGCCCGTCTCGGCGGCGGCGACCAGGGTCAGCCCGACGATCCCGGCCTTGGCCGCGGAGTAGTTGCCCTGACCGACGCTGCCCAGCAGCCCCGCCCCGCTGCTGGTGTTGACGACACGGGCCGCCGGGACCCGGCCCGCCTTGGCCTCCGCCCTCCAGTGCGCCGCCGCGTACTTCAGCGGAAGGAAGTGTCCCTTGAGGTGGACGCGCACGACGGCGTCCCAGTCGTCCTCGTCGAGGTTGACCAGCATGCGGTCACGCAGGAAGCCGGCGTTGTTGACCAGGGTGTCGAGCCGGCCCCAGGTCTCGACGGCGGTACGGATCAGCGAGGCCGCACCCTCGGCCGTGGCAATGTCCCCGTGGTGGGCCACCGCCTGTCCGCCGCGGGCCCGGATCTCGTCGACGACGAGCTGGGCGGGCCCGGCCGTGCCGCCAGTGCCGTCCAGGCCGACGCCGAGGTCGTTGACGACGACCTTCGCGCCCTCGGCGGCGAGAGCGAGGGCGTGCGCCCGTCCGAGTCCGCGCCCCGCCCCGGTGACGACGGCGACACGTTCGCTGCACAGTCCGGACATGTTCTGGTCCTCTCGTCGGGGGGCTCGGGAACTGCGGTTGACCCGCGGGAGCCCGGGGTGTCGTTCAGTTGCCGGCGGTGGCGGCGTCGAGGAAGGCGGGGCGTTCGCCTCCGCCGTGGACGAGCAGGCTCGCGCCGCTGATGTACGCGGCGCGTTCGGAGGCGAGGAAGACGCAGGCGTCGCCCACCTCCGCGGGGTCGGCGAGCCGGCCGAGCGGCACGGTGCGGCCGACGGCCTCGACACCGCTGTCGTCGCCGTAGTGCAGATGCGCCAGTTCGGTGCGGACCATGCCCAGGACCACGGTGTTGACCCTGACCTGCGGGGCCCACTCCACGGCCATGCTGCGGGCCAGTTGCTCCAGCCCTGCCTTGGCCGCTCCGTAGGCCGCCGAGCCCGGAGACGGACGGCTGCCGCTGACACTGCCGATCATGACGATCGACCCGCCCCCGGGCTGGCGGCGCATCTGCTCGTAGGCGGCGAGCGAGGCGGCCAGGGGGGCCAGCAGGTTCAACTCGACCACCCGGGAGTGCCGTGCGGCTCCGCCCTCCTCCAGTAGCCGGTAGGGCGTGCCCCCGGCGTTGTTGACGAGGATGTCCAGCCTGCCGTACTCATCGCTCACCTGTGCGAAGAACGCGCCCACGGCGTCCGCGTCACGCAGCTCGACCGGGAGGAACCGGGCGGCGCGGCAAGCCGCTTCGACGGGTTCGTCCGGGGGGCGCCGGGCGCAGGTCACCACTTCGGCTCCCGCCTCCAGCAGGGCCCGGGTGATGCCCGCGCCCACGCCCCTCGTTCCGCCGGTGACCACGGCGACCCGTCCGCTCAGATCGGTGATCGTTGCCATGAGGGACCTCCCGGGACGCGTGCTCCGCTGCTACCTTCGTACCTAACAAACGTTTGGTGGAAAGGTAGCTGATCCGCTCATGGGTGTCTCCACCACAAGCCCCGAAGAGGGCGTCACCGTCATCACCGTGGACTTCCCACCGGTCAACGCCTTTCCCGTCCAGGGCTGGTACGACCTGGCCGCCGCGGTGCGCGCCGCCGGGGCCGATCCCGGCGTGCGCTGCGTCGTCCTCGCCGCGACGGGGCGCGGGTTCAACGCCGGTGCGGACATCAAGGAGATGCAGCGCACCGAGGGGCATGCGGCGCTCATCGGCACCAACCGCGGCTGCTACGAGGCGTTCGCCGCGGTCTACGACTGCGAGGTTCCGGTGGTCGCCGCGGTGCAGGGCTTCTGCGTGGGAGGCGGTATCGGCCTGGTGGGCAACGCCGACTCGGTCGTGGCGAGCGATGACGCGACCTTCGGGCTGCCGGAGCTGGACCGGGGGGCGCTCGGTGCGGCCACCCATCTCGCCCGGCTGGTCCCGCAGCACCTGATGCGGACGCTGTACTACACCTCGCGCACCGTGACGGCCGAGGAACTGCACCGTCACGGCTCGGTGTGGCGGGTCGTCCCGCGCGAGCGGCTGCACGCCGCGGCGATGGAACTGGCCAGGGAGATCGCCGCCAAGGACGGGCTGCTCATCCGCTTCGCCAAGGCGGCGATCAACGGCATCGACCCCGTGGACGTCCGGCGCAGCTACCGCTTCGAGCAGGGCTTCACGTTCGAGGCCAACCTCAGCGGCGTCGCGGACTGGTACCGCGAGGCGTTCGTGTCCTCCAAGTCCCCCAAGTCCCCCAAGTCGTCCACGTCATCCAAGTCGTCCACGTCCTCCAAGTCCTTCGAGGGGGAATCGCGTTGAGCGACAAGACGATGACCGCCGACGAGGTCGTCGCGCGTCTGCGCAGCGGCATGACGATCGGGATCGGCGGCTGGGGATCCCGGCGCAAGCCGATGGCACTGGTCCGTGCGCTGCTGCGCTCGGACGTCACCGACCTGACCGTCGTCTCCTACGCAGGCCCGGACGTCGGACTGCTCGCCGCAGCGGGCCGGATCCGCACTCTTGTGGCCCCGTTCGCCACCCTCGACTCCATCCCGCTGGAACCGCACTTCACCGCGGCCCGGCAGCAGGGCGGCCTCGAACTCGTCGAACTGGACGAGGCGATGTTCATGTGGGGCCTGACCGCCGCCTCCCAACGGCTGCCCTTCCTGCCGGTCCGGGCCGGTCTCGGCTCCGACGTGTTGTTGGTCAATCCGCGCTTACGCACGGTGGTCTCCCCCTACGAGGACGGCGAGGAGTTCGTCGCGGCCCCGGCCCTGCGCCTGGACGCCGCGCTGGTCCACCTCAACCGGGCGGACACACACGGCAACGCCCAGTACCTGGGCCCCGACCCGTACTTCGACGACCTCTTCTGCCAGGCCGCCGACGCCGCGTACGTCTCCTGCGAGCAACTCGTCGACACCGCCGACCTGCTCAAGGACGCGGCCCCACAGACCCTGCTGGTCAAGCGCGCGTTCGTGACCGGGGTCGTCCAAGCACCCAACGGCGCGCACTTCACCTCCTGCGCCCCCGACCACGACCGCGACGAGACCTTCCAACGTGCCTACGCCCTGGCCTCCCGCGACCCGGAGGCCTGGCAGGCGTTCACCGACCGCTACCTGTCCGTGGACGAAGAGGCCTACCAGGCCGCGGTCGCGGCATTCCACAAGGAGCGGGCGTGAGCAGTCCCACGGCGAACACGGTGAACACGGCGAACAAGGCGACACGCGCCGAGTACTGCGTGGTGGCCTGCGCGGAGGCCTGGCGTCATGCCGGGGAGGTCCTGGCCAGTCCCATGGGCACGGTTCCCGCCATCGGCGCGCGGCTGGCGAAGCTGACCTTCGCGCCCGATCTGCTGCTGACGGACGGCGAGGCACTGCTGATCGGCGACGTCCCGGCGCTCGGCGCCCGCGCCCAGGTGGTGGAGGGCTGGCTGCCCTACCGACAGCACCTGGCCCTCGTGGCCACGGGACGGCGGCACGTGATGATGGGCGCCAGTCAGATCGACCGCCACGGCAACCAGAACATCTCCTGCATCGGCGACTGGGCCCGCCCCACCCGGCAACTGCTGGGCGTACGAGGCGCACCCATCAACACCCTGAACAACCCCACGAGTTACTGGGTGCCCAAGCACTCCCGGCGCGTCTTCGTCGAGCGGGTCGACATGGTGTGCGGAGTCGGCTACGACCGTGCCGCCGAGGTCGGTCCGTCGGCCACCCGTTTCCACAACGTCACGGAGGTCGTCAGCGATCTGGGCGTCTTCGACTTCGCCACCCCGGACCACACGATGCGGCTGCGCTCGCTGCACCCGGGAGTCACGGCCGAGCAGGTCGTCGAGGCCACCGGCTTCACGCTCACCGTCCCGGACGACGTGCCGTACACCCGGGAGCCCACCGCCGAGGAGTTGCGCATCGTCCGGGAGGTCGTCGACCCGGAGGGCGCCCGCGACCGTGAGGTGCCGGCATGAGCGACGCCACGATCGCCACCGCCCTCACCGAACTGGTCGGAGTACGCACCCCCATCGTCCAGACCGGCATGGGGTGGGTGGCCGGACCCCGCCTGGTCTCCGCCGCCGCCAACGCCGGTGCCCTGGGGATCCTCGCGTCCGCCACCATGACTCCGGAACAGCTCCGTTCGGCCGTACGCGAGGTCGGGTCACGTACGGACGCTCCCTTCGGGGTGAATCTGCGGGCCGACGCCGCGGACGCGGGGGAGCGGGTGCGGATCATTATCGACGAGGGCGTGAAAGTGGCCTCGTTCGCGCTCGCGCCCGCGGCCCGGAACTGATCGCCCGTCTGAAGGACGCCGGAGTCGTCGTCATCCCGTCCGTGGGCGCCCGGCGGCATGCCGAGAAGGTCGCGGCCTGGGGCGCGGACGCCGTTCTCGTGCAGGGCGGCGAGGGTGGTGGCCACACCGGCAGTGTCGCCACCACCGTGCTGCTGCCGCAGGTCGTGGACGCCGTGGACATCCCCGGTGATCGCCGCCGGCGGATTCCGGGACGGACGCGGACTGGTGGCAGCCTTGGCCTATGGCGCCGCAGGTGTGGCCATGGGCACCCGCTTCCTGCTCACCTCCGACAGCACCGTCCCCGACGCCGTGAAGGCCCGTTACCTGGCGGCGGGCGTCCAGGACGTCATCGTCACCACCAAGGTCGACGGCCTGCCCCACCGGATGCTGCGTACCGACCTCGTGGACGCCCTGGAGCGGTCGGGCCGCAGCGCCGCCCTGTTGCGCGCGTTCCGCCACGCCTCCGCCTTCAGACGGGAGTCCGGAATGAGCTGGGCCGGCCTGGTGCGTGACGGCCTGGCGATGAAGCACGGCAAGCAACTGACCTGGAGCCAGGTCCTCCTGGCGGCCAACACCCCGATGCTCCTCAGGGCCGCGATGGTCGACGGCCGCACCGACCTCGGCGTGATGGCCTGCGGGCAGGTCGGCGGACTGATCGACGACCTGCCCTCCTGCGCCGAACTCGTCGAGAGGATCATGGCGCAGGCACACGCCACGCTGGGGCGGCTGCCGACCCTGTCACGCGAGCACTCGGGCGCGGCAGGCGGCCGGTGTGCCCCAGGCGTCGCGCAGCGGGCGGGCCTTGCGGATCCACAGTGACAGGTCCAGTTCCCCGGTGTAGCCGAGGGCGCCGTGGAGCTGCAGGGCCGTACGCGCCGCTCCGTGGGCCGCTTCGCCCGCCGCCACCTTCGCCGCGGCGACTTCCCGGCCCGCCGCCGGATCGTCCGCCGTCAGGGCCAGGGCCGCGGCGTACACCAGCGGCTGGGCGAACTCCAAGGCGACGAGGGTGTCGGCCAGGCGGTGTTTCACCGCCTGGAACGAGCCGACGGCCACCCCGAACTGGGTGCGCCGGCGGACGTACTCCACGGTCCGTTCCAGCAGCGTGCGTCCCAGTCCGAGCGCCTGCGCGGCTGTGACCAGCGCCGCGACATCGGCGGCGTGCGCGGCAGCCGCGGCCACCTGCGGACCCTCCTCCAGGACGACTCCGCCGAGCGGGCGGGCCAGTCGCCGGGCCGGGTCGGCAGACGGCTGCACCGGGCCGTGCGATTCCGCGAGGCGCACGGTGTCGCCCTCCACGACGAACACCGCGTCGGCGGCGTCGGCGTCCAGGGCGTACGGGCTGCCGCCGGGGGACAGCACGCACAGGGACGCCACGGCCTTGCCGGACGCGAGTTGCGGCAGCCAGGCACGGGCCACGTCGCCTCCGAGCCGGCCCAGCAGGGCACCGGCGGCGGCCGTCTCGGCCAGCGGGCCGGGAACGACATGGCGGCCCAGTTCGCCGAAGGCCACGGTCAGTTCGACGGGCAGGGGGCCCAGACCCTCGTGCTCCTCGGGAACGGCGAGGGCGAAGACGCCCGCCTCCGCGAGCCGGGCCCACACGGCGCGTCCGGGCCCGGGGTCGCCGGACGCCCAGGACCGTACGACGCGGGGTGTGCCGGCGGAACCCAGCATGCCGTCCAGCGCGCGGGCGAACTCCCGCTGCTCGGCGTCGAGGAGGAACCGCATCATCGGCGCCCCTTCGGCAGACCGAGGAGCCGCTCGGCGATGATGTCGCGCTGGATCTCGTTGGTGCCGGCGTAGATCGGCCCGGCCAGCGAGAACGTGTGCCCCTCCGCCCACCTTCCGTGCGCCGGTGCCTCGGCGGCCTCGTCGGACAGCTCGCCGTAGGGGCCGAGCAGATCGAGGGCGGTCTCGTGCAGGGCGACGTCCAGCTCGGACCAGTAGACCTTGTTGAGGCTGGACTCGGCGCCGATCGACCCGCCGGCGGCGATACGTGAGGTATGGGCGTAGGTGAACAGCTGGTAGGCGCGGGCGCCGATCACCGCGTCGGCGACCCGGTCGCGCAGCGCCGTGTCGCAGGGGTCGGCGGCGGAGCGCCACAGCGCGGTCAGCCGGTCCGCCGCGGCGGTGAAGCGGCCGGGGCTGCGCAGGGTCAGTCCGCGCTCGTTGCCGGTGGTGCTCATCGCGACCCGCCAGCCCTGGCCCGGCTCGCCGATGACGTCCTCGTCGGGGACGAACACGTCGTCGAGGAAGAGCTCGGCGAAGGCGGGCTTGCCGTCCAGCCGCCCGATGGGCCGCACCGTCACCCCGTCGGCGTCGAGCGGGAACATCAGGTACGTCAGGCCCCGGTGCGGCCGGTCCGCTTCCGGATCGCTGCGGAACAGGCCGAACGCGCGGTCGGCGAAGGCCGCCCGGGACGACCAGGTCTTCTGGCCGCTGATGCGCCAGCCCTCTGCGGTCCGCACGGCGGTGGACCGCAGCGAGGCCAGGTCGGACCCCGCCTCCGGTTCGGACCAGGCCTGTGCCCAGACGACCTCACCGCTCGCCATGGGCGGCAGGACGCGCGCACGCTGCTCGTCGGTGCCGTGCTCGAAGAGGGTGGGCGCGAGGAGGTTGATGCCGTTCTGGGAGACCCGGCCGGGCGCGCCGGCCCGGTAGTACTCCTCCTCGAAGATCAGCCACTCCAGCGGGGAGGAGCCCCGGCCGCCGAACGCTTCGGGCCAGGAGACCACCGACCAGCGGTCGGCGAACAGCGTGCGTTCCCATTCCCTATGGGCGGCGAACCCCTCGGCGGTCTCCAGCGAGGGGAGCGGGACGGCCGGTACATGGGAGGCGAGCCAATTCCGGACCTCGGCCCGGAAGACGTCCTCGGCGGGGGTGAAGTCGAGGTCCATCAGCCGCCCGCCTCCTTCATCGCGCGCACGTCCATCCCGCCGAGCGAGTCGTCGCCCGTCTCCGCGTTGTGGGCGTGGGCGAGATGGTGCAGCCCGAAGACCGAGTCCAGTCCCGAGTGCAGGCCCTGGAGGTCCTCGGCCTGGTTGACGGCACGCTTCGTCAGCGCAAGACCCATCCGGGGCATCGCCGCGATCCTCTCCGCCAACTCCAGAGTGTGCCAGCTGAGTTCCTCGCGGGGCACGACCCGGTTGACCATGCCGACCTCGTAGGCGCGCCGCGCGCTCATCCGGTCGCCGGTGTAGAGGAACTCCTTGGCGATCCGCGGCGGCATCACCCACGGGTGGGCGAAGTACTCCACCCCCGGGATGCCCATGCGCACCACCGGGTCGGCGAAGAAGGCGTCCTCGGAGGCGACGATCAGGTCACAGACCCAGGCGAGCATCAGCCCGCCGGCCACGCACGCGCCCTGCACCGAGGCGATGACCGGCTTGGGCAGTTCGCGCCACCGCCGGCACATCCCCAGGTACACCTCGGACTCGCGGGCGAAGCGGCTCTCCGCCCCCGACTTCCGCGAGTGGTCCCACCACAGCCCGGCCCTGCGGTCGAACGGCAGATGCGCGTCCCGCTCCGGGGTGCCGATGTCGTGACCCGCGGAGAAATGCCGCCCCGCTCCGGCGAGGACCACGACCCTCACCTCGTCGTCGTCCGCCGCCCGGTAGAAGGCCCGGTCCAGGGCGTAGGTCATGGCGGAGTTCTGGGCATTGCGGTACTCGGGCCGGTCCATCGTCACCAGGGCGACGGCGCCGCGGCGCTCGTAGCGGACGGGCTCCCGGGGCGCGGTGCGGGCAGTCGGCATCCGCATCCTCCTTCCCTAACAAGTGTTTGGTAGGTTAACCTACGGGGCGTCAGCCGTCGAGCGACGCCGAGAGCCCCAGGAGGTACGCCCATGACGTCGGCCCCGCCGCCGTACCTGCCGGGCCATGACCTGCTGGCAGGCCGTACGGCCGTCGTCACCGCCGCCGCGGGTGCCGGGATCGGCGGCGCGACCGCCCGGCGGCTGCTGGAGGAGGGCGCCCGGGTCGTGGTCTCCGACACCCACGTCCGACGGCTCAAGGAGTCCGAGGCGGAACTGGCCGGCGAGTTCGGCGCGGACCGCGTCACCGCACAGCCCTGCGACGTCACCGACGAGGAGCAGGTCGGCGCGCTGTTCGAGCACGCCGAGGAGCAGCACGGACGTCTGGACATCGTCGTCAACAACGCGGGCCTCGGCGGCACCGCCGACCTCGTCGACATGACCGACGAGCAGTGGGACAAGGTCCTCGACGTCACGCTGAGCGGCACCTTCCGCTGCACCCGCGCCGCGCTGCGCCGGATGAAGGCCGCGGGTGGCGGCGGTGTCGTCGTCAACAACGCCTCGGTGGCCGGCTGGCGCGCGCAGCGGGGGCAGGCGCACTACGCCGCCGCGAAGGCCGGGGTCATGGCGCTCACCCGGTGCGCCGCGGTGGAGGCCGCCGCGTACGGCGTGCGGGTGAACGCCGTCTCCCCGAGCCTGGCCATGCATCCACACCTCGCCAAGGTCACCACTGCCGAGCTGCTGGAGGAACTGACCGGCCGGGAGGCCTTCGGGCGCCACGCCGAACCGTGGGAGGTGGCCAACGCGATCGTGTTCCTGGCCAGCGGCTACTCGTCGTACCTGACCGGCGAGGTGCTGTCGGTCAGCAGTCAGCACCCGTGAGGCGAGAATGGCCCGGTGCCGAACAGCAAGAGCAACAGCGACCGTAAGAAGAGCTCGGTGAGCCCGCCCGAGCGGCGCGAGGAACTCCTGGCCATCGCGGCCCGGGTGTTCGCCGCGCAGGGCTACAACGCCACCACGGTCCGCAAGATCGCGGATGCGGCGGGGATGCTGGCGGGCAGCCTGTACTACCACTTCGACTCCAAGGAGTCGATGCTGGACGAGATCCTCTCCGGCTTCCTGGACGAGCTCTGGGCACGGTACGACGCCGTGCTCTGCGCCGGGCTCGGTCCCAGGGAGACGCTGGAGGCCCTCGTCACCGAGTCCTTCCGGGAGATCGACCGCCACCTCGACGCGGTCGCCATCTACCAGAAGGAGTCCAGGCACCTCGGGACGCAACCGCACTTCGCCTATCTCGTCGAGTCGCAGCAGAAGTTCGAGAAGGCGTGGCTGGGCACGCTGGAGCGCGGAGTGTCCGCCAAGGTCTTCCGCGCCGACCTGGACGTACGGCTCACCTACCGCTTCCTGCGCGACACGGTCTGGGTCGCCGCGTCCTGGTACCGGCCGGGCGGCCGGCACAGCCCCGAGGAGATCGCCCGCCAGTACTTGTCGATGGTGCTGGAGGGCATCGCGCCACGCGACTCGTAGGCAGACCCGCACATCGCAGACCCGCACATCGCAGACACGGATGAGGAGACGTCATGGCCGAGGCCTACATCGTCGAAGCGGTGCGCACCCCGGTCGGCCGGCGGGGCGGCGGGCTGTCCGCCGTCCACCCGGCCGACCTCGGCGCTCACGTGCTGACCGCGCTGATGGAGCGCTCCGGCGTCGACCCGGCCGCCGTCGAGGACGTCGTCCTCGGCTGCCTCGACACCGTCGGCCCGCAGGCCGGTGACATAGCCCGCACCAGCTGGCTGGCCGCCGGACTGCCGGAAGAGGTGCCCGGGGTGACGGGTCGACCGCCAGTGCGGCTCCTCGCAGCAGGCCCTGCACTTCGCCGCACAGGGTGTGCTCTCCGGCACCCAGGACCTGGTCGTCGCCGGCGGTGTGCAGAACATGTCGCAGATCCCCATCGCCTTCGCCACCCGGCAGGCCGCCGAACCGCTGGGCCTGACCGAGGGACCGTTCGCCGGCTCGGTGGGCTGGCGGGCCCGCTACGGGGACCGGCCGGTCAACCAGTTCCTCGGCGCCGAGGAGATCGCCCGCAAGTGGGACATCACTCGGGAGGCCATGGAGGAGTTCGCGCTGCGCTCCCACCAGCGGGCGATCCGGGCCGTCGACGAGGGCCGCTTCGACCGGGAGACCGTCGCGTACGGCGACGTGACCCACGACGAGGGACCACGCCGCGACACCAGCCGGGAGAGGATGGCCGCACTGCAGCCGCTGGTGGAAGGCGGCAGGCTGACGGCCGCGCTCTCCTCGCAGATCTCCGACGGCGCCTCGGCCGTGCTCATCGCCTCGGAGCGAGCCGTACAGGAGCACGGTCTGACCCCAAGGGCCCGCGTCCACCACCTCTCGGTGCGCGGCGAGGACCCGATCCGCATGCTGTCCGCCCCGATCCCCGCCACCGCGCACGCCCTGAAGAAGTCCGGGATGACGCTCGACGCCATCGACCTGGTCGAGATCAACGAGGCCTTCGCCTCCGTGGTGCTGGCCTGGCTGAAGGAGACGGGCGCCGATCCGGAGAAGGTCAACGCCAACGGCGGCGCGATCGCTCTCGGCCACCCGCTCGGCGCCACCGGCACCCGGCTGATGACCACGCTCCTGCATGAACTGGAACGCACGGGCGGCCGCTACGGCCTGCAGACGATGTGCGAGGGCGGCGGTCAGGCCAACGTGACCATCGTCGAACGCCTCTGAGCCGACGGCACCCCACCGGCGGCCCCCGCCCCCGCTGGCAGGGTCACAGCGACCCGGGCGCCGTCATCCAGCGCCACTGCGTGAACTGCTCCAGGCTGGAGGTCCCGCCGATGCGGGAGGCGTTGCCCGAGAGGCCCATGCCGCCGAACGGCGCGTTCGCGGCGTCCTTGGCGGACACGTCGTTGATGTGGATCATGCCGGTGCGCAACCGCTGCGCGAAGGCGGTGGCCCGGGGGAGGGACCGGGAGTGGACGGCGGCGGTCAGGCCGTACGCGGTGTCGTTGGCGATCTCCACGGCCTGGTCCTCGCCGTGGAACGGGATGACGGGAGCGACAGGTCCGAAGATCTCCTCGGTGAAGACAGGCATGGTCCGGTCGACGCGGTCCAGCACGGTGGGCGGGTAGAAGAGCCCCTCGCGGGTGCCCCCGGTCAGCACACGTGCCCCGCCGACCACGCTTTCGTCCACGATCCGCTCGATCCGGGCCGCCTGCCGTTCGCTGATGACGGGACCGATCACCACGCCGTCGTCGCGCGGGTCCCCGATCGGCAGCGCCTTCGCCTGCCGGACGAGCGCCTCGGTGTACGCCTCGACGACATCCGCGTGCACCACATGGCGCCCGGCGGCGACACAGGCCTGCCCCTGATAGCCGAAGGAGCTGACGGCCCCCGCCGCGGCGGCCGCCTCCACGTCCGCGTCCGCCAGCACGACGATCGAGTTCTTGCCGCCCAGCTCCAGCGACACGCGTTTGAGCCCTTCGCCCGCTACCCGGGCCACTTCCCGCCCGGCCTCGGTCGAGCCGGTGAACGAGACCATCGCGACATGCCGGTCGGCGACGACCGCACGCCCGGTCTCCGCGCCGCCGGGAAGGACGTGCAGCACTCCGTCGGGCAGCCCGGCCTCCTGGAACAGCCGCGCGACGAGAACACCTCCGGAGACCGGGGTGAGGGGGTCCGGCTTGAGCAGCGCGGCGTTGCCGAGGACCAGCGCCGGCGCCAATGCCCGCATCGCGAACAGCAACGGCGCGTTCCAGGGGGCGATGACCCCCACCACCCCGAGCGGCACCCGCCACGCCAGACTCGTCCCGCCGGGCGCCTGCGGCGTGAGGACCTCGCCCGGGGGCAGCGACGCGAGCCCGATCGCGTGCTGCAACTGACCGAGCCCGGCGGCGATCTCGTAGTCTCCCTTGGTGGGGACGCCGCCCGACTCCCGGACGATCCATTCACGGACCGCCTCGCTGTGCTCCCGCAGGGCTCGATCGGCGCGCGACAGTACGTCGACCCGTTCCGACACCGTGGCCGCGGCCCATGCCGACCCGGCCCGGGCCGCCCGGGCACCGGCCCGCGCGACGTCCGCGGGTGAGGCCCGGCCCACCTCCGCCAGTGGCTCGCCGGTGGCCGGCTCGATCACCCCGAGGGTGCCGCCCTCGGGGTACCGCCAGCCCTCGCTGAAGATCCTTCCGGTCCACTCGGCCGCGCTCGGCCAGGTCCGCTCGCCGGTGACGGTCATGGTCACGCCCTCCGCCCTGGTCGGTGGATTGGGGCCCCGGCCCTCCCGCGCGGCCGTTCAGCGTTCCAGGCCATTCAACCCGGGAAGGGGCTATCTGTCATTCTTGGAACGTATCTGAACAAAAGGGGACGAACGTGGCAAGAGTGCGGCAAGAACACTGAGCGGCTGAGGCGGATTGAGGTTCCATGGCGAGATCAGCGTCCGTTCCGGGTGAGGACCGCGGTGCCTCGCCGCAGGATCTCGTCGACGAGGCGGCCACCGCGAAGGCCGTCGTGGACGAGCACGGCATCGTCACGGGATGGAGCGAAGGGGCGCGCAGGCTGCTCGGCTACCAGGACTCGGAGGTCGTCGGCAGGTCAGGGGCCGCACTGCTCGCCGACGGACTCCCGCCGGACGTGCCCGGCTCCCCGCAGACCCTGCCCAGGTGGAGCGGAAGGGCGACACTGCTGCACCGCGAGGGGCACTCCCTGACGGTGAATCTGCTGGCACACCTCCGGCAGGACGGCGACGGCCACGACGAGTGGCTGTTGCTCGCGGCGGTCACGAGTCCCGTGGTCAGTCCGGACGACGACGGGTTCCTCAGGAGGAGCTTCACCCAGTCCACCTGCACGACGGCGCTGTACGACACCCGCCTGCGGCTGGTCATGGCGAACGCGGACATGGAACGGGTGATCGGCCTGCCCGAGGAGGCGATGCGCGGGCTGCGCATCTCGGAGATCGTGCACCACCCGCAGGCCGACCGCACCGAGCGGCACATGCGACGTGCGCTGGAGACCGGCCGTCGGCAGGACCTCGAGGTCTCGCTGCAACTGGCGGGCCATGAACGCGCGACCGTGTGGACGGTGGCCCTGGCCCCGGTACGGGCGGGCGACGGCCGGACACAGGGTGTGCTGCTCTCGGCGCACGACATGACCGAGCAGCACCTGTCCCGGCAGCGGCTGGCCCTGGTGAACGCGGCGAGCCGGCGCGTCGGCAGCACGCTCGACCTGGTCCGTACCGCGCAGGAACTCGCCGACGTGGCCGTGCCACAGCTCGCCGACTTCGTCACCGTCGACCTGCTGCCGTCCATCGAGGGCGGTGCCGACCCGCCCTCGGGAGCCCCGCGCGGTGCCGTGCGGCTGCGTCGGGTCGCCCACCAGTCGGTTCTCGAGGGCTGCCCCGAGACAGTGGTCCCGAACGGGACCGTGGCCGTCTATCCGCACAGGTCGACGGCGGCCGAGTGCCTGGCCGCCGGCCGGCCGCTGATCCAGCAGGTCACCGCCGAGGCGATGGAGTATGTGCTGCGCCAGACCCCCGAGCGGGCCGAACGCATGCGACGGTTCGGGTTCCACTCGGTGCTGGCGGTGCCCCTGCGGGCACGGGGCATCACCCTGGGCGTGGCCACCTTCTCCCGCCACCGGACCCCGGAACCCTTCGAACAGGACGACCTGCTGCTCGGCCAGGAGATCACCGAGCGAGCCGCCCTCAGCATCGACAACGCCCGCCGCTTCACCCGCGAGCGCACCACCTCCCTCACCCTGCAGAGCAGCCTCCTGCCGCAACGGCTGCCCGAGCAGTCCGCCCTCGACATCGCCTCCCGCTATCTGCCCGCCAGCGCACAGGCCGGGGTCGGTGGCGACTGGTTCGACGTCATCCCGCTGTCCGGCGCCCGCGTCGCACTGGTCGTCGGCGACGTCGTCGGCCACGGCATCCAGGCCTCGGCCACCATGGGGCGGCTGCGGACGGCCGTACGGACCCTGGCCGACGTGGATCTCCCCCCCGACGAGCTGCTGACCCACCTGGACGACCTGGTCACCCACCTGGCCGCGGGAGTCGACACCGCGGGCGAGGTCGGAGCCACCTGCCTGTACGCCGTGTACGACCCGGTGTCCCGCCGATGCTCCCTGGCGCGCGCGGGGCATCCCGTCCCGGCGCTGGCCACACCGGGCGGCGGGGTCGAGTTCCTCGACATCCCCGCGGGGCCTCCCCTCGGGCTGGGCAGTCTGCCCTTCGAGGCCGTCGATCTGGAACTGCCCGAAGGAAGCGTCCTCACGCTGTACACCGACGGCCTCGTCGAATCCCGGTTCCGCGACATCGACGACGGCATGGACGCACTGCTCCAGGTGCTGCGGCGGTCCGGGACCTCGCTCGAGAGCACCTGCGAAGCGGTGCTGCGGACCATGCTCCCGGACCGGCCGGCCGACGACGTGGCCCTGCTCGTGGCCCGCACCCGCGCCCTGGACGCCCTCCACGTGGCCACCTGGGAGGTACCACCCGACACCGCCGCGGTCGCCACGGCACGCAAGAACGCCTGCCGGCAACTGGCCGACTGGGGTCTCGAGGAGTACGTGTTCGTCACCGAACTCGTGGTCAGCGAGCTGGTCACCAACGCCATCCGGCACGCGCGACCGCCCATCGAACTGAGGCTGATCCACGACCGTGCCCTCATCTGCGAGGTGTCGGACGGCAGCACCACCGCCCCGCACATGCGCCGGGCCCGCACCTATGACGAGGGCGGCCGCGGGCTGCTCCTCGTCGCCCAGTTGTGCCAGGGCTGGGGCGCCCGGCAGACACCCGACGGCAAGATCATCTGGGCCGAGCAGGCTGTCCCCGAGGCGGCCCTCCCCGACGTGTGAGCGTCCGGCAGACGGTGTCTGCCGGACGCACATGCGGCACAGGCGTGCGCGAGGACGCTATGACCAGGGCAGGACCAGGGCGCCCCAGGCGACGACCGGGCCGAGGGCCACGATGCCGCCGGTGTAGCTGATGATCTGGCGGTAGAAGCGGCGGCTGTCCACCCCGCGGGCGTTGCTCAGGACGAGTGCGCCGTTGGTCGAGAAGGGGGACGTGTCGACGATCGTCGTGGAGACGGCGAGAGCGGCGATCAGACCGGCGGCGCTGAGGTGGCTGGAGAGCAGCAGCGGCACCGCGATGGGGATGATCGCGGTGAGGATCGCGGTGGAGGAGGCGAAGGCCGAGGTGATGGCCACGGTGAAACACAGCAGCAGGGCGACGACGACCGGGGCGCCCAGGCGGGCCGCGTGTTCGGAGATCTCCTCGATGACGCCGGCCTTCTCCAGCATCGCGATGTACGTCATCATGCCCGCGACCAGCAGCAGGGTGGACCAGCTGACGCCGTCCACGGCCCTCTCCTGCCGCTTCATGTCCACCAGGGCCAGCAGAGCGCCGGCCGCGAGGGCCAGGAAACCGATCTCCAGATGGAAGGCGAGCGCGCCGACGACCAGGGCGACGAGAGCCGCGAGGGTGAGCCCCTGCCGCCAGTCGGGCCGGCCCGAGACGGTGACGTCCTCGTCGTCGCTTCGCTCGGCGGCCTCCTCCGCCAACGGGGCGGGCCGCTTGGCGAGCAGCGCGTAGGTGATCACGGACAGCACCACGTTGATCAGGAAGCTGGCACTGAACAACGCCAGGGGGGAGACGTGCAGACCGGTCTTGTCGACCAGGCCGAGCACCAGCGCGCCGGAGACGGCGACCGGGGAGAACGCGCCCGCGTGCCCGCCGCTGATCACCATCATGCCGACGACCAAGGGGTTGAGCTTGTAGCGGTAGGCGAAGTTCATGCCGATCGGCGCGAGGATGGCGACGGCGGCCGGGGTGAAGGTGCCGAACGCCGTCAACAGCGCCGCCACCAGGAACAGCACCCACGGGATGAGCGAGACCTTCCCGCGCACCAGGCGTACTCCGGCGGCGACGAGCCAGTCGATGGTGCCGTTGCGGCGGGCCACGGAGAACAGGTAGGTGACGCCGACGATGGTCACGAAGAGGTCGGCCGGGAACCCCTCGAAGATCTCGTCCTCGGTGAGGCCGAGCGAGGCGGTGCCGACCGCGAAGGTGGCGACGAAGGCGAGGATGCCCAGATTGATCGGCAGCACGGTGCCGACCACGAACATCACCAGCAGCGCTCCTACGGATATCACTTCAGCAGACATCATTGTCCTTGGTGCGGTGGGGACGGGTGGTGCGCCCCGGGGGCGCAAGGTATCCCGGGGCGGACGGCTGGGGGACCGCGGCCCGAGGTGACGTTCGTCGCGGGTTCAGGCGGCGCGCGGCGCGCCTGTGTCCGGGACGTAGATGCGGGCGTCGGCGAGCAGCCGCGCCGCGCGCTGCACGGTGACCCGCCGCGGCAGGCCCTCGCGCACATCGGAACAGCGGACCGCGACCACGCCGGCGGGAGTGCCCAGACGCAGCCACTCGCCGGCCCGGCCGCTCGCGGCCCGGGACACGACGGAGTCCGCCGCCAGCCCCGCCGCCGCGACCGCGACGGCGGAGGTCAGGCCGATCGCAGGGTGCGGGGCGTTCATGGTGAGCATGCGCACCGAGACGTCGTAGTCCTCGGCCGCCACGCGCTCGCCGAGCGTGGTGGTGTACGCGACCGGGGGACCGGCCAGGCCTGCCTTGGGCACCGCGTCTCCCGGTTCCTGACCCGGCTGGAGCAGACCCATCAGAGGTGCGGCGGCATGACGGACGGCGCGCAGCCAGGGCACGTCGGCGCGCAGCCGCTCCGGTGACTCGGCCCCGGTCCGCCCCGCGTGGATGGCGTCGACGAGGACGACCGGGGCTCCGGCGTCCACCATGCTCACCCGCGTCGGCTCGGCGGCGTCGACCCGCAGTTCCTGTGCGCTCTCGCCGGTGGGGAACAGCAGACCGGTGGTGCCTCCGGCGGGGTCGCGGAAGGTGAGGCCTACGGCCACGCCGCCCGCGCGGGTGCCCGGTACGGTCTGCCGGCCGAAGTGCTGCACCACCCCTCCGGTGGTGTCCACGAGCCCTTCGAGGACCGTGCCGGTGTTGGTGTTGCGCATGACCACGCGCGTCCGGTCGCCGGCGATCGGCACCATGCCCTTCGCCGCCGCGTAGAGGGCGACGCCGGTGGCGCAGTTGCCGCAGTTGCTCGTCCACTCCACCGAGCCGGTGCCGATACCGACCTGGGCGAACAGGTAGTCGACGTCGACGCCGGGCTCGGGGGAGGCGCTGACGACCGCCGCCTTCGAGGTGGTGGGGGTCGCCCCGCCCACCCCGTCCAGCTCCACCGGGTCGGCGGCGCCGTACGCGGCGACCAGCAGCTTCTCCAGCTCGCTGCGGTCAGTGGGGACATCGACCTGGTTGAACAGCCAGCACTTGCTGGTGCCGCCACGTACCAGGGTCGCGGGAATGTGCACGTCTGAGGCTCTTCCTTGATCAACAGGGAGGGGGCCGGGCGGCCACGGGCACGTTGCGTGCCGGTGAACCGCGCCGGTGATTGCCGAGACCTTCGCAGAGGCGTGCCTTGCGAACAATCGCAGTTCGCTTCACCTGGGTTTAGCTCAGCTAAAGTCGTCGGCATGTTGAATGTGCGTCGTCTGCTGCTGCTCACCGAGGCCATCGAACGGGGCTCGCTCACCGCTGCCGCGGAGGCGCTGGGCATGACCACCTCCGCCGCCTCCCAGCAGATGTCCCTGCTGGAGCGGGAGGCCGGGCAACCCCTGCTCGAGCGGCTGCCGCGGGGCATCCGTCCCACACCGGCGGGTGCCGCGCTGGCCGGACGCGGACAGGCGATCCGCCGCGAACTGCGCGCCGCCCAGGCCGACCTGGACTCCTTCACCGCCCTCGACCAGGGCACACTGCGGCTCGGTTCCTTCCCCACGGCGAGCGCGTCCCTGCTGCCGCTCGCCCTCACCCGCTTCCGTCGCCGCCACGCCGGAATCCGCATCGAGGTACGCGCCGGTGTCCTCGCGGAGCTCCGCGAGATGCTGCACACGGGTGAGGCGGACCAGGGACTGCTCTGGGACTACGAGTGGAACCGCCTCGACGATCCGGCGCTCGCCCTCACCCACCTCCTGGACGACCCGACGGTGCTGGTCGTCCCCGCCGACTCACCCCTGCGCACCCATCCCTCCGTGCGTCTCGGTGACCTCGCCGACCAGGAGTGGATCATCCGTGCCGACAACCACCCCGTCGCGGACGTCCTTCGCCGCAGCTGTCGCCAGGCGGGATTCGAGCCGCGGATCGCGTACTCCTCGCACGACTACCAGGAGGCGCAGGCCATGGTCGCCGCCGGGCTCGGCATCGCCCTCGCGCCCCGCCTGGCGCTCACCAGCCGCCGCAGCGACGTCCGGCTGCTGCCTTTCGCCTCCGATGTGCCCGCCCCCACCCGCCGGATCCTCCTCGCCCGCGCCGCGGCCCCGGCCCCGCCACCCCCTCCCGCCCAGGCGATGGCCCAGGTCCTGCGCACGGTGGCGCAGCGGTTCGCCGCCCCCGGCCTGCACCGGGCCCAGCTCGGCGCGGTCCGGCGCAGCTGAGGTTTCTGCGGAGTCTGCATCTTCGCGTAAGGGGAGTGCCCGACATGAGCGCCCTGCCGGCGCCGATGCGGGACATCGTGGAGCACGCCTACGGGGTCGCCACGGCCGAACTCTTCCTCGTCGCCACGCCCTTCGCGGCGCTCGCACTGGTCGCCGTGCTGTTCATCAAGGAGAAGCCGCTGAAGACCACCAGCGGCATGGAGCGGCTCTCCGAGGAGGCCGGGAACGGAACTCCTCCGCGCGTCGAGGCAGGCGCCTGACCCGGCGGGACCACCGCGGGGCCCGCCGGCGGCCGGTCAGACGGGGAGGACGAACGGAGGGTGCGCGCCGTTGAGGAAGTAGTCCCCGACATCGCGGAGCCGGTGGGCGACGGGCTCGTACAGCGTGTGGGTACGGGCGTTGCGCCAGAAGCGGTCGAAGCCCAGCCGTGCGGACGCCGAGCGTGCGCCGATGATGTCGAGGGCGCGGGCGGTGGACTCCTGCGCGGCCTTGGAGGCGGCGGCTTCGGCCATGGCCACGAGGACGGAGATCTCCGCGTACTCCTCGTAGCCGAGGTCCTCGCCGCGGGCCAGCCCGTCGAGCACGGCTTGCCGCGCCTGGTCGGCGAGGGCGGACGCGGAGCGGGTCAGCACCGTGAGTTCCCCGTACGCGGTCAGCACCTGCGGGTCCTGCGGCGAGCCGACCGGCCAGTCGGGGTGCCAGTGGGAGAGTCCGGTCCTGCTGTACTCGCGGGCCTCGGCCAGGACTCCTTCCGCCATGCCGAGACGAAGCTGCACCGAGAGGAGACGCCCCACCGGTGACACCATCGACGTCAGGGGCGACAGGACGTCCTCGTCGGCGGCGAGCGAGCCCAGGACGTCGTGCGCGCTGACGGGCACGGCGTCGAACTCCACGCTGCCGCCGGCCGCGAGCCGCTGGCCGAACGGATCGGCGTCACCGTCCGTCAACACGCCCGGAAGAGCGGGGTCTACCACGAGGGCCAGTGGCTCGCCGGTGTCGGCCCGCACCGCTCGCACGGTGAGACGGTCGGCGACCAGGGCACCGGCGGCATAGCTCTGCCGGCCGTTCAGCACGTACCCCGTCGCGTTCCTTGCGATCGTCAGAGCCGGTTCCTGGCGTGCCAGACCACCACCCCAGCACCACTGCTCCGCGGTGGACCGCTGCTCCAGCCGGACCGCGAGATCGGGCTCGGTGAGGAACCGGGCACTCCACGACATGACGTAGTGACAGCCGAGCAGTTGGCCGATCGCGCCGTCGGCCGCCGCGATCTCCCGGACCACCGCGTACGCCGTGCTCCAGTCCCCGCCCCCGCCCCCGAGCCCGGCCGGTACGAGGAGCGTCAGCAGCCCCGACTCGCGCAGCCGCGACACCTCGTCGAACGGGGGCTTGCCCGCCTGCTCCCTGGTGACCGCGTCCGTGGCCAGGTCGTCCGCGGTCTCACGGGCCACGCGCAGCCAGTGCGCGCTCCCCGGTCCGGTCCGCTCGAGCTTCGAGTCGGAGCCGGACGGCGCAGGGGCAACGCCCATGGCTGAGGTCTCCTCACATAGGTGTGTGGGGCACGCGCTTCATCCTGCGCAGCAGCGCAAGGCCCCGTCAATACTTTCCTAGTAATTCGATAGGGAACGCAGGGAAAGACGGTACGCGGCCAGCCGGGCCCGCAACCGCTGCACCGGTGTGGGCGGCAGGGCCCGCGCGGCCCCGCGGGCGTAGTGGCGCTCGACGTAGAACTGCCCCACGCTGAGCACGGTGGTGACGGCGATGTACCAGAGCGTGGCCACCACCAGCAGCGGGATGACCTGGTACGTCTGGTTGTAGACCAGTTGCACCGAGTACAGCAGGTCGTGCACGGCCAGCACGCTGACGATGCTCGTGCCCTTCAGGGTGCCGATCAGCATGTTGCCGGCGGTCGGGACGATCGAGCGCATCGCCTGCGGCACGACGATCCGGCGCAGGGTGCGCGCCCTGCCGATCCCGAGGGCCTGGGCGGCCTCCGTCTGCCCGGAGTCCACCGAGAGGATGCCGCCGCGCACCACTTCGGCGGCGTAGGCGGCCTCGTGAAGAGTCAGGCCGATGACGGCCGTGAGGGCCGGTCCGAGCAGGTTGACGGTCTTGACGGTGACGAACTGAGGGCCGAACGGGATGCCGAGGCCGAGCGTCGGGTAGAGCGCGCCGATGTTGAACCAGAACAGCAGCTGCACCAGCAGGGGAGTGGACCGGAAGATCCACACGAAGCCCCAACTCAGCGTGCTCAGCACCGGGTTGGCGGACAGCCGCATCACGGCCAGCGGAATGCCGAGCAGAAAGCCGAGCACCATCACGAGCCCGGTCAGCCACAGCGTGAGCAGCAGCCCGTCGAGCACGGCGGCACTGGTGAAGTAACCGCCGACCACGTCCCACTGGAAGGCACGGTTGCGGACGACGGAGTTCACCACCATCGCGAAGAGCAGCAGCGCGACGGCGGCGGACAGCAGGCGGCCGATGCGCCGGCGCGGCACGATCCGCGGGAGATCCTTGCCCGGCCCGGTCTCGGGACCCGGGGCCCGGCCGGAGGTCTTCGCGCCGCCCGGGGACGGTGCGGGCGCGGAGTCATGAAGGGCGTTGGTGAGATCGGACGGCGAGGCCATCAGGGGCTCTCCAGGGGAGGAAAACGCGGCGTGGGCACGGGGCCGGAGCCCGGCTTCGGCGTCATCACGCTCGCCGCGTCCCTCAACGCGGTGCCGCCGATGGTAAGGGTGGGACGCCCAGCGGTGTCAACCGGACGCGGGAACCGCTCACCTCGCGTCCGGGATCCGAGCCGCAGTTGACGAGGAGCGAGTTGTCCTGCTCAATTAGTCACATGAATGCCGAGCAGCGCCTGGTCACCCGTGGCCACATCGACTTCGGTCGGGTGTGGTCCGCGGCGTGTTGCGCCTGACGCGGCAGCGGGCCGTCTGACCGGCCCTTCCCTCCCTCGGTGCCCCCGTAGCGGGCCGAGTCCTCTTCCTGACACGCGCTGCCGCCGCACCACCTCGCCCGGGGCCCGCACCCCGGCGTCATCACCCCTGCTCTTCATCCGGATCACCCCGCCCTGAGGCACCGTCACACACGACCGTGCCGAGGGCTGCCCCGCCCTGCCCGCGTACGAACGCGGCGCAGTGCCAGAGGACTTGAGGAAAGGCCGTACCCATGCCCGTGGAATTCCTCGGCATCGCCGCGACCCACGACGGTTCCGAAATCACCCCGCGCTCCGGCGCGGCCTTCGACAAGGAGTACACGCTCCGGCTCGCCCGGGCACACGAGGAGCACGGCTGGGACCGGGTGCTGTTCGCCTACGGCTCCGGATCACCCGACCCGGCACCGGCCGCCGCCTACATCGCGAGCAGGCTGGACCGGCTCCAGATCCTCCTCGCCCACCGGCCGAACGTCTCGTACCCGACGTTCGCCGCCAAGACCTTCGCGACCCTCGACCAGATCAGCGAGGGCCGTCTGACCGTGCACTTCATCACCGGCGGCAACGACCGGGAACAGGGCCGCGAGGGCGACGTCCTCACCAAGGACGAGCGCTACGCCCGCACCCGCGAGTACATCCGGATCGTCAAGAAGATCTGGACCACCCACGAGCCGTTCGACCACGAGGGCGAGCACTACCGCTTCCACGACTTCGTCAGCGACGTCTTCCCGGTCCAGCAGCCGCGCCCGAACGTGTCGTTCGGCGGATCGTCACCCGCCGCGTACGCGGCAGGCGGCGCCGAGGCCGACATCTACTGCCTCTGGGGAGAGCCGCTGGAGAGGACCGCCGAGCAGATCGAGGCCGTGAAGGCGGCAGCCCGTGCGGCCGGCCGCACCGACGTGCCGCGCATCCAGGTGGCGTTCCGCCCGATCATCGCCCCCACCGAGGAACTGGCCTGGGATAAGGCCCACCGTACGGTCGGTGCGATCAAGGCCCGCAGGGAGCGCGGCGAGGCGATCACCAAACGCCACAACGGACAGGCCCAGCCCCAGAACACCGGCTCGCAGCGGCTCATCGCCATCGCCGAGGCGGGGGAGCGCTACGACCGCGCCCTGTGGACCCCGACGGCCGCCGCCACCGGCGGCGCGGGCAACTCCAACGCCCTGGTCGGCACCCCCGAGACGGTCGCCCAGGCCCTGCTCGACTACTACGACCTCGGCGTCGACATCCTCTCCGCCCGCGGCTACGACCTGCTGGGCGACGCCATCGACTTCGGGCGCCACGTGATCCCGATCGTCCGCGAGGAGGTCGCCAAGCGCGACGCCGAGCGTGCGGCCCACGGGACACAGACCCTGGCGGCGGTGCACGGATGACCTCCGCACCGGAACTGACGTTCCTGCACGTCCCCGTCTCCGACCCCCGCGTCGAGCCACTCCTGCGTGAACTCGGCGACGAGTACTCCAGACGCTACGGCGGGGACGCGCACGCCGAGATGGCCCGCTACCCGGACGAGGAGTTCACCGAACCGTACGGCGGTCTCCTCCTGCTGCTCCTGGAGCGCGGTGAGCCCGTCGCGGGCGGCGCCTTCCGCCGGTACGACCTGGGCACCGCCGAACTGAAGCGGATCTGGACGCACTCCGCCCACCGGCGGCGCGGACTGGCCCGGCGCGTCGTCGCCGAGCTGGAGGCCGCGGCGGCCCTCCGTGGCTACCGGCGGATCTACCTCACCACCGGTCCGCGCCAGCCCGAGGCCCGTGGCCTCTACCTCACCACCGGCTACACCCCCCTGTTCGACACGGACGCCGACCCGGAGACCATCGGCCCGCTGCCGTTCGAGAAACACCTCGGAGAGGCCCGCACGAAGTGAGCATCCGCATGATCAGAACCCGTCTGCGCAGCGCCGCCGCCCTCGCGTTGCTGCCCGCCCTCGCGCTCACCGCCTGCGGCTCCGGTGGCACCGCCGGCACCACGAGCGCGGCCGCGCAGTCGCCCGCGCCCACCGACGACCCGGTCGCCGCCGTCCGCAAGGTGGACTCCGCCGCCGCCCTGCTGCCCGCCGACGTCCGCCGGTCGGGCCGGCTCCGGATCGGCAGCTCCGTCGGATTCCCGCCCGGGGCCTACTACCCGAACGGACCCGGCAAGGCACCCGCCGGCCAGGACATCGACATCGCCGACGCCGTGGCCAAGGTCCTCGGCGTGAAGGCGGTGCGCCAGGACGCCTCCTTCGAAACGATCCTGCCCGCCCTCGGCAGCGGCAAGTACGACGTGGGCACCGGCAACTTCGGCGTCACCACCCAGCGCCTGAAGACCGTCGACTTCGTCACCTACATCAACGACGGCCAGGGCTTCGCCGTGAAGAAGGGCGACACCACCCTCAAGAAGAAGGTCACCGACCTCACCCAGCTGTGCGGCCTGACCATCGGCACCGGCGCCGGCACCACCTTCGAGACCACCCTCGCCGAGCAGAAGGGCGTGTGCGCGAAGGCCGGCAAGAAGCCGTACGAGGTGAAGGTCTACTCGGAGAACGCCGCGACGCTCACCGCGCTCCAGCAGGGCCGCATCGACGTGATCATGTCGACCATCAACGGCCTTCGCTACCAGGCGGCCCAGCCCGCGGCCGGGACCGCCTTCCTCGGCGAGTACCACCGCCTCGACGTCGGCTTCGCCTTCCGGAAGGGTTCCCCGCTCACCAAGGCCTTCCAGGCCGCCGTCAACGAGCTGATCGAGGACGGCACCTACGCCCGGATCCTCGAGAAGTGGGGCACGTCCGCCTCCGCGATCGACACCTCGCGGATCAATCCGCCCGAGCACAGGTGACCCATGAGCAGTGACACCATCACGGAACCGGCCACCCGAGCGGTCGAGGACCCGGCCGAGCTGAAGATCGTGCCCACCCGCCACTACGCCCGGTGGGCCGCCGGCGCCGCCGTGGTCGTGCTGGTCGCCCAGTTCGTCCACGGACTCGCCACCAACCCCGTCTGGGAGTGGAACGTCTTCCGCGACTACGTCTTCTCCGAGACGATCGTCCAGGCGGTGTGGGTGACCCTCCAGCTCACCGCCTACGCCACCGTCCTCGGCTTCCTCCTCGGCACCGTGATCGCCTTCATGCGGCTCTCGCGCAGCCCGGTGCTCTCCACCGTCGCCTGGACCTACATCTGGATCTTCCGGTCCATCCCGATGATCGTCCAGCTGGTCTTCTGGTTCAATCTCAGCGCCCTGTACGAGGAGTTGGGCCTCGGCATCCCCTTCGGCCCGGTGTTCGTGTCCGTCGACAGCAACACCCTCATCGGCACCATCGGCGCCGCGGTCATCGGGCTGACCCTGCATCAGGCCGCCTACGCCGCCGAGATCGTCCGCGGCGGCGTCCTCGCCGTCGACCACGGACAGCTGGAGGCAGCCGCCGCGCTGGGGATCCCCCGGCTGCGGCAGATCCGCCGGATCGTGCTGCCGCAGGCCATGCGTGCCATCCTGCCCACCGCCGGCAACGAGATCATCGGCCTGCTCAAGGGCACCTCGGTGGTCTACGTGATGTCCATCGGCGAGCTGTTCTACCAGGTGCAGGTGATCTACGGCCGCAACGGCCGGGTCGTTCCGCTGCTGCTCGTCGCCACCGCCTGGTACGTCGTACTGACCTCCCTGCTGTCGGTGGCCCAGTACTACGTGGAACGACGCTACGCCCGGGGCGCCGACCGCACCCCGCCGCCCACCCCCCTCCAGCGCGCCCGGCGCTTCGTGACGAAGGAGAGCACATGAGTGCCGTCATGGTCGACGTCCACGGCGTCCACAAGAGCTTCGGCGCCCTGGAGGTGCTGCGCGGTGTCGACCTGGAGGTCCGCGCGGGCGAGGTCACCGTGATCCTCGGCCCGTCCGGCTCCGGCAAGTCCACGCTGCTGCGCACCATCAACCACCTGGAGAAGGTCAACGCCGGCTGGATCAGCATCGACGGTGAACTCGTCGGCTACCGCCGCTCCGGCGACAAGCTGCACGAGCTGAAGGAGAAGGACGTTCTGAAACAGCGGACCAACATCGGGTTCGTCTTCCAGAACTTCAACCTCTTCCCGCACCTGACCGTACTGGAGAACCTCGTCGAGGCTCCCGTCTCCGCGCTGCGCCGCCCGCGCAACGAGGCCGAGGACACCGCCCGCCGGCTGCTGGAGCGGGTCGGGCTCGCGGACAAGGCCGCCGCCTACCCCCGGCAGTTGTCCGGCGGCCAGCAGCAGCGCGTCGCCATCGCCCGCGCACTCGCCCTCGAACCCAAGGTGCTGCTCTTCGACGAACCCACCTCGGCCCTCGACCCGGAACTGGTCGGCGAAGTCCTCGACGTCATCAAGGACCTGGCCAGTACCGGCACCACCATGATCGTCGTGACCCACGAGATCGGCTTCGCCCGCGAGGTCGCCGACACCGTGGTGTTCATGGACGACGGTGTCGTCGTGGAACAGGGCCCGCCCGCCGCCGTACTCGACGCCCCACAGCACGAGCGCACCCGCGCCTTCCTCTCCAAGGTCCTCTGACCATCCCCCTCTTCCCCTGCGCAAGGAGCACCACCGTGGCCACCCTCGTCGCCCGCCGCACCACCGCGGCCGCCCTCGGACTCGTCGGCGCCCTCGTCCTCGCCGCCTGCGCCAACCCCACCGACGGCGGCACCACCGACGTCGCGGCCACCACCGGCGGCAAAGCGAAGATCAACATCAGTCCCGACCAGAACCGCGTCACCACCGGCAAGGTCGAGTCCATAGCCGCCGAAGTACCCGCGAAGATCCGCAGGAGAGGCACGCTGGAACTCGTCGCCTCGTCCGGCTCCGCCGCACCGCTGACCTTCTACGCCACCGACAACAAGACCGTCATCGGCGTCGAACCCGACCTCGCCCACCTGGTCGCGAACGTCCTCGGCCTCAAGCCGCACATCAACACGGTGTCCTGGGAGAACATCTTCGTCGGCCTCGACAGCGCCAAGTACGACGCCGGCCTCAGCAACATCACCGTGACCGAGGAACGCAAGGAGAAGTACGACTTCGCCACCTACCGCGAGGACAACCTGGCGTTCGAGGCGAAGAAGGGCAGCGGCCTGAAGGTCACCGGACCGGAGGACGTGGCGGGCCGGACCGTCGCCGTGGGCAGCGGCACCAACCAGGAGAAGCTGCTGATCGAGTGGTCCAGGGAGAACGAGAAGGCCGGCCGGAAGCCGGTCGACATCAAGTACTACCAGAACGACAGCGACACCTACCTCGCCCTCCAGTCCGGCCGGATCGACCTCTACCTCGGTCCCAATCCGACCGCCGCCTACCACGCGGCCACCACCGGGAAGACGGAGGTCGTCGGCACCTACTCCGGCGCCGGCGCCCACCTCCAGGGCCTCATCGCGGCCACCACCAAGAAGGACAGCGGACTGGCGAAGCCGCTCGCCGACGCACTCGACCACGTCATCGAGAACGGGACGTACGCGAAGGTCCTCGGGCGCTGGGGCCTGTCCGACGAGGCCGTGAAGAAGTCGGAGATCAACCCGCCCGGTCTGCCGAAGACCGGCAGCTAGTGCCGCGGCAGGCAACGTTTGCCCGTCAAGGAGCGGCGTCCGGTGCGTGCTCCCGGCGTGCCCCCTGCTCGAAGATCTCGGGGGAGCGTGCCGGGCGTCGCGCCGGGGCGAACGTCGCCTGTCGGGGCACTAGCCCTCCGCCCGGAACCCTCCCGTCGCCTGCCTGCTGAGGAGCACCCGACCATGTCCGGCATCCCGCTCGGAGTCCTCGACCTCGTCCCGGTCCCGTCCGGCTCGACCGCCGCCGAGGCCCTGCACCGCACCATCGACCTCGCGCGCCACACCGAGCGGTTCGGCTACAGCCGCTACTGGTTCGCCGAGCACCACCTCAACCCGGGCGTGGCCGGGACCTCGCCCGCTGTCCTCCTGGCCCTGACCGCCTCCGCGACCTCCACGATCAGGATCGGGTCCGGAGCCGTACAACTCGGCCACCGCACGGCCCTGTCCACCGTCGAGGAGTTCGGGCTGATCGACGCCCTGCACCCCGGACGACTCGACCTGGGCCTCGGCCGCTCCGGCGGCCGCCCGCCCGGACAGACCGCGCAGCCCCGCCCCACCACCACCCCCGTCGTCGACGGGCACACCCCCAACGGCCTGAAGATCCCGCCCCGGTTCTCGTTCGACCACCTGCGGGGCTCACCCCGCCTCAGGCTGCAGCGGGAGCTGTTGCAGCAGCCCGGCGCCACCCACCAGGACTACGGCGAACAGGTCGGCGACATCCTTGCGCTGCTGCGCGGCGACTACCGCTCGGCGGACGGCCTGGAGGCGCACGCCGTCCCCGGTGAGGGCGCCGACGTGCAGGTGTGGATCCTCGGCAGCAGCGGCGGGGAGAGCGCCGACGTCGCCGGCCGCAACGGTCTGCCCTTCGCCGCCAACTACCACGTCAGCCCGGCCACCGTGCTGGAGGCGGCCGAGGGCTACCGGGCCGCGTTCCAGCCCTCCGACCACCTCGACAAGCCCCGTGTCAGCGTCTCCGCCGACGTCGTCGTCGCCGAGGACGACGAGACCGCCCGCGAACTGGCCACCGGTTACGCCCCCTGGGTCCGCAGCATCCGCACCGCCGAGGGCGCGATCCCCTTCCCCACCCCCGAGGAGGCCCGTGCTCAGGCCTGGACGGAGGAGGACCGAGCCCTGGTCGCCGACCGTGTCGACACCCAGTTCGTGGGCTCGCCGGGGCGCGTCGCCGACCAGCTGGAACAACTGCGGGAGGCCACCGGCGCCGACGAGCTCCTCATCACGACCATCACCCACGACCACGACGACCGGGTGCGCTCGTATCAGCTCCTCGCGGAAGAATGGCAACGCCGGTGAGAGGTGCGCGGTTTCACCGGCCGGTGGCTCACCCGTGGTGACGCGGGTTGCGGTCACGACCTGACCGCAACTCCTGCGACGGTGATCGGGCAAGCCGCCCGGACCTCTCGAACCACGGGTCGGCTCACGACTCGAAGGCCGAGGTGCTGCGATGACCGTTCTCGACGCCCGGGCGCTCAACCGCGCCGCTCTCGCACGGCAGTTGCTCCTCGACCGTGCCGACTTGCCGGTGCTGGACGCGGTCGGGCACCTGGGCGGTCTCCAGGCGCAGGAACCGCAGGAACCTTTCGTGGGGCTCTGGTCGAGGCTGCGGGCGTTCGAGCCGGCCGGGCTGTCGGATCTGCTGACCGGGCGGAGCGTGGTGCGGACCCACCTCATGCGCCGCACCGTCCACCTCGTCACCGCCGCGGACGCCCTGGCCTGGCGGGCGCGTCACGACGGCATGCTGCGTCAGCGGGTGCTCGGGACCTACCGCCGCGAGCTCGCGGAGGTGGACCTCGGCGAGCTCGCCGTGGCGGGCCGGGAGGTCATGGCCGACGGGGAGCCCCGCTCGATGGGCGAGCTCGCCCGCGCCGTCACCGGTCGCTGGCCGGCGGCGGGGCCGAGGCCCCTGGGTGAGATGCTGGTCGCCGCTCTGCTCCCGACGGCGCAGTTGCCACCACGCGGGGTGTGGCGTACGACGGCGGGAGCGCGCTACGCGCTGATCTCGTCCTGGCTGGGGCGCGAGATCGACCCGCCGGAACCGGACGGCTCCGACCCCGTGGGGCAGATGCTGCTGCGGCGCTACCTGGCGGCGTTCGGACCCGCCGCCTCGGCCGACCTGCGCGCCTGGTGCGGACTGGCCGGACTGCCCGCCGCGATCGCCGCGCTGCGCGAGGAACTGGTCGCCTTCCGGGACGACCGCGGCCGGGAACTCCTGGACCTCCCCGACGCTCCGCGCCCCGACACCGACAGCCCCGCCCCGGTGCGCTTCCTCCCGGCCTTCGACAACGCCGTGCTCGGCTACCACGACCGGAGCCGGATCATCGACGACGCCCATCGCGGGCTGTCGGTCCAGGGCGCCCGCGTCGTCCTGGTCGACGGGCGGGTCGCCGCGACCTGGACCGTCCAGGCGGACACCGTCCTGGTCACCCCGCTGCGTCGCCTCTCCCGGACCGAGCGGGCGGATGTCGCCGAAGAGGGGTGGGCGCTGGCGTCCTTCCTCTCCGAAGGAGAGAGCGACCGGGTACGGATCGCCCCGTCTCCCGGCTGACAGGCCCGCCCGGGGTGCCGGGCGCACACTGGAAGGGTGGCGCCGGTGCTCACGAGGGGGTGTCGGCCGATGAGAACGTCAGAGCGTGTGACCGTGCGCGGGTGGCGGTGGCGGCACAACGCGCTCAAACGGCGCGTGGACGTCGTCGAGGCGTGGGTCGTGCTCGCCGGCTGGGTGCTGGCCCTGGTGGGCGGAGTGCTCGCCGGGCTGCTGGCGGCGGGTGCGGTCGAGACGGCCGTCGAACGCCAGCGGGCCGAGCGCCGTCAGGTCGCGGCGGTCGTCGTCGAGGACGCGCCCGGACCGTCCATGGCCCGGTCGGCGGGTGACCACCGGGTGTGGGGCAAGGTGCGGTGGACCGCGCCTGACGGCACGACGCACAGGGAGCAGGCGCGGGTGCCGGCCCGGGCTCCGGCCGGGAGCACCACCCCCGTGTGGGTGAACCGGAGTGGTGACATCACCGCTCCACCGGTGAGCGACGTCGAGGCGTGGCTGCACACGGCCGTGGGCGGCGGGCTGGCCGGGGTCTTCGCGGGCGGTGTGGTGCTGGGGGCCGTCTGGCTGACCCGGCTGTCCCTGGACCGGCGGCGGATGGCGCAGTGGGACGCGGAGTGGGAGCGGATCGACACGCGCCGGGGCTGGAAGACGGGGTGAACCGGACGACGGCCTGAGGGCCTGAGGGCTGCACGGCGTGCCGCCGAGGCGGGGGCCCACCCGGCGGAAGCCGACGGGTCGACGGCCGCACCGTCCCTGTCACACGATCAGGTGCGGCCGACCGTGTCCTGGCCCTCGATGGCCTTGTGGGCGCCGGGCGGAGCGGACGCCTGCTCTGCGGGGGACGCGGTGCTCCTCCGGCGCAACCGGCCGCTCAGGCGCGCGGCCAGGGGCTCTGTGTAGCGGGCGGTCAGGGGGCCGAGGAGGACCAGGATGAGGACGTAGGCCGTGGCGAGGGGGCCGAGGGCGGGGTCGATGCCGGACGTGACGGCCAGTCCGGCGATGACGATGGAGAACTCGCCCCGGGCCACGAGTGCGCCGCCGGCACGCCAGCGGCCCTTGGGCCCGAAACCGGCGCGGCGCGCTGCCCAGTAACCGGTGGCGATCTTCGTCGCGGTGGTGACGGCCGCCAGGGCGAGGGCGGGCACCAGGACGGGCGGGATGCTGGCCGGGTCGGTGTGCAGGCCGAAGAAGACGAAGAACACCGCGGCGAACAGGTCCCGCAACGGCGCGAGCAGGCTCGTCGCACCCTCGGCGACCTCACCGGACAGTGCGATGCCGACCAGGAAGGCGCCCACCGCGGCGGACACCTGGAGCTGCTGCGCGAGCCCGGCGACCACCAGGGTGACGCCGAGCACCACCAGCAGCAGCTTCTCGGGGTCGTCACTGGAGACGAAACGGGAGACGTGGCGGCCGAAGCGCACCGCGAGGACGAGCACGAGCGTGGCCACGCCCAGGGCGATCGCCAGCGTGACACCGCCCGCGGCCAGGCCCGCCCCGGCCAACAGGGCCGTGACGATGGGCAGGTAGACCGCCATGGAGAGGTCCTCGAGGACCAGGATGCTCAGGATGACGGGCGTCTCGCGGTTGCCGAGCCGCCCCAGGTCGCCCAGGACCTTGGCGATGACGCCGGAGGAGGAGACCCAGGTGACACCGGCCAGCACCACGGCGGCGACCGGCCCCCAGCCGAGCAGCAGGGCCAGGGCCGCACCGGGCAGGGCGTTGAGGAACGCGTCGACGAGCCCGGCCGGGTAGTGGGTCCTGAGGTTGGAGACGAGGTCGGCGGCCGTGTACTCCAGGCCCAGCATGAGCAGCAGCAGGATGACGCCGATCTCGGCGCCGACGGCCACGAAGTCCTCGCTGGCGCCCAGCGGCAGCAGTCCGCCCTTGCCGAACGCGAGCCCGGCCAGCAGGTAGAGGGGGATCGGCGAGAAGTGGAAGCGCCCGGCGAGGCGGCCGAGCAGGCCGAGGGTGAGGATGAGGCAGCCGAACTCGATCAGGAAGACGGCGGAGGAGTGCATGGCGGGTCACTCCCGCCCCAGTATCGCGGCGGCCGCCTCCACGCCCTCGCGGGTTCCGATGACGATGAGGGTGTCGCCGCCGGCGAGCCGGAGGTCCGGTGCGGGGGAGGGGATCGCCTCGGCCCGGCGCAGCACCGCCACGATGGACGCGCCGGTGTCGGTGCGGATCCGGGACTCCCCCAGCAGCCGGCCGTTCCAGTGCGAGGCGCCGGGCAGTTCGATCCGCTCGGCGACGAGCCCGAGGTCGGTGGTGGACAGCAGGTTCGGCGTGTGGTGGGCGGGCATCAGCGCGTCGATGAGTGTGGCCGTCTCCTCCGCCGTGAGGCGTACCGAGAGGTCACAGGCGTCGGGGTCGTCCTCGCGGTAGGCGCTGATCGTCCGGTGGCCGTCGCGGTGGGCGACCACGGACAGGCGGCGGCTGTCCCGTGTCGTCAGGTCGTAGCGGACACCTATGCCCGGCAACGGCGTACTGCTGAGGCGTGGCGCGCTCATCTGTCCCCCTTCCGTCGGCGTGAGCGTTGCTGTGCGCCTGCGGGGGCCGCGCCCGGACGAAACGGCCCAGATCCGGCCTGTGCGCTCATCCTAGGCGGCCGGGTGGGACCGCACCCGCCCGTGTTGCGCTACCTGGACGGTTCCGGGAACGGCGCTCCGGACGGGAGGGGAGTGGCCGCGGGTGTTCTCGCGGTCGCCCCTTCCACCTGCCGTACGGTGCCTGTTCCCGGCCTCTCGCCGGTGCCCGCGCCGGTGGACAGCTGGGACCAGGCGCCCAGGGCCAGGGCGACGGCCGCGGCGGTGGCGGCGACCCGTCCCACGCGCCGGGCCTTGGCACGCCGGTCCAGATCCCGCCAGGACGCCCGGACCCACGGCTCCTCCGGTTGCCACAGGTCACCGACGGCGTGCGACGGCTGGGGCCGGCGTCCCGCCGCCCGCTCCCGCGCGGAGGGTTCCTTCGGGGCGGAGGCGCTTATGGCGTACTCGGTGTCCGTGAGGAACTTCAGCCACACCTCGTCCGGGACCGGGGAAGTGCCGTCCTGCTCGTCGGGCGTCTCCCGCCCGCTGCCCGTTCCTTCGGTGGTCACGTCCCGTCATCCCCTCTCCGACGGTCGGCCTGATCATCACGTACCGCAAGATCAGTATGCCGCCCGGCGTCCGGAGTCTCCCCTCATCCGGTCTCGCCCAGTGCGTCCGAGACCGACTTGGAACGTGCCGTACGGCGGGAGCACACCGGGGCGCTCCCGCCCGACGGGTCAGGCGGTCGCGGGCAGGACGTGGTCGCCGACCCTGTCGGTGCTCAGGCAGAGCGAGCAGACGACCGCGTCGTGTGTGCGGCAGGCGGCCACGTCCGGACGTTCGAACCGCTGCCGGCACACATGGCACTCGTAGGTCGCGGCACTGGGGTTGCCGTCCTCGTCGAGCATCGGCTCGGCGATGCCGTCGTCGGTGCGGCGCAGGTAGTACCTGCCCTTGGTGACCACCGCCATCAGCGGAGTGAGCACGAACGCGATCACGGCGGCTGCGACGGGGGAGTACGGCTGGAGCGTGTCGCCCAGCGCGTGGAAGTACAGGGCGATGGACAGCCCGGAGGCGGCGACGAAGGCGACGACCCCGACCGGGTTCACCGCGTAGAGCATGCCGCGGCGGAACTCGGGGGCGTGCGGGGACAGTTTCAGCACGTACTTGTTGATGCCGATGTCGGTGGCGACGGTGACCACCCAGGCGATCGCGCAGTTCGAGTAGAAGCCCAGGATGCTGTTGAGGAAGCTGAACATGTCGGCCTCCATCAGGGCCAGCGCGAAACCCAGGTTGACCAGGACGAAGACCATCCGGCCCGGGTAGCGCCTCGTGACCCGGGTGAAGGAGTTGGTCCAGGCGAGCGAGCCGGAGTACGCGTTCGTCACGTTGATCTTGATCTGGCTGATGACGACCAGGGCCACGGCCAGCGGGAGGACGATCCAGGACGGCATCATCGCGTCGAAGGCGTGCTTGAACTGCTGGATCGGCTCGGGCGCGGCAGTGGGACCCACCTCGGCGATGATGTACACCGCGAGGAACACGCCGATGGCCTGCTTCAGCGCGCCCAGCACCACCCAGCCCGGGCCGGCCATGCCCACGGCGGTCCACCAACTCTGCTTGTTCGCCTCGGTCTTGGGCGGCATGAAGCGCAGGTAGTCGATCTGCTCGCCGATCTGCGCGATCAGGGACAGGCACACGCCGGCGCCCAGCAGCACGGAGGCCGTGTTGACACCGCCGTCCCCGTCGGTCCCGGCGTAGGCGAGGAAACGGTCGACCGTGCCCGGGTCGGTGGCGACCAGGTAGACCAGCGGGCCGACCATCAGCAGCAGCCAGATGGGGGTGGTCCACACCTGGAGCTTGCTCAGCGCCGTCATGCCGTAGATGACCAGCGGGATCACCATCAGGGTGGAGACCAGGTAACCCAGCCACAGCGGCAGTCCGAGGCCCAGCTTCAGGCCCTGGGCCATGATCGACCCCTCCAGGGCGAAGAAGATGAAGGTGAAGCTGGCGAAGATGACGCTGGTGAGGACCGAGCCGAAGTAGCCGAAGCCCGAGCCGCGCGTGATCAGGTCCAGGTCGATGTTGTAGCGGGCCCCGTAGTAGGCCAGCGGGAAACCGGTCACGAAGATCACGACGGCGGCTACGGCGATGGCGAGCAGCGCGTTGCCGGTGCCGTGGGCCAGGCCGATGCCGGCCCCGATGGAGAAGTCGGCCATGTAGGCGATGCCGCCGAGGGCGGTCGTCGCCACCACCATCGGAGTCCACCGCCGGTAACTGCGCGGCGCGAAGCGGAGGGTGTAGTCCTCCAGCGTCTCCTTGACGGCCTGGTCGGCACCCGGTGCCGCCGCCTCCTGCGCGGATTCCGCCTCGGTGACCTCTGCCAGTCGTGGCTCGGTACTCATGCCACGCCTCCTTGCTGCTGCGGGTTTTTGGGGGGCTGACAAGGCAGGCACGGTAGGCAGCGGTCGTTACCCCTAAATACTTCCCGCGTGAAGGGAGTGTTTCGGAGGCATCTCGCCAGGCACCGGGGGCCGTTCCGGAGGTGTCTACGGCACTCCGAGCACGAACAGCACGTACCCCGCGTACGACCCGGAGGCCAGCGCGGCCGTGCCGAGGGCCGTGGCCAGGGACGGCCACCGCAGCCGCCGCAACGCCAGGGCGAGCGGGACGAACAGCGGGAAGAGCGGGAGCAGATAGCGCGAGACGTTGCCGAAGATCTGCTGGGTGGACATCACCATGAGGTACGACAGGACCGTGTAGACGACCAGGACGACAGGCGGTCTCAGGCGTATCAGCAGCACGGTCAGCACCGGCACCGTCAGCACCACGCAGACACCGATGACGTCCTCGAAGGCCCTCGCGAAGAGATAGTCGAAGTGCCCCACCGGAAGGGACGTCAGCACCTTGAACGTGTGGGCCCCCCAGTCGAACTTGTGGGCCCAGGCACCATCCTGGAGTTTCGAGTAGCCATTGATGTCGCCCATGCGGTAGTTGACCCACGCCAGGTAGCCGAACAGGCCGAGCGGCGCGATCGCCACGGCGGCCAACGGACGGCGCACCCCGTCCTCGCGTCGGCGCAGGGACAGCACGGCGGCGACGGCGAGGGCGGCCACCAGGGCGGCGGCGGTGGGCCGGCAGAGCCCGGCCGCGCAGGTCAGCAGACCGGCGGTGAGCCAGCGGCGGGACATGACGGCGTGACAGGCCCACGCGGCGAGTGCCGTGTAGAGGGACTCCGAGTAGCCCGACCACTCGGTGCCCGAGCCGGGCCACACAGCCCAGAGCCCGGCCGCGACCAGCCCCGCCCGGTGGCCGCCCAGCCGCTTCGTCACGGCGTAAATGCCGAGTGCCGCGACGAACGAGGCGAGGATCGAGACCGTCAGGCCGGCGCCGTACAGCCCGAGTCCGGTGCACTCCGAGACCAGTCGCATCAGCGCCGGGTACAGCGGGAAGAACGCCGCCGAGTTGCCTTCGAGGGTGATCAGGCCCGTCGCGCCCGGCACCGGTCTCAGCGCGGGGTCGTACCCGTGCGCGGCGACCTGCTGGTACCACCAGCCGTCCCAGCTCGCCAGGACGTCCCAGGCATGCTTGCCGCCGCCGAAGCGGGGATTGTTCTTCCGGAAGTCACCGGCGGAGTCCAGCAGGTACATGAAGACGGCGAAGCCGGCCAGTTTCAGCACGCCGTACGTCACCAGCACGGGCCCATGGCGCACGGCGGCCCCGCGCAGCCGTCGCCCGAACTGCCGGGAGTCGCGGAGGCGTTCGGGGGAACGGAGGCCGGACGGCGCTCGACGCAGCTCGACGGTGCTCATGGGGATCCTGTCGTACGGCGATCGGAGCGGTCCGGGAACACCCAGGCCCGGAAGAGGAGGAAACGCAGCAGCGTCGCGGCGAGGTTGGCCGCCACGAGCGTCACGAGCTCGCAGCGATGGCCCGCGCCGGGCGCGATGTGGTGCAGGGCGGCCAGCGAACCGCTGGTCAGAACCAGCCCGACCAGGAACGCCGCCAGCCCCTTGAGGTGATGCCGCAGCACGCCGCCGCGGCCCCGCACCCCGAAGGTGAGCCGCCGGTTCGCGGCGGTGTTGGCGAGCGCGCTGGCGAGCAGGGCGAGCGCGTTGGCGGCCTGCGGCCCTGCCGAGGGCCGGAGCGCGGTGTAGAGCAGCAGGTAGCACAGGGTGCTGGCGACACCGACGGCGGCGAAGCGCACGACCTGCCGGGCCAGACCGGTCGGCAGCTCCCCGGCGAGGTCGCCGCCACTGCGGCGCAGCGCGCTCAGCGGCAGCCGGCCGCGGGCCAGCGCCCGGCCGAGCCTGGCCATGCCACGCAGGTCGGCCAGGGCCGTTTCGAGGATGTGCACCCGGCTGTCGGGATCGTCCACCCAGTCCACCGGCACCTCGTGGATCCGCAACCCGGCGCGCTCCGCGATGACCAGTAACTCGGTGTCGAAGAACCACTCGCGGTCCTCCACCAGCGGCAGCAGCCGTTCGGCGACGTCCCGCCGGACCGCCTTGAACCCGCACTGCGCGTCGGAGAACCCCACCGCGAGCGTGGAGCGAAGGAGCCCGTTGTAGCAGCGGGAGATGATCTCCCGCTTCGGACCCCGCACCACGCGTGAGCCACGGGCGAGACGGGTGCCGATGGCGATGTCCGAGTGGCCCGAGATCAGCGGTGCGACGAGCGGCAGCAGCGCCGCGAGGTCGGTGGACAGATCCACGTCCAGATACGCCAGCACCGGCGCGCGCGAGCGCGACCAGGCGGTGTGCAGCGCACGGCCCCGCCCCTTCTCGGCCAGCCGGATCCAGTCCGTTCCGGGCAGCTCCGCGGCCAGCCGTGCGGCGATGCCCGGCGTCCGGTCGGTGCTCGCGTTGTCGGCGATGGTGATCCGGAAGGGGTAGGGGAAGGTCTCGCCCAGGTGCGCGTGCAGACGCCGGACGCACGGTTCCAGGTCGTTCTCCTCGTTGTGGACGGGGACGACCACGTCGAGGACCGGTTCCGGGTGGTGTGCGGGCAGGGGTGCCCGGCGCGGCAACGCGGACGGCTCGGCGAGAGGGCGGTCGGGGTGGTCGGGGCGGTCGGGGCGGTCGATCAGGGCCGACCGCCGTACGGTTCTCATGGCTGATTCACGTTCTCTCTCTGGCGCGGGGCATACGCGAGCGCCGACCCGCGGGCATGCCGAAGGCGCGCTTGACAGGTGGTGCGGTGACGGAGCGCGGGGCGGGGACGCCCCGGACGGGAAGGGCCGCTCAGGCGGCTACTCGGTGCCCGCCGACGAGGAGGGCTCCTCCGTCTCCAGACGGGACGGCAGGGCGGTCGTGGGGGAGGGGGAGGGGGGCGGCGTGGGGAACTCAGACGTGGCCGGGGGCTCGGGGACCGTGGTGGTCGGCGTGGGCCTGAACGACGTGCCCGTGGCACCCGTGGGTGTGTCACCGCCGGTCGCGGTCGCGGTCGCCGGCGCGGACGACGCCGGCTGGGTCGAACTCGGGCTCGGATCAGGGGCGTTCGTCGTGGGCTCGTCCTCGTACGAGGGCGTCGGGCTGGTCGCCGGCGGGGGCCGGCGGTCTTGATCGGCGGGCTGGGCCCGGGTGAGCATGTTCGGCAGCAGCGCGAGCCCGACACTCAGCCCGGCCACCGCCACGGCGGAGCCGCCCGCCTTCCACAGCAGCCGCGACCGGCGGCGGGTCCGGATGTCCGCGTGCAACCGCTGCCGGTGCTCGGGCTCGTAGGGAGTGTGCTGCTGGGTGTCGCGCATCAGCCGCGACAGGTCCCGCTCGAAGTCGTCCATCGCTTCTCCTTTCACCCCACGGGCCTGACGGCGTCGGACAGGATCTGACGGAGCCGGGCGACTCCGCGTGACGCGTGGGACCGCGCGGTACCCACCGGACAGCCCAGCGCCTGGGCGACCTGGGCCTCGGGCAGGTCCTCGTAGTAGCGCAGCACCACCGCGACCCGCTGCTTGGGCGACAGCAGGGCCAACGCGGCCTCCAGCCGCCGGCGTTCCGCCACGGTGGACGACACGTCGTCCGGATCGGCCCGGTCGGGCAGCTGCTCCACCGGGCGCTCACCCCACCAGCGCCGCCGCGCCGAGCGTGCCGCCATCCGCACGAGCACCGTGCGCACATACGCCTCCGGAGCCTGTTCGGCGACCTTCGGCCAGGCGAACCACAGCTTCACCAGGGCTTCCTGCACCAGGTCCTCGGCGCGCTGCCGGTCGCCCCCCGTCAGCAGACGCGCGACATGGAGCAGCGCCGACCAACGGGCGGCCACGAACTCGTCGAAGCCGTCCGCCCGAACCTGCTCCATCCTCACCGTCCCGCGTCTCAGGGCTGCCTACACCCCTGAAAAAGACGCTGGACCCCGCTCCACGCTGCACTTGGGTCCTGTGATCCAGCTCACCGTGTTCGGGCGCCGACCGGGCACCGGCCACGCAGAAGGGCCCGTGCGGTGCACGGGCCCTTCCTTCCGGCTCTTCGGTTGTTCGGCAGTGACGTCTGCGTGCGCTCGCCCTTCGGCTGGTGGAATGCCGCGGGGAGCGGAGGTCAGTGGCCGCCCGGACCGCCACCGCCGAACGAGCCGCTGCTGCCCTCACTCCAGCGGGGACGCTCCTGGGACGCGCTCGTCCGGCTGCCGTGCCTCTTCAGCTCGTGCGGCGTCAGACGCTCCTGGCTTCTCGGTATCTCCTCGGGCTCCCGGCGTTCACTCGTCTCGCGGACCGGGCCGCCGTCGGGCAGTCGCGGCTGCTCGTCGGGTCGGGGCGTGGGCAGCTCCCTGCGTTTGACGCGGACGCCGAGGACGAAGGCCCCCAGCAGCAGGACAACGACCACCACACCCGCCGCGACCAGCCCGATACCAAGGGCGCCACGGCCCGCGGCCATCTCCATCCATGCGCTGTTCATGGCGCGCGGGTACCCCTGGTTCTCATCATGAACCGGCTCACCTCGACCGTGAGGACGGTGCCCTTGCGGTCCCGGGTGCCGGGGTTTGACGGGCATCGACGGGGCTACCCGCGCGGTGTGACTTCGACGACATCCCAGGAGGAGCTGTTCCGGTTCCTGGAGGACCGCTTCGCATGCGCGCAGGCGTGTACAGAGTGCGCCCGGGCGTGCGCGCTGCGCGCGAGCCTCGTGGATCCCGACGGCACCGAGAACCAGGAACTCGTACGGCGTAAGGGCATCATGTGCGCGGAGGTCTGCGACGCGACCTGCCGTGTGCTGTCCGAGCAGAACCAGGTGGACGAGACCAGCATCCGCGTCCAGGTGGAGTGGTGCCGGACGGTGTGCCTGGAAGCCGCCCACGTCTTCGACCGGCAGCCGGGGGCGGAGGACTCGGCGGCGATGTGCCGTGCGTGCGCCCGGGCGTGCACGGACTTCCTCGTCACACTGAACTGACAGCCGCGGGGAGGGCGCACTCCGGGCACGTTCGCGCCTCGCCATTCCCAATTTCTGCAACACGTTCTACGGTGTGCGCCGACAGGACCGGCCTTGGGGAGCCTGGAGGCGCCATGCACCTCGAATACACGCCCGAGCAGCAGCGGCTGCGCACCGAACTGCGCGCCTACTTCGCCGAACTCGTCCCGGACCACGCCTACGCCCGGCACGGCGACCCGGCCACCCAGAAGCGGTTCTACCGCGAGACCATCCGGCGGCTCGGCACCGACGGCTGGCTCGGCGTGGGCTGGCCCGAGGAGTACGGCGGGCGCGGACTGACGGCCATGGAGCAGTTCATCTTCTTCGACGAGGCCGCCCAGGCCGGCGTCCCGCTGCCGCTCATGGCGCTGAACACCGTCGGCCCGACGATCATGCAGTACGGCACCGACGAGCAGAAGGCGTACTTCCTGCCGAGGATCCTCTCCGGCGAGATCGACTTCGCCATCGGCTACAGCGAGCCCGGTGCGGGCACCGACCTGGCATCCCTGCGCACCCGCGCGGTACGGGAGGGCGACGAGTACGTCGTCAACGGCCAGAAGATCTGGACGACCAACGGCGACACGGCGGACTGGGTCTGGCTGGCGGTCCGTACCGATCCCGACGCGCCCCCGCACAAGGGCATCACCATGCTGCTCGTGCCGACCTCCGACCCCGGCTACTCCTGCACCCTGATCAACACCCTCGCCTCGCACGACACCACGGCCAGCTACTACGAGAACGTGCGCGTGCCCGTCTCCCGGCGGGTCGGCGCCGAGAACCAGGGCTGGCGGCTGATCACCAACCAGCTCAACCACGAACGCGTGACCCTGGCCGCCCACGGCACCATGGCGATCCGCTCCCTGCACGACGTGCAGCGCTGGGCGACGGAGACCAAGCTCGCCGACGGGCGCCGCGTCGCCGACCTGCCTTGGGTGCGCCGCCTCCTGGCCCGCACACACACCCGGCTGGACGCGCTCAAGCTGCTCAACTGGCAAATGGTCGGTGCCGTCCAGGACGGCACCCTCACCCCGCAGGACGCCTCCGCCGTCAAGGTGTACGGCTCCGAGGCCCGGCGCGACGCCTACGCCTCGCTCATGGAGATCGTCGCCGCGCCGGGCGCACTGAAGGAGGGCTCGGCGGGCGCGGTCCTCCACGGCGAACTGGAGCGCGGCTACCGTTCGGCGGTCATCTTCACCTTCGGCGGCGGCAACAACGAGATCCAGCGGGAGATCATCTCCTGGATCGGTCTGGGTATGCCACGGGTACGGCGCTGACTCCTTTCGATCCACTGGGGTTGATGCATCAATCTGGCTTGATGTAGCTTCGGCGTATGGGATCCCGGCCCGCGGACGCAGCCCTCGCGCCTCCGGAGTTCGTCCGGCTGGCCGCGCATCCGCTGCGCTGGCGGCTGCTGGCGGAACTCGCCGACGGCGACCATCGAGTCCGTGAACTGGTGGAACGTGTCGGGGAGCCGCAGAACCTCGTCTCGTATCACCTGCGTCTGCTGCGTGACGGCGGACTGGTCACGGCCCGGCGCAGCAGCTTCGACGGCCGGGACACCTACTACCACCTCGACCTGGAGCGTTGCACTGACGCACTGGCGGCCAGTGGCGCCGCCCTGCACCCGGCGTTGCGCCAGCCCCCCTCATCGCCAAGCAGTCCCGTCGGCCGGGCGCGAGGCCGCCGACTCGCGGTGCTCTTCGTGTGCACCGGCAACGGCGCCCGCTCGCCGATCGCTGAAGCCCTGCTGCGCCACCACACCGCCGGCCGTGTCACTGCGGTCAGCGCCGGCACAAGCCCCCAGCCGCAACTGCACCCGCATACCGTCCGGGTCCTGCGCGAGTCGTTCGGCATCGACCTGTCCGGTCGGCGTACCCAGCACGTGGACGACCTGGTCGGTCGCCGTTTCGACCACGTGATCACCTTGTGCGACAAGGCGCGTGAGATCTGCCCGGAGTTCGGCCCGCGTCGGGTCCACTGGAGCATGGCCGACCCGGGTGCGGCCGCGGAGACCGGCGAGGCCGGCTACGCGGCCTTTCAGCACGTGGCGGCAGACATAGACACCCGTGTCAGGCATCTGATGCCGGTCCTGAACACCCCCGAGACCGTTGCGAGGTCCGAGCCATGACCACTCACGACGAAGACGAATACGTCAGCGTGCGCTACCTCGTCGATGACGTGCAGGCCGCCATCGACTTCTACACCACCCACCTCGGGTTCACGTTGCACTCCAGTGCGGCCCCCGCTTTCGCCGACGTGGTGCGTGGTCGGCTCCGGCTGTTGCTGTCGGGCGCGGCGAGCTCGGGCGCCAGGGCCACCCCGAAGGAGGCCGCCGTCGCGGGTGGCAACCGCATCCACCTCACCTGTGACGACCTCGATGCCGAGATCGCCCGGCTGCGCGGCGCCGGTCTCTCCTTCCGCAGCGAGGCCGTCTCCGGCCCCGGCGGTCGCCAGATCCTGCTGGCCGACCCGTCGGGCAACCTCATCGAACTGTTCCAGCCCGCTCGTCGGCCCTGAACCAGGTGGTGGTGCAGGGTGTCTTCGCCGGTGCCGGGCCGGCGGTGATCGGAGCGATCGCCGGATCCGCCATCCCTCTCGCCGCAGCGCGGCCGTGACCGGCTGTCAACTGCTGCGCGGGGTGACCAGGCCGGATTCGTAGGCGAGGACCACGAGTTGGGCCCGGTCGTGGGCGTGTAGTTTCGTCATGGCACGGTTGATGTGGGTCTTCGCAGTCATCGGACTGATCACCATGTGGCCGGCGATCTGGTCGTTGGACAGGCCTCGTGCGGCCAGGGCGACGGCTTCCCGTTCGCGGCTGGTCAGCTCCTCCAGTGCGGCACTGGTGGTGGGGGGCGGCTGCGTGACGTACCGGTGGATCAGTTTGCGGGTGATGGACGGGGCGAGCAGAGCCTCGCCTCGGGCGGCCACCCGTACGGCGTGCAGGAGGTCCTCCGGCACGATGTCCTTGACCAGGAACCCGGCGGCGCCGGCGCGTAGCGCTTCGAAGACGTACTCGTCCATGCCGTAGTTGGTCAGCATGACGACATGCACGCCGGCCAGGGACGGGTCCGCGGCGATGCGCCGAGTCGCCTCGATGCCGTCCATGACGGGCATGCGGATGTCGATGAGCGCGACGTTGGGCCGCTGCTCCCTGACGAGCGCCAACCCCTCTTCGCCGTCGGCGGCTTCGGCCACCACCTCGACGTCGTCCTCCAGATCGAGCAGCGCGCGGAAGCCGCTGCGGATGAGTGGCTGGTCGTCGACCAGCAGGACACGGATCATGATGCTCGTTCCACAGGGAGTTCGGCCTGGACGATGAAACCGTGTTCGGCGCGCGGCAGCGCACGTAGCCGGCCTCCGAGGGCGGTGACCCGTTCGCGCATGCCGAGCAGCCCGAGGCCGGGGGCAGGGGCGTCGTCGGGAGTGGCCTCGCCGTCGTCTTCCACCAGGACGGCAAGGGTGTCGGGCCGGTACTCGATGCGGACCGCCGCGGTGGTGGCGCAGGCGTGCCGGGCCGTGTTGGTCAGCGCCTCCTGGACGATGCGGTAGGCGGTCCGGCCCACCGCGGCCGGCACGTCATGCCGTTGCCCTTCGATCGTCAGCGTCGTGTCCAGGCCCATCGACCGGGCGCGCTCCACGAGCTCCCTTACGTGCTCCAGGCCCTGCGGCGGCGCCGTGTCGTCGTCGCGCAGGGCTTCCAGAGTCGCGCGCAGCTCCCGGGTCGCCTCCCGTCCGGCCTTCCGGATCGCCAGGAGCGTCTCGGGCACCTGCTCGCCGCGCCTGCGAGCGAGGTGGACGGCGACCTCGGACTGCACCTTGATGATCGAGATCTGGTGGGTGAGGGAATCGTGCAGCTCCCGCGCGATGTGCAGCCGCTCCTCGTCGGCGCGGCGCCGAGCGGTCTCCTCCCGGGTGCGTTCGGCTTCGTCCGCCCGCCGCTCGGCCTGCCGCAGCGCTTCCCCGGCGGCGAAGGCGGCGATCAGCCAGGCGATCTCCAGTACGTTCCGGGCCTGCGTGAACGCCTCGCGCGCCGGCCCCTCGCGGAAGGCCGGCGCCGTGAGGGGGAGGACGACGAGCAGGGACACGGATGCCGCCACCGTCAGGGCACGGTGCCCGACCCGCACCGCGCCGTACACCGCGACCAGATACGAGACCGCGAGCACTTCAAAACCCGCCGCCTCGTACCCCACCGCGCACAGGCCGGTGACAGCCAGCACGGCAATCGGGGCCCTCCGACGCGCGACCAGCGCCAGACCGCCCGCCGCCATCAGCACAGCGCCGACCAACTCGCGCTCCCCGGCCGGGTGCTGCCCGGACAACCCCGTGCCCAGCAGCAGCGCCGCCACGCCGACGGCGATCGCCAAGTCCATGACACCGGCCGGGACACGGAAACGCCCTGTGTCCATGCGTGCACCCTAGCCGGACGCCGCTGCGGGCGAGTCCCGCCCACGGACGAACGACCGGCTACCGCACCCGCGGTACTCGACCGACGCCTGCCGCACGCGCAGCAGTCAACTGCCGTGCCGGCGGCAGTCCGAGAAGACCGCGCCCGCCGGACGACCACCGGCGCGGTCGGCAGGCACGCTCAAGGCCCCACGACACCGCGGCTTCCCCGCGCGAGAACGAGGAGAGTGGCATGAGCGCAACAGATGTTCTGATGGTGGCAGCCGAGGGCGGGGCCATCGGCGACGGGCGGACGGGGGCCGTCCTGGCCCTGTGCGTAGGCCTGGCCGGCGTGGCCCTCGGCTGGCTGGCCCTGGCCCGCGTCGCCGGCCGTATCCGCACCGGCAACGCGCGCACCGGCGCCATGGCGGCCATGGCGGTCGGCCTGACCGGCACGGCCCTGGCGGCCCTGCATCTGGCCACCTCCAGCGGGGGCCCCGGAACCGGCAACGGGATGGTGGGAGCAGTCGTGGCCATCCCATTGGGATTCACCGCCGTGGCACTCGGCCGACAGGCTCTCGCCCGCTCCCGACGCACGGAGTGGACCGCCGAGGACTGCGAAGACGCGCGGGAGCTCGGGTCCGCCCCATGAGGATCACCTGTCCGTCGACTGTCGTCCCGGTGACCGGCGAGGCCGACAACGACCAGGGCCGGGCAAGCAGAAGCCGGCGCGGTTCAGCCGGTGGGAGCAGGCCTCGGCGACTCGTCGAAGCGGCTGGTCAGATCCGCTTCCACGGACACCACGCCGTCGACGCCGCGGCACAGCCGCTCGATGACGGGGACGAGTCGGCCGGTCTCCACACGGCCCTTGAGAGTCACCCGGCCCTCGTGCACGTCGACCGCAACGTCCCTCGGGGCGAGACCGAGGGTTTTGGTGAGGACGTCACGGGTGATCTCGTCGCTTAGCGCCTCGTCCCGGCGCAGGAAGACCCGCAGGAGATCGCCGCGGCTCACGATGCCGATCAGCGTGCCCGCCTCGTCGACGACGGGGAGTCGTTTGACGCCTTCGACGTCCATGAGACGAGCCGCCTCGACGACTGTCCACTCCGGGCGGGCGCAGACCGCGGGAGCCGTCATCAGCTCTCCGGCCGTGGTCCCGTCCGCCGAGAGGGTTCCGTCCACCGGGGCCGGGGGCAGAGACAAGCCGTTGGGGTCGGGTCGCGCCGCGATCGTGCGGAGCAGGTCGGCTTCCGAGACCACCCCTATCGGGTGATCGAGTTCGTCGACCACGGGCAGAGCGGTCACATCGTGGTCGGCCAGCAGTCCGGCGACCCCCTTGAACGGCGTGTCCCGTCGTACCCGTACGACGGGACGCGTCATGAGTTCTCCGATCGTGCGGTGCTGCATGACACGCCTCCCTTCGGTCCGCGACCGACCGCTGCGCGCGTTGGCTCGGCGGTCCTCCGCATGGCTTCTCACCTTCAGCCTGCGCCCCGGACGTGGCCGTGTGCTGGGGGCCTTGGTGCAGAACGAGAGGGCCGTACGTCCTCGATCGACGGGACCTTCGGGCCCTGGTGCGGCGAGAGGAGGGCGAGCTGTGGGCGTTGCTCACGGAAGCGGAGGCCCGGCTGCTGATGCTTCGCGGACGATCAGGGGCCGTTCGGCCCATGACCTCACTGCATTCAGGAGTGAGCCGGGAAGTGCCGCGAGGCCTTGCCACGCAGGTGGGAGGACGCCATGCACGGACCCGTGTACACCGTGAGCGACGTGATGACCCGCACCGTCGTCGCTCTGGCCGCCGGGGGGCCTTCAAGGAGATCGTGCGGACCGTGGAAGAGCGGCGGATCAGCGCACTGCCCGTCGTCGACAGGAGTTCCGCGACAGTGCCTCCGGCCGGGGGCCGCGGGCCCGGCCTCCGACAGGCCTCCGGAAGGCGCAGGCGGTCGCCGCGGCCGATCTGATGACCTCCCCGGCCGTCACCGTCCACCCCGATGCCACCCTCGCCCAGGCCGCGAGTTCCCCGGACCCCGGCACCGTCCGGTCCTCGAACCCGACCTCGCAGGGGAGGAGGACGACCGACGGCCCACACCCCAGCCCCGTCCGTGAGCGTCCCCCGACAACTGGGTCGACCGGCCCTGCCAATGGGGTCGTTGGGCCCTTCTCCCACGAACTCCGAGGAGTGAAGCTGGAATTGCAGAAAGGAGGGTGATATGAGCAGCATGCTGGAGCGACTGCCGGGCTGGCCCGACCTGTTCGGCTGGGTGGAGACGGGGCTTCCCGGGGCGCACGTCGCCCCCGGGCTGCACGGCATCCGCATCGAGGAACACCTCGGGGACGGCACGTACGTCGTGCGGGCCGAACTTCCGGGCGTCGACCCCGACAAGGACGTCGAGATCACCGTCGACGACGGGCTGCTGACGCTGCGCGCCGAGCGCACCGAGCAGACCACGGAGAAGCACCGCACCGAGTTCCGCTACGGCACCCTCGCCCGTGCCGTCCGGCTTCCCGCCGGAGCGAAGGGCGACGAGGCGGCCGCGGAATACAAGGACGGTGTGCTGACCATCACGGTCCCGGTCCCGGAGGCGAGGACGGGAACCAGGGCCATCCCGGTGCGACACGCCTGAGCGGCCGTGGGCGCCCGCACCACAACTGTGTGCGCGGTCGGTGAGCCACCGACCGTGCACACGACTGCGTGCGCAGTGCCGTGCGCCTGCCGTGAACTCTCAGCAAATACACGGCAGTTGCTCGCCCAACGGCATCTCCATCACTCGCCGGGCGGGCACCGCCACGGGGACCTTCGGCCTCGATCAGACCGGCCAGGTCACGGACGAGGAGGAGGACCCTGCGACGCCCGGGAACCCCCGGGTCCACCAGGTGTGGGAGTCGGAGGTGACTGCGAAGGCCTCGACACCGGGGAGGGACTCGACCCATGCGCGGGCGCGCGGACCCATGGCGAAGGCGGCTGTCGCGCAGACGTCGATGTCGGTGAGGTGGCGGCCCACCAGGGTGATCGAGAGCAGCCCCGAGTCTGCCGGACGGCCGGTGTGCGGGTCGAGGATGTGAGCGCCGCGTTCGGCCGTGCCGGAGGTCGCCACGGCAAGGTCCCGGCCGGTCACGAGGGCGCAGAGCTGACCGGGCCGGGCCGGACAGGCGATGCCGACGCGCCAGGGCACGCCGGGGGCGCACTCGCCGCGCAGCTGGACGTCGCCGCCGCCGTTGACACAGGTGTTGCGCGCCCCGGCCCGCTCCAGAATCACCGAGGCCCTCTCTATGGCCCAGCCTTTGACCAGGCCGGTGGGGTCGAGGCGGCCGCCGGGGGCGCGGCTGAACCAGCCGTCGGTGAGGCGCTCGGCGTTCTCACAGAGCCACAGCACTTCGGCGACGTCCCGGTCGCAGTCGGCGAGAGTGATCTCGCCGCGTGAGAGGCGGCTGATCTGGCTGCCGGGACGGTAGGTGGAGAAGACCTCGTCCACCTGGTGCAGCCATGCCACGGCCCTGTCGAGGGCGTGCCGTACGGCGCGTGTGGGGGCGTCGCGGATGTCGAAGGAGAAGACCGTGCCCATGGCGTGCTCGACGTGGCGCAACCCACGGAGTCCTTCGGCGCTCGTGGCGGTCTCGGGCACGTCGTACCCCTCGGGTGTGTCAGGCACCGGCCTTGTCCAGGGCGCTCTGGAGGGACTGCGTGTAGCCCTCGCTGGTGTAGGAGGCGCCGGAGACGGCCTGAATGTGCGCACTCTGCGCGCCCAGCGCCTCCCTGGTCAGGGTGGGCACGGCGTAACCGGAGATCGCCCGGCTGCGCGACGCCCCGCTCGGGGTCTGCAGCGCCCGGACCTTGGTCAATTCGCCGTGGGAGAGAGTGACGGCGATCTGCACCGGGCCGTAGGGGGTCTGCTCGACGGCGCCGGTGAAGGTGCCGGTGGCCCCCGCGCCGCCGCTCGCCCCGCTGGAGTGGCCGGTGCCCGAGCCCGGTGTCGGCGAGGACGTCGCGGCACCCGAGCCGGTGCCGGCCGGTGCGGACGGCGTGGTGTGGTGCGGTTTGAGGGACAGCAGCAGGACCAGTCCCGTGACGGAGGAGGTGGCCAGGAGGGCGGCGCGGCGCATGGCCATGAGGCCGTTCCTTTCAGCTCGCGGGCGGTCTCAGAACGCGAAGGACTCGTGGTGGATGCGGCGGCGCGGCACTCCGGCCCGGCGCAGGGCGGGTATGGCCGCGGACGTCATTCCGGGTGGTCCGCACAGATAGACGTCGCGCTCGGCGATGTCCGGCACGAGGACGGCGAGTCCACCGGCGGTGAGGGGCGAGGAGTGCTCGGCCGGTTCGTCGACCACGTAGTGCACGGTGGCGCCCCGCCGGGCGGCGATGGCGTCGAGCTCCCGCCACAGCGCCACGTCCTCAGGGCGGCGCGCCCGGTACACCAGGGTGACCTCGCCGGGCAGTGTCTCGAACAGGGCACGCAACGGGGTGATCCCCACGCCACCGCCCAGCAGCAGCACCTTGGGCGACGTACGCCGTGCCGCGGTGAAGGCACCGTACGGCCCCTCCGCCCACACCCGCGTCCCCGGCCGCAGCCGGGCCAGGGCCTCGCTGTGGCGGCCGACGGCCTTCACGGTGATCCGCAGGCGCCCCGGGCCGGGCGGCGCGGAAAGCGAATAGGGGTTCGCAGTCCACCACATCCCCCGGGTGAGGAAACGCCAGCGGAAGAACTGACCGGGCTCCGCGCCCAGTCCCTCCAGATGCCGCCCCGTCATGAAGACGGACACCACGCCGGGCGCCTCGGGCCGCACCTCGGTCACGACCAGCCGGTGCCGCAGCCCCCGCCGCACCGGGGTGAGGAAGCGATACCACACCAGCAACGCGGCCACGCCGGTGTAGAGCGCGTACCAGGCGGCCTGCGCGGGGCGGTGCGTCACGAAGTCGGCTCCGTTGGAGAGCTGGTGGAAGAAGGCCAGAAAGACGGCCAGATACGTGGCGAAGTGAAGGTAGTGCCACGTCTCGTAGCTCAGTCGGCGGCGCACGGCGCGGGCCGAGAGGACGCCGGTGGCTACCAGGAGCACGAATCCGGCCGTGGCCGCGAGCATGTCCGGATAGGTGCGGATGAACGTGGCGGCCTGATCCACGACGCCTGCGTGGTCGCCGGCCGCGTAACCGAGAGTGATCAGCAGGACATGGGCGAGCGTCAGCGAGATGGTGTACCGGCCGCCCAGCGCGTGCCAGCGGGCCAGGCGGTCCGAGCCGACGGCCCGCTCCAGGACGGGAAGACGGGACATCGACGCGAGCAGCACCGCGCACGCGTAACCCGCCAGCAGGCCGGTGACTCGGCCGGCGTTGGTCAGCCACCCGGAAAGACCGACCACGGAGGTGGTGTCGGCCCACCAGAGGCCGATGACGGCCAGGGCTCCGGCACCGACCAGCAGCTGGGCCACGGCCCCCACGACGCGGGGGGCCGTCAGGCCGGGCCGAGGGGGACGCGGCCTGGCATGGCGGTTGTACGCGGACGTGGTGGCCACGGGACTCCTAGGTGTGCCGGCTGTGTGTCGGCCACCCTGCCGGGACAACTTCTCCAAACTCTCTGAGAACGCCCCCTCACACCCGTACTCAGAGGGAACTCAGAGCTGGTCCTCGCCGGCCGCGAGCGGCAGCCGCAGACGGAATGAGGTGCTGCCGGGGCCGCTGGTGACACTGATCGTGCCGTGGTGGGCGGTGATGACGGCGTCCACGATCGCCAGCCCCAGGCCAGTGCCGCCCGTCCGGCGCGAGCGGCCGGGGTCGGCCCGGGTGAAGCGGTGGAAGATCTCTGCCTGGAGGGCCTCGGGAATGCCCGGCCCGTCGTCGGCGACGGTGATCTCGGCGTGGTGCGAGCCGGGGGCGAGCGACAGGGTCACCCTTGTACCGGGCGGGGTGTGGATGCGGGCGTTGGAGAGCAGGTTGGCCAGCACCTGGTGCAGCCGGTGCTCGTCGCCCTCGACCACGACGGGTTCCTCGGGCAGCTCCAGCTGCCAGTGGTGGTCCGCCGACAGGGCACGGGCGTCGTCCACGGCGTCGAGGGCCAGGCGTGTCAGGTCCACGGGTTCGCGTGCCAGGGGGCGGCCCGCGTCCAGGCGCGCGAGGAGGAGCAGGTCGTCGACCAGGCCGCTCATGCGCCGCGATGTCGCCTCGATGCGTTCCAGCGAGTGCCGTACCTCGTGCGGCAAGGGGCCGGGGTGGCGCAGGGCCAGGTCGGTGTGCGCGCGGACCGCGGCGATCGGGGTGCGGAGTTCGTGGCTGGCGTCGGCGGCGAAGTGGCGCAGGCGTTCCTCGCTGGCGTGGCGCCGGGCGAGGGCGTCACCGACGTGGCCGAGCATGCGGTTGAGGGCGGTGGCGACCCGGCCGACCTCCGTGTGCGTGTCGCTGTGGGGGACCGGGGCCGGCATGGCGACCTCTCCGGTGGTCAGCGGCAGACGCGTGACCTCGGTCGCCGTGGTGGCCACCCGTTCCAGAGGTCGCAGGGACAGCCGGACCCAGGCCGCGCCCGCGGCGGCGGTCGCCGCGAGAGCGGCGCTGAAGACGACGGCCTCCACCGCCACCAGCCGGTGCACCGTCTCCTCGACGGGACGCAGCGGCAGCCCCGTGACCAGGACGTCGCCGTCGTCGCCCCGGACGGTCGCCAGGCGGTAGCGGCCGGGCAACGCGGACAGATGGGCGCTGTGCCCTTTGCCGTCCGTCGGCAGCGACGCCAGGACCCGGCTGTCGGCCGACGTCAGGTGGACCGCGGCGTCGGTGTCGTCGTCGACCACGGCGGCATGGGTCGGGTGGGCGGCCACCAGCCGGGCGCCGAAGGTGCCGTCGGCCTGGCCGCGGGTGTCGGGCGCGTTGTCGGCGTCGGGACGGTTCTCGTGCTCCAGGCTGGCCGCGAAGCGGCCGCCCGTCATGGCGAGCTGCTGGTCGATCCGGCCGATGAGGAAACTCTCCAGGGCGACGACGGTCGCGACACCGATCACCGCGCACGCCACCGCCAGCAACACCACGAGACCGGTGGTGAGCCGCAGACGCAGGGAGGCCGGCCTGGCCCGCCGGGCGGCGAGCGCTCGGCGCAGCGCGGCGCGTGGGCGTGGCCCGGACATCGTCACGACCGGTCCTGTTTGAGGACGTATCCCACTCCGCGCACCGTGTGGATCAGCGGGGCCTGCCCGGCGTCGATCTTCTTGCGCAGGTAGCTGATGTACAGCTCGACCACGTGGGCGCGCCCCCCGAAGTCGTAGGACCACACGCGATCGAGGATCTGCTCCTTGGACAGCACGCGGCGCGGGTTGCGCATCAGGAACCGCAGCAGTTCGAACTCGGTGCGGGACAGCTCGACGATCCGGCCGGACCGGGTGACCTCCCGGGCCTCCTCGTCCATCACCAGGTCCGCAACGACGAGCCGCGGAGCGTCGGCCTCGCGCGACATGCCCGCCCGGCGCACGAGACCGCGCAGTCGCGCCAGCACCTCCTCCAGGGCGAAAGGCTTGGTGACGTAGTCGTCTCCCCCGGCGGTGATGCCCGCGATCCGGTCCTCGACGGCGTCCCGCGCGGTCAGGAAGAGCACGCAGACCTGCGGGATCCTGCGACGCAGGGCGTGCAGCACCCCCAGTCCGTCGGTGTCGGGCAGCATCCAGTCCAGGACGACGGCGTCGGGGTGGAAACCGTCGGCCGCCTCCAGCGCGCCCGCGCCGTCGCAGGCGATGCGGACTTCCCAGCCCTCGGAGCGCAGCGCGGCGCCCAGGACGTCCGTCAGGTCGGGTTCGTCGTCCACCACCAGGACGCGGACGGCGCCGCCGTCGAGCCTGCGCAGCGGAGGGGGAGTGGTGTGGTTCGGCGTGGTGCTCATCTTGCTTCAAGCATCGCGCCTCCTGAGCGGTTCCGAACGGGCGGAAGCTTCTGAGTTTCCTCTGAACTCCGCGAGGGAACGCCGGCCCGTGGCGGCCGGGGGTGCTTCGTCTCCCGAATGCTCTTCACCGGCGGTTCGGCAAGGGACGACCGCACCGGTTCACGGGCCGCGACACATCCCCTGCCCGGGTGGGCCGAACGTCCTCGGTTGTGGCCCGACCGCCCCTGCCGACCGCGGCGCGGGGGTGCGACCGTGACAGTGATAGCCCCCTGCTGCACGACGTGGCAGCCCGGAAGATTGGCGGTGGGGATCATGGAACTGCCCTTGGTCGTGGGCGTCGACGGGTCGGACGGCAGCATCCTGGCCGTCGACTGGGCGGTGGAGGAGGCCGTACGCCACGGCCTGCCTGCCGTTGCGTCTGGTCTACGGCTCCCAGTGGGAGCGGTACGAGGGTGCGGTGCCGTCGCTGACCCGGCAGCGACCGTCGGAGGAGGTGATGGCGCAGCACATCGTCGCTTCCGCCGAGGAACGCGTCCGGAGGCTCAATCCTGATGTCAAGGTGTCGGTCGAGACGGTGCCCGCGGAAGCGGTGTCCGCCCTGCTCGGTGAGGGCGACAGCGCAGCCGCCCTGGTGACCGGCTCGCGCGGGCGCGGAGAGCTGCAGGGAGCCCTGCTGGGCTCGGTGGGTCTCGCCGTCGCGGCACGTGCCCACTGCCCGGTCATCGTGGTCCGTGGCGACAAGGCCGCTCTGGCCGGGACCCACCGGCGGATCCTGCTCGGAGCCGGAGAACCCGACACGAGCGGTGAGGCCGTGCGGTTCGCGTTCCGGGAGGCCGAGGCGCGTGGATGCGTGCTCGACATCGTCCGCGCCTGGCGCTTCCCGGAGCGCGAGCAGGCCGGGCATCCGGCTCCGGTGGAAGAGCCCGGGGAGCACGAGGCCCAGGCCTCCGAACTGATCGACAGGCTGGTCGCCGAGGCAGCTGCCGATCATCCGGCCGTGCGCGTGAACCGGGTGACGGTCGAAGGGCCGGCCCGCAAGGGTCCCTCGTGCACCGCTCGGCCGCCGCGGACCTCGTGGTCGTCGGCGCACGGCGCCGGTCCGGCCACTTCGGCCTCCAGCTCGGCCGGGTGAGCCACACCCTGCTGCACCACGCCGCCTGCCCCGTGGCCGTCGTCCCGCAGCGCGTCTGAGGCACCGGGCGCCCGGGACCCGAGACGCGCGGACAACGGCCGCTTCGCCACGCGTGGGGGTAGCCACGCGTGGGGGCTGCCCGAGTGCCCGGTCATTGCCCGAGCGCCCGGTCATCGCAACTCACGGGGCGAGGGAGAAGTAACTCTCCTCTTCCTGGGCGAAATGCAGGCGCAGCACGGTGTTCAGGCCGTAGAGGCACGCCCGCAGGTCGTCGAGCTGCTCGGGGGCCAGCCCACGGGCCGCGTGGGCGAGGCGCAGATGCGTGGCGATACGCCGGGAGAGACGCTCGATCTCCGCATGGGCACGGCTCATGGTGGCGGTCGCCTCGGGGCCGCCGAGGGCGGGGGCCAGTGCGGGGTAGAGCCGGTGCTCCTCGGCGTACTCGTGCGGCAGCAACCGCTCCGTGAGCAGCCGGTGCGCTTCCTCGACCGCCGCGAGTGCCCGGGGGCCGGGACTGTCCGAGAGGCGGTCGGCAGCGTCGCGCACGGCCGTGAGGACGTCCTGGAGGTCGTCGTGCTCGGCGGCGAAGCGGTGGATCAGCGCCTCGGCATCGGGCGGCAGCGTCGGGCGTCCGGTCCGGTCGGTGCGCAGGGCCCGCAACGCGTTGAGGATGACGGCGACGTCGATGCCCTCCTGGAGCAACGCCCCCACGGCCGGCGGCAGCAGTCCGGCGGCCGCCGCGGCCATCGCCGCCAGGGACAGCAGCATCCCGCCGAGGGCGCTCTGCACCGCGATGCGCCGGGCACGGACGGCGATGAAGACGGCGTCGGCCAGACGGTCCACGCGATCGGTCGTCAGCACGATGTCGGCAGCCTCGGAGGAGGCGGTGGAACCGTGGGCGCCCATCGCGACGCCCACGTCGGCGGCGGCCAGGGCGGGGGCGTCGTTGACGCCGTCACCGACCATCACGGTGACCGCGTGGTCCCGCTCCGCGCGTACGGCGGCGACCTTCTCCGCCGGGCCGAGCCCGGCGCGCACCTCGTTCAGACCGAGGAGGGCCCCGACCTCGCGGGCGGGCGCGCTCCCGTCACCGGTGAGCATCACCAGCCGCTCGATGCCCGCCGTACGCAGGTAGCGGAGGGTGCGCGGGGCGTCCTGGCGCAGGGGATCGCGCAGGAGGACCGCGCCGCCCGGCTCTCCGTCGACGGTGAGCCAGGCGACGGCCGCGCCCTCGAGGAGGGCACGGTTGTCCACCGCTCCTTCCCAGGGCTGCCGGGTGTCCGCCGAACCGGCGCGACCGATGGAGACCCGGTGCCCTTCCACCGTGCCGGTGGCTCCTCGGCCGGGTTCCTCTGTGACGTCGGCGGGAGCCGGCAGCTCCAGCCCCCGTTCCCGGGCCGCCTCGACGATGGCCCGGGCGAGCACGTGGGGCGAATACTGGTCGACCGAGGCTGCGAGCCGGAGCACCTCCGCCGTGGTCCGGCCGGGTGCGGCGGTCACGTCGAGGACGCGGGGACGGCCGCGGGTGAGGGTGCCGGTTTTGTCCAGCAGCAGGGTGCGGGCTCGACCCAGGTTCTCCAGCGCGCCTCCGTCGCGCACGACCACGCCGAGGCGGGAGGCGCGGGAGAGGCCGGAGACGATCGCGACCGGTGCGGCGAGCAACAGGGGGCACGGAGTGGCGACGACCAGGACCGCGACCGCCCGCACAGCGGAGCCGCTGGCCAGCCATGCCAGTCCGGCCACGAGGAGCGACAGTGGCAGGAACCATGCCGCGTAGCGGTCGGCCAGCCGTACAACGGGCGCGGACTCCGCACCGGCCCGCTGGGCCAGCCGCACGATCCCGGCGTAGGTGCTGTCCCGCGCGGTCGCGGAGGCGCGCAGGTCGAAGGCGCCGCCGGCGTTCACCACGCCGCTGCGGAGTGCTTCACCGCAGGCCCGTTCGACTTGGACGGGCTCGCCGGTGAGCACGGACTCGTCGAGTACGGCGGCGGCACTCCCGACGGTGCCGTCGACCGGAACCACCTCGCCCGGGCCCACCACGAGCAGGTCGCCGGCGGCGACCTCGTCCAGTGGCACGGTGCGCACTCCCCTGCCCGTGCGAAGGCGTGCCGAACTCGGTGCGTGTTCCAGCAGGGCGCGCAGGTCGCGGGTGGCCCGTCGCCGGGCGGTGGCTTCCAGCATGCGCCCTGAGGCGAGCATCAGCGCGATCAGAGCACCGGCCAGGTACTCGCCCACGGCCAGGGTGCCGCCCAGAGCCAGGACGGCGATCAGGTCCACGCCCGCGTGCCCGTGTCGCAGCGCCGCCAGCACCCACCACACGGCGGGTACGACCGCGGCCACCGTGCCCAGCCCCCAGAAGAAATCGGCGAGGCCTTCGGCGCCGGAGAGCCAGGCGACCCCGCCGGCTGCCAGGGCAGCCGCCGTGACCAGCAGCAGGACAGGTTCCACCCGCGGTGCCGAGCCCGCGGGGGCGAGGCGGCGCAGCCGGTTCGTGAAGAGGGAGATGTCCATGGGCTGACCTCGGGTGGGTCCGGCGTGTCCTTGCCGTGTCGGTCCCGACCATCACATCGCGGCGGACCATGTCGGCGGCAGGGGGCACACAGCCCTCGCTCGGGGCCGCTCGGCCCCGAGCGAGGGGCACTGATCCACTTCGCTCAGCCCGGGCCGGTGGGCGGTGTGCCCGGCGACCGGCCCTTCGGCGATGGGGCCGAACGGCCGGGTCGGGGGACCTGTGCCCCCTGCTCCGTGACCACTGCGCGGCGCGAACCTGAGGGCGGATACCGATTCAGGAGGTGGACAGCATGTTCCGTTCCGTCCTGGTGGGCTTGGACGGCTCGTCCGAGAGCCGGGCCGCAGCGGAATGGGCGGCCCGTGAGGCGAAGCTGCGTGGACTGCCCCTGCGGCTGGTGCACGTCTGGGAGCCCGTACCGGAACCGATGGCACAGGCACCGCTCCTTGGCGCGGAGACCCAGCAGCACTGGAGCGAGCGGATCCCGCGCGAAACCGCCGAAGGGCTCCAGTCGCGTCACCCGGGAGTGGACGTGACCGCGGTCCACCTGAACGGCCGGCCCGGCGATGTCCTGGTGGACGTGGCGAGGGACGCCGAACTGCTGGTTCTGGGCTCCCGCGGGCTGAGCGGGGTCGGAGGGTTCATGGTCGGTTCCGTGGGCCAGGCCGTCATTGCGCGCACCGAGGCGCCGGTGGTGCTGGTGCGCTCCGGGGAACAGGCGGCGGACGAGCACACCATGGATCCGGCCGGCATACCGTCCGCGGCGACATCGTTCCGTCCGGTGCTGCTCGGACTCGACATCCGAAGCCCGGACGACACGGTCATCGCCTTCGCCTTCGAGGAGGCGGCCCGTCGCCGAACGGCCCTGCGCGTCCTGCACGCCTGGAGCCCTCCGCCGTACAACATCTACGGCCTGTCCGACCATGTGAGCGTGTATGACGAGCTCGCCCGGGAGAAGGCGGCCGAGCTCACCGACGCGCTGCGCCCCTGGCGGCAGAAGCACCCGGCCGTCGAGGTGATCGAGGCCTCCCGGGCAGGCAGCGCCGCGGACCAGATCGCCAACTCCTCTCGCAATGCCTCCCTCGTTGTCGTGGGCCGACGGATCCGGCGCAGCCGCTTCGGCGCGCACATCGGTCCTGTCGCGCATGCCGTGCTGCACCACGCCGTCGCCCCGGTTGCCGTGGTGGCACATGCGTGAAGAGCGGCACCCGTCGTCCGTCCGGGACGCTCACAGGCCTGCCGCGTGGTCGGCGGGGACACAGGTCCGCAGGTCGGGCGGCGGGTGGTGGTTGCCGAGCGCCCTCATGGCCCGCGCTGCCAGTAGTAGGGGAGTCCGTGCAGGGCCGGCTCCTCGGGCGACAGCCGTGGGTCGTCGAAGCGGTAGGTGAGGTGGTCGACGACGGCGACCACGCCGTCCGTCTGACGGCACATCTCCACCGCCGTCGACGCGTCGACACGCCGTTCCAGCTGTCCGGTGAGGATGACCACACCCTCGTGGACGTCCACGTCGACAGCATCGGGCGGCAGCCCCAACGCCCGCCCCAGCACGTCGTCCCTGATCGCCTGTCGGATCTCGGCGTCCGGGCGCAGGAAGACCTGGAGCAGATCGCGGCGGGTGACGATACCGACGAGCCGCTCCTCGTCGTCGACGACCGGCAGTCGTTCCACTCGGTGGTGTGCCATGACGCGCGCCGCCTCGACGGCGGACGCGTCGCCGTGGACCGTGATGGCCGGGCGGGACATGAGCTGACCGGCTGTCCGGGCGTGGGCCCTGGCCTGGCGGGCGCGCGATCCCGGCGTCCAGCGCGGCCGGCGGAACAGCCGTCGCGGCCCGGACGGGCCGGGGGCCTCCGCCTGCCTGGCCATCAGATCCGTCTCGGAGATCACCCCGAGGACCTTCTCGTCGTCGTCCACCACCGGCAGGCCGCTGATCCGGTGCTCGGCGAGCAGCCGGGCCACCTCTTTGAACGGCGTGCCGTACCCGGCGCGCACGACGTCGGCTGCCATGAGCGCGCCGACCTTGTTGTGCCTCATCGTGTTCCGCCTCCTTCATCGGTGCACGGACCCACAGGTCAGCGGAGCCGCCGCAGATAGGGTTCGTGGGCGCGTCGTTTCAGCAACCGGATCCGCGCGTCCAGAGCGGTGATGTTTTCAGGCCGGGCGAGGACCGGATTGAAGTCCGCCTCCGCCAGTTGCGGCAGGTCGCCCGCCATCCGGGACAACCGTGGCAAGAACTGCTCCAGCCGGGAGATCGACCGGGCGGGTGCCGTCACGTCCGAAGAGGAGCGGGCACCGGGCAGTGCCGGTGTCGCCGTGCAGTCCGGCGCTTCGCCGTACCCATCCTGTGGCCCTCGGCTCACTTACATCACACCTCCGTTCGCCGGTGGGCCATAGGGCCGGGCGGCCCCGAACGGGAGACCGTCCGGCTCGTCTTCGCGCAGCGGCGGCGCCCGACATCTCCGCCCAGAACGTCGTGTGCGTGAGGACGAGCCGACGGTGAGCGGCGGGCCTGCGCTCCGGGCGAAGGAGTACAGCAGCACGTCGTCCCCGGGCCCGCCCCTGGCACGGTTCTGGTCGACTTCCGCAGGGAGGCGGGCAGGCTCCGGCGCCAGCATCGGCCAGGCGTGCGCCCTCTCCTTCGGGGAACACCCCGAGCCCCACCACAGCGCACGCCGGCCGACGCGGATCGTGCCGGGGCCTGTGCGGGGACGGAAGTCCGGGCATGCCGGGACCTTCGGCCCTGTGCCCGGGACCGCTGCCGTTCGATGGTGGGACCAGGTGGAGAACCCGTCGGCGATCTGCCGGAGGCCGGCTCATGGGCACGCGAAGCCCACCGTGTGCATCGGGTCCGCCCCCGGCCCCGCAAGCACCACTGCAGGCGAGGCCGGACCTGCTGAGACGTCCGTCCGGCAGGTTCGAATTCCTGTTCGGGTTCACGGATGAGACGCCTTCGGGTTCACGGATGAGACGTCAGGAGGTGCCGGCCATGACGAGGACGGTCGTCGCCGGTGTGGACGGTTCACCCGAGGGTCTCGCCGCGGCCGACTGGGCGGCCAGGGAGGCGCTCCGCCGAGGACTGCCGCTCCGGCTCGTCCATGCCTGGGAGGGGGGCCTGCCGGCGGACATCGCCCCGGACGCGGTGCTTCCGGAGCTGAGGGCGCCTCAGTATCGCGCCATGCGCGTGCTGCGCAGCGTCCTCGACCAGTTGGTCGAGCGTTATCCGCAGCTGTCCGTCTCCGCGGAAGAGGTGTGCAGGCCGCCCGTCTCCACTCTGCTCGCCGAGTCGGAGAACGCCGATCTTCTCGTCATCGGCAGTCAAGGCCCCAGCGGCCTGGGCGGATTCATGTCGGGGTCGGTCGCCATGGCCACCGTGGCCCGGCTGCAGCACGCTGTCGTCCTGGTACGGGAGGGTGAGACGGCCGAGGCGGAGCATCTGCCGGGAGTCGACGGGAAGCCCTCGATCCGCATGCCCTGCCGCGACGTGGCGGTCGCCGTCGGCCTCGACGAACCGTCCCACGACGTCCTGGACTTCGCCTTCCACGCCGCCGACCTGCGCCGGGCACCGCTGCGCGCCGTGCACGCCTGGCGCGTACCCGTCTCTCACGGTCTTCCGGACGCCGAGGCACGTGCCCGAATCAGAGGGGTGGCAGAACGCGAGCTGGCCGCGCTGCTCGCACCGTGGCGCGAGAAGTACCCCACCGCCGTCGTCGAGGAGCTTCACGAGGGGTGGCCGGCACACGTCCTCGTCCGGGCCGCGTCCGGCGCGGGCCTGGTCGTCGCGGGCAGCCGCGGACGCCGTACGGCGTTCGGCCCCCACACCGGTCCGGTCGTACACGCCCTGATCCACCACGTGCACTGTCCGGTCGCGCTGGTGCCGCACGACTCCAAGGGACGGCCGAGCATGAGGTGACGGCACCGCGTCGGCTCTCGGCCCCTCACAGGCCTGCCGCGTGGTCGGGGACGTAGGTGCGCAGGTCGCGCGGCGGGCGCTCGTAACCGGTCGAGGGCGGCCGGTCCGGTAGCTCCAGCACCGGAGGAGGCGCCTCGTGGTACGGCACCGAGTGCAGCAGATGGGCGATCATGTTGAGCCGGGCGCGGCGTTTGTCGTCGCTCTCGACGACGTACCACGGTGCCTCGATGATGTCGGTGTGCACCATCATCTCGTCCTTGGCCCGCGAGTAGGCCTCCCAGCGGCTGATCGAGTCCAGGTCCATCGGTGACAGCTTCCAGCGGCGCAGCGGGTCCTCCAAGCGCTTCCGGAAGCGCTCCTGCTGCTCGGTGTCGCTCACCGAGAACCAGTACTTGCGCAGCAGCAGGCCGTCCTCGACGAGCATCCGCTCGAAGATCGGGCACTGCCGCAGGAAGAGCTGGTGCTCCTCCGGTGTACAGAAACCCATCACGTGCTCGACGCCGGCCCGGTTGTACCAGGAGCGATCGAACAACACGATCTCCCCGGCGGCCGGCAGGTGCTCGACGTATCGCTGGAAGTACCACTGGGTGCGCTCCCGCTCGGTCGGTTTCGGCAGCGCGGCGATCCGTGCGACCCGCGGGTTGAGGTGCTCGGTGACCCGTTTGATGGTGCCGCCCTTGCCGGCCGCGTCCCGCCCCTCGAAGACGACGACCAGCCGGGTGCCCTCGGCACGCACCCACTCCTGGAGCTTCACCAACTCCGTCTGCAGGCGCAGTAGTTCCTTTTCGTACACCTTGCGCCGAACCCTCACCGCCTCGTGGTCCGACATGCCGCCTCCCGTTCCGCCGGGTCCTCGGGACACCGTTCCGGCACCGTACTGCCCGGCCGGGGGTCCCGCACGGCACGCGAGGTGAGTGGGTCAGCCTTCGGGGGCCTGCAGGTCCCGGGCCACCATGGCCGCCCAGGTGCCGATCCGCTCGAAGTCGCGGAAGTCGCCGCCCCTTCCGGATTTGACGATCATCCGGGCGATGCGCCCCTTGACGTCGCCCTCCAGGCGTCCTCCGAAGGTCGCGTGCCCACGCGGATCGACGTGGTACATCACCCGTCGTACCCCGGGTGCCGGAGGGATGTTCCGCTCGGACGCCGAGGGGTCGAGGGGGCCGCTGCTGAACAGCCACACCGGCCGCTCGGCCAGGGCTTTGCGGTGCCGCCGCGCGAAGCGGCGTGCGTCCCGCTGCCAGCGGCCCCCGTAGAGCCCGCCACCGAGGACGACCGCGCCGTACGGCACGAGGTCGGCCACGTCCGAGGCGGGCCGTACGTCCACGTCCAGTCCCTCCTTGGCCAGGACCTCACCGATGTGCTCGGCGATCTCGGCCGTCGAGCCGTTGGTGGAGCCGTAGGCCACCAGCACTGTCCCGTTCATGATCGCTGCCCTCCTCACGGCCGCACTTCCAGCCTCGGTCCCCGAAGGCCGCGAGCCGATGGGCCGGACGGGCACGAAGGGGGCCGACGGTCCCGGTCCGGCGCCCTGACACCCGTCGAGTGGCCGGCGTGGACGGAACCGAGGGAGGCTGGAGGCAGGCGGCGATCCAGGTGTGCGCGGCGGACGGGAGAGACCCATGAAGGTCGGAGTACTGACCGGCGGCGGTGACTGCCCGGGCCTGAACGCCGTGATCCGCAGCGTCGTCCGCAAGGGCGTCCAGGAATACTCGTTCGACTTCGTCGGCGTACGGGACGGCTGGCTCGGTCTGCTCAAGAACGACGTCGTTCCCCTGGACATCTCCAGCGTGCGGGGGATCCTCCCGCGGGGCGGGACCATCCTCGGGTCTTCCCGTACGAACCCGTTCAAGCACGAGGACGGGCTGCGGCGGGTGCGGGACACCCTCGCCGCGCACGAGGTGGACGCGCTCGTCGTGATCGGCGGAGAGGACACGCTGGGGGCGGCCACGGAGCTCAGCCGGCAGGGGATCGACCTGGTCGGTGTGCCGAAGACCATCGACAACGACGTCTCGGGCACCGACTACACCTTCGGCTTCGACACCGCCGTCGGCATCGTGACGGAAGCCATCGACCGCCTGCACACCACCGCGGAGTCACACATGCGCGCCCTGGTGGTCGAGGTGATGGGGCGGCATTCCGGATGGATCGCCCTGCACGCGGGCATCGCAGGCGGCGCCAACGTGATCCTCATCCCGGAGCGGCCGTTCGACATCGACCAGGTCTGTGAGCAGGTGAAGCGCCGGTTCGAGATCAACTACGCGCCGATCGTCGTCGTGGCCGAAGGGGCCGTCCCCAAGGAGGGGCAGATGATCCTCAAGGACCAGTCGCTGGACGAGTACGGCCATGTGCGGCTGTCCGGCATCGGTGAATGGCTGGCCCAGGAGATCTCCGCGCGCACCGAGAAGGACGCCCGCACCACGGTCCTGGGTCACATCCAGCGCGGCGGCACCCCGAGCGCCTTCGACCGGTGGCTGGCCACCCGCTTCGGACTGCACGCCATCGACGCGGTCAAGGAGGGGGACTTCGGCCGCATGGTCGCCCTGCGGGGCACGCGGATCGTCCGCCTCCCCCTAGCCGACGCCACGGGGGAGAACAAGGTCGTCGACCCGTCGCTGTACGACGAGTTCGGCGCGTTCTACGGCTGAGCCGTCACATGGCGTGCGGCACGAGCACCAGCGGGCAGCGGGCGTGGTGCAGTACGGCGTGTGTGACCGGACCGAGTCGGCCCTCGGCCGCCCGGGGCTCGGTGCGGCGCCCCACGACGAGGAGGCCCGCGCTCCGGGAGGCGTTGAGGAGGGCTTCCGCGGGGTGGAGCAGCATGACGTCGGCGTCGGCCGTCACCCGCGGGTACTTCTCCTGCCACGGACGCAGGGCGTCGGAGAGCCGCAGAACCTCCTGGTCCTCCCAGATCGCGCGGTCCTCCTCGGTCACCACGAGGGTCCGGGACGAGACGGACTCGGCGGGAAAGGCCCACGCCTGCACCACGCGCAGACGGGACGCCCGTGCCTCGGCGGCCGAGAAGGCGAAGTCGGCCACCTCGCCGGCCGGCCGGTGCGCGTCGAACCCCAGCACGACCTGACCGGCGCCGCGTACCGGGGGCGCCCCGTCCGCGAAGACACCGGGGCGGGGAGGGACGAACACGGCGGGACAAGGGGCTGCCGCCGCCGTCCGCAGGGCCACCGAGCCGACCGCCAGCCCAGCGAAACCGCCCGTCCCGCGGGTGCCCACGACGAGGAGCCCGGCATCACGTGCCGCGGTGAGGAGAGCCCCGGCCGGGGCGTCGTCGGCCTGCGCGCATTCCACCTGGAGGTCCGGGTGGCGGCGGGTGAGGTCGGCGACCGTCCGCCGGAGCAGCCAGGCGCCCACGTGATGCAACCGGTCCAGGGCCGCGCCCGGAACGGCGGCTCCGGGAAGCGGCGGGGACGCGTGGAGCAGCAGCAGCGGAACGCCACGCAGCAGGGCCTCCCGCGCGGCCCAGTCGACCGCCGCCGCGGCGTACTCGGACCCGTCGACGCCTGCCAGTACAGGGAGACGCATCCTGGCCTCCTTCGTCCGGCCCGCACCGTGGCGGGCGCCCGCAGGCCTGTGGCTTCTCTCCTCCACTGTTCCACGGGCGGTCCACTCCGGCGCCCAGGAGACCCAGCACGCGCTCAGCCGGTCAGCGCTCGGCCCTGCGCGCCCGGTCCGGTGCGGGGGTGCCGTCCCGTCGAGCCGATGCGCCTTGGCTTCGGCGGCCGATGCCGCCCGTCGGGGTGGTGAGGACGGCGAGGCAGGCCATCTTGTGGTTGCCGGCGCCGGCTATCAGGACGGGGCTTGATCGGCGACATCGGCATATAAGGGGGAGTCTTACCAAACCTTTACTGGGTGGATGAAAACTCAACGACTGGACGGTTGCCCGCGCGGTGCCGAACCCGGGGGTATCGACCGGCTGTTCGACATGTGCCATCGTGGGCGCCGGGCGGAGGTGAGTCGCATGACCGGCGCGGACCCCGGGCTGTTCGGCCCCGGCTCGGTGACCTGGCAGGCGCACGGAGACCCCATGATGTGGATCGCCGGCGTCCGGGCGCTCTACCTCCAGGCCCTGCACCCACGCGCGGTACGCGGCGTCATGCAGAACTCCGACTTCCGGCGGGACGCCTGGGGCCGTCTGATGCGCACCGCGAACTTCGTCGGCACGACGACGTACGGCACCACCGAGGCCGCGGAACGGGCCGGCGCCCGGGTCCGGAAGATCCACAGCATGCTGACGGCGACCGACCCCGGCACCGGGGAGCTCTACGGCGTCGACGAACCCGGCCTGCTGCTGTGGGTGCACTGCGCCGAGATCGACTCCTACCTGGACGTCCTGCGCAGATCGGGGTTCCGCCTCACCGACGCCGAGGCCGACCGCTACGTCGGCGAACACCGGCAGAGCGCACGCCTGGTGGGCCTCGATCCGGCCGTCGTACCCGCCGACCGGGCCGAGCTCGCCACGTACTTCGAGAAGGTGCGCCCCGATCTGGCCGCCGGACCCGAGGCACGCGCAGTGGACGACTTCCTGCTCCGCCCGCCGACGCACCCCCTTCTCGTACCGGCGCGCGAGGTGCTGTGGCGGCGCGTGGCACACCTGGCGTACGCCTCTCTGCCGCCGTACGCCCACGAGCTGTACGGCAGACCGGCCCCCGCACCCGCCACCGTCACCCGGCAACTTCGCCTCACCGGTCTCCTGTTGCGCCGCGTTCCCGCACGTCTGCGGTGGCAACTCCCGCCGAAACACATCCTGCGCGCCATGGCGAGGCTCGGCCCCGACGCGCGCCCGGCACCGTACAAACTCGGACGATAGGCAGCCATACTGGGTGGGCCATGGGGAGGGGCGGGCGAACAGCTACCGGGGGGAGCGTCGCGCGACATGGGGGACAGCAGACTCATCCACGGCCGGTACCGGCTGCTCGACCTGATCGGGCGCGGCGGCATGGGCGAGGTGTTCCGGGCACGGGACGAGTCCCTGGGCCGGCACGTCGCCGTCAAGTGCCTCAAACCGCCGGGCCCCCAGCACGACCACGCCTTCACCCGCGTACTGCGGGAGCGGTTCCGCCGTGAGGCCCGGGTGGCCGCCGCCCTCCAGCACCGGGGCATCACCGTCGTGCACGACTTCGGCGAGTCCGACGGCGTCCTCTACCTCGTCATGGAGCTGCTGGACGGGCGCAACCTCAGCCAGCTCCTGGAGGACAACAAGCAGCACCCGCTGCCGGTCGCGGACGTCGTCGAGATCGCCGAGCAGGTCGCCGCCGCCCTGGCCTACTGCCACGAACAGGGCATCGTCCACCGCGACCTGAAGCCGGCCAACATCGTGCGGATCGGCGACGGCACGGTGAAGATCTGCGACTTCGGTATCGCCCGCCTCGGCCACGACATCGGCTTCACCTCCCGGCTGACCGGCACCGGCATCGCCATGGGCACCCCGCACTACATGTCCCCGGAGCAGATCAGCGGCGCCGAGGTCGACCAGCGCAGCGACCTCTACTCGTTCGGCTGCGTGCTGTACGAGATCGCCACCGGGGTACCGCCGTTCGACCTCGGCGACGCCTGGGCGATCCTCGTGGGCCACCGCGACACCCCGCCCCGCCCGCCGCGCGAACACCGGCCCGAACTGCCCGGGTTCCTCGAGCGGGTCGTCCTGGACCTGCTCGCCAAGGAGCCCGGACAGCGCCCCGGCGACGCCCGCGAGCTGGCCCGCCGCATCAGCGCGCACCGTGGCGCGCCCGGGTACGTACCGGCCGTCCCGGCGGCCCGGCACGCCCCGGACGCGTTGGCGCACGCGGGACGGCTGCC
>NZ_GG657757.1:303290-436857 GCF_000158955.1 Streptomyces viridochromogenes DSM 40736 | reverse complement strand
CGTTACGAGGCCGCCTTCACCCTCAGCCGGACCGGCCGGGCCGCGGACGCCCTGCGCGAGTACAAACACGTCGCCGAGGCGAGGATCCGCATGCTCGGCGCCGACCACCCCGACACCCTGGCCGCACGCCAGGAGATGGCGTACGCGCTCGGCCGGCTGGGCCGCGCCTTCGACGCCCACCGGGTCTACACGTCGGTGCTCACCGCCCGCGAACGCACCATGGGCCCCGACCACCCCGACACCCTGCGCTGCCGGCACAACCTCGCCTTCAACCTGAGCCGCCTGGGCCGTCTGGAGGACTCCCACCGGATGGCCCGCGAGGTGGCCTCCGCTCGCGCCCGGGTGCTCGGCCCCGACCACCCGGACACCCTCGTCACCCGCTACGAGGTCGCCTACGCGCTCGGCCAGCTGGGCCGCTGGACCGAGGCGCTGGAGACCTATCAGGAGGTCGCCGAGGCCCGCGCCCGTGCCCTCGGGCCCGACCACCCCGACACGCTCGCCACGAGGCACGAGATCGGCATCAGCCTGGGCCGCCTCGGCCGCAGCGCCGAGGCCCTGGACGTCTACGCCGACCTGGCCGAGGACCGCGCCCGCGTCCAGGGCCCCGCTCATCCCGAGACGCTGCGCGCCCGCCACGGCCGCTGCGTCAACCTGGGGCGGCTCGGCCGCTGGGAGGAGGCCCTCGCCGAGTCCCGCGACGTGAGCGCGATCCGCGAGCGGGTCCTCGGACCCGACCATCCCGACACCCTCGTCAGCCGCCGCGAGGTCGCCGTCGGCCTGGGCTGGCTCGGCCGCTGGGCCGACGCGCTCACCGACTACCGGCAGGTGGCCGCCGCCCGCGAACGCGTCCTCGGCGCCGACCACCCCGACACGCTCGCCAGCCGCAACGACGAGGCACACTGCCTCCAGCAACTGGGCCGGACCACCGAGGCGGCCGCGCTGTACCGCAGGGTGGCCGAGCTGCGGCAACAGCGCGCGCACGGCGGGCAGTGAGACGCCGTCGAGGTACCCGAGCGACCGGCCGCCCGTCTGGCCGACCCGGAACACCCCGTGTTACGAAGAACCATGACCGCACCCCTGGGACCCCACGCACACCGGACGTACGACGCCGTCATCGTCGGCGGCGGCCACAACGGCCTGGTCGCCGCCGCCTACCTGGCCCGGGCGGGCCGCTCCGTGCTGGTGCTGGAGCGGCTGGACCACACCGGCGGCGCGGCGGTCTCCACGCGGCCCTTCGCCGGGGTCGACGCCCTGCTGTCCCGCTACTCCTACCTGGTGAGCCTGCTGCCCAAGAAGATCGTGCGGGACCTCGGCCTGGACTTCCGGGTCCGCACCCGCACCGTCTCCTCCTACACGCCGACCGAACGCGACGGCCGGCCCACCGGGCTCCTCGTCGGCGGCGGCGAACGGCGGACCAGGGAGGCGTTCGCCCGGCTCACCGGCTCCGACCGCGAGTACCGGGCCTGGCAGGACTTCTACGACATGACGGGCCGCGTCGCCCAGCGGGTCTTCCCCACCCTCACGGAACCACTGCCCACCCGCGAGGAACTGCGCGGCCGCCTCGACGACGAGGAGGCCTGGCACAAGCTGTTCGAGGAGCCGATCGGTGTCGCCGTCGAGGAGCACTTCGCCGACGACCTGGTGCGCGGCGTGGTCCTCACCGACGCGCTCATCGGGACCTTCGCCGACGCCCACGACCCCTCACTGAAGCAGAACCGCTGCTTCCTCTACCACGTGATCGGCGGCGGCACCGGCGACTGGGACGTGCCGGTCGGGGGCATGGGAGCCCTCACCGACGCCCTGGCCGACGCGGCACGCGCGGCGGGCGCCGTCCTCGCCACCGGCCACGAGGCACTGCGCGTCACCACCGACGGCCGTGCCGCCGAGGTCACCTTCCGCACGGCCGACGGCGAGGGCACCGTCGCCGCCCGGCACGTCCTGGTGAACGCCTCTCCGCAGGCGTTGGCGGAACTGACCGGCGACACACCCCCGGCGCCCACCGAGGGAGCCCAGCTGAAGGTGAACATGCTGCTGAAGCGGCTGCCCCGGCTGCGCGACAGCGCCGTCGACCCGCGCGAGGCGTTCGCCGGCACCTTCCACATCGCCGAGGGCTACGGCCAGCTGGCCACCGCCCACGCCCAGGCCGCCGCGGGTGACCTGCCCGCAGCGCCGCCCTCGGAGATCTACTGCCACTCGCTCACCGATCCGACCATCCTCGGCCCCGACCTGGCCGACCAGGGCTACCAGACCCTCACGCTCTTCGGTCTGCACACCCCGGCCCGCCTGTTCGAGCGGGACAACGACGCCGTTCGCGAGGACCTCCTGAAGTCGACCCTCGCCCAGCTCGACGCCCACCTGGCCGAACCGCTCGCCGACTGTCTGGCCACCGACGCCGACGGACGCCCCTGCATCGAGGCCAGGACCCCGCTCGACCTGGAGCGCGACCTCGGGCTGCCCGGCGGCAACATCTTCCACCGGGAGCTGAGCTGGCCGCATGCCCAGGACGGCACCGGCCGCTGGGGTGTGGAGACCCGGCACGCGAACGTGCTGCTGTGCGGGGCCGGTGCGGTGCGCGGGGGAGGGGTCAGCGGGGTGCCCGGACACAATGCGGCCATGGCGGTACTGGAGCGGGAACCGCAGTGACCCCTCAGTCGGCCGACCGCGTCCACCCCGTCGCCCGGATGCGCGCCGCGTCCGCCGGGCGAGCCTCGTCGAACAGGACACCGTCGGCAGACCCCACGCGCAGCCCGTCCACATAGCCGCCGCGGCCGACGTACAGCCGGTCCGTGGTGTACCGCCAGCGCAGGGCGAGGCCCCTCGCGGCGGGCAGGTCCGCGGTGAGCCGGTGCCAGACGCGGCTGGACCAGCCGGTGACCGAGCCCGACGGATGCTGCCGGGGCTCCTCGCCCCGGCGGGACGTTGTGAAGGGCACCGGCTGCCAGGTCGTGCCACCGTCGGTCGTCGCCTCGAGAACCAGGGTGTCGGCCTGCGGCTCGGTGTCCCACCACAGCGCGCAGCGCAGCCGTGCCCCGCCGGAGGACGTGTCGAGCGCGGGGAGCGCGAGGGTCGCCGTGCTGGAGACGGCCATCCCGGAGAACCAGGCGGTGCCTCCCCGCTCCGGCCGGACCGGCACGGCCCGCGCGAGGTTGTTCGCCGCCGCGACTCGGGGCGCGGACCCGGAACGCCAGCTCCGCACCGGATGCACCGAGTTGCCGAGGACCACCAGGAACGAGTCGGTCGTCGGGTCGAGCACCAGCGACGTGCCCGTGAAGCCGGTGTGCCCGGCCGTGCGGGGCGTGGCCATCGCGCCCATGTACCAGTGCTGGTAGAGCTCGAAGCCGAGGCCGTGCTCGTCCCCGGGGAACGCGGTGTTGAAGTCGGTGAACATCAGCTCCACCGACTCGGGCGTGAGGATGCGGGCCCGCCCGTAGGCGCCGCCATTGAGCAGCGTCCGGCCGAGGACGGCGAGGTCCCAGGCGTCGGAGAACACGCCCGCGTGCCCCGCGACGCCGCCGAGGCTGAAGGCGTTCTCGTCATGCACCTGGCCCCACACCAGGCCCCGGTCGAGACCGGACCACGGCGGGCGCGCGTCCTCCGTGGCCGCGATCTTCGGGCGCCAGGAGGCGGGCGGGTTGTAGCGGGTGCGGCGCAGACCGAGCGGCGCGGTGATCTCGTCCCGCAGGAGGGTGTCGAGACCGCGGCCCGTGATCCGCTCCAGCACCAGCTGGAGCGAGATGAGGTTCAGGTCCGAGTAGAGGTACGCCGTGCCCGGGGCGCTCACCGGCTTCTCGTCCCAGATGAGCTGGAGCTTCTCCTCGTACGTCGGCGCGCTGTACAGCGGGATCCAGGCACGGAATCCCGAGGTGTGCGTGAGGAGCTGACGGATCGTGATGTCCTGCTTGCCCGCGCTGCCGAAGTCCGGCAGGTACGAGGCGACCTTCGCCTCCAGCTCCAGTCCGCCCCGCTCGATCTGCTGCACGGCGAGGATCGAGGTGAACAGCTTCGACACCGATGCCAGGTCGAAGACGGTGTCCTCGGTCATCGGGATCTGCTCGTCGGCGGGGAACTCGACGCCGGTGTCGGTCTTCTCGTCGTAGGCCCGGTAGCGCACCGCCATGCCGATCGGCCGGTGCAGGGCGACGGTGCCGCCCCGACCGGCGAGCAGTACGGCGCCCGCGTACCAGGGGTGTGTGGGGGAGGGGCCGAGGAAGGCCTCCGCGTCGCTGACCAGCCGGCGCAGATGAGAGCCGAGCAGCCCGGCACGTGCGGCGGAGCCGTGCCGCAGGGTGGGCCGGTGGCCCGTCGCCGCCGGGGCGGCCGCGGCGGGGCCGGCGGGCAGCGGCGCGAGAGCGAGCGCACCGCCCAGGGCCATGCCCGCTCTGCCCAGTTGACGTCGGGTCAGTTCAGCGCTCGCCGGTCTGTCGGTCACCGCACGCCCCTTCTCCTCAACCGCCTCGCTGTCCCCTGCAGTATGTCCGCCGCACGCCTCCGCAAATAGACGGCGCGCATGAAGCAGACGAGACGGCGCGCATGAACCCGACGACACCTGAATCTGACGGAGTATCAGAAAACCTCTTCCGTCCTCCGGAGGACTCCGGCATCCTGCGCCCATGCAGACGGAGCTGAGCCAGAAACTGGGAGTCGAGCACGCCGTCTTCGGCTTCACGCCGTTCCCCGCCGTCGCCGCGGCCATCAGCAGGGCCGGCGGCTTCGGCGTGCTCGGCGCGGTCCGCTACACCGACCCCGACGAGCTCAAACGGGACCTGGACTGGGTCGAGGCACACGTGGACGGCCGGCCGTACGGCCTGGACGTCGTGATGCCGGCGAAGAAGGTCGAAGCCCCGAACAATCGAACACTGACGGAGGCCGACGTCGAGGCGATGATCCCGGAGGGACACCGGCAGTTCGTCCGGGACACCCTCGCCAAGCACGGCGTGCCCGGGCTCGCCGAGGGCGAGGCCTCCGGCTGGCGCATCACCGGCTGGATGGAACAGGTCGCCCGCACCCAGCTCGACGTCGCCTTCGACTACCCGATCCGGCTCCTCGCCAACGCCCTCGGTTCCCCGCCGCCAGACGTGGTGGCCCGGGCCCACGACCAGGACGTCCTCGTCGCGGCCCTCGCGGGCAGCGCCCGGCACGCCCGCAAGCACAAGGAGGCCGGGATCGACATCGTCGTGGCCCAGGGCTACGAGGCCGGCGGCCACACCGGCGAGATCGCCTCCATGGTGCTCACGCCCGAGGTCGTCGACGCCGTCGCGCCCCTGCCCGTCCTGGCCGCCGGTGGTATCGGCAGCGGGCAGCAGGTGGCTGCCGCACTCACTCTCGGGGCCCAGGGTGTGTGGCTGGGCTCCCTGTGGCTGACCACCACCGAAGCGGACCTCCACTCACCCGCCCTGACCCGCAAGCTCCTCGCGGCCGGGTCCGGCGACACCGTCCGCTCCCGCGCGCTGACCGGCAAACCGGCCCGCCAGTTGCGCACCGAGTGGACCGACGCCTGGGACGACCCCGCCGGGCCCGGCACCCTGCCCATGCCGCTGCAGGGCCTGCTGGTCGCCGAGGCCGTCTCGCGCATCCAGAAGTACGAGGTCGAACCCCTGCTCGGCACCCCGGTCGGGCAGATCGTCGGCCGGATGAACAGCGAACGCAGCGTCCAGGCCGTCTTCGACGACCTCACCCGCGGCTTCGAACAGGCCGTGGACCGCGTCAACCGCATCGCCGGAAGGAGCGGCCCGTCATGAGCACACCGGTGAACACACCCCCGGCGGGTTTCTGGGCCCAGGCCACACGGGACCCCCACCGCCGGGTGCTCGTCGCGCCCGACGGCGAGGAGTGGACCGCCGGACGCCTGCACGCCGCCGCCAACCGGCTGGTGCACGGCCTGCGCGCGGCCGGCCTTGAACGCGGCGACACCTTCGCGGTGGTCCTGCCCAACGGTGTCGAATTCCTGGCCGCGTACCTTGCCGCCAGCCAGGCCGGCCTCTACCTCGTCCCGGTCAACCACCACCTGGTCGGGCCGGAGATCGCCTGGATCGTCTCCGACTCCGGCGCCAAGGTCCTCCTCGCCCACGAGCGCTTCGCCGACGCGGCACGCGACGCCGCCGACGAGGCCGCACTCCCGGCCACCCACCGGTACGCCGTCGGAACGGTCGAGGGCTTCCGGCCGTACGCCGAACTCCTCGACGGACAGCCCGAGTCGGCACCGGAGGACCGCACCCTCGGCTGGGTCATGAACTACACCTCGGGCACCACCGGCCGCCCGCGCGGCATCCGCCGCCCACTGCCCGGCAAACCTCCGGAGGAGGCCTACCTCGGCGGCTTCCTCGGCATCTTCGGCATCCGGCCGTTCGACGACAACGTGCATCTGGTGTGCTCGCCGCTCTACCACACGGCCGTCCTGCAGTTCGCCGGCGCGTCCCTGCACATCGGCCACGAACTGGTCCTGATGGACAAGTGGACGCCGCAGGAGATGCTCCGCCTCATCGACCGTCACCGCTGCACCCACACCCATATGGTCCCCACCCAGTTCCACCGCCTCCTGGCCCTGCCCGACGAGGTGAAGGACCGCTACGACGTCTCCTCCATGCGGCACGCCATCCACGGCGCCGCCCCCTGTCCCGACCACGTGAAACGGGCCATGCTCGACTGGTGGGGCCCCTGCGTGGAGGAGTACTACGCGGCCAGCGAGGGCGGCGGTGCCTTCGCCACCGCCGAGGACTGGCTGAAGAAGCCCGGCACCGTCGGGAAGGCCTGGCCCATCAGCGAACTCGCGATCTTCGACGACGACGGCAACCGGCTGCCACCGGGCGAACTCGGCACCGTCTACATGAAGATGAACACCGGCGGTTTCTCCTACCACAAGGACGAGGCCAAGACCCGCAAGAACCGCATCGGCGACTTCTTCACCGTGGGCGACCTCGGCCACCTCGACGAGGACGGCTACCTCTTCCTGCGCGACCGCAAGATCGACCTGATCATCTCCGGCGGCGTCAACATCTACCCGGCCGAGATCGAGTCCGCCCTGCTCGCCCACCCCGCCGTCGCGGACGCAGCCGTCTTCGGCATCCCGCACGACGACTGGGGCGAGGAGGTCAAGGCCGTCGTCGAACCGGCCCCAGGACACCGGCCCGGACCCGCCCTCGCGGCCGACCTCCTCGACCACTGCGCCCACCGGCTCGCCGGGTACAAGCGGCCCAGGAGCGTCGACTTCATCGCCGAGATGCCCCGCGACCCCAACGGCAAGCTGTACAAGCGGCGGCTGCGGGAGCCGTACTGGGAGGGCCGTACCCGACCGGTGTGAGGTGCCACGCCTGCGGCGCGGTGAAGGGAGAAGGGGTGCCGCCCCACCCGGACGGCACCCCTCCCGGCGCGGTCAGCGGTGCTCGTGCACCCGGACGACCCGCAGCTTCGGCGAGGACAGGATGTCCTTCTCGCAGAAGCGCGACGTCACCCACTTCTCACCGGAGAACAGCCGGGTCTGGTCCGCGAAGTGCGGCGACTTCGGGTTCGAGGACTGGGAGTACGTCAGCAGCGTCCGCGCCACCGGGCAGCGACCGCCGTCCCAGCCCACCGCCTGGAGATGGCTGGAGCCGAACGGCACCTCCGTGTAGCCGCCGCCGGCCGCGTCCCACGTCGGCTGGATGACGTTCCACACGCCGAGCTGCCCCGCGCCGCCCGGCACCGGCAGCCGCTCGCCGCCGCGGACGACGAACTGGTGCGCGCCCAGCGGCGCGTCGAGCGCGATGCCCGCACCACGCAGTTCCGCCACCGCGTCGGCGAGGGCTCCGGCGAGGCTGGGGGCGTCCGTGTTCAGCGTGTTCGGCGTGCGCACCGGGTCCGCCGCCGAGAACGGCACCTTCCACAACCGGTCCTCCGGCACGGCCCGTTCCAGCTTCCGCCAGAACCGGTCGAACAGCAGCGCGCCCCGGCTGCCGGTGTCCATGGTGCGGTCCCAGGCCTTCAGTACCCCGCAGGCCTCCGACACGTCGACGGCCTTGCCGTCGCTGCCCGTCGCGGTGCCCCCGGGAAGCGCCGCGCACGCCTTGGCCACGTCCCCGGCGGCGAGATCGCCCGCGGGGACCCGGTTGGCGAACTGCTGCCGTTGCAGATCGCGTACGGTCAGTCCGCCCCGGTCGGCCATCGCCGCCACGTCCTCGATCCCGCCGCGCGTGCGCAGGCCGAGCTGCGTGCCCACGGTGCCGAAGACCCGCTCGTAGCCGGTGATCGGCCGGTCGGCGTTGGTCATCCACGCGGTGCCGTTCGAGTTCTCCGCGTACGGCGCGTCCTTCAGCGTCGGCATCCTCGCCGGCCCGAAGATGCCCGGCGCCACCGCGTCCGGGTCGCTGCCGAGGGCGCAGTCGCCGCGCGAGCCGTCGAGGACGGCGATCCCGGACGCCGGGTACGTCGTCCGGCCGAGCTCCGTCGAGCAGCGCTCCGCGAGTTCGTCGGTGATGCGGGGGAGTACCTGGGACTGGGTGTAGAGCGAGTGTCCCGCGCGGTCGGCGGCGAGGGTGTTCACCCAGGGGATGCCCTGGTTCCGGGCGAGGGAGGCGAGGACGTCGTCCGTGCTCCGCGCCTTGCCGAACCCGAGCGAGGTGTCCGCGAAGCGGAGGTTCGCCGCGTTCGGGTCGTACAGCGCGTACGCCGTCGTGGCGGTCCACGGCAGCGGCACCTGGGAGTTGAGCGAGGTGACGACGGGGCCGTAGCGGGTCCACCACTGGGTGCCGGTCACCGGCGTGCCGTCCTTCACGGCGACCGTCACGGTCCGCTTCCTCATCCGCTCCGGCCTGCCGTCCACGAGGTACGTCGTGGGATCGGCCGGATCCAGCGTCAGCTGGTGGACGCTGGCGGGGACACCGGTCGAGACGGTGTGGCTCCACGCCACATGTGCGTTGAACCCGATGGAGATGGCCGGAGTGCCGAGCAGGGAGCCGCCGGAGACGTTCAGCTCGCCGGGGATCGTCTGCTGCGACTGCCAGAACCGGCGCCCGCCCTGCCAGGGGTAGTGCGGGTTGCCCAGCAGCAGACCGCTTCCGTTCGCCGTCGTGTCGCCGCGGAACGCGACCGCGTTGGAGCCCATGCCGGGATCGCCCCACAGCTCGTCCGCCGCTTTCGCCACGGCCTTCGCGTCGGGGCGGGCGGACCGGGCGCCGGTGGACGTGGCCGGGGTCGGGGGCCGCGCGGTCGTGATCGTGTCCACGAAGCGTCCCTCGCCGGAGATCGCGGCGATGGCGAGCCCACGCGCGGCCACGTCGACCTCGGTGACCGGCCGGACCCAGGAAGCGCCCGCACAGGCGGGATCCGTGATCCTGTTCTTCTTCAGCCAGGCGTTGTAACCGGCCGCCCAGCCCCGCATCATGCCCCGGACGTCGCGGCTCGGGCCCAGGGGAGCGGGCTCGGCGAGCACCTTCTCCACGGTGCGCGTCTCACGGACCCCGCGGAAGTACAGGTCACTGGCGAGGTTCGTCCTGGCCCCGGAGAGGGCGCCGTCGGCTGCCGTGCCGGCGCCGAAGTACCGGGAGCGCTCGCCCCGCAGGGTCACGAACCCGTCCGCGAGCGTGCAGACCTCGTCGGCGGCCTGCGCCCAGCCCGTGCCGAAGCCGAGGTCGGCGTAGTTCTTCGCGAGGATGTGCGGGATGCCGTACTCGGTGTAGCGGATGACGGCGGACATGCCGTCGCGGGAAGGGTGCTGCTCCGCTCGTGCCTGACTCGGGGCGGCGGCCGCGGGTAACGCGGACGCGGCCGTGAACAGGGCCGTGGCTCCGAGAACGAGTCGTCTCAGGCGGCTGCGCATCGTGCCCTCCAACATCATTGGGGGAAAAGAGGCTTGAGTGTGCAATGTGCTGCGTTCGTACGTCAGTGCCATTGCATCGGACGCTTCTGACGACGGCAGGGTTGAGCCGGTCGGTCCTTGACCTCCTCCGGCGGTCGGCCGAGGATCACTTGTCATGACGACGCCCGGACACGGCAGCACGGTCGACGGAGTCCTACGGCGCAGCGCCCGGCGCACCCCGGCGCGCGTCGCTGTGGAGTACGGCGAGCGGAGCTGGACCTACGACGAACTGGACACCGCCGTCTCCCGTGCGGCGAGCGTCCTCCTCGACCAGGGGCTGTCCCCGGGCGACCGGGTCGGCGCCTACGGCCACAACTCCGACGCCTACCTGATCGCCTTCCTGGCCTGCGCCCGCGCGGGGCTGGTGCACGTACCCGTCAACCAGAACCTCACCGGCGACGACCTCGCCTACATCGTCGGCCAGTCCGGCAGCTCCCTGGTCCTCACCGACCCGGACCTCGCAGCCCGACTTCCCGACGGCGTACGGACGTTGCCCCTGCGCGACGCCGACGGCTCGCTGCTCGCGCGGCTGGCCGAGGCCCCCGTGTACGACGGGCCTGAACCGCGCACCGAGGACCTCGTGCAACTGCTGTACACCTCGGGCACGACCGCCCTGCCCAAGGGCGCGATGATGACGCACCGGGCCCTGGTGCACGAGTACCTGAGCGCGATCACCGCGCTCGACCTCAGCGCGGGCGACCGCCCCGCGCACTCGCTGCCCCTGTACCACTCGGCGCAGATGCACGTCTTCCTGCTGCCCTACCTCGCGGTCGGCGCGACGAACATCATCCTCGACGCGCCCGACGGCGACCGGCTCTTCGACCTCGTCGAAGCGGGCCGCGTGGACAGCCTGTTCGCCCCGCCCACCGTCTGGATCGCCCTCGCCAACCGCCCCGACTTCGCGACCCGCGACCTGAGCGGCCTGCGCAAGGCGTACTACGGGGCCTCGATCATGCCGGTGCCCGTACTGGAACGGCTGAAGGAACGCCTGCCGGGACTGGCGTTCTACAACTGCTTCGGGCAGAGCGAGATCGGCCCCCTCGCGACGGTCCTCGCGCCGGACGAACACAAGGGCCGCATGGATTCCTGCGGCCGCCCCGTGCTGTTCGTCGACGCGCGGGTGGTCGACGAGGACGGCGAGGACGTACCCGACGGCACCCCCGGCGAGATCGTCTACCGCTCCCCGCAACTCTGCGAGGGCTACTGGGACAAGCCCGAGGAGACCGCAGCGGCCTTCCGCGACGGATGGTTCCGCTCCGGTGACCTCGCGGTGCGCGACCCGCACGGCTACTACACGATCGTCGACCGGGTGAAGGACGTCATCAACTCCGGTGGCGTCCTGGTCGCCTCCCGTCAGGTCGAGGACGCCCTGTACACCCATCCGGAAGTCGCGGAGGCTGCGGTGGTGGGCCTGCCCGACGAACGCTGGATCGAGGCGGTCACGGCCGTCGTCGTCCCGCGCGGCGACGTCACGGAGTCCGAGTTGATCGACCACGTCCGCGAGCACCTCACCCCCTTCAAGGCGCCCAAGCGCGTGGTGTTCGTGGACGAACTCCCGCGCAACGCCAGCGGGAAGATTCTCAAGCGGGAGCTCAGGAAAGACCTCGGAGAGGGGCCCGGGTCGATAGCATCCGGGTAGCGCGTAGGTGCACGAGGGGGGCCGTCGTGATCGAACTGTCTGACATGATCCAGGAGTTGAGGAGCCAGCTGACCACCGCGCTGACGGACGGCGCAGGTGAGGCCATCCGGTTCGAGGCCGGCCCCGTCGAGATCGAGGCGACCGTCGCCGTCACCCGCGAGGCGGGCGCGGACGCCAAGATCCGGTTCTGGGTGGTCGACGCGAGCAGCAAGGGCAGCTCCGCGAACGCGCAGACGCAGCGCGTCAAGCTCACCCTCACGCCTACCGCCGTCCCGGTCGCCGGAGAGCCCCCGCGACCCGCCATGATCGCGGGCGACCAGGCCCCCGGCGAGCGCTGACCGAGGGCGTATGCGGTTCGACCGCGGGCTCATGCCGGAGCGGGTCGCCAAGATCGTCGTCACACCGGCGAACGGCGGGCCAAGCCGGCGCGGCTCGGGCTACCTCGTCTCGGCGGGACGCGTGCTCACCGCCGCCCACGTCGTCGAGGACGCGGCGACCATCGAGATCCGCTTCCAGGCCGACCGTCCCGACGAACTGGCCGTCGCCGCCTCCGTGGAGTGGCGGCACACCGGCATCGACGTCGCCGTACTGGTGGTACCGGTCCGGCTGGGCGGGACGACCGCCGGGGCGGTGACCGGCGCGGTCTACGGCCGGATCGGGGAGCGGGACGTCGTCCTGCGCTGTACCGCGCTGGGCTTCCCGCGCTTCAAACTCCGCACGGACACCGACGGTTCGCTCTACCGGGACGCCGAGCACGCCGACACCACCTGCGCGGCCCTGTCCAACCGGGGCGAGGGCACGCTCGACCTGAAGGTGACCTCACCCCCGCCCGACGACCCGGATCCCGCCAAGGACGCCTGGGAAGGCATGTCCGGTGCGGCCGTCTTCTGCGAAGGCCACCTCGTGGGAGTCGTCTCCCGCCACCACCACGGCGACGGCGCGGGCCGGATCGCCGCGGGCCGGGTGGACCGCTGGGCCGAGACCCTGACCAGAGCCGAACTCGCCGCACTGGAGCATGTGCTGGGGCGGCGACTGGCGCCCGCGGCACTGCCCGACGTCACCGAGGCGACCGTTCAGAGCATGTCGCCCGCGGACGGGATCGGCGGACCGTTCGGCCGGTCCCCCTCACTTCCCGCGTCCGGACCCGCAGCCGTACCGCTCGCCCTTCCGCAGCGCAGGATCGCACCGGACCGGCTGCGCGGACGCGACGAGACGGTCGGCGAACTGACCGCTGCGATCACCCGGCGGGCCCAGGGCGACGCCGCCCGGCCGGGCGTGTGGCTGCTGTCCGGCATGGGCGGCTGCGGCAAGACGACCCTCGCCCTGGAGGCGGCACACCGGCTGGCCGCCGGCATGACACGGGTGTGGTGGGTGTCGGCCGCCGACGCGGAGGTCCTCTCCTTGACTCTGCGGGCGGTCGCGTTCGACGCGGGTGCCCTGGTCGCCGACTTCGCCGGGCCATCCCACCCCGCCGATGTGCTGTGGCGGTTCCTCAACACCCTCACCACGCCCTGGCTGCTGGTCCTGGACAACGTCGACGATCCCTCGGTGCTGGCGGCCGAACCGGCGCGCCCCGCCGAGGGGCGGGGCTGGCTGAGGCCACCCGCGCACCCTTGGGGGACGGTGTTGCTCACCAGCCGCGAGTCTCGCCGTGAACGCTGGGGCGACTGGGTGCACATGGTCGGCGTGGGCATTCTCTCGGGCTCCGACGGAGCCAGAGTCCTCCACGATCTCGCACCGGGTGCCGGAACGACGGAGGAAGCCCGGGAGCTCGCCGAACACCTCGGAGGTCTGCCCCTCGCCCTCAATCTCGCCGGCTCCTATCTGGCACGTGCCCTGGATGACCCTTGGCCGATGCCCTCGACACCCGAGACCTTCGACGCGTACCGATCCGGCTTCGACTACCGCCTGGCCGATATGGCGTTCGACCCCGACAAGGACCTGGGCCCCGACGAGCGCAACCGACGTGCGATCGTCAGCACCTGGGAGCTCTCCCTCGACCTGCTGCACCGGCAGGGCACCGATCTGGCTCGCCCCCTTCTGCGGCTGCTCTCGGCCCTGGGGCCGGCACCCATCCCGTACCGGGAACTCATCGCACCGGAACTCCTGGCCGAGAGCGAGCTGTTCACCGCCCCGACGGGAGAGCGGTTCCAGGAGGCCGTGAAGGGCCTCGCCGGCCTTCAGCTGATCACGATCGAGACAACCGGCGCCGCCACCGGAGCGAAGGGCCGTCCCCAGCGTTGGATCACCATTCATCCGATGGTCCGGGCCGCCTGCCGGGCCCATGCGGACTTCACCGCCCAGATGCCCGTGATGCTGCGCCTCGTGACAGCACTGCTGCAGAGGCACACCGGCCCGCTCGACTCCTTCGACCCCAACGACTGGCCTCGCTGGCAGGCCGTCGCTCCGCACTGTGCCGCGGTCCTGTCCCTGCTGTCCGAAGACGACCGCGTGGACCCGGACCTGGCTGTCGCGGCCACCGAGCCCGCTGTGCGGACCGCGCAGTACCGCACCAACCTCGGCATGTACCGCGAAGCCAGCGTCGAGCTCGACGTACTCGGCTCGATCCGGGCCCGACTGCTCGGCGACGATCACCCGGCCACCATCGCCGCTGCCCTCCACCGCGCCTGGGCGGTGCGCCAGACCGGTGCCCTCACCGAGGCGGACCAGCTGTACCGGCACGTGGCCAGGGCGTGCGCACGCGCCCTGCCGAACGGCCACGCCTACCTGCAGTCCGCGAAGACGGGCCGGGCCCGGGTACTGCGGGAGCTGGGACGGTACGAGTCCGCCGAGGAAGAGCTGCGCGCGGCCCTGGCCATGCGCCTGCGAGCCGGGAGCTACCCGCGCGGCATCCTGCGCATCCGGCACGAGTTGGCGATCCTGGCCCACAAGCGCGACCGCCATGCGGAGGCCGTGGCTGAACTGCGCAGCCTGTCGAGGGAGTTCACAGAGCTGGTCGGTGAGAACGACCTGGACACCCTGGCCAACCGGGTGACCCTCGCCCGTGCCCTGCGCGAGGCCGGTCACGCCACGGAAGCGGAAGAGGCCATCGAGATCGCCGTACGGGGCTATCTGGAGATGCTGGGGCCCGAGCACCCCGACGTGATGATGGCCCGCCACGAACGCGCCCGGCTGATCCGCGACCATGAGTCGGATCCCGAATGCCTGCAGCGGGCACGGGACGAGTTCGCCGACATCTGGCAGTTCAACGAACGCCACTTGGGTCCCGACCACCCCGACACCCTTGCCGCCCGGCACGAACTCGCCACGACCTGGCATCTGCTCGGCCGGCCGGATCTGGCGGCTGAGCACTACAAGGCCGTCCTCGAAGCCGGCGGGCGACGGCTGGGAGACCAGCATCCCGACGTTCTGCGCTGTGCAGGCAATCTGGCCGCCGTGCGAGCGGAACTCGTGGAGCGCAAGGTCGCCTCAGGCAGGGAAACGGACGCCGGTGCGGCGACACTTCGAGGAGGCCACCCGATGGACGACAACCGCCCGGCCGACCAGGACGCGCGAACGAGCGACACCCCCGACCTGGCGAACCTCTCCCTGGAACAGGCCCTGACCAGCCCCTCCCACTCCGCCGCCGGACGCCTCGTGGCACGGTACGTCCGGCCCCGGGTGAACCGGAGCGGAGAGGGAGGCGGAGGCGGTGGCTACTCGGGAAGCAGCTACTCAGGCTCCGCCGGGCGGCCGGTGAGCTACACACCGATGCCCGCTGACCGTCTCCCACAACGAGAGCTCGCTCAGGGCATGGTCAGACCGCCGTTTCCCACATCCGCCGATCTACGGACGATGGCCGCGGGCGCGGAGGACAGGGTCCTGGCCCAGCGCATGCGAGCCCAGCAACGCGGCGCCCGAGCCGTGGTCCTGGACGAACTCCTCGACCTGACAGCCGTGGTCGCACATTCCGGCGAGACCGAGGCACTCAGGGTCCCGGAGGTACGGGACCTGCTTGTGCGGGCGGAACGGGCCGACTCGAATGCGGTGACGGCCGTGCTGCTCCACCCGTCCGTGGGCCGCTGGCTGAGCTGGGCTCTACGCGCAATGCACGAACCACCGGGTGGACCGAGCACCTGGGCCGGAACTCCGCCGGCCGACCTCCTCCGTCTCCACTCGATCGCGGCGGCGGTCGGCGTCCGGGCCCGGCTGTCCTTCACCCTGCCTGTCCCCGTGCACGGCGGTCATGTCCATCTGCCCGGCCTGGGAGCTGCCGACCTGCACGCGTCCGGGACCGACGTGGCCCGTGTCGTCTCCCACGGGACCGCGGCCGTCGTCGAGGGCGATGGCGTGGAGGTGCGGCTGCCGAGCCCGAGCGATCCGAACCCGCCGGGCTGGATGCCCGTGCACCGGGTGCGCACGCCCGTCGGCCGCCGCCACTTCGACTTCGTCCTGGAGGACATGGACCCCTACCGCGAGAATGACGCTCTCGCGCCGCCCGACCGTCTGGGACCGGTGGCGCTGACCCGTTGGCGGCGGACGATCCGCGATGCGGGAAGGCTACTCGCCGATCTCAGGCCCGGGCAGGCCGACGCCCTCACGGTGACCCTCACGGCCCTCACACCCCGGCCGGACGCGGAGCCGACCGCAGAGACGATGACGTCGATGTCGTCGAGCGAGGCGTTCGGCGGCGTCGTACTCAGCATGCCCCCGGACGCGGTGGAACTCGCCGCTACCCTGATCCACGAGTTCCGCCACATGGAGCTGGACGCGGTCCTGGATTCCCTCGACCTATACGAGACCGGACGCGAAGGGGCCGATGAGGAGCTCTATTATGCGCCGTGGCGCGACACCCCGCGCCCGCTGCCGGGATTTCTGCACGGTGTCTTCGCCTTCTTCGCAGTCGTCGATTTCTGGCGGGAGCTCACCCACCTCGCCGGCAGTCGGCACCTGCGGCGGCGGGCCCAGTTCCAGTACGCGTACTGGCGCATACAGACGAGTCATGCCTTCGAGGCCCTGTCATCGACAGCACGTCTCACGACTTCCGGGCGGGAACTCCTCGCCGGACTGGACGACCGCACGGCCTGCTGGACTGTTCCCGAGGCCGTGCCGGAGGAAATCACCGCGCTCGCCACAGAGGCTGTCGTCGCGCACCGCATCCGCTGGCGACTGCACCATGTGAGTCCCGACCCGCACGCCGTGTCGGAGCTGGCGGACGCGTGGCGCTCCGGAGCGGAAGCACCCCCGAAGAGCGTGGCCGGTGTGCTGCTGCCCGACACAGCCGTCCCCTCCTTGAACCAGTACACGGCCCGGCTGTGCCAATGGGCGACGGGCGTCCCGGCCGAGGGCACGGCCATCGATCCCGCCGACCTGGCCCGCCTCCAAGGACGACAGCACGACTCCCGCCGCCTCGCCACGAGCCAGGTGACCAGACGTCTTCAGCAGCCTGGCCGCTGGGCCCGGCTCGCTCTCGCTCTACGCCGAGACGCTCGGACGGCGTCTCCTGGCAGCACCGACGCCGTGGCGGCACGGGCACTGGTCCACTGTCCGGAAGCAGTGCGAGCGATCTTCGCCCGCATCGTCGTCGAGCCATGCGCGAAACCGGACCCGGTGGCACTGGCCGCATGGCTCGGCGCTCCTGAAGGACTGCCCGACCTCCCCTCCATGCACTCCTTCTGACGCGGACCCCGAGGCCGGCGCACCACGGCGCGTGACCGCCTTCCTCTCCGGACGGTGGTAAGGCGGCCTTCTGCTGTCTGCTGTGGGCAGAGCGAGCCCGGTCGGCCGGGATCACCTCGCTACCGTGCCCGGCATGGAGACCGAACCGCGCACCCTACGAGCGAACGGCATCACTCTGGCCTACCGGGTCTGGGGGCCGCAGGACGCGCCCCCCATGGTGCTGCTGCACGCCCGCGGAGCCGACGGGGCCGACTGGACGGAGATCGCCTCCGCCCTGGCCGCCGGGCCCCGCCGGGTGTACGCCCCCGACCTGCGCGGGCACGGCCGCAGCGACTGGCCCGGTGGATACGCCTATGAGGCGATGCGTGACGACGTGCTCGCCTTCCTCGGCGCGCTCGGCATCGCCCGTACCGACGTCGTGGGCCACTCGCTGGGCGGAGCCGTCGCCTACCTGCTCGCCCAGCACAGCCCGGCGCTCGTACGGCGGCTCGTCCTGGAGGACGTGCCCGCACCCTTCCCGCTGGACCCGCCGCGCCCGCCGGCCGAACGCCCCGGCGGGGACCTGCCGTACGACTGGGCGATGATCCTCGCCACCGACGAACAGCGCAACGCCCCGAACCCCGTGTGGTGGGACCACATGGGGCGGATCACCATGCCCACGCTGCTGATCGGAGGCGGACCGACCAGCCTGATCCCCCAGGAGCACATAGCCGTCCTCGCCGAGGTGCTCCCCGACGCCCGGCACGTCACCCTCGACGCGGGGCACCTCGTGCACGCGGCCAGGCCCGGGGAGTTCCTCGCGGCCGTGGAGGGGTTCCTCAGCCCTGCGGACCGTACGCGGTCATGAAACGGTCGCGGAACTTGTCCATGCCCCACCGGGGCGCGTCGGGGGCCGGCTTGAGGCCGTCGGTCCAGCCCCAGTCGGCGACCCGGTCGAGGACCTTCTTGTCCTTGGCGACGATGGTGATCGGCACGTCCTTGCCGGTGTCCCCGGCGAGGACGGTCGGCACCGGCTGGTGGTCGCCGAGGAAGACCAGCACCGTGTCCTCGTCGCCGTAGCGCTCCAGCCACTCGGTCAGGCTCCGGATCGAGTACTCGATGGCCTTCCGGTACTCGGCGCGCACCTTCTCCGGGTCCTTCCAGACCTCCGTGGGGTTGGTGCCCTCCTTCTTGATCCGGTGGAACACCGAGCCGTCGCCGAGGTCCTTCCAGTCGATCATGTGGGCGATGGGCGACCAGGGGTTGTGGCTGGAGGCCAGGATGATCTCCGCCATGATCGGATCGCGGTCCTTCTTGCCGTGCTCCAGGCGCTGGAAGGCCTCCATGCTGAACTGGTCGGGCACGGGCGTCCAGCTGAAGTACGGGCCGTTGTATCCGAGGTGCTCGGAGTCGTAGATGTGGTCCAGGCCGAAGAACTTGCCCTCCGGCCAGGCGCGGCGCACGCCCGGGACGATACCGACGGTCCGCCAGGCACCCGTCTTCCCGAAGTACTTGGTGAGGGTCATGCGGTCGCTGGTGGTCAGGCTGCGGTACCGCTGCTGGTTCTTGATCCACAGGCCGGACAGGAGGGTCGAGTGGGCGAGCCAGCTGCCGGCGCCCGTCACCGGCGACTGGAGCCAGCCGCTGCGCGACTCGAAGCCGGCGGCCTTCAGCCTGCCGGTGCCCTCCTTGAGCACGGCGTCGGTCTGCTTCGCCATCGCCGGGTCGTCGATCGCGACCCGGCCGTAGCTCTCGATGAAGGTGAACAGGACGTCCTTGCCGCGCAGTCCGGTCAGCAACTGGTCGGGGGGCGTCTTCGCGAACGCGTCCACCGAGGCCTGCTTGTCGAAGACCCGCGCGTCCTTCAGGCCCGCCCGGACCTGGTCCACCCGGTTGCCGAGGAACTCCGCGTTGCCCTTGGTCGCGATCGGCACGGTGCCGATCTGCACGCCCAGGGTCATGCAGGTGATCCATGCCGTGCCGAGGATCAGGATCGTACGGGCCGCGACGGGACGGTGCCGGACCATCAGTTTCGTCAGCCGCACCACGGCCAGCGTGGTGAGGACGAGCACCGCGACGAGCAGGGCGAGCACACCGATCACGGCCAGCACCTGCCCGGTCCGGCCGAACGACTCGCGCAGGAAGTCCGTGGCGTCGTCGAGCAGGATCCAGTCCAGCACCAGGTCGAAGGGCCTGGCCAGCACCTGGTAGAAGCCCATGTCGACGAACTTCAGGACCGTGACCAGCCCGAGGAACACGCCCGAGACGACCGTCGCGATCCGACGGGGCCTCGGCGGCAGCGCCAGCAGCAGACCCGCGAGCAGTACACCCTCGGCCGGGATCCGGACGAACGAGGCGAACTCGATCTTTTCGATCCGGTTCGGTACGAGCAGTGCGAAGGCGACAAGCACCCCCGCCAGGACGGTCGTCCCCACCGAGACGCCGCGCGCCGTACGGGGCCAGCGACGTCGCCAGCCGAACCAGCCGGGCCGCGAGGTGTCCGAGGCCGGTCCGGATCCGGTGTCAGGAATGGCTTCGGCCTGGGTGTTATTCGCAATGGCGTCCGAGGTGGCTTCGGCCTTGGTGTTCTCGGCACTGGTGTCCGAGGTGGCTTCGGCCTGGGTTTTCTCGGCCCCGGTGCCCGAGGCGGCATCGGTCCGGGTGCCGTCGGATCCGGTGTCCGGGATCGCGTCTTGGTCCTTGCCAGGGCTGCTGTCCGAGTCCGCGTCCGGGGCGTCGCCGGAGCCGGAGGCCTTGGCCGGGCTCGTCTCCGGTTCCGCCTCCTCCCGCTGCTCTGCCTCAGCCGTCCGTTCCTCGCCCGGGTCCTTCTCCGTCGTGTCGTCATCCGGTTCCGCCCCGCTCGCGGTCGAGTCCGGCAGCTGACGGGAGCGAGCGAAGAGCGACACCCGGTGGTCCTTCCGTGCGGTCTTGCTAGGCATGGCAAACAGAGCCCGGTGGAAGGGGCCTGCCACCACCAGTACGTCCGCACGTCACCTTAGGTTCAATCGACCGGCCGGAGAATCACGCGTCCGCCGCCGTCGCCACCTCACGTGCCCACCGGTAGTCCGCCTTGCCGCTCGGCGACCGCTGGACCGACTCCGTGATCACCAGCTGGCGCGGGATCTTGTAGCCGGCCAGCCGGTCACGGCAGTGCGTGCGGATGTCCTCCAGCGACGGCCGCGCCGCACCCGCGCGCAACTGGACCACGGCCGCCACATGGTGGCCCCACTGGGGGTCGGGCACCCCGGCCACCAACGCGTCGTAGACGTCGGGGTGGGCCTTGAGGGCCTGCTCGACCTCCTCCGGGTACACCTTCTCGCCGCCGGTGTTGATGCACTGCGAACCACGCCCGAGGACGGTGACCACACCCTCCTCGTCGACGGTGGCCATGTCGCCCAGCAGCACCCACCGCTCGCCGTCCTTCTCGAAGAAGGTCTCGGCGGTCTTGGCCGGGTCGTTGTAGTAGCCGAGCGGTACGTGTCCGCACTGGGCGACGCGGCCCACCTCCCCGGCCGCCACCGGCTCGAAGGTGGCCGGATCCACCACCTGGGTGCGGGCGTTGACACGGACCCTGAAGCCACGCTCCGGGCCCGAGTCCTCGGTCGCCGTACCGTTGAAACCCGACTCCGAGGAACCGAAGTTGTTCAGCAGCACGGCGTGCGGCACGAGCTCCTGGAACTGCCGGCGCACCGTGTCCGACATGATCGCGCCGGACGACGACACGCTGAACAGCGACGAGCGGTCGATGTGCCGCAGCGGTCCGCTCAGCGCGTCGATCAGCGGCCGCAGCATGGCGTCGCCCACCAGCGAGATGCTGCTGACCTTCTCCTTCTCCACGGTCCGCAGCACCTCCTCGGGCACGAACTTGCGGTGGATCACGACCCGCTGCCCGAAGCCGAAACCGATGAACGCCGTGAGGGTGGACGTACCGTGCATCAGCGGCGCCGTCGGGAAGAAGGTGATCCCCGCTCCGCCGGCCGCGACCCGCTCGGCCAGTTCCTCCGGCTTCTTCACCGGCTCACCGGTCGGCGCCCCCCCACCGAGACCCGCGAAGAACAGGTCCTCCTGTCGCCACATGACGCCCTTGGGCATCCCGGTCGTACCGCCGGTGTAGATGATGAACTGGTCGTCGGCCGAGCGTGCCGGGAAGTCACGCGCCGGCGATCCCGCCGCCTCGGCGTCCGCGAACTCCGTGCACGTCACCTCCGCGGCATCCGGCGCCGGAGCCCCCACCCGGATCAGCCGCCGCAGCTTCTCCGCCCGCGGCCGCGCCGCGGCCACCCGGTCCGTGAACTCCGCGTCGAAGACCAGCGCCGCGAGATCCGCGTCCCGGTAGAGGTAGACCAACTCCTCCTCGACATATCGGTAGTTGACATTGACCGGGACGATCCGTGCCTTCAGGCAGCCCAGCACCGTCTGGAGGTACTCCACGCCGTTGTAGAGGTGCAGACCGAGGTGCTCGCCGGGCCGTATCCCGGCGTCGAGCAGATGGTGTCCGACCCGGTTGGCCGCCGCGTCCAGCTCCGCGTACGTCAGGCGGCGCTCCGCGCCCGTACCGGGATGGTCGACGTGGACGAGCGCCTCACGGTCGGGGACGACGTCGACGACCGACTCGAACAGGTCGGCAAGGTTGAACTCCACCGCTCCTCCTGACCCCGGGACGTGCCTGGCATCGGACGGTTCGCCGGTCATCAGAGCAAAGGGCGGTCCAACTGTGAAGGGCCCGCGCGAGAAAATCTGACTACCTGTCAGAAAACCCTTGAAGTGCCTCCCGCCCTACTGCAACCTGTTCTCGTTCTTCCAGAGGGGAGTTGGCCATGGGTGGGACGGAACACCTCACCGTGCAGCGCGAAGGCGCCACACTGGTGCTCACGCTCAACAGGCCCGAAGCCAGGAACGCGCTCTCGCTGCCGATGCTCGTCGGCCTCTACGACGGCTGGCTCGAGGCCGACGCGGACGACTCGGTCCGCTCGATCGTCTTCACCGGCGCGGGCGGCTCGTTCTGCTCGGGCATGGACCTCAAGGCCCTCGCCGGGAACGGCATGGCGGGCGAGGAGTACCGGGACCGGCTCAAGGCCGATCCCGACCTGCACTGGAAGGCGATGCTGCGTCACCACCGGCCGCGCAAGCCGGTGATCGCCGCCGTCGAGGGGTACTGCGTCGCGGGCGGCACCGAGATGCTCCAGGGCACCGACATCCGGGTGGCGGGCGAGTCCGCCACCTTCGGCCTGTTCGAGGTGAAGCGCGGCCTGTTCCCCATCGGCGGCTCCACGGTCCGGCTGCAACGCCAGATCCCGCGCACCCACGCCCTGGAGATGCTCCTCACCGGCCGCCCCTACAGCGCCCGCGAGGCCGCCGCCGTCGGCCTGGTCGGACACGTCGTCCCCGACGGCACGGCGCTCGGCAAGGCACTGGAGATCGCCGAACGGATCAACTCCTGCGGCCCGCTGGCCGTCGAAGCCGTCAAGGCCTCCGTCTACGCGACCGCCGAGATGACGGAGTCCGACGGCCTCGCGGCCGAACTCACCAGGGGCTGGCCGGTGTTCGACACCGCCGACGCCAAGGAGGGCGCCCGCGCCTTCGCGGAGAAACGACCCCCCGTCTACAAGCGCGCCTGACCGGGTGCGCCGACCGAAGGAGCCCTCCGGCATGCCCGAAGTCCTCAAAGCCCCCCTCGTCGTCGAGTTCCCCTTCACCCGCTCCCTCGGCCCCGTCCAGAGTGCCTTCCTGACCGGCCTGCGCGAAGGCGTCGTCCTCGGCGTGCGCACCGGCGACGGCCGCACCCTCGTCCCGCCCGTCGAGTACGACCCCGTCACCGCCGAGGAGATACGCGACCTCGTCGAGGTCGCCCCCACCGGCACGGTCACCACCTGGGCCTGGAACCACGCCCCCCGCCGCGGCCAGCCCCTCACCACCCCCTTCGCCTGGGTCCTGGTCCGCCTCGACGGCGCCGACACGGCCCTGCTGCACGCCCTCGACGCCCCGGGCCCCGACGCCGTGCACACCGGCATGCGCGTCCGCGTCCGCTGGGCGACGGACCGCACCGGAGCCATCACGGACATCGCCTGCTTCGAGCCGTACGACGGAGACCCACCACAACCCAGCGGGCACACCGGCGAGTTCGAAGATCCCGTCACCGGCATCGTGGCCGCCGCCCGCCTCGACTACACCTACTCACCCGGCCGCGCCCAGACCGCCTACATCAACGCCCTCGCCGGCCGGCGGACCGTCGGCGAGCGCTGCCCGTCCTGCCGGAAGGTGTACGTCCCCCCGAGGGGTGCGTGCCCCACATGTGGGGTGGCCACATCCGAACAGGTCGAGGTGGGGCCGCGCGGCACCGTCACCACCTTCTGCATCGTCAACATCAAGGCTGCGCATACGGCGAATCTCGACATCGAAGTGCCCTACGTATACGCCCACATCGCCCTCGACGGCGCCGGTCTCGCGCTGCACGGCCGTATCGGCGGCATCCCGTACGACGAGGTCCGCATGGGGCTGCGCGTCGAACCGGTGTGGACGGAGGGCGCCCGCTATCCCGACCACTACCGGCCCACGGGCGAGCCCGACGCGGACTACGACACCTACAAGGAGCTGCTGTGACGAGCGCACCGCGGGACCGCGAGATCGCCGTCGTCGCCTTCGCCCAGACCGCGCACCGTCGCACCAGCGAGGAGCTCTCCGAGGTGGAGATGCTCATGCCGGTGCTGCACGAAGTCCTCGACCGGACCGGACTGAAGACCGCCGACATCGACTTCACCTGCTCCGGCTCCAGCGACTACCTCGCCGGACGCGCCTTCTCCTTCACCCTCGCCCTCGACGGTGTCGGCGCCTGGCCGCCGATCTCCGAGTCGCACGTCGAGATGGACGGCGCCTGGGCCCTCTACGAGGCCTGGACCAAACTCCTCACCGGCGACGCCGACACCGCCCTCGTCTACGCGTACGGCAAGTCCTCCCCCGGCTCGGTCCGCGACGTCCTGACCCGCCAGCTCGACCCGTACTACGTGGCACCCCTGTGGCCCGACTCCGTGGCGCTCGCCGCCCTCCAGACGCAGGCCCTCATCGACACCGGCGACACCGACGAGCCCGCCCTCGCGGCCGTCGCCGCACGCAATCGGGAGGCGGCGTCCGCCAACCCCCACGCGCAACTCAAGGGCACCGTGCCGCACGGCGAATACCTGGTGCGGCCGCTGCGCACCGGCGACTGTCCGCCCATCGGCGACGGCGCCGCAGCCGTGATCCTTGCGGCCGGGGACCGGGCCCGTGACCTGTGCGCACGTCCCGCCTGGATCCGGGGCATCGACCACCGCATCGAGGCCCACGGCCTCGGCGTGCGCGACCTGACCGACTCACCCTCCACCCGCCTCGCCGCCGAACGGGCCGGAGCCTTCGAGCGACCCGTCGACACCGCCGAGCTGCACGCGCCCTTCACCGCGCAGGAGATCGTCCTGCGCACGGCGCTCCGCCTCGGCGACGACGTGCACGTCAACCCGTCCGGCGGAGTCCTCGCCGCCAACCCGATCATGGCGGCCGGCCTGATCCGCGTCGGCGAGGCCGCCGCCCGCATCCACCGGGGGGAGTCCGACCGCGCCCTCGCCCACGCCACGTCCGGCCCCTGCCTCCAGCAGAACCTGGTCGCCGTACTCGAAGGGGAGCCCCGATGAGCAAGGAGCCCGTGGCCGTCGTCGGTATCGGCCAGACCAAGCACGTCGCCGCCCGCCGGGACGTGTCGATCGCCGGGCTCGTCCGGGAGGCGGCCCGCCGGGCCCTGGACGACGCCGAGCTGACCTGGGCCGACATCGACGCCGTCGTGATCGGCAAGGCGCCCGACTTCTTCGAGGGCGTCATGATGCCGGAGCTCTACCTCGCCGACGCGCTCGGCGCCGTCGGCAAACCCATGCTCCGAGTGCACACCGCCGGCTCGGTCGGAGGCTCCACCGCGCTCGTCGCGGCGGGCCTCGTCGCTGCCCGAGTCCACGGCACCGTCCTCACCCTCGCCTTCGAAAAACAGTCCGAGTCGAACGCCATGTGGGGGCTGTCCCTGCCCATCCCGTTCCAGCAGCCCCTGCTGGCCGGGGCCGGCGGATTCTTCGCCCCGCACGTGCGCGCGTACATGCGGCGCAGCGGCGCCCCGGAGACGGTCGGAGCCCTGGTCGCCTACAAGGACCGGCGCAACGCGCTCAAGAACCCCTATGCCCACCTGCACGAGCACGACATCACCCTGGAGCGGGTGACGTCCTCGCCCATGCTGTGGGACCCGATCCGCTACTCGGAGACCTGCCCCTCCTCCGACGGCGCCTGCGCCATGATCCTCACCGACCGCGCCGGAGCAGCCCGGGCCCCCCGGCCGCCCGCCTGGATGCTCGGCGGCGCGATGCGCAGCGAGCCGACCCTCTTCGCCGGCAAGGACTTCGTCTCCCCGCGGGCCGGCCGGGACTGCGCGGCCGACGTCTACCGGCAGGCCGGGATCACCGACCCCCGCCGCGAGATCGACGGCGCCGAGATCTACGTGCCGTTCTCCTGGTACGAGCCGATGTGGCTGGAGAACCTCGGCTTCGCCGCCGAGGGCGAGGGGTGGAAACTCACCGAGGCGGGCGTGACCGAACTGGACGGGGACCTGCCCGTCAACATGTCGGGCGGCGTGCTGTCCACCAACCCCATCGGCGCCTCCGGCATGATCCGCTTCGCGGAGGCGGCCCTCCAGGTGCGGGGACAGGCCGGAGAACACCAGGTGGAGGGCGCCCGCAGGGTACTCGGCCACGCCTACGGCGGTGGATCGCAGTTCTTCTCGATGTGGCTCGTGGGAGCACAGCCACCCGACTCCTGAAAGGTCCCCTTCACGTGCCCTGTTGGCCATGGGGCACGATCGCTAGGCTGGCCGCGTTCGACGAATCGGGAGGAGCACGGACGTGGCCGAGACCACCATCCAGCAGCGCCCGCTCACGGGCTGGGACAAGCCGGAGCTGGACCTCAGCAACGCGGCGTGGCAGTCCAGCAGCCGAGGCTTGGGGGATGTCCAGATCGCCTTCGTGGAGGGCTTCATCGCCATGCGGAACAGTGCCCGCCCGCAGAGCCCTTCCCTGATCTTCACGCCCGCCGAGTGGGGCGCGTTCGTGTCGGGGGCGCGGGAAGGGGAGTTCGACCTCACCTGAAGACGGGGCGGCGAGTCAGCCCGGCGGCCGTGATCCGACGGCCGATCCGGGGGTGTTCCGCCCGCTTTTCCGGACACGAGACCGGAGACATCCTCCCGGGGCCGGCCCCTGAGCCACGTCGGCCCCAGGAGGGACGGTCCGTATCCCGGAGGTGAGGAACACATGAGCACCCTGCCGGTCATCGCGGCGGTCGACGGTTCGGACGACAGCCTGCGCGCCCTGGAGTGGGCCCTCGACGCCGCCCGCAGGTGCTCGGCGCCGCTGCGCGTGGTGCACGTACGCCAGTACGCCCACTGGGCACAGCCCGAGGTGCTCACCGCCGGACCCCCGGACCCGCAGGACGACCCGGTCCTCGCACAGGTCCGCACCCGTCTGGAGGGCCGCGCCGACCCGCCCGACACGGAGTATCTGGGACTGGAGGGCGCGCCCGGCGCCGTCCTGCCCGAACTGGGCGCCTCCGGCCGACTGCTGGTGCTGGGCTCGCGGGGCCGCGGTGGTTTCGCCAGTCTGCTGCTCGGGTCCACCGGCATGGCCGCCGCCCGCGACGCCGAGTGCCCCGTCGTGGTGGTGCCGCGATCGGCAGGCGAGGTGCGGGACGAGACCCCGGCCGGCCCCGGGGCGCGCGTGGTCGTCGGCCTGAAGGTGGACGGCCCCGACGAGGCCACACTTGCCTTCGCCTTCGCCGAGGCCGCCCGTCGCGGAGCCCGGCTCCAGGCGGTCGCCGCCTACCCGTGGCCGGCGCAGCCCTGGATGATGCCCGGCGAACTGCCGCCGCCGACCGTCGACCAGGACGTGATCGAGGACGAGGCCCGGGTCCTCGCCGAGGGCTTCCTCGCCCCGTACCGCGAGCGGCACCCCGAGGTCCCCACCGAGACGGTCGCGGTGGCCGGCGACGCGGCCGGCCGGCTCGTGGCGGCCTCCCGGGACGCCGATCTGGTCGTCGTGGGCCGCCACCGACGTCACCTGCTCGCACCCGCCCGCATGATGGGCTCGGTCACCCAGGCCGTCCTGCTGCATGCGGCGAGCCCCGTGGCCGTGGTCCCGCCGGCGCCGCCCGAGAGCTGACCCCGGGGGCGATCAACACCGGCAGGCCTGCCATCAGCACCGTGCGCGAACAGATCAGCGGGGACGCCAAGCCGTCCTGCGGCAGCCGGGCCAAGGTGGCCCCCAACCTCGAACGGCACAGGGCGACGGCACAGCGGATCGGGTCGGCGCCCGCCCGGCACTTCGCAGGCCGGGGCACGTACCATGGCGACATGTCGTTCCTCCGCCGCCGCAGCGCCACCCCCGCCGGGCCCGACTTCGACGTACTGGCCATGGACCCGGGCGACTGGCCCGGCAACCTCGGTGCGGGACTGCTGCCCGCGCCCGACGGCACCTGCCAGGGCGTCTTCCTGCGCTACGACCTCTTCGGCGGCCGCGGTCCCGCGATGATCATCGGCAACCTGCCGGAGGGCTCCCCGGCCCGCGAGGTCCCCGAGGGACAGGTCCCCTTCGAGGTGGCCCAGCTGCTGCTCGCGCTGGAGAACGACGAGGAGGTCACCGTCGTCAGCACCGAGGACGTGCCGGTGATGCAGGGCGACAACCTGCTGATCGTGCGCCGCGTGAAGCTCTCCGAGGGCCGGATCTCCTGCGTGCAGTTCGACCGCAGCGACAACGTCCTGGTGACCATCGCCGCCTGGGACCGCCCCATCACGGACGACCTGTACGCCCTCCTCAAACCACTGCCCGCGGAGCTGTTCCAGCAGGGCTGAGCCCCCGCGAAAGACGCATACACGAAGGGGCCGCTGTGCGCCTGACCAGGCACGCAGCGGCCCCTTCGGATGCGTCAGCGAGTACCGACCGCCGCGCGCACCGCCCGCCGGGCCAGCTGACAGTCGTCGTGCAGCCGCCGCAGCAGCAGCCGCTGCTCCTCGCCGGACGGCACGGCACCGGGCTGGGCCGCCCCCGGTGCCGCCGGGGTCGCGTCGTTCATCGAACGCTGCACGGCCGTCTCGTAGGTGCGGATCTCACGGGTCAGCACCAGCATCAGGTTCACCAGGAAGGCATCCCTGGACGCCGGGCCCGCCGACTGCGCGATCTGGCTGATCTGGCGACGGGCCACCGGTGCGTCCCCGAGCACCGACCACAGCGTCGCCAGGTCGTACCCCGGCAGGTACCAGCCCGCGTGCTCCCAGTCCACCAGCACTGGACCGGCCGGTGAGAGGAGGATGTTCGACAGCAGCGCGTCGCCGTGGCAGAACTGGCCCATGCCCTGCCGCCCGGACGCCTGCGCGATGCCGTGCAGCAGCTTCTGCAGGTCGCCCAGGTCCCGGTCGGTGAGCAGGCCCAGTTCGTGGTACCGGGAGATCCGGGTCGCGTAGTCCAGCGGGGCGTCGAACGTGCCCGCCGGCGGCCGCCAGGCGTTCAGCCGGCAGATCGCGCCGAGTGCCGCTCTGATGTCCGCCCGGGGCGGCGCCTCGGCCGGGTGCCGCTGGAGCGCCGCCACCCGCCCGGGCATCCGTTCGATGACCAGTGTGCAGTTGTCCGGGTCCGCCGCGATCAGCCTCGGCACACGCACCGGAGGGCGGTGCCGGACGAACGAGCGGTACGCCACTATTTCGTGGCGGATCCGCTCGGACCATGCGGGGGAGTGGTCCAGTAAACACTTGGCGACGGCCGAGCTGCGACCGGTCGTACCGACCAGGAGCACGGCCCGTCCGCTGCGGCGCAGGACCTGCACCGGGGCGAACTCCGGGCAGATGCGGTGCACCGACGCGATCGCCGTGCGCAGCTGCGCGCCCTGGGCGCCGGACAAGTCGAGTCTCCCGCTGAGCGGTTGGGAGCCGAGGACCGCGCCGCGCCGTGCCCTGCCCGCACCGAGCACGGGGGCCACCGGCCGCGCGGGGGCGAGGTAGGGGCCGCTGTCCGTGGGACGGGGGTGGAGCGACCGGGGCGGTGCGGACACGGAGGACGATGCTGCGTACATGGGCGAGACAGATCCCTTCGTGTGCCTGCGACGACAGCGCACCACCCGGCCCGGACGCCCGGGAGCACCCTGGGGAATGTCCCTGCGGCGACCGGGTCGGGGTGGCGCGTTCCTACCTGACACCGGATGGCACGTGGCACACCATCTGGCGCACCCTGGCGAACCCTGGCGAATAGTCGCCCGGCAAGTCTGGCCGGGCTACTGTCAACTCAGCCGAGAACCTGGGGGCTTGATGTGAGCGGACAACCCAACACCCGGCTCGCGGATCTGTTCGGTCTGGCCGGCTGGTCCAAGGGCGAACTCGCGAGGCTGGTCAACCGGCAGGCGGCGGCCATGGGCCATCCCCAGCTGTCGACCGACACCTCCCGGGTGCGGCGGTGGATCGACACGGGAGAGATCCCGCGCGATCCGGTGCCGCGGGTGCTGGCGGCTCTGTTCACCGAGCGTCTCGGCCGTGTCGTGACCATCGAGGACCTCGGTCTGGTCCGGCACGGGCGTGCGGGGAAACGGCAGGGCGGCGGGAGCGCGGAGCCTCCCGACGGAGTGCCGTGGGCGCCCGAGCGGACCGCCGCGGTCCTCACCGAATTCACGGGAATGGACCTCATGCTCAACCGACGCGGCTTGGTGGGCGCGGGCGCCGCGCTCGCCGCGGGATCCGCACTCAGCAACGCCATGTACGACTGGCTGCACACCGACCCTGCCCTGGCGGCCGACGCCCCCGACCCGGACCGTTTCCTGCACGCCGACCCCGCTGGGTTCGACCGTTACGAGGCCGCCCCCATCGGGTCGCAGGAGATCGAGGAACTGGAGCGCTCGGTCGAGGTGTTCCGCGCCTGGGACGCGGCCCGCGGCGGCGGGCTCCAGCGCAAGGCCGTGGTGGGCCAGCTCAACGAGGTGGGCGGCATGCTCGCCTACCGTCACCCACCCCACCTCCAGCGGCGCCTGTGGGGCGTCGCCGCCAACCTCGCCGTCCTCGCGGGCTGGATGTCGCACGACGTCGGCCTGGAGCCCACGGCCCAGAAGTACTTCGTCATCGCCGCGCACGCGGCCAGAGAGGGCGGGGACCGGCCCCGCGCGGGCGAGGCCCTCTCCCGCGCGGCCCGCCAGATGGTGCACCTGGGCCGGCCCGACGACGCCCTGGACCTGATGAAGCTCGCCACGTCCGGTTCGGGCGACGAGGTGCTGCCCCGTACCCGGGCGATGCTCTACACCATCGAGGCCTGGGCACAGGCCGCCATGGGCAAGGGCCAGGCGATGCGCCGCACCCTCGGGCAGGCGGAGGACCTGTTCGTCTCCGACAAGGCCGACGTACCCCCGCCGGACTGGATGCAGACCTTCAAGGAGGAGGACCTGTACGGCATGCAGGCGCTGGCCTACCGCACGCTCGCCGAGTTCGAGCCGGGCGCCGCCGCGCATGCCCGGCACTACGCGGAGAAGGCGCTGGCCCTGCGGGTCGACGGCCGGCAGCGGTCGAAGATCTTCGACTACCTGTCGATGGCCTCGGCCTGCTTCATCGCCGACGACCCCGAACAGGCGGACCGGTACGCGCGGCTGGCCCTGGTGTCGATGGGATCCAACTCCTCCCACCGCACCTGGGACCGGCTGCGCCAGATGTACCGGCTCACGGCCGAGTACTCCGGTTACCCGAGGATCCAGGAGCTGCGGGAGGAGATCAAGCTCGCTCTGCCGAAGACGAAAGGGAGGGGCGGGAACAGCACATCGGCCTGAGTTTCCTATGACATGACCTTGGCGACGAGCACGCAGGCATTGTCCTCGCGCGCGCTCTCGCCGAACTCCTGGACGACCGTGCGCACGCAGTCCTCCGCCGTGCGGTTCCCGGCCAGACGCGGGGCCAGGTCGAGCAGGAGGGCCGCGGCCGCCGTGCCGGTGTGCCCGGGTACCAGGCCGTCGGTGTGCAGGAGCAGCAGGTCGCCCACCTCGAGGGTCTCCTCGGCCTGCCCGTAGGAGGCGCTCGAGGTGGCGCCGAGCAGGACACCGTCCGGTGCGCTCAGGGCGCGCCCCGTCCCGTCGCGGAACAGCAGCGGGGCGGGGTGTCCGGCCTGTGCCCACACCAGGGTGCGCGTGGCGGGCCGGTAGCGGCAGCAGACGGCGCTGCCGAGGGCGGGTTGCACGGTGGCGTCGAGTAACTGGTTCAGCAGGGCCATCAGTTCTCCCGGCCGTGCACCCGCCATCGCCATTCCGCGCACGGCACCGAGCAGCATGGTCATGTTCGAGGTGACTCCGACGCCGTGCCCGGTGAGGTCGCCGACGCCGAGGAGGGTCTCGCCGTCGGTCAGTTCGAGCGCGTCGTACCAGTCACCGCCGATCAGGGTGGCGGTGGACGCCGGCAACTGGTGGGTCGCGACGTCCAGGGCCCCGGGGCCGCGTTGCGGGAGCCGCAGGGAGCCGCGCCACGGCGGCAGCACGGCCTCCTGCAGCTCGACCGCGAGCCGGTGCTCGGTCCGCGCGGCCTGCCGCTGGTCGTGGAGCGAGTCACGGGTCTCGCTCACCACCCGCTGGCTGCGGCGCAGTTCGCTGACGTCGCGCAGCACGGCCCACATCGAGGCGGTGCTGCCGTCGGCGTCGAGTACCGGTTCGCCCATCATGTGCACGGTCCGTACGTCACCGTCCCGGCGTGCGATGCGGAACTCGCCGTCGATGGGCCGGGCGTCGACGAGGCAGTCGGTGACCATCGCCGTCAGCTTCGGCCGGTCCTCGTCGAGGACCACCGACGGCAGCTCGTCGAGGGTGAGTGGGGGAGCGTCGGGGTCACGGCCGAGGATGTGGTACAGCTCCCCCGACCAACTGGCCTCGTCCGTCAGCAGGTTCCACTCGGCGCTGCCCACCCTGCTGAGCAGCGAGCCGGGTGCGGGTGCGGGGGGTTTTGCGGACGCCGTGGGCAACGGCCCGTCCCGCAGCTGGGCCAGGTGCTCGTCGAGATCGTTGAGCTGGTGCAGGGCCAGGTCGTACAGGGCGCGCTGCCAGCGTCCCCGCGGGTGGTCCGACTCTTCCCCCTCGGCGTCGCGCCGCACCGCGTCCACATCGCCTTTGAGCCGCCGCGTCTGCGAGATGAGCGCGTCGACCGAGCCGCGTCCGGGCGGCTGGGCGGCGGGGCGGTCCGCGGAGAGGTGGGACGGCATGACGCACTCCGATGCGGGGACGGTACGGCCAAAGGCGGACGGAGGGACCGTTACGACTGTTGCACAGGCCGCCACGGCCTGTAAGGGATTTGGCAACACACGATACGGTGGTGCTTCTGGCATATGCCACAGTCTCGCGGAGTTACTCCGAGGTAGGTGCGGGGCGCCCTACCGGAAGGTCCAAGTCGTAGGTTACACAGGCGAATTGACGACCCGTCGGTAACCTGGGACGCGACTGCCCCGGGTGTTCGACGGCCCTGTGTTCGACGCTTTCAGTACCGCAGTACTCCGGCGATGCCGTCCGCCTCTCCGAGCATGCCGTCCGGTACGAAGCGCACGTCTGCTCCGGTCTCCAGACACTGCTCGACGATCTCGTCCACGACGTCCTCGCGGGAGCCGAGATCGCCGCTCTCGGTGAGGATCAGGTGGTCCCCGGCGTCGTGGGCCGACACGCGGTAGTTCTCCTCGACGGCCAGCAGCCGGACGCGGCCGTCCCGGGCGCTCTGCCACAGCTCGTCGACGCCGGCGGCGAACTCCCGTCGCCCGCGGGCGGTTTCGAGGGCCCGCGCCACGGCGTCCGTGCTCCTGCGGGCCTCCGCCTCGAGAACCGGCCGCATGGCCTGCCACACCGCCTCGGGCGTACCGTGCGCGAGTCCGCCGCGCGGGACGTGCACCGCGCCCCCGGCGGTGCCGCCGACCTCGTCCAGCAGCGTCAGCGCGGCCGGCTCGCCGGTCACGTACAGCCGTCGCGGGTGGTCGCGCAGGACGGCGCTCATCGCGGCATCGGTCTCGCGCAGGAACTGGCGGGTGCGCTCCTCCCGGAAGGCGCTCGGCAGGTCACCGACCCGCTGCTGCCGTTCCGGGTCGAAGTTCTCCACCCGCCGGGTCAGCGGGAAGCCGCCGACGCGCGCCTCGGTGACGCGGTCCGCGCCGCCGTTCCACAGCGTGACGCGGTCGGCGGCGAGCGACAGCACCCAGTACGGCCGGTCGGCCGTCTGGGCGGAGACGAGGTTGCGGGTGAGGAACGTGTCCGAGAGTACGACGCGTTCGGGCACGCTCCGGGCGAGCGACCACACCTGGTGCTCGCCGGAAGCCGCGAAGATCACCAGGCCGTCCTCGGCGTGCGTCAGGTCGACCTCGGACAGGGCCCGGTCGAGGCGCCGCGCGACCTCGGCCCGTCGTTCCCGGCTGACCGCCGGATCGGCCTCCAGCTGCCGTTTGGCCTCGGCCACGACATTGCGCAGCCGGACCTGGTCCTGGGCGTTGTAGGGCTCGCGCCGGTGCGTCGGCGTCAGTACGGAGACCGCCGGGTAGGGGCGCGGGCGCCGCAGCTCGGTGAGGGTCGCTGGACTCAGAACGTGCTCCATGACAGCACGATAGAGCCAATTCACCGTTAGGGCATTTGGGGTAATCGATCTGAATGCGGCACCGGGTGTCAGGGGCGTGTACGCCCTGATCAGGAAGGCTCGGTGTCACGGTCGGGACCGCAGGAACTGCCGTTCGGCGGGAGAGTGCCGTACAGCAGGAACGCGTCGACCTTGCGGTGCACGCACTTGGAGGAGCCGTAGCCGGTGTGACCCTCGCCCCGGTTGTCGAGCACCACGGCCGACGATCCGAGCCGCTCGGCCGTCTCCACCGTCCATCGGTACGGGGTGGCCGGATCGCCCCGGGTGCCCACGAGCAGCATCCTCGGAGTGTCGAGGTCCTTGACCTCGTCCCGGATGAAGTCGGTGCCCTTGGGGCGGCCGTAGCACATCAGCACCTGGGTGAGCCGGTACCGGCCGAAGACCGGGGACGCCTGCTCGTACCGGGTGCGCAGCCGGCCGAGGTCCCTGGCGACCTGCGCGGCGGCGGGGCGGTCGGGATCGTCCGCGCAGTTGACCGCCATCAGCGCCGCCGGCAGGTTGTCCAGCGGCACGTCCTCCGGGTCGACCAGCCCGCGGTGGGGGCGCAGCGGCGGCAGCGTGACGCCCCCGGAGGCGAAGACTTCCAGAGCGCGTGTGTCGCCGTCCTCCAGCAGCTGCGCGATGGCCCGCTGGAGTGAAGGCCACAGCTCTCTGCTGTAGAGCCCCTGAGCGAGGGCCCCCACGAAGTCCTGGCCGGAGAACGCCTCGCCGAAGTCCGTCGGCACCGGGTCCTCGTCGAGCGACTCGACCACCTGGACGATGTCCTCCCTGGCCTCCCGCGGGTTCTGCCCGAACGGACAGGCGATGTCCTCGGTGCACCAGGTGAGGAAGTTCTCCAGAGCGGTCTGCTGACTCTGCGCGCTCACCACACCCTGCTCGGACAGCGGCTCGGTCAGTGTGTCGACGCCGTCCAGCACCATCCTGCCGACCTTGCCGGGGAACTGGGCCGCGTACACCGCGCCCAGCCGGCTTCCGTAGGAGAAGCCCAGGTAGTTCAGCTTGGAGTCGCCGAGCGCGTCGCGTATGACGTCCAGGTCGCGTGCCGCGTTCACCGTGCCGATGTGGGGCAGGACGGGGCCCGAGTGCTCGGTGCACTCGGCCGCGGCGTCGCGCAGCCTCTCCAGTACGGCCTGCGGATCGGCCACGGCGGCGTCCGTCTCGCCCAGCGCGTCGTCGGGGGCGTTCCCGCAGCTGACCGGCGAGGAGCGACCGACGCCGCGGGGATCAAAACCGACCACGTCGTACCCGTTCGTCAGGCCCATGAACTCCTTGCCCGCGATGGCGAGTTGTCCCACGCCCTGACCGCCGGGGCCGCCGAAGTTCAGCAGCACCGAGCCCCGGGACTTCCCTGTGGCCCGGAAGCGGGCCACGGCGAGATCGAGCGTCCCCTTCCCGGGTGCGGCGTAGTCGAGCGGGACGGTGACCTTCCCGCACCGGAGGTCCTTCGGCATGTCCGTGCCCTCGCAGGCCGACCAGGTGACCTTCTGGTCGTAGAAGCGCGACAGGCCGGGCGGGGGGTCGTCCGCGGCCGGCAGCCCCGCACCCAGCAGTGCGAGCCCGGCCGCGCCGGCGACGGCGCAGCGCCGGACCGAGGGGCGCACGGACAGCTTGGCCAGCATCAATGCCTCCAGGGGGCGCCCCACAGCGGACCGGGTACCGGCGCCCTCGCTCACCATATGCGGGCACCGGAAGCCCCGCCTCCGGGCGAGCCGGGGAGCCGGTCGGGGCGGTGAACCGGGCGGGGCGGAGGCCTGCGCCGCGTGAGGGCGTCGCACATACGAAGGGCTTTACCGCTAGTTCGACAACCGGGCCGCTCGATGGAGTGAAAGGCCGATTAGCCACTAACCAGGATCGGGCGTCCGCGTTCTACCCCGTGCGGGTGAGTGCCCGCGACGATGTCTGGAAGGCAGGGACCCTATGAGACGGGTTACCCGAAAGGGTGTGATCGCTGTCGCCGCCGCCTCGGGCGCGATGGCCGTGACCGTACCCGCGTACGCCGGTTCCGGGGCGGACGGCTCGGCGGCCGGTTCGCCCGGGGTGGTCTCCGGCAACACGGTTCAGCTGCCGGTGCACGTCCCGGTGAACGTGTGCGGAAACACCGTGAACGTGGTGGGACTGCTCAATCCGGCCGCGGGAAACACGTGCGCGAACAAAGACCGGCCGGGCGACCGGCCGGGCGGCGGGCCCGGCGGCGGTGCGGTCGCCGAGGGCAGCGGAAAGCATTCACCGGGCGTGGCCTCCGGCAACAGCGTGCAACTGCCCGTCGACCTGCCGGTCAACGTCACCGGCAACACCGTGAACGTGGTCGGCGTCGGCAACGCGTCGGTGGGCAACGAGTCCTCGAACACCCCGGGCGACCGCCCCGTGCGCCCGGACCGGCCCCGGCACCAGAAGCCGACGCCCGAACCGTCGACGCCGCCCCCGGCGCGGACGGCCCCCGAACCGGCCCCGCACACCCCGCGGCACACACAGGCCCTGGCCCACACGGGTGCGGACCACACCCTCCCGGCCGTGGCGGCGAGCGCGGCGCTCGTGCTCGGCGGAGTGGCCCTCCGCCGCCGCTTCCGCTCCGGGGCGGACGACTGATCGCACGGCCGGGGCGGTGAGGGGGGAACAGCACCCCTCACACCGCCCCGGCCGTCCCGGTCGGCGGCTCAGACGCGTCCGCTGTGGAAGCGCGCGTGCAACTCCCGGATCCGCTCCGCCAGTTCGGGCACCGGGCCGTCCACGACCACGCCGGGCGCGACGTCGTGGACGGGGAGTGTCCGCACGGGCGGGGCGGGGACTCCCAACTCGTCCAGCCAGGACGCGAGTTGTTCCGACGAGGCGACGTAGACGATGCGTCCCAGGCCGACCCAGGCGTGCGCGGCCGCGCACATCGGGCAGTGCTCGCCGGAGGTGTAGACCGTGGCCGCCGCTCGCTCCTCGGGCGTGAGATGAGAGGCCGACCAGCGGGCCAGTTCGAACTCGGGGTGCCGGGTGTGATCGCCCGAGGCCACCCGGTTGTGGTCCTCACCGAGGACCGTGCCGTCTCCGCCCACCAGAACCGAACCGAACGGCTCGTCCCCGGCGTCCAGCGCCTCGGCCGCGAGCTCCACGCAGCGGCGCAGGTACGGCAGTTCCGTGTCCTTGACGACCATGGTGCCGGGCCCTTCCTCGTGACGACGTGATCAACAGGACTCTACGGCGGGCGGGGCCCGCGGACGTACGGGAAAACCCGTTGCCGGGCCGCCCGGCCGATGGTGGGGTGTGCCCATGCCATCTGTGGATCACGCCGCGCTGCTCGCCCTGTTCGATCGCGAGCTGCGGGAGGGAGCGCGGCCGGACGGCCCCGGCGCGCGGGTCGAGCGGACCGGTGACGTGGTGCGCTGCGTCAGCACCGCGCAGGGCTGGAACGGCGTGGTGTGGTCCGCCCTCGACGAGGCCACGGCGGACGCGGCGATCGCCGGGCAGATAAAGGACTACACCGCGCTCGGCCTGGACTTCGAGTGGAAGCTCTACGGACACGACCGCCCCGCCGACCTCGGGCCCCGCCTGCGCGCCGCCGGGTTCACACCCGATCCCGAGGAGACCGTGATGGTCGGCGAGATCGCGGACCTGGACCTCGGCGCCACACCGCCGCAGGGCGTCCGCGTCGTGCCGGTCACCGACCGGGCCGGAGTCGATCTCGTCGCCGACGTCCACGAGAAGGCGTTCGGCGAGGACAGCTCCTGGCTGCGCCACCAGCTTCTCGCCCGGCTCGCGGCCGATCCGGACACCGTCGTCGCCGTGGTGGCGATGGCCGGGGACGAGCCGGTGAGCGCGGCCCGTATGGAACTCGTACCGGGCACGCGGTTCGCCGGCCTGTGGGGCGGCGGTACCGTCGAGGGCTGGCGCGGACGCGGGATCTACCGCTCCCTGGTGGCCCATCGCGCCCACGTCGCCGCGGCACGCGGCTACCGCTGTCTCCAGGTCGACGCCACCAGCCAGAGCCGCCCCATCCTGGAACGCATCGGCTTCGTACCGCTGACCACGACGACGCCGTACGTGTACAGGCCGTAGCCGCGAGCCGGAACCGGGAGCCGACGCAAGCCCTGGCCGACTCGCCGCGGCCCGGATGTCACATCCGCGCCCGCCCGATCCGTCGCATCGTCATGACGACGATCCAGAAGGACCAGAAGGACCAGAAGGACCACAGGGACCAGAAGAAACAGAGCATCCTCCTCGCCGGTGCGAGCGGAGTCCTCGGACGGCACGTCGCCCACGCCCTGACCGGGGCGGGCCACAAGGTCACCGGACTCGGCCGGGGCCCGGACAACGGCGTCCGCGCCGACCTGGGGGACCGCGACGCGCTGCTGCGCGCCATCGACGGCCGGCATTTCGACACCGTGATCCACGCCGCGACGGCCCTGCGCAAGCCCCCCGTGCGCGACCGCGACATGTATGCCACCGACGCGCTGCGCACCGAGGGCACGGCCCACCTCGTCGAAGCCGCCCGGCTCACCGGTGCCCGGCGCTTCGTCGTGGAGTCGATGGTCTTCGGCTACGGCTTCGGGGACCACGGGGACCGCCCGCTCACCGAGGACACCCCGTTCGGCCCGCGCGGCCGGACAGCGAGGCTGGAGCGGCACATCGCGGCCATGCGGACCAAGGAGCGGCTCGCCTTCGACTCGGAGGGGCTGGAGGGCGTCGCGCTCCGCTTCGGCCTGTTCTACGGCCCCGGCGGCACCGAAGCCCTGCTGCCTCTGCTGCGGAAGCGGCAACTGCCCATGCCCGCCGACCACGGACGGGTGCTGCCGTGGGTGGAGCTCACCGACGCAGCCCGCGCGGTGGCCGCCGCCGTGGAACGCGGGCGGCCGGGCCGGGCGTACAACATCGCGGACGGCACACCGCTCGGCTTCCGCGCCCACGTCGAGACCGTGGCCATGGCCTTCGGGCTGCCGAAGCCGATGACCGTACCGCTGTGGCTGATGAGACCGATGTCGTACGCGCACACCGTGATGGCGTCACGGCTCCGGGTCTCCAGCGCCAGGGCGGATCACGAACTGGGCTGGACGCCGCGCTACCCGTCCACCCGTGAGGGGCTCGACGCGATGGTGCCGGCCGACCGCTGACACCCGGACCCGGCCGCCGCCATGGCCGCCACCACGGCCGACGGTATGGGCCAGGTGTGCCGGGCCGCCGGGCCACGGCACACCGGATGCCGGGTTCTCCTGTCGCGCACGCATGGTGCGCCGCGGGTGCGCCGCCGCTGTCCTACGCTGTCAGCGACGTGCCTTCGCGCGGTCCAGAGCGGCCACGCCGAGCGCGGCCAGAGCGATCTGGATGAGCCACTCGACCCAGTCGACTCCGTCGGTGTCCGCCACGCCGAGCGCGGCGGCGAGCGCGGAGCCGACCAGCGCGGCAAGGATGCCGACGAGGATCGTCCACAGAATGCCGATCCGCTGACGGCCCGGGACCACGAGGCGGCCCAGGACGCCGATGACGATGCCGATCACGATGGCACTGATGATCCCGCCGATCTCCATCTCCGCCCCTTCTCCTCAGAACCCCCGCAGTAGTGCGTGTGCCCCCTGGCGGCCGGGACACTCCGGGCCCGGGGCCCTCTCGTGGGCTCGCGGCCTGGTGCGCACACGGAAGGGGCCGGTCCGGAGCGCGGACCGGCCCTCTGCTCCCTTCCGGCAGAGTCATGTCAGCGGGGTCTAGGGACTCGGGGCCGCTTTCGCCGCCGTGCCGGCGCACACCAGCCCCAGGATCACGGCCAGTGCGCCGATGACGATGTTGTTCCACACGACACCGGCGTCCGGGCTGTCGCCGACGATCCACGGCGCGATGATCATCCACACCCCGAGGGCGCACATGGCCCAGCTCAGGCCGTACATACGCTCGGGAGCGCGCGTGAACCCGAGCGCCAGCAGGCCGATCGCGATCCCCATGATCAGGTTGTGGGTGACGAGCGGCGGCTGGCTGGTCGTGTAGTGGAGTATCCACGGGGAGGTGGCGCAGTACAGACCGAGCAGGAACACCGGTCCGTCCACGAGCGCCACATCACGACCACCGAGCATGCGGGCGTACCGGGCCCGCATTTCGGAGGCATCAGGGTGGCTGGTTATGTCACCTCTGCTGGGCGAGACGTTGGCCATGACTCGTCTCCTTCGTCTTACAGGGCGACCGCGTCTGGTGGGGTATGCGGTAAACGCCGCGTAAAGCTCATTCTGCTCTTATTTTTCCTTTATGTGTAGAGGTCCGTGGGGGCTGTGGTGTCTTACCGGGCGGTACATGTCCGGGCGGATCGGGGGCAGCCGGATGTGTACGACAGCGACCGATCGGCGCCGCCCCGGCGGGCGGCCCGGGACAGGGAGGGCAGCGGACGTGTCAGCGGCCACGAGCGCGAAGGTGTTGGAGCGGTTTCCGGCGGGAGCACCGCGCGGATCGTGGCCGGCGGAGGAGTACGCGGCACGCCGCCGCGCGGAGGGCGAGCCCGCCACCGTCGTGATGGACCTGGAGTCGGACGCCTTCCTCGTGGTGGTCCCGTCGGACGACGACTGAACGCAACTGCCGGGGCGACCAGGCGATTCCGGGAGCCCATCGCCGAAACGCCTGGTCCGGGATACGAGATGAGCCGCGGATTCCTTGACGGGCCTCGCTCGCCACTGCGACGATCGATGGCATGACCATGCGACTGGACCTCACGCGGCGACGCCACGTCGACCTCGCACGCGTATCCAGCGCCTTCTGTCGCGCCGCAGCCTGAGTCTCCCGGCTCGCCGCTTCTCCACACCGCCGTATCCGCGGCCGGCCGAACTCCGCTTCGCCCGGGCCGTCATGGGCGGTGCTTCCCCTCCCGCCTGAATCCGGTGTCCATCACGCCTTTTCCCCGCGCGCCCCCGGATTCGGCGCTGCCACGTGCAGTCGCGCCTCTCCCGGAAAAGAGAACCCATGGCCACCGTCCTGTCCGTCTCCGGAAGCCCCTCCGCCTCCTCCCGCACCGGCCGGCTGCTGCGCCACCTGGACGAACGGCTCGTCGCCCAGGGGCATGACGTGATCCCGCTCGACGTCCGCACCATCCCGGCCGACGCCCTGCTCGGCGCGGACTTCAGGCACCCCGCCATCGTCGAGGCCACCGAGTTGTTCGCGCGGGCCGACGGCGTCGTCATCGGTACCCCCGTCTACAAGGCGTCCTACTCCGGTGTCCTCAAGGCCCTGCTGGATCTGCTCCCGCAGTACGCGCTCACCGGCAAGACCGTGCTGCCCCTCGCCACCGGCGGCAGCATCGCCCATGTGCTGGCCATCGACTACGCCCTACGGCCCGTGCTCACCTCCATGGGCGCGGCCCACACGGTGCAGGGCTGGTTCACCCTCGACACGGACCTCACCGTGCACGACGACGGCTCCCTGACCATCGCGCCGTCCGCCGCCGAGGCGCTCGTCCAGGTCGTCGACCAGTTCTCCACGGCACTCGGCCGCACCCCGCTGCTGGCCGTGGCAGGGTGACGGCCATCGCCGCACCCAACGATCAACCCCGTGGCCCGCGTTCGGCGTCCTCGGCATCAGGGGCAGGCGTTGCCCCTCGGTGACCGGGAGGCACACATCCATGAAGCAGCGGGCCGCGCGCACTGTCTCGTCAGCCCTTGCCGTGGCGTTGTCCGCCGCCGGAGCGGCACTCGCCCCGGCGGCGCAGGCGGCAGAGCAGGGGCATCGACATGAGGCGACCAGAGCCGCACTGCGCGACATCGTCGACCAGGGCGGACTCCCCGGAGTGGCCGCGAAGGTCCGCGACAGCAGAGGCAGTTGGTTCGCGGCCTACGGCCACGCGGACACCGCCACAGGACGGGAGCGTTCGGCCGCCGACCACTTCCGCGGCGCCAGCATCACCAAGACGTTCGTCGCGACCGTCCTGCTCCAACTGGAGGCGGAAGGCGGACTGAGCCTGGACGACACCGTCGAGAAGTGGCTGCCGGGGCTGCTGCGCGGCAACGGCTACGACGGCGGCGAGATCACCCTGCGTCAGCTCCTCAACCACACCAGCGGCATAGCCGACTACACCGACGACCCCGCGTTCATCCACGGCGCCGCCGGCCCCGGCTTCCCGGAACACCGGTACGACACGCACACGCCCGAAGAACTCGTGGCGATCGCCCTGAAATACCCGCCCCGGCCCGACCAGCGGGCGGCACCCTCGTACTCGAACACCAACTTCGTCATCGCAGGCATGGTCATCGAGAAGGCGTCGGGGCACTCGTACGCGCACGAGATCACCCACCGCATCATCCGGCCGCTGAAGCTGAGGGGCACGTCCTTCCCCGGTACGGCGCCGCAGATGCCGAAGCCGCACCCCGTCGGCTACTCCCGGCTCCACCAGGAGACGCCCGACGCCGAGATCCACGACGCCACCGAACAGAACATGACCTGGCTGGGCGCGGCAGGTGACGCCATCTCCACCAGCGGCGACCTCAACCGCTTCCAGCGGGCCCTGATCAAGGGCGAGTTGCTGCCCCGGGCGCAGATGAGGGAGATGCTCGAAGAGGTCCCGGCCGGGGGCGGGTTCGGGTACGGACTCGGCGTCGAGTTCGCCGAGCTGTCCTGCGGTGTGCGGGTGGTGGGCAAGAGCGGCCGTACGAACGGCTCCCTGTCCGCGATGGTCGGCACCCCGGACGGGGAGCACCAGCTGACGTTCAACATCAACGGCGACTGGCTCCAGGACTCCACGCTCTACACCGACGTGATCGAAGCGGAGTTCTGCGGCAAGGTACCGGCCCGCGCCGGCCGGCCGGCGCCGCCCCAGCTCGGCTAGCCGGACGCCAGCGCGCCGAGGTGCGCCCGGCGTGCCTCGGCCGTCTGCCCCTGCACCAGCAGGAACATCCCCTCGCGTGCCAGCCGCTGGGCCCGGCTGTCCAGGGTCATGGACCGGCCGCCCCCGGACACGATCGCCGCGGTCGTGGCCGCGCGCAGCACGTCGTACGCCCTCGTCCGCACCGCCAGACGTTCCGGGACGGACTCGTGCGGGGCGGGGTGGTCGGCCAGGGCGTAGGCCTCACGCCGGACCTCGTCGAGCCGGGCCCGCAGCGACTGTGCCGGCCCCTCGCCGTCGGGGCTGCGTGCCAGCAGGTCCAGCGCCGCCTCGGCCACTCCGAACACGGCCGGACTGGCGTTGGCGGCCCTGGGCAGGTCGACCAGGGCGAACTCCTCCCGCGGGGTGCGCAGCACCACGTCCCCCTCCGGCACCCACAGGCCGTCCAGCTCCAGGGAGACCGTACGGGCGGCGCCGAGGGCCGCGAGCCGCAGCGGCGCCGACGGGCGCATCCCCCGCTGCTCGCGGGCCTCGGTGATGACGAACACCACCTCGGCCGTGTCCGTCACCCCCGCCAGCAGCAGCACGTCGTTGAGACCCCAGCCCGTGTACCAGGGCACCGTGCCCTCGAAGCGCCAGCCGCCCCGCTCCGGCACGGCCCGCACGGGAACGCGGGGGAAGGCACGGACATGCGCGTACGCGATGCCGGCCAGCACCTCGCCGGTCGCCAGCGGGCGCAACAGCTTCTCCCGGACCGGCGAGTCGTATGTGGCGAGCAGCTTCACCGGTGTGTGGTGCTGTGTCTGCACGAACCATGTGGAGCAGCACGCCCCCGCCAGGATCTCCGCGGTCTCCCGCGCCACGCCGACGGGCGCGTCCGCCCCGCCGTACTCCCGGGGCGCGCCCATCCCGAGCAGCCCCGACCGCTTCACCGCCTCGATATGACTCGCCGGCACACCTTCCTGGTCGACGCGCTCGGCGTGCGGGACGAGGAGTTCGTGCGCCAGCCGCCGCGCGGCGGCGACGAGGGGATGGGGTGCGGTGGTCATGAGGGGAATTCTCGCGCTCGCGCTGCGCGGGTTGTCGATCCGGGGGTGTGTCGTTCGTGTAGGAGGTGCAAGGACACCCGGACGACCAGAGGCCGAGGAGGCCCGTCATGAAGTACTACCTGCTCAGCGTGATGCAGCCGGTCGGCGACCCGCCCGCCCCCGAGGTCCTCGAGGAGATCGGCGAGAATCTCGGCGCCTTCCACCGGGAACTGCGCGAGGCGGGCGCGTGGGTCTTCGCCGGAGGGCTGCACGGTCCGGAGTCCTCCACCGTGCTGCGGCCCGGCGACGGCGACGTCCTGATCACCGACGGCCCCTACGCCGAGGGCAAGGAGATGCTCGGCGGTATCTGCCTGCTCAAGGCACCCGACCTGGACGCCGCTCTGGAGTGGGGACGCAAGGCGGCCCTGGCCACCACCCTGCCGATCGAGGTGCGCCCCTTCATGGGAGACGCCGACTGATGGATGTGGATGTCGAGGCGGTCTTCCGCGCGGAGTACGGCCGCGCGGTCGCCGTCCTCGTCCGCTTCCTCGGTGACATCGACCTCGCCGAGGAAGCGGTCCAGGACGCCTTCACCACGGCGGTCCGGCGCTGGCCGGAGACCGGCGTCCCGCCGAGCCCGGCCGGGTGGATCATCACCACCGCCCGCAACCGGGCCGTCGACCGTCTGCGCCGCGAGTCGTCCCGGCCCGCCCGGCACGCCGAGGCGGCCCTGCTGCACGCCCCCGACGCACCGCCCGAGGAGGGCCCCGTGCGCGACGACCGGCTCCGCCTGATCTTCACCTGCTGCCACCCCGCGCTCGCCCTCCGGACCCGGGTCGCCCTGACCCTCCGGCTCCTCGGCGGCCTCACCACGGCGCAGATCGCCCGTGCCTTCCTGGTGCCGGAGCCGACCATGGCGCAGCGGCTGGTCCGCGCGAAGGCGAAGATCCGCGACGCCGGCATCCCGTACCGGGTGCCCCGCGACGCCGACCTGCCCGACCGGCTCGGCGGCGTCCTGGCCGTCGTCTACCTGATCTTCAACCAGGGGTACGAGGGCTCGCCCGAGTTGTGCGCGGAGGCGCTGCGGCTGGGACGGCTGCTGGCCGCACTCATGCCGGACGAACCCGAGGCGACCGGCCTGCTCGCGCTGATGCTCCTCGTCGAGTCACGTCGCGACGCCCGCGAGAGCGACCGGGGCGACCTGGTGCCGCTGCCCGAACAGGACCGGGCCCGCTGGGACCGCGACCTGATCACCGAGGGGCAGGCACTCGTCCGCCGCTGCCTGCGCCAGAACCGGCCCGGGCCCTACCAGGTCCAGGCCGCCATCCAGGCCGTCCACAGTGACGCGCCCCGCGCGGAAGCCACCGACTGGGCCCAGATCCGGCAGCTGTACGACCAGCTCATGGCGATCGCGCCCAGCCCGGTCGTGGCGCTGAACCGGGCCGTCGCCGTGGCCGAGACCGACGGTCCGGGGCCCGCCCTCGCCCTCGTGGACGCCCTCGACCTCGACGGCTACCACGTCTTCCACGCCGTCCGCGCCGACCTGCTGCGCCGCCTGGGCCGTGTCAGCGACGCCGTCCAGGCCTACGAGGAGGCCGCCACGCTCGCCGGGAACCCCGCGGAACGCGCGTTCCTCGCCGGCCGCGGGAGGGCGCTCGCCCGGCGACGCGGACCGGACGGTCCGGTCACCGACGCGGATCCAGCTCCGTGAGCACGTCGAAGTCGAGCCCGCCGGCCCGAGCCAGGTAGATCCGCTGGCGCACATGCGCGTCCCGCAGGTGCAGCAGCCCGCGCGGGCCCTCGTACGACACCGCGCCCGCCGCCGCCCCGATGGCCGCCACGTCCAGTGTCCCGGCCCTCCTCAACAGTGCGGCCAGCAGCAGCACGCCCTCGTAGCAGGACTCACCGAGGCTGCCGACGGCGGGCGCCTCGACGCCGAAGCGGGCCGCGTACCGGCCGTGGAAGTCGAGGGTGTCCCGGTTGGCCAGCGAGGCGAAGAAACCGGCCGTGCTGTACAGGTCCTCGGTGGCCGCCGGGCCGCTCGCCATCAGCATGTTCTCGTCCATGAGCGTGCTCAGCCGCAGACAGCGCGCGTGCAGGCCGTGCGTCGCGAAGGCCCGGTTGAAGCGCACCGCGTCGCTGCCGACGAGCAGCATCAGGACCCCGTCGGCCTCCGCGTGCTCGATGCGCCGCATCACCGGCTCGAAGTCATGGGTGCCGAGCGGGAGATACGCCTCGTCGGCGACGCATCCGCCGGACGCCCGCGCATACCCGCGGGCCGCCCGAGCCGTACGCCGCGGCCACACGTAGTCGTTGCCCACCACGAACCACCGCCGCACCCGGCGCTCGCGCGCCAGCAGGTCCATCGCGGGCCGCAGTTGGTCGCGCGGGGTCTCGCTGGTCAGGAACACGCCCGCGGTGTGCTCACCGCCCTCGTACAGCGCGGTGTACACGTACGGAACGCGGTGCGCGACCCTCGGTGCCACCGCCCGGCGCACCGAGGAGATGTGCCAGCCCGTGACGCCCTGGACGACGCCCAGGTCCACCAGCGCCTCGACGTGCCCGGCGACCTCGCCCGGCGGGCCCGAGCCGTCGACCGGCACCAGCCGCAGCTCCCTGCCGAGCACGCCGCCGTCCCGGTTGACCTCCTCGGCGGCCAGCCGCGCGCACAGCTCGCAGGTGGGCCCGAAGATACCGGCCGGCCCCTGCAGCGGAAAGACGAGCGCCACACCGAGCACGGAGTCGTCGGCCGTGAACCACTCGGGCGCGGTGAGGTCGTGCCGGAACATGGCGTCATGATTACGGCTCGCCCGTACGAACTCCAGTGCGTCTCCTACGATGGACATCCCTCTTGAGCTAGGAGCAGGGATGCTGACCCCAACCCCGCGTCGGCCCGACGACCTCGTGCATCTGCTGACACGGGCCGAGCGGCTCGCGGCGCGGCGGCTGCAGGCCGTGCTGGAGGTGGAGGGCTGCTCGCTCGACGCGTGGCGGGTGCTGGCCCTGCTGTCCGACGGCGAGGGGTACCACATGACGGCGATCGCGGAGGCCGCCCTTCTGCCGCCCCCGACGCTGACCAAGCTGATCGACCAGCTCGTCGACCAGAACCTCGTGCACCGGCGGGTCGACCCGTACGACCGCCGCCGCGTCCTCGCCCATCTCACCCCGCGCGGCCGGGAGTACTGGCAGCGCGTCGACCACGCGGTCCGCGCCGGCCGGCCGACTCTCGGTGACGACGAGGACGACCTGTTGCGGTCCCTGCTGGCCCGGCTGGCGGCGACGCTGGAGGAACAGGCCCACGTCTGAGGCCCCGTCGCACGATGACTGGTCTACACCCTTGACTGGTACAGACCAACGCGGTTGAGTGTGCCTCCACACCCCCCACCCACGGCCGCCCCACGCCGTGACCGGTCCACCGGTGCGTGCGGTCAAGGCTCTGCTCCGCCCTGCCCTTGTCGGCGTGCGGCCGTGCTCCGCAAAGGAGTTGATCCGTGTCGAGACGCCGTGTCTCCGCCGTCCTGGCTACTCTCGTCCTCGCGGGCACCGCGCCCGTCCTCCTGCCCGCCTCCAGCGCCTCCGCCGCCGCCTGCTCCAGCTACCCGAGCTGGGTGGCGGGGAGGTCGTACGCCGCCGGTGACATCGTCCGCTACACCGACGGCAAGGCGTACATCGCCGAGCACGCCAACCCGGGCTACGACCCGACCATCAGCACCTGGTACTGGGAGCCGTACGCCTGCGACAGCGGTCCGGGCACGCCCAACGCGCGCTTCGTGGTGAGCGAGGCACAGTTCAACCAGATGTTCCCGAACCGGAATGCGTTCTACACCTACAGCGGTCTCACCGCGGCCCTGAGTGCCTATCCCGGTTTCGCCAACACCGGCAGCGACACCGTGAAGAAGCAGGAGGCCGCCGCCTTCCTCGCCAACGTCGGTCACGAGACCGGCGGTCTGGTGCACGTGGTGGAGCAGAACACCGCCAACTACCCGCACTACTGCGACTGGAACCGGCCCTACGGCTGTCCGGCGGGCCAGGCCGCCTACTACGGGCGCGGCCCGATCCAGCTGAGCTGGAACTTCAACTACAAGGCCGCGGGCGACGCGCTCGGCATCGACCTGCTGAACAACCCCTGGCTGGTGCAGAACGACGCGGCCGTGGCCTGGAAGACGGCCCTGTGGTACTGGAACACCCAGACCGGCCCCGGCACCATGACCCCGCACAACGCCATGGTCAACGGCGCCGGTTTCGGCCAGACCATCCGCAGCATCAACGGCTCCCTGGAGTGCGACGGCAAGAACCCGGCGCAGGTGCAGAGCCGCGTCAGCAACTACCAGCGGTTCACGCAGATCCTCGGGACGTCGGCCGGCGGCAACCTCTACTGCTGACGCCCCGGGCGTGGTGTCATGCGGGATGTCATGCACCTGACCCAAGTTGGATGAAGGGCACCTCCCATGCGCACCCCCCACGCACTGCTCGCCACGACCGTCGCGCTGGCCGCGGCGGTCGTGGCACCTCAGCCTGCCGCCGCCGCTGTCCCGGCGCCGGGCACGTACTACGTCCAGAGCGCCACGACCGGGCTCAACGCGGCCGACAGCGGCGGAGCCGTCGAGCAGCACAGACCCCGCGGCAACGAGGACCGCCAGCAGTGGCGGCTGAAGCCGAACGGGACCTCCCACCTGCTGGAGAACACCGACGCGCCGGGCAACTGCCTCGGCCGCAGCGGCGATCAGGCCGCGACCGTCACGTGTGCGAGCGCCGACGCCGCCTGGGAGATCACCCCGGCCGGGGACGACCGGTACACGCTCACGGCCCCGGGCACCACGCGTCACCTCACGGTGGCCCCCAAACCGTCAGGCGCAACCTACCCCGCCCGCCTCGGTGTCGGCGGGGCGGGCGACCTCGCCACCTGGTACCTCACCCCCGTCGACCCCGCCACCGCCCCCATGCCGCCCGAGGACCGGCGCACCCTGGACCAGGTCACGTTTCTCACCGCGCACAACGCGTACGCCAACGGCGTCGACGGCGGCTTCGCCCCGCCCTTCGTCAACCTCGTGCCCAACCAGACCCGCGGCATCGAGCGGCAACTCTCCGACGGTGTCCGCGGATTCATGCTGGACATCCACCAGACCCCGGACGGCGCGATCCTCTGCCACAACAGCTGCACCCTCGTCAGCAGGCCCGTCGCCCTGTGGGTCGACCTCCAGCGCATGGTCGACTTCCTCGAGGCCCACCCCGACCAGTTCGTCACCGTCTTCCTGGAGGACTACGTCGACCCGGGAGTCCTGCGCGCCGAACTCGCCCGTGTCGACGGCCTGTCGGACGTGCTGTACCGGCCCGACCGCACCGGCGTCCGGCAGAACGGCTGGCCCGCCATGGCCGACCTGATCGCCGCGAACGACCGGCTCCTGATCTTCACCGACCACAGCCGCTCGGCCGACCAGTCCGCGGGCCTGACCCGGGACAGCTTCGGCGTCATGTACCAGCGCGAATGGACCGTCGAGAACTACTGGTCCATGGGTTCCGGTGTCGGCTCCTCCGACTGGTCCTGCTACAGCCGCTGGTACGACGCCGGCACCAACATCCCGCTGACCCGCACCGAACCCGGATTCCGCCCGCTGTTCGTCATGAACCACTTCCGTGACGTCCCGATCGCCGGCACGGCCGGCACGGACAACACCAAACTCGCCGACCGGGCCCGGCGGTTCTGCCAGCCCGCCGCCCGGAAGAAGCCCACCTTCCTCGCCGTGGACCACTACGACCTCGGCAACCCGGCCTCCGCCGTCGCCACCCTCAACTCGTACACGTATCCGTAAAACGGCTATGCCGGTCCACGCGCCCCGTGTGAGACTCCGCCGATGAGCTCACAGACGATCACCGCGGACGCCGCGGGCACCTGGAAACTCGGCGACCTGCCCGTCCACCGCCTCGGGTTCGGCGCGATGCGGCTGACGGGCAGCGCCGCCTTCCACCACGGCACCCCGAGCGACCGCGACCGGTCGATCGCCGTCCTGCGCGGGGCGATCGACCTCGGTGTGAACCACATCGACACGGCCGCCTTCTACTTCTCGTCGGTGCGCTCCGCCAACGAACTCATCAACAGCGCGCTGGCGCCGTACCCGGACGACCTGGTGATCGTGACCAAGGTGGGCCCGCACCGGACGTACTCGGGGGAGTGGGGTACCTCGGCCCGTCCCGACGAACTGCGCGGGCACGTGGAGGAGAACCTGCGCCAGCTCGGCCGCGACCACCTCGACGTGGTCAACCTGCGCCGGATGCCGAAGTACGACTCGATCGCCGAGCACTTCGGTGCCCTCGCGGAACTGCGCGAGGCGGGCCTGATCCGGCACCTGGGCATATCCAACGTCGAGCCCCGCCACCTCGCCGAGGCACAGGCGGTCGCGCCGGTGGTCTGCGTGCAGAACCGGTACGCCATCGACCGCCCGGACCCGGCCACCGACGAACTGCTGCGGATCTGCGGCCGACAGGGCATCGCCTTCGTGCCGTTCTACGCCGTCGCCGGCGAGGTCGGGGAGCGCGGCGCCACCACCGCCCATGACGAGGAGGTGCGTGCCGTGGCCCGGGCTCACGGTGCGAGTCCGGCGCAGATCCGCATCGCCTGGACACTGCACCAGGGCCCGCACGTCCTCGCCATCCCGGGCACCGGCGACCCCGACCACCTCGCGGAGAACGTGGCAGCGGGTGCGATCCGCCTCACCGGCGAGGAACTGGAGCGGCTGGGCGCGTCGCGGGGCGGGGCCGAGACGTGAAAGGGGTTCTGACCGCGTTTCCGTGATGACTATCGCGCCGTGCGGCCGATGAGCTTTCCCGGGCTCCGCTCCGGATGGGTGGATCAGCGCAGTCCGGCGAAGAGATCGTTCTCGGGTACGGCCGCTCCGGTGGGGTCCTTGACACGTACGAAGGTCTCCATGCCCATCAGCTCGCCGAACCTCTCCTTGCCCATCTTGAGGAAGAAGATGTTCTCGCCCTGACTGGCGTGCGCGGCCAGCGCGTCGAACTTCTGACCACTGAACGCGGTGGTGTCCACCCACGTGGTGATCTCATCGTCGGGCAGACCGATCTCGGCCATCGCGGCGGCTTCGGCAGGATCCGGCTCCGGCATGTCCGGATGAAACTCGCGCATGATCTCCCCGAACCGGCGCATCCCGGAGCGGGGCATCGTGGTCCAGTACACCTTCGGTGTCAGCGCGGTCATCTCCAGCGCCGCCATCGTGATGCGGTGGGCCTGGATGTGATCAGGGTGGCCGTAGAAGCCGTTCTCGTCGTAGGTGACGACCACATCAGGTCGGTAGTGCCGCATGAGTTCCGCGAGTCGGGCCGCGCCTTCCTCCACGGGGGTCTGCCAGAAGGACCCGGGGGCGTCGTTGCTCGGCCAGCCCATCATCCCGGAGTCGGCATAGTCCAGCATCTCCAGATCGCTGATCTTCAGGACGTCGCGGCTCGCCTCGAGTTCTTGACGGCGTATCAGGGCGACCGCGGCGGGATCGTGCCCGGGGTCGCCCGGCTTGGCACCCCCCGGTCCGTCACCGCAACCGCCGTCGGTACATGTCACGAGAACCGTGCGGATGCCTTCCGCCGCGTACCGCGCGAGGACCCCTCCGGTTCCGGTGGCCTCGTCGTCGGGGTGGGCGTGCACCGCCATGAGCGTCAAGGGCCGGTCAGTCATCAAGCAGTCCTCCTGCAGAAATACGTCTTGGTCCGAGTGCGCCGCGGGCATCCCGCGATCGCAGGGCCCGGATCCTGCCGGGGCGGACGACCTTGCGATCCCCGTGTTCCCCGCCCGTGCGGTCCGGTCCCTCGGTTGATGCAACCGTGCCGGCCGGCCCGCCTGTTCCCGGCGCGGCTCCTCGTCGCTCGCCTCGGCGTCGTAGAGGTCGAAGAGCTTCTCCTCGGCCGCGTCCAGTCCGGCCGCTTCCATGGCCTGGAGCAGGGCCTTGTGGTGGGCGCAGTGCTGCGCGGCGAGTTCTTCGACTTGCGGGTCATGGGGATCGACGCTGTCGTCGAGGGCGGCGTCGGCCGCGTCGAGACGGTCTGCCTCGGCCCGTGGGTCGGGGTGGCCAGGACGATGAACACGCTGGCCTGAAGCTGTGGGCCTGGGCCACCGCCCTGATCCCCGTACCGCTGGTCGCGGGCATCTGGCGCCACCAGCGCCACCGCGTGCCGCTCGGTTACGAGCCGGCCTAGTGGTGCATCGTCTTCCCGCTGGGCATGTACGCCACGGCGACCGCCCAACTGGCCGCCACGCACAGGGGTGTCGGGCCGTCGGCCGTGGTGCCCCTGGCGATCCGGGCCGCGGCGGTCGTATGGCTCGTGGTGGCCGTCCGCTGCCTGACCGCTCACGCCGGTCAGGCGCTCAGACCACCCAGGCCCCGTCCCGCATGAGGTGCCGCCGGGGCAGCTCGTGCGCCTCGCACCACGCCTGCACCGCGTACGGCCGTACCCGGAAGAACGCGTACGAGGCGTGGTCCTCGCGTGGGTCCCAGCCGGTCTTCGCGTGGAAGGCCTCGACCGCTGTCCGTGGTGCCTCGGCGGTCGTGAAGGTCTCCACGTCACCATCGACGAGCACGACGTCCCTGGTGTCCCCGAGGGCCAGCCTGGCGCGTCGGCCGTCCCGCAGATTGCGGCCGGTGGGATTGGTCAGCCGGGTGCACAGCCACACGGACTCCTCATGCCACACGAACCACAGCGGGACGAGGCACGGCAGACCGTCGGTGTCGGCCGTGGCGACCCAGATGTCCATTTCCCGCCGCAGGCGCTCCAGCAGGTCCGTCTTGCGCTGCCCTGGCGTGCGGGACGGCTGGGTGATCTTCATGGTCGGGACGCTAGCGTGCGGGCCGGGTGTCCCGCCTCGGGCTGTGGGCCTAGGTCTTCCGGACGTTGAGCTTCTGGGGACGACGAACACGTGCTTCTGGTAGTCGTCGTACCGGAGGATGCTGCCCGTGCCGTCGTGGTCCACCAGGACCTGGAACGGGTCGTCGGGCGGGATGCCCGTATGTGTACATGTGTACATGTGTACACACCAGTGGTTACAAAAGTTGGAGCGTGGTTGGCGTCCTGCGGGTTTTACGTATAACCTCTCGCGTCAACCCCACCCTCCGAGAGGCCCCGATGAGACGTATCGCCCTGGTCACCCTCGTCGTCGACGACTACGACGAGGCGATCCGCTTCTACACCGAGGCCCTCGGATTCAGGCTCGCCGAGGACGCGCCCCGGCCCGACGGGTCCCGCTGGGTCGTCGTCGAACCCGGCACCCCGGGAGCGGGCACCGGCCTGCTGCTCGCCCGCGCCAAGGGAGAGGGCCAGGCCGGCCGGGTCGGGGACCAGACCGGCGGGCGGGTCGGGTTCTTCCTGCACACCGGCGACTTCGCCCGCGACCACGCCCGGATGACAGCCGCGGGCGTGACCTTCCTGGAGGAGCCGCGACACGAGCCCTACGGAACCGTCGCCGTCTTCCAGGACCTGTACGGAAACCGCTGGGACCTGCTCCAGCCCGCCGGCTGACCCTCTCCTCCCTTCGATTCGAACCACCCGCTCGAGGAAAGACCCGCCATGACTGCTACGCGCGTAGACGCTGACGTGATCCGCCGCCTCCCCAAGGCCGTGCTGCACGACCACCTCGACGGCGGCCTGCGCCCCGCGACCGTGGTGGAGCTCGCGGACGCGGTCGGCCACACCCTGCCGACGACCGACCCCGGCGGGCTCGCCGACTGGTACTACGAGGCCGCCAACTCCGGCGACCTGGTGCGCTACATAGCCACCTTCGAGCACACCCTCGCCGTCATGCAGAACCGCGAGGGGCTGCTGCGCACGGCCGAGGAGTACGTCCTCGACCTCGCCGCGGACGGCGTCGTGTACGGCGAGGTGCGCTACGCCCCCGAGCTGATGCTGAACGGCGGGCTGACCCTGGCCGAGGTCGTGGAGACCGTCCAGGAGGGCCTCGCGTCCGGGATGGCCAAGGCGGCCGCCGCGGGCACGCCGGTGCGGGTCGGCACCCTGCTGTGCGGCATGCGCATGTTCGACCGCGTGCGCGAGGCCGCCGACCTGGCCGTGGCGTTCCGGGACGCCGGTGTCGTCGGCTTCGACATCGCCGGCGCCGAGGACGGGTTTCCGCCCGCCGACCACCTCGCGGCCTTCGAGCACCTGCGCCGCGAGAACGTGCCGTTCACCATCCACGCGGGTGAGGCGCACGGCCTGCCCAGCATCCACCAGGCCCTGCAGGTGTGCGGCGCCCAGCGCATCGGGCACGGTGTGCGCATCACCGACGACATCCCCGACCTCGCGGTCGGCAAGCTCGGCCGGCTCGCCGGCTGGGTCCGTGACCGCCGGATCGCGCTGGAGATGTGCCCCACCTCCAACCTCCAGACCGGCGCCGCGACCTCCATCGCCGAGCACCCGATCACCGCGCTGAAGGACCTCGGCTTCCGCGTCACCCTCAACACCGACAACCGGCTGGTCTCGGGCACGACGATGACCCGCGAGATGTCCCTGATGGTCGAGCAGGCGGGCTGGACCATGGAGGACCTGCGCACGGTCACCGTCAACGCGCTGAAGAGCGCGTTCCTCCCGTTCGACGAGCGGAACGCGCTCATCCGGGACGTGGTGCTGCCGGGTTACGAGGCGAGCGTCTGAAGCAGTCCCCGGAGGTAGGCGGCCTGTCCGATGTGCTGCAGATCGTCGGACAGGACGCTCACCAGCCGCACGCCCAGGGTGACCGGCGGGTCCCAGCGGTCGTCGACCACGCGCTCCAGGTCCTTGGCGGCCAGTGAACGCAGGGCGCCGAGGGTCTGCGCGTGCACCGCGTCGTAGTAGCCGGTCAGCAGGTCGCCGGAGTCGACCCGGACCTTGGCGACCTTGGCCGGGCTGTGGCCGTAGCCCGTGTCGTGGCGGGGCAGGCCCAGCCCGAAGCGCTTCTCCCAGTCCTGGGACAGCCACACCTGGTCGAGGTCGAAGGCGTCGGCGATGTGATCGTCCTGGACGCGGGTGAGGTGCCATACCAGCCAGGCGACGGAGTTGGTGTCGGGGGAGGGGCGGGCGCTCAGTTCGTCCGGCCCGAGCCCCTCGACGGTGGCGTGGACTTCTTCCTGGACGCGGCTGTAGCCCTCGATGAGGATGTCCTTCGCATGCATGGCTCCACCATCGCGCATCGCCGCGTGCCGTGCGTCCCCGTCTACCCGCCCGTGGTCTCCAGCAGCGCCATCAGTGCCCGGGCCGCCGGGCTGGTGGCCTGCCGGGGCGGCAGCAGCGCCACCGTCTCGTAGACGGCCTCACCGGTGCCCTTCACGGGCAGCGCGGTCAGGGAGGAGCGCTTGTGCGCGAAGTGCCGCGGCACGACGGCGACGCCGAGGTTCTCGTCGACGAGGTCGAGCAGCGTGTGCACGTCGTTCACCTCCAGGGCCACGGTCCGCCGTACCCCCGCGGCGGCGAACACCGTGTCGGTGGTGCGGCGCGGACCCCAGTCCGGGTGGAAGTCGACGAACACCTCACCGCCCAGCTCCTGCGGTGTGACCGCCGCGCCGGCGGCGGCCAGCGGGTGACTGGAGTGGCACAGCAGCGTCATCGGTTCGCAGGTCAGCGGCACCGACCGCAGCTGGTCGGTGTCCGCCTGTGTCCGCACGGCGAACGCCAGGTCGAGCCGCCCGGCCTCGACGTCCTCCGCGAGCGCGCCAGAGCCGGCCTGCCGCAGACAGATCTCCACGTCCGGATGCCGGTGCCGGAATGCGGCGAGCAGCCCCGCCACATGCACCCCGGCGATGCACTGCTCGCTGCCCAGCGTGAGCATGCCGCGCAGCACACCCTGCACCGCCGCCACCGCCTCGTGGGCCGTCCGCACCTGGGCCAGGATGCGCTCCGCCTCGACGAGCAGTGCCCGCCCGGCCGGGGTGAGCGTCACCCGGCGGGTCGTGCGCACGAACAGCGGCGTCTGGAGCTCCCGCTCCAGCGCCCGGATGGAGGCCGACAGGCCCGACTGGGACACCAGGAGCCGTTCCGCCGCCCGGGTGAAGTGTTGGTCCTCGGCGACCGCGACGAAGTGCTGCAGGTGACGCAGTTCCATGACTGAGAAGCGTAGCCGCTGAATTCCATCGGATTCTTCTGTTGGACGCATGGGAGCAGGTCACGCCAGAGTGGGCAGCGGTTGTTTCCCGACCGTGCCAACCCCTCTGGAGTCGCGTTGTACACCGCACACCCCGACCGCTACGCGGATATGCCCTACCGGCGCACCGGACGCAGCGGCCTGAAGCTGCCCGCGCTCTCGCTCGGCCTGTGGCACAACTTCGGCCCGGACCGGCCCGTGGAGACCCAGCGCGCCATCCTGCGCCGCGCCTTCGACCTCGGCGTCACCCACTTCGACCTCGCCAACAACTACGGTCCGCCGCCCGGTGCCGCCGAGTCCGCGCTGGGTGAGTTCCTGAAGTCGGACTTCGCGGCCTACCGAGACGAGCTGGTCATCTCCACCAAGGCCGGTTACCTGATGTGGCCCGGCCCGTACGGCGAGTGGGGCTCGCGCAAGTACGTGCTGTCCTCGCTGGACCAGAGCCTGACGCGGATGGGACTCGACTACGTCGACATCTTCTACTCGCACCGGCCCGACCCGGACACCCCGCTGGAGGAGACGATGGGGGCCCTGCACTCGGCGGTGCAGCAGGGCAAGGCGCTCTACGTCGGTGTCTCCAACTACTCCGCCGAGCAGACCCGCGAGGCTGCCCGCATCCTGGGCGAGCTGGGCACCCCGCTCCTCATCCACCAGCCGCGCTACTCGATGCTGGACCGCCGTCCCGAGGACCAGGGACTGCTGGACGCGCTCGACGAGCTCCAGGTCGGCTCGATCGTCTTCTCCCCGCTGGAGCAGGGCCTGCTCTCCGCCCGCTACCTCGACGGCATCCCCGAGGGCTCCCGGGCCGCGAGCGACAGCCCGTTCCTGAACTCCGACGCCGTCACCGAGGACCTGGTGGGACGGCTGCGCGAGCTGAACGACCTCGCCGAGTCGCGTGGCCAGAGCCTGGCCCAGATGGCGCTCGCCTGGGTGCTGCGCGGTGGCCGGGTCACCTCCGCGCTGGTCGGCGCGAGCAGCGCGCAGCAGCTCGAGGACAGTGTCGGCGCCATCCGCAACCTGGACTTCGACGCGGACGAGCTGGCGCGGATCGACGCGATCGTCAAGCCGTAGCCCGCTGCGCCCGGCCCGGGGGCGGCTGCCCGCCCCCGGGCCGGAGAGGTCTAGGAGCCGATCCGCTCCTCCAGGCGCACGGTCACCGTGTCGCCTTCCTGCTTGCCGATGGCCCTGCGGAGATCGGCCTTCACCGGCAGCTTGTGCGTGCCGTCGCCCAGTGCCATGAAGGAACTGCGGAACGGGTGCCCGTCGATGGTCCCGCGGACCTTGACCAGGCCGCGGGTGCCGAAGAACTCGGCGGACCGGGGCCAGACCAGGTAGGTCCAGCCGCCGCCGGCGGGGCTCTTGCGCAGGGTCGCGGTGAATTCCGTGTCCAGTTTTCCGTGCGTGGTCATGACGTGCGTCCTTCGCTCCCGGTGGCCTCTCACGGAAAAGACCCCCGGGAGCCGGGAAACTCATCGCTCCCTTCGGTCTCAGGCGCCGGCGGGCACCCGGTCCAGGAATCCGAGCACGGCCCTGATCCGGCCCTGCTCGTCGAGCGTGATCACATCCGAGCCGGCGACCGGTGCCGAGCCGTCGGCCGCGCTGACCAGCTCCCACGAGAAGCGCGCGATGTCGTGGTGGCCGTCGACAGCGCCGGAGAGCCGGAACACGAACCCGGGGAACTGCTCGTGGGCCGCCGTGATCACCGCGGCGATCTGCTCGTGGCCGCTGACGTCGGCCAGGGGGTCGGTGTAGCCGCCGTCCTCGGTCCAGGCGGCGGCCACCGCCTTCTCCCGTGCGGCCGGGTCCTCGGCGTTCCAGGCCTCGAAGTAGCGGGCGACGGCGTCCTCGTAACGGCGGGTGGTTGCGGACATGGGCGATCAGCCTCCAGGGAGGTCGGGTCTGCTGGTCGGGAGCCGGATCGACGCTCGCGGTGAACCCGGCACCCACCACCCTGCCCGGGCCCGGCAAGAGCGTCGATTACCTCCGGAGTCATGCGCCCGAGGGCAGCCCGACGCGTTTCGGCCAACTCGAGGTGTGAATATGCCAGGAGACTGGCCGGAAAGACATGGTGACAGTGTTTCAGCAGTGAACATACTGACCTGCGAGAGCGTTTTCACATCCAGCGACGGCGCCCTCACGCACAGCACGCGAGTCGCGGGACGACTTGGCCGGGCCGGCAGACGGGCGGGCGACGGGGGAGGGTCACGTGCACGACGAGTTTCTGTGCCATGTCACGGCCTACGGAGTCTGCGACGGCCGCCGCATCGGCGTCCCCCTGGGAACCTACCGGGCGCCCACCCTCGCCCTCGCCCTGTGGTGGCTGCGCGACCGCGCCTCCTGGATCGCCCAGCGCCTCGACCCCCGGCCCGACGCCGAGCACTTACCGCCGGGCGCGCTCGTGCCGGTCGCCGAGACCGTACCCGACGTGCCCACGCTGCTGCGCGCCTGGTGCGCCGATCCCGCCCAGCAGGAGCGGGTCGCCGAGGAGTTGGCGGCCGGACGGCTGGTACGGATCGCCACCAGTGACGACACCACCGAGTACGAACTGCTCGCCGAGTCCGTGGACGCCCTCCGGATGCAGCGGGCGGCGCCCGTCCTGGGCATCCCCGTGGCCTGACCCGCTCGCCGAGTCAGATACCGGGCAGATCGGTAGAATCTTGGCCATGGCGCAACCGTCGGTAGCACCAGAACTCGTCCTGGAGACCGAGACGGGCTCCACGGTGATGCTGCCGGGCCACGACTACCACGTGGGACGCGACCCGTTGAGCGACATCGTCATCGACGACGACCGGGTCTCCTGGCACCACGCCGTGCTACGGCCCGAAGACGGACACTGGACCATCGAGGACGAGAACAGCACCAACGGCACCTACGCCGAAGGGCGGCGCATCCGCGAGCGGGACGTCGGCCCCGGCAGCGTCATCCGCTTCGGCAACCCGGCCGACGGGCCGCGCATGGTCCTGCTGGGCCGCCCCCCGCCCGCACCGGAACGCCCCTCCGGCGTCTCCATGCCGGCCATGACCGGCACCTACCGGCGGCCCACCACCGTGCGCCCGTTGCCCACCCGGACCGTCCGTATCGGCCGTGCCGCGGACAACGACCTGGTCATCGACGACCTGGTGGTCTCCCGCCGGCACGCCGAACTGCGCGCCCTGCCCGACGGCACGTACGAGATCACCGACGTCGGCAGCCACAACGGTACGTACCTCAACGGCAGCCCCGTGACCAGCGCACCGGTCCGCCAGGGCGACATCGTCGGCATCGGCCACTCGGCGTTCTGCCTGGTCGGCGACGAACTCCAGGAGTATGTCGACACCGGCGAGATCTCGCTCGACGTGCAGGACCTCACGGTCAGTGTCGACCACGGCCGCAAGACCCTGCTGGACCACGTGTCGTTCCCGGTGGGGGAGAAGTGCCTGCTCGCCGTCGTCGGCCCGAGCGGCGCCGGCAAGTCCACGCTCCTCAACGCCCTCACCGGCCAGCGGCCCGCCGACCACGGCACCGTGCTCTACGACGGCCGCGACCTCTACCGCGACTACGCCGAGCTGCGCCAGCGCATCGGCCTGGTGCCGCAGGACGACATCCTGCACGCCCAGCTGACCGTCCGCAAAGCCCTCTCCTACGCCGCGGAACTGCGCTTCCCGCAGGACACCGCCAAGGCCGAGCGGCGCGCCCGGGTCGACGAGGTGATCCGTGAACTGGGCCTGGAACAGCGCGCCGACCAGCACCTGCACAGCCTCTCCGGCGGCCAGCGCAAACGCGTCAGCGTCGCCCTGGAACTGCTGACCAAACCGTCGCTGCTCTTCCTCGACGAGCCGACCTCCGGCCTCGACCCCGGCATGGACCGCTCCGTGATGCACATGCTGCGCGGCCTCGCCGACGACGGCCGGACGGTCATTGTGGTCACCCACAGCGTGCTCAGCCTCGACGTGTGCGACCGGCTCCTCGTGCTGGCACCCGGCGGGAAGATCGCCTACTACGGGCCGCCCGAGGACGCCCTGGCGTACTTCGGCTTCGAGCAGTGGCCGGAGGCCTTCGAGGCGTTCGACCGGGACACGGACCGGGACTGGGCCGAGGAGTACCGCGCCTCGCCCTTCTACGGCCGGTACATCGCCGACTCCACCGCCCAGCCCCGGCAGCCGCGGTCCGGGCCGGTCGTCATCACCGCGCCGCCCCGGCCGCGCAGCAGGACCGCCCAGCTGAACACGCTGGTGCGCCGGTACGCCTCCGCGCTCAGCGCCGACCGCACGTTCCTGATCATCATGATCGCCCTGCCGTTCGTGATGGGGGTGATGGCGCGGGCCCTGTCCGGCGGCGAGCTGACCGCTGACACGGCGATGAACACGCTGCTCATCCTGTGCGTCGGCGCGGTGCTCACCGGCGCCGCGAACGCCGTGCGCGAACTCGTCAAGGAACGCGTGATCTACCAGCGGGAGCGGACGGTGGGCCTGTCCAGATCGGCGTACCTGATGTCCAAGGTCGTCGTACTGGGCGTCATCACCGTGCTGCAGGCCCTGGTGCTCACCGTCGTCGCCCTGCTCGGCGTCGACCTCGGCGCGCCCGGCGACGAAGGTGTGATGATGCCGCCCCTGGTGGAAATAGCCGTCGCCGTCGCCCTGTTGGCGTTCACGGCGATGATGCTCGGGCTGCTCATCTCGGCGCTGGTGCGCAAGGAAGAGGTGACGATGCCGCTGCTGGTGCTCGTCGCCATCGTCCAGGTCGTCTTCTGCGGTGCCCTGCTGAAACTGGACGGCGTGCCCGGGCTTGAGCAACTCGGCTGGCTGGTGCCGGCGCGCTGGGCGCTGGCCGCGATGGCCGGCACCGTCGACCTGGCCCGGATCGTGCCCGACGATCTGACCAAGGACCCGCTCTTCGACCACTCGGCGGGCACGTGGCTGCTCGACGTCGGGATGCTGGTCGTGCTGTCGGTGCTCTTCGGCTTCCTCGTGTCCCGCCTGCTGCGCCGGCACGAACCGGCCGTGATGCGGAAGTAGAGGGCGCCCGTGACGACTCCCGATTTCCGCCCCACCCACGTCGTCCCGCAGCACGGGATGCCGGCCTGGGAGGCCCCCGACCCGGCGCGGCCCACCGTGGACCTCGACCCCCTGCTGCCCGTGCAGCTCCTCGAACGGCAGGGCGACTGGGGGCATGTGCTGTGCTTAAACGGCTGGTCGGCCTGGTCGACGGCCGCCGCCTGGTCGCCGTACCGCAGGACCCGCCCTCGGCGGACGGCCCGCTCACCCGCACCGCCGACCCGCGTCCGCTGCTGGGGCGCGCGCAGGAGGCGCTGGCGCGCTACCGCTCGGCGGTCGAGGATCTCGCGAACGGCCTCGACCGGGAGTCGTTCCACACCCGCACACGCGGGCTGCGCATCGGTGTCGTCGTCGACGGCGAGTCCGTGTGGCTCTACGACGCCGCGCACGGGCACTGGGTGTACGCCGAGGGCGCCGGGGCGAGCACGTACGCGACGGACGAGACACCCCGGGCCGACGACTCGTCGCCCGGCCCGGCCGAGGCCCCGGCGCGCGCCCCCACGCGGGTGGTGCCGCCCGAGCCCACGGAGGAGCCCCCCGTGGCCGCCGAGGAGCCACCCGGTCCGCAAGAGCCGCCCCACGCCGAGGAAGCCCCCCACCCGACCGAGCCGCCCCTCACCCCGGCCGAACCCCCAGAACCGACACGCGTGGTGTCGCCGGAGGCGCCTGAGCCGACGCGCGTGGTGGCGTCTGAGGAGCTGGGGCCGGAGCAGGCCGTGCCGCCCGAGGCTCCCGCATCCACGCCGGCCGTGTCGCCTGAGGGGCCTGAGCCCACGCGGGTGGTGGCGCCCGAGCCGGAGGAGGCCGGGGAAGCCGCCCGTCCCGCGGAGGCGGAACCCACGCGGGTCGTGTCGTCCGAGGAGGCCGCGCAGGGGCAGGAGGCGCAGGAAGGGGACAACTCCGCCGAGGCGCCGCCCACTCGGGTCGTGGAGCCCGAGCCGACCCGGGTCGTATCGCCCGAGGGTGATACCCGATGAGCCGCGAGACGAGCCTGTTCTCGGGGCGGCCGTCCGAGCTGATCGGGCAGCAGATCGCCGGGTACCGGATCGAGCAGGAGATCGGGCGCGGCGGCATGGCAGTCGTCTACCGGGCCCGCGACCTGCGTCTGGAACGCACCGTCGCGCTCAAGCTGCTCGCCCCGGAACTCGCCCGCAACGACACCTTCCGGCGTCGTTTCACCCACGAGTCCAGAGCCGCCGCCGCGATCGACCACCCGCACATCGTGCCGATCTTCGAGGCCGGCGAGACGGACGGCGTGCTGTACATCGCCATGCGGTTCGTCGCCGGCAGCGACCTGCGCCATCTTCTCGACCGTGAAGGGCCGTTGCCGTCCGCGACCGCCCTGCGCGTCGCCGCCCAGGTGGCCTCCGCGCTCGACGCGGCCCACGAGCACGGGCTGGTGCACCGGGACGTCAAACCCGGAAACATCCTGGTGTCCCGTGGCACCGACAGCGACCACCCCGAGCACGTCTACCTCACCGACTTCGGTCTGACGAAGAAGTCGCTGTCGCTGACCGGGTTCACCACGGTCGGCCAGTTCGTCGGCACGCTCGACTACGTGGCCCCGGAGCAGATCTCGGGCCGCCCGGTCGACGCCCGTTGCGACGTGTACGGCTTCGCCTGCGTCGTCTACGAGGTGCTCGCCGGCCACCCGCCGTTCCGCCGGGACGACGACATGGCCCTGCTCTGGGCCCACCAGTACGACGATCCGCCGCCGTTGACCGAGTCCCGCCCCGACGTCGCCCCGCAGGCCGACCCGGTCTTCGCCAAGGCCCTCGCCAAGAGCCCCGACGACCGGTACCCGTCCTGCCTCGATTTCGTCGCCGCTCTGCGCGCCGCGACGAAGGGCGGCGGACCCGCCCCTGGGCGCGGGGCCACCCGGGTGACTCGGCAGCCCCCGGAGAGGCGGCCGAAGCCACCGCCGCGCTGGGCCGAACCCGTCTTCGTGGAGCGGGAGTAGGCCCTCGCCACCGCGTGAGCCTCCCGCCACCGCGTAGCCGGTGAGCCTCCCGCCACCGCGCAGCCGGTGAGCCTCCCGGCACCACCGCGCAGCCGGTGAGCCTCCCGTCAGCCCGCCCTCTCGGCGCGCACCTCACCCCGTCGCCGGACGTGCCGCGCCAGCAGCGCACCGGCGAACCCGGTCACCAGCCCCCACGGGACGGCCAGACCGACCGCACCCCACACCTGGGGCCTGAGGAACAGCCGGCCACCGAGGCTGCCCCCCAGGTCGCCGATGCCGAGCACCGACAGGCCGAAGTGCGCGGAGACGCGCCCGACCAGGCAGATCATGAACACGGTGAGCACGAGGGCGGCCGCCATGTGCACGGCGTGCTGCCAGGCCCGGATCCGGGCAGGCGACCGGGCCGCCATCACGAACGCGGCGCCGACCAGCAGCACCACGTCGACGACCAGCAGCCACCACACCCGGCCGTCGTACTGGGAGAGGGTCCGCAGGTTCAGCTCGGCGATGTCCGGAGTGCGCAACACCTCGTCGAGGACGTGCGGCATGGGCAACCCGAACGGCCCCTCCACCCTGCCGTTCCACGTGGCGCCGAGGCCGATCGTCAGTGCCAGCCACACCACGTTGGGCAGGCCCAGCAGGATCACCGCGAACGTCTCCCTCGCGTGTCCCTTGGCCGCCGCGACGACCAGGGCGATGAGCACGCCGATGACGACACAGGCCAGCAGCAGCGCGACCATCGCGTACGCGGCCGGACGCACCGAGGTCTGGAAGCGCAGCAGCCCGCCCGGCAACGGGGCGCCGCGCGACACCAGCAGGGCCAGCACCAGCACACCGGCCAGCCACACCATGCCGACGAACACGGACAGCGGAACGTCCGTGGTGAAGCCGATCCGCGGCGAAGCGCCGAACAGGTCACCGAGTTCGCCCAACTCGTCGTCGCCGAGGGAGACGTCGAACGTGTGCCGTGCGGCGAGCGTCAGGCCGATCAGCCCGAGCAGCCACAGGGCCGCGACCCTGCCGGCCCAGCCGGCCAGCTCCGTCGCACCGGCGACCGCGCGGTGCCGCAACGGCCGCAGGAACCCCCAGGCGACCACCAGCGCGCCGGTGAGCGTGACGGACAGCGGGGTCACGGTCAGGCCCGCCTGGGTGCCGGCGAGGTCGCCGGCGTTCCCGGAGAGCCTCACCGTGCCCCCGACGGCCGTGACCATCGTCGCCGCGGTGACCGGCACGAAGGCGCCGTCCGGGAGGTCCGCGGCTCCCGCCGCCCACAGGCCGAGCGCGGCCACCACCGCCATGGCGAGCAGCCCGCCGACCACCGTGACGAGGGCCTGCACCCAGCCGTGGCGGGCGACCGCCCGCTCGCCGGAGGTGCGTGCCTGCCTGGAGGGAGTGCGCGAACTCACGCTGCCACGCTAAGCAGCACCCGTGCCGGGCGCCCGTCGGAAGGTCCGTCCGCGTCGGCTTGCGGGGCGTACGGAACCCGAGCACACAATGAACTCATAGTGGACCAAGTGGCATAGACCAGGACCAAACGCATACCCTGTGCGAAGGCCGCAGAGAACTCGCGTGGGAAGAAGAGCTCGTGAGCGTCGAACCGCCGTCGTCCGGCCGCCCCACAGGCCCTCCCTCGGGCCCGCTGTCGGGCCCGTCCCAGCCGCCGTCCGGCGGCGGCCCGCCCTCCGAACCACCGACCGGGGGCGGCGAGTCACCGGAGCCGCGCCGCCCGTGGTGGGGGTCCGCGCCCCGGGTCGCGCTGATCGCCGGTGCGGTCGTGGCCGCGGTGATCCTGGCCGTGGTGCTCACCCGGCCCGACGGCGGCACCGGCGCGTCCGACGGCGGCACCAGTACGTCCGACGGTGAGATCTTCCTCCAGCCCGCGGCCGACACCGGACCGGACCCGTTCACCGACTCGACGGCCGAGGAGAGTTCCGCCCCGCCGACCACTCCCACGCCCGCAGGAACGACGTCGCAGAACGCCGTCCAAGGGGTGGACGGCGGATCGCCCGGCCTGTACGGCGGCACCCGCAACGTCTCGAGCTGCGATGTGGAGAAGCAGATCACGTACCTGAAGGGGGCCCCGGACAAACAGCGCGCGTTCGCCTCGGTCCTGCGCATCGACCCGTCGGACGTTCCCTCCTACCTCCGCTCGCTCACTCCCGTGCAACTGCGCATGGACACCCGCGTCACCAACCACGGTTTCCGGGACGGCCGTGCCACCGCTTACCAGGCGATCCTCCAGGCCGGCACGGCCGTACTCGTCGACGACCGCGGCGTGCCCCGGGTGCGCTGCGCGTGCGGCAACCCGCTGACCCCGCCGGTCGCCCAGCAGACCGCCCCGAAGACGACCGGCAGCAAGTGGCCCGGTTACAAGTCGTCCGGCGTCGTCGTGGTGACACCCGCTCCGGATCCGATCGACGTCTTCGTGATGTGCGAGCCCGACGGCGACTGGTTCAAGCGCGACACGGGCGACACGGGCAAGAAGGACCGCAAGACCCGGCCGCCGCACCAGCCGACGCCGTCGGTGACCGGCACCACGCCGACGTCGACCGGTTCGGCCTCGCCGAAGCCGCCGCCCACGAGCGAACAGCCGACCTCCGGCAGGGAGACGACGTCCGAACCGCCGACGTCGGAGACCGTGCAGTCCCCGCCCGGGAACGACACGGGAAGCGGCACGGGGGGCGGCACGACCGAGCAGGCCCCTTCCTCCTGACTCAGCCGGAACGGACCACCAGGGCGTAGTCGCCGAGCCCGAGCAGCCGATCGGCCGGCAGATCGCCCTGGGCGGTGCGGACCGCCTCGATACGGCCGGTCTCCGGCTCGAACACGACGTCCTGGACGGTGCCGAGCTGGTCACCCGTCTCAGCGAGGATCCTGAGACCCGGCAGCTCGTGATGGGGCGGCACCTCGGCCGGGGGAGCGGCCGAACGGACGAGCACGGCGTCCGGCCCGATGGCGTGCAGGGCACCCCAGGCCAGCACCGTGTCCTTGCGGGTGTGCCTGCCGCGGACCCGGACATGGGTGACCACACCGGACGGGGCGTCGACCGTCAGCGACCTCACGACGCCGATCTCGTCCGCCTCGGCCAGCGTCAGGACCGGCAGACCCCGGGTCTGCGAGAAGAGCATCATGACGGTGTCCCCTCCCGGCCGTCGTGGAAGGCACCGACCCGGGCCGCGAAGGACGGCAGGTCGTCGGCGACGTAGCGGGTGGCGTCCGCGGGGATGACCAGCGCCCGGCCGGACACCGCGAGCGTCTCGCCGCGCGGTACGTACACCCGGTGCCGGCGGCGCCTGGAACCCCGCACCAGGGCCTTGCCCGCGGCGATCCGGAAGCCCACGACCCGGCCGCTCGTGCCGCCCTCGACGACCACGTCGAGCACCGTGCCGACCTCGGCGCCCTCGTCGGTCAGCACCCTCGCGTGCAGCACCCGCCCCTGCTGGGCCTCACGGCGCGCCACCACGGCCGGTGTGTCCGCGAGGACACCCGCGTCGACGATCATGACCGCTTCATGGCCGAGCGAGTGCACCGCCGTCCAGGGCAGGCTCTGCTTCAGCGGGCCCGACAGCAGCCCCCGGCCGCTGAGGGTGAAGCCGGTGATGCGCCCGGCGGCGGCGTCGAAGACGGTGTCCTTGATCTGGGCGACGGCCTCGCCACCCAGGGTGACCACCGGCAGGGTGGTCAGGCTCCGTGCTGCCATCAGCTCGGTCATCGCGGGCCCTTCCCGCCGGGCCGGCGCCGTACCGCGATGACCGTGCCCGACCGTCGGCCGGCCTGCACGGCGAGCGTCACCACGGCGACGACGGCGAGCGCCGCGATCACCACGACCAGCCATATCCACCAGACCACCGCGCACCTCCGGCGATCCGGACCGGCCGCCGTCGACCGGTCCTGATTCCTTCCGGGTGCCCCGTCGGCGGGGGACAATACCCCGGGGGGCGGGACGGGCCGAGAACCAGTCAGGACTGCGAAGCCCCGCTCGGGGTACGAGCACTGGTGCAGAGCGTCCGGCCAGTCCGGCTTCCCAGAGAGAAAAGTATGATCGACCACCTGGACGGGGCAGTGATACCGACTGGTTTCGACGTGCCCGTGGAACCGCTGAGGCGGGCGGCACACTACACCGGCGAGCAGGGCTGTATCGCCGAAGCGCGGTCCTTCGCCGCGCTCTTTCTCGAACAGCTCAGGACCGAGTGGTGCGCGCGCATCGACGACCGGGCCGACGGCGCGGTGCAGCTCGTGGTGAGCGAGCTGGTCACCAACGCCGACCGGCACAGCAACGGGCCGTACATCCTGGAGCTCGTGGGTACGGACACCTCGGTGACGGTGTCGGTCTACGACAGCAGCTCCGCACTGCCCCGCATCTTCCCGCGCAACCCCGAGCGCATCGGTCGGCACGGCCTGGAGATCGTCCACGCGCTCGCGGAGCAGGTCAGCGTGGAGCGGGTGCCGGTGGGCAAGCGGGTGCGCGCCGTGCTGCCGCTCAACGGCGAGACCGACGGATAGGAACGCGAGGCGGACATGACGGCGGGTGCCGCCCCACTCCCGCGTGGGGGACGGCACCCGCTGGTCTTTCGCCGGGCCGGTACGCCGCCGCGTCAGGCGCAGCCCAGCTCGCCCAGCATGCCCTGGCGCAGCCGCGTGATGATCCGCTTGATCAGGCGGGAGACGTGCATCTGGGAGCAGCCGAGCCGCTCGCCGATCTCCGCCTGGGTGGCTTCCTCCACGAAGCGCATGTGGATGATCTGCCGGTCGCGCTCGCTGAGCTCCGCCATCAGCGGGGCCAGCGAGTGGAAGTCCTCGACGAGCCGCAGCCCGTCCTCCTCCACGCCGATGAAGTCGGCCAGGACGGCCTCGCCGCCCTCGGGCCCGTCGCCGGTGAGCGCGGCGTCCAGCGATGACGAGTTGTACCCGTTCGCGGCGATCTGCCCCTCGACGACCTGGTTCTCGGAGATGTTCATCAGTGTGGCCAGTTCGGCGACCGTCGGCTCGCGGTCCAGCCGACTGGCGAGCTCCTCGCGGGCCTTGGCGAGATCCACCCGCAGCTCCTGGAGCCGGCGCGGCACGTGTACCGCCCACGTGGTGTCCCGGAAGAACCGCTTGATCTCGCCGACGATGTACGGCAGCGCGAAGGAGGTGAACTCGACCTCGCGCGACAGCTCGAACCGGTCGATGGCCTTGATCAGGCCGATCATGCCGGTCTGGACGATGTCCTCCATGTCGTCGCCGCGGCCCCGGAACCGGCCGGCCGCGAACCGCACGAGCGACATGTTCATCTCAATCAGGGTGTTGCGCGCGTACTGGTACTCGTGCGTGCCCTCTTCGAGTTCCGTCAGGCGCTGGAAGAACTGCCGGGACAGTGCCCTGGCGTCCCGCGGAGCGACGGACCGGGGGTCCACGACTCCGGGCAGCGCTCCGTCACCCGTGCTGGCCTCGGAGTTCTTCTCCACGACCTGTACCTTCGGCCGGATCACGGCGGTCTCCATTACCTCTCCCACGAAAGTCACGGCTGGCATCTGCCTGGGTCACTCCGGGTTTCGCGTACCCGGATACGCGCCGCACATGCCCGCCGAATCGCCGGCCGGCGGAAAATCTGTTACCAGCACCGGACAGGCCCGTCCGTTCCGCCCCGTTCATCCCATTCCACTGAAGGCGGAACGCCGATCCCTTCCCCTCACGACCAGGAATTCTAGGCTGGAGCGGTGACCAACCACCTGCCCGAGGAAGCCCGCGTCATCCCGCTGCGTCCGCCCGGCACACGCCCCGCGGCCGCCCGACCCGCCACCGCTCCGCGACACCACGGACCCCCGGCCGCGAAGGAGCCCCTCTGGCGCGACCTGGTCGGTGACGTCCTGCGCCGCGAACGTCTCGCGCAGGAGCGCACGTTGAAGGACGTCGCCGACGCGGCCCGGATCTCCATGCCCTACCTCTCGGAAGTGGAGCGCGGCCGCAAGGAGGCCTCCTCGGAGGTCCTCGCGGCCGCCGCCCACGCCCTCGGACTGGGCCTCGGCGACCTGCTGTCGAGGGCCCAGGGCGAACTGACCCGCGTCACCTCGCGGTACGCGGGCGGCAGCCGCCGCGGGGCGTCGCCGTCGTCGTACGACGGACTGTGCCTGGCCGCCTGAACCGGTCCGGCCGGCGCCTCACACCGTCACGAGGCGCCGGCTGAGCACCTCGTCGGCCAGCCCGTAAGCCACCGCTTCCTCGGCGGTGAACACCTTGTCCCGGTCCATGTCCGCGCGCAGGGTCGCGAGGTCGTGGTGGGTGTGCCGGGCCAGCACCTCCTCGACCTGGGAGCGGATCCGGACCATCTCCTTGGCCTGGAGCGCGAGATCGGAGATCGCGCCCCGGCTGCCGCCCGCGGCCGGCTGGCCGAGCAGCACACGCGCGTGCTCCAGCACGAACCGCCGCCCGGGATCCCCGCCGGCCAGCAGGACGGCCGCCGTGGAGGCCGCCTGCCCGACGCAGCAGGTCGAGATCGGTGCCTTCACGTACGACATCGTGTCGTAGATCGCCATCAGTGAAGTGAACGAGCCGCCGGGGGAGTTGATGTAGACCGAGATCTCGCTCTCCGGCGCCGACGACTCCAGGTGCAGGAGCTGGGCGATCACGACGTTCGCCACGCCGTCGTCGATTTCGGTACCGAGGAAGATGATCCGCTCGGACAGCAGCCGGCTGAAGACGTCGGAGGAACGCTCGCCGTGCGCGGTCCGCTCGACGACGTACGGAATCGTGTAGTTGGCCATGTCAGAGCCCCATCCGTCGCTTCTGGGCGGTCGGGCGGATGTCGGCGAGCGACTCCACGACCTGGTCGACGATGCCGTAGTCCCGGGCCTCCTCGGCCGTGAACCAGCGGTCGCGGTCGCCGTCCCGGGAGATGGTCTGCGCGCAGTGGCCCGTGTGCTCGGCGATGAGCCGCTCCATGGTCCGCTTGGTGTGCTCCAGGTTCTCCGCCTGGATCTCGATGTCGGCGGTGGTGCCGCCGATGCCCGCCGACCCCTGGTGCATCATGATCCGCGCGTTCGGCAGGGCGTAGCGCTTGCCGGGCGCGCCGACGCAGAGCAGGAACTGACCCATGCTCGCCGCGAATCCCATGGCGAGCGTCGAGACGTCGTTGGGGATCAGCTGCATCGTGTCGTAGATGGCGAGTCCCGCGTGCACGGAGCCACCGGGACTGTTGATGTACAGGCTGATGTCGGTGCGCGGGTCCTCCGCGGACAGGATCAGCAGCTGGGCGCAGACCCGGTTCGCGGAGACCTCGTCGACCTGGGTGCCGAGCAGCACGATGCGCTGCGCGAGCAACTGGGCGGCGAGGTGGTCGTCGAACCGGGTCGGAGGGGTGTCGCCCTCCTCCGCCCGCGGGGTGAGTGTGGTGAGTGGGGTCATCGGTTCTCCTCGTCGTGGCAGGAGCACCGCGGACGTGCCGCGGATGTGCCGTCGACTCCACTCTTGACCTCGGGCGACGCCCCCAGGCGATTTCTCTGCCGTCGGCAGATCCGCTCCCGGCAGAGCGCGGGCTCAGCCCTTCTCGCGCAACTGGCGGAAGAACGCCCGCACATCACCCACCAGCGACCCCGCCGTCCCGGTCAGCGACCGCCTCCTCCGGCAACTCCTTCGAGTCCGCTGGTTCGCCCGGGTGTACTCGCCACCCGTAATGGTGGCCGGAACGGCCGATGAGTTTCCGGGCCCGGACCGGTCGACACAGATGACAGCGACCCACACCCCGGGAGGTACTCATGGCATCCGACGGTTTCACCACGTGTCTCTGGTTCGACGGCCAGGCCGAGGAGGCTGCCCACTTCTACGTCTCGATCTTCAAGAACTCCAGCGTCGGCAAGATCGCCCGCTACCCCGAGGGAGCGCCCCAGCCCGCCGGCAGCGTGATGACCGTCGAGTTCACGGCCAACGGGCACCGGTTCCTCGGACTCAACGGCGGACCCGAGTTCAAGTTCAGCGAGGCCGTCTCCTTCATGATCTTCTGCGAGAACCAGGAGGAGATCGACTACTACTGGACCAGGCTCGCCGAGAACGGTGGCGAGCCCGGCCCCTGCGGCTGGCTCAAGGACCGGTACGGCGTGTCCTGGCAGGTCGTCCCGGACCGGCTCGACGAGATGATCACCGACCCGGACCCGGCGAAGGCGGCCCGCGTCACCCAGGCGTTCATGGCGATGGGCAAGTTCGACATCGCCGCCCTGGAGAAGGCGTACGCGGGCGAGTGACGTGCCGGCACGGGGGCGGAGCCGTCTCCGCCCCTACACCGTCTCGGCCGTCCGTCCGTGACGAGCAGGTTCCCGGCCATCAGGTCGCCGTGCGCCCAGGCCGGCGGCCCGGTGTGCCCGGGGGGCGCGCAGGGACTCCTCCCACACGGCCGTCACCGCCGCGGTGCCGGCCCGGCCCGCCGGCTGACCGAGGGCCTCCCGCACGAACCGGTCCCGGGTCGTCAGCCCCGACCGCTGCGGCAACTGTCCCGCGGTCAGCCGGCCGACGAGCCAGATGTCGATGTCCCTTTCGTCCTCATACATGCGCAGTGCGCACAGGGCGCCATTCGAGCGGTCAGCCGGCCGACTGTCGAATGGTTTTGGTGATCTCCCGGGCGATGCGCAGGATGCCGGGGGAACGCACCGGGCAGGGCTTCGGCGTGGAGGTGGTGGGCGCCAGGCAGAAGTGCAGGTAGTCGTCGTCGCGGTGCAGGGCCGTCCGGCCGCGGCCCGGCTGGGTGCAGTAGTCGGGATGGGCGCGCTCGTAAGGGGTGCAGGGCAGGTACTGCGTCCAGGTGTAGCGGCCGGTGGCCGGGCTCACCGCCTTTCCGGCGTCGGCCACGAGGCCGCCCGACGCGTCGGCCCGTTGCTCGTAGAGCGCGTTGACGCGCCGGACCCGGTCCGGGGTGATCGGGTCCGGACCCTGGGACACCCAGACGACGCTCGGGCGTGTGCTGCCTCCGGCCGCGGCGATCTGCTCGGTGAGCCGGCGCGCGTCGGCGGCGTACCGGGTGAAGTACCGGGCCGGGGACCTGTCATAGGTGATGCCGTCCATGCACGGTGTGTAGCCCCAGGAGTTGCCCCAGAACTGCAGCACCACGAAGTCGGGCCGCAGCCTGCGGACCAGAGCGGCGGCCTTGTCGGCGGCCGGTACCAGGGACCGGTCCGCCGTACCCTCCAGGTAGTCGCACAGCGTGGTGCCGGAGTACGGGGCGCTGGTGTACTCCGCCTTCAGCTCCCGGCGCACCTCCTGCCCGAGCACCCGCCGGCCCTCCATCGCCAGTGAGTCGCCGAGGTACAGCACCTTGGGCGCCGTCCTCGGTCCCGGGCCGGGGGAGGCGGGGACGCGCTGGTGGGTGGTGGCCGACGCGTGTGGCGCCGTCGGCGGTGGCTCCCCGGGCGCGGACGCCGGATCCCCGCACCCGCCGAGCAGCACCCCGGCCAGCAGCACCCCCACGACCCACGGCTTCCGCATGCGGCAACTCCCGCCCCCCGGCCACCGAAACGGCACTCAGGCAAGCACAGCCGGGCGCCGGGGGGAAGGCGTGTGCCGGACACGGTGGCTCACACGCGGTCGGCCGCGATCAGCAGATACTGGAAGCTGCCGTTCTTGTACGCGGTCAGGAACGTGTCCTCGATGCCCGTGACGAGATGGTCGGCCCGCTTGCGGAGCTCCCAGTAGGGGATGGTCGCGGCGGTGAGGTCCTCCACGTGGACGGGGACGAGCCGGTTGCGGGCCATGGCCCGGAAGTAGGCCGAGCGCGGATGGATGTCGCAGATGTAGTGGGCGTTGATCAGCGAGACCTCCCGGGAGGCCCGCCCGTAGGTGTCGTTGTAGCAGCCGGTGATCACCACGTAGCGGCCGCCGCGGCGCAGCAGCCGGGCGTGCTCGGCGAACAGCAGGTCCAGCTCCACGTACATCGTCGACTCGTTGTTCCACGACGCCGCGAACGTGCCCTGGGGGAAGCCGGTGTCGAGCATGTTCCGGCAGTGGTAGCGGACCTTGCCGTCGATGCCCCGGTGCCGGGCCTGCTCGTTGGCGAAGTCGGCCTGCTTGGCGGAGAGGGTCACTCCGTCGGCGCGGCAGCCGTACCGCAGGTGCGCCACGACACTGCCGCCGCCGCGCCCGCAGCCGGCGTCGAAGACCCGGTCCGCGGGGGAGAGGGGGCCGAGGTGTCCGGCGAGCAGTTCCGCCTGGGCGTGTTCCAGGCGGTGCAGTTCGGCCGTGACCCGGTCGCGGCGCCGGCCGGGATCCGGTTCGTCGAGCACGGACCGGTCGGCGTCTCCGACGCCGTAGTGATGGTGGTACAGGTCGTCGATCTTCCCGAGTTCGAGATTGACCGGGTTCTCCTCCGCGTTCCAGTAGTCGGCCACGCGGGTCTGGTACGTCGAGTCGGCGGCGGGGGACGGGGCCGGCAGCGATGCTGTCTTGGCGTCTGCGGTGGTGGTCAAGGACGGCTCCTCATCATTCCGGGTGGCGTCAAAAGACGGTCGGTCACCAGTAGTTGGGCAGGTGGTAGCGGTGGGTGTTGGTGGCGTGCCACTCGTGGTTGCCGGACACCCAGGACGCCAGGCCGCGGGCGTAGCGCTCGACGAGGGGCGAGCCGGCGGACAGCGCGGCGGACTCCTCCTCGAAGGCGTCCATGATCTGGTTGTGGATCTCCACGGCCTTCAGATAGGCGGCCTTCAGCCCGCACCGTTCCTCGGCGGCGACGACCAGCGGCAGGTTGAGGTGGTCGGGGTCGCCCGCCAGCTCCTTGGTGAAGGAGTACAGGTCGTTGACGATCGTGGTGGCGTTGCAGGCGAGCGCCGTGATGCGCTGGATCTCGGGGCGGGCGTAGACGGCCTCGGGCAGTTCCCAGCCGTCCACGGCGTCGACGATCGACAGACAGGGGCGGAAGTTGTTGAACTGCCGCATCACCAGGTACTCCCAGACGCGGGGCGTGTACCGCGTCTGCGCCCAGGCGGCCTCGGCGACGTAACCCAGGTGGAGCCGGGCGACGTCGTGGACGAACCGGTTGGTCTGGCTGGGCGTGGCGAAGGCGGCGTAGTCCCTCAGCGCGCAGTGGTACGAGCGCAGCGGCCCGTCCGCCGTCAGGCCCCGGCGCCACTCCCGCTCCACTTCGGGTGGGCCGTGGTAGGGATCGAGCGCCGACTGGGCGATGACCAGCCGTCCGCCGAGGCCGCGTGAGGATCCGCCCCTGTCCTCGTCCTCCGAGCAGTAGCAGCTGTCGACGAGGTTCTCCGCCAGCAGCAGCTCGCCGGCGACGGTGAGGCGGTCCAGGTCGGCGGCGCCGGGATGCTGCAGCACCACGGCCCTGCCGAACTGGAACCCCGCGAAGTCGCCCGTCCACGCCGGCGGGAACAGCTTGAGCTCGTGCGCCCAGGCCTCCAGCCTGCGGTCGATCTCCTCGACCTTCTCGGGGTCGGGAGGCACGGCGGGCCGGTGGCGGAGCCCGGGGACGGGTTCGCCGGGGCGGGGGTGTCCGCCGCGGGTGACGGACGGGGGGCCGCTCGGGGGTGAGGGGGGTGTGAATCCCGGGGAGGGCGCGGGTGGGGTCAGGGGCGTGTTCACCGAGGTACTCCGCTCCACCCCGTCAGCCGGCCGTCCGGCCGATCTGGACGTTCTCCAGGATGCCCGCGGCGTCGGGGACCAGAATGGCCAGGGAGTAGTACGCGGTGACGAGGTAGCGGATGATCGCGGTGCCGTCGACGCCCATGAACCGTACGTTCAGGCCGGGCTGGTACTCCTCCGGGATGCCGGTCTGGAACAGGCCGACGACCCCCTGGTCGGCCTCGCCGGTGCGCAGCGCGATGATGCTGCTGGTGTGCTGGTCGCTGACCGGGATCTTGCCGCACGGGAAGAGCGGGACACCGCGCCACGCGGGCACCTCGTGCCCGTCGACGTCGACCGTGCCCGGCACGAGCCCGCGTTTGTTGCACTGCCGGAAGAACGCCGCGATGGCCTTCGGGTGGGCCAGGAACAACCGTGTCTTGCGCCGCATCGACAGCAGCTCGTCCAGGTCGTCCGGGGTCGGCGGGCCCGAGAAGGTGCTGATGCGCTGGCTGTAGTCGACGTTGTGCAGCAGCCCGAACTCGCGGTTGTTGACCAGCTCCCACTCCTGCCGCTCGCGGATCTCCTCGATGGTCAGCCGGAGCTGCTGCTCGGTCTGGTCCATCGGGTCGTTGTAGAGGTCGGCGACCCGGGTGTGGACACGCAGCACGGTCTGGGTCAGCGACAACTCGTACTCGCGCGGGGCGAGTTCGTAGTCGACGTATCCACCCGCGAGCACCGGCTCGCCCACGTGCCCGGCCTGCACCGGCACGTCCGCCTCGCCCTTGCGGTTCACGGGCTTGCTCTGCCGCTCGGCATAGGCCGCCAGATGGGCCGCGAGGGACGGGACACGGTCGGTGTACTCCTGGAGCGCGTCCCAGGACAGCACCAGCACGACGCCGGAGGTCTCGGCCCGTACGGACGTGAGCCACAGCGGGTCGGCCCGTCCCACGGCCTCGTCACCGAGCCCCTCGCCGTCCGTGACGACCCCGATGACCTCCTCCTCGCCGTACTTGCCGGTGGCGTACCGGGTGAAGCGGCCGTGCACGATCAGATAGGCCTCGGTGACGGGCTGGCCGGCCTCGAAGAGCACCTCGCCGACGCGGACCTCGCGGGCCTCGAACCGGGAGGCGATCTGCTGCAGCGCCTCGGTGTCGGAGTAGCCGCGCAGCGCGGGCAGTTCGGTCAGCGTCTGGGGGATGACCCGGATGTCGTCGGCGCCGTTCTGCTCGAACTGCACCCGCCCCCGGCCGAGCCGCAGTGTCAGACGCCGGTTCACCCGGTAGGCGCCGCCCCTGACGTCGACCCACGGCAGTGTCTTCAGCAGCCATCGCGAGGTGATGGCCTGCATCTGGGGGACGGACTTGGTGGTCGTGGCGAGGTTGCGTGCCGCCTGGGTGCTGAGGCTGGTGATCGGCGCCCCGGCCGCGCCGGCGCCGTCGGACGGATCGGGGGCGGGGTCGTCGGTGGTGGGGCCGGTGGTGCTCTCGGGTGCGGACACATTCCCTCCCTGAGGGTGAACGGGGTGATCGGGCGCGCGGAACGGATGCGCGGGGACGAGCGGAAGTGATCGCCCGGGCGTGCGGCAGCCGACGGGCCTGAGGGGAGCGGTCGACAGGGGTGGGTGAAATGGAGTGGTCGGAGGGGACGGCGGAGTGGCCGGCGCAAACGGCGGCCTCGTGGCGCCGGTGAGCCGGACGGGCCGCGGGTCCAAGCCAAACAGCGGGAGAGGCGGCTGGATAACGGCGTGAAGGGGGCGGTTTCTCGCGCCGGAGGTGGCAAACCCCGGATCGGAGCGGAGAGGAAACGCTCGCACGACCGCACGCCGCCCCACACCCGCTGCCGCCCGGCGCGCAGGCCGCACAAACGCCACCCCACCGCGCCCCCCGGGGGGACCGCGCACCACGTCCCTGCGCTCCCTCGCCTCCCGACCACGTCCCCGCCGCCTGCGCCCCGGCCACCGGTCCGTACAAGGCCACCGGCCACGGCCACCGCCCGCGCGCTCCCGGCCGCCGGCCCCGCGCGGGGCCTGCTGGCGACATGCCGCGTTCGTCTCCCGGTCACCGATCCGAATGCGACCCCCACGGATCTGTGGTCGCGGCGACCGTCAGCCGGCTTTCGCGGCCATGGACACGCCCGCGCGATCTGCCGGCGACGGGCTGCGATCGCCTCCCGGTTCCCACGCTCATACGGCCACCGACCACTGGCCACCGGTCAGCGCTCCCCGCCATAGGTGCGTCCTCGCGGTCCGCCGGCGACGGGCCGCGCTCGTCTCCCGGTCCTTGGTCCGTGTACGGCCACCGGCCACCGGCCACCGGCTTCCGGTCGCAGCGAGCGCAGGCCCGCGCGCCCCTGTCCATGGCCTGCCCACGCCTCCGTCCACCGGACGGGTGCTTCCGGCCACCAGACCGTCCACGACCACAGGCCCCCGCGCCCGGCCCGCCCACGGCCCTGCCACGCCCGCCCCCAAGGGCGCAGCCACCGCCCGTCCTCACCCCAAGTCGTTCACCAGTACGGCCGCCCCGTCGAATCGCCCTGCCTTCAGGTCGCTGAGGGCCTCCGTGGCGCGGGACAGGGGGTACGGGTGGGTCGTCGCGTGTACGCCGTGTCTCGCCGCGAGGGTCAGGAACTCCCGGCCGTCCTCGCGGGTGTTGGAGGTGACGCTGCGGAGCTGTTTCTCGTAGAACAGTTCGGTCTCGTAGTGCAGGGGAGGCGTATCGGTGAGGTGGATGCCGGCGACGGCCAGGGTGCCGCCGCGGTCCAGGGCGCGCAGGGCGACCGGGACCAGGTCACCCACCGGGGCGAACAGGATCGCGCTGTTCAGCGCCTCCGGCGGCCTCGCGTAGGCGTCCTGCGCGGACGCGGCGCCGAGCTCCAGCGCCAGCCGCCGGGCATCGGCGCCGCGCGTCATGACGTGCACCGTGGCTCCCTCGGCGATCGCCACCTGCGCGCACAGATGGGCGCTGCCCCCGAAGCCGTACAGCCCGAGCCGCCCGCCGGGCGGCAGCGCGGCCCGTCGCAGGGCGCGGTGGCCGATGATGCCGGCGCACAGGAGGGGCGCCAGCGCCAGGTCCGAGACGTCCTCCGGCAGCCGGTAGGCGAACGCGGCGGGCACCGTCGTGTACTCCGCGTAGCCGCCGTCGGCGTGCCATCCCGTGTACGCGGACCGCGCGCAGAGGTTCTCGGCGCCGCGACGGCAGTATGCGCAGCTGCCGTCCGTGTGGCGCAGCCAGGCCACGCCGACCCGGTCGCCCGGGACGAAGCCACGTACCGCCGCCCCCGCCCCGGCGACCTCGCCGACGACCTCGTGACCGGGCGTGACGCCCACCCGGCGCACCGGCAGGTCGCCCTCGGCGACGTGCAGGTCGGTACGGCACACACCGCAGGCGCGAACCCGCACCAGCAGCTCGTCGTCCGCGGGCACGGGCACCGGCTTCTCGACCAGCCGCAGAGCCCCCTCCTCGACCGGCCCCGGCCGCACCACCGACCACGCGCGCATCGTCCCGTCCGCCATGCCGTCGCTCCCCGTACCGCCTGACGCCCTCCCTGCCCAGTCTGCGGCGGAACCGCCCGTTCGGCGCGCGGGCGGGCCCAGGGGTGACTAGCGTGAAGAAACGGACCAATCCACCCTTTTCGAGAGGCTCGCAGTCATGGCCGTGCAACCCGAAGGAACCCCCTGCTGGGTCGACGCGATGTTCAGCGACCTGGAGGGCGCCAAGAACTTCTACGGAGACGTTCTCGGCTGGACCTTCGCCGAGGCGTCCGCGGAATACGGCAACTACACCCAGGCCTACGCGAACGGCAAGGCGGTCGCCGCCGTCGTCCCGCCCATGCCCGGCCAGGAAGGCCAGTCGCAGTGGTGCCTGTACTTCGCGGCCGACGACACCGCCGCCACCGCGGCCCGGATCCGCGACAGCGGAGGCGAGGTGCTGATGGAGCCGATGCAGGTCGGCGACTTCGGCACCATGTGCCTGGCCCGCGACCCCAGCGGTGTCGTCTTCGGAGTCTGGCAGGCGGGCAGCCACGAGGGCTTCGAGGCCACGGCCGAACCGGGCGCCTACACCTGGGGCGAGGTCTTCACCCGCGAGCCCGAGAAGTCCGACGCGTTCTTCCCCGCCGTCTTCTCCTACCGGCAGCGGGACATGGAGGGCGGAGAGATGGACTTCCGCATCTACGACCTCGGTGAACGCCCCGTGCTGGGCCGGATGAAGATGACGGAGGAGTTCCCGCCCGAGGTGCAGCCGTACATCAACGTCTACTTCGGCGTCGAGGACTGCGACGAGGCCGTGGCGAAGGCCACCAAGCTCGGTGGTGTGCTGAGGTTCGGGCCGATGACCACGCCGTTCGGCCGGTTCGCCGCCCTCAGTGATCCGCAGGGCGCGAACTTCTCGGTGATCGACACCACGACGACCGAGGGTGACATGCCGAAGCTGACCGACGTGTCGTAGGCGCGCCCCACCCTCCCGGCGGAGCCACTCGTGCGGCCATGGCATGATCGAGCCCATGCCTGAACGTGTTGTGGCCGCGTGTGACGGGGCTTCGAAGGGAAACCCCGGGCCCGCGGGCTGGGCCTGGGTCGTCGCCGACGCTTCCGAGAGCCCGGTGCGCTGGGAGGCGGGGCCGCTCGGCAAGGCCACCAACAACGTCGCGGAACTCACCGCGCTGGAGCGCCTGCTGACAGCCACCGACCCGGACGTGCCGCTCGAGATCCGGATGGACTCGCAGTACGCGATGAAGGCCGTCACCACCTGGCTGCCCGGCTGGAAGCGCAACGGCTGGAAGACGTCCGGCGGCAAGCCGGTCGCCAACCAGGACCTCGTCGTGCGCATCGACGAGCTGCTGGACGGCCGCTCGGTCGAGTTCCGCTACGTGCCCGCCCACCAGGTCGACGGCGACCGGCTCAACGACTTCGCCGACCGCGCGGCCAGCCAGGCCGCCACCGTCCAGGAGGCCGCGGGCAGCGATCAGGGTTCGCCCGAGCCGCCGCCCGCCCCCGACGTCCCGGCCAAGGCGCCTCGTTCCCGGTCACGCGGCGGCGCGGCACGCACCGCGAAGAAGACCTCGTCCCGCACCATCAAGGCCAAGTTCCCGGGCCGCTGCCAGTGCGGCCGCTCCTACGCGGCGGGCGAGCCCATCGCCAAGAACGACAGCGGCTGGGGTCACCCGGAGTGCCGCACGGCCGCGACTGCCTGAATCAGGCGTCGAACGTGTAGTGCGCCGTGTGGTCCAGCAGATCCGCCGGACTCGTGTCGTGCCACGGCCTCATCGTCTCGTTGAGGTCGATCACGTTGGGGGTGCCCGAGACCGGAAGATAGCCGGAACCGGGGTGCCGCCGCTGCCACTCGGCCCACAGCTTGTCGATGTACGCGTGGTGCAGCCAGAACACCGGGTCGTTGGGGGAGGCCCCGGTGGCCATGTGCCCGCCCACCCAGACGTGGACGCGGTTGTGCAGGTTGACGCCCCGCCACCCTTCGAGGTGGTTGCGGAAACCGTCCGAGGCGCTGTTCCAGGGCGCCATGTCGTAGGTCGGCATGGACAGCACCGACTCGACCTCGGCCGCCGTGGGCAGCGGGCGTCCCCCTGAGCCGAGGGAGCGCCGCAGGAACGTACGGCCGTCGACGCGCACATTGACCGGCCAGCCGCCGGAGGCCGCGGCGAACGGCCCGTCCGACACGCGGCCGTCCCGCTCGCGCCCGGTGCCCCCCAGGAAGTCGGGCGCCCACAGGGAGGCGCGCGGCGACCGGTCGACGGTCCAGTCCCAGTACGGCAGCGCCACCGACGCGTCCACCGACTGCAGTGCCCGCTCGAACTCCAGGAGGAATCTTCGGTGCCAGGGCAGGAAGGACGGTGAGCGGTGGCCCGTCCGCTCGCCGTCGTCGGTGTCGGAGACGATGAACGCGTTGTGCGTCGTGACGAACGCGTCGTAGCGGCCGCTGCGCTTCAGTTCCATGAGGGCGGCGACGAAGCGCCGCTTCTCGTCGGTGGTCAGGGCGGACTGGTTCTTGCGGACGGTCATGTGCGGGTGCTCCAGATGCCTTTCGGTTGGGTCAGTTGGCGGGGAAGGGCAGCAGTGGCGCGCCCTGCAGCTCGTCGACGGCGGCACGGGCGGCGGCACGCGGGCTGGCCACCGGGTCGTAGTGGCTGACGACGCTGATCCAGGTGCCGTCGGCGTTGCGCATCACGTGCAGCTCCACCCCGTCGACGAACACCGCGTATCCGGCGCCGTGGTGGTGATGGCCGACTCCTTCGGCCGGCCGGCCCTGTATCCGCCGGCCCTTGTAGACCTCGTCGAAGGTCCCGGGGGAGTCGTGGTGTGCGGCGGCGACGGCCGGTGCCGTGCCGGACAGCGTTCCCGCGGCCGTGGCGAGGACGGCCGCGGCGGTGAGCGCACGGCGACGGCTGAGTTCCGGCATACGGATCTCCTGGGTTCGTTCGGCTGATGACCCCGCATGCCTACCGGCCCCTCCGCTACCGGAAGAAATCCGCACGATCCGGTTGGCAGCGATCCGGGCAATTCCCCTTATGTCGTGCAAGGTTGAACGAAGATGATCTTGCTGTGCGGCGCGGCCGCGCCGGTTGCGGAGGGGGAAATTCCGCCCGCTGCGGGGGCTGCGGCGGCTGTTTCTCCCCGTGGGGTCCGGTGCTCGTGGTGAGCGTCACGCCGCGAAACTGGCGCGATCCGGTGGTCCGGTCGATGGCGGCGCCTCGGGGGCCGCAGCCCTGACGAGGGGTATCCGTACCCCACCCCTGTTTGGTGAATGAGAATTCACCAAGTATGGTGAATGGAAATTCACCCGCCACCCTCACCAGGCGCAGCCGCTGGAGTGCCGATGGACCGGACCGCCGCGATACGCACCCGGCTCACCGTCCCGGTGCTCGCGTTCGGCGGCATTCTCATGGCCGTCATGCAGACCGTGGTCGTCCCGCTGCTGCCCGACCTGCCCCGGCTGACCGGCGCCTCGGCGGGCGCCGTCTCCTGGATGGTCACCGCCACCCTGCTCTCCGGCGCCGTCCTCACTCCGGTCCTCGGCCGGGCCGGCGACATGTACGGCAAGCGGCGGGTGCTCATGTCCGCCCTCACACTGATGACGGCGGGCTCGGTCCTGTGCGCCCTCTCCTCCGACATCGCGGTGCTGATCGCCGCCCGCGCCCTGTCCGGAGCCGCCGCCGCGGTCGTCCCGCTGTCCATCAGCATCCTGCGGGACGAACTGCCGCCGGAGCGCCGGGGATCGGCCGTGGCCTTGATGAGCTCCACCGTCGGCATCGGCGCCGCGCTCGGCCTGCCGCTGGCCGCGGTCCTCGTGCAGTACGCGAACTGGCACACCATGTTCTGGGTGGCCAGCCTCCTCGGGGCAACGGGCGTGACACTGGTGTGGTGGGCGGTGCGGGAGTCGCCGGTGCGGCAGCCGGGCCGTTTCGACGTGCCGGGCACGCTGGGACTGGCCGCCGGGCTGGTGTGCCTGCTGCTCGGAGTGTCCCAGGGCGGGCAGTGGGGGTGGGGCAGCCCGCGCGTCATGGGCCTGTTCGTGGCCGCCGCCGTCGTGCTCGCGCTGTGGTGCCGGCAGCAGCTGAGGACCGCCCAGCCCCTGGTGGACCTGCGGCTGGTGGCGCGGCCCAGGGTCGGACTGTCCCATGTGGCGGCCCTGCTCGCCGGGTTCGCCTTCTACGCCAACACCCTCGTCACCGCCCAACTGGTGCAGGCACCCGAGGCCACGGGATACGGGCTCGGTCTGTCCATCGTCGCCACCGGCCTGTGCCTGCTGCCCAGCGGCATCGTCATGCTGCTGCTGTCGCCGCTCTCCGCCCGGATGTCCGCCGCGCGCGGGCCGCGCGTCACGCTCGCCGCCGGAGCGGTGGTGATCGCCGCCGGGTACGCGGTCCGCATCGCCGACAGCCGGGAGCTGTGGATGATCGTCGCGGGCGCCACGGTCGTGGCGACCGGGACCACCCTGTCCTACTCGGCGCTCCCCACACTCATCCTGCGGGCCGTACCGGCCGAGCAGACCGCCTCAGCCAACGGCGTCAACGTCCTGATGCGGACGATCGGCCAGGCATGTTCCAGCGCCGCCGTGGCCGCCGTCCTGGTGCACCACACCAGCATGGTCGCCGGCGCACCCGTGCCCACCCTGCACGGCTATCTGCTGGCCTTCGCGATGGCCGCAACGATCGCCCTCCTGGCCGCCGCGGTGGCGCTGTGCATCCCCCGTGACGCCGCCCCCGACGGACCGGAGCCGGCCGCGGACCGCACCCGGGGCGCGCGCGAGAAGGCGATGGAGGGACCATGAGTGCCGTGAGCACCCCACACGTCACGCCCACACCCGCCCGCCGGGACGCCGAGGCGACCAAGGCGGCCATCCTGAAGGCGGCCCGTCACCTGCTGGCCCGGCACGCGCACGCCGACATCACGCTCAAGGCGGTCGCCGACCGCGCCGGCGTGAGCCCGCCACTGATCCTCAAGTACTTCGGCAACAAGGACACGCTCTTCGCGCGCGTCATGTCCTTCGAGACCGACGCCGACGCGCTGCTGGCCGCTCCGCTCGACGGACTCGGCCCGCACATGGTCCGGCACATGCTGCTCAGCCAGTCCGAGCAGGGCGCCGACCCGCTGCTGCGGATCGTCTTCGCGCCCCTGCACGGCGAGCAGGGCGACATCCTGCGCGCCAACTTCCGCACCCAGGTGACCGACCGCCTCACCGCCCGCCTCACCGGCCCCGACGCGGGCCTGCGCGCCGAACTGGCCGTCGCGACCCTGCTCGGCCTGGGGGTGATGTACGGCATCGCCCGCGGCACCGAGGTGCGGGCGACCGCGATCGACGCCCTGGTGGACCGGTACGCGCCCACGGTGCAGGCCTATCTCAGTCCCTGAGCACCGGGCCGAACAGCTTGTCCAGGAAGGCGTTGCCGTACACGCGGTGCGGGTCGAGCCGGTCCAGCGCCGCGTCCGCCTCGGCCCACTCCGCCGTGCCGACGGCGGCGGGCACCACCGTCCTCAGCACCTCCTCGTCGCTCCACACCCCGTCGTCCGTGTACGCCCAGCCCTTGGACCACTCCACCCGGGTCAGGGCGAAGCCGCCGTCGAAGGTGCGCAGCAGGAACCGCTCGATCTCGCGCAGGAACGCCTCCGCGTCCGGCGTGCCCGGCAGCGTCAGGACGTCCAGCCACACCGCCGTGTCCCACTCGGGGTGGTCGGCGCGCGGGCGGAGCGCGGACAGCAGGGGCGGGCGGGCCCCGGCCACCCCGGCGTCGGCCGGGTCGTCCAGACCGGTCACCCGGATCTCCACCGAGCCGTTGACCGGGAAGCTGCCCCGGGCCGCGTACGCCGTCAGCCGCTCCCGGTAGAACGCGGCGAACTCGGAGACGACCCGCTGCACCCGGTCCCGCGAGGTGAGCACCGCGTAGCCGTCGGCGTGGACCCGCAGAGTGCTCGGCTTCAGATACAGCAGCGTGTTCTTGGACGGTCCCCACAGATCGGCGGAGGCCGTCGTCACCAGCCCGAGCGCGGCCGCGTCGTACTGCGCCGTCCCGAGCAGCGGAGCCAGGTACCAGGCGGCGTCCGACGTCATCCGGCCCACCAGCCCCGCCACCGGGGCCGGGATGTTGTCGGAGAACGGGTAGTTGTACGGGTGCCGCACGTGCCGCGACGTCAGCGGCCAAGGTGGGGGAGACGCTCCACACCTTCAGCCAGGGGTGCTCGGTGAAGGCGAACCAGATCGCCTCGACCCGCCCGGCCTCGTCCAGGAAGCTCGCGAAGCTGCGCCTGTCGCCCGAGCCGGGCGCGGCGAACAGTTCTCCCGCCGGGATGTCCGTGCGGCTCACACACCGCAGGCTGGTGTTCGCGCCCACCCGCAGCACCACCTCGGTCACCAGGGACCGCCCGAGGTGGGTCAGCAGCGCGGCGCAGTCCGCCTCGTCGCGGTGGAACGTGCGCAGCGCGTACGCGCCGGTCCGGGAGTCCCACACCACGGCCGTCAGGGACAGGACCAGGTTGCTCAGCGAGCCGTACGTGTGCCCGGCCGGGCGCTGCTCGCCCCGCGCGGGTACGGCGGTGCCGTGCGCGTCGACGGCCAGGGCGCCGCCGAGCGTGAGCACGCCGGGAGCGGGCGTGGCCGTGACGCCGAGGCCGTGCTCCTCCAGACAGGTCAGCAGAGCCTCCATGGTCACGCCGGTTCCGGCGCGCACGGACGTGGGCGACTCCAGGGCGAGGCCCGTGAGGTGGGGAGCGGTGTCGACCAGGAGGACGGGTGCACCGGCCGGTGTCCCCTCCGTCACCGTCAGGGGCGACCAGCCGTGCGAGGCGCCCCGGGCGCGCACCCGCCACCCGTGCCGCCATGCCCAGTTGACGACGTCGACCACCTGTTCCGGCCCCGCGGGCGCACAGGCCCACAGGCCGTCGGCCGTGATCTCGCCGACCCAGTTCCGGTACGCCGAGCGGTACAGCGCGACGTCCGCCGGGAAGTCCGGCAGCTCCGCCGCGGCCACCGCCGGATCCGCCGGCAGCCCCGGTACGGCGGCCAGGGTGGCGGCAGTGAGGAGGAAGCCCCGGCGCGTCCAACGCGGGTCGTTCGACGGAAAGTTGCTCACTGAACCAGTTGTCACGTGAAGCCACGCTAGAGGCCCGTTGACACGTGACGTGTTCCTGTCGAATGTATTCACTCGTGTGAGTGAATCGGTCGGGATCCGTCGACCGGATCCGGATGTTCCGCGCGTGTCCGTGCCGGATGACAGACTGACGCCCATGGACGAGCGCACATTCGACAGGTCGGGTCAGCACGCCTCCGTCGTCGGTCTCGGTACGTGGCAGCTGGGGGCCGACTGGGGCGACGTCGACGACAAGGAGGCCCTCACGGTACTGGAGACCGCCGCCGAGTCCGGGGTGACCTTCTTCGACACCGCCGACGCGTACGGCGACGGCCGCAGCGAGCAGACCATCGCCACGTTCCTCAGCGGCAGGCCGGACCTGCACGTCCTGGTCGCCACCAAGATGGGCCGCCGGGTCGACCAGATCCCCGAGAACTACGTGCTCGACAACTTCCGCGCCTGGAACGACCGCTCCCGGCGCAACCTCGGCGTCGACCGCGTCGACCTGGTGCAGCTGCACTGCCCGCCGACGCCCGTCTACTCCATGGACGAGGTGTTCGACGCGCTGGACACCCTGGTCGAGGAGGAGCGCGTCGCCGCGTACGGCGTCAGCGTCGAGACCTGCCAGGAGGCCCTGACCGCGATCGCGCGGCCGGGCGTCGCGAGTGTGCAGATCATCCTCAACCCGTTCCGCATGAAGCCCCTGCGCGAGGTGCTCCCGGCCGCGCGTGCGGCGGGCGTCGGCATCATCGCCCGCGTCCCGCTGGCCTCCGGCCTGCTGTCCGGCAAGTACACGCGGGAGACGGTCTTCCCCGAGAACGACCACCGCACCTACAACCGGCACGGCGAGTCCTTCGACGTGGGCGAGACCTTCTCCGGCGTCGACTGGGCCACCGGTGTGGAGGCGGCCGCCGAGTTCGCGGCGCTGGCCCCCGAGGGGTACACCCCGGCCCAGCTGGCCCTGCGCTGGATCATCGAGCAGCCCGGCGTGACCACCGTGATCCCCGGCGCCCGCTCGCCCGAGCAGGCCCGGGCCAACGCGTCCGCCGCCCGGCTTCCGGAGCCGCCCGGCGAGACGATGGCGGCGATCCGCGACCTCTACGACCGGCGCATCAAGGACCAGGTGGAGTCCCGCTGGTAGGGGAGACGGTCCCCGTCACGGCACCAGGAGCAGCTGCCTCTCCTGCTCCTGGTCGCCGGAGGCGACACCGTCGTCCCGGGCGGTGAAGACCCGGGTGAGCGTGTCGCTCGCCCGGCGCACCGCCTCCGGGGAGCCCTGCACGGTCACGGTCACCGGCGCCGACAGGCGCTCGCCGCCCTCCCCGGCACTCCCTCCGGCGCCCGCGTCCGTGCCGCTGTCGAAGGTCGCCATGTGCACCGTCGCCTTCTCGTCGCCGGGAAGCTCGTCCGGTGCCCCGAACGTCCCTTCCAGCGCCCGGACGACCGCGCGTGCGTCGTCGGCGCCCCCGCCGCTGAGCGTCACGGTGAGCTGCGTACCGGACATGCGTCCACGACCTCCTCGGGCTGTGCTTCAGGTCGCCGTCCGTGTAACCGCCCGCCGATCCCTCAAACCGCCGCGCCGGCCGGGAGGACGGCCGCTTACGGGGAACTCGCGGCACAGAAGCACATCGGGATTCACACCGGGGAGGAACCGTGGCGGACGCGGCAGAGGGCGCGGTCAGGCGCCGGGGGCGCAACGAGACGGAGGAGGAGAGAGCGGACCGGATGTGGCAGGAGCTCATCCAGGAGGTCCGCGTGGCCCAGATGGGCGTGCAGATCCTGTTCGGATTCCTGCTCACCGTCGTGTTCACCGAGAAGTACGCCACTCTGACCGACACCGACCAGACGATCTATCTCGTCACGGTCGTCCTCGGCGCGTGCGCGACCGGCGCGCTGATCGGGCCGGTGTCCCTGCACCGCCTCGTCTCGGGGCGGCGCATCAAGCCCCAGGCCGTGCGGGTGGCCTCCCATCTGACGCTGCTCGGCCTCCTGCTGCTGCTCGCCACGACAACCGCCTCACTGCTGCTGATCCTGCGCGTGGCGACGCACGACGGCTTCGTGCCCTACCTGGTCGCCGGTGTGGTCGGCTGGTATCTGCTGTGCTGGTTCGTCCTGCCCCTGTGGATCCGCTACCGCCACACGTCGGAGTGACAGCTTCACCAGCTGCCGGTCGTGCACCCGGCCGAGCAGCAGCAGCGACACGGTCGCACCGATCAGCGCGCAGAACATGTCCCACTGCGTGTCCCACACATCGCCCTGGGTGGCCAGGAAGGCGTCCGCCGCGTGCCCGCCGGCCACGGCCGCCGCCCACTCGAGCATCTCGAAGACGGCGCTGAAGGCCAGGCACGCGCACACGGTCAGCGGCGCCAGCCAGCGGCTGCCGCGCAGCGGCGAGGTACGCACCAGCAGCTCCCGCACCAGTACGGCGGGGACGAAGCCCTGCATGAGGTGCCCGAACCGGTCGTACGGATTGCGGTCCAGGCCGAAGGTGTCCCGGACCCAGTCGCCGAGGGGCACCTGGGCGTAGGTGTAGTGGCCGCCCACCATCAGCACCACGGCGTGGGCGGCCAGCAGGCAGCACAGCAGGTTCGTGAGCGGGAAGCGCCGCCACACCAGCACGAGCAGCGGCAGCCCCACGACGACCCAGACGGTCTCCAGGAACCAGGTCGTACGGTCGTGCGGGCCCCACGCCGACAGAACCAGCACCGCGAGCACGCCCCAGGCGAGCGCGGCGGGCAGCGACAGCCGTGGGGCGGGACGACGCACGTCGGATACGGCGGCCATGGTGGGCTCCTCTCGTGGCAGCCCATCGTCGCGGCCGGGGCGAGTCCTCCGCATGAGTACGGCTACTCAGCTCTCCCGCGGATCAGCCCCCGGCGATGACGTCCGCCAGGAAGTCGTCGACATGGACCTCCTCGCGGCCCGGTCGCACGATCTCGTAGGTCTCCCGCAGGAACGCCGCGAACGCCGGGGCCCACGCGAACACCACCGCGTGGTGACGGCCGCCGTCCGCACGGGCATCCCCGAGGAACTCCATGCGCAGCTCCTGCCACATGCCCCGGGACTCCGGCCGCATCCGCACGTCCCCGATCCCGACCGGGCGCCGCAGCGCGTCACCGAGCATCTCCCGGTCCAGCTGCCACCGGGCGAGGACGCGGCCGTCGTGGCTGAAGACCACGGTGACGGCGAAGGGGTCCGTGGTGTCGTAGCTCAGGTGGGCGAGCACGGAGAAACGGTCCGTGTCGCCCGCCTGGAGCTGCACCACCAGGGTCTTGTGCACGAAGGAGTTCACGAGTGGGCCTCCGGTAAGAACCGACGTAGAGCCCTCTAGTACCCCTCATACGCACAAGATGCTCAGCCCTCCGGGTGATTCGCGCGGGCTCCGCGCAGGGACGCGATGCAGACGGCCACGGCCTGCTGGAGGTCCTCCAGCCGCTGGACCATGTCGTCCTCGTAGAACTCCCCGGCGTCGTCGAAGGTCAGCTCCTCGAACACCTTCGTCGCCTTCTGCAGGCTGCTGTAGAACTTCGTGCGCCGCTCCTGCACCCGCAGGCCCGGGTCGGTCTCCACGGCCTCGACGACGAGGGACTTCATGGTGTCGTAGGCCTCGGCGGCCCACTCACCGGAGTCCTCGCCCTCGTCCAGTTCGTCGATGAGCGACAGGTGCCGCTCGGCTTCCTGGCGGAGGTCGGCGGGCGCGTCGACGGTCTGTCCGGCGGGCGTCTTGATCTGCCCCGACTCGGCGATCTGGCGGACGTACCCGATGCGGTCGGCCGCCCTGCTCTCGCCGGCGACCGCCTTCTTCAGCTCGTCGGTGCGCACCACGTCACGGGCCAGCTCGGCCTGCAGGTCCGGGTCTTCCCGGACCCGGTCCAGCAGGGCCTGACGGGCCGCGCGGGCGGTGGAGGGATCGGCGAGGATCGCGGCGCGCAGGGCGGTGGGGTTCTCCGCGACCTCCAGCGCCTTGGTGGGCCGGATGCCCTCCGCCTCGGCGGCCTCGGTGATGGCGGTACCGCGCTCGGAGGTGGCGCTGTTGCGGGAGACGTAGTAGCTCAGCCACACGTCGGCGTCCGGCAGCTCCACCTCCTGACCCGGCGTCAGGGCCTCGAACTGCGGGACCAGCCCGTCGTCGGCCGCCCGGTCCCACGCCTTGTAGTAGCGCATGACCCGGTCGGGGGAGCACCCGGCGAGCTCCGCGAACTCCTTCGCGGACACCTTCGGCGTCTCGTCCGCGCCCTGCCCGCCGGGCCGGACGCTGCGCGCCACCTTCAGCCCGAAGGCCCACCCTCCGGTCCGGGCGTACGCCCCGAACTCCCGCGCGTCCCGCGCGATCGGGTCGGAGACGGGCGCCGGCGGCGCGGGGGACGTCTCGGGCGGGGTGAAGGCTACGGTCACGGACGACTCTCCTGGGACGGGGCAGATCGGGTGCACGAGGTGCGGACGGAAGCCTATCGGCATCCACCGTCCCGCTGTTCACCGTCTGCGCAGGCCAGGGCCGTAAATCGGTTTTCCCGCCGGTCGTGGGTGCGCGAGGATGCCCACCATGGTGCGACCCGAGGTCGGTGCGGCGCCGCGCCGCTGCGCCCGGTGCGGCGGACACGAGTACGCCGGTGCCCCCGCCTGTGCCGCCTGCCGTGAACTGGTGGACGGCATCGTCGAGGGGGAGTGGGCGGCCTTCCTGCACCGGTGGGACGTCTCCGGCGCCGCTCAGGAGAGGGCCCTGGCCGAGATGGTCGCGGCCGAACCCGACCGGCACGACTGGCGGGTGGTGGACGCCGCCCTCGACCGGCTGGTGTGCCCCGACTGCGGCGACCGGCTCGCACGCGGCCCGGCCGGCTGCCCCTCCTGCGACCTGGCGCACGGTTTTCGCTACGCCGCGATCGAGACGGACCGGCCGGGTGTTCCGCCGGGCAACGAACACGCGGTCCGGGTCAACGTCTCGGTGGTGCGCAGACCGCAGGGCACCTCCGCGACCGAGGTGCTCGTCCGACGCCTGCTGCTGCCGCTGCTCCTGGTCGGGTACCTGCCCACCACCGAGGAGGCGCAGCGGATCAGCGCCGTCGTGAAGAAGAGCCCTCCGGAGCGGAGGGCTCAACTCGTCGAACAGGTCGTCGAAGCGCTGTTGGCGGACCTCAGCCGAACGCGTCGCGCAGAGCGGGCAGCAGGGTCTTCTCCGACCAGTCCAGATACGCCGGCTGCGACTCGCCGCCGATCTGGACCAGGGCGACCTCGGTGAACCCGGCCTCGGCGTACGGGCGGACGGCCTCGACGAACGCCTCCGGGTCGTCACCGCACGGGATGGCGCCGGCGACGTCGTCGGGCCTGACGAACTGGGTCGCCGCCTCGAAGGAATCCGGGTGCGGCAGCTCCGAGTTGACCTTCCAGCCGCTGCCGAACCAGCGGAACTGGGAGTGGGCACGTTCGATCGCCGCGTCCCGGTCGGGGTCGTAGCACACCGGCAGCTGGCCGACCCGGGGCTTGCCCTCACCGCCGTGCCGGTCGAACGCCTCCAGCAGTCCCGGCTTGGGCTCCGTGGCGATCACCAGGTCGCCGAGCCGGCCCGCGAGTTCGCACGACTGCTCGCCGGAGACGGCGACACCGATGGGCGGCGCCTCGTCCGGCAGGTCCCACAGCCGGGCCGACTCCACGTCGAAGTGCGTGCCGTGGTGGTTGACGTGGCCACCCTTGAAGAGAGCGCGGATGATCTCCACTGCCTCCTCGAACATCTCGTGCCGTACGTCGACGGCCGGCCAGCCGCCGCCCACCACGTGCTCGTTGAGGTTCTCGCCGGAGCCGAGCCCCAGCCGGAACCTGCCCTCGGACAGCAACTGCAGCGTCGCCGCCTTCTGCGCCACCACCGCGGGGTGGTAGCGGAACGTCGGGCACGTCACGTACGTCATCAGCGGGATACGTGACGTGGCCTGGGCGGCCGCGCCGAGCACCGTCCACGCGTAGGGCGAGTGGCCCTGCGAACGCAGCCACGGGAAGTAGTGGTCCGAGGTCACCGAGAAGTCGAAGCCCGCCTCCTCGGCCCGCACGACATGGTCGACGAGCTCACGAGGGCCGGCCTGCTCGGTCATCATCGTGTATCCGATTTGCACCATAACCGTCGAGTCCCCTGACAACGGGCCGGAAAACTGCTCGATCAAGGTGCGCCGACGGGGCAGGATGCCCCCATGAGTGCCTCCGCCCTGCCCACCGGCAGCCCCGCCGCCCAGGGTGTCGACGCCTCCGGCGTCCACGCCTTCCTGGACGCCCTCGAAGCGGCCCCGGAGATCGAGCCGCACAGCCTGATGATCATGCGGCACGGACACCTGGTCGCCTCCGGCTGGTGGGCGCCGTACACCCCCGACCGCCCCCACCTGCTGTACTCGCTCAGCAAGAGCTTCACCGGGACCGCCGCCGCCCTGGCCGAGGCCGAGGGACTGCTCGACTTCGACGCGCCGGTGATCTCCTACTTCCCCGAGTTCGAGGCCGACATCACCGACCCGCGCAGCCGGGCCATGCTCGTACGGCACGTGGCGTCCATGTCGAGCGGCCACGAGAAGGAGACCGTCGACGAGGCCTACCGGACGGACCCCCTGGAGCCGGTCCGCGGGTTCCTGCTGCAGCCGCCGGACCGCGACCCCGGCACCGTCTTCGCCTACAACCAGCCCACCACCTACACGCTGGCCGCGATCGTCCAGCGGGTCACCGGGCAGCCGCTCACCGCGTATCTGCGACCCCGGCTGCTGGATCCGCTGGGCATCGGCGAGGTGTCCTGGCGGCGCGACCGCACCGGCCGCGAGATCGGCTTCAGCGGACTGCACGCCACCACCGACGCCGTCGCGCGGTTCGGCCAGCTGTATCTGCGCGACGGCGTCCGGGAGGGCGAGCGGCTGCTGCCCGAAGGCTGGGTGTCCCGGGCCGCGCGCCCGCACATTCCGACCTCCGGGGCGATGGGAGACACGGACCGGCAGGACTGGGACCGGGGCTACGGATTCCAGTTCTGGATGTCCCGGCACGGCTTCCGGGGCGACGGCGCGTACGGCCAGTTCTGCCTGGTGCTGCCCGAGCACGACGTGGTCATCGCGACGACCGCGGCGACGGAACGGATGCAGGACTTCCTGAACCTCGTGTGGGAGCACCTGCTGCCCGCCTTCGGCCCCGAACCTCTGCCCGGCCGGCAGGCCGCCGACAGGGCCTTGCGGGAGCGCCTCGCCGGCCTCGCGCTGCCGCCCGCCCCGGGCAGGCCCGCACCCCCGGACCGGGCCGAGGAATGGTCGGCCGCCGAGTTCGCGTCTCCCCAGGGGGACGGTCCTGCCCGGGTGGCCGGGCTCGTACAGGGCGCCGACGGCTGGACGCTCAGGCTCATGGAGGGCGAGGACCGGCTCGATCTGAGGATCGGGGCGGACGGCTGGACGGTGGCGGAGGAGCCGCTCCCGACCGCGGTGAGCGGCGGCTGGACCGATGCCGGCACGCTGGCCGTGGACGTGACGTTCCTGGAGACCCCGCACCGCCTGGCGCTGACCTGTTCCCTCGCGGACCGTACGCTCACGGCGCGCTGGCGCACCCAGCCCCTCCACCCAGGCCCGCTCACCTCCCTGCGCGCACCGCGCGGCTCAGCCTGAGTCCGGCCGGAACGTCTTCAGGACGGTCCGCAGCGCCTCCTGGTTCGCGACGTCCTCCCAGTCGGCGTCCGGGGTGCTCCAGCGCAGCGAGAAGCTCCGGCCCCCGCCCAGCAGGAAGCCCCTGCCGAAGGTGTGCGTCCGGGTGTCGCCGACGTCCGCCGTCCACTCCATGTCGGCGGCCTCGAGCCCCCGGTACGTCGTCGCGCGGATCTCGCCGATCCGCCGGTAGTCGCCGGACTGCTCCAGGTTGGGTTCGACCTCGTCCCGCCACACGGCCACGGGGTCCGGGCCCACGCCCTCGCTGTAGGTGACGGCCAGCGTGCGGTCGTCGCCGTCGGCGCCGAAGACGACCCGGTACCGCAGATCGCCCTGGCGGTCGGTGTCCAGCCGCTTCCAGTCCTCGGGCAGTGCGACGGAGAAGCCCTCCGGCGCGGAGTAGCGGTGAAAACCCGGCGGCAGGGCCGTGGCCGGGGCGGACGGTGTGGGCGTGGGTGTGGGGGTCGACGGGGTGGGCGTCGGCGAGGAGGGGCTCTTGGTCGGACTCGGGGCGCCGGACGGACCGGTGCCGTCGCCGCCGGTGGGCTCGCCCGGCGTGGCCGCGGAGGCCGGGGGCCGGGTCGGCGAGTCGGCCGCGTCGCTGCCGGAGTCTCCGCCGGGCAGCCCCTGCGTCGCGGCGAGCACGGCGACCGCGACCGTGATGACGGCCAGGGCGGTCCCGGCCACCATGGTCCGTCTGCTCCACGCCGGACTCCCCGGCCGGATGGCGGCGTACGCGCCCCGCAGCCGCGGAGCCGGCACCGACGCCAGGCCCGCCTGGGGGTCCTCGCTCAGCGCACGGGTCAGGGCCTCACGGACCACCGTGCGGGTCAGCCGCTCCCGTGAGTCCTTGCGCAGCAGCCCCTGCACGACCTGCGTCAGCGGCCCGGCGCGCACCGGTGTGCGCAGCGGCAGCCGGTCCACGGCCTTCAGGGTGTTTTCCGGACGCCCGCGGTCCCGGAACGGCGGGCGCCCCTCGACCATCGTGTAGAGGATCGCCCCGAGCGCCCACAGGTCGGCCGCCGGCCCGATGCGCTCGTCACGGGCCTGCTCCGGCGAGGCGTACGCGGGTGCCGTGAGCCGGGGCGCCAGGGTCGCACCGGCCAGGCCGAAGCCGGTGACGACGATCGAGTGGTCTTCCCGTACGAACACCTGGCCGGGGCTGAGCTCGCCGTGGGTGATGCCCTCGGCGTGCGCGGCGTCCAGCACGTCGAGCAGTTCCAGGCCTACGCGGGCGGCCCGCACGTAGTTGAACGTGCCCTGCTCCGACAGGAGTTCGCCGAGGGGAGTGCCGTCGATCCACTCGTTGACGGTCCACAGGGCGCCGGCCTCTTCGACGGCGTCCACGACCGCGGCGATCCGGCCGGGGCTCAGCAGCGCCATGTTCTCGGACGTGCGCAGCAGGCGGGCGGCGGCCCGCCGCTCGGTCTCGAACGTGTCGTCCGGGAGCCCGACCTGCGTGACGAGGCACGGCCGGGAGATGTCGCCGGTGCCGATGTCCTCGGCGTACCAGCAGATGCGGTTGGTCTCCCGCTGGATGATCTCGAGCAGCCGGTACCGGCCGGCGACCAACTGGTGTGTGGAGACGTGCGCCCTGCCCATGGCCATCCCTCGCTGGAAACCTGGCTCTCACCTTTTCCAGAAGTACGGGGGACGAGGCGTACCGCGTTCAAACGGATCGCAACTCCGCGGTCATTCTTGTCTTTTATTCAAGAGTCGGGGACAAGTGTGCGAGAGAAAACGGTCTTTCGCGGGCTCGGCGGCCGCTCACTTCGGCCGTCTCGGGTCGCCGAGGGCGGTGCGAATTCGCCCGCCGAAGCCCGGGGATTCGCAAATCCCGGGCTGGCCTGGTGGTAACCGGCGGTAAATACGAAGGTGTCCGACGGCTGAACTCGAACCCCTCCGACGAATTCGGCGGCTGATTCCCCCCGGGGGGGCGGTCGGCTCAGATGTCTCGCCGGACCAGGAAGCCGAGCAGCGCGCGCAGTTCGGCGGCGGCCCCGGCCCCCAGCGGAACCCCGGCGAGCGCCGTGTCGACGACGGCGATATGGCGCCTGGCTTCCGCCATGGCCGCCGCACGGCCGCCCGCCTGCTCGATCAACTCCGCCGCCGCACCGGGCGCGTCCCCCGCCTCCAGCAGCGCGACGAGCCGGCCGCCCACGGGGGAGTCGAGCGCGACCAGGACCGGAAACGTCTTCTTCCGCTCCCGCAGGTCGCCGTGGACCGGTTTGCCGGTGACCCGTGGGTCTCCCCAGATGCCCAGCACGTCGTCGACGATCTGGAAGGCGATCCCGAGGTGCCGGCCCACCCGGTCGAGGGCCGCGACCGTCTCGGGGGCGGCCCCGCCGAGCGCGGCGCCCAGCGCGGCCGCGCAGCCGAGCAGGGCGCCGGTCTTGTGCTCGGCCACCGCCCGGTACTCGTCGGGCCGTACTCGTTCCGGCCCCGTCCAGGGACGCTCGGTGAACAGCAGGTCGTCGGCCTGGCCGCGCACCAGGTCGCCCAGCGCCGCGGAGAGCGTCCGCACGGCCTCGGCGCCGCCGGGCTGCGCGGCGAGTGTCTCGACAGCCAGCGCGAACAGGGCGTCTCCGGCGAGGACCGCAGGGCCCGTCCCGTAGGCCTTCCACACGGCCGGGCGGCGGCGCCGGTCCGCGTCGCCGTCCATGATGTCGTCGTGCAGCAGGGAGAAGGTGTGCACCAGCTCCACCGCGACGGCCGCCGCCACGCCCGCTCGCGCGGGTGCGCCGGCCACCTCGGCACCGAGCACCGCGAGGGCCTGCCGAACGCCTTTGCCGCCGGGGGCGGCCACCGGGGCGCCGCCCACCTCGCACCAGCCGAAGGAGTAGGCGGCCATCTCGCCGATCCAGGGGTGCAGCCGCCCCACGGCTTCGCTGAGGGCGGGGCGTACGAGCGCGCGGCAGCGGTCGAGGACCCGGTGCGCGTCGGCGGGGTGGCCCTGCCGCTCACCGTGCGGTGACGTGGCCTGCCGCGCCGTCTCCACCGTCATGGAGGACACCGTCACCGGGCCACCTCCGCCGTCCTCGCCTCCGCGTACCCGGCATCCGGTATGCCGAGCTCCTCGTACGCGCGAGCCACCATCTTGCGGGCGTGCTGAAGGCCGATCCGCTCCAGCGTGCCGGCGAGATCGGCCAGTTCGGCCGCCGTCTCGGCGTGATCGTGGCCCAGCCGGGCCCGGGACTTGGCGAGACCGAGCCGCGACAGGGCCTCCCCGCGTGGTTCGCTCATGGTGCGGAACTCATCGAGCGCCTGCTCGTACAGGGCGCGCGCCTCGGCGTAACGCCCTGCCCGGTACAGGACGTTGCCGCGCATCTTGTGGTTGTAGGCCAGCGCGCTGGAGAGCCGCATCGCACGGCACGTCGTCTCCGCCTCGCTCAGCAGCTCCAGCGCCCGCTCGGTGTCCCCGTCACGCACCGACACGACATCGGCCAGACCGCGCAGTGCCCAGGCGTGGCCGCGCCGGTCGTCGGCCCGTGCGGCGATCTCGGCGGCCTCCTCGAAGAGGGCGTACGCGGTGTCGTAGCCCCCGGTGTTGCGGTGCATCTGGGCGATGCCCTCCAGCGCCCAGACCGTGTGCCGCGCCTCCCCGCGCCGCCGGGCCTCGGCGAGCAACTGCTCGTGCAGCCGGCCGACGGCCTCGTAGTCGCCCTGGATGCGGCCCGTCTCGGCCAGGCCGGCCAGCGAGTAACCGCGTACGACGATGTCCCCGCCGCGTTCGCCCAGGTCGGCCGCGAGCTGGAGGAGCCGCCGGGCCAGGCGGAACGCGCCGCGCTGCCGGGCGAGCGTGCCGCCGCTCCACAGCGCCCAGGCCATCGCCCCGACGTCCTCGGCCTGGCGGGCGGCACGGTAACTCGCCTTCCAGGCGCGGTCCGCGTCCTCGACCCGGCCCAGCCGGCGGTGCGCCTCGGCCACCGCGAGTCCGGAACGCGCCACCTCGCCGGGCCTTCCGGCGCGCTCGGCCGCCTTCAACTGCTCGGTGCCGGCGGCCAGGACGTCGGTCAAGGAGGAGTTGACGGACAGGGTGGTGAGGGCGCCCTGGTATTCCGGGGCGAATGCCTTGCCGTACATCGATGCCTTCCCGTCGGTGAACATCTCGGTATACGCACCATGTATACACAGAGCGTATACATATCGTGCATAGCAGGCTGGAAACCTGCCCCGGCCACAAGGGCCAGGGCATCACCTGTTGTCGATCAAGACGACGACGGGTCGAACGGGGTTGCCTGTGAGGCGCAGATCACCTCGCGGGGTCAGTGCTGACCGGCCTTCTGCGGTGTCGCCTCGCTCGGCCGTACGACGACGTATCCCTCGCCCTGGAGCATGAGTTGCACGGCCTCGCCGGAGCCGCCGCGCAGCATCGACCCGATGGACTGGGAGCGGTGCAGGGAGGTCTGGAGGCCCGTGGTCCAGCCGACGATCGCGTCGGTGTCCACGTACACCGGGTACTGCGGGGAGACGGGGATCACGAGCGGATTGCCCTCGCAGACGAGGCCCAGCTTGCCGTGCCCGGAGAAGACGCTGTTGAACAGGCCGCCGCCGGTCATGCCGGCGCCCTTCACGGTCGCGATGCGGTACGACAACGTGGCGTCGAAACACAGGACGTTGCGGCCGTTGACCGTGAACTCGTCGCCGGGTTCGACGTCGACGACGAAGCAGTTCTGCGCCTCGTGGGCGAACCAGGCCTCGCCCTGCCCCCGCACCGCCATCAGCGGCAGACCCTCCCCGGTGACCGCGCGCTTGAGCATGCCGCCCACGCCCTGGCCCTTGCGCTCGAACTGGAGCTTGCCGCGGTAGGCGATCATCGCGCCCTGCCGGGCCATCATCTCGCCGTGGACCGTGTACCGGACGCACTTGGCGTTCTCGACCGTCATGCCCGGTGCGACGGCCGGCCGCACCATGTGCTCGCTGGAAAAGAGGTCACCCTTCATGCGGGCATCCTCGCCCGGAGCCTTCCCCTCCGCCAAGATCGCGCCGGCTGGAACCCGCGCCGGCGGCACCGCCGGGCCGGCTCGAACCCGCACTGGCGGCACCGCCGCTCGCCGGGGCCACCCTGCACGGCCTCGGAGGCCACACCGCTACCGTGTGGTACGCCGGGAGGGCACGGCGGATCCGACGCGCTCCCGGCGGCTCCGCGACCCTGCGGGATCCCGCCTGCTGACCACTCCCGCCCCTGCACACCGGCCGAAGGAGCGCCCACGTTGCCCCGCACCGCACGCCCCCGCCGCCGCACCGCCCTGACCGCCCTCTCCACCTGCCTCGTGATGGGCTGCGCGTCCGGCGAGATCCCCGGGGGAGAGGAGCCGCCCCCTTCTCCCGGAGCCTCGGCGCCGTCCGGGGACGGCGTGGTCACCTGGTCCTCCTCCGCCGACCGCATCGGCGCGGCGGTCGACGGCCGCGGCTACCGGCTGGTCGTCCGCACCAGCGTCGGCGGCACCGGTCTGCGGGTGCGGCTGTCCAACGCGTTCGGCGACCAGCCGGTGACGTTCCGGAACGTGCACGCGGGTCTCCAACGCGAGGGAGCCGCGCTCGTGCCCGGCAGCAACCGGCGGCTGACCTTCGGCGGCGCCCGCTCCGTCACCGTCCCCGCCGGCGGCATCGTCTACAGCGACCCGCTGCCCGTCCGCGTCCCCGCCGCGAGCGCCCTCGTCGTCAGCCTGTTCGTGCCGCGGGCGGGAGGAGTGCTCACCGGACACTGGATGGCGATGCAGACGTCCTACACCACCGACGGCGACCACACCGCCCAGGAGAGCGCGGCGAACTGGACGCAGCGGATCGGCTCCTGGTTCTACCTCGACGCCGTCACCGTGCGGCCCCGGCCCGCCGCGGGCGCCGTGGTCGCACTGGGCGACTCCATCACCGACGGCTGGCACTCCACGACCGACCTCGACCGCCGCTGGCCCGACCAACTCGCCCGCAGGCTGCGCGCGTCCTCCACGTCGGCCGTCAAGGGGGTGGCCAACGCGGGGATCGCCGGCAACCGGGTCCTGACCGACGGACCGGGGCAGAGCGCCCTGAACCGTCTCTCGCGGGACGTGCTCTCGCTGCCCGGCGTGCGCACGGTGTTCCTCTTCCAGGGAGTCAACGACATCAAGGCCGAGCCCGGTGCGACCGCCGAGGGGATGATCGTCGGATACCGCACGCTGACCGAGCGGGCCCACGCGGCCGGGAAATGCGTCGTCGCCGCCACGATCGCCCCCTACAAGGGCTGGGGGGAATGGGACCCCGCAGGGGAGGCCGTACGGCGGCGGGTGAACGAGTTCATCCGCACCAGCGGCACGTTCGACGCGGTCACACGACTTCGACCGAGTCCTGCGCAACCCCCACGACGCCGACCGGATCCGTCCGGCCTTCGACGGCGGCGACCATCTCCACCCCAACGACAAGGGGATGCGGGCGATGGCCGACGCCGTCGATCTGGAGAGCCTCGACTGCGAAGGAGGGCCGCGCGGTCAGGGATAGACGACCACAAGAATCTGCGGGAGCTCAGCCGGACGTCGACGGCTCCGGAGCGATCAGACCCTCCCGGTAGGCGACCGCCACCGCCTCACCACGGCTCGAAGCGCCCAGCTTGGCGAGGATGTTGGAGACGTGAACGCTCGCCGTCTTGCCGCTGATGAACAGCTCCTCGCCGATCCTCCGGTTGCTGCGGCCGAGCGCGAGCAGCCGCAGCACCTCCTGCTCACGTGCGGTGAGCACACCGGCACGGTCGCCGGAGCCCGGGGTGTCCGCCAGGCGGCCGCGCCGGACCAGGGCGTCGACCTGCTCCCGCAGAGGCAGGGCGCCGAGATCGTCCGCCGTCTCCCGGACGGCCCGGGCCTCCGCCACCGCTTCCTCGCGACGCCCGGCCGCGACCAGAGCCTCGGCATAGCGCAACCGGCAACGCGCCCGCTCGTAGACGTCTCCGTAGCCGAAAGCCGTCACCACCTGCGCCCATGCCGCCGCGTCCGGCCCCGACACGGCCCGGATCCACTCGGCCTCCGCGCGGGCCAGCCATGCCTGTCCCTCGGGTCCCTGGGGAGTGCCGTTCGCGCCGTGGGCGGCGGTGGCCCGCGCCAGTTCCACCAGTTCGGTCGCGACGTCCGTCCAGCGGCGGGCCCCGGCCTCGTCACCGGCCGACCGCAGACCGGCCGTCGCGTCGGCCACCGCGGACAACGCCAGGGTCGCGAGCCGGACCGTGACGTCCGGGCGGGTGCCCGCCTCGTCCGTCAGGGTCGTGACCGTGGACCGCATCCACCGCACCGCGTCCTCGGGATCGCGGCGCAGCCCCGCGGCCTCGGTGAGCACGATGCCCGCGACCAGGGTGGCCATCCAGTCGAAGGGCCCCTCCAGCAGGGAACGAGCCCGGTCGGCGGCTGTGAGATCGCCGCGGGCCAGCGCCACGTACAGCGCGGGACCGACCGTGTGGCCGCCGGCCGCCGGCAGCACCTCGGCATCGGCCGCCGCCGCGCGCACGCACTCGTCCCAGCGGCCGAGGACATGCAGCACCACCAGCCGCAGATACCGCATCTCCAGCGGGTACGACGAGGACAGCAGCCCCGCGCGCCGGGCCCGGTCCAGGCCCTCGGTCAGCCAGGGCACACACTCCGCCAGGGCACCGGACTCGTAACAGCCCATGGCCAGGTTGAACAGGGCACGCAGCTCCACGGGCGCGTTGCCCGAACTCCGGGCCAGTTCCCGGGCCTTGAGCAGCCGCTCCCGGCCCTCCGGGCCGCGGCGCCCGCCGATGTCGCTGACGGCCAGCGAGATCAGCAGGTCCGCCTGGGCGTCGGTCACCCGCAGCCGCTCCGCCACCCTCAGGGCCCGGCGGGCGACCCGCAGCGCGGTCTCGTTCTCCCCGACGTGGCGTGCGGCCATGACATGGGTGGCCGCCGCCCACACCCAGGTACGCGACGGAGGATCCTCGGGGATCATCCCCAGGGCCTCGCTGCTGTAGGCGAACGCCGCCGTCAGGCTGTCCACGTTCAGCAGGTTCCCGGCGAGGGTGTAGCGGACCCGGGCAGCCAGCTCGGGGCCGGCGTCCTGGCCGAGTTCGGCCAGCGCGGACCGGCTGAGGGAGACGGCGCGGTGCAGCTCCCCGGCGTGCGCGGCGGCCGCCGAGGCACGCAGCGTCAGCGTCACCCGGTCGACGCCACCGCCCGAGGGCCTGGCTGCGGGATCCACCGCCGGCCACAGATCGAGCGCCGCTTCCAGATGCCGCTGCTCCTCGGCGGGCGCACCGACGCGCTGCGCGTGTTCGGCGGCCTCCAGTGAGGCGGCCAGCGCCTCGGCGAGGTCGTGGCTCTCCCGGTAGTGGTGGGCGCGCTCGGCGGCGCGCTCGGCGGTCCGGCCGTGCCCGGTGAGCAGCCGGGCGAACGCGCCGTGCAGTCGGGCCCGCTCCCCGGGGAGCAGATCGGCGTAGACGGCCTCACGGGCGAGGGCGTGCCGGAAGGAGTACGTGTCGTCGTCCCCGGCCACGAGGAGCTGCCTCCCCATCGCCTCGCGCAGCGCCGACTCCAGCTCTTCCTCGGGTAGCCCGACCGCCTCCCGCAGCACCTCGTGCTCCACCCGGCGTCCGGCCACGGAAGCGGTCCGCAGCACCTGCTGCGCGATGTCGGAGAGCTGCTCGAAGCGGATCAGCAGCACGTCGGCGAGCCCGCCGGGCACTCCGCCGGACTCCGTGTCGGTGGCCGCGAGCAGTTCCTCCGCGTAGAAGGCGTTCCCCTCGGCGCGCTCCACGATCCGCCGGACCGTGGCGTCCGGCAGCGGCCGGTGCTCCAGGGCACGCACCAGCCGCGCCACGTCGGAATCGCCCAGCGGACGCAGCTCCAGCCGCTCCACGGCGGGCAGTCGTACCAACTCGGCCAGCAGCGGCCGCAGCGGATGCCGGCGGTGCAGGTCGTCGGCCCGGTACGAGGCGAGAACCGCCAGCCGGTGCCGGAGGACACCCCGGCCGAGCAGGAACCGCAGCAGGTCTCGCGACGACTGGTCGGCCCAGTGCAGATCCTCCAGCACGAGCAGCAACGGGGCGACCTCCGCCGCGGCGGCCAGCAGCCCCGCCACCCCCTCGAACAGCCGCAACCGCCCGTCCACGTCCCGCACGGCATCGGTCCCGGCCCCCAGCAGCCGCTCGACGACGGGATGAGCGGCGAGAGCGGCGGCGAACCGCTCATCGGCGGCGAGCACGCGGAGCACTTCGGTGAACGGCAGATAGGGCAGCCCGACGTCCCCGAGGTCGACGCAGTGCCCGGTGACGACGGTCGTCCCGTCGGCCTCGGCCCGCGCGGAGATCTCGTTCAGGACCCGGGTCTTGCCCACGCCGGCGTCCCCGGCGACCAGCACGGCCCGGGCTTCGCCCCCGCGCGCACGCTCCAGCACACCGGAGAGCCGGTCGAGCTCGGCATCCCGCCCGACTACGGGCGTCACCGATGAAGCCTGAGGCAACACATCCAACTCCCCCTGCGAGCTCCTAGGCCCGCAACACCTTCGCCCAGTCCACCGGCACCCGCCCCGCCGGCCCCGGCGTCGGCTGGTCCGCGGGATGACTCACGGGCGGAGCCAACTCCGGCCCCGACTCGTACAACTCGTTCGTCCCGTAGTCCCAGTACCAGCTCTCACCCGGTTCGAAGCTCTGCACCAGAGGGTGCCCGGTCTCCCGGAAGTGCCCCGTCGCGTGCTTCGCGGGCGAACTGTCGCAGCACCCCACGTGCCCGCACCGCGCACACCGCCGCAGATGGAACCACCATCCCCCGGCGGCGTCGCACTCGGCACACCCGCTCCCGCTCGGCGGAACACTCGGGTCGATCGCGTTGTCGTCACTCATGAAGGCTCCTCCTCGACCGCGCTCAGCGGCAGCAGCACCTGGAACCGTGTGTCCCCCGGCTCCGACTCCACCTGAATCGTCCCGTGATGCTTGTTCACCACGATCCGCCAGGAGATGTCGAGCCCGAGCCCGGTCCCCTCACCCACCGGCTTCGTCGTGAAGAACGGATCGAAGATCCGCCCCCGGTCCTCCGGCGGAATACCGACTCCCGTGTCCCGGAACTCCACCAGCAGCCGGTCGTGATCGCGAGCGGTCCGCACGGTCAACGTCCCTTCGCCCCCGGCGCTGTGGATGGCCGCGACCGCGTTGTCGATCAGGTTCGTCCAGACCTGGTTGAGCTCCGCCGGGTACGCCGGGATCCTCGGCAGCGTCCGGTCGTACTCCTTGACGACCTTGATCTCCTTGCCGATCTTGGCCGACAGCATCAGCAGGGTGCTGTCGAGGAGTTCGTGGACGTCGGCGTTCTGGAAGGGCGCGCGGTCGAGCTGGGAGTACTGCTTGGCGGCGTCGACGAGATGCGAGATGCGGGTGGTCGAGTCGTTGATCTCGTCCATCAGCAGCTCGGTCTCGACGGTGTAGTTGAGCCATCCGATCGCGCTCGTCAGCATCTCCTCGTCCACCGCGGCAGCGACCTGGTCCAGCCAGTCCACGTCGAGACCGGCCTGGACGAAGGTGGGCGCGATCCGCCAGCCCTCCGGGATCCCGTGGTCGTCGAGCCAGTCGGTGACCGTGTCCTCCCGGTCGGAGGCCTCCAGCGGACTCAGCGTGGGGGCCTTGGCGACGCGCTCGGCGGTCCGCTCCTGGATGTCGATGAGGTTGGACATGACCTCGGGGGAGTACGACCCCTGGGCGATGATCGCCAGCTTGTGGCGCATCTTGCCCACCCGCTCCCGCAGGGTCGCGGTCGCCCGTACGGCCGCGGCGGCGGGGTTGTTGAGCTCGTGCGTGAGCCCGGCGGACAACGAACCCAGCGCCAGCAGCCGTTCACGCTGCCCGATGGCCCGCTGGGTGCTCTTGGAACCGAAGAAGAGCCCCTCCAGCAGATGCACCGCCATCGGGAACCACTCCTGCATGATCTCCGCGAAGGTGTCGGCGGGCAGCACGAAGAACCGCGTCGGTTCGGTGACGCGCATGGAGTTGTTGTAGACCTGCCGCACCCGGTCGCCCAGGTACGCCTGCATCGACCCGGCGTACACCCCGCGCTGCGAGGTCCGGGTCACCTCCACGTCGTCCCCGCCGACCCGGCGGTACAGCACGACGGTGCCCTCGAGCATGACGTAGAAGCAGGTGGCGGGCTCGCCCTCGGTGTACACGGGGCCGGGCTCGCACCGCTCCACGCGTCCGGCGGCGCACAGCCTGCCGAGCTGTTCCGGGGTGAGCTTCTCGAACAGGAACAGCGCCCCGATCTCCTCGGGGTCGCACGGGGGCGACTGCCCGCTCACGACTGCTCCAGATACCGGTGGACGAGCATCACGGCCATGGCTCCCTCTCCGACGGCGGACGCGACCCGCTTGGCGGACTCGGAGCGGGCGTCGCCCGCCACGAACACACCGGGCACGTTGGTCTCCAGGTGGTACGGCGGCCGGTCCAGCTCCCAGCCCTGCGGTGGGCGGCCGTCGGCGGTCAGGTCGGGCCCGGCGAGGATGAACCCGCGCTCGTCCCGCCGCACCGTGCCGTCCAGCCAGCCGGTCAGCGGGGCCGCGCCGATGAACACGAACACCCACTGCGCGTCCACCCGTTCGGTCGTGCCGCTGTCCACGTCCCGCAGGGTCAGGTGTTCCAGGTGACCGTCGCCGTGCGCCTCCTCGACGACCGTGCGGCAGCGCACCCGGATGTTGGGGGACTCCTCGATCTGCTGGACCAGGTAGTGAGACATCGACGCCGACAGCGACGCGCCACGCACCAGCAGGGTGACCGACTTGGCGCCCCGGGACAGGTACATCGCCGCCTGCCCGGCGGAGTTGGCGCCGCCCACGATGTACACGTCCTGCCCCTGGCAGGAGGGCGCCTCCGTCAGGGCCGACCCGTAGAACACCCCGCAGCCGGTCAGGTCCTCGCAGCCGGGCGCCGCGAGCTGCCGGTAGGACACGCCGGTCGCCAGGATCACGCTGTGCGCGGCGACCGCCGAGCCGTCCGAGAACCGTACGATCCGGGCGGCGCCGTTGACCTCCAGCGCGGTCACCTCGCGCGCGGTGAGGATCTCGGCGCCGAACTTCGCCGCCTGCCGCCGCGCCCGGTCGGTGAGCTGCGCGCCCGACACACCGTCAGGGAAGCCGAGGTAGTTCTCGATGCGGGAGCTCTGGCCCGCCTGACCGCCCGTCGCCGACCGCTCCACCAGCACGGTCCGCAGCCCCTCGGAGGCGCCGTAGACCGCCGCACCGAGCCCGGCCGGGCCGCCGCCGATCACGACCAGGTCGTAGAAGTCGGCCGTCGGAGTCGTGGCCAGACCGACCCGGGCCGCGAGGTCGACGGCCTCCGGCTCGACCAGTGGCGTCCCGTCCGGGGTGACCACCACCGGCAGCCGCATCCCGTCCTCACCGGCCGCGGCCAGCAGGCGCCGGCCCTCCGGTTCGTCGGAGGAGTACCAGCGGTACGGCACCTGGTTGCGGGCCAGGAACTCCCGTATGTCCGAGGAGCGTGAGGACCAGCGGTGCCCGACGACCTTCGTGCTGGGCACCGACCGGTAGTCGCTGGACCGCCACGCCTGCAGCAGGTCGTCCAGGACCGGGTACAGCTTCTCCTCGGGCGGGTCCCACGGCTTGAGGAGGTAGTGGTCGAGGTCCACGACGTTGATCGCGTCGATCGCCGCGTTCGTGTCCGCGTACGCGGTCAGCAGCACCCGCCGCGCGCCCGGGTACACGTCCAGAGCCTGTTCGAGGAACTCGATGCCGTTCATCTGCGGCATCCGGTAGTCGGCCAGGATCACCGCCACGAGATCGCCGCGCAGCTTCAGCTCCCGCAGCGCGTCGAGGGCCGACGCGCCGGACTCGGCGCGCACGATCCGGTACGACGCGCCGTAGCGCCGCCTCAGGTCCCGGGCCACGGCCCGGGAGACACCCGGGTCGTCGTCCACGGTCATGATGACGGTCCGCGCCGTATCGGCGGCCTGTGCCATACGTCCCCCACACCGGGCGGTCGATTCACGACACGGAGTCCCGGGGCACCGCGCCGACCTCCGCCCATCGTATGTTCGATCGCCGCGCCGCGCCGCGCTCCGATACGGAGATCGGCTCCGGCGGGGACCCGGCCGGTGGGACGCGTCGCCCCGGTAGTGAAGACTGGGCGGCACGCAGGGACCTTTTCTCAGGGAGGCAGCCGAATGACACGCCCGATCACCGCAGGGGTCGACGGATCGCAGGAGAGCCTCGCCGCCCTGGCCTGGGCCGCGCGGGAGGCGGTACGGCGCGATCTGCCGTTGCGCGTGGTGCACGCCTGGCGCTTCCAGCCGCAGGAGGTGCTCGAAGCGGGGATCGAGGGGGACGCGGACAGCCACGCCGAGTGGGTGCACAGCGCGGTGGCCGAGGCGGTCCGGGCCGTCGCCGAGCAGCACCCGGACCTCGATGTGACCACCGACGTCCTGGAGGGCGCCGTCGTCGACACCCTCGTCACGGCCGCCGCCGACGCCGAGTCGCTGGTGCTCGGCTCGCGCGGCCACGGACCGATCGTCGGGTTCCTGCTCGGCTCCGTCGGCCAGCAGGTCATCGCCGAGGCCGGCCGGCCCGTGGTGCTCGTCCGGGCCGGTGACCAGCCCTCGGCCGAGGCCGCCGGACGCGAGATCGTCGTGGGCCAGCAGGGCGACCCGGAGGACAGCGCCGACGCACTGCGGTTCGCCTTCGAGACGGCCGCGGCGCGCGGCGCGACCGTCCGGGTCGTACGCGCCTGGACGCTGCCGCCGGTCTTCGCCTACAGCCCGGGCTCGCTGAAGCTCGCCGACGAGGCCGGGGGACTGGAGCCGTACGAGAAGAAGGCACTGACCGCCGCGGTCCGGCCGTGGCGGGAACGCCACCCCGACGTGCCGGTGGAGGAGCACGTGGAGATGGGCAGCGCGGGCCAGGTGCTGCTGTCGGTGGCGGGGACGGCCCAGCTGATGGTCGTCGGGCGCCGGGCGCACCGCACGGCCGTCGGCGCCCGGATCGGCTCGGTGGCGCACGGGGTGCTGCACCACGCGGACTGCCCGGTGGCCGTGGTGCCGCACATGTGACGCCGGCTGTTCCTCAGTCCGCCGTCGGCTGCAGCGTCTTGCGGGCCTTGGGGAGGATGTTGGTGATGTAGTCCTCGACGACCGCCTCGATGCCGATGTCCTGCTGGGCCCGCTCGGACATGTACCAGCGGTGTTCGAGCAGTTGGTGGTAGATCTCGGCCGGGTCCATGGCGCCGCGCAGCTCCGGCGGCACGGCCCGCACGGTCGGCCGGAACACCTCCCGCACCCAGCGGTGGGCCAGCACCTCGGGACGCGCGCCCAGGGGATCGCCCGGGGCGTAGTCGTCCTGGGTGGCCATCCAGCTCTCCAGGTCGTTCAGCAGCCGCCGGGCCTGGTTCTCCTCCGTGTCGAGGCCGGTCAGTCGCAGCAGCTGCCGCTGGTGGTGGCCCGCGTCGACGACCTTGGGCACAAAACTGACCGTGTCACCGTTCGAGGCGTGCTCGATCTGCATCTCGGCGACGTCGAAGCCGAGGTCGTTGAGGCGGCGGATGCGACGTTCGATGTAGTGGTACTTGCCGGCCGGATACACGGAGGTGCGGGTCAGTTCGTCCCACAGGCTGCGGTAGCGCGCGCAGATCTCCATGCCGAACTCGATCGGGTCCACCGACGGGTGCAGCGCCCCGGACGCCTCCAGGTCCAGCAGCTCCCCGCTGATGTTGACCCGGGCGAGATCCAGGTCGTACTCGCGCTGCCCGTCGCTGAGCCGCGGATGCAGATCACCGGTCTCGGCGTCCACCAGGTACGCCGCGTAGGCGCCGGCGTCACGCCGGAAGAGGGTGTTGGACAGCGAGCAGTCGCCCCACGCGAACCCGGCCAGGTGCAGCCGCACCAGGAGCACGGCGAGCGCGTCCATCAGCCGGTGCATGGTGGCCGGCCGCATGGTCGTCTCGAACATCGAGCGGTACGGCATGGAACCGCCGAGGTGCCGGGTCACCAGAACGCTCTCCAGCGGGGCGCCGCTCGCGTCGAGGCGGCCCGTGACCACGGCCAGCGGGTCCACCGCCGGGATGCCGATCCGGTCGAGGTCCCGCAGCAGCTGGTACTCGCGCAGCGCGGGCCGCTCGGCCAGTTCCTTGACGGCGATCACCTCGTCACCGGCCCGTGCGTAGCGCACCACGTGCCGGGAGATGCCGCGCGGCAGCGGCACGAGGTACTCCTCCGGCCACTCCTCCAGGGGCAGGTGCCAAGGCAGCTCCAGCAAGAGCGCGGGATGCTCCGGGTTGGTCGCGCTGATCTGCAGTGCCATGAGCCGGGTGTCCTTGTCTAGCCGCCGATCGTCACATCAGATTAGAGGGCGCGTTCCCGGGCCCGGTGCGCGGCGTCCCTCACCGGACCGCGGTGGACCGGCCCGTGCCCCGGCAGCAGCAGTTCGCCGTCCAGCTCCGCCAGGACGTCCAGGGAGGCCACGGCCCGCGGGCGTTCGTGGTGGAACATGTCCGGCAGCAGCTGCGGCCCCTCGATCCGCGCGGTCGGATGTCCGCTGACCAGAGCGTCGCCGGAGATCAGCACACCGGTGCCCGGCACGTGGTAGGCGCAGTGCCCGTCGGTGTGGCCGGGCGTGTGCACCGGCACGGGCCGCCCCGGCAGGTCCAGGGCGCCGGCCGCCGGAAACGGCTCGGGGGTCGTGACCGGGTTGTGCATCGTGCCGCCGGAGCGCAGGGCGTGCACGACCCACGGCAGCACGCCGGGGCGCCAGCCGTTCCTCAGCACCGTGCCGACGGACACCTGGTGCAGGAAGTCCCGCCGCGCGTGCGGCACTTCTGCCTCGTGCAGGTAGACGGGCGTGCCGTACGTGGCACGCAGGTACTCGGCCGAGCCCACATGGTCGTTGTGCGCGTGCGTGATCAGTACGGCCGCGACCGCCTCCGGGGAGCTTCCCACCTCCGCGAGCGAGGCGAGGACCTGTTCCCGGTCGCCGGGGTACCCGGTGTCGACCAGCGTGACGGCGTCCCCCTCGGTGAGGATGACCCAGTTCGTGTTGGAGCCGTGCACCAGATAGGTGCCGTCCGCGACGTGGTGTACGTCTGCCCGCATGTTCGCCCGCCTCGTGTGGTCCCGGCCCGACGGGAAAAGGAAAGCAGAAACCCCCAGCAGGCGGAATCGCCGGGTCCGCCTCAACGGTCCGGCGCGGCGGGGTCGTTCGGCCTGCTCACTGCACGCCGTGCGGGCGGAACTGGATGCTGATGCGCGGGCCCGTGGCGCGCGCGCTCTTGGGAACGGAGTGCTCCCAGGTGCGCTGGCAGGAGCCGCCCATCACGACGAGGTCGCCGTGGCCGAGCGGACGGCGCACGGTGTCACGGCCGCCCCGCATCGGGCGCAGCAGCAGGTCCCGGGGCGCTCCCACGGACAGGATCGCGACCATCGTGTCCTCGCGCGCTCCGCGCCCTATGCGGTCGCCGTGCCAGGCCACACTGTCCCGGCCGTCGCGGTAGTAGCACAGTCCGGCCGTGGCGAAGGGCTCGCCCAGTTCCTCACCGTAGTGGGCGCTCAGCGCGTTCCGCGCCTCGGTCAGCACCGGGTGCGGCAAGGGGTCCTCGGCGGCGTAGAACGCGAGCAACCGGGGCACGTCGACGACGTTGTCGTACATCTTGCGCCGCTCGGCCCGCCACGGCACCTCCGAGACCAGCTGTTCGAACAGCGCGTCGGAGCCGCTGAGCCACCCGGGCAGGACATCGAGCCAGGCGCCGAAGCCGAGGTGGGTACGGCCGATCCCGTCGAGGGGACCGAGGCGCAGCTCGTCGGTCTGGTCGAAGAGAGAGCCCTGGAGGTGCATGCCGCCAGAGTACCTCTGAATCGAAAATCTGTTCCATAGAAAAAGGGGCATGGGTTCGGCCTTTCGATACACCGATGTATCGAATACAGTTCTGTATCGAAAGGGGGCCGAGCATGGCCGTCGAGGGAACCACCGGGCGCGTGACCAGGCGCCGTGTCCAGACCCGCGCCAATCTCCTCCGCGCGGCGTTCTCCGTGTTCGCCGCCAAGGGCTTCGGGCACGTCTCGATCGAGGAGGTCTGCGAGGCCGCCGGCTACAGCAGGGGCGCCTTCTACTCCAACTTCTCCAGCCTCGACGAGCTGTTCTTCGCCCTCTACCGCGAGCGGGCCGACGTGATCGCCGAACAGGTCTCCGGCGCCCTCGCCCTCGACGGTCCCGATCTCGACGTGCCCGCCGCCGTCGACCGGGTCACCGAGGTGCTGCTCCTCGACCGGGACTGGCTCCTGGTGAAGACGGACTTCCTCGTGCACGCCGCCCGCGACCCGGAGGTGGCCCGAAGCCTGCTGGAACACCGCGCGCGGCTGCGGCAGGCCGTCGCCGACCGGCTCGCCCGGGCCCGTGGCCACACCGCGCTGCCCGCCGTGCTGGGCGACACGGACGGCGCCGCCCACGCCGTGGTCGCGGCCTACGACGGCGTCACCACGCAACTGCTGCTGGACCGGGACGTGGAACACGCCCGCACCTGGCTGAAGCAACTGCTCACGGCCCTGCTGACCGATGGCAGCGGCACCCCCGACCACACGCGGAACTGACGAAGGGAACGGTCGCATGGACGCCGACGTCATCGTCGTCGGAGCGGGCCTCGCCGGCCTGGTCGCGGCACACGAACTCACCAGCAGGGGCAGGAGGGTCGCCCTCGTCGACCAGGAGAACGCCGCCAACCTCGGCGGTCAGGCCTTCTGGTCCTTCGGCGGGCTGTTCCTCGTCGACTCCCCGCAGCAGCGGCGCCTCGGCATCAAGGACTCCTTCGACCTGGCCTGGAGCGACTGGCGGGGCAGCGCCGGCTTCGACCGGCTCGACGACGAGGACTCCTGGGCCGTGCGCTGGGCACGTGCCTACGTCGAGTTCGCCGCGGGGGAGAAGCGGTCCTGGCTGGACCGGCACGGCATCACGTTCCTGCCCACCGTCGGCTGGGCCGAGCGCGGCGACCTCACGGCGCACGGGCACGGCAACACCGTGCCCCGCTTCCACATCGCCTGGGGCACCGGCACCGGCGTCGTCGAACCGTTCGTCCGGTACGCCAGGCAGGCCGCCCGCGACGGTCTGCTCACCTTCCACCACCGTCACCGTGTCGACGCGCTCGTCGTCGAGGACGGCACCGCCACGGGCGTGCGCGGCACGGTCCTCGCCGAGGACACCTCACCCCGCGGCGTCGCCTCCAACCGCGACGCCGTCGGCGAGTTCGAACTCACCGCCCAGGCAGTGATCGTGACCAGCGGCGGCATCGGCGCCGACCACGACATCGTCCGCCGCCACTGGCCCGAGCGCCTCGGCACCCCGCCGCGGGAGATGGTCACCGGCGTCCCCGCCTACGTCGACGGGAGGATGCTCGACATCAGCGCCGAGGCGGGCGTCCGGCTGGTCAACCGCGACCGCATGTGGCACTACACCGAGGGCCTGCGGAACTGGGACCCCATCTGGCCCGGCCACGGCATCCGCATCCTGCCCGGACCGTCCTCGATGTGGTTCGACGCCCTCGGCCGCCGTCTGCCCGGCCCGTACCTGCCCGGCTACGACACCCTCGGCACCCTGAAGCACCTGCGCACCACCGAGGACATCGCCGGGTACGACCACTCCTGGTTCGTCCTCACTCAGAAGATCATCGAGAAGGAGTTCGCCCTCTCCGGCTCTGAGCAGAACCCCGACATCACCGCCAAGGACCGCGCCGGGTTCCTCAAGGAACGCATCCTCGGCAAGGGCGCGCCCGGACCGGTCGACGCGTTCCTGCGCAAGGGCGCCGACTTCGTGACCGCGAACAGTGTGGAGCAGCTCGTCGCGAAGATGAACGAGCTCACCGACAAGCCGCTCCTCGACGCGGCCGGGATCAAGCGCCAGATCGAGGCGCGCGACCTGCAGTTGACCAACCCCTACGCCAAGGACGCCCAGGTGCAGGGCATCCGCAACGCCCGCCGCTACGTCGGCGACCGGCTCGGCCGGGTCGCGACCCCGCACCGCATCCTCGATCCGGCGGCCGGCCCCCTCATCGGCGTCAAGCTGCACATCCTCACCCGCAAGACCCTCGGCGGCATCCAGACCGACCTCGACTCCCGCGCGCTGGGCACCGACGGCAGGCCGGTGGAGGGGCTGTACGCGGCCGGTGAGGTGGCCGGTTTCGGCGGCGGCGGTGTCCACGGCTACAACGCGCTGGAGGGCACCTTCCTCGGCGGCTGCCTCTTCTCGGGCCGGGCGGCGGGCCGCGCGGCGGCGACGCAGACGGCCTGAGGACCGCAGGGGGGAGCCGGGCTCAGTCCTCCAAGAGGCGGGCCAGCACCGTGGCGTGGCTCCGCTCGGGCGTCTTCGACGCGGTCAGCAGCGTGACATCTCCCTTGCGGACCAGGTCACGGACATGGTCGAGGAGCTCGGCGGCCTCGTCGGCGGCGAGCTCCGCCTCGTAGCGCTCGGCGAACTCCTCGTACGAGCCCTCGTCCGCGTGGTACCAGCGGCGCAGCTCCGTCGACGGGGTGAGCGCCTTCGGCCACTCGTCCACCCGCGCCGCGTCCTTCGCCAGTCCGCGTGGCCACAGCCGGTCGACCAGCACCCGCACGCCGTCGTCCGGCTCGGGCGGTTCGTAGACGCGGCGCACACGAACGCTCATGGTCGGCCCCTTCGGCGACGGACGGGTGTGCCGCGAGCCTAACTCCGCTCCCACGGTGCAGCGCGCCGAGGCGAAGGCCGAGGTCTTTTGGCACGAGAACCCCTGGGGGCCGCCGCGTCGCGGCTGAACCCCCAGGGGTGATGGCGGACGTCAGCCGGAGCGGCGACGGGCGGCCGCGCGCCGCTTCAGCGCACGCCGTTCCGTCTCGCTGGTCCCGCCCCACACGCCGATGGACTGTCCTGTGTCCATCGCCCACTCCAGGCACCGATCCTGCACGGGGCAGCCGCGGCACACCGTCTTGGCCTGCTCCGTCTGCAGCAGGGCCGGCCCGGTGGTGCCGATCGGGAAGAAGAGTTCGGGGTCCTCGTGCCGGCAGGCAGCGTGGTCTCGCCAGTTGTCCATCGAAGTCACCTGCATCACAGTAGAAACGTGCCTGTTCGGATGCTTACTCCTTTTCGGGTCACCTGTCGATGCTTGGTGAAACAGCGTCTCGCCGGACTACCGTTCACATCTCGCGCATGCCCCAGGGCGAGCCGTAGGCCGTCAGCAGCTCCAGGAACGGGCGGGCCGGGAACGCCTCCGGGCCGAGCACGCCCGCGCCGGACCAGGCGCCGGTGGCGAGGAGTTCGAGCGCGACGACAGGGTTGACGGCCGTCTGCCACACCACCGCCTGGGAGCCGTACTCCGCCATCGACCACTGGTTGTCAACCACGTGGTAGAGGTACACCTCGCGTGGTTTCCCGTCCTTGACGCCCCGCACCCAGGTGCCCGCGCACGTCTTGCCGTGCATCCGCTCGCCCAGGGTCGCGGGGTCGGGCAGGCAGGCCGCGACCACGTCCCGGGGCGAGACCGCCACCGGACCGTCCGGCCCCGGCACGGTCTCCGGCTCGGTGCGGTCCAGGCCCAGCAGGTGCAGCGTCTTCAGCGTCTCGACGAACTCCCGTCCCAGCCCGTACTTGAAGGTGACCCGGCGCGCGTCGACCCAGCGCGGGACGAGCAGCACCTCCTCGTGCTCCACGTTCACACACTCGACCGGGCCGATGCCCTCGGGGAAGTCGAAGACCTCGGGCTCGCTGAAGGGTTCGGTGGTGAACCAGCCCCGGTCCCTCTCGTAGACGACCGGAGGGTTGAGACATTCCTCGATGGTGGTCCAGATGCTGAACGACGGCGCGAAGTCGTATCCGTCGACGGTCAGGTTCGCGCCGTCGCGGACGCCGATCTCCTCGATCTCGTCGAAGAGTTCGTCGGCGGCGTGGCGCGCGAACACGTCCGACAGGCCCGGCTCCACCCCCATGCCGACGAGGGCCAGCACGCCCTCCTTCTCCCAGTCGGCCGCCTGCTCGAACTGTTCGTCGCCGAGCTTGACCCCGCACTGCGCGTACGGTCGCTCGGCGTGCGGGCGGGACAGCGACATCGCCATGTCGAGGTAGCCGGCGCCCGCGGCGCGTGCCGCGCGGAACAGGGGCATCACGAAACGCGGGTCCGTGGCGTTGAGGAGAACGTCGCAGCGGTGCCGCGCGAGCAGCCGGGCCACGGCCTCCTCGTCGCTCGCGTCCACCCGCTCGGCGGTGAACCGGGCGTCGCCGCCCAGCGCGGCGACCGCGGCCCCGGACCGGGCCGGGTCGTAGTCGGCCACCACCATCGCCTCGAAGAACGGCCGTCGGGCGGCGATCCGGGTGATCGCGCCGCCCACACCACCGGCACCCACGAGCAGTACACGCATGACGGAAACTCCCTTTTTGCGAAGAACGTGACACGTCCTTGGAGAGATCCAACGCCGCCGTGTGTCTTAAGGTCAATGGTGTTGGCATAAGGGGGAGGAGGGAGCTTGTCGTGCCCAAGCCCGTGGTGCCCGAGGAGAAGCGCCGCCGGCGCAGGCCCACCAAGAGCGGCACCGTGCTGTCCGAGGAGCTGATCGTCGAGACCGCGTTGCGCATGCTGCGCGAGCACGGCAGCGCGGGGCTGTCCGCCCGCAGGCTCGGCCTGGCCCTGGACGCCGACCCGAGCACGCTCTACCGGTACTTCCGCGGCATGGACGACCTGACGCTCGCCATCGGCGACGCGCTGATCGGCCAGGCGCTCGACGGCTGGGCGCCGACGGGGGAGTGGCGGGCCGACCTGCGGGCCGTCGGGCTGCGCATCCACGCCGCGTACGTGGCGCACCCGCAGGCGGCGGTGCTCACCGCGAGCCGGGTCTCGGGACGGGCCAACGAACTCGCCGCCGACGAGGCCGTCCTGGACATCCTGCGCAGGGCGGGCTTCCCGCTGCCGGAGGCGGTGCGCGTCTACCACGCCTTCATCGACACCACCCTGGGCATCGCCGCCCTCGACGCGGCGTCGCTGGCCCTGCCGAGCGTCTCGCTCCATGCCGACGAGGAGATGTGGCGTTCGACGTACGCCCGCCTGCCCGCCGCCACCCACCCCCGCATCGCCGAGGCGGCACCGCTGCTCGCCACCCGCATGGTCACCAGCGCCTATCCGACGGCCCTGGACATGCTGCTGGACAGCGCGGCGGCCCGGCTGGACGGATCGCGGGAGTAGTGCCTCACGCCCGCAGCGCCTGCGCGGCGGTCGCCGTCACCGTCTCCGCCACCTGCGCCAGCGCCGGCGAGTCGAGCTTCCACTGCTGCCAGTACAGCGGCACGTCGACCGTCCTGCCCGGGGCGAGCCCGACGAGCCGGCCGGTGCGCAGCAGCGGTTCAGCCTGGGCCTCGGGCACCAGGCCCCAGCCCAGCCCGGCGGCGACGGCCTCCACGAACCCCTCCGAGGTCGGCACGTAGTGCCGCAACGCGCTCGCCCCGCCACGCCCGCGGGTCAGCCGGCGGACGAAGCCGTCCTGGAAGTCGTCCCGGCGGTCGAACGCCACCACGGGCACGTCGAGGAGCACCCGCTCCAGAGGGCCGTCGAGGTGGCGGGCGGCGAAGTCCGGCGCGGCCACGGGGATGTAGCGCATCCGCCCGAGGGACCGCACGGAGCAGCCCGGCACGGGATCGGGCGACGAGGTCACCGCGGCCATCACCACGCCCTCGCGCAGCAGCGCCGCCGTGTGGTCCTCGTCCTCGCGGCGCAGTTCGAAGCAGAGCCGCAGGTCCTCCGGTACGCGCGTGAGCACCGGGAGGAACCAGGTGGCCAGCGAGTCCGCGTTCACCGCCACCGACACCCGGGTCGGCTCCCCGGTCCCGCTCAGCCCGAGTTCCGCGTGGGCGTCCTGCTCCAGGCGCGCCACCTGACGGGCCAGCCGCACCAGCACCTCGCCCGACTCGGTCGGCCGTACCGGCTTGGTCCTCAGCAGCAGCACCCGTCCCGTGCGCTGCTCCAGCGCCTTGACGCGCTGGCTGATCGCCGACGGTGTCACATGCAGGGCGGCCGCCGCCGCGTCGAACGTCCCCTCGTCCACGACCGCGAGCAGGGTCCGCACCTGGTCCAGAGGGAGGTCCGTCATCACCGTGCCATCACGCCGGCTAATGATACGTAAGAATCATTAGCTGTACCTGAAGACTGTCCGTCCGTAGCGTCGGGGTCATGACCAGCACCTTCACCGCCGCCGCCGCGGGTTTCGGCACCGGCCTGTCCCTCATCGTCGCCATCGGCGCCCAGAACGCCTTCGTCCTGCGCCAGGGGATCCGCCGTGACGCCGTCCTCGCCGTCGTCGGCATCTGCGCCCTGTCCGACGCCGCGCTCATCGCGCTCGGGGTCGGCGGGGTCGGAGCGGTGGTGGTGGCGTGGCCAGGCGCGCTGACGGCGGTCGGCTGGATCGGCGGCGCGTTCCTGCTGTGCTACGGCGCCCTGGCCGCCCGCCGGGTGTTCCGGCCCGAGGGCGGCGGGCTCCGGGCGGAGGGGGAGGCGGCCGGGTCGCGCCGCAGTGCCGTGCTCACCTGTCTGGCGATGACATGGCTCAACCCGCACGTCTATCTCGACACCGTGTTCCTGCTGGGCTCCGTCGCCGCCGACCACGGCCCGCTGCGCTGGACGTTCGGTCTGGGCGCCGTGCTGGCCAGTCTGTGCTGGTTCACCGCCCTCGGCTTCGGCGCCCGGATGCTCGGCCGCTTCCTCGCCAAGCCGGCCGCCTGGCGCGTCATGGACGGCGTGCTCGCCGTCACGATGATCGTGCTCGGTGCCGCGCTCATCGCCGGAAGCTGACACCTCGGCTCCGAGCCCTCCGGCAGCCGGTGCGATAGTGAACCCCGGCCCGGACAGATGTAGGAACCATCCAGGAAGCGGCGAGTGGACACCAGCGAGAGCCTGACCGAAGAGCAGGACCCGGCGCCGCAGGCGCCCCGCAGACTCGGCTGGCGGCGCTGGGCCATGGACACCCGCCCGCTGCGCCGCCCGGCCTACCGCCGCCTGTGGATCTCGACCATCGTCACGGCCGTCGGCAGCCAGCTCACCGCCGTCGCGGTACCCAAGCAGATCTACGACATCACCGGGTCCTCGGCCTGGGTGGGCGCCGCGAGCCTCGCCGGGCTGGTGCCCCTGATCGTGTTCGCGCTGTGGGGCGGGGCGATCGCCGACAGCATGGACCGGCGCAAACTGCTGCTCATCACCAACAGCGGCATCGCCGTCACCTCGCTGCTGTTCTGGCTCCAGGCCTTCGCGGGCCTGGAGTCGGTGCCCGCGCTCATGCTGCTGCTCGCGATGCAGCAGGCCTTCTGGGGTCTCAACGCGCCGGCCCGCAGCGCCTCCATCGCCCGCCTGGTCCCCGAGAACGAACTGCCCGCGGCGGGCGCCCTGGGCTCGACCGTGATGCAGACCGGCCAGGTGGCCGGGCCCCTGCTCGCCGGCGCTCTCATCCCGGTGGTCGGCCTGCCCGAGCTGTACCTGATCGACGCCCTGGCCCTGTGCGTGACGGTGTGGGCGGTGTACCGGCTGCCGTCGCTGCCGCCGCTGTCCGCGACGGCGGCGGCGCGGCGTGCGGGAGTCCGGGAGATCGCCGCCGGCTTCCGCTACATCTCCGGGCACACCGTGCTGCTGCTGTCGTTTCTCGCCGACATCATCGCCATGGTCCTCGGCATGCCCCGGGCGCTGTTCCCGCAGCTCGCCGCCCAGACCTACGCGCCCTACGGCGAGGGGCTCGCGCTGGGGCTGCTGTTCGCGGCGATCCCCATCGGCGCGGTGCTCGGCGGACTGTTCTCCGGCACCTTCTCCAGGGCGCGGCGGCACGGCTGGATGGTCATCGGGGCGGTCGTCGTCTGGGGCGTGGCCATCGCGGGCTTCGGGCTGAGCCGGAACCTGTGGGTCGCCGTGGCGTTCCTGGCCGTGGCAGGGGTGGCCGACATGGTCTCGATGGTCTTCCGAGGGGCGATCCTGCTGTCCGCCGCCACCGACGAGATGCGCGGGCGCATGCAGGGCGTCTTCACCGTCGTCGTGGCGGGCGGCCCGCGCCTCGCCGACGTGCTGCACGGCACCGCGGGTTCAGCCTTCGGTCCCCGGACCGCCGTCGCCGGGGGCGGGCTGCTGGTCGTCGTCGTGATGCTGGCGCTGGCCGCGGCGGTCCCGGCGCTGCGCTACCGGGTCTGACGTCTCACAGGGCCCCTCTGCGGTGCAGGGTGTACTGCTCCATCAGCTTGCCCCGGGTCATCTCCAGCCGGTGCGCGAGCACCTCGGCGACCGACCGCACCAGCGTCACCCCGAGCTGGGGATCCTCCTCGCACAGCGCCAGCACGGCCCCGGCGTCGAACTCGTAGGCGCGTACCGGGCTGAACGCCACCGCGCCGAAGTCCCATCTGTGCGGGGGGAACAGCCAGGACCAACCGAGCAGGTCGCCCGCGCCGAGGCTCGCCACGGTCACCCGTTGCAGGGAGTTCACCTCCTGGTCCAGGGAGACGGCACCGGAGCGGATGACCCAGAAGCGGTCGGCCGTACCGCCCTCTTCGAAGATCCGGGCGTCCTCGCGGAAGGACACCTCCCGGGCGAGCGCCATCAGACGCTGCCGCTGGGGCGGAGGCAGGGCGTTCAGGAGTTTGATCGCTTTGGTCATCCGGAGCTCCTCGCCGTGCGGTCGACTTCCGGTGCGTTCCCTACGCCCATTTCAGCCGCTGGCGGGGCCCCGGGCACCTCGACGGACACAACTTTCTCGGAGCATGAAAAAGCCCTGGCTGGACGGGGGAGACCAGCCAGGGCCGTCAGAGGTGATGCACGGAGGACGAGGGGTCGACTCCGTCACCACGTATGAGTGAACCGTAAACCATTCACCGGGGCCCAGCGTACCCGAGACCGGGCCGCGTGACCCGTTTCACTTCAATCCGCGTCCTCGGCGAGGGCCCGGACCGTCCCCAGCTCCGGATCCGTGGGGTCCGTCAGGTGCACCCGGGCCCGTCACCGGGCCCCGGCTCACCAGGTCAGCCCTCGGCGGCGTGTTTGCCCGGAGTCAGGATCTCGTCCAGCACCCTGAGCACCGCCTCGTAGGACATCCGCCGCACGGTCGCGTCCCTGGCGCCCTGCGGGTCGGTCGCACCCAGTTCCTCGCTCCTCGTCCGCCACGCCCGCTCCTCGCGCACCGCACAGGCCCGCGCACGCTGGATGCGCCGCAGGAGTTCATCCGAATCCACCACATCGGTCATGCGGACCGCGTACCCCCGCAACGCCTGAGGATGGCACCGATTCGCATCCGTCCGGGGGCTTTCCGGCCTCGTCGAGGGGGCTTTTCGGGCGAACCGGAGGTTTGCAGGTGCGGGGAGAGGTGAGCCGAAGAGTGAGACCCGCGGCGCTCGCGCGATGCGCGCCTCGAACACCGCGGGCGGCAGCAGTCAGCGGGTCCGTGAGCCCGGGGTGTGCCCGTGCGGCGGCCACGGTACGCGGCCCGGACCCGGCTTCGTCCTCACCGACCAGGGAGCTGAAGGATGTGCGAGGAGCACATGATCGAATCCGTATTCGAGCCGCCCGGTGCCAGCCGGGTCCGGCCGTGCAAGCCGGCCGAGGCGCGCCGGGCCGTGGAGCGCGCGATCGCCGAACGCTGCCGGGCCACCCACACCCCGTGTGACGTGAACGCCCTGTCCGACGCGCTGCTGGTCGCCTCGGAACTGACGACCAACGCGATCCTGCACGGCGGCGGCGTCACCGACTTCCAGGTCGACATCGACGGCCCCGGCCTGCGCGTGTCGGTGAGCGACGGCAGTGACGAACTGCCCGTCACGGCACCGCGGACCGACCCGCACGGACGGCTGCGGCACGGCGGCCACGGCTGGCCCATCGTCTGCCGGCTCGCGCGTGACGTCCGGGTGTCGGACCTCCCCGCCGGCGGCAAGTGCATCACCGCCGTCGTGCCCCTCTCCTGAAGACCGTGTGCGAGTTCCCGAAAGATTGCACAGCAAAGCGGAGTTTGTTCCCCCGGGTGCAGGGCAGTCGCAGTCTCGTGCTTCGGACCGGAGGCGCGCCAGCGGGAGCGGTATGACTGCCCCGGGGGCCCTCCAGGCGATCCGGGCGGCGACCTTCCCGCGGTAAGTCCCTGAAATCCCTGTTGGTCAGGAGCGAATCCGCATGCTCATCGATACGCCCACGAACCGTCCCGGCACGCCCGAAACGGCGACCACCGCCACCCGGCGGCGGCACGACGACGCTCCGGACACCGCGACCCTCTTCGCCCGGATGGCGGAGCTGGAGGAAGGACCCGAGCGGGAAGCCGTCCGCGACGAACTCGTCGCCCTGTGGCTGCCCATGGCCCACCGCATCGCCGGCCGCTTCCGCGACCGGGGAGAGTCGATCGAGGACCTCCGGCAGGTGGCCGCCCTGGGCCTGGTCAAGGCCGTCGACCGCTTCGACCCGAGCCGGGGCGCCTTCGAGAGCTACGCCGTCCCCACCATCACCGGCGAGGTCAAGCGGCACTTCCGGGACCGCATGTGGGCCCTGCGGGTCCCCCGCCGTGTGCAGGAACTGCGCAACAAGGTGCGGGTGGCACGCCGTGAACTCACCCAGAACCCGGGCAGCCCCGAACCCTCCGTGCCGGCCCTCGCCGCGCACACGGGCCTCACCGAGGAAGAGGTCAACGCCGGGCTGGAGGCCCTGGACAGTTTCAGCACCCTGTCGCTGGACGCCGAGCTCTCGGCCGACGACGACGGTTACAGCCTCGCGGACACCCTCGGCGCGTCGGACACGTCCTACGACGTCGTGGTCGACCGCGAGTCCGCCAAGGAAGGCCTGCGCCGCCTGCCGGAACGCGAACGGGCCATCCTCTACATGCGGTTCTTCGAGGACATGACGCAGAGCCGCATCGCCGATCAGCTGGGCATCTCCCAGATGCACGTCTCCCGGCTCATCACCCGCAGCTGCGCCCGCGTGCGCGACGAGGTCCTGGGACAGCGCGGCGCCGGCCGGGGCCCCGACGGCACCTCCAAGACGGCCTGACCACCCGACCCACCAGGAGCGAAAAAAACATGCTGAGGCCCCATCCTGCCGTGCTGCGCCGCCTCGTCGACGAGTACGAGGCCCTGTCGGCCGCCGAGGCGGCGAGCGAACCGGCCGACCTGAGCACACGGAGCCGCGACCTGGCGTACACGCTGTGCGTGTCCACCGGGACCCGGGATGTCGAGCGCGCCCTCGAGCTCGCTCACCACTGGCTCGCGGCCGGCCCGGCACCGGCCCGCGGGACCGCCCCGCCGCCCACCATCGAAGAGCACCTGCGGACTCCGGAGCCGGCATGACCCTCGTGTGCGCCTGACACGACGGGAAGCGCCGGCACCTGAGGGGCCCGGCCGACGGACACCAGCCGTCGACCGGGCCCCTTCGTCCTGCCAAGTGACCGGAACCCACAGGTCCGGCGGCTACGCCGCGTATGCGGGGGAGAACCCGGGGCATCCGGACTCCGGGAGGTCCACATGAACACGAGTGTGTTGGCACGCAGCGGACGGTTCCGGGCCCGGCGGGTGGCGCGGGGGTCGGTGACCGAGGGGGCGGCACGGGCAGGACTCGCCGCACGAGGCGTGATCTATCTGCTCGTCGGCGCGCTGGCACTGCAGGTCGCCTTCGGCGACACCAAGCAGCAGGCCGACCGCGGGGGCGCTCTGGCGGAACTGTCGCAGAAGCCGTTCGGCGCGGTGCTGCTGTGGGCGCTGGGCATCGGGCTCGCCGGCATGGCCCTGTGGCGGCTGTCCGAGGCGCTCTTCGGCTCCGTCGGACCGGACGGCCGCAGCGCACGCAAGCGGCTGCTGGCGACGGTCCGCTTCGGCTTCTACGTCTTCGTCGCCTACTCCGTGCTGTCCTTCGCGGCGAGCCGGAACCAGAGCGGCGGCGGATCCAGCGACCGGCAGTCCCGGGACGCCACCGCCAAGGTGCTGGAGATGCCCGCCGGCCAGTGGCTGGTCGGCGCGGCCGGGATCGCGATCGTCGCGGCGGGCGGGTGGATCGGGGTACGGGCGGTGCTCCGCAAGTACCGCGACAAGCTCCGCCTCGGGGAGATGGGTCCCCGGACCCGGCAACTGGTGGACGTCGCCGGTGTGGCCGGGGGCGCCGCCCGCGGGCTGGTGTTCGCCGCGGCCGGCGTCTTCGCCGTCCGCGCGGCGATCGACTACGAACCCGACCGGGCCAAGGGGCTCGACGACACCTTGCGCACCTTCGCCGACACCCCGCTGGGCCCCTGGCTGCTGGTCTGCGTCGCGGCCGGGCTCGTGCTCTTCGGAGTGTTCTCTTTCGCCATGGCCCGCTGGCGACGGGTCTGAGCGGCGTCTCGCGGGGAACACGGGACGGATGAGCGATTCCGAGATTCCGCAAGACGACGGCCGTCCCGTGGTGGACGTGTACCTGGACCTCCTGCGCATCCGGATGGACACGGAGGACTACCGCCTCCTGATGCGTGTGGTGGAACCGGTCCTCCAGGCGATAGACGAGGAGCGCCTGTCCAGCCTCGACTTCGCGCTCGACTCCGGGCGCGACGACGAACTGCCCCAGGAGATCCGTGACGAGGTGGCCCTCGTCATCGCCACCGCGGTCACCGGCCGCCTGGACAACGAAGTGATCGAACTCGACGTCGACGACACCGGACCGGTCAGGATCGTCACGGACGCGAGCACCGCGTCCGACCCGATCCGCCTGAGCGAGATCGCCGACTACATCAAGGAACGTCACCGGCAGACGGAAGAGCTGCGCGGCATCGCCGAGGTGAGCGGACTGCCCACGGACTTCTGATGCGGCCCGGACGCCCTTCTCGCGCGGCCCCTCACTTCTGGGGCGCCGCCACCGGCACGTCGAGCGGCCGGGCGAGACCGACCACGGCCTCGTCCAGCCGCTCCAGATGCCGCAGCACGCGGTCGGTGATCCGGCCGTAGCGCGGAGTGCCGGCGTCGGATCCCAGCAGTGAGGCGATGCTTGGCCCGGTCTCCACCAGCGCGGCGGCGTGCTGGTCCGCGACCCGGACCGCGATGGTCTCGATGTTGCGCACGGTGCGCGCCGCGGCCCCGCGCAGTCGCGGGTCCGCCGCGATCGAGGGATGTGTGGGCAGCAGCTCGGCGGTCGCCGCCAGCGTCCGCGCGTGGTAGGCGCAGGTCTCCAGTAGCGCCACGACGTACCGGGCCGTGTGCCGCCGGGCCCGCAACGGCGTGACCGGGTGGATCAGAGGCTGCGTGGCGGCCCGCAGATCGGCCAGCGCCTGGTCCAGGTCGCGCGCCTTGTCCAGCAGTTCGTCCGGCGGTCCGCCGCTCAGCTGGCCGACCGCGGCCTCGGTGACGGAGACCAGCCGCTCCAGCACCGTGCCGAGCAGCTCGTTGGTACGGCGGTCGGTCCGCACCGGCAGCACCAGCGCCGCCGCGGCCACTCCGCAGGCCGCGCCCAGTGCCGTCTCCTCCACCCGCAGCAGCAGCACGTCGAGGCTGTAGGTGTGCAGGAGCGTGTACAGCAGCCCCAGCATCGCGGTGACGAAGAACGACATCAGTGTGTACGACAGCGGCGCCACGTAGAACATCGCGAAGATCAGCACCAGGACCAGGGCGAACGCCGTCCACGTGTGCTGCCCGACCAGACCCGCCAGCACGATCCCGGCCACCACGCCGAACACCGTGCCCAGCAGCCGGCGATAGCCCTTGACCAGGATCTCGCCCGTCGAGGCGGTGTTGAGGAAAACGATCCAGCAGGTCAGCACCGCCCAGTACCAGCGCTGCGCGGACAGCAGCTCACCGCCCGCGATGGCCAGCGACGAGCCGACGGCCACCTGCACGGCCGCACGCGTCGTGGGCCGCCGCAGTCCCGTCTCCTCCTGCGGCTCCGCCTCCTCGCCGCCGTCGATCGCGGCGTCCTCGGCATCCAGTTCCTCGCGGGAGCGCGCCGTGGCGGGGGAGTCGTCCGACTCGTCCTGCGGGCCGTCCAGCGCGATCCGCAGCCCCAGCACCGCCCGGGCCGACTCTCCGATGCCCCGGAACACGTCCTGGACGGCGGCGGACGCGGGCGGCAGGTTCTCCTCGTCCCGGTAGCCGAGGAGCCGGTTGCGCACGTGGGCCAGCGCGGTCCCCGAGTCCCCGCCGCCCGCCCGCAGCACGAGGGTGCGCAGCGCCTGGAGATCACGACGGAGCGTGGCGGTGGCCTCGTCCGGCACCGCGGCCTGCCCGACCGAGGGCGCGGGCGCGCCCGGCAGATGCAGGGTGAGCGTGTCGGCCCGTTCGGCGGTGCGGGCGGTCAGCAGCAGCAGACCGAGCCGCTCGGCGGCGATCTCGGCGTCCGCGATACGGCGCTGCACGAGCCGCGCCGCCGACTCGTCCGGCGTGCCCTCCTCCAGCCGCGCCTGGATCATCATCGCGCTCTCGTGCAGCCTCGCGGTGCCGTCCCGCACGGCCTCCAGGGCCTTGTCCATCTCGTCCGTGCCGGCGTCGAGGAGGTCGAGCTGCGCGGACACCAGCTGGGCCAGCCGGGCGCGGAAGGCCAGGCGCAGCCGCTGCAGGACGGCCGTCGGGGTCGCGGGCACGACCGCGAAACGCAGCAGGGCGCTGGAGCAGAAGGCCAGGGCGATGACGCCGCACAGTGCGGGCAGCGAGGAGAGCGTGGCGCCGACGAACAGCGACAGGAAGTAGACCTGGAAGCCGATCAGCCCCAGCGCTGTGCCGCGGTCACCGAACCGGCGGCAGTACACCGCGCAGAAGATCAGGACGACGAAGAAGATGTCACCGGCGTAGAGACGGGCGTTGAGCACAGCGCCCAGGCACACGGAGGCCAGGGCCACCGGCAGGCCCAGTGCCAGTGTCACGGCCTGGGGACCGAGCTGCTTCTCCCGGATGGCGAAGGTGGCGACCATCGCCGCCATGGCCCCCGCCACCAGAAGGTGCACATCCGCCCCCAGCGTGGCGAGCACCGCCAGGGTGAGGGCGATGGCGCCCACCGTCCGCAGCCCGGCCGTCAGGCGCAGCAGCCCGGGGTCGGACGCCGCGATCCGGTCCCGCAGTCGTGTCCGCACCGAGCGTCCCGCTGCCCTCACGCCGCCGCACTCTCTCCCGACTCACACCGCACACCAAGATCCGCGCCTCAGCATGTCATGCCGCGAACGGAAGCTCCCGCCCGGCCCTCACCCCTGCCGGCCGGCTCCCTCGATGTGCGCCCGTACCTGCTCCGGCGTCAGGTAGGCGTCCGTGTACTCGAAGTCCTTCAGCCGGGCGGCCTTGCCGGTCTGGAAGCCGGTCCGTACGAAGTCGTCACCGGCCACCGCGTTGAGCAGCCAGTTCGTCATCACCCGGGTCTTGGCCACATTGGTGCGCAGCGCCGACCAGTGGTAGCCGCGGGCGACGGCCTGGGCGGGCAGGCCGCGCAGCTCGATGCCCAGGGGCTTGGAAACCGCGTCCGTGCCGCCGAGGTCGACCACGAGCCCGAGGTCCTTGTGCACGTACGGCTTCAGCGGGCCGCCCCGCAGTGACGCGATGACGTTGTCGGCGACGTGCCTGCCCTGCCGCTGGGCGTGCTGGGCCGTGGGCGGGCACATCGCCCCGTCGCCCTTGGCGAGGTCGGGCACGGCGGCCGAGTCGCCGAGCGCGAACACCCCGTCGTCGCCGGGCAGCTTCAGCTCGGGGGCGACCGCGAGCCGCCCCTTGACCGTCTCCGCGCCGAGCGTGGCGATGAGGGGACTGGCGACGACCCCGGCGGTCCAGATGAGCGTGCGGGTCGGGATCACACGCCCGTCGGTGAAGGTGACCTCCTCCGGGCCCGCCTTGGCGATGGAGACGCCGAGGGAGATCTCGATGCCCCGCCGCCGCAGGATCTCCTGTGCGCTGCTGCCGAGCTTCTCGCCGAGCTCCGGCATCAGCTTCGGAGCGATGTCGATCAGATGCCACTTGATCAGACCCGGGTCCAGCCGGGGGTAGCGCTTCACGGCGGCATGCGTCAGGCGCTGCAGGCACGCCGCGGTCTCGGTGCCCGCGTAGCCGCCGCCGACGACCACGAACTGCAGCCGCGAGGCCCGCTCGTCGGGGTCCTGGCTCGCGTCCGCGAGATCGAGCTGCGAGATGACGTGGTCACGGACGTAGGCGGCCTCGGCGAGGGTCTTCATCCCGAACGCGTGGTCCGTGAGCCCCGGGATGTCGAAGGTGCGGGTGATGCTGCCGGGGGCCAGCACGATGTAGTCGTACGGCTCGTTGACGATCTGGTCGGTGATGGTGCGGATGACGCAGACCTTGGACTTCAGGTCGACGCCGATGGCACCGCCCGGAATGATGCGGGTGCGGTACTTCTTGCTGCGGCGCAGCGAGACGGCGATCGACTGCGGCGTCAGCACGCCGGAGGCGACCTGGGGGAGCAGCGGCAGGTAGAGCTGGTAGGCGAACGGCGTCACCAGCGTGACGTCGGCCTCGTCCGGCGAGAGTTTCCGTTCCAGACGGCGGACGCACTCCACGCCGGCGAAGCCTGCGCCAACCACCAGGATCCTGGGTCGTGTCACGGTGTTCATCCCTTTCTGCGGCTCCAGGCGGTCTGCCTCGAACGCCTTTCGACTGCCCCTGGATCGCTGGTTCGCACCCCATCGATCCCATCGCGTCCCGGACCGGCACGCCAGCCGGACGCGGCAGGCAGACGAACACGTCGATCACCACCATGCCCGCCCCGTGGCCGAAAAGCACCAGGCCGGCGTGAAGAACGCGTGCACAGACCCCGCAGAACCGGCCCTTCCGTCAGGGCCGGGCGCCCTCCCCCTGGAGGTGACACAGCAAGAGACACACGTCGTCGTCGCGCTCGGAGTCGCTCAGCAGCGGATGCAGGATCCGGTCGGCCGAGCCCTCCAGGTCCGCGTCGAGCTCCGCGGAGCGGAATCCGCCGAGTGCCTCCGCCAGCCGCTCGATGCCGGGGTCTATGCCCTGCGCGCGCCGTTCGACCAGCCCGTCCGTGTACAGCGCGAGCGTCGAGCCGGGCGACAGACGCACCGTGTGGTCGGCGATCTCCTGAGTGAGGGGGATACCGAGCATGGCACCGGGTTTGGCGTCGAGGGTGCGCACGGTTCCGTCGGGCAGCCGCAGCACCGGCGGTGGATGGCCCGCTGCCGCCCACGTCAGCGTGGGCTCGTCGGGGTGGAACCGCGCGATGACGGCGGTGGCGTACAGGTCCGGCTGCAGATGGTGCAGGAACCGGTGCAGCCGGGTCAGCAGCCGGCCCGGGCTGTCGCCGTCCACGGCGTACGCCCGCAGCGCGGTGCGCAACTGGCTCATCATGACGGCCGCGTGCAGACCGTGCCCGGTCACGTCGCCGATGACCGTGATGAGACCGCCGTCGCGCTGGCGGAAGGCGTCGTACCAGTCACCGCCGATGTTCAGCCCGTGGGTGGCGGGCAGATAGCGCGCCGCGAGGCTCAGGCCCGGCGTGGCCGGGAGATCCGTGAGCAGGGCCCGCTGCAGCGTCTCGGCGATGTCGCGGTTGTGTTCGAAACGCCGGGCGTTGTCGATCGCGATGCTGGCCCGCCGGGTCAGCTCGATCAGCATCACCGCGTCGTCCGGGTCCCAGCGGGGGCCGGGCGGCGACAGGGTCAGCACCCCGAGCGGCGCCCGCCGCGTCGGCAGCGGAACGCACAGCAGCGGACGCCCGGGATCGAGCGCCGACGGCGGATGGTCGTCGACGCCGGGCAGGCCGCCGGGATGGTCGGCGGCGTACTGGGGCCGGCCGGTGCGGGCCGCGACCACGGCGGCGGCCGGGTGCGGCGTCGACCGGCGCTTGTCCTCCTCGTGGTCGAACAGCCAGATGTCCACACTGTTCGCGTACTCCGGAACCAGCAGGTCCGGTAGCCGGCGCACGATCTCCTCGTGGTTGAGCGAGGAGGTCAGCACGGCGCTCGCGTCCGCGAGGAACGTGAGTCTGCGGCGGGCGCTCTCCGCCTCGTTCCGGGCGCTGCGCTCGGCGGCGAAGGCCTCGCGCTGGGCCAGCCCGGCCGCGTCCAGCTCCGCGTGCAGCGCGAGGACGCCCTGGTTGGTCTGGTGCAGCTCCTCGCGGTGGAAGGCGACCAGATCCTCCTGCTCGGAGAGCTTGTCCAGCACCACGGCCGTGTCCTCGTCGGCGCCGAGCAGCGCCTCCGCGAGGGCCGCGGGGTCGTTCGCGACGGCGCCGTCCTCCGCGGCGCGGGCCGCCTCGGGACAGGGGACCGTGACCTCCCACGGCGGCTCCCCGGCGGCACAGGCCTCCGGCGACGGCGTCACCACGGCGTGCAGCAGTCCTTCCTCGGCGGGGGAGCCGGCCATGTCCAGGGTGAGCAGCCAGGTGCCGCCCTTGGTGAGGCACTGCCGCAGGTGGGCGCTGAGGGCGGCGGCGAGCCGGGTCCGCTCGACGGTGGGCACACCGTACGCCGCGGCCAGTCGCGCGAGGGCGATGCGGGCGCGGGCCGCGTCGGTGACGGTGGTGATCTGCCAAGTACGCATCATGGGTGTTCCGGCGGGGTCGGAGTCAGCACGGCCACGGCGGTGTCGTCCCGCACCGGCCGGGCGGGACTGCTCGCGTCACGTATCGTCATGGCGGCCGTCACGGCGGGGTCGGCCGGGGCCGGGCCGGCGTCGGACGGCGGTGTCCAGCGGCTGGGCAGGCCGTCGGTGTGCAGGATCAGCAGCGGGTCGCCCGTCCAGCCGGCCTCCTCCGCACGGAGGGTGGCGGGACGGTGCACACCGACGATGCCGGGCCGGGACAGCAGGGGATGCCAGGTGCCGCCCGTGCGAAGCCGCGCTCCCACGTTCCCGATGCCGGCGAACCGCAGTCGCCCGGCACGCAGGTCCAGCTGGGCCAGGGCGACGGCCGCGCCGCGGGTGCCCTTCAGGGCGTCGTGGAGCTGCCGCAGCGACTCGGCGGGACCGAGGTGGGCCCAGCGGTGCAGTGCCGCGACCGCGGCCGACGAGGCCCGGGCGGCCTCCGGGCCGTGCCCCAGCCCGTCCGCCAGCATCAGCGTCACCAGGTCCCCGGAACGCACCCACGTCCAGGCGTCTCCCGAGAACTCGGCACCCGCATAGGGAATGTTCACCCCACCGGCCCGCACACCGGCGCCCGGCACGGAGTGCTCCCCCGACGGGTCGGACGGCGCGGCGTCCCCGACCCCACCGTCCCCTGGAAGCCCGCGGCCGGAAACCGCCTCGCCGTCCGGCGGTCCCTGAGCAGGCGCTCCTTGGAGACCGGGCTCGACCGCCCACCCCGCACTGTCCGCGGGTGCGCCGCCCGGCAGGGGCCTGCCGGCCACCGCCGCGTGTCCGGTCAGGCCGCCGCAGGCCACGGTGCCCGCCGGCGTGGTGCCCTGTGAGGCGCTGTCCGGCACGCCGGACGGCCAGCGTCCGGAGCCGGAGGTCCCGCCCCCGGACCACACCGAGTCCGGGGCGCCGGGCCCCGACCTGTCGCCCCAGCCGCCCGACACCCCGTCGGACCACACCGTCACGGCCGGTCCGGCGGACACGCCGTCACCGCGCTGCGTGGTGCCCACACGGGCCACCGCGACCGTGCCGCGGCCGGGCGTGGTTGGTGCAGGTTGAAATCGTCGGCAAGCCGCAAACACGTGCCGGGGCCGGGCGCCAAGGCGAGCGCGTCGGGGAAACACCGTCACGCAGCGCCGCGCGCAGATCGGCGATGCCCCGGGCCCGTGGTCGATCGCGACGATCTTGCACCATTCGGGACCCCGCACGGGCGGCCCGGCCGAAGCACCGGGAGGGTTCCACGACGTTCGAATGAGTAACTTGACACCTCTCGTCGTGCCTTAGAGACAGCAGGTTCGTGGCGAGCTCGGTCGCGACCAGCGCGGCGGCCGCGGTGCGCTCGCTCGTCGAGTCCGGCCAGGGCCGCCGCCTCCTCCGCGGCGACCCGCGTGTCGCGCACCCGGGTCGAGTCGCGCACCGGGACGTCCCACAGGCGGGGCATCAGACCCCCTCGCGCGGACGGGGCGGCCGGACCACCCAGCAGGTGACCCGCACGGTGGTGCCGGAGCCCGGTGCGCTGTCGATCTCGAAGTCGTGGACCAGGCGCCGCGCACCGCTCAGACCCATGCCCAGACCGCCACCGGAGGTGTAGCCGTCGCTGAGCGCCAGCTCCAGGTCGGCGATGCCCGGCCCCTCGTCGCTGAAGGCCAGCCGGAGCCCCTGCGAGCCCCGGCTGCTGACGTGTTGCGCCGCCATCTGTCCGCCACCGCCGTGCACGAGGGTGTTGCGGGCCAGCTCACTGGCCGCCGTGACCAGCTTCGTCTGGTCCACCAGACCGAAGCCGAGACGGGCCGCGGCCTGCCGCACGTGCTGTCGCACCCACACCAGGTCCATGTCGGACCGGATGGGCAGGCAGGCCTCCACGCCCGCGGCAGTGTGCATCACGGACTCTCCTGACGCGGACCGCCCGGACGGGACGGGGCCTGCTGCGAGAGGAGCTCCATGCCCGCCTCGGTGCTGAGCGCGGTGCCGAGACCGGGCAGCGTCAGGCCAAGTTCCACCAGCGTGATGGCGACCGCGGGGCGCATACCGGCCACCACGGTCCGCGCGGCCAGCAGCTTGGCCTGCGCGGCGATCTCGGCCAGCACCCGGCCGAGGAAGGAGTCGACGATCTCCACGCCCGAGATGTCGATCAGGACACCGCGCACCCCGGTACGGGAGACGGTCTCCGCGAGGTCCTGCTGGAGCTGCTGGGCCGTGCTGTCGTGCAGATCCCCCTGGAGCGTGACCAGCAGGACGTCGCCGAGCCGGAGCACCGGCACGTGCCCCGTCACGGGACCGGAGTAGGCGTCGCTCACCGCTGACCCGCACCTGGCTTCACGATGTCCGCGCCGAGCTGGTGCAGCGCGTAACCCAGCGCGTCGGCGAGGCTCGCGCGAGTGATCACGTCCAGGTCCAGGCCGAGGTGGACGATGGTCTGCGCGATCGCGGGGCGGATGCCCGAGACGATGCACTCGGCGCCCATCAGCCGCGCCGCCGCGACGGTCTTCATCAGATGCTGCGCCACCAGCGAGTCGACCGTCGGAACGCCGGTGATGTCGAGGATCGCGAACCGGGCGTGCTCCTCTACGACGGCGTTCAGCAGCGTCTCCATCACGACCTGGCTGCGAGCGCTGTCGAGCGTTCCGATCAGCGGCACGGCCACGATGCCGTCCCACAGCCGGATGACGGGGGTGGCCACCTCCAGCAGCTGCATCCGCTGCCGGTCGCTGAGCGCCTGCCACTCGCTCAGCGCCGTCTGCATCGCCACCAGCCGCAGGGTGCCCATCAGTACGGTGAGGACCGTCGAGCACGCCCGCAGGTGCTCGGGCGGCGCCTGCTGCAGATCGGCGGCCAGCAGGTTCTCGACGGGCGGCCGCAGCGCGGCCAGCTCGCTGGAGACCTGCGTGTTCGACAACCCGGCGCGCGAGCGGGCGGCGCCCATCCGGCCCAGCTGCTCGCGCACCGCGCTGAACCCGGCGGAGTCCGGATCCTCCACTTGCTCCGAGTCCGCCACCTGGGTCAGCGCGTCCACGACGACCTTGCCCGCCTCCACCGCCTCGTCACGCGAGACGGTGAACACGGCGCGGAACAGGGGCTCGTCCGCCCACCGCTGGGCGATCTGCTCACGCCGGCGGTGCAGGAAGTCCCTCACCTCGTGCGTGGGCGTGGCGAGCTGTCCGTCCGCTTCGTGCTCCGGCACCTGGTTCTCTCCTCATCCGCTCATCCGCGTTGCGTCGGCCGAACCCGCTTCAGGCAACGAGACGGCGCTGTGTCGCTTGCCGGGCGACAACTCTAACCATGCGCCGACCTCGTACGACACCTGATCCGGCCGCAAGCGTTCGGTCCCGACGAACGGCGTTTCGACCATCGCCGTCACCGGCGCACGCGGGTGACCGACGTCGGGCAGGCGGAGCGAGGGCACTCGCCGCCGGTCCTGCAGGCGTGCCCCGGGCACCGCTTCGTCGACCCGTCAGCCCGGCTCACGGCCGGCCCGGCGTCGACACGGGCCAGGGCCTCTTCCAGGCTCTCCGATATCGGCACCGTGATGCTGACGCCGGTCAGGTCCAGCACGCGTCGTACGGCCGGAGTCGGGCTGATGACGTGCACGCTGCCGCCGTCCCCGCGGGTCTCCTGGTACACCCGCAGGATGATGTTCATCCCGGACGAGTCCATGAACGGGACGGACGAGAGGTCGAGCAGGAAGTGCCGTCGGCCGTGGTGGAGTTGGTTGGCCAGATGGGCCTGGAACTCGGTCGCGGTGTCGACGTCCAGGTAGCCGTCGACCGTGATCAGGGCCACGTCCTCCCGGGGCAGTTCGACTTCCACGGACAGCGGGTTCTGGGCGAGGGGCACGGGTACCTCCAACAAGTGCTACGGCCTGGGCAGGTCACCTCTGCGGATGACCGCGGTGCGGGGCGATGCCGGTCCTGGGGCGGGCTCTGATGCCGTTTCTCATGCGCCTCCCTTCACTGCCGCTCTCCGTTTTCACCGCGCCCCGCGATTACCCCGGAAAAGACCTTCCATGCCCTCCGGCGGCGAACCCGTCCGAGACCCGGACGTCGACAGCCCGCGGACCGCCGGGCCGTGGGCCGAATGCGCTTGCGGCAGGGGGGTAATTGCTGCTGTGGAGCGGGGCGGACGGGAACCGTCCGCCCGGGCTCGAGGGATCCGCACACCCCCAGGGAGGATGGAGCAGCGTGGCCATCGACAGAATCTGGTCGTACGCACCGGACAGCGGTCACGTCGAGGGGCAGGACCTGACCGGGTTCACCGTCGCCGTGACCGACGGCACGATCGGGCACGTGGACCGGGAGGCGGCCCCGCACGGCATGCGGCATCTGGTCGTCGACACCGGCGTCTGGGTGTTCGGCCGCAGTGTCCTGGTACCGGCCGGAGTCGTCACCGCGGTCGACCCGCAGGCCCGCAAGGTCATGCTGGCCTGCAGCCGGTCAGACGCCAAGGCGGCACCTCGCTTCCAGACGGACAGCGAGACCAGGGACCGGGAGTACCTGAGCGCCGTGGGCGACTACTACGACCGGCTGCCGCCGCGCGAGACGGCCTCGGCCTGAGCGAACCGGTCACGGGCGCATCGCGCCCGTGACACGCGCGGTTCACCAGGGCAGGAAGACGTGCACGTCCTTCCCGCGGTCGTCGGCCACCACGCTGACCTGGTCGCACAGGGTGTGGATCAGGTGCCAGCCGATTCCGCCGCCGCCGCTGCGCGGATCGAAGGGGCGGGGGGCGGGCTCCGTGCTGCTGGTGTCGTGCAGGACCACATGCACCCCGTCGAAGGTCCGGCGCATCCGCAGCGCGAACGGACCCGGCGCGTACTGGACCGCGTTGGCGGCCAGTTCCGTCACCACCAACAGGATGTCGTCCCAGTACTCGGGGGCGGAGGGGGGTGCGGAGCGTGCCAGATCACGCAAGAACTCCTCCGCTGCGAGCCGCGCTCCCGTCACGTCGTGCGGCTCGCCCACGAAGCTGTTCGTGCGGCTCGGGATCTCCTCGGAGGTCAGTGCGTCATCCCCACGCGGCTCGGTTGACATATCGCCTTTCCGGCCCGGCGCCAGCAAGGGCTGTCGTCAGGGCTGTCGTCCTTTCTCTTGCGTCGCCACTGTTGCGTGTTCCCGAGGGGGCGAGAGCTACGCGTCCAGCTCCGAGCTCAGCGGAACACATTGTCCGAGTCATCCCAGTTCGACGCTTCGTCCGCGGTGATCGTCGCCCGCCCGGGACGCCTGCGTGACTGGTACATCGCGTCGATCTCGGACGCGTAGTGCCGCACGATCTCGTCCCGGCGCAGCTTCATCGACGGCGTCAGCAGTCCGTTGGTCACGTCGAACGGCTCCGGCAGGACCCGGAACACCCGGATCGACTCCGACCGGGACACGGCGCTGTTGGCCGCCGCCACGGCCCGCGCGACCTCCTCCCGCAGCGCGTTCTCCTCCCGCGCCTCCCGCATCTCGCCCTGGAGCGCCAGCGCCGCCCGCCAGTGCGCGAGGAACTCCGGATCCAGCGTGATCAGGGCGCCGACACAGGGCTGGTTGTCGCCCACGACCACCGCCTGGTGGATCAGCGGGTGCATCCGCAGCCGCTGTTCCAGGGCGGCCGGGGCGACGCTCTTGCCGCTGCTGGTGATGATGACGTCCTTCTTGCGGCCGGTGATCGTCAGATAGCCCTCGGAGTCCAGGTGCCCGAGGTCCCCGGTGGCCAGCCAGCCGCCGCGCAGCGCGGCCCGGGTGGCACCGTCGTCACCCAGGTATCCCTGGAACACCGACGGGCC
>NZ_GG657757.1:256673-302679 GCF_000158955.1 Streptomyces viridochromogenes DSM 40736 | reverse complement strand
GGTCGGCCTGGTGCCCCACCAGCAGGGCGCCGCGCAGGCACAGGCCCTGGATCATCAGCCCGAACACGTGCGAGAAGGGCAGGAAGGCGAGCACGGAGCCCTGCTCACCGGCGGGTGCCGCGGTGTGTCCCCAGCCCGAGATCAGCGTGTCGCAGGGGGCGGCCAGGTTGCGGTGGCTGAGGGCGCAGCCCATGGCGTGGCCGGAGGTGCCGGAGGTGTAGGCGACGACGGCCGTGGAGTCGGGCAGCACGATGCGGCGCATCGAGTCGACCGTGGCCAGCGGGACGGACTCCCCGCGCACCGCGAGTTCCTCCAGCGCACCCGCGTCCAACTGCCAGACGTGGCGCAGCAACGGCAGCGACGCGCACACCGAGCCGACGGTCATGACGCCCTGCTCGTCCTCGACCACCACGGCGACACAGCCGGCGTCCCGCAGGATCCACTCGACCTGGTCCCGCGACGCCGTCGGGTAGACCGGGACGACCTCGGCCCCCACGGCCCACAGCGCGTAGCACAGGACCGTCCACTCGTACCGGGTGCGCGCCATGATCGCCACGCGATGGCCCGGCGCGATCCCGGAAGCGATCAGCCCCTTGGCCGCGTCCACCACCTCGTCGCGCAGCTCGATCGCCGTCACCTCCTGCCAGCGGGCGGAGGCGGGGTCGGCGCGGCGGGCGAGCAGCGGCCGGGTGGGCTCGCGCTCCGCCGTCTCGAAGACGCTGTCGGCGAGCCCGCCGGTCAGGGGCGAAACGGCCGGTGGGGCGACGGCGAGGTCGCGCATGCACTGCTCCTGACGTGTACGGGGTGTGACGTTGCCGACGGGTACCGTCATCGGCGGGGCTCGAATGTAGTCGAGGAGGGCGCCTCAGGGGTCGGGAAATACGGAAGTGGTTCATCTGATGATCTCGGCGTGAGGGGGGACCCGGACGGCATGAGTCACATCAGTCCTGATCCCGAACCCGAGCGCACCACGGGCCTGGAACCGGGCGGCGGCGTACCGCCGGGCGAGACCCCGCCGGCGGAGAGCAGCCTGCCCGAGGCGGGGCCCCGGGAGACGCACAACCCGCCCGAGGGCTGGTCCAGGGCACCGCTGGCCGCGATCATCGTCCTCGTGGTGCTGGTCGCGGCGTTCTTCCTGGCCTACGCCCTCGTCCTGATCCTGTGAACCGCGCGGCAGCCGGGACGCCTCACGCCTGGGTGAGGCGCACGCACTCGGTGACGACGTCCCGCAGGCTCCCCGTGCGCTCCATCAGCGCGCGCTGCACCTGGGCACCGTTGCCGTTCCGCAGCAGTTCCTCGCAGGCGGTCCGTGCCCGATCGAGGTCCCCGGTGCCCGCGAGGGCCTCCTCGACGTGGTCCAGCAGGGCACGGACGACCGCCTCCGCGGGCATCCGCCGCATGGTCACGGGGTGCAGCAGCTCGCCCGCCAGACCGGAACGGGCGGCCTGCCAGTCGGCCAGCCGCAGCAGGGTGACACTGTGGTCGAGCGGTTCGCGGCCTTCCCGCCACTCGCGCGCGGCGGTCTCGACCAGCCCGCGGGCGAGCATGGCGACCAGCACGGCGGTGCCGGAGTGCAGGCAGACGTCCGAGACCCGGATCTCCACCGTCGGGTACCGCTGGGACAGCCGGGCGTCGAAGTAGATCATCCCGTCGTCGAGGATGACGCCCGTGGCCACCATGTCCGCGATCAGACGGTGGTAGCGCTCGGCCGACCCGAAGATCTCCGTGGGACCGGCCGACGGCCAGCGCAGCCACACCCTGCTGCGATAGCTGCTGTAACCCGAGTCCTTGCCCTGCCAGAACGGCGAGTTCGCACTGATCGCCTTCAGGACCTGGAGCCAGGGCCGCAGCCGGTCGGCGACCGCCACGCCCTCGTCCTCGGACTCGACCGAGACGTGCACATGGCAGCCCATGACGAGCTGCTCCCGGGTGGCGATGCCGTACTGGTCCGCCATCCACTGGTAGCGCCGGTTGACGCCGATGGCGGGGCTCACCGGCAGCGGGGAGGTGGCGAGCGCCGCGACGGTGCAGCCGATCTCCCCGGCGTGCCGGGCGGCCTCCTTGCGGCAGCGGACGATCTCCGCGCGCAGGCTCTCCATGGACGACTGCGGATGGGTGGCGAACTCCAGCATCTGCTCGTGGAGTTCCTTCTCGAAGACGTCCTGCTCCGCGTCGTTCTGCGCGGCCCGGGCGAGCACTGCTGCGGACAGTGCCCGCGGTTCCCCTGTCTCCGGATCGACCAGGAGGAGTTCCTCCTCCACTCCGACGGTGCGCACCCTGATGCCCGCCCTTCTGTGCCCCTGCCGCCTCGTACCCACCGGGTTCTCCCGGTGGGTACGACCCTTAGTGCCCCTCACAGGCGGCGGGACACCTGGCGCGACGGCAGGACTTCACGGAGCGAACGGCGTCAGCCAGACCGTGGCCAGCGGAGGCAGGGTGATGCGGACACGGCCGTCCTCCCGTTTCACCGGATCCGGGTTGGTGACGCCGCTGCCCCCGTAGCGCGTGGCGTCGGTGTTGAGGCTCTCCTGCCAGGCCTCGGTCTCGTCCGGGACCCACAGGTCGTAGTCGTGCCGGACGACGGGGGAGAAGTTCGACACCGCGAGCAGCGGGTTGCCCTCGGCGTCGTATCGGAGGAACGCGAAGACGTTGTCGTCGGCCGAGTCCACCGCCACCCAGCGAAAGCCCTCCGGGCGGGTGTCGCACTGCCACAGCGCCGGGGTCGCCCGGTACGCCGCGTTCAGGTCGCGGACCAGATCGCGCACGCCCCGGTGGTCGCCCGCCGAGTGGTAGCCGTCGTCGAGCAGCCACCACTCCGGCCCGTGCTCCACCGACCACTCGGCCCCCTGCGCGAACTCCTGCCCCATGAACAGCAGCTGCTTGCCGGGATGGCTCCACATGAAGCCCAGATAGGCGCGAACGTTCGCCCGCCGCTGCCACCAGTCGCCCGGCGCCTTCGACACCAGTGCCTGCTTGCCGTGCACGACCTCGTCGTGGGAGATCGGCAGCACGTAGTTCTCGCTGTAGGCGTACACCATCGAGAAGGTCATCTCGTGGTGGTGGTACTTGCGGTGCACCGGCTCGTGGGCGAGGTACTCCAGCGAGTCGTGCATCCAGCCCATGTTCCACTTCAGCCCGAAACCGAGCCCGCCGGTGTCGGTGGGCCGGGTCACCCCGCCCCAGGCGGTGGACTCCTCCGCGATCGTGACCACGCCGGGAGCGCGCCGGTACACGGTCGCGTTCATCTCCTGGAGGAACCCCATGGCCGCCAGATCCTCCCGGCCGCCGTAGGCGTTGGGCTCCCACTGGCCGTCCTCGCGCGAGTAGTCGAGGTAGAGCATCGAGGCGACCGCGTCCACGCGCAGACCGTCGATGTGGAACTCCTCGCACCAGTACACCGCGTTGGCCACGAGGAAGTTGCGCACCTCGGTGCGGGCGAAGTCGAACTCGTACGTGCCCCAGTCCGGGTGCTCGGCGCGCCGGTCGTCCCCGGGCTCGTACAGCGGGTCCCCGTCGAACCGGGCCAGCGCCCAGTCGTCCTTCGGGAAGTGCGCCGGGACCCAGTCCATGATCACGCCGATGCCGGCCCGGTGGCAGGCGTCGACGAAGTACCGGAAGTCGTCGGGGGAGCCAAGCCGCGCGGTCGGCGCGTAGAACCCGGTGACCTGGTAGCCCCAGGAGCCGTGGAAGGGATGTTCGGCGACCGGCATCAGTTCGACGTGCGTGAAGCCGAGGTCCTTGACGTACGCCGGAAGCTCCTCGGCGAGCCCGCGGTAGTCCAGCCCCGGGCGCCAGGACGCCAGATGCACCTCGTACACCGAGAACGGCGCCTCGTGCACCGGCGTGTCCGCGCGGTGCGCCATCCACTCGGCGTCGCCCCACTCGTAGTGCGAGGCCGTCACGATCGACGCCGTGTTCGGCGGTTCCTCCGTGCGGCGCGCCATCGGGTCGGCCTTGAGGAAGCGGTGGCCGTACCGGGAGTGGATCTCGAACTTGTAGGCGGTGCCCTCGCCGACGCCCGGCAGGAACAGCTCCCACACCCCGCAGGCGCCCAGGGACCGCATCGGGAACTGCGTACCGTCCCAGTGGGTGAAGTCCGCGGCGACCCGCACGCCCTGCGCGTTCGGCGCCCACACCGTGAAGCGGGTGCCGGTCACGCCCTCGTGGGTCATCGGCTGTGCGCCGAGCGCCTGCCAGAGCTGCTCGTGCCGGCCCTCGCGGATCAGATGCAGGTCCAGCTCGCCGAGCGCGGGCAGGAAGCGGTACGGGTCGTGCGTCTCCTGCTCGCCGCCCTCGTAGGCCACGTGCAGCAGGTACTCGGGGATCTCCGCCAGCGGCAGCACACCCGAGAAGAGACCGTCGCCCTCCGAGACGAGGGCGGTGCGCTTCCCGCCGATCACGACGCTCACGGAACGGGCGAAGGGCCGCAGCGCCCGGAACACGATCCCGCCGGGAACGGGGTGGGCGCCCAGCAGCGCGTGCGGATCGTGATGGGCGCCCGCCAGCAGGCGCCCGCGGTCCTGCGGGCTCAGGGCGGACGCGGTCGTGTTCGGGAGCGGGCCGGCCGGCTCCGGGATTGAGGTGTCGCGCAGGGCCACGGCTCAGTCTCCTCTCACAGCGAGGCGCTCGATCGCCGCCATCGGTACAGGCAGCCAGTCGGGGCGGTGCCGTGCCTCGTACAGCACCTCGTACACGGCCCGGTCCGTCTCGTAGGCGCGGAGCAGTCCGTGTTTCTTGCGGGGGTCCCAGCCGGCCCGGGCGGCATAGCCCGCGCAGTAGGCCTCGCGGCAGCGACGCGCCCACTCCGGCCGCCAGGGGCGGCGCTGCCGGGCGGCGTAGTCGAACGAGCGCAGCATCCCGGCGATGTCCCGCACGGGGGAGTGGGCGCTGCGCCGTTCGGAGAGCGGCCGGGACGGCTCGCCCTCGAAGTCGATGACGAACCACTCGCGCCCGGCCCGCAGTACCTGGCCCAGGTGCAGGTCGCCGTGGATGCGCTGAGCGGGCGGACCGGCATCGCAGGTGGTGAGGGCGGCGAACGCGGTCCGCAGGCCCGGCACGAACGGCTGGAGCGCGGGCACACAGTGCGCGGCGGCGTCCAGCCGCTCGGTCATCGCCGCCGCCGTGCGCCCGTTCTCCCCGGGCGCGCCGACCGGGAAGGCCGAGGCCAGCGCGAGGTGCACGTCCGCCGTCGCCGCGCCCAGCGCCCGGGCCTGCACCGTGAAGTCGTCGCCGGCGGCCAGGGCGTGCAGCGCCAGCGTCCAGCCGTCGGAGGCGTCCCGCAGGTACGGCTGGAGCACGCCGAGCGTGGCCCTGAACGGATGCTTCGTCTGGAACCAGGCCACGGGTGCGGGGACGCGGTGGCAGCCCTGACGAACCAGCGCGCCCGGCACCTCCAGATCGGGATTGACCCCCGGCTGGATCCGCCGGAAGACCTTCAGGATGTACTCGTCGCCGTACACCAGCGAGGAGTTGGACTGCTCCGCGTCCAGCAGCCGCGGCACCAGTCCGGCGGGCACCTCCTGGTCCGGGTCGCAGTCGAAGCGCAGGGGGCCCGCGGTGCCGGGAAGCCGCAGCCGGTCCAGGAGCAACTGGGCCGAGCGGGGGTCGTGCAGCGCGTCGTAGACCGTCAGGCCGGCGAGCGGCCCGTCCTGCACCCGTCCGATGAGCGCCCGGCCGAGGCGCGGTGACGGGTGCTCCCGTACGCCGAGCAGCAGCTGGTAGCAGTCGCCGGCCGGGAGGGCCCCGCCGGGCGAGGGCACGCCTGTGTGGCCGGCGTGCACCAGCAGGTGCAGACAGCCCGGGAACAGCTCGGTCATCGACAGCAGGCCGAGCTCGGTGACGGGCCGGTCCTTGCCCGCGAACCAGCGCTGTCGCGGCAGCCAGTCACGCAGCAGTACGCCGAGCGACTCCATGGGCTCGGCCAGGCGCGTGGGGCCGGGGCGGACGGATGCCGTCTTCGGCATGGTCACGCCTCCTTTCGTCGGCGCGTGCTCACAGTCGCCTGCCGATGCGGGATGCGACTCGGTTGAGCCGGAACCAGTAGAAGCCGTGGCCCCCGAGGGTCAGCAGGTACGGCAGTTCGCCGATGGCCGGGAAGCGGACTCCGCCGAACAGCTCCACCGGGTGCCGCCCGGCGAACTCGCGCAGATCGAGCTCGGTGGGCTGGGCGAAGCGCGCGAAGTTGTTGACGCACAGCACCAGGTCGTCCTCGTACTCCCGCAGGAACGCCAGCACCGCCGGGTTGGAGGAGGGAAGTTCGGTGTAGGTACCGAGGCCGAAGGCGGGGTTCTGCTTGCGGATCTCGATCATGCGGCGGGTCCAGTGCAGCAGCGACGAGGGCGACGACATCGACGCCTCGACGTTGGTGACCTGATGGCCGTAGACCGGGTCCATGATCGCCGGCAGGAAGAGGCGGCCCGGGTCGCAGGTCGAGAACCCGGCGTTGCGGTCGGGTGTCCACTGCATCGGTGTCCGGACCGCGTCGCGGTCGCCGAGCCAGATGTTGTCCCCCATGCCGATCTCGTCGCCGTAGTAGAGGATCGGTGAGCCGGGGAGGGCCAGCAGGAGCGCGGTGAACAGCTCGATGGTGTGCCGGTCGTTGTCCAGCAGGGGCGCGAGGCGGCGCCGGATGCCGATGTTGGCCCGCATCCGTGGGTCCTTGGCGTACTCGGCCCACATGTAGTCGCGCTCTTCGTCGGTGACCATCTCCAGCGTGAGCTCGTCGTGGTTGCGCAGGAACATGCCCCACTGGCAGCCCGAGGGGATGGCCGGCGTCTTGGCCAGGATCTCGGAGACCGGGTAGCGCGACTCGCGCCGCACCGCCATGAAGATGCGCGGCATGACCGGGAAGTGGAAGGCCATGTGGCACTCGTCGCCGCCGCTGGGGTAGTCGCCGAAGTAGTCGACGACGTCCTCGGGCCACTGGTTGGCCTCGGCCAGCAGCACGGTGTCCGGGTACTGCGCGTCGATCTCGCGACGGACCCGTTTGAGGAATGCGTGGGTGGCGGGCAGGTTCTCGCAGTTGGTGTCCTCGGCCGCGTACAGGTACGGCACGGCGTCCAGGCGGAAGCCGTCGATGCCCAGGTCCAGCCAGAACTTCAGCGCGGCCAGGATCTCCTCCTGGACGCGCGGGTTCTCGTAGTTGAGATCCGGCTGGTGCGAGAAGAAGCGGTGGAAGAAGTACTGGCCCCGCACCGGGTCGTGGGTCCAGTTCGACGTCTCGGTGTCGACGAAGATGATCCGCGCGTCCGGATAACCCTTGTCGTCGTCGGCCCACACGTAGTAGTCGCCGTAGGGCCCGTCGGGGTCCTTCCTCGACTCCTGGAACCACGGGTGCTGGTCGCTGGTGTGGTTCATGACGAAGTCGATGATCACGCGCATGCCGCGCTGGTGGGCGGCGTCGACGAACTCCACGAAGTCGGCCAGGTCACCGAACTCCGGCAGCACGGCCGTGTAGTCGGCGACGTCGTAACCCCCGTCGCGCAGGGGGGACTTGAAGAACGGGGGCAGCCACAGGCAGTCGACGCCGAGCCACTGGAGGTAGTCGAGCTTTGCGGTCAGGCCCTTCAGGTCACCGACGCCGTCGCCGTCGCTGTCCTGGAACGAGCGGACGAGCACCTCGTAGAAGACGGCGCGCTTGAACCAGTCCGGGTCCCGGTCCCTTGCGGGAGTGTCCTCGAAGGTGTCCAGCACGGGCTCGTTCACGGTCATGACGTTCCTGTCCCTCCGTTCGCCCCCGCGGCGGGCGGTGACAGGACGTGGAAGACGTGCGCGGGAGCCCGCCCCGGCTCCAGACGCACGTAGCTGTGCCTGCTCCAGTGGTAGGTCTCGCCGGTGAGCTCGTCGCGCACCGGCACCGACTCGTGCCAGTCCAGGCCGAGTTGCGGCATGTCCAACGAGACCGTCGCCTCCTGGGCGTGGTGCGGGTCGAGGTTGGCGACCACCAGAACCGTGTTCGAACCCTTCCGCTTCGAATAGACGATCACCGCTTCCTGGTCCGCCTCGTGGAAGTGGAGATCGCGCAGCTGCTGGAGGGCCGGATTCTCCCGACGGATGGTGTTGAGCCTGGTCAGCAGCGGGGTCAGGGTGCGCCCCTCGCGTTCGGCGGTGACCCAGTCACGGTGCCTGAGCTGGTACTTCTCCGAGTCGAGGTACTCCTCGCTGCCCTCGCGCAGCGGGGTGTTCTCGCACAGCTCGTAGCCGGAGTAGATGCCCCAGGTGGGGGAGAGGGTCGCGGCGAGCACGGCCCGGACCTCGAAGGCGGGCCGGCCGCCGGTCTGGAGGTAGGCGTGCAGGATGTCGGGGGTGTTGGTGAAGAAGTTGGGCCGCATGTAGGAGGCGGCCTCGCCCGACAGTTCGGTGAGGTACTCGGTCAGTTCCTGCTTGGTGTTGCGCCAGGTGAAGTAGGTGTAGGACTGCTGGAAGCCGATCTGGGCCAGGGTGTGCATCATCGCCGGGCGGGTGAACGCCTCCGCCAGGAAGATCACGTCGGGGTCGGTGCGGTTGACCTCCGCGATCACCCGCTCCCAGAAGACGACCGGTTTGGTGTGCGGGTTGTCCACCCGGAAGATCCGCACGCCGTGGTCCATCCAGTGCCGCAGCACCCGCACGGTCTCGGCGATCAGGCCGTCCATGTCGGCGTCGAAGGCGATGGGGTAGATGTCCTGGTACTTCTTGGGCGGGTTCTCGGCGTAGGCGATGGTGCCGTCGGGGCGGTGGTGGAACCACTCGGGGTGTTTCTGCACCCAGGGGTGGTCCGGGGAGCACTGCAGGGCGAAGTCCAGCGCGACCTCCAGGCCCAGGTCCCGGGCCTGGTCCACGAACCAGGTGAAGTCCTCCAGGGTGCCCAGGGCGGGGTGGACGGCGTCGTGGCCGCCCTCGGGCGAGCCGATCGCCCAGGGCACGCCGACGTCGTCGGGGCCGGGGGAGAGGGAGTTGTTCTTGCCCTTGCGGAAGGTGGTGCCGATGGGGTGGATCGGGGGCAGGTAGACCACGTCGAAGCCCATCGCGGCGATCGCCGGCAGTCTGCGGGCGGCGGTGCGGAAGGTGCCGTGGGGCTGGGTGCGGGTGCCCTCGGAACGCGGGAAGAACTCGTACCAGGAGCCGTAAAGGGCCCGCTCCCGCTCGACCAGCAGCGGCAGCGGCTCGGAGGTGGTGACCAGGTCCCGCAGCGGATGCCGGGCCAGCACCTCGTCCACCTCCGGCGTCAACGCCCCCGCCAACCGCGCCGACGGGGTCAGCGAGTCGTCGCGCAGCGTCTTCGCCGCGCCGAGCAGCACAGCGCGGCCGTCCTCCTTCGGCACGCCGGCCGCCGCTCGCTCGTGAAGTTCGGCACCCTCTTCCAGGACCAGACCCGGGTCGATACCCGCCGGCACCTTGATGCCCGCCGTACGGCGCCAGGTGGCGACCGGATCGCTCCACGCCTCCACCCGGTACGTCCAGCGGCCGACGGCGTCCGCGGTGACCTCCGCGCCCCACCGGTCCGTGCCGCGGGCCAGCTCCCGCATCGGCGTCCACGGCCCGGGCCGGCCCTCGGGATCCTTCAGGACGACGTTGGCGGCGACCGCGTCGTGCCCCTCCCGGAACACGGTGGCGGTGACCTCGAACGTCTCTCCCACGACCGCCTTGGCCGGCCGGTTGCCGTTCTCCACGGCCGGGCGGACATCCCGCACCGGGACACGGCCGATGGCCCGGGTCCTGCTCATGGTCCTCACCTCCACCGTGGTCGAAAGCCGGGCCCGCGGGCCCGGTTCAGGGGACAAGACGTGCGGGAGGGGCGCTACATGGCCGCCGGGGAGCGCCGCTTCGCAGCCGGCGGTCTTCGCCCGACCGCCGCGGCCGGAAGGGGCCGTTCGCTCTGCTCCTCCAGATAGGTGACCTGGGGCGTGCGCAGGTACCGCTCGGCCGCGTCCGCAGCCTCCCGCGCGCACCGCTTCCCCATCAGCACGCAGAGCGTGTAACCGGAGTCCTCGAACGTGGCCCGGACCGTGCGGTCGTTCGGTGCCGCGAGCATCACGCGTTCCCAGGCCCGGTAACGCCGCAACTGCCGGGCGACTTCGGCTTTGGCGGGTAGCAGCATGGCGCCGATCACCTTTCGGGCTCGAGGGGGACGGTCTCCCGACGGTCGGACGGGGGCCGCGCGCACAGCGGCACGGACCCGTAACGGCGATCGAGTTCTTCACACATGGTGCACGCGCGAGGACGCAGCGTCCTGTTGGATCTTCGCTGGACAGCCGCGCGGATGCGCCGTTCGGGGGATGCGAGAAGCTGCTCACTTGTGTGCGCTGTCGCCTCAGGTGTGCGCTCGTGTTGCACGAACGGGCTAGCACCCTCACTCTGAGGGTGACTCAGAAGCGATACACACTCACGTTCCGTGTTCGGGGCTCGTCCCGCAGACCGCGGGAGCGAGGAGGAGCTGAGCTTCGCGGTGAGGAGCCGACCGATGAAGACCGCAGTGCCCTGCTACTACCACCTCGACGTGGAAGTCAGCCCGGACCGGGTGGGACAGGTCAGCCGCATTCTGGCCGCTCACCTGAGGTTCTGGGACCTGGACAACCTCGTCCAGCCCGTCTGCGGTGGTGCCGAGATGCTGCTCAAGGCCATCGACGAGCACGCCACGGACAAGAACACGTCGATCGAGATGTGGTGGAACGGGCAGCACCTGATCACCGCCATCGGGGACAACGACCGCGCCCTGCGCCCGGACCAGGAGCTGAGAGGCTGCCTGGAGCACCTCGCGGCGATGAGCGACGGCTGGGGCTGCTGCGCCACCGAGACCGGCAGCAAGGTCATCTGGTTCTCGCAGCGCGCCCGCGCCGGCGAACGCGTCCCGCTGGTGCCGACCGCGCCCGCGCCGCACCTGAGCGAGGGCCTCGACGTGCCCCGCGAGGTACGGGTGGCCCAGCTGGCCGGACCGGCCGACGCTCCGGACGAGGTCCTGGAGGAGGCCCGGTGACGCGCCGGCAGCAGACCCGGAAAGGGGTGTCCGTCTGGGGCGGGCGCCCCTACCCGCTGGGGGCCGACCACGACGGGAAGGGCACCAACTTCGCGCTCTTCAGCGAGGTCGCCGAACGCGTCGAGCTGGTCCTCGTCGACGACGACGGCACCCACACCCAGGTGCCGCTGACCGAGGTCGACGGTTTTGTGTGGCACGGTTACCTGCCCGGCGTCGGCCCCGGCCGGCGCTACGGCTACCGCGTGCACGGGCCGTGGGCCCCGGCCGCGGGCCACCGCTGCAACCCGGCGAAGCTGCTCCTCGACCCGTACGCCCGCGCGGTGGACGGGCAGATCGACAACCACGCCTCGCTCTACGAGCGCGATCCCGAGGGCAGCGACCCGGCCGACAGCGCCGGGCACACCATGCTCGGCGTGGTGACCGACCCGTCCTTCGACTGGGGCGACGACGCCCGGCCCTGCCGGCCGTACGCCGACACGGTGATCTACGAGGCGCACGTCAAGGGTCTGACGCGCACCCACCCGGAGGTGCCCGAAGAGCTCCGCGGCACCTATGCCGGGCTCGCGCACCCCGCCGTCGTCGAGCACCTGACCTCGCTGGGTGTCACGGCGGTGGAGCTGATGCCGGTGCACCAGTTCGTCCACGACGGCGTGCTGCGCGACCGCGGGCTGGCCAACTACTGGGGCTACAACACGATCGGCTTCTTCGCGCCGCACAACGGCTACGCCGCCCACGGCACGCGCGGCGAACAGGTCGCCGAGTTCAAGCAGATGGTGAAGACCCTGCACGCGGCCGGACTCGAGGTGATCCTCGACGTGGTCTACAACCACACCGCCGAGGGCAACGAGAAGGGCCCCACCCTGTCCTTCCGGGGCATCGACAACTGCTCGTACTACCGCCTGGTCGACGGCGACTGGGGGCACTACTACGACACCACCGGCACCGGCAACAGCCTGCTGATGCGTCACCCCTACGTACTCCAGCTGATCATGGACTCGCTGCGGTACTGGGTCACCGAGATGCACGTCGACGGATTCCGCTTCGACCTCGCGGCCACGCTGGCCCGGCAGTTCCACGAGGTGGACCGGCTGTCGGCGTTCTTCGACCTGATCCAGCAGGACCCGGTGATCAGCCGCGTCAAGCTGATCGCCGAACCGTGGGACGTCGGCGAAGGCGGCTACCAGGTGGGCAACTTCCCACCCCTGTGGTCGGAGTGGAACGGCATGTACCGCGACGCGGTGCGGGACTTCTGGCGCGGCGAGGACCACACGCTCGGTGAGTTCGCCTCCCGGCTGACCGGTTCCTCCGACCTGTACGCGCACAGCAGGCGCCGGCCCCGCGCCAGCGTCAACTTCGTCACCGCGCACGACGGGTTCACCCTGCGCGACCTCGTCTCCTACAACGACAAGCACAACGAGGCCAACGGCGAGGACAACCAGGACGGCGAGAGCACCAACCGGTCCTGGAACTGCGGCGCCGAGGGCGCGACCCGCGACCCGGCCGTCCTGGAGCTGCGCGCCCGCCAGCAGCGCAACCTCCTCGCCACGCTGCTGCTCTCCCAGGGCATCCCGATGCTCTCCCACGGCGACGAGCTCGGACGCACCCAGCGCGGCAACAACAACGCCTACTGCCAGGACAACGAGATCTCCTGGATCGACTGGCGGCTCACCGAGGAGCAGCGCGACCTGCTGGAGTTCACCCGGTACGTCATCCGGCTGCGCACCGGGCACCCGGTGCTGCGCCGGCGCCGCTTCTTCCTCGGAGAGACCCTGACCCGCGCGGACCAGCCGCTGCCCGACCTGGTGTGGCTGGCGCCGGACGCCCGCGAGATGACCGACGACGACTGGCAGCGCGGTGACGCGCACTCCGTCGGCGTCTTCCTCAACGGCGACGCCATCGCCGAACCCGACTCGTGCGGCCGCCCCGTCACCGACGACTCCTTCCTGCTGTTGCTGAACAGCCACTGGGAGCCGGTCGACTTCCGTCTGCCGGACGCCGCCTACGGCGAACTGTGGTCGGCCCTGATCGACACGGCCGATCCGGAGGGCACCCCCGACGAGTCGGAGCACAAGGCCGACACGGACCTGACGGTCGGTTCCCGCAGCCTGGTCCTGCTGTCCCGGCCGTCACGCGCGTCCCGCGGGAAAGCCGAGTGACGGGCTGGGTCTCGTGGACTCGGTGGGCAGCGGCCACCGGGCGGCACACTCCCTGCGGGCTCAGCGGGTTCTGCGCGCCGTCACCGTGAACTGCGCGCCGTCGTGGTCGCGCAGCACGGCCTCGTCGCTGCCCTTGGACAGCACGCTGCCGCCGTGCAGTTCCGCGGCGCGGGCGCAGGCCTCGACGTCGTCGACGGTGAAGTGGACCTGCCAGTGCGGCCGGATCGCCGGGTCGGGGGCGGACTCCAGTGCCCCCGACTCGATCCGGGCCACCACGTCGCCGCGGCTGCGCAGGACGACCTCGCCGCCCTCGTAGTGGACCTCGCAGCAGCCGGGGTGCTGCGACGCCCAGTCGAGGACCTCGCCGTAGAAGATGGCGGCGTCGAACGCGTCCCGCGTGTGCAGCGTGATGAAGGCGGGCTGTGCGGTGCGCCAGGTCTCCCAGTCGGTGAACAGATCACCCTCCCAGACCCCGAAAGTCGCCCCGTCCCGGTCGGCCAGCAGCGCCGCCCGCCCCGGGGGCAGCGAGATCGGCCCGACCGCGACCGTGCCCATGCGTTCCTGCACCCGTGCCACCGCGGCGTCCGCACTCCGCACGGCGAAGTACGGCGTCCACGCCACGGCCATCTGCCACATGGTGGCCACCCCGGCGATCCCGGCCACCGGCGAGCCGTCGACCAGTGCGATCCGGAAGGGGTCGCCGAGCTTGGCCGGCCGCCACTGCCAGCCCAGGACGGCCCCGTAGAACTCCTCCGTCGCCTTGACGTCCCGACTGGTCAGGCTCACCCAGCAGGGCGCGCCGAACACGGAGTGTGATGAGACGACGTCCTTGGTGCCGGAGGGGGTGGGCATGTCGTGGTTCATGGGTCGCGTCCTGATCTCGTCGGCCTGGCAGCCACCGGAGGGATGACACCAGTGTCCAACCGGAACCCTCGTGGGCGCCTGCCGAGTACCCCGGCCGCGGTACCGAAACGGCGTGGTGAACCGGCCTGGACCGCCCCGGTGGCACCGGGCGGTCCGAGTGACGACGATGGAGGCGTCGGACACTGCGTCAAGGCACTCAAGCACCATGTGGGGCCAGGCGGACAGCGGCGCACCGGACCCGGAGGTGACCATGCCCACGGACGGGGGCTCGGAGCGGATCATCGAGTTGCAGGAAGAGGTCCAGCAGCTCAAGGAGGCGGTCGTCTCACACGCCGTCGTCGACCAGGCGATCGGGATGGTCGTCGCGCTCGGCCGGGTCTCACCCGACCAGGGATGGGCCGTGCTGAAGGACGTCTCCCAGCACACCAACATCAAGCTGCGCAGTGTCGCGGAACTGATCCTCGTCTGGGGGCGCACCGGGGCGATGCCCCGGGAGATCCGGGCCGCTCTGGAGGACGCCCTCGACCGGGCGGGACCGACCCAGGTCCCCGGAGCGCCGCCGGAGCGGTGATCCGCCCGGGCGGCGCCTGTGCCGGGCCCGCGCTCACCGGGCCTCGGTGAGCAGTTCCTCCCGGAGATGGGCGAAGCAACTGCTGAGCAGCCGTGAGACGTGCATCTGCGAGATGCCGAGCTGCTCCGCTATACGGCTCTGCGTCATGCCCTTGAAGAACCGCAGGTAGAGGATGATGCGCTCGCGCTCCGGCAGCGCCTCCAGACAGGGCTTGACGGCCACGCGGTTGACCACGGTGTCGAAGGCCGGGTCGGGCCCGCCGATCGCGTCCCCGAGGGCGTAGCCGTCCGTGCCGGGCATCTCCGCCTCCAGCGACAGCGCCGAGAAGCACTCCAGGGCCTCCGTGCCGGTACGCACCTCGCCCTCGGTGAGATGCGCGTACTCGGCGATCTCGGCGACGGTGGGGGCCCGGCCCAGGGTGGTCTGGGACAGCTCCTTGACGGCGTGCCGCACCCGGTTGCGCAGGTCCTGTACCCGGCGGGGGACGTGCAGCGTCCACATGTGGTCGCGGAAGTGGCGCTTGATCTCACCGGTGACCGTCGGTACGGCGTACGCCTCGAAGGCGTTGCCCCGGGCCGGGTCGTAGTGGTCGACGGCCTTCACCAGGCCGAGGGCCGCCACCTGGTACAGGTCCTCCAGGGCCTCGCCACGGCCCCTGAAGCGGACGGCGATCCGCTCGGCCATGGGGAGCCAGGCCTCGACCAGTTCGTCGCGCAGGGCCTTGCGCTCGGGCCCCTCGGGGAGCCGTGCGAGGCGGTCGAACGCCGCGGCGGTGTCGGGGGCGTCGTCGTGGGGGTGCGTTCTGGTGCTGCCGGCGATACGCATGGTGCGCACCTCCCTGAGCAGGTGCCGAATGGACGGACACCGTGGGAAGCGCGGGCTCGGACCTCAGGAGGGGACCGGGGGCCCGGGCGGCTCCCACGGACGTGCCTCAAGTCCGAAGCACTTCATCGCCCATTCCCGGGCGGGAAATTACGAAACAACTCCGACAATACGCCCATCCGTGGGTCCGGGCCTGCGCAGGCGGCCCCGGTTCGCCATGGATCCGGGTGCATCTCCTGACCTCACCATGGGCCCGATTACCTCTGTCCCAGAGCTGATCTCGGCGTATGGAGCCGGAGACGTTCTCCGAAGAGCTGGCCGGCGTGCTGGTCGGGGTCCAGCGGCTGATCCGGCGGCGCCTGCGCCGGGAGAGGCCAGGCCCCCGGCTGCGCGGCGCCGAGGTGGAGCTGCTCCGCCTGGCCGTGACCCGGCCCGGCATCGGCATCTCCGACGCGGCGAAGGACCTCGGCCTCGCGGCCAACTCGGGTGAGGTCTTCGGGCTGCTCGGCCCCAACGGCGCCGGCCAGGACCACGGCCGTCTGCTGCATCACCACCCTGCTCCCGGTCACGCACATCAGGGTGATCCCGACCGGCGGCATCCCCTACGTCGACTACCTGGCGCCCGGCATGATCGCCCAGTCCGCGATGTTCATCGCCATCTTCTACGGCGTCCAGATCATCTGGGAGCGCGACGCCGGCGTCCTGAACAAGCTCCTCGTCACCCCGACCCCGCGCTCGGCCCTGATCACCGGCAAGGCCTTCGCGGCCGGTGTGAAGTCGCTCGTCCAGGCGGTGGTCGTCCTCCTCGTCGCCGCGCTGCTCGGCATGGCGCTCACCTGGAACCCGGTCAAGCCGCTCGCCGTCGCCGCGATCGTCCTCCTCGGCTCGGCCTTCTTCTCCTGCCTGTCCCCCTGTACCCGGTGTCCGTGATGCCGGGCCGGTTCCAGGCCGTCAGCAGGGCCAACCCCCACAGCTACGAAGTGGACGCCCTGCGCGGCCTCCTCCTCGGCACACACCACCACTTGGCGCTGCTGGGCCGTCTGGCCCGTTGATCTTCACTCTGGAAAGTGATGTGCGGCACGCCTCGGTAACCGCTTTCTCGACCTGTGTCCGGATAACTGCTGGGCACGGCTTGATCACCGATCAAAAGGGATGAACTGCCTGGCCACAGCGCATTCTGCTCATTTGACAGTGCGCTGAGACCACAGATAGGAAGCAGCTTCCAGAGGTCGAGAGGGGCACCGTGTACGAGCCGAACGTGGTCGGGGACTGGCAGGAGTACGACGAGCATGCCGGTCTGCGCGTCCGCGTCCACCGTCTGGAGCCGGCCGAGCCGCCCCGGGGCCGTGACGACGCCGCCGACGGGCTGACGTACTTCTGTCTCCGCGTGACGGTCGAGAACCGCGGCAGCCGGCACCTCGGCGTCCATCTCGAGGACGGCCAGATCGACGTGCGGATCGGCCCGGACGGGGAGAGCGCCTTCCTCGACTGGCGCAACTCGCAGTTCATCGAGGGCTTCGACGTCTATCCGCTGCGCCGGGTCACCGCAGTCCTCTACGCGGCCGGCGCCGAGGCGTCCCTGGGGCTCGTGGACGTGCAGGTCCAACTGCGCGTCGAGGAGGAGTGGACCGACCGCCGGCTGTGGTCGGGCGGCATCGGGGTGCACGAGGGATCCGCCGGGGCCCAGCAGGGCGCGGTACGGGACAGCCTGGCGCACCAGGTCAGCGTGTTCCTGCAGGACCAGGCGGGCGAAGGCACCGCCTGATCCCGTGTCAGGGCGTCCCGCCGGTCAGTGCGGGATGCCGTCGATGATCTCGCGGGCGCCCTGCCGCAGCAGGGCCACGGCGACCGAGGTGCCGAGCGTGGCCGGGTCGAGCCGGCCCGCCCACTCGTGGGCGTTCAGCCGGGTCTTGCCGTCGGGGGTGAACACACAGGCGCGCAGCGACAGTTCGCCACTGCGGTCCACGTGCGCGAACCCGGCGATCGGGCTGTTGCAGTGCCCCTGGAGCACGTGCAGGAACATACGCTCGGCCATCGTCTCCCGGTAGGTGTCCGGGTCGCCGAGACCGCTCACCGCGTCGATCAGGTCGGCGTCGTCCTCGCGGCACTGGAGCGCCAGGACGCCCGCGCCGATGGGCGGCATCATCGTCTCGGTGGAGAGGATCTCGCTGATCACGTCCTGCCGGCCGATCCGCTCCAGGCCGGCGACCGCGAGCAGCAGGGCGTCGGCCTCTTTGGCCGCCAGCTTCGCCAGGCGCCGGTTGGCGTTGCCGCGGAAGGGCACGCACTCCAGGTGCGGGTGGGTGGCGGCCAGTTGGGCGACCCGGCGCACCGAGGAGGTGCCGATCCGCGTCCCGGCCGGCAGCTCGTCCAGGGTGAGGCCGTCCGGGTGGATCAGGGCGTCGCGGATGTCGTCCCGCTCGAGGAACGCGGCGAACACGGTGCCCGCCGGGAGCGGCCGGTCGGCGGGGACGTCCTTCACGCAGTGCACGGCGAGGTCGGCCTCGCCGGCCAGCAGCGCCGCGTCGACCTCCTTGGTGAACGCGCCCTTGCCCTCGACCTGGGACAGATCGCCCATCCACTTGTCGCCGGTGGTCTTCACCGGCACGACCTCGGTGCGCACTCCGGGGTGGGCGGCGGCCAACTCGGTCCGGACGCGCTCCACCTGGGCGAGGGCCATGGGGGAGTCGCGGGAGACGATGCGGATCAGTTCGGGGACGGACATGCGGACACGATAGACCCTCCCGCGGGTACGTTCGTGCCGTACCTTCCCGACCGCCGGCGCCTCCAGGACCGTCGGGCGTGGTCGGTGGGCGGATCGGAAGCGCCGGGGAAAGCCGGACCCGGCCGGGGCTCAAGGCCCGCGACCGGGTCGTGCGGGATCAGGCGTAGGGGTCGAAGGAGATGCCGGAGGGCTTGGCGGAGGCCAGGTGGTTGGCGAAGTTCGCGTCCTTCAGGCCGAAGTTGGCGCTGCCGAAGTCGTAGGACGCGAGCTTGTCGCGCACCCCGGCCGGGTAGCCGTTCCAGCCGACCAGCGGCGGGTACTGCCAGGTGCCCTTGTGGTTCTCCGGCGGCTCGTCGCCGGAGCCCGCCAGGCGGAAGCAGTGCGTGCTGACGCCGTCCTTGTGGTAGACGATCTTCGGGTGCGTGCCGTCGAAGCGGACCTCGGACGTCGCGTGGACGTCGAACGAGCCGTGGGCGGACGTCGACACGTACTTGACCTGGTTGTTCTGCACGAACACAGCGACGTGCTCGAAGTCGTGCCGGTGGCCGCCGATGCTGCTGCCGGCCAGGGCCTGGTCCTTCTCGAAGTAGAGCGCGTACAGGATGGCGCACCAGCCGTTGTTGCACTTGTAGCGCGAGTAGCCGTTGGTGTTGTCGAGGTCCGAGGCGTCGCGGCAGTTCCCGTTGAGGGCGCCGGTCGGGTTGAGACCGCCGTTGACCGTGCCGTCCGGGCCGATCGCCGGCGTGGAGTAGCAGCCGTCGGTGTCGTAGTCGTAGGCGGGCTGGAACGTCTGCTCCAGCGACTCCGCGTTGGCGGGCAGCGCCCGTGGCGGGGCGGCGAACGCGGTGGCGGGGAGGGCGAGGACGAGGGCGGTGGCACCGGCCAGTCCGGTGAGCCATCTCCTGCGGGGTGCGAACGGGCGTGACGACACTGCGTCCTCCTCTTGGGCGCAGCCCAACGGCTGTGGGGGAAAGGGAGGTTCAGCTTCCAGGCTGAACGCGTCCATGCCAAGAGGAAGGTGTGATCCCAGAGGTGAAGCACAGCCCAACAGTCGTGATCCTGGAGCCGTTTCAGACCAGGTCGTCCGGGATGTCGGCCGCCGCTTCTTCCGGCGTGAGGTCCGGCCGGAGCCGCAGCCAGGACGGCTGTCGCAGTCGTCCGTCGCGGGTGCGGGTGCTGTAGCGGACCTCGCCGACCAGCCGGGGGACGACCCAGTGCGCGCCCGGAGCGCGCGGGACGGGGTCGAACGGGCAGACGTCGGTGGCGGTGGCCCTCAGCAGCCCGGCGAGTTCCGTCCGTTCGGCCTCGCTCCAGCCGGTTCCCACGCTCCCGACGTAGCGCAGCCGCCCCGCGGCTCGCTGCCCGACGAGTACCGCCCCCGGCAGGCCGGTGAGACGGCCCTTGCCGGGCTGCCAGCCGCCGACCAGGACGTCCTCGGTGCGCATGTTGCGGATCTTGATCCAGGCCCGGGAGCGCACCCCCGGCTCGTACACCGAGTCCAGCCGCTTGCAGACCAGGCCCTCCAGGCCGTGCTCGCGCGTGGCGGCCAGGGCCTCGGCGCCGTGGCCGACGAGCGCGGCCGGCGTCGACCAGGAGGGTCCGGACAGACCGAGGTCCTGCAGGGCCGAGCGGCGGCGTGCGTAGGGGAGCCGGATCAGGGAGCGGCCCGCCAGGTGCATCACGTCGAACAGCACGAGGTGGACCGGGACCTCCGCCGCCCGCCGGGCCGCCCTGGCCGGCGCGTGGGCCAGGCCCATGCGGGACTGGAGCAGCTGGAAGTTCGCCCGGCCCTCGTCGTCCAGGGCCAGGATCTCCCCGTCCAGAACGGCAGGCACGGGACCGAGGACGGCGCCCAGCGGCAGCAGTTCGGGATAGGCGCCCGTGATGTCCTCCCCCGAACGGGCGCGCAGGAGCACGTTGCCGTCCCCGGGGAGATAGACCACCGAGCGCTGGCCGTCCTGCTTGGTCTCGTAGGCCCAGCGCTCGTCCTGCGCGGCGGGCGGCAGCGTGCCGGGCGTGGCGAGCATGGGCGGGATCAGCGGCAGGTCCACGGGTGAGGTGTGGACGTCCCGGGGTACGGTCACGCGCGTTTTCCGCGTCTTTCGCCTGAACGGCGTCGACGCCCGGAATCCGGGGGAGCGACAGGTATTGCTTGAGTCAGGCAAGTGGAGTGGTGGGGTGGGCGTATGCCTACCTCGTCGCCGTACGGCACCCTCCGTGAGACGTCGACGCTCGCGCGCGGGGACGGGCGGCATGTGCTGGTCGTCGCGCGGGAGTCGGAGCTCGCGGAACTGTTGTCCGCCACCCTGGAGCCGATCCTGTGCGACGCCCGGTGCCGGGCGCGCCGCGGGGCGCGGGTGGTCTACAAGCGCCCTCTACCGCCGCATCCCGACGCTGAGGCTCGCCGCTCCGGTGGAGGAGCTGCCGTTCAAGCACGACGGATCCGTCTACGGCGTCTACGAACTGCCCGTCACCTGGTGACCCGGAAACCGGAGGAGACAGGCATGCGTGTGGAACGGGACGAGCCGAAGTGCGTAGCCTCGGGGCAGTGCGTGATGGCCGCTCCCGAGATCTTCGATCGGCGGGAGGAGGACGGCGTGGCCTTTGTGCTCGACGAGAAGCCCGCCGGTGAGTCCCTGGACGTCGTGCGCGAGGCCGTGGCGATCTGCCCGGCCGCCGCGATCCGGCTGGGGAGTGAACCGCTCAATTTACTTGAGTTACGCAACGAGATGGTAAAGTGGCGTTCATGTCCACACCACCGCTCCCCGACGTCCCCACCCCGGAAGTCATCGAGATCGAGCGTGCGCTCACCCGCATCACCTACCTGAGTACGCGCGCCCGCCAGCACGACCGGCTGATGGCCCTGGCGGGCGTGCCGCTCGACCGTGCCGCCGTCGCCCTGCTGCGGCAGGTCGCCGACTCCGAGCCGCTGCGGCCGGGGGAGCTCGCCGCCCGCCTGGGTGTGGAGGCCTCGCACGTCACGCGTACGGTGCAGCAACTGGAGAGGTCCGGCTACGTCACCCGCGTCCCCGACCCCGACGACCGCCGCGCCCAGCGCATCGAACTCACCGACGCCGGCCGGCAGGCCATCACCAAGATTCGCGAGGTCGGAGTCCGCGGCATGCAGCTGGCCCTGTCCGACTGGTCGCCCGAGGAACTGCGGCAGCTGGCCACCCTCTTCCACCGCATGGTCGACGACTTCCTCGCCCACGCCGGCGAGCCCGAGCCCCAGTCCGTGCCCCAGTCCGCCCCGGCGGGCAGCCCCTGATCCCCGGGGCCCACCGCTGCGGCTGGTCCTCCGCCAGCGCGTTCATCGACGTCTTCCGCCGCTCGTTCGGCTACACGCCGGGCACCCACAACCGCCGTGCCCGGCCCGTCGAAGCCCCCGGGGACACCCGCCCGATTACCGTCCAGTAATATCGCGCGGCAGGTCATCAGAGGAGGAACCGTGCCCCGGTCCGAACGCTCGCCCCTGCTGCTCGCCGGCCTGCTGGCCACCGCGGGAATCGCTCACTTCGCCGCCCCACGCCGATTCGACGAGACCATTCCGCGCAGCCTGCCCGGCACGCCCAGGACCTGGACCTATGTCAGCGGCGCCGCCGAGCTCGCCCTGGCCGCCGGCCTGGCACTGCCGCGCACCCGCAGGACGGCCGCGCTGGCCACGGCGGCGTTCTTCGTCGGGGTCTTCCCCGCCAACGTGAAGATGGCCGCCGACTGGCGCCACCGCCCCACGCCGCAGAAGGCCGCGGCCTTCGGCCGCCTGCCACTCCAGGTGCCCCTCGTGCTCTGGGCCCGCGGCGTCGCACGGAACGCGGAGGGCCGGTCGTGAGCGCACGCGTGGAGCCCGGGGACAAGGTCGAGGACTTCGCCCTGCCCGACGAGACCGGCACCGTCCGCAGCCTGTCCGGGCTGCTCGCCGAGGGGCCGGTCGTGCTCTTCTTCTACCCGGCCGCCCTCACCCCCGGCTGCACCGCACAGGCCTGCCACTTCCGCGACCTCGCCACCGAGTTCGCCGCCGTCGGCGCACGGCCCGTCGGCATCAGCGGGGACACCGTCGAGCGGCAGCAGGAGTTCGCGGGGCAGCACGCCCTCGGCATGCCCCTGCTGTCCGACACCGACGGCACGGTCCGCGAGCGCTTCGGCGTGAAACGCGGCTTCTCCCTGGCACCCACCAAGCGCACCACGTTCGTCATCGCGCAGGACCACACCGTCCTCGACGTCGTCCGCAGCGAACTGCGCATGAACGCGCACGCCGACCGGGCGCTCGCCGCGCTGCGCGCCCACCGGAGCTGACGCCGTCAGGAATGCTGCGCCGCGGTTGGTAGCAGACAACAGCCGCGGTTGATAGCAGACAACAAAGGGATAATCCTGCACGAATGGACATCTCCGTCTGATCCGCGACCAGACCCTCATCTGTGAGGTCTCCGACGGCAGTTCGACCTCCCCGCACCTGCGGCGGGCGCACCAGGACGACGAAGGCGGCCGCGGACTGCTGCTGGTCGCCCAGCTCACCCGGTGCTGGGGCAGCAGGCAGACCACCCGGGCAAGACGATCTGGTGCGAACAGCCGCTCACACCACTGTTCTGACCGGGCCGGTCATGCTGAGGCGCGCCCGGCCGGGCGTTCCCGCACCACGTCCCGGGGCTTCTTGTCGTCCCGCAGCCCCAGGTACCGCGGATGACGCAGCATGCCGTCCCGGGTCCACTCCGTGAACGCGATCTGCGCCACCAGTTCCGGCCGCACCCACCTCGCGCCCGCCTCCCGCACCGGCCCGTCGAACGGCGAGGCGCGCTCCCGCGCCCCCTCCAGCCGCTCGCGCAGGTCGAGCAGCGTACGCCGGTCGAACCCGGTGCCGACCTTGCCCGCGTACCGCAGCCGTTCCCCCTCGTAGTAGCCGAGGAGCAGCGCGCCGAGGCCCACGCGGCTGCCGGCCGGTTCGGTGAAGCCGCCGACGACGAACTCCTGCCCCTGGGAGCACTTCAGCTTCAGCCAGTCCGCCGACCGGCGCGGCTCGTAGACACCGTCGGCCCGCTTGGCGATCAGGCCCTCCCAGCCACGGGCACAGACGTCCGCCAGCAGCTCGGCGCCGCCCGTGTTGCGATGCGGTGTCAGCCGCAGCGGGGACCGGTACGCAAGCGCCCGGCGCAGCAGCGATTTCCGGGCCCGCAGTGGCAGCCGCCGCGTGTCGGCTCCGTCCAGCCGCAGCAGGTCGAACACGTAGTACGTCACGGCCACACTGCTCGCCGCCACGTCCTGACGCCGGGTCAGCCCCATGCGTTGCTGGAGCCGGGCGAAGTCGGTGCGTCCGCCCGTGAACGCGACGATCTCACCGTCCAGGACGAAGTCCCCGCAGGACTGGGCCGCGAGCGCGTCCACGATCTCCGGGTAGGTGTCGTTCAGTCGCCGGCCCGACCGGGACAGCAGCGTCACCCGCCCGCCCTCCCGGACCGCGAGCACCCGGATGCCGTCCAGCTTCCGCTCGAACACCCACTCCTCGCCGGGGTCCGAGAAGTCCCGCCGGTCGCTCAGCGTGGCGAGCATCGGGCGGGCCGCCAGCTCCGGCCCCGGTCGGGCCCGGCCCGCGAGCTGCCGCTGCCCGGCGGGGAGTGTCTCCAGGAGCCCGGCCACGGCCGCTCACTCCCCGGCCGCGTCCGAGGCCACCTGGGCGAGGGTGCGGCCGGACCGGGCGGACCGCGCCCGGCGGGGGTCGGGGGCGCCGTGCGTACCGGCCCGGCCCCCGGTACGCTTCACCAGCAGCCAGGCCTCCTCGCCGTCGTCACCGCTGCGGAACCGGGTCAGGGCGTACTCGCCGTGCAGTTTGGACCCGCTCAGCCGGAACGTGGCGTGTCCGCGCTCCAGCGACTCGGCGAAGTCCACGGACCGCCCCTTGCGATCGTGGCTGAGCGGCTCGTACGTGCCGTGGTCCCAGACGATCACCGTGCCGCCGCCGTACTCGCCGCGGGGGATCACGCCCTCGAACTCCTCGTACTCCAGCGGATGATCCTCGGTGGGCACGGCCAGCCGCTTGTCCTTCGGGTCGGCGGAAGGGCCCTTGGGGACGGACCAGGACTTCAGGACGTCGTCCACCTGCAGACGGAAGTCGAAGTGCATCGTGCTCGCGTCATGGATCTGCACCACGAACCTGGGCCGGTCCCCGGCGGGCTCCCCGCTTTCACGGGGCTCGCCGGTCCGGTCGAAGTCGCGTTTGCCGCGGTAGTCCCGCAGCCGGTCCCGCTCAGCCACGTTGCGGCTCCTTCCTCGCCGCCCCCGGGTACCCGTCAGAACTCCTCGTGCACCTCCGGGTCCCCGCCGACCCGCCGGTGCGCCCGGTCGGCGACGGCCCGCATCTCGTCGGCGTCCAGTTCAAAGCCGAAGACGTCGAGGTTCGCGCGCTGCCGCTCGGGGCTCGCAGACTTCGGGATGGGCACCGCGCCCAGTTGTGTGTGCCAGCGCAGGACGACCTGCCCGGGCGTCACCCCGTGCGCCTCGGCGATCCGCGCCACCGCGGGGTCGGCCAGCAGCGGAGTGCCCCGCCCCAGCGGGCTCCAGCTCTCGGTGAGGACACCCTTGGCCGCGTGGAAGGCGCGCAGCTCGTCCTGGGGCAGGAAGGGGTGCAGCTCGATCTGGTTGACCGAGGGCAGCACCCCGGTCTCCTTCTCCAGCCGCTCGATGTGCGCGGCCGTGAAGTTCGAGACGCCGATCGACCGGACGAGCCCGTCCTCGCGCAGCTTGATCATGGCCTTCCAGGAGTCGACGTACCGGTCCACGCGGGGCAGCGGCCAGTGGATCAGGTACAGGTCGACGTACTCCAGGCCCAGGCGGGCCCGGGACGCCTCGAAGGAGGCGAGGGTCTCCTCGTAGCCGTGGTGCCGGCCCGGGAGCTTCGTCGTCACGACGATCTCCTCCCGCGGCACGCCGCCGGTGGCGACGCCACGGCCGACCCCCGTCTCGTTGCGGTAGTTCGTCGCCGTGTCGACCAGGCGGTAGCCCGTCTCCAGGGCCGAGCGCACGGCCTCTTCCGCCCGGTCGTCGTCGAGCGGCCAGGTGCCCAGGCCGAGGGCCGGGATCGTCGTACCGTCGTTGAGCGTGTGTGTCGGGATGCTGATCACTGCCGGACCTTCCCGTCGACTGCGTGCGCGACTGTGTCGTCCCTCCAGCGTCACGGATAGGGTGAGCAATGATCAACCGGACGGGGTGGGGGTGAGGGCGGCGGACGGCATGGGCAGCGCCGAGGAGAAGCGGGCGACGGGATCGGGGCGTCCCACCTCGCGGGACGTCGCCCGGCTCGCCGGTGTGTCGCACACCGCGGTGTCCTTCGTGTTCAACGGCCGGGCCCAGGGCAACCTCTCGCCCGCCACCCAGGAGCGCATCCGGGAGGCCGCCGCCCGGCTCGGCTACCGGCCCGACCCCGTCGCCCGCGGCCTGCGCCGCAGCCGTACGGCGGTGATCGGCCTGGTCACCGACGAGATCGCCTCCTCGCCCTTCGCCGGGAGACTGCTGCGCGGCGCCATGGACACCGCCTGGGCCGGCGAGCACCTCGTCCTCACGGTCGACTCCGGCGGCGACCCGGCCAAGGAGGACGCGGCCGTCGCCGAGCTCCTCGACCGACGGGTCGACGGCATCATCTACGCGGCCATGTCGCTGCGCCGCGTCCGGGTCCCCGAGGGCCTGCACCGCACCCCCTCCGTGCTGGCCAACTGCCTGCCGGAGGACGATTCGCTGCCCGCCGTCATCCCCGCCGAGCGCGCCGGCGGCCGTACGGCGGCCCGGCTGCTGCTGGAACAGGGACACCGGCGGGTCGCGCTCGTCGGCGGGCACGACGACATCGCGTCGACGGAGCGGCTGCGCGGCTTCCGGGACGCGCTGCGCGCCGAGGGCATCACCGTGCCCAGGGACTGGGTCGTGCGGACCGGAGGGGAGATCTCCGGCGGCTACGAGGGCGTCGCCCGCCTCCTCGACGGAGCCCCGGCGGACCGCCGGCCCACCGGCGTCTTCTGCTACAACGACCGGGTCGCGGCGGGCGCCCTGCACGCCGCGACCCGGCTCGGGATCGCCGTACCCGGCGAGCTGTCGGTGGTGGGCTACGACGACCAGGAGCACATGGCCGCGCATCTCGCGCCGCCCCTCACCACGGTCGCGCTGCCCCACCGGGCGATGGGCGAGACCGCCGCGCGGCTGCTCCTCGACTCCATCGCCACCGGCCGGACACCGCCCGCCACCGTGCGCCGCCTGGCCTGCCCGGTGATCAGCCGCGAGTCGGTGGGACCAGCTCCCATCCGGTGACGGCCGCGCCCGGGGGCACCGTCAGCTCGCTGACATCGTCGGCCCGCCGGTAGACCCGTTCGGTGACCGTGGCCCGGTCGCCGACGAACAGCTCGTACAGCGAGCCGTCGGCGAGGACGCGCACGGTGAGCTCCTCGTCCGGTGGCACATGGACGACGACCGGCGCCCCGGGCTCCTTGCGGGGCCAGTCGTCACGGTGCAGGGTCAGCGTGCCCTCGTCCGGATCCAGGCGGACCGTGAGCTCGGCACCCGAGGCCGACCGCAGCAGACTCACGGTGGCACGGCGGCGGGCACTGACGGTCAGGTCGTAGGCCGCCGGCAGCGGGACCCGGCCCGGCGCGGTGACGAACGGCTCCGCGGCGTGCAGCCGGTGCAGCTCCGGCGCAGGGGCCACCCGCAGCGCCCCGTCCGGATGGACGTCGACGACCCGGGGTACGGTCAGCACACCGGCCCAGTCGGCCTCGCCCTGCTCGCGGGCCTCCCACGACCAGCCCCACATCAGGGCCCGGTCGGACTCCTGGAGCACCGCGGGTGCGTAGAAGTCGCGGCCGTGGTCCAAAAGGCCACCCGCCCGTGCGGTGAAGCGCAGGTCCGCGTCCAGACGTCCCGTCAGGTATCCGGTGGTCCACGGGTGGCCGTCCCACAGCGACACGACCAGCACCCACTCACCGCCCCGCGTCGCGTAGAGCTGCGGGCACTCCCAGCCGGTCGCCCGGTCGCCGAACGCCGCCGCGGCGGCCGGGTCCCGGCCGTCAAGGAGGACTCCCGCGAACCGCCAGTCCGTCAGGTCCTCGCAGTCGTACAGCAGGACCGACGGTGTCCCGTCGGCGTGCCCCGCGCCCACCAGCGCCCAGCGCCTGCCGTCGTGCCGGAAGACGAACGGGTCGCGGAACATCACCACGTCCAGCTCCTCCGGCGGGCCCGTCACCACCGGCGTGGGCACGGGAGTCCACTCGGTCAGCCCCGGGTCGTCAGGGTCGGCCGCCCGGGCCAGGCAGATCGTGCCGAGCCCCTCGTGGTGACGGTCGACCCCGGTGTAGACGGCCGTCGGCACACCCCCGTCGTCGACCACGCAGCCCGACCAGCAGCCCGCCTCGTCCGGGCCACCCGGCACCGGGGTGAGCGCGATCGGGTGGTGTTCCCAGTGGGCGAGGTCGGGGCTGGAGGCGTGGCCCCAGTGGACGTTCGCGTGCACCGGGGCGTCGGGGTTGTGCTGGTAGAAGAGGTGGTAGCGGCCGCGCCAGCGGAACGGGCCGTTGGGGTCGTTCATCCAGTTGGCGGGCGGGCGGACCCGGAAGCGCGGGGCGTGGGGATCCTGCGGGGGAGCGGCGAGGCTCAACGGTTGACTCCTACGGACGTGATGCCCTCACGCAGAGGGCGCTGGCCGACGACGAACACGGCCACGGCGGGGATCATGGAGAGGACGACACCGGCGAGCACCACCGAGATGGAGCCGGTGCCGAGGTTGCCCTGGAGGGAGACCAGTCCCAGCGGCAAGGTGTAGTTCTGGCCCGACGTCTCGAGGATCAGCGGGCGGAAGAATTCGTTCCAGTGGTAGTTGAAGGCCAGGACACCGACGATCGCGAGGCCCGGCGCGGCCAGCGGGGCGTACACCGACCGGAACGTGCGCCAGGGCCCGGCACCGTCCAGCATCGCCGCCTCGCCGAGGTCCTTCGGCATGCCCAGGAAGTACTGCCGCATCAGGAAGGTGCCGAACGCGGTCGGGAAGGCCGGGATGATCAGCCCGAGCAGGGTGTCGGTCAGGCTCATCGACTTCAGGACGAGGAACACCGGCACGATGGTGACCTGCAACGGCACCATCATGGTCGCCAGGACCAGACCGAACAGCGGCTTCTTGAAACGGAACTCCAGGCGGGCGAAGGCGTACCCGGCGAGACCCGCCGTGATCATCTGGCCCACCGCGACCAGGCCGGTGACCAACGTGGAGTTCAGGGCCAGCAGCCACACGTCGATCTGGTCGAACACCCCGCGGTAGGCCTCGGTGGAGGGGTTCGACGGGATGAGCCGCGGCGGCAGGTCGAACGCCTCTGCGGGCGTGCGCAGCGAGGTGGAGACCGTCCACACCACCGGGCCGAGGGTGAGCAGGGCGCAGACGGCCAGCCCGGCGATCCGCGCCCACGGCGCCAGCCCGTGGCGCGCCCGGCTGAGGGACAGGGTTGCTTGGCTCAAGGGACTCACCCGGCTCACTGGTAGTGGACGAAACGCCGGCTGAGCCGGAACTGGAGGGCCGTGACCGCCATGATCAGCACGAACAGCAGCACGCCCACCGCGGACGCCTCTCCGAAGCGGAGCTGCTCGAAGGCCCTCTCGTAGATCACCATCACGACCGTGCGGGTGGAGTCACCGGGACCGCCGTTGGTGAGGACGTACGGCTGCTCGAAGACCTGGAGCGCGTTGATGATGCCGACCACCGAGGCGACCAGCAGCGTCGGCGACAGCAGCGGCAGCGTCACGGTGAGGTGCTTGCGCAGACCCGTGGCGCCGTCCAGGGCGGCGGCCTCGTGGATCTCCTTCGGGATGTTGTTCAGACCGCCGACGAACAGCAGGAACGAGAAGCCGAACTGCTGCCAGACGTAGACCAGGACCACGGTCGCCATCGCCGCGTTCTGAGACGTCAGCCACGGCACCGGCGCGATCCCGACGAAGCCCAGCAGCCAGTTGATCACCCCGAAGTCCTGGTTGAACAGGTACTTCATCACCACCGAGATCGACGCGGCGGACAGCACCAGCGGGAAGAAGAACGCCGAGCGGAACACCGACCGCAGCCACACGGGCATCCGCCCGTTCAGCGTCAGCGCGAGCGCCAGCGCGACGAGGAGCTGCAGCGCCACCGCGAGCACCATGAAGACGAGGGTGTTGCGGAAGGACACCAGCACGGTCTCGTCGCCGAAGACCTCCCCGTAGTTGGAGAGTCCTGCGTAGCGCGGCGAGTCGATGACGTTCCAGTGGAACAGGCTCAGGACCACCGAGCCGACGATGGGAACGACCGTGAAGACGACGATGCCGACGATGGTCGGGGCCAGGAACAGCGTGGCCAGCAGCCGGCTGCCGCGGTCACGGGCCGAGGGACGCGGCGCGTCCTGCGCGGGCGCGGCCGAGGACCGGGCGGCTCGCGCGGCCGGTATCCGGGTGTTCGTCATGCGTCACGCTCCATGGCCTTCTCCAGGTCGCCCTGCAGCCGGCGCAGCGCGGGACGCACCGAGCGCGGGGAGGCCAGGGCCGTACCGGTGTGCTTGAGCAGCAGCTGCTCGACCTCGGCGACCTGCGGCGGCGCCGGAATCGGACCCGTGTCGGGGAACCGGTCGAGGGTGTCGTAGAAGACCGGCCAGTGTGCCGGTCCGGTCTCCTCGTACCGGCCGGCGGTCAGCATCGAGCGGCGGGCCGGGGTCGTCTGGTTCGTCGTGAACAGCCGCGTCAGGGTGTCCTTGCGGGCCGCGTACTTGATGAACTCCCAGGCCTCTTCCTGCTTCTTCGAGGTCCGCAGCAGCGCGTAGCCCGCCGCGCCGTACTGCATGCGCTGGGCGCGCCAGCGCGGGAAGTACTGCACGTCGAAGCCGTCCCGTTCCATGCCCGCCAGGTGCAGGCCGCCCGCCCAGAAACCGCCGGCCGGTGTGACCCCGACCCGGCCCGTGGAGAACACGCCGATGAGGTTCTGGCCGTTGCCGCCTTCGGGCCGGGTGCACAGGCCGTCCTGGACCAGGGAGGCGAGATAGTCGTAGACCTCCTCCACCCGGTCGTGCGTGGCCTGCGGCGTCGTCCACCGGAAGCCGCCGCCACGGCCCGTGCGCTGGTCCGCCGGGTAGAAGGAGTCCCACAGCCAGTCGCCGCCCGGGGCCTTGGTCTCCGCGAGCAGGTTGGTGTCGTTCGCGAACAGCCAGGGCACCACGCCGCCCCACAGCCGGTTGGTCCAGAAGTAGGGCGTGAAGCGGGAGCCGCTCGCCTTCTTCATGTCCCGCAGCAGCGCCGTGAAGTCGTCGCGGGTCCAGTCGGCGGGCGGGTACGCGGCTCCGGCCCGCCGCAGCACCTGCCGGTTGAGGTACATGTCGGCGGCGTTGAACTCCACCGGCAGCTGGTAGAGGCTGCCCTCGTACATCATCGACTCCACCAGCGAGGGGTGGACATCGGCGAAGTACTCCTCGAGCTCGTTCGCGTCCCGCCGCACCCACCTGTCCAGGGCGACGCCGAGCCGCTGGGCGAACAGCTGCACACCCTCGGTGGCCACGTACACCAGGTCGGGGGCGGTGCCCGCCGCCACCTGCGTGAGGATCTTCGCGAAGAAGTCCGACCAGTCCACGGCCTGCACCGCGTTGATCTGGAGCTTGATGTCGGGGTGCAGCTCGCGGAAGCCCTCGCGCAGGGTGCGGATGGCCTCCGGACCGTAGGCGGGGCCGAGCGTGGCGACGACGAGGGAGCCGTCGTCACGGCCGGGGATGTCGGCTCCGGTGAGCCGGTCCCAGCTCGCGGCGGTACCGGTCAGGGCGGCGGCCCCCGCGCCGTAGGCGCCGTACCGCAGCAGCGTGCGGCGGGTGAGGTGCGAGTCGGTCATCGTGCGAGGCCTAACTCGTGTTAGTCGAGGTCTGATTCCCCAGATGATGTGAGCGCCGCAGAGGCCTGTCAAGACGCGCGACCGCTTGACCTTTAACGAGTTAGGTTCCACAGTCCTGGTGCACATGAGCCGCCGTTTCCGACGAGAGGAACGAGGTGTGATGGGCGACTTCACCAGGAGGGCGCTGTTCGCGGGGTCGGCCGTGGGGGCCGTCGGCGCGTTGCTGCCCGCGACGGCGGGGCCGGCCGCGGCCCGGACGGGCCGTTCTCGCGCGAGCTACCGGGCCGCGTACCACTTCACCGCCCCGGACCAGTGGAAGAACGACCCGCAACGGCCGGTCTGGATCGACGGCGAGTACCACTACTACTACCTCTACAACGCCGACTACCTGTCCGGCGCGATCGGCACCGCCTGGCGCCTGGCCACCAGCACCGACCTGGTCTCCTTCACCGACCGGGGTGTCGCCGTGCCCAAGGACACCACCCCGGGCGGCGACGTCTGGTCGGGTTCGGCGGTGGTCGACACGGAGAACACCGCGGGCTTCGGGGCGGGCGCGGTCGTCGTCCTGGCCACGATGTCCCCGCACGACGGCGCGAGCGACCAGGCGCAGTACCTGTACTACTCCACGGACGGCGGCCGCACGTTCACACCGCACGGCACCGACCCGGTGCTGCCCAACCCCGGCGTGCGCGACTTCCGCGACCCGAAGGTGATCCGCGACGAGGAGCGCGGCCGGTGGGTACTGGCCCTCGCCGAGAACGACAAGGTCGGCTTCTACCACTCCGCCGACCTCAGGACCTGGACGTACGTGAGCGGCTTCGTCAAGAACGGCATCGGTGTGCTGGAGTGCCCCGACCTGTTCCGGATCCGCGCAGGGGACGGCACGGTGAAGTGGGTGCTGGGGGTGAGCGCCAACGGCAAGGGCGCCGGGCTGCCCAACACGTACGCCTACTGGACGGGCTCCTTCGACGGTACGGACTTCACCGCCGACGCGGCGGAGCCGCAGTGGCTCGACTACGGCTGGGACTGGTACGGGGCGGTCACCTTCGACAAGCGCGGCACCGACGGCAGCGTCGACGAGGGGACCCGCTACGCGATCGGCTGGCTCAACAACTGGGACTACGCCCACTTCACGCCCACCATCGACAGCGACGGCCTCAACGGCACCGACTCGATCGTCCGCGAGATCTCACTGCGGCGCGCGGCCGACGGCACGTACCACCTGGCGTCCCGGCCGGTCATGGCGCTCGACCGGTACGTCTCGCGCACGGTGCGGCTCGGCGACCTGGAGGTGGCGGGCACCCGCGTCCTCGACTACCGGGGCACCGCCTACGAACTGACCTGCGAGATCGCCTGGGAGCAGCTGACCGGAGCGGGGGTACAGCTGCGGCGCTCCCCGGACGGAGTCCGGCACATCGACGCGGGTGTCTACCGCGACTACGCCTTCCTGAACCGCCGCGGCACCGTGTCGCCCGACCAGTCGGGCAGGTTCCAGGAGAGCAGGAGCCCCTTCGATCCGGCCCGGCGCACGGTGCGGCTGCGGATCCTGGTCGACCGCACCTCGGTGGAGCTGTTCCTCGACGACGGCCGGTACACGCACTCGTCCGCGACCTTCCCGTACCTGGTCGACACGGGGCTCGCGCTCTTCACGCTCGACGGCGCGGCGGTGTTCCGGAACACGGTGATCCGGGAGTTCAGGGTGTGACGCGGGCCGGTGCGGTGTCGCCTCGGGCGGGGATCACTGACACGATCTTCAGCAGGGACCACGCCCACGACCAGCGGAGCGCTCATGACGACGGACAGCCCGATGACGGACGAGGCGGTGCGGGAGGCCGGGGTGGAGGTGAAGCCGGTCGCCGGGCACATCGGTGCCGAGATCAGCGGGGTCGATCTGGCTTCGCATCTCGACGACACCGTGGTCGCCGCGATCCGGGCGGCGGTGCTGCGGTGGAAGGTGGTGTTCTTCCGGGGGCAGCGGCTGGACCACACCGGGCACGTGACGTTCGCGCGCCGCTTCGGAGAGCCGGTGGTGCTGCCCCGGCGCGGCAAGGCCTCGCCGCCCGGCTTCCCCGAGATCGAGACGACCGCCGACCGGCTGGAACTGGGCGGGCGGTTCGGCATGGAGCACGACGAGTGGCTGCGGCGGCGCCGGCACACCCTGCTGCGCGGCTGGCACTGCGACCACGGCGCCCGCGTCGACCCGCCCGCCGCGACGATCCTGCGGGCGGAGACCGTCCCGCCCTACGGCGGCGACACCACCTGGTCGAACCTGGCGGCGGCGTACGCCGGACTCTCCGCGCCGCTGCGGGAGTTCGCCGACGGGCTGCGGGCCGAGCACCGGCTCGGCGTCGGCTACCAGCCCCGGCCCGGCGACGACGCCTACGTCCGCCACCTGCTGGACCGTCAGGTCGCGACGCTGCACCCGCTGGTGCGCGTCCACCCGGAGACGGGGGAGCGGGTCCTGTACGTCAACGGCTACTACGTCGAGCAGATCGCCGGCCTCTCCCGGCCCGAGAGCGGCGCGATCCTGGACCTGCTGCTGGAGCAGGCGGTCCGGCCCGAGTACACGGTCCGCTTCCGCTGGGAGCCGGGCAGTGTGGCGTTCTGGGACAACCGCGCCACCATGCACCTGGCTCCCGGCGACACCGCCCACCTCGACCACCCGCGGATCATGCACCGGGTGATGCTGGCCGGGGACGTGCCGGTCGGGGTGGACGGGAGGGCGTCGGAGCCCATCACCGGCACGGCACCCGGGCGTTGGTGATCCGGTGGACGGCGGGGCGCCCGAGTCGCGCACCTGGCCCCCGCCCCGCCGTTCGCAGGCCCGCCGCCGGTTCGGCAGGCCGGGGCATCTCACGCCGGGCCTATGCGGCCCGGGTCCGGCCCAGCGCCGGGCCGAGCTTCGTCGCCATGTCGGTGAGGATCTGCACGTAGTCCTCGTGCTCGAAGGAGAACGGCAGCGCGAACGCCACCTCGTCCACCTCCCGGAACGCCGCGTGCGCGTGCAGCCGCTCGGCGATCTCGTCCGAGGTGCCCACCAGGTCCGGAGCGAAGAGCAGCCGCGCCGGGCCCTGCGGTGACGTGGTGCGGGGCAGACGCAGGGCGGCGTACTCCTCGTAGCGTGCACGCTGCTGTGGAGTGGCGGAGTCCGTGGGGATGACGACCAGGCCCTGCGAGACGCGGGCTGCTTCACCGTCGGGGTGGACCGCCCGGAAGGCGCGGATGTGCGACAGCTGGATCTCCGCGAAGCCCTGGGGCCCGTCCGGGTCCTCCGCCTTCACGACGCTGCTGGTGAGGAGGTTCATGCCGTGCTCACCCGCCCACCGGGCCGACCGCAGGCTGCCACCGCCGTACCACATGCGCCGGCCCAGCCCGGGGGAGTGGGGCTGCACCCGGTCCGAGAAGACCTCGAAGCCCTCCACCCCGCTGAAGTCCGTCGCCGGCTTGCCCCGCACGAAGTCCAGCAGCCGCTCCACCCGGGCGTAGCCGAAGTCCTCGGCATCGGCCGTGTCCGGGTAGAGCGCGTCCTTGATCTGGTCGAAGTGCATCGGCGGGCCGACGCTCACACCCGGGTTGAGCCGGCCACCGGACAGCAGGTCGACGGTGGCCAGGTCCTCGGCGAGGCGCAGCGGGTTCTCCCAGCCGAGCGGGATGACCGCGGTGCCGAGCTCGATGCGGCTGGTGCGCTGTGAGGCCGCGGACAGGACGGCGACGGGCGAGGAGATGCCGTACTGGAGATGTCGGTGGCGCACCCACGCGCTGTCGAAGCCGAGCCGCTCGCCCAGCTCGATGATCTCCAGCGTCGACTCGTGGCCGCGGCGCGGATCCGTCTCGTCGAACAGTCCGATGGTCAGGAAGCCCAGTTTGCGCAGCGGTCGTGAGGTCGGTGACACGGGGCCCTCCATCAGGTTCGACGGCGTACGCCCCTGCCAACCCGCAGACGGCCGTTGCTGTTCCCGCCGCACGGAATCACCACGGCGGGATCAGCACGGCGGGATCAGCCCAGCGGGATCGTCACCTCGTCCTCCACCGGCGGGTCGACCTCCTGGGCACGGTTGCCGGTGGCCGCGTAGCAGCGCAGCCGGACGGACTCCGGGGAGACGTCAAGGCGCAGGAAGCACTTGAAGAACGGCGGGCTGTAGGTCGCCGAGCTCGGCGAGAACAGCGACGTGTAGATCTTGCGCACGGGCAGCCGGAACCGCTTGGCCCGCTCAGGTCGGCGGCCGGTGCCGAGCAGCCCCGCGACCAGCCGGACGCGCCGGGTCACACGCGCCGAGGTGCGCGGTGCGCGCGCCGGCTTGATGCCGAGGCGCTCGGCGATCACGGCCGTCGCCTCCGCCTCGGTGAGCGTGAAGAAGCGGCGCATACGCAGCCTGCGCCCGTACAGCCGGCTGTAGAAGGCGAGGGAGTCGCCGCGCAGCGGGTAGCAGCGGAAGTCCTGCTCGGTGACGCCCGCGACGTTGACGCGGGGGATGGTGTGCGTGGCGTGCATGAAGGCCCCGCCGCCGCCCGCGACCACGTACTGGAGGGTGCGCCCGTCCGCCAGCCGGACCGGGTAGCGCTGGTAGTTGTGGATGTCGCCGCCGATCGCCGCGACGTAGTGGTGCGCCGGGTCGCGGACGATGTCGTCGACGGTGCCGCCGCCTTCGATGGAGCACGGCTCGTGCCTGCCGTCCACGTACAAGGGTGAGCCGGTGACCAGGATCTTCGGGCGCGGCCCCTGGGAGACCTCGCGCAGCCAGGCGCCCTGCTCGGCGTCGAGGGTGCCGAGCAGGCCGGTGTCGATGCCGACGATCCGCACCGGCCCGGCGTCGATCGCCCAGTACGGGCCCGGCTGGACGGCCTGCTGGGCGGTGTCGGACCGCAACTTGCGTTCCTCGGCGAGGTGTTGCCCGTCGTCCGGACGCGGCCGGTGCCACAGCAGCGACCGCAGCCAGGCCCGCCCGAGCGGCCGCGGCCGGGGCTCGGGCGGCAGGGGCGGGGCGTCGTCGCAGAAGACCCGCATGAAGCCGCCGAGGTCCTCGTACCAGTCGTGGTTGCCGGGTATCGCGTAGATCGGCGCCCGGTAGTCCTGGTACGGGCGGAAGAACTTCGTGCCGTAGTCGTCCGCGCTGCCCACCGGGTAGATCACGTCACTGGCCAGCACGGCGAAGCTGGTGTCCTGACCGGTCCTCAGAAAGCCGGGTACGACGGCGTACTGCGGGTCGTCGCCCTCACCGGTGTCGCCGATGACCAGGAAGGAGAACCGGTCCGGGTCGTCGCGCCGGATCACCTTGTCGGCCGGTGCGCCGGTGGCGGCACGCTGCGCCACCCACCGGCTGCGTGTCCTGCCGGTCGGGTCCCCGAACCAGGAGGCCAGCACGCCGTTGCGGGCGGCCCACAGCGTCTTCGGGTTCAGCCAGGAGATCTTCTCGACGTCGCGCGGCATCAACTGCTGGTACGCGCCGCGTTCGGTCGTGCCCCAGCCTGCGCCTTCGGCGGTATCGCGTGAGGAGTCAGACACCCGTGCACCGTAACAATGATCTAGAAGCCGGCCGGCGGCGGGTTCCTCACCGCCTGCGGGCGGGTGACTCCTTCTCATGCCGTGAAGTGCGCTGCCCGCTGCCGGAGTTCGCGGCGACCGGGCCCTCGCCAAGGGCGCCCCGGCGCGCTGCGGAAGGCCGCTCACCCCTCACCAGCAGCGGGTCGAACATCACCGCCGCCCCGGCCAGCAGCAGGAAGACGACCGGCCCCAGCAGCATCGGCAGCAACAGGGACATCGGCGAGTCGCCGGCCCACGTGCCCCGGGTCGTGTCGTGCACATGGACGCTGACGGCCGCCATGCCCGTGTAGTGCATCCCCGACACCGCCACGCCCATCACCAGGCTCGCCCCGAGACTCGTCAGGAAGCCGCGGACCGTGACGGCCGACCACAGGGCTGCGGTCGCGGCGGCGATGGCGATCAGCACGGACAGCACGACGCCGACCGGGTCGTAGTCGACGTCCCCGTTCAGCCGCATCGCGGCCATGCCCAGATAGTGCATGGCCGCGACCCCCAGCCCGGTGGTTCCCCCAGCGACCGCCAGCGCTGCACCGCCCGTGCCGCGGTAGCCGACGATGAACACGCCGATGCCCACGACGACGACGGCCACGACGAGACTGAGCACCGTCGTGGCCGCGTCGTAACGGACCCGGGTCTCCTGCACATGGAAGCCGATCATGGCGATGAAGTGCATCGTCCAGATGCCGCATCCGATGCAGGCGGCGCCTAACGCCAGCCAGCCCGGTCTCCACGACCGCGCGTTCAGCAGCGAGCGCACGATGCACCGCAGCCCGAGTGCCCCTCCCAGACAGGCCATCAGAAAAGCCGCCACCGGGGTCACCGCACCGTAGCGGAACCCGTCGACCGTGCCGTCCATGAGCCAACTCCCCCCAGAGTCATGGCTGGTGTTCAGCAAGGTCTACGCGCAGGGATCCGGGGAGAGCAAGCCCTTACCGTCGGTAGGTCGACAACTCCCGTTCACCCGGAGCCGATATGGGTCAGAACGTGCGCTTCAGCAGGTCGAGCAGCGCCGACCAGTGCCGCTCGGCGCCCTCCTCGTGGTACGCCGCCGTGTCGGCCTGCGTGTACCCGTGCGGCGCGCCCGCGTACACCTCGCACCGGTGGCGGACGCCCGCCGAGGTCAGGGCCTCCTCCAGACGCTCGATCTGCTCCGGCGGCAGCGAGTGGTCCTGGTCGGCGTGGCCGAAGTAGAGCTCGGCGGTGATGGTGCCGGCGACCAGGTGCGGGCTGTCCGGTGTGTCCGTCGCCAGTCGCCCGCCGTGGAAGCCGGCCGCGGCCGCGACCCGCTCGGGGTAGGTCCCGGCGGTGAGCAGCACCAGCCGGGCGCCCATGCAGTAGCCGGTCAGCGCGACCGGCCCGTCGGCCGCGGCGGGCGACCGGGCCAGCCAGCCCAGATAGGCCCCGGCGTCCCGCATCGCCCGCTCGTTCGTCAGGGACTGGATGACCGGCCCGATGCGCTCGAATATCTCCGGACGCGCCCCCGGGTCGATGAAGTCGGGCAGATCGAACAGCGGGGCCCGGCCGTGCCGGTAGAACACGTTCGGCACCAGCACCGTGTAGCCCTCACCCGCCAGCCGGTCCGCCATGGACCGCAGTTGCGGACGCAGGCCGAAGGCGTCCATGAAGAGCAGGACCGCCGGGTGGGCGGCCCCGTCGGCCGGATGCACCAGATAGGCGTCGGCGGTGCCGTCCTCGGTGGGGATGTCGACAGCGGTTCCCTGTACGGCGGTCATGGCTGGGCTGCCTCTCTGCGGGGGTGTGGGGCGGGAACCCGTCCGCGTGACCGGGCGGATCACGGTCATCGTGGCACGCGCTTTCCCAGGGGGTTTCGCCCGCCCCCCGGGACCCGGGGCCCCCGTGAACGCCCCTTGGCGCGTCCTTTACTCGAACCGCGACGTGTCTCCCGCGCCGCGCCGCACGATCTCCGCCTCCCCGCCGGAGAAGTCGATGACGGTCGTCGGTTCGGTGCCGCATTCGCCGGAGTCGACCACCCCGTCCAGGACGTGGTCGAGCTCGTCCTTGATCTCCCAGCCCTGCGTCATCGGCTCCTCCTCGCCGGGCAGCAGCAGGGTGCTGGACAGCAGCGGCTCACCGAGCTCGGTGAGCAGGGCCTGGGTGACGACGTGGTCGGGGATGCGCACACCGACCGTCTTCTTCTTGGGGTGCTGGAGCATGCGCGGCACCTCCCTCGTCGCGGGCAGGATGAACGTGTAGCTGCCGGGGGTCGACGCCTTGATCGCGCGGAACACGTCGTTGTCGATCCGCACGAACTGGCCGAGCTGCGCGAAGTCCTGGCACACGAGGGTGAAGTGGTGCCGGTCGTCCAGCTTGCGGATCGTGCGGATCCGCTCGATGCCGTCACGGCTGCCGAGCCGGCAGCCCAGTGCGTAGCAGGAGTCCGTGGGGTAGGCGACAAGAGCATCCGCGCGAATGCTGTCGGCGATCTGGCCGATGGTGCGCGGCTGGGGGTTGTCGGGGTGCACGTCGTAGTACTTCGCCATCCGTCGAGCTTATGCCGACCCGCCGGTGCGGTGGCGCAGGGGCGGTGTGTCAGGCCTGTGACCGGGCGTGATGGGCGTCAGCCCCGGATGAGAGCCCGGGAGGTGTGAGGTAACGTCCCCGACCGGTGCGCCGCGGGCGGCGCGGGAAGCGAGGGGAAGGCCGACGTGGCTGGCCGAGAGGGCGGGAACCGGCAGCAGGAGGCGCCGGGCGAGGCGGGCGCGGCGTGGGCCGAGGAACTGCTCGAGCACCTGCGCCCCGCCGCGCGCGACGTCCGCAGGGTCGTCAGCTGGCTCTCCGGAGCCGTGCGGGGATCCGTGGCCCTGCAGGACGCTGCCGGGAACCTCGTCGCCGGAACCCGGATCCCCCTGGACGAGGGCCTCGTCACGGACATCACCAGCGGCCGGATCGCCTCCGCCGCCTGGGAGGGCCACGAGCGCCACCTGCGTCTGGTCCGGGTGGAACACCCCTCCCACGCGTGCGTCCTGGCCGTCTCCCGCAGGGTCCCCTTCGACCGCCGGGCCTCCGACATCGTCACCCAGACCGCCCCGGTCATCGAGCTGCTGCTGACCGCGCGCGAGTCGACCGCCGCCGGGCTCCGGCTCCAGCGGGCCACCTCCGACCTGCGCCTGGCGATCCTGCAACTGCTGATGGTCGAGGACACCGTCGCCGCCCGCCGCGTCGCCGCCGGACTCTGGCCCGGCCTGCTCGACGCGGACACGGCGTGCGTGTACGTGGTCGAGTCCGACTCCGCCGTCCGCGACCGCATCGCCGAGGAATGCCTGGACAGCATCAGGGAGGACGCCCTGGTCGTGCGCTGCCCGGCCATGGACGGCCATGTGATCGTCGTCAGCCCCCGCGACACCACCGGCGACGCCCTGCGCTCGCTGGTCGGACGGCACACGGACACCTTTCTCGGCGGCAGCGTCCGCCAGAGCCTCGCCCGGACCGCGACCGCCTACGGACAGGCCGTCAGCGCCCTCGCCGTCGCGCACTTCCGGCCCGACAAGACCGCCGTCTACGCCGAACGCACCCACCCCGAACGCCTCATGGACCCGGAGACCCTGCGCGCCTGGACGGCCCGTGTGCTGCACCCGCTCGACGCCCTGCCGCACCACACCCGCGCCGAGCTCCTCGCCACCACCCGGCTCGGTCTGGAGTTCACCGCCGTCAATGCGGCCAAGGTCCTCGGCGTCAGCCGCAACACCGTCCGCGCCCGCATGGAACGCGTCGAGGCCCTGCTCGGCACCGACTTCGCCGACCTCACCGTCCGGGCCGTCGTCCACCTGGCGCTCAACACCCAGATCGGCCTGCCCGACACCCCGTGCGCCCGCACCACCGGACCGCGCGGGCCCCGGCTCTCCGACCTGCTGTCCGGGCCCGCGCGCACCTGGGCGCAGAACCTGCTGGGCCGGCTGGACGCGGACGCCAGGAACCCGCGGCGGACACTGCGCACCTGGATCGCCGCCGGCGGCAACGCCGAACGCGCCGCACAGGCCCTGGGCGTGCACGCGCAGACCGTGCGCGAACACGTCCGCAGCGCCGAACCCGTCCTGGAACGCCAGCTGCTCGCCGCGGGCACCGACCTGTACGAGGTCGTGCTGGCCCACCTCCTGGTGGGCGACCTCGACCTGCCCGTTCTCCAGCGCTCCGGGTGAACCGTCCTGCTCCGGGACAACCGGTTGGCCAGGTCCCGGCGGGACGAAACCGGGCCATCCGGACTCAGCTGTGCACAGGTGAGCCTTGTTGAGCCCGCAACGGGCATCGGCACGATTCACAACGCCTCGGCCCTGGACGTAGGTTCGAGGAACCGCGGGGGCTCGACCGGAACGGGGGACCGGTCGCGCTCCCGCGCACTGCTTCGGTGCCGGGACCCGGCGACAGCCTCAGTCGCGCAGCCGCACCGGTATCTCCTGCCAGCCGTAGGCGACGAAGGACGGCACCTGTCGCAGGCCCTCCTCACCGACGGCCAGGCTCAGGCCGGGGAACCGGTCGAACAGCGCGGGCAACGCGGTCAGCGCCTCCAGGCGGGCCAGCGGCGCGCCGATGCACCGGTGGACGCCGATTCCGAACGCCAGATGGTCGTCGGAGCCCCGCGTGGCGTCGAAGACGTCGGCCTCCGGACCGTAGTGCTCGGGGTCGAGCCCCGCGGCGGCGTACGTCGTGATGATGGCGTCACCGGCGGGGACGGTGACGTCGCCGACGGTCAGGTCGCTGACGGCGAACCGCAGCGGCAGCGACGCGATCGACGGGTGTGCGCGCAGCGTCTCGTCGACGACGGCGTCCCAGCCGATCTCCCCGGACCGGACGGCCGCCAGTTGCTCGGGCCGGCGGAGCAGGGCGACCACCGCGTTGCCGATGAGGTTGACCGTGGTCTCGTAGCCGGCCCCGATCACCAGCAGCAGCGTGTGCAGCAGCTCCTCGTCACTGAGCCGGTCGCCGTCCTCGTCGCGGACCCGGATCAGCTCGGTGGTCATGTCGTCACCGGGGTGCGCGGCCTTGTGGGCGACCAGCGCGGGCAGCACCGTGCCGATCTGCCGCTGGACGGAGGCCGCGTGCTCCGGGCTCGGGTCGGTGGTGTCCATGATGGCCGCGATCATCCGGCCGGTGTCCTTGCGTAACTCGTCCGGGACCCCGAACAGTTCGCAGATCATCCGCATCGGCAGCGGATGGGCGAACGCCTCCTTGACGTCCACGACCTCGTCGTCGGTTCCGTCGAGTGCGTCCAGCAGCTCCGCCGTGATCGCCTCCACCCGGGGCCGCATCACCTCGGTGCGCCGGTGCGTGAAGCTCGGCGCCACCAGTTTGCGCAGTCGCGTGTGGTCCGCGCCGTAGGCGGAGAGCATGTTGACCACGCCCACCCAGCCCAGGATCCAGCCCCAGGACGGATGCTCACCGACCTCGGGCCACAGCCGCCAGTGCAGCCGGGGATCCTTGCTCACCCGCGGATCGAGGATGAGCTCCTTCAGCGTGTCGTACCGCGTGGGCGCCCAGGCGGGGATGCCGCCCGGCAGCTCCACGGGCACGATCGGGCCGAGGGCGCGCAGCCGGGCGCTCTCGGCGGCGATGTCGGCGCCGAAGGGGTCCAGAGCGATGCGGTCGGTCACGGTCACGGTCGTCCTCCTGGCTGGTCGGGGGAGCGGGGGCTGAAGCGGACGGGCAGCGCGGTCAGCGAGCGGTGGAACGGGCCGGGCCGCCAGGTGAGGCGCTCACGGGGCAGCACGGGTTCGAGGTCGGGCAGCCACTGTGTGAGCCGCTCGATCGCCTCGGTGGCGATGAGCAGCGTGTGCTGCTTGACCGGACAGGCGTGCGGGCCGGCCGACCAGGACAGATGCGAGGCGTCCCCCGGGTGGCGGTCCCCGCCGCGCTCCTGCTCGGCCGCCTGCGCCAGCGCCCCGTACGAGATCACCACCGGCACCGCGGCCCTGATCCACGCGCCGTGGAAGGTGACGGGCGTGCGGGCGTAGTGGATGCCGTAGTTGGCGAGCGGCGTCTCGTGGTGCAGCACCTCCAGCACCGCGTCCGTCACCGGACGGGCGCCGCTGGTGAGCGTCGAGTAGTAGGCCGGGTTGCCGAGGATCCGGGACAGCGCGTTGGACACCAGGTTGGCCGTCGGCTCATGTCCCGCGCCGAGCGTGAGGAACACCTGCCAGGTGACCTCCTCGGGGGTCAGCCCGGCCGGATGGTCCAGCAGCCAGCTCGGCAGGTCGTTGCCGCGCCGCTCGGACTTGGCCGCGATCAGCTCCAGCACGTACCCGGCGTACTCGGCCTCGCCCTGCGCCGCCTGCGCACCGCCCTCGATCAGTTTGCCGAGCGCCGCGTCGAGCCGGTCGCTGGCGCTCTCCGGCAGCCCGAACAGGCTGTTGAACACCAGCGCCATCAGCGGCCTGGTGAACTCGCCGACCAGGTCGGCCTCCCCACGCGGCCCGAACCGGCCCACCAGCAGGTGCACGGCCCGGTGCACCCCTGCCCGCAGGTCGTGCGGCTCCACCAGGTCGAAGGCGTCGAGCAGCGCGGTGCGGTAGCGGATGTGGGCGGCGCCGTCGGCGAACAGGGTGTTGGGCCGCCAGCGCATCATGCCGAGCACGGGGGAGTCGTCGGGGACGGTCGCCTCCCACGGCCGGGGGTCGTGCGAGAACGTCTCCGTGTCGTGCAGCAGGTCGAGCGCCGCCCGCCGGTCCGTGACGACGTACGCCGGTACCCCGGGGGCGAGTTCCGCCCAGCCGACCGGGCCCTGGGCGCGCAGGGCGGCGTAGTAGGGGTGGGGATCGCGGGCGAAGCCGTCCTCCCACAGGCGGACGGGCGCCGCGAGGGAGAAGGCCTGCTCGGCAGGGGACGGGTGGGTCACCGGTGCTCCGCGGGTCGATGGTCGATCAGGTGCTGGACCAGGGCGAGCAGGGCGTCGATCGAGGAGTTCGGCTCCCGCGCGTCGCAGGTCACCATCGGTGTCGTCGGCTCCAGGTCCAGGGCGGCGCGCAGCTGCTCGGGCGTGTGGTGGCGGGGCGCGTCCGGGAAGGTGTTGAAGGCGACCGCGTACGGCAGCCCGGTCTCCTCGACCAGCCCGAGCACGTCGAACGAGGCGTCGATCCGGCGGGCGTCGACCAGGACGAGCGCGCCCAGCGCCCCGTAGGCGATGTCGTCCCACAGCGGCCGGAACCGCTCCTGGCCGGGCGTGCCGAACAGGTACAGCACGATGCCGCCCGCCAGACTGATCCGGCCGAAGTCGATGGCGACCGTGGTGGTCGACTTGTCCCGAACCCCGGCGAGATCGTCCACCTGCGCGGACGCCTCGGTGAGTTGCTCCTCCGTGTGCAGGGGACGGATCTCGGAAACGGAGCCGATGAGGGTGGTCTTGCCCACCCCGAAGGGCCCCGTGACCAGGATCTTCACCAAGTCGCGGGCGGTGTCCGGGAGATGGATGCCGTCACCGCCGGCGGCGGTGTCAACGGTGCTTGAGGTCGCGGAGACCATCGGCCACTCTCTTCAGCAGGTCGGGGTCGAAGCGTCGGGCGGGCGGGATCGGCGCACGGGCCAGCACGAGGTCGTGGTCGATGAGGTCGGCGGCCAGCACCAGCACGGCGGAGACGGGCAGCCGCAGCAGGGCCGCGGCCTCCACCACCGTCAGCGCCCCGTACTCCAGCTCCTCCAGCAGGGCCGCCTGCGCGGCGGTGAGACCGGCGGGGGCGGGCTCGCCGCTGCCGGTGAGGACCGACAGCCGCTCCAGATGGGTGCGGCTGGGCCGGGCCACTCCGCCGGTCGACAGATACGCGGGAACCAGGGGACGGCCTCCCCGGCGGGGGGTCATGCCGCCGTGTCGCCGTCGGCACCTCGGGGTCCGGCGGCCATCGCCTTCTCCCCCAGCCGCGCGACCTGCGAGTGCACACGGTGGGCCAGCAGGTCGAGGCGCACCTCGGGGTCGCCGTACGCGGCCACGCAGGTGCCGTGGTCGGTCGGCACGATCAGCACGTAACCGTGGTCCGACTCGATGACGACCTGCCGTATCTCGGCCCGATCGGAGTCCGCGAACGCCGCCGCCGCGGTACGGCACGCGCCCTGCACGGTGCTGGTGATGGCGGCGACCCGCTCCGCCGACGGCTGCGACAGCGCGTCGGTGTAGCCGGTCACGAGCCCGTCCCGGGTGAGCAGCACGGCGGCCACGACGTGCGGCACCTCCAGGACCGGTTCGAGCACCCATGCCGTGTCCCCCGCTGCGCGGCTGGTCATCGAGCCGTTCCCCCTTCATGGTCGTTCCGGTGTCGGTCGGTGTCGTCGGGATGCCTCGTCGGCCGTGGTCGCGGCCGGGGCACCATCAGGTACGGACGGGAGGGCGCCGGTGTTCGGCCGGGCGGCGTAGCGCGCGGCCGCGGTGCCGGACTGGAGGGCGCCGAGGGCGGCGGCGGACTCCTCGGGGCGCCGCGGCCGGCGCTGCGACGTGGGCGTCGGTGCGGGCGTCGGTGCAGGCGCGGTGGCCGGGGCGGAGGCGTCCGACGGGGGCGCGACCCTGCTTCGGCGCCGCCGCTGGGGGAGGCCGCCGCTGTCCCGGGGGCCGTGGTGGCCGGAGACCGGGCGCTCGGCCTGCTCGTCCCGGTCGGAGCCGTAGCCATGGTCGTGGCCGGCGGTGCTGCGAGACTGCCCCGAGCCGTGAGCGCCGGTGGCGGACGGCGGTTCCGAGCCGTGGGTGGGGGCTGCGGACGGTGGTTCCGAGCCGTGGGCGGAGGCGGCGGACGGCGGCTCGGGCGGCCGGGACCCGGCGGCCGGCTTCGGCTCGTCGGACGGGTCGGCCGGGGCCGACCCGGGCTCCTGCGTCGGCTCGGGTCCCTGGGAGGGAGCGTCGGCCGACGCCTGCCCGGACCCCCCGGACGATGCGGCGGCGGCCGCCTCCGGCCCGCCGGACGCGGGTGTCCCGGCGCTTTCGGCGCTCCGGGAAGGAATCGACTGGCCCTCGGCGTTCCGCTCCGCCCTGCGGGTCGAACGCGGGGCGCTGGCCGCGGGAGGCAGTTCCTCGGGGTCGATCCGGCTCAGCAGATGACTGTCGACCCGCAGCACCGCCCGCACACCGCCGTACGGGGACGGGGAGGACAGGTCCACGCTCAGGTCGAACTGCCGGGTCAGCTGGCCGATGGCGGCGAGTCCCATGCGCGGCGGGTCGCCGAGCTCGGTGAGCAGGATCGGTTCGCGACCGCCCACCATCCGCTGGGCACGGGCCCGTTCGTCCTGCGTCATGCCCAGCCCGGCGTCGTCCACGGTGACACAGACACCGTGATGGACGGCCTCGAGGTTGACCACGACGTCGGTGTCGGGTGCGGAGTGCCGCAGCGCGTTGTCGAGGAGTTCGGCGACGATGATGGCGACGGGCTCGACGGCGTGCGACACCAGGGCGGTGCCCGCCGCCAGATGGTTGTGGACCCGGACCCGCTGATAGCCGGGGAGCCGGGCCTGACCGCCCGTCACCGCGTCGACGAGGTGGGACTCCTCCCGGGCCAGTCCCACCCAGGCCCCGCACACCACCGCCGCGATCTGCGC
>NZ_GG657757.1:253534-256017 GCF_000158955.1 Streptomyces viridochromogenes DSM 40736 | reverse complement strand
TGTCTGTTCGCTTCTGCGATAACTGTCTGGATTGCCGTGCGGGGGAGGGGAGTTGATGGTCCGTGCGGGTCTGTCCCGTGGAACGACCGCCGTCGACGGCACGCGATCGCACGGCTGCCGAAAGTGACGGCGACGGGCTGTGTGGCCGTTCGGAGCAGCCAGACGGAGACCGGCGGTGTGACCGGTACGCAGGACAAGGACTACAACCTGATCTGGTACGTCGAGGCGTGCCTGAACAACGCCCTGCGCCTGGAGAGTTACATCCAGGACGCGGAGCGCGCCAAGGACACCGAGGTCGCGGATCTGTTCCGCAAGGCCCAGGCGGACAGTCGCAAGGGTGCCGAAATGGGCAAGGGCCTCCTGCGCGCCCGCCTGAACGAGGGCTGAGGCCCCACGGCGCGGCGAGGGCCCGGAGAGCGTCGGCCGGCGGTCTCCGGGCCCTCGCCGTGCCGGAGTGGGCGGTGCGGAGGGAGTGCCGGGCTCAGCCGGCGTAGACCCTGCCCTCCTTCACGAGGTACGTGGCCGGCTCGGAGCAGCCGAGAGACGGTGTGAGCAACAGGCTCACGGTCAGCGGCGCGGGTTCGGTACTCGCGGTCGAGAACTCGCAGACGGCGCCCTTGCCCGTGAGCGGGTACCAGAACCAGCCGTCCACGTCGCCCACGGTCACCCGGTCCGACTCCTTCCAGGCGCTGCCGGACTTCGTGTACACCTGGAGCCGCACCGACGCCGCGTACTCGTCCTCCGTCGAACGCAGCGCGGTGAGGGTGATCTTGTAGTCGGAGCCGAGGACGGACGAGGCGATCTGCTGCTTCTGGATCTGCTGTTTCTGCGCGGCGGTGTCCGCGTTCGAGGCCCCGGCCCCGGCGGCGCCCAGGGCGGCCGCCATCAGGACGGTGAGACCCGCGGCGGTGCCGCGGCGGAGGCGGGTGCGGTCCGAGTTCATGTGTTCCCCCGTTGGAACGAGTCGGTACGAAAGGCCCGTTCGTGCCCTTCGGTGAAGAAGACACCCCGCGCCGGGCGGAGGTTGCACGGGGTCACAGCCGGAAGGTGTCGGTCACCCGTTCGACGAGTACGTCCTCCGTCATGGTGACGCCGACTTCGACGGCGGGGAGCCCCAGACACGCCGTCTCCTCGCGGAGGCGTGTCGTGAACATGTGATCACGCGCGGCGAGGTTGCGGTCCGCCCGCTCCGGATCGCTGGTCCTACCCGTGAAAGCGGCCCCTGCCGCGGCCCGGCCCGCGAACACGGCCTGGCGGAACTCCGCCGTCGGCAGGAGCCACACGGCATGGCCGGGACCGGTGAGCAGCGGCTTCACCAGGTGGGGAAGCAGCCGGAAGCCCTCGACGACGACACAGGTCTCCCGCCCCATGCCGAGCAGGTCCTCGACGATCAGGCCGAAACCCTCCCCGTGGAACCAGTGGAACGTCTCGAGCATGGTCCCGGGGGACCGGTTCACCCACCGCTCGTCCATGTCCATGGCCAGGAAGTCGTGCAGCAGCGGGGCTTCCTCGGGCGTGGTCCGCCGAGCGTGCTCCGGCATCACGTCGTCGGTCGCGTACAGCCGCCATCCCTGCCGATCGGCGAGCGTACTGGCGACCGTCGACTTGCCCGCACCGCTCCCGCCTCCGATCCAGTAGACGTGCCCCAGCCGCGCGGCGAGCTCCGCGGTGTCGGGCGCCTCGTCGTTCCCGCCTGGCTGCATCCTCGGTCTCTCCCGCACTCACGCCTCGTTGTCAGTGGCGGATGCCACGATGCCCGAAGCCCGGACACCCGTTCCACTCGAGGAGGAGCCCATGGTCCGCAGGCCGGTCGAGGGAGAGGTCCATGTGCACTACGGCCAGATCTACGTCGAGAGCGACCCGGACACCTATGGGCCGGATCTCGCGGAGGCGTTCGCCGGGCAGAGCGCGGGACTGTGCGGAGCGGCGACCCCGGGCGCCCTGTGGCTGAACACCGGTCTGCACACCGGCGACGTCGGCTTCACGGTCGAGGTGTACGAGCAGCCCCCGCCGCTGGACCCTGCCTGGGAGGACGTGGTGGAGGTGTCCTTCCGCCCCGCCTCGGCGGACAGCGCGCTCGTGCAGTGGGCGGGCGAGGACTCCTGGCGGCTCGACCTGGAGGAGACCGACTACCGGGTGCGGTACTGCGCGCAGGGCATGGACCGGGCGAGCGCAGAGGACACCCGACTCGACGACGAGCCGCAACTGGACCGCTACCTCCTGCAGTTCTGGCCCGCCCCGCCCGAGCCGGACCGCATCCTGAAACAGACCTCGCGGACCGCCGCGTACTGGCACGGCTACGCCCGCAGGCAACCGCCCCCTCCCACCCCGGCCGAACGCGCCGAGGCCGAACGCCGGGCCCGTCTCGCACAGGAGACAGCGGAACGGGAACGGCTGCTGGCCTTCGAACGATGGCAGTGGGGCGGACAGCTGCCGAGCCAGGCTCTGCGCGCCGTCGGCGGAAACGTCAGGGGTCTGCGCGA
>NZ_GG657757.1:246106-252535 GCF_000158955.1 Streptomyces viridochromogenes DSM 40736 | reverse complement strand
ATCCGCGGACAGGTGACTGAGTCCGCCCGACCGGGTACCCGGGCGGTCCGCCACGACCGGCCGGGCGGCTGCTCGCGGCGCCGACCCGGTCGGCCGTCGGCCCCGAGCCGAAGGAGCCCCTCATGACGGACGTATCCGGCACCGGTCCCGCTCCGGACGACGACCGCGAGGTCCTCACCAACCGCCAGGGCCATCCGGTCTTCGACAACCAGAACCAGCGCACCGTCGGCGCCCGAGGCCCCGCCACTCTGGAGAACTACCAGTTCCTCGAGAAGATCAGCCACTTCGACCGGGAACGCATCCCCGAACGCGTCGTGCACGCCCGCGGAGTCACGGCCTACGGCCACTTCGAGGCCTACGGCACCTGGGGCGACGAGCCGATCAGCCGCTACACCCGGGCCAAGCTGTTCCAGGAGCGCGGCACCCGCACGGACGTGGCCGTCCGCTTCTCCACCGTCATCGGCGGCCGCGACTCCTCCGAAGCCGCCCGGGACCCGCGTGGTTTCGCCGTCAAGTTCTACACCGAGGACGGCAACTGGGACCTGGTCGGCAACAACCTGGGCGTCTTCTTCATCCGCGACGCCATCAAGTTCCCGGACGTCATCCACGCCCTCAAGCCGGACCCGGTGACCTTCGAGCAGCAGCCCCGCCGCATCTTCGACTTCATGTCGCAGACGCCCGAGGCCATGCACATGCTGGTCAATCTGTTCAGCCCGCGCGGCATCCCCGCGGACTACCGCCATATGCAGGGCTTCGGCGTCAACACGTACAAGTGGGTGAACGCCGACGGCGACACCAAGCTCGTCAAGTACCACTGGATGCCCAGGCAGGGCGTACGCAGCATGACCGAGGAGGATGCGGCCAACGTCCAGGCCGACACCCTCGGTCACGCCACCAAGGACCTGTACGAAGCCGTCGCGGGCGGTGACTGTCCGGAGTGGGAGCTGCTCGTCCAGATGATGGACGACCACGACCACCCGGAGCTCGACTTCGACCCGCTGGACGACACCAAGACCTGGCCCGAGCAGGACTTCCCGCCCAAGCCGGTCGGCCGGATGGTGCTCGACCGGATGCCGGCGGACTTCTTCGCCGAGAACGAGCAGATCTCCTTCGGCACCGGCGTTCTCGTCGACGGCCTGGACTTCTCCGACGACAAGATGCTCGTCGGCCGGACCTTCTCGTACAGCGACACCCAGCGCTACCGGGTCGGCCCGAACTACCTCCAGCTCCCCGTCAACCAGGCGAAGAACGCGCAGGTGCGCACCAACCAGCGCGACGGCCAGATGGCGTACCACGTCGACGGCGGAGGCGAGAACCCGCAGGTCAACTACGAGCCGTCGATCACCGGCGGCCTGCGCGAGGCCCGCTATCCCACCCACGACGAACAGGGCCCCGAGATCCGGGGCCGCCTCACCCGCAAGCGCATCCCCCGCACCAACGACTACCTCCAGGCAGGACAGCGCTACCTGCTCCTGGAGGACTGGGAGCGCGACGACCTGGTGAAGAACTTCATCGGTCAACTGTCCCAGTGCGACCGGGCCGTCCAGGAACGCATGGTCTGGCACTTCCTGCTGGTCGAGAACGACCTCGGCCTGCGGGTCGGCGAAGGACTGGGCATCGGCCCCGAGGACGTGGCGGACCTGCAGCCGCTGGCGAGCCAGGACCTCACGGACGAGGACCGCGAACGCCTGTCCAAGCTCGGCAAGAACCAGCCGCGCGACGTCGAGGGGCTCACCATGACCCACTGCGTCCCCGACACGCGGCACGTGGTGAGCCGCTGACCGGTCACCGGGCCAGGGCCGCACGGGCGGCCGCGAGGGCCTGTTCCGCGTAGCTCCGGCCGAACAGCACGGCGTGCACCAGCAGCGGGAACAACTGGTGCACGCCCACGCGGTCGGCCCAGCCGTCGGCCAGCGGCGCCCTCTCCCGGTAGCCGTCCAGCACCCGCTCCAGATGGGGACAGCCGAAGAGCCGAAGCATCGCCAGGTCGGTCTCGCGGTGCCCGCCGTGCGCCGCCGGGTCGATCAGCCAGACCTGCCCGTCGGCTCCCCACAGCACGTTGCCGCTCCACAGATCCCCGTGCAGCCGCGCGGGCGCCTCGGGCCGGCCCGGGACAGTTCCGGCAGCCGTTTCGCACAGCCGCTCCACCACGCTCGCCTCACCCGGGCGGACGGTGCCCTGGTCGACCGCGCGCCGCAGATACGGCAGCACACGGGTGCTCCGCGTACCAGCGCGGCCAGTCGGTGCCGGGCTCGTTGCGCATCGGGGGCGAGCCCGATGTACGCGTCCGCGGGCCCGTCGGGTGGCGGCGCGCCGAACGCGGGCGCCCCGGCGGCGTGCAGACCGGCCAGCGCACGGCCGAAAGGCGACCGCCGCCTCCCGACCCGGCCGCCCCTCCACAACCCGGTCGACGACCAGCCAGGTGTCGTCGTGGCCGCGCACCTCCGGCACCCGCACGGTGCCGGTGTCGGCCAGCCAGCGCAGCCCGGCCGCCTCGGCCCGCGTCGCCACCGGGTCGCCGGACCGCTTGACGACCACCACCCCGCCCGTCGTCGAGAGTGACCTCGGCGAGGGACCCCGAGACAGGCCGTTCGCCGGTGACCCCTTGTGCGGTGAGTCGGGCCACGACATCCGAACGGGCGGTCATACGTGCTCCTCGTCAATGCCGGGTTCGATCAACGAACAGCGTACGTTCGCAGCCTTCGGGGGCGCGGGGAACCGCGCGACCAGCCCGCACGCACCCGTACACGACAACTCACCCCTCGAACCCGCAATCCACGTCCAGCAACTGAATGGGCCGCGTCGCGTCGAGGTCGACATAGGCGGTGAAGTCCGCCTTGCCCTCGCCACCGTTCCAGTACGTGCTCACCGTCGCCCACCCGACCCGCGCCGACTGGGCTGTGGTCACCGGACCGACGTCGATGGACACCGGGATGTTCTGCGCACACAGCAGAACGTCGAACTCGGGATTCGCCGCGACCTTCTCCTTCAGCTGCGGCGCAATGCCGTACGTGCGGGCGAAGTTCCCGGGCCCGTGCTCCCCGTAGAAGTCCTCGAGGAAGGTGTGGATCTCCTGCGCGGTGTACCGGTCGTTGCCGTCGACGGCGGACGCGGCGGCGGCCGGAACCGCCGCGGCGGCGATGCCGAGGGCGGCGACGCAGCCGACGGTGTACGCGCGCCACCGGGCCGGGCGTGAAGCGTTGCGGAACATTCTGGATACCCCCGTTGTGGTCAGTTCGTGGTCGCAGGTGCAGACCCGCCGCACCCGGCCCTCGTTGCACCGCACTTGACGGCCGTTTCGATTCCGGGACATTCGCCACCCGCCGGTCACGCGGGACGGTGAAATCCCGTCGTCCGCCGACAGAACCGGCCACCGCCGGGGGAGCAGTGGGACATGACGAGTTCTTCGTTCCAGCGCACCATCGCTCTGCCCGCCCCCGTGTGCGAACAGGCCGCACAGCATCTGGAGCAGGCCGCGCAGCGGGCCATCGACGGGGCCGCGATCCCCCTGAAGGCGTTCCGGGCGGCCGCCGACAGCGACTTCACGCTCCCCGTTCAGGTCGTCGAGCAGGCCGCGGCCTGCCTGCTGGTCCTGGCCACCGAGACCGCCCAGACCGTACGTCCCTCCGCCCTGCGCGCCACCATCAGCGTCGCGCTGCGGCTGCGGGACGCCGTGCACCTGGCGCATCAGCCCGCTCTCAGCAGCAGGTTCTGGTAGGGCCGGGCATGCGGCGCGGCCCGCCCGTCAGGTCTCGAGGAAGGCGACCTCGGCCTGCTTGCGGCGCAGTCCCTCCAGCGTGGCGCGCTGCCGCCGGGCCCGTTCGGTGAGGTCGTCGAGCTGCCGTGCGTCGAGACGTTCGAGCGCCGGGGCCAGTTCGCGGAGCGTCTCCCAGCCGGCGGCCTTGCCCGTCACGCCCAGCACCAGCGCCTCCAGCTCCCACAACGTGCTCAACGGGGACCGCCGCACCAGGCTGCCGTTGCTCTTCAGCCGCCCCACCTGCTCGGCCGCACGGCCCGCGTAGACCTTGTAGCGCCGTACCGCGACGTCGAGCCGCCGCATGATGTGGAGCAGGCTCGCCCGGTCCTCGGCGATCTCGGCGGCGACCGGAGCCAACGCGTCACCGAGCGCCGTGCCCCGGCACGAGCGCAGCAGGTAGCGCACCCGCGCGGTCCCGGCGGTGGCACCGGCGAGATGGTCGTTGAGGTAGATGCCCAGCAGGGCCATGTCGATGGCCGGGGCACGCCCGGCGCCCGGCGCGTCCGCTCGCCGTTCCGTCATGACACTGCTCCTGTCCTGCTCCGGCCCCGCAGCACGGCCACGCTCGTGGTGACGCGGACGACGCAGGGTCTGCGGGGCGTCGAGCCGAACCCGAACCGCACGGGAGGCTCCACCGGGGCGAGAGCGCCGAGACCGGCACCCTCGTAGGTCGCGGTGGCCGAGATGACCGGGCGCAGATCCCGGGCGCCGTACCACTGGTGACGGCCGGGCCGGGCGCTGCCGTGGCTGTGTGCGCCCAGCAGCAGCCGGGCCGGCCGGTCCCACAGCGCGATCCAGCCCGGACGGGTGGCGATCAGGCCCGGTACGGACCGCAGCGCGAGACCCGTCGGACTCCTGCGGCCCGTACGGAAACGCAGCTCCAGCGGCGGCGCGGAAACAGCCCAGTGCCGGCGGTCGGTGACCCGCACCCGGACCGGTGCGACCCGGACCTCGTCGAAGACGTACGTGTCCGCCACGAAGTCCGCCGTCTCCCGCGACGGGGCCAGCAGCAGCCGGTGCCCGCCCGCCGCTTCGAACATCACGTCGCTGAACGGCCCGAAGGGCGAACGCACCCAGTGGCCGAGCACCACGCGAGCGCCGGACGCCGTTCCGATCCCCGCGATCCAGCCGTCGAAGCGCAGGGTGCGCACGAGTGGCCGGGTTCGTCCGCGCCGGGCCGGGGGTTCGCCGGACGTCGCGGGTCCGTGGAAGAGCACGCGGCCCGGGTGCCCGGCGGCCCCCGCTGCGAAACGGAACCGGCATCCCGCACACGAACTCCCCGGATGTGGCCGAGACCACGTCCTGGACGAGGCCCCGATCACGTCCCCGCCTGTGCAACGGCAGTTACCGTCTACGACCAGGTTCCCCCTTCCCCACCCTTTCCGGACGGCCCGGCAGTGCAAGCAGATCTCTCCCCTGTCATCGCGGCGACCGCCCAGTGGCTGACCCGCTCCTTCCCCGCCTCCGGTGGCGCCCTGGCCTCCGCCCTGTGCGAGGTCCAGGCCCGGCAGGCCGTGACGGTCGCGGCGTGGCTGAGGTACCCGACGGAGATGGACGCCGCCCTGCTCGGGGTGTCGGGCCCGGGCGGCTCCGCGCGGCTCGACTGGGTCACCGGCGCGGACGCGGCCCTGGGGGACGAGGTGGACGCGCACGCCTGGCGCACCTGGGTGGACGAGGTCGTGGCGAGCTGGGCGGCCAGTCTCCTCACCGACACCGAACTGGCCGCGCGGGCGGTGGCCGCGCTCGCCGAGGGCAGCCACAGCAGCGGCACGCACGCCGAGTTCCGGCGGCTCGTGGCCCCCGACGACAGCGACCGCCGCGCCGCGGCTCTGCTCCGCCACCCGGACCTGCTCGCTCCCGTCGCCGAGCTCCACCACGGCCAACTCCTCGACCGCCTGAACCCGGGCCGCACCCTGATCGCCTGATCCGGTCTCGTCGTCGGCGTGGCCGCGCCGACGGTGTGGGAGCCCCTTCGGCACTCCTCCTGTCACCCTCCGTCACCGACCCGTTTGCCGTACGCGACCGTGCCCCGCCCGTGCGGGCGGCGGACGCTGAGCGTGGGGCCGCCGACGGAGGAGAGACCGAGATGACCACCGCCCTCTCACGGAGCTGGGAACACGCCGTCGTCACCGGCGGCGCCGGGTTCCTCGGATCCCACCTGTGCGCCGCCCTGCTGACCACGGGCGCGGCCGTCACCTGCGTGGACGACTTCGTCGATCGCCCGGTGGACGATCCGGCCGTGCGCTGCCCCGACATCACACTGGCCCGCGACAAGCTCGGCTGGGAACCGCGGGTGCGCGTCGAGGAGGGCCTGCGGCGCACCATCGCCTGGTTCCGCGAGGACGGAACGGCCGGCTGACCCATCCCTCGGACCCGCCCGGTCCGTGCCACGCACCCCCCGGGCACGACCCGGCTCCCCGACCGCCGAAAGGCCCGCCACTGTCATGCGCATCCTCGAGAACCGCGCCGCCCACTCCCGTATCGCCCGCGAGGGGCTTTCCTCCAGGGCGTGGACGCGGGCCTGCCGCCCGTGACGCCGGTGCCGGCCTGGCCGGCGCCCTGCCGGCCATCGGTCCCCGCACGAACCGCCGCCCCGAACCCTTCCGCACCGAAGACGCCGGAGACCCACGATGACCGAGCCCCGCACCGCCACCCGGGACACCGACTACGCC
>NZ_GG657757.1:238468-245882 GCF_000158955.1 Streptomyces viridochromogenes DSM 40736 | reverse complement strand
CGCCGGTGACGTGCCGTGGGTCGTCTTCCCGACGACGACGTCGTACCCGGCCCCACCTGGGGTGACGACCCGACTCTGGACCTGGCGGCGGCGACCGGGCGGGCCGCCGGGATCACCGCCCGGATCGAGGTGCCCGGGCCCACCGACCGCCGCCCCACGGACTGGGAACGCAACGCGGCGGGCCTCGCCGCCGCCCGCTGGATCACGGCCGACATGGCCTACCGCCGGGCCGCGCTGGCCGCCGTCGGCGGGTTCGACGAGCGCTTCCGGCGAGGCTTCCGCGAGGACGCCGACCTCGCCCTGCGCATGGTCGACGCCGGCTGGACGCTCACGGGGGGCCGCCGGACCACCACCCGTCCCGTACGGCAGGCCGACCGCTGGATCTCCGTCCGCCTCCAGGCCGGCAACGCCGACGACGTGCTGATGACCCGGCTGCACGGCCGTCACTGGTGGCGCCGGGCGGAGGCACACCGGGGGCGCCTGCCCGCTCACCTCGCGATGACCGGAGCGGCGGTGACGGCGCTCGGCTGTGCCCTGCTCGGCCGGCACCGCACGGCCGGAGCCTGCGCCGCCGCATGGCTGGCCGGGACCACCGAGTTCGCTCTGGCCCGGATCCTGCCCGGTCCGCACACCCGCGACGAGATGTTCACCATGAGCGTGACCAGCGTGCTCGTCCCGCCCGCCGCGACCTGGCACTGGCTGCGCGGGCGACTGGCGCACCACAGGGCCCGGCCGTACACCCCGCTCGCGCCCTTCGAGCCGGTGCCCGCACCCGGCCCGGCGGTCAGGCAACGGCTGCTGTCCTGACCCGTCCCGGTGTCCTGGCCCGCGCCGAGCGTGGTGGAACACAGTGCGGGGCCCGTCGCCTCGGCGACGGGTTCCGCACTCGGTGCGGCGACGGCCGGGCTACCCGGACTTTCCCCGGCCGGTCAGCGCGTCGCGCAGCCGGTCCACCATCCCCGTGCCCGGAGCCAGCAGCTTGTTCGCCGGAGGCTTGTCGGGGGCGGCCGGGTGGGGCCGGGTCGGCGCGGTCTTCTTCGCCTTCCGCACCTTCTCGCCCAGCTCGTTGAGCGCGTCCATGGGACAAGCCTGCCGCAGCGCCGGGAAGAGGTTCCCCTCCTCATCCGCGATGTGCGACCGGATCTCGCTCATCAGCAAGCCCATCAGCCGGTCGAAGTCGGCGTCGCCCGGGTCACAGCGCTCCAGATCCTTCATGATCCGCTCGGCCGTGGCGTGGTCCTCGAGCTCCTGGTCGGCGAGGGCGTCCCCGTTGGCCACATGCTCGCGCACGGCCGGATAGACGTAGGCCTCCTCGGCCACCGAGTGCCGCACCAGCTCGATGGTGACCTGGTCCGCGTACATCTTGCGGTCCTTGTGACCGGACGGCAGCCCTTCGATCTTGCCGAACATCTCCTCGACCTCGCGGTGATCGGTCACCAACTCGTCGATGACGTTTCCTCCGTGTCCCATGTCCTTCACCTCCAGCCCCCGGGTCCCCTCGGGCCCGAGGCGGCTAACGCGCGTTTCCGGCAGTGGTGCTCCGACGGTTCAGGCGGGGAGCTTGGCCCGGACACGGCCGGCCGCCGCGGCCGGACGCGCGGTGGCACGCACGGAGCGCCGCACCAGACCGGCGTCGCGTCGCAGGTCACGTGCGGCGTGGGTGCCGCGCCACAGCACTGAGGGGCGGGCGCCGGTGTCGTCGGCGGCGATCAGCAGTCCACCGAGCATGGACATGTTCTTGAAGAAGTGGATGCGCTGCTGGGCCCGCTCGGAGGGGTCCTCGGCCTCCCAGAAGCGGTGGCCCGCCAGTGTCGTGGGCACCAGGGTGGCCGCGATGGCCAGCGCGGCCGGACGCGGCATGCGCCCCGTGGCCAGCATCAGCCCGGCCACGACCTGCACGGCGCCGTTCAGCCGTACGACCTGCTCGGTGCGGTCCGGCAGCGCCGGGACGCGGTCGGTGACCGGCCGTACGACCGGTTCGGCGGCCGGGGCGACCTCCTTCGGCTCACGTACGGAGTTCAGGCCGCCCGTGAGGAACATCGAGGCCAGCATGGGGCGGCCGAGCACGCGCAACAGACTCATGGCCCTCTCCAGGGTGTCGTGGGTACAGCGGTGGACCGGGTTCCCCGCCGACGGCGGAAGACTCACCCGGTCCGCGCGGCCCGGTGCCGCACCCACGCCTGCGCGCGCCGCTCCCCGGACAGCAGGACGTCGGCGGCGGCGCACGCGGGGGCCTCCGTCACGGCGACCAGCACCTCGCGCGCCCGGCCGGACGCGGCGGCCTCGGCGAACTCCGGGGTGTGGTCGGAGCCGTCCGCGTCCATGATCGCCACGAACGGGTGAATGGCCGGCACCCGTGTGCTGACGTTCCCGATGTCGGACGATCCCAGGTACACGCCCGGCACGGGCGGTGACAGCGAAATCCCGGTCCGGGCGAGGTCCGCGGCGAACCGCTCGGACAGCACCTCGCCGTCCCGGAAGTGTTCGTAGCGCACCGTGGCCCGTTCCTGCGTCCCCGACCGGGTTTCACTCCACGCCGCCACGACACCCACCGCGTCCCGGCGGCGGGTGCGGCCCTGGCCGTCAGGGGCGCGGGGACCGTCAGGGGCGCGGGGAACTGCGCGATCAGCCACGACGAGCCCGCAGCCGCTCACGGACGGCACCACCCCCGGCGATGGTTTCGACGCGTGCCCCGGTGCAACACGGTCGGTGTACCCGCCGGGCCACGACTCCGTGGACGCCGCGGCGGTGGCCGGGCGGGCCGGACCCGGGAGGAACCATGGACCACTCGCGCGTGCCCGTGCTGGAGGCGCTGGAGGACTTCCGGCGCCGCGGCGACATCGCCTACGGCCCGCCGGGCCACAAGCAGGGCCGGGGAGCGGACCCGCGGGTGGCGGAGATCGTCGGGCTCGACGTGTTCCGCTCCGACGTGCTCTCCCTCAACGGACTTGACGACCGCCGCCAGTCGCAGGGAGTGCTCAGCCGGGCCCAGGAGCTCATGGCGGACGCGGTCGGTGCCGAGCACGCGTTCTTCTCCACCTGCGGCAGCTCCCTGTCCGTGAAGACGGCCATGCTGGCCACGGCCGGCCCCGGCGAGAAGCTGCTGATGTCGCGCAACGCCCACAAGTCCGTCGTCGCGGCCGTGGTCGTCAACGGCGTCGAACCGATCTGGGTGCGCCCGAAGTTCGACACCGAACGCCACCTGGCCCACCCGCCCGAGGCCGACGACGTCCGCCGACGCCTCCGGGAGCACCCGGATGCCAAGGGCATGCTGCTCATCACGCCCACCGACTGGGGCTCCTGCGCCGACATCGGGGGAGTGGCCCGGGTGTGCCACGCCTTCGATGTGCCCGTCATCGTCGACGAGGCCTGGGGCGCCCACCTGCCCTTCCACCCGGACCTGCCCGCCTGGGGCATGGACGCCGAGGCCGACCTGGTGGTGACCAGCGTGCACAAGATGGGCGGGGCCGTGGAGCAGAGCTCCGTGTTCCACCTCCAGTACGACCGCGTGTCGCCCGAGGCTCTCCGGCAGCGGGAGGACCTGCTCGGTACCACCAGCGCCTCCTCCCTCGTGTACGCCACGCTCGACGGCTGGCGCCGCCACATGGTGGAACAGGGACACGAACTCCTCGGGACCGCCGTCCGTCGCGCCGAACGCGTCCGGGCGGCCGTCGCCGAACTGCCGGGGCTGCGGCCCATGGGCAGGGAAGTCGTGGAGGAGGGACTGGCCGCCGACCTCGACCCGCTCAAACTCGTCATCGACGTACGGAAACTCGGCATGAGCGGCATGCAGGCCGCGGAGTGGCTGCGCACACACCGGCACGTGGACGTCGGCGGCTCGGACTCCTGCCGCATCAGCGCCTCGATCACCCACGCCGACGACGACGAGACCGAGGAGATCCTGGTGGCGGCCCTGCGCGCACTGGTGGAGCACGCGGACTCCGTCGAACGGCGCCCGCCCGTCCGGCTCCCCGAGCCCTCCGCGCTGGAACTGGAGCAGGCGATGCTGCCCCGCGAGGCGTTCTTCGCCCCGGTCGAGCACGTGCCCGCCGAGCGAGCCGCCGGACGGATCGCCGCGGAGATGATCAGCCCTTATCCGCCGGGCGTGCCCGTGGTGGCGCCCGGCGAGGTCATCACCGACGAGGTCCTCGACTACCTGCGCAGCGGTGCCGAACACGGCGTCCTCATCCCGGACGCGTCCGACTCCTCCGTCCGGACGCTGCGGGTCGTGGCCTGAGGCCGAGCGGGCCAGAGTTACTCATGAGCGAGATGTTGAACATGTGATGTAAATAAACTCATGGGTAAGTTGGCATGATTTGTCCGTATCAGGTGCACTAGAGGAGAAAGCATCCGCTTCCTGCTAGGAGATGGTGCAATGTCTTCCACCGAAAAGTTCACCGAGGAACTGACGGGCATCCAGAGTGCCGACATCGAGGCGGCACTCGACCCCGCAGAAGCCGACGGTATCTACCGCGACAGCCGTGAGTGCGCCGCACTCGCCCTGTTCAAGGGTGGATTCGGTCTGCTCTTGTCGCCGCCCACCCCGCGCCCCAAGAAGGGTTGAGTGGACCGACAGGAGAAACCATGAAGCAGTCAGGCACTTCGCCCCTCTTGCAGGGCGCGGTGCAGGACCTCGCTTCCGGCGTGGTCTCCGCTCTTCGGAGCGGAGACCACGCTCGTGCGGCCGCCGTCCCCGCGGCGGCCGACGGGGAAGCGGGGGGCCTCGCCCTAGCGGCCGTACGTGTGCTGGGAGCCGACGCGTTGCTGCCGAGCACCCTTCTGCACACCCCGCCCCTGCCCGACGAACTCGCCGTGTTCCGGAAGGCCGTGGAGACCTACCCGCCGGGCGCCGGCGCCGGCCCCACCGTCGTGTGGAGCCACTGGGCCATGCGGCGTACGCTGCGGCGGCTCGACCCGGGCCACGCCGACGGCCCGGACGAAGAGCCCGACACCGCCTGGCTCGAGGGCACGACCTGGCAACTCCTGACGCACCAGCTCGCGGTGCTGGCCGCCCTGGCCGTGCCCGGCGAGGACTGCGGGGTCGCCCGCGCGGCCGGGCAGCGACCCGTCGACGTCGCCCGGGGGTTCGTGCGCGCGGTACGCCGCAGGGACTGGCGGCAGGCGGCCGGCGCCGGACGCTGGCTGACGCTGCTGGAGGGCGTGCCCCCGACACTGGGACTCGAGAACGGCCTGGACTTCGTCGAGCTGATGGGCGGTCAGGACCCACTCGTGGAGCTGCAGGTGAGGGCGGCACGGCTGACACGGACGGGAGCGTTCGTGTGAGGGAGGCACGGGGGACCCGGCAGGTGGCCGAGGACGCACTGGCGTGGGTCTGCGCCCATCGCGCGCAGTTCGCGCTGGGCGAGGACGCGCTGGCCGCCGACGGCCAGGTGAACCGCAGCTGGAAGCCGCTCGGTGAACTGGCCCAGGTGTGCGCCACCGTCTCCCGGCACACCGCGCCCCCGGACCCGCTGCACACGTGCGCCACCGACCTGATGGCCTTCGCCTGGCAGCAGACCGACGGGGGAGAGCTGTTCGTGCGCCTGCAACGGCTGGAGCCCTTCGCCACCTACCCGCTGGAGGTGTACGCGGCCATGGCCGCGGCGGGCCTGCGCCACCCCGGCTACGAGGCGGCCACGGCCACGGTGGCCCGCACCCGCGGCTGGCGGCTCACCGAGCAGGAACCCACCCGGCGGCTCGGCGTCCTGAACGCCGAGACACGCAGCGGCATCCGGGAGTCCGACGCGATGCCCCAGGCACTGCGGCGCACCTGGCTGGCCGGGCTGCCCGAACCCTGGACCTTCGAGGAGTCCTCGGGCTACTCCCTCACCCATGTGGTCTTCCACCTGACCGACTGGGGACGCGCCGGACCCGACGGCGTACCACCCGACCTGGCCGACTACCTCACCGACTGGCTGCCGCCCTGGCTCGACACCTGTCTGGACGCCGGGATGTGGGACCTCGGCTGTGAACTGCTGGCGGTGGCGGCGAGCCTGCCCCTGCTGCCCGAACTCGCCGTCCTCCAGGACGCCTGGGCGCGGATCGCGGCCGTACAGCACCCCTCCGGCGCGGTCCCGGAGCGGGGGAGCGGCGCGGACCACGACAGCGGCCCGGACTTCTTCACCCACTACCACCCCACCCTCATGGCCGCCTTCGCGGCGACCCTGACCACCGGGCGACTCGACGACGCGGCCCGGGCGGACACGCATCAACGGCCCGGCGGACAAGGAGTGCTGGGATGACCGACACCCGTCTGATCCACAACGTCGGGGCCGGTGCCCTGGAATGGCTGTGGGCCCATCGCGACGGATTCCGGCTGGAACCCGACGTCGATCCCGAGATCGGCTTCCTGGAGCGCTTCAAACCCGTCGGCGAACTCGCCATGATCTGCAAGGTGCTGTTCCGCGAGGGCGTCGCGGGATCGCGCCAGGCCCGGCTTGCGCGGCAACTGCTCGACCACGCCTGGCGCGAGACGCTGGACGGCGGTCGCATGCTGGTGCGCGGACAACTCACGGAGCCGATCTCCCCCATCCCGTTCGAGGTGTACCTGCCCTTCAAGGAACTCGGGTACAGCCAGCCGGAGGTGGAGCGGGCGGCCGCCCTGAACCACCGGCTGGACAGCTGGGTCTCGTTCGAGGCGACCCCCACCCGGCGGCTCGGCCTGTCCGCGTTCCAGCGCCGGTTCGGCCTTCCGCCCCGGCCTCCCGAGGCCGAACTGCGGGGCACGACCTGGCTGGCCCGCACCCCCGAGCCCTGGACCGTGGAAGGGCACATCGCCTACGACGTCACGCACAACGTGTTCCACCTGACCGACTGGGGGGAGCGGCCCGACGGCCTGCCGCCCGGCACCGCCGAGTACCTCGCGACCTGGCTGCCGGTGTGGATCGACGACTGGCTGGACCTCGAGCGCTGGGACCTGCTCGGCGAACTGCTCGTGGTCGACGCCTGCCTGCCCCGCCCCACCCTGGACGAACGGGCCTGGAAGGGCTTCGCCGCCGCACAGCAGCCCGACGGCGCCATGCCCGCCCTGCGGACGATGCCCGAGGGCACCCCCGACGAGGTGTTCGACATCGTCTACCACCCGACCCTGGTCGCCGCCTACGCCTCCGTACTCGCCATGTCCCGGTCCCTGTCCCGCATGGCAGAGGCCTCATGACGCCCGGTCGCCCCACACCTTGGCCGGGCGAACCCCTCGACGACCACGACCCCCCGGCCCCGCGGGACACTCCGACGGTCCGTCACCCGGCCCCGCGTGTCGGCTCGACCGGTCGCTCCGCTCCCGTGCCCGCCGCGTCGGCCGACCGGCGCCCGACCCCCCCGCGCCGCCCCCACGCTCGCCACCGCTGACCCCTGCGTGCCGGGCGCCGGGACGTTCCCCCGCCGGCGGCGGGGCACTCGGTGAGCGCCTCGCGGA
>NZ_GG657757.1:227692-238258 GCF_000158955.1 Streptomyces viridochromogenes DSM 40736 | reverse complement strand
CACCAAGACGTTCACCGGCCTGACGCTGGCCCGCCTGATCCACGGCGGCCTGCTGACCGGCGGCGAACCGGCCGCCGTCTTCCTGGACGCAGGCCGGCCCGCCGGCCCGGACCCGGTGACGCTCGCCCACCTCGTCACCCACACCTCCGGACTGCCCGCCCTGCCGGCCGGCTTCTACCTCCGCGGCCTGCCCGCCTGGCACACCAACCCCTACGCCCGCTTCCCCGCCGAGCGGGTCGTCGACACCTTCCTGCGGCACCGGCCGAGGCACCGGCCCGGCACCCGGTGGCGCTACTCCAACTACGGCGTCTCCGTACTCGGACACGCGCTCGCCGCAGCCACCGGCACACCGTGGCAGGACCTGCTCACCGAGCAGGTCCTGCGCCCGCTCGGCCTGCACGGAACGGCCCTGCGGGCGGACGGCTCCGGGCTCGACGCCACCGGACACGGCAAGGACGGCGTGTCACCCGTGCCCGCCTTCGACCCCGGAGGCTTCCAGGCGGCGGGCGCCGTACGGGCCACGCCGCACGACCTGCTCACCTTCCTCGAAGCGCAACTGGACCCGGCCGGCCTACCACCACAACTGGCCGCCGCCCTGCGCGCGGTGCGCCGTCCCGTGCTTCGCCGGGGCATCGGGCACCGCCACGTCCACACCATCGCCTGGTTCCGTCACCCGACCGGCGGCGGACCCATGTACTTCCACAGCGGCGCGACCCTCGGCCAGCAGGCGTTCCTGGGCTTCCGCCCCGACACCGGCACCGCCGTGGCCGCCCTGTGCACCCGTCGCTTCCGCGCCCACGACCCGTTCCTGGCCGCCGCGTACGCGCTGCTGGCCAAGGAGTAGCGGGGCCCGCCCGGCGCCGGTGCGGCAACCTGCCACACCGGCGCCGGACAGCCCTGACCCGTCGTCACACCCGCTGCCACAGCGCCGGAGTGCCGGTGGGCGCCCACGCGGCCTGGGCCTGGTGGGTCTGCAGGCACTGGTAGCGCACACCGGCGTGGGTCACCGTGGCGCCGGCCTCGTAGACCCGGCCCGCGGTCCACGTCGGGGCGGCGTTCTCCTGCGGCGCCGCGGCTGCCGCCGCGGCGGTCTTCAGGGTGAGGCCGTACTGGCTGAGCAGCGGATTGATCGGCTGGTAGAACGTGGTGCCGCCGCTCGCGCAGTCACCGCTGCCGCCGGACGTCACGCCCTGCGCCTGTGTGCCCGCGACGAAGGGCCCGCCGGAGTCACCCGGCTCGGCGCACACCGTCGTCTGGGTCAGCCCGTCCACCCTGCCCTCGGCATAGCTGACACTGGTGTCGTGTTGCTCGATCCTGCCGCAGTGCCAGCCGGAGGTGGAGCCGGAGCGGCACACGGCGGCGCCGACCAGCGCCTGGACCGAGCCGGTGATCTGCACGTTCTGCCCGCCCTCGCCCTTCACGTTCGCCGTCGCCGTCCACTGGTCGTTGACGGCCACCCAGGACATGTCCCTGCCGGGGAAGGTGGAGGCCTGGAACGTGCCCTGCGGCGCGTTGTTGTACCCGGTCGTGCTGTCGCCCGTCCGGCCGCAGTGGCCCGCCGAGGCGAAGCCCTGCTGCGTGCCCTTGGTGACGGAGAAGCCGACGGAGCAGCGGGCGGCACCGTTGATGTAGTAGGCGTCGCCGCCGGTGAGGTCCGTCAGGAGACGCGGCCTGCTCGCCGTCACCGTGACGCCCACGCTCTTGCCGTCCAGACCCGCGGCCTTGACGAACGCCGCGGCCGCGGCCTTGCTCCTGGCTTGCACCGTGACCCGGTTCAGCGGGACGTCGACGTACCACAGGGGCGTGTCGCGGGTGCTGACCCGGGTCGCCGCCGCGTCCAGCTTCCGCTTCGCCGCGCCGAGGTCGCGGAGCGTCCTCTTCACCACGGCCGCCTTCGCGCCCTGGGCCTTGATGGCGGGCACGTCCGCCGCCTGGGTGGTCGCCACGAACAGCTCCTGCGACGTCGTGCCGCGCAGCCAGGCCCCCGCGAAGCGGCTGCCCAGGGCGTTGCGCAGCCGTCCCGCCCGGGTGCCCGCCTCCGCCTCGTTGACCAGCCGCAGGGAGGCCTGTGCCGCGGTCAGCCCGAGGTCGCGCTCCATGGCGTGCACTACCGGAGCAGGCGGCCGGTCGGCACCGAGGGTCTGGGCGGCCGAGGGCTGCGGCCCGGCGGGGGGTGCCGGCTCGGCCGCCACGGCGGAGGGGATCCCGGTGGCGACGAGCACGCCTAGCACGGTCAGGGCCGCCCGGCGGCCGGTCACGGCATGTCTGTGGACCATTCGATGTGTCTCCTTCGGGCACGGTGGGACTGTCGCGAGGCCATAGGCCTTGCCGGAACGGCCCGGAGTGATGTCCCGGGCCGCCCCGTTTCGCGCTTTGGCGCGGGGAAGGGCGCCAAGTGCAGTACTGCGGGCACCGGGCGTGTCACGCGGGCTTCAGGCCGGGCGAACCCGCCTCCGTGACGAAGGACGCGGTCGTCGAGATGGTGCCCCCGGGCTTCGTGATGCCCGAGACGGTCCGGAAGTCGACCTGCCCCTTCTCGCGGTCCAGCTCGACCCTGAGGTAGCCGCGCCGGCCGTCGTAGTGCTTCATGTGGGGATTGGCCCTCATGTACGTGTCCCAGTTGGTGGGCTTCTGCGCCCCGTCGCCGCCGCTGGCGACGGAGGTGCAGGTGAACTCCGTGCCCAGCGTCCTGGACCGCGGGTCGTCGAAGTCGTCCTTGAGGTCGAAGGCGTACCCGACGTGGACGTCGCCGGTGAGGATCATCCAGTTGTCGATGCCGGCGTCCTTCGCCCCCGCCGTGACGCGGTCGCGCGAGGCGCGGTAGCCGTCCCAGGCGTCCATGGAGACCCGGGCCGGCGCCGTCAGGTCGAACTTGCGCTGGGCGAAGCACACCTGCTGGGGCATCACGTTCCACACCGCGCGCGAGGCCCGCCAGCCGTCCAGCAGCCAGCGTTCCTGCGCGGCGCCGGTGAGGGTGCGGGCCGGGTCGTCCGACTCGGTGCCCGGTGCGTGCGGCTGGTCCTTGTAGGCCTGGTCGGAGCGGTACTGGCGGGTGTCGAGGATGTCGAACTGGGCGAGCGACCCCCAGGCAAGACGGCGGTACAACCGGGCGTCGGGGCCCTGCGGCAGCTGCTCGGCGCGCAGCGGCTGGTTCTCCCAGTAGGCCCGGTAGGCGGCGGCGCGCCGTGCCAGGAACTGTTCCGGGGAACTGCCGTTCTCGGCGGCCGCCCCCGCGTAGTTGTTCTCCGTCTCGTGGTCGTCCCAGGTGACCAGGAACGGGTGCTGGGCGTGCGCGGCCATCAGGTCCGGGTCGCTCTTGTAGAGCGCGTAGCGCAGCCGGTAGTCCGCCAGGGTGGTGGTCTCGCGGTTGAACACGTCGGGCAGCGTGCGGTCGGTGTAGCGGCGGGCTCCGCCTGCCGAGTCCACGGCGTACTCGTACAGGTAGTCGCCGAGGTGGAACACCACGTCGACGTCCTCCTGTGCCAGATGCCGGTGGGCCGTGTAGTAGCCGTCCTGGTAGGCCTGGCAGGCCACGGCGGCCAACCGCATGCCGGAGGTGTCGCTGCCCGCGGCCGGTGCCGTACGGGTGCGGCCCGTGGGGCTGATCCAGGCGCCGACCCGGAACCGGTAGTAGTACCGGCTGTCCGGCTTCAGTCCCTTGACGTCGATGTGCAGGCTGTGGGCGTACTCGGGATGGGCCGTGGCGGCACCCCGCTGCTCGACCCGTACGAACCGCTCGTCCGTGGCCACTTCCCAGTCGACGACGACCCGCTCCTGGCCCAGGCCGCCGTCCTCCGCGAACGGCTCGGGCGCGAGCCGGGTCCAGATCAGCACCGAGTCGGGCAGCGGATCGCCGGACGCCACGCCGAGGGTGAAGGGGTCGGCGGCGATGCGGGCGGCGCGTTCGGGAGCGGCGGTGGCGCCGCGGGCCGGCCGGTTGGTGGTGAAGGCGAGCATCGCCGCGGCCGCGGTGACGGTCAGGAAACGGCGGCGGGCGACGTGCTGCGCCGCGGTGCGCAAGACGTCGTCGTGCGGGGAGAAGGCATGCTCGGACGGTGCGTTTCGACGGCCCGTCAGCGCCATCTGGTGTCCTCTCGTACGGGGCGGTCGCGCCCCGGGCGGGCGGGGACATTCGCCGACGTGCGGAGCGCGGAGCATGCATGCTAAGCAGACAAAATGCCTGGAATCGGCACGACTTGCGGAGCGTTCACACCAGAGGCGGTACGGGACGGTGCTCGGCAGGACCCGTCGCGGAAAAGGAAAACGCCGCCGGCGTCGGCCGGCGGCGGATGGGGGAGCGGGGGCGGCTAGCGGGCGGCCTGTGCGGCGGCACCGGTGGTCGCGTGGTCACGGACCGGCAGGTGGTAGACGTGGAAGGCCCGCCCGATGACCGGCTGGGCCACGTTGCGTACCCGCACGCCGCCGCTCGTCATACCGTGTTCCGAGCCGGCGTGCGCGTGCCCGTGCACCGCGAGGTCCGCGCCGGCCGTGTCGATCGCCTCGGCCAGCAGATAGCTGCCCAGGAACGGATAGATCTCCAGCGGCTCGCCCGCCAGTGTCTCCGGGACGGGGGAGTAGTGGGTCAGGGCGATCCGCGCGTCACAGCCCTCCTCGCCCAACCGCTCCAGAGCGGCCCGCAGGGCGTCGGCGCGTCGGCGCGAGTACCTGACGAACTCCTTCATGACCGGCTCGCCGAACTCCCCGGCGCAGCGGCCGACGAAGCCGCCGCCGAACCCCTTGGTGCCGGCCACGCCGATCCGTGACCCGCCGCTCTCCACTACCGTTCCCTGCCCTTCCAGGACGTGGGCGCCGACGTCCCGGAGGATGGCCGTGACCTCGTCGGGCTTGTCGTCGTGGTGGTCGTGGTTGCCCAGGACGGCGACCACCGGCACACCGAGGTCCCGGACCTCCTGGGCCACCACCCGGGCCTCCTCGGGGGTGCCGTGCCGGGTGAGGTCGCCGGCCAGCAGCAGGAGGTCGGCGCACTCGGGCAGGGTCTCGAAGGCGGGCCGGAGCAGGCCTCGGCTGTCCGGGCCCATGTGGATGTCTCCGACGGCTGCGATGCGGATCATGCGAGTTCCTCCGCGTGGTCGGGCGAGGACGTCTCGGTGACCACGAGGTCGCTGTGCACCGCGACCCCGGCGAGCTCCTCGTGGACGGTGCGCAGAATCTCCTCGCGGCAGGGCGCCGAGGGCACGGTGCCGGTGAGCAGCACCGTCTGGCCGCGGGCCTCGACCCGCACGCCCAGTTCACCGAGCTCACCGGAGGCGAGGCGGTCCTGGAGGTGGGCGATCCGATAGTCGAGGTTCTGCGCCGGCTCACTGCCGCCCGGGTGCTCCGGTCGATGGGTGCTCATGGATGTTCCTTCCGCATCAGATGACGTTCAGGCGCTCCAGAAGGAAGAAGAAGGCGGCGGGCATGGGCGCGTCCCCGCACTCGCGCCGCACCCGCTCCCAGTCGACCTTCTCGCGCAGGGCACGCGCGATGGGCAGCGCCGCCCCGAAGTCGCAGTGGTGCTCGGAGAAGGCGGCGACCAGGCTCCACAGCAGGTCGGTCGGCGCCAGTACGGGCATGCGCACCGAGTCGACCGACAGCTCCTCCGCCCGCTCCAGCATGTCCGCGCCGACCGGCTGGTGCGCCAGCTCGAAGATGATGTCGACAGGCTGGCCGAAACACGTGGCCTTGATCAGCCAGTCCTCCGGCGGGGTGTACACCGTCAGCCCGGCCTCGTGGAGCGTGGCCGCCACGGCATCCGCGTCCTCGGGGCGGATGGCGAAGTCGACGTCGTGCTGGAGGTTCTTCTCGCCGCCGTGGGCGTAGGCGGCGACGCTCCCGGCCAGCGCGAAGAGGTGCCCCTTCCGCTTCAGCAGGGCACCGACCTGCTTGGCCGCCTCCAGCAGTGCCTGGTTGCGGTCCAGGGGCAGTTCCTGCGGGGGTTCGGCGGCCTGCGGGTCCCGTGGTGGCGCGGGCTCGGACAGGTCCGGGGCCGTCCGGAGGCCGGTGACCCCCGGCCGCCGGACGAGCGTCGCGTCATCACCGTTCTGCGTCATGACCACTCCATTCGCGCCGAACCGGGCAGGCGCACTGCCACGCGCTGCCCGGACCCGAGACGGCCTGCTTGCCCGCTCTGAGTACCCGACGCTCCCGGGCCGACACGGAAGGCTGCCGGAGAGGCCCGGGCCACGGCCCGTTTTCGGGCACGGTCCGCCCGGCCGGGATGCCCCGGCCGGGCGGAGCGGTCACCCGCTGCCGGACTCGTCACCCGTCCTGGCCGGTCCTCCACCACGGCTCCCCACCGGAGGTGTCACGCAGCGCGTTCGTCGCGCAGTGCACCTCCCCGCCCGCGAGGTGCGACCAGGCGAAGTGGTCGGACGTGCTGCGCCCGCGCTCGGTGACGGTGAGGGTGACGGTGACCTCGCCGTCCCAGCGCCGAGGGTCGCGCACGATGTCGCGGCCCTCCAGGGCCAGTTCGACACCGGCCCGCAGCTCACGCGCCGTCAGCGGTCCGCGCAGCACCCGCAGCGCCCCGTCCCGCCTGACGAACAGGCGGGCGTACGGCCGCTGCGCGGGCGCCACCTCCACACGCCCCGAGGCCTGGTCACCGACCGTCGCGGGCGGGATCCGCAGCGGGGCGAGGTCCGCCTCGTCCCGGGCCCCGCCGACCCGCTCGTCCGCCGCGTCGTGGCAGGCCGCCAGCCGCTCGTCTACCGCCGGATCGATACGGTCCAGATCGCCGGGGCGCAGCCGGCAACGCCGCGCGTCGTCGTCGACGTTCGCGAGGAAGACCGCTCCGCGCCCCGGGTGCCACTCCTCCTCGCCCGCCTCGTCGGACGACCCCGTGACATCCACGCTGCCGTCCTGGTTCGCGTCGGCGCGCAGATCCGCGACCGCCGGTCCTTTCTCCACGGCCGCCGTCGTTCCGGTGGCGGCGACCAGCAGCGTCAGGGTGGCCACCGCGGTCCGGCACAGCACACGTGGCCTGGGGGTTTTGGGCATGACGAAGCTCCTCGGGGCGAGTGAAGGGCCGGTACGGAGGACGTCCAGGACCATGCTCGCCCGCGCTCGCCCGCCGTACATCCTGCTGCGCGCCGAGGCCGCGACTACGTCGAAGGGTCTACCGGGCAGCCGCACTCTCCTCCCCGTGAGGCGGCCGCTGCGCGCCCCGTAGGCCGCGCACGACAAGCATTCACTCCCATAAAGGCGGAATATGGGGCAAAAGGTTGGGAAGCCGGTTGAAGCCGCTGGACAACGCGCCCGTGGAGGTCGACATGAACCAGGAGACATCACGTTCGCCCGGTCTTCCGCAGCCATTGCGGGCCGTCGCCTCGGGACTGAGGCATCTGCCGGGTGCGGGGCACGTGGGCAAAGTCGCCGGGGGCACCCTGGAGCGGATCGAAGCGGTGTCGCCGCGCGGCCGCCGGATGGCCGTGTACGCCGGTGCGGGTGTGCTCGGCGTGGCCGGAGTGGTGGAGTGGCCGGTCGCGCTGACCGGCGCGGCCGTCGCCTGGCTGACCCGGCCGCGGCCCGGGCAGGAGCCCGACGGCGCGCCGCCGAACGGCCGCACGCAGGCCGTCCGGGCTCCTGAACGCCGCCCCGGGGCCGACGCGGAGGCCGAACCGGACACCTCGTCGTACGGCCCCGGCGACAAGCTCGCCTCGTCCCACTACCGGCACGACCCACCGGAACACCACGTCCACGAACAGCCCGCCAAAGTGGGCGACACCGCCACCGCCTCCGCACTGAAACAGGTCGCCGAGGCCACCGCGCACCACGACCCGCACGCCGAGGAGCACGACCGGGAGCAGGCCCACCCGCACGGACACGACAGCCGGTCCACCGGCTGAGTCGGGACAACAGCAGATGTTCACACGCTTCGACGCCGCCCCGCTCGTCGGGGCCGTGGCCGGGGCGGCCGCAGGCGCCGCCCGCAGCACTGCCCGGACGGTGACCTCCGTCTACGGCAGCACGCGCCGTGTCCGCAACGTGGCGCGCAACGCCCTGACCGGCGGACAGCACTGGACGGCGGGGCAGCGCGTCCACGTCGCCCTGCGGCGGGCCGAGGGCGAGGCCGGGCCCCTCGCCCGCAAGGTCGCCTGGGAACTGCTCGAACACCCGGACGTGGTCACGGCGTACTGGGACGAGGGGCTGTCCCGCCTGGTGATCACCGCCGTCGAGGACGCCGCCACCGACCGCGTCACCGAACGGGCCGCCGAGCTCGCCGCCCGTTTCGGTCTGAGCGAGGGCGCCGACCCGGTCGCCCAGGAGGCCACCCACCCGGGAGACCCGGGCGAGGTGCGCGCGACCGCGGCGGCGATCCTGCTGGACGCCGCCGGAGCGGCGGGTGCCCTGACCGGCCGGTCCCTGGTCCTGCCGCCCACCTCACGCGTCGTCACCGCCACCGTCACGCTGCTGCGGGAGAACCCCCGCTTCCGCGCCCTCCTCCAGCAGCGGTTCGGCAGGTCCGGCACGGAAATCGTCCTCGCCGCCGCCAACGCCGCCGCCCACGGGGCCGGACAGACCCCGCTGGCGCTCGTCCTCGACGGGGTGCTGCGCGGTGCCCAGCTCACCGAGGCCGTGTCCAGGGCCGCGGCCTTCGATGCGCTGCACGACGACCTCGTCCTCGAACGGCGCACCAGCCTGCCCTACCCCGCCGACACCCGTCCGCCGCTGCGGGTGACACCCGCCCAGGAGTACGCGTCCCACGCGAGCACCGGCAGCCTCGCCGGCGCCGCCGCAGCCCTCCTCGTCACGCATGACGCGACGGACGCGGCCGAAGCGGTCCTGGCTGGATCCCCGAAGGCGGCCCGATACGGCCCGGCCGCCTTCAACGCGACCCTCGGCACCTTCCTCGCCCACTCCAGGATCCTCGTGCGCAGCGGGGAGCGCCTGCGGCAACTGGAGATCGCCGACGCCCTCGTGCTGCACGCCGACGCCCTGCGCAGCCGGCGCCCCACGGCCGGCCACGACTCCGACGGCCTGCCCGACGACCCGGTCGACCCCTTCGCCGAGGCCGTCCTCGACGCCGCCCGACGGGCAGGACTGCATGTCGTGATCGTGGGCGGCTCCGATCTGAAGGACATCACCCGGCTCGCCGACGAGGTCGCCCCGAGCGGGAAGACCCTGACGGAGGTCGTACGAGCCCTCCAGGACGACGCTCACGTGGTCGTGACCGTGGCCCGGCTGAGCGAGTCCGGCGAAGGACACGTGGCGGCCGGGCTGCCCGCCGGCGACGTGGCCATCGCCCTCACCGACGGCCGGACGGCCGTCTCGTGGGGCGCCGACGTTCTGGCCCCGGGCGGACTCGCCGACGTCTGGCGGCTGCTGACGGCGATCCCCGCGGCCCGGCGCGTCGGACGCCGCTCGCAGACGCTGGCCCGCGCGGGCGCGGCCCTGTCCGGACTCCTGGTCGCCCGCGGCGGACAGGCCCCGCGCCGGCCCGGACTCTGGGCCCTCACCCGGCACGCGCCCGTCAACATCGCCGCCGCGAACGCCCTGCTCGCCGGCTGGCTGGAAGCCACCCGGGTGGCCCGGGCCACCCCGCCCCCGCCCCGGCTGCACATCCCCTGGCACGCCCTGGAGCCCGAAGAGGCCCGCGACCGGCTGGGGCCCACCGGCCCCGACGAGGAGCCTCGCGGCATCGCCCTGCTCGCCGACCGCTCACGACAGCAGGCGGCACACCTGGCCCGCCACCCTCTCCTGACCCCCGCCCGCTGGACCTGGCAGGCGACCGGCGCCGTACGCCGCGAACTCGACGATCCGCTCACCCCGGTCCTGGCCACGGGCGCCGTGGCCTCCGCGCTGCTCGGTTCGCTGATCGACGCGCTGCTGGTGGTCGGCGCCATGGACCTCAACGCCGTGACCGGCGGACTCCAACGGCTGCGCGCCGAGCAGGCACTGGCGCGGCTGGCCGCCCGCCAGCAGCCCAAGGCCCGCAGGCGGGAAGGCCGCACGCGCACGGTCACCGTCGACGCGGCCAGGCTGCGGCCCGGGGACGAGATCACCCTCGGCGCCGGCGACGTCGTACCGGCCGACGCGCGGCTGCTCGACATCGAGGGACTGGAGGTCGACGAGTCGGCGCTCACCGGCGAGTCGCTGCCGGTCACCAAGGCCCCCGACGCCACCCCCGGCGCCCCGGTGGCACAGCGCGCCGGCATGGTGTTCGAGGGAACGACCGTGGTGGCCGGGAACGCCACCGCGCTCGTCGTGGCCACCGGCGAGCAGACCGAGGCGGGCCGCGCCGTCACACTGGCCGCCCGCACCCCGCCGCCGGCCGGCGTACAGGCCCGGCTCCAGGAGCTGACCCGCAAGGCGCTGCCGGGGACCCTCACGGGCGGCGTGGCCGTGACCGGGCTCTCCCTGCTGCGCGGCAGCCCCGTACGGCGCGCCGTCAGCGGCGGAGTCGCGGTCGCCGTCGCCGCCGTCCCCGAGGGACTCCCGCTGGTGGCGACGGTCGCGCAGATGGCGGGCGGCCCGCCGGCTGTCCCGGCGCGGCGTCCTGGTCCGCACCCCGCGCACCCTGGAGGCGCTCGGACGGGTCGACACCGTCTGCTTTCGACAAGACCGGCA
>NZ_GG657757.1:197237-227321 GCF_000158955.1 Streptomyces viridochromogenes DSM 40736 | reverse complement strand
CCTCGTCGTCAAGGGCGCCCCCGAGACGATCCTGCCCGCCTGCCGGGACCTGCCCGGCCACACGACCGACACCGCCCACGAACTGGCCGGGCGAGGTCTGCGCGTCCTCGCCGTCGCCCGCCGCCCCTGCCGGGCCGGTGACGCCGAGGCCGAACTCGACGCGCCGCTCGCCGACCTGGAGTTCAGCGGGCTGATCGCGCTCGCCGACGTCCCCCGCGACACCTCGCAGGCACTGCTGGCGGAACTGCGCCGCTCCGGCATCCTGCCTGTGATGCTCACCGGCGATCACCCGGAGACCGCCCGCGCGATCGCCCTGCAACTGGGCTGGCCGGAGGAGACCGAAGTGGTCACCGGCGACGAACTGGTCGCCATGGAGCGCCGCGAACGGGTCCGGGTCCTGCGCGGCGCCGGCGTGGTGGCCCGGGTCGCACCCGAGCAGAAGCTGCACGTCGTGGAGGCCCTGCAGCAGGCCGGCCGGGTCGTGGCGATGGCCGGCGACGGCGCCAACGACGCCGCCGCCATCCGCGCCGCCGACGTCGGTGTCGGCATCGAGGCCCGCGGCTCCGCGGCGGCCCGCAACGCCGCCGACCTGGTGCTCACGACCGGCGACCTGTCCGTCCTCGTCGACGCGGTCGTCGAGGGCCGGGCCCTGTGGCGCAGCGTCGCCGACGCGGTGAGCATCCTCATCGGCGGCAACGCCGGCGAGGTCGGCTTCAGCGTCCTGGGCACCCTGCTGGCCGGCGCCTCGCCCCTGTCCACGCGTCAGCTGCTGCTGGTCAATCTGCTCACGGACATGTTCCCGGCGATGGCGGTGGCGGTCACCCCGAGCGACGACCCCTCGACGGCGGAACACGCCGCGAGCGGCCCGATGGGCCTCGACGCCCTCGGCGCACCCCTGCTGCGCTCGATCCGACGGCGCGGCATCACCACCTGCTTCGGCGCGGTCACGGCGTACCTCATCGGGCGCCTCACCCCCGGCACCGAACGCCGGTCCACGACCATGGCGCTGTGCGGCGTGGTCGGCGCGCAGCTCGCGCAGACGCTCTACGGCCGGCGTCACAGCCCGCTGGTCTGGGTCACCGCCCTCGGCTCCGCCGCCGTGCTCGCCGCCCTCGTCCAGACCCCGGGCGTCAGCCACTTCTTCGGCTGCACCCCGCTCGGGCCCGTGGCCTGGGCGGGCGTCGCCCTCGCCATCGCCCTCTCGGCGCTGGCCCCGCGCCTGGAACGCCTCCAGACCGTGCACCACTTCTACGACACCATGACCCGACTCGCCCTGCGGCTGGGCGACCTGTCCCAGCGGGCCCGGGAACCGTTCAGGAGCGGCATCGCCCGGCCGGTACCGGCGTGAGGGGCGAACAGGGAAGAAGGCGGCCGCCACCACGCGCACGTGGTGGCGGCCGCCTTCTTGCCCCGGCTCAGACCTCGCCGCGCCAGGCGCCCGTCTCCGACCCACGGGCCTCCATGAACCGCTTGAACCGCTGCAGATCACCGGAGACCTGCCGCTTGACGAACCCCAGCTTGTCGCCCACCGTCTCGGCCACGCCACTGGGGTCGAAGTCCATCTGGAGCATGACCTTGGTCGTGTCGTCCTGGATGCGGTGGAAGGTCACCACACCGGCCTGCTTGGACTCGCCGTTCACGGTCGTCCAGGCGACGCGCTCGTCGGGAACCTGCTCGGTGATCTCCGCGTCGAACTCGCGTTCCTGGCCGCCGATCTTCGTCACCCAGTGCGTCAGGGTGTCGGTGCGCTGCTCGATGCGCTCCACACCGTCCATGAACTCGGGGAACGTCTCGAACTGCGTCCACTGGTTGTACGCGGTGTGCACCGGGACGCGGACCTCGATGGATTCCTCTACCTGGGACAAGGCGGTTACCTCCCTTTCTCGTACGGAGAGCGACGGCCGGGTACCAGATCTCGCGCCGATCACTCCTGATCCTCACGACTTGTAGGCTCGGGCGACGTGGCCACCTTGCTGATCGTCCATCACACGCCGTCGCCCAACTGCCAGGCGCTGTTCGAAGCCGTCGTCTCCGGCGCGACGGACCCGGAGATCGAGGGCGTGCGGGTCGTCCGTGCACCGGCGCTGTCCGCCACCGCGTCCGACGTCCTCGCCGCCGACGGCTACCTCCTCGGCACCCCCGCGAACCTCGGCTACATGTCGGGCGCTCTCAAGCACTTCTTCGACCAGGTCTACTACCCCTGCCTGGACGCGACCCGCGGCCGGCCCTTCGGCTACTGGGTGCACGGCGGGAACGACGTCACCGGGGCGGTGCGGGGCATCGAGTCGATCACCAAGGGTCTCGACTGGCGCCGCACCGCCGAGGCCGTCACCGTGACGGGCGAGCCGGACAAGCAAGACGTCGAGAGGTGCTGGGAACTGGGTGCGACGGTCGCCGCCGGGCTCATGGGCTGAAGCGGGTCAGGTCTCTTCCACGCGGCGCCGGTCCTGTTCGTCCCAGGCCTGGGTATCGCGCGGCTGCGTGTACGGCTCGGCCTCCGGCGGATGACCACCGGCGATGGCCCGCTGCCGTACCGTCTCCGCGTCGAACTCCAGGCCCAGCAGGATCGCCAGGTTGGTGATCCACAGCCACACCAGGAAGACGATGACACCCGCCATCGTGCCGTAGGTCTTGTTGTACGAGGCGAAGTTCGCGACGTAGACGGCGAAACCGGCGGACGCCACCAGCCAGATCAGCAGGGCCAGCACACTCCCCGGCGTGATCCAGCGGAACCCCTTCACCTTGGCGTTCGGGGTCGCCCAGTACAGGATCGCGATCATGATCGTGACCAGCACGACCAGGACGGGCCATTTGGCGATCGACCACACCGTCAGCGCGGTGTCGCCGATCCCGAGAACCGATCCGGCCTGCCGGGCCAGCCCGCCCGTGAACACGACGATCAGCGCGCTGAACACGGCCAGCACCATCAGCACGACCGTCACACCCACCCGCACCGGCAGCAGCTTCCACACCGGCCGGCCCTCGGGGATGTCGTAGACGGCGTTGGCGGAGCGGATGAACGCCGCCACGTAGCCGGAGGCCGACCACACCGCGAGGACGAGACCGACGACGGCCATCAGGGAGCCGACACCGGCGTTGCCCTGCAACTGCTCGACGGCCCGGGTGATGATGTCGCGGGCCGAGCCGGGGGCGAACTGCTGGACGTTCTCGAGCACCTTGTCCGTGGTCGACCTGCCGGTGAGGCCCAGGATCGACACCAGCACCAGCAGCGCCGGGAACATCGCCAGCACTCCGTAGTACGTCAGCGCCGCCGCGCGGTCGGTCAGCTCGTCGTCCTTGAACTCCCGCAGGCTCCCCTTCAGCACCGCACCCCAGGACTTCCGGGGCAGCTCGCCCGGCGTGTCCGGCGCGGCCCGCTCCACCTCTGGGGCCGGCCCGGGGTCCTCCGGAGGGGCCTCGGGCTCGTGGTGTTCTTTTCGTCCCGGAACATGCAGCTTCACCATGTGAACCGGGTAACCCCGGGCGCTGCCCTTAAGCCGAGCCGTGGGTCCAGGTTGAGGCAGCGCTCCCATCCTGGGCACGATGCCGCCATGACCACTTCCCCGTCCATCCGTCCCTACCGCCACCAGGACCGTCCGGCCCTCGACGGCATCTGGGTTAGGAAGTGGCGCAATCGACCGGTTGCCGACCTGGGGCATCGGGTGCAGCCTGCGCCTTGCGGGAGCGCTCCCACGCGCTCCCGCACTCCTGGCAGCTTCGCACATGGACCAGACCTACTTCCTGTGCAGTGACGTGAGCTTCCGCTGACCTGCGGCTCCCCGCCGGGCTGTGGTCCGGCGGGGCTCGGGTCCTGTGTGCTTCCTGAGAGTTTCCGAAGAATCCTCGAAGGACTTGAACGCTCCGACGCTCCCGTACGTATGGGGTGAGGGGATTTTTGTGCCCCGCACGTCACAAGCGCAGGAGAGCACCCTTGGGACGCAACACGCGAAGACGCCCTACAGGCCCACGGCGCGCGACCTTCGCCGCAGTCGCGCTGATCCTGGGCGGAGGCGGTCTGATGGCGGCGAATGTCTACGCCTCGGCCACGGACGGCGGTTCGGGCACCGATCCCGCCCAGACGCGGTCCGGCACGAGCGTTCGGACCGCGGGCACCACGATCGACTGCCCTGACGTCGGCAGCCGCCTGACCTCGGTGCCCGAGCAGGCGCGGGCGGAGGTCGACAAGGAACTCGCCCTCCTCGACGAGCAGATCGCCAAGGCCTACCAGCGGCTGAGCGAGTCGGCGCAACAGGCGCAGCAGGACCCGGACTTCGCCGGCAACGCCATCATGAACCCGCTGAAGGACAAGCGGGCCGCGACCCTCGAGCGCATCGCGATCGCCATCGGCCGCGTGGGGGACCGCCCCGAAGGGCTCGACTCCCTCGCCGCCTGCGCCGTACGGGACTCCGGCAACCAGGCCCCCGCGCAGGGCGAGGGCCAAGGCGGAAACGGCGGCCAGCAGCCCGGCCAGGAACAGGGCGACGGCGGCCAGGACCAGCAGGGCGGTGGCCAGGGCCAGGGCAACAACGGAGGCCAGGCCGGCAACGGCCCCGTCGCGGCCGACTTCGCCCCCATCACCAGCGTTCAGCCGGGTGCCGGCAGCCCCCGGCAGGGGAAGCAGGCCTCCCGCGGCACCTTCACCACCGACTGCGGTGTGAATGAGAACGGCCTGTTCAACTCCGACAACATCATCGCCGCCCCGGGCGTCACCAACGGCGCCCACCACTTCCACGACTACGTCGGCAACCAGGCCAACAACGCCTTCGCCAGCGACCAGGACCTCACGAACGCCGGGACCAGCTGCGCCGACGAGGGCGACAAGTCCTCCTACTACTGGCCCGTCCTGCGCCTCCAGAACGGCAGCCGGGAGCAGGACGCCGAGAAGCCCGGCGGTGGCATCGAGGGCAACGCCGGCGAGATCGTCACGCCCGAGCAGGTCACACTGAACTTCGAGGGCAACCCGCGCGGCAAGGTCACAGCCATGCCGCGGCTGCTGCGCATCATCACCGGCGACGCCAAGTCGTTCGTCAACGGCCCGGCCAACGCCAACGCCTCCTGGAGCTGCACCGGCTTCGAGGACCGGCAGCTGAAGGACAAGTACCCGCTGTGCCCGCAGGGCAGCGACGTGGTGCGCACCTTCAGGTTCCAGAGCTGCTGGGACGGCCGCAACATCGACAGCGCCAACCACCGTACGCACATGGCCTTCGCGGACGCCGCCGGCAACTGCCCGTCCGGCTTCCGGCCCGTTCCGCAGCTGGTCCAGCGCATCGTCTACGACGTCGACGCGCCGAGCCTCGACGACGGCGGCCGTACGACACCGCTGTTCGCGGTGGACTCCTTCCCGGAGCAGCTGCACAAGCCGGTCACGGACCACGGCGACTTCATCAACGTCTTCGACGAGGGTCTGATGCGGGAGATGGTCGACTGCATCAACGACGGCCGGAAGTGCGGAGCCGGAGCGGGTGCCGAGCCGAGTGAGGAGCCCGGCTCCGGGGAGGAGCCGACGAAGGCTCCCGAGGCCCCGCAGGAGGAGCCGACGAAGGCTCCCGAGGCCCCGCAGGAGGAGCCGACGAAGACTCCCGAGGCCCCGCAGGAGCAGCACACGCGCACGCCGGACGCCCCCCAGGGCGGAAACGCCGGCGGAAAGCCCACCGACGCGGGCGACGGCGCCGAGGACGGAAAGGGCGGCGCCGAGGGCGGGAAGGGCGGCGCCTCCACGCCGCCGGCGGCGAACAAGCCGGCCCCCGAAGCGGACCAGGGCGGCAAGGCCCCCGGCACCGACGCACCCGAGATACGGGCGACGACCGCGGCCGGGACGGCGAACGCCGGCGCGCCGGGCGGATCGAAGGACGAAACGGGCGAGGACACGGACGGCCTCGGCCAGTCCCAGGCGGTCGGCACCGCGACCAGCTCCGCCCCGACCCCGTCGGTCCCGCCCCGGACCGAGCCCCAGGCGGTGGGCGGCGGTGGCCTCGCCGAGACCGGCGCCCAGCTCTGGCCGGCCGCGGCGGGCGCCGTGCTGGTCACCGCGGGCTTCGTGGTCCTGCGTCGCGTCAGGCGCGGCTGACAGGGCGTCACCAGCACACCAGGGAACGGCGGCAGGACCCCGACGGGTTGTGCCGCCGTTCCGGTGCGGCCGAGGCTCGGCCAGGCTTCACCACGTCGGACGCCGAGACCCTACGACGCCCGCCGAACCGTCCACCCTCTAGCGTGTCCCCATGAACATCACCATGCGCGCGACACGCGGCGCCGCCGCCGAGGCAGGGGCGGCATGACGCCGGGGGAGATGCTGGCCGTGTTCGGGGCCGGTGCGGGCGCGGGCGCCGTCAACGCCGTCGTCGGATCGGGAACACTGATCACCTTCCCCGTGCTGCTCGCCACCGGCCTGCCGCCGGTGACCGCCACGGTGTCCAACGGGCTCGGGCTGGTCCCGGGCTCCATCAGCGCGATCATCGGCTACCGCGAGGAACTGAAGGGGCAGGGCAGGCGCGTCCTGCTGCTCGGTACCGGTGCCGTCCTGGGCGGCCTCACGGGTGCCGTGCTGCTGCTGACCCTGCCCGCGTCGGCCTTCGAGCGGATCGTCCCCGCCCTGGTCGGCATCGCCCTCGTCCTGGTCGCCTGCCAGCCCCTGATCGCCGCAAGGGTGCGCCGCCGCCGCCGTGAGGGCGGATCCGCCCACCGCGACGGCGGCCCGCTGCTGTTCACCGGGCTGACCCTCGCCAGCGTCTACGGCGGCTACTTCTCCGCGGCGCAGGGCATCATCTACGTCTCCCTCATGGGCATGCTGCTCGATGAAACGCTCCAGCGGCTCAACGCCGTCAAGAACGTCCTGGCCGCCGTCGTGAACACCGTCGCCGCCGTGCTCTTCCTCTTCTTCGCCGACTTCGACTGGACGGCCGTTTTGCTCATCGCCGCCGGTTCCGCGCTCGGCGGTCTCGTCGGAGCCAGGACGGGCCGCCGCTTCAGCCCCGCTGTCCTGCGGACCCTGATCGTGTCGGTCGGCACGCTCGCCCTGGTCCACCTGGTGCTGCACTGACACCCACGTGGCACGCACCGGACGCCGCTCCTCGACGGGCAAACGGTGCCTGCCGCTGCACTAGGCCCGGCCGCCCTCGGCGTCGATGTGGGGCAGCACCCGGTCCAGCCACCGCGGCGTCCACCAGGCGTGCGGCCCCAGCAGCGTCATCACGGCCGGCACCATGAGCAGCCGCACGACGGTGGCGTCGATGAGCACGCTGACGGCCAGCCCCAGCCCGAGCATCTTGACCACGATGTTGTCGCTGATGAGGAACGCCGCGAACACGCTCACCATGATCAGCGCGGCACAGGTGATGACTCGGGCCGTGATCTCCAGGGCGTGCGCGACGGACCCCTTGGCGTCCCCGGTGCGGAGCCAGGCCTCATGGACGCGCGACAGGAGAAAGATCTCGTAGTCCATGCTGAGCCCGAAGACGATGGCGAACATCATCATCGGCACGTAGCTCTCGATGGGCACCTTGCCGTGGACGCCGAGTGCGGGACCGCCCCAGCCCCACTGGAAGACCGCGACGACCACCCCGTACGAGGCGGCGATCGACAGCACGTTGAGGACGGCCGCCTTGACGGCGACGAGCAGCCCCCGGAACACCGCCAGGATGATCAGGAACGCCAGGCCCACCACGACCGCGATGATCACGGGCAGCTGGGCGGCGACGATGTTCCGGAAGTCGACCTGTGTCGCCGTCGTACCGGTGACGTACCCCTTGGCGTCCGTGCCCTGGACGGCGTCCGGCAGCGTGTCGTCGACGAGACGGTTGGTCAGGTCCGTGGTCGCGGAGTTCTGCGGGGACTTGGTCGAGTAGACCGTGCCGATCAGGACGTCGCCGTCCTGCGTGGGCGTCAGGGGCGTGACGGCGGCGGCGCCTTCGACCTTGTCGAGTGTCTGCTGGGCCTTCGACGCCAGAGCGGAGCGCTGCGACTGCGGTACGTCCGTCTGGTCGACGACGATCGTGAGCGGGCCGTTCGAGCCCGGCCCGAAGGCGTCGCTCATCAGGTCGTACGCCCGCCGGTCGGTGAAGGAGGTCGGGTCGGCGCCGTCACCGATGTGGCCGAGCTGGATGGAGAACAACGGGATCGCGAGGATCACGACGACGGCGACACCCCCGGACAGGAACCACAGGGGCCTGTGCTCCACCCGCTGTGCGTAGCGGTGCCAGGTGCCCTGCGACGTCCCATCCGCCTCGGCGTCGCTCTCGGCGATGGGGCGGCGCACGTGGTAGCGGTCGATGTGCCGGCCGATGAGGCCGAGGAGGGCCGGCACCAGGGTGAGCGCGCCGGCGACGGCCGAGACGACGGTGACGGCGGCGGCGAGACCGAGCAGGGAGATGAAGGAGACGCCGGACGCGGACAGGCCCGCCAGCGCGATGATCACCGTGCATCCGGAGACGAGGACGGCGTGGCCGCTGGTGCTCGCGGCCTGACCCGCGGCCCGCACCGGGTCCATGCCGTCGATGAGGTTCTGCCGATGCCGGGTGAGCATGAACAGCGCGTAGTCGATCCCGACGCCGAGGCCGATCATCGTGGCCAGGGTCGGTGAGACGGTCGCGAAGGTGAAGGCCGCCGCCAGCAGCCCGAGGATGGCGAGACCGCCGACGACGCTGATCAGCGCGCTCAGCAGCGGGACGACGGCGGCGATCACGCTGCCGAACCCGACCAGCAGCACGACGATGGCCACGCCGAAACCGATCAGCTCGCTCACCCGATCGTCGGCGGCCGGCCGGGCCAGCTCGCCGAGCGGGCCGCCGTACTCGACCTCCGCGCCGGCCGACCGCAGCGGCTGCACGGCGGTGTCGACCCCGTTGAGGTAGTCGCCGCCGAGCGTCGACGGCTGCACGTTGAAACGGACGGTGATGTAGGCCGTCTTCTTGTCGTCCGACAGCGGCCCCACGTTCTGCTGCGACTGACCACTCGGCGAGCTCGGGGCGGTGAGGGGGTTCTGGGCGGACAGGACGTGCGGGAGCTTCTCCAGGTCGGCGACCGTGGTGGACATCTGGGAGCTCAGCGCGGTCAGGGGCTGCTGGTCGTCGTGCATCACGATCTGGCTGCTGTAGCCGCCGGCCTGCGGATCGTGCTCCTTCAGCACGTCCAGGCCCTTCTGGGCCTGCGCCTGGGGCAGGCTGAAGTTGTCCGAGTACGCCCCTCCGAACTCACGGCTGACGACCTGCAGAGCCACCAGTGCCACGAGCCAGGCGAGGATGACGACCACGAAGTGGTGAGCGCACCACTCGCCCAGCCGCCGCAGCACACCCGCACGCGCGGTGTTCTCGGTCCCTCCACCGGTGCGGGTGTGCGGCATGGACGTGGCCTCCCGTGTCGGCCGAGACGTTCGATGCCGTCCATTAGATGCGCGCGGGATCACTCCGGCATATCGGACGCGGCGTAGCCACGCCTCTGCGGGCGGCCGTTCCCCCGAAAGGAGGCCGCCGGCGGTGTGGCCCGTCCGCTTTCCGCCCGTGTCAGTGCACCCGACCCCAGGGCGACGCCGAGACACACCAGCGCACTGCCGGCCGCCTGGGCGAGGCCGTAGGAGCCGGTGCCGACGAGCGGGGCGGTGCACGCCGCCGCGACCGGGATGAGGCCGGAGAACAGCGTGGCGCGTTCGGCGCCGATCCGCTGCATGCCCATGTACCAGCACACGAAGCCGACCACGGTGACCACCACCGCCTGCCACAGCAACGCGGCGGCCTCGACGCCGTCCGGTCGCCGCAGCCATCCGGTGCCGTCGGAGGCCACCGCGACCACCGCCGACTCCAGCGCGGCGACCGCGCACACCGTGGCGGACAGCAACCGGGGCCCGAGGGGGAGCAGGACGGGCACGGCGAGCACGGCGAACCCGACCTCCCCCGCCAGGGCACACACGGAGAAGGCGATGCCGGCGCCGTTCGTACGCCCCCAGCCCTGGACGGTGAAGGCGCCGACGGCCACGAGCAACGCCCCGTACAGAACGGCCTGCCCGGGTCTGCTCCCGTCCAGGAGGGGCACGAGCACGGCGACGACCACCGGCGCACAGCCCACGAACACACCGGGAACAGCGGGTTCCGCCGTGCGCTCCGCCGCGATGACGGCCAGATTGAAACCCACCATGCCGACCGCCGCGAGCAGGGCGAGCCGGACCCACTGACGGGGCGCCAGCGCCCTCAGGCGGCCGGCCGCGCCCTTCCCGGCCCACGGGACCAGCAGGAGACAGGCCAGCCCGTAGCGCAGGAACTGGCCGCCCGCGTACGGGTAGTCGGCCAGGACGCTGTTGGCCGTGAAGGACCCTCCGACGAGGACACACGCGAACGCGGCGAGCAGGGCTCCCCGTGCGGTGGTGGCGTTCATGTCGGCGACGTTAGGCGGCGCCGCGGTCCGGCCGGAGGTCCACTTCCGTGCCGTCTTGGCGGACCAATCGGCTCGCCGGAGCAGGACGAGGTGCTCCTGCTCCGACGAGCTGGCGGCGGTCAGCCGATGTGGTAGCTGTCGCCGTAGACCTTCCAGTCCAGTGGCGGGTCGAGGTCGAGGTTCCGCTTGCGCAGGAAGACCCGCTGGGCCGTGTCGACCCGGCTCGTGTCGTCGTGCTCGGGCTCCTGTTTCATGGCCCACACCCGCGCGTCCAGGAAGGCGCCGAGGTAGGTCACCTCGTCACCGCCCTGCGCCGGCGGCTTCGCGGTGCGCAGGGCACGCTTGCGGATGTTGCGGAAGCTCAGCGGGTCGCTGCCGTCGCCGTGCATCACGATGGCGTCGTAGTACGCGAACTGGCCGAGCGCCCGCAGCCCGTCGGCCTTCCCTTGACGCACCGCCGGATCGAAGTACACCCGGTCGCGCTCGTCGTCCTGCGCGCGCCGGAACACGTCGTCCCGCGCCGCCCTGCGCCAGTCTCCGGGGAAGCCGGGGTCGAGCCCGTCGTGCGAGTCGGAACCGTCGACCTCGCGCAGCGCCGGCAGGTACTTCGCGAGGACGTTGCCGGGCTTGCGGTCGGTGTAGAGCTCGACGAGGTCGAGCATGTCGCCCGTGCCGGAGCAGAACCCGATGATGCCGGCGGTGTAGCCCCGGCCGTCACCGATGTCCTCGATGTACGGGTACTGCGCCTTCCAGTCGAGCGAGGAGTTCTCCGCGCTCGACACGAGCCGCATGGCGATCTCCTTCTTCGCCGGGTCGTCGAGCCCGACGGCCCTGACGGACGCCGCGGCGTGCGGCGGCTTCAGCAACGGGGTGGCCACGAGGGCGGCGCCGAACAGCGCCAGGACGGTGCGGCGCGCCGCCGGGGTCGCGGGGTGTCTCACGGTGCCTCCAAACAGGGTGGGGGGTTGGAAGAGCGGGCCGTGCGGAACTGATAGGAAGGTTTACTATCACTGGAGCGTCGGGAAGGAAACAGCTGAGCACGAAGTTCGTGGGGTGGAACGGCGCGGTCGGCGTCCACGGCTGAGCGACGTCACGGGAACCATGAACGCGCCTCACGCGTCAACTCATTGCCCAGGGAGGCCGATCGGCCGGAGAAAGCCGGCCGGAGAGGGGAATCGCCGTGGACGACGCGACATCGCAGCAGGGGAGCGAGGCGGAGGCCGCCGTGCGCCGGGCCCGTTTCGGGGCACTGCCGGAGCCGGTGCGTGTGGAGGACATGGTGGAGGAACAGCCGGCCGGCGTGCCCGACCCGGCGCGCACCGCGTACAACCAGGACGAATGGCTGGTGCGCTACTGCTTGTGAGGTGAGCTTCGCGGGGGCCCGTGGCGAGCCGCCGCTATGACCCGCTCCTCGCTCCCCGGCCGCGCAGCCACCGCACGACCGGATGGCCGGAGAGCAGCTGCCGGAGCCCGGGGAGGTCGCCGCGTCGGATCGCCGCGGTGACGGCGACGGCCAGGGGATCGCGCGCTGTCAGAGTCCGCAAGGCCGGCCCCCCGATCGCCGCTCAGGCCTTCGATTCTGCCGGCAGGTCGCGCCGGCCCCGCCACACACGCGTACCGACGACATGCCCTCGCGCCCCGCTGGGCGTAGCGTCCGGGTAAGAGCGGGAGGCCAGCATGTCCGGAGGCAACGAGCCGCCCAGGGGCGCCGGGTCGCTGGACGACGCCCTGGGGGTGGCCCTGGCCGACACCGTGCGCGGTTCCGGCGCCTCCATCGGCGGCCTGTACCTGATCGAGGAGACGGAGCCCGTGCTGCGCCTGGTGGCGCTGTGCGGTCTGCCGGTGGCTTTCAGTGCCCCGTGGCAGCGCCTGCCGCTCACCGCGCCCGTCCCGGTCACCGATGCCATCCACGACGACACACTCGTGTCCATCGGCAGCCAGGACGAGATGGCTCGCCGCTACCCGCGGGCCGCCGCCGTCCTGCCCTACCCGTTCGCCCTGGCCGCGGTCCCGCTGACCGGTGTGCGGCGCCGCTGGGGCGGCATCGTGCTGATGTGGCCCGCGGCGCGTCCACACGAGGTCACACCCCGCGAACGTGGCCATCTCGTCTCCAGCGCCCGCCGTATGGCACGCCTGCTGGACGACGCCACCCGGCCGCCCACCCTGCCCGACCAGCCACGCGTCGTCCCCGTCGAGGCCGCGCACCACCCCGTGCAGACCGGCCTGGCCGCCGCCGACTACCTCGAACGCCTTCCCGAAGGCGCCCTGGCCCTGGACCTGGAGGGCCGCATCACCTTCGTGACCGCCACCGCGGCCCGCCTCCTGGGATGCCATGCCGACCGGTTGCTCGGCACGCGGCCCTGGCAGTCCCTGTCCTGGCTGGACGACCCCGTCTACGAGGACCACTACCGCACGGCGGTCCTCAGCCGGGCGCCCGTGTCCTTCACCGCGCTCCGCCCGCCGGACCACTGGCTGACCTTCCAGCTCCACCCCGACACGAGCGGCATCAGCGTCCGAGTCGTCCCGACCGCGGAACAGACCGAGGGCCCGCCACCGCCCGCCCCCGCACGTGCCGCGGCGGCGCCGACGGGGCGCCTCTACCAACTGGTGCACCTGGCCGCCGCCCTCACCGAAACGGTGACCGTGCACGACCTCGTGGCACTGCTCGCCCACCAGATCCTGCCCGCCTTCCGCGCCCAGGGCGTGGTGCTCTCCGCGGCCGACGCCGGCCGTCTGAAGATCACCGGATACCACGGCTACCCGGACGACGTCATGGAAACGACTGGACGCCCTGTCCCTGGACACCGACCTCACCCCCGCCGGCCAGGTCCTGGCCAGCGGCACCCCCGCCTTCTTCGCCGACCCGGCAGAGCTGGCCGGCACCTACCCAAGGGCGCCTCGGATCAGCGGCAAACAGGCCTGGGCGTTCCTCCCGCTGACCATCTCGGGCCGGCCCGTCGGCTGCTGCATCCTGTCCTACGACCACCCGCACACCTTCACCGCCGACGAACGCGCCGTCCTGACCTCACTGTCCGGCCTGATCGCCCAGGCCCTCGACCGCGCCCGGCTCTACGACGCCCAGCACCGTCTCGTCCGCGAACTCCAGCGCGCCCTGCTGCCCCGGGCCCTGCCCCGGCTCCCCGGCCTCCAGGTCGCCGCCCGCTATCTGCCCGCAGGCCACGGGCTCGAGGTCGGCGGCGACTTCTTCGACCTCCTGCGCCTGGGCCGCACGACCGCGGCCGCCGTCATCGGCGACGTGGAGGGACACAGCATCGCCGCCGCGGCACTGATGGGCCAGGTCCGCACCGCCATCCACGCCCACGCCACCGCGGGCGCCGCACCCGACCAGGTTCTCGCCCGCACCAACCGGCTGCTGGGCGACCTCGACTCGGAACTGCTCGTCTCCTGCCTCTACGTCCATCTCGACCTGGCCCGCCGGGAGGCTGCCTTCGCCAGCGCCGGACACGTGCCTCCGCTGCTGCGCCCCGCCGGCCGCCCCGCCGGCGTCCTCGACGTCGAGCCCGGCCCGCTGCTGGGCATCGACACCGCTGTCCACTACCCCGTCACCAGCGCGCCCCTGCTCCCCGGCGCCACCCTCGCCCTGTACACCGACGGGCTGGTCGAGCTCCCCGGTACCGACGCCACCCGGACCACGTCCGACCTCGCCGGGCACCTGGACGCCGGCGACGGCCAGGACCTGGAACGGCTCATCAACAGGCTCGTCCGGCACACGGCGCCCACCGGACGGCACACCGACGACATCGCCGTGCTCCTCCTGCGCGCCGACGGCACCGCGTGACGTCAGGCCTGTTCGGGGTGGTCGGCGCGGACGTGCCGGGCCACGTCGCGCAGCTTGATGTTGTGGTGCTGGGAGATGCGCCGCAGCACGTCGAAGGCCTCGTCCTCGCTCAGCCGGTGACGTTCCATGAGGATCCCCATGGCCTCGCCGACGGCGTGCCGGGTCTCCAGGGCGTGCTCCAGCTGGTCGACGGTGCGGGCGGTGGCCAGCGCGACGGCGGCATGGGAGGCGAGCAGCCAGCCCGCCGCCTCGATGTCCTTGCCGAAGGCCCCGGGACGGCGCGAGTAGAGGTTCAGCGCGCCGAAGTCCTCCTCGGCGGTGTACAGCAGTACGCCGGTCATGCTGCCGATCCCGAGGTCGCGGGCCGCCCGGGAGAACCGCGGCCAGGACGGCTGCGGCTCGGTCATGTCGGCGATGCGGAACAGCCGCTCACCGTCCACCCGGCGCGCGGCGTCGAAGCACGGTCCCTCGCCCAGCTCGCCCTGCAATCGGTCGGACTCCTCGACCATGTCGCCGCACACGGACAGTGTCACGGCACGGCCCTTGGACACCGTCAGGACCCCCGCCGCGTCACAGCCCTCGACCAGCTTCACCGCCGAGGCCGCGATCTCGTCCAGCGTCGCCTGCACGGAATCCTGGGCCAGCAGGTCCCGGGCGAGCAGCGCCATCTGCTCGGCGTACCGCTGCCAGTCCAACGTCACCACCGCCTCGCTCGCCCGTCCCGCCCACGGTACCCCGCCATCCACGCCCCCCGTCGATCGCCCGGGACTACGCCTCGTCCCTACCGGTAGGCCGTCAGCAGCAGCGCCACGTCGTCCGGCCGCTCCCTCGCCCGCTGCGCCGTCCGCACCAGCCGGTCGGCGAGATGCTCCACCGAGTCGGCCGGGGTGTCGGCCAGACGGCGGCGGATCTCCTCGATGCCCGTCTCGATGTCGCTGCCGGGCTGCTCCACGAGCCCGTCGGTGTACAGGGCGAGCACGCTGCCGGGATCCAGGGTGAGCGCGGTGACGGGGTACACCGCGTCCGGCTGCACTCCCAGCATGACCCCGCCCGCGAGGTCCAGCGTCTCGGCGTGCCCGTCGGGACGGCGCAGCAGCGGAGGGGGATGCCCAGCCCGCACGGCGAGGGCATGCCCCGTACGCGGGTCGAGTTCGATGTAGCAGCAGGTGGCGAAGACGTCCGCCTCCAGCTCGGCCAGCAGCCGGTTGGTGCGCGTGATGACCTCCTGCGGCGGGCTCTCGCTCGCGGCGAAGGCGTGCACGGCACTGCGCAACTGCCCCATCACCGCGGCGGCGCCGACACTGTGGCCCTCGACGTCCCCGATCACCAGCGCCACTCCGCGGCCCGTGGTGATCACGTCGTACCAGTCGCCGCCGATGGCCATCCCCCGTGTGCCCGGCAGATAGCGGCCGGTGGTGCGCAGCCCCTCGACCGCGGGCAGCCGGTGCGGCAGCAGTCCCTCCTGGAGGCCGCGGGCCACGGCGGACTCCGAGTCGTAGAGCCGCGCCCGCTCCATGGCCTGCGCGGCCAGCCCGCTCAGCGCGGTGAGGGCGGAGCGCTCGTCGGCGGTGAAGCGGTGCGGGACGTCCCAGCCCAGGATGCACGAGCCGATGGGATGACCGGAGGCGATCAGCGGCAGGAACGACCAGGCGTTCATGCGGTCCATGGCGATGCCCGGGTAGGCGATCGAGAGGTCCTCCGGCGACTCGAAGAAGAGGGGCAGCCGCGTCGTCAGCGCGTGGACGCCGGGCAACTGTGTGTCGAGGGTGACGCCCTCGAACTGGGTGAGGAACCCCTCCGGGTAGCCCGACTCCCACAGCAGGAACATCCGGCCCTCCCGGACCGTGTACAGGGCGAGCTCCGTGGCCCCGAACGCCGGCAGCAGCTGCTCGGACACGGCCAGGCACACGTCGCGCACGGTGACCGCCTCGGTCAGCACGCTCGCCATCTGCACCACGTGGTAGAGCGCCCCGGCCCGGGCCGTGGCGACCGGTTTGGGTGGCCGCACCGTGGCCGTGCCCCCCGGCCCCGGCCCGCCCGCGTCGGCCCCGTAGGGCGGGACGGTCGGATGGACCCGGCCCGTCAGTCCGTGCACGTCTGGGTAGAGCACGAAGCTCAGCCAGTTCCCGGCGGGATGCCGCACGAGGAAGGACACCTGCTCCTGCGACAGCATCGCCGCCCGGTAGCGGTCCTCGTACGCCGGATCCCGCAGCCAGGTGATCACCTCCCACGGATAGCGGCCCAGCAGCTCCTCCCGGCCGGAGCCCAGCAGTTCCTCGCAGCGGCGGTTGGCGTACGTCAGGCGGCCGTCCTGGTCCAGGGAGAACAGCCCGTCGGGCAGCCGCTCGGCGGCCTCCGCCGCGGTGAGTCCGCCGGCCGCGTCGACGAGCGCCGCCACCAGGACCCGCGCGGACCCGGCTCCGCCGTGGGAGAGGTGGCCCCACAGCTCGACGGGCCGGTAGCCGCTCTCCCGGCCGTGTCCGGACTCGTCCCGCACCCGGAAGCGCCGGGACCTGACCCGGCCCCGGGTGATCGCGTCGTGCCGGGCGGCCCGCAGCTCGTGCAGGTCGTCGGGGCTGACACGGGCCTCGATGTCCGCCATCCCGCCGCCGAAGCCCACCCGGTCGATGCCGAGGAGGGCGAGGGCCTCGTCGTCCGGTGTGCACCGGCCGCTGTCCAGGTCCCAGTCGATGAGCCCGACCCGGACGGGGGTGACGGAGGGTGTGGGCAGCCGCACGCTGACCGGTTCGTCGTCGTACTCGATCCGGTACGCGGCGTTCTCCGGGCCGGACCGGTCGGCGGCGAGGCGGCCGAGGCGCTCTTCCATGTGCCGTTCGGCGGGGCGCAGCGCGAGATCGACGGCCTCCGCCTCCATCGGCGTCCGGGCGGCCGAGCGCAGCACGACCAGGACGCCCACGGCCTCGCCACCGGACCGGACGGGCTGGTGCGCGGAGCCGAAGGAGTACGGCAGCCCGGCGGTGAAGTGCGGGAAGCGCACCATGGTGGCGCGCTCGTCCGTCAGCCACAGGGTCTCGTCGCGCCGGTAGGCCTCCGCCATGGGCAGGGCACCGCTGATCGGCACCCGCCACCAGGCCCGGAGCAGCGACCGGGGCACTCCGGTCACCATCGCGAGTACGAGCGAACGGAGGTCGCGGGAGCGCAGGTAGACCAGGCCGCCGTATCCGCCCAGGTCCCTGACGGCCTCGATCAGCGGAGCGGACAGGGCGTCCTCGAACCGGCCGGTGTCCCCGGTGCGGGACCGGCGCTCGCCACCGCGCCGGCTCCGGCCACCGGGTGACCGCGGCCCGTCCGGTACGGCGGTTGCCTCATCCATCTCGCGTCCTCCCGGTACGGACGCACCGGACTCCATCGCTCCCCACCAGGATGTGCCATGGGCGGCGGTCCGGCGCGGTCAGCGCAACCTTTCGGTCCAGCCGACCGTCTCACCTCATACCAGCAACATACGAGCCTCGGGGGCGATAATGGTACGAATCAGAACGGCATGCGCGACTCTCGCGCTCGTGGGCGTCACGGTGGGCGCGGCAGCGGTCCCGGCCGGTGCCGCACCGGTCGCCGCCCGGTCCGCGGCGGCCACGGCGTGCCCGACCGGCTGGGGGAGCGTCGCCAAGACCGACACCAGCGCCACGCTCACGCCGGTCAGGGACATCCGGACCGGCCGGCACGACTGTTTCGACCGGATGGTCATCCACCTGCCCGGCGCGGGCAGGGACGTCGGCTACTCGGTCCGCTACGTCGACCAGCTCCACCAGGACGGCTCGGGCCGGCACATCCCGGTGGCCGGCGGGGCCGTCCTCGAGGTGCGGGTGGCCGCGCCCGCCTACGACCCGGAGACCGGAGCCGCCACGTACCCGGCGCGGGCCGGGCGCCCGCTGCCGGGCGTGAACCTCGCCGGCTACCGGACCTTCCGGGACACCCGCTTCGCCGGCAGCTTCGAGGGCGAGACCCAGATCGGGCTCGGTGTCCGCGCCCGGCTGCCGTTCCGGGTCCTGCAACTGGACGGACGCGTCATCGTGGACGTCGCCCACAGCTGGACGGCCACCGGGTGAGCGGGCGCGCCCGGGTCCCAGGAGCCGGGCGCCCCGTGTGACACCGGTCGGTTCGGGGCGAACCGTGTGACACCGCCCCGTCCTCACCGGTCGCGCAGCCGCCCCGCCTCCGCCAGTGCCCGTGCCGCCGCGCGGGCCAGGAGCGGCCGGTTGCGTACGTAGCGGCGGGCGGCCCGTGCCGGTTCCCGGCCCAGCCAGTGAGCGGCCCCGCCCGGCACGGGCCGTACCACCACGCCCTCGTACACCGGCACGTCACGGGTCTTGAGCGACTCCTTGTAGCGGGCGGGGCCGCTCCCCAGATCGACTGTCTCGACGCCGTCGGCGGCCGCGGCCTCCAGCATCCTCAGCTGCAGCACGAGGCCGGGGGAGTACCTGGCGTAGGTGCGGTCGTACGCCGGGAACCACCAGGACAGCACGGTGCGCGAGCGCAGCCCGAAGTGCGCGGCCACCGGCCGGTCTTCGGCGTACAGCACGGACAGCACGCCTCGGCACTCCGGTTCCTCGCTCTCGCCGAGCAGCCCCACCAGCCGGACGATCCACTCCTGTGCGAACCGGTCGCGCCGGCCGGTCCGCCGGTACTGGGCCGACTTCCACCCCATCAAGGCCCGCAGTGCCTCCGGGTCCCGGGCGTCGTACACGAATCGCACCTCGCCGGCCTGCCGGGCCAGCTTGCGCTCCTTGGCCCTGGTCTGTCCGAGGAAGCTCGCCGACCTCGCGCGCAGCCGCTCCGTGTACCGCTCGAACCCCTCACCGAGGTCGACGACGGGGGAGGCGAGCTCCTCGACCGCGTGGGGCGCGAACACCCCCTGGCCGGTTTCGAGGTTGTCGAACTCCCAGGACGACAACGCGCAGGCGCGCAGCAACCCGCGGGCGTCGAGCCGGATTCCGGGACGTAACACGGCCCCCTGACTGTCGGACACTCCGAGTCCGATGGCCCGGCCCTGCCCCAAAGGCCCTCTCTCGTACGGGAAGAACCCGACCGGGGTGCCGTCGTCCTGGAGCACCGCCACCCTCGCCGACGGCCTGACCTGACCGACGGCCGCGGTGAACACCGGGTCGAGAAAGGGATTCGACGGGGCCCGGGACTCCGTCCGGATCTCCCGCCACATCTTCCGGTCGCTCGGGCCGAGTTCGTCCGGCCGCAGAACGAGAACGCGCTTTCCAGGCAACTCTGCCTCCTGTGTCATCGGCATGGGGACACACGAAGGCCTGCACATCACGGCGTACCGGCACCAGGCAGTACCCGGGCCGCACGGCGCAGGCCCCTGTCGGTACTGCCGTCACTCAGCAGCGGAACGTCTGCAGTTCGACGGCGTTCGGGACGGACGCGACCGCCCCGGTACGTCCGCTCGTTCTCGCCGCGCCGATGTCCGTACCACCCCGGTCCACGCCGGGCGTGGCCGTCTCCACGACGCTCGCCCCGGCCGCTGTCGCGGCCCGTGGCGTCCGTGCCACCGGTCGCCGGACCGACGGCTCCTTGCCGCACGGGCAGGGCTCCCCGGCCGCGTCACCTCCGGCACTCGCGGCACTGGAGGCCGTGGGGGTCTCCACCACGTCCCGGTCGACGGCCGCCGTCACCGCGGTCTGCGCCGCCCGCCCGCCGTGTTCGGGCCCCGGGACGACGAGAGGCAGCAAGAGCAGGCAGGCCACCAGGCCCACCACCGCTGCCCATCCTCGCCGCACCATCGGACCCCTGACCTGTGTCTCGGCGGGGACGGCGGAGTGATGCGGCCCGGGAGAGCCGGCACCGGGACCGGCCCCCCCGACTCGGCCGGCCGCGTCTTCCAGTAGGCCGAGCGCGTCGCGCCCCCGTCAAGCCCTCGTGGGCCGATTCGCCCCGCTGGGCCGGTTCTTACCGGATTCCAACGGAAAGCGCTGCCCCTCCCGGGGCCGGTTCAGCGGCTGCCGCCGGGCACGCTCAGTACCTCGTCCGCCTTCGGCGCCTGGACGCCGAGAGGTGCGTCGAAGCCGCTGAACGCGGTGGTGGTCTGCTGCGCGGCGCTCTTGTAGACCGTCTTGAGGAGGTACGGCTTGCCTTCGGCCGCCACGTAGAAGGTGTACGTCCCGGCCTTGTCCGCCTTGTCGGTCACGATCAGCCGGAGCGCTTCGGTGTCCCCGACGCGGGCGGAGCCGCCCTTCTTCGCCGTGCCGAACGAGTCGAAGGGCCGTTCGCAGGAGGTGAGGCCATCGCCCGAACCGGCCTGGTCCACCGGTGTCTTCACCCACAGCCTCTGCTCGCCGGTGACGCCCGGGTACTTCTTCCACTTCTGCAGGTAGGCCCGGTTTGGCCGGACGTAGTCGGTCCCGCCCAGCCGTATCTGCTCCAGGGTGCCACCCGCCGACCACGTGGTCCTGGACCGGCACCGGCTGCCGAGGTCGGTCACGAGGTGGCTGGTGACGGATCCGCGGGTCGTGCGGTTGGTGATGTCGACGGTGACGGAGCCGAGCTTGCGCATCGTCGCGTTGGCCTCGTCGAGGAGGGCACCGGCGGACTTCTCCTCGCTGTCGCCGCCGCACCCGGTGAGGGCGGTGCCCGCGAGCAGGCATACGAGCGCGGTGGACACGGTACCCATGGCCCGCACGGAGCCCCCCTGTCGGTCGTGTCGGCCTGTGGTCATGTAGGCCGATGATCAGCACGGGAGCCTACAGGGTACTGCCGGTGGACGCGAGGCGAATATCCGAGTTGCGTCACGAGACTGAGCAGGTCAAGGGAGTCGAGATGCGCTGGATCCGGTGATGGTGCGGGCGTGCGCCGTCGCGCCCCGGTGCGCGAAACCCTGCTGGAGGGGCCGCGTACGCTACGAGTGGCTCCGCCCCGGGGACCTTCACGCCCGACGTGCCCGCCGGCGAGGAGCCGTCAGGGACGGCAGTGGCCGAGCGGTTCCGTCGGCGGGCACCATGTTGCATGGCCGGGCGCGGTCTCCGAGGGGGCGCCCGCACCGGTCTTCGAGCGGAGGACGAGATGGCATCGGCGATGAGCGAGCGGTATCACCACCGCCAGAGATGGGCGGCCAGGGGAGCCCTGGCGGCGGTCGCCCTGGCGGCTCTGCTGCCCCTCGTCGCCGGCGGTCTGAAAGGACTGCTGCTGCTGGCGGCGGGCATCGCGGGTCTCGCCCTGACCGCGGCCGCGCTCTGGTGGAGTACACAAGTCCCGCCGGGGGCCGGTACGCGTGGCTGCGGCAACGCTGGCCGCCGCCACGCCCGTCGCCGTCATCACCCTCTTCGCGACCGCCAATCTGCTGTGGGTCGTCTTCGCGTCCCTGCTGCTGTGGTGCCTCGCGGTCTGGAGCGGCCGCTACGCGCTGCGCAGCACGGGCCTGCGGCCGGTCCGGGTCAAGGAGTACCGCACCCCGCCGCCGCAGCGCCCCTTCCTGCTGCTCAACCCGCGCTCCGGCGGCGGCAAGGTCGAGAAGTTCTCCCTCAAGGAGAAGGCCGAGGCGCTGGGCGCCCAGGTCGTCCTGCTCGACCCGGACCAGCACCAGGACGTCACCGAGCTGGCCAGAGCCGCCGTGGCCGACGGAGCCGACCTGCTGGGCGTCGCGGGCGGCGACGGCACACAGGCCCTGGTGGCCGCCGTCGCGGTGGAACACGGCCTTCCGTTCCTCGTCATCTCGGCCGGCACGCGCAACCACTTCGCCATGGACCTGGGCCTCGACCGCGACAACCCGTCCACCTGTCTCGACGCCCTCACCGACGGGGTCGAACTCCGTGTGGACCTCGGGTTCGCCGACGACCGGCCGTTCGTCAACAACGCGTCGTTCGGCGTGTACGGGGCCGTCGTCCAGAGCCCCGGCTATCGCGAGGACAAGGTGGGAGCGGCGCTGGAGCGGCTGCCCGAACTGCTCACCCGGCAGAGCGGCCCGCGTCTGACGGCCAGCGCCGACGGCACCACCGTCGCCGATCCGCAGGCCATCCTGGTGAGCAACAACCCGTACCGCATGGACGACCCGTTCGGCTTCGGCCGGCGCGAGCGGCTCAACTCCGGGAAGCTGGGCGTGCTCGCCGTCCGCGTGGACAGCGCGGTGGAAGCGGCCGAACTCCTGCTGTCCCCGCGCCCGGAGGGGCTCACGGTCCTCACCGCCCAGCACGTCGTCGTCCAGGGCGACGAGGCGAACCTGGAGGTCGGCCTGGACGGCGAGGCGCTCACCCTGCCCGCTCCCGTCCACTGCCGCATCGCACGCCGGGCCCTGCGCGTCCGGGTGCCCCGCGAACGCCCCGGCGTCCCCGAGGCACCGCCGCGTCTGGACTGGCGCAGGCTCCGCAAGCTGGCGGCCGCGGTCGGCCGTACCGCGGCGCCCTCACGCACCTGGCGCACCTGAGGGCGGGCCCGGCGTCGTGCGAAGGTCCCCTGTGCCGCTCGGGCACGGGGGACCTCTTGCGTGCGCCGCCGCGGGCCAGGGCCTGTCCGGCGGATCCCCGCCTGCTCCGCGGCGTCCGGCAGGCCCTACGTGTCCGCAAGGTCCCGCCTGCCCCGCGACGCCTGGCACGCTCCCCCAAGCTCTCGGCTTCGCTCGAGCAGGGGGTGCCCCCATGACGCCGCGGGGCCCGCCCTCCGGGCGGACGACGGGACTTCGCGGACACGACCTAGGCGCCCTTCGGACCCGCCTGCTGCACGACCTCGAAGGACCAGAGGGTGGAGTCGCTCGCGGCGGGCCTCGGCCGCTCGCCGCCCTCGCCGCCGCCCTGGTGCGCGGCCTTCATCGGCCCCTCCATCCAGGCCTTGAACGACTCCTCGTCACGCCACCGGGTGTAGACGAGGTAGGTGTCGGTGCCCTCGACGGGGCGGAGCAGCTCGAACCACTCGAAGCCGTCGGAGCCCTCCACGGTGTGCGCGCGGGAGGCGAACCGCTTCTCCAGAACCTCCCGCTGCTCGGCGGGCACGGTCAGCACGTTGATCTTGACTACGCTCATGGGCCCCATCTTGCCCGATGACACATCTGCCCCGGTTAAGCGCCTCCCGGCGTGGCCTCCCCAAGGTTTTGAACGCGTTCAAACATGGGCTAGGGTCGCGGTCACACACCGACGGGGGAGACCGTATGAAGATCGTGATACCGGGCGGGACCGTCCAGGTCGGCACGGTCCTGAAGCGCGCCCTGGGGGCGGCCGGGCACGACGTCGTGGTGCTCAGCAGGCGCCCGCGCCGGAAGGGAGAAGTGCACTGGGACGGCGTGACCCTCGGCCCCTGGGCGTCGGAGATCGACGGCAGCGACCTCGTGGTCAACCTGGCGGGTCGCAGTGTGAACTGCCGCTACACCCCGGCCAACCTCAGGGAGATGATGGACTCGCGGGTCCTTTCCGCCCGGGTCGTGGGCGAGGCGATCGCGACAGCCGCCCGGCCGCCCCGGGTCTGGCTCCAGATGAGCACCGCGACCGTCTACGCCCACCGCTTCGACGCCCCCAACGACGAGGTCACAGGCGTGCTCGGCGGATCCGAACCCGGCGTCCCCGGCTATTGGTCCTACAGCGTCGACATCGCCAAGGCCTGGGAGCGGGAACTGGAGGCGGCCGACACCCCGCACACCCGGAAAGTGGCCCTGCGCGCCGCCATGGTGATGAGCCCGGACCGCGGTGGTGTCCTGGACGTCCTGCTGCGCCTGTCCCGGCTCGGCCTCGGCGGCCCGGTCGCCGGCGGCGCACAGTACGTGTCGTGGATCCACGAGCGCGACTTCGTCCGCGCCGTCGAGTTCCTCTTCGCGCGCGAGGACATCGAGGGCGCCGTCAATCTCGCCGCTCCCGCGCCCCTGCCGCACCGCGCCTTCATGCGCGCCCTGCGGACCGCGTGGGGCGTCCCGGTGGGCCTGCCCGCGACGCGCTGGATGGCCGAGGCAGGCGCCCTCGTCCTGCGCTCGGACACCGAACTGCTGCTGAAGAGCCGCCGCGTCGTCCCCGGCAGGCTGCTCGACGCGGGATTCGTCTTCGATCACCCCGACTGGCCGGAGGCCGCGGCCGACCTCGTACGGCGGCTGCGCGACAGGCGCGCGGCGTACTGAACCGGGATCAGCTCCGCCCGTCGCCCTTCCTGCCCTGCTCCAGCGCCTGAGCGGTCATGTCGGTGACCTGCCCGGCGGGCGGCGCGTCCGCCTCCACCTCGGTGCCGAAGTCGGCGAAGTCCATGACGGTGCGCACCGTGACCTTCCCGCGGGAGGACGAGGCGTCGGTGGAGGACCGCTCCGTCGAACCCGGCGCGGCCTTGACGGTCATGTCGATCTGCTGACGGCGCATACGGCCCTCGTCATCGAGCCACACGTCCATCGGCAGGGCCGGGCCGACCTGCTTCCTCAGGGTGTCGCCGTCGGGCAGTTCGGCGACATCCACAAAGACGCGGTAGTGCGTGGTTCGTACGCCGTCGATCGTGGCCGTGCCCTTCTTCGCCACGTCCTTGTCGGTGATCGCCTTGGCGTACGCGGCGGACCGTGCCGGATCGCCCAGGGACTGATCGCCCGCACCCCGCTCCGCGGCGACCTTCCCCAGGTCGATCTTGATCCACGGCTTGCCGCCCGGGGCCTGCCCCTTCGGCATCTTCTGGTACAGCACCTGATCGATCACACGCTGCTCGATCCGCTGCCCCCGCACCGCGAGCGTCAGAACGCTGTCGCCGTCCTCCAGGTCCACGGCACCCTGCCCGTTCGCGGTCTCCGAGCGGCCCTGGGCCGAGGTCTGCACCCGCAGTTTAACTTTGGCGGTGTCCTCCTCGGCCGTCCTGTCGTAGGCCGAGCGCACCGCGTGGGTGCCCTGCTCCTGTGTGCCGCCCCGCTGTGAGGCTCCGCTTCCGTCGTCGTCGCCGCAGCCGGCCAGTACCGTTCCCGCCAGCATCCCGGCGACGCCTAAGGCACAGACCTTCCTGCCGTTGCCCGCCCTGTTCATCGAACCAGCTCCTCTCCGGTGTGGTGCGACCCAAGTGCCCATGCCGGTCATGAACACACCTGGGCGCGTGCGGAGTTGGAGCCGGGGATGCGCTGGGCGCGGTGTACCGGTCAGTGGCGGCCGCGGAGCTTGCCCAGCAGGCGCTGCGCCTGGGCCCGCTTGCGCGGGTCGGCGGCGGCGCGCCGTGCCTCCGCGACGACCCGCTGTCCCTGCGGGCTACGGGCGAACTGCTTGATGCGATTCACAATGCCGGCCATGCCGCACCTTCTCTCGTGTTCTGACGTCGTCCTGCTGGGGTTCGCCTACCCCTCGGGCGAGGTGCTCAGCCCTGTACCCGCCGGATGGTGCGCGACTGAACGTGTTTGCCGCCGGAGTCAGAGGCAAGTCGGTGTCCATGACGGAAGAGAACAAGCGCACGAATCAGAAGCCGGCAACCATACAGACGACCCAGTCCAAGGCCAGCCGCACCGCGGACAAGGCGAGCACGTCGACGTCCCAGGCGGCGAAGCGTGCGTCGGCCAAGGCCGATGACGCGGCGTCAGCGGTCAAGTCCGGCGCCGAACGCTCCGCCGAGGCGACGTCGGCGGCCGTACAGACCGCGGCCAAGGGCGTCGAGGCGGGCCGCCAGGCGGTGGTCACGGCCTCGGGCCATGTCGCGGCCACGGCCAAGACGGCCTGGACGGTCATCGCCCACCGCAAGCTCGTCGCCGCGGGCGTCGGGGCCGGCCTGACCGCCCTGAGCGCCGCCTCGTACGCGGTGGGACGCCGAGCGGAGCGCCACGCGTACGGTCCCCTCACCCGGATGACCGGCGGGCGGATCTGACCCTCTCGAAGGGCGCCGACACGGCGCCCGCAGGGTCGGCAGGCGGCGCGGCGCATCACCGGACGTCCCGGTGGTACGCGGCGCCGCCTCCTTGTGGACACCGGCGTCGCAACCCGCCCGCCGCGTGGCTTGGCGCACATCCGGCCCCCGACATGGTGCCCCTCTCGCGCTGCACGGCGTTGACGAGGAAGGATGAGACCGAAAGCGAAGGATCAACCCATGCGGAGGAGCGGGCCCATGCAGCACGAGCGAGCGGGCAGTCCGGCCGGTCACGAAGATCTCGTCGATGTAGCCCGTCTGGTCACCGCGTACTACGCGCTCCACCCCGACCTGGACGACCCGGGGCAGCGCGTCACGTTCGGGACCTCCGGACACCGCGGTTCGTCACTGGCCGGCGCGTTCAACGACGACCACATCGCCGCGACCAGTCAGGCCATCTGCGAGTACCGCGCCGACCAGGGCGTCGACGGCCCGCTGTTCCTCGGCGCCGACACCCACGCCCTGTCGGAGCCCGCGCGGGTCACCGCGCTGGAGGTGTTCGCCGCCAACGAGGTGACGGTGCTGATCGACGAGGCGGACGGCTACACACCGACCCCGGCCGTCTCGCACGCCATCCTCACCCACAACCGGGGCCGCACCACGGGGCTCGCGGACGGCGTCGTGGTCACCCCGTCCCACAACCCGCCGGCCGACGGAGGATTCAAGTACAACCCGCCCAGCGGGGGCCCGGCCGCCTCCGGCGCGACGTCCTGGATCCAGGACCGCGCGAACGAGATCATCCGGGCCGGTCTGAAGGACGTACGGCGCGTCCCCTACGCCCGGGCCCTCGCCGCCCCCACCACCGGCCGCTACGACTTCCTCGGCACCTACGTCGCCGACCTGCCGAGCGTGCTCGACCTGGACGCGATCCGCTCGGCCGGGGTGCGCATCGGAGCGGACCCCCTGGGCGGGGCGTCCGTCGCCTACTGGGGCCGTATCGCCGAACAGCACGGCATCGACCTCACCGTGGTCAACCCGCACACCGATCCCACCTGGCGGTTCATGACGCTGGACTGGGACGGCAAGATCCGTATGGACTGCTCGTCGCCGTACGCGATGGCCTCGCTCATCGAGCAGCGCGACCGGTTCCAGATCTCCACCGGCAACGACGCCGACGCCGACCGGCACGGCATCGTCACGCCGGACGCGGGCCTGATGAACCCCAACCACTATCTCGCCGTGGCCATCTCCTACCTCTACGCCCACCGCGACAGCTGGCCGGCCGCCACCGGCGTCGGCAAGACCCTGGTGTCCTCCGCCATGATCGACCGGGTCGCCGCCGACCTCGGCCGCGAACTGGTCGAAGTGCCCGTCGGGTTCAAGTGGTTCGTGGACGGGCTGGTCGAGGGCAGCATCGGCTTCGGCGGGGAGGAGTCGGCCGGGGCGTCCTTCCTGCGCCGGGACGGCTCCGTGTGGACCACCGACAAGGACGGCATCATCCTGGCGCTGCTCGCCTCCGAGATCACGGCGGTCACCGGCAGGACCCCGTCGGAGCACTACGCCGGCCTGACCGACCGCTTCGGCGCACCGGCCTACGCCCGGATCGACGCCCCGGCGACCCGTGAGGAGAAGGCTCTCCTCGCCAAGCTCTCCCCGGCACAGGTCACGGCGGACACCCTGGCCGGTGACGCGGTCACCGCCGTGCTCACCGAGGCCCCCGGAAACGGCGCGGCCATCGGCGGCATCAAGGTGACCACGGACAACGCCTGGTTCGCGGCCCGCCCCTCGGGCACCGAGGACGTGTACAAGATCTATGCCGAGTCGTTCCTCGGCCCCGACCACCTCGGCCGGGTCCAGGAGGAGGCCAAGACCGTGGTGCTGGCGGCGCTGTCGGACTGAACACCGGCACGGCACGGCCCGGACCGCCTCGGGGCGGTCCGGGCGCCGGCGGGTACCGGCTCGTCCTGACCCCCGCGATACAGGACACTGGGTGAAGATCCGACCGGGAAGGACGTCACGTGATCATCTTCGGCACCAAGGGTTACCTGTACCAGCTGGCGATACTGACGCTGGTGTGCGGCCAGTGCGGCAACCCCGCCGCCCACACGCTCAGGAAGCGCGTCACGAAGTTCACGCTCTTCTTCGTGCCGCTGTTCCCGATCTCGACGAAGTACCTGACGCAGTGCACCTTCTGCGGCGCGGAACAGAAGATCACCAAGGAGCAGGCGGAGCAGTTGCAGGCCCAGGGCGCGGGCGACGGCCCCGGTGGCCGGCCGTACGGGCAGCCGCAGCAGCAGCAGAGGTTCTGAGCGGCCGGCCTGCCGGCGGACCTGCGGTCGCGGGATCCTGGTCCGGTCATGCTTCGGCGGGGCCCGAAACGTCCCGCCCGTAGCGTCCTGGACCATGAAGATCGACACTCACCGAGTGATCCGGCCGAGCGTTCTCTACTTCGGCACGCCCGTGGTGCTGCTGACCACCGAGAACGCCGACGGTACCCACAACCTCGCCCCGATCTCCTCCGCGTGGGCCCTCGGACAGCACATCGTCCTGGGCCTGGGCAGCGAGAGCCAGACCGCGCGCAACCTCGCCGAACGCCAGGAGCTCGTGATCAACGTCGCGTCCCCCGAGCTCTGGGAGCACGTGGAGCGTCTCGCACCGCTCACCGGCGCCGGCCCGGTACCGGAGGCGAAGCGGGGTTTGTACCGGTCCGAGCGGGACAAGTTCGCCGCCGCCGGGCTGACTCCCGCCGCCTCCGACCTGGTCGGGCCGCCGCGCGTCGCCGAGTGTTCCCTGCAGTTGGAGGCGCGGGTCAGCGTGCTGACACCGGGTGGCGGGGGGCTCTTCCTCAGCGTCGAGTGCGAGGTCCTGCGCGTCCATGCCGCAGAACGCGTCGTCGTACCCGGCACGCACCACATCGACCCGGCCGTCTGGAGCCCGCTCATCTACAACTTCCGCCACTACCACGGCCTCGCCCCCGAGGTCGGCCACGGCTTCCGTTCGCAGACGGCCGGGGCGACGGTGCCCGCCGTCTGATCCGCCCGCCCCGATCCGTGTGGCAACCGGAAGATCCCGGGTACCCGTCGCCCCGGGCCCGGACCTGTGAGGGCCGATGGGCCTCCAGCAGTCGATCAGGGAAACGGAGACGTGAGGATGAGCACCGTCAAGGAAACCGTGGAAGTCGACGTCCCCCTGCACACCGCTTACAACCAGTGGACCCAGTTCGAGGAGTTCCCGAACTTCATGGAGGGCGTCGAGGAGGTCAGGCAACTGGACGACCGCCACAACCACTGGACCACCAAGATCGGCGGCGTACGGCGCGAGTTCGACACCGAGATCGTCGACCAGCTGCCCGACGAGCGCGTCACCTGGCGCACGACGGGCGGGGACACCAACCAGAAGGGCTCGGTCCGCTTCGAGCGTGTGGACGACACCCACACCCGGGTGGAGCTCGTGATGGACATCGAGACCAGCGGAGCCGCCGAGAAGGCCGCTGACATGCTCGGAACGATCGACCGGCGCGTCAAGGGCGACATGAAGCGGTTCAAGCAGTACATCGAGGAGCGCGGAGCCGAGTCCGGCGCCTGGCGCGGACGCATCCAGCCGGGTGGCAGCGCCGGCCCCACCATCTGACCCCCCGGCCCCGGCTTCCCGGACCCGGCCTCCACCCCGTGGAGGCCGGGTTTTCTCGTGTCCGCCGAAGAGAGTGGGTGGCGTTTCGGTCATCTTTGTGACATGCACCTGTCCAAATTGGTCTCCCGGTGGCACGCTGCCCCCTGACTGCGCGCAGTGACACCCCTGCCTGACCGGGTGGATGGGCACCATCACCCGGCCCCCACAGCAGAAGGAGACCGCGTGATAGGCAGCCCCCGTAGCCTCCGCCCGTCCGGCGGCGTCCGCGTTCGCCGCACCGTCCTCGGTGCGATCGCCGGCGTCGCCGCGCTGCTGGCGACCGGCGTCACCGCCACACCGGCGAGCGCCGCGCCCGCACCCGGAGCGGTGTCCCCCTCGGCGCGGGAACGCGCCCTCGCCTTCTGGACTCCGCAGCGGATGCGCGAGGCCACCCCGCTCGACGTTCTGTCCGTCGACCGGTCCGACGTGCGGGCAGCGGCGCCCCGCAAGGGCAAGGCGACCGTCGTCGCGCCGAGCGCGCCCGCCTCCGCCGTGGGCCCGCTGGCGTCCCCCAGGGCGGCGGC
>NZ_GG657757.1:168007-196391 GCF_000158955.1 Streptomyces viridochromogenes DSM 40736 | reverse complement strand
TCTCCGCGCTCACCGCCGCACTCGCCGCGATCTGCGCGGCGGCGTCGCCGAGGAAGCCGTAGTAGTCCAGGAGGTAGCCGTCAGCGTGCGCCCGGGCATCCGGGCCGAGCGCGAAGTAGGCCAGCGAGAGCTTGCGCGGCGTGCCGGTGCGCCCCGCTTCCTTCCACGCCGCGTCGACGCCGGCCGAGGCCTCCGCGAACATCTCCGGCGTGCCACCACCCATGATCCAGCCGTCGGCCAGCCGGGCCACCCGTCGGAAACCGGCCGGGGTCGAGCCGCCCAGGAGGAGCTCGGGTCCGCCTTCGCGCACCGGCTCCGGCCCGATCGCACCGGCGAATCCCCGCTCCTCGCCCGACCAGACGCGCTTCATCTCCGTCAGCTGTTCCTCCAGCCGACGCCCCCTGCCCTCGGTGGACAGACCGCTCGCGGCGAAGTCGTCGTCACGCCCGCCCAGCCCCACACCGAGCACGAACCGCCCTCCGGACAGCCGGTCGAGCGAGGCCGCCTGCTTCGCCAGCAGCGCGGGGTTGGTGTACAGCGGCCCCAGCAGCACGCTCGTCGTCAGCCGGATCCGGCTGGTGACCGCCGCGGCCGCGCTCAGCGCGACCAGCTCCTCGTACCCCGGGTACACCAGCCGCCCGATCGTGCCGAGCGTGCTGAACCCCGTCTCCTCGGCCCGCCGGGCCCACTCCACGAGAACCGAACCCTCGGTCCCCGGAACCGTGTTGGGAAGGCCTATACCGATGTCCATCGTCCACCTCCGGTGTCGAGAGGAGACCTCCTACCCGTCAGGTGCCCGGCGAACCTGTGTGACGCACTGATCAACGGGCGCGCAGCCCCCTGCCGAGCCGGGAGTCGCAGGAAGCCATCGGGCCCCAGGCCGTGGTCACTCTCGGGCGGTGTGGCCACGCGGTGATCCACACGGCTGTCGCAGGCGTCGCCGAGCCCGGTGTCAGCTCCAGCCGAACCGGCGGTCCACCACCGCCGCGAACTCCTCGAGCGTCACGACCCTGTCCCCGTTCTGGTCGGCGGTGTCGAACAGCGCGGAGGAGGCTTCGGCGTCCTGGACTCCCCAGAACGGCACCACGCCCGAGGCGGCCAGGGACGGTCCCTTCGTGCGCAGGGCGACGATCACCTCTTCGCGGGTGAGCATCCCGTCCTGATCGAGGTCCAGTGCCTCGAACAGTCTGCGGGCCTTGTCACTCATGATGGTCCCCGTCTCCTGCTGGACCGGCGGCGGATCCGTCCCGTCCACCGGGGAAGACGCCTCGCGCGCTGTCCGGGTTGCCCCGGGCGGGCGCGGGCCGTTCGGGTGGGGAGGAGGCCGGCTCCAGGCGAACGCAGCAGTAGCCGGGACTCGGGGCCAGGCAGGCCTGGAGACCGCTCTCGTCGAGACCCTCGAGGGCGCCGCGGAGCAGGTGGAGGTTCATGCCGCAGACGGTCTCGGTGTGCTCGCGGGCGAGCGTGTGGAAGGGGCAGTTGCCCAGCACGATCGCAGCACCGTCCGAACGGGGCTCGAACCCGTACCGCTCCAACAGGCCGAGCACAGTCGTGTCGCCCTGCCCCGCGAGCTGTCCACCGAGGTCGTGGGCCTTGCGGTGCAACACGGCGCGCACCGGTTCGCCGGTGGCCTCGGCTTCCTCCACGGCTTGCGCGAGGAGGCGTCCGGCCAGCTCGTAGTGGCGCTCGGGCAGGTTGACGGTGACCTGCGTGGTGGAGCGCTTGTAGAGCTTGGCCGGCCTGCCGGCTCCCGGGCCGGTGCGACCGCTGCGCCGCTCGTAGACGACGTCGAGGAGCGACTCGTCCGCCAGACGGTCCAGATGGAAGGCCGCGGTCTGACGTGCCAGCCCAAGGGCGGCGGCGGCTTCGTCGCGGCTCACGGGCCCCGGCTGGCGCACGACGTGGTCGTACAGCCGCCTGCGGGTCGGCTCGTCCAGAGCCGCGACCGCGGAGACGGCCGTGTCGGGTACTTCTTCCGGGTGGTCCACGAACACCAGTGTAAAACCCACAGCCATTGACTAAAGAACGTGCGCGCGCTTCTATCGATAGTGAGAGTTGTCGATAGAAGGAAGGGCGTCATGTCGTCCGCAACCACAACCCCCGAGCCCGCCGTCTCCCGGAGGGCCGCGTTCACCGACCCCGGCTACCAGGCGTTCGCCATCCTGCGTGTCGGCTTCACCGTGGCGCCGATCCTGTTCGGGCTGGACAAGTTCGCCAACCTGCTCGTGGACTGGCCCCACTACCTCGCGCCGTGGATCGACGACGTCGTGCCCGGCAGCGCCCAGACGGCGATGTACGCCGTCGGTGTCGTCGAGATCCTCGCGGGCCTCGTCGTGGCCGTCGCCCCGCGCTTCGGAGGGTGGCTGGTGGCCGGATGGCTGGCCGGCATCATCGTCAACCTGCTGACCATCCCCGACTACTACGACATCGCGCTGCGCGACTTCGGCCTTCTGCTCGCCGCGGTCGCCCTGGCCCGGCTGGCCCAGCACTACCGCCACGAGCGGCTGTCGCACTGACCGCCGGCGACAGCCCGGCCGGAACGCGACGCCCGCCGCCGCACCCGGCCGGGTCCGGCGGCGGGCGCGTGTGGCAGGGTGGCGCATCGATGACTGAAGCAGAGACGCCCCCCGGCGCCGCCGGTGCCCCCGTACCGCGGGTTCTGGGCAACACCGAGTCGATCGTGGCCGGCGACTCGACCGCGGCGGGTGCGCTGTGGCGACTGTCCGAGCCAGGACGGCAACTGGACGCCAATCTCATCCGCGTCCCGCCCGGAGCGCGTATCGACACGCACACCGAGCCCGACCTCGACGTCCTCCTGCTCGTCGTCGCCGGAGACGGCACCCTGGCCACGGAGGCGGACCCACAGCCCCTGGCTCCCGGCAGTCTGGTCTGGCTGCCGCACGGCAGCGCCCGTGGCCTGATCGCGGGCGACGGGGGCTTGTCCTACGTCACCGTCCACCGCCGCCGCCCGGGCATGCGGATCGGGTCCAGGCCCAGCACCGGCACCTGACAGCCGCGCCTCGCACGGCCGCGAAGGCCCGACGCCGGCCTGGCGTCTGAGCCCGCCCGAACAGTCCCGGTCGCACCGTCCCCCGCACCGGCGATTTTCGTCCATGTGCCGCCGTACGCAGCGTGTCGCCCGTCCGGCCGGTCCACACTGAGACGCATGCGGGTGGTGATCATGACGGCGGGGTCGCGCGGCGACGTCGCGCCGTACACCGGGTTGGGGGCGGGGCTGGCACGGAGCGGGTACGACGTCACGCTCGCCACCCACGGCCTGTTCGAGCCGCTGAGCGCCGGTTCCGGGGTGCGGTTCCACGCGACTCCGGTCGACCCGCACGCCGTGCTGCACTCCGACCACGGCCGTGGTCTGCACGCCAGCACCACAGGGCTCGGCAAACTGCTGCGCGCGGTGGCCATGGCGACGTCGGCGGCCGAGGAGATGACCGACTCCCTGGTCCGGGCGGCCCACGGCGCGGACGTGGTGCTGGCCGCCGGTGCCGTGGCACCGCTGGGCCGTGCCATCGCGGAAGGACTGAAGTTGCCCAGCCTGGGGCTGTTCCTCCAACCCCAGCATCCGACACGCGAGTTCGGGGCGCCCATGCTCGGCGGACGCTCGCTCGGCTTCGTGGGCAACCACCTGGGCGGACTGGCCGTCGCCACCGCCGTCGACCGGGTCTTCACCCGGGCCCTGCACAGACTGCGCACCCGGCACGGGATGACCCTGCGCGGCGCGGCCGCCGCCCGCCGGGCCCACGAGCGGGCGCGCTGGCCCGTGCTGCACGGCTTCAGCGAACTGGTGGTGCCGCGCCCCGGGGACTGGCGACCCGGACTGGAGATCGCCGGGTACTGGTGGCCGTACGACACCCGCGCGCTGCCCGGGGAACTGGAGGACTTCCTCGCCGCCGGGCCCGCCCCGGTCTTCGTCGGACTGGGCAGCGCCACCGTGCCGGACCCCGGCAGACTCAGCGGTGAGATCGTGCGCGCCCTGCGCGCGGCGGGACTGCGGGGCGTGATCCAGCAGGGCTGGGCCGGTCTCGCCGCCCGCGACGACGATGTGATCACGGTCGGCGACGTGCCGCACGCGCCCCTGTTTCCCCGGATGGCCGCCGTGGTCCACCACGCCGGAGCCGGCACCACCGCCGCCGTACTGCGCGCGGGCGTCCCCACCGTCCCGGTGCCCGTGCAGTTCGACGCCGGCTTCTGGGCGGCCCGCCTGGTCGAGCTGGGCGCCGCGCCCTGCGCCGTCCCCCTGCGTCGCCTCACCGCCGACACACTCGCACCCGCCTTGCGCCGGGCCGTGAGGAACCCCGCCCACCGCGACAGCGCCCAGGCCCTGGCACGGCGACTGGCCGAGGAGGACGGCGTGGCACCGGTCCTGGCCGCGCTCGACCGACTCGCCTCGTGAGCGCAGGCTCACGACAGCGGCACCTTCGTACGCACCGTCCGCACCCCCGCGGGCCGCTGGTCGTCCGAGGATCTGTTCACTCGCGCGGAACACGACCGCGTCATCACGACAGCGAACGACGTGGACCTGAGACGCTGAGCGCCCCCCGCTTGTGGCGTGGATCACAGCGGGCGGATTGAGTCGGGCACCCGGGGCGGTTCCGTACCCTCACGTGACGTGTGGGACCGGGACTGCGAGGATGAGGCGCCATGACCGCTGGGGGGTGTTCTCGCACGCTCAGGGCCGCTGTCTTCGCGGCGGTCTGCGTGCTGCTCGCCTCCCTGGGCCACGTCATGATGTCGGAAATCGCGGTGCCCTGGTGGGCGATGGCCGCGGGGGCGACGGCGACCGGCGGCACGGCCTGGCGGCTGGCCGACCGGGAGCGCGGTCCGGCACTCGTCGGCTCCGTCGCGGTCGCCACCCAGGCCCTGCTCCACGCGTTCTTCTCACTCGCCCAGCCGGTGGGGCCCGCAGCCGCGGGCCACGGCTCGGGGACCCCCCACTCCATGGGGGCCATGGACCACGTGGGAGCCGCCCATGCCCCGGATCACGGCATGGGCGGCGTGTCCTCGTCCGGCATGCTCGCCGCGCACCTGCTCGCCGCGCTGCTGTGCGCACTGTGGCTCGCGCACGGCGAGCGCGCCGCGTTCCGCATCCTGAGGGCCCTCGCCGGATGGCTCATGGCGCCGCTGCGCCTGCTCCTGCGACTGCCCGCACCGCCGCACCGGCCGCGCGTCCGCGCCCGGAACCGCTCTCCTCGAAAGCCGCGGCGGCTTCTTCTCAGTCACGCGATCACCTCGCGAGGTCCACCCAAGGGGACAGCTGTCGCCTGACGACAGCCGGCTTCCCCGGGGCGCGCCCCGGGCATCGGCCGTGGCGCACGTACGCCCGGCCGTACTCACTTCACCCCTTCACGGGTCCCGCCGTGCCGCTCGTCGCCGCGCAGGCCGGCGCCCCCACAGACCACCGCATGACAGAGAGCTGGAGCACTCACCGTGACCAGGAAGACCTGCACCACCGCCGTCGCGCTCAGCGCGGTCGCCTTCGCCATCGCCGTCGCCACCGCGGGCCCGGCCGCGGCCCACGCCGAGGTGGAGGCGGAGGGCGCCCGGGCCCTCGACAAGAACGTCTCGCTGACCTTCTCCGCGGAGTCGGAGTCCGCCTCGGCAGGTATCAGCAAGCTGGAGGTGGTCCTGCCCGAGGGCATCACCCCGCAGGACATCACCTACGAAAAGGGCCCCCAGGGCTGGAAGTTCGCCCCCACGGGACGCGGCTACACGGTGTCCGGGCCGAAGCTCGCCGTGGGCGAGGACGCTGAGTACGTCGTGACCGTACGGCAGTTGCCCAACGCGAAGGAGCTGGTCTTCAAGACCCTGCAGAGCTACAGCGACGGCAAGATCGACCGCTGGATCCAGCTGGAGGAGGAAGCCGAGGGCGACGGCCACGGACACGGGCATCCCGCGCCCCGGCTGAAGCTGAAGGCCGCCGCTCCCGGCGCCGAGTTCGTGAGCCCCGGCCCGGAGGAGGAACCGACGACTCCCGCCCCGCCGACGGGGACCGCCTCGGACGAGCCGGGCGCCCCGTCGTCCGCGCGGCCGGTGGCTGACGAGACGAAGGACGACGACGGCATGTCCTCGTCCGTGCTGCTGGGCGTCGGCCCGGCCGTCCTCGTCCTCGGCGGTGTCGCCGGTGCCTGGTGGCTGAAGAAGCGCCGCAACCGGTCCGCCTGAGGCCGGCAACCCGGTGGGGCACTGACACGTGCCCCACCCCCGAGCGCTGCGAAATCGCCAAATCCGGACCGGAAGTCGTCTGGACCACTTCCCGAGTCTTGAACGCGCCAGTCTCCATCTGCTTGTGTTGCGGACCACTGGCCGCCGCCCGGCGGCCTTTGGGGGGAATGGTTTCCGTGCTGGGCCCGCCACCCGCCCGGACCTTGTCTCACCACTGAGCAGGCGGGCCGGGCAGGCCCGGTCCCACACCGGTCACACCCTTCATGCAGACCCTGGGGAAGGTGCATGAGGTACTTCCGTCTGCTCGTCCTGGGCAACGGCATCTCGGCGTACGGCAGTTACCTGAACATGGTGGCGCTGAACGTCTTCGTCTACGACGCCACCGGCAGCGCACTGGCGGCCGGCCTCTTCATGGCCGTCCGCCTGGCGACGAACGTCGTGTCGGGCTGGGTGAGTGGCCGGCTCGTCTCGCTCTACGACCGCAAGCGCCTGATGGTCGGCGCCGACCTGTGCCAGGCCGTGGCACTGCTGACACTGCTGCTCGCCCCCGACGGCGTGCGTGTCGGCCTGCTGTACGCCCTGGCCGTGGTCACGGGCGGCTGCTCGACGCTCTCCCAGGTCGCTCTGCGCAGCAGCATCCCCGAGATCGTCGGCGCCGAGCACCGGGTCAGGGCCAACGCCCTGCTGGTGACCGGACGTTCGCTCGCCATGATCGCCGGCTTCGCCTCCTCGGGGCTGGTCGTGGCGCACCTCGGCTACTCCGCCGCGTTCGCACTGGACGCCGCGTCCTTCCTCGTCTCCGCGACGGTGATGTTCCTGCTGCCGGTCCGCACCAGGGCGGCCGCGGCCGCCGCGGGCGGTGGCTCCGCGAAGGCCCCGGACCCCGCGCGCCTGACGGCCCGGATCCTGCTGGGCACGGCACCGCTGCTGATGGCGATGATCGCCATCCGGGCGGTCGACGGGCTGGGTTCCTCGTCCCACAATGTCGCCCTCCCCCTCTACTCCAGCAGCCTCGACCCCGCACATCCGGCCACGTTCATCAGCCAGTTCTGGGCCACCTGGGCCATCGGCAACATCGTCGCCCAGCAGGTGATCGGCCGGGTCACCAGGAAGACCGGGCGGACACCGGGGGAGCGGGCCTTCGCGCTCGGCGCCTGTGTGATGTCGGCCGGGTTCATCGCGGTCTTCAGCGGGCTGCCGACCGTCCCCGCCGTCATCGCCGCGCTCGTGGCCGGAGCCGCCGACGGATTCACCGAGATCGTCTACGTGTCGAGGCTGCAGACCGCCCCCGACGAGCAGCGCGGCCGCCTCTTCGGGCTCTCCGCCTCGGCCGAGAACACCGGCTTCGGCCTCGGCATGCTGGTGAGCGGCGCGCTCCTGGAGACCTTCTCACCGCTCCAGGTGGTGGCCGCCTTCCACGGCCTCGCCATCGTCCTGTGCGCGGCCCTGCTCCTGCTGCTGGTCGTCCGGGGCAGGACCAGACCGGCCCCGCCCGCGGAGGAACCGGCCGGCCGCGACGAACCGGTGACGGAGGGACGCGGCTGATGAGCACCACCGATCCCGACCCGCGGATGGCCGTCATCGGCATGGCCTTCCGGCTGCCCGGCGCCGACACCCCCGAGGAGTTCTGGCGGATCGTCCGGGACGGCACCGACGTCATCACCCGCTTCACCGACGAGGAACTGGCCGCCGTCGGTGTCCCCGCGGAGGAGTACGGGGCGGAGGACTTCGTCGGAGCCTCCGGAGTACTGGACGACATCGCCGGCTTTGATGCCCAGCACTTCGCGATGAGCGCCCGCGAGGCCCGGCTCACCGATCCGCAGCACCGCATGTTCCTGGAATGCGCGCAGCACGCCCTGGAGAACGCCGGGTATCCGGACGAACGGGACGGCACCCGCGTCGGCGTCTACGCCAGCACCGGATACCACCTGTACACCTTCCAGCACTACCTCCTCAACAACGTCCTGCCCAGCCAGGCCGTCGCCGACTGGACGGCGGGCATGCAGATCACGGTCGGCAACCACGCCGACTTCACGGCCACCCGTGTCGCCTACCGGCTCGGCCTGACCGGCCCCGCCGTCAACCTCCAGACGGGCTGCTCCAGTTCCCTCGTCGGCGTGCAGTCGGCCGCGCAGTCGCTGCTCATGGGCGACTGCGACATCGCGCTCGTCGGCGCCACCGCCGTCCACGTGCCGCAGGTCCTGGGCTACCGCCACGTCAAGGGCTCGATCCTCTCCAGGTCCGGGCGCCTGCGGGCCTTCGACGCCGGCGCCGACGGCACCGTGGGAGGCACGGGCGTCCTGGCCGTCGTACTGAAACGGCTGGCCCGGGCCGTCGCCGACGGGGACACCGTCCACGGCGTCGTCCGGGGCTGGGGCATCACCAACGACGGAGCCGGCAAGACCGCCTTCACCGCCCCGAGCGCCCAGGGCCAGCACGCGGCCATCCGCCAGGCCCTGCGACGCGCCGGCGTCGGCGCGGACACCATCGGCTACCTGGAGACCCACGGCACCGGCACGCTCAAGGGCGACCCGATCGAGTTCGACGGCGCCTGTCGCGCCTACCGCGAGGACACCGACCGCGACGGCTACTGCGCCCTCGGCTCGACGAAGGCCAACATCGGCCACCTCGACGCCGCCTCCGGACTCGCCGGCCTGGTCAAGACCCTGCTCGTCCTGCGGCACGGCGTGATCCCGCCGATGGCGAACTTCAGCGCACCCAACCCGCTCCTCGACCTCGACCACAGCCCCTTCTACATCCCCAGGACAGCGCGGCCCTGGCCGGCGAGCGACGAGCCCCGCCGAGCCGGCCTCACCTCGCTCGGCGTAGGGGGCACCAACGTCCACCTGATCCTGGAGGAGGCCCCCGAACCGGCGCCCAGGACCGGCGCGGCCTCCCCGCCGGACGTGCTGCTGATCTCGGGCAGCAGCCCACAGGCCCTCGCCGACAACGCCGGTGCCTTCCGCGACCGGTTACGCCGGCCTCCCGCACCGCACCCGGCGGACCTCGTCACCACCGCGGCCCTCGGCCGTACCCACGGCCGCCACCGGCTCGCCGCCCGCGGCTCCACCCCGGAGGCTCTCGCCGACGCCCTCGACGCCTGGCTCGCCGGAACCGCCGGAGCGACGGTGACCGCGGGGACGAGCCCCAGGGAAGGCGCCCCGCGCGTGGTGTTCCAGTTCACCGGCCAGGGCAGCCAGTACCCCGGCACGGCCGCCGCGCTCTACGCGCGTTTCCCCGCCGTGCGCGAGGTGCTCGACACCTGCGAGCACCACTACCGCGGCCGCACCGGCGACTCGCTGCTCACCGCGCTGCGTGCGGCGGACTCACCGGACTCACCGGACTCACCGGAGGCAGCGGGGGCAGCGGGGGCAGCGGGGGAGAAGCCGCGGGAGGACGGACCGGACACGGACGTGGCGCAGCCCGCGTTGTTCGCCCTGCAGTGCGCACTCGTCCGGCTGTGGCACGACGCCGGTGTCGAACCGACCGCCGTCACCGGGCACAGCGTCGGCGAGTACGCCGCGCTGTACGCGGCCGGAGCCCTGTCGCTCGAGGACGGTGTGCGTCTCACCGCCGAGCGCGGACGGCTGATGCAGCAGCGGTGCGCGCCGGGCGCGATGGTGGCCGCGCCGATCGACCGGGCCGCCGCCCTGGCCCTGGCCGCCGAGGTGCCCGGACTGGAGGCGGCCGTGACCAACGGGGACCGCGCCCAGGTCCTCGCCGGGTCCGTCGCCGCCGTGGACCGGGCGTGCGCCCTGCTGGACGACCGCGGCACCCCGGGGCAGCGGCTGCCCGTGACCCGTGCCTTCCACACCGCCCTGATGGAACCCGTGCTGGAGGAGTTCCGGAAGGTCCTGGACGACGTGGAGTTCCGGCCCGTGCGGGTCCCGTTCGTCAGCGCACTGGACGGGGTGACCCGCCCGCCCGGCTGGTTCCCGGACCCCGACCACCTCCTACGGCACACCCGCGAGCCCGTCCGCTACGACGAGGCGCTGCGCGCCGTCGCGGCGCAGCAGCCCGACGTGCTCCTCGAGATCGGGCCGCACACCACCCTCAGCGGACTGGCCCGCCGGGCGCTGCCCGGCGTACGGGCCCTGCCGTCCCTGCGACGCGGCACCGGGCTCGGCGCCCTCTGGGGCGCGGCCGCGGGACTGCACTGCGCCGGAGCGGAGGTCGGCTGGGACGTACTCCTGGCCGGCAGCGGAGGCAGACGGGTCCCGCTGCCCGGATACCGGTTCCAGCACCAGGACCACTGGACGGGGCCCCGGTTGACGCCCCTGAGCACGAGATCAGCAGCGAGGAAGGGAACAGAAGTGGCGCAGCAAGAGGCAGCGGTCGCACGCGTACTCCACAGCATCGTCGAAGCGACCGCCCGGCACCTCGGTGAGAATCCGTCCGCGATCGCCGCGGACGCGTCCTTCTTCGACCTCGGCGCCGACTCGCTGCAGATGATCAGTGTGCTGCGGGAGCTGGAGCAGAAGCACCAGGTCAAAGTGACGATGCGGCAGCTGTTCGACGAGACGGGCACGCCGCGCAGACTCGCGGAATTCATCGCCGCCCGGATACCGGAGCAGCCCTCGCAGGCCGTACCGCAGTCGTCCGCGGCCACCGAACCCGCGCCCGAGCCCGCCACCGCCGCACCCGCACCCGCACCCGCACCTGTGCCCGCTCCCGAGCCCGTCCCAGCCGCCGCGTCCACCCCCGAGTACGCGACCCGCGAGGAACTGGAGGACCTCGCGCACAAGATCCACCAGCTGTCCCAGATACAGCTGCAGATGATGTCCCAGCTCTCCCAGTTGCTCGCCCTCCAGACCGCCACGGCGACAGACCGGCTCAACGGCGCGGTGGCCAAGTGACCCGCCTGAGCGGCATATCCGCCGCCCTGGACCAGGACCTGGCGGCGATGGCCGACCTCTCCCGGCGCATCACCGAGCAGATGAAGGCCGGCACCGGCACGCCCGCCGCGGAGCCGGCGCGCGTGCACGGCCCCCGGGTGACGGTCGCCCGGAGCTCCGGCATGGTGCGGGACGCTTCGCCGCGCTCCCAGCAGACACACCTGGACGACCTCGTCCGCCGCTACACCGCCCGCACCCCGACCTCCAAGCGGATCGCCCAGCGCTACCGCCGGGTCCTGGCCGACAGCCGCGCCGTCGTCGGCTTCCGCAGCGGCACCAAGGAGATGCTGTACCCGATCGCGGGCCGCCGCGCGAGCGGGGCCCGGCTGGAGGACGTCGACGGCAACGAGTACGTCGACATCACCATGGGCTTCGGCGTCCTCCTCTTCGGTCACGAGCCGGACTTCGTCAGCGAAGCCGTGCGCGAGCACCTGTCCCGCGGCATCCAGCTCGGTCCCCGCGCCATCGAGACCGGCGAGGCGGCGGAACTCCTCGCCGAACTCACCGGGTTCGAACGGGTGGCCTTCGCCAACTCCGGCACGGAGGCGAACTCGGCGGCCATCCGCCTCGCCCGCGCCGCCACCGGCCGCGACAAGATCGTCACCTTCCTGGGCGCCTACCACGGCCATGCCGACAACGTCCTGGGCCGGGCCTCGGGCGGCGGCTCCTCGGCCGGCGGGGCCGAGCACATCACCGTTCCCGTCTCCCGAGGCATCCCGCAGGCCGCCGTCTCCGATCTGCTGGTGCTCGACTACGGCAGCGACACCGCCCTGGAGACGATCGCCCGGCACGCCGACGACATCGCCGCGGTCGTCGTGGAGCCCGTGCAGAGCAGACACCCCTCGCTCCAGCCTGCCGAGTTCGTCCGCAAGCTACGGGAACTGACCCGCCGCCACGGCATCGTCCTGCTCTTCGACGAGATGCTGACCGGCTTCCGCCCGGCCCCGCGCGGCGCGCAGGAGCTGTACGGCGTCACCCCCGACCTCGCCACCTACGGCAAACTGCTCGGCGGTGGCTTCCCCATCGGCGCGATCGCGGGCCGGGCCGACATCATGGACGGCGTCGACGGCGGCTACTGGTCGTACGGGGACGACAGCTACCCGCCCGCCGACACCACCTTCTTCGGCGGCACCTACCTCCAGCACCCCGTGTCGATGGTCGCCGCCCGCGCCGTACTGACCCACCTCAAGGAGCACAGCCCGCACCTCCAGGAGCGCCTCAACGCGCGCACCGCCGAACTGGCCGCGACGCTCAACGGCTTCTTCGAGGCCGAGGAGTACCCGCTGCGGATGACCCACTTCGGCTCCCAGTTCCGCTTCGAGCACCGCGCCGACATGGAGCTCCTCTACCACCACCTGATGCTGCGCGGCGTGCACGTCTGGGAGTGGCGCAACTTCTTCCTCTCCACGGCCCACTCGGACGGTGACGTCGAGTTCGTCGCCGACGCCGTGCGGGACTCGCTGCGCGAGCTGCGGTCGGCGGGCTTCTTCCCGGGCACGCGGCCCGTCGCCCCGAAGACGGCGTCGGCGAAACCGGTTCAGGTCGCGTCCGTGCCCCCGCAGCCGGCACTCGCCCCGGCTCCCGCCCCGGTGGCGGCCCCGGCACCCGCCCCGGTGGCCGCAATGGCGTGGAACGCCGCGGCAGTCACCGCACCCCGCACGGCACCCGTAAAGGAAATCGCCCCGCGCACACCCGACTTCAGTGTCTACTTCTTCGGCGACTACCCCCAGGGCAGCAACCCGGCACCCCGCGAGGGCCAGTACGAACTCCTCATGGACGTCGCCCGCTTCGCCGACCGGCACGGCTTCCACGCGCTCTGGATGCCGGAGCGCCACTTCCACTCCTTCGGCGGCCTCTTCCCCAACCCGGCGGTGCTGGCGGCCGCGCTGTCCCGTGAGACCGGGCGCATCCGCCTCAACGCGGGCTCCGTCGTCCTGCCCCTGCACGACCCGATCCGGGTCGCCGAGGAGTGGTCGATGGTCGACAACCTCTCCGGCGGGCGCGTCGGCATCGGCGTCGCCAGCGGCTGGAGCTCCAAGGACTTCGCCTTCTTCCCCGACCGGTTCGGCCGGCACAAGGAGTTGATGTACGAACAGCTGTCGGAGGTAAGGAAGTTCTGGCGCGGTGACGCGGTGCGCCGCACCACGGGTGACGGGGAGGCCGACCTGCGGCTCTTCCCACGGCCGGTGCAGGACGCTCCGCCCATGTACACCGCCGTCGTCGGCAACCCCGCCTCGTACGAACTGGCCGCCCGCCACGACCTGGGCATCGTCACCAACCTGATGACCCAGACCGTCGAACAGCTCCAGGAGAACATCGCCCGCTACCGCAGCGCCCGGACCCGGCACGGACTGGATCCGGACACCGGCCGGGTGGCCGTCCTGCTGCACACCTACCTCGCCGAGGACCACGACACCGCGCGGGCGGAGGCGTTCGAACCACTCTCCCGCTACATGCGCGCGTCCCTGTCCCTGTTCAGCGGCGTCACCAACAGCCTCGGGCACAGCGTCGACCTGGCGGCCCTGAGCGAGGACGACCTGGAGACCGTGTTCCGCCGCGCCTACGGCCGCTACTGCGACCAGCGCGCCCTGATCGGCACGGCGGACAGCGTCCGCCCGGTGGTGGACGCGGTGACAGCGGCGGGGGCGGACGAGATCGTGGCGCTCGTCGACTTCGGTGTCGCGGCGGACGAGCTGCGCGCGGGCCTCCCACGCCTCGACACGCTGCGCCGCCACTACGGCCGTCCGGTCCCTGCCGGCACGGCGGCATCCGTGTCCACGAGCCCGGCGGGTCCACCAGCCGAACCCGCCGTCATCGACGCCCCCTTGTCGCCCGGACAGGAACGGATCTGGTTCCTCGAGCGGTTGCTCCCGGGTCGCACCGCCTACAACGAGATCAAGGCGATCCGCCTCGACGGCCCCCTGGACGTGACCGCCCTGCGCGCGGGGCTGCGCGGGCTCGTCGCCCGGCACGAGGGCCTGCGCACGGTCTTCCGGGAGGTGGCGGGCGAGCCCCGGCAGGTGGTGCGGGCCTCCGCCGAGCCCGACTTCGAGCTCGTGGACGCCACCGGCAGCCCTCGGGCCATACTCCAGGACGTCCTGTCGGCCGAGAGCGCACGCCGCTTCGACCTGGCGGACGGCCCGTTGTTCGTCACCCGACTGGTCAGGTGCGCCGAGGCGGAGCACGTCCTCGTCCTGTCCCTCCACCACATCGTGGTCGACGCTGCCTCCGCCACCGTCCTCGCCCGCGACCTGTCAGCCCTCTACCGGGCCGAACGCGACGGCGTCGCCCCCGATCTCCCGGCCCTCACCTGGAGCTACGCCGACCACGCCAGGGAACAGGCCGCGAACGACTCCGGGACAGCCGAGGACCTCGACTACTGGCGCCGCACCCTCGGCGGCGAGCTGCCCGTCCTCGCGCTGCCCACCGACCGGCCGCGCCCCTCGCTGATGACCTCAGGCGGCCGGGCGGTCTTCCACACCCTCGACCCGGAACTCTCCCAGCATCTGCGAGAGTTGAGCCGCACCCGCCGCAGCACCCTGTTCATGACCCTGCTCGCCGGATACGCGGCGATGCTGCACCGCGTCACCGGGCAGACGGACCTCGTCGTCGGCAGCCCGATCTCGGACCGTCCCGAACGCGCCGAGCACCTGCTCGGTTTCTTCGTGAACACCCTCGCCCTGCGCCTCGACCTGTCCGGCGACCCCGCGTTCACCGCGCTGCTGGAGCGGGTGCGCACGGTCGCCCTCGACGCGTACGACCACGCGCGTGTGCCCTTCGAGACGGTGGTCCGCGCGCTCGCCCCGGCCAGGGCGGTCGACCGGACACCGGTGTTCCAGGCCTTCGCCGAGTTCCAGCGGGCCGAACCGTTCCGCTTCGACCTGCCCGGCATCGAGGCCACACCGCTGGACACCGGCCCGGACAAGGCCCTCACGGACCTCACCGTCTACTTCACCGACCAGCCGCAGGGCATCCGCTGCCATCTGGAGTACAACACCGACCTGTTCGACCAGCACACCGTCGACGGGTTCTTCGCCACCTTCCGGGACCTGCTCACGGCCGCGGTCGACACACCCGAGGCGCCCCTGTCACGACTCGCGCCCGCGGCCGTCCAGACAGCGGCCGGGGGCGACCCCGTGCCGCGGTCCTGGCAGCAGGGCCCTTCCCGGCCGCCCGCGGACAGCACCGTCCACGCCCTCTTCGCCCGACAGGCAGCCGCGCGGCCGGACAGCACGGCGGTGATCAGCGGCGACAGCCGACTGACCTACCGCGAACTGGACGAGCGCGCCGAGCACTTGGCCGACGCCCTGCGGGAACAGCACACCGAAGGCGGCGACGAGGCCGTGGCCCTCTGGCTGCCGCGCTCCGCCGACCTGGTCGTCGCCATGCTCGCCGTGCTCAAGACGGGCCGCGCCTACGTCCCGCTCGATCCCGTTCTCGGCGGGGCGCGCGCCGAGCAGGTCATCGCCGAGTGCGGGGCCCGGACGCTGGTGTCGCGCCACGAGGAGGCGGCCGCCCTGAAGCTGCCCGGCCACGTGACCGTCGTACCGCCCGACGCCACCGCACCACGCCGGCGCGGAGCCGGACCCGACGCCGTCGCCCAGTCCCCGTGCTGCGTCCTCTACACCTCGGGCAGCACCGGCGTACCCAAGGGCGTCGTGGTGGCGCACCGCGGCGTCGTCGACCTGTGCGAGTGGCAGCACCGGCGCTTCGCCCTCACCCCGGCCGGCCGCAGCGCCGTCGTGTGCAGCCAGAGCTTCGACGCCTCACTCCTGGAGATCTGGCCGGCCCTGACCGCGGGCGCGTCGGTCGTGATCGCCGACGAGGAACTGCGCAGGGATCCGCAGGCCCTGGCCCGGTGGTACGCCGAGCAGGACGTCACCTTCTCGATCCTGCCCACCGCCCTGGGCGAACAAGTGCTCCGCCTGCCCCCGGCCGAACAGCCGCCGCTTCGTCACCTGCTGCTCGGCGGCGACGTGCTGCGCACCCGGCCGAGGCCCGAGGCGCCGTACGAGACGGTGAACGTGTACGGACCTACCGAGGTCACCGTGCTGTGCACCACGCACACCGTCCTGCCGGGCGAGGACCCCGCCCGGGCGATCGCGATCGGGCGTCCGGTCGACAACGTGAGACTGAGCGTGCTCGACGCGTCCGGCGCCCCGGTGCCGGTCGGCACGGTGGGGGAGCTGTACGTCGGCGGCCCCGGCGTGGCACTCGGCTATCTGCACCGCCCGGAACTCGCGCAGGAGCGCTTCCTGCCGGATCCGGACGGTGGCCCGGACGCCCGCCGATACCGCACCGGTGACCTGGTCCGCTGGAACGACGACGGGACACTGGAATTTTGTGGACGGGTCGACGACCAGGTGAAGATCCGCGGCTTCCGGGTCGAACCGGAGGAGGTCTCCCGGGTACTCAACTCCCTGGACGGGGTGCGTGAGGCGGCCGTGCCGGCCCGCCGCAACGACCGTGGCGAGGCGTACCTCGCGGCCTACGCCGTCCCGGCCGACCCGATCGGCCCGGCGGCCGACGACCGGCAGGCGTTCGCCGACCTGATGGCCGAGGAACTGGCCGCCCGGCTTCCGGAGTACCTGGTGCCACGCGCCTGGCGGATCCTGCCCGCCCTCCCCACGACGGACAACGGCAAGCTGGACCGATCAGCGCTGCCCGCACCCGACCTCGTCACGACGCCGCCGAGGCACGTTCCGGACGCCACCGGCGGCCGTGAGCCCGCTGCCGGTCACCACACGGACATCGAACGGCGCGTACGGAAACTGTGGGCCGCCGAGTTCGGCGGCGACCCCGACGGCATCGCGGCCGACGCCTCCTTCTTCGACCTGGGCGGCCACTCGATCACCGCGATGCGGCTGGTCAACCAGGTCCGGGAGGAGTTCGGCACCGAGTACCCGATGCTGAGCTTCTACCAGGACCCGACGCTGCGGGCCATGACGGCCCGACTGGCCTCCTCGGTGAGCGAGACGGAGCCGGTACCCGCACCTGAGGCCGGCGAGGGACCCGGCACGACGGAACGCCGGGCGCCCGCCACCGCACAGCAGTCCCGTTTCGCGGCGGTACACGCCGACCACCCTCTTCCCCAGGTCTTCAACGTCGCGCTGCGGATCACCCTCACCGGCAGCCTGGACGTATCGGCCCTGCGCACCGCCCTGACCCGGCTGGTCGACCGGCACGAGGGGCTGCGGACCCGCCTGGCCCGCGGCGGGGACGGCTGGGAGCAGCAGGTGCTGAGGCCCGGGCCGGTGGAGCTGCCGGTCGAGGACCTCACCACGCGGCCCCCGCACGAGCGGCGGACCGCCCTGGAACGGGCCGGCGCCGAGGCCACCGAGACACCGATCGACCCCACGCGCGGGAGACCGATGGCCGTGCGCCTCCTGCGCACCGGCGAGAGCACCTGGGTCCTGCTCCTGGTCCTGCACCACTCCGCCTGCGACGGATGGTCGGTCAGCCTGCTCCTGAAGGAACTGGCCGCACTCTACGGCTCCGCCCTGCGGGGCATCCCGCACGCCCTTCCACCCGTACGGTGCCAGCCCGTGGAGTACGCCCGGTGGCAGCGGGAGCAGGCGGACTCGGCGGCCGACGAGGACAAGCTGCGGTTCTGGCTGCGCGAGCTGGACGGAGTGCCGTTCACCGTAGGCCTGCCCCTGGACCGGCCCCGGCCGGAGAAACCGAGCGGCCGGGGCGGTGCCGTGATGTTCTCCGTGCCGGCCGACGTGCGGGCCTCGGTGGAACGTCTGGCGAGGCAACGGGGCACGACGCCGTTCGTGGTCACGGCGGCGGCCCTCGGCCGGATGCTCGCGCGGAAGTCCGGGCAGGCCGACGTCATGTTCAACATCTCCTACGCCAACCGTGAGCGTCGTGCGTTCGAGTCCCTGCTGGCCTGCACGATCACCGGCTTCGCCCTGCCGGTGCGAGACGGAGCGGAAGGTTCCTTCATCGCCCTGACGGACCGGATCGCCCGTACCGCGGTGGAGTGCATGGACCGGGCCGTGCCGGTGCGCCGGATCGCCCCCGCGCTGCGGGAGCGTACAGGCGTCGAGGTGCCGGACCGGCTCGACGTCGGCTTCGCGTACCAGAGCTCTCTGGACGCCGAGGTCGAACTGCCCGGGCTGACCACGGCGATAGAGGATCTGGCCCCCGCCGCGTCCCGCACGGAACTCACCTTCGGACTGGTCCCGGCCGGGGACGAACTGCGGGGCTTCGTGGAGTACTCGGCCGACCTCTGGGACCACGCCACGGTCGAGGGCTGGACCCGGGACTACGTGGGTCTCCTGCGTGACGAGGTCCGCAGGGCCCTCGACAGCTGACGCCGGGAGGGGCGGCACGCATCGGTGTCGCCCCCCTCATTGACAGGTCCGGACCAAAGCGGTCAGTCTGAGAGCGCTCTCAGAGCTGCCCGAATCGGCCGACCGTCGAACGGAGACAGAGCATGTTACGGATCCTCAGGCGCCGTGCCGCGGCAGTGGGGTTGTCCCTCGCGACGGCCCTGACCGGCTCTCTTCTCGCCATCGGAGCGAGTGCGCCGGCCCACGCCGCCGTCCCGGCGACGATCCCCCTGAAAATCACCAACAACTCGGCACGCGGCGAGCAGGTGTACATCTACAACCTCGGCACGGAACTGTCGACCGGCCGGCAGGGCTGGGCCGACGCGGGCGGCACCTTCCACCCCTGGCCTGCGGGCGGAAACCCGCCGACCCCTGCCCCCGACGCATCCATCCCGGGCCCGGCGGCAGGCCAGTCGACCACGATCCGCATGCCGAAGTTCTCCGGCCGCGTGTACTTCTCCTACGGCCAGAAACTGGTCTTCAAGCTGACCACCGGAGGCCTGGTCCAGCCCGCCGTGCAGAACCCGGCGGACCCCAACCGCAACATCCTGTTCAACTGGTCGGAGTACACACTCAACGACTCGGGCCTGTGGATCAACAGCACACAGGTCGACATGTTCTCCGTGCCGTACGCGGTGGGAGTGCAACGAGCCGACGGCAGCACCGCGAGCACCGGCCGGCTCAAGCCCGGCGGATACACCGGCTTCTTCAACGCTCTCAGAGGACAGCCCGGTGGCTGGGCCAACCTGATCCAGACCCGCGCCGACGGCACCGTACTGCGCGCCTTGTCGCCGCTGTACGGAGTGGAGACCGGCGCACTGCCCGCCACCGTCATGGACGACTACGTCAACCGCGTCTGGCAGAAGTACTCCACCTCGCCCCTGACGGTCACACCCTTCGCCGACCAGCCCGGCACCAAGTACTACGGCCGGGTCTCCGGCGGCGTCATGAACTTCACCAACAGCTCCGGCGCCACGGTCACCAGCTTCGAGAAACCGGACGCCGCCTCGATCTTCGGCTGTCACCGGAAGCTCGACGCCCCCAACGACCAGGTACGCGGCCCGATCTCGCGCACCCTGTGCGCCGGCTTCAACCGCTCCACCCTGCTGGTCAACCCCAACCAGCCGGACTCCGGGGCCGACTCCTTCTACAAGGACAACGTCACCAACCACTACGCGCGCAAGATCCACGCACAGACCGTCGACGGCAAGGCGTACGCATTCGCCTTCGACGACGTCGGTCACCACGAGTCGCTCGTCCACGACGGCAGCCCGCGCCAGGCCTACCTCACACTCGATCCCCTCGACTGACCGCCTGGGCCACCGGTACCGCCATCTGCTCGCGGTGCCGGTGTCCGGTGTCCGTTGACCGTGCACAAGTTCTGGTAATCAATTACAACTTTGCTGTTCCTTGGTGTAGTTGGGCTGCGGTTTACGTGAGCCTCGTTGGCACCACGCGGTGACTGCACACCCTCCTGTACCAGGGGGGTGCGGTCACCGTCCCCCCACGCAATGGTGAGAGGCACCAACGATGACGACGAACCGCGCCCTGCGGTACGGCGGCCGCACGCTGGCGTTGACGGCGACCGCACTCGGCATGATCGCGGCGGCTGTGCCCGCAGCGGCCGAGGAACAGCCCACCGCGGAACAGCTCATGGCCGACTGCTCTTCCGGGGAGGGCAAGTGCAGCTTCAACTCCCCGCAGATCGGCGAGGCCTACCTCGGTGAGCCCCGTCAGGTCTCCGACCTTCTCTTCAACTGCACCGACTCGGCCGCGTCCCAGTCGATGTCATGGGCCGACACCGTGGGCTCCTCCCACTCGGTGGGCGGCTCGGTCACCGTGGGCGCAGGCATCGAAGGCATCATCACGGCCAGTGTGACCGCGACGTACAACTACACCTGGCAGAGCTCGCACACCGAGACGAGTTCCTTCACCGTGAACGTGAAGCCGGGAGAAGCGGGCTGGATCTCCCGCTCCCAGGTGATGCAGCGGATATCAGGCACGTGGCAGACCCACTACGACGACCCGAAGTGGGGCCACTACTACTGGTTCGTCCCCGACGTGGTCACCGGCCCGGCCCCGAACGGCACGGACGGCAAACACAGCGCGGTCGTGGTCAAGTCCCGCAAGATGACGACCGAGGAGAAGAAGCTGTGCTCCACCGGCTCCACCCGCGACAAGGTCTTCACACGCGGCGGCTGATCCGCCGTGAGGCGCTCAGGGAGCCGCGGCGACCCCGACGCCGATGGCGATGAACAGCCAGCCGGTTGTCAGTTCCCACCGGTGGCGGACCTTCGGGCGGACGAGGAGAGTGCGTAGCCGCGCGGCGACGGTGACGAGGGCGAACCAGTAGACGATCCCGATGAGGACGTCCAGGGTGCCGAGGAAGAAGATCTGCCGTGCTGTCGAACCGCTGCCGTCGACGAACTGCGGCAGGACGCTGATGAAGAACAGCGCGGCCTTGGGATTGAACACGTTGGTGAAGAAGCCCTGGCTGAAGCCGGCCCGCCCGCGGCCGTCGCCTGTCCTGTCCACCGTGGCCCCCGGCGGAAGGCCGCCCTCCGGCCCGCCGGTGCCGGCTGCCTTCCGCCGAGCCGCCAGCACGGCCCTAACACCCAAGCAAACCAAGTAGAGCGCGCCGAGCAGCTTGACAGCGTCGTAGACCACGGGCGAGCGGGTGACGATCAGCGACAGCCCGACGGCGGCGGCGAGCATGTGCACACACAGCCCGGCCTGAGCCCCGAGCGCCGCGGCCCGCCCCCGTGCGGGATCCTCGGCCGCCGACCTCACCACCACGAGGAAGTCCGGACCGGGGACCGCATACGCCACCAGCACCACACCGAGAAACCCGACCAGGTCGACTGACATCCATTCCCCCTTTCGGCCGGCCCCCGGCCGGTTCGCCGACCACGGGTCGTCGGTCCGTGGGGCAGGTGAGGAACCGTCGAGTACCCCCAGGGCGCCGAACCGGACTCGTGAAGCAGCAGTGAAAACCCTGTGGAAGCGCTGTCGGTGGTGCCGTTTATGCTGCACCCGAAGATCACGCGGGACCAGGGGAGGGCGCGGCATGTTCAACAGGCTGTTCGGCAGGGGAGCGGAGAGACCCGCGGCGGATCCGCACGTCCTTCCCGTCCCACAACGGCAGAAGAACGGGATGTACACGCTGCGCGCGCTCGGCGACGCCCGGGTGCTCGCGCTGGTGGAGGCGGCCGACGCGGGTGACTGGGAGGCCGCCAAGACGGCCCTCGCGCCCTTCGACCTCGGCCGTGACCACCTGGTCCTGGGGGAGCTCGCCGACCTGGACGGAGTGCAGGACTGGATCGGCCGGGCCGTCGAGGAGGACAAGGAGCACCGGGCGACGGCCCTGCTGATATCCGGGGCGCGCCACATCAGCTGGGGCTGGGAGGCGCGCACCGCCGACCTGGCCGTGAACGTCACCCAGGAACAGTGGCGGATCTTCCACGAACGGCTCGGCCTGGCCGAGGAGCAGCTGCTCGAAGCCGCCGAGCTGCGGCCGGAATGGGTCACACCGTGGCGCCACCTCCTCACCTCCGGCCGCGGCATGTCGCTCGGCCCCGCCATCAACGAGACCCGGTTCGAGGCCGCTCTGCGCCGCGACCCGCTGGACCTGGAGACCCACCTCGAGCGGCTGTCGCAGCTGCAGCCCCGCTGGGGAGGCAAGCCGGGGCAGGCCCTGACCTTCGCCCAGGAGGCGTTCGCCCGCGCCCCGCACGGACACCGCCTCGGCTGCGTGATCGCCATGGCGTACATCGAGGAGTGGGTCGAGTCGGACCGGGGGGACTACCTCGCGACCTCCGAGATCCAGGCACAGCTGCGGGAGGCGGCGGACCACAGCATCCTCCATCCCGCCTACGTGTGGCGCCCGGGCTGGCAGCACGACTTCAACATGTTCGCCATGGCCCTGTCGCTGGCCGGAGAACGACACACGGTCCGGCGCGTCTTCCAGACGCTGGACGGCGCCTACACCAAGTGGCCCTGGACCTACTTCGCAGAGCCCGAGAAGCAGTTCGCACGCAGACACCGCCGCGCCTGAGCACCTTCCGGCCCCGCCACCCGTCCTTCCTCCCACTCCGGACTGCCCGATGACTCTGCCCGACACCGCCACGACCCCGGCCGGCGCCGACCGCACCTTCCAGGTGGACCTGCGCGGCCTCGTCGATCTCCTCTCCCACCACCTCTACTCCAGCCCCCGCGTCTACCTGCGTGAACTGATGCAGAACGCGGTCGACGCGCTCACCGCCCGGCACACCCTCGAACCGGCCGCCCCCGCCGACGCCTTCGGCGTCCGCCTGTACGCCGACGGGTCGGTCGTCCGCGTCGAGGACGACGGAGTCGGTCTCACCGAGGCCGACGTCCACACCTTTCTCGCCACCATCGGCCGCAGCAGCAAGCGCGCCGACCGCATAGCCGAGCAACGCGGTGACTTCATCGGCCAGTTCGGCATCGGTCTGCTCTCCTGCTTCCTGGTCGCGGACGAGATCCACGTCCTGAGCCGCTCCGCCCGCACCCCCGACGCACCCGCCGTGGAATGGCGGGGACGCGGCGACGGCAGCTACTCCATCCGCACCCTGCCCGCCTCCGCCCGTCCCCGGCCCGGCACCACCGTCACGCTGACGCCCCGCGCCGACGCGGGCGAGTGGACCCGCCCGGCCCAGGTGCACGCCCTGGCCCGGCACTTCGGCTCCCTCCTGCGCCACCCGGTGACCTTCGACGACGGCACCGGCGGCCGGGGCGCTACCGCCCGCGTGGACGGACCGGGCGTATCCGTCAACCCCGAGCCCGCCCCCTGGGCGCGTACGTACCCCACACCGGGAGCCCGTTCCCGCGCGCTGGCCGCGTACGGCGAGGAGGTCTTCGGCTTCACGCCGCTGGCCACCATCGAGCTGAACCTGCCGGCCGTCGGCCTCAAGGGCATCGCGTGCGTCCTGCCCGAGGCGGTACCGGCCGGACGCCGCCACGGCCACCGCGTCCACGTCAAGGGCATGCTGCTGTCCGAGCAGGCCGAGGAGATCCTGCCCGACTGGGCGTTCTTCGTCCGCTGCTTCGTCGACGCCGAAAGCCTGCGGCCGACCGCCTCCCGGGAGTCCCTGTACGAGGACGACACCCTCGCCGCCGTCCGCGACGCACTCGCCGAGCGGCTGCGCGACTGGATCGCCCGGGCCGCCGCCAGCGACCCCGATCTGCTGGGCCGCTTCCTCCAGGCCCACCACCTGGCCGTGAAGTCGCTGGCGGTGCACGACGACGAGATCCTGCGGATGCTGCTGCCCTGGCTGCCGTTCGAGACCACCGACGGGCACACCACCCTCGACGAGTTCGCCCGCACCCACCGCACCGTGCTCGTGACATCGAGCGTGGAGGAGTTCCGGCAGGTCGCCGCGATCGCCTCGGCAGCCGGGCTCGGCGTCGTCAACGGCGGCTACACCTACGACCGTGAACTGGTCCACCGACTGCCCGAGATCAGGCCCGAGGCGAGCGTCGCCGACCTCGACCCCGCGACCCTCACCGCCCACCTCGACCCCGTGGACCGGGAGACGGAACTGGCCGCCGCGGCCTACCTCGCCCAGGCCCGCGACGCCCTCGCCGTCTTCGACTGCGACGTCGCGCTGCGCACCTTCCAGCCCGCCTCCGCCCCCGCCCTCCTCGTCGACAGCCGCGAGGCCCGTCACGAGCGCACCCGCTCCCAGCTCGCCCGGGAGCAGGAAGGCGGCCTGTGGGGCGACATCCTCGGCGCACTGCGCCAGGAAGCACCCCGCGCCCAGCTGATCCTCAACCAGCTCAACCCGCTGGTCCGCACCGCCGTCACCATCGACGAACCCGAACTGGCCCGCACCAGCGCCGAAGCCCTCTACGGGCAAGCCGCGATGCTGTCCCGGCGCCCCCTCAGGCCCGCCGAGTCGAGCCTCATCAACCGCTCCTTCCTCGACCTCCTCGCCCACGCCCTCCGCAAGGACAGCTGACGATGCCGACGACCGCACCCCAGACCACCGACGAGCTGTACCAGGCGCTCCAGGAGAACGACCGGCGCCCCTACGGCCGCACCCGCACCGTCACCGCCGAGGAACTCGTCGACGCCGCCGAACAGTTCGACGAGCCCGTCCCGCTCATCCACGCGCTCCTCGAACTCCAGGAGGCGTACACCTACGGCTCCGAACCCCGGAAGTCGCCCGTCGTCTTCGCCCGCCTCCTGACCCTCTTCGACGAGCAGCCCGGCGTCTTCGACGAGCGCCTGCGCCACATGCTGTTCTGGCGGTTCAAGTGGGTGGCCAACGCCCTGCGCGCGCTGCCCGAGGTACCGCTCGCCGGCATGCGCCAGTGGCTGACCGAGATGCGCGACCGGTACGAGAAGGCCGGCCTGGGCCTCCAGCCCTACTACAGCCAGGCGTACCAGCTCGCCTCGCACATCGGTGAGGACACCACCCTCGCCTACGAGCTGTGGGCGGGCCGCACCCGCACCCGGCTCAGCGACTGCGAGGCCTGCGAGATCTGCGAGCGCGCCCTGTACCACCTCACGGCGGGCGACGACGAGCGGGCACTGCGCGCCTGGGAGCCCGTCCTGGCCGGAAAGGAGTCCTGCCAGGAGGAGCCGGCCCGCTCCCTCTCGTACGCCCTGCTGCCGCTGCTGCGCACCGGCCGCACCGACCAGGCACGCGAACTGCACCTCGTCGGCTACCGCGGCTGCCGCCGCAACCCCTCGATGTCCGGGGAGGTCGGCCGGCACCTCGAGTTCTGCGCGCTCACCGGCAACGAGGCCCGCGGCCTGGAACTGCTCGCCGAGAACCGAGGCCTGTTCGACGAGGTCGACTCGCCGCTGGACCTGTGCGACTTCCTCACCGGCGTGGAGGTCCTCCTCCAGCGGGTCGAACTCCTCGGCCACGGCGAACTGCCCGCCGCCGGATACGCGGGCCGTACCTGGACGGTGGCCGGCCTGCGCGCCGAGGTGCGGACCCGCGCCGACGACCTCGCGGCCCGCTTCGACGAGCGCAACGGCACCACCGCCCACACCGACCGCCGCAAGGCCCGCCTCGACCGTGCCCCGCTCCTGGACGCGCTGGAACTGACCCTGCGCACCCGCACACTCGACGACGTGACCCCGGCCACCCCGGTCACCGCACCCGCCGCCCCTACGGCCGCCACCGTCCCCGACGCCCTGCCCGAACTCATCCTGCGGGCACGCGCGTTGGAGGAGCAGGGGCACCCGGACGCGCCTGCCTGCTGGACACGGCTGCGCTCCCTCGTCGCCGCCCGTGACTACACCCACCCCGACGACCCGGCCGTCGGCCCCCTCGTACAGCTGCGCGCGGACCTGCTGGCGGACGAGGCGGGCCGGGCGGGGGAGAAGGACGAGTTCGCCGACGCCGCCGCCCTCCACGAGGAGGCCGCGGCCCTGTACGACGACGCCGGAGAGCCGGCTCACGCGGCACTCGCCCGGGCAGGCGCCCTGCTCGCCACCGCCGAGATCGCCACGGAGGGCGCCGACGCGGCCGAGGCGAAGGCCGCCGCGCTGACCGCCGCCCACGCGTCCATGGTCCACCTGCACGAGGAGACGCCCGGCCTCGCCCCGTACCAGGAGGCCCGCCTGCTGCGGCTGCGCGCGACCGCGCTCGCCCTGCGCCTGCAGACCTCGGGGAGCGAGGAGCACGTCGCACCTGTCCTCGCCGAGGTGGAACTGCTGCACACCTTCGCCACCCGGCACGGCGTCGACACACAGATCTCCGGTGCCCTCCTGCTGCGGGCCAGCACCTACGCCATCTCCGGCGACCTGCCCGCCGCGGTCACCGAGATCGACGCCCTCCTCGACCGGCTGAAGGCGCACGGCCCCGCCTGGCACCTGCCCCGCACGCTCGGGCTGCGCGGCCGGCTCCAGCTCGGCCTCCAGGACGCGCAGTCCGCGCACGCCGACCTCACCGAGGGCCTGCGACGGGCCGCGGACTGGCCCGCAGACACCGTCGACACCGCCCGCCTCCACGGCGATCTGGCCCAGGCCTGCATGCACCTGGGCCGCCCCGACGAGGCACTGCGGCACCTGACGCGCTCCGCGGAGCAGGACCTTCGCCGCGGCAGCCGGACGGACGCGTTCTGCACCTACGGCAACGCCGCCCAGCTGAGCCTCGACCTGGGCCGCGTCGAGGACTGCATCGCCCTGCTCGACTCCGTCCTGGCCGAACCGGACGTCACCGCCGGAGAGGTCGACGACCGGCTGGTGGCCCAGCTGCGCCTGACCCGCGCCCGCGCGCTGCACACGGGGGAGGACCTCAAGGCCGCCACGGCGGAGTTCGTCGCCCTCGCGGCCGAGTCGGCCGGCTGGGAGGACGACCGGGGCAGCCACGCCATGATCGCCGCGGAGACGGCCGTACTCCTCGGCGAGTCCGGCGAGTTCGGCAGGGCCCGCGAAGCCGTCGGTCAGGCGCTCGCCGCCCACGCCGAGGTCCCGCGCTACGAGCATCTCAGCAACAGTCTGCGCGAGCTCGCCCGCCTCCAGGCCCAGAAGCAGGGCCCCGACGGCCTGCCGGACGCCCTCGCGCACCTCGACGACGCCGGCCGCATCGCCGACGAGGCCCGCGCCGCCGGTTACGAGGCCCACGGCCGTTCCCTGGACACCGCCCTGGCCTACGAACACGGGCGGGTCAACGCCTACGCCGGCGCGTACGAGGACGCACTGGCCGCCCTGGACAAGGCTCTCGCCCTGCTCGGCGAGCCGGGACCGGAGGACGACCGCGCCGGCGAGTGGGCCGAATGCGTCCGCCTCGCGGGCGCGGTGGAGGGCATCTACCTGGAACGCCCCGCCCCCGCCCTCACCCGCCTCGACGCGGCGGTCTCCCGCCTGACCGCCCTGGGCCACACCGGGGAGACCGAACCACTGACCTCCTTGGCGGCCCGGCTGCGCGACGAGGAGTGACACGACGCCCCCCCGAGGGCGGGCTCTCGCCCGGCCACGGGGGCGCCGCCCTCCCCTGGCTTCACCTGCGCCGTTTGCGGAGAAGTCCCGTCACGACGAAGACCCCGACGAGCACGGCGACCACGACGAACGCCACCTGCCCCCACACGGGCAGGCCGGGGCCACCACCGGGTGCTGCCAGGGGGAGAGTCATGACCGTCATGTCCCTTCGTCCAACGGCACATGACGTGCGTTCCCCGAACGTCATCGGCATGCGGGACGGCATCGGCATGGGGGGCGATTCCGAGCCGGTGCGGCCGCCGTGCCGCGGCCGCGTCACCCGGCCGCCGCACGCGCCGGGCGCATCCGGCCGGGCCGCCCGCACGGTAGAGGTCCGGGAAGGCGGATGCGACGACTCCGCGGCGGACGACGGGCGGGCTGGGACAGCGACATGGGCGACGAACGAGCCAGGGGACGGAGCGGGAAGGGACCGGAGGGGCGTGCCGCCTCGACCTGTCTCGTGACCGGCGCGAGCGGCTACATCGGCGGGCGGCTGGTGCCGGAACTTCTGGACGCCGGCCACCGGGTGCGCTGCCTGGTCCGCACGCCGAGCAAGCTGCGCGACCACCCGTGGGCGGACCGGGTGGAGATCGTCCGGGGCGACGTCACCGACGCCGGGTCGGTGGCGCGGGCGATGGCCGGAGCGGACGTCGCCTACTACCTCGTACACGCCCTCGGCACCGGAGGCGACTTCGAACGGACCGACCGTGCCGCGGCCCGCGTCTTCGGCGAGCAGGCACGCCGGGCCGGGGTCCGCCGCCTCGTCTACCTCGGCGGACTCACCCCCGCCGGTGTGCCGGAGTCGCGCCTCTCCCCGCATCTGCGCTCCCGCACCGAGGTCGGCCGCATCCTCCTCGACTCGGGCGTGCCGACCGCCGTCCTGCGCGCGGCCGTCATCATCGGCTCGGGCTCCGCGAGCTTCGAGATGCTGCGCTACCTCACCGAGCGCCTGCCGGTCATGGTCACCCCGCGCTGGGTGAGCACCCGCATCCAGCCGATCGCCGTACGGGACGTGCTGC
>NZ_GG657757.1:164668-167761 GCF_000158955.1 Streptomyces viridochromogenes DSM 40736 | reverse complement strand
CCCGGTACCGGCCTCGATCGCCCGCCCGCTGACGGAGTCCCTGCGCCACGAGGTGGTGTGCCGGGACCGCGACATCGAACAGTACGTGCCCAGCCCGCCGGGACACCCACTCGGTTTTGACCGTGCCGTCACCCTGGCGCTGCAACGCGTCCGGGAGGCTCAGGTCTCCACCCGGTGGTCGTCCGCCTCGGTGCCCGGCGCCACCAGCGGCCCCCTGCCCACCGACCCGGACTGGGCCGGCGGCAGCCTCTACACCGACGACCGGGAACTCGAGGCGGACGTGGCGCCCGACGCGCTGTGGCAGGTCGTCGAGGGCATCGGCGGGGAGAACGGCTGGTACTCCTTCCCGCTGGCCTGGGCGGTACGCGGCCGGCTGGACCGTCTCGCGGGCGGCGTGGGCCTGCGCCGGGGCCGACGCGACGCGCGCCGCCTCCGGGCGGGCGACTCCCTGGACTTCTGGAGGGTGGAGGAGATCCAGCGCGGCCGGCTGCTGAGGCTGCGCGCCGAGATGCGGCTGCCCGGCCTGGCCTGGCTGGAGATGAGGGTGGACAGCGACGCGGGTGGGCCGGTCCGGTACCGCCAGCGCGCCCTCTTCCACCCTCACGGACTGCTGGGCCACCTCTACTGGTGGAGCGTCTCGCCCTTCCACGCGGTCGTCTTCGGCGGCATGGCCCGCAACATCGTCCGTGCCGCGTCCCGCCTCCAGGAAGAGCGCACGGAAGCACGGGATTCCGGAACCGCATCCGGACCCGCCTCGCCGCCGGAAGACAGTGCGGTACGCACCGGCCGCCGTGAACCACCGGAGAGAAGCTGAAGCCCATGCACGTCTCAGTCGTCCTGTTCACCTCCGACCTGCGCCTGCGCGACCACCCGCCGCTGCGCGCCGCCCTGGACTCCGCCGGCACGGTCGTCCCGCTCTTCGTGCGCGACCGGGCCGTGACGGAGGCCGGGTTCGCCGCCCCCAACCGCGGTGCCTTCCTCGCCGACTGCCTGACCGACCTCGACTCCTCGCTGCGCGAGCGCGGCGGACGGCTCGTGGTCTGCTCTGGCGACCTGGTGGAGGAGGTGTGCCGCGTGGTGACCGAGGCGGACGCCGACGAGGTGCACATGGCGGCGGCGCACAGCCGGTTCGCCACCCGGCGCGAGGACGCACTGCGGCGCGCCCTGGAGGCCGACGGGCGCCGCCTGTTCGTCCACGACGCCGTCACCGTGGCCGTACCGCCCGGCGAGGTGACCCCCTCCGGATCGGACCACTTCGCCGTCTTCACGCCCTACCACCGGCAGTGGGCGCAGGCCCGACTGCGTGACGTCGTGGCCGCCCCGCGCCGGGTTCCCGTCCCCGAGCACGTGAAGGGCGAGCCGCTGCCCGCACGCGACGACGTCCCCGGCATCTCGCCGGCCCTGCCCGCCGGGGGCGAGAGCGAGGGCCGCAAGCGGGTGACCGCCTACTGGCGACGCGGTCTGGGCGCCTACGACGACACCCGCGACGACCTGGCCGCCGACAGCACCTCCCGGCTCTCCGCACACCTGCACTTCGGCACCCTCTCCCCGGTGGAGCTGATCCACCGGGCCCGCCGCCACGGCGGGCCGGGCGCCGAGGCGCTGGTACGGCAGCTCGCCTGGCGCGACTTCCACCGCCAGGTCCTCGCCGCACGCCCCGACGCCGCCCACACCGACTACCGCACCCAACGCGACCGCTGGCGCACCGAACGCACCGCGGGCGACGACATCGAGGCATGGCGGCAGGGCCGCACCGGTTACCCGGTGATCGACGCGGCGATGCGGCAGCTTCGCCACGAGGGCTGGATGCACAACCGGGCCCGGCTGCTCACCGCGAGCTTCCTCACCAAGACCCTGTACGTCGACTGGCGCATCGGCGCCGCCCACTTCCTGCACTGGCTGGTCGACGGTGACGTGGCCAACAACCAGCTCAACTGGCAGTGGATGGCCGGCACCGGCACCGACACACGGCCCAACCGGGTGCTCAACCCGGTCACCCAGGCCAAGCGGTACGACCCCGACGGCACCTACGTGCGGCGCTGGGTGCCCGAACTGGCGGGCCTCGACGCCCCGGCCGTCCACGAGCCGTGGAAGCTGCCCGGCCTGGACCGCGCCGCGCTCGACTACCCCGATCCGGTCGTGCCGCTGTCCGAGGGCCTGGACCGGTTCCGGCGAGCCCGCGGCAAGCAGGGCTGAGAGGGCCGTGACCGGGGCCGCCACCAGGTCCGGTGCGCGGCCCGCACCGCGCACCGTCCGGTCGCGTCCCCGCGTGCGTCACACGTCGTGTGCCGCCCGTGCCGCCCACCGCAGCAGAGCCCCACGACCCTCCTCAGGCACCGTCCACAGCGGATGCCCGCGCAGCCCCCAGCTGCCGAGCAACGCGTTGGCGGCGAGGAAGCCGCTGGTGGCCGCGCGTTCCATCAGGGCCACCGGCAGCCCGGTGCGTACGGCGTCGCCCGCGACGACGAGGCCAGGCGTCGGCGTGGTCACCGCGGGCCGGTCGCCGTATCCGCCGACCGGGAACAGCGGGCAGTCGGCGCGCCACTCGTGGCGGGCGTCCACCACCCGGGCCCGGCGGGTCTCCGGGTAGACCCGGTGCAGTTCCGCGAGCAGCTCCTTCTGCCGTGTCTCACGGCCGACGCCGCCGGACAACGCGTAGGCGTGCAGTTCCAGCACCGAGCCGCCCGTGCGGGCGGCCCAGCGGGCGGCCTCCCCCTCCCAGCGGTTCAGGACGCTGACGTTGTCCAGGGGGCCGTACCCACTGGTGCCGAGGAACCCGGGCCGGTCACCGCGGACGGGCCGGTCCAGCCACAGGCGGGACACCAGGAACGGCGGTGCGGTGCGCAGCCGCGCCACCCTCGCGCGCCACGATTCGTCCCCCAGCCCGCAGGACCCGGCCACCACGGCACGCAGCGCTCCGGGATCGAGGGCCAGGACCACGGCGTCGCTGCGCTCCTCGGTGTCACCGGTCGCCACCGTGAAACCACGGTCGGGCAGGGCCGTGACCGCCTCGACCGGTGTGGACGTGCGCAGTTCGGCTCCCCGGCGGGTCAGGTACGCGGCGAGCGGGTCCCACAGGGCCTGGGGGAACGG
>NZ_GG657757.1:160223-164399 GCF_000158955.1 Streptomyces viridochromogenes DSM 40736 | reverse complement strand
GGAAGGGCTCAGCGCGACGAAGCCGAGCGCGCTTCAGCGGCGGTGTGCGCGGGACGTGCCCGAAGCTGTCGTGCCACCGCCCGCGTGGCGCAGGGGATAAGTTTGGCAAAGCCCGTCAGGCGGGACAGCGCCGGATCGGTGCGACGCAGCAGGGCCCGCAGGTTGTAGTACTGGCGGAAGAACGCGTGGAAGCCGCGGCTCATCGTCACCGTGCTGCCGTCGGCGAGCCGGGTGGGCCAGCCGGCCAGCCGTCCGCCGAGCTGCGGCTCGCGCTCGTACAGGGTGACCCGTACTCCGCGTTCGGCCAGCGCCGTGGCGGCCGTCAGCCCGGCGATGCCACCCCCGACGACCGCTGCGTGCGGAGCGCCCGACGGGTCGGCGCGGCGCGTTCCGCCCGGCGCGGGCAGCAGCCGGGCCAGCCGGTCCCGCCCGGGGCGGTGCGCTGTGCGGCGGGGGCCGACGGTCATCGTGGGTTCCGCCCGCCGCGCCGTTCCGCGCTCTCGCCCCGCACCACGCCCGGACGCGCACCCATCGCCTCACCGGCACCGGCACCGGCACCGGCACCGGCCTGCCCCCGGTGCGTCGCCGGCCGGCGGGCCACCACGGTGTGCGTGATGCCGGTCTGCCAGCCGGGCAGCGGCAGGACCCGCACCCGTTCAAAACCGGCCCGCTCGACTCTCCGGCCCAGGGCGCCCGCGGTGTCGAAGCCGACGACACTGCGCCACAGATGACGGTAGAGCGGCCCGTCCCCGAGCAGCGTGGCCACCGGCAGCACGAGCCCCCCGCACACCGCGCTCCACACCGCCCGGTGCGCGGCCCGCCCGCTCAGGGCATACTCGTGCACCGCCAGGCGGCCGCCGGGCGCGAGCAACCGGTGAGCCGTGGTGAGCACGGCGTCCGGGTCGGCGACGTTCCGAAGCAGGTAAGCGGCGAAGACCGCGTCGAACGGACCGCTCACCCCTACCTCGTCCAGCCGCTCCACCGGCGCGTGCACGAACCGCACCGGCCGATCCCACGGCCGGTCCGCCGCGCGCCGCAGCATGCCCGCCGAGGCGTCGACCGCCGTGATGTCCGCGCCGGGCAGTACGGCGGCCAGGGCGGCCGTGGACGCTCCGGTGCCGCATCCCAGGTCCAGCACCCGCAACCCGCCGCCGCCCCGCGGGAGGCCGAGGCGGCGGACCGAACGGCGCAGGTGGGCGTGGTAACCGGGGTTGGCGGCCACGAGCGTGTCGTAGCTGCGGGCAGCGTGGTCGAAGGCGCCGGCCAGGTCGGCGTCGCGCAGAAGAGGCATACGGTCGGGCTCCGATGTCAGGCGGCCGGCGGGAACCGGCGCGGGGCGAGCGGGAGGGTGAGTGCGGAGGTGAGCATCGCGGTGACGGGCACGTGCGCCCCGATGCCGAGGTCCTCGGGCAGGCTGGTACGGCCGTCCAGGAACCGCAGCAGCCGCGGCGCGGGCACCTCCCGGAACAGACGGGTGAAGAAGGCCGGGCCGTCCACCCGGCCGCGGTCCAGGGCGTGCAGCAGCACGGAGTCCATGAGGCGGGCACGGGCGGAATGGGGGCGCGGCGGCAGCGGATGCCGTCCCCCGTGCAGCGCGTCCGCCACCGCGCCGGTCTGCCGCTGTACGGCGCTGAAGGTGTAGCCGGTCGAGGGGCGGGTGGCGCCGGCGCAGGCACCGATCCGGAAGACGCCCGTCGCGGTCTGCCGGGGAAGGTCGGCGTCCGTCATCGGGATCACCCCCTGCTCGCACGCGGTGACCTCGAAGCCCCGCACCCCGAGCAGCCGCTCCGCGTAGTCCCGCAGCGCGCGGTCGTACTCCACGCGCTCGAGCACCCGGCGGGAGAACTCCGTGTACTCGACGAGCGCCTCGTGCGGGCCGACGGGCAGCACATACCCGAACGAGAGCCCGTGCGCGGGCTGCGGCGTGCGGAAATCCATCAGCTCCACGACGGACGGGTCGAACTCCGGCCGCGCCGTACGGACGAACCAGCCTCGGAAGTGCTGCAGAAGCGTCGTGCGGGCGGGTGGGAGACGGGGGAGGGGACGCGAGTCGAACACCCAGCGGGCGCGGACGACGACACCCTCGCCGTCGGCGCGGCGGGCGTGCACCAGGGCACCGTCCGGCACCGGCGTGATCCGCGCGACGGTCGCCTCGACGCGCGACACCGGCCCGTTCGCCAACGCGCGGGCGGCCAGCGCCTCGAAGGCGTCGGACCGCAGCATCTTGTAGCGCAGCGGAGTGATCCCCGCGGTCACGGCCGTGCCGTCGGCGCCGCGCACCCGCAGCCTCCGCCAGGACGCGGTCAGCGCCTCGTCGTACGGCCCGCCGCCCTGTTCCCAGAAACACCAGGTGCGCGGTGGGGTGCGGGCCGGCCCCGGCGGCGCGGCCAGCAGCACCGTGTCCAGCCGTACGGCGCCCGCGGGCGGCCGGGCCAGACGCAGCGCGAGCGACAGCCCCGCCGCGCCGGCACCCACCACGGCGACATCGGCCTCCAGATCCACCACCGCTGCTCCTTGTCCGGCACCGGCTTTGACGAACCGTCCGCCCGATGCCGACCAGTGTTCCGGCCCTACGCGTCGATCGGATGCAGGCCGCGTGCCGTGTGTCGCGGACGCGTGCCACGACGGCGAGTGATTACCCGGTCGGCGCATCCGGTTCGGCACCGCACGCGGAATGTGTCTCGACGTGAACGATGTGACGACGGTCGAGAGGAACGCGATGTGCTCCACCCGGGCGACCTTCCGGCACTCGACGGCACCGCCGGGCGGGCCACCGGGTGACCCGGCCGCGCGTCACGACGGGCATCCGCCGACCACGCTCGGCCACGACGAGGGCTGCCCTGACCACGGTGGCGTCGACGAGGTCGGCACGGACCCCCGCGTCATCGACGCCGACGTGACCGCGGCGGTCCGCGCGGTGCTGGACCGGCTCCTCGCGGTCCGACTGGCCCGTGCGCGCGAACTGGACGCGGTCTTCGCGGAGGACCTCGCCGCACGGGTCACCGACTTCACCCGGCGCGGCGGACGTCGTATCCGCCCCCGGTTGCTGTGGTGGTCACTACGCGCCTGCGGTGGCGGCACCCCGGCACAGGTCCGGGCGGCGCTGCACGCCGGTGCGGCAGTGGAGCTGTTGCAGACCTGCGCACTCGTCCACGACGACCTGATGGACGCCGCCACGACGCGCCGGGGCCGCCCTGCCCTGCACACCGCCGTCGCCCGCCAGTACGGCGACATCCCGCGCGGCGCGGCGCGACGCCTCGGTGAGGCGGCCGCCGTGCTCGCCGGCGACCTGGCGCTCGCCTGGGCGGACGACGTGATGACCGATCTCCTGCTGGACGGTGACGATCTGCCACCCGAGGCCCCCGCCCGCGTCCGAGACATCTGGCGAGGCACACGGACGGAGACGATCGCCGGTCAGTACCTCGACATACAGGGCCAGGCGACCGGGCAGCCGACGCCGGCCCGCGCCCTGCGCGCGGCCTGTCTGAAGAGCGCGCTGTACACCGTGGAGCGCCCCCTCGCACTCGGAGCCGCCCTGGCAGGCGCCGGCCAGGAAGCCACGCAGGCCCTGTGCCGGGCCGGCCGCTGCGCGGGGCTCGCCTTCCAGTTGCGGGACGACCTCGACGACCTCTTCGCCGACCCGGACGTCACGGGCAAGCCGTCCGGCGGGGACGTACGCGAGGGCAAGCCCACCTACCTCATGGCGGTGGCCCGTGCCCGCGCCGCCGAGGGGGATCCGGTCACCCTCGGCGTCCTGGACGCGTCGCTCGGCCGCGCCGACCTGACCGAGAGCGGCCTCGACCGGGTCCGTGACGTGCTGACCGCCACCGGCACCCGCGACGTGGTCCAGGAGAAGATCGAGCGGCTCTGCCGCCAGGCCCTGCGCCACCTCGCCGCGGCCGATCCGGAGCCGGGCCCGGCGGCCGCCCTGCGGACCCTGCTCACAGCGATCACCGGCACACCCGGCCACGCGCCCGACCCGGCCGGGGGCCTGCCGTTCGCCGCCGCGCTCGGCACCGGGGGAACGGAGGCCATCCGATGACCCGAACCCTGAAGGGGCCGACCGACCATGTGGTGGTCGTCGGCGCCGGCCTGGCCGGCCTGTCGGCCGCGCTGCACCTGCTCGGCGCCGGCCGCCGGGTGACCGTCGTCGAACGCGACGAGGGACCGGGCGGG
>NZ_GG657757.1:128105-159355 GCF_000158955.1 Streptomyces viridochromogenes DSM 40736 | reverse complement strand
CGTCGGCAGTGATCCTGCACGCCGGCTGCGACCGCACCTGGCCGCGGCTCGCCCACCACACCCTGTCCTTCGGCCGCGCCTGGCGGAGCACCTTCGACGAACTGACCCGCGCCGGCCGGCTGATGAGCGACCCGTCCCTGCTGATCACCCGTCCGACCGCCACCGACCCCGCTCTCGCCCCGCCGGGCCGTCACCTGCACTACGTCCTCGCACCCTGCCCCCACACCGGCATCGGCCCCGGCCCCGCCGACTGGCACGACCTCGGACCCCGCTACCGCGACGCGCTGCTGCGGGAGCTGGAGCGCCGGGGACTCGACGGCATCGCCTCGTCGATCGAGGAGGAGTGCCTGGTCACGCCGGCCGACTGGACCGCGCAGGGGCATGCCGCGGGCACGCCGTTCTCCGCGGCGCACACCTTCGCCCAGACGGGCCCCTTCCGTCCCCGCAACCTGGTGCGCGGCACCGCCAACGCCGTTCTCGCCGGTTGCGGTACCACGCCCGGGGTGGGCGTCCCGCCGGTCCTGCTGTCGGGAAAGCTGGCCGCCGCCCGCATCACCGGCGGCAGCCGCACCTCCGTCTCCCGCCCGTGCGGGGCCCGGCCCCGGCCGGAAGAAGCCCCGGCGTGATCGCCCGCGGAGCGGAGGCGCCTCCGCCCGTCCACCCCGAAGGAGCCCGTCCATGACCATGCGGGAACTCGACGCCGCGGGCATCACCGACCCGGCCTTGCGCGCCGCCTACACCCGCTGCCGTGAGCTGAACGCCCGGCACGGCCGCACCTACTTCCTCGCCACCCGTCTGCTCACCCCCGACCGTCGTCCGGCCGTGCACGCCCTGTACGGCTTCGCCCGCTGGGCCGACGACATCGTCGACTCCCTCGACGGCGACGCCGGCCCGGAGGAACGCGCCCGGGCCCTGGACCGGCTCGCGGACGACCTCGCCCGCGGCCTGGCCCGCGGCACCGGCGGCGAACCGGTGGTGCGGGCCCTCGCCGACACGGCACACCGCCACGCCATCGAACACCGGCACTTCACCGACTTCCTCGCCTCCATGCGCAGCGACCTGACGGTCACCTCGTACGCCACCTACGACGACCTGCGCGGCTACATGCACGGCTCCGCGGCGGTGATCGGCCTGCAGATGCTGCCCGTGCTCGGCACCGTGACACCTCGTCAGGAAGCCGCACCCCACGCGGCCGAGCTCGGCATCGCCTTCCAGCTCACCAACTTCCTGCGGGACGTGGGGGAGGACCTCGACCGTGGCCGGGTCTACCTGCCACAGGACCTGCTGGACTGCCACGGCGCCCACCGTGAGCTGCTCTGCCACGGCCGGGACACCGGCCGCACCGACCGGCGGGTCACCGCGGCGCTGCGGGAGTTCGAGTCGCTCACCCGTGCCGCCTACCGGCGCGCCGCGCCCGGCATCGCGATGCTCGCGCCGGACTCCCGGCCCTGCATCCGCACCGCGTTCGTCCTGTACGGCGGCATCCTGGACGCCGTGGCCGCCACCGGGTACGCCGTGCTGCACCGCCGTGCCGTGGTGCCGCGACGACGCCGTGCCGTGGTCGCGGCGGACGGCCTGCTGCGCGTGGCGGCGGCCCGCCTCACATCCGCCGGGCCGCCCCCACCGGCCGCACCGCCGACTCCCGGCACCCTCTCCCTCACCCGGCCGCACGTTCGTCCCGAGGAGGTGGCGTGACGACGTCCGTCCGCCCGCCGGGGACCGAGTGCAGACCGCGTGCCTCGCGGCCCCGGAGACCGCGTGCATCCCGCCCGTCGGTGTCCCTGGGGTGCCGTGTGAAGACCGTGCCCTGCGCGTGCCCGGAGAGCGCGTGCATCCCATCCGTCGGTGTCCCTGGGGTGCCGTGTGAAGACCGTGCCTCGCGCGTGCCGGGAGACCGCGTGCGTCCCGATCGCCCGTGTCCTGGGGGTGCGCGTGAAGACCGACCGCCCCCGTCCCGAGGAGACCGCGTGAACCCCGTCCGTCCGCACGCCGAGGAGGACACATGAGCCCCGCACGGCCCTGGGGCCCGAGGCGTCTGCCGCTGAGCCTGCGTCGCACCCCGCTCGCCTGGGACCGGCAACGTCCCACCTGGCGCGAAGCCCGCCCCGCTCTGATCGCCGGCGCCCTCAAGCGGGCCCAGGCCCGTCCCACCGGTAACTGGTACGTCGTCGGGGCTTCACGCGACCTGCGCCCCGACCGGCCGCTGGCCCGTGCCGTCGCCGGGCGCGAGGTCGTGCTGTGGCGGAACGCCGACGGCGATCTCGTGGCCGGACCCGGCAGCTGCCCGCATCTGGGCGCCCCGCTGCGCGACAGCCCGGTCCGCTGCGGCACTCTGGTCTGCCACTGGCACGGAATGGCCCTGGACGGAAGGCCGTTCGCCGGCTGGGAGCCCTGGCCGGCCCACGACGACGGCCTACTGCTCTGGGTACGGCTGGACGAGGCCGGAGGTGAGCCGGCCACCAGCCGCCCGGCCGTGCCCGAACGCCCGGCAGCGGACCAGGCGCTGACCGCCCTGTACACCGGCATGGGCGTCTGCGAGCCGGACGACGTCGTCGCCAACCGCCTCGACCCCTGGCACGGTGCCTGGTTCCACCCCTACTCCTTCGTCGATCTCACTGTGGTCCGGACTCCCGGCCGGGCCGACGAGGAGGACTCCTTCACGGTCGACGTGTCCTTCAAGGTCGCCGGACGGCTGGTCGTCCCGGTGCGGGCCGTGTTCACGGCGCCGGGACCTCGCACGGTGCTGATGCGCATCACAGAGGGAGAGGGGGAAGGGTCGGTCGTGGAGACGCATGCCACGCCGCTCGGCCCGGACCTGCTGGGACGGCCGCGCACCGCGGTCGTGGAGGCCGTCGTCGCCACGTCGGACCGGCCGGGCTTCGCCGTGGCCCGCCGGGCTTCCCCGCTGCTGCGCCCGTTGATGCGAGCCGCCGCGGGCCGCCTGTGGCGTGACGACCTGGCGTACGCGGAGCGCCGCTGGGCCCTGCGCTCCTCTGGGCGCCTTCCCGGGTGAACCGAGCCCCGGAAGCCCCCGACCCGGGTACGCCGGACGAGGGGTACGCCGCTCGATGCCGCCGCTCGTTTCAGCCCGTGTGCGTGTGCCCGACCCCGCCCTCGTCCCCGTAGAGCCCGCTCAGCGTTTCCACGGCGTCCCGCAGACCGGAGCAGTGCGGGAAGCCGGCACCCGCCCGGCGGTCCCAGCCGGGCCCGGCGGGAAGCACGACGGGCCGGCGGCGCGCGCCCGACGGCCCCCACTCCAGTCCCGCGACATGCCGGGCCAGCGGGGTCGAGGCCGTGGAACGGGTCTGGGACCACAGCACGGCCGCGACCGGCCCGGTGCGCCGTACGCACGCCAGCAGTGCCTCCGCCGGTACCGCCGCTCCCAGCGTCCGGGTCGGCACGCCGCGCGCCCCCAGCGCGGCGGTCAGCGCCTCCAGGGGGAGGGTGTGCTGTTCACCGGGCGTACAGGCCAGCACCACCGGCGGAGCGCCGGCGGGCGGGGCCGTACGCGGCAACAGCAGGGGCACACTGCGCAGCGTGCTGGAGATGTGCCACGACAACAGGTGCTCGACTTCGACGTAACGGTCGCCGGACGACTCCCACTTGCGGCCCACGGCACGCAGCGTGGGCACCATCAGCTCCTCCCACGTCCTTACCAGCCCGTACCGTCCGACGGCCTCCACCAGCCGTTGTTCCAGCTCCGGGGCGTCCAGCCGCACGGCGGCACGGGCCAGGCCCCGGCACTCCTGCCGTACGTCGCCGAGCGGAAGCCCGCTGCCCGCGCCCCCCGGCCGGTACGCGGCCGCCGACGCGGCCCCGGATGCCGCGGCCGGGGTCGCGGGACCGGCCGTGCCGAAGCGCAGCCGGGCCACTCGGGCCGCCTCGGCCGGCGGCGCACCCGTCGCCGTCAGACGGCACATCTCCTCCGCCATCGCGATGTCCCGGGGACCCCAGCGGCGGTGCCGGCCCTGGGAGCGCACCGCCGGGCCGAGTCCGTAGCGACGGTCCCAGGAGCGCAGGGTGGTCGGGGAGACGCCCAGACGACGGGCGAGGGCCCCGGTCGTCAGTCCCACCACCGCGGACGTGTCGTCGCCGGACTCGGCGGGCTCGGCGGACATGGCCCATCCCTCCGTGAAGCTCGTAAGATCGATGCACAACCGATGCGAGTTGAGAGCATCATCCCTCGGACCGCAGCCTGGAACAAGACCGGAGGCATTCGCCGAGGAGACTCACCATGAACCGGCCCTCAGCCGCCGCACTCACCGTCGTCGACCCGCCGCACGACGACTGGGCGACGCTCCACCACCAGTGGTCCGGGCTCGTCCACGGACTCGCCAGGCAGGCACTGGGGGATCCGCGCGAGGCGGAGGACGTGACCCAGCAGGTGTTCATGGCGGCCTGGCGGGGACGCCACGGCTACGCCTCCGAGCGGGGGTCTTTCCCCGCCTGGCTGGTCGGCATCACCCGGCGCAAGGTGGCGGACGCCCTGGCCGCCCGTACCCGTCGCGCCGAGCTGGCCACGCTGGCGACCGGCCTCCTCCCGCCGCCGGCGCAGAGTTCCTACGACGAACCGGAGACGGCACTCGACCGCGTCGTCGTCACGGGCGCCCTGGCGCGGCTCACCGAGCCCCAGCGCCGGGTGCTGCGGCTGGCGTTCTACCAGGACCTTACCCAGACCCAGATCGCCGGCGTGACGGGATGGCCGCTGGGCACGGTGAAGAGCCACACCCGGCGCGGACTGGACCGACTGCGCCGATGCCTGGAAGAGGAAGGCCTGTCAGCCGCGTGACGCGGACAGCGGCCCAGTCGATGCACTGTCGATGCGCATCGGGGGCGCGGGTCGGTCAGGAATCGAGAAGCCCGTCCACCGAGCAGCTCCTAGCGTGGTGGTCATGGAAACCACCGCATCCGCAGCGTCGATCGCATCCGTCATTCTCGAGGTGGCGGACCCCGAGTCCGCCCACCGCTTCTACACCGCCTTCGGAGTGGAAGGGTTCGTTCGCCTGCGGGCCTCCGAGGCACCTTCCACAGGATTCCGAGGCTTCACACTGGCGCTCACGGTGGCCGGTCCGGCCACCGTCGACCACTTCGTCGGCGCCGCGGTGGAGGCGGGCGCCACGGTGCTCAAGCCCGCCGCGAAGTCGCTCTGGGGTTACGGCGGCGTCGTCCAGGCCCCGGACGGGACGATCTGGAAGGTCGCGACCTCGGCGAAGAAGGACACCGGCCCTGCCACCCGCCGGATCGACGACGTCGTCCTCCTGCTCGGCGTCGAGGACGTGAAGGCGAGCAAGGAGTTCTACGTCGGCCGGGGCCTGACCGTGGCGAGGAGTTTCGGCGGCAAGTACGCCGAGTTCGCCCCCGGTGGGTCCGGCGCGGTCAAGCTGGCGTTGTACAAGCGCCGCGGCCTGGCCAAGGACCTCGGCGTCCCCTCCGACGGCACCGGTTCGCACCGGATCGTCGTCGGCGGCACCACCGGCGCCTTCACCGACCCGGACGGATACGCCTGGGAGACCGAGGCGTCGGCCACCACCTGGACCGGTCAGTAGAACACGACGGTGTTCACCCGGTTGACCAGCTCCTGTCCGTCGAGGAGCCGGGTGGCGTTGGCGGCGAACAGTTCGGCGATGAGGCGGCCCTCCGCCGCGTCGAGCGCGGCGGTGTGCGGACTCACCAGCACAGGGTCGTGGTCCCAGAGCGCGCTGTCGCCGGGCAGGGGCTGCCGGTTGCCGGTTCGCACGACGCGTCAACCGGTCCGGCCGCCTCGAAGCCCACCGCCCCGAAGCCCACCGCCCCGGAGCTCGCCGTCCCGAAGGCCGCCGTCCTGGAGAGCCGTCGCCACCGCTCCCGCGGTCCTGAGCACCGGCACCGCCTCCAGGACGAGGATGGCGAGGTCGTCGTCGATCGGCTCGGTGCTGAAGTCGTGAGCGGTGCGCCGGATCCGTTCCGCCACGGCCTTCGCGCCGAGTCCCATGCAGCCGTGCAGGACCTCCGCCAGACCGTCGTCGTCGTCCAGCTGCCGTGTGCCGTTGCGGCGCTCGGTCACACCGTCGGTCACGCACAGCAGCGTCTCACCGGGCGCCAGGGTGAAGGAGTCGGCGTGGAACTCCGCGTGCTCTTCGACGCCGAGCAGCATCTGCGGGTTCGCGGCCGGCGTCACGGAACCGTCCGTCGCCAGCCGCAACGGCGGCGGGTGCCCGGCGCTGGCGATCGTGCACCGGGTGCCGCCCGCGATCGAGTCGGGCTCCAACTCTCCGTACAGGAGGCTCAGAAAGCGGGAACCCTCCTGTTCACCGCGCAGGGCCATGGCCTCGGCGGACTCCTCCGCCATGGCGTGGTTCAGCCGGTTGAGCAGGGACTCGACGCCGTGGCCCTCGCGTGCCAGCAGCCGTACCAGGTGCCGGGCCATGCCGGTGACGGACATCGCCTCCACATCGTGGCCGGACACGTCGCCGAGCAGGAAACACCACCGGCGGTCGTTCACCGGGAACAGGTCGTAGAAGTCCCCGCCGACGGTCTGACCCTCGCCCCAGGGCTCGTAGACGATCGCCGTGTCGACACCCGGAATGGCGGCGAGGGAGGTGGGGAGCTGCCTGCGCTGGAGGGTCCGGCTGATGCTCGCCTGCCGCGTGTAGTGGCGGGCCGTGACCACGGCCTGGGCCATGCGCCGGGCCACGTCCTCGAGGAGCCGCACGACGATGTCGGTCAGCTCCGGCAGTCCCGCCTGGCCGATCAGGAGCGTGCCGTGGTACCGGCCGCCCGCGACCAGCGGGAACGCCAGCGCCGAACCGCCCCTGTTCTCGTCGCCCCCGGACCTGGGCCAGGGCCACGGGACACCGGTCGTGCTCAGCGCCGCGGTGGGACGGTCTATCTCCAGGGCGAGGCGGAGTGGACCGATGCGCCTTTCGTCCACGTGCCAGACACGGGAGAGCCGCAGCCCGGCATTGTCCGTGGTCAGCCATACGCCGCACCAGTCGGCGAGTCTCGGGACCAGGAGCTGTCCGGCGAGCGCGGCGACCATGTCCTCGTCCAACTGTCCGGCGAGGAGCTCTCCGGCCTCGGCGAGGAACCACTGTCCCTCGCGCTCGGCCCACTCGCCTCTGCGGCCCGGGCGCTCGCGCGGCGGGGCGGGGCCGGCGGGGCCGGGGCCGGCGGCAGGCCGCCCACGGGAGAAGGCCTCGGCGAGGGGGCCGGTGACGCTCCGCTCCGTGGCGGCGGGCGGGGCCACCAGCGCGCACTCCAGACGGAACCACGTGGCCTTCCCGGTGTGCCGGTAGGTCACACCCCAGGACTCGGCCAGGGCCCGCATCAGATGCCGGGCATAGCCGCGGACGTGGCTCTGTGCGCGCCTGCGGTCATCGGGGCAGCCGGAGGAGCTCTGCTCCACCACCTCGACCACGACGTCCACCCACCCGGCCGCGGCCGGTTCGGAATCGGCCGCCGGGACAGGATCGGCCTCGAGGCGGCAGGCCACCTCGACCTCGGACCCGGTGTGCGCGACGGCGCTGGTGACCAGCTCGCTGACGAGCAGCACGGCGTCATCGACGGACCGGGCACTGATCGTCGGCGCCCCGGGGAACTGCGGTGCGGTCCGCTCGGCGAGCACGGCACGCAGGAACTTGCGTGTCGCCGCGGGGGCGAGCTCGTTGGCAGGCACACGCATCCGTGCCGCTGCCGAACGCGGCCCGAAAAGTGACCCCACTCGTGGCCCCACCGGTGCTCCCTGCCCAGGTGGCTATGGACGCATACAGGACGAATGTAGCCTAAAGGGGAAGCACCGGTAATTTTACCCGAAGAAATGTGCTGCCATGGACTCTGCCACTCACCGTGAACTCGCTTCTCCCGAGCCAGGATTCACGGAGCGGGAGACCGCTGAATCCAGGCCCGAGACCACAGGGCCGCCCTCGTCTGCCTCCGACGGCGAGTGGGTGCGAGTGGCCGAACTGCGTCCACTCCTCGCGGCCATGACATCCCTCTGTGACGGTGACTTCACCGTACGGATAGGAGATCTGCCCGGCGGGGTCCCCGCCGAGATTGCGGGGGTGTTCAACCAGATCACCGCGCGGAACGCGCACTTGGCTTCGGAGCTCGACCGCGTGCGCCGGGAGGTGGTCCGCCAGGGACGGCTCGACGAGCGGCTCGCGGCGAGCCCCGGCCAGGGGGAGTGGACGACGAGTGTGGACGCGGCCAACATGCTGCTGGAGTCGCTGTCCGTCCCCATCGTGAACGCCACCCGCGTACTGGACGCGGTCGCTGACGGCGACCTGACACAGCGCGCCGAACTGCACGACGGCCGGCGCCGGCTCCGCGGCGATCTACGGCGCCTGGGGTGCGGGGTGAACCGCATGGTGGAGCAGCTGTCGCTGTTCACCGGCGAGCTGACGCGGGTCTCCCGTGAGGTCGGCACCGAGGGCCGCCTCGGCGGGCGGGCCACGGTGCAGGGGCTGGACGGCGACTGGCGCTACGTGACCGAGGCCGTCAACACGATGGCCTCCCGGCTCACGGCGCAGGTGCGCGACATCGCGGTGGTGACCACGGCGGTCGCGCGCGGCGACCTGACCCAGCAGGTCACGGTCGAGGCGACCGGCGAGCTGCTGGAGCTGAAGCTCACCGTGAACACGATGGTCGACCAGCTGCGCGCGTTCGCCGACGAGGTCACCCGGGTGTCCCGCGAGGTCGGCACCGAAGGGCAGCTGGGCGGCCGGGCACAGGTGCCGGGCGTCTCGGGGGTGTGGAAGGACCTCACCGACAACGTCAACTTCATGGCGTCGAATCTGACCTCCCAGGTCCGCAACATCGCCCAGGTGACCACGGCGGTCGCCACCGGCGATCTGAGTCAGAAGATCACGGTCGACGCCCGTGGCGAGATCCTGCAGCTCAAGAGCACCGTGAACACGATGGTCGACCAGCTGTCGGCGTTCGCGGGCGAGGTCACCCGCGTCGCCCGTGAGGTCGGCACGGAGGGCCGGCTCGGTGGCCGGGCGCAGGTCCGCGGGGTCTCGGGGGTGTGGAAGGACCTCACCGAGAACGTCAACTTCATGGCGGACAACCTCACCTCGCAGGTCCGCAACATCGCCCAGGTCGCCACGGCCGTCGCCCAGGGCGACCTCGGCAAGACGATCACCGTGGAGGCCAAGGGCGAGATCCTGGAGCTGAAGTCGACGATCAACACGATGGTCGACCAGCTGTCGGCGTTCGCCGACGAGGTCACCCGCGTCGCGCGCGAGGTCGGCACCGAGGGCAACCTGGGCGGGCAGGCGCAGGTCCGCGGGGTCTCGGGGGTGTGGAAGGAACTGACGGACAACGTCAACTTCATGGCGTCGAACCTGACGTCGCAGGTCCGCAACATCGCCCAGGTGACCACGTCGGTCGCCAACGGCGACCTGTCGAAGAAGATCACGGTCGATGCGCGCGGGGAGATCCTCCAGCTGAAGGAGACCGTGAACACGATGGTCGACCAGCTGCGGGCGTTCGCCGACGAGGTCACCCGGGTCGCGCGCGAGGTCGGCACGGAGGGCCGGCTGGGCGGCCGGGCGCAGGTCCGCGGGGCGTCCGGGGTGTGGATGGACCTCACGGACAACGTCAACTTCATGGCCTACAACCTCACCTCGCAGGTCCGCAACATCGCCCAGGTCGCCACGGCCGTCGCCCAGGGCGACCTGTCGAAGAAGATCGACGTCGACGCGCGCGGGGAGATCCTGGAGCTGAAGACCACCATCAACACGATGGTCGACACGCTCTCCTCGTTCTCGTCCGAGGTCACCCGCGTCGCACGGGAGGTCGGCAGTGAGGGTCAGCTGGGCGGCCAGGCCCGGGTCGAGGGCGTCTACGGAACGTGGAAGCGGCTGACCACCAACGTCAACGAGCTGGCCCTGAACCTCACCACCCAGGTCCGGGCGATCGCGGAGGTCGCCAGTGCGGTCACCCAGGGTGACATGTCGCGCGCCATCACGGTGGAGGCACAGGGTGAGGTCGCCGAACTGAAGAACAACATCAACCTCATGGTCTCCAACCTCCGCGAGACCACCCGCGCCAAGGACTGGCTGGAGTCGAACCTGACCCGCATGGCCGGGCTCATGCAGGGCCACCGCGACCTGGTGGAGGTCGCCGACCTGATTCTGCGCGAGCTGACTCCGCTGGTGAACGCACAGTTCGGTGCGTTCTTCCTGTCAGAAGCGGGGGCGCCGGCCGGCGAGGGCCTTGAGTTCATCGCCGGCTACGGCACCGACCAGGCCGGCGGGGGCGGCCCGCTCCCCGGCAGCGGCACCCCGGGCCGTGGACTGATCGCACAGGCCGCGCAGGAGAAGAAGCGCATTCTCATCACGGACGCCCCGGCCGACTACATCACGATCAACTCGGGGCTCGGCACGGCCCGCCCGGCCAGCATCGTCATCCTGCCCATCCTCTTCGAGGACCTGGTGCTCGGAGTGATCGAGCTGGCCTCACTCAGCAAGTTCAGCGATGTGCACCTGGCCTTCATCGACCAGTTCGTCAACACGATCGGCGTCTCGATCAACACGATCATCGCCAACTCGCGTACTGAGTCGCTGTTGTCGGAGTCCCAGCGGCTGACGTCCGAGCTGCGTGAACGCTCGGACGAGCTCCAGAGCTCCAACGCGGAGCTCGAGGAGAAGGCCGCGCTGCTCGCGACCGCGTCGCAGTACAAGTCGGAGTTCCTCGCGAACATGTCGCACGAGCTGCGTACGCCGCTCAACTCCCTGCTGATCCTGGCCCGGCTGCTCGCCGACAACCCCGACGGTCACCTCACGGACCAGGAAGTGCAGTTCGCGACCACCATCCACCGCTCGGGGTCGGACCTGCTTCAGCTGATCAGTGACATCCTCGACCTGTCGAAGATCGAGGCAGGACGGATGGACGTGCGTCCGAAGACGCTCCCGCTGATCAAGCTGCTCGACTACGTTCATGCGACCTTCCGGCCGCTCACCATCGATCGAGGTCTGGGCTTCGAGATCGCGGTCGAGAAGGACGTACCGGCCGAGCTGTACTCCGACGAGCAGCGCCTCCAGCAGGTGCTGCGCAACCTGCTGTCCAACGCGGTGAAGTTCACGCACGACGGCAGTGTGGAGCTGCGCGTCAACCGGGTGGCGGGGATGCAGTTCGCCGAGGAGACGCTGAGGAACGCGGACCACGTCATCGCGTTCTCCGTGAGGGACACCGGGATCGGCATCGCCCCCGAGAAGCTTCCGATGATCTTCGAAGCGTTCCAGCAGTCCGAGGGCACCACCAACCGCAAGTACGGTGGTACCGGCCTCGGCCTGTCCATCAGCCGAGAGATCGCCGGGATGCTCGGTGGCAAGATCGTCGCCGAGAGCGAGCCGGGTGTGGGGTCCCGCTTCACCCTCTACATTCCCGCGTTCCACCCCGGCGCCACCGCCGTGCAGGGCCCGGCGGACCTGCGCACCGCCGGCACCGCGCCCCCGCTTCCCGCGCAGAACCGGGCATCGACGGCTTCCGTCGCGGAGGAGGCGCCGGAACAAGTGCTGGACCTGGCGGGGAACTTCAGCGTCGACGTCCCGGTTCCGGACCACCCGGTGGACGACCAGGCGGGCACGCAGTCACCGCCGAACGGCGAAGGCCACGAGGACACCTGGCCGGAGACGACGCGGCTCAAGGAATGGCTCAGCGGGCGCGCCGGTCGCGTCCTGGCGGGGAGCCGCCTCCTCATCGTCGACGACGACATCCGCAACGTCTTCGCTCTCACCCATGCGCTGGGCCGCGTCGGCATCACCGTGAGGTACGCGGAGAACGGACGGGAGGGCCTCGAGGTCCTGGAGCGGTCCCCTGATGTGTCCCTGGTCCTGATGGACATCATGATGCCGGAGATGGACGGCTACGAGACCATCCGTACCATCCGGAACACTCCTCGTCTCGCACACCTGCCGATCATCGCGCTCACCGCCAAGGCGATGCCCGGAGACCGCGACAAGGCGATCGACAGCGGCGCAAACGACTACGTGCCCAAGCCGGTGAACATCGACCGCCTGCTGACGGCCATCTGCGATCTGCTCGACCCGCAGCACGACTGTCCGGAACCGGAGCAGGAGCGCGTCGCCGCCGATGAAACGCCGGACGCGGACGCCGGTGCCGGCGAACCGCCGAGGGACGCGTGATGAGCCTCAACCTGGCCAATCCGTCCAGCATCCTCATCGTCGACGACATGGAGGAGAACCTCATCGCGTTCGAGGCCGTACTCGGCCCGCTGCACCAGAACCTGGTCCGCGCGCGCTCGGGGGAGCAGGCACTGAAGGCGATGCTGCGCCAGGAGTTCGCGGTCGTCCTCCTGGATGTCCGGATGCCCGGCATGGACGGCTTCGAGACGGCCACCAACATCAAACGTCTCGACCAGACCAAGGACGTGCCCATCATCTTGGTGACCGGGACCGAGGGGGGCGCGGACTACGCCTACCGGGGGTACGCGATCGGCGCCGCCGACTTCATCGCCAAGCCCGTCGACCCGTGGGTGCTGCGCACCAAGGTCAACGTCTTTCTCGATCTGTACCGCAAGAACCGCCAGTTGGCGATGCGCTCGACCGAGGGCGACGCGGACCGGCTCGCGGAGATCACCGAGCGGCTCGCCCAGATCGAGCAACTGCTGCGCACCAGGCCGGAAACCGACACGGCGGTCCTCCTCGACCGCATCACGGAGGTGAAGCGCGCGGTGGGAGACCTCCTCCCCGGCCGCACCGGCACCGAGTAGAGCGATCGGGTGTCAGTCGCGCCGGCTCGCGTGGTCCTCGCGAGTGATCGCGTAGACCCGCACACGCGCACCGTGCGAGGGCACCTCCGTCTCACGGTCGAGACGCATGCCGAGCTTGCGCATCACGGCCTCCGAGGCGGCGTTGCCGACGTTGCAGATGCTCAGGATCCGTTCCAGGCCGACGATGTCGAAAGCATGCCCGAGAGCGGCGCGGGCGGCCTCCGTGGCGAGGCCGCGGCCCCAGAACCGGCGGGCGAGACGCCAGCCGATCTCCACGGCGGGAAGCACCTCCGGCAGGAAGGCGGGCACAGTGGTGCCCGTCCACCCCGTCAGCTCCCCGGTCTCGCGGAGTTCGACGGCGAACATGCCGTGGCCCCGTTCCTCCCACTCGGCCCGCATCCGGGCCAGTCCCGCCGCCGTCTCGTCGCGTGTGCGCACGGAGCCGTCGCCGATGTACCGCATCACCTCCGAGTCCGCGTACATCTCGGCGAGCGGGTCGAGATCGTCGTCGCGCCAGGGGCGCAACCGCAGGCGGGGGGTGAGGAGTTCGGGCACCCAGCGCATCATCCACCCTCCACGCGTCAGAAGCACACCCGGACTGTGTGTACTGATCTCCCGTCAGTAGGTCATCTGTCCCGGACCCTTGACTCGCTGAGCGGTAGTGGCCATTCTCATCGCAGCTTGGGCGAGGTCATGACAACGTGAGTGTCGCTCCCGGCCCTCGGGGCCGGGGACGGCCGGCGAGTCGACCGCGCCATCCCGCCGACCGAGGGACGTGGGCTGTGACCACTGCCGGACGCCCGTACCGCCGACGCAAGAACATCACGCTGGCGTCGCTCCTCCTGCTCGTGCTCACCATCGCACTCGGCCCGACGCCCAGTTCGGCGGTCGGCACCGACTGGTGGGTCCCCACCGCACGTCCCGCGCCGGACTCCGGGATCAACGTCACGGGCGAGCCCTTCACCGGCACGAGCGCAACCGGCGAGGTGCGCGGCTTCGTCGACGCGCACGACCACATCTTCTCCAACGAGGCCTTCGGCGGGCGCCTGATCTGCGGAAAGCCGTTCTCCGAGCAGGGCGTCGCCGACGCGCTCAAGGACTGTCCCGAGCATTACCCGGACGGCTCCCTCGCCGTCTTCGACTTCATCACCAACGGCGGTGACGGCAAGCACGACCCGGTCGGCTGGCCCACCTTCAAGGACTGGCCGGCCCACGACTCGCTGACCCACCAGCAGAACTACTACGCCTGGGTGGAGCGCGCCTGGCGCGGCGGCCAGCGGGTGCTGGTCAACAACCTCGTCACCAACGGCGTCATCTGCTCCGTGTACTTCTTCAAGAACCGCGGCTGCGACGAGATGACGTCCATCCGGCTCCAGGCCAAGCTGACGTACGACATGCAGTCCTTCGTCGACAAGATGTACGGCGGCCCCGGCAAGGGCTGGTTCCGGATCGTCACCGACAGCGCCCAGGCCCGCAAGGTCATCGAACAGGGCAAGCTGGCGGTCGTCCTCGGCGTGGAGACCTCCGAGCCCTTCGGCTGCAAACAGATCCTCGACATCGCGCAGTGCGGCAAGGCCGACATCGACAAGGGACTGGACGAGCTGTACGCGCTGGGCGTGCGCAGCATGTTCCTGTGCCACAAGTTCGACAACGCGCTGTGCGGTGTCCGCTTCGACTCGGGCACGCTCGGAACGGCCATCAACGTCGGCCAGTTCCTGTCGACCGGCACCTTCTGGAAGACCGAGAAGTGCACGGGCCCCCAGCACGACAATCCCATAGGCAACGCCTCGGCCGCACAGGCCGAGAAGAAGCTCCCCGCGGGCGAGGAGGTCCCCTCCTACAGCGCCGACGCCCAGTGCAACGTCCGAGGGCTCACCGAACTCGGCGAGTACGCCACCCGCGGCATGATGAGACGCGGGATGATGCTGGAGATCGATCACATGAGCGTCAAGGCCGCCGGCCGGGTGCTCGACATCTTCGAGTCCGAGTCCTACCCCGGTGTGCTGTCCTCGCACAGTTGGATGGACATGGACTGGACCGAACGGGTCTACGGCCTCGGCGGCTTCATCGCCCAGTACATGCACGGCTCCGAGGGCTTCGTCTCGGAGGCGAAGCGCACCGAGGCCCTGCGCGACAAGTACGGCGTGGGCTACGGCTACGGCACCGACATGAACGGCGTCGGCGGCTGGCCGGGCCCGCGCGGCGCGGACGCCCCCAACAAGGTCACATACCCCTTCAAGAGCGTCGACGGCGGCTCCGTCATCGACCGGCAGACCACCGGTCAGCGCACCTGGGACCTGAACACCGACGGCGCCGCCCACTACGGCCTCGTCCCGGACTGGATCGAGGACATCCGCCGCGTCGGCGGCCAGGACGTGGTGGACGACCTCTTCCGCGGCGCCGAATCCTACCTCGGCACCTGGGCAGCCTCCGAGAAGCACGAGACCGGGGCCGATCTCGCGAGCGGCGCCGCCACGTCGGCCAGTTCCTCCGAGTGGAGCCTGTTCACCAGCTACGCACCGCACCGCGCTGTCGACGGCGACCGCGGCACCCGCTGGGCGAGCGACTGGAGCGACGACCAGTGGTACAAGCTGGACCTCGGCTCCACCCGGCCCGTCGCGCGGGTCACCCTCGACTGGGAGCGCGCGTACGCGAAGTCGTACCGCATCGAGCTCTCCACCGACGGAGTCGACTGGCGGACCGCATGGTCCACGACAGCGGGCGACGGCGGCCTGGACACCGCGAGATTCGACGCCACACCGGCCAGGTACGTACGCGTCCACGGACTGGAACGCGGCACCGGGTGGGGCTACTCCCTCTACGAGGTCGGCGTCCACAGCGGCTGACACCCACGAGAGGGGATCCATGGCACGGTTGCCGTCCGCCGAGCGGCGGCGACAGCTCACCGAAGCGGCGATCAGGGCGATGGCCCGGGACGGCGTCCCCAGGACGACCACCCGGTCCATCGCCGCCGAAGCGGGCGTCTCGCTGAGCGTGGTCCACTACTGCTTCGACTCCAAGCAGGAGCTGATCGAGTCCGTCATCACCACCATCACGGGGCACTACGTGACCGTGGTGAAGGAGGCCCTACGGCCGAGGGCCACCCTCGAGGAGACCGTCCGGGCCGGCTTCCGGGCGTACTGGGACCACGTCCGCGCCCACCCCGACGAGCACATGCTCACGTACGAACTCACGCAGTACGCGCTGCGCCAGCCCGGCTTCGAACATCTGGCACGACGCCAGTACGAGCTGTACGCCGAGGCGTACGGCGAACTCATCGGCCAACTACGGCAGACCATGGGCCTGCGCCTGGGCGTACCCGCCCCCGTCCTGGCGCGCTACCTGGCCGCCATGACCGACGGCCTCACCCTCAACTACCTCGTGCTCGGCGACGACACCACCTGGACGAGCATCATCGACACGGTCACCGCACACGTCACCGGCCTGGTGTGCGAACCCTGAGGGCGCATGCCCCAGGCCGAAGCGGGGCAGTTCTGAGCCATGGCTACGGATGCCGGCGCTGCCCCCGGAGTACAGGTCTGTTCCCTCAAGGTCGACACCCCTCAGCTGATCGCACCGGGAAACACGTACAAGATCGTCCGGTTCCCCTTCGGTGCGGCGGAGCCGACGGACGGGTTCGGGATGCACCAGGCCGTCCAGCCGGACGGCTACGTGGTGGGCGACTGGGCGACAGACGACCGCAGCGGCCTCATCTGGCCGTCCAAGGCCGGCTGGGGCCACCTGCACGCGCTGATCCAGTGGGAGGCCGCGGGCGGCACCGGAGGCTACACCGAGCTGCGCGATCAGTACGTCCGTGACCCACTGGCCCTGACTCCCCACCCCGACGACACCACGGCGACCGAGCACCGCACGCCCACGCCCGGCGGCCAGTACTACGTCAAGAACCACGGCATCTTCGTCACCCCGGGCACCCCGCTTGCACTGCGCGTCACGCACAACGACGCCAACCCGCGCCTGCTGACCCTCGCCGAGTTCAAGCTCGTCATCCACGACGCCGCGTAGTACCCGGGCCCGTCCTGAACAGGCGGGATCCGCGTCCGACTCGGACTCCGCCGGCGAACGCCGGCACCTCGCGGCCTCGCTGGTCCGCGGCCGAATCGGCGACGACGTCACCGTGCCCACCGACCTCGGCGTGATCGGCCTCGCCATCTGCTACGAGACACAGCGCGGCCGTCGACCCGTGGGGGACCGTCCTGGGCGAGGCCGGCACCGCGGCGGAGACGGTGACGGTGGACGTCGACACGAAGTCGACATGAACGAAGTCGCCAGGATCCGCTCCGAACTGCCTGTCCTGCGCGATCATGTACTCCGCGTGGGGGCCGCTGCCGTCCGGTGACTCGGTGGACGACCGGTCAGTCCAGCGGGCAGGTTGTCATCCGTCGGCGCCTGCGGACCGTGCCCCGGCCTCCTCGGGCGCGGCCGCCGGCTCCGATGCGGGCGCGGTGTAGAAGACGGACCTGCCCTGCTTGCTGCGCTCGGCCTGGCTCTTGGCCACGAGACCCTCGAGCGTGACGCGGACGACCTTGGCGGTGATGTCGCGATCGGGGTGGGTCTCACCGAGCGCAGTCGAGATCTCCGCGGCGGAGCGGGGTTCCTTCTGCTCGGCGAGGTGGCGGCGGATCAGCTCGACCAGGGTGGGCTGGGTGGCCTTCGCCGTCTTGGCCGCGCTCTCCGCCTTGGCCGCGCTCGCCGTCTTCGCCGCGGGCTTCTTGGCCGCCCCCTTGCGCGGCGCGGAGGTGGACTTGCGTGCCTTCTGCTTGCCGCCGGTGGCGGCGTCGGCCTTCTTCCGTCGCGGAGCGGGCACCGCGGCGCTCGGAAGTTCGGCCGCGGGCTCGGCAGGCACCTTCGTGACGCCGAGCGCCTGCTGCATGTTCACCAGCACGGTGTGGTCACGCTGCAAGGTGGCCAACTGCTCCTGCAGGGACGCGATCTCCGCACTGATCCGTTCCTGCTCCTTGACGTTCGCCGCCAGGTCGCCGGTCACCTGAGTGATGTACTGCGATGCCAGTTCAGTGGCGGGAGTCGTTGTCTCGGACATGGTGCTGACCTCTCGTCGGCGGGACCGTGCTGTACGCAAAGTGCCTTGATGCAGAGATGGTACGGACAGTCCGAGCCGGTTGTTCGCGCCGAACCATGTCATGTGCTGGACGTCGGCCGAGAGTTATGGCCCCGTGGGGCCGAACAGGAGCTCAGTGCAGCCGGACCTGGTAGCCGATCCGCACGGCGAGGCTCGGCTCCTGGCACATGAACCACAGGTCGGTGATCTTGCCCGGGGTCGTCGAAGTGCAGCACCCCGATCTCGTCCCACTTCACGCGCTTTCCGGTGGCCGGAGCGCCGGCGAAGGTGCCGGAGTGCAGCGCGGTCATGTGGAACTGGCACCGTCGGGCCAGGATTGACGGATTGGTTTCCGCCTCCGCCGGGCAGTGAGCGAGAGAATGTCATGAGCACGACTGCCTTTCCCCACAAGGAGGTCGATCATGCACGTCCGCATGCTGACCGGTGGCCTGGCCGCCGCCTGTCTGGTGTCCATGTCCCTGACGGGCGCCCAGGCCCTGGCCGCTCCCCACGACACGGCGGGCAGCCCCCTGGCGGCCCATGTCCTCACCTACGACGCCGCAGGCTCCGCGGAGTTCAGGAGCGCGGTGGACCGGGGCGCGGCGATCTGGAACGAGAGTGTCGACACCGTCGAGCTGCGCCCGGCCGCCTCCGGGCAACGCGCGAACATACGGGTTCTGGCGGACAACGGCTGGCCGCGCGCCCTGCCCACCACCCTGGGCAACGGAACCGTGTACATCGGTCGCCAGGCCGTCGATCAGGGCTACAACACGATCCGTATCTCCGCCCATGAACTCGGGCACATCCTCGGCCTGCCGGACCGCAAGCCCGGACCGTGCTCAAGCCTCATGTCCGGTTCCAGCGCGGGCACCGCGTGCACCAACCCGTATCCCAACACCGCGGAGAAGGCCGAGGTCGAGGGGAACTTCGGCGGCCTGCTCGTGGGCCGGGCACCGGCGCCGGGTGCCGGGCTGATCGTGGACTGACCGGTACCGCATCGCACCGCACCCGAGGAAGTGGGCCTGCCCGACGCGCTGTTCGCGCCGGGCGGGCCCAAACCCGTAGTTCGAGGTGGCGGTGCTGTCGGTGGTTCCGGTGAGCCCTCAGCCCGTGGGTGCGGGCAGTGCGGCGGTGCTTCGGTCGTCGTCGAGGCCCCAGAAGCGGGCGGTGTGGTAGCTGGAGCACAGGGTGTCGAGGTAGTAGGTGCCGGTGCTGCCGCACTGCTCGGCGCCGCCGCCCGGTTCGACCGCCAGCCCGTGCCCCATACCGGCGACCGAGTAGACCTCGACGGCGGGCCGGCCGGAGACGTCGTCGTAGACGCTCAGCGTGGCGCCCCCGCCGAGGCTCTCGGTGCGGGAGGGCGTCTGGCCGATGCCCCACACGTTCGTCCACTGGTCGCGCAACTCGGTGGCGTTGGCGGGTTTGACCGTGGTGTCGGCGGTGCCCTGCCAGATGGCGACGCGCGGCCAGGAGGACGTGCCGGCGGGAGCGGCGGAGCGCACCAGGTCACCCCATCGGGCCGGGCTCTTGTCCGGCGGGCTGTACATGCAGGTGTACGCCGCTGCCACACCGCTCGCGCAGCGCGCGGGCAGTCCGGAGCCGATGGCGCCGCCCGCGAAGACGTCGGGGTAGGCGGCGAGCATGTTCGCGGTCATGGCGCCGCCGGCCGACAGCCCGGTGATGTGGACCCGTCGCGTGTCGCTGCCATAGAGCGCGGCCGCTTTGTCGACCATCTGCCTGATCGACAGCGCCTCGCCCTGCCCGCGCGAACTGTCGCCCGGTTCGAACCAGTTGAAGCAGGAGTTGGCGTTGTTGGCGCTGCTCGTCTGGGGGAAGACCAGGGCGAAACCGAAGGTGTCGGCGAACTTCGGCCAGCCGGAGTGGGCGTAGTAGTCGTTCGCGCTCTGCGTGCAGCCGTGCAGGGCGACCACGAGCGGGGCGTCGGCCGGCAGCCCGTCGGGCGCGTAGGTGTACATCGACAGGTTGCCGGGGTTGGTGCCGAAGCCGGTGACCTGGGTCAGCCCCGCGGCGGACGCCTGCGGGCTCCCGGCGATCAGACCACCGGTCAGGGCCAGAGCCCCCGCAGTGGCGGTGACCCAACGGCGGATGCCTCCGATGAGGCGGCGGCCTTCGGTGAAGCGGAACGGAGGATGCGACTGTCCCATGACGACTGCCTCCTGATGTGGGGGACGCTTCGTGTCGCCGACACCTGCAGGGGTCCGGTGACCGGCGTGGCGTGCATCATCGGGGTGCGCCCGCCGGCGGGGGCATGGGCGGGGCGGCCACGCTTGACGAAAACCTGTGTGACGGCCCTACATGGCCCGATGCGTTGTAGGTCGCGTAGGGCAGGAGCGCCGACGGGCCCAGCGCCCTTCCGTCCCTCGGCTGCGTGGTGCCGGCCACCATCCGCCGCTTGGCAATGGTGGTCGGCACCCCTATATGGAGCAGCGAACAGGCGTCATAACCTCCGGCACGTCCTTGTACGCGATCGCGGAGGCACACCCATGCGTCTCTCCCTTCGTTCCACACCACGTTCCTGGCGAAGAACCGGTCCAGTGGCCCTCGCCCTGGCCGCCCTCACGCTCGGCCCCGCCCCCGCCATCACTCCCGCCACGGCGGCACCGGCGAGCCAGGGCAGCCACTGCGACCACCCGACGAAGGCGCGTGTACCGGGAGCCGAGCACCAGCAGGCCGCCTGCCTGGACGAGTTGACCACGGCCGGCACGATCGCCTCGGGTCACACCGACCCGGCCGACTGGGCAGGTCTGACCCCGAAGGACCTGGCCGTCCCCAGCGGCGTCCCTGGCATCCAGATCGACGGCTACTTCCCCGACACCTCCACCACCAACACCAACCACGGCTGGAGACATGACGCCCAGTTCGTGATCCGCCTGCCCGACCGGTGGAACGGCGGTCTGGTGGTCGCGGGCACCCCCGGCAACCGCGAGCAGTACGCCAACGACCGGGCCATCGCCGACTGGGTGCTGTCCCGCGGGTACGCCTACGCCGCCACCGACAAGGGCAACACCGGCCTCGCCTTCCACCGGGACGGGAAGACACCCGGCGACGCCATCGCCGAGTGGAACGACCGGCTCACCCAGCTCACCCGAGCGGCCCGGGCCACGGTCGCCCGGCACTACCACCGTCCGCCGTCACACACTCTGGTGACCGGTATGTCCAACGGCGGATACCTCGTGCGCTGGCAGCTGGAGAACCACCCGGGCCTCTACGACGGGGGAGTGGACTGGGAGGGCACCCTCTGGCGCTCCGACGGCCCCACCCTGCTCGACTTCCTGCCCGACGCGCTGCGCAACTACCCCGTGTACGCCGCCCACGGCGAAGGAGCCGACGAGGCGCGCAGTGCCCTGCACGCCGCCGGATTCCCGGCCGGGTCCGAGTTCCTCTGGCCGTACCACCACGAGGTCTACTGGGACCTGACCCAGCGCATCTACCGCGAGGAACTGGACCCCGGCTTCGACGGACCCACCGAGGCGGGCACGCCCTACTGCACGTCGGGCACGCCGGCCTGTGACGCCGACTACGACTACGCGGCCCGCCCCGACGAGGTCAGGAGGGCCGTGCAGAAGATCGGTCTCACCGGACGCATCGGGAAACCGCTGATCACCCTGCACGGCACCCTGGACGTCCTGCTGCCGATCGGCCGGGACTCCGACGTCTACGCCCGCATGGTGCGCCAGGCCGGGCGCGGTCACCTGCACCGCTACTACCGCATCGAGGGCGGCACCCACACCGACTCCCTGGTCGACACCTACCCGGATCGACTGCGTCCGCTCACGCCGTGCCACCGCACGGCGTTCACGGCCCTGGAAGGCTGGCTCGGATCAGGACACCGGCCGCCCGCCTCCCGCACCGTCGCCCTGCCCGCCGGGCGAAGTCCGGCGACCCTCGCGAACAACTGCTCGCTGGGCTCGCGGTAGCGCTTCGCCTCCTCGGACGCTGAGGTCCGTGGAAGCCCGGTCAACGTCGACGCGGCCTGTGTTCCCGCTGCCACTGCCGCAGCATGGCAGCCATCTTCACGGTCTCGGGATGCGACGGGGGAAACAGCCGCCGGCGATCGGCGACGACCGTCTCCAGCAGGGCGATCCCCTCCGTTCGGCGGCCCGCCTTCCAGTAGGCGTTGGCGAGATGAGCCCGGCTGGAGACGGTGCTGGGGTGCCGGGGCCCCTGGAGGCGCGTCCAGTCGGCGACGTTGGGCTCCAGCAGGGCGATGGCCTCCCGGCTGCGCTCACCCTCCAAGTAGCACGCGGCGAGGCTGCCGCGTGCGGCGAGCGTCTCCGGGTGGTCGGGCCCCAGTTGACGTTCGCGGTCGGCGATGACCCGCTCCATCAGGCGGATCGCCTCGTGCGTGCGCCCGGCGAGGTGGTACGACTGGGCCAGGACGTAACGCACCGTAAGCGTGTTGGGGTCGTCGGCGCGACCCCGGCCCCGGTCGATGCGCTCCAGTATGTCGATCGCCTCGTCGGTGCGGCCGACATGCCAATAACAAGGAGCGAGGTTCATCAGGGAGTTCTCGAAGTCGGGATGACCGGTGCCGAGATGCCGCTCGCGGTCCGCAGCGACCTGCTCCAGCACGTCGAGGGCCTCGCTGATGCGACCGGCCTGCTGGTAGGAGACGCCCAGGTTGGCCCGGGCGATGAGAGTGGCCCGGTGCCGGCTGCCGAGCTCCCGCTCACAGTCGGCGAGACCGCGTTCCTGAAGGGCGATGGCGTCCTTGATGCGGCCGGCTTGCCCATAGGCGGAGGCCAGGTTGTTGCGGGCCAGCAGGGTGTGCCGGTGGCCCTGGCCCAGCCGCCGTCCGGCCTGTTCGGTCAGTTCCTCCCAGTAGGCGAACGCGGTGCTGAACGCCCCCGCGTCGAGCAGGCTCTTGCCCGCACGCCACAGCAGCAGCCGGGCATCGTCGTCGGCCCACAACGTGTCCTCGGCGCAAGCCGCCAGGGCGCTGGTGTTGGAGCGCAGCACGGCCGCGAGGCCGGAATCGGTCTGGTCGAGCTCCGGCCACAGCTCCTCAAGCCCTTCCGTGGCCGCTCGCACGGTCGCGGGCAGATCCCGGCCGGGCACCGTCTCGCGCGCTGCCCGGGCGGTCAGCGCATGCAGCCGAACCGCCCGCCTGCCGTGCGCCGAGTCGTCGGTGATCAGTCCGTAACAGTGCAGCAGACGCAGAACGGCGCGTGCCTGCTCCGGACCGGTCCGCGGCCGCAGGAAGCGTCGGCGCGGTTCACGATGAGCGCGTAGATAGCGCAGCACCGACCCGCTGTGCCACAACTCGCGAGGGTGGCCTGCGGGGTCGAGGTGGGCGATCAGACGCAGCGCGGGCACCGCGAGCCCCACCGGGGCAGAGGCCTGAGCGGCGTCCAGGGACAGCAGCAGCGCCGCGGCGACCTGTCGTCCGTACCCCTCGGTGTCCGCGCTGGCGGGAAGCACCTCGTCCAGCAGCCGGTGACGATCCTGGAACAGCCGCAGGTACTGCCCGCACGCCACGTCCTCATTGACCATGTAGGCGGCGGCGTGCGACAGCGCCAGCGGCAGCAACCCCAACGCGGCCACGAGGTCGGCCTGCGTCCCGTCCCGCAGGTGGCCGGCACCGGCCTCCGCCAGCCGGCCTTCCAGATAGGCGAGGGCCTCTTCGGAGGTGTAGCCCTCGACGTCCACCACCGCGCGGCCGCCACCGAACAGTTCGGCGTCCCTGCGCCGGGTGGTGGCGAGCACACGGCCACGGCCCCGCAACGACGCCGGAGGCCACCAGGTGGCGAGCGCCTTCGGGTCGGCCACGTCATCCAGGACGACCAACCACCGCCGCCGGGTGGCGGACAGCCAGTCCAGGAACGCCCGAGCGTCGACCTCGGCGTCCTGGCCGTCCGCACCGCGCGCCTCCACCCGGCGGGCGGCAGCGGCGTACTCGGCGACCACCTGGCCGGGGTAGGCCGCGTTCACCCACACCACCAGGTCGGCGCCCCCGTCGAGCGCTTCCCAGGCCAGCTTGGCGGCAAGCTGGGACTTGCCCACTCCGCCACCGCCGCGCAGCACCTGGGTGAGCACCACCGTGGCGTGCCGGTTCCGCGCCGCCTCGATGCGTTCGCGGACCTCGGCGCGTTCCTGGAAGGGCGACGCCGGCGTCGGCGGGTTTCCCACCACCAGCGGCCATTGAAGCGGCTCCGAAGGAGCCTGCACCACGGTGACCGCTCCCGAGACGGCCAGGGAGTTGGGGCCGCTCGCACGGGCATTCCCGGTACGGCGGACCGAAGCCCCCTGGCCGGCCCCGGGGCCCCGCAGACCCGTCACCGCGGTGGCACCGTCCGTGGCCCGGGCGTCGCCCGTGTGCGCCGCCACAGCGGATGTCCCGCCGGATCGTGTGTCCGGCGGGACGGCGGGCCGCTTGGGCGATCGCCCCTTGCCCGCCGCCTTGCCGCCCTGCTTGCGTTTGCGGCCACCCGTCCCGCGTCCCATGTGCCTCCCCCTCGCCGCTCCACCGTCCGCTCTACTCGCCGAAGTCGACGCCGCTGCTCGCCCGGCTGCCCTCACCACGGGCGACAGCGTCACCGGTCCGCTCGGCCCGCGCCGATCCGCCCGGCGCCCCGGCCGGTCGACGCACACCCGTGGAGGCGATGGCGCCGCCCTCGGCCTCTACCCGCCCAGTGGCCACCGCGACGTTCTGGTCCCGGGATCGCCGCGCGGAACCGGAACCGTCCGACGCCCGTTGGAGCAGGGCCCACACCAACGCCGCCACCCCTGTGGCCGCCTGGACGGACGCACCGACCAACTGCCCCGCGTCCGGGCTGCCCAGCAACCACACCAGCGGCGTCGAGACGATGACGAGTACCGCAACGGTCAGCACCCCCGCAGTCCTGCTCCTCGACATGACATCCCCCCTCGTACGGCGGCCCCCCGGCCGCCAGGTGAGGCCCAGAACTACCAGACCGTCGGGTGCGGCTGCGTCACTTTCCGAAAAACCACTTCCCCGACAGTCGGCACCATTTACGGCACATGCCGCACCGCCGCGCACCCGACCGCGGATCAGCGGCCGGTCGAGCCGTCGATCAGTTCCCGGAGGATGTCCGCGTGGCCCGCGTGACGGCCGGTCTCCTCCCGCCGAGCACGCCGTTCGCGCGCCCGACCGCATCTCGGCACCGGGCCACCACATCCGCCACGCTGTCCGCCGACGCGGCCCGGAAAGCGGGGTTCAGGTGCGCCGTCGATCTTCGCGGCGATCGAAGTCCGCAGGGGGTCGAGGAATCCGCGCAGGACCTCGGTCTCACAGTTTCCGGTCCGCGGCGGCGGAGTGTCACCACGCCGGTCGCGGCGGGTGGTGCTGGGCACAGCGGTCCCCTCCCTTCCGTCCGGGCCGACGCACCGCGCCGGGTCAGGCCGTACGGCGGACGACGAGGACGTGGTCGGTGACCTCGGCGGTATGCCCGTCCGGTCCGGTCGCGATCCGGCGCGGTGCGTCGGCCCGCTCGACCGTCCATGTCGCCGGGGCCAGACCGATTCCGGCGGCGACCTCCAGCGGGCTCGGGTACCGGACGTCCGGATCCTGGTTCCACGACCACGGAGCCGTCGAGCCGTGGTCGACGACCAGCAGCCGTCCGCCCGGTCGCAGGGCGTGTGCGGCCGAGCGCAGAACGGTCGACCGGTCCAGACCGAAGGGGGTGTGCAGGTAGTGGGCGCAGACCAGGTCGAACTCGCCGGGCGGGGAGGACTTGTGCAAGTCGCCGCGCACCGTGCAGACACGGTCGCCCAGAGCATGCGAGTGAGCGAGGGCGGCGAGCCGCTCGACCGCGACGGCCGAGATGTCGACGGCGGTGACCTGCCACCCCTGACCGGCGAGCCACAGCGCGTCGCCACCGTCGCCGCACCCGAGGTCCAGCGCCTCACCGGGCGGCAGACCCGGCACCCAGAGACCCGGCACGGAATCTTGCGGTTACGGCAAGCCGACGGTTGAGCCTGCGCCGTGCGGGTTGCCCCGGCCGACGGTGTGTCCGTCGACCGGGGCGAGGACGGGCGGGGTCAGTCGGAGAAGGGGACCGCCTCGGCGGGATCGGCGTGCCAGTTGGTGGCGATGGGCCGGTCGACCTTGACCGTCTCGGGGAGGTTGAGGGTGATGGAGTTGGTCTCGTCGCCCGCGACGGAGAGGTGGAGCCGCTCGAACTCCTTGCCGAAGTCGTTGTTGGTGGTCTTGGGGTTGATGCCGGCGTAGGCGGCGGTGGAGCCGGACAGCGTGACGTTCTCGCTGACCGCCTGCTCGGCCGGCGCCACCTCGGTGTCGGCGGAGGAACCGAAGGACGCGGAGGGGAAGACGCCCTTCAGGTAGCAGGTGACGCCGGACTTGGCCTTGGCGGTGACGAGGAGGTAGCCACCCGCCTGCGTCTCGGAACTGACCTTGAAGTTCAGGTCCTTGGTCCCGCAGGCCCGTGCGGTGCTGCTCCGGCTGTCGGCGGTGGCGTTGACGGTCGCGGTGGCGGTGAGTGCCACCGCGGCGACTGCGATCAGGGCGAGGCGGGCGGGGCGGCTCGGGCGGGCGGCAAAGCGCGAACGCATTGAGATCTCCATCGTGCGGAAGTGGGTCGTCCAGCGGTCTGCTGGAATGACCGCAGCTTGCTCCGCGATCCGTCCCGCTCGCCACAAACGGCGGTCATCACGGGACGCTGGAACGCTGGAACCCCCACTGACCTGCACAGACGCTGGCAGCCTGGAACGGTCCGCTGGGACGGTCCGCGTGGCCCCTCGGTCATGCCCCCAGTCCGCGTCAGACGTGAGGAGGCGGCGATCCGCCGTCACTGCATGTGGAGCAGGAGCAGGGCGATGTCGTCGGTGTGGGTGTGCCGGGGGAGGGCGTGGTGGATGAGGCTGTCGGCGAGAGCGTCGAGGGACTGGTTGCCGCTGCTGGTGAGGTGGCGGGCGAGGGCGGCGATGGACTCGGTGAGGTCGACTTCGGGGGTTTCGACGAGGCCGTCGGTGTAGAGGACGAGGAGTGATCCTGGGGGCAGCGGCGCCGTGGTGACGGGGTAGTGGGTGTCCGAGCCGGTGTCGATGCCGAGCAGCGGCCCTGGCTCCACCTCCAGCACGCGGGTGCGCGGGGTGAGGGCGGGGGTGCGCAGCAGTGGGGGAGGGTGCCCGGCGCTGGCCAGGTGCAGACACCGCTCCGCGAGGTCGATGTGGATGTAGAGGCAGGAGACGAACAGGTCGGTCTCCAGGTCGAGCAGGACCCGGTTGGTGCGGGCCAGGACCTCGCCGGGGCGGGTGCCGGCGGTGGCGTGCACGGCGGTGCGGACCTGACCCATGAGCGCCGCGGCGTTGATGCTGTGTCCTTGCACGTCTCCGATGACGGCTGCGGCGGTGGTGTCGCTGAGGCGGATCAGGTCGTAGAAGTCGCCGCCGATGTCCATGCCGTGTGCGGCCGGCAGGTAGCGGGCGGCGACGGTGAGCCGGGGGATGTGGGGCAGGGTGACCGGCAGGAGGGTCTGCTGCAGGCTGTGGGCGAGGTCGTGTTTGGCGTCGTACAGGCGGGCCCGGTCCATGGCCTGGGCGATGAGTCCGCCCAGTGAGACCAGTACGGCACGGTCGCTCGCGCTGAACTGGCGGGGATGGTCGTAGGACAGCACACAGCAGCCGACCCGGCGGTCCGAGACGACCAGGGGCAGCATGGCCCAGGCCTGCTTGCCGCTGAGGGCGGGCGCCTGCGGGTAGGCGCGGGCCATCTCGCCGGGGTCGGCGAAGAAGGCCGGGATACCGCTCTGCAGGACGTGGCCGGCGGGCGTCACGTCGGTGTCCACGGGCAAACCGTCCAGGCGTGCGACGCTGCGCGGATCGTAGCCGCGGTGCCCGGTGATCTTCAGGCGTCCGGCGTCGATGGTGGAGATGACCATGCCCTGAGCGCCGAAAGCGGGCACGATCTGGTCGGCGACGACGTGGATCACGTCGGCGACGGTGACGGTCTGGCTCAGGGCCGCTGCCAGATGGGTCAGCTGGTGGATCCGCCCCGTGCTGGCGCCCTCGGAGGCGGGGCCGAGGGGTGCGGTGGTGCGCGGCGCTGGTGCGTCCGGGTACTGCTGCTGGTGGTGGGGGTAGATGAGGGCGCTGATGCCGCTGACGTTCGGGTAGAGCTGGAAGTCGAGCCATACGTCAGGTGGGCGCAGCGCGGTGTAGGCGACGGGCTCACGGCTGAAGACCGCGGTGCGGTAGTGGTCCTCGTGGACCGGGGTGTCGAGCCAGGGCACGGCCTGCCACGGCAGAGTGCCCAGGAGACGCTCGGCCCTGCGGCCGAGCAGCCGGGCGGCAGCGGCGTTGAGGTAGGTGATGCGGCCTTCCAGGTCGAGGCTGAGGGTGCCGATGGGCAGCCGTTGGACGAGGTCGGCGGCGGCCAGCCCGGTCTGCGCCGCGTCCGGACCCGGATGGCGCAGGGGTACGGCCCAGGGCTGATCCGGGACGCTCCATGGGACCGGCGATTCGTCCAGTACCTGAGTGATGCGCCGGGCACTGGACTGAATGTGCCCGCGTTCCCGCTGGGTCAGGGACGGCGGGTGGCTCGCGGACCAGACCAGCGCCAGCGCTCCCCACCGGCGGGCTCCGTGCAGCGGGGCGAAGGCCAGCGCGAACTGGTAGGGCAGCCCTGCCGCGGCGTTCGGGTACAGGCGCGCCAGATCCTCCTGTCGCCCCACCCACACCAGACGGTCCTCCCGCACCGCCTCCGACAGCGGACCCGCGGCCGACACCGCCACCCGCCACCACGGCGCCGCGGCCGCCACCGGCATCCCGCACACCGCCGCCAGCCCCAGGACCGGTTCGTCCGCCGACAACAGGTACACACCAGCCGCCGAGGCCCCGGTACGGCGCACCGTGGCGCTGAGCGCCTCCTCCAGCGACGTCTCGACACCGATCCCATCGCCATCATCTGCCACATATAAGACGATATGCGACCTGTGGTGAGTCGGTGCGAGGATCTCCGCGTCGAGCCCGGCGCAAGAGGCGGAAGCGAGGGGTGGAAGGTCGAGGTCAGCCCTGCCGTGACGCCCGGCCAGTGCCTACCAGGCGGTGGTCGGCCGCCTGCGCCTCGGCGCGGACGACACCGTCCTGATCACCGGCGGCGCGGGCGGCGTCGGCGGGTTCGCCGTGCAGCTCGCGGCACTGGCCGGCCCCGCGTGATCACTACCGCGCAGGCGCACAACACCGCCCACGCCAAGGCGCTGGGAGCCGACGCGGTCATATGGAGCTTGCGGGGGGCTGATGGAGTGCGTGTATCGGGGTACCTGCGCGGCATGGCACCGGAAACTGATCACGCTGAGTCCGTCCGAGCCCTGCGGCAACTGCGCAGGATGCGCACCTTCTACTCGGGGGGTGCCGTCTTGTGGGCCGCTTCGGCCGCGGTGGCGGGATGGGACGACCCTGGAAGCCGGCAGATGTGGGTATCGGTGGTGCTGCTGGCGGTGTTCACCGCTCTGCTGTCCACGACGTATCTGTGCCTGTGGCGTCAGCAGTCCACCCGTTGGAGTGAGCCCGTGCACCATGCCGCCCCGCGCAGGATGGCCTGGCGCCACCACGCCGACGCCTGAGGAACGGGAGAACATGTGGCCCTGTAGCCGAAGTCAGGGCTGCCAGGCTGCCGCCAAGGCGGTGAGGACGCGTCCGGTCTTGTTCTCGGGGCGCTCGGAGAGCACCACCCCGCGCGCCTTCACCGCCTCCTCCAGCTTTCGCTGCTTGCGTTCGGCCCGCTTGCTGAGCTTCTCGGCGTCGTCCTCGTCCTTGGGCTTCACCCGGATCGAGGCCTCCAGGAATTCCAGACCGGCCACCGACCAGGCCTCCAGATCCACCTCCAGGTCGTCGAGTGGCACGTCGTCGACCTTCGTCGACAGGACCGGCCCCAGCGCGACCAGCCCATCGATCGCGACGGTGGGCCTGCAGGTATGCAGGAACTGGTCCTGCACCGCGTCGATCGGCGCACCGGGATCGGACCCCGGCGCCACCGCGTCCGACAGGGTGCCCGGTGGGTGACCGTGCGCCAGCGAGGCAGCCAGCACATGGTGGCTCCCCGACCAGTCGTGCTCGATCTTGTACGTGAGATGATCCGCGTCGAACGGGGCGGAGAACCGGCCGACCAGCTGTTCCGGCGTGCACGGACGCAACTTGACCGTCAGCTCGTCCGGACCGCCCCCGCTCCTGAACCGTACGATCACGCCGCCCTCCAGCAGAGGAACGCGCCCCTCGGCGACGCCGCCCCGGTCCTCGGCGAACCAGATCTGGCGTGTCGTCGTCGCGTGCGGGCCGCCGAGGACCGCGAGCGCCGCTCTCACGTCGCTCTCGACGTTGACCTTGATCTCGACAGGCAAGAGGTTCATCGCAGCGCTCCCGCACGTTCCTCGACCGGCTACTTCTCGTCGAAGACGAGGTCCTCGGGGTCGTGAGTGAGCCGCACGGTGTTCCCGTTGCTGGCCTGGACGACGGTGTCGAAACCGGTCCACTGCCCGGTCGAGAGGATGAACAGCCGGTCCTCGCGCTGCTCGAGGTAGGCGGGCAGGCCCTCCAGCGAAGGGTCACCGTCGTTGAGCTGGAGGTAGTCGGCCAGCCGGCGGAAGAGCTTGGGCAGCAGCACCGCGCTGTCGGTAAGGGTGGACATCCCCTCCACCTTCACTCCGCTGAGGGTCTGGTCCTTGGGCCACAGGCCCTTGTCGGCCTCCCTGGCCTGCTGGGCCGCCGCGGTCATCTCCTGCCGCAGATCGACGAACAGCTTGCGGTAGAAGGTGGGATAGGCCAGGCCTTCCGCGAGCTGGTGGTGATTGACCGTCTCCCGCAGATGCTCCGTGGTGACGGTGACGAACTCGCCGCTGGAGCCCGGAGCATCGGTGCCGCGGCCGGCGAGGGCGACGCAGCGCCCGTGGACGTCCGCGTTGCGGGTGAGGATGTAACCGGGCCGGGAGTCGGGGTTGCTGCTGGTGACGATGCCGTGGGTGTCGCGCTGTACGTCTTCGAAACCCAGCCAGGCCAGCAGTTCGTCCGCGGCCCGGCCGGCGAAGGGTGCCGGCTGGTGCAACTCGGGGCCGCGGGGCGGGCTGTAGTGGGTCTCCAGGGTGTCGATGCCGTCGAGCCGGAGCTGAGCGCCACCTGCGCGATTGCGCCGTACGCGCCGCCCGCGCAGGAGATCCCACTGGTCGGGGTTGTCCGGGTAGAAGCGGACGGAGTCCCCGTCAGGACTCGCCCCGATGATTTTGTACGTACCTTTGATCAGCAGCATCGGCATGGTGCCACTCTCCTCCCGGCTATGTGCGGAATCCGTCGCCGAAGTGCGGCCCTCCTGGCGGAAGTCACGGCTCCAGCCGGTCCGGCACCGTATCGTTGAGATACAGCTCGAGTTCTGGCGGCCGGTATTCCGGATCCTTGTCGTAGCGTTCTTTGGCCTGCACGGACAGGAACTCGTTCCCGTCGAGCCGGCCCTTGTCGTCCTTCGCCCGG
>NZ_GG657757.1:125946-127925 GCF_000158955.1 Streptomyces viridochromogenes DSM 40736 | reverse complement strand
AGCCCTGTCTCTTTGTATCCGCCACCGACATCACAGTGCGACCCGGCGAACCACACCTGCTTCAGTTCCTGGCCCTGCTCGGCGGCGCCGGGCTGCTGGTGCCACAGCGTCGGCTGGAACGCCGAGCGCTGTTCGTCGATGGCCAGCGCGTGGAAGGCCCCCTTGACCCACTTGCTCAACGTGGTGTCGTGGAACTCCCAGCGGTGGTTGAACTGTTTGACGACCGGCCCGAGCCACCCGGGGCCCAAATCCGGGATGCCCAGGGCACCGACCGTGTCCCACACCCCGATGAAGTCGATGTACGTCTCGTGCGCGTACGAGCGGCGGAACAACGCGGAGGCCGCGCCGCTCGGCCTCTCGGTTCGGTCGCGGTAGAGGGCCCACGCCTCCTCGACCCGGGCGGCCTGGTCAGGGCGCAGGACGCCACAGTTGCGCACCAGGCCCGCCAGGCTGCGGGCGGTGAACGCGCCCCGGCTGAAGCCGAAGAGGAACAGCTCGTCGTCGGGTTCGTACGTCTCGATGAGGAAGCGGTACGCGTCGATGACGTTCCGGGACAGGCCGACGCCGAACGCGCCGCCGCGCAGACGCTCCGTCCGGCGGGTACCGACGCCGCCGTGGTAGTAGACGCGCTGGTCCTTCCCGCCGGCAGGCCCTGAGTGCACGGACAGGGCGACCTTGCTGACGTTGGTCTTGCTGGGCTGGTCGGCGAAGTTCCACGTTCCGTCGCAGCAGACGACCAGACGCTTGGCCATGGCCATCCCTCCTACAAGAGTGAAGGACGTACTCCCGTCCCGTCGAGAGCGCACAGAGCGGACGCGTGGCCGTGGACAGGACGCGACCTCTTCACCGGGTCACGCGCCGAGCTGTCCGTCCAACAGGCGCCAGTTCCATTTTTCCACCGCTCCCTGGACCTCGCCATACGACGAGATCCAGGACGAGATGAGCACGTCGACGCGTGAGCCACTCGGGAGACACCGCCCGCCCGGTCACGCGTCCACGGACTCCGCTCGGCTGTCCGCGGACTCCAGGCTGAGCATGGCCCTCTCGTCCTGGCTGCCCGGGGCCGCCTGGTAGACCACCATGCGCTGGCCGCCGGTCCGGGCCAGCCGCATCACCTCGTAGGTCAGGGTCATCGGGCCGGCCTTGGGGTGCCGGAAGGACTTCTGCCCGCCACCGCGTTCGCAGACGTCGTATCGCTCCCACAGTCGCGCGAACTGCGGTGATTTCAGCATCAGTTCGCCGACGAGTGCGGTCAGCTCGGGATCATCGGTGTCGGCCCCGGCGACCGCCCGCAGATGCGCCACCGACAGGGCGACGGTGTCCTCCCACGGCTCGTAGAGCGTCCGGCCGACCGGGTGGAGGAAGACGTAGCGGGTCAGGTTGCGCTGGTCCTCCGGCCAGCCCCAGAGCCCGGGCAGCAGCCGTCGGCCGGGCGGATTGGCGGCAAGTACACGGTTGTAGCGGCTCACCACATAGGCGGGCAGCGGTCGCACCGACTCCAGCATCCGCAGGACCGAGTCGCGGACGGTGTTCTGAGGGCAGGCCGGCAGCTCGGAGAACCGGCCGGAGGCCAGTTCCGCGAGCTCGTGCAGACGCTCGTAGGCGTCACCACGCAACCGCAGGGCGCGGCCGAGGGCGTCCACGACGGCAGGGGATGGGTTGGTCTCCCGGCCGCGCTCCAGGCGGATGTAGTAGTCGACGCTCACCCCGGCCAGCGCGGCCAGTTCCTCACGGCGCAGGCCGGGGGTGCGGCGCAGGCCCGCCCCGGCCGGGAGACCGACATCCTCCGGACGCACCTGCGCCCTGCGGGCTTTGAGGTATCGGCCGAGCTCGGTGCCCCTGGTGTCCACTGCTGCCATACGGCCATTGTCGCAGGTGGTCAAGGAGCGTGGGGGGCCGTGTCAGGGCCTGGAACGCCGCACCCCGGGTCCAGCGCGGTCTGCCCGGTCGCCGCGGAAAGGCGCAGAGTGAATTCCGGA
>NZ_GG657757.1:66015-125393 GCF_000158955.1 Streptomyces viridochromogenes DSM 40736 | reverse complement strand
GCTCGCACCCGGCATCGGCGTGCTGGTCGGCGCGCGCGTGGCGCAGGGCGCCGCCGCAGCGGTCGTGATGCCGGCATCCCTGGCGCTGATCCGGCAGGCCTACCCGGACCCCCGGGCGCGTGCCCGCGCCATCGCGCTGTGGACGGTCGGCGGCTCGGTGGCGATGGCCGCGGGTCCGGTACTGGGCGGGCTGCTCACCGACTTGGCCGGCTGGCGGGCGGTCTTCCTGCTCAACCTCCCCGTGGGTGCGGTGATCCTGGCCCTGCTCATCCGGGTACCGCGCTCCCCGCGCCGGCCCGCCGCCCTGGACTTCGGCGGCCAGCTCACCGCCGTACTGGCCCTGGCCGGGCTGGCCTTCGCGGTGATCGAGGGCGGCCACCTGGGCTGGACCAGCGCCCCTGTGCTGGCCGCAGCCGCGCTCGCCCTCGCCTCCGCGTGCGCCTTCTGCGTGGTGGAGGCGAGGCATCGCCACCCCATGGTCCCCCCGGCCATGCTGAGGGACCGCAGCGTGGCCGTCGCGCTCGCGGTCGGTTTCGCCGTCAACGCCGCCTTCTACGGCGGGGTCTTCCTGCTCGGGCTGTACTACCAGCAGTTGCGCGGAATGTCGGCCATCGCGGCCGGGCTGATGTTCGTCCCCATGTCTGCAGTGGTGACGGCCACCAACCTGGTGTCCCCGCGCCTGTCGGAGCGGATCGGGCGACGCCCGGTGATCGTCACCGGGCAACTGGTCTTCATCTCGGCGATGCTGGCCATGCTGCCCCTGGCCGCGCACACCCCGGTATGGCTGGTGCTCGTCCTGCTGCTGCCCCTGAGCATCGGCGGAGCGCTCGCGGTGCCCGCGCTGACCGCGCTGCTCATGGACGCCGTTCCGCCGGAGCGCGCCGGAACCGCGTCCGGACTGCTCAACTCCCTCCGCCAGACCGGCGGTGCGCTCGCCGTCGCCCTCTTCGGCGGCCTGCTCTCCGGCCCCGGCGGCGACTTCTCCCTCCCGGGCATGCGCATCGGCCTCCTCGCCGTCGCAGCCCTCCTCCTTGCCACCGCAGCCCTGGCCCGCCTCCTCCTGCCCCGTGGCTGACCTCACCACCCGTCGTGGGACTCCCATGAGGTGAGGGCCTCAGCGGCGGCTATTGCGCGGCGTCTGCCAGTTGACGGATCCGGGTGGCCACCTCGCCCCATATGGGCTCGGGGAGATCGTGGCCCACGCCGGGCAGGGTGACCAGGCGAGCGCCGGGGATGCGGGCCGCGGTCGCGCGGGCGGCGCTCATCTTGATCAGCGGGTCGCCGTCGCCGTGCAGCACCAGGGTGGGCTTGGCGATGGTGCTGATCGCGGGACCGTGCCACTGGGCGCCGATCTGGCGACTCTGCGCCTCCGCGTCCTTGATGCCGGTGTCGGCGATCCGCTCGGCGGTCGCCCGGGCGGCCCGCTCGTCGAACGGGTAGCCGGGCGAGGAGATCAGCCGGGCCAGGGCGACCCCGGCCTCGACGGTGCCCTCGGGTGTGGCGGGAAACTTCATCCGGGACAGCTTCGCCAGCGTCCCCGTGCGCAGATATCGCAGGGTGGCCAGGCCCTTGGCGTCGCCCGGTACGGCCGACATCGAGGTGAGGCTGCGGACGCGTTCGGGGTGGCGGATCGCGATGCGCTGAACGATGGCGCCGCCCAAGGACGTTCCGAACAGATGGGCCGAGTCCCACCCGAGGCCGTCCATGACCGCGATGGCGTCGTCGGTCATGTCCTCGGCGGTGTATGCCTCGCCGCGCTTCCCGAACAGCGCGGCGAAGGGATTGCGGGTGGTGCCGGGCGGCAGGTGGGTGGACTGGCCGCCGTCGCGCTGGTCGTAACGGGCCACGGCGAACCCCTGCTCGGCGAGCAGGTGGCACAACCCGTCCGGAATCCACTGGCGCGCGGCACCCAGTCCGACGACCAGGAGCAGGGGCTCCCCGTCGCCGCCCGTGGCCAGTTGGTCGTAGGCCAGCCGCACGTTGCCGTTCTCGGCCCAGCGGACGGGGGTCCAGGCCGGTGACGACGGCTCATCCATGGCGCCTCCTATTACTGCGATCGATGTTCGCAGTAATAGGATAGGTGACGTGACGAGGCGAGGAACAGGAGACCCGGCGGCCGAAGAGCCGGTGACCGTGTGGGAACGGCCCGAACGCGGAGCCCGCGGCCCCGCCCCCGAGCGCAGCCGCGCCCAGATCGCCGCAGCCGCTGTCGAACTGGCCGACGCCGAGGGCCTCGTGGCGGTGTCCATGAGGCAGGTGGCGTCCAAACTCGCCACCGGACCGGCCTCCTTGTACCGCTACCTCGCCGACCGTGACGAACTGCTGGACCTCATGACGGACGCCGTGGCGGGAGAAGTCGACCTGACCATCCCGCTCAGCGGTGACCCCGTCGAGGACCTGCTGGTCCTCGCCGTCCGGTCAAAGGAGGTTCACCTGCGCCACCCGTGGCTTCTGGACATCCCCACCGAACCGCTCCGACTCGGACCCAACGGCCTCGACCACCTCGAATACGCCCTGCGCGCACTGGCCCCCACGGCCCTGTCCGAGCAGTCGAAATTGCAGACCATCGGCCTCCTGAACGCACTCGTGACCCAGTTCGCCCGAGCCGAACTGGACGGGCGACGCTCTCCCACGACCCGACGAAAGGCCCAGGCCGCCTACCTGATCAAGGCCGCCGCCACGGGACGCCACCCGCTCGTAGCACAGGCATTGGCCGACCAAGCGGCCTCCGACGCCGCCCCCCGCCCCCAGACCCAGTTCATACCACTCCTGCGCCGAGTGCTCGTCGGCCTGACCAGCTGAGCCGGGGCGCAGCCCGTGCGTCAGTCATTCCCGTCGAAGCCCAAGGTGTCGTACAACAGGTTGCAGCGGGCCTTGCTGGTCAGAGGCGCGGTGGTGCCCAGGCACACATAGGCGCCGGCGTAGTCGACGTAACCGGACCACGCCCACGAGGTGGCCCCAGAGGTGCTGACCGTGTCCGTGGCACGCAGGATCTGACGGTCGAAGCCCTCGCCGGGGTACTGGTAGACCACCCACAAGCGCGCGGCTACGCCGTCGCCGTTGACCAGGTCCTTGACCCAGTTCTGCCCCGTGTTGGTCTCGAAGTAGCCGTTGTCCTCGTCGTAGCAGAAGCTGGCCCGCCCGGACGCGCCGTTCGCGCCCGAGGAGTTCCGCACGTAGTCGACCTCGTCGTAGCAGATCGTCCTGGCACTGGCCTGCGGTGCCGTCAGCAGCAGAGAAGCGCCGGCCATCAGCACGGCCGCAGACGCCGCCACCTTGGATTGCAGGCGTATGGGGAGTTTCCTCATTCGTGTCTCTCCTTCAACTGTGGTCTCGCTGTCGCATTGCAAGCGGGCGAGGCCCATGAACGCGTTGGACGGGAACGTGCAGTTCACGGTGCCGGAAGGGGTGTCGGCAAACCTTCGGAATAGCTTGATTCCGTCTGGAATCGCAGGTGGGTGGCGCCCAGAGTGTGGCGTGGAGACGATCGGGTGTCGCAGGAGGGGTGATGGCCGTCCGCTTCGCAATCCTGGGGACCATCGAGGTACGGCGGGACGGGGTCGCGATCGATGTGGGGCATGCGATGCAGCGGCGCGTGCTGGCGGCGCTGCTCGTCGACGCGGACCGGGCGGTGTCGGTCGACGCCCTGGTGGACCGGGTGTGGGGGCACGCCGAGCCGGTGCACGGCCGGCGGAAGCTGTACGGATACGTCTCCCGGCTGAGGCATGCACTGGCGGCCGACGGTACGGCCATCACGCGGGAGCGGGGCGGCGGCTACCGGCTGGCGGTCGAGCCCTCGGTGGTCGACGCACACCGCTTCCGCGAACTGTCCGGCCGGGCCCGAAAGACGGGGTGTGACGGGCAGGCCGAGGTTCTGTGGCGCGAAGCCCTGGCATTGTGGCGAGGCAGCGCGTTCGCGGGGGTGGACACCCCGTGGTTCAACGCACAGCGCCACCTCCTCGACGGCGAGCGGCTGGCCGCCCAGCTGGAGCTGGTCGATGTGCGGCTGCGCCTTGCACAGCACGACGGGATGGTGAGCGAACTGGCCGCCCGGGCCGAGGCGTATCCGCTCGACGAACGGGTGATCGGGCAACTGATCCTGGCCCTGTACCGGTGCGGACGGCAGGCCGAAGCACTGGAGACGTACGAGCGCGCCCGGCGCCGGCTCGCCGACGAGCTGGGTGTCGACCCCGGGGCGGCGTTGCGGCGGCTGTACGAACAAATCCTCGCCGGCGACCCGGAGCCGGCCGCGCCCCGCTCCGCTGCGCCGCCCGCCACCGCGAAACCGGCCGGCAAGAGCGGCACGGCGACGAACCCGCCCATGGCGCGCCAGCTCGTACCCCGGCTCCTCCCGGCGGACCTGTCACTCTTCGTCGGCCGCAAGGACGAGGTGGACGAGGCGCGCCGACTGCTCGGCGAAGAACGGCCCGGTCCCGTGACGCTGCTGGTCACCGGCGCCGCCGGGGTGGGCAAGACCGCCTTCGCGGTCCGCACGGGGCACCTGCTCGCCTCCCGCTTCCCGGACGGTCAACTCCACGCGGATCTGCGGGGCTTCGGTGACGAGCCGGCCGAGCCGTTCACGGTCCTCGGCACCTTCCTGCGCGCGCTCGGCATCCCCGGCGGTACCGTGCCCGCAGAGCTGACCGACCGCGTCCATCTCTACCGCACCCTGCTGGCAGGGCGGCAGATGCTCGTCGTCCTGGACAACGCCGCCAGTGCCCAGCAGGTGAGCGACCTCCTGCCCAGCGGTGTGGGCTGTGCCGCCGTCGTCACCAGCCGGACGACCATGGCGGAGCTGAGCGGACGCCGGCTCCCCCTGGGCGTACTGGACACCGCGACGGGGCTCGACCTGCTGCGCGAGATGCTGGGCCGGGACCGGACCGACGCGGAGCCGGACCCGGCCCGCTCCATCGTGGAGACCTGCGGTGGCCTTCCCCTTGCGGTGTGGGTCGCCGGCGCCCGGCTGGCCGCTCGACCGCACTGGCCCCTGGCCAAGGTGGCGCGCGCCCTCGCCGACGAGCAGCGCAAGCTCGACGAGCTGGCCGTCGGCCACATCGCCGTGCGGGCCAGCCTCGAACTGACCTACCAGCAGATGACCCCGGCGACACAGCGTGCTCTGCGGATGATCGCTCTGCTGCCCGGGCCGAACTTCGCCGCCTGGGCGCTGGCAGCGCTGCTGGACGCGGACCTGCCTAAGGCGGAGGCCGTCCTCGACGACCTGGTCGAAGTGCACCTGGTGCAGATCAGTTCGGCGAACGCCACCGGAATCCGCTACCAACTGCACGACCTGGTGAGGCTGTTCGCCAGGGAGCGCGCGGAGCAGGACGTCCAGGAGCAGGATCGCACGGCCGCGCTCACCCGGTTGCTCGGGGCGAGCCTCCATCTCGCCGACCTCGCCGCGGACGCCCTGAGTGTCGACTTCCAAGGCATCTCACAGCTGGACCTGGCCTCCTGGCGGCTGGCCGCCGCCGAGGCCGATCAACTGCTTGCCGATCCGCTGACCTGGTTCAACGACGAACGCCAGTTCCTCATCGACGTGGCAGAGCAGGCGCTGGACGCAACGGACGGCGTCGCACCCGCCGCCGGGCTGGCCACCGCCCTCACGACCCTCTTCCAGGTCGGCAGCCACTTCGACGACTGGGAGAGGCTCCAGAACCGCGCGCTCAAAGCGGCCCTGAGCAGCGGCGACCGGCACAGCGCCGCGAAGGTCCACCGTTGCCTCGGCGAACTCACCACCATCCTCGACCGCTATACGGAAGCACTCGACCACTTCGAACAGGCCCTGCAGCTCGCCGAGGGCCAGGGGCCCACGTACCGGGCCAGTGCCACGGCCGGGCTGGCCTATGTGCACCGGCTCCTCGGCCAGTACACCTCCGCGGCGTTCCACTTCGAGGAGGCCGCCGAGCTCGCCGAATCGGCGGGCAACGTCAACTGTCTCGTCTACGCGACCAACGGCCTCGGCGTCATCGACCTCGAGCAGGGCCGTGTCGAAGCCGCTGCTGCCCGGTTCACGAAGTGCCTGCGGGTCAGCCGGGTCGCCGGCTACCGACCGGGTGAGGCCCAGGCCCTGCGATGTCTGGGCCAGAGCCATCGCGCACTCGGCGCCTACCCGGCCGCCGCCGATGCCTACCGGCTGGCCGTCGCGATCAGTGAGGACCTCGGAGACCGCCTCAGTGCCACCCACGCGACGTGCTGGCTCGGCGATGTCCTGGTCCGGCAGGGCGAGCACCGGGAAGGCCGCCGCCTGCTGGCCCGAAGCCTGTGGAGCTACCGGGAATTCGGCAACCTCTGGGGCGAGGCGGCGACGCTGTACGCGCTCGCCGAGGCCCACCTCGCGGTGGGCCGCTCGGCACCCGCCCGCAGACGCGCCGAAGCCGCCGTCAGCCTCTGGAGACAGATCGGCTCCAGCAGGTGGCTGGCCGTCGGCCTCGACACCCTGGCCAAGGCACACGCCCTGGCCGGTGATCACGAGGCCGCGGACCGTGCCCGCGCCGAGGCCGAAGAGGTACGGACGGCTTGAGCGAGCCACCCGTCCGCCGGGGGAGACGCGGGCAACGGCCAGGCCAGGACCTCTAGGCCAGGATCTCGACGTACCCGTCGGTCCCGTGCACGCGGATCCGCTGCCCGTCCCGGATCAGCCGGGTGGCCTGCTCCACGCCCACCACGGCCGGCAAACCGTACTCCCGGGCGATCACCGCGCCATGGGTCATCAGGCCGCCCACCTCCGTCACCAGGCCGGTGATTCCGACGAACAGGGGCGACCAGCTGGGGTCCGTGTAGGCCGTGACCAGGATGTCGCCCGCTTCAAGATCGGCCTCCGCCATGTCGAGGATGACCCGGGCCCTTCCCTCGACGCTCCCGGCGGAAACGGGCAGGCCGGCCAGGGCACCGGCCGGCACGTCGTCGCGCCGGTACGCCCCGTTCACGGCCTCGCCCTCCGATGTGAGGACCCGGGGCGGTGTGAGCGCCTGGTACGACCGGAACGCCTCCTTGCGCTGCTGGATGAGCTGGTCATCCACCTGGTGTGAGCGCACGACGTCACGGAGCTCCTGGAACGTGAGGTAGAAGATGTCCTCCTTCTCAGGAACCACGTCGGCCTGCACGAGGCGCTCGGCTTCCCTCAGCAGGGCCTGCTTGTACACGAAGTAGCGGCTGATGATGCCGTACTTCGGGTACTCGCGGTACCCGATGAAGGTCCTGACCCGGTCGATCATCCGCTTGGTCTCGTCGGCCTTCTGGTCCCCGTCCGGCAGGGCCCGCAAGCGTGACAGCACGTCCTGTTCCTTCTGCTGCGCCTTCTGCCGCCCTTGCTCGAAGCGCCGCCCGGCGGCGCCCGGCTCGAAGTTCCTGACGTTGTCGAGGATCACGGGCACGACCGTGGCGGGGCGCTCGCGCCAACGAGGCCTGGTGATGTCGATCTCGCCGACGCAGCGCATGCCGTACCGGTCGAGGTAGGCCTCGATGGCGTCGCGCGCCTCGGTCCCGCCGGCGAGCTTCGCCAGCTCGTCCAGGAAGTCTTCGTCCTCGACGCCCCGCAGGAACGCCACCACGTCCGGATGAGGGCGGATCACGTCCGCGACGTCCAGCAGCGCCAGACCCATCTCCGACGTGATGTTGTCCGGAGCGGACAGCGTGAGTGTGTCAGCCGCGTTCTTCTCGCCCAGCCACTCGTGCAGCTTGTCATTCAGCCACCAGGTGGCCTGCATCCCCGCCATGATCACCTGCATGCTCAGCGGATCACTGAGGACGCGCTTGTGCTCGTCGAAGGCCTCCAGCAGGAAGTCGAACAGCTCGGGTCCGGACTTCGTCCGGATATCGCGTTCCAGGGCGGCGACGGACGCCTCGCTACGCTCGATCAGCTCGGTGACGATGGCCGGATCGGTCTCGATCGAGGTGGACGCGCCGCCGACCGGCGGCCCGCCCGGATCCGCGTCCGGGAGAGCCCGGACGAAATCCTCGAGATCGAGGACCGTCTCCAGAGCGTCCCTGACCAACGGGTCGCCTCTGCCCACGATGTCCAGGAGGCCGGCCCGGCTCGCGGGTGAGGCCAGGCGCCGGGTGACGTCCACGAACAGCCTCCCGCCGGCCTCGTGCATCGGCGCCATGGCCGTCAGCTGCCACACGGAGAGCCCGAGGGGCTTCATGGGGTCGGTCATCATCTGCTGATGACCGACGGAGACGTAGACGTGATTCTCCTGATCGCCGGTCTCCGGGATGGGGAACAGCGTCGTGATCGGCCGACTCTGAACGATCCGGAAGCCATCCTCGGCCAGGCACCATTCGATGTCCTGAGGGCGGCCGAAGTGTGCCTCGATCCGCCGCCCGAGCTGCACGAGCTGCACGACCTGCGTATCCGTCAGCGCGGGCTGCTCCTGCCGCCGCGAGTCGATCGCCACTTCCTGAGTTCCACCCGCCGGCAGTGCGTGAACGGCACGCCGCTTGGCGGCGATCGCCTTGGCGACGACTTCGTCGCCTCGCACCTTGAAGACGTCCGGGTTCACCAGGCCGGAGACCAGGGCCTCGCCGAGCCCGAAGCCGGCGTCCACGGTGGCGACTTTCCGGTTGCCCGTGACCGGGTCGGCCGTGAACAGGATGCCGGCCGCATGCGGAAGGACCATCCGCTGCACGACCACGGCCATATGAACGGCGCGGTGGTCGATGCCGTTCCGCTGACGGTAGGTCACGGCCCGTTCGGTGAACAGCGAGGCCCAGCACCGGCTGACGTGCTGGAGGATCGCCGTCGGCCCCACGATGTTCAGGTACGTGTCCTGCTGGCCGGCGAACGAGGCTGTCGGCAGGTCCTCTGCCGTCGCGCTGGACCGGACGGCGTAGGCGGCTTGCTCACCGAACCGGGCGAGAGCCCGGGTGATCGCCGCCGCCGGCTCGCCCGGGATGGCGATTTCTTCGATGGCCCGGCGAATCTGCGCGCTGAGCGTGCGGATCTCCTGCCGGTCATCCGGGTTCAAGCGCGACAGCCGTTCGAGCAGATCGTCGATCGACGGGACTTCCGCCATGATCCGCCGGAAGGCGTCCGTCGTCACGCAAAAGCCCCCCGGCACGTGGACGCCCTCGATCCCCGACAGCCCGCCCAGATGCGCACCCTTGCCGCCGACGACCGCGACCTGCGTCTCGTCGATCTCCTGAAGGTCCAACACGTACCGGTCAATCATTGCGCTGCCTCCGTGCCGGCCGTGCTCGGTCGTCCTGCACCGGTTGCCCTCATCACTGGTTCGACGTCACCGCGTCGCCCATGCGTCGACAACGACACACGCACGTCGTGCCCCCACTTTCCGTCGGTTGTGGTCTCGACGGAGGATTCTGCGCGACGCCCCGGGTCTTGCGGCAAGCCCCCCGGTGCGCTATAAGTTAAGAGTGGCAAGGAGAGGTCTCTCCTTGCCTTTGTCTTTTGGTCACATCCGACTGAATCCGGTGCCCCTCCGACCTCTGCGGCTCTCGACTCGGGCACGACCGCCGGGCCATCACCCCGTACGTGCCGACGTCAGTCGGCGTCAGATCACGTCGTCCACGGACCGGAAGGCGGCGGGGGAGAACACGGTTCCGCGCCGCACCATCGCCACCAGTCGTCCTACGCAGACCACGGTGACCTGGACCGACGCCATGCCCAGGATCGTGATCACACGCAGCGGGGTCAGTGGGAGCGACCCGTCTTCCGGGTCGTTCCCACTGACCAGCACCCAGCCGGGTAGGCCTCGCGAGTGAGCCCGGAGGCGGCCTCGGGGCGGAGTGAGCCAGCCGTCTGGTAGACGCGATCTCTCTCCGTCTTATGCCGCGGTTCCGCGGTGCGCCGCCTCATCCGGATCACCCGCCGGCCGTGTCAGCCCGTCATCCACCACTGGCCGCCGGCCGGGCTCCGTCTCGTCCAACCCCCAGTAGTGCCGGCAGTCGTCACAGCGGTACACCGCAATCCCCGCATCGATCGTCAGCACCGCACCCTGCGGGCACCCACAGCCGTCACCACGGCCCACGCACTCCAGCCCCCCGATATGCCCCATGGAGTCGACCGTGCGCCGCGCCTCACATGGTCGGCAGGGGGCTCGCCGGGGCGCACAGGCGCTCCAGCCCAGCACACCACCTCACCAACCCCCGCCAGCTGGGGCAGCATCAGGAAGAGCTCGACGCTCTTCTGCGGGATCCCGACCTTGCGGCCACGCAGGTTCGCCGGGACGACGGGCGGCGGGCCTGGCCGCAGGTACCACGGCTTCACCGGGCCACAGCTGTGGGCCCCGGGGTGCCCCGGGGCCCACAGGCTGACTGCTGACCAGTTGGTTACCAGCGATACCAGCGGCCCTTGCGGCCGCCTGTGCCCGCGCTGCGCATCACGAAGCCCAGCAGCCAGACGACCAGCACGATGACGGCGAGCCACCACAGTGCCTTCAGTGCGAATCCCGCGCCGAAGAGGACCAGCGCCAGAAGCAGGACGAGAAGCAGGGGAACCATAGTTATCAACCTCCGTTGCTCCTCGTGCCCGTCGATTCGGAGAACATACAGCCGATCTACCTGGTTTCTTCACGACTATCGCGGGAACTGGGCTCAGTTTCGTCACCAACGTTCACCTCACGGCTGCGGGGGGGGGGGCATCGCGTCCGCATCAAGCCACCCCAGGACATCGACCGCCATGACACGCCCCCCTTTGGGGCACAACATCGACACTCACCCGCGTGGCGTCGTGTTCCGTGACCTCAGGCGGGTGAGCATGTGCGGACCCAGCCCCCTCCCCGCACGAGGCGATGCGATGCCCGACCGCGCTGACCGTGTCGGCCCCGACGACGTCGCGCCAAGGGCAATCCTGCGGCGACAGCCGTCCGAGCAGTGGCTGTTCAGCGGCATCTACGGACTGGTGCTGGCCAGCGCCCTGGTGGCCGCGCTGGACGCGGGGGGCGAGGAGGCCGATCCCGGTGCGGACGCGCTGTGGCTGCTGCTCACCGCGCTGGCGTCGAGTGCCGCCCATGGGTACGCGCATGTCATCGCCCAGCGTGCGTCCCGTGACGGGTCCGCCACCGCAAGCAGACTGCGGTCGGTGCTCACCGAGTGGCCACTGGTCGTCGCCGTGCTGCCTACGGTGGCGCTGCTGCTTGCCGCGGTAGCCGGGTGGTGGGCGGAGGCCACATCTGCGGACGCGGCGTTGCTGTTCAACACCGTCGCCCTGTTCTGCCTGGGCGCCTGGGCCGCTCGCACCGCCGGGCACGGATGGGTGTCCTCGTGCCTGGCAGGGGGCCTCGATATGCTGATCGGCCTAGTGATCATCATTGCGAATTCCCTGATCCACTAGCGCGGCCGCCGGGTGGTCATGCCGACGCGGCGACGCATGTTCCGCCGTAACCCCGACAACAGTGCCAATCTCAACTTCCCCTCCATCACGGTCGACGTCCACAGACAACGTGGTCGCCGACCGCCCCGCCCGGCGGCTCCTGGTGACGCTCCCGCGCCTCTACGACGCGGCGTGCGAACACGTTGAGACATCCTCGCTGATCACCAGGAACGTTGTGACATGGGATCGCAATCGAACCAAGTGAGAGAGCGCTCGCTGCGGCAAGGCCATTCCCGTGCGCCGGAGCAGTCCGGGGCGCATGCTGAGGAATGGGGCCTTTCCGGTTTCGCCTTCCAGAACTCAGGAGCAGATCATGCCCTCCCTGCATTTTCATCTGAATTCCTCGATGAGCCCCTCCGAGGTGATGGGGGTACTGACCAACTTCAGCCCCTCGCGAGTCGAGCAGTGGCCTTCCATCGACGCCGAGCACTTCCAGGTCCATGAAAGGGGCGAGACCTGGGCTGAGGTCACTGAGGGGAACGACAAGTCGTGGGAGCACGCACGCTATGAATGGGATCCGTCACAGAACAGGGTCACCGTCACCACGCACGACTCGACGCCCTTCGGGTCGGGTGGGTGGAACTTCCAGATGACGCCCACGGGCGACGGCACCCGCGTCGACGTCGAACTCGAGCGGCATCCCAGCTCGTTCAAGGCGAAATTGCTGTCGCCGATCATCCCGCTCGCGGGACCGGTATTCCGCAAGTCCTTCAAGGAACCCCTGAAGACCGTGTAGCGACTGGGGGCCGTTGTGCCGGTGAGAGCCTGCGTCAGCGCGGGTGCGGGGTCGCCGACCTCGATCGTCGGCGGGACCGCCGTCGCCGTCAGGGACAGCGCCGAGGCCCCGGCCGACAACGCTGCCCCGAGAACCAAAGCGCGGCGGGGGCGCCGGCGGAAGGCCCGGTGGAAGCGGACCGGATCCTCGACGAGGCGCAGTGTCAGCCACGCCAGGCCCAGCGCCGCCGCGCACAGCCCGAGCGCGAGCGGCACGTCGGCCGTACCGTCGGCGCGGCCCAGCGCCGCCGGGGCTATGACCAATAGCGGCCAGTGCCACAGGTACCAGCCGTACGAGAGCCCGCCGACCCACACCAGCGGTCGCCGCTCCAGCAGCAACCCAGCGCCGTGCGGGGTGGGCACGCAGCCGCCGGCCAGGACGAGCGCGGTACCGGCGACCGGCAGCAGAGCGTGGTAGCCGGGGAAAGGCGTCGCGTCGTCGTACCAGACCGCCGCCAGCATGACGCAGGCCATGCCGAGCCAGGTCAACGGGGCCGCCAGGGCGGCGGGCAGCCGTTTCAGACGTCCTGTGCCCAGCGCCAGGAGTGCACCGGCGGCCAGTTCCCAGGCGCGGGTGAGGGAGCCGAAGTACGCCCAGGGCGCCGAGGAGTTCGTCACCAGGAGGCTCGCGGCGAACGACCCCAGGCACAGGACCCCGAGCGGCACCGCGACGAGTCGGCGCCGACCGCGGGCGACCCGCCAGGCGAGCAGCAGGAGCAGCGGCCACACCAGGTAGAACTGCTCCTCCACGGCGAGCGACCAGAAGTGCTGGAACGGCGACGGCGGACTGTTGTGGGCGAGATAGTCCGTACCGGCCGCCGCCAGCCTCAAGTTGACCGCGTACAGCGCGCTGGCGAGAGCGTCGCCCGCGTACTCGGCGAACCGCGCCTTCGACAGGAACAGCCATGTCCCACCCAGAGTGACGGCGATGACCAGGGACGATGAGGGCAGCAGCCGCAGTACCCGGCGGGCGTAGAAGGAACGGACCGACACCCGGCCGATGGTGGCGAGCTCGCGCAGCAGCAACGATGTGATGAGGAAGCCAGATATCACGAAGAAGACGTCGACACCGATGTAACCGCCGCTGACCTGGGACACGCCGGCGTGGGAAAGCACCACCAGCCCGACGGCCACCGCGCGCAACCCCTGGATGTCGAGACGCAGGGTATGGCCCTGGAGTGGTACGGATCTGCCGGCCGCCGGGACGGTACGTATCTCGGCGGACATGAGGCTCGACATCGGGGAATGACTCCTCGGTGGACTGACATGGTTCGGCCAAGAAGACCTGGCCGGCCACCCCAAGTGGGCCGGCCGGGGGAGAGGGGGACGAAAGTTCCATGCTCGCCGGGTCGGTTGAACGTAAAGCGAACATTGGGGTCAGAGTCCTGAAGAGCCGTTCGGGCGGACATACGGTGACCCCACCATCTGAGCTCTGGGAGTGGCGGGGGACCACCAGTGGAGTGGCTGAGCATCGAGAACGTCATCGCCATCGGCACGTCCGTCCTCGGTCTGCTCGTGCCCATCGCGATGTTCCTGTACGACCGCCGGGTGCCGCGCCGCAAGTTGATCGGATACCGCGTACAGATGGACAGTCCCATAGGCGACGGATCGTCCAACCCCCGCCTCGGCGACTTCGACGTTCCGAACATGGCCGACGCGTCTCTCGTCCTGCTGCGCATCGAGAACGACGGATCGCAGAGCGTCGCCGACAATGACTACACCTCGTCCGAAGTCCATGGTCTGACCGCCGAGTTCACGGGCCGAACGGTTCAGGCCGTCGCGGTCACCCAGCCGTCGGGCATCGAACACCTGAACAGTCACTTCGCGAGCGCCAACGGGTTCGAACACGTCGGCAGCACCGTGACCATCCCGCGCGTCCCGCTGAACCCTGGCGATCACTTCAAGCTGTTGGTGCTGCTCTCCGGCGGTCCGGCCGAAGGGGAGGTCAAGCTGATCGGCGGCCTCCGGGACGGCCGGGTCCACCGCAACAGCGCTCCCAAGCCGGACGAGAAGCTGCGTACGTTCAGTCTCCCGGCCCGGCTGCTCAGCGGCGGGCTGGCCCTCGCCGTGCTCTCCCTCGCCGGCATCATCGTGCTGCGCGTCGGTAACCCGATCGAGTGCGAGCAGGGCGAGTTGACCCTGACGGGCTCGACCGCCTTCGAGCCCGTCGTCCAGACGCTCGCCAAGCAGTACGAGGACAAGTGTCAGGGCGCCGACATCACTGTCGAGGCGCGGGGCAGCGAGGACGGCGTGTCCGAACTGGCACAGCTGGGTGAGCGGTCGGCGAACGCCGCCCGGTCCGTGATCGCCTTCTCGGACGGGCCGATGGGGCGGCGCTGGGACCTGACGAGGAAAAAGGTGGCACTCTCCTCCTTCACCCTCGTGGCCCACAGGGACCTCGACCTCGGCCCGCACGGACTGAGCCTTCAACAGGTGCGGGACATATATGCGGGCAGGTACCAGCGCTGGGGTCAGGTCGTCCCCGGCCGGAAGGAGATCGCCGACCTGCCGATCGTCCTGGTCAGCCGCGGGGACGAGTCGGGTACGCGGCAGATTTTCCAGGACCGGGTGCTCAAGGGGTGGGAGCGGGCGCCCAGCACGTCACTGGACTGCCGGCCGCCCGCACGGGCCGCCGACACCGTCACGCGCTGCGAACTCAGCTCGACCAGAGCCGTTCTGAACAAGATAGCGGAACAGCCCGGCGCCCTCGGCTACAGCGAAGTCGGCCTCGCCAGGCAGCGGGGCGGCAAGGTGAACCCGGTGCCCCTCGCGGGCGACTGGCCCGACGACCGGCACATCGACCTGGGCGCCGGTCCCTACCCGTACAAGGACATCGAGTACGCCTACACCTACGGCCCCCCTCGCCCCGGGTCCCTGGCCGCCGGATTCCTCGCCTACCTCGACGAGTCCATCAGCCAGAACGTCATCCGGGGCAAGGGACACCTGCCGTGCCTGCGGGAGCCGGAGCAGTGCCGGTGACGCTTCGGCCCTTCCTGCTGGACGCCTGATGCCGCGCGTGCCGAACCGTCCCCTACTGTTCTGCGCTGAACAGCAGTTGGCATGCAAACGCCTCTTCTGTGATCACGTCTACAGAACACAGTCTCCTGCGCGCAAGGTTCTCGACGCACCATCGGCATGTCCTCGACATCGACAAAGGAAGTGCTTGTGAGAACGCACCGCACTCCGTGCAGAACCGCCGCCCTCGTCCTGGCCGCCACCGTGCTCGCCCTCCTCCCCTCCGCTCAGGCCGGCGCCGAGGACGGGAGTCTGCCGACGGTCACACCCGTCAGCGAGACCCCCGCCCTCTACGACGACGAGGCGGGCGGCAACTCCGACGCCGACGATCCGGCGATCTGGCGCAACGCGGCCGACCCCGGCCGCAGCCTCGTCATCGCGACCGCCAAGGAGGGCGGCCTTCAGGTGTACGACCTGGGCGCCCGCTTGGTGCAGTCGCTCCCCGCGCCCCGCCCGCCCGCCGAGGACGACGCCCCGGGCCGGTACAACAACGTCGACCTCGTCACCGGTCTGCGCACCCCCACCGGCCGGGCCGATGTCGCCGTGGTCAGCGACCGCGGCAACGACCGACTGCGGATCTACCGCATCGACCCGTCGAAGCCCGGCGGCCCCCTGACCGACATCACCGACCCGGCCGCCGCCCCGGTCTTCTCCACCGAGCAGACCGAGATCAACGACCAGCGCACTGCGTACGGCCTCGCCACCTGGCAGGACAAGTCCACCGGGCGTGCCTACGCCCTGGTCAGCCGGCGGGAGCGGACCCGCCTCGCGCTGATGGAGCTGAAACCGACCGCGAGCGGCACCGTCGCGTACCGGAAGGTCCGCAGCCTCGATCTGCCGGCGTCCTTCCGCCTCCCGAACGGCACCTCATGGTCCCCGTGCGCCGAACCCGGCGAGCTCCCGCAGGTCGAGGGCATGGTGGTGGACCCGGCCACCGGCACGCTCTACGCCGGCCAGGAGGACATCGGCATCTGGCGGATGCGCGCCGACCTCACCACCAAGCCGGTCCTCGTGGACAAGGTCCGCGAGTACGGCGTCCCCGGCGTCTACGACGAGGCCACTGAGGAGTGCACGGTCGGCGCAGACCCCGGCTACGGAGGCGAACGGCTGTCCGCGGACGTCGAGGGCCTGACGCTGTTCCAGCAGTCGGACGGCGACGGCTACCTCTTCGCCTCCAGCCAGGGCGACGACACCTTCGCCTTGTACGACCGCGAGGTGAGCGAGGACAACGAGTACGAGGGCGGCTTCCGTGTCGGCGCGGCCTCGGCGACCCTCGACGGGTCGCAGGAGTGCGACGGCGCCGCCGTCCTGAACGCCCCGCTCGGCAGCCGCTTCCCGAACGGTCTGCTCGTCGTCCAGGACGGTCACGAGACCCCTGAGGTCCCTGACGGTGAGGGCGGCACACGTACCGCGACCGGCTTCAAGTTCGTCGACCTGGGCGATGTGGTGGAGGCCGCGGACCTGTGAGCCCCGCGGGCCTGCGACGAGGAGCAGCCGGCCCGGCGTCGGACCGGGGTAGCGAATCGGCCTGGTTCTCGCTGCGGGGCGCGGTCTGCGGCACATTCCAGGTTCGGTTTGGGGAGCGGCCCGCAATCGCTTGCTGCAAAACCGACGTTGTCTACCCAGATTCCTCGACACCATATCTGCCCTGGGTGCATGGTCACACACCCTCAACACGAAATCCGCATGAGCGTCAAGCGTGTGACGAAGGAACGAGTCGGGGAGGGTGGCCGATTAGCGCACTGCTGGCCTGCTGGTACTGCGCTGATCGGCAGTTGGGTATTGATCTGGGCACGTCAATGCGTCAGGTTCGAGGCGGACCGACACAGGTTCGGTCCGAACTCCCACACCCCCCACGAACCTGACGAGGAGAACCCTCACATGCCAGCTCGCGCATTCACACGCAGAATGCAGCTCCTCACCGCCACGGCTGTCGTCATAACCCTGACGACCCTCGGGACGGCACACGCCCAGGTGGTTCCCGAATCCGCTTCGGCCACGGGCACCGTATACGGCCTCGGCGCGAAGGGAGCCGTGCCGGGCAGCTTCGTCGTCACGCTGGACGAGAAGGTGAACAAGCCCGCGCTTGCCGAGGAGTACGGCGGCAAGCTCCAGCGCACGTACACGGCGGCCATCAACGGCTTCTCCGTCAGCGACCTCTCGTCGGCCGAAGCCAAGCGCCTCGCGGCCGACCCGTCGGTCTCCAAGGTCGTCCAGGTCAAAAAGTTCAGCATCAACGCCACTCAGGACAACCCGCCCTCCTGGGGCCTGGACCGCCTGGACCAGGCGGACACAGCCGGCGACAGCAAGTACACCTATCCCGACGCCGCGGGTGAAGGCGTGACCGCGTACGTCATCGACACCGGCGTGAGGGTGTCGCACAAGGACTTCCAGGGGCGGGCCGCCTCCGGCTTCGACGCCGTGGACAACGACAACGACGCCAGTGACGGCAACGGGCACGGCACCCATGTCGCCGGCACCATCGCCGGCGCAGCCCACGGTGTCGCCAAGAAGGCGAAGATCGTCGCCGTCCGAGTGCTCGACGACAACGGGTCCGGAACCACCGAGCAGGTCATCGCAGGCATCGACTGGGTCACCAAGAATCATCAGGGCCCGTCCGTCGCGAACATGAGCTTGGGCGGTGGCGCGGACCCGGCCCTCGACGAAGCCGTCAAGAAAGCCGTCGCCGCCGGTGTCACTTTCGGCGTCGCCGCCGGCAATGACTCCTCGGACGCCGGGCAAGGCTCCCCGGCCCATGTCAAGGAAGCCATCACAGTCGCCTCCTCGACCAAGGACGACAAGCAGTCCGACTTCTCCAACTACGGCTCGGTCGTGGACGTGTACGCCCCCGGCTCGGATGTCACCTCCGCATGGAACGACAGCGATGAAGGCACCAAGACCATCTCCGGCACATCCATGGCCACGCCGCACGTAGTAGGCGCCGCTGCCGTCTACCTGGCGGGCCACAAGGACGCCACGCCGGAACAGGTCGCCAAGGCTCTCACCGACGGCGCCACCCCCGACAAGATCTCCAACCCCTCACAGGGCACCGCGAACAAACTGCTGAGGGTCGTCGAGTAGTCATACGTGACCGGCGCCCGCCGTGCTGTCCTGACGAGGGATGGCGGGCGCCGCCCGTTGTGCGCGGTCGGTGTCCCCGGTGCGCGGTCGTTCTGGCTGGCTCAGCCTTCCGCGGCGCGCAGTGGCTCACCGACGCTCCTGAGGTGGCGCAGCGCCGCCCGGTGCGACTCGATCAGTCCGGCTTGGTGGTAAGGGACGCCCAGCTCGGCACAGTACCGTTCGGTGATGATCTGCGCCTTGGCCAGCGCCGGCGTCGGCATGCTGGGGAAGAGGTGGTGTTCGATCTGGTAGTTGAGCCCGCCCATGAAGATGTCGACCAGTACGCCTCCCCGGACATTGCGCGAGGTGAGGACCTGGCGGCGCAGGAAGTCCAGCCGTGTTCCCTCCTCGATCATCGGCATCCCCTTGTGGTTGGGCGCGAACACCGAACCGAGGTAGATCCCGAACAGGCCCTGGTGGACAGCGAGGAAGACGAGCGCTTTGGCGGGGGAGAGGACCGCGAACAAGCCGCCGAGATACACCAGAAAGTGCGCCAGGAGCAGCGTGCCCTCAAGGACTGGCCTTTTCGTCGACGGATTCCTGAGAGACCGGAAGCTGTTGAAGCTGAGATTCAATCCTTCCAGGGTCAGCAACGGGAAGAAGAGCGCAGCCTGGTGCTTCCCGACAAAACGCGGCAGCCCTCTGGCATTGCGCGCCTGCCGGCGTGACCACACGAGGATGTCGGGCGCGACGTCCGGGTCCTTGCCTTCGTGATTGGGGTTCGCATGGTGCCGGGTGTGCTTGTTCATCCACCACCCGTAACTCATGCCCAGCAGCAGGTCGGCCACCAGCAACCCACCCATCTCGCTGAGCCGTCGACGGGAGAAGACCTGTTGGTGGGCCAGATCGTGGGCAGCCAGCCCGAGCTGGCCGAAGACCACAGCCAGGGCTACGGCGACGAACAGCTGACCCCAGCTGTCCCCCAGGGCGACAAACGCGCCGACGCACCCCGCGAGAGCGAAAGCGACCAGCCCAAAACGCACCGAATAATACAGCGGGCGACGCCGTAGAAGCCCGGCCTCGGTTATACGCCGCGACAACTCGGAGAAGTCGCTCCCCCCGCGTCGCTCCTTTCGTTCCCCTCGCATCGGCTGATCCACCGGAAGCACCACAGGATTGGTCATGGATCTCAGTGTCCAGCCAACTCCCCTTCGGCAGAATGACGTTCACCCCCTGAGTGGGGGTGTGGCCAGCACCACCCCGGACCTGGGGGAAGGCCGCCGTTCATGGTCGGTGACCGCGCTCTGGAGGCCGAGCCGATGCGGCAGCGGGGCGGCCTCATGACGAGGCCGGAGTGGACGGTCGAGGGGCCGATGAAGGCCGACCGACGCCTCGAACTGTCTCAGGCGGTGGAACAACGCCAGGCCCGGACCATATTTCGCAACTGCCCCCCAAAGCACGGGAGTCCGGGCATTCTTGCCGCATGGTGCCATACCAAGATGCAGCGGGTCCGTCGGAGTCCGAGGAAGGAGCGAGGGCCTGCGCCGGTCCGCCTCCTGCTCCCGCGCAGGCGTCCGGGACCGACGACGGCAGCAGCACACCGGAGAACGTGTCTCCGCCCGAAACGGGACTCGGCGCAGCACAGACCTCGCCGCAACGGGAGTCCGAAACACCCGTGGGCGCGGACGCCTCCGAGGAGTCCGGCACCGGCCCGTACCGCGTCACCGTGCTGGATCTCGGACGGTTCACGGTCGGCGCCGTCACGGTCGTGGCGGCACTGGCCGGGCTGATCCTCGGCATTCGGGCCGAGTTGTACGCCGGCAGGGAGGATCAGCGCGCGGCAGCGGAGGAGCGCCGGTCGAAGGAGGACCGGGAGAAGGCGTACGCGAACCTCGTCGACTTCTACCGGATGGGCTCGCAGGTGATCGTGGTGAACGGAAGCTCCCGCGTCATGGCGATGCGGCTCACGCTCCCGGCGAACAAGGTGAGATGGGACCTGGACCTCCTCCAACCCTGCAAGCAGATCGCCATCCCGAACAAGGCACTGCTCGACTCCATGGCCGTGGAGCAGCCGCGGGTGAGTCTGACGGAAGGGGACCTGGCCCAGCTCCGGCTGGAGTTCATGGACCCGATGAGCAAGGCCTGGATCCGTAACAGCGGTGGAGCCCTGGCGCGCATGGACGCGTGGGTGCCGTCGGGGCGGCCCACCCTGGTGAGCTCGGAGGCATGGAATACCTCGGCGCAGGACGCACCTCAATGCGACGGGCCCTGACCCGCTGCATGCGTGAAGCACGGCTCCTCTGACCTCAGCACGCCTACCCGCCGGGCACCGTCTGGTTCGCCCGGGCCCCGCTCCCCAAGAGGACCAGGGCCCGGGCCGGGCGGTGCGGCCGTGCGTCAGGACGTGGGCGTCAGACCCGGGTGAGGCGGACCGCCACCGTCTCGCTGACCGTTACCGGCTGGTCGTAGTCCGGGTCCGTCGCCGTCGCGCGGCCCTCGACCTCGACGTCCCCCTTCTGGAAGGGGACCGAGCCGGTGGGCACGGCCGTACCCTTCCAGGCGACCGGGGCGCCCGGGGCGCAGGACACCGACGTGGAGAAGGAACCGCGGATGAGGTCCCGCTTCTTCACCTGCGTGACGTCGCCCGCCACAGTCACCTGCACCGGCTTGTTGCAGCTCACCGTGCCGTGGAAGGTGGCCTTGCCGTTGAGGGAGCTCGCGGTGCCGTCCAGGGCGATGTCGAGGCCCAGGCCGAGTTCGGCCGGCGGGGCCGGGTTCTCGATGTGGACCTCGCCGCGCGCGGCCGGGGTGCCTCCCTCACAGTGCTGCACGAAGCTGGCGTCGAGCTTCTTCACGTACCCCTGGGGGCCGAACTCCACTGCGGAGACGGTGAAGGTGCCGGTGAGCTGGTTGCAGCCGCGGCCGTTGCCGCTGAGGGACAGGCCGGGCTCGGTCCCGTCGTTGAACGGGTAGCGGGTGGCACCCGTGTAGGTCCCGGGCGTCAGGGCCTTGCCGGACGGCGCCGCGAGATCCAGGGTCCACCAGTCGCCGTTCGCTCCGTCGACGGAGACGGTGACCACCCTGTTGTCGGTGTTGCCGGAAACGTTCATGCGGTCCTGCGACGCCGTCGCGTAGGCGTAGGACTGGCCGCCGCTGATGTAGTCGTCCTCGTCGCCGCTGAAGCTGAAGGAGCCCTCGGTGACCGGCAGGGCGTGCGCTTCGGTGCCGGAAAGCAGGCCGGTGGTGCCGGTAGCCATGGCCAGCGCCAGCGCGAGGGTGGCGCTGGCGCGGGCCAGGACGCGTCTGGGCAGACTGCAATTCATGGATGTTCCCCCCTGGTGAGATGCCGTAAGTCCCGTCCGCCGACGTGATGCTTCCGCGTGCGTGCCCGCACGCTTGTCCGCGTCTTCCCGTCGGCGAGGTGAGTTTGCCAATCAGAAGGATGTGCGACAACTGTGTTTCAGGTGTGATGAGTTGATGTTTCAGCCAACGCCTGGTGCCGGCGTCGTAAGTCGGACAGGCGTGGGCTCCGTGCCTCAGGAGTCCGTGTAACCGAGATGCGGGGCGGCGGCGAAATCTGCCGCTAGGGCACTGATCGCTCACCCGCAACCGCACAAGCGAGCTCCGCACCGCGCAACCCGATCGGCCCGCGCCCCGAGATCCTGCGGTCGGGCGTGCCCCCGCCGCCCACCGCTCACCTACCAGCTCGCCGGTTTCACTCCCGGCATCCCGGTCACGGTCGCTTGGGGCACCCGGGACCTTCTGACTCCCCGGCACCAGGCCCGGCGCTAGTTCCGGCTCCTACCCGGCGCCCGCCCTGTCCGGCTGCAGTGCTGTGGTCCCTCACCCATGTCCAAACCGACGGCCCGCCCCCGCCCAACCACTCCACGGCCGGCTCATGAGACCTCCCACTTACACGGCGGCAGGCAGCGCCACCGCCCCAGCCCCCCGAGGACCTGTGCAAGAGGCCACTTGGAGGCCACTTGGACAGGGAAATTGCAACTTCGACATGGCTCGCCGAGGCAGTTACCTTCATCCGGTCTTCGGTGGTCGCCCAGGGGCGCACAGGGACTCCATCAGGCTGGACCGACCGCGACCGGATGAGTCGGTCACGCCCCACGAACCTTCGCCCCCATGCGTAAGCCACCGAACCGGGCCCACGCCAGGCAGCCCCAACCAGGGAGAGACGCATGCCCCATCTTGCTCTGTACACGTTCGGCGTCCTGAAGTCACCTCTCGCTGATCCCGGACCTCTCACGCGCGAGTTCTACGACGTTGGTGAGGGCGTCTACCGGAAGATCAGTCAGCACCCCGGATACCTCGCGCATGCTGAAGCGGCAGACGGTGACCGGGGCGCGCTTTTCGAGGCGGACTGGGGTGCATGGGGAGAGTTCGCCGTACCGACTTGGTACGGCAAGGGCCAGACAGTGGAAACCACCGCCCTGGCCGCGACCCTCTCACTCTGGACCGACCTGCGCCCCGTCTTCGAAGCCGTCTACACCGGTCTGCACCGTGAGGCCCTGAACAGGCGTTACGGCTGGTTCGAGAGGACAGGGCACCCAAATTACGTGTTCTGGTGGGTCTCCGACGGCGTGACACCCACCTGGCGGGACGGGGTTTCCCAGCTGGAGCACCTCCACGACCACGGCTCCGCGCCGCACGCCTTCACCTTCCACGACTCGTTCGCCCCGGACGGAACTCCGACCCGGATCAAAGGAGCCGTTCCCGAGGCTTAGTTCTCGCCGTGTCGGCCCAATGAGTGCCCTCCGTGAGCACATGACCCTCATCATCGCCGCAGTGCTGGCAGCAGGCCAGGACGTCCTCCACCAACCCGTACAGCCACCCCTGGGCACGTTTGCTCAAAGTGTGGCGCCCCTTCATGCGAGCCGTGATCCCTGCTGACCTGTGAAAGGACGCGTCATGTCTCTTGCTGTGACCCCCTGGACCGGCTTCGCTGCTATGTCAGGGCGCTGTGATCGAGCGCCCCGCCCACCCGGGCGGCTGCTCTGTCAGTTTCGTGAGGCGGTCGCGGACCGGGTCCGGGAACACGGTCGCACGGCCGGCTTCCTGGTCGACATGGAGGGCGAGCAGTTCCGTGGTGGCGACCGGGTCGGCATCCGCCTCCGGCTCGGCCTGCGGGTCGGGGACGACGTACATCTCGTGCGTGAAGCGCGCCTTCTTCCCCGTCGCGCCCAGCACGCGCGTACGTACCGCCAATGAGGCGCCCTCCGGCACATCCCGTAGATAGCGGATGTGGGACTCGACCGTGTACATCGAGCAGCCGGTGCTCTTGAGGTACGCGGAGTCCATGCCCGTCCGCTCCATGAGCGCGTCGGTCGCGAAGCCGAAGACCAGGACGTAGAACGCCTCGCTCATATGCCCGTTGTAGTCGATCCACTCGGGGCGCACGGTCTCGCGGAACAGCGGCAGGCGTGGCGGGTGTGGCGGCTGTGGCGGGCTCACTCGGCACCGGCCTCGGGACCGGTTTCGCTCCCGGGCAGACGTCCGGTGGCGCGCAGGACCGCGATGACACCCCGGTCGCGTTCCAAGACCAGGTCGGCGATCGTACGGCCGTCCGCGGCGTCGTCGCACCCGGCGACCACGGCGTCGTAGAGCGCCTTGTCCAGTTCCGGGGCTTCGAGGCGGGTCCAGGGGGATTTCAGGGACGGTCCGAAGTGGTCGAGCATATGGGCCATTCCGCCTTCGCCGCCCGCGAGGGCGAACGTGAGCATCGGCCCCATGATCGCCCAGCGCAGGCCCGGGCCCTCGGTGATGGACAGGTCGATGTCGCGGACCGTCGCCTCACCGCTCGCGACCATGTGCAGGGCCTCGCGCCACAGGGCCTCCTGGAGGCGGTTGGCGATGAAGCCCGGCACCTCGCGGTCCATGGTGATGACGGACTTGCCCGCCGTCTCATAGAAGCGGGACGCCCAGCGCACCGCCTCCAGGTCTGTCCGCTCCCCGCCGACGACCTCGACGAGCGGGATGAGATACGGCGGGTTGAACGGGTGTCCGACGACCAGGCGGCCTGGGGTGACCGCCTCGGTCTGCATGTCGGTCATCGGGTAGCCGGAGGTGGACGATGCGATGACCACCCCCGCGGGCGTCGCGGCGTCCAGCTTCGTCAGCAGTTCGCGTTTGAGGTCGAGCTTCTCCGGGGCGCTCTCCTGCACGAACTGCGCCTCGGAGACGGCCTCTTCGAGCGTCGCCGTGACGGTCAGCCGGCCGATCGAGGCGCCGGGGGCCAGGCCGAGTTGTTCGAGGGCGGGCCAGGCGGCCTCCACGAGTCGTCGTAGCCGGGCCTCGGCATCGGGGGCCGGGTCCCAGGCGGTGACGTCGTAGCCGCGGGCCAGGAAGTGGGCGACCCAGCCGCCGCCGATCACACCGGCGCCCACGCAGGCCACACGGCGTACCTGCTCGGGCGCACAAGTCTCCGTCATCCAGGGCTCCTTGAAAGGGGGGAGGGGTGAACCGGGGTGTGCCGCCGCTCAGCCACGCGGCTTGAGGCCGAGCTTGAGACGCGCCTCGTCGGGAGTCGCGACTCGCGCCCCGAGCGCCTCGACGATCGTCACGGCGCGCTCCACCAACTGGGCGTTGGTCGCCTTGACTCCCTTGCCCAGATAGAGGTTGTCCTCAAGGCCCACCCGCACATGTCCGCCGAGCAGCACCGACTGCGCCACCCAGGGCATCTGCATACGGCCCAGCGCGAAACTGGCCCACTGGGCGCCCTGGGGCAGCATGCTCACCATCGACTGCAGCACTCCGGGGTCCGCGGGCGCACCCCACGGGATGCCCATGCACAGCTGGAACACGGTCGGATCGTCGAGGAGCCCCTCGGCGAGCAGCTGCTTGGCGAACCACAGTTGCCCGGTGTCGAAGATCTCCAGCTCGGGCCGTACACCCAGCTCCTGGATGCGCCGGGCGCCGGTGCGCAGCATGTCGGGCGTGGAGACGTAGAGGTTCGACCCGTCCCCGAAGTTGAGCGAACCGCAGTCCAGGGTGCAGATGTCGGGCAGCAGGTCCTCGACGTGCGGCAATCGCTGCAGGCCGCCGACGAGATCGGTGCCCGGCAGCTGCTTGAGTGGCTCCTCCGGGTCGATGACGAGGTCGCCGCCCATCCCCGCGGTGAGGTTGATGACGACGTCGGTCCCGGTCTCCTTGATCCGCTCGACGACCTCGCGGTACAGCCGCGGATCGCGGGAGGGGGCTCCGGTCTCGGGATCGCGTACGTGGATGTGGACCTCGGCGGCGCCGGCTTCGGCGGCCTGCACCGCGGAGGCGGCGATCTGCTCGGGGGTGACGGGTACGTGCGGGCTCTTGCCCACAGTGTCGCCGGCGCCGGTGAGGGCGCAGGTGATGATCACGTCCTGGTTCATGGTCGCGCGGGTTCCTCTCTGAACGGAGGCAGGGGCGACGGAAGGGATGCGTCGACCCTAGCCGCGAGGAGACGGAAAACTCAATACCCCGGTTTCATGATGCGGGCGTACATCGCACGAAGTGAACGCGGGAGGCTCTCAGCGCGCCTGTGCCGCCTTCGCGATCTCGTCCGCCGCGGCCCGGGCGAGCGGGCCCAGCGCCGCGAACCGCGACTCGGGCACCCGGTCCTGCGGCCCCCAGATGCTGACCACCGCGAACGGCCGGCCCCGGCTGCCGAGCACCGGTGCGGAGACCCCGTAGAGGTTCCGCTCCATCTCGCCCACGCAGACGCTGTATCCGCGCTCCCGCGACTGTTCCAGCTCGGTCCGCAGCCGGGCCCGGTCCGTGATCGTGGTGTCCGTGTACGCGTCCAGCGGCCCGGAGAGCAGTGACTGGGCCTCCTCCTCCGGAATCCAGGCCAGCAGCGCCTTCCCCGTGGACGTGGCGTGCAGCGGCACCTGCCGGCCGAGCCACTTGGCGCTCAGCACGACGGGCGGGGTCACCTCGGCGATGTACGTCAGCCCCAGCTGTTGCACCACCGCGAGGTTGGCGGTCTCCCCCGTCTGCTCGCTGACCCGGCGCAGCGTGCCGTGCGCCCGGCGGATCAGGCCGTCGAAACCGGCGGCCGACGCCATCCGCGCGACCGCGAAACCGATCGTGTAGCGGTTGGTGACCGGGCTGCGCTCCACCAGGCCGAACTGCTCCAGCGTGGACAGCAGTCGCCAGGCCGTGGCGCGGTTGAGCCCGCACTGCGCGGCCAGATTCGAGGCCGTGTCGCCGTCCGGCGAACTGTCGGCCGTCGCCTGCAGCAGCGTGATGGCCCGCTCCAGCGACTGGACCTTGCCCGATGTTCCGCCCTGCTCGGGGACCGGTGCGGAGTTGTTGGTGTCGGTGGTGCGCTGGGACTTCGGCATGCCCATCTCATCCTCGGCTCGTGACGGTTCCGGCCCTTGACCTACCTGACTCTCATCCCCATCATCTCATCATCCGTGCGGCCATCGCGTCATATGAACGTCCTGAACGTCTTGCGATCAGAAGGCGAGGCCCAGTCCATGCCTGAAACCCACGCCCCCCACGCGATGAAGCGCAGGGATCTCCTCCGCGGCGGCGCCCTCCTCACCGCCTCCCTACCGGCCGCCGGCCTGTCCAGAGCACAAACGGTCAAGCATCTCCTGAGACCTCACACCGACACTGGGCGGCGCCCTGGGCTATGGCGGCGGCCAGGCCGGCACCGGCAGCGGGCTGCTGCGGAGCGGGCATTGAGTCGGGCGGCTGGACGGGCGCGGGAACGTTGTCCCGGGTCATGATGCTGCTCCCTTGAGCAGAGGGACCGAGGACAGCGGCCACCTGTGGTGGTGTCGTCCGCGTGGGGGGCGGTGAGCGCCTCGCGGCCGGCGCTCCTGCGGCTCTCTGCTTGAGAGCGTCCCTGTGGGGTCCCGGCCCTGCTCCAGGGTGGTGTGTTCAGCGTAGCGGCGATCGGTGCGGGTGTTGCCCCGAGTGTCTGGCGGGTGGTCATCGGTACTGCCTCCGGCGTGAGTTCGCCATAGTGGGCGGGACAGTGACAGGACTCAGGTGCTTGCGTCTCGTCCTGGCGGGCACGGCTCCTTCACCCCGTAGGGCCCGAAGTCAGGACCCGGACAGCAGCGACCGGGAGAAAAGATCCGCGCAACGACGAAGGCCCGGACGTCTCTGGTCCGGGCCTTGCGCTGCCGAAGTCCTCTGGCGGGTCAACGCCAGTAAGGGGATCGGAGACCTACCGTCTCCTCGTGCTCTCCCCGGGAACCGTCACGCTGCCCCCGAGTCGCGCCCGTTAGTCCGTTTCGCGGAGTCCAGATGCTGCTGAGCCCCCCCTCCAGGACCCGAGAATCCAGGGGTGGAGCGTGACAGTGCTAATCATGCTGCCGGGCGGGTGCGGAAGAATCCCCGAGGTGACCACCGACAGCGCCACCACCACGCTCTACGCCCAGGCCCTGCAGAGCACTGCCGCCGACCCGAGCCGCTGCGTCGTGCCGTGGGGGGCGTGATGAACAAGGCCAAGGCCGCCGCCGTTACCGTCCTCGCCGCCGGCGCGGTAGCTCTGCTGAGAAGGGCCGGCACTGGGCAACGTCCGACTAGCAGCGACCTAAACGAGTCGCTCATGGAGTCGGCGCCGACACCGCAGGAGATCGAGTTCGACGCCATCGTGCGCGTGGGTGCCGCGTTCGTCGGCGGCATCAAGGTCATCTCCACCTGGTGCTTCGGCGCGGAGATCGCAGTCCGATCCCGGTCCGGGCGAGGGGCATGGCAGGCGCATGTGCAGTACGACCCCGAAACGGGCCACGTCGACGCGTGGGGTACGTACCCGGCGTCGAATAGGCTCCGCCACTTCCGTGCAGATCTTGAGGCACGCCTAGCCGAAGCGTGGTGACATCGACCTCGCCTGCACCCGAGCTTGGCCGGTCGACTGGACGTGGCTTGCACCGGCCACGCCCTGACCGTCAGCACCCAGATCACCGACGGCTGGGTCCTGCCCGGCCTGACTCACCCTGTAATGACTGGCCACCATCGTGGACCGGATCCGCGATTACGTTGACCAGGCAGGGCTGCTCGACACCGAGGAGTTCCCCGCCATCGAGGACGACGTGACCGAGCTGCCGGGAGATCATCGGCGATGTCGAGTCCTCACTCGGCATGTGACGGTCCCGGCCGGGTGCAACAGAGTGGCTCCCAGGGCCCGCAGCCGCCCGATACCCTCAATCAGAATCGGGTGTGCCGGATGTGCTGGCTCCAGGGTGCCCGGCTGCGCCGCACTACCGGCAACCCCCGGCGCGGGCCTCGGTCATGGCGAAGACGCTCGCGCCGTGCGGCAGTTGGCCTCTGCCCAGGCGGCTCAATTCCCCGACCTGGCGGCGAGCGTACGCGAGCGCACAGCCCTGCGGGTACGTTCCGCCCTCGCTGACCGTCTGGCCCGCCTGGCTCTCGCTGGCCGCCTGCGCCCGTGCGACCCGGAGCTCGCCGCCGAGCACTTCCTCTCTCTGCTCACCGGCCCGATGGAGTACCGCCCCGACGCCGCCCCGGACACCGTCGCTGACACTGCGATAGACGTCTTCCTGCGCGCTTACGGAAAGTGACCCCCCAACCTGTGCCGATCAAAGAGGCGCGCTCTCACTGGTCGAGGCCCCGGTTGTGCATACGTGCGATGCCGCCGGCGGCCCAGAAGACACCGTCGCCGCGGCGACGGCAGTCCCGAAGGATCTTCCAGTTCTTCATCCGGGCGAAGGCGCGCTCGATGCGGGCGCGCACCCGGCGGTGTGAGACGTTGTGGTCATCCTTCCAGCCTTCGAGCCGGTCCTGGCCAGCCTTGCGACGGTGCGGCGAGGGTGCAGCGCCCGGTCCGCGTCGGCGGCTCGATGGATCCTCCTCCTGGCTGTTCAGCGGCAATTTCACCAGTCCGCTGACGGCCGCGGTGGTTGTTCTCGAACCATACGGTGGGGTCGGTGCGGGCCGACCGTGGGGCCGGTCGGGTAGCGAGACGGGCGTTCGTCGTCAAGGGCGCAGGACCAGCTTCCCCTTCGTGCGGCGGCCGAGGAGGTCCTCGTGCGCGTCGCGGGCCCGCGCCAGGTCGTACTCCGCGCCGACCAGGGGCCGCAGGCGGCGCCGCGCCGTGAGGTCGAGCAGCTCCGCCAGCTCCGCACCGCCGGCTCCGTTCCTGACGATGAGCGGGATGACCCAGAAGCCGGCGACAGCGATGTTGTCCACCGCCAGTCGGCCCGGCTCGATCGCGGCGGCTGTCTGCCGGGACGAGGCGCCGTAGGTCACCAGTCGGCCGAGGTGTCCGAGTGTGTCCAGGGCGGCGTCGAGGACGGGGCCGCCGATGGCGTCCAGGACGATGTCGACCGGATGTCCGTGGTTGGCGTCGAGGACCCGCTCCCGATAGCCGGCTGCGTCGCCGTCGATCGCCGCGTCCGCGCCGAGTTCGAGGGCGAAGGCCCGCTTCTCGTCGGACGACGCCGTGGCGATGATCCGTCCGGCCCCGAACTCCCGGGCCAGTTGGACGGCGAGACTGCCGGTCCCGCCCGCGGCCGCGTGGACCACCACGCTCTCACCGGGCCTGATGCGCGCGACCGACCGCAGCAGATGCCACGCCGTCAGCCCCTGCACGAGAACCGCCAGCGCCTCGCCCGCACCCACCCCCGGTGGCAACGCGACCAGGTGACGGTCGGCGACAACCGTCTTGGCGGCGTAACCGCCCTGCGGAACGTAGCCGAGGACTCGTCGGCCGGATTCGGTCCTGCCGACGACCTCCATCCCTGGAATACGAGGCAGGGGGCCTTGAGGGGCGTACGGACCGTCGGTGTGCTCGCCCGCGATCTGCTTGATGTCGCCGAAATTGACACCCGCGGCCTCCACCTCGACCAGAGTCTCGCCCGGCCCCGCCGACGGATCCGGCACATCGGCCTCCTCCAAGACCTCCGGGCCACCGAACCTCCCGTACCGCATGGCACGCATGAATGTCCTTCCTCGAGATCACTGGGTCCAGCCCGTCCGCAGAACTGCCCCGCAACGCTGGTCAACGGCCGAGCATGTGCGAAGTGCGGTCACCGGCCCGGGAAGCGGGCGCCCCAGGGTTCCTCTTCTAGGAGGAGCCCATTGGCCAGGCAGCTGAGGGTGCGGTATTAGCCGGCAGCACGAGGAGTTCGAGCAGCTGACCGTCCTCGTAGTGCACGCGCTGGGCATCCCAGGCAGCCTGTGTGAGCCGCGCCGTCTCGTGCAGTTTGTCGACCGCGCCGAGCAGTGCCGCGTGGTGGGGCGGCCATGAGACGTTCGCCGCGGGATCGGTGTCGGCCGTCGCCTGAAGCGTTGATGGCCGATCACGTCGTACTGGTGCGACTCGTACCTACTTGTCGGCTCCTTTTCGAGGGCTCCAGTCCCGGAACTGGCTTAGGAGCAGGGTGAGGTCGAAGGCGGGTGCGCTGTGGGTGAGGGCGCCGACGGAGATGGCGTCGACTCCGGTGAGCGCGATCGCTGTGACACTGTCCAGGCCGACGTTTCCGGAGGCTTCGATGCGGGTGGCGTGTGCCGCGCGCATCGCGACGACCTGCCGAATGTCCGGCAGGGACATGTTGTCCAGCATGATCCACTCGACCCCGGTGCGCAGCGCCTCGGCTGCCTGGGTCACCGACTCGACTTCGACCTCGACGGTGATGCCGGCGGCGTTGTGTGCGCGGACGGCTGCGACGGCGGCGCCGACCCCGCCCGCCGCGGCGATGTGGTTCTCCTTGAGCAGCACCATTGCGGCCAGGTTGAGGCGGTGATTGCTCGCCCCGGCGGTCGCGACCGCGTACTTGTCCAGGGCGCGAAGCCCGGGTGCCGTCTTGCGGGTGTCCAGGATTCGCACCGGCAGTCCGGCCACCGCGTCCACGAACGCCGCGGCGTGAGTGGCGATGCCCGACATGCGCTGCAGGAAGTTCAATGCCGTGCGCTCTCCAGTGATGATGGCGCGCGACGGTCCGGTCAGTTCCGCCAGGCTCTGTCCTGCCTGAACACGTTCTCCGTCCATTACCTGCATACTCACCTCGACCTCGTGGCCGAGCTGTCGGTAGACCTCGCCGAGAATCGGGAGGCCGGCGACCACGCCGTCTTGTCGGGCCAGGATGCGCGCGTGAGCACGAGCGTCGGCGGGCACCGCCCAGAGTGTGGTGACGTCGTCGTCGGCGCAGTCCTCAGCCAGCGCGGTTCGCACCGCCGACTCTCGGACCTGCGCATCGATTTCATTCATCGGGAGCCTCCGGTAGGGGAAACCGCGAAATTCGTGCATTCGGTGGAGTCGGTGCAGCTGCGGCGCCCGGCTTGGGTCGCAGCAGCGCTTTCACAGTCGCAGCCTTCGAACGGGCAGGGACCTGACCGCCACCGGTCTCGGCCAGGCTGCCTGAGCCGTGAGGGAACTAGCTGGTGACGCCCTTCACGGGAGCGGGCCGGTATACCCCAGAATCCTGCTGCTCTTGCGTGAAAATCCGGCTGGACCTCGTCAGTCGATGCCTTCGACGATGCGGAAGTCGCGCTCGACGCCGTCGGAGAGGGCGACCAGCGCCTCCTGGTAGGCCGCGCTCTCGCGCGCCGCGACGGCCTGCTCGAAGCTGTCGAACTCGACCAGGACGGTGCGCTCGGCGATTCCGGCGTCATGCGCCACGACCCGACCGCCACGGACGAGGGTCCGGCCGCCCCAGGGCTGGACGGCCTGACGGGCCAGCTTGTTGTAAGCAGCCAGCTTCTCAGGGTCTGAAATGGTGCGGTAGACGCTGACCCAGTAGCCCTTGGGCATGGAACCTCCAGTGTTGGGATGAGTGCATCTGACTTACGGGTTGGTCTCGGACGAGCGTCGGCGGGCGAGAGCGAGGCTTGTCAGCGTCGTGATCGCCATGGCACCGATGCCGACCAGCGCCGCGGTGGTGTAGGCGCTGTCGTCGGGGAAGAGGTGGCCGGGGCCGGTGCCCGCGGCGAGGGTCAGGCCGCCGATGGCGCTGCCCAGGGAGTACCCGACGCTGCGGACGACGTAGTTGAAGCTCATGGCGCTCGACGTCTCGCTCTTGGGGGTGACGGCCAGGATGACGCCGGGCATCGCGGCCGAGAAGCCGCCGACGCCGAAGCCGAGCACGCCCATCGCCGCGAACAGTCCGGCCAGGTCCGACCGGGCCGCCGCGAACAGGGCGAACCCGCCGCCGACCACGACGGCGCTGCCAGCCAGGAGCAGGGGGTCGGCGATTTGCTTCCGGACCCGCGGCGTGAGCTTGCCGGCGACGGACCCCAGCACCGAGAACGGGATGAGGACCAGCCCGGCGACGAAGGTCGTCAGCCCGAAGCCGTAGCCGGCACCGTGCGGCGTCTGCGCGTACCGGGTGATGAGCGTGAGCAGGAGGTACATACCGATCCCGCCGACGAACATGGCGAGGTTCGCCCCGGCGACCGCCGGGTGCCGCACCGCCCGCACATCGACCAGGGGCGTCGTGCTGCGCAGCTCGATGACGGCCCAGACGCAGAACAGCACCACCGCGACGACGGCGAGGCCCGCCGCCACGGCGAGGTGCCGGCTCCACAGATTCCGTTCGCCGGCGAGGAACAGCACCAGAAGCAGCGCAGCGGCCAGGACGACCGCGCCTGCCACATCCACGTGGGCGGAGCGGCCTTCGGGGGCTTCGGGCATAGAGCGCCACGCGGTCACGAGAGCGGCGGCGGTGACGACCAGGCCGAGGCCGTAGGCGGTCCGTACCCCGCCGAGCTCGGCGAGCAGTGCGGCCAGCGGGTAGCCGACGCCGGCCCCGATGATCGAGACCACCGAGATCAGGGCGATCACGGCGGCGCTGCGCTCCTCGGGGAGGTGGTCCCGGGCCACGCCCATCATCAGCGCCGTCAGCCCGAGCCCGACGCCCTGGGCCGCCCTGCCGGCCAGCAGCCACGTGAACGGCAGCGGCAGTACGGTGAGCGCACTGCCGGCGACGACGACCGCCAGCGTGGCGAGGATCGTGGCCCGCCGGTGCGGGCCGGCTCCGAGCCGTCCCAGGACCGGCGTGGCGACGGCGCCGCTGAGCAGCGCGACGGTCAGCGTCCACTGCGCGCTGCCGAGCGAGACGTGGAACGAGGTCGCCACGCTGGTGATGAGCGGCGCCCCGAGGCTGGCGACCGCCGCCACGACCAGAGCGATGAACATCAGGGCGGGGACCAGCAGCCGTGCCTCAGAACGCGCCACCGGGAACGCCTTCGCCGCGACCCGGCCGACCGGCTGACCGGTCACTGCTTCGGGCCTTCGCGGTTCTGGCTTTCGAGCTCTGCCAGATGCTTCAGTGCCGGAAGGGCCGCCACCATCGCCTCGACCTCGTCGCCGGTGAGCTCGCCGATCAACCGCTCGAACGCGTGGACGCCCGCCTGGCGCCGCGTCCGGACATAGGAGACGCCGGCCTCGGTCAGGCACACCAGCGTGACCCGCTTGTCGGACGCATCGCCCCGCCGCTCGACCAGGCCGGACTCCTCCATCACCCGGACCAGGGCGGTCATCGCGGGCTGGGTGACGCCCTCGACCGCGGCCAGATCGGTGATGCGCCGCGGGCCGGTCCGGTCAAGGGTGGCCAGGGTGGCGGCGGACGTGAGGCTCATGTCCCGGGGCAGGCGTCTCGCGGCCCTGGTGGCCAGGCCGTAGAGGGCTGCCCCGATGGCGGCGGACACGCCAGGAGCGGTGTCTTGACGACTCATGCTCGAAGCATAGCATTTTTATATTCATTGTTTATATAAATGGGGCGCGGGCGGCACCGCCTGTTGGGCACCCGAAGCCATCGAGATCGACGACAACTTCGGCTCCACCCTGTACGACCAAGACGAGCGCGACACCCTGCCCGCTGAGGCCCTCGCCGCCTCCCTCGGCTGCGGCGACCCGCCCGCGCTGGCCGACCTCCACGAAGGTGAACGCGTCCTGGGCCTCGGCTCCGGCGGCGGTATCGAGGTGCTGCGCGATCGACTCCGTCAGCGTCCGCGCCCTCAAAGGGGGCAACTGACGGGACCGAATAAGGAAGGTGCCGAGGGAGCCCAGCACCAGATGATCGAGGCTTTCCTGGCGTGAGCGCACGCTGAACACCGATGACGCCCTCAAAGCCGCCCACGCGGAGATCGCCAACCAGCGCGAGCGCATCGCCGAACTCCGGGGCCAGATCGCCGAGCTGCAGCAGGACTGGACAGATGCCGACGTCGTACGCATCACCACCGCCAACGTGGCCCTGCGCCGTGAGATCAACGCGTTGACGAACGACAACGAACGCCTCAGCAAGCGCCTCACGGCCGCCCGAGACAACGCTCGCTTCGCCGACCGGCGCATCGCTGCACTGGAGGCCAGCATCGCCGAGCAGCTCATGGCGCCGCCCGCCGACGGCTGAGAACGGCACGTCGCACCAGATGGTGCCCACGGCCCCGTCCGCCCGCGTAACCGCGCGGGCGGACGGGGCCAGCGCCTCACGCTGCCGGAGCGCATGAACATGCACGCTTCCGTGGTTCGCAGACGGCCGGCCACAGGCTGGTCATTCCTCTGCGTCGCGGACCAGGAGTGCGATCTGCACCCGGTTCTCGACCGTCAGCTTGGCGAACAGGCTGCCTGTGTGCGCCTTGACGGTCGCGATGCTGATGCGCAGCCGCTGGGCGATCTCTGGGTTGCCCAGTCCGTCCGCGATGGCCCGAGCGGTCTCGAGTTCTCGTTCGGTCAGTGCGGACAGCTGTTCCCGTGCGGCTTCGCGGGATGAGCTACGAGCGTGAGCGGACTGCGGACCGGTGGCTGCGGCGATCACCCGTGCCGTGGCTGCTGGAGACAGCACGGGGTTGCCGTCCGCGACGGTCCGCACCGCGTCGAGAATCTGCGGCGGTTGGGTGTCTTTGAGCACGAACCCGAGGGCTCCGGCGCGCAGTGCGCCGAGCACCAGATCGTCGGAGTCGAATGTGGTCAGCATGAGCACCCGCGGCGGCGCCGGCCGGGTGAGGAGTTCCCGGGTCGCGCTGAGACCGTCACGGCCGGGCATGCGCACGTCCATCAGTACGACGTCCGGCCGCTGCTCGTCCACCACGGTGATCGCGGCGTCCCCGTCGGCCGCCTCCGCGACGACGGTCAGGTCCTGTTCGCCGTCGATGACGAGCCGCAGCGCCATTCGCACCAGCTGTTCGTCGTCGACGATGACGACGCGCACCGGCTCCCGCTCGCCGTCCACTCAGGTTCTCTTTTCGTGGGTGGGGTCCGGCCAGGGTAGTTGCGCGGTGAGGAGATATCCGTTGTCGGGTGTGGGGTGGTGGTTGAGTTTTCCGCCGGCGAGGTTGACTCGTTCGGTGAGGCCGAGCAGGCCGAATCCCGATGCCGGTGGTTGTGCGTTTTTTGTGGTCCCCGGGGAGTTGCGGACGCTGACGTTGAGTTTGTCGCCGGCTGTCCCTTCGAGGGTGATGTGTACGTGTGTGTCCGGGGCGTGTTTGGCGGCGTTGGTCAGTCCTTCCTGGACGATCCGGTAGCAGGTTCGTCCGACGACGTCGGACGGTTGTCCCGCCACGGTTGTGGTGAGCGTGACGTCCAGTCCGGAGGCGCGGGCGTCGGCCACCAGTTCGGGGAGGCGGTCGAGGGAGGGTTGGGGTGGTTCCGGACGGCCCGAGTCGGCCCGGAGCACACCGAGGACATCCCGTAGTTCTTCCAGGGCTTGGTGGGAGCCGTCGGCGATGCCGCGGACCAGCACGCGGTTTTCCTCTGCTGTGAGGTCGCTGCGGTGGTCCAGCACTCCGGCCTGCATGGCGACCAGGGAGATCCGGTGCGCGAGCACGTCGTGCATCTCGCGGGCGATCCTGTTGCGTTCCAGAGCCCGTGCCTGCGCCGCTCGTGCGGTCTGTTCCCGTTCCGCGCTCTCCGCCCGCTCTCGCAGGGACCGCACTTCGACACGCCGCGCGCCGACGGCCATGCCCACGGCCACCGCGATGCCTGCGGTCAGTGCCGGGAACGCGAGCTGAAACCAAAGCGAGCCGGGAGGGCTCCGGACCGGGTGGAGCCCGACAGCGAACTGTGACGCGGTCACGTAGGCCAGCCCGACGACTCCGATCTCCATCGGACGGCGACGGGTGGCGAGCGAAGCCAGCGCCAGCAGCGCGGCGCCGGTAGCGAGTGCCGACGCGGGTGAGGCGATCGCGACCGTCATGGCGACGGCGAGCGGGAACCGCCGTCGCCACACAAGCGCCGTCAGGCAGCCGAGAGCCACCAGCGGATCACCGGTGACGAACCAGGAACACGTATCGGTCGCGCACCCACGCGGCAGCAGCACACCGACGGAGAGCCAGGTCGGTATGCCCACTGCCGCAGCCGCCACCAGCCGCCAGGTCTGCTGCCATCCCCCGAGCCGTGGCGCGACGTCTGTATACACCTGGCCATTGTCGCGAAGCCGTACGGCCGTTGGGTCAGACCGGGGGCTGATGTGTCCTTAGACCAGAGTCGAACCACCGTCTCGACTCTGGTCGAAGGCGATCCGAGCCGCCAGGCCGATGTGCCGGCGGCGCCGCACGGACAGACTCGTCGAGGCGGTCGGGATGGTGATCACAGCCCTGTCCGCCCCAGCGGCGATCGCCCTCGGCGATCCCCCGCGGGTCCGAGGCGAGCACGCCCGTTCCGGCGCCCCCGTGCGCCCCTCAGGAGGACATCAGATGCACCGAACCTTGTCCCTAGCCCTCGCCGCCACCGCGGTGGCGGCGGCGACCGCGATGCCGGGAGTGTCTGAGGCGGCGACGCCGGACACCGTGCGGTGGGGCCCGTGCTCGGAGAAGGCAGCCTTGCCCCGTCTGGAGTGCTCAACGCTCGAAGTCCCCCTGAACTACCGGGATCCGGACGGCCGGCAGATAGAGATCGCGATCTCCCGGCTGGCGAGCAAGGAACCCTCGCAGCGCCGCGGCGTGCTGCTGACCAATCCGGGCGGCCCTGGCATCGCGGGACTCGGCTACCCGGCCGTTCTCGCCGGCTCAGGGCTGCCGCAGGAGGTGCTGGACTCCTACGACGTGATCGGCTTCGACCCGCGTGGCGTCGGCCGCAGCACGCCGGTGACCTGCGATCTGACGCCGGAGCAGCAGGCACGCGGCAACGTCGCGCAGTACGCGCACACCGCGGCCGCTGTCGCACGGGAAGCGGGGAACGCGCGGATCGTCGCCGAGCAGTGCGCCACCTCGCGGACGGCGTGGATGCTGCCGTACACCACCACCGCGAACATCGCGCGCGACATGGACCGGATCCGGGCGGCGCTGGGCGAGCCGACGCTCTCGTACCTCGGTGCCTCCTACGGCAGCTACCTCGGTGCGGTGTACACGACGATGTTCCCGAAGCGCAGCGACCGGGTCGTGCTCGACAGCAATCCGGGCCCCGGCGGCTACGACGTCACGGCCATGCGGTTGCTCGCCCGTGGAATGGAAGACCGGTTCCCGGACTTCGCGGCGTTCGCGGCCGCGCACCCCGAGTACGGTCTGGGCACCACGCCGGAGCAGGTGAGGGCGAAGTTCTTCGATCTCGCCGAGCGGCTGGAAGCGAAACCGGTCCACGGCTTCGATGGGACGTTGTTCCGATGGATGACGTTCGAGGGCCTCTACAGCGATGCGGGCATGCCCCTGGTGGCCAAGACCTGGCAGGCACTCGACACGAACCAGCCGCCGCCGCCCAGCCCGCCGTTTCCGAACATGGAGAACCTCATGTCCGCCCGCTTTTCAGTGATATGCGGCGACGATCGATGGCCGGAGACGGTCCGGGAGTATCAGCGCAACGTCGCGGTCGACCGGCTGAAATACCCCATGCTGGGCGGGTCCACGGCCAGCATCGGACCGTGCGCCTTGTGGCCGGACAAGCGGGTCGAATGGCCGGTGCGCATCGGTGACCGGGGCCCGTCGAACGTGCTCATGGCGCAGAACGAACGCGACCCGGGGACACCGCTGGCCAGCGCCCAGAAGCTGCGGCGGGCGTTCGGGAAGCGGGCCACGATGGTGACGGCCGACCAGGGCGGGCACGGCGTCTATCCGTCCGGCCCCAACGTCTGCGCGAACGACGCGGTGACCGCGTTCCTGACCACCGGGCAACGCCCGCCGCAGGACCTCGCCTGCGCAGCCGAACCCAGCAAGTAACAGGAGTGCGGGCATGCTCAAGGAATGGCGGCACCGTCGGGCCGTGCAGCGGGTCAAGTCCGGGGACGGGCGACAGTTGAAGCGTTTCCGCTGGTGGCAGATGCTCACCCGCGCACTGTTCCATCTTCGGCTGACGGACGATGCCGGCCGACAGATGGTCTACGCCGTCGACGTCAGGCACCAGAATCAGTCGGAGGGCTACGTCAAGGCCCACCTGTACCTCGACGGCAGGCATCACGCAGAGTCCAAAGTCCCTGCCGTCTTCCCCGTCCAGGGCGGCACCGTCGACGTAAGGACGAGCGCCTTCGGGCTCAAGCGCTGCCACTACGTCACCGCCGAGGGGGCCGAGCACCAACTCGTCCCGGACCCCGCCTCCGCCGAAGGGCGCCGCGCGCACCTCGACCGCGCGCACCCCGCGCTGAGCCGCTGGATCGGTTCCTCTCGTCGATCGTGCTCGTCATCGGCCTGGTTCTCCTGATCCTTCAGCTCGCCGAACAGGTCACCCGGGCGCCGGAGGGCGTCGCCCAGTACGTCGGGACCTTCACCTCGCCCATTGGTCTATCGGCATGGGGCAACGTCGTGGTCGGGCTCGTTACTGTGGCAGCCAGCACGGAGCGGGCGCTGCGGCTGCGCTACAACTGGCTGCTCGACGGCGGGGCGGGCTGACCCGCTTCTTCGGACCGGTCGTTATGAGAGTCATTCCGTCGCTATGACGACCGCGATTTCAGCGGCCGAGGACTTGAGCACGGAGAACTTCACCTTTCAGGAGTCTGCTGGTCGCATGACGCACCGACGAGGACACCCGATCGAGTGGAACGCAGAAGAGCGGGCGTCATCGCGAACATGTCCGCTACGTTGAGAGGGATCCGCGGACGGCGGCATTCGTCGAGGGTGACGTGGACCTGGAGGTGTCCGGGACTGCTGCGCCGGATCGGAGTGGGGGCGGAGAGGCGGTACTCGGTCAGCAGCCGCCGGTGCAGCAGGGCCGCGGCGCGGACGGGGTCGGCGGGGACGGCGATGCCGCGCGGGGCTTTGAGGCCCGTCACGTGCTGGTGGCTGGTGTTGGCGGGCAGCATCGGCAGCGCCAAGTACTCGCCGGGGCGGTGGAGGCGGGGCATAACGTATAGCTGCAGGCCCCAGTGGTGGGTGAGCACGCTGCGCTGGATGTTGTCCGTTTCGAACGCGGTGTATGGCAGGGGGCCGCTGTCCCAGATCAGGTCGCTGGCCGGGTCGGTGGCGATGGGCACCGTGGCCAGGTCGGGCTGCAGCCGGGCAGGCAGTTGGCGAGCGTGCGGGTGAACTCCGTTAGGTGCAAGGGCGATTCCTCAACCGGCGAGGCGTCGGGGCGGCCGGTCGCGACGGGGGTCATGCATGGGCGTCGGTGCGCCGGCAGGTGTAGCCGATCAGTGTCGACTTGCCCGGCGTGGTCGGGACGGTGGCCGGCTGGCCGGGGCCACGCCGAACGACCGGCCCTCCAGTCACGCCGCCGAGCGGGTCAGCCCGGCGCTGCGACAGCGCGGCAAGACCCGGGACGCCAAACACTTCCTTCACCCGGACGTCGGCCCCCTCACTCTCACCTACCAGGCTTTCGACGTCCGCGAAGCGCCCGGCCAGCAGCTCGTCATCTACCATGCCGAACCAGGCAGCCCCAGCGCCCAGTCCCTCAATCTGCTCGGTTCCATCCACGCCACACGGCGTCAGCCCGACCCCCGGCGCCACCGCTAACCTCACGCTTTCCCGAAGCGGGCTGTCCGACTGGTGGTGATGAAAGCAGAAAGTGCCTCTGACCAGCGAGAGTGAGGATTGCTGAGGGCCTGGTTCCCGCCACCGCCGGAGGCACTTTCCAGGTGAAGAAGCGTATCGGGTCCTACCCGCGTGTCCGCGTCGAGGGCGGCGGTCGCGGGGTCGTCTCGCAGGCCGGTGCGGTGCTGCTGGTCGAGACGGTCCGCAAGTCCGGCCTGAATACGGCTGGTAGCCCGGAATGCACGCGAGGACTCGGGCCGTTGAACGCTGAGGAATCGGCCTCACGGACGATGGAGCCGACGAGCTGCTTTGAGTGAACGGAGCATCCATGATGGACGTTTTCATCATCGGCATCACCGGCGGCGTCGGCGGTCTGCTCGCGCAGAAACTGCGCTCGCGAGGAGACGCCGTCCGCGGGCTCGTTCGCCGAGAAGACCAGCACGCCGAGCTCGCAACGCGAGGCATGAACGCACGAGTCGGCGATCTCTCCAGCATGACCGTGGAAGAGCTGGCGGCAACGTTCGGCAGTGTCGACGCGATCGTCTTCAGCGCCGGGTCGAATGGCGGTAGCAAGGAGATCACGAAGGCTATCGACGGCGACGGGGTCGCGAAAGCGATCGAGGCGGCACGCCTGGCCGGTGTCGAGCGCTTTGCACTGGTCTCAGTGCTCCCAGAATCATGGCGGGAACGCGACCTCGGCGAGGAGGTCGAATACTACTTCGCCGTGAAGAAGGACGCAGACATCGCGCTCAGCCGCAGTGAGCTGAACTGGCTGGTTCTCCGTCCCTCCCTGCTTCTCGATGGTCCAGGAGCTGGCGCCGTGTCCCTCGGTCCAGCAGAGTTCCACGGCCAGATCGCCCGCGACGACGTTGCCGGCACCCTCGCCGAACTGCTCCACGAGCCCCGTATCGGTCGGCAGATCCTCGAACTCAACACGGGTTCGACACCGATCGAAGAGGCGGTCCGAGCGAACGTTCGCTAGCCTCGCGCTTCCACGAGGCGTCCAGCTGGTGATCAAGAATGCAGAAGGTGCCTCTGACAAAGTGCCTCTGACCAGCGAGAATGAGAATTGCTGAGGGCCTGGTTCCCGCCACCGCCGGAGGCACTTTCCAGGTGAAGAAGCGTATCGGGTTCTACCCGTTCTACCCGCGTGTCCGCGTCGAGGGCGGCGGTCGCGGGGTCGTCTCGCAGGCCGGTGCGGTGCTGCCGGCCGAGACGGTCCGCAAGTCCGGTCTGGATGCGGCGATATCGGTGGCGCTTGAGCCGTGGCGCAAGTCGCGGGCGGTGCACGATCCGGGCAAGATCCTGCTGGATGTGGCGCTCGCGGTGGCGCTGGGCGGGGACTGCCTGGCCGATGTGGGCATGTTGCGGGCCGAGCCGGCCGTGTTCGGACCGGTGGCCTCCGACCCGACGGTCTCCCGGCTGATCGGCACGCTGGCGTCGGGCGGGCAGCGGGTCCTGGCCGCCCTGCGCACCGCCCGTGCTGAAGTACGCGAACGTGTCTGGCAGGTTCGTAGGGGATGCGGCGCCGGACGCGGGTGGGCAGGTGATCGTGGACGTCGACGGGGTCCTCGTCCTGGCGCTCCGAGAAGCAGGACGCCGCCGCGACCTGGAAGAAGACCTTCGGTCACCATCCGCTGATGGGGTTCGTCGACCACGGCCGCGGCGGGTCCGGTGAGCCGGTGGTGGGCCTGCTGCGGCCCGGCAATGCGGGCTCCAGCACCGCCGCCGACCACATCGAGGCCACCAGGCTGGCCCTGGCCCAGCTGCCGAAGCGGCTCCGGCGGGGGCGGCAGACGCTGATCCGTACCGATTCCGGCGGCGGCACCGCACATAGCGGTTCATGACGTAACCGGAGCGCATGGCGATCAGGGCTGGGTCAGCAGGTCGTACACGCTCACCGCAGCTCGGGATGCGAGCGGGCTGTCGGGTCGCAGGCACACCACCGGCTGGTGATCCCACGGGCGCCGAGAGCGAGAGTCACCGCTCGCTCGGCCGGGGAGAGGGCCTTCACAATCTCGATCACCGGCAACTCACCCCGGTTTGGCGCCGCAATTGGCGACTGCGGCCGCAAGAGGACCCTGCCTACACAGCCGCATCGGTGGGGGTTCCGTCCCGCTCCGGGAGCAGCTCGGGCATCCCCTCCACCAGCACCACGACGCCGATTACCTCACCGGCCTCGGAACGGCCGACCCACACCGGGTAGGTACCGTCCCCGGTCGTCGCGAAGGACATGAGCTCGCCGCCGGAAGCCTCGTCCCAGGTGCGCTGCATGAACATGGAACCGTCGTCGATGTCCTCGTACCCGTCCAGGTCCGACTCCCCCCGGATCAGCCCCCGCTCGAAGAGCGCGATGAGCGGATCCCAGGCCCCGGCGTCGGCGAAGCAGCCGGTGGCGCCGTCGGTGTCGAAGCCGGCTATCTGCTGCTCGATGAACAGCCGGGGATCGTCATCCGGACCGAGGGCCATCTCCCAGTTCGCTGCGGGGGTCTCGCTGACGAGCAGGCGGACGGCCGTGGGTTCCGTGGTCGTGACCTCGGCGTCCCGCCACTCGCAGTGGTAGCTGAAGCGGACCCGCGCCTCGTCGAGTACGTACTCCCCGGGCGGGACGGGGACCGTAATGCGCGGCCCGTCGCCGTGGTCGATGTCCGGGCCGGAGACGGCCAGCAGCCCGCTGGGTACGCGCAGGGTGCCGACCCGGCGCGGCTCCACGACGGTCATCTCGGGGTGGTACCCGTCGGTCACGCGCACCCCGGGCCGGAACAATTCGTTGATCGGCCCGGGCTGCGCGGGACGCGGCGGACGCCAGCAGGTAGCGGGGGCGTGTCCGTCACCTGGCTCGGCTGTCTCGGCCACCTCAGCCGCCTCGAAGCCCGGCGGCTCAATGAGCCCGTGGACCTGGGCCGAGAGCAGCGGCCACTCCCCGAAGGCGGGGCGGTCCATCCAGCGCTCGTCGTCCCGGAGTCCGGGCGAGGTGACGTAGGAGCCCCCGCCCTGCCCCTGCCGCTCCTCCGTCCGTCGGCCCCTCCCGTCCGGGAAAAGGTCCACGGTGATGCGTGGGCACGCCTTGTCGAACTCCGCCATCTCCGGGTCTGTGTAGGACCAGCCGACAGAGTACCGGCGCCGTAGCCGCGACGGGTCGTCCAGCAGCCGCATGTCCAGGTCGTAGGTGCGGCGGCCCTGGGCGTCGTAGACCCACAGCCCGACGTAGTGGTCCCGCCAGGAGACGAGCCGGACTTCCAGCGGAGCCTCCCGGCCCGGCTCCTGGTACACCACCACGTACGGAAGCCCGGCGGCATCCCGCTCCCGGGCCTCCTCGGCGGATATCGGCCGCCAGGGCGCACAAGCCTCCAAGTCCCACGCCTGCGCGTACCCCACCTCGACGACCATTGCCGCTCCTCTTCCTGCAACCCGCCTTGGTTCTGTGCTGAGCTGCAAGGTAGCCGCTGCCTGTGACAACGGCCCTACTGGGCGCGCGGCGGGCCAGCTCCGGCGCCCAGACGGTCGTGCCGGTGATCCGGTCCATGACTCGCTCAGCGAGTGGCTTGCCAGCATGATCCATTGAGCCGCCAGCGCCGCTCTGTCACGGACGGCTCAGACACAGGCACTCAGTGACTCCCGAACTCATCGAGATTGGTCAAGCGACAGGGTGACGCGGTGACTCCCGAAGCCGTCGACAAACGACTCCCGTTTTCGGGCTCTGGTCCACTTCATGTGGTCGCGTACGCAGGGTGACTGTTGACCTTCGCCTGAAGGCGGTTGAATTCGCCCGAAAATCCCCCGGCTGGATGGTGGTGTGGTCGACAGTCCTTCGCCGTGAACGAAGTGCTGCCGCAGCTGAACGAGCTGCTGTTCTCCTCGGTCGAGGGCGTGTTGATGGAATCGGTCGAGACGACCGACACGGTCGTCAGGGTCGCTGCCCGTACGACCGCAGGGCAGGTGACCTGTACGGGGTGTGGGTGCTGGTCTGGGCGAATACATGGCAGCTACCTGCGTTTTCCCTCACGATCTGCCGACAGCGGGCAAGCTCGTCGTGGTGTCGTTGCGGGTGCGGCGGTTCGTCTGCGAGGAGAAATCGTGCCAGCGGAAGACCTTCGCCGAGCAAGTACCCGGCCTCACCCGTAGGTTCGGGCGACGAACCGAGCTGCTGCGGTCGACATTGGCAGTCGGCCTTGCGGTTTGCCCAGCATCTCGAACGCGACCTCGACGCCGTCATCGACGGCCTCACACTGCCCTGGAACTCCGGCGTCGTGGAAGGCCATGTCAACCGGATCAAGATGCTCAAGCGCCAGATGTTCGGCCGCGCAGGATTCGAACTCCTTCGCAAACGAGTCCTATTGGCATGACCGAGAGTCACACGACCACACGAAGTGGACCGGAGCCCGCAGTCACCTACCTAGCCAGGGCTGGGAGGACAACGCGATGAACGGCGTGCTGTAGGGCGGGCGGACGTAGGAGGGCCCCGGGCGGAGAACCGTCCGGGGCACTGTCGTCTGCCGGGCCGTCAGTCCTCGCGTTCGTACCGCCCTACACGGAGGACTTGACTACTGCCTGCGGGATCGGCCGGACTCAGTGAGCCCGGCAGATCCCGCCGACGAGGGACAAGTGGAGCCCTGCGTCCCGGCAAATGCTAAACGTAGTGGTCGTAGCCGTGACCAGTGCGCCTTTGCCCGGACGGACAAGCGGCGTACACCCCAGTCCTGTCCCCGTACCACTTGGAATAGGTGGCGTGGTACTCCCCGCCAGTGCAGAGCACGAACGTTGCGTACCTTTCCGGGCCGTTTCCGTCACACCAGCCGCGGAAGGACGTATTGGTGGCGGACATGGTCGTGCAGCGGCCGTTCCAGCCCGCTGGTGCCGATTCTCCCGCCGACGCTGTACCCGCCATGCTTCCTAGGCACAGCGCTAACGTCGCTCCGCCAACAGCGAACTGCCTCATTAAGCCGCTCACGTAGTCCCCCTGAGGTCGGTTGAGCCTGATGGCTCAGGGGCGCCACGCTTCGCGCATCCGCAGTGCTGAGTTGCTACTCGAACCAGGGACGAAGAGACGGAGCTGCTGGCCCTGGGCGACGACTTCTCCGCCATCCACATCAGCGGTCCGAAGATGGACGGCAATCGACTGGTGACCGTGTGCTCGCCGGACCACCTCACGACGGCCTCTCAGCAGATCAACGGCGGTGTCCAGCTATCCCACCACACACCACTTTCCGTGAGCCTCCACACGAAGTGGACCAGAGCCCGGGAATGGGAGTCGTTTGTCGACGACTTCGGGAGTCGCCTCCCGTAGTAGGCATGATCAATGTCGATGAGTCCGGGCGTCACTTGCAGCCCAGCGGGCGTTGTCCCTGCTAGCACCTAGCACCTAGCACCTAGCACCCAGCAGCATCGCACGTGCCCGATACCTGGTTTTGGTCTGAACCCGGTCTTGGTGGGTCAGCGGGCGAGGGAGACGGCGATCGGCTTGAATCCGTGTCGGCGCAGGATGTGGGGCACGGCCAGGATCATTGCTTCGGTGGCGCGGGCTGTGGTGATGTCGCCGAGGTCCTCGATCCGTTCGGGCTGCCAGCCCAGGTCGCCGAGCAGGCCGGTGACGGTCCTCTTCGCGTGTTCGTCGTCGCCCGAGAGATAGGCGGTCGGTGGGGTGGTCAGGGTCTCGGGAGCGGTCATGACCATGAAAAGCATAGTGTTGAGGGTCTTGACCACATGAGTGTCGGGGAGCGCGGCCTGGAGCTTCTCGGCGAGGCTGCTGCCGGGATAGCACAGGTCGCCGGGCAGGCCGTCAGCGGCGTCGTGGGTTGCGTTGGAGACGTCGATGAGGATCTTTCCGGAGAGCTCGGTGCGCAGGTCGGTGAGGCGCTCCAGGGAGCTGTCGCCGGGTGTCGCGTTGATCACGATGTCCGTGGTGCGGGCGGTGCTGCGCTGGTCGGCGAAGGCGATCCGCGGGTCGAGCCCAACGGTGCGCGCGGCGGTGTCTTCGGGGCTCCGTCCACCGATGGTGACATGGTGTCCGGCTGCGGAGAGCTTGCCGGCGAGGTTCGTGCCGACGCGGCCGGCGCCCAGGATGCCGATGTTGGTCATGCGGTGATGCTCCTTGCGGTATCGGGGCGGGGAAGAGCGGAGACGTTCGGTCAGGCGATCGGTGCGAGGACCTTGAGGGCGGCCCCGTGGATGCTGGGGGCGGCGGCCAGGAAGTCGCGGCTTCCGGTGTTCCAGGGTTCGCCCGTCAGGTCGGTGACGGTGCCTCCGGCCTCGGAGACCAGCAGGGCGCCGGCGACCAGGCCGGAGCGGACGTCGGAGAACTGCCAGAACGCGTCCATGCGTCCGGCGGCCACGTGGATGAGCTGCATCGTGGCGGGAACGGACACGCGCACGACCAGGCCGTTGATGAGCATGGCGGTGACGGAGTCACCGATTCGCCGGAAGGTGCGCTCGTCCTCGCCGGGCTTGGCCTGGCCGGTGCCGATGAGCGCGGCGCCCAGGTCGCTCTTGGCGGATACCCTCAGGGGTCGGTCGTTGAGGCGGGCACCGCCGCCGGCGACGGCGGTGTAGGTGTCGCCGGTCAGCGGCAGGTGGACGACGGTGAGTACCGGCTGGTTGTCGCGGACCAGGGTGGCGGTGACGGCCCAGTCCTCCATGCCGTGGACGTGGTTGATGTTGCCCTCGGCGGGGTCGACGACCCACCACTCCCCGGGCGGGAGTGCGCCGCCGGCCAGCTCGTCCTCGGCCCACTGCGACCCTTGCCGTGCCCGCAGCAGCGGTTCCCGCAGTACGTCCAGCACCGCGTCGTCGTTGGCGTGGATCTCGCCGACGACCTCGTCCAGACTTACGCCCCGGGCGTGCGAGGTGTGGCGGTCTCGCAGCGTGACGCCGGCGGTCTTCACCGCGGCTGTCACGTCGGACAGGAGCGTCGTGCCGGCGTCGAAAGGCATGGCTGTGCTCATGGTGAGTTCCCTGGGATCGGTCGAAGCGGGGCGGTTGTCTCGCTCCCGCACTTCGAAGGTAGGCCCCCCGATCATTAACAACAAGTGCATGCTTGTCACTTGTAGAGTTACTGCCATGCAACTGGATCTGAACCTGCTCACGGCCTTGGACGCCCTGCTGGAAGAGGGCAGTGTCGCCGGCGCGGCAGCACGCCTCCACGTCACCGCACCGGCGATGAGCCGCTCCCTGGGCCGCATCCGCAAGGCCACCGGTGACCAGATCCTGGTCCGCACCGGCCGCAGCATGGTCCCCACCACCCGCGCGCTGGCCATGCGCGCCCAGGTCCACGCCCTCGTGCAGCAGGCCCACCAACTTCTCTCCACGCAGCAGGAACTCGACCTAGCGGCTCTGGATCGGGTGTTCACCGTGCGCTGGCATGACGCCCTGACCACCGCTTGCGGCACCGCCCTGACCACGGCCGTCCACCAACAGGCCCCCGGCGTCCGACTGCGCCTGTCCGCCGAACCCGGGACGGACGACGCCGAGCTGCGCCGAGGTGAGGTCGACCTCGAATCAAGCTCCAGCTCTCCGACGCTCCCCGACATCCGCCACCGCCTCGTCGGCAGGGACCAGCTGATCGTTGCCGTCCGTCCAGGCCACCCGCTCACCGAAGGCCCGCTGAGCCTCGAACGCTACGCAGCCGCCGAACACCTCACCGTCTCGCGGCGCGGAAGCCTGCGCGACCCGATCGATGACGCCCTCACCACACGCGGCCTCGAACGACGCGTCGTCGCCGCCGGGCCCACCGCCGCCTTCGCCCTGCAACTCGCCCTCGACACCGACCTGGTCGTCACCCTCCCCGACGCGGTCACCCGCACAGCTCGGAAACAACTCGGCCTGGCCACACTGCCGCCGCCACTCCCGCTGCCCGACGTCCCCCTGTACCTGCTGTGGCACCAGCGCTACGACAACGACCGCGCCCACACCTGGCTGCGAGACCTGGCCACCGAAACCGTCCAGGCACTATTCGCACCACCGACCGCCTCTCAACAGCCCCTCACCAACCGGACCGGGCAGTGACGGATACGCCCGGGGAAAGGCCCGCGGCAGCTGACTCCCGTTCTCGGGTTCTGGCTCAGGTTCTGTGGAGGGGGCACGGCGAGTGAGCGAGCCGCTGCCGGATCGGATGCGCTCGGAGCTGGGGTGATGTGAGCTCCAGAGCCCGGTTGTCCTGTCCGGCAGCCATGTGGTCGAGCCATCGTTCGTACCAGGCGAGAAAGTCCGGGGCTGAGGAGACGTTCGGGCCCCAGAAGCCGTCCGCGTTGCCGATGAGCATGCGCCCGGTGAGAGGGCCGGTTATGCCTATGAGGACGAGATCGCTGCAGCCGCGTTCGATGACGTGCAGGAACAGGTCACCACGGCGGGTGGGGCGATAGGCCCGGCTGAATCCTCTTGAGCCCGTGCTGGCGTCTCTGGAGTTCATCGTGAAGAGCGCGCAGTCCTCCAACGGGATCAGTCCGTAGTACGGAGACGCGCCGCTGCCGCCCATGTTGGTGAGGAAGTCTCGATAGGGCTGCGGGAGTTCCACGTCATGCTCGGCCTGAAAGGCGTCTGCCTGACCTTTGGTGAGGCGGGGGCCGAGACGAAATTCGTGCCGTTCCTCCCCGAATGAGTGGCTTCGGTTGGGGGTGTAGGGGATGCGTGCCAGCTTGCGTCGCAACCGCGGGATGCGGGAGTCCATGCGAGCTCTTCTCTCGTGTCGCCCGCAATCTATCGCACGGCACCAGAGCTCATCCTGCGAGCAGGACTCGCTTCCTCAGCAGATGGAAGCCGGCCCGGCCGAACATCTGGCGCTTGAGCATCTTGATCCGGTTGACGTGTCCTTCGACGGACGGCCGGTACGTCGCCTACGGCGGACAGCTGGGCCTCGCCGCCGGACACCGGCCGGGCACCGGCGACTGGCACACCCTGGTGCACGACTTCGACCATCCCGGAGCCGTGCTCCAGCGCCCCATGTCCGCTCTGAGTAAGGCGGCCCTCACGGGCCTGCTGACCACGTCGAGCGAGGACGCCGAGGTTGAAAGCGTGCTGGACGTGGCCTGCCTGATGGCCGCCCTGTAATCCACCTTCCGATCCACGGCCACCACACCGTGACAGTCCCCGCCGAGACCGACCCGCGATCCCGTCCCATCCGTCACCCGATCGATGACCACTCTCAAAGAGCTCATTGTGTTCGCATCCGTTGCCGGCGCCCGGCCCGGAACGCAGGAGAGCCGCGTACGGGACCGGTCGGGTCCGTACACGGCTCTGCGGAGTTCGCCTCTGCGTTACTTGAATTCCAGCTCGGTGCCCTTGGGGACGGCCTGGATGTCCAGGTCAACCTTGATGTTCGAGCCGACCACGGCGATGTTGCGCGCCAGCATGGTCTGCCAGTTGATGTCGTAGTCCTCGCGGTGCAGTTCGGTCGTGGCGTGGATGGCGGCGCGGGTCTCGCCCTCCATGCCCACCCGCACGCCGTTGTACTGCGCGTCGAGGGTCACCGTGCGGGTCACCCCGTGGAGGGTGAGACCGCCCGTGATCACCCAGTTCTGGCCGCCGCGGTGCACGAAGCGGTCGCTGTAGAACTCCAGGGTCGGGAAGTTCTCCACATCGAGGAAGTCCCCGGACCGCAGGTGGTTGTCACGCATCTTGACGTTGGTGTCGATCGATGCCGCGTCGATGACGACGTGCATCGCGGTGTGCTCCATGGTGCTGCCGACCCTGATGGCCCCGGCAAAGTTGCCGAAGCCGCCGTAAACGCGGCCAAGACCGATGTGGCGGGCGGTGAAGCCTATTCGGGTGTGCGCGGCCTCGATCTCCCAGTCGCCCGGTTCGGGCAGGGGCAGCGTGGGCGCGCCATGCAGGGTGAGGTCGCCGAGCGCAACGGGCGCACCCCCCTCTCGCACGGACGCGCGTCCCAGGTGCGCGGCGAAGCCGTCCGCCGAGACCGACATGCGGTACTCGCCGACGGGGACCACGACGACGCCCCAGCCGTACGGGTCCGTCTCGCCTGCGACGACCTTGCGCCCCTGGCTGTCGTTCAGCGTGTACTGCGCCTGCACCAGGGGCTCACCGACCGGGTTGATGACGCGGAAGCTGAGGAGGCCCGCATTCTGCGGCACCGGGAGGCCCGCGAGCGCGCCCTTCTTCTGGTTCGCGACTTTTCGTCTGCCCAACAAGTGCGTGATCAATTTCGCGTGTCCCTGTACGAACGTTTACGAGCGGTGGCGTGCCCCGCTCCTGTCAAAACTGCTGGACGGAAAGGCAATCGGCCGACACCCTGCGCAGCCCGGCGCCAGCATAGACCCGTATGAGCGAGTAACTTCGCACAGGCAATCGAGCCCCCACCCGGTGCTTCAGCGGGGTCGGGGCCGCCCGACCCCTGCGACCAGGGCCGACGCCCGGTTGCACGGGCACGCGCGGTCTCGTCGGCGCGCCTTTGCTCACACAAGCTCCGGGCGATGTTCACTGAGCTCTTTCAGCGTGGCCACTGATCGGGTGACGGGTCGGTCTCCCACAACGCACGAGGCTCCCGTGCCGTTGAGAGAGGTGTTCGACGTCTCAACTCATCAGCGCAGGAGCCTCGTTGGTTCCTTATACTGCCGCACTCGACCTGCCTCACGCCCTCGTCGAGTGGGTAACCATGCTCATCGTCACCCGTGAGGGTGACCGACGCTGCAAGCTTCCGCCTCACCAGCGTGCTCTCATCTCCTGCTCGACGGCACGCTCGCCGAGCGCGACCGGGTCGGCGAGCCGACTTCTCGCACAAGCACCGCCGACACGGCGTGAACGTGCAGGTCGTCGCCGATCCCGCGGGCGAGCTGCTGTGGATCTCGCCCACACTGCCCGGACGCACCCCCAGCGGCAGGTGCGGCTCGATCAACTCCCACTCGGCATCGGTCAGGTCACCACGAGTCACGCGACCGGTCTAGCGCAGCCAGCACCCTCCTGGAGCGGGAATGTGCGGGGAACTGCGCGAGCGGCCACGACGCGGGCGCACTCGTACGAAGAAGGCGAACCCCAGGGAGCTGGGCGGGAGGCCGGGCCTACTGGAGCATGCCCCAGATGAGTTCGGTGTCGGCGTCGGTCACACCGGTCGTGGTGACGCCGGACGACGTGCCGGGGAAGCGCAGCGAGCCGTTGATGGCGCCGACGTAGAGGTCGGCCTTGCCGTCGCGGTTGGTGTCGCGGAGGCGGACCGGCTCGCCGAAGCAGTCGTTCCATGCGACATCGCCGGGGACTTCGGCGGTGTTACGGGCGAGCCACTGGGAGTTGGTGCCGGTGATCCCGCTCGCGCTGCCGCGCAGGACGTGGACGCCGCCCTCGGTCGTCTCCTGGCTGATCTTCTCTCCGTAGACGCCGATCGCGAGGTCCTTGTAGCCGTCGCCGTTGATGTCGGCGGCCGAGACGGAGGAGCCGAACAGGTCGTCGGACTCTGGGGTGCCGGCGACGTTGGTGGTGGCCTGCGTGATACGGACGGCGGTAGCGGGGCCGGTGGAGGAGCCGTACCAGATGGACACCCGGCCCTGGTAGTTGTTGTACATCTGGCTGCCCGCCGCGAGGTCCCCGTAGCCATCCTTGTTGAAGTCGGCGATCACCGCCTCGCTGGGGTCGCCGTAGTTCGTGACGAGGCGCAGGGTCTTGCCCGCGCTGAGCGGGGAGCCGCCCTTGATGAACCACGCGTCCGTGCCGAAGTTGTCGGGCTCGTCGGTGATTCCGATGATCACCAGATCGGTCTTGGAGTCCCCGTTCATGTTGCCCGAGACCAGGGACGTGGGCGCGAATCTCGTCGTCTTGTCGTGGCTGGTGACCGAGCCTGCCACACCGGTGCGCGTGATGCTGCGGTAGACGTAGGCCTTGCTCCCGCTGATCGCGGCCAGGTCCTTCTTGCCGTCCCCGTTGAAATCCCCGGCGGCGAGGTCGCGGCCGAAGCGGGCGTTCGACACCTTGGCGCCGGCGTTGGGGATCGCGGTGCCACCCGAGAGGCCGGTCGCGCTTCCCCACAGGATGACGACGCCGCCCTCGTCCGTGCGTCCGCCGACGTCCTCGCGCGACACCGACACGGCGAGGTCCCCGTATCCGTCGGCGTTGAAGTCGGCAGGCACCCGGACGTCGCCGAACTGGTCCTCCGTCTCGTCGGCGCCGGGGACACCGGGGCTGTCCTGAGTGATCAACTGGGTCTGGGTGCCGGGTCCGGAGGCGGTACCGAAGGTGATCCGGACGCCGCCGCCCTTGCTGTACTGCTCGTAGGTGTAGCTGGCGTAGTCGCGGTAGCCGTCGCCGTTGAAGTCGTCCGCGTACCTGGCCGCCGCCGCGCTGGCGGGAGGTGCCGTGAGGATGGGGGCGAGGGACGCCACGAGGAGTGCCGCGCAGGCTGCGGGGCGAATGCGCATGAAGTGTCTCCTGATGATTCTGGGCGACCGCTCCTGTGCCGATTGATTTCTCAGGGACCACAGAGACAGGAGCGGTTGATGATCAGGAGACAGTCGGACGGGGGAAAAGGTTGCAGGCGGATAGCTACGCAGGTCAGGGATCGGTCCGAACGCCCCCAGCGGAAGGTGCGGCTCGATCAACTCCACTCGGCATCGGTCAGATCACCACGAGTCACGCGACCGGTCTACCGCAGCCAGCACCCTCCTGGAGCGGGAATGACCGATCCCGTGATCGCAACTCAGAACACTCCCTAGTACTCCAGCCGTAGATCGTGATCTTGCTGCTGGAGTGTGGTGGAGAGGGGGCAGCGGTGAGTCGTCGACGACGTCGAGCTGGGCAGCGCAGGCGTCCGCTACTCGAGTCCTTCGAGACGGCGGGCCTCTTTGATCTCGCTGATCCTGGCAGCCGTCATCGGGGTCCACTCCCTCCTCTGCCCAGCGGCACGGAGGGCTTCTCCAACCTCGCTGAACTTCATGGAGGACAACACGCCCGCCCGCTCGATCAGGTCGTCCCGGGCCACGGTGGTCAGCCATGTGCACGGAGTAAAGCCTGGACGCGGGAACGCGAACCGCAGCACGCCTTCGAAGGGCAGTCCTTCCGGGGCTCCTACGGCCACTTCAACGCCCAGGCCGCTGATGTCGACGCCCGCTGGCGCAACGACCTGCATCGCGTGAAACCCGGATGACTCCTCGTCCGAGAGCAGCACGACCGGGCGTCGCTCATCGAAGTCGACCCACCAGACTTCACCGCGTTGCATGTGTCCTCCTGGCACGAGACGGCGGGCGAACGCTGCGTGCCCCGTGCGGGACACGGAAGGGATGCAGCCCGTCTTCGCACGTCGTGACCGAGGGGCGGTGAAGACGGGCGCGGCCACCGTTGATCATCGGTGTGTGAAGAGTGAAGATCATGCGGTGGGCGCGAGTCACAGCGTAGACCCTGCCCGCTGGCAGGAGGCGTTCGAAGTCCTGATGTCCCGGATGGCGGGCCGGTTCGCGCGGGTTGAACCCCGGCGTCGGGTGCGGGACTTGGTGCTGGGGCTGCTGTCGGACCTGTCGCGCAAGAACTGCTGGAGCATCGCCAAGTGGGCCGGGCAGGCCAGTCCGCATGGAATGTAGCACCTGCTCGGCCGGGCTAAGTGGGATGCCAACACCGTGCGCGATGACGTGCGCGAGTACGTGCTGGAACATCTGCACGACGACGATGCGGTGCTGGTCGTCGATGAGACCGGGGACGTGAAGAAGGGCACGCACACCGTGGGCGTCCAGCGCCAGTACACCGGCACGGCCGGGAGGATCGAAAACGCTCAGGTCGCTGTCTACCTCGTCTAGGCCGCCGCGGACCCGAGGCGATCGACCGCGAGCTGTACGTCCCGCGCTCGTGTACGTGCGACCCGGACCGCTGCCGGGCGGCCGGACTGGGCGAGGACACCGTCTTCGCGACCAATCCGGAGCTGGCCGCCCGCATGATCGGCCGGTTCCTTGACGCCGGGCACCGTGCGGGCTGGGTCGCGGGCGATGAGGTCTACGGCGGCAACCCCAAGCTGCGGGCCGCGCTGGAAGAGCGCCAGGTCGGCTACGTGCTCGCCGTTGCTTGCTCGGCCGAAGTCACACGGGCGCGGGGAAGTTCCGCGCGGATGCCCTGGCCGTGAAGGTGCCTGCGCTGCTACCTCGACCTGCGCCAGGGGCTTTCCGCCGTGGTCGGCCCGGCCACGGGTCCGACCACGGCGTAGGGCTCATGGCGAGGCAGGGTCCTCTCCGAGCAGCGGTACCTGCGCTACACCGACGTCCGTGCGGACACGGTGTGTCCGGGCCGGGTGCCTGCACCGTCCAGCACTGTCCCAGGCGACGTCGACGGCTACCTCCATCACCACGTCGGGCTCCACCGGGACGACGTCGAGCGTGCGCTGCGTCCCCCAGCCTGCTGAGAACGTCCACCCCTTCCACGGATGCGCACCCCTCGGCGGGGCCAGCTCGCCGGCCACAGCGCGGCCGGCGGCCTGGGACAGCGTGGTGCTGCGCCCGGTGTACTGCAGACGGCCTGCGGCGTCATAGCGGCCTAGCAGCACCGTGACGGAGCCGGTAACGGCGCCGATGACGGTCTCGGTGGTGATCTCGGTCGTCCGAACGGATTCGGCATGAGAGCCTCACGCCCGTGGCTACTGAAACCGAGGTGGGAGAGCTGTTGCACCAGCGCGGCTGGCGGACGGCATTCACGGTCGCTGAAAGGGTGAACGCGTGGGCCGCCTTGGTGAGCGCCATCGAGCGCGGCTACGGCGACGACATCTACGAGTACACCAACGACCTCTACTGCCGAAACTGGCTGCACGAGGCTTGGCTCCTGTTGGACGAACACATCGTCCAGCTCTGGACACCGCAGATCAAAGCTCTGGACGACCGGTACAAGGCCGCGACCATCGATGACGACGGCCAGGCACTCGACCAGCTCCACCGACTGCCCGGCCCCGAGCTGTGGTGGTGGCGGCGACACCCCCGCAGCCTCACCGGAGACCTCGGGCGTTCGCTTCGCTCGGTCGGTGCCATCGGCACCAACCCTGACACAGCATGACCCTCAGCCTCAGGGTTACGGGACAGGTCTTACAGGGTGTTGCAGAAGGCTTGATGGCGAGCATTTTGCCTGTATGGGTGGGGTGTTGAGGGCTGAGCCGGTGTGGGTGGAGACGTTCACCGGGTTGCCGATGGGGCGCTTTGAGAAGCTGCTTCGGGTGGTGCGGGAGGGAGGCGGTAACGGTCCCGGTGGTGGCCGGCCGTGGCGTCTTCCGCTGGCCGAGCGGGTGCTGCTGGTCGCCGTGTACTACCGCACGAACCTCACGATGCGGCAGCTCGCCCCGCTCTTCGGCTGCTCACCTGCCACTGTCTGCCGTGTCATCCAGCGCCTGGGACCGCTGCTTGCGCTGGAGTCGGCGCCCAGGCCGGTGCCGGGCGCCGACCGGTAATGGATCGTGGACGGCACCCTGATCCCGGTGCGTGACCGGCAGGTCGCAGCCTCCTCACGCAACTACCGGTTCTCGGCGAATGTGCAGGTCATCGTCGATGCCGACACCCGCCTGATGGTGGCATCCGCCCGGCCGGCACCCGGCAACAAGGCAGACGCACACGTCTGGCGCGAGTCGGACCTGCCGACCGTCGCGGCGGGCACGACCGTGATTGCGGACGGTGCCCACCTGGGGACCGGGCTGATCGTCCCGCACCGCAGACGAGCCGGGCGCCCCCTCCTGCGCGGCCAAGAGGAAGACAACGCCGAACACCGGCGCGTGCGGGCCCGCGGCGAGCACGCCTTCGCCCGGATGAAGAACTGGAAGATCCTGCGCGACTGCCGCCAACGGGGCGACGGCCTCCACCACGCCGTCCAGGCCGTCGCCACCATGCACAACCTCGCCATGACAGGGTGAAACAGCGGGGTCAGCCATCACCCAGACACGCCGCCACCAGGCCTTCTGCAACACCCTTTAGTGCGCCTTGTCGGCCGTGTTCCTGGGCCGCTTGTTGGGGCGGTAGCTGGGCCCGTTCATGATCACCTGGTGGCTGGTGTTGATGAGCCTGTCCAGGAGGGACTCGGCGACGGCCCGCCACCGCTCGCAGCAAGACCGTGTAGGCGATGCTGAAGATTGTCGTCTCGGCGATGTCACGCTGTAGCCCGCACGTTGCACTACCTGGTGTACGCGGTGTTCCGAGCACCTCTGAGCGGACGGAGACGTGGCCGAATGGATCCGATATGGACGGGGGCGCTCGCGATGCTTGTCCCTGTGACCACCCGACTGTGTTACCAGTGGATCAGGAGCCGGACCACGGTACGGTTGGCTCAGTTGCAGCAGCAGGGACTCAGCGAGAGGGTGCGCTGTTTGCCGCATGGCAGTCGCCTATCGGAGAGCTCCCAAGGTCGAATAGTCGTCATCGAGGTCGGCCTTGGCTCGGGAGACGGTGGACTTGAGTGAACAACGAGCGCCAGTTCAAGAGCAGTTAGTCGCATCCCGACGACCGGAACGGCTGGCGCTGCGTGTGCCTCGAAGTCGGCTGGACTTTACACTGTTCCACTCCGAGCACTTGGCGATGCTGACTCGGTTCGTGATGCGCATGGGTGCCTCTCCTCACGAGGCGGCTGAAGCCGCGCATGCTGCGTTCGTCGAAGCCTTTCCCAAGTGGTCACAGATCACGACGCCTCGGGCATGGCTGCGGACGGTCGCCACGCGGGCCTATCTGCGACAGACCGGGCTCCGTGACCAGCTAATACTCCAGCTGTAGATCGTGATCTTCAGTCAGGTGTGGGTGCTGAAGTAGGCGGCGGCAGCGTCGATGAAACGGTCGTGTGCGGCTCGTGCGGTGTCCTGCGCTGCGGTCAGCTCCTCGATGCTCGTGGCGGCATCGACCATGTCGTATGTGGCGACGACCATCGCCTGTGCGGTGGTGTGGACAGCCGGGTCGGCCACGAGGAGCCGCAGAGCAACCAGGGGGCGGGTGATGGCGGAGCGTGTGACATGAGACCTGGCTCGCAGTTCTTCCAGCTCAACGTCGCTGGCGCCGCGCAGCCGAGCCTCCCCACGCATCCACAAGGCTCGACGGTGCTCGGAGCCGGCGGAGGCGGGGGTGGTCACCGCGTCGAGCCGGTCGCGGCGCAACTGCTCGGCGGCGGCTACGCGCTCGGCGCGGCCGGCCGCCAGGTGTTGGAAGGTACCGGTGACAACTGATCCGAGGAGCGTCCCGGCGACGGCAAGGACGGTGGCGATCATCATTTGCTTTCTTGGTCGGGCGACGGGCCTCAGGAGTGCGCAGACGGGTGCGGCCACCATTGATCATCGTGAGTTGTGTGGACTTACGAAGAGACGGTGGCCGCGGGCCACAGCATAGATCCCGACCGTTGGCGGGCGGCGTTCGAGGTGGCGATGGGACGGTTTGCGGGCCGGTTCGCCAGGGCTGAACCCCGGCTGCGGGCTGGGCGGTTGGTGCTGGGGCTGCTGGCGGACCTGCCGCGCAAGAACTGCTGGACGATCGCGGAGTGGGCCGGGGAGAAGGCCCCGTACGGCATGCAGCATCTGCTGTGCCGGGCATCCTGGGACGCCGATGCCGTGCGGGACGATGTTCGCGAGTACGTCGTCGAGCACCTCCACGACGAGGCCGCAGTGCTGGTCGTGGACGAGACGGGCGACGTGAAGAAGGGCAACCGCACCGTCGGCGTCCAGCGCCAGTACACCGGCACCGCGGGGCGGATCGAGAACTCTCAGATCGCCGTCTATCTCGTCTATGCGGGGATGCGTGGACACGCGGCGGTGGACCGGGAGTTGTACGTCCCGCGTTCGTGGACGTGCGACCCCGATCGCTGCCGGGCGGCCGGGCTCGGCGAGAACACCGTCTTCGCCACCAAGCCGGAGCTGGCCCGCGTGATGATCGAACGGTTCCTGGATGCCGGGCACCGGGTCGGCTGGGTGACCGGCGACGAGGTCTACGGCGGCAACCCGAAGCTGCGATCCGCCCTGGAGGAACGCGGCTTGGGCTATGTGCTCGCGGTGGCCTGCTCGGCCGAAGTAGCCACCAAGGCAGGAATGTTCCGCGCCGATGCGCTGGCGGCGAAGCTGCCCAAGCACGCCTGGCAGAAGCTGTGGGCCGGGCGCGGCGCGAAGGGCCACCGCTTCTACGACTGGGCCGTCATCGACCTTGCCGAGGCGGCGCCGGGGCACCGTCAGCTACTGATCCGGCGCAACCGCACCACCGGCGAACTCGCCTACTACCGCTGCCATTCCGCCCGACCGGTGCCGCTGAGCACCCTGGTCAGGACGGCCGGCTCCAGGTGGCGAGTGGAGGAGACCTTCCAGACCGAGAAGGGGCTGGCCGGGCTCGATGAACACCAGGTCCGCCGCTACCCGTCCTGGATTCGCTGGGTCACCCTGGCGATGCTCGTCCACGCCTTCCTCGCCGTCGTTCTCGCCGACGAACATGCACACCGGCCAGGACCTCACGACCTGATACTGTCTCGCCCACAGGTTCGGGAACGCGGCCGACAGGCCGGGGCGCCGGTCTCGGTACGGCTTGGACATGAGCGATGCCGAGTGGGATCTGGTACGGGACCTGCTGCCGGTGCCTGGATGGCTGGCCGGTCGGGGCGGGCGACCGGAGGGCTGCTGCCACCGGCAGGTGATCGACGCGGTGCGCTACCTCGTCGACAACGGCATCAAGTGGCGGGCTATGCCCGCCGATTTCCCGCCTTGGCCACGGGTGTATGCCTTCTTCGCCCGTTGGCGGGATGCGGGACTCGTGGCCGAGCTGCACGACCGGCTGCGTGGTGCCGTCCGTGACGCCGCGGGCCGTGACCAGGAGCCGAGTGCGGCGGTCATCGATTCGCAGTCGGTGAAGGCGGACGCCACCGTCGCCCTGGCCGCGCGGGGCTTCGATGCAGGGAAGAAGATCAACGGACGCAAGCGCCACCTGCTCACCGACACGCTCGGTCTGCTGTTGGCCGTGCTGGTCACGCCGGCGTCGACCACCGACCGGGACGCCGCACGCCTCCTGCTGACGGCGGCCAGGGACCGCTTCGAGCGGCTGACGCGAGTCTGGGCCGATGGCGGCTACACCGGCCACCTCATCGACTGGAGTGCGGCACAACTTGGCGTCGTTCTCGACATCGTCCGCCGCAACGACGACATCAGCGGCTTCCAGGTGCTGCCCCGCCGCTGGGTCGTGGAACGGTCTTTCGCCTGGTGCCTGCGCAGCCGGCGCATGGTCCGTGACTACGAGCGGCGCACCGACACCAGTGAAGCCGTCATCTGCTGGTCGATGACCGTGCCCATGAGCCGCCGCCTTGCCGGCCAACGCCAGCAGCGTCGTGCTCCGGCAGCGGGGGAGGCAGCGTGAACCTGCCCGGTTTCTGCTCTACCAGCCAGCCCCGTTCCACCAGCCGCTTCAGCCGTGCCCTCGCGCCCCCGACGCGGGAGGCGGACGCACTGTCCCAGCCCAGCACTACCGCCGCCCGCCGGGCACCGAGCCCGTCGCCTCCCGCATCGACCGCG
>NZ_GG657757.1:0-65915 GCF_000158955.1 Streptomyces viridochromogenes DSM 40736 | reverse complement strand
ACGCCTGATAGTCCGGTGACAGTTCTTTCACCTCGGTGGCCTGCCGGCGGTGAGGCACCGCCCGACGCGGTCCGACCGGCTTCCTCCGCGACACCTCACCGGCCACGTCAGCAGGTGCGTCCTCCTCGGCCAGCGCCTCCAAGCACTGTTCCAGGCCGATCACCCGGCGCCGGTGCACCTCCTCGGCGTCCGCCAGAGCCGCCCGCACCCGTTCCAACTCGTCTTCGAGTCGTTTCACCTGCGCGGCTGCTGCCTTCTGCCGCGTTTCCAGAACCGCCCGCATCGATGGCATCCGCCGCCTCCACGACACCTCGCCCGGCAACAAACCGAGGCTCCCGCGACAGCGGCTCCTTAATGCCTGGCCAGCGAAGAGGATTCCACGTGAGGTTCGGAAAGGGAACGGCCTCTGAGGCGGGGGTAGTTGATGTGTGAGCTGGGGTGTTGGGAGTGGGCTGATAACTGGGTTTGGTGGGTGTGGGGGTGTGGCCTGGGGTTGTGTGGGTTGCAGTGGGAATGGCCGGGGTGTGGTGGGTAGCTTCTGCGTCTAAAGGCTCGGTTGTTGTTTTGCCTGGTCAGGGGTGTTTCGCCTGGTCGGTGGGGTGTTGTCCTGTAGCGGTTTTCTTGATCGGTTGTGCATGGTCGTCGGGTTGGGAGTACGGATCAGGGGAGGGCGACGGTGCGGTTAGAGGTTGGGGTCGAGTCGGCTGCGGGGGAGTTGCGGTCGTTGCAGGGCTGGTTGCGCGCGGATCCTGAGGTTGGCCGGTCGGCCGCGGTCGCAATACGGGGTGGTGTGCCTGGGCCCCCGGTCGACGATGATCGTCTCGGGCACCACGACAGGGCGGGCGGCCGCGCCCTTGAGGCGTTCCTCCAGGGTCAGCAGCCGCTTGTGGGCGGGCAGTTGGGTGTGGGTGAAGCGCAGGGCGTCGGGCCAGGCGGGGCGGGCTGGGTGGGGCACGGCCATCTCAGCCAGGAGCAGGGCCACGTCCACGGCCTGCGTGCCGCCCGGGCACAGTACAGCGGCCAGGATCGCGCGCGTCGCGACATCTACCGCGATGGTCATCTCGGGCCGACCGAGGGTCCCGTCGTCGAACAGGGCGAGGACGTCCAGGCGGGTGGTGTCGATCTGCACCTGCTCCCCGGGGTCGCAGCGCGCCGGTGGGGGTGTGGCCGCGTCCGTCCTCGGTGAGGGGCGGGGTGCGCACGGCGCGCGCGGGATGGTCGGCGGGGCCGGCGAGCTGGCGGACGAGCCGGTAGAAGGTCGCCTGGGCCGGCATGGGCATGCTGCCGCAGTGACGGTCCTGAAGGACCTGCGCGACCCGTGGCATCAGCGCGCTGACGGTGCCCTTGGAGCGGCCCCGCTGCTTGCGCAGCACGTCTTTGACTGCCAGGCCTTTGAGGGGACCACCAACCTTGACGAGCGCCGACGTCAACGGGTCAATGGCGACCAGTGATCGCTTCTTGGCTGATCGACACATTCGTACTGTTCGGACATGACTACAGGATCCACGTGAGCCTCCAGAGCTGGAGGACGATACGGAGAATGGGGCCCGTACCTGTCAACCGTGGTCTGGCCGCCGACTTGCCGCGGTGACGGACAGCGGAATCGGCACCATCAATCTCGACATCTGCTTCGAGTGCCGGGTCGGCCACCAGTGGACAGTCGCAGTCGTGCCCTACCGCAGATACGGCCTCATCGGCATGGGGCCACTACGGCAATCCCCTGGACCGGATCACACCAGAAGAGCCACACCCACGGCCCTTCAAGGAAGTCAGGGCGAATCTTGCGGTATCGAAGCACGCTCTCCCGAAGTCTGAGGACGTTCCACGATGATCATGGGGTCGGCGCCCCGCAGCTGCTGCCAGATCGTCACAAGAGCCACTAGTTGTGCCACAAAGAACGCGATCTGCACAGAGGCGGTCCGTAGCTGATAGAGCGACAGGAGCAAGCTGGCGCGGGTGGGCCAGTAATGCTGCTCACGTCGGAAGGTGTCAATGTCCATCGCCAGGCCCGTCAGCGTCAGGATGAGCAGGGTGAGCGCCATGTCCAGTGCACGTGTCCCGTAGGACTGCCTGAGCGCTGCGACACCTATTGAGTCCAGCAGCCATGGAGCGGCGTACGCCATGGAGAGCCCTAGGGCCTTCACGGGGCCGCGCCGCCCTGGGAGTTGCCGCCAGAAGGCCCCAAGAACGAATCCAGCCCCCGTCCAGATGATCACTGATGCGGCGGCACTAGTCACCAGATTGGCAAAGCCGAACTTCATGGCGAATGTATCGCCCCACAACGGACCCCGGATGTTGTCCGCCCAGGTCGTCATGGCAGTCATCGGAACAGCGAGTGCGGATGCGAATTGGGCTGCACGGCAACCGTTATCCCACCAGCTCGCCCTCGGGCCCCAGGCCAGAGCTACGTCTACTGGGTCCATTCCATCTGGCAGCGGCACCCGTCGGTGTGGTGCCACAGCATGTGGAGGACGCCACCGCTGCAAGCGGTCCAACGTACGCTCTAGCCGACGGCGTTCGCCGTCCTGCTGCCCTTGATCCAGATTCCGCAGCTGCGTGTGCAGGTCGCGATGGCGCCGGGCAGCCTCCATTAGATGCTGCCGATCCGACTCGTGCACCGCCAAGTACAGCGGCACGCCGGGCAGCAGATCACGTTGCAGGACGGCGTGCCGCCTCCCGAGGGCGAGCAGCCCGGACAAGGCCAGCCAGCCGGCTGCCATCCCCAGTAGCGGCAACTGAACTTCCGCATACCATCCCAGAAACGGGACCACCACTACGAGATAGAAGAGCAAGAGCACCGCTTGGTCTGGGCGAGACGGAAGAACAGGCGGTGAACAAGCCGCCGAAACTCGTGCCCGCAATACGGACAGAACCGCCAGGCCCAGGAACCACCACCACACCGTGTTGTAGGCCCACGCAGTTATTTCGGAGGGAAAGGATGAAAAGTCGTTGAAGACTGTGGACAGGTGCCAGTTCCCGTACTCCGAATAGACAGTACGAGCGCTAAGCCAGCTAGATCGATCCCAACCTACCTGAGCAGCCCAAGCCGCGGCAGCGGACAGCGCCGATGCAAGCAAGACTAGGACCCCGAGCACGGACAACGGAAAGTGACCGGGGGACAAGAATGCGGAGGGCGATCGGGACAGTGAGCGCCATATCCTGAGCCCGGATGCGGTGGCTCCCACGAGGATAATGAAGATCGCGCAGGCGCAGGCAGCGCCGAACCAGTACATGCCGCCGCAGGCTAGAAAGCGCTGGACGCCGTCCGGGTCGGTATTGCTGTCCAGCACCATCGAAGCGGGCAGACCGAACACGCCAGGAAATGCAACTACTGTGGTGACGCCTGCCGCAGCAAGGGCCGCCGCTGCAAAGGCAAGACGACGCGGGCGACCGAACACGCACCACGCGAGACCCATGAAGGTTGAAACGATCAGGTGTACTGCGACTCTGTGGTTGGTCAGCCATGGCGTGGCGTCGCGCTCATCCAACAGATCCAAGAGCAGGTCGTCGGAGCCGTGCACGAGCATCATGCATGGTAAGAGCAGCACCAGGAGCCATAGACCTCGTAGCGCTGCGCTCTCTGCTGGTCCCGGCGTCGGCGCCACCGATGGCCCCGGCGTGCTCGGGGAGGTGACTGGTACCTGACGCAACCGCCGTATAGCGGCCCACAGGAGTACATAGATACCAGCGTCGAAACTCGCTATGCCTATTTCAGTGGCGAACCGTGCTGGGAGCCCAACCCAGCGTGCAGTGAGAGCTTTTGCTGCGGGCGGCTGAAGTGTCATCTGGACGTGGGGCGGCGCTTCCCCAGCCTTCTTCTGCAGCCAAACCAGTTCCGTGTCGGTGCCCTCGGTCGGTGGCGGCAAAATAAGCTGGGCTGCCCGGCCGTCCAGTCCAGCTTCGATCCGTTCCCATCGGGCGCCCTTCAGCGCTGGAGGGACTTGGAGTTCCAAGGTCCAGAGTCGGGTGCCGACAGTCAGGTGCCAAGGGCCGAAGTCCCACGCTCCTTTGCTGGAGACCACGGTGCTGGCCCTCTGCTCAATCGTAACCCAGCGCGCTTCGGCCTTTACTTTGGGCGGGTGCGCGCGGTGTTCAGAGTCGCGGAGTACAAAAGGTGCATCCGGTTCACGCAGAAGACATCGCATGGCTTTCCGATAGCGCTCGGTGTCCCCGTTCAGAAGCAGATCATAGGCCCGTTTCCAGGTGGTAGGCACCTTAACCGTGAAGCGACTGTCTGCCCGCGTGTAGTCCTCGCCGTCATGGGTGAAGTCCACGCGTGCCATGACCCGCGCCGTTCTCAAGTCAGCCGTCGCACATTCTCCGGCATCGTCCTGCGCAGCGTGCGCGGTATTTATCGCACCTTCGAGAAGAAGCGATGCTGATACGAGCACCAGCAGTAAGTACTGCCGTAGACAGCCCATTGGTGCGCCCCCCCCTCAGGCTGCGGCCCCACGCCCCTGCAGCAGCTCTTGGCTGCCGCTAGCGCCGCCGTTGGCGGCCAGCATTCCCCAGAGATATATACCGGTCTTCGTACCAGCACCGTCAAGGGATCCAGATAACACACCTGCAGGAGGCGAAGAGATGCTGTGCGCATCCTCAACGATCCCGTCGCGCTGGGCATGCAGATCGAGCAGGCCGGGAGCCACCCGGACGTGGTGCTGGAGGCCACCTGCGGCTGGTACTGGGCGGTCGACATGCTTCAGGTGGCCGGAGCAGAGGTCCATCTGGTACACCCTCTGGGGGTGAAAGGCTTTGGCTATCGGCGCGTGAAGAGCGACGTCCGTGATGCCGTGGACCTGGCGGAGCTGCTGCGCATGGGCCGGCTGCCGAAGTCCTGGATCGCCCCGAAGGAGGTTCGCGAGCTGCGCGACCTGGTCCGTTACCGGGCCACGCTGGTGGCCCTGCGCTCCGGCCTGAAAGCCCAGGTGCACGCGGTGCTGGCCAAGCAGGCCGTTACGGCAAAACCAAGACCAGCCAGTGTCAGACCTCCCGTTTCCCCCGCCAACTCAGAGAGCGATGTGTGCGCCGCGACGAGGCGTTGGGGCGGCTGCCCCCGCACGGTCTGAAAAACGCCGATCGCTGGACCCATCGTGCTCGTCCCGTACGCCATTGCCAGGACGAAGTCCCAATAGGAACGAGACACCGCAGGCTCCCCTAACGACATCGGCGTGGTCATCACGTGGCGGGGCAGCCTCGGGCGCCGTGAGCCGTGGACTTCCCCCCCTGCTCTGACCGGCTGATTCGGTCACAACACGGCCACATCACCTATGTGCGACCTTCACGGGACGCATGATGCCCTGTCGACACACAGCACCTTGGGGGTCCATGCGCACCCGCATCATCACCACGACTGCTGTCCTGCTGCTCGCTCTGACCGCCTGCAGCAGCGACGCCACGTCGAGGGCAAGCGAGCCTGCGGCACAAACGAGCACGGCGGAGCCGAAGCCCAGCCCCGATAAGCCTCGGGCTTTCGGGCAGGAGCTCGCGTTCACCGACGACGGCATGACGATGGGCATCACGGTGCTCGGCCACGAGCAGGACACCTTCCACCCGCAGACCTCGGCCGACGAGGAGTCGGCACCGACGGCTACACGTGGGCAGCGGTGGAGATCAAGGCCTGCCTGAAGAAGGGCACGAGCGGGGTGACCCGCTACCCGTGGGCCCTGGCGTACGCGGACGGGGCACGGATCGAGCCGAGCAGTGTGACCTACGGGGACTTCCCCAAGCCGGAGTACCCGTACGAAGCGAAGATGAAGGCTGGCGACTGCGTGCGCGGGAAGACCGTCTTCGCCGTGCCGGCCAAGGATCGGCCCGAGCAGGTGCTGTACACGCCGGAGGGGCTGGAGACACCTGCGGAGTGGACCGTCCCGAAGGCGTAGGCAGAAGGCCCCCTGCGCGCCCGTAGCGGGCCGCCTGGGGGCTTCTCCGTGTTGCGCACAATCCGCAGCCGACGCCCTTGGCCAGCAATCTGCTGCAATCCGAGAGCGGCGCCGCGCAACCATCCCGCATCCTGGACCCCCAACCCACCAGGACTCGGAGGCGACATGGCGCTCAGGTTCCTCGGCACCACCAGCGAAGACGGCGACTGACCCACCCTGTACGAGATCGACGGCACGGACGAGATCCTCGTCCAGGGCGACCGCGAGACCGACCCGCAGCACCTCGTGCAGCTGCGCGACGTCAAGCCGTCCGAGACGTTCGTCCGGGTGCCGCGCGAGCTGCTCATCCGCTACGCGCCCAGCGCCCCGGCGCCCGAGCTCCAGCCGTTCGCGGCTGTCTCCCACCTGTTCCGGGAGTTCCGGTCTACCGCCTGGCGGCTCGAGACCCGCCGTGGCTACTCCACCGACCGGCACAGTCCGAAGTGGCAGCGCTTCCTCGCCGGCGAGGATGTCGGCCACGACCCGGACAACGCCTGGCGGGCGAACGTGCGGGAGCAGACCGCGCAGGGCAAGCGGTTCAGACGCGTTCGCCTGGCCGACGAGCCGCTCATGCAAGGGCAGCAGTACCTGCTGGCCACCGCCCCCGCCAACGTCGCCGTCGGCGAGGACATCCGCAACCTCACCCGCGCTGACGCCGAGCGGCTGCGGCTCCCGGGATACGACTTCTGGCTGTTCGACTCCAAGATCCTCGCCCGGTTCGCGTTCGACGAGGACGACACCACCCTCGGCGTGTACGTCACCGAGGACCCCGCCGAGGTGCTTGCCGCCTGCCAGGCCTGGGACGCTGCCTGGCATCACGCGGTGCCTACAGCCGAGTTCGCGAAGCGGGTAGCTTCGACCGTGTGACCACCGACTTCCAGACGGCACGCGAGGCCCTCGGCGCGCGCCTGCGGGAGCTGCGCGCCGAGGCCGGTCTGGAAGGCAAGGACATCGCCAGCAAGGTGGGCTGGCAGACGTCGAAGGTCTCCCGTCTGCAGAACGGCAAGCAGACTCCGACCCGGGCGGATCTGACCGCCTGGGCCAATGCCGTGGGCCGCCCCGACGCCGAGCCGGAACTGCACGGCCTGCTCGCCGGCCTGGAGATGAAGCAGTGGCACCGCTCGTGGCGCCGGCAGCTCGCGGGCGGGCATCGCGGCCGGCAGGAGATCGCCGTCCGGCAGACCGAGAACACGACGCTGATCCGGGGCCTTGAGGTCTCCCGCGTCCCGGGCCTGTTCCAGACTCCCGAGTACGCGCGGGTCATCTTCGACAGCAACGCCGAGTTCCGCGGGATCCCGCCCACCACCGAGGCGGCCGTCGAGACGCGCATGCGCCGTCAGGAAGCGCTGTATGACCCCGAGAAGACGTTCCGGTTCCTCGTCTGCGAAGCGGCCCTGTATCACCGCTCGTGCCCGGTCGAGGTGATGGCCGAGCAACTGGACCGGCTGTACAACCTCGTCGGCCAGCGTCGTATCGAACTCGGCATCCTGCCCTTCGGCACCCAGCTGCGCCGCACCGCGCCGCACGCTTTCTGGATCTATGACCGGCGGCTCGTCATCGTGGAGACCATAAGCGAGGAGCTGTGGCTGGCTGGCGACGACGACGTCCAGCTGTACGAGCGTGCGTGGGACTGGCTCGCCGAGTCCGCCGAGTACGGGCCCCCGGCACGGCGCCTGATCGGCCGCGCGAGGGCGTCTCTCGACCTCACCTGAGCAACCGGCCGCAAGGCTCCCTACCGTGTGTGCAATCGCGCGCAATCGTCACCCAGAGGAGCAATCGCCCTACGTAGCGTCTCGCTCGTGGCCCTACCGAAGTGCACTGAGCGGTGCGAGGCGGGAGACGCGTTGCTGGCTGGCTGCTCCGCATACCCCGCCCTCGTTCGTGAGGCCTGGAACCTTGAGGCACTGGCACCGATCCGGTCCGGCAAGGCGTGGCTGGTGGTTGAGGCCCCGCTTGTCGCGAGCATGCAGGCCCACACCCGGATCCACCCCGAGCACCGGGGCCCGGTCGTGGCCGACCCGACGCTCGACACGGCCTGGTGGCTCGTTCCGCTCGACGCCGTCGACGAGCTGGCCGACCTGCGCATGGTGACCGTGCAGCCGGTCGGCTGGCCTCTGCACTGCCCGCCGACGGGCTGGCCGGCATGCGGCCGGTTCTGGCTCACCCGCCCGGACGGATCGGGCCAACTCACTGACCCTGCCGTACTCGCCGCCACCTTTGGCCCTGGCGGGTACCGACGCCCAGCGGAGGCATCGGCATGACCATCACCGAGACCGAGACGCCCGAGGTCACCGACGAGCTGCCGAGGCTGGGCAAGCAGCTGGTGCGCACCGCGAAGTCGTCACGCGTCCGGGCTGCCGTGCAGGCGCTGGTCGAGGAGCAGACGATCCTGTCGGTGCCGGCCACCGCCACGCTCTGATCGTCGACACCAGCCGCGGCCAGAAAGCTGACTTCCAGGGGCTGTCCGGGCTGCAGTACGGGCTCGGCCTCGACGAGCAGCAGCGCGTGTTCCTCAGCCTGGTTCTGTCCATGGTCGGTATCGGGATCACCACCCTCGCCTCCGTGGAGGACCTCGACGACCGTCGTCTGCCGATCGTCCTCCGGGCGATTTTGCGGCTCGCGGGGAACGACACGATCGCCGTCGGCACTCGCCTGTAGCCCTGCCACCCATCGAGCACCCCGCAACGCTGCGGGCCTTACGCTGCATGGTCGTTGAGACACCAGCAGCGACCAGCGATCGGAGATCCATGGCAGGCATTGAGTTCGAAGTGAAGGCCCTCGATGTGGACCCCGCGAAGGTCGCGCGGCTCATCACCGAGGCCGGAGGCGTCCGCACGACCGGGACGCGCCTCATGCGGCGGTACGTGTACGACACCCTCCCGGCCGTCCCCGGCCGCTGGGTGCGGCTACGCGACACGGGGACCGAGGTCACCCTGTGCGTGAAGCAGATCGCCACGGACGCCGTCGACGGGACCCACGAGACCGAGGTGACCGTCGACAGCTTCGAGGAAGCCGCCGCGCTGCTGCGGCTCACCGGCTTGACGCCGCGCAGCTACCAGGAGAACCGGCGCACCTCGTACACCCTCGGCGCTGCCCGCCTTGAGGTCGACGAGTGGCCGCGCATCCCGCCATACCTGGAGATCGAGGCCGACGACGAAGCACAGGTGTGGGAGGCCGCCGCCGCGCTGGGCATCGGCCACGACCAGCTCACATCGATCAACACCACGAAGGTCTACGGCCTGTACGGCATCGACCTGGACTCCATCGCCGACCTGCGCTTCGGGTAGGCCGGCGCCTGCGACAGGGGCGGGGGCACCGTACCCCGGCCACCCGGAGAAGGGGGCTCCATGCACGACTTGAGCGACGTGCCGGTGGAAGTGAAACCGGACCGCACCCTGCGAGTGAAGATCATCGACGCGTGCGGCTTCGCCTGCTCGTTCTGCCACAACGAGGGAACACCCGTCGCCGCGCCGGGCCGCACCGGGCGCGTCTCCATCTACCTCCGCACCAACGGCGCCGACTTCCTGCCCGCCCGGATCGCCGCCGACGCCGACTTCGCTACGGCTCTCGCAGCTGTTCGCGGCAGCCTGCCCACGAACGAAGTGCACTTCACCGGTGGCGAGCCGACGCTGCACCCCGACCTGCCCGGGTTGATCACCATCGCCCGGCGCCTCGGGCTCACTGTCGGACTCACCTCGAACGGCGAGAACGGCGCCGCGGTCCTGCCCGCCGCCGCGGCAGCCGGCCTCGACCGCATCAACCTGTCGGTGTTCGGCACCACCCCGGCCGAGCTCGCCGCCGTCCAGGCGCCGCGCCTTGCCTCTCCGAAGCTTGCCGAGCGCAAGTTGGCCGCCCTCGACGCGACGATCGAGGCCGCGACCGCGCACGGCATCAAGGTCTCCGCCAACATCGTGATCCCCGACCGTGGTCACGTCGACCGCGTGCTCCACATCATCGAGCGACACGGCCGCTCCGTCGTAGTACGGATGCTCGTGTCCCTGGAGGACGGGGGCGCCTCCGTGGCCGCCATGCAGAACGTCGTCGACCACCTGGGCGCCGTGCCCGTCCGGCGCATCATCACAGCTGGAGCATCCGACCAGCGGGTGCCGTACCGCCTGCCGGACGGGCGCACGCTGTACGCGAAGAGCATCCGGCCCGTGCGCCTACCAGAAACGTGCGCCGACTGCCGGTTCAACAACCCCGACGACTGCCAGGAGGGGTATTACGGGGTCCGGCTGTACCGCGCTGCGGGCGGCCCGTTCATGGTCGGTGTGTGCATCCAGCGCATGGACCTGTGCCTGTCACTCGGCGGGTTCGTGATGAGCCAGCGCTGCCGCGAGGTAGCGACCTTCCGCGACGACGAGGCGGCCCGGCTGACCCGCCTACACGCCACGCCAGCAGCAGCCAGCGAACCGCAAAACTGAAAGGCCCACGCGCCGCGGCCCCGGCCGACGCCTCCCCCGACGCCGACCCGGGCCGCACAGTCGCCCGCCCGTCCTCTGCACCCCCGCCCTCGTTGGCGAGAGGGCGGGCGGGTCGTCGCACGGGTGGGTGCGGGCGCTGACTCCCGCCCCTCCCCGTGTGCCGCTACGACATCAACCGTTGCCTTGCCCGAGGTAGTGCTGCACGTTGCCACCGCCTCTCGCCACGGACCCGGATGATGTCGGCGAGGACGTCATCGAGTCTGCTGCCGCCGGAGCGAATCACCAGCTCGACCTTCTGCACCCTGCTCCCGGCCGGCGTCGGCGTGTACCGGGCGCCGCCCGGAGCGGGGGGCGTTGAGCATGGACGCCCAGGCGCCCTGCTGCATCATGCGGCGGGTGTCCGGCCCCGAGTACACGCGGCTGCCGAACGGCAGGCGGACGAGCTCCGGGGCATGCTCGCCGACGAGCGTCCACGAGCCGCGCGCACCACCCGACGCGGCGCCCACGATCCCGCCCGCCGCGCGCATGCCGAAGCCGCGCTCGATGGCCTACTCCATCGCTGCGGCGAGCTTGTCCATCGCCGTCCCCAGCTTCGTCCGCTGCGTCGTCAGGGACTTCACGAGCTTGTCCTGGTACGCGATCGCGTTCTTGTACACGGCGTCCGACGTGGTCTTGTCCGCCGCCGACGTGCTCTGCGACTGAAGGCCGTTCATCGACTTGATCTCCGACGACGACGCCTGAAGCAGCGCCCCCGCCGTCTCCAGCCCGCCGCCCTCGATGCCGGCCTCCGCGATCTGCTGAAGCAGCGCCGGAGACAGGCCGGCCAGCGGATCCTGGCAAGGACCTGCGCGATCTGGCACTACCGCAACACCGGCGCACCCGTCACCAGGTCCCTCATCGCCTACGACCACTGAGCCACATCGGAACTACTCGTCTAGGCAGTTTCTTTCGGATCACCGCGCGGACCAGATGAAGATGGCGGCGATGTGGAGTCCGGCGAGGTAGATCGTGGCGGTCTTGTCGTAGCGGGTGGCCAGACCGCGCCACTGCTTGAGCCTGTTGATGCACCGCTCGACTGTGTTGCGTTGCTTGTATGCCTCGCGGTCGAAGGCCGGCGGACGGCCGCCGAGGCGGCCGAGCCGTTTGCGGTTCGCGGCCTGGTCGGCGGGCTGCGGGATCACTGCCCGGATCCCACGCCGCCGCAGATGACCGCGGATCGCCCGGGACGAGTACGCCTTATCGGCCAGGACCATTTCCGGAGTGGTCCTGGGTCGGCCGACCGGCCGCGGCACTCGCAGGCGGGCCATGACCTGGTCGAAGGCGGGGGCATCCCCTGCCTGCCCGGGCGTGAGGACGAAAGCGAGCGGACGGCAGCGGCTGTCCGCGGTGAGGTGGATCTTCGTGGTCAGACCGCCGCGGGACCGTCCGAGGGCATGATGGTCCGGCTCGCCGGCTGGGGCCCCTTTTGACGGGCCCCGGCGGCGGGCTGATGAGCCCGGACGATGGTGGAGTCGACCGCGACGACCCAGGCGAGATCGCCTTCGGCGTCGGCCTCGGCCAGCAGAGCGGTGAACACGCGCTCCCAGGTGCCGTCGGCGGCCCACTTCCGCAGCCGATTGTGGACCCCTTCCACGACCCGAAGTGCTTGGGCAGGTCCATCCAGGGTGTGCCGGTGCGGTACTTGAACGCGATCGCGTCGATCGACTGCCGGTGATCCCGCCACCGCCCACCCCGCCTCGGAGTCCGGTCCGGCAGCAACGGCTCGATCCTTGCCCACTGGGCGTCACTCAACGACACGCATCGGTCAACGATCAGATGACCCAATTGAAACGGTCCGGCGCACTGTCACAGGTCAGACCAGTTCGAAGGCACGCCGGAAGACACCGTATTCCCCAGGCGTCTCCCAGCACGTGTAGTGGCAGCCAAGAAGATTGGGCAGGGCAATCCCCAATTGCTCCGCCAGCACGTCGGCCCCGGTCTTGAACATTCGAGACGGCTCATCGACGGCTTGACAATGAGCAGTTGCTCCACGCAGTTCGATAACGACGTACTCCATGCTCCTGCCAGCGCTGACCACCGGTTCCTCGTGGTTCTGCTCGTGCTGGGCATCCATAACCTGCCCACAGAGCCCGCACCGCAAGTTGTCGTGTGAGGCATGCACGGCAGGCATCGTACGCCTCGCTCGAACACGTGCGGCCCCCGTCCCCACCGGGTATCGGCTCGCCAACCGCCTATACTCCCGTCACTGATCCGGAGGAAACGTCCTAGCGCCGCAGCGGGCTCAGTCGTATGCCTTAAGGCACAGCAGTGTGGCGTCGTCGTCCACCTTCTGGGACCAGTATGTGTTCGTATCGTACTGCCCGGCACGGCAGTCCGGTGGTGGCGCTCGCCGTTGCCCGGTAGATGGCTGTGATGACGAAGATGCCGTTGTACGCGCTGGGGACCTGTCTGTCGGTGCAGTTCACGGACGACAGCAGCGCGATGCTGGCAGAGTCGCCGTCGTTGTTGGCGAGCAGGCAGTCGCCGTTGTGGTACTGGCCTTCGCGGCAAAGCGCGGTGCGCTCGCCGCTGCTGCTGGAGTAGTACGACCAGGTCGCCTGGTCCCGGGCGCTGGCGCAGTCGCTGGTGGTGCGGTAGACCCGCACGCGCGCGGTGCTGCAAGGCGCCGTGTTCGGCTCCTCTTCGCTCCAGTCGTACTTTTCCTCGCCGCCGTACCCGGTGTCGACGACGTCCAGGCAGTCCCCGACCGAGACGGCCTTGAAGGCATCCTCGGTGGGGTCCGGCTCCGGCGGGCATCGCCACGGACCACTGCGTGCGTGCCACCGCGCTGGACGCTGTGAAGGCCGGCTTCCGCGCACGGGTACGCGTGGACTATCGGAGTCGCCCCGGACACGACGGCCGCGGCCATGGACGACTTCCACCAGGCAGGTATCGCCGTATCCGGTGCGGCTTCACTACCGCAGTAGTCCCACTCGGGTCATGGTGACAACACATAGACGACCGTGAGCAGGTAGGCAGTCCGCGCGCCAGGCGAGCAGGCGGTATCGCAGCAGTACTTCGTTGAGGGGCTGCATGCGTTGAAACAGCTCCCACAACTCATCCGGCACCATGCGCTCGACCATCACCCCATGGTGCTGAGCCGAAGCCCGATGGTCGTCACTACCGGCGGCCGTTGACCTGCGGCTTCAGGGTGACTAGGGGCGGGGCGGTCGGATTCGAACCGACGTCCTCCGAGATGATGTCGCGGCGCACTACCTCTGTGCTACGACCCCGCCTTGTTGGTGATCATAGTCCTCACCCACGGCGACGAACAGGCGATATCAGCTGCCGGTGTCGCGACCGGCACTCCGCCCGTCTCCCTCTCGACCCCCGGCGCATGCTTCGGTGACAGGAGCATGCCGGTGTGGCAATTATCGAGCCTCGGTTCGAGTGCAGCCTGTCCAGCACTCCAAATGAGACGAAGTCTTGATCCTGGCGGTGGACGTCACCCACTGGCTCCAGCCGGATCCGCCGACCAGCGCGGGCGGTTTGTTCTGTTATGCGGACGGCCATAGCCGGCGCTCGTCGGACCAGTTCGTGTCGGGCTGGCCCGACGCATCGTCGCCGCGCTGGAGTCAGACCGGACCTCGTGATGCCAGATCCTGGGCACGTCGATCCGCGGGTCGCTGCGGACGCTGATTCCCATGTCCCACACCGCCGGCGAGCTGGTCCGGCTCGTCAGTGACTGCCTCGGGCAGGTCTTCACCGAGCGCGACAGCGATTACCGAGGCGTCTACCACCTCGCCAGCAGCCCCAACGGACGAATCGAGATCCAGCCCGATTCGATCCCCGGCGACGACGGCGAAGACGACCTCTACACTCCGGAACACCCAGCGGCCCAGGTGCTGTTGTTCACCACCACTCCGGCCGCGGACCCGGCGCTACAAGCCCGCCTGGGCTCCATCGAAGGGCTCATCCACCTGAACCACGAGACCGTGTGAACAGCTACTGATCCACAGCTTTTGACTACTGCTCCTGTGCACTGGCGGGCCGCCGTTACGCCGTCAGCAGGCGTCACGAGGTGACTATGTTCCACCGGCGACCCAGGCTGCCGACAGGGTCAACCCGGTCGGCGAGCCAGAACCTGTCGCCGGGACCAGGTCAGACGGGGCAGGGCCACTTGCGTTGCTGAAGTCGACCGTGCCGCCCGAGAACGTTGCTTCGCGGAAAATGATGGCACCGTCTGAGAGTTCCGCCGAGTAGAAGATGACTTCACCGCTGGAGAACTCCACCTGCACAAAGCCGAGCCTCCCGCCGCTGACTGTCATCTGGCGGAAGTCGACCGTGCCGCCGGAAAACGTCGCCTGGCGGAAGTTGATCACCCCGCCGGGGGCCGTTGACTGGAGGAAGCTAACCGTTCCAGCGGAGAAGTCAGCCCCGCTGAAGTCGACCTCGCCGCCGGAGAACGTCGCCTGACGGAAGCTCACCGTGCCGCCGGAAAATGATACTCCACTGAAGTAGACCGTGCCGCCGGAGAACGTCGCCTGGCGGAAGCTGACCCTGCCAGCGCAGAAGGTCGCCCCCCTGAAATCGACCGAGCCCCCCGAAAACGCTGCCTGCGAGAAGTCTCCGCCGTCGAACGTGACCCCGGTGAGGTCGAAGTTGTGGCCTTGCCAGGAGTGCTTATGCTCAAGCGGCAGGCGGAGGTGGTCACGGATCAGCCGGATGACAGTGTGCCGGACTTCCCGCAGGGCCAGGTAGGTGTGCCGGCCGTCCGCGTCGCCCACCGGAAGGTCAGTTTCGGCGGTGTAGGGCAGCCGAAGATACGAGCACAGAACATCGATGCAGGTCTGGCGCAGCGCGCGGGTGGGGGCGTCGTCAGCGAGCCCGGCCAGAGCATGCACGCCACCGAGGCGAACCGCGGCGGACTCGTTTCCGAGTTGGGAGACAGCGGTGGTGAAGCGTTCGGTGTGCAGGCGGGTGGCCTCGCGCAAGGCACCGTCCTCGTCGATCCGCTGGCGGCGATAGGCCACCACTAGGGCGACCAGGGCACCCGCGCCAGCCACGACACCAAAGGAGAGCTTGACCAGGTCGAAGAGGGTCTTGGAGTCGAGGCGTCGCTCAGGCTTCAACTCGCGGGCGCCAAGGAGGTCCCATCCGGTGTAGAAGACCGCGGAGGCCACCAGAACCGCTGCGGTGAAGGCCAGGACCAGAACGACACTGATGTGCCAAAGGCGCAGACTGCGCCTTTCAGCATGGCGCTGGAGCAGGCGTGGGATCATGACTGACAGGACTACCCACCGGAGCTCCTGGTTGCAATGGGCCTCAACCGACTCACGAACCGCGCCAGCACCAGCCAGCCGACCGCCGCCGACTACCGAAGTCTGCGCGCCAGGCGCTGGGAGTGGGCGCGGCCCACTGGCGAAACCATCGAGAATCCGCAGTACGGTGGCCGATGAGCAAAACTGCAGTGCTGGCGCAGACACCGAGTGGTGCTGAGGAATGGATCGTGCATGCCGCCGACGAGGAGCCCTGGGAGATCCGGGCTGTGGCTCCTGACGGGCGTTCATTCGAGGCCACCAGTACTGATCTGTTCCATGCACTTCAACTAGTGAGAAGCGAACTCGCACCTTGGGGTGTGCAACTCCTCTGCAATGGCGCAAGATCGAACGCTCGACCGTCGCCCCAGACAAGCGGGGCTGGTGGCGGTATGGTGTATCTGTTGCCTTCTTTGAGGAACCCCAGGGTGGAAGATTTGGTTCCGCTTCTGTCTCCAGCTCGCGCAGACCAAGTGACTTCAGTGGCCGAACAGGAGGCGTTTTGGTCGAGGTACTGCTCATCGACCACGCGATCTGCGCTGAGGGCACTTAGCCCGATCGCCGCACTGAAGCGGCTTGAGGCGAAATTCCGCATGCCCCCCGCGTGGGTCGCCGAAGTAAGAGAGGGTGTCACGATATGGAGCTATGTTCGCCATTGAGGAACCTTTTCGTTGGGGAAATGATGAACGAGTACACCTGACCGTTGTCAACTCGCTGGAGGATGAGGCGAAATCCGGAACAGAGATTAGTGGCTAAGGGCTGTCCCGTAAGTGATCGGCAAGCCGGTTCAGACGCTCATCAGTGCTTTGCGGTTCACCTATCCGGCGAGGGCGAGATTGTGCAGGCGGGCAACGTCAAGCATCGCGTGGTGGACGCCTTCGCCTCTGGGGCGGCAGTCGCGGAGGATCTTCCCGGTCTTCATACTGGCGAAGGTGTGCTTTACGCGGGCCTGGACCTTGCGGTGGGAGGCGTTGTGTTCCTCCTTCCATGCCTGGAGCTCGACCTGGCCGTGACTGCGGCGGTGAGGGATGACCGGGCCCGTGCCCTATAGCCGCCGTCCGCGATCACCATCGTGTTGCCAACGGCGGCCTTCGCGCCCGACAGCTCCCACGCCTTGCAGTCGTTGCGGTTGCCGGGCACAGGCCGGCCGACGGCCCCTACGAGACGAGTGTCAGCGTCAATGACGACCTGATGGTTGGTGGAGTACCGGTAGTTCTTCGACTGCTCGGCGACCTCGTGGTCTCGGGTAGGGACCAAAGTGCCGTCCACGATCAGCACGGTACCCCTGCGGAACCGCCTGCGAGTCTGCAGCGCGAACGACGGCCCGAGGCAGCGGATGATGCGGTCGGCCGCAGACTTCGAGATGCCGAACAGCGGTGCGAGCTGTCGCAGGGGCAGATTCGTGCGCCAGTAGGCGGCAACCAACAGGGCACGGTCCTCCAGCGGTAGTCCCCGGGGCCGGTCCTTGCGGACCGGGTCGGCACCCTCACGCCGCAACGCGGTGATCAGCCTGGCGAACTTCCGCGGGCTCAGCCCAGTGAATGGCGACGTCGATCACGGCCAGACCTGGCTGTGCCACATGCGCTTCGTTGATCGGCTTCATGCAGGGGCACTACGCCCAAGGGCCCGCGGAAGTTCTCCGATCTCGGCGTCCTTCACGCGGCTGAGTAGATGTCGGAGGTCGCGGCGGCCACCGAGGCCGCGTCGGTCGTGAGGGAGCTGCGCAGTGAGCGCATGAGCAGAAGTCCGGTTCACCAGCCTCTCGCTCGGGTCAGCGGGAGGCCCGCCGGCGGCCCTTGGGGCTGCGGTCCGGGCCATGATCTGTCGTGCCGAACACCGTGGCGCAGCGTCGGAATACGGGTCTGGTCGGCTGTGTTGGCAGGAATGTGGTTGTGGAGGGGACCGTGTCCCCGGGCCTCATCTATTGCCTGCTGGGAAGATCGTTCGGCTGAAGCCCTGCAGAGCCTTCGCCGCGTAGGCGACCGCCCTTTACGACCGCGCATGCTGATCAGCCCCGCTTCGGTGATGCTTGCCGGGCGGGGCTGACTGCTGCGCACGAACTGGGCGCCTGGGTCGGTGGGTGGGGGCGGGGTTAGCCGCAGTCGTTGCGATTGTTTTTCAAGGAGCGGGTCTGGTCGTTGAGGTTGTAGCCGCGCAGGTCGTGGATGGAGCCGCCGCTGCGGGTGACGCACACGTGCCGGCCGCTGTGGTTGCGCTTCTCGTACACGCGGGCGGTGCGGTCGGAGTTGTTGCGGATGGAGCTGCCGCGGTCACGGATCGCCGAGGGCAGGTCCTTGACGCTGCCGTCCACGGCACCGGGCTGGCCTCCAAAGTTGATCTCGGGGTAGATGCGCACGTAGCCGTAGGGGCAGTCGATGGCGGCCCTGACCGCGCTAGGGGTGCTGGAGGCGGAGGCGGGAACGGCCATCGGAGCGAGGGCCAAGGTGGCGATCGCCGCGGCCCGCATCAGGTTCTTGATCACGCGGCAGCGCGCGTGCTGGTGCGGGATCATCCCTGGTCCTGTGACGATGGGTAGATCCGCCACAGCTGGGAGAGGTTCGGTCCGCCCCACATACGGGTCAGGCCCACCAGCCGGTCGTTGCCTTGGAGGTGGTCGGCGATGCCAGGGTGTAGCGCGGGTGCACGACTGAGACCAGGTAGAAGTCGTTGCCTCGCTCTGCGTGGGCGACCAGCCGCCAGTGCTGGTTGAGGTTGTCGGTGCGCTCTTGCAGGGTCACGGTGTCGGGCGGGTTGGCCCCTGCGGTCAGGCAGCGCTGGTTGGCGTAGGACTCGATCCGCACGGTGCCGTCGGCGTTCTGCCGCAGGAAGCACCGGTGCGAGTTGTTGTCCTTGGCGAACGGGTCCTGGGCCCAGGTCTAGGTGTGGTTGCCGACACCGTCGTGCCAGTCGTTGCACATGAAGTAGGTGCCAGTGACGTGGTGAGTCATGATCACCGATCCGCCCGCGAGCAGTACGAGGTCGGTCAAGTCAGTGCTCCCCAGCCTCGAGAGTCCTTCACAGGAGAGGGCGCTCCTGAAACCCAGCGTAGCCAGCCGGCTGTTGCTCCACCGCATGCCGAACCGATCGTTTTACCAGGCCAGAGCCTGTCCGGGAGGCCTCGAACGCGTAACCGGCCCTGCTTGGCCCCCCTTGACGGAGCGTCACTCACAGGTCGCGCACGCGGCGCAACGGCGCTGCAGCGCACCGCTGGATTCAAACGGGCGCGTGTGAACGCCTCGCCGCACGCACGAGCGGCAAGAACGAGAAACAGACAGCGGTCCCGACGATGCGGCTGTCTCATGCACGGTCCCTGTCACGACGAGGTGCCGGGCACGGGACGGCCGGTAACGCCACCGGGGGACCGGTGCGCCGTTTGGTGGCCGTTGCAGCCGCCAGGTCCCATCGGCGATGGCGAGCGGTTCGGGTTCGGGAAGGTGCTGCGGAACTCCACGAGCGCACCCGGCTGTCCCAGGCGCAGGAAGATCGTGCGCTAACGGAATCTGAGGCGGAGAGGGTCTTGTCATCCGACGAGCTCCCTCAGATTCTGCAACGGCTTCCTGGAGATTGCTGGTGAACGGGATGAGGCAGGGAGACCGATTCATGCTCTATTCACCCTGCTCGGCAGTCGGTCAGGATTAGACCGGTTTCGGCGGTCGGTCAGTCGACGGCGAGGCCGAACCGCATCTGAGAGCGGAAGCGTCCGCTGAGACAGAGGGAGGAACAATGCGCCTGTTATCCAGGAGAGCAAGCATGGCGATGACCGCAGGCACGGCCGCTTTGGCGCTGACCATGCCAGCCTCTGCGGCTTCTGCTGCGTCGGCAGACGCGTCGGACGTGTCGGGCGATGCAACGGCTCTGGCTTGTCCCACGACATGGTCTCCGAACCCCGACTGGTACGACCCGACCTCGGGCTCGGTCAAAGAGCCGACCGCCCCACTGCGGCCAGGTCCCTATGCCGACTGCGGTACGAGGGAGACCCTGCAGCAGGGCTGGACTATGGTCATCTACTGCTACTACAAGAACGACTACGACAAGACCTGGTACTACGTCAGTGCCTACCCGAACTGGACCCGCGGCTGGATCTACTCGGGGAACGTGAGGCTTGAGGGCATCGTGTGGCCCTGCTGAGCCTGTTGCCTGGCCTAGTATCGGGCCACTGGCCCCTGTAGTTCTAGCGCGGCCCCTTGGTTCGGTACTCGTACAGCCGCCCTGAAATCTTCGTCCCTCTCAGTCTGGCTACGGTGGCCGGATCACTTCAGGCACCTGCAAGACCCCGGGTCGTACGCCCGATTCCGGCCACCCTCCGCCCTGCTGCTTGCGGTCGTCTTCCCACGGGCATCAATCACGGCGGGGGAGGCCGAAATGAGCGCACTTGATCCGCGGGGACAGGCTCGGTTGGCGCGACTTCGAGCCAGGCGGGACCGGGTTTCGGCCGGGCGCAGAGACACGAGGCGAGATCGGTTTCAAGTCGACTGGACCAAGATCGGCACAATCGTCGCAGTGCCCGTTGCCATCGGCTCGCTGCTCTTCACGGGCGTAGCGACCTTCTACCAGGCGATGGTCTCGCGGAATCAGCTTGAACAGTCGCAGGAGGACGCCCAGCGTGCCGCCCGTGCCCAGGCAACACGTCTATCTTTCTGGTTCGACACCACCCCAAGCGATCAGCGTCTGCACTTGATCAACGGGTCACCTGATCCGGTAACAGATGTCGACGTTGTCTTGGAAGACCTGGATGCCGAAGGCAAGGCGAGGACCAAGTATCGGGTGTACCTGGGGGTGGTGAGCCTTGCGCCGTGCACTGAACTCATCGTTCCAAGGAAGTCCATTGGGATTGCAGACGGCCCAGATCGAGAGCTGGACTTCTTCCGAATCTTGGAGATGAGATTCACCGACAACGACGGTCTTCGCTGGAAGCGGGCCAAGGGCGGCCCGAGGCGCACTGATTCGGGCGATCCACCTTACGACCGTGCTGTTCTCCCGCAGCGATGGCAGGTCAAGACAGTGGAGTCGTGCGGATTCGGCAACTCGAATTAGAACTCATCTCATTTGGTGAGTCTGCGGTAGCAGATCAGGGTGCAGGCGATGCTGGTGAAGGTGAGGAAGTGGTCGGCTTTCCGTTCGTAGCGGCGGTGCAGGCGTAGGCATCGGGCGAGCCAGGCCATGGTGCGTTCGATGGTCCAGCGGTGGCGGCCGAGTCGTTGCGAGGTCTCGATAACAAGGTTCGTGTCCCGCGTCTTGGGCCGGGCAGGCCGCGCATCCGGCCAGATCGCGTGCGCGCCGACAAGGCGTACGCCTCCCGGAAGAACCGCGCTTACCTGCGGCGGCGCGGGATCCGCTGCACCATCCCGGGCAGGCCGACCAGGCCCGCAACCGCAAGAAACACGGCTCGCGCGGCGGGCGGCGCCGCAGTTCGACCCGCAGGACTACAAGTCTCGGCACGCCGTCGAGTGCGGCATCAATCGCCTCAAAAGGCACCGGGCCGTGGCCACGCGGTACGACAAACTCGCGGTCCGCTATGAGGCGACCGTCCTCGTCGCGGCCATCAACGAGTGGCTGTGATCAGGGCAGTTGATACAACGCTGGCAAGGAGTCCGCAAGCATGAATCTGCGGTCATGCCCCGGCTATGTCGAGGAGGACCCGCGTCAGTTCGCGTGGCTGGGAGAACATCGGCCAGTGGCCGGTGTCCATTTCGATCAGCCGCCAGTGCCCGCTGGTCAGCAGCTTGGCTACGTCGTCGCTCGGCTCGGGGTCACCGAGCGTGCACTTGATGTAAGTCGCCGGGAGGTCGCCGAGCGGCCTTTCCAGCACGGCGGGTTCGGTCAGCGTGGCACCCGGGTGCGGCGTCGCACCGCCCACGATCCGTGCGATCTGCTCATCGGTGAGACCGTGGCCCTCGAAGTGGGCCGCGGGCGCGACCGGCCAGAACCCTGCGTTCTCGGCGATCGATGCCCTCACCATCGCCCCGCCGTCCGGCCAGGCGGAGACGAACGGTTCACCATCGGCCGGAACACTGGAGTCAAGGAAGACCAGGTGCGCTAGCCGGTCGCCGATCCGCTCGGCGGCCTGACCGCTCGGGACACCCGAGTAGCTGTGACCTACCAGAATGACTTCACGCAGGTCCTGGCGCTCGACCTCATCAACGATGTCCTGCACGTGGGTCTGCTGACCAGCTGGCACACCTTGCTTCTCAGCGAGACCGGACAGCGTCAGCGGGTGGACGCCATGGCCGGCCGCACGCAGATGCGGCACCACATCGTCCCACGCCCACGATCCGAGTCGCGCACCCGCAATTAGCACAAAGTTCGCCATGGCCGCACCGTAGCGGAGCGGCTCGACGACCGCTCCGGAAATACTTTCGATACACGCCCTAGGACTGCGCCCGCGTACGCGAAGGAAAATCACCCGCCCGGGTGCCGCTCCAGACCGGGGCGGACCGCCGCGGTGGGGGCCGACCACAGGTCCGACCATGAGGCCGACCATGGCGGTCGCGACCCCCGACCACGGCGGGACGGGCGGGATGGGCGGCGCGGCCGCGACCGGGGATCGGGGCGCACTCAGCCGGTTGCGCGTCGGCCGGGGCCGCCGCGCCTCGCCGCCGTCAGCCCGGCGGCGGAGCCGGGACGGAAGTCGCCGGCGCCCCGGTGCTGTCCTTCCGGTGCCGAGCCCCACCAAGGGGTGAGGCGGGAGAGTCCTGCCGGATGGAGGTACCGCTGTGATCGTCCGACTCCTGGGTGGCCCGCTCGCCGGTCGCATATTCACGACCATCGACGCCCCGTGGGCCGGAGGCTGGCTCACGGCCGGTGACGCCGACGGGGACCTGTACGTCCCAGTGCATTGCGATGTCGTGACGGGTGTCGTCCTGGCGGAGATCCGAGCCACCGCACCGCGTCGCCGGTAGCCGCCGACAGCGAGACCCCGGGCATCGAGGGGCCCGGGGTCTCGCTGTCGGTTCGGGTGACTGGCGCCCCGCTGGTCGGCGTGCGGGGCCGCGATGGGCGGGGCTCGTGGTGTGCGGGCCCTGCTCCGCGGGGCCTCAGTTCTGGCAGCCGCAGCCGGATGCCGTCTTGGCCTCGGTGACGGTCAGGGAGGGGTCGGCGGAGGTCTCGCCGGAGGTGCAGCAGGCGTTGACGCCGCAGCACGCGTCGGCCGACTCGGTGGCCTCGGTGGGCGTGGTGGCGGCCGTCGGCTTGGTGGCTCGGACGATGGCGGAGTGCATGCCGTCGGCGACCTGGTGGGTGGGGGCGATCTCGATGCTCGTGAAGCCGGCGGCTTCCAGGCCCTGGCGGTATTCGGCGAAGGAGAGGGCGCCGGCGATGCAGCCGACGTAGTCGCCGCGTTCGGCGCGCTGGTCGGTGGTGAGGGTGTCGTCGCCGACGACGTCGGTGACGCCGATGCGGCCGCCGGGCTTGAGGACGCGGAAGGTTTCGGCGAAGACGGCGGGCTTGTCGACGGACAGGTTGATCACGCAGTTGGAGATCACGACGTCGATGGTGTTCGCGGGCAGCGGGATGGCTTCGATGGTGCCTTTGAGGAACTCCACATTCGTCGCGCCCGCCTTCTCCGCGTTGGCCAGGGCCAGCGCGAGCATCTCGTCCGTCATATCCAGCCCGTACGCCTTCCCGGTGGGTCCGACGCGGCGGTCGGAGAGCAGGACGTCGATGCCGCCGCCGGAGCCGAGGTCCAGGACGCGCTCGCCGTCGCGGAGTTCGGCGACGGCGGTGGGGTTGCCGCAGCCGAGGGAGGCGGCGACGGCTTCGGCGGGCAGGGCGTCGCGTTCGTCGGCGGCGTAGAGGGTGGAGCCGAAGTTCTCGTCGACCTCGACGGGCTGCGGCCCGCAACAGGCGGCGTGGCCCTCGGTGACCTTCACGGCCGCCGCGGCGTAGCGCTCGCGGACGGTTTCCCGCAGGTCGGTGGACTGCTCGCTCATGACTCACTCCTGGGTGACGGGGCATGTGGCGGTGCCCCGGAACGGCTTGTATTGACGTTCGTTGATGCAACCTTGCGCCTTGAATCGAAAAACGTCAACATAGAGTCATGTCGAAACAAGAGCTTGAGGTGATCGGCCAGGGCGCCGACGGCTGCTGCGACGGTCTCGCGTCCGCACCGCTGGACGATGAGCGCGTGGCTCAGCTGGCGAAGGTGTTCAAGGCCCTCGGGGACCCGGTCCGGCTGCGGCTGCTGTCGATGATCGCCTCGCGGGAAGGCGGCGAGGTCTGCGTGTGCGAGATGACGCCCGCCTTCGACCTGTCCCAGCCGACGATCTCCCACCACCTCAAGCTGCTGCGCCAGGCCGGCCTCATCGACTGCGAACGCCGCGGCACGTGGGTGTACTACTGGGTGCTCCCCGGCGCCCTGGACCAGCTGGCCGCATTCCTGACCATGCCGCAGACCGCAGGAGCCACCGCTTGAGCGCATCCCTCGGCCGCCGCGTCGCTGCCGAAGCCCTGGGGACCGGGCTGCTGGTCGCGGTCGTCGTCGGCTCCGGCATCCAGGCCACCGAACTCACGCGGGACGTGGGCGTACAGCTGCTCGCCAACTCCCTCGCCACCGTCTTCGGCCTGGGCGTGCTGATCGCCCTGCTCGGACCGGTCTCCGGGGCTCACTTCAACCCCGCCGTGACCCTCGCGGCCTGGTTCACCGGCCGTGACCGGGACGGCCTCACCCTGCGGGACGTCGCCGCGTACGTGCCCGCCCAGATAGCGGGGGCGATCGGTGGGGCGATCCTGGCCGACGCAATGTTCGCGAGGCCGCTGGTGAAGCTCTCCACCCACGACCGGTCCGCCGGCCACCTGTGGCTGGGCGAGGTCGTCGCCACGGCCGGGCTGATCCTGCTGATCTTCGGCCTGGGCAGGATCGGCCGCGCCGCGATCGCCCCCGCGGCGGTGGCCTCCTACATCGGAGCCGCCTACTGGTTCACCTCCTCCACCTCGTTCGCGAACCCGGCGGTGACCATCGGCCGCGCCTTCACCGACACCTTCGCCGGCATCGCCCCCGCCTCCGTCGTCCCCTTTATCGCAGCCCAACTACTCGGAACCGCACTCGGACTGAGCGCCGTCGCCGTGGTCTACGGCCGTCCCGTTCCCGCCGGGGACGAGGTCGTCGTCCCGCATGGCGAACCTGAACTCGCCTCCTCCTGACCCGCCCCCTCTCTCAAGAAAGACTCCTGCCATGAGCGCTCCCGCCCCGCGTGCGTCGGTGCTGTTCGTCTGCGTCCACAACGCCGGCCGCTCCCAGATGGGCGCCGCCTTCCTCACCCACCTCGCCGGCAGGCAGGTCGAGGTGCGCTCGGCAGGCTCCGCGCCCGCGAACACCGTCAACCCGGCCGTGGTCGAAGCCATGAACGAGGTCGGCATCGACATCTCCGCCCAGAAGCCGAAGATCCTCTCCACCGAGGCCGTGCGGTCCTCGGACGTGGTGATCACCATGGGCTGCGGGGACACCTGCCCGGTCTTCCCCGGCAAGCGGTACCTGGACTGGCAGCTGGACGACCCGGCGGGCCAGGGCGTGGACGCCGTGCGGCCCATCCGGGATCAGATCGAGCAGCGCGTGCGCGGTCTGCTCGCCGAACTCGGCGTCCCAGCAGCCGCATGACGCCCGAGCACACCGACCAGATGCATTCGTCCGCGCGGACGAAACACGCCCAGGGGCAGGCGGGTGAGGTCGGTGCATCGGGGACAAACTCGCCCTCACTGAGCTGATCGCTGCCATCGCGACGATCGTCAGGCACGGCTCCGCCGCGCGCGACCAGCCACGATGGCGCCGCAGATGAACCACGGCACAGTGCGGCCCTTCCAGCGGAGCGCTCAGTACGCGCGGTCCGGGTTGAGGATCCCGTTCGGGTCGAAGACGGCCTTCACGCCGGTCATCAGCTCACGCTCGGTGGGGCCGAGTTGTGCGTCGAGGTAAGGCGTCTTGAGCGTGCCGACGCCGTGCTCGCCGGTGATCGTGCCGCCCAGCGCGAGTGTGGCGGCCACGATGTCGTCGAAGACGGCCCGCGCGCGGTCCGTCGCGTCACGGTCGGTGGCGTCGTAGACGACGGTCGGGTGCAGGTTGCCGTCGGCAGCGTGGCCGAACGTGCCGACCACCATGCCGTGGTCGGCGGCCGATCGCTCGATCACGGCGAGCAACTGGGGAAGGTCCCGGACCGCGACACCCACGTCGTCGAGCAGCGTGGTGCCCAGCCTCTCCAACGCCGGGTACACCGTGCGTCTGGCCTGCATGAACATCTCGCCTTCCGCCGGATCGGCGGTGTGCAGCACCTCGGTGGCCCCGCCGGCTTCGGCCAGCCTGGCGCAGGTGGCGGCTTCCCCGTCGGCGGACGGCCCGTCGCACTGGACGACAAGGAGTGCTCCCGCCGACTCGTCCAAGCTCATCCGGGTCAGGCTGTTGACGGCGCGTATGCAGGTGCGGTCCATGAGCTCCACCGCCGCCGGGTCGGCGACGGCTGCGATCTGCAGCACGGTGTCGACTGCGTGCTGGGGCGTCGGGAACGCGGCCACTGCCGTCGCGGTGGCCGCCGGGAGCGGTCGCAGTCGCACGGTGGCTTCCACGATCACCGCCAGGGTGCCTTCGGAGCCGACGAGGAGCCGGGTGAGGTCGAGGCCGGTGACGTTCTTGCGGGTCGACGGACCGGTGCGGATCAGCCGGCCGTCGGCGAGGACGGCTGTCAGCGCGGCGACATGGTCGCCGGTGACGCCGTATTTGGCGCAGCACATGCCGCCGGCGTTGGTCGCCAGGTTGCCGCCGATGGTGGAGATCGCCTTACTGCCCGGGTCCGGTGGATACCACAGGCCGTGCTCGCGGGCGCGGGTGTCGAGCTCGCCGGTGAGCACGCCCGGCTCGACGGTCGCCGTCCGGCCGGGCACGTCGAGATCGAGGACGCGGTCCATCGCGGCGAGCGAGAGGACGACGCAGCCGTCGAGCGCGTTGGCACCTCCGGCCAACCCGGTGCCGGCGCCTCGGGTCACGACCGGGGCGTGATGGTCGCCCGCGGTGCGCAGCGTGGTGATCACGTCGTCGGTCGAGCGGGCCCGCACCACCGCGGCCGGGCGTCCCGCGGGCGCCAGCAGGCACTGGTCACGGCGGTAGGCCTCCATCGCGGCCGGGTCGGTGACCACCCGGCCGGGCAGCGCGGCGGCGAGGGCTGCGCCGACGTCCGCGGCCACGCCGGTCATGGCGTCTCGGGCGTGTAGAAGCCGCTGATGTGATGCACGGCCAGTTCGGCGGCGTGGTCGGTCTCGCCCGCGTCCAGCGCGTCGACGATCCCCTGGTGTTCGGCCAGCAGACGCGCGAGCACCGCGCCCGGATCGGCCACTGCGGCGAGCGCGTCGAGCAGGTAGCCGGCGATGCAGTCACGCAGCACGCCGATGACGAACCCCAGCGCCCGATTGCCGCCGGCGTAAGCGAGTTGGACGTGGAAGTCGACGTCGGCGGCGTGGAAGGTGTGGATGTCGGCGTTCTCCACCGCTGCGGCCATGGTGGCCAGGCAGGACCGCGCCGTAGCGGGTACCGAAGTGTTCTGCCGTATCGCCTCTGCCTCCAGCAGCACGCGCAGGGCCACCAGGTCGGCCAGCGGGATCGCGCCGACCTGCAACGCGGTGCTCAGCGCCAGGCCCGCCGCCCCCGCGGTGCGCTCGTGGGTGACGCGCGGGCGCGCGGTGGAGACGGTGTCGGCACCGCTGATCAGGCCGTGTGCCTGCAGCACCCGGAGCGCCTCACGGATGGTGGAGCGCCCGACCCCGAAAGACTGGGCCAGTTCGGTCTCCGTGGGCAGCTCGGCGTCGGCGGCGAACGTACCGTCGAGGATGGCCGTGCGCAGGCGCTGGGCCACGTCGAGGCTCAGGGGCATGCGCGATACCGGCGAGATGGTCATGCACCCACGCTAGCCTCCTGGCTGCTTGTCAGACAAGCTGTTAAAGTGCTGCTCGCTGTGGGCCAGGACACAGAAGGCCCTCCCTCGAAGACGCGGAAATCAGGTGTCGCCATGACCGAACAGCTCCAGTTCGACCCGGCCAAGACCGCGATGGTGCTCATCGAGTACCAGAACGAGTTCACCAGCGACGGCGGCGTGCTGCACGGGGCGGTCGCTGACGTCATGCAGCGGACCGGCATGCTTGCCAATACCATCGCCGTGGTCGACGCGGCCAGGCGGGCCGGCGTGACGATCATGCACGCGCCGATCACGTTCGCGGAAGGCTACGCCGAGCTGACCCGGCACCCCTACGGCATCCTCAAGGGCGTCGTGGACGGGAAGGCCTTCGTGAAGGGCACCTGGGGCGCGGCCATCGTCGACGAGCTGACTCCGGCTACCGGGGACATCGTCATCGAGGGCAAGCGCGGGCTCGACACCTTCGCCAGCACGAACCTCGACTTCATCCTGCGCAGCAAGGGCATCGACACGATCATCCTGGGCGGCTTCCTCACCAACTGCTGTGTGGAATCCACCATGCGCACGGGATACGAGCACGGTTTCCGGGTGATCACCCTGACCGACTGCGTCGCCGCCACCTCGCAGGAGGAGCACGACAACGCCCTCTCCTACGACTTCCCGATGTTCTCGCTCCCGATGACCTCTGCCGACGTCATCGCCGCTCTGTAGTCCCACCGCCGCCCGCCCCAGCGGCTGGGCCGGGCGGACCGGGCACGACCGCTGGAGGGAGACCTACCGTCGGCCACTCGCCGACGGTCACCGGCCCGGCCTCGCGCAGCTCGACGAGACCGAAGCCCCGGGCCTGCCCCACCGTGTCCGCACCCTTGTCCCGGCCCGCGGGCTCCCTTACCGTGATGCGCACATGCCGACCGGTTGGTATGCCAGAGACAGGTGGAGGCCGTCGTGGCGGACAACGCGCGCGTGGAAGAGTACTTGGCCGATGTACGAGCCCGCCAGCAACGCGTATGGCCGGCCTCGGTGCCGAGGGAGGTGGTGTACCCGCTCGGGCAGCGGCCGCTCACCGACCACCTGCGCCACTGGGCCCGGCGCCATCCCGACCGCGTCGCGATCACCTTCTACGGCGAACAGATCACCTACGCGGCGCTGGAGGACCTGACGGCGCGGCTGTGCGGCTGGCTGCAGCGCGGCGGCGTACGCCCCGGAGACCGCGTCGGGGTGTTCCTGCCCAACTGCCCGCAGTTCGTCGTCGCCATGCTCGGCATCCTGCGCGCCGGAGCCGTGCACGTCCCGGTGAACCCGATGTTCCGGGAGCACGAGCTGCGGCACGAGCTGACCGACGCCGGCGTGGAAGTCCTGATCACTCTTGACACCCTGCGACCGCTGGTCGAGACGGTGCGGCCCGACACCGCCGTACGGAGCGTACTCGTCACCAGCCTCGCCGACATGCTCCCCTCCGACCCGGTGCTGCCGCTGCCGCCCGGCCTGGCGGATGCCGACCCGGCCGGCAGCGAGTGGGAGCGGGCCGTCGGCGGCGCCCGCGGCCAGGACCAGCCGGCCGACCTGGACGCGCTCGCCGCGCTGAACTACACCGGCGGGACCACCGGCCTGCCCAAGGGGTGCGAACACTCCCAACGGCACATGCTCTACACCGCGGCGACGGCGGCGGCCACCGGCGGCATGGACCTCTCCGGCGACAACCCCGACGTGCTGCTGATCTACGTGCCGGTCTTCTGGATCGCCGGCGAGGACTTCGGCATCCTGCTGCCGCTGCTCACCGGCAGCGGCGTCGTGCTGCTCACCCGGTGGGACCCCGAGGCCGTGCTGCAGGCGATCGAGCGGTACCACGTGACGCTGATGCTGGGCACGGTCGACAACTACGTCGAGCTGATGGAGCACCCCGGCCTGCCCGGCACCGACCTGTCCAGTCTGGCGCAGCCGCGGGCCATGTCGTTCGTGCGCAAGCTGACGCCGGCGATCCGGTCCCGGTGGAGCTCCCTGGCCGGCGAGCACAGCGTGCTGCAGGAGGCGGCGTACGGCATGACCGAGACACACACCGCGGACTCCTTCACCACCGGGTTCCAGGACGGGGACCACGACCTGCTGACCGAGCCGGTCTTCTGCGGACTGCCCATGCCGGGAACCGAGTTCATGGTGGCCGACGGGGAGAGCGCCGAGCCGCTGCCGCTGGGCGAGCGCGGCGAGATCCTCGTACGCTCACCCTCCCTGCTCACCGGATACTGGCGGCAGCCGGAGGCCACCGGCAAAGTCCTGCGCGACGGCTGGCTGCACACCGGCGACATCGGAATGATCGACGAGGACGGGTGCCTGCACTACCTCGGCCGCAACAAGGAGATGATCAAGGTCTCGGGTATGAGCGTCTTCCCGTCGGAACTGGAGGCGCTGCTGGCCCGGCACCCGGATGTGCTGACCGCGGCGGTGGTACCGATGGACGATCCCCATCGGGGCCAGGTGCCAATGGCGTTCGTCCAGCCCCGCCCCGGTGCCGCGCTCGACGTCGAGGGCGTGCGCGCGTGGGCGCGGGCGAACATGGCCCCGTACAAGGTGCCCGTGGTGAGGTGCGTCGACGTCCTGCCCATGACCACGACCGGCAAGGTGAAGAAGGGCGAGCTGCTGGAACAGGCCGCGCGCATCGCCGTGTCCCCTGCCGCTGACGGCGCTTACGGAAAGAACCGGTGACGATGGGGCTGGCCAAGCTTCTGGTCGCCAACCGCGGCGAGATCGCGGTACGGGTGATCCGCGCCGCCCGCGAACTGGACCTGCTGACGGTGGCGCTGCGCTCCCGTGACGAGGCGGACGCGCTGCATGCCCGCATGGCGGACGAGGTCCTTGTGCTCGACGGCGAGGGGCCGGGGGCCTTCCTGGACGCGGCGGCCCTGGTCGACGCGGCGGCGCGCACGGGCTGCGACGCGGTCCACCCCGGCTATGGGCTGCTGGCCGAGAACGCCGACTTCGCACAGCGGTGCACCGACGCCGGACTCACCTGGGTCGGTCCGCGCCCCGAGGTGCTGCGGACGCTCGGCGACAAGACCACGGCCCGTGAACTCGCCACGCGCCTCGGCGTGCCGGTGCTGCCGGCGACGTACGGCGACACCGGTGCCGAGGAGGCGCGTGCGTTCATGGCCGGCCTCGGCGAGGGTGCCGCGGTGATGGTCAAGGCGATCGCCGGCGGCGGCGGGCGCGGCATGCGCACGGTGTACGAGGCAGGGCAGTTGGAGGAGGCCGTCCGGCGCTGCCGTTCCGAGGCCTCGCACGCCTTCGGCGACGGCGCGGTCTACGTCGAGCAGTTGCTGCGGCGTGCCCGCCATGTCGAGGTGCAGGTGCTCGGCGACGGCACGGGCGCCGTCGTCGGCTACGGCGACCGCGACTGCAGCCTGCAGCGGCACCGGCAGAAGATCGTGGAGATCGCGCCGGCGCCCGGCCTCGACGAGGCGGTGCGGGCCGGGCTGCACGATGCGGCGCTGCGCATGGCCCGGGAGGTCGCCTATACAGGCCTGGGCACGTTCGAGTTCCTCGTGGACACCGGCGATGGCTCCCCGGGCTTCTACTTCCTCGAGGCCAACCCGCGCATCCAGGTCGAACACACCATCACCGAGGAGGTCACCGGCGTCGACCTGGTCAAGGCCCAGCTGCGGGTGGCCTCCGGCGAGAGCCTCGACCGCATCGGGGCGGGGCAGGCTCCCGCTCCCCGCGGCTGCGCGGTACAGGTGCGGGTCAACGCCGAGGCGGTCCGCCCCGACGGGACGGTGCTGCCCTCCGCCGGCACGCTGGACGTGTTCTGGCCACCGGCCGGGCCGGGTGTGCGCGTCGACACCGCCGCGTTCCCCGGCGGCCGGGTCAGCCCGCGCTTCGACTCGCTGCTGGCCAAGCTCGTCGCCCACGACGGCTGCGGCAGCCTGCCCGACACGCTCGCGCGCGCCCGCCGCGCCCTGGCGGAGCTGAGGATCGAGGGAGTCGCCACCAATGCCGAGGTGCTGCGGCGGCTGTTGGAGGCACCCGAGGTGGTCGCGGGGCGGCTGCACACGGCGCTCCTCGACGAACTCCTGCCCACACTGGTCCCGCAGGAGACAGACCCGGAGAAGGACGCGGGGACCCCCGACGCTTTCGAGCCGCAGGGCACGCTCACCGTCACCGCCCCCATGACGGCCACCGTCGTCGACGTCGCCGTCACCGAAGGCGAGCGCGTACGGGCCGGAAGCACCCTGGTGGTCCTGGAGTCCATGAAGATGGAGCACCTGCTCCAGGCGCCGGGCGACGGCGTGGTCCTGGCCGTACGGGCGGAGCTGGGTGAACTGACCGAGCACGGTCAGCCGCTGGTGGTGATGGAGGCCACCGGCGCGGCGGACGATGAGCCGCGTCCCGAGGAGCGGCCGGACCCGGACACCCCACGCGCCGATCTGGAGGAGGTGCGGGCGCGCAAGCGGTTCGGCGACGACGCCAGCCGCCCCGAGATGGTCGCCCGGCGGCACGCCGAGGGGCGGCGCACCGCCCGCGAGAACATCGCCGACCTGTGTGACCCGGGCAGTTTCGTCGAGTACGGCGGCCTGGCCATCGCCGCCCAGCGCAGCCGCCGCTCCCTGGACGACCTCATCCGCCGCACCCCCGCCGACGGTCTGGTCGGCGGCGTGGGCACGGTGGGGGCCGACCGGTTCGGCCCCCGGTCCGCCCGCGTGGTGGCGATGTCGTACGACTACAGCGTGATGGCCGGCACCCAGGGCATGACGGGCCACCGCAAGAAGGACCGGCTCTTCGCGCTGGCCGAACAGGCGCACCTGCCCGTCGTCCTGTTCGCCGAAGGGGGCGGAGGCCGGCCGGGCGATGTGGACGGCACGGTGGTCTCCGGCCTGGACTGCATGGCCTTCGCGCTGTTCGCGTCCCTGAGCGGGAAGGTGCCGCTGGTCGGCATCGGCTCGGGGCGCTGCTTCGCCGGCAACGCCGCGCTGCTCGGCTGCTGCGACGTCATCATCGCCACGCCCGAGGCCACCATCGGCATGGGCGGCCCGGCGATGATCGAGGGCGGGGGACTGGGCAGCTTCGCCCCGGAGGACATCGGGCCGGCCGAGGTCCAGCGGGCGAACGGCGTCATCGACCTCGAGGCCGAGGACGACGCGGACGCCGTCCGGCTGGCGCGCACGTATCTGTCGTACTTCCAGGGCCCGGTGCCGGAATGGGAGTGCCCCGACCAGCGCCGACTGCGTCACCTCATTCCCGAGAACCGGCGGCGGGCGTACGACGTGCGTGCGGTCATCGCCACTCTCGCCGACGCCGGGTCCGTCCTGGAGCTGCGACCGCACTTCGGACGCGGTGTCATCACCGCTCTGGCCCGGGTGGAGGGCCGCCCGTGCGGCATCCTCGCCAACGATCCACGGCATCTGGGCGGCGCCATCGACTCCGACGCGGCCGACAAGGCGAGCCGCTTCCTGCAACTGTGCGACGCGTTCGGACTGCCGTTGGTCTCCCTGTGCGACACACCCGGGTTCATGGTCGGCCCCGAGGCGGAGAAGACCGCGACCGTCCGGCATGTCAGCCGCATGTTCGTACACGCCTCGGCCCTCACGGTGCCCTTCGGCGTGATCGTGCTGCGCAAGGGCTACGGGCTGGGCGCACAGGCCATGGCCGGCGGCGGCTTCCGCATCCCCCGGTTCACGGTGGCGTGGCCCACGGGCGAGTTCGGGCCGATGGGTATCGAGGGCGCGGTGCGGCTGGGCTACCGCCGGGAGCTGGCGGCCATCGAGGACGCGGACGAGCGTGAGCGGGAGTTCGCCCGCAGGGTCGCGGCCGCCTATGAGCACGGCAAGGCCCTCAACGTCGCATCGGTCTTCGAGATCGACGACGTCATTGACCCGGCCGAGTCCCGACGCTGGATCAGCACGCTGCTGCATGACCCCGATCCTTACCCTGAACCCGGACAGCGCGGCTCGCGGCGCTGCGTCGACACCTGGTGAAGGCCCGCAGACGCCCGTCACACGGACCGCTCTTCGGTGGTCACCGTGTGTGGGGAATCGCCGTGAAGAACGCTGGGCGGGCAGAGCCGGTTTTCCCGGCGCACGACGCCCGTGTGGTGGAGGCTCTGGCGCAGCAGTACGTCGGCACGGACTTGCAGGTCTCTGCGTACGTGGTCGACCCACAGCGTGTCGGGGCGCGCAACAGGCTGATGGGCGGTACCGAGCGTGGCTGCGGTGGGTCCGACGCCGGCTAGGGCAACCCCTGCGAACAGGCCGAACGGTGTTGAGCGCCCGGTAGCCCGCAGCAGGTATGCGGCGACGGAATTAGTGACCTTACGAATCCTCTTTGGTTGGACGTCATCGCCTCTGAGGATCCGCTCGACATACCAGGTCAGTCCCGGGGATGCAGCGCATAGCGGCGTGACGAAGGTTTCCTCGGCCCACACGCGACCGAGCCATTGGCGGCAAGCCTCGACGGAGCTTGTGGTCGGCCAGTCAGCGGGGAGGGCATCCATGGGCATAGCAGCGGCGCGCAGGACGAGCGCGTCCCCACGTCGTCGGTAGATCGGTCGAGTCACGGGTGTCCCTTCTGCCGTGTGGCCGGCGCGGGCGGGTGTTGGCTCGCCCGCCCGCGCCGGCAACTGAGGTCAGCTCGATGTGCAGGAGGAGGCGCAGCTCGGCTTGCACCCCGTCGTTGGTGTCGCAGGCCTGGACGATAGGCGTCGGTGTGTAGGTGATGGTGGTGTCGAGCTCCCACTCGTCGGTGATCGGAACCTCGGCTGTCTTCGGCGCGAGCGGCATGGTGCCAGTAGGCATAGTTGTGCTCCTTGAGGAGTCGACCGCCCGTGGGACGGGGCGGGGGAGTCCGCAGGGCCCCCGTTGTGACCTGTCGTGATGGGTGAGTGCAGCTCACAACGGGGGCATGGTGCTGGCCGGGTCACCGGGCAGGGTCTACGCGACCAACGCCAGCTCGTGCAGAAGTTCCTCTATATCGACGATGCGGAAGGAACTGAGCCGGCGGATGAGCTGCGAGGCGAGAAAGGTGGGGATGTTCGGATGACCGAAGGGCAGTGGGTAGTCGGGGCTTGCGACGACGTGCACTTCGCTTCGTGCGTTAAGCCCGTAAAGGGTGCCGTGGACTCCGTACATGGGTGCGCTCCGGGCCAAGAAGACCATCGGGTTCTTCTCCATGTGCGGGCACAGCTCCGCGACGGCACGAATGTGCCTGCGGCACACCGGAGGCTGTTTGGTGTAGATCGTCGGCTGTGTGGGGTCCTCGTCTTTTGGACCGGCGAGGAAGACGAAGCCCAGCGGCGTCCGGGCGGGCCTCGCACACACCTGGCAATGAAGGGTCCGCATCGTGATCATTTGCCGGTAGGGGTGCATAAACTTCCACTGCGGCTCCCCGGTCGGCATCTGCCGCTCGTCCACGGGATTGAACCCACACCGTGCCCACAGCTGGCCTCGAAGGGGCCGGTCCCTAGGGTCCTCGTCGAGGTAGTACAACCGCGGCCCGGAGGGGTGCACGTGGATGACGAGGTTGTCTGGTGCGGCTTCCTCTCCCTTCCGCTGGATGATGAAAGGGACCAGTGCGGGGTCGGTCGAGGTGCGCACGGAGCGGTTCTTCTCTCTCGTAGGGACGGTGCAGGTTGGGGGGAGCAGTAGACCGGTCACAGCTCCTCCTTCAGGCACTGGACCCGCCACCAGGAGCTCCAGTGGCTCGTTGACGGACCAGGCCATCCGCCGCAGGTGCCCTAAGGCGGCCCGGAGCTCGCATGGCATGACCTCTGCGCACGCACCTCTCGCGCCTGTCGGATCAGTCGAGTAGCTTCGTCGTCCATCTGATGCGCCTCGGCGGCCAATGCAATGTCCACGAGCCGCATCAAGTGACCGCCGAGCCGCTCAGCGTGCCCCTCGAATTCGTCCGCACTCGGTACGACGTCGTCCGGGACGGCGCAGACATCGTCGAGTAAGGCCTCACCGTCGAACGGGGTCCACCGTCGGAACTTCGCAATCACATCCAACAGGGCGTCAACGTCAAGGGGTGGTTCTGCCTTCTGCGGGGTGGGCCCCGTCCAGCGGCGGATCGTGGCTGGTGGCATCACGACCGCTCCTCCGTTGGCACGGCGAGGTTGCACCACGTCAGGGTGCCGTCGTCGCTAGTGCCCCAGGTGCCGTGATGCTCCTTGGCCAAGGCCTCGACGAATGCCAGCCCGCGCCTTGATGTGTTGTCGTCGTCGGCGTGCTTGAGCGTGGCGTGACCGGACATGCCGTCGATGACGGCGACGCGCAGGAAGCCGTCTCTGACGCCGAGGTGCAGAGTGATTTTCGTGGCGCCGCTGTGCAGTAAGGCGTTGGTGAGGAGCTCCGACACAATGGTTCCCACGTCTTCGATCAGCGCCTGAAGCCCGCAGTGGCGGAGCCGAGCGGCAGTGATCCGACGCAATGTTCCTACTCGGCGCGCGTCTTCGGCCCGGGGAGCTTCATCACCACCGGGGTGAGCGACCTTGATGGTTTCGGTCATTAGTTCGCCACTGAGGGGAACGGCGCGAGGCGTTCGTACGGTTGTCGTCGTCATCACGTCCTCTTGAGGGAACGTGGAGCTGGCTGAGCAGCGTGAGCCGCGTTAGCGGCGTGGGCGTACGACGGCACAGGGCTGGGGTTTGACCCTGTGGCGCGGGAGCGGCGCCTTGACGGGTGCGCCTGGGCCACGAAGTGCGTCTTCATCCGGTCGGCTCCATGTCGAATGGCCAGTGACGACATGGTGGCCCCACAACTAGACCCCAACTATCAGGAGTTGATGATAGTTGGGGCCATAGATTCGCGAAGAGTGATGAAAGATCAGGTGACCTGCCCAGATGCGGCACTTAGCCAGGACCCGAACGACAGGAAGCTCTCCGGGAGACGGCGGTGGGCCGCCTCAAGGCCTGCGTACGTCTCCCGCACCGTCGGGTGGTACTTGGCTTGCTGCGGAGCCGCCTTGCGGGCCTTGCGGAGGTTCTCGAAGGACGCTTCGAGCTTCCCGGTCCACATCTGCGCCCGAGCGACCTCGGCGAAGAGGTGGCTGGTCCGGGACTTCGGCCAGTCCTGGGGGATGGTCAGGCCGCTTGTTGCCTCAACCGCCTCGCCGTACTGGTCGAGCTCGGCCAGCACAGAGACTCGATGCACCTTGACGTTGGTCGGGCCGAAGGTGAGGTAGTGCACTCTGACCGCTTCCCCGGTCTCCCCGGCGATCCGTTCGGCTTCTTCTAGGTGAGACAGGGCCTGGTTCGCGTCGTGAGCTCGGCCGGCCATCACCGCACCACCGAGGTGGAGCTGCCCGGTGACGACCTCGCGTTCCCGGGTCCCGTCCGCCTGCTGAAGGGTGGACAGTCCCCTGGTGACGAGTCGTTGCCCAATCTCGAACTTGCCCTCGCGCAGGTAGGTGAGCGCACGGAGGTACTGGTACATGCCGCCGAGGACGGCATCGGAGCCGCGCTGCGCGGCCCAGTCCATGCGGGCAAGGCAGAGCTGGGCGAGATCCGAAAACCCGAGCTTGGCTGAGACGTCGTATGCCGTGCGGTAGAACGACGCAAGCGTCAGCCACCCCTCCGTGCGGTTCAACGAGTGGGCCGCAGTGGTGCCCTCCTCAATGAGCCCCGCGACGTCGCTGGCGGCCTTCTTGATCTCCCCCGCACGGACGGCCACCAGGAGCGCCTCGGCGTCTTCCTGGAGCTCTTCGAGCCGCCGCGGTTGTACGTCCGGGTGGGGTCCGAGGTCATAGACGTCCAGGGCCTCCCGGATGGGCCTGATCAGGATGCCGAGTGGGAGGGTACGAACTGTTTACAGATGTTGACAAGTGGATCGCACTCCATCAAGATCTGAAGTCATCCGAGGCCGCAGAAGAGGTGCCCGTCGCCCCACGGCTTCCGGCCGCGAATGATCGCGGGCATGGCTACGCCTACCGTCCGCGGGTCCCGTGACGACTAGGAATCGGTGCGATGACCTACTCCCCTCACAGCGTCGGCTATCAGTCCGTTGCCTTACCGCTGCCCACGTGCCCGGAGCATCCCGGCCGCGTCCAACTGTCGGGCCTCAGCCTGGAGCCCACGGTCTACGACCGGATGAGGGAGGCCCAGGGCAATGTCGTGGAAGTCGAGTTGGAGGACCACGTCCCCGCGTACCTCGTCATCGGAAGTGAGGAGTTCCGGGAGGCATGCCGCAGAACTGACAGGTTCACTCCCGACTCCCGTGCCTGGAGTGAGTGGGGCCAGGTGAAGCCCGGTTGGCCCTGGAAGCCGCAGGTCGCCTACCTGCAAGGCAGCGCCCGGTTCGCCACCGGCGACGAGCACTGGCAACTGCGCAATCTACTCTCCTCGGGACTTGAGAAGGTCTCCACCGCCCAACTCCGCGCATTCACGGTTCGGGAGGCGGACCGGCTCATCGACCGTTTCTGCCAGTCGGGCAAGGCCGACCTCGTTGCCGACTACGCCATCCCGCTGCCCCTGTTGGTCATGCTCCGCCTGGTGGGACTTCCTCATGACGCCGGCCAGAGACTCCTCATGCTGATGCCGCGCCTGCTGGAAGGAGGAGAAGGTGCCCAGGCCGCCAACGATGAGATCAACAGCATCCTCGACGAGCTGGTTGCCGCCCGCCGAGACCAGCCGGCGAACGACTACACGTCCTGGCTGATCCACCACTCCAGCAGCGCCGATGCTCAGCAGCTCAGTGACGCGAAGGTACGCAACCTCGTCTGGACGACGGTCTTGGCCGGCTTCGGCGGGTGCGCGAACTGGATCTCCAACGTCATGGAGCAACTGGTCCGCAAGACCCGCTTCCAGGCACTCCTGGCCGCCGGAGAGGCAACGGTCGACGAGATCATGGTCGAAACCTGCTGGGACAACCCACCGGTGGCGAACGTTATGGGCCCCTTCGCTCTGACCGACTCCGTACTGGGCGGCCGGCTGATCCCTCGCGGCGCCATGCTGATCCGCGGCATCGCCGCCTCCAACACCGACCCGACACTCAGCGGCGACCGTCACGCGTGGACCCTCGGCAACGAGTCCCACAACGGGTGGGGCGCGGGCCCTCACGAGTGCCCGGCCCAGCGCACCGCCAAGATCATCGTCAGGACGGCGGTCAAGGCCTTCCTGGCCCGGTGTTGGGCTCCTGTGCTGGAGAACCCGGAAAAGCCCCCGAAACGCTCCTCGTTCATCGTGCGAGCGCTCGACGAACTGCCGGTCTCTTTCGCACCGAGCGTGCCCGTACTGGCCCGCCCCACCCCTGATCAAACGGCTCTTGGAGACGCTGGATGGAACTCTCGCTCCCTGTTCCCACGGCAGATGCTGGACGAGTTGCAGTGCCCATTCACGAGGTGACTCCCGCGCCGGAGACGGCGCTGAGCCTCGCACGCCCCGTCGCCACACTCGATCCCAATGCCCTCGACGTTCCCGCCGAGGGCGAGGCGCTGCGAAGGCTCGGACATGGTCTCGTGCCGGTCGCGCTGCCAGGCGCACCCGGACAGCCGACGGTCCGGGCCTGGGCAGTGACCGACCACGACGTCGCCAAAGCGATCCTGGACAGCAAGGACTTCGCCAAGAGCCCTGAAGCGTGGGAGGCCTACCCCGAACAGCTTCCCGAGCCCTTCCCCTTGCTGCAGGTGATCACAGCGCCGCTGCTCAGCAACGACGGATCCGACCACCGGCGGCTGCGCAGCCTGATCAGCAAGGCCTTCACCGCACGTCGTGTGGACGCGCTGCGCGGCCGCGTGGAGGAGATCGCGCAGGAACTGCTCGTCGATATCCCCACCAGCGAGAGGGTGGACCTGCGCCGGCACTACGCGCGCCCGCTGCCCATCCGCGTCATCAGTGAGCTTTTCGGCCTCAAGGACCTCGGTGACCGGGAGCGGCTGGCTGACGCCTGCGACGCCCTGCTCGACAGCCACGTCACCAAGGAGCAGGCCGGAACTGCCCACACGGTGATTCACGAAGTGATCAGCGGACTGATCGAGCGAAAGCGGCACCAGCAGGGCGACGACCTCACCAGCGCGCTGATCAGGGCTCGAGATGACGAGGACCGCCTGAGTCACCAGGAACTGCACGAGATGCTGTTCCTGCTGCTCATCGCCGGTATGGAGACGACGCAGAACCTCATCGTCAACGGTGCCCTGGCCCTGCTGGACCACCCCGCGGAGCTCAGCCTGTTGCTCGCCGGCGTTGCCAGCTACGCAACGGCGGTCAGCGAGACGCTGCGCTATGACAGTCCGCTGAACACGCTGATGTTCTACTTCGCCGTGCGCGACGTGACGATCGGTGAAGTGACCGTCTGCAAGGGGGAGGCGGTCCTGTTCTGCCTGACGGCGATCGGCCGGGATCCGCATACCGCACCCGACCCGGACGTCTTCCGGCTTGACCGCCCACCGGCGCAGATGCGGCACCTGTCCTTCAGCTACGGCCCGCACTACTGCCTGGGGGCGCAGCTCGCGCAGATGGAAGCCGAAATCGCCTTGCGGGTGCTGTTCACCCAGCGGACGGTGACCACGCAGGAGAGCCGGGCTTCTCTACCGCGGATGGCGTCCCTTTCGTCGCAGAGCGCGGCGTGTCTGCCCGTACAACTGGCTGACTGGCTCGCCGCTTAGCGGCGGCTCCGTAAAGCGTGCCGGCGGACGACCAATCCAGGGGTCGTCCGCCGGCATCTTCGTCGTGGCAGTGCAATCGGTCGAGAGCCTGGCCCGCCTCAGACTGCTTGCTGGAGCCATGACCATCGAAACAGACCACTTGGTTGGGTATTAAACGGGCCGTGCAGGCCGGTTTCGCTTCTTTCGCACCTAACGGAAAGAGTGCCACCAGGCCTTCCGGCCAGGTCTCCTTGCGTGATCGCGCATCGCGTGCCCCTCCGCTCCGCCAGCGAACCGCTGTCGCTGATAGCCTCACGGTGACCACGCAAAACAGACCATGCGGTAGGGGAGGCAAGGGAGCGTGGGTACGACGATCAGTACCTCCATTCTGCCGATGCAGTGCTCCTTCGATCATGAGTAAGCGCCGACGAGGATTCATACAGATTCTGCGCGCCGAGCTCACCGTTACCTGGGCCCGCGCCAGCGCCAGACGTCTCCTGCGGCAAGGCCGCCTGAAGCCGCACGAGGGACTGCAAACCCTCGTCGAGGCCGTCGCCCGTATGCGCGGCAAGCCCTTGATCGTCCGCTATGAGGCGCTGCTCGATGATGTGTCCGGGCTGTGTATCGAGACGAAGACAGCGGACATCATCCTGATCGACACGGCGGCTACCCCCCTGCTTGGACTGCAGATCCTGGGCCACGAGGTGCGGCACCTGCTCAAGGACTGCGGGAACCGTGCCCAACGGCTACGGCGCCGACTCGTCCGGCTGCTGGAACGCTGCCACCTGCGAACGCCCCGTCCTACGGTGGGCGATGACCAAGACCCCAACCATTCGCTGCTCTCCCCGCAGATGCTCGCCGGCCTGCTGCCGGCACTGCCGGACAGCGTCGTGCTGGATGTTCAGGAACGACGCGTCAGAGTGCACATGCGCGCCGGGGAACACGAGGATCTCGATGCGGCGGAGACCTTCGGAACGGAGTTGCTGGGGCTCCTGCCGCTGAACGCGGATACCGGATCCGGCGCCATCATCTCCTCTCTGGAGCGGGGGACCGGAATCTGATGCTGGACGCCGTGCTCACCGGCGTGAACTTGTTCGTCGCGGTCGTGTGCGCGGGTGCGGGCATCGGGAAGGCCGTGAACGCGCGCAGCAGGCCGGGCCTGCCTTTGAAGATCACTGCCTCGGTCCTGCTGTTCGCCTCGGCGGTCTATCTGCTGTCGGCCCCGGCTGTGTACCGGGCGGTGGGGGAGGCAGTCAGCTGGCCGAACGTGGCCTCGCTGCCGGTCAGTGTCTTCATTCTGCTGTGCATGGGGCACGCCCACCTGTTGACGATGCTGTGGCACCCTCGGCGCCGTACTGCGGATGCCCTGCGGCGGTCGATAGCCACGTGGGCCCCGATGTACGCGGTCGCGGTGGCCGCCATGGTCATCTTGTTCGTGGCCGCCGGCCCGATCGGGCCAGCCCGTCCGCTCACGTTCGCGGTGGCATTTGCACACCTGCCGTGGGTGCTTGCCTTTGAGCTGGTCTTTCTCACCGCACTGGTCGTGGGGATCATCGCGACGGTACGCCAGTGCCGCGGACCGGACGGCGTGATCGCGCTGCCCGAGCGCCCCGACCTCGCGCACAGCCTCAAACTCTTTGCCGCCGCCGTTGCCCTGGACCTCGCCTATGTCGCGGGAACGGCGATCGCCGTCATCGCAGCCTCCCGAGAAGATCACCGTTTCGACGTGCTCGCCGCGGCAGCCTGGGTGTTCGCCGGAGGCAGCGCTCTCGTCGCCAGCTACGGACTGGCCAAGCCAGCGCTGGCCGCCCGTGCTGCCGACCGCCGCGACCACCAGGCACTGATCCCCCTGTGGGAGGCCGTGGCCCTTCCCGGGCAGGCCGACCCTCTGCCCCCGAGCTGGCTCAACAGCCAGTTCGCGCTGACCCACATCGTGATCAGAATCCTCGACAACATCAGACTGCTTCGCCCGTGGACCCACCACGCGATCCACGACCTCGTCAAAGCCGAGTACAGGATGATCACCGAGACCACCGCCGACGATCTCGAACACCTCAGGGCGCTCGAGACCGCTGCCGCCCTGCAGTACGAGCGCCGTCTGCGGAGTGCTCCGGACGCACCCCGCGGCGGTGAGGCGGCACTGAGGCGGGCCTCGGCGGAGGCCGCCCATGGCCTTCCCACCGACGAGCGGGGCTACCTGCTGCGGGTAGCGGCTTGTGTGGATGATCCTGTCGTCACCGCGGTCGTGGACCGTCTCGCACCCCCGCCGTCGGCCCCCACCCCCACAGAGTCCCTGTAGCTGCATAGCGAGGTCGAAGCAGGAGCAACGGCCCTTCGACCTCGGCTCCTTCAACGACGTGTCGCTCATCAGATCAACAGAGCCGTCGACGCCGGACTGGCCGCCGCCGTTCAACGTCGTCAACCCCGGGTGAGCGGCGAGCGAGCGTCCTGACCGGGTGCACAGATTGCCTCAGCGTGGCCGACACCACGGCTGCGGCGGGCATGCCGCCGGTCACCTCATGGGCAGTGATCAGGGGTCATCCTCGTGGAAGGACTGTCGTGACCGCTGAGTCTCCCCCCATACCCAGGGCCGCGGGCTCCCTGCCGTTCCTGGGTCACATGATTCCGCTCATCCGCGACAACCTCGGTTTCATCGCCTCCCTCCGCCGCGACTACGGACCTGTCGTCGAGATCATCCTCCAGCCAAGGCACAGAACCGTCATCGTCCAGGACCCGGAACTCATCCAGGTCATGCTCAAAGACCTCAGCCCCCACCTCGACAAGGGCCGGTTCTTCGAGAAGATGGGCCAGCTCCTCGGCGACTCCGTGGTCACGGCCGCCGGGAAAGTACACCGCGACAAACGCCATCAACTGCAGCCCGCCTTCGCCCGCGACGAGATCGCCCGCTACGTCGACAAGATGCGCGACGAGGTCACCGCGGCCGTCGAGAGCTGGAAGCCAGGCCAGGCCTTCGACGTGCGGGAGGCAATGGTCAAGCTCTCCCTCGACATGCTCGCGAAGACCGTGCTGTCCGACAGTCTCGACGACGGCGCCTTTCGCCGCGTGCGCCAGGACCTGTCGGTCGTTATGGCCGGCGTCGGTGCCCGCGTCATGATGCCCGACTGGGTCGAGAAACTGCCTCTGCCCGCCAACCGCCGCTTCAACAGGGCCCGGGACGCCGTACGCGCCACCATCGAGGACGCCGTCGACAAGTTGCAGGCCGAACGAGGCGCCACCGGCGACCACGGCGCCGACGACATGCTGTCCATGCTCCTGCGCGCGAACATGACCAGGCATCAGATCTGCTCCGAGATCCTCACCCTGGCGGTGGCCGGCACCGAAACCACCGCTTCCGTGCTCTCCTGGACCCTCTACGAGCTCACCCGCCACCCCGACATCGAGGCCCGCGTCCTGGCCGAGCTCGACGAGGTCCTGGCCGGCCGCCCGGTCACCTTCGAAGACGTCGTCAGGGTCAAGGGCGAGGCCCGCCTGCCGTACCTGCAGCGCGTCCTCGACGAAGTGCTGCGACTTCACCACACCGGTCTCCTGGTGACTCGGCGCACCCTCACCGAGACCCGCCTGGGGGAATGGACGCTACCCGCAGGCACCGAACTCGCCTACTGCCAACACGCCCTGCACCGCGATCCGGACCTCTTCCCCGACCCGCTGTCCTTCAACCCCGACCGCTGGCTGGACACGAAGCAGCCGCCGCCCTCCGGTGCCTACCTGCCGTTCGGGCACGGCAAGCACAAGTGCATCGGTGACTTCTACGCACGCGCCGAGCTGACCACCGCCGTCGCCACGATCCTGCGGCGCAGGCGCTTCGATCTGGCCCCCGGCCAGACGGTCCGGCCGGTAGGAGGGGCGACGGTGCGGCCGGGGAAGATGGTGATGACCGTCCAGGCGCGAGAGGCGCCCGGCCGGGCCTGACACCTCGCAACCAGCACGTTCCAGCCAGAGCGCTGGCTGTTCGGTGTTCTGGCCACGTTGGCGGGGGAGGACCTCCCCGAACCCGTTGATCAGAAAGGACGCTGATGTTCCCACATCTCGCGTTACTCCCTCGGTGGGCCCTGCGGGCTGCCGCTGTCGGCCGCGTACTGGACAGGCTGAGGCGGCCGTTGAGGCGCCGCTAGGGCCATCGCGGATGCCGCCGCACGATGAGGGACGGCGGCATCCCTGTCCAGCCTGCGTGCCGGCGTGGCACGCTCACTTCCCGTCGCGAGGGGTCCGGGACTCCCAGGGGTTGTCGACCACGGCCAGCAGCGTGGGCAGCAGGTCTGCGAGCAGCCCGGGCTGCTTTGCGAGGTCGCCGGTGCTGCGTGCCGAAACGGAGGTGACACCTCGATTCTGAAGTGCCTGCAGTGTGTCCTGGGCAGCCCGGAGGGACGTCAGGCGGGCCCCGACATAGGCGGCGAGGGCCTCGCCCTCGCTCAGGGAACACCACCCGACGGGCACCTTGAAGTACTTCTCCAGCCAGGCCGCAGTCTGCCGGGTGGGCTCATTGCGGCCGTGGAGGAGATGATGCACAGCCGAGGCGGTGAGCTTGACCTTCTGCTCGCTTGCGATGGTCTCCGCGATGACCCGCAGCACGTGCTTCTTGCCGTTTGCGTCCCGGCGGGTCTCATGCAGGAAAGTCAGCCGCTCGGCGAAGGTCGCCGGGGCAGTTCGGGGAGGAGCGCCCTCGAGCCGAGCCTTGATGCGCTCAGGGGTAACTCCTGTCGCATAGCTCACCTGATCGAGGTCTGAGAGGACGTCGCCCCAGGACAGGCCGAGCTGCGCAAGGAGCTGGTTGCCCTCTTTCAGCCAGGGTGTGAACTGGTCCTCCACCACGGCGGCCGGCTCTGGGGCGGCATCTGTCACCTGTAGCTCTCCATCGGTGGCCCGGCGTTTCAGTGGGGGTGCCACGAGAGTACCGCGCACGTGGTCCGCAGAATCGGCTGCTCCTTGATCGTACGGGCGACGCACCTCCTCACGCCACAGTCGTTTACAAATGTTGACAGCGGGGCTGCGGGTACAGAAAGATCGAGCTAGCTGCGGTTCACATGCCGTGGCCGCAATGACGTTGGCTGTTGCTTCCACAAGGACGGCTTCCACAACTCCACCACCAGACCCAGACCAACGCATTGGGGTGCTCACTGGCGCGAGCGACCGCGCCGGGAACCAGGTTGGCAGCGGCGGCTACCGAGAGCTTCTCGGACGCTGCGGCTGGCTGGACCGCGGGGGAGCACCCTGCGCGACTCAGGAGCTGTTGCCCGTGCTTACCGCTGCCGCGACCGGAGCAAGACCAGGGCCGCGAAAGTAGGCCGAGCCATCCTGCTCTTGGGCTGATCGTCCCGTACGCCCTGTGACACGAGCGTGGCCGCCCCCTGTTGGCGCAGGAGACGGCCACTACACCTGACTCAGCCAGAGTCATCGCACCAGAGACCGAATTCAAACCCGCAACCCTGGGGCGCTCCGGCAGCGTGTTGCGACCACGCCGCCAAGACCAGAGTAGACCTGCCTGCACGAGCTGAGGGATCGTTTCCCCAACCACCGCAGGTACTGGATGGAGCTCCCCCCACCCAAGGGGATCCCGCATGCGCATGATTCGTCCATCCCTCCGCGACCGGCCCGTGCCGGAGCGAACCGCGCGCCGGCCGCATCGAATTCGATACGCCCTCACATCACCCGCGGCCAGCGCCGGGTAGAACGCGAGAGCGTCCTCGACGAGCACGCGAAAAGTTGTCGATCCGGCGGCTGCCAGGAGCTACGGACTCCCACAGGCCTTGACCTGCCGCCCTTTGACGCCCAAGGTCGGCCGAGTGCTGAGCTCCGGCTCCAGCCGCCGCGTTTCCTCCACGCCTGCGGTCTCGGCCTGAGCGGGGTGCCGCTTCCCCCCTGCGGCGCCCCGCGCATCTCCCTCACCCGACTCACGTCGCGTCCGGTCTGCCGCGACTCCTTCGACCTGGAGCCCTGTCCCCATGGCCATCCCCTCAGCGGCGCTCGAGGCCGGAACTGGCTCCGCCGCTGCCGCCGGCACGGTGGCAGTGGTCGCACCAGACAACGAATGCCGCTACGCAGCGGCCCTCGTCTGCCAGGGCTGGCAGCCCGTCGCCGTCGACCTGGCCCCCAGACTTCGGCCGCCCGCCGCGTCCACAACGCCAGACGCCCCCGGTTACGCACATCGGCTGGAACACACCGGCTCTCTCAAGCACACGGTGAAGTCCCTGCGCGAACTGGAAGTGTCCGCCGTGGTTGCAGGCAGCGCGGCAGGCATCCCCCTGGCCGAACGGGTAGCAAGGACGCTGCGCCTCACGGGAGCCGACCCCGACGCTTCACTGCTGCGCCATGACCGCGGTGCACAGGCCGCGACCCTGGAGCAGACAGGCCTCCCGGCCCTGCGCAGCGTGCGGACCACGAGCCTGGCCGAGGCGCTCACCTGGGCCGAGAACCACCGCCTGCCCGCATACATGCTGGCTCCGGCCGCGGCCGGAGTACCCGTGGAGCCTGTGGTGTGCGAGCACGAGGTCCAGATCAGTGCCACCTGGCCCAGCATGAGGCGCGAAGCCGCCCACCACTCCGGCGACGAGCACCTGGTCGTGGCCGAGTATCTGTCCGGACGCCGCTACCTGGTGAACAGTGTGACCCGGGTGGTTGACGGCCAGGCCGACCACGTCGTCACTGACGTCTGGGCCGAGACGCGCGCGTCCAGCGGACGGCTGGCCCGCACCGATCTGCTGAGCCGGCATCAGCTGCTCACCCGCGCGCTGCACATGTATGTACTTCGCGTACTCGATGCCCTCGGAGTGGTCTGCGGGCCGGTCACCAGCCGGATCGCCTACGCCGCCGACAGGGGACCGGTACTCCTGTCCGCTGTGGCCCTCCCGGACACCTCACCGGCGGACAGAGCGCTGCGTGAGGCCACCGGCCACGACCGTCTCGCCGCGGCACTCGACGTGGTAATCCCACCCGCTCCCGGCCAGCTCATTTCCGCGCCGACCGGCCACCGAGTCACCCGCGTGCATCTTCACCCCCGCCTCAGCGGCCGGATCGACCCGTGGACCGCACGCATCCTGCGGGGACTGCCCACTGTGGCCGCCGTGAGCCCCGACCTCCAGGCGACCGCGCCCGCCGCCCCACCGGCCAGGACAGAGGTCGTGCTCAGCAGCAGCGAACCGGACGCCATCGAAGGCGACTACCGCATCATCCGCGCCCTGGAGCGCGAATGCCTCTACCTTGCGGCCGCCGACGCCCCCCACCGGTTCGAGAGGCCCACGTGATCACGTCCATGCCCCCGTCCTGGGCTGCCGCCCGTCTTGACTACGCCCTCGCGACCAGCCGCTCCGAGCAGCGGGCCGCGCTGGGTCTGTACCTGCCAGTCGGCTACCCCTCCCGCACCGCGAGCCTGGACGCGCTGCACCGGATGGCGCAGCACGCCGACGTGCTGGAACTCGGCCTACCGCACAGCGACCCCCACATGGACGGCCCGGTGATCCAGCAGTCCAGTGCTCAGGCGCTGGACCGCGGCTTCGAGATGATCCATCTTTTTGAGGCGGCAACGGAGCTCACCGCGTCGAGCACGACCGCCCTGGTGGTGATGTCGTACTGGGACCCGATCGCGCGCTTCGGCCCCGAACTCTTCGCGGACCGGTTGTGCGTGGCAGGCGTCGGCGCCGTTTTGATCCCTGACCTTCCCGAGCATGCGACCGCCACATGGCAAAGCGCAGCCCGGGAAGCGGGCCTGCACGCGATCCCCCTGGTCCCGGCCCATGCGTCCAACGCCCGCCTGGCCGCGATCGGGGCCACGTCCAGCGGCATGGTCTACGCGCCCGCAACCCCCGGCCGTACCGGTGCCCAGCGGCCGCTCAGCCCGTACCTGCCCCGCCTGGTACGCCGTCTTCGAACAGCCACCAGACTGCCCGTAGCAGTCGGCATCGGGATCAGCACTCCAGAGCACGCCGCCCAGGCCTCCGCCTACGCGGACGCCGTGGTGGTCGGCTCAGCGGTCATCCGCCACATGCAGGCCCGGCCCGACGCACCCGCCGAAGCCGCCGCAGATACGGCCCGCGCCTTCGCCGGCGGTGTGCGCCGAGCCTCGAATCCCCTGAGCTGACCCACCTGCCCCATCCCCCCACATCACCGTTCCAGGAGGAGGAACCCCATGCATCGACCCGCCAGGCAGCCCACGCGTCTGCGTCGAATGACAGTGATCGCCATCGGCGTGACGACCGCGATACCCCTCACCGCCTGCGGCGCAGGCACGGACACCGACTCGACCGGTGCGCGCACGAGTTCCGCCCCCAAGGGCGTGGTGACGCAGGCGGCCGCCAAGAAGATCGTCGACCGCTACGAGCAGGTCAACAACAAGGCCAACGTCACGAAGAACAGCAAGTTGCTGGCCACTGTCGAGGCCGGCCAGGTCAACGAGCAGTCCTCGGCAGAGTACGAGCAGATGCACACCTGGACGGAAGCGGCGCAGAAGCGGTACCAAAAGCCATTTTTCTACACGAACCGGAAGTACTACATCCCAGCGGCCGGATCAGCTAGCTGGTTTGCGATGCAGGGGACGTCCACCAACGAAGGGGCGAAGGGGCTGATGGTCTTCGACAAGGTAGGGGGCACCTACAAGGCCGTCGCTGCCGTCTGGATGGCTAAAGGCGCAGCGGTCCCGGAGATCGCCGTCGACCGCAACGGAAATGCCGAAGCCGCCGATCCGACCCGGCATGTCGGGGCGCTCGCCCCCAACCAGCTCGGGGTTGCCCTGGCGGATCTGCTGGAGACCGGTGGCAAGAAGTCCGGCGCGAAGCTGGCTTCGACGACCACCACCAAGGACTACGTCGACAGCTACCGCGAGCGGAACCGCAGCACGCCGAAGGAGGACCTGAGCTGGCGGACCATGAACTACTTCGAAGCCGATCCGGCGCATCCGAAGGTCTATGCGCTGAAGACGGCCGACGGCGGCCAGTTCGCCCTCTTCCCCGCCGCTTTCAAGGCTGAATTCCTGCACAGGCAGTTCGCGAGCGGCGGCGTGATCATCCCGGGTGACGTGTCGAGGATCTACAACCCGAAGAAGCGCGCGGTCATGATCGACATGTATCAGGTTCAGGCCGCCGCGGCGCTGAGCCCGGGTAGCAAATGGCGGGTCTTGGGCGCCGAGGACGAGATGGTGGACTCCAAGTGAGTCCCCAGGACAACCCCTTCGATCCAACTGGCGAGCGGGGGCACCTCGCCTCACCCAGCAGAACCTGGGTGCAGACGCGTGACGCGCACCTCGCCTCCTTCATCGCACAGCGACTGACACACGTCAGCGCCACCGGCTGCACCGAAGAGAAGAAGACTGCCGCCGGCATCCAGAAAATCTTCGACCGCTGGAACCGACTCCGCGAGACCCCCGAGACGGGCAGCGACCTGTCCGCGACAGAGATCAGTCTCCTCGGATGGAGCCTTCGCTGCCTGGCCTGTGCGGCGTGGAGGGGGGCGCCGGGATGGGATCCATCGTTCCACCCGGAAGCGACCGGCCCGGCCTCGTGGGAGGTGCTGCTGTCATGACGGCGCCGTCCGACCCGGGCCAGCCCGGCCCGGGATCGCGCCTGGTGCCGGAGTACACGCCACCTCCCTAGTACGTGGATCCGGACAGTACAGCCTGGTACTCGGTAGCGCCTGCGGCACCGGAGCCGTCCGATGCATGCCGAGACTGCGGAGCCCTCCCGACGGCGCAGATCCGGGTGCGCGCGCACGCCGGTCTGCTGCTGGTCATGCGGGATCAGACCCTGGACGGCCCGTACTGCGCCACCTGCGGCAACGCACGCATACGCGCGATGACGACCCGGACGCTCTGGCAGGGCTGGTGGAATCCCCTGTCCCTCGTACTCGGCGCGCCCTTGACGCTGTGCCAGAACTGGTCGTCCTACCGACAACTGCGACGCCTGCCCCCACCGGTCCCAGTACCGGGCCGCCAACAGACCTCCCTGGGCCGACCTGTCCTCCGGCGCCCACAGGCCTACGTCGCACTCCTGCCCCTCATCACGGCCACCTGGCTCATCACCAGCGCCGTAACCCACTAAGAAAGGCACACACGCACATGTTCGTTCGCACAACTCGCCCGGCTCTCGCTGCGGCCGTCGCCGCCCTGGCATTGACCCTCACCGCCTGCGGCGGCGGAGACACCGCCGCGAAGAGCCCGGCCCCGGCTGGCGAGAAGGTGAGGGACACGCCCTCGCCCTCACCTGCGTCCGGCGGCGAGATGGAGAAGGACGAGAGCGCCATGGGCAAGGTCGACGAAGACCCCGGCACGGTCACCTACGACATCCTGCCCATGAAGGTCGACGTGAGCACCGAGGCCGAGGTTCAGAAGCTCGTCAGCCCCGAGGACAAGGGGCGGGCGAAGGGACTGGTGATGGCCACGGCCCACGTGCGGTACACCCACAAGGGCGGCCCCGCGCTCACCGACGGCAGCGACGCTGACGACGCGACCACGATCTGGGCCGACGGCGTGCGCGGCACAGTGTTTTCGTTCGCGCCCGAGGACGCTCCGGGCTGCGAGGACCGCTACGACGTCGACGACTGGAAGCCACGCGACAGCCACGTTTTCTGCGAGACGTACCTCGTCCCCGCCACTGCCAAGAGCATCGAAGTCCACTGGTCCGAGGGCGAAGCCGACGGCGAGCCGTACGTCTGGAAGTTCAACGCCAAGAGCGCCTGACTCAGGCAGGCGGCCGGGCGGCCCGCCGCCCGGCCCGCCGCGAACACTCCCGGCATCACCGCGGGGCGTAGCCGATGGCACAACGAGGGGGTCAGGTGGCCGGCACCGCAGCAGAGAAGGCCCACGAAATGGAGAGCCGAGGAGGAGCCGCTCGACAGGGCGGAACCGCTCACGCACGAGTGGTGGAGGCCTTCACGTACCTGCCTGGCCCCGATCACGGCCCGAGCGAGATCGCAGCGGCTACGGGCCTTTCTCCCACGGTGGTCTACCGCATCGTGCAGTCGGGCATCCCCGTAGGCCTGTTCGTCCGCGGGCCGGCCGGCCGATACTGGCTCGGGCCCGGAGCGGCACAAGTCGGGATGCGCGCGATGGCGGCGGCCGCACTCGAACCCGGCGCGGCCCGTCCGATCCTCGACCGCCTCAGCCGCGCCCTCAACGGGCTCTCACTGCTATGGGTTCTTTCCGCGCATGGGCCTGGACGTGTGGTTGCCGAGGCCGCAGGGCGTTACGGCTTCGACGCCCTGGGCCTGAGTATCGGCGACTTCATCCGGCTGGGCAGCACGCTGCGTACTGGTGCATCCGGGCGCGCGATCGCGGCGCATCTGCCGTCTCACATGGTCGACGCCATCGCGGCGGAGCCGCTGCCCCCCTCCGCAGGCCCGGGTGTTCTCCGGGCGCCACGCGACTTCCGTTCGGCTCTGGAGGATGTCCGTCAGGCCGGCTATGCCGTGGGCCGTGAGGAGATGCCCGGCTGGCCCGAGGTCGCAGCACCGGTCATGTGGGGTGACGTCGTTTACGGGGCCGTCGCCGTACTGGTGCCCGCTCCTTTGATGCCGCGGGACCTGGCGGCTCCGGTCGCGCTGACGACGTCGGCCGCTGGCAAGATCACCCGCCTCATGTCACGTGGCCATGGCACCGCCTCCCTGTTGCCTCACGGGTAGCTGGCAGCGAGCACGGGGAGCGTCCGCCAGGGCTGGCGCCACCGCTGAAAATCGCCTCTCGAACCCGTGCTACCACCCTGCTACCATCAAGGGGTGACTTCCACCAACAAACAGACCCAGGTCCGGCTGAAGGAGGATGTGCTGGCAGCCGGAAAGGCCGCTGCGGCCGCCCGCCATCTGGACTTCAACAAGTACGTGGAGCGGCTCATCATCGAGGACACCACCGGCGCCCGCGCTGCCGGCATGGCGGCCGCCCAGCGGCTCATCGATCAGCACGGCGCCTTCCTCGACGACCTCGAACAGCAGCTCGACGCCCCGTACGCCGACCCGCAGCCCGGCGCCGCCGCGTGATCCTGCACGTCGACGAATCCTGGATCCTCGAAACAGCGGAGCGTGCCGGGCAACGCGACCCAGCCGCCGACGACTACGGCGTGCCCATCGCCGCGGTCGCCCGCCACCGCGGCGAACTCCTCGACACCCCCGTCTACGACGGCCCCTATGCCCGCGCCGCCGCCCTAGTGCACACCCTGGGCCGCTGCCGCTGGCTGGAACGCTCCAACCTCACCGTCGCCTGCGCCGTCGCCGTCATGTACCTCGAAGCCAGCAACATCCCCGTTAACCCCACCCGCGAACAACTCACAGCACTCGCCCACGAGCTGAACAACCCGCGCTGCACCGCCGACCGGATCGCCTCCTTCCTGCGCACCTGGAAGCCCTGATCCCGAAGCGCGCAACTGCGCGCCTCGTCCACCAGCTAAGGCCGGCCGAGCCCGGGTTATCCGTTCTCGCCGTCGGGCACTCGAACGTGATGTCTGCTCGTTGGCCGCCTTCTCTACGCCCTTTAGTCTGTGTCCGTCGTTGAGCCGCGTCGGTCGCTGATTGAGGGTAGAAGATGCCTGCTGAGCTGCAGCTTCCTCGCAGCGACTCAACAGAGCCGCCCCCCCCCGTAGGCCTTCAGTCGGCATGCCCACGCACCGGCCGACTGCCCCTGCCCCGCGCGGGCCGCTGGTGCCACAGCTTCCACGCGGCGACTCTCAATGAGGGCTGCATACAGCGGTGGTGGGGACAGCACCCCGAGTACGGCATTGGAGTCTCCTGCGGCCCGGCTGGCCTGGTGGTCATCGACATCGGCGCTCACGGCTCTGAACTTCCCGTACAGGACCGCACCCGATGACACCAGCACCCTGCGCGTGGCATCCCCTCTGGAGGGGCGGCCTTCGTCCCCGCCCTTCCCCAGGTCCTGGCCGCCCTCGAGACCGGCGGCATCACCGACCTGCCCGAACTCGCCGCCATCGCAGCCCGACACACCAGGCGGCGCACCACCGCCTCCGGCGCCCGCGCCCGCGTACGCACCAAGGCCGTCCTCATCACCCCCACCGGCACCGGAACCGGTCGCGCCGGTGCCCAGGCCATCGCCTCCGGCTCCGCCCGCCTGCGCCCCCTGATCGCCGAAGCCGCCCGCCGCGGTCTGCGCCTGGCCTTCACCGTCCGCCTCGCCAAAACCGGCTACCTGCACCCCTCCGGCAGCCGCACCGACTCACCCGGCATCCGCCGCGACGTCACCCAGCGCGCCGACCACACCGAGGAACGCTCCTACGGATCCGCCCAGACCGGCGGCTTCGACGCCACCGACGTCGCCCGCCGCGTCGACGCCGCGGCCGGCGACGTCACCGCAGCCGTGCACCAGTGGCTGGTCGAGACCGGGCGCATCCGCCCAGACGCCCACATCACCCACCTGGAGATCCGCACCTGGGGCCCCCGCTGACGAGGCCCGCACAGTCCACCCCGGCGCACTTCAGCGATCGGCGGCCTCAGGCTGAACCTCGGCTTCGGGCGCAGCGGCCGGATCCGAGGCAGGAGCGGCGTAGAAGACGGACCTGCCCTGCTTGGAGCGCTCCGCCTGGCTCTTGGCCACCAGCCCCTCAAGCGTGACGCGCACGACCTTGGCCGCGATGTCACGGTCGGGGTGGGCCTGGCCGAGCGCTGTGGAAATCTCTGCTGCGGAGCGCGGTTCATTCTGCTCGGCAAGGTGGTGGCGAAGGAGCTCCACCAGCGTGGGCTGAGCCGTGTTCGCAGAACTCGCCGCCTTGGCTGCGGGCTTCTTCGCCGTCTTCTTTGCCGGCGCTGCGGTGGACGTGCGCGCCTTCTGCTTCCCGCCGGGCGCGGCGTCGGCCTTCCTTCGCCGGGGAGAGGGAACCGTGGTCTGAGGCTCGACTGCAGGCTCCACCGGGGCCGTCGGGATGCCGAGGACCTGCCGCATGTTCACCAGCACGGCGTGGTCATCCTTGAGGGAAGCAAGCTGCTCCTGCAGGGAGGCGATTTCCGCACCGATACGTTCCTGCTCCTTGAGGTTGGTCTCGAGATCGCCGGTCACCCGGGCGATGTCTCAATGTACGCGGCCCATACGCTGTTAGTACGCGATAGGTGCGTTTCAGGGGGAGGGTAAGGGACGTGTTCGAGGGGGAGCGGGTGGCGGCAGCAAGTGACGGCTGGGCGGGCCTGGGCTGGGACTGGACGGATGCCGACGACATCCGTCGGCGCCTGGAGCAGGGAGCTGATCCGAAGAACTGGAACGGGAAGCCAGGCCCCATGCATCGGGGCAACGGGTGGTTCGGCTCCCCGGAAGGCTGTAACGGAACTTGCCCCGCCGCGTAGCGGAATGTGACCACCTGGAGAACGGGGTGACGGCACTGTGGGAAGCCGTCCTGTCCCGCAAGCCGGCCAACGCACGGGCGCTCGCCGCCGCCGGGGCCGATCCCTGGCGGCTGTCGCTCGGCGGCTGGTCGCCGGGGCGGCTGAGCCTGGCCGGACCGACGCCCGAGCTGTTCCCGGTGCCGGAAGGGGTGTCCCTGAGTGACACCGAGCGGGCGGCGGCGCAGGAGGCCCACCGGCTCACCGCGTCATTGGGCGAGTTCTACTACGACGGCACGGGCCTGGCCTGCGTGTCCGGCATCGACGCGGCCGAGGCAGTGCGCCGTCTTCAAGCGACGCCGGTGGTGGACGACGGCCTCCTCGACGTGCTGAACGAACTGCTGGAAGACCCTTACGCCTACGACATGGACGAAAGCCTGCACATCGTGGGCGTGACGTCCGTGCCGGGCGGCTGTGTGGTCACCCAGCCCTGGGGATACGCGCCGCAGATGCCGGGCGTGCTGGCCCGGTTGTCCGCCGGCACCGCCTGCTACGGCCTCTACGCCAATCCCAAGAGCGGCAACCAGGGCAGCATCGCCCGGCATGGAACGGTCGAGGGCTCAGACCTGCACCCCGGCGGAGGACCGGACGAGAACGACACCTCCGCGCAGGTGCTGGCCTCGTACCTCTACCAGCACGACGCCGTCGCCTACGCCTGCGCCTTCGCAGGCCTGCGCCCGACCGACAGGCGCGCCGTGACCGGACCGCCCGATGTGTGGGTCGAACTGCCCCGCCGCGACTACTGGAGTCACTGACTCGAAAGAAGAGCTGACATGACTGTGGTGGAACTGCCGCGCCCCGGCCGCCCCGAGCCCGCGCGGCTCTTTCCCGACCAGGCCGAAGCGGTCAAGCGGCTGGCCGGGCACCTGCGGCGCCCCGGGACGCGAGGGCTTCTCGTGGCAGCGACGGGCACCGGTAAGACGGTAGTGTCGATCCGGGTGGCGGACGAACTCGACGCCAAACTCGTGCTGTTCGTCGTGCCCACGCTGGACTTGGCAGCCCAGACCGCTCTGGCGTGGCGCCGAGACGGTCACGGCGAGCACATGGTGATCGCCTCCTCGATGGACACCGCCGGCCACGAGGATCTCGCGGCCGCACGCGTCGGCTCGACCACCAACCCGCACACACTGGCCGCCCTGATGTCGGTCGTGGGGGAGGAGCAGGACCAGATCCCGGCGTTGACGGTGATCTGCACCTACGACTCCCTGGACAAAATCGAGCAGACCCGCAGCACGAAGTACACCGTGCCACCGTTCGACCTGGCCATCATGGACGAGGCGCACCGAATCGGGGGCCGGGCCGACAAGAAGTGGGCGATCGTCAACGACGCGCAGCGGATCCGCGCGGACCGCCGCCTCTACATGACCGCCACCCCCAGGATCTTCGCCGCGCCGGAGCTGGCGGACTCCGCCGACCTCACCCGCCCCCGCCGCCACCACCGCGGCGCCGCGGACGGGGACGCCTTCGCCAACAGCATGGACAACGAGGCCGTCTACGGCAAGAAGATCTTCGAGTGCCCCCTCGCGTAGGCAGTGGCCGACGGCCGCGCGGCGGACTACCGCATCGTGGTGCCCACCCTCACCGACGCCGACCTGCGCCGCCGCCTCAACCTGCCCTCCTCGAGCAGCGCCCCCGCTGCCTTCCGGCCCGGCGACAGCACCGGTGACCAGGAGCAGGACAGCGCGCTGCGCACCACCGCCCTGCACCTGTCCGTCCTGCGCGCGATGAGCGAACACGGCCTGAAGAAGGTGCTGGTCTTTTTCAACCTGGTCTCCGACGCCCGCCGCTTCGCCCGCGAACTCCCCCACACCCTGCGCCTGCTGCGCCAGACGGACCCCGACCAGTTCCCCGGCATCACTCCGGACGTGTTCTTCGTCCACGGCGAGCACACCTCCGCCCAGCGCGCCGACACCTTCGCCCGCTTCGCCGCCGCCGACTGCGCGATCCTCGCCAACGCCCGCGTGATCGCGGAAGGCGTCGACATCCCCAGCGTCGACGGCGTTGGCTTGGCCGACCCCACCCGCAGCGCCATCCGCTGCGCCCAGGCCCTGGGCCGCGCGCTGCGCAAGGACGTATCCGGCAAGACCGCGAGCCTGATCGTGCCCGTCTACGTCCCGCCCGGCGCCGACGGCGAGAACATCCTCGGCACCGCCTACGAACCGGTCTGGGCGATCGCCTGCGCACTGGCCAGCCACGACCACCGCATCATCGAACGCCTCCCGGACAAAGCCAACCGCCTGCCGAAGGAGACCAACGACGTCATCCAGCGCCGCTGGTACTTCGACTTCACCGTCCACCCCGAACGCATCGCCCAAGCGATGGATCTGGCGTCCTTCGACCCCCGCGACCCGGCCGTCTCCCGCTCCCGCCGCCTGGGGCTGGCAGCCGCCCAGTCCTACCGCGACGAACACGGCCACCTCGACGTCCCCGCCGACTACACCGACCCCACCGGCTACCGGCTCGGCACCTTCATCACCACCATGCGCGACGCCCGGACCGCCGGCCGCCTCGAAGCCGACTGGACCGCCGAACTCGACGCTCTCGGCATGATCTGGGACAAGCACGACGCCGTCTGGCGCGCCCGCCTCGCCGCCCCCGCCACCACTCCCGTCGGCGCCTGGCTCGCCGAACAACGCCACCTCGCCACCAAGAACACCCTCGATGCCGCCCGTGCCGACGCCCTCACCGCCCTTGCCCCCCGACTGGCGCCTTCCCCACGGCGCGGACTGGCAACGCAAATACCACCTGCTGCGCGCCCACCTCGCCTCCGGCGCCGACCCGGCCGCCCTCACCCGCGAGACCCTCCTGGCAGGGGTGAAGATCGGCTCCTGGCTCCACCGCCAACTGACCACCTGGCCCTCCCTCCACCCCGGCCAGCAGCACCTGATGACGGCTCTCGGCCTCACCCCCGACACCAACCCACTCGCCCCGGCCCGCCGCGCCCGCCGCACCTTCGAACAGACCGTCCAGCTCCTGGAACTCTTCCTCCACCGCGAAGGCCGCGCCCCCACAGCCCGCGAGACCATCCGCGTCGACGGCGACACCGTCAACCTCGGCGCCTGGCTCGCCAAAGCCCGCACCAAGCACCGCTCCGGCCAGCTCCCCGAAGCTCACGCACACCTGATCGCCACACTCTTCGACGGCGACTGGACCACCGAAGCCGCCCCCCCCGCCGTCCTGACCTGACCACCGCCTCCCACGCGCCGTGACCGGGGCCCGTAAGCTGCGCCGGTCCGGCGTACCGCACGCTGAAGGGAAACCGCCCCACCGTGTTCCAGCAGACCCCCGTCTATGACCGCCTCGTCGCCGAACGCGGCGACATCCCCGTCCAGGTCCGCGGGGAAGCCGACCGGATCCACCGCGACCTGGCCCAGGTCCTGCGCCAGACGTCCACTCCCTGGTCGAGCACCCCGCCAAGCGTCTTCGAACCGAAGCAGCCTCCCCGCCCTCTGTAGGCACGCAGCCATTGCCGCTGTCCGGAGCTGTGCGGCCAGACAGCAGGTCCAGGTGGTCACCCAGCCCGCCCCTCCTCGTTGAAGAAGGGGACAGCAAGGGCCGAAGACAGAAGGGCGGGTGGCGACGTGACACAGCCGGCACCGCACCGGCAACCGTTGTGGCGGCGCTACCAGGAGCCGGACGACCGGGGCTTGATCACGTGTGCGACGGAGTACGCCTGATCACCGATCCCGGGCCCGATGATCCGGGGCAGACCATCGCTCTGGCGATCGTGGGAGCCGAAACGGCCGAAGGACTTGCTGCCGCCCTGGACGACGAATGGGCCCTGTACACGCCGCAGCAGGCCGCCGTGACGGCCTCCGCTCTCTTCGCCCAGATCGCTGCGGCGGGCGCGGCGCTGGAGGAGCTGAGCGACCACCTGGACGCCATGGCCGAGCGCGGGGAGATCACCGTCCCCGACTACGACGGGGCAGGGGAAGCCGAGCGCCTGTGCACCGCCCAGAGCGTCCTCGGCGCGGCAGGACAGGAAGCCTTTGGCGCCATCGACGCGCGCGACTGCGACGGGGCCGTTGACATCCTGGCCACCACTTCCTACACCGGAGCGTTGCCCGGCAGCACTCACGAGACGTACATCCAGCTGGCAGCCCTGCTGGACGACGCCGAACTCATCCCCGCATGTCGACCGCCCGCCGAAGAGGTCTGTGCAGCCCAGGACTACGAAGACGGCTGCGGCTGCCACATCGAACTGACCGACCACGACGGCATCGTGTGGGACTTCCACCGCTCGGACGGCACCTGGTACGTCATGCCCCTGGCCGACGCCACACCCAGCGGCCACCCTCTCACCGGAAGGGAACTGTCCATGACACAGACGTGCCCTCATCCCCAGCATCTTGCGCTACTGGTCCAGCAGACCCTGGCCGGCACTGTCTGACAACGCACCCCCTACCGCGTTGTGCCACCGCCTTCTGCGCCCGGACCGTCCAGCTCGACCGGTGCCTGTGAGGACGTGCGGGTCGGGACGCTGCCGGGGGATGCCTGGGCGGGTCCGTTCCGGACACGGCCGACGGGCGGCTGCGTACCCATGCTCCGGTCGGGGGCACGCGGTGCATACGTCGGCCCGGTGGCACGGCCCGGGACCGGCGCCGGACGTCCCGGCCAGGAAGGAGGGGGGCGGCGATCTCGCGGACGTCGAGCCGCGCATCGCATGTGGGCCTCCGTGCAGGGCGTGCCCGAGGAGCTGGTGCCCGCCGGGTGAGGTTGGCGGAACTCCTATGCGGACGGGCCGCGGTTGGAAGACTCTTGGTTATGAGCAACACGACTACTGCGGGCGTGCAGCCGTACCCTCCAGGCACGCGGTGGATCTTCCGATCCAAGAACGGGTACGTCCACACCGAGGAGCTGGCGCTGTCCTGGCTCGTCGGGCGCGCCGGGCCGATCTGTGAGGACCCCTCGGCGGAAGGGCAGCCGGCGGACGTCCTGTGGCGCTACTGGGCAAAGGACGCCAACCACTATCACGAGCGGTGGCCGGAGGCGTTCCGGCCGGGCGAGGTGCACATCTCCTGGCGGGTGGTCTCGCCGACGCCCGACAGTGGGGTGTTCGAGGGGGCGCCCTACACCCGCGACCCGCGTCATCTGCCGCGCCAGTCCCAGGTGGACGAGGAGCAGGACGACTTCCTGGCCCACTACTCGTTCCCGACGCACGCCGTTTCCGGGGAGCGCCTGAACTGGCTGCGGCTGCCCGTGCTGGACCGGGCGTGGCGCGAGGACCGGGAGGACGTCGGCGGCTTCGTCCAGGAGGCGTCCGGGTGGAAGCCGTCGCCGCTCCAGCTGGCCATGGACGTCGTACAGGTGGCGCGGTGCTCGGGGCTGTGGACTCCAGAGCTGGCGCTGATGAGCGGGGACTTGGACGACGGTGAGCAGTACGAGCTGGGCAACTGGCTGGCCGAGCACCGGGAAGACATGGACAGCGACGTGTTCGACGCGCTGTACGCGAAGCTCGGCAAGCACCACCAGCGCGACTTGGACGCCTCCATCTCGGACTGGGCCGACAGCGCCGTGGGCGATGCGAGTTGGAGGGGCTGACCTGCCGGAAGACAGTGCGTCTTCGCCACGGGTCAGCCGACGGTGAGTTGGAGGCGCTGTACCGGGTGAGCTCGGCCAGCTCAGGTTCTCGCAGCCGGCTTCGGGCCTCACAGCTGTGATCCGAGCTCCTGGCGGACATCGAGGTAGCAGCGCAGCCGTAGACCCGGCTCGCCTGGCACTCGAATCGCCGGTCCGCCGACGCGGTCGGCCAGCGCCCGGCAAGCAGCGCCTGAACGGTGAACGCGGTCTGGTGGTCACACGCTGCGACGTCGACGACGGCCAGGCCCGGCTGCGCCACGTGCGCTTCGCTGATCGGCTTCATGCCCGGCACGACGCGGCCGTGCTCCTGCAAGTTCCCGCCCGCTGGCACGTTCACTCGACCGAGTAGGCCATCACCGGCACCGAGCCCGCCGCACCCCGCCTCTGCGGTCGATAGGAGCTCACCCGCCCGAACCTGATGGGTTTCGCGTCAGCGTCGTGGTCCGGGGGCCGACCCGTTCGTAGGCGCAGTGCTTGGTGACCGGGTTCAGGACGGCGACTTTCAGCGGGCTCTGAGCGGCCTCCTCGATAGGCAAGAGCCAGGCCTGGCCGGGGACCAGGATGGTCAGGTCCGCAGGCCACTGGGCGAGCGCTGAGGGGTCCGGGCACGCCACACCGGCCAGCTGGAACGCTGACCCTTCGCGCGGCCGGCTGTAGAGGAGCAGCCCGTTGCCATGGGCGGGGCTCTGCTCACCGCATGCCACGGACTTGCCGGAGGCGGAGCAGACCAACTGCATGAACGCGGGCCACAGTGCAGCCTTGATGCCCGCGTGCTCGAAGAAGGCCGCCAACCGCTCCTGCTCCGCCTGCTGCTCCTCGTGCGCCTGTTCCTCGGCGGCCAGCCGACGGTCCTCGGCAGCCAGTCTGCGCTGCTCCGCGGCCAGTCGGGCTCGCTCGGTGGCAGCAGCCTGCTCCTGTGCGGCCTGTCGGCGTTGCGCGGTGGCAGCCGCCTGATGGACAGCTTCGGCATCGGCCTCCAGCCGGGCCCGGGCGATGGCCAGGTGGACGTAGGAGCGGGCGGTCCACCACACCGTCCCGTCCGGGCCGGTATGGGCATGGACCCGTCCCTGGAGAATCCACCGGATCGCATCGTCCAGGGAGCAGCTGATGTGGGTCCACGCTGCTTTCGTCTTCACCGTGCGTGGCGCGGCCCAGGTGTAGCGCGCCATGCCATAGCGCACCGTCCATGCGTCCCCGCGGTTCCTGGGAGGCGCTAACCGCAGGGAGGGCACGCCGCGCTCCCACGGCCGCTTCTCCAACGAGATCCAGCACACCGCCACACCGTCCACCGCGTAGCGGTCCGTCCGCATCCGCGCGTCCTGCGGCGTCATGGGCGACAACTGCGCCTCCAGCGCCATGAACGGCCGGTCCTGCTCATCGAAGACCAGCACGTCGGCACGCCAGGTCCGGGCCTGATTGCCGACCTCCAGCTCAGCTCTGAAACCCGCCGCCCGGGCGGCGGTGGCCAGCTCCAGCTTCAGCAGGTGATGCTCCGGCGACTCGTTCGCCAGCGCGCAGTCGCGCGGCCGCACCTGGTGGTAGAAGTGCCTGGCACGGTGCGGGGAGACGCGCGCGAACACCCTTCCCCGGCACTCCGGACACGCAAGCTCCAGCCCTTTCACGCGGTGGACGTCCGCCCAGGACCGGCCACACCCAAGATCGTCCAGCGACGCATCCAGCCGGCCCCAGCCCGCATGCACAGCGGTGTACCCCAATCAGCCCCCTCCCGCGTGGCCCGAGAAGGACAGCATCCCCTCGTTCCGGGACGGCGATACACCGGATGAGGACGGCGCGGCTCCCGCCGGGCGGGTCCAGTCTCTCCCCACGACCGACTCGACCCGGTGGGGGTGCCCACGTTTCACAGAGGGGACGGCCCGGTCCGGCCCATGAGCTGTCCCAAGGACCCCGCCCCGCCGCTCGCTGCGCCTCACCGCCCAGAGCTGTGCCCGCCGTGATTGCCATCGCCGCCCACAGCCGAGATGCAGTCAGATCGGCTCCCGACCGCACCACCAACTCACCGCTGTCAAGCCAGGGATACGGTGGCCGGGTGAACGGATCGAACGCACCGGCCGACTCAGCGCCCACCTGGCGGCCCGACGTGCCGGGTGCCTTGCTGTCCCTTCTGGGAACCGATGAGAGGGCCGTCGCGTTTTTTGCCGGCGTCGCGGATCTCGACGCGACGGACCCGGACTCTCACGAGTTGGAAGAGGGGGTCCGGCTCGCCTCCGGGGCCCGGCTGGAGCAGTTCGCGCGTGCCGGGTCGGGGGACGCGTTCTGTTTCGTCGGCGAGGGCGGTGAGGAACGCCCCGTGGTGTACGTGGGCCTTGACGGCGAGGCCGGCCTGCTCGCGCTCGGACTGCCGGAGTTGGTGCAGCTGTGTCTCGTGGCGCCGTGGTGGCGAGACGCTCCAGGCCGGACGCCCGAAGAACTCCAGGTGGTCGCCGACGAGTATCGGGAGGACCTGCCCGACTTCGCACGGCGACGGGACCGTGCGGCCCGGGCGCTCGGTATCGACCTGGATGAACTGCCATCCGAGGCGACGGTCCTGGCCCGGCTCGTGGAGCGCTCCCGGGGACCGGTAGCAGCGGCTTGCCTCGTCGTCGGGTACGAGGGCGATCCGCTCGACCCCCTTTTCAACACCGCCTGCCCCTGATTGACCGGCCACCGGGTCCGGCAGGCCCCCGGCTGGTGCGGGGGTGGTCGACGCCCCCGGCGCGCCAGACGCCGGTGGGTGATCTTCGCTGTGACGTACAGGTCGCGCGGGCCTATTGATCGTTTCGGCGACAGCCCGCTGCGACGCTCGTAGGATGCCTAAATGCCCAAGCCGTTACGGATGAGCCGCCGCCTGTGGGTTGCCGTGTGGGCGGTGCTGTGCGTGGCCGGTATCGCTGCCACCGCCGCACTGAACGCCTTTCCGGCGCCTGACCCGCAGCCCGAGAAGCCCGTCAGTGCCGAGTGCGCCGAGTACATCGCGGACATCGAGGCGCAGTTGGCCAAGGCCAAGAGGGAAGGCAACGAGGACGGCGTGCTGGCCTTCACTCGATCCCGGGTCGGCGCGGACGACTGCAGCGATGAAGTTCTCGACCACTTCAGCGGCGACCGGTGAGCCGCCGTACAGGGCTCGTCGCGATGGCGGGGCTGATCTGTGCCGGTGCGGTGGCGTTCATCGCCGTGAGCGCCGAGAGGGATCCACAGCCCCCTCCGCCGCGGGTGTACTCCTCCTGCCTGGCGGCCGACACCAAGCCGATGCCTGTGGGCGATGACCCGTGCGACGGCCGTTGAAGAAGCACTGAGCTTTTTCTTTAACCTCCCGCGTTTCAACGGAGGTGTGGTTGTTGATACACCAAGACTGGAACGTGGGGAGCAAAGGAATCGACTGCGGCTTGGAGGCGGTGGGGGTCGAGACGCCAGAAGTTGATGGGCCGGCTCGCGCGGAGAAGCTCGTACTCGACGTGGGGCACGGTGCGAGCTGCCTGTGCGGGAGTCATCTTGCGGTTCGCCCCCGGCAGTTCCGGGGCTCCCGCCCGGCGGTGGACGCCGACGTAGTCCATTGAGGGACCAGCCATGCGCTGCTGCCACACGACTACCGATGTGATGTCCTCCCACGGCACGAACGCCGTCTGAGCTTTATAGCGGGCTGGCGCACCGCCGAGCAGAATGCCCGTGCTGTCGACGCAGAACGCGACCAGGCGCTTCCAGCCCACGCCGGCGAGGAGTTGGAAGGGCGTGCGGGTGAAGTACGCCTCGTAGACGGCGGGATGTGGATCAGCCATGGTCAGAGACTAGCGGGACGGCCCTGCCCGCCCCGCCGCCCCTGCCGGCTGGTTCGCGAAACTAATCGCGCCTTGAGGCGGGGAGGCGTTCTTGTTCCTGGTCGGACTCCTGCTGATCTTCCCCAGCAAGGCCGACCAGCGCCGGTTCGAGAACGCAGCCAACATCATGAGAATGCGATCCGGCACAGCGCCCCCTCGCCCTGAGCTTGTTCTTAAGGTACGGCCGACCTTGAAGGTTGGCCGTATTGAAGCTCGTCCCCGGAGGGCTGCTTCGGCACCATGATCGTGTGACGAACAACGAGGAAGCCCGAGTACCGTCCATCAGCACAGGGCTTGTTGCAGGCATGCTGATCGGCATTCCAGTTGGGCTCGTGCTCGGGCTGGCTGTTTTCGACAGCATGGCGATGGGCTTGGTGCTCGGCGGTGGTGCAGGCGGAGTCCTTGGTGTCACTTTCCGCGCGTCGCGGCGCTCGCAGCGCCAGTCCCCGTGAGGACTCCGCATGGCTGCTCAGCTCGATCCGTAGCTCCGGCGCCGAACGGCATCTCGAACTGGGTCGCTCACCTGGGTATTCTCCGGACGCTGAGGCGGCCTTCGCCTGATCATGTGCTCCGACCAAGGTGCACTAATCAGAACGAAGGCCGTGAGGGTGAGTCTGCTGCCTGAAGCTGTTCCAGGAGAAGCGTTCGCGGAAGCGTCACGCTTCCGGGCCGAGTTGTACGAGTGTCTGACCGTCCGGGGCGATGAGCTGTTCGAGCTGGTGGACGCGGTGTTGTGTGCGCCGGGTGCCGTGCACTCGGCGGTGGAGCTGACGCTGCTGCCCGAGCACCGCCGTGGGCACGGCGCGATGTACGACGGCCTCAATCAGGGCGGGATCGACACCGGCCGACTGCGCTCGCTGCTGGCCGGGCTTCCGCTGCCCCGGTTTCCGGACGGGCGGCTGGTCCTGGCCGTGGACGTCTCTCCATGGCTGCGTTCGGACGCGCCCTGCTCTCCCGAGCGGCTGTTCTGCCATGTCTACGGCCGGGCGAAGACCGCCTCGCAGTTCATCCCCGGCTGGCCGTACTCCTTCGTCGCGGTGCTGGAGATGGGCGCCACCTCCTGGACTCAGGTCCTGGACGCGGTCCGCCTCGGCCCGGCCGATGACGCCACTGCGGTCACGGCCGCCCAGCTCCGCGATGTCGTCGAACGGCTCATCGCCGCAGGCCAGTGGCAACCCGGCGAGCCGGACATCGTCATCGTCACGGACGCCGGATACGACGTCACCCGCCTGGCCTGGGTCCTGCAAGACCTGCCCGTTGAGCTGGTCGGGCGGGTCCGCGGCGACCGCGTGATGCGGCTACCGAAGCCGCCCCGGATCTACGACCCCAAGGGCGGCCGGCCACCGAAGCACGGTCCGGAGTTCCGCTTCGCCAGGCCGGAGACCTGGCCCGAACCAGCGGTCACCACACGCACCGCCACGGCGAACTACGGCAAGGCCGTCACCCAGGCATGGGACCGCGTGCACCCGCGGCTGACCCACCGGGCCGCCTGGCTCGACCACGAAGGCGAACTCCCACTGATCGAAGGCACGTTGGTCCGCCTGGAGGTCGAGCACCTGTCGAAAGGCCGGGCGGCTCCAGCGGTGTGGTTGTGGTCCTCCAAGACCGGTGCCACCGACGCGGACGTCGACCGGGCCTGGCAGGCCTTCCTCCGCCGGTTCGACCTGGAGCACACGTTCCGCCTGTTCAAGCAGACCCTCGGCTGGACGAAGCCCCAGCTGCGAGAACCGGAAGCCGCCGACCGGTGGACCTGGTTGATCATCGCCGCCTACACCCAGCTCCGGCTCGCCCGCCCACTGACCCAGGATTTGCGGCACCCGTGGGAGAAGCCAGCCGCACCGAATCGGATCACCCCCGCCCGGGTCCGCCGGACCTTTCGGAACCTCCGCCAGCACATGCCCTGCCCCGCCAGAGCGCCGAAACCCTACCGGCCCGGCCCCGGACGGCCACCCGGCACGAAGAACAGACACCGGGCACCCCGCTACGACGTGGGCAAAACCGTCCGCCGCAAGAAGACTCTTATCGCCCTACAATGGTTGAAGAGTTAAAGAACAAGCTAAGTTCGGGGCCCGGCTTAAGGGGATCGCAGCGTCCAAGACGCAGCGATACCACCGTGACGCGG